>CBDCUS010000001.1:0-3862 GCA_965222815.1 Candidatus Scalinduaceae bacterium
ATTAAGGAGATTAAAAGTCTGACCTCTGTCCTACTGTAGTCAGAGTCTGACAATCGTGTCTCTGGCCTGGGGCGGACCAGGAGACAAGAAGGGGAGGTCTGTTTATTGGGATGTTTATCTGTAGACAGGGTCTTATCTATTTAGGCTAGGGTTAGTACGTACCCTCCCTGTGACTTAAAAAGGGTTAGGAGTGGCCAAAAAAGGTATAAAAAGGAGAGAAATGTGAGAGATTTCGAATTTCCAGAGTTAACAACGGTATAGTATAGGAGATATATGTGAAGGTGATTAGAAATTTTGGAATAGAATAGTTACAGAGTTTCCCTAAACTGTTATGAAAGATTATAAATAAGGATAAGGTATAGGGTGACAGTAAGATTCTGTGAGCCAAATGTGGGTGAAGGAGGAATGGGGTGGATTGATAGAGGGATTATATTGTAATTTCCATATACACAATAGAGGTGTATGTGTGTATTGGTGTATGTGTACATCTGTGGACGTGTGTAGACACCTGTGGGTGTGTGTATATTTCTGTAAGGTTATGTACTTGGATAGGTTTTATGGAGTTTGTTGTGAATCCTCCAGATGTTTGAGCCATAGTGAATATATGGCTTTGGACGTAGATTGGGACCAAAGGTGTCCCGTATGGTCTCTAGGGCTTATGGAGAATTCAGTTGTAGGAAGAGGGGGGATAAGGAGAAGTCTATTAGTATCCATAAAAAATCTAAGTAGGGTGTTGTTAAAATTTCTAGTATTTTTGGCTTCAGCTGGTGTTAGTTCTCCATGCACTGTTAATTGGGGGAAGAGAATGCGTGCCTGGGGGAATAATTTTTTTGTGGCTTCCAAAAGTGATCTTAATGCCACAGTGGTTATGTGGTTAACTTGAGCCTTGTTAAAACAGCCTAAATTTAGAAGGATTTTCCTCACGTGGGGTCTCTTTTGTATAGTTCTTTTAAATAACTTAGAAATTTCCTGAATAGTTGCCTTGGAATATGAGAAGAATTGAATGTCACCTGTTGAATGAGGGGCTGCTCTTTTTACATTGCTGTCTCCTATAACGTAGGTGCAAGCCGGAGATTCTGGTAGTGTCCAGAGTTCAGGAGCTCTTCTCTGGTCTGTGTAGGTGGGTAGCTGGTTTGTGTGTTCTAAAGAGTCTGTATTCCAGGAACAATCAGAAGTTCCTAAGGTGGAGGGATCCATTCTGTTGAGTGGTGAAAACGATTCTGTGTTTGTAGTTGATGTTGTGGGTGTAGTCCTAGTTCCTGTGATATTGGTTGTGTTGTGATCCTTGACTTGAGGTATGGTCTGATCCTGTGCTGGTGATATCCAGCAGATTGTACCAGGTAGATCCGAGATAAGTGTGGGAGCTAGTTGTTGGCGTGAGAGGGGAGAGACAGGAGGTTCTATCTCTCTAATTTCATCTATTAAATCTGAGACGCTGACCGGGGTTGAGTCAAAATCAGAAGATTGTGTGGTAAAGTCTTGACTTGATTCCGAATTTATAGTATATTCCAGAAATTCCAAGTGGTCCGGGGATGAATCGAATTCCAAAAGTGATAGATTAGAACTGTTATAATCCATTTTAGAACTAATTCCCGAGTGGTTAGGGCTTGAGAATGAAGGGAATAAATCCACAGATTGATCCTTGTTATCATCCTTTCTATTAGTTTCCTCTGGTGATGTGTGAGTGATAATAGGGGTGTAACTGGTGCTAGGTATGGGGTTATCATGAATGTTGGTGCTGCTTATAGTATTTTCCCTAATGTCTCTGTACTGAAAAACTGATTGAGTGCAGGTACTTCCAGTTCCAGTTTGAAAGAGAGTCCTGCTAACAGTGGCTGTTGTCAGCCTAGATCTGTTTCTATTAGAGCGCTGGGGTAAGGGGTCATATTGAGGATTGAGTAGTGAGATGCTGTCTGGAGAACTAGCTTCTGGAGAAATTACATTAATGATAGTATCGATTTCCATAGGGGCTTCGAGGGGGCTGTCTTCTACTGTGATGGTGTCTGTAGAGGCTGGAGGGGGCTGATCTCCCAACCCTGGAGTCTGACAATGACCTGTAATGGAGGTTTGTGGGATAAGGGATGGTTTGATGGGAGAGGACCCTGTGGGATTCTCCATGAGACAGGGATCCTGAAGTGTGCAAGGCCGGGCTGCTATGTCCTGCATAAAGTCCTTGATGTTGGTTTGGCCAGCCTTAGGTGGAGGAAGGTTGGTAAATTCCCAAATTGTTGGAATATTGTAGGATTCTGGTATAAATTCTTGGCAAATTTCTTGGAAAGATATATTGTCCTCTTTAGTGGTTTTGTATATACGAGAGATTTCCGTTTTTGCTAAGAATTGGCTTGTTAAATGTTCATTGAGGGGATAATCATCCTTGATAGCGTGAATCTCGTCTTTAGTGGCTTGAATTTTGGATCTATAATGGTTTGTTACAAAGTCTAATATCTCCTTAGCCCATTTAAAATGAATAGCTGTGGTCTGAATGTTCGTAAGGGCTGTGGGCAAGCAGGGCATCGTGATATCTTTCATAGATTTGATGATAGCTTCCATATCTTTTGGTAGTTTAGAGCAGTTGTAAGCAGAATTTTTGTTGAATAAATGAATTAAAGTGAGAAGAGTGAAGTATAACTTACTCAGAGAGTCCTGAATGATGATAGGGTATTCCATGTTTCACAAGAATAGAAAACAACAATGAGATATCCAAATATTCCAATTGTATTAAAATAATCCAACAATCAGTGACAGTATGTAAAAAACATAACAAGTATAGTTTGCACAAGGTAAGAGGCACTGGCCACGAGTATATTACTCTTCAAAGGTGCGTGGAAATTGTGAGGAATTACAGAGTAAGGTCAGAATATAAGGGGTAAGGGAGGGGTGGATGACCAATGAGATTCAATCAAACAAAAAGTGAGGTTGAATCCCATTGGTCCTCAGGGGTGTAGACAGCTGGTAGACAGTAAGGCACCAGGGTAAGGTGGCCCTCTGTATCCAGGTGTTAAGGTAAGGGAACTTAGATGAGAGGTAATTAAGATAAAGTGGTGATATAGGTGAAGCTACTTAATTAAATGTGGTACACTGTCTTATGATAGTACTGTTAAGTTGACATACATTAAGAGTGTTAATTAGGAATTAAATACCATCTGTGTCAAATTACATACAATAGTACAGGTTTATAATGTTAGAATTTTCATTGAATTAAAGGTTAATAATATATCATGAATATGGCAGAATTGTTCTATGAAATTAGAAATTTATAGAAAATAAATAAAGAATATTATAGATTAAAATATAAAATGGTATAAATTTCATTGTAAAGCATGGCACATGCGTAAATAATAATGATATATTCCATCAAATTGATTAATTTACACAAAAGAAAAATTGTAGTCAAATTTATAGGATACAAAGTATTGTTCACAATTCTGAGAGTATAATTATATAAATAAACAATGATAAACATATAGAGAGCGTGTATTTGTCGTAAATAATCGTAAATAATCGTAAACAAGTGTATAATGACAATGGTAAGGGTGACAATGGTGATATAATTTACATAATGTTTATCAGATTGATTAATTTGTACAGAATTGTTATTGTTGACAAATTTATAGGATTAGGGTTAGGGTTAGGGTTAGGGTTAGGGTTAGGGTTAGGGTTAGGGTTAGGGTTAGGGTTAGGGTTAGGGTTAGGGTTAGGGTTAGGGTTAGGGTTAGGGTTAGGGTTAGGGTTAGGGTTAGGGTTAGGGTTAGGGTTAGGGTTAGGGTTAGGGTTAGGGTTAGGGTTAGGGTTAGGGGGTTAGGGTTAGGGTTAGGGTTAGGGTTAGGGTTAGGGTTAGGGTTCGGGTTAGGGTTAGGGTTAG
>CBDCUS010000002.1:0-2288 GCA_965222815.1 Candidatus Scalinduaceae bacterium
CGATTTCATCACCGCATTGTCCTTCCTTCCCAATGGTAATATATATGCTACGGCCGGTTTTTCACTTGTTGATTTAGATATTAAGACAGGTGCGGTAAATAGTCTGGGGACTATATAGAAACTCATATAAATATTTATCCATATATGTTAAAATTTTGCATGTATTCTAAAAAATATATAAATTGTAAGCATAATACTATTTGCCTATGGAGAATAAATCAATGTAGTCACCCTAGTTGCTTAACTGGACCTGATCCAACATGAAAATTTGCGGACAGACCTCAAACATTCATTAACAGCAAAATTTTCATAATTATGAAACTAAAAAAGTTTTTTAGCAAGCGTAAAAAAGCCATCTCTTCTCTTCTCTTCTCTTCTCTTCTCTTGATGAGTTTCTCATTAATTGCCCAAAATAATGGAAATGGAAATGGTAAGGGGAAAGGTAAAGGTAATCAGAAACAAAGTGGGGAATACTGCGGAAACGAAAATGACTTGGGAGATGTCCAAGTCCTGGGCACTCCCACCTGTGACGTAGATCTCAGTATCATTCCCATTAAAACAGTAAGAGTACAGATACACGTATTTCAGGATAACAATGGAAATGGCAATATCCCTAATACGTCGACAGGCAAAAACTGGATCGAGACCATTGTCAAGGAGGCGAGTAAGACTATGGGGGATTTGAAACAAATGAATATCGCTTCTGCATCACCTTATGTCAAGGAATCTAAGATCCGTTATAAAATCGTCGGAACCCACTTTTGGGAAAACACTGCGATGTGGCAAAAGGGAGATAATTCGCAGAGCAACATAGTAGCATTGACTACATTTGTCAAAAATCAGTCCATTTCATACAAAAACACCTCTATACACATTTTAATTCCGGGTGATTATCACACAGACGGTAACTCAAATGCCGGCAGGGGGAGATCTGACCTTAATTCCGTTCTATTGGAAGATACCTACTATGACTACTATCCTGCTAACCGATGGTACGAGGTAAAATCTTTACTTAATCATGAGCTGGGCCATGCTTTGAGTCTGCTGCATTCATGGGCCCCTGATGGACTTGACGATACACCTACAAACTGCAACTGCTGGAATTTCAGCGAGGTATGTACCGGTGATCCCTTCACCTACCGATGTCCTTGTAGTAACATACCAAGCGATTGCAACCAAACTTCGGAGGTTTCCAATAACATGATGGACTACAACGCATCTGCTAATGCCCTCACTCTGGACCAGGCCAGTAAGGCACATGCTTTTTTGCAGAATTCGAGGCCGGAGCTTTTGTACAGTGGAGTTTATGCTCCTGCAGTTTCCGGTGCAATAAGCAGTGCCGGTTACAATGGTCCTCTTGGTTGTTGTACCATAAACATTGGAGCATCATCTGCAACCATTAGCAATTTTTCCTCTGCCGGGGCCAATTCTTTTGACTGGACTAAATTAAGTGGCAGTGGATCGATGAGCACCAATTCGAATGGTACCACGATCAATCTCAGTAACCTGGGAAGCATCAATTTGAGAGTAAACTGGACGGCCAATTGCCACAAGATGACTAAAACCTACTCTTTTTACAACAGTTCTTACTTTTTTCTCCTGGGACCCAATCCCACCAACGGTGATTCCCACTTAGAATTGAAGCATGAAGAGGAGCTTTTGGAATATGCCAGTCAGATATCTGGCAGGAAGATAGATCAGGCCGTAGAACGAGTATCGCTACACAACGACAAGGGAGTCACGGTATGGGACAGAAATCCGGGCAAGGGAATACAGCGCATAACTATACCGGTGGGAAAACTAAAAAACGGGACTTATATTTTGTTTATCAAAACGGGTGAGTTAATCATCGAACATAAATTAATAAAAATGTAAATTTCAAAAAATGAAAATCATTTATTCCGGATTGCTAATAACAAGCGTGTATTTTATTGCATTGTTGCCACTTCAGGGACAGGACACTGTCCCTGAGTGGGCTCCATTAGGAGCTACCTGGCATTATCTCCATGGTGGAGGGCTCGGTTCTAATGAGGTAAGGTTTATCCGAATCCAGTCCGTAAAAGATACTGTCATAAAAAATACGCCCTGCAAGCTATTGAGCCAAACACTTTTCCATGACCATGAAGGGGATGAAGAGGACCTCGGCAACATTTACCTGCACCAGGATGGTAATAAAATCTACTACTTTGTGCAGGACTCGTTTCACATACTATACAATTTTGATGCAGTGCCGGGTGACTCGATCATAATTGCCAGACCCAATAGGAAATATTATCCGATGAATCTTA
>CBDCUS010000003.1:0-4597 GCA_965222815.1 Candidatus Scalinduaceae bacterium
AATCCATTGTTTGAATGCACATGAAGTTACAGGTCAAGATTATCCTTGTTATTTTATGGCAAAATTCAAAGAAGAATCCAAATTCCTTCGTTACCACAACAGTGGATACACTGTGTTTACATTCCTGGTTGCTAGGTAGCGTGGAATGTGCTGTTTATCGATCGCCGACCAGTGTCATGTTGAGCCACTAGACCATGAAAAATCCTCTTGTTCCTCATAATAATAATGTTCAAAGTTTGTTTCTAAGTTCAATAAATGCTAGAATGCCTTATTACTCCAAGATTTAGATGTCCAGGTGACTTGCTTTGTTTCTGTACATTTGGCATGTCAGAATCCTGATGCGATGGTTGTCAGTGAACACATGAACAGGGTTTACTGTACACGTGAACAGATGATGACGCAGTGACCAACCAGAGTGGCTGTTTCAGTCACGTGAGTGGTTCCAGCCACAGGAAGGTTATATAAGGGCTGTCAAACGCTCATTCAGGTGCTCTCGAGCCGAAGATCAACACCAGGAAGAAAACCAAAAGGAAGAATCAGAAGAATAAGAGTGAAAAGAAGAATTGAAGAGAAGAATCTGAAAAGAGAGAAGAATCCAAATAAGATAAAGAAGAATCAGTTGCCTACGAGCCGAAGATCCACACCAGTAGGAAATCCAAAAGGGAAGAATTAGAAGAAAAAGGAGAAAAGAAGAATTAAAGAGAAGAATCCAACCGAGAAAAAGGAAGAATCAGGTGAATATGGAGGCTGATGTCCAATTGGACTAGGCCTAATTCAGCCCCTCAGAAGAATCAAGGTCAAACACAATCCACACTGTCCCCACTGCAAAGAAATACTAACCTGCTTAGCTTTGTTCATTACTTACCTGTTTCCTCCAGAAAAAGCCAGAATTCCATTGAAATCAGCACCACAGAACACTTACCTGAATTAGAATAATAAATAGGCCTGCCTAGAACCTACCTACTCTCCCCCCATAAAAAGGCAGAATTACAAAGAAATAAAGGATCCCAGACAACTTAGCTGAATTAGAAGAATAAATAGGCCTACCTAGAACCTACCTACTCTCCCCCCATAAAAAGGCAGAATTACAAAGAAATAAATGATCCCAGACAACTTAGCTGAATTAGAAGAATAAATAGGCCTACATAGAACCTACCTGCTCTCCCCCCATAAAAAGGCAGAATTACAAAGAAATAAAGGTCCCTAGACTACTTACCTGAATTAAAAGAATAAATAGGCCTACCTAGAACCTACCTGCTCTCCCCCCATAAAAAGGCAGAATTACAAAGAAATAAAGGTTCCCAGACTACTTACCTGAATTAGAAGAATAAATAGGCCTACCTAGAACCTACCTACTCTCCCCCCATAAAAAGGCAGAATTACAAAGAAATAAAGGTTCCCAGACTACTTACCTGAATTAGAAGAATAAATAGGCCTACCTAGAACCTACCTGCTCTCCCCCCAATAAAAAGGCAGAATTACAAGGAAATAAAGGTTCCCAGACAACTTAGCTGAATTAGAAGAATAAATAGGCTTACCTAGAACCGACCTGTTCTCCCCGATAAAAAAGGCAGAATTACAAGGAAATAAAGGTTCCCAGACAACTTAGCTGAATTAGAAGAATAAATAGGCTTACCTAGAACCGACCTGTTCTCCCCGATAAGAAAGGCAGAATTACAAAGAAATAAAGGTCCCCAGACTACCTACCTGAATTAGAAGAATAAATGCCTAGAACCTACCTGCTCACCTCCCATAAAAAGGCAGAATTGCATTGTTATATAGGTCCAGGGATTTAGCTGAATTATAAAGAAACAAAGGCCCCAGAAAAGCAGAATTGCAAAGATATAGAGGTCCATAGATTTAGCAGAATTGCAAAGAATTAGAAATGAGAAATGGTCCTTACCTAAACTACAAGAATCAGGCTTATAATACTTACCTGTGGTCACCCCTAGAATTAGATGAAGAAAGAGTGGAAAGATGATCCTTACCTGAAAGAAAAGGTCCCAAATTGTACTAACCTTTACTATTTTCCTATGTTTTCCTTGGTAAAGTGGATGTGAATGAACTGTGGATGAATAGATGATAATATTCATACTGCTCCTGCTTGGGGAGTTCTATCTGATGTGTGACATGGCAATCCTTGAGGTGTCAGAGTCTGTGAGGTGACTGTTGGAGTCACCTGGTGTTCGGATGTGCTACCAAGCAGAGCCGCCTTTGCTGTTGAAGAGTTAGATGTGATATGGCTGATGTTGAAGTCTTCATTGTCCTGATGTAGAGCTGGTGCATGTCAGTATCTGTGAGGGGACCAATGGGGTCATCCTGGTGTTTGGGTGTCTAGGGCTTATTGTAGGAAGCACCTTTTCTATCCACTGCAGAATCCACCTGGTGTTTGGGAAATGGAGATGTGTTTGTTGAAATCTATTCATGTCATCTATTCATCCGTTGCTGCAGCTGGCACTGCAGACATGTATTGGGAATGATAAACCTCATCCACTCAAGGAAAATGCGAGAAAATACTTATGCTCCAAAAACCATGTTCAGAGTTTAGCTATCTAATGCTAACATAATGCAAAGCTGCTGTTGCAATGTTTGTTTCAGGTTCTTGTTGCCGTTGACTTGCCTTTGAGTGATGTTACTGTTAAACTGCTGCGCACGCAAAGTTTGTTGCTGTTTACATTTAGTTGATGCCGCCGTTGCTGCTCGGAGTTACAAATGGGAATACATATAACTACCAGGATTCTTCTGGGTTGCTGATGAAGATAGTAATTTTAAACTAAGACTATGATAAAGAAAATTAAACCTGAGCTATTTGAAGTGTGTACAAGTTCACAAGAGTGGTCAGTCCCTGCCCAGGATGTTCCCAGTTCTCCCATCCTGACAAGATTTCATGAACTGTTTAACTTGGGTGAAAAAGACCTGATCCTCGGCGAGTGAAAAGAAAAGAGACTTTTCCGGTTTCAATTTTTCCGATTTCAAATGTGTATTAATCAATAAATGTATGAAACTTATATCGGTTGTTTGTGATCCTTACAATATGTGCCTACCCGCCCCGTGCTCATAACACTATCATAGATTACAGGTCCTGCTTAGCCTCAGTTCTTAGCCGCACAGGCAATGCTGCAGCGGCCCAGGCTAAGACTATATCAGGCATGATCACTTCTATGGAGTTACAAAGGCCTAGAATGACTCGGTCTTACCTCAATGGGACCTAGGCATTGTGCAAGAGGCCTTGAGCAAGGCTTCCTATGAACCGTTTCACGAGGCCTCTTTTAAACATTTGACCTTGAAACAGTCTTCCTACTACTAGCCATAGATTCAGCCGGAAGACGCAGTGAAACTTTAGTGTTTGATCCACAGTATATTCAGTACAAACCAAAAGGGGCTGGTGTTACATTATATTTCAAGCCTGAGTTCATCTGGAAAAATCAAACTTAACCTGTGGTACATCCCAGTGGTCCCGACTGGTAAGCCAGATTTTGGCGCTGCTAATTGCCCAGTCAGAGAACTCAGGTATTATCACAGATACATGACTGAGCTCCAAGAGCTAAAGAAGGGCAAAAGCCGCTTGTGCATTCCATTTAAAGACAACAATGCAGCCTCTATTTCTCATTGGATCTGCACCACTATAGTGGATTCTCATGCCACCCTTCAGAATAGCAAGAGTATCCCAGGGAAGTTCAAAGCCCATGAGGTCCGTGCTGTGGCTACTTCAATAAAATCTTTCAACAAAGTAGACCTACAAGCAGTCATGAAGGCTGGGAGATGGTCCAGAGGATGCACCTTCACGTCCTTTTACCTTCGAGGCCTCTGTCCTCAGACAGGACCGGTTAGGTTAGCCGCAGGAGAGATCATAGAGATTTCCTCCTAGGTTAGTTTATTTTCAGGATACTTTGTTAGCTCTGGGTCCTGCAGGTCCCTCTCTCCTTCCTTTTAAAAAAGTGGGGTCCAGGGGGACCCACCTTGACTTGTTCTGATTTAGCTAAACCTGATGGTTTGTCATTCACATGTTTTGTGGTACTGCAACATATGCTACATATGCTACATCATGTACATATAGGCCAACACATTTCAAAGTCTAGGCTGGTGTCTTCTTTGGTATCTTCAATCTTTTCATGCTCAATCAGTTGACATCTGAAAAAAAACTACCCAAGACAGATAAAAAATATAGGGCTTATAGGGCTAAATCAGGAAAATATAGGAAAAAATAGGGAAGCCCAAAAATATAGGAAAATATAGGAATTATAGGGTCGCTGGGATGCCTGGTGTGATCTTCTGTTTGAAAATAATAGAGTATGTGCTTTAAATTGTTGTGCTTTATATTTAATGGCAGTGTAATAATGGCATTTTTAGAGTAACCACTGTTGAATATAATTTGGAATTCCCAAATAAAATTTTCCAAATAATATTTCTTACGTTTAATACAGACCTCAGCATTGCCTATGTACCATACATGCATGTTAACAAAGCTTTCTAACGTTCTGTTCTTAATGTTTCTACATTTTGCCAATGATGCTGAAAAAAGGTTCATTGGGGTAACTTTCTTCCAAATGGCATAATATATTGAATAAACGACAAGAGGGTTAACAGTATTTTTATA
>CBDCUS010000004.1:0-6526 GCA_965222815.1 Candidatus Scalinduaceae bacterium
CTTCTGATGTCCTTCTTATCGCCAGCGAAATCTTGCTTTTAGAACAAGGGCTGAGATTTGAAGTAGCATTTTGCCTGCCCACACTTGGAAGCTTTTGGGGTTAGTACTTCACACACAGGGCTCGCATTGCCGATGCATTTTCTAGACTGCGCGAGGCCATGCTATTTGCTAATAGGATCTCAGACAATTTCCAGTAGGATCTTAGACCATCGGCATGAAATAGAACCTGGAGAGTGAATATGCAGGACGAGGATTCCTTGGAACTTGTGACTTCAAATGAGCTTTGCAAAGGACCTGAAACTTGATTTGAAACATTGTTTGACGATAATTGAGATGGCTGGACATGTTGTCCTCTTAGAGTGGTGCAGTGCAAAGAACACTAGTCGGTTGCTCACAATCAACTGGGGACACTGGGCACAACATCAGCCAAGACGGCATATTGGCATCGCAGCACCTCAATTGAATGAATGTACTTAATTTGTTAAATTGTAACTGATTAAGGGCCTTGGCGTAGAATGCAAATGCTTGCCAAGACGCCGCTTGGCTCCGCCGTTATGCTTCAGCAAAAGTCAAAAGAAACAGAATGAATCTAAAATCACTCTTTGGATTTGGCAAGAGGAAAAAAATTGAAGAATCAAGTGTACCAGAAAGTGAACTTGAAAATGATGGTATTATCGGGGAATATTATGAGAATGATTTACCTGTAATTGTAAAGTTTATCAACCGAATTCCTCATGAAACAATTCAATCTAAATTGCCAATGCTTACAGTAATATCATGGAAATATGATGGAGGCCAGAGAAATGGTATGCCCATAAAAGAAGTCAACCAAAGAATGATTAATCTCGAGGAAGCAATAGCAACAAGTAACTCAGATAATAAACTTTTTAGACATGCTTTTAGTAGAACAGGAAACAATCTCAAAGAATTGGTTTACTATAGCAGCTCACAGGAAGAATTCATGCAAAATTTGAACAGAACTCTATCAAAACATGAAAGATATCCAATAGATATAGACTTCTACGAAGACAAAGAGTGGAGTGAATTTAAAAAGCTGTTGAACGACTTTAAAGCAAACGAAAAGAATGAAGGGCCGAAAGCATAACAAGCGGTGACCACGCCAGCCCTGCTATCGCTACGGGCCGTCGGGTACCGCCAAAACGTTATGTGCAATTTACCAGACCTTTCATCTTCAAAAAATGAGAAATTATATGATCAAACTTTTTTCAATATGCTTTGTCTTAATCGTGTTCACAACTTTAGTTTACTCACAAAAGTACTCCATCTCTGACTTTCAACTTAAGGGTCCGATTCATAAACTAATCGAACATGAATATGAGTCAAAAAAATCATATTCAAACAAACATTTCTCTACAATTGACACAATAATATTTCGAAAGGATGGAAGTTTAAAATACAATAGAAGATATAGGGCCAATGGGGAAATCTTAGTGGAAGAAAAAACAGATCTTGTACTAACCCCCTAAAAACTGGAACATATTCTCTTAACTCCATTGATTAATAGTTGCTGGCCACCCGCTTCAGATTCTTCTATAGCCAACCCCTGGGATTGGATGCTTAGCAGGGGATTGTCCATAGAATAATCTGCTACCCACACTGGTTTGAATAATGGTCTATGTTTACGTACTTCGTACAAAGGACATTCGTAATCAATACCCGAATGAATGCGATCCGTGTTGTAAAATTTAATAAATCTGGCCATTGTCTGTTGCAAGTCTTGCACATCTTCAAATTGAAACCGTTGACATATTGTTCGCTGTATGATAGAATGGAAAGCCTCAATGTGTCCGTTTTGTTCTGGGGTTGCAGGCCTGGTAAATTCTTGTTGTGCATGGCTGTGTTTGTCGAAATAGCTGCGCACTTCATTAGCAGTAAATTGGCTACCATTATCACATCGTATATAATAGCTTTCCGGCATTTTGATTAGGGCAAATATCTGCTCAAACAATCGAATCACATCTTCTTTGCGTATACTATACCCTTGCATATAACCAAGTACATAACGCGATTTTATATCCAATACAGTCAATTGCATCACATGACGCCATCGTCCTGGCACGTGTAAATACTTGATATCAATTTCCAAATGTTCAAAGACTCCATCCGGTTGGGGAACCAGCTCTTTTACCCATAACCTAGGTTGTCTCTGGATTTCTCGCTTGGGATTCAGCAACTTATGAGCTTTCATCAAACGATAGACTTTTTTCTTATTGATGATATAGCCACGGCGCTTACGAAGCCAATGAGTTACTTTGATATATCCATAATCCACAAATTCATGACTCAGTAATTGTCGTATTTGTTCCACTATCTCAGAATTACGCACTACACTCCCATCACACTTCTTGGTATACTTACTTGCATGTTTGCCCTTTCTATTGCCATTACTCTTGTAGTAATAACTACTTGGTCTAACCGAACTAGCTTCCAAGCATGTTTTTACTTTATGTCCTTGATCAATGTACATTTTCGCTATTTCTTTACGCTGAGCTAACGGTAGCGATTTTTTTTTAGCATCTCATCCTTTATCCGTATAGTCAAGGCTTGATCGGCCACCACTTGACGTAAACGTTCAATCTCTCTTTCCAAGTCTTTCTTCTCTTGGTCTATTGGCGCCTGGCTTCTAGTTAATCCATCAACCCCTTCTTGTTCATATTTGGTACGCCAGCGATAGATCATCGTACTGGATATTCCATATTTACGAGAAGCTTCTGCTACTCCTAAATGATCTGATAATTGAATGATTTCTAGCTTCTCTGAGGCTGTCCATCTTTTTCTCTTTTTTGTCATAATATCTCAAATTTAATAATTCACTTAATTTGAGAATATTATTCCAGTTTTTTACGGGGCTACGAGGATCTAAACCCTAGTGGTCAAATTATTAAATATTCTAGATATCAGTTAAGTTTAAAGGATCTGCGAGAAGAATACGAATATAAGCAAAACGATAACCTTACAATAAAAAGAATTTTTGAAAATGACATGTTACGAAGGGTTTATAAGATGTGTAGTTCCCCCCATAAATTAGACAGTAGATTTAGTTTGATCGTAAACAATTAAATTTACTGTTATGAGTAGAAGAAAGTTCACAAGTAAGTTCAAGACTACGGTAGTGCTTGAAAGCTTAAAAGAGCGCTATACAATAGCGGAATTAGCGCAAAAGCATGAGATACATCCTCAACAGATTACTAACTGGAAACGTGAGTTTTTGAGTAAGGCTGAGGATGTATTTGCTAGCAAGACCAAGAGTAAAAAGACAGAAAAGGAGGAACGGGAAGAAGAGCTTCTAAAAACCATAGGTCGCCAGAAAGTGGAGATTGATTTTTTAAGGAACGCCTTGCGATAGTACCACTATCAGAAAGAAAAAAGATGATAAGCAGGGGTCATTCCACACTTTCTATAGAGCAGATGTGTGTATTGCTTACGATATGCCGATCAAGTCTATATATTAAATCTAAAGGAGAGTCAATCAAGAATCTAGAGTTGATGCGTCTGATGGATGAACACTACATGGAGCATCCGTATAAAGGAGCTCCTCGGATGCATAAATATCTGACACTGGATCTTGGATATAAGATTAATTCTAAACGCACCGCTCGCTTGTATTACGATGTAATGGGTCTTCGCGCGATCATGCCAGGTCCGCACACATCTAAACGTAACAAGGATCATAAGGTATATCCATATTTGCTCAGAGATCTTGTCATCTGTAGGCCCAATCAAGTCTGGGCAATGGATATTACCTACATACCGATGGAAAAAGGATTCTTGTATCTGACAGCCATTATTGATTTGTATTCCAGATTTGTCGTTGGCTGGTCAGTGTCAAGTACTATGGACTCTGAATGGTGTGCACAGGTGCTTCAAGAAGCAGTTTCTATTTATGGTAAACCAGAGATACTCAATACAGATCAAGGCTGTCAGTTCACCTCGGAGCACTTCACAACTACTGTGACGAAAACATTGAAAATTAGACTGAGCATGGATGGCAGAGGCAGAGCCACCGACAATGCATTCATAGAAAGACTATGGAGAAGTGTGAAGTACGAAAAGATATACTTATTTCCACCTGGTTCGGCCCCCTATTATTCGGACTTTTTCTACAATGTTAGATAAAATAATGATTTCTGATCATATCTTTGATTTTGCGAGAGTCGACAGACGGTGATTATGACTCGATGTTGGCAATGTATTGAGCAGGCCTGCCATACATATTTATTTGTCAGACCATCGAGGTCTTCCAAATAATGCGAGAGTCTCCATCAGGCTCTTAATCTTCGATATTGGTATTTATCGATACCCTTAATTGTCAATATATCTTGGTAAGCTACTTTTAGCTCAAAGCGTACTTTACGTTTGTTGATGGTTTTCATTTCTACTTTTCCAATTTCATGTAACATCCAGAATTTGGCGGGAGGTACACCCTTGGTAGCACTATGGGCTCGGTCATTGTTGTAGCATGTATAGAATCTATGTAACCTATTTTCCAAGGCTTTTAGATTTGGAAACTTGTCATTCTTAAGAGCAGTGGAAAGGATACTATGAAAACTTTCAATATGCCCATTCTCTTCGGGTGAGTATGGATGAGTGAATTCCTGGATGATATGATTGGTCTTAAAAAAGTCTTGGATCATTTGGGCTTCAAACACCTTGTCATTATCATTTCTTAAAGCCACCTCAACCTGGAGATTGAGCAAGTCCGCTTCTTGAAAATATTCACTAATCACATACTCGAATGCCTCCTTTACCTGAATACTCTTCATGCAATATCCCACAGTCCAATGGAGTGCATACCGGGTATAAGTGTCAATGATAGTCAACACCTTGGCATGTCTGCGAGCTCCATGGATCCATACATACTTGATGTCCATCTCTAAGATTCTCAAAGGTCCTTGTGGTATCACTCGTCGATATTGCACAAAGTTTCTCCCCTTTGTTTTCCTAGATGGCTCCAACAAAACATAGGCTTGCATCAAAGCATAAACCTTCTTGTGATTGATATAATAGCCCAGCATGGCTAGGTTAACAGTAATCATTCTATACCAGTTACTATGATCTGGATCAAGCTTGATGGCCACGATCTTGTCTACTACCGTAAGGTTGTCTACTTCGTACTTCACCCCAGTACTGGGATCTCGCCAGGTGGTCGTACAACTTGGTTGCCGACCTGGCTTGGTTCCCCGTTCAGTATAGTAGAATTGATGCTTTGTCATGCCTACAATTGCCAGACAATCTTTGCGCTTCATACCTTCTGCCATGTAGCTGCGTACTAAATCTTTTTTCTCAGCTCGGGATACTTTTTTTTTAACATCTCATCCTTGAGCTCGCTTTCAAGCTCCTTCTTACCTAGGAGTTCCTTGAGCTTCTTGTTCTCTTCCTCTAATTGAGTTAGCTTCTTTTGCAAGTCTCGTTGCTGACGATGCTGCAGGCCTTCTTCGCCATATACCAGATACTTCTTCCTCCAATAATAGTACGTCGCCTGGTAGACGCCGTATTTGCTTAGCGTCACACCCACACCTTTCTCCTTAGCTTCATTGAGTATCTTCAATTTCTCTTCCCTGGTAAATTTCTTTCTCCCCTTTTCTGTGGTTTTCATATCCATAACTACAAAAATGTTTTTGTAGATCGGTCCGATTCTTTAGGGGGCCGTTACACCACCGATAGATGGAGAACATCTTTTTTATATGCTAAATGACTATTTTCACTATTACAATTACAAAAGAAGACACTCAAGCATAGATGACTATCATCCCGCAACCGTGTATAGAAATCAGCTAAATGTAGCTGCGTAGATGTCAAGTTTACCACAATTATCAACATCGAAAATATCTTTAGAGGGATATTTTCAATATTGAAATATGGAAAACTGGTTGCCATTTTTCAAACTTAAGAAATGACTATTTCTGTCTAACAATTGGGGGTAACATCAATGTATAATGATTCGGCAGGCAATATGATAAGTATGCAAACTTTAGATTCACAATTAAAGCCAAATTTTGAATCAACATACACATATAATAAAAGTAACAAATTGATTTTATCAATGACAAAAAATCTAAATAATCAATCTGAAATTCAACGTGAATATTGGTATGATAAAGAACTAAGGCTGTCGAAAATTGTAGAATCAAACCTGATGAATAAGAAATCTTCAACTACCAAATATAAATATGACGAAAAGGGAAATCAGACTTCATATTTGACAACTCAAAGAAATGGTAAGTTAAGAGAGAGCAAAACAGAGTATAAATATTTTGATGACTATTATGAAAAAATAGGTTTTAGCGCTGAAGGATACCAAGATGCATATTTCAAATTGGATTATGACGAGAATATTTTGACGAGAATTTTCTATAATAGCGATGGAAGTATAAGAAATACCTCTCATTATGTTTTGGATCAATATGGCAACTGGACACAAGAAACTTTTGAAGCTGATGACTTTTTTGCATTATCTGTTAGAACAATTGAATACTACAGTGAAGAATAAAAGCACATAACAAGC
>CBDCUS010000005.1:0-10887 GCA_965222815.1 Candidatus Scalinduaceae bacterium
AGCGACAAAATCCGTGTAGCTAATGTAGTATCTCACATTTGTAGGCATCACAAGCTCCCATTTAGTGTCTGGCCTGGTAGACTCTAGGTAATCTTCAGTGGCAAGATTGCTGGCGTTTTCCGCAATTTGTTTCAGGTCGGACCTGCTATTCACTTTCAGGGGCTGCACGACTTTTTGATTTTGTAGCAAGTGACTGTCACAGTGTTCTGCTCTCCAGTATTTCAGCTCTCCGTTCTCTTTATTTCTCAGGATCCTGCCAATTCCCATCTGTACTTTAAACTTGCCTGAAGCTTGGTCATAAATTTCGTTCAGGTGTGTCAGCAACAATCCAGGCGTTATGTTGTTAGACTTCAGAGGGAAATTGAAGGACTGGCATGCTCTGTGAACCCTTTTTCGCTTCTGTATAGCCTCTATGTTCTTCTGCACAAAAACTTTAATCTCAGGATCGTCTATTACCACCATAGGAGAAGGGGGTCTAAGCTTAATCTTCTTAGTAGCCCCACCACTGTCGTCCACCACTGTTCTTTTCAGCAATGACCTTGACTTTGGCTGATCTTGTTTGTCGCCATGTTTGTTTCTGATGTGCCTCAACAAATCTTTTCTATGCACATAACTCTTCTCACACTGTTTGCATGGAATACGTTTGTTAGACTCCATATTGACTAATGGTTGCTCACATGCTCTGCGCCAGGGTTTATATAGCTACCAGTTGTCTGCGCATGCGTGACTTTCTACGGATATCCGCGCATGCGTGACTTTCTACAGATGTCCGCGCATGCGTGACTGGATGGTCCATCCGACCGGACATTTGTGGACACATGGATAAGTGGCCTTTATTTTGAGGGACCTCATATTAGTTTATTTTTGGTTGCTTTATTTCAACAACCATTTTTTTTCAACTTTATTTGGAATAATACAATATTTAAAATAATACAACATTACAATAATAATACAACAATACAATAATAACACAGCAATATTTGAAATAATATAAAACAATAATTATTTAATTCTAATCTCTCTGCATGCTTTACAAATACATCCAGACGTAGGTGAAACGTTAGCAAACAGTCCTCCCATTGTCCTTCTAGTCCGACAGGTGGCGCATGGGCAATACTCTGTAGATTCCATCCATGTTTTCTCACAGCGTAGATGTTTCTTGAAATAGTGGATCTGCATACATGCTTCACAGGTACAGTCAGCCTGAATCTCAAATGTCAGTGGGTCTTCGTCTATAATACTTGGTCCAGGATACTTGTATCTAAGGCAAAATTTACAGGCGCACTCCCACTCCATGCTGCTTGTCCACAATGAGAGGTTTGAAATATTGGTAGTAGAACTGGTTCAGCTTAGGGATCATGTGGCGGTTGCAGAAATTAGAGTCCTTATATACTCTCACAATGAACAGTCTTGGAAATGTGTAGACGACCAAATAACACATTTCAAGCCCTGTACAATGAAGCTGCCCTTGAATTTGGTAATAGTATTTATGGCCTCTTTTCAGCTTGAAGTGGCTGGCTACCTTGTAAAGGTAATTAGGTGGCTCGCCACTAAACCTGTTGGCGTAGGAGCACTTGACTTCCACCAGGGCTTCGTCATTTAGTTCTGAGGCAGGCACAATACCGTCTGGGCTGGCCCCTAAATGTGGGTAAGCTTTCGAGATAAAAAATCCTGCTTTCTTGACCACATCGAACCTCATTCTCTGTTTAAACTGCTCTAATGCTACCTTTTCTTGGTTGAGGCCAAACTTGACAGCTGGTATATGGCTCAGGTCTTTCTGATTGGTACTCAGGCTCTCACAATATTTCAGGTCGTATTTACGACGCTTACAAATCTCACCAAAACGGCTCGAGGTTAACTTATACTTTCTTTCCTGATGCCACCTGTCTGACTTGTGTTGCTCCCTTGTTTGCTTTTCGACCTCCTTTTCAAAAGAGTAAGCCTGATTCTCTTGGCTTGTCTGGGGTCGATCCTGACTTGTTCTCTGGGCCTGGAATCTTCCACACTCCTGCCTTGTTCCCTGACGATCTGGTTCCAAAGACAAATTGCTCTTTTGGTTTTCCGAATCCATTTTCAGATTCTGATTTTGATTTGGACCTGATAAACTTGTCATCTTCCTCTATTATGCACCGGAGGCAAGTATGTGGGAAATTTCTCCTGTACTCTGCCTGCTTGTCTTCTTCTTGCTCCTGCTGTATCTGAAGCTCGTCTACTTTTGTCACCACAATACCGTATTTCTGCCACAACGCCTCTTCAGTTGCCTTCAAAGCGACTTCTGATTCCTTCACCAATTTGGCTAATCTCTTCTGACGTCTATCGTCTTCCTCACCTAAATAGAAGCCCACGTAGCTGCCAGGGTCTCTAATTTGACGTCTGTATCTCAAGATGTTGTGCCTCTGCCTCTTAATCTCTGCCTGTTGCCATTCAAGCCTCTGCCTCCTGCATTCAAGGCACAGGCATGCGAAGTCGGTATGATATGGCACTAAGTTATGCCAGCCAGTAGCCCTTTCTTCACGTTTTCTTACACACAATCCACATTTACATTTGTCCAGGCAGAATTGTTGGCTGCTAAACTTTTCTAGTGAAGGATCTTTCCTGTATTCAGTTAGATCTACACAATTTTCACACAGGCAACCAATCTCAGGATCGTGTTTCAGTGGAAAGAGATCGAAATTATCAAAGCAGAAAGATTTTTTCCCAAACAGTTCTTTCTCCACAGGGCACAGTGACTTGCACAGAGTGCACTTACACTCTCCAACAGGTGCCATGTCTACTTATATAGCCAACTAAGCACACTGCCCTTTATATAGAGGACGAAAGAGTTGCGCATGCGCGACTGGATGGTCCAGCCGACCGACCATTTGGGGACACATGGATAAGTGGCCTTTATATTAGTTTATTTTTGGTTGCTTTATTTCAACAACCATTTTTTTTTTCAACTTTATTAACACAACAATACAATAATACAACAATACAATATTACAATAATACAATATTAATTATAATCAAACCAAAATTCAGCACTTTTATTTTTATCATGGTCTGGGGGAAACAGCTTGTCTTTAGAATAAGCTTTTGTGTAGATCTCAATCTCGTGGCCAGTTATTTCTTTCCAGTAGTGTTTGTATTCTGGGATATCTTTTCTGTCTTTGGCTTGATCCAGAAGAGTCTTCAGAGCATTGTATCTCTCATTATGATACACATTCTGTTGCCTCTGAAATCTTCTAACGTCAACATCTCTCTGGAGTTTTTCATAAGCTTGAATTATTTCATTGACATCTCCCTGGAGTTTTTCTATCTTTTCATAAGCTTGCATTGTTTCCTTGTTTTTGGCCTCTTTCTCAGTAGGGTCTTCTCTTATACATGCAATCACAGCAGCCTCTTTACTAGCCATTTTCACAACCCGCTGAGAAACACTGCTCTTTATATAGTGGACGAAAGAGTTGCGCATGCGCGACCGGATGGTCCAGCCGACCGGACATTTGGGGAACCTCTTATAATGAGGGTAAGTGGCCTTATATTTGTTTATTTTTTGGTTGCTTTATTTCAACAACCATTTTTTTTTCAACTTTATTAACACAACAATACAATATTTAGAATAATACAACAATGCAATATTAGTTATTAAATACAATCAAGATGGCGCTGTCTACCATCTGTCATCAGAATAAGCAGTAGCAGCATTATTAGAGTAAGGCACACTGTAGAGGTAAAAATCGATGGCTGGTACCAGTTTCATCAGTTCTTTGTATTCGAAAATGCTCATGGTAAAGAGTGTTTTCCCTTGTTTCTTAATCTTCACCAGGAAGTAATGATGGCCTTCAGGGGACGTCCATTCGTCTAAACCGACTGATGAGTGGCTCTGGGCAAGGTCGAACCATTTTCCACTTGGCTCTGTATCCACATCTTTACGATTTTCTTTAATTGTCCACCAGTCTTTTTGATCCAGCACAATACAGGTCTTGAGTTCCACCCCAGAACTTTGATCAATGTTTCCAAAGGTTAATGTCTGACTGTCTTTGTTGATAGTCACAAACTTTCGGCTTTGATAATAGCCATTTCTGGTTTTGTTGGTCAAATAAAACGTTGTCAACTCCATGGCTGCAGGCAGGCAGTGTGTTACAGTGTTACAGTGTCTCTGGTTTATATAGCTCCTTAAATGTCCGCACATGCGCGACTTTCCATGGCGTTAGTATATTCTTGTTTGATATCAGTTAAGTCCTTCTTGGCCAGTTCTATTAATTCAAGCAATCTAGTACAGCTACAGATAATGCGTTCTACTTGTGACTTGATTTCCATATCGCCAGTGTGATTTTCTCCATTTTCATCAATTTTCAACATTTCATCCAGCTGCTCCTGATATAGCATGTGCTGTCCGTAACATTTTATCAATTGAAAATCAACTCCTCTATCAAATAAATCGATAATCAAT
Source organism: Candidatus Scalinduaceae bacterium (assembly GCA_965222815.1). GTDB lineage: Bacteria > Planctomycetota > Brocadiia > Brocadiales > Scalinduaceae > SCAELEC01. The sequence goes on from CBDCUS010000005.1 coordinate 4,433, forward strand.
CTTGGTAATGCTATTTTGATTAATTTATCTCTAAATTCATTGTTGCTGCTGGCCATCTTATTGTTGATAATGTTGCTTTTTGACAATGTTTGGATAGTCCAGATCGATGTTGGTTAGCAGGCTGCAGAGCTCTTCTTCTGTCAACTGTACACTGTGCTCTTCGCTGTGATTTATGCTGACCAACAATTTATAGCCGTCTACCACTGCGTCACCATGAAATGTTACAGTCAGCCTTCCATATTTGACTTGCATGGTGAAGGCGAACGTTTTTTTACCACACATAACCATGGTCACTTTACCATGTTCAGTACACATTATTTTACAGGATTTCAAGCGTTTTAATAGCTCATTTTTGTGATAGATCAGACCTGGCATGCTTATCTTTTGTAGATTTTGTTCAAAATAGACATGCCCGTGAAACCTTAGCTTGGGCTGCCAGACAAATTTCAAACCCTCTCTGATCAGGTAACATTTCAAATCATCTGAGGGCCTGTCACATTTCATACAGAATCTTTTCCTTTTATTCTTAATTTTATGCTGCTGGCCAGTACATCGTTCACATTCAGTAGTCCATGTTTCACGAGACCTTTTTTTAAAGACTAAACTATCCATTTTGACCTTGAACCGGCCTACTGACAGCCACAGTTAGCCGACCGACCCTTTTGTAGCAGTCGCGCATGCGTAACTATCCATAGACAGTCGCGCATGCGTAACTATCCATAGACAGTCGCGCATGCGTAACTATCTATGGAAAGTCGCGCATGCGTGACTGGATGGTCCATCCGACCGGACATTTGGGGACACATGGATAAGTAGTCATTATAACAAGGGAAAGTGGCCTTTATATTTGTTTATTTTTTGGTTGCTTTATCTCAACAACCATTTTTTAAGTTTATTTCAAAATTACAACCATTCCAAATCCATTCACATACAGATAAAGGAATTAAATTATTAACAACATTTTTGTTAGAATCATAGTTTAGTTTAACAGTAGCATTGTTAATATTAGTGTAATAATAGATAGTAGGCACAGGATCGATGGTCAGCTTCCTTCTATCAAATGTAAACCTCTTCTTCGTCTGACTGCTGCTCATGTTTCTTCTTGAGTAATGATGTTTCTTGCGAGTATTGCGTAGCAGAAGCCCTGAGCAGAAACTTGGCGTAGTCTGTGATGTGGACTATGTTGTTTAACAAGAACCGTTCACTAGGGAAATTAGACTTGCTCCTGCTTAATATTTCTTTCACAATTTTTCTGTCCTCTTGGTTTGGAATTTCAACTTCTACCCTGGCGAACAACTCTTCTCTTAATTCCGGAGTGGTTAATATTTTATGGATCACGTCTTCGCTGATATAATCAATCTGTTCTTCAGGAGTCATCATACAGCAGACATCATGGTCTCTTTGTGAACCAAAAAATTTAGGCCTACCCTCTTCATCAGTTACACCTCTACAGCCATAGCATTTCTCTTCAACTGATTCTGGCATACTGATCCATATCATATTGCCTAGAGCCTTAAATATAGCGACGTCTAATTCATTTCCATGTCTTGTTTTAGCAGCCATGTCTCTCAAATAATGATCTCTCAATGCTAAACTAATCATAAACAAGCCACCCAGAAACATTACTATATAACTTGTACCTTAACTTATTATATAGCAGACCAATGGGTCGCGCATGCGTGCCTATCTATGGACAGTCGCGCATGCGTGCCTATCCGTGGACAGTCGTGCATGCGTGGATTGATGGTTTAGCCGACCGACCCTTTTGTAGCAGTCGCGCATGCGTGACTTTATGGGGAATCTATCAAGTAATCATTTATAGTTTACTTGTAGAGCAGTCAAGACGTGTTGTACAGTATGGAGAGCCAAAAGATATTATGTGATGTGTGTGGAGCATCATTTAGTAATAACCAAAATCTATTGAGACATGTGAGAGAGAAACACCAGGGCATGAAGAGAACTGAAAAGAGCCAAGAGTTAGCCAATGCCAAGAGAGTGAAGATAGATAATACTACAACAGTTGAAGATATTATACATGAAGAAAGTACTGCTACAGAAGATAAATTGTCAGAGGAAAAGCCAGCCAATACTATGAAGACTAGACTGAAAGAGTTGGCCAACAGGTACGGGTTAAGCAACACTTATGACAGCAGGAACATAAAAGATGTTATAGTAGAGAAGTTTAACCAGCCTACCCAAGTGTTATGTTTTCGTTTTGTGAGAGACAGCCCCTGGAGAGAAGACGTGAAAATTATGGTGGAAGAATGTTTTGAAGAACTTATTAGAGCCTGTATCATTAACAATAGTTTTGTGATTGTGGAGCATGCCTCAAAGAAGCGCTACACAGAACAAGAGCTGACTGGCTGGATGATAGGCAATGAGGTCAAACTCATGCAGCAGGAAGGGAAGACCTTTGGACAGTATGTGTTAGATTATCTAGGAAAAGACTGTTTTGAAATTATATGCATTGGACCTCTTTCTGTAAGTGATGTATTTAATGAAGCTAAATTAACAGTTTGATTACATTTTCTGTACTATTATGTTAAGTAAACGTATATACATATATCTATTTGTTTGTTTGTTTTTTTTTGTTTTGTTGTAACCACGTGTTTACATATTAGGTCAACCCCAATTATAAAGACTATTATAAAGGTCAAGGTCACAGAGGTCATGGGGCTGCTAATTAGGTCACACAGCAAAGGATTATGGGTAATAAGGTCAATGAGTGCAAAACTAGGTCACAGAGATATATTAATTAGGTCACATATATATATATGTTAGGTCAAGGTCACAAAATAACTATGTCAAGGTGGCCAAACTGCCCCAATGAGGTACCAAGTATGAGGTGACAAATGTGTGGTGCTAGGATTCCCCTAAAATTAGAGGTCACAGAGGTCAAGGTCAAATGATGGCCGCCATCTTGGATTTGTTGCGCCAAACTCACATATATATGGCTAGCTTAGTGGTCAAGGTCATATACACACTAATTGACTACCCTGTGTGGTGCCAGGATTGGTAGGATTGGCTTGGATATGTGGTGCCAGGATTGGTAGGATTTCCAATGTGGTGCCAAATATGTGGTGCCCAAATGTGTGGTGCCACTTGGTACGGCTTGGATTGGCTTGGATTTCTTGGATTGGCTTGGATTGGCTTGGATTGGCTTTTGGCCGGGATTTCCCCTAAAATCTGGGGTATTCCCCGAGGTTTGATGACGTCACAAAAGTTGAGGATCGGGTCAAAGGTCAAGGTCACGCCAGGCTGAGGTCAAATATGCAAATGAGGGCCGCCATCTTGGAATTCTGCGCCATCCCTGGCCTCTGATTGGCTAATACAGGTCACGTGACCCCATATCTGACCCCATATCTGGCCCACAGGAAGTGGATCCCGCACAGGAAATGGATCCTGGCTCCTCAAAAAAGACCGGAAGCGCAGGGTAACACGCGCAACTCAGTCTACACTACTAGCCTTTCATTTCCCACCATGACTTGTGACCGGTGGTGACCGTGAAGGTCACACACGATCAACTACTTGAATTTTACGAAAAACTCATTTTCTCAGTCAGTTTTTGAGCTGGAGACTTTATGTTAAGACCAAAATAATGAAAAACCGGATGCGAACAGCATGACATCATTTACTTGCTACTCTTACGCACCTCCGATCATGTGACATCATAAACATTATTTTCGGAAAAACTGCTATCACTCATTCATTTTTTAAACTAAAGACTTCAAATCAAACTAAAATTATACAGGATGTTGTATCGGGTCAGCCCAAAGCTAAAATTAGCAAATTTCTGTTCAGAAATTGGAACAAAATCCTTAAATGGTTACCATGTTTACGTACATATTTACATGCTATATATCTCAATAACGGTGCCAGATAGGAATATAGTTACAATGGTTCATAGAAAGAAACTTATATATACCGTTTCATTTCGCACTATGACCTGTGACCTGCGGAGACCATGAAGGTCACAAAAGGTCACATACTTGAATTTTGCAAAAAATGCAATTCATCACTCAGTTTTTGTTACATTTAAAGAAAACTGAAGAAATATAAACTAGGTTAGTGAGTTAAAGGTAGCTAGGGTTAGCTGAATATGAAATGCAATTAGACCCGTGCGACTATACCCTTTACAAAGGGGCTCTCTTGTTGTTATAGGCCCCGACTCTGTCGGGGGCTATAGTCTTTTTGTTTCGTTTGTTTGTTATAGTCGCCAGCCCCGGCTAGGACTGGCGACGTATAGTCTTTTTGCTTCGTTGGTTTGTTTGTTTGTTTGTCAGTCTGTCCTTCAGTTTTCTCGTAAACGTCTGGAGATACGCTCTTCATACTTTGCACACAAGTTGCCTATGTACCTCTCAAGAAGCCTATTGATTTTGGTGCTAATTAGTCAATGCTAATTAGCTAATTAGCCTAAAACGTTGTTTTTGCTAAAAATGCGATATCTCATATACTTTTTACGTTAGAGACGTTAGGTAAAAACTGAACTCATCCTCGACGTCATCTCTAACTGATGAAATACTAAAATACGTATACTTTTGCTCAGAAATAGGCTGAAAAAGTCTTTAAAAACGGTTACAAAAATATGGACATGCTATATCTCAGTAACGGTGCGAGATAGGCCTATAGTTACAATTATTCATAGATAGGAACTCATATATAGACTTTCATTTCGCACCATGACCTGTGACCTGCGGTGACCGTGAAGGTCACAAATGGTCACATACATGAAATTTACGAAAAATGCATTTTCTCAGTCAGTTTTTGAGCTAGAGACTTCATGTAAAAACTAAAATAATGTCCAACAGTATGCGAACAGCATGGCGCCATTTTCGCGCACCTCCGACGCACTTTCGGTCAGGTGACGTCATAAACGTTATTTTTGGAATAACTGCTATAACTCCTTTATTTTTTAAGCTGAAGACTTCAAGTAAAAACTAAAATGATCCTTGACGTTATCTCTAACGATCCAAATCATAAAAACGTTATGTTGCTACAAAATAATGGGTGAAAAACGTCTTTCAATAATGTAACCATGGTCACAAAAATGTTGCATGTCAATATCTAGGTAACGGTGCGAGATAGGCCTATAGTTACAATTTTTCATAGATAGGAACTGATATATAGTCTTTCATTTCGCACCATGACCTGTGACCTACGGTGACCGTGAAGGTCACAAATGGTCATATACATGAAATTTACGAAAAATGCATTTTCTCAGTCGGTTTTTTAGCTAGAGACTTCATGTAAAGACTAAAATAATGGCCAACAGAATGCGAACAGCATGGCGCCATTTTCGCGCTTCTCCGACGCACTTCCGGTCACGTGACGTCATAAACGTTTTTTCGGAAAAACAGCTATAACTCCTTCATTTTTTAAGCTAAAGACTTCAAGTAAAAAGTAAACTGATCTCTGATGTTATCTCTAACGATCCAACTCATAAAAATGGCATGTTTTTTAAAAAATGGTCCAAAAATGTCTTTCAAAAATGTAATGATGGTTACAAAAATATTGCATGTCTATATCTCAGTAAAAACTAAACTGATCTCTGATGTTATCTCTAACGATCCAACTCATAAAAATGGCATGTTTTTTAAAAAATGGTCCAAAAAAGTCTTTCAAAAATGTAATGATGGTTACAAAAATATTGCATGTCTATATCTCAGTAACGGTGCCAGATAGGCCTATAGTTACAATTATACATAGATAGGAACTCATATATAGACTTTCATTTCGCACCATGACCTGTGACCTGCGGTGACCGTGAAGGTTACAAATGGTCAAACTGCCATAAGTCCTATACTTACGATTATTCATAGATAGGAACTCATATACAACCTTTCATTTGGCTCCATGACCTGTGATCTGCGGTGACCATGAAGGTCACAAATGGTCACATACATGAGCTTTACAAAAAAACGTCAGTTCTCAGTCAGTTTTTGAGCCAGAATACTTACTTTCTATATAATAACAATGACTAATCCGAACATGACTATTATTCAAAGACGACTGGCGACTATGTCTTGAATACCCTTCTAGTTTGTTTGTTTGTTTGTTTGTGTGTCTGTCTCGCATTTTTTTCAGCCATTCTTTAACACAGAAACTTTTACTTTTGTCAGTTACCCATGTATGGTCAACGACCGAAGCCTATTGAATTTGAGGTTGATCAGACCATGGTAATTAGGTTAATTAGCTTAATGAGCAAATTATTAAAATGGTCAATATCTTGAAAACGGTACCAAATAGGAATGCAGTTACTATTGACTTTATATAGGAAGTCATAACTGGGCTTTCGTTTGGCACCTTGACCTTTGACCTCAGATGACCTATAAGGTCAAAGTGACGTCACAGAATTTAAAAAAAAAATATTTTTCTACCTAGTTTCATGAAACTTTGCATTTTGGTAGCATATAAGATTCTTATAAAAAATTTAAATTTTAGGGTCAGTCAGTGCA
>CBDCUS010000006.1:0-18524 GCA_965222815.1 Candidatus Scalinduaceae bacterium
CATGTCCGTAAATTTGATAGTGGGAAAACTTGGGGCCGAAAAACATCTAAGTAGTATCACCCTCAATATAACAACGGTTAACGCCAATGTTTGGTGATCCAAAGCAAACGAGTCTATAGTGCCATTCAGCCCCGTCCACAAATAAATCCTGTGCTTGGAGAAGTAGAATGCTTACTACCATTAGGAAGGTAATTCTAAATCTTAGATTCAGCATTTTTCAGAATTTATGCTCACTAACGCTCCGGCTACAAGCGTCCGTATTGGCTAGCAATAGAAAGCCGATAAACTCCTTGTCAGCACTCTCAATTTAACAAACTTAATACGATTATTCTAGTTCTGATTTGCGTTAGCCAATATGACGTCTTCGTAGCCTGTTATACTGAGGCCAAAACAATGCAATTTGCATTTCCATTCCCAATTCCGTTATATTCTCTTTGCCCTGGAAACACCTAAGGTCAAATTTTCTATTACGAGTTGCAAACTGTCTAATTTTCAAGGCCTGTTTATGAAATATTTTCACTTCTCATGGTTCTTGGGTAAGAATAAAGACAAGAGTACTATCACAGAGATTTTTTAAAATCACCCATTTAAATTTGAAATTATTTGCAAGAATCGATGAGTATTTCAAATGAAGCATTTTTATCGACTTCAAATAAGCTCGATAAAATTACATTATCACCTGCTCTGAAAACAATACTGGAAAATCGATCTATTCGACCATTTGATAAGATTGTATTATTTGCGCTGATATCTAATTGATAGAATATAGGCCGGTCTTGAATAAATATTGTATCACCTTGACATAGAAAGCAGTCAGTGCAAAAACTACCGCCACAATCAATATACTCTTCATCGCGATTCTTAATGCCATCGTGACATGTGCCCCCTAAATAAATATTTGTCAAGAAGAAATCCCCATTTGCATTTTGTACTAAATCAGGTGTCCTATCACCATTAAAATCTGAAAGTGCGTGCAGTGACCCAATAGAATTGAATGGTATGGACGTAAATTTAGATGTATCTGGTAGATTCAAATACAGGTTATCTTCTGTTAGAATATCAGGTCTGGAATTCAAATCAACATCTCCCAATAGGAAATATCCCGATCCGGCAAAACCATCATTTTTTGTAGTGAAGGCAGTGCCATCTAGATTGTAAATGACTCTGCTAGCTGATCCACTTTTATAGACTAGAAAATCGGAAAATCCATTCAAGTCAAAATCGGCTGCATCCATCTGGAGAATACGATTGCCACTTGGGAGATCAGTATAATGTAAAGCACCAATTCCTAGGCTATCATTGGAAATCCAATTTACATAGTGAGATGATCCGTCAGCAATATAGATATCCTGATTTCCGTCTCCATCTATATCTCTGCCTCCTATCTTTTCTGGGTCAATGATCTGATCAGTTATCAAATAAGAAGTGGTGAAAGTGGAATTACCCTTATTGATAGAGGCTCTGACCTCGTTCACTCCATAAAGAACATACGAGCAATCGGGATATCCATCCTTGTTAAGATCTATCATTGCAAGACCTCGGATATAACCACTTTCATTCTCAGTGATAATATGTGGTCCTGAAAACATTAGATTTCCTTCATTCATGAAATAGCTTATACTTGAATAGCCAAAGTTGACAACATCAAGTTTCGAATCAAGATCGATATCTGTTACAATAACGCCATATGTGGTTTCAGGATTGGAAGAAATCTCATTTGGTATATTATTATAGAAGATGTAATCATTGGTAGTTGCCTTGTTCTCTATGATAAAGAGATTCTTACCGGTAGCGCCATCAGTTGCTACCATATCGACATCACCGTCATTGTCAAGATCAGCAAATGTTTCATTGAATGTATCATCGTATGCCACAAGTCTATAGGTCATAGAATGGTTCAGTGTATCGGACTCGTATTTTATTATTTCCCTGTTCCCAAACAACACATCAATCACGGAATCATTGTTGATGTCACTTGTCAACAGAAACCTTCCTCCGACACTGTCAAGAATAATCTCGGTGGAAAATTGAAATGCTCCCTCTTGCGACTCTATGACTTTGGTGAAATTGTTTGAGCCATATTCCGAACCTATTAAAATGTCTGGTCTCAAATCTCCGTTATGGTCAAATATTTCAACAAGGCCTCTGCAGAGGTTATCACTATTTAGATCATGATTTAAGAATGCTAGGTTCCCAACATTTTCTAACACAACCAGACCTGAACAACTGATATAGCACAAATCTGGCAGAGTATCGGAGTTGAAATCTGCTATTGAGAGTGATCTAAGCGAGTGGAATGAATTGTAAGTGCTCTCATGCCAGACGATCCCTGTTCCATCCACATTCTCAAGCAAAGACAAGTCATTAAAATGACCTTTAGCAGTCACAATATCAATGTCGGCATCATTATCGAAATCAGCAACTTGAACGTGTTTAAAATTACCCTGCTGAATACTATAACTAGTAAGAAGTTGATTTTGGGAATTAAAATAGATCCTGATCTTACTGTGTCCGATCCTGATCTTAATGACGAATCATTGGCCCCGATAATATCAAGAAGGCCATCTCCATCAACATCCGCACAGGAGAGCGACCATCTTCCGTCTGTTTGAAAGTCATCGATCAGGTGGTAGATGAACAGGGATCCGCAGTCACGATTTTCCAACCAGAAAATGTGATCAAGAAATGTTGTTCCGTTGGGTGCAACAATTAAATCGGAATCGCCATCTGAATCAAGATCTACACTGTACATTAACCCGAAATCCTGTATGTTCGTGTCAATTTTGAACTCTTGTGGATAAAAGATTTCCTCCCGGGAATCATATTCAAACCACCGAAGACATTGGTAACCCGAAAAGAGAAGGTCGGTTTTATCATCGCAATCTACCTTTGATTCTATCATCAGGTCACCACATATGTTTTGAAAGATTAGTTTGGGTTCTCCAAAAACTTGACTAGATAGATGTGGTTCAGACATGAATATCAAAGCCAAAAGCAAAGTAGTTCTGATTATTATTATGTTCATTATGTTCATAATTCAAAGTGTACCTACCAGCCCTTGGTTGCTGAACCGTTGCATATTTCATTAAATATCAAAGAGGAGGTAGGGCCATGCCGAATATAATTCTTAGTAATATTGGGTGAAAATGATTATCATGCTTTGGATACAAGATAGTTCTTTTTCAAATGAAGAGTCTAACTTCTATAGTAAGCTATGATCCTTTGATCAATCGCTTCAGTATAACGGTTCCCGGCTAAGCGGCTGTGGTGTCAGGCACTCACAGGACCCATCTTTATGCCAGTCCCTGATAAATATAACAAACTTAATACAGTAGTTGACGTAGGGGAAGGTGCCTGTCACTATGCCGTCTTGAGCCGGTGTTAGTGAGCGTACCTACTTATTCATCTTGACTACCCTCATCCCTCCAAAATACTTTACACCATGACTTTGTCTCAATCGTATCAAATAGGTTGATGAAGGTAAATCACCTAAATTCAGAATCATTTTCAACTCGTTCTCGGGCCAGGTCTGCTGATGCTGGATCTTACCCCATTGATCAAGCACATTGACACATCCATTCCTAATGGGTTCTGTCAGCTCCAGAGTTAATTCGTCTTCGAAAGGGTTTGGGAACGCAGTAATTTCATAGGATAGATCTTTAGCCTCAGTTGTGGACACCGTCAGGCAGTCCATGTCCGTAAATTTGATAGTGGGAAAACTTGGGGCCGAAAAACATCTAAGTGGATCGCTATATTTATCATCGCAGAAACCTGTTCCGTCACTGAAATGAAAAAAATTACTAGTGTTCCCGATATCCTCAATTATTATATCATTTGATTTCTCAAAGAATATTTGCTCGTCATGTCCGATCGCATAGGATATACTAAATGATTTAAGTTCGACATCGTTTGCAAAAAACTTCCCGATAGAATCTATTCGTATATAGTGAGTTCTCCTTCTCAGGTCCCAGGAATGAATTCCAGTTTCGTATATCATAGTATCACCAACCTCCAGTGAAAAGTTATACAAAACCTTGAATGAATCGTCGTCTTCATCAAAGAAGTAGATCGTATCATCCTCCTTATAAAGATAATTCCTCTTCGGCCTTCCATTACAGGTTGCATGATCCTGCATATATATAAGACAAACTCGATTCTGAATTATAGTATCACCCTCAATATAACAACGGTTAACGCCAATGTTTGGTGATCCAAAGCAAACGAGTCGGGGGCTGTCTATTTCGGTGAAACTGTGCCACTGTTTTCGGTGAAATGGTGCCACTAATATTTCAAAAATAGTAAATACTCACAGACCCCGCTTTAGGGGTTGAAAACCAAGACTGAGTTTTCCACATATTCACCTAAAAACCAGCCAACACAAATTGAAGCTGGTTTATCAGAAGGTGAATATTGTGGTAAACTCACCTCTACACAAGTTTATTCTAGTTTTGGTTTATTTCGTTTACGCAGCGATTCTCCATCCAGCATGATCTTATGTGCCGAGTGAACGATTCGATCTAAGATGGCATCGGCAATAGTGCCTTCACCAATAAGCTCATACCATTTGCTAATGGGAATCTGGGATGCAACTATGGTCGAGCTGGTTTCATTTCTATCTTCAATGATGTCCATAAGAATCTCTCTGTCCTGATTATCTAACTTTTGTAGACCGAAATCATCCAGTATGAGTAGATCAAATTTATTGAGCCTGGTAAGCTGTTTGAGGTAAGTGCCGTCCAACTTGGCGTATTTGAGCACTGCCAAAAACCGGGCTGTTATCTGGTAAGATGTTTTGTAGCCATTGATACAGGCCTGGTGACCCAATGCTTGAGCCAAGTAGCTTTTACCAGTTCCGGCAGGGCCCGTCAAGATGATGTTTTGCTTGTGTTTAATAAATTGAAGCATGCTTAATTTGTTGATTGTGTCGCGTTTAAGTGACCTTTTACTTTGAAAGTCAATGTTTGAAACAGTAGCTCTTGTCTTAAACTTAGCAGAGGTAATGAGGCGTTGAATTCTGCGATTTTGCCTTTCTTCCCATTCTTGCTCGACCAGGAGTGTGGTATACTCATCTGCCGAGTAGTCTTGATGTAAGTTCTCACTAAATCTTTGATGGTGAATAGCGGCCATTTGGTGCAGTCGCAGTTGTTTCATTTTGTCAATCGTTTGATGCATGTGATATATTATTTTGGTGATGATTAGATTCAGTTGTCAGTGAAGTAATTGGCTCCCCGGATATTTTCATGATTGGGAATATGGGATTCATCTTGTTGTGCATCCAGTAAATCAGGAAGATGATCTAGTCCTTTTTCCAGAATATTAAGCACGCTTTGGTAAGAAGATACAGGATGTAAATAGGCCAACTGACATGCTCTTTCAATGCGCTTGTGTTCATATTGTCTTTGCAATTGAATGATGCCCATAGCTGTTTTGTATTTAACTTCTGGGTAACCAGTCTGGTCAAAAAGTCGGGAGATATATTGTACCGTGTTCGGACCTATTTTCTTGGCTCCTGCTATGAAATATGCTGGACTCCACTCCAGGTATTTTTGGTGGTGGCTGGGAAGGTGTTCTTTCTTGGTAGAGTAACCACTGGCGGTACGATCACGATGATGTGTGGCAACGCGTTGGTGCTTGTAATACACTTCTACCACATGATCGCTGAAATGGATCATCGTGTATTTACCAATGTACCGGTAAGGAACACTATAGTAGTGCTTGTCTTCAGATAAATACACATGGGAGGTCTTTTGCACCTTAGCTCTTTTGTACTTTTTAATCACAAAAGGTTCAGGTGGCAACGGCATTAGTTTGCTTTTTTCGATAGTCATGAAAAGCTCCCTTCGACTACATCCTAATTGTTTGTATGGGCGATCATTTAGTGCATCTAGTAGGGTGCGGATCCTTTCACTCAAATGATGTCTTGATGGAAATACCTCATCCCTAATGGGAAAATAGATCTGCTCATATACTAGATCTACTACCCGCTCTACCATTGCCTTATCCTTTGGTCGGTAAGGTCGAGTTGGGTTCAATACAGCACCGTAGTATAGGGCTAGCTCACGAAACGTTCGATTTGCTATGCCTTCATATTTGCTGGCCTTAGTGACCGCACTCTTCAGATTATCAACTACAATTGTTTGCGGACAACCACCTATGTAAGCCAAACAATTCATCACACTTTGTATGAATTGAGGTAGTTTTTGTGACGAACTCGGTTCTGTAAAAATTAGCCCACTAGCCGGTAGGCAACTTACAAACATCTCCTCACTAAATAGCTCACCTGTTATGCTATTGATCCAGTCTAGCTTATCTCCAGCATAGTCCGCAAACAGACTACCACCTGCTTTGTGATTTAGTTTTAAGGTTGCCTCGGTCTTACTATTCCACTTGTGAAAATGTTCCAGAAACTGCGTGTAGCCGTATCCTCCAGGATGTTCAGCTCGATATTCTTCCCACATCTTCTGATAGGTAAAGCCAACTAATTTGCTGGCCTCCAATATCTTAGGAAAATAATTCTTCAATCCTTGGTACCGATCATCCACTTTCTGTACCGATCCTTGGCCAAATAGCCTATCTAGCTCATCGGATTCCAGATTAAGTAACTCCTCCTTCGTCTTACTGCTTTCCTCAAACTGCTTAATGTAGCTGTTTACAGTATTCCGGCTCACTTCAAGTTGCCTGGCTATTTTACGATTACTGTAGCCTTGGTGATGAAGTAGTAACATCTGTCTGATCTGCATGGTGTCTTTTTTCTTATTTGCCATCTTGTTTTTTTATTCTCAAGATGACGAAACTTCATATCAATGACACCTACACCCTCTTCTACATTAGCCCTAGTTTAGTGGCACAGTTTGACCGAAATCACTGGCACACTTTGGCCGGAATGGGTGGCTCAGTTTGACCGAAATGGGTGGCTCAATTTGCTCCGTATTATACAATTCAGCCCCGTCCACAAATAAATCCTGTGCTTGGAGAAGTAGAATGCTTACTACCATTAGGAAGGTAATTCTAAATCTTAGATTCAGCATTTTTCAGAATTTATGCTCACTAACGTGTTGGCCATAAACGGCGTCTTGGCTAGCAAATTAAAAGGTCGCCACGACTTTTAAGAACATACAATCTAACACACTTCACATAATTATTCAGGTCACGAATCTGCGCTAGCCACAATGCCGTTTTGATGGCCTGTTATCATGCGTTAGAAATATCCTCGCGAAGTCACCTATCAAAACAGACATAAGGTCAAAACTGACAAATCAGAAAATAACCTCGATCTCCAAGCCATGTTTACCAATCTGGTCCAATATCCTTCTTTGATGTTTCCTTTTAATTCTATTTCCCGAAAGTCTGATTTGTTTCAAGGTCTTAATTCTTCCAATCTCCCTAATATCAATCGACTTTAAATTATTATTTGTTAGATCTAATTGCTCCAATACCGGAAACTTCTCATATTCGATCTTAAGTCGTCTAAGCCTATTAGATCCCAAATCCATTGATTTTAAATGTCCGAATAATTGAAGGTCAAAATTAATATTGTTAATCATGTTTCCTGAGAGATCTATAAGTTCACAGTGCGAATTATTCCAAGTATCGCTGAAAGTGACATCCCCTAAATCAAGATCATTTATTCTTATATACTCGGCATTTACCTGTGCCACGGAATCCATCAATATGCTAGAGTATTTGCTTCCCAAACTTAAGTCCGCCATGGTCAAACTATCTATTTGATAAAATCGTTTGATCCAATCCAAATTTTGCACGTAAGACTTTGTGATTTCTAGGTGCTCTAAATGAATAGGCAATTGACTCACTAAAGTCTCAAGATTGAAAGTTAATAAATTTGTTACCCTTACTGATCTCAATGGATTCTTCTTTATGTTTATTGTCTCAACCAAAGGCAAGTTCTTAAAATCCAAGCTTAGTTTCGAAATTTCATTTGCCGAAAGATCAATACTTACTAATTGTGCCAGAATAGAATCAATTTCGAAGGAGAAGATATTGTTTTCTGACAAGTCAATGAACTGAATTCCGTCACTTGAAATGTCATCATTTCCTCGTAGTCTGACACTTGTCAGGTTATTCTCACTAATGTCAGAGAATCCAAATCTCTCCAGGAGCGATCAAATATTTCGCTAGAGGCTATTTCATTCTTACTCACATCAAGTTTTCGAACGGCCGGAAAGTGGACACTATCCAGAAAATCCAAATTTTTCAAATTGCTGCTAGTCCAAGCAAAAGATCTTAGGCTTTTGAAAACAAGGTCAAAACTTGCCTTATTGATATTTGGTGCATTAGAGATCTTGATATTGGAAAGGTCATGATTATTCTCTATAGACAGGATTTCAAGTTTTGGTACCAGACCACCATCAATCACTATTCCTTTAAGTTCATTCTGACCTAGAAGAACAGAGCTTAGATTACTGAGAGTATCAACAATTTCAAATTTTTGAAGTTGATTTTCACTAATGTCAATCGATCTAAGGGAACTTTGGGGTGCTTTAATCACAACTTCATCAAATAAGTTCTGGGATAGATTTAGACTATCCAGCGTTGTGGTGAACCAATCCATATTCAATTTGCCAATATTGTTCCTATGTAAATCAAGCTTCTTTAGTTTAGGCATAGCCTGGGTATTTATACCTATAGTTTCTGTCAATTTGTTCGAGGCCATGTTTAGTATTCGCAGGTTTGGATTATAATTCTCAAATTCTGCATTGGTAACACTGGATCCCTGAAAAGTGAATTCCTGTACGTGAGGTAGTTCGAAGAGATCAGTAGGAAACACATCCCCCTGAACCAACGCTAACGTAATATTTGTGTCTCGGTGATTATCTATTGCCCATCCTGAAAAGTAGTCCTCAGATAAATAATCAAGCTTAACAAAGGAATATAGGTCCTCTAAGTTTTGCAGAACAATATCAATATAAAATTGGTGTACAGGCTTGGGAGAGGCTACCAATGTGTCAATAATCTGTGTGAAAGTCGAAGATACTGACCTAGAACTAGTTTTGAATAATGCTCTGAGATTGAATTTTAGTTTCGGATAAAAATATTCAACTCCTTGGCATTTAACGAACTTGATCTCCAAGCTCCTATCATTGGTCGAAAAGGATGTGACTAGGTCACTTAGCTCTGTCTTTGTGCTAGTAAGATTCTGAGCTGTATAGTTCTTTTGTAATAGCCTAATTTTCTCCAAGACCTCAATCGATTTAATAAGCGTATTCTCTATATATGTCGTTTCTTGGAGTTCATCTTGCATATCTTGGACTAGCGCTCTTATTCGCACGTTCTTCACGAAAAGATGAGGCATCGCAAAATTGAGGTAGCCCTTGATTTGTTGCTTTGTCTTGTACAATTCGTCCCGCATCTCTCTAATTTCCTTAGAGGATGTTGTGGAATGATCTAGTAATTGTTTATAAAACTCTAGTTGCAGTCTTGCCAACTCATTATGAACTATATATTCAGCTAACTTCCTTTCTTCTACAGCTTTTTCAGAAGCAGTATTTTCCGACAACTCCAATTGCGCTCTGATATTCGTATTTTCTTGACCTAACTCAATAGTGAAATCAAAGAGACCATCTGAAAGTTTCTTGAAGTGCGGATACGGAGTCTTTATTCTTCTCTTACATTCTTTAGAGATTTCAAGTGGGAGGTTAAGTGATTGAAATGGCGTCTTGCTTGCAAGTTCACTACCATCACAAGTACTATAGAGTGCTCCCAATGTACTATTATAGTATTTAGACCAATCCATATAGTCTTCTTCTTTTTGGTGGTTCCAGAAAATTGGGTATCCCACACCGCCTGTGTGTCTCTTGATTAGTGATGAATTGGTTTCAATGTCAAAATAGTTTGATGGGCGATTAACAACATTGTTCCTGTCGAGGATGTTCTTATTCCAAGAAAAATACGTTTCTATTGTAAGTAAGGCATAGAGCTGCCTGAAAACACTAAGTTTAACAGTATCTTGACTATAAACTGATGTAAAGGCGTCGAAACCGTTCACAAAATAGTGTTGATCAAGTTTACCTAGATCGAGGTAACTTGCATATTTCCAAATCTTATCAATATCCTTAATATTTGTATTTGTTTTATCGGCTTCGACTATGTTCGCAAATTCATTGAAAATATTTAGTTGGGTCTTACCGAATTTATTATAGAAGAAATCAGTATAGGGATTTATTAAAGTTGTGATGTGTGGGTGTATAGTGTCTTTCTGTTGGGTCTGCGGCAGATTGGCATTGAATACTTTAGCTCGTGTCAATAATAAATCTTCGAAAATGGCCGAATTTGATTTTATGGACTTCATGACCTGAGCCTTGTGAAACCCTAGGATGTGATCTCGGTAAAGTGTTTCATAATTCGATTTTGGAAAGCTGGGGGGCATTTTTTCACTTAGGGACTTGATTTTCACATCAATCTCAGGAAGGTATTCTTCAAAAGCATCTAGGCTAAATAATTCAAAGTCACTATTAGTAGTCTTTCCTACTTTACTCTGGAAATCAGAAAGTTGGGCCTCATACGTCCTAATTAGCCTGTCTGAGTTCTCATTATAGTTCAGTAGAAGACTATTGAGAATTCCAGTTTGCGCTGTATGATCTTCGTTATATACCAATTTAATGTACTGACCTCTAATTGCTTTTCCTCTTTGAAGAAGGAGATCGATGAGATTTAGTGTTTGGGTTTTATCTACAGTTTTTAAGTCTTGCAATCTAGCATTCACTAGTTCTAGAAATAGTACTGCATACCGGGACCAGATCTCATAGTTATAAATTTTCCCCTCCCCATTGAAAACCTCTGTTTTTAAGTCCGGAAAGTCTTGTGTCTTTTTAAACCTAGGGTCAAGAAAGGAATATAGAAGTCTATTAATTTCATACTCAGAACCTAGAGACGAAAAGATGTCCAGTTTATTTTGAGATTGCATCTCGGACCCTGATATTGTAAAAATGTCAGCATTGGAAAAATTTATTGCATTTTCCTGGATGTTAATCATGCATGGCTCGAGATGTATTCCCACCTCTTCGGGATTACTAGTTTTAATGCAAGTTATTATGTCGTTTTCGTTTATATTTATCAGTATTTCTTCAGAGAACTCGTTCATCATCGATTGAGTCCTTCTGATATCATCATGAATTTGCTCGGTTATGGCATTCAAGAAATTCATTTGTGTGAGGCTCTCATCAAGCATATCTATTACAATGCTGAAGCTTTCTGACATACTTTCATAAATGTTTGCAAGTTGATTGTCCACACGATCAAATCTGCTATGCATTTGTGTTCTCAGCATATCGATCTGTTTGAACATTCTGCTAAGTATGTTTCTAATGGATTCCTGCTGTCTCTTTTTTTTCCTTGAGCCAAATATCTTTCCCAAAGTCATCGCAACACCTATAAATGCATTAGCTGATCCCAATGATGCAGCCCAACTAGCAGAATTATTGCCCCATGCACTACTACCTACCAATAAATCAAGAGCTCTGAATTCTTGACTGAAATTTATAACAGCGTCAGCAAGACCAGTCAACTCTTGTGCTTCCTGCGAAGGTAAGAAATAGGAGACGATGTTGGCAGAATGTTGTATGATTCTCATATTGCTGTTGAAGTCTTGAAGATCCCGTGCTTCCTTGTCTTGCTTTAATATTAGGGGATCAAATTCCTTGTATTTTTCTTCCAATGAACTCAATATATTCTCTTCAAGTTTCTCAATTTCTTTCTTGAATTCCTCTTTAGACAAGGTCTTGTCACGTATTTTTTTGACAGCATCCTTAATGAATTGATTATCCACTAAATTTCCGTATGATGGGTCTCTTGCAATGATATCTTCCTTGGACATCTCGAGTTTGATACCATTCGGCAAAATTCCTAATTCATTAACTATCCTAGAAAATCCTGGATTTTCCTGGCTCATCAGAAGGATTTTGTTGAACATTTCTTGACTTTGAACTGTATTCAAATAAGTACCTTGCTTATCTGCATAATATTCCTCGCCTTGAATGCCTGACTTATGATATATGAATTTCCTAGATTTAAATACTCCTAGTTCAATTCTAGATTGTTTCAAAAAGTCTTCAATATTGTACTGTGGAGTCCTATTAAGAAAATCATTTGCTGCCTTTGATCCTACCGTCATAACTTTTGAAGCAACCTTACCTCCAACAAATGATGAACCATAATCTAAAGCCTGCCCAATCTCCTTCTTCCAAAGCTCATTGTGTGAATCGGCCCTATGCTGCAGAGCCTTCTCAATCAAATCGCTGTTGTCTAGGTCTATGTTTCTGTTTTGGTCTATACTATTGGCTAATTCATATGCAGCTACAACTTTCCCGAAATCTCTTTCTTCGTGTGATAAAAAGGAACCCCTTAATTTGTAGTCCATATAATCTCTTAGATCCAATTTCTGCTCGTGAAGTGTAGATTGTGCACTTACTAAAACCGGACCAAAAAGAAGTAATCCATAACATAAACAAAGGCCAGTATTTGTCAATATTCTAGTTGATCTTTGGATAAAAGGTAGTAGTTTCATCATATTATCAAATTTTAAAATTATTCTATTTTTGCACCTGCTTTGACTACATTTTAAGCTCTGAGAAAATCTAGTCATAACTTAGAATGCATGATAACGTTTAGCATACCTGACGGAGCCTGCCGATAGGCGGCTCTGGCATGGTCATGCAGTGTTGTGGTGCGTTTGCTTTTCTCTTATCAGTTGCATAAGTTTGCATGCCAATTGTTCTAGAATTCGGTGCTATCTCTTTTGCAATACGAATATGGGTCACAAGCGGTTAAAATGCAACCACCCAAACGAACTTTCCCTCGATCTGCTTGTCTAATTAGCCGAGATCCCGGCAATCCATATATGATTGGAATAACCATATCCGATTTGGCACATCTGGGACAGACAAGTGTCCTTACATCAAATTTACAAGGACCAGGTAAGGAAATCTCTAAGTTTGTTTTTGTATCGCTCTTAACATATATACTTTTCAGTACTGTTTCCATGTAATCAAAGTAATTAATTCTTATATCATAAATTCCAGATGGTACTTTTTTGATAATAAATTCACCATTTTCATCACTATAGGCTCCAAGCGAAGAATTCAATAGAATGATTTCAGCGCCATAGAGATATTCGTTCTCTAGAGTATCATAGATAGTTCCTTTAATGTCTCCAAGCTGTGCTAGACACGATCCCGTCATGTTAAATGCGAATAATATGCTTACCAGTATTTTCATAGTTACATTCACCATATTGTCTCAGATCACCTCCGATAGATTTGACTGTTGTGGTGCCCGTTTTTGTCGTGTCACAATTCTATTCGTTTGCCTGGTCATTGTTTTTTATGTTTTTCCAATAAGTTTGGTATTCCTCAACTTGCTCTTCCACTTTCCATTCCCGTCCATGAAGTTCCCGGTAGTAGGTCTCTAAAATAATTCCAGACATATCGTCTGGGTGATAAATTCCCATTGAATTGAAGTGCTTGGCAAGTTTCTTTCTTTTCCATAGACCCCAAGTATTTCGCATCCACAGTCCGAGTCCCATGTGGGCACCTGCGATCAGCTCGTCTTCGGTCATGTCAAAGATCTTTTGTTTAGTCGTGTCATGATGGATTTTATTCAGTTGCTCAACCGCTTCGGTTAGGTTGACTGGCTTGCGATTGAGTTCCTTCTTGGAATATTCCTGTCCTTGAATTGACGTAAAAACGCTGAGAATTAATATTGTCAGTAAATTCAGTTTCATTCTTTTCATAAATGCACCCACAACGTCCTGGTGCATGCGGCGTGCCGAGCTTGTCGAGGCATGCACGTCATGCACACGGTTATGTCACGTTTTCAATTCCCCAAGCCACCAGCCAAGGGCCCGCGCGTCCGGCTGGCGAGCTCCGTCGAGCGCGGTGGGCTGCTAAGCTTCGAAGCCCGTTCCCCGAGTGTGAAACTCCAACCATTCATTTTTATTCTTTGATTCATTTTCTATTTAAATACCTAGCTCAAAAAGTCTCCCTACCGTCCTGATCAAAATGCGACATAACGGTTTGGCTATATGCCGTGCCGACGTTTAGGAGGCATGGACATTATAGCCTGTGTTCTCTGCTGGCTTTCTTCTTTCAAGTCATTTAGTTTATTCATCTGTCAGTTTTTTGGGTTGGCTTTGCAGCTCTCTGACACCGAAGGAACGAGGATGGCAGTGTGCTGCAAAATGCGTTGGCTATTTACAGTTCATTGACAAAGCTATTTTCATAATCGCCTGAGCTTAAAACAGTGTCATATAATCCAATATCTTCGCCTTCGTGTTTATTAATTCCCGTATAACTTAAACTGGCATCTTCATATCGTTTGAATTTATAGACGGCATCGTTCATGAGTCCACTATTAAATAGACCAAGACTTACCAATAGCTCAAAATCTTTTACGACTAATCCAGTTACTTTCTTAAATAATGCTGGCTCCAATTGTGTAATCACATCCTTCAAACTTCGTTCTCGATAATCAGTCAAGTACATAAATACTGGAACCCGAGTAGCAAACTTTATGAGTTTTTCTTGGATTTTCTTTCGCAGACTTTTGTATTCCTTTTCTTCTTCCGTCAGTTTCTTTTTTTGAGCCTTACTCATTTCTTTGTCATTGGCTTCCTTCTTGGCTTTTTTGACCGCTTCTGATTTATTGATAATCGTTTCAATGTCTTCATTCAGTGACCTAAATCCTTCAATTGCCATTAAAGCTTCTAATGCTTGTTCGTTAACGAGTAATCTCTTTAATGTGTAATTATCTACGTTGACTAACAAAGCACTTTCCCAACGTCTTGCCAATAAGGTTGCAGTTGTGCCACTCATTGCCATATCCAATATCCCTGCCGCATCAATTTGCTTCATAGAACTACCGTCATAGGCAAGTACTGGAAGGAAGTGTATAAATTCAGCGACACGTTTCTCAGGATTAGGTTCTTCTACATTCAATTGAGTACTGTATTCCGCAATTTGTCGCAATGCTCTCGTTGGTGCAAAATCAAATACATAACATTCTTCTTTGATAATCGTCTCTTCGTTAGGCGACTTATCATCCATATTCTTTACAGTCCATGGAGACTGAACTCTAAACGCTGCTTGAAAGTAAGTCTCTGGACTGGATGAATTTCGTAGCATAAAAATACCTGTCCATGGTTTTACTGTTACACCCGTTGTCAGTTTACCACAAGACAACGTAATAGACTTAGATTGCAATGGGTTTTCCATTGCTTCCTGTACAGGTGGTAATGCTTTTACTCCGATTCCTGCTTTTGTTCCTGCTGCAACTACGATACTGTACTCGTGATAGAAAGTATTATTCCTTTTTAGCATTAGATTTCGCATAGCATAACAGGACGCTACACTTGGCAAAAACCAAAACGTATGTGTCAAAACTGACAATAGTCTTGAATCTGAAAATGGCATCGGTGGTTTTTGAGCACCCAACTTTAAATCATCAACGGTGGTTTCAAGGTATGAACCTCTTATCAAGTCTAACCATTTTTGAACCTCACTTTCATATTTGAAATAGGCACTTTCCCCATCTCCTTCCGCTTTAAAAAACAAGTTTAAATCAAATTCATTGAACTCACCACCCATTGCGATTTCTGTAATGGAATCGGGAAGCTGATAGGTAAGCATAACCATTCTCGGCAGGGCTACATAAGGGTTATCTTCTCCTTGCCATTCTGATTTGGCTTTTTGTTCGTCGGAATATGTCCAATTGTAGATTTGCTCCTCTATAAATTCGCCTGAAGTAATAGCTCTAAATGGTGTTCCTGAAAGATAGAGAAATTGGTGGGTTGAGATTGGGATGATGTCCGCATCGAATTTCTCAATTTTGTCGATATAAACTAAATCCTCATCTTTTCCATCCTCAAACATTTCATCAAATAGTCCTTTAGAATTATCATTCCAAGCACCAAAATGGTATTCATCAAAAATTACACAATCCCAATTAATGGCATGTACCCATTCATTTTTTGTTTTGATGCCGCCCGTACTTTTATTTTTGCCTAAGAAGTCTTGGAATGAACCAAAGCAAACGAAAGGCTTATTAGTATCCGCATCTTCATAGTTCAAGGTATCTGGATGATTGGAGATAAACTGCCAACCTTCAAAATCAACATGGCTCATCAAATCTTCTTCCCAGGCACTATGTACGGCAGGTTTGAAGGTGAGTACCAAAACCTTTGACCAACCCATTGTTTTTGCCAGTTGATAAGATGTGAAAGTCTTACCAAAACGCATTTTGCAGTTCCATAAAAATTGAGGGGTCTTTCCTTGATTTTCTTTGTCTGCATGAAAGCTTTCTAAGAAGTCTTTTGTTTTTTGAACCGCTTCTTTTTGCTCGGGTCGCATAGAAAAAATAAGCGTTCTATTTTCTTCGTTTTTCTCGCCTTTGGCGACCGCTACTATGGCTGCTTTTACCTCTTTTAATGAACACTTGAACCACTCTCCACCTGGATTAGAAATTCCTTTTCTTTTCAAATAACGATGCACATCATGGTCAGTGAAACTACTACCATCTTTACGCATGGCATCAACGACGTGTTCTATGCGATAATCCACTCCCGTTATCCCTAACTGTTGATGAATTCGCTTTTGGGCTGTGTGCGTCGTATAGCCTACTTTCAGTAAACCCTTACGGTTAGGTGCATCTATAGAATAGACGTAAATTTTCGGATTGGCTTCTGGACGAGGTGGAAAAAACGTTTTGTCGCTCATAGTTAGTCCATGGGTCGAATAAGTGAATCAATTAAGTTCTTTTCTTCTATTGTGATACCATATTTAGAAAATAACTTTTCGTCGGTCCATTCCTGAGTAAAGTCTTGGACTGGAACATATTGATAGGATTGTTTTGTAATGTGGTGAGAATACATGAAAAGCGAAACCAAAAAACGGAAAAACTTAGTTTTCATGTATTTGACTAAGTTTTCTGCTTCGACTTTTGTATCAAAAGTCCCAATAACAATATACGTTTCATTACAAATTGTTTTAGGGGGTAAAACTGCAATTTTGCCAAAGACTTTTAATTTACCATCTTTCCCAGGCTGCCCCCCATGGTCAGTTGCTACATATGAAGTGACAACCTTCCATTTCTCAATCATTTCCTGCCCTTTTGTAACTTCTTTACTTGGAAAAGGACCTTCGCCTTTCTGCCAATGGAGCTTTAAGTCTCCTTTCGACTTAGGTCTTGCAGTAGTGTCTATACCGAAAGGTTTACGAGAAGTGACAGTAGAATCTAAAAATTCCGTCTCCTTCGCTTTAATTTTATGTATAACCTCAACACCAAGCCCATGCCTTATGAAAATATCAAACTCATTTAGTGGTCTTTGTGAATTATACTCTCTTCCGCCTTGGACAGTTTTAATTAGACAATCTCCAGAGTATTCTTTTTCCCAAAGAAAATAACAGATCCCACCTGAAATGTCTACTCCAGGAAAAACATCAGCTGAACTTATATAATCTACTATCTTTGTTAACCGTCTATCGTTAAGCATATCTCTACGAAATTCATTCAATCCTTTTCCTCCACCAAACCAACGTGAGGGTATAATCATGGATAAGTATCGTGGATTTAATTTCTTCGCTTGCTCAACAAATTTATTATAAATTGGACTTGCACTTCTCCCGTGTCCTCCATCACTCAACTGATAAGGTGGGTTTCCTACAATGACATCAAATTTCATATTGAATATTTTTTCAGGTTCGTTGGTGTGAATAAATTGGTAAGCGTAAGTTTCAAGAGCATCATCTCTATTATATTCAGATTCACTTGCTCCACAAAAGATGCATTTCCCATTTTTCCAAGTATGCTCAATGCGTTCAAATTTGATATTGCCTTGTTCGTTATCAAATCCTTCTACTATGGAGTATTTGCCATTGGCAGTTTTGGAGCAATAGACAGACCGTCTTGCTAATAAGGAAGTCAATTCAGTAATTGCAATCCCGTAGAGTTGATTTTTGAATATATGGTTGATACGTTTCTGTTGATCAGGTATTTCAGTTTCTAGTCCTTTCATTAATCTTTTGGCAATCTCTCTCAGAAAGACACCCGACTTAGTGAATGGGTCGATAAAGGTGATTGACTTATGAGACCATATTTCTTCGGGGAGTAAGTCTAAAATTTCATTGACCAGTTTAGGCGGAGTAAATACCTCATCATTACTTAGATTAGCCAAGCAAGACAAAACATCAGGATTATAGTTGATTTTGAACATCCTGCTCTTGAAGTTTTAAAAAGTGAGTTAGTGGATATTCAGCTACCGATTTAGGTAAAAAGGCTGGGTCAGATTCATAAACATCGTCAAAGAGTCCACCTGGCACTTTTGCTGCTTCTGCCTGTAGAAGATTTGCCATAGTATAATCTCTTCTCTTTATCATACTGCCATTTACTGCCGACCATTCAGAAAAGACAATTGGTTCTTGGCTCTCTACTTTATTCAAAGTCAGGGCATCGCCTTGTATTATATTTTTACTCAGAATAAATTTTATAGATTCAAGACATTCTGATTTTATTTGATT
>CBDCUS010000007.1:0-7824 GCA_965222815.1 Candidatus Scalinduaceae bacterium
ACAGGAGCCTCCTATCCCAGTTTATTCGTCAGCACCAACAGCCATGGGAGCAGAAGAAACCCAGGACGCTTTAATGTTACCAGAAGGTACCAAGGAGGACCTGTTTGAATTAAGTCGAGAGGTTATGGTCACACAAGTTCAGTCACTGGCCCCTAACACCTATAGGAATTACCGTTCTGCTGTGAAAAGTTTTTGTTTGTTTTGCTGTCATTTTGGGTTGGTTCCATTTCCAGCCTCCCTAGCGACAATCAAATTATTCATTCAATTCCTGAGCAGATCACTTACCAGTCCACAAACTATTGAAAACTACATTTCGGCAATAAGGTATACACATAGGGTTAATTCCATACCTTGTTATTTTGATATCGAAAATTTTCAGGTACCTAACTTTCTCCGAGCTATCACCAGAAAGTTAGCCCGGTTACCAAAGAGAAAAAACCCAATAAGTCCTCACCTTCTGTCATCGCTGATCTAACATTGTGCCCCCATCTGTGAAAGATTTTAGTCCACATAAACACATGACACGAGGTCACATTAATGTTATTGAAGAAGGTCTCTTAGTCAGTATGGAGTGGTCGAAAACCAACCAATTTAGGAAGAGATTGGTTTCTATCCCGTTGTGTTCTATTCCAAATTCCTCCTTATGTCCAGTAGATGCTTACTTGAAGGTGTGCTACAATACCTGCTCCTCTCTCTAGTCCAGCTTTTGTAGTGCCCTCTCCATCTGGGCTAGTTACGTTGACCCACTTTTCCTATGTTAGGAAATTGAAAAGTCTTATTAAACAGGTTGGACTTGATCCTTCTGAATTTTCGGGTCATAGTTTTAGGAGAGGAGGAGCCACTTTCGCATTTGCTTCCCAGGTTAGTCCGGATTTGATTAAGGAACACGGGGACTGGCTTTCTGACACTTACCAAAAATATTTGGCCTTTGATCTGACAGAGCGCCTTTCTGTGACCCAGTCAATGAAAAGACATATCTTGGAATTAAACGTTTAATCCTCTATATCCGTGTTTTAAAGTATTCTGGTTATGTTCAGATACATTTGGGAGTTTGGGAGTTTTATTCCTTACTCTTTGCAATAAATACTATTCTCCCAAATGTATCTTTGTGTTGTTATTTTTAAATGTTTTACATTTACACTTTACTGTTAATATTCTCAGATCTGTTGCAATAGTTTCTGTTGCAACATTTCTTATAATTGCTGCATACAAATCAAGTGATTTAACTGATCATTGTAGAATTTGTCTTTGGCAAATAGAGTAATGAGAAGTGTTTATATTCACCCAAGTTGTTGTTAATTGCTAAAGTTTTGCCACTTGCTTGAGTGGGTCGGGGATTGATCACGGCGGCAGCGCTCTATGCTTCATTGCCTTGTAACTGAAGAGTTGCACAATGATTTTGTTCGCTTGGGTTCATCTATTCTTCAGCCCCGCATTACCTGCACTCTTAGAGTTCTTGCATTTAGATGACCATTCTGCTTGCTTCGTGATCGCTGCCAGACGTGTTTTCTCCCACCCACCCAACCCTTCTGCATAACGTTTGGAAAAAATTGTATTTGAATTGCGCATGATCATTTTAGCTGCACTGTTTTATGTTGAGCTATTATTTTCTGGTGTTTGGTGTAATTGTTGCTATGTTGCGGAGTTTTATTCCTTACTCTTTGCAATAAATACTATTCTCCCAAATGTATCTTTGTGTTGTTATTTTTAAATGTTTTACATTTACACTTTACTGTTAATATTCTCAGATCTGTTGCAATAGTTTCTGTTGCAACATTTCTTATAATTGCTGCATACAAATCAAGTGATTTAACTGATCATTGTAGAATTTGTCTTTGGCAAATAGAGTAATGAGAAGTGTTTATATTCACCCAAGTTGTTGTTAATTGCTAAAGTTTTGCCACTTGCTTGAGTGGGTCGGGGATTGATCACGGCGGCAGCGCTCTATGCTTCATTGCCTTGTAACTGAAGAGTTGCACAATGATTTTGTTCGCTTGGGTTCATCTATTCTTCAGCCCCGCATTACCTGCACTCTTAGAGTTCTTGCATTTAGATGACCATTCTGCTTGCTTCGTGATCGCTGCCAGACGTGTTTTCTGCCTACTATAATTTATACTGAAAATTAGTGTTCTTTTCACAGAAAATGGCAAGTGGAATGACAGACGGGGACCAGATTACAGTTGAAGGTGATCATGTTTTCGATGACAGTGTTACTGAAGTCACGGACGACATTCCACAGAGTGTTGAAGGATCCACAAAAGGACGTTCTTGTTCTGTGTGTAAAAGGCCAACCAAGGGCCACGTGGGGCCATACGGACCGTCATGCTCATGGGTAGATGAAGCAAATTTTGATGACACTTTAAAAGACGGGAAACCTATTGTAGTACAAGAAAGGTTAGTGTATTCAGACATTTCAACACAATACAAACTAGAAAAGAAACGTCAGGAAGAGCTAACAGAACAGTTAAAGTGCTTGTCTTTACAAACGGAATTGAATAATTTGAAATTTGAAAATGATCTTCTTAAAGCAAAAATTGAGGAATCTACGTTAAAGCATGACGTGTCCGCTTCCGTAGCAGTGGTACCTGTTGTAGTTTCTACATCTAGTACTGTTAAAACAGTTACGAATGTAACCTCTAATATTCAAAGAACTTGTTCATTAGTCAACTCAGGAATCAGTTTGCCTTCAGTAAACAGCCTAACATTAAATGAGCTGAGACTCGTACAAGGTTTGCAATCCAGTGCCCAATCTGTGACTAATAAGCTGTTGCCAGTGTTTATTTCACAGGGTCCGAGTGTCCAATCCCAGTCAGAGTCCTTCAAGAGACCTCCACAGACTTTAAGAGGACCAGAAACTTTGGGTGTAAACAATTCATACTGTATTCCAGCTGTGAGAGTAGCTTCTTCCGCAGTACCACACCTGAACCAATCTGGTTTAGCCAGCCAGGCCAAGGTAGGATCCTGGGGTAATGTCGGTCATCAGTGTCAAAATGCGGATCATCACCCTATCGTTATTAACGAAAGGGCAACAATCGGTACCCCTGTGAGGAGGAATTCCTTTCCACACCAGTTTCACCCAGAGCCCGGCTTCTTTGACAGTGTAAGGCAGCCCTCTTCAGGCGGGGTGAATTATCCGGGAGTAATATCATTTCAACAGGAGCCTCCTATCCCAGGGTATTTGTCAGCACCAACAGCCATGGGAGCAGAAGAAACCCAGGAAGCTTTAATGTTAACAGAAGGTGGGTCCATTAAGAAACTTAAATCGGGTGCTGATATAAGTGTGAGAGACAATTATCAAAGACAAATACTATGGCCACATTTATGTTATGATACCATAGATGTTAAGCGAAATTTAAGCTTCAGTGAGTTAAGTTGTGACATGTTAGCTGCAGGTGAATTAGAGATTATTGAACAGTTGATCAATGTGTATGTAAGTGGGGCGCAGCAAGACCCTATTATTATAGAACAGTTGTTAGGCAGAATAGGTAGGCTTAAAGATACAATGTACTATGTCAAACAGCATGGTTTAACGAAAGCGAAAAGTTATTTTGAGCTCACTGGCCGTCGTATAGAGGCGGGGGGAAAATGGACAGATGATACAAGGGAGGCTTATGCAAAATCCTTTTTGTCAAGTAGTAAATATTTGGAATCAGAAGTTAAAAATTTGTCCCCTTCCCGTCCCCGGTCAAATTCGGATCCGGTGGCATGTTTGGCCTGGAATATGAATGACCAGTGCTCATTTTTGGCAAAAAATGGTAGGTGTACTAAACCTCATGTTTGCTCCAAGTGTCTAACCCGAAAGGGAATCACTGCCAACCACAAAAGTAGAGACTGCCCAGATATTCCAAAATCTCAAATTAAACCTGTAGACACTGAATGACTAGGCCCAGAAGAAAAAATTGAGTATTGCTTTCAAGACTGGGTTCTGACAATAGATTGCAGGCTTATAACTATTTTTTGGTATTTGTTCCTTTTGGTAGTTTTATTATTGGTTTACTCAGGGGGTGATCAATATTTGGGATCAAACATGGCCTTATTGGTCCAGACTCACGAAGTTATCAAAGGTTCTGGGGTTTACAACTTTGAGTTTGGTAGGATCCCCGTTAGAAAGAAGTTGTTAATACAGGCGTGGCGTCGGAGGTTACAAGGTTATTCAGATGATGGGCTTGTTGATTTTTTAGAGTTTGGTTGGCCAATAGGGTCTGTCAGAAATAACGTAAACCCAGCTCAAAGTGAAAATCATGCATCCGCCTTACATCATGAAAAGTTCATTGACCATTACATTCAGAAAGAACTGCAGGAGGGATCGTTAATTGGTCCTTTTGAAACAAATCCTTTCAGTTCCGACCTTTACATTTCTCCTTTGTCTTCCGTTGACAAGGATGAGAAGTCTAGAAGAGTAATTGTTGACCTTAGTTATCCATCTGGCAACTCGGTAAATGACACAATTCCCAAAGACGAATATATGGGCAAGTTTTATAAATTGAAATTTCCAACTGTTGACACATTTCGAGAGATGGTTTATGCTCAAGGTCATAATTGTCTCATGTACAAGCGGGATCTCAAAAGAGCATACCGGCAATTTCCGGTTGATCCTCATGACTTCAACAAACTAGGTTTAAAGTGGAAAGGACTGATTTACATAGATACTGCACTTCCAATGGGAATGCGTACCTCTGCAATGGCTTGTCAAAGAGCTACGAACGCTGTATCATTTATTTGTCAAAAGGAGGGCTATGGGGTCCTTAATTACATTGATGATTTTGTAGGAGTTGAACAGGGTGAAAAAGCATGGCGCGCTTTCCAATTTCTTGGACATACTCTTCAAGAACTGGGTTTAGTGGAGTCAGTGAATAAAACAGTAGAGCCCTCGACTTGTTTACAATTTTTGGGAGTCAAGTTTGATTCGGTGGCAATGACAATTAGTGTTACTGCCAGTCGAGTAGAGGAAATTCGTCGAGAGGCAGGTTTCTGGGTAGGTCGTAAGGAGGCCACAAAGAGACAGTTGCAATCCCTGTTAGGAAAATTGGCCTTTGTAACCAATTGTGTGCCTCCTGCTCGTGTGTTCACAGCTCGGATGTTGAACCAAATTCGGGTCCTTAAGTCTAACAATCAAACATTTCAAATAGGCCCAGAAATAAAAGCAGATTTAGAGTGGTGGATTGAAATGTTGCCCCATTACAATGGGGTAAACATGATTGTCAATGAAAAGTGGTCAGATCCAGATCAGTTCGTCGAGAGTGACGCCTGTTTGTCAGGAAGTGGAGCAATTTGCCCCAGCCAAAGACAGTTTTTTCAACGAAAATTCCCAGAATTTATTACTTCTCTGGAATTGCATATCAATTGTTTAGAGTTATTAACTTTACTTGTGGCTGTCAGATTATGGGGTAGAAACTGGAAAGGGAATAGGATTTGTATTTTTTGTGATAATATTACTTCGGTGTCCGCTGTAAATACAGGGAAGAGTAGGGATAAATTTTCACAGGCCTGTATCAGGGAACTCTTTCGTTGGCAGTCTATATGTGACTTCCAACTTAAGGCAGTTCATTTGGCCGGGGACAAAAATCGGACTGCAGATTACCTGAGTAGGGCTCACATGGGGGTTCTGTCTCCACCTGGTGTGGACGCAAGGCTTCAGGGGTGTGTTAATGTTGAGGTATCAGATGAATTGTTTGCCTTGGTTCACGATTAATACGGTTTTGTAGGTACCAAGGAGGACCTGTTCGAATTCAGTCGAGAGGTTATGGTCACACAAGTTCAGTCACTGGCCCCTAACACCTATAGGAATTACCGTTCTGCTGTGAAAAGTTTTTGTTTGTTTTGCTGTCATTTTGGGTTGGTTCCATTTCCAGCCTCCCTAGTGACAATCAAATTATTCATTCAATTCCTGAGCAGATCACTTACCAGTCCACAAACTATCGAAAACTACATTTCGGCAATAAGGTATACACATAGGGTTAATTCCATACCTTGTTATTTTGATATCGAAAATTTTCAGGTACCTAACTTTCTCCGAGCTATCACCAGAAAGTTAGCCCGGTTACCAAAGAGAAAAAACCCAATAAGTCCTCACCTTCTGTCATCGCTGATCTCGTTGTTAGATCTCAGATTACCTGTAGATATTGTATATAGAGCAGCATTTTGTATAAACTTCTTTACTTTTGCAAGGAAATCTAACATTGTGCCCCCATCTGTGAAAGATTTTAGTCCACATAAACACATGACACGAGGTCACATTAATGTTATTGAAGAAGGTCTCTTAGTCAGTATGGAGTGGTCGAAAACCAACCAATTTAGGAAGAGATTGGTTTCTATCCCGTTGTGTTCTATTCCAAATTCCTCCTTATGTCCAGTAGATGCTTACTTGAAGGTGTGCTACAATACCTGCTCCTCTCTCTAGTCCAGCTTTTGTAGTGCCCTCTCCATCTGGGCTAGTTACGTTGACCCACTTTTCCTATGTTAGGAAATTGAAAAGTCTTATTAAACAGGTTGGACTTGATCCTTCTGAATTTTCGGGTCATAGTTTTAGGAGAGGAGGAGCCACTTTCGCATTTGCTTCCCAGGTTAGTCCGGATTTGATTAAGGAACACGGGGACTGGCTTTCTGACACTTACCAAAAATATTTGGCCTTTGATCTGACAGAGCGCCTTTCTGTGACCCAGTCAATGAAAAGACATATCTTGGAATTAAACGTTTAATCCTCTATATCCGTGTTTTAAAGTATTCTGGTTATGTTCAGATACATTTGGGAGTTTGGGAGTTTTATTCCTTACTCTTTGCAATAAATACTATTCTCCCAAATGTATCTTTGTGTTGTTATTTTTAAATGTTTTACATTTACACTTTACTGTTAATATTCTCAGATCTGTTGCAATAGTTTCTGTTGCAACATTTCTTATAATTGCTGCATACAAATCAAGTGATTTAACTGATCATTGTAGAATTTGTCTTTGGCAAATAGAGTAATGAGAAGTGTTTATATTCACCCAAGTTGTTGTTAATTGCTAAAGTTTTGCCACTTGCTTGAGTGGGTCGGGGATTGATCACGGCGGCAGCGCTCTATGCTTCATTGCCTTGTAACTGAAGAGTTGCACAATGATTTTGTTCGCTTGGGTTCATCTATTCTTCAGCCCCGCATTACCTGCACTCTTAGAGTTCTTGCATTTAGATGACCATTCTGCTTGCTTCGTGATCGCTGCCAGACGTGTTTTGGAATTAAACGGTATTCTTCTAAAGCAGCTTGTGGAAACTGTTGGAAGGCAGGTGTCATCTGCCCCGCTTGCACCATGTGCTTTACATCTGCAAATCTCCAATAATTCCATGGTAAATTCTCACCATTTTCTTTTGACTCTTTCTTTATTAAATGAACTTCCAATGCACCATTGACTAATGTTTGTGTTTCACCAATATCTCTTTTAACTGGGATCATTTTAAAGCATGCGTCCAGTCCGTTGGCACGAGGTTTTACCTGTGACTTTTCTGAGTCACAATTAACTAGTACACCTTCACTGGTATCCGCCATGTTGAAAGTAACAAGGGGATCAATTTCAAAATCACCGCTTCACACAATAGTTTTAAGTTCTCTCGTCCCTCTAAATCCGCTGGAGTTGAACCGACAACCTTACTGAAAGCCAACACCGGCCGTCACATGTCCCAAAGACTGAAGAAGTTACTTGTTGCCTCGTTGAGTAGTTACTGCGCGTTTTCTAGTTTGTATTGTGTTGAAATGTCTGAATACACTAACCTTTCTTGCACTACAATAGGTTTCCCGTCTTTTAAAGTGTCATCAAAATTTGCTTCATCTACCCATGAGCATGACGGTCC
>CBDCUS010000008.1:0-5942 GCA_965222815.1 Candidatus Scalinduaceae bacterium
GCATCCATAATCGGACTTTCACCAGATAAAGAAAAGACTTTACCTAGCCGAAGTCTGGGTGGGTCCTCCAACACACACACCCCCTCTTTTAAAAAGGAGAACCAAGGAGAGGGGGATGTAGGACCCGAGATAAAAAAATATACATTAACTAAGCCCACATAGGAGTAGATCTCCACCATCTCTCCTGGGGCTACAACCGGTTCGGTCTTCGTATACTGTCAGCTTGCAGACACAGGTCTCAAAGGTAGAAGGAACGTGAAGGTGCCCTTCATCACTGCCTGTAGGTCTACCTTCTTGAAAAGTATAAAGAAGTAGCCACAGCATGGACCTCCTGGGCTTTGACCTTCATTGGGATATACACGCTGCTCTGAAGAGAGGCATCAGAATCCACTATGGTGGTGCATATCCACCGAGAAATCGAGGCTGCACTCAGCTCCTTACCCGCATTGTTGTCCTTAGAAGAAAAAAATAAGCGGCATCTGCCCTTCCTTAATTCTGGGTGCTCAGTCATGTATCTATGACAATACCTTAGCGCCCTCACTTGGGCAATTGGAGCAACAAACTGGTTTAGCAGTCAGGACTGCTGGAACATACCACGGGTCATTGACCTGGTTAGGCCTCTGATTTTCCACACAAACTCTGGGGTGAAATGTAATGTAACACTAGCTTCATTAGGTTTAAAATGTATAATACGCATCAAACACTAAGGCATGGAACTCACTGCGTCTTCCAACTGAAGCCATGATCAGAAGGAAGACTGTTTCAAGGTCAAATGCTTAAGAGAGGCCTCTCTTAGAGGTTCAAAAGGAGGCTAACTAGGGCCTCTAGAACAATACCTAGATCCCACTGCGGTAGGACCAAAATAAATCTAGGCCTCTCTGATTCCATAGACATAATCATGTCTGAAATCTTCTTAGCCTGGACTGCTGCCACATGTGTGGCTACGGACTGAGGCTAAACAGGACCTGTAGCCTTGAAAGTCTGGGGTGATAGACCCTGAGTATCAAGCAGATTTTAATAAAGTAGGTTTTAAAACAACTATTATGTAACATTATTATACTTTGGAGAAAATTCTCTTAACTACTGCTTATAAACTAGGAGAATTTAAACAAAGGCAGAAAATGTAACAGTAAACAGCAAACACAAAAATCTTATCTAGACGATACCTCTTTTTGTCAACTATCATCTGTAAATAAAAGAAATGGTTTATTGAATATGAGAATAATAACTGTTTACCCGTCCACACTGCTTGTAACTGACCCCTTAATATCTTCAAGATGTCACTTCATCATATAAAAATAAATCTATAAATATGTAACTATAACTTCAAGCATATTGGCCTGCCAAGCTTAACATAGGCTATACGTCGGCAATATAGGCTAAAAGTCTAGATTTTGTGAACACAAAAGAAATAACATAGTTTCAGTGTATTTTATTTTGAAACAGTTATACAAGAGACACACTTTTCTGGTGACTATATATACAGAAATTGGAAACTGTTATGAAATAACAAAAACTTTGCTTTTCTTCTATAGGTTTCTGCATACTTACTATGCATATTTCCAAAGGTGCTACTAAAATTGATCAGCAACTTTACAGGAAAGCGAAAAAGACAATAATAAACATGTATTTTTTAATAATTTGTTCCTGGAAACCCCATAAATTTGTATATACATGATTAATCACATGCATTTTTGCAGAAATTAGTCGCATCAATCTTTGCGGCGGCCATTTTGAAAAATGGCCGCCATTTGTTTAATCAGAGGAATTTTTTTTGCAGACTCACAGGTTTGATAGATTAGGGTCATAGGTTTGAGAAAAAATTGGTCCCATAAAATCCCTAGGGTTGGGGAGGGGGGTCTGGGGTTGGCCCACGGTCTAAATGTCTTGCATTTAATTTTCATGATTTTTAGGATCTTAGATCTCCAAGCAAATCTAGAATTTCCACCAAAAATTGTCAGTTTAAACACTGTGTTATTTACAAAGTTTAAGTCATAGTACTAGTATTACCATCAAACAAAACGAAGTGAAGATTTAGTAACAACAAATCATTTTTTGCTAATGAGAATAAAAGAAGTCATGGGAGTACCTAATATATCAGTGACCTCTTGTTACTATCAAGTATTCCCTGCTTCTTTTACTTTATAATATATATATAAATAGTAAGTAACAACAAACGTAATCATACATTTTCTGTGAAAGGTGATCATTTATGTATCTTTGATATACCAGACATATAATATACACCCAAACAACTAGTATTATTCCACCTACATAAAACGTGTGACAGGTAAAATTAATGAGGCCTTTAGTCAATGTTCAGGGACCGATTGACACTGAACATGGCGTATCTGAATACCAAGTACAATAATCTCCTAATTAAACCGAGCATGATACTACAGTTTTGTATTTATATAATACACAATATAAAAACACCTTCTACCATGATAAATGATAAATTTAGTGATATATTGCTATAATTAATTGTATTTTCATTCAAACCCAGTTGCATATCAAACAAATAATCAGATTTTAAATGATAAGTATCATTTATATTCTAATTAGGCTTTCAAACCTAAAACCTATAAAAATTCGTAAATAAAAGATTTCCCCAAGGTAAAGCCTGAAGTCAGTTGTTATATCTTCAGCATATAAGTCAAACATCAATATTTGCTCAAA
Source organism: Candidatus Scalinduaceae bacterium (assembly GCA_965222815.1). Classification (GTDB taxonomy): domain Bacteria; phylum Planctomycetota; class Brocadiia; order Brocadiales; family Scalinduaceae; genus SCAELEC01. Next base: position 2,680 of record CBDCUS010000008.1, read on the forward strand.
ATAAGGAACACCTTTAGGTTCCATTCTGCCACTGAAATATTTCTGAAATTTTAGAAATTACGACCTGAAATAAAATTGAATTAGAAAACCTGAGCATGCTTAAATGTAACAATAATACACAGTGGTCTTCTGATTGGCCTCATGAGGAGGTTTATCATGTTAGGGTTTTGTTGTATGAACACAGCTGGCCTCATGAGGAGGTTTTTCATGTTAGGGTTTTGTTGTAGAAACACAACTGGTCTCGAGATGAGGTTTATCATGTTAGGGTTTTGTTGTATAAACACAACTGGCCTCATAAGGAGGTTTATCATGTTAGGGTTTTGTTGTATGAACACAACTGGCCTCATGAGGAGGTTTATCATGTTAGGGTTTTGTTGTATGAACACAACTGGCCTCATGAGGAGGTTTTTCATGTTAGGGCTTTGTTGTATGAACACAACTGGCCTCATGAGGAGGTTTATCATGTTAGGGTTTTGTTGTATGAACACAACTGGCCTCATGAGGAGGTTTTTCATGTTAGGGTTTTGTTGTATGAACACAACTGGCCTCATGAGGAGGTTTATCATGTTAGGGTTTTGTTGTATGAACACAGCTGGCCTCATGAGGAGGTTTTCATGCTAGGGTTTTGTTGTATGAACACAACTGGCCTCATGAGGAGGTTTATCATGTTAGGGTTTTGTTGTATGAACACAACAGGCCTCATGAGGATGTTTATCATGATAAGGGTTTTTGTTGTAGGATGGGGTTTACCAGGCTGGGTCTGCTCGTTTTGGCGTCTATACTGGTCACTGTGGTGGCAGGTGGTGGAGGTAAGAGGCAGCCATCGAAAGCATTCAGTATTTAACAATAATCATACTGAAACTTTGCCTTAGCCGTAGTAAAAGCAAAATGTTGTCCATGAGTGAGAAATTCAGTTAATTAGTTTAATCTAACCATGTACAAATTTAGAATTCAAAGTTACTTTTCCCTTGGTCTTTCTCTCCACGTTTGTGTTTTGCTTTAAAGGGACCCACACCATCTCTAAAAAAAATTAGATAAGACCAGTAACCACAGAGTGACAACTCTTAGAAATCAATTCTGCTTGTGAAATCATGGAATTCTACAGGTAACAGACGTTTATCGTTGAATAAACCTTGTGGGTAGAAACATTCTTGTGTAAAAATATATTTTCCATTCCTTCTAAGGCACAGTTTGATCTTGCAATCAAATATACACTGTTTAGATATTAATATTGAATAATAGCGCCATCTGGCTAGTGAACATGAAACCACAAAATTATCGAATGCATTGCCGATTTTCACACAGAAGAATGTGCAACCCATGTGGTTACACAATGAAAATCAGGTATAACAGTCTTATTTTTTATGATGAAAAGATAACTACTAAAATACACGGTATGGGACCCTGTTTTGCATTAATAGGTCCGTGTTTACATAATCTTTTTCCGTTTTTACCATAATCCTTATGTCTGATTTCAGGACCACGCTTACCCAGAGACGCTTGTAGATCAGACCAGAGACTGGATGTAGTCTTCCTCGTGGACATGTCCTCTTCTATCAGTCCAGATAATTACAAGTTAATGCAGGATTTCATCGTGAATTTCACCTCTAGTCTCGATTACAACCGGTACCGTATTGCAGCGGCTTTCTTCGCTACCAGTGCTGGAGTTCAGATTGATCTGACTCAGTGTAGGAGTGCAGGCTGTGTGAGAAGTCAGGTGGAGTCCATGACACAGTCTGTAAGTGAACTTGTTTAATGTTCTGTTTAAAAAGAGATCAATCTAAGAGCATTGATACATTTTTGCCACTGTTTGTTGGGTAAAATTACTGATTGTGCCGTGGATTACGGAGTCTCTCTTTTCCTAACGTTCTAACTTGTATATCAAAAGAGCAACAAAGCATCTTAAACGTTAACAAAAAAATAAATCAGTTGAATGTGTTCACTGCAGTTACAACTTGGCACATACACATACACATAAATTATACAGGTTATAGTTAGGAAAGGATGAAATTTTTGCTAAGTAACTGATTTTAAAGCTAATTAATCTAATTATCTTACCTGGTGGTATGTACCAGTACCAATTAGCAGATATAATACAGACACAGTAACGTTTTGCTAATTAGAGTAATTATTGCCAATTAATATAATTATCCGCATCTTCTAACCCCAAAAGTCCAATACCTTGGCTTTGTGAACTTAATCTTTGGAGAGGGAGGGAGAGAGAGGGGGGCAGAGAGTGGGAAATTTTAGGAAATTGAGAGAGTGTGAGAGAGAGGGAGGGAGGGAGGGAGGGAGGGAGAGAGAGAGAGAGAGAGAGAGAGAGAGAGAGAGAGAGAGAGAGAGAGAGAGAGAGAGAGAGAGAGAGAGAGAGCAAGAGCGAAAGAGACAGAGAGAGAGAGAGAGAAAGAGAGAGAGAGAGAGAGAGAGAGAGGGGGGGGAGAGGGAGAGAGAGAGGGAGAGAGAGAGAGAGAGAGAGAGAGAGGGAGAGAGGGGGGGAGAGGGAGGGAGGGAGGCAGGGAGGGAGAGAGAGGAGAGCCAGTCAGAATTGCCCAATCATACAACTCCAGCGTGCCGATGGGGAGGGGAATCATAATGACAGTCATTTCAGGAAACATTTTTTTATCAAGGCTGCCAATTTGAAGAACTGATTTTATTGACTTACAACACTGATTTTGTTTTTAGGGTGGAAATACGAATGTTAAGGCTGGTGTAGAAATAGTGCTGGATCAGGTGTTTATCCAGCCAGGAGACCGCCCTGGTGTTGACAACATGCTGATTATAATGACGGACGGCGAGCCCACAGTTCCTCCTACAGCCGATGATATTACAAGGCTCCGGCAGACTGCACAGTAATATACTTTACACATAATATTATGTATATAATATATAAGAAAGTAGGAGGCACAAGATTTAACCAAAATGGGGTTGCTGAGGATATTTATTTGAACATTAATTATTTGCAAATTGCTAATATGATTAGTTTTTTAGATCTATCCTCTCATTTTAGAGAGATATTGTTTTAAAGGCATTTGCCGTACATTCTTAGCTTAAACCTTTTCCTGTGAACCTTTCTCCTGAGAAAAAAACTGCCAAAGATTGTAGTGCCGCTAACAGCGCCTCGAACTGTAGTGTCTTGAGAAAGTCACTAGCCGCTTGTAGCTATGTGAGAGATAGCCGAACAATTCTATCTAATCATGTTTTTGAATGGAATTCTTTAAAACATGTTGAAAACAAACTGTTTCAAATAACCTGCTGTACATCTG
>CBDCUS010000009.1:0-11073 GCA_965222815.1 Candidatus Scalinduaceae bacterium
TGCCAAACGAATCAAGATCTTTATTCCTTATCATGCATTTGATTGGAGGAAGAAATTGAAACAGTTGGACAGCAGTTTTTACCACCCAGAGCAAAAGCTTTGGAGCGTGGTTAATACGGAGGCCAATTTGCAAAAGCTTAAGGCCATTGTGAATGGGCAATTTGATGTCAAGGATCAACAACAAGTAAAACGAATGCCCTATCAGGAGTTGTCGGACCAAAACAAAGACCGACTTGCTGACCTAGAGCAACATTTGATACTTAAGGGATATAGCCATCACACCGTAAGAAACTACAGGTCTGTTTTTGTCCCCTTCCTCCACTTTTTCGGTTCACATGAGCTCAAGACTGTAACCAAGACCGAAATAGAAGGATATCTGTTTAAATTGATATCCAAATACAATATTTCAAAAACCAAGCAAAATACAGTGATCAATGCGATTAAATTCTACTATGAGAAGGTGCTGGGACAACCCCGCGAATATTACGATCTACAGCGACCAAAGCGTGGCAAGAGCCTTCCTAATGTACTCAGTGTAGAGGAGGTATGGGCCTTAATTCATGCACCTACCAATCTCAAGCACCGTGCAATCCTCGCCACCATATACAGTGCTGGGTTACGCCTTTCAGAAATATTGAATGTAAGGATCGAGGATGTGCATCGCGATGATGGCTACATCTATACAATCTATTCAGCCCAGGTAACTTACTCTAACATACAACGCCCAAAACGCTTCCAAAGCCGTATCTTGACACTAAAAGGGTGTTAACGCGTTTCCCTAAGGACGGGTTCGTTTTTACCCCGTAGGATCGCGATCCAACGGGGCAGGCTGAAACAAGGTGCTGACATTTACTCAGTGCTGATATTCATTATCAGTATCGTCAGTATGTCTGCGTCCATCTCTCATAATCTTTCTGATGGACCAGCACCTCCGGACTTTTCGAAGATAGACGCAGACATTCCTTTGAGTTACCTGTAATTAGAAGAAGTAATATGAATAAAATAATTTGCATTGTTCTATTTAGTTTGTGCATTATAAGTTGCACAACTACAAAAAAGCATACTGATATTGAATACACAATTTCATCTAAATTGAGTGAAAGAACTCCTGTTTTAGAAGTCAATTTCGATTATAAGAGTGATGACAAAGGTTTAATCACTTTGCGTTATGAAGATGAGTCTTGGGGAGATCGTGATATTTTTAATTGTATAAACAATTTTGAAGTTGTTCCAAAACCTGAGAACATTGAATTCATAAAGGACAGCAGTCAAATAATCATAATAACTGCACCTAATACTAGACATACCATTTACTACGAAATTAAGCAAGATTACAAAGGTTTTCCTTTGAATGAAAAACGCTATAGACCTATGATGGATTCAAGCTATTTTCATATATTGGGAATGAGACTCTTTATGATTCCTGAACGTGTTTTCCCATCGGATTCTTCTAAAGCAAAAATTAAAATTAGTTATTTACCTAAAGATATTAAAGGTATATATCACAGTAGTTATGGGGAGAGTCACAACCAAACGATAAATGTTGTAAGAGAAGATTTATATGCTTCGTTTTTCATTGGAGGAGATTTTAGGAAGTATACATTTACACTTGAAAACGATTCTGTTTATTTTCTTACAAGAGGAAATTGGAAATCGTTTACTGATCAAGATATTTTTAAATTATTAAAAGAAACTATCACGACTCAAAATACATTCTGGGAAGACCCACGTGGTGGTAATTTTTCGGTTTCGCTTGTACCAACTTATGAAACTTGGTATTCGATTGGTGGCAGTGGGTTTTCGACATCCTTTATATCATTCGCTTCTAACAATGAAAAAGTTACATTTAACAATATGAGATGGTTGTACAATCACGAATTATTGCATAAATGGATTGGGAGAACCATTCTTAACGAAAATGAAGTGGAACAATATTGGTTTAGTGAAGGCTTTACTGACTACTATTCGTACAAATTACAATTGAAAAATGACTACTTGCAGGTAGCAGAATATATTGACATTATTAACAAAGAGGTTATTATACCACACCATCAAGATCCAGTAAAAAATACACCCAATTCTCAATTAACCTTTCAGGAATATTGGAGTAATTATGCCAAATATCAAAAACTTCCTTACCGTAGAGGATTACTCTATGCTTTTCTAATTGATAACCAAATTAAGAAAGCCTCTAACTATACCAAAAGTTTAGACAACCTAATGCAAGAATTACTTGAATTGGCATTACAAGACAGAGACTTTAGATTAAATCAGTCCGTTTTTTTGGAAAGGCTAACTAAATTCCTAGATCACTCGACAATAGAAATAGAATTTGAAAAATACATCAATAAAGGAGAACTCATTAATTTTAAGAACCAAGTACCCGATGGGCTCTTAATTGAGTATAGAGACAATGTTCCAATTTTTAAAATAGACCCTACCAGTACAGAAGAAGTTGGAAAGAAACTTAAATTATAATAACTACAGGTAATAAATAAGGATTCAAGTGGTCCGTAGGACCCAATTTGAATCCTCTGTTTGTAGTTTCCCCAAGTTTTTCAGTATGTTAAGTTTAAGAAAAACCTTAATATAACTGTTATGAAAAGACGAAAATTTAGCGCTGATTTTAAGAGTAAGGTGGCAATCGAGGCACTTAAGGAGCGCTTTACAGCACAGGAGATTGCCAACAAGTACAAGATCCATCCACAGCAAGTGGCCAAATGGAAGCGAGAATTTGTAGCGGGAGCCTCACGCGAATTCGAGAAGGGAGGAATGAGCGGACGAAGTGAGGAGGAGATAGAAAGAGACCGATTATTAAAGACAATAGGACAGCAGAAGATGGAGATTGATTTCTTAAAAAAAAATCTCTAGACAGACCTAGAGCGTGACTTGATAGATCGGGATCAGTTCATCAAGAGACGTGAGATCTTGGGCCTGTTTTTGGACCAATTTATTTAAGCCCTGTGGTGAGCTAATCTGCAACTAATGAGACTTATAGCATTATCTGGATCATCATATAAGGGGGCCAACCTGTATGTGACAATAGAAATAGAATTTGAAAAATAAGAGCGATTAGTCCATCAATAAAGATCATAAGGAACTCAGGCCCAATCAAGTTAGCATTTTACCAATGCCCAGTGGAACCAATCATAGATTTACCCGTATGGGCTTTTACGATGGATTGGTGCAACAAGGTATTCGAACAAGCCATTACAAATCATGGCAAACCCGAGATAGACAATGGCAGTCAATTCACCAGTGAGGACTTCACTCAATTGTACTTAAAGCTGGTATCAAGTTGAGCATGGATGGCAAAGGAAGCAACAGATAATGCGTTCATAGAGCGATTATGGCGCACTGTAAAATATGAGCATGTACCTATATGAACTATCCCAGAGTTACAGGAGGTTTAGCAAGATATTTTAAATACTACAATGAAAAAAGAAGGCACAGCTCTATCGGGAACCAATATCCACAAGAATATTTCTACCGTAAAGGGCGCAATAGCCTATAAACAAAGCAGCATAGAAGTTATCCACAGTATTTGTTGAAAACTCGACACGTAATGATGATGTTAAATAATTTCTAAGGATTGTCTAAAGAATTGGGGGTAGTACCGTTGAACTGTATCGCGGATTGCCCTAGGCTAAATCCAAATTATATTTGGTTAGGATTTGATTGATTGGGTGCTAGAGTTTGATGAATATCTCGTATTGAATTGAGGAATTATGTAGGAGGCATAGCATCCGGATTGTTAAGTTGGCCTCGAATTTCTTCATCGAAGTTAGATATGGTTGTATTGGACAATAGTTATTTGGGCTTAAGCATGCTTAAGCAAGAGAGTTATTCTGAGATTATGAGTAGGTCGATCTGTAAATTGTCGGAGGACCTCTTTTGGGAATTTCAGATATCAGTCTGAGTGTTGACTTTTTGCATTTGGTGCATTGATAGATATCTAATGCATATTCCGACTAAGCTGCCCCCCATATTCCGAGCTGTTGACCCCCTGTAGAAATTTCATCTCCACTTCCTTATTTAAGATAGTGGTACTACCCCCAATTCTTTAGACAGAAGAAATTAACAAATAATTCATTAACATCATCATTACGTGTCGAGTTTTCAACAAATTTCTGTGGATAACTTCTATGCTGCTTTGTTTATAGGCTTCTTGCGCCCTTTACGGTAGAAATATTCTTGTGGATATTGGTTCCCGATAGAGCTGTGCCTTCTTTTTTCATTGTAGTATTTAAAATATCCGGCTAAACCTGACTGTAAATCTGGGATCGTGTCATGTGCATATAGGTATACATGCTCATATTTTACAGTGCGCCATCTCTATGAACGCATTATCTGTTGCCCTTCCTTTGCCATCCATGCTCAACTTGATACCAGCTTTAAGTACACTTTGAGTGAAGTTACTGGTGAATTGATGCCTTGGTCTGTATTTAGTACAATAGTGCCATGATTTGTAATGGCTGTTCGAAACCTCCTTGCACCATCCTGCATCCATCGTATTTGAAAGGGACCAGTTCACTACGTAACGGCTGAGTAAATCTATGATTGCTATTAGGTACATATATCCACTGGGCATTGGTATGAGTTATAGCCCATACTTGATTGGGCCTCTCTATTTTAAGGTCTCTCAAAATAGGGATACACCTTATGTCTCTTGGAGGTATGAGGTCCCGGACTAATCGCTCTTAAACCCATCACTCGGTAAAACAATCGATCAATTCGATTTCTGCTCACTGGTAACCCCTGGTCCTCTTTTAGATACACATACATTCGGTTGGCCCCCTTATATGGATGATCCAGATAATGCTCATCCATAAGTCTCATTAGTTGCAGATTAAAAGAACTCTCACCACAGGGCTTATAATAAATACTGGTACGGCACAGGCCCAAGATCTCACATTGTCTCTTGGCTCAACTCTTTACGATCCCGATCTATCATCTGAACACGCTTTGATCTAGGTCTGTCTAGAGATTTTTTTTTAAGAAATCAATCTCCATCTTCTGCTGTCCTATTGTCTTTAATAATCGGTCTCTTTCTATCTCCTCCTCACTTCGTCCGCTCATTCCTCCCTTCTCGAATACGCGTGAGGCTCCCGCTACAAATTCTCGCTTCCATTTGGCCACTTGCTGTGGATGGATGTTGTACTTGTTGGCAATCTCCTGTGCTGTAAAGCGCTCCTTAAGTGCCTCGATTGCCACCTTACTCTTAAAATCAGCGCTAAATTTTCGTCTTTTCATAACAGTTATATTAAGGTTTTTCTTAAACTTAACATACTGTCTAAAAACTTGGGGAAATAGTTGTCTTGTTGGTTTTCTCATGCTTTTTCCTTTCAATTCTATTCTGTGTGCTTTGGGCACTAGGCGATCTCGAGAATGTATCTATTATTTTTCGAGATCTTAAAGACCTCGAACTAGAACAAATGAAGGATATAGACATTGATTAAATGCGTTGTAACACAGTGCGATGCCGCGATGACGCTCCTTGAAATATTTCGATGATTTGTTTCTAAGGTACAAGTGAAGAGAATGATTTAACTTAGGGAAGAGCGGCACAGCCCAAACACTGAAATCGTTAGCAGCAATATTAAAATTGATTCTAATCCTTACTGATCAGCTCAATAAAGATACCATTTGGATCCTGTATTAAGACGAATTGACCAGAATCGTTAAGAGGTGTGGGCGTAGAACCGTATAGTTTCAGATTTCGTCCTTCTATGCGCTCTAAATAAGGTTCCATGGATTGAACCTTAAAATTTAACATTTGGGGACCAACATGATCTCGAAGATAATTGCTTTTTCTGGGCTGTTTGGTTCCCTGATAGCCGACGACCTTAATTACGCCTGCATTGGGTTCATTGCTTATTTTCAGAACATGCACTTTGAATTCATCCTTTTCAGCCAGCCCAAAACGCACCGCTGACTCTTTCTTGACCACAAATTCAAAGACTTTTATCATGCCCAGAATATTGGTATAGAAATCAAGTGTTTTGTCAACATCTTTAGCTACGATAACTACCTCGATCACGGGATTGGAAAATGTGAGTTCCTTTGTTTCTTGAGCAGCTATACAAAATGTGATCAACGTAAAAAAGGTGATTAAAATTCTTTTCATAACTATTTCGTTAAAAGTCCCATTAATTGAATTTCTATGCTCAGGAGCCTGATAAGACCAGTATTCTCAAAGTCTCATAATATTCTTGAGACTACTACCCGAGTTGTTCCCAGTTCATTTGCTGGTTTTTGATGGGTTAATTTTTCCTCTTATCACCTTGAAGATGATGATAACGAATTAAGTAATTATATACTCTTTCATCAATGTGCTTGAAACGTAAGCGTCCAGCCATCAGCATATCATTGGTATTGGGGTAGGTCTCAGGGCTGATGAGCCATCAGTTGGAATCTATGCTTGTTTTCCTCTATGGGTAATAGCTGGTGCAGCTTGTTGATGTCATGGCTATCAATGTGATCGAATACGTAAGTGAGCCAGCGGAAAGGATTAATATCATTGAGTTTGCAAGTGCCGAGCAGACTATATAGGATAGTAGCCTTATGAGCGCCATTGTGTGAGCCACAAAACATATAGTTTTTTCGACCCAGTGCCATAGGGCGTATCTGATTTTCGATCAAATTATTGTCAGGTAGAAGATTGCCATCTTTGGTATATTCGATCAGACCATCCCATCTTTTGAGCATATAGTTAATCGCTTGTTGTAATGGATTAGTGGGTAGGCTGGGTTGGATATTTTCTTCCAGCCACTCTCTTATTTCATTGAGAATAGGGATGGAATCATTTTGTCTTCGTTGATGTATTTGCTCGGGAGCAAGTTTGTCTTTTCTACATTCTTTTTCAATAGCATACAGCTGGCTGATTAATCCCAACATATCGCATGCCTTTTCTTTATTGTAATCTTTTGCTTCAAAAAATTTACGACGACTATGGACCAGGCAATGCATGAGAGTGACATCAGTTTGCCTGCCCTTGGTCTCATAGGAGACATTACCATCTACCTGAAGATGGCCACTAAACCCCTTTAACCCTTCTAAAATATTTACCTTTTCCTTAGTTTTTATATAATCAAATACGACCAATTTTTCTTTGGGAGCCAGTTTAATCAGCACACACCCTTTTAGAGTACTTCCTGGTTTATCCTTGGTGAGTACGGGGATGGAGGATTCATCGGCCTGCAAATAATTTGATTGAAGAGCCATGGTTTTAAGTAGTTCGTAAAGCAATTCTAATTTTGCTGCTCCTCTAATCACCGCACTATTGAGTGTAGATCTTGAAAATGACAGACCATACCTTGCAAACATCTTTACCTGACGATAAATAGGCAAATGATCCATATACTTTTGGATGATCATATATGCGATCATAGAAGCATCAAAATTGGTCTTGGGGAAAGCTTCATTTAGATCAGCAATGTGAATGCTACCTTGCTTGTCTTTGTATTTGGGTCGTATCGTCTTTATGATTTTGATTTCTGGGGGTATGATGGTATACTTCCAGCTCTCGTACTCCCCAATCTTTTCCATTTGCGATGTATCCAGTTCCGGTTCGAGAATGATTTGTTCCACTGGAAGGTGGGTAGGCATTTTAGAGCGCTTTGGCTGTTTGCCTTTTCTCTTCTTTTTCTTTTGTGTCTTTACATCTGATTGATCAACATTTGTGTCAGATTGTTGATCATCTAAAGAATCATCTTCAGGGAACAGAGAGGATTGACCATCATGCGCCGGAATAAATCGCTCTGATCTAGGACCAATAATCGATTTTTTTAATTGGTTTAGTTCGTACTTCAGTAATGCAATTTGTTGCGCTTGCTTAGCATTTATTTCAACCAATTCTTCGTATGTCGGCTGCCCATTTTCCACACTTTAATATACGAATATATATACAATTTATTCATAATATATTCGAATATTTTTTATCCATTTTTAAGCTCTCTTAGCTACACTGCGGCCATAGCGTTTGCGAAGTCTTGCGCTTTTAATTTGGACACCCTCCAACATCATCAACAGTGTTGGAATTTCTATCTCAACCGAAGATGTATTTTTCTCCCAACTTGGTATCTCAAATGTCCCCGACGATAATTTCTTGTAATAAATCACAAAGCCTGTCCGGTCCCATACCAATACCTTGACCATTGTACGTCTCTTATTTATGAATATATAGGCATCCCCTTGTAGTGGGTCTCCTGCCATCTCATTGATCACAAGCCCCGCTAAACCCGTAAAACTCTTCCGCATGTCTGTTGGATGGCGATACAGGTAATAGCGCAGCGTACTTGATAATCCAATCATAGCCCACTGACCAACTCTAGTAGATATTTGGCTGATACGATCTTCGAAAATCTAATCTGTACACCAGATGCCATTATAATTTCCAGCTCACCTTCAAACCCTCGACTCGATCCAGGTCGTACTGAAACAAATGATCCATTCCTTCCCTCACTATCTCGATATCTCCTTGACCAGTACTCATAACCTCCTGGCCTAAGACCGGTGATCTCATAAAATTCTTCCCTACTCATCGTGCCTTCCAGTACCTGTATAATAAGTGGAAAGGCTTCTGATTGCTTCAATCTTGACATTTGTCAGTTTTCTGCCAAGATCGGAACCAATCAGGGTTTTGACAATACGCTCATGGCTAGACGCTTACCTTGAAACTAAGATCATTGCCGTTGTTTAGTAGTTCGGTATATCGATCAAGAAATGTGTTAATGACAAACTTATTCCATATGGAACATTTGATCTGCCATTTCCTAACATTGTGGTAGGAATCAATAATAGGTCGGATTTCCTTTCAGTAATGGCTTGGGCCTGGCTTTTCATCTTTTCAAAATTAGCTGCCAAAGACATTATACAGGTTTGCCCCTCATGCATGTAATAATGGAGAATTTCTCTGTCCACTTGGTAGTCATTTCAAAATAATCGAATCAATCCATCTAACACCAACGGGATCACTTACCTGAACTTTCCTGTCTCCGTAAGAACGACCTGTTCGTTCACTGTAGTGATCTGACAATTATGTTGAAGTTCTTTGATCAGAACTTCTAAGTTAAAGTTTGTTAAGTGTCATATTTGGTAGGGGTTTAATTGTGAATACCAAAGTTCGCGTAAACCTTCATTAAATTATACTGAACGATTTGCTATTTCCCGTTTTGCATGGGCGTGGAATCTGGCATTAGCTTATTCAATACCGCGTATACCGGACAAAATTTTGTAAATGGACTTATGATTTGTAATAAAGCCACTCCCAGAGCAACATAGAGCCATTCCATCCCAAACTGAAATGCAAGAGCCACTGAGCACAAATATAAGACTCCAACAATGGCATCATGTGCTCTAACCTTGGTGATATCTCTTCTCATGGAGTTAGTTTCAATTGTCATCCGAAACTTTTTGAATGTTAAGTTTAAATTATGTGATTCTTATACGAAAGTAATAAGCCTAATTGAATAAAAACGGTATCTTTTGATACACACACTAATGAAATATGAAAAATATCTTTGGCTCAATTATTTCCAATTACTGGTTATAGGCTTACTTGTTGCTAACAAATGTTATAGCATATGCCTCTACTTGTCATTTGACACTGATTCCTAAATCCAATACTATAGTAGATATTAGAGAGTACTGAAGGACGTGCCATATCTTGACCGTGTGCGACTTGAATACTCTCATGATGCTGAGGGTAATGACTTTTTTACAGATGGGAGACGGCCTCCTGGTGACGCCTTATTGGAGGCGTTGCCAAATCTGAGATGCTGACCGCAGCGTCAGTACAACCTTATGCGGCTGTTCCGAAAACTGAACGGTGGTGAGCGATAAGATTGCTGAACGATCTCGCAGACCGAAGGTCCAGCGGACCTTCGAGTGAAAGCAACCGCGCAGCGGATGAGGGGGAGACAAGATTTCTGCAGGAGAGCTTGATGGAGTTAAATGAAATGAACCAATGCTTAAGCTGTCCCGACGCTGCCGATCGGGATAAACTGCAGAAAATTTAATGATGTCAAAAGTATGCTTCGGAAAGGAATTTATTCAATTGGAGGAAAACATGGCCTTGGGCTGTTCAACTCAAAACACCAATCCTCGTGCCAACATGCTATTTCATTAGAAGTGCCTCTCACATGGTGCATGCGGGCAGGTTCCAGAAATGTTCTAGCAAACTCGAGATCTCCCTTCCTTCTAGAGAAAGCCCTAACTTGGAACGCTATACCCTGCACACACTGGGAAGTGAACGTAGGTGAAGAGGCACTATGAAGGATGGTAAAGTTGTTGACATTTTGAAAAACTAAGAATTAAGGCCACGCGGAGTGAGATATTCAAGGCTTTTGCACGCCGTAGATCACGAGGGATCTTGATGCCACCTTGTAATTTAATCCACAACAAATTAAATAAGTATGAGCCATTTTGATCTACCCCGCATTAATTTTCATGGTACAGCCCTATTGGATACAGCAACCGCCAATAATGGTAACTATGAACCTTCTTTGACTATGTTTGATCAGGATAATTCAGAAGCCTTCCTTCCCCCAAGATGCTATCTTCCGGAGAATTATACCTATCAACCGCCTCCGGGGGTTCAGATCCTGAAAGACAAAAACGGACGTCCTTATGTACCGTTAACTCCCATATCAACTGCGAATTACCAGTCGTGGGCAACAACGCCGCTGGGTAGTTTTAGCGACGACGTACTGTATAGGACTTTATACGAATATCTGCAATTGACTGGCAAAAATCCCGGCTACTGGAATTATTACGGCGACCTCAGTTTCTCATTGATCAATGCTGGGGTGACAGGAATCGCCGTGTACCAGCCGGGGGTAGGTGTGGTTACAAATACCCCCAGTTACCAACCATACTGTCCTCCCTTTCTTCAGGAGATGTTCGGGGCTGAGCTTTCATTCAACTACAAATATTTTATGCAGGGTTCGCAGACTTCGGCCTATTTGTGTGATGTGGATTCCATCGGTCAGATGTGTACACAGGTCTTTATCGGGCAGGCCGGATTGTATAAGACCGGTGAAGGGGGAACCCAGATTACGATTTTTAGTGGGA
>CBDCUS010000010.1:0-9620 GCA_965222815.1 Candidatus Scalinduaceae bacterium
TTACAGCCAATTATAAAATAATGTTTTTGAATTCTTATTAATTTTGGTCACAATTTACTAATTTTCCGTCACTGAGGCGTCACTGAACAAAAAATAAATTTCAAATGGTGGTAGTCAAGTTGAGATGGCGAAAATTGAAATCAGGGGCTCGGAGCTATTACCTGGACTATCATCTTAATGGAGCACGTAAGCGCGAGTTTCTAAAGCTTCATTTGAAATATCATGATTCACTAGATCGGGAGGAGCTCCTGAGGTTGGCCAAGGAGGCACAGCGTGCCAAAACCCATGATTTGACCTCCAAAGATCTTGGCATCGATTCTTCCATTCAAGGAGAGAGGAGTTTTACCAAACATTTTAAGACCTACATTGACGATTATCTTGGAAAAGATCAACGAAAGCTACGAGCATGCCTTAAGCACCTTAAAGCATTCTTGTCCAAGATTGATAGAACGGACATTAAGACCAGGGAGCTTAGCAAAGAATTTCAAAAGGAGTTCAAGAATTATCTTTCATCGAGCCTCGGCGGCGAAACCGTAAAATCCTATATGGGAGTCTTACGAAAGGTGATCCGAGGCGAGCAATTCAGCCCTAAAGATATCCCGGAAGATACCCTTGCTAAGCAAATCCTTACCGACAAAGAGATTGCCCACTTATCCAAAACCTACTGCGGCAATGATGAGGTCAAGAGGGCATTTCTCCTGGCCTGTTTTACCGGCTTTGGCTTGGCTGAATGCAAGGAACTGGAGTGGAAGCACATCTTCGATCATAAGATCGTGCTACGTCGCAGAAAATCAGGAGTTGAGCTGAATATTCCAGTATTAGACTCAACTCTCAAACTCTTAGGTAATAGGGGTAAAGAAGGGAAAATTTTTGAGCTACCAAGTTCAAATGGGGCTAATAAGGTTATCAAGCATTGGGTAGCCCGGGCAGACATTAGTAAGCGGATCACTTTCTATTGTGCAAGGCACAGCTATGCAGTAAGGCTATTAAACGAGGGAACAGATTTGCAGACCCTCAGACATCTAATGGGTCACAAGGGGACCAGACACCTTGCCAAGTATTTGAATCATATTGACACCACCAAACGTAAGGCAATTGAGAAGCTGCCAAGATTAGACATACAGTGAAAGAGATAGACCCTTCCTATATTATTAAGAAACTACAAAGAACCCCTTCCTACATCAAGGAGATGAAAGAATGGCATTTGGAAGAGCTAATAAATCATCTTTCAGAAGAGGAGTCCAAATTCTGGGATAACTGGAATGCTATTTTACTGGCCAACCCAAACATGCCATTCGGAGACTATGAAAAAGGACCCCTTTACAAACTCAAAAACCTGAAGACGGAGCTTGCCAAGGAATTGGCATTGAGGAAAGGTAATCCAAACGTAGAAACTAACTACTTCATAAAGCACTTACATCAGGATGCAAAAACTTGTGTTGAGGCTGCCAAGATTGAAATTGGGCAGGACAGCAGGATGATAGCAAACTTTTATCATGCCCTATCCGAGAAGGGATTGGCACCAATTTTTAACAGCTTAAAAACAACGAAACTTGCAGAGGGACTAAAGACTACTTTTGAATTTAAGAAGGGGAGCCGCGGAATTTACAACCAACTAAAATGCCCAAAAGATCAGGACCTAGTAGATTATTTCTTAGCTGAATACCTCTCCGACTGTTAAACATTTCTACATGTAGCAACTTGTAGTTTCTTGTAGTTTGACAGTATCCATATTTGTCTTGTCAATTTTAAACAGACAATTATGGAAAATCCATTTCAATCAATCTCCCAAAAGTTAGATCAAATTGAAAGTCGAATTGATCAACTTGAATTAAAGCCACAGGTTGAGAAACCCATTGAAATCGAGGAGGCGGCCAACTTCATTGGGCGATCGGTAGCGTCCACTTATGCACTGGTCAGTCGTGGAGGCCTTCCGGTCTACAAAAAATCAAAGCGACTGTATTTCTTAAAGAGCGAGCTCCTTCAGTGGATACGAGAGGGTACTAGACTATCAAGAAAAGAAAGGCAGCAACTTGCTGTTGATACTACTCTATAAAAAAGCCCGACCGGCAGGATCAAGGCTTTCTTAACAATTAAATGATTTCGTTATGACAAAAATACAAAAAAAGCAGCGTGTCTATCGTGGCATACCTGAGACACAGTTGGAATCTTGGAAGATTCTCCAAGAGAGTGACAAGCCCCAGAAAGATAAAGTGAAGGTAATAGCAGCCCTTAGGAAATCTGGCCCACTGACATCTAGGGCTCTAGCTAAATTTACAGGTTGCGAGAGGACTTCGATTACTCGGACACTTTATGATCTACAGTATGAGAGTAAGATTGTTTTCGTAGCCGCGGAGAAGCCTTGTCCTGTGACAAAGAGACGTGTGAGGTGGTACGACTTATACAGGAAGTATAAAGGCCCACAGGATGAATCTGGCCAGTTTTGAAGCGAAGTTAGAAACGGCTTTATATCTCCACTCGCTGGGTTTTAATGTCATCCCTGGGTTGAGTAATAAAGCACCATGCACCACGTGGGGTAAGAGACAGACCGAGCGACAGACCGAGCAGGAAGTCAAGGCTCTTTTCGCTCGTTATAGGTTTTCTGGCTTTTGTGTTCCCTGTGGTTTTGGTACAAATAATCTCCTGGTCATTGATGTAGACAGTAAGGGGAAGCCCGAACGGGAGGCGTATAAAAAGAAGGTTACTACGGAGCTGGAAAACATCCTACCTTATGCAACCCCAAAAATACAAACCGTCTCTGGTGGGTATCACTATCTGATAAAGTGCAACAGCGAGTACAGAAACACCCCCTTTGCTCATAGGAAGAAAATAGATGATGACGGAGAAGAAAAGCGAGAGGTTATTCTTGAAATGCGTGGCCAGGGTGGTTATGTCTATTGGGATCATCGCTACCAGGTGGTTAGTGGGGATCTTTCAAATATCCCAGAGCTCACCCCTGAGCAGCTAGAACAAGTTATTGAGGTCTGCCGCTCATACCAGAGTGATGATACTATCAGGAAAGAAATGAAGCACCGGCAAAAGGACATCGGCAATGAATTCAACCTCACTCCCTGGGATGATTACAACAACCAACTAAATGCCTCGAAAGACAAAAGGGACGCCTTGATGAGTGACGCTGGTCTAGAGTTTGTGCGTAGTGCCGGCGAGCGGGACTTCTACCTAAGAACCGGCAGCGCTGCCGAGCAGTCTGGCAATTATCACGGTGGTAGGGGACTGTTCTACATCTTTTCTACAAGCACGATCCTACCTGCAGAGGAAGGGATGTCCCCTTTTGTAGTATATGCTCATGTTTATCATAATGGGGACTTTGCGGAGGCCACTAAGAGCGCATATAAGCAGGGATTCGGCAAAAGGTATACACCTAGCCTAAATGGAACTAGTTCGTCACCCTCAGAGCCTAACAAGAACACGGGTCAAATTGACGCTAATAAAATTACAGAGCTTGCCCACGAATCTAAGATTGATTTTACCACACTCTTAGAGGCGCCTCCTGACTGCATTTATGTTAAACAAGCACTCGACCTCTATCCTTTCTGCTCTCTGGGCAATTTTACGCTGGTTAAGGGGAAAGCAAAATCCCGGAAATCATATTGGACGCTCATGGTTGTTAAAGCGGCATTGAGCGGCATCTGTGGCAACATGCAGGGTGATTTGCCACTAGGGAAAAAGAAGGTTGTACTCATTGATACCGAGATGGCCAGCTATATGACCCAAAAACGGGCTATGACGATCTGGGACCATCTGCCAGCTAATAGAAAACATCTCTTTGATGTGCATAACCTAAGGAAGTTTAGTCCGGCTGAAAGACTTCAAATAATCGACCACATTGTAATGAGCGGGGAAGGTGTGGGCCTGGTGGTAATCGATGGAATCAGAGATCTAGTAACATCCATAAACGATGAAGAGCAGGCGACAAAGGTCTCTTCTCAGCTCTTGAAATGGACAGAGGTAAAGAATTGTCACATAGTTGTTGTCCTACATGAAAACAAAGGAGACAATAACGCACGTGGGCACCTGGGGAGTGAATGTCTCAACAAAGCAGAAACCACTATCTCCATAACCAAAGACACCAAATACCCGGATCAGCTTTCATTGGTAGATTTTGAATACTGCCGAGGGAAGACCCCACCTAAGTTTGCCTTCCGTGTGGATGAGCTAGGTATGCCCAGCTTTGAGGAAATAAAAGAAGAAGAGAAAAAAGGCAGGGCTAACCCAATTTCATGGCATAAAACCATAAGGGGTGACATGCTGGCAAAAGTATTTAATGGCAATGAACTCAGCTATAATGATTTTCGAAACGGTTTGCAAAATGAAGTGCATGCTATGGGTTTCCAGTTTAGCAAGAACGATGCTGAGTTGCTCGTCACCTGGTTAGTAAACACAAGTGGCGAGGTAATAAAAAAGGGAAAAGATGGGACTAGAAATATCCGGTATGAATACCCGGCGAGAGTGGTATAATATCTATATGTTTTTCTCTTTATTGTTATGGGGTATCCGGAACCGTCCTGGACCCATATATATATGGGTCCAGGCCAGGACAGTTCTTCCAAAAAACCGTCCTGAGAACCGTCCTAGGGTAAATCTAAATCAGGACGGTTCGCACAACACACTGAAAACCAGCGAGAAAACTGTCCTGAAAAACCGTCCTGTCAAATCAGTCGATCAGGACAGTTCTTCAAAAAAAAGGCTAAATCTTCCAAAAAAACCGTCCTGGAAGAAAATTGTGTTATATAATACATTGATAATCAACAAACAAAACCGTCCTGATTACAAATTTACTTTATGTTGGGAGAATGGCAACTGATGTATGCATAGGTGGTGGGTTAAATCCTAAAAGATTAGCGACTTATCGACTGCGTCGGGACCCTCTCGCGCGATTTTGGCAAAAAAAGGTAAAAAACATGGGTAGGGATCAACAAGAAATACTTTGGTTAACGGTTTGGTTAACCAATAATTTGATTGCTGCCGATTTTCAGCAGAACTTTGGTTCATGACAACACAGCAGTTCTTCACGTGGTTTAAAACGAAGCATTCGGCTAGCTTGGCCCTGGTAGGCTAGAGTCTTGCAAAAGGCTTTTGCAAAAGCATTGCTTGTTGCCTAAGTACAACCAAACCATGGGCCCTGAGCATGTGGCCCTTTTCCTAGTAACAGCTCTCCTAGCTCCAACATTTCGGTTCAGTAGCGACGGCAAGCAATTCATTTTGGCTCTCAGGGCCTTGGTTGAACAGAAGCAAGATAATCTATATAGCCTTCTGAAGCTGGCTTTTAAAGACTACACTTTTCTAAGACAAATGGATCAGATAATCATTGACCTATCAAGTGGGAATGCAACGATATTCTACCTAGACGGCAGAAGAGAGATGGTTCTAACTAAAAGTATAGACTTGTCTAAGTCTGGCTTGAGGAGCTTTGCAATTCTCGACCGTGATCATCTGAAAGAAATTTACTTGCGGCTGTTGCAAAACGAGGATAAGGGAGGGCAGGTATCATCTGTATCTATTGATAATGGCATTTTAGTTAAACAAACAAGTAAATAATGATAAGCGTAAAAGATAAAATGGGGCGACTGCATGAGCTCCGCGATAAAGCAAAAAATGAAAATCGAGATCTCACCGAAACAGAGGCCAATGAGTGGGATAAATTGATGTTGGAGGTCATCAATGAAAAGGAGGCCCAGAAAGAGGCCCGATCGGTCTTTGAGAAGGAAGATAAAGAGCCAAAATATTTATTGGCAGAGATAGCTCGAAGTCTAAAATTTGGGGGTGAAGCAAAAGGCATTTCACCGGAGGTTAGAAATCTCACGTCAACAACTGGAGCTTCGGCGCTGCAAGATCCAAAACTGCTGGATAGGGTGATTTTTGAATTGCAATCTTCCAATGAGCTTGGGGCTGCAGGAGCTACATTCACGCGCATTGAAAATTACTCATCTGTTCCAAAGGTTACTGATTATCCCTCTTATCAGTGGCAGATAAATGAGGGTGACGAGCTTGCTGTTGACACGAACCTGACGATTGGCTTCAAAAAGTGGACGTTAAAAGATTTGGCAATTCGGCTTAGAGTCAGTAACCAATTTCTACTGGATGCAGGATCCCGAGGCCAGCGTATAATAGAAGGAAGTATGCGCTCGCAGATAAATCAGGCTATTGCGCAGGCTGTCTTTACAGGGTCGGGGACTGCTGGGCAGCCTGGAGGGATTGAGACTTTTACAGGAATAAAGACAGTAGACATCAACCCAGATGCTGCAATTACGGACTGGACCGAGATAATCGAAGCAGTTCGGCAACTCAGTGCTGAGAATGTACCGATAAGTCAGCTCAGTGCGTTTTTCTCACCTACTGGTTGGGCCCAATTGGCATCTTTTGCAGATACCACAGGTCAGCCTTTGCGTAAACCGGCACTATTGGAGCCAGTGACTTTCTACAATCCAACCACTTTGGTACTGGAGACCTACGATACAAATACGACCACGAAATTTTTTCTTGGTGATTTTTCAAGATTGGTAATTGGTTTCCAAGGGTTGTTCAGCTTTACACTTGACCAGACTAGGGCCAGCCACCTAGAAACTGAGTTTATCGTACACATGCGTCTTGACGTACAAGCAACGCACGAGAACCACTTTGCACAGATAACCGGAATATTGATTTAACATGTATAAATTAAGAACCAGGCGAAGGTTGGATGTTGGTAATCCAATCATTAGGTCTATCATTCGAGAGCAACAACGATTGCCTAAGCCACCGACATCATTTGGCTACGACTATGACGAGAAGAGACATCGGACGATCTGGGTGGACAAGCCTGTTGAAATAGAAATTGTCTAGTGACAAAAAATCTTGAATAGAGAGTGTTGAATGTTTTTTTTCAGAATAGGGGGAGAACACAACAATCCCCCTGTTTTTATTTCAGTAAGGGAGGGGGTGGGTCAAATCCTTAAGCAAACTAGTAGTTTCGACTTCTAACTTGAAAAGGAAACTTGACAAATACTACAATCGAGAAAAACTAAAAGGTGCCGGATGGCATAGGTGACTTATGAAAATAGAGAAAAAACTTACGGTAGGATCAACACAGGTGATTCATTTCTTAATAGGTAACAACGTAAGCACAATACTAAGGGGGTGCATTCAATCCTCAAAAGTTGGGCATCAAACAACTGCGTCGCTAGACCTCTGTGAAAAATATGTGAAAAATGAAAAATTCCGCACCATACTTAAGTACTGATCCGGAAGCCCTATTTCATTGGTTTTTGGAGCAGGTACCTAACATCAGAGACGAAGAATTGCCCACATTACGGGCGGGGTGCCAGTATTTGGCCAAGTTCAATGAAATAAACGAAATGGATCTGGACCTAACCATAAAGGACCGTGATACAGCCCGTCTGAATCCGATTTTAAGGCATCAGAAGGCATGTTTTGATTCTTGGCTGGCCGTAGCCCGAAGATTTGGGCTGACAAGACTAGATGCCCCCAAGGGACCAGCCAAAACCTCCAGTAATGGAGAATTTAGGAGGCCGCCAAAGACGCCCTTTAGGAGAAATGAGATTGAAAACAACTAGGGCAACATCCTTACCCTAAACATGGAGTGTCATCTCGTGATCTAGCCAGTAGATTCAATCTTGTCCCAGCGATTCTTAATGTCTCGTACAACCTTGACTATTTCAGTGAATTCAGCCTCGGTCATAGTAAAAATAGCGTCCCCAAGCTGAAAATAGAATCGTATTTTATTTTCAGCTCCTACCATGTATTCGCCAGCGACCGAAATATCCTTAACTGTATAATTGGCCATGGAGTTATTTTCGGGTGTTTTAAACGATTTCAAGGTCGTCATGTACCTATAAACATTATTTGTAGCCTCGTATAAGTTCTTGAAGTCGGTATAGGCCATCAGAATTGAGCCATTATCGCGATTAAAAGAATAGTTTTGATTACCACTAAGAGCACCACCAAACAAACCACCCGATGCACCAAAGACAGACGCACCCAAGGAATAACGGTACTACCCCCAATTCTTTAGACAGAAGAAATTCACAAATAATTCATTAACATCATCATTACGTGTCGAGTTTTCAACAAATTTCTGTGGATAACTTCTATGCTGCTTTGTTTATAGGCTTCTTGCGCCCTTTACGGTAGAAATATTCTTGTGGATATTGGTTCCCGATAGAGCTGTGCCTTCTTTTTTCATTGTAGTATTTAAAATATCCGGCTAAACCTGACTGTAAATCTGGGATCGTGTCATGTGCATATAGGTATACATGCTCATATTTTACAGTGCGCCATAATCGCTCTATGAACGCATTATCTGTTGCCCTTCCTTTGCCATCCATGCTCAACTTGATACCAGCTTTAAGTACACTTTGAGTGAAGTCCTCACTGGTGAATTGACTGCCCTGGTCTGTATTTAGTATCTCGGGTTTGCCATGATTTGTAATGGCTTGTTCGAATACCTCCTTGCACCATCCTGCATCCATCGTATTTGAAAGGGACCAGTTCACTACGTAACGGCTGTGTAAATCTATGATTGCTATTAGGTACATATATCCACTGGGCATTGGTATGTACGTTATATCTGCTGCCCATACTTGATTGGGCCTCTCTATTTTAAGGTCTCTCAGCAAGTAGGGATACACCTTATGATCTTTACCTCTCTTGGAGGTATGAGGTCCCGGACTAATCGCTCTTAAACCCATCACTCGGTAAAACAATCGATCAATTCGATTTCTGCTCACTGGTAACCCCTGGTCCTCTTTTAGATACACATACATTCGGTTGGCCCCCTTATATGGATGATCCAGATAATGCTCATCCATAAGTCTCATTAGTTGCAGATTAAAAGAACTCTCACCACAGGGCTTATAATAAATACTGGTGCGGCACAGGCCCAAGATCTCACATTGTCTCTTGATGCTCAACTCTTTACGATCCCGATCTATCATCTGAACACGCTTTGATCTAGGTCTGTCTAGAGATTTTTTTTTAAGAAATCAATCTCCATCTTCTGCTGTCCTATTGTCTTTAATAATCGGTCTCTTTCTATCTCCTCCTCACTTCGTCCGCTCATTCCTCCCTTCTCGAATACGCGTGACGCTCCCGCTACAAATTCTCGCTTCCATTTGGCCACTTGCTGTGGATGGATCTTGTACTTGTTGGCAATCTCCTGTGCTGTAAAGCGCTCCTTAAGTGCCTCGATTGCCACCTTACTCTTAAAGTCAGCGCTAAATTTTCGTCTTTTCATAACAGTTATATTAAGGTTTTTCTTAAACTTAACATACTGTCTAAAAACTTGGGGAAACTACAAACCTTCGAGTGATGTTGTTCGCTGATCTACTTTAACGGATAGGTAATAAACTGTATCTGAGCTACTGCCATCAATACTGAATGATCTAATAAATTCAATTGTCAATTTACTCACTTCCTTGCCAAAAAGAGGGTTGTACTTTTCACTAATGCTAACAACTGATTCATGTGCAATTTGTGCTGTTGTGGATATTGATATTAAGAGGATAGCTAGCAGGGAAAATAGTTTCTCAATGCCACCAGGAAAATAGTCACCCGATCTTAGCTTTTCCTCTTTCACATTATAAAACAAACACCAGTGAGAG
>CBDCUS010000011.1:0-15180 GCA_965222815.1 Candidatus Scalinduaceae bacterium
ATTCCGCTGCGTACCTTGCTACATGTACATACATCTAATGATCCCGAGTACTTGTTATGAGTAGACCGCTAAGCCTCTAGTATACGTGTATATACATTGTAATCTGTGTTAAAGTGGTGACCTACTTACCGCTTTATTGCGAGTAGAGCTTAAAAACATGGCTGTCGGGAAATTTTCAAAAAGCGAAAATAAATACTTATACTTGGAATTTCGACATGTATGTGACCTTGACCTTGACCTTGCTTACTCTATCCAATCAGTGGTTTCCTTAAGGTGGTTCCCTGGCCTATGGAATGACTAAGCTCCTGGACTATCGGTTTCAATACTCTATTATTTTGATTGGTTCTCTTCAAGAAATACCTTTACTCCAAATTCTGAATAATATTTTTGTTTGCAATATGAAGTTATTTGCAAGCTTAAACATTTAATATAAATTGTGTCTATTGTTTAATAATAGAATTTATATCTAATTACGGCTCTCAGTTAACAGCTTTAGTAGTGATTCTACTAGATGTTTTACCTTCTCACAGCCAATAAGAATTGGCCCTCTTCTTATAGATTCACTCAGGCAAGTCAAAGAAACTCTTGGACAATTCTTGACTGGACATCCAGATACCTCTTAAAGTGGCGATGTCTTTGGAGAATACTGGTAACCAAGACGTTATAAACTCGCAGTTCTTTATTAAATATTAATCATCAAAACAGCAAGTAATACATTACAGCACTATCAGTATGTTCACAATGTCGCTCGACTAGCCTTGAGCCTCACAATCAGAACAATCGTGTTCGTTCCGTGCCGGTTCTTGTTCCAGTCTGAACCAACCTAACCTATCTAATACCAGAGCCACATAACGAAACACTATAGATCTACATCATAATCTACAGCACCAATATTCTAATTGAAACTCACAAGCAGCAAATTAGCTACACCACATGACAAAATATTGTGTAAAATATCAGTTATTGATTTTGTTTATCTTTTCTGGTTTAGATGTGATGGATAAAGTGACATTGGAGTCCGGTAATGAGTGTTTATACGAAGTTCAATCCGTCATGTCTGAGGCCGAGACTAGCCTTTTACAAGAGCAATCTGATAAATCTGACAGTGGTTTAACATTAGTAAATATACAGGTGAGATATGGATATATAATAATGCAAGTCTATCATTCATCCAAACATCTTTGAGTAACGTGAGTGATTTTTAAAGACCCATACTGTCTCCAAAACATTAAGTTAATACCAGGAACCAAAGTGTTATAATCCTGAAACATCAATCCTGCTGTTAAAACCATGCAATTCTTTATGATGGTACAGGACACCAAATCTGTTGTGTGGAGCTCCATTTTCCGCTACATGTACTTATGTTTACAATCAAGAGAAGGTACTTATGTTTACAATCAAGAGAAGGTGTGTCCCTTTCATTTATGTAGCTGAATATAGCTTTTAAATAGAAACTTTCTGCAAAAGCATGTTTTCCTGTCCCTGTCAGGACCAAGGGTTATTCAACTGATCTTCTAGACCCAACTCAGGTGGAATCAAAGAACACTATAGTCAAATCCAATGGCCTGTCCCGAGTATTAATGCTGAACCTGTGGATATTTTCCTTGGAGAAGAATAAATCAGAAAACTCTGGCTTAAATAACTTAACTATTTATTATAAACTCATAAAACGGCAATCAAACGAAAATACAATCAAATAAAACTTGGTACAAAGCAATATCTAACGTTAATCCAATCTTCTATAAATCCTCCTTCAATAATCCTCTCACAACAAACAATTCCTCCACGAATCTACCGAGTCCGTCCTTATATAGGACCGAGAGAATATTCTGGAAACTACGTGACGCTACAACACCAGTCAAGCTAATTTGTTCCATTCTGGAAAGTACTAAATGCACGAGATGACATATCTAGAAGATTCCACACGAAATTAAGGTAAACTAGTGCTTATTACGTTACAATATACCAATAGAATTATATTCAACCACGTTAAAATTACAAGAAAACATATTTAAAACAGTACCTTCAACGAGCATCCAATAATCCATAATATTCCTATTATCGCTCAATAACATGACGCTGCCTGACGATGCTAAACTAAAATACGGATCCGACTATTACACAGATATTGAATTGTGACATTACCCCCCTCTTAAAATTATTATACAATAATAATCTACATACACACAAGGCAATGTCTACAATGTCTACAAAAATACAAATTACCAAAATACAAACTATATACAAATTATTACAAATCAAAGAAATTACCAACATATCAACACGAGTATCCTGTCCTGCTGAGGAAGTCAGCTCCAATATTCTCCCTCCCTGGGATGTCTTCCACTCTAAAGGAGTACTCTTGTACCGCTACGGCCCACCGGAACACTCGGTCGTTCTGGTACGACGCGTCCTTTAGGTACTTCAAGGGCTTGTGGTCTGTCTGGAGAGTAAATCTTCTCCCAGCCAGGTAAAGCTTGAACCTCTTGATACCCCACACAACCGCTAAGCATTCCTTTTCGATGATCGGGTATCTAGCCTCAGTCAAGTTCAACTTCTTACTGGCATAGCCCACTGGATAAAGCTTCCCATCATTTTCCTGAAGTAGCACAGCCGCCACACCAACTCCGGATGCGTCTGTTCGTAACACAAACGGCTTGCTCAAATCTGGAAGCTTCAGGACTGGCTCCTGCAACAGGTATTCCTTTAAAAGGGAGTATGCACGCTCCTGTGCCTCGCTCCACTGGATATGTTCGGCTTTTCCTTTCTTTAGGAGGTCTGTCAATGGTGCTGAAATCTCGGCGAAGGCTGGTATGTGATCCCTGTAGTAACCTACGAGACCCAAGAAAGATCTCACTTGTTTCTTGGTAGTCGGGCGTGGAGTATTTCTAACCTTCTCTAGGTTATCACGGCTCGGGGTAATGACATCACCTCCGACCTGGTGGCCTAGAAACTCCATTCTGCTGGCTCCCAGTAAACACTTTGTAGGTCGAGCTGTGATCCTTGCCTTCCTTAATCTACCAAACAATTCTTTCAGCGTTTTAACATGATCCTCCCAATTGTCACTATATATGACAATATCGTCAACATAACTTCCGACTCCGGGCATTCCTTCTAGGATCTTCCTAAGTCCTCTCACTAGTGTAGCACCTGAGTTCACCATACCAAACGGCATCCTTGTAAACTCATACTGCCCGTCAGGAGTCACGAAAGCTGTCTTGTGCACGTCTTCCGGTGCCACAGGTATCTGCCAATATCCTTTGGTAAGGTCAATCTTCGACAAGTACTTCTTGCCACTTAGTCTTCGGAACAAGTCTTCTGCTGTCGTCATGGGTTCAGGATCCACCTCGGTGATCTTGTTTAACTTTCGGAAGTCAACGCACACCCTGTTAGAACCATCCTTCTTCTTCACCATGACAATGGGCGACGCGTACGGCGATGTCGACGGTCTCACCACTCCCATCTCCAGCATAGTGTCCACTTCGTTCCTCAACTCTTCTCGCATAGCATACGGCAAAGGGTATGGCTTACATCTAATTGGCGTATCATCAGTCAATCTGATTTGGTGCTGAATCACATCAGTCTCTCCAGGCATGTCGGTAAACACATCGGGATACCTCCGGACTAGATCCTTCAGCACACGTCGTTGATCCTCGGGTAACTCATCACCCAACTTCACGTCACGGACCCCTTCTCTCTGGCGGTAACCTTCCAGGTCAGGCACCTCTCCCAGCTCTGGGTCGACGTCCTGGTGTATCACACCGGCTACAGCTACGGTAGCACCATCTGTATCATCGACTGTTACCACGTTTCCCTCAGGCTCTCTAGAGATATACTTCTTTAACATGTTGATGTGGTAAGTCTTCGTCTTGGACCCCATCTTCACTCTATAGTCGTTGGCTCCCACACGACTCTCCACAGTGTAAGGTCCTCTCCACTGCATCAGCAGTTTATTACTATCGGTCGGGAGCAGAATCAACACACGATCTCCCACCTCTAATCGTCTAGGCTTGGCCTTCCGGTCGTAATGCCTCTTGTATCGTTTCTGGGACTTCTCTAATTCTTCCTGGGCAAGCTTCAGCGAATCTTCCAGACGCTCTCGTAGCTCTGTAACATACTCATAGCTGGACTTGACCTCAGGGATATTCACTTCCTTAGTCCATAATTCCTTCAGTATCGTTCCAGGTCCTCTGACTGAACGTCCGTATAACAACTGAAATGGACTAAATCCTGTCGATTCCTGGGGAACTTCTCTGTAGGCGAACAGAACAGGGTTGATCAGTCTGTGCCACTGCTTCGGCTGGTCTTGGCAGAGCCTCTTTAACATGGACTTGAGGGTTCCGTTCCATCTCTCAACCAATCCATTGCAGATAGGATGATATGGCGTACTAGTCAGGCCCTTGATACTAAGTAGTCTGGATACCTCCTGCATGCACTCTGACATGAACTGAGTTCCTTGGTCTGTCAGTACTTCCTCAGGTATACCAACTCTACTGTAGATATCGAGTAACGCTTCAGCTACGGCCTCTGTAGTAATCTTCTTGAGTGGAACTGCCTCTGGATATCTAGTGGCGTAATCAACTAGGGTTAAGATGTACCGATGTCCTGCTTCACTCGGGGGTGCTATGGGTCCGACAATGTCAACTGCCACCCTCTTGAATGGAGTGTCGATCAATGGCATTGACCCTAGTGGTACCTTCTTGACACTACCCCTCTTGACGGTTCTCTGGCACACATCACAGGAGCGACAAAACCTGATGACGTCCTGGCGTAGACCTGGCCAAAAGAAGTTCGGGAGTATTCTGACTTCTGTCTTCTTTGCCCCTAAATGTCCACTGAATGCTGATTCATGGTTCACAGACATGACCTGTCTTCTAAGTTCCTTGGGTACGACTAACTGGTTAAAACTTCGTCCCGTCTTCGTTTCTTGATGCTTCCGGTAAAGCAATCCATTCTTCTTGTAGAACTCTCCTACGTAGTTCTCTCTGATGATCGGCTTCCCAATGCGATCAAAACACTTCTTAAGAGTCGAATCTTTCTTCTGAAGATTCTCAATAGTCGACTTGTCTACACTGGACATAGCCTCTTTAACCTTCAACGGGTGGACTTTGTCACTCTTCTTAGCCTGAGCCCTAGTCACAACAGGTCCGGCAACACACTTCTCTTCAGTGGCGCCCTCCTTGACCTTCACATTCCGTTTAGCACGGTCATCAATTTCCTTGGGCTGGACTGGTTTCTTCTTCGAGTCTCTCTCCTTCGGAGCACTCTTCTCAGTCTTCTGGTTGGATCTCCTAAACATCCAAGCAGGTATATCACCACCCTGGTTATCCTCATTATCCTTGTCCTTGTTGCCCCCACTGGTCCTGGCTCTAACTCCCGGCTGGTCCTCAGCCTTCCAGTCTGGGTCTGGCAACATACGTCGTGCACCTCGCACGTTCCCAATAATTACAGGGTAAACTGGGGAGCTTACACACATCACCCTGCAGTGTC
Organism: Candidatus Scalinduaceae bacterium; assembly: GCA_965222815.1. Lineage (GTDB taxonomy): Bacteria > Planctomycetota > Brocadiia > Brocadiales > Scalinduaceae > SCAELEC01. The sequence continues at coordinate 5,491 of CBDCUS010000011.1, forward strand.
CTTTGTAGTACGGGGAATCCAAGTATACGTTCGCCAACGGAACATCAATTAACGTATGGTCCACCATCTGCAGCGAGCCTGAACTGCCTGGTATCACCAACACTTCGGGAACTAAAGCCCTATCCACAATCATCCCTGTACAACCTGTGTCACGTAGTACCTTCACCGGCCGTCCATTCAACTTCCCTACACCCACGTAGGTCTGACCATCATTACTCTGGGCACGGCAAACAGCACTGTATACCGCCCTGTCACTGTTGGTCGATCCCTCGGTACCACTCTTCTTGGAATTACTCCTGGATCTGGTTCCCTCGACCTCTACACAAGTGAAAGCCTTCTCGCCGTCCTCGTCTAACTGAGCCACCATGGCACGAGTCTTCTTCTGGCTACTCTGACTCACTGGTGTCGATGAACCCTTCTGATCCTTGCCGGGACTAATCTTTGTACCACACTCTGATTGCCTATGTCCAAAACCACGACAACGGTAGCACTGCAGCAACCTCTGGCGTCCTTGTGACGAATCTGGTTTGGACTGTGTCGTTTTCTTCTGATCTACACGTCTGGGCTGAACTGTGGCCTTACTCTTGCCTAGCTGCTCTTTATGTGCTATCAAGTACTTCTGAGCCCACGTTGTTAACTCTACCAGGTCCTTAGGTCCTCTCTCTAACAGGTACATGGCAAGATCTTCAGAACAGGCATTGATGAACTGTTCTTTCACAATCAGATCAACTAAGGCATCGAAGTTATCAGGACTACTTCCAGAAAGCTCCAGCCACTTGGCTAAGTAGTTCTTCAGCCTAATGACAAACTGGTCTGGTGTTTCTTCAGTTTCTGGCGTAGCTTCTCTGAACCTTTTCCTGTAACCATCTTCGGTATAGTTGTACCTTGTTAAGAGTGCCTTCTTCAACTTGTCATAATCACTGGCGTCTGCATCTGACATCCTGGTATAAACGTCCATGGCTCTTCCTGTCAATAGCGCACTCAGCTTAATAGCCCATGTGTCCTTCTCCCAACTGGCATTTTCAGCGTAACGTTCAAAGCGTAGCAGGTAACTGTCAAGTTCATCCTTCTCATCTATAAAAGATGGTAGCTTTGGGGACTTTGCATCTTTATTACGAGGGGGTGGAGTAGCTGCAAGGCTGGCACTGGCGGTAACTTGAGCTTGTTGAGCTTGTAATTCCATCTCCTTGATCTTGAGTTCTTTCTCAGCTTCTAACTTGGCTTGTTCTTTCGCAGCCTCAATCTTGGCTTGTTCTTTCGCAGCCTCAATCTTGGCTTGTTCTTTCGCAGCCTCAATCTGAGCGAAACGGATTTCATCAGCTCTTCTCTTTTCTTCTGCCTCGTCTGCTCTCTTCCTTTCTTCTCTCCACGCTGCTCTCTCCTCTCTATCTAATTTCTGTTGTTCTTTTATATACTCTAAAATCTCTTTCCCCTCAAAGCCTATATCTTCTGCTTCCTGCTTCAGTACTTGAGCTGATCTTAATATCGGCTCCATACTTGTTATTTCTGCTGAATAATGCTGGAAAACTTCTATCCACTGATATTTTCAGACTTCTAGATTCTTCTTAATCTTCAGAATCTTCTATATCCCGGATCACGAGCCCACAATAATGTCAGGACCAAGGGTTATTCAACTGATCTTCTAGACCCAACTCAGGTGGAATCAAAGAACACTATAGTCAAATCCAATGGCCTGTCCCGAGTATTAATGCTGAACCTGTGGATATTTTCCTTGGAGAAGAATAAATCAGAAAACTCTGGCTTAAATAACTTAACTATTTATTATAAACTCATAAAACGGCAATCAAACGAAAATACAATCAAATAAAACTTGGTACAAAGCAATATATAACGTTAATCCAATCTTCTATAAATCCTCCTTCAATAATCCTCTCACAACAATTCCTCCACGAATTTACCGAGTCCGTCCTTATATAGGACCGAGAGAATATTCTGGAAACTACGTGACGCTACAACACCAGTCAAGCTAATTTGTTCCATTCTGGAAAGTACTAAATGCACGAGATGACATATCTAGAAGATTCCACACGAAATTAAGGTAAACTAGTGCTTATTACGTTACAATATACCAATAGAATTATATTCAACCACGTTAAAATTACAAGAAAACATATTTAAAACAGTACCTTCAACGAGCATCCAATAATCCATAATATTCCTATTATCGCTCAATAACATGACGCTGCCTGACGATGCTAAACTAAAATACGGATCCGACTATTACACAGATATTGAATTGTGACCCTCGTCTGTTGATATAATCCACCGTACATCACTCGATTTTCCCAGCTGGTGCCCTGAAAGCACTGGTCCTACAGACTCGTGTTTCCAGGGCACCAGCTGTAAAAACCTCATGATGTACGGCAGATTATATCAACACACTCAGGTGGTTTTTTTATATATATATATATATATATACTACCGGTACATGTGTTATTTTCTTCCTCTAGGTTTCTGAAAATGCAACTGTCAGTACAGAAGAAATCCTGAAGAAATGGACAGATGTTTTAACAGTTTCTACATCACAGGATGATAATGACAAGTAATAAGCTAAACTGAATTCTTTACTGCAGGGATCCCAGCACTCCTATTTTTTTCCATTTTTCCTATAAATTTCATAGGAATCCTATAGAACTCCTATTATTAGAAAAATACTCCTATATTTCCTGTATTTTGGCACAAAACCTCCTAAATTTCCTATATTTTGGCAAAAAAACTCCTTCCTATGTTTTGGCACAAAACGTCTTATATTTCTTATAATTTGGCACAAAACCTATATTTCCTATATTTTAACACAAAACCTCCTATATTTCCTTTATTTTAACACAAAACCTCCTATATTTCCTTTATTTTAACACAAAACCTCCTATATCCTATATTTTAACACAAAACCTCCTATATTTCTTGTATTTTGACATAATAAGTCTGGCACAGCTCTCGCTAAGTTTGAACACTCCATCAACGACAGATTTAGCCCTGAAGTCTGGTATTATACAGAAGATAATGTTACAAATTCTAAAATTTTCTGGGGCCTGACTTGATTAATAAATTACTGCGTTTGACTTATATTTCAATAAATCACCTGTGATTAAGTGTCCTCAATTCCTATATAAAACTCCTATAATTAGGACCTAAAAACCTATAAAGCTCCTATTATTTGACCCAACTTCCTATTTTCTATTTTCTTCCTATTTCCTTTACATGTATTTTTAACATAAAATGTGGCTGGGTTCTCTGTTTCTGGTCAGTTTTTATTTCTATTGTTTTTGAATATTCTCACAAATGAAGGAGATAGGAGAGCAAATAAAAATGGTTTAATATTGTGTAATATGGAAGGGTATTTTATTTACCAATGGTACCAACATTTTTGTAATTGGATGGTTAAATTTTAGATGATTTGGTACATATTTTCATCATTATTTTTGTTTTTAAAACAGGTTTCTGGTAATCAGAGCTTAATTTTCTAAATGGACACATTACACAAAATGGCTGTCATTATAATGTTTAGTTTATATGTTTGAGAATTTTAACATGTTTCATTTTAACAAATTTTCCAAATTTCAGTGTTGTGTTACTGAATAACATTTATATTAAACTGATTTTATGTTTTTTCTGTTCAAAGATGGGTGATAGATTTGGACAATTTGACATTGGTCTTGTCAGAAGCCTTAAATGAAGTTTTCCAGGAAGTTCTGACTTTTACTTTCTCCCTCCGTTACGAAGCTCTGCTGGGGGTCACCGTTAACAACGACACAACCTTTGTATTTAGTTTACAAGGATTGGCTGGACCAACGGTAAATTTAAAATATTTTTGTAAAATTAATGTAGTTTGAAACAATTTAAATCTGAAATAAAATAAAAATATTGTTATTTATTTTTAATTTAGAGTACAAAGCTTAAGGGTTGGACTCGCCGGCAGTTAGAATCTAACCAAGTAAAAATCAAAATGGAGGACGCTTTGTGTCGTGTTTGTTGGGAACAAGCTGTGAATGTGACCTCATTAAGAATAGAAGGGACAACTACTATTATAGTGGATAACAAAGATGTGATACTGATACAGCTGGACCAGGTGAACTTAAATACATGCGATCTCAGAAATGTAGAGTTGGCATTTTATCTACTAGTACATAAAGGTAAAGTCGTGTTATAACCCGCTCAGACTTGGAACAGTAATTGTCCTCGTCTCTTCAGGTCTAGACTTTGTAAATACTCCACGTTTGTATAGCGACCGAGCCACCCGCTAAGAGATATTGCCGGTTTGTGCCAGAGGGAGCCCATAGTGCCTGGACTTTACAAGAAACACACCACAATCTCAACCAGTTATGCCCGAGACGAGGCTCAAACCTCTGAACGGCTGCTTAACCGACAGACGCCTTAACCAGTTGAGCTAATGTGACTCCCTACTACATACTAGTACATAATATAGATAAGTGAGTGCAACAAAATATTGTTCAGTATGGAAACAAGCGTTTTTGATCCAGTTTTGCTCTCATATCATGCATTTTTAGGGCTGGCCCATCAAACAAATTTTATTCTATAGATCTCCACAAAACAAATGGAGAATAGAATTTTTGTTGTTAATTACACATAATATTTTGGATTTCTGAAATCTTGGTATTAACCAGAAGATAATGTTCTAAATTCTAAAATCTTCTGGGGCCTGGCTTGACTGGAAAAATCCGGTTTTGGGCTTATTTTTCAATAAATCACTTATGATTAAGGTCTTAAATTCCTATAAACTCCTATAATTAGGACCTAAAAACTTATAAATCTCTTAGATCTATTATTTAGCCCTAACTTTCTATTTTTCCTTCATTTTTAACATGAAAGTTGACTGGGATCCCTGGAGTGGGTATTTCCTAACCATTGCACTTGGATACCTATACAGTAGCTCCTTCTAGTAGATAAAATGCCAAATGCACATGCTCAGAAATTCTTGAACTTATAATGACAGTTTCATAAATATTTTGTGTCCAGTTTGCTAATGTTGTCCATCTTTTTTTGACCTTGACTTCTGTGTTCAAGGTGAAACTTAAGCTGGGACATTATGCCTGTAAATGGTTGACCTTTATTTTTGGGACTTTGAAGGTAAAACTCAGCCATTATTAAGTTAATGATATAATGTTGGTATTTTAGATGTCATATGCTCCAGAAGCTAAAGTAGATAACACAAATATGATTGCTGAAAATGAGACCAATGTGAATGAAAAACCTAGGAGAAGGTAAATTTAAAATTTTATTGCAAAATTGTTTTCTTTAGAAGGCAAAACACACAGCGAATAGTCCAAAGCGATATATGGGCTGATGCTGCTGGATTATTCTAGCTTTTAAGGGTGAATTTGGTTCCGTTTTCTTTTCATGAAATGCATGAAAATATTCCACTTTTTAGGTATCGTAAGAATAAGCAAAATTATCCTAAGACCAGCAAATATACTGTAGTGGTTTTTTTTCTCAAATGAAAGACAACACCAAAGCAGATATTGGGTGGATACATACCTGATGCCGCTATGCTTTGTTAGCTTTAACTATAAACATAGTTCTTCTAATTTTGTGGCAGATTTTGACCTACACATTCTTGACCTGTTTCAGAATTGGAGAAGAAAATTTTCTGTAGGAAGTTAAAATTAAGTTTCTAGGTGTGCATGATCTAACAATTTTGAAATTTTCCAGCAACAGTAGTTCCTAACAGTTCCTTAGAATTTATCTTGTTAACTGTGTGGAAATAGGTTTTTAGTTAAGTTCTTCATGTGTTGTTATTTTAGAAAAAGGAGAAAAAAGGATCAGCAAATGCTAAAAAATTTGACTGAGAATGCAAAAGAAAAATTTGAAAACTCAAATAAAGACACAGAAGAAATACTTGAAGAACTGAATGGACAAATTGATGATGGCGTGGAAGATGAAACGACTAAGAAAACCAGAGGAAAAAGAAAAAGAAATGTAGAAAATGTCAGTAAAACAAAGGAAGAATTAGAAAAAGAAGAAAAAACTTTCATTTGTGAAGAGTGTGGGAAAATATATCACTCGCGGTCTGGTTTGAAAACGCACAAGAGAGCAAAAAAGTTAGTTCCAACACTTCCATGTAATTACAAAGGATGTGGAAAACTGTTTAAAGACCAAGCTAGTCTCAAAAGGCATCTCATTACTCATTCTGGTTTTAAGAATTTGCAATGTAAAGTTTGTGAAAGAAAGTTTAACGATTCGTCAAATTTAGCCCGCCACATGAAGTTACATAGTGGCGTTAAGCCTCATAAGTGTGACTTATGTGACAAAAGCTTCACGTTAGCACATGCCTTAAGAGAGCATAAACTTTATCACGGAGACCCGCAAAACCAGTGTGAAATATGCTTTAAAAAGTTCCACGTGAAAAACACCTTAAAATCACATATGAGAATGCATTTTAAACATCGTCGAGAATATCAAAAACATTGTTGCCATTTGTGCGAGAAGACGTATTGTAATTCAGGAGGCTTAAAACGGCACTTGTCAATCCATAGGAATGAGAGAAACTTTGTTTGTGAAACTTGTAACAAAACATTTGTTGATAAATATTATCTTAACCGCCATATGAAGCTGCATCAGGATGAGGCGCCGCATACTTGCGAGTTTTGTGGGAGGACGTTTAAATGGCCGCAGTATTTGGTACGACACCGACGTATACATACTGGAGAAATGCCTTACAAGTGCCCCGGATGTACGAAAGCATTTAAATTCACCAGTTCCCTGTCACAACACAAAAAGAAGTGTCTTATGATGTAGAAAAGAAAAAAAAATGTAAATAATTTGGACTTAAATGTCAATCTGCTCTGGAAAAATACACGATTGATATAATTAATTGTTACATTTTTTTAAAAAAAAGATTCTGTTACAAATAATCCAAATAATTCTTATGACAGTTGGGATTTAGTTTAGCTAAATGATAATCCGAGAAAGGCATTGTGTTTGTCGGCGCCCTCTGTAGTCCTTCATGGCTACCCCTTCCGCGAAGTGACCTTTGACCTGTCACGTGACCACTGCGCACGCGTTCTTCTACTTTTCTCGGCGCCATCTTAGCACATGCTAATTTTTTGCCTTGAAGAGAGTTTAGTTGTTTTTCCACGGATTATTGGGAAAAACGTGTTGGTAATTGTCTGAGAATTACGTTATTTGTTCGTATTTATTGTTATATATATATATTTGAGCTCGTTTTCCTGCTAGTGTTGTTTTTTCTTTTCAGGAAACATGGCCAATGTATGTGAGCGTTGCAAACGTGCTACTTCAACTCACGATAATCATGCTTCTTGCCCCCAATGTCGGGTGGCTGCTGGCGATTGTAGTGTGGATCCTAAGAATCCCTGCACTACCTGTGAAGGCTGGACTCGGAAGCAGTGGGCAAGACTGAGACGGGCCTTAATTGACGCCAGAGCTCGAGCGGAGCAACGAGGGAGACAGCATTGGACTGTAGCTTGTCCCCAAGTGGAAGCATGGATTTTGGCCAAACCAGCCTCTACATCAGCTTCAGAAATCTCCTCCCAGGCTGGAGAGGGTGATTTTGACGATGAGTCGCTGGTAGGCACGCCAAAACAGCCTGAAGTGCAAGTTTTGGTAGTGCAAAATCAAAATGAGGCCAATATGGCGACCGGCAGTAACCTTATAACTGCAGGTACGTCCATCACGGCTCAAAGTACGGCGGCGAGTACTGCTGATATTCAACAGCCCATTGTTCAACAACTGGGTCATGTTATTCAGGGTGCTCAACCGGAACGAAAATACGTCTCTCGGCCGTATTTTTCCAGTCAGCAGTACACCGCGGCCAGCGGTTTCACGGCCACCTTGCCGTGTACTGCCGCTCAGCCGTGTTTTACGGCCGCCCAGGCGCTTTTCACGGCCGCCCAGGCGCATTTCACGGCCGCCCAACCGCAGATTGTGCCTTATAATAATAACAATATGCCTGCTATGTCAGTTAGGCCTGCTGAGCCAATGGGTTTCTTTGGCCAGGGCGGGCAGTTACCTTTAATGCTGACAGAGGAGCAACTGTTACACCAACAGCAGCTCCTGAGAGGGAAGCAGGAATTTGATGCTTGGAGAGCTAGTAGAGCCCAAGCTAAGACTCAGTCTCAGCCTCAAGTGTTAACTGAGGCTGAAGCGAATATTGAGGTTAATGTTGATTCTTCTGAGGGGCCAGCCAGCGTGGCTAGAGCTAGACCTCAAGACCAAGTCACTAAGCAAGCTAAAGCTAAACGTGCAGGGTCTACATCAACACCTCGTAGATCCCCCTCCCCCAAGAGGGACTACCCTAGGGGGACTTGCACAGTGACTAGGCCATCTCAGGCCAGTCCCAGGAAGGCTGAGCATACGGTTACTCCTGCTCAGGACCTTGAAGCTTTTAAGGCTGACATGACTTCGATGCTGTCAGACATGCTTCAAACTTCCTTCCAAAAGTTTGCCTCCCAGTTTAATACCAATTCTGGAGGCCAGGGAAATAATTCAAATGAGGACTCTGTCCCTATAGAGAAATTTTCTGAGGCCACAGTAGATGTGGCCTACGATGTAGACAATGACAATTCCCCCCAACGGGGTCCAGAGGACCAGTCCGAAGGGGAGGTCTCTCCAGTCACTGTACCTACACGTTTTAGAGGGCAGTTCGAATTTTCATTCTTAAGCCCCAACGTTTTTATTTCTAGCCAAACTCGCCCTGTAATCACTCAGGTCGTAGTACAGGCTCAGTCAACTAGATCTCGAGCGGTATAGACCGATCAGAGGTCAGGTTAGACTCGGAAATTAGTCCAGGACTAGCCTGCGAGTCAAGCTCGCTTTCCAGTCCTGATGCCCCAAGGTCAAGGTCAAGGTCGACCAACTCCGGTTCGGCATGACGTTTTCTACACTCTCTCTATGATGAGAGGAGCTTGTCTCAACTTAGGTAGGGGCTATTCTCAGGGAACGTTACTGAATTTTTCTGCAACAGGCCCCTGAGGTTCAGTAAGAGTTTTTGGGCATTAGACTACCAGTGTCCTTTTTGCCACAGCCAAGAAATTCATTGAGATTTCTCTGCCTTGGCACAGCTCTACCTTTCCTATAGCAGATAGGAATCATGTTATAGTCAGGGATAGGCTTAATAATTTTCTGAATCCCCGACATCTGGCTAAGCCTTGGAGTCTGGAGGATCCTTCTGGGACTCTGGCTACTACACCCATAATTCTCAGGGTTATCTTGCTAGGCCATACCAAGATAAGATTTTTCTGCAGTGGTACAGCAGTAGTAGGGGCCTACTGTAGTTCAGTTTAACAGTAGTACAGTAGTCCAGGTTGTTTTTGATACGACGTGCTAACTTCTTTAGTTTCACGTCATGATACGTATTAGCCTCAAACCTGTGTTCAAGTGGGCTTAAGTCCTTAACTTGGTCGCAGTCAGGGCAAGAATTCTTGACATCCCAATGGATGATAAGTTTTGAACCTCTTCCCACGCTACAGCATGGGAGACCGTTAAGTTGCCCAGGCTAAATACGTATATATATATATAATATATGACGTTAAATGCGTATATATATAATATAATATATAATTGATACGCGTGTACTCATTTGTAATTCAGATCCCTTTAATATTTCTTTATAGGATCTGTTTTTGGATAGTTTTTATTTTAGGAATTTTAGAATTAGGTATTCGTTTATTCCTATAGACTTTCCAGTTCGTT
>CBDCUS010000012.1:0-12568 GCA_965222815.1 Candidatus Scalinduaceae bacterium
GGTCCCTTCAGGGAATGATTGAATTCAGGATCATAATTTGGATAACATGATCCACTGAGGCTCTAAAAGATTATTAGAAGATCCAGTCAAGGACAGAGGGATTTAAGAATAAGGTCCACTCAGGATCATCTGGGTATGAATGGTCCAACCAGAGAATTAGTGTGGCAGTGTTTTCTTTCAGGATAATAGGGGTTGCAGGGTTTAGTCAGGAATGGGGGATAGCAGATGGTTCAGTCAGGACCAGTCAGGGCCAAGAGTGTCAGAGTTGCGGTCAGTAGAGGATTGAATATGTACTTGAATAATGTAAAAGGATGATGTGAGCTAATCAAATCAAATTCAGTTCGAGAATGAGAGATTTAGAGGGTTGAGTATAGACCTGCCAGGTCCTTTATGTTATAAGACTTAATGTACATTTAACTGCATTTTATATATAGGGCCTAATCCTACAGGTACTGATAAATGAGTTAAACATAAAGGACCTGTAAAATGAAGAGGTAATTCCCTGCTATTAGCATATCTTTATGTCACACTCCCTGGAAAACCCTGGTAAAAATCAGCTTTTATAGCCTATTTCATTGTTTAGAAACATCAGTGATATTAACCAGTCATAAATAAAAAATATCGGCTCCATTCAGTGACTCAGTATGCTGATGAAACGTTGTTTGAAGTTTAGTTTATAGGGTCGGTGCGTGATGGCGCTATACCGACTTTTTGTATTGTACAAGGCGTTATGACGGCAAGGGTATTAGAACTGCTGCAAAATTGCTCTTTGATGCCATTAAATAAGACCATTCAGTTAGGCCTAAATATTTATAATTTCACCATGTCATAACGCCTTGGCAAGGCTAGGTTGAGTAATGAGTAATTAATTAGAAGGTAATTGCAAGTACTGAAATAGTCTATGGATCCAGGCAGGGTTTGAGAAAGCTAAATGCCCCTTGCCTGGGGGAATCAGAGAGTCGACAGGTACAACTTTGATTTAGAATTTGGGTAATGCAGTTTGGAATGAAGGAATGAGGGCGCCAGTACAGGACCCATTCAGGGACTGGGGAAGTTAAAGGACTCAGTAGCACATACATGTAGCAGGAGTTTGAGAATCCAGTCAGGGATGGAGTTAGTTACATATAAGGAATTTATGGTCTGAGAAGGTTAAAAAATCCATCAATGATAAGAGGGCAATCAGATTTATGGTCTGAGAAGGTTGAAAAATCCATCATTAATAAGAGGACAATCAGCCTAATAGATGATAGTTTCAAGGTCTTTGAATCCTAGTTAGTAGTTATCGTCCTCGACTGATAAACATCATAAAACTATGATAGGTTATTCTTTAAACAAACCTACGATAAATTTTAGGTTCCATGACTGCATCTTTAGTTATGGAGTGACTGACAGCTATCAGCCAGAAAAACTGTGCAGTATTTCTTTATCTAGTCATTGAGGTGTACAGGGTTTGTACACCATGGGCCAATCATAGTCATGTTTTTTCAGTTGGTATTTCCCTCTTATAATTCTTATATTTTATATCTGATTTTCCTTGACAATTGTTACATTTTACAGTTTTTATTTATTTTGTTTCTAAAAACTAATTGAAATTACATGTAAATTCTTATAGTTGTGTTCTGTAAATACCACAGTTATAGAGTACTCACAGGTGTGTCTGTCTGTGTGTGCTGGTGAGCATGCTTGAAAACAATTTTTCTGGGAACTTTAAATTTGAATATGTTGTAATATGGAAATAGCTCGATACTGGGCACTGTGTGACATTGGGCATTGTGTGATCAAGTTCAAGATCACTGTTGGGTGTCTTTTTCTATCTGATTGTGTGCTCTTTTAACAGATTTCAGTGTCAATCCCATCGGCTAGGATAGAAATAGGAGATTTTCATTCTAAATTTGTGTAGACTTTTGCAAATATAAAATTTTGAGCAGCATCTGTGATATTTTGAGACCTCTTGTATTTAAAAAGACAGACAATGTAGTGTCTTAGAAAAACTTCGTTTTTTGAATGGGTCTTTATCTCAGCTTCCAAAAGTTCTAAGAAGTTAATTTTGAACATATTTATTCTTCTGGCATGATGCATCCACATACAGAGATTATAAATATGGTTTTGCTTTGCAGGATTACAACAAGTATATCAGGTTTGGTCCATGGTATGAATGAAGTTAACATAAAGCAGTCAGATTCATCTAATATTAATAATTCACTCTATAAGGAACTCTTGAATGATTCCCGAATAATTGTTTATGAAATAAGGGGCCTTTTAAATTATCACTTCCAATGCAACACTTAGAGGTTGATGCTGAAAATGTGAAAAAAATGCATCTTTTGTGATGACAATAATGCTACTCCATACAGCTATAATTTGCTTAAATTCTGTAAATATTCATGAATATTTGCTTAATATTGTTGGTGATAATTTGATTTATCATCTTGATTATATTTGGATCCCATTTGATATGTATGTAACACAAAATATCAATAACTGTAAAAAATCCCATCAAGCGGCAAGTTTTCCTAAAAGCTGAAAACGTGCACAATAAACAGGCTGATATTTTATAGAAAGCTACCACTCGAACCTTGCTATCATGCATTTTTGTTATCTACAGATACATACCTTTAAAAAAATTACTGATAGCATTTGCCCCCCAATTTGGTACGGGTGACCCCTTCGGGCTGATAGACTATATGGCATGTATGACAAATATATTGCATACAGTATCAGTAAATATATAATGCCTCTATACCTACAATTAGGTATATTGAAATTTATAAAATTTAATGAAACTGGTTCATTTTACACATACTTTGTGTAATGTGGACCGGACCAATGTGTAAGGTGATGTGTAATATGAACCATCCTATAATTATAAGACCAATGTGTAATATGAACCACTGCAATAGGCTTATTAGTTTTATAAGATATCCTCGGTAATCAGTGTTAGCTGACATATTGAATCACTGGGCACATAGGCCTTTATTAATTGGCTGTGCTTGTTATTTCCCCTTATGGCCATGCAGGCCTATGCTATATGACTTGGGAAGCACAGCCCATTATGGCCTAGTCAAATCCATAATGGCCTGGTTAAGGTCAAGACTTAGGAATAAAGAGTCATAAGAAGAATCCACGGGAGCTATGATGTTAGGAACTAAACAACCCTGAGCAAGGATAGGTCTATTATACAAATAATGAAAAGTCCTAATCAAGAGAGTGACAGGTGAAACCTATTGATTCAAGGGATTCATCGGGTCTGGAAAAAATTGTGTGTCCCCCGTGGCGAAGCCGAGTGTGACACACCATTTTTCCAGACCCCCAGAAAATACCAACTATGAAGAATCAAATAGTATCCGTCTCACCAAAGGGATTAATCATTATTTTGTTTTATGATACCACCATAATAGTAACGCTAAGCTACGTAACAGGACACAAATATTGCAAACTTGCAAACTGTTTAGTGAACTAGATATTTATGTGGCTGTTACATGGCAAATGATGCGGTCTACCATTTTCTATGCCAGTGCTGAGTGGAGTGGCTGTTACAGGCCATCCTGGCATTCACAACGTTCCGGCTTTAGCCAAGGGCAAAGTTCCTCATTAATACCATTCACGATGTTTTGGCTTTTACCATAGCTAACACGCTCACCAGGCCCGTAGCCAGCCTAGTCTAAGGGGGGGTCAGCAGAGGGTGTGTGAGGGACCCTAGTGACCGCGACGCGGCGTAGTCAGAGGTTGGCACCCCCAGACCCTCCTTTGCTAAGGAGATTTTGCAACCATTTTGTAGGTGGTTTAGTGCACAAAAGTTGATGTAAGTAAATAGTTAACCATTTATAGTTATTGGCCTTAATAATTTCACGCGTGAGGTTTCGCAAAAAGTGGACCTTTGGTTCTCAAGGGGGGGGTCAGCTGACCCCCCTGACCCCCCCCCTGGCTACGGGCCTGCTCACGGAAACTTGGAGGGGGGTCCCTGTTATACGGTTATATAGTTCCATAGATAAATCTAATTTTTCATATGTTTTTCACTACATTCTTCACGCGTCTTAACTAACAGCATTTTAGTGTAATTTTGAGTCTATAACGATCAGAGATTTTGATTACTTTTGCTAATTTTATTACAAGCCAATGTAAACAAACGCACGTGTGCATAGGTAAAGTGGTGAAAAGACCGGAAGACCCCTTTCTACATATTTGTGAGGGACTTTGCCCTCGGCTAAAGCTGGAACATTGTGAATGTCACAAATACGTGGACACATACTCCGAGCAGTGATGACGTAACATCACTGCATGCAGGTCTGCACTAAACGAACTCTGATCAACCATGACCCTATCGCCAGATTCACAAAGAAGCGTGCACGAAACTGTCAATGTCTTTTTTACACAGTCGGTACATTGCAGGAATATAACATAGACGAATTATCTTTCAGACTTATCAAAAGTATTAAAATATATCAGTTTCATGGCTGTCGATGCTAATTGCACGGTAAACGAGCTGGAAACAGCTTTGAGAACCGCACCTGCGCACAGGTCTTTTTCCGGTATTATCGTCAACACGTGAGTATTTGATGACGTTTGTGCTGATTTACTCCATTCTTTTTAGCGTCTGCAAGATATAGATTTATGAATTTTGCACTTTACGTTCAACAGACTGGCGATACTTTGTCTTTAAGCATTTGGCATCCTACGTTGGTATAAATGCAATTGAAATTTGTTTTTTATACATTGAAAAAATGCCGAATAAAAAAAAAGCTCGATTTTGATGTAAAAAGGTACCTGGTGGCAGAGGTACTATATCCAGATCACGTGGTACCTCTGCACGTGGGAGAATGACGTGGACAGGGGTCTTCCGGCCTTTTCACCACTTTATCTACGCACACGTGCGTTTGTTTACATTAGCTTTACAATTAGCAAAAGTAATCAAAATCTCTCATCATAAAAACCCATAATTACACTAAAATGTTGTTAGTTTAGGCGCGTGAAGAATATAGTCAAAACACATAAAAAATCAGGTTTATCTATGGAACTATATGACCGCATAACACGGACCCCTCTCCAAGTATCCGTGAGTGTGTTTCCTATGGTAAAAGCCGAAACATCATGAATGGCCATCCTGGGTCTCATAACCATCTTGGGACTGAGAAAGTAGTCCGGTAGATTCATATTAAGACTGAATTACGAACGCGCTAAACTGACAACACTATTTTAATTTTAAATGAGTTAATCTTCATCCATGAAATATACCTGATAAGATTGAATTACTGCATTCATCCTCGCGTCAACACAACAGTGTAGGTTATTTACAGACAAGCCTTTGATGTGGTTTATTGTGACGCCCGTCCAGTCTTGTTCCTCTACCGGGGAGGGGATGTATATTAAGAATACAAGTAGGCCAACATTACATTATTCATAAAAATATAGTTAGAAATCTTTTGCAATAATATAAATTTAACCCTTTAGCTGCCCTGCTCGCAAAATTGTGATCATAAACAGCGTTTTTAATTCTATAAATTAGGACAGTTAAAGGGACCCATACCGTCAATTTGAGTAGTTCACTTTACATCATAAATCAAAAAGCCTATGGTACCCGGTACCTAGAACTCATTTTCATTGTATAACCACATGGGTTGCACACTCTTCTGGGTGAAATTCGGCCATGCATTTGCTTATTTTGTGGTTTCGGTTTACTAGCCAGATGGCGCTATTATCCAATATAAATTACTATTTTGATTGCAAGGCCAGACTGTGCCTTATAGTTCCTGGCAGGCAAGAGAAAATATATTTTTGCACAAAAAAGTTTCTATCTACAAGGTATACTCAATGATACAAATGAACAGGACACATCTTTTCTTGACTGTAAACACAAACACATGATGAAAAGCGGAGCTCCACCTGACAAATTCGCAGTTCTGTACCGTATGGTTACCTATAGATTTCCATGGTTTCAAAAGCATAATTAATTCTAAGGGTAATTACTCTTTGGTTCCTGGTCTTATCTCAATTTTTTAAAGGGACCCATACCATCTATTTTAGTAGTTCATGTTACATCATAAATCAAAAGCCTATGATACATAGAACTGATTTTCATTGTATAACCACATGGGTTGCACGCTCTTCTGGGTGAAATTTGGCAATGCATTTGCTTATTTTGTGGTTTCGCGTTCACTGGCCAGATGGCGCCATCATTCAATATAAATTTCTATTTTGATTGCAAGATCAGACTGTGCCTTATTGTTCCTGGCAGGCATGAGAAAATATATTGTTGCACAAGAAAGTTTTTATCTACAAAGTATACTCAACAATATCAATGAACAGGACACATCTTTTCTTGACTGTAAACACAAACACATGATGAAATGCGGAGCTCCACCTGACAAATTCAGAGTCCCGTACAGTATGGTTACCTATAGAATTCCATGGTTTCACAAGCAGAATTAATTCTAAGGGTTATCACTCTTTGGTTCCTGGTCTTATCTCAATTTTAGAGACGGTATGGGTCCCTTTAAAGGGTTAAGTCTTGATCATTGGCTGCAATGAGTTTGACCTTATTCTGAATATATGGCCCTGTCTCTGTAAATGGAATACTCTGTAGGCGATTACTTGGATTCAGAGACAGCTGCTGACTTTGTCTTAAATCCCTTCTAGTTTCCTGTGTGATAATTTATATTAACCGTTTTACATTTAATTATTTTTGACTGTTATTATTGTTGCGAGAATTTGTGTTGGAATAAGTATGGCCCTGTGTTGTTAACCAATGCTCTACACCCAGATTATTTTAGAGAACATTACTAAACTATTATAAAATGTTTCAATTGGATCAATATTCTTGGCTTCATAAATCAATATTCACATCGCATGTTCTAGGTCATACAAGTAAATACCCTCATAATAACTAACTCAGACTGAAAGCTAAATGTGTTACATGCAGGCTTTATTTTAATGTTTCAAAGTGCATTTTAATATAGACCATTCGTTTGTTATATAGACTGGTATGTTAAATAGTATAGAACATAATTATAATATTTACTGCCTTCATGGATTAAACCATTGACCTAACTGTTGTTTTCGTCCAATATGTGAACCGTTATGAGGTATGTATTCTATTTGCTTAATACTATTTATTCGCCTTGAGAGAATTATTTCCTTTGTTCCGGATCAGTGCTCTTAGATCTTTATGTAATTTCCGTATTCTTCAGAAACTTATGTGAAGGTAAGTAGACATAATTGAGACTATAAATTACTTTTCACAGCTGCCTTTGTTGCATACCGTGCATGAGAAAACTTCTTTTCTGACATAAGACTGGTATTTATGGTACTCATAGGTTGGAAAACAATCAACTTGTATTTACACATTATAGTCAACTAAAATTGATCTACTAAGAGGAGATTGGACTATATCATACGAAGCTCTATTGGGGCCATGAGTAAAAAAAAAATTTTTAATAACAAAATCGTTATAACGACTTTTGAATTCGTTATAACGACTTTTAAACTCGTTATAACGACTTTTAAACTCGTTATAACGACTTTTGAACTCGTTATAACGACTTTTAAACTCGTTATAACGACTTTTGAACTCGTTATAACGACTTTTGAATTCGTTATAACGACTTTCAAACTCGTTATAACGACTTTTGAACTCGTTATAACGACTTTCAAACTCGTTATAACGACTTTTAAACTCGTTATAACGACTTTCAAACTCGTTATAACGACTTTCAAACTCGTTATAACGACTTTTAAACTCGTTATAACGACTTTTAAACTCGTTATAACGACTTTTAAACTCGTTATAACGACTTTTGAATTCGTTATAACGACTTTCAAACTCGTTATAACGACTTTTGAACTCGTTATAATGACTTTTAAACTCGTTATAACGACTTTAAAAATCGTTATTACGATTTTCAAACTCGTTATAACGACTTTTAAACTCGTTATAACGACTTTTTAAACTCGTTATAACGACTTTCAAAATTCGTTATAACGAGTTTACAAATTGTTATAACTACGGAAGCCCATAGGGGCCATTTTGTTTTCTCGTTATATCAACCTGCAGGTCGTTATAACAACTTTGTTTTCTCAATATAACAGCCTGCAGGTTGTTTTCTTAACTGCAACTATAGAGTACTCATGTCCGTCTATGTGTGTGTGTGTGTATGTGTGTGTGTGTGTGTGTGTGTGTGTGTGTGTGTGTGTGTGTGTGTGTGTGTGTGTGTGTGTGTACACGGTAACTCAAATACACGGTAACTCAAAAAATTATGGTTCAATGTGTGTCTGTGTGTGTGTATATACACGATAACTCTAAGAATAATGGTTCAATCTACTTGAAACTTGAACAAATGGTAGTACATGAAAATAGCTCGGAAGAGTTCGACATTGGGCATTGTCTGATCAAGGTCAAGGTCATGGTGTGACTTTATATCAGCTTTAACACAAGTTAGGAAGTTAACCAGATAATAATATACAAGATTTATTAATATCGTCAGGCTTGAATGGTGTTATGAACTGCTAGAGATGTTTCAATGTTGATATTATGATGCTCTGTATCTCCGCTTTGGATCAGGCTAGGAAGTTAAAATTGAGCAGTTATGTTCATCTGCCATCTATAAACAAAATGTTTTAATATCATAACGCTTGAGTGATTCTGTAAAGTGTAGGAAAGGTTATAATTTTCGAGCATGGGTGCTATATTTCAGCTTTGGCACACATTAGGATGTTAATATTAAGCATTTATGTTCTTCTAGAGAGTAAAATCACAATTTATAAATATGGTCACGCTTGGGTGATTTAGTGAGATGTATATTAAGTTTCAATTTTGGGGCTCAGCAGCTCTATATCTGAGGTTTGAAACTTGCTAGGAAGGTATACTTGGCACTTTTGTTCCTTCTAAATGCATGAACTAAAATTATTAATATTGTCACGGTTGAATGATTTTATGACTTGTAGTGTGCGTTTTAATATTCAGAGTGAGGGGCCCATATCTCAGCTTTGAATGGATGCTAGAAGAACATAATTGCTTCATAATAACATCCTAACATGTTCTCGAGCTGAGATATAGAACCCATGCTCAAAAATGAAAACCTCTCCTATATTGCACAGAATCACTCAAGCATAACGATACTGGAATAATATGTGGTTCATAGATGGAAGATGAAGGTCATAATCCAATACTTAATAACAATGGCTCTTTTTGTTGTTTCACAGTAAAATGTCACTATCTCAACAAGTAGTGGTAAGAGTAACCCCAAATTTTGCTGAGCTCTCGACATTTTCTGACTACCAAGTGTAGGCATTACAGTCATCTCTTACGTCTTGCTGGATCTACTGTTTCCAAAATTACCTGATAATAAGCCCTTAAGTCTTTGCAACAAGATATTAAAATTGCAGGATAAATTATCAAAAATTGAGGTTGTGAGAGGGATCGTTTTCTGTACAGGTCATTACCCAACTGATAAGTTTAACGGTGTTGAAGTTATGCAGGTTTTAGCAATGTCAGGAATGGCATTTTCTGACTAAGTGCCTGTATAATTGTCATATCTCATGTCTTGCTGGATGTATTGTTTCCAAAATTAAGTGGAAATAAGCCCTGATGTCCTGACAACAAGATATTAAAATTGCAGAATAAATAATCTAAAATTGAGCTTGTGAGAGGGATCGTTTTCTTTACAGGTCATAACCCAAAACTTCAAAAAATAGCTTTTTTTGTTATTCCTCGTGACAATGGCTATATCTCAACGGATAGTGGACAAAATGCCCTCAAAATTTCATTAGCTGTCGACAATATTGTTGCACATGGCATTCTAAAATTTCAGAATAATAAGTTTAACGATGTTGAAGTTATACACATTTTAACAATGTTGGGAATGGCATTTTCTGACTGAGTGCCTGTATAATGGTCATATCTTATGTCTTGCTGGACCTATTGTTTCCAAAATAAGTGAAAATAAGCCCTGAAGTCTTTGCAACAAGATATTAAAATTGCAGGATAAATTATCAAAAATTGAGGTTGTGAGAGGGATCGTTTTCTGTACAGGTCATTACCCAACTGATAAGTTTAACGGTGTTGAAGTTATGCAGGTTTTAGCAATGTCAGGAATGGCATTATCTGACTAAGTGCCTGTATAATTGTCATATTTCATGTCTTGCTGCACCTATTGTTTCCAAAATTAAGTGGAAATAAGCCCTGAAGTCTTGGCAACAAGATATTAAAATTGCAGAATAAATAATCTAAAATTGAGCTTGTGAGAGGGATCGTTTTCTTTAAAGGTCATAATCCAAATTTTCCCAAAATGGCTTTTTGTTATTCCGCCGGTCAATGACTATATCTTAACGAATAGTGGTCAAAATGCCCTTAAATTTTCAGGAGCTGTCGGCAATATTGTTGTGCAAGACATACTACAATTTCAGAGTGATAAGGTAAAGGGTGTAGAGGTTATGCACGTTTTAGTAATGTCGGGAATGAGTTTTTGGACTTGGGATAATTTGATTGAATTAGAGAGTACAAAAAGTTATAAGATGTATTTAAAATAAATTAAAATAGATCTTGTACCTCTCTATTTAGGATGTTGACTGTGACCTTAAACCCTTTCGCTGCTAGCTGAAGAAGCAATGGCAATATTTAACTTTTTTAATCTGAAATTTCATAATTTAAATCAATACATTGTTGACAAAATGACACATAGTTGCAGAACTGACTGTTGCAAGCTCATTTATAATAAATAGAGATTTAACACTGTCTTTAAATTTATGCAATATGAAAGTCGGATGTTGCCCATGTGGTTTCACTCATTTAGGGCAAACTAATCAAATATTTTGGGTTATGAACTGTAAAGAAAACGATCCCTCTCACAACCTCAATTTTGAATTATTTATTCTGCAATTCTAATATCTTGTTGCCAAGACTTCAGGGCTTATTTTCACTTATTTTGGAAACAATAGGTCCAGCAAGACATGAGATATGACCATTATACAGGCACTTAGTCAGAAAATGCTATTCCCAACATTGCTAAAACCTGCAAGACTTCAACACTGTTAAACTTATTATTCTGAAATTTTAGAATGCCATGTTCAACAATATTGTCGACAGCTCCGGAAAATTTGAGGACACTCTGACCACTATTCGTTGAGATATAGCCATTGTCACGAGGAATAACAAAAAGAGCCATTTTTTGAAGTTTTGGGTTATGACCTGTAAAAAAAACGATTCCTCTCACAACCTCAATTTTAGATTATTTATTCTGCAGAGAGAGAGAGAGAGAGAGAGAGAGAGAGAGAGAGAGAGAGAGAGAGAAAGAGAAGAGAGATAGAGAGATAGAGAGAGAGAGAGAGAGAGAGAGAGAGAGAGAGAGAGAGAGAGAGAGAGAAGAGAAATGAGAGAGAAGGGAGATTTGAGAGAGAAATGAGAGAGACAGAAAAGAGAGAGAAGAGAGAGAAAGAGAGAAAGAGAGAGAGAGAAGAGAGAGAGAGAAGAGAGAAAAGAGAGAGAGGGAGCGAGAGAGAGAAGAGAGAGAGAAGAGAGAGAGAAGGAAGAGAAATGAGAGAGAAGGGAGATTTGAGAGAGAAATGAGAGACAGAAGAGTGAGAGAAGAGAGAAGAGAGAGAGGAGAGAGAAAACAGAGAAAAGAGAGAGAGATTGAGAGAGAGGGGAGAGAGAGAGATGGAGAGAGAGAGAGTGAAAGACATTGTAAGTGAAAGACAGAGAGAGAAATGAGATAGAAAAAACAGAGAAAAGGGAGAGAGAAAAAAGAGAGAAATGAGAGAGATAAATAAGAGTGAGAAAAGAGAGAGGGGAGAGAGAAAAAAAGGAGAGAAAGAGAAAGAAAAAGAAAGAGACAGTAAAAGAGGGAGAGAAATGAGATAGAGAAGAGAAAATAGAGAGAAGAGAGAAAAATGAGTAGAGCAGAAAAAAGGGAGAGCAGAGAGAATTAAGAGAAAAAAGAGAAAAGAGAGAGAAAAGAGAGAGAGAGAGAGAAGAGAGAGAAAGAGAGAGAAAGAGAGCGAGGGTGAAAGAGTAAGATAGAAATAAGATAGAGAAAAGACAGAAGAGAGAGAAAAAAATGAGACGAAAAAAGAGAGAGCAGAGATAGGAAAAAAAAAGAAGAGAGATATTACAGAGAAAAGAGAGAAGAGAGAGAAAAGAGAGAGACAGAGGAAGATAGAGAGGGAGAGAGAGAGAGAAGAAGTAGAGGGAAAGAGAGAAAGAGAGAAGAGGGAGATAGAGAGAGAGAGAGAGAGAGAGAGAGAGAGAGAGAGAGAGAGAGAGAGAGAGAGAGAGAGAGAGAGGAAGAGAGAGAGAAAGAGAGAGAGAGAGAGAGAGTGCGAGAGAGAGAGAGAGAGAGAGAGAGAGAGAGAAGAGATGAGAGAGAAGGGAGATTTGAGAGAGAGAGAGAGAGAGAGAGAGAGAGAGAGAGAGAAAGAGAGAGAGAGAGAGAGACTGAGAGAGAGAGACTGAGAGACACTGAGAGAAAGTGAAATGTGAGAGAGATAAGTGAGCGATAGAGAGAGAAAAAAGAGAAAGAAAACATAGAGAAGAGTGAGATGAAAGAGAGAAGAGAGAGAGAGAAAAGAGAGAGAGTGA
>CBDCUS010000013.1:0-2284559 GCA_965222815.1 Candidatus Scalinduaceae bacterium
TATTGCATTGGGGTAAAAATCCCTCCAAAAGGACTGAGGAGACTTCTTGCCGTGTAATTTCTGTTCGAATGGTACCCTTAATCAACGATGAGCCTCGACCCAAAATTGAGACAGGTGCGTTATCGATATTTGGGTCTTCTAATAATTTCTCTTTCGCGACTCGACAGCTATGCACAAGTCCGCGAAACTGCCATGCATCTAGCTTTGTACCTTTTTTTTCCAATTTGCCCCGAATTGCGTACGCCAAGGTCAAATCCATATTATCACCACCCAGCAAAATATGGTTCCCCACCGCCACCCGCTTGAGGGCAAGACTACCATCTTCCTCATCGACCTGGATCAGGCTAAAGTCAGTTGTACCCCCCACCAATATCACAAAACCAGGATAGACTCACCCCTCTTAACGACCTTTCTCCAGCTCTTTTGTGTCTCAATCCAGGAGTAGAAGGCTGCCTGAGGTTCCTCTAAGAGTGTCAAATTTTTCAGACCCGCAGATTCTGCCGCTTTCACCGTTAATTCCCGTGCTACAGCATCAAAGGATGCAGGTACCGTCAGATAAATTTCCTGATTTTCTAGAAGAAACCTTGGATCATCTTCCGCCATCTCATGGTTCCAGGCATCTCGTATGTGATGTAGAAGGTAAGAGGATGCCTCTACTGGAGAGACCCGTCGAGAATCGGGAGGACTCTCCCAAGGAAGAACGGGCTTGGTTCGATCAACACCACCATTACATAGCCACGATTTACTTGAAGAGACAAGCCGATTCGGTATCTCCGCTCCACGTTGCCTAGCAAATTCACCAACTGCTATATCCAGTTTTTCATTCCATGGAAGTGCAAGACCACCCTCCGGAACATCATGCTCTCCCGGCAGAAAGAGAAAAGATGGTAGTAGCGGCTGGCTCTTTATCTCTCCAGGTTCCACAATTTGTGGAATCTGGAATATGAGAATATTTGACTCTCCATCTTCCTCTATCACTGCTTCTGTGTAAGACATAACGCAGTGGGTTGTACCCAGATCTATTCCTACAATATATTTTACCTCATTCAAAACAGACTCCTTCATTCAAGTTAAACTAAAACCACCCATCTCTGGCGTTGCTGCAATCATTTCGTAATCCTCACGTACTCAAGTATGTTCCGGTTCCGAATTGATTCCGCGCCTTGTATCTGGGCGGTTTTAGTTCAACTTGAGGGTTTACGTTAAACAATCAAGTTAGTGCTAACATACAAAAATATTGTAATACATTGATTTCTTCACATTATGAACCGAAACTACCCATATTCTAAGACCCACACTATGTGTCTTTATTATGCTATCTCGATTTCCGCTGGAGCAAGAATGTTGTCTTTATCCTCCTTCACTGTAAGTTGGGGAAGTTTTACCCGTGACGCCCTCCACCCGCGGTGTCGAAGGATACCTCGAAAAGGGGGTTCTCCCTTCACATTACCCGTAAGCTGAATAGCTTTGGTATCAAACCCCTTGGGGATGGAGACCTCCTTCCCCTCTTCCTCCTTAAATATTGGTTGAAGATCGACATATTCCGACAAGGACTCTTTGCAACCGGAATGAATGTTTCGAACCGCCGCACCAATCTGAGCATCATCATATTGACTCAGGTCTTCCTGAAGAAAGTCGAGAAGTCTCCCTTTCCGTTGCAAAATGATCAGCATCTGCAAGCTTGCCCTCTGTGGGGATGGAGAAAAACTGCTATCTGATGCCAAAACCTTTCTCTCCTTTTTCTGAGTTTTAACAACTTTAGCGATAGGCTGCCCACCCTGACTTATGTACCTCCTTATCACGCGATTCCCAAATAGCCAGACCAAAACCCATGAAATAATCGTCAAACCTGCTCCAGCACTGAACAAAACTATAGTAGAGGTACTTTCAGGATTGCGCATAATATACGTCAACCGTTGAACGGTTGGATAGGGATCCGCCCATTCGCTGATTCCCTTAAAGATGTATTTCAATAAGAAAAAATACAACGCAACCAAGAAAGCGTTACACAAAAATATTATTATTGCAGATTGAGCAGTTATGGATCTTTTCATAGTGTTATCAAATCCTCCTATTTTTACGAATATAACTATTAAAAAACATGCTTATATTAACGTATTTCCTGTAACCTGACAAAGTCAAAATAATCTTTTTTATCAAAACCTCAATCCTATAACAAGAAACGGAAATGGAGTGTGAAAAAGTCAGTGATTCAACACAATGATGGAAAAACAGAAAATAAACCAATCTCCCTGATTTAACTTAACCAAAAACATAAGGGAAACTGATCAAATGTTAAGAATTTCTTCAATTTCCTGTAAACTCTTGATATGAAATGCTGAAGAGAGTAAATTGTTATTGTATGCTATCAGAGGTATTTCAGCTTTTTCTGCAGCCTGCTCATCTAATTCGGAATCACCAACATAGATAGCCTCATGTGGATTGAGAGTAAAATGGTTCAGTACCTTCAATAGAGGATCAGGATAAGGCTTTGGCCGATCAATATCCAAGGCACTCACAACAATGTCGAAACATGAATCAAGGCCATGCTCCTTTAAGACATAGTTCATTGTATCTGTCCGGTTTGTTGCAATAGCAGTCTTGTAAACCGGCCTCAATTTGTTAAGAAGTGGTTTCAAATAGGGCTCAATCTCCATATATTTAATGAAAGGGAAGTAGCTCAAATGTCTGCTATGCTCAATAACCCGCTCAAGATCTTCTGCTTTCTCATCAAACAGGTGGGAGAGTGAGTCGTGTGCGGTGTGCATCTGAACAAACGAAAACTGTTCTGGTGTCATTTCAGGCCTATTAAAATCTCTCAAAATCTGATTATAATAGGCCGTGTTTGCCTTTTCCGTGTCAAACATCACACCGTCACAATCAAAGATCACCAACTTAACGTGGAGAGGTTCAAAATTTCTCAACTTTTTTCCACTTCTATAAAACGTGAACAAATTTAGTTAAAAGAGAACGAAAAGAGGGTACCGTTTATGAGAAATCAATCATGAATTGTAAAGGTTCACTTCCTGAGTACTGCTATACTAAAGATTTCATACTATTTGCACAGAGACAAAACATTAAAACAAAAAGAGTCACAAATGCAACTACTAATTCTTTTCCAGACAGAAACCTTTTCCTCTTTCATACGCATTTCTCCCCAAAAAAAGAGAGGCCTGGAATCAGGCCTCCCGTTTATTTGTACACTTAGTAAGTCAAAAAGAGTTTTACCCTACTCCCTCTTTCCCCTAAGATTGATACCCTATAAATTAATCCTTATCGTCATCGTCTTTTTCTCTCCCTTTTTCTCTCTTCTTTCCTTTTCTATTATAATCTTTCATCCACTCTTGCAGTCTCTTCGATACCCCCTTATCCCACTTGTTGAGTATCTTAATTAACTTCTCATGGTGTTTTTTCGATAGATAATAAAAACTCTTCTCTTTCTTATTTTTGGTCTTTCTAATCTTTTTAATTTTACTCTCTAAACTCCTGGTGAGTCTCTTTTGCTCTTTCTGCAGAGAAGTAATTTTCCTGTCAAAGGAACCGATCCTATCATATAATTTCTTCACCTGTCTCTTCGCCACTTTCAGGTTTTTCTGTTTATGACTCTTCTTCCTCCAGCTTTTAAGCTGTTTAGCTAGCTTCCCTCTCTCTTTCTTCTTGCTAGACACTTCCCTCTCTAACAAGTTCAACTTTTCTGTAATTGTCTGAATCTTTGTAACCGTTTCAATAACCGATTTGACGTCCGTTCCGTTACAATCTTCGTCAATACCATTGTCAGGTATCTCGGTAGCACCGGGATATATATTAGGGTTCGTGTCGTCACAGTCATCAAGTTCGGCTGCATATCTATCACCATCAGCATCGGTAAAGTCTTCATCTACTACACCGTCACAATTATTATCCACTCCATCGAATGCCTCTCTTACTCCCGGATTGATTGAGCCTTGAGTATCGTTGCAGTCATCAAGCTCGGCTGCATATCCGTCTCTATCGGCATCAGTAAAGCCCTCATCTACCATACCGTCACAATTATTATCTACTCCATCAAATACCTCAAATGCTTCTGAGTTGATTGAGGCAACATTATCATTACAATCTGTATTGTCCTTTATAAAGCCAACAGGTTGTGTGCACGCATCAGTACTCATTGATGGATTACCGAATCCATCAAGATCCAAATCCTCATAATAGGTTGTTGTAGATTCCTCAATTACCTCACTCATGACCTTAAAAACATCGGTATTGTCAAGATAGCGCCCCCGTTTCTCATCTTGTAAGATAGCATAATTAGCAAATAGTTCCGAGCCTACTCCCCGTGCATAGAGAGGAATAAGACTGTTTGAATGACCTCCCGTACCCCATGCCCAATTTACCTCTTCATCTGGATCAATAACGTTGTCACCATCTTTATCATTCCAGCTTGCACGACGTCCACCACTCCCGGAATATATCTTCTCTTGGAAAAGTGTAGCAGCAGTGACATCTCCAAGCGGCACATCAGGAAATAGACCAGGACCAGCGGTGAGATAACCCGTTTCATGATCACCCGTAACAATCAAAAGGGTGTTTCCCCAATCACTGCTGTTTGATGAGTCTTGCACCCAATTAATAACCGTTTGTACCGCATTGTCAAAATCGATCATTTCACCAATCAACTTGTCCATATCATTCGAATGACAGGCCCAATCAACAGCACCTCCCTCAATTAACAGTACAAACCCGTCTTGATTACGATCTAACACCTTTAAGGCAGCATGAGTACTTTCCGGAAGCGAAGGGTTTTCAGGGTCACCACCTGAGCCGTCTGCTCTATGATATACGTGATCAAACAATCCGGCCAGTTTTAAAACAGTTGGGTTACTAGCTACCTTCATTAACTCAACACCGCCGTCGAGACCAGATGTCCGCTCTACAAGATGGTAGCCTCCAAGTTGTCCGTTCTCATTCTGCAGCTTTTTGAGAATAGCTGAATCAATGTACCCAACTCCTCTACTCCCAATAATTACATGAGCAGATGGTGAGGTGGGGCCATGGCCTCCACCATATAAGGGTTCTGAAGAAAAACCGGTTGTGTTTGGATCTTCAAAAAAACCCTCATTAGCAATTGCATAGCCATTTCCACGGTCATCATTGTGTGCAATCCAGGCTCCCGAAGTAGCATGTGAAACTTGAACGCTACTAATCACACCAACTGAAAGTCCTAAGCTCTTTGCAATCTCTCCAATAGTCAGCAGACGTTGAAGACCATCAGAAGAGACACTAATTCTCCTATTCTTCGTCTTGTGACCAGAAAAGATTGCTGTTGCTGACGCGGCACTGTCTGTGATGGGTAACTGCAAAGCATGTTTAAAAACTTGCCACGTCATCATTGCATCATAACCACCCCCCTCAGGAAAAGTTGACATGTAGTATTCAACCCAGTTCGTATCAGTCTGATATATTGGTTGCGCCTCTCTGTACAAGCTGGTAGCCTCAATCTGCTTTTCTCCCCAACCATCCGCAATCATCACAATGATATATTTTGCCTTTGAGGTACACTGTCCATAAGAGACATTGAAACATTGTAGAGACAGAAACACAAGAGAAAGAGAGAAGAGAGATGTTGGCAAAAGCAGAATCCATCGTTTAACTCTCCTATTCTTGTAGATCGGTTGATTCATGATCATGATTTAACACCCTATAAATATAATAACGATTCACTATAAAATTATTCAATTATACTCTCTTCTTGAAATATCTGAAAAGTTGGTCGAAGAACAAAACTCTCTCTATCAACTACCTCATTGAAACACTGAATTGCCAGGACATTTGTCCCAAGAATAAGTTCGTGAGAAAAACCACTTATGTCTAAATCTTCAGTCATCCGATTTGGAGATCGAATTACCTCAATCCCGTTCATATAAACATGAAAGGGACCAGCACAATCTACGGATACGATCATTTTTGTTAACTCATTCGGGTGACTCAAAAGAGTAAAGGTATGGCGAATATAAATTGTTGCATAGTTCCCTTTCATATCATTCAACACCGTATTACACCCTTCAATCCCATATCCAAAACTACTTTTACCAATCAGCCATTGTGAATCGTTATAGTCTGCATGAGTCCAATTTCCCGATAAAATTGTATCCCCCTTCATGTAGGACCATTCATCACCATCTTTTACATCAACTACTAATTCTGCCAATAGGGTATGCATAAATACTCCATGAATCAATACCACAACTAAAAATGAGAAAAAGAGGGTGTTCTTTATCTGATTTCTTATTCTTCCTTCTGTTTTATTCTTCTCCATAATTATTCATCCTGTAGAGTAATAAAAAATTAAAATACGGATTGGGTAAAATCAGACCATTTTAACATATCAGTGAGAAAATAGCAGCAACAAGATAATGATTATAATATCAAGAGTGTCAATATGACAAAGCATGACAAACTTGAAACTTAATGCTCCGTCTTGCAAACCAGAAACTTTCAGAATAATAAGCATAGTAGCAGATGAGAGCATGATAGAACCATACATCATTTCCCTCCTAAACCTATAATGTAATCGCTATTTCTTGATTATGTATTTTACCTTTTGGCCTGGTGAAAGCCTCTTTTGTGAAACACAGCTTGTATGCTTAATGGTATGCATTGGCTAAAGAGAGTATTTCCTCCATTCGTGCGTGAATTGAGTAAGATATCACACAAAGATTCATTAGGGTTCGGTGAGGTTTTAACGTGGGTATCTTTAGGTGTACCAAACCGCTTCCCCGTTTTCACGAGGACAAGCGTATCGGATATCGTGAGCTAAAGTGCCTAAAGTTCAAAAATGTTCCGCAACTTTAGCTCACTCTAAACTTTAGGCACTTTTAACATTTCAAGATTTTTGGGCGGGTTTTACCCACAGTCAATTTTAGATCACATTGATTTCTTATGCAACTTACAGTTTAAATCAGAATTTACCTTAAGCTAATGAGCTTGATATACAAACATGATACCAACCTTTTTTTTACTTTTATTGAGAATAATGCAATTTAATTTGACTTGAACAAATATTACGGGTAGTTGCTATGTTACCACCTTCCTCAATTTTAAATGGGTCATTGCATACCCTTTGGCTCCTGGTCGAGTATGATCCCAGCGGCTTTCTATCTTTACTTTCCCATCTGCAGGTGGAGAAAACCTCCATTTCGCAACATACCCTCTCGTCCCATTGTAACCCGTACAATATGAGACTTCATTATTACTAATCTGAATAACCCCTTGAGTACTCAGATTAGTATTACTGGCTGTTCCAACCAACTTAACTCTCGTAAACCGCTCACCATCATAGCTAGGATTATTTCGGTTTGCGGATACAACAATAATATAAGTAGCACTTGGATCGAGTCCATGAAGTTCAATGTCCGCGAATGACTCAACTGTCCGTAACTCAAGACCACCCATAAAGCTCACAAATCCGTCAAACTCCCCAAACGCTTCGGTTCCAACGTTATAGGGTCCTCCATTGGTCGTATTGGTAACAGAGTTTGTGGTTGCCAATGTTGATATTGGAATAGTGACATTGCTCGGTCTGTCTTTCAGGGGTCTGAGTATCCCTGAACCAAGAACATAAGGGTGGTTCGTCACACCAATCCCTTCACCTCCAACACTGACATAGGTATTAATAGCTTCAAACACAATTGGAGGAGTTGGTGTCTCCTCCTCCTTCAAACTCATATGGTTCATGGCATACGACTTCGCACCCGGTTGGTCATCATCGTACCGACTCTCTATTTTTACCGTACCGCTCGTGCTTGGTGTAAACTGCCACCTGGCTACATAACCTCTTTCGGTATTGTACCCGGTACAGAAAGAGACTTCGTTACTACTAATTTCGTTTACACCGTTCGTACTGATATTTGAGTGACCACTCGCACCAACAAGCCTCACCTTTGTGAATCGTTGTCCATCATAATTGGGTTCATTTCGATTGGCCGATAAGCTTATCGTATAGGTACCATCAGGTTTGAGACCTTGCAACTCAATATCTGCAAATGCGTCTACGTTACTCAGTTCTAACCCACCGGTCATGGTTGTAACACCATTAAATAGATCGTAGGCTTCGGTTCCTGCATTGTAGGAACCATTATTTGTTGTCGTGGTGGGAGAATTGGTTGTCGCTCGTGTTTCAACATTAATCGAAGTATTTGTGACTCTATCTTTAAGTAAGCTAAATATTCCATTACCAAGCACATAAGGATGACTGGTTACCCCAGTTCCTTCGCTTCCTGAACTGAGGTAATTGTTGACTGCCCCAAACCCAGGAACTGGGTCTTCGGGAGAAGATAAAGGGAAAAAAGTGGCACTTAGCCTGGGAGTATTGTTTTTCTTGAGAGTAACATTCACCTGTACCGAATCTCCATCGTCAACAAACTCAAGAACTCCAAACTGTTGGTCTCCCTCTAATGGGGCTCCAAAGCTGTAGGGCCCTCCCTTAGTTGTTCCCCCCCTATCAGCAATACTGGCCGCATGTATTACAGGAAAACCGGCACCTCCTCCAACTGCATAGTCGCTATTAGTCCCATCATCCATAGCAAGGGCGTGCATATCCCCAGAAATCATGATCAGACGGGCAGAGATGTTATTGTCCTTCAGAAAGTTTGCAATTTCTTGCCGTGCATTAGTATATCCTCCCCAGTGATCCGGTGCTCCCTTACTATTTGCCCCGCCGATCCAAGGATAAGCGTTAACCCATACAATAAGCTCTTGATTATCACGCCCCGTGATTAATTCGTTTTTGAACCAGCTATCCTGTTCAGTGCTAAAAATAGTTTTACTAGGGTTATCCGGGGCATTTTTGGGAACCCTTTCAGACCGCACATCTGTCATGATGAAGCGGACTCTCCCTACCACAAAGGAGTGATAAATCGGACCCGTAATGTCACTCTTCACAAGAGGATAATGGGGTACCTGCTCCCTATAGACACGACACGCATTAGGGCGTCCTATATACGACGCATCACCATCATTTTGCCCGTAATCATGGTCATCCCAGATGTAGGCAATTGGCATGTTGCGAAATAGGTTCATTTGTTTCGGTTGTAGCAACTGCTTGTCATAGGCATCACGAAATGGACCATCATCATCAAGTATCGGATCATCTTCATTAAGTAAGGGATCCTCGTAGTGCAGGTCTCCCATATGAATAAAAAGTACCGGTGCTGGATTTTCTTGGTTCCTTATCGTTTCAAAAACCGGATTGTTACTCCCATCAGTCGAATGCTTAAATGAATCTACACATGAACCAAAGGCAACGGCGAAGTTGTACGGCTCATTGACTTTTATGGTCCTAAATGATCCAATACTCTCCCCATCCACTTCAAAAAGATTCCCATCAACCTGACAGTTATAAAAATATTGAGTATCCTGTTGAAGCCCTATGAGGTCAACTTTACAAACAAGTCCAGTTGATTCACTCACCGATCCAGGTTCGGTAAGAATACTATTGGATAGATCAGGACTGAGGCTATAACGAACTCTCACATCACTGCTAGCCCCATCTGTTTTGATGGCTACCGTCGCACCCGTAGCCGAAAGATTTCCAATCCAATTCCACTTTGCTGTAACCATTTTTCTCCCCTCTCTCATAAAATTTGTAGCAATACTTCTCTTCTTTCTCCAAAACATCGAACTTGTAAAAGTGCAAATAATTTATTATAGCTTGTATTATGTTATTTACTTCTTCCTGTTATATTATTCAAGGTATTTTTCAGAAAAACACAACAATTGTTATAGCAAACTCAATACCATCGCATATTAAATAACTAAGCATCTTTAAGTATTGATTTTCACGTAAGATAGAGAGTCTCACCATTTTCTTAATTATCGTTTGTTATGGATCTATAATAGATTTTGTTATAGATCTATAACAAATGGCTTGGTATTTCTCGTTACTCATTTTCCACAAACGCTGTTTAACAAGTCTAAGTAATTAGAAAATATTGGTCACTCGGATATTTTATTGAGGTGTGGAAATTATGTTCACTGTAATTCGTTTCATTGTGTTTTGTGTATGGAAAAAGATCTAAAGTTCTGGTGAAACCGGGTTCTGAAAACCGAAAACCAATTCGTGATGGGTATAGATTCTCTGGCATGCTACAAGTTACTAAACTCTCCATACACTTTTCTTGTTGTCAGAAGCAGTGGGCAACCTAATCGATTACATACCAGCAGACATTGCAGTGGCTTCTGTTTTTGCTTTTTAAAAGAGAAAAATGTGGTATTGTGTTTAATTATACCATATATTGCACCCAGTAAGTTAATAGATGTGATAGAGACTTTTCTGAACACACAAGCTGGGAATTGATAGGGTCAAGTGTGTGGTTTGACCAGCTTAAGCTGACAGCCTCAGTTCAAACCACAATACAACAATATGAAGTTTTGTAAGTATAGATAATTAGTGTACGGTTATTAGCAGAATGAATAAGTTTCAAAATTTAATACAAAAACCTTGCAGAGGTTTCTTCTTCTATTCAACCAGAATATTGTCAAAATAGGCGTCCTGCTGACCCGCCTCAATCTCAAAACTGCTTACCACAATACTCGTGTCGTCCATCAATATCGTAAGCTCTTCACCAAAGGCGTTCACCGTCGTCTGCACTGGACTGAAACTGATCGTTATGCTATAATTGCTATTCTGTGCATACTCATTTGAGAAATCTACTCTCTCTACCTCTACTCCATTCACGTACTTCTTAAAGTAGCCGGGCCCATATCCGTCGGTGTTCCTCAATATATAGTAGTTGTTCTCATCTTCTCGTAGATAGAGCTTGAGCTTTCCCCCGCTGGGATACATAACTGTGGGCAGAAAATCTACGCTGAAGCTCCCACTATCAAGTGGTGTCAGGGCATGCGAAAACATTAATTCAATGTCGTCTCCCGTAAGCACCTCCACCCTCTGACCGGAAGGATCGTACTGGAACGATCCTGTTCCCCCTACTGTCCATGTATCCGTTACCGTATAATCTCCGGTACTATCTGTACTAAAATCATCAGAAAAAACTACTGTGCCCGAATTGACGGTTACGGTCACTATTGCCTCATTCGAGTTTGCACCCAGATTGTCGTCAACTGTATAGGTAAAGGCATCCTGTCCCGTGTAACCTATATATGGGGTATAGGATATCGTCCCATCTCCAAGAGACACTGCCGTACCATTGGCAGGAGTACTCACCACAACTACCGTTGCAGGATCAATCGTGCCATCCATATCCGAGTCATTGGAAACAACATCAATCGAGACCTGAAGATCCTCCGTTGTTGTCTCTGTATCATCAACTGCAGTGGGTGGCTGATTCTGAGGAGTGTTGCCAAGACAGACAATATTGTCAAAATAGGCGTCCTGCTGACCCGCCTCAATCTCAAAACTGCTTACCACAATACTCGTGTCGTCCGTCGATATCGTAAGCTCTTCACCAAAGGCGTTCACCGCCGTCTGCACTGGACTGAAACTGATTGTTATGCTATAATTGCTATTCTGTGCATACTCATTTGAGAAATCTACCCTCTCTACCTCTACTCCATTCACGTACTTCTTAAAGTAGCCGGGCCCATATCCATCGGTGTTCCTCAATATATAGTAGTTGTTCTCATCTTCTCGTAGATAGAGCTTGAGCTTTCCCCCGCTGGGATACATAACTGTGGGCAGAAAATCTACGCTGAAGCTCCCACTATCAAGTGGTGTCAGGGCATGCGAAAACATTAATTCAATGTCGTCTCCCGTAAGCACCTCCACCCTCTGACCGGAAGGATCGTACTGGAACGATCCTGTTCCCCCTACTGTCCATGTATCCGTTACCGTATAATCTCCGGTACTATCTGTACTAAAATCATCAGAAAAAACTACTGTGCCCGAATTGACGGTTACGGTCACCATTGCCTCATTCGAGTTTGCACCCAGATTGTCGTCAACCGTATAGGTAAAGGCATCCTGTCCCGTGTAACCTATATATGGGGTATAGGATATCGTCCCATCTCCAAGAGACACTGCCGTACCATTGGCAGGAGTACTCACCACAACTACCGTTGCAGGATCAATCGTGCCATCCATATCCGAGTCATTGGAAACAACATCAATCGAGACCTGAAGATCCTCCGTTGTTGTCTCTGTATCATCAACTGCACTGGGTGGCTGATTCTGAGGAGTGTTGCCAAGACAGACAATATTGTCAAAATAGGCGTCCTGCTGACCCGCCTCAATCTCAAAACTGCTTACCACAATACTCGTGTCGTCCATCGATATCGTAAGCCCTTCACCAAAGGCGTTCACCGTCGTCTGCCCGGGGCTAAAACTGATCGTTATGCTATAATTGCTATTCTGTGCATACTCATTTGAGAAATCTACCCTCTCTACCTCTACTCCATTCACGTACTTCTTAAAGTAGCCGGGCCCATATCCATCGGTATTCCTCAATATATAGTAGTTGTTCTCATCTTCTCGTAGATAGAGCTTGAGCTTTCCCCCGCTGGGATACATTACCGTGGGCAGAAAATCTACGCTGAAGCTCCCACTATCAAGTGGTGTCAGGGCATGCGATAACATTAATTCAATGTCGTCTCCCGTAAGCACCTCCACCCTCTGACCGGAAGGATCGTACTGGAACGATCCTGTTCCCCCTACTGTCCATGTATCCGTTACCGTATAATCTCCGTTGCTATCCGTACTAAAATCATCAGAAAACACTACTGTGCCCGAATTGACGGTTATCGTCGTAGTTGCTTGATTTGAGATTGTCCCACAATCGTCATGGACCGTATAGGTAAAGGTATCCTGTCCCGTATAACCGATATCTGGTGTATATGATACGGTTCCATCTCCAGAAGTAATTACCGTTCCGTTGGTAGGATAACTCCCAATAACTACCGTTGCAGGATCAATTGTCCCATCCGAATCGGTGTCATTCGTAACAACATTAACAATTACGGAAATCTCTTGAAACGTTGTTGAAGTATCATCATTGGCAATGGGAGGCGTATTTCCTATAACGCTATCCATCACCAAAAAAACATCCGTATTGTTAAGATAGGTCCCGCGCACCGTATCGTTAGCAGTTGAATATGAGTCAAAAAGAATAGAACCGGCACCGCGTGCGTAAAGCGGAATGAGACTATTTGTGTGTCCTCCCGTATGCCATGCCCAATAAACCTCTTCACCTGGGTCAATAATATTGTCACCATCTATGTCATCCCAACTTGCTCTCCGTCCACCACTCCCTGAATATATCTTCTCTTGAGAAAGTGTAGATGCATCAATGTTTCCCAATGGTACATCAGGAAACACATCAGGCCCTGCAGTAAGATAACCCGTTTCGTGATCCCCAGTTATAATTACAAGTGTATTCCCCCAACCACTGCCATTTGTGTTATCTTCGACCCAGTCAATGACTGCTTGAACCGCTTCATCAAAATCGATCTTCTCTCCAATCATATTATCAAGATTGTTAGCATGACCACCCCAATCTATTGCTCCGCCCTCAACCATGAGTACAAATCCATTTGGATTTCTATTTAATACCGTTAAGGCTGCATTGGTACTATCCGCAAGTGTTGGGTTTTCTTGGTTAAAGCCTGAATCATCTGCTTTATGGTAGGTATGATCAAACAAACCCGCCAACTTGGTTACATTGGGATCATTTGCCGCACTTAACAAGATATCTCCCCCATCTTGACCCGACTGTCGTTCAACCAAGAAATGTTTTCCCGAGAGACCACTTTCGAGTGCTAACTTGTCCCTAATAGATGAATTAACATATCCACTTCTTCTATCGCCAATGATAACATCCGTAGATGATGAAGTAGGTCCGTGACCGCCACCATATAATGAATCTGTTGGTAAACCTGTCGTGTTTGGGTCTTCAAAGAAGCCTTCATCAGCAATAGCGTATCCATTGCCTCTATCATCATTGTGTGCCATCCATGCACCAGGTGTTGCATGAGAAACGGGAACCGTACTAACGGCACCCACGCCTAACCCTAAGGACTTTGCTATCTCACCAATGGTAAAAAGGCGTTCTGTCCCATCACTTGAGACACTAATTCGTTTAATTTGGGTCTTGGATCCGGAAAAGAGAGCACTCGCTGCTGCTGCGCTGTCTGTTACAGCACCCTGCAAAACGTATTGAAAATTTGTCCATGCTTGCGTAGTATCGTAGCTACCTCCTGTGGCAAACGTTGACATCCAGTACTCTGTCCAGTTAGTGTCTGTCTGATAAATTGGATCTGCACCGGTGTATCGAGCTGTCGCCTCGATCTGTTTTGCACCCCATCCATCCGCAATCATTATTATGATGTATTTTGCACTTGAAGTGCATTGACCATAAGCATCACCGATACATGTTGCAGAGACGAAAAAGAGTAGGAAAATATATAACGGGATAGAGAAAATTAGTCGCTCCAATTTTCTCTTTCTGCCATGTAAGCTACGATTAAGCATCATTTGAGTCCTCGTGTAAAATTGTTAACAAAACAGAATTACTTTTCATTTTTCGTTCTCTTTTGTAATCTTGAATGAAGGTCTGAAGACAAAACTATTACTGTTTATGTTATCGTTAAGACAGTGAACGCCAAGGACATTGGTACCGGGCAACAGTTCGTGCGCAAAACCGCTAATATCCAGTTCTTCAACCATCCTCACACTAGACTGAATTGCCTCTATGCCGTTCAGATAAACAATAAAAGGACCATCGCTCTCGACTGATACAACTATTTTTGTTGATTCATCTGGCTGCTCACTCATGGTAAATTCATATCGTGCAAAGATAGCTTCATAGTTATTTTGCATATCTTCTAAAACAGTAGAAAAATACTCATCACCGTAGCCAAAGCTACCGGTCCCAATCAACCACTTTGAATCGTCAAAAGTTATGTGGTTCCAATTACTAGGTGGTATTGCGTTCCCTTTAAAATAACTCCACTCATCTCCACTACCTAGTGTTACCAATGATTTGGCATGAACTGAATGCACAAAAACTCCAAACAAGCCGACCACAAGACTCAAAGTGATAAGAGAGTTTAACATTGAACCAAAGATTCTAGATTTTTCACTATTCTTTATCCTGCTTGTTCCTATAGTATCTGTTTTCATCTTCACCACCTTTTTTGATCTAACGGTTTCATAAGAAGGGATTACGATTGTTGCACTAACCATCGCAGTCATTTATTTTCTAATAAACAGATTTAACAAATTGAGTACCAAAGGATTCACCCTCCACAAATAAAACTGTAAGCTATACCTACCACGGCTGTTACAATATTTTCGAGAGTTAAATAATTGTGGAATTTTACCAAGAAAGAGTAAACAAATTCTGACAACGATGATGAACTACCTTATTTGCATTGACTTAAGAAGTCTTCTTACTGAGACTTAACTCAAAGATTCTCTTCCCATACTTATCAACAAAAAAAGACACAAATCTCATCAACAATTTGATTACAAGAAAAGAGAGAGGTATCAACACAAATCAAATTAAATTGGACAATCTTTCTCAAATTTATGGTAATATTATCTATTATTTGAGCAGAGGATTCGTTCATCGTAACTTCATGAGAGAAGCGTAAATCAAAATCAGAAACCCCTTGAAGATTGAACATTTTGAAGAAACTGTCTGTGGAGATAAGTATACTATACTTGGTTGGGGTTATTATGAAGGTGATGATCCAAGCTCTCTTCCCCGAATCTGGTTTAAGGGTGTCTATGAAAATGTTTCACAAAGTACGGAATAACTTGAGGTACAAATGAAAACAGATAAAAACCATTTACATGGGAAAACTGCCCTCGTAACTGGTGCTACAAAACGTATTGGAAGGGCAATCGCAAGTGCCCTTGTTGAAAACGAAGTAAATGTTATCATCCACCATAACGACTCTTCACACGAGAATGCAGAATACGTGGCTGAACAGATGAGAGCGGAGGGGGTTAACTCGTGGAGTTTCCAGGCAGATTTAGCAAATATAAACGATGTTGACACCCTATTAAAAAACATAGACGACACTGTTGGAGTAGTAGACATTCTCATCAACAATGCCTCTATATTTCCAGCTTCAAGTCTAAAAAACCTGGATATCCAGGAACTGCATCACACGTTAATGGTTAATTCAATCTCCCCTTTTCGGCTTTCCCAACACCTAGCGAACCAAAATAGGGAAGGGAGCATCATAAACTTACTAGACAGCCGCGTAGGATACTATGATCTCAATCATGCAGCGTATCAATTAAGCAAAAATCTACTATTCCATATGACAGAGATGATGGCCATTGATTTTGCACCTCGACTCCGCGTAAATGGTATTGCACCGGGTCTCATATTACCACCGGCAGGAAAAGATTCGTCCTTTTTGAAAAAAAAGAGTAATAGAAATCCACTGCTTCGTTATGGTACACTATCGAACATTACCGATGCAGTCCTTTTCCTTCTATCAAACACCTTTATCACAGGAGAAGTCCTCTTCATCGATGGCGGAGAAAGCTTGAGAGAAAAATCCTATGAGAGAAAAAGTTACACCCCTTGACAAGATCCATATACGGAACCTGTTGGTTCGCTGCATCATTGGCATTCATGATGAAGAGCGACGGGACAAACAGGACGTTATCATCAATATCACACTACATGTTAATCTCAGAAAAGCGGGTAAAACAGATAACCTTGAAGATTCGATCGATTATGTGCAAATCAAAAAGAGCATTTTAGACCTCATAGAAGAATCATCCTTTTTTCTGGTCGAAAAGCTAGCGGAAGAGATTGCAAACATTTGCCTTGATACCCTTCAGGTGCAGAGAGTAAAGGTAACCGTTGATAAGCCAGGAGCGCTACGATTTGCCAGCGCAGCAGCAGTTGAGATAGTAAGAGACAGGGAGCAATGATCATCCCCAGAAGCTCAGAATAGAGATTTTTTTACTATGATATCATTTCACTCCTTACAACAACGATGAAGGTTTATATCGGTGTGGGTAGTAATATCTATCCAGAAGAGAACATTACAAATGCGTTACTGCAGCTTCGTAAATATGTGACGATTACAGGTATTTCAACATTTTATCGTACGAAACCTCTCATGGGAAAGAATCAGGCTAACTATTTAAATGGAGTCTGGCAAATAGAGGCTTCAATGTCTGCACACGATTTGACGTTTACCATTCTCAAACAGATCGAAAATAAACTGCATCGTATCAAGACAACAGACAAATACCGATCAAGGACCATAGATCTTGATCTCCTACTTTACGGTGATTGTGTTATAAATGAAGGAGAAATGAAAATCCCAGACAAGGATATCTATGTACGTCCGTTCATAACTTTTCCGTTATCAGAATTGGACGCGAACTTGATCCTACCAGATACAGATACACCAGTGACAACGCTCTTAAACTTGCTCTCAAAAGAAGAAATGTGGCCAGACATACAATTTACAAAATATTTAAGGAGCAAACTAGAAATATGCTAACTACAAACAAAGATAATCATCTCTGCCTTATTAATTCGTTCTGTGAGGCAACAACTCACAAAAGATATGCCATGGGTTTCCCATGAATTATACCCATTACGAAGTGGTTTTAGGAATTTCAGGGCAGGAGTTTGCCTGAAATTATGATTCTTCGATTAAACAAAACCAGAGGCTTAGTAATGCTACGTCGAGGATTTTGTGATTGAGAAAGATCTAAAGTTCTGGTGAAATCGGATTCTCAAAACCGAAAACCAATTCGTGATGGGTATAGATTGCAAACAGCAACTAGTAAAACAATCTTATATGAAACGGGAGATGTCGGGAAAGAGTAGATTGGTAGGATTTACTTGCGTATTGCCTGTCTGAATAGAGACATCAGACAGGCAAATCACAAGCTTACAATCAATTTCTTACAACATTAACGGGTACATCCCTCTCTTTTACAATGTATCACCATGTTCACAACTCTTAAATTTCTACCACATACAATGAGAACTTTGCACAGTGCATTTTACAATGAAACTGGAATAGACCCATTTAGACTCAAACAGTCATTTAACCAGCTTATCCTTCAGTTACCCTATATCCCAATTTCTTAACCGCCTTGATGAGATCTTCGGTATTTGCATGACCGTCCTCAACATCTACAACAGCCTTACCGCTTTTATGATCTACCTGTGCACCCTTAACTCCCGGACACTTTGTAAGAACACCTTTTACTTTGTTTTCACAACCACCACATGTCATGCCCTCAATATTCAAAACTACTTGATCACTGCCGTGTTCTGATGTTGATACCTGTTTTATTTTTGCATCATCTGCTTCGGAAACCTTTGCACCCTTCGACGCACTGCAGCAAGACTTATCAGATGCCTCCAATACGGATAAAGAAAACACCAAAGCACATGATATAACTGATACATAAGCAAGACTCACTTTTAGATATCGTAACATGATATAATACTCCTTCCACAATTTACACGTTAATAAAAAGTCATTTACAAAAGTTATTTTGCAACCTTGTATGCAACAAGGTTGACCACCTCAATCTGATACGACTTGTTCAGATCTTGACAACCAATCGCTGCTCGAGTTGGTGAGCACTTGATATACTTTTTATAAACATCATTCATTTGCCCCCAATAATCAATATTCTTCATGAATATCAAGCAGTTAACCACTCTATCCATGGATGAGCCAGCTTTACCGATTGCAGTCTTAATATTATCAAAGACCAACTTGAATTGCCCTTTAGGATCCAATGTAGGAACTTCTCCCGTTGAATCTACAGGAATAAACCCTCCACAACAGATCTTTATCGCCTTAAGCTTCTGAAGACGTGCGTGATCTTCCTCAAACCAATCACACATCAACCCAACTTGACGGGCTGGTTGTTTCCCTCCAACCTTCTTACACTCGGTAAGAAGTAAATCAAGAAGCTTGTCCCGTACTGAAAAGGGGAGCTTTTGGGCCTCATCCAAAGACATTTTATCCAAACTTTTTAACGTATAGCTCTGCTTTGCTGCTTTCGCCATTTACAATCTCCTTTCTTCCAAAACATTAATTATCGTATTTAAATCCTCATCCGGGATTTTCCATCCAACGGCACCACTATTCTGCTCAACCTGTTCGGGATTCTTGACACCCACCAGTGCCGTTGTAACACCACTTTGGTGAATCAACCAATTAATGGCCAGC
This sequence comes from Candidatus Scalinduaceae bacterium, assembly GCA_965222815.1. Lineage (GTDB taxonomy): Bacteria > Planctomycetota > Brocadiia > Brocadiales > Scalinduaceae > SCAELEC01. The sequence goes on from CBDCUS010000013.1 coordinate 19,165, forward strand.
TGGGCAGTAGTCTTACCCAGCTTCTTAGCAACTTTGGTGATCTCCTTCACCTTTCTTACATGAGAGAGATACACCTCATCCGTAAAATGGCCGATGATATCCTTACCTCTCCAGTCACTAAATTTTGTATCCTCATTATACTTACCTGTCAGTACCCCTGATGCAAGTGGGCTATAACAAATTACACCGATATCCGCTTCTCTACAGTAGGGCAGAATCGCCTCCTCGATGTCTCGTTCCAACATACTATACATAGGCTGCAGCGAGACAATCTGTCCATATTTGAGGCTCTCCTTCATCAATTCAACACTGTAATTACTAACCCCTATATAGCGAACCTTACCCGCTTTCTGAATCTTTAACAGGGCCTCCATTGTCTCCTCAATCGGTGTATTCTCATCGGGCCAATGTACCTGGTATAGATCTACATAATCCGTCCGTAGCCTCTGGAGACTCGCATCTATCTCATACAAAATGGACTTCTGTGTAGAATCCTTTCTTAGAGACTGAAGCTCTTCCCTCTCCCACCTTAAACCACATTTGGTTGCAATAATGATATCTTTACGCTTGGCACCCAAAGCCTTCCCCAGCAATTCTTCAGAGTATCCAAATCCGTAAACCGGTGCGGTGTCAAAGAAGTTAATACCGACACTTAACGCCTTCTCAAGAGAGTGTAACGATCTCTCTTCGCCCTCTGTTGACCAGAAAGGTGCACCTCCTATTCCCCAGGCACCATAACCGATAACTGACACCCTCAGATCACTTTTTCCAAGAATCCTGTACTCCATTATACATCAACTCCTTTAAACCGGTTCCAAAATAGCATTCCCACCAGCACAGTTGGTGAAAGGATAAACTTGGGGCGCGCTATTAGTAGCATTGAAAACAACATTGAAGAAATTGTATCTTAATGATTCTAAAGTAATTACTTTCCAAATGAAAGTAAATTTTATTCTAAAACAGCAGAAGAAATACTTTTACTACCCTCGGTACATAACATGAAAATCCTTTAGAGAATCTCACCTCTGTCCGATGAAGAGGAAGTGTGGCAAACCTCTTTTCGCTTGGTTTTTTCAATCGTGATGTTTGGCGTGAAATGGTGTGGTACTACTTAAGGGTTCACGAAAAAATAACTTTACAATCTATTGTGCTCAGGTTTGGATCAGGTTTGGTTGATCTGATTGAGCTGAACCGCAAGCGCAGCCTGAGCTGCGTTGAGGATTCGGCGAATGAAGATCAGACAAAAATGGCCTGAAAATGAGATGCAAGAATGTAAAGTTATTTTTTCGTGGACCCTAAGGAGAGGAACTCAACAATTGGAACACAACTCATAAACGACATTCGTCTGGTGCTTCGTGCACCAGACGAATTCCAGTTAGTTGATGTCACGAAGCAAATTATCGCTGTTTACGTCTTTTAAGACACATAGTCGAACAGCTCTTTTCTTCTGTAGATGAACAGTTACACAATTTACGGCATTCAGCGTCATCTGTCCCATCACTCAGCCTCTCTTCCGAGAGGCAACGATGTAAAAAAACCTTCAAAATACTCTTCAGAAAATGGTTTTGTAACTATTTTGTCGCCTCATGAATCTTGTCTTTCGTCGACTCAATAGCTTGGTCAATTTCTTTTCCTGTTTTCTCTCCTGAACCCTCATTACAACCTATGATGCCAAAAGCTAAAAATGCAATCGTGCACAGGGTAAAAACCTTTATTCGTAATACATTCATAAGTCTCTCCTCCTTCAATCGTAGAAAATTAAATTTATTACTGTTTGTACTCATCACTATAGGTACGAATGACACCTTAACTGTTCCGTGATCATAATTCACAATCATTGTCAAGTCAACACCGATTTTATGAACTGATCATGATTCCTTAACGGTACTGAAAGCCTCGCATAGCACAAAAACTGGTTCCTTCTCAATAGCAATCGAGCGAGTCCGAGTGAAAAGTGATAATCTGAAATGTTATTTTGGTAAGATATTGGTAAACTGATACTCCTCAACGTAAATGCCTACAGATGCATCAAATTTGTCCTCACCCCACTGTTCGATGGTGAGTACTTTCTCTTCCGATTCATCAAGAAATTCCCAGTAAAGAAACTCTATCCTCTGCTTTCCTCCACCCTTACAAAAATACCCCCCACTACCATCGTCAAGATAGTAGGCAACGCCCTCATATTCAATCTCTTGGGGAGGATCTTCATTCTGCTTGATGTATTGGGATAGACCCGCACCCAAACTTTTAAAAGGAATTCTCCTGGTTAAGACCCACTCAACCTCATCATCTTCCTCTCGCTCTAGATATACAATTTGATTACCGGATGTGAGTTCCCATTCATAACTGTAGTCCCCATCATCCCAATCATACATGTTATACTCGGTAACCTCCCATGTCTTCATGTCATAGTCGACGAGATAACCAACCTTGAGCTTAGATAACACCAGATCCTGAAAAGGATCAAGTGTGTCATCTTTCTTCTTTTTCCCAAACATCCTGTTCCAAACCATCTTTCCAATCCTCTCAAGAGTGTCAACATTTTACTGTCACTAAAAAAAGTATAATCCGGCAATAATTTCGTTTAGGGAATTATTGAATACCCATCTTTGCCTTTAGTTCGGCCAATTTATTACTTGATGGTACCAATTGACCACTTGCAAGAACAGCATTGATCTCATCATCAACACTCTCTTCCGCTGAAGCCAACTCTCCATAAGACTGAGCAAGTGATTCATCCTCCTCTACCTTGGCCTTCATCTTCTCTAACATCGCTATCGTTCCAGAAGAGTCTACCCTGGCCATCTGTTCGTTAATTTTTCGGGTTGCTGCTGCAGTCTTGGCACGTGCCCTCAGGGTAATGAGTTCATTCTCATACGATGAGACCGTTGATTTCAACTTATTCACATTTGCCTGTAACTGCGCTGCCATTTTGTCCTGTTGCTCCCAATTCTGAATCAGGCTTACAGCCTTTTGGCTGCACTCTTCCTTACGATTTAGTGCTTCTGCTGCCAACCTCTCCGCTTGAGAAGGATCGAGGGAACCGTCCTGCATCTTCTGAAGCAGCATCATAGCCTTGCGTTCATAATCTGCTGCAAGCCTCTTGTTGTCTTCAGATTCCCTTTTCAAACGTATTGCTACACCTTTTACTTCAGCCAGGCTTTTCATGGTTGCTTGTAGATCCTTCTTCAAATCTCGAACTCCCTGTTCTGTCATCTTGATGGGATTTTCAAATTTATCCATCGCACTATGCGCATGGGATTGACCAACCTTAAACATCCTGCGAAATATACTCGCCATGGGTACTCTCCTTCTTTATGATAAACTTGCATTAAATTAACAGTATGAACAATCTCCCGATAAACGAATCAATATGGTGATAAACTAAACTTTACTAAACGCTATCAGCTCTCCTGCATACTCCGCCAGAGCGATACTCAGAGCATTAATAGACCCCTCCAGTTCATTCTTGTCGAGGTTTTCTAGCTGTAAGGTATCCCGAAAAAGGACTCTCTTCTCATCCTCATCTATGGCAAATGCCCCATGAACCAAGGTACGATTCATCTGCAGCAATCGCTTATAAAGATCGCCTAACTGTTGTGGGACATCCATTATTACCTGTTCAAGCACTAAGATTGGATACTCACAGTCTATTACGAGATTCTTAATCCCCTGCTCCTCATCATCAATAATAACCAACTCCTGCTCCGGGTCCTCACTCGTCAGAACAAATCCCAATTCACCTAAATAGGCTTTTACCTTCTCAAGATTCTCAGACATAGTTATACTTCCTCCTTATAGGTTAAAAAATTGCTCACACTGTTGTTTTCCTTACCAACAGTGGTAACTATCTCGCGCAGGGTTCAAGACAATATAGCGGGTTATTTTTTCCTGAACTCAGTGTGAGGCCGCTCTTCAGCGATTACGACTAGCCGGTCTCCTGCTTTAATAGTGTAATCCATATCAGGATTAGCCAAAAATCTCTGTTCATCCAGTGACTCAACTGCCAGGGAAATTGCATTATGTTCACTTTTAAGAAATGTTAATGCATCAATAAAACGTTGCCCAATAAGATTCTCAGGGGCTGGTATCTTATAGAGCGCACTCCCAAATTGATTACTGACAAGCTCGGTAATTATCTGTGTTATACCGTGATCCAAGGCCGCCTGGACGAGAAGATTACTGCTTAGTTCACCCACAACAATGATCTCATTCGCTCCTGCCATCCTACCATGCTGCATATTTTTTACATCTGAAATTTCAAGACAGACGTATACGTTGGGATTGAGTGTGCGAATGGTAAGAGTGTTCAAAACTGCCTTAGCATCCCGAGAGTAGGAATCGAGACTCTCATCCGACAATATGATAACAACTGAAGAGGCTTCTAAATTAGCCTTTTTTGCGGATTCAGCGTTTACATCACCTTGAACAAAATAGGTATTATCATCTTCGAAAGGCTTTTCGGGAATGTCGGCAACCAGCACTATTGGTCGGTCCTTGACTTTTTTATCGGCCCGTAACTCAGTAATAATCTCTTTTGCCTTGTAACTCCAACCACAGATAAGAAAATGGTCCTTAACCTTTACGCTAATAATACCCTTCCCCTCTTTAATCTTTCCAGTGACAAAGGCACTCGCTATTGTCGCCGTAAACATCCCAAGGATTCCAATTCCAAAGACCATAACGACAATACCCGTTATCCTACCACCAATTGTTGATGGAGCGATATCACCATATCCAACGGTCGTGATCGTTACGAAACTCCACCACAAGGCATCGATTAAGTGAGGGGACTTTTCAAAATAATTGAGTCCCAATGCCCCCAATAGTAATATCAAAAGGGTGAGAAAAAATAACCTCGTGATCCTGCTATTGGTGAATGATATGATAAACCTTTTCATGCGAAATAGCACGGTTGACATTTAAAACGCCAAACTAACAAATCGCTGAGAATTTGTCAATAGATATAAGAACTGGTGTAAAAAGAAAATGGGAGTGGGATTCCAACGGTTGAGACCGCGATTTGAGAGCTCGGAAGAAGACTCAAGGTACGATTAACGGAATCGTAATCCGATGAAAGAGCGGCAAGATAAAGCAAATGATACATATGTAATTAAGAGAGGTTATGCCTAATGTCGAAGATTAGGCATAACCAATGAAACGTGAACTCAACAACGAAAATCTCTTCAGGAGAATTTCCGTTTACTTAATGTACCATTCATCTTCTTTGGGTTTCTCACTCTTTGGCCTCACATCAAAGATGGTCAATCCCCCGTGTGGGTAGATACCGGCACTTACCATACCCATCAAATTATGGTCATGTGCTATCGTTATACCAGCACCACGGTTACATGAGAGACAGAGCTGCTGGGAAGAGAAATCCGGAATATTGTATAAAATATCAATCCGCTCACCCGAGCCAATACGGATACTGTCCTTTTCGTAAGGCGCAGGTAATTTTCTTCCGTCCGTACCAATGATTAATCCGTGATACCCATGAGGATGCCACATAAACGTATGATCGTAAGTGATAGCCATTAATCGAACGAGTACCGTCTCGCCATCGTATGCAACCAATCGAGTCTTTGGGTCGTTGATGGTCGAGAGAGGATTATCCAATTTGTCCATAAAGATTCTACCGTTCAGCATAAAGTAGTTTGATTTCCAATCTAATCCACGTTTAATGTCCCCCTTATCCCTCAACATCTCCATGTATTCACTATCAATTTCAGAAAAGAAGAGTGTATACTCTCGATCATATTTGTACCCATATATCTCCTTCTCCTCTTTTTGGATTATTACAGGAAAGTACAAACCGGCCATAATATGGTTCGTAGAATCTACATGGCAATGCCCCATATATGAACCCTCTATATGTTCAGGTATTTGTAAATAGTACCTGAAGACCTCGTGTGGAAACACAGCAGGATAGGGAATATTTGGTATACCGTCAACGGCAGGAATTAAATCCAATCCATGCCAATGAATAGTGTGAGCTACATGATTAATACCCGAATGCTCCTCTGTCTCGTACCACCCTGCATTGTGAAGAACAACGATATAGTTCTTACCCGATTGGAAACGCATCTCATCTCCCGGAAATTTCACTGGGAGTAGTTTCTCGTCTCTCTCTTCAATAGAATCGATCTTTCCAACATCGGCCCAATCCTTCGCATGGGTATAACCCCAGAAATAGATGAATTCACCATCAGCCATCTCCTGATACCCATCAGTAATATAGAGATGAAATTCCCTCTCGATTTCGCCTCTATCAACTAATTCCTGAAATCCCTTCTTTATCTCTTGACCTCCGATTATCTCCTTCTCTGTGGCATGAGCCATAACCGCCAGGCTAAACAGGGCAGCGAACAGATATAACAACATAAACGACTGCCTTTTTAACAACTTTGAAACATGTTTTGATTGTTTCTTACTAAAAAACATTCTTAACCCTCCCTTAAAACAATTAAAAAAATACTTCCAACTCCGCTTTGTAAAATTGTTAGATTTTACATCTCACTTATTAAAAGTGCAAACCATATACCAATGATAAACAATTAACAGCAAAACAGTAAGACTCCGCATAAGTATCCACAAAATAATAACTAACATTATTTCAGATAGAAGATACCAATCTCCCCCATACAATCAATTTTAAACTCCTGCGAAATGTTTTCGAAATTATGAGAAATCACCAAACTCTGAAGCGAAATTATTTCACCACAATTTTAGTGATTAACATTAAATCATAGTATCACTAAATGAGATTTTGTCAGTAAAAATAGGCATTGGCCATGTAGCCTTATCCTTGAAGATATATAGCTTAGAAAGAACCTTCAAACAGTGAAAGAGAGTGGTTAACAGGTGAAATGAAGAAGCCGGTAAGGAAATCGAGCGTGATATATGGTATTGTGATATACCTCTCACTATTTCGAATGTCAACATATTAAAAAGAGATAAATCACCTCGCTGTTTTTACTTCATTCCATAATTGATTTTCCCCATCAGTCATGCTACTATTTTTAAATGAGGAGAGTGTATAGTATTCGTTGAAACTGGTTGAATAGAGAGAAAATCGAGGATTAATTTGTACTGAGAAAATTTATTTCATACAAACGGTAAGAGACCTTATCTCTTTCACTTACCCCTTTTATAGCTTTTGAAACGTTTAATCTAGTAACTAATTTTTTCATTAAAATCTTTGGAGATATATTATGACAGAACAATTGGCAATAATAGGATCGGGACCTGCAGCATGGACTGCTGCAATTTACGCGGCAAGAGCAAACCTCAATCCTATTGTTTTTGAGGGAGAACCTTCACGTGCTATGGTTCCTGGCGGTCAGCTCATGTTCACCACCGAGGTTGAAAATTACCCGGGATTTCCATCCGGTGTTCAAGGACCAGAGCTTATGGAACTCTTTCGAAAACAGTCAGAGAGTTTTCAGACTCGGGTGCATGCAGCAGATATAACCTCCGTTAATTTTAACTCGCACCCCTTTCTCCTCAAAACTTCAGACAATAACGAGGTAGAGGCATTATCCGTTATTATTGCAACTGGCGCCATGGCAAATTGGCTCAACCTCCCTAACGAACAGAGGCTTGCGCACTCTGGAGGGGGTGTTAGCGCATGTGCAATTTGTGATGGTGCACTTCCCGCATATAGGGACAAGGTTCTTGCCGTTGTAGGTGGTGGTGATTCGGCACTTGAAGAGGCTCTGTATCTGACAAAATTTGCTAGCAAAGTAATCCTCATACATCGTCGTGATCAGCTCAGGGCGAGCCCGATAATGCAAGAACGCGCAAAAATAAACCCAAAAATAGAATTCAAATGGAATTCCACCGTCACCGATGTCTTGGGTGACACTTTAATTTCTGGTCTTAAACTTCAGGATACGAAAACCAAAGAAGAGACAACATTAAACTGCGGAGGTCTATTCGTAGCAATTGGCCATACTCCAAACGTGGCCTTTCTAAAAGGTCAGGTCAAAGTGGATGAGAAGGGTTTTATTGTAACTCCCACACCCTGGAGGACCGCAACAAGTGTTGAAGGTGTCTTTGCGGCAGGAGACGTTATGGACCCCTACTATAAGCAGGCAATAACTGCTGCAGGTACCGGGTGTATGTCCGCTCTCGAAGCGGAACGATGGCTTACAATCAAGGGTGCTGCTTAACTCTTTCATTTTGCACTTAGTAGTAGGATATACAACTTAGCCGCCATTGATATAACTGCCCCAATGATTAAAACGAGATATGGAATAGATTATGGGATGCAAAAAGTTCCGCATTATAGAGTATATCAATTTTGATAAGTTAGCAAATCGGATTCCGAACAAATTATTTTCAAAGTTTTTTTACAAACCGACGATAATAAATGCAAGAAAAAGTTGCCAAACTTTTATGAAAATGGAGGCACACCATGGGGAAAAAGAAAATTCTCGTTGTTGATGATGAAAAAGATTTGCTATTAATCCTGGAAAAAGGATTATCTGCGGAGGGATATACCGTAATTACGGCGGACAATGGGCATGATGGTATCGCAACAGCAAGGACAAAACATCCGGACCTTATGATTCTTGACAGAGTACTCGGAGACATTCAGGGAGAAGACGTAGCAACCAGCTTAAAAAAAGACCCAAGAACCAAGAACATACCAGTAATCTTTTTGAGCGCGTTACTCTCTGCACCCAATAACGCTGAGAGATGTGCGATATTAGACCAAAGCGACTTACTCACCAAACCTTATAATTTTGAAGATTTACTTGATGTTATAGAAAAGTATCTATGACAAAAGATTAAACTGATAAAACTTGAAAGGTCCTAGTCATGAAAAAAAAGAAGATATTGATCGTTGATGACGAAAAAGACATGCTCACAGTGCTTGAGAAATGGCTCATTGTAAAAGGGTTCGATGTGGTATCGGCAGTAAATGGTACCGATGCGATACAACTCGCACAGTCACACAAACCCGACCTGATTGTACTGGACGTTTGCCTTCCGGACATGGATGGTGGTGAAGTTGCCAAGATGATTAAAGAAAATCCCGAAACCGAAAATATACCGATTATCTTTCTCACCGCCTTACTCTCAAAGGATGAGGAGGAGAAAAACAGCCAGGTAACAGGTGGCAACGTTATGCTTGCAAAACCCTACAACATAAATGAAATTCTCACCGTAATAAAGAGCCATATTTAAGCACAAGGCCTTTGGGAAACATGAACAGAGTTGCAGATATAACTGTTTTAAAGCCGGTTACAATGAACTTAACGAACAACAGGGGGTGGTATAAGCTGAGAGGAGTTCTAATCTATTGGTTTCCCCAACACATGTAACGTTGATTTCTTCCTACTCCAGAAGCACTTTCTTTCAACGAGCAGCCCTAAAAGAATCAGTCTCTCCTCTCATTAATGGGCAAAATGAAGATAAAGGTTGCCCCCTTTCCATACTCAGAATCTGCCCAGATTCTCCCATTATGTTTCTCTATTATCTCCTTAGAAATTACCAGTCCCAATCCAGTACTACCCGTTTCTCTCTCTTTTCCCGTGGCTAATTGCCCAAACTCTTTGAAAAGCTTCGGTAACTCATCTCTTTTTATTCCCGGTCCTGTGTCTACAACTGACACTCGGATGGTATTCTCACTTCGTGTGGTTGTAATTGTAATAGTACCTTTTTCAGTGAACTTGACACTATTATTAATCAGGTTAGTTAAAACTTGTAAAATTTTGTCCCTATCAAATTGAATCCTCGGAAGGGTTTTATCGAGATTAACAATCAGTTTTAAGCCCTTTCCATCCGCCACAGAGGACATCGTCTCGTTGATATCTTCAACAACCTCGTTTATATCATTCTCCTGCATGGTAAATTTCATCTTGTTCGCATCAAGTTGTTGAAAATCCAAGACATCATTAATTAATCTGGCAAGTCTGTCAACATTCCTCTTCGCAATTTCAAGAAACATCTTCTGTTCATCGTTAATTTCCCCGGTTACTCCACTATACACTAAGCGAATTCCCTCCTTTATGGCCGTAAGAGGAGTCCTTAATTCGTGTGAAACAACGGATAGAAACTGCGACTTCACCTCCATGGCCTCTACAATTTTCTTTCTCTGTTCATAAAGCTTGAGAAATGCGCGCACCTTACCCCGCAAAATTTCGGGTACAATAGGTTTCGCTATAAAGTCAACAGCACCGGCCTCTATCCCCTTAATAAGGTGATAATCATCTTGCCACACAGCAGAAACAAAGATAACGGGTAAATTTTCAGTGCCCCGATTTTGGTGTATCAGCTCTACTGTTTCATAACCATCCATTTCAGGCATTTGAACATCGACCAATGCAAGACCAAACTCATAATCGAGTATTAAGGCCAACGCATCATTACCAGAGGTTGCACGAACACACTCAGCATCGAGATCCGCAAGAGTCTTCTCCAAAGCGATAAGGTTTTCAACCTTATCATCAACAATGAGTATTTTCGGTTTTTCCTTCATTGCGAAAACCCTCCCATCCATACCAAAACCGATTTGGATTTCAGCTTTGCTGATAATCAAATCTTAGTTGCAGTTATACTCGCTCCGTTTTTTCTCGGATTTTATCCGAAAACCATTATGAATTAAGTATATACAGAGTATTCAATACGTTTCAAGAATCCGTCCTGATGACAATTTCCAGACACCGCACCACAATCAATTTCAATAAGACCTGTTAATGACGTTTTACCATAAAATCTTACGCCGCTTGGAAACATAGTCATCGAGGATATAACTACCCAACTCTTCGGAAGTTGGATAGAAAGCCCGCCCTCGGTTTACGTTTGTAAGTTTACCGACAAAATTGGCCAGATCAAAATAGTAATAATCATTAATCAAGGCAAATGTGTTAATAATGATCCCCTCTTTTTTGCATCTGCTTGCTTCACGAAGTGTCCTTTTCGCCGATCGCTCGTTTGGTGGGTATATGAGGAAAAGTTTCTCTCCTTCATAGTGAGCAGTTGGTTCACCATCGGTTATTAAGAGTATTTGCTTGTTTTGATATGTTTCGTTGGCAAGAATCCGTCGTGATACCCTCAACCCTTCTTGAATATTGGTAAAGTGTTCGGGAATACGGCCTCTATATTCTTCCAGATCATCCCTCTGTAGTTCAAGATAGACACACGAATCAAAGAGTCTTACAGGACGAGGCATAACATACGGTAAATCCGAAAGTTTGAGGACTTTCGCAAAAGAGTAAAATCCAACAAAATAGAGTCTATCATTTGGAAATTGTGTCTGCACCAATCCCTGAAGTGCAAGAGCAACCTTCTTTGCATTATAAAACTTTCCGGATCGCAACATTGACCCACTCATATCAAGTAACATAACCGTTGCGCACCTTGACTGATCCTCAGATTCGTACACCATAAAATCTTCCCTCTCTATCCCGATTGGCAAAGATGAGCCCGAACGTCCCAGTGCCCGCTTTAACGTCGAATTTAGATCGATGTGCGAAAGCTGATCTCCATACTCGTACTCTTTCGATCCATCATACATCATCTGAACACTCCCTTTTACGTTCGATTCGTGACTCCCGCCACTACACTTCCTCATCGAAGTAAAAATCTCCAACATGGCCCTCCGTTGCATTCTCCTGAGCCCCTTTGGAGACAATACATATCTTCCCTTCACATTTTTTACGTACCCCTCATCCTCAAGCGAGGCAAAATCCAGGTTCATCTGCTCTTGGATCGTATCCAGATGGACCCCATATTTGAGGATAAATTCAGAAATTTGGTCCATGAATGCTTGTGGATGTTCAAAATCGGCTGCCTGAGAACCGTCCCATTTTGTATACTTGTAAAAAATCTGCTTCACAACTCAATCCTTCTCCTCTCATACACGACTTTTCCCTCGCATATATCTTTGTTGAGCTTTTTATTTGCATGCAAGCCCTCGAGCAGGAACTCTATTAAAGAGGCAGAAATTGGCGGTAGTGCCTTTTTCTCTTGTACATCAACCTTCAGTTCACTTTGTAACGCATCTACCATTTTCCGTATCTCTCCGTCCTGAGATAAAAGCTTCACGTAGTCATCGGAAGATATACCATCAGAAGCGATGTAGCTCCTTTTACTAAGCTCTTTTATCTCTTCTTTATACTCTTCAATCGTAAAATATTGGTTAAAGACCTTTAATACAGCCTCCCTGGCAATTTTACGAATAACGTCGTCATCCCGATCGGTATCAATGGTTGGATCAAGCTCTATTTTCCCTCGTGAAGCGGTGCATATGTGTCTCAGGTCGCTAATTCTCGGGACAGCAAACGTCTCTCCCATTTTGAAGGCACGCCGTTCAGCGTTACTAATGAGTACCTCATAATTGCAGATTGACATCCTCGCACTCACACCAGATGATTGGTTTATCTCTTCACTGCTGCGTGCAATATGGGAAATTTCCTCAGTAATTTCCTTCATAAATCTCGGTACGATCACCTCAATACCATCCTCCCGATCAATCCAGGCGTTTTGCTCTATAATTTCCATACCATATTCTCTCGTCAACGGATAATGAGTTGTCACGACTGAACCGATTCTATCCTTAAGGGGTGTAACAATCCTCCCTCTATTTGTATAATCTTCTGGATTAGCAGAGCAGACTATCATAACATCAAGAGATAGCCTAATCGGATACCCTCTTATCTGTATGTCTCTTTCCTGTAATAAGTTAAATAAGCCTACCTGTATCTTTTGCGAGAGATCTGGAAGCTCATTTATGGCAAAGATACCCCTGTTCGTTCTTGGGATAAGCCCGAAATGCATTGTTGCCTCGTTTGAAAGGTATCTGCCTTCAGCGACTTTGATAAGATCTATCTCACCAATTAAATCAGCCACCGTGACATCCGGGGTCGCAAGCTTTTCCCGATAGCGATATTCACGAGACAACCATGATATTTCCGTATAATCACCGTGTTCCTTCACTGTATCGTGACATATTTTACAAACCGGGTGGAAGGGATTGTCATTTATCTCACACCCCTTAATGATGGGAATCTCCTGATCTAAGAGTTGAGTCAAACTTCGTAAAAGCCTTGTCTTCGCCTGCCCTCGAAGGCCAAGGAGCAGGAGATCGTGCTTTGAGAGAATTGCATTCTCAATCTGAGGTATAACTGTATTGTCATATCCAATTATACCGGGAAATAGCTCCCTCCCCTCCTTTAACCGACTGATAAGGTTTTTTCTTATTTCGTCTTTGACGGACAACACCTTATAATGAGACTCTTTCAGCTCTTTAATCGTTTTTGGTTTTTGCATTGCCCCGTACCTGTTTCTGCCATTTGTAATACTCAATGAGTATAAATAAAGGTTGAACTACCAAACACACCGTCAGTGATAACACGTTTGATCTGATATGAACTATTCGGTAGACTCCTGATCCTTCTCAGCGGATGCCTCACCATCCTCTGGTAATAATTCACCCTTTTCCTCTTCCAGGGCAGAGGCAACAGAGACTAATTTATCACCGCTATCTAACGATATGAGTCTAACGCCCTGGGTATTCCGCCCAATTGTCCTCATTGTCTTGATGGCTGTTCGAATTATCATCCCCTTTGCCGTCATCATCATCAGGGCATCGTCATCCCTGACATTCTTTATTGCAACAACATTCCCGTTTCTCTCTGAAGTCTTCATGTTAATGACCCCCTGCCCACCTCTTCGTTGAACATGGTATTCACTATAACTCGTCCTTTTGCCGTATCCATTTTCACATACCGTCAAAAGCGTTGCATCGGTATCAACCGTTACAAGGTCTACAACGTTATCCCCTTTTTGTAACATAATACCTCTTACCCCCCGGGTTGCCCGCCCCGTCGTCCTGATATTATTTCCCGCAAACCGTATAGCCTTCCCCTTTTCAGTCCCAAGCATAATATCCTGATCACCATGAGTCAATTTTACCCCAATAAGTTTATCCCCTTTATCAAGGAGAATAGCAATAATACCATCTTTCTTTGGACGCCCAAAGGAGCTAAGAATTGTCTTTTTAATTGTTCCCATTTGGGTTGCCATAACCAACTGTCTATCGTCAAACTCCCGGACAGGTATCATCGAAGTAACGTTTTCATCCTTCTGTAAGTTTAAGATATTAACTATTGCCCTCCCCCGTGTTGTCCTTCCCAACTGCGGAATATCGTAGACTTTTTGCAAAAACAGTTTCCCCAAGTCGGTAAAGAAGAGGATATAGTCGTGTGTAGAAGCAATAAACAGGTGTTCAACAAAATCATTTTCCTTCATGTCAGCACCCGTGACCCCTTTGCCACCTCTATGTTGCGTTCGATATGTACTTAAAGGTAATCTCTTGATATACCCTTCATGAGTAACAATAACCGTCACCTCTTCCTCGGAGATAAGATCTTCCATCTCAAACCCACCAATTGGAGCTACGATTTCGGTCTTACGCTTATCTCCGTATTTCTCCTTTATTTCATACAAATCCTCTCTTATGATATCTAAGACCAACCTCTCATCCGCGAGAATAGCCTTTAACTCCTCTATATTCGCACAAACTTTTTCATACTCCTCTTCTATCTTGGTCTGTTCAAGATTTGTTAACCGTTGGAGTCTCATGTCGAGAATTGCATTTGCCTGGATATCGGACAAAGAAAATGTAGATGTTAATGCGCACCTCGCCTCCTCGGTATTTTTTGAAGATTTAATGAGTTGGATCACTTCATCAATATTATTGAGTGCGATCCTCAACCCTTCCAGAATGTGGAGTCGCTCCTCAGCCCGGGCCAATAAAAAACGTGTCCTGCGTTGAATGACAATCTTTCGATGATCGACATAGGCAATGAGCATCTGCTTCAAATTTAAGGTCTCAGGACGATTATCTTTCAAGGCTATCATGATGATGCTGTAAGAGTCCTGCAACTTTGTGTGTTTATAGAGCTGATTTAAGACAACCTCTTCATGTTCACCTTTCTTTAAGTCAATGACAATTCTGCTACCGTGTCGATCACTTTCGTTCCGAACATCTGTTATCCCTTTAATTTGATCATTCTTAACCGAATCGGCAATTCTCTCAATTATCCTGTCTCTGTTTAGCTGATAGGGTATTTCCGTTACCACAATACTCACTTTACCACTCTTTGCCGTTTCAATGTGCGTTCTTGCACGAACCGTAATGGTTCCACGCCCTGTCCTGTACCCCTCCCTGATACCACTCTTTCCACAGATTAAGGCACCGGTAGGAAAATCTGGACCGTGTATGATCTCCATAAGTTCTTCAATAGTGACATCCGGATTGTCAATAAGCTTTATTAACCCATCGCATATCTCAACAACATTATGAGGAGGAATACTGGTAGCCATTCCTACTGCAATACCTGAACTCCCGTTACAGAGAAGATTTGGAAACTTTGAAGGGAGGACAACAGGTTCCATTCGTGTCTCATCATAGTTGGGAGAGTAATCAACCGTATCCTGCTTCAGATTCTCCATCATTTCCACTGTCGCACTGGTCATCTTGGCCTCAGTATATCGCATTGCCGCAGGAGGATCCCCATCGATAGAACCAAAATTTCCCTGACCATCAATGAGTGTATATCTACAATTAAAGTCTTGGGCCATTCGTACAAGAGTAGGGTAGACCACCTGTTCACCGTGTGGATGATAATTACCGGTGGTATCCCCGCAAATCTTTGCACATTTTCGATATTTAGCCGATGGCCCGAGATTGAGATCATTCATTGCAACGAGAATCCTTCTTTGTGACGGTTTCAAACCATCACGGACGTCAGGCAACGCCCTGCTCATGATCACACTCATTGCAAAGATTAAATAGGAATCCTTCATCTCATCTTCAATGATGACGTCTTTTATGTTTCCCTTGTTTTCAATCATTTTGATCCTTATTTTTTTCTGTTTACGTAATATACTTGATATCTGTCGAACAAAGCGCTTTTGGTGAAAACACCCCTTTCTCGATCCAAAAATCTACACCAAATTGCATAAGAGAGAGAGCTCCAGTCTCTTCATTTAAAGGCTATTCTCAAAGAAACTCAATCTCCCCTTCTCTCTTTCTACTGTAGTCGATGAACCGTGCCCCGGGTTCACAATCGTTTTTTCGTTAAGGGTAAATATGCAGCGTGTTATGGATTGTACAATTATGTCATGACTACCACCGGGCAGGTTAGTTCTGCCAATTCCCCCTTCCAAAAGGGTATCACCAGAAAAAAGAACGGGTACTTCACCATCAATTGAGCGATCAACGTAAATGCCTATACCACCTGGTGTGTGACCGGGAAGATGTATAATCTCAAAGGTATATCCATCAAATAGTATCTTATCACGGTGGGACAGAATCTTATCCGCTGGAGGCGAAGAGTATCGAACTCCACCTAAAAGTGAGAGGTTTTTAAAGGGATCTGTCAACATTTCCGCATCATCATGATGAATGCAGATCATGGCTTCAGGAAACACCCTCTTTAACTCTTTATTGGCACCAATATGGTCACCATGTCCGTGGGTATTGATTACCAACGTCAATTTGAGTCCTTTTTCCTCTAGGAGATTGATCACTTGCTCTGCATCACCCCCAGGATCAATTATCATGGCTTCCGAAGATCTTGTTGAAGAGATAATATAGCAACATGACCCTAACGGACCGATCTCTAATTTTTTAATTACTAACATTTTTTTATCTAAATTATACCGTAAACTTTTCAATAAATATCGCTGGCACAAGAGTGACAGGATTATATACTAAAACCGATTCGGTTTCCAGTAAAACCGAATCGGTTTTAGTATAGCAGAAATGATTGTCACATATCCCCTTCCATCACTCATATCTTGACTGAATTTTTTTCACTCTTTTTGTCAACTCTTCCGCTTGTCCTCTCTTTCCGGTTCCCTCATAAAAATCGACCATGTTTAAGAGCACTGTTGCAACAAAAGGGTGCTCTTGACCATACACCTTTTCATACAATTCAAGAGCTCGTTTATAGTAGGACTCGGCCTTCCCATTATCCCCCAGGTAATAATTGAGTGTTGCGAGATTATTTAGTGATGTAGCGATATTGGGATGGTCAGAACCGAGGGTCTTCTCTTCGATCTTCAATGCACGCTCATACAGTGGTACCGCATCACTATAGTCCCCCTGGTCTTCAAAAAGACCGCCCAGACTGTTCAGCGCAGCAACAACACTAGAATGTTCTGGACCAAACGCATTTTCATATATTTGTAGTGACTGCTTGTAGAGAGGTTCCGCTTCATCATATTTGTCTTGAGCAAGATACATATCAGCTAAACTCTGCAGAACCATAGCAACATTTGGATGGTCCAGTCCAAGTCCCTCCTTATAGATGGTGAGGGCCTGCCTAAAAAGAGGCTCCGCTTCTGAAAATCTTCCGTAGGTTCGATAGAGTGTTCCTAACAAATTCTTGGAAATACCAATAGAGGGATGGTTGAGAGCGAAGGTTTCTTGCGCAACCTTTAATGCACGTTCTCCTACCTTAATTGCATCCGCATACCTTCTCTGCTGCATAAGGGTAGCAGCTTTGTCGTTTAGTTCCTCCCACAGTTTCTCCTGTGCATTAGCCGGCACCGATAGCAATAGTATCAGGGCTGAGACCCAAAATACCCTACTCTTGTTAAAGTACTGATATGGTAAAATGTTTACGCATCTCCTCATTATCATAATCCTCTCTTTATTAAAATAGGGCTTTCTGCATCAATATTGAATAACCATCGACAAAAAGTAAGAGATTGTTGGCTGAGAGACTACCCATGCTTTTTTCTAAAATATACTTTTCAATTGACTAATATCTCTTACCGCACCTCTATCTGCACTGGTTGTCAAGGCCGCATACGCTTGCAGGGCCTGGGATACTACCCGTTTCCTCCTGCCAGGTTTCCAAGCCTCCTCACCTTTTGCATCCATCTTCACACGTCTCTCATTTAACTCATTATCAGAAATATCTACATCAATCTTCCGATTAGGGATATCAATTTTAATGATATCCCCCTCTTCCACCAGCCCAAGAGCTCCACCAGCTCCAGCTTCAGGTGAAATATGACACACACTCAGGCCTGATGTTCCTCCACTAAAACGACCATCGGTAATTAGTGCGCACTCTTTTCCAAGGTGTTTTGATTTAATATAGGTCGTTGGATAGAGCATCTCCTGCATACCTGGACCACCTTTTGGACCTTCATATCGAATCAACACAACATCACCAGCATTGATTTTGTCTCCTAGCAGTGATTCGCAAGCACTATCTTGAGAGTGAAATACCCTGGCCGGACCTTTAAACTTGAAAAGGTTCTCATCGACACCTGCAGTTTTTACAATGCAGCCATCTCTTGCAATATTTCCATAAAGGACGCAAAGTCCACCGTCTTGATTATATGCATTCTCGATAGACCGGATACATCCCGTTTTATTGTCCGTATCAAGGGTATCATACATTTTATCTTGTAAAAATGCCTTCGTGGTCCTTACACCACCGGGTGCAGCTTTATAAAAATCCTCAGCAAAACTATTTTTGCTATATCGAAAGCTGTATTTCTCAATCTGTTCGGCAAGCGTCATTCCGCTTACCATAACACAACTCATATCAAGAATTCCCTCTTTTTTAGAGAGCTCCTCAAGAATAGCCATTATCCCACCAGATCGATGAACATCTTCAATATGATAGTGCGACGAAGGTGCAACTTTCGAAAGCGTCGGGACATATCGAGAAATTTCATCAATATCTTTCAAAGTAAATTGGGCAGTTGCTTCCTGAGCAACTGCAAGTATATGGAGTACGGTATTTGTAGATCCTCCCATTGCTATATCAAGGGCCATAGCATTTTTAAAAGACTCTCTAGTGGCGATTGACCTGGGAAGAACGGAATCATCGCCATCAAAATAGTATTTTTTTGCCATCTCAACTATTCGAACTGCAGCTGTTTCAAAGAGCTCCCACCTTTTTTTGTGTGTGGCCACAATCGTTCCATTACCGGGAAGCGCTAATCCAAGTGCTTCGTTCAGACAATTCATACTATTCGCCGTGAACATCCCAGAACAGGACCCACAGGTTGGACAGGCATTTTCCTCTATACTCTTCACTTCTTCATCCGAGATAGTCTCATCCCCTGCAGACATCATGGCATCAATGAGGTCCAATTTTTTTGTGCCAGTTTCACCTGCCTCCATAGGACCACCGGAGACAAAAATAGCAGGAATGTTCACCCTCATTGCCGCCATCATCATCCCGGGAGTGATTTTATCACAGTTGCTAATACATATCATTGCATCAGCACAATGGGCATTAACCATATATTCAACCGAATCAGCAATTAAATCTCTCGAGGGCAGAGAGTAGAGCATGCCATCATGCCCCATTGCAATACCATCATCAATTGCAATTGTATTAAATTCGATACCAAATCCTCCACTGCGATCTATAACCTCTTTCACCTGCTGCCCAACATCTTTGAGATGCACATGGCCAGGCACAAACTGAGTAAATGAGTTAACAATAGCAACAATAGGCTTACCAAAATCACTCTCTCCCATCCCCGTAGCCCGCCATAACGATCTGGCACCAGCCATTAACCTACCCTCTGTAGATGTACAACTTCTCAATTTACCCATCAATATCTCCTGAAATGTATCATAATAACCATAATATCTTTTCCTTCATTCATGATCCCGTTGAGTAATTCCAATTTTAACCAATTTCCTCAAACTAGCTGCCGTATGTCATAACTGTAATTTATCACCTTTTTTCAGTCTTTTTATTCCGCTGAATCAACTGAGACATGGACTAATGGTATAGCTCTTCTAAAGTTGATGATATTGCCTTTGTGAGGAGTGACAGTTCCTCTTCATTGATGGTATACGGAGGCATAATATAGATGAGATTTCGGAAGGGTCTTATCCAGACACCTTTTTGTACAAAATTCTTTTGAAGCTGAGCAACATCCACCTCTTCTTTCATCTCAACAACACCTATAGCACCCAACACCCTTACCTCCTCTACCGCAAAACAGTCGGAACAATTCAATAATTGGTGCTTCATCTGTTCCTCAATGCCCTGCACCCTTTCCCGCCAGGGAGAACTCAACAGTAGCCGAACACTCTCCACGGCAACTGCACAACTCAGTGGATTAGCCATGAAAGTTGGTCCATGCATAAAAACGCCTGCATCACCAGCAGAGATAACCTTACTGATCTCATCTGTTGTCAATGTAACAGCCAATCCCACATAACCACCCGTTAAGGCCTTACCAACACACATAATGTCCGGATAAATTTCAGCATGTTCAGTAGCGAAGAGTTTTCCCGTTCTTCCAAACCCGGTTGCCACCTCATCTAGGATCAAAAGGACGTTATATTGATCGCAAAGTGATCGCACCCTATTCAAATAGTTGGGAGAGTAAAATCGCATACCTCCTGCTCCCTGAACAATCGGTTCCAGGATAACTGCTGCAATCTTTTCACAGTTCGTCTCAATAATCCTCTGAAAAGAGGCAATATCCACCTCCTCCCACTCATCCCCAAATTTACAACGAGGTGCATCTGCAAAGTATTGTTTCGGGAATGCATCCCGGAAAACATAGTGCATTCCATAAACAGGGTCACAAACGGACATGGCTTTAAAAGTGTCACCATGATATCCAGAACGAATAGTTAATAATTTATTTTTTTTCTCTTTCCCCCTCGTATGCCAATATTGAAGCGCCATCTTAATCGCAACTTCAACTGCAACCGATCCGCTATCACAAAAAAATAGTTTCTGCAACGGAGGTGGAGTTATGTTGATGAGCAAATCAGCAAGGTAAACAGCTGGCTCATGAACGACACCCCCAAACATTACATGGGCCATTTTTGATATCTGTTTTTTTACTGCTGCGTTCAAAACCGGATGATTATACCCATGAATTGCCGTCCACCAAGAAGACATGCCATCTATCAACTCTCTTCCATTTGACAGTTTTAGTCTCACACCTGCTGCGGAGACAATATGATAGACAGGTAACGGATCCTCAATTGAAGTATATGGATGCCAGATGTGTTCTCTATCAAACTTTAGTAGTTCCGTCTCTCCAAATTTTGAATATTTCTGCATCTCTTAAACTGATATGTTCACAAAGTCCCAAATCTCATCATAATCTCAAACGTACGAGACCATGATGAATATCACCAATGGTTCACTACACATGATGATTAAGATGATTTTGGAAAGAACTGATCTTGTACCGTAAAACTTGCACCTTCATCTTTCGTCGGTATGTAGGACCCGATCGGGCAGAGAACCTTGCTGTCTTCATTACACCGTATGATAATCTTCCATAATGCGTCAAGGCCCTCTCTCTCGTGATCGCTCTCAGGAATCATTTTTATCATTGATTGGCTTTCAATTGAAATTTTCATGGCAAAAAATCCTTTCTTTTTTTCTAATTCATTATATGTACATGATTTACTTTTGTCATTACGTTACATTTTACTACCGCTAACAACAATTTCAATTAAAAACATGTTAACCAAACGTTCAATGCAAATATTATTTGTTGACATAAAAGAATTCCTGTTTAATCTATTTATAGTATATAGATTGAAATTGAAGTAACAGTTTCAACCTTGTTCTCGACCATAGCAATTTTTACATTTTGAAGATTTATATTATGAAGAGTCATAACGAGAGATTCTTGAATATTGTAGATGATGCCAAAAGCAGGATTACTGAAACAGATGTCAAAGAGGTCAAAGCAAAATTAGAACGTGGCGATACCTTCTCTTTAGTGGACGTCCGTGAAGAGAGTGAGTGGAAAAAGGGACATATAGTAAATGCCATTTATATCGGTAAAGGGGTAATTGAGAGGGATATAGAGAAAATTATCACAAATACAGAATCTGAAATTGTCCTTTACTGTGGCGGAGGTTTTCGTTCGGCATTGGCCGCTGATTCCTTACAAAAAATGGGATATTCAAATGTCTATTCAATGGCCGGTGGATACAGTGGTTGGGTTGGAGCGGGATATCCGGTTGAAACGGGATAAGCTCTTCTCAGTAGAGGATAAAACTAGTAAAATAATTCATTGAACTATTTATAACCAAACGTTTATAGGAGAAAACAGTGAAGCCCGTTGCTATTTCAATAGTAGTTTTTATCGTTCTTATTGGTTGCGCCCATAAGCAGACAAACAGTTCGGTCTCTACCATGCAGAACCAATCAAATATTTATCAGGGTGAAAAGTACTTTAAAAACATCAGACAGCTAACATTTGGTGGTGAGAATGCTGAAGCTTATTTCTCTTATAATGCCGATAAACTCATTTTCCAATCAACACGTAATGAGATGGAGTGTGATGCAATCTTTACAATGAACGTAGATGGTTCCGATGTGAAGATGGTTTCGACAGGTAAAGGTGCAACAACCTGCTCATTTATCGCTCCAGATAACAAATCAATAATTTACGCTTCAACCCATCTGGGAGGAGACGAATGCCCACCAAAAGCTGATATGTCCCGTGGTTACGTCTGGGCGCTCCACAAAAGCTACGATATTTTCAAGGCTGATATGGATGGTACCAATCTCACCCGCCTAACGGATACTCCAGGGTATGATGCCGAGGCCGTATATTCACCAAAAGGTGATAAAATTATTTTTACGTCGGTTCGAACTGGAGATCTGGAACTGTTCATAATGGATTCCAATGGTTCAAATACTCAACAACTGACAGACATCCCCGGTTATGATGGGGGAGCCTTCTTTTCTCTTGATGCTGAATGGATATGCTGGCGTGCTTCAAGACCACAGGGAGAAGAACTCGACGATTATAGAAACCTTCTCAAAGACGGACTCATTAGGCCAAGTAAGCTTGAAATCTATGTCATGAATTTAAAAGAAGGCATTCCCATTCAGCTAACTAACAACGGTGCTGCCAACTTCGGCCCCTATTTTCACCCAAACGGCAAAAAAGTTATCTTCGCTTCAAATATGGATGATCCAAAAAAACGCAACTTTGAGCTATACATGGTTGACGTTCAAACGAAGGAAGTCGAGCGGATAACGTATAACCCAACATTTGATGGATTTCCCATGTTCAGCCATGACGGAAAAAAGTTTGTTTTCGCCTCTAACCGAAACAACTCTCAACAAGGTGAAACGAATGTATTCATTGCCGATTGGATTGATTAACTAGCGTTTGAATGAAAACTGCCCAGGTACAAAGCGCGTGAAAATTTCGTAACCAGAGTGTACTCTAGTACTTGAGGATGGAGGAATTCTCCAGCAACGAAGAAAATAGGTAGTTTTCGTTCAACACTATCTTTCGACAACTTTCGTAGTAACAGAATACTCTATATTATCACGCATAAAAACAATCGTAATCGTATTACCAGCCTGTAAAGACTTTAAGCTATCAGAAAAAGTTTGAAGATCTTCAACAATAGTATCCTGAATGTGCGTAATTATGTCCCCCTCCTGAAGGCCTTCTTTAGCTGCTGGTGAATCAGGAGTTACATCGCTTAAGCGAACACCTCTCCCGCTATAAGCAAAGTCGGGAACGGTTCCCAGAAAAACACGTCTTGTAGTGTGTGGTTGCTTTTTTTTGATGGATGCACTACCTTTTACGGCAGAGAGTGTTGATGTGAGAGGTTCAGGCCTTGCTGCAAGGTACTCTACAACTTCCTTCAAGACCGCCGCAGTCTTAACCAATCCCGCTGTATCGATCCTATCAACGGTGTCAGTAGGACGATGATAGTTATCTCGTGCGCCACTGAAGAAGTGCACTGCAGGAACACCAGCATCAAGAAAACTCACCTCATCACCGTTTCCGGTTTCTATGGTTGACTGTTTTATTGGCACACCGGTTACATATCCTGCGCCACGAAAGATATGCACCCATTCACGAGCAGAGTAGCTACCAAATATGGTAAGTGCATCAGTACCCAATTGACCGACAGTATCAAGATTGATCATCGCCATGATCTGAGAAACGGGATATTTTTTTGCCTGCTTTACGTAATGTAATGATCCGAGTTTACCTGCCTCCTCTGCACTAAAAGCTACGAATACGACGGTCCGTTCCGGTTGCCATTTTTTACCGAGTAAACGACCCAATTCCAATAAGACAGAAATCCCGCTGGCATTATCGTCCGCACCGGGATGTATTTTCCCCTCATTTCCTTTGAAACAGTCTGGCCAACCGAGACCGTGAGAATCGTAATGGGCACCAATCACTACACTCTGCTTATCCCATTTTGGGTTTCTCCCCAGGATGATCCCGATCACATTCTTCAGCGTGACGGTACGCTCAGGGTTGTCCACCAGTTCGGTCCACATTTGAAAGTAACCGTTTGATTCATCTCCGCAAGGGGTTATTCCCGACTCGGCAAACTGTTTTGCAATATAATCGGCTGCCTTATCCAACCCCGGAGTACCGACCCCCCTTCCCTCTAATGCTTCAGAAGCGAGATATTCGATATCATGCAACATTCTCGCCTCTGAGAAGACGGGAGGCAGTTGTGCAAGAGCAGTACGAGGCGCAAGGGTTGCTACTGTTGGTTCAACTTTTACACCATCACTTTGGAGTATCGCATTCGACATCGGAGAATTGATTACAGACCACTGCCCTTTCAAAACGTTTTCAGGTTCGTCACCAGAAAAAGCGAGATAGCTATACTTATTGTAATGGGGAAGTTTCCTTGCCAGACCAGGAATTGCGGACTTATTGTTGGTAGCAAGCCAGGCCATTGCATGTGCACTGTTGGAAGGGTTTCGTGCTATCACAACTAGAGAGTGTTGCGTAGGTTTGAGATCGGTACCATCGATCCGTATTTGGTCCACGTTATCATCGTAAGAGTAGTCGGACAGTGCCGATTTGACTATGGGACGGAAGCGGTTTTCCCATCCAAGCAACCAGATGGCACGATCAATCGGTAATTCATCCAGATCACTATCAAGCACAGTTTCTACATTCACTGAGCGGCCTCTCGTCCACCCTTTTGCTAAATCTTCATACCCCGATCGAATTGAATCCGGTACGGCTTTAGGTAATACTATCAATACCTGTTCGGCTCCAAAGAGCTGGCTGATAGCTGGTGGTATTTCATTGATATCTAAAGTACGAAATACATCAAATTCAGGATCTACATCCAGTCGTACCGGTCTCACGGGGAGGTTAAGTTTCAGATGGTATTTTTTCTCACTGATATCCACATTCGTCTGATATGCATCTCCAACACCTTCCATGTGAACGGCAATTGGGAGCTTCAATCGATACGGTTCGGAGTCTTGAGTCTGTTCAACCATAGCTTCAAGGAGATAACCGTCTCCTTGAGGTGTGGCCTTAGCTTGACCAACTCTTAAGGATGGTGCACCGGTTCTCTTCACCCATTGATTAAATTGAGATTCCATCTGCTTTTCAGGATCATTACTGTTGAATGTAGATTCAACGTCATCAAAAGAAGCGACCTTAAACTTATATTTTCGAAAAAAGTGATTGAGGCTCTTAATAAAGAGATGATCACCAAGTTGTTGCCGGAGCATATGGAACAGCATCATGGTCTTACCGTATCCTACCGCCTCAGTAACGGCACTATGTCGTGAACGAAACTCTGACAGTGGAAAATCTTTGTTGGCAGTGACATAATTAGTATATTTTTGTAAAACTGAGCGACGGTACTCAACTGCCACACCACGCTGCTCTTTTATGAGATGATCGGCAAGATAGGTAGTCAGTCCTTCAGCCCAATTTCCTTTGTCATAATCTGTGTATACCCCATTACCCCACCAGTTATGCAGAATCTCATGGGGATATGACGAATGGAGGATAAAGGGAAAACGTATGACCTTGGGGCCAAGCAATGTGAAAGAGGGCATGCCATATCCTGTTTCCCAGAAGTTTTCCACCAGTGCGAATTTTTTGTAGGGATATGGACCCAGAAGCTTTCGATACATCTCAAGGTACTGTGCGGTTGTTTCAAGATATTTTTGTGCAAGTTGAGAATCGGATTGTCGTAAAAAGACCATAGCATCAACTGCCCCTGCAGCCTGCCCATATTCGGTAAATTGAGCGGAAATAAGATAGATCTCCTCCTGCTGTTTATCCGTTACCCAAATATCAATCCAGGAATCGGTTCCGGTTGAATGTTTTATTCGTACTCCCTGAGTAACAGATGACCAACCTACCGGTAATTCCACATCCATGCGAAATGTTACTAGTTCATCTACAAAATGTGGATACCAGAAGCTAGATCCGCTTAAATATATGCCTTTTGGAGAAATAATTCCAGGAGAGACATTAAAGCTGCGTGCGTACTCCTCTCCATACTCCTTTACCGGATGAAAAACCTCTCCTTCGTATTTGAGAGTAAATTGGGTTATTCCTGGTGGCAGCTTCAGTTCAAAGAGTTCCAATGGAATAGAAGAGTGCTGAAGAGAGGGATTGTTACTATAGAATTCCCCTGCTTCCGGCCCAAAACATTTTCTGAGAACAATCTCTTTATCCAGAATCCCAGGTTTGAGTCCCTGGTGAATCGAGAAATGGATTGATCCGGTTTCGACTGATGCCGGAGATAAGGTAATTTTATCAACTACCTGTAACCGGTGAGTTTCCGGATACAACGCAACTTTAAGCTCATGGTGAATTTGGCCAAAAGTAGTCGAAGAAACGATCAGGACAAAGAGACTGGTTTGAAAAGAACGCCAAATAATGTGTGGTACATGACAATTCATTTAACTGTACTCCAATACAAAAACTGTTCCCAATAAATTGTAAGATTTACCATTCTGATGTCAACTATATTAAAATGAACCTTTTAATGATTTATGCTTAGGTGACGGTCGGACATGGAACATTTCACTTCTCCTTTCATCAATTCATGAGCACAAATCGGTATGATTAATTGACAACAATTCACTTTACTAAATTATTCTCCATCAATTCACCAACAATTTGTTGTTCAATGTCTGCGCTGAATCCAATATCATCTTTGTGGTATTCTTAAAAAGTGTAACAAAAATGAACACAACTGCTATATTTTCAACATCACCTTTTTCTCTACACTAAAGGTTTAATCTGTAAGTTATTGATAAACTGACCCTTACAACAATACTTGGTTTGCAATTTATTTTATAACAAGATAGGTATGCATCTTGCTATTTACTACTTAAATGAATCGAAAAAAGAGAATGGCACATTTACTAAGCTTGTGCACTAACAAGAATAGGAGTCTTAAATGTTAATATCTGGAAAAAACAAATTTGTACCATCCCCATTTACTTCCGAAGCTGAACTGAGAAATTTGGTTATAGAAAATCCCAATTACTTTTTTGGGAAGAGCTCTTTTTCTCTATCGAAAGGGCAAATTTCTGATAATGAAGTTTTCGGACAATTCACCGATGGATTTGTAGTTGATATTTCAAACCGAAAGTGGTTTGTTATAAACTCCTCTCTCTCAAAGTATAATGTTTGGAATCATATTGCCCCTCAAGTTGTGAGGCAACTTATAGCAGCTGAACAACCGACCCCAAAACGATTGCTCATTGAACTTGTTATGCAACAGATTAAGATAAACAAAGAATTAGTGAAAAAGTTCTCTGACGAAGGTTATTTAAAAACAGATGAAGATCAATTTCAATCTAAAATTCATAATTTTCTTAAAGAGGTTTTTGAAGATACTCCGTTTATTAGTATACCAATAGATGCAATATCGAACGATTTACGGGATTGGGCAGCAACTTTAAAAACAGATGTAAAAATGAGTGTTATAAAAAAATATGTCGAAAACGATAATTCGGAAAATATAATTTATGAAATACCAGAAATATCCCCTTCGTCCACAATCAGAGAAACATGTTCAAAAAATATAAAGATTGATGATAGTGCCAATGATACTTTTAAATCTCAGAATACGGTTTCGGATAGACTCACAGAGAAAATAGACGTAAGTGAAATACCGTACTAAAAGTTGATAAATGGATATTGCGGTTGGATGATAAAAGAATGTTGTTGATGGTGTATCCTCATAAGAACAACCTATTAATCTGATTATTCTAAGTGGTAAGGTGTTCATAACCTTTAATTTTGCGAATAGGTATTTTTTAAAACTGTGTGATTGTTTAAAAATTCTTAATTAAAACCCCATGAAAATACTATCAAGATATAGAGGGATATCATGAAGCGAGATATGGATTTAATAAGAAAACTACTTTTCTACTTTGAGGAAACGAAAGATACGGTACATGATGATCTTCCAAAGATTGAAGGATATGATTCAAATAACATAAAGTATCATATCTATTTGATGTATGACTCAAACCTTCTTCACTGTGAACCGGTTAAATCGGAGATAAGCGGCCAAATTTTATATTTAATGCCACTTAATCTCTCGTGGGATGGGAACGAGTTCCTGGAAAGGATAAGAAACAACACCACCTGGGAAAGAATAAAAAAGACAATAGTTGATAAAGGTGACGCTTTTTCGTTTAGCAATATAAATCAGCTTACAAACCACAATGTAAATCGTGAAAAGTACTATCTCAACCATGAATTGGATTCAAAGTGGCAAACTCTGATTGATAAAAACCCAGCTGATCTCCATGTGCACGCACTTCATGCACTGAGACTTGGTCTTTTCATGAAAGAAGAAAAAGGAGATATAACAAATAGTGAAGCTAACAAAATTTTTGAGAACATCAAAATGTCGCTGTCTCAGTTAAAAAACAATTTGTTATAGTTATACCTGATGAAAAGTCTTATAAGCATTAAGTAAACATTTTTTTGTTCCTCCCACACAAAAATACCCCTTCACACTTATTTCATAATTTATTGTCAATAATAAAAAGATTACTACCATTGTAAATTCTTATAGCTATCGAATAATTACAAATTACATAAGAAAGGATGTTTTATATGAGAAGGATCCTCTTTGTGGATAGTGATTCGGATGCAATCAATAATTTAAAAAAGATTTTTGGGTTTATGTGCCCTGATTGGAAAATAGAAATTGCAAAAAGTGGTGAATACGCACTGAACCTTATGTCCCAATCCTTTTTTGATGCCCTTGTGTCCGATATACATCTCCCAGGAATGGACGGTGTGGAATTACTAGGTTCTATTAGTGAGCAGTACCCAAAGACAGTTCGTATACTCCATACGAAGGTTACCAATTCTGAAACAGTGCTTAAGTCAACAATGACTGCACACCAGTTTTTGGCAAAACCATGTTGTGCTGAGAAAATAAAAAACACCATTGAGCGTACATGCAAACTACGAGACCTTTTAAAGAACGAAACATTAAAAAAGATAGTTGCAGGTACAAACAATTTACCGAGCCTCCCTGCTTTATATAATGCAATAGTATCAGAAATGCAGTCTACAGATCCCTCTCTCAAGAAGGTTGGCAATTTGATTGCCCAGGATGTCTCAATGTCTGCAAAAATCCTACAGTTAGTTAACTCAGCTTTTTTTGCTCTACCACGCAAAATTACCAACCCACAGCAAGCATCTGTCTTTGTAGGGATTGAGTCATTGAAAGCACTCGTCCTTTCTATTCATGTGTTTTCTTCATTTACGGAAGATGCAAAGTTATGTGAATTCTCGTTACAAAAAATGTGGAATCATTGTTTAATAACTGGAGGACTTGCCAGGGATATTGCTCGTTCTGAAAAGGCTGAAGGTAACGTAGTAGAAGAAGCCATGATAGCCGGAATGTTACATGACATTGGAAAACTTGTTATGCTGAAAATTCCCCACCAATACAAAAAAGTGTTGCAACTTATCAAAACAACTGGTTGCGATTCGGCGGAAGCTGAATACAGTATTACGAAAACCTCTCATTCTGAATTGGGAGCTTATCTCTTAGGCCTTTGGGGACTTCCTGGTAATGTTATCGAATCAGTTGCTTTTCACCATAATCCATCCAGGTTAATAGAGCGTATGTTTATCATGTCAAATGAAGACTTACAAGGAGATGTAAATAAAACTAAATCAAATGGTAGTAAGTTAAAACCTCTACCAATAGGAAAATACTCAACTGAGTTTACGGCATTAACCGCCGTGCACATAGCGAATGCTTTGGTAATGCAAGAAAATTGTTCATCTGAGACAACTCTCTTCCCGTACATTGATATGTCATACTTAAAAACATTAGAACTGGCAGACAGGTTACCTAAATGGGTTGAACTCTATGAGAATACGATACAACGATCCGAAACAAATGTTCAGTTAAATTAGGTAATCAAAGACAAAAAAGCTCTGGTAAAAAACAAAACGTAAAAAGAACTTGAAAAAGAGGTCATGACTACTTTTATTTGCTAAGGGGCCTCACCATTCCTCTGGAACATTCCGAGATCTTCATCCACATTTTCTCTCATATCTTCCCGCCTAGTTCCAAACGATAACACATCCATGGGGCACACAGTCACACAAATTCCACAGCCTATACAACTGGAATTGAAATTGCCAAAATCCTCTTGTTTCATGGCATACTGCATGACAGGAATACCTACCTGACAATAACGTGAGCACTCGTGACAGCTAATACATTTGTCATTGGCCTTTATCTTGAAGCGACCTTTAAGTCGGTGGCTAAAGATATCCATCAATTTAGCTAATGGACACCAATATCGACACCATACCTTTCCTCCGAGAAATGGATACAGCGTGACAGGTATAATACCCACAAACCACACATCGACAATAATCTTATACCAATATACATTTGCCTCTGCTGATTTGGTACTCATGCCTAATACATCCTTCAGAAGCATCAATCCAGTCACTATGAAAGCAGCCCAGAGAATAAACACATTCATTTTCTCCCACTTAATGCTCCTATTACCTTTTGGAGCTAAAACACGCCAACGATTACCAAGGGTCTCAGCTAGTCCACCACAACCACATATCCAGGTACAATACCTCTTACCATGAAAAAAGGCAAATATGGGAAGAATTGCAAACGTCAAAATTGCCCCCCAAACAACCCATATTTGATGTGGATCATAGAAGAAAGTATAAAAGAAGAGGGGCCAAGCATAAATGATGCCATATGCTCGCCAAGGTTGCCCGACAAAACTCGGATCACTTGCCAATGCCTCTCCTACCCATCTATACTCTACGGCAAGCTGAAAGAGAAATTCCGGAACAATAAAAAACATGATCCACTGAAACCCAATAAGTGATGAATAGCGAAGGATCTGCAACCGGTCTTTCTTATCAAACCCCCACTGTTTCATAGCAGACACACCAAATGTGGTCATCACCGCAGTATAAAGGACCGTATACCAGAAAGCCCATGGCCTTCCAAAGAATGAGAACAGTGAGTAACCCCAACCACGAAACGGCCAGAACTCTGCACCACTGCCTATCTTAACGCCGTAAATTGTGAAGCATACGAGAAAAGCAACGCCTAGCCATGAGAATCGCTCTCTCTTTGCAAGACCACCATAGAAGAGGCCCGTCAAACCTGCAAATAAGAGTGGCACACCAAATAAATGAGGTATCCAACCAAGAAGGAGTTTGCTCCAACCGTGACTGTCGTCCCCCCAAATTGCGAAACCCATAAGCGACAGGATAGTGAGACCTAAACTGCGCCAAAGGCTTCCGGTCCATTCCCCCTCAAGTTTGATTCCCTGCTTCTTGAGAAACCTTACCGGTAATTCCGCTCCGATAAGCACAAATGCATGCTGGTAAGAAATTTTTTCTGTAGTCTTCTCCCCTTTTTTATTGTTTGTTTGAAATGTTGCATGACCATCACCAAATTCCATGACATGAGAATTTAAGATAACTCTTATTTTCCCTTCTTTGACCCCCTTATCAAGCTTTCGTCTGTTATCTTTGAATAATCTGGCAAATTTGTCTTTACGGTAACTCAGCGTAACATGGTTACGTTCGCACAGAACGAGGGCAGCTTCTACGGCACTGTTCCCTCCCCCAACAACAATGATGTCTTCATCTCTGTAGTGTTTAGGAGCATAAAGGCGATGGTATACCTCTTCTCGATCTTCACCAGACACTCCCAACTTGCGCGAGTTACCACGCTGACCAATAGCAAGAATAACACGGCGAGACTTGAAAACATTGTCACTGTGCGTCTTAACGGTAAAATTCTTCCCCTCCTTGACGATACTTTCAACTCCTTGATCTGTTTGAACGTTAAGACCGTTTTCATTAATAATTTGATGCCAGCGATTCAGTAAATCTTCTTTCTTAGCACCATCAAGCCATAGCTTACCTACAGGTGGAATCTCATCGGGTTCTGCGTATACCCACTTCCCCTCAGGAAAATTTTCGATTGTGGTAGCAACCTTCTCCTTTTCCAGAACAATGCAAGATAACCCTCTCTCCTTGGCCTGCAACGCTGCATTGAGCCCGCTAGCACCTGATCCTACCACAAGAATATCATAGACATCCTCCTCTTCTGCCTTAGCGTCTGACTGTTTAGTAATCTTTTCGATAACGCTATACCCCTGTTGCATCGCCAGTTTGATAACGGGAGCACCGGCAATATCACCTATGACGTACAAACCTGGTACATTACTCTGAAAGTTCTTATTAAACGAGGGCCGTGGGGCTTCGACCGTACCACTGTTCAAAATGGAGAGTAACCATTTTTCAAACTTACGAAACGGATTGCTGTCATTTCCAAAGTTCTGTGATTTTTGAGATAATTCGGACATATTATTTTTTCACCTTCGAAACCTCTGATTTAGACATTGGCGTAAGTGAAGCACCACAATTGATACAGCCCTCAGCAGTAGGATGGCTCGGATAGTTACATTTTGGACAATTAACTGCATTAAATGTAGTTGCAATCTTGGTCCCTCTCAATTCGAATTTACCACTCTTTTTGGGTAATATGATGATGATCACGATACCAATCCCTGGCAAGAGAAAGCCCACCACGAAAGCGAAGAGAGCTGAGTGATGTGATACTATCGCCAATGCTGCAGATAATCCTCCCGAAACAATTGCAACAAGTATCCCAAATCCCAACCACAGCCATCTATTTGACAGCGGATGGGCCTTTTGAAAATTGAGATTCAGAAATTTAGAATCAGCTTGAAAAAGTGCTCCGCGTGGCTCAATCTTGGAGACTATTGCATCCAATCGATCCTCCCGGAGAGCTTCTTCCCACTTTTTAAGACAATTTCCCGTATGGGTTGGATGAGGAAGACCCCGATACATAATCTCTGTTCCTGATTCATCTACGGATTCATTGCAGATGAAACAGGCATCTCCACCCTCTTCGCAGTAAACAGAGGTAGAGAGAATAAGAAGTACGGCGAGTATTTTAAAAATTGAACGCCAAATCATTTTCGATGTTTCCTTAAAGAATCTCTCAATTCTACTTAACTCCCCAAATTGAGAGATTCCTAATGTCAGTAAAGATCGCTTAACTTAGGTAATATTCACCCTCAACAACAAGAAACGCCCTCATCTGATGTACTGCAACTGTATGAAGGGGTGTTCTCTTCATTTGGATTAGTTATAGTAAACTGACCAGTATAAGGTTCATTCGTGAGTTTTGCTGCAGTATCTGTGCATATTTCTACCGGCTCGTTCCGAGGAAAGAGGTGCCCCTCTTCATCCACAATTGCCTTATACGGACCATGATAGATTGCCTTTTGCCCAACGTATACACAACCATCCCTCTTTTGAAACTTATACCCACGTACCGATATAGAATGGAATGAATAACCTTCAACTTCCTTCCAGAAGACCTTTTGTAGTGTCTGAATTCCATAAAACCCCGCCTGTTCTAGATACATCAGGAACTCATCTTCGGTTAATGCCCCACTAATGCATTCTCCCCACAACTGTTTATTGGCTCTTAAATGAGGCGGTGTCTCCTCCTCTGAAACGATATCTGATACAACTATCCTCCCGTGGTCATTCAGGACACGCCACATTTCATCGAAAACGGCTTTCTTATCAGGAGATAGATTGATAACACAGTTTGATGTGATGAGATCTACGGTACTATCATTAACAGGAATCTTTTCCAAAAAGCCCTTTCGAAATTCAACAACATCGTAGCCAAGTTTTTTTGCCACTAAACGACTGTTTTCATTGGCAACCTTCAGCATTTCATCCGTCATGTCAATTCCATAAATCTTCCCACTTTTTCCAACCTTTTTTGCGGCAATAAAACAGTCAATCCCCGCACCGGCTCCCAAATCCACCATTGTCTCACCCTCAGAGACCCTGGCTATCGTTGTCGGACTTCCACATCCATAGAATCTGTCCAGGACCTCTTGTGGAATATGGCTTGTATCTTCCTGTGAGTTCTTGGTTGGACAGCATAAGTCCTCTTGAGGGGTCTCTGCCGCATTACCATAAAACTCTCGCACAATACTTCTCGGTTTATCAACATCAAAAGAGAGAACACAGTTTGAATGGAGTGTACGAATCGATTGTTCCTGCCCACTTGCGGAGTTGAGAGTCTGGTACTTGGAGCTCAACGAATCATGTTGTGAGCGTGGATTACCACGATCTGTCGGTATTAATCCGCAATTGACTGCTCCCTCCCCCATTGAGCGAAAAACGACAGGTGCACTGAATCCTGTTTTCCTCTTAAACATCTGTCTCCTCTCCTCAGCAAGTTCAAATATAACATCATTAACTATCTCCTTATGCAGGTCACAGTAAGGGTCCAAGGCATGCACACCCACGTCTTTGGGAAAATTATCATTTATTAGTTCGGTCCCATTTTCTGAGTAGAAGAATGAGTGTTCAATATCTCCCCCCCCACAGATAAATTTAATATGACAGGACATGCACTGCTCCTTATTCCTGATTGTTGCGTTTCGAAATGCTTTACTTACCATACCATCTTCCCACACCTCTTTTAATGAATTTTCGAGGATACTGCCGCAACGAAGATTCACATGCCCAGCAAAGGAAGCAGAGGGATAGACATAACCATCCGAATAAACACAGATGCTATCGTAACAGGCATTCCCTAAATCATATCGAGTTCCACAAGTACTGTTTGCCCTGAATTTATAAGAGTCGAGATTATCAACGGAAATGCCCAGCCCCTTTGCGACGCTTTGCACTTTTCTGGTTGCTTCAATAAGTTTCGCAATCGGAGGAAAGAAATCGTTGCCATTATCGGTTACTCTCCCCCTCTTATGCACCCAGAGAAGATGGTGGGTTTTTACCCCTAATCCTGCAATCAACTTTGTAATTTCTGGTATATCCTCAATATTGTCGTTTGTTACTACCGTAGTTACTGTTGGCAGATATCCTATCTGTACGGAGTTCTTTATCCCCTCGACAATTTGGGAAAAACTTCCTTTGCCCCTCAAACGATCATTAATTTCAGGTTTTGAACCATCAAGACTTATCTGAATTCTCAATCTCTCCCTCTCACATTTCTTCAAACGTTCTAGGACATCACCTTTTAGAAGCGTTCCATTTGTGAGGATGATCAGCTCGCAAGTTTTGACATTACAAACATATTCGATAATCTCAAAGATGTCTTTTCGTATAAAGGGTTCACCACCGGTGATAAAAAAACGGCTTGTGCCCAAATTATCAGCTTCATCGATTATTTTTTGTATGGCATCAGTTGACAACCCTTCATCTTCACATGGAGATGAGTTGACGAGACAGTGTGAGCAGGTCAAATTACAGGAATTATTTGTGTGGATCCATAACTCATTGAGTTTGTCTATGGGTAATAGGCCTGATCTGCCAACGTAATCTTTTTTCTCGTACGGTTCCGAAGAGAGAAACTTGCACCGTAACAAATCTCTGAGAAACATATCTATTTCCGACCACGCCTTCGTATGATCGATACCAAAATCGTTTGCATATTCGTATAACAGGGTATTAAATGACTTCCCCTCTTTAACACTTTTTACGATCTCGCTTCCCCTTTTGTCCGTTACAATCCAATTTGGGGTCTCGGGGTCAATAAGGAGATGTAAAGTCTCTTTTTCTATCTGAACATAATCGGGTACAAAAAAAACAGCTCTATTGTCTACAATCATTTAAATAGTTCCCTCCAAAAACATGTTTCAAAATGTTTCGATAGTTGTCATTCCACGTTCCCTCTGTAAATGGTTTTATAAGGATTAAGGGAAGGCAATAGACAAGCAGAAAAATTCTAGTTTAAATAATTTAACTATTTCTGAGACCCAAATATTTCAGTATCTGGATAATAATCGGCCCAGATAAACCAATAGACGGATACAAAACTCACCAGCCGAAGGTTTTGGTCTAGCAAACTCCCTTCTGTTCCTCTTCCACTCCTCAAATCCCATGTCGTTCCGGTTGTATTATCCACTATATTTTCTCCTGATCGGTTTTCCCTAAAATCAACTACCGTTCCCTTGACCAGTCTATCATAGACCATAATGCTCTCGGTTTCGTTGTCTCTATATACAAGCAAGTTTAATCCCTGAAATTCATCAATAATTATGTTTCTCTTTTCAAATAAACTGAGGGGATAGGCCTTATGACGACCGTTTACCTCTATCCCAATGACATTTATCTTGTTCCTTAACCTTCTATCAACATTTTCTGGAGGAAAGATACTTTCTTGATCACTTTTATGATACTCCCTGTAGACGTCATACCCAACGGTTCGTGCTCCATGATACGATAATACGTGGGTATCAGGGTGTAGCTTTCTCCATATACCCCATGGCATCTTCTGTTCAACCAACATCCTCTTCAGTCTCATACCTGATAATTGTCCGTCTACTGCCTCGCCATAAAGGGTAGGCCAGAGGGATTCCGTTTCGTAATCAAACATAACGAGAGCGTTCTTCAATAATTTGCCCGAGACACCAAACAGATATTCCTTGCCATCAATAAGCCTGTCATACACAACCACGAGGTTTGCAAGTGGGCACCAGGTTACGGCAAGCTTTCTTCCATCTATTGTATCATTAACAATTTCATGATGATTCAATAGATAGAGAGAATAGGCATGATTCACACCATTTATTGTAATCCCAATAACAGGTTCGTTCTCATCAAGTCCTGCTCTCTGCGCAGGAACAAATTCAGGATTTTTAATAGCAGGTATGGTATCACGAGGAAGTACATAGCGTATTTTATCTTTTTTTTGCTGATTTGCAGTATCCGCATAGCACCAATTGACTCCAATAAATAACAAACATAAGAGTGAGTTAAGCAGGTAAAACATCTTCAAAAAAAGGGTTGATCAGCATTTCACTTTTTCCTTAAAATTGTGCAAGAGTGATAACATGCCCACATAAAGAAACCCCATTGCATACATCAGCAAAAAAGGCCCGAAGACAAATCTCTTATTGTTCGTATACTGCATAAATCCCATAAAACAATAGACACTTAGGATTATTTCACTGATAAAAAACAGCCTCATCGGCAATTTATAACCCTTTTCTCGTGATCTTTCTCCTCGTCTTACAACACCATATTTTGGAGTTCTAATAAAATCACTCTTTTTGTTTAACAATGCCTCAAGTACCGCTTTTGTATTATTAACTGCAACACCACACCCAATAAACATAAGTGCGGGAATAAACAGACACCTCCTGATCCAATCCTTATAACCCAACTTCTGAGAAACTATGTAGAGGAAAGATGGAGCAAATGAACCCATAAATATGAGAGACAAGAAACTGAGCATTGTTACAGAAGGAACGGTCAGAGAAGGCCTTAATAACAGTATCAGCGGAAGAGAGAGCAGGGCGAGGATAACCATCATTGGATGTACCATGTATTGGTTTAGGTGTATAAAGGCCTCAATTTTCTTTATGAATCTATCATTCGTCCTGAATACTTCGGGTAAAACCTTTTTCGCTGTTTGTATAGAACCCTTTGCCCATCTATGTTGTTGAGATTTATAGGCATTTATGTCAACCGGCAATTCTGAAGGCGTTACCACATCAAAGAGATATTTTGTATTCCATTTCTTTAACTGTACCCTGTATGACAAATCCAAATCTTCGGTCAATGTATCAAAATGCCACCCCCCCGCATCAACAATCGCCTCTTTCCTCCAGATCCCTGCGGTTCCATTAAAGTTCATATAGAGGCCATTCCAAGTCCTGGCCCCCTGTTCAATAATAAAATGTCCATCCATACCAAGACTTTGGGCTATGGTCAACAGTGAGTAGTTGCGATTGATATGTCCCCACCGTGTCTGCACAAGGGCAACTCGATCCTTCTGATAAAAGAATGGAATGGTCTTAAAGAGGAAATCTTTATTCGGTACAAAATCCGCGTCAAAAATCGCCAGAAACTCACCTTCAGCCTCTTCTAAACCTAAATTCAAGGCGCCCGCTTTAAAGCCTCCCCTATTTTCCCTGACAAGATGTTTTATATTAAACCCCATAGCCTTGAATTTATAAACAAGGTTATCAACTATTACTTTTGTTTCGTCATTGGAATCGTCCAACAACTGAATTTCATGGCGCTCCTTCGGGTAATCGATATTCACCACCGCCTCAATTAATCGCTCAACTACATGTCTTTCATTAAAGATGGGTAACTGTGTGGTAACCTTGGGCAATGTATCTTCTACATGCGCCACCCAGAAGCTCTTAATAAACTTCTCATCTTGTGAGCTCTCTCTCCTAAATTTTCTTAAAAAAAGGTAAATCATGTAATAGTTGTTCATACCATAAAGGAACAGCCATAAAGCAGCTGGGCAATAAATGATAAGGAGTAAGATTAACAATATTTTATTCATAACAAACATTTATCAAAAAATTTTTTGACAATTAACTCCTATTTTTTACACGGTATCTTTTCGCGAGTAAACTCGTATTGTACAGACTTAACGCTAAAGATACACAAAAAAAGCGATTCTTGTTAATTCTCTACTCCAAATCAACTAAAATATTTACTCAATAACCAGTAGGCCCCTCCACTAAAAATGGCAGCGGAAGGTAAAGTTACAATCCATGATAAGAGTATCTCTAACGCTATACGGGTATTAATACGTTTTGTCGTAAAACCGATACCAAACAGGGACCCTACAGATACATGTGTTGTAGATACTGGCATACCAATCTTACTGGCAAAGATGACAAGTAAACCTGTAACCAGGTTTGCCGTAAAACCCTGACCATGATTCAATCTCGTGATTTTATTGCTCATAGTTTCAGCTACTTTTCTTGCATTGAGAAGTCCGCCTGCAGCCATACCAAAAGCAATCGCCACCATACCCCACTCTATCGATAGACCTTTTATTAACAATATGAGGGCAACAATCTTGGGTGTATCATTTAAACCTCTGGCAAAACTTACCACACCGGCCGAACCAAAGTGTAGATAATCTAGCAATTTC
Organism: Candidatus Scalinduaceae bacterium; assembly: GCA_965222815.1. Taxonomy (GTDB): domain Bacteria; phylum Planctomycetota; class Brocadiia; order Brocadiales; family Scalinduaceae; genus SCAELEC01. Next base: position 58,424 of record CBDCUS010000013.1, read on the forward strand.
TGACTATTCATACCTAGAAATTGTCCTTTGTACATCTCTATGCAGTTTTCTCTTCTATCAATCGTGGTACCGATAGCGTTATCATATTTTACTACAAGCGTATCCATCGACTCCGTTACCGGTATTATCTCTTTCTGCTTCCCAATACAGAGACACCACTCCCTGGTTATCCCCGATCGAATGCGAATAGCGCGAAATAGAACGTACAAGATACCTCCAAATGCTGCTGCCATGAATGGACTTATAAGGAGTGGCAGGAAAAATGAGCCCCCTAAAAGCATAAGGTTTATCTCTGAACCAATGGCAACAAAACCTGCACCCACCAGGGCCCCTGTCAAACTGTGTGTTGTCGAAACAGGAAAACCCGCTACCGTGGCAACGATTACCGTAATGGCAGAACCGATTGCCACAGCGGTAAGGAATTCAGGTGATAGAGAGATGCTCTGAGGCACCAATCCTTTTCCGGAAAAAGTCTTAACAAGGGCATGAGCAAAGAAAATCGAAGCGACAGAACCAGAAAAGGTTGTAATAGTCGCCCACCTGATCGCATTTTTGTAATGAGTGGTTTTACTACCAAAGAGGGTAGCGACCCCTTTAAAATTATCATTGGCGCCATTTGAATATGCCAGAAAGCAGGTAGCTAGAAAAAGAATTAATAATATTACCATTTTATACTCATCTGATAGTGGTTTTCGGATAAAATCCGGTATAAAATTGAACGAGTACAACTGCAACTAAGATTTGGTTTCCAGTAAAAACGAAAACCAAATCAGTTTTAGTATATATCCCTTTTTATGTGTTGTTTAGCACTATGAAGTAACACCCACGGTTGAACCACCATTTAAAAAATCTATTTCTACGTTTAATGAATTAAGAATCTTATTAAACGAGGTAAATAGTTCCATCACTCCAAGGGCTTCAATAATCTCTGATTCACTAACCCCTCTATTTTTTAGCTCTGCAAACTCTTCATCTGTTATCTGATGAGGAAATTTGTTGGTCTTCGTAACAAATAAGTTTGGAACAATTCCAAAGGTTTCCTCAATTTCTGTCAAAATGTCACCCACCTCCCTCGACACTTGTTCCCTCTCCATAATCGTAACTCTTGCCATCTTTTTCCCTCTCTCTATTCAAGTTTCTCGGTAACATCAGACGAATCCTCTTCCAAGAGTGTATCGATAAGTTTCTCAACATCTGCTGGATTAAAACCTCCAAAATGTTGAAAACGAATTCTTCCCATTTTGTCAATAATTACCATTTCAGGTGTTCCCTGAGTACGATATCGAATCATAGTCTCCGGTGTCCTCTCGTTTGAAATATAGTCGTCAATTCCTATCGGATAGGTTATGTTTTTCTCTTTGATGTACTGACGAAGTCTTTTGGGTGTTTGATGAGGATGCCCCTCAAAGACTGTATGAATTCCAATCAATTGAAAATCCTTACGTCTGCGATATTTCTGCTCCCATTTCTCCATAAGTGGAATAGAAAAGCGGTTACAACCGGAGCACCAAAGTTGAAAAAAACCGATCACAACCACCTTCTCTCGCATCTCCTTCAGCGTAATCCTATCGGTATTAAACCATTCAGAAATTGCCCATTCCGGAGCTAGCTTTTTAGGGGACGCTACTACACCCTTTACACCTGAATAAAGCACACCACAAGAGACTATTCCAATAGTGAGAATTACGCTTAAATAGTTGAAGTACATGGCAATTCCCAATTTTCTCATACTCCCTCCACAATCGTTTCTAAAGCTATTCAACTCATCAACCCTAACGATTTTTCCGCTTCCTGGTAGCTTGACAATGTTACTCAATAAGCACTGTTTGTGAATTTTTGCAAAGATTTCCACCTTGATAATCCTCCCTAGAGCAAAAGAGTGAACACGTCTGAACAATGATCACAAAATATATCAAATTGTCTATTCTTAATTTTCCCCCAATAAGTGGTCTTCAGTAACATAGGAAGATAATTATTGTTAAATACACTCTATCTCCTTAGAAAACATCTCTATCAAAGGAGAGCATCGGGACCACCTATTGTGTTTTGATTAGGTGAATCATAGAAAGCTGGCGAACAGGTTTTTTCTCTACTTCTTCTAATCCCTTCTTCACGAGAATAGTTTATGATTTTTGTGAAATTTTCCCACCTCCGAGAAATTCGCTTTACCCTCATCTGCTCTACTTCAACACACCCAACTTTTCGTACCCTTATACCATATGCCAAGCAGTTATTGGTAACAACAAGTAATGAACGTTCTCTATCGAAGATAATCTCAGGAAATCTCGGTTTGGTGTTTCTAAACAAATTCATGGTCATATTAACTTTTGTAATGATTGTTTTCGCCTGTCTTATTGGAATATCTCCAAAGAGAGAGAAAGCATATGCAGAAAACCTCTCTTGTGGTTGTTCGGCAATGATACGGACCTTACGGTTCGGAAAAAGTCCAACCATAACAATCCTATCCATGGTCTTGCGATAATCCCAGTAATAGGGCAGCATTATCCGTTTATCATCCTTATCCGGCCCATAGAATGGTTCTCTTTTGTTTTTCCCTTTACCATCACCTTTTCTAAAAATAACCCCAACTTCCCATAATAGCTGTTTGAGATCCTTCGACTTCTCAAATAACTTGGGATCAAATTGTTCAGATAACCTACCAACGTAAGCTTCAGGATTTCCCTTAAGCATTATCCTAACATTCCTCAGACAGAATAGGTGTTTTTTACCACGACTACCAATTATGTACTGATACTGATTTCCGTTATCCTCGACAATCGAGAGAGGAACATAGTCTCCGGTTCGAAGTCGTTCCAGTCTATCAAAACGAGCATGGTTGATAACAAGATCGATAAGCACTTGCATTTCGGTATCATTATCCTTCATTACAACTTGAAAATTGATACATCTATTAACTATTTCTAACATCTTTGTACGGACGTCTTGAGGAAATTCTGTTAGTGATATGATACGAAACCATTTCTCAGGTATCCTCACCCGGTTGCAAAAGTGAGAGCTGGTTAAATTTAGGCTAGCATTCTCTTGTGGTAAAATAATTTTTTTTGGATTCACTATTTACAAACTTTTATGATAAATTAGGTTATTCCCAAACAGGACTTACCCCTGACAATTCAGAGATTCTCCCTATTATGGCGAGTTGACAAACAGGGCAGTAACGATCATCCTGAGGGTTCCTGTTGTTGTTCATAAAACAATTGTTTGAAGGTATCAAGAATCTCCCCTCATCGATTCCATCAATTACCTCTCTTCGCTCTATCCTCTCTTCAGGTAAAAAACCCTGGACAATCAGACCTCTCCATTTAATAGTGTTCGCTTGTCTCTCTTCAAGATTTGCAGCACCAAAGTCACTCGCCATAGGATGTGAATATTCATCAGAAAGATCGGCAAATGCATGACCCACCTCATGCAGGATAGAATCCTCTCCTACAAATGAGAAATTACCCTGGTTAGAATGGATAGTTAACCCTTTACAACTACACTGTATCACCTCCTCCACACCAAACCGGAGAAATATGAGATTAAAAGCCCCTTGTCCCTTGGAAACAGGTAGTCCACCTTCTATCTTGCTCCCGCTATAGTCATAGGCCCGAGTTGAAATGAGATTGTTGTTCGCAATGTCCTCACGAAACTCCTCTTCAACACGAAAATAAAAAAACTGCTTATAGCGATCAAAGGGAGAGGTCCCAAACAGCATATCTGCAATTCCATGAAGAGAAATCTCTGTACGATTTTGCACAAGTATCCCTATTTTATCGTGAGCTGAAGGATCAAATATTATCTCTCGGACACCTCTATCAAAAAAGCCTTGAGGATATTGAAACGTGTATCTCTCGTCATGTTGCGCTCCTACCTGCCTTATAATTGAGAGGAGAAGTAGGAAAGCGATAAGAATCTTTGAGAATATATATATTGTTAATGACCTCCTCTAAACGGATTGGCAAAATGTTTCAGGGAACATTTCCTGATTATTTAAAATTTTCGTTATACTCATCTGATAATGGTCTCGGATTAAAACCGGTATAAAATTGAGTGAGTATAATTGCAACAAAGATTAGGTGCCCAGTAAAACCAAATTTGTTTTAGTATAAATGTAATAATAAATAGGTTGAGTAATGATAAATATTTTTGATTATCTATTTAACCAATAATGGGCAAAATCCCCATATTCTCGCAGCAAATCGATGAATCAATATACCTGAACAACACAATCTACATTCACCGTTAAATAAATCTCAATTCACTCCTCCTCCAAGATAGATTCAAGAATGTTTGACACCTCTCTATCTTCGCGGGGAAGTACCTGTCCCATCACTTCTCCGACCAAACCTTTATCTTTTCACCTCATGCTTTCGTCAATATCCTCATCATCTCATTACTATGGAGCATTGAAACCATAACGTACTGATTTCCCGCTGCTTTCCATCCTATTATTTGACAGTGACCACAAGAGCTATCTTTTTTATAATATACCCCTTGTTCCCCTATGGACACTTCCTCCATCCCGGAGAATTCGACCCTTTTGTTCTGTCCGGAAGCAGAACTAGTTTTACAAATTATCATCACTGAAATAGGAATATCTTCATACATATAATATACCTGCGATACTTTTGTGCCATCAAGATCCGACAACGATGCACCTATGAGGAATACCCCATCTTTCACCTTAGGCAATAACACCTCTGATTTAGATTGTTTTCGGAGGTAGTTTTCAACTGTTTTAACATCCCGTGATCGTATCTCCAGCTCAGGTTCTTGCATTAAGTAGTTGTGGTATGTTAACTCAGCGAAATAGGGGATACTACTTTTCTTAACATATGTCGGGATGACAAAAATAGAGACAATCAAGATTACGACAGCCCCAATTGCCGCAAGAGGTGCTATAGGATTTCTGAATGACAAACTCTTTTTAAAGAGAACGAAGAACCCTGGTGTTTCTTCCGTCTTTTCCAGAATGAGTCTTTCAAGGTAATCGGGTGCCTTTACCTTGGAAACTGTTTCTCTTATCTTTGCGTGAAGCCGTCTCTCCTTTTCCATATACTGACTGCATTCATAACACATATCAAGATGTTCCAGAACCTCTATATTCTTATCCACATTGAGTTCATTATCCGTAAATGCATAAAAATATCTTCTCACCTTATTGCAATTCATCTCTTATTCTCTTTCATAACCATGTTTTTTTGCGTAACTGGTCAACTTTTCCTTTAACATCTTGCGTCCCCTGTAAATTCTGGACATTACCGTGCCAATCGGAAATCCAATCATTTCAGATATCTCCTTATAGGAGAATCCCTCAACCGTCGAAAGCAATATCACCATTCGAAAGTCATCAGGTAGCTCTTCAAGGGCTTTTTTTACATCATCGTCAAGCAATTGATTAAAATCTGCCTCATTATCGGTAATAGGGGACATTAAGACCTCTTGTTCTATAGATTCATGAAATGATTCAATACTATCAAAATCAACCAAAGAGGGCTCCCTCTTCTCTTTCCGGTACTGGTTGATGAAGGTATTCATTAATATCCTGAATAACCAAGCCCTTTCATTACCAATCTCCTGACCGTCTTTGACAAATTTAAATGCCTTGAAATAAACCTCTTGAACCAAATCGTCTGCATTGGTATCATTCTTAACAAGATAGAGTGCTGACCTGTAGAGGGCATCTAGGTGAACGAGGAGACTACGCCTTTGACTCATTGTGCTTTGCCCCCGAAAATTGCATGTTTAACTGGCATACCTGCTCTAAAATACTTGTCGAACCAAATTTGTAAGAGAGAGAAGTATCTACACTATCGTACAAATAATTTGCTACCTTGATAGAGTACACATTGGCACTTATGCAAAAATTATCATCGTTTAAATTAAAATATTCAAACAGACCACAGGTAACTGGAATGACACCCTCTCTTCTAAAAAAATATATCCTTTCACCCAGATCTAGTGTGTTAATGTAACTATTCTTTAACATAAGATAATCACTCTCTTATACAGTTTGTTGATAGTTTTTTTCCCACATATTATAGTAAGACAAATCTAAGAAGAAAAATATTCCCTCAAATCTAAAAAAAATCTGTTGATTTATTTTCATTTCGTAAAGTATGATTTTTCAATCCTTCAATACGACAGTAAAATGTAAGGCTTTAACATCAATCAAATGGGTATCCATATCTCATAGAAGAAATTAAACTGCAAAAAATGGTGGACTGCAGGAATGAAGCGATTATGAGGGCAGATCCAAGAGGATGAATTGGTTTCCCAACATGTATCATTGAAACTACAAGAAAAATTATTTTATGAAAACCCATTTTCTCTGTCACTGTTAATCTCGGGAAGCATGAAAAACGATATGAGTATGCCCATAGGGCTGTAAATGAAAATAAATTGCTGAGGATAGATTTTTACGATTTAGGAAAGGTATTAAAGGTATGAAATTAAATAATAACTCACATTGTGAGTACAACGAATAAAATTTGTTTCACAGGGTAAATTCTGAGCAGGGATTAGTCAAAATATTTTTGTAAAGGTACTAACGCACCACTATTGAACTAAACAACTTCCCATTCTAAACATCGTAAGTCTTCTCAAAGTAGGCTAACACCCATAGCGTCTATATCCATAACCATAGTTACGGCCGGGTGCTCTATAATTAAAATAGAAGCGCGGTCTATTATACCGATAGTAATTATGGCCATGTCTATTAAGCCTCCCATGATGCTTCTCCTGTCTGTAGTGTCTGCTATGACCGTACCTATTATAATTACGGCCTCCATTCCTATTGTGGTTTTGATAACTATGTCCGTAATGGTATCGGTTGTGTTTCGTACCGCAACTATTCTGGAGTCCATAGGCATAACCATACGCAAAAAATGTGCTCACACAACATATGATAATCATGATTAGTTTCTTCATACATATACCTCCATTTCTCACCATCTTAACTATTTTTTTAGTTACTTCTGTAGTATTGGAACAACCTTTGTGGCAAGATAGTTCCAATAATTACAATTGACACCTTTTAAGCTTTCCTGTTTTGTCCTATTGACAGAAATGGTAAAATGATAAATTTATTTCTATACATCTAAGGTAATAGGTGTAATATCTCTCATTATGAGCAAACATAATATAGTAAAAAAGGGGTAACAGATGGATGGAACACATCGCAGGGCGATTATTACTGGAATAACAGGTCAGGATGGTTCGTATTTAGCAGAATTGCTTTTGTCAAAGGGCTATGAGGTCCATGGTCTTATCAGGAGGTCGAGTACTTTTAATACCGATAGATTAGACCATATTTATGTTGATTCACATGACCAAAATGCTAGGCTTTTCCTCTATTATGGAGATATGACAGATTCCGGACAATTAACTAATCTTATTTACAATATCAAACCTGATGAGATATATAATTTGGCTGCTCAAAGTCATGTGCGTGTAAGTTTCGACATGCCAGAGTTTACTGGAGATATAACAGCACTTGGAACTACGCGATTGTTAGAAGCAGTAAGGAGAAGCGAGATCAAGACCAAGTTCTATCAGGCATCAAGTAGTGAAATGTTCGGTAGCTCACCTCCACCTCAGAATGAGAATACGTCATTCATGCCAATGAGCCCTTATGCCGCAGCAAAGATTTATGCTTATTGGATGGTGAGAAATTATAGAGAGGGATATAATATGTTCACATGCAATGGTATCCTTTTTAATCATGAATCACACAGACGTGGGGAGACATTTGTAACCAGAAAGATCACTATGGCTGTTGCCAGAATCAAGGCTGGGTTGCAAGAAAAACTCTATCTGGGGAACCTTGAGGCAAAGAGAGATTGGGGATATGCTCCGGAATATGTAGAGGCCATGTGGCTCATGTTACAACAAGAAGAACCGGAAGATTTTGTGATTGCTACTGGAGACTCACATTCCGTGAAGGAGTTTGTAATTGCTGCATTTGATTATGTGGGGTTAGACTGGGAGAAATATGTAGAAATTGATCCACGTTACAATCGACCGAATGAAGTGGAATTCCTTCTGGGTGATGCCTCAAAGGCTAAGAAGATACTTGCTTGGGAGCCAAAAATATCATATAAGGAGTTGGTAAAGATTATGATAGACTGCGACATGGAACTTGTGAACTTAAACCCAATCGGTGATGGAAAGAATATTTTAAAAGAAAAGGAGATTACGTGGACAAACAATCAAATGGTAAGGAGGTAAGAAAAAGGGGATTCTGGGAAACGAAGCGGTTCTTGGTAACAGGTGGAGCAGGTTTTTTGGGCTCACAAGTGGTTGAGAAGTTGAAAGAAAATAGGTGTGGGGAGATATTTGTTCCAAGAAGCAAGGATTATAACCTTGTTAATATGGAAGCGGTTAAAAGAGTTTATAAAGACGCTAAACCAGATATTGTTATACATATTGCCGCACAGGTAGGAGGCATTGGAGCAAACCGAGCTAATCCCGGAAAATATTTCTATGATAATCTGATGATGGGAGTCCAAATGATCGAGATTGGCCGTCAGATGAAAGTAGAAAAACTTGTAGCAATTGGTACCATATGTTCTTATCCAAAATTTACTCCGGTACCATTCAAAGAAGAAAACCTCTGGAACGGTTATCCTGAAGAAACTAATGCGCCTTATGGTTTGGCTAAAAAGATGCTTCTGGTTCAGTCACAGGCCTACCGTCAACAGTATGGTTTTAATTCTATCTGTCTTTTTCCCGTTAATCTTTATGGCCCAAGGGATAATTTTGATCCTAATTCCTCCCACGTTATCCCCGCCCTAATAAAGAAATGCATTGACGCAGTAAGAAGTAAAGTTACACAAATAGAAGTTTGGGGATCAGGTAAGCCTACAAGAGAGTTTCTCTATGTAGATGATGCGGTTGAAGGGATTCTGCTGGCAACAGAACATTACAACAAATCCGACCCCATAAATATTGGAGCAGGATTTGAGATCTCAATATACGATTTAGTAAACCTTATTGCAAAATTTACCGGTTTTTCAGGAAAGATCGTTTGGGACAGTTCAAAACCGGACGGTCAGCCAAGGCGTATGTTGGATGTTAGCAGGGCAGAGAGAGAAATCGGATTTAAGGCAATGACAAGTTTTGAAGAGGGATTGAGGAAGACGATAGAGTGGTATAAGGAGCAGAGATGCAGGGAATAACCACTGAATAGCTGGTTTTTTTGTTAATAGAAGTGATGGTTATATCATAATTCCTTAACCACTTTTTGCAATTTTGAGGTAATTGTTGAGAATCTCTTTTGTGAAATTTAGAGCGAAAATACTCTTACTTAAGTTTTATTTAAAACAGATACCTAGCGTCAATCCATTCCTCTTTAAACGAAAATAGATAATTCCTTTTCACGATAAAATCCCTCACTTTGAAACAAAACACACAGACAAATTCTGAAAGGAAATTCTTCATGATCTATTTTTTTAATTTCTTACAACAGGTACATTTAAAGATTCTAAATATTTAGAAACTATATCAAAATTGATAGATTACATCAAGAAATGTTTTTGCATTTTAAATGACGGGGAAAGGTGTTATGTTTCATGGTTATAACGATTTACGCATCTGTGATTGAACTATCAACTACACTGCTAAGAATTGGCATCTATATTGCGGTATGCATATTGTCATTGTTACATTTGCGACAATAGTAGAGACAAAGTTTTTTATCATAAAATTACTTGAATAAATGGCTCTTATCATGGTATCTATTTTGGGGAAACGAAAGGTCAGTAATGCAGCTTTAGACAATAAGAGCAAAGATCTTAACCATATACTTAACCAGATAGCTAAGAAACTGCTCAAATACGAGGGTGTCCAGCACCATTTTTTTCATCTCTTCTTTTCTGCTTACCTGATCATTTTCGGAATAAAGTGGGTAATAATTGGGGCATATTTACCAATAGCCAATTTTGCCCCAGCTTACACGCACCCCAACATTTCGTGTCCCCATAGCCCTAATAAGAAATTTTGTTCTCATATCATGTGCTTACCTTGCAACTTAAGTCCAGATCTAGAAGTAATCCTTAAAAAACACATAGTTTGGCACACCTGTCGCAATACTACAAAAGCGAGTCTTAATCACATTAAGCATGTTTAACGTATAGGGAAAATTAATTTCAAATATGCGATTTGGTTAACTCGTAATTTTCCATCAATGAATGAGATATTTAGAGAAAAACATTTTTTTGACATGGTTTGTCATATTGACAAATAAAGTATATTACCAATAATAGGTAAATTGGCTTACGTGAAGTTCATGTTTCATGACAAGACACGTTTAATTTAATAACCAAAAATTTTGTAGAAGAGAAACTATGCTGACCTCCAGCAGAAAGAAGACAACTGTTAGAAGAAGATGTTATTTTGTATCTTGTAGGGTACAACGCATGCAAAAGCTGAATAGAGATCAGTATGACAAGTGAAAAGAGTTAACAAAACAAAAACGGATGGAAAGCGAAACGGAAATTATAGGTGATTTAGAGTGATTGAGTGAGAAAGAGGCAGTATCAGAAGTTTACTATCCGGCTTTTTTTTAAAAAGTACTGGGTATTAATATATTTTTTAAACGCCGTTTGCTTTTAACTACGACTAAACCTTAGTTAAATAAACTATGTTTTTAAAGAGGTTCATACGAATTCTGTCATATAAGACATATTTATATACGATTAAAGGCAAACTCCGATATAACCAACTGATACTATCCAATCATACTCACACAAGGGTTAACTTCACCTTACTCTCTCCATCTGAGTTGCAAACATAGGTCCACTTGCGTAGACACAAAGCAAAGGATTTTAAAATAGTTGCTATTCCAGAATATTAGAAAAGATCGCATTACAGCCGAAGGTGCAATAGCAATACACCTTTAGTTGCTCGACGATGAAGTTTTCATCATAAATATCTTTTCTAAAGGTATTTAAACTTTTATTTATGTTACATTTTCCAATGTAACTGAGTGGGCGGAGCTGTGTTTAGAATCTGGATTTTCATATTTTAATCAGTCAATATTGAACACATCATGATAGAAAGATTTTAACTTTATAAAATAGAGAGGAGTTTGGAAAAAGTGTTCAATCCTCCAGGTTTACGATAATTGAACCGTTGAACTCTGTGTAAAACTCCTATTAGGACTCAATACCCGACCGTTTTCATGAGGAAGCATTTCATAGCTTAAATTTTTTTATTACCTGAGAATTTACCATGATACCTTTTCGTCGTATACTACTGCTTAATCTTTATATGTTTGCAGACATATGCATTTTGATAGCTTCTCTGTTTATTGCCTCGTGGTTTGTCACATACCGAGACGACATATTTACCCTAAGAGAGTTTTTTTTCAAACGTTTCAGCATAGGTGATTTCATGGGCTTTTTGAGTATGATTGTTTTGTGGCATGTAACCTTTCGAAGTTATAAGCTTTATAATTCTCGAAGGTTAGATTGTCAGTATTGGGAAGGGAAGGATATCATCAAAGCGACAAGCCTGGGAATGGGTATCTTTGCCCTTTTAGGAATTTTCTTTGACATACTAACGCCTCAATTTATCGCGGTTGCATGGCTGTCAAGTACGATCATTAATATAGTCTTCCGTTCTCTGTTAAGGAGCGTTCTGAAGAGGCTGCGTATGAAAGGAAAAAACCTGCGTTTGGTCTTGATTATCGGTACGAATCAGAGAGCATATGATTTTGCACATTTGATTGAAGAAAAGAAAGAGTTAGGATATCGCTTGATAGGGTTTCTTGACAACACGAAACATCTTTCTAATGAAAAGGTGAAACTCTTAGGCTCATTGAAGGACTTCAACACGATACTAAAAGATCAGGTTATAGACGAAATTGTTGTTACCTTACCTATTAAATCATGCTATGACAAGATTGAAACAATTCTTCAACAAGCAGAAGAGCAAGGCATAACGGTAAGGTATCTTTCAACTTTCTTTAATACTAATATAAGCCGGGTAAGAGAGGAAAAGTTTGAAGATTTCTTAGTAATGACACTGTTTTCCACACCTCAAGACAGCTGGGGATATCTGGCTAAACGTGTTTTGGATTTTTCTGCGGGGTTAATATTAGCGGTTTTAATGTTTCCTTTAATGATGTTCGTTGCCCTTGCTATCAAACTCGATTCCCCAGGATCGGTCTTATTTGTTCAGAAACGTGTTGGGCAAAACAAGCGAATTTTCCGGCTTTATAAATTTCGCACCATGAGAACAGATGCAGAAGATATGCAGATGAATTTAGAGAACTTAAATGAAATGGACGGACCTGTATTTAAGATTAGAAATGATCCGAGAATTACCAAAGTTGGCTGGTGGCTTCGGAAGCTCAGTATTGATGAACTCCCACAAATCATTAATGTCATTAAAGGCGATATGAGCTTGGTAGGACCGAGGCCTCTTCCCATACGGGATTACAAGGGATTTAACAAAGACTGGCAGCGAAAGCGGTTCAGTATACGTCCGGGCATTACCTGCACATGGCAGATACAAGGGAGGAACGATATTTCATTCGAAGAGTGGATGAAGCTAGACCTTGAATATGTTAATAATTGGAAGTTTATTCACGATGTGGAAATACTTCTAAAAACAATTCCGGCTGTGATCAAGGGTAGAGGTGCTGCCTAAATTATACGGAATTATCAGGTCTCACGAATGTTCCCTTTGTAGAATATTTTTCTGCACTTTGCTCGTATGATTGTTTAAGTCTAAGACAGAGGTCATAGAGGAATCTCTGTAATTCTAAGGACTTATTTGATAATAAAAAAATAGTTGTAAATAAGATGACACGGAGGAGGTTTCGTATGAGTCAATATCTAAGATTTTGTTTGTGTGCAGTTGTCTTATTGAGTTTAACTAATTGTGCAGGAACAAAAGCGCCAAAGTTTTCAAAGGTAGACATTCCCGAATCTCCCAATATTTCAGCTAAATCTCTCACTATTTCTCCTCAGGAATCTGGTGAGGAATATCTACTTCAGTTTGGAGACGAGTTTGATATTAAATTCTATTATGCACCTGAGCTTAATGAAAAGAACATAAGAATAAGGCCTGACGGAAAGATCTCTTTACAGTTGATTGATGAAATCCAGGCAGCGGGATTAACACCTTCAGAATTGGAAGAAGAGCTGAAAGTTGCATATTCAAAAACCTTACGCAAACCAGAGATAGCGGTAATTGTTAAACAATTTGCAAGTTCAAAAGTATTTGTAGGGGGTGAGGTAAATTCACCAGGCATAGTCCCCATTTCAGGAAGGCTAACCTCCACTCAAGCTATTTTTAAGGCAGGAGGATTTAAAGAGACAGCCAATCATAAAAACGTAATTATTATTAGTAGGAGTCCAGAAAATATACCTGTAGCGAGAAAGGTAAACTTAAAGAAAGTTTTTTCAGGAAAAGTACCAGAAAATGATACTGTCCTACGGCCTTTTGATATCGTCATTGTACCTAAAACATTTATTGCTAAGGCTAACAAGTATATGGATCAATATATTAGACAAATGATACCGGGAACATTGAGTGCAGGATTCAACTATTTCGTCGGTAAAACAAGAACAAGTGACCGAAATTCGCGTGAAGCAGAAGTACCTTCTTCACAGTTTTAGGTAAATGATGGTTATACCCTTCACAAATTGATTTTCGGTTTTCAGAACCCGATTTCACATGTAATTTATATCTTTCTCAATCACAAAATCCTCAGACTTAGCATCACTAAGCCTCTGGTTTTGTTCAATCGAAAAATCAAAATTTCAAGCAAACTCCGACTCAGAATTTCCAAAAATCATTTTACAACGGGTATATGAACAGGTGAACCATGAAAGATTTTCATTATGGTAGGAAAAGTTAATAACACTTTTTCACTACGGGATTATTGTGACGTTTTATTTAGATACAAGAAATCAATAATTGTACTTGTTCTCTCAACACTATTTACTGTAGTTGTTGGTGTTTATAATGTTTCACCAATTTTTGAAGCGAAATCTAAAATTCTGGTCAAACTTGGACGGGAGAATGTTACTATTCCAACAGTACCCTCTGCTCAGCAGCAAGTATTCTCCTCAGGATTAAGAATGGAGGATACCAATTCGGAAATTGAGGTTATTGAAAACAGATTTATCATAGAAAAAGTGGTAGAAAAACTTGGAGTAGATTTTCTCAATCCTACAGATACTGAACCGGATACATTTTTCGAAAAAGTAAAATATTATGTAAGTCGCACCAAGGACAAAATCAAAGATTCTATTTATAAAATCTTCTACACCTTAGGACTGAAAACCGAACTGCCTCCCTTTGAAGATGCGGTTATGAACATACAAAAAGGGTTGTTAACAAAGCAAATAAAGAATTCAGATGTAATAGAGGTCTATTTTAGATGGTTCTGTCCCGACATTGCTACAGAGGTACTGAGCACTTTAATCGATTTCTACCTAGAACACCATTTACATGTCCACAAATCGGCAGGGGGATACGATATTTTCCAACAACAGGTTGAAGTCATAGGAAATAGACTTAAGGAATCAGAGGAGAGATTACAGTTATTAAAAGAGATAAACGGAATAACCTCTTACAAAGAGCAACAGAGTTATCTATTACAACAGCTGAACAGCTTTAAAACTGATTTGAAAAATACCGAAACTGAAATTGCTGAAACAGGAGCAAAGAAGAGTGAATTAGAAAAGCAGCTTTCATCTCAATTTGAAAATATCCAATTGACAAAAGAGGTCAATCGAAATCCCGTTATCGACAAGTTAAAAATAAAATTAGTTGAACTGGAGCTTGAAAAAAAGAGACTGGAGAAAAAATATCAACCGGGCACCCCTCCACTGGTTTTCAATACCGAAGAAATTCAAAAAATAAAGAGTAAACTTGACGATGAAAGCAATGATGTCGTTGGTGCAGTGAGAACAGGAGCAAATAAGATTTATGTGGACACCAGAGAAAAACTCATATCACAAGAGGTAAAATTAAACTCACTTATTGAAAAAAAGGAAAAAATCCTGCAGCACATTAGATCTTATCAGGATAATCTGGAAAGATTAAATAAATACAACCTTGAGTTAACACGCCTGAATCGCCAAATTGGTATAGACGAGAAAGACTATATTTTATATCTCAACCATTTGGAAAAGGCAAGGATTTCAGGTGTCCTTGACAGAGAAAAAATTGTGAACGTTAAAGTAATAGCCCCTGCAAAAGCTTCATACATTCCTGTTCGGCCCAAGAGGTTGAGATTAATTGCCGTTGGCTTACTCCTAAGCTTGGTAGTCGGAATAGGGTTTGCTTTTGTGTCTAATTACTTTGACCATTCAATCAAAACAGAGGATGATGTCAAAAGATATCTCAAATTACCTGTTCTGGAATCAATCAAAGAAATAGGACCGGATAACAAAACAGAGAAATGATAGAGTTACAAGACTATGAAAGACTGAGAAATAGTATCCTGTTACGCAATGCGGAAAAAAGCATCAAATCTATCATGCTAACGAGCTCTGTGAAAGGAGAGGGCTGTTCGACAGTTGCTTCCAATCTTGCGGCTCTTTTGGCAAAAAACAGGGAATTGAAGGTCTGTTTAATAGATTGTACCTCAATGCATCCTTCTCCGCAAAGATTTCTTGAGCTGGCAATCAAACCGGCTTTTCAAGATCTGGACCTGAGAGAGAGCCCTATTGGTACCGCATTTAAAAAAACTACTTTCTCAAATCTATGTGTGATCACAAAAAGAGAGAGTAACAAAAATTCTCCAGCAACCTTTGATCCCCAGAGATTAGATACCCTTTTGGAACTGAAAAAAGAGTTTGATTTTTTGATCTATGATTATGCACCTATCGCTACCCATTCCCATATCCCTTTTTTTGCATCTCAGATGGATGGAGTTGTTCTGGTTATTCATGCAGGGAAGACCCGGCGGGAAGTAGTTCAAAATACAAAAGAACAGTTAGAGATTGTCCAGGCTAACATCCTTGGGGTGGTGCTGAACAGAAAAAAACATTTCATTCCCGATTTCCTTTACAAAAGGTTGTAGCGCTGACGGGTTACCTGTTCTCTGGGATTACTTCTGTTTTTCTCCGTGAAAATTGAAGGACGGTTTTACCAATGCAAGTTTCCGTAATCATACCAACTTATAATTCTGCAGAGAAGATACAAAAATGCATTGAGGGTTTGGAAAATCAGAGTCTACCCAGGGAACAATATGAAATTATTGTCGTAGACGATGGATCTACTGATGAAACGGCTTTAATTAAAGAGAATGATACTATTCATTACTACTTTCAAGAAAACAGAGGACCTGCAGCGGCTCGAAACAGAGGTGTTGAGTTAGCTAAGGGAAATATTGTCCTCTTTACTGATTCTGATTGCATTCCAGATAGAGACTGGATTGAACAAATGGTATCACCATTTCAGGATCTTGAAATAGCAGCCGTAAAAGGTACCTATAAAAGCAATCAGAGATCTTTGTGGGCCAGATTTGCTCAGGTTGAATTTGCCGAGAGATATAAACTCCTTTTGGGAACCGAATATATAGATATGATAGACACATACTCAGCAGGATATAGAAAAGAGGTCTTCTGTTCTATGGGAGGCTTTGATATCTCATTTCCTGTTCCGAATAATGAGGATACCGATCTCTCTTATCGAATGTCTTTGAGTGGGCATAAGATGGTTTTCAAGCCAAACGCGGTTGTTTACCACACTGGACATCCCGATACTCTGCAAAAATATATGAGACTAAAGTTTTGGCGCGGTTATTGGAGAATGGTTGTATACGAAAGGTACACCGCTAAAATGATTAAAGATACATATACACCCCAGACGCTAAAATTCCAGATTCTTTTTGTCTGTCTATTTATCTTATCTTCAGCCTTATGTGTCTTCTCTCCCCGATTGATGATACCTCTTATCTCCATATCGTTATCTCTTTTTTTAGTTGCATCACTGCCTTTTACTGTTTTGGCTCTCACTCAAGACATTGTGATCGGACTACTGTCACCTTTTTTCTTGTTTTTAAGGGCCCTTTCTTTAGGTTCAGGAGCCCTTTACAAGTTACTGGAAGCCTTCTGCCGAAAAATCGTATTGTTTTAATGGGCAGTCTCTTAAAACACTATTAATAAAATATTCGAATACCAATGAAAATTATAATAATTGAACCAAGCGGAGCGTTAGCGACCTTTCAGTATGCACACAATCTGGCCAATGTGCTTGCAGAGCAAAAGCACCAGGTAATTTTGGCTACAGGTGTAGACTTTGAAACTAAGGATTATCCAAGAAAGTATGAAGCGTTCGAGGTGTTTAACAAATTTATACCTCATCCAGATCGTATCTTGAAATTTCTACACTTTGTTCGTAAACTCCAACCGGATATTGTGCACATACAGGGGCATTCACATCCGGGCAGTTACCTTGTTATGCATTATGTATTAAAAAATATTTCAAACGCCATAATTGTATATACAGCTCAGGATATTATTCCGAAGAAAAAAAAGAGACATCACGATTTTGCATTGAAGAAACTCTATTCGACAATGTCGCACATCTTTGTAAATGCCACCCAGAACAAGGAAACCCTGTTAACAAAGTTCCCCCTTGTGAATCCTGATAAGGTTACGGTGATACCGCTTGCTGACCTGACATGGTTTGTAAAGGCTAATGGTGCTGTGCGTTTTCGGAATATTTCTGAAAAAAGAAAAGTTGTCCTGTTCTTTGGCAATATTGAACCACGGAAAGGATTACTTCCGCTCATACAAGCCTTTGCTATCTTACGGAAGAAAATACCCGATGCCTTTCTTTTGATTGTGGGGAAACCGTTTGAGGAAATCTCACGTTATATCAGTGAAATAGACCGTCTTGGCATTAAAGAGCATGTCCTATTCAGTGGTGAGTACCTGCCCCTAAAGGAGATTCCCGGTTTATTCCGTTCCTCTGATCTTGTTGTACTGCCGTATGTGGAAGCTTGGAACAGTGCACTAATTGCTACCGCGTATGCTTATGGAAAACCAGTTGTTGCAAGTAATATCGGAGGGTTTCACGAGGTAGTGCATGACGGCAAGACAGGTCTGCTTGTACCTCCGGGAGATGTAGATGCCCTGGCAGATGGAATATCACGTATTCTCGGTAATAGGGTGTTACATGAAGAAATGGTCAAGGCAGTACATGCAGAAGCTCAGTTGAATTCCTGGCCGGAGATCGCCAGGCTAACAGAAGAGGTGTACAATTCTCTGCTGAAAAAGAGAAACGAGAACTAACAAGCATTTGAAAGGCTCAAGAGATGAAAAAAACATTTGTCTTTGTAAATCTATCCATTGAATGTGGATATAATACGGGTGTTAATCACGGGATAGCCTACCTTGTTCCTCTTGTAAAAAAGCACTCATATGACGTATCTTGTATGAACATTCGCCATGAAATAAGTGGTGAAGAATTTAGAAGAAACATTGACAATCTGAATCCTTCAATAGTTGCATTCTCTTTAACTTCGCAACAAGAACGCTATTTAATAAAATATTCTCATGAATTAAAGAGTTATCCGCAAATACTTCAGATATCCGGTGGAGTCGGCTCTACTTTAGATCCCGAGGGGATACTATATCGAAGTGCTGTCAAAGGTACCTGTGTCGGGGAGGGTGAAATACCGCTCGACAACTTGCTTAATAACATTGAGAAGAGACAGGATCTTTTTAAAACAGCTGGATTCTATTGGAACAGAAACGGTAAAATTGAAAAAACTTCGTTGCCGCAGTTTCAATCTGATTTGTCCTCTCTGGATTTTCCTGATTACTCTATCTTTGAGAGAGATGTTGTTGTTTTCAAGGGAAGGTTGAAAGTAATCATAAGTAGGGGCTGTCCTTTTAATTGTCACTTTTGCTGTAATAAGGCCTTAAGCAGTGTTTATGACACATCTACAAAGTATTTCAGAGTACCTTCGGTTGAATATAGTATCCAATTTCTCGAAGAAATGGTGAAGCGTTATCCTGAAATTAATATTATTGATTTTGAAGATGATCTTTTAATCGCTAACAAGGGCTGGATAAAAGAATTTTCTGAGGAGTACCGCAACAAAATAAATATACCGTATAGGATGTGTGCAAGAGTAGAAAGTATAACAGAAGACATCCTGAAGGCATTGAAGCGCAGCGGATGTAACGAGATATTTTTAGGTCTTGAAAGCGGTAACGAACAACTCAGAAAGAATCTATTAAACAAAAAATTTGATAATAGCTTGCTTATTGACAAATGTAAAATAATAAAAGCAGCCAGACTAGATCTTTTTACGTTTAATATTGTTGGTTTCCCATTTGAGACCAAGGAAAATATGGAAGAGACATTCCAATTGAACAAAAAGGTTGCACCTAATAATGGTGTTTGCACTTTTTTCTTTCCGTACAAAGGCACCAAACTATACAAAACATGTGAAAACAACGGCTTATTGAAAAGCGAAGAAGAGATGCTATCAATGACTAACTTTCTTACTAGGCCAGGTATTAAAATGAGTAAGGAACAAGAGAAAGAGTGCATCACATACAAAAAAAGAATGACGCTATTTTTCGCCCGTCAATCCTATCTGTCAGGGATGTCTCATTTACCCTCCGGAGCAACTAAGTATGCGGTTGCTATTTTTTATTGGGTTAGATATCTTTCACAAAAACAACCTTTTTTGTTAACCATTAACCAGAAATTAAAGATCGTATTTTTTGTACGAAGATTAGCAACAGTAATCGGTATTAAGAAGCAATTCTGAGCGAAAAAACGAGACAGATACATACTTCAGACAGTACTGAAAAGGAATCTCATTGTAAACAATCTTGGTAGCTACAATGCAATATGTCATACTTGGAAAAACAGGTTTAAAAGCTTCCCGCATTGGTTATGGATGCAGTCGAATTGCCTCATTATCATCCGACCATTCGCCTAGTGAGGTGAGAAGCACACTGCTGAAGGCCTTCAACCAGGGGGTTAATTTTTTTGATACTGCCAACGTTTATGGACAGGGTGACAGTGAACGCATGCTCGGAAAGCTCATTCGAGGAAAACGGGACCAGGTCATTCTTTGCTCGAAAGCGGGTATGACCATCAGCATGTCACAGACATTTATACGGTCGATAAAACCTCTTGCAAATATAATTCTGCGTAACTGGAAGCGGGGAAGGACAAACACAATTGCAGCCAGAAAGCAAAAGGAGCGCCAATGCTTCGAACCCGATTATTTGAAAAATCAAATTGAAGGCAGCCTGCGACGTCTCGGGACAGATTATCTTGATATATTCCTGTTACACATCCCACCCATGGAAATTATCAAAGATGAGACCGTATTTGAAATGCTTGAAAAACTAAAACAGAAGGGCTTAATTCGTTTTATAGGAGTTTCTTGTGAAACTCCGGAAACCGCTATTGCGAGCATGTCGCGGGTGGGGATTGAGTGCGTCCAAGTACCGGTCAATCTGATGGAAACAGGAATCATTAAGAGGGTTTTGCCCTTTGCCCACGAAAAGGGAATTGGTGTAATTTCCCGGGAACCATTCGCAGGAGGGGCTCTTTTTACCTATCCGGCCTTTCAAAAATTCCATGCAAAGCATTCAAAGTGGCTACCGTCGCATTTGGCTCTAAAATATGCTTTGCAACAGGATGATTCCAGCGTGGTATTGACTGGTATGTCATGCCTCAGGCATCTCGAGGAAAATATGCAAATCTTGTCGTTACCGGAACTGCCTGAAGAGGAAGCTACTAGAGGAGTGTGAGAAAACAGTAAAAGGAAAATCCTGAGAAACACATATCTGTAGCCTTAATAATGAATTTTAAACGTGACTGAATAGAAAAACATGATAATTTTGGATAGGGAAGAAGCATCATCTTGTAAGACCCCTCATCGTGTACGATTAACTTTATTTTTTCCTCAATTCCCTCTTCAAAAAATCAGGAGTGCCTTTTTATATGATTGAGGATGCCAGAAAAATTTCAGCACATGAAGACCTTTCATGTGATATCTGCATTGTGGGTGCCGGGGCTGCAGGCATAACGCTTGCCTTAGAACTGGTGCACACCCAGTATAAGGTTATTCTACTTGAAGCCGGAGGGATGAACAAGAGTGGTAAGAGCCAGAGACTTTATAAAGGGTATTTGGCAGACCCAACCCGTCATCTACCTCTCGATACCGACCGTTACCGGCAGCTCGGTGGAACTACATCGATCTGGGGTGGTCGCTGTCTCCCTTTCGACGCAATTGATTTTGAGAAGCGCAGTTATGTTCCTTACAGCGGTTGGCCAATCACTCTTGAGGAACTGCACAAATACTATAAACGTGCCCATCATTACTGTGAATGCGGCAACTATTCATATAGGAGTGATGCAGCATTGCCGGATGCTCAAAAACAGATGATACCCAACTTCGCCAATGGAGACCTCGATACGAGTACGATTGAGCGGTGGAGCCCTCCGACTCACTTTGGAAAGACCTACCGAGAAGAACTGAGAAAAGCCCCGAATATCCGCGTTCTCGTAAACGCAATTTGTGTCAATATGGATGCAATAAAAGAGAGCGGGCATATTTCTGGGGTGAAGGTAACGACATTTCGGAAGAATGAATTTACTATTAAACCCAGGATTACGGTCCTTAGCGGAGGCGGTTTGGAAGTTACCCGTCTCCTGTTGGCTTCCAATCAGGTATATCAAGCGGGTATCGGTAACCATTCAGACTGGCTCGGACGTGGTTACATGTGCCACGTGAGCGGGGTTATTGCACGAGTGAAGTTTCATGATGCCACTAACGTGGTATACGCTTATGAAGTTGACAAGGATAATATATATTGCCGCCGTAGATTCTGGATATCGGAAAGGGCCCAGAAAAGAGCGGAAATCCTCAACACGCATATTCTCCTGGACCGTCCATTGCTAGGAGATCCTTCGCATGGTAGCAGTCTTATGTCTTTGGCGTTTCTTGCAAAGAATCTTGCACAATCAGGTCTGCAGCGTTTGCCTGCAAAAGGAAAGTACGGATTATACTGGAAGCATGCCCAGAACATCTTATCCGGTTCTCCGGAAATTTTGACCGTCCTTCCCAGGTGGTTTCGGAACCGGTTCGTACAGGGACGGCGAATACCGTCGCTTCTGCTAGGTCCGAAAAACAACACCTTCCATCTCTACTATCATTCCGAGCAGATCCCTAACAGAGACTCACGCATTACCCTTTCTGGTACAAAAGATCCACTTGGAACTCCGCGTATTTTTCTGGATTACAGGATATCGGAGACCGATGTAGAGAGTATTTACCGAACTCACAACCTGGTAGACCAGGAGTTGCGCAGCAGTGAGTGCGGTCATCTTATTTACGAATCTGATGATCCACGCGAAGATATTCGCAATAATGCAGCAGTGCTTGGTCATCACATAGGTACCACTCGTATGGCTAAAAATGCTTTGGAAGGTGTTGTGGATGAAAACTGCCGAATACACAATTTGTCGAATGTATACATAGCGAGCAGCTCGGTATTTCCGACGAGCAGTCAGGCCAATCCAACGCTTACCATTGTTGCTATGGCCATCCGTCTAGCCGATCACTTAAAAACTGAGCTGCCTAATCGTGCGTAATACGAATAAAATAATGGTTAAATGCATTAACTTAAACCCCCTGGAGATGTGGAAATGAAGAAAACACATATACTGGTAACAGGTGGAGCTGGTATGATTGGTTCTAATCTAGTGAAACGCTTGGTTTCACTAGATTACCGCGTAAGCGTTATAGACAACCTGTGGCGCGGAAAGAGAGAGTATCTCGTTGATGATAATGGATGTGAAGTTATCGACCTTAAGAGAGACTTTCACAATATAGATTTAGCGGTAACAGGAGCTGTAGACGATTTACCGCTTGATGGAGTTGATTATGTATACCATCTTGCTGACATTGTAGCCGGCGTAGACTATGTCTTCAACAATGAGGGCAGCGTTTTTCGTCAAAATCTGCTGATTAATTCTAACATGATTGCTGCAGTTCGGAAAAGACCTTTGAAAGGGTTTATTTATGTGGGTACGGCATGCAGTTTTCCGGCAGATAAGCAAACCGGTGTGGATGCTCCCCCGTTATGTGAAGAAGATGAGTATCCTGCTGCTCCGGAGTCAGCCTACGGTTGGAGTAAATTGATGGGTGAGTATGAGGCCCTGTTGATGGAAAAGGAGACCAATATTCCGGTTTCGGTCCTGATACTTCATAACGTCTATGGTACACCCTGCGATTTTGGAGAGAGTCGAGCCCAAGTTATCCCCTCTTTGGCGAGAAAAGCTGCGAGGTATCCTGATGAACCCTTTATCGTCTGGGGAAGCGGTGCTCAAGGTCGTGCTTTTGTCCACGTAAGCGATATTGTGGATGCACTCGTAATGTCAATAGATACGGGTCTTGGAAAGGGCACAATCCAAATCGGACCTTCGGTATGTACCTCTATCAGAGAGATTGCCGAAACAATGGTCAAGATATCGGGCAAAGATATCGATATACAATACGATACCAGTAAACCTGAAGGTGACCGGGGACGATGTGCAGATTATACAAAAGCTACAAAAATCCTTGGCTGGAAGCCTAAGGTAGGGTTAAAGGAGGGTCTTACCCAATTATATAGTTGGATTAAGAACAGAGTAGATATTGTATAACACAGGGCGTCAATTTACCTATCTATCCATAGGAGGAATACTCGGAATACTGGTTTTATTGTTATCCACCAAGGTATTCTTACTTATAGCCGGTTTGGTATTTGTCATTATAATGGTGGTTTTTCCCAACTTTGCATTCCTTGCTATGGTAGCCACCATTCCCGTGAGTTTGGAGATCGGTGGCGGTCTGACTATATGCAAGCTTATCGTACCGCTTTCCTTTATTATTTTAGTTGCTAATGCCCTGTTGCACTGTTGTCAATGGCCAATATCATTTAAATCAAGGGAAGAAGTTTTTGCCTTGATTTTTTTTATTGTGGGTTTTTTTTCAATATTTGTCGCTGAGGATCAGGGAGATGCATTAAAAGAGGCCATTCCGTCTATACTCTATGCTATATTGTTTTTTGTTACCGTTGCCTTTGTGCGAAAACCGGAAGACTTTAGACGTGTTGTCTGGATTCTGATCATCATCGGCACTTTTGAAAGCATACTTAGTGTAATACAGGTGCGCTTTGGCATTTTCTTAGGTGGAGAATGGCGCACATCACAAGTTCACCTGAACCAAGGGTTACAGGAGGCCGACTTAAGAACTGAAGGAACAACTACCAATCCTATTTTGTTGGCTATCTATTTACAAATGGTCATTCCCTTTGCAGTTGGACAGTTTTTTTTGGTACACCGAAAATGGATTAAGATTTTCCTTATATCTGCCACGATGTTAATGCTTTACGGTTGGTACTATACTTTTGCACGAACATCGGTGATAAGTATGGCTATAATGGCACTTATAGCAGTTGCGATTGCTCAGAGAAAAGTGCGTTATATTTTTGTATCGTTGGCAGCAGCCGTAATTGTGGTATTTGTATTATTTGTTATATCCCCAGATTCAATCATGCAGAAGCTAAACAGTCTGTGGGGTGTCGGGATCTTGAATCCGGTATTTGACTCTTTTCGGTTTCGAATAGAATCAATACTCGGTGGATGGAACCTTTTCATGCACAATCCACTTTTCGGAGTGGGATACGGGCAGGCCATATCCCACTATGTTCCATTTTTACCCTCTTGGGCCAATAGCCCTCACCACCCACTGGTGATCCATAATACGTTTATGGTGATTGCTAGTGAGCAAGGGATCATTTCACTTGTTGCTTTTATTGGTTTGTGGGTTTGTGCCTTGTGCTCAGTTTTCAGGGCAATCCACTGGCCGGAAACGGGTCCCTTTGCCCGTGTTTTGCTAATAATACTGATTGGTATCTTCATATCAATCCAGGTAACACCTATGATCAAAGAGGTTTGGCTAGTGTTGGCCCTGGCAATCGCACTGGGGCGGATGCATATTGAAAATGAAAATTCTCTACTATAGTGCTCATTCCGGAGGTTTTATCTATGAATGGCACTTTTACCATACTATTAGTGAGTTACGTGATGCCGGTCATGAGGTAATCTATTTGAATCCAGCAGAAGTGTTGGGTCGAGCAGGTGGTCCTGATGAATATTCACAGGTTCTTTTGGATAAAGTAAAAGAGTTTATGGGTGGAGGTGGTGGGTTAGACCTTCTCTTTGCATCGGCAACTGATGAGACAGTAAATCCTTCAGCAATTAAGACAATATCCAGAATGGGTATTCCAACGGTAAATCTTTCTTGCGACGATCTTTCACACCCGTTCCGAATCAAAAATATATCCTCAAGTTTCGATCTAACCTGGAGCACCGTACGTGAAAATGCACATATACTGAGATCTTACGGGGCAAACCTGATTATACAGCCATGGGCAGCAAACCCAAATGTATTTAAACCGGTTCAGACCGAGGAAGAGTTGGCAGTTGGCTTTATCGGTAGTTGTTATGGTGCCCGTGGAAGAAATCTTGCAGTAATGGCTAGTGCCGGGTTGCCGGTGAAGGTGTATGGCAAATCACCGGATGATGTGTATTCATCCAACAGTATAAACCATCCACTTGTGCGTGCTATCAAAGATAAGGAATCATGGGTGCGAGTGTATGAAAGCTTGCTATTTAAAACCGGCAGAAAATGTCTCTGGGGTTCTATCAGACGTTCAATACTAGAGACAGTAAGTGCAGTCCCGGAGAAAACGATACATGCCGATGCTATCGAGTATTTTCCCGGCCCCCAATTTGAAGAGCTGGGGGAAAGATTATCACAAATTGCCATTAGCCTCGGTTCCATTGATCTTTCAAGCACCTATGTTTTGAAAGAACCGCTACTATTTATCCGGCTCCGTGAATTTGAAGTTCCCATGTGCGGAGGCATACATCTGGTGAATCGTTTCCCTGAGCTTCAGGAGTATTTTGAAGAAGATAAAGAGATGCTTTTTTATGGAGACCTGGAAGAGATGGTGGATAAAGCGCGTTTTTATCTCTCTCCTGAAAGAGCCAATTTAAGACAGATCATCCGGAAAAATGCAAGAGAAAGGGCGGTAAGAGATCACACCTGGATACATCGGTTCAGAAAGCTAGGTCAGGAAATCGGTTTGGTATTTTAACCACTTTTTTGAAGATAAGAAACCTTAACATATGATTATCCAAGTAATAAAAAGTTTGTACACTATGTACTAAAAGGGACAATATGGTTGACGTAAATGAGAACAAAGAAATCTGGAACACAAAGTACGACTGGAAAAGCCGAGGGGATGAGTGGTCTTCTGAATGGGGTGGAGTAAAAATGCAATGGTCTTTTTCTATTTATCCAAGAGTCCACTCTCTTGTTCCTGCAGACACCATCCTGGAAATTGCCCCAGGTTTCGGCAGATGGGCACAATTTTTGGTGCCTCTTTGTAAGAACTTGGTATTAGTTGACTTGTCTGAAAAGTGTATTCAAATCTGTAAGGAAAGATTTACGAATAATTCACATATCTCTTATCACACAAATGACGGTAAATCACTGGATATGATTGAAAATAATTCTATTGATTTTGTTTTCAGTTTTGATTCGTTAGTACATGTGGAAGAAGATGTGATAGAGTCTTACCTTGCACAATTGGCTGCTAAATTAAAGCAAGACGCTGTCGGGTTTATACATCATTCTAATTTAGGTGCATATCCGAATTACTTCTCCTTAGTAAAAGGAATACCTGGATACAGAATGAAGAAACTCCTTTCAAAATCAAGACTTATTGATGATGACCATGGAAGGGCCATCACAATGACGGCTTCTAAGTTCCAGCACTATGCTGAAAAGGCAGGCCTTCATTGTATATCACAGGAATTAGTAAATTGGGGAGGAAAACGATTAATCGACTGTTTTTCAACGTTTGTAAAAAAAGGGGGATCAAAATTTCGCCCGAATAAAATTGTCAGGAACCAGAATTTTATGAGAGAAGCTCTCTGCATAAAAAGCCTGTCTAATCTATACGGATAATTAGTTTTTAAGAAATTTTACACTTTTTTGCAATACATAGATCAAACGTTAATAATGGCTTTGCTCTCCTTTATATGAGGATGGGGGTGTCGTCTTGTCTGATATTTCATTATGAGTACTTTTAAATTACTATTAGGCTGCTGTAGGCAGTTTGAAAATTATCTCATTGTTTTTTCAGGTCAAGGTACACGAGCAGTACTCGGACTCCTAATGGGTGTTATTATTGCGCGCTTGCTGGGACCTGAAGGATTTGGATTATTCTCACTTTTTGTAGCCATAATTATTATCGGCAGCAACTTGTTGGGTGAGGGGATTAATACTGGAGTCGTTCGTTACTATGCGCGTTATGCTGTAAACGATCAGTCTCGGGCAAATCAGGTGCTCGTCAGCGCATTATATCTGCGGTTTCTCCTAGGTGTTCCCGTTTGTATCATTGGCTGGTTTTGCGGTGACTTCTTTGCCCGTATGATCTTTCAGAACCATGCCTATTCGTTGCCAATTACCCTTGGACTGGTGGGTTCCTTCACCGCTGCCTTGTGGAGTTTCGTTTTGACCGGCTTTCAAGCCACTCAGAATTTCAGAACATACGCACTGCTAATACCTCTCGTAAATATACTACGAATTGCATCAGTGCCTGTGCTGATTATTTTGGGACATTTTACTCTCACACTGGTTTTGGAGCTCCACGTAGCCTTTTTCCTGATGTCCTCTTTCTGGGGATTCTGGATATTGCGTCACCATTTTGTAGGCTACCGTTTTGAACTGAAAAACTTGAGAGATCAGTGGCATTTTAGCAAATGGACAGCAATGGGGAGTCTCTTTTTTATATTGCAGTCCTATATGGCAATGCCGGTACTTAGTTATTTTACTGATGCCAAAACAACCGGGATCTATTCTGCCGGGCTCTCACTTCTGCTGGTTATTGATCAAATAACCATAACAATACTTACCGTACAGTTTCCTGGGATCAGCAAGCTGAAAACGTTGTTTGAATACAAGGCTTATGTGCGGCGCTATCTACCAATTTCATCATTAATTGCATTGGGTCTTGTCCCCAGCCTGTTTTTTGGGAGATACGCTATTCTGTTTATTTATGGTGCTGAATTTGAGCCCAGTGTAGGGGTATTTCATATACTATTTTTGGGCTTTCTTGTCACATTGGTTTCACATCCTTTGTCTCTGATATTCTATGCCATGAACCGCCCTCAAGTGGGTACCATTACCAGTTTCACTTCTTTGGTTGGTTGGTTGATCAGTGCTGGGTTTCTTATTCCTAGTATGGGTGCTATCGGTGCTGCATGGGCAATGCTTATAAGTCGAATCATTCAGGGAGTTGTCATTACGGGGTTTTTGTTGCAATACTTCTCGCGTCAACCGGAAGAGGCTATCATTAAGTCCCCATGAGTATTCATATGGCCCTGAGGTTTACTTTACATGTTTGAGAGTACGAATATATTTTAATGGTCAGATTAATGCGTACTTTCTGAACTTGGTTTTTGTATTTTTAAGAAGCGTTGGTCATTGGTAGAGAAACAGCAGTGCGCATGGGACAGGTGTTTAGATGCCCTCTTATCAGCTGTGAGAAAGTTTCGTTATTTCTCGGCCATCAAATTGGAAAAACACAGAATAGAGTAGCTACAAATAAGAGATGTGCGACTAGACACAATCTATTTGTCAGTATCAATAAATCTATGAGTTGAGGAGAAAAGAGTGATATGGATAAATGGCCAAAGATAAGTATCGTCACACCTTCCTATAACACAGGTGAGTTTCTTGAACTGTCCATCAAGAGTGTACTGGAGCAGGAATATCCAAATTTGGAATATATTATCATTGACGGCGGAAGCAGTGATGGGACAATAGACGTTATTCACAAATACGAACCATATATCAATTATTGGGAGAGTAAACAGGATAAAGGCCAATGCCACGCAACTAATAAAGGATTTGCCCGTGCATCCGGTGATATCCATTACTGGCTCTGTTGTGATGACCTTCTAGAGAAAGGCGCTCTGTTTCATGTTGCTGAACAATTACACGATATCTCAACAGCTAAGTGGCTGGTTGGCTCAACCCGTCTCATTAATCGTCGTGGCAGGCAATTGGGAATAAGGTCACCAGGAATTGTTGATAAAAACACCTTTTTTCGCTGGGCAACGAACTGGATCCCAACACAGTCCATCTTCTGGAACAGGGCCATGTGGGAGAAAGCGGGACCGTTTGATGAATGCCTGCACTACGTTATGGATTTAGCTCTGTGGGAGAAAATGTTCCGCATCTGTCCGCCTATTATTTCACATCAAATTCTTGGATTATACCGGTTTCACTTTCAGTCAAAAAGCTTTTCGAGTCTTGACGCATCGCGGAGCGAACGGCTTAAATACCTGACACAGTTGGTCAAAAACGAATGGTATGCTGTCCTGAAAGAAGGTTCTGAAGACAAAATCATTGAAATACTTCGGGAACATGCCGGTCTCCTTGAAGAGGCTAGTGATTGTCAGGCAATGCTAGAGAAGCTAAAAAAGCATAAGATATTCGGAAGGTTGCTCAAACTATGGAAACGCTTTGTTCAGCCTGAGTTTGAACTTTAAAATATTTGTGTGAAATAGATTACATTAGATTTTTTACACTGTATAATTGTTATCAATATGGAGGTTTTTTATGCTACATTGCAAGTCGTTACAAAAACTCAAAAAAATAATCATGACAGTATTCATTTTCATCACATCAATGATGGTACTTTCGGCTGTTACGTGGAGTGCTGAGGTGGATTTTTCCTTATTAAAAATAGCACCTCCACCGAATGGCGGGATTTATATCGGCCAATATGAGTGGCAAAGTGGAGACATAAACAATTTCGAACAGGCTATTGGAAAAAAAACAGCCTGGTTTTCAAGACACAACCCGTGGGAAATGAGAGAAGATGGTCACCCGACATTTGACCCGAATGAAGCGGAAGAGGCCTGGCAGGATGGAAAGATTGTAATCGTAGAAGCCTACGAAGCGTATCCGAATCCAGATGAGATAAGAACAAAAGGGTTCACGATAGACAAGTTACTGCATGGTAATTATGATGTGCATCTCAATAATTTGGCAGACCAGTTTAGGAAATTTGGTAAACCAATGTTTTTTTTGACTGCCCGGGAACCCAACGGAGCAAACAAGGACTATTTTGGTGGTTTCGGACCAGACGGAGATAGGCCATTATTCTGGGCCCTTAAAAACAAAAAAGGCTTTGCTGAATTCGATCCTTCAAAGTTTCCTAACGCACAATTATACAAGGATCTAGGCAAGCCTAATGTCAGTGATGGAGTAGAAAGATTGGTTGCTGCTCAAAGATATTATTTCAATTTCTTTGTTGAAAAAGAGGGGTTACGTTTTCTTACCTTCGATACTATGGGGTGGGCTTCGTTTGGCCCCGAACAAGTCGCAATTGAACTGGATGAACTTCCATCAGAGATCGACCAGACACATGCCAGAAAATTGCTTGAAAGTAGTTACGATTTTCGGAACTTTTATCCTGGTGATAAGTATGTTGACTGGGTGAGTATTAATTTTTACATGGTTGATTATCTTGCTAAAGACTGGGAGGAGTTTAGTGAAGACATCATTCTTCCCAATGAGTTCTATTTCTCTGCACTCAAAGAAACCATGACGAAGATTCGTGAAGTGGCTCCGGCTAAACCCGTATACTTCCTCGAATTCGGTCTTCCTGACGGTATGAATCGGGATTCACAGTTAGCTGCAGACAAGATCACGGCGGTTTTTGAGGAAATTATTACTGAATATCCAGAGATACACGGCTTTTCGATGTGGTCATACAGCCCATATTGGGCCAACAAATTCCCTTGGGATTGTTTGATTCGGCCCAATACAAAGCAGGCCGCTTCTTTTCAGAAAGTTATCAGTGATAACCCAGACCGTTTTCACTCATGTGTATACTTCTCAGACGGTAGCAGAATACCAACATGTGAAACAATCAGCCCTCCTACCGAATTTAATGCTGTAAGTGAATAGGCATACATCTATGACACGAACGTTAAAAAGAGACAATTCCCAGGTTCAGAGCCCTGTCCGAATCATACATATTCGAAATGCCCGTGGGATTACTGATATCACAGGAGCAGAGACTTATTTATTGTACCTCATTGATGGTTTGAATCGGAGAAATTGTAAATCCATGCTGCTCTGCTCTGTTGATCCCGCACGGGGAGATACAAATTTGCTGAAGGAGCTGGCACGCAAGGATTTTGATTGTCAGACAGTTCCCGTCAGAAGCTGGATTGATTTCCGGGACGTGATTGGCATTGTTAAGTCAATTAATACCTTTCAGGCCGATATAGTGCATTCACATGATCACAGAGCGGATATCGCTACAGCTCTTGCAGCAAAAATAACGCGC
Source organism: Candidatus Scalinduaceae bacterium (assembly GCA_965222815.1). GTDB lineage: Bacteria > Planctomycetota > Brocadiia > Brocadiales > Scalinduaceae > SCAELEC01. The sequence continues at coordinate 89,854 of CBDCUS010000013.1, forward strand.
CGCCCGTTTGTAGCAACTTTTCATGGTTGGACAAATTTTGAACCGGGTTCTATTAGAGCCAGGTTATATCCACTATTGGACCGGGCGGCACTTCGTTACGCCCATACAGTAATTTCTGTATCTGCTGCCGAAGCACGCAACGTGAAGTTCGAAGGTAGAGGACCGAAGCAAGCAATTATTCATAATGGTATTGATCCGGATAGGTATAACCCACAGTATGTTCAGAGTGACACCAAACAATTTTTTGCAAATGAAGATGCAGTGCCGATCCTAGGCATGGTCGGTAGAATACATCCGAACAAAGGTCAAATGGAATTTGTCCAGGCCGCTGCTGACTTGATTCGTGATGGCCTTGTATTTAAGATACTCATCCTCGGTAAGACACCTCTAGGATATGAAGCATATGAGAAACAGATGAAACGGTTCCTAACAGAAAACGGACTTGACCATGTTGTTCGTGTTGCAAGCGTATCTCCTGTTGAAGTCCCGTCTGTCCTGAGCATGATTGATATAGTGGTTGCACCATCATTTATGGAGAGCCTTAGCTTTACATTACTTGAGGCCATGGCTATGGAAAAAGCGATTGTAACAACACCCGTTGGTGGAACTCCGGAGATTATCTCTGACGGTGAAACCGGTTTGCTTGTGCCTCCTGGTGACCGGGAAGAACTGGCTCGAGCCCTGAAAAAACTGTTGAGTAGTCCGGAACGCAGACGAGAGCTTGGGTTAAAAGCTCGCAACAGAGTGCTTGCAGACCTAACGGTGGAGAAAATGGTAAGCAAAACACAAGCGGTCTACACAGAAGTCTTGTCCGATTATCATCGTAACTATTGATAAGTTTTTAATCCTGGCTTTTCACGCCTTAGTCTCCCAATAAAACCTTTCACAATATATTACGAAATTTCCTACCATACAACCACAGAAACACTTTGTAAAATCTTTTTATGTGATGCGATGAGACCACCTATTCCCAGCCACTCTCTATAACTGGTGCAACACCCTTCATCTCTCTCTTGCTGATAAAATGCCTTCAAATGACGATTCGCCTAGCTGTGTACAATGCCCAGGCAGTTTTCACTGCAAATCCAAAGCGATTTTATGTTTGAGAAGAAAGTAACGTTCAGGTGAAATTTAATTCTGAAAATATAGGAAGAGTACGAGCTGCTTTTTTATATTAAATAGATTTAGTTAGTAGATTTTTAGACAAACCCTGTATAACAAGTTTTTTTATTATGGAGTTCTCCTATAAGAGGCTATGAAGAAGGTTATATTAACTTTTGGTGCAATCATTGTCCTGTTTTTCATACTAATGTCTTTTTTTGGAGAAGAGCAAGATGTAAGTAACAGTCAGAAAAATGGACTATTGTACAAAACACAAAGAAACGAGAATTTAAAATTGTCAGACAGAGTGAAAACAACTGAGGATCTTCCTCTTTTGCCTGCCGGAAACCACCTCGGTATTTTTGCAACTTTTGAAAAACTTCCTGGAAGAGCAGAAGAAATAAAAAAAGAAGAGTGGAATAAAGCCCTCTCTCAAGGAATGAGTGTGGGACGGGTTCATTTGGACTGGGCAGAGCTTGAGCCAAAACCTGGAAAATACGACAGGGATGCATTGAAAGGTGCTCTCGAACTATGTAATTCTGATGGCCTACACTCTTTTGTAGGTATTTTTACCATTGATTCGGAAGGTCTGACTCTACCATCTCACCTGCTCGATCCGCATAGTAAGACAGGGTTAGTTAACGATGCAAACTTTGATGATCCTGAGATAGTGGGAAAGTTTAATAAACTTCTTGACTGGGCGGTTCCCATGATTGTTTCTTACAACGGGTGTGTGATAAGCCTGATGAATGAGCCACAAGCATATTTCAATGAATATCCTAGAGCCAGAAAACGGGCCGTGAGTTTTTTTGAAGCAGTGCGGAACCATATACATTCAATAAATTCGAACCTTGCCGTTACCGTTACACTGACACAAGAGGCTATAGGAGTTTCCTATGGTGATAATCTTATTGCCGCTTCTGATGTAGTAACTTTTAATTATTATCCTCTGAATAAAAAGCTTATCCTTATGGACGATATTTCCCTTCCAGCCATTAGGAAAAATATTCGTAAAATGCTTAAGGCTGCAAATGGTAAACAGCTAATTATCCAGGAACTCGGAATTCCTTCGGGTTATGAAAAAGAAAAATCTGGAGTAAATGGTACAACGATGAAGCAGAGACAGTTTCTCCAGAATTCATATGCCATAATGGAAGAAGAGCCGAGACTCAGGATAATTTTCGTTTTTCTCATGTTTGACTGGTCAAGGAAGACTATTGACCTTTTTACAGATGCCCTGGATCAGGATGTAGAGTCCGGAGAAATATCAAAGGATTTTGTAGAAAATTATAGAGAGTGGATGGGAACTTGTGGGCTTATTCGTTTTGATGGATTAATAAAACCCGCTTGGAATGATTTTTTAAGAGCCCTTGAGAAATTTAGGAAAAAGAGAGAATGATAATCTTTTTGAGTTTGCCTTTAACACCATACAAGTACTCGCATGTAATGTGGTAATGGGTAATGAGTCAAATCCATTCTTGACAACATATTTTCCGTAATCTTATAAATTGTTTGGATAATTCCTTATCTATCTTTAATCTTTCTCTAAAACGATATCATATTATTCCTACCTCTTTAAGATTGAATATTCATTACCTTTCGAGTTGCTACAGGCTAATCGAAAAATGATTTGCAAAATTATGTTCATTATTGTAAACATGAATATTGAGCAGATCACTAAGCGACAAACTTTGGATTGAATTTCTATGATTATTCATTTGAAAAAAACAAGGGGAGTCAACAGTAAGTAATTTTGAAGTTAAGTCCTGGGACAAAATACACTACTTTTTTTCTCCACCAATATTAATCCAATGAGAAAGGAGCCAGAAAATGAGATGTCCGGAGTGTGACAGGGAATATCCATCCGATGAGGTAATGTGTGATTGCGGGTATATTTTTGAGGAGGAAGATCGAAATACACCTGATCAAGAAGCAGAATCGAGCGATGAGGAAAAGAAAAACGAAGATTGAAATCGTTTGTTTTAACTTTTTTGACCCATAATAACTATAAAAAGATTACTCTTAATGAGGAACTCACGATCAAGGTTAAGGACTTTGTCCGCTGATCCTCTGCTTCATAGATTCTTGTTGTGCTTTAGAAATAAATACACAAATGGGAACCAGGAGGAATAGAGAAAGTCGGCACAACTCTTCCCCATCTCTGTAAAAGTTCGAGTAGGAATTCCAAACTATTCCATCCAAAGTCCAGCAATTGTTATACTGGAATGAGCTCTCAAGTATCTTGGAGGGAATATAGGTTGACCTAAAAGAGCATACTAATAAGAGTGCAATATGTTTTTCGAAGCAAGAGATCATAAATATTTTGGTTGATGTCTCTAAAAAAACCAGAGCCCTTCCATCTGTTTCTTCAACCCTTCTTACCTCACCAGTTTTGTAGAACCGATTGTATCAACATCACAAGAATTGAAGAAAACTTCCACACTCCTTCCATCTTACAACTTTTTCAAGTGTTTCATATCAATGCAGAAACGTATCAATCCGCTACAAATCTTTTAGATAACTTCTGCTTACTCTGTTTCTCTCATTAACATAGCAATAACACCCAAGTTAACATCTATCAGCTTATGTACTTGTATTCCATATAGTTTAAATAACTGGCATAGCGTGTGCATAATATTCACAACCATTGTTTTGTTGAATTGTGTAACCGTTCAAATTCCTAGAGGGGAAATGATGTACAGAAAAAGTGAAGATGACATTGATAGAAGAGGTATAATTAAAAATGGTTACGATTATCAATTGCAGGTATGGGTAGAAGATTACGTCATTATGAATTGCAATCACCCTGAGTCTATGAGGACAGATGGGAAAATTTGTTGTCAACAATGGATTTTACAAGGCAAAGACATCCGGACTATTAAAGGACACGAGATTCGTTAATTTCTGCATGCATATCCGACAGGACAACTCCCTTGAAACCAGACACTCCATAAACACATAAAGAAGAGAAAAACGCTCATCGACCAACTCGTATAGTGAAGATAAGTGGAGAGAGTTGACAGTGCTCTATTAATGAAAGAAATTCGTTGATGGAAGAAAATAAGAAAATTGTTTTAGCAAACATAGAAAAATTTTGGACGGGAGTAAAGTGGACTGAAACATATACGGATGCCATGCTCTTCACTTATGATGGGGCACTCTTCGAAATCTACCAGAATGAGCTTTCGCATATCTGGATGATTGAAGATTATGGGCTCGAAACGGAGAGGGTTCTTCACTATATTCACAGCTAAAATATAATATTGAAGCTGAATTTATCCTGAAAATCCCTATTTTTTCCAAGTACTCCAGCCCGCCCCAAAAAATGCTAAGGCCAACAAATAAAAGTTATTTCTTCCAAAATTTAAGATTTTCATCCGTTTCTATCAATAAGGTTTCTTTGATTCCATTCCTTTTTTGTATAACATGATTACTTCACTAGCTTCTCTGGCAAGCTCAACATCATATCCAATCTTGTTAAGCGCTCACCCGTAGCACTCCTCAAAAGATCATCATCATCCATTATGAGCACCCTTCCCTTTCCTCCAAATGGGGTTTTTACCTTTTCTTCTTTTATCTTGATTTCTTTGTTGGATGCAGGAAGATAGAAATAGAAAGTTGTTCCGCTCCCTAACTCTGATTCAACGTCTATGCATCCTCCATGATTTTTGATTATTGAATATGAGATTGCAAGCCCCAAACCACAACCCTTCTCCTTTGTAGTGAAATATGGATCAAATATCTTTTGGTTTCTCTCTTTGGGTATACCGACACCCTGATCTTCAATTGTTACCTTAATGTACTTTCCGGCTTTCAGTGATGAAACTTCCTTTTTGGTTACATGGTAATTTACTGCATATACCTTTACTATCCCTCCTTCCGGCATTGCCTGGCAGGTATTTATTATCAGATTGTTAATTACCTGTCCCATCTGTCCTTCATCAATTTCTACTGGTCATGAGGGATCGAACATTGACATTCAACATTTGAACCTCTTAGGCTAAAGCCTATCGATTCTTCAATCACTTTCTTGATGGAAGCAGTTTTCAATTTTAGTGCTCCGCCTTGGGAAAAAGTAAGCAGTTGCATGGTTAAATTCTTTGTTCTCACAATTGCCTTTTCCGCTTCAACCAAACGTACATACACCCTATTTTTTTATTGATGTCCGTTCTTGCAAGCGTAATTCTCATCAAGATACCTACAAGACGATTATTAAAATCGTGTGCAATATCACCGGCAAGGATACAAAGTGATTTGAGTTTCTGCATCCTTATCAGCTCATTTTCAATCTTCTTACGCTGGGTAATATCTAGTATGATAGCGACAAAGACAGGAATAGTTTGATAAGTAGTTTTCTCTCTTATATACACTTAAAGAACAACGTCTCATCAATTTCCATAATATCACATGTTAAAAAAATTTTATCAATAATTGCACAGTTTCTGTACATTTATACAACATGCTTTGGACTCCATTAGCAGAAGTGTTTGATGAAATAGTTGGTAAAGCTGAGATACTATATGGTATCATTTCATAACTTTTGTTTAATGAATCAGATGGGATGGAGAGAGTTGTAAAAACCTATACTTGACGAAACGGAGGTAACTGATTTGGTAATAACCGAGAAGATCATAATATCTCAAGTGGATTTAAACTCTGGAGACCAACTTTTTGCATACCAGGTTTGGCAGTAAGTTGCCAGAAATGGTAGGTAACTTCGACTCAGAAGCATTGGTAATAAAATCAAGCTGAACAAATGACAAAATCAATTTTTTTTAAAATTTTTGGCGGATACCTGTTTATTATCTGTATTCTTTCTGCCATAATCATTCCCCTCTCTTTTAAAGCAATAAGAGCTCATCACATAAACACCCTCACAAACAACCTGAGAAACCTGAGTTTAACGTTACAATTAAAGATATCCCCCCTTATAACTGAAGGCAGACTTGACCAGCTAGACACATTGGTAAAGAGTCTGGGCCACCAGATAGAAACTCGAATTACGGTCATCAACTCAACAGGCACAGTCTTAGCCGATTCAGAGAAAAATCCAAAATTAATGGAGAATCACAGAAAAAGACCTGAAGTAATGGAGGCTCTGACCGGAGAGATCGGTACAACGCTCCGCTTTAGCACTACAGTCACAGAAGAGATGCTGTATGTCGCAATTCCAATTGAGCGAAACGGGAATATTACCCATATAGTAAGGATGAGCCTATTTTTAAAAAACATAGACCGTCTCCTCCATACAATAAAGAGAAATATCCTGGTCATAACTATGGCTATTGTTACCTTCTCACTGTTGAGTGCGCTCTTTTTTTCACAAAACTTGTCGAAACCGATAAGGTCCTTGAATAGTGCCTCTCGCAAGGTAGCTAATGGAGATTTTGATGTTAAAGTCATGTTACGAAATAAAGACGAATTCAAAGAGCTTGCTGATAGCTTTAATTATATGACAGACCAGATAAAGACCCTCTTTGCAAAGCTATCATACCAAAAAGAGGGATTTAAGAGCATTATCGCTTCAATCAAGGAGGGTCTTTGTGTGTTAGACAAGAAAGGAAAGATCCTTATCTGTAATAAGAGTTTTGAAGAGATCGTACAGAACAGTTCAGTTAAAGGTAAATATTATTGGGAGGTCTTACGAGAAGTTACGTTTGGTGAATTGATAAAAGCGACAAGGAGGAACAAAACAAACCTTGAGAGTGAGATAACGTTAGAAGAGAAGGTATTTTTGTGCAGCGCTACTTTTGGTAATAAAGAAGAGCTGGTAGTAACACTCCACGACATTACAAAGATAAAAAACCTTGAAAAAACAAAAAAGGATTTTGTTGTAAACGTTTCACACGAGTTGCGGACACCACTTACAGCGATAAAGGGATTTGTGGAAACGATGGAAGAGGATATCGAAGAGAAGAACAGATATTACCTGGATATCATTAAGAGAAACACAAACAGGGTCATCTCCATTGTTGGCGATTTGCTGCTATTGTCAAAACTGGAAGAGAAACAGCCCCACTTGGAATTAGAAGAGGTGAATTTAAAAGCTTTGATAGAAAACGTTCTGAAGATCTTCAGCCAGAGATTAAAAGAGAAGAATATACGTTTACGTTGCACGACTGATGAGGCACTTCCACCCCTGTTCGCAGACCCATTTAAGCTGGAACAGCTCTTTATAAATCTAATTGATAACGCCATCAAATATACCGAAAAAGGAGAGATTCAAATCTCCATACGCAAAAAAGGAGATGCGATCACTTTTCAGATAACGGATTCCGGAATAGGTATTCCTAAAGAACATCTGCCCAGAATTTTTGAAAGATTTTATGTAGTAGATCAATCTCGGTCGAGAAAGCTTGGAGGAACCGGTCTGGGACTTTCAATTGTAAAACATATTGTGCTTTTACATAAAGGGAGAATAAAGGTAAACAACATACCTGGTAACGGAACAACTTTTATCATATCCTTGCCCATAACCAGTTAAATTCTACTATTTGGTGGTTAAATGTAAACTGTTCAGACACAGGACGCATAATAATTTTGTAACCGGAACGTACTCATGTACGTGAGGATTACTGAATTCTTACAGCAATGCAGTAGATGGGTAGTTTTCGTTTAACCAAAGGGGTTCCATTTAAGCACTGTTTAAAGGACTCGGAAAGGATAAACGATTTAAGATTTTCGAATTACGATTCTGAAATTAAAACAATCAATGATTTCTAAGTCTAATCTAATTGTGATTTGTTTTATAAATTTTTGGAATTAGGATTCTTCTTAAATTTCACTTTCATCAAACTACGTTCTTTCCACATTTCGTCCATCTCCTAGTAAAATTATCTCTTATCACCCGCTTAGTTATCCCACCTGTTTAAGTGGGATTGCTTTTTATTTTTCACACAACTGGCAATCGGCCATGTGTACTAGTCCGATGTCATTTTTACCTAAGTACTCATGTCCCCTTATTGTGTATATCTTGAAACCAAACTCAATTATTTCGAATTGTGAAGGCTTTACTTGCCTACTGCCTTTTAGTATTCCGCAGTGATATGAGAAGGTTGATATTCCGACTACAAATACAATAATGGGAAAGTGGTATTCGATCTTGAAGGAATTGATAGTGGACGCACCTATCTATTAATAACAAAGCCGTATAATGCTGGTAATGTGTATAGTGACGACATTACCGCTTCCGGGAAATATGATTTTAGAGTGGGCAAAGTACCGGTAACCTTAAGAGATTTAGATAATGGAGCTCCAATTCTTAACCAAAAGATCACTGCAAGACGTAAATTACCGGATGGTCGCCTGGAATGGGTAGCATCGGGGATAAGTGACAGCAATGGGACAGTCCATTTTGACCCACAGGGTATTGGAGGTGATCCCGCATATATTTTTCACACGCGTAATCCATTTGGCAACAGCAAGAGCTTTTACAGTGATATTGTTATGCAGGAAGGCCCCATGAATTTTGGAATCAGCCGGACAGGAGACTATTCACTCGATTTAACCCCACCCTTTTTAACCATAGATGCACCCGCAACCGATGCATTAGTCAGCGATGTTGGATTTGAAGTTTCCGGTCAAGCAAGTGACAATCAAGTGTTGAAAAAGGTAACTGTTAGCATCGTGGATCCGGTATTAGGGATAACAACCATGGATCTGGATACAACTACCGGATACTGGAGATTTCCGGTAACGGGTGCTATGGTTTCAACAGGTAAAACGGTAACGCTTACAGCCCACGCATACGATCGAATGCAGAACGTTACAACAGCCACTATACAAGTTGCCGTTATTCACGATGTTAAAGCACCGATATTAGATATTTTGTCTCATAGCAGTGGTGATGAAGTTGCGGATGTTGGCTTCCTTGTGAGCGGAAATGCAAGTGACAATACCGGTATAGCTAACCTGACATGCAGGGTTGAAGATTCTCTCCTTGGCCCGATAGATATTAACCGTCCCGTAGAGATCTCCCCCAACAGTGGACGTTGGACATTTGTCGTAAACAATTTGAGTGCTGAGGGAACGGCAAGGGTTAGCATCAATGCAATCGATATGGCCGGGAATTCTACAACCCGTACTGTTAATTTGGTGGTAATTCATGCTGCTAAAGATATTCGGCATCTGATCAATCGCATCACGTTTGGGGCAACACCCAGTTTTATGAAAGAGGCCCGTGTACTCGGTGTAGACGGTTTGATCACCCAACAGTTACATCCCGAAAGCATAGATAATTCTGAATTTGAGACAACGTTGACTGAACTCGGAGAGCCAGACAATAGACGTGAACTTCAACATTATCAATTGGTCCACGCATTAAATAGCAAGCGACAATTACTGGAAGTTATGACTTTTTTTTGGGATAACCATTTCAACACAGACATTTCAAAAACAGGCATTGACTATGAGCTTAAGGAGAATCGGTTGTTTCGGCAAAATGCCCTGGGACGGTTTAGGGATCTATTACAAATCAGCGCAACCAGTCCTGCAATGCTCAGATATCTTGACAACCATTCAAGTCATAAGAGAGATCCGAATGAAAACTATGCAAGAGAATTGATGGAACTCCACACATTGGGAGTAAACGGTGGATATACCGCTACGGACGTCTCAGAGGTTGCACGGGTTTTTACCGGGTGGGGTATTAGAGATCGAGAGTTCTTCTTTAACCAATACCGTCATGACGATGACGAAAAAGAGGTATTGAGTCAGATCATTCCGGCAGGTTCCAGGATGGATGGAGGAGAGCAGGTCTTAGATATACTAGCCTCACACCCCTCTACGGCAAAGTATATCTGTACAAAGTTACTTCGTCTGTTCATTTCAGATTCACCTACAGATACGATAATTAATGAATGCGCATCGGTATTTCTTAACGCTTATGATGACGTTGATCAAATTGCTCAAGTCATTCGTACTATTTTATATTCCGAATCGTTTGGTGATACCCAGAATTTTCATGGGAAAGCAAAAACACCATTGGAATTTACCAGCAGTTTTGTACGTAATGTTGGCGCCAACTCGTCCAGTTACGATATGCGAGTCGCGTTGGGTAACATGGGTATGCCCCTCTTTATGAATCCAATACCCACCGGATGGAGTGAAATCGGACCAACCTGGTTGAATTCTAACCAATTGTTACAACGAATGCTTTTTATCAACCGGATTGTGTTTAATAGACCGCGAGATCGCACGACTCACTTAGATAATCCTTCTTCTAGCCTTTTTGTGGCCCATGGATATGAGACGATGGAAGGTGTTATCGGCTATCTATTTTATCTAGCACTCGCTCTTGACTACAGCTCTTTAGAATGGGATGAGGCTGTTTCTATCCTGACAGAAAACGGTAATTCACCGTTTGATATCTTTGCGAATTCTGCTAATGATCGATTGCGCGCACTGATAGGTTTTGTCTTTAGCTTACCAAATTCACAATTGCAGTAGAAAGGAGTCTAGTGATGCACAGACGAGATTTTTTACGATATATGTTCGCTGCTCCAATAGCAGCTGCAAGTTTTGTCTATGGAAATCCATTCCAATCAATCATAGGACTGGCTCAAGAAAGGTCAACAAGGATTTTGGTCGTTATTTTTCAGCGAGGGGGATGCGACGGTTTAAATACCATCGTACCATACGGGGAAGACGAATATTACAACCTTCGTCCAGATATAGCAATTGCACCTCCTGGTAATTTCCTAGGCGCTCTCGATCTAGATGGTTTTTTTGGAATGCATCCTGCACTTTCCAAACTCTATGCCATTTATCAAGAAGGTACTGTTGCCATATTACCTGCCGTACACTATCCTAATGCCTCTCGATCCCACTTTGATAGTCAAGCATACATCGAAAGCGGTATTCCAACACGCCTGCCGGATGGCTGGCTGAACCGCTATTTGGCGACTACTCAGAACGAGGTTATGCTCCGTGCGGTCGGTTTCGGATCAACTACTGCACACGCATTGCGAGGCGAAATACCGGTCTCTACCATTTCAGACTTAGGCGCGTTTCTATTTTCTGACAACAAATTATTGGCAAGATTGGAAAATGTCTATTCTCAGTCCAGTGATAATGGAGTAGGTTACCGTTCCATGTTATTAGAAAAAGGCAGGGTAATGCTTGATAATCTGAAACGACTTTCTCAAATTGATACGGAAAATTATGTACCTGCCAATGGGGCGGAATATCCAGCTTCAATTTTCGGTAGACAACTCCGGCAAACAGCTCAGCTGATAAAAGAGGGTGTGGGATTACATATTGCTACCGTAGATATCGGTGGCTGGGATAACCATGCCAATCAGGGAGGTGCCGAGGGGAACCAGGCCGGACGTCACACCGATTTTGCAGGGGGAATTGCAGCTCTGTACAGTGATCTGGGTCATTCATTAATGGATGACGTATTGATACTGACCATGACTGAATTTGGACGAACTCCAAAAAACAACGCTAGCCGTGGTACCGACCACGCGAATGCATCAGCATGGTTTGTGATTGGAAATAATGTAAACGGTGGCATTTATGGCAAATGGCCCGGATTGCAAAATGAGAACCTCTATCTACAACGGTATCTGGCACACAACATTGAGTTCAGTAATGTGATGGGAGAAGTGATTGAACGTCATTTTGAAAATCCCAGCAGCATCTCAACTGTTCTGCCAGACCATAACTATCACCCTGTTGGGTTCTTATAGGCTTTGCTTTTTGTTTGTTTGATAGCGATCAAGTGTGACTTCATTCAGGCCGTAAACATTTTTTAAACAGTTGGGGAAAAGACTACAGAAATGCAGGCTTGCTCCGTCAAGGCATAATATACAAAGAGAGTGTCGAGATAACCACCAACCATATGAAAGAGACGTTATTAACTGGACATAGTGTTATGCAAGAGTGACATTATGTTATTTCACCAAAAACAATAAGGATAAAAATACCAAGATTTTCTTATTCCTTGTCGGAAATAAGCGCGGCAGAAACGTTGTCGTTTGACTCTCTCTTCATCTACGGTAATTGAGTGAGGAGAAAAGTGGCTAAATATCTACACCCTCTCTTATTTCTCACTAATACGCCTCCCCATTTTAGTGAGAACCGAGGTAGCAGGTATGGCATTTTTTTTGCCATACTTTGCTATCGTTCTAAAGTGTTGTAATAATTTTTGATATTTTAAAATGAGAAAAAAGAATAAGTTCATTAAAATGTAAAAAAATTGATTGCTGAAATCGTCACCTTTCTTGGCTGGTTCTTTGTGGAATCCGGTGGCATGTTCAGAACTCATTCTTTCAGGAAATTTGGATTGTAAAGATATGAAGATTAATACTTATGCTAATAAAAACCCAGAGATAGATATCCTTGAGATAAGCGGTGAATTAACAGGCAGAGATGCCATACGGTTTGAAGAATATTTATATTCTTTGCTGGATGAAAGTAGAATTTCTCTGATAATAAACTTGAAAAACATGAATAAGGCTGATGGTTTAGGTCTCAATGTTTTACAGAATTCTATAAACCGTGGAATGCGTATTAGACTATTCAATGTCGATTTAGATATACAAAAGCTACTCAATTTATCAGGAAAAAAGGAGGTTATTAAAGTGTACAAATGTCAGGAGCCCAATGAAGCTGTTTCGTTGTTTGAAAAGGAGTTTCTTGAAGAAAAAGATACTTTCAAGCAGAAGATCAAGAGAAGGTTCCTTCACAGTATTGATACTAGTGTACAAACTGAGTTTATTAGCAGCTCCCCTGATATTACCGTTATTACCTATAAGGAAGCCATTGAGAACCTTAGTGAAGGTGATGTCTTGATAAACAACATCTGTGCTCTCAAGAAGTGGAACAAAAACGAGGAGAATTGCACTTGAAACGGTTGGTAAGGAGCTGTACGGCATTCATTCCCAATAAACGGTGGGGCTCAAGGCTTATTAGGCTAATGGAGGTTGGGACGGTCAGAGTGAACGAAGAGCCATATGCAAGAGTAAGTTTAAAGATATTAAAACAAGATCAGTTTGAGATGATTGAGGAATATGTTTACAGGCAAAAGAATAAGTAATAGCAATACTTCTATACGATTTACAATATATAGCATATTCACCACTCGTGTTCCAAAATTGAGGCATTTTATAACCTCTTCAACTATTTAGGGGTTGGTAGGCAGTGTGTGATTCAAAAACAGAGGAGGTAAAAAAAATGAAGATAGATAAATGTTTTTTGTTTTATAATTACACTCCCCTTTCTCAGGAGCGGAATTTTATGCCGCTCCTTTTATAGTTTGCTAACAAATAATTCCATTAAAGTCCAAATAATTACTGTCTCCCCTCTCCACCTATCCCTTCTCTATTAAAGTGCACTTATTCATCCAGGTTTTTAGAAAAAGGGACCACCCACAAATCCCTCCAATACCCATTCACTCCTGGAAAATAGTATAACCAAACCCCTTTACTTCATAGCATTGAGAGATATTAATTGTTTATAGTTGCCGGTAATTCAAGTATAATTTCTATTATGATACCTTTCCCCAGTTCAATGAGGAAATGTAATACAATAAGATAATACACGTATGAAAAACTTTACTAACGAAGACACAATATTTACTCTACTGGGAGAGACAAGAAATCCTTCCCCTCAAGGTATTGAGTCTATAATAGATAGATCTTTAAAATTAAAAGGTCTAAGTCCTAGAGAGGTAGCTTGCCTTCTCAATTGTGAAGATGAGGCCCTCTTAAACAGAATTTTTACAACTGCCAGGCAGATTAAAGACTTAATCTACGGAAACCGCCTTGTATTATTTGCACCACTCTATCTCTCAAGCAGATGTGTAAATAATTGTCTCTACTGTGGGTTTAGGCAAGATACTTCAAAGAGAAGCTATCAGCTATTGACTGTTAATGATGTGCAGGCAGAGGTCAACACCCTTATCTCACATGGGCATAAACGGTTACTCCTTGTTTCAGCAGAAGATCCTGCCGTCAACATTGACTATTTAGAAGAAATCATAAAGGCCATCTATGAAACTAAGTTGGGAAATGGCTCAATACGGCGAGTAAACGTGAATGTTGCCCCAATGGAAGTAAAGGATTTCAAAAGACTAAAGGATCTAGGCATAGGAACCTATCAGTTATTTCAAGAGACATATCATAAGAGTACGTACAATACAATGCACCTTAGTGGACCAAAGTCTGACTATCTGAGGCGGCTCTACGCCTGCGATAATGCCCAAAGTGCAGGCATAGACGATGTAGGTATTGGGGCACTATTCGGACTCTATGACTACAAGTTTGAGGTAGTGGCACTTCTGTTACATGCTCTACACCTTGAGAAAGAATTTGGTGTCGGCCCGCATACTATCTCAATTCCACGAGTTGAACCCTCTTTCGAATCTCATATCTCAAGGACCCCCCCCTATCAAGTGTCAGACCTTGAAATAATGAAAATTATAGCAATTCTTAGACTAGCCGTTCCCTATACAGGCATCATTCTTTCTACAAGAGAAAAGAAATCCCTGAGAAATGAGCTCTTCCACCTTGGTGTATCACAAATTTCGGCAGGCTCAAAGACTGTCCCGGGAGGTTACCGTAGTAATCCAGCAACTCATGGTCAATTCAACATATCTGACAACCGTTCGCTTGCAGAAGTGGTAGAAAGCTTAACTAGCCTGGGATTGCTCCCTAGTTTCTGCACCTCATGTTATCGCTCGGGTAGAACGGGCGAGAACTTTATGAACCTTGCGAAACCCGGAGAAATCAAAAAACTCTGTCAACCAAATGCTCTCCTTACGTTCAAGGAGTATCTTCTCGATCATAATATCAAGTTGTCACAAAAGATGATGGCTTTTATATCATCCGAGCTTCACAAAATTGAAGATCCTCATATCCGGACAACAACCTCGCATTTCCTAGAATCTCTTGTTCGAGGGAAACGAGATCTCTATTTATAACAGGTTGAACGGAAACTACCCATCTCCTGCATTATTAAACAAAACCAGAGGTTTACTCTAAAACCGATTTGTGATGAGTCTATGGATAGACATGATTTGCATACTGGTTATCTCGTATGTCCTTTATATATTGATACTTACAACGGTGTTTCCAATACAATCAAGTGAAAAAAGAACTTCCAATAGGAATGGTTTTGTTTGCCTCTTAGGAGGAGTGAAAAACAGGAAAATATTTAAAGCAGATGCATTGTCTTTATTATACTTACATTTCCTTTTTGTGTTTGTTACAATAATGCCTATTGTCAATATTCACACAAACTTATGAAGAGGAGGCAAAGCGGATGAAGAGATCTATGCTTAGAGTAATCGGTTTCTCTTTTTGTATTCTCATTTTTTATATTAACAGCCTTTCAAGTAAGGAACAATATGAGAATAAGCTCGATGAAATACTACACAATATAGAGGATGCGAGTAATCAGTTAAAGACCTTGTCTGCAGACATAACATATACGAGAATGATCTCACTACTCGATTCTGTTGAAACATCCACTGGAAAACTCAAATACAAGAAACCACGGAAAATGAAGATAGATTTTTCCCCACCGAGGAACGAGATAGATGTTTTCGATGGTGCATCTATGTGGATTTACCACCCAGAAGAAAAACAGGTTGAAAAATATGAAATTGATAATGGTGTAAATACTCCACAGGAAATTGATCTTTTCGAACTGGGATATGAGTACTCAACAGATAAGATAAAACAGAAATATGAAATATCAATCATTGACGACCTCATTAATTTAGAAGGTACAATATTCCATCTAGAGCTCATACCAAAAGAGACAACTGAATCTCAATACTCGAGAATCTTATTATGGATAAAAGAGACTGAGTGGCTGCCTTCACAATTTCAACTATTCGAAAGCGATGGAGAAATCGTGAATACGATAACCTTAAGCAACATTAATATTAACAGTGAAATATCCGATAATACCTTCAGACTGGAATTACCGGAAACCGTTGAGATAATAGAGCCATTTAAATAAATCAGTTCCTCTTTTTGCTTCAGGAGTGTATCGTTCCATTGTGGTAATAATTAACATAATGGCATTTTATTCTTTCAACAGTTCTTTTGTCCTGTCCGTGCACTAAGTAAAACAAATGCTCCGTTAAATACACTAAATTCCAATTAACAAAACTACTTCTATTTATTAAGAAAATAAAAATGGGAAAACTATTTGGTACCGATGGAATGAGAGGCATTGCAAACAGATCACCAATAACACCCGAACTGGTGCTTGATTTAGGAAAGGCGATTGCTTCGGTATTTAAAGAAAAGCGTGATAAAAAAAGACCCACATTTCTTATCGGAAAAGATACGAGACTCAGTGGCTATATGATAGAAAATGCCCTCACCGCAGGTATTTTATCCGCAGGTGCTGATGTCTTGCTCCTTGGTGTATTGCCAACACCAGCAATTGCATTCTTAACGAAATCACTTCAGGCGGATGCAGGTCTCGTCATTAGCGCATCACACAACCCCGCTGAAGATAATGGTATAAAAATTTTTCAGTCTAACGGTCAAAAGCTAACAGACAGTCTTGAAGAACAAATCGAGGAAAAGGTCCTTAATAAAGAGACAGAAACGGAATCAATTCAAGGCAATCTCATTGGAAAATTGCAGAGGATAATGGATGCAAAAGGAAGATATATAGAGTTTGCGAAAACGTCTATAACGAGTGCAAATCTAAAAGGTTTGAAAATAGTCTTAGACTGTGCCAATGGTGCTGCTTACAGTACTGCACCAAAAGTCTTTCGTGAGTTGGGTGCTGAAGTCATTATTTTAAATGACCGCCCGGATGGCTTAAACATTAACTTAGAGTGTGGGGCGCTACATCCAACAAACATGATGGAGACAGTAAGAAAATCGAAGGCAGACATTGGTATTGCACTCGATGGTGATGCTGATAGAGTTATCGTTTGTGATGAAAAAGGAGATTCTATTGCTGGTGATCAGATAATTGCAATATGTGCTGTATCCATGCAAAAAAAGGGAGTCTTACAGAATGGGGGTGTTGCCGTAACCATTATGACTAATAAGGGATTTGATATAGCAATGGAGGAGAGAGGTATTCACGTCGTCAAGACTCAGGTGGGAGATAAATATGTAACCGAAGCAATGAGGAAAAACGGTTATGTCTTGGGTGGTGAACAGTCAGGCCATATCATTTTTTTAAATAATACCACTACCGGGGATGGTATAATCTCAGCCTTACAATTGTTACAGATAATTAAAGAGGAGGGAAAGGCTTTAAGTGAATTAGCACAATGCATGATACCCCTTCCGCAGGTTATTACTAATGTACAAGTTCGAGAGAAAAAAGAGATTAACTCTTTACAAGCGAAAGAAGTAATCACTTATACGGAGAAAAAGCTTGGGAAAAGGGGGAGAATACTTGTTCGATATTCCGGAACACAAAATATGTGCAGAGTAATGGTTGAAGGTGAGGACAGAGAAGAGATTACGAAACTAACCAATGACGTTGCAAATGCTATCAAAACCGAAATAGGAGTTTAATATGACACAAGCCGTGATTCTAGCTGCAGGAAAAAGTACAAGGACTTGGCCATTGACATTGACTAAACCAAAACCGTTACTCAAGGTCATGAACAGAGAGATAATAAGACACAATCTCGATGCCTTACAGGGATTGGTTGATGAAGTAATCGTAATTGTTGGTTTTAAGAAAGAGATGATAATAGATGAAATTGGCCATAAACAGGGAAAATTACCGATACAATATACGGAGCAAAAATCTCAGTTAGGTACTGGTCATGCACTCAAACAAGTTGAAAAATTAATTAAAGATAGGTTCCTAGTAATCGGTGGCGACGATATTTTTTCTAAAAAAGACATAAAGTCATGTTTAAAGCATAAATATGCTGTGCTTGGATGTAAGGTTGAAAATCCTAGTAGATTTGGGATATTTGTTTTGAACAATAAAGAAGTTAAAAAAGTCGTGGAGAAACCTAAGAATTTTGTTTCAGATTTAGCAAATACAGGACTATATGTTTTTGACAAAGCAGTGTTTTCCCATAAACTTAGAAAAAGCCAACGGGGTGAATATGAAATAGTAGATTATATAAATATGCTGGTTAAAAAGGAAAAGGTGGTATTGGAGGAAGTCAAGGGGCGTTGGTTGTCTGTAGGATATCCCTGGGATTTACTAACGGCAAATAATGATTTGGTTTCGACAATTAGGAGTGTCACTCATGGAGAAATAGAGAAAAATGTTACTATTCATGGTAAATTAAAGGTCGGAAAGAGTACAAAAATTTTATCTGGCACATATATTGAAGGAAACGTTGTTATTGGTGATAATTGTAAAATAGGACCCAACTGCTATGTAAGAGGAAACACATCGATTGGTAACAATTGCCATATCGGACATGCGGTTGAAATTAAGAATAGCATAATAATGGACAAAGCAAAAGTTCCACATCTCTCATATATTGGGGATAGTGTTATTGGTGAGAACAGTAATTTGGGTGCTGGCACTATCACTGCTAATCTGCGCCATGACAATGAGAATGTAAAATCAATCGTCAAGCATGAAGTAGTTGATACTGGTTTAAGAAAATTTGGAGCTATTATTGCTGATAATGTTCATACGGGTATCAATACCATGATCTATCCAGGTAGAAAAATCTGGCCAGGTATGAGCACAAAGCCTGGAGATACGATCTTTAAAGATAGAGAAACGCATAAATAACTAGCAAACTGTTAGTGAAACATCTGTTTTACCGCAATCTGAGCTCTTGATTTGTATTGGTCCTCCACTCCTGTAAACCCAGCGTAGCACCTGCATTAAAAGAGGCGTTCTGGAACCTGAATCACATCATTAGGTTCAACCAGATCTTCCATTTTTGCCTTTACAACAACCTCTTTTTTATTTTTTAACCGAATGATTGTAATGCGCTTTTCTGATGCAGCGGGGGTAGTACCTCCTGCAAGAGAGAGCGCCTGCCGAACTGTCAAATCTTTCTCCCAGGAGAAATTTCCGGTTTTCCTTACTTCCCCTGTAATAAAAAAACGTGATTTTTTATTGACATAGATATAATCACCACTTTTTACAACAAAAGAATCGTGTTTGCTCTCTTCTTCATACTCTCCAAGATCGATCTTATAGATCTCCTCCCCTTTTCCCGAATGAGAAACCATTTCCTCAAAATTTTGAGACGATACTGATCTTACTATGGTAACTGAGCGTTCCGCTTCATCTGTAAAACCTCCAGCCATAGAAATTAATTCTAAGAGATGGATATTACTCTTTATATTGTACACTCCAGGACTTTTCACCTGACCTAGGACAAATATCTTCTGTGTTCTATAGTTGGTTACAGTAATAGTCACCTGGGGAGATCTTATGTAACCGTCTGATAACTTATCCCTGATGAGTTTTTCAAGTTGAAAGACTGAAAGACCTTTTGCTTCAACAGCACCAATAAGAGGAAAGGTAAATGATCCCTCTTGAGAAATTTCTACTGTAAGGTTCAAGTCATTGTTATCCCACACCTTAATAGCAATAACATCTTCAGGCCCCAAAATGTACTCTTTTGAAAAATGGTTGTCTGCCTGAAGAGTGGTTGATGGCACAGTAGCCAATATTACAATACAAAAATTTATTAATACACAGAAGAAAACATTAAATAATCTCACTTCCCAATTACCCTCCTTCATTTCACAAAAAAATAACAACGATTCTTTAAAAGTAACAGGACAAATCAAAACCCACCGTAACATTTGAAATGGATCACCCCCAGAAGGATCATGTAGTAAAATACCTTATAGACGATTTCACCTTTTTTCTGTAATAATTTTCGCCCCCTCATACAAATCATTCACTATAAAATCGGGCTTGATTGCCAAATTATTATGCCGTTTTTTCAGATGCCCGGTTAGCACAAGTACAGTCTTACACCCACCCCTTCTTCCCATCTCCATGTCAGAATCCTGATCACCAATAACATACGACTGAGTAAGATCTATTTTATACCTTTTTTCTGCATCTTTTAAATGTTTTATTTTTGGTTTTCTACAATCGCAATCAGCATCCGGCTTATGTGGGCAGAAATAGGTATTCTCAATTACAATATTATATTTGTTCAGTTGTTTTACCAAGAGATTATTAAAGAGAAGAAATTCATCTTTCGTATAGTATCCCCTTCCAATACCAGATTGGTTGGTTATTATGAACAGTTTGTACCTATGTAAAAGTTGTAACCCCTCTATCACACCAGGCAAAATTAAGAGATCATCAGGCTTGTGAACATAACCAGAATCATTATTAATAGTTCCGTCTCTATCCAGAAATATAGCACCCGTCATTTCACTTTTCCCCATTTTTCTCAACAAACCTTAAGATTTGATCATCACCATTGAGTTTTGAAACTCATCAACGTAGCAGAGACTCTGTTTTATCTACTTTTACTTAAATATCTCAAACTGATCCATCCTACAACTGATCCGCCAATATAATAAGGAAAATCAGACCATGCAAACGTAGTGCCCAATAAAGTCTTGCCAATAAAGGAGCTTCTCAACAGCCCCAGGAAAGAGCAGTGATACAATTGCAGAAACTCAACGAAGCATGTAGCTATACAAACAGAAAGAGAGAGAAGCCACGGTTTCCAATATTCAAAAAAGAGGAAGATGAGTACACACCAAAATATTACATAAAACAGACCGCCAAGAGAATCATTTACCCAATTTGAAGCAGGTCCACGGTAAAACTTACAGGAAACACCTGTTAAGGTTATAAGTACCAAAAAAAGTATCGCCTTTCTCTTGGTGTGAGGATAGTTCATCTGGATATTCTTAATCTTCTTGTTCACAAGATAAACTCAAAAATTCAACAGATATACTAAAACCGATTTGGTTTTCGGTTTTACTGGAAACCAAATCTTGGTTGCAGTTATCCCCGGACAAAAGGCGCCGAGGACTTTACTCGCTCAACTTTATATCGGATTTATCCTATAACCATTGTCAGATGAGGATAAATTCACACTCTTTCTCATTTTTCCGCCCCCCCTAACCAACTAGTACTTGAACGAAAACCCTCTGTTTGAACCAAAACTGCCTAGGTACAAGACGCTTAACAATTTTGTAACCTGAACGTACCATTGTACTTGAGGATTACGGAATTGTTCTGGCAACGTGGAAGATGAGTAGTTTTCGTTCAAACACTAACTAGAGTATGATAACATCTAATAAACCATACGCAACAGCAAATTACGTTTTAATATCCTCATATGTGGAAAATTGTCTATCTTGGTATATCACTAACATTATTCACTGTAACAGCTTACATTTAATGTTAAAGCACTAACAACAGTGAGTTATTTTATTAACACCTTTAAACCAATGTACTGCTTTTAGGATACAACAATTTCCCTGGTATTCTCTTATCAAATACGTATAAAAACAGTACATTTCTGAACTATTTTTTTGAGTTAAAATTCATGAGCACCCCTTAAATAAGATTTTAAATAAGATCTTCTAGATATTTTAGATTCGGTACATCATTTGTGTTAATTTTCCATTTTATTTGATATCAGATGAAGATAAAATCAAAAAAAATTTCTCATCCAAAAATTACTCTTATTGAAATTGAGGGAGACATCACAAGCAGGAATGCTATAAAGCTCCAGGAGTACCTGTTCTTTTGTTTGGATGATGGGAATCATTTCCAGCTTATTGATCTTAAACAGGTAAAAAAAATGGATGGATTAGGAATTCATATCCTTACCTATTTTATAACCAGAGGGATGCATATCCGCTTGTTCAATGTCCAAACTGAGATACGTAGCATTTTACGCTTATCAGGTAAAGAGGAAATTATTATCATATTTAATGAAACAGATTGCGATAAATCAATTTTGTTGTTTGAAACTGAAGATTTCTGGAAAAGGATACATCCTATTAAGAGTGCTAAGGGTAGGAGGCATCCGAGAATTCAAATCTCTCTGCAAGCAGAACTTAGTTTCCCTTCAAATATCACAGGTAAAATTGATGCTACAGCTATGGTCTTAAATATCTGTGCACGGGGAATACTAGTTGAACAGATTTCAGCCTTTGATTCGAAAACCGGTACCAACCATGAGGTTCAACATTTAGCAGGAAAAGAACTTAATTTTCTGAAATTATCGGCACATGATGATTTGGGGATTATTGAAGGGGTAGGTGTCTTTGTATGGGAATCGAAACAACGCGATAATCTCTCTGCTGGTATATGTTTTCAAAATATGAGTGCAAAACAGAGAAAAACGATAAGTGATCATGTGAACAAAGTTTCTAACGAGTCTCATAAGCCCATTAACCGAAATTATTTTCTCTAAAATTTTTATGGAATTATTTCCAGAAATTTCTCTCAGTTGAAAATTTACCACAAAGTAACTACTCACAACTTTTCTTAAAAATGTCTATTTCCCCCTAGTGTCATAAATGGTCTCGTCTATTTAAGTAGTTTATGACCTCTTGAAATGAGACCAAATCACCTGTTTCTTGGTATTTCTTAATTCTCACCATCTCTTCATTGATCAGGCTCCTCCGTGAGCCCTTTACCAAACCTTGCGAATGTGCCACTTTCTCTTCCCATGGTAGCGTCTCTCCGGGAAAACTGTACACCTGCAATTCTGGATACTCACGAAGTACCACGCTTACCGAAGTGATAAAAGCGCGTGGTTGATGAAACGGTGCAGCCACAATGTAAAGAGCTTCGAATGCACAAGATTTTGCAAATCTTACCATTGCCTCTGCCTCAATCAACGTGTTAAGAATCGGTGTCTCTGCAGCCGTTACACTGTTAATCTGATTCCTAGAAATTCCACATTCCCTTAATTTATTTTCCCAGACACCAAACCCTGGAAATCCGCTCATTGCTTCGGTATCTATTATTAGGATCTTGTTGGAAAGAGAGTCTTTTATAATCCGCTGGGCTGCCAAGAAGACCGATTTCTGATTATCCACTGTTTGACCAAAAAGATAGGCCCCATCCACTCTATCTCTGGGTCGCACATCACACATGATACGTAACAGTAATTCAATTCTCTCCATCACTAAAGACACGATGCTGCAAATCCCGCATCTCTCAAATTATGGTATTTGAATTCCCATTGCTTCTATTTCATTCTCAATAAGAGTACTCCAGCCACGATTCGACTTTGGATTTGCTGGGCTAGGATGTGTAATTCTACCAATTGATATATCAATTCCCGTCAAGGCTGCGCAAGCCCTCTGTTCAGCAAAAACCCCAATACCCAAAACATAACGAGGTTGTAACCATTGTATAGTCCTGCGGAGTGCCAAATCACACGAATTAAGTAATGGTCTTAGCTCAATTTGTCTTATTTTATTCGGTGTCAAATTGCGACCACTCCTTTCCATAAACATCAATGGGCAATAGTTTAAAACAAAAAATCTCTTAAAGAATTGCTCTGGAGTTCCGAATGTTTCTTTCGCCCACCCCCACAATCTCTTACCACTCACCTCACTTCTACGACAAAGAAATCCCTGAACAGGGCGTTTTGGATGTACTTCCTTCGGTACGGCCACTTGAGTTTCAATGCGAAGCCACTCTTTTACTAAATTCACCTCACCAAATGGAATGCCAGTCTGGGCCATACCCCATGGACCAGGATTCATTCCCACTAAGACAATCTCTTTTGGACCATTTGCATATTGAGCTAAATAGTTATTATAGGATTCACGTGCATATTCGAGGGGATTGTAAACATGGGTAATTGGATCGCCAAATCTCAAAGTTTTAAGGTCACGTAATAAATCATCAATAATTCGTTGTAGATTCATACCTTTAAATTTGTAACTGCGAGGCCTTGCTACCATTACAAGACATGGGGCTTCTCTTGTTAACTTTAACTACAACACTTCCCACTAAACAAGTTAGTTCTTCGGTAAAATCCTTAGGTCCTTATTATACATAGCTTGGACAAACCAGAACTAAAGAGGAGTAAAGAAACTACCTATGAATCGAAAACCTTCGTTTTTTAAAATAGTGCAAATATTATACATATTGCCTTCAATAATAGAAAGTATGATTAACGGGGAGAGTACTATTTCTGTGAGATGTAATGCATATTTAGCGCTTCAAGTGAACATTCAGAAAAAACCACTGGGTATAAGATTCTTTGAAAACCTCTTATTGAGATCTGTATTTAGCAAAAAAAGAAGAAAGAGATTTCTTACGGCATGGTAAACTTATGATTTGGTTGTCTAACAGTCAGCACAGGGCAGGGAGCTTTTCTCACTACTTTTTCAGATACGCTACCCAGCATCATGTGAGCAAGTCCTGTTCTTCCATGTGAGCCAATTACGAGCATATCTACACTGTTTTGTTTTGCAGTGGTGATAATTTCAACAAAAGGGATTCCTTGCACCACAATGGCTTCTATGTTCATATCACTACGAATTTCCTCGGGGACACACTCTAGAAGTTTTTCCCTCAATTGCTGAATTGATTTATCATCAGGCATCTGTTTTGTGATGGTGTCTAGATTTTCATCAAAAGTACGTATGTCAATTACGTGTAACAAATAGAGTATTGCTTCATCTCTCAACGCAAACGATACCGCGTACTTTAGTGCTTCTTTTGAACAATCAGAGTGGTCTATCGGGCAGAGAATCTTCTTCAGTTTTATCATAGAACATCTCCTTTAAAGCAAAACAGATTTTATGTGTATATTTAAAAGTAAAAGGAGCTGCAACATGACTCACAGACTCCGAGCAGAATTAATCTCATCACCTGCAAAGAACTAAGGGACAATTTACATTTCTCATAATCTGCACCGTAGAACTACCAAGTATAAGCTCTCTTAATCGAGAGTGACCATAAGCCCCCATAACCATCAGATCAAAGTTGCCTTTTTCACATAGATTGATAATAGCTTTAGCGGTTTCCCCCCCCTCACTTACCAAATCAAAGGTAATGTCAAACTCTTTAAGATACCCTTCAGCTTGAGAGAGGATACTGTTACTCCCCTCTTTCTCATCAGAAATATGGATAACGGTAAGGGGTATACCAGCTTTTTGGGCAATCGTAGCACCGGTATTCAAAGCCTTATTCGAAAATGAGCTACCGTCATATGCTATAAGCATTTTTGAAATTTTCTTGAATTTTGCGGGAGCGACCATAATCGGTTTATGAGTCTGCCTGGCTACAGATTCGAGATTTGAACCCAAAAGTGCATCACGCCACAGTGCATGTTCTCCTGCCATCCCCATTGAAATTAAATCACATCTTTCAGCAGCTTTCACTATCTCTTTACTAATAATACCTTCACTCATTTCACGGATAAATGGGACATTTGCAGACTGACATTTTCCTTCGAGTTCGTCTAGGGCTGCTATTGCAATGTCTTCCAAGATCTTTCGGACGTTCTGTTGAAAATCAGCGTATGGAACCAGGCCTCCTATGCTTGTTCCCAAATCCCTCATGAACGGACCTGCCAATCTTTTTACATCAATAATTGAGACACCGACTAACTCGGCATTGAATATCCTCGATAGTTCTATTGCATAATCAACCGCCACCAGACTGGTATCTGATCCGTCAATCGGCACTAAGATTGTCTTCAGCATCATAATCTCCGTATATATAATCGTCTACAGCTCGTTGAATAAAACTCCTGAGCAGCTCACATATCGAAACAACGTCACCACAGTTGCCTTCTTTGATCCATTAGTACATGTATATAAATCCGATTTGGTTTTCGGTTTTACTGGAAACCAAAACTTAGTTGTAGTTATCCCCGGACAAAAGACGCCGAGGGCTTTACTCGCTTAATTTTGTACCGAATTGTATCCGAAAAAAATTATCAGATGAGTATATCGTAGAATCCTCAAGCTGCAATTACCTGCAATTACTGTTACAACTTCACCCTCATGTGAAGCGTACATCGGAGAAATTAACAAATTACTAATATTACTATACAACATAGCCAAAGTCCACATCTAAATCGAGTTCGTAATGATAGACCGATAAGGCGATCAAATAAGAGAGAGAACTGTCAATGGAACTATATCCATAACAAAACAGCCATACAAAGGCACAAGAATCACAAAAGTCTTTTTTACTCGTGAGTTCTTTGAATTTTCAATATGAGTTTTTGCACTTTTTCACGAAATTGAGGGTTCGTATTCATCTGTGTGGAGATCAGAGTATAATCCTCTACACTCAAACCATAACTTTTAACAATTTTCGTAGTATCATTATAGTTCGCACTACTACCGACTCTCTCCATATATCTTTGGACTGTTACATACGCTTGGGCATACTTATTTAATTTCTGTATATTTAGATCACTGTTCTCCTTTATACGATTTGTAATAGGGTTTTCATGATAAAACGTCTCTGTTGATGTTTTATTTGAGGCTCCACTCTCTCGATACCTTTTCTGATTTATACCTGAAGATTCGGAATTCGATTGATCAGTAACTACTATTGGTTTTGATATCCTGACCAATTTTGTGAGGATTACGAGAGAAACAAGTATCATTATGACCAAAAATATGTATCTCTTCATCTTCAAAAAAAAGGCATTCTCGCAATCATTTCATGCAAGAATGCCTCGGGATGGAAAATTTACTATATATAGTTATTGTTTAATAGTACCCTTCTCCTCTTTGTCGTTTCTGAGGCTCTTTCCTTTGATACTTTTCTCTATAAGATTCCCGTTTCTTTTCATGATGCGAGTACTTACCAGGGTTTTCTTTATAGGCATTTGCACATCCCTCACAACACAAAGATATCTGCTTGCCATCCTCTTCTACCTCTACACTTCCTCCTTTACTATCAACTGCTTTACCACAAACCTTACAATTTTCACCAGATGTATCAGACACTTGTTTCATATCGCAGCAACTATCAGCATAGGTAATTGTGCCTGTATCAAAATTCATGACTACAAAAGTAATAGCAATTGCAATTATGAGAGATCCAATTCTTGTCATCAATAGACTCCTTTCAAGAAAACTATTAAAATATTAAGATAATTACATTTATTATAATCTTAATATTTACGGTTTACAAAACAAAAAGCAATTATCGAATTTCAATCACGCACATCCTAATTCCCGACAAATTTGCAAAGTCATTGACTGCTCTCCGTCCATCATATTGGCTCTCCAAGATGGGTTTTGTATTATTATACAACATCGTATGTCCGTTGCTTTTATTCCTCTGTAATTTAAACTTATAGTGAAACTTCGTGCGATCACCATAATTGCGGGTAATAATGGAGACCACCCTGTTCTTACCATGGAGAAGTTTATCCTCAGCGTTCCAATATCCCTCAGAATTTAGCGTAACAGATTTTCCGGGTTCTAAAAAAACTAAAGAGACCTCATCGCCTTTTGTTAATTCGGCAAGGTCAAAACCCAAGCCTTTAGTGCCACCGGTCACAACAATTTCTTTGGGTTTTTCCTGAATAATATTCATTGTCACGTCCCAAGCATTGTTGTTATTAAGAAAATAGTCTACAATCTTTCCAATGGCAAAGCATGAACTATTTCCTGAAAAGAGAAGTAGTATTGTAAGTATGATTGCCGTAAATTTCATTTGTCCAATTCCTATTATTGATTAACATTAAATAGCTATTTTAAGATTCATATCTCACATAATTACTGTTGTAGCACTGTATCTACCAATTCATAGTATGTGAAATATTCTAAAATATAAAGAAAAAATTTTCGGCCCAATCATTTTTCATCTTTTAATCTTGAGATTATCTTGGTAATTTTTTATAAACGATTCACACGAACCGGTGAAACAAATTGAATTGAAAAAGTAAACTTAGTGTTATCACCTTATTATTCTCATGAAACAGTATCACTCGAAAGAGCAGAAAAAAAATGGTTAACAATATCATATCATTTGTTATAGTAATAGTAATGATGAACAGTAAGTTTGCACTAGCCAAAAACACAGCTGAACTGTTGGATTACCCTCCAGACACTAAACTCCTTATTATCCACGCCGATGACATTGGTATGAGTAATTCAACCAACGAATCATCATTTGCCTTGCTTGACGATGGTGTAGCAAGTTCCGGAAGTGTAATGACTCCCTGCCCATGGATTAATGAAGCCGCTGTATATGGCAATAACTTCCCCCAATATGATTTAGGCGTCCATACTACCCTTAATAGTGAATGGAAACGTTATCGTTGGGGACCGGTTGCATCCCGCCATCTTGTAAAAAACTTGGTAGACAAATATGGATACCTGTGGGGATCTCCTCTTGAGACCTTAAACCATATCCAGGATTTACAAGAAGTAGAAACAGAAATAACTGCCCAAATCGAAAAGGCTCTGGCTCTCGGTTTTATTCCCTCCCATATTGATAGTCACATGGGAACCCTATTTGCCCATCCAGAGTTGACTCAACTCTACATTAAGTTAGCAAAAAAATACAACCTTATCCCCATGCTTGTTCGCTGGTCAGAAGGGCTTGAAGAGGAACTAACGAAGCGTGGTCTACCTGCAATGAAACTAAAAGAGATTCTCATCAAGGCAGAAGAGAGCAACATGATTCTGATTGACACGATAGTCACAAATGTAAAAGGCAGCTCTTATGAAGAGAGAAAAGCTTCATACACTGAACTATTTAAATCTATACAACCAGGTTTAACCCAATTGATCATCCACGTAAGCATCGATAATACAGAAGCAAAAAATATTTTCTTCGATAACAGAAAAGAGACACGAAGAACTATTGACCATAAAATTTTTACTGAAACAGACTTTAAGATATTAATAAAAGACCAAGCTATCAATCTGACCAATTGGAAAGAGATTTCCACCTTACGTAATCAACTATTAAGATAAAGCAGGTGATGGTATAAAGGACCCATAATTCGTACCTGAAGTTAAGCTACTTTTTTGCATTAATCTTTTTGCATAGATATACAATCACTGGAACGGATGCAACCACCAACATGATATCCGATTACCCCATACTGAAAATTGTATTTATATTTTTGGATAACTCTGTAAAATCAAAAGGTTTCTTCAAAACAAAGTCCACGTTCAATTCCTCACTCTTAATTGTTTCTAAGTTAACCGCCCAACCAGTTATTAATCCTACCTTCGGCCTTTTCTCGACTGTATCAAGCGCTTTTATTACATCGTATCCTGATAACTCTGGCATGACAAGGTCACATATCAGAAGGTCAAAGCTTTCACTCTTGAGAAGTGTTAAGGCATCGCTACCTCCGTAAACACACCTGACATTGTGATCATCTTTGGAGAGGTATTCACCAATAACGTTACACATCTCTCTTTCATCATCCACTACAAGAATGTTTAGTTCCTTTGATTTTGCTTCCTTTATTGGTTTTAGAGGAGTTGTTAATGGGGTAGTTTCGCGTGCAATCGGAAGCTTAAGTGTAAAAGTGGTACCAACACCCATCTTGCTTTCCACGTCTATAGTACCACCAAATTTTTTTATTATGCCGTACGAAGCACTCATCCCTAATCCAGTTCCTTCGGGCATCCTCGTAGTGAAAAAAGGATCAAATATTTGGCTTTTTTCCTCATCAGGGATTCCCTTACCATTATCTGTTATACCCGCAAATACGCTATTACCATCACTCAAGGTACGAACGGTAATACACCCTCCGTTAGACATTGCATCCAGGGCATTATTCAAAATATTTACCAGTACCTCTCTTAACTCTGAAGATGTTCCTCTCACTAAAGGGACTTCCCTCAAGCCTTTGGTATCGATACGGTATTTGATTTTTCTTGCCTGTGCCATATCCCTCCACCTTGGCCTTAAATAGGCAATAGCTTGTTCTAGTGAACTCTTAATGTCCACATTTTCAACCCATGGTTCACCTTTATTTACACTGGTAAAATCCTTCATCCTTTTTACTATCTCAATACCGTCATTGGTTGCCCTATTAATAGTAGAAAGTCCATTTTTTAATTCTGTCTTGTCTGTTAATTTCATTCCCAGTAATTGAGCATACCCCTTAATGATTGCTAGTATGTTATTAAACTCGTGTGCAATACCAGAAGCCATCACTCCAAGGGCTTTTAATTTTTCTGATTGGAAAAGTGCCTCTTCCATCTTTTTTCGATCTGTGATATCTTGACCAACTGCTACTATTCCTAAAAGATGCCCACTGTCATCAATTAGGCGTTTAACATTCCATGTAAAAAAAGATTTACTTCCATTTACATTTACGATGCAGTTTTCATAGCCTCTTGTTAGCTTCCCATCCAATACTTTCTTAACATCACCAAAAACAGTTTCTCGTTCCTCGTAGGGAATAAATAATTCAAGATAATTTTGCCCTAACACTTCTTCACGCCTACGACCATATATCCGTTCTGCTTCAGGATTAAACTCTATTATGTTACCTTCTGTTGAGAGACAAATAATAACACTTGGAGCAGTTTGGATAAGAGTCCTGAAACGTGCTTCTTCTTTCTTAATTTGTTCGAAAAACTTGGCATTTTCCATTGCTACAACCCCATGATTTGCCAAGGTCTTCAATAGATCAATATCCTCTCTTGTATAAAAATGACCAGATTTTTTCTGCCCTAAGGTAATAACACCTTTCACCTCACCCTGGTAGATGAGAGGTATAGCCAGACTTGCCCCTATCTCCTGGAACCTCTTCCCACAAGGTTCTTTAATAGCTGAATAACGAGGATCTTCTTCTATATCGTATTTGGTAATCAGCTTCTTTTCCCTTGAAATTAATGTAAGCAGAGGATCATTATAATCAATATATACATCTTTATGATCTTTCACGTTATGTGACCCTTCATTAACAAAGAGGGTTTTGCCTGACTTCTTACGTGGCTCAAAAAGGATTACTCCGGCTGTATCAATATACATCTTCTCCCTGAGGGTATCTGTGAGCTGCTTTATGATTTCATTTAATTTCAATAGAGAGGTCAGCTTATTGCTCACAGACCCAATCGTATCCTTATAATCAAACTCTTTTCTAAAGAAGATCTTATCTACAGTACCCTGTACCCTTCGGTTTATCGGATTAAAGAGAAAAACTATCAACAAGGCAAAAAGAATTGGGACAATCCTTTCAGCGTTCACATCCAAGATCGGATGCAAGACAAAGGTACTTAATATCGTTTGTATAGAGAAGTATGCAATACCAACAATGACCGTCATAATGATATACCCTACAGTCCTTTTGATATACACATCCACGTCAAAGAGGTTATGCTTGGATATAGCATAGGCGATTGAGAAAGGAAAGATTAGCATAGGGAGAGATAAGAAATTAGATTGAATTTGCACCCCAAAAAAAGTTGTCCCTCTAACGAACAAAATGGTTGCAATCGCAGGTAATGGAAATGCCAATGCCACACCAAAAAGAACAACCTTTGCACGCTGTTTGGCTAATAGAGAAGTTTTTTTGAAATAGGAAGTTAGGACGGATATAAATAGTGCAATGGTAGTAACAAACATATATATATATATTACACTCGATAGCGTTTCAAACACATGTTCTAGATAGTAAATCTCCATTAAACTTGCTATTATCATTGAAATACCATAAGGGATTAATTGCAAGTATGGATATCTTTGAAAGTATCTCTTTTGTTCCGGGAAAATCATACTGAAATGAATACCAACAGCACATAAAAATATATTTACAAAAATAAAAAATCTTACGAAGGTATAATTGGTTTCCAAATCAAATATTAAAATATAGTATAAACTCAAAAAGAAGCATGCTATGAGAAAGATCCAACTTACTTTTGCATAAGGTTTCAGGACAAATACTATCACACCCATTAATAAATAAACAGTAGCCACAAAAAAGTAAGTTCCCACAATAACTAAAAAATCCGTAAGGCTAAAAAGCATTGTTGGGATAGTCAGTTCAATTAACTCCTCTCCTCTCTTGAAGGTATAATTAACGGGAGTCCCAACATCTATATTACTTATCACGTTCTCAAGATCACTTATCGAGGAGACAACACGATTATCTGCCTTGAGCAACTTATCTGGATATTTGAGTCCTGCATGCGTACCAGTCCACTGATATTGTCCGACGCCTCCTACAACTAAACGCTGATTTAATAGGAAACCAGGAAAAGGTCTATCTATCCACTTGATAGCATTAATAATGCATATAGTACCTATCGTTAAAACAATCAAAGTCATTCCTACGAAAGCTATTCGACTCCAACGCTCCTTTGAAGGAAGGCCAATGATGATCTTTACTTTCCCAACGCCATTCATGACAAACCTCTTTACATATCACATCCAAAAATCTTTTAAAACCATGATTTCTTACATCATATATTGGACATAGATTAATACAGATTTTCAAGAGTAAAAAAGAGAAATTAGTTTTCTGTCTCCAATCTCCCTGTTTTTGCTACGCATAAAATTTAATGGTACAGTCTTTCCATTTTAAATGCTGATAAATCAATAGATTAAATTTATTGTGCGAAAGCACACCTACCTGAACAAATCATTCAAGTAGGTATCTAGGACGTGAAGTAACGACACGGATGTTATTGCCCGTCCGGATATCCGTGTCGGACAAAGTTACAATTTTGATAGAGTCGGGTAGGATACGCTATATTGATTACGTGTGTATTAAAAATGCGTCAAATAAATTATTTCCATCTTTCATAACATCAATATTCTTACACCTTAATACCTCATTATTTTCTTCTTAAGAAAGAGAAACTAAGTATAAATAGAGTCATCAAAAAATTCATATAGAGAAAAATATCTCCATATTTTGTGTAAAATGTCTTTTCATGCGCAAGAGGAACATCCTGTGTTAGATAACCTTCAACAAAGGTTGCTTTATTGTCTTGATCATGAACTCTTCCCACAATTTTACCGTATGGGTTTATGAAGCACGAAATGCCCGTATTTGCACAACGGACGACTGAGATTCTGTTCTCAACTGCCCGAAATACGCTTATGGCTACCAGTTGATAGGGTGCAGCCGTTTTTCCAAGTAAGACCTCATTGGTGATATTTATCATTAAATTTGCCCCCTTTTTTACAAACTGTCGGAAGTGTTCCGGATAGATGTTTTCCCAGCATATGAGGGTACCAAACTTTGTCTTGTCAAGATTGAAGATGGTATATTCAGTTCCTGAAATAAAATTGCTTGTCTTGGATGCAAACCTCGATAGCCAGGGGAAGGAATCTTTATACGGTATGTATTCAGCAAAAGGGACAAGACGGATCTTGTTGTATTGCCCTTCCAGTTTACCTTCTTTTGAGATTAAGATGGCACTATTAAATCTTTTTCCCTTATTCACTCTTGAATGACCACTCTTTGGGCGATGAGAATTACCAAATAGGATATTGCTTTTTGTCTCTTTTGCGAGAATTGAGATGAGTTGAGATGAATAAGGATCCCGTTTAATAGATCGTAAAAGGGTATTTTCCGGCCAGACGACTAATGCGGCAGGATTATTATGTAAGGACTCTTTCGTCAACCATACATATTTTTTAAGGTTCCGCTTTAGTACTGCTGGTTTCCACTCCACAATTTTAGGTATATTTGCCTGAATAACGGTAATGCGGATAGAATCACTTCCAGACTCTTTTTTCACTGCGCTGAAACCATAAACAAGTGATATCCCTAGTATTATTATAGCTGCAATAGTGGGTCTAAATGCCCTTGACCGATCTACTATTACCCCGCATATGGCAACATTTATCATAACGATCAGGAATGAGATACCATAGACCCCTAAAAAAGAAGATATCTGAATGATGGGGAGGTTGAGATACTGAGAATGGCCCATAAGCATCATAGGGTGAGCAATACCAGCGTGAGAACGTGTATATTCCAGAGCTATCCAAAGAGCCGGGGCTGTGACTATATGGGGAAGCTTGCTCTTTTTCGAGAAGAAATTTAGTCCTAATCCAAAAAGGCCAAAATAGGATGAAAAATATAGACACAAGAAAATATGTTCAAACCAATTGACCCCATTTACGAGCTTAAACCAGTAAAAGACCCCAGAGTAGAAAATCATGCCCGTAATAAGAGAGAGAGCAAATGCAGACTTCAGCCCCTTGTCCTTTATAGCTATCAAAAGAGGGACAAAGGCAAACCAGGCAAAGAATCCTAGATCAAATTTGGGAAAACAGAATATAAGTAATAAACCGGAGAAAAAGGTCAGAAAAATGCTCTTCATATAAGGGTATCAAAATTCCAAGATTTTCAACACGACACAAAAGGGGTGAGTAATGGGGTGGAAGAGTGGATATACCCATCAAGAAATGAGTATAGTCGGGGATTTTCTACTCAACAATATGATCTCAGTCGTTTTGGGAACAATGAAATATTACTCTCCTTAAATTGTTCCTTGTTTATTCCATCTAGATTGAACGATTTTGTATAATATGTTACCGTTGCCACAGGCCTTAGACTGTTTTTCTTATCATCGGATAGGTTAATAATAATTTCATGTAAGTTGTGCTACCTTTACCCCGTTAAATATTGTACAATAAAATTAACTATTAGTTATAGGCAAAATTCATAACCAACTGATGTGGGAATAAAAAATAGAATTTATTTAACAGGGTAAAGGTGTGGCTACACAAAATCGGTAACTCTAGATTTTAACGCACGTGTATTTTTTAGTGACTACTCACAAACCCAGAACTTTGCGATAACTTCAGCATATATGCTAACTCCTGTGTTATGAAAGACATTCACCTCGGTTATCCCAATCTCGTTGGAACCTTCTGGTGCACAACCATCAGGGAAAATAGTTCCTTCTCCTTCGCCTGGGTTAAAAGAAATATTGGCTCCTTCTAAGTCAGAAGCATCTATATCCCCAAAAACTTTAGGTAGCCCTGCCATATCATGATCATCAGGGTATACAGGTCGTTGAAATGGTGCTGGACCATCAGACTCAAAAAAATTATTTTTACATCTTCCTTCCCATGTAGCATTTACGTTTTCTTGATCATCGCAAATTTTAGTCATTATTACGGTGATAGTTAGACGCGGGTTTGTTAATTCTCCAACCCCCGCCGTACATGGATCCTCTATGGCTTTACCATATACCGTTTGCTCAAGGTTCAATTGACTAAACATGAGAAAAGTTAATGCTACTATTAAAAATGCAAATTTTTTGTACATTGAACTACTCTCCTTATCAATAATGTTTCCAGTTTTAAACTATACTCATTACGAAATGGTTTTAGGTATTTGTACCAATTCTTTGAAAGTTCTCAGTCAATAAAGATGATATCTTTTCCTTGTATTTTTTGCTCCGTCTAAAAAAAGATTTACATGCTTTTTTGAATTCGTCAAACGTTTCATAGTATTTATTATAAAGAACTATTTTGCGGAAATATTTCCAAAGTCTTTCTATTAAATTCAAATTTGGTGAATACGCCGGCAGAAACACAAGCTTTACTTTAGATTCTTCTAAATACTTCATCACCTTTTTTGACCTGTAATATCTCGCATTATCACATATCGTATAAATTGACTCTGCTTCCGGATGTTTTGTTTCTATCTTTTTCAGTAAAGATATCGTTGACTGGGCGTTTATCGTGTTGCTATAACCAACTACAGGACTCATGTCTTCAATATTAATGGCACCATTGATGTTGACTCTTTTGCGTCCTGTGTTGCTCTTTAGTTCTTTAACAGTCCCTTTTTTGATCCAACCATACGCAGCTACGCTGTTGTGTTGCGGATGAGCTCCATCCATAAAGTATATATAGTCATTAGCACCTTTGGTTTCCTTTAACTCATTGTAAAATGCTACAAATTCTTCCTGGGCTTTTGCATCTGCTTTGCCGGGTACCAATTTTGGCTTCTTGTATGTATAGTTTAATCTGTGAAGCAAATCGGTCATTCCGCTTATGCTATATTTCACTTTGAATTGTTTTGAGACATAAGAAACTATTTCTTTTATTGTTACGTAAGTATGTTGATTGAGATGATTATCTAATTGCTCTAGTACTGATTTGGATAATTTGCCACCGTATCCTTTCAGATTATCACTCAATAGCGCTTTTAATCCACCGCATCTATAACGGTTTAGATAATTCCTTATTGTTTCTTCGTCAAGCAACAGGGCTTCGACTACTTCACGGATTGTCCATCCTGTGCCAAGAAGTATAATTGTTTTTATACGGTCTGCTTCTCGCTTTTTCTTAGCCGCTTTGTGTCTTATTTTCAGGCTAGATATTTCTTCTTGTGAAAGAATAAACTCTGTCATAAAAGGATTATGACATATTCAGATTCATTTGTCTCGAGAATTCTCGAATTCTTTTTCGCGACCGGTATATTACAAAGATTTCTTGACTGTTTATACTACCTGCCTCTAAATAACACTAGTATCTTTCACATATTAAATCAGTTTAGCATCACAACACCGCCCTTCTAAAAATAGATATTCAAACCGAAATTTATATATCTGGATTTCATAGCATTATTTGTCCCGTCAACCCTGTGTCTATATTCGACAAAGGCATTCAGGGGTATGAGAAATCTCTTTTCTCTATAGAGTGTCTATTATATGATAAGCCGATCTTCACGTCATGTGCTGTCGAATCCGTCTCCTTCTCAATCTCCTCATAGGCGAATCCCCGATCTCCGGAAATACGATTTTTAAATATATATAAATATTTATACGTCGCAAAAAAATTAAGTCCCCATGAAAAGTTGTAATATCCCGATAGCTCTACTTCGAGTCGATCCCCCAAATCTCTGCTTACTTTCTCTTTATTGGCGGTAAGTGGCCTATTTACATTATCAAGAACTCTCAACTCCTCCTTACGAGGGAGTAGAAGATAATATCTGATAGTGTTATTAATCACGAGATTTTTAATACCGGTATAGTCGCTGTTTAAATGGATAAATGGGGTAAAGGCTCCGGTTTTAAAAGGGGGAAAGTCCACCAAATTATCAGGGTCGTCTATATGACCGGTAGGCACTTTTGCACCCCCCGTAAATGCCAATCTCCAGCTCTCTCTTTTTAGATACTGATACCTTAAACCAACCGCCACATCTCCAATACCCTCCTCGCGCCATGTTTTAAATCTCTTATATCCAAATCCGGGAACGTCTATGGTACCATTACCATCCACATCCATGCCTCCGGCAAGAAGATTTTGTGTATCTTCAGTGGTCAGAGGTACGGCGTCTCCGAAGGGTCCACCCCCGGCTAAGGAACCATGGGTGCTCCGAAGAAAGCGGCTCCAATCCGGCTCTTGCCCACTGTGGCACCACTTGGGTCAAGTACTGATTCGACCTTATTCCTCGCCCACCAATAGGGCAAATTAATACCAGCCGTTAACCTGTCGGTAATCCCATACCGAAAAGAGAAATCGATTTTGCTCGCCTGTACTTCAAAATCAACGACACTTCTCCCGATGTTTGCAAAGCCGGAGGGCAATCCAAATGCCGCCTCTACAAGACTCAAATTGGGGAATACATCACTATCCAATGTGGCAATAAAATTTGTTGCAATATCTTCAACATCACCACGTGGATCAAATCGATGTTCGACTGGGAAAAAAATATTTCCCAGTCAAACCAAAACTGAATCTTCCTTTTGGCAAGACTTGAGCGCTGTCAGCGTATGAAACACGGCATACAACCTGGGAACCAAACAAAATCAAAAGAACTACGAGACATAGTCTCTTTACCATGGGCAACTCTCCTTTTTGATTATGAGATACTTGTTACCCTGGTAGCTTTATATAAAGGACTGTGTAAAAAAATAGTAAAGCTATGTCAATACAAAATGAGATAGTAACCTTTAACATCTTTCACTCTTTCCTCTTACCAAAATAATACCCCTTCATTACGATTCTGGACTTACCTCTTTTCGCCTTTACAGTCAAGGAGCAGGAGGCTTCCAAACTGATCACCCGTCAGCAGAGGTTCCGAGCAGGTTATAAAGAATTGTACTACCTGCAGTTTCTTACCACCTATTGCAGGATCATTACCGAATATATGGACAAAGGTATTGGTCTTCAGTACGGTTTCCCCAGCATTTGCGGCATCGATGTCAAAGGTTTCGTCAAGGTTAACATAACCTCTGAACCAGATCTTGGTCTCCTTTTGGTCATGAGCAGGGCGGTCATTCGCCACAATGAAGACGGTCTTAAGAAGCTTGTCGAAGTCTTCGCATTTAACCTTAGTAGTGTTATCACGATGATCGGTAAAGCTGCAATCCAGGGCTCTATACTTCATGGTGAGGATTCGAGGTTTACCCTCTTTGCAGCAATCTGCGCCTTTATCCAGCGTAGCCGGATTACAATCATCATCAATCCCATTACCTGGTGTTTCAATCATACCGGGATTGATATTTGCACCATCATCAAGTGTGCCTTTTACTTCGTCCTCACCGTTGGGACGATCTTCACAGTCGGGAAGAGAGTTTTTGTCAGCGGCAGGTGGAGACATTGCGATTGGATATGAATAACCGTCCCTGTCTTCATCTGCGACGAGAAAAAAACAGACCGTGTTGGATTCTATGACTCCCTCAAAAAGAGCAGGTTCTAGCTTGGCATAATCTACTCCGTCCATGGTTTGAAAGATCTCTGCATAGGTCCTCATGGGAATGGCAGTCTTTACACAGTATCTCCCCGCCTTATTGAGTTTACTGTAATACGCAATTGCGTTAGGAAGGGTAACAGACAAGATAAAAGCACCAACTGGATTATCGGTACCTGGTAGGATCTCAACGGGATCTACCTGAACCAGCTCATTACCTACACGAAGGACCGGTGGTGTATCACTTTTCAGTATACCGGTTCCTAACTCTTCTGCTGTAATTACGAATCCATCCTGCCGCGTAAAGGTGAGAAGAAGATGAAACTCCGTTTCACTAAATCGAGATGCGGTTATTATATCTTTTGAGTCAAGGTTTTCTATGACTATGGCTATCTCAATAGGTTCAGAATTTACCACATAGGCGTTTTTATCCACGAGCAGAGTAACGTCTAGAGGTTGAGAGGCCAAGGCCATACCATTACGGAGTATCAAACCCGTAAACATCAGGTTTATTATTAATAGACAAAACAGTATCTTCTTCATTTTTCCAACCAACTCCCTTAATCGTTGTGTATCAGAATTCTCGCTTTAGAATCATCACTGAAAAAACCGTCCCTACTCCAGTTTGGAGAGGATCCAAACATCAAACTTCCAGAAACTTCGTTATGGATCATCCCAATGGCATGTCCCATCTCATGAGATGCGGTGTGTTTTAAGACCTGGGGCATCGTGTATTCAAAGTTTGGGTCAATAGAAGTGGGATCACTTGCTACTGGCAGTTCTACTAACAGATTGTTATCAATGTCAAAAGGATTCAGGACTTGCCAATAGTCCCCTATCACCACATAATCAGCGTCTAATAAACCATTCTTATTCTTATCCTCAGATTTCTTCCCTCTACCGTCTATCATCCCATTATCATTTTGATCATCCACTGCATAGAGAGGGTCTAAAACAAAATTGGGAGCTGTGATACAATTTGTGAGATTGTCGTCCAAAACACAACCATCGGTATAGGGTTTATCGTTAAAATAATTATCCAATGGTATCTGGAATGTGGTACAGAATATTCCATAGAGAGTGGCATTCCCTATGTTACTTGATCCCTTAACATCCCATGAATAAATTCTTTCACCATTTTTATTGATATGGCCATCGGTCAACTGATAGGTATTAACAAGATCATTGGTAATCAATAACACATCGATATTTGCCTCACCGTCTAGTTCACCATTCCCATCGAGATCGCTAAAAAGGGGAAGAGCCGAGGACATGGTAGAATCGATAGCATGAACATTAATTCCAGCGTCATCAAAGGCTGCACCAATTGCAAATGGATTAAGGGCATCATAACCAATGAACTTTACAAACAAGTCCTTTCTTCCCGGATCTGTCCTGAAATGAGTAACAACACCCTGGGGTGTGTACGCTGGGGTTAGATATGTTTCACTTGGATCTGGATCTAGAACCAACTGATCCCACATAAACCCACGATACTCCTCAAAGTTTGTCAAACCATCACCGATAGAACTATTCGCCTCACTAGTATCCGTATCATCAGTAGCTGTTAAATCACCGTATTGGCTTTCCCAGGCATCTGGTAAACCGTCACCATCTGAATCTTTCGGTATGGTTATATCATTTTGAACCACTGTTTGACCCACGATGGCTTCGGAATGTATGGTGATCGATCCACCATAGTCAAGAGAGGTCACGGTTATCTGGTTACCGTCGAGTACACAACTAATATCATCATCTGCCATTAAGTTATCATCATTCGTGAACGTTCCAGGAAAGTTTGTAAC
Source organism: Candidatus Scalinduaceae bacterium (assembly GCA_965222815.1). GTDB lineage: Bacteria > Planctomycetota > Brocadiia > Brocadiales > Scalinduaceae > SCAELEC01. Next base: position 130,246 of record CBDCUS010000013.1, read on the forward strand.
ATTAACCACGGACAAAGTTATCGGTGGTTGAGGATCAAGTGGTAGTCCTGTTGTGGTACTTTCCACTACAGCTTCCACGGTAATTGTTCCTCCATCGGTAGGGAGCCACGTATCAAAATCAGAACCAACACCATCAAAAACGGTATCAAATTCTTTATCTGGCGTGTTGGGATCACAATCGTCATCCTTTCCATTATTCGGTATCTCCGTTGCATTTGGATGCACCGATGCATCAAGATCATCACAGTCGTCTTGTACCGGGTCGTTTACCGCATTATACCCGTCTCCATCTTTATCCGTATCACAGAGATTCCCTGTGCTATCATCATCCAGATCTGCCTGATCTGGATTGTATGTGAGTGGGCAGTTGTCAGGACCAGCGAATATGGGGCCGGTTCCATCAGGGTCATTGGCGCCGTCAGCAATGAAATCATTATCGTCATCAGGATCACAGACATCTCCCTCCAAATCACCATCCGTATCGGTCTGGTTAGGATTGGATGTTAGTGGGCAGTTGTCAGGACCAGCGACTATATGGCCACCACCGTCTGGATCTTTACTGCCGTCAGAGATGCCATCGCCATCGGTATCGGGATTATTAGGATCAGTCCCGAGGTCTGCCTCCTGGCTATCTGTTAACCCATCGGAATCAGGGTCATTTTTTTTTGGTTTTCCACGCTCTTGTTCGGGTCGTTCCTCTTCAGGTACCGTTATACCATCACAGACATCTCCAACTCCATCCTCATCACTATCCAACTGATCAGGATTGTATTCTGAGGGGCAGTTATCGCACTCATTGCCAATGGTGTCGGAGTCGCTATCAGTTTGAAAAGGGTTAGATATTTGAGGACAGTTATCATCATAAACAAATACTCCGTCTCCATCTGCATCCAACAAACTACAGGAACCTAAAATGTCTCCATGAGCTAGGTGCTCCGCCAGATCATTCTCGCTTATCTCTATTGTATGGTGATTATCGGGATTATCAGGTGGAAAGTGACAGATGGTTACCTTATCGTCATTGTTAGTATCCGCCAACACGACATCATATTTAGGGTAGAACAGATAACAGAGAATCAATACCATCCCTAATAATAGTAATACGTTACGTTTTCGAAGAGTTGTGAATTGGAAATCTGTTTTTATACTATTTTTCATACCCTATTTTTAATACAGCTCCTACTAATAAAAAAGTATATCTTTTGTGTTGATTCCTCATTACCAGAAATAAATTGTTCATTTAACGTCTATTAAATGTGCTTGTTAAGGAGCTTCCTCATTGATGTGCACACAAACAAGGTATGCACCATTACCAAAACAGGTCTCGTTAAATTTCCACAATTTTTAGAATAAGCACGATCATCTTCGGTATTCGAATCCCAACGTGCTGTAAATTGAGCTAAATAAATTTTTGAGTAATAGAGACAAAGCGTTAAGCTTAGTGTTAAAAAGGATATGTCGTTGATATGGCATAAACAAGAAGAACTTGTTCTTCTCAATTGTGATGGTATGTAGCTGTTTAAAAACAATACAGTAACTCCCTCTCTTTGCCGTGCAAAGACAGACCATAAGTGTACTGTATTTGCCTGGCAGTATTGCAACCGTATCCTGTAAACCAAGACTTAGGCCAACATTTTGCGTCCCACACTTTCGTGTGGTTTGCCTTTTTCAGTTTTGTAGCCGTTGATATTAATGGCAGGTTTGTGAATTACTTCCTATTTTTCAAACTTCATCAATTAATCGTATTTAACTACAGTAATCTTGCGCACAAAACAAACTTATTGCAATGAGATAATAAAAAAATTTACAAATGCTATCAGCGTCTCTTTTTGTTACAAGGTGGTTAGAGTCGATTTTAAGACATAATCAACGTAACTATCTGATCGTATTCACCTGTTGAGAAATTGTCAAGAAAAAAATACCTATTGTCAAGAAGAAATTTTCTTTTTGATATTCACATCAGTGATTGAATGATGTTAACGATGTGTTGCACTTAGTCCAATCCATTCATAAATATTGGTATGGAATATTTGTTTGAACATCCCCATAATTCGCCAATCCAAGAGAAAAGCTCATCACGTGAAAAAGGACCATTTTGTACAAGCTGTAACTAAACTTTTCTTCTATCCCTGCTTTCTCGCCACGTAATAAATCCAAGCGCTGTCAGCATCATCACTATCCTGTTCCAGTACATTCCCATCAGTATCAAACATCTCGATCACGTCAAACCCTATTTTTGCCAGTTGAGAAATTTGATTCTTCTTGTCAATATAATAGGTCAGCATAGCATAGTTGTGAGCCCGATCATTGAGAATGGAATACTCCTCTTCAAATTGTTGACTCTTCCTATGCCAGGTATGGTTATAAGTGGATATGACAAAATTGATGATATTATTCATCATCGCATGCAAATTGAATGTATAGGTAATTCCCGGTCGCGATATTGCATCTCGATAATTCTTGTTATGGGCGGAAAATACAAACAAGCCATCCTTGCACAGTACCCTGTGTATCTCCCTTAAGCCTATCAGCCTTCCCTCATGGGAAACAGAATCGAGACCGTTGTAGGCAAACAAGACAAAATCACAATACCCATCCTCTATCATGCTTAAGTTTCTCACATCACCATGAATAAAACATACATCATTGAACCTCTCTCTGCATACTTCTATCATCTCTAATGAGTAATCAATACCGATGTAATCCTTACCCAAATTATAGAGGTGTGAAGTAGTTCTTCCTGCCCCGCATCCAAGGTCAAGTACCCGTTTACTCCAAATATACTCATCGTACTTTTCAAAAATTATTACTTCCGGTTTTTGTAAAAGAGAGTGAGCATAACATGATACAATGTGCTTTTTGCCATAATTTTTTTTATTCATACACTAGCTGATGATTTGTTGTAAAGAGATATGGGAAGAGATTTCGACCACGGATGTTTCGTATGTATAAATATACAAAATTTCCCTAGTCCCAGAAATTGCAATGTCTCAATTTGTTTGGAAACAAAAAGTGTTTTGATCACTGATGGTAAGAGAAGCTCACCCTTACAGCAGACTTCTTTTTCGTGGAAGATGAAGGAATCGGTAACGGTGAGCTGAAAGCCGTGTACACAGTAAAGGACTTTTATTAAATAATCGAACGGGCAATGACCTGTGCCGAATTTGCGTTGAGAGTAAGTACTACGTATTCAGGTTTGAGACAGAAAATTTAATGAAATTCATTGCCAAATTATTAGATAGGTTTTGATAGAACTCTTGCTATTTCTGAAAACAATCTATCACTTTATAAAAAGTGATAGGATATAACTATTAATCTAAATATTTTGCTATATAGAGCAAAATAACCAACACCACAAAACCTACACTGATCAGTATCCATTTGTTTTTCTTATCCATACCGTACCCAATAATTATTTAAAATCACAAGAAGATAAGTGGTAAAGCAGTTTTTTGCAGGACCAACTCTTAAAATTGTCAAAAAAGGCCTTCAGACGTAAATGCACCCCTGAACAAATCAATTGTGGCTTCCGCCTCTTTTGTATATGAAATGGAAACTACATCAAAACGGTAATCAGCATGTTCAATATCATTTTCCAACAAATAGCGCAGCGCGGTCTTTATTATTTTTCTCCTCTTTCCCCCTGTTATAGCCAATGCTGGGGAGCCATAACTTTCAGAAATACGGGCTTTTACCTCTACAAATGCAATAACGCCCCTATCATATGCTACGATATCAATCTCACCTGTCTTGCTGACATAATTCCTTTTTAGTATCTTGTAACCTTGCTTTTTTAGAAATTTCCTCGCCAGGCATTCACCCTTAATCCAGAGCTCTTTTGGACCTATCTTATTGCCATACATGTTTTCCTACCAAAACATCTCTACAAAAAGAAAAAATTGATGGTTTCGTCGCATAATGCCTATTTTTTCTTTTTTCTGGGGAGCTCCTTAAGCCGAGCAGCTTTACCACTTTTGTCTCTCAGATAGTAGAGTTTTGCACGTCTCACCTTATAAGACTTTTTCACGGTCACATCTACCACGTGAGGAGAGTGGATGGGAAAAACCCTCTCAACACCTTCTCCTTGGACTATTCGTCGTACGGTAAATGTCTCTCTGTTACTACCACCTTTTTTTGCAATAACTATACCATTAAAAATTTGTATTCGTTCTTTATCTCCCTCTACAATCTTAACATGAACATCAACCTGATCTCCAACTCGAAACTGTGGGATCTCTTTCTTCATGTTCTCCTTCTCTAACACATCTACCATGTTCATAATGCAACTCCTAAATATCTAAAATTACTCATATGCAATCCCCTATTTCTCTAGCAAATCGGGCCTTCGCTCCTCGGTTTTTTTTGTTGATTTATCATTTCTCCACTCTTCAATCGATCTATGATTCCCAGATCTCAGTATTTCAGGTACTTTCATTCCCCTAAACGCTTCAGGCCTTGTATATTGAGGATGATCCAACATTCTATTCATAAATGACTCATATTGCAATGATCTTTTTCCACCTAAGACACCTGGAATGAGCCTCACTATTGCATCTGTTAAAACCATTGCAGGTATTTCTCCGCCTGTTAGTACATAATCACCAATTGAAATCTCAAGGAGTTCAATTCCCAACCTAATCCGCTCATCAAATCCTTCATAGTGACCGCAAATAAACATGAGTCGCTTCTCTTGAGCCAAATCACACGCAATCTGCTGATCAAATGTTTTTCCTTGTGGTGTCAATAAAACTTTTTTTGCAACCTGACCGGCCTGTTTTTCTACTGCTTCAACGGCATGATAGAGCGGTTCTGGTTTCATTACCATCCCACCGCCACCACCGTATGGTTTATCATCTACACATTTATGTTTATCAAAAGCATAATCCCTTATGTTATGCAGACAAATACTTACCAGTTTCTTATCTTGTGCAATTTTCAAAATGCTTTCACCAAAAGCTTGATGAAACATACCAGGAAACAGAGTTAAGATATCAATTCTCATTGCTTGTTGAGCCCTCAACAACTTTTCTCTAGAAGAATTTTACGGTTTATGAGATAAATTCACACTCTCTACCATAGCAAAACGGCTTACAAAAGTTAACAAAATAGGTAACGTTATTTCTTATATGCAATACCACTCTTTTTAAGGATGCTGGCTACTGTTTCAGTAGGTTTTGCGCCAACACTAATCCAATATTCAACCCTTTCCTTTTTTAATGATACTTTGTTTGCCTCTTCCTTTTCCATCGGGTCATATGTCCCCAGCTGCTCAATGCTCCTCCCATCACGCTCTTCACGAACATCGAATGCACATATTCTATAAAAAGGCCGGCCTTTTCTTCCCATCTTTTTTAACCTTATCTTTACTGCCATACAAAATCTCCTATCTTTTATTAACAATTTACCATATCAAGATTTACACACGTTTCTTTTACATCATATCTATCTTTTTTTCCTTTTCACTTTCTTCCGTTTACTCCTGAGCTTTCGGTTCATTTTCATTGCACTATGAGGTGACATCCCTTCGGGAGGCATAAGATTTCCACCATCACCGCCAAAATGTTTAAACATTTTTTTCATCTGTTTAAACTGTTTCAACAATTGGCTTACATCAAGCACATTTGTTCCGCTACCAGATGCAATCCTATTTTTTCTATTTCCTTCAATAATATCTGGCTGCATTCGCTCCTCTTGTGTCATGGAATGAATGATTGCTTCAACATTCTGCATCTGCTTTTCATCAACTTGCATCCCCTTCATTTTCTTCCCTAACCCAGGAATCATTCCCATGATATCTTTCAATGGACCCATTTTCCTGATTTGTTGTAATTGGCTAAGAAAATCATCAAGAGTTAAGGAGCCCTCCTTAATCTTTTTTTCTAATTTAGCGGCATCCTCCTCATCAATTACCTTTTGGGCTTTTTCAACTAAAGTTACAACGTCTCCCATTCCCAGAATTCTTGATGCCATTCGATCGGGATGGAATTCTTCTAACTTATCAAGTTTTTCTCCTACACCTACAAACTTTATGGGTTTACCGGTAACGGCCTTAATCGATAACGCTGCACCGCCTCTCGTATCTCCGTCTAGTTTAGTTAAAATCACACCATCAAGACCCAATTGTAAATTAAATTCCTTGGCACTGTTAACAGCATCCTGACCTGTCATGGAATCACATACAAAGTAAATTTGAGAAGGTTTTAGCTTGCTATTAATCTCGTTTAATTCCAGCATTAACTCTTCATCAATATGCAACCGACCCGCAGTGTCAAGGATAACAACATCATGTTTATTTGCCTTCGCAAATTTAACTGCCCCTTTGCATATCTTAACGGGAGTCATGCCTTTCTCAGAAAAAACGGGAATATTGAGCTGCTTCCCAAGAACCTGCAACTGTTCTATCGCAGCAGGTCTCTGTACATCGGCAGCCACGAGAAGAGGCCTTCTCCCTTTTGAAGAAATCAAGTTCGCAAGTTTTCCGGATGTTGTAGTCTTTCCACTACCCTGCAAACCAACAAGCATTAAGATCGTTATGTCACCGTCCACATACGGTATAGCGGAATCACCGGGCCCCATAAGATTTATCATCTCATCGTGAACAATTTTTACAATTTGTTGCCCTGGGGTCACACTGCGTATAACATCATCCCCTACTGCACGATCAGTAACTTTTTGGATAAAATCCTTGACAACGATATAATTCGTATCTGCTTCAAGAAGTGCAACCCTTACTTCACGTAAACCGTCTTTGATGTTCTCTTCTGTTAACCTCCCCTTACCACGAAGTTTACTGAATATTGTGTCAAGACTACCCGTAATCGATTCAAACATTTTTATCCCGTTAATTACTTATTAAAGACCATTCATAAAAACTCTCAACTGTTATAATATGAGGGCGTTGAAGACTATCTTCTCGAGACCATATTATTTCAGACATATTATGTACAAATTGGATAAATGTTCAACTGAAAACATTTACTCTCTTTCTCTCCACATTTTTGCACCTAAGCTTGTAAGGCGTTCTTCGATCTTTTCATAACCCCTATCAATGTGATAGAGACGCCTAATTTCGGTAACTCCTTTCGCTACCAATCCCGCAATTACAAGAGATGCACTTGCTCTCAAGTCAGATGCCATAACAGTTGTCCCTGAAAGCGAAGGAACTCCCGTGATAATCGAAATTGCATCATCATTACGGATACTTGCACCCATTCTATTGAGTTCAGCAACGTGAACAAACCTGTGGGGAAATACCTTCTCTGTTATGATGCTTACCCCTTTAACTATGCTCAAAAGAGCCGTAAATTGTGCCTGCATGTCGGTAGGGATACCGGGATAGGGCAGTGCAGTGATATTTACCGGAGAGAAATGAGAACTGCCTTCAACTACACAATCGGTTATCGTTTCACTCAAAGAATTTCTCTTATTCATCGTATCCATTTGAATGTTAATGCCAATCTCACTCAATTTGTCAATAACGGAAGTTAAATGATTGGGTACGATATTTTCCAGCACAACCCTCCCCCCCGTGATAGCTGCAGCTATCATTAATGTACCCGCTTCAATTCGATCGGGAATTATTTCGTAATCAGTACCATGCATCTCATCAACTCCTTCAATTATCAGGTTTTTTTCGCCTATTCCCGTTATCCTTGCACCAGCTCTATTGAGAAAATGGGCGAGATCCTGCACTTCGGGTTCACAGGCAGCGTTAGTAACAATAGTTCTTCCCTCACCTAACGTTGCCGCCATCATAATGTTACAGGTACCCAGGACACTCGATCCGGTTGCTCCACCAAGATATACCGTATTCCCCTTTAACCTATCTCCTGTTGCAATGACATAGCCATCTTTCATCTCGACTTTTGCACCAAGAGCCTTAATACCCTTGATATGAAGATCGATCGGTCTCGGTCCTATCGAACATCCACCGGGAATAGATACTTTAGCTGCCCCCCTTCTCCCCAGCAAGGGGCCCAAAACGCATATCGATGCTCTCATTCTGCGAACAAGATCGTAAGGCGCTGTCACGTTAGTATCATCTTGAACCGTTATTTCAAGGGTATGATCGTCACATCTTTTAGTCTTAACACCTAAATTGTTCAGTATTTCACAGAGTGTATTCACATCGGTGAGATCCGGAATTCCCTTAATTCGAGAGGTGCCATTCAAGAGCAAACAAGAAGCCATAATTGGTAATGCTGCATTTTTTGCACCATTTATCCTCAAACTTCCCTGTAAAGGGTGTCCACCCTCAATGACCATTTTTTCCATAACTCAGTTGTGAAAAAATTCCCTAAACTATTGTCTGGATTATATACTAAAAAATTTTTCGCACAACAACCATTTCTGTTTCTTGACGTGAGTTACGACGAAGAACATGTTAACAGATTTGAGATTTCTCCCATCATTTGGTGGATAACTATGTCTGCATAACCATCAGCGGGAGTTTCGGATAGTGAGATGACTGTAAGAATCGCACCGTTTTCCTTCGCAATAGACGGGAAAGAGGATGCGGGTTGCACCATAAGAGTAGAACCAGCTACTATCATTAAGTCACAGGAAAGAGATAAGGTATTTGCCCTCTCCAGATCTTGTTCTCTCAGTTTCTGCCCAAAGGAGATCGTGTTGGGTTTTAAGAGACCTCCGCACCGTTCACACAAAGGCGCTCCTTTTTCGAGATCCAAATCATCTAAGATATTTTCGGATGGAACAATAGTACCGCATGTAAGACAGATAATCTCAAGGTTATTTCCATGTAAATTAACGATTATGTCTTGTGGTAATTCGCTTTTCTCGTGCAATCCATCAATATTCTGGGTGATAAGTCCTAAAAGTCTCTTTTGGTCATAGAGGTTTTTAAAAAACCTATGTCCTTTATTCGGTAACGCATCTCTCATATCCTTCCATAATTCCTGTTTTCTTTGCCAGTAGAGTATGCGCTTTTTTTCATCCGAAAGAAATTCGTTAAATAATACCGGTTGAAACTTGTCCCAGATACCACCTTTACTGCGATAGTCGGGAATTCCTGATTCTGTACTTATCCCCGCACCAGTAAATCCAACAATTTTCTTGCTGTTCTTGATAGCAAGTTTGAGATCTTTGATTTCCTTGCTATTATGGCTGTAAGTCGAATTCATATTTTCATTATGTTCGTTTTCCCAATGCATTCGTCATGCGTTGTAGAGCCATAGAACTATCTTCAGGGTCCAAATGAATGTCTAGGAGACAAAAACTTTCTGTATAATTACGAATATCGTGTAGAGCATCCTCTAACTGATCCTCTGTGTTTATGGCAAAACCTTTACCTATTTTAAGAATTTCGGGTATCCGGCTGTATTCCCAAGGAGTAATATCGTTAAATGGTCCGTCAAGTAGACACCTTTCGGTGCCATAACCTCGATTATTGAGTATTACGACAATGGGATTTAGATGAAATCTTGCTATTGTCGACAATTCCATGCCTGACATCTGAAAAGCACCATCACCTACCAACACCAAAGGTCTTAACTCCGGTTTCGCCATCTGTACTCCCAGACTTGCCGGCACTGCAAATCCCAATGAAGCGTAGTACGCAGTTGACAGAAATTCGGTCTCCTGATGGATTGTCATGTCCATAGCTGCAAACATCGCATCACCCGTATCCGCGATAACTACCATCTCCTTTTCAAGAAATGAATTGAGACGTTGGTATAGATAACGAACGGTAATTTTCTTCCCAGGAATGGCACAAGGTGGTAATAAAGGAGGAGGATGTACTGTATACTCCTCTCTCCGGTGGCAAATATTTATCTCTAAAAGCCCCTTGATGAAATCTTCCAAACGTATGTTCTCATACGAATGATAACGAATGGCGATCTTATCACTCGTAACGTAGAGAGAGCGCCCTTGATCAAGATGTGCTGTAAAAATACCAAGATTGATATCCGTCATGAAGGTACCGAGTAAAATCAAGCAGTCGCTGTTTTCAACGTAATGTATCACCTCATCTCGTCCCATAGCCCCTCCGTAAACCCCAAGATATAACGGGTGATGTTCACTAATTACAGACTTGCCAAGTAGTGTAGATACAACGGGTAAACGGGTCTTTTCAATCAGTTCTAGCAGCTCCTCCTGTAACCCAAAACGATGCAACTCTATACCTGCAATAATGACGGGTCTTTTGGATGCATTAATCATTTGGCATGCTTCACGCAATGCTTCATTCAAGGTATTGTTATCACTTGTTTCAGGTTTTTCCTCGGAAACATTATCCAGAGACACGGGTGCTAAAACCATATCGCGAGGAAGCTCAATATAAACTGGCCGTTTGTGACGTAAAGCTGCAGTGAAAACACGATCGATCTCACGACACGCAGTTTGTGGATTGTCAAGTACCGTTGAGGCAACCGTTAGCTGTTCAAAAACCTTTAACTGTGTATTAAAATCACGAACTTTGTGGTGTAAAAGAGGTGACCTCGTTCGTTCATTCGTACCGGGGGCCCCACTTATCACAATGACGGGGGATTTCTCTGCAAAGGCCTGAGCCGTAGTATTCGTCACTTTGAGACCCCCAACACAATAGGTAATACAAACGGCCCCCATACCAGAAATTCTGGCATACGCATCAGCTGCAAAGCCAGCACCCTGTTCGTCACAAGTATTTATTACCCGTAGTTGGCTACACTGCAACTCATGGAAGAGACTCAGCACATAATCACCGGGTATTCCAAATACATGGCGTATTCCATGAGCAGACAACCGTTGAATAAGATAACCGCTAATGGTACTCAATTTATCCATATACTTTTCCAGCGTGTTTCATTTTATTCATAGTAACATAACCACTACGAAACATAAGAATCCTGGAACACCCAAAACCGGTGCCAAATTCCCCAGTAAGCAAACCGTCTTTGTATCCATTATTCTTTGGCAAATCCTATCCTATAAATAATATGCGGGTGGATTTTTAAAATCAAGGGGAAAAGGATAACGACTCATGTCCAACAAAGCATATCAGACATTTTGTTTGAGATCGAAGGGGTAGCTGTTTTCTGCGTAAATATTTTGATGAGTTACAACTTTGACAATAGGAACAATAGTTGAAATGGAAATGTAACGAATCAGACAAATAATACGAAGTGGATTAAAAAAGTTGAGAGGCGGGAAATATCCACCAAATCTGTACCACTAACCAAAAACGCATGGAATTGTAGCAACCGGTAGTAGTAACAAAACAACGTGGTTTGATAAACAGATATGCTTTATTATTCTCTTCAATGGTCAATTTATGTAGACCAAGGCAATGTTATCGTAAACACACTTCCAACTCCAACTTCTGAGGTAATTGATATATTGCCACCTATAGATTCTATATTCTTTCTTACAACATCCATACCAACTCCACGACCTGAAATAGCTGTTACCTTCCCGGCAGTAGAAAACCCGGCCGCAAAAATAAGATGAAAGGCATCTTCATCACTCATCTCAGTATTCGATTCTATGATTCCCTTAGAGATAGCCTTTTCTTTTAACATTTTTGGATCCAACCCCTTGCCATCATCTTTCAATTCAATGAAAGCCTGTTTCTTGCCACTGTTCTCATCGCACCAAGCAGTGAGCCCAATCGCACCTAATGGGGGCTTTCCCGAGCTTTTCCTTTCATCTGTATCTTCTATACCATGATCAACAGCATTTCTTATCATATGAACAAGCGGGTCATTTAGTTTCTCGATTATATTGCGGGCTATCAATGTATCCACTCCAGATAGTGTCAATTGGGCCAACTTTCCAGTCTTTTTCGACAAATCACGAACCATCCGCGTCATTTTTTGAAATAACATTGAGACGGGTACCATTTGCATCAGTTTAGCAACTTCACACACAACACTGCAAGCAGTTATCAATCTTTTTAGATCCTCCCCAGCGAGCACAGAGGATTCAAGATTTTTAATTTTTGGGTCAAGTTGATTGAAAGAAGTGGTAACTTCAGTTAACCTCTCTATGAGTTCGACTGAGATCTTTACCGTTTCTTTCTTCTTTGAAACTTGTGCGGTTTGAGAAGTAGCAGGTACAGAAGAAGCTGCTTTTTGGCTTGTTGGTATTTGTCGGGTCTGAACATTTTCTCCACGAATCACCGCTTCAAGCAGGGCAATGAGTTTACTCAAATTTTTTGTCTCAGGAAAGCTTAGCTTTGTTTCAACAGCATGGCTCACAGCCTCTAACTGTTGCCTCATCATTTCTGTGGCCTCAAATACAACATCTAAAGGAGTACCATATAGTTTTAATTTTCCTTCTCGTGACATAGCAAGGAGAGTCTCTGTTGTATGTGCAAGACTTGTGACATCCTTAATATCTAAGAAGCTACTTAACCCTTTAATAGAGTGAAAAACACGAAATAGAGCATTAATTCCTTCTGGATCATCATCACCACTCTCAAGTCTCATTAAGACTTGATCCGCATCGTTTAAACCCTCCTCACTTTCCTGTATGAAGTCAGCAATAATCTCCAAGGTTTCGTCATCACGTTCAACAAGAACCTGTTGTTCGAACTTGTCTACCTCCTGAAAAGTTCTAAAGTCAGGCATTGGCGGGGCAATGTACTGATCATCATACTTTTCCCGCAAAGAAGCCGCAAATTCATTGACAACCCTGCAAACCCAATGTAATGCACTTTTACTATCACTAATATCTTCATTGATCAAACCCATTACGACAGAGAGGCAGTTCTCAATCGTAAGACAAATGGCATTATCATCAGTTTCATCAAGATATTCCTTAAACTCTTCAAACAAGGCTATAGCTCTTCCCATGAGTTTTGTATCTTTGGGTGTTGAACCATTTAACACTCCAGCAATTTCACCCACTAGAGAAACAGAATTTCGATCGCTCCAGACAAGTAAGATTTCCCCATCAAAATCAGGACCTGACAATGGCTGTGCAATTACGGGGATTGTATGAGGCATATAGGTCTTACAGTCCTCTGCAACAAGATGTAAAGGTACTCCCAAAGTGATATCTTCTCCACATGGAATGGTCCGTTTTACCAGACCAGAAGCCATATTAACAATCTCTCCAAGCAGATCGACAACTTCCGTACTTTGAGGATCACAATCCTCGGTTAGACCGAGAAAGGCTTTAACAAGACTGTGGCTACTCTCTTTATTTCCAAAAAGCCCAAGCTCCCAACTACCTTCGTCATAAAGTAAATTGATGCCTACCCCATATTCCATCCCATCGGATGAAAATAACCTTGGTTGCCCGGCAGTTTCCAATCGAATACCAAACATTGTTTCGCAAACTTCTTTGATCGCCTGCAAGGAAGCCTCCATATTTGCAGGAACATCAATTTGGCTATCATGCACAAATTCACTGTTTTTATTATCAATATGTTGTTTTTTTGTAATTGTCGTAATCATATTTGGATCATGAAAATTAAGATTTTTCAAAGTTCGCCAACATTTTTACACCTAAGAATTGGGTTTCATAAGTTTGGTTTGTTATTTTTACAACCACTGCTTAACGCAAGCCAAAAGGAAGGGTAAACCAGGGTACACTTATTTCCGATAAGAATCTGACAGCTCTCTCGTATCGAACACATTATTCACAAACAGAACATTTCAAATAAATGAATATTCAAGAAATTTACCTAAACACACCTTGTGGTATCGGTAATTTCATAATAACAAAAACATTTTACTTATACTGTTAATAATATCAAACAGAAGAAGCTTCTGCATTGCTTAACTGCGATTGAAGTTGTTCAATTTCTTTTTTCAATCTTTTATTTTCTTCGCGTAAGTGCTCAATATTCTTATCATGTGAACTTTTATTTTCCTCGGGAACTGCATTTGGTTGTACACCTACCATAAATGAGCCATGTTCAAACGTAAATTTTGTCATTACCCAGGAAAATTGTGCCTGGGCATCAAGAGCTAAATCAAGATCACCGCCACTATTTCCATCTGAAGAGGCAATGGACAAATGTCTACCAGCTATAACCCAAGGTGTAAGGAGATGGATATCACCAAGGGCATCAAACAGCTTTACCTTTGCACTACCGGCTATCATATTGACAATTTCTCCCATACCATCTTTGATTTCACTATTCACCTCTTTTGTATCACTCCCCAGCATTGCATTAGCAATATGACATGCAACAGCACCGGATGAAAAAACGGCAATCTTGCCCATATAATTTTCACCAAAAAAATGAAGAGACGAAATCAAATCTGTACTAACGTTTTTTTCATCTTTCACAAACGAATCTTCAGCCGTAACTTCCATCATAAGCATTGATGTAAAAACTTCATCAGTCGATGTCTTTATTGCATCTGTTATTCCGCCCTCCAACTCTTTAATGTCCATGGTTAAAATCCTTTCAAAAACAAATAAATTAATAAAAAATTCTACCTGGTGTTCCCCTCATTTCCCGATATTATATCAGAAAAAACCCGCTAAACGCTTCTAACACTATTTATACTTTATAAGAATGGAGCTTTACATTACAGAAGTTGTTGTAGTGGAATACAAAAAGTTGTAAAAGGTTTGACACTTCATTAATCCGAAGTCACCATAACTCAACAAGCAAACACGTACTAGCGAAGGCTTGAAAAAATTACTACTTACCGTGAAGATCTTACCAGTCTAAGGGCTGCAAAGACTTATCGTTAACGAATCTCGTTACGAGACTAAGAAGCCAGGTGTGCTTATTTTTTTCAAACTCTTTTCTTGAAACCTTTGCCTTCACCAGGGCCATCTCTGTTCCCCTGTGAAATTCAACAGACTTAATTGCAACGTAATGAATGTCCACATTGATAAAACCGCGTGAACCAAAGGAACCAAAAAGGTCGACATCTTCAAAATCGAAGGCTTCAACATTCTCTTCCTTTTTTCTTAGCCTGAAAGAGAATGATCCGTAAAAAACAAGGGATTTTGCCTCCTGGTGCATTCCCTCTCTGGAAATACCATAACCATCACCCTTATTCAATTCTAGTTCGACTTGGTCACTATCAAATGAAACTTTATAGAATGGTATTTTTCTATTGATTCTGGACAAAAAAACCTGAGAAATTCGTTTTGGGAACTCTGGATCACTGAAAACTTTACTTGAAATCAATAGTCTAATCGTCGAATCACGATCAATCTTTATCTCCTCTTTATCAATCGTAGCATACTGAGAGATATAAAAAAGCATAGTATAAAACTGCTCAAGTTTTGACCTAGGGATCGTGACGGTAAAGAGTTCATCAAGTAATTCATCCAATTGGCTGTTTTTTTGATTAAACAGCTTGGTATTTTCTTCATCAACAAGTGCATACACATCACTAAGCACTTGTTTTTTATCTACCTGCATAGATTGCAACAATTTCGCTTCAGGTTCGTTATCACTTGCAAGGACAGATACTGGTATGAGAAGGGAAATAATGGTTATAAAAAGGTAATTTTTGATCATTTTTATTGGAATAAAGGTTAATGATAACTATCAAAGATAAAGTAAATTAATAGTTAAATTATATCCAAAGTTTTTGAGGCAGACAACGATATTCTTGTATCATACCCGTTAGACTCTCTGGCTAAAATATTGATAAATACGAACGAAGCGTTTAAAATCTGATGAAGACTAATTCAGACAACTCCTATGTTTATTATTTTCGGTATAGATTGCAATAATTTTACTACTGCATTTATAACTGTTCATCTTTCAAACAATTCCAGCCTATTCACCGGGTGTATTGAATACTCCATACCGTAAACCCCTCGGACTGATTCTACAGATTGAAAAATCAAGTCTTTCCATAGCCCTCCATAAAATCATAGCACCTGCAAGAATAACATCCGCACGTCCCTCTTCTATCCCCAACAACTCCCGCCTTTCCGATACAGTGTGGAATTTAAGAATATTCACCATGTTATGAAAATCTCCTTTTGTGAGTTTCGCCATCTCTATCTCTTGAGCATTAAACTCCTTTTGCGCAAGGTGCCATGAGGCAAGTGTTGTTGCCGTCCCAGCTACGGCAATCATCTCCAGATCTTCAGACAATGTGTTTCTCCATGCCATAATGTCTTCTAACATTTTATCAATCTTGGTAATACATCTTCCAAATTCTCTTTCCGTGACAGGGTCCGAGGTAAGATATCTCTCTGTAAAACGTACTGAACCCAAATCAAGGCTTCTTCCGCTCTCAACAGCTACAAATTCTGTGCTCCCCCCTCCTAAATCAACGACAACATATCGAGACGAATCCATATCGGTAGGAAGAGATCCGTAAAAGGTAAACCGTGCCTCGTCTAAGGCTGAAATGATTTTGAATCTAAAACCTGTCTCCTTCAGAACCTTTAGAAAAAATTCATCGCTGTTTTTTGCGTTCCTCGCCTGACTGGTAGCGACACAAATTACATCAGTAAGTAAGATACCGACTGTTGAAACTATTTCTTTATAGCGCAAAAGAGTGGAGAGGGTTCGATCCATAGCATTTGGTTGAAGCATCTTGGTCTGATCTACTCTCTCCCCAAGACGAACTATTTCGGCATAATCCCCTACCACCCTCTTCACGTGACCCGCTTCAACTTCTGCAATCAACAAAAGACAGGTATTGGTTCCTAAATCTATCGCAGCTTTCATGCATCTATTATCGAAACTGTTTGCCATTATTATAATTATCAATACTCCCGATATACTATCGTAAATCAGAATCTTTATAAAATTTCAGAAATCCTCATAGTGTATGATAACACAAGCGAAGAGCAGACACCCTGAAATAAACAGAACGGAATGGGTAAATACGATAACTACATCTGTGCCTGACCGGACCGCTAGACCGCACAACTCTACCAATCGTGGTGAAAACATGTAGAGTAAACCGATAATGTAATTGCTGCCCAATTCAATCTTTCCTACTGTGATCCAATAGATAAAATTTGGTATCACATTTACGACAATGAGAATCAGACAGAGTAATAGGTTTACATTCGGACGAGAAAAGAGCAGAGAAACAGGAAGGAACAAGGAACCATAAATTGCAAAAGTAATGAATGTGTATGCAAATACACGTATATGAGCAAAGTCATAGACTCCTGTTTTTACAAAGTAGAGAAAAGATACAAAAAGAAGAAAGATAAAAGTAGATATTGGTAAAATAAAAATCGTTGCAATGTATTGATAGGTGAGTAATCGTGCTCGTGAAACTGGCCTAGAGAGGATGAGTACTAAGCTTCCATTCACTACCATCTGTGAAACAGTGTCAAAGCTGGAGAGAAGTAAGAAAATCAGTGAAAAATAGAAGAGAAAGGATAAGAAATAGGGATGAACGAGGAAATTGGTTTTCTTACCAAAACCAAATATGAGTACCAAACTTGCCAAAGTGTAGAGTCCGATTGAGACGATAAAGATTTTTCGATTAACATACTCATAGCATGTTAATATGAAGATTGAACGCATTGCGGGAAAACAGACTCCCTGGTTCCTTTGCAAAAATACACCTCACCTCTTACGAAAAGTTTACCGTGGATTAGATATCATTCAAGGATTTATGGTTCTCTATAACCGACAGATAAGTTTCTTCAAGGTTGGTTGTGATCCTCTCTACTCTATTAATTGAAATCTTATTTTCACACAGATAATAAACCAACCTATTGAGTAGTTTCTCATCATCAGATTCAAGGAACAACGATCCAGATTTCTCTATTTTGATTGGAAAATCTTTTGGCATTACTTGGGTATACAGTAAGCTTGGATTTGTTATCCCAATCACATAACCGGAAGTAGCGATAATACATTTCGGATCTAATTCTTTGACTATTTGCCCTTCATTGATAATAGCAACACGATCACAAAACTTTTCAACCTCAGAGAGGTAGTGAGAATTGATCAAGATTGTGTTCCCCCTTTCACTATATCTCTTAAGGGTATCAAAGATGACCTTCTTCCCTGCCGGATCTAAACCCTCGATCGGCTCGTCTAGCAACAACAGTTTGGGGTCGTGCAAGATTGCCTGGATCAATCCAAGTTTCTTTCTCATCCCCTTTGAATAGACAGCAATGCTTTTGTCAACAACATCTGAAAGGCCCATCATTTCGATCCATTCTTTCAGACCCACTTTGTAGCCTATTTTCCCTCTTCCTGTGAAGCGAAAGAAGATCTCAAGAAACTGCCTTCCCGTTAAAAATAGCGGATAATTTTCTGTCTCAGGCATATAGCCTATTTCTCTCCTCGCCTCTTTCCTGATACTATCTCTACCAAAAATCAAAATCGTCCCAGAAGAAGGCTTTACAAGGTCGACGATCGACTTTATCGTGGTCGTCTTCCCTGCACCATTTGGACCGATCAAACCAAAGATGGTACCTTGAGAAACGGAAAAGCTTGCACCCCTTACTGCCGGAAAGCCTCTACGTGATAGAGGTTTTCTATAGGTTTTTTTTAGCTCTTTAATTTCTAATGCCAACATGAATAGAGTTCTCCGCAAAACGACTCTCCCCGCTCGGCTAGTAGATTACTCTCTCATCAGAACCCCTTCGTCTTATATTTTGCACCATATCCTTCAAATCGTTGGATGATTAAATTAATTTTCCCAACAGTTGTATTTGTCTCACCATTCACAATATCATAATCGGATGCGTGTTGGATATCACCTGACTGAAATCCCTCTGTCACCTGCATTATGTCTAAGTTGACCTCTCCTAGGTACTCATGCTGTTGCTTATTGTTGCGTCTGTTGTTAATGGCCATAATATTATCCGTTAGATCATCTTCTGCCTTATTCAGCTTCGGATCATCTGTAGCAGCCTTATATGCATCATAGTCATCGTATTTCTTCTCTGGATCATTCATCAATTCAACCTGCCGTTCAAAATAGACGATATACTTGTACAAGGAACCTTGTACCCATTCCCAAAATTGATTTACCAAACTAGTGTCATAGTCCGAATCATAAAATTTTATTACAACATTATCTTCAGGAAATAGTTCACTTATCCCCTGACAATAGTCTCCAAAACGTCTCATCTCTCCATAAGAATGAAAATTACGGTCACGTACAGTCTCTGAAGTTTGAATAACCGTTCCGTTATGTTCTATCTGAAAATAGACATCCGGATCAGAGATTTCATCATGCTTATGAGGAGTGATCTTGTAATCACTTATTGAAACAACTACAGGAAAACCACCCTCGGCAAAAACAGAATTTATCCACAACAGGCACATACAAGATAGAATGAGGAAAGAGTACATTTTTCTCATTTTTCAAGCTCCTTTCTTTAAACAATGAAGACAGTACAACCAATAGTTTTAAAACCCTAAAAATCAGTTATCGTACCTGGCAACACGAAACCTCTACATGGGCTGCCAGATTACCTCCTATTATAAAGTGTCTGGATAGGTATTCTCTTTATGAATACAGTGTAATTGTTCATTTTTCCTTTGTCAATGAGCTCTTCTTTCTCTCCATTATTGTAACATATCAATGGGTCTCTATCCTTCCATTTGGTAATAATGGTTAGGTTATTGCCTTTTTTATCATAAGGTTTTCATACGCATCTACATTGCACGTATAATTTGGGGGGAGAAACGTTGTAGAGGTTTCCTCAACAACCAGTGCCGGCCCCTTTATTGAAGAACCTGTAGAAAGAGAAGTCCTGTCATAAACTTTCGATTTCATCCACTTGCCATTGAAATAACACTTTGATACCTCGAGCGATTCCGCATTTGCTCTCTTCGAACTCTCTCTTTTTTTTCTCATTGAAGGTTTCCCCGTTTTTCCCGTCATCCTAACGCGCAAATTCACCACTTCCACCTCATACTCTCTGTTTGCGTATCCGTACAATTTCTTATGAAGAAGGTGAAAGTCTTCAATAAAACTCTCTTTAAAGCTCAAGGTAATTTCATGAGATTGATTCACATACCTCATATCGAGAAATTTCTCGCTCTCTATCTTATCTTCCGAGATACCTTCGGTAAGAATTTCTCTTAGTCCAATTCTTACTAAAGGTTTAAACATTTTTTGGAGTGGGACAAAATCACACTTGTAAACAGAAATGAGCACACTCTTTGAATAATCTTTTACAATATCGGCAATTGTCATACCAAAGGCAGATAAGACACCAGCATTTTTGGGAATCATGACCCCTTCCATTGAAAGATTCTGTGCCAGTTGACATGCATGCAGTCCACCTGCACCACCAAAAGAGACCAGGGTGTAATCCCTAATGTCAAATCCTTTTTCAACAGAAATAACCTTAATGGCCCTCTCCATATGGGTATTGGCAACATCTATTATGCCTTCAGCCATTTGGAAAGGATCCATCTTTACTCTCTTTGCAAAGAGATATACAGCTTGAGACACTTTATTACTATCAAGACGCATCCTACCTCCAAGAAAATATTCGGAGAGGAGCCTACCCAAAAAAAGATTAGCATCAGTAACCGTTATCCTCTTCCCCTTGCCGTAGCAAATTGGACCCGGTACAGAACCGGCACTCTGCGGACCAACTCTCAAAGCTCCCCCAAGATCAAGATAGGCAATAGAACCACCACCAGCACCAACGGTATGGATGTCTATTACTGGTATCTTTATCGGTATGTCTCCCAGTGAAGTATCGGTAGTGTGATGTACACGTCCTTCACACAGAGAGACATCCGTTGATGTCCCTCCCATATCGAATGTAATAATTTTCTCTAAACCAGCATATTTTGCAACTCTTGTCGCACCAACCACTCCACCGGCAGGGCCTGAAAGCATGCAATTTATAGCTCTCTCTTTGGCTCGCTCGGGAGAGATGCTACCGCCGTTTGATTGCATTATCCTTAAGTTACTTCCACCCAGTTTATTTTCGAGGGATGTAATGTACCTTGACATAACGGGTGATACGTAAGCATTTGCCAATGTGGTACTAAATCTCTCAAATTCACGATATTCGGGTAAGATTTTATGGGACGCGGAAATATGAACGCCTGTATCTTTTAAACACTTCACAACATCCTCTTCGTTTGCAGTGTTCATGTAAGAGAAGAGAAAACAGATAGCAACCGCCTCAATCCCACTTTTCAATAACGCTCTCTTTATCTCTCTTAAACTGTGTTTGGGTAATTTTTGTGCAACCTGTCCCTTAGCCGTTACCCTCTCCTGGATACCATAAATGTTTTGTTCTAACACGAATGGAGATTCACGATCAATAAAAAAATCGTAAAGAGTGCTCCTATTTTGTCTACCAATTTCTATTATGCCCTCATATCCTTTCGTCGTGATCAAGGCTACATTCGCACCCTTCCGTTCCAAAAGTGCATTTGTGGCAACCGTAGATCCATGAACTATAATAATACGCTCGTTTGACAGCCCAAGGAGTCTGATCCCCTTAAATACGGCATCTTCCGGTTTTCGAGATGTAGAGAGGATTTTAGTTATCTGTACTCTTCTGCCATCAAATAATACAAAGTCCGTAAATGTCCCACCAATATCTACACCTAAGATTACCAAGTATTCTCTCTCCGTATCAAGTTCTCATTATGCTCGAAAAATATCTTCTTAAAAGCACCCGATTGTACTTTCGTCTGAAGCTTATTCAGACAACTTGCTAAATTTCTCTGATTAGAGACCTTCATGGTTATCTGAATTTCATCCTTCTCAAAAAAGCGGGAATGATTAATACGAACGTTATTGTCAAGGGCCAGCCCCTTTAATGATTGGGTAAACTCGTTCTCTTTTTTCATGATGGTCGGATAACGCATGCACTTAATAAAACGATAAATATTCTCTCCTTTCTGCCTTTTGTTTCTGTTTTTCCCATCGAGAATACTCGTGATTTCTCTTGCCTCTAAAAGTTCGGGTATCCCACATTGCTTGATCTGTTTCAGATCAAGCAGGTTTCTAATCGTCTCCTTTGCCTCATTGAGGTTTATCGTTGATTCCTTAAATAAAACGTTATAAACACTATCGCACTCCTCCTTTTCGAGAGGTAATAAAAGAAAAGCCAGTTCAATCTGTAATTCCTTGTTAGCGATAGAATTGACCAATTCCCTCCCAAGTTTAAAGAGAGAGAGGTATTTATCTAATATCTTCTCATTTTGAGGAATCCCAAGAAGGGGTAATATATCAGATAACAACCTATTTTTCGCATAGCCAATCTCTTTAAAATTTATAAGGATAACGGCCTTTTCTATATCGTTAAACCCTCGAGAAAATTGATTGTCGTACAGACTGATAAGGTACAGCTCTTCATCTGTAGCTCCATCAATTATCTTTGCATCAATTCTCTCTATTCCTAACTCTTTAAAGGCCCTAACACGTTTATATCCACAAACAATTGTATATAACTCACCAAGACTCTTCATTTTCTTTACTATCACTGGATTGATGAGGCCCACTTTACGTATTGAATCGATAACATCGTCTAAAACCCGCATGGACCAAGACAGATATCTTATGTTTCCAACCGATGAAATATCAATATCCTTTATGTAGATTTGATGTATATCCATTAAACGCCAACAAATGTTTGAAAAAAGTTATCAAAACTAATTTATTAAGACACGTAAACCCTATTTCTCGTTATCATAGAAGACAACAGTACGCTATGTTGGTAAATTCATTCTGATTATGAAAAAAACGAAAATAGGTGTAATAAGATTTCTAAGTGTACCAGATATGGCAACTAAAGTGTTTCTCAAGTAATTAAAAGAGTAGCAAGGATACGTGCAAAATGCAACGGTATTCAACGATTTCTACATGATACTTTCATCATGAAGTATTTTTGATGTTACGGAGAGTTTATCTCTTTGTGATTGGGGATAGAAACTAGATGAAGTACTTTGAGAAAGGAGTTTTTCAGGTATTCACCAGACAGAAGGGCAGTGAGATCGTATAGAAGGAGATAGCACTAGATCATGTGCAGATATGAGTATCGATTCCATAGAATTATGCTGTAGCCTGACGATGTGGAGGTAAGAATAGGAGCTTCAAGGGTGAAAAACTCTGCACGAGATGATATGTAGAGTCACAGGTAAATTTGAGCCTTAAAAGGCAAAGGAATAGATTCCCCAACATGTAGTTATAGGGAAAGAGTAAGGGTTGCTAAACTGGTATAACGAGCGCTCTTGGAGACAGCGTACAACCTTAAGTCTCTCTTTTGGAGTGTTTTGCGACTAAAATGCCTCAAATACCAGGTAGTGTACCCCTTATTCACTCTTTATCACTATAAAGTAGCGAAAGTTTCATCGTTACGAATTTGACAGCTTCTCATTTCAGAATAAATCATGGTTGTAATTCCAGTTCAGTGGGAGGTAATGGTGGAATTGTATCAAGAACTGAACCATCTCCCGTAATCTTAAATACATGTGCTAGCGGATACGATTCATACTTATTGGTCACTCTCTCGGCTGCTTTCTGAAAAATGTACAGAAAGCCTCTTGCTCGATCAAATGCCGCACCTCCTAAATCGATTCGACATTGATTCCACATGAAACCTGCCGGACGAAAAATCGCATATGGTACAATTTGATAGGGTTGTTTCCCTCCGCTTGCTACATCGGCAAGGTCTTCCGGATCATAAAAGATAATTTGTGGTTCATAGGGTGTACAGTGATAACCCTTTGCTCTGCTACAATCAAATGAACGTCCTTCTCCATAATATGTATCACCAAGAGCTTTACTGCCGACAAAAACGACTGCAGATTTATTCCCTGCCGTTAACCATGCACCACCTCCCCATCTATCACATTCTCGATAATCGGGATAGTAACCACCTCCTTTGGGATACCAAATTAGCGATACCGCATCTAAAACTGCACCATTACTCGGAGGATTTCCATCGTTATATGGTCCGAAAGCAAAAAGTGCCGGACCTTCACTAGATCCAAAAGCCCCTGCTTCCCTATGTCTTCCGGATGCAAGATATTTATTACCTATATGAACATCTGCCCACGATGTAGGTATCTCAAAAATGTAATCGGCGCTCCTCATAGAATGGAATTCTGAATTATTTTTAGGACCTACATGCCATACACCCTTCGCTTGGACATTTGATAGGTTTAACTCTGACCATCCATGGCTTACATAGTTCACACCGTCAGCATTATAATATTCGTATATCGTCCAATAGATCTTACCTGTTTTCTGCGCTCCCATTTTAGGTAAAAAGGACAAACCTCCGACTTTATCAACTCCAATTTGTGCTCTTAAACCACCAGTTATATCAGTAAAATTCTGTAAGAATGAGGCGACATTGAGTTCCGCTGCACTCTTACTGCTAGAAATAACAGGCTTTGGAATGGAAATTTCCGCAACAAGTTGATGATGATCATGCCCAATTCCATATAATGAACCGGGATAACCATCATTAGGTCCAGCAGGATCCCCATGAGGATAGTAGGTAAAACCACTAGCCCCATATGACCACCTTGAAGCCTCGCCATCAGATGGAAACCTAAACGCACCCTGATAAACAAGGTCCTGAGGCAAAATGAGTCTCGCCCGATCTTCGCTACTAAGATTAACCAAGACAGAATGCTGTGCAGTTGCAAGTGAACTGTATACGGTTAATACGACAATTGTGATACACATTATTAATGCATTCATGGAGAGACCTCTTCTTTCATTAAAGTAATATTTTGCTAAAAAAATAAATCTTAATAGTGCAAAAATTATCCTATTTGATACTATGGATGATTTTTCTATCTTACGAATCAAATGAGAGCTGCTTTGTGGGGTAAATCAGAATTATCTTTCATTATACTACTATCCATGTTTGTTAGCTGATAGTATAGGGTTGTATACTCTTTTGCCATTCTTTCAGAAGAGAAATAATCAAGAATGAACTCTCTGCCATTACGGGATATTTTATGTGAAAACTCCTCACTAAAAATCAAACGTTCCCAGGATTCTTTTAATTTCTCTCGATTACCAAAGTCCGTAATTAATCCAGTCTGTCCATTAATAATAAGTTTATCAATTCCCGGTATATTAAAAGCCGCAACAGGAATCCCCATAGCCATCGCCTCCATAATACTTCTCGGTATACCTTCCAATGATGAGGTCATACAAAAGAGGTCAAACTCTTTCAGTATTCTCAAGCGATCGTTCCGGAACCCAAGAAAATGGATTTTTGAAGATGATGCCAGCTCTCTTGCCACTGTCTCTATCTCTTTCCTCTCCGGACCATCACCAACGAGAAGTAGTCTAATATTTTTATGCTTCGCGTAAAGGAGATTAAATGTCATTAAGAGGTCTCTTAGGTTTTTCCTGGAAGCCATTTGTCCTATATATCCGACAATTTTTTCATCACCATTGGCATAAACAGATGGCGTATCCAAACTCCTCTCCCTCTCAATCTCTTCTAAATCGACACCATTTTTAATAAGTCTCAATTTTTTCGGATTTACTCCTATTTTGCGCATTTCCGACTCAAGGTCATCAGAAAGGGGCACAACCCTATCGAAGTACCTCAGGGCAAAGCAACCGAGTCTTATATACATTTGAAGTTTTCGATCATTGACATTTTCAAACCCATGAGGAGTTGCAACCGATCTAATTCTCGTTATATGTGCGGCTACCAAACCTAATATGTCTGATTTATAACCATGAGTATGAATAATGTCGATATTTTTTTCTCTTATTAGACTGACGAGTTTTAAAACCATTCGCACATCAAATCTGCCATATGCCTGAATTTTATACGAATCAAGTCCAAGAAGCTTATATCTTTTAAAGAGTTCGATATTCTGTCCCTGCGACTCTTCCGTAACAGCCAACTGACAGTTAATTTGATCGGGATTTAAATATTTTGCCAATGCTAAGATCCATCTTTCAGCACCGTAAAATCCGGTTGGGCAAATAAACTGTAGCACATTAAGTCTCATCATTTCAAATTCTTAAAAAAATATAATAGTTTTCTTATACCTCTTGATTCTGTCTACATTCGTCATCATTTCTCTGGTAAACCTCCCTTTTTAATTCATTGGAAAGCTTTAAATCTTTTGAGATGCGTCTCTTTAATAATTTAGCGGGATTACCGGCAACTATTGAAAACGGTTCCACCTCTTTCGTAACTACGGATCCTGCACCAACGATACACTTTTTCCCTATGTTAGCCATTATTAGCGCACTATTTCCAATCCATGTATCTTCTCCAATTGAGATCTTTTCAAAAACTCCTCCCTGTTCTTGAATGGGAATATCCACACTTTCAAAATTGTGCTGCCTTTTTCCACTCAAGATATGCACATTGCTCCCTAAAGTACAATGATCACTAATATTACTTTTTCCAATATTACAGTTTGGTCCGATATATACCCCCTTACCAATTTCTGTATCTACTTGAGAGAAAAGGGTACCAAAGAAGATTACGCATTCATTATCACATCGTGTCATTGTAGATCGATAAAATGCTTTCCTTAGATAACTACCTGATATCCCCGGAAAGAGACTAAGGAATTGAGAAAGGGTACTAAAGACTGTGTCTCTGCCGCTCCCCATACCAAAAGAATAGTAAAATAGTATTAAGGGAGAAACCAATATCAAGCTGATGGTATTTACTATTTTCTTTGTAATTGCTTTCATTTTACTTCACAAACACGAACAGTGAAACGATACCTGTTGTTGGGACCATGTTAGAGAGTCTATCGAGTAAGCTTACAATATAGCTCTTCTGCCTTTACAACAAGCGAATTCCAATCAAAATTCTCATGCACCCACTTAACGGCAGTATTTCCCATCGATTTTCTTATTTCGGGTTCCTTGAGTAAATGGTTAATAGCAACTGCAAGTTTTTTGGGATCTCTACAATCAATGATAATACCGCTCTGACCGGGAATCATGGTCTCAAGGGTACCACCGGAATCACCTGCAATAACAGGTTTACCGCACGATTGAGCCTCGACAAGTACCATCCCAAAACCCTCAATGTCTCCATCGACCTCACGGTTCGCCAAAATAAAGAGATCACATTGCTGGTAACATTTGAGTAGTGTTTCATCGTCTATCTCACCAAGAAATGTGACATTACCATCCAATTTATTTTCATTGACTAGATTCTCTAAACATTCTCGCTCTTCTCCGGAACCAGCTATAGCATACAAGGCATTTGGAAAAGAGTTCTGTACCTCTTTCAATGATAGAATGGACACATCATGTCCCTTCCGTTTTTGCAAGCGACCAACAGTCAAAATTACTAACCTGTTCGCCCATCCTAACTCTTTTCGTGTAGTTTGGTCTGCTGCTACCGGTTTAAAATAATCGACATTCACTCCAGGGTAAAGTATCCGAATTTTTTCCTCTATTGTCGGCAAATACTCTGTAAGTAAATGTTTGGTATTACGACTATTAACGATAATATAGGTAGCACCAGCAAATACTTTGCGTGAAAGCAAAACCAATTCACGGCTTTTTTGGAATGTAGCGAGTTCCTCACCATGGACATAACAGAGATACGGAATTCTTGTAAATTTCCTTACCAACCATGCCAATAGACCTTCCGGAAGAGATCTACCACAATGTATTGCCGTTATCCTCTCTTTCCTAATAATGAGAAGAATATGCAAAAAGAGTCGCAGGTAAACAAGCATACATTTGGGATTGATAACCCCCCAATCAGACATTCCCAATGGAATGCGAACGATATTCAAATCACTATTAGAATCAAAATCGTTTGCCTTTTCATCGGCACCCGTACAGATTACATAATTTTTTCTAGACAGTCTTGAATAGATCTCAAAAAACCATCGTCCACTACCCCCTGTTTTAGGGGGAAATATCTCTGAGATAAGTAGTGTCTTCATCTTCATAGTTGTGTTATTATGTTTGGGAATTGAAAAATAATTTTACCGTGCAGTAAAGTATGCTTCTAACACCCTATCACATTCTGTTTCTATCTCTTCAAACCATGTAACTGGTGCATACTTCCGCCAACTATTTCGAACCTCCCCCTGATTCACGTGTGATAGTTGATGCAAGTTAGCATCGGGTATTCCAAGATCGACCAGCAGAGGCCCAAATGTTTCTTTAAATCCTGTTATCATATCCTCATAAGCTAAGGAAAAATCAGCATAGCGCTTTCCAAAAGAGTAAGAAAGTCTCCAAAGGAAGTAGTGAATAGCGTACGGATGGCATCCGTTATCTAATTCCAAAAAAGGAAAAACATGACGTAGGTCGCGGGCCCAATGTACGGTATCAAAAAGAGCCAGATCCGATGAAGAACATAGTTTCTCATCTAAAGGAACTACTCCACCATCTCTTTGTATTGACATCCACTGCTCTCTCGGATTTCTATACAGATGTACAATTTTTGCATTTGGGAAATTCGCCTTTAACCAAGCAAGTCTAAAATCCATCCTGTTAAATTGTAATATCGGTTTTCCAGCAGCACTCTGTATTAAAGCTCTTATATAATTATATAAATTTGGATCGTAATGTTTTTCATCCATGAATAGGTATCTATAAGACCATTCATAACGGAACCATGTGTCCAAATAAGACATTTCAGCATACTCTTTATGGTAATCCTGTACACCTATGTGAGTAGGATCTACATCCCGTTTAACCTTATGGTATAGATACCAGCGATTTTCATTTAACGGTTCGTAATAGGCTGTTACCCCCTCTATGTTTCGGAAAAGTTGCCAGAGAAACGTAGAGCCTGACCGAAATCTAGCAGTTACAAAAACAGGCTTAATTTCATCTTCAAATTTATCAATCCTGTCACCTTCACATTTATATTGTGCAGGGACACCATAGAGCGACAATTGGTTCGTTCGTAAATGATTATTCTGACAGAAAAGGTCTTTCGATGCAGCCCAAAGAGATTCTCTAAAATAGTTTGAATTTATGAGAAAGTTAATAATCCAGTAAAATGGACGTTTTATTGGTCTCATTTCTCTAGTTAGAAGAGGTAAAGGTTCTTAGGTTTCATTACCGTCATTATAAACTTCTCTGTAAATATCCATTATTGCTCCAACATGTGTCTCCATGCTGAAGGTTTTTTCTACTCTCTCTCTTCCTGCAACACCCATTTGCTTCCGCATCTCGTGACTATCCAGCAACAACTCCACAGCGTTAGCCAACCCCTCAGGTTCCTGAGGTGATACTAATAACCCGTTCTCATTATTGATAATAATTTCAGGAATACCTCCAACATGTGTTGCAACAACAGGTTTTCCACAAGCCATCGCTTCAATGACACAACGCCCAAACGGTTCTACATGAGAAGCACAAACCACGATATCAAGTTGTTGAATTGTGGTGTAAACCTCTTTTACATTTCCGTGAAAGAACATACTTTCGGTAATACCTAAATCATACACCAAACGCTTCAACTTCTCCTCTCTCCCACTTTGGTGGATGTCACCACCCACAATGTCGAATACAACCTCATGCCCCCTTCGGAGGAGTATTGATGCCATATGAATAAAATCTTCATGCCCTTTCACCTGTTGTAGGTTTGCAATAATACCTACTCTCGGTTTGGTGTTCTGTGAACTAACGTCAACCTTAAGTGCTGCAAGGTCGACACCATTGTACACAACCCATTGCAAAGATTTCGGGCAAGCCTCTTGAAGAAATGGTCCAATTTGTGCCTGTAGTGCTTTACTGTTAAATATAAAACCGTCGGGTTTCGGTAAATTCTTAAAGGCCCAAAAACAGTACTCTTCAGTTGGTGGAAAACGTACATGGCAGAGTAGGGGTATTTCCAATGAATAACTCGCTAAAATAACTGACCTACCATTAAAGAGATCATTTGCATGTATCAATGAAATATTATTGGATCGAAAGGTTCTTGTCCAAAGATGTCGTTGGATATAAGACTTAATTGGTTGTTTCCAGCTGGGTTGAAAATAGTGATAAATGTGATAGGGCAATCCAACATTCTCTATAAGTGAGATCATCGGTCCTGAAGAGGGACAGAATATTAACGGCTTTACTGTCATATCACCTAATCCATTCCAGAGAGTCAACATACTGCGGTTAGCTCCACCAAGTTGTGATGAGTTTAAGAGATAAGCAACATGAATAGGCATTTTAAGTTCTTTTTGATATTATCAAATAGTTTGTGAAATCGTAATTCTCCTTACAACCTGTAATCCTCTTATTGATGCGTGGTACCTGCCTTTCCAACCCAACCAATCTTCGAGTAACACCAGTTTCTTAGTTGCAGTTTTTCGCCTGATGTAAAGAACCCCCTTGTATAAAGGAGTAAAACTGGAAAGAGTGCAATCAATAAAATTTCAATCAACAATGTACCGGTAAATCCGCTTACGTACACAAACTGCCGACAGATATAGAGGCCTGTTGCCAGAAGAATCAGTACCGACAACCTCACCCATTCCAACCTAATAGGATAACAGTGTCTATAGAGCATAAAACCTCCAAAACTAAAGCTGAAATATGTTGCCACCGTTACCCAGGCTGCCCCTATTGCTCCCCAGCGTGGCACGATAAGAAAGTTTAAGACAATATTAATAACGAACGCTACTACATAATTAATAGTAAAGAGATATGTCTTTTTGGTCAGATCAACACCAATTCTGACAAACGTATGTAACGCATATGCCCATACCCCTAATGCAATGATGGGTAAATAGCGTTGAGCATCAAAATATGATGGTGCGGCGAAGACAGAGATAAGTGTATCAGCACCTACTGAAATCGCGAATAGGGCGAAAGTTAGTACCGTCATATAATAGGTACAAATCTTAGAAAATTGGTACGTGGCATCCGGAGCACGTGCAATACTATACATAGTACTTGCACCCCAAATTCGTGAAAAGGCATTTGAGAAGAGACCGTTCAACATAAAAGGAAACATGTAAGCCAGCGAATAGAGACCAACTTCTGCGATGTTCACATAATGCCGAATAAAGAAACGATCGAGGTTGTGCATGGCTGCTGCAGCAAGGATTGCTGGAACCATGGGTAATCCAAATCTGATCATATTCACCAGAAGAGATTTGTCGATACCCAAACCGTTCTTTCTGATAACGTACTGTAGCAAAACAATATTTACTAACACAGAAGCAGTGAGTGAACCAATCAACATTCCCAACACTCCCATATTAAGAAACACAATAAGATAGAGATTAATTGCAGCACTCAGGAGGGTCTGTCCACTGTTTACTATAATAAAAGTAACAGAGCGTTTGTTGGTTGTCAGATAGTTGTCTGCCCCACTTCTCAACAAACCCAGTAACATGGTAGCAAGGGCAAGTTGAAAATAGAGCGGACAGCCGGATTCACCAAGAACAAGGTTCGTAATCCGACCACTTAATGGGTACACAATGATCCCAATAATTACAATCATGACCATTAAGAATGTTATCCCGGTGGACATAACTTTACGGCGATGTTCATCATCCTGTTTATCATGAAAAAACCTCACTATGGCAGAACCGATACCTAAAGCACAGAGAATCCTGACAAGCTCAATGGTGCTATCGAGGAGCGAAAGCATACCATACTCAGTTTTGGCCAGATAACGGGTATAGACTGGAAGCAGTGCAAGGCTCAGAACAGAATTGAGTACCCAGCCCACTACGTATATCGAACCATGTTTACCGATCTCCTTTAGATTTCCTTTGATATCCATAATACTTAAAACAGGTATCTGTCTTGCATCTCTATCACTCGAATTCTGGGATGTCTAATATATCGATGATCTACCCCAAACGAATCAAAAAAGATTTCAGAATTATACATTAAGATATTTTAAAGATTTCAATAGGTACAAATTGTTTCTTTAGATCCTAGATTCAACAATGATACCATTTATTTAGCAATCAACCGCCATTTAAGAAATTGAAACTCTCTTTTAAGGGAGAATGTTACAAAATTTTTCATTACCGAAGAGATCACCTCTCCAGAAAGATGATGTTTGTACCTCTCTGAGAGCAGATGAGGTGATAAATTGGAGGGTTCTCTGTTTCCTACTTCAAATTCCTTGAAGCTTTGCAACATCATTCCATTGAGCATTAAGAGGACTATTGGACGGGTTAACGTTTTTGTCTCAAATGTATCAAAGAGTTTCATACTTCCGTCATAAAAATATTTGGCCTTATCCACAAACTGGTCCCTCCTCCTGGATTTTACATATCTTGCCGCATATAACAGAACACTGCATTTCCGGATCTCCTGTACGGCCCACGTTTCATTTGGATATTCCAGTTTTTCTGGCTTTTCAAGATAGAGATATTCGTTATGTACCATCCACTCTGCATATTTTATGAGGCAGTGTCTTGCATACTGCCATTTAATGTCAAAATAACCTTGCATAGTCTTAATATCTAAAAACTTACCTAACGATTGTAGAAAAACCAGATACATCCACCTGTTTTCCACATCAAGTAAATCCCTTTTGTCAATATTATCATCTGGATTAATACACTTTTGTATTACATACTCCGCTTCATCCAGGTGTTTCTTATTGCCAGTTAGTACATATGCATCGAGTAGTGTATTTAATGAATTTCCACTTGCCCTACCAGGACCATCCAATCCATAAACTTTGTTAATTTGAACAAGTGGTTGTTTTTGCAATGGGTCTTTGACAAAAGAGATAATTCTCTTTGTATTCTTAATAACCCGATTCGCAAAAGTCTCCTCGCAGGATAGATTATTTTTTACGAAAACCGTTAATTCATTTACCGCTTCCCGGGAAGAAAAAGAACCTGTCAGATAATAGTGTAGTAAGAGTCCTGTTGTATAGTTATGTGATAGGGATGGTCCTCCTCCATAGGCTGTTCTGTTTTTAGAATCTGCATTTTTTTGTGAAAAACAGCGGTGTGTAGATGTCTGGGCATCTTTGTAATGGTCTGTGTGCCAGAACAATCCCCTGTTATATTCAGGCCTATCGCAATCTGTATGGTAAATATCAATATCTTTCACATGGTTGCACAATTGATTGGCCAGTACAAACCACATTCTATCACCATCCCTTAAGAATTGTGTCAACATACCATATATACCATCATATTGATTGTTGTAATGAGAAATTAACGGACCAGATCCCATGTAACCAACAGCTTCATGGTCCGCATATAGATCCCCAAAGTTTCTCCAACCATATTCGTCAGTTATCTCTCGTCTTTTAAAAAATGTGTAGTCTCCTTTAATAGCGGGTTCTACCGCCTTATACAGCTTTTTGATATTGTATCCATCTCCATTTGTTATAGAACCGATGACCTTTGTTTTTGCATACCATTCCGCTCTAGAACGTATACACAAGGGATTTTGCAACCAATACAATCCTCTGTTTTTGTCTTGAACCCCACCAAAGCCAACAAATACTGTATGCGTCTTTTGCTCACCACCCTGCAACTCAAAAAGATCCCTATATTGTTGTGGAAATATCCTGATTATCAATGCCTTCTCTTTTGTCTCAATTGCCTTTGGAAAATTCTGCCAGAATTCAAGCACTGATCCTGAGATACTTTTAACACTATCGCTGATTGAGACAGATGGATGAGATCTCAATCCCTCGTAAGTAATATCTTCATCATAGAAAACTCTATAGCCCCTAAATGAGTTATGTATCTCTCCATTTCTATTAACGTGATTACTACTGTTCCAATTTTCTCCACCACTTGAATCTTGATAGATGAGCAAATTGCTTTTAGGACTTATCTCATCGCATTTAGCTGATAGTTCCTTGTTCCCATGATTGTTGTTGGCTGTAATCTCTTCGTTGAGAGAATAGGTAACGATCGGTTTCTCATTGGTGTTTAAGGCTGTATGTATGGAGAGATCTTTAAAAAATATTGAACCTGGGTCCCCCAGGTCCCAGAGTCCTCCAGGGTGTTCTGCAGCTCGATGGTTTTGAATTGTAAATTCAATTTTTATTATTGAACTATTTGCAAAAAAACTTAATCGAGAAACAAAGTTAGCAAAGAGAGACCTGTTTTCACCTATAAATCGTCCACCAATCTTTAAAGTAGTTCTCAGCTCTCCCTTAGTTTCTATTATAATATCATCAATTTTTGGTTCATATTTTGTACCCATTTCATCGGTTAGGATAATTTTACTACCTTCACTATTGAGGAAATCATTCTCTCCAATTACGACACGATTAAAAGGTTTACAGATATCGGTATTAACATAAAAGGTAGCTGACCCGGTATCTATCGCATATGTGTCCATATTCCTATCAACTCTTATACCCACCTCATTCCCTCTCTTCTTTTCAATCATCAAAGGGGAAGGTAGAGTTTGGGAATAATTAGCTCCTGAGGAAGAAGAAGGGTTGGTGGATAGCTTTAATTCTTTAAATGTATTAGCCATGGCAGAGACCTGAAAATCAAGGAGAATCCATTTTCCACTACCATCTGGCCATGAGGCCAGTACTTGTGATTGAAGGGGTAAACAACATTTATCCTGATCAAATAATTTCAGTTCGGTAGCATCGATCAAGCATCCTCTGGGAAACGGAATCCCTATCGTAACTGGTTCGTTATAACGATGAATACCTGATGTTTCTTTTACTATGATTGGTACGGAAAGCATCATTGTCAACGGTTTATTCCTAATTGATTACTGAACATTATTTCTTCATATAATTATTATGCGTTTAAGATCATCTGTTACAAATTACACCCTCATAAATCTCCTCATATGCTGAAACCATCTTGTCAACCGTGTATCTCTCTTCAAATCTCCTTTTTCCGGCAAGTCCCATGCTCTTTTGTAATGGTTTGTCTCCAAAAAGGACAAGTATCTTTTCAGCAAGTACTTTTTCATCATCATTTGGAACGATGAAGCCAGTTTCATCATCATTAATAATCTCTGGATTACCCCCAACCTCAGTTGCAATGCAGGGAATACCCGAAGCCATTGCCTCAAGTAATGTCATTGCTGTCCCCTCACTGAATGATGTCAACAAAAAGAGATCAAAAATATTCATATAGTTGTGTATATCATCTTTAAAACCTGTGAATATAACGTTTGAAGCAAGTCTCAGCCCTGTAACAAATGTTTTCAAGGATTCCATTTCAGGACCATCACCTACAATAATAAGATATATATTGGGATGTACACTTCTCACTCTCACGAGCGCCTTGATCATCATTTTGTGGTTTTTTATAGGGTCCAGCCGGGCAACTGAACCAAGAACATAATCATTTTGACCAATACCAAGCGATTCTCTCAAGCCAGTATCCGCTGGGGACGTATACAGAGAGCCATCGATGCCATTGTAAACAATCTTTACCTTCTCTCCCGGAAAGTTTTCATATTCTATTAATGCGTTCCGTGTTGCAGATGAGATAGCCGTAACATAATCGGTTAAAATATTGAGTACCGGATTAAACAAAATTCTCTTAAAACTTCTCTTATCAGGAAAAAACCTTCCGTGTTCCGTGAAAATGATGTGAACGTTCGTAAAAAATGAGGCAAATAATCCATATATATAGGGTGTATATTGATGGCAGTGAAGCATATCAATATTGTGGTCTGCTATATAATTATGAATTTGACCTATGAGAGAAATATCGAAACCCGGTTTGCGATTAAAGGAGACAACATCATACCCACTCTCTTGGAGTCTTCTCCCAAACGGACCAATTGAGTGTTCAAGACACAACACTGATACCTCGTATTGAGATCTGTTTGTATTTTCAATAAGGTTATAAATAACCTGCTCTGCACCACCTATTCTCATATCAAATGTTACATGAGCTATTTTTTTTTTCATGATTCCTCTATTGGATTTTTGAACATTTTGAAAAAACAGAGTTTTCTGATTTTATGCTATGCTTCTTGTGAATTTGCCCGTTTTGAATTAATCTATCGAATTTCCTCAAATTTGCATCCCATGAATAATTTTCTTTAATATTTTCTACTGCTCTCAGACCCATCTCTCTTCTTCTTTCTTCATCTCTTAAGAGAGAGACAACCTCCTGGGCAAACGTTTTCTCATCATCTGCCGTTATAATATCAATTTTTTCATGTGCAATAATCCCATCACGTGCGTTCGTAGTCGCAACAACAGCATTACCAGTAGCCATCGCCTCTAGGACCTTATTCTGTAAACCCCTTGCTATTCTCAGAGGGGCAACACAGACATTCGCCAACCAATAAAATTCTCTAATATCATCTACAAAACCCGTTACGATAACTCCTTCAACCATTGAAAGTCTCTGCACCATTTTCGTTGGCCGGTTTCCAACTATATAGAATTGTACTGCAGGTATTTGAGATCGTATCCTATGAAGCACGCAGTTACAAAACCATCTAACGCCATCCTCGTTTGCAAAATAATCCATCACACCGGTAAATACCAGTGAGGGGTTCATATTACTGGTTCTCCGACTCACCTTATTTATCGCACCTCCATTTTCAATAGAAAGAGAACTAGTATCTCTCAATTTTGGAGAAAAATAGTTGCTGTCAACACCATTTGAGATGACATGCACACTTCTCGCCTCTGCATACTGCTTCTTAAATGTAGTAACCTCACGATCAGAAATAAAAACAGAATGATCAAATACCCTGTTAACCTGAGTCTCATATCTAAACAGACGTCTCTGTTCCATCCTATAAAGTATATTGAGTGGGAATTTAGAATAGCTTGCATATTGAGACCATTTGTCGGAATCAAGGTCTACGTAATCCATTACCAGTTTTATGTCTCCCATCCTCCCCTCTTTAAAAAGTGGCGTCCTAAAAATATACTCTGCCATGGGAGAACAAAAACAAATGACAACATCAATCCTCTTCTCTCTGAGAGTCTTATCAACATAGACCTGTAGAGAAGTATCATAAAAGTTGGCAACTGATAAAGATAGGTTAGAAGCCATACTTCTTAACAACTTGACCTTCTTTTTAAAAAAAACAGCATGGATCTCACTGCAATATTGTCGTAGACCTGATACATACTTCATATCTGACTTCTGGTCAAGAGTGGCCCCCAAAAAAAGATTGTTTGATTTTGAAAGATACTTAATTGTATGGAAGGAGCGTATTTTGTCCCCTTTATCTGGTGGGTACGGTATCCGATGGGCTAAAAAGAGTATGTTCATATTTTTGCATCCCGTTTCAGTTTTCAAGTAATGTAGCTCTGACTCATCCTTTCACAGTGAGACTCTACCAACTTGTCACGGTGAGAAGATGTTTCCTGATCACTATCGTAAAATTCATCCATTTTGAGGAGTTTGAGTCTCACAATACTCAGTACCAATAAATAGTAAAAATTTTCATACCATGCGAGATCGAGAAAGATAGCACAAGTAAAGAACCCTAAGAGTGAAGCAACAGTTGCATCGTTACTGTACAGTAGGAGAGGGTCTACCATATCACTCCTCATACCCCGGTATTTCCAAAACTGATAAATCAGATTTACATTAAGCAGGAGAAACATGAGCGCTGCAAGAACGCCACATTCAGCTCCCACTTGAATTACGGCACTATGAGCCACATGAACAGCGGCATCAGGTTTGGAGTAAAATGAATATGCTGGAACAAATTTGTTCAGTCCGACACCTAAGAGAGGGTGTGCCTTCATCATATTCACACCAGTTGACCAAGATTCCAATCTCGGATTTGGTTCTGACTCTTTACTAGCAATCGTTTTTCCCCGCTCACGCATATATCCTCCTTGTAAGGAGAGGGCTATTATCAGTCCTACAATGATTCCGATACCAAGCAGTTTTGATCTGGAGCGGTACCCTATAAAAAGTGTTACGACTCCAATACCAATAAGTCCCCCCCTTGAGGCGGTCAAAAAAATGGCATGCCATGCGAAGGGTATGATCCCCCAAAGCAGATACTTCAAATACCTGTTTTGATAATAACATCCCATAAAATATAAAAAAGGGATACCCAATACAAAAAACATAGCAAAAGTATTTTCATCTTTATAGTTACCATTGTATATGGGGCCCATTAAGCGTGGACCCCACATTTGTCCTGAAAAATATTGATTATTACCCCAATAGGTATAGTAAACAACAGATACCAACATAATTATGATAAAATAGTGAAACTTTTTTTTTGTATCTACAAGCAATATGGCTACAAAATACATAAGGAACATCTTATCTATTAATTCCATTCTGTAATTTGATTCAACTTCGTTAGTATAACCAAACGGACTAAAAACCAGAGAGAGATGGATAAATATCCAAAAAATTAGGAGATAGAGATTTTGTATGTTCTTCAGAATGGAAAAATCGACCTTTTTCAAGAATACGGCAACAATAAATCCCATGAGAGCTGATATAGCTACGTAAAAGGAGACCCTCATCTCTCCAAAAATCCAATACCATATTGATTGTGGTGATAATATTGCAAGTACATAGTAGGCTGTTACGCCCAGCCATGCTTGAAATACAGAGCCAACAAATGTTCCAACTGTTAGCAAGTAGAGTAATATGGTAGTCATTATCGTTGGTCAGATGAGTCAATCATAAATAAGGAACTGCAAGTAGGAAGTAATATTGAAGATACCGGGCCTAAATATAGAAATGGACACGCTATCAAGGTAGTACGTTTTTGTCCCATTCGTTCAAAAAAAGGTCCGGTATCTCACACTTTTTTAACTAATGAAAGTGTACGGGCAAGGAAATAGAACTGCGAAAGCAAGAGAAGTCTGAAGAAATCAGCAACATTGATTT
The DNA here is from genome assembly GCA_965222815.1 of Candidatus Scalinduaceae bacterium. Classification (GTDB taxonomy): domain Bacteria; phylum Planctomycetota; class Brocadiia; order Brocadiales; family Scalinduaceae; genus SCAELEC01. The sequence goes on from CBDCUS010000013.1 coordinate 168,803, forward strand.
CTTTTCCCCTCACCTTGTACAACACTGAAATAGAGGGGGTAATGTAAAGCATAACGGTAGTAACCAGATATCGAGGATCAAACAAAAAGAGTGATAACAGCAACAAAGTGGGAATAAATATCCCAAAGTATAATGGTAAGAGAAGACTGGGAATTTCCTTCACTCTAAATCCGTGAGCAAACACTCCACTCAGATTGCTCTTGCCTCTCCAAATCTCTTTTCTCATAAATTCCCGAATAGTGGCAGCTTCACCAAGATGAACTACCTCTATCCTGCTATCAGAGACAATCCTTCCTCTTTTTCTTATCCTGTAACAGAAATCTACATCCTCACAAGTTATGAGTGATTTATTGAAACCACCAATAGATGTAAAGAGTTCTTTTCTCACAAAAAGGTTCATAGACTCAAGCCACTCCACCTCTTGCACTTGGTACCTCTTTTTCCGTATCAAAAACCATGTTTTCTGAACCCACGTTGATCGTCCCGGAGGAACAGGTGGACTACCCCAGGCAGCTATGCTCAGATCATCAAAATATCTCGTAGCATTTATTAACCACTCCTCTTTCACAACACAGTCTGCATCAACAAAAGTAACTATTTCACCAGAAGATTCAGACACACCTAAATTTCTCAGCCCGGAAACGTTGAGCAAATCATCACATAACACCTTTGCGCCATATCTCTTCGCAATCTCTCTTGTACTATCTGTTGATCCATTGTCCACGACTACAATTTCTATAGAACTTTTTGGATAACCAACTTGTGCTATCGATTCCAAGCAAGATGGTAAGTGCCGCTCTTCATTAAAAGCAGGAATTATGATCGATATTTTCTTAGTTTTGTCCATAGCGTTTACCCCTCTAAGTCGTTACCACACCCTTCGCTAGTTGTACGTATATGTACCAAACAGTTTACGATTCACCCTCCAACCTGACCAATCCTGAACCACAAAAGGGATAGATATCTTTTAGCAAAGCTGGGGCATAGCACAATTGCTACTCATTAAAACTCAAAGAACTATATATTGTTCTACGAATTTGTTGTCAATTTCCTTTATCACACTGTCACTGTGGTAAAACAGTATCTAAACCGACAATTTCCAACCAAAAATACAAGATATTGTTGGTTTAGATACCAATAAACTCCCGATACCATAGCTCAAACATAAGTAGACACCAGAGAATTGTTGAGTAGTCTCTGATTTTATTCTGATGCAGATTCCATATGTTCTCTAACACATTTCTCTGGAAAAAATTATTCATACTTGCATCAGATGAGAAAAGAAGGTCTCCCACGTAATCCCGAAGCCCTTCTCTTAGCCACTCTGCCAATGGAACCGAAAAGCCCATTTTCTTTCTGTACATAACTTCTCTTGGCAGTATTTTCTTGAAGGCCTTTTTGAGAATATATTTCTTCTCACCATTGTTATATTTAAAGCTTGATGGAATATTTGCTGCATATTCGATAACATTGTGGTCAAGTATTGGTGCCCTAACTTCGAGTGAATTGGCCATACTCATTCGATCCACCTTAACAAGAATGTCACCTGGCAAATATGTTTTTAAGTCTGTGTAAAGTATTTTGGATAGATGATCATCGGTATCAGCTCTATTATAATAGTATTCTGTAACACTAAACGGATCATAATCCCCTATCTGCTTCTTCGTATCACCATTTATCAACTGTGTCCACAACTGATCATCAAATCCGGTATTTGTCAGATAAAAGCCGTAATCAGAAGAGTAACTGAGGGTCTGTAGGAGCGTCTTCCCCTTTTGACAAACCTGGCGGTTACCCCTTGATAGGATATTGGCAAGCAATGGAAACATTGATCTTCTCAGCAATTCCGGAATTCTGTTTCTTAGTCGATTCTCTATATCGTCAAGATAATATTTTTCATAACCGGCAAAATTTTCATCCCCACCATCACCTGACAGGGCCACCGTCACTTTTTGTCTAGCGACCTTTGATACGTAGTAAGTGGGGACTGCGGACGAGTCAGCAAAAGGTTCATCAAAATAGAACACGATATCCCTTAGGACCTCTTCAGCATTTTCCTTTACCGTAAACTCATGATGGTTTGTACCATATTGATTTGCAATTATTCTTGCAAATTGCACTTCATCATGTTCTTCAGAATCGAAGCCAATTGAACAGGTGGTAACGGGTTTCTCTGATTCCTTAGCCATAAGGGCCACAATACCACTTGAATCAATACCACCGCTAAGGAAAGCTCCAAGGGGGACATCGCTAATCATCCTAAGCTGTACACTCTCTTGCAATATACTAAGGAGCTCCTCTGATAGTTCCACTTCTTGAAGATTAGACTGTTCACGAAAGGAGATATCCCAATATTCCTTTACTCGTATTCCCTCTTTACTGCATAATAGGTAATGACCGGGATTGAGCTTATGGGTATTCTTATAAATAGTCTTGGGATCAGGTACGTATTGATATTTAAAATAATCGCAAAATGCTTCGAAATTTATCTCTTTTTTTATAGATGTATCCTTAAAGATTGACTTTAATTCAGACGCGAAGAGCAAACACCTTCCGTCATAGTAATAGAATAACGGTTTCTTCCCGATACGATCACGTGCCAGAAACAGGATATCTTTTTTCGAATCCCATATCGCAAATGCAAACATCCCTCTCAGATACTCAAGACACCCTTCCCCATACTCCTGATAGAGATAGATGATAACCTCGGTATCACAATCGCTCAAAAATGTGTAACCTTTTTGTTGTAAATCTCTCTTTAAAAACCTGTAGTTATAAATCTCTCCATTGAACGTAATCCATATTGATTTGTCGCGGGATGACATGGGTTGATGTCCTAGTTTAGAAAGATCGAGGATACTCAACCGACGATGCCCTAACCCTATATATCCCATCGTACAGATGCCACCATCATCAGGCCCTCTATAATCAATGGTATCACACATTATCTTAAGGAGTTCAGGTGATACAGCCTCCCCTGTATGAAAGTTAAATTTTCCAACAATCCCACACATTTTTATCTATTCCAACAATAATGGTTTCCCCATTGAAGGAAATAGCTGATCGTTCAAAACCAGCTATTACAAATTCCTTCAGTAAAATGTTATGTACGTTGTTTCTGTAATGCACTATAGGCTAATATGTTTTCTAATAGATGGACCAATATAGTTTGTCAAAGGGAGTGGAAGTTTCTGCCATAAATGCTCTGCTCTCTCCCTTTTCGATCCAGACTGTCTATCCAATTTAAGTTTCTTCCCGTTAGTCGCTATGTAATTCCAAATGAGAGGGGTCGGCTTGGCTCCCCACTGCATTTTAAATTTGAAAGTACCTTCACCAGGAGTAGACCTACCAAAATCAAATTGTGCATAATTGTTATCGGTAGCATATTTTAGAAAATTCCAATAGAGGAGCATATTCGGTGAAAGACGATTGTATGCACGCAGGGTTGAAGCCCAGGGAACACAGATTTTTTTATTCAGGCTTAAGGTGATTCCACCACCAATGGGTCTATTATCGTAATAGATCAACCCCAAACGTGCATTTTCACCATAATGTTGCAAGATACACTTGAACCACTCTTTCGAATGAACCGGTGAACCTAGGTCTCTCATATTACAGCAGAAGATCAGATAAAAATCGCTAAGTTGTTCATGAGTTCCCCAAACAAACCGTAAACTATTTTTCTCGGCTTTTCGTATCTGACTACGCAGTTTCGATTTGAACGATTCCCAAAGTTGCTCTGAGGAAGATGGCAACTGTTGCAACATTCTCACCTTATGGGTATGATTATTTACAAATAATGGTGTTTTCTGGGATATCGGTAAGGATATAGCACAACGTAATTCTATCTTTCTTGCTCTCAGTTTTTTGGCTAGTAAGATTGACTTACTGATGAGTATCTCACGTACCTCATTATGATCACTCAAACTATTCCCAATATCACAAAACGGCAATGAAACTAACTGTCCAGTGAGAAGGGGAGGCCTTAAAAATATTAAAGGTAAGACTCCCTGGATCTGTCCATCCAACTCTGCAATCAAGTAGTATCCTTTATGTTGATAGGCCTCCTCTGTTACCAGTTTCCATGCAAAGAGATGGTAGGGAGTAGCATCAGGGTGAGACAAAATATACTGATCCCATTTATGCCGGTCTCCAGTAGTTGCTATTCTTATATTCATTTAAAAGGATTGGCTTACACTCAGGTTGGATAACAAGTATGATGGTGCTATAAAATCAGTATCCGTTATGCTTGTGTAGTTGAAAGATATTCAGATTGTTCATGCTGAGGTGTAATTGGTGCAAACTGAAAATCTTGAAGTAAACTGGTAAAGCGGTTTTCTGCCTTCTCAAGATTATTATAATGTCTAAACCTGGAAAGAAGCGTCGCCCCCCTAATCCTCGGTTGCTCGGGGTCTATCTCCCATGGATGTATATAAAACATAAAAGGCTGCATCTCATTATGGTTAATTTTCTTCAAAGCAATTTTTGTAAACCAGTAGGGAAACAACCTCAAATAACCACCTCCCGATACTGGTACTTTTATACCAAAAATCTTTGCAGTAGATATAGGATATTCAGTCAAATCTTGCTCATCTAGTTTATAGGTAAATCGCGGTGAATCTGGTATTCCATATCGATCATGGGAGATGGGAAATATACTTGAATCATAGGAAAAACCGAGTTCTGCTAAAATTTCAAAGGCCCAAAGTGACTTATTTGTTATTGAATAGCTTGGAGCTCTGTATCCAGAAACTTTTTTTCCCGTAATACCCTCTAATATATCTCGTGCTTTTAACAGGTCACGTCTAAATTCATGAGGAGTACTGTTATAAACAAGTCCGTGCCGATAGCTGTGGCAACCTATTTCATGTCCATTAGCATCAATCTCCTTAACCAGTTCAGGATATTTCTCTGCAACCCAGCCCAGAATAAAAAAAGTTCCTTTTATATCTCCTTCTCTATTTAAGATCTCTAAAATCCTCTTCGTATTACAAACTACTCGACTTTCAAAATTGTTCCAATCCTCAAACCGAATTCTGTTTGCAAAGGCAGATACTTGGTAATAATCTTCTACGTCTACGGTAAGATAATTTTTTATCATAAAGTTTGTATCTTCTTGTAATTATCCAAAATAATTGAAACAACCCTATCTCCAGTGCTACCGTCCCATAATTTAGGAATCTTTGACTCTTTCCCTTTCCCAGACAAGATGAGATCAATAACTTTGAGAATTTCTTTTGGGTCTGTTCCGATTAAATAGTTTGAACCTTCGTGTACGGTAACAGGTCTTTCAGTATTCTCACGTAAGGTTACACAAAAAACCTTTAAATAAGTTGTCTCTTCTTGAATTCCACCTGAATCGGTGATTACGACGGAAGCGTCTCTGACTAAACTGAGAAAATCCAAATAACCGAGAGGATCGATTAATTTAATACCATTTGTATCCATTTCATGTAACAAACCATATTTTTTTAGTGAGGAACGTGTGCGTGGATGCAAAGGAAAAACCAAAGACATTTTCTTGGAAATAGTTTTCAAACATTCAACCAATGGTTTAAGAGTTTCAAGCTTATCAACATTTGAAGGTCGATGTAATGTCACCAAACCATAAGATAAAGGTATCCCAAGATTATCTTTTATCTCTGATTTTTCGACCTTTTCAAGATGGTTCTTCAAGGTATCTATCATCACGTTTCCCACAAAATGTATCTTCTCTGTTCCCACCCCTTCCTGCTTTAAATTGATAACTGCTTGCTCTTCAGTCACAAATAGTTGGTCGGATAAAGAATCGGTCAGAATCCGATTTATCTCCTCAGGCATATTTCGGTCAAATGAACGGAGTCCCGCCTCAACATGTACGATAATAGGACGTCTCGTTTTATACTCTATGGGATAATCAATTTTAGAGGCAACCAAAGTACACGCTATTGTAGAATTCACATCTCCTACTACAAGGAGTACATCCGGCATTTCTCTTAAGAGTACCGGTTCAAAACACTTCATTATCTCAGCGGTTTGTTGAGCATGTGACATGGATCCTACTTCCAGATTGACGTCCGGTTTAGGAATTCCTAGTTCATCAAAAAAACAGTGTGACATACTATCATCATAATGTTGACCGGTATGAACAATGATGTGTTCAATCTTCTCTTCAGAAAGGCCAGAATTATTATACTTCTCTACCGCGTTTGCAATTGATGCAAGTTTCATAAAATTTGGTCTTGCACCTGCAATTGACATTAATTTCATTTTCTCCTAAACCCCTTTCAATGATGTTGCTGTTTTGTGACCTTAAATTGCGTTTGTACTTACTAAAGAACAATCATATTTCATATATGCCGACTACTAGCAGGAGGTATTTTTAATACATTAAAAATACCATCCAGACTCGTATATGTCTTAAATTTCAAAAAATTATTGTAAAACTGCCTTTGTATATCATCTTGCCATGGAAACTTTTCGCTATAATCAATCAACCAAATAGTCTGTTGAGCGTTATTAACCAAATTTTCAATATCGTCAAATCTGCTCAACAATTTTGCCGAAGTCCACAATTCCCTTTCACCTTTTTGGATTGACAAGTTCGGGAATTCAAGACAATCATAGGGGAGGAACACGTAGTCTGTTTTGTCCAGATAAAAACTACAAGGTAACGGTTTAATAATAATAATATCACTGCTATTACAGTTTTTGTTAATAAATTGAGAAGGAGACATAAAATCTCTTCTCACCATAAAATGATCCGATTTACTTATCTCGTAGTCCATTCTAAAATTAATATCTGGGGTGCTAATACGCATTAAATGATCAAGATTGAAATCATCAGTCGTCATAAAAAGAAACATTGATAGGAAAAAAAATAGTGAAGATTGATATTTCATTTTGATACAACGGTTAATTAACGACTTTAAGGAAAAAAGAATGAGTATTATTATTACAGGATATAAGAAAAATGAATACCTGGTTCGAGAGTATATTGTTGGTATTATTCCAAGTAAACTTATACAAGATATTAGGGATAACGTAATTAAACACAATGGAGAATCGCCATCCTCCTTTTGAGTAATACGCAAGAAAAGTATATATAAGAGCGAAAAAAATAGACAAACAAAAATAAAAGGAATAACACCTCCCCACGGAAAAACAAATGTATCGAAAATATTTGGGTACTTAATCAAAACAACAAAAACTTTTTTAATACTTGTTCCAACTACATTTGACAAATTTCTTGTCCATATATCTGTAAAGATACCATATAAAAACCAAAACACGAAGGTAATAACTGTACAACCAATCACAGTCTTCACACTCTTGTTTCCTATATCTTTCATATTGATCTTACCACTCATCAGAGCGCAGAAAAGAATCAGCAGGACTGCTCCAAACATATGTACCATTCCAAGGAATAAGGTAACGGTTATTATACCCTTCTTTACAATTTCTAAGCTCGTAGCTCTCCAAATTTTATAGACAAGGATACCGTTCGACAGGGAAATAATTCCATATACCAACAACCATCCTTTTGTCTCTATGATTGTATTAAGGAAGTACAGGTTGGGTAAGAGGATTTTAGACGCACCAACAACCTTTTCATAACCCAGGGGCAGATGCTCAGTTGTTCCAAAATGTCTGAAATCAAAGGTTAAATAGAAATATGTCATCATCAGTATTGCAATACTGATAAGAATATGTCTTTTTCTCTCACCCGGAAACCCAACAAACAATGGTAGGAAGAGGAGCAAAACCGGAAATATAGCACCTTCGTGTACAAAGATACTACAAAAAGCAATAATATAGAGCCACTTAATCTTCGCACTATCTTTCTCAATTATTACCTTAATTTGGACAAGTAGGTACCATACAAACATACACTGAAATGCCGTATACATTCTGATGTATCGAGACATTTCGATCTCAATCAACGAAATACTAAAAATTCCAACCGCAGTAACTCCAAGAATGCCTCCTCCTATCTTTCTTCCAAGAAAATAGAGGCCGGGAATGGTAAGTAAATTAAAAAAAATCGATCCAAATCTGAGTGTGGCTTCATTAAATCCAAAAATCAGAGATAACAACGCTTCAAAGTATTGAAAAAATAACCCTCTTATGTAATAACCTCCAAACTCAAACCTTGGAATTCCATTATCTAATATTTTTCTTACCGATGAAGCGGTAAAGAATTCGTCAATGGCAAAACACCACTTCCCAATACCAAAAAAACGAAAATAAATCCCGGTAATAATAAAAAATAAAAGTGCTATATAAAGAATATCCCTTTCATTACTGTTATCTAATTTTTTTGTTACATTCAGCATGGATGATATATAACCATCTCCTAACAGACCAAAATAGGAGAAATATGAACTTTTTTACTCTCCATACAACACTCAGCTACCAATCAGGTGCCTAAAACCTATAGGTTCAATTATATAAAATATTACTGTTCACACTAATTCCCAACCACTACATAACGTTATGTTCAAATCACTACTTTCTGTTTTCATCTCGTGTGAGACATGTATCGATGCTCACATCTCTCGTCAGCAATTCATCAATATTTTCATCTCTTTTGAAAAATGCGTCAACGTTGTCGTCTCTTGTGAGAAACGCATCGATATTATACTCTTTTACATTTTTTGCATGAGTAAAGATTATTACCTCACCAATGAGTCCAATTGATAACGTCTGTATCCCTAAAACCATTAACAAAACACCCATCAATAAGAGAGGTCTATCCGCTATCCCACCCACCCCTAAAAGCTTATAAAGGGTGAGATATATACTAATCGCACCTCCAACACCAAATAACGCCATGCCAATTAATCCAAAAAAGCGAAGCGGTTTCATAGTAAATTTGGTTATAAAAAATACCGTAAGTATATCAAGTAAACGTCTAGGATATGAACCCAATTTTACCAATCGTAAAGCAATATCTTCCTTTCTCTGCTTCGCCTTTATTTCCTTTATTTTGAAACCGTATTTATCTGCCAATATTGGAATAAACCTATGCAAATCACCATATAAATTGATTTCTTCAAAGACCTTCCTCTTCATTCCCCTCAGTCCACAACTAATGTCGTGGAAGTAAGTTGCTGTAATTTTCTGGATTAACCAGTGAAACATGAACGATTGAAGTCGATTCAGTCTCGAATCAATCCTTGGACAACGCCTTGTTAATACAAGATCACTCCCTCCTTGCAACCCATCCCAAACCGCACTTACCGTTTCAGGTTCTACTTGAAAATATGATGCCAGGGTAAAAAGATAATCTCCACGAGCTATATCCAAACCGATTGACAGGGCAACTGATTCACCATGATTCCTACTTAGTTTAACAATTTTTATCGACGGGTTCTCTGACTTTAAGTTTTGCAATACATGGTACGCTTCGTCAAATTCTCCATCAATCACAAAAATAAACTCATAGGATTTTTCTAATTTGTTAAAAGATGATGAGAACTCAGAAAACAGCCTGTTGAGATCATCGTAACGTTCTACTACAGGAACAATAATTGAGATATCCATAGTTAATTCTCTGTTCAAGTAATTATTCTATAAGTAAAATAAATGTTCTTTCCTTTTTACAATTGTAAAGTAATGTATTATTGATGCCGTGAATTGAATGCTCTACTGCTATACCCCCCTATTGAACTTCCAATAGTGATATCCGCCTTACATCCTTGTTTTTTGTGTTGCCAGTTTTCTGTATCATTTCAGTTAGAAAACCAACAAGCAACATATGAGCAAACAGAAAAAAGAATAAAATTGAGATTGAGGGAATGATTATGGGAAAGGTGGTTAAATCTGCCATTTTTAGATATAAATTTATTGAGAAGATAGAAAAGAGTATACCCATAACCAGAAATGGAATACCCAAGATTCCAAACCATACCCCATGGAGTGAAGAAAAACTGACGAGCATCTTCATAGTGAACATATCAAGAAATACTTTCCAAATTCTCGACAATCCATATTTACTATTGCCATACTTTCTAGCATGGTGATTAACAACTATCTCACCATATCGTGCTCCAATAATAGAGGTCATTGCAGGAATAAAACGGTGCATATCAGAATATAGTCGTGTTTTCTTTATCGCCATATTCCGGTATGCCTTCAATGAACAACCATTATCGTGAATCTTTATTCCTGAAACGATACCCATTAACCAATTAGCTATTTTTGAAGGTATCTTACGGGAAATTAATTTATCTTTTCTATTTTTTCTCCAACCACATACTATATCAAACCCCTGTTCGATCTTTTCAAGAAATTTAGGAATATCTTTAGGATCATTCTGCAAGTCTCCATCCATACTAATAATGATTCTCCCACCTGCATGATCAAAACCTGCCTGCATGGCAGGGGTCTGTCCATAGTTTCTTCTAAACTTTATCACCTTTACATGCTGATCATTTTTATAGATAGCATTCGCTCGTTCATAGGTTCCATCAGAACTTCCATCATCAATAAAAATTATCTCATACTCCCTGTTTAACTCCCCCATTACCTGGGTAACAGATGCGAAAAGATGATTTATACACTCCTCTTCGTTATAGAGAGGAATTACGATTGAGATATCAATATCCTGCATGTGGTTTAGCGTATATTTAGCTTGGATACCTTATTATTTCTATGTATCGCATCTAGCATAATTATGTTTTATTACAAATAAGAAAATATTTTCTTGTTTATTTTGCCCCTGTTGATTCTCATTATCCCTATAGTGGCTTTCTGCTAGAGAAGGTATCTCTTTCTCCTTGCAATCGAGACATCCAATCCGTAACCAATCAGCCTGTTCTTTAAAACATGTTTCGCATCTTGGTCTCCATGAACAAGAAAGGTTTTCTCTGGTTTTCTGTGAATCCCATCTACCCATCGAACAAGATCATCTTGTCCTGCATGAGCAGAATATCCTGATATTTCATGAATGCCAGCCTTGATGCTTACCTGTTTACCATAAATGTTCACACTCCCTTGTCCTCTTTTACCATCTCTTTTATGCATGCGAATTGCTCTTCCCAGTGTTCCAATCCCTTGATAACCTATAAAGATAATATCATTTCTTCGGTCTGGTAAGAAATTTTTGAGATAATTCACTACCCTTCCACCTGTACACATACCACTACCTGCTATGACAACTGCCGGACCACCTTCCTTCTTTAACCTTTTAACAACCTTTATGTGTTCTTGATAATTGCTCACACTAATCAATCCAGGAAAGTGAAATGGATTATCACCCCTCAACACCCTTCTTTTGGACTCCTTATCCCAAAATGGCTTTAGGTCGGAATATTTCCTTGTAAACTTATTTGCAAGTGGAGAATCAACGATTACGGAAAGCTTCGGTAATTTGTGTGATTCGATAATTGCGTTCAGTTCATAAAGTAGCTCCTGCGTTCTTCCAACTGCAAAGGCTGGAATAATAACGATACCATCATCAACAACAGACTTCTGTAATAGGTCTAACAACGTATTACGTCGATCTTTCCTACCATTATGTACCTTGTTACCATACGTTGCTTCAAGTATAAGTATATCTGCTTGGTAAGGAGAACGGGGAGAACGTAAGATTGGTGTATATGGAGCACCAAGATCCCCTGAAAAGACAACTCTCCTTCTCTTTTTTTTATCCGTCCTATGAACTCTACCCGTTTTCACATCGACTTCAACAAAAGAGCTACCCAGGATATGCCCTGCGGGATTGAATTTTATCTTATAGGTATCAGAAATAGTTATCCAATGTTTATACTTGCAAGGTACCAAACGTTTCTTAAGCAAATGGATAACTCGCTGAATAAGATTAGAGTCTCTCGTAAAACCTATTTTAAGTGTGTCTTCAAGTTGATCCGTTATGAGATATGCTGTTGGTATTGATGCAAAAATCGGTCCGGTATACCCTGCTGCCAATAAATAGGGAACTCTACCGATGTGGTCTATATGCACATGAGTAAGAACCAACCCTGTAAGATTTGAGATATAAAATTTTACTTCTAAATTACTGTTTCCTCTCTCGTCGTTTCCTTGAAAAATACCGCAATCAATGAGTAAACTTTCGTTATTACTTGAAAGTTGATGACATGATCCTGTAACACCTTGAGTAGCTCCATGAAATTGTAAGCTTAATTTCATCAGATGCCGGGAATTTCTTAATTTGCTACAAACTTTAAATCGTATCTCAAAAATAAATACTTTCTCCCTAAGGAGAATAGTAATTATAATTTATTTTCTGTCTTTTGTAATAGTTCCTGCTCCAATATCGCTCCTCTTTAGCTCCAATGCTTTTTTCACTGTTCCAGTAGATCCTGATCTCATTTTGCTTCGAATTTATAACAACAATCTCCTCCCTATAGTCTCCGGCAACATCGACAATGTATATTCTTGCAGCATTTTCCTCCCACCACTTGACAAAGTCCCCGGTTATTGGATCGATAAGACATATCTTCCCATCTACATGTCTCTCCTTAGCTGCCAAAAGTCTCTTCGAACTACCATCCCAATCAATGGTATTAATGCACTCTACTCCTTCATCAGACCAATTTACAGGTTTCCTATCATTTAATCTATAAGCTGCAATTGTTTTGCCATGAGAATCAATTACCCAGGGCCTTTGATCTTTGTTAAACCTGGACCGACACCAAATCTCCAGACCCGGCCTCTCTAAATCAAATTCCCCAATAGCTGCATTTTGTGGCTCCCAACCTTCAAACGAGTGATAAAAAAATATTCTCTCTTTTCCTAATAAGACGGTTCTATCATCACCATTATGAGACTCTTCGAGTAGAACCCACTCAAGACCAGGCTCCTCGGGTAAAACGTCTCCGATAAATAGAGAATCTAAATGACCGGGGAACCTTCTGTATTTCCACCTATTAATAATCCTGCCGTCATCGTCTATTATTAATCCACCAACGATTTCATCGAAACCATCTCCGTCGATATCCGCAGCCCGAAACCCTCCATGTTTTAACCCTATATATTGATGGTTTTCCCACAATGTTCTACCCGTTGTTAACGACACTGATCTTAACCACCTGAACGGTAATGGATCTGCTTGCAAAACAATCTCACTCCCCTTACCCTTTAAATTAACTATTTGAAAATGTGACCACCTTTTTGGTTTACTATGATAATAATGTGAGGCCTTCTCCTTCGATCCATGAAATAACCAATCAATACTGTTTTTCACTTTTGAAAAAAACCCTTCAATTGGCAAGTTCATCTTTATTGTCTTCACAATGTCTCCACTCAAACTATCTCTCACAACGATTTCATTTTTTGTATTTAGGTGAATTACCTCATCTCTTCCATCACCATCTACATCGGCAGTTGAAATACCAGGACCACCCCAACCCGGTAATCCATAATTCTCAGCCTTACCGTTAATATTAATGTCAACGCCACCTTTTATCCACATTATGCTCCCTGAGTGGTCATAAGCACCAATAGCACCAATACCCTCACCACCATCATTCGTCTTGGTAGATAATACGTAATCTAACAAACTATCACTGTTTAAATCGGAAACAATTATCCCACCACGTCCACTGATATGATTCTGTGAACGATCAAGTTTGATGATATAGGGATTTTGACTATATTGAGGCCAAGAATCAGCAGCAAGTGATAGAGCACTTGCATTGACTAACAAACATATCGTTATGAGTACTATTTTTCGTATTTTCATAATTTGTTAAAGAAAAAAACTATCTCATTTTATTAAAATTCATCTTCTCATAAAAATTACTTTAGCAGGATTTCCGCTTACAATTGCATTCTCAGGGACATGAGAGGAAACAACTGTATTGGGAGTTATTATTACACCATTTCCTATCTGAGTACCGTCCAGGATTGTTGCTCCTGCACCTATCCAGACGTTGTCTCCTATTGATATACCTTTTGAGGTTTTGCCTTGATGTACAATAGGTATGTCAATTCTGTCATGCCGATAATTAACTGAAACTATTGTCACATTAGGACTAATTAGGCAATAATCTCCTATCTTAATCTCACGTTCACCTGATGCAATAAAGCTACCCGTTCCTATTGAAACATTACTACCGATACAAACAGGCCCATCAGATGCTTTTATTTTACAAAAAGAGCTTATTTGGGTATTTACTCCAATATTTAAATTTGCTGTCCACTCTATTTCCGCCCTCATGCTAATGAAACACCTATATTTGATCCAATAGAGTAGTGTAGTTAAGGAATGTGGGATTAAAAAACGTTGAAATATCTTATTGAATCTCATGGTTAAAACGCATTTAACGTTAATTGAGTTTTCTTAAAACAGTACAACTCTTTTTGCAAAAAACTTAACGGAAGAAATTGCTAATACCCCATTTCAGCTTTATACATGACTTTGAACGACCTCCTTAATTCTTCTAAAGTTTACCATGGTACCAATTTCAGCCATGGATAATTTAATTTCAAACTCCTCTTCCAAAGCTGTAATCAGCCGTAAGTTATTAAGTGAATCCCATAAATCTGCATCATTTGGTCCAAAATCATCTTGAATTACCTTCTCCTGAACATCCAAAATTTCCACTAATATGTCTTTAATTTTCTCCTCCATTTTCTGCCTTTCCTTAATTGAGGACCTTAATCCATGGACAATCCAAGAGACTCAAATTATCACGGGACAAACGATAGCTTTTGCTACCTTCAGCAGATTCTCCTATCAACTCAAAGCCCTGTTTATCGAAAAATTCTGCTATAGGTCTGTTTTTATCTGTCGGATCATACCTTCCTGTTAAGTATCCACCATTTTTATGTGTAAGGTATTGCTGTTTGATATGGTTCATAATTGCAACTTCAATATCACGCCCCATTGCACGACAGCTTAATATGAAGCTATCAATGTGCATATCTCCGTAGACTTTTTGTAGTAAGTAGAGACCTATGATCCCCATAAATCCATAGCAATCTTGTGAAGTCACATACCACAAATCATAAATTGAATCATGCAGAAACTCTTCAATTCTTCCTCTTGAATAACGAACAGTGGTGATATTAAATTGATTTGTTTTTAAAAACAGTTGGTGCATACGTGAAATATCTTTTTCTTCTGCACGTATAATGCGAATCTCAGTTTTCAAACTATGAAGATACCTTTCTAGATCATTGACAGAATTCTTTAGAATATCTCGTTGGTGGTCTTGATGGTATTGTTCAGTCTTCTTCTTGTCATCTTTAAGGATTTCCATTTTCTCAAATGAAGCGAGTCTCCTAATTGTTGTAGAAATTTGCTCATGGTCTGCTGGAAGCAGCACCGATTTCACTGTCGGTAGCATCTGCTGAATAAGACTACATTCAGCAGGATTGTCATCAACAAAAACGAGACTATCAATGCCTATATTAAGTGTCTCTGCTATTTTCATAAGATTAATATGTTTGTGGTCCCAGTTTATCTCCATTGCAGTAAAATCGGATATCTTCAAAGGCATTTCCGGACGTTTTCTGAATACCTCCAATGCATCCTCTTTGTTGTTTTTACTGCATAATGCAAGTAAAATACCTCGCTCTTTTAATGCTTTGATTTCAAATTGAAAATCTAGATATGCCTCGCTGACCGGATCTCCTAAACCAATTTTCACTCCAAGAGGTCCCTCTTCACCGGCAACACCTCCCCAAATAGTATTATCCAAATCGAGTACAATACATTTTTTTGTACGTCCTTGAACAGCAATAACATAACGTACCAACTCTTCAGAAACAACAGACAGAAATTGTTCACTCCAATACATTTTTGCCAAATAGTACATCTTTGGATCAACAACTCTCTCCAATCCATATCGAGCAGATAATTGAGCTATATCGAACAAGTGCGTCCTTTGGTTTCCTCGTAAAAGATCTTCCAGTTTAAGATTCAACTCATAATAAAAACGCATCTCACTATATGAATCATTAACATCTGCAACTCCTTTTTGATTAAAGCCCGGAAGGTTGAAATTACAAACAATTACCGTTGAGGTAAATTTCTCTGTAACCAACGATAACCAATTCGCAATATGATCAAATGTTTTCTTGAAGCGCTTACTCTTTTCATCACGTGACATTCCAGAGAATGAGTGAACAACCTCTGGTTCCAAATCATGCATGGAAAGAGCAAGAAAGATAATATCGGGATCGTAATGATACAACCCACTCTGTTCATTAAGAACCTCCTGAAAATATTGATTAAAAGCACCCACATATGAACCAAAACGTATTCCCTCAACTGCTGCAAGAACGCCTGCATAAGTTGGGAGTGTATCTAGTGTGAAATTAGAAAGAAATGCGAATTTGATGTCTGGGACATCAATCACCTGGTTAATCTTTCTCTCAAGAGCAACGTAATTTTGAGGAGACAGATGCCTTATATTAAACTTCCTCACCAATGCCGAGACTGATTCAAAGTCTGTACAACTCTTAACTGCCTCTATTTGTTCTTGTAGTAGGGTAACCATTAATTCATTCAGACCTATTGAAACACTCTTGATGATTCTTATTTCCTGCTTGTTCCATAAGCAATGATCTCTTTTTCAACACACTTGATGTCTAGTTTTAATGTATCACGAGCAAATTCACCAATCCAAAAAAATGAACTAATAAGCATATAGCATATTTCTGCACTTCGGAGAACCAATGCAACAGTTAATGCACTCGTTACGTCTATTCCGTATGGTTTAAGTAAAATAATGTACAAACCTTCCTTTACACCAATAGCTGAAATTGAAATTGGCAATCTCTCTAAGAGTGATAGGAATGGTGCAGCAGATATAATATATATATACTGTACATCATGAAGGCCTATAGCTCTTGCCGAAAAATAGATAGCTGTACCGTAAAAAAGTTTTTCAAATATCGATACAATAAAGTAAACAAACACATTATACTTATTTCCATTTATGCCTTGTAAAGATACAAAAAATTCGTTCACATAATTTTTTAATTTTGTTGGAAGATAGGTTGGTAAATTGATTTTTATAATTTGAGAAACATTATTTACACTAAAATACAGGAATATCAAAATTACAAAAAAGACTATTAAGCCCCCCAGAGAAATTATCATTGTATAGTGCAGATTCAAACCTTTGATTGTAAAATGTATTAAAAGTGAAATCACAGCCAATGAAGAGAGCATCCCCACAAATCTCTCAACAAATATTGAAGATACAATCGGAATTATACGTGCATCTTTTTCCTTTACATAATAAGACTTGTATGTATCTATTCCAAAAATCGAGGGAATAAACAGTTCAAAGACCTTACCCCTTAAATACGCAATAATTGGTTTATGAAACGGTATCCGTACTTTAAATGCCTTAAGTAAAATGTTCCACTTCAAGCCCATTGTTACTTGATCAAATATACAAACAGATAACGTAAGAATGAAGAATGGTATGGAAATAGTTAAAAAAAGATTTTTAACCTCGTCTATTTCTACTGAATATAAGATGACGGCTATAACAACTGTCGGCACTATGATCTTCGTGACATGTTTCAGTTGCTTCGTATTACCGTAACTTTGAAGAAGATGATAAAATTTCATTTAGATATTTTCTTACAAAATATTTTGCTCTCTGTACCATGAAATAGAATTGGTAATACCTTGTATGATGTCTACTTTGGGTTCGAATTTTAGTATCTTTAAGGCTTTAGAGATATCAAATGATCTACTCTTGGTAAAAAAGTCTACCCGTCTACGATAAATGGGAGGTTTTAATTTCAAAGGGAGACAAATGCTTTCGCAAACACTTCCCAGCAATTGGAAAGGTTTTACAGGGAGATGTATTTTAACATTTCGAATATTCTGAACTTGAGCAATAAGATCTATCAGCTTATTCAAGCTTAAGGATTCCTCTCCTCCGATAATGAATGTTTCACCAATAGCTTTGTCATTTTCGGATACCATTAAGAGTGCATTAATAAGGTCGTCAATGTATACCATATGGTACAAATTTTCACCAGATCCCAATAGAAAAACCACCTTTTTAGAGGCCATGCGGAACAACTTAAGTAATCTCATATCTCCTGGCCCATATATTGCACATGGTCTGATAATCGTAACGGGCAGACCTGTTTCTCTGCCAAATTGTAAAGCTTTTTGCTCTCCCTCAAGTTTTGTTTTTTGATAAACATCTCCAGGTTTGAACCGGTATGATTCATTAGCAGGTGATTTTTCTATATGACCATGTACCCCAACCGTACTGCAATGGACAAATCTCTTAACACTATATTTCAGGGACATATTTAAAAGGTGCTCAGTCCCTTTTACATGCACATCCCGATAGACTTTTTCAGGCAGGCCTGCCGTACGAAAGACAGCAGCAATGTGAAATACCTGTTCAACCCCCTCAACGGCCTTTTCTACGACAGTTGGATTTGCTATGTCCCCTCTAACTAACTCAACATTGAGAGAATTGAAAATATCATGCTTTACCTGATCCCTAATTAAGACTCTAACATGTAGACCGAGACTACACAATTTTCTCACTAAGTTGCTACCCGTAAAACCCGTCCCACCGGTAACTAATACCTTAATTTTCTCAACCCCACTTATTAATGAATTAGGGAATTAAACCAGGCCGCTTGCTTTCAGATAAACGTTAGACAACTTCTGTCCATTCGCATGCCAAGAAAACTCTTCATTGACCTTTTTCTGATTCGCCTCACCAATGGTCTTTGCCAACACACTGTTTTTTAAAAACTCTACAACCTTGTTAGCTAAATCTTCTGAACTACCGGTTATTGCATACAAACCATTTTCTCCTAAAAAGCGACGGTTGTTAAGGCTGTCAAAACAAACAACCGGAAGCCCGGCCCCCATATAGTTAATTATTTTTCCGCTTCCTTCACCCGCTTCATCGACTTTCGGTTCTACTGCAACATCTGCAATGGTAAGATATTTCGGTAATTGGAAGTATTCAACCTTTCCAGTAAATTTTACCAACTCCTGCATTTCCAACGCATTAACCCTATTTTTGCTCTGTTCAACGGGATAGCCAACGATTAAGAAAAACACATTTGTATACTTTTTTGCAATTATCGGAATAGCATCGAGCAGATACTCGATGCCCTTAGACTGCATCAAGGAACCTGTATATATAACAACCTTTTTTTGTGTAGGAATGTTAAACTGCTTTTTGAGATCTCCATTGCCTTTACATAAAAAATAATCTGGAAACAGACCATCCAAAACGGACATGGCTCTTTTCTCAGGTACTTTCATCCTGTTCGTTATAAAACGTAGGTTAGAAGGTGAGCTACACACAAGGTAATTTGGTAAATTGCAAATGAGTTTTTCAACTAATTGAAAAAAAATCTTTAATGGCCTAAAATTTTTAAAAAATCCGTAGGTTTGAAGCTCTTTTGTTAAGCTACCCTGGACATCAAAGATAACTGGGGTATTCCCCAGAGATAACATAACGCTTACCAACTTGCCAATCAACGCACCTTCATGCAAGTGACCATGGATAATATCAGGTTTCTCTTTACCATAAACTCTAAGGGATGTTATCAAAAGCAATATATCAAGGTAAAGTTTGTGCCAAGAAGAACCTGCTTCGAGTTTTTTGTACCATGGGATATTAATAATCCTTGTAATATTCAGATTTTCAACATCTTTACCAATATGATACGTAGTCAACATAACCTCATGCCCGTGGGCTTGAAGCGCTCTTACTTCTCCTAAAATTCTTATGTGACACCCTCGATCAGCAAAAAAAGGGGTAGGGGCAATCATCAATATCTTCATCTCTTTTAGTGTGAAAGCCTACGCTTGTAAACAAACAACCACATACTATTATCTGACCAAATGAATCGATTGATAACGTATCGATCTAAACCTAGATCATCTTGCCATCCCTCACCCAGTTTTGTGGAAACAGAGATCAAGTGTGTATTCCTTCCATCAATCAGTTTCAGTTTCTTACCACCCCTATTTCTCTCTACTTTAGACTTTAATTACTCAACACAGTAAATCGTTTTTTTACCGTTTCTATCTCTTTATTCATTTGCGACGTATTCCATCTATGATATTGAGAGCATTGCTCTGCAACACGTTGCAGTACTTCATCGCCTGGATTTCCTAAAGAAGCTAAATCCGTTCTTCGAAATATGATATCTTCTAGTTTACATGTCATACCAAATTTCAAACTGTACGCAATTTCTGCTTCTGTTACTGGAAGACCCTTCGTTACACGCTGTCCCAATTTAGGGTTTTTTTCAATCATTGACATAATTAGGTTAACATTTGAGCCATAGCTAAAAAAGAGATGTTTACAGATATCCTCCTCTAAACGAAAAGGGTTGTCTGTCATCAGCGAATCCAAAGTACTCTTCATGTTCCTAATATTTCCACCGGATATGGGTGTGTAATGGGTTATCGATCTCTTCTCCTTAAATCCCAGCTTTTTACAAACCAAGTCTACTACCTTTTTCGATACATCTCTGGCAGTAGTATATTTTACACCAACAACACTAATGAGACCTCTCACATTACTCCGCTTTTCGTGATCAATTATCTCATATTTCTTTTCTACTTTTACAGCGGAGGAATTGTTTTGCTCGTTCCTTTGAGGTAACAACCCCGCATGATATGACAACACATCATTACGTCTTATTTTTAAAGATGGACACGAAAGGTTAATCTCATTCAGAAAAGTACTTATTTCATTTTCAGTAACCTGAAAATCATCCGGGTCACCACCATAAAATTTTTGTAATGTACCAATCAAAGAACAGTTGTGCCAAGGTGCTATGATATACATTCTTCCACCTTTATTTATGATGACCTCATCATCTTCATGTTTGCTCTGTATTGCGACTCCACAACCTTTTGAAACCTGTTTTGTAACGATATTTAAGGCAAAAGAAAATTTTTTGTTTAGTATAACGGGTTTTGAATTATATTTGCTTAAAACAACATCTACCCATGGTCCTCCCGCATTGACAACCATTTTTGACTTAATTTCAAGTTCCTTTCCTGATAATTTGTCTTGAGCAGTGATTCCAACGACCGAATTACCCGTTTCTAAAAATTTTGTCATTTCAATATAGTTTGCCAAGCAAGCACCTTCAAGATATGCCGATTCCAAAAAGGAGATAATAAGCCTCTCAGTGTTGTAAACTTGACCATCAATCCATAGTCCCGCTCCAGTTAAATTAGATTTGGTCACTCCAGAAAAGAGTTCAAGACACTTCTCCTTTGACACAACCTTACTCTTGATTACATTTCCTACTCCTCCCAATTTGTGCCAAATATCACAACCTATGATCTTATGAAGCAGCAAAGCAGCCATGAAAATCTCTGGTCCTCTTGCACCATGACCATAGGAAGGCAACATAAATGTTACGGGATGAATGAGATGAGGAGCAATTTTCATTAAAATACAAAATTCCCTGATAGATTCACGAACTCGAACAATATCAGCATGCTGCAAATATCGAATACCACCATGAATAATCTTGTGGCTATTCGATGAGGTAGCACAACCAAAATCACCTTTGTCAATAAGTGCCACTTTTAAACCCCTAGATGCAGCTTCCCAGGCTGCGGTTGCACCGTAGATCCCTCCACCAATAATTAATACATCGTACAGTCTATTAGTTAAATTATTCAGATTACGTTTCATATGAATATGGCCCGCTTATTTACCACGAGAACACGAGAAATAGAATATATCTGGAGATGGGAAATCCCAATATTGATGAAGAGGTCAGATTTCTGGGAACGATCAATACACTCTGCAGTGCCAACTTAGGTATCCAATACCGAAGATGATCAAAAAGATATCAATCAATCAACTATTTAAAAGTATCAATTAGCTATTCATTTTTTTATGTTGTGAGTAGTTACTTTTCCACTCCCCCACAGATTTTATTGAGGAGGCAAAAATCTAGACACAGCTCCGCCTTCTCAATTACACGATACAGTACTACTTATTCCATGTAATTATCGGTCATTTTTGCTATAAACATTTGCTATTTATGACAAAAAGAGTCTCCTTTTTGGTCGCAAATTATTTGCCTAAATGTTTTACCTATTGAATTTAGTGAGTATTGCTTTATACAGACTCTGATTATTCAAAACATGAGAGGACTCATCAAACGATCTGGACACCTTGCTACAGACCAAAATGTTTATTAAATCGACTACCCTTATATAAATATTCAACACATTCATGCTCAAATGCACTTTAATAGGTGTAAATGGAGTATCTAAATAGGAAGGTTGACCATCTTATTGTAATTGCCTCATTTAGGTATAAAACTTGCGAATAAAATACGAAGATTTATGGGACTCATAACGAAACCGTCTACGACATAAATCTCTTCAAAACTGCCAAAAGATAGTATTTGAATACCAATCTATGAAATAAAAATGTCAACGGTAGGTAAAAACAATGTATCTGCGTATTTGAAATTCTCCTTAATGATTGCCGTAATAGTTTGTACCTATTACAAAACATTTGTGTGGATGGAAGATAGGTGGGGGAGTGAGAGTTCGTACTACTCACACGGTTATATCATACCATTTATTACACTTTTCCTCATATGGAGGGAAAGGAGTTGTTTTCATAAGATTGAATACATTTCCTCAAAATGGGGTTTCATACTCTTTATTTCGGGTATTATTTTACAAATTTTAAGTGCTTTCATGCGCATACACTTTTTGTCAGGATTTTCTTTTATTTTAGTTCTCTTAGGTATCATCTTCTCTCTTTTCGGTAAAAAAATAGGGACAAAATTGTTTTTTCCTATACTGTTTCTCATAACACTCATACCATTACCACTCTCTTTTATAGCAGGATTAAGCCTTAAGATGAAGCTCTTTGCCGCTATATGCGCTGTGAAGATCATAGACGCTATGGGTATCATTGTCATACAAGATGGCAGCAAGATATTTTTCAGCAACTGTACCTTGGTGGTAGGAGATATCTGTAGCGGTCTCAAATCACTTATCGCCTTAATATCTTTCGGGGCATTGTATGCATACTTGTCCAGAAGCACAACATACTTGAAACCACTTCTTTTTGTTGCCTCAATCCCGGCAGCAATAGTGGCTAACATAATCAGGATATTGATACTCTGTCTGGTTGCTAGAAATTGGGGAAGTGAAACTGCATCGGGTATAGTTCACGATATAACCGGCATTCTCATCTTTGCAATAGCATTTGTGCCTCTCTATTTTCTGGCAACCATCTTACAAATGTTTGAAAAACTGACAGTGAATACGAATAGCAGAGACTCACACAGAAAAAGTTTAACTTTTACCACTCATAACGTGTAGAGACTACCAAAGCTCTCAAATATGAACAAACGATACTTTACCATTATTGGACTGCTTCTTTTGACTGCGGTTATCACCTTCTTTCTCTCTATGAATGTTCAATCTCACCAACACACATCTTACAGTAGACAGCTACCATTGGATTTTCATGGATGGACCGGGGAGAGGATTAAAGTAGACAAACGAACAGAAGAGATTCTTGAGACGAATGATATTTTAATGTGTAATTACAAAAGGGAAGATAAAACCCCAGTTCAACTCTGTATCGTATACGCAAGCAACAACAGAAAGGTCTCCCACCCCCCGGAAGTTTGTTACAAAGGTTCTGGATGGTCCTTAGAGGACAAAGGTTCGTTGTTACTTGTAACACAACCCGGAAAAAAACCGGAATTTCAAGTAATGAAACTCGTTGTTGAGAAAGGAGGACAAAAGCACTTGGTTCTTTATTGGTATAAGTGCAACGATGAATACACGGGAAATTATTACAAACAGCAATTAAACATCGTGAAAAAAGGTATCATGAATGGGAAGAGTACGAGTGGCATGATAAGACTATCAACACATATCGATGAAAACGAAGAGGTCTCAAAAACAAGAATGCAAAAATTTTTCATAGATCTGTTACCATTATTAACTGAATATCTCCCATAACGTCACTCATGTATATATGACCTTTTTTGATTGACTATTAGGACATATTTTGTAGAATCACTACAAAATATATATATGGTTTTCTATTTTTATTTACTATGGAACCTGAGAAGAGAACTCATCCAAGAGTCGCTGTAACGCTCTCCATTATACGCTTAGGTGCGGCACTAAATATCTCCCAATCGGGTATGTGTGTTCTTGTCGACGATCCTCTACCTATTGATTATGAAGTTAAACTTGAGCTGGCATTGCCTAATCTGGAAATTGAGAGTGGTGAATCATCAGATACTGTTCAGGTTGAAGGAGTAATCGTCTGGAGCAAATACTCTGAGCAATTAGACAAATATGAGGTTGGGATAAAGTTCACAAAAATAGAAGGGGAAAACAGAGTTCAGGTAAAAGCATTTATCGAAAAACATACACAAAACAACCCTCAATAGTTACGAGATTAATAAACCATAAAATTATTTTATATCAATTACACCATATGTGAAACATTGAATAGGAGACTCTATGGGCAGCAAAACACCTTTATCTAAAAACAACAAACTTCTCGCATGGGTCGACGAAATGAGAAAAATGTGCACACCAGACCAAGTTATCTGGTGTGATGGAAGTAAAGAAGAGTATGATGAATTGGCCCAGATGATGGTTAATAATGGTACGTATGTGAGGTTAAATGATGCAAAGAGACCGAACAGTTACTGGGTAAAATCAGATCCCGCTGACGTTGCTCGTGTAGAAGATAGAACTTTTGTTTGCACAAAAAATAGCGAAGATGTTGGACCCACAAATAATTGGCGTGACACAGATGAGATGAAAGGCGAAATGGTCAAGCTTTATACCAATTGTATGAAGGGGCGTACCATGTATGTTGTTCCATTCTGTATGGGACCTCTCGGTTCAGAAATTGCTCATATTGGTGTCGTACTAACCGATTCTCCCTACGTTGTAAATAATAAGAGAATTATGACCAGAATGGGGAAGGCAGTCTTAGATGTTTTAGGTGAAGATGGTGACTTTATTCCTTGCCTCCATTCTGTTGGTATGCCATTAAAAGAGGGGGAAAAGGATGTACCCTGGCCGTGTAATGCGGATAATAAATATATTACCCATTTTCCTGCCGAAAGAACTATTTGGTCCTATGGATCAGGATACGGTGGAAACGCCTTATTAGGAAAAAAATGTTTCGCATTACGAATCGCCTCGTCAATGGCCAGAGAAGAGGGTTGGCTAGCTGAACATATGCTCATTTTGGGTATTACCCCACCTAATGGTGAAAAAATCTATGTCACAGCAGCATTTCCCAGTGCATGTGGCAAAACCAACCTTGCCATGCTAATCCCAACTATTCCGGGTTGGAAAGTTGAGTGTATAGGTGACGATATTGCCTGGATGAAGTTTGGTGAAGATGGCCGTCTCTACGCAATAAATCCTGAAGCTGGGTTCTTCGGAGTGGCACCGGGAACATCTATGAAAACTAATCCAAATTGTATGCTTGCAATGAAGGAAAACTGTATTTTTACCAATGTGGCTTATACGGAGGATGGTGATGTTTGGTGGGAAGAGATGACCGACGAGTTACCTGCTAAGCTAACCGATTGGAAGGGTAACGAATGGACCCCTGAAACAGGCACGCCAGCAGCACATCCAAACGCACGATTTACTGCACCAGCCAGTCAATGCCCTGTAATAGATCCTGCATGGGAAGATCCGAAAGGAGTTCCTATTTCGGCATTCCTTTTTGGCGGTCGACGAGCGAGTGTCGTTCCTTTGATTCATCAATCCTTTAACTGGCAGCATGGGACTTTCCTGGGCTCTATCGTCTCTTCTGAAAAAACTGCCGCAGCGGCAGGAAAAGTTGGGGAATTGCGTTACGATCCTTTCGCTATGCTACCTTTTTGTGGCTACCACATGGGAGACTATTTTAACCACTGGCTTACCATGGGGAAAAAGGGTGACGATGACAAGTTACCCAAGATATTTTATGTAAATTGGTTTCTGAAAAACAAAGAAGGCAAGTTCCTCTGGCCCGGTTATGGTGAAAACAGCCGTGTTTTGAAATGGGTGGTTGAAAGAGTCAAGGGAGAAGGAAAGGCTAACAAAACACCAATTGGCTGGGTTCCTACAACAGATGCCCTAACTCTTGATGGTTTGGATATCTCACCTGAGGAACTAGATGAACTGTTAAAAGTCGACCCTGAAGAGTGGAGACAACAAATTCCTCTTATAAAGGATCACTTTGCAAAATTTGGAGAGAGGTTACCGAAAGGGCTTCAAGAAGAGTTGGATTCCCTTGTAAAACGTTTGGAAGGCTAATGGATTTTTCAAATGGTATTGGTTATTCTTCAACGGAAGAAGTGTACTTGATGATTAAGGGGTTGTTACAGAAGCGGAATAGATAGTGCTGTTTAGGATAAGTATTCAGTACAGGGAAACTATATCTCACTCCTTCCAGTATCAACAGTGACCACTTATGCTCATGTGCTAAAAGCATGCTATCCGTATATTTTAATATCCTAAAATCAGAAATTAATCTCAAGTAGCCAAATGTCATAATATTCAGAAATGAAAGATTCTTAACAGATGTGGTGCAGTATATTCTTTCGTTGTTGAAATTGGAATTTTGGTCATTTGAAAATTGTTTCGAATTTCGGATTTCGTACTTCGAATTTATTCTATCAAACCATAATAAGTGATATTCCCGCTGAAAGCGGTTTTTTTTCTAAGCTTGGCTTAGAAAAAATTTAGTCTCTTACTCTCCACAGTTCCTTTTTCCACGTATCGTATTATACTTGTCTCTATTATTCGCTTAACCGTGCTACCCTTTTTCCAATAAATCCTTTACCCATGTAATAGCAGCGACTGCATGTGGGAACCCAATTGTGCTAATAGATAGAATACAAACATGCATAATTTCCTCTTTTGACAGACCTGTTGTTAAAGCATTTCTCACCGCAGAATGCACAGCCCCCTCAGAGCCTGTACCTATCGCGATACCCAATTTTGCTATTCTCCGTGTCCTCTCATCTAAAGGACCGGATTCATGGCACTTTTCACCGAGATTTTGAAATGCTGTACAAACATCGGGATAATCTTTCGCTAAGTTTTTAAATTCAGATGGTAATGTAGACGACATGCTTTACTCCTCAAATATAAGAGACCAAATTAATAAGAATTTCAGAGAGCTTCTTGAAACAGTCACTAAAAGAGCTCTCATGAAAAGCGCTAAAATCAACGATTATAAATACTAAATGGAGAAGAAGGCAACATACTCTTATGGCAGTGTGATAAACTATGTTTTTTTGCACACACAACCCTCTCTACAGAGTATACCCCGCTTATTCATTACGTCCAGGATATTTTTCAATAAGTGGACTATAATCAAAGTTTATGTGTGTTTGCTGTGAGAGTGCCTTCCTGACATACTTGGGAAGGTTAAAGAGAGCTTGGTGAGTCGTGCCATCGTAGAAACTTAAATCTCCCTGGACTCTCTCTGTAATCCTCTGATCAACCTCATCCGGATTTAATTGGGTTGGATCGAGACTGTCTGATGCCAGATTAAAACCCCAAAGCATTGCAAAAAATGGAACATAAGCGGCATAGGGAAATACCTTGGCAAAAACCTCCTCCAAGGTTCTGTTCAACACGGAATAGGTGTTTAAGGCAACAGGAGAGGTAGTGCTGGCCTGGATAGCAAAGACACCGTATGGGGTTAGTCTCTCTTTCACCAACTCATAGAATTCCTTAGTGAAGAGCTTATAGGAAGGACCTCCTTCCAGAGGGCAGGTAATATCGATAATGATAACATCAAATTTTTCATCAGAATCTTCTAAAAATTTTCGTCCATCACCGAATAAGAGTACAGTTCTCTTATCAGAAAAGCTCCCTTTATGGAAGCTTGGTAGGTACTTTTTCGAACACTCAACAACCTTTTCGTCAATATCCACCATCATTGCCTTTTTGACAGATTGATGACGAAGCACTTCCCTTAAGGCGGCTCCCTCTCCTCCACCAATAATTGCAACCCTCATTGGTTCGGGATGCAAGATTAGGGCTGGTTGAACTAGTGACTCATGATATATATACTCGTCCAACTCTGCAGATTGAAATTCATTATCAAGAATGAGGCATCTCCCAAAGCACTCACTCTCAGCAACCACGATCTCTTGTATCTTAGATTCTCCGTGATATAAGGTTCCTTTAATAGAATGTTTGTGGATTTCAAATTGATTAAAATAGTCATAAATCCATCGTGAAGGAATATCTTTTTTTGACATAAAGCACCTAAACAGCGGAGCAAACTTCCGAAAGTAATGTACCCTTTATCATTGGTGACCCCCTTTTAATCTCTAGGGTTGTAGATTCTCTGGGGGAGAAATCCTTTAATAGGGATTCTACTGCTAATTGTGGATCACAATTCGTCCCGCAGGTAAAGATATCAATTGCCACATACCCCTCTACCGGCCATGTATGAATTGCAATGTGGGACTCAGCAAGAATGGCGACACCCGTTATCCCTGATGGAATAAATTCATGGTAAAACTGTTTAATTACAGTGGCTCCAGCAATATTGGCCGCATTACTCATGAGTTCAGTTATCTTTTTTACATCATTGAGTAAACCTCTATTACAATCCCACATCTCAAGGATCAGATGCCTGCCAAATGCTTCCATCCTCTAGCTCCCTCCACAAAAAAAATCAAAAATTGCATCACATAATAAACAAAATTCGGATTTTCATATATTTCCTGCCATTTGTCAAGGAAGATTTGAAGGATTGCGAGTTATCCATAACATTTTTTCTTACAAATCTCAAAATCTGTTTAATAATGGCCTGATCAATCTGCCAACCGGCAAAATTTCAATAAGACCAAGAGACATCTTCATTAACTTTGATCGTTCATGAGAAATCCTGAGAGCCACCAATCCTTCCTCAAATCTCAACTTATCCAAAGCAACCAAATCCCAGTATCTCATATTGATAAGTCCCCTATTAAATAGGTCCTTTAACTCATCTATTTTATTCAGATCAATCGTATAGGTACCATCACGGTTTACTACAACAGAGTCCGGATAGAGATGAGACCCTTTTAAAGGATCACCTCGCTTAACAAATATATTAAGTATTGATGCCATAAACCAAAAGGTAATTTTTGAATAGTAGTTTCTTGCTTTATTCACCTTTTTATCACCAAACCGAATAGTTATCACCTTATTCTCTTTATTAAAAATGAACTCTTCTACCGTAAATGGTATCTCTATTATGCCATCAAAAAGGAACCTCTTTATTTCAACAAAGAAAGATGCCCTTGACTCTTTACACGAAATTCGAATCGACCGTAACCCCTTGTCTTGCAGAGGTATATCCTTTAAGTAATCATTAATAAGCTCTTCCTTAATCTTGATACACCCGTTATCAATATCAAGTGATAGATTTTTACCTATGCCAGCTAGTGTCTTCAGAAACTCTATATAAAGAGGGATTTTCGACTTGATCTCATCAGAAGCAACCTTTGCGCCTCTTCCCAACTTTTCACTAATATTCTTCATCGGTATTTTATTACGAATCATCTCACTCTTTTTACCAATATAGTCCCACACACGAGTCTCAACCAAACTGACACCTTAACTTCTATAATTTTCTTAAGACGGGCTTTGAAAAAAATCCGCTTTCAGCTGGGATATTCTCTTACTTATGGTTTGATAGAATAAATTCGAAGTACGAAATCCGAAGCAATTTCAAAATGTTACAAAATAATGACAACATGTTGGTAACTTTGACGCTCTAAGTGCCTATCGCTCCGTTATCGCTTTGAAACCAATATCCTTCCGATAGTAGACACCCTCAAATGCTATTTTTTCAGCAGCGCCGTAAGCCCTCATTTGTGCATCAAGGATATCTTTACCACAGGATACAATATTGAGCACACGCCCACCATTTGTCACAATTTTGCCATTCGTACTTCTCGTTCCTGCGTGGAAAACTTGTGTATCAGTCCTACCCTTAAGCAGATCTAATCCCGATATTTCCATACCATTCACATAGTTTCCCGGGTATCCCCCTGAGGCCATTACGACACACAATGATGCCTTCGGATACCATTCGACATCAACATCTTTCAAATTTCCCGAAACCGTAGCCTGCATAATAGGTACTAGATCACTTTTCATTCGAGTAAGTATCACCTGTGCCTCAGGATCGCCAAACCGAACATTAAATTCCAAGACCTTTGGCCCCAAAGGTGTCATCATCAAACCAACATACAGGATTCCCTTATAAGGCCTCCCCTCACTATTCATAGCGTTAATAGTCGGTATAAGGATCTGTTTCTCCACATGATCACACAGCTCCGCCGTCATGAATGGGACAGGTGAATAGGCCCCCATACCTCCCGTATTTGGCCCCTTATCACCGTCATATATTGTCTTGTGGTCTTGGGAAGTTTCCAGGGACAAGAGTGTTTTCCCGTCGGTAAGTAAAAAAACGGAGACCTCCTCTCCGGAAAGAAAATCTTCTATTACAACACTGTCACCGGCATCTCCAAAAACCTTGTCTCTCATTATTGCGTTAATGGATTCAAGGGCTTCATTTTCCGTTTTGCAAACAAACACTCCCTTCCCTTTACTGAGACCGTCAGCCTTTATTACCATCGGTATACTTCTTGATAATATATGGTTTTTTGCTTCGCTATAATCTTTAAAACATTTAAAATCTGCAGAAGGAATACCATATTTTCTTAAAAGATTTTTCGTAAAGACTTTACTACTCTCTAAAATTGCAGCATTTTTATCTGGTCCAAAGACATCAAGATTGTGTTTACGAAACTCATCAACTATCCCCTCAACCAAGGGGGCTTCAGGACCAACAACCGTCAGGTCTATCTTCTCTTGGACGGCAAATTGAGCAAGTAAAGGTATCTTTTCAGGTAATATGTCTACACATTCCGCTATCTCGCCGATCCCCGGATTCCCCGGCGCACAAAAGATCTTTTTCACCAGCGACGATTTGGCTAATTTCCATACGAGACTATGCTCTCGCCCACCACTTCCAATTACCAATACTTTCATTTCAATATTTGGTCCTTTCACCCTCACAAAATAGGGGAATATAAAAATATAGCTTCACGGGTTTAATGCATACAACCTGCCTGAAGACAAGTACAGAGACAGAATCAAATTTTTTCAGACTGCGACAACAAACCACCAATTAGTTACCTATCTTATTGGATTTCTTAGCTGCTCTAAAATTATAAAATTGATGACCAACACGGATATTTTAGTGATGATCATCGGTTTCAGCAAGAGAAATGTACAATTTTCTCATTGACAGAATAACTTTTTCCCTATACTATTAATCAAGCTTAAATATTACGCCTAGCATTTCTTCCGGAGATCATGCTCGGGAGTAAATTTCTATCAAAATATAACGGAACGCGGGGTAGAGCAGCTTGGTAGCTCGTCGGGCTCATAACCCGGAGGTCGCAGGTTCAAATCCTGTCCCCGCTACCAATAAAAAAGGCTTTAGGACTTTCCTAGAGCCTTTTTTATTGGATTCTTTTCACAATCTTCTAACAGAATCCGAAGAGTTACCAAGATGCTCTGTAAAATTGAGGGCATTATCAAGTTTCAATGCCTGCTCTGTATTCACCTCTTTAAGCAAGTGACCATACCTGTCAATCGTTGTTTGAGTAGACTCATCACCCACGTTATAATTATTAATCCACAATTATGTCCTTTATAAATTATGAGGATATCTTTTCCTGAGAATATATCGATCAAAGCTGTAGCCACCTCTTGATTCCGACACTATAAGGCAAACCAACAACCCAGATGTCTCATTAAAATAGGTCCTCATTGTAGAGGGTATTATTTCCTTTTAAGGTATTATCGTAATCTGCCGACAAATAGGAAGAGTGACGAACAATATCAGACAATATGTTGAGTTGCGTCAGTTTACATTTATATACAATTAAAAAGGGAATAGAGTATGAAATCTAGTAAAAGCAGATTAATGGCACTCTCATTAGTTATTGCATTAGCTGGATGTGCTACGATTAAAGGAAACAATTATGCTGAACAGAGGCAGTATGTTCTTGATGTGAAATCTGACACGCTTGCAAGCCTTTACCACGAATATCCTATTGCAAAAGAACAGATCAAAAATTCTGCCGGTTACGGGGTCTTTAGCAATATCAATACCCACATATTCTTTGTTAGTGGTGGAAGCGGTTACGGGGTAGTCACTGACAATAAAGACAGAAATCCCATTTATATGAAAATGAGGAGTGTGGGAGGTGGTCTTGGACTTGGATTGAAAGATTTCAGGGCTATAATTATTTTTAGAAAGAAAGAAGATTTGGATAAATTTATTGAGAAGGGTTGGGAGTTTAGTGGACAGGCAGATGCAGCCTTTAAATCAGATGATAAGGGTGGCGCTTATTCTGCTGCACAGACTTCAGACCTTGATGTCATAACCTATCAATTGACAGAGGCTGGCGCTGCTTTACAGGCAACACTTCAAGGAACAAAATATTGGAAACATAAAGATTTGAATTTATAATGTCAATATGTGAACACTAATATTGTTCATATTTATCCATTGTTAAGTTATCAGCGCTTCAGTTCCACAAATCGCCTCAGATATACCTATTACAAAATGGTTTTCGGAATTTCTGGGTCAGAGTTTGCCTGAAATTTTGATTTTTCGATTGAACGAAACCAGAGGCTTAGTGATGCTAAGTCGAGAATTTTGTAATTGAGTAAAGTCTCCATTTCATGTGAAATCGGGTTCTGAAAACCTAAAACTAATTTGTGATGGGTATTTAAGGCCACGAATGGTTGTTTTTTACTCTATAATATTAACCTACCTCTTCTTATCAAACCTTCCGGATTCTATTAATGCGAAATCCACAATTACTCCTCAGGTTCAAACCGCTAAAGCTGTTGCCAGTTTGA
This sequence comes from Candidatus Scalinduaceae bacterium, assembly GCA_965222815.1. Classification (GTDB taxonomy): domain Bacteria; phylum Planctomycetota; class Brocadiia; order Brocadiales; family Scalinduaceae; genus SCAELEC01. The sequence continues at coordinate 201,690 of CBDCUS010000013.1, forward strand.
TCGAATCATGGTTCAGTATACCGGTCTCGAATAAATTCGGTGTTCAGAATTAACTAATTGAAAAAAGGTAACAAAATTTTTTAGTTGTTCAGTATTTTATCATTATATGTTACTATGTCATCTTATCTGGAACAGATTTACCCCGTCATTTTCGGATAAGAGACGCCGGTGTCTAATTAAATAGAGAAAAATCAGATGGGCAGAAGATCTAATCCAGAGTCAATTTCGTTGAAATCTAAATATGAAGGAGTAATAAATGGCTGAAGCAAAAGGATTGAGCAAACCGGTAAAACTAAAAACCGACCTAGCAGAGTTCCTTGGAGCAAGAGAACTACCCAGGACAGAAGTCACCAAAAGAATATGGGACTATATTAAAGCAAACAAACTTCAAACAAAGAGTGAGAATGGAAAACCCGAGAATGCAGGCAAGTTCATCGTAGCAGATGCTAAATTGCTCCCGATCTTCAAAAACACAAAATCCAAAAGCAAATCGGGTAAGGTCACCGACCTTACAAAGCTGAAAGAAGGCCAGACGATCAACATGATGCAGATGGCCGCCATTGTCGGTGCGAACATAGAGTGAGCCTATAATAATGAGCTTGCATTCTTCTGTACAGGCTCAAATATCCAACAAGAGAAATCGGCCACACTTCCCCAGAAATGAGGTGGCCGGATTTTTCAAGAGGATTCAGAGTCCAATGAAGTTTATCGATCTCCATTATGGACACCCTTCTTACCGTCTCTTTTAGATAGTGATGAAGCTACACGTTTTCCATGTTTATGTCTATCATTACACCATCATTTGGATGAATTATGAGCATAACTGAATAGCTGTATCTCAAGAAACTTTATAAAAGCTCCAGCTTTGCCATCCCAACTTTATAACCCCTCTATAAATAGACCTATTTTCTCAAATCTATTTTAGCAGCCATGTATTACTTGTATTAATAACTGTTTTTATATTACATTCATAATATACCCATCTCAAAAGAGACGATATATTTTTCATTTGTTGGTTCCTGCAAGAGTATATTGTTACTACAGAAGCAGAGTACAAAATATAAACAAAATAATTATATACCCTTTTCAACAAATAATTTTCACAAAATAAGACACATTGCTGTTTTATGTAAGCCCCATTATAACAATAGTTACAAATTACCATATAGGCACCCAAACCTTACAACTGATTATTGGCCATTTATTTGCGTAATTAAAGATCAGAACTGAGGTTCAAGTCTTTCTCCTATTCTCCGATATGTAAGAAAGAATGAAAGAAGTAGCATACATTGATTCTCCGCTTATGATGACTTGTTTTTAAGATACAGGTTTCTTTGCTGTGCAGAACTGGGGATTGTAAGTCGAAAGAATACGCACCTATTCTCATAGCCTTTCTGAGAAAAGTATATCCTCTGCATATTCTTTTTGCTGACATTTCCAGTAATAAAATCCCTTATACCTCAAAGTACCATAATCTCTGATTTCTTGATTAATCAGCTTAAAAATTAATATTGATAGATAAAGTACATCCTATATTTATTATAGACCCCCGATTACCTGAAAGGGGTTATTAACCTCCGGGGCAAGGTTATTCCCGTTTTTGAACAAAAATTACTTTAAGTAAAAAAAGTGTCTTAATATCAATTTGAAAGGAGCAGCAGAACATGACAGTAGGTAAAAAGTTTGTATTAGTTTTTTCAATATTTTTTATCACCGTATTAGTTGGTGCTTTTTTTGTCTTTAACACCATCAGGAGCCAGCAAGCAGACAAGAATACGATTAATCTCGCCGGAAGGCAGCGTATGTTGACCCAAAAATATACAAAGGAATACATCGACGAGCTGATTCCTCTTCAGGTTCGCCACAGCACCCTGAAGGCAGCAGAGATCGCAACTCTCCAGATCGTGGAGGATCGGAAACAGTACACGAAGAACATCGTAGTAAAGTTGAAAAAGGACGGTGTCGTGGACGTACACCCTAAAAGGAATTACACCAAGATAGATGGAGGTATCCCCCTCCCCGCAACCTTTGTTCAGGAGGTCTCAGACAACATAAACAAGCAAGGTGTCTACAGCTATGACCTCCTGAGCAAGTGGAACATAAACAGAGAAAAAGGGCTAAAGACAGATTTTGAGAGAGAGGCATTTGACTATCTCTCCTCAAAGAAGGGGAAGTCATTCTCCCGCTTTATGGTCCACAATGGCCTCTACACCCTTCGTTACGCAACCGCCGATGTAGCTTCGGCAAAGGGGTGCGTAAGTTGCCACAACGCACATGAGGAGAGTCCTAAACATGACTTCAAACTTGGAGACGTTATGGGGGTCCTTGTGGTCAACATCCCGTTAGGCACCGTAAGCGCTGAAACTGAGGCATTCTTTGCAGATTCGGGAGATGGGGAATTTGGTGCAGACTCGTTCCTGAAGACAAAAAAGGTGTTTGATACTACCCTTGCCGCACTCATAAACGGTGGGGAGGCACCACTGGACCTCGCGATGACAAGTTTTACCATGCTCCCACCTACAGAAGACGTTAAGACCAAGAGTAAACTCAATGAGGTGAAACAGTTCTGGGAGAAGACACAGGAAAATTTCAATACACTCGCAAAGGTTGAACCGAATTCGGCAGAGTACATCGTCGCCTATGGTATTGCTTACAGCAGTGCTAATCTCACCATGAAGTCAATGAATGAAGCAGTGGGTTTGTATGTAAAGCACTCCAACAAGAAAGGGGCCATGTTGTATTGGATACAGGCTGGTTCTGTTGGTTTAGTCCTCCTTGTAATTGGGCTTGGCTGGATGTTCTTTGCACACCCCTTGATCAAATTCTTAAGGGAACTGACTAAAAAATTGGGAGAAGGAGCTAAAAAGGTAGCATCGGCATCAAGCCAGATATCATCCTCAAGCCAGAGTCTCGCACAAGGGGCAACAGAGCAGGCTTCCTCAATCGAGGAGACCGCATCATCCATGGAGGAGATGTCATCAACGATAAAACAGAATGCCAATAACACGAGAGAGGCAGCGCAGCTTGCCTCCCTCTGTAATACTACGGCAGAGTCAGGTAGCAAATCAGTGAATGAAATGAATGATGCGATGCAAGACATAAATAACAGCAGTAAGAAAATTGGTGATATCATCAAGGTGATAGACAGTATTGCATTTCAGACAAACCTCCTTGCCCTGAATGCGGCGGTAGAGGCGGCAAGGGCGGGCGAGCACGGGAAAGGGTTTGCAGTGGTGGCTGAGGAGGTGAGAAATCTTGCTCAGAGGAGTGCAGCCGCGGCCAAAGATACTACGGAATTGATTGAGGACTGTGTCGGGAAGGCTAATGCGGGCACCGAACTATCCGCAAAGTGTAAGGAGATCTTCATTGGCATAGTGACGAACGTAAAGAAGGTAGACACCCTTATAGATGAAATCTCGACTGCATCGGATGAGCAGGCAGACGGAATTGACCAGGTGAGTCAGGCCGTCCAACAGATGGACTTGGCGACACAGCAGAATGCAGCCAATGCTGAAGAGACTGCGGCAGCAAGTGAAGAGATGTCGGCACAGTCACAAACACTGCTTGATCAGGTCAAGATATTATCAGAACAGATTGGTGGTGTCGGAGATGGAGGAGTGGTTGATGAGCAGAAAGAGCCAAAGCAAACGAAACGTGCTTCAAGAAGATACGAAAAGAGAGATTTCGGTAAAGGTTCGGAACAAATGTCAGTACATAAAACCAGGTCTCATCCAACCCAAGGAAATGGGAGTGGGATCAATGAGATGGGGTCCAGCGAAGAGCCTGAATCTTCGATACCAATGGGCTTAGATACAATCCGGGAACACGATGAAAGATTCAATGATTTTTAATTTAACGAATAATTTTTTAAACGCACCTGGTATGTTTGTTGTCAGACTCCCAGGGGTGCAAGGAGACAAATCTTTAACTTAACCTTGTACCCTCCCATGAAAACTTACTGATAGGGAACGTTACTGCCTTCATGAAACTTTGATATCGCTCCGTATCATTTTGTAATGGGTAAATCATATAACCGTTTCTTACTCGGGTAATTTACCCATGAGATAGGTCCCAACTATTGTTGTCAAGATTGAACCACCGATTCCGTTGAAACGTAACCCCAGGGCATCTATCTCCCCAAGGCTTCCATCTTCGGGAATAACTATCAGTTTTTTATTGATCAATTTTGCTATACCAAAAGGTATATAGAAATCGATCAAACCCGTTGACACGTAGAGCCAGTTGTAGACCTCATTTCTTTGATTCATTAATTGTCCCAGAAAATTCCCATCGATAATCTCTTCCAGGATAATTTTGATTTCTCCAATTTTTGACTTTGTCGTCTGCAAAACAAACTCATCTGATTTGTATGCCCTGTTTTTTCTATTCGTATTACTTGATGATAGTTGAGCATTAAGCCATTTCTTCTGAGTTGGTGATAGGTTCGGAATTAAGCTATGTATCTGATCTATCTCTTTTAATAACGCTTGAGCAAAAGCGATCCTCTCTTCCCTCTTGGGAGGAGTATCCACTTTCAGAACGGTTGCACTCTCTGGAATCGTGAGAGCCTCTGCTCTATCAATCACCATCATATTAAAACCTAAAGATAGCACAATAAGTGATATTATCGTTTTCGTAAATGTGATTTTCGTGATCATACGTGTTCCTTCCTGTTCCCACTTTATAAAAAATATCCATACTCACCCGTATTACTCATCTCTCTTAGTGCTACCGCACATTTGAGCACCACACTAAAAAGTCTAACGAGTTTCGTATTGATTGGTAAAAAAGCTTGTACTAAGTGATTATCAAACAAAGGGTGTTAAAAAAAGAGCCATTTGTAGAGAAACGTATCTCTCAATAAGATTTGGTTGAATAATAAAGCGACATGTGAGCAAAATCAAGGATAAAACTCAAATGATAATCAATCCATATTGGGACCTGCTCAAATCCCAACTGTTCAATCAGAGATTCTTTGTTCAAATGCTTACTATCGAATGGGTAAGGGGAGAAACCGTTACTAATGTGTATAGTGAATTATCAGTTTAGGCTGCTTTGATGCATCACTTGCAAAATCTTTTGTATAAAAACGGGCGGCAACATTGTTTGATGCATCTGAAGCAAACCTAACCAGCATACGTAAAACTTCCGATCTATTTCTCTGCGCATCTTTTACCAGTTCTGTTATCGTCCAGCGCACCCACCCATAATCTGCAGGCATCTCCACTGTTGCTTGACCAGTCACGGTGTAGTCACCACCTGCAGTGTCCCACGCTATCGAGCCTTTGTAGTTATCCCATGTCACTTCACTTTCAATAATACCCGTTTTTAACAATCTATTTACCTCTACCCTCTCCCCCCTTGGATCTTTACCTATTGATTTGTCAAAATAGTAGAGATCAAGATAGGCACTCGTAATTCTTGCTGAATCATCGAGCTTCGAGAAGTCAAATTCGAAAATGCCTCTCCTCTGATAACCGGTTATTGCCGTTTTTAATTGGATACTCGATTTCGTACCATAATTATTTCCTGAGTTTTTCCCATCATGAATATATGTATCCGCACCGGAAGGTTGTACCGTCAGAGTCTTTTCTACCTCGGAACTTATCTCTATTTTACCAGGTGAGTAAGCTTTCACTTCAGGATTGGTACCGTCGTTCGTTATACCATACACATAATAGGAACCAAGAGGCATGCCCGTTGTATCCCACGTACAGATTGTGGATCCCTCTCCTACAGCCGCACACTCACCTATCAAAGTACCATTAAATCCACTGTTGTCTGAATCATAATAGAGAGCTGCCGTCACTATGTTGTCAGGGTCAGCCAAATTGTACATTATATTAAACAATTCTCCAACCGAAACAATATCCCCTGTTCCTTCCGGCTTACTTATACTCAGTGATGGTGGGGTATTTTCGGTATCTGTTGTGTAATTAATAATAAGTCTGGGGTGTTTTGAAGAGTCTATTGCAAAGTCTTTAGTATAAAAACGGGCTGCTGCATTAGGTGCTGTTTCCGAAGCAAACTTAAGCAGTAGATGCATAATCCCATATGTATTGGCTTGCGCATATTTGGCCTGTTCTGTCACTCTCCATTGTACCCACCCATAATCGTTAGGCATCATCGCTGTTGCTCTATCTGTTACGGTGTAGTCACCACCGGCGGTGTCCCATGCTCTCAAACTTTTGTAGTCATCCCAGGTAACCTCTTGTTCAATAATACCAGTTTCCAGTACTCTATTTACCTCTAATTTCTCTCCCCTTGGATCGTTACCGAATGATTTGTCAAAATAGTAGAGATCAAGATATGCACTCGTAATTCTTGCTGAATCAGCGAGCATCGAAAAATCAAACCCAAAAACCCCCCTCCTCTGATAACCAGTTATTGCATGCTTTACGATGACATAACCTTTTTCTCCAAAATTCTTGTCCGATGATGAACCGTCTCTGATAAAAGCATCAGCTCCCATTGGTTGTATCTCAAGAGTGTAAGTATTCTGGGACCCATTAGATGCACCTGTTACATCAACGGTAACTTCTGCTACCCTAGAGGTACGACCGAGATTATTCTTCACCGTATAGGTAAAAGTGTCTTTACCTCGAAACCCCAAATCTGGGGTGTATGTTACCGTACCGTCCCAATTGTTAGTAACGGTTCCATTGTCTGGAAAAGTTATTATTGAGACAGTTTCTGGAGCTACTGTACCATTAGCGTCGGTATCATTGGCAACCACATTAAAATTAACTGGAATGCTCTCTGTCGTCATTATCAAATCGTCTACCGCTATCGGTGGTGAATTTCCGGATATATAGTTTTGAAAAATAACCTCATTCGAGTAGGTGCTCTCATTACCTGTGGAATCGCATGCAACTACCGCAAGATAATGGGTGTTGTCAACGGGAAGAAAATCGAGACGTATGCTTGTCTGGTTATTCACCTTCTCACTCGCATAATAATTTCTACTTGCATTACCGTAGTACACTTTATATCCGACGACACTTTCCACATCTTCTGGAGGGTCCCAAGTGAGAGTTGCCTGAGCGAGAACATTGTCACTTTGATACAGATGTAATACAACTATCAGCGTAAAGAGTGTGGAGGAAAAACTGAGAATGGGCAAAAAATAGCTGGTACATTTGATTGGCAAAAATTTTTTCATTTTTTGTAAAATGAGAATGAGTTAAAAAGCCATAGCAAGGTAACAAATATCATGCCACTCACCTTAAATTTATATATCTATTTGTATTGTAATAGCTTACTACATGCAAGGCTATTTAATACAGCTACTTTAATGGAGGGAATATCAAACAGTAAACCGGATAAATAGTTGTTCTATTTATTTAAGTATATGTATATTCATTGCTTGTAGGAGTAGGTCACACCATACAACATCGGTTCCATACCAAATGATTTACGAGTTGATGTAGGACAAGATCTTTCCGCTTTACACATTGCAAAATGATTTTCGGAATTTCTGGGCCTGAGTTTGCTTGAAATTTTATTTTTTGATTGAATAAAACCAGAGGTTTGGTAGTACTAAGTCGAGGATTGGTGATTGAGAAAAGTCTAAATTTCATGTAAAATCGGGTACTGAAAACCGGAAACCAATTTGTGATGGGTATATACAATGCCTGATTAGTTATGTCGGGTGAGCATGGTAGTAGATGGGTAATTTTCATTAAAACACTATTTAAGGAGCAACATATTCAACCTCATTGGAGTAGACGCTCTCATTTCCCAGATCATCATATGCTGTTACTACAAAATAATGTGTCGAACCACTTATAAGACCCGAAATAATATAGCTCGTCTCATTACCAACATCAACAGTTGTGTCATAGTTCCCACTTGATGTACCGTAGTACACCTTATAACCAGAAAGTCCCTCATCCGTGACTGCATCCCACGTTAAAGTGTCTTGATCGGTATTGATGACTGTTACGGTAACATCCTGAGAGTCGCTTAAAGAGCCGTCACTGGCCGTTACCGTTACCGTATAGACTCCTTCATCTTCATAAGTCGTTGTATATGAGCCAGAATCCATCCAGCCGGTATAGGTGTAGGTAACGGGATCGCCATCCGGATCGGTAGCTGTGGGTGATAGATTAATGGTGGAACCCTCATTTACTATAAGAGAGGACATCGGTGCAAGTTCAGGTGCACGATTTACATTGCTTACCGTTATCGAAACTTCCTGGGTATCATTTAGGATACCATCACTTACCGTTACAGTTACTACATGAAGACCCGCATCTTGATAGGTAGTGGTGTAAGAACTTGAATCCATCCACCCAGAATATAAAAACGACAAAGAATCACCATCAGGATCAGTAGCTGCCGGGTTAATAGTTACGATCTCTCCTTCATTAACCGTAATAGCAGATATTGTAGCAAGCTCTGGAGTACGGTTTACATTCGTCACCGTTATCGTAACGTCCTGAGAATCGCTTAACCCCCCGTCACTTGCCGTTACGGTTACGATATAGGTACCGGCATCTTGATACGTAGTTGTATAAGTACTCGCAGTCATCCAGCCGGAATAGGTAAGGGTCAGAGAATCACCATCGGGATCAGTGGCTACGGGAGAAAGGGTAACGGTTTCTCCTTCATTAACACTCATGGAGGATATATTCGCAAGGATTGGTGCTCTATTTACATTCGTCACCGTTATCGTAACATCCTGGGTATCGGTTAATATACCATCACTTGCCGTAACTGTCACCGTATAGACACCGGCGTCTTGATATGTCGTTGTATAGCTACTCGAAGTCATCCAGCCGGAATAGCTATAAGTTAATGCATCTCCATCCGGATCATGAGCTGTCGGGTTTAGGGTTATCCTGTCACCTTCATTCACCTCTATAGTATCTATCGAATCGAGCACAGGTGGAACATTGATGTCGATTACATTTACCGTAAAATCCTGGGTATCTGTCAAGTCTCCATCACTTACCGTAACGGTTACGGTGTGAGAACCGGCATCGACGTACATCGTCGTATAAGGATTCGAGGTCATCCAGCCTGAGTAAGTGTAGGTCAGAGAATCACCATCGGGATCGATTGCTACAGGGGTAAGGGTTACCGTCTCTCCTTCATTTACCGTTACTGCCGTATCTCCTTCCAGGGCCAAATACGTTGTCTCGTTAGAGAATCCGCTTTCATTACCATCAACATCGTAAGCAGTTACCGCAAAGAAATAGGTATTTCCCAATAGAAGATAGGGAAGTGGATAGTTTGTTTGATTGCCAACGTCTACAATAGTTTCATAATTTCCACTGGATAAACCGTAGTACACTTTGTAGCCAGCAAGATTGCCTTCCGTATTTGGGTCCCAATAGAGTGTTGCTTGTGTATCTATGTGAGTACCCACTGTCTGTTCAAACTTTGGTGGTCGATTTACATTGTTAACCGTCACAATAACATCCTGAGAGTCGGTTAAAGAACCATCACTGGCTGTCACGGTAACGGTGTAGGTGCCCGCATCTTGATAGGTTGTCGTATAGGAGCCAGTGGTCATCCAGCCAGAATAGCTATAGGTCAGAGGATCGCCATCGAGATCACTGGCCGTGGGATTGAGCGTTACGGTCTCCGTTTCATTTACCGTGATATCTGCTATCGGATCGAGCAGAGGAGCAACATTAACATTGTTGACCGTTATAGAAACATCCTGGGAATCGGTTAATACACCATCACTTACCGTTACGGTTACCGTGTAGACACCATCATCTTCATAGGTTGTTTGGTACACACTTGAGGTCATCCAGCCAGAATAGCTATAGGTCAGAGGATCACCATCTGGATCAATTGCTGTAGGATTAAGTGTTATGGACTCCCCCTCATTTAAGGAAATATCTTCAATCGGCGCAAGCACTGGAGGATGATTATTTGGTCCATCTACCCCAAATAACACTACATCGCTTATCTCTCCACCATTATTATAGATGCTCGCATCTACCAAAAGGGGTGAATCTGTTGGAGTTTCACTTGTATAGAAAATTACCTCATTTTTCTTATAAACAATGGTACTACCAACACGTTCAACCTTGAAGACATCACCGACCTCGTAACTACCAAAAGCGCCTCTATCTATCCCATTTTCGTATACTTTTAATTCTATCAGTGATTCAGTGTCACGGAGAAAAATGGCATATTCAATCGTGTTGTAACTCGCATCAAGATTTGCTGATGATAAACCACACATAGGGCGGCCGTCTGCAGTAGCATCTGCTGCGCTAGCTACAAATTCAACACCACCGTCTCCGGCAAAACTTTCTAAAGAGGCGGCTCCCCCATTACCCCATGCGGCAGTGGCAGTCTTGGTTATGGAGTTACCGTTTACGGCCACTCCCACCATATCAACCCAGGTGACAGGAACACCATTTGAATCGAGTGTAGTGTCCGAATCAGCAGTTGATTGTGCTGACTCATTTGCTGAGGCATCAAAGGCAGAAATCGTGTACGTATATGTTGTTGAAGCGCTTAATCCCGTGTCTTGAAAGGTTGTACTTGCAGTAGTAGCTATCTGAGTCCCGTCTCTGTATATCTTGTAGCCTGTTACTGCCACATCGTCAGTTGAGGCATCCCAGGATAGATTGATTTGAGATGAAGACATTGGCGTGGTGATAAGGTTCGTAGGAGTTGCTGGTGGAGTAGTGTCATTTGAACCGCCGTTTATATCTATCCCAAACAACTTCACATCGCTTATCTCTCCACCATTATTATAGATGCCAGCATCTACCAAAAGGGGTGAATCTGTTGGAGTTTCACTTGTATAGAAAATTACCTCATTTTTCTTATAAACAATGGTACTACCAACACGTTCAACCTTGAAAACATCACCAATCTGGTACGTACCAAAAATGCCTCTATCTATCCCATTTTCGTATACTTTTAATTCTATAAGTGATTCAGTGTCACGGAGAAAAATGGCATATTCAATCGTGTTGTAACTCGCATCAAGATTTGTTGATGATAAACCACACATAGGGCGACCGTCTGCAGTAGCATCCGCTGCACTTGCCACAAATTCAACACCACCGTCTCCGGTGAAACTTTCTAAAGAGGCGGCTCCTCCATTGCCCCATGCGGCAGTGGCAGTCTTGGTTATAGAGCTACCGTTTACGGCCACTCCCACAATATCAACCCAGGTGACAGGAACACCATTTGAATCGAGTGTAGTGTCCGAATCAGCAGTTGATTGTGCTGACTCATTTGCTGAGGCATCAAAGGCAGAAATCGTGTACGTATATGTTGTTGAAGCGCTTAATCCCGTGTCTTGAAAGGTTGTACTTGCAGTAGTAGCTATCTGAGTCCCGTCTCTGTATATCTTGTAGCCTGTTACTGCCACATCGTCAGTTGAGGCATCCCAGGATAGATTGATTTGAGATGAAGACATTGGCGTGGTGATAAGGTTCGTAGGAGTTGCTGGTGGAGTAGTGTCATTTGAACCGCCGTTTATATCTATCCCAAACAACTTCACATCGCTTATCTCTCCACCATTATTATAGATGCCAGCATCTACCAAAAGGGGTGAATCTGTTGGAGTTTCACTTGTATAGAAAATTACCTCATTTTTCTTATAAACAATGGTACTACCAACACGTTCAACCTTGAAAACATCACCAATCTGGTACGTACCAAAAATGCCTCTATCTATCCCATTTTCGTATACTTTTAATTCTATAAGTGATTCAGTGTCACGGAGAAAAATGGCATATTCAATCGTGTTGTAACTCGCATCAAGATTTGTTGATGATAAACCACACATAGGGCGACCGTCTGCAGTAGCATCCGCTGCACTTGCCACAAATTCAACACCACCGTCTCCGGTGAAACTTTCTAAAGAGGCGGCTCCTCCATTGCCCCATGCGGCAGTGGCAGTCTTGGTTATAGAGCTACCGTTTACGGCCACTCCCACAATATCAACCCAGGTGACAGGAACACCATTTGAATCGAGTGTAGTGTCCGAATCAGCAGTTGATTGTGCTGACTCATTTGCTGAGGCATCAAAGGCAGAAATCGTGTACGTATATGTTGTTGAAGCGCTTAATCCCGTGTCTTGAAAGGTTGTACTTGCAGTAGTAGCTATCTGAGTCCCGTCTCTGTATATCCTGTAGCCTGTTACTGCCACATCGTCAGTTGAGGCATCCCAGGATAGATTGATTTGAGATGAAGACATTGGCGTGGTGATAAGGTTCGTAGGAGTTGCAGGCGGAGTGGTGTCATTTGAACCGCCGTTTATATCTATCCCAAACAACTTCACATCGCTTATCTCTCCACCATTATTATAGATGCCAGCATCTACTAATAGGGGTGAATCTGTTGGAGTTTCACTTGTATAGAAAATTACCTCATTTTTCTTATAAACAATGGTACTACCAACACGTTCAACCTTGAAAACATCACCAATCTGGTACGTACCAAAAATGCCTCTATCTATCCCATTTTCGTATACTTTTAATTCTATAAGTGATTCAGTGTCACGGAGAAAAATGGCATATTCAATCGTGTTGTAACTCGCATCAAGATTTGTTGATGATAAACCACACATAGGGCGACCGTCTGCAGTAGCATCCGCTGCACTTGCCACAAATTCAACACCACCGTCTCCGGTGAAACTTTCTAAAGAAGCGGCTCCCCCATTACCCCATGCCGCAGTGGCAGTCTTGGTTATGGAGTTACCATTTACGGTCACTCCCACTGTGTCTAACCAGGTGATAGGGACAATAGTGCTTTCAGCTGAACAGATATTTGGAATAGAAAGAAGCGTTATAGAGAGAAAGATAATGAAGAGGGAGAAATGCGGAGAGCAGGAACAATATAATTTTTTTACTTGTAATAAAATGTACTTACATAATAATGCTTTCTTTAACATTTTGGCATCCCCGTGTATTACCATGCAAAATACACAATGGGTATGTGCCTTTTTGCCTGGCGACTTTGCAACCATATTCTTTATAGAACGTAGGCCAATAGTTTTGCGCCCTACCCTTTCGAGCAGTTTGCCTTTTTCAGGTTTTTATCGAGTTAGTACATCCAGGTTAACTCTTTCATGATTTAAAAATGACTAAGCATAAATTTTTTGCCTACTCTGCTTATCGTCTCAAATCTATGAATCTTTAATGGAAAAATGGTAGGGATAATTGCGATGTCAGGCTGAAAGATAAAAGATGAAAGCTCAAAGCTCAAAGTATATTAAAGGCATCAGATTAAAAACAATTTAGGTATTGAGCGATTAAGGAATTTTGTCGAACCAAATCATGTTAAGTGAAATTTGAGACTATGGGGATTAAAAACGCATGGCATAAGGTTGATGCATAATTATGGATGATCGATTCTTGATTCTCGATACTTGATCCTCGTGAAAGGAGATATTTGACTTGTGATAAGGTTAGAGATGTAGGCTCATGGCACTACCAGGCTCAAAGGTGAAAGTTCAAAGCTCAAAGATCTATTAAGGCGTAAGACATTAGGTGCAGGGTGCAACTATAGATCCTCGATATTCGATACTCGTAAAAATGAGATGTTAGAATTATGATGAGGTTAGCGGTGTTGGATCATGACTTATGGCAAATAGCTCATAGCGGATAGCTCATGGCTCATGATACTTGATAAATGATGGATTCTCGATACTTGATGCTTGTGAAAGGGGTGCAGTACATATGCCCAGAGCGCCATGAGCAATAAACCAGATGCCTTAAGCCTAATCCGAAAAGTCGGAATTTAAAATTGAGGTGAGGGATTGAAGAATTTATGGATTTAGGAATTTCATAATCCCTTAATTCCTAAATTCCCTAATTCCTGAATTTCAAGTTTTTTTGCCAAAAGTGATCAAAATTATCTTTATTAAGATACTAACGCCTTATATATCATTGCGCTTTAAGCTTTCACCTTTAATCCTGGCAGCGCAATGAGAGCCATCAGCCATTAACTAATTATTGTCCCTATTCACCAGCGGTATATGAAATATTGTCATAGTATGCATTCAACCACATTGAATTAACTTCAAAACCGTTAACCATAATACCGCTATTCGTAGTATTCAGTGTATGCACCTCGCCAAAGGCAGTCACTATTAGCTGACTAGGACTAAAATCAATTGTTATGGTATGAGAAGTAGTCGGAATAAGACTGTTTGAAAAAACTACAATATCAACTATCGCCCCTCCCACGTATTTTGCTATATACCCTGGCCCAAAACCACTTGTATTCTTTACTAAATAGTAGTTGTTTTCATCTTGCCTGAGATACAATTCAAAAATTCCGTTCGTAGTTGGCGTAAGGTCCATGCTGAAGCTACCAATTTCAGACATTGGCAATCTACGTGAAAACTGAAGGCCAACATTACTCCCCGTAACCACCTGGGCCCTTCCCCCAACAGAATCATACAAAAATGAACCAGAACCCAAAAATGACCCATAACCTACAATTCTATCCGCATCTGTAACCGTATAATCTTCCGTAGTATCCGCATTAAAATCGTCAGAGAAAGTATTTGTGGAGACTACCGTTATCGTACGTGTAGCAGGTGTGAGATCAGCAAGGCCCATGGAGCCGGTAACCGTAAGTGTTACTACATATACACCCTCCCTCTTAAACTGTATCATACCGGGATCTTTCACCGTAGATGGGGCAATCTCAGGGTTTCCAAAATCCCAAAGGTAGGTGAAGGGCGTGTTATTGTCCGGATCTATAGCTGTGCCCGAAAAGGCAATTGATTCACCAACATAAATTGTCCGATTACTAGCAGGATTCGCTATCATAACATCTGGCGTCCTGTTTTTTGAGCTGTTGCCAGTGTATGAGATATTATCATAGTACGCATCCAGCCAAAGTGAATTAACTTCAAAACTATGAACCATAATACTGCTACTTTCCGTGCTTATCGTATGAACCTCATCAAAGGCAGTCACTGTTAACAGACTGGGGCTAAAATTAATTGTAATTTTGTGTGAACTATTCGGTTCAAAACCATTTGAAAAAACTATAATGTCTACTATCCCCCCCCCTACATACTTTGCTATATATCCAGTACCAAAACCATCTGTATTCTTTACTAAATAATAGTTGTTTGCATCTTGCCTGAGATACAGTTCAAAAACTCCGCTGGTAGTAGGCGTAAAGTCCATGCAAAAGCTACCAATTTCAGATATTGGCAAATTACGGGAAAACTGAAGTGCAACATTACTTCCTGTAATCACCTGAGCCCTCTTTCCATCAGAATCATACAAAAATGAACCATTACCCAAAAATGACCCATAACCTTCAATTCTATCTATATATGTAACCGTATAGCTTCCGCTGGTGTCCGTATTGAAGTCATCAAAGAAGGGAAGTGTTCCCGAATTAATTGATATCGTAACCCTTGCCTCATTAGAGGTTGCACCAAGATCATCCTGTACTGTATATGTGAAATTGTCGGTATCTATGAATCCTAAATCTGGTGTGTAGGTTACCGTGCCATCCCAATTGTTAGTAGCGGTGCCATTGGTGGGAAAATTTGTTACAGCAACCGTGGCAGGAACAACGGTACCATTGGTATCGGTATCATTGGCAACAACATCAATGTCAACCGGAGTTCCCTCGGTCGTCGTTACCAAATTATCAAACGCTAGCGGCGGTGGATTGCCAGAGACATAGTTTTGATAGATCACCTCATTAGAGTAGGAGCTCTCGTTGCCTTTGGAATCGTACGCTACCACCGCAAGATAATGGGTGCTGTCAACGGAAAGAAAATCGAGAAGAATACTTGTCTGGTTATACGCCTCCTTACTTGCACCATAATTCCTCCTTGAATTCCCATAGTATACCCTATATCCGACTATATTTTCCACATTTCCCGGTGGATCCCAGGTTAAGGTTGCCTGAGAGAATGCAACATCTAAGCAGGAAAAAACCAGAATAATTGCCAGAACTGGTAAGAGAGGGTAATAACCGAGATTGCAAGAAAAGCACCGTACTCTTTTTGTGGTTAGAAATTCGCGCATTAAAATCACCTTCGTTTCCCATCAAAAACATTTCACTATTAATCAAAGATATAGACAAAACGCAATACGCATACCAATCAAAACCTGCAAATCTATCTGCTTAAATAGAGGGAAGTTACATTCAATTCAGTAATCGAAAAAGAAAATTCAAACGAAGGATTAATCATCCAGTGGAAGCAGAAGATATACCTTCTATACGCTTATCTGTTTGCAGATACAATACCTTTGTGAGCAGGGTTTTTCATACAGAAATTATTAAGCGTCTCAGTCTTTTTCAAAGCTACCGCTTACGCCTACAGCACTTGAAAAGATAATAACCTCACACAAAGACACGGAGAGCACGAAGAAAACTAATAAAAGGAAAAGACAATATTTTTTCTTTGTGTCTCTGTACCTTTGTGTGATTACTTTTTTTAAATGTGTTAGAACGGATTTCTTTCTGGAAACTATTGTACATTCCAATGATAACCGTAAATTTTCTGAGGAATAAGCTAAACCGACACAGCGTAAATGACTCATCACAACTAATTATTATCAGTTACACAGATCCTGCGTAAGTAATTCGGATAGTGGAAATAAAAAAACGCTTAAGCCTATGAATTGTAGGCTCAAGCGTTTTTGTTACAGCAAAACAGTCATTTACTACAAAACAACAGCTCTTACTCCTTTTTAGCTCTCTTCAACCTTCTTGTTGTACCTGCACCAATCAAACCTACCATTCCAATTCCTAATAAAAGCATAGTAGTTGGTTCTGGAACAGAAGCATTTATATTTCCAGTAGTCTGTAAGCCATCACCACCACCATGTAATATTTCAACCTGAACGCCAAGTGAATAAGGTGACGCCGAGCCTATTGAACCAGATACATCACCACTGAAGGAATTGCCAGGCAATGGTCCTATTGTACTGACCAGTGTTGTTGCGGGAATAGCGTTTGTCGCACCATGAAAACTTCTACCCGTAACAGTACCATCTGTCGTACCCCCCATCCCAAGATTCAAAGAACCAGGAGCAGGCGATGTGAAATCCTTATCGTAAAAGCTGATAAAGAGAGAACTAGTCGCACCGCTAGAAACAACGTCAAATGACAGATCTAATCTTGGCGAAGTAGGACTTCCTATTACCGGTTTAGTTGTTCCAGTATTCGTCTGTATGGAATAAGCACCAAAGCCTCCAATATACGTAATACGACCAACCACCGGATTTAAATCAAATCCTACTTGTCCATCAGTAACAGTTACAGTAGTGCTACCGTCAGTCATTATCAACGTTGGAACAGCATCAGCATTCTTCAAACTAGCACCAAACACCAATGCTGCACCAAAAACAAACAAAAAAGATACTTTTAAGACACCTTTAAACATTTTCTTTCTCCCTTACAAAAGAAATGAAATAAACCCACAGATTAAAACATCCATGTTATAATCCAAGGCAACAAAACGTAACACATCGTGAAGAACCCAGCAAAAAAATAATGTTCAATGTTACAAATCAAACTCCAAATTACATCCTTCATCATTAAGGGCAACCAGTGTTACATTCAAATGGGTGAAATCCCTCCCACCAAAAATGAAACAAACTGCTTCAATTGCTCATCTATCTATACCCACCCCCTCTCTTTTCTCATTTGTTAGCAAAATTTCCATACTTTCGAATATACTTCCATTTACCCCTTAATCCGAGCGAGTCAGAATTATAATATTGAGAAATTAAGTATTAAGGGATTTAGGAATTCCTGAATTCCCCCACCCTACCAGGCCTAAGCTATGAGCTATCAGACATGCTTGCCCCGATAAATTTGACTTAACTTGTTGAACTAGTTATTCAACTGGGTAGTATAATTAACCGGAAGCCAAAAGCCCTGCACCATCAACCCCGTTTCTCAATCAACGCAGCGTTATACAAAATCACGTTAATCGTGTCAATTGGCCAAAAGTTTGAGCACCCATCCCAAACTTTAGTTTGAGAAACACAATACCCATTTTTTCTCGTTTTAAGCGTTCAGAGGTTCAAGGTTCACCGTTCTGGGTTGCGGTATTAGGAATTTTATTCGATACATTTTTATCTCCTTTGCCCTACGCCATGAGCTATCAACCATCAACTATACAACATACACCTCTAACCTCATCACAAGCCGAATATCTCTTTTTACGAGCATCGAGGATCAAGAATCCGTCCTTCCTGTACCATGAGCCCCACAACCCACCATCTTATTTCAATATCCAAATCCTTTCACTAGAATCGAGCATCAAGCATCCATCATTTATCAAGTACCATGAGCCATGAGCTATCAACTATGAACTATTCACCATCAGCATTATGCAATGTACTTTGATTTCTCAAATTTCACTTAAAATGATTTAGTTCGTTAAAATTCCTCAATACCTAAATTTTTTTTAATCCTAGGTCTTTATATCTTTGAGCTTTAAGCTTTCACCTTTAACCTGATGAACCAAAACCCCCTTTCTCGTTTTGCTTCAAAAGCATATTTTGTAACTTTAATGAATTTGTATTCTTAGCTAAAATGCAAAGCTGCAGTCTGTCCTTAATCCCCAACTTTTTGTATACGCTGTTTAAGTGCGATTTCACCGTCTGTTCACTAATGAGGAGTTTTTCCATGATCTCCTTGTTTGAGTGCCCATTGCACACCAATTCTGCCAACTCGGCCTCTCTTTTGGTTAGTAGTGAACTCCTAAACATCGAATCACTATTCCCCATAAGCGTATTATCATTCAGCCTTTTCCGATCAAACCAGAGCTCCCCTGACACAACGGCTTTTATCGCCTTCCTAAATTGGGTAGCATTATGATGAGGTGATAACATACCGACAAGTCCTTTTGAGATAAATTGAAACAGCTGCTCATTACCCACTAACGGAAGGCATTCCGATTCCAGCAAGAGGATCCTTATCTTATTCTCAAAGGCCCAATCAGCAAATATACGTGAGAGGCTCGTAAAGTCAGCAATTATCAGGTCTGGTTCTCCTGCAGCAATCTCTTTCGGATCTGTATAATTCTTCGCAACTTCAATATCCAGCTCTCCGTTTTTGAGTAATTCCCTGATTCCTTCACCAAAAAGATTATTGCAACAGCTGACAGCGACGCGAAAGGTCATCTCTTTTCTTCTCTCTCATTAGATACCGTACTTAATCTAAAATGCCAATTATGTTGGTTCTCACAAGCAATAGCACCAATGCTAAGAGGTGCAGAATTGATTAATGGTTACGATCCTCATCCTATTTCATGGTGAAACCAGAGCATCTTTAACCAGATCTATAATCTTAATAATTTTTATTCAAAAAACAACGTATACGCACCATACCTCATAAAAAATCAGTTCCAATTCTTACCAGTTCCAGACGCATTAAATCACACTTGCACAAATCACTTCTCAGAATCGTTTAGTGCTGTTTAGACTATGCCTGTAATTCGGCTTGATCTGATCAGTCAAACCTTAGAAAAAGTATTGCAAAATACAATAAACCAGCTATTCCTTCGGGAATTTTTATTAATAACAACTTTAAAACCCTGCACCCATTCATACCTTTTTTTGAATACCTTCTAAATAGCAAACTATATACCAGCATCCGCATACGAAAAAACTTACTTTAAGTTCTCTAACAAAAGACACTTAGAAGATCAGATATTTCACAATCAAGTAGGAAGTGTTACATATCTTACACCTCGTTTCGAAGCTTGTGAGCAATAGCGTGTTACCGGAGAGCTAAAGGTACAATTGAAGTGTAGAAAAACTAACACAACAGCGTTAATTTTTTAACATCACCATATGTAAGCTTTAGTAAGAAATAAAAAAAGCCAACAAGAGTTCCCTCACAATTCGTAGGGGTAAATCCTGTTGGCTTGAGTTCAAGTTTGCTCCGTGCCAAAATCTCACTACTTACGAAAACGGCACAATACCTCAATTAAAGAGTAAAATCAATGAAAAATCTCATCATCCGTAAACTCTTCCTCAAAAACAATGGCTATATCAATATCAGAATCCCACCTTGGCAATCCACATGCCCAAGAACCATAGAGAAAGGCTAACGATATTTTATACATTTCAGCATTTTCGCTAAAAAATGATTTTTATTTGCTGGTTATTTCATCTCTTTTATTCAAAATAATACTCGCTTGTCATTAAGCATTCTTTGTAACCGTTTACGGGCCCACCGTTCAAAGGTTCTGGGTTCAAAGAACCCACCTGCTATCCGCTTTTCAGGTCTGCACCGTTATTCATAAGTTCTGACTTGGATCAGCGGTACATAGCGAAATGCGAACGTTTAGCATTATTCTCTATCCAAATCCTTTCACAATCATCGAGAATCGAAAATCGAGGATCTAACATCCATAATTGTGCCAGCATCCTTATACTATGTACTTTAATCCCTCAATTCCTCAATACCCAAATTGTTTTTAATCTAACACCTCAATATCTCTTTCAGCATTGAACTTCCACCTTTGAGCCTAGCAGCCCTACGCCACATCGTCTTCTCTCTATTTACCAACCTTTCACAAACATCGAGTATCGAAAATCGAGCATCCATAATCGCGCCATCAACTTAAAAGCCCAAGACAGTACTCTCCTGGTAATACCTGATTTTTTCTATAACGTCGCTCGCCTCTTTTACTTCCGGGAAGTTGGTGCTCAACCTCAGCGCTTGTTCCAGCTCTCCCAAGGCCAGCACGTGAAGATTCTTTTTGTAATAGGCCATACCCAGATGATAGTGTATGGTAGGATCTTTCGTCACACCACTGGCTGCAACCTTCAGTTCAGACAACGCCTTGTCATAGTTCCCGCTCAAGTAGTATATCCAACCATAGGTGTCAATTATGGCTGCATTTTTGGGGGCCAGCTTTTTGGCCTTTCCTGCCAGCTCTAAGGCATACTCCTTTTTGTCAGGCACCTCGGTTGCGTACAGCCAGGCGAGGTTGTTGTAGGCAGATGGGGATGAAGGATTCAACTCTATTACCCTCTCATACGCCTTGATTGATTCACTCATTGAACCTTTTAACTGTAAGAGCATCCCCAATCCCATGTGGGCGAGCGTATTCTCCGGATCGAGGCTTGTGACCTTCTTATAGAGTTCTATGGCCTCATCACTTCTTGCCTTACGTTGATAAATACCGGCAAGTTGGCTATATGCATAGGGGGATTCCGGCTCCTGATCAATTGCTTTTTTACAGATTGCTATGGCCTCTTCATCACCTCCTGCCAGGATCAAGAGGTTAGCAAGGGTAAAATAGACGCTTGCATCTGGAAGTGCCAACTTCGCTATTTCATCCTGTTCCGACAAGAGACGCTTAAGCCACTTATTGTTTGCATACGCTAGGGAGCGGCCCAAATGGAGCCCGATCTTAGCTACCACTTCACTATTCTTGCTGCAAAATTGAGTCAATCCCAAAATGGGACCAAGCTGGTCGTTACCAACCTTTAATGTCTCAGCTTTAATGTGAAGTTCCGCCTCCTTTAATTTGCCTTGAGATATCAGGGTGTTTACCATGCACAAATTCGAAATAAAGCCGTTTGGTTGGAGCTTCAACGCCTGAGTAGAGGCACCCATTGCACCCTCAAAGTCTTTCTGCATAAGGTATGCAACTGACAGATTACACCAGAGAAGAACGTTGTTCGGAAAATTCTCTACTCCTTGAAGATAGGTAGAAACAGATTCATCATATTGCCCTTTATCCATAAAGAGAATACCCAGTCCGTTTGCTTCTGCAGATTTGGGATCATCAGCCAAAACACCCTTCAACTGCTCAATAGCCTTCTCTATTTCACCCTTTTTTACATAGATCTTGGCCAAAAGAGTACGGGCAATTTGGTTTTTGGAATCTAACTCTAAGATCTTTTTTGTCGCCTCTAATGCCTTGTCATCTTCCTCCAGGGCAAGATAACTTCTTATCAGCGAGAAATAGATAGCCACACTATCCGGATCAGCCTCTTTAAGTGTCTCAAATTCAACAATGGAGTCCTCATGATTTCCCATTAAGGCATAGGCATTTCCAAGGCCTGTACGAGCCTCTTTGCTATCCGGATCGATCTTCAAGGCATCTTTGTAATACTCTACAGCGGTATCATACTCACCAAGCTGCAACTTTATGTTCGCACTATTTAACAAGGCGGGTACAAAATCAGTTTGAATATCACTTACCTTTTGGAAAACCGCCAACGCATAGTGAAGCATACCCTTTTTCATATAAGCGGCACCCAAAACGTTCAAGAGGCGAACATCTGTGGGATTAATTTGTATACCACTCTTACAGTGACGTATGCATTCATCAATATCATCCTGGGCATATTTAACCCTCGCCATGTTGTAGTGCCCTTCAAAGAGATTACTATTTAATTGTAACATCTTCGAAAATTCCGTTTCAGCACTGTCGTACCGGGTATTTGCAAGCTTAAGTTCACCCAACAAGTTACGGGCCGTCAGATTTTCTGGTGCAAGCTCTATAGCCTCTCCAACCACCTTCTCGGCTTCATCGAGAGAACCCTTTTTGAGGAGTAGTCCGGCGAGGGTGAGTCGTGCGGAGACCGATTCACTATCCATATCAACCAGATTTTTATACGTAGCGATAGCATCATCCTCCTTTTCTGCTAAAAGATAGGCTTGAGCCAGATCTTTTGATACAAATTTTGGATTATGCTCCACAATCTCACCATATGTCTTAATCGCTTCCTCTTTTTTGCCTGCGGATAGATAACTACTGGCAAGAAATATCTTCGGAATAAGATTCTCCGGAAATATTTTTGTCGCCTTTTCAGCCTCCCGGACAGCAAGTTCAAAAAAACCATTTTGTATCGCGACAATAGACTTATTTATAGCTAATGTCACTTGCCCACCCCTTTTTTCACTCTCTTGACACGATTTAATTAATCGCAGATACTCCTCTTTCTCTTCGGTATTGAAAATTGGAATTGAATCCACCTTTTCCTGTGCAAACCTGTCTCTGGCAACTTCTCGATATTTTTCCGGGGAGATCTGATCGAACTGTGGTACCTTTGAGGAAACAGTCCT
Source organism: Candidatus Scalinduaceae bacterium (assembly GCA_965222815.1). Classification (GTDB taxonomy): domain Bacteria; phylum Planctomycetota; class Brocadiia; order Brocadiales; family Scalinduaceae; genus SCAELEC01. The sequence goes on from CBDCUS010000013.1 coordinate 224,700, forward strand.
AGTAGTGGCATCGCTCGTTTCGGTGAATTCTTTCATCAAATCATAGGTTGTTCTATTCTCCGGATAGAAGTCCACAACCCCTTCGAGCGCTTTTGTCACCTCCTCCGTGGAACCCTTCTCACGATGCAGGTGTACAAGCGCCAGTCGTTCAGAAACGAGTTGACTATCACGGTCTACCATCCGTTGATAGGTAGAAATTTCCTCGTCCTTATTGGGCATAAAGATCTTCTTCGGCACTAAATTCTCTGGCAGCATCGCTGCTACCTTTTGAGACTCACCCTTTTCCAACGAGAAGTATCCCCTATACCTTGCAGCAATAGACCTATTGATGGCCAGGATGACCTGTTTGGTATCCTCTTTGTTGTTCTGAAAGTATTCTATGAGCCCCATATACTCTCTCTTCACTTCCTCTCCCAGGAGAGATGAGGATTCTACCTGTTTGTGTGCCTTCACCATATCTCCACTTGCCACAAACAGATTTGCCATGAAAATATCAAAGAGTGGCATCTTTGAGTCTAAATCAGCTGCCCTTTTACCCGATGACATTGATGCAGTATAGTCACCATTTTGTTGATAGGCAACTGCCAGATTGGCGTGGAGAGACGTATCTTCAGGGTCCAGTTTCAACGCCCTGTTCCATAACTCTATCGACTCTTCTGCCCTGCCCTGCCATAAACGTAAGAGGGCCAATTGGTAGCCGGGAAGATACGCCGGATCTATCGCTAGCACTCTCTCAAACAGATCTGCAGCCTCATCAATTCTACCTCCCTTTGCATACAGGTTTGCCAAGATCGAGTTAGCCTGCAAATGATGTGGATTTTGAGTAATCAGCTCTTCAAGACTCTTCACCGCTGCATCATCCCCACCGGTTACAACGTATAACTTGGCCACATTAAGAAGTGTATCGATAGCATGCGGACTTCTCTCAACGCATTTTATCAGCAGCTCAATAGCTTTTTCAAGATCTCCCCGTTTAAGATAGGCAAGGCCGAGAATTTCATAGGCCTCTGGTTTATCCTGATCCGCCTCTAGAATCTGTTCGCACTGCTTGATACACCTGTTTAATGCACCTGTTACAAGGTTGAGATGGGCCTTGTGAGTAGTACCAAAAGAGGGCTCTAGTTCAAGGATCTTGTCGAAAAACACTTCTGCATTCTTAAAGTCCTCTAATTTCATGTACGCTGTTCCCATGATGTTCATTGCATCAACACTGTTTGAATCGATAGTGAGGATCTCTTTACTCAACCTGATCGACTCATTCAAGGATCCCTCTTTTAAGAGTAATCTGGCCAAACCTAATTTGGCCGGTACAAATTTCGGTGCGAGATCTATCGTAGCCTCAAATTCCTCCCTCGCCTCTCCCATGTGAAAACTCTCCGTAAGAATATTGGCAAGTGCATAGTGGGCCTGGGATGACTCGGGTAGTCTCTTTGTTACTTCCCGTAACGAAGAGATGGCCTTGTCATACTCTTTTCGCTTAAACTGTTCACCCCCTTGCACAAAAAAATCTGATGCCTTAGAGATATCTCCATTTGCTATCCGGATATTTGTCAAAAGAATATTTGTGAAAGGCATACCCGGATTTAATTTGTCTGCTTTTTGACATAAGGAGATCGATTCTTGATACTCTCCCTTCTCTTGATGGGCAATTGCCAGATTAACGTACAACGCTGTCTCTTTAGGGGCAAGAGGCAACGCCTTATTACAGAGATCTATAGCCTCATCGGGCCTCCCCTGAATAAGGTATAGGCTTGCCAATTGATAACCCGGAAGATATGTGGGATTTTTCTCCAACAATTTCGTAAGGGTATGAATTGCCTTATCGACCTTTCCCACCTTTTCATAGATACTCGCAAGCAGAGAGTAAGCCTGCAAGCTTTCAGGGTTTAATGAGATAAGATTATCAAGCACCTTAATTGCATCGTTGTACGTCCCTTTTAAGAGATACACTTTGGCAAGCTTCAGATGGATATCTGTCGCACCAGGATTTTTTTCAATAGCCTTTGCGAACTGCTCAATGGCGTTGTCAAGCTTCCCCTGTTTTGCATATGCAAGGCCAAGAACATCATAGGCAGCTACATCATCCGGATTAACCTTAATAATCTCTTCGCATTGGCGTACACATTTGCCTAATTGACCAGATTCAAAACTGAGACGAGCCATGTGTACGGTGCCAATGGTGGGATTGTGCTCAATGATCTTTTGGAATACTGCCTCCGCACTCTTAAAGTCTTTTAATTGAATATATGCGGTTCCAAGCATCTGCAAAACATCCACATTTCCCGGTACCTTTTTCAGGATTTCATTACACAATTTTACCGTTTCGTCATATTTGCCCTCCATTGCCAGCAGTCGGACGAGACCCAATTGGGCAGGTATAAATTTCGGGTCAAGATTAATGGCAGTCCTAAATTCATTCTCAGCATCTTCTCTTCTCCCACTCTCGGTCAAGGCAAGGGCAAGAACGTAATGTGACTGGATAAATTTGGGTATCTTTTTTGTTACCTCCTTTAGGAGAGTTATCGCATTTGCATAGTCTTTCCTCTGATAAAGTACGGTAGCCTCAATAAAATTTATCGCCGGAGGTAAAATGACAGGTTTTAGTGCACGCACCTGCTCTACAACCTGATAGGCCTCATCATATTTCGACATCTTTAAGTAAAAAAGACCAAGCTGAATATGTGCGTTTAAATCTTCAGGTTGTTTCTTTAATATGTGCCGCAGACACTCAACACCCTTTTCATGTTCTCCCTTCTGTTCATAAATTGCTGATAAAAGAAGTCGAGTTTGATAATTGTCCGGGTCAATTTCTGATAGTACCTTATTACAGTGTTTTTCTGCCAACTCTAGCTCACTAGACCTAGCATAGAGGTTGGCAAGTGAGATGTGGGCATCGATTAAGGCGCTGTCAAGTTTAAGGGCTTGTTCAAAGTCTGCAATTGCCTCTTCAACCATTCCCTGTTCACTGTGAATGGCCCCCATTCGAACATAGGCGTGCTTGTTATCAGGATATTTCTCAATCACTTCTCTGCATATCTCTTCTGCCTCTAATAGCTTCTCTAATACGAGAGATTCAGACTTGCCGAAATTCCTCAATTCCAGGGCCTTTGTTAAACTGATGACTGCTAGTTGAAGGTGTGCGTCAGGAAAATCGGGTTTGATCTTCAACGCTGTTTGAAATTTCTCTGCCGCTTTATCATACTCTTTAAGGTTAAAATACGACACACCAATATAGTAGTGAATATTTGGATCTTCAGGATTCTTCTCCAGCTCTTTCTTAAATATATCTATCGCTTCTTTATTCTTGTGCACATTCGCAAAAATAAGTCCCTTTTCAATGCCCCTTTTTTTTAAGAACCTCTTTCCCTTATACACATAAAATCCAGCAGCCAATAAACCTATTACCAAAACCGGTATGACAACATAGATGAGCCAGAACGTTAAACTTTTTCCTTCACTCCCTTTTGCCTTATTGGGAACATTCATAAAAACAAACCTCCTTCTTTTTTGGAAAATACGATAATTTAATACTGATATCTCCATATTTGACCTGTATGTTTCCGGCTCAAAATTAAGGAATTAGGGGATTGAGGAATTTCCTAATCCCTTAATTCCTCAATCCCTCAATTTTACAATTCCGACTTGTTCGTGTTAGTTGATTGGGGCCGTATACACCACTTCATTAGAGAAAGCACTCTCATTCCCCAAAGAATCGTATGCCGTTACTGCTAAAAAATAGGTCAGCCCGCTCTCGAGACCGGCAAGCGAGAAGCCAATCTCTGCACCAACATCAACAAAAGAATCATACACACCGCTCTCGTTGCCAACGTACACTTTATAACCTGCAAGGGAATCCTCACTATTTGGATCCCATACAAGCGTACTTAGTACATGCGGTCCAACTTCTGTTGTTCCCTCTCCGGGAGAACCCTCATCTGTTGTTCCGTCTGTAGGATCAACCGTTGCTGTATCGATGACAGGAGCGGGGTCAGATTGTGCATCCGTATCATCTGATTCTGAGTTTGCATCTGTAGTGGAATCATCCTGAAGGCTGACTCTTCCTGAACCTACTGCATTTGTATTCGGCAGAAATCCACCACCTACAACAGCACCTTCTGAATCATCCATTATCATTTCGGAAACAGATAAACGATTAACATTACCAACCGTAATCGTGACATCTTGAGAATCGGTTAAAGTACCGTCACTCACCGTTACCGTAGTGAGATGGACACCCGAATCATCAAGAGTTGTCTTATACACAGACGAACGCATCCAACCCGAGTAGGTAAATATAAGAGAGTCGCCATCAAGATCAGTGGCCGTAGGATGAAGGGTGATAGTATCACCCTCATTTACGGTAATATCTGCTATCGTATCCAACATTGGTGGTCGGTTGGTATGTCTTCCTGAGGCATTAAAGTCCTTCAAATTTGGTCTCGATCCATAACTGACTATTTGGTTAGAGTTTTTGGCTTCGATACTATCGGATGTTTCAACCACTCCTCTGGTTGTATCTATTACGGTAACCATTATATCTTGTGAATCAGTGAGTGAGCCGTCACTAACGGTAACGGTTATCGTATGTGTACCAACATCGTCATGTGTTGTCGTATAGCAAACGGCAGTCAAGAATCCATTGTATGAGAACGACAGCCTATCACCATTGAAATCCGAGTCTACAGATCGCATGACACTATTATCAAATGGAATTGAATGATTAGCAAAGCTGCTCCAACCGGTATATGCATACGTTAACTCATCTCCGTCCGGATCAGTAGCAGTCGGGTGAAGAGTTATGGTAACACCCTCATTTACAACTACATCAGCTATCGAATCAAGCAGAGGTGCACGGTTTTCATGTACAACTGTTTTATTGCTATCCTGAAGCTCTCTTAGATCTTCATCACTCCCCGCTTCTGCTGTTGGGTGTACATCAGAATCAGTATGGGGTATAGTATCCGGAGACGATTGCAATGAATAACCCGTACCGTTTTGAACAGGTTCAGTAGCTCCCTGGATAAAGGATTTTGTCTTACTTTTCTGCCCAATAGCAGGTAGGAAAGTTGTCACGGTCTGTCGCTCACAAGTTTTCGCATTTGCTGTCAACACACTCTCCAAACTGGAATCATTTTCATTGATACTTTGGGCAGAAACAGCTCCTGAAGCATACAGAACGTTCATTATGAAAAAAGTAAGCAACGAAACACACCATAAACAATAAAAAAAGACCTCTCTCTTCATGACAATCTCACATTACTGTTTCATTAAAAAATTTGGCGATATTATTTCTTAATTGCAATACATAATGATATAACATAAGAGAGCAAAACCAAATTACAAATTCTAAAAATCATTTTGCAATGGGTATATCATAAAATAGATAAAACAATCTTTCCTTCCCCACTAACAACTTTATACAAAAAGTCTCCCGACAAAAGTACTCTTTTACGCTTCTCCGATCACAGCTCTTCATTTATCATGTTGTGTACAAAACCATTTTCGGTCAATAAAGATACACACTGCTAAGACGACTGCAAATACAAGCCAACTTATGCGAATATGGGGTCCATGATCCGCCATAAAAGCACCAATAAAATAAGCAGAAAGAAAAATGGTCGTTAGCCTAAGCACACCTGCCATAACTGAAATTGGAATAATCAAAAGAAGTACAAAGATCCGGTCTCGGATATGTTCCTTAAACATGTAGGCATATGCCACCCCAAATACAAAGTATGAAAGGAGATAACGAATTCCACTACAACCATGCGCCACATAGAGCTTCGTATTAGCAAGATGTATATCATAACCATCTCGATAGTAAGGAATACCGAGAAACTCCAGGACATAGGAAGATCCATACGTACAGGAGGCCCTCATCCACTCTGCAATTTGGTCATACACTGCCTTTGGTAACGGTATCATCATGATAAGAAAAAGTATTGGAAAGCTTACCTCTTTGGTAATTCCTGTTCCAAAGAGAGTCCAAACCGCCCCCGTTACCGTCAGAAAAAAAGATAGTGCTGCTACGCTTACATCTATATAACTCTTACTTAAGTAAAGTATTCCCACACCAGTACAAGCGGTTATTATACCAGGTACCAGTGCAAACTTCGCCTCTAAACTCTTGATCTTTCCCCAATTCTGCCAAAGAAAAAAGGCTGATATAAAGGGGACAAAAACTCCATGAGAACTCCCCTCCCTGTGCAGAACAGAGGAGATGAGATCAGATAATATAGTTCGATAGAGTGTGAAACCAAGAGTAATACTTATTACAGTAAGCAGGAGTATGCGTATTTTCTTGTTTATCCAGATCGGTTCGTTTGTCATGGTCTCATTGTCCGTTCTTATCCTTTTTAGCTCACTCTTTTTTACCGCTCCTGCTTAGAGCGCTATTTTACTCGTATTTATGTAGCTGCACGAAGACTTCGGAGGAGTTTTCTCCTTTCAAGTTCAGTCGAAATTATCATTTTCATCTTCTCACACGAGATGTAAGTGTATAAACCAAACTAAATTACGAAATAAATCCCACAGTTCCGCCATTCACCATGCTTGAGGGTTATCGATAACTTTACGATAAGCACCTTATGAGGGGTGACTCGTGTAATATCAACTATCTTCTGCGGATCCTATTATACCCATATAACTGAAAACGAGTCAATATGACACACTATGACATCTATTTTATCAGTTTTATAACCGATTGCATAAGCTATCGGGGAGACAAGCTGCCATCATTCATCACAATTTTGTACGAGAAACACCTTGAGACACGTGGCTTTTTCTCGGTTACCCTATCACACCTCTTTCACCTTTGTAAACTGTCACATGAGTAATCCACCACACTACCCGTAAATCAAAACCGATACATCCCATGTAAAAGAGTGTGGTTTTATTGATCAACAATCCGCTCCTCTTTTTTAAATCGTATATCATCAAAATAAAATTCTCCGATCCCAACACCCGTTAACCTAAATTTGATATAGTTAATTCCGCTGGGGATAATAAAACTCTTTATTACCTTAATCCACTTATTAGATTCATTTACTTTTTCGGAAATGTAGTTCCATTTTATGGCCTGTTTCTGTCTATTAAAGGCTGCAACACCCACATAACCAGACATCTTGTCTCTTTGTAACTTTATATATCCCTCAAGACTAAAGATGTCACCTTCCTCAACCTCTACAAATTTATTATGAGAGCATGACCAGCTCTGAGAGCTTTTACTTGCAATCAACAGACATCTCGAATTGTCTCTTCCTAGAGATGAATAGTTCAGAGAAACTTTCCCCACCTCTCTCATCCACAAATGTGACCAGTTACTGATTAAGCGTCTTGTTTCAAATGAGTCGTTCAGGAGGGTACCGGGTGGAGGGAGATGGATAACATTGTCCCGTTGCAGGTATTTGAAAGGTGCATAACTACTGAGACTAACCTCTTGACTGAAATTTAAACAAACCTGACATTTGATCCAATAACCCACAAAAAAGAGTAATATAAGAGAGAAAAATAAGAGCAGGTATCGTTGTTTCATGTATAATCATCTGATAATGGTTTTCGGATGAAATCCCATATAAAATTGAGCGAGTAAAGTCCTCGGCGGTTTTTGTCCGGGGATAACTGCAACCAAGATTTGGTTGCCAGTAAAACCGAAAACCAAATCGGTTTTAGTATATCAGTGAAGTATTGCTGTTGTGTTAGCTATCGTAACCTGCTGCCTTCAGTAACTCTTCAACCTTATCAGTTCTCTCCCATGTGAAGTCGGGGTCCTCTCTGCCGAAGTGACCGTAACTCGCTGTTTTTCTGTAAATAGGCCTCCGGAGATTTAACAGATCGATGATCGCTTTTGGCCTTAAGTCAAATATCTTTAGTATCGCATTTTGGATTATCTCTTCGGGTCTCTTTTCAGTACCAAAACAACACACGTTGACGTTTGTTGGTTTTGCAATACCAATAGCATAGCTCAACTGCACCTCACAGCGCCTTGCCAATCCTGCTGCAACAATATTTTTTGCCACATACCGTGCCATGTACGCCCCGCTCCTGTCAACCTTAGAAGGATCTTTCCCTGAAAAGCATCCACCTCCATGCCTCCCCACCCCACCATACGTATCCACAATAATCTTTCTCCCCGTAAGACCCGTATCTCCCTCCGGCCCCCCTATAACAAACCTGCCGGTTGCATTTATGTGTAATTCGGTTTTTCTGTCTAGGTATCGCCCACATACCGGATTGATTACACGCTCAACTATTTGAGTGCGCAAATCCCCAGTGGATAGAGCATCAGTATGTTGCTGCGCAATGACCACATCCGTCACTTTTACCGGTTTATCATCCTCATACAGTACCGTAACCTGTGATTTCCCATCCGGTCCTATCTCCTTAATTACACCCCGTTTTCTCACCTCTGCAAGTTTCATCGTAAGTCTATGAGCCAACATTATGGGGAGGGGCATGAGCTCTTTGGTTTCATCTACCGCATAACCATACATCACTCCCTGGTCACCAGCACCTTGCCCCTTATCCTCACCACTCCCTTCGGTTACCCCCTGAGATATATCTAGGCTTTGGCTATGGACACTTACCCAAACACCTGCATTCTCACAGTCAAAGCCAAAAATATGATTGGTGTAACCAATTTCCCTTAATGATTCCCTCACGACCTTCTGAATGTTTACCCATCCTGTTGTAGTTACCTCACCAGCTACATGAACCGTACCGGTAGTGGTCAAACACTCAATTGCAACCCTGCAATGAGGGTCCTGTCTAATCAAATTATCAAGTATTGCATCACTGATAATGTCGCAAATCTTGTCCGGGTGCCCCTCTGTTACACTTTCACTGGTTATCGTATACCTCTTTTTCATGTGACCCTTTTCCTAACCCAACCGAATCAGAACCAAAAATGGAGAACGAGTCGCTCTTTTATCTGAGGCAATGAATAATCTGCAACTCCATGATTGGTTACCAATAGACAAATAAATAGGGTTGTAATAACTCACTTTATTCATGTCTCCTTAATACCCGATTGCGGTAGTGTGCGTCAAACTCACTTGCCTCCTATAATCGACACACATGAGCGACATAATAGCATATGGACGTGGAGAATGGAAACCGGAAACAGTGTCAAATTGAAATTAACCTTTATTGAGTAAGGCTTCGTCTTGAGAGTTCAGTTTCCAATTCACGAATCCTGGCCTTTAGTCTCTGAATGTCCTCTTCTGTTTTTCCTCTTTCAGCTCCAACTCTAATGTTATCCAATCCTAGCGCATCTGAGTGGTCATACACCGCTGTTAATTCATATTTGGTAAAGCCTGCACTCCTGATGTTAGCCCTTTCACCAGTCACCTTGTATCCTCTAATGGGTGGTTTATAAAAGGGGTCGAGAAAAAGATATGAAGAGATAAGATTGTCATATTCCCGCTCCTTCTCGGACAGCTCATACTGCAAATCTAGGTACTCCTGGTATAGACGGTAATCATCCATCTGTGATACCCGCTCTAATGAATAGCAACCGGTTAATAGTGGTATGATGATAATAAGGATTCTCTTCATTTCAATTGCCCTACGATCCTCGCTATATACTTCATAGCGATCAAGAGTCAATACTTATAATGATTGTTGATGTTAAAATATTGCTTGGAGGTTTATTTGACGAGTTACCTCCCTCTTTTATATATTTATATATTATTTTTCCTCTTTCTAAAAATGTTATTTTACAAGGAAACAGACTGCTCATTTTCCTAACGTATCGTTCCTTTAATAGCTTATTCTAGAACCAAAATTGCCATTTTTGAACTTGCTATTTTGAATAATATAAGGTTAAATCATTTGGGTATAATATATTAGAATAGTTTAATCCTTGTTCCGGTAGAACACTAATCTCTGATTTCCAATAGTCTTGGAAAGTCAATAAACTGGCTACTAACAGGTATAGAGCACCCCTTAGATAAACCGAATCCAAACGCCTGCCTCGTTCATTGTAATGAAGATGAACAACATGTGGTCAATAAGTTGGTTGAAATCTTTAGAAGTGATGATGAAACACACAAAACATTAGTAACCCATAATATTAATACCCTCTGTGGCGACAAGCTATGGGTAAGGATGGGAAAACCGGAAAGACGTAAAAAACCAGATGGACGGCAAGGGATGCCGGAAAGACGGACAAGGGTATTTCTTTATAAGAATTGAATTAGGGATTGATTTTATAAAAGTGTTTTAGTTGAAGCCTTGTTTTGTTATACGGACAATGTGGATTTTAAGAAACTAAAGAAGATGTTCTATACTCATCCTGCACATAAAAAACCGAATAACTCACTACAAAAGCTTTGGAGGTATCTCACCTATGATAGGCTTATACAGGCGATAGAAGAAGAGGCAATCTATTTTTCCCATATTTCTGTGATGTCTGATAGATGGGAAGGTCTTCTAACAAAACGAACAAGAGAAATATTCTTTAAATCACAACTAAAGAAATATGGTGGGGATATTGAGGCAGCTAATGGTGCGCTTAGTCAGTACGAAAATTCCAGAAATGACTTTTACATCAATTGCTGGCACATGAACGACCATGAATCCTATCTAATGTGGAAGGTATACGGAAAAAGTGAATGTGCCATACAGACAAATTACGAGCGTTTATTTCCAGCTTTTACCTCCTCAAAAGCTAAGATTGCAGGGTGTGTTGTTGAATATACAGATTACGATAGAAATAGCTTTAATACAGGAAACATATTTACACAAATCAGCTTCAAGGATATCCCATATCTCGATGAGCGGGAATACCGGTTATTGTTCTGGAAAATAGACCAGAAAAACATGAACCTCAAACCGGAGGGGGAGGGCATAAAGATTCAAGTTGATATAAATGCGCTCATTGACAACATCTATCTTAATCCTGTCTCTATACCAAATATCAATAAACTTGAAAAGTTGATAAAAGAAAAGGAGTTTGACATTACAATCAAGAACACAAATATATGGAGAACATAGGTTGCCTATTCTTCGATTCCAAAATCCACCTCTTATAAATAAACAAATGCAGTTACCGCGAAAACGGCACAGCTGATATGGTTGTTAGGATAAAAAAACTATAAAGCAAGGATTTCAAATGCGCATTTTTCATTGGAAACCGTTAACAATACAAGAAATATTGCTTATTTTTACCATATTTGTAGCTCTTTTTGGTGAAAGAGTTTGGAGATGGTTCGATAAAAAAAATAAACAGAAAAAAATAAAGCAAATTCTTCTTGTCCCTCTTGAACAACTAAAACAAGATCTTTTAAAAATACGAAGAATGAATATTTCAGGAAATGTATCTCGCCCGAACAATAAAAAAATTTTATTAAATCAAATAGACTTTGATAAAATCACTAATAGTTTTTTTCTATTCACAGATGTTATGATTCCTTACTGTGATTATCTTAATTTTCCTAAAGAATCAAAAACAATAGAATTCTTCACGCATTATAATCAGAATATTGAAACATTAAAGTCGCTAAGGTACAGGAATGGCCAGGGTTCTCTTCCTTTAGGAACATTAAATGATCTATTAGAACGATTAGAATTATGTATTAAAGAATTAACCTAAAATAGGCTAACAAATTCCCCGATTTTAGGAAGCTACAGCGTGTTACTTTTCATGACAATATCATGAGTGTGCGTCAACTCTTCAGATATCAACCACCCACCCAAGAAAACCAGTGGTTAAAATTGAAGGGGTGAATAATTCCTGAAAGACGGACAAGAGTATTTTTTTATAACATTGAATCATATATTGATTTTCAAAAAGTGTTTCAGTTGAAGATGGAGTAGTAATAGTCTATATAAATAAATGCTGAATATACTAAATTAAAAATGGCAACACTAATATTTAAGCTTATAGTTCCGCTTGAAAGTTATGAGATTAATGATTTTAATCCCCCGCATGGCCCAATATTTCACCGGTGGTTACCTGACGGGGAAAAGGATTCTATATCACTCCAACAAAAATCAAAAAATGTTAAGGTTCTAGTTTGGTTTGAGCGTTGTGGCTTTGTCAAAGATGGGTGGATAAAATTTGATTACAAAAAACGAGAAACTAATTCAAAAATCATAAAGAGGCAAGCCAAATTAGATGCAGGACCGCTAAGAGTGAGAATTGAGGTTAAAGGTATTGCTGACAAAGATATCAAAATTTTAAAAAGTAATAAAAAAGGAAACGATAATTATTTTAGATTAGGCAAACGATTATTAAAAATACTAAGCGATAGCGTCATTCCGTTCATAGACACTCTTCGCCTCTATTATGGTCAATATTGGCTACGAGAATTAAAAGAATGGAACTCAAAAGATGAGTCACTTGGTAGCTATTTAAGAAAAATATATACGCAGTTCAGTACTGACAATGGTAAAACATGGGAATATTTTGTCCCAGATAAGATTACAAGTGTAGTATGTATTGAACATTTTATACAGTCTGACTTCAGTTCTTATTTATCTAAAGAATGTTGGAAGGAATTGGGCCGTACGGATTTGAGTGAATTAAAACCAACTTTAGCTATTAAACTATTACAGGCTGCTCACCAACTAATGGATGAAGAAAACTATAAGCAAGCAATTATTGAAGGTAACACTTCCTTAGAAGTTGCTATTAGTGATCTTATTAAAAACAAGTTATCTTTGTCCAAAATATTGAAAAAAGAGATGGAAAGTTTTTGGAAACTTCCTATAAGGACACAGTTAACAGTAATTTCTTCTTTGATGGGGGGGCTTTCTGAAAAGGATATTGAAAACGCAATTCGTTTAGTAAAAATCAGAAATGAAATTGTTCATGAAGGTTTTTCCCCTAAAAATGATTTCAACACAAAAAAGATGCTTGAGGCGTTATTTAAAGTTATTTCAAAAATAATTTCTAATAAATCTATAAAGTTTCCAAGTGCTTCTATATCAGGAAACACTTTATTTCCCAAGGAATAGAAATAACATTTCTTTATTAAATTAACCTGAATACATAGCAACACCGACGCTACAAGTTTATTGGTATCACCGTTATTTGTTGTATATCAAGCGATTGACATGAAACAGTTCTTAATAACATTACTAAGTATCGGGGCTGGCGCTGTTGGTTATCTCATTGTCACTTTTTGGGTGCAACCGATCCTGCGGTATCGAGAAATCAAGTACCGTGTAAACTCTGATTTAGTGTTCTTTGCGAACGCCAGAGAATTGCAAAAGCCAGATGGAGCACTAAGAGAAGATACTCTTCAACGAAAAGACAGTAATCGGCGTTGTGCTTCGAAATTGCAAGCGATTTATCCCTTCTTACCGTTTTGGTACCAACTATTATTGAAGCGAAGAAAGGAGTATCCAGTGGAAGCATCGAAAGTCCTCATCGGACTTTCCAATTGCTCAAGCATACGTGAAGCGAAAGAGTTCGAAAAAAGTGTACGAAGAAAACTTAAAATCCGAGAAACAAACAGATAGATGAACCGACCAAGCCTTCAAACCCCAACCCACCCAACAAACCTAGTGGTCAAAATTGAAGGGGTGGGGAATGGTTGGTAAGGGTTTTTTGTTATTCAGAAATTTTAAAATTTTTTATGATATTAGAAATACTGCGTCTTTCTAATATCATATTGCCTGTATTTTTAACTATTCGTCAACAATAAGGAGGAAGTCGTGGGTGCACTTAGTTATATAAGAACAATACATGATATTTTGATTAACAGATCTGTGTTCGAGGATAATCCATTCAAGGTTTATGGGTTTCTTTTGTTTAACACTCAACACAAGTCGCTTTGCAAATTCTTGCTTGATGGAAACAATCAGACACTGATTGATAAAGTTTCTGGGGATAATACTCTTATTTTTACCGCCCTAAAACCAGACAAGAAAGTTCTCAAGCTAATCAAGGGAGAAATCACCAAAAAGGAAGCGACCTACCGGGGTTACGATCCTTCAGTTAAAGTGCCCGGATTATCAGCCCCCATTCACTTGTATTCTTCTTACGACCCGAATGAGTCGTTTGAGATAGCAAATAAAATTGGGGTTCCCAAGATCAACCTTCCCTGTATTGTTTTGTTTCGGAACCTGTCACCTGTTCTAGAGCAAAAGAAAATTGAAACATTCGCGTCCATACATTTCAAAGACACGGATTTTACCGAAGAAGCTGTAAGTGCTCAGGAGAGATATCTTACTGCTGTATTCGATACAATCGATGCTTTATGCGCGGACGACAGCTTTGATGACATGACAGAAAACCAGGTAGTCACAAAAATAAAGGAAAATATTCAAAGCCAAATTTTTAATAAGACATATATTGAGCCCATGGTAGATGAGGTTGAAAACGGAATTAAAGCGTTGGCGAAACTCCCCTTCTCGTTTCTCAGAAATTTTGATAAGTTACTGGAAGAATACGCAAGAAAAAAATTGATCGGAAAAGATAGCAGCCCATCTGAGGGTAGTTGAAAATGAGATGCCGAACTGAACTCGATCACTCGCAAACTTGCGCCGGTAAGCGCAAACGTTATCCCTCAAAAAGCAAATTAACACCTAAAAATTAAAGAAAATTAGAACAAAAATGCCAATACGTAAAAGAGGTGATAACTGGTATACCGATTTATATATCAACGGAAAGAGGGTGCGAAAAAGGTTAGGAAACAACAAGGCCACGGCACAAAAGATCTATAACAATCTAATTTCACAAAGAGAATTAACTTCATACGGAATTGTGCCGGAAGGCTACTCCCTCGACAAGTTAAGGGCTGATTTCTTGCGCGAACTTAAACCCCGCATACTCCCAAAAACATACCACGACTACGAGACAATTTTTGATAACGCCTTCTTGCAAATGAAAGGGGTTCAATTAAGCACTCTTCGGCACCGACTGAATGAATATATACACTCAAGGCTTGAGGCCGGAAAATCGGCCAAAATTCTCAACCGTACAATAGGACTATTCAAGAGAATGACAGATTTTGGTATTCAAACAAAGGTCATAACCTTTGATCCTATTGCAGACATGAAGTTTTTTAAAGAAAAACGCCCACCTAGACGTGTATTAACTGCAAAAGAAATCAACGACCTGCTAGAGCATTCCGGAAAATATGCGGTTATCTGGTTAACATTTCTTTCGACCGGACTTAGAATCTCTGAACTGGTAAACCTGACATGGAATGACGTCGACTTTGATGAAGGTATCATATCAGTAAAGGGATCAAAGACCGACGCAAGCTTTAGGTCGATACCAATAACGCCTGAGCTTATGGTCGAACTCAAGAAGATAAACGGAAAACGAGAAGGATTTGTATTCAAGACAAAATTAGGGACACAATTCAAGCACAACCTGTTGAAGAGGTTCAAGGAGCGTCTTGATAAGGCGGGAATCAATCGGGAAGGACTTAATATTCACAGTCTACGTCATACATTCGCGACGATCTTGGCAAGCAGCAACGCCCACCCTAAACAGATCCAATCATTACTTGGTCATAAGAGTGCCACTACTTCACTTGACATTTATACGAAGGTCTACAATGAGGATCTTAAGGCCACAATGAACGGCATTAGTGTGAGAAAAAATGATCGTTAGAAACGCCTATTCGGTAGCCATTTTTTAATGATTTTTTGTGACCAATTTGTGACCACGAATTTGTCGCACATTGACACACATTTCAGTGTCATGCGGTATTTGGAATATTGGAGAATAGCTACTTTAAGCTTTTTATTAGCAGCTACTTATTCGTTAATAATGGTGAAAAAAAGAAGTACGCCCGAGAGGATTCGAACCTCTGGCCTACGGTTTAGGAAACCGTCGCTCTATCCTACTGAGCTACGGGCGCGTGACCTTTATATGGCCTGTATTTACAGCGTAAATATCAATAAAATAACATCTTATAGCGTTGAATGCCTTAATGTAACAAGCTGCAAGTAAATGCAATTTGTTGCAATATGCGACATAGTTTTGGGCGCTATTTGGGCACAAAAGACAAGCTTGGGCACTATTTAGGCACAAGAAATCAGCGAAAAATAGACTCCAAGATTGTTTTTTTATCTCTTTTTCCATGGGGAAAGTGTAGCAAAGTAAACGCACATGGGCAAGAAATTTCTAATGATTGCTTTTCCACACATTAATGTTGTTTATAGTGGCTTTAAGATCCTCATTGTAGACCTTCGTATAAATGTCAAGTGAGGTGATAGCGCTCTTGTGTCCAAGTAGAGCTTGAATGTGTTTAGGGTGGGCATTGCTGCTTGCCAAGATCGTCGCGAAGGTGTGGCGCAAGCTGTGAATGTTAAGCCCTTCCCGATCGATTCCCGCCTTATCAAGGCGCTCCTTAAACCTCTTCAATAGGTTGTTCTTGAATTGGGTGCCTAATTTCGTCTTAAATACAAACCCTTCCCTCTTTCCGCCCATTTTCTTGAGTTCGACCTTTAAGTCGGGTGTTATGGGTATCGTCCTGACACCTGCATCGGTCTTTGATCCCCTTACTGATATGATGCTATTATCAAGGTCAACGTCATTCCATGTCAGGTTTACCAGTTCAGATATTCTGAGTCCGGTCGAAAGGAACGTCAACCATATTACGGCATATTTACCAGAATGCTCAAGGAGATCGTTTATCTCTTTTGAGGTTAATACCCGTCTTGGTAGGCGCCTCTCTTTGAAAAACTTCATATCTGCAATGGGGTTAAATGTTATGACCTTGGTCTGAATACCGAAATCTATCATTCTCTTGAATAGACCTACTGTACGATTAAGGATTTTGGCAGATTTCCCAGCCTCAAGCCTTGTGTGTATGTATTCATTCAGCCGGTGCCGTAGGGTGCCTAATTCTACCCCTTTCATGTGAAGAAAGGCATTATCAAGAATGGTCTCGTAGTCGTGGTAGGTCTTCGGAAGTATGCGGGGCTGTAGTTCGCACAGGAAATCAGTCCGCAACTTGTCAAGGGGGTAGCCTTCTGAAGTGATCCCGTATGCGGAAAGCTGGGTTTTAGAGATCAAATCATTGTATATTCTTTGTGCCGTCGCTTTGTTGGTACTTAGATTCTTACGGGTTCTTTTCCCGTTTACATAAAAATCAGCAAACCAGTAATTTCCCCTTTTACGTATTGGCATTTAGTTTTAGTTTGTTTAATTTGTAGGTGTTAATTTGGTTTTGGAGGCAATTAACGCTAAGCATCACCTGCAGTAAAAAATAGAGAGAACAATGAGCGGCGATTTTTGCTGTCCGAGTACATGCGATTGTTATAAATTATGATAGCTTTTGATCCTCGATCCAGCTCATGAATTGCTTTTGTGAATTAAATTCTGAAAGTTTCTCTATTGCCACCATTATTGATGTTCCTGCAATTTTAATTAACGTGTAAAGGTCTGCATCTGATATTGTTTTCTTTCCACCATGAGCGACATTACTTCTCTTTTTATAATAGTCTCTTATTAGAAACACAAGTTTTTTTCTTCCTTCTAGATTATCTGACATTAAAAAAGCCACAGACACGGCGACAGATCCACTAATTGAATTACCTTGTTCGGTTTTAAACAATGTCTCAAGTGCTACGATTAAAAATAGAAATGCATTACTATTTTCTACTTGTGTAAGTGCTACGGAAAACCAATGAATACTCCTTATCAGCGATTCTTCAAAATCATTAGCTTGTTTTTTGCAAAGTGCTGATGAAATAGCGAACACACCAATTTTACGCATACTTTCCAATGTTTCTTGGGTAATCGTAAATGGTAAATATGATCCTATAGAATCACCTTTAGTATTTAATCCAAACTCAGAGAAAATAAAACCCGTCCTATCAGATTTGGGGTGATCTCCCTTTAAACCAATCCTAATATCTTCCTTTAAAGGGTATATGGCTTTACTAGTAAACCGCAGCAAGTCAATTGCTCTTCTTACTTCTTCCTTGGCGACTTCAAACGCTCTTATTGGCTCAGCATTTACTTCAACAACACCTACACATCCTCCTGCAAATTCATCCTTCACAGTTTGAGATGTGAGTTGTATTAAAAATTCCTTCGTTTCTTGATCATTTTTTGCTGATTTGATTATTGTTGATGCTTTATCTTGCATGTTGGAGACAAGATGTTGATCGCCCGGAAGAAATAGAACCCTTCCTAACTCAAAACTGGCGGACAAAATTACTCCTTCTATTTTTAAAAAAACAGCACTATTCTGTTTAAATGCATTGAACTCATCAATAAGTAACTCAAGTTCCTTTTCTAAATCTAAAGATTCATTTGATAATAATTGTGCAAAAAGTGATTTTAGTTTTTTATCAACGTACTTTGCGGATAATTTTTCTGCAAAATCTTTTTCCTTAAGTATTTTTCTTACTACTTCATTGAATGATATTGAGGCATCGATAGTTAATCTATAAGCAACGTTATCATGAATCTGAAAATTTGATGAAAGTCCATGCACTCCTGGTCCTAGCTTGGTAGTGTGGTTTGCAACCTCTCGTAATTGTTGAGCTATATGACTAATTGCTTTAAGTTTCATAGTAATTTATAACGCTACACATTTTATGATATCCAAAATATACAGAGGTAGTTTTTTCTTCCAACCCTTCAATTTTGACCACTGGTTTTCTTGGGTTAAGGCAAAAGTAGACTTGACTCTGCGCTACGGCCCTCTACTATCTGTCAAGATGGAAGATATAACACCGCTAATATTCTACTTAAATGCTTAATCACAGCTATATATTAAAGGTAACAGATGTTATAATTAAGGTTTAGGTAATGTGTCTGATGATTTAGTTACTGCTTTAATCCAAGGAATTAGTTCCTTTTCCGTAATACATTTCAAAGAACCTTTTTGGATTCCACTGAAAGCTTCAAGGACAGGACTACTACCATCATCTCCTATAATAAAACAACTTTTAGTTTTACGATCTGGTTCTAGCAACCACTCAATTTCCTGAATTACAGCTTCAGTAGGAATACGAGTTTCCACAATAATGATTTTTGCCAAATCCATAAAGGAAGAAACTAATCTTTGCCAATCCTGTCCACTTGCCGAACGAAGATTGTCCCAATTAGACCTAAACAAACCGGGTCTATCAAGATCTTGATAGAATTCTTGACAGTCTCTATTCGAAAGGAATGAAATCACCCTCAAAGGAAATAGCGAGCTGGTCAAATTTCTTTTGGTTTCAATCGTTAAGTTAGTTGAGGAACCCAAGAACAGAACTGTAGGGGGCATAATTAAATTATATTTAATAGACTTGCTTAATATAAAATATGAGACAACAAATCCCCAAGGAAAAGGGAAATTAGCAGAAAATCCAAATCCCACTAACAAGTAAACAAGTAACATCATAAAATCGCTATAGACTAAATGAATGTGTTTATAAGAAAGATGGACACTCTCGCACATTAAGGAATAATATTGGAGATTAAATATGCTTTGGCTACCGTGTAGGCGTGATAGTCGCCAGATGCGATATGCGATTAGAAAAACCAAGGGTGCCACACCAAATGCTAAAACACACCAATTCAGTGTTTTTACTATATTAATCGAATAATTGCTGATCTGGACATAACTTCCAACTAACAAACCTATGATAGTAGCTATAAAACTACTTCTAAACCCAGTAATTAGTGCCTTTAAGGGGCTTGAAGCAGGAAGACCTCTTCCTCCTTCAAGCTGGTGTAATTCCCAAATACGCATTAATTTGAAAAAACCCATTACTCCAGTGATTAACGAACCCAATATCGCAATTTTCAGACCGGCACTTCTTGTAGGAAAAATATTTTCAATTATTATAATGTGGAAAAAACCTCCAAAAGCAGTGTTAATGACGAAAAAAGGAACAAAAAAAATGATATCGATGAAATTGTTTCGCGAAGCAAATTTTTTTATACTATTATTTCCCTGTTCAGCCAAAATAGCACCCCAAAGCAAGTTAGATAGATATTTCTGTATAAAAATTATATAGCAACTATATGTTTTAAATTGAAAAGGAGATATGGGTTCATCTTGATAATTGACCAACTAGAAGAAAATCAGGCATTCCTCCTTTTGATGTTGGCTGGATTTGCATCATTAGCGTAAAACATACTTCCCAAGGAATTTTAACCACGGAATGAATAATATATAAGCTATACTCAAAACATGGATAGCGCCAAATATCCATGGAACTTTTAACTCTAGTTTTGTAAACGGGTGATATAATCTTTTATCCTTGCCATAGCCAATAGCTTCCCATTCGGCATTAAACAGCTTAAATGGCATCTCATTTTCAATGGCATGTATTACTTTGAATTTGGCTGAATTTAAATTTTTGTAAGACTTAATTAGACGATACCAGATATAGCATATTACCAAACCTGCTAAAGAAGTTGTGAAGTAAAAAAACGCTTCTGCCGAGGTTGCAGATTTGGCATACCCTGCAAAAGTCACCATTATAGTATTAAGGGTAACAAAAAATTTATTTGCAGATTGCCTTCTTGATGATATGCGATCAGCCATTTCAACGTATAGCTTGTATTGCTCTAACGCATGATCCCCATATTTTTCGGGATATTCATCCCTTGGCTTGGAATGGATTGGTAAATTATTCATGAAGGAGTTAACCCAACTTTGCGGATACCGCTGACAATTGAATTAGTATTCCAACCCACAATGATATCCGAGTTGTCTTTTACAAGCTTGGATGTTCTTTCCGAACCCCAGGGTTGGATTGCAACTATTGGTTTAGGGTTTTGGAAACCATTTTTTGACAATGAAATTTCTTCATTTATCCACTTGCTATAGGTCGAATACACACCTGCCAAGATCAAGATAGTATGGCACCCATTCATTTGGTTGCGTATAGCTTCCCTTAATGCCGTTTGATTTGGGGCATTATGAATTGGATCGTCTTTTGGTACAGAGTGGTTGCGGTATGAAAAATAACTTGCGTCGCCAAGAAGACTAATAAGCTTTTCGTATGCGTCACCATATGTCCACGAGTGGCTTATAAACAAATTGTATGTATTTGCCATAATGGCTCCTTTTTTTATCTAACAGTTGAATATAGAGACTCTATGGTATGTTTCTAATTAAATACTTTTAGAAATTCAAGACCCGATTTAATTCTTATAAAGAAATACCCTCGTTCTTCTTTCCGGCCTTCCCATTTTTATAAATAGATGGTGCCTGTCTTTATCGAATATCATAACAAGTTTTTGAAACATTTCTGTATAACTAAAAATATTTTCATCTATTCCCCAACCCTTCAATTTTGATCATTGTTACCTAACCTCTAAAGCTTCGTATCCTGCAACTTCTCTTATAAGAATCTCCTGAATTGCAGATCTTGCCAGTCTATTTATGGATACGCCTTTGTCCTTTTCTAATGCCTGAAGATAAACGTAATCGGCAAATGGTAAACTTAGCGACAAGGCTTTCTTTGCATCCGGCCTATTACTCAAATCAATATTGATCATTTTGTTACATCCACATAAACAACGATATCATAATAAAGTTAACACCGTGATACTATCAAAATAAATAATTATTGAAGGAATTAATTGACAATACGTCACAAAAATTTGCCTTTCCAATCAATTTGCTACTCTTGCTTTTCCTACAACATTTGGTTAGAAATTAAACGTTGTGACATGACATGTGTAGAGGGCGCAAATCCTCCTTGGTTAGTGTTGTCATTACGCCCTCTACCTTTCTCTCTCAAAGATTACCCGCGCTTTTTAGGATCAAAAATCCTTACACTTCCTCTGGCCTCTGCGAGTTTTGCTTGATAAACCATCAACGCTGTCTTTGCCCGGTTAAACTGTTCCGCGTCCTTTCCTCGACTTTTTCGAGCATGTAACCACTCGCTGACCTCATCTGTATCAAAGGTCACCTTGCCCTTGCTCTTTTTATGTGATAGTCCCTTCATACGCCAAGACACCACTGTATTGATTGAGACATCCAACATTCTTGAAAGTTGCGCTTGCGTCACTCTCACCCTTCAATCCCCTAAAATTTTTAGAAAAATAACTTAGCCACATTCTGTACACCCCAACCAAATCAGGCACGTGTAAATTAAGCAACCTATATATGTACAAATAGCTTGCAAAACTGCACAGATATACCGTATATTTTTGTTCTCGTAAGCTATTTGTATATCCAAGCTTAGAAAATATCTCTGACACTAGCGAAAACCTGCGCTCTCCAGTTACCCTCAACGCTGCACCCGTCAGAGTACCTACGCCTCGCATTTCTTCGCATCTGCACAACGTCCGCTTCCATCCCTTCTTGCCCTGTTTTTCGAGAAACGTACTCTTATTTTTTGCATTCCTGCAATTAAGCAAAAAAACCTCTTAAAGCATTTAGCCGTTCCAACAATGCACCTAATTTCATTATGCATCCGTTTTTGGGCGCTCCTCCACTATTAATGACTAAAATGAACGAACCCAACGCACTTGAGTCAAAGACCTCACCGATCAATTGAGAGATACTGCCTTGCTCTATCTCTTTTATGATCTCTTTACGTGTTCCCCGGCATATCGACATAAACTTTTTGATAAAATGTTTTACAAATTATAAAATTTTAAATTTAGTTTTTTCCCTATTTCTTCTGTCTTCCTTTTAGTACCGGCAAAAAGGTTGTTTCTTTTCTTTTAAAAAAAAGAGAAGGAGAGAAAATTTTTTTAAAATTTTCCTATTCTCTGTAAGACTTTCTTCTGTAAAGACTATTAGTTGTATATAGGCGAATCTGGTTTGGGAACGCAGAGAATCTCGTTTGGGAACGTTTCGTATCTTGTTTGGGAACGTTTTTACTTACTCGCCACTTGCTAGTTGCTTTCAGCAAACCAAATTTCTTTAGTTATTTATACATAATAGCTTAAATCTATTTCTCTCTCTCGTTTGGGAACGGTCTCTCCTTTTTTGATATTTTTCCATTTTGCAGGGTTTACACTGCAAAAATACTGTCGACTTCCTATCATTTTTACAGCCACAACATTCATGGAAATTAACTTTCCAATGGCCCGGTTGGCATTTGGTTTTCGTATTCTGGTATACTTATAAATCTGCCTGTTTGCTATCCAGTCGCTTTTCTTATTGAACTGCCAAAGCTTTGAGTATACAAGGCAAAATAGCCACGTAGTTTCATTATCAAAGTCCATCTTCGCCCATTGTGTAATCAGATCCAATGGTATCTTAACCGGATCTGATACACCTTTTATGTCTTCTATCTGAACACCCCAACCTGAAACGTCGTCTTGTATTTCATAAGTAGGGTATTTGTCACCCTCAAAATGAGTCCTAATGATCATGTTATTGTTCATAAGCTCATTAATAGCCCTTATGATATGCCGCCCCTTTATTCCTGTCATGACCTCAAATCTCCTTAATGATATTTGGACATAAAAGAGCCCGCCTCGCATGCTTAATCCAGCAATAGCTAGAAAGATTTTTCTCTCTGAGGACGGCATTTTACATATCCTGAAGCCATTAAAAACATCTGGCGGCAGTAAGGCAAAACCTACCTTATTTTTTTTCATGGCTTATTCCCCTATCCATAAATCGTCATTCGTTTGGACGTAATAGGTAGGTACCTTGGTAGTCCTATCAACAACGATCATGTTACGTGATTCAAGGTTCCTGATACTCCTCTGGATCTCTTCTTCATCGTTGATTCCGGTCATGGCTGCAAACTCTTCCAACGTTATTTGACTCCCCCTCTCGCTTCGCCTAATTTTTTCCATTACAGGCCCTCAAAAAAGTCACCGGATCAAGCAAGCCCGGATAAAAAATAATCCCCAAATCCCCCCTTGACAAATTTTGGATTGCCTGCTAAGTTAGGTCAGATTTAATTCGTACAATAAAAAAGGCCCGCATTCAATTGTGATGGCCTTTAGGCTAGCGTACATAAACAAAAAAGGGGTTATGGGATAATAAAAGGCGTAGGTTATCCGCGCAATTTAATATATCCCTATCTTATTTGTTTGTGTTGCTACCATTCTAAACCCTGTAACTGATGTTTTGGTCGACGGAAAGTTACAGGGTTTCTTTATTTGTAGCGTCTTCGTTCAATCTCTCAAAGTGCCTATGTATAATTAGCGCGACACCCTCCCGAATCAGTGAGGTTTTCGTACGCCTCAATAAGTGCGCCGCCTCTCGTAATGTTTCGAACTGGTCTAGCGGGAATTGCAGCGTAATCCCCTTGGAATTTAAATTACGGTTATCCTTCATCGACGGAACTCCTTAAAAAATAGATTTAAAAATCATTTTACCAACAATACCATATACATAACTACAAGTCAAACAAAACTACTATATGTTGCACTTGTACAAAAATATCCTTGCGAAACAGTATACCTATAAAATATCAAGTTCAATTTATTTTACAATATATATATAGTTATACTTCAATGAAAAGACGGTAAAACTTATCCAAGTGCAGTCCCACTTTGGCTTTCCACCTTCTGATAATGTCTTAAAAAATATGTAAAAGGCAGTAAGGCTTTTTCGTTTCAGTCCATCAACCTAATCCCAAAATCTATGCCCTATTTAGTCCCGCTTCTCCTCCTTCTCCTCCTCCTCACAAAATATCTGTAGGTGTAGGTCATTCAATTGCAGGCGACGAGAGAATCCTAGGTCGTGTCGGAAACAAAATCGAGTTGTAATTTCGTTTTTGAAACACTAATGCGCTATAGTGTTTCATTTTCAAAGGAATTTTGTTCGGAAAAGGGTTGTTTCAAGCCTGAAATGGCGGTTTTTATGGAAAATTTGGAACAGAATACCCAATAGTGTTTCAAATCGTATTAATAAGAATTGTCGCCTTCCCCCAAAAAAACGACACCCCCCTACTTTCATTCGTCGTAAACCCTTATTTTTCGGTAGATGTAAAAAATATATTGCGACAATTTGTCGCAATCCTTTATAATTTGCGACATGTCATACCAGTACAAACGAGAACCTCTAACGCCGGATGAAGCCAACCGATTGGCTAATGCTTGCAAAACACACGACGAAAAACTGATCGTATGGGCTTTGCTCGTTACAGGATTAAGGGTTGCAGAGTTTTCCGGTCTTGAGAGAAACAACATTGATTGGCAGGGACACAGAATTGCGATCTACGGGAAAGGTGGGTCCTTGCGGGAAGAAAACTAAAAGGAGGGTTATCCCGTTAACACAACGCACACAAACACTGCTTGAAGGTCATTTCTCTTTACATGAAACACTTGGCATAGGCGTTCGCACAATGCAGAGGATTGTCAAGAAGGTTGCAAACCGTGCTCACATATCAAGGGATGTAACTCCACATCTGTTGCGTCACACCTTTTCTGTAACCGCTGTTCAAAAAGGTCTCTCACTCCCCTCTTTACAGCGGATACTTGGACACGATCACTTAACAACAACAGAAATTTATTTAAATCTGAGCCCCGAAGATGTTGTGAGAGAGTTTAATGAGAAGTGGTAAGGTGTTTGTTACAAATCTATTTTTATTTTATGATGCTGTTTCTATTCTTCTGAAAACATCCTCAGACGCTTATCTTAATTCAGAAAGGCTTTCCGGTTTTTTCCCAATTGTATCTTCAATGTTAAAAGGTTTGCCAAAAACCATCTTTATCCAGTATTTTCCTGTTAGCAGATTAATTAATGATCCTCCCAGATCATTTACAGACCCGTCAAGGTTGGATTCTATTTTAAGAGGCACAATTAATTTATTGCTTTTAGCAGCCACATATGAAATTCCTCTGTGCAGCCTGCCTCATCTTTACACTTCTGTTTATGGAACCTTCAGGGAATATGACAACTCCACCACCACTGGCTAATATATTTATTAACTGCCTGCAGGATAATTCCAGGTCCTCACCCTCATTGGCACGTACTGCTCCGACAAAACGATAACGGAAACCAAGATATTATGGCTGGATATAAAAGTAATGAAATATCCCCTGCTCCTGCTTTGAATATATACACTAGGCCTTCTAAACTGATAGCTATTGAAATAATTACAAACATTTTTTTCAATATTTATGACCTTAGTATACTATCCTTATAATCGTGAGCTACCCCGGTACTATTTTCCGGGTATTGTAGGAGCAACGCCGAGTTCTTAAAGATGTGTAGTTCACAGACTTTACAAAAATGGTGACCATAAATTGCAAGTCTTATGGCTAGCGGGAATAACTTTGGGTAGTGAAAGCATGTCCATAACAACAAGTTCCAATAATGGAATCGTTCCTTGCCTATCATTCCCAGGTAGTAGATTGAACGAAACAATGCCAGAATGTGCTCGAAGTTCTGTGGGGTTTCAGTTTTTTGAGGCTTATATTCCCGGAAAAAAGTCTTGAGTCGTTGATAGTAATGCTTGGGGGAATAAATGTGACGCAGTATTCTTGTGTATCCCTCTCGTAAGGCATCAAGGCTCATGTTTGGGATAATATTTGTTCCACCGTCTATGCTGTTCCAGGATATTTGACCGAGCACACGATTTTCTTGCCTCAGACGTTTGTGCAGTTTTGTACCAGGTGGTGCTTGAAGCATTCCGATGACAGCCATTACAATTCCACTCTTTTGTATAAAATCAATTTGCTGCTGAAAGACGGAGTGTGTATCATTATCAAATCCAACGATAAAGCCACCCTCTACCTGCAATCCGGCTCGGTGTACGCGTTTCACATCTTCAACTAAATTGCGGTTTTTATTATGTTTTTTGCCGCATTCGGTTAAAGTATCTTCATTCGGTGTCTCAATTCCAATAAAAACGGTATCAAATCCGGCATCAACCATCATTCCCATCAACTGTTGATCATCCGCAAGATTTATAGATATTTGGCAATTGAAGGTTGTTTGCCCTTTGCCTCGTTGCCATTTAATAAGTGCGGGCAATAATTCCGACTTAAAATGTTTTTTGTTTCCGATGAGATTATCATCGACGAAGAAGGCAGATCCACGCCACCCCAGAGTATAGAACTTGTCCAACTCGGCGATGATTTGTTCAACAGTCTTGGTACGTGGCTGATGCCCAAACAATGTTGTTACATTGCAAAAATCGCAATCGTGAGGACATCCCCGGCAGAATTGAATATTTATAGAGGCGTACAGGTTAAGGTCGGCCAATTCCCACAGAGGAATAGGGGTCTTTCGGATGTCGGCAAATTCAGATGTCGTGTAGATGTGCCTTGCACGTCCTCGTTCTAGGTCTGCAAGAAAGGACGGGAGGGTCACTTCTGCTTCATTAAGCACGAGATGGTCAACCTCCTCGAATTGATCGTACTCGGTTGTGAAGAGTGGTCCTCCAGCGACAACTTTAACAGCTGCTTCTTTACACTGTGCAATGGCTCGACGTGCTGAATCCTTCTGTATAACCATGCAGCTGATAAGTGCATACTCAGCCCATGCAAGGTCCTCCTCAGTAAGCTTTGTTACATTGAGATCAACTAATCGCTTTGTCCACTCTTTGGGCAGCATCGCAGCAACTGTCAATAGACCCAGTGGTGGCGAAACTGCCTTTTTACGTATGAATTTAAGCGCATGCTTGAAACCCAAAAATGTATCTGGAAATTCAGGATATATTAACAAGACGTTCATTAAGTACTTCCTTTCTTTACCAATATTTACCAATGAGAGTAATTTAACCTGGTTTAAGCAATTTATAACCGACTAAAAAACTGAGAAATTACGTAAAAGGGCAATAGAGTATTATTATAAGCTTGCAAAACACACACTCTATCACTTATTAAACCTGCCAACGTCCCTACCGGCACGGACGACTAACTCATTTCAAACGAAGAGGAAAGTATTATGAATAAAAATAGATTTAAAAGCAAGCGTAAGATTGCCAAAATTAGGTATAATAATTGATACGTTAACGGATAGAGGAGATGTGGCTTTATTCGTAAAGTATTTAAGTAGTGTAGAAATTTACCCGTCATTACAAGATGGTAAAATAGTCATTGCTGTATTGGTATCTTTCTGGTAAGATTACATGCGTTCGGTTGATCCGCATCTGTGAACTTTTCATGATCCTTGCGATTATATGCTTTGTACCAGCTGTACCGTTGACTCCCGTAGGCATATGATACACAATTAACCTGGAACGTAATAATTTCTTGGATACGAAGAGAGATAAACCATTTTTTGTTCCTCCCAGCTTTCAGTTTGAAGCGTAGCTGCAACCATTTATGAGTGACGACTATAGAAAACAACCCGATTTCAAATTTGATAGTTTACAGCTTGAGCCCTTCAAAAAGTATATAATCCCTATTGCGATTATTCTTGCCATTATTATCATAGGATATTCCTCCTTCTATACCGTAAAGGCGAATCAGGAAGCGGCGATATTGAGGTTTGGTCGGTATACAAAGACTGTTGGCCCTGGGTTACATGGTAAGCTGCCATTCGGAATTGATAGGGTCTACATCGGAGAGGTAAAGCGAATTTATAACGAAGAGTTCGGCTACAGGACTTTGCGTTCAGGTAGAGAGAGTGCCATAGATTATGAATTTAGAGGTGCGAAAGATGTCTCCCTGATGTTGACGGGCGACAGGAACTGTTCAGTAGTCAATTGGGTAGTAAGGTACAAAATCAAGGACCTAAAGGCATTTCTTTTCAATGTGAGAAATGTAAAGGACACCATACGAGATGTTTCTGAAGCGGTAATGAGAACAACCATAGGCGATAGGTCAATCGATGAAGTCTTGACGGTAGGGAGAAGGGACATTGAAGAGCTTGCGAGAGAAAAGATGGAGAGCCGTCTTGATCTGTATGGTTGCGGAATAGATATACAAGTGGTTAATTTAAAGGGAGTTGATCCTCCATCGCAGGTAAAAGACGCATTCGATGCCGTTAATAAGGCAGTTCAGATGAGAGATCAGATAATCAACGAAGCTGAAGGAAAAAAGAATAAGATAATCCCGGCTGCCAGAGGAAAGAAAGAGCAGGTTATCATGGAAGCTGAGGGATATAAAGTAAAGAGGATAAATGAGGCAACTGGTGACACTAAGGCATTCATGGCTATCTGGGGGGAGTACGAAAAGGAAAAAGATGTGACAAGGCGAAGGCTCTATCTTGAGACGATGGCAAAGGTGCTCCCTGAATGTGAAGAGATCTATATAATTGATAAGGACCAAAAAGGTCTTCTGCCGTTTCTTAATCTGGGGGAAAGCAAATTACCACAATGAAACCACGCGCACAAATCTTAATAATAATTGCAATAGTAGTAGTGGTCGGAGTCATTATTATTGGTTCTAGCACATTCTACGTAGTAGACGTAAAAACGCAGGCAGTAGTAACGCAATTTGGTAAACCGGTGAGAACGGTGACAGAACCCGGTTTACATGTAAAAACTCCATTTATACAGATAGTGATATATTTTGAGAATAGGATATTAGAGTGGGATGGAGAACCGAGTGATATTTTAACGAGGGATAAAGAAAATATCGGTGTTAACACGTGGGCGCGATGGAAGATTGTAGACCCCTTGAAATTTTATACATCTCTGGGACGGGAAAACAGTGGGCAGGGGGTGCTTGATGAGGTAATAGAGTCTGCAGTAAAGAACGTAGTAAGTGCCTACCCCTTAAACGAGGTCCTCCGTGATACAAACCGAAAACTTGCCTATACGACCGAAGAGTTGGAGAAGGCAGAGATGGAAAAGAAGATCCATATCGATAAGGGGAGAACAAACTTGGTAGAAAAGATTCGTGTGATGGCAAATAAGGGTTTGACGGAGAGATATGGGTTGGAACTCCTGGATGTACGGATCAAGCACATCAACTATGTGGCGACAGTCATACCCAAGATATTCGATAGGATGAGATCAGAAAGGATGAGAATAGCCAGCAAATACGAATCTGAAGGCAGGAGGGAAGAGGCGGAGATATTGGGTCAGATGAAGAGGGAGCTAGAGGGGATCGAATCTGAAGGGTACAAAGTTGCTATAGAGACCAGGGGTGTTGCAGATGCTGAAGCAATAAGGATTTATGCGGATGCATACAAAAAAGCGCCTGAATTCTATACGTTTACGAAGACCCTTGAGACCTATGAGAAGACAATCAGCAATAAGACCCGTCTGATTTTGAGTACTGATAGCGACTATTTTCAGTATCTCAATAGTTCGATGGGGAGAGAGAAAAATGAGAACCCAGATACACTTACTACGCAAACAATTGAAGAATAGGTAGTTTTAAGCTTACGAGTTTCCTCTTTTACTGCAAAAGAATTATTTCCAGAAACATATCCCAATGCGGCGCCCCTTAATATTACTTTAGATGCGGTTAAAGGTGTTCCACCAGCTCCCGTAGTAAATTGTTTGTTAAAAGTCACCCGTAGGATAAACATAGTTAACAGGAATATTTTGGACGTAAACGTAAAAGTTTACATATCGACCACTAAAATTTATTAAATCGCCATGTATTTTACCAACGGTAGGATCATAATATCCCACTTTGTAAAAGCATAAGGCTACTTCCATCTCTCACTCCCTTGATGTATAGGTATAGTTATTCTCAATACTACCTGTTTCTTGTCTGATTTTGATGAAGGTGCAAATAACCTTATGTCTGTATAGATAAGCCAGAACTATCCGTTATAGCAACCATACTACCCAGTTAGTTCTATAGACCATGTTATTAATCTAATACACAGGTTTGTCGCGCAATACTCTCTAATAAAGACTGAGACCCACGACTCACTCCTTTGCGGAGTACCTTATGAGTGGAATCAATGTTGCTTTTTGCCTGTACAGTTTAACAACCCAACGATGGCCAGATCTTGTGACATAAGGTCCGGCCAGTAGTAATCCTCCGACGAAAATGAC
The DNA here is from genome assembly GCA_965222815.1 of Candidatus Scalinduaceae bacterium. GTDB lineage: Bacteria > Planctomycetota > Brocadiia > Brocadiales > Scalinduaceae > SCAELEC01. Next base: position 255,447 of record CBDCUS010000013.1, read on the forward strand.
CCAACTTACGACGTATGTTGCGGTTGCAAGTGGATACCAAACCCAACCTTTCCCACCTAGGGCAAACGTAACAAACAGAAACGTTGGCACCCAGAGGATATAGCTGACTACAACCAATATGGATCCGATGTTGAGCAGCGATCTATTTTTATACTTGTTACCGGTAATCATCTCTTCTTCTTTCTTGAGTTCAAAATTTGTATAGACGACGATTATGCTATCCGAAATAGACAGACGCCGTATACGATACCGGTGTCCAGTATGATTGGGTGGCACATAACGTAAAAGCTTAAGATTTATGCATATGGTTTATCTTTTTGCCAATGTGTGTAAGTGCGGAAGAGAACAGCTTCTGAGAGCCTGGTACGGTAGTACTGCACGCCTGTATCTGTGATAGGTAACAGGTTATGCTACTTTCCTCATCAACCTTTATAATAACTGGTGTGACTTTTAATCGTATGGTCATTTTACAATTATGGAAAAGTAAAAAGACTACCTTACATGGCAAGACCCACAGCAGCTAAGAACTTTATGTTCTATATGCCCCCAAAGAACCTCTCCAGCCTTTCCTTGCTTAACAATATCATTAAGATGTTTTATCAGGGCTGAACTTCTTTCATCGGTAAATGTTCCCTGAAATGGTATTCTATACATCTCTTTTTCATTAACAGAAACTAAAAGTTTACCATTATCTACAATATTTCCATTACCCTGTCTCTCTTTTTCTAGACAAAGATATGCAAGATTAACAATTTTATTCAGTTTATCTTTGTATTGTATTAGAGTAGATCTTATATCTTTATCATTTGTGATTGTTCTTTGCATATTTATTCCTCTTCCTTTTATTTGCATTTGAGTGGTTATAAGTATTCCTCCTTCTTAAGAGGTTCCTAAAAAGTTAAATTAGTCTCGAAGCTCTTTTCTGGTAAATGTTAGATGTTTTGCATTTTGATTCAGATTGCTACTAATTTCTTTGCAAGCAAGTCATCGATTGTTTTTTTTAATTCGGTTAAATCTGAGGATTTCATAAGGAAGCCATCTGCCGCCCATGACATAAATTTATCCTTATAATCGCTATGAGCAGTATGAATAATAATTGGAGTATGTAAATTTTTACCTATAATCTTGCCAATTGCTTCAAGTCCGTCCATTTTTGGCATGCTAATATCCATTATGATTATGTCAGGATGCAGCTCTTGAACTTTATCTAAAGCCTCTATGCCATTAGCTGCTGTTATGACTTCATAGCCTTCGAGGGTTAATTCTTGCTCATAAAGTAATCGCTGATTTTTATTATCCTCTACAACTAGAACAACTGTCATGAGATCGGAAATCCTTTCTTTATTTTATGATTACAATGTAGTCTTGGGATAAAAAGCTTTATAGTCGCTTTAAAAACCGAATAAATAGACATAGTCTTATAAACTACTCTTCACCATTGCACGGTCTAGTTTCTGGTGATAAAAATAGAGTCATGGCTATACTCATAAGGGTTTTTTACATATTTGTAGGTATTCCAGGCATTTTCCCATTTTGCCCCATCAAGAAGCTAACAAAACTGATATTCCCTTCCAGACTTTAAGTTAAATGCTATAGTGTAATCTCCATTTTCCATCTTTCTGCTTGTTTGAATTTTCAAAATTTTTGTATCCGCAGGTTACTTATTTCAATGGAGGTATCTAATGAAAGCGTTCATGTAGAGCCCTATAAAAGTGCATTTGGGAATAGGCTCAATGATAGAATCCAAAACAGCGTATCCCCTAAACAAGAAGATGGCTGCTAAATCGGTTTAAAGGAAATATTCCCAAGTGTGAAATTGAAAAAAACATCTTTTAGAGTTGTAAATGAATCTGCTTTTGTGTGACAGAGGCGAACAGATAGGACTACATACAAATAAAACCTCTAAATTTACTCCATTTGTATGTATAAGCCTGTTAATAACGAAAGGAGAGATTTGCAGCCTTTAGATTCGTATAATTTCTTATAGCGAAGTTAAACTCCATTGTATATGGATTTGGTAAACTGCAGATTTGACTTCCGGTAAGTTCTAATTTACTTACACTATATGAAGTATAAGCTATAAATGTATATTAGCAAGAACTAAAATAAATAAACTTTTTACAGATTAAAATTTGTATCTTCTTAATACCTCTACATGCTCACCTTGAAGAACTTTATCAAAAGGTGCCACCTTCTCATTATTATCGATAGCATTGTTTCTTATAAAATCGTAAAAATGCCTATAGTGAGCAAGAAGAGTAAGTGTTGTTCTAATGAGCCGGGGATATTTACATAAAGTCCACATGATATTTTTTACAAAAAAGTTTCGCATTTCTGCATCCATATCAAAAGCAATATACTTAACAGTCTTTAAAAAGTTATACATATATTTAATGTCGAGCTTTTTGTTTGAAGAGTGTTCAGGGAAATAGTCCACCTTCTCAAGCCACTTCTTTAGTCTTCTTTCAAATAGATTAGGTTCGTATATTTTTCTAAAGAGCTCCCAATAACGGTTTATCAATACCTCATAAGACATGTTTTTCGGTATAATATTTGTGAACAATTGCCACTCGCCTGAAAAGCCACCGCTAAAAAGCCTTCCTTCTTTTTTTAATCGTTCATGAAGCGGTGTTTTCATAGGCGCATTCAATAGACTAATACCTGCTATGGGGCTATATGTTTCTTCAATGAACTGATATAAATCTTCAAAAATGGTAAGATCATCATTATCGAACCCTACAATGAGCCCGATAAATGGTATTATTCCGTAGCTGGAAATTCTTTTAATTCGTTCATTAATATCATATTTTACATTTTGAGCCTTGTGAACCTCTTCAAGGCTTTTCTTTCTCACAGTTTCAACACCAATAAAAAGCACAGAAAACCATGCATCGGCAAACATACTGAGCAGATCATCATGGTCTGCAACATTAATGGTAATTTGAGTTGAAAAAGTTAATGGACGAGCCTGAAGATTGTTCCACTCAATAAGTGCAGTAAGAAGTTCCTTAGTAAATCTTATATTGCCAAGAAAATTATCGTCTGAGAAAAAGATGAAGCGAGCGCCGATTTTATGTGCATTCTTTACTTCTGTTAGTATTTGTTCTATGCTTTTGGTTCTATATTTGTTGCCAACATATTGAATAACATCGCAGAAATCGCAGCGGTGAGGACAGCCTCTACTGGTCTGAACATTAATGTTAATATAATCATCGGCATTAATCAAAGACCAGTCAGGTGCTGGACTATCCTTCATATTAATAAATGATTCCTGTATATATACAGGCTTTGCAATGTTATCCGTCCACTCACGTAAAAACTTTGGCCATAAATATTCCGCTTCACCAATAAACAGATAGTCAGCGAATCCATCACATTGGTCGTGATGTATGCTTGCAAAAGAACCTCCCAGAGCTACTTGCCTCCCTTTTTCTTTGAATGAAATACAGATTTCCCTGATACGCTTTTCGTGAATTGTGCCTCCTGTTATTGCAACCAGGTCGCACGGCATTTCCCAATCAATATTGGAAACATTTTCATCACAAAGAACATACTCAACGTTGATATCGTCTTCTGTAAGGGAAATGAGTGTGGCCAGTGCAGCGTTTGGCATTAGTGTTTTGGCACCCATGATTTCCACGGTGCCCTGCATGGTCCAGAAATTATTGGGATGGTGCGGTGCAATCAGGTAGATTCTTCGGTATGACTTTCCTTTTCCAAAGCGTTTTGATTTTATTCTGATCAATAATATATTCCAAATCTCTCTGTTGAAGACCGTTTTTTGCTTATACAAGTAAGCAAGTATTATAAAAAAATCAGAAATGATGCGCCATAATAAAATACATAACCGTATAAACCACAAGTTCAGATATAGGCAATAATCCTGAATTATCCCCAAAAGAAGAAATAATTAATTTTTTAAGGGAAACTTTTTAAAATCAATTATGTCTAACTAAGCGAAGGGCACAATTAACAGAAAAGTAAATATAATTAAGGAGGCCCCTATAGATAATATAAACCCCCTTTTGAGAGTTGCTATTGATAGAAAGGAGGTACAAAAGACTATCTGTGTTTGTCTCACACTAGCAACCATAAGAGTTATACTTTATCCGGCTGTAAACTAATAAATGAAAGGAAAACCATAGTATGAAATTCAATATTAAACAATTTGTATATTCATTAGGTATTATTGGTGTGATGCTCATGCCATCACATGTCTACTCACAGCCCAGAGACAGGGATTTTCAAGGACATGGAGTAAATCGAGAAAAGAGGGAAGATCGAATGTTAGCCGTTTTCAAACAACTTGATTTAAGCCCCGAACAAGAAAAACAATTAAAAGCGCATAGAGATAAACACAGAGAGCAAAAAAAAGATATTCATGAAAGCATAAGAGCGAAAAAAGAAGAAATGAAGATTGAACTGCAAATGCAAGAGCTGAACATGGATAATATTAACAAAATTAATTCTGAGTTAAAGAACATCGCATCAAAAAAGATTGACCATAGACTTGAAGGCATATTGGAAGTAGGGAAAATACTAACCACAAAGCAATTTGCAAAATACATGGAGTTGAAAAAAGAATTTCGTCATCATATGAAGAAGGAATGTAAATAAGAGCTTTAGGTCCTTTTTTTGTGCGGCATCAAGTATTTGGCTACAGAACTAAGCGAACGCAGCACAACAGCACCGCTTGTTCTGTAGTATTTTTATAGAACAGAGGGATAAAGACTTTGAGTATTTCTCAAGATTAGAAGGCAGGTAAAACATAACGTAACGCTTGTTATAAGACATTGAACAACAAAGGGGGGGATTATATAAAATTAGAAATTATACGCCATAAATAAATTTCATAAAATCTAATAAAAGCCAATTTTACAAACTATGACAAACGATGGCGACGGAAATAAAGTGAACAAAACTATATCGAAGTTGTTTGGAAACATTGGTAAAAAATAAAAAAGTTTTGCTGGAAAGTATGTGGAACAAAAAACAAGCTTGGGCGCTATTTAGGCGCAGGTTTTACGTAAGCTGCTGTATGACAAGAGATAACAACGGTTTAGGAAACCGTCGCTCTATCCTTCTGAGCTACGGGCGCTTAGTTGTTTAATGATTTATAATAAGGAGTAAATAATTGTATTCACACAACTTAAATTTAACCTAGCACTCTTAAACCTAAGTGTGCAAACCTTTGCAAACTGTTGAAATAATATGGTCACGAAGACAAACAAGGATAGATAAAAATCATGGGAAAAACGCTCTTGATTCCCAAGATTTTACAAAATTCGTCCAGCGCAAGCTTATAATCTTATAATATAAAATTAAATCCATGATCTCAATTACCTGCAAATATAGCCAGTCTAAACAATGCTGACATTCAGGTTAATTTCTGGTAAGTTTATCAAAGTTCTGGTGTCTGGGCAAGATATTTTACAACTATCCGTTCCTTTCACCGCATTCAGTAAAATAAAAAAAAGGTCAACCAGTTTATCCCTTACTGAAACTAGATTTTTATATAACACATCTGCATGGATCTCGGGGATTATCTTAATATAGTAATAGAGTATTTTGACTGGATATCAACAGATCTCATTAGGTAATAGACTGTTTTTACTGAAATCTTTAATTATGGAGGGTGCGGGGATGTTTCTGGTAGAGAGCCGAATGTATTTATAATATATACACTTCTCATTATTTGATCGTAACAGATGGGTTCACTATTTAGCGTTTGTACGAAAACTACCAATCTACCGCGTTGCGGTAACAATTCCGCAATCCTCAAGTACAATGATTCGTTCCGGTTACGAAATTATTACGCGCCTTGTACCTGGGCAGTTTTGGTTCAAACACAGGGGTACCGCTCAATCACTATTCAAAGCGTCTGAAAACCATCAACAGCATTGGTGAAAATCAACTTTGGTATCACTCTTTTTAAACACCAATGACTTATTATTCGCAATTGGTTGGCACATGTAACCCTTATCCTTAATTAGTTTCTGTTGCGGAAAGGAAATTAGTTGAGTAAAACCCGCGCAACTTTTATCATACCCTTGTGATGATTATTCAGACAAAATTTGAATAAAGAGGGAGGATAAAAATGCGCGAGAAATTTGATAGGCAATTATATTTAGAATTTTCCGGAAATGCAACATTGAAAGTGGTAAGAGAATATCGAAAGAAATATGAGTGCATAAGTGAGATTTTAGATAAGAATCCTCAGATATTGACTAAAGTACATACTAATATTAAACGACTGTACAAATCATCTAACAAGGGACGTAAATGTACGTATACAACAGATAATATATTAAGGGCCCTACTGGTTCATAGCCTGGAGTGTACGGGCTGGAGAGAAACCATTGTCAGGGTGTCAGAGAGCAGTTTCTTAAAGGACTTCATCCGATTGGGTAACCGTCCGGTGATGGATTACAGTTTTTTATGTAAGTGTTTCAAAGCGATAGAACCTCAGACATGGAAGAAGATCAATAACTCATTGGGAAGCTATGCTACAGACAATAATCAATTGGATCCAAAAGAGCTTCGGGTAGATACGACAGTAGTAGAATCTAACATACATTATCCTACAGATTCGTCATTGTTATGGGATGGTTATCGAGTGCTCAAGAGGCTTTTAGCACAGGTACGCAAGCATAAAAGAAGCGTCTGTAACCATCGTTTTCACGACAGGAAGGTGAAAGGTTATTATTTGTTTATAACCCGTTACGTGAGTAGTAAATCCAAGAGTCGTAAGCGGAAAGTACGGAGGGTATTTCGAGACCTCATAAATGCGGTGGAAAGGATTTTAGGGATAGCAGAAGAGTTTTGTTGCAAAGTGAGAAAGTTTAGAGACCTTGTATTATCAGCAATTGGGGTAGAAATAGAATCTTATCTGGAAGCGGTTAAGACGATAGTAGATGTTTCGAAACGGGTTGTGCTCAATGGTGAAACTGTTCCAGCGAGTGAACGTACGTTTAGTATATTTGAGCAACATGCGGAATTGATTAAACGAGGCAAGAGGAACAAGAGGGTGGAGTTTGGCCATAAGGTGCTCATATGCCAGACGAAAGACAAATTTATCACAGACTATGAAGTGATGGAGAAGCAACGTCAGGACAATGAACATGTGAAAGAGGTACTGGAAAGACATAAAAAGCAGTTTGGTAAATATCCGGAAGTATTGGCAGGGGATAAAGGGTTTCGGTCAGAAGTAAAAGAGATGAAGAAGCATGAAAAAAAGGTAAAGATACTTGCTATACCCAAAAGGGTGTCAGATTGGGGCAAAGAATTGCTTCAACCGTGGCAAAGTTTTCGAGCAGGGATTGAGGGATCGATCTCGGTCTTAAAACGAGGTTTTCGTCTCATGAGGTGCTATTATCAGGGATTTAAGAGTTTTTCCGCCTCCATAGGAATGGCGATCTTTGCTCACAACTTGGTTAAGTTGGCACAATAATCATCAAAACAATTTTGTTTAATCTGAATTGGTAATAAACAGGGAAAAGGTATAGGAGAGGTATGTAAATATGTTGAAGAAAATTATAAATCATACTTCCTTTCGAAGCATAAATCCAAAAAAGAAAACAATTTTGGTATTAGTATTTCACGATGAAGTTTTAGAAATATAAAGTCAGATGAAAATCACAAATAAACTGGCTTTCCGCAACAGAAACTAATTAACTATAAATGTAGTGACTGTGCTGAATTTGTGCCTCACTCGTTTCAAAACTACCTTCAATTACAGATACCCAATCGACAATTGATTTATTAAGAGCAATATAACCTATTTTTATACTGTCAAGTTTTGTCTCTTCAGCAGCATTAGCAAGCGATATAAATTTTCGGTTATCATTCACTATATCACTAGCACGACTTATTGTGTCACCAATATAGATGTCCCCGGTATATAACTTTTCACGTGTCTTTATTTTCACCCTGATAAACTTCCCTTCTTGATTCTTGACACTTTTTACCGTTGAACCACAATAACGACAAATACATGCCTTAATTTTAATATCTTCAGCACATTCAGGGCACTGTTTAAATTCTTCAGAGTTATCCATTGTGTTCCCCTTTCACACTTAGTAGTGTCCGGTTAGGTTTTTGCTTGCTCTATTATATTTCCCAAAAACAGTAATTCCCGCATGCTTTTAGCGGGAATTTAGTATGAACGAGCCTCTGAATACCCGATAAAAACGTTCGGGTATGACAAAAACTGCATATTCAAAAACCTAACCGGACAATTCTGTTTCACATTAATCAATTTATAAAGGAATATAATCAGCTTTGGTAGTCTCTCTCTATCTCAGTAACACTTTTTTATCATTTAAAAATATTAAAGAGAGATAGGTTGTAACTATATAAAGTATCGGATTTTTCCTTAAAAACTTGAAGTAAGATGTCTGTGTGTTGTGAGAGTTTTTGTTATTTCTATCCATACCAGAACACTCCTCTCATAGTCTGAACTGATCAAGACCTGATAGTTTTCCAAATTCCTTTGATCTGACGCGATCGTGATACCTTTGTTAAATCAAGCTTAAATTATACACCATACAGGAAATTGGACCCTTAATACAAACTGTTCGTAATTATTCAGCGAATTTCAAAACAGAATTCAGGAGTCAGAAGTCAGAATGAAAAACTTTAAATACTATTGTCATGCTGAGTACCAAATAAGGTTCAAAATTCTTATATGCTAGAGACATTCCTAACTAGTTGCTGGATCACAGTCCTTGAAAACTGATCCTACATGTTTTAGACTATTTAAGCATTGTGGAGCAATCTGTACGATTGGTCTAACTCTCAAACCAGTAGAGATATTCTTAACGTATTTGCAGGTTGATGGAATAATTTACTAAGCTGCTAATGCAAACTTACATTTTGATCTAAGTTGTGTCGTAGCAGAAAGATATTCTGGATTCTGTCTACTGAATTCTGGATGCTGAATAGATACAACTGTTCACTACAAACGTCTAAGAACAATAGTTTAGAAAATATGCAGGAACAATGTTTGTATTGTACAAATAATATGCATATACAATGTTTTAGTAAAAAAATATACAGTATAGTATTTACAAAATATAATTTGATATTTAGTATAAGTCTGTTTAAAATTGAAGTTAGCAGGAACTTTTCTTTCACACAAACTGTATAAATACAAATTGGCATTTGTTTTGCGACATTTTACAAAAAAAATACTCTCAATCCTTTAAGATATGTTCCGATATTACTACAAGTATTAAAGAATTGTAGTAAACTACATCTTGATCTGTTTGATGACCTGCAATTTTATGGGCAGGTTTCTTTGTCGTGCAGTACTAGGGACTGTAAGTCGAAAGAATAGAGACCCATTCTGACAGGGTTTCGGAGTGACACACCTCCTCTGTATATTCTTTTTGCAGACATTCCCATTAACAATATCTCTTTACCTTAAAAAAGCATCTCAGTAATCTTTTAATTGTCAGGTTTTAAAGTAACTTGCACTACCGATGGTTAATTTAAATTCCTTATTTATCTAGTATCAACCAGGAGTCTACCATTGTATCAACGGAGATTGTTATAAGGATTAATCTATTTTTTATGAGAACCAATCATGTTTGTGATCTGGTTCTCAAAGGGTGCAAGGTGGAGTAATCCTACAGTCAACCTTGCACCCCTCCTTTTTTCTCAAATTATACCCATTGCAAATTGATTTTCGGAATTTCTGGGCCGGAGCTTGCTTGAAATTTTAATTTTTTGATTGAACAAAACCAGAGGCTTAGTAGTACGAAGTCGAGGATTTTATGATTGAGAGAAGTTTAAATTTCATGTGAAATCGAGTTCTGAAAACCAAAAACCAATTTGTGATGGATATAACCACCACAACTACTAAAGGATTTCGAGAAGTTGCATTGATGAAGAATTTATCTGGTAAGCAACAAATAACACTACCTGGATGAGAAATTTAATGAGAAGTGTAGGACAGTAATTCGCTTATCTTTTGTACATTTTCAAAATCTACCCTCCACATCTCTTTTACCAAAACAGCTCTTTTCAGGGAATAATTCTTAAGAATTACGAGAGTAATGTTGGCTATTTTATTATTCTTACAAAACCGCGGAATACAATTTTCTATCACTTCACATAAAAATGAACCACAAGGTCCTATTTGTAGATGATGAACCCAATGTATTGGATGGGATCAAAAGGCAACTTCGAAATAAATTCGAAATAGTTACTGCTGTCGATCCGATTCAGGGTTTGGAAGTTTTTCACAAAGATGGTCCTTTTAGTGTTGTTGTTTCTGATATGAAGATGCCGAACATGTCTGGAGTAGAATTCATCTCTCAGATTAAAATTATAAATGATGAAGTTATTTGTCTTATTCTTTCCGGTAAGTCCCACATGGATGACACCATCGATGCGATTAACCAGGGAAATATATTTAGGTTCTTAATAAAGCCCTGCTCAAAAGCAGAGCTGGTGAGTGCTTTAGAAAAAAGTATCGATTACTACGATCTCATTGCAGCCAAAAAGAAATTGCAGGCAGCACTTGTAGAAAAGAATAAGCAGATCAATAACTATGTTTCTATGATAGTACACGATTTAAAAAATCCCATCGGTGGTATTAAAAGTCTTGCAGATTTATTATTGGATGAAGAGAGCAAACTTGATGAAGAACAAAAAGAGTTCGTGACCCTGATACAGAAATCCGCAGTTGATTCACTTAATGATATCAATGAAATGATGGAAACAATCCGGATGAATAGTGGAAATCGCATACCAAAATTAGAATATGGGGACATAGCAAAAGATGTTAAAGAGGTTATAGAGAATTTGCAAATCTTTGCAACAAAGAAAAATATTCAGATACTACTAGAAAATACGAGTAACTCTAAATCAAACTATGACCCTAAAGTAATCCAAGATGTACTGAACAATTTTATTAGTAATGCAATCAAATATAGCCATAACGATAAAAAGATAAAGATAATTATAGAAGATATTAGCGATCATAAAATAAGGGTTTCAGTCATAGACCAGGGTTTGGGTATGAGTGAAGATGATATAAACAATGCATTTCAAGAGTTTAAGAGGTTGAGTTCAAAACCAACGGCAGGAGAATCATCTACTGGAATGGGCCTATTTATCGCAAAGAATTTGGTTGAAAAAATGAATGGGATGGTTGGTGTTTTTTCGCAAGGAAAAAATCGGGGTTCTACATTCTGGTTTACACTTACGAAATAGTTGGCTCTTATTTTGTGGAAGCGAGGTTTTTCCTCTGGAATTTTTCATGATTTTAGATTTCTCATTTGTTTTATACCCTTCTATTTGTACACTATCCTTTCAGCAGATGTGAGATGTAGATTGGCACACTAGCTGAGAAACCACCCTGTTTGTATGCGGACACTTCTGTTTCACAAATCCCTGGTACAACTTATTTCGTTCCTGTCATCACATGTGATGAGGCAAGGTGCAGGGCGATTATCACTACAATAATCGACGCTGCACCCTGCAAACAAGAGTCAAATGTGGGTCATCTGACTCTTGGAAATTATGCTCACTAAATAATTTAATTTTACCAAACGTGTCAATATGACAAACTATGACAAACTGTGACAATTTTACAATAATAAATTCCCAGATCTGATCATTTGCTCAAACGGTATCCACTGTTCCTTATTTTCTGCTCACAATCCAGAGCCAAGAGAGGGTCTCACGTTCGTAGTAAAAATCATCACTGTTTCATTAAACTGCTGCACTGCTATCCCATAATGGACGAATCCGTTGTGGTGGTAGGGTCGTAAGCAAACAGCCCCGCAGTGAAATAACAAAGAAGGATGGATCAAAAAGCTCAGCAGTTGAGAGCTGAGACTTCAATATGGTAGAAATGTTGTCAGGTTAGGGTATATACGAAACCGTACGACCTACTCCAAAGAGGATCTTTCTCTAATAATGTATCAAGGAAAAAATATCAAATTTCTCCAACTTCTCTCTTCCCTGTAAAAAATCGAGTTCTATGATAAAGGCACATCCCACTATTTTGCCACCAAGAGACTCTACCAAATCACAAGATGCAGCCATTGTGCCACCTGTAGCCAATAGATCATCAACCATCAAAACTGAATCATTGTTTGAAATAGCATCTTTGTGTATCGCAAGTGTATCAGTACCATATTCTAGATCATACGTCATAGTTGCTGTCTCGCAGGGGAGTTTTCCAGGTTTTCGTATTGGAACAAAGCCAGCATTTAATTTCATCGCAATTGCGGGTCCAATGAGAAAACCTCTAGCCTCTGCACCGACCACAACATCTATCTCATTTCCCACATAACGGTCTGAAATTTTATCAACGATCTCTTTCAAACTTGAGGGATTTCGAAATAACGGAGTTATATCCTTAAAGATTATGCCCTCTTTAGGGAAATCTGGAACATCACGAACAAGCTCTTTTAACAATTTTCACCCTTCCTTTTCTAGGTTATCGACTTTTTCTTCACCAACTGAATCATCCGAAATTTCTGTTTCAGCTTGTACCTCTTCAGTTTTTCCCTCTTCTTCTAATACGTTTTTAACACCCTTGAGACTCAGACCTATTTTTCTGGCATCAGCCTCCATCTTAATAATCCTCACTTCCAATTCATCTCCAATAGAGAGGACTTTTTCGATATCGTTGACCTTTTTGTCAGAAAGCTCTGAAATATGCAGCAACCCTTCCAGGCCATCACCCAAATCTAAGAATGCACCAAAATCGGTAATTTTAGCAACCTTGCACTTTACAATATCTCCCACAGCATATTTTTCAGGAATCTCTTTTTTCCAAGGATCCTCTTTCAGTTGTTTATAACCTAAAGATACCCTTTTCTTCTCTTTATCAACAGAGAGGACAATCGTCTCAATGGTATCACCTTTTTTCACAATTTCCGAAGGATGGGTTACCTTCTTGGACCATGACAAATCTGATATATGGAGAAGACCATCTATGCCCTCTTCTATCTCGACAAAGGCGCCGTAATTTGTCAAGTTTCTCACCCTTCCCATTATCTTAGTTCCCGCTGGATACTTCTCTTCGATAAGCGTCCAAGGATTCTTTTCAACCTGCTTGATGCTTAAAGAGATCTCTTCCTTTTCCTTATTAATGTTTAAGACTATCGCTTCGACTGTATCGCCAATAGCAACAACTTCGGTGGGATGGTTGATACGCCTTGTCCAAGACATTTCAGAGATGTGAACCAAACCTTCAATACCGGTCTCCAACTTAATAAAGGCCCCGTAGGACATAATGTTGACAACCTGTCCCTTAATTGTTGATCCTATCGGATAGCGGTCCTCTACCTTCACCCACGGATTCTCTGATTTCTGTTTTAACCCAAGTGCCACTTTCTCTTTTACTTTATCAATTTCGAGTATCTTTACCTCGATTTCATCACCGATTGCCAACATTTCTGAAGGATGACTGATTCTTCCCCAACTAATATCTGTGATATGGAGGAGTCCATCAATTCCACCAAGATCGATAAAGGCACCAAAGTCTGCGATATTTTTTACTACCCCCTTGACTACTTGACCAACCTCTACACTATCCAGGAATTCTCTCTTCAGTTTACTTCGCTCTTCCTCAATCAGTTTTCTCCTGGATACTATGATATTCTGCTGTACTTCATCTATCTTCAATATTTTACAGGTCACTTCACTACCAATATAGTCAGCAATCTCACCCGGAGGTTTCGTGTCTATTTGCGATGCAGGTAAAAATATAGGTATTCCTACATCGACAAGCAATCCACCTTTTATTTTCCTTATCACCTTCCCGGTAACAACATCCCCCTCTTTATAAACATTTACAATTTTCTCCCATCCGCGTATACGATCTGCTTTTCGTTTTGATAGTTGGATCAATCCGGTATCGTCCTCAAACGATTCCAATACCACCTCTAACTCATCCCCCTTATTTACCTCCTCCACACTATCAAACTCAGAAAGTGGAATGATCCCCTCTGACTTATATCCAGTATCAATTACGACATCATTCCCGATAATGCCCAGGATCTCACCCTTTAAAATCATACCCAATTCGAAATTTTTGATTGAATTGTTGTATACTTCATCAATCTTTTCGAAATCATAACTCTCAATTGATTCCGCAAATTCCTTTTCTATCTCTTCCTCTGCAATATCGTATTCCTTTAAAACATCTCTATTAACCATTAAAAATAATCTCCAAAATAATAAAATGTTAAACCAACGGATATTAGAATATCTTGTAAATTTATAACTTATTTCGTGCTTGAACCAAAACCGCCCAGGTACAAGACGCGCAACAATTACGTAACCGGAACGTACTAATGTACTTGAGGATCACGGAATTGTTACAGTATCGCCGCAGATGGGTAGTTTTCGTTCAAACACTATTTATATTAAATGGTTCTGAATCAGCTTACTTTAGGGGGCCGCAAAAAACCACGTTCTCTCTTTTCCTGAACCCTTGAGCTATAATCACCATTATCATTTTATCGAGAAATCTGCCCAATTTCTTCGATTAAGATCGAGATAACTTCTTCTACCGTTAATCGGGTAGTATCAAGATAGAAAGCATCATCAACTTTTCTTAAAGGTGCTAAACCCCTCGTCATATCTTTATGGTCCCTCTGCTTAAGATCTTCAACAACTGTAAAAAGCTTACTAGACCCATTAAGATCCTTCAACTCGGAGTGGCGCCGCTCTGCCCTTATTGTAATATCTGCATCGAGATAAATCTTTTTATCTGCATCTGGAAAAACCACCGAAGCCATATCCCTTCCTTCGGCCACAATATTCTCACCTTCAGCGAAACGTCTTTGCTGCTCAACCATCTTATCACGCACAAATCCGATATTTGAAACGTAATGCACATTCTTTGTGATGAATGGTAGTCGTATCTCCTTGGTCACATTAACATCATCTACATATGTCTCGAATCCATTCTTCGTGCTTTCTACTCTAATACAGGTCTTATTGATTAATTTACAAAGAGCTTCATTATCATGAAAATCGACACCTTCTTTAGCCGCCTTCCAGGTAAGAGCCCTATACATCGCACCGCTATCAAGGTACTTAAAAGAGAGGCGTTTAGACAGCATCTTTGCTACGGTACTTTTTCCAGACCCAGCAGGCCCATCAATTACCACGACCACTAGGCTTCTCCAGGTAAAATAGTAACATTTCTTGGCGTATAGGCTTTCTTATAACAAAGCAAATCAACGAATGCAAGCTATTTTTGTACAATGCCATTTGTGCTGAGCCATGCACTAACGATGCCTCTCTATTCTCTCCAGTTTTCTTGCAAAAGAACGCGCAACACTTTCAGATTTTATTAATACCGAAGCCTCATGATTTTTCCTTAATGCACTGTAAGTCCAATTATTACTGCCAATTATGGTAATATACTCATCAATAACGAGAACTTTACTATGGGTCACTTGTCTCTCTCCATCATAGAAAACGGGAACACCATTTTTGGCTAGCAGATCATAGGCATATTCACTCTTTCTCTCAATTTCCCCTCTCTTTCTCCCTTTTGCCCAAAACATGATATTCTGGTCAAATATCACCAGCACATTCACCCCCCTTTTATGCGCTGCTATCAGATCAAGTACCAACTGATATTCATCACCACCAGAATGCTTGGGATCAAGCTTTGCCACAAACATAACACATAGAATTGATCTCTTGGCACCCTTTAAGGCTTTGTGGACTTCCGGATAGTACTCATTGTCAATAAGCGGTACAACATCATCAGCGGGTAGAGAATAGGAAACTCTAACATGAAGAAATACCAAAGAAATAGAAATTATAGAGACATAAACGATGATCCGTTTGTAGGTATGTAACGATAAACATGTTGTCCATAAGATGAGAAGACCAGATAACATAACGTTTTCCTCACGAGGCAAGCGACTTTTTTACTAACGATTCGACTCTTTGAGCAGCATCATATAAATTTTCCTTTTCAGAAAGTACAATCTATCCCAAGTACACCTTTGGAAATTAAGTTATCTGGTTATCCGGTTGACTGACCTTACTACCATAATATGAAGATTATCGGGATCATGGCTCCCTCCGCTCTCGCTGATTGTTGTTCTATCGGCTTATTCAGCAAGCGGTGAATATCAAACCTATCAGTAGTTAGGACATTCACGGCGGCTGAAATTTATTATTACTAGATATTGGATAAAGGTCAGTCAAGCGGATAACCAGATTAAGTTATTAACATCTCTCATTTGGTAAAATTGAACTCATTTTCGATAAAACGTAGTCCGGTAAGACCTTTTCTACTTCAACATTCACAATGGTATTCATGAGTTCGTCACTACCTTCAAATAGTGCCCGTAAATATCTATCTGAATAGCCACATAATTTCCCCGTCTTCCGATCTCTTTTATCTTCTACGAGGACGCTTGCACTTCTGCCCAAAAACAGAGTTTTATAGCGCAGAGAAGATTCGATTGCCACTGACTCAAGCTCCTTTCTTCTTCTCTTCAACTCAATAGATGTACATCGGGCTACCATTTTGGCTGCAGGTGTACCAACACGAGGGCTAAAAGGAAAGATATGGATCCTGCTGAAGCAAACTTGTTCACAAAACTTTCGGGTATTTTCAAACTGTTCAACCCCCTCACCAGGATACCCCACCATCACGTCGGTGGATATTGCCGGCAAATCTATCCTATCTCGTATCTTATCTACCGTCTCGAGATACCGGATAGTACCGTACCTTCTGTTCATACTTTTCAATACGCCATTATCTCCGCTCTGTAACGGCAGATGGAAGTGTGGACATATTTTCTCTGAACCAGCAACGACATCGATCAGGTTATCCGTGACCTCATTCACCTCTATTGAGCTTAATCTTATTCTCATTAATCCCACTATTTCTTGCAACTTATCTAAAACATCTAAAATTGAGGGTTGATAACCTCTCTCTTTACCATATGCACCCAAATGAATACCAGTAAGCACAATTTCCTTATAACCATTCTGCACCACTCGTTCCGCTTCACGAACAACATTCTCCATTTTCTTACTGGTAACATCTCCTCTCACATACGGAATAATACAATACGAACAAAAGTTGTCACACCCATCTTCTATCTTTAAAAAAGCCCTTGTATGCCCCTCAAACTTGCTAATGTTCAGAGAAAATTTTGAGTCTTCACTCTGTCTCGTTTCACTCTGTGGATCGAAAAGATCTTTAGATACAGCTCCCTCATCAGGCAATAACGAAAATCCACTCCTTACAAAATCAACAATCCTCCTATCTTCTCCCTTCTGAAAGACTCCATCTACTCCATCAATTTCCCAAATTTTTTCTCCGTTTACCTCAGCAGAGCAACCGGTAACAACTACCTTAGCACCGGGGTTTTTTCTTATTACTCTCCTTATCTGTTGCCGAGATTTTTCATCACTCGTAGAGGTTACTGTACAGGTATTAACAATATAAAGATCTGCAGGAGAATCTGGTGGGACCTCTTCATACCCATTCGAAACAATGGCCTCCCTGAGAGCCTGCGTCTCGTATTGGTTCACCTTGCACCCTAACGTTATAAAGGTACATTTTTTCATAGATTTCGTCACCATATTCATTGCTATACTAAGTAAGAAGAGAATCAGCGTAACAATTTTACTTGACACTATCTTACGCTAGACCTAGACTTTAATTCAACATTAATATTAAGACAACTTATAATGCAATGAAGGTAACGATCAAGACACAAGAGAGGGTATACAACGATTTCTTCAAGGTTGACAAGGTAACCCTTCAGCACGAAAAATTTGATGGTACTATGAGTAAAGAGATAGTGAGATTAAACTTTGATAGAGGCAACACGGTGGCGATCATTCTCTATAATCCGGAAAGAGAGTCCGTGATACTTGTTAAGCAATTTCGTTATCCTGCTTACGTAGGTAACGGTCCCGGTTGGCTCATCGAATGCGTTGCCGGAATAGTGGACAATGGCGAATCATCTGTAGCAAAAAAGGAGGTGTACGAAGAAACAGGATTTAAAATTGATAGGCTAATCTATTTAACCCAAATCTATCCAAGCCCTGGAGGATGTTCTGAGAAAATCAACCTCTATCTCGCGTATGTAGCAGAAGAGGATAAGGTCAAAGAGGGAAACTATATGGGTGTCGGAAATGAAGATATCTCTATAGTAGAGGTGCCTTTAAACAGAGCACTCAATATGGTCAAGAGCGGGGAGATCTCAGATGCAAAAACCATTATCAGCCTGTTTTTCCTTCGTGATATACTGTCAGAGAGTCCGAGCGAAAGATCGGATTCGCCGTAGAATTTCGGAATTCGGATTTCGGAGTATTTTCATTGCAAAATTAGCAATGAAAATACTAAAAAGGAAAGCAATGATTTTAAATGCTAATTGTTAATTATGTATTTTGAAGTTAATAAAATCCAAATTCCGCATTCCTAGATCCAAAATATAGAGGGATGTAACCCTGAACGGTGAACTCTGAACCTGTGAAGCATACCCTTCTACAAACGATCCGGAACAATCGAGCGGAGAGGAGTTAGAGTCTGAACAACAAAACCATATTCGGAGATATCGATACTCAATTTGATTTTATGGATCCCCGTGGAGCACTTTATGTCCCGAACGCCCTTACCATAAGAGACAATCTCAAAAAACTCTTCGATTTTGCGCAAGAGCATGAAATCAAGGTCCTCTCCTCGGTTGATGCCCATATAATAGGTGATCAGGAGTTTGAATACTTCCCCCCCCATTGTATTAAAGGAACCAGCGGAATCAAAAAAATAGATGTCACAAAATGCAAAGATCTTATTGTTATCGAAAATACCAAACAGCAGATCCCACCCTTCATCTTGAATCGACAACAGATAATCGTGGAAAAACAATCACTGGACCTATTTGATAATATCAACACCGACAACATTATAAGTACTTTTAAAGCTGAATTTTACGTTATTTTTGGTGTGGCAACAGACTATTGTGTCAAGAGTGCAGCACTTGGACTGCGCAACCGGAAATATGCTGTTTCGCTCGTTACTGATGCGGTAAAGGCCATTACACCTGAAGGAGAAAAAAGGGCCATGGAGGAGATGAAAGATGCGGGAGTTACCTTTATAACGACAAGCGATGTTTTACAGCTGAAAAACCTATAGGGAGAGTTCCGAAAGCATTGCTAATTTATCATAAAAAAAGAGCTAACACGTTATGGTCAAAAACTTGACGTTTTTTATGAACCTTTAGAGAAAAAACTTTTTTACTTGACGGTTACTCGATTACATTATACAATAAGCACCCTTTATTTTTTAGTAATTCTGTAAATTTAGAGATGGAGTTAGCGTATATGGCCAAGGTTCAAATTTCCGAAAATGAGAGTTTGCGTGAAGCGGTGAGAAGATTTAAGAAGATGTGCGACAAGGAGGGTATTATCAATGCATCAAAACGATATGCTTATTATGAAAAACCTTCAGACAAACGCCGACGTGAAGCAAACAGGAGAATAAAGAACATTAAAAAGGCACAAGATGAGATTTTCTAAAGCTATTGACCTTGTCATCAGGACCCATTGACTACATCAGAAAAACATAGCCCTTAGTACAGTTATACATCCATCTCAGCACCCTTTCGACGATTTAAGTTCATCTCGGTGTGGTTGTTTAAGTCTCACCTTATACCACCTCAACAGTTTAGTGAACCTTATTCAACCACCTTCCTCACGGTGATCCCAAGCCAGTTTCGTACTAACGATGCTTGCATGTACAACAAACTATCTTTTTTTTTCGTTCAATGATTCTCCTTTTTCATGTTTGGTAAAAAATGACTTCCCTTACAACTCAAAAGCCGTGGATAGAGACGCACCGATATTATCCATTTCGCTCCTTTTTAAGAGAAATGTACCCTTTCAAAGTTCACAAAATTTCTCTCCATGCCGGCTTCACGTGTCCTAATAGGGATGGGCGTGAAGGGACAGGCGGGTGCACCTATTGCGACAATGAAAGTTTTAGTCCTAATGTAAAAAATAATCTCATTCCCATTAGGGAGCAGATAGAGAAAGGTGTTCAGTTTTTAAAGAGAAGATACGGTGCGGAAAAGTTTATCGCCTATTTCCAATCATTTACAAATACCTACGCAGACGTTAAAACGTTAAAAGCTCGCTATGATGAAGCATTGTTACACAAAGATATTATTGGAATTTCGATTGGTACAAGGCCAGATTGTATTACCGACGATGTCCTCAATCTCATTGAGAGTTATACGGAGAGGTATCATGTCTGGGTTGAGTATGGTCTACAGACAATCCATGACCGAACATTACAGTTGGTCAATCGTGGGCATAATTACAAGGATTTTGAAGATGCTATAAAACGCACAAAGTATAAATCAAATATCAGAATCTGTGCACACGTCATCCTTGGTCTCCCCGGTGAGAATTGGAATGATATGATGGAGACGGCGCAAACTGTCTCTTCCCTTGATATCGATGGTCTTAAGCTCCACCATCTCTATGTAGCCAAAAACACAGCAATGGCAAATGATTATTTTAAGGGCAGCATTAAGACCATGAGCATGGAAGATTACGTCTCTGTCGTATGCGATTTCCTGGAGAGAACAGCGCCCGATATTGTCATCCAGAGGTTAGTTGGTGATACCCATGGAGATACCCTGCTTTCACCTCTCTGGCAAGTAAGCAAAAACGAAGTGCTTTCTGCAATTACAGATGAATTAAGACGTCGGAGTACCTATCAAGGCATTAAATGTGTCACCTACAGTGCTAAATGATTAGTCCCGCCTCTTATAAAGAAGACGTTTGTGCCTCTCACAATCATTCACTATTTTTGGTGTCCGTTTTAAGGGTAAGACTACCATTGCCCTGATCAGGTACCTCTTTATTGGTGACCGGCAAAGAGGTAATCTTGTTCTTCATCAACTCTTTGACCCTAAGCTCCTCTGCTTCAATAAACGATTTAACAATGGGTATCCGCAAGACTAACTCACGGGCAACTTCTTCGCTTGCCCGAGCAGCATACACATCTCTCAGACTCATGTAGTTCTGAAATGATGCTATGATATAATCAAATGGATTTGTTGCTACACGAATATCATTATCATATCTTAAATGCGTACCCTCAAAAAAAACACTCCCGTCTTCCGTTGAGACGCATTTAATATGCAAACCGATCCTGATCTGGGCATAGAGGGTGTAATAGGAGTTCTTAAAGTCCGTAATTTCCCCATAAATCAATGCATCAGCATCAAGCATTCTGCCAAGTTCCTGGGGACTTCTCTCTTTCAAATCATTGGGAGTTTTAATATTGAGAGCGTTTAATACCTTATCGACATACATAAGTTCTATATCTTGAAATTCACGGGCAGAAAAATGGCCAAAGAAAAACCTTCTGATTCTATTCGCATAGGTCCAGTTCCAATCACTCTCCTTATCTTTACTAAACCTTGGGATTGGGACCTCATTTAAGATATAATTCCCCCCTACCAAGTTATCAAATGGTAGTATAGCAACTCTCTTCGGAGGGTTTTTATAAAATGTATCAAAAACTTCAAACTCTTTATCTCCTGGATCTATTTGATAAATTCTATCTATCGCCTTTTTTTTCCCATGCTCTGCAATACCCTCTTCCTCTAGAAAGAACTGCTCGTTTCCCGTTGTCCTTCGGTTACGGGAAGAACACCCCATAATCAATAACGAAAATAAAAGTACGATTAGAAACCCACTCAATAGCTTCCATAGAGACATACAGACCCTCCCTTTTAAAACTTTTCATGCACAATGTGCACATATTATATTTAGAAAACCGAATAACCACTCAATCCAGGTGTGATCCAACCAGGGCAAACAGGGATTTTCCCCACGGCAAAGCTCACTCTACTGCTCCCTTTTCCTCTATTTCCTCCTTCCCAATAATGAGTGCTTGGACAAAACCGTGTATTTGTACTAAATTTGCCTAGTTACAAGCCACTCTGATTTCGTAATTGGTACCTACCAATGTTCTTGATGATTACTGAATTTTAAAGCAACACGGTAGTTGGGTAGTTTTCATTCAAACACTCATTAACACTTGAACCATCATTCACCATCTTCAATCTTCTTTCGAAGCTGCTTCTTCACAGCTCTTATCCGTTTACTCATCCGGACATGCTGTTTAACATAGTTGGGTTCTTTCGTTGGAATCCGCTCTTTCACCTCTATATTCAGCTCTAACAATTTTACCTGCAGTCTCTTAAGGGCAAGCTCCCTATTTTTTATCTGTGAACGCGATTCGGTTGCAATTGTCCTAATACCCGTGGGTTTGTGCAACAGTCTTACGCAAGACATCGTCTTGTTCTTGTGCTGTCCACCCGGACCCGAGCTCTTAAAATAATCTATTTTCACCTCTCTCCTTAAATTTCTTAAATCAATTGAGTATTTGTCCATACAATACTTTATAATATACACAAGAGATACGTCCCTAATAAATAAAAAAGATGTAGCACCACTATTCTCAGACAGCAAACCCTCAATAAGGAGATTGAGTAATGAGCTGAAAAACATTTCCTAAAAATGAAATATCCGAATTATGCCCTCCACAAACAACCGTACCTACCTGTACGGGAGACTCACCTTTACAGATTCAACCGGACTGTTAAGATATCGTGCAATATTTTCACTCAACAGTTAAGTGTACAAATATTGTATCTCATTTCAATCAAAAACTTTTTGAACCGCTCGTATTAAGAGAAACCGTTTTTTAGAAACCAAAAAACAGGTGTGAAAAAGGTAAAAATCTTGAAGAGTTTTGTTTACTGTTTTCAATAATGGGTTATAATGGTGAATGTTGGCTAGATCATTTTGAGAAAACTTGCCCAATTTATTGTTTCAATCAAGTCTATAAAGGTTTATCCCTGGGAAATAACAGCTATCTTGTCACAAAATGTTACTCTTGCCACAATTTCTATAAACTATTTAATGTAATTTGAGTGCAACTCTGCACCGAGAAACAATTTTTCGTGAGGACTACAAATGCCGAAGGCCATAATGAAAACGAGCAAAGGTACCATCAATTTAGAACTTTTCGATGAAGATGCTCCTGAAACTGTTAAAAATTTTATCGATCTATCGAAGAAGGGATTTTATGACGGATTAACCTTCCACCGGGTAATTCCAAACTTTATGATCCAGGGAGGTTGTCCCAATGGAACTGGAATGGGAGGACCAGGCTACAAGATCAAATGTGAAATCAATACACAACTTCATACTCCCGGTACACTCTCGATGGCTCATGCGGGTAAGGATACAGGAGGAAGTCAGTTCTTCATCACACACGTCGACACTCCCCATCTTGATGGAGTCCACACTGTCTTCGGACGTACCCAAGATATGGATGTTGTCAATCAGATTCAAATGGGGGATACAATAGAATCGGTAACAATTGAAGATTGAAAAGTTTCTCACTCTGCCGATTATTTATACGAATACCATCTATAAACAAATACTCACAGAAGTATAGAAGAGGAGGAGTTTATCAATTTGGTATAGTTAGTCTCTTAACAAAAATATTTTACCCAAATTTGTCAAAAATTATAAAGAGCGTTTTCAGGCTGTCTATTAATTACCAAATAATAACTTCCAAATAACAAATAAATTCCAATGCAAAAGCCTAAATTTCCAAACAACCGATTGTGGTCATTCTGACATTGGAATTTGATATTTATTTGTAATTTGTTAACACCTGTTCGGTTCTGGCTTGTCCAAGTTAGGTGTTGTGTTAGAAAAAAACACACAAAGGTATATTAACATGTTATAAAAAGGTAGGGTAAGAACCTTTATGACACTTGCCCCACCCCCTAAAGACTAGCTCATCTCAATGAAGTTATTGAACATTGCTTTGCACTTCAATCAATCTTGCACCACTATACTTTACCAGCTTTTCGGTCTTAAGATTAGTTGATAAAGTCAATACCATTTTTTCAAGGGATTCTTGTCTGTCTGCTAAGGCCAAAAGGCTCTCTTTGAGTTGTTTGTTTTCTGCCTTTAGGATTACATTATCCTTCATGCCAACCTCGTTTTCAGCCTTTAGTGTCTTAAATTCATCTTCTAAGTGCCTAAGCTTACTCTGCTGCTCTTTTACCACCTCTAGTACGTACATGGCTATTTTTTTGTATTTAACCCCATCAGGTCGTTTTTCCTTGTCATAGTTACAGAGCCACGTTAAACCCAAGTCATCCAGCTCTTCCGCAATATAACCAAACGACCACTTATCCGGTTCTCCAAAGCCCTCTTTCATCTGAAATTTTTTTGGTTCCAGATCGAGGATTTTATGAAAATCGGCATCCAGCGGAGTAATATTTTTCTTGTATCGACGTGAAGAGCCTTCCCGAGTAATCTGTCTACCATTCCAGGTAAGGTCATTATCATCTGTTCCATCCCATACATTTACTTCGGTAAGAGCAATATCTCCGACTACATCTAGTTTGGCTTGTGGAACAACAACACCATCACCTATTATAACACCAGATTGAAAATGAGGCGATAGACGTACATAACTCCCCGACTCTATAACAAATCTTCCTGTAGAATAAATAGAATTCTCAAGAGAATTGGTAGGAACACATAAACTTAAATAATCACTCCCTTCTGCATTTTCTACCCGAATACAAACGTCACCAGGACCTTCAGTACTATCGCCTCGAACGGTAAGTTTCTCTCCTGGATTGGAAGTTCCTATACCAACATTACCGTTTCCCTGTACAATAAAGCGCCATGCAGAGTTATTCCAGACACCCCATCTTTGACTAGGACCATTTTTTGAATGTGTAAGCACTCCAGCAAATTGGCGCTCTTGATCCCCATCGGCGTACCAAATACCTGCTGTGTTTGCACCGTTACGTATTCTCATTCGTTGGGCTACATCAAGCATTCGCCCCGGATTCGTTGTTCCTATACCAAGATTGCCCGAACTATTCAAAGTCATTTGTGTTGTAGGGGTCCCTCTATTCAATTCGCTTTGTGTCTGAAAATGGAGATTTGTGTTTGTTTTCCGTACTATGCGTGTAGCAGAATTCACAGTCCCTCTTGAATCAGTACCGCCTACAGCGGTATAACTCCAATAGGGAACAAAAAGGGGAACCGGCCCCGGACCTGGGCCCGGGCCTGGGCCTGGGCCTTGTCCGGGGCCAACTGCTTCTTCTCCATCAGATACGATTAACTTAAAAGGACCATTAAATTGTATACCTACTGTTGTTGGTGGTTTATTTTCATCGGATCCCGAACGGTTTACATGAAGATCCCATAGAGGGTTAGTTGTCCCAACACCAACATTTCCCGTGTTATAGTACATTTTGGTTCCATTTAATAACCAATCCGAATTACCAGAAGGTGGTCCCTGAATACCTTGAGGACCTTGTGGTCCCACGTCTCCTTTCGGCCCCTGAGGTCCTATATCGCCCTGCGGTCCTTGAGGTCCTACTGCACCAACCGCACCTGCCTTACCTTGTTGCCCTGGATTACCCTGTGGACCAGGAGGACCGACAAGAGTAGCTGTTGTCTGTAGTGTACCATCTGGAAACATAATTCCATCAATTCCTGGATTGCCACCAATGTGCAGCCTGTGAAGCGGATTAGGAACACCAATACCTACGTTACCATTTTCCTTAACAGTCAGACTTTCACCAGAGTCATCATCTGAAAATCTTAGAGCACTCTTATCTCTTGTAATCGTAGTGAACTCCCGATAGGAGCCATCTATCCTACTATTACCTTCAAGTCTTATTGTGGTTGAAACCTCATCTTGTGTGTAAATATGAAGATCTACCTCAGGATTAGTCGTACCTATTCCTGTGCCAGGAGTTGTTTCAGCTTTATCCGAATTCTCAGAAACCAACTCTTCTTCAAATCCAGAAGCCAATGTTGTGTTATCTTCTTCAGTGACTTGTCGCGTTTCATCATAAGTATCTTCAGATGTTAATTCCTCTCCCTCAGAAGATTCTAAAAAATCTGTTGAATAAAAACCAAAAACTAATGACAAAAATCCAGTGATCGCAATAAAAATAGTAATTTTTTTACTCATGTTAATAGCCTCCTGATTTTAGTAAAAGAGTAATAACTGGAAAATTTTTGTGGTTTTTGAAATGAACTTTCATTGAAACTTTGGTATCTCGATTTAAATTCAGTGTTAGAAATAATAAGTGGTTGGAAAAATAGAAAGCCACTTCTTATAAAGTGCTGGGGCTTAGGGAGAATTTGCCCCTATAGCCCCCTCACACAATTTCCTCATCATTTTTTTTCTAAAAACTACTTCAAAGATATTTTAAATAATCAAATTATCACATTTGATATTTACAAAGTAACCTATTACTGATCCAGACTTGTATTTGCCACTATCTTCGCTCCATTTATGTTAAGCTTTGCCGTTAGTAACATATCCATCTGGTTAAATGACTCTTCTAACTGTGACATCTTCGTTATTTGCCTAGACATCTCTGCCTCAGTCTCAGTCAACTTCGACTTAAGTATTTGTAATTCTGCTTGCGTAGCTGACAGTGCTATAGTCCGTTTTTCCAATCCATCTTCCAATTCTCTTATACTGCTCTGCTGCTCTTTTACCACCTCTAGTACATACATTGCTATCTTCTTATACTTCACTCCATCTGGTCGTTTTTCCTTATCATAATTGCAGAGCCACTTTAATCCCAGGTCATCCAGATCTTCTGCAATATAACCAAATGCCCATTTATCCGGTTCTCCAAAACCCTCTCTCATCTGAAACTTTTTTGGTTCCAGATCGAGAATTTTGTGGAAGTCGGCATCAAGCGGAGTAATATTTTTTTTGTATCGACGAGAAGAGCCTTCTCTCGTAATCCTAAAACCGTTCCATGTAAGGTCATTATCATCTGTACCATCCCATACATGAACTGTGCTAAGGGCTATTTGTCCCCTAACACTTAATTCATATGTTGGGTTTGTATAACCAATACCGACTTTGTCGGCAAAATAGTTGTCCTGACCTCCAAAACCCCAACTGAAGTAGGTGCCATTATACCATAAGGCTTCAGCGCCATTTACCCTTAAAGCCACCCCAGATGATATCCCCTTATTTAGATTTGCAGGGCCCCTTACGTCAAGTTTGTACGATGGGCCATTAGTGCCGATACCCACATTGCCAGCAGCACCAGAGCCCAACATATGAATATTTCCACCGTCATTGTTTAGGTGTAACGTTGAAACAGCGTGATTATTTCGGGCCATGATTTCATTATTGTCAAACGAGACATTGGACGAGTTCGTTGCACCAATTACCAAAGCACCGTGAGTGGTTCTACTGGTGTCCCGAGATGAATTTATCTGTAAATTAGTTACAGGGTTTGAAGTATTAATACCGACGTTACCGTTTGCTTTAATTGTCATCTTCGTGCTGTTCCCACCAGCCCTCAACTGGAGATCGTGGTTAGTCATTGTAGATACAATCCCCCCGTTAAGATCTGAACCAAGAAGCACTTCACGTGCTCCATTGAATCCTTTGACGTTCATAAAGGCTCCACCGCCACTCTGAATTGTCAATTTACGGTTTGGCACATGCGTGCCGATACCCACATTACCTGCGTTATAATATGTGTTCGATCCGAATAGCAACCAGTGAGAGTCTCCCGGAAATCCTTGTGGACCCCTTGGCCCGGCAGGCCCTGCTGCTCCACTTGGTCCCCTTGGACCAGTTAGGCCCATTGGTCCGATTGGCCCTCGTGCGCCGTTAGTTCCATTTGTACCGGGAGGTCCGGGAGGTCCTGCCGGTCCCGCTGGACCAACGACAGTCGCAGTGGTCTGAACTGTACCATCTGGAAACATAACCCCATCTGTCCCGGGAGTACCACCAATATGAAGTTTTTGTAGCGGGTTAGGAACATCGATACCGATGTTACCGTTCTCTTTTATCGTAAAACTTTCTCCGCTATCGTCATCAATAAACCTTAAGGCACTATCGTCTCTCGTAATGGTAGTGTTTTCTCTGTACCCACCAGGAATATGGGGGCCACTGTTACCTTCAAGTCGTATCGAGGTTGATACCCCATCTTGAGTATATATGTGTAGGTCGACTTCAGGAGTAGTAGTACTTACCCCCAACCCTGGTGCATCTTCTTGGGTATCTTCAGCCTCATCCAGATTATCAGAAACCTGTTCTTCTTCAAATCCTGAGGCCAATGTTGTGTTATCCTCTTCACCGATTTGTGACACTTCATCATAATTACTTTCAGATGTTAATTCCTCTCCCTCAGCAGATTTAATAGGATGTATAGAAGAAAAATAAAAAACTACTGATAAAAAACCAGCGATCGTAATACAGATTATAAGTCTTTTGTGCATGTTATTAACCTCCCAATTATTAGTAAAAAATATAATAGATACTCACATTTTTAATTCTAATACCAATTAAGAAAAAAACAATAGAGACAATAGTTACATTTTGGAGGGTATTTTGTAGCTATAAAAATGTCACATTTGTGACTATAAAAGTGTCACATTTGTGATACTTTTACCTAGATTACATCTATATGTATTTAATGGGAGATTAGCGTATTTATCTGTTTCGGAATGTTCTTTTAGCTTTGAAATGCTTACTAAATGTGTACTGTAGATATCAGGCAAGGTCTTTAAAATATAAGGGAAAATTGTTTGTTACTGGTGGAGACAACGAATAGTACACGGGAGGTATTTGACAGGACAGGGCTTATAGATGGTTATTTAGTGGTTCAACCACAGTATTTCGTTCAAGCATTATTTATGATGCTTCTCTAATTGAACTGCTTAGTGTTCACGGCAAGAAGGGCAAGTTGTAGTCTATCAGAAACTCCGGTCTTCTTATATATCCTACTTAGATGTGCCCGCACAGACTGTTCTGTTATTTTGAGCGTCTTTTTTATCTCTTTGTTTGATAGTCCTTCGCAAATCAGTTTAACTATTTCGATTTCCCTCTCTGTCAGGTGCGGAGCATCCTTGCTAGTAACAGTGTTAACATTGGGAACAACACCCTGCAATCTCTTTCTTTCAAACCATAGCTCCCCCGATATTATAGTAGTTAAGGCTTTGTTGAACTGAGATTCATCGGTATCGGGAGATAATATGCCGACGAGCCCATGTGAGATAAACTCTGCTAAACGGCCATCTTCAATTACGGGAAGACACCTTGTTCCCAATAGGAGCACTCGCATCTTGCTGTGAAAGAAATCTTCATGAAACATATCAGATAGAGTATTAAAGTCAGAAATGAGTAAATCAGGCTTTTTACTATTAATCGTCTTAGGATCAAAGCAATTAAGAACGGTAGTTATGTTGAGTTTCTGTTCTTTCTTATATTTTTCTACAAGGCTCTTAATGCCCTCTCCAAATAGATTATTACAACAACAGATGGCAATCTTTAATTCCATAATCTTTACTCACCGTTAACAGCAAAGGGTTAACCCATGATATGTTAAGAATAAAGGTAATATATAGAAGGATATAGCAAAATCAAGGAAAATAAATACAGTTACGATATCATAACATTATTACCCAATTGCACATGATTGTACTGCACCCCTTTTGTCCGGGGAGAACTGCAACTAAGATTTGGTGTCCAGGAACACCGAAAACCAAATCGGTTTTAGTATATTTTCAACATAAGGAGGCAATTCTAAGAACTCTAGCCTCTTTTACCGTAATTACTTTCAAATGAATCAACTACTCCAATAAAATAGATCCTCAATAAAAAACCGATAGCCATCCCGTGTATTTTATGTTAAAACTGGTAAAAAGTGACATACATGTAATATAGTAAAAATGTAATTAACTTCAGCTGTCTTAACTTGACAATTCATGAATAAACTTAAAAATCATTACGTCTTAACACATTTAGTCATAAAATGATAGCAACATAACAGGTAGAATATCAAGCGCTTATAATTAAGTAAAAACACCTGCAAATTATGATAGATATACATGCACACATACTCCCCTCTTTGGATGATGGTCCGGAAAGCTTTGAGGAATCGATTGAGATGTGTAAGGTTGCAGCGGATGACGGGGTGTCTACAATCGTTGCAACACCCCATTCAAAAGATGGGGTTTATGAAGCAAAGAGTGAAAATATCCTGAAAGCAGTTGAAACACTTAATCTTAAATTGCAAGAAGCCCACATCGATTTAGAAATACTCCCCGGAGCAGAGCTACACGTTCATGAGAGATTACTAGATGGGATCAAAAATGGTGATGCCTTGACGATAAACAATAAGAGACGACATATCCTTCTTGAACTCCCCTTCTTCTTTATACCACCAGGGACTGAAAGACTCATATTTAGCCTTCAATCGATGGGTATTATCTCAATTATTGCACATGCCGAAAGGATTGCATTTTTTCAGAAAAATCCTCAGTCATTAGAGAGATTGGTCGATGCCGGTGTCATGGTTCAGGTAACGGCCCAGAGTATAACAGGGTTTTTCGGTTCAAGAGAGAGGAGGTGCTCCGAACGATTTTTAAAACGTAAACTTGTGCACTTCATTGCCTCTGATGCACACTCAATTCATAATAGACCACCAATCCTATCCAAGGCCGTAGAAAGAGCATCACGTTTTATAGGAAAAGAGGAGGCAGAAGCCCTCGTCTTTAAGAACCCGAGAGAGATTATCACAGCTCCTACGAAAAACAGTTAAGACCTTCAAGCTATTTTTCAACACACAAAGAAAAGCACTGATTCTCGATATCATAATCCATAGCATGACATAATATTTATTACTTTACTTCACTTAAGTCACACACATCTTGTTTTGGTAGATTCATAACGGTCGCGATGGTGGAATTTGTTTGCGTTCAAATTGTGATAATGGTAGCATTTTTCCTTTTAGCTCGCTCAGATGGGAATATGCCTATTTTATTTATATGTTTTAAGTATTGCACTAGACAGATATCAGGTTTTGCAAGCTAAATCCTGAACATTGTGATCGTTTTACAACAAAAATAGCGGTCATCCGTTGATCAATATATAATTACTGGGGAGTTCCTACACTAGATAGAGTAAATTAAGGATAAAATTTTTTTACGTTTAAACAATCAAAAAGGTTCCCTTATCAAAAAATGATCACCACCATGCAAAAGAGATTGAAATATGTGAATTGTAACCTATGCAATAGCAACGAAACGACCCTCCTCTTTATCAAAGAGGGTTTTAACCATGTAAAGTGTAATTCGTGTGGCTTAATCTATGTCAATCCCCGCTTGGAAGATACCCAAGAGACCTTAGATAGCTTTTATTCATCCGGTGAGGATGCTAAACGTTTTGTCAAGGATCTCCTTAAAAGGGCGTATTCTCCCAAGAGGCAGAGGATTTTCTCCACCGAAATAAAAAAGATGGAGAAATACAGAAAACTTAACAGGATTCTCGATATTGGCTGCTCATTTGGAGGGTTCTTGTATGCAGCAAAGAGCTATGGTTGGGAAATAAAAGGGATTGAGACGGTACAAGAAGTCGGTAAATACGGTAAAGAGTTGTACAATCTTGACATTTTCTTCGGCAAACTGGAGGATTCAAATCTTCCCCCCTCTTCGTTTGACGTGATCAGGTTAAATAATATTATAGAACACCTTCCAGACCCCTCTGGATTTATTTCAAAGACACGTTTGCTTCTCAGGAAGGGAGGGCTCCTCACGATTGCGACAACAAACTTCGATAGCTTCTCTGTCTCACTCTGCGGGAAGGAGTGGATCTACTTTGATGGAGCGCATCATATCGTCCTCTTTACCCCAACAACCCTAAAAATGCTTCTTGAAAAGAGTGGTTTTATCACGCTAGGCATACATACAAAGGGGTTTCATATAAAGATAAAGGACCATCATACTGGATTGATACAAGAGGTGCTACTGAAGATTTCCGAAAAGATTGTGTGCCAAATTATCCCCTTTACCAAAAAAGGTCACAGACTGAGAGTCTGGGCGGAAAAGAGATAATATTTAAAAGGAGTAATATATGATTATTTTGGGTGTAACTCATCCAATTTCGTGGAACAATGGAGCGTGTATCCTCGTTAATGGCCAGTTAGTTGCTATGGCAGAGGAGGAGAGGTTTAACAGGTTTAAGCATTCACCGAGAGTCCCTGCCAACCTATCTATAGAATTTTGTCTCAACAGGGCAGGAGTATCATTGGATGATGTCGATTATATTGCCATAGGATGGGAATCTTCGAAATTTAAGAGTAATAAAAAAAGGTTAGTCTGGGATTTCCTCTTGAAACAGCTTCCATTCAGTGAAGAGAAAAAGAAGATGAGGTTTGTTAACCATCATGTATCCCATGCCTTGAGTTCTTATTACGTTTCCGGCTATGACCATTCAAATATCATATCACTGGATGGTTACGGCGGGAGTGAATCGGGTATCCTGGCAATTGGAGAGGGTGACAAACTCAGGGTACTCAATTCAATACCCAACAAGAATAGCTGGGGCCATCTCTACGGTGAAATCACCAGAGTGCTGGGTTTTCAATCTCATAGTGATGAGGGAAAGGTCATGGGTCTTGCCGCCTATGGGAAACCGATTGAAAACGAGTTTAGATTCATCGATTGGGACAACGAAATACCTGTAATCGATAAAAAGGGTTTTAAGAGATACCTTTCCGGCATCGAACCAAGAAAGAAGGGGGAGGACTTAAACCAGAACCATAAAGACATGGCCGCAACCGTACAGCACACCCTTGAGAGGGCAGTTCTGCAGATGAGTTCCTACCTCCTTGGCATATCCAAGTCTAAAAACCTCTGTCTCTCAGGTGGCTGCGCTCTAAACTGCTCTATGAACGGTGTACTGTTAAGGTCTGAATATGTTGATAATATATTTGTCCAACCAGCAGCCCATGATATAGGAACGGCATTAGGAGCCGCCCTCAGCATATATAAAGATGTTGTAGGCCACAGGCCCAATATAGTCCTTGAACACCCCTATTATGGTCCCGATTACACCAATCAAGAAGTTGAAAACGAATTAAAGAGGCATAAGATCAGTAGTTACAAACATTGCAAAAACATAGCAAAAGAGGCTGCCACATTGATTGCAGAGAATAAGACGGTAGGATGGTTTCAGGGTCGGATGGAGTTCGGTCCAAGGGCACTTGGCGGGAGAAGTATCCTTGCAAACCCAAAGAACAGAGATATGAAGGACATTGTGAATAAAAGCATAAAGGGAAGAGAACCATGGAGGCCCTTCGCCCCATCATTTTTGGCAGAAGATTGCAATGATTATGTAAAAGCTCCTTACAACTCTCCATTCATGATAATCGCCTTCCAGGCCATTGAGGAAAAGGTTTCTGATATAGTTTCCGCCACACACGTGGACAATACTATACGGGTACAGACGGTAAGAAAAGATATCTCTCCAAAGTATTGGGACTTGATACATGAATTAAAAAAGATCACGGGGGTGCCTGCAATTCTTAATACCAGTTTCAATGTGGCAGGTCAGCCAATAGTGTGCTCACCCCGTGATGCAATAATGACATTTTTTGGCTGCGGACTTGACTATCTTGCAATAGAAGATTACCTTGTGTGGAAGTAGCTGTTTTTTTAATAATTCAGAAAAAAGTAGTGGTAAGTCCTTAGCGTTGAAAGGTTCAGAGCTCATCGTTCAAGAATACATTTCCTTATATCTCTGATTTAGTCTTTCCTTTGAAAGGGACGAATACTTAACTTGGATTATTGTTGTGTTTTCAAACCTTAAGAATTAACCAGGACGAAAAGCTTTAAAAGATATCAACAATTTACTTCTACTATTTACATATTCCATTTCTCTAGTTTTAAGCCTCTTTGTAGTGAACTATTATCTCGTATCTTCTATGGTGCAATCCGAATTCCAGAATCCTAGGGTAAAACCTGAACCTTTGAACCGTAAAAACAGTAGTTGAACGGAAACTGCCCAGATACAAGGCGCGGAAAAATTTTGGAACCGGAACGTGCTCAAGCACGTGAGGATTACAAACTTTTTGCAGTAACGTAGTAGGTGGGTAGTTTCCGTTCAACCAGAGGGTTTCCTTGCCACTATAATGATCGACTTCGCATAATCCACCCCTATCAGTCGATGGAAAGGTGCGAGAAACATACGTTTGAGAAAAAATTTCACCGTTGAAGCGTTATAGGTACGGTACAGTTCCTGGACCTCAAGACCCGCTCGTAGACACAATCCCCCAAGCTCCTCGTAGCTGTAAGGTGTGCAGTGTGTTGAATCCATGAGATAGCAGGAGGGGTTGAATATATTGGGGGTACTCATAACCATGCATGCACCCGGTTCCAAAACCCTCGCACACTCTATGATCAAATCCTCCCCCTCTTGGAGCGTAAGGTGCTCTATAACTTCCCAGGAAATAATAAGGTCGAACTGATCCTGCACTTCATGCATGCCTGTGAAATCAGGGGTAAGATCCGGATCTACATCCACCGTCTTAAACGTTATATCCGTATAAAATCGCTGCAAACGCCGCCCCCACTCCGAATTGCCAGCTCCAACGTCTAAAACCCGCGAACCATCTTTCATCAACGATTTAACAAGCTCAAGGCGCTTCCGCAAGAGAGGGACTTTCCAGATCGAATTATACCTCTTATGGATCTCGTCTCGATTACGAAACAGGTGCGACCATGAAATATGTACATCGGTTTGTTGTGCATTTGACATGTTCGTATTTAAACGCATAGAAGGGTGAGGAGTCAAGCCTATTTTACCTTTCATGCAAATAACATCTGTTCGATAAACAAACAATGATAAAATACTTTCATGTTTGACTCAACTTCTAAACCTTCCAACAAAGCACAATTGCAATTCTCCCTTTTCATCTACCATTAACACATCTTTCAACGTAAGAATTTATTGAGAAGAGAAAGGTTTTTTTTAATATAATCAAATCCTTCCCGCCTGAATGGAGTAGTCGAGCAGGTGCCCATCTGATTATATAATTCGATAATTGTAGGTGTAATTAATAGTAGGAGCAAAGGAAAAGATCAAGTATAAGAATATACGTAATACCATCATCAGCAGCAAGTTATGAAAGTTCGCACATTACAACTTTAAAAAATTATTTTGGTGCTACCCTCTAACAAAGAATTGATCTTAATAAACCATAAACCAATTATACCAAACCAGGCAAGAACTACCAGCATTCTATAACTAACGTAGTTTTGTCCATTATTTTTACTATATCTAAAGAAGAAGACTTCCTGTAGTACAAAGATAAATATTAAGCAATACGTCATCTTCCAACGGTAATGTAAGAAAAGTTTGTGTTTTGGATATTTTTTTTCGTTATTTTTAAATGCAGTGCGAATGTCCCCATATTTATCCAAAATACCAGTCGGTTTTACCAGTTCCACTTTTGTACTATTATTCCCATTATCTTCATTTACGTATACACTATTACCTTTACGGTAAATAGTGAGTAAACCTTGGTCAAGTGGGAGTACAATTTCCCATTCATCAGGACTTCTAAAATTTTGCATGTTAGGACGTCCAGTAAATTCCAAAGTTGGACTGGCAGAACTCTCTAATGACCAAATCGCTGCTGACCACGAATCTAATGCTGGTTGCTCAATAACAATTGCGTTAGCTGGTTTTTGAGATTGCCATCCTGCAAATGGTGTAAAGCTGCCTTTATAGCGTCTAATTTCCGTCTCTTCAGATGTAATAAAAAATGCTTTTAAAGATACATTTTTGCTTTCTCCAATAAGGTTAAAAGAACCGAGCACATTATCTTCGCTCATTTCCACTTTAAAGGAAGTTGGCCATGTTGTGGTTGTTCGACTGTTCTTTTTACCAGAGGTATGGTCAACAACTATCCATAATGCCGGATTTACATAGATTACTTGCCGACGTGCAATATATTCCTGAGGTCCTCTCCTTTCCAGATTCACTACAGCTAAATCATCTGACCAACCATGGAATTTTAGCTGTGTATTTCGTATGCTTTCGGTATCTTCTCCAACTAGGTGAGGTGCATTTGATCCACTCCATGATACGGCATCCGATCTCCCTTTTGTCCTATACGTCCAATATCCCACATTTGAAAACCACTCATGTCCATCCGCCCAAAGAATTATACTCATCTCGTCTGAATGTTTATGCGCTTGTCCAGGGAAATAGGACCATGTTAAGAGGGTCTGACTTAAGCTATGTTCATTTTGAGATTCATTCAAACCATGCCACCATATAGAAAAACCTGCAACAGGATAAAGGCTATGTGATCGTCTTGAAAAAAGATTATGTTGACTCTCCCGTTCGTTGTTCCGAACCTTATTTTTCACATACAATACGCTGGGATTATGACTATTAATCCCAGAGCCCGTATCACCAAACATGGGCAAAGTACCATCAGGATGTATTAACTGAGTGTAGAAATCCCTAGCTTTTTGATACTTAACTTCCCAATCATCAGGAATTGGCAAGTGTAGTAAAGGGAGATATCTGAATGCCATGCTAAGAATTCTTATTCCCAATTTATGGTATCCAGCTGAATGTTCAAGCACAACTCCTTCATCATTAATATAAAAATTCATCTGGTCATGCAGTCTATCAAACGCCAGTTGCTTATAAAAGTCTACGTTTGGTATAGTAGGAAAAGCAATACAGATTTGCCACAATGCTAAATTTTGTATTACTCCATGATTGTTGGCATAATTAAAAAATGTGGGATTTGCTAATAACTCTCCACTTCGAGAAACCATCTGAAAGATTGATCTGGCCACCTGAGCGTCATACTCCTCATGATTACGGTATAACTTCCAGAATTTCGCTAGCACACAAATGCGTTCAGACACACAATTATCAATCCAATATACACCATGTGGGAACCAAGCATTGCTCTCGTATGCGGCCCAACCTAAGATCATATCTCGTGCAGTTGTAAAGAAATCATCGCGTGATGTTACCTCATAAGCCTTAAGCAAAATCTTTGGAATTTTAAGACTAGCAACATGTTTTTGCCAATACAAAGGAGACAATGTATCAATGTCATGAGGATCAGGGACCGTATATTTCTTGTCTAACCCGTAATATACTATCTCCCCTTGCAAAATTTTTTCAGCAGAATCAATCAAACGCTGATTCTCCCAAGTATCGATTGACGGGAAAAATGCCTTAAACTCCAATTCAGAATCTAAAGGTGTGTTACGAGCCCTCTGTAAAATGTCATCTGTAATATTTTCATTTGGTATATAAAAATGGTAGAATAAAGGAACCCAAATGATCGCAAATACGATAATCATCGCTAGATAACATATAGTTCTGGGTAATAATTTATCTCTATTCATCAGAATCTTTAAGAAAGAAATAAGAAAATAATTGATGTATTTGAGTTCGTCCTTCTACGATATCGTTTAATCCATAAAGTAAGCAAGTGCATACAATAACTCAAAAAATAACCTTTATTAAAACTAACAAATTTTATACCAAAAAAGTTATAAACAATGCAATTTACTGTTATTATGTTATCAGAATTTCTAAAATATTTTTTCCGTATCTTTTTTATGAAGCATCATTATTGAAATGTTATTAACAAATAGTTCTTTTGCAAATTGATGTGGAAAATCAGTTTTAAGGTAAATAGGATGGAGTTATTAGAGTATGATACACTAATAATTGTACATGCTTACATAATGGGTGCATAAAATATATCCTACTACTACTACTGAACATTTAAACCGTAACATATGTTATGGATCGATAACATTTTATATTATTTTATTACAACAATATTTGAGATCATACCCACATACAACCGTCGGTAATTAAATAAAATTTACACAAATTGAATATTATTTGTACATATCCCAGAACTTAATCAGTACTTATGGTTCTTGTGGGAAGAAAAAGAGCAGGCTGTTACCGTCTGGACATATAACACAAATGAAGATTGCGACCAAAGGTTTGTATTTTTTCGAAATTAGAAATGTTTCAAACTCACCTTTAATAATTACTTGCTATTTTCTCCTATCAAATCATAATACTCTGTATAAAGAGCATGATCGATGACAACACTGTAGCGTATTGAGATAAAATAATTGTTTAGATTCGCATTCAATGAAAATTGCCCTAATAATCTATAAATTTTTACCATCAAAAGGTGGAGGAGAGGGGTATCTTGCATGCCTCGCAAATCAGTTAGTGAAGAGAGGTCACGAGGTACATGTTTTTACTCACGATTGGGAAAACAGTAATAACCTCATACAGTTTCATACCATCCCTGCCATACGTTTTCCAAAATTCCTCAAAGAAGTTTCGTTTGTGATAAATTGCTGCAGAGCCCTGCAAACAGAGAATTTTGACATAATACAGGTTGTTGGAAGAGCACTGGGAATGAACGTCTTCAATCCTCACTGCGGAGTAGAAAAGGCGTGGTTAAAACAAGACTATCAGTCAATGAGAAATCCCTTTTACCGATCTCTCAAACGGATAACCACTTTTTTTAGCCCTCGACAGAATTTTATCCTGTGGATCGATAAGAAACAGTATACGGATAAGAAAGTTTCAAAAATTATTGCCATTTCTGACATGATCAAGAACGACATGATACACTATCATCACGTTGACCCGCAAAAGATAACCGTAATCTATAACGGTGTGGACACCAGGAGATTCAACCCGACCAAGAGAGACCTTTTCAGAAATGTTATCAGAAAAAAACTGTCTATTGGTGATGAATTTGTGTTACTATACATCAGCAATAATTTTAGATTAAAGGGCCTTCATACCCTCATACGGTCTCTTGACGTCCTGAAGCAGTCCCATACGAATTTTAAGGCACTGATAATTGGAAGGGGAAAAAAGAGTACATACCATAAATTGGCGAAGAGACTCAACTGTCAGGATAACGTTCTCTTTTTAGGCCAGGTAGATGAGATTGAGAAATATTATGCGGCATCTGACCTATATGTACACCCCACTCATTACGATTCCTGTTCACTTGTGGTCACGGAGGCCCTGGCAAGCGGCCTCCCTGTTATTACGACAAAATATGATGGAGCAAGTGGCCTGATCGATGATGGAAATGAGGGTTTCGTCTTGAAGGACCCCTTAGATTACAATAAATTAGCAGAAATGATAACAGTTTTCTTTGATGAAGAGTTGAGACAAAAAGCCTCAATTGCTGCACGAAAAAAGGCGGAAAAATATCCTGAAGAGGATAACTGCGAGGAAATTCTTGAAGTATTTAAAGAGGTCACTAACAACTCTACTGAAGTGCGCCAGGAAACACACCGTGCATCTCTCCCCTCTTGATACTTCACAGCAAAATAAGTTTTATAGGGTATGAGAGAAGAGGTGGAGCCGGCAAACGTAGATAACCAGGATGAAAGGACACAACACATTTTCCGTTAACGAGAAGTAATACAAATGAGAGTACTGTTTTTAATCCAGGGAATGGAGGTCGCTGCAAGTAGATACCGTGTTCTTCAATATCTCCCTTTTTTAAAGGAGCATGGGGTTCAAACAACCGTCCTCCCCTTTCCAAAAGGGTTCTTCGAAAAGATAAGAGTCTTTAAAAGCATCTGCAAGTATGATATCATCTTTATCCAACGGAAAAGATTTGCGTTCCCCTGGCTCCAATACATAAGAAAACATGCAAAGCGTATTGTCTTCGACTTTGATGACTCAATTATGCACCGTAATTCGAAGTCAAACAATCCTGAATCGAAGACACGGGCAAGAAAATTTGGAAATATGGTTGCCTCCTCTGACTACGTAATTGCTGGCAATAGGTTCTTAATGGAGAAGACACTACCCTACGGGAAAAATGTTATGACCATTCCTTCTCCAATAGATATGTCTCTCTATTCTCAGAAAAACTATTCTGACAAAGACGAAACCGTTACATTGGGCTGGATTGGTGCACATGGAAGTATACACTATATGGAAAAGATGAAGCCTCTCTTTGAAACCCTCGGAAAAAAATTTAATACTGTGAAACTTAAGATTGTGTGTGATGTCTTTTTTGACTGTGAAAATATGATGGTTGAGAAGAAGTTATGGAGCGAACAGGAAGAGGTTCAGGATATCCAGAGTTTTGATATCGGATTAATGCCTCTCATTGACGATCCCTGGTCGCATGGGAAGTGCGGTCTGAAAATACTGCAGTGTTTGGCAGCGGGTGTTCCCGTAATATGTAGTCCATTTGGTATTAATCAGGAGATTGTTGAGGATGGGGTACACGGTCTATGGGCTGATACACAAGAAGAGTGGTTAGAAAAGCTGGTGATCTTGATCGGTGACAAAGATATGCGGGAGAGAATGGGAAGAGAGGGTCGTAAGAGAGTTTCCAGGGACTACTCACTTGAGACACATGCACCAAGGATGCTCCATTTGTTCAAGCAACTGGTTGAAAAATCTCATTGACAATTTAAAGTAAAACTACCCATCTACGGCGTTGCTGTACTAATTTCGTAATCCTCACGTACTTGAGTACGCTCCAGTTCCGAAATTATTACGCGCCTTGTATCTGAACAGTTTTACTTTAACTTGAGGGTTTCAGAAAATCAAATAACTAATACAATTGGTAAAACTTTATGAAAATTCTCTTTATCTACCCAAACATCAATGCGC
This sequence comes from Candidatus Scalinduaceae bacterium, assembly GCA_965222815.1. GTDB lineage: Bacteria > Planctomycetota > Brocadiia > Brocadiales > Scalinduaceae > SCAELEC01. The sequence continues at coordinate 296,017 of CBDCUS010000013.1, forward strand.
AAGTCGGGTTTAATTTTGGGATCGTATTCATCTCTGCCCTTCTCAAAAAACATGGGCATGAAACGAAACTCTTAAACCTGAATGAGAAATTGTCCACATTACCCGACAACGAGGAGATACAAAAAACAATCGAAGAGTACAACCCACAATTAATAGGATTTTCGGTTGTCACCCCTCAATATCAATACGCCTTAAAGATAGCGAAGCATATCAAGAGTTTTTGTAAAATCCCTATTATCTGCGGAGGAATTCACGCGACCATGGTCCCCGAAGAGGTCATCAAGGAAGATTGTATTGATTACGTCTGTGTTGGAGAGGGAGAGGAGACGGTTCTTGAGTTGGCAAACAACCTTGAAAAGCAGTTGGATACAAGGCATATTGCAAATTTGTGGACAAAGGATGGAGAGAAGATAATCTCGAACAAGGTCAGGGCCCTACCCGATCTTACAAAATTACCAAGAAAAGACTATGAGCTCTTTAATTTTCAACATATGATTGATGCGGAAAGTGGTTGGGTTCGCATGATGACGTCAAGAGGGTGCCCCTTTCGATGTACCTATTGCTTCAACCACTCAATTGTAGAACGGTATAAAAGTGAAACCGGTAGTGCTGCAAAAGACCTTAACTATATAAGAAGACACAGTGTTGACGATATGATGGATGAAATAGACTATCTGCTCACCAACTATAAAAACATTACAACCTTCATTTTCGATGATGACATCTTTACCTCTAACAAAACATATCTCAAGGAGTTTTGTAACAAGTATAAAAAGGCGGTTAAGGTTCCTTTCGTTGCAAATGCGCATATCAGGGCATTTGATGACGAAAGGGCTCGATTACTGAAGGAAGCGGGATGTATCATTGTTAAGTTTGGTCTGGAAAGCGGGAGTGAGCGGATCAGACGAGAGATACTCCATCGTCCGATGACCAATGAAGAGATCGTCCACGCTTTCGAATGCGCCCACAAACATGATCTACACTCTTCGGCATTTGTTATGTTTGGACTTCCCTATGAAACCAAAGATGATATTTTTGAAACTATCAAGCTTCTTGGCAAGATAAAACCGGGCCGCTTCAGATGGTCTATTTTCTACCCATTCCCAAGAACAACGGCCTATGATATCAGCAAAAAAGGTAATTTCATAAATTTCCAGAAGATGAAGAGCCTCGATAACTTCACCGATGATACCTGTCTCGATTTTGGTGAGGAACATAATCTCTTTCTTGCAAGACTCCAACGAACGTTCCCCTGGTATGTCAACCTGCATTGCAACGATTCGTCAAACGGGATGTTTTCTGTCCTAACAAATATGATAGAGAAAACCTCTTCCCCTGTATGGGAAGAGATGAAAGAGTCTATTATCCCCTGTGATCGAGAAATTTCCAAACTCTTAAAGCAGGCGAACGTCGAACACTACGCAATTAAATATAACACTTTCACCGCAGTCAATTCAAAATGGGACAGATAAGCCAGAAAAAGAGAATCTTGGTCAGGGCACCAAACTGGGTCGGTGATGTTGTCATGGCGACACCCTCTTTCAGATCTATTCGCGAAAACTTTAAAAATGCACACATAACACTATTGATAAAGAGTAATTTACAGGGCATAATAAAAGGATCTCCTTGGTTTGATGAATTCATAACAATTGAACCTTTTCAGAAAAGAGATGGTATTACCATACCCTTTCTTAAATTCATTGCCAGCATAACACATTCCCTGTCTCTGATATATCGACTGAGAAAGGGAAAATACGAGCTCTGTTTCCTCTTCCCAAACTCTTTCAGCTCAGCCTTCATAGCTTGGTTAAGCGGAGCAGAGATTCGCGTTGGATACAAACGGGATGCTCGCTCACTGCTCTTAACAGATGGTTTGGAACGTATGCGTGACAACGGGAAATTCCTCCCCACCTACATGGTCGATTACTATCTACAGCTGTGCACGCACGTTGGGTGTGAAATAGGATCGAAAAAGTTGGAACTCTTCATCAGTAAAGCGAGTGAAGATGCGGCTAATCATCTATTTGGGAAATACCATATCGGTAAGAAACCATTTGTCTTGATCAATCCGGGGGCATCGTACGGCTCTTCAAAGTGTTGGTATGCCAAAAAGTTCGCCATGACTGCAGATCTATTGAGGGAAAAGGTCGATTGTGATATCGTCCTTGTTTGCGGACCGGGAGAAACCAAGCTAACAGATGAGATTGAACAATTTTCTGAAAAAGGCGTAATCAATCTCTCGCAGGACCTAGTGCCCCTTAATGTACTTAAGGTCTTTGTGAAGAGAAGTATGCTCCTTATCACCGTAGATTCAGGTCCACGCCATTTTGCCGTCGCACTGAAACGTCCGGTAGTGGTATTGATGGGACCTACAGACCCTCGATATACAGAAACGGAGCATGAAATTGGCGAAGTTATCAGAGAAAATGTTGAATGCACTGCTTGCCATCTCAAGAGCTGTCCGACTGACCACCGATGTATGACACAGATATCACCGGAAAAGGTTGTTGACACTTGTATGCGTGTCATAGAAAAACAGAGTGCTGATGTAAGGTGTAGTCAAGTCTCTTCTTAGGGCTCAGGAAAAAATATTTTGACCTAATTTTGGCTGATATACGATTCAGAGAATCTCCTTAATCAGTTGGCAGAAATTATGAATTGCGGTTTTTTGAAATTTAGATTATGGATAAAGTTCAACTGCTAAATAGGAAATAACAAGACAGAAGTCAGAATACAGGAGTCAGAATTAAGAAGATGGAATGAATAGAAAACCAGCTAAAAGATTTCAGGAACTAGTTGTTTGGCAACCCGTCCGAATGGCTCAAACCCGAATGACATAGTCAGTCGAGTGGCCGGGCGGTAAAGCACATGAATTAGTTTTGTCTGTTTATCGGATCAGCAAAAACTTCTCTCAATCTGAGATGTACGGATTGACTTCACAAATAAGACGGGCAACAATATCTGTTCCTGCAAACATAGCTGAGGGGTTCAAAAAAAGAGGAAAAGCAGGCAAATTTAGAATTATGAATATTGCACAAGGATCATTAGAAGAGTGTAGATATTATTTAATATTAGCAAGATACCTTAAATATGGTGATAATAGCAATTTGATAAATCAACTTGAAGAGGTAAGTAAATTACTTGAGTCATACTCATCTACTATTCTGAATTCTACCTCCTGACTTCTAAATTCTAAAAGCTGCATGAAAGGGTCCCAAAAACATGGAGAAAGAACAAGAGACGTATAATAGGCTCATCAATAATTTTCACAACATCAATGTCGCCGTCATTGGCGACCTTGTTGCTGATGAATATGTCTACGGGAGACAATTTAAACTTTCACGTGAGGCACCCGTAATCGTTGCAAAGTATGAAAATGAGGAAATTTTACCTGGTGGAGCCGGAAACATTATTAATAATATTGTCTCCCTAGGAGCCGTTGTCTTCCCCATCGGTCTCGTTGGAAGCGACCAGAATGGGAAAAGTCTCTTGAACTATTTCACGAATCATGGAGTCGACACCCAAGGTATTTTTACCTGTAATTCACGAATAACCATAACCAAGACGCGATTTTTGGTTGGAGATTCACACACCACTAAAAGACAGGTCGTGCGCTTCGATAGAGAACCGGATACTACTATGGACTGTAACACAGAGCAGAAAGTCATCAATTGTATTAACGACATTGAGGACAGGGTGGACCTCTGGATCATATCCGATTACAACTATGATATTATCACACCAGCCATAGTTGAGCGTATCAAAGAGTTGGCCAAAAATAAGACGGTAGTAACAGATTCCCGTCATAGAATTAAAGAGTTTAAAGGAGTGACCATTATTACACCAAACGAATCAGAGGCAGAAGAGGCAACGGAGAGGAAGATAGAGAACCAGAACCATTTATATGAGGTAGGCGTACAGCTATTAAAAGAGGTGAATACTAAGGCCGTACTTATTACTCAGGGCAATCAGGGAATGACGCTCTTCACAGACGATGGAACGATTGAAAAGGTTCCCGCATACGGCACAAATGACGTTATTGACGTAACAGGTGCAGGAGACACGGTTGCAAGTGTTCTCTCACTCAGCATAGCATCAGGCGCCACTTTGATACAGGCTGCAAGGTTATCCAATTACGGTGCATCCGTCACCGTCATGAAGAATGGACCGGCTACTATTAGTAAGGAAGAGCTGCTTCAAGCAATAAATAACCATTCTTCAAGTTGAACCAACTACCCACCTACGGCGTTGCTGTACGAATTCCGTAATCCTCACGTACTTGAGTACGTTCCGGTTTCATAATAAGTACGCGCCTTGTATCTGGGCAGTTTTCGTTCAACTTGAGGTTTAAGTTAAGCAATTAATTTAGTTTTTTTCCAAAATAGCGGATAGTCCTGATTATCTTTTAAATCCTGTCTAAAAAAACACAAAATGGATATTCCACGGAATCAAGCTAAATAATATGCACAAGAACCTGAACCTGCAATGTTGGTTTCGATTCGGGTAAATGATATCATTGACAAGAGTCAAGATAATAACGGAGCCATATCTTAAAGTTATAAAACTCGCGCTCTGAAATCCTCTAGCGGAATATTATAGAAAAATGTTAAGGTTCTGTTTCTTTTAGATATTATACAGATATAACAGATTAACTGTAATGGCTTTGTCTGTTTTTGAAGAAAACTAGATATAAAAAAAACGATGAATAAACTATCCGCTGTTATACTAAAACCGATTTGGTTTTCGGTTATACTGGGAATCAAATCTTGGTTGTAGTTATACTCGCTCAATTTTATACCGGATTTTATCCGAAAACCATTATCAGATGAGTATATTTATAAACTTATCAATTACTAGTTGGCCGCTAGAAAACGGCGGCCAATGCCCAGGATGTGACGTTTCCGGAAGATTTAAAGGTACACTATTTGATGGGCATTATCTTTTGTAAGTGTCAAAATTGTACATTCGGTCAACTAGAGTGAGATCGAACAGCTTAAAAACAAGTTTTCAGCTTTAGCTGACGGTGGAAAAGTCCAATCGCTATCTGTTATGACATTTAACCAAAAATCAGCGTTATCATAGGGCCTATCGAAGATTCCCAAGCATTTGCTAAAAAAATCGATTTCAGAAAAGTAATACGTGTGGAAGGACGGCAGATTTACTTTTCACTTCTGTAGAATCTAAATTTGCACAAGATGAATCAAGAATATTTTATTATTCTTATCTATTCTAGAAAGGTTGCTTTCTAAATTAGATTCTCAGTGACGAACATTAAACTGAAAAGGAGGTTTTGATGTCTAGTAGAAATACATTGATCAAACTATTTTCAAAAACAATTTTAATTTTAGTAATATGCGCATTAAGTTATACTCATAAACCTCTATCTATCATTGAAGCAAAGCACATTGCCAACGTCAAATCTGTTACATTCAGTCCTGATGGCAAAATCTTAGCAACCGGAAATAGCGATAATACTATAGTACTTTGGGATGTTACTACAGGCCGTAAACTAAGAACATTTGTAGGTTCTTATTATATTTTAACAATTGCTTTTAGCCCTGACGGCAAAATACTAGTTGCCGGTGGTGACAGTGGAATGATAACGTTATGGGATACTAAAACAGGTAATGAACTCAAAGTATTTGTGGGGCATCCCTTTCGTGGCGGCACTATTTGGGTAACATCAGTAGCTTTTAGTCCAGATGGGAAAATATTTGCAAGTGGGGATAGCCGCAAGACAATCAAACTCTGGGACACAAGCACAGGCAATGAGCTCCACACACTCAAAGGGCACCTTGACAGTGTTAATTCAGTAGTTTTCAGTCCTGATGGCAAAGTATTAACAAGTGGTGGTAGTAATGACAAAAAGGTTAGGTTCTGGGATACCATCACGGGAAAAGAACTTAATCAAAGCATTTCAATTGACACCAGAGGAGTTTCTTCAGTTGCCTACAGCCCTGATGGCAAAATGTTAGCCACTGGGGATGAGATGTCAGGAAACATAAGACTCTTTAAAACGAGTAATTTTGAAGAAATTCGTATCTTTAAGGTGTTAGCTAATTTTATATCCTCAATTGCCTTTAGCGCCGATAGCAATGTCCTGGTCGCTGGATATTATGCAACTGTTACAGTTTGGGAGGTTACCACTGGTAAAGTTCTTTATGAGTTCAAACCATGTAAGAAAGCTGTTAGTTCCGTCGCATTCAGCCCGAATGTTAATATATTAGCTGGATGTAGTAACACCATGGTTAAACTTTGGGATATAAGCACAGGAAACGAAGTTTGCACATTAAATGTTGCAGATTTGAGTAATGTTGATAATATTTCTGGAAAAACAGCCCTGATATGGGCAGCACAATGTGGCCACATTGATATAGTTCAAGCACTATTGGATAAAGGTGCTGATGTAAATGTGAAATGTAATAATGGTGATGGTCGTGATGGTTATACGGCCTTAATCTATGCAGCGGCTAATGGATATACTGAAATAGTAAAATATTTGCTGGACAAAGGCGCCGATATAAATGCAAAAACTATGTGGGGCGAGACGGCACTTCACCAGGCAGCAAAGCATGGACAAGCTGGAATAGTAGAATTATTAATAGACAAGGGCGTTGACTTAGAATCAAAAAATAGTAGAGGTAGAACAGCCTTGATTGTTGCGTCAGATTCGCATTCTTTTAAGAGTGGACACGCCGAAACGGTAAAGTATTTATTGGATAAGGGGGCAGTTGTTAATGCGAAGGACAAAAATAACGGAAACCTAGGTGAGGGAACAGCCTTAATATATGCAGCGGCTAATGGTAACTCGGAAGTAGTAAAATATTTATTGGCTAAAGGGGCAGATGCTAATGTAACAGATAGAAGTGGTCAAAAAGCATTATCTTATGCATTACAAAAAGGATATGACGAAATAGTAAGGTTATTAAATGCTAAAGGTTCTAACATAGATACTAAAGGTATAGAAGGTGTACAGGCTCTGATAGGTGCAGCGGATAGGGGTCTAATCGAAAAGGTAAAATTATTATTAGATAAAGGTGTTGATGTAAATGCAAGGTGCAATTATTGTTCAGATTCGAAGGGCAGGCATATTGAAACCGCTTTGATTGCAGCAGCATCGAAAGGTCACACTGAAATAGTAAAATATTTATTAGATGCGGGTGCAGATATGAACTTGAAAAATGATAATGATGAGACCGCTTTGAGTATTGCCTTAAATAGATATAAAACGAATAAAGGATATTCTGAAATAATCAATTTACTCGAATCTTCTGGTACTAAAGACGTAAATAATAAGCGTGAACAGAATAATCAATAACTTAAAAAAAAACAAATCAAGGATACAGATATTAAAAGACAAAATCTGAAAAGGAAAATAGCCCTGATAATAAGCCTAAAGAAAAAAAGAAACACCGAAAATCGATAAGGAGCTTGCGTTGAACAAATAGGGACAGCGCTTATTTAAAAGATCAGGATCAATTCTCTATTGTTGACAAATACAGTTAATTTCTAAAAACAGTAATGATTAAAAGGCCTAACTCATAAAACCAACCACCAGATTATGTGCTATTTAATATTTATTGGGGCTGCCGCTCGAAGCCACCCTTGCAAGCATGTTACACCGGTGGTGTTTGCTTATCATTTAAAGACTTTCCGAATGATTTTTTAAGATTAATAGGAGGGATTAGAAATGAAAGTATTCTCAAAGAGGACAAGATTTTTTTATGGTGTAATTTTCATATTGATTACAGGGATTATTGCATGGAGCAATACCTTTGCTGTGCAATCTGGAGAGAACATTCCAGACATTGTTTTATCTGGCCTCAGAGCATATAGAGGGAATAGTCCGAGTGCGGCAATGCATGTGTGGCTCAGAGGAAGTCCTCTTGCAGGGACTGAGATTGCCATAGAACAGGAAAAAGTATTACAAGAGACCCAAGATCAATATGGAAGGTTCGTAGGTCACGATTTAATAGCAATAGCAAGACTTGGAGAACGATCACGGTTAGTCTATATTCAGATGAATTTTAAAGACGGGCCACTTTTTTGCAAGTTTTTGTGTTATCTCAAGAACGAAAAGTGGATTATTTCAGGCAAACTGTGCTTCCATACTGATCCAGAGGAAGTCATACCAAATAGAATTATATTTAGATAATTATACCCATGTTGAAATGTACTGAGTTTTACTTTATGAAATCCATACCTAGGTTCTTTAAATCACTTACATTCCTGCTTGCAGTTTTTGTGTGTGCCTTTATTTCTATTCAGGGCACTTCCGCACAAACCCGATCGGAGGGCGACATGGAACTTGCGTGGCAGATGCAGGAACTGATGCAGGCTGGTAAGGAAGAAGAAGCCATGAAGCTGTATGAAAAAATCATTCGCCAATCGTTTAGTGGTAAGATCCGCCTGACCGGTACTATCGTCAATGCGGAAGGTAAACCGCTTGAGGATGTTCGGATGGAGGTCATCACGCTGGAATTTAATTCTCTCAGGAGTACTGACTTAAAGGAGATTAAACAGGAGCAGATTGTTAACGGCACATTTACCTATGCCTGCGATGACTGTGCCGGTGTCAGGTTGGAGTTTAAAAAAGAGGGTTACTACCGTGAGAAAATTGAGTATCTCACGTATGCGGGTGACCCCCCGAACATGGAAGTCATCAAGTCGGATGAAAAAGTGGTATTGGAAAAACGGGGTGTGCGTGTTGCGCTGGAACGCTATAGCGGCACCCTCAAAGTGAGCCCGAATGAAAATGAAGTATTGCCCTTTTCGTTTGGTCAGTGCTCACGGGCTGTTCCAATTACCAGGCTTGCAGAAACCGCAGCGAGTAAAAAACATGAGGGTGATGTCTTGTATCTGGAACTCAAGGTTAAACAAGATGCTAATGGTGAGATTGCTACACAGGAAGTACAACGGCCAGGTTCATCTTACAAGCTTAAAAAACCGGTTGAGCCCTTCCTTGATTTCACGCGTGCTGATGGCGGTGTGATCGTTTACCAGCCGAAGAGTCGATTTGTTCGCAAGATCGATCGTGAAATGAAACGCGCACCGGCTGAGGGTTATCAGCCAACCTTAGCGCTGGATCTCGAAGTTGACGACACACAATATTTCTATTGCCGCATCGGTAAACGCTATTGCAGGGGCTCTATATCGCCTGTTTCAGTAAACCGTAGTTCCAAAGGCGACTATACCAGTTTACATGTCTCTATTCGATTAAACCCCACGGAAGGCGATACGAACCTGGAATTTTAGATATACCCATCACGAATTGGTTTTAGGAATTTCAGGGTAGGAGTTTGCCTGAAATTTTGATTTTTCAATTGAACAGAACCAGAGGCTTAGTAATGCTAAGTAGAGGATTTTGTGATTGAGAAAGATCTAAAGTTCTGGTGAAATCAGGTTCTGAAAACCGAAAACCAATTCGTGATGGGTATAACCAACGTGATCGCTGCTTCATTCATAACAGGATTACTGAACCAAAAGATTACCTAACCTACTGATCATGTATCTATACTAAAACCGATTTGGTTTTCTGATTTACTGGAAACCAAATCTTGGTTGCAGTTATACTCGCTCAATTTTATACCGGATTTATCCGAAAAATATTATCAGATGAGTATACCATGGAAAATCAATATGTGGTTTTTTATCCTTACAGGTTTGCTGAGTTTGGTTACTGCTTTGATTCGCATTAAGAGAGGCTACTGGAAAGGTGGAACACAAAAGGAGAAACTGCAGATCGTGCTTCACTTTCTATGGACGGCAGTGGCTTTCATTGTAGTTTATGCTACTATTTTTGTTAGAAGCCGTTATGTATATTCAAGGGCTTTTGAGAATATTTGAGTTAAGATGCGAGGAATAGATGAGGCAACGCAAGAAAATCTGTCCCGATTGCGGACTTCCGTATATGCCCTGGTCAAGGGCATTATTTATGATGGTTGTTGTTTTTTGTGGAGGGTTTATAGTGATGACTACTACGGGGGGAGCTGCCTGGGTGATATTCCATCATCATCGAGCAGTAGGACTTGCTCTGCCTCCAGGACTTTTGCTTGGAGCCATCTTTAGCTATTGGGGCTTCAGGAGAAGATTTAGTGCGGACAAAGGATGGAATTACTGTTCATGCATAAGCAGTATGTAAAATTTCTCGCTCAATTCTTTCAGCTAAAGATGAGCGTTCATAGCACAACTAAATGTAATGTATGGAGGTCAAAAGTGATAATGAAATACTCTCCGATCCTATTCACTGTTGTTTTCATGATAACCTACAGCGCTGAAGCACAGGAAAACCCGGTGGAGGTCGGTTCGGTGAGATGGGGAAGAGACCTCGATGATGCCCTAACAAAAAGTACCAAAACGGGTCGGCCTGTTTTTGTGCTTTTCCAAGAGGTACCTGGCTGTATCGGGTGCCAGAATTTCGGCAAGAGTGTCCTATCAAATCCACTGCTTGTAGAGGCTATTGAAGATCTGTTTCTGCCGGTACTCGTCTATAACAATAGAGGAGGAGTGGATGAAACACTTCTCAATCGATTCAAGGAGCCTGCGTGGAATTATCAGGTCGTCAGATTCCTTACTGGCAAAGGACGCGATATCATTCCACGAAAAGATCGCATCTGGAGCCTTGGCGGTATCTCTTCACGGATGGTTGAAGCGCTGAAAGAGGCAAAACGCCCTATTCCTCAGTATCTTGAATCGGTCGCAGTTGAGAATAATAAAAAGAACCATGCTGTGATTGCCTTTGGTGTGCACTGCTTTTGGACTGGTGAAATGAAGCTCGGCAAGATTGAAGGTGTGGTGTCTACGGAAGCAGGATGGATTGAAGACCGTGAAGTCACGAAGGTAGTATATGACAAGGAGAAGGTTACACTTCAAGCTCTCGCAAAGAAGGCATGCGATGCGAAGTTAGCAATCAAGATCTATACTTCTGGAAACGAAGTGAAAACCTTGAATGGTGTTCCAACCGGACGATTTGACGCGCGGTACCGTAAGGCCAAAGCTTCTGACCAGAAAAAACAGATCGAAGGTTGGAGGGCTCTTCTCGATTTGCCAGGACTTACAGAGATGCAGAAAACTAAAATCAATGCCTTTTTACCGTTAGCCAGGTCTAAAGCGCTTGAGTGGCTTAGCCCAAGGCAGCGACACTATCTCAAAGAAACCTTAGATGCTGCAGCGAACATGGACAAACAACACCGCTGAGCTTCAACATTAAGATAATTCATGTAGCTTTGAGTAGTATATTTTTAAATCTCTTGTAGATTCACACATTAATCCAGGATAAGTCTATGATGATAAACATAGATCTATTCACAGCACTCTCATTGCACTTAGGTATGAACGAATATTTTGAAGAGATTACTCGTAGAACGGTTGGGACTGATATCTTCAAGATTGAGGATATCCAAACACTCTGGAGTGGTTACGGCAAGATTATGCGCTACGGCCTAAAGGACGGCAAGAGAAAAAGCGTTGTGATAAAGCATGTCAAGCTGCCGGATCAAAGTCTTCATCCCCGCGGTTGGAATACCGACCTTTCTCATCAACGTAAGATCAGATCCTACCAGGTGGAAACTGCCTGGTACCGGGACTGGGCTGAACTCTGCGATGAGAGCTGCCGAATACCCCATAGCCTTCTCCTTGAATCGTCTCAGGATGAGTTCCTTATGGTGCTTGAGGATCTGGATGCCAGCGGTTTTCCGGTCCGTAAAGAGTCAGTCTCTATGATCGAGATGCAGACCTGCCTGAAATGGTTGGCGAACTTTCATGCCATCTTTATGGGCAAAAAGCCCGTAGGAGTTTGGCCGGTTGGTACTTATTGGCATCTGGATACTCGTCCTGACGAACTCGATGTGATGGAGGATTTTGAGCTCAAACAGGCCGCAGCCGGGATCGACCAAAAACTTCGTGCAAGTCCTTATCAAACATTCGTGCATGGTGATGCTAAACTGGCTAACTTTTGCTTCTCTTCAGATGGAAAGCAGGTTGCAGCGGTTGATTTCCAATACGTCGGTGGTGGATGTGGCATTAAGGATGTGGCCTATTTTATTGGCAGCTGTCTCTATGAAGAGGATTGCGAACGCTATGAAGAGGGATTGCTGGATTTCTATTTTGCTCAACTTAAAGAGGCTCTGGCAAAGCGTAAGTCACCTACCGACCCAGCAGATATCGAGACAGATTGGCGTGCCCTATTCCCGGTTGCCTGGGCCGATTTCCATCGTTTTATGAAAGGTTGGAGTCCTGGGCACTGGAAGATCCACGGCTATAGTGAACGTATTACGCGTAATGTGGTGACACAATTAAATTCAGAAAATCTCTAAAAGAAGAGGGACAATTCTTTACAAATGAAGAGAAGAGACCTAATCAAAAACACCTACGAGTTAGGGAAAACTCACAAATGTAATATTCTTATTTCTCTCTTAATCCTTTTCTGCATTTCCTGTATTTCAAGCTACACTCTCTTTTGCCTCTTAGGAAGGCAGGAAACTCAGGAAAAAAGAGCAAAAATGCTTTCTCCCACTTATACCTTCCTGTCATTCCTGCACTTCTGAGCGGCACAGTTTTTCATTTGAGGATAGCAGGTAGATGATTTAAATGTAATCTCGTTATCATTACTTTCCTTATCCCGTTACACCAAAATCCACATTCCTTATTTTGATTTAATTCGATACTTTCAAGAAGGACTCATTTGATCCTCCCCCCCCACCTGGACTCTTTCGAGCAGTTAATGACTTTACACTGGGTACCCGCCGATGCTGAATATATGCCCGCCCGGCCATCAAGCCGTTTAGAAAGAAGCTGGGAGTCCAAGTGTATTATGCGTTGTATTTCCTATACATTTAATTATAATCTAAATTGCGCTAAAAACAAAAACTGATAAGTTAGCAACTTTTATGGAAAAGGAAAAAGATGACAGCAGAAATTATACGAAACCATACACAGCTACAATCCACTATCGAAGGGCTCAAAAAATCAGGAAAAAGGATCATATTTGCCAACGGTTGTTTTGATATCCTTCATGTTGGACATATCAGGTATTTACAAGAGGCGAAAAGACTCGGTGATGTACTCGTCGTTGCCGTTAATGATGATGCCTCAATGAAGAACATAAAAGGACAAGGTCACCCTTATATGCCGGAAGATGAAAGGCTTGAGATATTGGCGGCCCTCCGCTGTGTTGATTATCTAACCCTTTTTACTGAGAAGACGGTAGATAGCCTCCTCTTACAGTTAAAGCCCGATGTTCAGGCCAAAGGTACCGATTATACGAAAGAGACAGTTCCCGAAAGAGAGACGGTATTGTCTTACGGTGGGGAAATCGCAATCACGGGAGACAAAAAAACTCACTCTAGCTCATGGATAAAGAGTGACTTGTAATAGTGAAGAGAGAACTGAAATGTTTGTTTACTTAATCCAAATTTGATTCTTTTCGTATTAGCATTGTCAAATAACCCATTTTGATTTCAAAACATAACATTCCGTGTAAATCGCTCACGCTTTATGCGCGTCAACTTAGACATGCTTGTTAGGATTCGTTGTCCTTATTTAATTTATCTTTTTTAGAAGGCGAGGATAACCCACCCAACACATAACCTGTTATACCACTGAGTATAGCAATAGCACCTTCACTCAATGATCCAAACAGACTCAATATGCAAACAACAAAAGTAACTGCGGCAACTGTAGCTAACCTTACCGAGGTTTCGCTACCCAAAAATCGATTGGTGTGTTCAACAGCATCACTAGGTGATGCTTTAAAGTACTTAGTAGTTACATATGCCCAACAAAGAATGAAAACTATAAGCCCTCCAATAATGAGAGAGAAGCCAAATTTCCAAAGCTCAGGATCTAATTCATTCATGTTATTCTCCAATATTTCATATTAAAAGTCTTATAACGCTGGCAATAGCCGGCTCTGGATTGCAGCCAAGCTATACTCATCTTATAATGGTTTTCGGATAAAATCCGAAAACCATTATAAGATGAGTATAAAAATTTATTTAATACTTGTTAATATATTTTATGTCTCGCTTTCACCCTTAGCCATAACCAATTTTCCAGAACGAACCATCTCCATAATGCCATACTTTTTTAAACTCTGTTCTAATTCATTAAGCTCTTCAGTAATTCCCATTTGACGGATAATGAGGATATTGTTTGCCTCATCAATGATCTTGGCATTGTATTTCTTGCATAACTTATCAATAATAGGCCTATCGGTCTTTGTAAACTTAATTTTAATTAACGCTAACTCACGATGAACTGAATTATCTTGTGCGTGCTCAGAGACATGAAGCACATCAATTAATTTATCAGACTGTTTGATAATCTGATCCAATGTTCCTAAATCTCCTTGAGCCGTAATTGTCATACGCGAATATTTCTGATTAAAAGTAGGAGAAACGGATAGCGCTTCAATATTAAACCCACGTCGTGCAAAGATGACGGCAATGCGGCTTAGAACACCTGGCTTATTGGCAACAACAAAACTGATAGTATGAGTTTGATTATTCTTAGTCATTTTTATGTACTTCCCGTGGGTTTCTCAAGCTTTTCCGTTGGTGCTTCATTAATCATATGATAGGCTGATCTGCCTGCTGGGATCATAGGAAAAACATTATCTTCTTGAATAACATCACAATGAATCACAACTGGACCTTTATATTTCACAGCTTCTTTTAATTTCTGAGGCGCTTCCTTAATATTGGTAATGCGAATTCCTTTAATACCGTATGCTTCCGCAACTTTGACAAAATCAGGATTACCTTCTAATTCGACCCCTGAATAACGATTCTCAAAGAAAAGTTCTTGCCATTGACGAACCATACCTAAATAACGATTATCTAAAATAAGAACCTTAACGGGAAGTTTATTCACATTCATCGTAGCCAACTCACTCATGGTCATTTGGAAACCGCCATCACCAACAATGGCCACAACTAAATCTTTAGGTCGTCCAAATTGAGCGCCAATGGCTGCTGGAAATCCATATCCCATGGTTCCTGCACCACCTGAGGAGAGCCATCTGCGATCACCATAATCGGTCAAATAAAACTGAGCCGCCCACATCTGATGTTGACCGACATCTGTGGCAATAATGGCTTTTCCTTTTGTGATTTTGTATAATTCTTCAATGACAAATTGCATAGTTAAACCAACACTATTATCATATTTAAGCGGATATTCTTTTCTAAAACAATTGCATTCTTTAAGCCACTCTTCTGTATCAAGTCTCTCGACATGTTTAATTAACTCTTCAACAACTAATCGGGCGTCACCAACCACATGTGCATCTGGTTGAACAACTTTACCAATTTCAGCGGGATCGATATCAATGTGTAGTTTCTTAGCGCCAATACAAAATTCTTCATTATCACCATTAATACGATCATCCCAACGGCTGCCAATGGAGCATATTAAATCACAATTGGTTAAAGCCTTATTGGCATAGGCGGTACCATGCATACCTAACATTCCTAAGGCAAGAGGGTGGGTTTCCGGAAAAATTCCTTTACCTAATAAAGTACTGATAACAGGGGCCTGCATTTTATTGGCTAAGGTGCGAACCGCATTTTCAGCACCAGAAATAACTGCGCCATGACCAATTAAAAGCAAAGGTTTTTTTGAAACCATAAATAATTTAGCCATTTTTTTAATATCAGCTTTTTTACCAGATGTTGGAATTTTATAGCCTGGTATATCCATTTTGGCATCTAAACTGGCTGTACACGGACCAGAAGAGATATCTTTAGGAAGATCAACTAAAACAGGGCCAGGCCGACCAGTCTGAGCAATGTGAAAAGCCTCTTTCACAACTCTAGGGATATCATTGGTATTTTTCACTAAATAGCTGTGTTTGACAAAAGACATGGTCGTTCCAAAAATATCGGCCTCCTGAAAAGCATCTTTCCCTAACGCCGCTGTAATGGTCTGGCCAGTTAAAACCACAAGAGGGATAGAGTCCATATGAGCGGTCATGATGCCGGTAACGGTATTCGCAGCTCCCGGACCGCTAGTTACTAAAACAATGCCTGGTTTACCCGTTGCCCTGGCATATCCATCTGCCATATGAGTAGCACCTTGCTCATGCCTGGGCATAATTAACTTAATTTTAGACTCAATCAAGGCATCAAACATAGGGATGGCGGCACCACCGATATAGCCAAAGACATACTCAACTTCTTGCCGCTCTAAACATTTGATAATCGCCTGAGCTCCAGAAATTAACTTCATCTGCTTTGCTCGTATTCTTGCCATAAAATCTCCCTAATATGATAATATACTAACGTATTAATAGTTCTTTACTTTGAAACAAGTACTTTTTTTTATAGAAATTACATTTATTAATATTTTTTTGATTGCTTTATTGCAGTAATACAGACGTCAGATTTTTTAGATAATGGGTAATCACATCCCCCTAATCCCCCTTCAAAGGGGGACTTTGATTATTAATTTGGTTTTAATGAGAAAAAGACTCCATAGTGGTTGAACGAAAACGGCCCAGGTACAAGGCACGCAAAAATTCCGGAACCGACGCGTACTGAAGTACGTGAAGATTACAGAATTTTTACAGCAACTCCATAGATGGGTAGTTTTCGTTCAACCACTAAGGAGCTGTTCAAAAACAACTTGGTCTTTTAGCGCTCAGGTTTGGTCGATCTGAATGAGCTGAACCGCAAGCGTAGCCTTAGCTACGTTGAGGATTTAGCGAGTGAAGAGCGGACCAAGATGACCTGAAAATGGGATGCAATAAGGTCGAGTTATTTTTGAACAGCTCCTAAATGCCACTAACAATACGATTAGCCAGATCAAAAGGAAGTGCCGCTTCAAGAATTTTTTTCCTTACTCCATAGGTGTCGTACTCCGCCTTTTCAAGAAATATCTTTTGTGTTTCGGTATCGTAGATCTTAAAAGAGGCCATGGGGATACCGTCTCTTGGCTGACCTACGGAACCTGGGTTTATGTAGTACTTTTGGACAGGGCTCAAATGGACATCGAATGATTCCAGCCTCTCATCCGAGCCTCTTTCAGCTAGCATAATTTTTTTATCGATTTGATCTGCAGGCATAAAGACCGAGGCGGTAACTTCCCTCTCTTGCTTGGTGTACAAATAGGCCGCAGCTTTGTGTGTATGACCGCCGAACGTTATCTTTGAATGGAGTAAACCAAAATGTAACATCCTAGAATTCATGACATACGCATAATCTTCAGGGCAATCGGGGGTACTGTGTACCAATTCGATTCCTAATCTCCACAACCTTTTCCTCATAACGAGACTCTTCAGAAAAGAGACATTATCCTCTGTAATAACTTTCTTGGTCCAGTTAATAGATATACCTGCAGAAGATGCCATGACCGTATTAAGCTGACCTACAACCCGTTGGTCATGGTTGCCTGCTATTATGATGGCTTTTTCGCCAAGGGAAAGTATATAGTCAATGATACTCTTTCTATCAGAACTGTTAAGGTCAATCTTTTCGACAATCTCTTCTATCTCGGCTTTTAAAAATGGCTCTCCATCCCTTAAGAATCTAACGACAGTACAACACTCATTGGGATTTACGCCGTAACCAACAATGTCACCAAGTATGAAAACCCTCTCTATTACTTGATTCGTATTGTGAAGTTCCAAAAATACAGAGAGCAGGGCCTCAATATTGCTATGGATATCTGAAATAATTAAAACACGCATTTATATACCTTTAGCCATTGACTTCAATTGATGAAATGATAAAGTACCCCTAATGTTACACGTTAGCTATTAAAACAAAACAGCCTAAAATTTCAACATTTTTCCTCTAAAAAACTCTCTTTATGCAACGCATGCATCGAGATTATTGAAATCAACTAGGATAAATCCATTTGTGTATGCTCCTCTTTTTCCTTGATTTACTCATCCTATACGGTTATTCTCTTTTTATAACTAAACTCCTTTGTGCCAAGAGCTTATTATAGCACTAAGAGTAAATAAAACCATTCACAGGATATGCAAAACAGTAGACAATCAACCAAAGTGACAAAAAACGGAGTTGAATGGACGGTACGCGAGGGATATGAAGATCTTCAAGACAAGTTTAACCTTGCCAATATCAATGCAACGTTACAGGAAAACCCGTATACAGTAATAAAAGATACAAAGGTCAGGTCTGTTTTTTACTTACCGGATTCAGACAGAGATGGCAGAGGTCTCTATATCAAATATTTCAAGGAGAGAGACTCCAACGACTTAAACAAATTTGTTGATTGCGTCAAGCATCTCTTTACCAAGAGTAAAGCCAAGACAGAATGGAGTGTTGGAAACAGACTATTAAGTGAAAATATCAATACAGCACTCCCCCTTGCAATTGCGGAAAAAAGGTCACGGATTTTCCCTATAAATAGCCTGTTAATTACAAGGGCCATATCAAACAGTAGATCCCTCATGGATTTTTGTCAACCGAAGCTGCACAACTCCCAATCCAAAAAAGAATCGATCGGAAAAGAGCAGCTCATTAACAGTTTGGCAAGATTCGTGAGAGAGATCCATAGTAAGGGTTTCTTTCATAGCGACTTCCATGCAGGTAATATTTTAATACAATCTCACCATAATCGTACCGTCCCTAATCAACCGTATTCATTCTATTTGATAGACCTCCACCACGTAAAGATGATGAAAACCTTATCAAAACGAAAGATCTTGTACAACCTTGCACAACTCTTTAACTCACTCTCCTCAACGTTAACACAATCTGACAAACGACAGTTTTTCCAATCCTACGGAAATGATCTTTTTGGTAACACAGAAGAGGTCCAAGAGCTTATTGAAAAGATAAATGCAATATCATCCAAACTGAGATCAACCCATTATAGGAGCAGGCTTAAAAGATGTCTAAAAAAGAGCAGTCTCTTTTCACAAAAAAAATTGGACGGTTTCAAAACTTATTATAGAAAGGGGTATTGTACGGAAAGTCTTCTTAAGCTGCTTGAGAGACATGCCACAACCCTTGCACATGAGAATGGTGACACAATCCTGAAACAAGACAGAAAGACTATTTTAACCCAACACCCATATCAAGAGAGAGAGATTCACACGGTAGTAGTAAAACACTACAAAACCCCTTTTGGAATTGGTATCCTAAAGAACATATTGAGTAAGTCATCGGGAAAGAGGGCTTGGATTTCTGGTAATGGTTTATTAATATATGGATTTGATGCTCCGCTGCCGATCACCTTAATAGAGAAGAAGATAGTGGGAATTGTCACAGACAGCTACATAATCATGGAGGCGGTCTCTCACTCAATTGAGATGGATAGATACCTTGTAAAGAATTTTGAAGACGAAAGAGATTCCACATTACCAACAAATCGAAAAAAGAAGAGAGATTTTATCTATCACTTCGCACAAATCATTGCGCAAATGCATAATAAAAAGGTATTTCATCAAGACCTAAAAACCTGTAACATAATGGTAAAGGACGATCCATCCTTCGTTTTCACTTTCCTCGATTTCGATAAGGTGAGGTTTGGAAAAAATGTGACTATCCAGGAAAGAATAAAGAATTTAACACAGATCAACCTCTCAACACCAGGGTGTATTACGTTGAAGGATCGACTGAGATTTTTGGGAGCATACCTCCGGCAATGTAACTTACTGGAGGTGAAGAGAACCATACGCAGTGAAATTGCTACTATCAGTAAGAGAGAAAAAATACTCTATGTTTCATTTAAGGGAGATGTGACGGAAGAGTGGTAGATATCTCTTTTATCATCGTAAATTGGAATACCCGCGATATCTTGATAAATTGCATCCATTCAATTTATCATACCGTCAGGGATATCGATTTTGAGATCTGTGTTGTTGACAATAACTCAAATGATGGTAGTCAAGAAGCGGTACGAAAACACTTTCCTAAGGTAACCTTAATCGAAAACAGTTCAAACACCGGTTTTGGTCATGCAAACAATCAGGCCCTCAAGATAATGGAGGGAAGATTCGCAGTTCTCCTCAACAGTGATACTCTCTTACAGGAAGAGTCAATAAAAAACCTCCACTCGTTTATGATGGAGTCAACGAAGACGGGATTGGCAGGTGTACAGCTCTTAAACGAAGACGGTTCAAAACAAAATTCAATCGACAATTTTCCCGCAATAGAAACCGAGATCCTGAGCAAAGGTCTCCTTCGCCTCCTATTTCCCCTTAAATATCCGAGCAAAATCAGAGACCTTAATAAACCAATAGAAGTGGATTCCGTAATTGGTGCATGTATTATGGTGAGGAGAGAGTCGATAGATGAGGTTGGGATCTTTGATGAAGATTACTTCTTCTTTCTTGAAGAGACCGATTGGTGTTTTCGGATGCACAAAAAAGGATGGAAGGTACACCATGTCCCAGGTGTCAATGTCCTTCACCTTGCTGGACACAGCAAGAAAAAGGTTCCTTGGCAGGCACAGATAGAGTACTATCGGTCTCTCTATCTTTTCTTTAAGAAAAACAGAGGTCTTGGTTCATATATTACCCTCCGCACACTGAAACCTTGTAAGGTTTTCATAAACCTGATCCTAAACTTTTTTGGAAATCTGATAATGCTGTTTCAAAACGAACGGCAAAGAAATAAATTGATCCGATACTATAAATTATTCATATGGCATTTATTTTTCTGCCCTGATAGTATGGGTATCAGAAAGTAATTGTACAGAGAGTACTGAAGAGATGAATACTATCAAGAAAAATATTCTGAGCTCATCACCCTTTGGCGCCTTTAAATACAACTATAAAAATGAGGAGGAGGCGTATTCTGCATCTAAGGTCGTCGTAGTGGGTGTACCCTACGACGGGACTACCACCTTTCAACCAGGCACAAGGAACGGACCAAGCAGTATCTTGCACGCCTCTGCAAACCTTGAACACTACGATAGAGAGTTGGGTAATATCTTTGAAGTAGGAATATATACTGCTGGAATTCTCGATATTGAAAATGTACACGTAGATCCCCCTGATGTCATCAATAGGGTCTATGGAGTGAGCAAAAAGTATATATCAGATGATAAATTTGTGGTTACGATAGGAGGTGAACACTCTGTGACTCAGGGAATCGTAAAGGCTTATAAAGAGAGGTATGAAAACCTATCGGTCCTCCAAATTGATGCACACCACGATCTGATAGAAAAGTATGGAGGTTCGAGATACAGCCACGCCTGTGTAGCAAAGAGACTAATTGATATGGGGTGCCGCCTAACACAGATTGGTATACGGGTTACGTCTGAGGAGGAGCACCACTACATAAGCAGAAAAGCGCAGGATATTACAATTTTTTATGCAAAAGAGATCTATAATAATACGTGTTGGTACGAAAAGGCCCTAGATTCATTAAACGACCATGTTTACCTAACCATAGACCTTGACGGTCTAGATCCCTCCATAATGCCATCTACCGGTACACCGGTGCCCGGTGGACTGGGTTGGTATGAAACACTCAATTTCCTCCAAAAGGTATATGAAGCAAAGAGGGTCATTGGGCTTGACGTTATGGAGCTCAAACCTATCCCGGGAAATGAAGCACCAAACTTCCTTGCGGCCGACCTTATCTACAAAAATATAGGCTACTTGAAGAGATGTTTAGTGTTATAATATTCTCTGAAATAACCATAGCTGGCATAAGACACCACAACAATTCATCTATACTAAAACCGATTTGGTTTTCGGTTGTTCTGGAGACCAACTCTTGGTTGTAGTTATCCCCGGACAAATGGCACCGAGTACTCTACTCGCTCAATTTTATACCGAATTTTATCCGATAAACATTATCAGATGAGTATAACAGATAATTGGCTAACCTACGCCGTCCTTTAGTTGCTCGGCTACTGACTGATTTAAGATCTTCTGCGCTTCAATAAGCTTTTTATATTTAGATTCAATTTTTGCAAGATTTTTAGATCGTACCGCCGCAAGGAGGTCACCCTCAATTTCAGCAACATCAATTCTTTTATAATAATCCATACTCTCCTTAAGATGCGCTAGGACAATCTTCCCCGTAAGAACCGGATGGTTGTTGGTAACATTAGCCTCTTCATATCTCGTACCGTGCTCCAACTCAACCTCAAGTCCCTGTTTAAAATCGTCAAGAGGAATATCCATGTTTGTAGTATTTACCAATTTCAAGATCGTAGCGGTCTCTTCTTCGGTAACTACCGGGTCAACTATCTTAGACCAATCTCGAAAACCAAGTTTCCCGCACACTCTCTGTACCTCTTCAGCTGTTATATATTCAGTCAAGGGCATAAAAGCCTCCTTTCCACTTTACCTAACGATAAAAAATTAATTACAGCGCTGTAGAAAATATTTCTCTCATACGATAAATATTTTACCAACTGCCTTTAGGATAAACGGCTCTCAAAAGAACATAGATTAATCCATATGCTATCATTTTGAGATTAATACATTAATTTTAGGAATGCAAGTAAAAAATGAGAGTGAGCTCCAGAACCAAACGTAACGTGAATAGCAGGCATAGTTACATAATAAATACTATTAAAGGTGATAGGTTCTCTAAGGTATTACCACTCTGAAAGTCTTTGGTCAAATTACCATCACTAAAGAGCAATGTATCTCCAGCCTTAACGATTTAGTAAAGCACAAGCCAAGAAAAAATATTAGTCACCTCATCGATCGAACAGAGCACCCACTTTATTATAAGGCCGCAAGATCAAATAAGTTTTTAAATCCTTACCCTTAATAATAATGACCCGATCCGGGGACTGAGCATACAGCTGTTTGGCAAGATTGTGAGGGAAAAAAGCATTTTGCACGGTAATGATATCCTCCGCAAAACGGTGTAAGAAATCAGACACCTTTGACCCACAAAAAAGACCGTAACCACGTGAACTGAATTTACCTTTACCGTTTGACCTATCTGCACCAAGCAAAAGAATATCATGGAGTTCATCGGCCTTTTTTGTGGGTATCAACCACTCAAAAATCTCGACCGCACTTGTTGGGATTTCCCTCCGGAAGAAGAGATAATCGCTTAGGGTTGGAGTATCATCAAATACCAGGTCTTTCTGCCTTCGAGCTTTTGCGCTTCCTTTGGTACCGTAACTACCTGCAGGGTCCCAAAAAAGCGCGCCTCTACCGGGAGAGTGTAAGCGTAATGCAGTATGTGCACATGCAGACGTTCCGTAAATAACCAAGACATTAAGACGCGCCTGTTCCGCATCATCTTCAAGCGCTTGGGGTTCTATTTGAGTGGACATTAGGTTTAACGGTGCATACGGCAAGGGAGCGTGAAGACAGCTAGAAACGAAAACCAATCCCAGCAGTAATATTATTCTATAGGTTTTTATTAACATAACAGTGCGAATGCTTTAGGGTTCAAATGTTTAAGACCGCCCCCCATAGTATGCTGTCACGATCATAGCGTGTTCATTTCTCACTATTTCTTAAAGACCACCACTTTGCCAGAATAGTACCTGTAAGGTTATGGAGTAAACTAAAAATTGCCCCGGGGAGGGCGGACACCGGAGAAAAGAACTGGTTTGCAAGAGATACACCCAGGCCCGAATTCTGCATTCCCACTTCCAGGGCAAGGGTTCTTCTGTTCGCCGGAGTTGACCTCAATAGTTTCCCGACCAAATACCCTACACCCAGACCAAAAACGTTATGAAGCAGTACTGCAAAAAAGATAAGGAGAGGAAAAGTTAGGAGAAGATCTCTATTAAGAGCTATCACACAGGCGATGATGGCGGATATTGAGAAAATCGAGACAGAAGGAGAGTAAGATAAGAGGGTATTCGATGTTCGACCAAACAGATGGCGCACAAGTAATCCTGCAACCAGTGGGCAAAAAACAATCCGCAAAATTGATTCTGCCATGGCAAAAAAAGGGACCTCTACTTTTTGTGACAGGACTAGGTAAATTATGGATGGAGTTATGAGAGGCGCTAATAGAGTAGAGCAGAGGGTGAGCGTTACCGACAGTGCAAGATTAGCACGAGCAAGATAAGCCATAACATTCGAAGCTGTCCCTCCAGGACAGGAACCAACAACAATCATACCAATCGTTAATTCACGAGACAGATGAAAGGAGTAGGAGATAATAATTGCTAAGAGAGGCATGCACACGTATTGTAGTAGTACTCCAATGACAACTAAGTACCTCTGCTGCCATATACTTACAAAGTCTGAGAAATGGAGCGCTACCCCCATTCCAAACATAACAATTCCGAGCAATAGCGGAATATGGGGTTTGATCCAAATGAAGAGGTACGGTTTCCAGATTGCACTAAGAGAAGCTGAAAGGATGATGAGAGAGAAATGCTTTTCAATGATATGTTTTTTCGTATTCATGCATACGTAGTATAAGACTATTCTTTAACCTGTTGATAAAGAGCAGCTTCTAATTATGTGAAAATTTCATTTTCTTTAAAAGGAGTCTGTGTCCAAAGCCCTTACCTCGATTCTTAAACTTAAGAGTTAGTGGTGAGCTTATCGCATGACCATTTTGATATACTTTTGCTATACTTGTTACGTGTTCACAACACATTGAAAATCAAGAATTGATTTTCTTCTCATCCATTACTCCTTTTGCAACCCCCGTTACCATGATAATAGACACTGGATCTTAAAACATTAAGAATCATGCCTATTTTGGTAATGTTAAGGCCTTATTCATTTCATTGCTCTATTTCATTAAGGTCTATATGCTTCCCAGTTCTGTCTGTGGCCATTTTTTGATTTCTTGTGTATAGAATAGATAACGTTTAGTTCAGAAAAAAGTCAAGAATTTTCTCCAAATCATGGGGAAACTATGCATTGATATATAGTAGTGGGTCCCATACCCTTATGCCAGAGATTAGGAAATAGGGCACGTGAAAATTAAGAGAAGCATTTATCAAGTAGATATAATAACAATATGTGAGGTTTCTTTATCCTGTTCTCGTGATAAAACAATATTTTTATCTGCAAAAACCCATTATAATATAATAAGGGATTGAAACTTAAATTATTAACCTTTTTATAGGAGTAAATAACATGGTAACAAAAATTGTATTTAAACAGAACGATTTTAAAGGTGTTATTTCGTCTAAAGAATTCACAGCAGATATATTGATTGAAGGGTCGAATATCAAGGGAGAACCTTTAGTAACACTCAATCGCAATGAAGGTTTGCCTGCTGTCAAAGAAGTTTATGCCCGATGGGGAGAACCTGTAGGAGAAATCGAAACTGCTGAAGTTGTATTAATTACTGTACGATTTGATAATACGATTGAAGACAATGGAAAACTCAAGGGCTCACTTGCATTAAATCTTTATGTTGAAGGCGCTACAAACTATGTACAAAATTGGGTAACATAACACACTGTTGAATTTCAACAACTATTGATGTCTGTCCGAGAACCTACATTTCTTGGACAGGCTTTTTTTGTATTAATAACCTAAGCTATATTTTGACAACCTTTTGCATCCGAACCTTTGAGTCTAACATTTCTGGCTTAAGCAGGGACAGAAACGTAAGTTTATTGAGGACCACCTGAATTAGTCACTATCAATCTCAGTTCGATAGATTGCCAGTGGGTTAGGGATTCATAATATTATTCAATTACATGTATCTGTTTCCTGAGCATCTCCCTCTTTTTTGATAGAGAGTGGCATGACACTGTTTCCGGCATAAAAGACAATAAGTTCCGAATTTTCTACAAAAGTGCCCTTGTGCCAGGCACTCATCACCTCAATAAAGGCTTCACCTTCACGAAATGTACTGGTTTCTCCTGACAATTTAGTCACTCTAACACTCCCTTTGGTTACATAGGCTGCTAACGGCATTTCGTGACAATGAAATAAAAGCGATAATTCCCTCTCTATTGGAGATACCTTGATTTTTTGGACGGTAATTTTAGCTTGTCCAGCTGGGTATTGGAATTCACTATTATCCCAACTAACAGTACCCGCAGTTAAAATAGTGGATTGTATTGCCTCTTCGTTTGCAAAAATAGATTGTGCAGCTAAAAAGATTCCTACAAAAAATAAAATTGATATTTTCACAATGTATCCCTTTTTATTCATTTCTCCGTTTTAAGCAATTGCGATGCATTACTGTATCTCTTTTATAATCAAAACAGTTGCTCTAAGTCTCATTTTCACGAACTATTTGTATGTAGACTCACATGCTAAAACAATGAGCATCTGGATTCAAGACAAAAAACAGCCCTAATTAACGAAATTTACAAGTAAGTCTGAAAAGTCCAGCAAAGGCCATAAGAAGAGTCTCTAATAGATGCCACCTGTAAACCACCCATTTTTATTTTGGCTTGACCCTGTCACAAAACGACTTAATCTTTCTGTTTTCAGACGTTACGATAAATGTGTAACAGAAAAAAGGTAAAAAAATTCTAAAATAATGTACTTTGTTCGTAACTTTGCAGTTATAATAAATAAAAAAAATATAATGCAGAAGGAGAAAAATCTTTTACAACGTGTTATTACAAGAATCTTGCACGAAATTAAAAGCAAATAAACATGTAGCTTTGTACTCCTACCTCGTTATTGGCTTTGAGTGATAATACTCTTAACAAAATTGCCTTTTGCTATTTATCTATTAGGGTTTTAAAAGAATGAACAAAATTTTGTGTAAGATTCTGGTATTAGCTTTAACTTGCACTCTACTTACTATTGAACAAATCAAAGCCACTACGATCCTTGAATTAAGCTTTGACCAGCTTTGTCAGGGATCCGAACTGATCTTTGAAGGTAGTGTAATATCAAAAGAATGCAGGCAATCATCCAAAGACGGAAAACCTTTTACTTATTTTACTTTCCAAATCATTGAAGTCATCAAGGGATCTTATAACGACTCTACCGTAGAGCTTGGTTTTATGGGAGGCAAGTCAGGTGGTTCGACATTAAAAGTTTCCGGTATGCAAATGCCACAAATAGGAGAAAGGGGAATATATTTTGTGGAAAATCTCAATGTGCAGCAAATACATCCGCTCTGCGGCTGGCAACAGGGCCATTGCCTTGTGCTGACTGACATGAAAACAGACCAAGATGTAGTCATCCCTGTTGAGGAAAAGGACTCTATAAAGGAGAGTGATTCGAGGTTAACTCATGCCCCTACTTTGAAAATTTTTAAGCAGAATATTCGAAATATGATCAAAAACAATAGATGAACGCTAAATTTTTTAGTATCTGGCTACTTGCAGTATTTTTAATAACAAGCGTCACAGTCAAGGGATTCGCATACAATTTGTCAGGTGCTAGTTGGCCTGGTGCTGCGGCTACCTATTATTCAACAGGAGGGAATTCAAATTCAACTTTTGATAGTGCCTTTGTCGATGCTATGAATAGTTGGAACTTACTTTCTAATTTTATTTTTACAAACGCCGTGGGCTATAAAGATCCCTGCTGGAACCCAAACATCAACCCTACAGGTCCCTGGTTTAATGGCTGGGAGTTTAGGGGAGATCTCTGTGGTACATCATTTGGAGGTTCCACCCTTGCGGTAAATGTGAGTTGGTCTCAAGGATCAACAATTATTCAAGCCGGTACAATATTTAACACTGCTTTTACCTGGAATGTCCATAACGGACCAGGAGCAAATTTTGACTTCAGGCGTGTCGCCGCACACGAACTGGGACACGCTCTTGGATTGAGCCATGATAACACATTTAGTGCGTTAATGAATACTAATTACAGCCAGAGTATCGAGACTCCTCAGTTAGATGATATCAATGGTTTGAGAGCTATATATGGCATTACCACTTTTAGTCCTCATAGTATGGCTACAGGCGACTTAGATGGAAATGGGAGAAGCGATGTTGTCTTTGCTTTTGGTGCTAAGCTTAGCATCGGTATCTGGCTCTTCATGAACAACAGTGGCTGGGTGCATCTGCATAACCTATCTCCAGAGATCATTACTACCGGAGATATGGATGGTAATGGCCTGGACGATGTCATTGTAGACTTTGGTGATCCCTTTGGTATCTGGGTACGAATGAACAACAGTGGGTGGGTACAGCTGCATAACCTATCTCCAGAGATCATTACTACCGGAGATATGGATGGTAACGGTCTGGACGATGTCATTGTAGACTTTGGTGATCCCTTTGGTATCTGGGTACGAATGAACAACAGTGGGTGGGTACAGCTGCATAACCTATCTCCAGAGATCATTACAACTGGGGATATGGATGGTAACGGTCTGGACGATGTCATTGTAGACTTTGGTGATCCCTTTGGTATCTGGGTACGAATGAACAACAGTGGGTGGGTACAGCTGCATAACCTATCTCCAGAGATCATTACTACCGGAGATATGGATGGTAATGGTCTGGACGATGTCATTGTAGACTTTGGTGATCCCTTTGGTATCTGGGTACGAATGAACAACAGTGGGTGGGTACAGCTGCATAACCTATCTCCAGAGATCATTACAACTGGGGATATGGATGGTAACGGTCTGGACGATGTCATTGTAGACTTTGGTGATCCCTTTGGTATCTGGGTACGAATGAACAACAGTGGGTGGGTACAGCTGCATAACCTATCTCCAGAGATCATTACAACCGGAGATATGGATGGTAATGGACTAAACGATGTCATTATTGACTTTGGTGATCCCTTTGGTATCTGGATACGAATGAACAACACTCTATGGACCAAGACATGATAATACCGGTTGAAGATAGATTAACACAGCGATAATTTAGAAGATTGTGACTTTTAAGAACAAGGGTAGTATTAACGATTTAATTATTTCGTGTGAGTTATGTATACTAAAACCAATTTGGTTTTCGGTCTTACCGGAAACCAAATCTTGGTTGCAATTATCCCCGGACAAAAGGCGCCAAGGACTTTATTCGCTCAATTTTATACCGGATTTTATCTGAAAATCATTATCAGATGAGTATACTATGTATAACAATGGGTCTCGATTTAGAGGGTACATAACCACTGGATTGGCAATAACCTTCTTTTTCTCATTCATAATGTTGGTGTCTGCTGCTCATAGCTACACCCAGGAAGAGTATTTAGCAACCCACTTATCCAAACGGCATGAGTCAGAAGTCCGAAAGCAAAAACAGGGGTGTCCCATTCTCAGTTTCGTATCCCAGCAGGATATTTTTGAACTCCAAACTGACTTAAGACTTTCAGGGACTATTATGGCTGGAACAGAACACGCACATGCGCTTATTGTAGATGTAACAACGGGCAAACAAAAGCTATATTTTGTTGGGGAATCCATAAACGGCGCAAAACTCATCAAAATAGATAAGGAGATTGCAGTGTTTGAAAAGGATGGAAGAACAGATGTTTTAAAGGTCACGGTTGGCGATTTCGACTTTACAAACGTTGTCCCTTCAGAGAAACTGAGAGATTATGAACCCCTTTCAATAGGCGGACAAGAAGAATTACCCTCCTTTGAACCTGTTGTTAATGTGACAGATGATCAATTAGATATGAATGTGTCTATGGAGAAACTTCCACCGTTTGTACCAGTTACCAACAGTACAGGTCCACCAATAATTTCTGAATACCGATATAAGGATCTCCCGAAATTTAAACCGAAAGTTAATGATAGTGGTCCAACAGCAGAATAGTATACCCATTGTAAAATAATTTTTGGAAATTGAGGAGTAGAGCTCGCATGAAATATTATTTTTTGATTGAATAAAAACTACCCGTCTAGTGCATAGCCGAAATACCTCCGTATCATTCAAATATATTCGTATTTTTTACAAAAGTACCTTTAGCGGTTAGCGAAATCAGCACGCCTTATAGTCGTGCCGTTCTGGTTAAAACAAATGGTTTCCATTCAAAACAGAATCTATAGATTGACTATCTTTTGAAAACATGGTATTTTGCGTCAAATTTAGGTCATTTAAAGGCTCATTATCAAATTTTTCGTTTTTATCAGCGATTTAGCCAATATTTAATGTTGCAACATTTGACCATAAGGATTAGAATTCCCAAAACTATCCGAATTTATGGGGGAACAAACATTGATCAGGTTTCGCTATTGGTCACCACAAGACAATGGACACTATTAATTTAACTGACGACATATACTGGGTTGGCGCATTAGAACCTGATATGAGGGTCTTTGATGTCGTTTTCAAAACCGATCATGGAACCACCTACAATTCCTATCTTATCAAAGATGAAAAAACCGTCTTAATCGATACCGTTAAAGGTAAATTTACCGATGAGTTTATAGCTAAAGTAAGGGCTCTTACCGATCCTAAAGCTATAGATTATATTATTGTAAGTCATACCGAACCAGACCACTCCGGAGCACTGCAGGAAATTTTGAAAATAGCTATAAACGCGAAGATCATTGTCTCAAAGTCTGGAGGTCATTTGCTGAAGAGTCTATTGAACATACCTTTTGATTTCATAAAGATTGAAGACTGCCCTCGACTCAATATTGGTAAAAATGATATACAGTTTATATCTGCCCCCTATTTACACTGGCCGGATAGCATTTTCACCTATGTTAAACAGGAAAAGATACTTTTTACCTGTGATGTCTTTAGCTCTCACTTTTGTGATGAAAGGATATTTGACGACCTCATGTCAAATTTTGACTCATATCAACACTATTACTTTGATTGCATAATGCGACCCTATAAATCGTATGCCCTAAAGGCCATTGACAAGATTAAGGAGTTAAAGATTGACATTATTGCAACCGGTCACGGACCCATTCTACGCAAAAACCCAAAAAGGTATGTGGAAAACTGGCTAAAATGGAGCAAACCAGATTTAGAAGGAAGAAAGAACATTCTTATCTTATATGCTACTATTTATGGTAACACAAGGAAAATGGCAAATGCTATTGCGAAAGGAGCGTCAACAAGGGACGCTGATGTCAAGTTAATTGATATTATGGAAACCGATTTCCAAAATATTAGAGACGATATAGAGAAGGCAGATGGTATCCTTGTCGGGTCTCCTACCATAGCCGGAGATGTTCCGAGTCCTGTGTGGGATGCTCTTTCCCTTATCTCTTCAGTAAAATCGATGATACTACTGGGTGCTACGTTTGGATCTTTTGGCTGGAGTGGCGAGGCCACCAAAATGATGGAAGAGAGGCTCAATGGTCTCCACATAAGGCTGCATAAGCCTTCATTGAAGATTAAGTTGGTTGCGGACCAAGCAGCTCTGAGTGAATGCGAGGGATTCGGGATTGAATTTGCGGACGCACTACAGAAGCTCTATTCAAAATTGAGACCAGGAAACAGTAAATAACAGATATACATACCGTCTGTTCCGGCCAACAGGAAATCACTCTGGCGGCATCAAACTCCTGGGATAGCAGACGGTTTTAAGGCAGCTCCCATTTATACGATTGATAATAGGAGCTGCTTTTTTAAGCCCCCACCTTTTAACATTCTCTTCACTTATAGGCAAGAACTCGTATCACACCAATGGTACCACCATCCCCACTTGCCGTAGTAGTATCACTTACCGAGATAACCTTCTCTACCTTGTTTTCCTTTATAAAATCATTCACTTGCTTATCAAGGGCGTCTAATTCCTCTTTTACATGAAATACCTTTAGCTGGGAACCGAATGTTTTAACTTTTACCATAATCATTCTCCAAATTTTTTAAAAAAATATTATTTAAACTCACACAATTTTCGTGCCAATAAATAATAAAATATAAAGAGTAACACTATTCATGAATTGACAATACCCTGATAAACTGTCCTCCACCCAAGAAACAACACATTTCTCATTCTGATAGAAAGATTATTATCAATTCTTCTTCATGAAGTCTCCTCATAATCATTCCAATCTACCGCTCTTTCAAATTATTTAGAATCCTATTCTACATAAATAGAATTCTGTGAATTTATCACATCCTTTTTCATCGCGCTTCTTAAAGATCATATCCTCTGTTTCCATCCCAAAACATTAAATGTTGGTATACTATAGAGGGTATTGAAAAAGAGTAGCCTATGCTCATTACCTTTTCACTTCGTCTTATCTAACACCACATGAATATTATGTTTTTTTATTTTATTGTAGAGACTCGCCCGTGATATCTTCAATAGTTCGGCAGCCTTATCCTTATCCCAATTAACCTTGTTTAAGATATCATTTATTATCCTTCGCTCCGCAACATCAATCATTTCATGAAACGATTTCCCATTTGTATCAAGAGGAGTGAGATACCTCTCATTTGGTAGTTGGAAATCATCCGTTTGGATAATTTCTGAATCACAGAGAACTACCGCATTTTCGATCAGATTCTCCAACTCCCTCACATTACCAGGCCAGTGGTAACACATCAATTTCTGCAATGCCGATCGTGACATACCCTCAATATCACGATTATTCTTTTTACAATATTTCACGATAAAATGCTCGGAGAGAAGAGATATGTCATCCAATCTCTCACGAAGCGGAGGAAGATTAAGGGTAACAACTTTTAGTCGATAGTAGAGGTCATCTCTAAAGGTCCCATTTTGTATGCATGACTCAAGATCACAATTTGATGCCGCTATTATGCGCACGTCTACCTTTAATGTCTTATCACTTCCCACAGCTTCAAATTCATAATCCTGCAATGTACGGAGCAACTTCGCCTGCGTCTGAAATGGAATATTGCTTACCTCATCCAGAAAAATTGTACCTTTGTCTGCCATCCGAAACCTTCCAACTCTGTCTTTCGTTGCTCCTGTAAAGGCACCTTTTTCATGGCCGAAAAGTTCACTTTCAAGCAGTGTTTCGGTAAGAGAGGCACAATCTACCTTAATAAAAGGTTTGTCCTTTCGCATACTGTTATAATGAACAGCCTTGGCTACTAACTCTTTTCCTGTTCCCGTCTCCCCCTGAATGAGTACATTGGCCTCTGTATCACTGATACTCTTTATAAGTGCGTATACTTTTCTCATTTCTGCACTCTTGCCAATGATATTTCCAAACTTATACTGTGTATCCAGTTCAGAACGCAATCGGTGCACTTCGCTTTCAAGGGATTGCATCTGAAAGATCTTATTAATAATTAACGTCAGTTCATCACGTTTGAATGGTTTCGTAATATAATCGGAAGCCCCTAATTTCATAGCCTCTACAGCATTACTGACCGTTGCATAGCTTGTCATTACGATAACGTCAATTTTGTCATTTAAAAGTTTAATCTTTTTCATCAACTCGATTCCATCAATATCAGGCATCACCAAATCGGTGATTACAATCGAGTAATTCCCCTCTTTCACTTTCTCTAATGCACAATCACCGCTATAAATAGATTCTACATTGTAACCGCAATTACTTAAAAGCTCTCTGCACATATCGGACAGAGCTGTATCATCGTCAACTACAAGAATTTTCTTTTTAGACTTCATTCAATCTTCTCATCGTTAAGGGGTATTGTAGTAATCAAACTTGCACCTTCACCTTTTCCGCTTTCCACCGTAATCTCTCCTCCATGACTTCTTACTATATCAGAACAGATACTCAACCCAAGACCTGTCCCTTTACCAGGTTCCTTAGTCGTAAAGAAAGGTTCAAAAATACTCTTCTGTATCGTCTCTGATATCCCATGACCGGTATCTTTAAAGATGAGTTGCAGCGTTTCACAATCCTTCTTAAAACTTGAAATCTTAATCTCACCACCATCTGGCATTGAGTCTATAGCATTCCTCAATAGGTTAAAAAACACCTGTTGCATTTGGTTTTCCTGCACATTTACTAAGGGTAGATTATTGTCTAAATCCAAGACAACGTTGATTCTGTTCACTTTGAGGACATATTCCATAAGAGAAATCGTATTTTTTATTAATGTGTTAATATCATGAAAGGCCTTTATATCTTTCGATGTTCTCGAATAATCCAAAACTCCCCGGATCGTTTTCTGACAACGGGTCACCTGATTAGCAATAATACCCAGCCTTGAAAGTTCGTTTTTGTCCCTTAAGTTTTCTGCAATCAATTCACAATATCCAGATATCGTTGTTAATGGACTGTCAAGTTCATGGGCAAGACATGACGTGATCTGGCCTACCGATGCTAATCTTTCAGCATGAAGGAGTTTACTTTGCATAGACTGAATCTCTTTATAAGCAAGCTGAAGCTCCCGTACAATTTCCCCAAGCTCTTCTCTCTGTTTCTCCCTCTTTTGTTCTAACACCATCCTTTCGGTAATGTT
Source organism: Candidatus Scalinduaceae bacterium (assembly GCA_965222815.1). Lineage (GTDB taxonomy): Bacteria > Planctomycetota > Brocadiia > Brocadiales > Scalinduaceae > SCAELEC01. The sequence goes on from CBDCUS010000013.1 coordinate 330,142, forward strand.
CCTTTCAAATTCAATAGTATAGACAGTCTTGCCTAATTCATTCTTAATGGGAAAGCTAAAGAATTCCATATACCGTTTTTCCCCTTCTACTATGTACGTATCCATCGTTTGCTGAGGTTTATTGTCCTCAAAACATTTCCCCGTGACACAGTGCGAGCAAGGTGTCTTATTATTCCAAAACTCTTCATAACATTTTTTCCCTATCAGCATCTTTTTGGTGCCATTTTGCCCCTTTATAGCACTCTCATTGTAAAGAATGATATTAAAGTCTCTATCTACGATCTTTATGGAGTCTTCAATACCGTCTAAAACCGATTGTAAAAACTTCTTGCTATGGGTCACATACTCAGAAATGCACGTTGCACCAATTACCTTGCTACTCGGGTCTTTGACGGGAATTGTGGTTATAATTTGAGATTCCGAGGTACTGGAGACCGGTGTCTCAGGTACAAACTCATATTTTACCGCACCGTTAAGGACCATATCTAAAATATTGATAACTATTGACTGCCTATCATCAGGCCAGAGAGTACGTATGCTCTTCCCTATTATTTCTTCTTTCTGATACCCGAATATCACCTCAGCAGAATTGTACCAGGAGAGTACATTCCCGCTCACATCAAATGAAAACAGGATATTACATACACTTCTCAGAGCCTCTTCATATCCATAAATCAGACGCAAGTTCGAGCTCATTTTTTCTTACAAATATAATTTGTCTTCAACTACCAATACTCACTCACGTATGTATTGGAAAAGCTTAGTCTCTTTTTTTAACGTATGACAGAGAAACTACTCTTAAATTTATAAAATATTTTATCTCTGTCTCATAAAAAGAGCAAGGAAAAGTTGAAACAGTGTCCGAGAATGAAAAGTTTGAAATATTGGAAATTCGCTATTCTTTCTCAGTGAGAGAACCCAACTAACCTTCCATCTTCTCAATAACTCTTTTGAGAATGATCACAATCTTTCTGATTGAGGTTCATGAGAAAAAAGAAGTAAGAGAGACAGAAGCTACGGGCAATCCAGGAGAATTTTCTTGCCTTTCTTTCTCGGCACCGTTTATCATTATCATGTGATATACCCATTGCAAAATGGTTTTTGGAATCAGTTCCCATTTTTATCAGAGGAGTGAATGTGATAGGCAAATCACCAGAAGATATCTTTTGGGTCATGATCTGCGCTGGACTTGTTTTTCTCATGCAGGCGGGATTCACTTGCCTTGAATCGGGATTGACAAGGTCAAAAAACAGTATCAATGTTGCCATAAAAAATATAACAGACTTTGGGATATCGACTATCCTATTCTGGTCTTTTGGTTTTGCTCTGATGTATGGAGTAACCAGCATCGGTTGGATAGGAACGTCTGGCTTTTTCTTGACTCTTGATGAAGGACCCTGGCAAACAGCTTTTTTTCTGTTCCAGATTATGTTCTGTGCTACAGCAGTAACAATAGTGTCCGGTTCCACAGCAGAACGTCTTCGATTTAGAAGTTATATTATCATATCAATAATACTCTCAACCATCATATACCCAATCTTTGGCCATTGGGTCTGGAATGGTGCACATCAGGATTTATCATCTGGTTGGCTTGCAAAGATCGGTTTTGTAGACTTTGCTGGGGCAACCGTGGTCCACAGTGTTGGCGGATGGGTTGCATTAGCAGCGTTGCTCGTTATCGGTCCTCGGCAAGGCCGTTTCCCTCGGGTTGGCACTCACAGAAAGATTCATGGCAGCAATCTCCCCCTATCGGTACTCGGTGTGTTACTCCTCTGGTTAGGTTGGTTTGGATTCAATGGCGGTAGCACACTTGCATTGAATGACCATGTCGCGGGCATTATTACAAACACATTTCTGGCTGGCGCCTCCGGTTCGATGGTTACACTTACAATAGGATGGATACTTCGGAAGCAAGCGGATGTGGAACTGGTAATATTTGGAGCAGTTGCTGGCCTTGTATCCATTACCGCCCCGGCAGATGCGGTAAATGCGATATCGGCAGTAGCCATTGGAGGAGTAGGCGGCATTGTGATGCTGGGCGTAGATTACCTTTTGGAATATCTACACATTGATGATGCAGTAGGTGCGATTCAGGTACACCTGGGGGCTGGTATTTGGGGTACACTTGCTGTTGCTATCTTTGGCAACAGAGAACTCCTCAATACAGGACTGAACCGTTGGGATCAACTTTTAACGCAAGGTATTGGTATCGGCGTATGTTCTTTATGGACATTCGGCACATCATATCCTCTCTTTCTCTTAATAAACCGTTTCTTCCCGCTTCGCGTTACACCTGAGGACGAATATATTGGCCTTAATGTATCGGAACATGGTGCGACTACGGAGCTCCACGATATGTTTATGACCATGGATATTCAGGCACAATCGGGAGACATGAATCTCCGTTTACCGGTTGAACCGTTCACGGAAGTTGGACAGATTGCCGAACGTTATAACGGGGTTATGGATGCACTTCAAAAGGAGGCAGCAAAAACAGCAGATTCCCTCAAAGAAAAGGAGATGCTGCTGAGAGAGATCCACCATCGGGTTAAGAACAATATGCAGGTTATGTCCAGCCTGCTTCGCCTTCAATCCAGAAACGTCAAGGATGAGCACACTATAGAGATGGTCAAAGAGAGTCAGAACCGAATAAAAGTAATGGCCCTTATCCACGAGAAACTTTACCGCTCTAAAGATTTTGCGAATGTGGAATTCAATGACTACATTAAAGATCTGGTAAATGACCTGTTTCTCTCCTATAAAGTAAGTTCTTCCGACATTGAGCTGAAGATGGACATTGATACTATTTCCCTGGGAATTGATACCGCCATTCCCTGTGGACTCATCATCAATGAGTTAGTATCCAATTCCTTGAAATACGCATTTTCAAAAGATATGGACGGTGAAATAAGAATATCCCTGCATAGAATTGCAGACTTACAATCCGACATGTTTGAGCTCATAGTGAGTGATAATGGCGTTGGCATATCCCAAGAGCTGGATTTCAAAAAAGTCGACTCTTTAGGATTACGACTGATCAACAACTTAGCGGAAAATCAACTTCAGGGCGAAGTCAAACTGGATAGAAGGAGAGGGACAAAGTTTCAAATTAAATTTAAGGAAGCGAAATACAAACAGAGGATATAAGATAATGGCAAAGACAAAAATAATGATTGTTGAAGACGAATGGATCACGGCTGATGACATAAAAATGAGCTTACAGAGTTTAGGATATACCATAACCTCTCTATCATCTTCAGGAGAAGAGGCAATTCAGAACGCGGAAAAGGACAAACCTGATTTAGTGCTAATGGATATTGTGTTACAGGGTGAAATGGATGGGATTGAGGCGGCTCATCAAATCCGCTCTCGTTTCCATATTCCCGTTATCTATCTCACCGCTTACGCCGATGACAAGGTACTGGCTCGGGCAAAGATAACAGAACCATTTGGATATATTGTAAAACCTTTCTTAAGTGAAGATCTAAAGATAGCAATCGAGCTAGCCCTTTATAAGCACAAAGCCGAAAAAGAAAAAGAATAACTCATCTACACAGTTTTTGCTCACTCACTATTAAACATATGTCAATGTTTTCCCAGCCAGGCATTAACATCATGTATCTTTTGTCTTACCCACGCAACCACACTGATTGACAACATACTCAATACAAGTCGCGGATTATTTATGACTTTACAAAATATTTCTTCATAACTGGTATTTCCAGTAAGCATGTTCCATAATATTTCGTTAATTTGACTCGCAACTTTCTTGCCCTTGTTGGATTTGATAAACTTTATATGGGTATTTGCTATTTGTCTTTGTGATGATATGTAATCGTTGATTTTTAACATCACAATTCCATATAAATTATCACGAGCCAGAAGCTTCTTGGCCGGTTTAAAGTAACCATTCATAAACGCCCTTTCAGATACCCCGTACTTAAAAGCCGTATAGGCTGATAACTTTGCCATATTAAAGGCCGATTCAATGCCACTTTTATAGGCACGTGAAATACTTGCATCCCCTACTATAACAATTCTGTCTGTATATGGGTGTTTTGCATGGGTTACGGGAATCTTAGATAAACACATGCAAAACCCATGAGGGATCTCCCAATCTTGTGGCATTAGTCTTCTTACTGCAGGATGATTAAGAAAGTCTATGAGATTATTTCTGGTCAAATCCTGTCTGCCAACCAGACTGACAGTTATATAGTCTGCTTTCGTTGTAATTGATGCGAACTTGAGTTCCCTCTTTCCCAATTCAAAGACATATACATTGCTGCCAAATGTCTTTTCTATATATTCATTACCCAGCATTATTTCACACTGACACGTTCGAACAGTCTTGGGTGGTTTGTATCCAAAATCCATATTGGCAATCCTCTCAATTATACCGGTATTTACACCAAAAGCTCCAACCACCAAATCCGCTTCGAATTCCTTCTTTGACTCCCCTTCACCATAGATTATCTTTATAGGGTCTCCTTTCCTGGAAGGTCGCTTAAACCCTTTTACGATTCCAGAGATTACTCTTACTCCTCGTTTCCTTACATGATTTAAGAGAAAATCATCAAAACTAACGTTACCTTCATGTGAAGATAATATTGGGCCGTTCCCACGAAATACCGTAACAATTTTTGATACGTGTCCCGGGACAGGATTATGAAGAAGCACGTTTTCATCCTGGGTCTGGAGATAATAACCTTCTATCTTTCTCTGTGTACAGAATGAAGGAGTATTTATCCCCTCCTCTTCCAATTTATTAAATAAGTTCTCTGAAATAACTCCCGCGCACATATTGCAACCACGCGGCCCACGCTGACAGAAATCCTTTTTGTCAAAGATTCTCATAGACACATCAATACCCATTTCTATCGCATATCGCGATGCAAAATGCGCAAAAAAACTTCCGCCAGGTCCTCCGCCTATTATGGCAATTCTAGAACCATTTTTGAGAAAAAGATCTTTATTGTGCATGTTGTTTATTGTTTCCGTACCATAATTATGGCAATATATTGTTAACAAGTAACCGATTGTTGTGAAAAATCTTTTAACGGATGTGTATTCTTAAGCTCTTGAATAAAACTGGGGATGGCTACACAACCTTATTATTCGAACCCCTGTGGCCTCTGTATGAATAAATGAGAAGTTGTATTAGCAATGAAAAGAAAATGTTACTCCACAGTAATTAAACGCAATATAAATCATAGCTATCTTTGAAATCTAATTGTTTGTGGATTTCTCTAAGACTTCTTTTCTTATTTTAATTTTTGATTAATCTATTTGTGTCAATTGGTGCCCCCAATCCTTTAGAGACAAAAATGCTGGAAGGTTTGGCCCTAAACGTATATTTTTAACCCCTATACTCAATAAAGCCAAAAAAACCAATACTGCTTTTTGTTCATACCATGCTAAATTATACGAAATTGGTAGCTCGTTAATATCCTTTAAACCAAAGGCATCTACAAGCTTCTTCGCAATAACAATTAATGAATATGAGTCGTTGCACTGCCCTGCATCCAAAACTCTGGGAATTCCGTCAATTTCTCCCAAGGACAATTTATTGTACCGGTATTTTGCACAACCTGCTGTCAATATAACAGTATCTTTTGGAAGTGCATTTGCAAATTCAGTATAATATCTCCTTTCTTTATGCCTTCCGTCACAACCTGCCATAACAATAAACCGCCTGATTTTTCCCGATTTTACCGCTGCAATAATTTTATCAATAACTGACAAAACCGCATTATGAGCAAATCCACACATTATTGTTCCCTCTTCAAGCCGCTCAGGAGGACTACATCTTTTTGCGTGTTCAATAATCTCTGAGAAATTTTTGCTCTCCCCCGCTTTCTGTTTATCTATATGCTTTAAACCGTCACAACCAACAATGCCTGTTGTGTATACTCTGTTTTTATAAGATTCTCTTGGGGGTACGAGACAATTTGTTGTCATTAAAATGGGGCCGTTAAACTTTTTGAATTCTTCCTTTTGCTTCCACCATGAACACCCATAATTACCTATAAAGTTTTTGAACTTCTTGAAGAATGGATAAGAATTAGCCGGCAACATTTCACCATGAGTATAAACATCAACGCCTGTACCTTTCGTTTGTTCAAGTAGCTCTTCCAAATCTTTCAAACTATGGCCGCTTATGAGAATGCCCGGAGTCTTACCAACATTTATGTTTACGTTTGTTGGCTCGGGATTGCCATAAGTTGATGTATGGGCTTCATCAAGAATGCGCATTGCCTTTATACCGTATTCACCACACTTAAGCACCAACCCTTTTAGTCCTTCGCTTGAGAAATTATCACTAATTGTTGCAATCAATACTTGTTGCATGAATTCGCAAACATCATCATCTTTATATCCCAATTCATAAGCATGCGTTGTATAAGCAGAGATCCCTTTGATTCCGTAAAGTAATAATTCTTTCAAAGATCTTATATCTCCATCTTCAGTTGAATGTTCCCTTACCTCTTCTGACTTAATTTGATATTCTCTTTCATTATCAGAACTCCATTTAACTGAATCATGCAAACCTGAGTCGTCCAGGGCAAGATCTCTCTTAATCTTATCCCTTAGTTTAATTGTATCTTTTATTTTTTTTATGAAATAGCTCCTGTTAAAATTAGAATTTGTTATTGTCGCATATAAATTATATATTACGAACTTGTCTGTCTCTTCTGTGTTTATTCCTTTCTCCCTTGCCTGACGATTAACAATTGAGATTCCTTTTAATAAATATAGAAGAATATCCTGGAGATTTGCTACTTCCTGTGTCTTGCCACAAAGACCCATAACAGTACATCCCACTCCATTAAATGTCTCTTCACACTGATTACAGAACATAGAATCACCGTACTTTTGAAAGTTTTATTTTAAATGTTTATAACTTATCACTATTAGTTTCTATTAAAATGATTCAACATTAATTCAATCAGATTTTTCTTCACCTTCTACTTCAGAAGCTGCCTGATGCCCAACTATTGTCAGCAACCCATTTGCTATTCTCCTGATCACAAATCTCTTAATTTCCAGAAAATGATCCATTATAAATTTGACTTCAAATGGTTCTGTGGGGGAAGTGCCTTGTAAGCAGACAATTTGTCCATTACTCAGTCCAGAGATATCCTCTATTTGTAAGGAAAACCCTTTACAAGAATAATCAATAATGGCCATTACTTTTATAGTCTTTTTATGATCATCCGGATAAAGGTTCAATGACGGCTGGTCCCATCTCCAGGGTTGCCGCAAAAATTTACGCCTGTCAAGAGCGCAAATAAGATCATCTTTTGATTTATACAGTACACCATGTACCTGTTTAAACCACCAGGAATGTGAATCAAACAAATCTTTAACTATGCGACCATGATCCGCATTTCGAGTTTCTGCGTGAAACAGGTCTATGTTTGATGTAACCCACATTTTCAGGAAATGGTCTCGTAGTATTTCAAAAGGCATTACGTCTGGTTGCCTCTGGAACTTAAACACCGGCATGTTATCACCTATACACCGATTTGTTGTGTTTTGACTTGGGCTTCGGCCAAATGTATAGGACTGAAAATGGGCAGTGTTGTCTACGATCATTAACCAGCAGTTTGGGGTATGCGTATAAAACCTCACCTTTTCTCCAACATTTGGATAGCGTCGAAGCCTGTCGCATGCGTGGGCGAAGTCGCTATAAACCCGTTGATGGAAGAATGGATCAGATGGTTGTATTTTTGTTCTGTCGGCATTAATGATCTTTGCCGCCTCAGAAGGAGTGCTCTCAAGTAACGTTCTAAAAACCGCTGAGGTTTGGAGCGCATCCAGGAGAAGTATCTTAACATCCAGGCCGCACGCTATCTTTTCATCAATAGAGGAAAGTAAATCATCCAGATGAACAATCTCAGAGTGTGCAATACCAAGAAGCCACAACCTTTTCTCGGCATTCTTTATGGCGTTATATATGTCATCTTTTGTATCCTTACGAGAACAATATATATTTGTTAGTCCACAACTTGCGGCTGTACCGGCGAGTTGATTGGAGGTATATAATAATTTCTCCATTGAGGTCCTATTATCATTGATAAGCTGGTTTGTGGGATGAAGGGACTCTATTAAAATACTCTTTATATGCCCGAATATCTCCACCCAGAAGAATGCATAATCCATGATGTGAATACACATTACGGCGCTGAGGACCAGGAGTAGATGCTTAATTGCATCAGGTATGTTGTGCCAGTAACGAGGTAATAATATGTAGAGTGTAATCGTGGTAAGAAATAAAATGCATGCGATTGACATTCGGAAAAAGGGTCTTGGCTTATGGCGCATCTATCGTCACCTCCCCCATCAATGAAAGATTTATTTTTTCATATAAACTTTCTCAATGTCATCAAGAAACAACAATCACTTCATTCTGGAGTATACACCGTTCGTGTCTATAAGAGAACACAACAAACTATAGCACATACATAATTTATTCTATAACCAAATACGGGTCTTTTCAATTTAAAAAACTAACTTACTTAAAGCTTGGTTACTCTTCTTCAAGTGGCGGTAAGACTACATACTTTCATTAATAATGCAAACCTGTTTAACCGTCCATTTCAAGGATAAAGATACTATCATGGTGATGATAAAGGCTAAGCAGATCAGAGCCAAAAATTAATTTACAGTAAGTAAGGATTAGAGTATTGTTTGGCTGGACATTAAGTTATCACTATAACGTAATAACTTTAGCAACAATTACCATTTCAACCTCTTCGAGATCGTTCAAGCCAGAGCTGATTATGGTAATCTCCCGGATGTTTTGTCCATATAGATAAGTGCCCAAACCACAACCTATATCCTTTCCTATTAAATGCTGTCAAGGTAAAAAGGATGACCGATCCGTTAGAATCAAGATATGATTTACCATAAGCCGTTCTCTAATCATTGGTATTTCTCCTTGATATATGAAATCCAAAATTATATAGTAAAGTTAATACATTTGACCACTGAATATAAGCAGATAGTAATATGTAGTTTTTTATTGTTTGTTCACAGTGAGTTATTATTAATCCTTTTTTGAAGCATCACAAAAAGAAGTCAGACCTTTAGACAACATCCCCTATTAGATCTTTATCAACAAAAGAATTATTTACCGATTTATGTGAAAATTATGGAAGGATCACATCATGAATTGTATATACAAGATAACATTTTCAATGCTTGCTCTTGTAGTTTTCCTCTATAGTATCAATACTAGGTCTAATTACGCTGAAAATAGAGATCTTGATCACATGAAATGCTTACAAACATTGGCAGATACAACAATTGACATGTTAATTGCAACGAGAAGTGTTATAGCAAAGAACCAGGATCTTATTAATATGGATCCGATATCGGGAAACTATTACTTCAAAGGATTTGTACCTGCTATGGTTGGTTCAGAAGTTGCTAATGACTTCAGCCTTATGACCGGCCATAAACTAAAGCAAACAAGCCTTAAACTAAGAAATCCTGACAACGCACCTGATGAATGGGAAGAGAAGGTATTAAAACTATTCGAGGCATCTGAATATCCAAAAGGTTCCGGATTTGGCGAGCATCTTGTATCTGACGATAAAAAAATATATAGATACATGAAGCCTATTTATGTTGAGAAGGCATGTTTAGAGTGTCACAGCACAAAGGAGAAGTTGCGACCGGAAATAAGAGAATTCCTTGATGAGAGATATCCGTATGACCATGCATATGGGTACCAAGAGGGAGACGTTCGTGGCGGAATAAGCATCACTGTTTCTTTTGAAAATTGAGTAAAAATAGGTGTACTCTCAACCAGCAATATACATCAGTACAACGATGTATTAATCTGGTACTTTCATCTTTGATTTTTATTTCCCAGAACCTGTTATTTTTGGTATTTTGCACCTCAACATATTTAATAATGAAACTTACAAAGTTTGGCATAAAACTCTTTCTTTTATTTATATTGGTATCACTCGTACCTCTAGGTATCGCGGGTACAATAGTTTATAAATACGTTCATGACAGGACAAAAGAGGAGGTACAGAGGCAATTACGGTTTACGGCACACAGTATTAATGAACAACTGAAACTCTTGTTGTCCAAAAGAAGATTCAGGGTGGCAGATTTCAGTGTTGATGGTTTTATCAGGGATTGTGTAGAACAGATGGACCAAAATCCTCTTGAATATTCTGAGATCGGAGAAAAGTTAAACTCCCATTTGATAAAAAATCAAAAAAGGGTGGATCCAGACCTTCTTGAATTAACAATTCTTAACAAAAGAGGAAAAGTTATTTCTTCAACGTCTCATCACCAAATAGGTAAAGATAAATCGCGCGAAGTTTACTTCAGAGTTCCATTCCTCTCACTGGAAACCAAGGGCCCATATTTTTCAGATGCCCTTGAAAGATCTGAAACAGTTGATGGGTTACAGTTAGTATTTTCAACAATCCTAACAGATAAAAATTTGCACAGACCTATGGGGGTTATCGTTACTAAGGTAAATGGTAATATCATTCAGGAGATACTTAAGGAACCAATGTATCATTCTGAACGAGAAGGTTCTCTTGATCATTCCGGTGAAATTTATATTGTGAACAGTAATAAGGTAATGATAACAAGTTCAAGGGTTTTCGAGGATACGGTTATTAATAACACCATTGATACGATGGCAGTGAAAGAAGTATTAGCCTCACAGGGAGAATTCTCCGGAATATATGAAAATTATCATGGTGTTCAGGTATTGGGTACAGCGCTGTTTGTACCTGAAGCAAACTGGGTAATACTTGCAGAGAAAAATGTTAAAGATGCCTTTTTACCTCTTCGGAAGATTAAATATATTTTTGCGTTTTCAGGAGGTGGTGTATTATTTCTTGTATTTATATTTGCATTTGTTATTTCCGGCAAAACAAACGCGAGTATACAAAAACTGATAGAAGGAACTAAAAGGGTAGCGGAGGGTGACTTGGAACATCCGTTAACAATTGGTAAAAGGAAAGATGAGATAAAAGAGCTGGTAAAATCATTTAATTTAATGATGAACAAACTCAGGGAATCACTCAGTGAAAAAGATATGCTTTCGCGGGAGATTTATCATAGGGTCAAAAATAACATGCAGGTTATTTCAAGCTTGCTCAAGCTCCAATCCAGATATTTAAAAGATGAAAAACATATTGAGATGTTTAGAGAAAGCCAAAACCGGATAAAGGCAATGGCTTTAATTCACGAGAAGCTCTACCGGTCAAAAGATTTAGCAAATATTGATTTCAATGATTACATTAAGAATCTTGTAAATGATCTCTTTTTATCCTATAAAGTGGACACCGGTAAAGTAACGCTAAAGATGAATATCGATAGTGTCTCCTTTGGAATTGATACCGCTATTCCCTGTGGGTTGATTGTCAACGAACTGATAACGAATTCACTGAAATACGCCTTTCCGGGAGAAAAAGATGGTGAGATAAAAATATCTCTACGCCGAGTTCCTGTTGACGCAAATCTGCCTCACAATCAAGGAGTGCAAAACATGAACATACAATCTGAAACATTTGAACTTATAGTTAGTGATAACGGTACTGGTATCCCAGAAGATTTAGATTATAGAAACACTCAATCTCTCGGTTTGAGACTGATAACCAATTTATCAGAAAATCAGTTACAGGGTAAAATAGAACTCAAAAGGAGTGAAGGAACAGTATTTCACATCAACTTTCAAGAGGTAAAATACAAAGAGAGGATATGAAAGAAAATTGCCTCAATTATATAGATGGGTAAGCCAACTCCTGCTTGGTTCTGCTTCGTCTGACTTAGGTTCTTTATACTGAAATATTATACTTTATTGAGAAAAATTTTACTGTTTAACAATTTGGACTAACGAGGAGGAGTGTAACAGGTTCAAAAATGTTAAATTTTTTATCGGAAAGGGACAGACTATGGCAAAGGCTAAAATAATGATTGTTGAAGATGAATGGATAACTGCTGAAGATATAAGAATGAGTTTGGAGAGCTTAGGTTATACGGTAACCTCTGTTTCTTCATCGGGCGAGGAAGCGATTCAAAACGCGGAAAAGGATAAACCTGATCTTACGCTTATGGATATTGTGTTAAAGGGTGAAATGGATGGTATTGAAGCAGCTGGTCAAATCCGCGCTTGTTATAATATTCCCATTATCTATCTCACCGCTTACGCAGATGAAAAGATACTGGAACGAGCCAGGATAACTGAACCATTCGGATATATTGTCAAGCCTTTTGTAAATGAGGATTTAAAAATCTCAATAGAAATCGCCCTGTATAAGCATCGGATAGAAAAAGAGAGAAGGAGACTCATTGAGGAACTTCAGGGCGCACTTCCCAAGATCACAACCTTATCCGGTCTGCTACCCATTTGTCCTTCATGTAAGAAGATAAGGGATGCAGAAGGCAATTGGAAGTAAAAAAGCTGGAGTACCATCTGAAAGATTAAACAGATGATTAAAGTCCTTGGTTATTCACTCCCCTTTAAGTGGATTGATTCTTTACTATGCGTTTAACGTATCTTTCATGTTGTCAAACCTGCTGTATCCTTTTTATTCGCGGATTGATATACGTACCTAGCGATAAGGGCGCTTGCGTATTCTACATGAGACCACATAAGTGGTACGGCAAATTGGATAACGGTTTTCTTCTCTTCCGCAATTTCCTCCCTTATCCTATCGTAACTTTTTTTCATAAAGAAGAGTTCCTCTACAATAAAATCATAAGAGAGGTTCGGAAGTAAAATGTCCGGATGAAATTCCTTCTTCGCGTCAAGACCGACTTCCCATTCCAGACGAATAAACTCTTCAAATCGTCTTTTTGTACTCAAATGTTCCGGAATGTATCCTTCACCAGTTCTATACTTGTCGATTTGATCTAAAATAACATCACCTTTCTCAATGGCTCCGGTTTTATAGTAATATTGAGCCAGCATAGCTGTATATTGGATCCAGGGTCCGTTTCCAGCATGAATATGAGTTTCAATATCTTCTGTAAAAGGGAGGTACCTTTGTAACATACCAAGTTCAGAGTCCCAGAGGTTATCTACCATGTAGTTGACAGAATTGGTAACGATCTCAGAATTCCCCTCCACAACACAGGTATCACAATGGCTCTCTTTACACTGGAAATAAACGGGACTTATCAGGGTAACGTCAGGCCTTAAATCAAAGGTTCCGTCCTTTGTTATGCGTCTTACGAATCTGTCACTAAGTATGAAACGCCGATGAACGGATTGGCAGAACCGGCATTTGAATGAGAGCTCTTCCTCAAAAAGATCTTTCAAGTCAAATTTCTTGGATAATTGTAATATGAGATTAAAGAAAAGGATGTAAACGTGATTTACCCAGATGCTGTAACCCTTTTCAATGGCCGATTCATGTATACCAGTTGTCGAAAAGAACAGAAATATTTCCTCACGATAAAAATATTTAAGCGCATACTGGATTGCCTTCTTTATCCTTTTAAGATAGTCCTCCAATTCTTCAGGCTCCTCTTGCCGGGAGTAGCAGGCCAACAAGTAGTTAGCAAGGATAATGGCTCCATAAGCCGTGTTATCTTCTTGTATATATATAGCTTTGTTCTGCCCATTTAATCCATAACGCTGCCCCCACTGCCCGTCCTCTTCCTGAACAAAAGCAATAAATTGGGCCACTCCCTTTAAAAGAGTAAAGGCATCTCCATTGGGGTCAAGGTCCTTTTCCACCATTTCCCGGAACAACATGGAGGCACTGGAACTGTCTCTAGGATATACATACGGATAGCGGGATTCCAGGATAGTGGCCAATAAAACTTTTCCGTGATTAGAGGTAATCGAACACTTTTTAATAACTTCAAGATGTTCCGCAATTTTCACAATGAGGGTGTTTTTTTCCATGGTCTATTTCGTCAAATCATAAGACATCTCTAGGGTACTATCTATTCTTTTGGACGACCAGGGCCTGATGACACCAGTTACAGAGAACTTGGGGAAGCGGTATCGGTAGAGTCACTTTCTCCTCTCCCAATCCCCATTTGTAGGTCTCGGTTACCGGTATTTGTTCACGAATCTGATGTTTCTTGCAAACGGCAATACCACATACAATGCAAATTGCTAAAGCCTCAGTAGTTTTTCCTTCCTGGTCACAAATGTAGCATTTCAAAATGCACCCCTCCTGTAAAAAATTGCGCGAAAATATCAGAAATGTAAGGTATCCAATTATGGCAAATTAAACTCAAAAAATCAAGTTCTCGAAGTTGTTTAAAACTGAGAAGGGTTATTTACTAAAAAACAGTCAGATTCGTCCACATTACCCTAAGTATAGACAGAAATACAAAACAAATATCAAGCCAAAACATACAAATTGCTTATTATTTTTCTACAAATGCTATAGAGTATTTTTATTATTGTATTTACGATTAACCATTATATCATAAGATTGCTCCTTATCATCCACAAGACTATAATCAATGCGAAAATTTACGACCTTTCAACATGTGTTGACACGAATTTATGTTGGTTTTCTTTATTTTTCTTCATTTCAACATACTGAATAAACTCTAAAGTTGTATATAAAATTTTTACTTTTTTAAATTTAAGCGGTTGAAGTAAATCTCTATATCATAATCTTGATTACTTTATTTGAATCTGTTAAAATGGCACATGCAGAAAAAAAGTATTTCTATCATTATGTTTTTTAAATTAGCGTAACTTTGTTTAAATTTTCTTGATAAAGTTTGGTTAAGAGATACTATAACAACCTGAAGTTGAGATTTTTGCCCTTTTATCTCAGTCACAATAGAGAATTTCCCCCGTACCGTTCTCTTTTTTCTCCTTGATTTTGATGATGGGTAGTTTCTTATTATTTTATCACCTTACTCCTGCAATATAAGGTAAATGAAGCAGCAACTGATGAAAGAACAAATTCGGATTTTAATTGTGCAAGACCCTAAGGATGATGTACAGCTGATTCTCAATCCGATCCAGCAAGAAGGTTTTGATCTGAGTTACAAACGGGTAGATTCTGCAGATCCTATGGAAAGGGCATTGGATAGGGAGAATTGGGATCTGGTCATAACTGATTATTCGGTAACAGGTTTGAGAGCCCTTGATGCATTAAAACTCGTACAAAAAAGAGGGCTTGATCTTTCGTGCATTATTGTTTCAGATGTTGAAGGTGAAGAGATTGCCGTTGAGACTATGAAGGCGGGTGCAGATTATTACCTCATGAAAAAAAACTTGTCACAGATTGGTTCAATACTAAAAAGGGAGTTAAAGCGGGAAGGACAAAATGCAAGCCATAAGAGATTGGTAGAAGAGCTGAAAAGATATAAGATCTTATTTGATAACATCTCCGACCTTGCTTACATATGCGATACAAAGGGAAATATTGTATTTGTAAATAGAATATTTGAAAAATTGTCTGGCTACAAGCCTGAAGAATTCTTCGGTAAATCATTTGCCCCTCTATTTGATGAAGAGAACTTGAAAAAAGCGGTACATTTTTACAGAATGACCATAAATGGAGAGAGGCCTCAATACGAATTAACTTTCAAGGATACCGGAATACCGTGTGAATATAAAAACATCCCTTTATATGATGAAAAGCATACCATTATCGGAGTGCTAGGAACCGCACGGAACATCACCGAAAGGAAACGGGCTGAACACAATCTCAAAGTACGAAAACTTCAACAATCAGTTATAAGCACTATCGGACAAATCGCATTGTCAGCAGATACTACCCTTTCTCACTTATTTGAGCAGTGTGTTATCTACGCCTCAGAAACACTCGATGTGGATTATAGTAAGATCATGGAACTACTTCCCAGTCGTGATTCCTTGCTTTTACGGGCAGGAGTTGGTTGGCGAAAAGGGGCAGTGGGAAACGCAACCGTAGCTTTGAAGTCCAATACATTCCCCTATAATGCTCTCTATTCAGGTGAACCTGTTGTCTTGAAAGACTTTTGGGCAGAGACAATATATGATGATACAAAACTGTTTCGTGATCACGGTGTGGTCAGCGGCATAAGCGTTACTATCTCCGGTATAGATAAACCTCTTGGTATATTTGGAGTATTTACAACCAAACGGAGGGAATTCGCACAAGAGGATATAAACTTTCTTCAAGCTATTGCCAATATTATTTCTGAAAAGATGAAAAATTACAAATTGGAGGAAGAGATAAAGGTTCTCAACCAATCTCTTGAAGAACGTGTTAAACAGCGCACATCTGAACTGGTTCAAACCAACAACGTACTTTTGAAGGAGATAAATATCCGTAAGCTGATGGAGGATGCCCTTCTTGAAAGCGAAGAGAAATACAGACAAGTTGTTTCAACAACAAAGGATGCGGTTATGATTTTTGATAATGAGACAAAACGTTTCGTAGAGGTCAATAAGGCTTGTGAGGAGATCTATGGATATAGTCGTAAAGAATTCCTCAATTTACGGCACAATGATATTACTGAAGAGACAAACATCTCGAACGACTCTATTCGTAAACTGGTTGCTGGAGAACAAAACTATATCTCTCTACATTACCATAGGAAAAAAGATGGAACCGTATTTCCTGTAGAGATTTCCAGAAGTACTTTTATGTATAAAAGTAAAATAATGGTCTGCGGGATCATACGAGACATAACCGAACGCAAACGAATGGAAGAGAAGCTAAAGATGTTCAATGAATTTTTAGAACGTCGGGTAGCTGATCGTACCCTGGAAATTGCGACGGCAAACAATGAACTTGAGATTGAGATCGAAGTACGAAAGCGAGCCGAAGAGAAGATCAAATATTTGGCATTTTACGACCATCTTACCGGACTACCCAATCGGGTATTGTTCCATGATCGTATCACATTTGCGTTATCCCATGCTCATCGAAACAATGAGATGCTGGCCGTATTATTTCTTGACCTAGATAGATTCAAGGTGGTAAATGATACGCTGGGACACTCTGTGGGAGATAAACTCCTAATAAACATAGCAGATAGACTTAAAAACTGTATTCGCAAAGACGATACTATCGCAAGATTCGGCGGTGACGAATTCATCATATTATTACCCGGTATTCATCATGTTGAAGACATCAACCATGTTATTAGTAAAATACACAAATCTTTCCAAAATCCCTGGGTCGTCAGTGATAATAAGTTCTATATAACCACGAGCATTGGAATTACCCTCTACCCCAATGATGGCAATAACGTGGAATCGCTGCTGAAGAACTCTGATATTGCGATGTACCGTGCTAAGGAGAAGGGGAAGAATAATTATCAGTTTTACAACACAGCTTTACATGTTAAATCCTTTGAGAGGATGACCCTTGAACGTGAGCTTTACCAAGCGTTAGAGCATAATGAATTCGAGGTGTATTACCAACCACAAGTAGACATTAGTGCGGGAAACCTCGTTGGAATGGAGGCGCTTGTGCGTTGGAAGCATCCTAATCGAGGACTCATTTCCCCTGATCAGTTTCTCGGCCTAGCTGAAGATACGAGACTTATTATTGCGATCGACAAATTGGTACTTCATAGCGTATGTTTACAAATCAAATCATGGCAGGAAAGAGGATTACAAGATTTAAGTGTGGCCGTAAACCTTTCAGTACATACTTTTCATGAAAATGACCTTGTAGCCACTGTTACCTCTATTCTCAAAACGACAGGGCTTGATCCCCATCTCCTGATGCTGGAAATTACAGAAAGCGTTGCTATGCAAAGCCTGGACACTATTATTCATAAATTAAAGAAACTGTGTGACCTAGGAATCCAAATCGCAATTGACGATTTCGGTACCGGCTTTTCATCTTTATACTATCTTAAGAAGTTTCCTGTAAACAAAATTAAAATCAGCCAGCAATTTGTTCGTGATATTGTAACCGATCAAAACGACAAGGCAATAGTTTCATTGGTTATCGATTTAGCCCAGAGTCTGAAATTAAAGGTAATTGCAGAAGGGGTGGAAACACAAGAGCAGCTCAAATTTCTCAAGCAGAAACGGTGTGATGAGATACAGGGCTATTTATATTGTAAACCATTATCCACCGAGGAATTTAATGCCGTTCGATTGCAGAAACTACAGTTACCCAACCTAGCTGCACCCTGCTTATAAGCAAGAGATATACTAAAACCACTTCGTAATGGGTATATCACCGGACAAAAGACGCCGAGGATTTTACCCGCTCAATTTTATACCAGATTTTATCCGAAAACCATTATCAGATGAGCATAAAACTTGTCAAATCAAGTCGTATGAGGGTGAAGTTCAGAAATCTAAACAGAGAAGGAGAGGACCTCTAACTTTTCTGAATTTTTCGCTCTTTTCCTATTCTACCAGATTCTCACTCACCATTTGATAAGATAATGGATGTCATCAAACGGGCAAGAATTTCATCACGGTTTGCAAAAAACAACCATTTACCATTATCATCAACGACAGGAATAGAATCTAAATTAAACTTCTGCATCTGTTCTAAGACTTTTTTTGTGGAGAAGTCAGGATCGACGAAATGAGTCTTTATCCCGTGCATGCGTATCATTTCTGTAAAACCCACGCCTCCATTATGAGAAGGTAACTGGGCAACAAACGATCCAGAGTACATCCAACCGGCAAACTGATCTCCTTTCTGAAAGACAACATACCGTAAACCCAGGGTACTAATGTATTCTTTGCATAATTCAACAGAATAAGAATAATCTTGAATATCATCTGCAACAAGGAGAGTGTTTATGGTTTTCGTAGGATCATTTGCAAGTTCTTCTTTTAGTTTCCAGAGCGTAAGTAGCGAATCCTTTTCGATTCCTTCTTCTCCTTCTGCCCCTTCAGTCTCTCCTATACCTTTAATTGACAAATTTTCGCTCGACAATTCTTTGATTTCAGTCTTAGTCGCTTCATCACCTAACTTAAAGAATCCCCCTATCTCGATACTCCCACCTGCCTTAATACGATCCAAGATTGCATCATATATTTCACTTACACCATCGTGAAAAACTAACAATAAGATACCAATGATAAAGGGCCAGATGAGTTTATTAATCAAGGGGATCCAATCTTTCATTTTAGTCTCCTAAATGGTACGGTACAAACAAATACAATTGTTCAAGGAATTATGGGTCATAACTATGTTGTTTTTTATTGTAATAGAAGAGAGATATGTGTGGGATTTAATAATCAGACAAAAACGGCAAGAAAAAGCGTTAAATAGAGAGAGTGGTTATTCATGATTACAGAACATCCATGTCTTAAAAAAATGTGTAACATACCTCTTTCCCATTTTGCTTTACAAATAGATGCCTAATTAGTGCTTGAACAGAAACCCTGTGTTTAAACCAAAACTGCCCAAGTGCAAGTCGCGTAACAATTTCGTAACCGGAACGTACCATTGCACTTGAGGATTACGGATTTTTTACAGCAACGCAGAAGATGGGTAGTTTTCGTTCAAACACTATTTAAGGACAAAGAGCTAGTCGTAATACTCCTCAATCTGAGAAGGAGTATTGTAAAACGATAGTAGAATAATTCTCGATAATGCGCAAGCGAAGCCGTTTTTCTCATCCCTGCATTAACACGTGGTTTGATTAAACCAATCGACAACACTGCGGTATGAAATAGTTCCTCCAAAAATATCCAATGCACTCCCGATAGTGAGGTCTACTCGATCCCGACCAATCTCTTTTACCAAGTCAAGGTCAGAGAGTGCCTTAACACCACCGGCATACGTCACTGGGATTGGAGAATATTTTCCAAGAATCTTAATGAGGTCCGATTGGATTCCTCCCATTTTTCCTTCAACGTCAACCCCATGCACCAGAAATTCATCGCAATGGTTTGAAAGTCGATTGATTATCTTACGATCGATAGGCACATTTGTAAACTTTTGCCATCTGTCGGTTACAATCCAGAAGTCAGACCCCCTCTTTCGACAACTCAGATCCAGCACCAATCGGTTTTTACCAACGGCACTTTGAAGTAACCGAAGCTTATCCATGTCGACTTTTCCATCAGAAAATACATACGATGTAACAATCACATGGCTTGCCCCTGCTTCAAGATACATAATAGCATTTTGAGGTGTTATCCCGCCTCCAATGTGAAACCCATCAGGAAACGCACGGAGAGCTGAAAGTACCGCCTCCTCGTTGCCTGGTCCGAGCGATATCACATGACCACCCGGAAGATTATCACACTTATACATTTTCGCAAAATCGGCAGGAGAACGATCTGTCTCAAAATTGGTCTTAACTTTTTTTGAGTCTCCCTCATCAAGTGACCCTCCCACAATTTGAACAACACGCCCCCCACGCAAATCTATGCATGGTCTAAATCTCATGAATACCTTTTTGTATGATTATTTCAGCAGATAAAGAGTTGATCCCTCACACATCAAACAGAAACCGTTTGTTTTCTCCAGCCGATCACCCCGTCACGCGTCAGTTTCAGAAGTCCCGCAATTACGGTTAGGACTCTCACTTTTCCCCAATTGCGTAGAGTACGCCATCAGTAGAGGCGATATAAATAGTCCCGTCCTTGTCTATGGCTGCTGATGATTCAATGGCCCCTCCCGTTTCAATAAACCACTTCAGGGTGCCATCACTATTGATCGCATAGAATTTTTTATCTCGGGAACCTACATACACAGTGCCATTGGCATCCACGGCAGGAGATGACATTATTGAGTATCTTGTCTCAAATCTCCACTTTAGTGTTCCATCTGGATTAATGGCGTACAGGAACCCGTCACCGGATCCGATGTAAATTGTCCCATCGGTCGCAATTGCCGTAGAAGAATCGATATCATATTCAGTCTTAAACTGCCATTTGAGATGTCCACTTGGATCCAAGGCAAAGAGATTAGCATCTTCAGAACCGAAATAGATAGTCCCATCATCTCCGATAGAGGGAGAAGATTCGAGCAGGTAGTGTGTACCAAATGACCAGACAGCCTTTCCATCAGGCCTAAGAGCAAAAAGATAGTAATCTTCAGACCCACAATACACCATACCATCATCTCCGATAGCGGGTGAAGACCATATGTGATCAGCTGTCTTGTACTCCCACTTCTGTTTCCCGTTGGAATCCACAGCGTGTATCTTATCATCCCAACATCCAAAGTAGAGTGTCCCATCGTTACCTATCGCAGGGGATGAGATAATACCTCCGTCCGATTTGTACTTCCATTTCAGTTTTCCATCGGGATAGAGCGCATAGAGATACTCATCCCACGAACCGAAATAGATCACACCATCAATGTCAATTGTAGCGGTAGAATCCACCTCACCGTTTGTCTCAAATTTCCACTTCAGTGAGCCATCTGGATTAATTGCATAGAGATGCTTATCCTGTGACCCAATGTAAACAGTTCCATCAACGCCAATAATGGGAGAAGAAGAGATTGATGCTCCGGCCTGAAATGTCCATTTTATCCCGTTTGTCTCTGATCCCACATAGGGACTTCTCCCAGTATGGTGTAAATCATGTCGATACATCGGCCAGGGTGATTTTGCCACACGTTCCCCGAAAAATTCTGACTGATACGTAACCCGCTCTCCCTCTGGCCCGTTCGCCCATACAGTAGAGAAAAAAGCTGTCAAGAAAATAAGAGAAAATGTGAAAAACGTAACAGATAAAAGAGGTCTCTTTCTAAAAAAATGTATGTAATTTTTTGACACAAAATTTCCTTTCGATTTATTATCTATTCTTGTGAATATGTCGTATCCAAAATTAATTGACTTCCGTATGTGGAATAAAGTTCGGAAAAGCACCTCTCCTATACCCAAACAGATGTTACTTTTTTCAGCACTCATTTCAAACACAACTTGACAACTACCGAAAACCAAATTGGTTTTCGTATATTATTTGATGCCTATTAGATGTCCTGAATATTGGTATAAATAATTATTTTGCAAAAGCTTGTCCCTGCATGTTATGAGCAGTGAGTGGTCAAAATATAATTGTTAAGGTGGTACTATCACAGTACTCCCTTAGTTGAAGGGATATCGTCCGTCCGATCGTCTAGTCTTACGGCCCGCTGAAGCGCCTTTGCAAACCCTTTGAAAATACCCTCCGATATGTGATGTGCATTTTCACCGTACGGAACATCAACATGGAGATTCAGACCGGCATTTACCGTAAACGCCTCTAAAAACTCTTTTATCAATTCGGCATCAAAATCCCCTATCTTTTCTGCCTCTATTTTCACATGAAAGACAAGGGCAGAACGGCCGCTTATATCTACGGCAACATTGGCCAGGGCCTCCTGCATTGGTACACTGACATTTGCAAAACGTGTAATCCCTGCTTTATCTCCCAGGGCCTCCTTCACTGCCTGGCCTAAACAGATCCCAACGTCTTCAACCGTATGGTGATAGTCAACCTCAGTATCTCCGAATGCCTTGATCTCCAAATCAAACAGGGCATGTTTTGCCAGGAGGTCCAGCATGTGATCAAAAAAACCAATGCCAGTTGATATTGACCGCTTCCCCTTTCCATCCAGATTAAGAGAGAGACTTATGCTGGTCTCATGTGTCTTTCTGTTGATGTTTGCTGTTCTCATACTCATCAATCCCTACTATTTGTGGTTGAACGAAAAGCACCCACTTACGGCGTTGCTGTAAAAATTTCTCAATCCTCACGTACTTAAGTACGCTCCGGTTCCGAAATTTTTACGCGCCTTGTACCTGGGCACTTTTCGTTCAACCATTGGGTTGTTTTAGAATCAGGAAATCTAATTTTTCAAATCCTCAATCTGCGAAATTCTGGTTATCCTATCTCCCCACTCTTTTTCAGGAAGCAAAGCCTCATCTTGATATAATTAATCCATTAAGGGGATTCGATAACGTCATTAATTTCACATCCTGTTGACATTCAGTTTTCCAATATGTTTCAAAGTTATGGTTTCATTATAGTATATCACGTCACATAAATATTGGAAGTATTGTTTTTTAGATTGACTGGGCAGTGTACGCAGCAATGAACAGACCCGATAACCTGACCCGAGTAGTAACGGACGGTCAGCTTATCGATGAGGTGCGAGTTCGTAGTCTAATCACGAAGTGTATTAGGCTGCTGTTCTGTCAGTTCCACTGTGCTAGTTATGCAACCGCATTAACCAGTCAATGAAACTGATCGAGGGATAAATCCGTATAACTCGTTATGCTTATTTATCCTGAAAACGGCTCATCTCAACGTTATTCGGCACTCAAGCGTGCCGAATAACGTTGAAAATCAGCAATCACGTTTTTGTGGTTGGCTGCATTTTTCTCGTTAGATATTCTTTTATTATTGTGATAAATTTGATACTCCGTTCTTTGTCTTATCAGGATCATCAATTAGTTCTATTTTCGTTTTAATTTTTGCCTTATCCAAGCTGGACTTTTGCGGCAATCAAGAACCGCATGTACATGCACTGTGTCGTTTTTTATCTTATAATATACAGCAAAAGGAAATCGTTTTGATAGTGACCTAAAGTATTTTCCGTAACGTACTACATGTATCCCGCCAAAAAACGCCAACGAATCTATATCTGAAAAGAGCGTATCCTTAAAATAACTACCTAATCCTGGAGATTGCTTTCGTAAAACCAGTAACCATCAACTAAATCTTGTCTTGCGGAGGGCACTATTCTGATTTTCATGAAATTTCATCTTCTATTTGTTTTTTTGCTTTATTCCAATCAATAAACTCTTCTTCACCTGTTTCTATAGCTTTCTCCCTTTCATCCAAGATGTCTTTATGCCAAGAAGGAGAGGGTATGCTTTCGGCTTTTTTGCACAAATCATCCCAAATTATTTCCATAGTTCGGATTTTTTCTTCTGTTGACATCCTTTCTAAAGGCAACGTTACTTCCATTTTAGTCTCCTTAAAAAGTTATCGAATTTCAAAGATTGCATAATATGTTTCCATGTTTATGTAAAGCAAAGCCTTAACAAAAGTTTGTAAATTACATATAAAGATAAAAAGAATATTGTCAAATAATCTAGTATGTCCCGGATTTCATACAAGTTACAAAACAGCATATAAAATAAAAACCTATATTGCAACAAAAAGCAATGTAAGTAGGAAAGTGAGAATCCATGTAGTAGATAGTTTTCAAACAGAACTCTGTCGGATTTTCAATTGTTCTTGATACTCCAGCAAGTGTTCAGCGTAAATACTTTTAAGGTTTTGAAGAATAAATCGTTGTTTTGCCTACACATACTTCCATAGCAGCGATAGTAAGAATCCCAAAAAATGACAGGAATCTTGATTTTATATATAGGTGAGGTACTTGTACGAGCATTCCGACAACTGCAAAGAACACCAATTCTCCAACTACAATTGAATCTTTATATTAACAAATAAATTGAAAATGTTTAATTGGGTTTTCCATGTTTTCATGGTTATAAGCTATATCATGGAAACAAAGAAGAAATGTAGACCGGATTCTTGTCTAAAACTTATGAACCAGAGTGTGATGCATTGCCGATATCATCATTACGCTTATCACCCCAAGCGGACTTCTTCTAACATACGGATACTTATTACTTTATGTAAGCATTCTTAGGATCCTAAATTTTTTTAAGCTAAGCTGAGAATAAAAGCCATTTTCAGCGGGTAGTATTCTGTTTTAACGCAGAGGTCGCGGAGGATGCAGAGTTAAAGTAGGGTTTCAATTTCAAATCCATACAACAAAAATTTGTTTTCTCCGCGCCCTCTGCGCCTCTGTGTTAAGGCTTTTGAGTCTGAAATTATCAGTTTAAGCACAATGAAAACAGCTGCTTACCTGCCCGAAAGGTACCAGTTAGAACGGTTGGGCCAGGCGGGCTATCGGGCAAAACATTGACAAAATTTTAGGAACTTTGGCGCGCTAAGCACCTAAACCAGAATTCCGAAATACTACTGAGAACGCTGTATCTCCTCCATCTTCTCAAGCAACGTATCTATCTCTCCATCTGTTCCAACCGTAATTCTGAGGCAATCGTCAAGCCGTGGTTCATCGATATAGCGGATAAGAATCTTCTGCTCTTTCAATCTTGCATAGATATCTTTGGCTACAAGGCTACTCGCACACTTAACCATCACAAAATTGGTTTGAGACGGATATACGTAAAAGCCCAACTGATTAAGTGAAACCATCAAACGTTCTCTCGTCCGTTTTATTTTAGAAATGTTTCCTCTAAACGTTTCCTGATCACCTAATGCTGCAATTGCTGCTGCTATACTTAGCCTATCTATATTATACGAATCTTTGACCTTCATCATCCCGTTTATCAACCCCTCCTGCGCAACCGCAAACCCCAAACGCATCCCCGCTAATGAATATGATTTTGATAGAGTACGCAGGATAATCAGGTTTGGGTACTCATCTACCAACCTTAAACAGTTATCATTGGCAAAATCGACATACGCCTCATCAACGACAATGACACTCTCTGTCTTACCCGCAATATTTGAGACATCGTCAACTGAGACCATCGTCCCAGAAGGAGAATTTGGATTACAAATAAAGATAATAGAAGCCCCTTTCCTTACAATCTCTTCTGGGAGAGAGTAGTCTTCAAGAAAGTTTACGGTGCACACCATTCCATTCTGAATGTCCGAGAGTATCTTATAGAGAAGATAGGTTGGATAGGGATAGACAACCTTATCCCCCTCACCGACAAATGAACGGATTATTATGGTGAGAAGTTCGTCAGAACCATTCCCCACCAAGACGCGTTCCGGCCTTGTACCAAAAATTTCGGATACCTTCTCCTTTACCGTTGTTGCATTTGGATCTGGATAGAGTCTCAGTTTTTCATCTACCGCCTCTTTCAATGCGGCCAGGACCTTCGGAGATGGAGGATACGGATTCTCATTTGTATTGAGCTTAATATAAGCGCCATCCTGGGGCTGTTCACCCGGTACGTATCCGGCCATTCTATCGATATTCTTCCTAAAATAACTCGATTGTTTTGTCATTTTCCTACTCTCACGCGCACCGATTGGGCGTGTGCCACAAGGCCTTCTGCCTCTGAAATAGTGATAATATCATCGGCAAGTGAGTCCAGGTCATGTTTTGAATTTGTCATAATACTCGTCCTTTTCAGAAAGTCGTTCACCGATAGACCGGAAAAGAATCGAGCGGTACTGCTAGTTGGTAAGACATGAGACGGTCCGGCTATATAGTCCCCCACTGCAACGGGAGAATAGGGACCCACAAAGATCGCTCCGGCATTTTTGATACCAGACAAGACCCGTTCATCATCATTCGTAACTATCTGTAGGTGCTCCGGAGCAAGAGTATTTGCAACATCAATAGCATCATCAAGATCTTTAACAATGATAATGATACCAAATGTATCGAGTGATTCTTTGATAGAGTCGCTCCGTGACAGGTTCAACAACTGTCGATCTGTCTCACGCAAGACATCATTTGCAAATTTCTCAGAGTCGGTAACCAATATTGATATGCCAGGGGCGTGTTCTGCCTGCGAAAGCAAATCGGCAGCAATAAAAGCAGTATTCGCTGAATGATCGGCGATAATCAGGACTTCACTCGGTCCTGCTAATATGTCGATTCCGACATGACCGAAAACCTCTTTCTTTGCAAGAGTGACATAGATATTACCGGGGCCGACTATCATATCTACCTTCCTTACTACCTTCGTACCAAATGCAAGTGCTGCAACTGCGTGTACACCCCCTAACTTGTAAATCTCATCGACTCCTGCTTCTCTGCAGGCAACCACCCTTTCTGGAGACATACTTCCGTCTCTTCCAGGGGGAGAAACAACCGTAATATTCTTCACCCCTGCTACTTTAGCAGGTATCGCATTCATGAGAACTGTTGAAGGATATGAGGCGGAACCTCCCGGGATATAAAGACCAACATTTTCAATTGGATCATAGTTAACCGTTATTCTGGTACCATTCGAATAGAAAGGTTCAGGTTCACGAATACGAATGTGTTTTTGAAACAACTTTATATTTTCTCGCGCACGCCTTATTGCCCGGAGAAAGTCGGCGGATACCTTCTCATATGCCTCTTCAATCTCTTTCTCCTTTACAAGCAGATCGTTCGCAGATAAGGCAACACCCTCAAACTTGTCAGAATAATAGGATAAGGCGGCATCACCTTTTTCCCTCACATCGGAAATAATACGCTTTACGCCTTCAATTGGTGTGAGCGGTTCACCAAAAACCTCTTTCGTCTTATTTGACATCTTTACCGAAACTATATCAGCAAAGAGACTCATTCCCTCTTTGATTTTCTCTATCTCATATCCCCTACCACCATCTTGTAATTTAATTACCTTCATACTATCCCTTTATTATCAGTACAAGCACTTCTGCTGTTGAATCCTAAGATAACGTCCTACTCGCCATAATAGCTAACACAAAAGAGTAAAACGCTGAAAACCAATAACAGTATTTTACCTGCTACCATGGTGTGGACACAGGAGGTTAAGAACTTTTTGTTTAACTCAATAAGGCAAGCAGATCCTTTGGTAGTACATTCATTACTCAATGATCCCAACAGAACGTATCTTGTCTCCTACTGAAATCGGTCCTAACTGAGGTGTGCCAGTAATTTGAGAGGTATTAACATTCAATTTCTGCGTCTCGAATCGCTCCGTATCAGGCCTAGCGGTCATAGATTCAGCCATCATCGCACCACTAAGCGTTTGCACACCCATATTCTCTCCGTCTCGCCCACCCCTTCTCTTCTCTCTTGCGACGCAGGTAGAAAACCTATCTTGAACATGAACTACGGAAACGTAGTCTTTAATGTTTTCCAGCTTTCCAAGTACCTCATTACTCGCTGGATCCTTTATATCGTCTTCACTGAGTGCGATAATAGCAAAGACCATACCAATTTTCACGTTATCTCTGCTGCCAACATTAACTACTATTCTATACTCATCTAGAATCCTTGCCACACAACCCTCTATCACATTTTCCATAGTAAAATCATTATATTTGAGCCTACATCTTTGTCAAGGAGAATTGGCATAATTCAGCAGCTACATGCAGACTTACTTTCAAACTATTGATCCCTGGTTGATAACAAGATCTCAAACAACGATACATAGCAAATGGCTTCTTGACAGTAGTTATGTGCATGTTATAATCCCAAAAAGTTTTTAAGCTGATTATTAACTGTTCATTCTATTCAGAAAGCACATTGGAAAGAGACGAAAACCTAGAGAGAAAATGACCGTAATCGCTGGTATTGATGAAGCCGGATATGGCCCAAGGATCGGACCGTTTGTCGTATCGTCTGTTGTCATGGAGTTACCAACCCATTGTGGTTATGATACCAATGTGTGGGAGCTGTTAAAAGGGGCAATTTCTGATAAGGTCCGAGACCGGCGTAATCGAATCGTAGTAAATGATAGCAAGAAAACATTCTCACAAAAAGTCGGATTAAGGCTAATCGAGGAGACGGTGTTATCATTTATCTGGAGCAGAAATGGGGTGATAACCAGCTTCTCAGATTTACTCAAATTGTTATCAGATGATTATAGTGATGTGCTAGATAAATATCCATGGTACAAGGGAAAAGATATTCATCTGCCCGTCGCTTCGACTGTTTCAAAAATAGCGAAATATGCAGAGATGATCAATAATTCGGCAACTCAACAAAATATGCGTTTCCATGAAATGAAGAGCCTTTTTCTCTGCGTTTACGAATTTAACCGACAGATTGAATACACCCGGAATAAGGCCATGCTCCTTTTCAACAGCTGTCTGCAACACTTAAAAGAGATTTTCCACTGTTTCGGTGAAAAGGATCTCCAGGTCTCAATAGATAAACATGGGGGGAGAAACCACTACTCTCAATTACTCAAAACTGGTTTTAAAGGATGTTCAGTAGACACCATATCTGAAGGGAATCTAAAATCAACATACAGAGTCGGTAATGAAACGAAAAAAATGAGTGTATCATTCATTGCAGGTGCAGATTCAAAGCATTTTCCTACAGCTCTGGCATCAATGATCAGTAAATACATACGTGAACTCTTTATCAGATTATTCAATACCTTTTGGCGAGAGCAGGTAAAAGAGTTAAAACCAACAGCCGGATATCCGGAAGATGCAAAGAGGTTTTTGTCTCAGATTCAATATACTAGAGAGAGGTTAGGTATCACTGATGACCTCTTAATTCGCATGAAATAAGGGCTCAGCCCTATGAAAGGAGTACAAAGGTTGGGAGTTAATGTTGCTGTAGTTGGCGTTACCGGTGCTGTTGGGACAGAAATGCTGAAGGTCCTTGAAAGAAGGGACTTCCCTGTTGACACATTACGACCACTAGCCTCTCGCCGTTCAGCAGGCGGCGATATACTTTTTAAGGAAAAGAAGATTGAGATCCAGGAGTTGAAAGAGGACTCCTTTGAGGGGATTGACATCGCCCTTTTTAGTGCCGGCGGCACGGTAAGCAAACAGTTCGTACCACATGCGGTGAAAAGTAACTGTGTCGTTGTAGACAATACCAGTGCTTTTCGAATGGACGATGATGTCCCTCTGGTTGTACCGGAGGTCAATCCTGAGAGTATTGCCGCTCACAAAGGCGTAATCGCAAATCCAAACTGCTCTACCATCCAATTAGTCCTCGTCTTAAAACCCCTACACGATGCGGTGACGATAAAACGAGTTGTGGTATCAACCTATCAGGCCGTATCGGGAGCAGGATTGGTGGCTATAGAGGAGCTCACAAAGGAGACAGAATCTCTTCTCAACAAGAGAGGTGATTACAAACGGAGTGTATTTCCCCATCAGATTGCATTCAATATATTACCACAAGTACCCCAGAGTAACGCATTTATGCAAAATGGGTATACAGAGGAAGAGATGAAGATGATTAACGAGACGAAGAAGATATTAAATGATAAATCTTTTCGTATCACCACAACTACCGTTCGGGTACCTGTCTTTCGATGTCATAGCGAGTCAGTAAATGTTGAGACACAATCAAAGATATCAGTAGATAAGGCAAAGAGCATATTAAGCAAGGCAGAAGGCCTTATCGTGCTTGACGACCCAGCGAAACAGCTCTATCCTCTCGCATCTACAGCTGCCGGAAAAGATGAGACCTTTGTCGGACGTATACGGGAAGATGAGTCCCTGGAAAATGGCCTTAACCTCTGGATAGTCAGTGATAACTTGCTCAAGGGTGCAGCATTAAATGCCGTTCAAATTGCTGAAAAATTACTTGATAATCTTTCCACTTAACGATATAGTGCGAAAGCTTATGAACTATATTTATTTCTTTTAAAGGAGGGGAATATCAATCAATGTGTGCTATCAAAGATTCAATTAAGACGCTTCATCCAGCCTATTTCGCGATGGTAATGTCTACGGGAATTATTTCAATTGCCTCTAAATTACTAGGATTTTCTGGAATTGCAACCGCTCTTTTTTATATAAACATAATCGCCTACGCCATTATCTTACCTTTTCAAATTATCCGTACGGGCATGTTCTGGGACCTTCTGTACAAAGACCTCTCGAACCCTAAGCTCAGCTTTGTATTTTTTACAACGGTTGCCGCTACGAACGTGCTGGGAGCACAATTTGTTACCATAGTAGATCAACCGGTAATAGCAAAGATATTCTGGTTCTTCGGTATCTTTCTCTGGGTCGCTGTTTCCCTCCTCACATTCAGCCTGCTCTTCATCAAGTGTGAAGAGGGGTTGGATTCGGTCATGCACGGAGGTTGGTTGATAGCTGTCGTCGGAACACAATCAGTGGCCGTTTTGGGTGCATCACTTGCCCCAAAATTTGAAAGTACTGGAAGCTTTGTAATGTTTTCATCTTTTGTATGGTGGATGATCGGATCTTTTCTCTATGTGATTTTGATGACACTCCTCTTCTATCGGCTGACATTCTTTAAACTCGCCCCACAGGCATTGATTCCACCCTATTGGATTAACATGGGTGCAATTGCCATTACGACCCTCGCTGGTTCGATCATATGTCTCAACCTTCCGAATATCGGTGGACCATTCTCCGATCTTATAACGTTCACAAAGGGATTTACTCTCTTTTTCTGGTCATTCGGAACCTGGTGGATACCGCTTTTAATTATTTTGGGTGTGTGGAAATACGTTTACAGTAAAACACCATATAGCTATACCCCACTGTATTGGGGAATGGTCTTCCCCTTGGGAATGTATACCGCCTGCACCTACAAACTTTCTCAGGCAATACAGATTCCTTTTGTGGCGAACATATCGAAATATTTTATCTATTTTGCTTATGCTGCCTGGGTCTTTATCTTCATCGGAATGATAACTGCAATATTGAAGGCTTTTGGTAAAAAAGATGCTCCTACAACCTAACCGCAATCATAAAAGTTGAGAACTACTCTTGTAAAATCACGGTAATTTCGATCGTTAATCGGTCGAAATTGCCTCAATCGAACCAATCTCTACTCCACATCGAGTGCATTGGAATACACTCTCAAGAGGTTAGATATACCCATTGCAAAATGGTTGCGGATTTCCGGGTGGGTATACTACTGAACTCCCTGCGGTAACAGCTTTAAGTTCCGTACCTCCTCTTTAATAGTGTTTGCATCGGGAGAGTCAGGGACTATATCGAGAAACAGTTCAAAGTCTTCAATTGCCTTTCCAAACTGACCATCGCTCTCAAACGCCTTCCCCCTGTAGAGATAAGCAACTGGATTTCCCGGAAAAAGAGCGAGGGATCTGTCAAAATCAGAGATAGCCTCTTCTAGCTTATTTAATTGATAGAGAAGAATGCCCCTCTCTATATATAACCCCGCAAGATCAGGCTCAATCGCTATCGCTTTGCTCAGATCTCTCATTGCATTTTCGGAGTCGCCAATCTGGCCATAGAGTTTGCCCCTTAAATAGTACGCAAACGTTTTGTTGGGAGTCAAATCAATGCAGCTGCTAAAATCATCAATAGCTTCTCTCTTCTGATCAGTATCTGCAAAAAATATGGCCCTGGCAAAATAAGCATCACTGAGATTTGGATTTAACTGAATTGCCATATTAAAGTCTTTTATTGCAAGGTTTAAACTTCCTTTTTCGGCAAAGGCCACCCCTCTATTACAATACGCTTGTGCATTCTTCGGTTCATTGTCAATTACTTTGTCGTAATCCTCAATTGCCCTCTCTAGCTGGCCGATTTTCTTATAGGCAATTGCCCTATTAAAGTAACAAATTGTAAACTCTGGATTGATAGTAATAGCACTATTAAAATCATTGATAGCCTCCTCTATCCTTCCTACCACACCTAAGAGGGAGCCTCGATTGTAGTATGCGGATGCATATTTTTTGTTTAGTGATATCGCCTTCCCATAGCTCTTGATTGCCTCGGGAATCATTCCCATCTTTTCATATATTACCCCCCTATTACAATAGGCTGCAGGATCTTTCGGTTTAAGTACAATAGACTTATTACAATCACGCAAAGCTTCTTTAAGACGACCGTCCTTTCTCCTTATCTTAGAAAGGTTTAAGAAAATGTTTGAGATGACCTCCCTCTTTGTTAAATTTTCCAAATAACAACCATTTTCCACACTCAACAGATCAAAAGGTTCTAAACTATGTGCAATATAGAAGGAGTCATTTAAAGATATCCCTTCATGACCTGTCTCAATGTTAATTTTTGTTTCACCATCATCATATCTGATAAAAATATGATCCGGTACATTAACCCCGAAAAGTGGCAATTCCAATCTCTCTGCCAAAGCAAGAAAAAGGATCGACATCCCTACACAATTTCCCTTTCTCCTATCAAGTACTTCGTTCAAAAAGAGATCCTTTAGATAACCGGTTTTCACATAGGTAAAACCAAGTTCTGCGAAAAGAAAATCATTGATTGTCTGCACGATCGTTGCAGGGTCTCTCTCGTTCTCAATCCTCATACGTATCATCCTTACATACCAATCAATACATTCAATATACCTCTCGATGTTTATCGTAGGATACTCTACCTGCGCTATACGCAAAGAGATATGCGCAATATCTATCCGTTCCTCAGCCTCCCGTAACAATTCTTGAAACAGAGTATCACTGGAGTCGTATACCTGATCCGACTGAAAAGTCTTGGGATCTGTACGATTATGACTATCTGCAAACAGTGTCCTCATCTGAGGAAATAGGGAGAAGAGACCTATTGTCAAACTGACGCATATGAACCGAAAAAAACAACCCCTAACTTGTAATTCAACACTATTACTCTTCACGACTCTTTTCATGGTTATATCCCATGCGCATAAAATACTTGACTCTCGTACCATTTTGCAATAGCATTTGATAAAGTGGCCAAAAAACTATCCTATTAAGTATATACAATAGCCACATAATCTGCGAGGTAAAATTAATAAGTGGACATCCCCATAACCTCTCTGAGTTGTTAGGACGGAAACATTTGTCAAGTTAGTAACCGTAGACCTCTTCCGGGTCTAACTTCGCCGTTCGGCAGGAAACTGGTTGTAAGGAATTACATGTTATGCACATATTCAAAGCCTATCTTTTGAGTGTACTCACTTTCGTCTTAACATTATCAACCACTACCTTTGCTGCAGATGAGAGAGACTCTCTCTTGAAGGGCTTTGATTTTTCGACAAGCCAACCATCATACGAACTTATCGATTCCTCCTTCGACGATTTATCCAAGATCTTTGGTAAAAGTCGAAAAATTTCAGACACACAATTAGAAGAGTTATGGAAAGAGTATCAAGGAAAGTACGTAAAGTGGC
Organism: Candidatus Scalinduaceae bacterium; assembly: GCA_965222815.1. Taxonomy (GTDB): domain Bacteria; phylum Planctomycetota; class Brocadiia; order Brocadiales; family Scalinduaceae; genus SCAELEC01. Next base: position 363,834 of record CBDCUS010000013.1, read on the forward strand.
AAGGAATTGTAACATACAAAGGTATAGGAGAACAAGATTGGAAAAGAGTTGGCATTCGACACGACGTGGGTACTAATGTTGAACTCCTATTTGATGATGATAAAAAAAGTACTATTGGAATGATTGATACAATGGATAGCATTACCTATACGGGGAAACTATCTCAATTCTTTGACAGAAACCTCATGTTTGAGATCGTTGATGTAACAATCGACGAAATTAATGGTGTTCCAACTGAAGAGTTTATTGAAAATCAACAGAACAGTTCAAAACTCTCCTCTCGTGAAACTCACGGTACAAACAGTGAAGAAAAGTCCGCAACTGCATCTGAGAAGGAAGATATCCCTGAAGAGCCCGGAGACTTGACATTTGATACACTTGCCGCTATTTTTGGAAAAAACAGTAGCATCTCATTTGCTCAAAAAGAGAAGTTATGGAACAAATATAGAGGTAAAAGTGTGGAGTGGAGTGGTATTGTTACCTACTCAAATGCCGGGGAAACAAATTTACAGAGGGTCGGAATCCAGCATACAATAGGAACGAACATAGAGCTCATTATTGATCAAACAAAAATCGGGGAGGACGTAACCGAGTTGATTAAGAGAGGAGATAAAATCACCTATGGTGGCGAACTTGCAAAGCTTTTTGGAAGAAACCTCCTCTGCGGTATTGCTAATATCGAATTTCTGAAAGTGGGGGAGAAGGTATTGTTTGACAAGAGCGGTAAAACATCAACAGAAATAGGTTCAGATGTGCCTGTTGATGCTGATCAAGAGAAGAGAGATGAAACTGAAATTGTAATTGCTGATTCAATGGCACCCAAGGTAATTAAGAAAGAGGAGTTGGGAATTATAACAACACCGGAAGGATATATTGACACATCTTTTGAAGAGATTGAAAAGATCTTTGGTAGTGAAAGCAGATTGACAGAATCACAAAAAGATAAACTGTGGAAGGAATATCAAGGCAAGCGTATTCGATGGCGGGGAAAAGTAATTAATAGAGGATTGGGAAGAGTGAGTGGCCTCAGAATGGGTGTCAGCCATTCCGATATAACCGACGTAGAACTCTGCTTTCACGCTTCGATGAAAGAGAAGGTTTTGAGTACAAAAGCTGGCGATACAATTACCTATACGGGAAAGCTTGTCAAGAGACGCGGCTACATTTTGCCATTCAGAGTAGAAGATGGCAACATAGAGGAGATTGAGGCCGTTCAACAAGTAACAGATTCACCACCATAACAAGCTAGGTAGGCCTTCTGTTAACCAATTGAAATTATAACCTTAGGTAAATTCAGGAAAGTGGTGATTGCTATGTACAAGACAATTTTCTTTTGCATACTCTTTTTTACGTTACTCAGCATAATGGGTAACTTGGATGCCCAAGATCGCTCCAAACACGATATGCTTATCATTAAGGGTAACAGACTTATCGTAAAGGAAAAATATAACGAGGCCCTTAAAACATATGATGAAGCCCTCAATATACTTCCTGATTCCTTCCAAGGATTATTGAACAAGGGAATAGTCTTAGATCATCTCGGCAGGTATAAAGAGGCGGTAGAGACCCTCAGTAGGGCCGTTACTATTGAATCGAACAATTATGATGCCTGGTTTTTGAAGGGAAAGGCATTAGATCACAATGCAGAATATGAAGAAGCGATCTCATGCTTTAACACGGCATTAAAGATAAAACCTGACTTCATCAAAGCCCTATTTAATAAAGGAAATGTACTTGATTATCTTGGAAGATATGATGAATCAATCAAAACATATGAAAGGATTATTGAATTTAAGCCAGACTCATACGAAGGGTGGAACAATAAAGGCCTCACACTTGCACGTATACCGGAGAGAAGGGTAGAGGCGATTGAAGCATATGATATGGCAATATCCATTAAACCCGATTACTATGAAGCGTGGATTAACAAAGGAAATGCTGCCGTTCGGATACGGAGGTATGAAGATGCGGTTAAAGCTTACGATAGAGCAATCGAGATTAAACCAAAAGAACACGCTGCATGGGCAAACAAAGGTTTTACCCTTGCCGATCTCGGTGACAATGATAAGGCGGTTCATGCATTTGACAAAGCTATAGAACTAAAACCTGACTCTTATGCTGCATGGAACGGCAAAGGTCTATCGCTTGATAAATTAGGGAAAAATGAGGAAGCAATTGTAGCGTATAAAAGGGCATTAAAAATAGATCCCGGCTCCTACGGTGCTTGGACTAATTTGGGCCTTGCGTATTCCCGCACTCATAGACAAACGGATGCTATCGATGCATATGAACATGCAATCAAACTACAGCCGGATTCATACGAAACTCTGACGAACAAGGCCCTTGAACTCTCAAAACTCGGAAAATACCCCGAGGCATTGGAAACAGTCGATGCAGCCATCAATCTTAAAAATGATTACCCTCAAGCGTGGAATACCAAAGGTGAAATACTCTCATCATCCGGGAACATCAAGCAGGGGATTGAAGCTTACAACAAAACAATAGAGATAATCTCTGATAAAGAGGCGTACGAGATCCCCCGCCTAGCCAAAATTAAGTTCCAGGCGCTGAACAAGAAAGGGCTTGCATTTGTCAGGATACAACAATTCAAAGAGGCGTCTGTAGAATTTGGTAAGGCGGTAAAGTTAATGCCAGATACCTTTGCTACCTGGCTAAACTTGGGATTAGCTAACGTGAGAATTGGTGAACTGAAAAATGCATTGCAGGCATTTGATAGGGCTACTAAATTGAACCCCGGTTCTTATGAAGTATGGAACTACAAAGGATTCGTCTTTGAAGATCTTGGAAAATTAGAAGAGGCAATAATCGCATTTGACAAGTCTACCCAGATCAATCAGAATTTCTTTGCGGCATTTAACAATAAAGGTCTTGTCCTCGACAAACTGGGGAAACATCGTGAGGCTATCCACTCTTACGAAAAAGCGTTACAGATCAATCCCTCATTTGATGCCGCATGGTTTAATAAGGCTTGCGCACACTCTCTACTAAAAGAGAAGGAGAAGATGCTGTCCTCATTATCAAAAGCGGTACAGTTGAACCCACAGTATAAGATATCATTACGACAAGTACCAGATTTTGCCGATTACAAGAGTGACTCAGATTTTATAGAATTATCGAATAGATAGGATATTTACAAATTATGCAGAAGACACCCCAATAAATGAGAAACCCCATCCTTGTCTATTCAAGAGCTAAGGAGAGACATCGTCAGGGCCACTAAAATTCAGTTCCTCTTCACTCGTAAGAATGTTCGGATGAATGTACCAATCTCCGTAAAAAGAACTTATGGCAATATTGTTTGCAGCTTCCGCCTCCTGCCCAAGCGTAACCCCATACGTTAATCCACTCGTAATACCGCCAAGTACAGCATAGGCCAACTTAAATGGTAAATAGACGGCAGAAGAAATGACACTCCCAGCAACTAAACCACTCTTTGCCGGTACAGAGTGTTCAGAAAATGTTTTAGCATCTACTTCAGTATTGCAATTTACTTGTATGAGAAGGCCCAAAAGTAGCAACATCAGCAAAAAGCTCGATAGTTTCACCATCTTCCTCATCTCCTTATAATAGAATCCAACATTCTAATGGCTGAACACCCTGAAAATCTTCCGTGACACAGGCTTTCTGAATGTTGGTATTAAATGACTTAAGTTTAAGTGTGTAATCGTAAAATATATAACATATAGACAACATGCTTTCAAGTTTAAAAATATTTCACCATTGTTCACATGTAAACCAGAATGATAACAATGCTAAGCTTATACTCATTTTTCGATTCGGAAGAAAGTCACCTATCTCCTACTAATCTATCCCCATAGATTTCAAAAAACGAATGCTATCAAGGACATCCTGCTCACTCTCTCTTGAGTGAATCTCTAAAATTCTTAACGTTTCAGGTCTCAGGTACTGTTTAAGGTACATAAAATCGACCTCTCCTGAACCAGGTACACAGTGATCCAGATAGCCTCTCACATCATGAAGATGGGTTCCAGTTAAATACTTACCATATGTATCAAGTAATCTATTTTTGCCAATAATACCAAGGTTTTCCTGAACCTTGGCATGACCAACGTCGTGCCAATAGCCGATATGATCATCACCAAATTTTTTAAAAATTACACCAAACTCATCAAAATTGGGATACTCTCTAAAATAGTACCGGTTCTCAATCCCAATAGTTATTCCAATATCTTCTGCCGCCTTTACTAATGCCTCTACGCTCAGTAGCACCATGTCAAACGTCTTACCCCGGCTTTCCTGTCGTCTCTTCATCAACTGTCTCATAGCAGTACTATGCTCTTCTGTATCAACTTTTCCACTGTCATATAATTGAAATAGCTCTTTTTTTACTGACTCCATAGGCACCCTACCCAAATGAACAACTACTATTTTTGCTCCGAGTTCGGATGCTATCCGCATGGTTCTAACCGTATACTTTAGGGCTAAAAGCCGTTCTTCACGATTATCTGAGGAGAGGAGAAAAGCATCTGCATCACCGTAAGATTGACCCTCTGGAATTGGGAAAATATTATGTACGCTACATACGCTTAATGCCCTATTCTTTTTCAAAACCATCTTAATATCTTCATATGTGTTATTCGAAATCCGGTATTCCAATTCAACGGTATTAAAACCCAGTTTTGTTAGATTCCCGATGAGATCTGTTGCTCGCGAAAATCTTGAAGACCTCCATACAGTAGATATTCCAAACCGGTGATTACGTGAGACTTTCATTGGCAAATGAGATGATTCAATTATTGAAAGAATTAAAGAGATGCTGTGTGATGTAATTTCACGTGGATACTGAAATGAATCTCTTTAGGAGTAATGAAGGATGATAAAGAAACCAAAAAGTGGTGAAAGTTTTAAAGGTGCAATTAAGCTTGTTAATCTATTACGACATGTTCATAGCATTTGTCCAATTTGATTTTGCCTCCTCAACTACCTCTCGGGTAATGACACTCTTCCCATTGTTGGAAGCATACGATTCAACCTCTTTTTTAACCATCTCTCGGACAAAAGCAGGTACTTTTGACATTACGGCCGTTGCCTCTTCATGCCACTCTATTTCTGCAACCTCAGGAGAGTGTGACAAATTCCTTTCTACCCCCTTCTGATCATCCATTTTTTCGAAAAAAGGATTGGGTGTATCTACCGTAACATTTTTTGTGATAAGTACATTACAATTTGCAAAACGCAAAATATTCTCCGTTGCACTTCCAAGGTCTAAACCCTTGCTTGAGTGCATACCCGTACGTCCGAGTATTAATAGAGAAGGCTGCATTTTATCCTCATACTTTAATATCTCATCGTATGATTTCCCTTCAAGCAATGTTGTCTTAATATCAACGCCATTACCCTTGGTCTTCTTAACAGTTGTCTGTAAATGATCATGGTAAATTTTTTCTAATCCCTTGTCAATTACATTGTCATGCAGCTCTTCCTGCTCCTCTGATTTAAATACATTTTCCATCTCACCAGAAATAACCTTAGCAATACCATCAAATGCAACACGATGAAAATGGGGATCATAGACTGATAGGGCATTGATGTCTATATCGAACTGGTGGGCTAATTTACATGCAACATCAACCGATCTGAAAGATTGCTCACTTCCATCCACAGCAACAAACACGCTGCCATCAATTGGTTTATCATTCTTAACGATGAGGACATCCGTGTTAATCCTCCTCACCAACCTCTCGCATACGCTCCCAATAACCCTGTCGGACACTTCTCCGAGTCCTCTTACACCGATTATTATTAAATCATAATCATTCTGTTTAATCTGATTTACTAACTCAATATAGTTTTTACCCTCCTGTAAGTTCCGCTTAAAAGGGAGATTGTTCTCTTGGCATCTTTTGTCAATTTTATCGAGGTATGAGTCTGAAATCATTCTCAATCCTCTGCCAATCAAGGAATTATGAAACTCTCTCTGCTTTTGCAGCTCTTGCTCATTTCGATACTGTTCGGGCAAACCGCTTTCCATCTCTTTAAACCGCTTATGATGTAGATTGGCAGCATACACATGCCCTCCGATCACTTCAGAGTGAAACTTTTTTGCTATGGTTATCCCAATATCTGTACAGTATGCAGAAAATTTGGAATTATCTATAGGTATAAATATTTTTTTAAACAATGTATACTATTTGAAATAATTGCTAGGAATTAAAAAATGCATCTTACTTATTTCGCAGCTAGTACTCTAACGCTTCTATTTCGTCCCACTTTCTGCTTTCAGTTTCCGCCACTCTTTGCGCGCTGCAAAAATACAAACCAGGGATAACAGTATCAGTACTCCATACTTAATAAAGTCGGGTGTACCACCTGCTGCAGAAGACTTAACAACAACTTCAGTTTCGCCAGCCTTAGTTTCCGCATCACCACTCGATTCTTGTATAGTCAAAGAACGGAGAAAGGCAATTAATCCTTTAATACGCTCCTCATCCAATGTCCCTCCCCAGGGTGGACATAAATCTGACTTTTCCATTGCTGCAGAACCACTTTTAATAAAATTCAGAAGGTAATCGTCCGTCAACTTTGCCATATATTCAACGTTAGTCAGGTCAGTTGGCTTTGGTTTTAGGTCAATGGTGAAGTAGATACCTTTACCATTCCCCTTGTCACCATGACACGGTGCACAATAGTGGAGAAAGGTATTCTTGGCAGTAGTTAAATAAATTTTCTGCTCTTCAAGTAGTGTTATTTTCTTATTCTCTACCTGTACTTCAGCAACTGTTTCTTCCGATTTTACTTCATCACAGGATACTACACGGAGAAAAAAATGTGAAATAAGCACTACCACTGTTAAAACTAAAAACAATTTACAACCTGATGTTAGTATTAATTTTCTCATAATAATTTATTTTCGAAAGTTCTATTTTTTTTCAATATCTTTGCACGACATAAGAAAGTGAGTAAGGGCTGTAGCTTCATCATTAGAAAGTTGAAAATTTGGTTCCACTCCATCAGGAACCTCCAGATGTGGATTCTTTAGATGATGAAATATAAAGCCATTTTCTAGCCTATCTCCAACTCTTTTCAATGTAGGACCTACGATCCCACCCTCTTTAATAGCATGACAACTTCTGCAACCTTTTAAATCGTAAAACTCTTTACCCTTAGCAATCTCATCATCCGTTGGTTGACTCTCAACATACTTATCTACAGGGATATCGTCGTTTACGAAGTATTCTTCAATAAATTCTACCGCCTTTTCAGCTTCATTCTCGGTTATATTAAATTTGGGCATCTGCTTCAGAAGAGGACGAATTATGTCGGGCTTCTGTAGAAAACCCTTGATCCATGTGCGTTTCAGCTTACTCCCCTCATGAGTCAATTCAGGAGCAAATGAACCTCCTTCACCTTGAATATTATGACATGTCATACAACGAATATCATTCAGCAGATGTGCAAAAGTACCTTCAGTTTCTTCAACCGGTTCTTTCACCGGTAGAAGATCGGACACTCCTTCAATCTCATGGCAGACAAAACATCTATTAAGCTCAATAATCCTTTTGCCCTTTTCAACCATCGATCCCTCAGGTATCAGCGATGAGACTTTCTTGATTTCACCAGTTTCCGTATTACTACCATCCGGTTCTTCACTTGAAATGTTATCATCTGATGCTGTTTCATCATCATCCTCCTCATCATCGTCTTCCTCAGGCTTAAAATCGTATGATTGCATGAGAAATTCAACCAACTGACGAAGCTCATCCTCACTGAATCGATACCGAGACATTTGCGTATTATGAAAATAGCTTTTAGGTTCTTTAATCCATGAATAGAGCCAATCGCGATTCACTTTTTCGGCAAGCCTTCCAAGATCGGGACCAACTCCAACCGCTCCCCCCTTACCTTTAACAGGATGACACAAATTACAGCGCGCTCTACCCCAGACGCCCTTGCCTTTGTCACTCAACTCACTCATCTGGTCATACTCGTCGTCGGTCATATCGTCTTCATTTTTCATCAAATATTCGTCCCATTTCTGCCGTGGAATATCACTATCAGCAATACTTGACAGATATGCCAAAACTGCATCTATCTCATCACCTGTTAACATAAGCCTAGGCATACGTGCGTTAGGTATCATCGCTGGTGGATTATCTATCCACTTTTTCAACCACTCTTTATTGGCCTTATGGACAACATTCTTAAGCGTTGGACCATTCTTTGAACGCTTATAGGGGTTTTGCAACTCAATCGGTAATTTTTTATACTCCTTTTTACCGTTGTACAACTCCTCTATGTCCAAATAGAACTGCTGACTTTTAGCACTCTCAGCACAAACAACCGCTTGGCTGAATCCAATACATAACAAAAAGAATGTTACTGATAATACAATTTGTGTTAAATATCTTATTGTTAAATTAATAGTTTTCATTTTTTTAATCTTCGTTAACCTTAGGAGGAAATCGTCTAACCCTTCCAATAACCCAAAATTGAATACTTGTCCCAATTATAATAGCTATAACAACATAAAAATAGACACTTTTTGGTGCAACTTTTTCTAAACTTAAATAGTACCAGGATGAAATGGATTTCAGTCCTCCAACCTCCTGATTGGAACCGTCCCATACAGCTAAGGCATATGGAATAAGTTTTCCCTCTTCAAATTGTATATCGAGTTTCTTCTCATTCGTTGCAATCGGGCTCGTCACCATGACCTTCCATTTGCCATTTTTCCACACACCTAAACTTTTGGTATTTTGGCTGTTTTTTGGTTGTACTGAAACATTATTAAAGCCTTTAGCATTTAACTCTCTCATTTTTGCAAACTCTGTGAACTGAGGCTCCTTCTTTTCAGCTTCCATAGCTTCCTCAACAACATTTTCTGAGGCTTCTGCGCTAACATCCGTTGCTTCAGCTTCCTCTGCTACACTTTCGTTCGTCACAATTTCCCCACCATCCGTAGCGGTATCTGAATCCTCCTTCACATCTAAACCTTTCTTCGCAATCTCTTGTGACTCGTCATAAGCCCTCCACTGCCAGATAGTAACACCACCACCCGAACCTCCCATTGCAAAATAGGGTTTCTTGGAACTTTCAGGAATTTTAGTTGGAAATTGTAACGCTACTGCATCACTGAAGGTTTCATCCTGTTCGTTCGTTTTATCGTCCCATTCAAGTAAGAATACTATATACTCTTCATTAAAAAAAGACTTTGCACTGATTGAATTAACTGACGGCATCCACAACCTTGGTTTTGCGATAATCTGCCCCGCCAATGGTAGCTCAATCGCGCTAATGGTATCCCAAATTGGATCATTGGGACCGGTTGGGAGATCACCCTCAACAATCTTTGACATAAGCACTACATCGGTATCCATACTCCTTGAGATCGATTTTATATAGTGTGCGAGATGCCATCTCTCTTCATCAGAAAGATATTCTACATATGAGCCCATCGGTGATTCATTAAAACCGTTTGTTAAAGTTCGGTGAATATCGGAAACAGTATTGCCGCCTTTGAATGTCCAACTTTTCGTCAAATTTCTCGCTCGATAGGGAAGATCCCATTCACCCTCCAAGGTTGTAGTTATTTCTCCATCCGCTCTTCCCTCTTCTCCATGACAGTTCACACACTTTGCCTCTTGAAAGAGTTCGCTGCCTATTTTGATTGACTCCGGACTCTCAGGGATCTCACTACCACTTGAAACAGCTTTTCCTTTGTAGTTTACAAAATCTTTGTTAAATGTCTTTATATAGTAAATTACCTGCCATCTTTCATTGGTTGACAATGAGTTCCAAAACGGCATTGCTGTCCCCTCTATCCCACTAGAGATTATCCTGAAAAGATCGTCGTCGGTTGGTAATTCTCCGAGTGGAGTTGAACGAACTTTGTACTCATTTCTCGTAAAATTCCTCGGTTTTGGGTTAAGTCTAAGTGCATCTGAACCTTTTCCATCTCCCTTAATCCCGTGACAGTAATAACACTTCTTTTCGTATATTCTCTTTCCAGCAGCGATTGACTCTTGCGTTTCTGGAATTTTACCGGATACCTCGCTACTGTACGTACGGAAGATTTGAGATGTTTGCGTATATCCAAGTCGCGTAAACATAACGAAAGTTACTAGTATTAAAAGTAATAATTTTATACAATCAAAAAAACACGGTATATTCTCTTTTTTTATGCTCATCGTAGTTTTCAAAATGATATCTAATATTTTACAACAATAATTGTAATTTATAATTTAGTAAAGAATAACTGTTAGTACTTATTCAGCTTCCTCTCTTTGTCGCGGCACGACTCCAGCAGTAGCATATTCACCCATGATTATTTTCCAGACCTGCTCTTCTGTCAAGGTACTTTCCCATGATGGCATAGCTGAGTCCCAAGGTGTTGATCCATCTGGAAGACCAGGACCACCTTCCATAATTCGCCAAAAGGCAAAACTCTCTACAACGGTACCAATCGTCCCCGGATCGGTAAAGTTAATAGGCCTTAATCGAAAAGAATTGGCAAACGGGCCATTACCATCCGCCTTTGAACCGTGACATGGACGACAATTTTGTTGATAGAGATGTTTTCCCTCCTCGGTATATTGCTCCTTCAACTCCTCCGACACATGCGCAAAAGGATTCTCCATATCTTCATATTTTTGCAATAATGTAGGATGCTGAATCCTCAATTCAACAGGAGATGCCGTACCGGGAGCTGTCCCCGAATATACGAACCAACCAAGCAGCAAAGGAAAGGCAACAACAATTAATTTTTGCAACATTTTCTTTGTCTTGTCATCCTCTCCCGGAAGCATAAAACTTAGGAAGTTTGCCCATTTTAAATCACTCGTTGAAACATAGACAAGTGCTCCTAAAACACCCAATATCATGTACCATAGCATCAGGGTACTGGGAGTCGGCATTGTATGATCTTTTCCCAACAGAATCTTGAATGCATACGGAGCGACAAACTTAATAATAACAAAAACGATTAGTATCGAGAATATAGCCCATATCATCGAATATGAATGTCTCTTTTTCTGCATCCGCTCACTTTCCTCTAAATAAATCTCATTAAATCAAAAACAAATACTATTTCAAACTCAAAAGATAGGAAACTATCCCATAAAACTCATGTGTGGTTAACATTTCGCTAAAGTTACCAGGCATAATTGAAACATCCTGCTTTTGCATCTGCTCTATCTCTTCAGGATAAAATACATATTCGACCATCTCACCCTCTTCATCAACTAACAAGACAGTTTCTTCTTCAGACTGGCTTTGCAATATTCCCGTATACGCCATTCCATCTGTCGCAATTAGGTACATCGTCTCAAAACCTTTGATGATAACTTGACTTGGTTGCAGGATTGACTCTATCAGATATTGTGGAGTTTGCACCGCACCAATACCCGTCAAATCTGGACCAACCTTCGCTCCCTTTCCATTAACCGTATGACACTTTGAACAGGTAACTTCACGAGTATCATCAAAAAAGATTTTCTCACCAACACTCGGTTCTACAGCTATTGGAGGTACCCAAGGTGCAACCTTTTTCTTTGATGCCTCAGGGATTTTGTCCTTTAACTTGTTTATGGCAGGTATGTCAGCTTCACCACCTAAAGTTTGCAAATACGCTAAAACAGCCATTATCTTTTCACGCCCTAAGAGAATCGGAGGATCGTACACTTTTGGCATAATATTATCAAAACCATCAACAATATCTTCACCCGGTGTAACAATCGACTCAATAAGATACTCAAGACCGGTTGCCAAACCTCTCTCTTTAGCTCTCTCTTCAGCCCTTGCTGCAAGACCCTCATGATTTGGACCTCTTGTGGCACTCCCAGAAGAACCTATGCTATGGCAAGTACTACACTGACCATCGCCCCAATAGATTTCCTTACCGGCTTCCGGATTAACGCCCTTCGCCCCACCACCACCTGAACCGCCTGACAATCCAGTAACATAGTAACATACATATATAAAAAAGCCTAAAATCAGTAACGAAAATATTATAGATTTACCAAAACTTGCCATTTTTTTTGCTTATTAACTCCCAATAACACAATTTAAAATGTTATGAAAAACCCTTAAGCATTCATAAAAATAGAACAATAAAACCGCTTCAATGTCACCTTATACAAGCTTATTATATTGCATAGTTAGGCATGGCCGCTTTTCTTCTTGTCTCCAAGACCAGCTAACCAAAAGACAAAGGAAACGAGTGCTAAGAACAGAAATACTATCAAAGCAGTAGTTAAGCCCATATAAGAGATACTGGGGGTAAACGCACCTGGTGAAGTATCCTGCATATACCCATAGATATGCCAGTTCATTCGCAGACCGGAACGTATAAAACCCATGAGTCCCATCAACGTTACTATCGCTACACAAAGTAACAATAAAGCGTATTGCGAACGCAGTGGAATCTTTCCCCAACGGATCTTACCAACTTCTTTAGCATTCTTAAAGATAAATACATCTATTACAGCATTTACAATTAAACAACTTATGACCACTGACACCTGGGTTACGGACAAAAACCGCAAAACCATGTTCGCCTTCTCCATAACGACAAATCCATAATATGCCAAATAGACAACTGCTATGAGAAACGTGACAAGAAACAGAAATACTTGAGCAGATTTACCACGGTTAGCAAATGTCATGAGAATAGTAATCACAATAGCCACAATCTGTACCGCGATACAGAAGATGAGTGGCGAAATATACTGCTTAATGTTTGCCTCCAACTCCACTCCTCGTAGCCCCATAGCATACCAAGCCAAATACAAAAGTGTTAATCCAGCTGTTATTATTAGCGCTATTCTCGCTGAGTTGCCATGTTTTGAAAATGGTACAATCTCACCTTTGTTCGCTCTTCGATAGATAAGAAAACTAAAGAACGTGGAGAGAATCAGTAGATTTACCACTGCGTTCTTTGCAGCCATAACGCCAAAGAATTTGGAGAATGGATGATACTGCTCGCCGATCAGGGCCCGCTCCTCTCCACTTAACGGAAGATTGTGAGGCGTTAACCAAACTGCAAAACAGAAGAAAATTATTATATTGATAAATATGATAAACTTCCGATAACGCTCAGCACCCTCGATCCTATCCATACCATTCCAAAGGTAATAATTACCACCGATAAAGAGCATACCTATCAGTATCGCCTGAATAATGAAGGTCCACGAAAATGCACCTCCCATCATGATATTACCCATGACCGGACTTGCACTGTATATCTCCCTTCCAAGGTAATAACCAGCAAAGGGAAGGGGTATTAAAGCCGCTAAGCCAATAAAATTACCTATATAACCCATCCAGTCATAATGAGCCTTATCATCATCGCTTTTAGATCCCATAAATTTTACAGCAGCATAGGCGCCAACAACAAAACCACCAAATGCGACATTCGCTATCAATCGATGAATATTAACTGGCATCCAGAGAAAATTATCAAAGGCAGCATGTAAACTTGTGACTGCTCCGGTTTCCATATCTATACCATCTGGTGACATCATAAATGTTGCCCACGAATTAGCCAGGAACATCAATGTCGTACCGAAAACATTCAGCATAATACCGAGGAAAATGTGAAACCATTTCCCCTTCTCTTTGAGAATGTCCCATGAATAGTAATAACCATACAAACAAAACGCCTCGGCAAAAAACAGCAAAGCGTATACAAACATTATGGGATGGAATACGTCGGTCATATAACGCATAAACCCGGGATACATACCATACAGGCAGAAAGCGAGAAGACCGCCCAATGCTGCAGTCGTAGCAAAGGCTGCTGACAAGAGTTTCGTAAATTCACGCGCCAAGTTATCGAACCTTATGTCACCAGATTTAGCACCGATAATTTCAACCGTCACAGCAAACATCGGAACACCAAGAACAAAAGCGGCAAACATCAGATGGAGTTCGGAAACTATCCAAACCATCAAACGGCCATCTATTCCGAAAAAATTCCGATATTGTACGAGCTCACCACTTTCCTGAGCCTCAACGAAATGAGATATAAATGCTTGAAGAAAAAATATAACCAGAAATGATAAGAAAACTTTTGAGCTTTTCCCTTTGATAATATCTCTTATAGTATTCAATGTTAATCTTTACCTAATAGTAATTTTGCATAACAATGCAAATCGAATTTTAATTAAATTTTAAGATTTTACCAACCACACTTTACATTGAAAAGTGCTGCCATATGGTAAATAATGAATTACAGGTAAAAAACTTTAACTTAATGTTTTTTCCTTCTTCTTTTCTTCTTAGACTTCTTCTCTAGATCAAAATTGGCTTCAGTGTTTTCACCAGCTTTAACTGATACCTTTTGGGTCGTCTTTCCAAGAGACTCCTGCCAAACCTGTAGGGTGTAGTCACCGGCAGGGATATTGTCAATCTTGTAACTTCCATTTTCATCACTTAAAACATAATAGGGGTTGTCCTGGACTATCAGCCAGGAAGTCATCCAGGTGTGGACATCGCACGTAACCTTAATCGTCTCGGCATATTCAAAGGTCTTTGGGAGCTTTCCGCCACCGGTTACGCCTTCGTTAAAAGCGGTGTTTTTCATTGAGTAGGAGTGCAGGTTATGCATAACATCATCACTATTAAGAAGATCAACTTCTTTACCTTTAGGCGCTAGTGTTACATGGGGGATAAAGATACACTTCTTCTGATCAACCTCAACTTTCTCGTCTGAAAACTTTTTCCCACTAGTTATATCAGTAATCGAAATCACAGCATTTTTAATCCCGTTATCGGCAGACAATATTAAAGCCTCAGATGGTATACTATCGTGGCCGCAGGTAGCCTGGTCCTTATCAACTTTTAACATCTTTGCAGCAGGTGCATCACCTTTGAGTTTAATTGTTCCGGAGATAGACCCTCCGTTAGAAACATCACCTTCGGTATAATCGGCAAAAGTACTCCCTTTACTAAAAAGCATAGTTAAAGAAATCATTAAAAAAGCAACTACCGTACCTTTAGCTAAACTACTAATTATTCTATTCATAAAATTGCTCCTTTTACTATTAAATGAAATTACGACAATATCAATTTTTGCATCTCAAGAAACACATTTCAAACTTACTACTCTTCTGATTCATTTTCATCGCCTTCCACCATTTCATCGGGAAAGTTCATCAGGAGATCCTTAATAGCCTCAGCTTGCTCATCCGGTGTACCAGGAAAAATATCTTGGAACACCCCTTCCCTAAAGAGCTTGGGCATCTTTGTACCGGGCTGTATAAGCTGAGGATCCAATAACCACCTTTTTATCCAATCAGGCTTTAACCTCTTCTTGGCTAAAGACAAATCAGGAGCCCAACTCGATGGTTCTCCATCTGGTGTTATTGAACCCCTTACATGACAAGAGGCACAATTTACATCCTTTGAATCAAACAACTCCCTTGCACTCGCAAGATAACCGGGACACTCATCTTCCTTTTGCGATATATATCTCTTCTTGGTCTCCTTGATGTACTCAAAGGGATACTCTTCACCTTCGAGTATCGCAAAATAGCGAGATAACGATATCGCTTCTTCAGATGCCATTTTAAATGTCGGCATCCTTACATCGAGCCATGGGCGTAACTCAATTGGCTCTTCAATGAAGTCATAAACCCAGTTACTCTGAACTTTTCTTCCCTCTTGATAGAGAACGGGGGGAGTAAACACATTAGCCTCCTCCGGCACTCGTCCTTCAACCTCTACGTGATAATCGATAATAAATGATCCGATATCACCTCCTTCAGCATATGTACGATTTTCAATTTCAGAAGTCTGTATCTGCGCAGTTTCTCCTGCATTTCTACCATACGCTTCGTTATCTTCCCAGAGCTGAAAAAAGAGGCTATCTTCCTCCTCAAGCTTAACCATACCTTTCAATACTGTACCATCTTTCAAATAGAGGGTATCAATACTAAACTGATGACATCCGGTACAGTTATATTTACTTACAAGTCTCCTACCTTCAGAAATCGAATCGTAATCTTCACTGTTTATGAATCGATACTCCTCTGGCATCTCACCCTCTCTCATTCCCAACAAGACAGTTGTAACAGCCTCAACCTCATCTTTTGTCAATCTAAAATTCGGCATCCTCAACCTATCTGATGGCTTCTTGTATTTCCCTTCATCAAATTGTCTTGGATCGGTCAGCTTAGCCTCTATCCATGCCCTCCTCGCAGCGGCAACATTCTCTGTATGATGCCTAAGTCCCAATTCATGGAGCATCTCATGCTCCTTCAACCCAAAATCAAAAAGGTGTATATGCTTTGACCCAACCTCTGACAACTCGACACCGATCTTTCCCCTATCTTCCATTCCTCTAATTTCGTGACAGCCAAAACAGCCATATCTACCGATGAGTTCTTTCCCCTGATTAGCTAGCTCCTCATCGTTTATCCAATCAGAATCTTCATCAGGTGCCTCATAGTTTTCACTCGTAAGAGTTGTTAAAAACGCTGCAATAAAGCGAGCGCTCTCCTCATCAAGGCGAAAGTTTGGCATTGCAGTCTTTGGTTGGTGCGATTTTGGGTCTAACAACCAACTGACCAGATACTCGAAGTTGACCTTCTCCCCAATCCTTGCAAGGTTTGGTCCGTGCACTTTACCATCCTCTTCTATGTCACTATGACACGCTAAACAACCGACACTCTCAAAAATATAAGCCCCCTCATCAATGGTCTCATCATCAAACTCTTCAGCTTCACCGGCATCAAATCCCTCAGAGTTCTGCCAAAGATATGATGCAATTGCCTTTGCATCCGAATCTTCTAAAATAAAATCGGGCATTCGCGTTGATGGCCTATAATTTTTAGGCCCCTTCAGCCAATTGTATAACCACACTGCATTCACCTTGCTACCTATTTCTGTTAAATTGGGACCAATCATCATAAATTTATCCTCACCAAATCCTTTTGTTTGATGACATCCGAAACAACCCAACTCTTGAAAGAGTTTCAAACCATCTGAAATCATCTCAGCACCTTCCAGCCCAATAACATCCGTATGGCAGGTAATACATGAAGACTGAACCATTTTGCCCTTAAGCATCGGCCTTAACCAAAACTCTACCTCACCATGAGCCTTTTCTGGGCTGGTGGTCGCCCTCGCTTGCCCTTCATGACACAAGACACACCCAAATTTATCTGGAGGATGATTTCCGAGATACACATCTCTCCTCGGATGGCTTGCATAGGGCTGTTCTTCAGAAACACTCTCACTTTTATCAATTCCTGGATGACAGGACATACACCTGTCAGCTTCATTAATTGCCTCTAAATGAACCTGATAAAGCTGCAATCCCGGTCGTTTTGCCTCAAGTGTCTCTAATACTGTACCGTACTTATCTAGATCGGCTGTATACCCATTCAACTCTTTTTCGTATGTTGTAACCCTGCTTTTAAAGGCATCAACCTTCTCTTGCAATATAGCCCTTCTACCCTCAACCTCAGCTATCGTTTCAGCCAGCTCTCTGTTCCTATCTTCCAAATGAATGATGGTCTCTAAGGTCTCCTCTTTTTTGTCCTTGCCATATACATAAGCCTCTTCTTGAAGCTTATTTCGAGTAATAATAGCCTCAAATTTCAAGGGTGCGAGCTCTTCCTTATCGAGTTTTTCCAACTTGGTAAGAACTTTCTGATACTCCTCCTGGATAATATCTCTCTCAAAATTATCCTGAGCATCTTTCAATTTTGTAGCAATGGCTACATACTCTTTCTGTACTTCAGGGTCTTGGAACGCCTCAACGGCTTGATCATATCGCTCCTGAGCATGTTCGATCTCCAACTCATGAAATCGTGATTGAAAGAATTTCCATGGCCTTTTTTCAACCAATTCGACCCAAATGGCACCAAACATTGTAAACAACAGTATCAAACTTAACAGTACGTATCTACCAACATATGATTTTTCTTCTAGTTTTTTCATTGTATGCCATCTTCCCTTAATCGCATTTTACTATATATTAAACCAGGGAGTTACCCAAATATATTTCATATGAAAAACCAACTTTAAAAACATCTTAATCGGCAATGTCATCATAGTCCAAAATAAAAATGCTACAATCGAATACCTAATGATTCCCAGTTTTTCCAGAGTTTCACTTCCGATTAGTTTTAAAAACAGAAACGGTATAGTGAGTGTAACAAAATAGTAGATTGCAACAACACTTCCCCCTATAAGAGAGCCCAACAACGATTTTGAATCGACCCCTATAAAGTGCGTGAGGTCATAGTTTGTCTCAGCCACCACTCTATGAGCATCCCATGTTTCCCACGGCCAAAACCAGATCCATCCAGGCCCCCGCATAAAAACACCCACAATGATCAACAAGATCCAAAGCACATGAAACCCAAAACAAAAAGTAAGGATTGCAAATTTTCTCTCCTTGATAGTGTAATACCCATTACCCTTAGGATTGATATCAACATAGGGAATTACCATGAGCCCAATTACAATAAAAGATGGATATACAACGCCAGCTATCCACGGATCAAAGTACACAAGCATCTCCTGTAATCCAAGAAAATACCAGGGTGCCTTTGCCGGATTGGGAGTCAAGGTAGGATCTGATGGATCCTCTAATGGAGCATCAAGGGTAATAGCCCACACCATCAAGATGATAGTCATGATGATAGCGGCAAGAAATTCCACCCTTACCAAATACGGCCACGTATGCACCTCATCCTTCGACACCTCCCTATCCATCTCCTTGGCCAGAGATTCTCCTTTAACAAATGCTAGCGCACGATACCTACCCTTGGTAGTATCTTTACCTTCCGCCATTTCTCGTCCCCTTCTTACAATCAGACCTATTCATTTCCATTTGCAAAAATTAACTTACGAATTTAAATCCCCATATATCTGAAGTTACTTTTCAGCATATGAAAATCTTCTCATTTTTATTGCATCAACCGGACATCTCTTAACACAGAGTCCACACCTGATACATTTCTCTTCATCAATTGCCATAACGGCATCCCAGTCGCCCGAGACTTCACCTTCAATGAGCCCCTCAGATTCGATTTTATCACGAGATATCATCATAATACAATTGTGAGGACAAATGTCTATACAGCCTCCACACAACACACACTTCTGGTCGTCGATAAAAATATTGTAATGGCAGAGCAAACATCGATCAGCCTCGTTTTGAGCATCACTCTTAGTAAATCCCAACTCAACCTCTTTATCAACATCCCATCTTACATCCATCGAAAGTGCCTGCTGCTTTTGACGTACAACATCATCATAATTATCTCTATTCCTAACAGGCTCTTTATCGCTGAAAAAGTAATTAACCTCGCGCTGTTGAGCTACTCCAAGGTATTCATCTATGGCCTTGGCCACCTGCCTTCCATCCGCCACGACTTCTATAACGTTTCTCGGACCAGTCAAATAGTCACCGCCAACAAACAGCCCCTCTCTATCAGACATTAAAGTCTTAGGATCCACCTCTATAGAGCCCCACTTGTTCAATTTTACTCCCAAACCCTCAGATACGAAGCTCATATCTGCAGACTGACCAATAGCGGCAACCACCATATCTACTGGCACGGTAAACTCACTCCCCTTAATTGGTTCAGGCCTCCTCCGACCACTCGCATCTGGTTCACCAAGCTTGTTCTTCAAACACTCTATTACCTTTACATTCCCATTCGCATCACCAAGCACCTTAATAGGAGTGGTCAAAAAGAGGATTTTTATCGCTTCCTCCTCAGCCATTGACACTTCAAGCTCACCTGCCGGCATCTCTTTCAAAGTTCTCCTATAGATAATAGAAACCTCCTTCGCACCAAGCCTCAATGACGAACGGGCACAATCTATAGCCGTAAACCCACCACCAACAACAGCAACCTTGGGAGGAACTTTTTTCTGGGTTCTTAGATTAATATCTTTCATAAACTTAATGCCGTGTACCACACCATTGAGATCTTCGCCGGCTATATCAAGTGATGGAGACTTATGCGCACCTGCAGCCAAATAAACCGCATCATGGTTTTTAAGTAAGTCGTCTAACTCAGCTTCATCTTTTACAGGACTGTTGAGTTTTATCACAATCCCCAACTCCTCTACCCATTTAACAGCACTATCGATTTTGTTCCATGGAAGCCTATAAGGAGGAATACCAACACTCAACATACCACCCGCCATTGGTAATGCTTCGTAGACAGTAACCGAATGACCCAAAAGAGCCAAATCATTAGCGGCCGCAAGGCCCGATGGCCCAGCACCGATTATGGCAATTTTTTTGCCTGTACTTTTAATGTTTTTCGGCTTTTCGGGGTGGATTTCTTGATCTGCAAAATCAGCAGCAACTCTCTTTAGAGTGCATATGGCAACCGGTCTATCTATGGCACCTCTTCGACAGGCAGCCTCACAGGGGTGTGTACAAACCCGCCCCAAGATATGAGGAAACAGGTTCGCCATGTAATTGAGCCGTAACGCTCCCGCATAATCTCGCTCTTGCAACCTCTCAATATAATTTGATGCAGGGGTATGAGCCGGACAGGCGTTTTGACAGTTTATGTTCTCCCTAAACCAGTTTTCATCAGCTTGAACTACACTATACTTCAAAAATCAGTCTCCATTCCATAGCAAAAACTTTACTTTCATATACCACTAGTCATCATTAGTTCCCTGGCGATCATTTTTTAACGCCTGACTAAAAGACATCCACGTAAACAGTACAATAAGAAATATCAACCCTACAATTGGCACGTTGTCGGGCTTGCTAATAATTAACCAAATATTCTCCATACTTAAACCCTCCTTACACCTTACAACTTACCTGAAATACCACCATCCTTACGAATTCTCCAGAAGTGGACAATCAAAAATGTGCTTACTATCATTGGCAATCCAATGCAATGCCAAATATACGCCCTCAATAAAGCATTACCACCTACAAGTGATCCACCCAGCAGGGCAAACCGTATATCATTATACGCGGTCATACCCAGCAGATTACCAAAGGGACCCTCATGACCTAAGAGCGGAGTTGCACGCGCCATGTTTGTCCCTACAGTGACAGCCCAAAATCCCAACTGGTCCCATGGTAGCAAATATCCGGTAAAACTCAAAAGCAGCGTCATCACCAGGAGAACCACCCCAATGACCCAGTTAAACTCACGTGGCGGTTTATACGAACCTGTCATAAATACCCTAAACATGTGAAACCAAACCGCTATCACCATCAAATGGGCACCCCATCTATGTAAGTTCCTAAGCAACATGCCAAAGGGAACATGGTACTCAAGCCCCTTCATATCCCAGTAAGCATCCCTCACATTTGGATGGTAATAAAACATCAAAAAAACACCAGTTATCGTTAAAATCAGAAACAAGAAGAAAGTGATACCACCCATGCACCAGGTAAATCGAAAGAGTGGTGCGTGCCTCTTCACTTTAGCCGGATGAAGATGGAGAAAAGAGTTACCTATAATAGTCTCCATCCTGGTTTTGGGTGTATCCTCTAGGCCATGACGGAAAAACGACCGCCATATCTGAGAATTCAAGGTCATATCTTTAATAACATTGACTACACCTTTCTCTTTTACCAATTCAAGTATTTTCGAAATATTTCCTTTGTCCGTTTTGTTTCCCAATTTTAAGCCTCCCGACCCGACACAACTAATTACCTGTCTATTCTAAAAACCTTTTCTAGTTCGCACATCATTTAACACTATAGCCAAAAACCTCGCACCCTAAATCTATTAATACTGACAGCACGGCCAACTAGAAAAGCAACTATTTACGCAACAGACCAAATATACCGCAATCATTAACGAAATATATAAAACTAAACAGCGACAAAAGCACCGGGCTTGTTCCACTCGCCCTTTTCACCACGAAACCTTATGCCCTCATCGACCTCTAACTGACCGCTTTCGCCTACCGAAACCTGAAACCTCTCTAATGGTCTTGGCGCAGGACCTTCAATATTGATACCATCAGGCGTGAAACCGCTTCCATGACATGGGCACTTAAACTTCCCCTCGGCGGCCAACCAGTTTGGTGTACAGCCCAAGTGTGTACATTTCGCCTCGATAACATAAATCCTATCGGTCTCACGAACCACCCAGACCCTAAATTGCTTCTTAAATCTCTCACTGACACCTAACGTATACTCTGCTGGCAAACCTATCTTATATCTTGTCGGTGGTTCATACAAAACCCGTGGAAAGAAGAATCGTATAATAGCCCCAAGGACAGCAGTCATAAACGCAGCAATAAAGCCCCAACCAACCAGATAAAAAAACCTCCTACGACTAATCGATTTTTTTACAACTGGTCCACCATGCCCTGCCGCGCACCCGGTACTAACCCCTTTATCTCCAATTTCTTGTGTCATTTTATCGCCTATCGAATAAACAGTTTATTTTCTTTTCTTTAATTGAAAATCAACATTTACCGTCTTACCAGCCTCTATCGTCACATCTTTCACAATAGTTTTGAGTTTCTCATGCCAAGCTGCAAGTTTGTATGTTCCAGGTGGAATGTTATCTATAGTGAAGACACCATCTTTTCCGGTTACTGAAAAATATGGATTATCGAGCACTACAACAAAAGATGACATCTCAGCATGCACATTACACAAAATTGGAACATCACAGGTCTCCTCAAAAGTAACACTTTTTACCACCCCCACATCATAGGTACCTAGATTGAATTGACGACAGCAATCCGGAGGTGTAAAAACGTTGTGACGTACTGAGTCGCTATTTGGAAAATCGATGGTCGTACCCTTTTGCACTGCAACAACATGAGGAACGAAAGTCAAATTGAGCTGATCTAAAACACCATGCTCCTCTGGAACATCAAATGTATTATCACCGACCTTCTCTAAATAAACAACCACATTATCAGGATGTTTGACTCTCTTACACTTAACCGTTCCGGTTACAGACCCACCATTTTCAACTTTAACGTCAATCTTAATCTCTTTTTTGAGTGACTTCAACGCTTCTTCCAATTTCTGCTGAGCAGCCTTCGCCTGCTCTGCAGTAAGAGTTTCTTGCGCAAAAAGATTAGCCGAACTCGCCAAACAGACAAGCATAACAAATATGATAAAACTAGCAATACTTTTCATAATCTAAAATCCTCTCCTTCCTAACGTGAAACAAAATCCAAAAACATCTAACAAAGTTTGTTATAATATTATTTTTGACAAACTTTTCAAGTTAAAAATTTTTATTTTTTTTCACCTTTTGGCTGCGCAAGAACAATGCCAATTTAATTTTGCCAGACAAAGTCTCACATTACTTTTTCGTAAGTATCTTATACTCTTTTAATTGTTTCCGAAAATTTTCTTTTAAAATAAGAAAGACAATTATTAAATCGCAAGGAAGATAACTGAACTCGTATCCACATATGGAATTTACAATACCGAGAAACAGCGTGGTATTCGTTAGTATTCGGATCAGGAAGCCCTAGTTGGTTCTGTTTTCACTCTCCAATGCTTATAAAAAATATCAAAATCGCGTTGAGTTGGAAATGTCTACGGAGAGTTTTCGGATAATACTAAACTTTTCAACAGTGATCGTTTCAGATTTGATATAACCTAAGAAAAGTGGTTTCTCTCTACGCATGGGTGGAGATACTTTAATATTTTAAAAGAAAATCAGTTTTTTATTTCCATTGACTATCATATATTTTTTTGTTTGAATCAAGGATCAATAACCATATTTTTAGCCTAGAAAAAATTAACTCTTACACTTCTTCATGAAATACGTACCTCATGTAATTTCTTGGAATCTTACAAAATCATGTAACCTGGCTTGCTCCCACTGCTATCTTCCCACAAACACTCTCATTAACCACCAAACTATTCCAGAACAACCCCTCCCTTCAACATCATCCGAAACTTCAGGCGGTGCACAAGATAAGCAGCAAGAACTAAATACAAAAATTGCGATGCAGGTAATAAATGACATTGCAGATATCAACCCGAACATAATTTTAATCTTAACGGGTGGAGAGCCACTGTTACGAGATGACATATATGATTTATCCCGCCATGCATCCAAGAAGGGAATGATGGTTCTTTTAGGAACAAACGCCTGCCTTATTGATGATGGTGTAGCTAAAAGATTAAAAGAAAACGGTTTCTCCGGTATTGGTATCAGTCTCGATTCGCTTGATCCAGACATACATGATTCGATTCGAGGGGTAAAGGGCTCCTGGCTCCAGGCTATTGAGGGAATAGATGCCTGCAAACGAGTTGGACTTGAAGTACAGATACAAACCACCGTATTTAAAAGGAATTATGATGAAATAGAGAAAATAGTGGCTTTTGCACATAAAAAAGGTGTGAAAGTCTTCAATCTCTTTTTCTTAGTCTGTACGGGGAGAGGACAGGACCTAACGGATATCTCGGCTGAACAGTACGAAAATGCACTGCAGCAAATCTACAAGCTGCATACTCAATACGAAGGCCAAATGCTTATCAGTGCAAAGTGTGCCCCTCACTACAGAAGGATAGCCTATGAGGCAAATCCGGAATCGGCTCTGTTAAAATATTATTCAGGAGGGTGCCCAGCCGGAACTCACTATGTTAGGATTACACCCGAGGGAAATGTTACCCCTTGCCCCTATATGGATAGCTCCTGCGGAAACCTGAGGGAGAAAAGTTTTCGTGAAATCTGGACCAGCTCAAAAATCCTTGAAGAGCTCAGGGTTGCAAATCTTAAGGGGCGGTGCGGTGAGTGTGAATTTGTCTCCCTATGCAAGGGTTGTCGTGCTCGGGCACTTGCAACTACTGGCGACCAAATGGCTGAGGACGCATGGTGTGATTATCAACCGGGCAAGTATGGTGGTGAAAAAATCACGCTTAAGGCGGAGAACACCTTTGGTTTAAAAAAGGATTTTGAACTCTCCTGGAGTGAAGATGCCAGAAAAAGGCTGGACAAGGTACCCTCATTTGGAAGAGGAATGGTTATCAAAAGAGTTGAAGAATTTGCGATAAAAAAAGGTTTAACCCTAGTTACTCCTAATCTCATGAAGGAAGCAAAAGAGCGGATGGCCGTAGATAAAAAGATGATGTTCCCACTCCTCTCACTCTTAAAAAAGGGAGGAAAAAGCGAGAAGATTGAGTGGTCACCAGAAGCTCTAAAACGAGTAAAAAACGCTCCCGATTTTGTAAGACCGGGAATCTATAAGCTCATGGAGATAAGGGCAAGAGAGCATGGTTACAGATTGATAACGTCAGAGTTTTTATCGGAAATTAGGGATGAGTCGATGCAGTTCGCATCTAAGAGGATGAACAAGCTGGGTTTTGATGATCTTGATCTAGGTGCATTTGATATGGCCAAACTAAAGACACAAAACAAGAAGAAAAGAGCAGTTATCGATGAAATTAAGGATTTTCTTGAAAAGAGGAGCGGAAAAAACGAACAGATCATCACAAAATTTCAAAAGTATTTGTCTCAAGAGACAGGCATTAAACAGGAGTAAACTTGTTCATACCCATGGCAAATAGTGCTCGGTTTTCAGAACCCGATTTCAGCTAAAGCGAGAAAAAAACTTTCTAAAGTGCGTTTTGAATTCCCTCTTCACCATTTCCTGCAATTCCTCCACTCCTTAGCTCACTCTCTTTTACCTCTAAGGAAAAATTGTTAAAAAGCGATATCAACTCCGATTCTATAGGTAGAATCCAGAAAACTTCCAAAATCGACCCTATCCACATCAAGACCATCGCTACCACTTTTTGCATCAGGATAATCTGTCCACGATGCTCCGGCTAAGATCTTGAAATTTGCCCGTGGTATGATAGTGGTGTCAAACGTGTATTTTGTAAAAGACTTGATATCCCTTGCATCGTAACTTGGATTGACATTCTCTATCCTGAAGGAGGGAACAATCCATGGTAAGGCTACCCATTCGACCTCTCCTGTATAGATAGAGGTATCAAAACTTGATCCCGATTCACGCGGCAAGTTACCTCCAAACGAACCCGCTTCATACGTTACTGATCCCTTTATATCATCTTCCATAAAGGAGGCCACTCCAATAAAATTGAAGTTCCACCAATTCGCATCTATTACAATACCGTATCGTTTAAATCGATTTGCATCTTTGTCAAAGACGCCACCCACCAGAGGATTTCCGACACTACCCGTTATTGGATCGTCAACATATGCACCCGTAACACCTCGATAATAGTAGCCTTTAATCCTGATGGAATTGTCCTGCCAGTTCTCTCTTGAAACCAGTGAATCTTGTTCCACACCCCCTCCGAGAACACCCATACCTCCTATCTTGTATGAAACCATCACGTACCAATCCTTACTGTTATTAAACTCTCCTCCGAACGGCCCCCCTGACTCCCCCTCAACATTCTCTATAATAGTCCCCATATCTCCCGTGCCATCAAACAGCTCTATCCCCTCTCCTGTCTCACCATTTACAATACCCGCTGCCCATTCAAGACCCCCTTTACCAGCAGGCCCATTTAAACTACCCCAAAACTCTATCCCATTCTGTGCCGGATGAAAACCCCAGAAGTTCCCCGACGATACGGTAGGCATAACGTCCATAATGAATGGGGCGAGTGAGAGCTGTCTCCTATGACTTGTCATGGGAGTTACCCGCATATCCAACCTGCCAAATCTAAAATTAAAAAACCCCTGTTCACCAAATATAAATGGTGCATAATTGAGATACGCCCTCTCCAGCTCATCAATTGAACCCGCGCCAAAAAATGATAATGTCTCACCAAAGGTCCCGCCAAACAGTACCTCAAGGGACTCTATTCCCACAAAATTTGAATCCGAACCCCTATCAGGCCTACCAGCATCGCCACCCCTTGGATTTCGCGGTCTCTCTTTTGTCATAGCAAATTCTGATACCATCTTAAAGCCGATAGCGGGAAGATGGGGTATTGTTCCCGGCCACACTGCCTTTGGAAACAGTCTTGACCAAGCCGATGCCCCCAATGAGACCGGCTCCTCCTTTACAAAGACTTCATCATCCCCACCCGGTATTCTCAGACCGTTTGCATAGAACGCTCTTCCAAACGCATTGAGTTTTGGAAATGTTCCCCAGTGGCACGTTGTACACGACGTCTTATATTTCCTTGCAAAAGGTGGAATAGCCTCACTATCCCTTGGAAATAGAGTTAACATCATCCCGATAACGATGACTGCAAAAAACCCATTATTAAAGCTCTTTCCGATCATTCTTTCCCCTCCTCCTTTTCTCAAAATTTTTTTATTAACAATGTCGTGTTACTAATCCTCTGGCTCAGAGACGCCGAGAGCACAAAGATTAGTTGTATTTGAGTTCTCCGTTTATCATTTTTGATATTCCAACCTTCTTATTTACCTTTGCGCAGAGGCGTGGAGGACTCAGAGTGAAAGTAGGTATTCAAAATTTTGAACCACTACAAACAACAAAAATTTGTTTTTCTCTGAGACCTCTGCGATAAAAAAGAATACTAAAATCCTAACTCACAAATATTTAAGGTAGATAACTGTACTACAAGTTATTTCCAGAGAGAACAATTGAACCCATTGCTACTTCGCAAAAACTCAAAATCGTTAATGGCAATCAAGACTCATTCTCAATTGAACCTAAAAATTTTTTCCTTATGGAATAAGCAAGATTTTACGAAAAGAGTTAAGATATAAGCTCTTAATTGCGAATGAGTCTTAATCAATGCAAATAATAGCTATTCTTTGTGGAATGTCAACTATTTTTTTAATAGTTTTATTACACCAAATCGATCTGATATGTAAACCTCGATGTTATCTTAAAATTATATTTTCGGTTTTAGTATAGTAGGTAAGATATTGAACATTCAGTGTCTCACCACCTTGTTATGAAAAAATGATGCATTCTAGGATTCCCATGTAATAAGATGACAGGGCCACCTTCGCCTTCCTTGATATAGTGCATACGGGAGCCAAGGACTTCGACATGCTGTGATTCAAACGGATATTTGGGTGATATTGCGTAACGGCCATTATTATCAGCTCCTTACAATTCACTTTCTCTTTGATTCATGGGCTATAGTTATCGCTTCTCTTGCCCACTTGGAAAGCTTGCGGGTGTCTTTGTAGACATTCGGTGGAACGCTATAATAAGGCATCGGTTTATGCTGTGTTGACTTAGCCTTCTTATAATTTGGTAATGTGGTGGCATCAACTTTGAAATACAGGGTAGTTTTGGAAATCAAAGCAAACATAGCTCCTGACTGAAAAATGCCGAATCCACCAAACATAGAACGGTTAGTCACCTCTCCAATGGGACTCAACCGCTCCATCACTTCTTCAAGAAAGTCTCGTGTTTCTTGCTTCAGTTGTTCGCCTTTCTTACCCATATTACATCCAAATCTTATCATTCATATAACAAGTGAGTAACCATCTTCTTTCACGCCTACCATACCTATCTAGACAAATTGTAACCTAGATATATTCCCATAAAATACAGAAAAAAAGGTAATATTTCTATTTGTCAAATTAAAAAAACTACGTAGTATGGCGGAAAAGCCAGTCTGAATTGAGGCTGTTTTTAGGGGATTCATTGGAACCCTTTACCCAAATCCCACGCTCTCCTTACTCTTCAAAGTGACCCTGATGGGTACTAGAGCACGCGAATCGAGATGGAAAAATCTTTTAATACGCCTATCCTTGAGTTAATTTGTATCCGTGATAATCCCTGTCAAGGTAAATAACAATAGAGAAAAGGCAGAGCCATTACTGGCTCTGCCTCGTATTGCTGGTTAAGTTAATTCGTGTCTATTTCCCCTTCTTTTTAATGATTATTACATCTTCTCCTCTGATGGGAATTCCATCAAACTGTTTGGCAGTAAGAGTTAATACGCGACATTCCCCATCTGTTACTTCGACTAATGCAGCAACTATTTCCTGGGTGCCAAACTTCAGTGTGAGGTCAAGTATGCCATCACCACCATCGTCAGTGCAATCTAAAGAGCAATCCTCTTTTCCAATCATTGGCTCAAAAGGTGTCGAAACATCCTCAAAGGATGAACGTAACGGAGCCACTCCCTCCAGACGCACAGATGATAGGTCCACCTGATCCACGAAGAAGCTGTCAGTGCCCAGAATGGCAACAGGTAAAACACCCTTTGATTTGACGTTCAGTGGATTAGGACAAGACTGAGGTTTAATGTCAACAGGAATGTTAACTAAGCCTAATGAGTTATTAATGATGGGTGCTTCTACCCCATCTAAGGTGCATTCAAAATCTTGGAACGTCAAGACCACATCTACAGTAACATCAATAAGGATACTGGAGCCTGGTTCGGGAAATGGTGGATCAATGCTAAAGATAATCTGATTAATCATACTGCTCCCTCCTTCTTTGGGCTCGAGTGTCCAGGGGCCTGTTTCGATGTCATCCTCCCCATCACCATCGATGTCAAATGCGAACGATGGGCCAGAGCGAAAATCTTCAGGAACTGGAAACGAATTATCTGCGGTGTTAAACGAACCGGAGGTAGTCCCTTCTATAGGCACGACAACCCTATCGATTTCTCCACCGGTTTCGTCTTTTATGATAAATGTTACAATATTATTGGGATCAAAGGTAGCCTCCCAGGTAGCCTCGAAATTTCCATCGGCATCCTCAAAATAAATTATCTCACCAGTAACTCGATGTATTCCCTCTAAAGTAATATGTAGAGGAGTCAGTTCGCCCTCAATCTCACACACCCCGGTAAAGTTTGACATCGTTTCAGTTGTTGTAATGAGGGGTAGGACTAATCCTAATGTGTTATCAGTGGTTGGTTCCCCTACCCCTTCTAAGACGCAACTCAAATCTTGGAACGTCAAGACCTCATCTACGGTTACATCAATAAGGATGTTTGAGCCTAGTTCGGGAAAGGGTGGATCATCACTAAAGGTGATCTGGTTAATGGTGCCAGTCCCTCCTTCTTTGGGCTCGAGCGTCCAGGGACCTGTTTCGACGTCATCCACACCATCACCGTCAATATCAAATGCGAACGATGGGCCAGAGATAACAGCTTCTGGGGTTGGAAACGAATTGTCTGCAGTGTTAAACGACCCGGAGATAGTTCCCTCAATTGGCACATTAACCCTATCAACTTCTTCTTCGGATTCGTTTTTAATAATAAACGTCAGTACAGCATTGGGATCTAATGTGGCCTCGAAATTTCCCTCGAAATTTCCCTCGAAATCCTCAAGAACCCTTATCTCACCAGTAGATTGTCGCACTCCCTCTACAGTAATGTGTATAGGGGTCAGTTCACCCCCAATCAGGCACTCCCCGGTAAGGTTTGACATCGTTTGAGTCGTTGAAATGAGGGGTAGGGTAGTCAGCCTGCGGGCCTTTATCGTTACAGGCATAGTAAGATCAAGATTAACGGGATCGCTGCTCGTGTCACCTGTCAGAAACTGCCAGTTATCTATCTTACCTGGTGTAAGTCCACCACTATCTGGGAATTCGGGTGTGATGGTGATCGTGAACGCTTCATTAAGGGAGCCACTCAGGGCACCCCCATCGGTGTTGTCGTCGTTCCACTGCCAGGTACTGGTGGGAAGAATGGCTTCTTCTCCTAAGGGATCGTCCCTTACCACAAAATCTGTACCCGTTGGAACACCTTCAAAATTGAAGACTGCTTTGCCTCCGCTTCCATCATTCGGAGCATCATGTATCATCACGAGGCTGACGTTACCATTCTCATCTTCAAAGAGAAAGAGGATACTGGTGTTCGACAGTTCCAGACCCGTGTTTGCAGAACTCGAGCTATAATTATAGAAATCTTCAACGTTCTCCATATTTACTATGGGAACAACTTCCTTTTCGATACCGTCTTGCGTCACCGTGTACTGAAATCCAGCTGTGTGGCTTGCTTCAGCGTCACGTGGTATCAAGCATAACATTACTGTAATTGCTGTAACCCCCAACAATTTGAGAAAGAAAATATATGTTCGATTTCTTGATATCATATTATCTCTCCTTTTTTCTTGTATGAACAACAATAAAATTGTCCCATACCAAGCATTAAAAAACACAGTAGCTTACATCCTTTTCAGCCCAATATTTTTATACAAACCTCCTTTCCTTTGTCATGATTTACAACGTTACATCATTGATATAATAAAAAAGCCTTACTACTAAAGATATTAATGAATTCGATGAGAATTCACATAAAAATACCTTCGGCAGTAAGGCTATCTTTTAAGCATAACACTCTTCACAGCATAACTTCCCTGTATATGCCTTAAGACCCTATTACTTTGCGCCTCCCACATACTTATGGAGTTGCCATTATCAAAAGGAATCTATTATAAGACTATTGGAACTTTATCGTTATTCATAAAAATTACATAAAAACATTATCGAAAGTTAGAAAATTAGATTTATTTATTTGTAGCGATTCGTGTGACTTGAAACGTAATGTCGGGATATGTGATCTGCTGATTCTATGAAACGCAGATATAGGTGAGAATGAATGAGGAACGATAATAACCGTTTTTCTCATTACTAATACTCCTTAAAGTATAAAATGTGGGTAACTACATTTAATAACCAGAAAGTATTATTCATTATTATATCAAAATTATTTACTATCATAAACACAAATTTTGTTAATTCTTAAGCTTAAAAGGCAAGCAAGAATACAACATAGCATGCCCTTATCAGACGGTAACAATCAGGGTATTATATAAAATCATAATATGATATCGTTACATAATTGTCGTGATTGAGAAAATAAAAGATATGTTTGCTTGGATTTTGATGTGTTACAGAATAATTTATTCTGTAACATCGGGTAATTTGAAACAGAATAGTCAATAGTGTTTCAAAACAGTTTGTACGGTTGCAAATTATTGGTGAAAGTGTTTAACGTTTCAGTGAAGCTAAACCACTTTGGATCATAAAGCTATAAATATTAATATGATAAAAGTCTTAATCGTGGAGCGCAGGGGGAAAACCCACTGCGCTCCCAAGGCCCCTTTGTTCCTTTTCTGTTTGCCTGAAAAGGGTGTATACGTTTCCTATTCTTTAATGAACGGTTGGCAATCTTAAACAACTCAGAAACGTTCTCAACGCCAATTTTTCATTAGCAGAAAGACTTTCAAATTTTGCAATAGAGCTATTAGCCTCGCTGCCAATTCCTTTATGCATGAGAATGGCTTCCGTCAGAGTTAGCGCTCGACCATCGTGCATCCATGGTCCCGTATCGGCTACTCCCCACAGTGGACGAGTCAAAAACTCATCGCCGGGTATATCTTGATTTCCATCTGTTTTCTGTGGAAATGGCTCTGCAAGATTATCTCCCATCTTGTGTCGTTTTAAATCGCTGTAGAGTGGCACATCGATTTTTCCATTTTTGTGAGGAAGACGCGGCAGGGTTTCCGGTGGACCATCGTTTCGATTAAGACTACGGTAAAAACCTTTTAAGTTTAACACGATCTCTTTCGCGACCATCTCCGCAGGAGTCTTCTTATCAATAGATTTCAACAATTTCATTTTCTTTTTTATGAAATATTTCTCCAATGATGGTGAAACACTATAAGGTACCGTGATCCCAAACCTTTTCTCCTTTTTTTCTATCTTCTTTACTTCCTTTATGACAACCGAGTAAGGAAACTGTTTCTCTACTTTGTCTTTCATAGCCTTATCTGTTCTCGGATCTCGAATTGCCGCAAAGGGACTGTCGATTGTAAGGTTTGGGATATGGCAAGAGGTACAATCAGCCTTCATAAAAACATCTCTACCTTGCTCAAACCTCTGATCACCAAGACCTTTTGAAGACTCTATTGGGGGCCTTAAAAAAGCAAGGAACGTAGCTACTGCACTGATATCACCTTCAAGAATTTCATTCGTTGCGTCTTCGGAGTCTCCATCCATATCATTAAGTTCTGGATGCGTTTCAAGAAATTCCTTGGGTTGCACGCTAAAATGGAAATTCATGGCGTCCCTGATGAAGTTTCGTAGATTGCTAGCAATTCCTCTCCATTGAAAAGGACGAACGACTAGGTCGTGACTAATGCCAACAACTTTACTAAAGTCAATATTTCCGTCTTTATCGGCAACGATTTCTCCAAATGAAACGCCTTTCGTTTTTAGTGGAACCGGTTTCTCTGGTTCTGCCTTTGCCTCTGCTAATCGTTCCTGCAAATCCCAAGTCATTTCTTCTGCAAGAGTTTGTGTATACCCAGCCCCAAATGCGTGCGGAGGGTTCCGGATAACACCCCTTGTCGGATTGTTGGGATCACACCCCTCGCTACCAGGTTCGCATGCGAAATTCTCCAATCCAAATGCGTTAGAAGCAAACCCTGCTCCCCCAGCAGTAAAGCCAAGTTGTTTAGCAAAACGAATTTTGGGTTTATCGTGAGAATAATTTTTCTGAGGTGCAAACCCAATAGCTAAATGACATTCAAGGCAGGATTGTGAATCGAGCCCAATAAAACGAAGGAACGGATAGTTCTCCCGGTCAGCCATTTTATATTTACTGCGTCTTGGACCAGTGGGTCCTTCACCATAATGATCTTCACTTGTAAAACGATTTGAGAAAATATGTTTACCAGCATAAAATAAATCTTCGAATGGTACTTTATTCTGATTGATGTCATCTTGAGTAAAACGGACATCATCGATCAGATTACGCTGGTCTGCTAAGGGCTGATCCACCCTTGAAGCTATACTACCGCAACCAACTGCTGCGACGATGATGATTGATGCCAAAATACACAAGTGAATATTTATTCCATTTCCCATAAAGCTTCCTCCTCCTTTAATGTTTACAAAATATATAACTGCCCAAAAGCAAACTGAGAATTGTTTGAGCAAAACCAATACCATTTTCTATTTGAATGTGGAAGACTTCTAAGATTATGTAAAATTTAATATTACGTGTAATGAGTGAATTCTAGGATTACATTTTGTTATTGACTAATAACAAAAAATGTTATATGGCCATAACAAAAGTTAGTAATGGTACGCTATAATTAAATGCATGATCGTAATGGTGAAAATAAAAAGATATGTTTGCTTGGATTTTGATGTGTTACAGAATAATTTATTCTGTAACATCGGGTAATTTGAAACAGAATAGTCTATAGTGTTTCAGAACTGTTTGTACGATTGAAATTTATTGGTGAAAGTGTTTAACGCAGCATTCAGCGGTTTGTTCGCTGTTATGCTTTATTATATTATTGCATTGAATATAGCTACACAACCTATAACTTGAATATCAACTTCTTTGAAGTGCTCATGAAGCGATGATGACAGTTCACTTAAGCTATCAAGATTGTTGTCGAATATTCCTCCTTGGTTATAGAGAGACATCAGCATACTGGCCAAATAGCCCTTCTCCGAGCCTGTGCCTAATATAGTACTACCAAACACAACACCATTCTCATTTAGATAAGGACGTAAATTGGCAAATACTACTGACTTCTCTTTTACGGTTCCAGGAAGACAATGTAATAAGTAATTAACGCTAATTGAATCAAATTTGTCACATCTTAAATCTAACTTATCCAGCACGTTCGCAAGGTAAATTTCAGGATTAAATCGACGAACTCTTGATGCTGTTAACTTTAGGCTATTTGAGTTTAAATCGAGTAATGCAACACGTCGTTCAATGTTACTTAAACATCTGTCTAGGTAATAGCCAGTCCCTACACCAACATCCAGGTGATTGGTTGTAACATTCTTAACAAACTCTTTTCTCAATAGCCTTGTCGGACATTTCCATATAAATGAATTCGAAAAACCTAACACCCAGAAATCATAAATTGACAGTACTTTTTTACTATATATAGCCTGGTCAGCATCAACAGAATTTGAATTTTTCATTTCATCCCTTTATAAATCAGCAGCAGAGTTAACCGTCCGCTGGAGCGTCTTAGGCATTGAGTTGTACTCCTTGCCCGAAGCACGTTAGAATCGGGATAGCTTATCAGTAAACCTGAATCAGCAAATGAGCATAGCGCTACCAGATGAATGGCACAAGCCGATAACGCACATTCTCCATGTACTCAGTGTAGCCCGGTAGTGTCTTGCGCAAGATCTTCTCTTCCACAACGATCCGGACGATCAGGATAACGAGTATGACAAACGTCGCGATCAGGTTCGTGTAACTCTCCAGCCACAGCGCAATGCCCGCCAAGAAGGGCAGAACCCCGAGGTACATGGGGTGGCGCACATATGCGTACAGCCCAGTGTCAATCAACACCTGGCCACATTCGGTCTGATCTTCGACTATCGGTATGGCAAACGGATTCTGGTAGATGGTGGCGCAGACGATTGCGAAGCCAATGAGGGACAGTAACCCCCCGCACACTGAGACTGCAAATTGCGGCGTTGGCAACAGTTTCAAGTAAAAGACTTCAATTGGAATAGACGCGAACCAAGTGAGGAACGATAGCATCAGGAATGCCGTGACGATCCGGTCCGCCACCGGCTGCTTCTTGGAGAACGGCGCTTTTAACCGGGCCTCGAGGCTGGCCGGCGCCACTACCGCAAGCACACCTATGGTGGCCTCCAGGATGAGACCGTACACCCAAAGAAACAGAAGAGCACGCGGCCAGTAGCACGTGCCTCCAGGAACCAAACCTGCAGGCACCAGGAGAAAAACACCGAACAAGGCGAGTTGAAACAGCCCACCGATGAGTCCTTTGGCTATCAGCATATGACAAATTTTTGAATAATTTCTGTAAATCCAAAAAACTTATCGACTTTTTCACAATCGTTAATCTTGACCACTGCTTTTCTTGGGTAGTTGGCAATGACATTCACATAAACCTGTAGTTATAAAGAAATACAACATAAGCGTGCCTTATCGGACAGTAAACAAGAGGATTTTTATATATAATATTAAACAGTACACTATAATAAATAATATTTGGGCAATTAAAAAATAAGGATATAACTACCCGGTTCTAATCTGAGAAGATTTGCAGAATAAAGATAGTGAGTAATAACATCCCCCTAATTCCCCCTTCAAAGGGGGATTTTGATTTGAGTGAGGATAAGATAAAACAGTGGTTGAACGAAAAGTGCCCAGGTACAAGGCGCGGAAAAATTCTGGAACCGGAGCGTACTCAAGTACGTGAGGATTACTGGATTTTTAGAGCAACGCCGTAGATGGGTAATTTTCGTTCAACCACTAATTTGCAGTTCGAACATCTGTCTCCCTATCAGGGGCATAAGCAGTCTCACCTACCTCAACATAAAGATCGGGTTCCATCTTCATCTTCCTGATCCAGGATGTTTCGGCTGGTGGTTTCCAGTACAATTTATATCCTCCCGGAGGTATTCTTCCAAAATGGTATCTACCTTCTTCATCGGTAATTGTTTCGTATCGTTCACCCTCCTTTACTCCCATAAAACCCCACTTTTCCAGCATAATTATCTTAACCTGACATCCTTGTAATGGTTTGCCTTTAAAAAGCATACGACCTTTTACATCACCAAAGCTACTTGCCACCATGCGCTTTTCCTTCTCTTGCTCCTTTTCTTCAAATTCAAACCTTAATTCTCTCTTCATCTCTTCAATCGCCACATTCTCTCTCTCCTTTTGTTTCTCAAACTCGGACAGTACATCCTCCTTTATCTTTTCTCGCAATGAATCGGGATCGATTGGTAGATTTTGGTGGTACTCCTCGCCAGTTTCAATCGTGGATACCTGACTATCACGAACATCGTGTTCACGATTAAAGGTAATCTGTATTGAGGAGACGTCCTTCCGTGGAACCATTACCGTAACTCCTCCAGCTCTCTTACTCACCTCAACAATCTTGCAAACAACCTTACGTCTCTTACCCTGAACGTCAATGATAACGGCATCGGGATAGTGACTGTCTTTCTGCTCCTTACCTACCATTGCTGACACAATATCTCTGTCACAAATGCATACCTTGACAAAATTTTCGTTCAATTCAAGGGTCTTGACATCAATCTCCTCTTCAAGGCCTACCAATCTCAATCCGTCACCAAAAACGTGGAAAGGTACAATGATGAAGAGAAACATTGATATAAGAATAATTCGATATGGCATTAAGACAAACCTCAAAAATTCAACATTATGATTTTTATACTAAAACCGATTTGGTTTTCGGTGTTACCAAAAAACCAAATCTTGGTTGCAGTTACACTCGCTCAATTTTATACTGGATTTTACCCGAAAACCATTATCGGATAGTAATTATTCAGCGAATTTCAAAACAGAATTCAGGAGTCAGAAGTCAGAACGAAAAACTTTAAATACTTTTGTCATGCTGCGTACCAAATAAGGTTTAAATTATTATATACTAGAAACATTCTTAACGTAGTTGTTTGTTGATGGAATAATTTACAAAGCTGCCAATGCGAACTTACAGTTTGATCTAGTTGTTTCGTAGTAGAAAAATATTCAGAATTCTGTCTCCTGAATTCTGAATGCGAATAAATACATCAGATGAGTACTATCATCTTTTTCATAATAAGAGATAGGCAAGCAGAGAAAACAATTTTTATGTTAGCAGGAGGAAAATTCCGTTTCAAGAAAATCTTAGTAAACGTTTAAAACCAATGCTTGGTTCTTTTACAAAACCCTACTAACGCTAACATCAAGGGTACCTCAATGAGCACGCCAACGACCGTCGCTAGAGCAGCACCGGAAGATATGCCAAACAGCATCACTGCTGTTGCGATAGCTACTTCAAAGTGATTCGATGCTCCGATCATAGCACTGGGCGCTGCATTTTCATAAGAGAGCCGCATAATCTTTGCTGCAAAATAGGTAATGGCAAAAATAAAAACGGTCTGGATAAAAAGCGGTATAGCAATCCATAAAATAGTTAATGGCTTTGCCACAATAACGGCCCCTTTAAATGAAAAGAGCAAGATCAACGTTAATAGTAGTGCCGTAATTGTAATCGGTGTAAGGAGATGCAAAAATTTCAGTTCAAACCACTCTTGCCCCTTAGTAGCAATAATCCATTTTCTGGACACAAACCCTGCCAGCAGAGGTAGGGCAACGTAAGTACCAATAGAGAGTAACAGTGCCTCCCAGGGAACTGGTAATTTGCCCACACCCAGTAAAAACCCTCCGATTACACCAAAGAGAAGCAGCATTACGAGTGAATTGATAGCTACCATTACGAGAGTGTGACCGTCATTGCCTTTCGCTAAGTATCCCCAAACCAATACCATTGCTGTACAAGGAGCAACGCCCAATAAGATACAACCTGCCAGATAACTCCGCCATAACGGTACGGCCACCATCTTTATACCTTCGTGCATGACAACCATTCCCGATCCATATGTCCCACCTACCGGCAGATCTATCCCGAATGGCATCTTTATATAATCTAACGCATCCGGTCCAATAAATTGACGAAACATGAGACCGAGAAACGCGTAAGCTATCGCATACATGGTAAACGGTTTCACTGCCCAATTGACAAACAGCGTTAATCCCACGGGTTTCATGCCTCTCCCCGCCTTTACCACCTCGGTAAAATCTATTTTAACCATGATCGGGTACATCATGAAAAAGAGACAGATAGCAATGGGAAGAGAGACAACCGGAGCTCCATTGACATCAATACTGAGTCCATCGAGTGCCTTTGCAAAATCGGGTACAATTTTACCCAATAAGATACCGACTACGATACACAATCCTACCCAGATAGAGAGATAACGCTCAAAAAATTTTATCCCATGTCTCTGTTCAACCATTTTGATCCCTTATAAATTAATTATCGTAATTATTCAGCGAATTTCAAAATAGAACTAAGGAGTCAGAAGCCAGAAGTCAGAATGAAAAACTTTAATTATTTTTGTCATGCTGCATACCAATATAAAGTTCAAAATTCTTATATACTAGAGACACTCTTAACGTAGTTGCAGGTTGACTGAATATTTTACTTAACTGCTAATGCAAACTTACAGTTTGATCTAAGTTGTT
Organism: Candidatus Scalinduaceae bacterium; assembly: GCA_965222815.1. Taxonomy (GTDB): domain Bacteria; phylum Planctomycetota; class Brocadiia; order Brocadiales; family Scalinduaceae; genus SCAELEC01. The sequence goes on from CBDCUS010000013.1 coordinate 402,721, forward strand.
TCGTAATAGAAAAATATTCTGAATTCTGTCTCCTGAATTCCGGATGCTGAATAGATACTAATTATCCGTCTCTCCAATTTTATTGAGCTCATCGATCAGTCCATGACCAGATAATTCATTTAAAGGCAGCTCAAGCATTTTCTTAATCCGTCGCTCTAGCACAGCATAGCTATTTTCAAAAGCTTCCCTGATCTCTTCATCCGACCCAACCACACATGCGGGATCGGGCAATCCCCAATGTACCCTGAGTACTTTACGTAAAAAGAGGGGGCAGGTTTCTGCTGCAGCACGATCACAAACAGTTATAACAATATCAATCTCCTGATCTAAAAACGTGTCCCAGGATTTACTATAAAGATCTTCCGTTGCAATGTTGTGCCTTCTGAGTGTTGCCAAGGCATTACGGTTCACCTCTCCTATTGGGTGGCTTCCTGCAGAAAAAGCCCTCACACGCCCTCTCCCCAGATGATTCGTAAGAGCCTCTCCAAGGATACTGCGACAAGAATTCCCGGTACAGAGAATTAAAATGTTTAAGATGGTTTTCATTGTCTCTCATGTTACATATGCGTATACATATATTCACATATTAGCAGGTAAAAAAATTAACTACAGTAAGTTGTTACACTGGGCCGGTCTTTCATTGATTCCAACCGTAATCGGTCATCCTGATAAAGTTTGATTTTATTCAGCTCCCCTGTCACAACAGCTAAAATATCTAATGACCAGGAAGGCAAATCAGGGTTCACCCTGTAGTACACCCATTGCCCCTCTCTTCGATCAAGTAATAGGCCATATTGCCTCAATTGGGCAAGATGTCTTGAAATCTTGGGTTGTGATAATTTAAGCGCATACGTCAATTCACAAACACACAGCTCCCCCTCTCGATTGAGTAATACCATACACCTTAAACGTGTTTCATCAGAGAGGCATTTAAAATAGATATCAGGGGTTACCATAGTTATTTATTATATGTGGGTATCCATATATGTCAATTTCTATTTAATTCGATCATGGCTTAAACAGAGTTATGTTTAGGTATCAAGGAGGTAAACAGTAAGGTTCATTTCAATTTTATACCCATTGCAAAATGGTTTTCTGAATTTCTGGGCAGGAGTTTGCTTGAAAATTTGATTTTTCAATTGAACAAAACCAGAGGCTTATTGATGCTAAGCCGAGGATATTGTGATTGAGAAAGGTCTAAAGTTCATGTGAAATCGGGTTCTGAAAACAAAAACCAATTTGTGATGGGTATAATCAAATCGTTCAGTATCTAAATCTCTCTCCCACTTCGATTCCAGAAACTTTTCCAATTCTTATTTTCTCTTGCTGCCCTTTAATACGAGTCATTTATCCATACTCTAGCATCATCAATTTTACATTATCCCAATCTCACTTAATACCATCAAACAGAGGCGTATTCTATTTTTGTTTCACCACAAAAATTTGTATATAAAAAGCTTGACAATTAACCCCAAACTTTTATATTTAATATTCTTATCTCGGTTTCACATTATCAAATTTTTTATTCGATTTTCTTATTTTAATTGATTTTGTAACTATTTGTTTATATGGAGGAGTGCTATGAAAGCAAGCGTTAACGTTGATGAATGTACGGGCTGTGAACTCTGCACGCAGACATGCCCTGAGATCTTTGAGATGGATGGCGATGTCGCTGTTGCAAAAGATGGCGATGTAGCTGGCGAATTTGAAGAGACCTGTAGACAAGCTGCGGAAGAGTGTCCGGTTGAGTGTATTATTATTGACGAGTAAGATGAGATTTGCAGATTTTCTGTTTCTTGAAACAAACGGCTACCGTCCACTTTGCAATAAGGGACGGTAGCTCAAATCACTTCCATCCGTTTCATCCTCCCCGCTCTTAATTCAAATACCACCACATGTATCCACTATGCGATCATTATTGTAATGACACCGTCTCTTCCCCTTGATCTTTTCAACAACCACTATCTCACTCACCCTCATGGCCCAAAAAAAGCTGAATACTTCTCAATTGTACGAAATCTCTCATTCCCATCCCAAAGAATATATTTTTTGAATTTTTCTTGACAAATAGGCTTATATAGTATATCTAATGAGAAATAATACTATATTTTGGATAGTTTTGTACAGGAGGGACTTATGGGTACAACCTTAACCAAGATACCAAAAAAGGTCGAAAGACGAACAGATACAAGGCTAGAACTCTCATTACCGATGACGCTTTTCGTTGATCCGCAGATCGAACTAATGTCAACAAATATCTGTGCCGGCGGTGTCTCTTTTGAGGTGAATGCAGACAAGCTGGATCCATTTTCCCTCGGAAATATAATAAAAATGGAAATCGTTGCAAAAATCCCTACACCTCGTTTACCTGAAAAAACGGTTACGCTTGCCGGGAATGGCTTGGTAATTCGAGTAAACAAACTTAAGGTAACAAAGCAGGGGAGAAAGACGAGATGGTGTATCGCCCTACAGTTTACTGAAACCCTTAAGGTCCAATCTGTAGAGTTATAACGTTGCATTACGGGCAATCATCTTCAGCCAAATACTTCACTTCCACCTCAATCCTTATGCCTTTTATGCCCTTTGTAACCGTTAACAACTCCGAGAGGTTATGTGGGAAGTAGAAGATATAAAAATAAAAATGTGTGGTATTTACCTGCCAAATTTGATACCTTGACATACACATCACAGAACCCTTTTCCTTCAAAATCATTACAGCATAGTCCCCGATCGGCCAGTACAGTTTTGGTGAACGACTTACGTTTAATTCTTGGAACCACCGTCAACAACAATTGGTTTCCATTGACCACGCTTATAAGGAATAAGCTAAAAAATTTGTAATACTTGACAAAAGAAAAGAGTAGTAGTCTCGTAAAAATTTAATTTCTCCCTAATCAAGAACATATAGACAATTCATGAGAATAGAGGACAACGCCAATGTTTGATTTAATATTACGACAAAGGCATAATGTAAAGAATGATCTGCTCTCAGGGCTAACAGTTGCATTTGCATTAGTTCCTGAGGCTGTAGCCTTCGCTTTTGTGGCAGGTGTTGATCCAGCGATAGGCCTTTGGGCCGCTTTCTTTGTTGGCATCATTACCTCTTCTATTGGGGGGAGACCGGGGATGATCTCAGGGGCAACCGGTGCAATGGCAGTGGTAATGACAAGCTTTGTTATTCTCTACGGACTCGAATATCTATTCGCTGCTGTAATACTCTGCGGTGTCATTCAGATACTCTGCGGTTTCTTTAAACTGGGAAAGTTTGTTCGTCTCTTGCCTCATCCGGTTATGTTAGGATTTGTGAATGGGCTTGCAATCGTGATCTTCAGGTCACAGTTCGGCCAACTCAAAGGTGCACATCAGGTGGTATACAATAATATTACTCAGACTTTTGAGGTAACTTCCCAGTGGATTAGCGGCAACAGCCTCTATACTACGATAAGTATCCTGATAGTGACTATGACAATTATCTACTTTTTACCAAAACTTACCAAGGCAATTCCTGCAACACTCGTGGCTATCCTCTTAACAACTTCTGTGGTACAGCTCTTGTCTATTGAGACAGTTACCGTAAAGGATTTTGTTAACACACAGAAAACGTTGACAGTCGAAAAGAACTTTAAAACAAGGGAGTTCCAAAAAATTAAAGAGGAGCTAAGACTATCCGATGTCGATTCGATAGGTACGATAGTTGCGGATGCCCACGACCAAATCTATGAAGAGAAAGAGACTCGCAAAGCGGGCCGTTTCATGGTCCCGAAAATCACTCTTTCATGGAAAGACTTTGAGATTATTTTTGGCCTTGCGATTACGCTTGCCGCAATTGGACTCATTGAATCCCTCATGACGCTAACACTGATTGATGAGTTAACTGAGAGCCGCGGAAAGAGCAACCGAGAGTGTATCGGCCAGGGGATTGCCAATATGGTATCGGGGTTTTTTGGAAGTATGGGTGGTTGTGCAATGATAGGACAGTCGATGATCAACATCAGTTCCGGTGGCCGTGGTCGTCTTTCAGGAATCTCCGCTGCCCTCTTCCTCTTCTGCTTTATCATATTCCCGCCTCTTTGGAAATGTATTGAGATGATACCCGTTGCATCACTGATAGGGGTCATGTTTATTGTTGTGATCGGCACTTTCGAGTGGACGAGCCTACGCCTCTGGAACAAGATTCCCAAAAGCGACTTCATGATTATAGCTATTGTCTCGGCCGTTACGGTAACCCACGATCTGGCAATTGCCGTTACCATTGGGGTAGTCATTTCAGCCTTGGTTTTTGCCTGGAAAAAATCACAACGTATCAGTGCAGAGATAAAAGAGGGGGATGGTATCAAGACATACATCCTGGATGGTCCTATTTTTTTCGGTTCTGTGACAAGTTTCAAAAATATCTTTACTCCCGCTAAAGACCCAAAAAAGGTTATTATTGAATTTCAGAATGCCCGGGTATATGACCACTCTGCTCTGGAGGCTATTAATAGCATTAGTGAGAAATACAAAGAGCTCGGGAAGTTCCTGACAATTAAACATCTGAGCAAGGAGTGCCAAACCCTTATCAAGAGAGCTAACAGTATCGTTGAGGTCGATATTCACCATGACCCCGATTATCACATCGCATCAAATCAACTTGATTGACGACCATTTCCCAAAAACAGCGTTATTACTGTCAAACAATATATACTCTTGACTATTATATCTTTATTACCTATCATCATTGTTTAGGTTTTTTTATGGAGAAAAACAGATTTTTTAACGGAGTAATTGAAAAGTACATAATCTAACCATTCATTTCAGTAAGGAGTACATGATGAACAAAATTAAAGTTGGTGCCGTTGTCTCAATTTTGGCGCTTAGCGTTAGTATCTTCGCATATCCTCTAAATACTACGGTAAAAGCATCGGAAGAGCAGAAAGATATAAAAGAGAGTCAAGTCGGTTACGGTAGAGGTGGAAGAGTTCAAGCTGGATCAACATCCAAACATTCAGAGGAGCCTATCCAACCAATTCCCCTCAGTTTCGATTATGACAGAGCGAAGGTTGAATTAGGGAAAAAACTGTTTTTTGAGCCCCGATTATCAAAATCGGGTTGGATCACCTGTAATTCCTGTCATAATATTTCAACAGGTGGCGCCGACAATCTGCCAACATCTATTGGACATAAATGGTTTTTCGGTCCTATAAACTCTCCTACCGTCCTTAACGCAAAATTCAACCTTGCTCAGTTTTGGGACGGTCGCGCAAAAGACCTGCAAGAACAGGCGGGAGGACCGATAGCAAATCCCATTGAAATGGGTTCAAACCATGAGCTCGCGATCAGCATATTACAATCGATACCCCAATATGTGCAGTGGTTTGAGGAGGTCTATGGAGCGAAAGAGCTGTTAGGAAATGGAAAGATAGATATTCTAAAAGTGACTGATGCAATTGCGGCATTTGAGGAGACACTAACTACTCCAGGATCTCGCTTTGATCAGTGGTTAAGCGGTTACGACAGCTCTATTACTGAGTCAGAAAAACAGGGGTATGAGCTCTTTAAAGAGAAGGGATGTATTAGCTGTCATAATGGTATAGGGGTAGGTGGAAACTCTTATCAGAAATTTGGTCTTGCAAAACCCTATGATAAAGACCCACACACATTGGGAAGATATAACGTAACAAAAGATGAGAAGGACAAGTATGTATTCAAGGTTCCCCTTCTGAGAAATATTGAACTCACGGCACCCTATTTTCACGACGCGAGCACATGGAATTTAAGTGAGGCCGTCAATGTCATGGCCGAATATCAACTCGGAATTTCCTTATCTGATGATGAGACTGAAAAGATCGTTGCATTTTTAAAAACTTTAACGGGGGAACAGCCTCAAATCGTTTTTCCCATTCTCCCCCCTTCTACGAAGGCAACGGCACAACCAAATAGGAATTGATCAGACGCTCTGCGTATCTATGTGGGCAATGGAATATGAAGTCAGGAGCCCTTGTTCACCGTTACGCACATAGATGAGTTGATCACATTACCAAGCAGTTCAGATCTTTGATCGGCATACACATATTCCTATTGACTAAGATATAACCTTTGCTATACATTATATTTGACTGCAAACAACATCAATCTTTACAGGGCTTATTTTAATAGTCCTGTAAAGATTGAATTCCTGCAAAACATTGCAATCAACAGCTTAATGCTGAAAATTCTAGGTAATATATTGGTAATAAGATTGTGCCCACTATCTGAACAATGAACTTTCAATAAAAAAAACAACCGAATGTTGTAGGTTCTCTAGTTTGTTGACAACTTCTCTCATTTTTTATTAAAGCTCTCGTTCATCTTCACCTTATTCGCCCCGCCTGCGACGGTGCGAATTTCACTCCCTCTTCTTCGATTACCACTCTTTTTTCTATTGACTTTTTATTCAACTAGCGGTATATTCGGCACTATCGGTAGCACGTATTTAATATTAATAGCATCCACCCTTTTAACATGTCAGCCAAAACCAATCTTTGTAAAAGGAAAAATTTCGTGCTACTAGTAGCATGAATATAATATTAATACTATCTTTCTCTTTAATTGATATGAAGGTTGATGTAGTATTGATTCACATATACTCATCTGATAATAGTTTTCGGTTAAAATCCGGTATAAAATTGAGCGAGTATAGTCCTCGGCGTCTTTTGTCCGGGGATAACTGCAACCAAGATTTGGTTGCCCGTAAAACCGAAAACCAAATCGGTTTTATTATACGTTATATTCTCATAGCCACAACCCTCTTCTCTTTTTCTCTCTCCATTATCTGTCTACCCATCTATGCCCATCATGGTGGGGTATCTACCGCATTTGGTCCGGGATCCCCAGTTGAGACGGCATCTCCCATGACTTTAGGTAAGAGAAAATTTCTGTTATATGAAAGGATAGAGTATGTTTCGTTTAGAGAGAGAAATAGTGCTGAACCTGAAAATATTGATACCTTTGCTTTTTTTAATACGCTTGCAGGTTTTGGCCTTACCGATGCATTGTCACTTTACATGACGTTGCCTATAGTCATTAAGGAGCAAGACAAATTGGGGAGGTCCAGCGGATTTGGTGATCTTGAATTTGTGGTCCAATACGGTTTTAAACTTGGCGAAAGAGACGGAATTCGTGGTCTCTATCGTAACGGCCCGGATGACACAGAAGGTGCCCCTTACACTACGGATGACCTGAAAATGTCGTTTACTGGCAGTAGTTCCCTACCCATAGGGACGACTTCAAATACCGACGATTTAGGTAATAGATTTGATGTTGGGTTTCAGCCCGGTTTTGGAGCTCCTTCATTTTCTCTCGGTTTCTCAGCTTCTCAGTTGGTATTTCCTCATTTTACATTGACTGCGGACACATCAATTAGAACGTTTCTCAAATATAAAGATAAAAAGGCTGGTAATGAGATACGTTTTAATGTGGCCGGTGGATTCGAGGTTTATGAAAACCGGGACCAATTTCTCTCAAGAGTAGATATTATCACAGAGGCAAATGTATTACATCTGACAAAAGACCGGGCTGAAAACAATAAAACTAACCACGAGAGTGGGGGTACCATTCTCTACCTATCTCCGGGTTTCAGGATGTCACTTGGTCAACATATGAGTGTCGGTACCCTCATCAAGTTTCCCGTCTGGCAGAGCTTAAACAATGAATCTTCCCAGCAGGGCTCCGAAGGCCTTGAAAATTACCGAGCTGTGCTAACGTTTACCGTTTCTTTTTAAAAAGGAAGTTTTATGGAAAGAAGGAGTCTTGTCAACAAAATAGTAATATGCTTTTTGCTATTTTGTTGTTGTGAGTTGAATACCGTTATCCATGCTCATGAAGGAGATGATCACACTCACAGCACCGAGAAAATAACGATCGGCAGATCAACCTACACATACTTGAAATCTATTTTATCAGTTTATGAAGAGGTATACGAAAATATCTGTGGTAGAGAACTAAACCATGTTCCCGAATTAGCACAGATACTTATCGATTCTGCCACAAAAGGAGTTGAAACAGAAACCAAGAACCCAGGTCGTCACATGATGCAAAGTATTCTTGAAGGGGCTAAAAGATTGAAAGGTGCTGAAGGTTCACGTGATGTACAGGTAGGATTTGCTTCGATCAGTGACGCCATCTCTCCGCTCTTTAAATCCTGGCCTAACCTGCTAAAAAGCAACAAAATAAAGCTCTTTCAGTGTAAGGTCCATAGACATTACTGGCTACAGCCGCAAGATGCTTCACCTGTTTGCCCGTATGCTCTTAGAGTATCATCTCAGTGTACTATTATAACCGATGATCATCAGTAGGTTCTTATAAAATGTCTCCAACAATTGTAGAGAATCCATGGTACATTTCGCTTTATCATTGTGACAAAACATACGAACAGGTACTTCCTAAAAGTAGTGGTTAAAAATGAAAAATTGGTTACTATAGTTGAAGGATATTTAAACGTCCGGTTGCAAAAAAGCGAGAATATTTAGAAGGGCAACAAGAGAAAGAGCTTTTTAAAAAAATAGGTGGGTGATTATGTCGGTTTAATGACTCAGCTTGATTTTTACCCACAAATTCTGTCAAAGAGCAAATTTAACAAATTGTACCCATACATTGAAAACTATACACACATCGATAGTTGGTAAAAACAAACCGGAAAACCAGGACTCTTTTCTTGTAGATGAAGAAGAGGGGGTTTTCATTATTGCCGATGGGATGAGTGGTTGGAATGGCAAGAAAGCCAGCAATACAGCTATAAACACTATCCTCAAATCTTTAAAGGTTAGTCTTAACAGTCACCTGAATAGTGATCAAATAATTGCTGCTCTCAAACAATCATTGATAGAGGCTGACAGAGAGATTAGGGCATTACAGGGAAGATCGGGGTCGACGGTTGATGTTGGCATCATACGGAATGGTACCTTTCACCTTGCTCATATAGGCGATAGTCGCGTATATCTCCTCTATAAGAACCTCTATTTTGAACAGGCCACAAAGGACATGGCCAAACCTCAATCGTCATATCATGGTAGGGAACCGCACAATGAGAGAGAAAAGAAAATCCTTGCGCTCACCAACAGTTTTATGCCCTCCAAATGGCTTGGAGATCACGATTCCGACCATGAAAAAATTTCTCAATTTGAGCATATATCTCTTCTGGAAGTTAAAAGAATACTGATGACAACTGACGGATTGACCGATCTCGCCCTCGACAGTGAGATTCGGGAAGCACTGCTGATTGAAAACCTAGAAGATACGGCGGACAAACTACTCTCATACATTGAGCATCCACATAAAGTAAGTGAGACATTTGTCACCCATCTTGATTTTTTTCTTGAGAATCACCTGAAAGAGAAAAGTATTTTATCAATGCTTGATCCCATTTTTAACAAATTTCGAAAAGATTCAACCATGAGAAGGATAAGGAACCATTATAAAAGCATTACGATTCCCGATGAAGGATGTAGAGAGTTCATCCTTGGCTACTTCAAAAAATTTCCCGAGATAAAGGCCTCCTTCCTTAGCTACATAAACGGTATACTGAACTTTCGTGACGATACAACGTTTATTATAATTGAACTATAACCCAACGGTGAAGATCTTCAGACAAACTCTGAAATGAGATAAAGATATAGGATCTTGGCGTGAGTTGAGAAAAAAGAAGGGTTAATCTAAGACAAAAAAACAAACTCTTCTATTTTTTCTGACTCTTTTGCACCTTTGCCCAGGTATCACGCAGAGTGACCGTTCGATTAAAAACGGGCAATGCATCTGTTGTATCTGGATCAACACAAAAATAGCCAAGTCTTTCAAATTGGTATCTATCAAGTGGTTTTGCCTTTCCCAAAGTCGGTTCTACCATGCAGCCGGAGAGAACGGTCAGAGAATTCGGATGTAGACTTGAGGTGAAATCGTATCCCTCTGCAACATCTTCCGGTCGTTCCTCGGTAAAAAGGTGTTCGTATAACCGAACTTCGGCATTTAACGCCTGGACGGCTGATACCCAGTGTAGTGTCGATTTGACCTTACGCCCGTCTGGGGCATTACCACCACGTGTAGACGGATCATAGGTGCAGCGCAGCTCTACAACCTCTCCCTGTGCATCTTTAACGACATCGGTACAGGTAACAAGATATGCATATCGCAATCTCACCTCCCTCCCAGGGGAGAGACGAAAAAACTTCCGGGGAGGCTCTTCCATGAAATCATCTTGCTCTATATACAACACCTTTGAAAACGGCACCTTCCTCGTACCGGCACTTGGGTCACCCGGATTATTCACCGCATCCATCCACTCAACTTCACTCTCCGGAAAGTTGTCTATGACAACCTTTAATGGTCTCAATACTGCCATTACACGATGAGACCTCTTGTTGAGATCTTCACGTAAACAGTGTTCCAGTAACGCAATATCAATCGTACTATTAAATTTGTTCACACCAATTAGCCTACAGAATTTCCGAATGGACTCAGGGCTATACCCGCGTCTCCGCATGCCACAGATAGTGGGCATTCGAGGATCATCCCACCCTTTTACGTGTCCCTCCTCTACCAACTGTAAAAGTTTTCGCTTACTCATAACGGTATAGGTAAGTTCCAGGCGTGCGAATTCAATCTGCCGGGGGTGATGAATTCCCAACTGATCCAGATACCAGTCGTATAGTGGTCGGTGGTTCTCAAACTCTAAAGTACAGATTGAGTGGGTGACCCCTTCGAGAGAGTCCTCCAGACCGTGGGCCCAATCGTATGTAGGATATACGCACCATTCACTGCCGGTTCGAAAATGGTCTGCATGAATAATACGGTACATAACCGGATCTCGCATATTGAGATTGGGAGATTTCATGTCAATTTTTGCCCGCAGGACCCGAGATCCGTCTACAAATTCACCACTCCTCATCCTCCTAAAAAGATCCAGGTTCTCTTCAACACTGCGGTTGCGATAAGGACTCCCCTTGCCAGGTGCCGTCAATGTACCGCGATACTCACTGAATTGCTCAAACGTCAAATCACAAACATACGCAAGACCCTTTTTTACTAAAATCACCGCATATTCGTACATCTTCCCAAAATAGTCGGAAGCGTAGAAGAGACTTTCACCCCAATCCCACCCCAACCAGCGGATATCTTCCTGAATGGAATGAGCATACCTCTCCTCCTCCTTAACGGGATTGGTATCATCATACCGCAAATGACAACGACCTCCCCTGTTTTCTACTGCAATGCCAAAGTTGAGACAGATTGCCTTCCCATGCCCAATATGCAGATAACCATTCGGCTCCGGAGGAAACCTCGTTATTACCTTCCCTCCCCATCTGTTTGTTCTTCTATCTTCGGCAACCATTGTCCTGATAAAGTCCACCGATGAACCTTTACCACTTTCACTCTCATTTCCCTGTTTCCTGTTGTCTGATTCCAATTACCTTTCCTTTATCATAAGCCCTAAGAATTGGGCAGCTACAAAATATTTCCCCTAACAGCAACTCCATTTCTGACATTACTTCTCACCATTTTTCGTCTCAAATGTACCAAAAACGCTCACACAAAACAGCGACCTTTCGTATACACGCTTAATGTACACGTCAAAGATTTTTTATCAAGTTTTTTCTGATTATGAAAAAAGTATAAGGTAACGTAAGATCAGGGAGTCATGGATTCTCCAACAACAGATTAAGCTTTAATGAAAACAAAACATCTATTATAATGGAGTTTTTAACAAATGTACTCAGAAAGGAATTTGACGATGAAAGAGGTCTTAATAGTTGGCCATTGTGACAAGGACCACCCTCAAATAACCTCACTAATTGAAAACAACTTCTCAGCAAGGGTGACACGAGCGAAATTGATCGAAGAGGCAAAAGGTTTCTTAGACAAGAATACGTATGATCTGGTCATAATTAACAGAATAGGTGCATTTGACGGACAGAGCGGATTGGAGCTTATTAAGGAGTTAAAAAAAGAGGGAACAAATAACGCACCGCTCATGATGGTCACCAATTACAAGGAGCAGATGGATCTGGCGATCGAAAATGGAGCCGTGATGGGATATGGGAAAGAGAAGCTCCATGACAACGATACCCTAACATTGTTGGGTAAATATTTAGGATAGATAAGCAGGTTCTACTAATATAGTACTAACAAAGAAATTTAGCAGTGAAATCTACTCAAAGTCTGTAATTTTCGTTTTATAGATGTACAACGGTGATGAATAGGTTCCGATTACCAACAACACAAAATTCTTTCCGTTCTTGTGTGAGCCTAATCACTTGAAAAGTGGAATCCAGTGGTAAAACCACTTCTCCCATCATAATCCCATCCTTGGTCTCCCTCTTCAAAACGATGGGTTACTGCTTTACCCATATCCAGGGTTGTATCAAACTCTTTTGACCAGATGGGGAAATTCTTATTAACAATCTGAGTAGGTTTTTCGGGGTCTCCGCTGCCACGGAGTATCTCCACATCCAATATTAAGTTATCAGCCACAACCGCTCTCTTACGCCACTTCGATGACTCTATCTCAATCGGTATCTCTCTGACCGTAATCCTCTCCGCTGGAACTTTGGCAAAACCAAAGACGTGGTTTTGAAAGATATCTAACAGTGCTTCTCTCCGTGAGTCTGAGGTATCGCTCTTGTTAATATAAAAGACTACCCAATTCTCATCCGCTGTGGCCGTCAAGTCAGTTATCCCGATGACCGTCTGGCCGTCTAAATTGTATTGACCATATTGCCCCCTGTTAATGTGAAAAACACCCGTAATCTTGCACGTCCTGTTGTGTGTCGGCTCACTCCCAAAAAGACATGGGCAGCCCGGATTACAGGTACACCCCTCAAAATACTCGCCCTCTATCGACCATTCCGGTTCAGCAATGAGTGTTTTGGAGATACCAACCAACATAGCAGCAACGATACATCCCCACACCAACAAACTAATCCTCTGAAACATTTAGTTACCTCCTAAAGCAATGACTATCAAAAGTTAAAAGAGTGTAGAGAAAAATATACTTAAATTTATGGGCGAAAGCAATTGAAAATGGTAGATGTATACTGTTACCACTTGAAAATAATAGTAGTAGCTATTCTTGTCTGAATTAAATCCATTAAAAACTGATTAAATGATGGGCATTAAAACATTAATCTATTTTTCGAAATATAGATCCTCATGAAAATCCTCTTGAGAAAAAGCACTCTTCTCTTTATTATGTAGCGTTATCCTCTTCTAACTATGTGCAAGAGTTTTCACAACCGCAAATAACGACTCTCTCTACCAAACCAGTTTGTAATCAAAACCGTTGCAATCCTTCCATTCAAAAATCGTACTGATAACGATGAAATCGTTACAATTCTGACACAATAGGGATTATCGTGCTCCAAAAGAAATAAAACGTCTTCTTCGTGATTTTAACAATTTTTCTGCCTTAGCACATATTCATCAACGTAAAGAAATAGAAAACTATCAATTGGTACTCTCAACTATACAGAGGGCTATTCAAAATCGAGTTTCAGTACGAGTATCTCGACAGGGAAAAAAAGAAAAATTCATTGGATAGGTTTTTCTGTTATTCAGGAACTTATCAAATTTTGTTTTCATATCATGATATTAAAAAAAGACGTCATCGCTGTTTTTAAGTAGAGTTGCCTATAAAAATTAATAATTGGGAGTTGTCCCTGTAGGATAGGGTTCTCAAGGTTAACTTTTTAGGGTGCTGATTACTTTTGTACTCTATTTTGTTTCAATAAATTCGACATGTTCACCTAGTTCTGATTGTATTGGTTTCCTTTAAGGATCAAGTCCAACTTGCACTTCTTCACATCTTGCTAATTTTAGAACAGGAATCATAACCGCATTACCTTTCTGTAAATTGCAACCTCTGGTAATAAAGTTTAACATAGCCACATATATACTAAAACCGATTTGGTTTTCGATTTTAGCGGGAACCAAATCTTGTTTGCAGTTATCCCCGGACAAAAGACGCCGAGGACTTTAGTCGCTCAATTTTATACCGGATTTTATCTGAAAACCATTATCAGATAAGTATACCACATATGGAGGGTCAAGGACATAGCTTGTCAAACTTTGCCTTCCAGTTTGCATAATGTTCCACATAATTGTAACCACACACAAACTCAATCTTTCTCTTTCGGATAACACTCTTTAGCTTCCTACCACCTTCTCTCGTCTCTTTTACTGGACCGAAAGTGTTGTACAGCATCTTTCCCCCCTTCAAGAAAAGATAATCGCAGATGAAGAGAGTTTCCTCAAATATGTAGAATGTAAATCCCGGGGTGTGCCCATCTATGTGAAATGCCTCAATACCATCTACCGTAAAATTTTCGTCAAAGGTGCCATCAAAGGTAAATGGTTGGCATATCTTGTGGACAGAATCCAGTTTGTTGATACGTACCTCGGAAGAAAAATGCTCCCTATACTGGTTCGAGGCGCCGAGAAAGTGGTGATGGGTAAAGATAATGACATCCATCGGTTTGAGTCTATTGTCAAACGATGATGGACAGTCTATCCAATAGCTCTTATTGTTTGACTCAATACGATATGCAGAGTGCTCCAGTCCAAGTGGTGGAACGGAATTGAGCCTTGTAACCTTTTCATTAACGGGAAAGCTTGTAACTGTGTAACGGACCGAGCACTCCTCTGATGTTATGAACTTCTCCCTTGAAGCGCCACAGAAGGGGCATATGTCCACGGAAAAACCCACCATATTAAAACCACAGACGGTACATACGTATTGCTCCCTCTGCACATCTTCCCCTTTCCACGATTTCTACACTATTGGTATGAATCAGGTCTTTAAAACTAAAAACATATTATTCTCTCATTTCTTGTCTTACCGATAACCATGAATTCGATGCTGCACCTTGCATAGGTTGATATTGTGAGACGGTAATGACCAGCACCGATAATGAGCAGATGCGGGTAACTTGTTACAGTTTCTCGCTCCTTCTCAGACTATACCTATCACCTAAGAACAAGAATTTCGTTACGAGACACTCATGTCCCTATGCATCCTGGTTATACGACACACATGGACGGTTGCAAATACCACTCTATGTGATAGCTGTTATCATCTTTCTCTATACATACAACACCACCATTTACAAATTTAACCACGTCTGATCCTTCATCTCCTGTTATTAAGTATGAAACAAGTTTTTTCATGTGAGGTAAATGGCCGACATACATTATGTCTCCTTCTCCCAGTGTCTCTGCAAACTCTACAACATTGTCGTTAGGATTCATACCGGATAATTCAGATATGTTGCCATCACCAATCCTCTCTGCGAATATCAGAGCTGTTTCCTTTGCCCTTGTCTTGCCACTGTGACAGACTCTCCTAACTGTCACCCCAGCCTTTCGGAGATACGTCGAAATGGTCTCTACATCTCTCCTTCCTCCCGACGACAAAGGGCAATTGTGATCGATCTCCTTTGCTACAGCGACTCCGTGTTGAACAAAGTAAAAATGCATAGCTAAATACCTCCAGACTAACGATGTGGACAGTTATACTAAAGAACGATTTGGTTTTCTGTTATAACTGGAAACCAAATCTTGGTTGCAGTTATACTCGCTCAATTCTATACCGAATTTTATCCGAACACCATTATCAGATGAGTATATATCCATATATAATAGCAGATCTCTTTCTCATTCGACATTTTTTTCGGTTAACATTACCTGTCTGCCTCGAAACTCTTACAGATTCCTTTTTTTCACACAGTTGCTCCTTACTTTCATTTTAGCACAAATCAGGATGATATGGAATTGCTATCAGGAACAAGGTAAGAATAGGACAACGACACGTGGCAATCAAATACAACAAAATAATAGGCTTTATTGCTCAAGGAAACATTCACAACAGGATTCACAGTGATATTACCGCCCTGTCAGACGAGCTTTTTGGCAGGTGAAATGCGATTTAGGGTTGTTTAAAGTGCAAAATTTATTGTAAGGTATTGGATAAAAAATGAAAGATTTTCACAAGTTACTGTTCATCTTTATAAGCAAGGTGAGGAATTAATCACATCGAGAAATACGTTAAACAGAGGATGAAATGGTTAAGGATAGGTATTTTACTTGGTTGTGTTAACTATTTTTTGATGATTCGGGGAGTATCTTTGGTCTCTCCCTTTTGTTTTTTATCCTGAGTTATTGCTAACATTTCTAATATACTTGTGATTGCATTACGCAATGTAAAAAAATATACTATGTAGATGAGCATAAAGGATATCGGGCATATGAAAACTACCAATGTCATGTAGAGATTGAGGAAGGTGTGCTTGGATATGATCATCGTATCTATTTCGTTTGCGTAGTCTTGGAGTTTGAGGATTGATTCTACCGCATTATCCTGTAGCGCCGTTTCCCGATTGCGCTTTTCCAGTTCCTTTTCCATTAAATGGAGAATTGACCCTACCTTGTTTTTGATATTGTTCGCCTTTATCCATCCCGCCGCTTCCCTGTAAACTCCTCTTTGCGTTACATTTTCGTCCGCCCACATGTTTAGGGTATAAGTTGCATTCGTTACAAGATTTGAGGAAATTTCTAAGAGCATGTGAAGTTCCTGTCCGGTATCGTCTTTATGATCATCCCTGAATTGTATTTTGATTAGGTTCCGTAACGGCACGATGGCCCCATTTTCTTTATCATTTACTTCTAATACATGAATTATCGCTTTAGCATTCGTCCTAACAAACTTACGATGAATTGCCTCTCTTTCGCTAGTTATATTATCATACTCCTTTTTCAATTTATCTGTTTCATTTCTTATTTGGTTTGTCGTAAGCTTACGTTCCATCAAGATCTCTGGTTGTAATTTCTCAACTTCGGTATCTCTGTTTTCAATGTCTTTGATCACTTGGATTACTTGTTTGTACTCCTCGATCGACCTGGCTGCCTGCTCATATTGGGATGTAAAATTAACTCTTGTTTGTTCGTGAATTTCTTCCAGAATCGCCGGTGATTGAGTGCCCTTTATTGTGTATGCTACCACTAAACATATGAAAAAGATGATTAAAGCTGTTGTTATGACTAATACCTCTTTGACCCTTCCTATCGCTCTACGTGCCCACTTTTGATCAGCTTCATTTTCAAATTCTTCTACCATATATTTCCATACCACATCTGTGTTTTCTCCAGCTGGTTTGCATAGACCTGTCGCTACCCTTTCTGGTAATTCTGCATACACCTTTTTAGCATCACGGGAAAGATAAGAATATATGTGTATTTTATAATATGTATAGCCTATAAGGCCCATTACCAAATAATATAGACAAAGTAACGGAACGAGAATCATCCATATTAGACCCCTAACGAATGATCTTGCTAAAATTGATTTAATTATGAAAGGTTTCTCGCCCTTTCCTTCTTTAGTTTTATCATCCTTTTTTTCTTTACACTTCTTAACTTTTCGCATTGGATAGTTAAGTGCCCAAAAAATGCCCGATGCAGTCCTTATAAGGAAGATTTCACCTAACAATTCAATAAAATTACCTAAAGTATATACAAAAAGTACTCCAATGCCTGCGATTGTCGGGCTGGTTATCAAATCCTTAATGGTCCAGTTGCCAATTGGAAGTTGCTTTATACATTCTGCATTTGATAAGGACAAACACACAAAGATAATACCAACTAAAACTATACAGCCAGACACGAATCGTCTACGAAGAGAACCTTCTAAATATGGAAATCTTTCTTGAACTTTGTCTACAGTTTCTGCCATTACGTTCAACACACTGAAGTTTTAATGTAGTCTATACTTATCTGATAATGGTTTTCGGATAGAATACGGTATAGAATTGAGCGAGTGTAAATGTAACCAAGATTTGGTTTCCAATAAAACCGAAAACAAATCGGTTTTAGTATAATAGGAAATACGTCTTAAAAGGATTAAAGCAATTTTTCTCAAAACCAATACAACAATCCTCTGTTTTGAGCTTGAAGATAGAGTAATCCTTTTTTGGATGATCCAAATTACCTGCCTCTTGTGAAAGCACTTACAGATACTTTATCAATCTCTTTTCGTTGTTATGCTGTTTCCGCTAAATGTGATGGGATCTTAAAGAAATAAAACATTTGAGTCAAGTGGTAAAATCAGGATACGTGTATCAGCTTTCCCTCCTAATCTGGACAACCTGAACCGACGAGGAATTATGTACTGCACCCCATTTGTCAACAAAAACTGACACTTCTGATAAGCTGATACAACATTTCATTTCTGTACAAATGAAAAAATCAAAATCACAAATACCATAGTTTTAACAACTTACTCCTTTTCAAAGAGGAAATTAATCTTCTTGGTATACAATTTGACATAACTGAACAAATAGTAGCACCTGTTTAAGAAAGTTATTTTAAACGAAATATTTTTTAGGTAGGTAAAAAATGAATAGATTACAACCTGAAGATAAGGTCATGCAATTAGCACTTGTCAGAAAATTTATCAATTCGGGAAATTTTGATAATTTCGAAGAGTTCGTCAAGCTGGACAGGTACCGACAAGATTTGGAAATGGAGCTTAGAGTAAACGGTAAATATGAATCTGGAATCGTGCTAAAGGGATAAGACCTCAGAAGATTAAGAAAATGAAAAGAGTAATTACCATATCAATGATTTCAATAGATCTAGCTTTGCTTGGCCATCTTCTCAATTCAACTGTGAAATTTATATGAACGAGCTGGGAATTAATGAAGGTGTTTCAGTTATTTGATACCGTATGTATTCAATTGGCAATAACTATTACTTTACTTTTTAAAATAGATCAATTTCGTATGCTGATATCTTCTTAGGTTTGAAATGAATCTTTTGAAGAAATATACCCATTGCCTCTGAAACCCTCTTAATTTCCCAGCACATTCCTTTTTAGAGGGTTTAGAAATACAACAAAGTGATAGGTTATATTTCTAGGAAAATTCAGGTATGAAATGTTAATTAGGGTTAAGAAACAAAACAGGGTTCTGAAACTAATTCATTATGAGTAGGAGAATGTCTTTGGTTTTGGTCTCTCCGAAGGTTTTGTATCCTCCATGATCAGAGCTACCAAAACACTCTTTATTATTCGGCTCGATTATCTGTCCGACTTATTACTCAGACAGATAATCGAGCCATACAATTTCGAACAGTTTTCTTTTACTTTTCAAAACCTCGGAGAAAATCCGCCCCTGTGGGTTCCTGGAAAACTCGCAGCCCGAACTGGGGTATTGCAGCCAGCACATGATCGAAAATATCGGCCTGTATCTCCTCGTAGTTGGCCCACACCTTATCACTGCTGAATACATAAATCTGAATCGCCAACCCCTTACTCGTCGGGGCAAGCTGTCTTACTAAAAAAGTCATCCCCTTATTAATCTTTGGGTGCTGACGCAGATATGCAACCAGATACGCCCGAAACGTCCCTATATTTGTGAGTCGTCTGCCATTAACAATTTCACTGTCGTCAATATCCTGGTCCCTGTTCCACTTGGTGACATCACTGCATTTGTTCTCGATATACCCGCTGATATACGCAAACCTCTTAAACTTTTCCAGCATCGCTTCGTCACAGAATCGAATACTGTTCATATCGATATGCACCGCACGCTTAATACGCCTACCCGCGGACTCATACATCCCCCGCCAGTTCTTGAATGTATCACTGATAAGCGCGTATGCTGGAATCGTCGAGATCGTCTTATCCCAGTTCTGTACCTTTACCGTCATCAATGATATATCGATCACATCTCCGTTCGCACCGTATTTCGGCATCTCAATCCAGTCACCAATATGCACCATCTTAATAGTCGAAAGCTGAATCCCGGCCACAAACCCCAGTATCGAATCCTTAAAGATCAGCATCAACACCGCCGTCATAGCACCCATCCCAGCCAGAAGATTTGATGGGTCCTTATCCACTATCACAGAGATAACGATTACCCCAGCCGCAAAGAAAATCAGTATCTTAACGATCTGCACAAACCCCCGTATCGGTAACCTTTTGGAAAAAGCATACGTACGATAAATATCTACTGTCGCGTTCAAAAATGCATCTACAACGAACAACCCTACCAATATCATATAAACCGTTGAGATAAGTCGCATCGCGTTAACTGCCAGCTCATACTCTGCAAACACAATCGGTGCAGAAGAATATATAACCACAGCGGGTGCCATATGCGACAATCGCGCAAACATCTTCCGCTCCATAAGAGCATCATCCCACTTGGTCTTTGTCTTCTTGACCGCATGCCGCACCCCCCGCAAAATTATCCCCTTTGCGATAAGGTTGGCAACCCACGCCAAAGTAAGCACAACAAACAAACCACCAAGTCGAATTATAACAGCAGCAGTATCAAAACTAATCCTTAGCGAAGGAGCAAGCCAATTCTCCGCCACCTCAAACCAAGTAACAATAACCTCTCCGTCCATAACACTATCTCCTGATTTTCATTTCACAATCACCGGTTGAATTGACCTCAATACATTCTGTTATTCTTCCGTCATACGACTGTGTGCTATTACTAATCTTTTCTTGTATCTCATCCAGCATACCATTCATTCTCTTATTCACATTCCCTTGATTTATTCAATCAAGGATACATACCATGATCTGATTGTTCGTGAATGCAGACCGTTTAGCACCCCTTAGTATTGGATCCTGTCTTCCCCACAGTACCAGAGACGAAATCCGGGTTTTGTATAATTTGTGATGGGTATACCTAGATGATTCTTGACAAGTAACTGCTTGTTGAGACCTAAAAGAATAGAATAATGACAAGTGATAATCAAGTATTTTTAATACGGTTCTAATTCATAATGCTTGAAACCAGGTGATTATATGCTTGTGAGAAGATAGAAGAAATTCTGTTTCTCCTTCAACGATTTTTGAATAACGTGTCCACAATAACAGACAAACGCAAACAGTTGTGGTTCTAATATTTAAAAGGTGAATTTGTGCTTAGAGGGAGCATGAGTTAATGAAAGTTAACATTTCAAACCAAATAAGAATATTTGATTCTGCCAATATACATTCTAAATATCTGCATAAGTAGCCTAATAAATGGAGTTATATTTTTTCTGTATACAACTTCTACCTCTGGCACGTGAATTGTAAACTATCTCTCATAAGAGAGTTGAAGAACAAAACAAGGCTCTTTCGTGTTTGAGTTTAGTAAACTTTTTAACCATAAACACATTTCATTTTAATTCTGTAGGTGTAAAAACTAAACGACACGTAAAGAGCCTTGTTACTCTAAAAGAAATTTAGCAATTCTTAAAAGAGAGAAAAACAAGTAATGAAAATACGTTACTTCTTACATAGTACGTAACGTAATCAGAAAAAATCAGAGAACAATTGTTGGAGTGAAACACCAAATTCATCCTTCACATTAACAAACCAATCCATGATAACGAACCCAGACTGGAACACACAAAAAGAAGAGCACCATTTTCATGAAATATCTCAGGATTGCATGTTAGAATTAGCTGGCTGTATCGAGTGTTTAGATAATGGGCTTATAGACGCAGATTTATTAAGCTTTATGTGTAAACAAATTCTAACCGTAGAAATTAACGATCCCGAATTTCTTGCCTTTACCTTAAAAAACATTCACCAACTCCTACCCTATGTGGCTTCAGGTGAATCAACTATCAGGATTTACAAAGATAGGAATGGGAAAACATGGTTTGGAGCAGAATAGTCTCCATGTTTTTCTGAACAGAATAGACTCAACAGAAGAGATACATTAATTCTTTGCCTGACTCTTTTGTAAATTGAACCCGGAGAAAGTGGTCTCTTTACACTTACCCCCAGAATTAGCAAGGTAAATATCCCTAATTTCCTGACCGGAAAGGGCCCTGTTAAATATCTCAACTTCGTCAATAATGCCATCAAAGAAATCAACTGCAACACCTCTCTCTTGACATTGAGCACCAATAATTAAATGGGCCACAGATGAATCACAGGGAGAACCGGAATAGGTATCACTCGCAACAACTTCACCATCGAGATACAGGGCATGAGACCCCATCTCCCGTACGTATGCATAATGATGAAATTCACTATCTGTTACTTGAGAGCCTGTCAGAACCACATTTGTACCATCACTCTGCTCAAACCCCGCTATCAAATAATTGTTTGGATCAAAACGTATCGTAATCATCGTTGGTACTTCAACACCTTTCAAACCTTTGTAAATTAACTGCTGATTACCTCCAAAAGAGTTTCTCATTGCCCATAAATCTACAGTTAAGTCACCAATAATATTCAAATTAGGGTTTGCAGGGATCTTAATCCACCCATCTATCCCATCAAAGCTGAAGGCGTCACCAACAAGACCTGGGGTAATAAATACACCATCTTTCAGAAATCCATCATTTCCGTCCTCAATATCAAAGGCAAATGTTTCTGATATGGTATCACCATCCCACCAGCTGACAATCCCTTCAGGTGGTTCAAGGCAAAATTGGGCAGAGACATAATTCGGAGAAAAAGAGGCTATGAAGGAAACGAGTACAACGCAGCATAAATTGCTGTTCTGTTTTTTGATTATTCTCACACTATTTGCTCACTCACAATCACTCCTATCTGTAGGAATATATCCTTTTTATAGCACAACTTTCATACCGTTTCTTTTTCCGAGAGCAATTTATAGCGTAAGGTCCTATACAGCATTACTTATAAAATACATCATACACAGAACAGACACCATTTACAGTGTGTATCTGTAAATAATATCTGACAAACGCACATACCTTCTTCTGTTTTGTATATATCAACATAAGCTTAACCCTAAAATTTGGGAACAAATTGGCTGGTAAAAAATGTTACAATTTTAATATTTAATTATTAGGAAAATTGAGGTGCAATAATATGACATTCGGACGATAATCAATCAGATATTTTTTAATCATACGAAGAGCTGTTTATTCATCGATCGACCGAATTAAACTACTTATCGATCAGAGATTAAGGGGTAATTGTCTGAGGAGGGGAAATATAACCGTGAACAACACAATCACCATCAATGGAGTTGCAAAGAAGTTGGGAATACACCCAACAACCATAAAGAGATGGGAGGTAACAGGAAAGGTGAAAAAGGCCAAACGAAACAAGAAGGGGTGGAGGATTTACGGTAAAACCGAAGTTGAAGAGTTACAGGCCTACCATTTTGTCAAATCACATTTATGATTTTTAAGAAATTGGAAGCAAACAATCTTGCCTGTTTTCGGTAATTTTCAAACTTCAATTTTGTATCAGAAACAATTTTTTGAGGATCTACGA
This sequence comes from Candidatus Scalinduaceae bacterium, assembly GCA_965222815.1. Classification (GTDB taxonomy): domain Bacteria; phylum Planctomycetota; class Brocadiia; order Brocadiales; family Scalinduaceae; genus SCAELEC01. The sequence goes on from CBDCUS010000013.1 coordinate 425,987, forward strand.
ATCCTTTTAATGAGTCAATCTCATCCTTATACGCATCAAGCCATTGTTGAATCATTTCATCGGTAACTTCAATGTGAAACTGAAGTCCGTATACATTACCGTCTACCCTGAATGCCTGGTTCGAACAGAGTGCTGATCCAGCAAGCTTTGTTGCGTTGTCCGGGATCTCAAACGTATCGCCGTGCCACTGGAAAACATCAAATACTTCCGGAAAACCTAGAAACAGGCGATCCGAGCTGACCTCTTTATCAAGAGATAGGGTAAACCACCCTATCTCCTTTACAGGATTCTGCTTTACAGCGGCCCCTTTTGCCTTAGCAATTAATTGAGCCCCTAAACAGAATCCCAAAGTAGGTAATCCCTTTTCGAAGACCTCCTTCAAAAAGAGATTTTCAATTCGTAAAAAGGGGTATTTCTCCTCTTCGTATACGTTCATTGGTCCGCCAAGCACTATGACAGCAGAAACACCTTCAAGAGATTTCGGTAACGCTTCACCGTCGAAGACATCAATGATTTTGTAAAGTACGCCTTTCTCATCCAGAAACTCCCCGATGGTACCGGGCCCTTCAATATCAATATGTTTAATTATTATGACCATCATCTGCTACCTTAAAGACACAGAACTCAGCACACATTGAACACACCTCTTCATTCTGAGGAACACCTCTTTTTCTAATCTTTTTTGCAAGGGGAGGATCAATACACGTAGAAAACTGACCTTCCCAATCGCGTTTTCGTCGTAATTGAGACATGGTTTTGTCCCACTCCCAGGCAGTTTTTAGCCCCTTCGCTATATCTGCAGCATGTGCGGCAATTCGTGTTGCCATAACTCCATCATGTACATCATCAGGTTTGGGTAGACTTAAATGCTCAGTAGGAGTTACGTAACACAAAAAATCTGCCCCTGAAGATGCAGCAATGGCACCTCCAATTGCAGAGGTAATATGATCGTAACCGGGAGCAATATCTGTTACTATGGGTCCAAGGACATAAAACGGTGCTCCCTTGCAAAGCTCTTTTTGCAGTTGAATCTGAGAGGGAATCTGATTGAGAGGTACATGACCCGGTCCTTCAACAATTACCTGGACGTTAGCCTCTTGTGCCCTTTGCGTAAGTTCAGCCAACATGTTCAATTCATAAATCTGTGCCCTGTCACATGCATCGGCCAGGGCTCCCGGCCTCAACGCATCACCCAGACTGAGTGTAACGTCATACTCATACGCAATCGAAACGATCTCATCGTACAGTTCATAGAGAGGATTTTCCTTTTTATGAAAAGACATCCAATCTACCAGAAATGCCCCTCCCCTACTTACGACACCACATATTCTTTTATCGTTTGTCAGGTGTTTCAGGACGCCTTGTGTGACACCGCAATGAACAGTAATAAAATCTATCCCGTCTTCACAGTGGCGGCGTACTGCATCAAGCATACTCGCAGCAGTCATATCCCTTACCGAATGCTTACTTTTTACCACATCGACAACCGCTTCATATATTGGAACACTGCCCATCGTTATTGAACAATTTTCCATTATCTCCTTCCTGATTGTCCGGAGGTCTCCACCGGTACTCAGATCCATAACGGCATCAGCCTGTGCTTCCTCTGCGGCTCGGAGCTTATCCAACTCCTCCTCTAATCCGTGATAGTCAACCGACGTACCGATATTGGCGTTCACCTTGGTTCGAAGTCCTTTGCCAACACCGCAAACTTTGTTCGACTTACGCTTTTTGTTGTAAGGAATAACTGCTCTTCCTTCAGCAATGTTTTCCCTTAACATTTCGACATCGCAATCTTCTATTTGTGCAACGCGTTGCATCTCGGGCGTTATTTTATTTAACCTTGCTTCTTTTAATTGCGTCATTTCTTCTCTTCCCCAATCTCTTTGACACCTTAGAAAGGTGACTACGACGGGTTTTTGTGAGACCCTTTTTCCCGTCTCTCTGTTTTGGTTTGTGTGATCTACGCATTTTGCACGAAGTCGCTAGTGCATATAAACGCTTAATCTCAGAATCGGTAAGCGGTCTGAACTTTCCAGACTTGAGTGTCGATACTGCCTGTAAATGGCCTATCTTAACCCTCCTCAACGAAATTACGTTGTGGCCAGCCTTTGCAAGTATACGTCTAATTTCCCTATTCTTACCCTCTCTGAGAACTATCTCAAGGGTACTTGTTCTATACCTTCTGTGGATGGCTTTTACACTAGAGGGTAACATCTTACCATCAGAAAACCACATACCCCCTCTGAGGGTTTCTAACGTATCGTCCCTGACCCTACCCTTAACCTCAACCCGGTAGCGTTTCTCAATACCATATCTTGGATGTGACAGTAGATTTGCCAATTCCCCATCGTTTGTCAACAAGATAAGACCCTCACTCTCCTTGTCCAACCTCCCTATCGTATAGATCCTCTGATCTACACTTTTTAACAAATCTATCACTCGAAACCCCTTAGACGACTCCTCATTGGTGCACACATACCCCCTCGGTTTATTCAGAAGATAATAGACTTTTTTCTGCCTTTTAATGGGTTCACCATCGCAAAAAATCTTACAGGTATCAGGGTCTACAACGTGACCCATCCCGGTAACGCGTTTGCCATCAAGTGACACACGGCCGGACATGATCAAGGCTTCACAGCTGCGTCTTGATCCTAAGCCAGCCTGTGCCAGGACCTTATGAAGTCTCTCCCCCCGCTTCTCAGCACCACTTTTTTGATTGTTCACTATCATGATCGTCTAAATTACGTTTTACAGCTCTCTATGTTTTCCAAAGCTCTGCTTACAACATATAACGTGTGCGGCGTCTGAACATTGAATAAGAGGCCACATTCGGTGTAAGATATGCCCATAGAGAGCGAATCCTTTTGAACTCACAGAGAAAGTACCGGATCGTTACATTTTTAAAACCGGCTAACACCTTATCTCTTTATTGTACCTTGGAACCAGAGGTTATATCGCTTTCAGTGGTGATTAAGACAACCTTTTGATCATCCCTTGCAGCAAGAAGCATCCCCTGGCTTTCCTCACCTCTTAATACGGCAGGTTGAAGATTATTTACCACAACAATTTTTTTCCCGATAAGTTGATCTGGAGAGTAATCTTCCCGTATTCCAGCCACCAACTGTTTCTCACCACCATCCTCCCCTACATCGACCTTTAATACAAGCAGTTTGTCAGCATTCGGATGTTCCATGGCTTCCTTAATTTCAGCCACTCGCAAATCGAGTTTCATAAATTCATCTATTGTAACCATCTAACACCCTTTCAATTCACATCGTAATACGTCTAAAAGCCCTTGTCATTTACTAAAGAACCTGTTTTATTCAGGAAGGTGATAGCTCATGATAAAATAGGCGTTACACAACAAGCAACCCTGAAGAAATTCGCAAAACAGCACGTTGTTTGTAACTCTTCTCTGAATCAACTACCCTCATTCATTTGCTCAAGATGAAATAATCGTCAAAACTCAACACTCATACCACTATGGGAGGAAATCATATCGTAAAAAACTACCATTGATATTTGATTCTAACAGATGTCATTCTTGATAAGCAAGTGAAAAGTCGCTGACCGAGAACCATTGGTGCAAGAATCGGTAATACCAAGAGAATTGTTGGTTCTGTGGATTAAATTTCTCATAAATCGTGTAAAACATACAGCCAAATAGCTTACAAATTATATACCTACACACTTCTCCCGCTACTCTTCTCGATTGTAGTCAAATTGTAGTCAGCCTCTAAGCTTGCTACTCCGTCTCTGAGGCTATCTGGGCAATGGTGGGAATATCGTTGGGTCATTTTAAAATCTTCGTGGCCAGCCAGCTTTGCAATCTTATATAAGTCTATTCCCTTCTTAGCAAGTCTTGTACAAAAAGTATGGCGTAGTCCATGGAATGTAAAATTTTCAATCCCTGCATTTTTAAGAGCTTTGTTAAAGTACCATGTAAGTCTGAATCGCTATATCTGTAACCCTTCTTTACTCGTATACACATTATCACTTTTCAAACTTCTGACTTTTTCTTCTGACTTTTGTTTGAGCACCTCTAATGCATTCTGATTAAGAGGAATAGTTCTCGGTTTGCCGTTCTTTGTTTTTACCAACAAAATCGTTCTTCGTTCTAAATCTACCCGAGACCACTCAAGAGAAAGCAGCTCATCTTGCCGCAGTCCTGTATTCAGCGCAAAAACAATTATTTCCTTAAGCCACTCAGGACTGTTTGCAAGAAGCCTTCTCTCTTCGTCTACCTTTAACCATTTGTCCCTTTCATTGTTCACTTTCTCTTTTGGAATTTTAGAAGCAGGATTTTCCTTTAGCCATTCCCATTCCTTTACGGCCAAACTAAAAGCCTTTGGAATCATTGCAAGTTCGCGATTAATAGTTGCAGGTTTTACGCCTTTCATCTTTCTTACTACCTTGTACCTTGCTATCGTCTTTGGTGATATGGATAATAAGTTTGAAGTTCCAAAAAAAGGAATAAGGAGCCTGTTGCACAAACCCTATTTTTCCCCAAAAGAGATGAAAGCAAGTCAGAAATGTGCTATATTGAGTCCATCTTAAAGAAAAGGGGGAAAATATGGGTTTGTGCAACAGGCTCATCAGTTATTTCAATAAAGTAAATACAAAATAAGCGCTCCTTATCAGACATTACCAAACAAGGGTATTATATATAAAATCAGAAATTACATACCACAATAAAACCCATTATCATATTTGAAACAACAGATATGGTTACCTGATTTAATCTGAATATCAATCAACCATAAATCATTACCGTTTCATTATGAGATAGACAATATCTTATTGGTACAAGAATGTACCTCTTGATTCTTGATATAGTATGTGACTAATAAAACATTTTAATAGTAGTGGCTTAACGCACCATGACTTACACCATTTCTTTACAATCAACACCATTTTGGCACTAGTTTTGTTTTACATAACAAACAACTTTTCAATTTTTGCATTTGTTTTATTCCTTTAGTATCTCCTCATATTGGCTTACCTCTCCCTTACTGCCAGAGAGGGGTAGGCCATGTCAGGAGCAACAACTAATATTTAACATTAAAGCTGATGTAACACTATCAGATTGTCATAGTTTGTTGGAAGGCAAGTTAAATTGATTCTTTCTTGGGTAGCAAGCATATTAGTGTTGATATTTATTGTATCCATTTTATAAGGAGTATTTTGTAATGGAAATATATGCAATTTGGAAATTTGTATTGATTGCTCTAGGTCTCATATTTCTTTTTAGACGTTATATTAATATTAATCTTATGGGAAAACAAAGAGTTTAATTGTTAAGCCTAATAAATGATCGCTAACATAGAAGATAATCGAAATGCAATAATCCTGCTCAGACAGTTTAAGGAAAAATACAATCTCTCCTGGATTCAAGTAACCAAAGTAATTAGAAGGAAGCTACCAAATATAGAGAACTGGTATCAAAACAAGTTTGCCATTCCCCAGTCTTATAGGGTGCTGATAAGAATCTACATAGAACATCCAAATATATTTGAAAAATACAGAAAAATTTCCTTTTTCAGGTCAATAAAATATGACAATGAGAAAGCAGTCACAAACCTCTTGAGGTTTAAGGCTAAATACAAATTGGATAACAATGACATGGGAGAGGTATTTGGATGGAAAACTACAATTGTACAACAGTGGTCACGCCGTTATAGACACATTCCTACACCCTGTAAAATACTCACAAAGATCTACATCGAAAAGCCTCGGATCTTTAGGGAATACAGTCTTGCAACTACAAGTGTTTAAAGTCTGATCATGGGATAGAGTTAATTATGTTTTGGAGATTATCTTTAAGTTGCTCTAACTTGGCTTTTATCTGACTACAGTCACTACCACCACCCAAACTGATAAAATCTGCGTATACGATTGTTAAGATATTTCCATAGTCGCTTTTATTTACAACTTAATAATATTATTGTATTAATTCAACAACCATTTGGAGAAGCAGATTATGAAAATAATTGTTATGTCATGCCTTTTATTAGTATTTACATTATCACAAGTTTATGGAGAAAATGGAGAATCTGCAAATCAGAAAAAAAGCAAGCACAATCAGGCTACCTTAGAATCTAGATTAGAAAAGTGGTTAGGAAAAGTAACCATTCCGGCAGATAATATGATTACTACGGAAGAGAAGAAAATAATTAAGGATTATTTAAAGGGAGTATCTACAAAAAAGAAATACAAAGTCAAGAGAAAATCACTCCCTCCCGGTTTGGCTAAAAAACTGGCTCGAGGAGGAACATTACCACCCGGTTGGCAAAAGAAAGTAGCTAGAGGTGAAGTTATGGATTATGAAGAATATAACAATGCAATTCCACTACCAGAAGAACTCCTAAGAAAACTACCAACTATGCCGGAGGGAACAATCCTTTTACAGATTGAAAATGAAATAGTAAAAGTAATTGAAGCGTCTCGTAAAATTGTTGATCTGTTCGAACTATAATTAGTTTAGACATTTATAGGTAAAATTATGAAAAAACAACAACAAACCTTACCTACACCAATTCTCACTAGGTTGCATAGAGAAATTAGTAGAATGTAATGAAATGTTTAATAAAGGTGAGATAGATTGTGATACTGTGTTTAAACAGAAAAAGCAAATACTCACTGATGAAATAGAAGATGAAGAGTTTCTTGAATTTGTTATAAAGAACTTTAGTGAAATGATGGGGTATATTGCTACCGGTAGAATAAACATCCGGATACTTAGGGATATTACAGGGAAAATATGGTTTGGTGTGTATCTGATACAACTGTATATAGCTATTAAAGAGGAGGGCACAGGAAGAAATTCTTCCTGCACCCCTTCTCTTTTCTTATCTAACAGTTTTCTAAAACACTCTCTCTTGTTTACTCATTAACCAGTAATAGTATCTCAATTTCTATTTGTTGTTAAGCGGTTGGTCGTCCCGTACGCACCAGTGAAAGCCGAGGACGTTGTCTACGATGAAACTGTGCACGGACCCTGCGGCGAAGTGCACCAGAATCGCTGCTGGTGTGGCATCAAAAACATCTGGGCCACTGGGTACGTCTACCGTGCTCGACAAGTACGAGGGGCCTTCGTCCGCCGACTGCAAATTGATGAAAGGATCTCCTTGGCTCCACTGACCGGTACCAAGAGTGTCTGGCACGGCAGGTGCACTAACGCCGTAATGAATAAGGCTCAGATATTCTTTTACATTAGCTAGGTGCCAATCTCCTTTACTAGAACCGTCAGTAAGATCATCGCCATTATCAGCCAACTCTCCGCAAGTGTCTCGGTCCAAATACGGCCACCATCCTTGTGTGCCAAAACGGTTTGCATTTTTGTCCCAGATGATACCTGTCAGGTTATCCCTTACCGTGCCGTCTCCATTATCCGTAAAACGTGGGATGGGCCAGGCAACACCTCTTTTCAATTCACCATCGTCCCTGTCCATAATAGCATCTGATCCGGTTTGAGCAACCGGTGCTGGTGCAGGGGCAGCACCATTCATTGTATAATTTATGATTAGCCTAGGATATCTTGATGGATCTCCAGATTCTTTAGAAAGAAAACGGGCTGCAGCATTAGGAGCCGCACTTGAGCTGAACTTAACCAGCATGTTCGCAATTTCAGATGTATTCTTCTGAGCATGTCTAACCTGCTCAGTCACTGTCCATCGCACAAAGCCAAAACCTCCAGGCATTGTGGCTGCTGCTTGATCAGTTGCTACGTAGTCTCCTCCTGCCGTTGTCCATGGTGTTGTGTTTTTATAGTCATCCCACGTTGCCTCATCTTCTACCCAACCGGTTTGTGTCAATCTATTGACTACTACAGCTTGGCCTACTGGGTCATTCCCTATTGAGTTACTCCAGTAGTAGAGATCAAGGTATGCGCTCTCTATAGCTGCAGAGCCATCAAGTGATGAGAAGTCAAATGACAATATACTCGTCCTCTCGTAACCGACAATTGCATTCTTTATCCGGATATCGGTTTTAGCTCCAAAGTTAGTGCCCGATGATGCACCGTTGCGAATAAAAGTATCTGAGGCTGAAGGTTGCACGGTCAACGAAGCTGGTGCCGCCTCAAGGTCAGAAACCGATTCTGCTTCATATCCTGCAGCCAATGTTGTGTTATCCTCTTCACCAATTTGAGTCGTTCCATAAGAAAATTCTAAGGAATATAGAGAATAAAAACTTAAAACTATTAATAAAAATCCAGCAATTACAATACAATTAGTAATCTTTTTGCCCACGTTAATAACCTCCCAATTTTAGTAAAAAGGATAAAAGAAACTCATCAAATTGATTTTACTACTAATTAAGGAAAAAACAATATAGACAAATGTTACATTTTGGAGGGTATTTTGTGACTATAAAAGTGTCACAATTGTTACACTTTGAATGTTACATTTATTACATTTTGACGTAGATCACATCTTCAGTTTAGAGTCAATACCTAATTACGCTTGATATGTGAATGGTGTTAAAGTGGAATGATAAAAAAACAACACTTTTGCCAGTATTGTCGGTAGTTTGTGGAGAAAAATTGTATTTGCAGTGAAATGATGGGGCATGTTGCTCAAGGTAACTTAAACATAAGAATGCATAGGGAGACACGCGGTTCTAAGCTATTATATCCATAAGACTTTCTAGTGCATCATCAGTGCGTATAATTGCGGCTGCATTAGCAGACAAGAGGTGTTTGGCATTGATCTGTGCCACCACTTCATCAACATAGTTGACGTTTGACGCCTCAACCATCTCCCCTCTCTCATTTTTATACAATGCTCCTGTCTCAGTACTTTGCGTTATATCTACAACAACCTCACTGTTATGGCCATCTCTCAAGTTAACATGTTGTTTTTTATAGCCGTCAGTATTAATGTTTGCTGTATTATTCGCAGATACATTCAGCATATCTATAGCAGCTCGTATGCCAGAAATTGAAGAATTGAATGTTATAGACATAATTTCACCTGTCTAATAGTATCGGCTGATTTACACAATACTTAAAAAAAATCTTAGAAGTTAGTGTAAAAAGATTACAAGTAATTGTTTTTTTACATGAGAGTAATAGTGTCAGGAATTGATCTGAAAAATGTGCCACGGTGTGACTACTTAATCACCTCCTTTCCCATCTCCAACAATCTCCGCATCAATATACTGACCTATCACATCTAATACTTGAGGAGATATCACAGATTGACGATTAACATTGTAGAAATTCTTAATAAAAGAGGAAGTGGGTTAAGACAAGAGGCCTACCCGCAGTATTAGAACCCAAAGCGACATATTTTACCACCAGAAGCCTTATTGATCACTGGATTGTTACACTACGAACTGTCCAACGTGAGAGAAAAAAGAAGCTCATGCAATGATGGTGTAGGTTGATTGTGCGGTTTTTTTAGCTGTTTGGTTTAGGATACCTTCTCTCCGCAACATATTTAGACAAGTGTTTGGTTAAGCAGTTTCCTACTGTAGTCAAATTGTAGTCAATCCCAGCAGAATCAACCGGAACCCACAGGAATCAGCAGGAAAATAAATAAATTGCAAGTCTCTTTGTGTCAAAGTGATAGCGACATAACAGACACAATATCAAGCACTTGTGATTAAGTAAAAAACCTTTAAAATAGAATTGTTGGTTCTGTGGATTCTTCATGTAGGATCGGGCCTTAATACTTTACCCGTAGCAGGCATAATCCTCTAGCCGGAACATTCACTCCAGAATACGATCTATCTCTTGCCTTGACTATCCTCTCAAATTCTTCCAGCGACATCTTTCCCCTCCCCACTTCAAGGAGCGTTCCTACAATCGCCCTCACCATCTTATACAAAAACCCATCCGCCTCAATGGTGAAGAGTACAAACCTCCCCTTTCGTGAGACTTCCAGCATCTTTACCGTCCTGACCGCATCTTTCTCATCCTTTTCAGATCGTGATTTTGATTTGAAAGAGCTGAAGTCGTGTCGACCAGTTATGATTTGAGAGGCATTCTGAATCTTTTCGATATTCAAAGGAGTGCAGTATTGATAGCAAAAGTTTCTGTTGATTGCACTTCGAATGGTATGGTTGAGGATGGTGTAACGGTAAATCTTAGATTTTGCACTGTACTGTGCATGAAATCCCTTCGCTACTCTTCTCGCAGATCTAACCGTAATGTCCCTGGGGAGATGAAAATTGATTGCCTGTGCTAATCTCGTTATTGGAATGGTTGAATTTGTCTCAAAGTTTGCTACCTGACCGCGTGCATGGACACCGGAATCGGTCCTTCCCGCACCTTGGAGCCTTATCTCTTCATTTACAACATCCTCTATGGCTTGTTTCAGTGTCTCCTGAAGACTCTTATCGCTCTTTTGTTTCTGCCACCCAGCATAATTTGTACCATCATATTCAATAACAAGCTTTATGTTTTTCACGATCTTTTAATAAATTTAACGGATATATTATATAACATGCTAAATTGATTGATCGATCCATTATCATAAAATGGATTATACAAATCTCTAGTATACTCTACCATTTGTGGATAAACGAAAACTGCCAAAACGCAAAGCACTTAATAATTTTATAATTGGTACGTACCCATATATTCTTCATTGAGATATTTCTCAAAAAAACTCTCTAGTAATTTTTTTATTTCGTCCAAACTCTTTTTTTTCATTTTGGTACTGTGGTTTTTTACCCATCTTATTTTCTCTTTCTCATGGTAATATAATAAAATCCGAACGGTACATAATCGTTTGCCCTTAAGCGTATAGAATACAAATCATGCGATTAGGGATTGTATTTTACTTTTTTATTTCCCACTACACTTATTCATCAATATCCCAGCATTTGCCTTATACAGCACAGTATCTTTTTCCCACTCTCCGGCAAATATATCTGATTCACCGCCTATGTTACTCAATATACCTATCCCATAAAATGTCTCGTTCCTTGAAGGATAAGAGAATCCCTGACTCCCCTCATCCGCTGAGTAGTGATCATCCCCACCAAAATCAGAGAGAATACCAAAACCTTTTTCGTAGCCAACTCCCTGTGAGATGATGTTGCTTTTGTAAAAATCGTTACCATCGATATCCACCAGGTATCCAATACCGGTGTCGTAACCACACCCCTGAGACATCCCAAAATAGGTCTGGTATATATCATCACCTCCACCATCTTTTAAAAAACCAACCGAGGAGTGTATGCCTGCCCCCTGAGAGTAGCGTCCAGCTGAGTATTGATCGTAACCGCTTTTGTCATACAGAATCCCGAGAGAGAAATAGTAACTACTCCCTTGAGCAAAATAGTCTCCATGATAGGTATCATTCCCCTCTTCATCAATAAGTACTCCAATACCACCCGAAGCTCCGGCGGTCATGTTATTGGGCCGCATTCCAAAGCCGAAACCCTGACCCAAAGTCTGACTTGACCTTTCAGGGGCACGGAAGTCTGCATATTTCGCACCAACAAAGTAGAGGTCATCTCCTTCCAAATCTATTAAACCACCAACCCCCTTGGTAAAACCAACTCCTTGCGAAAACATCCGGCTCATATAGGTATCATTACCATGATAGTCTCGTAATAGTCCGCTACCAAATGAGCCTCCTCCCTGACAAAGAATATCACCATTATACGAGTCTTCTCCCCTTTCATCATACAGTAGTCCAACCCCAAACAATCCGAACCCTTGACAAAAATCTTCCCCCATGTATCTATCATCGCCATCAAAATCGAGAAGTATTCCCGTCCCAAAATGTGCAGTACCCTGACAATAACCCTTCTGAGAGATATAGGTGTCATTACCTGAAAGATCAATAGAGACTGATATCGGAGCATCGTCCCTGGATGCTCCAGCATTATTAAAATAGTAGTCGTCTCCTCCAGTATCGATGATTACGGCAGCATCATCGTAATAGTAGGTTGTTTCAGGACCACCAACTACAACTATCCCAATCTCCTTTACCTCTTGAATAAAGAGAACATCACCTCCGACCCCTAATCCCCTTATGCTCTCTTGCCTCCCGTTTCCCTTATCGGAAGTACTCATCTTATCAAATAACACCCGCGTGTTAGAAATTTCAAGTGGACGAAGTTTCATACTATCTGATTCCATACTTTGGAACCGTTGAAGTGGAATCGATTCAATGACTGTAAGAGAACTCATCATGAGCAGTGACAGGTCGACTTTAAGAACCGTTTCAAGAAACTGTTCAACAGTTTCAGGTTCTACCGTTTCGGAATGGAGCCATAACCGATGAGAAGTATTGTAGAGCTGAGACAACTCAGATTGCGTTAATTTTTTGAGAGATCCATTCCGCATCTCAAGCCCCTTGAATAGTGCACCCATCATATCTTCTACCAATTTTTGGAACGAATTTTTAAGCTCAACGCTATCTCTCTGCACCCCATCGTCTCTCTCTTGAACAGACCTCTTTGGTATACTGGTCTGCTCTCTTTCAATCAACTCATTCGGCATTAAGTCAAGGAGTCTAGCTGCATAAGAGATCGGCAGTATGAGCGATCTCTTGATGAGCTGATCATGGATAATTTCACCGTAGTAGGGAAGATCGAGGGGATGTGACATGAGTTGATCGATGAGACTTAGCCGAAAGAGATTGGTTCCACTATCAGCGTGGTAACTTTCACGCACAAACGTCTCTTCACCAATCCTCTGCATCGTTTGCAGATACTGGTCCCTAAACTCTTCATCCTGGAGAATAAAGGAGAGAAATGACTCTTTCTCATTGAAGCACCTCTCTTCCTCTCTCTCCCGTATCTCACCCATCACAAATGAAGAGGGAGAGAGATACTTCTGAGATTGCCCATTTCCATTTACTGTATTGAGTAGCTTGGCACTTAACCTTGGTTGTACCTCCAACTCACTCTCACCCCTCAGGACAGTTAGCCTTAAGATACTCCCACTCCCAGACGATTCCATACTCCTCTTGAATCGGATAAGGTTTTCATCACCGTCACCGTTTAATTCACTCCCGTTAACATTTGTGATAATGTCCCCATTTTGCAATCCACAGGTGTGGGCGGGAGAACCCTTAATTACGCCTTCTACGCGAACACCCCTCCCCTCCTGGTTTTCCATAAATATTCCAAGCCACCCTTTATTGAAATTAACCCTGTTCTTATCAAAAATATCTTCTTTCAGGTCAAAAAAGTGTTCTGGAGAGAAGTGCTGATCTTCGACAGACACTACCCTTTCAGACGAAACTGCTTCATAGGCCCACACGTTACCTCCAAATAGGAAAACGGGGAACATCATGAGGCAACGGAAGAGATGAACTGAAAAATAGAATCGTTTCTGTATCATTAATACTTATCCTTACAGAACGTTTTAGCAGGCAAAATCTACCCAAATTCAACAATAACACGAATCAATGCATAATAAACAAGTGAGTTAAACTTCAAGAGTTACAGGTACCTCAAAACAGAGTAACGCACCCCTAACCCCCCTCTTTGTAATGGGGACTTGTAAATCCCAAGCAGTTGCCGGATAATTCCAACGAGAAAGAGAGGTGGCTGCGCAAGCAAACTCCTGCCCAGAAATTCCGAAAACCATTTTGCAATGAGTATACATGCTGAAATAACACCATTTTATTACTGTTTGTTTTTCCCGTCTACTATATTCTCTTACAACCTTTCCCTAACCCAAATGAATCAGAACAGAAATAGATACTTGACCTTTCCAGACGCTTACGGTATCTATACCCTCACATAAAGAACATATCATAAAAAGGGACGTACATGCAATCAATGAAGAGAACGGCGATAAGGGCAGCAAAGGAGGCGGGAAAAATAATCGTGGAGTATTACTCCAAAAACGTTAATGCACAAAAAAAGGGAAGAGCTACCTATAATCTGGTTACAACCGCAGATCTCGCCTCTGAGAAAGCAATTATCAAGATAATAAAAGAGCGTTTCCCCACCCATTCTCTCTTAACGGAGGAGTCGGGAAAAGAGATAAATAGCTCCGATTACTGCTGGATAATTGATCCGTTAGACGGTACAAATAATTTTTTTCATAGATTCCCTATGTTCTGTGTATCAATTGCTTGCTATAAAGGCACGACTCCACTCATTGGTGTAGTATTTGATCCTATTAAGAGGGAGTTGTTCTATGCCGAGAAAGAGGGAGGCGCATTCCTTAACAACAAGAGAATCGAAGTCTCAACCACCAACCAACTCAACAAATCGCTGCTTGCATTGGGGTTTTACTATGAGAGAGGAGTCCTCATGAGGAGAAGCCTTAACCAGATGAAGAGATTTTTCTATCAAAATGTTCATGGTATCAGACGGACCGGCTCTGCCGCATTGGACCTCTGTTACACTGCCTGTGGAAGATTTGACGGATACTGGGAGTTAAAACTAAATCCGTGGGATTACGGAGCCGGTAGTCTTATAGTAATGGAGGCGGGCGGAAAGATTACGAATACCCAGGGGAAAAAGTACGATCTCATGATGAAGAATATTGTCGCTTCAAACGGAAAAATCCACAGAGAGATGATTAAGGTTTTAGGGGAATGAAATGCTATTAAGACGAATAAAGTCAAAAAATCAATTGACAATACCCAATGAACTCATGAAAAAGCTAGATCTTACACAGAACGATATTGTTGAATTTAGTATCGAAGAAGATTTCATCAAAGTTACGCCCGTTCAGGTTGAATCCCGCTATACTCCCGAAGAATTGAAAGCTATAGATGATATTGTAGAGAAGGAGAAGCAAGCGGGAAAGAGGTTAAAATCAGGTAAGAAGTTTGGTGAGTGTATCAGAAAAATATGAGAAAGGACTTTTTGAATCCCGAATTCCGCACTCCTCGGTCCAGACCACAGGCCAGTCCAAGATCTGAAATAATATCCTAAGGGTCCAGAATAATAGAACTTGTTATTTTTTTCTGTGCTCTAAACCTTCATCACAATAGGTCCCTTAAAACCCGTTATCTCTCGCTTGCATTGGTTCAGCGTTGCGGGGTGGCAGGTAAACATGATGACCTGATGTTCCCCGGCAACTTCGTTAATGAGTCGGAGTGTGGCCTTCGCCCTTTTAGGATCAAAGTTTACAAGTATGTCGTCAACAATCAAAGGGAGTGGTCCAACCCTGTTTGCATACTCCTTTATAAAGGCCAACCTCATCGAAAGATAGAGCTGTTCTGCAGTCCCCTTGCTCAGAGAAGATACGTTTTTCTGCTGCCCTTCGGGTGTCTCTACTACCAGTGTGTTATCATTTGCCTTTTTAATGACGCGAACGTATCTCCCCTCCGTAATCTTACCCAAATAGCTGCCCGCAAACTTGAGAACAAATGGCTGTCTCTCTCTCTCGTACACCTTCATTGCACCGTCAAGCAGTTTATAGCAGAGGGCACTAACGGACCACTCATCGAGAGATTCCCGTAACCTCGCCTTGAGGGTCTCCTCTTCGAGCCGCAACTCAGACAACCTCTCTTTTCTCTCCAGTTCCGACAGCTGGTTTTTCTTCGCACCGATATCCTGTGTACAGCTGGCAAGCTCCTCTTCCATTCGCGTTATCTCGCTTTCTAATGTTGGGAGGGAACTGTCTGTTAATGCAGGATCAGTTTCATTCGCCACCTCTTCCTTAAATCTTTCAACCTCTGCCGGTTTACCGATCACTCTTGCAAGCTGTATCTCAATACTGTTCTTTCTCTCGGTCAGGCTCTCCCGCTTCCGCACAATATCTGAAAACATCCGAAACTCTTCAACACTCTGCGCTCCACCCTGTTTTATTAACTCCCGAATCGTATCCTCACTCTCTTTTATGGTGGCCAGGATCGTCTTTTCAGTTACCCCAACTTCCCTTCTCTTCTCTTCGATACGTTCTCTCCTCTCCTTCAACATCTTCTGTCTCTTTAACATATCATCAATCTTGAATATTGATTGTGAAAGATCTTCTAGAGTTGCCGGTGGCAGCCCGCATACATTTAAGAGATTGTTGAGACGGGCCAGATATGTATGCGCCCTCTTATTAACAGATTTAATTCTTGATTCTACATCCTTCCTCTTTCCGATAATGGATTTAGCCCTCTTAATAGCCTCTACCAGATCAAAAATTCCATCCCGATCAAGCCCCCCCTTAAAACCATGATCGCGGAGCCACGCCTGCCATCCTCCCAAGACTATCTTGTACCTCTCCCTGGCTGCCGCAAGCGACTTTTCTGCCTCTTCAATTGACCTCTCCCGAGCATCCAAAACAATCATCTGCTGCTCTCTTGATTCAGCTTTAAAAGCCTTCGGTACCACATTATAAAGGTAGTAGAGGCCTGCTATGATAAAGAGAATTACGGTTAAGGATATGATGCCCGAGATCGGCTTATAGGTTATCCAGAAAAATAGACCCAGCAAGACCATGACCGGTAGCCCAAAGATCAGAAAAAATTTGAGCTGGATTGTAGGTTTCAGTCTCTCTAAATTACGAGCATACTCTTCAAATTCATTACACGTTTCATCCCTGTTTCTCTTTGCTTGATTATAGACTCCTTCGGCCTTTTCAACGGTAATATCTGCTTCTGAGAGTTGATCAGTAATAACCCGGATATTCTGCAATGTTTCGTTTCCCACATCTATTGCAGTTACACGATCTTCGTCCCAATCTGCTCCAAGATCGGCAATTGCATCTGACAGTTCTCCCTGAAACAGCTCCACGCTTGACTCAAGTTCGTCCCTCCTCCTCAGATTCTCTCTTTCAGCGGACCGGTCATTGATTACAGAGTTTATCGAAGCCTCCACCTCTAAGACCTCACTGGCGATACTCGACTGATCAATCTGGTTTTGCAATGTTTCGGATTGGTTGCGGCACTCCTGAAGTTCTCGTCTTTTCTCTGAAAGCGACTCTTCGTATTTCTCTACTCTTTTCACCCCATCTACCGGAAAATTTTTGATCTCTTGGAGAGAAGCGAGCTGTCTCTCAACCTCCAATAGTTCATGAACGTTTTCCCTGCCAGCCTTTAGTCTCGCGGCACGCTCTCTCTCCCTTCTTTTACCATAAATATCGTGAGAAAGCCTTTTCTGCTGTTCTTTCAAGGTCTCTATCTCTAAAACGGCTGACTTGTACCTCTCTCGATCTCTCTTTATATCTGAGATTTCAGACCTGATACTCTCAAGTCCTTTTACTATCTTTGGTATAACCTGTGCTGATCCCCCCTGTTTATAGATTCTATTTCTCTTCTCCTCTACGATCTTTAAAATTTCAGGCAGGGTAACATCCCCCATCCCCGTACCTGCTGAGTAGATGTGTGCACTAATCTCATCGTTTTCCAGCGTGTCCAGTCTCTGAAGCTCTGACAAACTAAAGACAAAGACCGTCCGGTAAATGTTCTCGCTCACACCATGCAGGATATACTGAAGACTCCTTTTGGCATTTTCTCCCGACAATTCAGAACCATCCTCTATGATTACATCCCCCGTAAGGGTACGGCCGGGCCTCAGGATAACCGATACCCCCTTCCCATCGGTTGTTTCCACCTCGACTCTTCCGCCATGAATCCCGCCCGCTAAAGGTTCATAGCGGTCAACAGCCTCCCTCCTCCCCGGAAATCCAAAGAAAATGGCCCGGAAGAAAGACATGAGCGTCGACTTCCCCGCCTCATTGGGTCCATAAAAGAGGTTAAAGCCGGGTTCGAGAGGAAATTCCCGGTTATGAAACTTTCCGTATCCGTCTATATACGCCTTTAAGAATCTCATGAATTATAGAAACAAATAACATTTAAATTTTTATCGTATCCACCTTATCGCGCATCTGGGACACATTATAGGCAAGCTGCATCCTTAACCAATGTTCAGGCGTGCTACCAAAAGCCATGGACACACGAATAGCCATTTCAGGTGATAGAGAGGCTTTGCCGTTTATCACTCTGGAAAGAGCTGTACGTGATACACCAAGAATTTTTGCCGCATTTGTAACATTCAGTTGCAATGCATTCATACAATCATGCTTAATGATTGTGCCGGGGTGTACTGGTATTTCATAGGTATAACTTTAATCTCCTTTAATGATAATAAAAGCTATACCAGTTCCAAATGGAGTTATTTTCCAACAGCAGAAGCAGCCTTGTAGAGCGTATTAAGCTGCACCCTGCATTTTCAGGATCAAGCAAACGGTAAAGTTGAGCATGGCTTGTATTCATCCTACACGCCATTTCTGATTTGCTGATATGTTGTTTTTTCATAGTTTCTTGAAGTTGTCATGAAATAACTCGCTTGATCGCTGTTGAGCTTGGCTCTTCATAGTTTCCGTCTTCCTTAAGAAAACTCTCAAGAGTAGAACCAATATTTTTTCCTTTAATCATTATTTTCGTACTTTCAATGCGAAGCTGGCGTTATCTCAGGTGTAACGGAAATACGTAAGCCCATGGCATGAAGAACTTTTGTAAGGGTCTCCAGCCTCGGATTGCCTTTGTTTGATAAAGTTTTGTACAGTTGTTCCCTATTAAGATGTGTCTGTTTTGATAAAGCTGTCATACTTCCTACCCGAGCGTCTGCAACATCTTTCAAAGCAGCCATAAACAATTCCATGTCACCATCTGTAAGTATCTCTTCAAGATACATTGCAGCTACTTTAGGGTCTTTCAGTAACTCCTTACTCGTTTTGTCAAATGATCTGCTTGCTTTTTTTGTCATAGTTTTGTCCTTTCTATCATAATCAGCCAAGTATTTTTTTGCTTGGGTAATCGTCTTTCTCTGGTCTTTCTTTGTTGAACCCGCTAGCAATAAAACTACCTTTTTTCCTACTACAGTGTAGAAAATGTGATAGCCTGGCCGTAATTCTCACGCATCTCAAAAATCCTTTGAGTACCTTTGATATCTTTCCAGTCACCGAAGTTTCCAAAAGAAGCCCGTCTAATTCGTGCGCGAATTTTGGCCCGAGCCATTTTATCTTTGAGGTTCAAAAGCCATTCACCAAATGGAACTTTACCATCTACCGTTTCGTATTCCTCAATGTCGTATTGTTCCATATATACAATAGTAGTTTATACACTACAGACTGTCAACTATAAATCCATTAAATATCAAGACTTATCCGGGAAGCGATACTGCGTTGTTCTTCACCTAATGCGTTAGCATAGATTGAAGTCATTACAAAGCTGGAATACCCCATCCATTTTGAAATCATTTTAGACGAATCGTCTTAGTAAAGAAAACGGGGGGTTTGTTTTACTATATGCCAATCACGGTTTTTAACTTATATTTGATAGCATAAAAAGGCAAGATAGTCGCTAAAGTAATCTATACCCATTGCAAAATGGTTTTCGGAATTTCTGGGCAGGAGTTTGCTTGAAATTTTGATTTTTCGATTAAACAAAACCAGAGGCATAGTGATGCTACGTCGATGATTTTTGATTGAGATAAGACTAAATCTCATGTGAATTCGGGTTCTGAAAAACGTAAACCAATTTTTGATGGGTATTAGTAACAATTCAAAAAAGATTTTCGAGTTTCTTTACAATATGAAAGCACCCGCCATGAAGATTGGTTATGCACGGGTACACATATTTGATAAACCCGATTAAAAGGAGTGTTAAGAGGAACAAAGAAAAACCGGTTGCTTGCAGAAAAAGAAAAGGAGAAGAAGAGAAATTGCAAACTGTGGCCATATACGGGAAGCAATACCACGCTGTTCTTCTTCCAATGTATCGGCACAGATTACAGTCATTTCAAGGTTGGAATGCACATGCAACACCTATCGCTGTTGCAGAGTATTCTCTTTGGTGATTATAATGAGGTGCGTCAAAAACAATAGCCGATAAGTCATTTTACTTATCGGCCCATTCTTTAATCATCCTCACATTACTTCGCGAGTGTTTGGTACTTCGTGTATCAAGCCCCTGCACATTCGCAGGGTTTCTGGCGCTACATATAGGGTATTTTAATTCCTTGCTTTCCGTATCGCACCTCTCCTTAAAAGGTTATTTGTGCTTATATATTTTAATCGGTAGCGTTTCAAAGGTCTCATCGCCCTTTATGTACTTTTTGAAATTTGCTGCACGGGCCTTATTTTAACGCTGCCGGAAATTTCAAAGAGCTATTAGAGAGAGGTAATGAGGGAAATTAAGTGATGTAAAATTAGTCGCAGCCGCACGAAGAATTTAACATCCTGAGAAGAACTCAGTTTTCCTAATTCTCTCAACCCCTCTATATATATAAACACCATTGAGGTGGACTTTGGTTCCCTAATTCTCTCCAATACACACAAAAACTGCATAAAGGTATTTTAATAGAAACGAGGAAAAACCGCGGACTATGACCACATACGGGAAGCGATGCCGCGTTGTTCTTCGCCTAATGCGTTAGCATAGATTGAAGTCATTTCAAGGCTGGAATGCCCCATCCATTTTGAAAGCATATTGAGCGGAACGCCTTTACTGATTGCGTAAACTCCAAAGCCATGCCTTAGACTCTTCGGGCTTTTATGTGGGCCGTCAGGAATTCCGGCTTCATCCATAACGGATTTAATATAGCGAAATCCAGTCATACGCGACCAGTGCCATATAGGATTATTAAGGATAGTCCTTTTTATAGTTTTTAACGCCTCTGTAAGGCCATGAACCATATCAATGGTATCAAGTGTCTCTTCAGGGATCGGAACAGCCCTGTGAATGACGTTACCCCTTTTTTTGAGCGTTTTAAATATCAATGCTTTTTCTGAGAGGTCTACAAGCTTGGGTGTTAATGCAAGGGTTTCGCTGATTCTGCATCCAGTATAATGAATGGTAAAACAGAATGTACGGATTTCTCTCGGGGCGGTGCAAAAAAGTGATAATATAACTTACGGGAAATAGCTTGTGTTCTTATTAGGGACAAAAACGAATACTAAACATCATTTAGATAGGTTATTCAAAACCGTATGCTGCAAGGGGGTGATATGCATATTCTTAGCTACATGAATATTTCCAGAGGGTGTAAAATCTAAATCATATCTAAACCCTATATTATCTTCATCACTTCGCAATCTACGGCACAATAAATTTGCGAGAGCGTTATCTTCAACTGCACATACTATCTGATGATCATTTTGTCTTAGAGAAGCCAAAACTTCGACTAAATGCAATGCTCTGAAATCGTCAATATGTTGTACTGGATCATCCAAGATAATGGTTTTCCACTTACACCATAAACGAGAGAGATGGACAGACAACAAAAATGCAATACCTGCTGCTCTGCGTTGCCCACTACTAAAAACGAATTGTGGATTTAATTCTTCTCCTACCATTAAGCTAAGAAAACGCTTAACATCTCCTCGGATATGATATTCTATATTACGCCAATTCGAATGTGGGCGTAGTCGTTGATATAATTCATTAAGTAGAGGGCTTATAAGAGCTAAACGCTCATCAATAATTTCATGTGCTGTTCGCTTTACAGCGTGGTCGATGCTTTTGGCAAATTCTAAAGCTTTTTGACATTTAGCCATATGCTTAGCGGTTTTATCTAGCTCATTACGAATAATGGAAATACGGGATTCTAATTCTGCTATTTGGTTAGATGCCTGAGAAGTTTCCAGTGTTAATAAATTGCGTTCAATCTCAATCAGTTCACTTCGTTCACTTAATAATGACTGCTCTAGTTTCATTGGATCATTCAGTAATGACATTATTGTATTTTCAACCTTATAATGCTGTGCCATCTGCACATGGTTAGCTTCGCGTTCACGAAGCTTGTTCTCTATCACTGCAATTTTTTCTACTTCAGACTCATATTTACTTAGTTTCTCAGCATTATCTGAGAGTTGTTTTGTTAGTTTGTTTACAATTCCTTGTGCCGTTTCAACCTTTCCTCCTAGTTGGTGCAATCTAGTGCGTGCCGCATCTAAACCTGCTGAGAATTCATCTATACTACGTTCTGCCCTACACAACGGACAGTGCCCATCATCTAATCCAACATGTTCTCCATGTTGGATTAGAGAAGATAATGCTGCTGCCATAGCATCAGCTTGGCATTCGGTTTTAAGATTTTTGTGTGCTTCAATTAGTTTGTCATTAATAGCTTTTTGGCTCGCTTTAAAGGTCTCAATATCAGGCTGAATTTTAGATAGTTGTTTTTTTTGGGTATCGAAAGAGCTTCTCAACTCTTGAATTGTACGGGCTTCATTTAATAGCTCTCCCATACCATTAAGAAGCATTTTTTTATTTTTATAACTTTGCTTTGCAATTTTGATTGCTTTATTAATATCATCTGGAATTTCAGGAATATGCTTTTGTAGTGCTTTTAAAGCATCCATAGCATCACCTGATTTAAGTGCAGAATCACGAATTTGCGTAAGTTTAGTAAGCGCATCATTCAAACGTAAACGTGTATTTTCGTAAGACTTTTCAGCCTCTTTAAACGCTTTATCGCTAGCGGCTAATACATTTTTCGCTCGTGAACTATAGTCAGGACCATCAATTGCACCTAACGCAGAACGCACCAGGTCAAAACGGTCCGTCTCATTCAAATCCAAACTGTATGCAGCTATCAGCTCATCACGGATAATTGTTGTACGACAAAGCTGATGGAGAGCTTCAGAGGGCTTTGTTTTAGATTGACATAAAAGTTTTTCAATTGAGTCTAGTTCTACACTCAGTCCTTTCGCTCTGTAACGTGTAAAAGTAGAAATTTCTCCTTCTTCGTTAATGAACTCTAGGGTAACATAATGAGACTTTGGTGTTCCATCACCTCTCCACCAAAGATAATCCTCAAATGTTTCTTGTGCTGATTTTTCTATTTTGTACTTGTCAATTTTGCCAGTGATAACAAATTCTATTGCATCACAAATAGTGCTTTTGCCTACACCATTACGTCCAGTAATTATTGTAAACCCAGAAGCAAAATCTACTTTCAATTCTTCTCGAAAGCCGCGAAATCCACAAATAGTAAGGGAATGTAATTTCATAAGTTCTTAATTAGTTTCTGTTGCGGAAAGCCAGTTTATTTGTGATTTTCATCTGACTTTATATTTCTAAAACTTCATCGTGAAATACTAATACCAAAATTGTTTTCTTTTTTGGATTTATGCTTCGAAAGGAAGTATGATTTATAATTTTCTTCAACATATTTACATACCTCTCCTATACCTTTTCCCTGTTTATTACCAATTCAGATTAAACAAAATTGTTTTGATGATTATTGTGCCAACTTAACCAAGTTGTGAGAAAAGATCGCCATTCCTATGGAGGCGGAAAAACTCTTAAATCCCTGATAATAGCACCTCATGAGACGAAAACCTCGTTTTAAGACCGAGATCGATCCCTCAATCCCTGCTCGAAAACTTTGCCACGGTTGAAGCAATTCTTTGCCCCAATCTGACACCCTTTTGGGTATAGCAAGTATCTTTACCTTTTTTTCATGCTTCTTCATCTCTTTTACTTCTGACCGAAACCCTTTATCCCCTGCCAATACTTCCGGATATTTACCAAACTGCTTTTTATGTCTTTCCAGTACCTCTTTCACATGTTCATTGTCCTGACGTTGCTTCTCCATCACTTCATAGTCTGTGATAAATTTGTCTTTCGTCTGGCATATGAGCACCTTATGGCCAAACTCCACCCTCTTGTTCCTCTTGCCTCGTTTAATCAATTCCGCATGTTGCTCAAATATACTAAACGTACGTTCACTCGCTGGAACAGTTTCACCATTGAGCACAACCCGTTTCGAAACATCTACTATCGTCTTAACCGCTTCCAGATAAGATTCTATTTCTACCCCAATTGCTGATAATACAAGGTCTCTAAACTTTCTCACTTTGCAACAAAACTCTTCTGCTATCCCTAAAATCCTTTCCACCGCATTTATGAGGTCTCGAAATACCCTCCGTACTTTCCGCTTACGACTCTTGGATTTACTACTCACGTAACGGGTTATAAACAAATAATAACCTTTCACCTTCCTGTCGTGAAAACGATGGTTACAGACGCTTCTTTTATGCTTGCGTACCTGTGCTAAAAGCCTCTTGAGCACTCGATAACCATCCCATAACAATGACGAATCTGTAGGATAATGTATGTTAGATTCTACTACTGTCGTATCTACCCGAAGCTCTTTTGGATCCAATTGATTATTGTCTGTAGCATAGCTTCCCAATGAGTTATTGATCTTCTTCCATGTCTGAGGTTCTATCGCTTTGAAACACTTACATAAAAAACTGTAATCCATCACCGGACGGTTACCCAATCGGATGAAGTCCTTTAAGAAACTGCTCTCTGACACCCTGACAATGGTTTCTCTCCAGCCCGTACACTCCAGGCTATGAACCAGTAGGGCCCTTAATATATTATCTGTTGTATACGTACATTTACGTCCCTTGTTAGATGATTTGTACAGTCGTTTAATATTAGTATGTACTTTAGTCAATATCTGAGGATTCTTATCTAAAATCTCACTTATGCACTCATATTTCTTTCGATATTCTCTTACCACTTTCAATGTTGCATTTCCGGAAAATTCTAAATATAATTGCCTATCAAATTTCTCGCGCATTTTTATCCTCCCTCTTTATTCAAATTTTGTCTGAATAATCATCACAAGGGTATGATAAAAGTTGCGCGGGTTTTACTCAACTAATTTCCTTTCCGCAACAGAAACTAATTAGTATTTGAGCGACCTCTGAAGGCTCTATATCTTTGTTTTGCAAGAAGGCTGTAATAACCTCTTGTGGCAAATCGTTTAAACGAGTCCGAAGCCTATCTTCATAAATTACTTCGTTTAGGGATGGGTGGCTTTGAATAGATAGCAACGGTAGTAGCGCTTCAGTGATATCAGATTGAGTTTGTATGCCTGTACGAGCTATTTTTCTTGAATAGGTGAAATCTTCTTCAATAAGTTCTAATTGTTTAAAAAGCTCGGTTTTAGAATCTTCTTCTGACAGAAACACAGAATAGACATTCCAAGCTTTCTCTCCTGCCTTATTTAGTACCTCTGCATGATGTTCAAAGGTTGTTTTTTGTATATCTTTCCAATTGGAGAGCAAATCCTCTGTGGATTCGAATAAGTGTATAAAGCCAAATATAGTTTTATTTTCCAGACAAACAATAGGCACCTTATTGCCCGTCCATAGGCTGGTGAAGTAACCATTACTTCTTAGAAGAGTTTCAATCTGTGTAGATAAATCCATCATAATTCAAGTATTCTTATTGCATTGTTAAAATCCACCCAATTGACGGTGGTTGCAGGCCTTATAAAATCATTAGGACGATCTTTTTCTATAATTTCATCAGGCAATCCAGGATAATCCTGTGCACCAACACAAGCCACTATATTAACATCTGAATGTATAGCTGGGGGAGTAGAAAATAGTTTCTTTTTAGTACTCAAGAAGCTACCCGCACCATTAATTACACGGATTTTAAAATCATTGAGTGCATAACCGTAGTCTGTTTGTGTCGCACCAGCACTTCGTAAAAGCAGATGAAAAAGGCCTAGTTGTTCAACATTCTCAGGAGCTTTTCGTTTCGCAGGAGTGTCTGGTGGGACTCCTTCCGAATCTCTACGCAAAGTGTATAATTCATCACTGGATAAAGAAGGCGGATTTAACCACGTTGCATTACATTCAATACCTTTTCTTGTTTCGAAAGTTGTTTTTCCTGAAGCTAATATTTTAGCTAGATACCGTTGTGAGAATTCATTTCTTAATTCATCAAGAAAATCAGCGCCGGATGCGTTTACATGTCGGAAAGTAACTCCTGAAGTATGTGACAGTGCCCAAAGATTGGGAGCCTTTTCTTCCAACTGGCTAGTCTCACATAGATCTACGACAGTAATAGAAGCAGGAGAAACATTTTGTAGAGCATTATCTATGATTTCATTTAAGTATGACCAGTCAGACCAAAAACCAACAATGAGCAAATCGCTTTCACGTAAATTTGAAGCCATCCAAGTCTTTGTCTTGTCAATGCGTTCTCTTATAACCGGATCATCCAGTTGAGACTTAGCCCAAATAGTTTTCTTCTTTTCGCATCTAGAGCATCCATGAAACTTTAGTAGGGGGCTATGCCGTTTAGAAAAGACATTGGCTTCATCACCATCTAACGAGCAATCAATATCAGCACCATAGTCCATAGCTTGCCGCTCAATCAAAATATCATAATTGGTGGAAAGAGCCGCATTTATTGCATGACATAACAGAAAATCTGCTAGAGCCGCGTGGCCAGGGTTACTAGGTCGCGCAAAACTGTCCCAAGGAACAAAAGTTGTAATGAAAACTGTTTCTAATGTTCCGAGAGAAACAAAATGCTCAGCCAAGGCTTCTAAATCATCTCTAAAGCTGGGATTACATTGAGGGTCAACTGCCTGCACGTATTTATCATAACATGCATTAGCTAATTCCAAAGCAGAAGGCAATTCACTCGGTGGTGACATAGAAAGACCTGCGCCACAAAGTACCACAAGTCGCCCAGCTTCAATTGATGCTAACAGTTGGTTTCTTAATTCAGCTTCCAAAGTTTTCTCTTCAGGATAGAGTTAATAGCAGCTCCATAAATGTTCTTTCAGTTTATGTTGCCTTCCAGTGTCCGCTTTTGGTCTATAGCTGACATTAATTAATTTTAGTATTTCGGTAGTTTATAGGGATATTTTCGCACGTACCAGTAGAGTCTGGTATTTTCCACAATGGTTATTATCGCTTAGCGATTTTAAGTGAAAGTTCGCATAAGTGTTTCAATGAGTCTTCTTATGACGTGTTTTTAATTGGGATTCGTCTATGTTCTGATAAATACTAAGAACAGCTAGAATAACAACAAGCTTTTTCTCTTCGATAAAAGTATAAACAATGCGATTGCCTTTGAATGTAGATATGCGGATGCCTGTAAGAATATCATTTCGTAATGGAAAGAGAAGCGGATTTTGGCAGATCGTTTGTATTTTTTGACGCAAGGCATCACGGTATTGCCTAGCATGGTCTTTACCCCATTGTTTGGCAGAGTATGCAATTTCCTTGCGAAGTTCCTCTGCGGCTTCCGGAACAAACTTGTATTTGTTCATTTTCATTTTGCTACAAGATCGTCCAGGCCGTAAAAAACAGCTTCACCGTCTTTGAGTTTTGACGATCCTTTCCGGACAGCTTCAAGACGTGGGCCAACTACTTTCCGGATATGCTCAATCTCGTCAGAGCCGATATTATTATCATTTTCGGAAACGTGGAAGAATCTACGTAAAGCTTCCCTTACCACTTCGCTAGCGCTGCCGTAAACGCCGCTCTCAACACGGTCTTTAACCATGTTTTCAAGTGCTTTGGGTAATGATACATGTATGGTCATGATATTTTCCTTAAAAAATTTATACTTATATTATAAAACAATGCGGAAAAATGTCAATATTTCGCATACGGTATTGTGGGTTGAATCTATTACCCAGAAGTCGGGGGGATAGTATGGAATAATCAGCGCTTGAGCTTTGGATAACGTCAACGCCTAGCCCGGAACTTCGGTTTCAATTTCGGATTGGAAAACTTTCTATCCCAACAGCGAACGTTCTTTGCAGATTTAAATGAGCTCGTCAAAGACAAAACTTAACCGTACCGTAAATCAAGAACTTGTGGTACGGCCTACTGTGTCAACTCTCGGAGTTATCAAGATATAAAAAGTTTGAGGATTAGAGGGCAGACAACCCCCATTTTTTAATGAATTTATTATTTAAACAAAAAAAACATTAAAGCTGCCCTAATCGGATATTGGGTTAGAGAAAATTATTATACAAAATTAAGAAATACTATAACATAATAAAATCACTTATCATATTTGAAAATGTGGCAGATCAAGTGATAATTCGCTGTATGGAAATGTGGGTTCTTTGTCAGATGTCCAAGGATTGATAACCTTAATGCCACAACCCTCAAAATCCTTGATATTTCTTGTAGCTATAGATGCATTCTGTAATTTGACAATAGCTGCATTCATTAAGTCTACCGCATCTGTGTTATATCCATCTTTCTCACGTTTTGCAGCTATATCATCATAAATATAGGCGGCTTCCTCATCAAAAGAGAAAATACGATCACCGAAAGCGTCTGTGATAAATACAAAAAAATTCTTTTCCAATATATTACGCCGTTTACCTTTTGGTAAACGCACCAAACCTCTTTGAATCTCTGCAATAGCTATTGTTGTTAGTGACAAGTTGGTTAGTTTTTGCGAAGCTACCCACTCTTTTACATTGTCATGTGGTTCCTCGCGCATGAGTTCCGAAATGACGTTAGTATCAAGAATAATCATCAATTAAACTCAATATGTTGGCGCTCAGAGCTTCGATCTGGTAATTTAATATCAACACCGTGCTTAGAGCCAAAATACTTTTCAGCCATATCTAGGATGCTAATAGGCTTCAAACCGTCTGCACCGGATGCTTTCCTTAGAATTTGACGGACATAGGACTCAAGAGAAACCCCGGATTGAGCCGCAAGGATGCGGAGAGCTTCTTTTGTTTTGTCCGGTAAATTACGTATTGTTATGCTAGCCATTAAAATCTCCTTATGATTTCATTGTAAGCAATGTAATCAATGATGTCTATATATTATTTCCTTTTTCCATCTTATAAAATCCAATAAAAATGGAGTAACAATTACTTAAAACATTAATCATGTTTAAATATTGTGTAAAAAAGAAAAAACAATTGATATTTCCGATATATAGCTATAATAATGTTTATTTGTTTTTATTGTAATTTCTACAGATTTACAATTAATTAAGGTTAAAATAAAATGGGCAATTTGTCGTTATCAGAAAAAGAAGAGGCTGTACAAAAAGTAAATTTATTTAACATAAAACAAAGGAGGAGCACTTATGGGAACAACTATAGATAGTTTTAAAGCAACGCACCAGGCAGCAACAGGTTTGTTAGAACAGATTGGATCAGTGAAGGGACAAGAAAGAATTAATGCACTTAATAGTTTAAAGGATGCTTTGTTGACACATATCGAAGAAGAAAACAGGGCCATACAGGACTCAATGGACAAGCCAGATGCAGATGAAGCTTTTAAGTCGTCAGCGCAAAATTTTTTGGATGAACTCGGTAACATTGTCCAAACAGCGTTATTACCGTTTTTTAATGCATACACATCATCTGATACAGTTGATAGCGATGAATTTCTCGGTAATTTCAATGGGATAAAGAACGCGATTTTAGACAGAATAGCATTTGAAGAGGAAACGTTCTATCCGGAACTTGAAAAACTAGGTTATTAAAACGCGAAAAGGTCATAAATACATGGGGTTCTTACACAGGCTTACGTACTTAACATAAGCTCATAAGCCTGTTTTTTATTCAATGTAATTTATAGAAAAAAAGTACTTCTGGTCTATGCCCCAGCTTATTCAAAATAAAAATGTTCAATATATAATTTAACGTACAAAAACAACTTTATATTGAATACCTAAATATCACCGTAAAAACCTGTCTCAGTAGAGTCACCTATATGCCTATCACCGGTGTGAATGTGGATTGCTTGCTCTATAGGCGTTACATATATTCTACCATCACCACCTTTATCGGTTTTAGTAACACTCCTAATGGATTCTATAACGCTTTTTACTCTATAATCCGCCACGACAAATTCAACCTCTTCCCTTTTAACTGCATCTACCCTTTTCTCGTATACCCTTCCCCGATACACCTGCTGAATCGTCTTTTTCTGTTCTCCGAACCCTGTAGTCTGACTTGCCGTGATCCCGTGATAGCCCAAACTATAGAGTAAATCTTTCAGCTCAAATACCTTTTCTGGCTTCATGACAACCTTGATAAGTTTCATAATACATCCCCTCCCCCTAAAAAATTAATATTTTTAACAGTTAATATTAACAAATATCTCAACTTGTTAGATCCAGTTCATTTAAAACCTATCAATCTGTAAGGACTATTTGTAAATTTATCATTTGCTTGGTCTGTTAAAACTTATTTCGCTGTTAAGCAATTAATTACTTGCTTACCGCTATCATGCCAAATCAAATACAATACGTCTCCGAATTACCTTTGTCAATATCATTATCTAATAGATTAAAATCCTATACTTCTTAAGAAAATACAACATTAGTCTCCTTTATCAGAAGTTGGATTCGATGAGTTATTATATAAAATCTAGAAATAATATTACACAATAAAACGCATTACCATGTTTAAAAAAATAACAGATATAATAACTGATTTTAATCTGAAACGATTTGCAGAATATAAACAGTGGGTAATAACATCCCCCTCGTACCCCCTTCAAAGGGGGACTTTGATTTTTTTAGTGAGAGTGAGAATAAGATTACATAGTGGTTGAACCAACTGTCCAGATATACTCATTGCAAAATGATTTTTGGAATTTCTGGGCAGGAGTTTGCTTGAAATTTGGATTTTTCGATTGAACAAAACCAGAGGCTTAGAAATACTAAGTCGAGGATTTTGTGATTGAAAAAAATATAACTTTCATGTGAAATCGGGTTCTGAAAACCGAAAATCAATTTGTAATGGGTATAAAAGGCGCGTAATAATTGAGAAACCGGAGCGTACTCAAGTACGTGAGGATTTGGAAATTATTACAGCAACGCCGTAGATGGGTAGTTGGTTCAACCACCGGATAAGAGGTCTAAACCTTGATCCACTGCCTCATCGAGGGTTTTCAACAACTCACTCTCTCCTTTCTCGGTGAGGTATTTCCGTATCGTCCTGTTTGACAATGGCTGGTTCAGTAGCTCAAGTAATTCAGCTTTCATTTGGGCATCATCACTCCCCCTCTCTGCAAGTCGGAGAAAATCACTAATAAAACTCTCCTGATTCATAAAGTCTGTGCGTTCAATAACCGGCTTGACTGACAGGCGAATTGACTCGGGAAAGAGAAAGGGGGAGTGATGAAAGAAACGTTCAACCAAGATCTCTTTTACCTCATCTACCTTGTCAGGTATCGTTAATTCATGATAGAGCGGTGAAGCACCGGTCAGCGTCCATCGGGTGACAATCCCTCTTTCTCCATTGGTAAGATTTGAAAGCTGCTCCTCACTTCTATCAGACTGGAGATCCACCAGCTCCAACAGGGTTGAAGTATTTTCCACATTTACCGCCTCATGTCTCCAGAGAATATTCTGCACCGGTCTAAATTCATATGATACCTTCCGGTTCACATCTACCGAGATAAGATAACAGCCCCTTGGACCTTCCTCATTAATATGCCTCCCCTGAATATTGCCCGGATAGAGCATGAAGGGATCTCTGCAGATAACCTCCGGTGTGTGAATATGACCTAGCAGCCACATATCCATATCGGTCGATCTCAGATCGTTGATGGTACACGGGGCATAGGGTTCATGTGCTGCACGCGCTCCCACATTTGCATGAAGCATTCCAATTGATAGGCAATCACTCCCCTCCCCTTGAAATTGTAAGGAGAGGTTCTCCCTCGTATCTCTCACCTGATAACTGATTCCATATATCGTCGCAATGATATTACCCGATTTTTCAACCGGCACCGCCTCTACCCTATCTCCGGAGAGGAGATGCACATTCGGGGGAAACCCTATCTCCATGACCCACTCAGAGAGCGGATCGTGATTACCTGCAACAATGATAACGGGAATACCCACCTTTTGCAGTCTTCCAAACTGCTCCCTTAAGAGGATCTGTGCCCTTAAACTTCTATCAACTCCATCAAAGGTATCGCCTCCGATCGTCAGGAAGTCTACACTTTCCGCCAGACAGAGCTCTATGATCTGTACGAATGCCTCATTGGTAGAGTCTTTAAACCTCTCAGCCAATGCAGCTTCCTTAATGGAGAGTCCCTGAAAAGGGCTATCAAGATGCAGATCTGCACAGTGGATAAATGTTGCGTTTGTAGACAATCGAATGGATCTCCAACCCACCTAAAGAAATCATGTCGCCGAGTGGGTAACAGAAAAAAGTTTGTTTTGTTAAAAAACGGATTATATCAGAATGAGTGCGTTTGTCCAGTTCTGGTGGTACCAGGAAATATGGTGAAGAACTGACAAGAGAGGATTGTCACAAAAGGATTGAAACAAGAGTTTGACTGAAGCTTCAAGAAAAATAGTAGATTTTTGGTGGTTCAGGAGGTATATACAAAAAAGGAACTAAACAAGTTATGAAACTGGAAATACTCGTTCACAATACCTGTATCATCTTCTTCTGCATTTCAAAGCCAAAACCTGAGGTACTCATTTTCACCTTTTCAAATTCTCCCGGCGTATACACTATGATATCCAGGGAGACACCCAGGTCAAAGAGTTCCTGATAGTCTAAAGGTCTCTCGATAAAGGGTTTCTCTGTTTCAGCAATAATTAGGATATCGATATCTGACCAGGGAGTTGTCTCTTTCAGGGCCGATGATCCAAATAAGAAACAAGATGTAATGTCTCTTTTTGTAAGTTTTTTCTGAAGAAACGAGATAATATCTGAGAGAAAAAAATCTTGAACACTAATAACAGGCCTGCTTTTTTGCAGCACCGATCCATCACCATTCACGGAGTTACTCCCCCTAATCGCTGAACAACAATGTCATAAATTTCGTTAGCCGCAGATAGTGCTCTTTCCGCCTGTTCCTTCGTAATCAGTTCATAGGGAGCCCCCTCTGGAAATGCATCTGGATATCTTCCAGAGATGTAAAAGATATCCAACTCTTTGGCATTCTTTTCCAGTGTTCCATCCTCTTTCAACGAACGAACGATCTGAAACAGTGAGTGTGTTTTCACTATATCAAATCCCTTATGGAAACAAAGCGCCTTTAGTGCCTTTTCACCAGCTTGTTGAGAAATGAAACATGTCTGTGCATAAAATTCACCCTCAAACGAGTGTTTTGCCCATGCTAAATCATTTGCCGCTTGTTTCAACCAGTCCTGATATCGGTTCATTGTCTGTATAGTACAATGTATTAGTATAAAAGAACCCTCATAATTGGTAAATTGTACAATCAACCAAGGTTAGATTCAAGAATTTTACCTTGGTCCAATATAATTGACAAACCATTATTGAGTAATAAACCGCAAAGAAATCTACACATTAAAGAGAAAGTGCATAATATCCCCATCTTTTACCTCATAATCTTTTCCCTCAATCCTTAAGAGCCCTTTCTCCTTAACCTTTTGTTCAGACTGATGTGTTACAAGATCGTCGTAACCATAGACCTCAGCACGTATGAAACCCCGTTCGAAGTCGGTGTGGATTACGCCTGCCGCCTGCGGTGCCTTTGTCCCGTTTCGTATTGTCCAGGCACGTACCTCCTTCGGTCCAGCAGTAAAATAGGTTGCAAGTCCTAACAAAGTATAGGCCTCACGAACCAATCTCTTAAGGCCTGACTCCTTCAACCCCATATCCTCATAGTAGTCTGCCTGATCTGCAGGGTCCATCCGTGAGATCTCTGCTTCTATATCACCGGAGAGCACCACACACTTTGAGCCCTCTCTCTCCGCATACGCCTTAATAGCATCAATATTGTCTCTATCCTTATCAACATCAAAGACATTGATAACATACAAGACAGGTTTTGCCGTAATGAGGTGTAAATCCGCCGTGCAGATCTTCTCTTGGTCCGTCAGGGGCAGGAGCCTCACCGGAATATTGTTATTCAAACCCTCCTCAACTCTTTTGAGCACGTCAAGCTCTTCCCGTATCTTCTTGTCCCCGGTCTTCATGAGCTTTTTATTCTTCTCTATCCGTTTTTCAACCGTTTCTAAGTCGGCAAGGAGGAGTTCCGTATGAATAATTTCAATATCCCTAATGGGATCTACCGTACCTTCGACGTGTACGGTGTCTTCCTTTTCAAAACAGCGTACGACATGCAATATAGCATTCACACTCTTAATATGGCCCAAAAACTTATTTCCTAACCCCTCTCCTTTACTGGCGCCTTTAACCAAACCGGCAATATCTACAAATTCAACCATTGTAGGAATCACCTTTTCGGGTGGAATAAATTCGGTAATTTTATCCAATCGTTCATCCGGAACAGCCACCGCACCGACATTTGGATCAATGGTACAGAACGGATAATTTTCTGATACTGCCTTACTGGATGATGTTAATGCATTAAAAATGGTGGATTTACCAACATTTGGCAACCCAACAATACCACAGTTTAAGCCCATAACGAATAATCCCTCTCCTATTTCTCTTGATTGTAATAAATATAATGTTACAAGGTTTTACGAATACATGTTTAGGTAACCCTTTTTTATGCAAACTTTTTTATGAATCATGATTCCCATTTCATCCCAGCCATAATGGTCAACTAACGTGGTAAGAATGTTTTCCAGAGTCATACCGTGAAAGGGATTATTGGATTGTTGATCACTCATCTATTTGATGCCTTATATTTTTTATCACGTTGATCAATCAGGTTAATACCATTTTTCTCAAGTGTAACGAGCCTCTTCTTGTAAATGGCGCCTACTGCCTTTTTATACGTCTTTTTACTCACACCAAACAGCTCGTAAATCTCTTCAGGGGAGCTTTTGTCTGTAACCGAAATGAACCCGCCCCGCGCTTTCAAGGTGGTAATAATCAACTCCTTTACATCTTTGACCTTTTCATAACCGGGCTTATGGAGAGAGAGGTCTATCTTATTCTCTCCCCTGATTTTTTTTATAAACCCCTTTATCTTCTCTCCCCTTTTGAGTGTTTTGTAGACATCTCCGTAGTGAAGCACCCCCCAATGAGCACTATCTATGATGGCTTTATAGCCAATATCGGTCTGATTACATATGAACAGATCGACCTCCCAGCCAACATGAAAGTTCCCCGGTTTTCTGTCCAGGAATTTATCAAGACGCGAAGAGGCGGCAATGCGGTTGGTTCGTTTATCCACATAAACCCTCACGATATACGATTGGCCCTCTTCCATAACCGTTTTCTGTTCACCAAAAGGCACCAGCAGATCCTTGGGCAATCCCCAGGAGAGGAAAGCCCCGATACGATTAAGAGAGACCACCTTGAGCAGTGCGAAATCACCTACCATGGCATAGGGAGTGTCCGTCGTTGCAATGATGCGATCCTCAGAATCTCGATAGACAAAGACCTTAACTCTATCGTCAACCTTACACCCTTTAGGGACATATCTCCTCGGGAGCAAGATTTCTCCAAGAGCTCCACCATCAAGATAGAGGCCGAAATCAACCTCCTTAACCACTCTCAGCTTACACTGTCTCCCTATCTCAACTATATGTAAGCCCTTCTGTAATTGACGCTTAGAGCAGATGGGATCGCCTCTCTCATTGTGAATAAAATAAAATGCAAGTATCCTATTCTATTAGGTCAGAGATCCTATTTCAAAGGTTATATTCCTGTTCGTTTATAAATTTTCTCCCTGAATACAGAGAATTTAAAATCAACACAGCCTCGTATTTGACCCAGTTCAAGATTTTGGGACGGCTACCATAGACCTGAAATAGACCTCTCCCGATTTCTCTCATCATCACATACCGACACTATTATAGCCTATTGGATGGTTGTGATTTTCGACAGGTTGTTGATAATTTAGACGCCATTGCACGGCTGACGGCCACGAGTAAGAGAAGAGCCAATTTGCAGAAATAGGGCATTGTGATACTACTAAACCAGTTACAGAAAGTAGAAAATTATGTTGATTTAATAACTATAAATGGCACATGTGTTGCGAACCATACATATTGAGTAATTGCTCTTGTATAACAATTCATAAAGAACAGGGTATTGAGTTAATACATCAGGAAATCTTTTTTAGGGGGGTTCGATTATGAAATACAAAAAAATGGTATGGGTAACTTTTATGAGCGTATTATTTGTCATGGCCATGCAACCTTATCTTTGGTCAGGAGTCCCGGGAAAGATCGTTGAGGATATTATTCTTAAGGATTTTTCATCAAGTTTAGAAGAAAAATCCCCCCAACAGAAGACAAAACTCTGGGAAGACATATCAACCTCATTTCATTTTGAAGAGATGTCCAAGAGGTCGCTAGGGAAACAGTGGGGAGAACTGCATCCTGAACAGAAGAGCGAATTTGTGAGACTTTTTACCAAAAACCTTAAAAGCGCTTACTTGAGAAATTCAACCCATCTCTTCATAGATGAGATCATCTCGATAAATGAAAAACAGGGTAAAAACCATGCCAAAGTACTAACCGAACTTCTCACAAAGCGAGGAAGAGAGATTAGCGTGGTTTTTTATCTGCTTAATAAAGATGAGGATTGGAAAATCTATGACGTAACCATTGAAGGAGTGAGCCTCGTCAACAACTACCACAGCCAGTTTCAAAGTGTTATCGTTCGGACCTCATACGATGGCCTGATAGAGAAGATGAGGCAAAAATATGACAATGATTATTTCGCCTCTGAATACGAGCTCCTCGTCTTGGAGCAAACAAAACGAACCTACTAGAACGGTTCAGAATCTTTGAAGATTACTTAGGGCGCAGAAAGAATACCACTCTATTTTTCCTGCGCCCTTGTTGTTGGACCAGCAATCGTGTTAATTCTCATAGGGCTTTGATTTAATTTCCCAAAGATAGTTCGCTAATTTATCCATATCGGTATCGAGAAAGAGAGTGGGCTCTTTCTCTCTCATGCGGTCAACGATACTTTTGCAGCGTGCCTTTGAATACTGAAGCGATATCTTCTCCATCTTTGATGGATTATGACACGGCACACAGTTGTTCGTATAAACTTTTTCTGTCATGTCAATAACGTCTTTCTCTCCAATCCCTTTCAGCGATGCAAACTCGGACAATTTACCCCTATCCAAGTCACCGAGTTGAAACTCCTTGAATAGATCAATAATCTTCTTCTCCTCCTCCGTAAACGTCTCAACGTCATCCATCTGCATCCGATTGAATGCATGCAAAATATCCTCCTCAACCCATTTTTTATGGGAAAAGATATATTCCAAGATGTGGCACTGTCCACACTTTTCACTCAAAGTTACCTCCATACTTTCTTCAGAGTGTATTACCGATTCCATGAGTGCATGATCATCGTTATCGGACGAGATCAGGAGCTTCGCGTCCGTGGCAGAACTCACTATCCTTACCCCTTCACTCAGCGAAATATAGGGCATAATACCGAGAAACTTTTTTTGCCTCCCCACTTCGGTCTCAACATTATCACCGTAGTAATAGATACACCTACTCACATCATCGTACACTACCTCCTTTGGCAACAAAAACAGTCGGTTCTTATATCTTTTCCGATCTGCAATATTCCGGGCTCCCTTATTGAGAACAATCTGGATATAGACACGTTTCTCCTTGATGATCAAGGATTCTCGCCATACGGTACCGCTCTCTATCTCCTCCCCTTTACCGCTGTCCTGTAACGAACCATTTATTATATAGTTCTGTGAAAAAGCAGGAGCGGAGATGAGGAAATTTATAAGGAGTAATAAAAACAGAAACAAATACTTTATCAAACGATACATAGACCACTCCCAAAATATTTTAAATCCAATGCAAGAATGGTAAATTATTTTTCCTGAGCCATTGTCACTTGTATTATATTAAAACTCACCAATGTGAATTCCAGTAAAAAATATTTTCTGTTTTTTTATATTTAATTAAATCACTAGTCAATTACAATAGAAATTCCTCATCAATGATTGGCTACAGCCTGTCCCACTTGCTTTAGGCGGAAAAAGTGCCAGCTTATGATATTTTCCTATTCAAAATAAAAAACTTCAGGGAGAATAGTAGAGCAAATAAAACTCTTTCTGTGTAAACGACTCAGTTTAACAAATTTCTAACCAATAATATACCCATTACGAAGTGGTTTTAGGAATTTCAGGGCAGGAGTTTGCCTGAAATTTTGATTTCTCGATTAAACAAAACCAGAGGCTTAGTAATGCTAAGTCGAGGATTTTGTGATTAAGAAAGATCTAAAGTTCTTGTGAAATCGGGTTCTGAAAACCGAAAACTAATTCGTGATGGGTATAGTTAGTTTGCAATTTCTATAAGCTGTTATACAATTATGTAAAGTAAGAAGGAAGACTTTGTAAAAGTTTTTCTTTGTTTAGAAACCGGATCAATAACGTAATTCGTTGTTTAAGGAAGTTGAGGTAACACGACTTTTCCTTATTTCAGATACCGTCTTTCCTGCCCCAGATTTCATCAAAGTTGTCTCCATTCTGACTGATCAACATACAAGACAGCGGATCCTCCTGAGTAATCCACTCACAAGGTTTGGGAAGAGAGACCTCTATCGGCTCTTTTTGGGGAATATTTAAAAGGTGCATAATAAAGTCCCTGTACTCTGCCGCAACTTTTCCCGGATCAGAAAACCAACGGATATAACTCTGAGCGTATGAACCGATTGACCGTCGTAGCCTTGAATCCTCTATCAATAGCTGAAGATAGCGGGCGAGCAAGACTTCTTCATACTCTCCTAAATCTACTTTAACACAGCATCCGTCTGGAATTTCATCATACTGTGCAATCTGGCTAACCACCACCGGTTTCCCGAAATTCATAGCTTTTAACAACGTACCGCTGGTTTCACCTGCGGTTGGATAACGCAAATTTATACAGACATCAGTCGCTTTGATCCAGCTTAAGAATTCTTGATCATCAACGTATCCTGTTAAAATTACCTCTCCTTGTAAACCATAACGATTAATCAAAGTTGACAGGTTAAAATCTTTTTTCTGGTCTCCTATTAATGCCAAACGATAATGGATTCCAAAATCATGTAGCACCTTACACGCTCTTACTACTTGCTCAATTCGTTTAGCACGGGTCATATGACCCAGGCAGGTTAATAAGGGAAATGTCCCGATTCCTTTTTCCCTCTTGAATGAGACCGCATCGAAAACTTCCGGCTCATCCAACGAAATCAGGTGAGGAATGACAGCAACAGGAAGATCAGATATATTTGACATGATTCTATTCGCTGTCCATTGGTTGTGAACTACAACACCAAGACTTTTCTTTAAAAGGGTTTGATTCATGGGATAGGTAAAGAAAATTTCTTCAGCTCGATCTTCTCTTAAGGCATTTCGAGCCTTTTCCATTGCAACAAACCCGTGATTTGCTTCCACTTGACGAAAATAAGTTTCCTGTTTTTGCTTTCCTAAGGTGGTACCGGCAACTAAATGGTGCAATATCCAATCATGCAGGATAATTAAACCGGGAAATTCCATTGCATAACGATAAATCTCACCATGGCATCCAACATCATTACCTATCATATAAAGTACCAGTGCATACTCCTCTTTTTTATCGATAAATCTATCATACTCATATATTTTATCTTGATTATCTGGAGTAAACTTTATAGCAAAGGGTGAAGTATAGAGATCTACATCGAAATATTTTGTAACATCACAGAGGAGCATTCTCGTATAATCTGCAATACCACTTCTTTCGGGAGGAAGCGGACTGAAAAGTGCTATTTTCATAATTCATTAGATAAGGACATAGTTAACCGGTCAATCGCACTGTCCCAGCTTATCCATTCTACAGTTTTCCGTCCAACATCTCCCAGTTCACAACAATATGCACTACTGGCAAAGAGTCGGTCGAATGCTGCACCGATATTTTTATCTGAAGGTGGAACTAACAATCCGTTTTTTTCATGTTTCACGAATTCTAGCACACCTCCGCTGCCAAAACAACTGACAACTGGTTTGTGAGAGAGAAAGGCTTCTAAAGTTACATAGCCATAATCTTCATCAATGGGAGCAAAATAAACCCCTCTGGCTTCTGCGTAGAGTTCCAGCAACTGATTATCTTTAACCCAACCTGCAAAGGTAACCCGAGAAGCTACTCCCTCCTTTTCTGCAAGCCCGCGAAGAGCCTTCTCCTGCAAACCTGTTCCAACGATTACTGCTCGGACCTTTTTATCACAATAGTTCAGTGATTTTATCAGTAAATCATGTCTTTTCAAAATATCGAGTCTTCCAACGGAAAGGATATAATCACCATATTTTTTATTATAAAATCGATCTTTTAAGCGAGGAGGGGAATAAAGCGGTTCCGCAGTTATCCCATTAAATTTTTTTAAACGATCGGCAACAGTTTTAGAATTGGCATATATTGCCTGAGCCTCTGCAAATGCGGTCTCATCCATTTTAATAATAGCATTACGCACCCTTCTACTTTTTTTACTCTGATCAAGATCGGAATAATCTGTTCCGTATAAATCATAGGCCTGCCGAAATTGATGAAAAAGCCAGATAACCTTATTTCTATGGCGGACAAGGTAACTGGGGAATTTGGTCCCGATTACCATATCGATCCTTTTACCGTTACTCTCTTCAAGGTCAATTAAACGCCATACGAGAGAGTGACGGATAATCTCTTCAGGTGGGTACCATTTGAATGGTATGGAGACAATTTCAACCCTGTATCCCCTTTTCTTAAGTTGTTGATAAATTCCTTCCACAAGAATCTCAGCCCCACCCGAGTCAAACGGAACCATGGAAAAACAGAGTGCTACTCTTAATGGACGCTTCATGATATTTTTTTCATACTTGCAACGAGGTAGTAATCTTGAAAACCAAACAACAGTTTGTTTAGACGTTGGGTATTTTCAATAATTTCGGGAATAATGTTTGCGCAATTGGCATCTGTCTCTTTAAAAGTCTTCAGATTTGATATTTGAAGGCATTCTGAATCAGGTACGGGATTAATAAACTGCACAGAAACATCATGAAAACCTGATTGTCTGACGAGAAAGGAGATCAATTCCGGGTGTAATGGCTGACGGTGTGTGGGATCCAACAAATACCAGTGCCATCCTGTGATAGACAAGGGATTGATGGTTTCGATGACAAGTTTACCCTCATCCATAAGGCATCGTCCAGCTTGTTGTAAAAAATGAGCAATCCACTCAATCGATTGATGCTCTAGTACCTGGCAGGCAAGAATTCCTCCAATTGTTTCACCATTAAGAGCACCAAGGTGTGTGAGAGCATCTTGGCATATTACGTTTATTCCGCGGGCAAGAGATTCTTGACAATAATCATGGTTATTATCAACACCATAACCTTCAAACTTGTTTTTTCGCATTAACTCAAGGAACTCACCCCTTCCACAACCAATATCCAGTACCGGTCCGGGTACACCTCTAAAAAGATTTACATAATCGATCTGTCTTTCTGTAATTGTCTGTTGGTCTCCTCGAAAGAGTTCATTAAAGAGCCGGCAATCGATTACTTCTTTGACATCTGTATAGTGCTCTGTTTTTCCATATGGCAAATTATCCTTGGTGGTATGTAGCGATTTTCTTTTGATACTTTCTTCTATCCTCTTCATGCGGAATGGAAACTTCTGTTTATCAATGTTATTTATCCTGGAAACATTTTGCTCCAACATCTTCTCAATAGCATCGCAACGTTTTTCGATTAAATGTATTATTTCACGAGCTGTATCAACATTTTCTTCAATCTTATCAAAACGCTTTGTAAATAGCCGGTGAATTTGATCAGATTTTACGTGTGCACTATCAATCAATTTGCTCTGTTTATCAATGTTCTTTTTCATGGAAACATTTTGCTCCAACATCTTCTCAATGGCATCAAAACGCTTTTCGATTAAATGTATTATCTCACGAGCTGTATCAACATTTTCTTCGATCTTATCAAAACGCTTTGAAGATATCTGGTGTATTTGGTCCATCTTTACGTGTGCACTCTCAATCAATTTGCTCTGTTTGTCAATGTTCCGCTGAATTGCATTGATCGATTTATCTACTTCATCATTAATTTGGTTGATCTTCTCAACCAAAGGAGAGACCTTCCATGCAATTAAAGAATGGATAATTTTCCTTATTGTTCTCCGCCAACCCGAACCCACTGCATTGGTAAAGAGAGAAAGATCCCTGCCCAGAGGTTCAGGTTTAGCATGTGCAGCTGGGATATCCACAGAGGGTTTTTCTTCTTCTCGATGAAGCAAATCACATTTTACACATTTACTTAAAATATCATGTTTCACCTTTTTCAGTATTTCACGCACCTCTTCAATTGAATAATCTGTTTGATTCATTCTGTTCCTAAAGTTCGACAGCAGTTTCAAAAATCCTGCCCTGTTCGCCACGGAAAATAATACC
Source organism: Candidatus Scalinduaceae bacterium (assembly GCA_965222815.1). Lineage (GTDB taxonomy): Bacteria > Planctomycetota > Brocadiia > Brocadiales > Scalinduaceae > SCAELEC01. Next base: position 467,954 of record CBDCUS010000013.1, read on the forward strand.
TGGATCGGTTCTCAGTGACAGACAATCTAACAACTTGCCTCTTTCATCATAAAGCAGTAATTGCAAATTATACAACTCTTCTTCCAGGAAACTTCCTCTCCATTTTTCTGATGGTTTCTCCCATGTTCCGTTTAACTTAAACCTGACTTCCGGCCATTTAATCTCTATTGCAACCTCTTTGGATTCTTGAGTAGTGGAAACATCAATATTCCAATAGCCAACATGCCGTGCTGGGTGACGCCCCTCATATGCCGGGTAGAGATCCAATGAAAGGACACTTTTGATACCGTTTTTATCGTTACCTGAAATACTTACATTGATACCAATCCCCTGCCCATTGCCATGGTTCACATTCAACAACTTTATAAGGCTGTTCTCCTGTTGAGGTTTGTGTGAGGGGAAAAACCGGTTGTACAGTTTTCTCTGTGGATGAATGCATCGGACACTCTTGAGTATGAGCAGAACCGGCATCAACAGCAATGAAGGAAATATCTCAAGAAATCGTAAGCGCGATAGGAAACGGATTATTCTCTTTGGGAAAAATCCGTGTTGGCTCATACCGATCAGCGTATCCCAGTAAATCTGCCGCTTATCCCTCTCTCTGCTATGTGCGACAAACTCGCGTACAGCCTTATTGTCATTTCCTTCAACCTGATCTTCAGTAATTTTTCCGTCAGCAACGGCACGCATTGTCAACGGGGTTTCCGGAAAAAAACACATGGAATAGGTATTCAATTCGAAAGGGCGAGGCATGCTTAGTACCAGATCGAGAGTAGTGCGGTAATCATTTGAATCTTCATAAGGATTGTCCAGAATCAAATCATAGTAAGGCTTTATATCCAGTTCCTGTAGCAGTTGGGCCACCTTCAGAAGGAGCCCAGGTTCATAATATCGTCCGAAACTCTCTTTTAATGTTGTAGGGCTACCACTCTGTATACCAACATTGGCGGTAACTAATCCTGCCCACTTGAGCTTGCGAAGGATCACCGAGCTGCTCATTTTGGGATGGACATAACAAGTCATCGGAAGACCGATCTGATTTCTGTACAGCGTAGCAAATTTTTCTATCCATTCCGTATCAAACGTGAAGATGTTATCCCAAAAATGCACGTGTTCTATATCAGGTCTACAGGTAAACAGCCTTAACTCCTCAATAACACTTTCCGGGCTGCGGCGACGAGTTTGACGACCAATTTTACGTAAGATGCTGTTGCAGCAGTATGAACAGCCAAAATGACATCCACGCAATGTCATCATGTTATAACTATAATTGGTATATTCTGCTCTCTCAGGCATCTCTCCACTGTAACTGTTAGTTGAAATATAATGTTTATTGCCCATACTGTCATAAAAGTCAGGAAATGGAAGGCTGTCTAAATCTTCGACATAAGGTCCGGGACCTCCATTCAGCAGATTACCGGAACGATCATGATATACTATACCCTTTACCGGAACTTCCGGCCCACCGCTTTCGATCATTTTTAACAGGATGGGTATTGATCCTTCTCCCTCACCAACGCATACGTAGTCAGAATATTCAAGACACGGTTCTGGTTGCAGAGTAGGATGTATTCCGCCCCAGATAAGAGGGATGGGAATTGAATTTTTCACCATGATGCTCAATTCGGCTGCCAGCTTGAAAAAGGAAGAAGACACACTAAAACCGACAAGATCAGGGTTGATCTGTTTTAAAGCATCAATAAGGAGTTGTTTCTCTATGCTACTTGGTGGAACAGCATATGTAGCATGGGAAAATAGCTTGATCTCCTTTTCGGGATGTGGATGGGCAGTCATTTCCTTGAAAAATATAATGTGACATTCGTATCCTGCCCTATTGAGTACTGAGGAAAGATATCTCACCCCAAAGGCGAATTCCCGGTTATAAAGGGAGATTAAGACAATTTTCATATGTCGTTTCCCTTCTTTCGATAAAATACACACTATTTTGCATGATTCATTCTCACGTTTTTACAGTAAAAAAACAGTTTTAACATTTTTCGTAATGTGAGGAAATCTCCTTAAACGCAAAAGACAATTCTCTCACATCACTTCCCATATTTTCACATTTCGGAGACCAAGTCCGGCCTGCAGTAAAATTTATTTTCAACACATCATGATATTCACTATCAACAATTTTTAACCATTTTTCTTCCCATTTCTGGTGGTTGACAGTAATCTGTTCCTGCCATTCACCACTCATTACCCTTAACGTAAATGGATTATTTTTTAACTGCTGTGCATCGGTTCGTAATACAATTTTCAACCACTCTCCATTGTTTTTCAGCAAGATACTTGCAGACTCTCCCATCCAGGAAAATGCGCCAGCATCTGATATTTCTCGTTCATGCCAATGCCCATACAAAAAACGTCGGTCTGCTTCATTTTGCATGTTGATAGATGTTGGTAAAAAATCTGATCCCTTATTTCCTTCCAATTTCCTTTGTAACCACTTCCCAGAAAGACGGAAAAAGCCGACTCTATGTCGATGATAACCAATCACTCGCATTTCATACATCTGCTCTTGGTAATCGGCAATCGTTTGCACTGTTCCATCATATCCAACAGTCGTTATGCCAACCCCAATAAAATACGTTCCCTCCACGAGAAGAAGTGGTGGTAGTTTTAGTACTACAGATCCTAATCCACAAAAGGGTTCGTCCCAGGAATCGACTTCTTCAGAACTGTGACAGACGGCAATCATCTGACCACTGGAATCGTAGATAAAAAACCCGAATGTTGCTCTGGAAGTTTTTTTGACCGCATATACTATCAATTCAACATCCACCGGTTTCCCAGTCTCTACTTTCCAATGTTCGTTCCCATGATTATCTCGCAGTATGACCTTAACAATTCGCATTTCTCCAGTGCCACAAATTTTACCCGCAACCCGGAAGACAAAATCAACTTCCCCCTTATCTTTACCGTTTGTTGGTTGCCGATTTTTTAGTTGCATCAGATTTTTTTCAATATATTTCTTGGCATCTTTCTCATAAGCCCGAACCCCTTCACGTACATCGCCAAAAAAAACGACATTGCCATGATCTAACCATAGAACCTGATCGCAGAGTTGTCGTATCATTTCAGATTCGTGACTTGCAATGATGAGTATTTTCCCTTGTTCACGTAATTCAAGAATTCTGCGAAGCGATTTGTTTCGGAAATAGATGTCGCCGACACTTAATATTTCATCTATGAACAAAATGTCGGGATTGATTTCACTCATAAAGCTAAAGGCCAACCTGAGAAACATACCACTGGAATAGGTTCTTAAGGGACGATTAATAAAGTCACCAATTTCAGCAAACTCTATCATACGTGCCACAGCCTCTTTAGCACGTCTTCCTTCAATACCGAGGAGTGAACAGTTTAGACATAAATTCTCGCGCCCACTAAATTCCTGAATATAACCGACGCCTAGATCAAGCAGGCTGGTTGACTCTCCCTTAACTATAATATTTCCCCTCGTTGGACGGGTAATCCCAGCTAACACTCTTAATAAAGTGCTCTTTCCACTTCCATTTGGGCCGATCAGACCTAAACTCTGACCCGGCTCTAGCAAAAAAGAGATCTTTTTTAAAGCGTAAAATTTCTGGTGCAGTTGGAAACAATCGGGAGTCAATAGATCCAGAAAACGCATTGATGGGCGGTTGTATAATTTATATGCCTTATCTAAATTGGTCACCTGGACCATTGTGTTTTCGCTACTGTTTTTAAAGCTGATCAACCAGATCCCTCCCCAGCTTGTTAAAAAGTATAATACCCAGAAGGAAAAAAAAACCAGCATAACCTGAAAAAACTAGTAAATCTTTCATTTCAGGAATTTCACGCATAAAGAATAAATCATGGTTCAAACGTATAAGATAGATAGCAGGATTCCAACACAGAGCTGCTGAAATTTGAGGTGATAATGTATCCTCAAGATAAACAATCGGAGTTAACCAGAAAAGAAACCTCAGAATAATTCCCACCCATTCAATCATATCGCGAAGGTAAACCGCAATTGGGGCAAGAATTAAGGCCAGTCCCGTTACAAGCAATAACTGCATAAAGACAACAGGAAAAAAATACATTATTAAAAATAATGGGTTATGTCCGATGACAACCAAAAATATCAGGTAAACTACCAGTGCAGCTAAGAATAAAAGATGCTGTGAGATAACAACTTGAAGTACCAGTGCAGACCTAGGGAAATGCATTTTTTTTATTAAATTGGCATTACTGATAAAACAAAGAGAGGAATCCTTTAGAGAGTTTTCAATGCAAACCCATGGTAATAAGCCTGCACAGAGATAAACTACGTAACTCAGCGAACCCAATTCACCTGCCCTTACGAACATCAGCTCGGAAAAAACAATTGAAAAAATAGCAATCAAAAAGAGGGGATGTAATACTATCCAAAGAAGTCCACCTAAAGAACCGGCATAACGACCACGCAAATCCTTTACCACCAATTCCCAAACGATTTTAATATGCAGTTGCCTCATTCTAATCGTTTTTATTGTAATGTGTGATAAGAGTGTATTGGTATGGAATTACAAATATAGTATAATTAATCTCTATTGTCAAGGTGTAATAAAAATTATCATTAAAGTTGACAAATCCACGCCTGTGTTTAGCAACACTCCTCTTCTCCGGTAATTTTAGTTTACGTTTGAGCTCTTAAAAGGAGTGTGTCTTACAACCATACGAACAAATATTCAAAATTTTACCTTGAAAATAGATAGAGGGTATATAACATTAACGTATATTAGTATAAACATTAAAGAACAGTAGTAGATCTAGCCCCAAATTAACAACCTATACATCAAATTTCATAGAAAAGTTACCCATTGACAAATATTATTTTCGACATCTCAACTCTTGGAAGTGGACAATTATTAGAACGCTCCAGAACCGGGATTTCCCGGGTTGTTGAAAATATCGCCATCAATCTTATGAGCCTTGAAAATTGCAAAGTATCTTTCAGCGCTATAAGAAAAAACTATTACCATTGCAAAAAATATCTAAAAGAACATACTAAACTCATTGATACAGATTTAATTATACCTGACAACTGTTTAGTCAATGACAATCTACATCTTTTTAATTATGCATGGTTTTTGTCACGGTTAATTGATAAGGCCGGTCAGAAATTTTTACGCTGGAATTCGGATCTATTTTCACGTAATTTTATACCCACTCAGACATTAAAACAAACGGAGATTTTTCATTCTCCTCATTTGCCCATTCCTCAACAAATCAATCAGGCAAAACACATAAAAAAATTTATCACAATCCATGATATAATCCCAATCTTATTTCCTCGCTACTTCCGTTTTAACGAGGATCAATTGATAAGGAACACCTTAAAAAGCATTGCCTCTGAAACATGGATTTTTTGTCATTCCCAGGCAACAAAAAATGATCTCTGTTCTTATAAAAAAGAAATCGATCCATCAAAGGTAACAGTAACACCTTTAGCTGCGTCTACATCCTTTTACCCCTGTAATAACAATTTCCTTATAGAATCTGTTAAAAAGAAATATGGTATTCCTGAAGGGAATTATATTCTCAGTTTGTGCACGCTTGAACCGAGAAAGAATATAGACTTAATAATACGATCCTTTGCAAGACTTGTTACAGAAGAGAAGTTGAAGGACCTGAACCTGGTTCTCATAGGTCCAAAAGGGTGGAATTACCAGAAAATATTTTCTACTATTTCGAATATTAATCTTGATCAAAATCGTATCATCCAAACCGGATTTGCTTCTGATGCAGACTTATCTCCCCTATATAGCAATGCCCTAGTTTTCGTATATCCCTCTTTTTATGAAGGATTTGGCCTTCCTCCCCTTGAGGCAATGCAGTGTGGCACCCCGGTTATTACATCAAATACCTCTTCACTTCCAGAAGTTGTCGGAGACGCCGGCATATTGATCACTCCTACAGATGAAGATGCCTTGTGCCAGGGGATCCTTTCGATTTACCGAGACGACTCTCTAAGATCTACATTGAAGAAAAAATCGATAGAGAGAGCAAAAATGTTCAATTGGTCCAAATGTATTGATCAGATCGTTGCTTGCTATAGATTGCCATGAATGAACCAAGTACTAAATAAAGCCCACTGCATATATCATTGTACACTAATTCCTTCGGCAACACAAACAGTCGGTTCTCATATCTTTTCCGATCTGCAATATTCCGAGCTCCCTTATTAAGAACAACCTGGATATAGACACGCTTCTCCTTGATAATCAAAGATTCTCTCCATACGGTACTCCTCTCTATTACCACTCTCCTGTAACGAACAATTTATTATATAGTTCTGTGAAAAGGCAGGAGCGGAGATGAGAAAATTAATAAGGAGTAATAAAAACAGAAACAAATACTTTATCAGTCGACACATATGATCACTCCCAGACTTCGTTCAACTAGTGGGTTTCCATCAAGAAATTAACTTATTTATTGTAACACAATACTGGATAGACATTTTTTGCATCCTGATTATCTTGATAACTCCTGTCTAAAAGAAAACATAAAATGGAACTTCTATTGCTTCTTCTTAATTACAACCGTACAGAACTATCCTGAAATATTATTGCTCATAGCGCTGCAAACCAAAATGAGTCAGACAACCCCAGTCTTGTTTACACATGCTATTGTATTTTATTATGCGATAGTATTTCTTGATATTATATAATAGCCTCTTTATTACCATCATATGATAACACGATATGTTCTATTTTCTTGAGAAATAGAGGATTTTCAGGATATCATAGCAATAGTTGTCTTATTCAGAAACTGGTTATCTCCTTGTTAGAGGCGAAAAGTACTATGGAAGAAAGTAAATTTTTCAAATTTGTCTGGCGTTTTAACAGCTTGATACTCATGGTTGCGGGAGTACTCGCAATTGGTGTTCTCTCATTTGCCGGATACAAAATCATCAAGGATGTAACCAGGGAAAGAAGCACTCTCAATATAGTAAATTTCCAAGAGGAAAATACTGAAAAAGAAAATTGGCAGTTTGGTCATCTGTCCATTATTCAAGGAAGTCCATACGTCATGATCCCGTTAAAATCAGACCAAAGTTACGCTCAATCCTACTATACTATAGCAAGTCATCCTCATCTACACGAAACTATCTCTTCATCTGCAGCCAGCATAATGAAACACACTGGCTGTTTGAAACTAATCCATATTTGATTGCTGGTACGGATCTTCTCGCAGTAAATGAATACGGAGTAGACGAAAAAGAAGTGCGAGCAATTCTTTATAAAATCGTTAAGAGTGATACAAATAACGATAAACGTCTTACTAGTTACGATCTACAGACTGTAGGGCTCTCACATCCAAGTGGAAAGGGTTTCAAAGAGATATTGGAAGGAATAGATTTACTTGTAGGTCATAGACTTATCGATAAAGATAGACTACTCATTGCCTTTCAGAGAGAAGGGATCGGCTTCTCAGCCAATGTTAAAAGGTGCTCCGTCAGATCTAAGAGGTGATTTGCTGAGATCTGACGGAGCAGTACCGTGTTACCCGAAACTTCACATTCATTGAAGGATGACATCATCAATGAAGATTTCGGTGGATTCATCAAAATAGGTCTTTTTGTTATTAAATGTCCCGATTGTTATCGTGTGATCACCAATCAATGTTCCAAGATCCAGATTGACCTCTACCCAACCGCTCGTTTGAGCAGGACCGCCATTCCCATTCCCTGTGATACGTGCCAGGAACTCATTACCGTTTGCAATTACGGGAACGCCATCCAAAGCCAGTAATGCCTCGCTAAACTCATCGGTTTCATAATTTGCGGCCTGAACCAGGTTGTAACGGAACGACAAACTTACACGCTGAGGAGCATCAAGGGAGAACGATCGACTCCAACCCCCGGACATGCCTAAAATATCAGCGTTATTGGTGTTACCCAACAGTACCTGGAGCCCTCCGCCATTAAAACCACCGGTAGGTAGATAACTCCCACTTGCAAACTCAGGGTTACTGGTATTACGGAAAGAGTCCTCTTCCAGTACAAATCCCTCTTCATCTGCATCAAAGTGACTCTCGATAATAATTGCAGGAGTTGGTGGAAATGGGGTCGTTCCCGATTCTCCCCTTACGGTGAGTTCATCGATCAATAGTCGTGTCGATTCATTATTAAATGTCTTCTTGTTATTAAAGACTCCAATGGTAATGGTGTGAGAACCTTCGGAAAGCACTCCTACATTGACAACAATTGGGACCCAACCAGTGGTCTGAACAGCACCCCCATTCCCATCACCGGTAATCTGTGCAAGGAAATCGTTGCTCCCTAATGTTACAAGGCTACCGTCCACAGCCAAGAGAGCCTGGCCGAACTCATCCGATTCATAATCTGCAGCCTGGATGAGATTATAGAGGAAGTTCATTGTTATCTCCTGGGCAGTATCCAAAACAATTGTCTGTCGCCACCCACCTGACATGCCAAATATATCTGCATTATCGATATTCCCTACTACTACCTCTAGGGCACCTTCGTTAAATCCACCACTGGATAGATGAGTACCTTCTGAATAAGCTGGCTCAGCAGTATTGCGGAATGCGTCATCAACAAAAACAAACCCCTCCTCATTGATATCGAAGTCTGATTCAAGGATAACGACACCACCTCCATCGTCTATCACCACGGCCTGAATAGTGTCCGATGCATCCAAACCACCACTGTCGGTTACGGAAGCGGTAACCAAGTGTGTCCCCTCTGATAGCGTGACAGATATGTTCCCTCCTGTACCAAGAGTTCCGTCGAGATCGGAGCTCCACGAAATCGTTGCACCAAGATCCCCATCTTCAGGGTCGGTCGCACTACCGACAAAGTTGACTTGGGTATCAACGGACAAAAATTCCCCCTCCTTAGGTTCAGTAATTGTTACAGTCGGTGCCCGATTTGCATTAATATCTGTTAGGCAGGAAGCGCTATTGATTGTAGGTTGCATCTGGTCAATGCTACATTGAGAAAATTGATCAGATCCATTGAGAAACGGGTTCATTATAAAATTTCCCGCTGTACCCGCACAGGGAGAACCCCCTTGATTATCATGGGGTGCACCAAAGTTGTGACCGAGTTCATGGGCAACCAAGAGTGCACCCGAAGTACCACCACCTCGGATCTGATCCACTCCAACGCCACTACTCTGATTGCACAATGTACCAACGAAAGCTATACCGATGACACTTCCATTGAGTTCACGACCGGTAAAAAGATGCGTAATCCCCGGATTATTAACTGATGATCCTACAAAATTCCTAAATTGGCTCAAGAGGGTACTCGCACTACTGGAGGTAAGCAAGCCGTTAGTTCCCAATTCAATGACATCAACCAGTCTGATCTGAATACCAACTTGTTCAGAGTAGATACCATCAACTACATTGATCCTTGCTGCCACTGCTACCTGAGCTGGTGTTCCGAAGTTGCCCTCTTGTATTTGGGAAAAGAGCGGGTCGGTGACCACAGACATATCGAGATTTAAGCTTGCTCCCTCAGCGGCAAGAGGTACGAGTTCTTTCAGTCTCTCAACAAGTGACTGATAATCGTCTGAAGACTGATCGCTCATTGCAGACGAACCAACACCACACGCCTGTTTGTCTAAATGAACAACATCAGACAGCTTATAAATTACCGTACCAGATGTCCGGAGATGTGGACGCTTTTTGAGGGCATGTCGAATTGATCGTATCGGATCCAGAATATACAACTCTTTACCATCCCACATCATACCAGACCATTTTTTCCCGGTCTTGCAGAGACGGACCCATGAATCTGGTGCACCGTCTATGCTGCCCCGAAAAAGGTTACATTTGTTTTGTAACTGTTTTCTTTGGGAGTGAGGAAGATCTGCAATCAAACGTTCATTCGATTCCAGAACCAAGTTGAAAATATTACCACAACCCTCAAATGAACAGTGCCACGTATTACTCTCTTCCGTTTCAGACTGCAAACGGATGTCAGGTATTACATCGTAATGGTGAATTTCAGACCTATCAACACTTTGACTTCCGCCCCCCCCCTTTAGCATCAACAAATTGACAGAAAGTTAAAGAGAAAATACAAAAAATCAGTGATAATCTTACCGTACTCGTTTTCATAACATTCTCCTTTACGTGGCTGTAATTACCCATTAAGTATCGAAAATAGTTTGAACAGACGAGACACATCACCAAAGTAATCTCACGGACAAAAGCAGAATCGAATAGGAGTAAAAAAAATACACATCTCAAATCACAAACAACAAACAAAATACAAATTCCAATGTTTGCTTAACTGTCTGCAACGAAAAATGATCAAAACCAACCTGTATGGAATTTTGTGCTTATTTTTTGTGATTTGTTTGTTATTTAGAATTTAGCCTCCTCAGTAGAATCTGTGGGTAATTGGAGGTTCTGGTAGTTTTCCAAGTGTATGATATAAAGCTACTTCAATTGATTTAAACGTACTAAAACCAAAAGATTTTCTCATAGTCAGTTTGGCTTTAAGATTAAAACCTTCAACAATCCCGTTAGATAGGCGTTCTTTGACAGAAAAATAATTCAATAAAAGCTCTTGGTGCTTGCGTAACCTCTTGGCCACTTTCTTCATTTCAGGTAACCTTGATCTCATCGCCCTGGTTGTCCAGGTTCTTAAGAACCTCTCGGCACCCCAACGTGTTTTGTAAGTCCAGAAGTGTTGAAATGCTTCTTTGAGTAAATAGCAACGAACCGTCTTTAGATTATATTGAACCAGTTCACGGAGCCTGGCTAACTGTGATGTCTTCTGGTTCCTTTTGTTCTTTAATAAACACCAACGAGACTTTTCAAGGATGGGCTCGTAACCATCTTGTTTTAACTGAGCAGTCTCAGCTCTTCTTGTTTGATCGACAGCATCGTTAAGATATTTCATCACATGAAAGCGATCGAGAATATGGATAGCCTTTGGAGCTTTGCGTTTTACAACCTTTAAATAAGGTTTCCAAAGATCACTGCAAATCGCCTTTAATCGTTCGGATCGTTCTTTACCAAAATCAATAAAGAATCGCAATAATGTTTTGGCACATCTATCTTGTCCTACAAATAGTAGTCTTTTACAAGTAGAGTCTATTTGGTAAACCAATATAAGATATCTGTGTCCTCTTAAATATTGTATTTCATCTACACCTATCGCTCTGATATTTTCTAAGTTACGGTGCTTTAACCCGTATTCAACAACATGTTCTACTGATTCAAATACGTTTTTCCATGAGACACGAAATTGTCTGGATACTTCCTGCCAGGAAAGATACTTTGCCCAATGTGAAAGAAATATTCTGAACGGATTACAGATAGGACTCTTTCCATTAGCCCAAGGAATATACTCTACGGTTACTCTATGCTCAGGACAGCATACACGCCGAGGTCTGTAAGTCAGCATAACTATGTAACCCCACAAAGGGATAAAACGAAAACACCGTTCTTTGAGATGATCATAAGTTGGGGCTGATTTCTTACACAGGGAACATAATCCTTGAGATCCTTTGCGCTCTGTTACTTTTACCGTAATCGTTGTATCATTTAATCTAACTTTGCCGTAGATGAATCCCTTGACAGGATAGCATCTATTGAGTAATGTTTTAATGAGCATTGTTGATAATCTGCAATTGTTAATTATATGGTTATTGAGAGACCTTATTTTAACAAATTGCAGCAACAATGCTTCTGTTTGAATACAAAACGAAGGCTTAATTTTTTATTCCCTTTGGAGCCACCCACCCTCACCCAATAGAGGGGTGGGTAGCGGAGAAGGGAATAAAAAATATTCCTTTTGGTGAGACTTCCTTTATTAGATAGTAATACACTTTCTTATTTTTTACCCACAGATTCTGTAAAAGACCCAGAATTTATTATTTGGTGCTTATCCGTTCCACCCATGAGACATAATGAGGGGTAAGTCCGACCAAGTAATCTGCCCATACTTTATATCCACTGCTAATTTTGGTTACATTAAATTTCCTATACATCAAGATAAGCAGTTTCCTCCATGTGACTATCCGCATATTTCATTTTATCTCTCTTATCCCTTTAACATGCAGACCAACAGCTATTTCGTTAATGGAACTAAGAAATCGCAAACGTAATACCAAACATTCCAGGCTGATTTAACAGATTGATGTGAATAAACTTATCAAACGTGAGTCATATCTATAACAAAACTATTGGAGGGAACTGCATACACCCTCCTTGACAAAAAAATGTAATAGTGATCTCAAGTATATATGTATATTTCTTTTATTGGTGTATGTTATTTCACACAAGACGTAATTGACCGATACGGTAGAGCCAGAGAAAGTCTCCTTTGGACATCGCCTCACGATGAAGATCTTGTCTTGAGCTATTGATTGGGGTATACTATTATCCTTACTACTATCCTTACTACGACTCGACTACAAGGAGTGACTGATTAGGAAACACTAGTATCATTGATTCATATTGAATTTCTTAAAGAGGTAGTTGACATCGTAATTTATGGTGAACTTTTATCATAGGAGGAAATAATTATGAAAGAGGAGAGCTTAAAACATGGTGCCTTCGGATGGGTCGAACTCATGACAACAGACCAGAAGGCTGCAAACGAATTCTACAAAACCATTTTTGGTTGGGAGACAGAGGAGTATCCGATGGAGGGTATGAAATACACTATTCTCAAAGTTGATGGTGAGCCGGTTGGTGGAATCATGCCTACGCCTCCCGAGTGCCAGGGTATGCCGCCATGCTGGAGTGCGTATGTAACAGTTGATGATGTTGATGCCACAGCGACTCGGGTCGAGGAGCTCGGCGGCAAGGTTCTTCGACCACCTTCGGACATACCGGATGTTGGTCGCTTCTGCGTTCTACAAGACCCACAAGGTGGTACGATCTGCGCCATTACGTATGTCAAGAAATGTAAAAGCAGCTAAACAGGTACCTAAAGAGGAAGCCTCATAGCCTCACCTCTTGGGTGTATTGTTCGGTCGTGCAGCGTTTTCCCGAATGGGTAGCATAAGTACGCTCCCTACCACTGCATACACCCTAAAATTATGAATATTAAAAAGGTGTCAAACTGTTGGAAGAAATTGAAGGTGATGGTGAGGAAGTTCAACGTCAACAAAATTATATTCTGGCAATACGGCTGGTTCTCAATAAAGGTGAAATAATACACACACCTGATAAATGTTTATCTCACTCAGTGGATAATAACGTAAGGATTCACGATGACGGTTTTTATGAGCACCTAGTAAGAATAGATCGAGAAAATTTAATTTCAGGCATCTTCTATGCACTACAAGGTATGCGGGTTTGTGGATATAGGAAAGTTTCAATAAACCCCCATTTAGCATACGGGAAAGAAGAAATCCCTGGAGTTGTTCCACCAAATGCAAAGATTACTGTTGAGATAAAGGTGCTTAGATAGGCTGACCAGGACTAATAACTCATTGGAGCCAACTTAGCTAAAAAGTTGCGTGGTGGTCGAATTCATACGTTGTACCTATAATGCATGATGGATTGGGTAAAAGTAGCGAAAGATTTATTTAGAGAGTGTAAACCTGCACACTTCACTAATTATAGACATTGTGACGAATGTGCAGAGCATGACAATACGCTAAAAGTTTCGACTGTTGATACTATCGGTATTGAAGAACTAGGCAACCCTGGTTGGGATCCTATTTGCTTCTGTTCCGATGAGGGTAAAAGATACTACATGCCTGCGTTAATAAGATTAAGTCTAGAAACAGTTCAGAATGAATTCTATTTTGGACAGTTTTTATTTCATCTGGAAAACGTTGGCAAGAATAACTGCTTAATCTTAAGCTGTTCTGAGCAACAGAGAAAATTCATTGCTTCATTTGTTGAACATATGATTAATACTTACGCGGACGAAATAGAGAGAAACCTCTACACAGATGAGGCGTTAAAAGTGCACGGGGCATGGGCCAAGGTATAACGATCAAATTTATCAGACTCAGAATACTGCAAAAGGGTAGAGAATCACAGTCAAGAATCATCGAAACTCTCTTGTCAAACTTTGAAGGACTTTCTTACAACTCGTAGTTTGCTCCCGCATGTGGCATGCTTAAGAAAGAATATTAATGAGAAGCTTGAAAAAACAAAGTCCTTCTGTAATGGATTGAATAGAGTATAAAACATGAAGCAACTCAAAGGATTGAATTTCTTTGGTTCTATTCTGGATAACGTGCCCACTCCTATCTGAACTACGTGTGAGGTGACAACAGATGTTCCATTTCGTGAGAACGAGATCAATGTAGTATCAAATTGTTGCTAGTCATCTCGGCAGGTTTCTCTATCCCTAAAAGATAGAGGATGGTAGGGGCAATATCAGAGAGAATGCCCCTCTCTGCAAGTTTTACATCTGTATAATCTCCGGCAACATAAATAAATTCTACGGGGTTCTTCGTGTGGGATGTCTTTGGTATGCGGGTTTCATAATCTATCATCTCTTCAGCATTTCCATGGTCGGCCGTAATCAAGGCTATCTTATCCTGAGATAGTACCGCATCTACCAGGAGGCCAACACACTCATCAACTACCTCTACCGCTTTTATTGCAGCCTCATAGTTCCCTGTGTGTCCAACCATGTCGCAGTTTGCCAGATTTATAACCAAAAGACTAAAACTGTTTTTAGTGATAAAATCGATGGCTCTTTTCGTCACATCACGGGCATTCATTTCAGGGTGGTCTGCAAAAGTTGCAGGGTCGTATTCACCTTTTATCTCTATCTGCTCTTCACCCGTGAACGGCTCTGTTCGTTTCCCGTTAAAAAAGGATGTTGCGTGGCTGAATTTCTGGGTCTCAGAAATACGGATCTGCCTGAGCCCTTTTTGACTCAGTACCTGCCCCAGTAAGTTATCCATCCCACCGCTATCATCCATTGCATCTAAAATGTTATAACGAAATTCATCATAATATCTGGTGAGCCCACAGTAGACGATCTCTAGTTTTTTCCACCTCTCCCCCGGATAATCATCTTCAACAAAAGCCTTGGACAATTGAATAGCCCTGTCCTGACGGTAATTGATATGGATAACCGAATCACCATCCTGTATGCCTTTAAAGTCACTAACGATCATTGGGGGTATATATTCGTCAAACATCTCCTCACCATTGGGAGTTGTCGTGTTGTATATGTCCCTAATTGCATCATCAATGTTCTCTATCCTTATACCCTGTGCCCGTGTTAATGCATCATAGGCCACAGTCGTCAGTTCCCAATTTCTGGCCCGATCCATAGCATAGTATCTTCCCATTACAGTCACAATCTCACCAATCTTATACTCCTCAATCTTCCTCTTTACGCCACCAATATAGTTTAAGGCACTCCGCGGTGCAGTATCCCTTCCATCCGTAAAGAAGTGGATGTATACTTTTTTCAGTCCACGCTCTTTTGCATATTTCATGATTGCAAAGAGATGGTCCTGATGTGCATGTACCCCCTCATCCTGAATAAGACCCATGAGATGAAGCGCGGAACTATTGTCGATGACGTTCGAAATAGCCTTCTGGAAGTTTTTACTCCGAAAAAATGATTCGTCCTCGATGTTTTGCATGATCCGGGTCATCTCTTGCACAACGACTCTTCCGGCACCCATGTTGAGATGCCCAACTTCCGAAGAACCCTGATACCCATCGGGTAAGCCAACCGAACTCCCTGATGCACCCAACTGGATATGCGGATATTTTTTGAGGAGGGCATCAGTCTCTGGAGTGTGCGCATTCATTACTGCGTTAAATTCAGGGTTTGCATTTACACCCCAGCCATCTCTAATGATGAGGACAATCGATTGTTGCATAGGTTAATGGAATTTGATATGGTAAAACTTAGTCTTGATATGTGTAGCCATATTTAATGGCGCGCGTATTCTCTTCCTGAAATCTTGTATGCAATTCTGATCGAAAATCTATCGCTTCGATCTTGATACCAATCATGCTGAGCAATCTCCCAAGCGCAATCATGTTTACAAAGACGGGACTATTGAACTCTTCTGAAGATATTCGAGAGAAAGGGACCCTGTCACTTACGGGACAGATAATGTCGCACCCCGTACACTCCTGATTGCAGGCAGCTGCGTCGATAATTATCTCTTTGGCATTCACTAACGCCTTTTTACTCTTGGATAAACAGAGGCCCAAATCAGCTTTTTCAAAAAATGGGGTCTCAATCTTTTCGTCAGAATAGACCAGTTCAGCCGTTATCTCTCCACCTCGGACGGCAGCACCGTAGATAATGTTCAACGATACCTCCTTTCCCATTTTTGCCAGAATATTCCCAAGTGTATGAGCCATAAGTTTTATACCCTGACCCGCCTCTCCTGAAAGGATAATTTTTTTTGCCTTCTTTTTTTCTGGAGTCGGCGCCAATACCTTCACCATCTGGATTATGCTGACCCCAAAGAACTGTTCGTCGATAAAGGATTTCTGCTCAAAACCGGCACTCCTAAAGAGCTTGTGTAAGCTTCTCTCTTTGGGATACGAGGAGAATATTCGAGCCTCATAACAGGACTTCTTGGTGAAGAGCTTGATGGTCTCATCCAAGATAATCCTTGAATACCCTTTACCCCGGTAGGGTAATTTAACCCCCAACCAGTGGATGTTACCAATACCATCGGTGATCCAGGCAAACATAAAGCTGACAACCTCTTTCCCCAACTTTCCTACCAGATAAACCGAGTCTTTCTCCTTAATATGATCGGTAACCTTTTTAACGGTATATGCTGACTTAAAATGTTTCCGTTCAGCTTCCGGACTGTCTGCATGTAACTCATTGATAACTGACTGAAACAATTTTACTACCTCTTTCACATCCGATTCAGAAAGTTTTTTTATCTCATATTTCATCGTATAATCCCAATTTCATTATGTTCCAACGTATCGGTGCTGTTGTTTATTTTGAAATTTTCCTTATAGGACATCATCATTTCATACGCATTCTTGAAGCCTCTCCTTCGGCCATCATTGGTTATGCATTGGGTCTTTATCTCAACAAAAGACAATCCCCCATGCTGAAATGACTCCGTAATGCATTTCGCCGCATGATTGAAGTGGAATACCGTTGTCCGTGCATAATAGGAATTGTGTGCCTTGAGGATCGCCTGCACATCAATGGGTGTATCGGCATTTCCCTGGGGTGTCGTAAGTGTCTTCGAACCTGGCTCAGTAGTCGGAGAGGTTTGTCCTCCTGTCATACCGTATATAGAATTTGCAATGCAGACAATGCTAATATTTGTATTTCTCCTTGATGCATGAAGTAAATGGTTTCCGCCAATTCCCAGAAGATCCCCATCACCACTTATGATGATTACGTTGAGGGCTTGATTGGCAGTTTTTATTCCCTCAGCTACGGGAATTGCTCTTCCATGAACCGAATGGATAGAATCTAGGTTAAAATATCCGGCACTCCTGCCAGAACATCCTATACCCGACACCATCACTGTATCCTTTTGAGAAAAACCCAATTTTTCCATTGCTTGACATACAAGCTTCAGCACTATACCATTGCCACATCCAGGACACCACTGTGTGGGTAATCTCTCCTGTTTGAGATAATTTAGATGAGTAATTTCCTTGGTCACTTTCCCCTCCTGGTCCGTCTCAATTTGGTCCATATCTCTTGCAGATCCACTTTCCCCCCCAAGATCGGTACAAGATGAACCTTGTGATGTAACAATCTTTCAACTTCATTTGCATATTGTCCCGTATTCATTTCCATTACAATTACTTCCTTATATTGTCCGGCAATCTCCTTGATATCTTCTATCATTGGAAAGATTCTGATTGGCCGATAGATTGCGAAATCGTCTTTAAAGTGATATGAAACCCGAGATAGTGAACCGTATGCAATCAGGAGGGTATCTGAAGAACTATTTTCGATATATTCATAACCGTTATATTTCTTTGCTATCCTCTTCTGTTTCCTCTCAAGATGTTTTATAAATTTCTTATGAACTTCCGGATCAGATGTCGCGGGTATCGAGCCTTCATGGGTGAGACCGGTAAAGTGTCTATTAGATGAACCTAATGGGGGCAACGCCCTTTTTGATATTTGATAATCCTTTTCCTCAATGGTTTCGTAAAGGTGCCCAACGTATCCATCGCTCAACAGTATCACTGGACTGCGAGACTCTTCAGCCGCATTGAATGCGTGAAACGTATACTGATACAATTCATCAACCGAATTGGGATAGAATACAATCGGAAAGTAGTCTCCATGACTACCATATTTACATTGCAGCACATCTCCTTGAGCGGGTAATGTCGGCATACCTGTACTTGGACCAACACGCTGTACATTAACAACCACAAGCGGAACTTCCATCATGTGGGCAAGTCCAATACTCTCCTGCATCAGTGAAAAACCCGGTCCTGAGGTCGCCGTCATCGACTTCGCACCTGCCAGAGAGGCACCAATGATGGCATTGATCGAAGCTATCTCATCTTCCATCTGCAGTAATTTCACCGTTTTTTCATTCACCAGTTCATGGAGAATCTCCGAGGCTGGCGTAATGGGATAACCCGCGTAAAAGCCGAGACCTGCTCTAACAGCAGCCTGAGCAATTGCCTGGTTACCCTGTAGAAGTATCTTTGCCATTTTTTATATCTATCACGAGGGCCATGTCGGGACAGTATCTCTCACACTGCATACACGCAATACATTTCCCAAGTTCTTTCAGTTTGTGACTATTTATCGTATAATTTTTTACCGGACATACATTGACACAAATACCACATACTTTACATCTATGGTGGTCAATAGAAACTATCCCTTGTTTTTTGGCCATACTACATTCGTAAGAAATTATCTAACAAAATTCTTTCCTGTTGGACACTTCTACTTGTGACAGTGCAGATCGTGTACAACTTACACTTTTTAGCGAAAAGGGAGTAGCTCAAATTCTTAACTCTCAATCCCTCGTTTCACTTCAGTACCTTTTCAACCGTTTCTCCGATATTTGCAGGGTTGTCTACAACGGTGACCTCAGCATCACGCAAACAGGCTACTTTCTCTTTAACGGTACCCTTTCCACCTGAAATAATAGCTCCTGCATGCCCCATCCTTTTGCCAGCGGGTGCAGTGAGACCTGCGATAAAACTTATAACAGGTTTTGAAACCTTCTTTTTAATAAATTCCGCCGCCTCTTCTTCGGCACTCCCACCAATCTCGCCAATCAACACTATTGCATGAGTTTCATCGTCATCCTGGAATAGGGTTAGGGCATCTACAAATGATGTCCCTATGACAGGATCACCACCGATACCAAGACAGGTAGATTGCCCAATACCCCTCTGAGTTAACTGCCATACAGCTTCATAGGTCAGCGTACCACTTCGGGATACAACCCCCACATTACCGGGAGTATGGATGTAGCCTGGCATAATACCAATCTTCGATTGCCCGGGAGTAATAATACCGGGACAATTAGGTCCAATCAGACGAGCCGATTTCGTCGTAAGATAGGTTTTTACTTTTAACATATCAATTGTCGGAATCCCTTCGGTAATACATATGATCAATTCAATCCCAGCCTCAACAGCTTCCATGATAGCATCAGCCGCAAATGGTGCAGGAACATAAATAATGGAGGTATCACAGCCGGTCTCCACCACCGCCCTCTGTACCGAATCAAATACAGGAACATCAAAAATTTTGGACCCGCCTTTGCCAGGTGTCACACCCGCAACCATTCTGGTACCATACTCCAACATATGTTCCGTATGAAATTTTCCTGATGTGCCCGTAATACCTTGACAAACAACTTTTGTTTCACTATGTATGAGAATACTCATTTTGTCTCATTTACCGCCTTCACTATTTTCTCCGCTGCATCCTTCATACTCTCTGCTACAATCATATCGAGTCCAGAATTATCAAGGATGGTTTTCGCAATTTGAACATTCGTACCTTCCAGTCTGACCACAAGGGGAACATGGATACCCACTTTTTGTACCGCCTTAATGATACCCTCAGCAACAATATCACACTTCATGATACCACCAAAAATATTAACTAGAACCCCTTTCACCTTTTGATCGACAAAAATCAATTCGAATGCAGTAGTTACCCTCTCAACAGGAGCATCTCCCCCAACATCGAGGAAGTTAGCCGGCATTCCACCATAAAATTTTATAATATCCATTGTTGCCATTGCCAAACCGGCACCGTTCACCAAACAACCAATGTTCCCATCAAGCCCTATATAACTCAATCCCGACTCAGTCGCCTTAGCTTCAACATCGTCATTCTCAGAAAAATCCCTCATCTCCAAAAACTCTTTGTGCCTAAAAATGGCATTATCATCAATATCCATCTTCACATCCAATGCAACGATCTCTCCCTTTTGTGTTAACACAAGAGGATTTATTTCCAGCAGCGAACAATCTTTACGCATGAACACCTTAAAGAGGTTTGAGATAAGCTGAGAAGCCTCTATCATCCGTTTACCCGTCATACCCAATCCTTGAGCAATCTTACGTGCCTGAAAGGCATACAGCCCCAGAACCGGATCAATCCGCTCTTTGATAATCTTTTCAGGTGACTTCGAGGAAACCTCTTCTATTTCAACTCCCCCTTCGGTACTACAGATGATTATGGGAGAAGCGGTACTTCGGTCTATTGATATTGCCAGGTACAACTCTTTTTCTATATCTACTGCGTCTTCGATAAGTATCTTCTTTACATCAATCCCCCTGCTCCCGGTCTGCGCAGTTATTAAGGTAGACCCCATCATCTCAGATACATATTTTTTGACCTCTTCCGATGTTGTTGCTATTTTTATCCCCCCACCTTTCCCTCTCCCACCGGCATGAACCTGGGCTTTCACGACACATCTGTTTTCTCCAAACTCCCCACTTCTTTCTCCTACCTTTTCTGCATCGGTAACGAGAACTCCGTGAGGAACTTTGATACTATGTTTTCGTAAGATTTCCTTTGCTTGATATTCGTAGAGTTTCAATGATACCCCTGAAAATTAGATCAATTAAAAAAGTTTTTGATACGTAACGACAAAAACTTCAACAATTCTACTTGGCCATAAGATGCGTGTCAAGGGGAAAGGAGATTCTCTCCGCAGACAATATTCATAAAATTATAAATTACTCTTGACTACAGACAAATTTATAATACACTGAACAAAATACTTTCGATATACATCCATTCATGATAATAGACAAATTTCATTTTAGCCACATGCACGTAGAAATCCCGGAATATACGTTCGATTTAAAGGCTGCTGCGTTTCAAAAAACGAATGAAGAATTTACTGTCTGGTTTTTTGAAGGAATTATAGAAAGTTATCCAAATTATGTAGAGTGCCTTATGTATCTTGGAAATGCCTACACTTCCATAGGTATGTATGAGAAGGGTCTGCAAGTCGATATGAAATTAGTAGCGCTGAGGCCTTGTGACCCTATGGTTCACTACAATACCGCCTGTAGTTACTCATTATTAGGAATGATAGATCTCGCATTTTCCTCTTTAAACAAATCAATAGCTTTTGGCTATAGTGATTTAAGACACCTGGAAAATGACAGTGATCTTGACAGATTAAGAGGTGAGGAACAATACAAAACGATCATTAATAAATTAAAGGAAGTTGAACAAAAACACGTCTCTTAGGATTCAGGAAAAAATACCATGTATTTTTTCCTGAATCCTATAATTTTATTTAGCACAAGCTCTCGTCAAATGTGATCTTTATCCCCTCTAGTGTCAAATGTGGAGAGACTTTGCTCATTTGGGGAAGATCAGCGACAAACGTTTCGGCATCTCCACCAGTAACCACAATACACTCCACATCGGACACCTCTTTCCGCAACTTTTCTACTATGTACAAAACGGCACCAACCGTCCCATGATAAATACCCGAGATAATAGCAGAATCCGTATCCTTGCCAATTATCTTGTTTGGTTTTCTTATTTTGACCTGCGGTAACAATGCAGTCCGGCTTTTAAGGGCGTAAGCAGAGGTCTCAATGCCGGGTAGTATTAAACCGCCGAGGAACTCTCCACCTTTTGAAACGATATCAACAGTTAAGGCGGTACCAAAATCAACTACAATTGTAGCGGTCTTGGTAAGGTGATATGCTGCAACTGCATTGAGCAATCTATCCACCCCCACTTTTTCAGGTTTCTCAACAAGGAGAGGCATCTTCAAATCTATCTCTCTACCTATCTTTAAAAGCTTGTTTGTGTATCGATTCTCTAAATACCTACGAAAAGCAGCTTCATTCTCCGGATTTACCGAAGCAATAATAATCGCCTGAAAATCTTGTACCGGATATGCATCAAGGAGAATGCTATCATTTAGTTTCGCCAAGCCCTTCCCATTTATATAACCGTGCGATACCAGCTTATCTCCTTGAAAACAACCCAAACTAATATTTGTATTTCCAATGTCAACGGTCAAGATCATGATACGAGAAAACTCAAAAAGATATCAAATGCACATTCAAATCAGCGTTCATCTCTCATTTATTCAGATAGTTCTCGTTCAACTACCAAATACTACATTTGCTGCCCTTTTAATCATAATATTCACATTTTTTCCTGTAACCGAAGAGATGGGATACACCGGTTGTGACAATTTCTTGGTCAAATCTTTTACTATATTAAAGAGTGACTCTTTTTCTAATAAATCGATTTTATTTACCACTACTATTTCTGGTTTTTCGCTCAATCCACGATGAAACAACGTTAATTCTCTCCTAATTGTGTTATACGCGTCCAAAGGGTCTTGCTTTGCAGCAATATCTATCAGATGAATAACGACCTTGGTCCTTTCAATATGTCTCAAAAACGTGTTACCCAACCCCGATCCACTATGGGCGTCTTTTATTATACCGGGTATATCTGCAAAAACCAATCTTCTGAAATCTTCCAAATCAACAATTCCGAGTTGTGGCTGTAGGGTGGTAAAGGGGTAATTGGCTATTTTAGGGTGTGCCGAAGAGATGCGAGATAGGAGTGTGGATTTTCCTCCATTCGGCAACCCTATAATGCCAACATCAGCAATTAATTTCAATTCAAGCTTAAGCCACCGTTCCTGACCTTTTTTCCCCTTCTCAGCAAAATGTGGTGTCTGATTTGTCGCAGATTTAAAGTGGACGTTGCCTTTTCCCTTCCCTCCCCCCTTGACAATCTTCACTAAATCCCCGGTTTTACTTAGATCCTTCAATATTCGACCGGTCTTGAGATCTTTCACGATCGTACCTCTTGGCAAATTGATAATCAGATCCTTTCCATCTTTGCCGTTTCTCTTGCAGCTCATCCCACATGCTCCATTCTCAGCAATAATCCTTGACCTCGGAGGAATATCCATTAATGTATCAATTTTATCATTCACATAAAAGAAAATGGATCCTCCTTTCCCACCATCTCCACCATCCGGACCGCCACGTGGTACATACTTTTCACGACGGAAACCAACACACCCATCGCCACCATCACCAGCTTTTACATAAATTGTTGCCTCATCTACAAGCATTGTCACTACCTATAAAAAAAGGGAGCATTATCTGCTCCCTCTCATATTTACAAATACAAAACACTCTTTTCAATCGTCTTGATGCGTTAGACTGGATATACGCTGATACGACGTCCGGCTTCGAACTTTACCGTACCATCAATCTTCGTAAATAGGGTATAATCCCTCCCACATCCAACATTCGTCCCAGGTTTGAACTTTGTGCCACATTGACGAACTATAATTGAACCAGATGTAACATACTCACCACCATACTTTTTTATACCCCGATATTGAGGATTACTATCTCTGCCATTCCTCGTAGAGCTTTGACCTTTTTTATGAGCCATACCTCGCCTCCAATTAAAACAATTAACTAGTTTGCTGAAAATATCGTATCAAGAGATTATCTCATTAACTTTCACTCTCGTATATCGTTGTCTATGACCGTTCTTTGTACGAGAATCTTTTCGACGACGAAATTTCATAACTACCAATTTCTTCCCCTTTACATGGCCCTGAACCTCGGATACCACTTTGGCGTTTTCTACCGTTGGCTTACCAATGAATGTTTCACCCTCTTTTGAGATCATTAATACATCGTTAAATTCTAGTATGTCACCCTTCTTGAGATTATCCTTTAAATCGATCTCAAGGAATTTACCCGGCTCAACCTTATACTGTTTCCCCTCATTCTTGATAACAGCATACATAATAGTATTCTCCTTTCACCTTCTTGCAATCTATAAAGTACTTCCTTTTATTGTTAACCCTAAACCGCGTGTGCGCCAAATATCTCCCCTCCCGATCAAACTGTACTCAAACAAGGAATCACTTCAGCGTTATACGATTCTCATTCTTGTCAAAATAGTGTATCGTAATTTCACCCACTTTGTAACCCGTATCACATCGAATAATAATTTCTTTTGTGAATTTATCTTCAAGTTCAAATATTTGCCTCCGTTTTAGATTCAGCAAATACTCCGTAACTTTCACATTTGCCACAATCTCTATTTTCTTTACCTGAGCGTTATTCACGGCCGATTTTATCTGTCTCATTAAATCAAGACAGGTACTCTCAATTGTCTTCGACTCACCGGTACCCTCACAATACCTGCATCTCTCATAAATCACCGCTTTGAGACTGGGTCTAATTCGTTGGCGTGTCATCTCAATGATACCAAATTTTGACATTTTGAGAATTTTTGTTCTCGCTCGATCCCGCTTTAAGGCTACCTCTGCCACTTTTTCTATCGACCTAATATTCCGATCATCTTTCATATCTATAAAATCGATGATAATGACACCGCCCATATCCCGTAACCTGATTTGACGGGCTATCTCTTTTGCTGCCTTCAGGTTTGTCTTAAACGCCGTCCTTTCCGGGTCGCTCTCCTCCCTATATTTACCACTGTTAACGTCTATGGCTACTAACGCTTCGGTTTGTTCAATCACAATCGAACCTCCCCTTGGAAGGCGTACCTCTTTTTTATGTATCTTTTCTATCTCTTTTTCAATCTTATATTTGTGAAAGAGAGGTTCTGACTCATTATAAAACCGTAATTTCTTTACACTCCGAGGCATTATTAATCGTAAGAAATATCTTATCTTCTTATAAACAGCTTCGGAATCAATAATTATCTCATCTATGTCGGTGGTAAATATATCTCGAATGGTCCGAATTACTAAATCACTTTCCTGATAGATTGGAGATGGGGAACTGGCCTTTTCACTTTTGGCATCTATGACCTTCCACAATTTTTGAAGATAATTTAGATCCCGAGAGAGTTCACGTTTTGTCTGGTTTTCCCCGGCTGTTCTCACAATAAAGCCTAAATGGGGAGGTGGTTTTAACTCATCAATTATCTGTTTAAGCCTTTTTCTTTCTGCTTCATCTAATATTTTCCTGGAAACCCCAACCCTTTTTACTTCCGGCATTAATACCAAAAACCTTCCCGGAATACTGCTGAATGTTGTGAGACTGGGTCCTTTGTCACCTATCCCTTCCTTAATAACCTGTACGAGTACTTCTTGGTTCAGTTTTAATAACGATTTAATACCTGCTCTATTTTCCTTTGCCTTGGCGACCTCATCACCATTTGTCTGCTCACCATTGTCGGATGGAGATCTAACATCCGAAACGTGGAGAAATCCATTCTTTGCTAGTCCTATATCTACAAATGCAGCCTCAATGCTTTGCTCAATATTGACAACCCGGCCTTTGTATATATTCCCGGCAATTTGCTCACGTGAAATCCTTTCAATATAGAGCTCTTCCAGAACTCCGTCTTCCAATATTGCAATCCTACTCTCCTCTGGCTCAACTACATTTACCAACATTTTCTTTTTCATTATCTTCCTTTTATGTGCTTAAACAATTTACTCTTTAGAGGAAGATAGATCCACTCTCGTTCTCACCATGTCAGTTAGTTCATAGTCTTTGCCAACTTTTAATCCCAAGCACGATAATACCTCTTCCGGTCGAGCCATTCCCTTCGGTGTCATCTTCAAGTCCAAAACAATACACCCTGAATCAAGAGTCACATTTGTGATCGAAGGCCTTATATCAAATAGCTCCTTTTTCCCACTCCTTCGAGTATGTATCACCTCGCTGGATAGAAATTCTTTAATTTTTGTTGTCTCAGGTATTTTCCCTATTTTCAGCTTTATCAAATATGTTATATCCGATACAGAAGAACTTTGTTGATTTGAGGCTGGTTCTACAGAAACAATTTGTATCCCTTTCGGAAGTTGATCTTTTATTCTGGATTCAACATCACCAACCTGCATGTTTTCGAAAAGAACTATCCCTAATTTCTCGTCAGCCCCCTCAATACCAACTGGTAAGGCCAAAGGAAAGATAATCTTTGGCCTAGGATTAAAACCTTCAGACATTTTAATCGGAATCTCTGCCCTGCGTATTGCCCTTTCAAAAAGTTTCATTAAGTTATGATGAGATATGAATCTTAAGCTTCCCTGTTTTTTGAATCTTATCTGAATTCTCAATAGTAAAACAAAAAATCTCTTCTACAAAAATATTGTAATTTTTCAAAATAGTTCAGGTATTATTTCCCGTGCGATATTGCGAAGGTACTGTGTCGTCTTATCGGCATCGTCAAAAGAACATACGGTGTCCGCAATTTCCTTAGCCCTCTCAAAGGTAACAGATCTGATGATCTTCTTAACTTCGGGAATGATCATAGCGGGTGCAACACTAAATTCTCTCAAACCTAGCCCTAACAATAATATCGTATACTCGATTTCTCCTCCCATTTCACCACATATCCCGACCTTTATGTTATGATCATCTGCGACCGCAATAACATGTTTTAAGGATCGTACGATTGCAGGATGGGCTGGAGAAAAAAGATGTGCTACCTTCTCATTATTTCTATCTATTGCCAAAGTGTATTGAATAAGGTCATTTGTGCCAAAACTGAAAAAATCCACTTCCTTTGCGAAAAGGTCTGCCAACATAACAGCGGAAGGGACCTCAATCATAATGCCAATTTGAATGTTTTCATCAAAAGCTATCCCTTCGGTCTGTAGCTCACCCATCACTTCCTTTACCAAATCTTTTGCTTTTCGCAACTCTTGTAACGTTGAAATCAATGGGAGCAGAATTTTTACATTTCCAAGGGCCGATGCCCTTAATATCGCACGCAACTGTAATTTAAAAAGACTCAGGTGTTCTAGACAATAGCGAATCGAGCGGCAGCCGAGAAAAGGATTCGCCTCTGTGTTATTTTCTGTTGGAAAAATCTTGTCGCCTCCAAGGTCAACTGTCCTAATAATTATGGCTTTTCCTTTCAACTCCTCAACCGATTTCTTATAAGCGGCAAAATGCTCCTCTTCTGTAGGGACACTTTTCGAACCAAGATAGAGAAACTCTGTGCGGTATAACCCTATCCCCGATGCGCCGTGACTTAAACTTGCACCAATTTCACGAGGAAAATCAATATTCCCCAAAATCTCAATCTCCCTTCCATCAGGAGTCACCGCAGGAAGATCTTTCAGTTCAGTAATCAGCTTCTCCTCAAAAATATGGAAACTCTTCTCAATTGACTCATACTCATGCAGGGTTTTTTCGTCGGGTCGAATTATTACGACCCCCCGGTTGCCATCTAAAACTACCCGGTCACCTCCGAATACTTCGACGGTGGCCGTACCCAACCCAACTACTGCTGGGATCCCCAAAGCCCTTGCAACAATCGCAGAATGTGAAGTCCTCCCACCCATATCGGTAACAAAACCCTTCACTTTCGTTGTATCCAAAGATGCTGTTTGTGATGGACTCAGATCGTGTGCAACTACGATAACCTCCTTAGTAAGATTTTGCAGCTCTTCTCTCTTTTCCCCTAACAGATTCCTTAAAAGTCTTTTTTCAACATCAAAAATATCACCTACACGGGCTGCAAGGTATGGATCATCAATTTCCTGAAATTTCCGGACATATACACGCAGAGAGAGCGAAACAGAGTACTCGGCACTAAACATGTTTTTCTTAATTCTCTCAATGAATTCACTCCTCAGTTTTTTGTCTTCCAACATTAATCTGTGAGTCGCAAATATGGTCCCGATCTCGGAACCTACTCTTTTCGAAATATTACCCTCTAACTCATTAATCTCATCCATTGCTGACTGTATTGCGTCCTCCAGCCTGGTAAGCTCTCTTGGCACTTCATCTTCTGTAATCAGGTGACGTGGTATCCGATACCCTTCGCTCTCCAAAAGGAAGGCCTCTTTTATGACAACACCCGGGGCAACTGCAATCCCCTTCTTTATTTCCATCATTTCCTCACAAAATCTATCGCTGACAAGCCCCTCTAATGCGTCTAAGGCGTCCTCGTTATCAACACCTTCAGCGCTTACTATTAATTCCGTCCCTCTTTTGGCTCCTAACGTTAAAAGGTCCATGATACTTTTACCGTTTACCTTCTCCTTGTCTTTCACACTCACAAAAATTTCTGAGCTGAATTTGTTAGCTGTTTCTGCAAATTGAGTTGCAGGTCTGGCGTGGAGACCATTGACATTGGGAATCTTTATCCTCCGCTCTAGAAGCATATGATCTTTGGACAATCGCTATATTCCCCTCTCTAAGTTTTCACTTCATCAACTTCTTTTAAGATATCAACAATCTCAGATTTGTCAGAAGCATCTTTAATAAAATTGCGAAAATCTGGATTTCTAATCGCCATCGAAATCTTTTCCAATGCAGAGAGATGTAAATCTGTCGAGTCGTGAGGAGAAATCAACAAAAAAAAGAGATAGACAGGTTCCCCATCAAGTGCATCAAATTCAACACCCTGCAAAGAACGGGCGAAAGCACCTGTTATCTTTGTTACACACTTATGCTTTGTATGGGGAACGGCAACACCTTTCCCTATGCCTGTGCTACCCACTTTTTCCCTTCTCAAGAGGGCATCCATAACATCGTTGATATCACTCTCATCAATCTTTTTTAAATTACACAATACCTCAACCATCTCCCGTATAACAGATTCCTTATCGGTAGATTTTAAATCACCTAAAACAGTATCCTCGTCTATAAAATCAATTAATTTCATATGCTACCCTTACGATTAAACATGATAATAATAACTAAAAATAAAAAGCTAAATAAAACTGTGAAGAGGTAGTAAAAACCAAAAGATAACTGTAACCGTCTACATAACCTATTATTGCTTAAGACTCTTCATCTTTTCTATTTCTATGCTGTTTCAACTTTTCCCTTAACCGAATAAATTGTTTTTCAAGTTTATCCATTACAAGATCTATGGCAGCATACATGTCAAGATTTGATGCCTCCGCAACAAGAACTACTCCCTTAACTGTACATACTGATTCCACAATATGGTTTTGACCCTCTATTTTTAATGTAAATTGTATCTTATTGATCTTTTCATGATATTTAGTAAGCTTTGCAGCCTTTTTATTTACATAATTCTCAATCGCTTCTGTAATGTCTAAATGCCTGCCATGTATAATAGTCTCCAAATCTGTAATCCTTTCTTTTTGTAAAGTCCCTCAAAATGGTTAAATTTTATACATATCAGAAGAAAAACGCGTTTGATCATACTTTTTTTCAATACTTTAGTCAAGCGATTAATAACTTTTCATCAACAAACAATTAATGATTAACGTTATGAGAATAGAAACGTTAATCAGCTCTTAGCATAATAGCACTCACCATTTCGCCCTTGCTAGTACGAGTAAAATCACCCTCTTTGCACCCGCTTTTTTCAACACTCGGGCACATTCCGAAGCCGTAATACCCGTTGTTAACACATCATCAACTAAGAGTACCCGTTTTTTGGAAAATAGCTCCGAATTTTGAACCTCAAATGCACCGGAGACGTTTCTTTTTCTTTCTGTACGCGATAATTGGGTTTGTGATAGGGTATTCTTACAATTTGACAAATTGTTTACAGAAATAGGGACAGGTAACTCCCTTGATATCCTTTTCACTAATAATTCAGACTGATTAAAACCCCTACTCAACCTCTTTTTCCAATGAAGTGGAACAGGTACAATTGTATCTATCTCAGATATGATTTCTTCCTTCAAGATTGAATGAATTAATAACTTAGCCAGTGGTTTTTCTAAGAATTCTTGGTTATGATATTTATAATGCACAATCAACTCTCTAAGGGGGCCGGTATAGTCTGAAACATAAAAACCTCTATCAAATCTTAAATTCATTTTTTTACATTCAGAACACCCTTTTTCAGAGGAATAAACTCCTAAGCCAAGCTCTAATCCACACTTATAGCATCTTCTTGAATCGATCCCGTTTATACTTTCTAAACAGTTACAACAAATTTGCATCTCCCCCTCTTCAGAGAGGCTTTTATTGCAGCCGAAACAGATTCGCGGATATAAAAGATCCAACAAACCTACGTACGTATTGTGTAATGCTTTTGACACAAAACCTTTATTTACTTGATACCAGAATGACATGATTTTATAATACAATATGACTGTGGTCC
Organism: Candidatus Scalinduaceae bacterium; assembly: GCA_965222815.1. Taxonomy (GTDB): domain Bacteria; phylum Planctomycetota; class Brocadiia; order Brocadiales; family Scalinduaceae; genus SCAELEC01. The sequence goes on from CBDCUS010000013.1 coordinate 498,420, forward strand.
TTTTGATCGCACGGTTGCAGTAACCCCTTTGCATTGCAGATAAGGGGAGGATTCTGAGAAAAAATTTAGAACGCCTCAATCAATAAGTGCTTACCAGAAGGTAACAACCAATATGTAGTCAACACTTTGCTACGAACCGTCATCTATTTGTGATGGGGTAGGTACCCTTTTAAACCGTTGATCTCCTCAAGGACCATATTTCACAAATGCTGTTCTGAAAAATACTTAATGATTCATTATACCTAATTACTATGCAATCTTATAGCAGATTTTCAAGAATAAATTTCATCTTCTTATTGATAGCCTGGTCGTTTCTGGGTTGCTCGGAAAAAGATGCTGCACAACTCAACGAACTCGGCGTTCACTATCTTGATAAAGGATTATATAATAAGGCATTAACAACTCTCAAGAAGACAATCAATACTGATCCTTCTCATGGTGAAGCACACTTTCACCTTGGCCGTGCATATAGGAGGCTAGGATTGGAAGAGAAGGCCAAATCCGAGTTCTCTCTATCTTACAGAATAGACCCTGAAAAATTTCACGAATATACTCAGAGATTTCAAGAGGGTGAGGACTATGAACCTTCTGATACACAATACCTCACAGAATTGGGAAGTACCTATACAGAAAAGGCAATGTATGACGAGGCAATTACCACTTTTAAAAAAGTATTGGAAATCGAACCAGATCATACGCGAGCCCATTACAATCTTGGAATGATCTATTCAAAGATGAAAATGTACCATAAAGCCGGAGATGAATTCAGAAAGACGGTACAAATTATGCCACGGATGGCCGAAGCTCATTATCATCTAGGTTTAGTCTATCAGAAGCGAGGAATGCTTGATAATGCAATATCCGAATTCGAAACGACTTTAGACCTTTTCCCTGAGACAAGTACCAGGAAAAAAGCTGGTGTACACTACAAACTCGGCTCAGCTTATTATGAAATAGGCAAACCTGACGAGGCAATTGAGGAGCTGCAGAAGGCGATCGAAATCTCACCAAACCTTGCAAAAGCGCACCATCAACTGAGCACGGTTTATAAAAGCATCGGAAATATTCAAGAGGCAGAAAAGGAATTAAACCTCTATAAGAGTCTGAAGAGTGTGAAATAAAGCCTATTAAGTTATGTGGTCACTATTTTCCGTTTTTGGTAACGGACAAGTTGCAGGTAGACACATGAGGTGGAATACGGTATCAAGAGAGCCGCTACAACTCACCCACCAGCTGATCCGTTACGAAACGAATGAACATATATGTACAAGATAAACGGTAACCATCAAAGTTGATATCCAACTCACCTCCGATTAAACACGCTGATTATAAACTTAATATATCAATATGAACCGCTAACAATCATAAAGGCATCCTATTAAGATATAATGAGTGTTCAGCAATTAGTACGAATCCTTCCTTTTATATTTTGAATGACACTCATCACAGGTCTCTTTTACGTTTTCAAATTCTAGATTGAGATTTACCATTTCCCTCTCTTCGGAAGCGACTACCAAAGCAAGGGTATGATAATGGAATCTTGTATCTAAAAGAACATAATCATGAGGTAATTCGTCCTTCCTTTTGCCGGTGAAAAGTACGGGAGATGAGTTTTTCATCTGCATCGCAAACGTCCGTATATCCTTCCACGCCTGTCTATCAATCGATTCTTCCAAAGATTCATACGAATCGTCAAGTGAATTCATATGCATCCTGAAAACTTCTCTGTTCTCATATGGCAACTCCGGGATACTTAAATCTTCCTCCTCAAACATTGCAGCTATTTCATCCGGTTTTTCAGCTTTCCCGCAGGAGAGGCTTAAAAACATCAAAACTGAAACCATTACAATCCTACCAATCAAAAACGACCGTTTGCATCTAACTCTAAAAAACGAGATAAAGGGTTTATTTCCCTTGTTTGTACAATTAGATAAAGGTATTTCCATATTTGCTCGTATTTCTCAATAAATTTTCATAGTTCTTCGTCCCATCTCATACTATTTTTCATTCGTAATTTCATACAGTATTTATAACAAAAAATGGATCATTTATCCACTAATTAATCATACTTGATATAATTTTACTTGACAAGTTATATTTTGTACGATTACAATCTTTGAGGTTATACATATAATATATTAGTCTCTATTAGCTTAAGCGGACAAGAGGGGTTGTTATGCGAAGCATAGCATTTATAAATCAGAAAGGTGGTGTTGGAAAGACAACCTCAACGGCCAATATTGGGGCGTGTCTCGCCCTCTTTGGTAAGAAAGTACTCTTAATAGATCTTGATCCTCAAGCTAACCTAAGTATCCATTACGGTATTGACATTCATAGCAGCGGACTATCCATATATCAAATAATAAACGGAACGCACAAGCCTGATGGTATTGTGAGGAAGACGCAAATAGATGGCCTCGAATTAATTCCTTCGAATATCGATCTTGCAAGTGCTGAGATAGAGCTTGTCAATACCGTAGGTCGTGAAACTGTGATCAAGTTCAACCTTGAAAACTTCTTATTTAAATACGACTATGTATTAATTGATTGTCCACCATCTTTGGGGCTTCTCACACTCAATGCATTGACCATCGTAAAAGAGATTATTATCCCTCTACAAACCGAATATTTTGCCTTGCAAGGAGTAAGTAAGTTGTTCCAAACGTTTGAGGTTATTAAAAAGCGTTTAAACGAACAGCTTGAGATTACGGGCATTATCCCCTGCATGTACGATAGCAGAACAAACCTAGGACATGAAGTTCTCGATAAGATCAAAGAATATTTTGAAGATAAGGTTTTTAATACTGCTATCAGAAAAAATATCAAACTATCAGAATCTCCTAGCCACGGCATGCCGATTATGAGCTATGCTCCTGATTCAAATGGTGCGAAAGATTATACAGCTTTGACAAAAGAGATAATTGATCAGGAAGAAAAATTGTTCAAGACAGCTATTCGGCAAACGGCATAAAGTGTGCAAGTTACGGTAAGCATTTTGGTCTGCTTTCATACAGAAAAGGAGGTTTTGTGGAGAAGAAAAAAGCGCTTGGAGGTGACCCTCTCAGTTGGTTAAAGGAGAAAAAAAAAGAAGAAAAAGAGGAAGCTCACACAGCGAGTCAGGAAAAGCAGATACAAAAACCGATAAAATCCCAAGATAAAGAGGAAGAAGTTGCACAATCAGACTATGAGCCTAACGTAATTCAAGACCAAGCTTCTGAAAGCCAGGGCACAGAAAGAAAACGTCGACGGATTGTTATCGGCGATCAAGAACCTGTCTATGAGACAAAATTACGTTCACCAAAGCCGAAGGAAAACCCCGCCACGATCTTTGTTGTCGTCTATACCGTCCTCTTGTTGATATTAGGTTTTTTAGTATTTAGGGATATGACAAAAAAAATCAACAATTTAGAGGCAAAAATCACCCATTTAGAAAAACAGCTTGAATCTGGTTATACTAGTTACGAAGACACCGACTTTTAACGGAAGGTCAAGGGAAACGTAATAATTAACATCTTATTACTATTTTTGACCGTGCACCTAAGAAAAGTTTGAACGGAAACCCAGTGTTTGAACCAAAACAGCTGTAGTTTTCGTTCAATCTCTAAGTATGTGGAGTTATAACGACCTTTAGCGATTCTTTGGCTTCGGTAACGAGTTGAAATCCACTTCCCGTCTCACTCAACCCTAAACGATGGGTTATCATTTCACGAATTGAAATACGACGAGAGGCAATTAAGTCTATGGCTACTTCTATGTCAAGGGGAGCTGCTCCATACGTTGGCATTAAATTGATACAATCTTTCCACAGATCATTAAATGGAACAGGAAGATCAATTCCAGGATCTGCAGGAGCAAAGAAGAGAACAGTGCCCGCACGATCAACCGATCGCAATGCGGTTTTTAGTGCGGGGAGGGCTCCCGTACTCGCAATGACTCGATCTGCAAGTCTATTATTGTTTATTTTAAGTATTTGAGAGGGTACATCTTCATTTGCAGGGATTACGAAATCAGCCCCAAACTTTTTTGCAAAATTGAGACGATGAGAATTTATGTCGGTAGCAATTATGATCCCTGCCCCAGTTGCACGAGCCAGTATTATTTGAAGAAGCCCAGAAATACCACTACCAAGAACGACCACCGTTTGGCCAGGTTCCATCTTCACTAATCTATGGCCACGAATGACGCAAGCCAGTGGTTCAATCAACGTCCCCTCCTCAAATGACATATCGTCAGGAAGGAGGAATACCCCCCTATCTACGTTAATTTGGGGGACACGTATATATTCCGCAAAGCCTCCTGGTTCAAAATTCGTTGTACGAAGGGTATCACAGACAGTATGATTACCCCCTAAACAGTAATGACAGATATTACAGGGTACATGATGTGACACAAACACCCTGTCACCCACCTTGAAGCGTTCAACTCCCTCTCCAACTTCTGTTATGATGCCCGCCGCTTCATGACCCAGTACGAGAGGAGCTTTTTTAATACGGTACCACTCCATTACGTCACTACCACAGACACCGCAAGCCTGATTCTTAAGCAACACCTCACCATGACCAATCTTTGGGGTAGCCATCTCTTCAACCCTGATATCTTTATTGTTGTAATACATTGCTACGCGCATACTCTGCCTCTCAATAATCATTTACGGTATTTAAACAGCCCATTAAACTCCTGATGTACTATTCCTTTGTCTCTAAAAAGATTTCATTAGCTTCCTTGGGAGTTGCATCCTTGTGTATAATAGCATGGAGGGCCTTCGCCATGGCAACAGGGCGAGGATGTTGCCAGATATTTCTCCCCAAATTTACTCCAATAGCTCCTTTTTGCATGCCATCGTAGACAAATTCGAAGACGGGTAGCTCGGTATCGAATTTTGGTCCCCCCGCTACAACAACAGGGACAGGACATCCATTAGTCACCTTTTCAAACTCTTCACACCAATATGTTTTTACCACCCTGGCACCCAGCTCAGCAGCAATACGGCAGCAGAGAGAAAGATACCTGGCATCTCGCTTCTCCAATTCCTTGCCTACGGCTGTAACCGCCATAACAGGGATGCCATACTCTTCACACTCATCGACTAATTTACCTAAACTCAACAACGTTTGACGCTCGTAATCACTACCGATAAAGATTGATAAACCAACGGCTGCCACATTAAGACGGAGAGCCTCCTTAATTGAGGTAGTTATCCCCTCATTTGCTAAATCTCCACCCACCACACTGGTACCACCCGATACTCGGAGTATTATAGGTTTGCTATCATCAGGATTTATGGCTGAACGTAACACACCACGGGTGACAAAGAGTGCATCACTATACTCTATAATAGGCTTAATCGTCTCTCCCGGTCTTTCTAGATTTTTCGTCGGCCCCAAAAAATAACCGTGATCTATCGGCATAAACATACATCGCCCATTCGGTTTAATGATCTGTGCCAAACGGTTTTTCATTCCCCAATCCATTTTTTCTTTACCTCCTTAAAATTTATCTGTGTCTCAACTGCGTAACAGAAATCGCTCAATATTTTATGGAGGGATAGCATAGAAAATTCAATTTATAATGTCAATGGAAATTGTTATAATGCCTATTCGACTATTCTTTCGCTGGTCTGTTCCTCTGTTAACGTTTATTGGTGTACAGTACGAGACCCCGGTATTCACGGTAACATTTTGGAATTCAAAACCATGAAAACGAGTAAATATAAGAAAATGGAATGCGAAACCTACAACCACTTCCATCGACAACGTGTGCCTGAACAAAAACCGGTGGTTGAACTACCTTTTTAGGAGGAGAAAAATGCAAGATCCCTTTTTAAGAAAATCATTCATATCCCTTCTCTCTCTCTTCTCAATCATGCTCTCGTTCGCATCCACAGATCCGGTACTAAGTTCTGCGGCAGAAGAGCACCACCACTTCGAACTTACCAGTGGACTGAAAGACTCCACTGATATGCGACCAAGAGAAATTATCTTTACCGTAGAGTATCCAGGCCGCATAGAAATTGATGCCTCCTGGAAACCGAGCAATAAAAAACTTACCGTCACCCTTTACGATCAGGAGAGTAAAGCAATTGTCGGAAAAAAGGGGAGGAGTCCAATTCATATCGTTTACGATTACGACAGAGATAACTTTGAAAAATCAAAAAACCTTGGCAATTCCTTTCGCGTAGAGATTTCTCAATCCCTGTTTCGGTCCTTAAGCGGAAATGTTAAAATAATAACTCCTGCTAAGACGGATATTGATGAGGAAGATCATGACATTATCCGTGGACCGTATGGAACGTTTATTGAAGAGAGGGATTAACGAGTGTTTGCACGAAAACTACCCATCTACTGCGTTACTGTTATAATTTCGTAATCCTCACGTACTTGAGTATGTTCCGGTCAAAGCTGATTGTGACTATACCGCTCTACGCATTTTTAAATTCCCTCCTGTTTCTCGACACTTCACGAAAAAAGCGGTTTCGCTCTTTCTTCCCTACCGGTGGTAAACCTTGAGGGAGAACGCATCCTCTCAACGGTTCATCACATTGACGACATATGAAGAATGGGAGGGAATCCCCTTCGCTAAGACACCGTTTCCGTTCAGCAATAAGAGAAACATCTTCGGTAGTAAGTGTACCAATTCTGGTTGAACCTCTCAGATCGTGGCAGCAAGCAAGGACTTCCCCTTCCCATGTAACAAAGGAGTGAAAAGTGAAAAGCCCACATCGTTTGTACTCATTTCCAAACGATTTGGGGGAATATATGTCCGGTTTTACCAAATTACCTCCTCTTCCATGACACACAACCATACTTGACGGTACTCCTAAACCTTTCCAGTAACTGATATACTGATCGGTCTCTCTTCTATTCCTGTCGGTTAGTATTCCGGTAATTCTGAGACCAACGCCTCCTCTGGTAAGAGTTATCAGTTCCTTTGCCCTTTTCAGTGCAGTAGAAAATGAGATATTGGGACAGAGTCGTTCAAAGACCCTTTTCTGAAGGCTTGGAAAAGAGAGCGTAATGGAATTGGGACGGGCATCTACAAGCTTCCGGGAATTGCGACCATGAAGAGATGCAGGATTTACGACAATTCCTATGTCACCACCACGCAGACGAACAGCCTCTATCCAATCAAAGACATTTGGATGAAAAAGAGGGTCTCCCATACCCGAAAAGGTTATCAGGCTCCCCTCTTTTACGAGTTTATCAGAAATGGTGTCGAAGATCCCCTCACTCATAAATCCCATCGGCCTCGATATCGCTTCACGCGGACACATGAGACATTCGTACATGCATCTATTGGTAAGTTCCATATCTACCGAAACAAATGACCATTCAGGGACCATAATGCTTCTTCTTCATAACTGCCTCTAGCCATGCTGTACCAAACCGTGTATCCGGTTCCAGATAATGGCCCTCACTCCATTCGTTCCATGAAGCAATAAAGCAGAGTTCCGGGTTGTTATATTTTCTGGTATACCGAATTGCATTTCCAAGAAAACGGGAAAAGAGTGAAGGGTCCTCACCCACCACAACAGGCCACCAGGGATAGCGTTGCGGTCGCTCGCTCCCGTATTCTGCCGCACGTGGTGTGGCATCCCATCCGGGTGACACTGAGGGGAAATAGGTAAGCTGTGACTTGGTTGCAAACCCTCTCCATTCACTGCATCGTTTTTCTATCAATTGGGCATAGTCCTGTTGGTAACCCCCTTTCCAGTCAGGTAACCAAACATAATGGCTCACACTATCAAAACCAACCTTCTTAAACGTGTCAATCATAGAGGGTGCTGGATTAATGGCCATTATGTGAAATCCTCGGTGTCCCTGCCGGGAAAGATACTCTCTTGCCATTTGAATCGCCTCGGTAGCAAGTTCCAGTCCCAACTGCCTGAGAAAAAAAGTACTGTCGAAGATAGAAAAAAGCGGCTTGCCATTGATCTTAAAATAGTTGTTACGTCGAAAATACCTCTTCTCAAGAAACTTGATCATGCTCAAAAAATCTTCGGGATCCGTATACACCAGACGAGCAGGATCAATTTCCGGACCGTGATCTAACTTAACGGGCAGAACGCCTCGAGGCATTCGGTTTGCCCACATAAGAGAGAAAGGAAAATCACTCTTATCACCATTCGCTAGAAACCCCTTGTCAAGGGCATCTTCGAAAACACGTTTACCACGTGACCAGAAAAAACCATACACAAAGAAATCTACCCCATAGGTAAGAGCGAGGGTAACCTGCTTTCTCGAAGTAGCAGAAAGAGAATCATCATACGTCCCCTCCAGAGGGATCCGCGGTTGGTTGTGTTCGGGAAACCTGCGAGGAGCTTTTAAAACCATATCCCACTCACTCCACCCTGCTGGAAAATCTCTCTCCCTCTCCAAACATCTATGCCAGCCAGGATACACGTATGCTCCAATCTTAACGGATTTAATTGATACATTCAAACTGCTATCTTTCATGTTTTTCATCCCTATTCTTAAAACTGAAACATCCCTTGATTTTATAATAGTATCCTTGAAATTAAACAAATATTTTTATACTATCCTTTTCTATACTTGATAGAACGAAAAAGAGGTAGTAAATAATGAAAGAGTTGAACAAAAGCACCTCATCTGAAGAGAGGCAGATTTGGAAGCAGTTACTTGCCACACCGGAAGGTCACATTCTTGAGATTGGTTTGATTATGGCCTTACTATCCATTACTGTGTTGGGGTTTGGTTACCTCCGTTTCCCGGAGAAGGCCCATGTTTTTATCGGTATGAGTACTACAAACATCCTCTTTGGAAGGGCGGCAGGAATCTCATTTGGTTTCGCATTTGAGTTGCACAATCTATTTGTCATTCTCACCAATATTCTCATCGAAACAATATTGGTACTTCTCTTTTACCCTCTCTTTGTTTTCAGCTGGCGCAGTTTCGTTGTAATCAAACCACTTCGAAGAATTATGAAGCGAATGCGTTTTGCCGCTGAAGCGCATAAAGATACCATTCGTAAATATGGTATAGTTGGCTTATTTTTCTTCGTATGGTTACCGTTCTGGATGACCGGACCAATGGTTGGCTGTGCAGTTGGATATCTTTTGGGTCTTCATCACTGGAAAAACTTGATCATCGTATTGTCTAGTACTTACCTGGCAATAATATGCTGGGCTCTGCTCCTTCGAAGCATACATGATAGAGTTTCAAAATATAGCCCCTATGCATCTATTATCCTTGTTTCAACAATCATTCTCTCAATCATTGGTATCACTCTCTTGCGTTATTTGAGACATAAACGTTAAAAATTTTTCACATTTTTTCTATGATAATTTATGATAAGATACAATTATTAAAATATTTTAACATTTATATTATCTTTGACCGCAAATTAGGGACATTATCTGGAAGGTAAAGGGAAGAGGAAGAAGCTATCGGTTGCGTGATTATACTAAAACCGATTTGGTTTTCGGTTATACGGGAAACCAACTCTTGGTTTCAGTTATCTCCGGACAAAAGTCGCCGAGGACTTTCCCCGCTCAATTTTTTAACGGATTTTATCCGAAAACCATTAACAGATGAGTATACATAGATTCTTTTCACATCTCTTTTTTGTAAACATGTTTTAGAAAGAACCTGCACATTTTTTATTTTGGGAGTATCTCAGTATGAGAAAGAATATAATGAATAAGATCAAGACATTACTGTACATCGCCCTGTTCACTTCCTGGTATCTGATCACCGCTGGAAATGTAAATGCCTTTCCAACAACAGTTGATTTTTCAACTCATGGCCAGGGCTCTTTTCAATCCGATTTTTTTCAAGGTTCAGGGATTATTTTTACCACCGGTAGTTTTGTCGGTTTTATCCAGAGTGACGAAACTCTCAATGGTCCAATTGCAGCTAATTTTGCCACACCCGTTTCTCGCCTCTTCGCAGAAATTGCACCAGCTCTTCAGGGAACTGCGATGTACACATTATCAGTATTTGATGACTCTGCAAACATCATAGACAGCACATCCCTTACCGTTACTCAGGACACGGGGGACCCCAATTCAGGTTCGTTTGGCTCTTTTACCATAGACCTAGGAACCATACCAACTGCGGCCACCTCCTTTACCATAGAAAATACCTTTATCAGGAGTTCATTCGCAACAAACACATCGATACCTTATGGTGTAAGCTCAATTACCTTTGACACGGATGAACCTGAGCTCATTAATGATAAATTTTCTCCCCTGGGGAGAGACAGTGTAATCACTACCTTTGATCGCACACCCTGTGGTGAAGCTACTGATGGAACATTTACCATCCTTGCTACCTTTCAAAATCTCTCATCTGACACCCTCTCTAGCCTCTTCTTTGAGGTTACCTCCCTGACCGGTGGTAACGTTCTCTGCAACTCACACGGCAGTGCTGGAGACAAAGTATCTGTCTTGAGAGTTCCCTTGGATGCGCCTGAACAAGGTTCCTTCGATAGATCACTTGCACCTGGAGAATCCTTTCAGGTGGAATTCAGGATTGGTCTTGCGAGCAAGAATAAGTTCATACTATCTGTAAATCTGTTTGGAACAGTACATGGTAAAGAGGACGACTATAATGCTGTCTTGAACTTGAAATAAAGAACATTCACCTCCTAAACTTCCGTAATCGTTTTATGGTGCTTACAACCATAGAAATTGATCCCTGAAAGTATCCAGCTCTTTTTACAGAATGGATTGACAAAATTTGTAAACAAAGTACAATCGATAGTTTTAAAGTACTTGAATAAAAACCCAGAGGTTGCAAAAAAACAGCTCTAATATTTCGTAACTGGAAGGTACGAGCAGTTATACATGAGTATGTGAGGATTGTTGAATGTTTACCAGACGCAGTTGATGGGTAGTTACTCAATAATGACTAAAAAACTAAACGGAGGTACTAATGTCTGATGTGAAAAAGAGAACTCACGATCTCTCTGTCAAAGAAACGGCTGAGAAATTAAGGGCGCTGGCAGATGGGTTGGAGAGAGGGTGTGTCTCAATCAATGAAGAGGATATACCAATAACCCTTGATACAAAGATAAAGATCTCCCTGAAATCGAAGGATAATAGTATTTCAATCAAGCTGAAGTGTAAACCAACAAACACATCGATGCATACTGAAGAGATACCACTGAGGAATGAAGAGACAGATACTCATGCAAAGAAACACGAGTTACATGTTGGAGAGTCAAAACCGACCAGGGGTAATACATTGGAAGAGTACTCAGTCCTAAAGAAGCGTATGGCGAAAGACTTTGGGGCCATCATGAAATGTTGTATAAAAGAGCAATCTCTTCCAGAACCCGACCTGGTTAACAGATTCTACCAGGATTCAAGAGCTATGTGCAATTACCCAGAGAAGGGAGAGGAGTTTTATGAGACCTTCCTTACCCAGGCCGAATCTCTCAAAGAGTCGTTCAATAAATCTGACCTTAAAGCCATGGGACTCGCAATTACGGCTCTCGGCCGGATCAAAAAGGAGTGCCATGAGAGGTATAAATAGATCAGGGTTCAAGAGCTTATACAGATTTAATGAAATATTAGAAATTAAACCTCCTAACCTGGACGAGCCAGGACCAAACACAAGTTAATAAATTACAAATCTCAAATCTCAAATCACAAAATACAAACAAATTTCAATGTCCGAATAACCAAAACCAGTCTGCTCGCCCTGTTACATATATATCTTGGTATTTTAATTTGGTTTTTTATAAAAATGCGACTTTTGAAAGTTGTGGTAATGACATCATCCAAAATGATTTAACAGGGTAAAGAATTTCGCGCTTGTTTACCCGCCAGAATACGCGTCGGGCTGGTTGTGATTTATTTGTTATTTGGAGTTTATCCGCCCGGGTCAGATATCATGCAAAACTCAATAAATAAATATTTTGCCAAAGCTTGTCCCTGCACGTTTTGGAGCAGGGATTGGTTAAAACAATATTGCTAGGAGAATATATTATCACGTTGTCCCGCGCTACTCCACCGCCACACTGATGTCACCGAAATCTGTCACCCTCCCACCCAATACACGCATATCTTCACCCAGTGGTACCTGAAACATACCGCCTTGCATCTCCTTTGCTGTAACGCTGTACCTCCCGGATTTCACCTGTTCAAATATAAATCGTCCGTTGCGATCGGTAACAGTAGTGGCAGCAATCTCAAATTTTATTTTCATATAGGGATAAAAAAAATCTTTCTCGTTTCTCTCGATGAGTTCGAAGAGATTTACCGTTTGAGAACGAACGGGTTCACCGTTCATGTATAACACTCTACCAATTACCGTTCCAAATGAAGTTTTCGATTCCACAAAAGGCCTGTTGGAAACGCAACCTACTATTAAAATTAAAAGTACAACAGCTGCTACTTTCAAGTTTTCTCTTATTACAAATAACAGATTAGACCTTCCCACACGGTCTTTAGGCCATTTGGTCAGACCCGACTGATAGCTGATAGGTTTTCCTTGAACCCTAAACCTTAAAACCATAAACCCTTGATCGGTTACCTCAGCATATTACTATTACCGCAGTTTAGCCTCTATCATTACAAAGATTCGATAAAATATCAAGATTGATATCAAAACATTTATTTATTAGAGACAACGGAAAAGCACGATATAGGACACAATTTTAGAAATATAAAAAAGTCATTGACAAAGAATTTTTGAAACTTTATGCTCACCTAAATATTTTTTTAGCTAACCTGACAAAACAGACCTCAACTGAGTGTCAACAATCAGATACAATAATAATAAAAACTTTCCGTGTCATTACCCTATTTCATCGTGCAATGAAAGCTACTGAAAACTACACAGGGATGAGGAGATAGGCTGTAAACCAAATTGACGAAATATGAAATGCCAAAGAACAATGAATTTAAAGACTATTTTCTCCTATTTTTTCAGGATGTACAATGATTGAAACAAAGTACACTGAAGAGCAGATAAAATCTCTGGACTGGAGAGAGCATATTCGTCTCCGACCTGGGATGTATATAGGCAAACTCGGCGACGGATCGTCAATGGATGACGGTATCTATGTCCTGGTTAAGGAGATAATTGATAACGCTATCGATGAGCACGTGATGGGTTTTGGTAAAACAATAGAGATCACTATTACCGAACACCAGGTACAAGTACGTGATTACGGGCGTGGTATCCCCTTGGGAAAAGTATTTGATTGCGTTGCTAAGATCAACACCGGTGGTAAATACGATTCGGAAGCATTTCAGAAATCAGTTGGTCTGAATGGTGTCGGTACAAAAGCGGTGAATGCCCTGTCTAACTACTTCAAGGTACAAGCTATCCGTGACGGCGAGATGAAGTCGATAGAGTTTTCAAAAGGTGTGTTGACAAAAGACCACAAGGTTACAAAAACTAAACTTCGTAATGGTTCGGTAATCGTCTTCTCTCCTGATGATACGGTATTCAAGAACTACCGCTTTATTCCCGATTTTCTTGAAAACCAGATCTGGAACTACGCATACCTTAATGCCGGACTCACCATTAACCTCAATGGCCAAAAATATCACTCTGAGAATGGGTTGCTTGATTTACTGCTTCGTAAGACCGGCTCTGAATCGCTGAGATACCCCATAATCCATTTTCGTAGTAAGGATATTGAATTTGCCATCAGCCATGGAGATCAGTACGGAGAGGAGTACTACTCCTTTGTAAATGGCCAGCATACGATCCAGGGAGGGACTCATCTGTCCGCTTTCCGTGAAGCGGTTGTCAAGGGAGTCAGAGAGTTTTACAAAAAGGATTTTGATGCTACTGATATCCGCGCCTCTATTGTAGCTGCAATTAGTATCCGCATACAGGAACCCGTTTTTGAATCTCAGACAAAGACGAAGCTGGGTTCGCTTAACATAAGCCCAGAGGGTATCACCATCCGGACTTTTATCAACGATTATATAAAGAAAGAGCTGGACGATTATCTTCACAAACATTCGGACACTGCGGACAAACTATTAAAGCGTATCCAACAGTCTGAACGTGAACGAAAAGAGATTGCCGGAATTAAAAAGCTAGCAAACCAGCGGGCAAAAAAGGCCAACCTTCATAACAAGAAGCTCCGAGACTGCCACATCCACTATAACGATGAAAAAAAAGAGCAACGGTATGAGAGCACACTCTTTATTACCGAGGGGGACTCTGCAAGCGGATCAATTACCAAATCGCGAAATGTAGAGACTCAGGCCGTCTTTAGCCTGAGAGGTAAACCCCTCAACTGTTTTGGCATGACAAAAAAGGTTGTCTACGAAAATGAGGAATTCAATCTGCTGCAACACGCCCTGAACATTGAAGATAGCATTGAAAATCTGCGATATAACAACATTATCATTGCCACTGATGCCGATGTTGACGGCATGCACATTCGCCTACTTTTGATAACATTCTTCCTGCAGTTTTTCCCCGACCTGGTAAAGAACGGGCATATACATATTCTTCAGACACCTCTTTTCCGTGTTCGTAACAAGAAGGAGACGATCTATTGCTATAGTGAAGGAGAGAAACAGAAGGCAGTAGATACACTAGGGAAGAACCCTGAAATAACGCGTTTTAAAGGGTTGGGTGAAATCTCACCTCACGAGTTTGAACAATTCATTGGTGCCGACATTCGATTGGAACCGCTGGTCTTGGGACAAAAAGATTCCATCATACAGCTGCTCAGCTACTATATGGGTAAAAACACCCCGAACCGTCAACGTTTTATTATCGACAATCTGCATGTTGAAAAGGATCTAGCCTAACAAGATGCCTAAGAGAAAGAGTCAAAAGAAAATACCCAACAGCCCATCCGACAACAATAACGAAATGCATGAAGCGGTGCATGTTTCAAGAATGTACAGCAACTGGTTTCTGGAATACGCATCTTACGTAATTTTAGAACGGGCAGTACCAGCACTGCTGGACGGTTTGAAACCTGTTCAACGACGGATACTCCACTCAATGAGGCAGATGGATGACGGACGCTTTCACAAAGCTGCGAATGTGATCGGTCACACCATGCAGTACCATCCTCATGGTGATGCCGCCATCGGGGATGCCCTTGTCAACATGGGACAAAAAGAGCTCCTCATCGAGACCCAGGGAAACTGGGGAGATATCCGAACCGGTGACTCGGCTGCTGCTCCCCGTTATATCGAAGCACGCCTTTCCAAATTTGCCCTTGAAGTGGCCTTTAATAACCAGATTACCGACTGGCAGCTCTCATACGACGGACGAAAGAGAGAACCGGTGACCCTCCCCGTTAAATTTCCACTCTTATTGGCACAGGGTACTGAAGGAATTGCTGTTGGTTTGGCAACGAAAATAATGCCCCACAATTTTATCGAATTGATGAAGGCGTCGATAGATATCTTGCGGGGTAACACAATCAATCTTCTTCCCGACTTTCCCACCGGTGGTATGGCAGATGTCACCAATTACAATGAGGGTGTACGCGGTGGAAAGATCCGTGTCAGGGCAAAAATAGAAGTATTGGGAAAGCGATCATTGGTAATCCGAAATATCCCTTACACAACAACAACCTCAAGTGTAATGGTCTCCATCGTAAAGGCCAGCGAAAATAATAAGATTAGGATAAAGCGCGTTGTTGATAACACCGCAAAAGATGTGGAGATAGTGATTGAGCTTCCCAATAATGTCTCCCCCGACATGACTGTTGATGCCCTCTACGCCTTTACTGAGTGTGAAGTCTCCATCTCTCCCAATGCATGTATCATAATCGATGATAAACCCCATTTCCTCGGTGTGAATGAAATCTTAAACATATCGACCAACCACACGGTTAATCTGCTGAAAAGAGAACTCCAAATCTCTTTAGGAGAGCTACAAGAGAAGTTGCACTTCTCTTCATTGGAAAAGATATTTATCGAAAAACGAATCTACCGAGATATAGAGGAGTGTGAAACATGGGAAGCGGTAATTGAAGCTATCTATAAAGGGATGGAGCCGTATAAAAAATTATTTGTCCGAAAAATGACAGATGATGATGTCGTCAAACTGACCGAAATTAAAATTAAACGGATCTCTCGGTACGACTCCTTTCAGGCAGATGAGATCATAAAGAGTTTGAAAAGTGAAATCAAACAGGTGAAATATGACCTGAAGCATCTCGTCGATTACGCCATCACCTATTTTGAAAACCTGATAAAGAAATTTGGTGAGGGTCGTGAACGCAAGACTGAGATTCGCAACTTCGACACCATTCAGGTTGCTCAGGTTGCTATCGCCAATCAGAAGCTCTACATGAACCGGAAGGATGGCTTTATTGGCTATGGACTGAAAAAGGAAGAGTATATTGGTGAATGTTCCGATATTGACATGGTCATTGTATTCCTGGTTAACGGCACTTTCCTGGTCACCCGTATAGCGGAAAAGGCCTTTGTTGGTAAAGATATTATCCATGCTCAGGTGTGGAAAAAAAATGATGATCGCATGGTCTACCACATGATATACCGAGACGGCAAGGATGGTAACAGCTTTGTCAAACGCTTTGCGGTCACTTCCGTAACCTATGACAAACCCTACGATCTTACATTGGGCACAAAGGGGTCAAAGATTCTCTATTTCAGTGTTCACCCAAACAGTGAATCGGAGGTGGTTGCCGTATCACTGCGATCGGGATGCTCCGCTCGTAAAACTCTCTTTGATTTCGATTTTTCCGATCTTGCCATTAAAGGACGCTCTTCAAAAGGTAACCGGCTCACAAAATACCCTATACGAAAGGTAGTACACAAAAAATCGGGAACATCCACTCTAGGGGGACTCGACATCTGGTATGACGAAACAGTCGGCCGACTCAATAGCGAAAAGAGAGGCAGATATCTGGGAAAATTTGAAGGGGAAGATAGGGTCCTTGTAGCATATAAAGATGGTACAATAGAACTGACGAGTTTTGAACTCACCAATCGATATGATACAGATAAAGCACTTCTCATCGAGAAAGATAATCCGGAAGCCATCATTACCGTGGTGCACCTTGATGGAGAGTCCAGAAAATTTTATGTGAAACGTTTTACCGTACAGGCCAATACTATTGGCGCCTCCTTACAGTTTATGGCTGCCGAAAACGGCAACACCCCTATCATTGTCACCACTGAAGAAGATCCAAAAGCCAAGATTAACTATCTATTTGGCCGCAAGAAAGAGAGACGCAGCAATATCGTCCACTTAAACACACTTGTTGACATTAAAGGCTATAAGGCTCGAGGTAACATCATCAGCAGCTATGATGTGGTCGACGTTACACCTATTGCAAGTGAAGGTCTAGAAACTCGTACTGCAGAGGAGGGAGAACTTCAGCAGTTAGAGTCGTTTGAAAAATGATAGCTGTAAATGTTTCTGGACGGATCAAACTTACACTTTATTCCCCAAACCTAATTAACAGAGTTCAACGGAGAATCTCGGAATTCGGATTGCGGATTGCAGGAGAAAAGATAAGCTCTCGCAAAGCCGCCAAGACCGCCCAGTATGAGTTGTTTTTCACTAACCAACTTTAGGCACTTTAATATACTTTAGCTCACTTTACACGTTAGTCATCTTTTTAATGCTTACGAAACAACTGTTAGATAGATACCAATACCTATTCACCGAATTTGCCGTACTGGAAAGGCTGAGAAGGAGAGAAAATCTTTGCATGCATCCTACACTTGAACACTCCCTTCTCATATATGATGAAATTGGAAGAAGAGAGATAGCTCTGATATACGATGAATACTTTGCATTACAAAAAGATACTCAAGTCCCATTCTTGATTTTTACCCCAACGTGGCGAGCAAATAAAGAGAGAATTGAAACCTTACAAATCGACAAGGATGTGAATGGTGATGCAGTAACCTTTATGAAAAAAATCAAGAAGCGACATGAATCAGACTCTGAAGAAATTTTGATTGGTGGTTTAATCGGTTGCAAAAACGATTGCTACCAACCTGATGAAGCATTAACTATGAAGGAATCCGCTCTTTTTCATACATGGCAAATAGAGAAACTCATTGAGGGTGGTGTAGACTTCATTTTTGCAGCCTCTCTCCCCGCCATATCTGAAGCAGAGGGTATCGCACAAACAATGTCGGAATTTACCACACCCTATATTTTAAGTTTCGTAATTGAGAGAACCGGTCGCCTTATGGATGGGACAACACTCGATGAAACCTTTAAGACCATAGACAGATCGTGTTCAAGGCCACCCCTTGGTTTTATGATAAACTGTTCTCATCCTACCTTTTTCACCCCAGAGAGAGAGCCATATGATGTTATCTCTCGATTAATCGGTTACCAGGCAAACGCCTCGGACAAAGACCATTCAAGTCTCAACGGAGCAACTGATATTCATATAAGCGACATAGCAGATTGGGGAGTGAGCATGATAGCCCTAAACAGAAAATATAAGATAAAAATACTGGGAGGGTGTTGCGGAACAAATGGTGAACATCTCAGGTATTTGGTAGAGCACCTTGACCGATGAAGATCCATTCTCTTTCATGTATAATTTTTACCCTTTAACAAATTTAAAAATCAAAAATATCGGATGCTCTCAGAAGCGAAAGAGAACAGGACAAATGTTCAATTCTCTCCACAAATGCTTCTATAAAGACCAATCTATTTTGAAGGACATCATAGAGTATATCATAATTTAGCTTTTCATAATCGTGTGCGATCACATTGCGGCATCCTGTTATTTTTACCATCTCTTCCGTTAAATCAGAGGTGATAATCTCCTCTGCATGTAGAATATGAAATGATTCACTCATGGTAGAAGGCTTTCTCAGATTCTTATACGCAATCACCGCCTCTGACAGATCAATCGTTGCCTGCATAGTGAGATAGAGATAGCGCTCAAGTGCACCTTTCCTATCTAAATCATCAACAATTTCTTTTTGAGAAAACTGTCTATATCTCTCAAGAATTTTCAAGTATTTGTGGACAGAGCTGATCTTGTTTTCAATAACGGTGAGATCTGTCATGGGTTGGTTTAGGCTTTCGTCAGGTTGTATCGAACTAAAAGGTCATGAAAATCAAAATACTCATTGAGTATCTTCGGTTCAACCAAGACCTTGTAAGGCTCTTCTTTAAATAACAGCTCCCCATCCTTGATAATTTTGTACTTCAGTTCCGGAGATTGAATTAAGTTAAGAATTACTATGTCTATTTTGTCGGTTCTTAGCGCTAAACCGATTTTGTCCATGAGAATAAATTTCAAGTCATAAAGCATCTTTATATCTTTTCTGTCTACATAAAAGGCAAAATCATAATCACTCAAGGCTCCAGTATTTCCGGACACCTGTGAACCAAAAAGGTAAACAAGTTTGATTTCTGGATATGATGATATAATAGGCTTAAGTGTACGCATAATTTCGTCTGTTCTCATTCGAAAAACAGTAACATGTATGATTTGAAAAATCAATGTGAATCTGTATTGTTATTAACCATGTACACAAAAAACAATCTCTCACAAAGCCGCACAGATCACTAAGAAGGTGATGGAAAGCATAGTTTCTATACCCATCGCAAATTGGTTTTCGGAATTTTTGGGCAGGAGTTTGCTTGAAATTTTGATTTTTCGATTGAACAAAACCAGAGGCTTAGTAATGCTAAGTCGAGGATTTTGTGATTGAGAAAAGTCTAAATTTCAAATGAAATCGGGTTCTGAAAACCGAAAACCAATTTGCGATGGGTATATATCAAAGAAAACATTCCATCCCGACGTGAGAGAAAAAGGAAGGACCACTTCTTCTATTTCTTTCCTTCCTGAATTTCCTGATTTCCTGAGAGGCAAGACTCTTTAAAAGAAGGCCGTTTAAGAAGGGAGTAAATTCAGGATAGTATATTATAAATATCTTGCGGATCTCATGATTTGTTTTGACAGAATACGCATATAAAAATAAAATGGTTTTATTTGCGCATTCTTATGAGGAGTGAAATCGTGTTTGTAGGCAGAAACGAGAATTAGATCTGTTAGAAGAGGCTTATTGCTCTAACAGGAGCGAACTGGTTATTCTCTATGGGCGAAGAAGAATCGGGAAAAGCAGCCTCGTAAACAAATTCCTTGAACGAAAAAAATCTTCTTTCATATTTGAAGCCGTTGAAGGT
Organism: Candidatus Scalinduaceae bacterium; assembly: GCA_965222815.1. Lineage (GTDB taxonomy): Bacteria > Planctomycetota > Brocadiia > Brocadiales > Scalinduaceae > SCAELEC01. The sequence goes on from CBDCUS010000013.1 coordinate 518,510, forward strand.
GAAACCACAAAAGGGCAGATCGTACACTTTACTGAGCTCTTAAAAAAACAGGTAGAAGACTCTATCCTTGCAAATGTGACATTTCCGGATTGGAATAGTCTATTCTCTTATCTCTCTGAAAGGGTCTTCAATAAAGAGTGCAAGAAGAAGAAGGTACTTTTCTTCGATGAACTTCAATGGATGGCTGCAGGCAGGAGCCGTTTAATCAGTCTCCTGAAATACTTCTGGGACAATCACTGGAAGGACCAAAACATAATGTTGGTCCTCTGTGGTTCAATAGCTTCGTTTATGGTGAAGAAAGTTTTACGGTCAAAGGCCCTTTACGGAAGGACAACGCTCGAAATTCACCTGAAAGGATTAGGTCCCGCGGACGCTTACAAACTTATCGGGAATAAAAGAAGCCATGAGGAGTGTCTTAAATATTTACTTGTTTTCGGGAGTGTACCCAAATACCTGGAACAGATTAATCTTAACCTCTCGTTTGACCAGAATATGAACCGGCTCTGCTTTTCTCCTAATGGGGTCATGTTTCAGGAGATAGAGAGAATATTTTACAACCAGTTTAGAGAGGCACAGGCATACTTGAGAATCGTTAGCCTTTTAAAAGATGGGATCTTTTCATTGAAGGAGGTAGCGGTAAAGCTCAAACTTCCTTCGGGTGGAGGGTTGAAATCGTATCTGGAAAACCTTGAAAGAGCAGAAATAATCCGGTCTATTACTCCATTTGGCAAAGGATTAAAGACAAAGATACGAAAATATACTCTATCGGATGAATTTCTCGTATTCTATTTCAAATATATCGATCACAATAAAAAGACAATACATGAAAGCACTTCATCAAAGCTGTTTCAGGTTCTGACAAAAGAGAGTTTTCAATCCTGGTTGGGGTTTGCCTTTTAGCGGTTTTGTCTTAAACACTCTGGATTCATAGCGTATTTGATGGGTTTCCAGGATGAAGTACTTACCGCCTCACCCTATTTTGAGAAGAACGACCAGGGATTCCAGATAGACTTAGTATACAAGCGATCAGATCATGTCCTTACGATATGCGAAATAAAACACCAAAACAGGCAGATTGGAACGTGGATAATTCCCGAAATGGACAAGAAATGTAGCCTGCTAAAAACACCCCGAGGCTACACAATTGAAAAAGCGCTCATTAGCCTCTATGGCCCTGATTCCTCATTAAGTGCTTCTCTATACTTCCACCACTCTATTACCCTTGAAGATCTTTTTAAAGAGAGATGAAGATTAAGACCTGTCATTTTTATACTCACATGAAAGAGTTTTCGGATAAAATCCGGTATAAAATTGAGCAGGTAAAGTCCTCGGCACCTTTTGTCCGGGGATAACTGCAACCAAGATTTGGTTTCCAGTACAACTGAAAACCAAATCATTTTAGTATATCATCTATCCCGCAAGATCCAAAGTTATTATCTCCTCTGCTTGAAGGATATGAAATGATTCACTCATGGTCGAAGGCTTTCGTTAGGTTGTATCAAACGAAAAGATCATGAGAACAAATTTCAAACTATAAAGCATTTTTCAGCAATCTACTTTATATAAAAGTTTCTATTTTACAAGACTATCAACAACCATAAAGGAACCCCACCGTAGCCAGATACCTAAACAAAAATGTTTTAGTAGTAGAACGGAAAACTGTGTGAAAAATCTCTTATCCTCAGGAGTTATAAAATAGAATGTGAGAAAAATAAAAACCATTCCGAGAATACCTACGAGTGTTCGTATCGCCTTTTGCCTAAAATCAAAGGGCAGTAGTATCCGAATTACACTTTTCCCACCGAGAATTCTTCCCCATAGTACACCAAACCATAAAGCTAAAATGGCTACCGTATCAGGATGAAACCTTAACAGAACACTAATGAATGTTACACAGAGAAAAATCCACCAACAAAAATATTGTCTATGATCGAAAAATTGTACCGTTTCTCGTGATGTGAAAACATAGTACACAGAGAGAATGACGGCACCAAGAAACCACCCACCAGCAACATCATGGGGGTAATGTACACCAAAATATATACGTGAAAAACCAACCATGAGAATGATTGTGATAAGAGTTGCTTTTATCATAGCGGATCTTACTCTCCAGAAAATACATCCCCAAAATACTGTAGCAAGTTGAGTATGGCCACTGGGAAACCCAAAGCCCGAAGCTTCCATCCACTGTACAGAAGGGGCAATTTCAAAAGGCCTTGTTAATCCAAAGGCATCTTTCAATAAACCGTTTATGAGGGAGGATATGACTAAGAGAAGGAAAAACCCTTGCCCTTGTTTCGGGGGTGTACAGAGAAGAAAGTAGGGAACAGTGAGAAAGATAACCCATCCAGATCCCAGAAAAGAGAAAATATTGAAAATCGCTTGTGTAATTCGACCATCAAATTTTTGAAAACCCCTTATAACCCTTATACCAAAATCTTCCATCTTAGAAGTTCTTCGTAAAGGTTTTTCTATGATTTGTAGATTACCTGATACCTTTCCCATATTTTCAAATAATTTTTGGATGGTCTCAAGTTGAGATGGGAAGCGGAACTCTTGCGGCTTATAGAGCATTGGATCAATGAGGAGAACCTTTTCTATCTCATTTCGGGATGAATGTGAATGGGGTATCCAATAGAGAGATGCCTTATCTTTTGGATACCCTCTTTTCATTGCAAAAACAGGATTGACTGTATCACATTGAAACAGAACGAAATCTGCCGTTCGGTGCAGCTCTTTTCCAACCGTTACCAAAATACCCGTCTCTTCAAGCGTTTCTCTCCTAGCTGTCTCTTCTAAGGATTCATCTTCCTTTTGACTACCACCGGGGAGAGAAAGTTTTCCCGACCAAACATCTTCAACAACAAGAAGTCTATTTTCCAGCTTTATAAAACTCCCGGCTGCATGAGGCTCGTTGGGTATACTGTTTTTGATACAGCCACCAAAAGCCATCACGAAGATAATCAGTATCGTTTTCCAGGAAAATAATTCCTGCATCTCTTTCAAAAACTGGGTAATTTATAAAATAAGTGTGAGGATCTATGAGAAACTCCCCCTGGTTCTATTGCATAGAGGTTGCATACAGGAATTGTTCTCTTGAGAGAAAAAAATGATAGAAGAGTGTTACACAAATTGGGATAAGTGTAGCAGTTACTATTTTTCCATCTTTTAAGCAGACAATGGGATCTCTTCTGCAATTCTTACACAAGCCTCCTGACAATGAGGAGATCACAATATAAATTGCAAACAGCTCTTTACCCCCTGGTATTGAACCAGTAAATCGGTGTCCACTAACATTTTATAACGCTCTCTATTCACGTTTGTATCTATTTCATAAGTGAATGAACACGCTTAACGTCGGTCAAGGCCTTTTCGGTTGAGACAAGGGGGGTAATCTCAATTTCGGTAAAAAATGGAAAGAGGGGTAGATTAGCCACAATCTGGTCCAGCTCCTCATTTGAGTCGGCCTCAATAATGGCGGCAGCGCCTCTACCACCGGCTAACTTCCCACCGGCAAGGATCTTACCCCTTCTCTGCATCCTCAAGAAATACTCCCACTCCTTGACCACGAAACCGAGGAAATCTTTTACGGGAATGTCTGGTATTTTCTTTATTTGGACCTTTAACAAAAACATCATCCTAAATTTGCTCCTTTCAGTCGCTAATTTATAACGCCAATCCGCCATCAACGGTAAGTACATGTCCGGTGATATATTGTGCCTCTTCTGAGAGCATGAATTTCGCAATCTTGGCTATCTCTTCGGGATTCCCAAATCGTTTGAGAGAGGTCATATCAATCATCTTACTTTTATACTCTTCCGGGAGCGAAGCGGTCATGTCTGTCTCTATAAATCCACACGCAATGGCATTCACATTTATTTTTGCCTTACCAACCTCTTTGGCCAGGGCCTTTGTAAAACCAATGACGCCTGCCTTTGATGCAGAGTAGTTGGTCTGTCCCGCTACTCCAGCAATTCCGCTTACTGAGGTAATGTTGAGTATGTTCCCGCTCTTCTGTTTGACCATGGTCATGATTACGGCCTTGGAAAAGTTATAGACACTTTTCAGGTTGGTGTTGATCACCTCATCCCAATCGCTCTCTTTCATGAGGGCTAGGAGCTTGTCTCTTGTCACTCCGGCGTTGTTGATCAAAAAATCTATCTGTCCGAATTCCTCTTTCACCTCTGCTACCATACTCTTTGCTGCTTCAAAATCCGCTACGTCAGCCTGCTTTGCCACGGCCTTGACACCCCGTGATTCAACTTCCGTTACAAGGGCTTTTGCAAGATCTTCACTCTTTGCATAATTAAAGGCAACATTACACCCGTTCCTTGCCAACTCCAAGACTATCGATCGACCAATACCTCTTGTGCCGCCTGTTACTATCGCTACTTTATCTTTCATCTCTTTGCCTCCAGGAGAAAATATAGTGATATAAAATAACCTACCTCATGCTCGAATAAAAAAGAGTGTAGCTCATTACCTCTTTACAAGCTTCTCTCGCATCATCTCTGCAAAGAGACCAACTTCATATTGTATACCCTCTCTTGTATCGTGGTCCGTTGCAAAGTTTATACACTTTTTCATTGTCTGTATCGCCTTTGCGTTGTTTTCAGCCAACACCTTGGCGTAATCAATTGCCTCTGTAAGTACCTCCCTTACGGGTGCGAGTTTGTTCACCAACCCCCACTGTAATGCCGTTTTTGCACGAACCATCCTTCCCGAATACAACATTTCCTTGGCGAGGGCAGCACCTATTGTTTTGGTTAGCCTGATAGTCCCTCCCAGCCCCGGAATTATGCTCAACTCAGGTTTTGCCTCAGGGAGACTAAAAAATGCGATTTCAGAAGCAATACGGAAATCACATAAAAGAGCGAGTTCAAGTCCGGCTCCAATGGTTACGCCGTTAAGCGCTGCAATGAGGGGTTTTTGGCAATTCTCTATCTCCAGATACATCTCATGGGCCCTCACAAATCTATCATAGTTTTTCTCAGCCACTAGACCCGAGATCCAGGAACCGAACAACTCATCCCGGTCTGCCCCATCACAAAAGACCCCCCTAATGCTGCTTGTGATAATAATGGCCGCTATCCTATCATCTCTTTCAAATGAATCAATCCTGTCATAGAGAGCATCTAACAACCAGGAACCAATAGAGTTCCGGGGTGGTTTCTTTATCTTAATGACTCCAGCACATCGGTTGTTTTTCAGCTCCACCTCTTCATACTCAATATGCTGATAACCAGAATCGTCCCCCCTATTCATTCGTATGTCTTTCATATTCTTCTAAACCTTTAACCCTGTTTCAAATCCCTCGTGGATGGCTTCAAGGGCAGTCCGCACCTTAACACAATCTCCTATTTGATAAAATTCCTCTACGTGTCCATCTAACTCTTTAACAAGGTCTTGATTGGGTTTGTATCCGGCCGCTATGACGACGGTATCGGCAAAGATTGAACCCAATTTCTTCTCTTTTTCAAAAGTTATGCAGATCTTTCGATTTTGAGCATGCACCTTTGCTTGCTTTCTCCCATTTTTGTCTGACTTGACGTTTTGAAGCGTCTTAATCTCCTTCACATTCAAACCGGTTATACACTCAACCCCAGCATCTTCCACCTGTTTTATGATTACCCAGCGAGTTGAGATGCCAAAAGCGCCCCCAATCTTGTTCTTCATCTCTAAGATCGTAATATTCCTTTTCCCGTGTGAGGTATACTCTACGGCCTCCTCACCGTTGATGACCCTATTTCTCAGAAGATAACATGCTACCTCAGGAGTCATTGCGCCCATTTTTGCGATGTGCAAAGCGACCTCACATCCAATCGTCCCACCACCGATTATGACCACATCTTTTCCAACTTTTACCCTATTATCAAAGATCTCCTCAGCAACAACAACATTCTTCTCCTTTATGCCCGGAATAGGAGGTATGATGGGACTGCCACCAATAGCGGCAATTACGGCATCGGGTTTTAATTTTTTTAACACTTTTATATCGGCCTTTTCACCTAATTGGATTTTTACCTTTAATTTTTTTATCTGTCTCTCCAGATACGTTATAACATTTTCTATCTCTTCCCTGCCTGGGGGGATATAGGCGTATCTCAGTTGTCCACCAAGAACACTATTCTTCTCATATAGGTGGACCTCATGCCCCCGTAAAGCGGCAACCCTTGCAGCTTCAAGGCCTCCTGGACCACCACCGATCACCATCACCTTTTTCTTCCTCTTGGCCTTCCTGATCTTTAACTCCCGCTCTCTTCCAGCCCTCACGTTATAGATGCAGCTCACCGATTTAAAGTTTAACAACGAATCGAAACATCCCTGGTTGCAGGCAATACAACTTCTTATCTCATCGAACTGTTTCCTCCTGTACTTTTTTGGTAATTCTGGGTCGACAATCAGGGGTCTTCCTATCGATATTAAGTCTGACTGGCCATTATCCAGGATCTCTTCAGCGAGTGCCAAATCGTTCACCCTCACCGATCCAATGACGGGTACCTCTACCTGGGTCTTTATCTTCTCAGATAAGAAGATATAGGACATTCTTGGGATAGACATGAGCATAATTGGGGTCCGACTCTCATGCCATCCGGGAGATATATTGAATGCATCTACCCCCGCCTTTTCCAACTCCTTTGCAATCTCGATACTCTCGTCTATCTTGAGTCCGTTATCAACAAAATCGTCTCCAGAAAGGCGAAAAATAATGGGGAAATTTTTTCCAACTCTCTCTTTTATTGCTGTCACAATTTCTCTGGCAAAATTTATCCTGTTTTTGAGGCTTCCACCATATCGGTCCTTTCTCTCATTCGTTGCCTTGGTGAGGAATTGATTGATCAAATAACCCATACCGCCATGGATCTCAACCGCATCAAAGCCAGACTTTTTTAATCGTATGGTCGCATCTACAAAGCCCTTAATTACTCTCTTGATCTCGGGTATGGTGAGTGCGTGCGGAGCCTGCTTTATGTTGACGTGTGCTAAGCTCGATGCAGAAACAGGACGCATTTTTGTAAAAAACGAGGAGGCGCTTCTGCCACCATGGAGGAGTTGAGCGGCAACCTTCACGTCACTCTTGTGCATAGTATCTGCAAATTTTTTTAATCCAGGAATAAAATCATCTTTGTCCAGACCGATGATGCTCTTCCATACCTTGCCATTCATCTCGGGATAACAACCCCCTATTACAATTAAGCCTACTCCACCACGAGCCCTCTCCACATAGAAATCGATAAAACGATCATTTACCGAACCGTCAGAGGTAAATCCAAGATCCATTGCGGACATGGCAAGTCTGTTTTTTATTTCAGTCCTACCTATTTTAATTGGGTCAAATAGCTTACTCATGTTTCTTGACAATCAAACAGCTGTTGTTTCCCGTATAATCAAACGAATTTACCAGTACCGTCTTAATGGTACAAGTCTGTTTCTCATGAATGATGTTAACATCACACTCAGGGTCTCTCTCTTCACAGTTGATTGTCGGCGGTAGAAGACTATTTTGGATTGAAAGTGCCGATGTCGCCGTTTGCATTGCACCGGATGCTCCATAAGATTCCCCAACTGTAGATTTAACTGCGCATACCGGTATCTCACCACCTCTTGGTTCAAATAATTCTCTCACAGCTTTTGCCTCAATATGGTCTAACATTTTGTCTGAGTTTCCGTTGGCCTGAATAAGATCGATATCCTGAAGTGATATGTTTGCGTCATCCGCACACGCTTGCATTGCCGACTTGGCCTTTTCTACTCTCTTTTTCGTATCGTATCTTTTGTTTCCGGCAAAAATAGTTCCAAACCCCGATACCTCACCATACACCTTTGCGCCACGACTCAAAGCAAAATCAAGCTCTTCCAATACGAATACATAACTGCCTTCACTCATTATGAAACCATTTCGTCTCTTATCAAATGGCATGCTGATCTCTCTGCCCGTTCCATTTGAACCTGACAACATCTTTCTCATATAAAAGATCGTGTAGAGGTCCAACGATATCTGTTCAACACCACCCGCTATGATTACGTTTGCTTTCCCATTTTGAATCAGCTTATGTGCATTACCAATTGCGTCAATTCCCGACGTAAAGCCGGAAGAGATCGTCCTGGCAAATCCCTTTATCTTAAAAAAGACCGAGGCGTAGTTTATTGATGAATTGAGTGCAACATCATAGCTCTGCATTGGAGAGAGTTCGGAAGGGTTCTCCCGAACAATATCATGAAAATAGTCTGTGGTTTGAGAAAAATTTCCAAGGGATGTTCCTATTAAAATTCCCGTTCTCTCTGATACCTCATCATCTATACTTACGTTTGCATCATCGAGCGCCAATTTTATACTGGAGGCAAGAAATTTAGTGCCCTTATTGAGGTATCTTAACCCCTTACGTCCCAGATAATCTGATGGATCCAAATCCCTTACTTCAGCCCCACTCTTGCATTCATATCGTGAAAGATCCAACGATTCAATCGGTGCAATAGCAGAATTACCCGAAACTAGCCCCTTCCAGAACTCTTGGTGGCCAATTCCAATTGGAGATACAACACCAATTCCGGTAATTACCGTTTTTTTATCCATGTTATACAATTATCATAGTATCCGCAGGTTTTAGCCTGCAGCTACACGTTATTCCTTACTAATAAAACGATGCGTTTGAGAATGTTTCCTAAAAGCTACTGAAAATATTCGTGACATTGTTCCCTCCAAATGCGAAGGAGTTATTCAATACGCAATTAACTTCAAGCTCTCTGGCTTCGTTTGACACATAATCTAAATCACACTCTGGATCGGGTGTCTCATAGTTTATCGTGGGCGGAATTTTATTGTGCTTGATCGAAAGACAGCTAACAACCGATTCTATCGCGCTTGCCGCACCCATTGTATGACCAATCATCGATTTTATCGAACTAACGGGGATCTTCTTAGCCCTCTCCTTAAAGACTGATTTAATGGCCATCGTTTCCATTCGATCATTCAAGGGTGTTCCCGTTCCATGGGCGTTAACATAATCGATATCCTTATATGAGAGTTGTGCACCTGATAGTGCACTCAACATTGCCCTGATTGCGCCGGCACCTTCGGGATGTGGGGCCGTCATATGGTGGCCGTCGCAGCTCATTCCATAACTCTTTAGCTCTGCATATATATTTGCACCTCTTTTTTTTGCAAAATCGAGATTTTCTATTACCATAATCCCTGCACCTTCTCCTATAATGAGTCCCTTTCTCTCTCGGTCAAAAGGTTTACACTTTTCCGGTGCGAGTGCCTTTAAATTGTGAAAATGGGTAAATTCCGTTTGCGGTATTAACTCACCACCTCCAACGAGCATCACATCAACCTTCCCATTTAATAAGAGATCATATGCCCATGCAATAGCGTGGTTGCCAGAAGAGCATGCATTCAACGAAACCATATTAGGACCTTCAAAACCAAAATCTTCAGAGAGCAGCGAAGTTATGGAGGATGGTGGGTATGTTAAGGCAACATTCATGTCAAAACCATTTGCTTTATCATCAGGGGAACTGCGTAACAGGTATTCAAATGGAGGGAGTTCACCCGCAAGAGTCCCAATTGCAATTCCAAATCTTTCACAATTATATTTGGCGATATCATTTAAACCGCTATCTTTTAGTGCCTCCCGAGCAGCCGCATAGGTATATTTATGAATCGTATTGGCCGGAGTCTCATTTTCAAATATTGTATCTACCTTAAAACCCTTAACTTCACACGCACGATGAATCTTATACTGCGATGTGTCAAATGAAGTGACCTCTCCCGATCCATCTTTGCCGTGGATGAGCGCCTCCCATGCATCCTTCACCCCAATACCATTCGCTAATACTAATCCCAAACCCGTAACAACAACTTTTGACATGACTTATCCTTCAGAAAAAACATAACAGATATGAGAGACATCTCAAAACTCAGGCTTCAATACAAAGGTAATTGTGTTAGCCTCACCTGATTCCGAGAAGTTATCCTGCAGATTTGTTCCTTACTACTTGATACTTGAACGTATACTCTGTGTTTGAAAGAAAACTGTCCCTATACAAAGTGCGCTGTTTCATTACCGGAACGTACGTAAGCACAAGTGAAACCTTGTATCTGGATAGTGGAGAGAAAGAGAAAAAGTATTGTTTAAGACTTAACACTTGCTAAACCAATATCTTTACCGCTTTTCATTTTTTCATAGCGTTCACGTGCCTCCTCGTAAACACCTGAAGCCTGCAACTCCTTTAAGCTCTTTAATAAGTGATGAAAGACAAATTGCCAGTCAAGATTTACCCTGAATGCAAACATAGCAGCATTGAGATTGTTTAACTCTGTCTTCGCATTTCTGAATTTCGCCCTAATGACATCGGTTGAATATATGTTTTCATAGACATACTCCAGACCATCAATGAATTCCTGAAGTGAAAGTCTTGAAAGTACATAGGTAAGATGATGTGAAGTATAGTAGATCCAATCTTCGGGGAAATTTGTCCTAAAGAGTCTCTTTTCTCCGTTCAGTCTATTGTATAAAGGGGTATTAATGAAAGGGCACAAGATACCACATGTCATAATATCAATCTTCGCGTCTATGATAAAATCTACCACCTCTTTGAAACCTTCTGGAGTGTCACCATCATTACCAAAAACCATTGTACCCCATACCGCGAGGCCATGCTTTCGAATATTTTTCACCGCCTCTTTATATTTGTCAACGGTTATACGCAGGTTGACACCCTTATTCATCGTCTTTAACGTCTCTTCATTAATAGACTCAATCCCGATGAGAACTCCTACACAACCACTCTTAACCATGTATTCTAGTGTCTCATCATCTTTATAAATATTTAAAGAGGTAAACCCAAACCAATTCTGGTAGATGCCTCTCTCTACCATATTCTTAAAGAGATTGCGTACTCTTTCGTTTGATTTTTTACTGTGTCCGTAGAAATTTTCATCGGTCAGGATAAGCCCCCTATACTCACCTTTGATTTTCTCCAGTTCATTTAACACATCATCGATAGCTCTTTCTCGATACTTTCTCCCCTGAAACTGGGGAACTGAACAAAACTCACAACTAAAGGGACATCCGGCAGTCGTAATGATGCCTGAATAGCGGTATTTATACTTATCCTTTAAAAACTCACGATCCGAATAGAGATCTTTGTACATCTCCATCGGTGTGAGGCCACCATCATATGATTTTTTCAGGGTATTGTTCTCGAAATCTGCAATAATCTCTGTCCAAATCGTAACAGCTTCTCTTATGATGACTGAATCAACATACTGTGCCGCTTCTTCGGGATAACTTGTAGCGTGTACACCGCCCATAATAACAGGGATCCCGTTTCTTTTGCATGCTGCAGCTATCTGATAAGCCCTATTCGCTTGATAACTCACCGAGGTGATTCCGACCAAATCGGGCTTTTCAAAACAGATGTTCTCCCCCTTTTCATCCACTGCAAGCTCTTGTGTCTCATCTATGATATCAACATCCCAATGATCTGGGGTCAATCTCTTCAAATAGCCAAGATTTACCGGCATCTGATTTAACACAGAGACATTCTCCTCGCCAACGTTGCCAACTGGATGAGGATTTATGAGAATTAACTTTTTCATTATTTGACCCATCTCAAAGAGTTCTAAAGGTACTGAAGCATTTTATTTACCTTTAAGAGTTTATGTGCAAAACAGCTTATGACAGGAGGGTATTTTACACTATTTTCAACCATTATCAAGTCCATGTTTTAATCTTTTTCAACTAGTATACCTCATACGCTAGATCGTGGAAAAACAGAAATCAGTGGCTCAGCCCTAATTGGCTGTTATCCCTTGTCGCGGGTAACCAATAAGGCGTGTGCAACAGCATATTCCTGACAATGTGATAAAGAGATTGAAATCTCACAGATATTTTTTTCCTCAGCCAACTCTTTTACCCGGCCATAGAGATTCACATACGGTTTTCCAGACTCTTCGTTGAGTGTCTCCACATCAGTCCATTTCATCCTCTCTCTAAGACCAGTTCCAAATGCCTTAAGAACCGCCTCTTTTGATGCAAAACGTGCTGCGTAATGCTGGAAACAGTGCTTCTTCGATTGGCAGTATTTCACCTCATCTTCGGTGAAAACTCTTTTGACAAAGCCCTCATGGGAATGGAAGACTCGTTCAATCCTCTTAACTTCAATAATATCAATACCCGTATACATAATAGGATTTATCACTTTCGAGATGTTATTCTCACTATCAGTTCAGTTAGCTTTGTGGTAATTAAGGGATGCTGTCTTAAAAAAAGAGACAGGTAGGGTTGCCTAACGGTTGAACGAAAACTGCCTAGTTAAAGGGCGTGCTAACTTTGTAACCAGAAGACACTCGTGAACTTGAAGATTACGGAATTATTAACAGTAACACAGTTGATCGGTAGTTTTCCTTCAACCACTACTTGTAGATTTACTTTGCATAAGAGTAGGCAATCTTCTATCATCTGACAAATCACCGGATTAGGAAAATTTTATCGGTTGTTCTAATAGTTGTCAACCCTTAATTCATCCCTGCAAACCGTGCAAAAAAATGGAATTAACAAAAGAGTATTTAAATAGAAACATCATGAAACTCGCCCTGCCTGCTGCTTTGGAAAATATCTTACACATGGCCGTCTTTATCGTAGACATTCTCTTGGTCGGTAGGTTGGGAACAGCTCCCGTTGCAGCAGTCGGTCTGGCAGGCGCCTTGAACTTCATTATTTCAATGATATTCTCTGCCCTTAATGTAGGTACAACTGCACTTGTGGCAAGAAGTATGGGAGCAAAAGAGAAAGTAGAGGCGCAAAGAGTTGCTGGTCAGTCCATATTCTTGTCACTAATCCTTGGCCTCATAATCAGTCCACTGGTTTTTCTCTTTGCCGAAAAGTTTTTGATCGTAATGAGTGCAGAATATGATGTTGTGGGGTTGGGAACTCCCTATCTTAGGATTCTTTCTAGTTTTTTTATTCTGCGTCTGATTATTTTGACGGGAAGCGCAATATTCAGAGGCGCAGGAGATACACGCACCCCAATGTTGATGACGCTCATCATGAATTGTGTCAATATTCTCTTTAGCTGGCTTCTGATCTTTGGGATTGGGATTTTTCCCCGTTTAGAGGTGGCCGGCGCTGCATGGGGAACTTCAATCGCGTATGTGGCCGGAGGGGCATTTATCTTTTATAAGCTCTTAAACAAAAAAAGCGTTTTGACTATTAGATTTAAATACATTGTTAACATCAAAAAGCAGAGAATCCAGAGAATGCTGAGGATTTCCCTACCCGCAATGTTAGATGCCTTTCTCACCCAGATAGGTTATCTTTTCTTCATGAAGATAGTCGCAATTCTTGGAACTGTCGCTCTTGCAGCACACCAGATTGCCCTCAGAATAGAGGCTATATCATTTATGCCGAGTTATGCCTTTGCTGTGGCAACTGCCACCCTTGTGGGACAAAGTCTTGGGGCAGGGAAAACGGATCTGGCAAGATTAAGTATGAGGAGGAACTGTTTGATCGCCCTTACGGTTATGGGATTTTTTGCCCTTCTCTTCTTAACCCTTGCAAAACCAATGTCGAAACTCTTCCATCCCGAGCAGGATGTGCTTGCTCTGAGTACCCTTTGTGTAATGATTGCAGCCCTGGAACAGCCCGCTTTGGCAATTTACATGGTCTATGCTGGAGGATTGAGGGGCGCTGGTGACACACTCAGTTTGATGATTATTACAACAGCGGGTACCCTCTGTTTTCATTTACCCGTTGCCTATGTTTTTGGAATCGTGTTAAAATGGGGACTGGTGGGGATATGGTTTGGGGTAGCTCTTGACTGGATCTTTCGTGCGATTGCTGTATTCGTCATATTTAAAATGGGAAGATGGAGGAAGATAAAGGTATGAAAATTACTTTTCTGGGTACGGGGACGTCGTATGGTGTTCCTATGATTGGTTGCGAATGCGGGGTCTGTAATTCTGACAATCCAAAAAATTCTAGGACACGTTCTTCAATCTTGATAACCAGAAGAGAGCATAATATCCTGATAGATGCGGCAACAGAATTACGTATTCAGTGTCTGGTTAATAGGGTAAAAAGAGTGGACGCCGTGTTATTAACCCACGCTCACGCTGACCATGTATTGGGATTAGATGATTTGAGGCACTTCAACATAAGGCAGAAGAGAGAGATCCCCGTATATGGATCACAAGGAACGGTAAGTCATATAGAGAGGATGTTTTCTTACGTATTTGAAGAGACAATTTCCAATGGCAGTAAACCGAAATTGATCCTAAAATCCATAGATGGATCGTTTGCTATCTCTGAATTGGAAATAATTCCCATTAACGTAATGCATGGTCTGGAAATGGTTACCGCATACAGAATTGATAATGTCGCCTATGTAACCGATGTGAGCCATATTCCCTCAGATTCTATGGACAAATTAAGAGGACTTGATCTCTTAATCCTCGATGCGCTGAGAATACGTCCCCACGAGAAACACTTTAGTATTGAACAAGCCCTTGATATTGTGGAACAACTGAAACCAAAGCAGACTTTTTTTACACATATAGCCCACGAAGTAGACTATGACCAGATAAACAGTACTCTTCCCGAAGGCATTAAACTGGCTTATGATGGATTAACGGTTGAGGTATGAGTGTCATTGAGTGAGGTTACAGAAGCTTATATTTCAAAAGAGAGTACAAAACATTTTCAATCTGACCTCATCATTAGTCGAGTAATTATGGTACTGAATGCTAAGGTTGTGCCATAACAATCGTTACAAATAATATTGACAAGAATCAACCCTTGTGATAGCATCACAGCGGAACAAAATTCATGAGTTAGGTGTTTATATATAAAGTGGTTACAATGAGTTCTCAAAAATTGATGAAGCTGAGGTAACTCCATATGCTATTCATTCGTTGAGCAGATAAGCCGTAACGACTTACTATTTCAACACTATCTTTTCACAATTGTATAACCCTTCATTTTTGTTGGAGAAAACAGATGAATCGCAAAATATTTCTTTCCGTAATAGTGACTGCTGCGTTACTCGTTTTTACGACGGGTTGTTTGACAACTACACAAAAAAGTGCTGGTGTGGGAACCGGAGTAGGAGCAGCACTCGGAGCCGGAATTGGTGCAATTGTTGGTGATCCTGCAATGGGTGCCGCAATAGGTGCCGGTGCAGGTGCCTTGGGAGGGGCCTTGGTTGGTGACCATCTGGATGACAAACGGGAAGAGAGAGAACAAGCTGATCTACAAAGACAACTTGAGCTTGAAAAGCAGTCTAGCTCTGGCAAAGGAAAAAACTTTATTGAAGGCCACTATGAGTATGTGAAGAAGAGGGAGTGGGTCGATACTTCAAAGAAAGAGAGAGTCTGGGTCGAAGAACGTGTTGAAGGTGACAAAAGAATTGAGGGTCACTATGAAGAGAGACTTGTACCTTCGGGACATTGGAATGAATATGAAGAGAAGACATGGGTACCAGAACACTACGAATAGAGGACCGAATGAGACAACGTTAATAATTCATACGAAAAGTGTTACTTGACACAAGAGTTACAAGGCGACCTACTAAACAAACTAACCGGGATATACTTGAACTGAGTATAATCTGTTTCTTTCAAAAGGGATGGGGAAAAAGTAAACGTCTCCCTTACAACCAAAGCGCACTACACACCACATCTCATGACCACCAACAAGTTAGTCCATTTCACCTATGGGTAAGAACCGATTTATGACTGCCAAATACAGATGTTTACCAGTCAATGGCAATTAATGATAGATAGCCAGAGGTTTGTCTTTTATCTTTATATCTAAGTTGAGAATTTCTGTTTTTTGACTTTTAATTATAGACTTATGGACCAAACTCTACCGCTTTTTTAACTGGTAATGTGGTCCTTTTTATGAAAAAATACGAAAAAAGGGAAACGAATTATGGTAATTGAGGAAAACAGCGATAATAGCAGCGATCCGAAGACGTCTAAAGAGCTTATTGAGGAGAGAGTGGAGAAGGCGCGCTTCAGATATAATCTTTTTAGGTGTGAAAAGGCCCTCTTTACCGTATTGGCTATCGGTTTGACGATAGCCTTGATCACACTCCTCGTCCGCAAATTTTTCGAAGTGCCCCCTTACTTACCCATTATCTTGATTTCAGCATTCACGATCTATTTTTTTGTCACCCTTGCTTATATTATCATCAATTGGATTGGGAAATTGGAGGCGGCGAGTCTCTTGGACGAAGAGATGCATTTCAAAGAGCGGCTCGTTACTGGCTTGGAGTATGCGGATGAGAAAGAGTCAAACAGGTTTTTAGATCTACTCGTTGCGGATATTACAGCTAAACTTGATGATAAAGGTATAAAAGCGGCTATTCCGCATAAGCTCCCCAGGGCAACAAAATTCTTAATTCCCGTTGCCATATTACTCTTGATATTGCTGCTCCTACCCTTTATCTATCCGGAAAAAACAGATGAGATTGTCAAAGAGATAAAAGATTCAGTTGCTGAGACACCCGACGCAAAAGAGAGTGAAAGGGAACCCGATCAACCTGAGAAGAAAGAGGAGAGGGATAAAGTAGCGGATAAAGAGCGTGTAGATAAACAAGAAGAGCACTCTGAAGAGTCGCAAACTGGAGAGAAAAAGAGTGAACTCGCAGATACCGAGAGTGGGAAATCGAAGCAAGAACAAGGGGGAGAAGAAAAAAACCAGTTACAGGCACAAAAGGATAAAGCAAAAGAGGATTCACTTTCGAAGAGGGGTGAACAACAAAACAGAAAAAAGAGCTTAGAAGAAGAAGTTTCTGAGTTGCTGAGTAAACTTAACAACACCTTGGATAGTCTTGAGAAGAAGACGAAGCCTGATAGTGAAACCGAGAGTACGAAAACGGAAGTTTCAAGCCTGGATAAGCAAAAAGACAAAAAGAGCCAGGATCAGTCAAAACAGTCGGCAGAAAAAGATAAGAAACAAGCGGACAAAAAAGAGAGTGAGGAGAAGAAGACAGCTGATGCGTCCCAACAGGAGAGAGAAAAGTCTGAGAAAAAAGAGTCCGAAAGTGAAAAGAGAGAGGATGAGCAGTCAAAGATGGCAGAGGCCTCAACTCCAGATAAAGAGACACCAGATCAAAAACCACCTGAAAGTCAAAAGGAGGAGAAGAAAAGCAAGGCACCTAAATCGAAACTGTTGCAAAAACTCGCTCAACTCTTCATGTCAAAGAAAGACAAAGAGAGCGCACCTCCTCCGATTGATATTCCTATTGAAGATATCAACGAAGAGCAGACTGATGGACAACAAGATAAGTCGGGGCAAAAAACAGAGTCCAAATCGTCCCCCTCAAAAGAATCTTCAGGTTCACCCCAAAGTGAATCATCGCAAGAAAAATCGGGTATGGAAACGAAACAGCAGGAGGGTTCTGAGTCTGGAGAGCAGGAAGGCACAGATACTGGGCAACAAGAGGGTGCTGATTCTGGCCAACAAGCGGGATCAGACACCGGAAAACAGGAAGGTTCTGAAACGGAACAACAAGCGGGTTCAGATGCGGGTCAACAGGAAGGTGCAGATGCCGATCAAAAGCCTGGTAGTGAAAGCGGACAACAGGAGGGATCACAGGCCGGACAACAAGCAGGAACAGAAGCGGGACAGCAGGCAGGTGCAGAGGCGGGACAACAAGCTGGTCAGCAAGCAGGTTCTGAAACAGGACAACAGGCGGGTTCACAAGCCGGACAACAGCCAGGTTCTGAAACTGGACAACAGGCGGGTTCACAAGCTGGACAACAGCCAGGTTCTGAAACAGGACAGCAGGCGGGTTCACAAGCCGGACAACAAACAGGTTCTGAAACCGTGCAACAGGCGGGTTCACAGGCTGGACAGCAAACAGGTTCTGAAACCGTGCAACAGGCGGGTTCACAGGCTGGTCAGCAACCAGGTTCTGAAACCGGACAGCAGGCAGGTTCACAAGCCGGACAACAACCAGGTTCTGAAACCGGGCAACAGGCGGGTTCACAAGCCGGACAACAACCAGGTTCTGAAACCGGGCAACAGGCGGGTTCACAAGCTGGACAACAACCAGGTTCTGAAACCGGGCAACAGGCGGGTTCACAAGCCGGGCAACAGCCAGGTTCTGAAACCGGGCAACAGGCGGGTTCACAAGCCGGACAACAGCCAGGTTCTGAAACCGGGCAACAGGCGGGTTCACAAGCCGGACAGCAAGCAGGTTCTGAAACCGGGCAACAGGCGGGTTCACAAGCCGGACAACAGCCAGGTTCTGAAACCGGGCAACAGGCGGGTTCACAGGCTGGACAGCAAACAAGTTCTGAAACCGGGCAACAGGCGGGTTCACAGGCTGGACAGCAAACAAGTTCTGAAACCGGACAGCAGGCAGGTTCACAAGCCGGACAACAACCAGGTTCTGAAACCGGGCAACAGGCGGGTTCACAAGCCGGACAGCAACCAGGTTCTGAAACCGGGCAACAGGCGGGTTCACAAGCCGGACAGCAACCAGGTTCTGAAACCGAGCAACAAGCGGGTTCACAGGCCGGACAGCAACCAGGTTCTGAAACCGGACAGCAGGCAGGTTCACAGGCTGGACAGCAAGCAGGTTCTGAAACCGGACAACAGGCGGGTTCACAGGCTGGACAGCAAGCAGGTTCTGAAACAGGACAGCAGGCAGGTTCACAGGCTGGACAGCAAGCAGGTTCTGAAACAGGACAGCAGGCAGGTTCACAGGCAGGGCAACAGCCAGGTTCTGAAACAGGACAACAGGCGGGTTCACAAGCCGGACAACAACCAGGTTCTGAAACCGGACAACAGGCGGGTTCACAGGCTGGACAGCAACCAGGTTCTGAAACCGGACAACAGGCGGGTTCACAGGCTGGACAGCAAGCAGGTTCTGAAACCGGACAGCAGGCAGGTTCACAAGCCGGGCAACAGCCAGGTTCAGAAGCTGGACAACAGGCGGGTTCACAAGCCGGACAACAGCCAGGTTCTGAAACCGGGCAACAAGCGGGTTCACAGGCTGGACAACAGGCTGGCTCTAAAGCCGGATCGAAAGCGGGTTCACAAGGCCAAAAGATGGACGTTGCAGATCTAAAAAGAGAGATCTCAAATCAAGTAAAAGATCTCTCCACTCAAATATCAGACCTTGAGAGGCAAATGGGGATTGATACATCTGGCAAGAGCGGGTCTGATGCTGCAGATGCAGGCAAACATGACAATACGAAGGATTTAGCGCAGCAGAAAGAGAGAGGTTCTCAATCAGATGTACAAAAAGGGGCCAAGCAGTTGCAGGGAGCTATTAAAGAGGCTGGAGGGCCAGGAGGAAGTCAAACAGGGGGCGAACTCTTCTCTCCTGAACCAGAGAATATTGATACGTCTCAAGATGCGGAAAAGTTTGGCTTTAAGGTAAAGGGAACCCGTGATGAAAGCGGAGCAGAACGAGAATCAATATCTTCTGACAAGGGAAAGGCTTCCGGAAAAAGGAGATTACCGACTGTTGGTTACGACGATACAGCAGAACTCAGTACCAGGCAGGCAGAAGATGATGCAATAGAAAATACCTCCATACCACTAGAATATGAAAAGATAATCAAGGATATTTATACTGAGAAGGAGTAGGGCTCAATACAAAATGGGATTTTTCCTGAGTCCTCGGTGTAACAAAAATTTCGGTGGAATACTTTTTATTCCATTTTTTTATTAGATTCCATACAAAGGAAATGCTTTATTCAGCTGAGGAGAGACAGGAAACCATGCATAAAAATGAAGATGCGATCGATATAAAGGGAGAGATAGAAAATTTTCAAAAAATCTTTCATAATCTGTGTAACGAGATTGGTAAAGAGATAGTAGGAAATAGAGATGTCATAGAGACGGTCCTAACCGCTTTTTTTGCCGGCGGGCATGTCCTTCTCGAGGGGGTACCCGGTCTAGGTAAGACTTCACTTGTAAAATCTTTAAGCAGGGCGCTTGGCTTTGATTTTAACAGAATACAATTCACTCCAGACCTAATGCCTGCCGATATTGTTGGTACCCAAATAGTCGTTGAAAGGAGTGGGGGAAGAAAGGAATTTGAGTTTTCCGCAGGCCCCATATTCTCCAACATAATTCTTGCAGACGAAATCAACCGTGCTACCCCAAAAACACAATCTGCCATGTTAGAGGCAATGGAAGAGGGACAGGTCACGGTCTCCGGCAAGACCCATAAATTAGTTAATCCATTTTTCGTGTTAGCAACCCAAAATCCAATTGAGATGGAAGGTACGTACACTTTACCGGAGGCACAACTGGATAGGTTCTTCTTTAAAGTCAATCTCTCTTTCCCGAATAATAATGAACTAAAGGAGATATTAAGGCAGACGACTGTCAATGAACAATACCCTATCAAACCGGTGTTTGATCCAAAGAGTGCTGCAAAAAGGGTGGCAGAGATGAAAAAATTGGTAAGAAACGTCTTGGTTTCATCAAAAGTAGAAGATTATGTGGTAAGCATAATTTCGATGACACATCCTAATAGTCCGGAGATGAGCAGTCAGACCTCTGAGAGAGACGATACCATAGAGCTTATAAAGCGTTATGTAACCTTTGGATCAAGCCCTCGTGGCGCACAATCGGTTGTCTTGGCAGCAAAGGTGATGGCCCTTCTGGACAACAGGGCAAATATAAGCTACGACGACGTTGATAAGGTTGCAGTTGCCTCACTGAACCACAGATTACTCTTAAACTTTGAAGCAGATGCAGACAATATTAAATCAAAAGACATTATAGAAAATATTCTGGAGAAGACGAGAGATAGTAGATAGTGGTGACACTTTAGGGTTTCCATTCCAACACAGGATATTTGGAATAGATTCCAGAATACAACGTTTTATGTTTGGAGTTTCCTTTTATTTGTAATTGAGTAATCGAGGAGAAAATTTATATGCTTGCGGATATTTTCGATGCTACTTTTCTGCGAAAACTTGAATCCTTATGTATCGGGTGCAGGAAAACATATCTTGGAAATCGAAAAGGGAACTATGAGATGGTGAATAAGAGAGGTACCAGCATCGAATTTGCCGATTATCAGGAGTATGTTCCCGGAGACGATTTTCGATATATTGATTGGAATATTTATGGAAGACTGGACAAATTGCTGATAAAAACCTTTAAAGAGGAGGTAGAGCTTTCCGTTCACATCCTCATGGATTCCAGTAGATCAATGTTGTACCCGAAAGAGGATAAAAAATTTGATTATGCTAAGAACCTTGCAGTAGCATTAAGTTATATAGCGCTATCAAGTAAAAATAGTGTTCGGGTGGCGAAGCTGGCGGATGGAGATTCAATCCTCAATACCCGTACACCATTCTTTCAGAAGAAAGAGAACATTTTCAAGATATCAGACTTTTTGGACAATATTGTCCCAGAAGGAAAGCTCGACTTTTTTGACTCTATCGTCAAATACGTTTACGATGTAAAGAGCACGAGAGGAACCGTCGTGTTGATATCGGATTTCATGCTGGAACCGGAAATCTACAGGAAAGGCCTAAACTTTTTACGTTATAAGAATTACGACATCAAAGTGATTCAGATTCTCGGTGCTACTGAGTTAGACCCATTTTCTAAGATCAAGAAAGGACATATCGTTGACGTGGAGACAAGTGAAAAGAGGGCTATCGTCTTCTCCGAGGCTAATCGTAGGCGATATAAAAGCTCATTAGAGGAGCATAATAGACAACTCCAACGCTTTTGCAGAGTTAATAAAATAATATACTCTTTAGCGAAGACACATATCAAATTTGAAGATTTCATTTTGCGAGAGTTGCCTAGAATAGGATTTGTAAGATAAATTTGTGGTTAAACGAAAACTACGGGGTTTCCAATCAAGCAAGAAGTTAGTGACCCGCCAGAACGCTCGTCGGGCTGGCGGGTCGCTAACTTGTTCCTTTTTACTTCGTAAAACAGAACTTTGAATCTGAAAATAGAAGTTAGGTGTTAATTGATTCTTTGCGTAACAAATATAATAAATTAGGGACGAAAGGGAGCTAATTTATATGGGATTTATCAATCTAATAGCCTTTGGTTATCTATCATTAATAGGTTTTGTTGTATTCCTCTATTTCTTCAATAAAAAAAAGAGTTTTGTTGAAGTACCGAGCATGATGCCATGGTTGGTTTTAAAAGAGGATATCGTGCGGAGCAGGATGTTCAAGATCGATATCCTCTTTCTGTTACAACTGCTTTTAATACTCCTTCTCGTTTTTTTTCTCGCCCGTCCATACCTTAAATCCAGCATCATCAACTTTTCCGGAAAAAATGTTATCCTTATTATTGATACATCGGCCAGTATGCAGACACAGGAAACAAAAGGTTCGCGTTTTGACAAGGCAAAATCTGATGCCCTTAAAATGGTAGGTAAGTTGAGTGAGTGGGACAAGATGATGATTATGTCAACAAACTCCTCATCCAGGATTCTCTCTGAATTTACAGACGACAAGCAGAGGTTGAAGAGAATAATAGAGAATCTAAGCCCCAAAGATACGGGGACAAATCTTGAAGAGGGTGTAAGCCTTGGAGTCTCGTTCCTTAAAAATGTTGAGAGAGGGGAGATACACGTATTAACAGACCAGCCCTCTTCCTCAATCGGTTTATCTCAACAGGAGGGACAAAATATAACATTTACCCAATATGGAAAAAATAGCGAGAATGTTGCCATCACATCATTGGAAATATACCAGGACATGTTTAAGGATTACACAGAGCGTGAGGCTTATGTAACGGTAAAAAACTTTTCTGAAGGGAGAAAAGAGGTTACCGTTAAAGTACTCTTAAACAGTGATATTATCAAGAAAAGTGAAATAGAGTTATTTGGTGGAGAGCAGAAAACGTTAAGAGTTGGCAATCTGAACACAGCTGGAATTGTAATGACAGAAATTGAGACAAATGATTTTCTCTCCGTTGATAATAGAGCTTACGCAATAGTTAACGAGATCAAGCCGATCAAAATTCTCTTGGTTTCAAATAATAACAGACTTGGAAATGAGCTGGAGAAGATCCAAAACAGTACACATCGTATTAGGTTAACGAGAATTGAGACAGCCGATTATGTAGATGATATAACCGGTAATTATGATATTGCAATATTTCATAGATATTTGCCGAATATCAACCCGGACATTAATTCGCTCTATGTGGCACCTCCAGAAAATAGGGCATATCCTAATTCGGAATCTGAGGGGAAAGAGCACCTTTTCCATCGAGATCTCGCTACAGTCCTGAGAGTGAGTAAAAATGCCCGGATAATTGACTGGGACAATACACATCCAACATTGCGTCACCTAAACCATCTTGACAATCTGAGCATTGAGAATGTTCTTGAGATAAAGCCTCCTGCCTGGTCAACACCCGTGATTAAGATAGCAGGAACCCCGATGGATGCTACGGTAGCCTTTGCCGGTGAGTATGAAGGTAACAGGACTATGGTGTTTGGTTTTGACATAAGTAGTTTTGACTTTTCTGAGTCTAAAAACCTGCAGGTTCTCATTATGATCCTTAACATCATTCAATGGCTGAACCCTTACGAAAGAGAAGAGAGCCTCAAAGTGTTAACCGGCAATCAATATCGAGCGAACTATTTAATGCAGGGTGAAGTGGAGTTGCTAAACCCTCGAGGAGAAACAGAGGTTTATCGTTTGAACAATGGTATCGACGAACAGGTTGTACTTAACAAGGTAGAATATGTAGGTGAGTACAGGATTTCTGGATCTAACATCCAGAGAATATTTGTGGCAAATCTTTTCGATGATAATGAATCTAATCTGATATCCGAAACAACAGACAATCAAGAACTCCGTTTTGAAGAGAGTGAAATATCAACAACCATTGAAGACACTAAGAATGAATTTGGTAAATATCTTCTCATGCTTACCCCTTTCATTCTTTTACTTGAGTGGTTAATTTATTATAAAAAGGTAAGGTCTGGCACGGCATAGGCGCATTAAGTACAACGATTATCAACATATTGTCATTTTTTTCGTTTTTGTTTTTGCGTTAGAACGGATACTTTTAGACTAAATTTCCTTAACGCAGAGGCACTGAGGTCGCAGAGAAAAAAAATATTTTTGTAGGGGTTCAAAATATTGAACCCCTACTTTTGCTCTACGTTTTTCGCTCTGCGTTACAATATTATACTAATGACTTAAAATGGAATATCAGTTTGCAAATCCTGAATTTTTGAAGCTTTTGTATCTGTTGCCTATCTTCTGGGTATCAGTAATTATAGGCTATCGACGGGTGTCAATAATGAGGATGATTGTTTCCACTCTTTTGCGGACACTGGTATTCCTTCTTATTATCCTTGTATTGGCTGGATTTGGATGGGAAGAGAAATCTAAACAGGAAATTAATGCTGTTTTTCTGATGGATATGTCAGACAGTATTTCCCCTGAGAGCAAAGAGTGGATGTGGAATTATGTTCATGATGTAGAAAAAAACATGGATAAAAAAATAAAAAAAAGTTTGGTATTTTTTGGAAGTGAGTCTAAAATAATTACACCTCAATTCAAAGAGGATTTAAGCCTGAAACAGGTTCGGGAAAAAAGTAGCGAACTTCCCGTACCCGCAGAGAGGACCAATATATCGAGTGGTATCATGGCTACCCTTGGAATGATGCCAGAGGGCTCTTCAAGAATGGTTGTTCTTCTTTCGGATGGTAATGAGAATCTAGGAGATGCCACGAGAGCTGCAAAATTAGCAGCAAACAATGATATAAAAGTCTTTACCGTTGCACCCCCTACGCAGAAAAAGAGTGAGATATTCATAAAAACAATCAACGTACCCAAAGATGTCACTGAAGGAGAAACTTTTGACGTTCAAGTACTCGTAGAAAATAAAAATGAGACAACCGTTCAGGGTACCGTAACAATCCATCAAGAAAGAAATCTCTTGCGCGAGTGGAAAACCGAGTTCAAAAGTGGTACCAATGTTTTTGAAGTTCCGTACAAAGGAAAGAAAAAAGGGTTCGCTAAATTTATCGCCAATATTAGTGTTAAAGAGAGTGATGCCGATAGTGATTTAGAAAATAATAGTAAAATCACATTCGTTAATATAACAGGTAAGGCAAGGATTTTATACATAAGGGGATCAAAAACCAAAAAGGCATTTATTCCGGATGCACTGAAAGACAAAACAATTGCTGTTGATATTAAAAGCCCAACCAAAATCCCGAGAACATTAGAGGAGTTTTTGGAATACGACTGTTTAATTTTTTCGAACGTTGCAAAACAGTCTTTGGACAATCGGCAATTGGACCTTATAAAAAAATATGTAAGAGATTTTGGCGGTGGTTTTGTGATGACGAGTGGAGATAATGTTTTTGCCAAAAACGGTTACACCGATACAGCTGTTGAAGAGATCTTACCTGTTAAGATTATTGGCGGAGCACCCCCAAAAGAGGAAAAGCGGACAAGGCTTTCAATCATACTCATAATTGACAAATCTGGTAGCATGTTGGGGAAGAAGATGCTCTTCGCAAAAAAGGCATCAATAGAGCTGATTAAGCAGTTAACAAAAAACGATCAATTTGGTATTATTGCGTTTGATACCTCACCATACGTTGTATTGCAACTTCAACCAATTGAAGAGGGAAAAAAAGAGCTGATTAGAAAGTTGAGCAGGCTGAGGGCTGACGGTGGAACGGATATTTTTCCTGCCCTCGATATTGCACATCAACAGCTTATCCAAACAGATGCAAAATCAAACCATGTGATTTTGCTTTCAGATGGGAACACTCGATCTATTTACTACCAATATGGTGCACTCATTAGGAAGTTGAAACAGGCAAACATAACGGTCTCAACAATTGCTTTGGGTAAATGGCTTGTTAATACGAAGTTATTGCGAGACATTGCTGATAAGACGAAAGGAAAGTTTTATCAAATAACAGACATTATTAAACTTCCCAGGTTGATCATACAGGATTCAGAAAAATTTGTATCACAATCAGATTTTCATGAAACTCATTTTTATCCAATCCTAAACCAGAAAAGTCAAATCTTGCAAGGTATTTACAAGGAACAACTTCCTCCCCTCAAAGGGTACACGATAACTGAGGCAAAGGATAAAGCCGAAGTACCTTTAACAACAGACATCACGGGGAAAACAGACCCTATCCTCGCAAACTGGAGATATGGGCTTGGCAAGACGGTGATGTATGCATCAGATGCAGATGCAAGGTGGTCTTCTAAATGGATCAATTGGTCAAAATTTGACAAGTTTTGGTCACAAGTTGTCCATTGGGCAATGAGAGATATTTCAAAAACTGATTATAATCTTAAAGTCGATGCTAAAAATGATCTGACTTCCCTGCTCATTGAGTCCTCCCGGGGACTTGAAAAGGATACAAAGATGAGTGTATCCATATTAACACCAGAAGACGATGGTAAGGAGCTCAATTTAAAGCAAATCGCACCGCAGAGATTTACTTCCATACTTCATGATGTTGATCCGGGAACATACATGCTAAAGATAGCAAAAATAAAAGATAGGAAGGTTGTAGATTTAAAGGTTAAGGGGTTCATTGTTCCCGAGAAAGTGGAGAGTAAACCGCGAGAATATTCCGATGCAGGTAATAACATACCTCTGCTGAAGGGAATAGCAGAGATAACGGATGGTCTACTCAACCCAACAGAGGAACAACTTATGGTAGAGGAGGAAGAGATAATCAGAATTAGAGACTTAGCAAACTATCTCATCCCTTTGGCAATGATACTCTTTATCTTCGACATCGCTGTCAGAAGGTATTATAGACAAATTGCATAGCCCGGTATCGATGTTAAACGGATTGGCAAAGTCTGACAACACAAGAAAATTTGAAGTATTATAAGTGGACATGCAATTATTTTTTAATGCTCCAATGCGCAATTTAAATACGTTTTTTTAAGAATTTAGCTCACTTTAAACTTCCTGCCCGAACCAATTAGTCACCCGACAGATAGAGCTTATCTGGCTGGGACGGGTAGACACTTTTAACTTTTCCGAAAATCAAAAGCTTACAAAAAGAGAGAAGATATAATATGTATTTTTAATTGATGATGACCAAAAAGAATTTTCTCATTTTCTTATTTTGTGTTCTTTATTTACCCCTTAACGAGATCGTAGAGACATCATGAAAATCCGACCACTTTTTTTTCCTATCATAGTAATACTATCCATTACTGTCTGTACTTCGTCACTCTTTGCACAATCACTCTTTTCCGGTCTGATCCTGTCTGAGAGAAAAAATGGTTTGATGGTAGTGGGTGTGCAGAAGGGGAGTCCTGTTTACAACTCGGGTTTGAGGAAAGGTGATATCGTACTTGAAATAGAGGGGAAAAATGTGGGCAAACTTGAAGAGTATGTGGGATTATCACGAAAGATAAAAAAGGAGAAGGTTGAAGCCTATTTAACGATTTTGAGAGAGGGAATAAAGTATGAAGCCGTTATCAAGGTCTATAGTATTCCTGTCTATCAGTCCTGGAAAGAGAAGGTGGCCAAACCTTCAGGTGCTCCACGTGACGCAAAGGGGAAACCATACGACTATTGGTTGAGCAAGGGAAAGAGGGCGTTAAAGGCATCTGAAAGAGGAGGGACTTTTCATTTAAAGGAGAGGCATTACAACGAAGCAATTAACTATCTTTACTATGGGCTCCATTACCAACCTGACTCTATTGATACGGCTCTCCTCATTGCCGAATCATACCGAAAGCTTGGTAGACTCTATCTGAATAGGGATATGAGGGAAGAGAGTGTAAAAAAATATCGAGCTGCTCTAAAACTGTATGCAAGTTCTTTCAAGAAAACACAGAAAGAGGAGTATCTGAAACGCATTTTCTCGAATCTTCAAGAGATCGAAAAAGAGCTTGGGAGAATCAATCAACAAACAACTTCTTCACGATAGAGTTTATGTTCACGATGCGAAAGAGAGGAGCAATACCTGGTTTGTTTTTTCAATGCATGGATAGGTATCTAATCAGATGTTTGGATTAAGGAGAATTAAAATTGTACATTTTGGGGCACTCTTCTCTATAGTAGTGGTTTCCTTACTCATTACTTTTGGATGCCAGACAACCAGTATCAACCAAAAACCATACAGAAAAGAGACCTCTAGGAATATTCATAACATTGCTATTTTATACCCTGCTCATTTACCGGAAATGACTGTAAATTTAAGAGCTGATGAGCAGTTTATTTCAACACTCCTCACCGGCCCTGCGATTATCCCACAGATTATGCTGCGTTTGGCCTATTTAACTGAGAATCAAGAAGACTCAATGATTTTTAATGAAATGATCTTTGATGTAAACATTGGGGAGGATTTTTGTGAAAATCTTAACACAAAACTACAACTCTGTTCCAATTTTGGTGTTGTACCACAAGAAGCCATTACAAAAAACAGGGTAGTGTGGAAATTACTGGAAAAGGAGACAAAGGGGTTGGTAGACTATCGAACGATTGGCTCAGAGTTGGCAGTTGACACCGTACTTGAAATTGAGGTGTTATCGTACGGGATTAAAGATCCAGGTATCTTTTCAGATCCGCACACCGTTCTGATGGTCGGAACGAAGATGAGGAAAGTTGCAGATGGAACGCTCTTATGGGAAGATGTTATTGATGCGAGGAGTGAGATAGAAATGGATACCTTAGATTTTGTTGATACGGTTTACGGAGATGTTACGTTTCTCAAAAAAGAGCTTGAAAAGGTCATAGACATTGTCTCGGAGGAGTGTCTTGTTAGGTTAGGAATAGATACTCACGATACCTATCTATTGGATAAGGACTATTTCGAGGGGAAGAGAGAAAAGATAGATCTTCCCAAAAAACTGAATGAACTGAACAATATGCGATATGATGCCTTGATAAACAATCGAGACTATAAAGAGAAGAAACGAGAACTTGTTGACAGGGCAAAGGGGAAAAAAACCAGTTACAAACAGGAGAGAAAGGTTCCTCCCGTAAAGGAGAAAAAGAGGGTGATTATTAGGGAAGTAGAAAAGACTAAGTCTGGCCTCCCCCCTCTACCACGAAGAGACTAAGTAGTGTTTGAACGAAAACTAACCATCTACTGCGTTACGGTAATAATTGCGTGATCCTCACGTACATGAGTACGTTCCGGTTACGCAATTATTACGCGCCTTGTACCTGGGCAGTGTTCGTTCCAATACTAAATACCCTAACTCACTGATTCAACCGTGGATTGAAAAAACGTATGATTATTAAAGGGTTTATCACAACTGCAAAAAGCAATTTCAACAAGATAGTTTTCGAAGATTCAACGGGAATGTCTCTGACATTCGGACAAACGCTCACTGCCTGCATCCTCCTCTCAAAAAGAATTCGTACTTTTAAGGGAGAGAATATCGCACTCTTATTTCCTGCATCTGTTGGAGGTGCATTGGCCTTTGTTGCTACAACTTTTGCCGGAAAGGTTCCCGTCGGACTCAACTTTCTTGCAGGCAGAAAAGAACAAGATTGGGTTCTTGATACCTGTGATATACATACCATTTTTACATCGAGAACATTTATTAAAAAAGCTGAAATCTCTAAAGATCCAAGAATGATTTTCATCGAAGACATTAAGGCTAGAACATCAAAGACAGAAAAGATAACCACTTATTTTTCCTGTAGACTTAAGTCTTCAAGTTCGATCCTTAAAAAGTATGAAAAATATGATGCTCCAGACAAAACTGCCATAATCCTCTTTACATCAGGGTCAGAATCGCACCCAAAGGGAGTACCGCTTACAAATCGCAATATTTACACCTGCATTCAAGATTACAAGACGGTATTTGATCCTATTCCTGAAGAAAAGATCCTTGGTACATTACCTTTCTTTCACGTCTTTGGTTTTGCCGTTTGTCTCTGGATGCCACTGCTCATCGGAATCGGTGCAGTTTTCCACCCAAACCCTACTGACTATGAACGGCTTGGTAAGATTGTTCAGAAGCACCGGGTAACAATACTCATCGGGACCAGTACCCTATATCGAGGTTTTATGAAAAAATGGAGGAGGGAGCAGGTTTCTAGTGTCCGTTTGGCATTTGCAGGAGCAGAAAAACTACATGAAACTGTGCGAGAGAGCTTTTATGTAAAACTCGGGATAACTATCTTTGAAGGTTATGGAGTAACCGAAAGCACCTCATGTATTTCAGCAAACAAGCAGAACGACTTTCGTCACGGAAGTGTTGGGAGACTTTTACCAAGTATAACAGGTAAGATCGTTGACATTGAAACCTACCAAGCACTCCCTGATAATGAGGAAGGTTTAATACTTATCAAAGGCCCAAACGTGATGCAGGGGTACTATAAATCACCCGAACTGACTGAGAACACCTTTCATGATGGCTTTTATATTACGGGTGATATCGGTAAACTTGTCGACGGATTTCTCTACATTACCGATCGTCTGAAACGGTTTGCCAAGATCGGGGGAGAGATGATTCCCCTCTCACCCGTTGAAGATAAATTGTCTCTCGTTCTGGATGAAAATTGTAATGATGACAAGAGAAAATGCGCAATTGTAAACATTCCACATCCAAACAAAGGTGAACAACTTATCGCCTTTGTCACCTTAGCGGATCCAGATAAACTCACGATAAAAAAGAGACTCGATGAGGTGGGAGTTACAAAACTCTCTCAACCGGACATTTATGTATCCATTGAGACAATCCCTCTCCTTCCAACAGGTAAAGTAGACTACAAACAGTTAAAAGAACGTGCAATTAAACATTTTACTTAAATGAAGTCTAATTGGACACTACTGATAAAAACCTAAAAACAATTTATAATAAATCATGATTACTTTTAAACAGAAGATAAAATTACCTTTAGTTTTCCTTATTGTATTACTCTTTGTTGGCTGTGCTGGAATAGGCAGAATCTCTGAGTCTCCGTACATAAGTCTTTCCAATATTAATCTCCTGACTATGGGGGTTTTTGAGCAGCGTTATCGTATTATGATGCGTATTCAAAATCCCAACGATGTCTCTATTCCCATAAAAGGAATGAGTTATCACATATTTATTAACGGAAAAGAATTTGCGCATGGTGTGAGCAACAAATCGGTCATTATTCCGGCATTCGGAGAAGAAGTTATTGAGATTGAAGCCACGAGCGATCTGACAAGTATCCTCAGACAGTTTCAGGAGTTGATATCAGGCGGTATTGAGAGAGTGAGTTATCGACTCACTGGCAAGGCAAAATTATCAAACCGTATACGCAGGCTCTCATACGAATATAAGGGTGAGCTTAGCTTACAGCCAGACAGTAAGGTTGGAAATGGCTTTTTCCTGAGTGAACTGCAGTCCAAAACGAGGACTTCTCCAACCAACACGCAATAACAGAACTACACCCAATAACAAAAAATATTTAAGAATGAGATGAAAATTATTACGTCTTCTGCCAGGGTATTTTGATTAGCAATTGTTGTATGGCCATAACTAACGCTATCGCCACTTAACATAGACTGTTACCTTCCCCGTCCTCCCCTGCCGCCACTATATCCTCCCTTACCACCACCATATCCCCCCTTTTTGCTGCCGCTATATCTTCCCTTGCCACCACCATATCTCCCTTTGCCACCACTATATCCTCCCTTGCCACCACCATATCCACCTCTACCGCCACCAAATCCTCTGCTACCTTCTCCAAAATTCACGGTGGTACGAGGACGAGCTTCATTCACGCTAAGTGATCTTCCCTTTAACTCCTTACCATTCAGTCCATCAATTGCAGCTTGTCCTTCAGTTTTAGATGGCATCTCCACGAATGCAAATCCTTTTGGTTGACCACTAAACTTATCTTTTATGATATTAATGGATTCAACCTTACCGAATACTTCGCAAGCAAGCCGTAAATCCTCTTCGGTAGTGTCGTATGACATATTTCCTACATAGATATTCATTCTGTATTCCTTTCTCATAATAAAGTGATACTTAAGCGTAGTAGTGTCCGGTTAGGTTTATGCATGTTTTATTTATTGTCCCAGAGCTGTCATTCCCGCATGTTTCCCGTTTTAAGAATGCGGGAACAAGCTTTAGCGGGAATCTAGGACGAACGAACCTCTGGATACCCAATAAGTTTGTCCTCGTGAAAACGAGGAAGCGTTCAGGTATGACAAAAGCCGCCATTGCAAAAATCTAACCGGACAATGTTTACTTAAACTGACACTACTTTACGTGCATTAAAACAAATTTCTTTCCCACCTACTCTCTTTCCATAATCTTAGAGATGTAACGTGGTACATGTTTGATTCATTTCTTGAAATGAAAAGCAGTAGTTTGATATTGCGATTTTGCCTTGGTTAGTAATATCTCAACAATAGGTTTTGTTAGATCTTTTTTCACATCAATATCTCCAGGGTTGTCCTGTACTAAATTCAGGTACGTTAATACAAATGCAGCCATTTTATCTATTGGTTGCTCAAAAGTAGGATTTGTTTGTTCAGCAGTCTTGAAGAACATAAACCTGCCTTTTCTCTTTCCTTTACCATCCGTATAGAGTTCAACAACCGTATAACTACCCTTTACCGTCTCAGACAAAACCCCCTTAAATAAGTTTATGAGTGCCTTTTTTTGTGTGCCCAGGTGTTCATAACCTTTTTCATAATTACCGTGAGCATCTAATGCGCCGGCAATCTTAAACCATCCGGTAAATGATATTGTCTTAAATAATTTCTTGATCTGTCCACCATATAATATTGGCTCTGCTATTTCGTGCTTTACAAGAAAGTACAGCTTCGGAATTTGTGCCATATAGTTAAACGATCTCATATCTGTATTATTGATCAAATACTTTATAAACTCTGTATCATTAATGGTATCACCATTAATCTCATGCCCACGTTGTTCCCACTTTTCGATTGTGCCTGTAAGCTGGTCTTCGGGAATTTCCAGCATCTTTACCGTAGTCTGTCCGTTCCCCTTTTTATTTACATGTTCTGAGACAATGCTCCCTTTAGCTGTCTGTTCATTTTTGATTCCGGCTATTGTTGTTTGGTCTTCAGGAGAGATTTTAGCTGCTGTTGCATATGCCAGCTTAGGGGATATGTTAAACAGATACAATAGTGAACCTGTCGGATTGATTGCAAAGCCAAGTGCAATAAGGCTGATATAAATTGTTTTCTGTATTATTTCCATATATAAACAAAGTCCCCGATACCCTTTCACGGATATTGGGGACTTTTACGTTATCATTACAATAATATTTTACAACAACTCTATATTAATTATTATATACAACTCTCTTTCGATAGATTATACAGTATAAAATATATGAGTATGCTTTATAACATATTTATATTTTGACAACATTTGAGGCTTTGCTACCCTTTTGGCCCTGTTCGACTTCAAACTCTACCTGGTCCCCTTCTGAAAGGCTTTTAAAACCATCAGATTGGATTGCGGTATGATGAACAAAGACATCGTCTCCGTTTTCCTGAGAAATAAAACCAAAACCCTTTGAGTCGCTAAACCACTTAACTGTTCCATTTTGCATACTGAAAATCACCCCCTTTAAATAGTAAAAAGGTAAAAAAATAAAAAAAGGCCACAAGATTGGAAACCTTGTAGCCTTTATATAAGAAAATATATATATCGAACAACCCAACTACCAATTAGAAATGATAATATCACACATAAATCATTAAAGCAAGAGAAAATAATATTTTAATTTTCCTGTTAACCCTACCACACCTCCGAAAATACTTAGGAAACTTAATAAGTCGAAAAAAACTATGCGTATATTGAAGAACAACTATTTGACAGATAAGATGTGATTATACCCATCACGAAGGGGTTTTAGGAATTTCAGGGCAGGAGTTTGCCTGAAATTTTGATTTTTCGATCGAACAAAATCAGAGACTTAGTAATGCTAAGTCGAGGATTTTGTGATTGAGAAAGATCTATAGTTCTGGTGAAATCGGGTTCTGAAAACCGAAAACCAATTCGTGATGGGTATAAATGACCTATTCTTTTTAAATGTTGACACTTACAGTCAACGTCCAAAGCGTAGAAACAAGAGATTTTTCTGTGCAATGAATCCGTGTTCTCGTGTATATACCTGTTGTAAATTGATTTTCGATTTTTAATCGGTATACTAAAGATACGGTGACGCATAAGAAAAGAGTCGAAGCCAAGGTAGTTATTGGCAATCGTATTCAGATGGATTCTGCTAGTTTGAAAATAACCGGAAAGGAGTGGTAAACTATTAAATTTATAACCGCGATGATCACATCACATGGTATTATAAGGGACAACCATATTGAGAAGTAACGGATAATACCTTTCAAAAAGGGAGGGTTGGTCTCTGGAAAAAGGCGGTGACCTTTTTTAACAACCTAGAGGTCATACCCATAAAGTAAGATTTGATTACCAATACTATGGTAATGGTTTTTCCTAAGCTGGCGCTTGGGTACAAGAAAGTAAGGGGGTAAAAACATTGAAGCTCACAGTTATTATTATCAGTTCTCTTTCTATTCTATTTTTATTTACCGCTATACACTACGGTTTTGGGGTTCGTGCAGGGAAGATGACGGCATCCGACCATATGACCGTTGCATTAATTGCAAGCGGCATCTCTATTATCACCCATGGGATAGTTATTGCTTATTTCCCAGGAAAAAAGAGGATAGTGAATGATAGAAAATAAAACAGTATTTTATCTTGTGTTTGTGGGATTTATGTTCCTCGCCTTAATCACAGGGCATCATAAAAATAGTAGCGCTTGAAATTATTGAAATAGATTTTGAGGCTGTTGCAAGGACACTTCAGGAGATTCAACTATGTCTTAAAACGTGGATAGGGTACTGATGAAGTGATTTACAATTGAATTTTTGTATAAGAAAATTTTTTTGGCTATACTAAAACCGAATCGGTTTTAGGTTTTACTGGAAACCAAATCTTGGTTGCAGTTATCCCCGGACAAAAGGCACCGAGGACTTCACTCGCTCAATTTTATCTCGGATTTTATCCGAAAACCATTATCAGATGAATATAACATATTTTTACTACGTGCCTCACATTAACAACACGTTGTCGATGTCTTGTTAATAGTTAATTTTTTTGTTTTATGGAAGGATTTGAATGATGAAAGCTTCTGATTTGTTTGTGAAAGCTCTTGAGAATGAAGGTGTTGAATATGTGTTTGGAATACCAGGTGAAGAAAACTTAGATTTTTTAAACTCCCTTAAAGACTCAAAAATAGAATTAATTTTAACCCGACATGAACAGGGTGCCGGTTTTATGGCCGCCACCGTTGGCCGTTTAACAGGTAATCCGGGAGTTTGTCTTGCTACTTTAGGACCTGGCGCTACCAATTTGGTGACTACGGCAGCTTACGCTAACTTAGGCGCTATGCCCATGCTCATGATCACAGGGCAGAAGCCTATAAAGAAAAGCAAACAAGGCCGGTTCCAAATTATTGATACCATTGATATGATGCGTCCCATTACCAAATATTGTAAGCAAATCGTTAATGGGAATAGCATTCCCTCTATGACACGTGAAGCCTTCAGGATCGCTCAAGAAGAGCGCCCGGGAGCTGTTCATTTGGAGCTACCGGAAGATATTGCTGCTGAAGAGTGTGAGGAGCGTATATTTGAGGTGGTTGGCTACCGGAGACCTGATGCAGATGATCTGGCTATTACAAAAGCCACCCAGATGATTAAGGAAGCCAAGATGCCTCTGATTTTGATAGGTGCAGGGGCTAATCGAAAACGAACGAGCGATGCCCTTCGAAAATTGGTTGAAACAACTCAAATTCCATATTTTACAACTCAAATGGGTAAGGGGGTCATTGATGCAAGACATCCCCAATGCTTGGGTACTGCAGCATTGTCAGACCACGATTTTGTACACTGCGCAATTAGTCGGGCCGATTTGATTATCAATATTGGTCATGATGTGATAGAAAAACCACCTTTTTTTATGGCTAATCACCAAAAAGTCATCCATGTCAACTTTTTTCCGGCCCATGTAGATGATGTGTATTTCCCTCAACTTATTGTCGTTGGTGACATCGCTACTTCGGTAGAGCATCTTGCTCGTCATCTCGGAGAGAAGAGAGTCAACTGGGACTTTTCTTATTTTAAGCGTATTAAAGATAATGTGAAGGAGCACTTATCAAAATATTTTGAAGATCCTCGCTTTCCAATACTCCCCCAAAGGGTTGTGAACATCGTCAGAAAACAGCTTCCCGAAGATGGTATTGTCAGCTTAGATAATGGTGTGTATAAAATCTGGTTTGCCAGAAGCTATCCCTGCTATCAACCAAACACTCTTCTTTTAGACAATGCTTTGGCAACAATGGGAGCTGGATTACCATCAGCCATAGCCGCTAAAATGATAAAACCTGACAAAAAGGTGATTGCTGTATGTGGCGATGGTGGATTTATGATGAACTCTCAAGAGTTAGAAACAGCTGTCAGGCTCGGATTAGATCTGACCGTAATTATTCTGAATGATGGCGGTTATGGTATGATAAAATGGAAACAAGAAGGTCTGGGATTTGAAAACTTTGGTTTAGATTATAAAAACCCTGATTTTGTTAAGTATGCTGAAAGTTATGGCGCCACTGGCTAT
This sequence comes from Candidatus Scalinduaceae bacterium, assembly GCA_965222815.1. Taxonomy (GTDB): domain Bacteria; phylum Planctomycetota; class Brocadiia; order Brocadiales; family Scalinduaceae; genus SCAELEC01. Next base: position 555,093 of record CBDCUS010000013.1, read on the forward strand.
CGACCTCGTTGTATAGAGGATTTTATAGATATGCTGGACAAGACGCTAACAACTCCTGGTGTTCACGTGATCGATCTTGCCGTTGATTACTCTTTAAACCACAGCATATTAAACGTCTTACTCAAAGAAAAAACCTGTATATTATAAAATACGATACCCATATGAAAGCGATGAAATTTAATATTTTCCTGGGTTCCGGATAATCTTTTCTAAAATAGTTTTATGCATCCTACCCAAACATTATGGTGATACGAGTGTAACGGTTGGGAATTATGGCTTGTACCGTGATGTATCTCTCGTCACCCATTCCCATTTGTCGACGACAGCATGAACTCCTATGAAGAAATCCGGTAATGAATACCTCTTGATTCTCTTACGCTCTCTGCATGTAAAATAAATTTTTCCAGTAAGAAAAAGAGTTTCTTTTGGGATTTGCACGCGTACTGCATCCCTTTTGTCAACTACCCGAAAAATCCCACCGCTTATAATTAACTCCATTCTTGTTTTACCTCTGTCTTTATAGCTCATAACCCACTGAGTCCTCAGTTGTAAATTTTTGCGATCCGTAGAGAAATACAACAGCGATGAGATATCTCAATGTATTGATTTTCACCAAAAATAATATGAGAAAAATCCTAACTTGTATAGCAACAAAACCTTATTGGAAGAAATAAGAGGTATACAAGTAGCACCATATATGTGGCACATTAATTGCAATAAAGTTCCATATATAGTACAATGTAATTTTCACTTGTGCCTGTAAAAATGAGAGAATTCTCTCTTAGACCCATTTGTTTGATGTGACCAAAAGGATTCGATTAATGCATACCAATATATTAAGAGATCAAAAGCGTATTTGTTCAGTATTTAAGTAACCTTTAACTATGGAGGTATCAGATTGAAACTAAACCACGATTCCAAACAGTATTACGATGATATTTATCCATCACTCCTAAAAAAACCGATACCGTTCTTTAGTAGATTCTTAATACAGATACGTTGCTTTTGGGTGGGTATTTTGAACAGTTGATACCAATGTAACCGTATTACAATTGTAAGATTATGACAACTTTATCTACGGAATTTCAATTCAAAATCGCATTAAAGTCTCATACTAATAAAAAGGGCTTGTAAAATGCACAGTATAAAAATTGACCTACCATTTTCTATAAGATTCAGAATTATACCCCTTATCGCTATAAGGAAGATTTCTCACGTATGGAATAGTGTTGCAATCAAGAGTTTTGGGACCGATGGTTTCTGTTTCTCCTATAATGAAAACTTAGAAGTCGGTTCACTTCTCGATCTAAAAATTGATTTTCTAGAGATAGGACATACTACACATTGTATTGGAGAAATAGAGCGTATAGAGTTGTGTAAACCTTCTTCTCTTTACAATATTAGCATAAGATTTAAAGAGATAGAGAGGCAGGAAAAAGAGATGATGAAAAATATTGTTGAAGAGATGGGAGAAACGAAAAAGGTGATTCCCCTTACCTATTCTACGAATGTCTCCCCCCTGAGCTATCTCTCAAACAAGTCCATACCGATCAGTTTTATCAGTCAAGTGTAACCTTTGCGGGATGGGGTAACATTTCGTTTTTACACGACAAATTGGTTTTCGGTTTTAGTGGAATCCAAATCTTGGTTGCAGTTACCCCCGGACAAAAGGCGCTGAGGACTTTACTCGCTCAATTTTATGCCAGATTTTATCCGAAAACCATTATGAGAGGATTCATCTCGATACGCTCTCTATCTCTTCGGTAGAATGGATGCTCTTCCCTTGATACATAAATTATTTTTTTTTCTCCATACACTTTAATACTGCTACTGTCATAACCTCCACACCACCTTTTATCGTTGGCTCTGCAACCGGGGCAAAAGAGGCTGAATGTAAAGAGGCTAATGGTGATCCAGAAGGTTCATTTCCACCTCTCTCTTTCCACTCTACCGTACCAAGCCGAAGCATACAGATCGGTATCTTATGCTCTGTTCGACCATAACGAGCAAAATCCTCCCCGATCATCTCTGGTTCACGGGTAACCACACGGTTTTTACCCAATGCATTTTGTAACGCTGTCACTAACCTCTCGGTAAGGAGCGGGTCATTAAAGAGGGAGGGGGTATAAAAATCTACAATTTTTATTTTCGGCATTCTCTCTTGGGGAACTCCAGCAGCCACCGCAATCCCCTCTGTAATTCGTCTTATGGCAGTCAACAATTGGTTGCGCACCTCTTCCGAGTAAGAACGAACGGTTAACTGTAAGTATGCGGTATCGGGAATTATATTGCGTTTCGTACCGCTATGAAGGGAACCAACCGTAATAACCGCCGCTTCTCTCGGGTTGACTTCACGACTTATAATTGTCTGGAGTCCAAGGATTATCTGAGAGGCAAGGAGTATAGGATCTTTTGTCATGTGAGGAGATGCCCCATGTCCCCCCACACCCCGAATCTCAATATCTACAGAATCAACGTTTGCCATGGCGTACCCGCTGCTGTATCCAACCTTACCTGCCGTGAGGTCTGCAGCCACATGGAGTGCCAAACAGTAATCCGGCAGCGGAAAACGTTTGAAAAGACCATCGTTTAGCATCGCATGGGCTCCGGCACCCCGTTCTTCAGCAGGCTGTCCAATCATAACAAGTGTTCCCTGCCAACGGTCTTTCAATTGTGTAAGTAACCGAGCGGTTCCAATAAACACCGTCATATGTACATCGTGACCACAGGCATGCATTACACCAACTTCATTCCCATTCTCATCCTTTACCCTTACCGTACTCATATAGGGAAGACCCGTTTGCTCAACTATCGGTAAGGCATCCATATCGGTTCGGATAAGTACCGTTGGGCCATTACCATTCTTCAATACTCCAACTATGCCGTAGCCCCCTATACGGGTGGTAACTTCAAATCCAAGATTTCTCAGTTCACTCGCCAAACGGGCTGACGTTTTCTCTTCCCTAAATGATAACTCAGGGTGGGAATGGAGATAGTGGTACAGTTTTTCGAGAGACGGATAGATATGTTCTATCAGATTGTGAATTACACCTTGTGATTCCTGGGCAGAATTCGAAACTTGAAAACCTATGGTCACAAACAATACGACTATAACAAAAAACACAACCCGTACGAATCTTCGCATTAGTAAATCTCCTCACTCTATAAAAGAAATTTATTCATTACCATCTAAACCTTTTACACTCGTGTTTGCATTTAACAATTTACAAAAAAACAAGAAATGGTACTATTTAAGAAAAAATATCCATAAAACAGTTAGTGGCAATCTCTCTTGAAACGTGCATTTGACTATAAAATAGGAATTATCTCTGATACCCATGGCCTTATGCGTCAACCCATCATGCATCTGTTTGCTGATGTAGATTTGATTATCCATGCCGGTGATATAGGGAGTCGAGAGGTGTTAGAAACGCTGCAGACCATTACCAAGGTTTATGCCGTTCGGGGTAATGTTGACGCCGGTGAACTAGCTGCACGTTTGGCGAAAACCGAAGTAGTAAAAGTAGGTGAGTTCTTTTTCTATGTGCTTCACGACATTAGTGAACTTGACCTTGATCCCGCTGCTGCAGGATTTCATGCCGTTATTTGCGGTCATTCTCACAGACCAAAGATCGAAAAAAGAGATGGTGTCCTCTTCCTCAATCCGGGAAGTGCGGGTCCCAAGCGTTTTGGTCTCCCCGTTACTCTCGCGTTTATCTATGTGAAAGGAGTTACCCTAGAGACCGTGTTGGTTGAACTTTAGGTGAGGATTTAAGACTTTGCTCCGGATTCCGGGTTTGGTGCATCTCCTATTGTAGCAAGAAAAGGGCGAAGGTCGTCTTTTTTTCCCTCTCTAACGGCATCTATCAACTCTTCTATACCATAAATACTCTTTAACTCTTCAATGATCTCTTCCGTTATCATTACATCTTCATAATGACCATGCATACCAAATGCGAGGGCATGCGCGATGCAGCTTGCACACTCACACGTACCAATTGTATAAAATGGGTTAGTGTTAAAAGACCCCGTACCATGGGTCTCCTTGGAGTGATGGTTATTAAAATAGCCATCATCGTGTATATGATTCAGTTTATCTACAATGTCTTTGTATTTCATTCTCCATTACCTTACGAACAGCTAAACGATAAAACCGTTAACTTTAGTTTAACCAGGCTGTTCCCTTTATCAACAACCCGTTCATTTTACTATGTTGCTCACACATTTGTAAATCGAACTCGCCCGTCCCTCATGTGATACAAATTCTCACCAAAAAATATAAAAACTTGTGCTTTAGCGGTTAAGACTATCTAGTGTTTGAACGAAAACCCTGTGTTCGAACCAAAACTTCCCAGGTACAAGACGCGTAACAATTTCGTAACCGGAACGTACAATTGTACTTGAGGATTACGGAATTGTTACTGTAACGCAGTAGATGGGTAGTTTTCGTTCGAACACTAGATAGTAACATATTGCAACAGAGGCTGCAATACTATATTGTCTCTAAAAAAATGAAAATATTTTTCATAGTACCTATGCCAACAGCGTAAGTGGTACCTCACAATCATATCGCTCTAGTCCCCCGTCCACATAAATTAGCACAACACCAATTCTGCTCAACACTCTTTTCAATCACTGATGCTCCAGCTCCATTGTCGTCTTCCGCTCTCCCCTTGAAGAGGATTCCCTTCGCAAACTCTGGATAAAAAGAACCAACTTATCCATCTCCTCCCTTCCTATCTTCTCCTTAAATGGCGGCATTGTACTGTACCTACCAAAGTACCGCTCCTGACCTGCATCCTCGATCATGCCCCTTAACCACTCATCTGACCCAAAACCATCCAGGGTCGGGGCAAAATCACCACCTCTCCCATTATATCTGTGGCAGTTGTAACACCCCTCCTGCTCCATTATCGTCTCCCCAATCTCCCTCAATATCGGATCTCCCACCCTCTCTGGATCAGACTGCGCCTCCAGAAAGTCTATCAGGTTCGATAAATCCTCATCTCCCATGACGCTTTCCGGCATCTCCGAAAACTGGGTCTTCCCGTAATACTTGACTGAGTTTGGATTCTGAAAAAACCCCCTTAACCATGTCCGAGAATTATACGCCGTTAAATCGGGAGCTGAATTCCCTCCTCCCCCTTCGTAACCGTGACATGTTATGCAGTGCTCGTGAAACAGCTGCTCTCCCACATACAGCGGGTCGTTCGTAAACACCGCCGCTCCTCCCCGGGGCGGTATACCATGTGCCGCCAACTCTATCGCCCGTTCCGCCATCACCTCTGACTCCTCCTTCTGCGCCAATAACCTCTCATCACGTGAATCACTCACCATTGACATGAGGGTCAAGCAGATGATACCCGCCAGCACTGCCCCGAACCCACAAATAAAGGGTAACCTCTTTCCCGGGGCTCGACTCTCCCCCCTATCAAGAAACGGTATCGCAAACATCAGCATCGCTGCAATTGTAGGAACGATTATGGCCCCCACCACCTCCATATCAGCCTCAAAGTATTTTAACAGCTGAAAGAGAAAGAGAAAATACCACTCGGGTCGCGCCATGTACTGTGAACTCGGATCGGCCGGTGACTGTAACTCCGCTCCGTGCCGGTAACAGACGACTGCCGACATAGCGGCAAAGATAACCACGGCCACCACCACGTCCTTAAATATCTGATCCGGCCAGAAGGGTTGTGTCCTCCTCTTGAGTTCCTCCCTATCCGGCTTCCAGTGCGGGGTCACCCCGTGTCTTCTGAACAGATAGATGTGGATAGCCAAAAACGTCATCAGACCGGCCGGGAGAAAGAAGACGTGAAAGCTATAAAATCGGGTCAACGTTAGGTTTCCGTAGTCATTTCCACCTTGAACCACCCCCTTTACAAAGTCTCCAATCTGCGGGATCAGCCCCAGGATACTCGTCGCCACCTGAGTCGCCCAGTACCCCTTCTGGTCCCACGGAAGCAGGTAGCCTGTAAGGCCAAAGGCCAGGATGATAAAGAGCATAAAGACACCGGAAATCCAGTTTAACTCCCGTGGCTTCTTATAGGCCCCAAAGATAACCGTCTGCGTGATATGCAGTAACGCAAGCACCATCATCGCACTCGAACCAACGTTATGCATCCCCCGGACAAACCACCCGGACATGGTTCGCTCCTGGATGTAGTAGACACTCCCCCATGCGTCCGTGGCTGATGCCGAGTAACTTGTCGATAGTATAACACCTGAGACGATCTGCATCATGAAGATAATAACCAAAGCACTGCCAAATACGTACGACCACTTTGCCCCGCCCTCTACGGGCTCATCCAGAAACTTCTTCACAAGGTTTTTCAGACCTGTTCTATCTTCCAACCATTTCATAATAGTGCAATACAATCATACGAGAGATAATAATAGAATTATACGGTGATATGTATTTGGAAATGCAGAGTGGTTCACGCAGGTATCTTTTCCGCAATACCCAATTTCATCTTCTGGTACCGGACAAACAGTCTCCCACCCTTAATATCTGTCTCCAGGGTATCCATTCTCCGGGGTGATGGCCCCGAGAGGACCTCCCCCTTTATATCAAAATAGCTCTCATGGCAGGGACAGATGAATCGCCCCGATTCCTTGTCCCAGTCGATGCCACACCCAAGGTGGGGGCAGATGACCGAATAGGCCGTAAACTTCTCGTCCTCTCCCCGCACTACCCAGACAGCCCCAATTACCGTTTGCGGATATGTGGTCCACGCATCCCTCCGGGAATCATTGATCGCAACCTTCCGGGGCACATTGACCTGGCACTCCCGTATATCTCCAACCTCTACCAAGCCCGATGAACCCGTCACCGTCTTTTGCAGTGCCGGATTGATAAAGGCGCGTATGAGGGGTATACTATACGCTATACCGATAAGCGAAGTCAAAAAAACGGAACAGACCTTAAGAAATTTGCGTCTACCGTTGCCACAATCATTTAACTCTTCCTTCATAATTCAAACTCCCATTGAATAGTGTTCCTCGCCAAATCAGTTCCCTCGTGGAAGGGGGGAGGGGGGCGGTATTGCCTTCAGGCAGAAGCTGGGGGGATGTCCTTCTCATTTTTTTATAAATATCACTCTTTAATCACCTTCAAGGAATTGGTATATTCCACAACTTTCCAGAAATCAAATTCCTCATACTTGATTCCCACCTTGTCTTTCATAGCATCTAACCGTCGCAACCTACTCGCTTCAGATTTTATCCTTGCCAGAGATTGTTCCTGTTTAATGGCTCCCATCTCGTTTGCCCGGAGGTTTGCAGACATATGGAAGGCTTCCTTAAAAACTGTCGTTGTATGGTAGTCGTTCATGTCAAAAAATTCTCGCTCTATCGTGTTAATAGTATGCATACTATTAACAAGGTCCACCTTGTCTCTCTCGTCAAGGTGTGGTGGTAAATCCTCGGACATACCATCAAGGAGGCCACTTTTATGCAACCCTTCTAAAATATCCTTCGCCTCTCTCACTATTGTATGACTCACCTTCACAGTCTCATCTGCACCGCGTAAATATGCTGAAGCAAATCGAGTGGAATGGCAGTCGTTACAGATGTTTATCCACGCCTTCCTTTTCTTCACAAAGTCTTCCGCTCCACGATCAACCTCCTTTACACCCATATGGGCGTACACGGCATTTTCAACTGCATTATGGGTACCTTTATACATATGACAGTAGGCACATGTCGGTACCCGGTAATTGCCCACTTTCAACTGCTTGTCCCAGTCCCAATTATCTCCGTCAATCTTGGTAATAACACCATGTGCTGAGGTATTATAGCTCTCGGTTTCACGATGCCCCGGACCATTGTGGCAATAGGAACATGCCTCCGGCCGTCTCGCTTCAGCAGCATTAAAACGATGTCTGAAATGGCAAGAGTCGCATTTGTTTTCGATTGCATGGCGTAGTGCAAATCCAGTAACCTCGGGTAGTTGCTTGCTACTCTGCCCCTCTTCATTAACTCCAGTCGGATGAAAAGCGCTCGCATGCGAAGGGTGTCCCGTTTTCCTCTCAGATTTAAAATCTTCAACTTGCCCAGGATGGCACTTCGCACAGGTGTCCGGTGTTGGCATCTGGATCTTTTGATGCTCCGACCCATGGCATTTATCACACGTGACACCTCCAAAGCTATGGGTACTTTTCTTCCACTCGTTCGTAATACCTGGAGTAACTACCGTATGACAGGCAACACATTTCTCCCCTTCAAAAATACCTTGTACCTTGTTATCCGGTTCAAAAAAGTGTCCCGGATCCCACCAGCGAAACATCTCAATCGGTTTCCAGTGTTCTCCCAACTCTTCCACATCTTTTGTCAGCTTACCTGGTACCTCTTCCGCTTGCAGCGATGCGGAACAAAGAAAAAGAGATGGTATCGTAACGCATATAAAAAAGAACTGAAACATTTTTTTCACCGCTAAAATCATTAACAAACCACTCCTAACATTTATCATATTTGGTTTACGAATTGGACAAAAATATAGCAGTTACTGCATGAGGAAATCAAAGAGAAAATAGCTCTGTTCAATTTTATGATTATCTCGATGAATGAGTTACTGGGTAAAGGAAGTTGTTACTATGAAATCCTTAAAATTAGCCCCTCCCTTTCGAACTCTCAACCAAACTCCCCAGAAAATCTCCAACATTTTTAACCAAAACACCGTTCTCATCTTTTGCATACTTATCAATCTCTCTCATAATAGCGCTTCCCACGATAACGCCATCAGCAATTTCACCGGCCATCCTGGCCTGTTTAGGCGTAGAAATCCCAAACCCTAGCGCCACGGGAAGGTCAGTTCTCCTCTTTATTTTCTGGATATTCTCTACCAGGTCATTGGATAGGGTATGTCTCTCCCCCGTTATTCCTACAACTGATATGTAGTAGAGGAACCCCTGTGATTTCGTTACGATACGTTCCAAACGATGTTCAGTTGTTGTCGGGGCAATAAAACAGACGACCTTAAAACCCACCTGCGTACCAACTTCAATGATATTTTCAGCCTCTTCAATAGGAAGATCTGGAATGGTAGCACCATCAATTCCCGCTTCTGCGGCGCTTTTGAGAAAGTTTTCACACCCATGCTTATAGAGCATACTGTGTGAGATCATCGATACTATTGGAATTTCAGACGTTTCACGAACATCTTTTACCAGTTCCAGAATGTCTGAAATTTTGACGCCACTTTGTAGTGCTCGATAGTATGAAGACTGAATAACCGGACCATCCGCAATCGGGTCAGAAAAAGGGAAACCGAGCTCTATCAGATCAGCACCTCTCTTGTCAAATTCAAGAATCAACGACTTTGTTACCTCCAAGCTTGGATCTCCCGCCGTTATAAAGGGGATAAATGCCGTCTCACCCCTCTCCTTCAACTGCTGAAACTTTATATCAATTCTATTCATAGTATTATCGTGTATCACAAACTCATTCCCATCTTTTCCGCCACTTCCGAAGAGTCCTTATCACCACTTCCGGAAAGATTAATGACTATTATTTTATTCTTATCTACTGAAGGGGCAAACTTCATTGTATACGCAATTGCATGTGCAGACTCAAGCGCCGGTATGATACCCTCTAGCCGTGCACAGACATTGAAAGCTTCAACTGCCTCATCATCGGTAACCGATACATATTCTGCCCTTTTAGCATCCTTTAAATAGCTGTGTTCCGGACCTACTCCTGGATAATCTAAACCTGCCGAGATTGAATGGACTTTGGACGTTTGACCATCACCATCTTGCAATACATAACTTAAACTACCGTGAAGAATTCCTTTTTCACCTTTAGAGAGAGAAGCCGCATGCTGCCCAACGTCAAACCCTAAGCCACCAGCCTCAACTCCAATGAGCTTTACCTCTTTGTGCTCAACAAAAGGATAAAAAATACCGATAGCATTGCTGCCACCACCTACACAAGCAATTATCCAATCTGGTAACCTCTTTTCTATAGCAAGAATTTGCTCTTTTGTCTCCCTTCCAATAACCGTCTGAAAGTCCCTCACCATCATTGGGTACGGATGCGGCCCAACTACCGAACCAATAATGTAATGTGTCTCTTTTACTGAAGACATCCAATCTCGTAGTGCCTCATTGGTCGCATCCTTAAGAGTTTTCGAACCAGTCTTCACTGGAATAACATTTGCGCCCAACAACTTCATTCGAAATAGATTCAGAGCCTGACGGCGCATATCCTCTTCACCCATGTATACGTCACATGTAAGACCAAACATCGCAGCTGCCGTTGCTGTCGCAACACCATGTTGTCCGGCGCCAGTCTCAGCAATGATTCGTCTCTTACCCATTCTCATAGCCAGCAATACCTGTCCCATGGTATTGTTAATCTTGTGTGCACCGGTATGGTTGAGATCCTCCCTCTTCAAATAGATTTTAGGTCCTTTTAACTTTTCACTGAGTCTTTTTGCATAATAGAGAGGTGAAGGCCTCCCAACATACTCTTTCAGATAGTATTGCAATTCCTCATTAAATTTTGCGTCATTTTTGGCCAGCAGATACTCTCTTTCCAGCTGTTCAAGTGCTGGCATGAGCGTTTCCGGAATAAACTTTCCACCAAATTTACCAAAGTGCCCTGTTTCGTCAGGTACCGTTCGATCGTACAGCACTTCTTCGTGACCTATTTTTTCGTTTGTTACTATTTCCACAGATAAACTCCTTATAAAAAAAGGGCAGCACAGATACTCATGATCCATGCCACCCTTATAAAACTCTTACATTGTAACTAACAAATCAATGCTCTGGCTCATCAAAGCAAGCATGTCCTTCGTGTCTACACTCGCTCTTTGGAAGAACGTCACCTTCTTTTCTCTTCCAACCGGTAAGCAAGTCAGTATACTCACCATGTTTCCAGAAATCATAAGCCTTATGCTCTATACCAACCTCTTTCTCAAGAGTTGATATTCTTCTCAATTTAGAGGCTTCTGATTTAATCTCAATGAGTTTTCTGTCCATTGGGAATGCACCAGCGTTATAGGATACATCGTCTATAGCGAAGTGGAATGCAGCCTTATAGACAGCTGTTACTTGGTACACAATCATCTCAATAGCCATTCTCTCAATGTCTGACACATTATAGAATCTAGGTGCACCACCTGGTAATAAGCAGAGTGTGTGACCACCGGTCCAGTCTGGTGCCAAGTCTGCTGGCATTGGATCGAGTAATCCTTCAAGATACAAACCTACAATGACATTAACAGCTTCTCGCCACTTGGTAAAGCTGACATGAATCTGTTCATCAGCAGCACTTAATTGCTCTGCTGCGAAACGTGGAGAGTGACAACCTTGACACCTCTTAATCCATGCATCTCTCTTCGCTTTATATTTAGGTGCACCTTTGTCAACTTGGAACATACCCATGTGATTGTAAACAGTTGATGTAGCCTGGGTATTGTGGTTTCCGTCTTCTCCCATGTGACAATACGCACAGGTTGGAACACGATAGTTCTTCGGTGTCATCTTCTTATCCCAATCCCATGTGTCGCCTTCCATCATCATAATTTTACCATGATATGAGTTGTAGTAGAACTCGTATTCAGCATGGTCGACACCCATGTGACAAACACCACAGGTTTCAGGTTTCCTTGCTTCTGACTGCTTAAACTCATGTCTTGTATGACAACCATCACATCTGTTTGATACTATTCCATGACACTGTGCACAGCTGGCAACCTCTTCACCAGGTTTTCCAACCTGCCAAGCAAACTCATTCACCTCGATATGCCATGCATGAGCATGTGAGCCTAATCCACCGGTTGTATGATCATCCCTTTGCTGTTTATGACACTTACCACAGACACCATGATCAGGCATTATCAACTCTTGATGGTTAGTTCCATGACATGCATCACAACCAACTACCTGCTCTTCACTCATGTCTGAAGTCTTTCCACCTTTGGAATGCTTACTCGCTTTCCAATCAACGACTATCCTTGGTGTCTGGATTGTGTGACATAAGACACACTCTTCAGTCTTAAACTCACCTTCAACCTTCTGTGTTGAAACATAGTAGTGTGCAGGATCATAATACATCGCAGTTACGGGCAAGAAATAGAATATATTTTTGAATTTACCTTCACCAGGCATCACCTCATCAGGCCCGGTATATTTTGCAGTAAGACCGAATACATAGACTTCTCCGTTGTCATCAGGTCCCACTGCCTGGCCAAAAATAGATGATGCTACATCCTGAAATGTAGGTGCAGCTTCATCCGCATTTGCATTAGAATTGAGACCTGTCGTTATAACCGTACAGGCTGTAACTAAAGCAAAAATGACCATACAAATTGCGTATCTTCGTGCAAATTGAATCATACTTTACTTCTCCTTTCTTTACGCTCTTACATCGATTGTCCAAAACTATTTGATTACGCACCAAAATTAAAAAATGATTACTTAATGGCTTAATTGCAGTGAAAACAGGATAAACCACCTTATAACAGGAATTCAATTCTTTGATTCTGTTACAGTACCCTCATAAAGTTTCCACAATAACAATTAAAAACACATCACCTCCCTTCATTAATGGGAAATTATACAATCAGCCCTATACTTGTCAAGTTTTATTTAATACGCGTCCAAAAAATAAGCTGGCATAGAATATACTATGCCAGCTTACGTAGTAAGAATTTCAGATAATCACCATGATGGCTAATTTATCTTCCAGAATACCCAGGATATGGATCTGGTCCCTGAATATTATCCCACTGTGCTCCCAAGTCAACCCACTCAACAAAGAGATATCTCTCTTCAGGAGTAAGGATCTTGTTATGCATTACCCTACCCTCAAGTGGGAAGGTGTCACTTCTTGTTTCAAACTGTGATAATGCCTCTTCATAGAGCCTCCAGATAAGTGGACTATTGATAGCAGCACTTGGATTTACATATCTACCACCAATATTCTTATCCTTACCTCTCTGAGGTGCAAGTAAGCTGTTGTAAGATCTGCTGAAAGCAGCAATGCCATCTACTGAGACGAGCTTTGTACTTCCTGACAGATTAGGCGCCTGACCTGAGCTGTGGCAGCTTGCACATTTTGCATCGATCAACGGTTGGATATCTCTTCTAAAATCAACAGTTCTAAGTTTATCGATATTCAAACCTTCAACCTTCGCAGATGTAGTACCTGAAGCACCACCGTAGTAAACGTCAGATGGTACAACAACGTCTTCACCATGTTTTACACCAGCGTAGTTGCCTTTTTTATCCAATTTTACATTTGCCCACATAAATGGTGAGTCATAGTGACTTAAATCACTAAACCACCAATTATAAAGAGCTTTGGTGTGGATATTCTTATAACCTCTCTTGTCGTATGAACCCCAGTGACAACCGGTACAGATCCTACCACCATAAGGTCTTACATAGGCCCATGAGAGTTGAGTCTGGACTGACATACCTTTATCATCAAGGATCTGTGCACAGTAAGGCTCGTCCCCTGGATGAGAACTTACAACAGAACCATCATCTTCAACATACTGATAACCAAACATACGTCTCTGCGTAAACATGGTACCTGAGTTACTACTTGTTCTCTCACCACCAAGCAAGTGCCTACCTGCACCAACGATGAACCTTGAAGAATCTGGCTCTTTCGTTTCAATTGCGTTCAGAGTCCTAATCGCCTTAACATCACCATGCTTCATCTCTTTGGCCCTCTGGTGTGGATATGGACCTATTGGAAGATTCGTCAAAGTAGTGTCAAAACAGATTGTTGTACTCCAAGAGTGAGGATAACCTTCAACATTCACCTGATCAAATGGCTGATAGGTCACAGTCGTTACACCAAACTCTTTACCCGCAGTAAATGAGTTTATCCACCTTGGTTTGTAGCGAGGATAAACTGGCTGTGGCTGATGATCATTCCACTCAGGATCGTCATAGACCTTTTCACTTACCGTTCCGCTCTTAACATCAAACCAGAAGAGCCCAAAATCTTGCCTCTCACATGAAGAGACCATCAGCCTTCCATCTGGTACAGGAAACGGACTTCTGTAGAGTCTTCCATCATTATTGAGCCTTGACTGGGTCTTTGCATGGGGAGTAGTCCAGCTAACCCTAGCAAGATTACCTATACCTGAGTTGTAATCCAAAGCCTCGATGTAGTAGATATATCCATCAACAGCTTCCCTACCCTGAATTTTTGCAGTGTGAGGCTGTTCTGAACACTCATTACCATAAATATGCCTAGGATAAGATCCGTCCCAGTTATCCACTACGAAACAGATACTTCCCTTACCACCAGCACGTGGACCATTGGCCTGAGTGCTGCTAAACATAATATTTCCGTCACGTGTTAATGCAGGATCAAAATCTGAACTTACATTATAAGTGATCTTATCTACAACAGTATTGGTGCTTGGCATATCGATACCCATCAGCTTATGACCACAGATCCTGTCCATCATGTTTCCACCTTGGGGATCGAGCCTGTAGAGGCTGTAAGAGTAGTTATTGTAGTACTCATCCATCGCATCTGCAGGTGAGTAGGTGATGATTAAGAAACCGGTCTTCTCAACCTCTCCTCGCACTTTCCAGTCACCTTCAAAGTATCTGTCACGTGAGATAACCCTCCCTTTACCAGGCTCAATAGCACCTGCTGCATAATAGATAGGGCTTCTTGCCGTACCAGGCAGATCGGTCAACTGTCTTACTCCGGAACCGTCAATATTCATCTCCCAAATTTGACATCCACCACCATTCTTATGGACACCGGCAAACGCAACTTTGGAACAATCCCAATTGAGGCAAGGATCGAAAGCACTCTGAAAATCATTCGTTAAAACCTGAACACTTCTTGTTTTCATATTATAAGAAACTATCCTACTATCGTTAGAAACGTAGTTTGGATATTGATGATACGGATCACCAGCACTTGTAGGTTTCGACTGAGTGAAGACAACAGAGTCAATAGTACCCTGTATCTCCTTTGACATACCCCAGTAGTCACCCCATATAGCCTTACCCGGCTTGTGACCACCTACCATTACCTGAGCCTGGCATGTTGAACCTAAGAGTCCACCTAATGCCACGACACCAGCTAACGCCATTGTCGCAAAAAATCCCTTTTTCATAAGTTGGGCTTCTCCTTTCCTCTCGTTTATAAAATTACTCAATATAACAATGCCTCTAATACTTTAAAATGTATAGCCTCCTTGTGGAGGCTATCTCATCCGCAATTCCTTAGAGAGCCTTCATAAACTCAACAAGGTCCTGTAACTGCTGATTACTCAAATGTGATGTAACACCATGCATATCTTTTGTTGTACATGTATTATCAATCGTATTCATCAGAGTCTCAGCACTACCATCATGGAAATAGGTTCCAGATGCGTAGATATCCCTCAAAGTAGGGGTATCAAACTCCTTCACCAAATCCAATCCGATAATTGGCACATCATACTCCTCACCATATGGCTCAACACCAGCCTCTAAAGCGGTGGTATTGAATACAGCACCTGGTGTAGTCCTGAATCCATCCTTTCCAATCCTTCCCGTTCCAACATCGTGGGTCTGAGCATCGCTAAATAGTGCCCGTGGATTGTTTGGATCACCTGGATGACACTCAATGCAACCAACCTTTGGATCACTGAAAACCTGCCAACCTCTTTTTTGAGCCTCAGTCATCGATCCATCTTCATTTCTGAAAGGACTACCCGTAAACTCCAATGATCGGATATAAGCAATCAATGCTTCTAACCTCTCTGGTGAAAAGTTCTCACTTCTGAATACAAATCCAGGGTCACGACCACACACCCTGTCGATTGATGATGTAGCACCTACGATCTCATCTGGATGACCGGTAAATCCTTCGTGTCTGAAAGGTGGAAGATATCTACCACCACGGATGTACTTCGTGTTCTTCCAGCTACCCCAACCTTCATCACCAAGGTCCCAGATCAAACCGGTTGTCTGACCTCTCTCATAGTGACAACTTGCACATGAGTACTCACCCTGAAGTGTCCATGAATTTTCGTTAAATTGAAATTGACCATACCTCACCAACTCACTCTTGTAAGGTGAGTGTTTCACCCTGTAATGTACCTCAGGAACAGTCAACGGCTCTCCTCTTTCGAGTGGTGCCCACTCTGGACCTGTCTGTATTGTTGCTATAACCTGAGCCTCACCTGCATCAGCAAACTTCACCGTTGCAGTTAGACAAAAGAGAGACAGGGTAGCAATTAAGCTCAACAGAAACATCTTCTTCATTACCAACCTCCTAAAAAAAACAGTTAAAGTTAAAAACCTAAAACAGAATGCACCGAAACATCAATCAAGTGGAGTCCTGATTACGGATACATTATTTGAAAAATAGTTTGCAGCATAGCATATCTTACCGTCTGGAGATAGCGCTACTGAACTTGGTCCAAGACCGACATTGACCCTCTTCACCAAGTAGTCAATCATCACAGTGAGATCATCTTTCATCTCATCCAACTCAGCCTGTGAGCTTGTCTCCATGATCTGAATCATCTTGTCCAAACAAAGTATCGTAACTCTGTGCATACCCCTAACACCGATGTACACATATTTACCTTCCGGACAGATAGCGATTCCATAAGGATTGCCATCGTAGTTGTTGTGCTCATCCAATGGGAATTGCGCAACCTTACCGCCTGGTTTCGTCTCAATCATTGCTACGTTGTTTGAGAAGATCTGAGCATTTTCTGCCTCACAAACAGGTAACCAGTTCTTAGGCTGTTCCATGGTAAAGAGAACATATTTACCATCAGGTGTATACTCCACACCCCTGAAATTAGCACTGCCAGGAATTACCCTTGTTTCAGTTATTCTACCTGTTCCAAGGTCAATAAAATCGACACATCTGTTGATCTTACCTGTAGTATCAAGAACCACAGCTGCCGTCTTTCCATCAGGAGATATCGCTATATCTCTAGGACCATAATCAGACGTCCTGATCTCACCAATCTTATTGTTCATAGCTGTATCAATAATATCAACAGAGTTCCACATGCTACCTGAGCAGCAGACATAAGCCTTTGAACCGTCTTTAGAGAGCTTAATGCTGCATGGCCAGTCGCCAACTTTGATAGTCTTAATTACGGCCTTGTTACCTACATCAACAACTGAAACCGTATCACTTTCAGCATTACAAACGTACAATGTTCTACCGTCCTGAGTACAGATCGTCGCCTCTGGCTGTACCTGAACAGGAACTTCTCCGGTAACCTTCCTTGATCGAGTATCAACAAACGTTACACTGTGGCCTGACTGGTTCGCAAGAAACAGCGTACCACCATCAGGTGAAACTGACACGTGAAACGGGGAAGGATGCTCGGTCCTGACCCTTGTACCCTGAATAAAACCGGCACTAGCACTTTGAGATATCGCTAGAGATACTAATCCGGCTCCAAGGATACTCCAAAATAAACTCCTCTTTTTCATTCTTCACCTCCTAAAAGTTAACAAAAAAACACTAAAATTAGTAACTCGGAACATGGGGGCACTCACTTGACTTCTCACAGACAGTCTCCAGCGGTTTACCACACTCCTCACAACTACCAGGATCTTTTAACGTCGGGATATACTCGACCTTTTCATCAAGCTTATGCCCTCTCCCTGGATGTTCAAAAACTTTGCCACAACCGGTGCATTTAAAATCTATTTTCGACCAAACTTTCTTACTATCTATGTCACCCATACACACGTCGCAACCACCGGGATATGGCATGCATTTCTCGTAAGCCTCGCACTCTTTCTCTATGCAGCTAAACTTGATCCTTTCACAACCCCAAGCCTCAGGCAAATCCTGGTGCTTTTTTGCTTCATCATACTCCTCTGAGCCAGACTCATATTTCTTAAAGTCCCAAATGTAATTAATGTTTTTACAATCCTTAAATTCATTAATCTCTTTACAGATAGGACACCAGTAATGCAATTGAATCTTCTTTTTTGGGCACGCACCACCCTCTGCAGCATATGCTTTATTAAATTGCCCAATCGTCAAAGATACCAAAAACAAAACAGCACACATTGTAAAGATAATGCGGCATAATTTTTCTTTTAAAGTAAACACTTCTTCACCCCCCTTCATAATGAAAAACGTTTCGAATTTAAAACACAAATCGATTAAAACATCTTAAAGAAGTTCGCACATAGTATGCCATTAGTCAAATCTATTACATCAATTTGTATGTCTTAGAAATTGAACATCTTATGAAAAATTGCTTTACTGATCTTTCCTGTTCAAAAGAACAAAAATGGCGCAAATAAACCAGGACAATCAATTATATGCCGACAACTAAAAGTATCAAAAGCCCACCCAGGTTGTCAACATATTTATAAATTAATTATTGCAGTACTTTTCGAGTCTATACCTTAAAGTCCCACGGGTAAGCCCCAACATTTTTGCAGCTTTTGTTTTGTTATTATTACTTTTTTTGAGAGCCTTTAAAACTATCTGCTTTTCAACCTCTTCGAGGCAAATACCCTCAGGAGGTATATCAATATCGATCACCCCACCCCCTTTCACCTTCTCACCATTTGATGCACAATGCTTCACCAAATTCAATGGTAGATGCTCTTCAGTGATTATATTTCCTTTGCATAATATAACCGCTCTCTCGATGCAATTCTTTAGTTCCCGAATGTTACCTTCCCACTCATTTGATATAAGTAGTTTTTCAGCACTTTTTGAAATTTTCATAGGGCATTTACCCATATTTAATGAATATCGTTCTATGAATGTATATACCAGAGATAAAATATCCTCCGATCTTTCACGAAGAGGTGGTATTTGGATAGGAAAAACATTGATACGGTAAAAGAGATCTTCTCTGAAATCACCTTTTTTGACAAGAACACTAAGATCTTTGTTGCTGGCACAGATAATCCTGACATCGACTTTTATCGTTTCAGAACCCCCAAGTCTTACAAGCTCTCGCTCCTCAACAACTCGCAAAACCTTTGCCTGAATAACAGGATTCATCTCCGAAATCTCATCGAGAAAAAGTGTCCCACCATTAGCCAATTCAAAACGACCTTTCTTGCCCTTTTCAGCTCCCGTAAAAGCCCCTTTTTCATAACCAAACAGCTCGCTTTCTAAAAGATTTTCAGGCAATGCGGCACAATTTATGGTAATCAACGGCCCACTCTTTCGAAGACTATTAAAGTGAATCGCCCTCGCCACAAGCTCCTTACCAGTTCCGCTTTCCCCAAAAATCGACACGGTAGAATCTGTCCTTGACACATCGCCTGCCAGCAATAAAACCTCTAACATTTTAGGAGAATTACTGATAATACTACCGAAATTATAGTGAGATTCTAATTCATTGCGCAGGTACCTATTCTCTATCGTGAGAGACCTGATCTTAATGGCCTTTTTAATTGCTACGGCAAGAGCGTTCCCCTCAAATGGCCTAGATATATAATCAAATGCCCCACTCTTCATAGCCTCTACCGCAATTTCAACAGAATCATCACCAGTAACAATAATTACCGGTAGCTCTGGATCTTTCGATTTGATTCGCTTTAAAAATTCTAAACGCCCCATCCTAGGAACCCTAAGATCGGTAATAACCAGATGAATCCTTTCGCAATCGATAAAATCGAGTATCGAAGATTTACTATGTGCTTTAACAAGTTCTGTACCCGCTACCTCATCAAGTACAACTGAAATGTTCCGGATCATCCGCTCTTCATCATCTGCCACCAAAACCCTGCTTTTCATCTTGCACCCACGCTCCCAATATTACCCATCAGATGAACTGACAATACAACCAATACTATTCTAACAACAAAGCGTCACAAGCGAGCAAATCAAAGAGGCGAGCATAAAACCAACCATGAGCAAACCAACAACAAGAAACGGCAGACCCATTATTTTTGAAACTAAACTACCTCCACAGCCCGATGGTCTCACCTTCATGGCCTCTAACTCTCCACTCTCCTTTAACCTCTCATAGTAGACACCCCTCTCATGCGCCATGTGCTCTTCAGAGATTCTCCCTGTAAACATAGCCTCGTCAACCGGCATATTTTCTGGGAGCAAATGGGTATGAAAGAAATGGATGGTGAAGATAAATCCTGCCGCCAAAAGAGCCTCATACCTATGTGCAACCAAGGCCAAGCTAGGCAAATCTATGATATTTGCCAGATTTGGCGGTACCAAACTAGTCGCCTGCACAGGAAACCAGAGAACAAACCCTGTAGTCGCCATGACAAAGGTACCCCACATAAGCGAAAGGTACTCCATTTTTTCCCAATAGATCCACCTATCGTAGTTCGGACGACTACCCAATCGGAAAAACCACAAAACATCTCCTAAAATATTTAGCAAGTCTTTCGGTTGCATCAACAAAGAATCCGGACCCCAAAAAATACCCCTATCCTTTTTGACCAAGGTCTGAACCGAGAGAAATGCAAAATGAAGAAAGGCAGCAAAAAACGTTATCAACGCACAAACTCTATGTATTATACCCGCTGTTGGATACCCCCCCATAACGCCATAAAGCCAATGCGCCCACCCATAATCCTTAAAAACCAGAGGCATCCCCGTTAATACCAAACCGAAAAAACTGATAATAACAAGAAAATGACTAAACCTATGAAACAAGCTAAACCTTAAAAAATGACTATCACTTGCCATGCTTTGATTCCTTTCCCTTACGCTCATCCAATATAGTACCCAACCATGTAAGAACTGAATGCATACCAAACCCCGAAAATGTCATTACCAAAATACCAACATACATTACAAACAAAACCGTTATAAGCGTTTGTGGACTCTTTACAATACCTGCGATCTTCTCACGATCCTGACGAACCTCTTTAACGGCCCCAAAAATCGCCTTATAATAACCTAAGTTCTTGTATTTCGGGTGTGCAACATGTTTCACAAATGTTTCATTCGCGCCTGGATGACAGGTACCGCAGGTCTCTATAACATTCTCAGACCCCAAAGTCGACTCGGGATCAGATGAATTCAATATCTTATGTTGACCATGACAATCGACACAGGTAGCTATATCTGTATCTACATGCCCCAAGGCCGTAACCTGACCGTGTAGATTATTGCGGTATGAATAAAAATACTCCTCATGACACCCACCACACTTATCGATCGTATCTTTTCTATGTGATAGATCGTTTGCCCTTGGAGTATCACGTTTTGATTTAGTGCCGGAGTGACAATACTTACAGGTCGGAGGCTGAATATCATTCTCTTTCATCAGAGCCACATGACTACTTTCAAGAAATTCTTCAGCCGGATCATCATGACAAAATGTTATACAATCGACGGGTTGCAAATTTGGATAATGCTCTCCCTCTGACTCCTCAAGATCGGCATGACAATCGATACAATAAAAATCTTCGCCTCCATGAGCAGAAGCGTGAAACAACTCTTCATCAACGAGCATCGACACAATCTCAACCTCACCCGTTACATGGTCTACCCTCACCTTCACATCGACTTTAGAAGGATCCGTATGACAATCCAAACATTCACTATTTTCTTGAGCATAAAGGCGGTATGAAGAAACAGCGAAAAAGAGAACAACAAGGACCGTAATAAAAAGAAACCTTGCTGTTTTGATATTGACAGCTCCACAAGTGTTAAGAATGGATGCCACTTTATTATTCCCTCCTTTTGCTAAAAAGGTTGTACTTATCTAACCTAAATGGGCATACTTTTTACACGACAAATGGCCAAAATATCATAGCAATTTCCAACCCACTACGAAACAATCTTCCTTTTTTGCCAGGCATGTCCAATACACAAAAAAATCACAATCAACCAGTTTCAAAAATCCTCAACCAAATCTATTGGGTGGTGAGCCAGCTGATAAATGCCGCCCAACCACCCAACAATCGAGATCCAAAACTAATCAGCTATCCAAAAAAACCTTAACAATTAACAGATTCTAAAATAACGAACAAGCTACAAAACTAAACTCATCAATGCTTCGCATTGCTTGGTTTTGTCTGAAACAGCGGATCTTTCTCCACATACCCTGCCCACTTCTTTTTATCCACCGTTGGCAAAACATCGTCTATGGCATCGTGGTCCCTATGATCGTCCAGCTTAAAATACTTCTTAAAATCCATAACCTTAGGCTTTCCCGTCTTCTCGTCATTACCCACCTTTGGACACTTATTTTTATCATTTGCATCTTCCCAATGACACTCTAAACACTGTTCTTTTATCGTATCATATTTATTAATACCCGCCACAATCAACCCGGCATCAAACTGCTCTTTCCTCGCCAACATCGGATCTTTCTTTAACAGCTTTTTAAATGCATCCTTTCCCTTTTTCTTGTAATTCTTCTTTACTTTGATGTAGGCTTCACCAGGACCGTGACACGCCTCACACGTAACATTCTCCAAGAATTTACCCAGTTTAGATTTACCCTTCTTAATCTTCATATCATATGCAGTAGCGTGACACCTCAGACACTCCGGATTTGTCTTCTCCTCATCAGTCACCAACCTCTTCTTAAATGTTTTTGAATGTAATCTCGCCTTATACTCTTCACCCTCAAAACACCCCTTAGAGAGATGACATTTACACCCCGAATTGCTCATATATTTATATTTCTGCTTATCGGCCCCAAAACTTTGAGACCCCTGAAATACAAAGACTGACGATACGACCACAACAGCAACAATCATCAAAAACCCTCTTAAACTCCGACTCAACATGACCCTCCTTACTCCTTTCCCCTAATTTATCTAAATAGAAATATCATATTAAATACCACAATTAAACAGAACTCACGCCAAAAGTACCACAAACTAAATCAAGCACATAACACAACACGCGACCCAATACTACACATACAAGTCCAACCTATGTTAAAAAGGCCACAGAAACGATGGAATTCTATCAAGAGGAAAATATCATGTCAAGAAAAAATTAACCACCCTTCGGCCCAAAAAAATACGCCCAGACTCCTAATCTCACTCCTTCTCATTCAAGAGTTTTTCAACAAAAAGCGTGTCTATATCACCATTTAAAAACCGTGAATCGCTAATAATCTTCATATGAAGAGGTATCGTTGTCTTTACCCCCTCAATCCTATATTCACTCAACGCCCTCTTCATGCAGGCAATTGCCTCCTCTCTCGTTTTTTGAAAGACGATCAGTTTCCCCAAAAGCGAATCGTAATAGGGCGGAATTTCATAATCTGAGTAGATATGAGAATCCAAACGTACACCGAGACCACCTGGAGGACAGCACAGTGAAATCTTGCCAATAGAGGGGCGAAAATCGTTATCAGGGTCTTCCGCGTTAATCCTGCACTCAATAGAAACCCCCTCTCTTTTCACCTTTTTCTGCCTCAAATCAAGCCTCTCACCAGAGGCAATCTTTAACTGCTCCTTGACAAGATCGATACCCGTTACCATCTCAGTTACCGGGTGCTCAACCTGAAGTCGTGTATTCATTTCAATAAAATAGTACTTTCCGTCCCTATCTACCAGAAACTCAACAGTTCCTACACTCGCATATTTAACCGCCTTTGCCAGTTTTGTAGCCGCTTTACAAATCTCTTCACGTAATTGATTCGTAATATTGGGAGATGGGGCCTCCTCCAAAAGCTTTTGATGCCTTCTTTGGATAGTACAGTCTCTCTCTCCAAGATGCACAACATTTCCATACTTGTCAGCAACGATCTGTACTTCAATATGACGCGAATGCTCTACATACTTTTCTATATATATCGAAGAATCCTTAAATGCCACCTCTGCCTCACGTTGAGCAATTGCAAACGAATTAACCAAACTGATATCATTGTGGGCGACCCTCATCCCCCTACCACCTCCACCAAAAGAGGCTTTTATTAAAACGGGATAACCTAACTCATGCGCAACCTCCAACGCGTGTTGCTGATTCTTTAACGCGGAATCACTGCCCGGAATAATTGGAATTTTATTCTCACCTGCTATCTTCTTTGCAATTGTTTTGTCACCCATCTTTGTCATAACACCTGAAGGCGGTCCAACAAAAACGATATTGGAAGATTCGCAAACTTCAGCAAAATGGCTATCTTCTGCTAAAAAACCATACCCCGGATGAATAGCTTCTATATCGGTAATCTCAGCGGCGCTTATAATGCTCGGAATGTTCAAATAACTCTCCGCAGCATCAGCAGGGCCAACACAAACCTGAGCATCCGCATATTTTAAATAGAGCGCATTTTCATCAGCCTTAGAGCATATAGCAACAGTTTCAATGCCCAATTCTTTACAGGCACGAATTATACGCAATGCTATTTCACCCCTATTTGCAATTAAAATCCGTGAAAACATTCTCCTCTTACTTTCCTATTTCTTTACACGTTCCTGAAGAAGCCCAAAAGACTTGCCAACATACTAATAATATGAGACCAAACAACAAGAGATGATTACGAGCAGGATTTGTTTGACAGAATGACATGAAAACCTGAACAAATAACCGATTACTTAAGGATTACAACGTTAACCTATAAACCGTTTCGACATAGTGAAATTTGTCTCTCGCCCTGAATGAGGCGGCGCCAAATGCATGAACTCTTACCCGAAGCCTGAGGAGAAATCCACTACCCCCCTTGTACTTCAATAGCAAAAAGTGCTTGCCCGTACTCAACAGCTTCTCCATTTTCAACCAGAATCTCGACAACTTTCCCCTTGGTTTCAGCCTTTACCTCATTCATAATCTTCATCGCTTCAATAATACAAACAACCGTTTCTTCATCCACAACATCTCCAATACCCACATACGGTTCAGCTGATGGAGCGCTACTATAAAATGTACCAACCATTGGAGCAACAATTTCAGAAAAGTTTTCGCTTTTTTTGGAAGGAAGGTATTTTGCAGATCCCTCTTGCAGAGGGGCCTGAAGAGCAGTAGGTACATGAACAGTAGGTGACGTGGAGTTTGCGTCACTTTTTTTGAGACGAATCTTTGTAGCGTCTTCCTCTATCTCAATTTCAGCAAGATTGTTTTCGTTCATCAACGATATGAGATTTTCTACTTTTTCTATGAGGTCCATTTTCTCACCAAACGAATTAGAAATCCTTACCTGTTTATGAGATCCGGTAAAAGTTATGAAGGTGTTGCATGTGATAATGCTTAGAGGCCCAAACAAGTTGATTCATGTATGTATCAATGGCAACATTTTAGCATCTACACTTATCCTGTCAAGTCTAGAATGTAAATTTTTCACCACATGGAAGAAATGTTTTTACCGTGCTAGAGAATGGATAATTCAGCACTTTTTCGATAGTTTAAAATTAAAGCGTATGTAATTATTTACGCTTTACCAGAGACAAACCATGCCTACAAGTCAGGATTCAGCAAGAGAGACCTGTCACGAATCAGCATAAACGCTTTGTCGACCGCCTCTTTAGCATTTGAACACTCTACCACACCCTTGCCATACTCCTCACTCCCCCCTTGATGTTGTTGCCCGAAAGAGGCCTTGTTGGCATATCGTTTTTGTATCAATTTTTTTAAATCCCAGGTACCTATGCCAATTATGGGTTTCTCTTTTATGAGTGCAAAACTAATTTCAGAAAGCGTACCCAGACTTCCACTTATGGCTATTACGGCATCTCCGGAATAGGCAACTAATACATTTCTCGCATGTCCCATCCCAGTTGGCAAAGAGACATCTATATAGGGGTTTGCACTAGCAGGATTCTCTCCTGGTACCAGACCAACCGTAATACCACCCTCTTCTTTGGCACCTTTTGCCGCTGCTAACATCACACCACCCAACCCGCCACATACCAATACCGCACCTCGTACTGCAACCTCTCTCCCCACCTCGTGGGCAGTTGTTAACACCTCTGAATTCAAATCTTCCTCTTGATTACCGCTACCGATGACCGATATACAAATTTTTCTCGGCATAGCTACCTCTTTTCTCATGCGGACAAGCAACTTTGGATTCGGAACAATAGTTAACTATTTTATCACACACAGCTTAGGTCTTTACAATGTGCTATGGGCAGTCAACTATTAATCTCCACATGGACACGGGCGAGAGTACCAAGTTATTTCTCCCTCACCCTATCACTATCCACCACCTATAATGAGATCCGTAAGCTCAATAAAATCGAGTTCCGTTAAAAGATCAAGGCCAAAGAGAATACTTACATTACTCTCTTTTAAAACTTTTGCAAGTTTCGCCGCCTCCTTTTTTGTCAAACTAATGGTCACATCAGGTAGCAACTTCCTCTTATTTATCACCTGCATTTCTCTCCCCACGTGAACAAATACTAAATTCTTTTATCCACCAAGATTTATCCAAACACTCTTCACCTGGGTATACAACTCCAGTGAATGCATCCCCAATTCTCTCCCAAAACCACTCTGTTTATATCCACCAAATGGTGAAGCGGCATCAAACATATTATACGTATTTGTCCATATTGTACCTGCTTTTAACTCTCTGGCAAGTTTATGGGCCTTGCTGATATCACGAGTCCACACCGCTGCCGCCAAACCAAAAGGAGAGGTATTGCTCTGATGTACCATCTCATCCAAATTCTCAAAGGTGATAGTAGAAACTACCGGACCAAATATCTCCTCCTTTGCAATCTTCATGGAATTATTTACCTCATCAAAGATGGTAGGTTTCACAAAATACCCTTTATCACCGCACCTTTCACCACCAGTTACAATCTTCGCACCCTCTTTTTTACCAGAGTCAATATAGTTTAGAATCTTCTCAAATTGTTCTTTTGATACTTGTGCACCCATTTGAGTATTAGGGTCTTCGGGATCTCCAACAGATAAACGATTAGCTTTATCTGACAACTTTTCTAAGAATTCTTCATGAATCTTTTTCTCAAGGAACAGACGAGATCCAGCACAACACACCTCACCCTGATTAAAAAAGATACCCGTCATAGCACCATTCACAGCACTATCAAGGTCAGAGTCTGCAAATACGATATTAGGAGATTTTCCCCCAAGCTCTAACGATATTCGTTTTAAATTACCAGCTGCTGCTCGCATTACAAGACGACCAGTTGTGTGTTCTCCCGTAAAGGCAACCTTGTCAACATCCATATGCGAGGCAAGTGCTGCCCCCGCTGTTGAGCCATATCCGGGGACAATATTCAGTACTCCATCTGGTAAACCTGCTTCCTGGCAAATCTCACCAAGCTTTAATGCCGATAATGGCGTCTGTTCAGCAGGTTTCAGGACAATCGTATTTCCACAGGCTATTGCTGGAGCAATCTTCCATACCGCCATTAACAACGGGAAGTTCCATGGTATTATTTGCCCAACAACCCCTACAGGTTCTCTGATAGTATAATTAAAATATTCTCCTCTTACGGGAATAGTTTCACCATGTATCTTATCTGCCCAACCTGCATAATAGAGAAGACAGTCAATTACTAGCGGAAGGTCTACGTTTCTTGTTTCACTGATCGGTTTCCCATTATCCAATGTATCTAGCCAGGCAAGTTCATCTCTGTTTTTCTCAACCAATTCCATGATCTTTAATAATATCAAACCCCTATCCCGTGCATCAATCTTTCTCCAAGGCCCTTTCTCAAACGCTTTTCGAGCTGCAGCCACGGCAAGGTCTATGTCCTCCTTATCTCCCTCAGCTACCGTTGTAATCTCCTCTTCAGTTGCTGGATTTATGGTCCTGAATAACTTCCCAGACACAGAATCAACCCATTTACCGTCTATCAACAACTTTTTTGATTTTATCTCTCTTTCCATTTTCTTAACCATGCCGTCAACTCCAATTATGGTACACCCAAAATTCAATATTCAATCTTTAATACCTTATAACGTAACTTCCCCATAGGGACATCAACTTCTAAAACTTCATCTATTTTTCCTCCTAGTAATGCTTTCGCAACAGGAGAGCTCACCAATATTTTCCCATTCATTGGATCATCATCACCCGCCCCAACCAGTTGATAGTTTTCTATGTCACCCGTCTCCAAATCTTCGAGCTCTACCTTAGCCCCAAAACAGATTGTATCTTTGGGGATTTTAGAAGAATCTACAATCTCCGCCCTTGCAAGCTCATCCTCAAGCTTGCGAATCTTTGCCTCAAGTAATCCTTGAGCTTCCCGTGCGGCATCATATTCCGCATTTTCACGAAGATCTCCATGTGCCCGCGCTTTTCCTATAGCCTCCTGAACCTCTATCCTTTTTTCTGTCTTTAAATAGTCCAATTCATTTTTCAGTTTTTCATAACTATCTTTCACCATGTATACCTTTTCCACATTGACCTCCTCTCAAAAATTTTCAGAGCAAGAGAAACAGTACCAAAAAGAGCAAAGCTCCCCCCAGAAAATGCTGGGAAACATCTTTCACCACATTCCTCTTCTTAACACCCACTATCTTCTTATGTCTCTCTACAACTCCCAGAAAAATCTCTTTCAGTTCTTCCCCGGTTGCATCGTGGATATATTTGCCACCGGTTAATTTTGCAATCTCCTTTAACAAGGTGGGATCTGGCCTTGTTTGAATAACCTCACCCTCCATATCTAGCTCATTACCTGTCGTACGACCGTATTTATCCTTTTTTGGAATTGTTGAAAATTCGTAAGGATCTCCCACACCAATAAGGTAAACCGAAATATCCTTCCTCTCCATCAACATTTTCACCGCTTCATCTACCTGACTTCGAACGGCCAATCGTTCTTCCCCATCCGTAAGAAAGATCAGTATCTTTTCCCTCTCTTCTACCTTACTAAAGGAGGATATCGCAACCAAGAGAGCATTGCCGACGTTTGTACCAAAGGGTATAAAGCGTGCATAATTCTCATTGACCATATGCAATATTCTCAGAAAAATCTTCTCATAGTCTGTAGTCAAATAGGGAAGCATGGAAAACGCGCGTCCAGCAAATACCACCAATCCAACATAATCGTTTTCCAACTCCTTTAGCAAGTTTTCAATCTCAATCTTTGCTCTCTGCAGTCTATTCGGCTTCACATCTTCCGCTAGCATACTCAATGATACATCAATGACAAATACAAGTTCCAGCCCTTCTGTTTCATAATACTCCTCTGTTGTTTGCCACTTCGGACTCAAAAGTACCAAACCAAGACAACACAAGGCACAACTTACTGCTCCCCCTTTTCCCAGGTTACGAACAATAAGGGGAATCTTACTAAACTTCCCCAACATGCCTAACCGACCAAAGCCCTTTAACCAACTTCTTTTCCTTATTGAGGAATAAAGATAGATGAGGAAAACCGCTATTGCGGCAACACATATATAGGTTTTATACTGATCGTATGAAAAAAAAAGCATCTTTTATTTAAAATACAACTTTTCCTGAGCGTGATAGTGTCAGCATTACTATTATCAGCGAGATTATATAGTATTGATGAGGAATTTATCAATACTTTTGTTAACCATATTACCAAATATTACTCTGTCCATTTTGTTAATCCCAACAAAAACTTAATCGCCTTGGATATCGGACAGACGGTGACCTTTTTGCTTACGGGACAACTTTTTTCTCCGGGATAGACTATGAGTAACCTGTCGATCTTTAACGATTCCGTAGCAATGGCCATAGATTTTGTCTTGTCCGGAGCTTCACTTAATTTAAACTCAATTCCGTATCTCGTTCCATTAACCATAGAAAAGATGTCAAATTCTGCTCCGTCATCTGTTGCCCAGTAAAACACCGATGACAGCCTTAATGCCCTCACTATTTGTTCCATTGCAAAACCTTCCAAAGATGCCCCAACTAGTGGGTGCCCTGTAACAGCATGAAAATCCCTCAGATCAAGCAAACTGTGAAGTAATCCCGTATCACGAAAGTATATTTTAGTTGATTTCTCTTGTCTTTTGCTGATATTTTCGTGCCATGGCTGGTGGGATATTGAGGAAAACTTCGGCTTCCCGGGCCAAGGGGTTGAACATGTAATCAGCACACTAACCCTACGAGGCAAACTCTACAAATTTTGGTGTGGAGGCACTGGCATCTGAATCATTTGAAGAAAAAATGGAGCAAAATTCGAAGCGATACTCAACAAACCAGGAGCAGACAAGTTTCTATCAAAGGAAGAATATCTCCTAAAGGTTGCAGAAGATCCTTACCTGGAATGGTGTATTCAATCTCGTTTAGGTCGAGTGGGTGACACGGGCTAATATGCCATATATGATTGCGGATTCGTTGGGATCCGGTTTGGATTATTTCGTGTTCTTTTAACTTGGCTGTAATAACGCAGCTTGCGGGTACTACTTTTTTCAATTACCCGCTTGTATTATAAAGCATTCATTCTTATTGTTAATAAACCTTCATAAAAGAAAAAAGCACCTGATAATCAAAAGGCTCAGGGTTTGTTACCGGAATCTCGACCGTACCCAGCATATACCAGTCTTTACCAAGATGTATACGAAAACCCGGGGAAAATGAAATAGTAGTGTTATCATTGGAAGCTCGATCATCTATCGGCTGGTTTATATTAGTCGCCACATACCAGACGATATCACCAAACGGCGTCATATCATGAGGAGTCATATAATAGCCAACGGACAAGTTCGCATCAAACGTAGACCGCGCTTCTGTTTCTCTTATTTCTCCTGTGTACAGAATAGTAAATCCTGTGCCCCCTCGAACCACCAAGCCCTTCCACAAGCAAATTAAACCTAAGGTTTCTATGCCTGATGATGAAACTATTCTTGCTCGTATCATTCTCTTCCAAAATGAGGAAATTTAACTACTCGTTAGAAATTATTTAATTTCCTATACATCCAGTTAGCCCAGAATTGATATTGAGGTATGATTGTATCCACACCATCACCAGTTTCTTCACTACCTGTTGGCGTACGAAAAGAGAGATTAAAAGTCTGAGTAAAATTTCGCGATTCCGTTAATAAGAAACGCTCCTGAATACGAAAATCACCAAAATTAGTATCGTCACTATTAGAAGGCACCGGAATCTCTCTCTGGATTTAAAACGCTGGTTAATCGGTGTAAAGCTAACTAAATTTCCGGTGTAACTATCAGTATTATCATCGTGCTTCCAGCCACCAATACCTAAACTTAGACGATAAAATACACCTTCATAAACATTCAACCACCCCTGCCTAGGTGCCCCACCATCGCCCGCAGGAGGGCTTACCCAAGGCCTATCCCAGCCTTTACTAAAAAAAATTACCAATCGAAAGCTCTTGCCACTTTGAAGGACTGGAGTATACATCTCTAAAAACCGACTCATGCACTACCTCTACAAAAGTATAACTTTTCTCAACCTGAATAGAAGCCTTTCACTATGGTTACGAGATTTCTCAAGGAATACACGGTTGATATGGAAGATTTCCTGAGAGAGATTGGTTATTTGCCTGCTAATATTGAACCGGCATATAGACGAGGTTAAAAGTGTACTTGTAATTTCATGGACTCAGGCTGGTAATTGGCAGGAGATATGTGATACTTCTCTGGAAGTGAATATGAAGAATACGCTCAAACTGAAACAAAGAGGACATTTGCACTCAAGGTAAGTAAAGATAGTATGGAACCTGAATTCCACGACGGAGATATCATAGAGAAGTTTAACACAAGCAAGGTGGCTATTCCCAAGCTCTGATCGTATTACAGATAAAACGTTGCTTAAATACAACGGAATCACTTCTCCAGACTTCTTAAAATACCGAAAGGTGCAAATTTACCAAAGAAACCAAGATCGCCTAAAATGTATGTACAGAGGGAAGCTGGTATTGCCATTTCCTCTTTACTGTCTATCTACAAAAATAACGCTGTTTCAAAGAGATGTGACCCTGCTGGATAAATAGTCCCCAAGCTTTTTATCAGCATTTTTTATATGGTTGATGATCCACTCGTTTAGATCAAAGCAGAGCGTGGAAACCGAAGTTCTAGTTTTATTGTACATCTCCTTCATAGATTGGTAATTTTTTATAAAGCTCATGTGCTCAGCAAGATGGTTGTCTTTTTCGGGATAATCGTAAACATCCATATACTGTTCTTCGATTCCAAAATGATCTTTTACGTATACATCGAGAAATTGAAATATCTCTTGAACCTGATTAATATCTTTTTTGTTCATAATCGCATTGTAAAGGATATGAATTTGTGATACCAATTCTTTGTGTTGATAATCCTGCCACAATATTTCTGTTTCAATTTCCTTTGACCAACTCACAGGGGACATTACCATAGGGTTCCTCCTCTTCCTTAGTTGAGATGATAGGAATTTGCTTATTAGATATTTTTTAAGGGTAGTAAAATTATTTCCAAAATTCAATTGTTTTTTGGAAACTATACCCTGAATTGCTCTGCTTTAAAAAAAGTGGAGGATAAATGGAAGATTTGGAAATTAAAATAAAAAAACGGTATTGTCGTAGTGATTTGGCAAAAAGTGTACATACCTCTCCTGAATCCCCACATTAGCAAATTTTCACAATGTTCAATTTGCTATAATGCAAGGATCTTCATTGCCTATCCTTGACAAACAAGTGTCAAGGATAGGCAAATCGTCATAAAATGGTTCGTAAACTAGCTCATTATTTTCGGGAGAAGAATTCGGGGTTGGTGGGTCTCAGGAAGGTTTATGCCGATAGACCAAGGTGTTCAAGGATTTGTCTAATTACCAAATATTCATTAATGAAGCAAATAATCTTCATATTTCCACCGCATTTCGGACAACAAAGCGGATCAACTTCGTAAATTTTCTTGATATACCCTCGCCATTTTTTTTAGATGGAATGCGTGATGGCCGATAGTCTGAGACATCTATAATTTGTATATTTCCGCATTCTTCAACCTGCTGGTCCTCTCAGCCTTGTCATACCCTGCTTAATGCGTAATCCTCGTGACTTGTTTGAATACCAACCATAATAACAGACCATTTGAAACGACTTTTCCGGGATATGCTGTATCAAAGTAGCTATAAATTCTTTGAATATGATGAAAAAGCAATACAACCCAGTGGTTAAACCAACTTCCTAGGTACAAGGCGCGTATAAACTCAGGAACCGGAACGTACTCAAGTACGTGAGGATTACGGAATTTTTGCAGCAACGCCGTAGATGGGTAGTTGGTTCAACCACTAAGTTACCACCGAATCTTCTGATTCCCACTGTACCTATATTTATTCCCCCACGGGATCAGCTTGAGAGACTTCACCCTCTCTTCCCTCTCCTGTTTGACAGGACTGAATAGAGTGGAGAGCTGTTTCTGGCCCAAACGCATCCGCTCAAGATTCTTCTTTGCCTTAAAATCATCAGGATCTATCTTTAAGGCCTTTGTATACTCATCTGCGGCACTGATAAAGTCCATTTCTGTAGCGATCAAATTGGCCTTATTGTATATCGCCCTCTCCTTTATTACCACCTTGTCAGATTGTGCTGCTTTTTTGAACTCACTCTTGGCCCCTTTCTCATCTCCTATCAGCATCAAGACTACTCCCTTATTATAGGCTATGTAGGGGTCTTCAAATCCAAGCAGTTTTGAGAACCGATAAAATGTTGAACTCCTTGCTCTTTCAAGGCTATCCATTGCACTCGTATATCTTCCCATAGAGATATCTCTATCCGCACTCTTAACGAGTCTGCTTTGATTCCAGAAACCCCTACCATACGCAATGAAAACAATTGCCAAGATAAGGAGTAATACCTTTAACACCACCGTTCTACTCATCTCTTTTCTCCTAATATTCTCTCCTCCACGAAGTGACAAATCGCCATACTGTTTTTAACGGACACCAGAACACAGTTTGCACTATACCCATCTCGCCAACTCTCTTCTTTATTTCAGGGAAACTTCAACCAGACATTTTCAAACAGGATCATCCCGAAAAGAAAACAGATACTCACCACTGTAGGAAAAAAGAAGAGATCCCTTCTCTTCAACACCTTTTCAGCGACAATCCTGTTCCTCTCAATCTTATTTATCTCTTCATAAAACTGTTCCACCTCTTCATAATTCTCGGCCTCAAAATATTTCCCCCCGGTCGATTCTACACCCTTTCTCAAAGATGCTATCCTCTCTACCGACTGCTCATATTCAACACCGGTTTCACCGGATGCGGGTACTGAAATTACGTATGTCTTGATCCCCAACCTTTTTGCAAAGCGAAGAGGCCGAACAGGTTTTATACCAACATTATAAATACCATCGGTAAACAAAACTATTACCTTATTCCTCATAGTACCCCTCTTCTCAACCATTTTTACAAAATTAATCGCATACTTTCCAAGACCATGTACCTTGTTTATGCTTTTTCTGATTTTGTTCATTTCAAAGGTTTGCCCCAATTCCCTCTCAATAAGGGCAAGAATAGAGGTAAAAATCCCTTCACCAATAGCAGTCCTCACACCAACTAGTTGAGGCTTGATCCGATCTAACGACTTTTCCAAAAGGGGTGTCTCCCATGTAGGTAAGACGATGAGGGCTGCATCCGTTCCATAAACGGTTATCCCTATCATGTCATTACTTCTTTTTCTTATAAAATCCTTTGCAATATCCTTTATTTTCTCCATTGCTTCCCCTGTCATGCTAAACGAAGTATCAATTGAAAGTATTATTTCCCGTCCTTGAAATGTCGTCTCAGTTTCGTAATAATCAGACTGGGGCTTAGAAAATGCAAGCGTTGCAAAAAAGATGGAAAAAAAACAGAGGTACCTAGGTATGTGCAAGAGAAACTTTTTCACACTTGTTGCACCCTTCACGTAATAAACACTTGGATATCCAAGATATTTTTTCTCCCTCTTAAAAAAGAGGAGGAAAACAAAGGGGATGAGAGCTAGCAGGAAAATGGGATGTTCAAAATTCAATAGAGATAACTCCCCAACCAGGCCGAGCCTGAACCAAAGGGAATACATTGCATTTGTGTTCTTGTTCGTCCTGGTTGTAAAATGAAAACCAAGAAATTGTCGGCTTAGAGACTAAAAACAACCACGCCTTTTCGCTTCTTTTAAAAGATCTTTTATCTCATTAACAACTTTTTCCAACTCTCCCTTATCAACATCTCCAAAGATCGCCTGATCAAACGTTTTCAGTACGTAAAATGCTGATTCAATGAGTATATTTGCCAACTTCTTGTCTCTCAGCACATTGATCATTTTGGTAGTTGTAAATGAAAGTGCCTGATCACTTGGGATTTCCACTAAAGAGCCCAAAAACTCTCTCAAAGCACACCCGGTCTGAACCAATGATTTCCTCAGTTCATTCTCCTCTGCCTCGAAACGAAACCCTTCAATAAGGGATTCAAGTCTTTCAGCATAAACCATTGGTGATTCAGCCACCTTCTCTTTCACAATCCTTGAAACCCTACTGACATATTTCCGTGTCTCTAATACACCTAAAAAAACGATTACTATCCCACCGAAAATAATGGGGAGATGTCCCCTTAAACTTACCGTTCTCTGCGGATACGTTACGGTCCCCTTGATACTCTCAAGTGGTACATCGATCTTTTTCAGTACACTATTTATCAAAATTGGGATCGCAGGGGCATTTATCTCTTCTGTTTCAAACAGTTTTTCACCCTCTTCCTGCCCCAAAAACTCTTCGGATTTCTCGTAATAGAGAATGGGTAATGAGGGAATCTCAAGCATATCCTCTTCTTCGGCTAAATCATATACCGAGATTTCATAATCAACAACCAACCTCTTCAATCTACCGTCAACCTCTTCTACATGTTTACAATCGAGGAGCGTAAACGGATCAATTTTACATGTCGCCAAATTCTCTTTTAAGATCTCAAGATATTTTTCATGATAAACCGTTAATTTGTAGTGCACTCGATCCCCAAGATTTACTACGTCTTTATCCACTACCGCCTCTATCATAATGGGTACCTTTTTCAGTGCAACAGGACTTGTTTTTGCCTCTCCTTCTACACCATTTGCTTCATCCTTGTAAGGAATAGTAAAGGAAGGAATTGTATACACACCCTCATCTTCATCTTCGGGTAAGGAGAGCACGAATGTGATGAGTTGGTAGTCTCTATCGTTATTAAAAATTTCCCTCTCCCCAATTTCAACTTTCTCAACCTTAAAAGGAGAGAGGTCTACCTCATTAAATTGCTCAGTGTCTACGTTAATTCCTAATTTCCATAAAAGTTGTACCGTCAAGTGTATCATCTTACCGGATACAAATCGGTAATTTTCGACGAATGTCCACAACTCGACCGGCTCACTGATTTCAAATTCTCCCTCCTGAGCCTGCTCTCCATATCCAATGACATTTGTCTCTGAAGGAATATTCTGTTCCCCAGGACCGGTATCTTGTGCCCAACTATGCCAACTGCAAAAGATGAGCAAGCAGAGAGAAACACCTATGATCGAAAACCTCATTACCTTTTTAATCGACTTCTTCTCCTTACCTTTTTATCAAAAAAATCTAATAACAACCTCACCCACTGCTCCTCATCTTGATCGGTTCTGAGCGTTAGGTATTCAATATTAAGTTTGTGAAACAGATCTCTATTTTGCTGGTTTGGTACGAACCCCTGAGACAGATCCAGATACATCAACTCATCGCTCTCCATATCCCTCACCGCCATGAACCCCCGAACCTTTGGAATTATCTCCTCCCGAACATCTGAAAGAATTAGAGGAACAATGTCATGCTTACCGACCAAAGATTTTAATGCACTCACATAGTTGAAGGGTGCGAGAAAATCAGACAGGACAAAGACGAGTGAAGGTGTAGTTTGCAACGTATTCAAAAACTCAAAAACACAATTTAAGTCTGTTTTCCCGCCACACGTTTTATCAAAAACAAGGTTTTCAACAACCTTGAAATTCTCTTTTTGGCCCGATTGCGGAGGAATATACCTTTCAACCCTGTCTGTAAAGGTTATGAAGCTGACCTGGTTACCAGCCTCAGTGGCCGATTGTACCAGGAGAGACAAGATAGAGGCTTGAATGTCCTCCTTGGTAAATCGTGAAGAACCAAATCTTTTTGATCCGCTCCTATCGATCAAGAAAAAGATGCAGGTCCTCCTATCCACCAACTTCAACCTGACATGTAAAATTCCTGTCCTTGTTGTCGCCTTCCAATCTATGGACCGGAACTCGTCACCTGGTTGATACTGTCGCAATTCGTCAAGTTCCACACCTCGGGTTGTCTTTAAATAACTAAAAAAGAGCCCTTCAAAAAGGTTTGAAACCAATTTTTGCATGTGGAATCGAATTCGACTTCTCATATTTACTCTGGTTCTAGGATGGGTACCCTGTTCAGAACATGCTCAATCAGATCGTCCGGATCTATCCCCTGTGACTCAGCCTCGTGCGTCAAGATTATCCTGTGCCTTAAAACAGGATAAGCCATTTTGTGAATATGCTCTGGCAGTATAATATCACTCCCTGTTAAAAATGCACAGACACGGGCCGCTTTCGCAAGATAAATCGAAGCTCGAGGCGACGCCCCGTACATTACCAAGTTGTTTACATCCAAGTCATTCGCAGGAAACCTACCATTATCGAAACCGTTGTCCCCCGAATTGGGTCTTGTCTCTCTTACAATCCGAGTTGTGTACTTTAAGATAGGTGATTCACGATGTAAGGGAATCTTTTTTGCGATGAAGTGTCTTAATGAAATTATCTCATCTGGATTCAATACAGCATCAAGTGTAACATCTTCATCTTTCACCTGTCTCTCGGTAATCTCCTTCTCCTCATGAAGAGATGGGTAATCAATCTTGATCTTAAACATAAATCTATCAATTTCCGCCTCGGGTAAGAGGTAAGTTCCAGAAATTTCAATTGGATTTTGCGTTGCAAGGACGATAAACAATTTCTCCAGTTCAAAGGTATCTCTTCCGATGGTTACCTGCTTCTCCTGCATGCTCTCTAAAAGAGCGCTTTGGACTTTAGCAGGTGCCCGGTTAATCTCGTCAGCAAGGAGCAAATTGGTAAAAATGGGACCTTTTTGAACGGTACTTTTCCGTGTCTCAGGATCACACAATTCAAAGCCCGTAATATCACTCGGTATCAGATCGGGCGTAAATTGAACCCGCTGGAATTTTGCATCGATCACCCTTGATAACGTTTTCACCGTTATCGTCTTTCCTAAACCGGGAAATCCCTCTAAAAGAATGTGACCATCAGAGTAAATGGCGATAACAATTGCATCAACCATCTCTTCCTGACCAACTATGACCTTGCCAACCTCCTCCTTAACCTTCAGAAATTTCTCATTTACGTATCGTATATCTTCAAAATCCTGCGTTTGGACACCATTTATCAATTTTGGATTCTCCTATAGCTTCCATCATGACGCTATTAATAGTCTCAGGTAATCAATTTTTACTCAAGAAACTCCCTGATGCAATCGTATGAGACTAATGGATGGTATATAATATTATGAATAATATTTCCCTTAAAATTATAAAGTGAGTTCCGCTGGCAATCAAGATTAAATTTTCACATCTAAATTTCTTATTGATTAATTTTCTCTTAATTATGTACACACGACAGTAAACAAAAAAAAGGAACCACCGCTCGATAATTCACACGGTGGTTCCTATAACTCGTGTGTAAAGATGCTACACACACCAAACTAAGTTTTCACAAATTACTAAATGCGTTCATTTAATCGATTGAGAACGGCCTCTCGTTCTCAAAAATTACCTTAAAGGGCCTTCATAAACTCAACAAGGTCCTGTAACTGCTGATTACTCAAATGTGATGTAACACCATGCATATCTTTTGTTGTGCAGGTGTTATCAATCGTGTTCATCAGAGTCTCGGCACTACCATCATGGAAATAGGTTCCAGATGCGTAGATATCCCTCAAAGTAGGGGTATCAAACTCCTTCACCAAATCCAATCCGATAATTGGCACATCATACTCCTCACCATATGGCTCAACACCAGCCTCTAAAGCAGTGGTATTGAATACAGCACCTGGTGTAGTCCTGAATCCATCCTTTCCAATCCTTCCCGTCCCAACATCGTGGGTCTGAGCATCGCTAAAGAGTGCTCGTGGATTGTTTGGATCACCTGGATGACACTCAATGCAACCTACCTGCGGATCACTGAAAACCTTCCAACCTCTCTTTTGAGCCTCAGTCATAGAACCATCTTCATTCCTAAAGGGACTACCGGTGAACTCTAATGATCGGATATAAGCAATCAATGCTTCTAACCTCTCTGGTGAGAAGTTCTCACTTCTGAATACAAACCCAGGGTCACGACCACACACCCTGTCGATTGATGATGTAGCACCTACGATCTCATCTGGATGACCAGTAAATCCTTCGTGTCTGAAAGGTGGAAGATATCTACCACCACGGATGTACTTCGTGTTCTTCCAGCTACCCCAACCTTCATCACCAAGGTCCCAGATCAAACCGGTTGTCTGACCTCTCTCATAGTGACAACTTGCACATGAGTACTCACCCTGAAGTGTCCATGAATTTTCGTTAAATTGAAATTGACCATACCTCACCAACTCACTCTTGTAAGGTGAGTGTTTCACCCTGTAATGTACCTCAGGAACAGTCAACGGCTCTCCTCTTTCGAGTGGTGCCCACTCTGGACCTGTCTGTATTGTTGCTATAACCTGAGCCTCACCTGCATCTACTTGATTTAATAATCCTAAACTGCCTATGAGACCTAAACCTAGGATCAATCCAAAAAATGTGATTTTCTTACTCATGATATGTTCCCTCCTAAAAAATTTGAAAAAACTTGGTTTCTTTATAGAGCCTTATCCAGCTACTATTGATGTGCACGTCTTTATACAAACCCATCGCCATGGTTTTCACCCTTGATGGTGTTCACTATTTAAAAACGCAACAGACATGCCATACGAATGCTAATTTTTAATTATACTACTATTCTCAATCATCACAGAGACTTACATGTATATCAATTGTCTTACACAAATATTTGAAGGCGATAAAAAAGGAGAGCAAATGACCGAAACAGAAAACCATTGAGAGAAATTTCAGGAAAAATACTATGTAAGCTTTTTTACTATAGAGAGATATGATATTTGACCATTTTTGGTCAAAGCGTGAAAAAGGTGGTCACTACGAGAGGTTCAACTTTACCATCTTATTTCGGAGTGTCGTCCTGGGTACTCCAAGTATCTCTGCCATATGAACCTGGTTACCGTTAGTTTTTTTAAATGCCCATTTAATTAAGTTTTTTTCAAATTCTGCAACTTCATCTTGAAAATCAATCTTCTCCTTCTCTTCCAAATCGAGGTGAATCTTGCCCGATACTCTTTGAAACTTTTTCAAGTTTTCAGGTAAGCTCTGCACCGTAATTTTGTTCTCTGTAGTGAAAACTAAGGCATGTTCCACCACATTTTCTAGTTCTCTGACATTACCAGGCCAGGCATAGTTCATCAATAAATCCAGTGCATCTTGAGAGATATCGGGTCTCGCAATCTGTAAACGTTCACTATATTTTCTGATAAAGAAATTTACCAATAGAGGTATATCTTCAATTTTCTCTCTCAAAGCTGGTAAGTGTAACGCTACGACATTCATTCGATAGTAAAGGTCTTCCCTGAATTTTCCCAGCTTAACGAGATTTGCAAGATCTACCTTTGTTGCACATATCAAGCGAACATTGACCGATATTGTCTCCTCACCACCTACCCTCTCATACTCTCTCTCCTGGAGCACCCTCAGTAATTTTACCTGCATCTCTAAAGGAATGTCGTCTACATCGTCAAGAAACATAGAACCGCCATTAGAAAGCTCAAATTTACCCCTTTTAGTCCTTATTGCACCGGTAAATGCACCTTTTTCATGACCAAAGAGCTCGCTTTCCAATACCTCTTTATTAAGTGCGGCACAACTTAACTTTACAAACGGCCCTTCTCTTCTCCCACTGTTGTAATGGAGAGCTCCAGCGATAAGCTCCTTACCCGTTCCACTTTCTCCTTGTATTAAGACTGTCGTTTCTCTATCTGAAATAGTTTTAATAGTATCTAGGATTCTCATCATTGGTTTACTTTTACCAATGATATTATCTTGTCCATAGAGTTC
This sequence comes from Candidatus Scalinduaceae bacterium, assembly GCA_965222815.1. Classification (GTDB taxonomy): domain Bacteria; phylum Planctomycetota; class Brocadiia; order Brocadiales; family Scalinduaceae; genus SCAELEC01. The sequence continues at coordinate 596,033 of CBDCUS010000013.1, forward strand.
TTGAATCTCATAACGCAGTCTTGTTACCTCTGATGTCGCTTGTTTATAATTGAGAGCCCTTTCTAATCGAATAGTCAGCTCATCTGTTGAGAAGGGCTTACAAACATAATCAAATGCTCCTTCCCTCATTGCTGTTACAGCGCTTTCTACTGTTCCAAAAGCAGTCATTATTATGACAATAGTTTTATGAGAAATATTTTTTATCTCCTTTAAGAACTCAATTCCATCTAAGCCTGGTAATCTCAGATCAGACACAACGATATCAAACTCTTCACTTCTCACATATTTAAGCGCATCACCCGCGGTTTTACTTGATTTCACAAAGAATCCTTCTTTCTTGAGTTGCGCCTCCAACGACACTCTCATGAGTTTTTCATCATCGACTATCAGAACTTTACCTCTCATACAACATCCTTTTTATTCCTTAAGGGGAGACAGACAGTAAAGGTTGTCTCTGCACCTGATAACCCTTCCACCCTGATTTCTCCACCATGATCTTCTATAATCCTTTTACTTATAGCAAGCCCTATACCAAGACCCTTTCCTTTCTCTTTTGTTGTATAGAAAGGATCGAATATTTTATCCCCTATTTCTTTATTGATTCCAAATCCTGTATCAGATATAGAAAACTGTATACACGAATCATGATCCTTGCAAAGTCTAGATTCAATTAATAATTTACCACCATTAGGCATACTGTCAAGGGCATTTGACAATAGATTGATAACCACCTGTGAGATGTTGTCTCGGTCAACATAAACTCGAGGCAACCTTGATCCCAGCTCTTTTTGTAGGGATATCTTTTCGTTTTCCAACCTATGTACCATGAAAATAAGAGACGATTCTATTATTTTATTTAGATCCTGGAATGACATTGTTAAAATGTGTGGTTTAGAAAAAGTGGTGAGACGTTTAACGATTACCTCTATTCTCTTAAGACCCTCTTCTATTAATTCAGCAAATTCCTGAGTTTGTTGAATATTACCGGGCTCTCGCTCAATCATTTTGGTAAAATTCTGAAGTCCTCCCAATGGATTATTAATTTCATGAGCAACCTCAGCAGCTAATTCTCCAATAGCAGCAAGGCGTTCCGTACGCACAACTTGCTGTTCCAATCTCTTTCGTTCAGAAATATCACTACATATAAGCTGTATAAATTTTTTATTGCCGTATTCTATTACACTTGCACTTATGCTTGTCGGTGTTACGCTTCCATCCCTCTTCTTGTGATTAACATCGTAAAGTATGCCAGAACCTTCTTCTTTCACCTGTCCCCACAACTCCTCTAATCTGGGTTTATCCTGAACAGGATACATATCCCACACATTAAGTTTACACAGTTCTGTCTTTGAGTAACCTGATATGGTTTCTGCTTTTTTATTAGAGTCTATTATTTCTACTGTGTTTATGTCCAATGTAAAGATTGCATCGTTTGCAAAATTAATTGATTCACGATATTTTTCCTCCGACTCTTTCAGCTTGGCAGTCCTTTCATCTATTTTTTGCTCTAAACTGGAATAGGATTCTTCAAGCTTTATGGTCATCTTGTTAAATTCATTTGCCAACATCCCAATTTCATCTTTCCGATTAACGTCCATTCTCTGAGTAAGATCTCCGCTTGCTATTGACTTTGCACCATGCACCAATATTTTAACAGGATTGGTAATACTGCCGGCCACTAAAAAGATGGCAACTATTACCGCTGCTGTAGTAATAATAATAAGAATGATAACCCTTCTTTTGAGATTATTAATCGGTGCAAATGCTTCATCGCTATCCTGTTTGGCCACAAGTCCCCATTTAAGCATTGGCAGATAACGATAAGCTGATAATACGGATATGTTTCTATAATCCATTGTCTTTATAATCCCTTCTTTACCTTCCAAACTCATAATTGCAGATTGGGCATTTTCAGCATTTACCGGTATCTTAAACTTTAAAGCAGAATTTTTACGATGCCTGAGAGTATTCAGGAACACCACATCATCACCATCACGCCTTACGAGCAGAGTCTCTCCCGTTTTCCCCATCCCAGGCCAATTCTGGATCATAGGTCCTATACTCTCATCAATATTCGCTCTTAAAATCAATGCCCCAATTAATATATTTGATCCTAATAGGGTTACTGGCTCTGTTTGGTGAATAGGACCAAAAAAACTCATGCATATCTTATTCGTACGGTTTGAATAGTGAATGTCCTTAATAGGCAACCCCCTCATCTTTAATGCGTCTTTGAAAAACATTAGGTCGTGTACCTTCTTTCCTACATTATCCTCATTTGTAGATACTAATATCTCACCACTTTCAATATCCATTAAATATATTTCATTAAAAATCCCATAAGTACTCTTTAACTTATTAATGTACATTAATAGCATAATATAATATTCTCTCCCAACATCTGACTGTAACATACTATCAACAGAATCCTTAGCTCTTCTCATATAAAACAAACTCGTAAACGCAGCTTCCAAAAACTTGTTTCTGGAAATCACTTTTGTATCTAACACTCTTTCCCGCAACCAACCCCGCAATTCAGACTTTTTCAAATCGGCTATGGAGGTAAGCTGCTCAATTAATCTCTGTTCAACCGCCTTCTTTCCATTGTAATACGATATGATGCTGACTGCCAGAAGCGGAATCATCGTCACCAAAAGAAAACACCCAATCAGCTTGGCTCTAATACCGATAAATAGTTTCATCTCTTTTTCTTAGAATATTGTAATACCTTTACGGATACCTACTTAGCGATTCTATCTATTATTACTATTTATTGTCAACAATTATGTGGTGGATGGCTAGCTAAAGAGTCTGCTTCACACAATTAACTGTTGATTCCACACCTGCTTTTCCCACCGGTTTTCCAATTTAATTTTCATCTTATATAATACTTGATCGGAAGCCCATTGGTAGAACGAAAACTAACCAGGTACAAGGCGCGTAAAAATTCCGGAACCGGAGCGTACTCAAGTACGTGAGGATTACGGAATTTTTACAGCAACGCAGTAGATGGGTAGTTTCGGTTCAACCACGGGGAAATTTTATTCTTGACGGTTCCTAAACCATCGTTAGAATGATCTCCTTTAATTATCTTCACTTATAAAAGGGTATTACAATGTCTTATGCAAAAATTGGCATAATAGGAGGAAGTGGTTTATATAATATTGAGGGGCTCACAGATGTCGAGAAAATTACCGTCGATACCCCTTTTGGTAACGCATCGGATCAGTTCACCGTTGGAATTCTTGAAGGAAAGAGAGTCGCATTTCTGCCGCGTCATGGAAGCACACATAGTATACTGCCAGGAGAGCTAAACTTTCGTGCAAACATCTTCGGCATGAAAAAACTTGGAGTAGAACAAATAATCGCCGTTAGTGCTGTTGGAAGCATGAAAGAGGAGATTAAACCACTTGATATTGTAATCCCTGACCAGTTTATAGACAGAACGAGGGGGAGAATTGACACCTTTTTTGGAAATGGTATTGTTGGACATGTCAGTGTTGCTGACCCCGTTTGTCCCTGCCTTGCTAATACCCTGTACGAATCAGCAAAAAAAGCGGGTGCAACCGCACACAAAGGGGGAATTTATCTCTGTATGGAGGGGCCCCAATTTTCAACAAGAGCGGAGTCACGGACATACCGCCAATGGGACGTAAGTGTTATAGGTATGACAAACCTACAAGAGGCAAAACTTGCCCGTGAAGCGGAGATATGCTACAGCACCCTGGCTCTCTCCACCGATTATGACTGTTGGTATGAAGAGGAGGAGGACGTAACCGTAGAAATGGTCATCCAAAACCTACGTAAAAACGTTGATACGGCCAAGGCTATTATCAAATGCGCACTTCCCGATATTGTAGAAGAGAGAAAATGTTTGTGCGTTCATGCGGCAGAATATGCAATTTTAACCCAAAAGGAGAGTGTCCCAAATGAGGTAAAGGAGAAGCTGGACATTATCTTTGGGAAATATCTTTAACGTACATGATCTACTATCGCCCCTTCCAAAGGAAGGGTTAAATCCAAATCCAGAAATCCTAAGCTAAACGGTTGTGATCTTTGCCCCCCAACTTTGCATATCTATAACGCAAAACGAGGATAAAAACACTAAATGAGAGGGCTGCCATGTTAGCCCCAACAATTATGATATCCTTCAGATGTATCCCATAGGAGAGCCATAACGTAAACCCAAAGATCATAAAAGAGTACATCATTGGAGAAACATCTTCTAGTTTTTTGGTTCTCATCCCCCGTATAACCTGAGGGATAAAGCCTGAAGTGGTTCCTATAGCTGCAATAATACCTATAACCTTCCATTCCATACAAATAACTCCCTTCCTCCATCCTTCACACGTAAAAGATTAAAGCCGCCTTCCTTAAGATCAAAAAGCTCTATAGTTCCGGCTATTGAACCATTTTACTAGAGTTCTGTTTCAACATCAAAAAGATTATCCCCTGTTTTAGGGGGTATCTTTAGACTGTAATAGAGAATTTAGGCGGGGAGTAATGTGAAACAGAATTACCAATCGTGTTTCAAAACAATTTCTACGTTTGTAAATTAATGGTAAGAATATTTAACGTAGTCAATGAGCTGATGGTTTTGGAATAACAAGCATAGTACTGTCAAGGAACACCCCCGCCCGACTCAATTGGCCTTATTAGGTAATTCAGCTATCTGAGAGACAATCTCTTCAGCAATAATCCTATGGGCCTTTTCATTTGGATGACTATCAACTAGCCTCGGTGGATTACCACGCCAATGCATATACTGCCTTTTATAACTTTGCTTGTCAATAGTTGGCAACCTTTTAAGCAATGCACTGTGTGCATCAACCACTATTGCATCGTTTGGTAGAAGGTCCTTTTGAACTGGAACAGGGTGGTTATCCCTTCCTAAGACTACAATAATTACCGTTGCTCCGTTTTGTTCTGCAACGCTATGGATTTCTCCATATGCATGTTGTATCACTGCCCGATGATTAGTCGTCGGTTGCTCATGCAACCCAAGAACCCCAGTGAAAGCATAAACGCTCATGTTAAAATCATCGTGAAGAAAAAGAGGCAGACCAACATTCCAAAGAAAGGAAAGGAAGTCGACAACACCTTCATGTGATTTTCGGTATTCACCGATAGGAAGGTCGCATACTTTTGTTTGAAAAACTGGAGGTTTTATTACTAAATTATCTTCTTTGACATAGTATGGATTAGGAAGTTTTCCAAAGTGTGATGGTGCAAAGGCACTAACTGCTCTATGGGCAAGCCATGTTGAATACTGAACGATTACATAATCTGGTTGGTGACGAGGAATCAACCGTTTTGCGAGAATAACCATTTGCGAAAGTCCATAGCTACAACCGCCTGCGTTCTTCGTATACCCACCCAGATATTTGCCAACCAAGTACGGAAATGTAACCTTCGCGTAAGTAGCAGCACCATATGTAAAAGAACATCCCAGCGTGAGTACAACAGGATGATTCTTCTTCGTATCTTTCCCAACTTCAATCGGAACCCTAAAACCATCTTTGTCGTATCGCATCAAAATGTCGGGGCCAATAGGCATCGTTTCGGATCCACTCGAATTGGGGATGGGCACAAAGCCAAGTTCTTTATCTGCTCTATGTACCTGTCCACTCCATCCACGCTGATTAGATTTAACATAGTTATACACTGACTTTGTTCTATACGTCGTGTATGCGAGATAAACTGAAAATATACTAATTACCGGGACAAGAAACATGATTAGATAGAATAGGCATCTATGGTTATTGCTATTGCTTTTAGTAAGTAACATAATTTTTGTATATCACGTTAACCCATTAATCCAGCTCGAATTCATCTCTCCAATCCTTTTTCTCCATCCATTCCGGCTGTTCCTTTTTCAATAGAACATAATCTCCTAAAACCAGCGTATCCATCTCTGTGCGCATAAAGCACCTGTAGGCATCTTCCGGTGTACAGACTATTGGCTCCCCACGTACATTAAAACTTGTATTGACTATTACGGGACATCCTGTATTCTCGTAAAACTTCTTTATCAACCTATAGTATTTCTGGTTATATTTTCCATCTACCGTCTGAATCCGCGCACTATAGTCTACATGTGTAATGGCAGGAATATTAGATCGTCGTATATTGAGTTTCTCTATCCCGAAAAGATTCCTCTGTTCATCTGTCATGGGAACCCTTCTCTCCTCCTTCACGGGAGCAACCATGAGCATATATGGACTCTCCTTATCATGCTCAAACCACTCAGACACCTGCTCCAACAAAACCGAAGGGGCAAACGGACGGAATGACTCACGATATTTTATCTTGAGATTCATCTTCTTCTGCATCTCCGAATTCCTCGCATCGCCTATTATTGAACGAGCACCCAGCGCCCTCGGACCAAATTCCATCCTCCCCTGAAACCATCCTATAACCTCACCATTTTCCAGCCTCCTGGATACCTCATCATAAAGTTCTTCCCCCCTACACTCTTTATAAGGATATTTGTTCTCATCCAGATACTCCTTTATGCTCCCATTGTTAAAATGCGGCCCAAGATAGCTTCCTGATTGTTTATCTTCCTTTCCGTTTGTCTCACGGGGCATATCAAGATAGTGGTGCCAGGCGGCTAATGCCGCCCCTAATGCAGCTCCCGCATCTCCTGCAGATGGTTGCACCCAGATATCTTCAAATGGCCCCTCCCTTAAAAGAATTCCATTACCAACACAATTAAGGGCCACACCCCCTGCCATGCACAGGTTCTTCTGCCCAGTCTTCTCGTGGACATGCTGCCCAATCCTCAACATAATTACCTCTGTCACCTTCTGTATAGATGCGGCTATGTCCATTTCTCGTTGGGTAAGGTTCTTTTCCTGTTTCCTCGGTGGTCCATCAAAGAGCTTACTAAACTTGCTGTTAGTCATAGTCAGACCTTGACAATAATTAAAGCAGCCCATATTCATCCTGAAGCTGCCGTCTTCTTTCACGTCAATTATTTCATCCATTATCATATCGGCATACTTTGGCTCCCCGTAAGGTGCCAGACCCATAACCTTGTATTCACCGGAGTTTACCTTAAAACCCGTATAATAGGTAAATGCTGAATATAACAACCCCACAGAGTGTGGAAATGAAATCTGCTCTTTTATCTCTACCCTGTTCCCCTTACCAACACCCCACGTGGTAGTGGCCCACTCCCCTACCCCATCAAAGCAGATAACGGCTGCCTCTTCAAAAGGTGAAGGGAAAAAGGCACTAGCGGCATGTGATTCATGATGTTCCATAAAAAGCACTTTTCCCTTCCAGCCAAGTTCTTTCTTTATGATCTTTGGAAGATGAAGTTTTTTACTTAACCATAGAGGGATTGCCTTTCTGAGGCTTACCCATCCACTGGGAACAAAACTCAGATATGTCTCCAGGAGGCGATTAAACTTAATCAAAGGCTTATCATAGAATACCACATGGTCTACGGCCGTTATATCTATTTCCGCCTCTTCCAGACAGAACTCTGCTGCCATTCGGGGAAAACTTTCATCGTGCTTCTTACGTGTAAACCTCTCCTCCTGGGCAGCAGCAATAATAATCCCGTCTTTTATAAGCACAGCGGCACTGTCATGGTAATATGCAGATATCCCAAGTATGTACACTTGTTTTCCTTAAAATAGTGCGTAAATAAATGGAGCTACGGCACTTGACTCAGTAAAGACGATCAATGCCCCCAATAAGACAAGGATGATTATAATTGGTAATAACCAGAACTTCTTCCTTACCTTCATAAATCCCCATAACTCACTTAACAGTTCCATTTCTTTCCCTCCTTAAAATTGCCTTTCGTAACGACTTCTATCTTTCAGTCCTTCCAACTCATAGGGTTCCCAATATGTTTCTTCAACAAACATTTTCCTTTTCATCGGGTCCTTTCTAAGTAATTTCATGATCAAACCAACAGGAATAAAGATCAAAATAAACACCACGGTCAAGATAACCTGTGTATTAAACCACCCAACAACATGCGCAAGCTTCATCCATAGCTTGAAAAGAGGACGAAGTAAAATGGGAGCAAAGAGAACAAGGGATAGCATAACTAACACGGTGCCCATAAATGCATAGCTTAAGATGGATGGATAGTGCCTCCAGGCAAGAACTGCTAAAATAGCCGAAAATATGAGAAAGACTATCCGTATATCGCGTTTCTCTTTTTTTATTTCTGATTCTTTTGTATTTAAGTTACTTGATTTGGTAATATTCACTCATCAACTCCTATAGGCTTATTGCATCCAATCCTAACAATTACGAAACATTTACGTCAATTTTTAAAATACAAGCCGAAAAAGAACTACTAATACTTACCACAAAAAATACGCAAAATTCCATATAAATTAGGTAAATCATAGTATAGCAACAACCAAAAATAAATACCACCCAAATTAAGTAGTGTCCGGTTAGGTTTTGCTCGTTCTATTTATTATACCCAAAAGCAGTCATTCCTGCATGCCTTTGGCGGAAATATAGCATGAACGTGCCTCTGGATACCCGATAAAAACGTTTAGGTATGACATAAAATACATAGGCAAAAACCTAACCGTATAACGCTGATTTTATCCAGTAAATATATCTTTCCTGGGATTTCTCATCTCACCTGCAATTAGGTGCTATAACGGCAAAGATATCAGGATTTCGAATTGAAATATAGAGTGGAAAAACTAAAGAAATTGCAATAATAACGATGCTATTTATATATGTAATCTCATTTTGATCAAATCTTATTTTTTTAAATTAAGCGGATATGAAGTTGAGGAGTATCATTGAGCAGGAAAAAATTTGGTATTGATGAGGTCTGTTTTCAAAAAAGTACATTGAGGAGAGGTTGATATGAGTGCTAATAGGAAGGGAATAGGAACAATTACTGAAAGATATTCTTTTGAATATAGTCCGATAATTTTTCTCTTTCAGATTCATCAATCTCACTAAAAAATATGGCTATATTATATGCAGTAATTGCAAGTGATTTCGAGAGGACCTTTTCCACCCTCACCACTACCCCATAACACTCCACACAGATGTCCTCTTTTTTTTCATCAGAACAAGGCAGCTCAAGAACAATCTTAAGCCTTGTCATATAGGGTATTTTTTCTGTCACCTGACACGATACTCCTATACAACTCAAATTTATCGTTTCTGTAACAACGACAAAATCGTCTGTTTTAATTTTGAATTGTAAACGTTTTTTGATTCGAGGGTATTTTCTGTTTTCTATACGTGTATTTCGATGATTCATTATTGATGTCCAATGAATATTGAATTATTTTCCACGGTCGTTAATCATAAAACACCTATACATGCCATTAATAAGCTAATTACACAATTTTGTCAAGAAGAATAAAGAGTCTTGTCAATGCAGAATTAACTCTAGGAGTGTAATAGGAGATATTAGGATTCTTGTGTTTTTACAAAATGACACCGAAACTTATCAATGAATTTCTTCAATTGATCATCCCGTAACATATTAATACCTGCAGCCTTGGGTCTGCCACCCCCCGTTTCAAACGAAGAGCATAACAGATCCGCTCCAACGGGATTTGCTTCAGGTGCTCGAACACTTACAAGCCACCCTTCACCCTTTTTTCGCAAAATTGCATGGGGACGGTTTGGGGACTGAGAGGATAACTGATTTGCATAGGTACCGATTAATCTTCTTGCCCACTTTTCATCTGGTAGATAGGATATTGCTCCGCACGATTGGAAGTCTTCTGTGTGGATATCCTCCACGTTTGAAAAATCGTCTTCAAAACCCTGCTTTAACCCCTTAAAAACCTTTGAAGAGCGACAAAAATCAAATGGATGGATAAAATCCTTCATTTCCCGATACACCTGTAAAGGAGAGAAGTGCAAATCTTCAATAGAATCTCCATAAGCGTTATAGTTGATAAGCGTTCCCAACTCCTCCAACTCTTGTTTCTCATATTCGGTACAACCGGCTCTCTTGGCAAGTTCCTCTGCAAGAGTATTCAGTCCGTCTCCAAAAGCCCCTACCACTGCCCATCTTAGGTATTCCTCTTCCAATAATTGGTTTACGATGTGACTTGTACAGGTATTTGGTGAGTGATCTAAATGTAAGGTAAGGTTTGGATGCTCTGGAAGTGGAGTACCCGCCTGGTGATGATCAAACCAGGTAACACTGTTGTGAAGTTCAAAATGGGCATCTAAAAATTGACGATTGGATTTGAGAGATATGTCAAATACGGTAAGCTCCTGATCATTTTCAGGTGAAATATTTTCTAATAATAGGATGTCTCGCTTCACTCCCGTAATCAGAGTCGATTCAACAGGATTTGCCAAACGCCATTGATGAAGTGCTGTAATTCCATCAGCATCACCATTAAAGAGATCAAAATACTTTATCAACCCTTTAATACCCCTTCACTCTGTAACTTTTCTACGATCTTTTTGAGGTTCTCCTCAACCGACCTATGCTCAGAATCTATGATAAGTTCAGGGCTGAGAGGCTCTTCATATGGAGAGCTTATGCCCGTAAAATCGGGGATCTCACCATCAATGGCCTTTTGATAGAGCCCTTTTGGATCCCGCTTTACACATGTTTTAAGACTGCAGTGGATAAAGACTTCAAAGAATTTTCCCTCTGGTATCAGCTCTCTGACCAGCTCCCTTTGATTTCTTAACGGAGAGATAAACGTACAGATCACAATAGAACCTTGTTCACAAAAGACCTTGGCAACTTCTCCAACGCGTCTTATATTCTCACTTCGATCCTCTCCTGAAAAACCGAGATCTTTGCAAAGACCGTGACGCAAATTGTCACCGTCCAATGCAGCGGTATGGCATCCCATATTAAAAAGGGTCCGTTCTAGTTTCTTCGCAATCGTAGATTTACCGGCCCCTGACAAACCCGTTAGCCAGATAACCGCTGATTTATGATTGCTTCTCTCTTCCCGTTCTTCAAGAGTTACGAATGATTTTTCCGGGGTAATATTCATTGCTTTGGTAACGGCATCTGATACCTTTCGTTCCACATGAATCGTCTCTTCAATACTACGCACAACCCCCCGAATCATCCCCGCCCCAACGGTAAAATTGGTATCAGGATCGATAATGATAAAACTACCTGTCTCTCGGTTTTTATTATACTGATCAAAAATGATTGGTTGGGTAATTTCTATTTCTGCACGCCCTATCTCATTCAACATCAAGGTATCCACATCGGTACGATGTAACGTTTTTACCAACTCGCAGAAAGGATTGTGTTCAGTCGCATCAGCTCGATGCAGAGTGTTTACGTCAAACATGTATACCAATTTTTTTATAAAGCCGTTTACGACCCTTGAGGTATGTTTGATGAAATAGTTCTTTCCAACCTTCAGCTGCTCTTCTCCCATCCAACAGAGGATAACATCTATCTTTCTCTCAACGAGAGGGAGGTTTTGCCGGCGAACAATCATATCCCCACGGCTAATGTCTATTTCATCTTCAAGCGACAAGACAACAGATTGTGGTGCTCCGGCTTCACTCAGATCACCATCCATAGTAGTAATACTCTTCACTTTGGAAGTCAATCCCGAAGGTAACACAACCACCTCTTCACCAGGATAGATGGTACCGGTAACAATCTTGCCCGCATACCCTCGAAAATTGAGATCTGGTCGTATCACATATTGAACGGGGAATCTGAAGTCATGGAGATTCAGATCTGAACCAATATGGACATTTTCAAGCACATGCAATACGGTTGGACCTTCATACCATGGAGTATGCTCACTTTTTGCAACCACATTGTCACCTCTGAGTGCTGAAACAGGAATATAGGTAATGTCTCTAATATCAAGCTTTCGCGAATATTCATCATATTCGGTCACAATTGATTGATAAATCTCTTGTGAGTACTCAACGAGATCAATCTTGTTAACGGCAACAATCATGTGGGAAACCTGTAAAAGACTGGCGATAAAACCATGCCTTCTCGATTGTTCAAGTATCCCTTTCCGTGCATCGATAAGGATTATGGCCAAATTGGCGGTAGAGGCTCCCGTAACCATGTTCCTCGTATACTGAACATGACCCGGTGTATCAGCAATGATAAACTTCCTCTTCGAAGTCTGAAAATAGCGATAGGCAACATCGATCGTTATACCCTGCTCCCGCTCTGCGGCTAAACCATCGGTTAAGAGGGACAGATCTATCTCTTCTTCACCTTTTCGTTTTGCAATTTTTTCCACTGCGGAAAGCTGATCATCATAAATATTGTTCGTCTCCATGAGGAGTCTTCCGATAAGCGTAGATTTACCATCATCAACGCTACCAACGGTTGTAAACCGTAACAAGTTGGCATTTCCTCCGGTTTTCCGTAAATTCATAGCTAGAAGTATCCCTCCTTTTTCTTATCTTCCATAGAGCTATCCGTGGTAAGATCAATGATGCGGTTTTCTCTCTCCGATTTCGTAGTCTCTTCAACTTCAGAAATGATATCATCAATGGTCGTCGCATCAGACCGGACAGCCCCAGTACACGGACTACAACCCAAACTTCTAAATCGACACATAATCCTTTCAACCTTCTCACCAGGTTTAAGTTGAACCAAATCGTTGTAGGGAACGAGAATACCGTTTCTATCGACTACGTCTCTCTCTTGTGCATAATAGATCGGCACGATCGGTATCTTCTCGATTTTCAAGTAATACCAGACATCCATTTCCGTCCAATTGCTTAAGGGAAAAACCCTAATAGATTCCCCTTCATTAATACGGCAATTATAGAGGTTCCAAAGCTCAGGTCTCTGAGACTTTGGATCCCACTGCCCAAATTCGTCTCTAAAAGAGAAGATTCTCTCTTTGGCCCTTGACTTTTCTTCATCCCTTCGTGCTCCGCCAAAGGCGGCATCAAACTCGTGCTTCTTTATCGCATCCAACAACCCTTGTGTCTTTAATTTGGCACAACATTTATCGACACCAAGCTTTTGGGGGTGAGCACCTTTACTAATCCACTCCTCATTTCTCGCAACAATAAGTCTACACCCAATTTCCTTAACAAACCGATCACGAAACTCAATCATTTCAGGGAATTTATACCCAGTATCAATATGCATAAGGGGAAACGGGATACGACCCGGATAAAATGCCTTTTGGGCCAGACGAACCATAACTGCCGAATCCTTACCTATCGAATAAAGCATGACAGGATTTGCAAACTCAGCTACTACCTCACGAATAATATGGATGGACTCTGACTCAAGTTGTTTAAGATAAGGAAGATTGTTATTCAAAAGAGTTCTCCAAGTTTAAATGATCGCCAATCCAGTTCGAACTCATCGAAAATCTTTCTAGATTTCAAACTGTTATAGCAAAACGTCATATATTAGTGACAAGAATACTTTTATAATCAAAATCCATGCCAAAACTGGTAGGTAAAAAAACATACTGCAAGGTATGAGTGCATCTATACTTACAATATAACTTCGAAGGAACACTTGTAGAAAAGCAAAGACTTTTTCTACAATTATCAACACCTGTTGCATAAAACCACTTTAGTGTTTAAAGTGTCGCTCTCCAGCAAAAATCATGGCTATACCGTGTTCGTCTGCAGCCTTAATGACCTCATCATCTTTTTTAGATCCCCCTGGCTGGATTATGGCAACAACACCGCTCTTGGCTGCAATGTCAACACTGTCTCGAAAAGGAAAAAATGCATCTGACGCTAAAACTGCCCCGTCTGGTAGACCTCCAGACTTTTGAATTGCGATATTGGTAGAATCAACACGGCTCATCTGTCCGGCACCAACTCCTCTCACCATTTTATTTTGCGAAATGACTATGGCATTTGACTTGACATGCTTGCACACCTTCCATGCAAATAATAACTCCTCAACTTCATCATCAGACGGTCTCTTCTCTGTTACAACTTTGAGCTTCTCCTTTTGACCAGAAAGATCGTCCTTGCCTTGCACTAACAAACCACCGGTAACTCCCCTGAGAACCATTGATCCCATTTCGGTCGTTTGGTTGCAAAATGAACCGAGTTTTAATAATCGAAGATCCTGACCCCACTTTCGCTTTTTCGTTAAAATCTCCAGAGCTTTATCATCAAACCCAGGTGCAGCTATTGCCTCAACAAAATGGCCCGGCTCTGTAATGGCCTCAGCCGTTTTTTCGTCAATAACCCTGTTTATGCCAACGATACATCCAAAGGCAGATACGGGATCAGATTGATACGCCATGGAAAAAGCTTCATGAAGGGTATCAGCGGATGCTACACCGCAAGGATTTGTATGTTTGATCAAAACAGCTGACGGTTGTTCAAACTCCTTTACTATCTCTATAGCCACATCAACATCTATAATATTGTTAAAAGAGAGCCCCTTACCGTTCAACTGTTCTGCATTTGAAACAGACGATTCTCCAAAATCTTTATATACATAAAATGCTGAAGATTGATGAGGATTCTCCCCATATCGTAACCCCTGTTTTTTATATAATTCTAGGCTTAAGATCTCAGGATATTCTTTATCTTGAGACTTTTCAAAAAAATTGGCAATGACTCTATCGTAGTGGCTTGTCTGCTTAAACGCCTCCAAAACTAATTGTTGACGAGTTTCGATAGTAAGATTGCCACTATTCTCATTGAGCTCACGTAACAATGATTCATATCGCCCCGGATTAACAACTACAGCAACATGCTTATAGTTCTTTGCTGCTGACCGAATCATAGATGGTCCGCCGATATCGATATTTTCGATCGCCTGTTCCTGGGTAACATTCTCTGCTTGAACCGTCTTTTCAAAAGGATAGAGATTAACCACTACCATATCAATGGTCCCGATACCCAACTTTTCTATTTGGTTCATATGATCTACATTATCTCGAACTGCCAACAACCCTCCATGAATCTTAGGGTGTAAAGTTTTCACTCTCCCCCCCATTATTTCAGGAAATCCCGTATAATCAGATACTTCTATTACGTCAATACCACTCTCTCTTAGTAGTTTTGCAGTACCACCGGTAGAAAGTATCTCAATGTTGTGGCCCTTTAACCCCTTTGCCAAATCTACTATCCCACTTTTATCTGATACGCTTATTAAGGCTCTCTCTATCTTCGCCATAAACCAATCCTCTCTTCACTCGGTCCTTGCCAATACACTCTTTAACTAATAGAACACTTAAGGTACTAAAATACTCAGGGTTCTTTCCTAAACCCTCATCGACTGCATTACGCCCACTTAATCAGTTCTCACCTTAAGGCCCCACTCAACAATCTTCGAAAATACTATTAACGATACGGAGTATAATGCTATCAAATCACTGGCTTTATGTCAAAAAAATAAACACAATAATTTGCTTGCTGGACAATTATGGGTTTGCTATTATTGAAGTTTCATACGCTCGATCAATGAGTGAATTTACGTAATGTCAAACACGCAGAGGAGATATGATTATGAAGAGGAAGTATGTATTCTTTTTTGGTGACGGGCATGCTGATGGTAATGCCTCAATGAAGTCTTTGCTTGGAGGTAAAGGTGCCAATCTGGCTGAAATGACAAATCTAGCAATTCCTGTACCTCCCGGTTTTACCATTACGACAGAAGCTTGTAAAGCGTACTACGATAATAATAAATCTTTCCCTACCGGTCTTCAAAGTGAAATCAATAAAAACCTCTCCCGTTTAGAACGTTTAATGGGAGCTAAATTGGGTGACCAAAAAAACCCTTTATTGGTATCAGTCCGAAGTGGTGCTGCCGCATCAATGCCTGGAATGATGGATACGATTTTAAATTTAGGTTTAAACCCTGGTTGTGTAGAAGGCCTTATAAATAATAACAGTAACGAAAGATTTGCCTGGGATGCTTATAGACGTTTTATCTCAATGTTTGGTAATGTTGTTATGGGTATGAAACATCACGACTTTGAAGAGATACTTGACAGATACAAGAAAAAATCACGCGTAAAAAACGACACCGAGCTTAAGGCAGACCAGCTAAGAAACATCTGTAAAGATTTTATGGCCATTTACAAAAAAAGAACCAAAACCGCATTTTCAACAGATCCAGTGGAGCAAATGCGACAATCGATCATAGCGGTGTTTGAATCTTGGAATAATCCCAGAGCAATCAAATATAGAGAAATCTATGATATCAAGGGATTAAGCGGTACTGCGGTAAATATACAGGCAATGGTCTTTGGGAATCGGGGTAACAATTCAGCAACGGGAGTCTGTTTCACCAGAAACCCCTCGACGGGAGAAAACAAATTTTATGGTGAATATTTAGTCAATGCACAAGGAGAAGATGTCGTAGCGGGTATACGTACTCCCGAACCAATAACACATCTACAAAAGAGAATGCCTGTAGCCTACAGAGAGCTAGTTACCATAAAAAATAATCTGGAAAAACACTATAGAGATCTCCAGGATATGGAGTTTACGATCCAAGACAAAAAGTTATTTATGCTTCAGACCAGAAACGGAAAACGTACAGCCCATGCAGCTGTAAAAATCGCGGTTGATATGGTTAAGGAAAAACTCATCGATAAAAAAACAGCCATTAATAGAGTTGTTCCCAATGAACTGGACCAGCTTCTCCATCCCACATTTGATCCAAAAGCCAAAAAGACTGTAATTGCCCACGGTCTACCCGCTTCACCAGGTGCTGCAACAGGTAAAGTTGTATTTAATGCAGAGGATGCTGAAAAATATGCGGCTAAGAAGGAACCCGTTATCCTTGTAAGAATAGAAACTTCTCCCGAAGATATCGGAGGAATGCATGTCTCAAAGGGAATCCTTACCTCCCGGGGAGGAATGACATCACACGCAGCGGTAGTAGCAAGGGGGATGGGAACTTGCTGCGTAGCCGGATGCGGTCACCTTCATATCGATTACAACAAAGAAGAGTTCGTCGTTGACGGTAAAACGGTTAAGAAAGGTGACTATATCTCTCTAGAGGGCTCTCTTGGTGAAGTTATTTTAGGAAAAATAGCAACCGTTGAACCAACTCTCAGTGGCAGTTTTAACAATCTCATGAAATGGGCAGACGAGTTCCGCAAACTTAAGATCAGAACAAACGCTGATACCCCTGAAGATGCCAAGCGAGCTAGGAGTTTTGGTGCTGAGGGTATCGGACTGTGCCGAACGGAACACATGTTTTTTGATGAGAGCAGGATAGATTATGTACGACAAATGATACTTGTCGCTGGTGATGTGGACAATCTAAAAACAGCGGTTGATGATCTGAAAGATGATCTCAACAAAATATCGGGAAAAATACCCGCTGCGTTAGAGGCTAAATTGAAAAGGACAATTAAGAGCAAAAATGAAGCAGAAAATCTCTATACGAACGCTTTAAAAAAGCTACTTTCTATGCAAAGGGGTGACTTTGAGAAGATTTTCACCGTAATGAAAGGTCTTCCCGTAACCATAAGGCTTCTTGATCCACCCCTACACGAATTTCTCCCAAAAGAGGTCTCTGTATTAAAGAAAATTGCAAAAAAAATTGGGACAACTCTTTCTGTTGTTAAGGAGAAGGTCGACAATCTGCAAGAGGTCAATCCGATGCTGGGATTGCGAGGCTGCCGTTTGGGTATCATCTACCCGGATATTTACAAAATGCAGGTACAGGCAATCATCGAAGCAGCCTTGAATGCAAAGAAGAAGGGTGTCAAAGTGATACCTGAAATAATGATTCCCCTTATTGGAACCGTTGGTGAGATGGAGATCCTCAAGAGTGACGTAGTTGAGGTCGCAAATACCATTTTGAAGAAAAAGGGTGTCAAAATTGATTACAAGGTCGGCACTATGATAGAGATACCGAGAGCAGCCTTAACGGCTGATCAGATTGCCAGCCATGCAGAATTTTTCTCTTTTGGAACAAACGATTTGACACAAATGGCATTTGGATATAGTAGAGATGATGTTGGTGCATTCATACCACAGTTTACACAACGCGGCATTTTGGAGAAGGACCCTTTCCAGGTACTCGACCAATCGGGAATTGGGCAGTTAGTACAGATAGGCATTGAAAAAGGGAGGAAAACAAAACCTGACCTCAAGATCGGTATCTGTGGTGAGCATGGCGGTGAACCATCATCAATCGAGTTTTGTCATAAAAATGGAATGAACTACGTAAGCTGTTCCCCCTTTCGGGTACCCATCGCACGTTTAGCAGCTGCCCAAGCCGCGTTGAAGAAAGAGAAGTAAATGGAAAACTTGTCATCAGAAAAAATTAAAAATTTCTTGATACTCACAAAAGACGTCTATTTCGTGAAACCCTTCAGGTATATCATCAATTTTTTTTCCTGGTACTTTTATCAGAAAGAGACTCTGGAGGACAAGATAAAACAGAAAGATAAGCAAATTGACAACTTGAAGACACAACTAAATGTTGTAAACCATATGTATGAGGAGGGGAGAAATCTCTTAAAAGAGCAAAAGAAGGATTTGGAGGAGATGCTCAAGATAGAGCGGAAGGGTGCCAATATTCCTTCAAAAATAGGGCTTGAAAATGAAGATATTAAGGTCACACAGAGGTCAAGGGTGAAGATCAATAAATTAAAGGCAAAAATAGAGAGATTAACCAATGCAGGAGTCCCTACTACACCTGAGGGATATTACGAACTGGGCCTCATAGCGTATAGCAATGGAAAATATGATGAAGCAATAAAACAGTGGGAAACGGTTCTCAAGCTGGACAAAAACAGCCTTGACGCAAACCACAATCTTGGAATTGTCTATTATAAGGTTGGCCTGTATGATGAAACAATTACTATTCTCAACAAAGTTGTAACGGTTAACCCAAAGGATTCTTCCGCACACTATT
This sequence comes from Candidatus Scalinduaceae bacterium, assembly GCA_965222815.1. GTDB lineage: Bacteria > Planctomycetota > Brocadiia > Brocadiales > Scalinduaceae > SCAELEC01. The sequence goes on from CBDCUS010000013.1 coordinate 614,829, forward strand.
TTCTCGGTCTTGCTCACAAAGAGAGAGAAAATTTCGATACTGCCATTTATGAATTGAAGAGAGCCTCTCTCTATGATACAGATAACGAACAGATTCGTTATAATCTTGGTCTGTCTTATGAAAGAAATGGCGAAGAGAATGAAGCAATTGAAACCTATAATTCAGTCCTTGAATCAAATCCGACACATACGAATGCCGCGTATCATCTTGGGGTCATATATAGAAAAAAAGGACTGTTTGATATGGCAATCTCTCAATTTCAGACGGTCTTGAAATTGAACCCTGATCGCATTGGAGCCTACTACAATCTCGGTGTCAGCTTCAAAGAGAAAGAAATGATACCAACTGCAAAAAAACAGTTTGAGCATGCCCTAAAAATTGACCCTGAACACGTAGACTCACGCTATCACCTTGCTCTTATCTTTAAAGAAGAAAACAATCTCTCAGAGGCGGTTTCCCATTTACAGAAAATCTGCGAGATAGCGCCAAAACACCAGGGTTCTCACTATATTCTGGGACTCATCTGGTATCAAGAGACAAAGTATACGGATGCAATTTCTGAATTTAAGAGAGCACGAGACATTGATGAAAGCAATGCTAATGTTCACTACCATCTTGGTCGTACTTATGTCAAGAAGAAGTTGCTTGATGAAGCGATCACCTCATATAAAAAGGCAATACGGTTTGATAAAACTCACGTAAAAGCACTATTAGAGCTGGGAATTTCATATAATAATATACAGAAACATGAAAAGGCGATAACCCTATTTGAAAAGGTTTTAAGACTTGAACCAAACAGTGCACCTTCCCATTACAACTTGGGAATTGCATACAAAGCAAGAAATAAGTTATACGACTCATGCTCATCATATAAAATGGCTCTTGAAATCAACCCAGGTTATGCAGAGGCTTGGAACAATATTGGAACTGTCTATAAAGAGATGGGGAAAACAGATAATGCTCTTTTTGCATACAACCGAGCCTTAAAGATCAACCCATCCTATTCAGAAGCGCACAATAATCTTGGTATCATATATGATGATAACGGGAGACTAGAAGAGGCCATATCCCATTATAACAAGGCCCTTCAGATTAGTCCAGATTGTGCCGAAGTATACAACAATCTTGGTGTAACCTACTCCAAACAAGGCGATACCGATAAAGCGGTACGACACTATAAAGCGGCCCTTGACCTAAACCCGAAATATGCCGAGGCACTCAATAATTTAGGAGCTGCCTATGTAAGCACAGAGATGATTGATGAAGCTGTCGAACAGTACAAAATGGCAATTAATATTAATCCGCACTATGCTGAGGCACACAATAATCTTGGAATAGCCTATACAAAGAGAGCGAAGTTTACCCAGGCCATTTCACACTACAGGGAAGCAATAAAAATCAATCCCAACTACGTGGCAGCTTATTATAACATTGGTATTACGTATACAAAAAAGAAAATGTACGACCTTGCCATAGATTCTCTGAAAAAGACTATTGAGCTCAATCCCGATGATGAATCTGCCCACTACAATTTAGGAATCGTCTACAGCAAGAAACGAATGTATGATGATGCTATACTCGAATTTCAAAAGGTAATAGACGCTAATCCAAACCTACCAAGCGTCCACTATAATCTCGGAGTGGCATATCGTGAAAAGGGCATGTTACTACAAGCAAAAAGAGAAGTATACCTCTATAAGAAATTAAATAACCGAAAATAGCAGCGATTCCGATAGGAATCGGAATCGCTTTGTAATTTTGTGTCACACCATTATGCCTCTTGAGGCAAAGGGGGGTTGTTTTACAAGTAATGGGGTGTTAAGTAGTTTTGTAAAAAATAATCAATCGCCTTACTCACTGTCTAATCGCTCTCAGCAAACAGTGATCACTTGTCACCTTTCTCTTTATAGTCTTTAATTGCAGCCTCAATTGCTTCTTGGGCCAAAACGGAACAGTGCATCTTATTTGCAGGCAAACCGTCCAATGCTTCTGCCACAGCTTCGTTTGTTACCTCCAAAGCCTCATCCATCGTCTTCTCCGTAATCATCTCGGTTGCCATACTGCTCGTTGCGATAGCCGCTCCACAGCCAAAAGTCTTAAATTTGGCTTCCGTAATTTTATCGTTGTCTACCTTTATGTAGAGCCTCATCACGTCGCCACAAGCCGGATTACCTACCGTTCCTACTGCATCTGCATCCGTTATTTCCCCCATATTCCGAGGGTTCATAAAGTGGTCCATCACTTTTTCACTATAAGGACCAGTCATCTCTTCGTTTGTCATACACATTACTCCCTTCAATCAACAAAAACGCATTTAAAAAATTCATAGTAAGCGTTCAAAGGCTCAGAGTTCACCGTTCTGATTTATACAAAAACCGATTTAGTTTTCGGTTTTACGGGAAACCAAAACTTTGCTACAGTTATCCTCTGACAAAAGGCGCCGAGGGCTTTATCTCTCTAGTTTATACCGGATTTTATCCGAAAACCATTATCATAGAGTATATCACTCTTTCGACACCGTACTCTTCACTTGCCATATCAATCCAAAAAATCACAAACAGCCCTTTCTCTCTGGTTAAAAGTAACGTAGCTCTTATAACCGCATTCTCTTGCAAGAGAGATGGCCTTGTCAAAATCTCTCCCAACATCTTCGGGTGCATGTGCATCGGAGCCAAATACAATTGGAATATTGTACTTTTGGTAAATAGTGAGGATCGCTTGAGAAGGATAGATCTCCCTTACCCGTTTTCGCAAACCAGATGTGTTTATCTCAACCGCTACATCACACTTTGCAAAGACTTGTGCAGTATCATTCAATTCATTGGAGAGATCAGCCTCTGACCGATAACCAAACTTCTTAACAAGGTCGCTATGCCCCACGATATCAAAGAGTCCGGAACGTGCAGATTTCCTCAATAAACCAAAATAGTTTTTATACACAGCGTCTATATCGCTATTTTTCCATCTATCTCTCTCGTCTGGATGGTCAAACGCCCAGGTTCCAATATAGTGAACAGACCCTATCACATAATCAAACGGATAACTCGCCAGAATTTCTCGTAAATAGGATTCATTCCCGGGAACATAGTCCGCCTCTATCCCTAATTTTATTGAGATTTCAGGAAATTCCTCCCGTAAGCGCTCAACCTCACTTACATAGACAGGCAACTCTTCCAATGCCATCGAGATGTTACTCTCCTTACCCCCTTTTATTGGCAGATGGTCACTTAAACCAATCTCATCGAGTCCACATCGTAAGGCCTCCTGTACATAATCTTCCATTTTGCCAATAGCATGTCCACACAAGCTTGTGTGAGTGTGATAGTCGATCATAAAAGTATGAAAATTTATATCGGTAGAATACCATCCACGAAGCTTATGTTTTTCTCTTTACTCACAACATGGTTGCGGGTACGTAGCAAACTGTTTCACTGCCCCGCCAGACCCAATGGCGCAAGGAAGTACCTTAAAACTCTTTGTAGATCACATCATCATATTCCGTCTCAATCCTCACCTTGTGATCTAACTCTTCGGCAGCCAACTCTTCAAAGAGGTTCTTCACTTCAACGCTGGTAACAACCTTTGACATATCGTTGTAAAATTTATACGCAGACTCCTCCCTCTTCATTGCATGTATCATTACATCCTGAACAGAAGAGTCTGGGGTAATCTCCTTATCCATCAGATACTGACTTATATTGAAATCGTGTTGTGGGTGATGCACCGTATGATGTTCATCACCAATGTCACTTAAATCAAAGTTTTCAAGCTTCACCTTATGCTTCAATTCAATTTCTGCAAATTCCTTCAGTAGAACCTTTGCTGCCGGATCTTTTACGATATCCACAGCATGCAAATAAAATTCATAGGCATCCATTTCATGTCGCGTAGCGGTATCCATGATCTCTTTCAATGTGTTCGTTGCCATATTCTATTTCCCCCTTTTCAATAGTTAATTGACAAATAGGCCCTTTATAAAATCTTTGTCAGGCGGTGCGTTATCCTTGTCAATGATTGTACCGCTCTTATCCAGAACAATATTGAGAGGTATCCCTGTAACCTTAAAGAGTTTTTATTACATCCGCCGTTTCATCGAGGATTACATTATAGTTTATGTCTCTCTTTTTTACAAATGATTTCACCTTTGATTGGTGTTCTCCAATGTCAATAACTACTATTTCATGACCATCATCCCTAAACTCATCGAAAAATTTTTAATAAGCGGGATCTCATGCCTGCTGGCATGAAAACATGTTGCACATATTTACAAATTTGGAATAGTCTTATTTTACCGAGAAAATAAACTAATAACAACCAGAAAATCATGAGTTGTGATGCTATCAAATGACCATGGAATTAAATATCCACCATATAAAATTACAGAAGATGAAGAAAATGTAACAAATGCAATATCAAAAATTGATCGAATATTATATTCAGTCATTTTAACCTTTACTGTTGAACAGAAAAAAAGGCATTAACGCACTTTTTAAACACACAAGATTACACCCATTTTCAACGCAGTTATAATTAAAACAATCAAATTTGAGCTTAAATTGTCGAGCCATGAAGACTGTTTTTGTAAATCTAACTGCCAGAAAAAATCATTTTTTATTGATATAAAAAATTTTTTTTGATATTTTGCTGCAACCTTCTAAGTTGAAAAAGATGCTGCTCAAAAGGGCAAACGTTACATTCAATAAATCATTTCAAGAAAACATTACCGAAATTCAGTAATTCACTAATTTTAAAATGTTGAGACGATAATCATGTACTATCAAAAATCTAAAGATGTGGATAATACATTTATCGAAGTAAACATGTTACGCAATTTGTTTTTCCAAACTCGATTGCGAGAAATCTTCCTCTTTTACTTAGTTATAGTGTTCACTATTCTTGTCTTCTCACGATCAAACTACGCTCTGCCAGGCGATTTTGATGGTTCAGGAAAGGTTGATGAATCAGACCTTAAGATATTTTCTATCGCAAATGGTTCAAGTAGTGGGGATGCTCATTGGAATCCAGATGCAGACCTTGACGGAAACGGTACCGTTGATGATATAGATCACTCCATATTATCAACCCAATTTGGTAAGCGAGGCATACCGTTTGGCCTGTGGGTTGGAGACCAATCGAATAGAGATAAACGACTCTCCAAACTTTCTTCAACAGGTACTTTAGTGAAAAATGTTGGTACTTTCGAACACCCCTTGTCTCTCTCAAGCAATTCATCAGAAGGAACAATCTGGGTAGCAGATTCTTCCAACAATACGGTTTCAAAACTTTCTACATTTGATGGAAAAACACTTGTAACAGTTCATGGGACAAAACCGTATTCTGTGTCCGTAAACACACAGGACGGTTCTGTATGGGTAGCCGATTATCACAATAATCGCATTGTCAAGCTTTTGCCTAGCATTATAGATGGATATACAATTGGACGTGATACCGGTTCTCATATCATAATAAGTGGATTTAACAAACCGAGGTCAGTTTCTGTAGATGCAAAAAGTAACGTTGTATGGGTGGCGGATACTAACAATGATCGTGTGGTTAGATTGTCCTCTGATATTTTTGATGAATATGACATTAATAAAGACAAAGGTAAACACACTGTCAAATCCGGGTTTGATACTCCATATTCTGTTTGTGTGAATGTATCAGACGGAACAGTTTGGGTTGCAGACTATGGCAATGATCAGGTAGTTAAGCTTTCAATTACTGGTAAGTCCGAGATTGTAAGGGCAAATGGCTTCAACCAACCTACCAATCTGGACGTAAACGCCATTGATGGCTCTGTGTGGGTTGCAGACAGAAAAAACAACGAGGTCGTAAGGCTTGACCGTGATGGCGTTCTGCTTAAAAGGATCAAAGGATTTTATACTCCCTATGCAGTATCTGTAAATCCACTCGATAGCACGTGCTGGGTAGCCGATTTTGATAATAACCAGGTGGTAAAATTGTCTCCAAATGGTACTGAACTATTAAGGCTCGGGGGTTTTGAACGTCCAATGGCTTTACTTGTTATTCCTGATGAAATCTCCGATTCAAAACTACCAACAACCACTACAAAACTCAGTGCGAACAAAGCTGAAATTTCGCAGACCGTTACTTTTACGGGAAAGGGATCAGACCCTGATGGAAGCATTGCCTTATATGAATGGGACTTTGAAGGTGACGGCACATTTGATTACCGTTCGGAGACAACAGGTATTACGACACATGCGTATCACAGTACAGGAGTGTTTACCCCCGTTTTCAGGGTAAGAGACAATGACTGGTGTACGACATCAGACTATTCACAGGTAGTCAAGGTTGGATCTCTGGAGGCCATTGCGAGCGCCAATGTTACCTCCGGAAATGCTCCTTTTAATATAAAATTTTCAGCACGTTTTGCAGACCCAATTGATGGCTTAATAGACAATTATCAGTGGGATTTTGACGGAGATAATCTTTTTGATTACTATTCCGAAACAGGTGGAGACATAAACCATACGTATAACGAGAAAGGTACCTATACAGCAACACTCAAGATAACGGATGGTCCCCATACGGCAACAGACAGTGTCGTTATTAATGTATTTTCATCTGCACCCACAGCTTCTATTACTGTTACCCCTACTGAGGGTATAGCTCCCATGGTCGTAAACTTTACGGGCAAAGGTACAGACCCTGACGGAGAGATTCTCTTATATGAGTGGGATTTTGATGGTGATGGTACCTATGACTGGCACTCTATTTCCAGTGGCGAAGCTTCTCATACCTACACAGAAGATGTTACCTATACTGCAATATTTAAAATAACTGATAATGATGGTCTTACCGATACCAAAGAGATCGTGATACAGATTGGGGATGCCGTACCGGTTGCTGCCGCAAATGCCACCTCTACAAAGGGATATCAACCATTTCACGTAAATTTTTTTGCGGAAGAGAGCAAAGATCCTGGAAGGGGAAGCATAGTACTGTATGAGTGGGATTTTGATGGGGACGGAACATACGACTTTAATTCTGTAGACACAGGGGAAACATCGTTTACCTACAATGTAGAGGGAACCTATACGGCAACATTGAGGGTGACAGATAATGACAACAATCAGGCAACAGATACGATAAAGGTTGACGTAATCCCTACCTGGCAGCCTACTGCTTCTGCCGCAGCTCATCCAAACATAGGGGTATCGCCCTTAACAGTTGTATTCAAAGGTGAAGGTACTGATCCCGATGGGAGCATAGCCAGCTATAACTGGAATTTTGGTGATTTGGTTCTAGATTCAAAAGGCTATCCAAAAACACAGCTCTTTCTGGGAGCATGGGATTCTACCGGGTGCGATGATATCGCAACCATTCAACCTGGAATTGAAACCAAAGAACCGTCTGAAGGTGACCACTTCGCCTCACACAAGTGGTCCTCCGTATCAGATACCGATGGAAGCTTTAATTGGGATAAGATCTTTGACAATAAACCAAACTCTTATGCGTATTCCCATATTTATATCTATTCACAAACTACCCTGACTGTAAGAGTCTGGTTTGGTTCTCATGGTGCCTGTCGGTTTTGGGTTAACGGCACCTTGTCCAACACCAAGAAGGAATGTAAGGGTGTGAGTATCGACAACAATAATTTTAAAACAACATTTAATCAGGGGTGGAATAGAATACTTGTTTCTGTCTCTAAAGGTAAAGGACAGTGGACTCTTGCTTACAGAATCACCGATCTCGACAACAATCCATTACAATTGTCCTATTCTATTAATAAACCTGCTGGGGATAAACGGAGCAGTATTTGGAGTTCTTCAACTGAAGGAAACACAAGCCATATCTACACCATTCCGGGGAAATACCGTGCCATCTTTACCGTTACTGACAATGAGGGCAATACAGACACGGTGCATAAAGATATACATGTATTTGGAGAGCCGTCTATAAGTGCTATTGAGTCGAACGTAACGAGTGGTCAGGCACCACTTGAAGTTTTTCTCACCGGGATGGCGGAAGATCAGGACGGAACTATCGTAAACTACGAATGGGATTTTGGTGGGGACGGCATATTCGATTGGATCTCAAAAAATACTGCAAATGTCCGTCACATCTATAACTCAGCGGGTACCTATAATGCCATGCTTCGTGTAACAGATATGGATGGTTATACCACTACTGAGACGATAAAGATAACGGTGGAGCAATCTCCACCAACTTCAGTGGCTGGTGCTGCACCTGTAACAGGTAATGATCCTCATACTGTCAACTTCTTTGATTCGAGCACAGACTCTGATGGTAAAATCGCACATTATGAATGGGACTTTGAAAGCGATGGAAACTATGACTATGTCTCTTCAAGCACCGCAAATACGACACATACATACACTACTCCGGGTTCTTACAGAGCTACCCTTAGAGTGACGGATGACAGCGGTCTCTCAAATTCAGATACCGTGGACATCCATACATACGCAGTTGGAACACCACCAGTTTTTATCATGGCTACACCTACAGAGGGTCCGGGTCCACTTGAGGTAACATTTTACGGCCACGTAAAAGACCCGGATGGTACCATTAACCTTTATGACTGGGATTTTGATGGTGATGGGGTGTATGATAGGAGTTCATTTGATCCACCAATCGCTTTCTCCGATATGATGGAGGATGGAACAGAGTACTGGACTGCTGATCTTCCATGGAATCTCACCTACACTGACTATCACTCCCCATCTTATTCATGGACAGACAGTCCCGACCGAGATTATGAAAACAATGCGAATGTGTCTCTCACCTCAACAACCATAGATCTTTCTGACGCCATGCATCCAAAACTGATCTTTTGGCATCACTTTGAATTTAAAGACCACGATTATGGCAGGGTAGAGATTTCAAATGATGATGGTTCATCATGGAAGCAGCTTGGTTCTTACTCAAATACCACCGTTAATAACTGGAGTAGAGAGGAATATGACCTGTCAGATTATGCCGGAAAACAAACCGTTAAGGTAAGGTTCAGGGTAACGACGAATGCTTCCGTTACCGGAGATGGATGGTATCTGGATAATGTCTGGATTGGTGATTCTGTCTCACACACATATGCTCAGCATGGAATTTATCCAGCACTCTTTCGAGTCACGAATAGTGAGGGAAAACAGTTTACGGCATCTGAACCAATATCTGTCGTTGCCAAACAGAATGTCTCTGATATATGGATTACCGATTATGGTCGTAATCAGATCGTAATACTTTCAGATGATGGGAGAGAGTTAGTGAGAATAAGCGGTTTTAAGAGACCAGGAGACGTTAAGGTTGATACCTATAACGGAGATGTATGGGTAGCAGATAGAGGCAGCGATAGACTCGTAAAACTCTCAAACAATGTACCAGATGGATACAGCACCTCTGTGAAAGAGGCAACACCGGATTCGACATCGACTAACAATAGGGGATTACTCTTTGGAGATGCAATTTCAGGTACCGGAACCCTCTCCGGAGGTGTAGTTCTAGATGGAAAGGGTGACTATATTTTGGTTCCCAATAATGCTTTGCTTGATGTACAGAGCTTTACGATAGAGGCATGGATCAAGCCTCTTAGCGATCACGGGATAATATATATGAGGGGTAATAGCACTGGTGGTGATGAGATATCCTTTGGTCTTGATAATAAAACTATACTGAGCGCTTCGCTGGATAATGGACCCAAAAAAAAATTCAGAGGCTCTACTAATTTTGTAGATGGTTCGTGGCACCATGTCGCTCTGGTTTATGATTCAATTGGAGGAGAACTCATCTGCTATGTAGATGGAAAGCTGTATGGTACTCCTGTTACTATCTCTACGACCCTTGATTTTGACGATAGTAATGCCTTTATTGGAGCAGACTTTGACTCATTTAATAGAAAACCTGGTAAATACTTCAAGGGGTATATTGATGAGGTAAGGTTGTGGAATCTAGTACGCACTGAAACCGAAATATTAAACTACAAAGATGTTGAACTCTCCGATGCAGAAAATGGTCTTGTCGGTTACTGGAAGATGAACTCTTTGACGGATACGCCGTATCATAAGATAGTAACAGGATTCGAAAATCCTTATTCTATCTCTTTTAATACCAAAGACCAGAGTGTCTGGGTAACAGATCATGAACAAAACCAGATAACAAAGCTTTTATCTGGTGGATCAAAGATTGTGATAGAGGTCGGTTTGACTACTCCCAAACGTCTATCAGTAGATCAGTCAAATGGCAGTATCTGGATAACTGATGATCATCATGACAAGGTCGTAAAGCTTGACAGTAAAGGGAATGAACTATTGAGGCTTGGCGGATTTAATGATCCGACAGGTATCACTGTTGATCAGAACAGTAGATGTGTCTGGGTAGCAGATTCTTTGAACAATGAGGTGGTAAAGCTTGCATCAGATGGTAACGAGCTTTACCGGGTTGGAGGTTTTGATGGACCGACAGAGATTTCCGTAAACCAGAATGATAGCACCGTTTGGGTAACAGATCAAGGTAATGGAGAGGTTGTCAAACTTACCCCAAATGCATCAGAGATTGTCAGATTGAGTGGATTTAAAAGTCCACACGCAGTGGAGGTAAGTCCTTACGATGGAACGGTATGGGTAGTCGACAGGCACAACGACCAGATAGTAAAACTTGCACCTGATGGCACAGAACTCTTGAGAGCACGTGGATTTCATGAGCCCTTTTCGTTGTCAATCGCCCCTGCATTGAAAAACCGGAGCCTATTCCCTGTAGCAACATCCAGCTTAGATCGAACGAGCGGAAATATACCCCACACGGTAACCTTTACAGGTAGTGGCACCGACAATGGCTCCATAGTAAGGTATGAGTGGGATTTTGATGGTGACGGAACCTATGACTACGAATCTCCCACCACAGGAAATATAACGCATACCTATACATCACCGGGAACGTTTAACCCCATATTCAGAGTAACAGACAATGAAGGACTTGCAGGTTTTGACTCTTCACATACGATTTATGTTGGACCTGTAACTGTTTCTATTGAGAATGCCGAATTGGAAGGTAATCTTCCATTCAATGCTACCCTGAACGGTTTTGTGAGAGGGATACCTGAGGAAAACTACATAGCCCTGTATGAGTGGGATTTTGAGGGAGATGGAATTTTTGACTGGAGTAGTGCCGTAAGCCCCAAAGTTATCCATGAATACCTAATCAGAGGAACGTATACCGCTATTTTAAGGGTTACCGATAACGTGGGTGGTAAGTTCTATGCCAGTACAACCGTTACCGTTAAAAACAGACCTCCGAGGGTGAAAAACAACTCTCAACCTGCAAAGGGTTCTGCTCCACTTGCCGTAAACCTTCATGGCCACGGCTATGATGAGGACGGGTCAATAGTCCTTTATGAATGGGATTACGATGGTGATGGAACTTACGACTGGTTTTCAGATTCCAAAGTAAATGCACATTTCACTTATATGTCTGCCGGCACATATACTGCAACTCTACGAGTTACGGATAATGACGGTCTTACAGCTACCGCAAGTAAAGTAATAACCGTAAATGCGAAACAGGGAACGACTACGGTTAAAGATGTTGGTACACCAACTGCACAAGCCAGTGCGGCTCCTGAAAGAGGCCCCATCCCTTTAAGAGTTGATTTTGATGCCACAGGTTCTTCAGACCCTGATGGAAATATTGAACTTTACAGCTGGGACTTTAATGATGCTAGCGATAGACTGAACTCAAAAGGATACCCATTAAGACAGCTCTTTCTGGGGGTATGGGATTCTGTAGCTTGTGACGATGTAACAAGCATTCAACCAGATATTGAGAACCAGGAACCATCAGAAGGTGATGTATTCGCTTCCAAAACATGGTTCTCTGCATCAGATACAGATGGAATCTTTAGCTGGGATGTCGTCTTTGGTGACAAATCAAACTCATACGCCTATTCCCATATTTATCTCTTTTCTCATGGAGACCAGACTATCAGGATCTGGTTTGGCGCTGACGATGCCGCTCGCTTCTGGATTAATGGTATTCTCGTTTACACAAAGAGTCAATGTGAAAAGCTGACTGCAGACAAATATCATTTTGATGTAACGCTGAAGCAGGGTTGGAATAGGATACTTGTCTCAACATCGGAGGGAGGGCAAGAGTGGGAACTTGCATACAGAATTACCGACACCCGTAATAAACCGTTAAGAATGTCCTATTCGATCAATAAACCATCAGAGAATATTCCACGAAAAATTTGGACCTCTACAAAAGGTGGAAATACCAGTCACACCTATACAAGAGCTGGTAATTATGAAGCCACGCTGACAGTGACTGACAATGAAGGTCTCTCGGATACAGACACAGTTATAATCAGGGCAGGAGAAGTAACGGAATCATTGCCGGTTGCGTATCCCACTACCGGGTCTGCCCCATTAACTGTACGATTCTCTTCTCATGGAAAAAGCCCTGAAGGAACAATAGAATATTTTAACTGGGACTTTGACGGTAACGGTACTACTGACTGGACAACCAGAATAACGGAAAACCATGAGTTTACCTATTCTCTTCCCGGCATCTATCGAGCAACACAGGAAGTCGTGGATAATTTGGGATTTCGAGATACAAAATCAGTTACAATTACGGTTTCACAAACGGATATGGCCCCTGTCGCTGAAGCATTTGCGGCTTTCCCTGAGGGGGAGACTCCATTGGTTGTTAATTTTACTGGTCTGGGGCAGGACTCTGACGGCTTTATCAAGAAATACGAGTGGGACTTTGATGGTGACGGAAAATTTGATCTTGAATCTCCCTCTACCGGCAAAGTAAACCATACCTATACTGCAGAAGACACATATGATGCCCTGTTGCGTGTAACGGACGATGAGGGTAATACTGACACTGACAGTGTGCGGGTTGAAGCGAGGCCGCAAGGTACTCAAAAAGCAAAAGCCGATGTCACGTATATAGACAACAGTGGTGGTTCGCTTACTGTCAAATTCAGTGGGAACGGATCAGGTGACGGAAACATCATCTTGTATGAATGGGATTTTGAGGGAGATGGGAAGTATGACTGGAACTCAGAAATTTCAGGAGATACAAGTTACACCTATTCAAAACCGGGTACCTACAACGCAATATTCAGGGTCACTGACAATGAAGAAAATACAGATACCGATGTTAAGAAGGTTACGGTATTACCAGTATTTTCCACAAATCTAAAGGATGATATATTTGATCCGACTAATGGAGAAGCGGTTACGATAAATTCCGTTTTTACTGCGGAGGTCATAGTGACGATAAAGATAAAGAACAGGAGTGGCAAGAGAGTTCGTACACTCGTGGATAATAAACCACGTTCTGCAGGTTTTTACTCTGATACCTGGGATGGCAGAGATGATGTCGGTCAGATTGTCGACTCTGGTGTATACGTCTATACCATTGAGTATTCTGCAGGAGAAGAGACAATTATCTATGACATTACAAATAGTGTCGATCAGAAAAGCTACGACCCAAAAGTAACCCTCCCTGATAGTTTTGATCCATTTCGTTATAAGACAAACTTCATCAGATATACCCTTGATACCAAATCAGAGATCACCATATATATCTCCCCTTTCAAAGCTGGAGGAGGCAGATCCACAGGATTCAGGGTGAAGACCCTACTTACGAGGGAGCCGCAGAGTGCCGGTGATTACGTATTGGTATGGGATGGAACTGATGATGCGGGGAATCTCGTTCAATCTGACAGTTCTTATATAATATCAGTTTTTGGCTGGAGGCTTCCTGAGAATTCCATCATAGTTGAAACAAGGCCCATCATCTCGGATCTGCTTGTGTCTCCTTCCTATCTCAACCCAGCTGCCAGACCATACGACGATACCAGTCAGGTGAGGTTCTCCTATACACTTTCAAAGAGTGCTGACGTAACTGCTACAATTTATAACGAAAAGAATTATGTGGTTAGACAAATGACGATGAACAGTGTTCCAGCAGGTGGTGGTAACACCATTAAGTGGGATGGCAGACATGAAGATGGTACTTATGCTGCTGCGGGAAGATATCGTTTAAGATTAATCGCGACAGATACCAACGGTAATCGATCGATGGAAGCGAATGCTTTGTTGGTTATTTTTTACTAAAAATGTTTATAATACTCAATGCGCAATATATTTTCCGGGAGTTAAAAGCATGAGAAACCTGACAATTCAAAAACTGCAATTTACGGTTACAATATTGATCATCTTGATGGCTGGGTTTGTTCTTCCTGCTCATTTGCTTGCATCAGATCGACCATGGGATGGTGAAGACCATGGGAGCACCACAAAACCCCCATCTCCACCACCTGTTATCCCACCTGAACTTCTATGTCAAAATGCTATGTTGAACTCTCCTGCACCCGTACATACGAAACCGGGCAATTACTTTTACTCAAATCACGATTTTTTGATTCCTGGACAGGGTTTTCCCCTGGGAGTGATTCGACACTACGACTCGCAGGATCTCTACAACGGTCCCTTCGGGCATGGCTGGAAATGTAATCTGGATGTCCAGTTCTTAGAGACGACTGACGGATCATCAAAGTTTGTCAAGATAAGGCGTGGAGATGGAGTAAGAGTTACCTTTGCCCAAAAGCCAGACGGCACCTATTCTCCTCCTCTGGGGAGGAACGACCAACTTACGAGGAACAGTGATGGCTCCTTTACCTGGTGCAGGTCTCAAGGATGCACATCATGTGGAACATGTTATCACTTTCACATATCCGGTCGACTTTCATACATTGAAGATGCCAACAATAACCAGACGACCTTCAGCTATGATGATACAGACAAGCTTGTCAAAGTAACAGATGCCTCCGGCAGAGAGATAACTATCGCCTACGGACCAAATAATAAGATCACGTCAATTACCGACCATGATAAACGAACCTTTCTGTATGGTTACGATTCAGTCGACAATCTGACTACCTATACAGATCCTCTAAAAAACACAATCACCTACGCCTATGACACGAAACATAACCTCATAAGCATCACGGACGCCAGGGGAAATACGAACATCGCCATAACCTACGACGAAGCAGACAGGGTAAAAGGATATTCGGAAGATGGAGAGTCCCTTACTTTTACTTACGGACCACAAAAGAATACCACAATTAAGCAGGATGCTGACGGTAATCGATGGACTTACATCTACAATAATACCGGACAGCTCCTGAGCCTGAAGGACCCGTTGGGTCATACAACCACATACACCTGGGATGACATGATAAATCTCACAAGTATGACAGACGCAAGAGGATTCACCACAACCTATACACACGATTCACATGGGAATGTGCTTACGAGGACAGATGCCCTGGGAAATACAACTGCCTATACCTATGACCAGACAGTCAATAAAGTTGCAACTATTACTGATCCGCTGGGACATATAACAAAATATGAATATGACTCTCATGGTAACACTACGAAAATTATCAGAGATTTTGATGGTGTTTTACAGAATGAGACAATATTTGGTTATGACAATTATGGAAATAAAATCAAGGAAACGGATCCGTTGAATAATACCACCTCATATACCTATGATGCTAATGGAAACATTACTCAAATCTCAGATCCATTAGGAAATAAAACCACCTATTCATATGATAGCAGAGACAACCGGTATACTGAAACTGATGCAAATGATAATGTAACAAAATTAACTGTCTCATCTGGAAATTTTATCGAATCTTATGATAATCATGTCAATATTATTCAAATAAACGATCCAAATAGCAATTCTCTTATTCTCACCTATGATCTTCTAGGTAGGTTGATTACAGTTACCGATGCTTTAGGCAATAATACAACTTATACTTATGATAGTAATGGAAATAAAATTTCTGAAACCGATCCAAACGGTAATACAACATTTTTCTCATATGATGCATATAATAGGCCGATCCAGAAAACCAACCCAATGGGAAATGTAGTATCACGGTCTTATGATTCAAGAAACAATATTATAAGCGAAACAGATATGAATGGAAATACAACAGTTTTTACTTACAACATCTTAGATTATTTGATTTCCCAAAAAGACCCTCTCGGTAATACAATGTCTTTTACCTATGATAGTAATGGAAACGTAATAACAAAAAAAGATGCCAATGGTAATACAATTACCTATTCCTATGACGCTATGAATAGATTGATCTCCATTACAGATCAATTTAAAAATATTGCAACTTATACGTATGACGCAAATGGAAACATTATTTCTACCACAGATGCAAATAGAAACACAGCTCAGTTTGAATATGATATTCATGGAAGACGTGTCAAATATACCCAGCCAATGTCTCAGGCAGTTATATACAAATATGATAATGCTGGAAATCTTATTGCAATAATTGATGAAAAAAATCAGAAGGTAGAAATTGGATATAACTCAAATGGTAATATTGTAACTAAAGAATATTATGTTGAGTCAGACCATAGCACTCCTGTGAAATCTGTAACGTTTACCCATGATAATATAGGCAATATGACAGGCTATGATGACGGTGTGACTTCAGCAATATACATTTATGATGATCTTAATCGAAAAATATCTGAAACGGTAGACTACGGTAGTTTTAGCCTTACATATTCTTATAAATATGATCAAAATGGAAACAAAACAGTTTTAACGATGCCTGGGGGGGATAATTATCACTATAGTTATAACGCAAACAATCAGATTGTAAATATGCAATTACCATCATTAGGTTCAATATCCTATACTTATAAAGGATTTAAAACATTATCTATTTCACTTCCGGGAGGTGTTACAAAGAATTATTCTTATGATCAATTAATGCGCCCACTCAAGATTATGGTTCAGAAAGATATAATGAATTATCAATATTCTTATGATAATGTAAATAATATCTTAACCAAGACTACTGAACATGGTGATTATACATATGTTTATGACCAGCTTTATCGAATAAAAAATGTCGTTAACCCTATTCTAAGCGATGAAGCTTATACATACGATGCAGTTGGAAACAGAATGACAATATCAGGTATAAGTAGCCGCTGGAAGTACAACCAGAACAATCAACTTCTTGTTTACAGCAATATTACTTACGAATATGATAATAACGGAAATATGGTAAAGAAAATCGATGGCAGTCAGGTTATCAATTATATTTATGATGAAGAAAATAGATTAGTTCGTGTTGGAAATGAAAAAGGGAACATCATTGCTGAATATTATTATGATCCTTTTGGCCGGAGACTCTGGAAAAATGTCGAGGGCATCAAAACATACTTTCTTTTCTCTGATGAAGGGTTTTTAGGAGAATATGATGAAAGTGGTTCAGCTATCAAAACATATGGATACAGACCAAATTCTTTCTGGATGAGTGAACCTATCTTTGTGAAACAAAATGGAAAATATTTCTTTTTTCATAACGATCATTTAGGAACTCCACAGAAAATCACAGATACTAATAATAATATTGTTTGGTCCGCAAAATACCATTCATTTGGTAAGGCAACAATAGATATAAACACTATTGAAAATAATATCAGATTTCCTGGGCAGTACTTTGATACAGAAACAGGATTAATTCAAAATCGTTATCGATATTATGACCAAAACATAGGCCGATATACACAGAAAGATATTATTATGATTGATGATGTGTTCAACCACCGGTATGTATATACGAGTAATAATCCTGTCAATTTCATTGATTTATATGGTCTATTATCATTTGAAACTTTTTTCCCCCTTATTAAACCTATTAGAGATGTATGTATACAACGAGGATTATGTAAACCTACTAAAGATGAATGTATACAACTAGGATTATGGATAGATCCAAGTAGTAAAAAGCATACTCATAGAAACATAAATAATAAATGTCCATTATCGAAACCAAAACCAAATAGGATAAGAGGAGGAGTTCATCTAGATTGCAAAGGTAACAAGTGGACACTAGATCCTAATCCTGATTTTTTGTTTAGTCCTGATTATCATGGCTATTATAAAGGATACTGGACATTTAGAGGTACTGGATACTATGAAGGATCTCAATGTACATATGATAGAGCAGGAAAGTTGATCGATAGCGGTAAGTACATGGGTACATTTGATTATGGAAAGGCATTAACTGTCGAACACTACTGTAAAGATGTACTTCCTCATGAGGAATCACAAGATTATGAACATTTTTTAACAACAATAATAGAGACTGGTGAACCTTATATAACTACACTACAATAAATAATTCAAAAGTAAGTTCGACGAGAAAAAATAAGGGTCAGGACTGCTAATGGCTTATCTATTAAAAAAACACTTTAATACATTTATCTTATTAAATTAATTCCCCTTTACATGATAATATTATCTGCTGTTTTGTTGCAGGGTTTGTTTAAAGCTCAGGATGTGACAATGGCAGCAAGTATGGCAAAAGAAAAAAGAGAGGACAGAGGGAGGATTGTTTTTTCGTCATTTGTTTCAGGAAGATGGGAACTGTGTTTGATTAAATCTGATGGTACGGGGATGAAACAGCTGACAAATAGTATGGAAGATGAATATTCACCGGCTGTCTCCTCCAATGGAAACGAAATCCTTTATGTGGATCACCAAAGGTCAATACATCATATGCGTTTTGATGGATCAGACAAGAGTGAGTTGACACTGCCCAATGGCATAAATGCCCAACTGGCCTGGTCGCCAGATAGCCGTAAGTTCACGTTTGTATCAACAAGGAACGGAAACAGAGAGATCTGGGTTGTATCGGTTATTGGTGGCAATCCGCGACAATTGACTGATACGGAAAAAACGTGCAAAGAGCCTTTCTGGACAAGGTAAGTGTTAAAAAAAAATAATTTAATCATATAAGAATTTCCATTTTAAGTATTTGTCACATGAAAAAATATATGTAGGGCCTGTTTCCCAAACGGGCCTTGCCGGCATTGTTGTATACGATACGATTATTATAGCAACGTCAACCTACAAAACAGGTATTCTTAATATTGAAAGTTCGAGCTATACAGTACTACAAAAAGACGAAACACCGTAGAGGTACCATTTTTCTGGTTCTGTTTTGTTCTATGATATCATTCTGGTCTGGCACTGGAAACCTATCTTCATCAGACAATGCCTTGTCTCTTGAAAATATCAGGATTGAAAGAGAGACACTCAGGCCCGGAGAGGAGCTGAACATATTTTTTCGCTTAACAGAAGACGCAAAGGTTACGGTCCTTATCTATGATCCAGATTATGATGTTGTTCGCACTTTAATCGATCAGCAGGAACGACCTGCCGGCACAATTAACGTTGTCTGGGATGGCAGGGATGACTCAGGGACCATGGTACCTGATGAGGCATATCTCTTTACAATTACTGCAGAAGGATCCAATAACCAAAAAGTGACGTATAATCCAACCGCTTTTTCTGGTGGAGAGAAATTGAACATCCAGATTGATCGAATAGAAAAGATGAAGGGTGGATATAACATCCACTATTCATTACCAGACCCATCCCGCGTTAGCATACGGGCGGGCATTCATAACGGACCACTTCTGAAGACAGTTATTGACTGGAAACCTTTACCCGCAGGTGATTATTCCCAACCATGGGACGGAAAGGATGAGACCTGTCAGGTCCTGGTTGTGGAGGAGCCGGAGCATTTGTTATATATTAGAGCATTTTTGCTTCCTGAAAATTCCATTATAGTTCAGGGAAGTGGTACGGATTATCAAAAATACCGGAAAAGCCTTAAGCCAGAACCTTCTCATAAGGAGAACAGAATCTCTTATCAGAGTGTCAGGCAAGCGGCAATAGAGAGGGCTAGGAATAGGATATCACACTACTACCTTATTCGCAGAAAGTTTGACGTTATACCCAAATTCAGGGTTTGTCTTAATAATGACAGGTCAATAGGTCTTGCTGAAAGAGCAATTACAATGTGTTTAGGTCAGATTGACCTTGCCATTGAGGTTGAAGAAGAGAGCCTTTATAATCTCGACCAATCCGGCTACGAAATACTCATTTTTCTTGACAACAAGAGATTTGATGAAATGGAACAGCCATATGCGCCCTTTACATATTCCCTTGACACAACCAGGCTGACAAATGGAGAACACTTTATAGCAATAAACTTGATGAGCACGTCTGATCAAATAGGGTCTTACTGTTTCAAAATAATGGTAGATAATTGATATACTCATTTTGATAATTGTTTTCGGATAAAATCCGGTGTAAAATTGAGCGAGTAAAGTCCTCGGCACCTTTTGTCCGGGGATACCTGTAACCAAGATTTGGTTTCCAGTAAAACCGAAAACCAAATCGATTTTAGTATACAAACACGTTTCCCAGACGTTTACGTATTTGCTTAAAGTAAATTCCCAACGTTGCTTATATTTCTTTGCCAATATCAGTGATCCCGATTGTTATTTGGTTTAACTATTTTTGGTAGTATTTCCCTACAAAAATGTTCTACAATTGTAAAATAACTGATTGATAATGCCACATTCGTACAGTAAACAAATAGACAACATATCTTAGCGTCAAAACTTGATGTCAATCTTCGGTTTTTTTGATATCCCATCTTCATAGGCTTTTAGAAAGTATCTCATCGCTTGTGAGTGGTTGAAAAGGCAGACTGACAAGACGTTGGAATTAAAGTACGCATGAACCCTTGTTCCACATTGTTCAAAATTCTTTGTATCAGACGGCTGTGAAAGAGGCAAAGTTAATAGGTTTCTGAAGATAGTCTCAGAATATTGGTTATATTTCTCAAATGCTTTCTGACCGTACTCACCTTTGAAGATACTGTTAGGAACATCTGTTTTGCCACTTGCATGGTTTTTTTTATCAGGTTGGGAACCTTCTGTAAGTACTATCTCATTCCTGATAATAGGTTTCAGACCTAATATACCGCACCATTTAGACTCGCCACTTTTTCCCCATTGCATATTACCTCTTGCCTTATTTTCTTCTGCAGGTTTGCCATATTTCTCCTTTAAAGCCTTCACTAAGCTCTCTTTATCAACATATTGGTCAATCCGTATTGAACGCAATGCGGCAAGTACTTTGTCAGTATATGCGGGTAATGTATACAAAACGATTGCTTCATTTCCGTTTTCAGACTCAAAGATTTGTGCAAATGGATAGCTGATGACACGATTTTCCTGTTTTGTCTCAAATCTATAGACTCGCGATACATCCATGTGTTTGCGAATAACCTTCTCGGCCTCGGACATCTGCATACCCAGCTTAATACCTAAAATGTCAGGAGTGCCCTCTTGTTTTTGCAGATCTACAGGTGTTGATTCTGTAACAATTTTTTCTTTTCGTGCCTCTTTGTCAATTGTATTTGATGAAGTATCAGCTTTTTTAGCAACAGTAAATGGAAACTTGTCAGGCTCAAAAGAAGCGATTAATTTACCGGAATTAGTTAGTAAGTCGACGTGGTTGACACGGCCAAAGAGAATGAGCAACGGTTTGCTCTGTTTATTACTATTTCCAACCCATGTCCCCATCTCGACTCTGATGGGCTCAAAGGACAAACGAGCTTCAATTTCTCCCTGAATCTTTTTTAGAAGCTCTTCGGCTTCTTTTGCAGGCATAGGGATTGAATCAAGTGTGAGACGACGATCTAATGCTAAAACTCGTGCGTTATGCATTGGAGACTTGTTTCGATTTGAATAAAAAGAGTATGAAGTGTAAAATCTCGATCTCCATGTGCTTACTGGATTATCTTTACTAAAATCCGAACCAAACCATGTATCACTCAAATATAGAGGAGTATTGAAGTAATCATAATATTCCTTGTTAAACAACCAATATAAAGAGGAATCCAGAGTTGAATGAGTTAGTAAAATCTTTTTTCCTGAATAACTACGATTCCCCTTCAAGGAAACAGAAAATTCAGCACGATTTATGATTGGTGCAAACAAGTCTGATATGTCCTTGTATTCTTGTTTCACAGAAATTTTATTTGATCTATCACTTCTGGATTCCACTTTATAGTGAGGTATAAGCTGTAATTTCTGTGTGTTAAAGTCGTACTTCGGATACAAGTGACCAGATAACAGTAGTTGCTTTGGAAGAGAGACCTTCTTCAAAACCGCATTGAGATGGCGTTTCCATATGGGAAGTAAATCTCTGGCAGCAAAATCAGGGTTTCTCCCCTCGATATTTTTGCGGGAAAAGATAAATACACACACCGCAGAACGTGATCCATCAAACCACTCTTTTTCCTGTTTTACAAACGACCAATCAGGTTTTTGCTGCCAAAATGTATCAAGAACAGGGCCATTTGCAAAACTTGACCGTTCTTTTTCCAGCGTCTCCCATTCGTATGTGAACACAGCGTCTATTTTTGAATAGTTCTTTTTCTTCTCTTCAAGGTAATAATTTACATATTTCCACATTCTTTGCTCAGACAAAATTTGTTTCTTGACGAAATCCACGCTACAATATTTCTCAACCATTTCTGGATGTTCCCGCAGTGCAAAGAGTGTTATGTAGAAAGGATTTATAGGTTCCGCTTTATCTGAACTTGATAGCGGCGCGGAAGATTGGACAAGTCTGTCGCCATCAACAGTAGTTGGAAAATTGTCAGGACCAAACGAAGCGACTACTTCACCTGTAGCTGTAAGAAATTCGACACTAACCATATCTCCGATTAAAGTGGGAAATACTGAATTATATTTACGTTTGTCGTATCGGTTCTTTTCGATACTGATTTCTGTACGAATAGGCTTTATCGTCAAGCGTGCTTCTATCTTATAAGTACCGGTTATTTTTTTTAACTTCTTAATAAGAGCCTCTGCCTTACTCTGATTCATGGGAATCGAAGCTGGTCCAAGACGATGATCAAGCACCAGGGTATTCTTATGCTCCAACAGTTGATACTTAGGGTAGGTATCTATGGAGTTTTTGTCTATTTTATCAATCCAACGGTTGGGACGAGACTTGAAAATTATGTTGGGGATTCTGTTCGTTTTTCTTATTTTGCCTGGAAATTCCTCTCGAAAAAATGAACTAGGAAGTGTATACAAAAAAGATAATTTACCCGATTTCATCTTTCTTCGTGGATTAAACAGGACTGAATTGTAACCTGCCTCCGGCATAAGTTTCAAACTCTGGGTATCAAAATCGTACATACAATTTTTAAAGAACTCGGATATATACATTCTTCCCCTTTGAGGCTGTCTTGCAAAAACTGCTTTACGGTGTTGTTTCCAGACGTGAAGAAGATCTTTAGCTACAAATTTGGGTTCCCTCCCCTCAATCTTTTCACGGGAAAAGATAAAGACTTCCGCGAGAGCAACTAACTGATCATCCCAATCTCTTTCCTGTTGTAAAAACGACCAGTCAGGATCCGGTTGCCAAAAGAGGTCAAGAAGTGGACCATATGCTAAAGCGGGGCGATCATTCACAAGTTTCTGCCATTCGTATATGAATGCAGGTCTTTTTCTGTTGACTGCCTTCCCCGTCCTCTTTCCATTTTCAAAGATAGTATGTGTTGGATTTTTCTGCCATTGAGCAAGTATCCTATCAATTTCTCTCCATTGCTCCTGCTCGTATAAAATCTGTCTCTCAATCTGCCAAAGGAAGTAGCTGTCGTCCGCCTCTCTTAATTGAGGATGTTCCCGTAACGTTAAAAACCGCATATAACGTTTTGTTATTGGCACCACATCTTGAAAGTGCTCCGATCCCGATTGCTGTGAGGGGGAATTTTGATCCTCAGATGGCCCTCTCTTCTTCGTCTCATTATACCCTTGTTTTGTTTTGCTTACCTTCCTCAGGGCCAGAATCAGGCTCTCGGTAATTAGGCCGTCAACGTGCATTTTATTGTCACGTTTGAAAGCCTTAATTGCCGATTTTGTCTTCTCTTTGAGGGCTCCGTCTACAGGCCCTGCATCGTAGCCAAGTTTATTAAGCAGTTCCTGAACCTCAGGTACAGGACTGACCACTTTATTCTGGGATTGGGTACGTTTAGTACCAACCATTTCTTCATCCTTTTTGCGACTCTTTTCGACCTCCTCTTTTGCTTTCGTATAAACTTTTGAAGCCTCTTGCAACAAATCCGCAAAAGGTCCGGCATCGACTGTTATAGTCATTAAACCACTGAGGAATATACCAGTACAAAGCATTAAGCTGATTCGAAAGATCATTATCCTCTCCCCTTGTTGAAAAACCGATACCAAATTACTCTTTAAATTCGATTTACTGAAACGGTAAATTATCACTATTTTTTTCCTTAATCTACATTTTAATTACAAGCACATTATGGTAAGTTCTCACCATTCACTCTTACGTCTGGAGTTGAAGAACTTCACCCTTTCTATTTCCTCACCTTCTCTCTTGGTATCAAGTCCTGTAGAACCCCCATTCTGTCACGTTTTTAACCTGTCCCCCTATTCAAGGTTATACGTCTGTACCTACAGAGAAGTAATCCTATGGAAACCTTTTAGTCTAAACACTCAAATGTTTCCTCTGTATCCCTGTTGTGTAGTGTTACTGATAGCAATTGCCATTTGGCATCTCTGGCTAGCTTTGCCTTGACCTTGGCAATAATTTTGTCAAAGTCTCCTTTGAATTCTGGTGCAATCTCTAACGGTATATAACACTTTCTTTGTACATTTTGCTCACCTATTTTGATCGTAATTGGAAAGATTTGCTCATCTGCGCTATAGCTTCCTAATACAAGATTTTGATTCTGAATTTCAAGTTTATGCCTCTTTTCCAAAAAAGAAAAAATTTCATTATCAATCTGTTTCCTGGCGTCATCGATCTTCTTTTTATAAATTGCTCGAATTCCCGGTTTCGACAACTTAGCTGTATCAATTCTATTATTGTATTGCTCGGTAGTCTCGAATTCTCCCTTTGGGGATTGCCTCAACTCATCTTCCAGTTTACTTAAAAGCTCCTTTTCAGTTTCATGAAATTTTTCATCCATCAAATATTTTAATTGTTTCAATTTATAAAATGCTTTCTGATTCTCATAAAGTGTTTTCTGACTTTCATAATGAGCTCTAAGTCCTGCAGTTTTATTCGGATTATTTAGAAATTCTATAAATAAATCTTTGTCACCTTCAATTTTTGCATATATTTGACCTTTAGCATCTGTTAGAACTATAGTAGGAAACATTTCAACCTGGTATGAATATAACAGCATCTTGTTCTGTGCTTTTACTTTTCCAGCCTGTTTTTTATGTTTTGGGAAATCTACCTCTACAAGAACAAACTGCTTTCTAGCATTATCCAGAAATGTCTTCTGGCTAAACACATCCTCGTTTATACCTTCTAACTGATACCAATCCGACCCTGAGAAAGTCAATAAGATGTCTTTACCTTCCTTGGTAGCCATTTCTTTCGCAATCTCAAAATCATCGATCCATACAGAGTCTGATGCCAACACGACATTATCGCGTACAGGCTCTTCATTGAAAGAAATTTTAGCATAATCCGATCTCGTTTGCTGTAGCGAAGGTTTGTCCAACGAAGAGTGATTCGTAGATTGTGTTATCATATTCGTCCCGTTATCCTTTTGTATTATATTGCGTGCCTTCCTCAGGGCAAGAATCAGACTCTCCGTAATCTGGTCGTCAACGTGCATTTGGTAATTACGTTTATAAGCCTTAATCGCCAATTTGGTTTTGTCACGTAAAACACCATCTGCAATGCCAGCATCATATCCAAGCTGGTTAAGAACTTCCTGGACCTCTTTTATCTGATAGGTCTCTGTTTTTTGAGTTTGAACATGCCTGTCGTCAGTTTGCTCTTCAGAAATTTCTTTGGTTTCCTCTCTGTTTTTGGTATTTTCAGCAGCGTAAGATGGAATCGTGTCAGGACCAAATGAAGTTATTACTTCACCTGCCGGCGTAAGATACTCGACTCTAACCAGATCCCCAAACAGAAGGGGAAATACTCTGTTCCTACTGTTCTCTTTCAATCGAAACTCCGTACGAATCGGCTCTATGATCAGACGCGCCTCAAAGTAATAGTTTTGAGGCATGTTTTTTACCTTTTTAATAAGATCTTTCGCCTCATCCTGACGCATGGGAATCGATGCTGGACCAAGAAGATGATCGAGAGAGAGAGCACTCTCATATGCCAGTATCTCATACTTGGATTTAGAGTAGCTGGAGGTCTTGATAAAATGTTCCAACCAACGGCCGGGAAGAGATGAGGAAATTATGTTTGGAATTCTATTTCTTCTCCATCTTTCGTTTGAAAAGACTCCCTCTCGAAGAAACGAGCCAGGCAGCGTATACAGAAATGTTTGTTGGTCTGAATCCGGATTCCTTTCCCTATTAAACAGGTCGGATTTCTTACCAACTTCGGGTTTAAGTCGTAAACTCTGGGTTTCAAAATCGTACACATAACTTTTAAAGAACTCAGAAACCAATATTTTTCCCTCTTGAGGTGGTCTTTCAAAAACCGCGTCGCAGTGCTGCTTCCAGACGGGAAGAAGTTCTCTGGCAGCAACTTTGGGATCTCTGCCTTCGATTTTTTCACGCGCAAAGATAAAGAGATCCGCAAGGGCAAGCAACTGATCGTCCCACTCTTTCTCCTGTTTCAGGAACGACCAGTCAGGATCTGACTGCCAAAAGAGGTCAAGAATTGGACCATTTGCAAAAGAGGGATGATCCTTCACCAGTTTCTGCCATTCGTATATGAATGCGGGTCTTTTTTGGTTGACTGCTATACGTCTCTTTTTTCCATTGACATTGACGTCATCCGAAGGATTTTTCTTCCATTGGGCAAGTTTCCTGTCGATATGTTTCCACTGTTTCTGCTCATACGAAATCTGTCTCTCAATCTGCCAGAGAAGGTAGTCGTCATCTTCCTGGCGCAATTGAGGATTGTCCCGCAACGTTAAAAACAGCATGTATCGGCCTGTTATAGGTACAGCAGCATCATTGATATCCTTTTGGGCATCATTAATACTTGATTCCTGCTTGATTTCCGACTTGTCAAGTTTCGTATTTTTTGACGTTTGACTTGCAGCAACTGGAGGGAGTTCCGGTTCCGATTGCTGTGGGGGGGGATGTTGGTCCGGAGTTCTGTAATCCGCAATTGGCGATCTCTTCTCCGTTTCCTTATCAACCAGCATCGTATCGCGTGCTCTCCTCAGAGCTTGAATCAGGCTGTCGGTAATCCGGTCATCAACGTGCATATGGTGGTTGCGCTTGAAAACCTTAATCGCCGATCTGGTCTTCTCCGTTAACGCGCCATTGATCGGACCGGCATCGTAACCAAGCTGGTTCAGTAGTTCCTGAACCTCAGGCACAGGGCTGACTACCTTATTTGGGGGTTGGGTACGCTTGGTACCAGACCTCTCTTCATCCTTTTTACGACTCTTTTCGATCTCCTCTTTTGTTTTCGTATAAATTTTTGAAGCTTCTTGCACCAAATCTTCAAAAAGCGTGGCATCGACTCTAAAGGCCGTTGAACCACTGAGGATTATACCAATGAAAAGAATTAAAGTAATCCGAGTTATCATTCTCCCCCTCCCTTATTCAAAAACCAATAGCAAATTACCTATCAACTCCGATATCCTAATTAGCACCGTGTCACGATTACACTTAATCAACAACTTTCTTATTTAATAAAACCCATTAAAAACTTTTCTATCTTATTACAGCAAGCACATCTATCTGTAATACGTGTAAAAACGGAGAAGTTATCGAATATATCAAATTTGATTTTTTATAAAAACGAATGTACAAACTCCCCTTATTTGCTCCATGACAAGAAGGGGATAAGCATTACCAAGTGATGCTATTGTTGTCGCTTATAACTCTTCCCATTCCCAGAACTTGATTCCCATTGGTGAAATATTCACGGTTGACAGAGTACCATTCTAAAGCAACCGTTTTATCTCTTCGCTGTTCCAACGAGTACCAAGTTCTGATTTACTGAAATCAACCAGTTGCAGTGCGATTTGATACCAGTTAGTCGTTTCCCAGATCCTTGCCAGCTTGTTTTTGCCCATGGCAACGAAATAACGTCCGTCGGGAGAAAAGAAAAAGTTGTTGACTAGAAAGCCACTGAACAACTCTCCTCGTCTCTTACTAGAATCAATATCCACAACAATCAACTCTCCTTTTTTCGTCTAGTAAACCCAAATCAGATCGGTTGGTGAAATTATAAATCTACCAAAACAAATATGGTCGAGTTTGATCTCCTTCGGTGAAGTTGTTTCAGTCACCAGGTCCCAGATAAAAAAAGATAATTCCTTTGCTTTTTGTGAAATGATTTTGAGACAATGTAATTTGTGCCCTTAAAGAACGTACGAAAATCGTGATTATCTTCTCATTGGAATTTGGCAATTTCACTTCCCATTTCAAATTCCCATACCTTGATACTCTTTCTATCAATAGAGTATTTGTTCCATCTCTCTTTCATATCTGTACCCACAAGTAATAAATTACCATTTGCGCTAAAACCCATAGAAAGAATATTACGTTTTTTAGAGAATTCCACTGAAGGAGTTGTTTTTCGAACTGGTGTTTCCCACTTATACTCCCAAACAATTCCTGCATGCCAATGGGAAAAGGTAACCATAAAACGTTTGTCATTGGAAAATTTAATGTCCGGTGATTGTTTCATATTGACAGCGAAAGGATTCTGAAGATCTAAACGTATTTCTGAGGTAAGGTCAAGGTTTCCTGTTTTCAACACACCTGTTAATTCTTGAGTATTTAAATTCCACCTTTCCATTACACTTGTCCCAGTCGTGATGGAGACATCCTCTCCACCAGGTAAAATAATAGATGATCTTCCTTTAGGATTTCCGGTTTCCGGTTGGATAACAGTCTCGATTTTGAGTGTTTCCGGATTCCAGATATAAACCCTCTCAACTCTGTTATTAACGCGAAGCTAATCACTGCCCATCCAACCCAATTGATAAGTTCTCTGTTCCTTTTTCAGCAGGTTTTTGACTTCATCGTTTACTCCTAGTTTTACCAAGCCTCTGATGTCTTCTTCAAGTAATAAAATTCGATGAGATTATAGTAACTGCTTATGCCACGTTCAATCAAATTCTCGATACCTAAAAATTGAAGAGGAAACACAAAAAATAAATTGAAATGGCTAAAGACTTTTCTATAGAATGGTTACGATAAAAAATACCTGGAATAAACAATTTCCATTGAAAATTAATGAGACAGACCATAAAAAGATGGTACGTTAATTCCACTAGATTTGTCAGTTAGAAAAGTACTTTATAACAACAAAAAACAGTGAGAATCTTTTCAGTTGCAAATTTTAGAAGGAGGAGTAAATGAGCAGGAAATATCTTAACGTCAAAATCTGTATTTTCTCTATTTTGGTTTTTTCATTCTGTTTTATTACACTTCCATTTACAACTCTTGCACAAAAAGTACATCAGGATACGGTTAGTGAATCATCAATACACGATAGCGATCTGCCGGAAAAAAGTTTTTCAGAACTCGAAGAACTGATTACAAATAACAAAAAAGATGTAATTGTATTATATGGTTATCCGCTTGACTGACCTTTACCAGTATCTAGTGGAATATTAATTACTGCCGCCTTGAATGTCCTTACTGCGGATAGGATCGACATTCACCGCTCAAATTCAAGTATCATCTTTGGATAGAGATCCATGGCCCCTATAATCTACATATTGTAGTAAGGCCAGTAAACCGGATAACCATATTGTATTATATTTTTTTAATACGGAGGATTATAAATTTTATTCATCAATGGTAAACATAAATAATATATGTCGTAAATACAGAAACATTGAACTGCTTGGTATTGATGTGTACGGAATTGATGTGTTCAAATTAAAAATCCGTAAACCAAGTGAAAGAGAAAAGAGTGATAGAAAAAAGAAAATAAAAGAATTGAGTATTGATAATACCATAATTAGACTTAAATCTCATAAAGGTAAAGATTCGATTTTTAGTTTTAGGTTTAGGATGGTGGATCTAAAGTTTGGTTATCATATCCATAGGGCGTCCCTTCCTATCGTATTAGTTTTTAGTAAATATGGAGACATATTGAATTCAATCACACGTGGTCACGATGAGCTCATTAATCAGGGTTTCATAAATGATTCACAAAAGAGTTATGTACATAACACGGAAGAACAGTTGAAATATTTGATTAATGAACGATTTGAAGAAGTGGAAAAGAAGATTTTGCGTGAGCTGGAAAATGAATTGAGGCAATCCCCAAAGGGAGAATTCGAGACTACAGAACAATATCATGCTCGAATTGGTACGTTTTCAGAAACGAAAATTCGTGAAAAGTATAAAAAAAAGATCACTAACGCAAGGAAACGAATTGATAATGAAATTCTTTCTACACTGGAACGGATTTATACATTTGAAATAGAAGATCCAAATCTTGTATTAGGTAAGATATAACGCAGATAAACAGGTTTTTCCGATTACGATCGCAATTGGGGAGCAATTTATTGAGAAACACTGTTATGTACCATTAGAGATTGCACAAAAATTTAAAGCGGATTTTGGTAATACTTTCGCCCTGGTTAAGGCAAAGCTAAAAAGAGAAACCAAATGGGATCTGCTATCAGTAACACTACACAACAGGGATACAGAAGAATCATATGAAGTATTAGAAATTATTACGAAACCAGAAAAAAAAGTTAAAACTTTTCGTAAAGAGAGAACGGACAATAGCCGTGTTCTACCCGATATAAATCCGGAAGAACCTGAAGAAGAAATCACAAAAGACAAAAAGGGTGATTTTCAAGCAGAAACCAGAGTCGGTGGCCCAATCCAGGGTGAAGTAACATGGACAATCGAGAATAGTCCCTATATCGTAGTCCAGAATATTGAGGTCACTGAGGGTAGCACTCTCACAATCGAACCGGGGGTAGTCGTGAAAGTGGATGAGGATCGCGAATTTATAGTGAATGGTACACTCATCGCGATTGGAACCTTAAAGAAGCCGATCGTGTTCACGTCAAACAAAACATCAAAGGCCGCTGATGATTGGGGACCTCTTTACTTTGCTCCAACTTCTCGCTCAGCCCGTTTATATTCTGAGGAAATAGAGAAGAAGAGAAATACTTACGTATTTCTCGGTATAGGAAACAAAAATCGTCGTATTACCGGTTTGACTCCAGACGCACCAGCAGAAAAAGCGGGATTAATAAAGGGTGAAACTATCGTAAAAATCAATAATGTAACGATACATAATGACAAAGGGCTAAAAAAAACACTCAGTAGTTATAAACCTGGTGATAAGGTAAATGTTCATATCTTACGACATGGCAAGCTCCTGACAAAGATAGCAAGGCTTATGCATAGAAATGATTGGTATAAAAAAAGGATGAAAGTAAAAGGCGATGATTATATTTACGGTTGTATTTTAAAATGGTGCGTCATCGAATACGGACGAGGTGTTGCGGCTTACCGCTCTTCTCCCTACATAGCAAATAATATCATCAAATATCATAGCCATAACAAGGGTGGAGGAATTCGGATTCGTGAAGGGCATTCTACAATCAAGGAGAATAAAATTCGCTTCTGTTTCACCAAGGATACCGGCGGAGGTATACAGGTGGTTAGCGCACCCAGAACTCAAGTTGTCGGGAACGTAATAGAGTACAACAGGGCTGAATCTGGCGGCGGAATAGCGGCAGAGTGCGATTATTTAGACCTGAACAAGAACTACGATTTTACTGTTCACAACAATATAGTTCGAAACAACAACGCAAATTATAAAGGAGGCGGCATTGCTATACTCCATAGTCAAGGAAACCGTATATACCAGGTACTTCCATCAATTGTAGGTAATGAGATTATCCACAATTCAGCTGGTGTTGGTGATGGAATGTACATCATGGGACAGTCTATGGTCGAGTCCAATCTTATTGTAAATGATAGAGGTGCGGGTCTCTTTATTGAAGATACATATCGTGGATGGGCCGAGTTCAAAAACAACCTCATTGCATTTAATCAGAACACTAAATCGGGTGGGGGGGTGTTGTTTAAAAAATGCAAGAGTATTGGTTAAAGGAAACACCTTTTTTGACAATGGATATAGCGGAATATCCACATACAACGGTGGCCATATAAAAGTCGATAGCAATCATTTTGAAAAGCATAACCATGCCCTACATCTTGATTACGCTGGGAAAAAAAATAGAAAAATTATATTGGAGAATAACAACTTTATCAATTCTTCAGAATATGCGGTAAAAAGCACAACGAAATCTTCGATAATAGCAAAAAATAACTGGTGGGAAACCACTGATCAAATGGAGATGCAGATGGCAATTTACGACTACTATGACGACACACAATATGGAAAGGTAGATACCCAGCCATCCGCAAAAAAGGTAGATCTTCAGTTGAAGCCATTGGTGTCTCAGGATCAATTTGATCTGATATCAAGTAAACCGGGTGGCGCGCAGGCACAGTTGGATAACTACCTGATCACCTTAAACTGGAAAGAATTGAAAGATGTTCCCGTTGCCGGTTACAAAGTATTCGTTAGTAAAAGGCAAGCGCCTACTGACTTCATTAGTGTAATTGACACCCATAAAGAGATAGAGACAACCTTCGAAGTTGACCCACCTTCGGGAAAGATCGAAAAAACACAGTTTAATTTGGAGACCTTTGGCGGTGGCATAACGACAACACAGTATGCAAGAACATCTCAAGAGTATGTTTTCAGGGTTGCTGCCTATGACGGGAAAGGTCATTTATCCCTATTTTCAGACCCATGCAGTGTAACCGTGCAACGTACTAACAAGAACAATCAATGAAATCATTAATCACAGTTTACCTATTGTGCTCTCTCTGATTTGGTGGCTCATTTCTCTAAATCAGCTATCTAAGGCTTTTTTCAAATATTTGTCCTGGACTAAATTTCGTTCTGGCTATAGTCTTCCATGAAGCCATCCAGTTCCATCGTAGCTTTTTCCGTACACTTTGGATATATCTTCTACGCTATGGTTGTTTTTCTCATAACTGAAATATTTCAATTAAGAAATAGATAAAACTTCAAGACAAATGGCCTTATTCACACTGTACCACTTTTTAAGGAGGAGAGTCTATCTCCTTTTTATTTAACACAAAGCATAAGGCAAAACCCATATCTATTTATCTCATGTTGCGCAACCGTATCCATGGGTCTCTTTTACTATGTTGATTGTCACACTCCCTTTCCCCTTTTTCAACATTTAATTGGTAAATAAGTTTTTTATAAAATCTTTGTCAGGCGGTGCCTTATCTTTGTATATTATAATGCCGCTTTTATCAAGGACAATATTGAGAGGTATACCTGAAACCCTAAGCTGAAAAATTTCTACTAAAGTCGACTCTTCATCGAGGATAACAGTGTAGTTTATATCTCTCTTTTTTACAAATGATTTCACCTTTGATTGGTGTTCTCCAATGTCAATAACTACTATTTCAAGACCATCATCCCTAAACTCATCGTAAAAATTTTTAATAAGCGGGATCTCATACCTGCAAGCATGACACCATGTTGCACTGAAAACCAATAATACATTCTTATCGTTGCTAAAAGCCGCTAACTCGAATTCTGTTCCATCGATATTCGGCAAGGTAAAATTTGGGGCTTTTTGACCAACATTTACCCCTACTTCTCCACCGGCTAATACTATCTGTTTTTGTTGACATAAATGCAAAAGGAGTAGTGTTACAACAGATAATGATACGATATAAAGTTTCCGCATGGCAATGTTTGTTTCCATCCTCTTTCCTTAAAAAAACTCCTAATCCCAACTGTTCGGTCGTTACCTTTGCAAGTCCGAAAGGTCAGATAATTGGACAACAAGTACTGAAAAACCAATCACACCTTCATAAGCACCACAGGCAGTCCCGTAAAACATGTTGTAGATTGGATTCCTTTCCCCCTGATCTTTAAAACCGTGAACATTGATCCAATTTATTTAACAAACCAAAACCTATATCACGTTCCGTTTGATGTATTATGGCAAAATTCATATTCTGCTTCAATCGAAAAAAAAAGGGCAACAATGTGTATACCGTTGCCCTTTTTCTTCTTCGTCATTCTCTTTAGTCTTTCTTTCTGTGGGCGTGAGCCAGACCAGGTTCACATCCTGGCTGTACGTCTGAACCATCAACCGCAAGCTGACGTCTGTCTTCCATATCGTACAGTTTCCTCTCCTTCTTGACGTTGATGCCCAATGCATCCCTCTTCTTCTCAATATGGTCGATGATTAACTTCGCCATCACCTTTAAATCGGGCTCAAATGACCACTTACCACCAACCAACTCCTCTAACTCTTCACTTAAAAACTTATCAACTTCCGGAGCTCCACTCGCCGGAGACTTAGTCCCAAAGAGAGTATACACTCCGCTTGTAACAAAATATTGCCCGATCGCCAACGCCTTCTCGTGCATCCAGTCTAAACACACTCCCGCAACCGGAAGCTCACTGATATCGTTACCAAGACCTCCCTCCTTCACCATCTCCGAACACGATATCAGTATCCTGCTATTGTCTACACACGATCCTGCATGAAGTACCGGCGGCATTCCCACCGCTTCACATACCTCTCTTAAACCCTCTCCTGCATTTTTCATAAACTCAGGTACCATCATACCCTCTCGTGCACACTCCGCTGCAGCGCATCCCGTCTGTACAACTAAGATATTATTCGCTATTAACTCATTTACTAAATCCATGTATGGAAGCTGATCAGGCCACAGAATCGAACTTGTGCAACCCACTACACCAACAACACCACGGATCCTACCATTCATTATGTTATCATTTAACGGCCTGTAAGATGCCCTGTACGTGCCACCCAACATATACTTAATCGTCTCATGGGTAAAACCTACTACTACATCCGACTTCTTCCCCTTCGGTATATAAACCTTACTTTTATCTCGGTTTGGGAAATTATTTATCGCCATCCTTACAATATCCTTCGCCTTCTCATATGCATTTTCGTCATTGATCTCGATGTGTTGCGTTCCCGCTATCTTCGCCTTAGGAGAAGTCGTTATCAACTTCGTATGAAAATGGCTTGCAACCTCTTCATCACCCTGCATCACACACTGGATATCCACCGTTATCGCCTCAATTGCACCTGTTGCCAACGCCATCTCCTGCATCTTCATATGACCTGCAAGCGGGATCCCATGCCTCATCAACATCTCATTCGCCGTACAACATATCCCGGCGATGCTGATCCCTTTGGCTCCTACCGCCTCAGCCTCTTTTAACATCTCCGGATCCTGAGAAGCTACCGCTACCATCTCAGACATCTGCGGTTCATGACCATGGACGAGAATGTTTACCTCATCTTCCTTTATCACTCCAAGATTTGCTGTACCACGTTTGGGCTTTGGTGTCCCAAAAAGGATGTCCTGGAGCTCGGTGGCTATCATCGCCCCACCCCAACCATCTGACAGTGATGTCCTGCAGGCATGCAGTATCAGATTTTTATAATCCTGATCCGTACCCATTCCGGTACGATGCATGGACTCGGTAACCTCCCGATCAATCGCCCTTGGCGTGACATCAAGCTTTTCCCACAACTTCTGCCTGTTGATGGGTGCCTTCTTAGTAAACGTCTGAGTACCGTACGCCTTACCGAACTCCGCAAGTGCCATTTCTCCAACCTCTTCCGCTATCTCCTCTACCTTACGACCTTCGGTAGAAACCTCAAACAGGTTTGCAACCTCATAGAGCTTTTTAATATCAGTTATCTTATACCCCTTGGCCTCACCTCTGGCCGTTGCGATCAGAAGATGGGCTACCGATCTACCGTGATCTGAGTGTGCAGCGGTCCCCGCTGCAACGTAACGCACAAAATGCCTCGCTGCAATCGTGTTTGCATCTGCACCACATACCCCCTTCTTCGGGCCCCTCCCAAACGGATCTACGTTACAAGGTCCCATCTGGCAATGCCGACAGCAGAGCCCTATCTTACCAAAACCACACTGCGGCTGCTGCGCATCATATCTATCATACGAACTCTCTATACCTCCCTCTTCCATCTTTTTTAGCAATTCCAAAGATTCATTATCTGCTCCTTCAAAAGTACGAGCCATTTTATCTATCCTCCAAAAAATTCTGGTCAGCAATAAACGGGTACCTACCCATTATGTGTTACTCAAAAGCTTCCCATAGATGCCTTAGCGGTAACACCTGACCTCGTTACAAAAGTTATCGAACCTTAAAGCAAAAACACGGTAAAAAATCGGGTAAATAGAAACAACAGTGTAAGCCGAATTATCCTATGCATCGGTCATAAGTATGAGTAAAGCCTAAATGGCTGAGACCTCATTCTTATCCCGAATGCACTCTTTACACATTCCATAGAACGATATATGATAACTGGAAGGAGTAAATTTATCAAGGATTTCATTTGGAAGCGTAAGCTCTTCTAAACCTTCGTTAACATCAGCTATCATATTGCATCGTGAACAGATGATATGGTGGTGCGTTATCGTGTTTGGATCAAAGTATTTCCTCCCAGCATCTATCGTTATCTTCAGTATCTCTCCAAGCGATTCTAATACCTCTAACGTCTTATAGACCGTGGTAAATGAGATCGTTGGATACACCTCTTGAATCTCACTATAGATGCTCTCTGCCGATGGATGTGTAGTGTTTCCCTCAAGGATCTTAAAAATTCCCAAACGTTGGGGAGTAATTTTAAGATCCTTACTCTTAAAAAGTCGAACCAGCCCTTCTACGTTTCTCATTAAAGTGACCCTAAAAATTAGATTTATTCTGTATAAATTATTAAACTAAAATGATTACACTTTGTCAAGCTTTTTTTAGGAAAAGAGACACTCTTTTATAAACACCCATTAAGAGTGTAACACGTTTACACTTTTTTGAGTTCCCAAACTTCATTGGTATTAATGGATTTCCTGATAATTTGTTTCCACTTTAGGCAATTCACCAACACGAGAGAGATAGCTGAAAGAGGAGAATTTTCGCTTGTATCTTTAGGACTCTCTCTTTCGTAATGCCTCTTGCAGTATTTGTATTGAGTGGGTAGTTTTTATTTTAGAATTGTTGCCTGCCAAGCCATCAGCTATCTGCATAACACAACCAGGACAGTTCGTTGCAACGGTAGCGGCACCGCTCCTCTCAATCGAATTCACCTTTCTCTCCAACATCTTTAAGGTCAGATCGTAATGGATTATGGTAAAAATCCCACCACCTCCGCAACAAGCATCAGCTGTATCCATTTCGACAAAACGCGAAGATTGTTTCAGGAGATTCCTGGGCTCTTCAGATATGTTGCGTACCCAGAGAAGATGACAGGGGTCATGATAGGTCACCTTCTCTTCAATTGGATTTATTCCTGGGATACCACCAATAAACGTATCAATGAACTCGGAGATATCATAGATCTTGTCAGACATCTGCTTCCAAGACGGTCCAAGGGTGCGAAGATAATCCTTTTTAATAGACTTTGTACAGGTGGCACAGGCACTGACAATTGCATCCAGTTCTAATGATTCAAACACCCTCCTGTTCTCTTCTGCAAGTCTTTTACTCGACTTCACATCTCCCATAGTTGAGGATGGAATACCGCAACACAACTGCCTCTGGGGTACAACCACCTCTATATCCAATTTGTTCAAGACATCAATCACCGCTTCAGCAACATCTACGTAGATATAATTGATTAAACATCCCGTAAAAAAACCTACCCGCATTCGAGGCTTTTCGATTTTTTTTGTTTTCCGGAATTGCCGTAAAGCGCTCTTCCTTGCTAAAGTGGGTATCCATCTTTTCCCCATAAATAAAAGTGGAAGATGCCGCATTTGCCCTCTCCTCTTCATTGGTATAAATCTTTGTAACTGAGAACTTACTTTCAGGAGGGTATCAAATAGTATCCTTCTCGGTAATATATAGCGGAAGATAATCTTTGGTAACAGAGGAATGCCCATATTTTCAGCCACACCGTGAAGTAATACGGATATAATCTTTTCATAATCCACGTCGGAAGGACACACCTTACGACATCTCATACACTTTTTGCAAGAATATACGTATTCTCGCAATTTATCCGTGTAAACTATCTGTTGGTCCCGAAGTGCCTCGGCAAGACTAATGCGACCGCGGGCTACCGAAGATTCGTCATGTGTCTCGAGAAAAACCGGACACACGGTGTGGCATTTACCACATTTCGAACACTTACTCACCTCCTCTTTCCAATCGTCACTCATGAAAACCTCAATCCTCTCTTTGTAGGGGAAATTTCTTATCGTATACTAAATACTATATTGAGAGGGGAACAACTTACCTGGATTCATAATCCCTCTGGGATCGAAGAAATCCTTAAATTTTTTCATAATCGAGAGCTCTTGAGGGGAGATTTCCAAATCCATAAATTGTGATTTCTTATTTCCTATTCCGTGTTCACCCGAAATCGTCCCCCCTAATCGTACCACCTCTTCCATAACTCTCTGGACAATCCTTTCGGCAATTACCTCCTGCCCGGGTTCATCACTATACATGATATTTACGTGGATATTTCCATCACCGATATGTCCAAAATTGGCAACAAATATCTCCTTTTTCTCGTTTATTGTATCAATCTTCTGTAGGAGCTCTTTAATTGTGCTTCTCGGCACACAGACATCTTCGTTTATCTTGTGGTTCGCTATCGTATATAACGCGGGAGACATTGAACGCCGAACAGACCAAATAGCATCTCTCTCTTTTTCTGTCTCTGCCACTGTCACCTTTACGGCATTTCTTTCCTTACAGACTCGCTCAACTATCGACAAATCGTGCTTAATATTCTCCCCAGTGCCATCAATATCAATCAATAGTAATGCCCTTACCTCCTTATCGATCGTAACCCCACCATAACCATGCACTGCTCCAATACTCATGTGGTCCATAAATTCCAGAGTACGTGGGACAATACCGTTCTCAATAACTAAATCGGCTGCATCGATGGCATCATCTCGCTCTCCGAAAAAGGCCGCAAGGGTGTCAATCTTCTCAGGTTTCGGGATCAACTTCACCGTAATCTTTGTAAAGATTCCTAACGTACCCTCAGAGCCGATAAAGAGTCTTGTTAAATCATAACCCGTTACACTCCTGAGTGTTTTCCTCCCCGTATTGATCACAGAGCCGTCTGGCAAAACAATCTCCAATGAAAGGACATAATCCCTGGTCACACCATATTTCAATCCGGTTATACCACCGGCACACTCTGCCACATTACCCCCGATAGTCGAAAAGGCCGCGCTTGATGGATCCGGGGGGTAAAAGAGGTCATACCTCGCCACCTCATCCTGGAGATGCTTTGTTACTACTCCGGGCTCAACCGTTGCGGTAAAATCCTCCGGGCAGATATCCAGAACCCTGTTCATCCCCTTCAAATCAAAGATAATGCCGCCCTTCAGAGGAACTGCGCCACCGGACAGCCCCGTGCCTGCCCCTCGTGAATAGACAGGAATCCTCTCTCTATTTGCAATCTTTAAGGTTTCGGAGACATCTGATGTCGTACGTGGCCGTATTACAATATCGGGAAGGGCCTTCTGCTTGGTCCCATCATATGAGTAACAGAGCCTATCTTCAACCTCGGTAAGGACCTTATCCTCTCCCAGAACAGATACCAGCTCGCGAACACCCTTTTTGTGGGCAACCACCTCTCTCTTTTTCCTCTTAAACAGCACCATTAGCTATCCACCTCATTTATCCACATAAACATACTTGAACGAAATCCCAGTAGTTGAATCAAGGTTGCCCATATACAAGGCGCGTAAGAATTTTGCAACCGGAACGTACTCAAGTACGTGAGGATTGCGAAATTTTACAGCAACGCAGTAGATGGGCAGCCTTGATTCAACTACTAAGTAAAAATCTTCCCAGGATTCATAATCCCTTTCGGATCAAACATCCTCTTTAAATCTTCCATCAATCCAATCTCTTGGGTCGTAAGTTCCAAGTGTAAAAACTCAGATTTCGCATCCCCCACACCGTATTCGGCCGTAATCGTCCCCCCAATTGATACGACTTTCCTCAATACCTTCGTGATAAAACCGTGAACAGCGTCCTCCTCTGTACCCTCATACATTACATTCAGGTGAATGTGGCCCTCCCCGATATGTCCAAAAGCGGCCACCTTCATTGAGGTATCCTTGCTCAGTTTGTACACCTTTTCCAGGACCTCCCACACCTTGCTTCTCGGGACACAAAAATCATCATTGAATTTCATGGTTGCGATCTTAAACAAGGATGGTGAAAGAGACCTCATCATCTGCCAGAGAGTGTCCCTCTCCCCTTCGCTCTTCACTATTTCACACTTCAAAGCACCCTTCTCGTTACAAATAGCCTCAATTTTCGAGAAATCATTTGTCACATTCCCTTCGTTCCCATCAACATCGATAAGCAAAAGCGCATTGGCCCCTTCCGGTATTGCAACCCCTGAGACCTCCTTAACTGCAGTTATACATACCGTATCTGCAAATTCCATCGACCGGGGCAAGATATGATTCTCAACCTGAATCGAGTCTGAAGTATTTATTGCATCATGAAAGTCCCTAAAATAGGAGATGATGGTCTCTCGCCTCTGCGGCATTGGTAACAATTTTAACGTTATCTGGGTATAGATACCCAATGTGCCTTCAGAGCCAACAAAAAACCTCGTCAAATCATAACCGGCAACACTCTTAAGCGTTTTCCGTCCAGTATTAATGATTGAACCATCAGGTAAAACTACCTCAAGGGCAAGGACATAGTCTCTCGTGACCCCGTATTTCATACCCGTTACACCCCCCGAACACTCCGCAACATTTCCTCCAATGGTTGAAAATTCAGCGCTCCCGGGATCAGGAGGATAAAAAAGTTTCTGTTTTACCACCTCATTCTGGAGATCTTTAGTGACAACCCCAGGTTGAACGGTTACGGTCAGATCTCTTGCATTCAGATCAAGAATCTTATCCATATTTTTGAGATCGAGGACGATACCGCCTTTTATGGGGACCGCCCCTCCAGAGAGCCCCGTACCAGCCCCTCTTGGGCAGATCGGAATGGAGTTTTTATTTGCAATTGAAGCGACCCTCGCTACATGCTTGGTCGTGTGTGGCCTTATTACCAAATCGGGAAGTGACTTCTCTTTTGTCGCATCAAAGGAGTAACAGATCCTCTCTTCGATATTATCAAAAACGTTTTCCCTCCCTACAGCATCGTGCAACTCTTCAATTATCCTGTTATCTATTATACCCGTGTCCATCTGCCGTTCAATCCCAAGTCAAAGGGTTTTTGAAATTTCTCAATATACTCATCTAGTAAGGGTTTTCGGATAAAATCCGAGATAAAATTGAGCGAGTAAAGTCCTTGGCGCCTTTTGTCCGGGGATAACTGCAACCAAGATTTAGTTTTTTAAAAAGCTAAATAACCAAATCGGTGTTAGTATGCTAGAATTGTAACACAAAAACTCCGACAGGTAGGAGCGCTAACGCTGATAACTATATTACAGAAATTCCTATACATGAAAAAATAGTTGCTAATTCATCTATATTATTATAAAAGCGATAGTATGTCCATCGTGAAAATTTTAATAGTATCGTGTTACAGACACCGACTTTCACAAGAACAAGCTTTCAATTTGACTTTTCCTGGAGGGACTGATTTCAAATGAAAATTCATTATATCCTCATCTTACTACTAGTCACTCCATTTACACTGTCCCTTGAAACCTCAGGTCAAACACCTGAAGAACCTAAAGGAGAGGAGACCTTTCCCTATCAAAGCTGGCAATTCTTATACGAAAGCAAATGTTCAAAATGCCATACACTCGAGAGGGTCTTCGCTGAACCGAAGAGTGAGGATGAGTGGAGGGTCTGTGTCAGTAGCATGATGGAAAAGAGCCCTTTATGGATTACGCCTGATGAGGGTGAACAGATTATTGCCGAAATCCTGGGGCAAAAAGAGGGAGTCGTAGCCTCTTTCCCCGAGAGAAAACGGTATGATGATGCAAGACTGCTCTTCATCGATAGGTGCACTATATGCCACCCTGTCAACAGGATAATTTTAGCAGATAAAACAAGGGAGGAGTGGGAAGAGACCGTTAAGAGGATGTATGATAATGCTCCAGATCTCTTCCTCGATGGAGACCTCCCCATTATAACAGAATTCCTTGTCGAGAGAGCAACTGTTCTGCGGGACGATGTAGCCGCAGATATAATGGTTAGAAAATGTCTGATATGCCATGAAGCAGGAAGAATACTTCTTGAACGAAAATCAAAAAGAGATTGGGAAAAAACTGTTACGGACATGCGTAAACTGGCAAGGGAGGGGTTTAAAAAAGATTGTTTAATCACAGTGAATTCAAACTAATCGTCAATATGCTCGTAAAGACACAGGGCATCGAAACTGACGAAAACTAACCCTTATTGAGTAGGCCTTCGGAAAAATCCTTAGGTCCTTATTATGCTTAGCTTGGACAAACCAAAACTAAACAGGAGTAAAGAAACTACAAATATCAAATCACAAACAACAAACAAATTACAAATTCCAATGTTCGAATTATCGAACCAGTGTGTTTGGACATTTTGAACTTGATTCATTGGAATTTGTTTGTTATTTGGATTTTATTATTTGGTGCTTATCCGTCCGTGTCATCCGGTCGGGTTTCTTACCCCCCAACAATTTTGGTAACATTAGATTTCCTATGCATTTAATTAGTGTTTGAACCAAAACTGCCCAGGTACAAGGCGTAGTAGATGGGTAGTTTTGGTTCAAACACTAATTATTTCCAAAGATGATATCACAGAAACAGATAGTCTCTTTTCACCTCTGGAGAGATCGTCATACCTTTCACCATCAACCTGACAAAAGGTCTCTCCGGTAAATTTCAATTCCAACCTATCCGTTTTAACCTGTAGCATATTCGGCAAAATAGTATCAAGCGGTTTCCTGAACATCAAGGCATACGCCATGTGAAGCCACTCACGAAAACCTCGTATAACCGTTACTTCAAACTTTCCGTCATCCATCCTGCACTTCGATGATAGCATCACTCCACCCGCGTACATTTTTGTATTGGTAACCAAGATTCCGCAAGAACCTTTCGTGATAGAAATAACCCCAGTTGAAAAGTACTGATTGTTGTACTCGATCTCAATATCGAATGGTATCCGGTACAAGAGATTCATTATTACGAGGAGTCCATAAAAAACTTTATTCGATAGGCATCTACAGAGAGTTCTAAAAACCGGCTTGTACCGTAGTCGATTAAAATCACTTGATATCTTCGCATCACAACCAAGGCCAAGATAGTTTGAAAAGATATATCCATTATTTAAGCTCAGAATATCCATTTTTACCACTTCGCCTCTCAGTATCCGCTGTAGCAGCGGCCCCAATCCCTGGGA
Organism: Candidatus Scalinduaceae bacterium; assembly: GCA_965222815.1. Taxonomy (GTDB): domain Bacteria; phylum Planctomycetota; class Brocadiia; order Brocadiales; family Scalinduaceae; genus SCAELEC01. The sequence continues at coordinate 658,169 of CBDCUS010000013.1, forward strand.
TTTATAACAATCTAAAATCCCAACTGAATTCGCCAGATCATTTCCGGTGCCAATGGGGATTATGCCAAGTTTCGGCTTTTGCTCCAAACCGGCTATCGTCTTAACAACCTTTGATACCGTACCATCACCGCCCGCAACAACAACAATTTCATAGTCTGAGAAGCGACTATGTGTCTTTTTTCCCCACTCTTCCTCAGAATACTCTATATCGAAACTCTCGGGTTCAAGAACTCCATCAAGTTCTGACAGAATCCTCTCCCTGAGACCCCCTCCGCTCAATTTCCCGGAAACCGGGTTTATGATAAAAAGTATCTTTTGCATAGGATAATAGGTAAGAGTTGAGTACGGAGGGTCGGTAAAAGACGGCGTACCCAACTAACCTCCCTGCTCCTCACAGTTTTAAACACTTGAATTGCTCCAATGTATCAAATCATCTCCCTTTCCTCTTTTCAGTGGATTATAGAATATATGATCCAACTTTTATACAACCATTTTCTTACCCAAATCAATACAATTCGCCAACCCTATCAAAACGGATTCATCCGGATGAGGCTGTCAGATTTGCCTTTTGTCATATCCGAAACACTTCTCCGTTTTCACGAAAACAAACTTATCGGGTATTCAGAGGTTCGTTCGTCCTAGATTCCCGCTAAAGCTTGTTCCCGCATGCTTAAAGCGGGAAACTTGTGGGAATGACATCTTTGTGGCAACAGATAAAACACGCAAAAACCCAACGGGACACTGCTGAATAAATCTATATTTTTCCCTCATTTTTATCCACAAATCCTGTTAAAAAACCAAATTTGTTGACTTACAACCTCTGCGAATTTAAGATTACAAACCATGTCCCGTTCTCATAAAACATATTCATATAAAACTCATCGCAATGATAAAATTCTTGCTGATGTGTTTCCTGTCCCAAACAGTAACGAGTTATCTCCGACCGTAATTTGGATCCATGGTGGAGGCCTGATCTTTGGATCGAGAAGACGGATACATCCAGAACAGTTAAAGAGGTATCTGGCGCTCGGCTGTACAGTAGTGTCTATCGATTATCGGCTGGCCCCTGAAACCAAACTGCCGTCAATCATAAGAGATATTGAAGATGCTTACCATTGGGTACGAGAATCGGGACAAAAACTCTTCCATGCTGACCCAGAACGCCTGGCCCTTATAGGACATTCGGCAGGCGGGTACCTGGGATTACTTACCGCTTGCCATCTCTTCCCAAAGCCAAAGGCGTTAGTATCTTTTTACGGATATGGTGATATTACCGGAGATTGGTGCTGCAATCCGGATCCCTTTTATAACCAACAACCCTCTGTAACAGAAGAGAGAGCCTATGCAGTCGTGGGACAGAAAACTATCACCCAAGGAAAAGAGGAGAGAAATCTCTTCTATCTCTACTGCCGTCAGCGTGGGGTCTGGTCAAAAGAGGTGAGTGGTTTTGATCCTGTTTTAGAGGCTTCCGCCTTTCCCTCTCTCTGCCCTATCCATAACATATCGCACGATTTCCCTTCAACGCTCCTTCTCCACGGAAAGAGAGACAAAGATGTACCCTGTCAGCAATCAACACTGATGTCAAAAATACTTTCCGGAGCTGGAGTGGAAAACGAGTTAATCATTGTACCTGAAGAGGGACATCTCTTCGATCGTTATATGTCCATACCTTCAATTGCAAATATATTTGACTCTGTTTTGGCTTTCCTACGGAAACATCTGCTCAATCGTAGCTAAAACAGAAACAGCTCTTTTTCTTGACTGAACAACAATCCACCTCTATGATGCTGAAAAACTAAAGCTTGAACCTTTGAACCGTGAATCTGAGAACCGTTCCCATGATCCAAGAAAATGAGTTGTTTCGTAAGATACAATCCGCATGTCGCTTAGAAACGGCTGAAGCATTTAACCTAGAGAGCCGTATTCATCGACTACGATGGTTTGACCGTTCGGATATATGGGTTAAGCGGGATGATGAGCTGAGTTTTGGTATATCGGGAACCAAATTGCGAAAACATGCGTCAATCATACCCGCTTTACAAAAAAAGGGGATAGAAGAAGTTGTCGTGATTGGTGGTGCACATTCAAACAACGTCCTGTCAACTGCCCAAACGCTCACCGAAAACGGCATCAAGATGACCCCTTTTTTACTTGGTCCACCTCCTCAAAGAGTTGGTAATGCAAAAATGTTGTCACTCTTTTTTGATGAAAATGAGATACACTGGATCCCACGCTCTGAGTGGACCTCGTGTCACAATCTGGCAAACAGGTATAGAGAGGAGAAAAAGTTACAGGGTGTTACAGTCATGCTCTTGCCCGAGGGCGGACACCATAAATTAGCACTGCCGGGGGCGTTAAGTCTCGTGGTTGACATCCTTCGCAATGGGAGAGAATCGGGAGTTGTCTTCGACCATCTCTTTATCGACTCTGGCACGGGAATGGTCGCACAGTCCCTTATCGCCGGAGCCGCGGCATTAGAACTGAAGATAACTCTCCATATAGTAGTACTGGCTGGCTCTTTTACCGAATTCAAATCAGGGCTCTCTCAGGTCATTGAGTATACCGAAGAGTTCCTTCACGTCTCAATTCCCTCGTTACCTAACTATCAGCTCTACTACCCTTCGGTCGCAAAATCATTTGGCAGTACGAACAGTACCATTTTTAAGGAAATCAGACGTATTGCCAGAGAAGACGGTATCCTAACAGACCCTGTTTACTCCTCCAAACTGTTTCTCACGGCAAGAAAAATGGTTCTCGAAAAGAGCCTTCAAGGAAACATCCTCCTCATTCATTCTGGAGGAGCTTTCGCCTTAAGTGGGTTCCTGGATCATCCTTTTTTCTCAATTTGAGCGAAAACTACCCACCTACTACGTTGCTGTAAGAATTTCGTAATCCTCACGGACTTGAGTACGTTCCGGTTCCGAAATTAATACGCGCCTTGTATCTGGGCAGTTGGTTCAACTTGTGCGTTTCCATCAAGCAAATAAATTATTTAAGAGCGTGTTGCATAAAGTAATTAAATGTTCATTTTATAAATAAACAATCAAGGTTACAAGTTTTTGTATGATTGATGATTAATGCAGTGAAAACGTAAATGGAGAAAATAATTTCTGCGGTGTGCTCAACTATATCTTGCTTTACTTGTACAAAAGATGTCCTGATTCCTAACTTAGGACCAATTAACCTTGCCACTTCGAAATAACTTCAATAGATTATGTGTGGCGCAAATCAATTTCCATTCACTCGAACATGCATCGATCCCTCGTCTGAGAAAGCGCTTTATTCTTCGTGCATCTTTAATCTGCCCAAACACCGATTCAACCATCTGACCCCGTTTACTATACAGATGTTTCCCACGCTTTGTTAATAACTTCCGTTCCATTCGATCTCTCTTCGACAAACCCTCCGGTGTACGTCCCCGTTGTGCTTTTTGTTCGCTCAGAGCCTTTCGTTGTTTCCAATCTTTTTTTGTCGCTACAAACAGCTCCAGTTCATCAGGTAATCCTTTGTCCATATTTCCCTCACTCCAATATCCCGCATCTGCCAATCCTACCCGAAGCCTTTTCTCTATCCCTATGTCCCTTACATTCTCTTTCGCCTTATTGAGCAATGGATGGAGTTGGTTTACGTCATTTTCTTCCTGCGTCAACTCTGCTGCGACTATTATTTGCTCATTGGTTACTACCGCTTGTGCGTTATATCCTTGTACATATCCCGACTGCGTCTTCATTATCCGGCTTTCAGGGTCTGTAATATTTCCCTTTGCCTCCTTATTCTTCATCTCTTCTGGTGCCTTTGGCTTTCTACCTCGTTTCTTTTTTCCTTGTTCGGATTCCTCTTTCTCTCGCATCTCTATCTTTTCTTGTTGTTTCTTGGCTAATTCGCTAGCACGAAGTTCCAGACGCTCCTTACACTCTTGTAATCTCTTGAGCCTGCTCCTTCTGTCTTTCATCTCTTCGGGTAATTCATCTCCTCGATTCCTCTTACCATAGAGCTTATCTTCCGCTTTGTCTGTTTCTGTTGCCTCCTTGAGTATCTTTTTCACCTCTTGCTCTATATACTTCTCTGATCGATTCGATGATAATGATGCATTTGCTTCCATCTTTGTCCCATCCAGTGCCACTACTCCTACCTTCAACATCTTTGCTTCTGCACACAGCTTCAGTACTTCCGTAAACAAACCCTCAAGCTCTTTCTCATTATCTTTGCGAAATCTCGATATCGTGCAATGATCTGGTTTCTGATTCGCCGTTATTATTCTAAAGCCTATATCTCGTTCACAAAGACTCTCTACTCGACGACTTGACCTCTCGCCTATACTATACGCATATACCAACAAACTCACCATAACCTTTGGATTAAAAGCGGCTCTGCCCCATCCATCTCGACGATACTTCTTGTAAAACTCTTTCAGATCCAGCTGCTCTACTGCGTCAAGTATGAACCAGGCTAAATCTCCTTCCGGTAACCAATCCAATAAGCTCGGTGGGAGTAAATACTGTTGCTCTCTGTTACACTCAATAAAATTATAACCCATATTTTTCCCCTTTCTTGAAGATGGACTCAGTATATCATTTCTCTTGCATACTTTCATCTCTTTTGTGGGAAAAATAGGGTTTGTGCAACAGGCTCTTAAGTGGTTTTAGGAATTTCAGTGCAGGTCTTTTGCTTAACGCCATTTTGAGCACCTGCCCGAATGGCTCATTCAGGCGGGTGTGCTCACGCACATAAAATATGATTAAAAAAAACTATGTAGGTATAATCTATTGACAAATTTGCCCTCCACAACTATATTTAAAACTACTCTTGAAAGCTTTGCCGTATTTGCTTTCACTATTCTACGAAGATTTCAATCAAAAATAGCATGGTATCACACACACTCTGTAAGGAGAACTGATTGTTATGACGAACATAAACGATCTCGTTAAGAGTGCCTGGATCAGGCAATTGAAGGAAGATTGGAAATCCGCCAACTACAACTACTTTAAAAACTCTATGCGCCTGCCGAACCTTGAACTCTCAAATGCGGAGAACACACTTGGAAAATGGAGGGGAGGCTGCCATCGGTGCCTCACTATGAGCACCCACTTAATCAATACCTATCCCTGGGAATTGGTCCAAGATGTCCTGCACCATGAAATGGTGCATCAATATGTGGATGAGGTCTTGGGCATCCGGGACAGCTCACCTCACGGAGAGGTGTTTAAGAAAATCTGCCAGGAACACAGCATTGATCATACGGCGACCGGCGAAATCGAAAGCTGGGTAGAGCAGAGAAAAAACAGAACTACCCTGTGCCCTGAAAACCATAAATTGCTTGACAAGATACATAAACTGCTTGCATTGGCTCAAAGCCCCAACGAACATGAGGCTCAAAACGCTATGACAAAGGCCCATGAGTTATTATTACGGCATAACCTCTCCCTATCAGATATACAAACCAAGTGGAACTACATCCACAGACAGATCGGAGAGGTAGGCAGAACAAATCCCATCAAATCCATTATTAGTGCTATCATCTGCAAATTCTTCTTTGTTGAAGCTATCTGGACATTTGGTTTCGACCAGAAGCAAAACCGAAGCGGCAGAATTCTAGAAATTTACGGTACACCTGAAAATGTAGAGATGGCCGAGTATGTCTATGATTACCTCCAAAACATTTCAGAACTTTTGTGGGAAGAGCACAGGGAACAAAAAAAAATAAACGGAAACAGACATCGCAGGACTTTTATTTACGGAGTCTTAAACGGTTTCTATCGAAAGCTGGACAGTCAGGTACGTGAAAACAGGAGGAAATCCCTGGTCTGGACGGGTGATCCGCGACTCAAGGATTTCTTTCACCGAAAAAACCCTAAGCTCGTGCGTACCTCCTCCCGCTATACCAAAAGCTGTCAGGATACCTACAATTCCGGAATGAACCAGGGGGAAAACTTGATCATCCAAAAGGGTATTCATGAAAAAGGTAAGAGTGAAGTGAAATTATTAACTTGATACTCAGTGTAGGAAAAAGAGAACTGCTCCTTTTTATTGCACTTCAATGATTTCTCATCTCTATGAAAAACGTGCTCTCACAGATAGCCAGATACAACATCAGAACAGCCCGGCCGATACCTGATAAGAGTGCCCTCATCGTTATCGACATGCAAAGATATTTTTACTCGATAGCATCCCCCATTATTAAACAGATTCTCTCATTAATAGAAGTCTGCCATCGAAAGGGCATTCAAATTTATTATACCAGGCACGGTCATAAAAGGAGAGATGACGGAAGCATGCTATCAAGATGGTGGGGAGAGCTCATTCTCTACGGAACTGAAGAGTGGAAACTTATTGAAGAGATGCAAGCCGACCCCGTTTCCATAATCGACAAGGAGAGGTATAATGCATTCCACGAAACCGAACTTGATCAGCAGCTTCGGAGTAAAGGTATTGAAGACTTACTCATCTCCGGAGTAATGACCAACTGCTGTGTAGAAACCACAGCCAGATCAGGCTTTGACCTTGATTATCGGATATTTGTCGTAGCAGATGGATGTGCAACAGTTAACGAAGAGCTGCATTTGGCATCCTTGAAGAATTTGGCGTATGGCTTTGCTTATATCGTTGATACAAAGATGGCGATTGAGTGTTTAGAAAACCATGGTACTCTGTAAAAATAGTTATCAATAAATTCTTTATACATTAGGTATAATACCATTCCTGCTTTCCCATACCATTTTTCTTTTTTATCTAGACAGAAAATCCTGTAAAATCCGCTGAAATACCTTAATCGAAACTCTTTCTCTCTTGACATGATTGATGAATTTATCAATACCCTAAAGCAGCTAAAGGACTTTAAGAAGCAGATCGTTCACCACGAGACTATCAAGTCAAGAGTTGCCAATTGCCAAGATCTTGTACCACCTCTCCTCCCTCCATTACAAAAGGCGCTGAAACGTTACCGGATAGCAACCCTATACCGCCATCAAGCAGAGGCAATAAACAAGACGCGACAAAAGAGAAACGTCATTATTGCGACACCCACTGCATCGGGAAAGACGCTTGCGTACAACATCCCTGTCCTGGAATCGATCCTAAAGGATCCGGAATCGAGGGCATTTTACCTCTTTCCCATTAAGGCCCTTGAACAAGATCAACTGAGAAGCCTAAACGAACTTATCTCCGCTCTTGAGGGTGAGGCCATCACTGCCGCAATCTACGATGGAGATACTACTGCCTATAAAAAGAAGAAACTGAGAGAGAATCCACCCAATATCATCATTACCAATCCTGATATGTTCCACTCCAGCTTTCTGCCGTACCACTCCAGCTGGAACGATTTCTTCCACAACTTGAAATTTATAGTTATTGACGAACTTCACACCTATCGAGGAGTGTTCGGTTCACACATTGCCCAGGTCTTCAGACGCATCAACCGCATTGTCGAACACTACGGAGGAGCCCCCCAATACATCGCCTGTTCGGCCACCATACCAAACCCGGAAGAGTTTGCCAAGACCCTAACAGGGCTCCCCTTTGAAGTGGTTGGTTCCAGCGGGGCCCCCGAGCCGGATCGTCACTTCATCTTTGTTAACCCGACGGAGAGTCCCTACACTGAGACCGTCTCATTGGTTAAGAGACTATTAAACAGCGACCTGAAGGTCATCGTCTTTACAAAATCGAGAAAGATAACGGAGCTCTTGCATACATGGATCATACAGCAGAATCCAAATTTTGCACCGTACGTCAGCTCATACCGTGCCGGCTTCCTCCCGGAGGAGAGACGCACCATCGAGAAAGAGCTCTTTGAAGGCCGGATGAAGGCCGTTATCTCGACAAGCGCCCTTGAAGTCGGTATCGACATTGGAGGTCTCGATGTCTGTATTCTCGTCGGCTATCCGGGTACCATCATAAACACCTGGCAGAGGGGTGGAAGGGCAGGCCGCGGAGAGAGCCCTGCCCTCATTCTGCTTATGGCACAACACGATGCCCTCGATCAGTATTTCATGAAAAACCCAGACGATTTCTTTAACCGAGGGTGTGAGAACGCTGTCCTGGACCCCTTTAATAAACCTATCCTGAAGGCACATCTTCCCTGTGCGGCCTCCGAACTTGCACTCTCTCCAACGGAAAAGAGCTTTGATTTACCAGAGATAGCTCCCGCCCTTGAAGAGCTCGTAGATTCGGGAGAACTGCTCAGGGGAGAGGCGGACGGGAGCTATTTTTCATCGAGAAGAAGGCCTCACCGCTTTGTCGATATTCGATCGATCGGTGAAGGATATACGATCATGGAAAAAGGGACGAAACAGATCATTGGTCAGGTCTCCGGTTTGCGGGCATTCACCGAATGCCATAGAGGTGCAATATACCTCCACAGGGCATACCAATACCAGGTTGATTCGGTAGATATCGAACTCAGAAACATCCTGGTAAAGAGGATAGACGTCTCCTATTTCACCCGGCCAAAGAGCGAGAAAGAGACCGAGATCCTGGAAGTTACCGGATCGAAGCCCGTTGGAAATTTTATTGTAAGAAAAGGGACAATTAAGGTAACGGAAACCGTTACGGGATACGAGAAGAGGAGCGTACGGGGACAAATTCTTTTAAGCCGTCACCCCTTAGATCTACCACCCATTATCTACGAAACCGTCGGCCTCTGGATAGAGATCGTAAAAGAAATTGAGCTTTCGGTAAAAAAGATGGACCTTCACTTCATGGGAGGCATCCATGCTATCGAACACGCCATGATCGCCATGTTTCCGCTCTTTGCCCTCTGTGACAGAAATGATATCGGGGGAATATCCACCACGTTCCATCCCCAGGTAAAGAGGGGAGCGATCTTCATTTATGACGGTTACCCCGGTGGGGTGGGGCTGAGCGAGCGTGGTTACGAATTTATTGAAGAGCTCATGACCGCGACACTCAAACTGATCTCATCATGTGGGTGTGAAACAGGATGCCCTTCATGCATCCATTCACCCAAATGTGGTTCAGGGAACAAACCACTGGACAAGGGAGCAGCAATCGATGTACTTAAACAGCTTTTGGCGATAAAACCCTTAAGTACGGGGAGGGGTTCCGATACGGACATACCAGAGATCTCTCAATTGCAGATGCCCAAAACCGAGAGAGATGAGATCCCAAGGCGAAGGATCTGTTACTTCGATCTGGAGACCCAGCGCGGTGCCGATGAGGTAGGAGGCTGGCGTAACATTCACCTGATGCGTCTGGCCGTTGGCGTCATCTATGACTCCCTTGATGATGCATACTATACCTATTTTGAAAAGGATGCGAATGCATTGATTGAAAAACTGAGATCTGCCGACCTGGTAGTAGGCTTTAACGTGATCAGGTTTGATTACACCGTCCTTCAACCCTATACGGTCCACGATCTACATAAAATTCAGACATTCGACATCCTGTCAGACATCCATCGAAGATTGGGATACCGCCTGAGCCTCAACCACCTCGCAATGAAGACCCTTAAGGTCGAAAAAACGGCCGACGGTCTCCAGTCGCTCAAGTGGTTCAAGGAGGGTAAGATAGATGAAATCGCCCACTACTGCAGCAAAGACGTAGAGATCACGAGGGACCTCTTCCTCTTTGGTAACTCAAACGAATATCTCCTCTTTGAGAAAAAGGGTTGCGGTATCGTGAGACTCCCCGTGGAGTGGGAGGTTGAGGATATCATCAAGAAGAGTGTAAGTACTAACAGAAAGAGATAAAGATCTACTCAACAATTCCCCCTTTGAAGGGATAAAGGGGGATGTGAGAGATAAAAGTAATAGTTAGATTTACGGACGAGATTCCAGGATTAGGCTTTGTTATGAACTCATAATAAAAGTTAAAAAAGATTGGTGTTACACTCCACAACATGCAAATACATTATCATATTAAAAAATAATAGACATGGCTACCCAATTTTAATCTGAATATCAATCAACCATAAATCATTAGCGTTTAATTACGAGAAAGACAGTTTAATTTCTCTACAAAAACATATGTTTTTCCCCTGACATTATTAATGATTTAGAAACCAATTACATAACGTTAATATGATACATAATAACTTATAACAATTCATAAATATCAACCTCATTTTGGCACTTGTTTTGTTATACCTCATTCATACCTAAAATGTTATTTGATCCTATTAATTTAGTTTACCTCTCTTTCGTCTGCAAGTCCGTACAGGTGAATACGGACAGGCTAAAAGAGTGGCAAGCCGTGTCAGGCTCACAACAACTAATGTTTAATAAGGGGTGAAAGAAAGTAGAAGGACACGCGCCTTTAAAAGATAATAGTACAGAAAGGAAAGTAATACCAATGGATGCATGCCACGTAAATGATTCATTTGTAAAAAAAATATCAAGAAATAATTGGAGAGCGTCTTACTTTAAATGGCGGTTACTTGTAATCATGGCAAGGTTGCGTATAAGATTTCACTTAAAAGACGGGTTCACTTATTTAAAAGTTATCGGCAAATGTGGTTACTGCAGAGAACTAGATTCCAATTGCCCTGAATGTTATTTATATGTTAATGAAGTTTGCTGTTCTTTTAAATATCTTACTAATGAAAGAAAAAAACATATGGCTTTTTGGAAATATGTTCGCAGAATGCAAAAAGACATTAGAAACTATTCTGTAAAAGTTAACTGGAAAAAAGATATTCTCCCTTATGCTATTAAAATGAGAGACACGATAAAGAGAGATCAACCAAAACTGAGTTAATACTCACAAACCTATCTTAACCTTTTCAGGGGTATCTATTCAGCGTAATCAAATAACACACCCCTAAACCCCTTCTTTCTTGAGGGAGTTTAGGGGTGTGTTATGCATGCTAAATATAAAACTCTTTTGATATCTTCTCAATAGTTAGTTAATCAGCAATCCTGCTGTCAGAACTAATTTTTACATTGATAACCCTTTCTATAGCGAAGGTCTTTTAAAACACGATTTTATAACGTATGTTTGAACGAAAACTGCGCAGGTATACCCATTACAAAATGATTTTTGGAATTTCTGGGCAGGAGTTTGCTTAAAATTTTAATTTTTCGATTGAACAAACCCAGAGGCTTAGTAATACTAAGTCGAGGATTTTGTGATTGAGAAAAATGTAAAGTTCTGGTGAAATCGAGCTCTGAAAACCTAAAATCAATTTGTGATGGGTATATAAGGCGCGTAATAATTACGTAACCGGAGCGTACTCAAGTACGTGAGGATTACGTCATTATTGCAGCAACGCCGTAGATGGGTAGTTTTCGTTCAAACACTAATTGTCAAGAGATCTTCCCAGTTGCTCGTATACGCAGGTGACAGCATCGACCTCCTCATCTTCCACGGCTGCCTTATTCCCTGCGCCGCCAACCTTAGACTCCCCCTCCCCCATTTTTTGCTTATCCTGTCCAGCGTCTCCATGAGCATCTCCTCCCGCTCTCTCCCCGCATAATCGAGGGAGCTGAAGAGGTGCAGCTGTATGTGACTGTCCGGCTGGATCCCCTCCAACAAAACACCGGCCTTTTTGTATCGGTAACCGGACCTATAGATCTCACCCAGCCCGCGCAGCGCATGCCTTGTCAAATCGATGGTGTTTGCTGTAGGCTCCTTCAGCTTGATGTGGAGGGAATTTGCGTATTGGGGCTCATCTCTCTTAAACTTATTGGTCTTAATGTAGACAATGAGTATATTGGCGCAGGAATTCTGATTTCTGAGCTTCTCCGCCGCCCTGCTTACGTATGTGGCTATCGCCTCCTCCAGATCCTCCCGCGTAGTAACGGACTTCCCAAAAGAGCGAGAGCTACGGATCCCCTTTTTGGGAACGGGGTGGCTATCTAAGCCAAAACAGGGAACACCCCTCAACTCAAGGAGACATCGCTCCCCCATTACGGTCATTCTCTTCCGTACCCATTTCCGATCCGCATACTTTAAATCCCTTGCCGTCTCTATCCCGTGTCCTCTTAACAATCTCGCATATTGGTGTCCCACACCCCATACATCCTCTACCCCGAGCTGTTCAAGGTAACAGTCTATTCTCCTCTCCGAGCCCTTACTCAGGTCTATGACCCCTCCGTATCGGAGATGTTTCTTCGCTATCTCGTTGGCAACTTTTGTCAAGGTCTTCGTCTTTGCAATACCGACCGATACCGATATCCCCGTCCACTTCATTACCGTCTGCCGAATTTCCCTCCCATACGCAGCGTAATTTTCACACTGCATCCCCGCAAGGGAGAGAAAGGCCTCATCGATAGAGTAGATCTCGATATCGGGCGTAAACTGCTTCAAGGCCTCCATCACCCTGCGTGACATATCGGCATACAGGGCATAGTTGGAAGAGAACACACGGATATTATGCCTCTTAATCATACCGTCACACTGGAAGACGGGAATTCCCATCCGAATCCCAAGGGCCTTCACCTCGTTTGAGCGTGCAACAACGCACCCATCGTTATTAGAGAGTACCACTACGGGAATGCCCGTAAGCGCGGGATCAAACACCCTCTCACATGAGACGTAGAAATTGTTACAATCTACCAATGCAAATACCCTCTCTCGCCTCATCGTATCTCCTTAATAGCGTGCGTCACCACACCCCATACCTGGAAGTCCATCTCTTCGGTAACCTCAATCGGTTCATAACTTGGATTCTCAGGGACCAGATAGAGTTCTCCTTTCTTAAACCGTACCCTCTTCATGGTAAAGTCCCCGTTTAAGAATGCGACAACAATTGATCGATCACCCGGATCAAGGGCACGATCGACCACAACCAGATCACCATCGGTGATCCCGCACCCCTGCATTGAGTTCCCCTTCACCCTTACAAAAAACGTTGCTGCCGGATGTTTCACAATATACTCATTGAGATCGAGGTGTTTATCCACGAAATCTTCAGCCGGACTTGGGAAACCGGCGGAGACAGGAAAATCGTACAGAGGCAGTTTTATCTTTTTGTCTATTTTCGCCTTATACAACTCAGTCATAATTAGAATCCCCAACCTGGAAGAACCAGACAGTATAAAAAAATAACAAATCTCAAATAACAATGTACGAAATGATAAACGAATTTATTCTATGTTAGAAATAGTTCTTGAGAATTTCTTAATATAAAGAGAAACATTTTTAGAAAACTGGAATGTCCGCTCTTCTAAATCATATTGTTTGGACATTTTGAACTTTATTAATTGGAATTTGTTTGTTATTTGATTTTTATTATTTGGTACTTAGGGTTCAGAAAAATGGACTATCTCTCTCTTATTAGCTGTGGGCTATCATTTCGTGGGTTATTCACATCATTCGAAACAACATACGCCTCCACATCACCACCAGGATAGGGCCTTAAGAGTGTCATGAGTGAATCTGCATCCCTCTGCCCACCCTCCCCCAACCATGATCCTTCACACTCCTGTGGTAAAATCACGGGCATCCTACCGTGAATTGGCCTTAGTGTATTGTTCGGTTCCGTCGTAATGATGGTGAATGTCTTCAGCTCACCCCCTTCACCATCTCTCCAGATATCATAGAGTCCTGCAAAGGAGAAGAGTTCTCTCTTTTTCAGTGTGATATAGTGAGGGAACTTGCTTTTTCCCTCCCTCTTCCATTCATAGAAACCTGAGCCAGGTACTAAACATCTCTTCGACTTAAGGAGATGTCTGAACGGTGGCTTCTTGTCCAGTGTCTCTGCCCGGGCATTGATCATCCTGTTTCCTATCTTGGAGTCTTTCGCCCAAAAAGGCACAAGCCCCCACTTCATCATCTCCAGCACACGCTCCTTCTCCTTATTAAGATATATTACGGGTGCATAGTGTGACGGCGCGATATTATAGCGGGGTCCAATCCTGAGATCCTCAGAAATGAGCACCCTGTACTGAGAAAAAATAGCATCGATGTCTGTAAGCGCAAATCTTCCACACATAGTCACGTTAAACTAAAACGGCCCATCTACGGCGTTACTGTAAAAATTCCGAAATCCTCACGTACTTCAGCACGCTCCGGTTCCAAAATTTTTACGCGCCTTGTACCTGGACAGTTTTAGTGTAACGTCATGGTTTTCATTACTCAATTTTGAATTCCCTAAGTACACACTTGACTCTAGTTGTCACTATCTCTTGTGGCTCAGGGTCCACCGCCCAGGGTTACCTCTCTTTAAATTTCGACTTTCGGAATACAGATTTTATTCATTGCAAAATCCGTTTATGGTAGAAGCCATCTCATTCCTTCTTACATAGCCAATTGCTCAGTTTACCTTGTTAATTTTACATCCAGAATGTGTTGACGCTTTCCAATCTGATTTTCTGTCATCTCTCTTTGTGGCTCTGTGACTTTGTGAGATTACTTTTTTAAGTTTTTTCTTTGCGTCCTCTGCGTCTTTGCGGTGAATTGCTATAAAATTGTTACTACGGGTTGTCGAGTAGGTCTACCAACTCAATACCTTCTCAAAAGCCCAACGACAACCCCCAAGATAGTAACCTCACCGGACTTAACACTCATCGGCTCCATCAAGGGATTTGACGGTCGGAACTCAACTCCATCCTCCCTCTTATAAAACCTTTTCAAAGTCGCCTCACTATCTATCAAAGCGGCCACCATCTCACCGTTATCGGCCACCGCCCTCTTATTAATAATGACAACGTCTCCGTCAAAGATGCCATCCCCTATCATGGAGTCTCCCTTCACCTTCAAACAGAAGTTTTCACCCCTCCCCAAAAGCTCCTGAGGAACTGCAATAGTTTCATCATCCTCAAGAGCCTCAATCGGTTGACCGGCAGCGATAGTACCCAACAGCTTAATACTGACAGTCGGAGCCCCCTCCTCAACAACGGTAATGGCCCGGGCCCTATTGGGTTGAACGGTAATAGCCCCTTTCTCTTCAAGCTGTTTAATGTGCTTAAACACTGCATTAAACGAACTGAATCTGAACCGTCTTCGTATTTCGTCATAGGTCGGAGCCACCTGATTCTTTTTTATGTATCTTTCTATATAGACAAAAATCTCTTTTTGTCTTGGTGTTAAATGCATCATCTGTCATGTTAAATTACTAATACTCACACAAAGTCACAGAGACACAAAGATTGACTTTAGTTGAGTTCCCCGTTTATAATTCTTCTTATTCCGTCCCTCATCAAGTTTTCACCAAAGTTCAACAAGTAGCCTAGCTTACATCCAGTCAGTCTAAGATAGGTCAATACTTGTTTCTTATGTGTATTTGTGAGTAATTCAACCGATTTTAATTCTAAGATCACCTTGTTTTCAATAAATATATCTGCCCTGAATCCTTCGTCGAACTTTATCCCATCATATTCTATTGGTACTGGCACTTGCCGATCAACAGTTAAGCCATGCTTCTTTAGCTCATGAGTTAATATTACTTCATACACAATTTCGAAAAGTCCAGGACCAAGTGATTTATGAATTGCAATTGCAACATCAACTACAACTTTCCCAATCTCATTTTCAGTCATAATTCTTTGTGCCTCTGTGTCTTTGTGTGATTACTTTCTTTTATGTATAGGTGAAAATAAGGTGAAAGTCAAGTATTTTTGCAAGTTTTTTAAAAATTCCGCTTGAAAATTGCTTTAAAGTAATATAAACCATGACTATGATATTTAACTGTTATGCGTCAAAGATTAAAGGAGGAATTTTGTGGAGAATTTAAAAGTAATGGGTATTTATGTTCCGCTGTTCCAAACTCTTCTTTGGATAGCACTGATACTGATAGCAGTTAAAATTTTTTTCCCAGAGCTTCGAAGCGTATTGGAATCAATTCAAGGTCGAATTAAGCGAGGGAGCGCATTCAAACTTGGCCCGGTGGAACTTGGGGAAGATTTGCAATATTTACAGCGGATCGAAGAACAAACGGATGCTGAGCCACTATCCACTCTTGAGGGTGAGTTAGACTACGCAGGTGTTAGCTCAGAAGCCGCTCCTGCAGTAGAAAGCGGCGAAGAAAGCCAATCCAGGCAGCTAAACGCGGAACGAAACTCAATATATGGGAAAAACAGAAATCTTTTTCTTACGCACGTGATACGTCCATCGGAAGAGCGTGGTCAGAAATATGATGTCTTCATCTATCTGATTCGGCACGGTGGACAGAGTTTTGAGGATGTCGAGGTAGCTGAATTCTTTCTCGGGCCGTACTGGGGTAACAGGATATTCAAACGGTATGAGCAAAACAGGAGAATTGGTCTAACAACTGCTGCGTACGGAACATTCCTTTGCACTTGTTGGGTCGAGATGAAGGACGGAAAACGAGTATTTCTGAGTCGTTACATTGATTTTGAAATGGGTAGGGTTTTTAAAGAGCGCGCATAACAAGCAAATGTAGCAGTTCAAAAAGCACGCGCGCTTTTTGAACTGCTGATTTAGTCGTTCTACAAAAATTAATGAAAACTGCAACTCGAGATTCATGGAAAATACTACCAATGCCTGAAATCCAGGCATTCCTTTCCTATACCCGATGCTTCAGCGTTGCAGAGTATGAAAAGCTATTGGTAGGATTGATTCCTGGAGCGATTGAAAATAAATGGTTTTGTTTTTTGAAAGAAGAGACTCTCTATTTCCATAGAAGCTGGACTGGGCATTGCATCTATAAAATACACTTCGAAAAAACAGAAAACGGATTCTGTATCAAAAAGGTAATAGCCAATCGTGATAAGGAACAGTACAAGGAAAATGATGATAACTATGATACAAAGATGTTAGATTTTCTTATCAGTAATTTATTGCTCGGAGAATCCAAGCCATTTCCCCACAAAAGGAACATTAATGAACCCATGCCAGGGGTGATGCAGCATCATATTGCCGGCACACGGTATTCGGAAGTGGAGCATCCCGACAAGAAGTCTTGGTGGAAATTTTGGAAATGAAATAGGGTAGAACAAAAGGATGAAGATCAACGTCCTATATCAGCGCGCGATTTTAGCTATGTTTATTGCCATCATCACCTTATTTAGTTTTAACATTTACTCGGATAGGACGTGACTTATTCAGACGTTAGGCTGTAAAGGAGAATATATCATATGACTGACAATGGAAAAAAACATTGGACACACCATAAATTGAGACCATTTGACAGTATGTCTCCGGAAGAATATATTGATGAGCGTCTCAATCAGTTTAGGGAGTGGTATGACAAAAAAGCCACAAAAACAAAAAGACTTTATCAGTGGATGCGAGCAATTACAGTAGTTGGCGGTGCTATAGTTCCTGTATTAATAAATCTACCAATCAATAATATTGATCTAATTGCCACATTAATTAGTCTTACTGTCGTAGTGTTTATTTCTCTTGAAAGTGTTTTTCATTTTCGTGAACAGTGGAAAAACTATAGATCTACTGAACAACTCCTTGCAAAAGAGTACTTCAATTTTGTTGCTGGTGAAGGACCTTACAAAAAATTAGATGCCCGTGAGGCTTTTCTAGTTTTTGTTGAAAGAGTTGAAAATGCTATTGCATCTGAAAATGCATCAACTTTAAATGTCATGACAACATTATCCGATAAGAAGGCAGAATCTCATCATGAGAGCAACAAAGACCTCTAACCAATTTATACGTTTGGAGTATTTCCCGTAGTACAACAAAGAATAGAAGAAAAGGATCACCTTGATTTATGATAAGTGCAGTAAATCTGTTTTTTAGTATTTATTTTTGAAAAACATTGATAACTCTAAATGAAAAAGAAATGATTAAATGCCTAACAAATCAGCGGAACCAACCCCTCTGTCATTTGCAATTCAATTATTTTAGGCTCTTTGATTATCTTATTTTTATCTATTATTTAGTTTGCCATACGGGGTTGTTCACTTCAATCGTTAAGAAAAAGAAATGAAACGAGAATTCAAAGATATTGTGTTAAGCACAATGTCCTTTCTTATGGACGACTACGGTTATAGCTACGAATCAAAAGACGAAAGGACGCACAAATTTATCGGTCCACACTTGAGCGTAGAAATATATTATTCCAAATGGGAACTTGACGTTATCCTCTACAGACGGATTTATACATCGATACTTCGCCCCAATAAAACGGGTTCTTTTGATCTTGGATGGCTTCTTCATTACATAAATCCAAATGAATTAATAGACCTGCACACTATCGGCATGAGCAATACGAAACAGCCTAGTGACGAGGAGTTGGAAAATGCGTTACGATTTTATGCTCGAAAATTAAAAAAGCATTTTTCAATGGTGTTAAAAGATGATCTGAAATTTCTTGAACAACTTTCCTTGAAATATAATACTTGAATTCCTAACAAAATGATTGAGGACAACGGTTTGTACCGACACAGACACTGCGAACAAGGAGTTTGAACAGACATCCATTTTCAATGTTGCTCCTCAACTCCGCATTATATGCAGGGAATATTAAAATGAGCATGACAGTAGGTGAAATTCTTGAAATCTTTACCACCAGACTCACCATTCAAGAGAACAGAGTTACAAGTCCTGATGATTCGGTAAAGGTAGTCACAAAGGAATTGGTAGAGAAACTTACCCTGTTAGATCCGACGAGATATACAAAAAACTGCCAGAAGAAAACTTGAAATACTTGAAGGTGCCGAACGTCTGATGGATTTGCGTATACCACCGAACAATCATCTTGAGTAATTATCGAAAGACAGGAAGGGGCAATATAGTATCCGTATTAATGATCAATGGAGTACATGCTTTGAATGGCGTGGAGGAGATGCTTACAACGTAGAAATAGTAGATTATCATTAGGAGACAACGATGGCAAGAAAGATATTAGATCCAATTCATCCGGGTGAAATTCTAATGGATGAGTTTCTCAAACCCATGGGTATAAGTCAGTACCGGTTGGCTAAAGATATTAATGTACCCACACGCAGAATAAATGAGATTGTTCAGGGAAAACGTTCTATTACACCGGATACAGCGTTAAGACTGTCAAGGTTCTTTGGCCTTTCAGAAAGGTTTTGGATAAATTTTCAGACAAGATACGATCTTGAAAAAGAAAAAGATAGGTTAAAGAATCGACTTGATACTGAAGTACATGTTTACACTTCCGCAATATGAGAATTTTACTAAAAAACATGTAACAGTACATGATCTTTTGTGGTAGTAGAACCTGAACTACCCAGGCGCTAGGTGCGCTGATTTCGTAACCGGAACGTACTAATATACTTGAGTATTACGGAATTTTTATAGCAACGTGGAGATGGGGAGTTTTCGTTCAAACACTAGGTATTCAACTTCCTACCTTTGGCTCTCCTTCTATTGATAATCGCCCTTCCCCCTTTGGTTCGCATTCTTTTACGAAAACCACACATCTTGGCTCGCTTAATTGAGCTCTTTCTAATTCTCTTTTTCATGGAAACACCTCTTACAATGGATCAAAACTTGACAAACGCATACTATACAAAAGAGCAGAAAAATTGTCAAGCAACATCTCTCCCTATTGCATGAGGTCTAAGTATCCTATCCCTTAAATAATCGAAAAATAATAGAAGAACGGTCTACACTTTTACATCTTATAGGTAACAGGGGTAATCAAATATTGACAAACAATATTTTTGATGTAGAATTTATGAGTAAAGTGTTTCAGTTTTTCTTACACAAAGGAAAGGTAGAGAGATGGTAATAAACCTTAATAAACAGATCATTTCAGTGGGAAGTTTTTTCGTTTTTTCTCTTTTTTGTCTCGTAATTGCCGACAATTTGCGGGCAGAGTCCGAAGATTTTATTAGAAAACCTCCCGATAGCTATCACCAGTCATTTGCACCTTATGAGAACCCCATCCACATTCCAAGCCCGAAACCAAAAGGGGTAACTATCAGAGTCGAAGAGAAAACAACATATGAGATAGTTGTTGACGAAAAAAAGGTACAGACAAATACGATTACTATGGATGACCTTGAACTCATTGAAGTTGAAGAAAAAGGTAAGATAAATTTCCATCAGGTAGATTGCTATTTTTATGCAAAGGTCAAACAAACGCAGACAAAGACGACAGATTACATTTCAAGCATGCGCTGGAGAGAGGGGCAACAGTATTGGCTTTCAGATGGTGGAAAGTACGTAGAGTGGGATTCATGGTCAGAGTGGTACGATAACAAAACGAGGTGGTAGTATCGCCATCGCCTCGTCTCTCTTTACCCCCGCTGTTACTTGGACAATCACATTCACCATATGCGATAAAGGATTGAGGTAAACACCCAAAAAGATGTACATTCCAACGATTGCACCAGTGAAAAAAGATCCAGCTTATCTCTTTTTGTGCAAACAGCATGGACAAATCTCATAGGGATTAACAGTTTATTAACGTCTACTTAAGGGAAGCTATTGTTAGGAGAAGATAAAATGGATAGGGAGCCCCAACCAAAAAAAGGCCGTGGGAGAGAGGGGCAACCTCTACATTATTGATCAAGAATACCCGCTTTTTTTGTTCTCTGAAACTCGAAACTTTCACTCCTCTTCGCAAATGGAGCTACCCTCCTATCCGCATAAGCGAGTGTAAGCACTCTTTGAAGGCCAGAGTGTGACATTAAATTAAAGACCTCAATTGTTACTTCTAACTCCTTCATAATCCAGACCAACTTTTGGTGGGTATTGTCACTTTTCCTCTCGTCCGGTCTACCGTAATTCTCTAGATAGACGTTTATAAATTTGTCTATATCGCCCTTTGCGAATTTCAGTGAAAAACTCCCCCATCTCTTTATCAAGATGATTTTGTATACTTCATCCTCGTAAAAAAAAAAGTTAAAACGCCCTCCCGACGCATCTCTTGACAGCATCGTTACTTTGCCATTTACAAAAGGCCTATATTCAAACTTATCAGGGGCTGGAAAAATGGTCTGAACCCTCTTCAGACTCATCCCAAACTCGACAGGCTGACTCAGTTTCTTGCTCTCAGGAAATTCCCCTTTTGCGTCTCCGTTACCCAACAAGCTCTTCAATTCATGTAACTCTTCTAATAACTCCTCTTCAGATTGAACAGCTCGCTTATTTTCGGGACTCTCTTTGACTGTTTTATCCAGAGTGGTACAGCCCTGTAATACTCCTAACGAAATGAGCAAAGAGAAGAGCAAGAAACAGTTCTTCAAACCTACTCTCCCATCAAGGAACTTCAACGTTGTCAAAGATTTGTTGTATGATCTTTTCCGATGTCAACTCTTCCGCTTCCGCTTCATACGTTATAATGATTCGATGTCTTAACACATCCATACCAATAGTCTTAACGTCTTGTGGCGTCACATACCCCCTCCCTCTCAGGAACGCATACGCCTTTGACGCAATGGCAAGATAAATGGTTGCCCTTGGAGAGGCCCCAAATTCGATAAATTCATCAATATCAAGCTTATACTTTTGGGGTTCCCGTGAAGCAAATACCAGATCTACTATGTAATCCTTTATCTTGTCATCAATGTAAATCTGATCGACCACGGAACGTAACTGTTGTATATCTTCCGCCGAAATTATCGACTTAACATTGAGACTTGAATCGGTTAAGGCCTTCCTTTCCAGGATCTCCCGCTCCTCCTGCTTCGTAGGATAACTGACAATCAATTTTAACATAAAACGATCGATCTGGGCTTCCGGCAAAGGATATGTACCCTCCTGCTCTATAGGGTTCTGCGTAGCAAGGACCAGAAACGGTTCTTCAAGCTCAAAGGTGTTTTCCCCTATAGTCACCTGTTTCTCCTGCATGGCCTCCAAAAGCGCACTCTGCACCTTGGCTGGAGCCCTGTTAATTTCATCAGCAAGGATGATGTTTGAGAAAATTGGCCCTTTTTTAGTAGAGAACTCTCCATCACGCGGATTATAAATGAGGGTGCCAATAAGATCAGCAGGCAATAGGTCTGGCGTAAACTGCACCCTCTGATAATCGGCCTTTATTGCCTTTGCAAGTGACATCACCGTCAGGGTCTTTGCCAAACCCGGTACGCCTTCCAACAAGATGTGCCCATTTGCCAAAATACCGATGAGCAATCTCTCGATTAAATACTTTTGACCAACAATTACCTTACCGACCTCATCAATCAATTCAGTAAGGATATGACTTTTTTCCTTAATAATTTGTGTTATGTCCTGAATATCTTGTGATTGCATGATTGTCTATGGCTCCTCTAAATTTATTTTATACAATTTCCTCTTTTTAGTGTCCTGATAGTAACACGTTTCAACTCCAACTTTTTCTGCAGGGTTGCCACTCTCAATCCCTGAAATTAATACTCCCCCTTTTAAACCATTGAAGGTTGAGGTGCTTTGCAAAGGAGAATGAAGGGAAGAGGAGTCGGTAAATCTATTTTCAATATTGCTATATCTTCAAGGGGATCTGAACTAACAACTGTAGCATTGTACAGAGAGTCGTCAGACAATTTTACCTTTATGACCGTTGCCCGACTGATGACGTGTTCATTCGTTACAATATATCCACTGTCATCAATGACCACTCCCGATCCAAGCAGCTGTTCCACACGTCTGCCCGTAGGCTCTCCAAAGAATTAGTGAAAAAATCGTTTCTAGAACCAAAGAGAGTACCCACATCTCTCTCTACCAGCAACTTCTCAGTGCTCAAGTTAGCTACCGCTGGACCAACCTTCTCAACAGCAATAACTGCGGCATTTCTTCTTGGGGATGATTCTTGTGCTTTACTTTCGGAACAGAGTAGCAATGTGCAAGCTAATGGTAGCACTATGGTTGTGAAGAATTTACCCGGTCTCTTAATCACTTTTAGTAAGCCAGACCACTATGTGAATTGTCATACGTTTGAGATTTCAGATGAGTCATTACTGAACCAGCGATTGTGCCACACTCATCAGTTCCTCCAACTTGTTTTTCCGAACCAGATACACGTAACTGAGGGCCTTATTCATAACAAAATAAGAGGAGTCCCTCTTTTTCCCCACCAGCATCGAATTATCCCCATTTGTAAGACCAACCGTCACGATGAACTGTGGGTCTTCAAGATCATAGAGAGACACATCACTACTTGCATATTCAACAATAGATTCTGCCTGTAATGAATTCATGGTTAGCAAGATATTGTCCGCAATGTTCCCCTTCAACATCTTCTCTTCAGGTTGAACCATCATCCATCTGTTTTCATCATTTCTCTTAAAAGAGATTTCATGTTCGCGCGATTTAATCTTCAATGAATTTGCCTGAGTGACGTCAAAATTAAAGAGGGTTTTAGACACGAGGTCAACACGATAGTCCCGCACATCCGACCATCCGATCTGAAAAACCAAATCCTCATCCGCCAATTTTGCATAGTAACTCGATTTATCTTTTGATGGTTCTAATTTATCTCCAACCAAGAGAGTCTTTGTGATCTTTTTGGATGGGACTGGTTTCGTTTCAGATACCCCTTCAGCTCCACTCCCTTGATCACCTGTAGGCTCTTCATATGTCACGGAAACCTTAACAGGCGGATTGTCAAAGCCGTATGAGCTCAAGTCTTCACCAGCCGTGTCAAAAAAACTGTCTGCCTTCAAAAATGCGAGGTTCCAAACCACTTGGTTAACCGAATTGATATCAGCCTCTACTTGAACAGGACTCGTTAAAAACCATTTTTGAATAATTCCCTCTTCCTTCTGGCAGATAAATGTCTCTCCGTCTCTCTCAACCACTATCTCCGTTGCATTTTCTTTCGGAAACTCCGTAACCAATTTGTCTCGCAAGGCGAGGAACCCACCAGTTACAATATCATAAAAATTTTCAGTCGGTACAGAGAAAACAGCGTTACTATCTGCCCTCGACACATAGCAGAGCCCCCCATTTTCATCAGTCTTCCCAACAAGAAACTTAACCGTTTCACCTTCACCAATCTTTCGAAACACGGAAACCGCAACGGAAGGCTGATCCAGGCCATACTTTCCGAAATCTTCTCCGCTATCATCGACAAACTCTTGGATCTGCAACTCCTTGATTTTTTCAACAAAACCACGAATAACATCTCCGTCCGCCAAAATCTCCTCTGGAGACTTTATCATCCAATCATACTGTTTCGTCTTGTCTATTGTTATCGCTACATCCAGATAATCAAACTGAAGCTGCTCAATTCCATAGGAGCCGATAGACTCGAACCGTAAAAATTGTCTATCACGCAGGTCGTTTGATTCCAGATCCATGTCATCAATCACTACATCATGGACAAAGAAAATGGAGCTCTCATCACTCCGCTTCGCATAGACCCTCTCGTCTAATGAGTGACCCAGGAGAAGTGTCTGTACCTCATCCCGGTACCCAATACTTACCGAGAGGATCGGTTTGTCCAAACCACATTTTGCTATATCGCTTTCAGTGTCCGAGACAAAATCCGCTTTAGCAATCTTCAAGTTTTTCAGCTCACTTATAATCCCTTTGATCCTTTGGCTATCGGCCCGATCAGTAACCGGTTCTGACATCCACCAAAGGCTCTCTTCTTTAGAACAGAGGATACTCTCTTTGGCAGTGTTGACTATTTTCACCCGTTCAACAGCTGCCTCATCAAAATCAAATACCCATTTGTTTCTCAAATCATTCACATCTTTCGCAATCTTTTCCAGCAACTCACCCTTTACTACAAAAATATCACTCATCCCTTCAAGTGAAATATATACATTATCTTGACCGGCAGCGATTCTATCCCCTACGTAAATAGTATACTTGGATTCGTTACCCGGGTCCGTTCCTTCAGCCTTTAACAACCTTTTTTGTCGCCACAGATTGATAACAACTTTTGGTTTTTCGAGCCCATAATCTTCTCTTTTAAAGTTCTCTATTTCTGCCTCCTTGAGGGTTCCCATCTTTTTCAAGAACTCAAACTGTGAGAGTATGTTATGAACCTCTGCCGTATCGGCCCTTAAATTTAACGGTTCTAGCAATCTCCATTTATCTCCGCCTACGTTTTCCAATACGATTGACCCTGTATCTTTCCTGATTTCGATTTTATTTATCTGTGTTACCTTGTAATCGGGCAGCACCATCTGTTGCCTCTGCACCAACTCTTCAGTCCTGAATTGCTTTCTTTCATAGAGGAAAATGTAACATACTCCAATAATGGCAACTATTAAAAGAATTATTGTTGTTTTGAGTTTCATTATACTATTTCAAACCTCCGCTTATCTTCTTCTTATCCACCAGACAATCCCCCCAACTAAAATACCTATAAATGGCAATCCTGCTATTGAAGACCAAAATATAAAGGTCATCTGTGCAGGCTTTATAATTGACCGCCTTACATCCGGGGCCTTTGCAGAAATCCCAAGCTCTTTCTCCTTTCGAGCCAACCAGCTTATTGAATTCAAGACCAAATCTCTATTTCCCGGATTGTTAGCAAAAGCATTTGCCGCAAAATCCACATCACCAAAAACTACAACACGAGAACCTTTCTTGCCCATATTTTCAAAAAGTTTTGTTGCATGTGGAGGCGTATGTAAATCTGCCTGTGGATTTGTTTGCGCTTCTCTCAATTCTGATGCAACTGCAAGTGTTATCGGTGCAGCGATATCGACATCCTGGTTATACTTTGGTTTTTTCTGAAGGCCTATTTCAGTCTCTCCCCAACTACTGTCAGGGGCTTCAGCCAAAACCTTCGCAGCAAACGCCATAGAATCAGTCAATGGAGCAGCGCTTACAACGCATGATCCAAAAAACAGCGTAGTAAGGCTTTTCATATCCTGTGTTATCTCATGATCAGGATACTTGTCATCACTGACATATATCTCTGAAACCGTTTGCATTCCGAAAAGCGGAAGATTCACCCTGTTATATACAACCGAATCATCTCTTACCATGATACCATATTCACCAAGCAGGGCATTTAAACCTGATGTGGTATTTGAACCCAAGGCTGGTTCTAACATGACCAGTAATTTGCCATTCTTCAGCTCCCCTTTTTCATCCACTAACCTCGTTGTGGTTCCCAGGTAATCACGAATGTAATTTGTCTCCTCGGTTGAAAAACTCTTGGTCGGCCCCGCAATAAAGAGGAGATCACAATCTTCAGGCACTCGCTTCTTTTTAAGCAGATCAAGAGGGAGTACTTTATAATTGGCCCGTTTAATAGCACTGGCAAGTCCACCCAAACCGGGACGTTCAAAATCTTCAAAGTTTCTCTCCCCGTGCCCTTTTGTATAATAAATGGTAGTCCGCTTATCCTGAGTCACATTTAAAATCGCGGAAGTAAATACCTCTTCTCCTTTAAACTTAAAAGGAAACGATCTCTCTATCACCTCTGTAAGAAGTACATGCTTACTTTTATCACCGGATACAAATATTATTGAATTTAACTGAATCTGCTCTAGATCCATCTTAAGTTGTTCAGAAAGCTCGGTAATCTTTGTTTGATCGGTGAAAGGGTTCAAACTGGTAACCTTTATCTTGTCAGATAAATATTTATACTCCTCCAATATATCCAGTATTTGCCCATAGAAACGATAATCGGGATTATGCTGCAGTAAAGTAGTTACAAAAACTGGTTCTTCCAAACCTTTTACTATTTTTTTTGTTTTACCGGATAATGAGTATTTTCCGGATGCGGTAAAGTCAAAACGAAAGTAATGTCTGTCATTTATGTAACTCACAAACACAAAGATCGCTATCGAGATGATAATCATTGCTGCTACATTAACACCAATTAAGGCTTTTCGTTTTTTTACATTAACCGTGCTGTTTGGTGTTTTCTCTACTTCCATATTCAAAGATCTTTTTACCTCCATTTTCTACTTTCAACAACTCGCACTGTTATAAATAACATGAGCGCAGTAAAGCTAAGATAATAAATAACGTCCCTTGTATCAACAATCCCTTTTGTGAACGATTCCCAGTGGTCAAAAGTGCCGATATATTTCAGGCACTGGTAATACCAGTTATCTCCATACGAACTCAAAAACCCCATGACCCACAAAAGTATTAATGAAATTAATCCAATAACTGCGGCAACAATCTGATTTCTCGTCAAAGAAGAGATAAAAATACCTATAGAGACAAACAAGCCACCCATTAGGGTTAAACCTATATAACTTGAGATAATCGGCCCAAAATCAGGATTTCCAAAGATACACAAAAAGAGGACAAATATCCAGGTGGGCATAATCATAACCATATAGAGACCCAAAGCTGCAAGAAACTTACCAAAAACCACATCAAAATCGGTAACAGGAGATGTCATCAAGGTTTCCATAGTGCCAGATTTTGCCTCTTCAGAAAGCAGCCTCATCGTAATTACGGGTGTAAGCAGCAAGAGGAAAAACTGGATAGAATCCAAACTCCCTTTTAATGAAGCCTCTTGCCAAAATTGCAGGTTTCCGGCAAAAAAGAATCCTGACGCAACCAAAAATACAGAAATGACAATATAAGCTATCGGTGAAAAAAAGTATGATCTTATCTCACGTAAAAAAATCGAGTGTACATTACGCATTTTCTTGAATCTCCTCCGTTTCGCTGGTAGTAATCTGATGAAATATCTCTTCCAAAGTAATAGCCTTCCGTTTCATCTCCCGGAGAATGTAATTATCCTTTACAATACACTTAAAGAGATCTTCCCTCAAATCTTTCCCCTCAGCTGCTTCAACCGTAAATTCGTTTACGTCTCCCTTTTCTCTCCATACAACTGAACGGATCCCCTCTACTCGGGAAATACTCTCTTTAATTTTTTTGCCATCACCTTTCACCTCTAACACTATATTTCTCCCAGCCTTAAGCTGATTCATGAGATTCGCAGGGGTATCCATTGCCACAATCTTCCCCTTGTTAATGATGATGACTTTATTGCAAACCATTTCAACTTCTGGAAGGATATGTGTGGATAATAGTATGGTATGTTTTTTCCCCAAATCCTTAATCACTTTCCGAATCTGCCGTATTTGATTTGGATCTAGCCCGATGGTAGGTTCGTCGAGAATCAAGATTTCTGGGTCATGAATGAGGGCATCCGCAAGTCCAACTCTCTGTTTATACCCTTTTGATAGCGTACCAATAATTTGATTCTGCACATCGGTAATGCCACAGAGTTCCAGACAATCTCCCATCTTCTGCTTCCTGTATCTCCCCGGAATCTTTTTGAGACGGGCACGAAAGAGAAGATACTCTTTTACCCTCATATCTAAGTAAAGTGGAACATTTTCAGGGAGATACCCTGTCTTTTGACGTACGTTTAATGAATCGTTAAAAACATCATGGCCTGCAACCGTAGCGGTACCCTCGGTTGCGGGCATAAAACAGGTCAAAATTCTCATAGTGGTTGTTTTGCCGGCACCATTAGGACCAAGCAACCCTACAATATCCCCATCTTCCACCTCGAAAGAGATATTATCTACTGCCGCCGTATCAACATACCGCTTCGTTAAATTTTTAACACTTATCATACACAATGCCTCCGGTGCATCCCATTACACCACAACAGAAAATTAGTTTGCCAAAAATTGCAGTGATTAAACGGTTTTCAAGCTTACTCTTCAACCTTCTCTTCTGCATCTTCAGATGATAGGAGTGTTCCCCTGTTCAACTCTTCAAATGCAATCTGAATTGGATCGCTTGAATCCGTCTTAACCTGCTTTGGTGATCCATTAACTAACTCCCTCACCCTCTTAATCAGCAGTGTAGTTACAAAGAATGTCCCACCTTCAACTTGGCTTAATTTGTCAACGTCTAATAGCATAATTTCAGGAAAAATTGTTAAATTTAATTAAAAGCTTCTAGGTTATATTTATTTATGTTTTTGTCAAGATAATTTTCGCTATATATAAAAATAGGTATGATATTTGCCGTTAAAAATCGTTTAATTCCGATGTTAAATTCCTCTCTATTTCTCTGAATGTATGTAACCTGCCTCTGTCCATTCCCGGGCAGGTCCTCGTCTGTTTCTTCCATGCCACCTTCTCTTTGAGGTGTGACTTCCAGAAAGGAAATGTTCTGCACTGCATTGGTCGGGCAGGGTAAATCTTACAACCATTGTCATACATAAAACAATCCCCGTTCCTGTATTCACGCAAACTGATCTCTCCATCAACGATCCTGAGATACTTTTTTGCAAATGTTTCTTGGTCAATTTTCAGATAAGATGATATTTTTCGGATATCTTCCCTGTCAACCTTGACCACACCCGGTTCCCCTCTACAGCAATTGCCGCATCTTTGACACTCAAATTGAAGCCCCTTTTTATACCAGTAAGGTTTATCTGTACGTTTCGAAAAGTTTTCCATACGTAGTCTGAATATACTAAGAATTAACTCTTTTTTTTAGAAACAGATCTTTGTTAAAAAATGTTCCCTCTAAAATACTCTATAATAATAGGTTGAACAACATTTCCTCAATGAGTGAATAGCTTAATCATAACCCTTCGTTACAAAAAGTACAACAACTATTACCTCTGAACATTTGAAAGGTAAGCACCTTAACCAAATCCATTTCGAATGAAATGTTCATCCAACGATATTTTCCAGTTTTTTGAGCCATGAATGATTTCTTACTTGAAAGAAATCTTAAAAGGTGGTAAAAGCTATTTTCCTAGATAAAAGAGTGGCAATCCAAAAAACCCCAATGGCAATGAGATAAAAATTGGCATTTCTTGTGCGAGGGTGGCGGAACTGGCAGACGCGCTAGACTTAGGATCTAGTACCGCAAGGTGTGGGGGTTCGACTCCCCCCTCTCGCACCAAATAAAAATATGTTGTAAATCTCACACTAACAATTATAATTGTGAGCATCTAAGCGGGTGTAGCTCAGCGGTAGAGCGTCACGTTGCCAACGTGAATGTCGTGGGTTCGATCCCCATCACCCGCTCCATTTACCTAGTAGGTATGGTGTGTGAAACATTTTAAAATATTTTATTCCGCATTAAATTGAGATCCGAAGATATGAAGATTGGGATTGAAGAAATTGCCCCGTGTAAAAAGTTGATTAAGGTTGAAGTTCCAAGTGAAACGATTGAGCAGGAGTGGCAAAAACAGCTCAATAAGCTATCCGGGATGGTAAACTTACCAGGTTTTAGGAAAGGTAAAGCTCCAAGGAAACTTATTGAGAAAAGGTACAACGAAAGGATTTCAGATGAAGTAAAACAGTCTGTTGTTAGCAATACGTACCAAGAGGCTATTACAAAAAATGAGCTTTCACCAGTTGGAGAACCTGAGCTGAGCGAAATCAATCTTGAATTGGGAAAACCTCTCATTTTCGATATAACTTTAGAGGTCCTGCCAGATTTTGAATTAGGTGACTATAAAGGTATTCACCTATCGAGGAAACCTACTACGGTCACAAATGAAGATATAGAAAAAACGCTTGAAAATATCAACAAGCAAAAGAGTCAACTCGTTGTCGTGGAAGATGGCAAGATCGAGGCAAATGATCACATTATCTGTGATTGTAAAGTGAAGGTGAAAAACCAGATAGTATGGAAGAGCGAAGATATCGATGTTGATCTATCTTGTTCTCGCGTGGGAGAAATAGATGTACCAGATTTACAAGAAAACCTGTTAGGATTACAATCGGGAAAAAAGTGTTCCCTAAAGGTCGAACTTGGTAATGCATTCCCGGCAGAAGAGCATAGAAACAGTTCTGCCAAATTAGAATTATTAGTAAAAGAGATAAAAAGACCGGTTGCCCCAGAGATAAACGATCTTATGGCAAAGGAACTTGGTTATGAATCGCTCGACGATTTGAAGGAGTATTTATCAAAAAAGCTTGAATCTGAAAAAAAACATTATGCCGACATCGACATGCGGGAACAGATCAACAAACACCTTTTGGAAATGGCAGACTTTGAACTCCCGGAAGAGATGGTCAAAGAGCAGACAAACAGAAAACTACACAACTATCAAATAGACCTTTTGAACAAAGGTGTATCAATGGAAAAAATCCAGGAAAACCTTACACAGCTCAAGGATGTATCTGAAGAGTCCGTCATCAAAGAGTTTAAACTGTCTCTTATTCTCGAACAAATTGCTGAAAAAGAGAGAATTTATGTAACGGAAAAAGATCTTAATAACAAGATAGCCACACTTGCACATATGTACGGAATTGATCAAGCAAAGATGCGCAAGCAGATTGAGAAAATGAAATCCATTTCGAACTTACGACATCAATTGAGAGAAACGAAGACAATAGATTTCTTATTAAAACAGTCCAAAATTGAAGATACTAACGAGGAAAATAATAGCTAAATTTAATAAAAATACTATTTACAGATAAGGATCTTGAATTATGAATGATTGTGGTCACATGGGGTTGTACAAGGAGTTATACGGAAAATATGGTAGCGTTTTTGTCCCTTCGGTTATTGAAAAAACAGGATTTGGTGAAAGGCACTATGATATTTTTTCCCGATTGCTCAAAGATCGGATCATATTCATCGGAACACCAATAGAAGATAGCGTTGCAAATATTGTAATTGCACAGATGCTCTTTCTACAAAATGAAAATAAGACCCAAGATATCAACATCTATATAAATTCTCCAGGTGGTTCAATTACGGCGGGCCTAGCCATCTACGACACAATGCAGTTCGTACATTGCGATGTTGCAACATTTAGTATTGGACAGGCATTTAGTATGGGAGCAGTCCTCATAGCTTCAGGTACAAAAGGGAAGAGATATGGTTTGCCACATACGAGGATAATGTTACATCAACCTTGGGGGGGCACCACAGGTACCGCTACTGACATTAGTATCCAGGCAGAAGAGATCATGTATATGAAGAAAAGCCTGAATGATATCCTCGTAAAACATAGTAATCAACCGATTGAGAAGGTGGAGAGTGATTTTGATCGAGATTTTTACATGTCGGCTCAAGAAGCAAAAGATTACGGACTTATTGACGAGGTAATCGAGTCGTTAAGAGATAAAAAAGAGGATAAATAAGGCATTAAAGTACTCACTCCTACAGCACTAACAATAACTTGATGGAAAACTTTGAAGAGGTTTATCCCCCCTCTTCAAAGTGCATTGCCCGTATCTTCACAGACTTTGTCTCTTCTCCCACGATTTTAAACGACTTTTCTGAAACCAGATACGCAGATACTTTTCCACGAGTACGTAAAGTAATCAACCATTCACCGCCGCCTCGGCTTATACTTACTATTTTTCCTTTTTTTACATGTAACCAGATACTTATTTTTGCTGATGTGGGGCTATCAGAGTAGACCCTTACATTTGTAACTTTCAAGATGTTCGGTAGACCGTGTTTTAATCTGACCAAACCGCCTCCCTCTTGCGCAAATAGCGACGAACTATATAATAGAGCAAGGCAGAAGATTAGAAAACCCACCTTTTGTCGAATATGCATTTTACTCATTCCCCCTAAAAACAACAAATTTAATTCGTTTAACCATTTAGATGTTACCTATTCTCTATCTTTATCGCCTCTTAGCATATATCCCCCACACCAATTCCCTTAAAGATCAGACGCTGTGCCCTCACACTCTCACCACGTCTTAGGTCAAGAATCATTTCGGTTCCCTTTTTCTGTAGTTCATATACCAATTTCCCCCCACCCTCTTCAGTATGGTTATTGTACAAAGTCCTTCCAGAAACAGGGTTACCGTCCATGGTGGCAGCAACTACTTTTAATGGTAAACAACAGGCAACCTGCAGGACCAATCTATCCTCAAATATCAACAATCGGGTATAATGGGGTTTTCGAACTCCTTTTTGCATTGTAACAGGAGTCGCACTCTTCGATACGCTATCTCCTGCACCTGCAGTTACCTTTTCAACGAGATACTTTTCCGTAGGTTCAACTACTTTTTCTGAACACAAATCCACACCAGCAGAGAGGAGAGCAGCTTCAGCATCATTTCTGTCCTGGTCTCTACTCTCTTCTGTTGAACCAGGAGTGGCCCTTTGCCTTCGGCTTTCCACCTTGATTACCTCACGATCAATTTCAGGTAAAATTTCATACGGTACCATCATAAATCCATATAATCCTTAAAAAAGTAAAAGATAAAAATGATTATAATACTATCTCCAATCCCCTAAAAAAACAACTATTAAATTGAAACGGTTTTCTCTCCTTGAATACCCCTGTTATCCTCCTGTTATTTCCACTCAATTGTACATTAATCCTTGACATAACAAAGTTTTTGTCGATATAATTTCACCATTAAATAAGATATTCAAAGCGGGCGTAATTCAGTGGTAGAATACCAGCTTCCCAAGCTGGGTGCCGTGGGTTCGAATCCCATCGCCCGCTATTGCTATTTTAAGTACTTCAAACGTAATAACAAAAAGGAATAATGCACTTTATCTCTGGAAAAGATGTTTTCATCGTTGTTATCCTCTTTTTTTTTCTAGAAGCTTTAACAGGGTGTTCAACACCGCATAGACTGAATACATCCCCCCCTTTAAGGTTCCACGATGAACTGGACTCATTACGTACTCAACCCTCTCCCCCCCGATCAACCAGATACACCATTAAGAAAGGTGACACAATCTGGAAAATTGCGTATAACTTTCGTGTGTCTCCAGACACTATTATCAACAACAACCATATAAGTGATGTGACAAACATAAAGCCAGGACAAGTCCTCATTATTCCAGCCGGTACTCAATACACAAAAACAACTCCATCTCAAAGCACTGTAACTAACAAATCAGAAGAGTTCTTTATTTGGCCATTACGGGGGAAAATATTAACCAATTTTAACCAATGGATTGATGGGGGCAGAAGCACCGGTATTGATATAAAGGCCGTTAATGGACAGTCAGTAAAGGCATCGAGAGGAGGAATTGTTGCATTAACATCGGACACACCAGATGGCTGGGGAAAGGTTATTGTACTCCAACACAACGATGGGTCGTATACTTGGTATGCACATAATTCACAACTTCTCGTACAAAAAAATGATACTATCAAGCAAGGACAGGTGATAGCAAAGGCTGGTAGCACCGGGAGAGCTGAACAAGATAAGCTCCACTTCAAAATATTTCTCCATGGTGTACCGGTAAATCCATCATACCACCTGCGATAAGCCACCATATCATGTATCGGCTTACCCCTCTCTAAAGCAACATTGAATTCAAACGATATCCTATTGATACACAGGTTCTCGGGAATATTGGAGAGATAATAGAGGAGAAAAGAATCATGAAAAATTTGTGGGCACCATGGAGGAAGGAGTATATTTTGAGCACAAAAGAGAAAAAATGCTTTCTCTGTGAAGTATTATGTGATAATCAAGATCGTAAGAATTTGATCCTTTATAGAGGTAATGAGTGTTTTTGTATTCTCAACAAATACCCATATAATAGTGGACATGTAATGGTGGTACCAAACAACCACATTAATGATTTATCAAAGTTAAGTGATCCAGAGATGATAGAACTCTTAACCATAACCAGCACTGTGAAAGATATCCTAGCGAAAAAGCTTAATCCAGAAGGGTTCAACATTGGAATGAACCTAGGGAAAGCCGCCGGTGCCGGGGTAGAGGACCACATACACTTACATATCGTCCCACGATGGAATGGGGACACAAACTTTATGCCTGTTATTGCTGATACAAAAGTGATACCCCAATCTCTTGAAGATCTGTATACAGATTTAGAGGGATTGTTTTAGGTTACAGACAAATGAACAAAGGTACAAACGTTTCAGTAATTATCCCTGCAGCCGGTTTAAGTGTTCGCATGAAAGCAGACAGGAGAAAACCATATTTGGTTTTAGGTAAAAAACCTATCATCTTCCATACGTTAGAAAAGTTTTTTCAGTTACCCGCAATAAAAGAAATTATCCTCGTCGTAAACAGAGAGGATCTCTCTTCGGTTACTGAAAAATGGTCAAATAGACTCAAAGATTACAAAGTATCGAAAATTGTTCCGGGAGGAAAGAGGAGACAGGACAGTGTCTACGAAGGGCTCCTTCACATGAATGCCGAAACCGATATTGTATTGGTACATGATGGCGTTAGGCCAATGGTAACCAGAAACATAATAGAGACCGTTATCGAAAAGGCTGATGAACATGGTGCCGCTATCGTAGCAACTCAGATGAAATCAACGGTAAAAAAGGTAGATCAAAACCTAAACATTATTGAAACAGTCCCGAGAAACAACCTCTGGTTGGCGCAAACACCACAAGGTTTCCAGAAGAACATTCTCCTCAATGCCTACGACAAAATGAGAAAAACAGACACCGAATTCACTGACGATGCTGAGGTTGTAGAAAAGAGTGGACAGCAGGTAAAGATCGTTCCGGGAAGCGATGACAACATTAAGATTACAACACGTGAAGATTTGCAACTTGCCGAATCATTGCTATTAAAATTCCTTTAATAGTTTTTTCTTTATATACTCATAATCATCGTCGGTTATGAAGCCCTCATCACGTAGTTCCAGGTATTCGGCGAGAACCTCTTTTATTTCTCTCCCTCTAATATCATACTTATCCAAAAGTTCTCTCTTCTCACGCTCATAATCGGTATCACCTATATACCCATCTTCACTTAAATTACGCAGTTCGATAAATTTATCTTTTATACTTTTCTCCTGTTTTCCAACTAAGATCTCAGCCTTCCTCCGTTCATAATCTTCGCTCGTTATGAGACCCGTTTTTTCTAATTCCTTCAGTTCCAGCAATTGATCTTTGATACTTGTTTTTGCCTCCCCCCTCACAGCAGGTGTACTATTCACCTCATATGTACGGTCTATATTTTGTTTATTTTGATCATATACTACACCTGGACCACTTCTTGGAGAAACATCGCTTTTCTGCTCCTCTTTCTCAAAAGCCTCTTCTGTCAAATCAATGATAAGCCAATTACCATAGCCTTCCTTAAGGTGCTGACCTTGTCGGGGTATCAGTTTCCACGCCGGATTGCTCTTCACACTAAAAGGATCAGTGAACACTACCTTGTTACCCGTAAAGATTCCATCATCATCACTCTCTAAAATGGGTATATATTGAATCCTTGAAAACCGAATATTTAACTTTTCATTTGAAATAAACAGAGCAAAGATTGTGTATAACTCCGTCTTAAGGAACCGACTTTTCCCTTTTGCATAATGTGAGTTTACGAGGACATACTGCGATGGAGATGCTTTTTTAAATGCGCCTATTACATGAGGCAACAAATTCAATAATTCGCTTTCTTGGAAGACGTTTTTCTCTTTCCCCCACCCTTTAATACCTCTCTCCTTGAAGGAAATAGATGACATTACATTAGAAACATAATCACTTCTTATAAATTTTGGATGGTCATAATAGGTTTTTGATTCTCCTTTTTTGATCTTCCGCTCTTTGAGCTTAATATACGATTTTCCCTTGCTATATATATCGAGACCTAAACCTTTATTTGCATTATTACCTCCGGAAATCCCCAGGTTTAAACATCCTGCTGAACCGAGGGAAATAATAAGTAAGATAATAATACCTACATTCTTAAACAACATTTGATAATTATGACAAATAGTTAAAATTCACCCAATAGTTCCTTTTTCTTAACCTCATAATCCTCTTCAGATATGAGCCCCTCGTCTTTCAGATCTTTTAAACCACGCAGTTTTTCTCTAACGCCTTGGTACTTCTTCTTCTCTTCTACGAGTCTTTCATCTGTCGCCAATTTAGTTCCTGTTGATGAGATTTTCCTCAGCGGAGTCGTCTCTCCTGTTTCAATTTTTACATCACCTGCAACACCAAACATATCATTTCTTAAATCTATTATGAGCCAATTCTTGCGCCCCTTTAGAAGCCTTTGGCCTCCCATAGGTATAATACTCCAAAAGGAGCTCCCCCTTGCCTCAAGAGGATCTTTTAACTTATTTGAATCTCTACCAGCAAAGGCTTTTGAATCATTATAGCTCTTCTTACTCTGAATTGAGCTAAAGACAATGTTTAACTCTTCATCTTTTATGAACATACTAAAATAGCTTTGATTGTCTGTCAAGAGAATCTTGTTCGAAGAAGAAAGAACCAATATATCTTGTGAATCGGTAGCCATTGCAAAGGCATTCATGATTGGTGGTACAATCTGTTGTAGCTCCTCCTCCCTGAACAATTTTTTTCTCCCTTTACCCGTCACTAACCCTCTTTTTCTAAAGTAAATAGAGGAGAGGACATTGTGCAACCCTTCATTAGTAAAATAGAAGGGGTGGCTAAAGTCCTTTTTGATAACCACATCATTTTCATCGAGCTCTTCCCGTAATTCAACAGACATTCCCTGCTCTTGAATTGTTGCCCCAACTATATTACTTTTTTTCACGGTTTTCTTACTAAACAGACACCCCGCTAACAAAAAAATTAGCAAGAAGAGAACAACAAACTGAACACAAGAGTATTTTTGTATTTTCATGTTTTAACACCTTTCTCTACCAGATCTTATCAATCGCTTCTCTAAGAGAAGCGACACTATGCATTTTGAGAGTTCCAGATCCTGAAATTTCACAGTCATTGTCTTTAGGAAAAATAATGTTTTTAAAGCCGAGTTTCTCAACCTCCTTTATTCTCGTTTCAAATTGATTAACACACCTCACCTCACCACCAAGCCCTAACTCTCCAATAAATACTGTTTGGCTTGGAATCTCCTTATCATAAAAACTTGAAACAATGGCAATCGCAATTCCAAGATCTGCAGCCGGCTCTTCAACCTTTACACCACCAACAACATTTACAAAGATATCATAACTCCCTAAGAGAATTCCAACTCTTTTTTGTAACACCGCCATTATCATCGCAACACGATTATAATCCACACCGCTCACCTTGCGTTCCGGTATACCAAAGTTTGATTTTGTTGCCAACGATTGGACCTCCACAAGTAAGGCCCTTGTGCCTTCAATGCTAGAGATAACGGTAGACCCTGAAGGTAATTTTTGTTTCGTCGACAGGAATATTTCAGAGGGATTTATTACCTCTTTCAGCCCCTCTCTGCTCATCTCAAATATTCCGATCTCATTTGTTGAACCAAAACGGTTTTTTACCGCCCGAAGTACTCTAAAAGACATAAAACCCTCACCTTCAAAGTACAGAACCGTATCCACTAAATGCTCCAAGACTTTTGGTCCAGCAATTGAGCCTTGCTTTGTCACATGTCCGGCAAACAAAACAGCAGAACCCGCCTTTTTTGTCATATATATGAGTTCATGTGTACATTGTCTTACTTGCGATACAGTTCCCGGTGCTGATCCGATATCAGGATTAAACATTGTCTGTATCGAATCTACAACAACGAGTGTAGGTTTTATCTCTTTTATGTGTTCAAAAATAACAGGTAAATTGTTTTCTGCAACTAAAAAAATCTGTTTTGATGTCACAGCAATTCTTTCAGCTCGTAATTTGAGTTGCCCTATTGATTCCTCTCCTGTTATATAGAGTGAAACCAACCCCTGTTTACCTATTTTTTGGCACACTTGCAAAAGAATTGTTGATTTCCCAATACCCGGTGTTCCACCAATCAAGACTGCTGAACCTTTAACAATTCCCCCACCAAGTATCCTGTCGAACTCATCGATCTTAGTTTCTATTCTCAGTTTTTTGACTACTTTAACATTCGATATGGGAACTGGCTTTTCATTATCAAACCTAAGCAGCTTTGAGCTACCTGATGACCCAGAAGTCTCTTCTATCATGGTATCCCACTCTCCACAGCTTGAACATCTCCCCATCCATTTTTGGGAATTCCAGCCACACTCTTGACAAACATACACAACATTCAATTTAGACATAATAGGTATCGTTTCATTGTTGATAAAAAAATAAGAGAGGTTGGAAATAATTGTACAATCTAAATAACATTTTTGAGGAAAAAAGAAAGGAATGTCAACAAAAAAAGGGGCTTATAGCCCCCTTTTATGTAACTAACTATAGATGGAAATAATTAATTATTTATCATCGTCTAAATGAGCAGAAACCAACTCATCTTTAACGGTTAATTCTTCAAAAACAAGCTTACCATTCCGTAGCTCTATTTTAATAGAATCATTACTCTTAAATCTATTCTTAAGAATCTCCTCAGAAAGAGGGTTTTCTATAAAACTTTCAATACTTCTATGCAACGGTCTGGCCCCAAAATGTGGCTTGTAACTTTTTTCTATAATATGTTCAATAGCCTCTTGCGTAATCGATATTGTTATATTATATTTGTTTAATCTTGATCGTATCCCTTCGAGCTCTATCTCAACAATCTTTTTCAAATCCTCTTTCTCAAGATCTCTGAACACTACGACCTCATTAACCCTATTGATAAATTCAGGTCGAAAGTGTTTCTCAACTGCCTGGGTCAATTGCTCACGGATCGATTCATACGATTGTGTCCCGGTAGTTTTCTTAAACCCCAAAGAGGCCATATTTTTGATAATGTCGCTACCAATATTAGAAGTCATAATGATAATTACATTACGAAAATCAACATGGCGCCCTACACTGTCTGTCAAACGACCTTCCTCCATAACCTGTAGCAGCATATTAAAAACATCAGGATGTGCCTTCTCTATTTCATCAAGAAGAACGACCGCATACGGTCTCCTCCTTATCTTCTCTGTTAATTGACCACCCTCCTCAAAACCCACATAACCGGGAGGAGCACCAATCAATCTGGAAACATTATGCTTCTCCATATACTCTGACATATCTATCTGAATTAAGGCTTCATCTTCTCCAAACAAAAACTTCGCCAAAGCCTTCGATAGAAGAGTTTTTCCCACACCTGAGGGTCCTATAAAGATAAAACTGGCATTCGGTCTATTGGGATTCTTTAAACCGGCCCGTGATCTTCGCACAGCCTTTGCAACTGCACTAATCGCCTCTTCTTGAGCTACTACTGTTTTGCGCAGAACATTTTCAAGTTCAAGCAATTTCTCCGCTTCCTCTTCCTCCATTCGAGTAAGGGGTATTCCAGTCATAGTTGAAACAACCTCTGTTACAATATCTTCATCCACAACACCTTCAATTTCTGAATGTTTTTCTCGCCACTCTTTTTCGATGTTCCCCTTTTTCTTCTTTAATTTATCCGCCTTATCCCGTAACTTTGCAGCTCTTTCAAAATCTTGCAATGCTACAGATTCATCCTTCTGTTTGTTAAGCTTCTCAATCTCCTCCTCAATATACCTCAAATCCGGAGGATGTGTTGTTGCCTTTAACCTTACACGGGCACCCGCCTCATCAATCACATCAATAGCTTTATCGGGAAGATATCTACCAGTGATGTACCGTACCGCAAGGTCCGTTGCCGCCATGATAGCGGCATCCGTTATTTGTACTCTATGATGGGCTTCATACCTTCCCTTTAACCCTTTAAGAATTTCAGCCGTCTCCTCCTTTGAAGGTTGGTCAACCAATATTGTTTGAAACCTTCTCTCAAGGGCCCCATCTTTTTCTATATATTTTCTAAATTCATCGAGAGTCGTAGCACCTATACATTGTATTTCTCCGCGGGAGAGCGCCGGTTTCAAAACATTGGAAGCATCTATAGCTCCTTCCGCACCACCCGCCCCTACTAAAGTATGCAATTCATCAATAAAAAGAATTACGTTCTTCACCCTGCGAACTTCAGTCATTACCGCTTTAATTCTCTCTTCAAATTGGCCTCGGTATTTTGTGCCGGCAACCATCATCGCAAGATCTAAAGCAACGATTCTTTTGTCACGCAAAAGCTCAGGAACCCCACCGCTAATAACGGCTTGGGCCAAACCTTCTACAATGGCCGTTTTTCCTACTCCCGCTTCACCTAATAAAACTGGATTATTCTTTGTACGGCGACTGAGAACCTGAATGAGCCTTTCGATAATAGCCTGCCTTCCAATTACGGGGTCTAATGATTGCTCCCTCGCTTGCAATGTTAAATCACGTCCGAAGGAATCGAGCGCAGGGGTTTTTGATTTTCCCCTCTTATCCCCTTTCTCTTTTGCACCTTGCGCTGATGTTGCACCCAAAAGTTCAATCACTTCCTCCCTGACATCTTCCAATTTAGCACCCAGATTCAATAAAACTTGCGCAGCAACGCCTTCATGTTCTCTCAGCAACCCAAGAAGCTGATGTTCAGTTCCAATATAATTATGTCCCATAGCCTTCGCCTCTTCCATAGCATATTCCAGAACTTTTTTTACTCTCTGGGTAAACGGCAGTTGGCCAACTGAAACAAGATCGGGTCCCGATTGCACGATCTTCTCCACCTCTAGACGGATCTTTTTTAAATCAATATCTAAATTTTGAAGCACATTTGCAGCAACACCGCTACCCTCTTTTACCAAACCAAGTAAAATATGTTCCGTTCCGATATATTCATGATTAAACCTTTTCGCTTCTTCTCTTGCAAGTGCCATTACTTTTCGTGCTCTATCCGTAAATTTATCAAACATTTTTATACACCTTTATTATAAGTCTTCTAGCCTCTTCCTTACAAAAGAGGCTCGAATAATATTTCTCTGAGTAGAATCTAATTCACAACCTTGCAATTTTTGCAGATGCCCTGGAAGTGTGAGAATAAAAAGCTCGTTGAGAGTCTTCATTTCTATATCGTCAATTAATCCAAGGTTAACGCCCATACGAACTTGAGAAAGCAACTGCAATATCTCTTCTGACGTAATCATTCGTGCTGCTTTTAACATACCGTATGATCTCCATATCCTATCCTCTAGCTGTTCTTTACTTTCTAGAACAAGCGCCTTCCTAGCCATCCTTTCATAGCTTGTGATCCGTGGGATTACACTTTCAATAATAGCTAAAATTTCACTCTCGGTCTTTCCTAAAGTAAACTGGTTTGAAATCTGGTACAAATCACCCGAGACCTTAGTACCCTCGCCATACAAACCTCTCACTACCAACCCAAGCTTTCCAACGGCATTAAAGACCTTATCAATGTGTTTTGTCATCCCTAATGCAGGAAGATGTAACATTACCGAGGCGCGCATTCCCGTACCAACATTCGTCGGACAAGCCGTTAGGTACCCAAACCTTGAAGAAAAAGCGAAGTTTAACTTTTCACTTAAGCAGTTATCTATTTCATCAATAACAGTCCATGTATTTTTTAGCTCAAGACCTGCGCGGATAACTTGGATACGTAAATGGTCTTCTTCATTGATCATTAAACTGATGGTTTCCGTCTTCCCGAACGCAACCCCCCTTTCGCCATCACCATCAGCATGTTCTTTGCTAATTAAATGCCGTTCCACCAAAAATAGCTTATCAATTGTAGTAACGGTATTAAGGTTTACATATGACAGCTCTTTTGTTATATCAGATTTAATGATCGTCTCTTTTAGTAAAGACTCTACCTCCTTTCTTTGTCTTATATTAGCCCTTAAAAGGAATGGAAATCCCGTGACATTTCTTGCCAACCGTATTCTGCTACTAATTACGATATCTGATTCTTTTCCCGTGCCTCTCAGCCATTCGCCAGTTTTGTCAGAAAGAT
Organism: Candidatus Scalinduaceae bacterium; assembly: GCA_965222815.1. GTDB lineage: Bacteria > Planctomycetota > Brocadiia > Brocadiales > Scalinduaceae > SCAELEC01. Next base: position 700,425 of record CBDCUS010000013.1, read on the forward strand.
CTTTAATCTCCATTATCTATGTTCCCTGAAAACCCATAAATTTTATCTCTGATCTGTGCTGCCATTTCGTAATCTTCTTTTTCTACCGCCTTATTTAATTCCTTACGCAATTGTATAAGTTCGTTTTTCTTTATAACTTCTTCGCTCGCATTTGCAGGTACTTTTCCTACGTGCTGAGAGTTTCCATGCATCCGTTCTATAAGGGGTAGAAGTCCCTTTTGAAACACTTCATAATCCATAGGGCACCCCAAACGGCCTTGAGACCTAAACTCAAGGTAAGATAGACCGCATACCGGACATGTGGTTTTTGACATCTCTTCAATTTCAGGTGATACTTGATTAATGATACTCGTTAAAATATCTGATGGAGAGGGAGCCTTAGGAAAATGGTTTGTTACATTGTGCGCACACTCCTCACATAAATGCTTCTCTTTTTTTTCGGTTCCAACTATTTCAGTAAGATGAACTGTAGCAATTTTTTTCCCACATGAATCGCATTTCATATTGGTAAAACTCCAAAAAATTTATCTTTTTTCCCACTTTAATAATTCCATAACCTCACCAAGTGAGGTTTTATTCTCTAGTATCTCTTGGCGAAGACGGTTTTCTCTTTCGCAGCAATCCATAGCAAAATTTGCAATCTCCCTTACTTTTTCTTGTGGGATGATGATAAGACCGTCCTCGTCACCTACAATCCAATCCCCACTTCTAATCGTTATCCCAGAAATTGTTAACGGTGCTCCCAATTCGCCAAACCCTTTAGGTTCACCAGCATTTGGCATTACGCATTTTGCAAAAATCGGGAATTTTAATTTCTTAATTTCACAACTATCACGTATCGCACCATTTACTACGACACCAGCAATCCCTTTTTGTATAGCACTCTGGGTCGCAAGCTCACCCCAAACGGCGGGCCCTGAACCACCGGAATCAATAACTATTACGTTACCTTTCTCGGCTTTATCAATAGCTTCAACAGGTTTTGCCCAGTCACCGGGAAAGGTACGAACGGTAAATGCCTGCCCAACCACTTTGGTCCCGAGGCTGAGGCATCGCAAATCACTTATTCCTTTTAGCCTGTGGCCTCCATCTGAAATGTTGGCAGTTGAAACTTTTCCCAAAGCCTCGTAGACTTGAGAGTCAGTAACTCTTTTATAAAGTTTTACTGCCAACTTTCTCTTATCACGAAGAACCTTTTTGAGATTAACAACGGCAGCACTAACATTTGCGGACTTACAAATCGCACCGCCAACAACAACGATGCTCGCCCCTGCATTGATAGCATCAATGGCAGTTTCAGAGTTTATGCCTCCTGCAACCGAAACTGGAATATCAACCTTTGAGCAAACCTGCTTGAGATCCTCAAATGGATGCATACCTCTCATTTGATCATCAATGGGTGTATGGACACCGATAAAATCCGCCCCTAATTCTTGAGCCCGCATCGCGCGAGCAGCAAAGTCGGTTTGTGTCAGAAAATCTACCCATATCTTAATCCCATAATTTTGCCCTGCACTAACACACTCCTTAATAGTCCCCTCAGAGGCTTCTCCCATCACAACTGAAACATCGGCACCAGCCTTAGCAGCTGATTCAACTTCTATTCTCCCAGCGTCCATTGTCTTCATATCGGCCACTATCGTAATGGAAGGAAATTCTTCCCTGAAGACCCTTACGCTATTTAACCCCTCACTCTTAATTAAGGGAGTTCCAACCTCAAGCCAATCAACTCCTGCATTTACAGCTTCCCTCGCCACATTTACCGCACGTCGCAAATTGATAAAGTCTAAGGCTACCTGGAGGATTGGTGTGTTAAAATGGGTTTTCACAACGATTTGAAAAGAGCGATTTATATATAGTAAGTTGCGGCACAGTTATCAGATTCCCAAGTTTTCACCTTAGCAATGGAAATTTTAGGGGGCAACTTTTCTCCTATTTTATCGAACAATATTTTTGAAACATTTTCCGTCGTTGGATTCTCAAGTGAAAACTCTTTGAGTTCATTTAAATGGGAGTGATCAAAATGAGAAAGGACTTCTCCAAGTATACTTTTAACTTTTTTGAAGTCAAGGACCATACCAAGAGCGTCAAGCTCTTCACAGTGAAGCGTTACTTCTACTCTCCAATTGTGCCCATGTAATCTTTCGCATTCTCCGTCGTAATTGCGCAAAGAGTGTGCGCCAGCAAATACATCGTTTACAACTAATTCATACATGCTATTATTTTATCGGGAAATTCTAATAAAACTTAATCGATTTTAACTGTGCAAGCAAAAAAAGTCAAGGTTTTTTTGAATCACCAAAGACACCAAAAAAAGGGTCCAAAACCCCAATTTTATACTAAGCAAGCGATCTTAAAGAGATAGGTTTGCCCTTTTAAATGTGATATTCCGTTCCCCTGTTATTAACTCTTTTACCCAATTATCTCAATTCCCTGAGAAGAAAAATACCCATTGAAGAGAGGGCATTCCCAACATAGCTTATCGTAGCGAATATAGTGCTGACCACAATTTTATAGTGTATGTAATAGTACCGCTAAAAAAAGGATTCCAAAAACCAAGAATAATGCCATTATTTGTAAAACTCTTTTATAAACTGGAGGCTGCATTACACAAGAACAACTTTCATCATTGTCCGCTTTCGGCTCCTTGATCAAAAAGACATTAATACCATAGATGATGAACAGGCAAATTGCCATTACAACCTTGATTCGGATAACGGTGACATACACAACGCTTGCATTCACCATTGAATTATCTATTACCCTTTCAAGAAAATTCATACCTCCCGAAATGATAATTACACCGATCAGGATACCCACATATTTTCGGAACCGATCATGAATTTCGTCCGCCAGAGTCATCACCCCTGAGTGCAGAGAACGTCTCACTAACACTGGCCGCAAAACAGCAACGAGAAAAACCATACCACCTATTAAGAGACTTGCAGCGGAAAGGTGTATCCAGTGATTAACAACAACAACTTTGCTCAATAGCATTTCAACCTCCAAAGAATTTATAATAGTCTGTAAACCAATCTCCAAATGAAAAAAATCTGTACATAATACTACGGTTGGTTCTCCCCTACACTCATGTTAAAATCCTACCAAATTAACTACTTCCAAGCAAAATAATTACTGAACCAAATTGGAAAAGCATGAAAGTATGTAGAACAGTTAACATTAATGATATATGCAAAACAATTTTGGAAAACCAGGGGACAGAGACAACCATCAAGAACAATCTTACAACGGAAAATAATCAGTTACTGGAACGGTATTTAAAAATGAAGAACCCTGGATAGAAACAATAGATGGTTTTCGCATTGATATGAATCCAAAAGGTTAAGTCTTAGTCATGTTTGGTCAAGACAAACCGGGATTAATTGGAGAAGAAAATAGACAATAGCAATACACTCGTAGATACAAATGTTGATAGAATTGTCTCACTTGGCACCATCGCATCACTAAAATCTTGAATGTATAAGTTCTGCTTATATGTGTAAATCTTATACGAAACGTCTGTGAACAGACTGGTTAAGGACTACAACTTGCTGAGAAATGGACATCCCGGCAGCACAGTTCATACACTTCAACCAACTATCTACTATCAAATGAACCGAAAGATGGAGAATGTGATAGTTTCAGATCCATCAAATATTGGGATCCCAATATTTGGATCTTTATAGAAACAGATATATCAAGCAACTGACAAAACCACTATTCATACCTCACTTTGTTTTCTAAACCTAGAATCTCAACAGCTTTTTTCATAATATCATCGGGATTAAAAGGTTTTGTCATATACGAATCAACACCGACCTCCTCTCCCCTCTTTTTATCAACATCTTGCCCCTTTGCCGTAAGCATCAAGATATAAATATTTTTCATACCAAATTCATTTTTTACCCTATTACACACTTCAAAACCATCCATCCCAGGCATCATAACATCAAGAAAAACAAGTGATGGCCTTTCTGATTTGATAAGTTTGATAGCTTCTTCTCCATTGCTTGCCTTAAGTAATTCTATGCCTGTACCCTCAATATCCTCCAGAGTTTGCTCAAGCAGAATCCTCATACCTGGTTCATCATCCACAATTAATATCTTTCCCATCTCCCCTACTCCTCCAATTCATTAAAATAAGTTCATCATCCTCAATTATCACCTAATGATATGATCTTTGACCTATTTAATTAAGCGAAAAGGCAAGGACAAATATAATGGAGTAGCTACAAACCGGAACAGCTATTTGTTAGAAAATCGGTTCTTATTAAAATACCAAGAATGTTTATCTCATGCAAATCAATTGGAAAAAGGTTTTCAAACATGGATGCCTTCTTCAAGGTTGTCGCAAAAAGCATTGGAACCAAAAACATCCATGACACTTTATACCTTTAGAACGCTCAACACCTCTCCAAACAATTTGATACAATCCTGTTTATCAAAGCTACAGACACTTAGTACTCATTGTAAAAGAATTATCAACCAATTGTGAAAAATTTCTACCTTTTGTTTGATTCCGGTCATCTATAGCTCGTGTATGATAGGTCTATTTTCAGACATCATTTCACCGCTACCTACCAACTCCCCAGATCCCGCACTATAGGGTAATTTAAAAAAGAAAGCACTTCCCTTCCCCAATTGACTTTCCACCCATATCCTACCACCATGATGTTCTACAATTTTTTTGCATATGTGGAGACCGAGCCCCGTACCCTTTGGTTTACCCGTCACCATATCACCTACCTGCTTGAATTTATCAAATATTTTCTCCTGGTCAATAACAGAAATCCCCATACCGGTGTCCGCTACACTTATCAATACTTCATTATTAAGCTTCTTTGCACTGCAAGTCACTGAACCCTCTTCTGTAAACTTTATTGCATTTTCTATTAAATTAAAAACAACTTGTATCAACCTGTCTTTATCCCCCACAATCTTTGGCAGACCTGCTTCTAAATCCATGACAAACTTAACCCTTTTTTCCTCAAAGAGGTTACCTGTCACCCTTGCCGCTCGTTCAATAATCTCTGACACAAAAATTGGTTCCATCTTCCACTCAACCTTTCCTTCTTCAATCTTTGCTAAGTCAAGATATTGATTGATCAGATCTGTCAGCCTTTTTCCTTCCGACACAATTATGTCGACATTCTCCTTAACCTGTTCCATACTCTTCCTCACATTACTATCTTCGGACTTAACGTTAGGAAATATATCCTTTTCAAGCTTCCTTGCGATAATCATTGCAAACCCCAATACCAAAGCTAGAGGATTACGAAGTTCATGGGAGACTGTTGACACAATTTCTGTTTTCAACTTATCCTGTTTTTGAAGTTTTTTGTTCGCCTCTCTCAATTTAAGGGTCCTGTCCTCTACTTTATCTTCTAGAGCCCGGCTATACTCCTCAAGTTTATCATGAGATATTTTTAGATTTCTAGCCATTTCTTTAAAAGCACTACCAAGGATCCCGATCTCATCTCTTGATGTAATTTTGATGCTTTCGGTAATGCCGAATTCTCCTTGCGCCAATCTCCTCACTGATTTTGTCAATTTTATTAAAGGTCGTGACAATCGGTTGGATATCATAAATACAACAGAAATACCAAAAAAAATGAAAACAAGGGACGTTACTATAGATCGAACAATGATGTTTTTCCCCTCTTTCAAAATATCCATCTTTGACAGGGCAATTTCTTCATGAAGCCTATGCAGTGAAAAACCAAGCCTTAGAACTCCCCATGGGTTTGCACTCACCTTAATCGGCACGATAAATTCCATGAAGGAATTATCCCCCTTTTCATACTCATGAACAATTGCTTTTATTTGATTGGTAGCAAATAGATCCTCTGGGCCTAATAACATCTCCTGCTCAAGCTCCGGTCTTAAGGTATGAACGTATGCCCTGGAAGAGTTATCTGACAATATAACATACGCTAATTCTATGTCATCATCTACAGCTTTATTGAATACTCTTGTCATATTCGAAAAGTTGAAGGAAGCAATCCCGTTCTCTGCCAATCGAGCTAGGTGATCAGAAAGAGTCTTACCCCTCACGTGAATATTCTCTTTCATCAAAATAATACGATTCTCCAGTTCTCTTTCTAAAATATTTTTTTGTGTAAAAGTCTGAACAACAGTAATAATGATTAGCAAACCAACAATCAGACCTATCATGGTAGAAAGAAGTTTCCAACGAATGCCTCTTTTTATATGACTGTTCTCTATCATGTCATCATCCATTATTAGGATAATTCCTTTACAAAGGACTATTCTATAATTTCATTTACAGAATCTAAAGCCTCAATATTCAGTCCCAAACCGTACTCTTTCACCTTTTTCATATTGAGGATAATAAATGATCCAGCCGGATCCTGAATCCTTTCTTTAATTGTATCTTCAGTAAGTAAATCTTGGACTATCCCGGCAGCCTGTTTCCCCATGGTTGCAATGTCGGCAGATATGATCAATGCTGCCCCAAAATTACTAAAGGCTTTATCGTATGCGAAGACTGGTTTCTTCGCATCTCCACTAGACTCGAAGATCATCCTTACCGATTCAACATCGCGAATCACTATCGGATCGGGGATCAACCACACAGCATCAACATCAGGAAGTAGTTTGTTAACAGCGGACTTAATATCATCCGGATTTCTAATCGACTTACCAATAATATCGACTCCCACTTCTTTTGCAACCTTAACCGCATTTTTGTACCACTCTACATTATAAGCCTTGCTATACAATACACCTATTTTATTAACATCAGGAAAGAAGTAACGATACATGGTAAGTTGCATAATTTGTGGAAGCTCATTAGATACACCATAAATATTCTTACGCACAGGGAACCGTTTCCAATTTATCATAAGTGAAAAAACCAATTCTTTTCCTCTCCTCATTTTGTATGCCATCTGGTATGCCTTAGATCCGATACAATAGATAATGTCGGGATCTATCTCAAGGATCTTTTCTTTAACCTTCTTATCATCCAACCACTTACTACCTAAGTCTATTTCACCTACCAGGTTAATTATTCTTGATTTAAATTCTGTATGAGCAACAGAGTATTTGTCAATAGAAACATCTGAATTGAGGACAATTACCTTGTCATCTTCCCTTGCCATCAAAGATCCGGAAATAGATATCAAACAAAGAACGAAAACAAGGATCCTGCATAGACCGAGATCCCTTAATCCTTTGCAGAAGCAAATGACCTTTTTCAAACTATGTAATATTTTTCTATCAGAACTGTTCATCGTTTCTCCAGATATTCCCTTTCAGCTCTACTTACCTCTTTCCACCCATCAAGACTTATCATCTTTAATTTTTTTCTCCCATCCATAGAAGATGTCATCTTTTCAACGAGCAATAACAGTTGCTGAATATCTTCATTAAACTGCTTTGGCGCTGCTACTATTTGGAGATATGTCTCAGTACTTGCCAATTCCCGCAACATTTCGCAGAGTTTCGGATTGATTGTCAGTAGTTTCGCTTTGGTATGTTCGGTGGTCAAGGCCGCATTTGCCATTCCAAATCCAAAAGCCATCAGCGCATCGATGTCTTTGGGAACGGTTAATATCTTTAAGGAATTCACAATATTCTTTTTCTCTTCTCCTAACATTTGTAGGAGAAGATTTTTTGTGTACTCTTCACTCCCTGAAGATGCAATGCTTTTACCCCTTAAAGAATCAATATCCGTAATATTTTCCTTGACAAACAAAATTTTTCTCTGCGTTGGTTTGCCTTTTGAGATCCCCACAAAGATTGGTTCTATGGGAATTTTATCCTTGAGATCTTGATAGTGCCAGCTAGAGAGCAAGAAAATTCCGTCCCTTTTTTTGCTTACGAACTTCTCAAATGTGTTTCTATCACTGAATGGTTGAAAGGTGAACTGCCCATAATCCGAAAGATATTTATCAAACTCGTTCTTGAGCAATACAAAATTATTTATATTGGTTTCCGGATTATAGAAATAGATCGTATAGGTAGAGGCAAAACTCTCCACAAGAAAGAGAAACCAAATGAAACCGACCGAAAGGCACACAGTTATGACCTTCCGACACTTACCGGAATTGGTATTTCTTCCAAAAAGTATTGACAAAGTATTAATTAGACGTGTCATCCTATTTTTTCGTTTTTGGTAAAACGAATCAATCTCCACAAAATTCCGGTAAATAAACTTAGGCAAAGCTATTGATGACGCCAAAATTATTCCCAATGCAAAAATGCTTGTGAGTTAGCATTGTCTGCCGGAATAAATCTTTAAATATTTTATTCTTCAGCTCTTAATTCATTTTCTTCTACTTTGCTTTTGTTTGACTCAACTGTCCAGGAAGTACACTGTTTAGAAAACACACTCTGTCTACTTAGCACTAGATAGTCAAACAATACATAAGAGTTTTTCTTTCTGGATCTGCATCTTAGTAGTAAATATATCTACCGCTAATGTAGCTTAACAGACAATAACAGTACTTCTATTGTTTTTAGAAACGCCATCTCAATTTATGAACAAACACTTAAACCTCTCAACATCAGTAGATACCCTACAAAACGCAAGATACTCTTCGTCAAGAAGATTCTCCATGCCAATATTCATATCTCATGATTTGGTTAATATTCAACCCAGTCGTACATAGCAATGCGAATTATCGTTTGTGAAAAATCCAACGTAATATAGAAATGTGTTAATCTCAATGCTATGCAACATCACTACAACGGAAAGGAACTCCTCAGAAATATAATACTCACTACCAATAAACTTGTTCGTCTTAGTTGAACTATCTATTACAACCATATCATTATTGTGAGTCATGCAGCTGGGGCTTCTTATTGCTCGTGAAACAGAGACCCAGATATTGTGGTGTTGTGGGGAGATGCGTATTATATTTTGCGCTAAGTTGAATTTCTCATCCAGCGTAAACATTATACTCAAGTTTTGATCCGAAGCTTAATCGAAGTCTGTTTTCTTACAGCATAATCTTATCTTGTAAAAATATTCTGAAGAGATTATCTCCCCCATTTAGAAAAATCCAAGGAATTGAATACACTAAAAAACTTCCTTTACTTTACCCTGAAACAGTGTACCCATCATACAAGTCGCGTACTTGTAACACATTTAGGCTGGAACATACCACTCACGAAAAGTTGGACTTCGGTACGGGAAATCGAAATCATTACACATTATTTCTGTTCGATATTAATACTTTTAGATGAAGCACCACCTCCCATAAAATGATTATTTCAACTCAGAAACAATACGGGCCAATCTTTCTAACTCCTTGTTTGCCTCATCTAATTTGTTTGCCTTCTTTATCAGCTCCTTATGCAGTCTTTTTTGAAAAGTTATATCCTTTGTTTGATGCACAGCACCATAGAATTCTCCACTTTCATCAACAAGAGGAAAAACCGTTACAAGAAATATCCCATCCAACCTTGTATCATCTACCTCTTCTGATACTGTTTTCAGATCTTTGATACATCGTAAGAGTGGGCAATTCTCACGGGGACTGCTGCTGTTATGATACACCTCAAAGCATTTCTTTTCTTTTAACCTTGTTTTGTCTATATCGAAATTTTTGTAAAAAGTCTTATTTGCCCTTATTATTCTAAAATTCTTGTCAAGAATTATTGTAACATCCGTTATTGAATCAAAGGTGGCCTGCCACTCATCCCTCCCCCTCTTGACCTGTAAAAAAAGCTCTCTCTTTTTTTCCTCTGTTTCTCTGAGTTTGTTCATCATTGAATTAAACGATTCACCAAGCTCTTTTATTTCACTCTCAACACCATCTATTGATATTGGGGACTCAAAGTCACCGGTTGCTATTCTTTTACTAGCTTCCGTAATCTTTTCCAGGGATCTCGAAATTCTTTTGGAAATTTTGATTACAACTACTGCTGAGGAACAACAAACAATTCCCATCAAGATTAATACATTTCTTAGATGTACATGTGAAGCAAAGAATTCGGAGATATTGTCCAGAGAATGAATATTACTCTTTTCATCTAATTGAACACCGGATAGTGCCAATTGGTTAACGACCTCTTTTTTTATCATTTTTGGGTTAGTAAAAACCCAAACTGATGTCACTGAAATTGTGATCATGAAAATAGGAAGCAACAACCAGAATAACAGTTTATTTTTAATAGTCATTTCCTAGTCTAACAAAATCAGTTTAGAAATGCCAGATGAGTAGCCATTAGTATACTAATGGTGATATATACCAAAACCAATTTGGTTTTCAGTTTTACTGGAAACCAAATCTTGGTTGCAGTTATCCCAGGACAATAGGCTCCGAGAACTTTGCTCGCCCAATTTTATACCGGATTTTATCCGAAAACCATTATCAGATGAGAATAAATAATATGGACTGCATATTTACCGAACAATAAAATTTACCGATGGACTATCCTAGACCCAATAAAATAGCGATTATTACATGCGGAGCTACTCTTCGTAGTGTAAATTTCACGATTACATTAAAAATAGCAAACCAAATGCCAACAACCTCTTTAAAACATAAACGCATAAGTAGTTACAGAGCATATTGATATGATTTTTTGTTTCAGAAAAATAATAAAACGTTATTCACTAATAACAAAAAATGTTATTCATCAATAACAAAATTGGCGTTTCATGATTTCTCGTAAAAAGGTAAATAAGAATCAGGCTATCATATTAATCCTCCCAGTTACATGTTATTAGCGTTATTCCAATAAATGTTAAGGTACGGTGAAGGAAACATTGAATAAACAGAGGAAAGACCCGAGAGAATATCTTTTATACAGAATCAACTTGAGTATGGGCATACACGCAAGCCCCTTTGGAATATTTCGCAGATGGAAATGGTTAAACGGCAAGGTTACATTAAAATGTATTTTGGACAAGAAAATTATGGAGTGGACTGTCTCTCCTGAGCAGGCATCAAAGATCGCAATTTACCTCAATAACAAATATGAGCTCGATGAAAGAGTCCAAATGGGTAATGGATTTGCATAGTGCATGGGTGGAGTTCATTATCAAACATGGGAGGAACGATGCATTGTGGAAAGGTACGCCAAATGAATCAAAATGGCTGGAAATCTGAATTTGATATTCAGGCGTATATTGAGAAGTAGCTTAATTGATTTGAGAAATTTCATCAGTGTTTGTGACTCGTTTTGCTTAAATTGTATCGAGTAAAGCATATCCTCATAATGCAAATGCAGATAAAAATATTGTAAAATATTTCATACATATTACGCAACCTTACTCAATTTAACTCTTCTGGTTTTCACTTTTGCTCCCAGCTGGTTTAATAAATTATATAATCCAAAATAAGTTTTGTTAATATAAAGGCTATCCTTTGAGCTCCTTGCTTTTTTGGAATTACGTAATTCCTCAACTTTGGACAGATGCTCACCCATGAGGTAAATACTCTGGAAATACTCATTGTTACTGAAATCAAATTCCTTGGTAAGAAATGGTTTCCCAAGCAGCTGGACCATCTGCTTGTATACCTTGATAAATAGTGCTTTTTCTTCATCATTATCTTCGGGATAAATATATTGAAGATCATAGAAAACCTGTTCCAGTTTTTTTGCGCAGCCAATAACGTCCTTAGTGATAAGGCGAAAATACTTTGAATGAAATACTTCAGGAATAACCTTAACACATCCAAAATCCAATACGCCAAGCTTCCCTCCCGGTTGTACTATGAAATTTCCGGGATGGGGATCTGCATGTACCTGTTTCAGGTCATAAATCTGATAATCATAGAAATCCCATAAAGTCTGCCCTAATATATCTCTTATTGCCTGGTCTGGACTGGTTTTGATGAAATCACTGATATGCAGGCCATTAATCCAATCCATGGTAATGATCCTTCTGTTTGAATACTCCGGATAATAGACAGGAAAAACCAAATTATCAAAGGATGAACAGCTGCCGGAAAGTTCTATTGAACGCTTAAGTTCCAGTTCATAGTCTGTCTCTTCCAATAATTTGCTTTCTATTTCCTCCATGTAAAGATCAAGATCTTTTTTACAGATATTAAATAATCGGGATGCGAAAGGTTTTGCAAGTTTCAAATCTGATCTTACACTTTGTGCCACTCCTGGATATTGAATTTTTACTGCCAGTTTTTTACCATTGAGTGTTGCCTGATGAACCTGACCGATGGAAGCTGCATTTACTGCCGATTTGGTAAAAGAATCAAAAATTTGATCAGGTCTTTTTCCAAAATACTTTTTAAAGGTTCTCAGAACCAGTGGGTAAGATAGTGGCGGTGCACTGTATTGAGCCATGGCAAATTTGTTCTGGTAAGCTGTTGGCATTACGTTTTTATCCATGCTCATCATTTGAGCAACCTTTAGTGCACTACCCTTCAATTCACTAAGTGAACTATAGATATCTTCAGCATTCTGTTCGTGAAGGTTGCTTTTGTCGAGTTCTTTATTGAAAGCTTTTTTACCGTAATGTTTAAGGTAATTGCGTCCCACCTTAACGCCCGTTTTCATGAAACGAGATGCTCTCTGAACTTTCGATACCGCTATTTTTGATTGCTCTTTCATATTTTCTCATGAACTGCTTTGAAAATAAAATTTTGCAAACTGATACATCGAATCGAAAGGCCATTGACCCATTAAGTCAAATGAAAGATTAACTGCTTTTTCAATTGCCTCATCTGTTTTCTCAAAGCCATCACTTTCATCTTGTAACCAGAATCTGATAACGTACATGAATTGTATCCATAATCCATCTGAATATTGTTCATCCCAATTCCAGTATTCCGACCTTTCTACTATTTCTTTAGTTTTTTCCTTGCCTTCCTCGATCAGTTCATTAACATAATCAATGAATGATTCTTTTGCACCTGAAAGATATTGGGGCTTAACAGTAAATTTATTGTCTGATTCATTAAGATAATAGAAAAAAGTCCTCTTTTCATTCAAGTTCTCTATCAGCTGAAAATAAAATAAGAGAAGTTTTTCCCTTGCACTATACTTTTCGTAATTATCTTCTGATTTTATCTCATCAATTGACTTAAAAACGAAATATTTCCAGATTGCTTTATCCAATGCATAAAAGGAGCTGAATTGCTCATAAAAATCTTTTTCCTGAATTTTCTTCAAGCTTTTACAGAATTTATGAACAGAAGGGGGCCTCTCTCCTTCAGACTCTACATAATTAATATAGCTCTCCATGAGGGGAGTTAATACAGGTTTTTTCCCGATTTCAACTTTTGGAATAGGTCTTTTTAATTTCCTATCATCTGCTAGATTAAGTTTTTTTACTACCTTTTTTTTTGGTTTTGCCATGGCTTTTTACCCCCCTCTCATAAATAAAGTTATGTAACCTACGACATTTTTAAACAAGCAACGATCATCTTCAATTATCATCTGTACTAAATCACATCTCTCCTGTATACGCAATGCGCATGCTGGTATTTCTTTTTCCTGAAGATTTAATAACTGCTTTAAAAAACGTAGATAGCAAAATATTATATCACAAGATTGCTGATTTTCCTACATTATATAAAACAAGTTAGTCAATCCTGACTAACTTTCCCAAAACTCCTAAAACTGCCGTCCATGGCAGTTCTTACGGACTTTTGAATTTGCGCTTTCAGCTCAAAAAACAGATAAATATTGAAATTCCTATGCAAAACTTAAAGTTTGGGTAGTTAATGGTTAAAACTGATAACAGAATCCAATAAACAATATCCTTCCCCGTCTAAGTAGAGCACCCGGAATAGATTTTAGTACCCGATTGTCATAATCCTTACCGAGTAAGTTAAACAGGCAGCCTCTATCTCCATGGTCTTGAAGAAAGCTTTTCGAATAACAGAAAGATTAAATTAGGCGTTTGATGGCATGTCGTCCCTAGAGTCATTCGTACGTCTATAACGCTTCCCGCTAACAAAGGCGCTAAGATTAGTATTCATGGATTTCGGAAATTGTACGTCTATGCCAAATTGCCCTTGTGTTTTGTAGCAAGTTGCATTTTATGATCATCCTCATCTTGTGCATCTAGAAAGGTATAGTTCATAAAAGCGTTGACCTTTTCTTCATAATCTGACCTGTACTCAACTTCAACACCCTGAATGTGGAGCCTCTGCAAAACTTTCATAATGTACAGTAATTGTATCTTTTACATCATTTAAAGTGATAAGATCATCGTAATCGTTGTAGAAATAGTTTATACTACTCGTATATTTTTTTGCCTCCTCAGTAGAATTTGTGGGTAACTGTATACTCTGGTAATTTCCCAAGCGTATGAAATAAAGCAACTTCTATTGATTTGAAAGTACGAAACCCAAAAATAGGGATTATGACAACCAGATCTTCTCGTTGTATTGTAACTATCAAAATTGTAACGAGTTAGCGCCGATTGCGCAACTCTTTCAAAATAGCTGTAACAACAAGGACGTTATAGCCTTACTCTTTATGTTATGTACTTTTACACCAAATGTCATATATTGATTTATTTACTTTCAAAACTGTAATAAAATTGAGCAAACCTAATGCCAACAGATTTCCTAAAAAATAGACCTATAAGTACCTAAGCTATAAAGAGATAGAAATTGAATCGTTGAGAAAACAGTAAAATGTTATGAAAGCATAACAAAAAATGTTATTCAGCCATAACAAAAACAGTGTTTTATGGTTTGTCGTAAAAAGTTAATTGATGATTAGGAAATTGTTGACATGTGTTAAAAAATGTTTAGGGATCTTCTTCCATTGCGAAACAAAGGTTTTTTCTATCATAGACACAAAATTAATGAAATAAAAGAATTCGAGGAATAGTAGACCAAAATGTATCAGTTATTGAATACGTTTTTCCTCGTATTTCATTCATTTACTATTTTTTTTATTTTATTTGGATGGATATGGGGAAAAACACGGAAAATCAATCTGATTGTAATCCTTATTACCGCATTTTCCTGGTTTATTTTAGGCATCTGGTATGGTATAGGTTACTGTTTTTGTACAGACTGGCACTGGCAGGTTAGAACAAAATTAGGATTTCGCAATATGCCAAATTCTTATATAAAATTTCTTGCTGATAATTTAACAGGTTTTGATTTTAACGAAATCTTGATTGACACATTAACGACTGTCTGTTTTCTATTAGCACTGACTGCATCAATTTATATAAACCTCAAAGATTGGAGGAAAAATAGAAAAAGCAAACATGCTTTATAACACAAACTATAGCAATTACTTTCATTTGTTTTCAAAAGCTTTTTCTTTCAGAATTAAGCTGATTTTCCACATAATCAAATCATGTTCAGGGTTAATAGATAGAATTATTTGAAAACTAAGATATGGGTTCTCACTCTTTATGAATTGCCAAGAAAAAGTATAATTTCTTTTCTAAATTTGGAAATTCGTTATAACTTATTTTTCCCCCATTTTCATTGAATTACTTTGTTTCTCAAATGGGAACACTCTATTAAAATCTTTAACAATGCTGATGATGGCCCAATTCCGTCCTTCTTTGATCCGTTCTTTTGCGACCTGTAACACTTTTTCCGCGCCCTCGACATAACCATACTCATGTTCTTCTTCTTTATCGTCATGGTGCAGGAGCAGCATGAGCGATGGTCCCTTACCGTCATCAGTATATTGCATCATCTGCAAGTCTCCATCAGAATTTCCCACTGTAATGATGGGAACACGCCCAATGTGCAACTGAATGTTCTCTGGTTTACTATTGTAATTATTATAGGAATTGAACATCTCTTCCTCGCATGAATTGTTCTTTCCGCGTAGTATAACTGGCCCCTGATCGGTCTCCTGGAATGTATACCTCAAACTGCTACCGATTACATTCTCCCTGGAAATACCGTAGGTATCCTCAGAGAATGCCCTTACAAATTCGACCATGGCACCGGTACAGATAAACAGTTTGAAATCATTAGCTCTGAGGTAATAGAGAAGCTCAAGCATCGGCTGGTAGACAAGCTCCTTATATGGTACATTAAAGCGTGGATGTATCTCATTATCATCATAAAGAAATCCTTTTGCCAACTCCTGAAACTCTCGTTGATTCATTCCGGAATGAGTGCCTAACACAAGCTTCAACAGTTCATATTGACCTGCTTCGCTCTTCCCAAGGTTCCGGAAATATTCATAATTCTTTCCCTCCACTGCCTCCAACGCGGCCTTGAAAGGCTGCATGTCTCGCAACTTTTCTTCCTGGGCAATGAGGTGACTTATAAACATATACCCAAAATCGGTTGGTTTTTCAGCCCATAATGTACCATCATTGTCAAATACCGCGATTCGCTCTGCCGGTGGAACGTAAGATTCTTTATTATTAACATCCGTTACTTCTTTCACAAATTTCAATATGGCCTGCTTGGCTTTACCGTCGTTCCAGGACGGCAAAGGGTCGGCTTGAATTTGTATAGTCTGGCAACTTAGCAAAACAAATGTTGAGAGCAAAAACGCAAGATACTTGTGCTTCATTAAGTGAAACATGATGTCCTCCTTTCAAAGAATTTACCTCGATCTATATCGTTAAGGTTGAAGCCTTCGTCTGCACTGCTTTTGTGATGTTCGCCAATGTTCATGATGCAACAATCTCCTAAACCCTTTCATTTTCTAGTAACAGAATAAAAACTCATAAAGCAATCCATGAGATGTCGAATGAAAGTTTATGCTTCACCCACTACATGGCACTTGGCAAATCAATATTGTGGCAACTAATTCACGAGAGATTCGAAGCCGGTTTCTTTTCTTCATGGTTTCCCTCCTGTTACATAATTAAGTCACAAACATCGCTACCAGAAGCAATGAGACAAATCCCCAGAAAAATTTTTACCAGTTCATACCTATAGTCAGGGTCAAGAAATCACCCTCGAAACGGTCCTCTGCCTCAAATTCGTGCATCCATTGGAAGCTTATGTCTACTGTACAAGGCGCGTGCGCGTAGATTAACTGAGCCTGTAGTCCGATGCCATAGACCTCATCTTTCACATTATTATTGACCGCATCTGACCCGCTATCTTCGGTAACTTGCCACTGACCATAGCCAGATACGCCTAAACCATAGTAAAGGGTGGGCAAACTACTTTCCTTATTTGTGTACAGGGTCTTAATTACGTCCAATCCATAGTTCAGTGAAAAGTGTGAGCCGAGTCGGATATCAATGTCTTCCTTGTTGTGGTGGATCTCATAGGTGCCGGCGATTGTTAGTGCATATTTCTGATCATCGTCCAGATAATAAGCACCCGCCGCTTGGAACTCGTGGGTCCACATGCCGAGGCCCATGTTGGCATCCTCACCTTTGTCGTAAATGCCTGTCGGCGCATAGAACCCGTAACCAGCAGCTATTTCAAAGTAGCCGTCGAATTTGTCATTCCCATCTTTACACAGATCCCAGCCCAGCCAGATCGGTTTTACATACGTATCCCCGTGTCCATATTTGGATTCATCGATTTCCAGCTGGAATGCTGGATTAGTGTCGGTCTCAAGTGCCCCTTGATAACTCGTGTTACCAAACGGTTGCGAGACGACACAACCATACTTGGCATTTCCTAACCGTTCTAACACACATCTTAACCATTCCTTCTTTTTTTTCAGCTCTTCCGACACAACATAAGCTAAAGTCGGAACGATCATATAGACATCTACATCATGTTCGACATCGAATGTCACGCCGTTAACCTGAATAGAATCTACACTATTACCATCTCCATCCTTCAATGTACTCGCAGTGTAATAGGTACTGTAAACATATGTGGTGAATCCGGTGAAACCGGAATATAGACCTGGTACAAAAAAGTCGCGAGTCCTTGGCCCCGCTGGAGAGTAGTGGCCAAGTTCTGATGCCTATCCCGAAATAGATACACACTGCACCAGTAAAAAAAATAGAAGTTTTAAGACCATAAAATGACAGATATACTGTTTAGTCAGCAATGATAGTATCTCCTTTCCTCTTATTGGCTGTTTAAAATAATCACAACGCAATACAGTAGAAACAGATTATGAGAATTCAGATTCATTTAATAGGTCAAACTGATGATACGATAAACAGTTTCTCTCACATTACATTTACTTTAAATTTTTTTGGGTCTTTTACAGAATCTGTGGGTAAAAAATAAGAAAGTGTATTACTATCTAATAAAGGAAGTCTCACCAAAAGGAATATTTTTTATTCCCTTCTCCGCTACCCACCCCTCTATTGGGTGAGGGTGGGTGGCTCCAAAGGGAATAAAAAATTAAGCCTTCGTTTTGTATTCAAACAGAAGCATTGTTGCTGCAATTTGTTAAAATAAGGTCTCTCAATAACCATATAATTAACAATTGCAGATTATCAACAATGCTCATTAAAACATTACTCAATAGATGCTATCCTGTCAAGGGATTCATCTACGGCAAAGTTAGATTAAATGATACAACGATTACGGTAAAAGTAACAGAGCGCAAAGGATCTCAAGGATTATGTTCCCTGTGTAAGAAATCAGCCCCAACTTATGATCATCTCAAAGAACGGTGTTTTCGTTTTATCCCTTTGTGGGGTTACATAGTTATGCTGACTTACAGACCTCGGCGTGTATGCTGTCCTGAGCATAGAGTAACCGTAGAGTATATTCCTTGGGCTAATGGAAAGAGTCCTATCTGTAATCCGTTCAGAATATTTCTTTCACATTGGGCAAAGTATCTTTCCTGGCAGGAAGTATCCAGACAATTTCGTGTCTCATGGAAAAACGTATTTGAATCAGTAGAACATGTTGTTGAATACGGGTTAAAGCACCGTAACTTAGAAAATATCAGAGCGATAGGTGTAGATGAAATACAATATTTAAGAGGACACAGATATCTTATATTGGTTTACCAAATAGACTCTACTTGTAAAAGACTACTATTTGTAGGACAAGATAGATGTGCCAAAACATTATTGCGATTCTTTATTGATTTTGGTAAAGAACGATCCGAACGATTAAAGGCGATTTGCAGTGATCTTTGGAAACCTTATTTAAAGGTTGTAAAACGCAAAGCTCCAAAGGCTATCCATATTCTCGATCGCTTTCATGTGATGAAATATCTTAACGATGCTGTCGATCAAACAAGAAGAGCTGAGACTGCTCAGTTAAAACAAGATGGTTACGAGCCCATCCTTGAAAAGTCTCGTTGGTGTTTATTAAAGAACAAAAGGAACCAGAAGACATCACAGTTAGCCAGGCTCCGTGAACTGGTTCAATATAATCTAAAGACGGTTCGTTGCTATTTACTCAAAGAAGCATTTCAACACTTCTGGACTTACAAAACACGTTGGGGTGCCGAGAGGTTCTTAAGAACCTGGACAACCAGGGCGATGAGATCAAGGTTACCTGAAATGAAGAAAGTGGCCAAGAGGTTACGCAAGCACCAAGAGCTTTTATTGAATTATTTTTCTGTCAAAGAACGCCTATCTAACGGGATTGTTGAAGGTTTTAATCTTAAAGCCAAACTGACTATGAGAAAATCTTTTGGTTTTAGTACGTTTAAATCAATTGAAGTAGCTTTATATCATACACTTGGAAAACTACCAGAACCTCCAATTACCCACAGATTCTACTGAGGAGGCATTTTTTTAAGTTATAATAGGATATGCTAACCTTTTTAATTGAAACGGTGAGACAAGAGATCAAATGAATACGAGTAAAAAACTTTCCGGTTTTAATATAGAAATATGGGACTACAGTCCCAAAAATACTCGAACACTGTTATTTATACATGGATTTCCAGACGACAGTTCACTATGGAATGAACAGGTTGAGTATTTTAAAAAAGATTATCGCTGCTTGTGTATTGATCTTCCAAATTTTGGAGATTCAATTATTCGAAAAAAAGGATTTGACTTCAATGAAATTATAGAATTAATAGAAAGACGTCTTCAAAACCTTGAATATCCTCTCACAGGGAAAATTACCCTGATCATCCATGATTGGGGAGCCATTTACGGATACCTTTATACAGAAAAATTTCCTGAAAGAGTCGAAAAAGTCGTTGCACTGGATGTTGGTGTCTCTCTCGGAAAACAGGAAAACCCTTTAGGCTATTTGTTAATGCCGTTATACCAGTGGGGATTAACAGGTACATTTCTTATTAGCCAAATTCCAACATATGGAGAAAGAATAGGCAGAATTCTATCTCATATTATATTAAGCACTCTTATTGCAGCAACTTCAATATTTGAAAAAAAGAAACTCGCTGGTCCAAAGCGCAGAACTAAATATAGCCCACTACAAAACTATCCGTACTACTATTACTGGAAGAATTTACTCTTTGGCAAAACGAAACTCATCGTCTCTACTCCAAATGTTCCGTTTCTTTTCATCTATGGAAAACTGGGAATGAAACGATTCATGAATTTCCATGATAAAAAATGGCTTCTAAAAATTAAACAGAGCACGCAAAACCAGGTACAAGAGTTTGAGAACTCCGGGCATTGGTTAAACCTGGACGAAACTGATCGGTTTAATAAAACGGTAGATAAATTCCTCAATCAGTAATCACCTGACTAAATAGCACAAGAATCTGAATTGATGCTACTGTATAATTAATTTCAAAGCCAAAGATAATAATTTCTATATTGAATACTGTTTTATTTTTTTGGCAGATTTATCATAAAGTTCATAAGAAACCCCATAATTGCCATTTTGGGGAGTTACTCTTACAACTCCGAAATTTTCTTTAGTATACTTGTATTCCCTACTTACTTTATATCGTGTTCCTAATTTCTTTTTATGAGGTAAATATTTGTATAAGGTCGCAGGTTTCTGTGCAAACGGAGAAGAGGTAAAAGAAAAAACCTTGATTTTACTACCATTTTCAGTAATTTTGTCAATATATGACACATGAGCATCTCCGGACAAAAAATGTACACCTTTTATTTCTTTATCAAAAATAAAATCTAATAGTTCATCCCTCTGTTTTGGGAAACCAGCCCAATGATCATTGACATCAGCTGGAAAAAACCAACTAACAATTTCTGAGAATGAAATATGGGCTATTGGAACAGAAGAGACAATAAATTTTAACTTATAGTTTTCCTTCTCTTTTTTTAACCAATCTTTAAGAGCTTGCATTTGATTTTCATCCACAATTAATTCTAAATTTTTATCACGCTTAGTCCTGGTATCAAGAACAAAAAAACCGATATCAGAAAAGTTAAAAGAATACCAATACTTTCCAACAGGAGTTTTAGGATTAAGCGTGTGTTGATACAGTTCGTAGGCTTCTAAAGCTGCTTTTTTTCTTGCATCAAATTCCTTACCTCTTCTTGTTTCCGGATCGTTCTCACCTTGCATGCCCCAACCATTACGAAGCTCATGGTCATCAAGTATCATGAATGTTGGGATTCTCATTAAGGCTTTTCTAAAGGGAATTGAATCCCAGAATAAACGATAAACATACTTGTAGGCCTCAAAATCTGCAGCTTCTTTAAACTTAAAATAGTAATTGAAAAGAGGAATAAAATTGGCAATTATTGGTAAGCACTTTTCCCATTCACCACTATTTTTTTTTATTAGTTTTTTTGGTACATAATCGGCATAAATTTGATCACCTAATAACAACAGGAAACGAAAGCCATTTTCTTTCTGAGATTTCTTATCAAGTCCAACGAAAATCTCTTCGTTTTTAATATATCGATGGAAACAGGAACCAAAAGCAAATACCAATTCCTCTTGTAAACTCCCATTTTTAGGAAAGGTTCTGAAATAGCCGACAAATTTTTCTTTATCGGCAATCGATTTTTTTGAAAATTTATTTCCATCGTTTGACGCCTCGACTACATAAATGTATGCAGTGTCAGCTTTAAGCCCTTTAATATCGATAGTAATAGTATAATCATTGACCTCTATAGCTTCCTTTTTTTTGGATTTCGAATCTTCACCATCTCCATTAAATTTTTCCAGTAATTCTTCTTCTGAAGCTTCATTGTGAAAGAGTTCACCTTGTTCTTGTAAATATAGAATTCTCGCAAAACCCTGTTTATCAAGTCGAAGCCAAATCCTAACACTATTGGAAGCTATTCTGCCTATATGGGGGCCATGGGTTATGTTAAGCATAGAATATTCTCCTTAAAAAATGTTTTCACCAAGTACCTTATGTATCTACATTCTCGTTTGGAACAGGGGTAAGTGTACGTAAGACAATTCAGTTTATTTTTGCTTTACAGCTGACTTAAGCAGTGTACAATTGGCAAATAAGAAACACTATCCACTACCTGCTGGTTCCAGCTCTACTTCGCTTTCAGAGACAATCGTATTCATCTTTCCTTTAACGCCTACAAGAGGATTTCTGCCCATGAGATTTTGGGATAAAAAAAATCCATTGTCCAGAAATCTCCAGAAAAACCCTGGGATACTTGATAGCTCAAAAGGTAAATTCTTAACGATACGATTAAAAGTTTTAGTTATTGAGTGAATTTCCCTCCAGATCTCCAGGTAGGATGTATGGAGATCTTCTGCGCTCATATTTTTTGGCTGAAAAACTGCATTCAGAGTATCGTAAAGAGACCAATCTTTTGTGAGTATTCGGTTCTCTTTATTTAATTGATCAAACAATCTAGTTCCATAAAAAGGAGTTAAAATCTGAAGATATGAGAGATCTATACCTATTTCCTGGACAAGATCAGGAATCCTCCTTATCGATTCTACTGTGTCTTCATCGAAGCCGATAATAAGGCCTGCCATTACATAAATCCCATATTTATGAAAGATCTTGATAGAGTTTTTATATTCTGAAATCTTATTATGGGGCTTCCCTATATTATTTAAGCTCTCTTGGGAAAAAGTCTCTATCCCAATAAGAGCGGAGACACAACCGCTCTCTGCCGCTAATCTCATTAATTCCTCATCGCTTGCCATGTCTATTGAAACCTGGCTCCACCACCATTTTTTTAGGGGAATCATCTTCCTGAAAAGCTCCTTTGCGTATCTTTTATTTCCTATAAGATTAATGTCCATAAACGTTACCATTTTGTTTTGAAGATAATTTCGTCCTTCAAAACAGGTAATATCTCGAACTACCTCATCTATGGGACGCACCCGTAAGCTTGGATAGAATGACATAACGGAACAGAATGAACATCTAAATGGACATCCCCTTGTTGCCTGAACAGGGTGGTTAAAGATAAACTCTTTTTCTATGAGATCGTATCTGGGGGCGGGAAGTCCTTTGAGAGAATGTAGTTTTGAAGACTTATAAATTCGCTTGAGAGGCCCTTGTTTAAAATCCTCAATAATTTCCGTAAGAACACCTTCTACTTCTCCAACCACTACCGCGTCAGCATGCTCGAGGGCTTCTTCAGGTAGAAGTGAGGCATGGAAACCACCCATAATAACGGGTGTTCCTCTGTTGCGAAACCGATCTGCTATTTCATAGGCATGAACAGAATTGGGTATCACATAAGTTAAGGCTATGAGATCGACGTCTATATCATAATCAATCTGACGAACCTGTTCATTGCGTATTGTTACATTGACATCTGCTGGGAAAAGAGCAGCAAGATAAGAAGCCGTAAGAGGGGCAAGTACATTATTTTTCCTCAAACCCTTATATTGGGGTTCCCAGACATTGATAATTTCAACATTCATAATGTCTCTTTACTTTTGAAATAAAAAAAAACCTTTTGAAAAATTACGGCAAAAACTGTCCCTCTTTCCCTTGCACCATCTCAATCATGCGCCAACTATACTTGTAATTGATAAATGACTTTACGAATCGAAGCCAGGGGAAAATACGATATTTTTTTCTTACTATCTTTTCGTAATTTGCAAGTTCCACCTGCTCATTACTATTCAAATAATTTGAGATTGCGTGTGCAGCGAATTTCCCACTGATCAAGGCCTGTGAAATTCCCTCTCCGGTAACAGCATTTACTATACCGCCTGCCTCCCCCACGTATATAATATTTCTGTCAACAATATCTTTTATAGAATATGTGTATCGTAACGGAAATCCTCTCGCAAAACCAATAGGTCTTGCCTCCTTCATATACGGTCTAAAATATGTTGAATTCAATTTTTCAAAGTATTTTTTTATTTTATTTTGACCTGACATCGGTAGCTCTAAACCTATTCCTATATTAACCAGATCGTCTGCTTCAGGAATCACCCATCCATACAGGGGGAGAAAATCCCTATCGTAAATGGTGTAACAGGTTCTTTTTTCAAATTTTGTCTTTTCAAATCTTCCAACATAACCAATTGCTTGAAAGTAGTGCTGTCTATTCAGATCAAAACGGGAGGAATTTGCACCGGTAGCAATTACGACAACTTTAGTCCTTATATGTTCACCCTCCCTGGAAATTACACCACTTATTTTACCATTTTTTTTCCAAAATCCTTTTATACACGTCTTCTCTCTTACCGGAACCTTAAATTTCTTTATATGGTTCAATACGATATGATCAAAAATCTCTCTCCTTAAGACGAGTAATTTAGGATTTGGACTTTCTACCACTCTTCCCTTTAAAATGGTTCCATAAGGCGTAATATTGTAATTTCTCTTAACATCATATGCACGAACTTTAACCTCCTTCAGTATTCCCATCTCATCAAGACACTTCTGTGTCTCTATGAACAACGCACCTCCACATATCTTCTCTCTTGGGAACACACATTTGTCTACAAGGAGAATATTCTCAATACCACGACTATTAAGATGGTAGGCAGTCGAACTTCCTGCAGGTCCGGCTCCTATAATGACAACATCATAAACGTGAGACATAATGAACTTATTCCAACCTCAAAAGAGTAAATAATTTGTTGTGTACCTTTAAAGGCCTTCTGATAATTACGAACAGAAGTAAGTAAAATTACTGTTGAACTTTCAGAAATTATATCTTTATAACTTTCAGGTAAAATACCAGGTAAAAATGGCAGTCAACGCACCGGCATTTACGGCCCATGGGACCGTACATTTTGCTCTGTAAGCAGCTTGTCTGGGATTAAGCATTATTGAAAGGGTAATCAAGCAACCAGTAACAACCCAAAATGATATAATCGATTTGAGTGCAAACACTCCAGACAGATACTCGCTTATTATTAAAAAAACAAATAAAAAAAATAGGTACGCTGTAATCCAACAGGCTCTCCTTTTGCCCAGTTCAACTACTGTTGTCCTAACCTCGGCATTTAAGTCATCTTCATAGTCGTACAACTGGTGAAATAGAAGGGCCAGGACAGTTCCCAGAGAAAATATCAGGCAGATTAGCATGACATGTTTCTCCCATATGATACCCCTCTGAGACGACCATGCCGATGAAAGAAAAATTAATCCACCTACAATGACATGCGTAAATATATCCCAAACGGGCATTGCCTTCATTCTAAAGTTTCTCCAGGAATATAAAAATGTAGTAGTAAGCATTGTGAGAATGATTAAGAAGACTATAAAGCCAGCACATATTGCTATAGTCAAGCTAATAGCACCGGCTATAGCTGCTACTAAATAGGCAGTTCCTTTTGATACTTTTCCTAAAGCAACAGCATTTTTTGGAGAACGTGCAAGCATGTCTTCTGGAGCATCCTCAGCATCATTAAATACAAAGGTGGCTATTAAGGCAAACGTATTGGCTAGCCCAATAGTTAAGAGAGGCACCAAGCTGTGTGAGGCATCTGCAATGTCCAAGCCTATAATTGTACCAAGAAAACAGATAGGCATATAAACATGCAATCTGGCAAGCGATAAGATTGTGGAAATGTTCAATCCTTGCAGTAAGTTTATATTGCCATTTAATATACCTTTACTCTTCTCTTGTGTAAGTTCTAGAAACACTTTCAAGTAAGGGTATATTGAGTTTATATGGGAGAATGACCGTTTTATCATTTTTTTACCCTGATCAAACCTTACCGAATTTCTGAGCATAATCAACAAGCATACTCCTCAAAACAGCTTGATAATTTACTCAATTGAATAACGCAACAAACTTAATTCACTACCCTACATTTTCTTCTTTTTTGGGATTTTTGGGATAAATAATCTCAGTGAATGAAAACCCTGTTAATTCTTCCCCGTCCTTCCATTCTGCCGTGACGTTACTAAAACCTTCCCAATAATAAAATCCAAATTGGTGCTTAAAAACTGACTCTAACACGACCGCAAGTTTTTTTCCTTCAATTCGGAAATCAAATTCAAACTTTTGAGGGTATATTTTACCTTTGTAATCCTTATTAATACCCGTGTAATCAGATAGTTCATCCTCGTCATACTTCCAAGCCCCATCCTCTGTCTTTTTTACCTTGGTTACAGAAAAAAATCCATCTTCACCAGTTTCAGAAAGATTCTCTTTCAGCTTTAGAACAGGTCTGCTACCGTCAGGCATGAAAAAGCTTGCCACTGAATCAGCTTTATCAGAACCAACCACGTTGTGATCCTGATCAACATGTATAAAGACATTTGCATAAATTCGGTACTTTTCATCATCTTTGCTTCTCAATCTTAAGCTGAACCATTCCCATCCAGATTTTTCAGTATCAACATCAAAATCTCCCCACTGATGATCCATCCAAGAATCGCCAGAATCAATTGTGAAAGTTTCTTTTCCAACCGTAATCTTTCCGACAGTTTCGAGATGGGGGAAGGTGTAATAATATGAATCTCCTAAATCTGGCATGTTCAGTATACCATGTCCGTTGATTAAAAGCGGCTCCATGTCTAGTTCCAATGTAAGATCCAAGCCCATATCTGAATATTTGTAGTGAATCTCATTAAAAGCCTTTTTTCGAGCTTGTTTTTTAATATCCTTATCAGCCACTTCCTCAGCTTTTTTGGGAATCTCATCCTTAAGCATATTTGGATTTCTCATTTTAATAGCATCAATACATTTATTAACAATCTTTTTAAAATCATTTTCATTATTTCGAATATTCTCATAATATTCTGTAACAATTTTATCAAAATCCTCTTTTTTAATAATATTCCCTTTAGCATCTTCGATATCCCTGCCTGGTTCGATAATGGCCCTTCCTTTGGTTTTAATCACATATTTTTTATCTCCTTTTTTTTCAATTATATTGCCTGGAATGGAAGGGGAATGTGAACTGAATTTAAAGAAATTGTCTTTATCTATAGCTGTTTCATCCATTGCATCATCAAATTCACTTCCTCCTATCACTTTCTCCGCAACCTTTTTAAATTTACCAGTTCCTATTGGATAACCCATTATCTTAATATCCAGCTTTTCTTTATTAAAGTTGAGGGAATGGAGAACAGATAAATTAGAACTGGATTTCGTGTCGTTACTATATTCAGGATCGGTACTCCATAACGGCCATGCTGAAAAATATGATTTTTTGTTTTCTAGATCAGAAATAAGCATATTACCATCAGCTATTAAGATCCTATTATCATCATTTAAAGGATCCTTTACTGTGTAATGAAAAATCGCAACCATATAGCCAAACTCTCTTTTATCTGTAGTCATTAATTTTCCATTAAAATACCACCACTCATACCACTGTTTGTACTTTTCAGGCACCATATAACGATGAACTTTATCTTTATAGTGATCTCCCTCATCCTTGGGAAATTCGATTTCGATGTATTTCATTGATCCACTCATTTTAGGTTTGTCATCAACATTTTTCATTTCTACTCTCCCGATTATTTTTAAAAAATTTAAATTTACGTGGATTCAAGACCGGCACTATATTTTCTAGAAATACTCCAAATGGAGAAATCTGAAATGGCTCCTTTTTACCGTAAATATTCAATCCTTTCAGTAAGCTTCTATCGCCTCTCAATACGTCTTTACATCTCTTTTGTATAAGATCAAGAAACTCTTTCATGTAAGGGTAAATATTGGATATCTATTGTTTCAACCTTTTTTAACCTAACCTTTCCAAAAAACTTGCCAAACTTCTGACAAAATTAACATGAACTATCCACAAACCCTCTGGATATGTTAATCAATTGAATAGCTCAACAAACTTACTGCACTACCCCTTTTTTTGGGGATAAATAAGCTCAGTGAATGAAAACCCGGATAACTTTTTCCCATTCCATGTGGCTTCGACTTTACTGAAACCTTCCCAATAAAAAAATCCAAACTGGTGCTTAAATTCTGACGTTATAGTTGCAGTCAAGCCAATTGAAGGAAAATCAAGCACAAACTCCTGAGGGTAGGTTACTCCATCATAACCAACATTTATACCTGAGTAGTCAGATAAATCCTCGGCATTATACGTCCAATGAGCCTTTCTGGCAGTAACAGAAAAATCATCTTTCTTCATTACGATTGGTTCTGCTTCACCGGGCAGTACAAAATTTGCCACTTTACTAACTTCAGCTTTGTTCTTATCTACCTGTATAAATATATTGGCATAAGTTCCGTTTTCCAACCTAATACTGAACCATTCCCACCCAAACTCTTTAACATCAAAATCGCCCCACTGATGATCCATCCAGGAATCGCCAGAAGCAATTTCGAACGTATTGTCTCCAATAGTAATAGTTCCACCAGTTTTGAGATGGGGGAAGGTGTAATAATAAGAATCCCCGCCTTCAGCCATGTCCAGAATACCATGCGTGTTGATTATAAGCGGTTTCATATCTCGTTTTAATGTTAGGTCCAAGCCCATGTTTGAATATTTTCCGCGAATTTTCTCAAAAACCTTGTTTAAATATACTTCTCGCATGTTATCAAAATATTTTTTACTAATCTTACCAGGTTCGATTATGGCCCTTCCCTTGGTTTTTATCTCATACATATCTATCTGATTTGTATCGCTTTTAGAGGAGTATGAATGGAATTTGTAAAAATGATCTATGGCTGTTTCATCCAGTGCTCCACCAATCGATTCACCTGCTGCAACTCTCTTCATAAAATCTTCGTAAGCCTTACTCTCTTTAGGATAACCCATTACTTCAATGTCCAACTTTTCTTTACTAAAGCTGCTAAAATAAGGAACAGATAAATTGGGATTGTCAGGATCGATAAGCCATAAAGGCCATGCCGAAAAGTATGATTTTTCATTATCCAAATCAGAAATAAGCATATTACCATCCATTAGTTCTTGGTACTTATTTGTTTTTTCGTCTTTAAACGTGTAATGAAAGACCACAACCATATAACCAAAGTTTCTATTATTTGTAGTCTGTAATTTTCCATTAAAATACCACCACTCATACCACTGTTTGTATTTTTCAGGCTCCATGTAACGTGGATCCCGATAGTGATCTCCCTCATCCCTGGGGAATTCGATTTCGACGTAATCCATTGATCCACTCATTCTATTATGTATGGGCATATCTTCAGCAAATGCAGTGAAACCTATCGGTAATAATAAAAGGGATAAAAATATCTTTTTCATCTCTCTACTCCTAGTGAATGTTAATTATAATATTCGAGCACTCTTTTGACATTTCACTTAAATTTTAATTTATTGAAATGTTTTACAATTTGTACATTAAGCAAACATGGTACCAAGAGTTTTTCAAAAAGTAATTGCAACTTAAGTGTCATTATTATTTGTAGATAAGAATAGCAGTTTAATTCGTTATCTATGTTTGTTATTAATACGTAACAAATTTTGTTATAGGTTCATAACAAAATAGTTGTAGGATGCAGAAATGAAAAGAGGAAATGGAATACAAATACTCAATATGCGAAACGTAATTCAACATAAAACGACGTTCCTTGTTGGGGAAAATCTGTTGGTACGGTATTTTGAGGCGCCGGGTCCTCATAATCCTTGTCAAACAGATTACGTACCGAACCCCTGATCTCAACATTGTCTATAAAATTTTTTCCGATAACAGTAAGATCTACCAAGGCGTATGAAGGCAGATCTGCCCTGGTATCACCATTTCCCCTCGGCCTTGGTCCACTCAGGAAAGTATGAAGATTAGCATTTACATACTTCCCCAACCCTAGATTAACGCCAAGGTTTGCCTTATGTATTGGTACATTTGCCAATCTGTTTCTGTTCCTTGTCTCTTCCGCATCCTGATAGGTATAATTTGCATAGATGTAGCTATCTTCTCCAAAGTCTGCCCTAATTTCCGCCTCGACACCCATAATCCTTGTCCCACCCACATTTTGAAACATCGGTGGGGTTCCCGTATCCAAAGAAATCCTATCCCTTATTCGGTTATAAAAGTAATTTATATTACCCTTTATGTGTTCGGTAAAATTGTATCCCAACCCTACCTCAAAGGTGTTTACCTTTTCCGGGTCAAGGCGAGGATTTCCTAATATAGAGATATTATTACCAATGAACAATTCGTTAAAGTTCGGTGCCCTGAAAGCGGTTGCAAAAAGAAACTTCAGGTACGCATCTTCCATAAATCTCCATACGAGCCCAAATCTGGGATTGGTAGTAGCTCCAAATCTCGTAAAATTGTCATATCTTACACCAACCGTTAAATCAATATCTTCAGTAATATTCCACTCATCCTGTAGATAAAGCGCCCATATCCGTCGTGTAACTCTTCGAAAGATAGGAAGTTCACTAGAAAAGTCCGTCTCAGAGGAAAGGGGGTTACCAGTCAAAGGATCAATATTGACACTAAAATGTACGTCACCCTGGTGGATCCACTCATACTGGAAACCAAACGTCAAATTATTTCCGTCAAACACGTTATAATTAAAATGATTTTCAAAACCGGCAGTATAATAATTAGTCCTTGTTGTACTCTTTATACCTTCTGGAAAGGCACCCATATAACCTTCCGGAAACGACTCAACAAACCAATCACCATTGTATTGGTCATAATATGCCCTTGTCATCATCTCCAGCTTTTCTGTCAGAGGTAATGTATGAATCATTTCAAAAAATATATACGTATCATTCCATTCCGTATCGTCATTAAGTGCATAATCAAACCCTATATACCCCTCCCTCCTCTTGTTCATATATTTGCCCATTACCTTCAGATTTTTGTATGATAGTTTCAGATTCAGGTCTGTCTTCTCCTTTTCATTCTGAGATCTTCCGGGACTCTGAGAGGCTGAGTCTGAGAAAATAAAATCCCGTTCAACTCTTTCGCTGAATCCTTCTGTATCAAAGTAATCAAAAAATCCAGAAATCTTCAGATCTCCAATCTCCTTCCCGAATAACATATTATACTCTTTTGTATCAAACCTCCCGTAACTCCCTGTCCATTGAAATCCATCAATATCTTCCGCATCCTTTGTGATAACATTAACAATTGCCAGAAAGGCGTTCTGACCGTATAGGGCTGAACCTGGCCCCCTGATTATCTCTACCCTTTTAATATTCTCTACTACAAGGTCAAAAAAATTAAACGAAGCACCACCGCTTCCCGGTTCATTAACAGAGTGTCCATCTAGGAGTAACTTCACGTTTGATGAATCGAAATTCTCCACACCCCTGGCAATAAACTCATACTCACCATTTGTATCCATATGGATATCAAAACCTGGCACTGTTTTTAAAATTTCAGACACAGTCCTAAAACCCCACTGTTTTATCTCTTTTGCCGTAATTACCGTAGCGATACCTGGCGCTTTACTAAGAGGGATTTCATGCTTTGTCGCAATTGTTATGAATGACTCCGCCTGAAGCCACCTTATTTCATCCACAATCGCTTTCGTCTGTAAAATCTCTTCCGAAAATACAGAAGTGAAATTGAGCACCCAGAAAGCAAACACAAATATGATGGTTTTAGATCGCAACATAAGTCTCACACATAACTAAAAGTATAAAAGGTAACGGCCCATTGTACTTTGGAATATGAGGAAGTCCATAAGAAAATATGAGTTTAAGCGCATCCTGTACAACTCTTTTAAAAGGGAGCAAAACAACTATTCTCCTAGGTTTCAGGTAATTGCTTCACCCCCTTTTGATATGTGTTACCACATAAAAACCAAGCGTACTCCTATAATTATTCTGGAAAAGCCTATCCATTCTATTTCTTGCCCACCTTAAACCTGAACACTCCTTTTAGTTACAATTAAAACATAACTCCTCTTCTAACGAGAAAAATAAAACGAAGTTCACAATTAAACATTTTTAAAGAGGATAACAAAATAATTTATCTTTGAGAACAAACTGAAAAAAACATTATTAATGGCCAGACCCAGGAGACCTATAAGGAAACCAAAACCACTTGCCTAGTACGGAGTAGCCATTACTTAAAGTCCCTCAATTTCACACAATAATGAAACAGAAAAGGAATGCGGATTAACTCCTCCCTTGATTAATTGTGTAGAAATCGAAAAAATCTTATAACTTATAACATAAATAACTTCTTGTAAAAAATATTACTTCTATACTAATATTAAGACCGTGTCAATATGACAAAACGTGACAATCTATGACAAAGTGTGACAAACAATAACAGATATTCAATCCCCTCAAAACCTGAATATTAGAACACCTTTCCATCTCGACGACATTGTTGCTCAATCACTCCCATTTTTACGTTACAAGAAAGAGGTAACCCTCTATCCAATCTTCTTTCTAATCTCTGGAACCAGCTCTTCCCAAACCAAAGTTTTCTCAATAAATACGAGATTTGGGTCCATCCTCATCAAATTTTTGTAGTCACACTTGGAAACACTTGAGGCAATGATAATTGGTATTTCTGCGTATTCGGGCATACCCTTTAAATAGAGGAAGAGAGTATCACCAGTAATCATATTTAAGAGTATGTCAAGAATTATCAAATCGGGTCTCTCTTTCTCCAATCTCTCCAATGCCTCATTCCCATCATAAGCACATATAATCCCATAATCTGTATCTTCCAATATTGCTTTGTAAAGATCTTGAAAACTTTGTTCATCCTCAACGATCATTATCGTCTTTCCCATTACACTATACTCCGGTGCGATCTTTCATCTATCGTGACTAGCTAACATAGCAAGAACACGATCAAGGAAAGCACCTCAATTCCACTACTTAAAAAAAACATTTAAAATGATACACTATACAGAGAAACAGTATTACAATTAATAAAATTGCAAACATAATGCCGAAATCTTTTATTTAAACATTGATGCTCCTAAGTACCGATCAGATTTCAAGATGTGTTATCAGGTATGATTTAAGAGTTAACGTTTGTTATTCCGGCATAACATTTTTTGTTATCCATCCATAACATATAGAAAAATTCTGGTCTGTAAATTGTGCTGCGCCCCAACCATTCTTAAGGTGATACAGTATGCGCAATGTTTTATCGGTTTAGTAAATGTCAAGGTTGAGGAGAGGGCTGTAAAAGTGAGTTTACGGCAGAAAATACGTCTCTTACTGAAACCTCTTCAAGGCATCTTTGTCGTCTACAAAGTTCTCTTTCCTTAGTTGAACAGGGAGCGCAAGACACGCTACTCTTTACAATCCTTACCGCTTCTCCTCTCATACCCCACATTTGCGGATCCGTAGGCCCGAAAATGGCAACTGTTGGTATCTGGACGGCAGCCGAAATATGGGTAATGCCCGAATCGTTTCCGATAAAAAGATCACACCGCTGAAGAACCGCGGCCACTTTCTTAATCGATCTCTCTTGAACAATTTTAAAATTGCCCACCATTTGAGAGAGTCTTGATACATTCTCCTCATCCGCAGGTCCCGAAATTATGAGAATCTTTACTGCTTCTCTTCTCCTCAGCCAGTAAATAATCTCTGCAAACTTTTCAACTTGCCAACACTTTTTCTTGCTACCACTCCCCGGATGAATCGCTACTTTTCGTCTACCACTCCCTTTTCCCATATTAAGTTTATTAATGAACTGCTGAGCAAAATCCCTCTCGGTTTCAGTAAAAGCAATTTTTGGTACACGGTCAGGATTTCGAATATTGAGAGTCTCCAAAGACCTCAAGAGATGATCAACCATGTGAACATGCTCTCCGTAAGTAGGAAATGAGCTATAGGTGATGAGTTTTGGTCCACATATTTTTTTCAAATTTTGAGGGAATACCCCCCATCGAGCATGAAGAAACAAAAGAATAGTATCAAATGAACTGAGATAGGTTAGGAGAGATTGAGGTGGTTCGGGCCCTTCACTGCCAGAATCTCTATTCACAAAAAGAGATGAGATCCCGCTTTGGTCAAAACTGGTAATGGTATTGGCATAGCGCTCGCCCAATGCAAGTACTGCAACCGATACGTAGCCCAATATCTCCAGATGAACCTCAGGAAACTGACTCCGTAACGCATAGATAGTCGGTAACGTCAATACAAAATCACCTATCGCACCTAAGCGAATGACGAGAATCTTTTTGATATGATTAAGGGGATAATCACACACGAAAGGTTTCTTTAAACGGTAAGGGAGGGATCTTGAAGATACCCTATTATATGAGAGGGGATTAATCAGTGTCTAAACCACATTATCAATGTAAACAGAGTAAGAAACTCTTGTTCAGTAGAAAATAAGATGGTGTATGAGTTTTAAAGGTTGTACGAACAGGGTATCTTTTGGAACTTTTAGTACCTGAAAACTAATGCCCCCCGGTAAGGTGTGAACCTTTACATAGCCCAACTACCCACAACCGTCCATTGTGTTATATACCCATCACAAATTGATTTTCGGTTTTCAGAACCCGATTTCACATGAAATTTAGACTTTTCTAAATCACAAGGAGAGTCAAAGGAGGGAACCTCCCCCTCCAGTGCTCACAAAACCGTACGGGAACCTCTCGGCTCATACGGCTTCCATCATCCAGCCGTTGGTAAAACACCCATACTCCAGTGAGCAAAGAGGTGTGGTTCTTTACGAGCAATACGCCCCAACCAGTACTCTGCTCTCCTCCGATGATTGTTAAACCTCTTAAATTTCCTGCGAACCCATAACACTAATGCATTATTCAGATAACGTAAAGCAGTATGCACTTGCGATCTATAAAAGCATCCATAGTAGTTAATCCAGCCACGAATGATGGGATTAAACATCCTAGAGAAATCCTCAAGGGATTTCCCTGGTTTTAAATGCAGTCGCCAGTCATGTATTCTTTGATGAATGGACTTCTTTGCTTTATTGCTCATTGCAGGAAGAAAACTAACAAAAAATTTACCGTAACGGCTCTTTGCCCTTCTAGGACGGAAAGTATAACCCAAAAAATCAAACTTGATTGCTGAATCCTTCTCTCTTCTGACGCTATCCTGACAATAAACAATTCTGGTCTTATCTGGGTGTAGCTCTAGACCACACTCAGCAAATCTCACCTTAAGCTGTTTTAAAAGCCCTTCTGCCTCTTCCCTACTATGACAGTGCGCTAGTCCATCATCCGCATAACGAACCCAAGGAGTGCTTGGTACATTCCTTGTCATCCACAAGTCAAATGTATAATGAAGAAATAAGTTGGCCAAGATTGGGCCTACAATACTTCCTTGCGGTGTACCCAATGTTCTTTCTGTTATCTCTCCATCAACATTCTGAAATGGGGCAGTCAGCCATCTTTTTAAATAAAGGATGACCCATGGACAGTCGGTGTGTTTGTTGATTGCCTTGAGAAGTAGATCGTGTCGTAGGTTATCAAATAGTCCTTTGATATCAAATTCAAGTACCCAGTTATAACGCCAGCATCGCTTGCGTGTAACCTTTATTGCCTGAATCGCTGATTTCCCCTTTCTGTATCCATATGAATCCTCATGGAAATATGGATCAACTAGGGGCTCCAGTTCATTTTTAACAACCATCTGTGCAACCCGATCGGCCACCGTCGGCACTCCGAGGATTCTCTCTCCTCCTCCCTTTTTTGAAATAGCAACCGCTTTAACTGCCGGTGGGAAGTATGTTCCCGATGACATTCTATTCCAAATCTTATAGAGATTATCTTTGAGATCTACCTCGAACTTTTCTATTGACTGTCCATCTACTCCCGCTGCACCTCCATTTGCTTTTACTTTTCTGAATGCTTCCATTACTGCATGTTTCGAAATTTTAAACGACTTTGCTTTGTTCAATGATTCCTCCCATTGCTGGTTGATCAATTTACATTACTGGATGATCCAGAGACCTTTGCTCCATCACTATTACCGTGACTTCATTGCTCATACGCTCTGGTCCGCCCCTGTGTTTCGCTTTGGTACTCAAATCCTTGCAGGTCTTCTACTTGGATCGCTCCCTTAACATCGAAACGACAGGTTCCCAAGTTCCCTATAGAGCCCTGTGTTACGTTCATGCCACCTTCATGCCGGCCGCCGCCTGGACAGTAAACAGGTTTCCTCCAGACTTATCCCAGATTAAGGATACCCCCCTGGTTTTGACGACATCCATAAGTTTTCGACAATTTCTCAGTGGTTCACTTGTGTTCATCTCCATAACACTCACCTGACAGAATCTTTGTCCTGCCTTTTCCATTAACGCTCCTCACATTAGCTCTTTACCAATGCAACTTAATGGTGGTTTGAAACCCCTCCCTGCAGAGTGGTTTCGAGGGGCCACACCCTCATCCTCTATACAGCATTGCTTGAAATTGTATAGCAGCAATTACTCAAACATAATTGCTCCTCCTTTCGCGCATTCTTGGCGCCCAATCCTCGACTTAGCATCACTAAGTCTCTGGTTTAGTTCAATCGAAAAATCTAAATTTCAAGCAAACTCCTGCCCAGAAATTCAGAAAACCATTTTGTAATGGGTATTAGAAGAACTTACTCACACTTTTTTTCCTTCATTATCTTCTCTTGTACCTGTTTCACGAAGTCTGGATTTCCTTCAGATGCGGCCTTCTTTTTGGCGTCTTCCTTAATCTTTTTGACGTCAACAATGTCGCCCACACACTCTTCTGCAGCGTTACACCATACAACACAGGTCATTTTTACATCCTTAAAGACCGTTTCACCACACCTACAATCTGCCTTTTCCTCATCACTCCAGATTTCAACCAAACTACCGCATTTTGGACACTTACGCTCAAGCGGTTCAGGCACAGTCGTTTTTATGCTTCCCGGGCATCTTACCTTTCCCATTTTTTACCGTCCCTTAAAGAAAATTATTGATACTGAAAATAGAAAGTGTTACAAATCCGTCAATCTGTTTAGCATGTGAATCAATATACTAAACTTTTAAACAATCATTCAATATTTCACGTACAGCATGAAACTTAATAATTCAAGTGACTATCACGAACCCTCATGATAACTAAATGAGGTTTCGAAAAGTAAAACTTTAATAAATATTCTAAATAAAATAGAATTCATCGTCAAGTTGTTTTTGCTGTGGTGTTTGCTGTAGATAGAGATTGAAATTTCCCCTTCCATAGTCAAGTACCATACAAGTAACAAACACCCTCTCCCTTGTACCAATTGATACTGGTACTAATTTTCCAATATTGTGGTTGACTCTTCCCTCCCAACGTTTTAAACAATTTTTATACCGTTTTCGATTGTCTTATCTGGAAAAATGAACTAAAATAGTCGCCAAAGAGTTAGATAAATGGAGCAACTACAGTTTGTGGTGGTTCCCACAATCCAATGAACCACTTTAGATTTTTTTACTGCTCATCAAGAGGATAATCTCATGTCTCAAAAACAAGGGGCTCTGAAACGGGATGAAATAAGAGAGATCGATAGAAAGGCTATTGAAGAATACGGAATCCCGGGCATTATCTTGATGGAAAACGCGGGAAGAAACGTAGCCGAGGAAGTCTTGAAGATGCTTGACGATCCACCTATGTCCAATGTTGCCATTTTTTGCGGAAAGGGCAATAACGGAGGTGATGGGTTTGTAATTGCCCGACATCTTTTTAACAAGAACGTAAATATATCTGTATACTTAACTACCAGGATTGCACATGCCTTATCAGATGGAGATGCCGGGAGGAATTTACAAATTTTACTCAATATGAACATAGAGGTAGAAGAGCTATTGAGCCTTCAGGATGTTGTAGGCGCGGAAAAAGAGCTTCTTGGGAGTAACGTTATCGTGGATGCAATCTTTGGTACCGGATTACAAGGAGAAGTGAGGGAACCGATACGGACGCTTATTAGGATGATGAATACCGCCAATTTACCGGTAGTATCTGTCGACATACCCTCTGGGTTACATTGCGATGAGGGAACTGAATTGGGTGCTGCCGTTAAAGCCACAAAGACCGTCACTTTTGTTGCACCCAAAGCAGGCTTTTTTCAAGAGAGCGGAAGGGAGTGTACGGGCGAATTAATCGTGACAGAGATAAGCGTACCGAAGGATCTGAGGAAACTATTCCGATAAATCCATCGAATTATACCTTCAGCAAAATCTTTATCTCTATTTAATATCTAATATAAAATGAATTTTCTATACATTAAATTAAGATAGTACAAACTACTGGTTCTTTAATCGGTTACTGAACGACGCAAGGGTTTCTTACGATGATCTCCAACCTATG
This sequence comes from Candidatus Scalinduaceae bacterium, assembly GCA_965222815.1. GTDB lineage: Bacteria > Planctomycetota > Brocadiia > Brocadiales > Scalinduaceae > SCAELEC01. Next base: position 738,679 of record CBDCUS010000013.1, read on the forward strand.
CTATGTCTGTTACTCCCCTATCTTCCCCCACTTAAAATGTACAATCTCCATTCTTACCTTGTACATCCTTTCTTGAGTTTTTGGGTTTAGACATAGCCGCATCTCAATTAAACCGGAGATTTCGATGTGAAAAATTGGCAAACAAAAGTACCCAGAGTTAACCTTTTAGCACCCAGCACCACCTCCTGCTATCGCAGGCACTATCGAAATCTGGTCACCATCCTTAACCGCTGTTTCCTGGTTGTTCAGGAACCTTATGTCCTCTTCATTGACATAGAAGTTAATGAATTTTCTAATTTGGCCGTTCTCATCACAAATTCTCTCTTTAATTCCTTGATAACTCGATTCAAGATTGTCTACTACCTCTTTAATAGTGCTCCCCTCTACGGTAACTTCATCGGAACCATTTGTTAAAGACCTTAAAGGAGTGGGAATTCTTACATTTACGGCCATATTATTACCTCTTTCTTCTTAAAGGTTCGCGAAAAAATAACTTTACATTCTTGCCCGTCCGAATGGTTGATAGGCCGGGCGGGCGTCTTATTTTCAGGCCATTTTTGTCCGATTTTCACTCACCGAATCCTCAACATAGCTCAGGCTACGCTTGCGGTTCAGCTCAATCAAATCGACCAAATCTAACCTAAACCTGAGCCCAATAGATTGTAATGTTATTTTTTCGCAAACCCAAATTAAAATTCTAAATACGAAATAGTAAAAAATGCACAATTAACGATGAGCGTTGCAAAATCTGTTTATGACAAAAACCAGCTCGCCCCTTTTCCCATCGCTAACTGCTAATTATATATTGCTAAATTTGCATCGAGTTGGGACTCACGCAGCAAAACACTCTTTCTTCTCCATAAATGCATTAAAATCTTCTATTGTAGCTTTAATGATACTGGGTTCCGCTACCTTACCTAATACAGCCTCCTGTGTTTTCAGACCATTCCCGTAATACAGATCACAATTGACTCATCCCGCGGTATCCTCTCCTGTTCCAGAAGTTTTTTTGTAACGGCCACGGTTACTCCACCGGCAGTCTCGGTAAATATCCCTTCTGTTGAGGCAAGGAGCTTTATCCCTTCAACCAGCTCTTCATCAGTAACATCTTCAGCCCAGCCGCCGCTATTATGAATAGCCTTTATGGAATAGTAGCCATCAGCAGGATTTCCAATTGCAATAGAGTGAGCTATCGTATCGGGTTTAACAGGCTTAATAAATTCGCTTCCATTTTTCACTGCCGTTGAGATCGGTGAGGACCCTGAAGCTTGTGCACCATAAAGCTTCATATCTGGATCATCAATCAATCCCAATTTTGCAAACTCCTTAATCGCTTTCCCTATTTTGATGATCAGTGACCCCCCCGCCATTGGCACCACCACGTGCTTTGGAGCCTTCCACCCAAGCTGTTCTACAATCTCATACCCGTAGGTCTTCGAACCTTCCGCGTAGAATGGCCGAATGTTGATGTTTGCAAATGCCCAACCATATTTATCCGCAATCTCAGAGCATAATCTATTCACGCCATCATAATTGCCGTTAATGCCGATCACGTTTGTCCCGTAAATGGAAGTACCGATAACCTTCCCCTGTTCCAGATTGGCAGGCATAATAATATAGCTCTCCAGATTTCCCTGAACTGCCTGCGCGGCAACAGAGTTTCCCAGATTACCCGTCGTAGCACAAGCAACCGTCTTAAAACCAAACTCCTTGGCTTTTGAAAGGGCAGCGGAAACTACTCTATCCTTGAAAGAAAAGGTGGGAAAGTTGACAGAATCATTCTTCACGTAGAGCTCGTCCACTCCAAGTTTTTTCGCTAAATTGTCAGCCTTTACTAAAGGAGTGAAGCCAACTTGAATACCAACTGTCGGTTCACCATCCAGAGGTAAGAGCTCTTTGTACCTCCACATAGTTGTTTTCCGTGCCTCAATCGTCTCCCGGCTAATCACCTTTCCTATTTCATCATACTCGTAATCAACCTCCAACGGACCAAAACAGAAACTACATACATGAACCGGTTCCTTCGGATACTCTTTTCCGCACTCCCTACATTTAAGCCCTTTGACAAAACCCATTATTTATCTCCAATACAAAAAAAGCCTCTTCTTACAATAAAGATAAGAAGAGGCTTTTTGTTTCCTAATCTTATCTTTCCCTATCAGGTAGGAATTAGCACCGACATTCTCGCGATATGCCAGAATCGGTTGCTGTGGTTTCTCAGGGCCGATCCCTCCACCACTCTAGATAAGTCTTAATTTTGAGGTATATTAGCTCATATTTTATGGAAAGTCAACTAAATATTCTCCTCATGTGGTTATACTAAAACCGATTTGGTTTTCGGTCTTACTGGAAACCAACTCTTTGTTGCAGTTATCCCCGGACATAAGGCACCGAGGACTTTGTGATTGAGAAAAGTCTAAATTTCATGTGAAATCGGGTTTGAAAACTGAAAACCAATTTGTGATGGGTATATTACAGCAACGCCATAGATGGGTAGTTTTCGTTCAACCACTAAATTTCAATCATATGCCGGAGGACTATCCCCGTAATCAGTTTAGGATAAAAATATGTTGCCTTTGGTGGCATCTTATTCCTCTGGATGGCTATGTCCCTTATCTGCTCAATTCTTGTCGGATTCAGAAAGAATGCTAGCTGATATTTCTCCTCATTTACCAAAGCTATCGATTCACTTTCACTCTGGATATATTTTAGACAATCTGTCTTTCCTATATCTTCTGTTTTAATACCCAGAATTTTTTCGAAGATAAAGCCATGCAAGATACCCGTGTCAAGTGACTTCCACGGTGAGTGCCTCTCTTCCAGGATTTGGTGAAGCCGTGCCTTGTCTCGGACCGTTAGCAGGTAAAAGCTCTTATCCTCTTCACCAATATATAAGATAAAGGAGTGGGACTCACTCTCTTCTCTCAGTCTGTTTGTTAACGTATTTATATCACAATCCTTTCCCACACACTCAATCTGGAAAACTTCTTGTAAAGAGTGTTTGATCTTATCGGGCTCCAGCTTTCCTATATTTTTTACCAGCCTATGCGTTGGTAAAATTTGAAGTCCCTGGTCCTCCATGGCAACAGACATCATCATTATATAGTCGAGGGGAGAACCAATTTCATTATCGGTAACGCTCTGTTTGATCCTCTCTTGCATCTCCCTATTATCTCTGTTGACATCCCTGTAATAGAGTGCCGTTTCGTATCGATGGTGACCATCCGCTATGAAAAGAGGTTTATCCTTCATTAAAGTAGTTATCTCATTAATCACCTCATTGTCCTTGATAATCCAGAGCAAATTTCTTACACCATACACATCAACAAAATCGATCTCGGCTGACGCACACATCTCGATGTCACCTCCGGTAGCATTGCATAAGATTTCAGAAATCTTTCGCTCCTTATCCTCATAAAAGGCAAATACCTGACTGAAATTTGCATCACACGACTGCATAAGTTTCATCCTGTCTTCCTTCGGTTTTGAGAGCGTATGTTCGTGTGGGTAGATGTGACCTGTCTTAAAGTCCTCTAATTTTACCAACGAAACAAAGCCCGTTCGGGTATATCTTTTATTTTCCAACGTAAACTGTTGGGCATAAACGTATATGGCAGGTTCCGAATCCTGTATCAAAATTTTCTCTTTTCTCCATTCGTCAAAGAATCCAGCAGCCCTTGAATATTTGTTGACCGATTGGTCATCTCCGGGAAGCTCCTTCCCCAGTATGAGCCTGATTATGCTGTTTGGATGAAGTTGATAAAATCTATCCCTCTCCTTTTCAGAGATTACGTCATAAGGAGGAGTTGTCACTTTTGAAATATCTTCTATTTTTTCAGAATTATATCTTAATCCTCGAAATGGTAGTATTGTAGCCATTCTTCGTTATTCTCCCATACCAGCACTCACGCCAGGTAGTAAATAAGCTGTATGTATAGTAAAATTCTCACCGATGCTCATATCTCTTGCTTCCTGTTATCATGATCTATTGAATAGTGCGAACCGGACGGACATAATTGCGGTATTTAACATCGCTAAAGGTTGTCAGCCCGCTACGGAAAGAAACGACCCATGCCGAATGCTTAAGAAAGCCGTCTCCTGTCCAGATGTATAGTTGGTTTTTATCAAAAATCGGAGCGATATAGAGATTGTTGTCCTGTTTATCCGATTCCAGTAAAGAGACTGCCTCATCTACCGTAGGTAGCCGCCAATCTTGATATCCCGCATATCCTTTCCCGTTTAAATCATGGATCCATTTTTTCGCATTTTCCCATTTTGTGTGACTTTTTGAACCCGATTGGTGCCACATTAAACCAGTTGTATGTTCAATGATGACCTTGTCGCCCTTGATTGTCTTCTCTTCATAATCTCGCTTAAGTGTACTGCTCCCATAAAATCCCCATTTTTTCCACTTCCGAATGGTTTTGTGGGGTATAGCCTCTACCTGCGAAGCAGATAAGTTTCTATACGAGTCCCGGAGGCTTACGTTGTCGAGTGCTTCGTCCTCATTACTCTCCTGCTCCGGTTTCACGGGAACATCTGAAAAATCGGGAAGGCTGTCCTGCCCCTCACCTGCATATGAAACCAGGGGCAAAAAGAGAAAGAAAAAAGCGATGAAGAGGAGGCGTTCGTATTGTAAGCAATATCCCATAATAATCACAAAATAATCATTAGCAAAGACTTGTATCGACTAAACATACCGAAAGATACAACATTTTCATAGAAAGGTTATGATTATAAATTTATGAAAAAATTAAGCAAGTTTTTTATAAAAAACATCAAGCTTCTCTCAGATTGCCGGTAATCTTTTTGCTGTTACCATGGTAACATGTTACTATAATTATAATAAAAGAAATGCTTTCGCTTTTACCCAAATGACCTTAAGCTCATGATTTCTGTACACAATCTCAGTAAACAATATTTCGGACACGTCATCTTTGACAACATCTCTTTTGGCCTTAGCCCTCGGGAACGTATTGGTCTCATAGGGAGAAATGGCCATGGAAAGACAACCCTATTTCGACTCCTCATAGGGGAAGAGCAATATGATGAGGGTACCGTTAAGATCCCAAAGGATTACCGTATTGGCTATTTAAGCCAGCACATCAACTTTACAAAGCCAACGGTCCTGGAAGAGGGGTGTTGCGGACTACAGGAGAGTCAGAAAGAGGAAGAGTGGAAGGTAAAAAAGATCCTTTCGGGTCTCGGTTTTTCAGAGGGAGATTTCTCGCGCAGTCCCTCTGAATTCTCAGGTGGATATCAGATACGTTTGAACTTGACAAAGGTCCTGGTTTCCGAACCTAATTTGCTGTTACTTGATGAGCCTACCAATTTTCTCGACATTATTTCAATCAGATGGCTGACAAATTTTTTGAATTCCTGGCAAAATGAGATTATGGTTATAAGCCATGATAGAAGTTTCATGGACACGGTCACGACACACATCATGGGCATACACCGCTCCAAGATTAAAAAGATTCGGGGTAAGACAAAAGACTATTATGAGAGGATTGCACAGGAAGAGGAAATCTACGAAAAAGGGCGACTCAACGAAGAGAAAAAGAGGAAACAGGCAGAACAGTTCATCAACACTTTCCGTGCAAAGGCGCGCCATGCTAGCCTGGTCCAATCCAGGATCAAGACGCTGGAAAAACAGGAGATAAACAGAAAGCTGGCTAAGATCCCCACCCTTTCGTTCTCGTTTGGTTCAGCCCCTTTTCGAGCTAAGTACGTACAAGAAGCACACAATCTAGCATTCTCTTACGATGGCAAACCTCCCTATCTGTTTAGCAACCTGGATCTTACGATAGAGAGTCGAGACAGGGTCTGTATTATAGGGCGAAACGGAAAAGGAAAGACAACGCTTTTGAAGCTATTAGCGGGCGGGTTATCTCCCCTTGAGGGTGAAATCACAAACCACCCACAAACAAAAATCGGATACTATGAACAGGCCAATACCGCAACCCTCAACGATACATTCACAATCGAAGATGAGGTTGCATTGTGTAATCCATATCTTGAACGAAAAAAAGTGAGGGATATCTGTGGCGCGATGATGTTTTCGGGGGATAGCGCCCTTAAAAAGATCAAGGTACTCTCCGGAGGAGAGAAATGCAGGGTCCTGTTTGGCAAAATACTCGTGACTCCGACCAACCTTCTTCTCCTGGACGAACCTACACACCACCTAGACCTTCAATCGTGCGATGCAATGATTGAGGCTATCACCTCTTTTGAGGGTGCCGTAGTCATGGTAACCCACAACGAATATATCCTTCACAAGATTGCAAATAAGTTGATTGTCTTTCAAGACGACAGGGCATTTCTCTTTTATGGTGGATACGCGAAGTTTCTTGATCAGATCGGCTGGGATGATCAGGTGAGTATCACGTTCGGAAAGAATGTGCCCAAAACAGAAGAAAAATCTCAAAAGGCAATCAATCAGAAAGATGCGAGAAAGGCACGGGCCGCACTTTTTACCAAACGTTCAAAAACCCTCACCCCTTACAAGAAAAAGATAGAGAAGATTGAAAAGTCCATTCACGAATTGGAACAGCACCTTCACGATGATACTGAGGCCCTCATAAAGGCCTCCTACGAAAAAGATGGGAACCGTATCACAGCGCTATCTCTATCGGTAAAGGAGACAAAAAACCGCATCGACAACCTTTACGAAGAGCTGGAGGAGATCACGGAGCGATACGAACAGGAAAAGTTGGTTTTCGAACAAGAGGAAGCCTCTTTGTAGTCCTTTGGGTTGAGACCGCCACTCGCTATACCCATTGCAAATTGATTTTTGGAATGGGTATATACTAAAAGCGATTTGATTATCGGTTTTACTGGAAACCAAATCTTGGTTGCAGTTATCCCCGGACAAAAAACGCCGAAGATTTTACTCGCTCAATTTTATACCGGATTTTATCCAAAAACCATTATCTGATGAGTTTATAAACCTTGACTGGTTGTATCACTGCTAACACACTAACCGAGCATCAACTTAGTGATTGGAATTATTAACCATTCTGTGATAATGGGTGATCGGTATCACCGTTGTTATCACACTTAAAACTTGGCACGATATCCTGAATTGCAGAGACCACTTCCTCTATCGCATTGTCGCGAACAATACGTTCAAGCTCCGCAATGTGATTGTTAAACTCCCCCAACGATGGGGTCTCAGGAATCGTCAACCAAAACTTTTCATGAAGCGTGCTCACCACCTGTTCCGATTTGTCAAACAGCTCTTCATACAACTTCTCACCTGGCCGAAGACCCGTAAACTCCATCTTAATCTCTTCGTGAGGTACAAAACCAGAAAGCCTTATCAGATTCTCCGCCAGCTCTACAATCTTTATCTGCTCTCCCATATCAAGCACCAGGATCTCTCCCCCCTTCCTCAGCGCTGCTGCCATGAGGACAAGCTGTATCGCCTCCGGTATCAACATAAAGAACCTCTTTATCTCCGGATGCGTTATCGTCAATGGCCCTCCCCGCTTCAACTGCTCCTCGAAGATCTTGATAACGCTTCCATTACTCCCCAGCACATTACCAAACCTCACGGTGGAAAATTTTGTATGGGAAAAGGCATTCATCGCTATCGTCAAAAACTCCGCTATCCGTTTTGTCGCCCCCATCGTACTTGTCGGATTCACCGCCTTATCCGATGAGATCAACACAAAACTCTCCGCGTTGTACTTGACCGCTGCCTCAATCACATTCTTTGTACCAAATACGTTGTTCTTTACCGCCTCCAGTGGATTCTGCTCCAACAGGGGAACATGCTTGTGTGCCGCTGCATGAAAGATAATCTGAGGCCCGTGTGTGGAGAAGACATACTCCAAATTTCTGGTATCAAGCATATCACCTATCACTGACGTAAAGTTCTTCTTGACCCTATCCTCTTCAAAACGGTTTAATTCATGATCTATCTGAAACAGACTGTTCTCATATCTCTCATAGAGTACCAAATGAGCAGGGTTATACTTAATCAACTGCCTGCACAGCTCAGACCCAATTGAACCGCCCGCACCCGTCACCATCACCGTCTTCCCCTGGATAAACTCCCTCACCGATTGGATGTCTGACCTCACCGGCTCTCGCTGGATGAGGTCTTCAAGCGATATCGGCTTCATGCGGGAAATCCCGTCCTGTTCGGTCAGATAGGAAAACAGCTCTTCCTCTTTAATATACCCGCTCTTAACCAGTATCGAACCTAACATCCCCCCCTCCTTCTTCTGTAAGGCCAGGGCCTCCTGTATCTGGGCTTCCGTTACCATGTTCGCATCGATTAACCGTTGTCCAAGCCTCGCTTCCACAGATATATTACCAACAAGGATGTCGTTTATCCCGGGAAGTTTCTTAATAGGGATGTTAAAGGGCTTACACTGATCGTAGATACTCTTAATCGTTTTACTCTCGGTTGAAGCCATTGATATCAAGACTTCATCGGGCTTCTGCTTCCTTATCACGCTAGCCAGGGTGCTTATCTGCCCAAAAATAGGAACACCGTGTATCTCAAGCCCCTTTTTGTAGGGGTCTTCGTCCATAAACCCGATCGGGATATATGATGACTTTGGGTTATTTTTCATCTCCCGGACAATCGCTTCACCGGCGGTCGTACCCACAATCAGGATCTTTTTTGCTAACGATTGAAAGTTTTGATATCTCTTAAAACAGACCCGGATCAAAAGCCTGGTCCCGCAAGAGATAAAGAGAATCAGCATCCACTCAAGCACGTACACTGAGAGTGGGTAAAAGGTATTCCCGAGAATATATCTGTTGATGATAAAGAATGAGACGCTTCCGATTGAAACGGTCCTGATAATACTGATCATGTCGCTGATACTTGAGTAGCGCCAGAGATCTTTATAGAGACCCGCCTGAAGATAAAGAATAAGACGGATAACCAGAAGGTAGGGAAGGGAAGCGAGCAGTTGCTCTACATAAGCAGGGGAAAGTGATGCCTCGAATCTCAGGAGAAAGGCCAGATAGTTTGCCAACACCACCTGCAGGATATGAATGGCGGTCACCACTAGAGGCCTACTCTTAATCAAAAAACCTTTCCTGATCTCTATCATTGCTTTTCTTATAACATTTCAGAAAACCATATAACACACCTATAAGAGAGAATCAACAAACCTGCTCAACTGATTTCTTTGGACAAGCCTTTATTGAATGAAGCGTGTAAAAAATTTGATATATATGTAATATACCAAGTTTTTAGTATTTATCGGTGATATAAATCACATCCAACAAAAGCTCGTCAATTTTATTGTGGCAATGATAATGCTATAAATCTAATAAATCCTTTTATCATAGAGTTTTCTCTTATCAAAAAGATCCATAAATACTGTATAAGAGATCGTGTCCTCAAAATAGGAGGGAAGAAGACCAGATATACGAAAACCATTATCAAATAAGTATAAATAATAGGAAAGTCCCTTTCACGTTTAAGAAAACTACCAAGTAACGCGAATAATATACCAGAAAAAACAATAAATAATAACTCTCTATGAATAAAGCTCTTATCAAAATATCATAATCAATATCCAGTAGATAGTTGAAGGAGTTAACATACAGTATCGTAAGAGAAACCACTGATTGGGCCTTAACTCGTTGAAAATTCTACCATTTTTCTGTAGGCTATTACATACACATAATTTACAAAGGCATTTACAAAGCTTTTTTTAATTTGACATTACCTCTCTCCGGGTGATACCCTACTCTCTTTCCACCAAGAATAAAAGGTGAATTTTCGAGAAATAACTGGTTAGCATGGAGGAGTAGTTACGAAATGGAATCGAAGATAGGATCATTTGAAGATTTAGGCTTGTCTAAAAGAGCACTTTCTGTCCTCAAGCAGAAGGGATTTGAAGAGCCGACACCGATACAGGCAAAGACTATACCTGCTATACTGTCAGGAGAGAAGGATATTGTCGGTCAAGCACAAACCGGAACCGGTAAGACTGCGGCCTTTGGCCTTCCCATCATAGAACTTTTGCCGGAAAAGTCGAAATCTGTCCAGGCCCTCGTACTCACTCCGACGAGAGAATTGGCTACCCAGGTAGCTGAAGAGATAAACTCACTAAAGGGAAAGAAAAAATTGAGTGTTATTCCAATCTACGGTGGGCAATCGATGGATCTGCAACTCAGAAGCCTCAAGAAAGGGATAGATGTAGTGGTTGGTACACCCGGCAGGATCCTTGACCATCTGAAGCGACGCACGTTAAAGTTGAATCAAATATCGTATCTCGTATTGGATGAAGCTGATGAAATGCTCAATATGGGCTTTCTCGAAGATGTCAGTGAAATTATAGAAAGTACCGCTTTTGATAAGCGCACGATGCTATTTTCCGCCACCATGCCACCGGAGATCATTAAGATCGCCAAGAAATATATGGGAGAATACGATATTCTCAAGGTAACAAAAGGTCAGCTTACGACACACCAGACCGACCAGATCTATTTTGAGGTATCTTCGGCTGATAAATTCGAGGCCCTTTGTAGGATCATCGATATTGAAGAGGAGTTTTATGGCCTCGTCTTCTGCAGAACCAAGATAAATGTAGATACAGTTGCTACCCATCTGATGGAGAGAGGATACGATGCCGACGCCTTACATGGTGATATGTCACAAAGCCAGCGAGAAAAAATCTTAAACAAATTCAAAAAACAGCTCCTCAACATCCTTGTCGCAACCGATGTTGCCGCCAGGGGAATAGATGTCCAAAACCTTACGCACGTAATCAACTTCTCTCTTCCTCAAGATCCGGAATCGTATGTTCACCGAATTGGCCGTACCGGTCGGGCGGGCAAAGGGGGAAACGCCATAACATTTGTTACACCTGAAGAGTACCGAAAACTACAATTTATTCAGAGAGAAGCAAAAACAGATATTCGCAAAGCGAAACTGCCCAAGGTGAAGGACGTTATTAACACAAAGAAAAATAGGATCAAGAGCGATCTTGAAGACATTGTAAAATCGTGCCCGAGAAGCGGATATCTTGAAATGTCCAGGGAGCTTTTAGAGGAGAGTGACCCCGTAAACATTCTGGCAGCCCTCTTACAACACACTTTCCAAGATGAACTGGATGAGGAGAGCTATACCAAGATAGAAGATGCGGTGGTCGATATGAAAGGAAAAACGCGTCTCTTCGTTACCCATGGCAAACAGGACGGGTTCACACGAAAAAAACTGATCAATTTTATTAAAGAGAAGTGTGGCATCACGAATGAAAAGATACGTGATGTTCAAATCCTCGATAAGTTTTCCTTTGTGACCCTCCCTTTCCATGAGGCAGAAATGTTATTATCGTACTTTAAAAAGAGAAAGAAAGGGTCCGGCCCCTTCTTTTCAAAGGCGAAGAAGTTTCAAAAAAGACGCAATTAGTTCTTGAACAGAAACCATGCAACTGATCAAAAACTGCCTAGATACAAGCCGCGCTGATTCCGTCACCGGAACAAACGAGCACTTGAGTGCTTTAGTATTTGATGGTTACGGAATTATTACAGCAACACATAAGATGGGTTGTTTTGTTCAACCACTCATGAATCCGATTATTAAGAAAAACCTTTCAAGGAGGTAGCAATGAACTACAGAATGACTGCCCTATTATTACTGTTATGCGTCTTAATCTCGAATTGTACGGCCGATGAACCCAGGCAAATAGCAGGAGATAATGGCGTACGGGGAGCATTCAACAACTACAAAAACTCCATATTAAATCAGGATGGCAGTAAAGCGGTTAAATATGTGAGTAATTCAACAATAGAGTATTACGGCAACATAATGACATCCGCATTGACAGGAACAGAGGAGGAGGTAAGGAATCTTTCCACAATTGATAAAATGATGGTCATACTCCTTCGCCATCGCATGAAACCAAAGACCCTTTCAAAAATGACAGCGGAGAAACTCTTTGTCCACTCTGTTGACAAGGGATGGATAGGCAAGGATAGCGTCATCAACTCCGATATCGGTGAAATTACTGAGAATCAAAACAGTGCAACAGCAGTCTTTCTCAATTACGGAAAGAAGACACCATTAAAATATCAATTTGTAAAAGAGGAGGAGCAGTGGAAGCTGGATTTGACCGCCGTCATGCCCATATCAGACCAGGCATTCAAACAGGTCATTGAGTCAAGCAACCTTGAAGAAGACGAGTACATCTTCAAGATATTAGAATCCATATCGGGTGAGAAACTCTCAGAAGATATCTGGCAACCAATGATGAAGGAGGGGTAGGGAGTTTGCTGGACTATTTCCTTTTTATGCCCAAGGCTAAATTTGCGATGAGATGTTTATCACACTCTCGTGTGCATCTAACCTGGACAAACCAAAACCGAACAGAAGTTAAAAAATTACCTGTCTGCGTGCGAAGCACAGGCAGGCAAATGACCAGAATCAGTTGTTGGAAATTTACTGTAGATGTATGTGTACTTACTTAAGTATAGGGAGTCGGCATTTAAGTAAGTCTTAAGCTGATCGATTGAGAACTTTACTTATTAACTCTTCCTATTGGATCCCAGAGTATACCTACCTTGAAATCACTTTATTCCTTTAGCAACTGGGTTCTGAGGTTTCCAATAGAATATGACAATAGTTATTCATGAGTACATAAGACAGCAGGTCCCTTCACAATTTCACCTTTGCATAAGTAAGAAAACAGCAATATTAATTAAAACTGCTAATGCTTAAATGCGAGGACCGACCCTTTTATTTCTTTTTTCTTTCCTCTCCCCTCCGGGGAGAGGACTAAGGTGAGGGGGATTCCTTTTTCTTTGTGTCTTTGTGTGATACCAACTCATTCCTGATATTTGTTACGGACTCATAACATTTTTGTTATTTCGTTATAACAAAACGTAATCCCTTAAATTTGATTATTATTTTCATCTCTATAATTCAAAAGCACTTGCAGGCTTTCCTACCTTCAAAAATAATATGGCATCGAAGTTGCGCAAAATAGTCTATTAGCTAAACAGTCGTTTTTTAAACATGTTTAGCAAGTCCGTTTTATTTGTTAACACTGGTATTTTTTTAAAAATACAGGTTTTTGGGCTATTTAAAAATAAAGGATCTTATTTATTAACATGTAGTTTTTCTTGTTGTCTATAAACTTATCAATTACTTGTTATGCCTATAATTTAAGACACGAAATAACACGAAGAGAGCGATGACAAACTTCAAATTCAAATTACTCAAACAAATTTCTACATCGGAGAAAAAACAATGATTCGACAATCACTGTACACAAGAATTTCAATAGCAGTCATCTTTTTTCTTATGATACTCACTGTAGCGACGCAAGTGAAAGCACAAGAGTGCCCAACTCCTACTATTTTAAGCCACCTAATAAAAGATACGTGCGAAGAAAATGGGCGCAGGTTAGTATCGTTGATTGCACAACACGAGGACCAAAGCAGCCCCATAGCCTTCTGGATTTATGGAGATGGACTACAAGGTAATCCCTTTACGTTCGCACCTGGATTCTTGTTTAGCGATACCCACGAATATGAGCCTGGTGATTATATTCCGTCGCTTAATATTGAAGGATGTGAACCTCTAAAGGACAAGTTCAATATCCCGGAGTGTGATGTTCCGCGATGTCCAACAATCAATTTCACTACAATCATAGGAGACTGTGACGTACAGTCAGGAAGTCAAACTTGGATCATCACAGCAACCGTAACAGGTGTCTCTGGGCAACAATTCTCAGCAGACTTATTAGATGATGGCAATCTTGTAGATCAAGGGACCTCGTCAACTGGTTTTCTTGAGCTGAGCCTCCAGAAGCTATTTACTTCTGGGCAACACACGTTAACAGTGGATGTCACATCTCCAGATTTCTGTGGTGATGCTACATTTAATTTCACAGTTGCTTGCGCAGACGACAATGGTGGCACCTGTATCACTTGCTTTTGCGGAGGGATTCTTTGTTGCATCTTCTGGGCCTTGTTCATTGTAAGCATAATCGGCACCATCGTGGCATTGGCAAGAATATTATGTGGGATGGGATCTTGGTATACGTTTGCTGTGTTTTTTGCCGCAGCAATTGCATTTGGCATTTTACTGGCAACAGTGTGCGATGTCGGAATCTGTACGATACTGCTTGCTATGGCTGGTGCTGGGTTTGCGAGTTATGCGGTTGTGTGTGGGACAAACATTGTTCCGCCTCAATGTAACACGTGGTTGTGCAAAGAGACGAATATTCCAGGAACTGGGATTGAGGTCGACAATCTATTGCTGATCGATGTAATATTCACACTTTTTGCGTTAGCGATCTGCGCTGCAATCTAAAATCTAATTGCTTTGCTGAAGATAAGGGCATTATTTATTTATATGTGTAAAAATGATAGTAAAGCTGACACATAACAAAGCATTGGTCTCGAATGCAAGACAGCAGTGAAGATTTTACCTTTAATATTTTTCGTGATCAAATCAATGAACTTCATTCCGATGAAAAATTAAGTAAAAGTTTTTTCATATTTGCAATAGTGATTTTTTCAATTTCCATTTCCTGGGCCTTGATTGCCGTATTCTTAGAATCGGAAGTGCAAGCCACGGCTGAGTCTTTAGCAATGGTTAAGCTTATTGATAGCATTGATAGATTGTTAACAACGTTAGTAGGTATCTTTTTACTTGTGCAGTGTTTTAAGATAAGAAGAATTTTCCGAAATCATTTTAATGACCATCTTGACAGGAACATCTCGTTTTCAGGATTGGCAACATTCTTTTTTCATTTTTACTATTTGCAGTACAAGATTAACAGATTTGAATAACGCTCTCACAAGGCGCTGCACGTGACCGCTATAATGCGAAACTGAATAGCGGCAGGTGAACTTAATCGCTAGCTGCAAAATCATAAGAGATCATAACTATTATGAATGACCCAAGAATAATCGTTGCTTTAGTTTCTTTAGTTGGTGTTTTAGCTACTATTATGGTGACTGTAATACTCACACTTCGAAGTCGAAGGTTTCAGAGCCGAATTAACTATTTATTTTTGTAACACTTTGCAAATAAGGAGACGCTGCTATGGTAATGAACCGAATACGAAACAGAAGTTACCGTCTGATTTTCGACATGCGACAGGGCTTGTACGTCGCGATATTATCGGGCTTTTTTATTATGATTGGATGTCAATCGAACGGCCCGACGACACCTACTACAGATTTCAAACCGCAGCCGGTTATCGACATTGAGCGCATTCAGCCGTTCCGGCTGGAGCAGTCATTTAAATATGACTGGCGGCGCGACCATCCGCATGTCCGGTCCGGCCTGTTGGTCGTGTTCAAGGTTGACCCCGATCTGGTGACGCCCAGAAACTCGCTGGAACCGGTATTATATGCCGGAAATCAAACCGTTCAACGGCTTAACCACGGGCATGAATCCGGTTTTGTCATCGGAATCATCCCCGAGCAAATCGATCTTTCGAAAGAACCCATCTGGTTTGGTACGCCGGCTTTGCCGGAACGCATCGACGCGAAAATGATTGAGAGGGAGCGCACCAAGGCCGAACGCTCAGGCATTTTGGCCCTGAAACCAACCGATATTCAGAGTCGAACCCAGGATCCGGTCGTCGCATCTGACTTGACCTCGCTTTTACGGGAACAGGCTGCAAACCTTGTGCTGGAATTTTCGCCGCAGGAAAAACGGCTTGCGGATTCCTGGCGATTACCCGTCACGGCTCCACAAACTCAACGTTAAATTTTTATTGGAGGGCATCATGAAAATTAAGACACACACTCTAAGAAAATTCGGCTTAATTCTGATTCTGATTGGACTGGGCACCATGCTCACCGTACATTCCGCTTTGGCGGCAGTGACCAAAACCGAACTCGCCGGCAATTCGATCAGCGACTATCCGCATTTTGAATATGTCAAGGCGATCAATGCCAATGACAATGTCGAAATCGCCATTGATCCGACGCGGTTTCCGGCCATTGCGACCCAGACCTGCGATATTTATGTCGTCGCCGCCAAAACGACCATCCAGTGGAACGCCGACAATACGCTCACAGATGTGAGGGGTAGCGCGCAGACGGTAACCTTTAGCGGCACGGATATTCAAAGCAATACGTTCCAGGTTGCCGCGGCAAACCAACTTAGCGCCAATGCGGGACTCAGCCTCGGGGTCGGCTATGACGTCGTCCTGGATTTTAACCAGGATGGCCTGCTCAACGGCGACGATTTTATTGACGGGCGCCATAATGAGTCCGGCTTCTACATGGTTCATGATACGACCGCCGCTGGCCCGGAGGCGGTCACGGAGCTGACCTACAATATCGCGGCCGGCTTCGGTATTCCCGCTGGATTTGAGTCGCAAAATCTATTCTTCCCGAGCGACGTCGCGGGTGTGAGAGCCGCGACTGGCGAAAACCTGCCCTTGATCATTGTCAGCCACGGTAACGGCCACTGGTATGAACATTATGATCATATCGGTAATCACCTGGCCTCGTATGGTTATGTGGTCATGAGCCACAAGAATAATACGGGGCCCGGGCCCGTCAGTGCGTCGACAACCACGCTCGCTCATACAGATGCATTAATCGATCAGATTGCAGTCAGCGCTATTGCAGGCGCTGGTGCGCTGACTGGAAATATAGATACAGATAGGATCGTCTGGATCGGACATAGTCGCGGCGCAGAGGGTGTCGCGGTGGCATATGACCGAATGTCTGATGGCAACTATTTGCCGACAAAATTCGCAATGGACGACATAAAATTAATCAGCAGTATGTTGCCGACCGATTTCCAGGGAACTGGAATTACACCGTGCTGTGGCGGCGATAGCCCGTCAACCAGCATCGCGGATCCCGGCGAGGCCAATTTTCATCTTTGGACGGCATCCGGAGACTCTGATGTCAACGGATCAGCGAGTTGCGATCAGTGCCAGACTTTTCACCTCCATGACCGTGCAACAGGCAACAGACAATCAACAGTCGTTCAAGGTACAGGCCACGGCTGGTTCCACAATGGCGGAGGCAACCCTTGGTTTACCGGTCCATGCTCCATCGGTGAGGCCAATACACACCTGGTGCAGCTCGGCCATTTTCTGCCTTTGGTAAAGCGTTACGTCGACGATAATATTCCGTCGATCGATTTTCTAACGCGGCAGTATGAAAGCTTCCGACCGATCGGGGTGCCAACCGGCAATCCCTGCATTGTCGTCAGCCATGAATACCTCGACGCGTCACCTAATACTCCTTCCAATCCGCAAAAAACTATTATTATCGATGATTATCAATCCCAGTTTGCGGACGGGACCAGCAGTATCGGATCGCCGGTATCCTTTAACGTGCAAAACCTGACGGAAGACCGGTTGGATGACAATAATTCAAATTTTGACTGGACCTCCTCCGATCCGTTTAATGGTGCAACGCAGGCGAGTGCGACTGACTCGAGTCGCGGCGTCGTATTTGACTGGACCGGGGATAACCGGTTTTACGAATGGGAGATTCCAGCCGGGGAGCGTGATTTCACGGATAATATGTTTTTATCCTTGCGTGGTGCGCAAGGCACCCGCCATCCCAATACGCTGGCGATTCTGGACGATCTCACATTTACAGTCACCCTCAGGGACGGGCAAGCCGTACCGGTATCAAGCACTATCAGCATTGACGCATTTGGCGGCGGATTTGAACAACCATACCAACGCTCTGGTCCCTTGCACGATCCAACGGCACCCATCCGCGGCTGGCACAATGAAATGGAAACCATCCGCATCCGACTAACCGACTTTCTGAATAATGGATCCGGTCTGGATTTGACTGATATCGTTGCGGTCCGTCTGGAAGTCGGACCCGCACACGGATCGCCGGAAGGTCGTATTGTGATCGACGATCTGATGCTCAGCAATGACCGCGCGGTCTATGATGCGCGTGACAATGGCGACCCGCATATCAAAACCGTCAACGGTACCGATTATGATTTCCACGGCGCAGGTGAATATACGCTGCTGCGGGACGGCACGGATTACGAAATCCAGGTCCGCCAAACCCCGGTTACCACGGCCAATCCCCTGCTCAACGGATATACGGGTTTGAGTAGTTGCGTGGCCGTGAATACGGCCTTGGCAGCCCGTGTGGGGAATCATCGTATCAGCTATCAGCCCGACGGGCCGCTGAATGAACAGGAAACCCGCATGCGCTTGCGTGTAGACGGTATCATGCAAGACATTGACGCTCTGGGCAGTGTTAATCTTGGCGTCGGCGGCCGTGTCTCTAAGGCTGCGAGTGGGAACGGGATTGAAGTGGACTTCCCCAATGGATCCACATTACTTGTCACGCCCGGCTGGTGGAGCTCGCATGATATAGCCTATCTCAATATCAGCGTGCTCAATACGCCCGCGACCGAAGGCATAGCCGGGTATATTGAACCTGGTCAGTGGCTGCCCGGACTGTCTGACGGTACATATCTGGGACCAAAGCCAGCCAATCTATCGGATCGGTATAAGGATCTCAATGAGACATTTTCAAAATCCTGGCGCATAAGTAACGCGTCTAGCCTGTTTGATTATGCCCCCGGCACCTCCACGGCGACCTTTACAGTCGAGGGATGGCCGTTTGAGAATGCCGGTTCCTGTGAGGTTCCCGACATGAATATGGTCAACCCAATCGACCGAGATATTGCCGAGCGGGCCTGTCGTGAAATCATCGACCGGGATAACCGCAATAACGCCGTGATGGATGTGGTCGTGACCGGCGAAATCGGATTTGCGAAAACCTATCTTCTGGCGCAAAAGCTGGAACAGGCCGGCACTAAAACCGAAATTCATCCGGAACGCAAAGTCACCGAAGAGGGCAAGCCCGCCACCTTTTTTGCCGTCATCAAACGCGCCCTCACCGGTCAACGGCTGAGCTTTGACGAAAAGGAACAGCGCTACGGTGTAGGCAGAGTTCAGTTCTACTTAAACGGTGAGCCCATGGGCAAACCGGTGCGTATCGACCGCTTTGGCCGGGCGCAGTGGACTAGCCCGAAACTCAAGGCTGGTGAATATAAGGTCAGTGCCAAATTCCTGCCGACCAAAGGCGATGATGACAATTTCGCCAGCTGCAGCTTCGAACTAGTTCACTTAGTTCGCGGACACTAGTCCGACGACAACGAAATTTGCGGAATCATTTTAATGACCATCTTGGCAGGAAAATCTCATTTTCAGGATTGGCAACATTCTTTTTTTATTTTTGCTATTTGCAGTACTAGATTAACAGACTTGAATAACGCTCTCACAAGGCGCTGTGCCTGACCATTAGAGCGAAGCAGAATAGCGGCAATTGAGCTTAAATGTTATACGATTACTTAATTGGAGATAGACATGCCATCAATTCTTCAACTTGATCCGACACGCGTGGGACCGCGGGATGCATTTACGCTAACTCTCACTGACAACTCTCTTGACTTCACTGTTGTGGGTTCGTCCATTCAGTGGTTTCTCCTCACCCCTGGTGGAAGTGGAGGTGCAATTTACCATCGCGTTCCCAGTGCCACGGTGATTGATGCTACTACGATGTCATTAGTAATTGACTCGGTTGGACCGAACCTTGCAACTCAGGTACCCGTTGGAACTTATCTTGTTGTTGGTCGCATCAGCTTCTGGGAAGGGAATAGTCATCAACATTTACAGGTTGTGATACAGTCTCAGACTCAGCCTCCTCCATCGCCACCTACTATTACATCAATTATTCCACGTACTTCCTCTTTACTTCAGATGTTCTTCGGGACAATGCGATGGCGGCTGGCAGCCCTCAGAAGCAGATTAACATTAGCAATCAATATCTTGGGACAGCGGATGGGCCTCTTCGGTCCTATCTTCCAGGTGCTCCAACAGCCACCGCCAGTCGTCCCCGTGCCGTCGCCCTTCCTCCCCGAATCCCGAATCCTTCCGTTAGTGGACGGCGACAACGTGTTTCCCGAGGTAGCAAACCTGATCCAAGAATCAGAGCATTTTTGCTACATCGGCATCTGGGGCTTCGACGAGGATGTGCGGTTCAACGACTCGGGCCAGTCCAACGCTCCGGACGCCGCAACACTGTTACGGGCTCAGTCCGTGGCGCTTGCGCGTCTCGCCGAGTCCAGAGTCACGGGGCGCGCGATCGCGCATGCACATGGAGACGTTCGCGTGCTCGTATGGGATGCTACGCTCGACGATGATTTTTCAGGGAACGGAAACAACATCGGCAGCCTGGGCACTGTGATGGTGCCGTGGCGTAACGTGCGTGGGATGCTGGGTGTCGGGCTGCCGCCTATCTGCGTGTCCAGGGTTTGTCTGGGGAGACGCGAAACCTGCTCGCTGCCATCCATAATTTGTTTCGACACTTGCACAATCCACCGTCGAACCTCCCCTACCCGAGTGGCGTGCTAGCGACTACCCAGAACCATCCTACCGCACACACCTTAGGATCCCATCACCAGAAGTTCTGTGTAAGCGAGCGGAATGCCTACGTAGGTGGTCTGAATTTCCATCGCCAATACTGGGATCGCAATGTCCATGCGTTCAACGAATCTGGTCGTGGATCGTCGCACGGTTCCGGATCTGGGGGGTCAGGAGAGGGGCCACTGCACGATTGTGGTGCGATTCTCTCCGATGAGTATGCCCAACGACGCCTTCTGCAGATCTTTGCGCTTCGCTGGGATGATGCGATCAACACTCGGGGACCGTTTGAGGGGTACATTCGGACATTACGCCGCTACAGGGCAGTGGCTGATTCGAACGACGAATGGTGTTATACGCGGATAATTGATACCCTGTCGCTGACGCCTCGGCCCCTTATAGGCCAGCCGCCAATGCGGGTACCGATAACGCCGAATCCGGTCGGTCAACCCGTGGACCATCTGTGGGTCAACGTAACGCTCCCACCACGAATGCCAGGATTCAATCTCTCCGGCGAGGAAGAGATTCTCGCAGCATATGGCCAGATCATCGACTGGATGGGTCCGCCGAGCACTGTTGGGTTTGTCGAGTCTCAGTATTTCGACCACAAAGGACTCGCGAAGGACTTGCTCACGTCGTGGCAATACCGGAATCCTGGGCGCGAAGATCCTATGGTGCACATCGTGATTCCCTATAAACCTGACACTCACTGGGCCGACCGCTGGCTCAACCACCCAACCGCTGAATGGGAGCGCATCGTCAGGGATGAATTCCGGCATCTTCGGTGGTGCGAAATCCACTCGATGCAGGAGCTCCTTGAACAGAATGCGGCCGGCGAATGGGTAACTACGTACTGGGTAAGGGCTGACACAACGATCAGCATCAATGCCACCATCGACACCCTCGAGCCCGATACGGTAGTAACCTTCACGAACCTCTACAACACAAACGGTGCCCGAATCGCTACACTCAGGCGGGAAGTGCAGGAGTTCATGACGCGGGGCGGGATCGTTGTTTACACGCTTGCCATGGAGGACGCACCCGCCCCGACGGCTGGCGACCCGGTAGGGAATCAGCGGGACTTCCTAGAGGACCACGGGATATATATCCACTCGAAGACCGCAATCCTGATCGACACCGACAATACGAATCACACTTCGGCAACAACCGGTTCGGCAAATCTTACTCCGCGCAGTCTTGATGATAATGAGCGTGACTCCGAAATTAATGTGTGGTGGCGGCAACCTGATCGTGTTCAGGAATTTTTCGTAACACTGGTCAGCGAACACACTGGCGGCCCGACAGATTCGTACAGCATTCAGGAGGCGGGTCTCGAAGCGTTGAATCGGATTCGGATTGGGAATCAGCCAGGTCGGCACCTCGTTCGTCTCGACCTGTGTGATCGAAAACTTCACCTGGACTAATGAGTGGTACATTTTGAACAAAGTAATTAGGGTCACACCTTGATAAGTGATTATTATTTGACAATATAATATATCCCTTTTATCATCCTTGCTATGACAAGACCATGGCGTATTGAATTTTAAGGGGCTTACTACCACATCTTATCACGAGGAAATGAACAAAGGGATATTTTTAGTGATGATGACGATCGTGTTTCGTTCCTAAACACTCTGTGAAAATGTCGGACAGGTTTGAAGTTTATATTTTCGCTTATGTTCTCATGCATAATCATTACCACCTGCCACTCAAAACCAATATTCCAGGGGTCTGCTATTAGCTTTACTTCCGAAAAATGTTATCTTCTCCTATGACACGATCTCTAGAATACAATATCCAGGAGCTTGGTATCATATCATGAAGAGAGGAAGACGCCGAGAAGTTAAAGATACGGGCCAAATCTTTCCTTGACTGCAAAATAAGCTGATCGATTGAGAACTTTCCATATTAACTCTTCCATTTGGGTCTCAGAGTATACCTACCTTGAATTCACTTTATTCCACTAGCAACTGGGTTCTGAGGTTTTCAATAGAATATGACAATAGCTATTCATGAGTACATAAGACAGCAGGTTCTTGCACAATTTCACCTTTGCATAAGTAAGAAAACAGCACTATTCATTAAAACTGCTAATGCTTAATAGCGACCCCTTTATTCTTTTTACTGTGGTGGGTAGTTACCTATTCATCACAATTTTCACGTCAAAATAATTGCATGACATCTCAGTTAATAATATTCGATCTATGTTTTGAACAAAGTTGTTTAACTAATTTGCTCCTTCTTCTAAACACTCTCGTGCAAAAACAATGTATTCCTCTGGAGCTGGGCGTCTTTTGATAGTTGCCCAAACGTCAATTGTTGTCGATCCTATTTTTCCATAATTACTCACCCCACCTGGACTCTTTGCATGTACGTCAAAGCAAACTTTTGTTGCAGCTTCTATATTGGGCTCGTAGGAGGGTCCTTTTGCCCAATTCTCTGAACCAATTTTACTATTGTACGAAAGACGTACATCCGTGATTACGTAATTCGGTGGTGCTAGCCAACATAAATGCTTATCACAAGTTCTACTCTCACCGGAAATCGTTGTCTTACCAGTACTACATCCTCTGTTATTAAAAATCTGTTTTTCTTCGGAAGGAGCGGCTGCAATTGCTTTTCTTTTCATACATTCTTCCAAGGATTCAGCAAAAACATGTGAAGTTGTTGCTACTAAGACTACGGCACAACTTAATAGAATTTTTATAGTATGTTTTTCTATAGCCATTTCTTCTCCTTTCAGGATTGGTTGTGACAAAGTACTCGGTTACCCACCACAGCTAACCATATATTTTACTCAATTTTAATCTGAATATCAATCAACCATAGATCATAAGCATTTCATTATGAGATAGACAATATTGGGTTGCATCATCAATGAACATCTTGATGATTGTTATACTATGTGACTCATAAGAAATTTTAATAGTAAGAGCCTGTTGAACATACCCAAAACAAACTGTTTTCCATACTATATAAAGAAGTGTATACGTTTACCTAATACACCATACCGAATAACCGTTTGGTATGTGCAACAGGCTCACTTACTGAAGAATTAGAAAATGATTAGGTATGTTGCGATGGGTATATATATGGTATAATCTTATAAGAGGGTGTTAGGAGCCTGTTGCACAAACCCTATTTTTCCCACAAAAGAGATGAAAGTATGCAAGAGAAATGATATACTGAGTCCATCTTCAAGAAAGGGGAAAAATATGGGTTATAATTTTATTGAGTGTAACAGAGAGCAACAGTATTTACTCCCACCGAGCTTATTGGATTGGTTACCGGAAGGAGATTTAGCCTGGTTCATACTTGACGCAGTAGAGCAGCTGGATCTGAAAGAGTTTTACAAGAAGTATCGTCGAGATGGATGGGGCAGAGCCGCTTTTAATCCAAAGGTTATGGTGAGTTTGTTGGTATATGCGTATAGTATAGGCGAGAGGTCAAGTCGTCGAGTAGAGAGTCTTTGTGAACGAGATATAGGCTTTAGAATAATAACGGCGAATCAGAAACCAGATCATTGCACGATATCGAGATTTCGCAAAGATAATGAGAAAGAGCTTGAGGGTTTGTTTACGGAAGTACTGAAGCTGTGTGCAGAAGCAAAGATGTTGAAGGTAGGAGTAGTGGCACTGGATGGGACAAAGATGGAAGCAAATGCATCATTATCATCGAATCGATCAGAGAAGTATATAGAGCAAGAGGTGAAAAAGATACTCAAGGAGGCAACAGAAACAGACAAAGCGGAAGATAAGCTCTATGGTAAGAGGAATCGAGGAGATGAATTACCCGAAGAGATGAAAGACAGAAGGAGCAGGCTCAAGAGATTACAAGAGTGTAAGGAGCGTCTGGAACTTCGTGCTAGCGAATTAGCCAAGAAACAACAAGAAAAGATAGAGATGCGAGAGAAAGAGGAATCCGAACAAGGAAAAAAGAAACGAGGTAGAAAGCCAAAGGCACCAGAAGAGATGAAGAATAAGGAGGCAAAGGGAAATATTACAGACCCTGAAAGCCGGATAATGAAGACGCAGTCGGGATATGTACAAGGATATAACGCACAAGCGGTAGTAACCAATGAGCAAATAATAGTCGCAGCAGAGTTGACGCAGGAAGAAAATGACGTAAACCAACTCCATCCATTGCTCAATAAGGCGAAAGAGAATGTAAGGGACATAGGGATAGAGAAAAGGCTTCGGGTAGGATTGGCAGATGCGGGATATTGGAGTGAGGGAAATATGGACAAAGGATTACCTGATGAACTGGAGCTGTTTGTAGCGACAAAAAAAGATTGGAAACAACGAAAGGCTCTGAGCGAACAAAAAGCACAACGGGGACGTACACCGGAGGGTTTGTCGAAGAGAGATCGAATGGAACGGAAGTTATTAACAAAGCGTGGGAAACATCTGTATAGTAAACGGGGTCAGATGGTTGAATCGGTGTTTGGGCAGATTAAAGATGCACGAAGAATAAAGCGCTTTCTCAGACGAGGGATCGATGCATGTTCGAGTGAATGGAAATTGATTTGCGCCACACATAATCTATTGAAGTTATTTCGAAGTGGCAAGGTTAATTGGTCCTAAGTTAGGAATCAGGACATCTTTTGTACAAGTAAAGCAAGATATAGTTGAGCACACCGCAGAAATTATTTTCTCCATTTACGTTTTCACTGCATTAATCATCAATCATACAAAAACTTGTAACCTTGATTGTTTATTTATAAAATGAACATTTAATTACTTTATGCAACACGCTCTTAGACTATTTTTTTCAATGAATCCCTTTGACAACAACAGCTGATATATGGAGCAAGGGTGAAGGTGAGATTTAGCGGAAAGTTTTTCACCTAATTCGTGAATGACTCAATATCTTCTTCCATGAAACTTATTTTGGAAAGAAGGCGCAAAATGTAACTATAATGTAATTGATATTTACCGTGTTTCATGTTTATATCATGCTTTTTAATTTTCAAGCATATTTATTAATCCACATAACACTCATTTATCATATCAGGTAATTTTCCAATAAACACTATATTACAATGCATTTCTTGAACTCACTCCGTGTTTAAGTAAGGGGATACAATGAAGCGTTTTAATATTGTTGGGTCACTAAGTTTGATGCTGATTCTCGCTTTGAATTTTATCTTGCCAGCAGCCATCAGGGTCGAAAAAGTCGGGATTGAAAAACCTGGCAGTGGAAAAAACTCTTGGGAACTCATTGGACGAAGCGTGCAAATCGGTCCAGATATTAAACACTTTGGCTATCTTACTCACATCAGTGGCATATCCGAAGAATTATTATTCTCTGACCCCCTTATTCGAACAGAAGCGACTGCAAAGTTCACCTTTTTCAGCAAGACTTCCTTAACTACACATCATGAACGTAGTAGTATCATTGTCACTGCTACACCTGGTAATATGGGCATCTACTTACAAGAAATACCGAACGCCAATCTTGATGATCCTAGCACATTTAGAAACGGTGACCTTATCGCTCGTTTCTCTGTATCCTACCACAGTGTTCTGTTAGTAGAACAAGATATCGAAAACTGGAGTTCGGACACGGCTGTTTTAGAGCTGACGCAACTTATTGCGAATCAATTCAACCTAGAGGGCAAGGACTTGAAATTTGGTAAGATCAACTTACTCGGGCGTCTCTTAATTAGTGATCAAGGACTCAAAACCAGCGATCCATTTGATTACACCGGGAAATTTACTGTTGAGGCAAGTTAGGTCATGATCACTACACAAGCCAAGTAACTGGTTATACCTTCACGTCAGCGGTCAAAATTGATGCTTTGACTCTTCTGCTTGAAACGTTGGGGGCGAGTCTCTCCATGGCTACAAATGTATCTTACACAATCAATTATGTTAAGACCACTATCAAATAGAATAACTACGTGCATGGTATCATGTGATGGATCGAGAAGCAAACCGTACTAGAATCTTTTGCAAAGTGAAAGATAATAAGCATTCAAAGAATATGTGAAAAATTGTATCTATTCAGCATCCGGAAGTCAGGAGACAGAATTCAGAATATTTTTCTTCCACGAAACCACTTAGAACAAACTGTAAGCTTGCATTAGCCGCTTAAATAAATAACTCTTCTATTAACCCACAACTACGTTAAGAGTATCTTCACTGGTTTCCTAGCTGGAGCAATGTTGTAAATCGCTCCAAAATGTTTAAATAGTTTAAAACATGGAGAATCAGTTTTCTAGACTGATCCAGCAGCTCATTAGGAATGTCTCTAGTATATAAGTATTTTGAACCTTATTCAGCACTCACCATGATAATAGTATTTAAGATTTTCAATCTGACTTCTGGCTCTTAAATTCTGTTTTGTAATTCTCTGAATTATGAAAATTTCAATATAGACGAATGTGGTAGCAAGTAATTTTCGTTTGAAAGAAAATATGGAGAATAGTACAAAGTTAAAAAAATAGGCAAGGCTAAAAAATATCTGTAGTCTATAAAAACCATCAGTAAAATTAAAGATGGAAAAATGGTTGATCAGCTATTTCGTTGTTCCGAAATGTATCAATACTTTGTTATTATGTTATACAAATCAAAAGAGACTTCGTCTCTCATTCCCAATATGATAGCGTCATTTATTGAACATTTATACCTATGAAATCCAAGATATTTACTTTCGTAATTTTTCTATTAATCATCGTACTAGCGGATAGGATATCTGCAGCAACAGATTCAATACATGAAACAGAGACTTCGAAGTTCAAAATAGAGTATCCAAATGGTCAAGATAGGCCTCATGGATTAAAAGATCACGTATCTGTGCAAAGGAATAAAGATAAAACGGTCATTACTATTTCAAGTGAATTTGGGATCGGGACGGTCAAATTATTTCTGAATGAAGGTAGCTGGCCTGAAAAAATAGTGACACATCTTTATCTAAAAGGGTTGGAAGGGTTCTCTGTTACCAATGGAGAAATAACTTTTGAACGACATGAAGTTACCATTAAAGCCTTTGATAAAAACAGCAATCTGCTTAATCAAAAACAGTGTTTAAAACAGGTCAGATTTTATGAAGTAGTGCTTCCCTCTTCTCTCTTTGACAAAGAAACAGAAAACATCACGATTTCCTGGGTAGACTTTTATCGGGCTTGATCGAACAAATAGATGCAGAGGGTGTTACTCCTTTTCAAATACCTTTCTCAATTGATTTATGCCTTTCTTGTGTCTCTGCATAGTAAAAGAGAATTCCTGCAATTGTGTCCGACATTAAAATTGTGTAATATCATTTATCCTACAGCCTTACTGCTAGTAGAAGTGAGGATATCTGTTTTCTGGGTTGCCACTTTCTATGCTATACTAAAACCGATTTGGTTTCCAGCAAATCCGAAAACCAATTTGTTATGGGTATAAATCATCAATTCGTATCAATTTTATATCTGAGCAATCAGAACAGATTCCTTGCTCAATTGTAAATTCCGCATGGCAACGAGGACAAAATGACTTGGCGTTATCATCATTTGAAAAAGAATGTGCTATAATATCATTCATTTCATACAAGTTTTCTTTTAGAAACGAATTTATTGACTCGACTTGAATCCTATTAAAATCTTGTACAATAGGTTTGTCTTTTTCATCCAGTTCATCCAAGATAATTGGATATTTAAGATCAAGGATCAATTCCTTTGCCAATTTTTGAAAATCATATTTTGATAAAAATACATAACCTAATGCTATAGGGTGAAATCCATCGAATAGATTTGTAGTAAATGAATCGTAAGCCCTAATGATGGCAGGAGGAAAAACTAAAACCTTGAATAGATTTGAAAGAAAATCTCTTTGTGACCAATTCAAATCTAATCTTCTCTTTGTTGATATGAATTTGAATATCGTCAAGATATGCAAGAAAGCGTAGATAAGAAAGATATTAATTACTATGTTTGTAAAACCAAAACATAAAACAAATAGAGGGGATATGAGAAAAATATAAAACCAAATAAAATTACATAGAATTATTAAATACCTTGATTTCTTAAAGAATTCCGTTTTTATTAATTTAATCTTCTTTGTATTTAGACTACTCTCTAAATACTCCTTAATATAGCGTTCCCGAGAATCAGTAGACAAGTTATTGATTACTGAAATGAGATTTGCCCATTGATTTATTAAAGAAGACGATCGGTGTTTCAAAAATAATTTTCCATTAATGAATATTTCATTTGATATCTTTTCAATTTTATTAATCTCACTCCATGAAAAAAGACATTTGCTTTGAGAGGGTACTTCCGATGCAGACAAACAGTTTGATACAAAGGAAATTACTCCATTTTTATTTAATGAGAATTGAATGGGGTTAGAAACAAAAACAAAACCTAGTGGAGAAAATGGATTAGACATTATTAAACCTCCTCTTTTATTTCCAATTACTGTGCTGGGATATTTGACTGAAAATCTAGCCCCATACATAGATACAAATGCAAGAGAATTTCTATGTAAAAAAAATAAATTTTCAAATAGATATAGAATGACAAATACTAATAAAAGAGTTTGTTCGTCGCTCATTCCCTCACTTCAACCTCAGATCTTCTTACAAATAATTTTTTCAACAATGCTCCAATGCCAATAGCAATTGGTACGAGAAGTTTCCATAGCCATTTAAAGATGCCTGTTTTAACCGCAACCGCTGCTGCACCTCCAACCACTAATCCGGTTAGACCATATTTCGCAATTTTATCACCTTTACGGAATTCTGCGTATTTTTGACCACTTTGATATGAGAAGCCTTCCATATGTTCACTAAAAGTTGGTAAAACCGTACTCAAGCTAATCGGATCAACAACGAGCGTTACTCTCATAACACCATTTCTGCCTAGGATTCTCGTATTATGATTAATAAATAACTCTCCGTTGTCATCCTCACCTTTAATAGCCCATTCTAAATTATGGGTAAATTCATTATAATAAGGTGGTGTTTCCCAGCCAGTAATACGAAGTCCTGTGAATCCTCTCTCTCTTCTTAATTTATTTGTTTCTTCTGTTCCCATAATAATAGATTCCAGCATTGCATCAGAATCAAGAGAACTTTTTTCATCATCCTTTACATACCCAATATCATCAAACTCAAAAAGAACAAACCAATCGAGTGTTTCAGGGGAAAAAAACCCAATTTCTTTATTTGAGGCAGGGTTTCCCATGGAATCCATCAAAAGCCTGGAATCACTACCATTAGCGAACACATATCCGCCTGGAATCCTTATCTCTGCAATGTTATCCATCGATGCAATTGAAGGCCCTTGTTGCCATTTAACTTGCTCATAAATATTCTCAATACTTTCGTTTTGTGCATATAATGGTGTAACAAAAAAGAAAACAAATACAGTAAAACAGATAAACCTTTTTTGCAACATATTTCACTCCTCCAAAAAAATTGATATTTATATAAATTGAAGTATATAAACAGGAAGTATAAAAAGCGTTGTCAGATTATTTTTTGAAAGCACTCTCTTTTTCGGTTTTTCTCTTCTTTCAGTTTCTTCCCCTCTGCGTAGTCTATAGCCTTTCACCTCATCGGCATCACGTCTAGACGCGTAAGGAATCACTACATCACCGGAAAAGAGAAGAGGTTTTTTGCAATTTTCTGTAAAAAGCGGCGAATAATTCCCCGGTCAATGTAAGTTATTATTCATTACTCTATTGATGTTTTAAGAGACACTATTGTATACAGCGCAAACACAATGCCTGAAATCAATTAACAACTGAGCCGGCTGAGGTGTTTACAAGGCAAAGGCTTAGCGCTTTTCCTTCTAAATCCTAAACATCGATTTGTTACAGATCAATAACAAATTGTGTTACGACTGCATAACAAAACCAGCTAAACAAAATCTGTCTCGTTTCCCTTTACTGCTTGTTTCTATACACTTAACGCTCTAGGAAGCTTTTAAAAGATGTTGGCATCATCTTTCAAGCCCCTTCATTATAAGTGGTGTGGAACCATTCTCCACCTTCTTTTGTTTAAACATTATATGTATTGAGCATGTATTAAGCGATTTTATAGTGCATTCCACTGCATTCGCTTGTTTGAGTCTGCATTTTTCAGTATTTGATGGGACTACGTAAGTTAAATGAAACTAAGGTTGCAGTTACCCAAACGAACGTATCATTTTGTACGGACAAATATACCTCTTTCAGAGGAAGAGGTAGTTCTATTTTTCTAAACTTTTATCTAATTGGTCAAATTAGAAATGGAAAGAGAAAAAATAGGTCTTTGTCTCCATTCAATAACCGTCCACTTTACTGTAGCGCTTTTTCCCGTATCGATCTTCTTCCTCCTCCTTTATCTCCTTTTTCATCTAGATACTTTTCGTCACACATATATCTCTCTTATCACACTTGCATCAATTTCTATACCGTTTTCCTATGTTACCGGGCTCATTGTATGGAAACAGAGATACGGAGGGGCAAAGACCCACATCTTTATTCACAAGATATGGTGTGGATTGGCCTTACCTTTTATCGGGATACTTTGCGTAATTTGGTACTTTCTCGATCCACAGGTACTGGACAGAGGGGGTTTATACTCTGCAGGTTTCACTATTCTCAATCTATTGACCTTATTAATCACCATATATTTGGGTCATCTAGGGGGCAAACTAACCTTCAAATTACACCATTAACGTAGAGTTTACTTTATAACGTGTTAAAAGTCAGAGGAGAGCGGATGAAAGAGATAAAGGAGATAAAAGAGAAGATCAAGAAACTGGAGAAAAAAAAGGAGGCCTTGATTATAGCCATCCCAAGAGAAGATATCAGTCTCCATTTTTACCAAGATCTTGCAAGTTCTGCTGAAGAAGAGAGTTCTAAGGAGATGTTCCTCGAACTTGCCCAACAAGAGATTGAACACAAAAAGAAACTTGAGGCAATGATAAAAGAGTTACAAGAATCTATAGACAAATTAAAAGCAAAAAAGAAAGATCTCACCAACTAGTAACTCTCCATTCTCTATGAACAAAGCACACCCTGCCAGTGAGCCCATCCCCATCCGGTACCTGCCTGAACAACTTTGTTTAGGCAGGTGTGCTAAGGTGTCTATAACCTGATTTTGAATTTTCTATTCTCCAAATTAATCTCAAAATTTTGTAATTTTGGTGTAATATAGAAACCACAGTAATGCACATCCTGAATCCCTTTTGTTACCTGATCCTGAAGTTCTTTAGAGATTTTATCACAACTCTCATCAAGTGCATCTTCTTTCAAATCTATATTAGCGATAAGGATAAAGCTATTTATATTGCCATATACAACACGGAAGTTATGGTAACTCACGATGAGTGGAAACGTCTTCACTATTTCTTATAATTCACGTGTTTCATCTGTCATAGTTTGTCCTATTGACAATCTTAATATATTGATGTATAAGATTGTAAGAACATAATTATTATGACATTAATATCCGACAAGGGCAAACCCTGAGTAATCAGGCGACGCAAAGTGAAGGGTCTTAAAACCACTTGATATTGATTGACTTTAGAGAAGATAGCCTTACTGCCGAAAATATTTGATATATATATCTTGAGCAGTAAGGTTTTTTTGTTTTAAAAGGAGGAGGAATACAAAATGTCATCCAAATTAAGAAGGTGTATTATTATAGCAGGTTTTTTATCTTTAGTTGTTGGTTTTTTTTCTATAAAGAGAATAAATACCGTTAATGCTGAAGACAAGATGACAACATCGGCATTAGAAATTGATGTAAATGAACAAAACACAACATTAGTTTCC
Source organism: Candidatus Scalinduaceae bacterium (assembly GCA_965222815.1). GTDB lineage: Bacteria > Planctomycetota > Brocadiia > Brocadiales > Scalinduaceae > SCAELEC01. The sequence continues at coordinate 770,795 of CBDCUS010000013.1, forward strand.
GGATATGAAGAAGAATTAGTTTCACAGGATTCGGATGAAGCTGAAGTTATACCTGAAACAACTACTGGAACGGGGATAGGTACGACAAACCCGGAAGTAGATCTCCATATCTATACACAAGATGAAGCTTCAACCGCAATACGACTTGAAGGAAATAGTAAACTTGATGGTTCTTATCGGGAATACTCAACGATAAAGAGAACGGGAAGTGCATTGAGGTTTTTCGATGATGATCCACAACCAAACGGTCAAGAAGTTTTTACGCTGAAAGAAAATGGTAACGTTGGTATTGGAGTTCCTAATCCGCTTCACAAACTGCACATTGGTGGCAATCCAGGAATTGATGGAATTATGTTTCCAGATGGTACACTACAGACAACGGCAACTCTTGTCGGTCCCCCTGGTCCACAAGGTATTCCAGGGCAACAAGGTAAGGAAGGACCAACAGGTGCAGTTGGTGCAGTAGGACCTCAAGGACCGCAGGGTAATATTGGGCCTCAGGGACCAAAAGGTGACATAGGACCACAAGGCCCTCAAGGTATTCAGGGACCACCTTCTGGTAATTCTGATTGGTTATTAAATGGCACTAAAATGTACTATAACTCGGGAAGTGTTGGTGTTGGGACAAATAACCCTCTATGGGATCTTCATGTAAACCGTTCAGGATCCGACGCAAATAAACCTCCAACAACAGCAGGTCTTCAATTTAATGGTCCTTTTAAGTTAATTGTAGCTGATGGAGAAGAGGCAGTCGGACCAGGTCCAGGACCAGGACCAACTCCAGGACCTGGTCCTGTTCCAGTTCCAATTTTTATTCCATACTGGTGTTATACAGCAGTTGGCGGTACTGATTCAAGAGGAACGGTGAATTCGGCTACGCGCATAGTACGAAAAACAAACACAAATCTTGATTTTCAGGTACAAAGTGAACTGAATAAAGGGATCCCTACAACGCAAATGAGATTAAATAATACAGGCAATCTTGGTATTGGAACAACCAATCCAGGACGTAAACTGGATGTTAGCCAACGAATGAGAGTTCGGAACGGTGCAAATACCGCTGGTATTTGGTATGCCGATGGGGACCAAGATCGCCAATTTGCCGGAGTGCTTACACATTCAAAAACTGGTCCTAGTCAAAAATGGGGTGTCTGGAATAACTCTGCCTGGCGGTTTATTGTGCAGGGAAACGGTAACGTTGGTATAGGAACTTCCACTCCAGGAGAAAAACTTACCGTTCGAGGCGATAGTACTGAAGCTCCTGGTGACGTTTGTATTCGGGTAGAAAATGCAGAAGGGAGTGATTATGTAAGTTTATGTGTTCCTACTAATTCTCTTGAGAATTCTATTTTTTCTACAGGAAGATTTGCTATAAAGTCGAGTAGTTACGTACGACTATCGCCTCATTTTCAATCTGGTGTTATAATAGGTGATGGTGTTGTTGTTCCACAAGCCAAACTAGATGTAGTCGGAGATATTGCTCTTACCGAAGTAAATGTATGGGATGGGACAGATGATAATGACCTTACCTGGAATGGTAGACAGATAACTAGGGAAGGCTCTTCACGTCGATACAAAAAAAATATTACTCCTCTTGATGCCGATTTTCACAAAATCCTCGATTTAGAACCAAAAAAATTTCAGATGAAAGAGGGCTTTGGAGAACCGAACAAGTGGACGTTTGGTTATATTGCGGAAGAGCTAGATGAGATGGGATTAACGTGGCTTTGCAACTATGACAAGGAAAAAAGACCTGATGGAGTAAAATACAAGAAGATAGCCATGTTCGTCCTTGAAGTGGTAAAAGAGCAGCAGAATAAGCTAAGAAGCTTAGAAGATGAATTACAGACGCTTAAGACTGAAAACAGGCAACTCAAGGAGAGCCTTTTGGCTTTAACAGAGAGACAAGAAGCACTTGATGAGATGTTCCTTGCATTGTCAACCACTCTTCAGAACGAAAAACTGGTAAAGCATGACGGGCAAGGAATGGATGAAGTGCCAAACAGTGTCCAATAACAGTACGGAAAGATAAAAAGTATACCCATAGCAATATTGTCCGGTTTGGTTTTTTGCTTTAATTGATTTTGCGGTAAAAAAGTAACTTTTTATCCTTCATCAATATTATTGATAAATAGTACCGACCGTGTTTTTCTATCTAGGAGAAAAATAGATGTACAAGCACATTTCAGTCCTCATATTGTGTCTCTTTTTCATAAAGATCACATCAGTAAGTAATTCATTCGCAGACGATATCCCCGCAACAACTGTAGATGGCAGGAGAGTCACTCTCCACGACAATGGAACCTGGGAATTTACAGATGCTAACGAACCTGTCGAATTGAGGGGACCGGAACAGGCAAAGGAGTGCGTTAAAAATCTCCCATGCTCACGAGGTGGCACGATAGAGCAGTATTTTACGAAAAAGGCCGATATTTCCACAACAGAAGATTTAGGTTGGCATGTGTCTCCAAAAGAAGACGGTTTTGAAGTGGAACGCTCTTTACTGTTCAATAAGAAAATAAAGTCCACATATAAATGGCATGTTGATAAAATGGGGAGAGTGATACCCCTAAACATCAAGGGATCAGGAATTACTAAGAATTAGGGATAATAATATACTAAAACCAATTTGATCTTCGGTTTTACTGGAAACCAAATCTTGGTTGCAGTTATCCTCGAATAGGAAAATGCCGAGGACTTTACTCGCTCAATTTTATACCGGATTTTATCCGAAAACTTTATCAGATGAGAATATCTCCTGTTGAAAGATTACTGTTACCTATTTTTTAACTAATATGGAAGATATAGATTGGGTATTACATTTATAAAATAAATAGAATCCTTAATTGATTCCTTGAAGTATAAAGTGAACCCACAACCATTACTCTACTCGGTATAAATCTAGCTGGATTGTTTGTTGGTGTAGCAAGACGTAGATGGAAAAAGAAAGCAACAGATAAAATCTAGGTAATCATTTACTACTAATATTATCTCATTATTCAAACACCTACATTATTCATACACAGAGGGATGTAGGTGTTTCTTTATGTCTACAGTACCTGAAAACCATCGACATTATTAACAAACTCTCATTTGTTATCATTCATCTTAATCTCGATTATTTAAAAAAGTGCTTACAAAAAATATCCATCAAGCGTTCGTTATCCTCAAACCATATTGGAATAGGTATTCAAATCGGTCACGACAACTGCATGCATGCCTAATTGCAGCTCTTTTTAGCCTGACGCTGGGGTGTACTCATCAAGACACAATAAGTCAGGCATTATATATTAATGGAGAGCTGGTCTTGGATTACAGACCAAAGTCAAACCTTGTTCAGAAACAACATATCCCTAGCAAACCAAAGTATCCTGTAATCGATGTACATACACATTTTCCCCTTGACGTAAATCCAGCTTTTCTGATTGAGCAAATGGATGCACTGGGAATTAAAGCCATCATCAACTTAAGTGGTGGTTATGGGGAAAAGCTGGATCGAATGCTGGAGAAATTCTCACAATATGCCCCCCATCGATTGATCATTTTCTGTAATCTCGACTTTAGTAAAATAGATGATCCCGATTTTAGTGAGCAGATGGTGGCTTTCTTAAGCACAGCTCATGCGAAAGGGGCTAAGGGTCTGAAAATTTTTAAGAGTCTCGGGTTAACCGTGAAAGATAGAAGTGGTCAAATTGTTGCAATTGATGATACTCGATTTGATCCTATCTGGGCAAAGGCAGGGGAATTGGGGATGCCGGTACTTATCCACACAGCGGACCCGGTAGCCTTCTTTAAGCCTGTAGATCGATTTAATGAGCGTCTAATGCAGCTAAAGAGACACCCGGATTGGGGCTTTCATGGTGCGGCTTTCCCTGCGCGTGAGACCATAATTGCACAACGAAATCGGGTTATTGCGAGACATCCAGATACGACCTTTATTGGCGCCCATGTTGGTAATAGCGCTGAAGATTTACTGATGATTGGTACGTTGCTTGAGTCATACCCAAATTTATATGTTGATGTTGCCGGTAGAGTTGCTGAACTGGGACGGCAACCCTATACTGCAAGAGAATTTCTTATAAAATACCAGGACCGCGTATTATTCGGAACCGACCGCTACCCGGGAAAATCTACTCAGCCGAGATACAAAATCTATTATCGCTTTTTTGAAACCCAAGACGAATACTTTGATTATTACGCTCATCCATTCCCTCCGACCGGTGAGTGGAAGATCTATGGTCTATTTTTACCTGATAACGTTTTAGAGAAACTTTACTTTAAGAACGCAGAAAGAGTGTTTAGTTTGAAATGGTGATAAGCCTGTCCCGTTTAGAGATTCATCACTGCTGTAAAGTGAATTAGAGCCGATCAACACCGTACTCTTAGAAACAAAAACGGATCACTTCTTAACTGCAATAATGAGTGGCCAAAACAGATGGGTTGGAAAATAGATATCAAGGGCTTTTTAGTTTTTCAGTAATTTTTCAAAACTTTATCACGATATTCGAAAAATAAAGACACCGCATATATAACTTTAGATCAAAGGGGAAAAATATGAGATTAATAGTCTTTCTTACGATTAACCTTTTATTGATGAGTTGTACTAGCGCTCCTGCGATCCAAGCTGAAAGGTGGGCGGATAATATCTATGGAAATATTGACTTATCAGACGTGGAGATGAAGAATGGAGAAGTGTTAGACTTTCTCTATTTGGCTTTGTCAAATACACCTGAACTGTACACACATAATATGCGCAGCTTTGATTCACATGGACAAATCAAAATTATTAATAAAGTGTTTGTACGTAAAAGTGGACAAAATGGATATGCAGAGTTGGTATTTGGTCCAGATGGCGAGCAGGTAACAGATTGTATTAATAAGGGTTCAGCAAATTACTATTATGGAGCAAAGAATCCTCTGTTGCACTTCGATGCAGACACATTGCCTTGGTTGTTACTCGGAAATTGCAGACAAGACCCCACCACAGTTAAAGAAAGGTTGAGCTACTACATTTATGACTTTGGTATTGGCTTAAAGGAAGCTCATACTAAATATCGAGCCGGGCAAAGACCCAATTTGGACGTTAGTAACCTACCACAGGTAAGGACTATTAAATTGTTTTTAAAAGCTATAGAACTCGGTAACGGTAATATTGAACATTTTATCAATCTTGAGAAAGTAAATGATCAAGATTACGTTAAGTTTTTAAATGTTATGAAGACTGGATTAGCTAGTGTACTAGGTATTAGAGCATAGCCAATTATTTTATATAGACGCCAAATCTGCGGCTTGCCCCCAGTGAGATAATGAGTCATCCCCTTTGACCGCATAAGGCAGATTGAGACTACCAAAGCTACAATGTTGAGAACGGATTAAGTTGTAAAACACCACCCAAGAAAAGTAGTGGGCAGAATTGAAGTGTTGAAAAGAAGATAGCATCTATCTGTTTTAGATACCGTAGAGTCCTCATATTTAACCGTTTTAGAATTATGCGATCTAGATTAATTACAATTAGTGCATTTGGTGGAGGTGGCAAAACAGACGTTTCAAAGGCCTTGGCAAAATCATTAAATATAAATTTAGTTTTCCATTTTGATGAATTGGAAGAGAAGATCATTTTCCCCACGACATATCCTCATGCCAATGCAAATGAATATAATTTAGACCTATTGATTGAACTTATCAAAGAGGTTAAAGATAGCTCCTCTAGCCTTATAATTTTTGACTATCCATTTGGAAAATGTCATACAAAGATGAATAATTTAATTGATTATGCAGTTTTTATTGATGTACCATTAGATATCACAATGTCAAGAAGATTACTTAGAGATTTAAGAGTTAATCAGGTTGAACATTTACCAAGATTAATTCGCGAATTAAAAAATTACGAGCACAATGGAAGAAAAGCCTATTTAAGCATGTTAGAGAATGTAAAACCAAGTTGTGATCTTGTAGTGGATGGTACAAAATCAATCGAAATATTGGTAAAAGAGATCTCTCAAAAAATTGTATAACCATATGCTACCCAATGTTTCGAATTCCCCAGTATTTCATTTGGGAATGTTTGACTTCAAAAAGCGAGAAAATATGGAAGAGCAACTAGTAAAAGAGCATTTCATAAAACAGGTGGGTGATTATGTCGGTTTGATAACCTTGTCACTGGAGATATTTGAATTTTGCCATCATCAGTGGCAGACGATCAAGTATTCACCCCCCCAACCACCCAAGCAAAGAGATCCTTTATTTTACAGGAACAATCTTAAGGTTGAATATGTTTATAAAGTTTTGTATCGTTATGGGATACCTGTAACTGTTGACAAGAGATAAAACCGGCTTTGCCATACTGGATCAATGATTCTTGATTAAAAGAGACATTAACCCTTAACTATATTAGGAAAGGACAAAAACGTGATAATAAAAGCAATCACAACCACGTTGGCTCTCGTTGGTATATTATTGACTGCGTGTGTGGTGTTAGCGAAAGAACCTATCGAACCCATAACCCCCGTAAAGGTAATCAATCTGGCTCAAGTCGAACTAGGTAAAAAACTCTATTTTGATCGACGATTATCCAAGTCGGGCTTTATAGCGTGCAATTCTTGCCACAACCTTAGCCTAGGTGGATCTGATAACCTCAAAACTTCCGTTGGTCACAACTGGCAACAGGGTCCGATTAACGCACCTACGGTACTCAATTCAAGTATGAACATTGCTCAATTCTGGGATGGACGAGCTGTTGATCTGAAGGAACAAGCCGGAGGTCCCATAGCCAGTCCGACTGAGATGGCATTTACCCATACTCTGGCGATTGACGTACTGAAGTCCATTCCTCAATACGTCGCCGAATTCAAGCTAGTGTTTGGTACCAACAGTATAAGTTTTGATCACGTAACACAAGCCATTGCCGAATTTGAGAAGACACTGGTAACGCCTAATTCTCGATTTGACCAGTGGCTGTTGGGTAATAAAGATGCCCTAACCGAGAAAGAACTTGCGGGTTACCAGATCTTCAAACATAGCGGTTGTGCTGTATGTCACAAGGGCCCAGCGGTAGGTGGAGACTCTTTCCAAAAAATGGGTATGATTGAAACATACGAAACCAAGAACTCTGCTGAAGGATTAAGCGCCGTCACCGGCAAGAACTCGGACCGCTTTAAGTTTAAGGTCCCAACTCTGCGCAACGTGGAGTTGACGTATCCATACTTTCACGATGGAGAGGCTGAGACACTGACCGAAGCCGTAGACGTCATGGGCCGCTTGCAATTGGGCAAGGAGTTTACTCAGGATGAAAACGACAAGGTTGTCGCCTTCCTCAAGACACTTACCGGTGATCAGCCCTCTTTCGTATTGCCCAAACTACCTCCGTCAGCAGATAATACTCCACAACCAAAACCATTTGAGTAATTCGACTAAGGCGTTATTCTCAAGATACTATTCTCTTTTCAAATATATATAACTGAGATACGGTAAAACAGTGAAAAAACTTATTATATTAATTGCGTTGATCATTCCTGTAACAGCATTTGCAGATAGTGAAGTGATGCCGAAGCCGTTACTATTTGTTGACGCTACACACACTTATTATCTAAAACTTATCCCTGGAGAAGGATTTCGAACAGAACAAGCGAAAGGCTCTGTTTATAAAGTTTCAAAGGGTAACGACGAACTACAATATGAGTTTTCAGGCTGGTATTCATTTAGTATTTTGTTGTCCCCGGGCGGAGAGTATATAGCACGTTTAGGTCCATGGCCCAGAATAGAAATTCCACCAGAAAAGATGCTAGCTATAGCTTTCTACAAGAAAGGAAAGCTTATGCGTCAGTACATGGTCTCGGATTTAGTGAAAGATCCTCGTTCACTGCCCAGAAGTGTAAGTCACTATGAATGGGGAGGCAAACTAGAATGGACGGGCAATTGGTGGGAAAACACCGTACAGGTAGTGACGAAAGAAAATAGAGTTATTAAATTTGATATCACAAACGGTCAAATGAAGTGAATCCCTATCAAGTCAATGCAGTAGATAGAGCAAGGTACAGTCTAGGCAAGTCGGATTCTGAAAACTGAAAAACAATTATTTGTAATTGGTATATATCATCCTCTCGATGTGACAGCGCCATCTATCCTTTAAAACGCACGGCCTCATTCTGCTGTGCTCACTCCCCGAAAGCTAATCCTTATATAACACTTCTGTTTCTTGCTTGTACCTCCTCAAACAGACAGATTTGTACACAAGCATGCTCTCCGGCCTCCTTCAGACAGACCCTCACGTCTTCTCCCTTGCCTTCAGTTAATGGTTGACGTATAATAGTTTCAATAGTGTAATTCTCCCTTAAGAGAGTTTCACTTAAAAAGTTATACCCATTGCAAAATGATTTTTGGAATTTTCGTTCCGGTGTCTGACTGAAATTTTGATTTTTCGATTGAATAAAACATAAGCTTAGTAATGCTAAGTCGAGGATTCTGTGATTGAAATATTGATGATAGGTATATGTCATGATTTTCGAAAAAGACGGCGTCTACCTAATTATAGAGCCCGTTTCATTTAACCGTTCGACTATAGAATAATGAAATACAGAGAGAACCTTCCACAGTTACAGAACCGTATCTGCCTGACGGATGGAGGACTTGAAACCGTCCTCGTATTCCAGCGGGGAATTGAGCTTCCTGGATTTGCTGCGTTTACCCTTTTGGAACGAGAAGATGGATGCGAGATCCTCAAGAACTACTTTGAGCCTTATATAGCCATTGCTCATAGGTATAAATTCGGTTTGCTACTGGAGAGTCCCACCTGGCGGTCGAGTTCTGCATGGGGGACTACTCTAGGATACGATGACGACGCCCTGGACAAGATCAATCGAAAAGCCATTGAGCTGATGGAAACCATCCGCCTTGAACACGAAACAGAGACTAGCCCAATGCCAATTAGTGGTTGTATTGGGCCAAGAGGGGACGGTTACACAGCGTCTGCAATGATGACGGCTGAAGAGGCCATGGAGTATCACCGAAAGCAGGTGCAGGTATTTGCTAACAGTGCTGCAGATCTTATTTCTGCATTGACACTCAATTACTCAAATGAAGCGATTGGCCTCATACGGGCCGCAAGCGCCAACAAGATCCCCATCGCGATTTCTTTTACCGTAGAGACCGACGGGAAATTACCAAGCGGTGAAACTCTAAGAAAGGTAATTGAACGCTGCGATCATGAGACGAATGGATACGCAGCCTACTTCATGATCAATTGCGCACACCCCTCGCATTTCCACAAAACAATTCAAGAACTTGGTTCATGGGTAGCGCGTATCGGTGGAGTGAGGGCCAACGCTTCGAAATTGTCTCACGCAGAGCTTGACAACTCAACGGAACTAGACAGAGGTTGCGCTAAAGATCTTGCCAATGAGATGTTAGCATTGAAAAATGTAGCAACCGAGATGACTGTTTTCGGTGGTTGTTGCGGAACAGACCATGAACACATCTCCAAGATAGCGGAAACATTAGGGTCCACGAAAAAATAACTTTACAATCTATCGCGCTCAGGTTTAGTGTAGATTTGGTCGAGCTGATCGGGCTGGACCACAAGCGTAGCCTGAGCTACACTGAGGATTCAGCGCGTGAAGATCGGGCAAAGATGGTCTGAAAATGAGATGCGAGAATGTAAAGTTATTTTTTCGCGGGCCCTTAAGGAACCAACAGCCCAAGTTTTCTTAATCTGTTGAAAGTAAAAAAGATATTGAATAGGGTATATGGAGAGTATTTGCTCCTCCTCACCCACAGAGTGCGGTTCATGAAGCTTACCTGCTTTTATATATGAATACGGATATTTTATACAATCTATTGAGAATACCGTTTTTAGGCTGTTCACTTTTGTACTAGACAGATACAGAATGGCAGGACTTACGATACATCCAATCGAAAAATCGGATCTGTACAAAATGAACCGCTCATTCAAGAGTGAGTACGGACGTACTCACGCCGATGATCTTCACGATCAATCGCTGTCTCACATCTCCTTTATGGTTGCCTGGCTGCACGATAATCCTGTGGGGCATGCGTTAGTAAAGTGGTTGGGTCCTAGGGAAAATATGGTGAGGGAAAAATACCCGGATTGTCCTGAAATCTACCGCCTAAGGGTGTTAAAGGAATTTCGATCGCAGGGAATTGCTACAGCCATTATCAAAGAGTGTGAGAATGAGGCGCTTAAAAGAGGGTACTTGCTCATCGGCCTTGGCACACATCCGGGAATCTCTCCAAAAGATAATTTGTACATAAAACTAGGTTATAAACCATCAACTATAACCAGCTACATCGACGAGTATAAGATCCAATCGAATGACGGAACGGTGGTCACAATTCGTAAGGAATCACTGTTTCTGATAAAGAGGCTAGGAGATTGAAAACACGTCATGACCCCACAAGGAAATCGATTGAGCTGTCTCCACAACGAAATGTTTCAATTGGTCTACCGCTCATCAACACGGTACAGGTAATACATGGACAACTCTTCAGAGAGCAATCAATGCCACATACCCAAGAAATCAGTAGGAGAAATCAAAGAGCCAGAATGGGTATTCAGAGACAAACACCAAAGAAGAGAAGTACCAAAATTGAAAGAACAGAATGGGTATTAACCAACTCTTTAAGAACAAATACTTTTTAACATCATTACAATTTACAACGCTTTTTGCATTCACACTTCTTATCTACTGGGCAATTGGTGTCACCACACATGATAAAGATTTTGCCTTAGTACTCCGTAACACAAACGTATCAAACCTTATTGTCTGGTCATATTGGTGGCCATTCATAATTGTAACGGCAATAGTTTTCGGCAGATTTTGGTGCAGTATCTGCCCGATGGAATTAATTACATCGTTTTGTGGCAAAATCGGTCTCAGGAAAAACCCGGGGACTACCCTCAAATCGGGATGGATTATAACGTTTTATTATACTGCAATCTTGGTTCTCGGAATACACACCTTTGCAATCCACAGGATACCGCACTATATGGCACTTTATCTCTTGTCATTGCTGGCAGTTGCAGTAATTATCGGTTTGATTTGGGAAAAACGTACATTTTGTACCTATGTGTGTCCTATTGGTCATTTACTTGGGCTGTACTCTTTAATGTCACTTAGCCAATTAAGGGTAAAAAATAGTGTTATATGTAAAAATTGTAATACCAAAGATTGTATCCGTAAGGAGAATCACTATAAATTTACCGGGCGTTCCTGTACCTCTGAATTGTATCCTGCCACAATACCAGATAATCGACAATGTCTCTTATGTGGTCAATGTCACAAATCTTGTCCGAAGGATAACATCGAGATAAGTGTTCGCAGGCCGGCACTCGACCTATTCTCAAACATAGAACTCGGGTGGGCTGAAATCTTTTTCTTCATCACTGTTAGCGGTTTTGTTGTTTATGAAGTTCTCTCTGAATGGAAACCAGGAAAGAGGATACTGATGTTTTTACCTAATATAGTAAACAGTTCATTTACCACGCCGGAAATTTTCACCGGAACGGTAAAGGCAATACTTCTTTTTTTGATTATACCAACCCTCTTCTATTCGCTGTTTGTGTTACTCAGACGTCTATTCCTCACTGAGAATGAGGATTTGAATAGGTCATTTACCCGTTTTGTTTTAGCCATACTGCCTATTACAGCAGGTATGCACATCTTAAAGTCCGTACTTAAGACAACTGCCCGCATACCCTATTGGGAATTTGCAATCAGTGATCCTGTTGGTTTTCAATCGGCTCATGCAATCACCGGAAACGTAGTAACGCTAAACAAAACTGTTCCCGTCGCTCTTTTCCCCTCTATAAGTTTTATCGCCCTATTTTTAATTTTATCCGCCATAATATTTTCTATAGTAATGATCATTAAGCAAAAAAATGAAAAGAACGTTGTAAAGACTTTTACCCTATTGGCGGTTATCATCTATGGTGGAGTGTTCTTCGTGTCTCTGCTGAAATGGCGTTTCTTTTAGGAGAGGATTGATCGAGGTATACGAAAACAAGATACTTTCATCAGACCGTAAAAAATCTACCCAAAATCCTCAACCGACACCGTACCATCTCTTGACAGCAGCGAAAAGCTCATTCCTGTTCCTTGCGGTTATGAGACCTGCTTGGACCTCTTTCCTCTTCGGATGACGTTTGCTGTACCCAACTGCAAATTTACGGAAATAGCGCACACTCTTCATCATCGGGCGGATTTCCGCAATCAACTTATAGTGTTTCAGTAACACTTCTCCCTGTTCTGCCAAACTTGGCCCTTCCGGTATCGGCCTGCCGTCCCATAAAGCACGTGCCTCTTTGAATATCCAGGGATTACCGATAGCGCCTCTGGCTATGATCACCCCATCAAGCCCGCTCGTCTTCAGTCGTGCAATTACGGTCTCAGCATCCATTACGTCACCACTACCGATTATGGTCGCCTGAGGAAACCGCAGCTTTACCGCAGATAGTAACTCCCAATCGCCGATGTCCCGGTACATATTTCTGACCGTCCTGCCGTGGATGACGATCCCGTCAACTCCTTCTGCAACTGCCCCCTGACAAATCCGCCAGAAGCTATCTAGCGACTCCTGGCTCTTGTCAAACCCCGTCCGCAATTTTATGGTAAGAGGACAGGAAATGCTCTCTCTTACATACTGGATAATTCTGATTACGGTATCAGGTTCCTTTAACAGATATCCACCGCGGTGACGCCTGAGCACCTTTGGAGCTGGGCATGCAAAGTTGAGATCAATCAGGTCGAAACCAACATTGACAAATGATGCAGCCGCAGCAGCCATCGTTTCAGGATTTGAACCGAGAATTTGCGCACCGACAGGGCTCTCATCAGGACCGGGACGAAAAAGCAGTTTGCGAGAGGCCTTCTCATGCAGGGCGATCATATCCAGCAGGACACCCGTATAGGTAAGGGGAGCACCATATCTGCGGGCCAACACCCGCATCGCCCGATCAGTATACCCACTTAAAGGTGCCTGGTAAAATGGTACTTCAAGGTTTAGGTTACCCAGTTTCAACATGATCCATCTCTTCCTAACTTGGACAAGACAGTGACAAACAGGAGTTAATAAATTACAAAACTCAAATTACAAATTATAAGTACAAAACAGTTTCCATCTATTTATCCAACCTGTTATACTTAGATAAATAAGAGTTTCATTGTAAAACAAATTTGATTTTAACGCAACCGATCAATGAAATGAAGAGCCAATTGACAATTCAGTCTGTAGATGTTATCCTCCTTTGCACTACATCCACAACTTTTAACAGTAAGATGAATTTTTTACCACAAAGCTTTGCCAGACTAAGGATTCAAGAATCTGTAATTCTTCACCACTGTTTGTTGTATTAATTTCTCCTGATACCTATAGATATAACAAATGATATCCCTACTTGACTGGCTCGTACTCCTCCTCTACGCAGGCATCGTAATTACCATCGGTTATTTCGCAGGGAAAAAAGAGAGTTCAACAGACGACTATTTCCTGGGTAGCCGTAAAATGCCCTGGTTTTCTGTCATGATCTCCATTTACGCCACCTCTCTCTCTGCACTAACCTTTATCGGTGTTCCGGGAGCTGCCTTCAGCGGTGATTTTGTCTACCTTCAGCTGGCGATCGGTGATCTGGCCGGCCGTGTTCTGATATCTACCCTGCTCATAACCGCATATTACAAGAGTCGTATTACAACTATTTATGAGTTTCTAGGTCACCGTTTTGGTCCGAGAAGCCGTGATGCGGGAACCGGTTTTTTTATCCTTACACGATTACTTGCAAGCGGAGTTCGTTTGGCAGGTTGCGCAATAGCCCTTTCCGTAGTCTTTGATATGCCACTCAATAGAGCAATCGTCCTCATTGCCGCGGTAGCCCTTGTCTATACCACGTTGGGGGGTATCAAGGCCGTCATTTGGACCGATACGCTCCAGTTTTTTCTCTTTCTGGGAGGGGCATCCGTAACACTGCTTGTTATCTGGTCTACCATTCCAGGAGGATTCAGTGAATTTTTTCGGATAGGAACAGAATTTGGGAAATTCCAGATCCTTCATGTTTCCGCCTCTCCATCCCACCCCGACTTCTTCTTAAACCTTAATAGCCCTAACGCCCTTGCAGCTGGTTTACTGTTTGGCTGTTTTACCACTTTTGCGGTTCTCGGGACCGACCAAGACCTTGTGCAACGGATGTTGACGTGTGACCACGTAAAGAAGAGTCAAAAGGCCCTACTCTGGACGGCGGTACTCAATTTTCCTATCACCTTTCTTTTTTTATGTGTGGGAGCAGCCCTCTTTGCGTATTATAAAGTTGTTCCCGATACAACCGTAGACGCCTTTATTTCTCACCACCACATGGACTATATTTTCCCCCATTTCATCAAGACAGTACTGCAACCCGGATTACGGGGTCTCTTGATAGCGGCACTGCTTGCCGCGGCCATGTCATCACTCGATTCGGCCTTGAATGCCCTCTCATCCACCTTCTATATTGACATTTATAAACGGTACATCCGGCCTGAAACAGACGAAAAGCATGCGGTAAAGATCTCTCGATTCTTTGTCATTATCTTTGCCGCAGCTCTAGCTGCCATAGCCATGAAGTGTGTTACAACCGAATCAGTTTTATGGCTTGGATTCAGGATTTTTGGGTACACGTATGGTGCCATGATAGGTATCTTCCTCCTGGCCGTTCTTACCAGCAATCGTGGGAATGATAGTGCCAATATTATCATCATGATCACGAGCGTAATCGTGGTTATTTTTTTGACCGCTGATTCAGTCAAACCGTTTGAGGAAATCCGTTCAACCCTCCTCTCCCCTCTGGGTGTAGAGAAAATTGGCTGGAAATGGTCGATTATTTTAGGTTCAATATGGACATTTGGAATTGGAGCTCTCTTTTCAAAGAGGACATAAGATTTCACCGCTTAGTACACAGTTTGAAACCTTATCTTTTACCTTTTCGAGAGACTTAATGATGAATTACCATACCCTCTATTTCAAGAAAACAACCATTTTAAAAATGGTACTCTTCTCTTGCCTCCTTCCATTTTTCGTTTTCATTGCTCCTGCTTTTGCAAAAGAGGAGCTCTCTCAGATTATTGATGAGCAGATAAACAGTTCGGTATTAAAGCATGCCCAATGGAGCGTCCACGCAGAGTTTGCTGATACGGGAGAAACTATAGTAGACTTGAACGGTGAGAAAAGCCTCGCCCCAGCTTCAGGCCTCAAGGTAATCACCACGGGAGTTTCTCTCATAGTACTGGGAGAAGACTTCCGGTTTGAAACCAACCTCTACTATGATGGGAACATTTCAGATACGGGAATTTTGCATGGTAATATTTACATCGTTGGCGGAGGCGACCCAACCCTCGGTTCCGATCAAGTAACGGGCTCTCACCATCTCGAAAAACTGATGCAAAAGTGGGTAGAATCAATAAAAAAATTGGGAATTGGTCAGATTGCGGGAAACGTTGTTGGAGATACCTCTTTTTTTGATCACGATACGGTTCCCAATTTTTGGACCTGGTCAGATATAGGCAACTATTTTGGTGCCGGTACCAGTTCGTTGTGTATCCATGACAATCTCTACTATCTCTATTTCAGACCCGGAAAACGTGTAGGTGACAGTGCAAAGATAGTTCGCATTGAACCCGAAGTGGAAGGTATCGAGTTTGACAACCATATGCGTACGGGCAAGATCGGTTCAGGGGATAACGGATACATCTACTGCGCCCCAAGACAGCGAGTTGCAACACTGCACGGCACAATCCCTGGCGGTGTAAAAGAGTTTGCAATCAAGGGATCAATACCAAACCCACCTCTCTTTGCGGCACAGTATCTTACCAAATTCCTGAAAAGAAATCAAATAGAGGTCTCCGGTTTGGCAACCGTCATAAAGCAACAGCGGAATTACCATGATAAAAAAAAGATCTGTTCCATCTCTTCTCAACCATTGAGAGAGATTATAAAAGTTACCAACAAAAAGAGTATCAATCTTTACGCAGAGCAGCTGGTAAAGATGATAGCACGCAACGGGACAGCTATCGGGAATACCAAAAGAGGCATCTCTATAATTGAAAACACCCTTAGATCCCTTGGGATAGATACGGGAGGACTCTCGCTGTTTGACGGGAGTGGATTGTCCAGGAATACGATGATAACGACCAGGATATGTGCCAAATTCTTGTCGGCAATGGCAAAAGAGAAAACATTCGACTCCTTTTACGGTTCGCTCTCAGTTGCCGGTGATCCTGAGGATATCGGTCACGTGAAAAAATTTGGCAGAGGAACTCCCCTCGCCTTTAATGCAAGGGTGAAGACGGGTTATATCAAGGGCGTACGCAGCCATTCAGGTTATCTCCACTCTCGTTCCGGAAGACTCATATCCTTTTCACTCATCTGCAATAACTTTGCATCCCCAACAAAAGCCATTGACAGAATACATGAATCAGTATTGTTAAAATTAGTAACGCTGCCATGACAACTCTACCCGTCTAAGGTAGGTGGAAAAACTGAAGAGAACAGGCTACAATTGATGGAAGAAGATTTTGTACACTGTTATACCTCATCACAGATGGCTTGGGAAAACTATCTTAGGTTTAAAGCAGTCTCAAGACGTTACACCCAAAAAAAAGAGTTCGAATCGGTAGTATCTTTCCCTACTCCCATAATGTTCATATTATCAGCGAGAAACAATGAGAGCACCAGTCACGTCGAGAAGGGACCATTGTGATTCCGTGAGTAGGAACAGTTCAAAATTACTGAAACAGAAGATGGGGCATATCATTCTCATATCATAATATATCACTTGATAGATCTCTTAAGAGAACCGTTTTATCCCTATTGTAAATTATCGTATTGTTGGTTCTTAACATCTTAAAAATCCTCGAAACTGTTTCTCTTGTTGCACCAACCATACTGGCTATTTCCTGATGCGTAGGAATATTGACAACTTCTATGCCTTTATCAGTCCACTTTCCTTGCTCATCTGCAAATTTTTGCAGCAACCGTACCGTTCTTCCGTAAACATCCAAGAACGCAAAATTCCCGATCTTTTCGTCTGCCACCCTTAACCTAGTACCAATCTCCTGCAGTATTTTTATTAAGATCTCTGAGTTATTTGTGATTAAACTAATAAACCGATCTCTTCTCAAAAAAAACAGCTGTGCCTCTTCCACGACAATCGCACTTGCAGATCTGATTTCATTGTCAAGGAGTGACATTTCACCAAAAAAATCCCCCTCTTTTAAGACCGAGAGGATTATCTCCTTACCATCTTCATTTAAAAGCGTTATCTTTACCCGACCAGACAGAACAATATAAAACGTATCTCCAGAATCCCCTTGAAAAAAGATTGAATAGCTCTTATTAAAACTCTTGACACTCCCAGTATCGCAAAGTATAGCTAAATGTTCACTATCTAAATTGCGAAATAGAGGGACCGTTACCAGGTATTTACTTAAATGTGATCCAATCTTTCCTGACATATCAAAAAACCTCACGAAAAAAAGAGAGAGATGATCCTACCTTGATTAGCTCGAACAGTAGTTGCATTTCATAGCTATTCAAATTATATGTGTTATACATGTACTCATAATTATAGGTCATTGGAATCATCTTTTCAATGGCCGCTAAAAAACTCACGAAAAAACCTTACATTTTCACCACAATCGTAAAATAAGATAGAGGTATCCATTTTTATAAGCTATTCTCATACCAAACTATTTTTCAAAAATAGAAACTCCATATTGTATTATGGTATTGAGACTTATAAAATGTATACCCTTGACAGAACATAAAACATTTCACAAATAGTGTAAAAGAAATCTGAAAAATCCTACATAGATCGTAATTATTCAGTGAATTTCAAAACAGAATTCAGGAGTCAGAAGTCAGAATGAAAAACTTTAACTACTATAGTCATGCTGCATACCAAATAAGGTTCAAAATTCTTATAAACTAGAGACATTCTTAACGTAGTTGCAGGTTCACTGAATATTTTACTTAGCTGTTAATCCAAACTTACAGTTTGATCTAAGTTGTTTCGTAGTAGAAAAATATTCTTAATTCTGGATGCTGAATAGATACCATAGTTCAAACACAGGGTTTCCGTTCAAGTTCTACATAACTACCCATTCTCCCAACTATTATGTCTCTTTGACTCAGAACGTAGAAACATTGAGTGATTTTACTAAGAATTGAGAAGTAGCAAAATGCTCTATCTATCATGATTACACAAGTAGATTTGGCCTTAAGATACAGAATAGATCCGCAAAAGGTTATGCAGATAGTGTGAGAATATGCCGTTTAGGCTCTCTTCATACATCACAAAGACACTATTGTTCCTGTTGATTTTTTAGAAATGTTATGTGAAAATAGATAATAGGACAAAGAAAGAGTATTATTAAAGTCAAGTAGGGCCCATTAACAAATTGGATCATAATCAATATCAATAAAGGAGCAAAGATGGACCGCAAAAAAGCAGAAGAGACAGCGTTTCGTGTAATAAATGATATGGGTGGAGCTTTCACCATGGCCCTTGGATATATCGGAGATCAGTTAGGAATTTTCAGAGCAATGTCCGGATCTGGACATCTCAGCAGTGGAGAATTGGCAGACAAATTGGACTTAAATGAGCGTTATGTTCGCGAGTGGGCAAATGCTATGGTAGCAGCCGAATATATAGATTATGATCAAGATACTAAAAGATATTTCATGAGTGAAGAGCAATCTGCTGTATTGGCGGATGAGGATAACCCCCTGTTTGTAGGGGGGGCCTTCCATTTTACTACCCCATCAATACTCAACACAAAGAAAATCATGCAAATCTTTAAAGATGGTGGAGGTATACCCTATTCAGATATTGGTGATGAGATCCCTGAAGCAATCGAACGACTCTTTCGCCCAGGCTATAAAAACTTCCTCACCAGGGATTGGTTGGGGACGATACCTGGCTTAATGGAACGGTTGAAGAAAAAAGCCCATGTGGTAGATGTGGGATGTGGATGTGGCCAATCATCAATTGCCATGGCCGAAGCCTTTCCAAACAGCCAAATACTTGGAATTGATTATCACTCACCCAGCATAGAAAGGGCTAATGGCTTGGCAAGATCTAAAGGTCTTACAAATGTGAAATTTCTTGAAGCTTCAGCAGAGAAAATTCCAGAAAAGACACATTACGATCTCGTCTGTAGCTTTGACTGCATCCACGACATGGTTAACCCACGATTAACATTAAAGGCCATTCGAGATGCTATCCGTGATGATGGGTTTTATGTATGGTCAGAACCGAATGTACATGAAGATCCCATTAAACGAAGAAACCCAGTCGGAAAAGCGTTCTCGGCCATAAGTCCCCTCCATTGTATGACCGTATCTCTGGCATATAACGGTGAGGGTCTGGGTACTGTGATCGGAGAGACAACTATTATGAAACTTGCAAAAGAGGCAGAGTTTTCATCTATAGAAAAACTCCCTATTGAAAATCCGCTTAACCAATTTTTTGCCTTAAGACCTTAACGTTCATAGGGTTGATAGGGAGGAGAGCGTCACTACAAAATTAAAGAACCACCAAAATCGGTCAGTTCATCCTTGAAACACTGTTTTATACCCATTGCAAAATGGTTCTCGGAATTTCTGGGCATGAGTTTTTGAAATTGGGAAAACAAATTCACAACAAACTAGCCACCATTCGTTTTTTTATACGAAACGGTATATTGGTTTGCTGATAGAATTTAAGAACGAAGACAATAAATACACTCTAGGAAAGAAAAGCAACTCACCTCTCTAAATTAAGTGCCATGAAAAAACAGTTGCATAATTTTCTCATGGGTTTATAATCCCCTTTTGTTGTCGTATTCCCAGATTATATTTAATCACCTAATTTAATTACTTAATTGTAGAACTATTATGAGAAAACAACTACCTCTTGCTACTCTTCTCTTCTCTTTTATACTCCTTTCCGCACCAACACTCCAGTTGTTGGGAGCTGCGGAAACTGCAAACATTACCCTACGTTCCACATATAAGGAATTATCACAATCTGAAGTGTTAGCATGGCAGACATCGTTGAACGTAGAGCATAAGGACAACGTAAACGAGAACAGGATCATAAACCACAACTATAAGTTAAATACAGTAAATGATGATGACGTAGTCATTGACAATGTTACCGGTCTCATGTGGCATCAGTCTGGTTCTGAGGTGGGAACAACATGGCAAGATGCTGAAAAATGGGTAAACGACCTAAACCGTGAAGGGTATGCAGGTTTTACCGACTGGAGATTGCCAACTTTAGAAGAGGCCGCATCGTTACTTCAAACAGAAGCCAGCGAAAATGGACTCTATATTGATTCGCTTTTTGACAAAAAGCAGAAATATATCTGGACCGGTGATCTCTATGTTGACCCAGATTGGTGGTATGTTGACTTTGACGAAGGTAAAGTTATATGGAGCAGTAAGTGGATCTATGGCTTTAATCGGAACTTGCGAATCAACTTTACCCGTCCTGTTCGTACCGCAAAATGATGAGGCCTCAAAATTGGTTATCCACTCTCAACTCGCACCTCTTTTCTCTTGCCGTAGCGTAATATCATCAAAGGGTTTCGGAAAAAAACGAATATTTTTTATTGATAATTAATTAACTTTTGTTAGAATTTAAATAGTTTTCAGTATTGACTAAAGGCAAACTCTGAGTGATCGGGGGACGCAAAGTATTGGGTCTTTACTATTGCAAGTAAATAGTACAAAGATAGCCTTACTGCCAAATGAAATGAGATGGATACCTTGGCAGTAAGGCTTTTTTTGTCTCTACAAGGTTTTTCATCCCATACGACTGTTTGGAAACCCCTTCACAGAAAATGTTATCTAATCCACATTCACCATTCAAGCTCTTTCAAGCCAATATGATACATTTGGATGTTTCATTCGGCATGCAATTTGTTATTTAATACCTTTTGGTATATTATTCATAATAAACAATGCAAAGAAGCAACTTTCTTTGTTTGGAATAAGAGTTGATTTTTCTAATAATTTGTTTTTCTTTTTCGGTAATATTGCTTATTCTAAAAAATCGTTTACACTATGAGGTGACCGTGTGATTCCTAAACAAACAAAAAACATCTATTTCCTTTTGACGTTTCTCTTTATCTTGCTAATAAACGGTTGTACTATAATTGATAACATTAAAGGAGAATACCTTGCCTCAAAAAAGAATAATAGTGGCAACAAAAATGAAGTCGCTCAAAAAAGTTCTCCGGGTAACATAGGTGAAGCCAATCAGAAATATACCCGTACTTACAAAAGTAAAGTTTTACAGCACAATATCAGTAGTGTCAAAAGCAACGTTAGTCTCAAAAATAGTAATGAAGAAAAATTGGTAATTGATGAACCTAATGTCAGTAGCGCCAAAAGTAACGTCAGTCATAAAAATAGTAATGAAGAAAAATTGGTAATAGATGAACCTAAGGATGAAAAAAAGGCAACTTTCATGAATGGGAGACAATTACCTGTTTATGGCTATGTTGAAAATGTACTCCTTGGCCCTGACAATTTAAAACTTAAGGCAAAACTTGATTCAGGAGCAAAGACCTCTTCGTTGAATGCGTTAGATATCGTAGAATTTGAACGTGACGGAAAACAATGGGTTAGATTTAACATGATCGATCCCTCAGTTGGTGGGAAAGTGGAGTTTGAGAGAGAAATTGAACGCCATGTAAAAATCAAACAACATGGTGCTGAAGGTCAAAGACGACCAGTCATAATGATGGAGGTACAATTGGGAACTATTCATATCGAAAGGGAGTTTACTTTAGCAGGGAGAAACAAATTTATCTACCAAGTATTACTAGGTCGTAATTTCCTAAACGGGGTTGCTCTCATAGATGTTTCTCAAACATTTGTGGCAAGCACGAGTTTAGAGTAAGCAGTAATGAATTCCAAAATACAGTTTTATATTATTATTTTTTTTCTGGCTCTCATAGGATTTGGACTCACTTTTTACAAATGCATTTTCTTCGGATTTCCTCTGCTCCCAGGACAGCATGAAGAAATTTGGATTGTCGAGGCCAAAGTAACGTTTACAGCTAAAGGCGGTCCGGTAAAGGCATCATTCCTTATACCTTCAGTTACGCCGGGTTACGCTATTCAGAGTGAGGACTTTGCATCAACTAATTATGGTTTTAACAAAACAAAAGATGAATATGGCTATCGAGCTAATTGGTATGCACGAGACATGCTAGGAATGCAAACCCTTTACTATCGCGTTCAGTTCTTCGGTTCTGTTCGTTTTAACCCTGCTCTCCTAGAAAAACCAAAATTAGGAACTCCCCCATTTTTTGCTGAACCGTATAGAACAGCCGTCGACACGCTGATCGAACAGACACGAAATCATTCTGCTGATACGGTAACATTTACCGGAGAATTGCTTAAGAGTTTGAATTCCTCTTCTCGTTCACAAAATGTTAACCTGCTTTTGAGAGAACACAATACTATCGAATCTAAAACAGAGCTGTTTCTTAAACTTCTCACACGCGCAAAAATCCCTGCCAGGATCGTAAGAGGGTTATTTCTTGAGGACGGCATTCGAAATCAATCGCTCTCGGAGTTGATACAGGTATATGATGGTTCACAGTGGGTGTTCTTTAATCCTCTCACCGGGAATAGCGGTTTACCGAAAGATTTTTTTATTTGGCAAAAGGGGGGGAAATCGTTGTTCGATCTTATTGGGGGAGAAGATTCAAACATCTCTTTCTCGATCACGAGGGACCTTCGTACATCTCTTGAATTGGCTACCTATAGGGCAAATTCCCAAGAGGCTAAATTTATCGATTTTTCAATATATAGCCTACCCATTGATAAGCAAAATGCGCTTACTCTGCTACTCCTAGTACCTATAGGTGCACTCGTAGTGGTTATTATGAACAACCTCATCGGAATTCCCACTTCCGGTACCTTTATGCCCATTTTAATAGCAATGTCTTTTAAACAGACAGAACTCCTCCCGGGTATCTGCATGTTTTGTATCATTGTCGGAGCAGGTCTACAAATCCGGTCTTACCTATCACACCTAAATCTACTGTTTGTCCCAAGAATTTCAGCCGTAGTAATTGTAGTCATTTTGCTCATGTCGTGTATGAGTGTCTTTAGTTTCAAACTCGGCATACAACATGGACTTGGTATTACCTTTTTCCCAATGATCATTCTCGCATGGACGATTGAAAGAATCTCTATCATCTGGGAAGAGCAAGGGCATAAGGAGGCCCTGACTCAAGGAGGAGGTAGTTTATTGGTTGCCTGTATTGCATTTTTGGTAATGGACAATAGCATTATTGAACACCTTACTTTCACCTTCCCTGAATTGATTCTGGCGAATCTAGCAACAATTTTATTAATAGGTAATTACACTGGATACCGGCTCTCTGAATTACGCCGATTTAAAACAATGATTAAGGAATAATATTTTGGTATTTGTCAACCCTTTCAAACTCTCAAAGTGCGGTATCCTGGGAATGAATATGCGCAATCTAGACTTTGTCCTTACGTATAATCCAAGGCATCTTTTCCCCCAGGTGGATAACAAGTTAAAAACAAAGCATCTCGCTGAAAAGGCCGGGATTCCCGTTCCAAAGCTTTATGAGGTCATTCAGTTTCAACACCAAATACAACTCTTACCAAAACGTTTAGAGAGTTACGGCCAATTTGTCGTTAAGCCCTCGAAGGGGAGCGGAGGAAAGGGTATTCTCGTAGTTACCGGTAAACAAAACGGACACTATATAAAGGCAAATGGATCTCAGGTCTGTCAAAAGGACTTCAATCGCCATGTTTCAAATATAGTCAGTGGTCTCTATAGTCTTGGAGGACAGATCGACAGCGCTATGATTGAATATTATGTCAATTTTTCTCCTATTTTTAAGGATATTAGTTATCAGGGAGTTCCCGACATCAGGGTTCTCCTTTTCCAAGGGTATCCGACCATGGCAATGTTACGGTTGCCAACCAGGACATCTGATGGAAAGGCAAATCTACATCAAGGGGCTATTGGAGTGGGAATAGATATTCAAAAAGGTACCACCTTACGTGGGGTATACCATAACAGACCTATTGAAAATCATCCAGATACCGGTAAATCTTTCAAAGATATACCGATTCCAGATTGGCATGGACTCCTTGTTCTTGCTGCCCGATGTTATGAGATCACAGGACTTGGATATCTGGGAATAGATATTGTGTTAGATAACGATCACGGTCCAATGATTCTTGAGTTAAATGCAAGACCGGGACTCGCCATACAAATAGCCAATAACACTGGGTTAGTCCCTCGCTTACGAATGATTGAGAAGATGACATCAAAAAAGTTTGATGTTAATCAACGTGTCAATTTTGCAAAAAAGAATTTTCATGTCAATCCCCCAAAGGTATTTTAAACAAAAACTGAAAGGATGTAAGAAGAAATGATAACACGCTCAGCAAATCCAGCTTTAAACAAAGATACATTTGCCAATGTAAGAAACCTCTCAATCCCTGGCAATTTGATGACACTTCAGGGAACCGTAAACAAGACGGGAATCTTACTTGGTCTTGCCTTTTTATCCGCATTCTGGGTATGGCGTCAATTTTTTATGTATGAAATGCCCCAAATATCATTTTATATAATGATAGGAGCGATAGGAGGCCTTATAGCTGCAATGGTAGCCATCTTTAAACCAACGACTTCACCGTTTGTCGCTCCAATTTATGCTTTGTTGGAAGGTCTGTTTTTAGGTGGGATCTCTTCCCTTATGGAGGCACGTTTTCCCGGAATCGTCATTCAAGCAGTCGGACTGACATTTGGAACCTTATTTGCCCTTTTATTTGCTTATAAAACCGGATTGATCAAGGCTACAGAAAATTTTAAACTTGGAGTTGCCGCTGCAACCGGTGGAATTTTCTTGATGTACATGGCAAACATTGTCCTTGGTTTTTTTGGTGCGTCTATTCCCTTTATTCACAGCAATGGTCTATTGGGGATTGGAATAAGCGCTTTTATCGTGATTATTGCAGCACTGAATCTCGTTCTCGATTTCGACTTTATTGAACACGGTGTTGAGCAAGGGGCTCCTAAATTCATGGAGTGGAGAGCTGCCTTAGGCCTCATGATTACGCTCGTTTGGCTCTACATTGAAATACTTCACCTTATTTCAAAATTGAGGAGCCGTTAAAATTGCGAACAAAAAAGGGAGGTGTCACTGCCCCGTTCTCCGTTTGAACAAAACTTCCTCACAAGCGAAGACTGGAGTAACCAGGCACTCTATTTTGTATCATCTCAATATCCAAAATTTACCAGGAGAAAATCAATTTTGGCCATCGGTTAAATCCTTAGAACCTTATTATTATGCGTCGCTTGGACAAACTAGAAAACTAAACAGGAGTAAAGAAACTACAAATATCAAATCACAAACAAATTACAAATGCCAATGTTCTCCTGCCTGTCGGTAGACAGAAATGATCAAAACCAGTCTGTTTGAAATTTAGTGTTTGTTTATTATGATTTGTTTGTTATTTGGAATTTATTATTTCGTGCTTATCCGCCCGTGTCATCCGGTCTAGTTTCTTACCCGCCAACAATTTTGGTAACATTGATATCTCTATGCTTAGATTTAGATTTGCACACAACCACATGTGTACTTGGTTTGTGTAATACCAGCTCTGGCTAAACCGTTTCCCCATCCTTACGATTCTTCTATAATAAGCATCAGGCCACAATCCGGACACTCCCGGGCATCAGCACCAGTGTGGTGGCCACATGCTGGACATCTGCCCTGCGCAACCCACTCCTGGGACTCTCTTATCTCTGGGTGCAAAACCATATAATATTCCTCTATGGTATCTAACGCAATTTGAACTTTTTCCTGAGTAACCAGGAGAAGATACGTTGAACCACATTTTCCAGCACTACACCCTGGAGTGAGGGAAATCCGTGATGGAATACCCTTTTCTTGGAGCATATGAGACAACTCCTTGATCCAATCTTGAAGGTCTTCCTTAATTACAACCCATTCGCCATGGGCATCTTTTGAAACGTCTCTTTCCATATGGATACCTCTTGCATTTCAATATAATACTTTGTTCAAACACAATGCTATATAGTATTTGAACCAAAACTGCCCCAGGTACTAGGCGCGTAATAATTTCGCAACCGGAACGTACCATTGTACTTGATGATTACGGAATTGTTACAGCAACGAGGTAGATGGGTAGTTTTCGTTCAAACACAGGGTTTCCGTTCACGCATTATATATGACATTCTCTGTCACAAATCAATATCTTTTTTAAGTTGTCACCAACGATAACGATAGTACCAAGATTTTTTTTCGTGATTACTCAGTATAAACGTTCATTGCCATAAAAAAAGCGCCCAGTACCAATTATGGTGTTGGGCGCTTTCATGTTATTATTGCAAATATGTTCTTACACCTACTCTATATCCTTATATACAACCCTCTTTCGATACATTATACAGTAAAATAAACGAGTATGCTTTGTAATACTTTATACTTTAACAACATGAGAAGCCTTAAAGCCTTTTTGGTCTTTTGTGATTTCAAACTCTACACTATCTCCTTCTGATAGAGACTTAAAACCTTCACCCTCAATTGCGGTATGGTGTACAAATACATCATCCCCATTCTCCTGTGAAATAAATCCAAAACCCTTTGAGTCATTAAACCACTTTACCGTTCCACTTGTCATGAAAAAACCACTCCTTCTGAATTGAAAAAAAATAAAATACAAATATCTCCTTACACCTACTCTATATTATTATATGTAGTCCTCCTTCGGTACATTATACGGTAAAACAATACGAGTACGTTTTGTAATATTTTTATACTTTGACTACGTTTGAAGCCTTAAACCCCTTTTGGTCTTTTATGATTTCAAATTCAACGCTATCTCCTTCTGATAGAGATTTAAAACCTTCACCCTGAATCGCAGTATGGTGTACAAATACATCATCCCCGTTCTCCTGTGAAATAAATCCAAAACCCTTTGAGTCATTAAACCACTTTACGGTCCCACTTGTCATTTTAAAAAATCACCCCCTCTCAAGAGAAAAAAGTAAAAACAAAAAAAGGCCACAAGATTGGAAACCTTGCAGCCTTTTACTATGCATAATAATAATATGACAATACAACACAACCAAAACAGAACATGCTATTATACTAACAGGCGTTAACTATAAATGCAAGAGAAAAAAATAGAAGTAGTTATAATTTTAATCGTCTCTTTAAGTAGGTATACCTTCTTTGGGGACTGTTATTATTTATGGCAGCCGATAGTGCCTTTTTTGTTCCGAGTAACACCACCAATTTCTTGCCACGAGTTATCCCTGTATAGAGCAGATTTCGTTGTAGGAGGAGATAATGTTGGGTATGAATGGGCATTACGACAACTGGGTATTCACTTCCTTGTGCCTTGTGCACAGATACAGCATAGGCTAACACTATTTCATCCAAATCTCTGTAATCATACATGACCGTTTTACCTTCAAAATCAACCGTAACCTCGTGCTCTTCGCTATCTATGGTATCTATTATGCCAATATCGCCATTGTAAACATCCTTTTCGTAATTGTTTACTATTTGCATCACCTTGTCACTCTCTTTGAATACCTTGCCACCGATTCTCAACTCTTTAGATGATGGATTCAGTGCCTCTTGTAATTGAGTATTAAGATGAAGTGTCCCTAAAATTCCCTTATTCATGGGCGTTAACACCTGAATATCTTTTACAGGATCAAACTTGAATCTATCGGGGATTCTCTCTTTGCACAAAGAAGTGATCTTTTCCACAATTTTCCCCGGCTCCTCAATTTCAATAAAATAAAAATCCTGAACCCTGTTTCGGTCTGATATTAGGGTCGGCATGTTTCCATTGTTTATGCTGTGCGCATTAATGATTATTTCGCTTTGCCTCGATTGTCTAAATATTTCAGTTAAGTTCACTGTTGAAACAACCCCGGAATCTATTATGTCTTTCAAAACATTGCCAGCACCTACCGAAGGTAACTGCGCAACATCTCCAACAAGTATTAGGGTTGACTCCCGTGGGACAGCCTTCATAAAATGATACATTAATATCGCATCAACCATAGAGGCTTCATCTATCACAATCAAGTCCGCTTCTAATTGATTCCGTTCATTTTTTTGGAATCCTCTTCCCCCTGGTGTATATCCCAACAGCCGATGCATCGTCTTTGCTTCACATCCTGTCACCTCAAACATCCTCTTTGCCGCCCTTCCCGTTGGCGCAGCTAACAAAATTTTCTTCCCCTTTTTTTTAAAAATATGAATTATTGAGTTTATTATAGTTGTTTTCCCGGTACCCGGACCGCCTGTAATTACCAACATTTTCTCACTCATCGATTTTTGTATAGCAATCTTCTGGTTTGGTGCCAATGTAATATCTGATCTCTTCTCAACCTCATCTATCACCATCTCACTATCCAACTGACACAACCGATCTTCTCTATTTAGTAACTTTCTTACATTACGGGTGATACCCACCTCTGTTATATAAAATTTCGAGAGGTACACAGCTTTATTGTTGACGCTGATTTCCCCATCTTGATTTATATCCTCAATAATGATCTTCTCATCAAACGCAATGGTACCAAAAGCCCTCACAATAATTTCACGTTCAGTATTAAGAATTTTCTGACACTCCTGGATTAACAATTCATATGGATAGTAGACATGACCTTCACCAGCGAGCTGATCAAGAACATAAAGAATACCTGCCTCAACCCTCATCTGTGAATCATCTGATACGCCCATATCCTTTGCGATCTTATCAGCTGTGACAAAACCGATTCCCGATATATCGGTTGCCAATCTATATGGGTTCTCCTTTACTATCCGAATGGATTCCTGCCCATATCGTTTAAATATTTTAGTTGCATACGTAGCACTCACACCATGACATTGGAGAAAAAGCATCACCTCTTTGATCTCTTTCTGTTCAAGCCATGCCCGCTCAATCATTTTTATACGCTTCATACCAATACCATCTACGTCCCGGAGCATCTCTACTGAATGCTCAATAACATCTAAAGTCTTCACTCCAAACCGGGCAACAATCTTCTTGGCCATAACGGGTCCGATACCTTTTATTAAATGAGAGCTGAGATATTTCTCTATCCCTTTTGCAGTAGCAGGTATTAGAGAGACATACGAATCTACCTTAAATTGTATACCATATTTTGGATGAGTAAACCACCGCCCCTTCAACCTCAAGAACTCACCCGGAGTAACGGAAAGAAGGTTCCCGGTAAATACCACTAAATCGTTATACCCTTTCACCTTTAATTTTCCAATGGTATAGCCTGTCTCCTCACTGTTGTAAGTAATTCTCTCTAATAGACCTTCAATTTCACACCACACGTGAGATCTTTTACGGATTGGGTTGTTCATCAGGTTGTGTAAATGGGAGGTTAGGGCTCAAAAAAAATTTGGTATCCGTTCCTGAGCCGTAAGGTTAATAAGAGTCTTATATCTACTATTAATGCCCTACTATCTATTTAGTGCTTGAACGGAAACCCTGTGTTTAAACTAATACTGCCCAGGTACAAGGCACGTAACAATTTTGTAACCGGAACATACCATGGTACTTGAGGATTACGGAATTGTTACAGTAACGCGGTAGATGGGTAGTTTTCGTTCAAACACTATGTATTATAGCCCTTATACTATTTATTACCTACACAAATATTGCACGTTTCACTATTTTTCGTACCCAATCCTGTATACAATGTCATCAAGGTTTAAGTCAAATTGCCTCGCCTTCGATTCCCAATAAAATTTTTCAGCAATGCGGATTGCACGGTGTGGATCCCTACCCCATAAACTGTTGTCCCGGATCCTTTCAGACAACTGTTCCAGCCTCTCAGCCAATCTATTTGCACCACCCTTGTAATAAAAATCCTCATTACCGGCTTTCAGATCCAATGTTTCCGGATAGGACAGCCTTTCAGGTACGAGAGGGAATGCTCCTGCCGCAGCAGCTTCAATTACACTAATGCCGAAAAATTCATGATCTGCAGTCGAAACGAAGACATCGGATTCCAAGAGTGCGGATTCGTAATCAGAACGATCATCTTGATATCCCCAACGATCTATTGAACAAGAGAACTCACTCTTTGCAGAAGAGAAGGTATCGGGAGTATTCCTTCCCTGTTTGCCCAGAATACTCAACCGAAACTCAATCTTTCGCTTCTTTAAAATACGTAGTGCTTCAAAAAATAGTTCAGGATTTTTGTCATATTCCCACCTAGCCGCCCACACTATACGCATCGGACCTGGTGAGCGTTTTCTTCTCTCAGGAAATTTGTGAATTCCAGGATAGTGTATTGAGGATTTCAGTCGTATAGTTTCAATCGCATCCAAAGAGCGAAAATCGGGCATTCGTTTCAGGAAAGATCTGAGTTCGTGCAGGAAGATGTCTCGATGATAATAAGAATTGAACCACACCTCACTTCCTGACAGGGCGGTTATCATATTGGAAAGAACAAAATGGTAGTCAAATTCCCGTTGATGTATAACAGGATACGTAAGTTGGTTTTCATGAAAATAGACAATGGATGGTAACCTATTTACTGTTGGATTCACAAGCCCTCTGTATTCGGCAAGATTTAACATGTCAGAACAGATGAGAAGATCCCACTTTTCTCCCGCATTGAGCTTTTCCATTGTTTGACCAGCCAATGTTATTGCTGAGTGACGCATACGCCACTTCCATTTTCGTGGTGGAAGGTGTAAGAGAGTCCAGCTGTGACGGGTTAAACCAATCCAACCTTCTAAAAATGCCTTGTGGCTTCCTCCAAAATAGGGTTCTAGTGCTAAGATACGCAGCCCTTTATCCATTGTTTTTCCAGTACAAATATAAAAAGCCCCCAACATCCTTTTAAAGATATTGGGGGCTTTTCGGTTATCATTATAATTTTTACAATATTACTCTATATTTTTAATTAAAATTCTCTCTCGGTAGAAGATTATGATAGTAAAATATGTGAGCACTCTTTGTAACATTTATAATTTGACAACATTTGAGGCCTTGTAACCCCTTTCGCCCTTTTCGGTTTCAAACTCTACTTTATCTCCTTCCGAGAGACTTTTAAACCCCTCACCCTGAATTGCGGTATGGTGTACAAAAACATCGTCCCCATCCTCCTGTGAAATAAAACCAAAACCCTTTGAGTCATTAAACCACTTTACCGTTCCACTTGCCATGCTGAAAATCACCCCCCCTCCATAAATGAAAAATATTAATAATTCTGAATTACATAAGCATTTTTGCAAAAATAACATATATAATACACCACTCACCGCAAAACTGAAAGATGTTATCAAACATTGTTGATGAAAACAAGTTAAATTTTTTCGTTCGAGGTAACTATTTTTTATTGACAAATGTAATCTATTCCCGTATAAGTCTTGTAATTGTAAATTATTACAATAATTTTTGGGGGGATAAAAAAATGGGTCGAAACAAATTATGTTATTTTTTCGCGGGATTAATAATTGTCAGTTTTCCAACTCTAGGTTTTGCACTCCAGGAAGAGGAGCAGAACACCGCTACGTCTGAGACCTTGAAGACGGTAAACCGTCTAAAGAGGGCTATCTCCGAAGCAGGAGAAACGGTTCATGAAAAAACCACAAAATCCCTTGAGACCAAAACTGATCAAACCGCGAAAAACGTGACCAAATCCGTTGCAACTACTGAAAAATCAACTATCGACCACCCTCCACAATCCACTGAGCAAAAAATTACCAATACCAAAGAGAGTATTACCAAGACTACCTCCAAAGCCGATACCACTGCCCAGAAAAAGATAGCAGATGCCGTCGAAACCAAGGTTGATCAAACCACGAAAAACGTAACCAAATCCGTTGCGGGTACTGAAAAATCAACAAACGACCAATCTGCACGATCCGATAAACAAAATATTCCCGATACTTCAGAGAGTGTTACCAAGGCTGCCTCCAAAGCCGATAACACTACACAGAAAAAGATAGCAGATGCTGTCAAAACCAAGGTTGATCAAACCGTTGAGAACGTGACCAAATCTGTTGCGGGTGCTGAAAAACCAACAAACGACAAATCTGCACGATCCGATAAAAAAAATATTACCGATATTTCAGAGAGTGTTACCAAGGCTGCCTCCAAGGCTGATAACACTGCCCAGAAAACAGGAGCAACCTCCGTTGAAACCAAGGTTGATCAAACCGTTGAAAATGTGATTAAATCCGTTTCGGGTATTGAAAAATCAACAATCGACCAACCTACACAATCCAGTGATAAAAAATTTATCGACAATGCAAAAAATGTTACTAAATCTGCCTCTGAGACTGCTACCACTACTCAGAAGAAAATAGCAGACTCCGTTGAATCCAACGCTGATCAAACCGCTGAAAATGTGATCCAATCCGTTGCGGGTGCTGAAAAACCAACAAACGATCAATCTGTACAATCCTCAGAACAAAAAACTACCGATAATGCAAAAAGTGTTACAAAAGCTGCCACTAAAGCCGATACCACTGCTCAGGAAACAGTTGCAGACTCCGTTAAAACCAAGGTTGAAGAGGCTGTTGAAGGTGTAATAAGGAGCGTTGCCGGTACCAAAGAAATGCTTTCAACCGAAGCTGCACCTCCTCATAAATCAGTTAACACTCTTGACCAGGAGAAGGATGAAACGATAACAGAGGTAAAAGATGCGTTAAAGGAGAAGATTCATTACGGAGCAGAATCAAATTTAAACTCCGAAGAACAATAATGACAAAGAGTAAGTTGGCAGGGGTCGATATTTTGTGCCCCTGCCATGGAACTTTTTGTTTCTTATTTTATACCACCATGTACGGCTTCACGATACTCCTTCCAGAAGCACTCTCCCCTCTGAAAACCCGCTTCCGACAAAAGTCCCATCTCTTCCGCAACGGTCATAAGCTTATCTCCGTCCCTTTTCTCTTTTGACGTATACTCTGAAGCAATTTGATCAACCGTCTTTTCTTCATGTTTCATGCTGTATGTTCTTTCCCTTACCCCAACGTATTGTAGATGCCTAAACAACTCCTCAAAAGTAGGAACAGTTGAACGAAATATGTCACAGTTGACAAACCAGCCATTTGGCTTCAATATCGAGTAAACAAATTGAAAGAGTCTCAGTTTCTCGTCAGAAGATAAATGGTGAAGGGCAAAGGCGGAAACTACCGCATCAATACCAGAAAGCTCTTTCTCTTTTTCAGGTAATTCTTGAAAAGTAACAGATTTGAATGTAATCTGCCCTAAATAGGTCTTCAGCCTAAGCTTTGCTTGATCGATCATCAACGTCGCAGCATCCACGGCTGTAATAGAAGCGTGTGGAAACATTTCAATCATCTTTTGAGACAAGTAACCAGAACCAACTCCTAGGTCCAAAATACGTACATGAGAAGATTTCTCAAAAGGTAAAATCTCACCGGCAATGGATGCCATTTTTTTCCTATGAGGATGCCATACATCCATATCCAAATCATATGACGCAATTATGTCACTGTTATTGAAAGCGTATGCCGTACATTTTTCTGTTTCTTTTACCATTCGCGTAAATACCCCTTTGAAATTGAATTAATAAAATATATTGGAAGTTGCCTAAAATAGGTTATTGGATAGTATATCATTCTATAGATGAATGGAGAGAAAAGATAGCGATTATTTTCATCTTTGCGGCAATGATATCGATAGTTTTACAAAAAAACAGGCTGGAATATGAACGTTTTTATGATACACTCACCAAATAATATCGTACCGTATAATCAATAGACTTGGCAACAATGGAATCAAAACCCATAAACCCAAATTGCCTTCAGGCTGGTGAAATCAAACACACGGAATCAGCAATACCAAAGCCCACCCTTTCACTCTGCATGATTGTCAAAGACGAAGAGGAGTTCCTACCAAGATGTCTTGAGAGTGTAAAAGATTATGTTGACGAAATGGTAATTGTCGATACCGGATCAACGGATAGAACAGTTGAGATAGCGAAAAATTATGGAGCAAAAATCTACCATCACGCTTGGGAAAACAGCTTCTGCAAGGCCAGAAATTATTCACTGCAGTATGCAACATCCGATTGGATCCTCATACTTGATGCCGACGAGGAAATAGAAAGGGAAGATGCACACAAACTGAAGGAGGTTATTAAAGACCGTACCGTAAACGTGATCTATGTACCGCTCTTTTGTAAACCGCTTGGCGGAAGACCTATATCAATTTTAAGGTCAAATAGATTGTTTAGAAACCACCTTGGCATTCACTACGAGGGTATCGTTCATAATTGTTTAGAGTATACGGGTGCCTCCAAAAAGGCTCAGATAAAGATATACCACTATGGTTATAATTTAAATAAAGAGCAGATGGAAAAAAAGTTTGTGAGGACAACCACTCTCCTGAAGGAACAGATTAACAACGACCCTTCGGATCCAATACCTCACTATAATCTTGCAGTCTCTTATCAGAGCAAACAGATGGATGATGAATGTATCACGGAAGCACTGGAGGCCATTAAACTGTTCGAGATAAGCAAAAGTGATCGACAGACGAGGTTACAGGCACTTTATGTTGCAAGTAATACGTTTTTGCGCAAAAATGATTTGGAAAATGCTGAAACCTACGCTCTCAAGGCACTTCATCTCTATTACAATTATCTTGACATCCACAATGTGTTGTCCTCCATCTACTTCCAACGTAAAGAGTATGAAAAATCCCTCGCTTTTACAAATAGCTATTTAACACTATTAAAGGAGATTGAATCCGATCCAACCCATGCCATAGACATACCCTATATCACCATCGATCTCGAGTGGTTTGCATATTCACGAATATCAATAATCTATTATGAACAAGAGAAATGGAATGAAGGGGACAAGGCTCTGATAAGAGCCACGACCTGTGCTACAAATGTGTGGGTCCCTTATCTTGCGGTAGGAAAATATTTCTACGAACAAAAGAGGTTTGATTTGGGAGAAAGGTTCCTCAAAAATGGGGTGCAGCTTGATCCAGAAAACAAAGATTTACTGTACCATCTCGCCGAAGTGTATATTAATGCAGGTTGGTCGGAGAAGGCGGTGATATATCTTAAGAAGATCTTGAAAACTTATCCTGAAGAGTTATTGGCACAGTACCGTCTCGGACTTATATTTTCTAACAACAACGAGCCTGAAAAGGCAATTCAATCTTTTACCTCCGTGATCAGAAAGGAACCAAATCATAGGGGGGCGCTCTTCAACTTAGCTCTTCTTTATGAAAAGAGAGGAGACAACATACAGGCAAAAAGTATTTACCGAAATCTATTGGAAGTAGATCCGAAATATGCCGAAGTGTATATACGATTAGGATCACTCTATTTGCAGGAATCTAATTATGCAAAGGCAAAAGAGTGTTTTGTTGACACCTTAAAATTAAACAAATATCTTGCTGAAGCACACCTTGCCTTAAGCAAAATTTCTCTCTTTATGAACGACATGGAGGGATGCATCTATAGTTGTAATGAATTGTTAAAAAACTTGCACCTCCCGAGAGATAAAACTATAGACAGTCTGTCAGACATAAGTAAGCTTTTTGGGGAGATTGGTATACATTTTGTGAAGCAGAAAAACGACCCGTTGGCAAATTATTCTTACCAAATTGCTGAGATGTTACACTCTCTTACGCAGACAAAAGGAGTCTCGGAACTTAAGGAGTGACAGCCCTCTCCTGGCATGATGCTGAGAATGGTGTGCGGAATCTGCTCCACAATTCGGTAGTTTATGGGCAGAGTAGCTTGTGAGAGTATATACTGTAGAAACTCTCACTTCCCCGATGAAACACCCTAAATTTTATACTACTGCACAGTATCGAGATATCTTGGTGGATGTGTCTGCTGGAACTTTAAGGTATTTAAGATCTTGCTCCTTTTCCCGAGAGAACCTGCCTCTCTTTTCATACCATCCATTGAAGTGATCAATAAATCGATACTCTCCTGATCATATTGTAAGAGAGTAATAAGCAAGGACTGTTTTTTCCTTAAAAGTGATTTGATTGTGTTATCTGAATTGAGTGTTTGAGTATGACATGACATTCCATCAACTATTTTTGCATTGTAATTCATCCACTGTTTCAGCTCTTTAACACAGTTTTCCTTTTCCGTTATTAAGAGCCCTATTTTTTTTACATCGCCTGATTGTATCACTTCTCTCTGCTCTCTTGTTAAAACCTCTATCTTTTCATAAAACCGTAACTCTCTCTCAAAATATAAAATTATTTTTTTTCGATAACCGATAATACTAATTTTCTTATTCATATTGAATATCTCTGTACGGTTTGTAACCTATTCGTGTCTCAATCTCATCAATCTTCAACCGACTCCTAATCTGAACTTTGCGTTTAGAAAGCAAAGAAGTTGATGGGGGGAGTCGTTTAGAGTATTAGGAACGATAAGAGAGAAGGAAATTTATTGAAATTATTAACAACATGATTGTCATTACATTCTCATAAGTATCTAACCCGAAACGTTAAATGCGATCTCTGTATCATCATCTTGACCGATCAGTGTCTCCGGTGTACTATTTATAGTATTCCAGGATTCTCTTAACTCAGATAGGATATTTATAGAGTTGTCTATAGCCTTACAATTCAGATTAACATTCGCATCCATTACCTCGCGAATTACGAAATTGTATAATTGCGACAAGGAAACAGCAACCTCACCCCCCCTTTCTCCATCTAAGGAAATAAGCAATTCCGTTACGATCTCTCTCGCCTTTGTGAGAGAGATGTTTTTCTCTTCGTATTTCTTCTCCTCAATCTCACTCTTTCCCTTCTCAAGGTGATAGATCGCCCTATCGTACAGCTTTAAAATCAGGCTTATTTGGTCTTCTGTCTCCAGCTCTGTTTTTTTGTACAACTTGATTTTTTCTCTGTTCATTTATCTTCTCCATTCCTTGAAATTAAAAAATGAATACCTACATATTTTATCGCCATAGATAGATGTAACCATCATATTATTTACCTGTTTCACTATCCTGTCAACTGGGATAGTGAGCCCAGTTGTTGTGACAGGAAAGAGCTTACAGATTGAAGCCTTGAAAGATTTAACTCCAATTGAACAAACTTAAACTCTAGGTTCGATTGCTCAGTTACCAACCGGTCTTCCATATCGTCTATCGTCTGTTGCATGTTGTCTATTGAATCCTGCAGACCATCCATTCTGATCGTAAGCAGCCCATCAATTGAGTTCACGATAGTATCTAAGTTATTGAACATCTGCTCCGCTGAACCCTTTGTAAGCTTTACATCTCCCTTTGAACCGGTGGTGGTAGACTTAACTTTGAGAACGAGACCCTCAATGCTGGTTGTTTCATCAGTTGCTGGTGCATCTCCAGTTAATATCTGCCCGGTACCTGTGGCAGACTCACCATTTATTGTACCGACCACATTCACACCCGTCTGAGTACCCTCTGCCCCCAGGGTATCATTTGATTCGGCAATCGTAAACCCGTGACCGCTACCATAGTTGTCGTGGGTGAGAACAAAGTTGTTACCACTTGAGGATGCCGTTAACTCCATTGCATATCTTCCTGTAACGCCATCCGTATTTGTTGTCAATACCGTACCAAAGTCAAGGCCCCGTCCCGAAGGTTCTGTTATGGTAAGCGACAGGAGGCTGTCACCTACCGTGGTATCTGTCAATACAATCTTTCCGGAGTTGATGGTTGCAGATACAGTATTATCATACGCGCTTTCCAGCGCAGAGAGAAAATCCTGAATAGTATCAGTAGATGTGTCACTTATAGTAAAAGTATCACTGACAGCGCTTCCGGTCTTTGTTGTTCCCGTGAAAGTAATAACGTCTTCATCCACCAGTGAGGTTCCGTCTATTGAAGAAAATGTGGTACTGCTGGTTATATTACTGGCGGATGCCGTATTTGTAACACTCCCCGCTATTGCCTGGGTACGCTCTGTATCAAGTTCTGAATTAACGGCATTTACAATATCACTTAAGGAAGTGGCGTTTCCCCCTCCATTCCCATCAAGTGCTATAGTTGCCACTCGACTTGTAGCTGTATCAGTAATCGTTATCGTGTCAGTTGTGGCCCCTATCCCGCTGCTAAGGTCTGCAGAACCCGTAACCGAGGCCTGGGCTCCAACAGTATTAATGGTCACCGCATACTCACCAACTACCGTTTCACTCGTATGTGATATGTACTCAACCTCACTGTTTGTCGTGGTGCCTTCGGCAATAAACATCCTCTTAATCGCGTTGAAGTCAGTGTTGATCTTGGATATAAAGGTACTCTCATTGAGTGATAGTTTACCATTCTTGTCAGAATTTATACCAATCAGTGAAAGGGCATTTTCACCTGAGGGGAGCAGAGAGATAGTATTAGTAATTGTTGACTGCAGAATACTCTTAATTGTAATCAGGGTACTGTCACCCGATAGCACGCCGGCAGTTTCTGTCTCCTCATCAAATTCAAATTCCTTGTTGATCGATTCAATTATGGTGTTGTATGCCGATATGAAGTCATTCACGCTCTCTTTAATACTGTCAGTGTCTCTTGCAACAGTAAGGTTTACGGTCTTACCGGATTCCATCTGCAGAAGATTTAAAGTGACTCCGCCTATCACATCATCAATTGTATTCGTACTCTTTGAAACAACAACCCCATCAATCTTTACACTTGTATCTTGGCCCTCGGTAACCTGCATATCATATCCCTCTGTTGATGCGGATATAGTACCAAAATCGAGTGAGCCACCACCCTCATTGTTGGAAATCAAGGTCAGGGAAATCTGGCTTTCACCGGTAGTGAGGTCTTTTATGGCTATCTGTCCGGCAGTATTTCCGTCGGTACCATCGCTTATATAGGCATCCGCATTGGTGTAATACCCTTCAATTGTTGTAAGCAGGTCGCTTAAGGCTTTATAGCTGCCGCTATAGATATCGTAGGTAATGTCTGTGCCTGAGTTTATGGCGGTGCCGTCACTGTCTGTACCACGAATCGTGATAGTGTCAGTAGTACCCACACTTGCCCCGTTAATCTGGTCAAATGTATTAGTATCCGTAATTGCAGTAGTTCCGTCAGTGGTGTTTACGGTCGTGCCTGCGTGTATCTCACTCACACTTTCGTTAGCACCTTCGAGAACACCCAGGGCCTCAAGGATATTGTTGGTGTCAGTAAAAGAAGTGGTACCGCTGATGTCGAGTCTATATGTTGTTACACCGTCAGTAGTAGTGCTCTCTACTGATGCGCTTACGCCAGAAACAGCATCAATACTAGTGGCAATTGTGGTTAGAGAATCGCTTGAGAGATCAATGGCAACACCCGTTCCCGCGATAGTGACTGTTCCGCTTTGAGCACTTGACAGGCCGAGAAGAGAACCTACGGCGGTACCACTGTTTGTAAACTCATCAGACTGCGCTCCATCACTTGTCTGTGTCTTAATGGCCTCGGTACTGGAAGTTAATCCCAGGCTCTGAAGTATATTACCCGATGAAGCATCTAGCAGGCTGAGATTGTCCGCACCAGTACTATCACTTGTTATGATCAGGCGATGGTCAGTACTTGATACCGACAATACTGTGGCAGTTACTCCGGTTGCACTCGAACCTGAGTTGGCATTGTTAATCAGTGCTGCAATGTCCGTCAGGGAGTCTGATGTGGAAACGCTGATTCCGCTTCCGTTTATGACAAAATCACCGGAGAGGCTCATTGCATCATTTTTACTGCTGTAACTCTGAGACGATAGTTTTCTTGCCTGGGCCAATTGAGAAGTTGAGGTAAATTCTATTGTGTGTATTCCGGGGCTCGCATCGGTTGTCGTTGAGACAGTGAGAAGATCATCTGCATCGAAAGTAGTGGAGGTTGTCGTCGTATTTGCCTGAAAAACGTTAAAGGTATCATCATCTTTGAGCGCTTCCGCCTTTGCCTTAAAGTCTAATAAGCTTGTATTCAATGATTGGAAAGCAGCCAGTTTATCACTCTGTTTTCCCTGATTGGTGACGACCACATCGACACGTCTCCGACTAACAGCCATGAGTTGTGAAATTAAATCTGCAGTATCAAGGCCGGAAATGAGACCACCAATTGAACTTGTACCTAGCATCTTCCCTTCCTTACAAAGAGTATTTCATTCAAGAATAG
Source organism: Candidatus Scalinduaceae bacterium (assembly GCA_965222815.1). Taxonomy (GTDB): domain Bacteria; phylum Planctomycetota; class Brocadiia; order Brocadiales; family Scalinduaceae; genus SCAELEC01. Next base: position 810,991 of record CBDCUS010000013.1, read on the forward strand.
TGTTACACAAACTATAATGCGGTGTCAACTGAGTACGTCCAACCCTCCAGCATACTCGTCGAGTTAGCACAACTCATTCAACATAGCGATAATACCAATACGTTACAATATGTTTTGAACGCTATACACATATTTATTAAAGACAATCAACAAGATCAAACTGTTGTAAAACTCCTTTTGGTTGAGAAACAAACTCATACATTGGCCTAAACCTGTTTACCTTCTCGATTTCAACCGAATATTCATTGATGAGTCTCTCCATCGTTGCATTCTTGTCCATTCTCGCCTTATCAATTTCCTCTTGCGTAGCATATCGAAAATACCAATTGAGAAAATTTCTTTTTTCTTGATCCTTCTCTCCTGTAACCATAATGTACTCCTATATAATCTTTATCTCTAAAACGCAATAAGTATACCAAAACCCATCTAATTCCATTTTTGAATAATCTTCCTTACAGCAATAACTTAGGGGACAGTTAATACTATTCTCCCATAGACTAAGACTTTGAGTGGGCAATTCTTGCACAGAGTGATTACTTTTTTCCCTGAATCTTTAACCTTAAAATTGAAATTTGCAATTTGTTCCATATCAAATAACCTACAATGAAAAGGGGAGGGCATCTGCCCTCCCCATCCCATATTCTCTATAATGAAAAACCTTGTAACCACTTACACTCCTTATCCTAAGAGACTCAAAACTGACTGAGGTGAAAGGTTTGCCTGTGCAAGCATCGCAGTACCAGCCTGTGTCAGAATCTGATTCTTGGTAAGGTTAACCGTCTCTAATGCCATATCGGTATCTCGAATGACTGACTCAGCAGCACTCAAGTTCTCAATGACACTGGACAAGTTTGCGTTGGCAAATCCCAAACGGTTTTGGTTCCTACCGATGGTAGCACGAGCATCCGCCAGTGTCGCAATAGCGTTTTCTACGGTTGTTAAGGCCGATTGTGCCCCAGACAAAGTGGTCACCGTAACACCTGCCGTCAATCCATCTCTCGTCATATCTGCCAAACTAAATGATATCTTACTCTGTGCATTATCTTCATATCCAACCTGGAAAGAAGAGGAAGCCGAAGCGCTTGTCTCAATTGTGTCCAGAGTGGTACCTGGTGTTGCACTGTTAAACGCGGAATTGACCGTTATCTTGATTCCGAATGCTGAGAAGTCAAGTGTCTGAGTGTTAAGACCCGTTAGTGCACTTGCCGTTAAGGCTTGAGTCGTGGTCCCATCAGAGATTGATATGGTTCCGTTGCCAGCAGAGGTAATAGTAACTCCATATTCCTCCCCAATTCTCGCACCTGACATATCAAGACCTGTAATTCCAATACTCGTTGACACATTTCCATAATCACTTACACCAACAGCACCGAAACTTCCGTTTATCAGTGACTGTCCTGAGTATTTTGTAGAGTTAGCGATCCTGGTTATTTCGTCCTCAAGGCTTGTCATTTCAGTATTGATATTTGTACGGTCACTACTTGATGTATTGGAAGATGCTGCCTGCGTTGCAAGCTCTTTCATCCTTGAGAGGATGTTTGATATCTGGTCAGCTGCACCTTCGGCAACCTGTAAGAGTGCATTCGCTTCGCTTGTGTTTCTCGAGGCCTGTTGCAAACTCCTAATCTGTGCCCTAAATTTCATCGACACCGCAAGACCAGCAGCATCATCCGATGCCCTGTTGATCCTAAAACCTGATGAGAGCCTTTCCAGAGATGTTGCCAGACCTTTGTCTGCTATTTTAAGATTTTTGTGTGTGTTTAATGAAGAGATATTATTTTGTATTCGTAAAGCCATCTTACAATCCTCCTTGATTAGAGTTTTCTACTAATCCAGCTTCCCTGCCAAATTAGTACTACAATAAAACAGTGTTAATACAATAAGGTTTTTTCCATTGGCCGTTTTTCTAAAAATTCATATTTTTCTACCTCCTTTTGTAATAAATGTTTTCAAATTAGCTAAGTTATTTTAGAACGACCAATACAATTATCGACCTGATAGTGCCGGACTTTAGAAAAATAACGTTGCTTTTTGAGGCTCAGGAGGAGAAAAAATGATATATCAACTGCCACCAAGATCTACTGGTAAAATTGGGAATAGAGAGTGAAGTAAATCAAAGGTACGGAAGGTATTAGGGAATAGGAGTTTGGGAATAGAGCGAAAAAAATGGAGTAAAGAGTGGGATATTTACCTGCTTCTCAGTTGCCCCTGTTTTTTTAATGCCAATATCAAAGGTTCCAGCTTTTTATCAAAATTCTTCCAGTGTTGAACCGAACCTGTATAGATCGGTCGACGAACCTGTGCAAAGCTAGCTGTTTTTACTGTTCTCTCGGATCTATGGAAGGATAAACATGAACTGCTCCAGGGTAATCCACAGAAATCGAGGAGACGTCTTGTCTGTGTCTCCTGATCATTAACAAGCTCTTCGTATTGCACGTCGAGCAGATAACCGGGAAGAACACGATGCCAATGGGACATGAGCTCTTGATAGAGTGTGTAGTACTCCCCAAGTTCGGTCAGACTGTAGGCAAATTTCTGCATACCGAGGAAATATGTCTTATAACACGACAAACAGGTATCGATAGGGTCCCGTTTGCAGTGGATGATCTTCGCCTCTGGAAAGAGTACCTTTATCATTCCAATGTAGAGGAAATTGGATGGCATCTTGTCAGTAACGAATACTCCACTCTTCCCTTTATACTTTCTTATACTACTCCAATATTGCAAACGAAACCGATTCATGTCATGACGGTCCAATCTTATCACTTGATCAGGAAAGGTGTCTACCGTTAATTTGGAATTGGTTTCAAGCAATATCCGTCTCAGGTCACTCAACTCATCAGCAGCAGAAACCTGTTGGTGAGAGGAGAGAATCTGTTCTATTAACGTTGTGCCCGATCTCGGCATCCCCACGATGAATATTGGAGCTGTTATAGTCTCAATTTTTTCAGAATAGGCTTGAAAAAATGGTTTATCAAACACAGAGATCAGTTTTTTTATCAATATTGCATCCTCTGAAACTGAATACACATATGACTCTCTTTTGATTTTATTCCCTTTCGAATAGTAACTGAATGCCTCCTCATATTTTTGTAGGTCCTCAAAGGCCTTTCCCAATGCAAAAAAGAGATATGTCTTCCGCTCTTTACTAACCTGAGAGTCTGCGACAAGTTGCTCCATTTTCCGTATGTCATCATCGTAGTCTGTATGATGTTTTATATGAGCGATCATGAAATGCGCCTGAACATAATCGGGTTTGAGAATTAACGACTTCCTCAAGTTATTCAATGCATCCTTAAATTTACCCTGATCTTTTAAGATATCACCTAGGTAGTAATAGGCCTCAGGGAGTTCGGGAGAAATGTGCAGTGCCTGCTCAAAGGATTCTATCGCAGCATCAAATTGATTCAATTCTCTCCTGACACAGCCTAAATTTACCAGAGCTTTCGCATAATCAGGACGAAACTTCAACGCCTTCTGAAAACTGGTTAATGCCTCGTCGAGCTTACCGTGATCTTTTAAGAGAGCCCCCAAGTTGTTCCATGCCTCTGCATAATCGGGTCTCTGATGTAGTGCCTGCCGATAGGCACAAATTGCCTCTCTCCACCTCCCTTCGGCATTGAGAACAACACCGAGATTAGAATAAAATGAAGGGTTCGACGGGGAATGTACAATTGCCCTCTCTATGAATCGCACTGCTTTGATATTATCTCCAACCTGATGGTACATGATCCCCAACAAGTTTAAGGCCTCAGGATGATCTGGGTTATCCCTGAGTATCTGCTTATACAGATATTCTGACTTGTGGTATTGACCTGTCTGCTGATAAAAGAGGGCATTGTGAAGCACTGCCACCATATCCGTATCCGTTGTTCTTTTTTTTATCATGACCGAAATTGTTAAAAGAGAATTCAAACGAAGATTGTATTTTGATCATTGTGATATGCGTAACAGCGTATTGTGCTGAGAGGCTATTTTTACCTTTTGAAGATCACAATCTTGTTCCAGAGAGAGGGTATCTAAGATAGTGGCAAGCTCTAAAGAGAGGTTTGCCAAACCATCTCTCTTTTGTTTAAGGAGGGTTGCCCCGATAATAGTGAAGAGATTACTCAAATCGGAAATATCTTTGATGGTAACGTTACTAGGAATCCCAAGCTCTTGTAACAATTTCTCGCAACCTATCACACAACCTTCAAGATCTCTCCAGTAAAGGGAGATCTTGCTCATCGCAATATATGACTCTATCGGATATTTCCCTGATTGAATCGTCTTAACAAAACAGTCCCTTGCCTTAATGAATTCTGAATCCCGTAAATAGAGGTTTCCCATTTTTACGAGTGCTTCAGGGTTTTCTGGTCGAACAGTCAATATCCTCTTGTAAGTTTTTTCTGCCATATCGTAATCTTTGCTCCCTTCATAAGACATTGCAAGATTAAATAGGGCACCAATATGGTGTATGTCTTTATCAAGGACCGCATTAAAGGAGTTCATTGCCTCTTCCAATTGACCATCATTTAACAAAATAAGTCCAATTCGGTATTGGGCAAGGATCTCATCGGTGTGATATGCGAGAATCTCTTTTAAATATTTTAAAGCCTCGCCTGGCCTACCTGTCTTTTCATGTAGGTGCGCAATACAATAGAGCAGTTCTTTATCGTGACAACTCCTTTTCAGTCCCTCTTTGAGAAACTTTTCTGCCATTCTCAGACTATTCTGCTCAATAAAGTGTCTACCAATGAGGAGGTAGGGTTCCCATCTATTTTCCGCACATTTTTCTGCATTCTGTAAAGCCTGCATTCCATCCAACTCTTTGCCCTGTTCATAATAGATGATTGCCATGCGGGCATATGCAAGCCTGGCATGATGTATCGTATTAAATGGTATGGCAGGAATCTGAGAGGGATTCTCTTCAATAGACCGCAATACACCCAGATATTTGTACGTAACCTCTAGACACCTCTTATACTCTTTACGCAAAAAATAGACGGACGAGAGCAAACAGTAGGCATCAAGATAGTCAGGAAAAAGAGCTATGGCCTTGAGTGCAAACTTTTCAGCATTCTCTGTATCCTGTTTCCGAAAAAAGGCAACACTTGCAATATAATAATTGAGGAATCTTATCTGTGCCTTTCCATTTTGTAGTTGAAAGAGTCTCGCCGCTTCTAACGCCTCCTGGATACATTCATCATTCATGTCCCTATCAAGATATGAAGATGCCAAGTAGTGGTGTGGTATGGGATCTTCGGGAGTCTCCTTAATTTGGCTCTTTAAAAGGGTTGATGTCCTCTGAAACTTCTTCCCCATTTTTTTCTCATCCAGGTTGTATCCGTAGTGATGTACTTTGATATTACCTCTTTTAAAAGGGCCTGAACAGCGAAGGATATTGTGGACGATCCCTTCATAACGAAAACCAAGACGGTTTCTGAATATTCTTTCAGAATTTCCAACCCCTAAATTTTTCCCCTTATACGATTTGCTGAATACCGGCAAAAGGATAACGTTGGACCTCTCATCCTTCAGCTCCTCTCTTAATTTATGAACATCCCCTCTATCAATCTCTTCATCGGCATCAAGTATCAGTATCCACTCAGATGTAGCGTATTGAAGAGAGTAGTTTCTCGCCTTACTGAAGCTGTTTTCCCAGATATGATGGTAAACCTTGGCATGATAACGTTTCGCAATTTCAACTGTCCTGTCTGTAGATCCTGTATCCACTATGATCATCTCGTCAACAAAATCCTTCACACTATCAAGACATATAGGGAGAAATTTCTCTTCATTTTTTACTATCATACAGAGTGATATGGTAGGTTGAGAGTCGACCATTTTACCTGCCGCACGAAAAACGGGGGATTGAATATCTCTCTCTTTTGTTTTCATGAAGTATAACCTTTGACCGGATTTTAAAAACAGGGCTATCAATTAGGAGATAGAGTATTCTCTGTTGAAAGTTTGCCTGCCATTACATTGAATCTGTTTTAAATCATTTTTTGTATGAAAGGCAGTTTGGGCAGATTGTACGTCACCTCTTTCGTACAGCGTATTACCAATTGTCTCAAAAATGTCTCCCAAATCTTCAAGGCGGGTAAGCGTAATATTTCGGGGTAAATTCAATGCCTTGAGCAATAGATCACAATCGGTAACAATATCTTCAAAGTTATCTAACATTACATTTATTTTACAAATCAGGAGTCTGACACCATATAGATATGGATCGATATCAACAGCCCTCCTCAAAAAAGATATAGCTTCTCCAAGGTCACCCTGTTTTACTTTAACTTGACCAATCTTAAACAATGTCTCTGCTGAGGGCCCACTTATATCTAAAAGTCTCAAATAGACCTCCTCTGCTTTATCAATATAGTTGTTTTTAGAGTAAAAATCTCCCAATAGAGCCAAACACCCCTTCATATCAGGTGTGTCACCAACTGCCTTTTCAATCTCTACATCAGCCTCTGCTCTTTGATTGTGAGACAGATAGAAGAACCCTCTTAACAGATGTATCTTCCATCTCTGTCCTATTGTATGGAATGTGACAGCACTATATCCTTTCGGTTCTTTTGTTACTCCATCCAACAATGTTAAATACTTTTCTGAGGCCTTCAGAAAATTGTCATACTTTCCTAACCTATCGTAAACGAATGCGAGAATACAGAAACCATCTAAGTATCTCTTATCAATCCCAACGAGCTTCTGTGCATAGGTCTCTGCCTCCTGAAGGTTTCCCAATTCATAACATGCCGCTCCTATGACGTAGAGAGATATCAGAAAGTCTCTCATATCGAGCCCTCTTTTCTCTGCAAACTCTAGTGCAATTTTACTCTCTTTAACCGCCTTTCCATATTCAGCTTTTTCTAAATACAAGATCCCAAGATATCGGTAAGGAACTGGATTGTTTGGGTCCATCCTTATCTGCTCTTTTAACAATGAAGATGTGCGTAAAAACTTTGTCTCCATCTCCTCTTCCGATAAATTATATCCATAGTGGGTTATGCTTATTGATGATTGTAGACATGTGCCTCTGAATTTTAAAACATTGTGAACAATTCCATCATAACGTGTGCCCTGATAATTTCTGAAGAGGCGAATGGAGTTTGTGTATGATTCATTATGAGAGTTCTTTGACCTGTTTTTTACAACAAGAGATACAGCTGAATAGTCGTTGCCCTCTAATAATTTCTTGAGTCTTGAGATATCTGATCTGTTTAATTCCTCATCCGCATCCAATATCAGTATCCATTCAGAAGTGGCGTATTGCAAGGAGAAGTTCCTTGCCTTGCTAAAATTATTTTCCCATCTATGGTAATAGATTTGTGCACCGTATCTTTGCGCAATCTCCACTGTTCTGTCAGTAGATCCGGTATCAACAATAACCATCTCATCAACCAGTTGGTTTACACTTTCAAGACATCTTGCAATATTACGTTCCTCATCCTTTACGATCATACAGAGCGAAATTGTAGATTGATGCCCCTGGATCTTTCCGACCGGAAGGTGAGGTGGTGATTCTCCCCTATTGTTCTTTGTCACTTTTGGACTAATATCTTGCAATAATGAACTCTTATGATCGGTGATAACATTTTTCGGAGGCTTTTGGAGAATCCTCTTGTTTGAGTAATGGTCCAGCATCTTCTCTGTTAGAGCTTGTTCAACCCGCTTAAATACTCCATCCCAATCATCTCGATTTGTCTGCCGAAAGAGACGCATGCTCGGATACCATGGAGTGTCGTCACGATCCACTAACCATCTCCAGTCTGGTACATAGGGTAGAAGTGTCCACACCGCTCTGTCAAGGGCACCGGCAATATGTGCCACCGCGGTATCAACCGAAATAACGAGATCGAGATTGGCTATTACAGCTGCTGTTTCTGAAAAGTTTACCAACTCCTTTTCCAGATTGGTGATATCCATTCCATCGGGAGGGTTTTCAGTTTCGACCGATGCCGGGCCCTTTTGAAGTGAGTAGAACTTTACTCCTGAAATCTTAGACAAGCGGGTAAAAGCAGATAGTGCACACGATTTTTTCAGACAGATATTTCGATTCTCCGGATTTCCCGTCCAAACGATACCTATTGTAAAAAAATCATTGCCAGATAGGCGTTTGTTCCACTTTTCAACGCGTTTGGGGTCTGCGACAATATAGGGAACCCGGGCCGGTATCGTCTCCAATGTGGTATTAAATATCCCGGGAAGACTCAAAAGGGGAATCTGGAAATCAACTCCTTTAACAGATTCTCCACATGCGCTCTTCTCTACGATTTCATTGATTCCCTTACTGTCTTTTAAAAGGTGAATGAGCTGGGGCCAGCACTCGAATATTACGTTCCCCCCCTTTGATTGGATCAAAGGTAGATAACGAACAAATTGTATCGTGTCACCAAATCCTTGCTCTGAGTGAACGATGATACTCCTACCTTTAAGAGGTGAACCGTCCCATTTAGGCTGTTGAAAGGTTTTTAAACCATAAGCCTGAGTACCCAATCTTCTTTCATATCCTGACCACGCCTCGGCAAAACGCCCTTTCAGGAGTAACAACATTGACCTATTGAAATGTGCTTCGGCATAATCACCACGTATTGCAATCGCCTTGTCAAAGGCCACAAGTGCTTCATCGAATCTCCCCTCTTCTTGAAGAACTATCCCACAGTTGTTATGGGCTTCAGCATGATTGGGATTGAGACTTATTGCCCTCTGAAATCCTACCAGAGCTTCATCATACCTGCCTTGATCCTTGAGTGTTACTCCCAAATTGTTATGTGCCTCTCCATAATTTGGGTTACAATCAATCGCTCTCCTATACTTTTTTATCGCTTCATCCATCTTTCTCTCACGCTTCAACACATTGGCTAAATTATAGTATGCCTCAGCATAGTCAGGTTTGAGAACAATTGCGTGACGATACTTTTCCACCGCCTCATCAGCTCTACCCAGTTCTATGAATACCGTCCCAAGATTGTTATAGATTTCCGCCCGTCCTGGCTCTCTTTTGAGAGCGTTTTCATAGCTATTAATAGCCTCATCAAACTTTCCCTGTTTCTGCAATACGGCACCAAGAATGTTATGTGCCTCAGCGTTGTCAGGTTTGAGCGCAATTGACTCCTCAAGTAGAGTCGATGCTCTATCAAGATTTCCAGTTTGTAGATTTATGGCACCTAAAAGAAATAGTGCGGCTACCTGACCCGGTTCTATCTCTAGAACCTTGTGGTACCACCTTTCGGCCGCAGAGAGGTTACCAACCTGATGATATTTGAGTGCTGTCTGGAATAGATCCTCTGAATTTTCCATTGATAATTGCCGTTACGACAGTATTAAATAGTGCTTGAACGGAAACCCTGTGTTTGAACCAAAATGCCCAGATACAAGGTGCGTAACAATTTCGTAACCGATATGTACCATTGTACTTGAAGATTACGGAATTTTTCCCGCAACACGATAGATGGACAGTTTTCGTTCAAACATCATATATGTAATATCTCTCTCAGTTGATTCGATTGTATTGTATTGATACTCCCCCTAAGCTTTACTTTAGCCCCGTTCTCAGAACGCTTTAATCTAAAACCCTCCACCTCTTTTACGAGAGTTCGCTTCACCCGTTCTATCACTCTATCCCACCCATCGCGATCTCTCTGTCGAAACAACCGCATACTTGGGTACCACTGACTCTCCTCACGGTCTAACATCCAACGCCAATCAGGTGAAAAAGGGAGGAGTGTCCAGACCGGTTTCCCAAGGGCACCTGCGAGATGAACAACTGCAGTGTCTACCGAAATCACAAGATCGAGATTGTCAATAACGGCTGCTGTTTCAGCAAAATCATGGAGCTCTCTTTCCAGATTATGTATTTCCATTCTCTCTGGAGGATTAATTACCTCAGTAGCAGCTGGCCCCTTTTGGAGTGCATAGAAGGTCACTCCGGAAACTTCCGCTAACGGAGCAAAATCATTTAATGTGCATGAGCGATTAAAATATACATAGTTACGGGATGGTCCACCTGCCCAGACAAGCCCTACTTTGAATGAAATTGCACTACCAATAATCTTATGCCATTTAGCAGAAAGTTTTTCATCAACGTGAATATATGGCCTCTTCAACGGTATCGTACCCAATGTGGTTCCAAATATCCCTGGTAAGCTGAGAAGTGGCACATGAAAGTCATAAATTTCGGATGGCTCACCCGGAGAATTCTGGTCTATAATTTTATCAACCCCCTCACAACATCTTAAGAGACGAAGGAGAGACCGTTGGCATTCAAAAATCACATGCCCACCCCTTGACCGGACCATAGGTAGGTATCGTACAAATTGAATTGTATCACCAAAACCCTGTTCTGCATGCACAAGTATCGACCTGCTTTTTAACGCTGTGCCATTCCAACGTGGCTTTTGAAAGATTCTCGTATGGTAACGTTCAGTGCATAATCTCCACTCATATTCTGCCCACCCCTCTTGATAGTTTCCCGACAAGAGTAAGGAAATTGACCTATTGAGATGAGCCATAGCAAAGTCTGGTTTGAGACTTATGGCACGATCACAACTAGCAATGGCCTCTTCAAGTTTTCCCTGTTCCTGTAGAGCTGCCCCCAGATTGCTGTACGCCTCGGCATAGTCAGGATCTATTTTCACTGCTTTATGGTAATTCTCGATTGCCTCCTCCAGATGACCCCATTCTTGTTGTGCTGTACCTAAATTACTGTAAATAACCGCATTATCAGGTTCGATTGCCACTGCCATCAGATAATTTGCTACAGCTTCATCATACCTGCCTTGCTTCTTTAAGACGTTTGCCAAATTGTTATATGCTCTCACATAGTCTGATCTCAATGATAATGCTTTATGGTAATTCTCGATTGCCTCTTCCAGTCTCCCCTGTTCTTGTAATGCAGTGCCGAGATTGTCATATGCCTCAACATAATCAGGTTCCAGTGCGATAGCCTCTCTATAGTTTTCTATTGCCTCATCACGTTTGTGTTGTCTCATCAGCACACCCCCAAGAGTATTGTACAACTTTGCATAGTCGGGTTTGATCATGAGCACATTCTTATATATCTCTATTGCCTCATCTAATTTTCCCAATTCCTGAAGGGTGGCACCAAGGTTACTACCTATTCCAACATTATTGGGATCAAGATCCATTGCCACCCGATAGCTTACCACCGCTTCTGCAAGCTTGTTCTGTTCTCTCAACACATTTCCTAGATTGGTATGTATTTCGGGATCATCTGGGGTGAAGAGCAGTGCCTTTCTATAATTTTTTATCGCATCGTCATACTCCCCCATTTTCTTGAGTGTATTGGCAAGGTTGTAATACCCTTCGGCATAGTCAGGATTGAGCGATAGTGCCTCTTGATAGCTTAATGCCGCCTCATCGAATCTGCCTAATCCTTGCAATGAAGAGCCAAGATTACCGTGTGCCATACTATGGTCTGGTTTGAAGGTAACTGTTTTCCTTAAGAAGTCGGACGCCACTTTAAAATTCCCTAACTGAAGATTTAGTGTGCCGAGTAGAAAGAGAGCATCAATGTGTGTAGGTTTGATTTCTAATACCTTATGGTAAAAATTTGCAGCTGTAGTTAAATCTCCGGCCTGATGGTGATCAAGAGCACTCTGGAATACTCCTTTTATATTGTCCATTTGTTTCTCCCTTTTGTTTCTCTTTTAGCAAGGCATCTTTTACCTGATAAAACACGCTTGACCAGTCATGTAATTGTACTTGTCGGAATAGCCTCATATCAGGATACCATGGGCTATCTTTCCGGTTCAAAAACCAACGCCAATCGGGTACGTGATGAAGAAGTAGCCATACTTTTTTGCCGATGGCTCCAGCAAGATGGACAACTGCTGTATCTGTAGAGATGATGAGATCGAGTTTAGTAATTACGGCAGCCGTATCAGCAAAATCCTTTAATCCTTTTTCCAGGTTAATGATATTCATCCCTTCCGGTGGGTGGAACGTCTCTTCCGAAGCCTTTCCCTTTTGCAGACTGTAAAATGTAATTCCAGGAATCTTTGCTAATGGTGAAAAATTATAGAGAGAACAGGACCTACTCCGGTTTTTAAATCTTGGGTTTCCGGACCAGACAATACCAATCTTGAAATTTCCATCACTCCCAAGTCGTCCGCTCCACTCCTCTGCAAGCTTTGGATCAACAGTGATGTAAGGCAATCTTGAAGGTATAGAATCAAGAGTCGTACCAAAGATTCCAGGTAGGCTCAAGAGGGGGATATGGACATCAAAAGGTACCGTGACACTCTTGTCAGACCTACGTTCTACAATATCATCAATACCATCACAATCTTTCAGCAATCGATAGAGTTCCTGCCTAGACTCGAATATCACATGACCACCTAGCGATTGAACCATAGGCAGATAACGAACACACTGAATGGTGTCGCCAAAGCCCTGTTCTTCATGCACAAAGATGTGTCTACCATTCAACCGCCTACCATCCCATTGAGGCTGCTGAAAGTTCCTCAATTTATGGGCCTTTGTGAGCAATCTCCACTCATACTCCGCAAAACCCTCCTTAAACTCTTCTGTTAAGAGAAGTGCGGTAGCTCTGTTTTTATGCGCTGTAGCCTCATTGGGCTTAAGCTCAATCGCATGATCATAACTCTCTATCGCTTCATCAAGCTGACCCATCTCTTGAAGTGCAGAACCAAGATTGTTATACGCCATTGCATAATCCGGCTGCAGTTCTATCGCATGATCATAACTCTCTACCGCTTCATCAAGCTGACCCATCTCCTGAAGTGCAGAACCAAGATTGTTATACGCCATTGCATAATCCGGCTTCAGTTCTATCGCATGATCATAACTCTCTACCGCCTCATCAAGCTGACCCATCTCCTGAAGTGCAGAACCAAGATTGTTATACGCCATTGCATAATCCGGCTGCAGTTCTATCGCATAATCATAACTCTCTACCGCCTCATCAAGCTGACCCATCTCCTGAAAGAGAGAACCAAGATTATTATGCGCCTTTGCAAAATCTGGTTCCAGTTTGACCGCCTGTTTGAGACATGCAATTGCCGCATTGAATTTTTTCTGCCCTTTATATACATTGCCAAGGCTATAATACGTCAAAGCGCACTCAGGTTTCAGCTCTATTGTTTTTTGGAAGCTGTATACCGCTTCTTCTAATTTACCTTGTGCCTGAAGAGCCGTACCAAGGTTGTAGTGAGCCTCCTCGTAGTCAGGTTTCAGTGCAATTGCGTGTTTAAACCTCTCTATTGCCTCATTAAGTTTTCCCAGCCTTTGCAGTGCTGTACCTATATTGTTGTGTGCTGCAATATGATCCGGTTTCTGTTCTATCACCTGGAGGAGAAACATAGTCGCCACATTGAGATGCCCCAGTTGGAGATTAAGGGTACCGAGGAAAAATATGGCGTCAAGGTCTCCTGGATGTCTGTTCAATATCTCTTTATAGAAGTTGGCTGCACGAACAAGTTCACCCGAGTGGTGAAGTTTAAGTGCCTCTTGAAATAAAACCTTGCTGTTTGTCATACCGAAATAGATAATACTTTTTTCAACATTATCGAGTTAATTTACTTAGGGAAACTCTTTTCTCCAGAAATCGAGAAGCTCCCTCTCCTGCCTTTTAAACGAGTATTGAGATGCCGTTATGAGCGCTTTCTCCTTTATCTTTTCCACTATTTTATCTCTCTTATTTATGAGACCAATTACACGCCCCAATGTTTTTGCGCACTCAACCAGATTTCCCTCCTCGCACCAGAACCCATTATCTTCGGATGCATATTCTAAACCTCCGTCTCCATGAAAACCTACGACTACGCAACCGGATGCCATCGCCTCTAAGGGAGGCAATCCCAAACCTTCGTATATGCTTGTAGAGAGAAATATGTCAGATTCACTCAGGATTTCTGCAACCTTCGCCTCATTCACATTATCTATGCAGACCCAGGAAATGTGTTGAAATTGTTTAAAAAGAGAACAGAAGAGGTTCTTAATAAAATCCAACTCACCGGGTGTCTTTCGAGGCATATATGCTATTTGCAGTTTTTTGTCCCTCGGTTTGAAGATTTCCAATTGCACCGCATTATGAATAATTGGGACATCATCAACATCAAAAACTGAACGAATAAACCGGCTGATGATATCTGAGCAGCAAAAGATTCTAGATATACCGTAATCGGACCACGATTTTCCGTTTCGAATCCCCTTAAAAATGTAATAATGATTCTGGCAAAAGATGTATTTTCTTGCTTGAACATTTCCGAATGCTCGAATTGCAGCCTTATTATCCTCCGGTATTACAACAATATCGTTTGGAGAAACCCGAAAACCGTCTTTAATATAGAGTACCGGAACATTGGATCTTAACCAAGGGGGGGTAAAACCTTCGTTAATATGGACAACAAATGAGGGAAACCCATTCCCCACTAAATGGGAGACGTGTGAATAGATCACTTTCACCCCACCTGAAGGTTCAAGGCAATCGTGACAGATGTATAGGATTCTGCCGTTACTATTTACCACGAATAGTTTACTCCGTTACAGAAAAATCGAGTATTTTTTCTAAGATACTCTTTTTAACACCCCCCTCCTGCATTAACTATCAGTCAACAAATTACGCTTATACCCTATGCTCTTTGATGGGAAAAAACATCTAAACGGTAATAAAATGGTAATACTTTTTCTTGAACATGTTTTCAATAAATGGACAAATATCCCTCCAGAAACGGATGGAAGCGTAAGATATTTCCACTCCCTATTTCATAATGTGTTGATAAAAGTTTTTAACAGGAATCGTCTCTAAATTTCGATCATACGTTAACTGTATGGTTCCTTCAAAGATTCCTCCTTTTTTTATCAAAAACTTACAACAGGATATTTTACCGTAGAATGCACCTTGCTCTAGAATTTTTACGGTACCGGAAGAGTAGAGATCCCCTTGAAATGTGCCTGAAATGATAGCATTTCCAACATACATTTTTGCGACTTCCAGACGATGCTCCCTCTTTAAATAGAAATCACTATGTTTGATCCGGTCATCACCCTTCTGGAGATCGGGTATTTTACAACCTAAATCAATCAACTGTTTGCAGTAACGACACGAAATCGATACACAATAGACCGGTACATAAATTAAGCCGTGACAGTACGGGCAAAGGACATCGTTTACCCTCATATTGTTGTTAGTGGCGGGCCTCTTTAGATTATACAACCGAAGGTCATCCCTATTCTTGTTGTTTAAGAAGATCTTTAAAATATAGAACTAAAACCTAAAAGGTATCAGGGACAAAAATGTTTCTACAACTCTTCTGAAATAGGTATTCCTTACATACCTCCACTCTTCCCCACTCCTCTGGTTTTCTGATGTTGAGAGATTATTGATAATGGGTAACCCACGTAACCCTTTTTCCATATTTACCGCACGTGTTCTCCCGGAAGCCTCACCACCCGGCATAACATCAGTCGCGAGATCCAGCACAACCTGGGCAGTATCAAAAACCTTGGTTGTTGCCTTTCTCCCCACCTTAAGATTACCAATCGTAGCATCGGGTACCGTCTCCAACGTATTTAATCCTGCAAAGAGAATATCCTCTCCCACATTAACCACACTTCGCGGTACCCCTTTCACCACATCTCCCAGTATTGCATCTTTAAAGATTTTTCCAAAAAAATGCTTTACTCTCTCAATTCCACCACGGGGTGCCACTTCGCCTTTGGGAGTATAGACACCCAACGTTAATCCACTTGCAACATTCTTAACGAAATGTGCCAAGGTCTTAACAAAACCAACCTTTCTCCCCTCTTTTATCTCTCCTCGTTTATTGACATAGTTAAATTTCGCACCACTCCCTACATCTCGTGCTGCATTCAAAAGATTTCCGGCAGCATCCTGTAAATCCTTCCCTACCCTTTTTGCAAATGAACTATGGTCAAAATTGTTGTTGACCACACCAGAACTCTTACCAACAAAGTAATTGTCACCACCCGGATTTGATAACAATTGATCCTCTTTGTAAATCTTGTACTGCTGTAGCACTGCAGACTTAGGAAGTTTTCCAATCCCTTGTGATGACATATGTGTTTCCCGATATCGTTTTCCATTCGCCAGAGCTGAAGGTCTACCCTCTCCTCCTTGCGGCTGAAATGCCTTCGTTTTCTCCTTTGGTTTTTTAAACTGGAGTGTACTTTTTAATTCCTTATTTAAAAAAATATCAAACTGATGTTGATTAACTTTCTCGACTGTTCCGTGATTACTTACGTTATTATTGTTAACTGGATTGTGAGATTGCCTGATGGAAATCTCTCTGGTTATCAAATCCTCACTCTTCATAGAGCTAAAAGATAGCAAAAGAAATACCCCAATATAAACAAATTGATTATTGTTTACTATTCATCGCATATATCTCTATTATTCAAATACTTATGACTGTTTTTTCTTATTTTTTCAATATAAATACCTAAAGAGTACCTCAATTAAGATGTAGAAAAAATCAACTCGTAATTGGAAAAAACTACCTTACAGCAAAACACAAATTCAATAAAAAGAGATGATACTAATTCTACTATTTTACTGAGAATCACTCTTTCCTCTTTAAAACAGAACAAACAATCGAGACCTCATCATCTAAAAAAATAAGTAAAAAAGCTTGATTTATCGTTGCAAGTATATAAAATACACACTTTTTGTAGTACATTTCTTACCATAGAAACACCCTAACAAGATAAAATTTACGGCATACAAGTTTTTTAAAACATTATTTTCTTACTGAAAATGATAATTGCTTTTCAAGTTTACCTGCCTCAATTTTTACAAAAGAAACTAGTTTCACCGTTACAACTTTGTTAATTCTGTACGTAAAAAAGCAAAAAACTTCTTCTGTTATCAGTAAATTAAACCTCTTTAAGGTGTAAATTTTATGGCAAACCGAAACAGCAAAAACAAATCAGGCAATAATCTGCAAAATTTTCTCAAAAAAAAATCGTCTAAACTCCAAAAAGTGGGAAGACAGAGAGAAGAAGCCGAAAAAGAGACAGCTTTAAAGAAAAAGAGACGGAGTGAGAAGAAAATACTATTAGATTCGGTAATGAAGAGACCAACCGACACTGTTAGTACCCTCGTATTACAGAATTTTCAGAAAAACGTTTCACAGAGTGATACCAATTTGAAAGAAACCACAATGAGAAAAACCAGTGATTCGGAAAAAGATACCTTGGTTGACTTTCTCGAAAAACATTCATCACTTCAAACATCCTCACTTCCTCAAGATACATCTACCGCGCCCGAACAGAAGGAGATACATACGGTAAAGAATCTACAGACGGAACAACCATATGATGATAGAGAGAAAGGAGCGTCTGAAAAGAGGGAGAGTCAAGAGAAATGGATACAGGGACTCATAAAAAATGCCATTGATGAGCAAAAAAAATGGACGAAGGGTTTGATTAATGAGATAAAAAAAGAGCTGAACAAAAGCGAAAAAAAACAAAAAGAGTCAGTTAAGTTGTTGGTAAAAAATATTGTGGATGAGTACATGCAACTTATAGAAAAACAGATTACTAAGGCTTCAGAAAGGAGGTTAACGAATAGAGAAGAGGAACCAAAAAGGACGGTTATCAAAAAGAGTCTGAAAAAAACGGTACCAAAAGGGAGAAAAGAGAAGATCGTAAAAAAGGTTACACCAATGAGTAAAAAAAGTACGTTAAAAAAGAAAAAGAGATAACCCCTTACGTGGAGGAATGAAATCATGCCAAAAGTTCAAGGCACATCAGAATCAAACTTTATCGTTGGAATTGATTTAGGAACATCACGTTCCGCAATTGTTACTGAAAATGGGGTAAAGGGCGTAGTAGAGTCTATCGTTGGATGGCCACAGGATATTATCGGTTTAAAGGTGCTAGGAAACTCTATTGCTATTGGTGACACTGCACTGGAATTTCGAGAATTTTTAGAGATTAGCTATCCATTGGCAAACGGGGTTATCAAAGAGGGCGTCCATAGAGACATTGAAGCCGCTGAAGAGCTTATCAAACATATACTTTCGCTAGCCGAGGTACCTGAAAAAAAGAAAATATGTGGAATCGTGGGTGTTCCGGCCAAGGCCTCTCTGCAAAGCAAAGAGATCTTATTGAATTTATCAAAGAAGCACATGAACCAGGTAACGCTCATTAGTGAACCTTTCTCAATCGCCTATAGGGAAGAGAGGCTGAATAATTCAATTATCATTGATCTGGGAGCCGGTACCATAAATTTTTGTACCATGAAAGGGAGAATTCCAGATGAGAACAACCAAGTTTCCTTAGAAAAAGCGGGAAATTACGTAGACAATATCTTGTTTGATGCCCTGAAACGTAAATTCCCCGATGCCCAACTGACACCAAATGTTGTCAAAAAACTCAAAGAAAAACATGGTACCATAGAAAGCGGTGGCGGCAATATCGTAGTTGAACTCAGAATGCATGGTAAACCGCAGTCTCTTGATATTACCGAAGAGATGATCAACGCTTGCTCGGCATTTGTTCCCAATATGATAGAGGAGATAAAAAAACTGGTCGTTAGCTTTGATCCTGAATTCCAAGAAGAGGCAATGAAAAATATCATTCTGGCAGGCGGAATGAGCAAAATAAAAGGATATGATACAATAATCAAGGAATCACTGTCCGATTATGGAGATGCTCAGATTCATGCAATAGACGATCCTGTGTATGCTGTTGCTGAAGGTGCCTTAAAGATCGGAACAGATATTCCGGTAAAATATTGGTCTCAACTAGGTGAAACAGTAGCTGGCGGAAAATAGCAAGAAAAACGTACGCACTTTCAACCTGGAGCTCTGACCCCAACGAAAAAAAGAGCAGTGGTTACTGGAGGTTATATAATCTATCCTTCACCTGTCGAAACACTCCTCGCCAGTCATGGGGCTGAGTTTGTCGAAATAATCGCATAGTTGGATACCAAGGACTTCTTTCCCGGTCTAGCAACCAACGCCAAGCGGGTGCAAAGGGCAACAGGTTCCACACAGGTTTACCCATTGCCCCTGCTAAGTGGACCACCACAGTATCTATTGATATAACAAGATCGAGGTTGGCAATCACTGCTGCAGTATCAACAAAATCTCTGAGCTCTTGTTCCAGATTCACGAAATTCATACCCACTGGTGGATGAGAAGCTCCCGCTGCGACGGTCCCCTTTTGGAGGCTATAAAATGTTGTGTTTGGAATGTCTCCCAAGGTGGCAAAATCTGTTAATGAGCAGGAGCGATTACGATCATTTGCATTCTTTGGGTTTCCAGACCACGCAATGCCAATTTTGAAGTTACTGTTCTTACGAAACCGCATACCCCATTTCAAACAAAGAGCAGAATCAACCTTAATGTAGGGGATGTCAGCAGGGACCGTTTCGAGAGTAGTGTCAAAGATCCTTGGCAGGCTTAAGAGGGAGATGTGAACATCAAATGGTACCGAATGTTTACCAGTAGGTACATATGCTACAAACTCGTCGATTCCGGAACAGCCACTTAATAAGCGTATAAGCTCTTTTTGACACTCTAAAATAATCCTGCCGCCCCGCTCCTTCACCATGGAGAGGTAACGTACAAACTGGATCGTATCTCCAAACCCCTGCTCTACATGGATCAATATCGATTTTCCCCTGAGGGATAATCCTTCCCATAAAGGTTTGTTTAGAGTCTTGGTTGTATGTTTCCGTATCTGAAACCTCCACTCATACTCCTCCCAACCATCTCTAAAATTGCCTAACAAGAGGAGAGCAAGCGAACTGTTTATGTGTGCCAATGCGTAATCTGGTTTTAGTGTTGTTGCCTGTCTGAAACTTGCTAACGCCTCGTTAACTCGCCCAGCTTCTTGAAGAGAGGTTCCGAGGTTGTTGTGTGCTTCTGCATAGTTAGGATTGACTTGTATTGCTCGATTACAGCTTTCGATCGCACGTTCAAGTTTTCCAAGTTCTCTCCATACCGTACCAAGATTACTATGGGCCATCGCGTAATCGGGTTTACATTGAATCGCCATATGGTAACAAACAACCGCTTCTTGAAGCTTTTTCTCTTCGAGAAATACCGTACCAAGATTATTATGGGCCTCTGCATAATCGGGTTTCAAAGCTATAGCTTTACGATAACACTCCACGGCCTCATCATATCTTCCGAGTCCTTTCAATACAGTTCCAAGGTTGTTCTGTAGGACCTCATTCTCAGGCATGAGCTGCCGTGCCTTCAAACAACTCTTTACTGCTTCGTTTAACCTCCCCGATTCTTGAAGAGCCATACCAAGATTACTATGGGCGAGGGCATAATCCGGTTTGAGATCTAATGCACTACAATAGCAACCAATTGCATCACCGATCCTCCCCATTTTTTGAAACAGCGCTCCAAGATTACAATGCAACTCTGCACAATCGGGACTGTTTCTTATCGCCTGCCGATAACTTCTGATGGCCTGATCATATTTCCCCTGTTCTCGATAGATACCGGCTATGTTACTATGAGATTTTGGGTCATCCGGTTTTAAGAGACACGCACGGTGATAACACTCCTCTGCCCTCTCCAGTTGCCCCAACTCTTGTAGCGCGGTACCAAGATTATTATAGGCCATTGCATGGTCCGGTTTTAGTATCAAAGCCTTTCTCAATAACTCACAGGCGAGCCCAAACTCACGTCGCTGCAGATTAAGTGTGCCGAGGAGGAAGAGTGCATTAATGTCATCAGATTGTTTTTCTAATATCCCCTTGTACAGAGCGGCTGCCGTATCAAGATTTCCCTCCTCATGATACTTATGCGCGGTTTCAATCAAGTTTTTTGTAGGAGTATTCATACCTCTCTTTTCTCGGCAAACAGGTTTATGGAATAGATTGATTTCACCTGGTTGTCTCTTCTATTAATGCCACCTTCACCTCTTCAATAACCGAAGTACAATCATTTGGTCTCGCCTGTCGAAACAATCGCATAGTCGGATACCACGGAGTGTCGTCTCGGCCGGTCAACCATCGCCAATCTGGATCGTATTGCAAGAGGGACCATACCGGTTTACCGATAGCACCCGCGAGATGAGCGACAGCCGTATCAACAGAGATAACGAGATCCAGATTGGCAATAACTGCACCCGTATCAGAAAAATCACACAGGTCCTGTTCAAGGTTGTTGAGTCTCATGCTTTTGGGTGGAGTATGTGCTTGCTCTGATGCTGCTCCCTTTTGGAGAGAGTAAAAAGAGACACCCGCTACATCTGCTAAACATGCATAGTCTTCCAGGGACAATGACCGAATACGATCCTTCCTGTTGTGAGGATTACCGGCCCAGACCAGACCAACTCTGAAATTTTGGTCATGAACCAACCTTGCGTGACACTGCGTAACAAGATCAGGATCTAAAGAGATGTAGGGGACATTTGATGGTATGTTATTTCCCTCAGTACCAAATAGGCCTGGCAAACTCATAAGGGGCACTTGAAAATCAAACTGTTCACTTGTTTCATTGTTGGGAGTCCTTTCGACAATCTTATCGATACCAACACAGTTTTTTAAGAGATGCATAAGATCCTCTTTACACTCAAAAACGGTGTACCCACCCATCTCCTTTACCAAAGGGAGATAGCGGACGAACTGTATCGTATCACCATATCCCTGTTCAGCATGAACCAGGATAGATCTTCCCTTAAGTGATAAACCACCCCATTGAGGTTGATGAAACGTTCTCAAACCATACTCCCTCGTTTGAAGTCTCCATTCATATTCAGCCCACCCCTCTACGTACCTTTCACTCAACAGGAGTACAAAAGCCCTGTTCATATGCGCCTCAGCATAGTCTGGTTTAAGGGTGATCGCCTTTTCATAGCTTATGATGGCCTCATCAAGCCTCCCTACACTTTGCAGCGATGCACCCATGTTATTCTGTAAACAGACGTTGTCAGGTTCAAGGGTAATTGCTCTTTGGCAACACTCCAACGCCTCTTCATTTCTCCCCAGATCTTTCAAAACCATACCGAGATTTCCGTATGCCATAGCGTGTCGGCTATTGATCCCTATGGCCTCTTCATAACAGGGAACGGCCTCATCCAGTCTTCCCTGTTCTTGATAGCACGTCCCCAGATTGTTATACGCATCTGCGTTGTCCGGCCTTAATGAAATTGCTTGGTTGCAACATGCAATCGCCTCATCCAATCTCCGCCGCTCTTTAAACAGAGAACCAAGATTCGTGAGGGCTTTCGTATTATCGGGTTCAATGTGCAACGCCTTCGTATAACTCTCAATTGCACCTTCGTGTTTACCCTGTTCTTGAAGTATCAATCCCAGATTCACGTGCGCTTCTGCATAATCAGGTCTTAATTGTAATGACCGGTGACACCACTCCTCTGCCTTATCTAACACTCTCTTCTCTTTCATAACTACAGCCATGTTGTTGTATATCTCTGGTCTATGTGGTTTTATTTGCAGCGCTTTTCTGTAACACTTAACAGCCTCGTTATACCTCCTCAGTTCTTGGAGAATCACCCCAAGGTTGACGTACGCTTCGAAATAGTCCGGTTTTAGAGATATCGCTTCCCTATAACTCTCTATAGCTCTCTCTTTTCTCCCCAGGACGTAATAGAGTGAGGCGAGATTGCCGTGTGCTTGTACATAGGAGGGATTGAGCATTATTGCCCTCTTATAACTCTCTAGAGACTTTTTGTATTCACCCTGTTTCTTCAGAATGGTGCCGAGATAACCATGCGCTGTTGCATGATCCGGATTTAAAAGCAATGTCTTATACATATATTCCAAGGCCAAGTCGAGATTTCCCTGTTGGAGGTAGAGAATCCCCAGGAGATACATTGCTTCAATCTGTCCAGACTGCATATCGAGCAACTCGTGGTATAATGATTCCGCAGCAGGAAGATTTCCTGCCTCATGTTGATTTAACGCTCTTTGCAATAAGTTGTCAACATTTTCCATGAAAAACCGTGGTTGGGTATCGTTTTATTCATCAAAATTAATTATCAATTGCGCTAAAAACATGCCAAAATAAATTTTGGCCTATAATTTGTATACAAGTAAAGAAAATAGTATAAAACGAGTTCCCTCTGTTCACATTTTGGCCACACCTGTATAATTCTTCGCCATTACGTTTCATTGTTGGGATCTCTGCCAAACGGCCTGAATTACAAGGATATTGAGGAAGCTGCCCCTCCATTTTTTGATCAGGAGTCGATCAATGCTTAAAAGCAAAATTGAAGAGATGAGAGAATATACTTCGCCATTAGATATAGACTATCGTTCCAAATATAGTGATGAACCACGAAGAGATCTTATGCAGTTTATTACGGTTCCCCCTCAGCGGATTTTAGAAATTGGTTGTGGGGCTGGTGCAACAGGAGCTGCATTGAAGCAGAAGTTTCAGGGAATAGAATACACAGGATTAGAAACCGAAGAGAAGATAGTAGAGATTGCCCGGAGTCGTTTGGACAGGGTTATTACCGCTAACATAGAAAAAGTGCAACTACACACCTTTGGACTGAACAAGAGCTATTTTGATCTAATTATATGTGGTGATGTCCTTGAGCACCTTTATGATCCCTGGAAAACACTCTCTCTCCTGCATGACTATCTGAAACCAACGGGAGCTATTATTCTCAGCATACCAAACGTACAAAACATTAACAACATCATCAACCTGTTGAATGGACACTGGACATATACCGAAAATGGTCTCTTGGACGCAACACATATCCGATTCTTTACACTACAAGAGATAATAAAGATGCTCGCAGGGACGGGATATAAATTGACTCAGTGTAAGGGCGTAATGGACCCAGAACTGCAAAGTGAAACCTGGCCAAAAAATTTTGATTTTGAGAAATTTAAAATAAAGAATATGACCCAGAGAGAAGCATTTACCTTTTCCTCTTTTCAATATCTCATTGTTGCCCAAAAGTTTGTTCCCAACAAGGCCGAGTCTGAACCAAACAAGGGATAAATATTTATTAACGGTTCAAGGTTCAGGATTCACCTGAAAATATCGGTTTCTATCAAAGGTTTAACCAACCAGAAAAGGCAACTCTCCTGCTATTTCAGCATAAGCATAACATTCTTTCGCCAAATCACCATAACCCTTTTTTTCATATACTTTTGCCTGTTCTAAAGACGCACCTATTTCGTATTCCAACATGAGATTCTGATAATCATATTTTGGCGGAAACTCTCCCTCCAAAAATCCATCTACCTTTTGCAGTACACAAACAAAAGACCAGTTTTTTAATAACACATCCATATATAGAATATGCAATCCCCCTATCATTTCAATCAATCTCTTGAAACTGGATCTCGTAAAGACGTGGAGATGCGTTGGATCAAGTTGTATCGTATTACAGCATTCATCATCCGGGACCACCATTCCAAGAATTCCCCCCGGTCTCACAACTCTCTTCCACTCTTGTAACGTTTTGATTACATCCTGGTAATGCTCCAAATTATGTCGCTGAACGAGGTAATCCACTTCTCCATCCTCAAACATATCCAGTTGATCACCTGAAGCCTGTATATCCGCCTGTGAAATATTGCCCGCTACGTTACCAACACTTCCCACTACGCCTTTAGGTGTTAAATCTACACCAATAGCATTCGGATGGGTTTTTCTATGCCCACATCCCACATCGATACCTTTTCCCTTGCAGAGAGGATAGAGTACACATCTTTCAGGGTGAATATCATCACTATTCATAAAACCATTAACAAGTTTTCTGTTAGTAGGAGTCTCCTTTATCTTCATTGATGCCCACCAATGGATATTTGCACGCCATTTAATACCCAATTGAAAATAACAGATACCAATAAAAATAAGCACTTCATGATTATGTTTATCGATAATAGCGGCTTGCTGAAAATATTCCAGCGCCTTAACATATTTTTTATCAAGCAGGGACGAAATGCCTGCACGAAGCCTTGCACTAAACTTGATATTATCGTCTTGGTATTGCTGAGCAACTTGCGAGAACATACCTTCTGCCTCTTGATATCTTTTCGCAGTGCCCAGACAATTGGCTAATTTATACATCAGGAGGTAATCCCTTGGAAATAAGGATAGCTGCTTTTTCAAAGAGACAAGATCTTCATCACTCCCAAAGTCAAAGGTAATGTTAAATATGTTTTGCATTATTCACTCTTTGTTAAGCAAGAAACCCATAAAAACATACTAAACACAAGCAAAAAGCCCGGTTTATTCTGTCCAGAAAATAGGTAGCTCTCTTTGTAGTCAGGTGATAATCAATTAAATGTTGACGACTATTTTGGACCATTTGATCTGCCTCTTCTCTATTTGCCAAACAGTTGTCTATGATTCTCCTCAATTCATCAATATCTGAGAATCTCATAATGTTCTGTTTGTCAGTAAAATCGTTTGGGACAAACAGCGGCATTTCCTCTGAAAGGTGAAGTGCATTACATGCAGCGTTTTCCCAAAATCGAAATGTATCATACCCTGCCCCGCGTAAGGTAAGTACAATACTGCATCTTTGAAGATTATCGTAATAGGAATCAATCCCCATCCTCTCATCAGGATGTCTGTCTTCTCCCTCAGAAATAGGCGTTGCCTGAAGAAGTGTATCCTTATAAGAGAATGCTATCTTCTCTATCAATATATGCCTACTCTCTGACTCTTTCCCCACCGATCCAAGAAACCCAATAGAATACGATTTGGGGTTATCATCATACGAAACAATACGATCTAATATCTCCTCCGGTAGTGCCATTGGTAACGGAATACTATAATCGGTGCCGTCAGTTTCCCTGCGGCAAATCAGAAAATTACCTGGATTTAGTTTCACGGGAAAATCTTCTCCATCAATTATTACAACCTTGAAACGTATAGTGGGTAATTTTTTAAGTATGCAATTTAAGATTGAGAGGGCGCGTATGTCACTTATGATGTAATCAAAGTATCCGTTTTTCAGTCTGGTTTCAATATCTCCCCTGTCTATCTCATCATTATCTGCTGGAAACCAAAATGGTTCGTAATAGATCTCTGGATGTTTTCCATCCGGTAATCCACTATATAAACACTCCTTTTTTGGATAATCTACAACTTTTTCTCCTAATAATTTCCTTAAACCGTGAAGCAGAAAATCAGGAACATAATTGGGACCAGGATTTGTTAGAAACAAGATATTCATTTTAATAGTTAGTGCTTGAACGGAAACGGGAATGCACCCACGAAAACCAGTGGTTGAACAAAAACTGGTTACCAACCATAATCTTTTTCGTATCCCAAATCTATCAAGATCTCACCTATCAACTCCTTGCACACCTCTTTATGTTCGTCCGACATATAGGTTTTCCATCCTCCGGCAATACCGGTACGGAAAGTTTCAGTGCCACCAAATACCTTGTTTGCAAGATCTTCAAGTTCCTGATGAGAGCAATTGAAACCGAGATGCACCGCAATCTTATTCAACTCCTTGAGCTGGAGAGTGTGTGAACCTCTCCCCTTTGGGCCCACAAGCCTCTCAAAGAAGAGGGTGCAGTTGTCACTGTTGGATGTCCAGGGTAATAGAGACTCAATGCGCTCCTTAATACTAAGGAGCTTTATCCCACAATCTTCACTTTCCTCAATGCCTACTATGGAAGTCATGATTCGTTCCTCGGTAGAGAGATTTCGGTAAAGTTCATAACAGGTGTTATAGGGATTTTCCGATACAAATAAAGCGTGAGAAACAACAACGTCCCGAGGATCTCTCAGGACTAAAAAAGTCTTTATTTCCATTGTCAAAACCAACCTGGCCAACTCTTCAGAATAGGGAATGTGTCCCGTAGCAAAGGCACCATCTCTTAATTCACTGAGGATAAAGAATATCTTGTCGAGATCTTCCATGATGGGCCAATCAACACCAACGGGAACCTTTGTTGGAGAATCCCATTTCGGTAAATTACCCAGGTATCCATCTCTCCCAACACCCAATACCCCAAGATCTCCCATTGGCAACTCATCGATATAATCAGGCTTTGCAATGACGATCTTTGAAAAATCGATCCCCGGAAACATATCTACGATTTTGCTTAAGAGATTAGAACCTCCCTTGGGTATACTATTCAGTAAAAACCTTCCGATCCCTGATGACTTTCCTCTACCCGCAGATGGACATGGACCAGCTGCTTCTATATGATGTATCAACCTATCAGGAGTAAGAGATACGTCTCTGGTTTCTCCTTTCAGTGTTTGAAATAACCTTGCTGCCTCTTCAAAATTTGTGTCTAGATCCAGGACTTTTTTAGAAAAACAGATTGCATTCGATATATCTCCCATTTGCTTATATACCTGTGCAAGAGAGAAGAGTGTTTTCACATCATCGGGTGCTGTCCTAAGGATGTTCTTAAAAACAAGAACCCCTTCCTTGAAGTGGCCAAGCTCAACCAATACCTCTCCATAATTGCGTTTTGCTTCAACAAAATGGGGAGATTTCATTATGGCTTCAAAGAACAGAGATCGTGCTGTCTCTAGGTCTCTCCGTTCCCGACAGATAATACCAATCTGGTTATAAACACCGGAATGACCGGGTTCAATCTCAATCACCTTCTTGAGATATTGTAATGCGGAGTCTCTACTGTTTCTCTTCAAACTGCAGAGTGCCAATCCATACAATGTTTCAATCGAATAGGGTGCTTCCGCATAATGGGAGAGATAGATATCTTCTGCAATCATATGTTGGCCCTTTTCTAATAAGCTTTCAGCCCTCCTATGTAAAGCACTCTTCTCTCTCAGGGGGATGATTCCCTTTACAAAAAACTGAAACAGGCCACTCTCCCTTTCTAATGTTGAGGTATCTATGCCAGTTCTCGATAGTGTCTGTAAAACATCTTCAGGTATCCGGTTTTCTGCCACATCTTCTCCTTTAATGTTCACTAAATAGTAACCGGCATTTTGGAAAAGAGCAATGATGCTGTTTCTCGTAAAAAATCTCAGATTTTTTCTGTCCATCGTACCATAATAGTCATAATTCCAGCAGCCTTGGACTAAATCTCGAATAATAGACCATTGTCGAACGTTGGTTATCGAGGCAATGATCTCTCCCCCTGAAGTGAGTTTACATTTCATTGAAATCAAGAGGGTGTGAGGGTGGACCGCTTGCTCCAAGTTCTCAAATACTATGGTGTCAAAAAAATTGTCTGGTAGTGAGGAGATAGAATCTTCATAGCTACAACAGATGACCTTATCTATCTTTGATCTCGCATAATCCACCAGTAATCTATTAGATTCTATACCCCAGACTTCCGCTCCCTGTTTCTGTTTTATCAAATGTCCAAGTACACCTGCACCACATCCTACGTTCAGTATTTTTTTTGCAACAGGGTTAATAATCTTCCGTATGTGTGGTCGAGTAGGATCAAAATAGGTTTTTGGGATTTTTTGCCGCATGAGAGAGTTTTTGTGTGTACTTGATTGTACTTTGATCTCTAGAGATTTGATGATAGTGTGGTTATATACTAAAACCGATTTGGCTTTCGGTTTTACTGGAAACCAAATCTTGCTTGCATTTATCCCCGGACAAAAGGCGCCGAGGACTTTACTCGCTCAATTTTATTCCGGATTTTGTCCGGAAGCCATTATCATGAGTGTATTTTGACTTTTCATCGTTCTGATGTGGTTTGTTTCAGCTGTTTCTCTGTATGTTAACTATCAGGATAGAAGGGCTTTTTCTCCTTCTCTTCCAGCAATACCACTGCATTTTGTGATAGATCCGCTTTGGTAATTAATCTTTCAACAATTGGTTTTGTAAGGTCTTCCTTTACTCCAATATCAGCTGGATTATCCTGTACAAGATTCATATAAATCAATCCAAATGCCGCCATTGCATCAATCGACTGCACAAATGTTGGCATTGACTCTTCATATCTCTTGAAAAATTTAAACAACCCTTTTCTCTCCCCCCTCTCATCCGTAAAGAGTTCAACGATTGTATACGACCCTTTGCCTGTGTTTGACAAGACATAGGTAAAGAGACCAATGAGATCCTCTTTTTCCGCATCGAGATGTTCAAAACCCTCTGTATAGTTACCTTGTGCATCCAAGGCACCCGCAACCCTAAACCATCCGGGAAATGAGAGAGTTTTACAAAATTTCTTTATCTCTCCACCATACAAAACCGGAACAGGCAACTCTTTTTTCACAAGGAAGAAGAAGCGAGGAACCTTGGCCATATAGCTAAATGACCTGACATTTGCATTGTTGAGTAAGTAGAGAATAAACTCATCAAGATGTATCGTATTCTCATCGATCTTTTTTCCCAGTTTTTCCCACTTCTCAATTAGATCAGCTAGTTGATGTTCAGGGATTTCCAGCATCTTAACCGTTGTTTGCCCATTTTCTTTTACATTTATGTGTTCTGATATGACACTTCCAGGCTCGATGTGCTGGGTCTTAATTCTGGTTATTGCCGATCGATATTTTTCGGGTATCTCACGAGATTCCTTATGAACCTCATTCA
Organism: Candidatus Scalinduaceae bacterium; assembly: GCA_965222815.1. Classification (GTDB taxonomy): domain Bacteria; phylum Planctomycetota; class Brocadiia; order Brocadiales; family Scalinduaceae; genus SCAELEC01. The sequence continues at coordinate 840,424 of CBDCUS010000013.1, forward strand.
TCCCAATGCTATAGAGTGGTGAGATCGGGTATAGGGTAAAGATCATTAAATACATGATACCAAAACCAAAAAATGAACCCTTTTTTACTCTCTCTATAAATATATATTTTTTCATAGGTGATTTCCCTCGAAATAACCAACAACGTTTCTCTGCTTTTTAGCTATCGCGTATCCGAGAATATTCCTAGTATGTTCAATGAATTGACAGTCAATCTCGCAAAGATTACTTTAGTATTGAGTTTTTGCGCTAAATGCATACCAAAAATAACATATTTTCTTGAAGCGTGAACATATTAAACGACTACCCTTGTAAATATCTAAATACAAAGTACTTAAGCAGTACACAGGAACTACCTACATTTTTCACGATCTTCTGTTTTTTTATTTCTTGTATAATATTTATTACATCAGGAAGAAATTACCTACAGAAAGCAACACACAATTACCCAATTGAATCTTTTTCTATCCATCCCTAGTGGATAGTATTTGTTCAATCTCTCTCAATAATTTGATAGCAATCTCTTACGATGGCTAGTAAAATTACCATATCCATAAGGTATCTTCTCCAAACTTTCTGTTTAAAAGCATTCTACCTTTCTAGGAGTGCGGCCAATGAAGATTTTCCTCACCTATGCATCAAATCCCCAAACAACGGCGTTTTATCTTGAAAAAGCGATGCGAGAGATGTGTGATGTTATCACTTACGGCCCAACTATTAGCCAAGAGACATTGAAAAAGTGGGACTTAATGGCTATTGCCGATAGGGTTCAAGATCATCAGATCCCTTTGACAGATGGATTAATGCATGCATTACAACTCTTACCATCCGGGTGGATACCGGATGTTCTTCTCTTTATCGATACCGGTTTCTTCTTCCCCTTGACAAATATCAGTACGGTAAACTGTACCAAGGCGTGCTACATGATCGATTCTCACATAAATTTTGAGCGACACCTCGACTTTGTGAAGAGCTTTGACATTGTATTTACGGGTCACAAACCAGCGGTAGAGAAATTTAAGGAAGAGGGGTTTGAACATGTATTCTGGATACCTCCCGCCTGTGACCCAGAAATTCACGGGAAGAAGGGAGGAGAAAAATTGTATGATATCGGTTTTGTCGGTAGTCTGAATGCCAATTTTAATCCGGAAAGGGTATACCTTCTGAATGAACTCAAGCATAGATTTCATGTCCACTACGAGAGGTGTTTTTTAGAGAGGATGGCAGAGGTATTTTCCCACTCAAAGATAGTGTTCAACAAATCAATAATGGATGGCCTCAATATGAGGGTCTTTGAGGTCCTGGCCTCAGGAAGCATGCTTCTCACCGATGAAAGCAGAGAGAGTGGCCTTACCGAGCTGTTCCAGGAGAAAAGAGAGCTCGTAATTTACCGGAATGAAGAGGAGCTCTTTGAGCTTGCATTCCATTATTTAAAACATGGAGACGAGAGGGAGAAGATTGCTGAAGAGGGGAGAAAAAAGGTCCTGAAAGAACACACCTACCACCACAGGGCAAGAGATATCCTGGAAATACTGTCCGCTATTAAATAATCTATCTTCTCCAGATGGAAGCCACTCAACGCTTATATGACATTTTTTTCGTACTTGAAAGGAACCCCTCTGGTTGAACGATGACTACCAAGATATAAGGCGTGTAATAATTGCTTAACCGGAGCGTACTACAGTACGTGAGGATTACGAAATGAATTCGGCAAAGCAGTAGATAGTAGATGGGTAGTTTTCATTCAACCACTATTTAAATACAATATCCTCCGCTGATACCCCTAAGGAGTTAATATAATCTCGTGGTATTCGATTATCCAGTAAACCTATCTCTATCAAATCTCCATCAGCCGCTACGGCAACCACTGTACCTGAATCGGTAACCTCTTTTATGCTACCAATTTTTCCACCCTCTCCCGATACTGCTCTACCGGACATACGTGAATGGCCTATCGAAGCCTGCAACTGCTGACCGTTCGCCATCTGGAATGAAGTAATCGGTAGTTGGAAAGGTTCAAAAGTGAAGGCGCATATCCTCCGATATATCTCGCTTCCCGGCTTACGCCAATCGATAAAATGATCGCGTGCAAAATCTATGCTATCTTTGGTATAATACAGCTTTTTGGTTAAATCTTGTGGATGAGACCCTGCTGTACCTTCCAGCAGTGACGGATAGGTGTCAATGAAGAGCTTAACGGCTGACTCACTCAGAGAATCAAAGAGTTCACGTGCTGTAGGATTGTCGTCTATGGATACGGTTGACTGCGCAATGATTTCCCCCTCATCAAACTCTTCCACCATGGAGTGCAAGGTCACACCCGCCTGTTTCTCTCCGTTGAGGATTGCCCAGGCAACCGGATAACATCCACCATAGCGAGGAAGGAGACCAAAATGTAAGTTTACACACCCCTGAATGGGAATATTTAAAATCGCTCGCTTCAGTAATGGGCGATACTGGAGTGAAAAAATAAAATCGGGTTTGAGGGCAGCAAGCTCATCAACATAATCGTTTATATTACCCACAAAGGTCTTGAGACGTCTCTCGGTACCAAATGAAATTAAGTTGGCTTGCCAATCTTCCGGTGCAGCAACTATAGCACAAATCTCTGTATCGCTCCTCCTATACAAAAAGTGAAGACACTGCTCAGCTACCCATTTCTCCCCACACACTACCACTCTTTTCTTCCTGAGACCGTTATGCATACAACACCTCTTTGGATACCAATTTAGCGAAAAGAGGAGACATATTGTGAAGAGGCCAAAACGAAGAGATTATTGCAAACAAATTGCACCGTTCTCTTCTACATTGTCACCCATTTTAATGGAACAGCTTGACAACCCTACCAATACAGAATCAATTAAGTAACCAAACTTATAGCTGTTGCCAGGTTCTAGTTCAAGTGAGAGAGTATGATCTCCATTCCTCTCTTTTTTCATAGGATTACAGTGAGCGTTCCAATCATTAAAATCACCAACAATATGTACACTATTTGCCAATGGGGCCGCAAACTTTGGGAGTCTGAAGGTTACCCTGCGCAACTTTTCATTTTCTGAAAACAGCTCTGGCTCATCGTATACCTCCTCAACTCGATTTTCTACTCTTTCAATACGGTTGCTTACCATTTCAGTGCACTCATCACGAACGGTCTCATCCAGAGTGTCACTATCTGTATTAATACTTCTCTCCGCTACCGTATCTTGGTCCGCGTCGTACATATCCATACGTACTATGCTATTTTCACGCTCTTCCTTTTTAAGGAGAATGGTAGAACACTCTCGACAGTACAGCTGTCCATACTTTTCTCTCGCAGAACCTGTTCCTAAATCATCTTGAGAAATGATTGTATTACAACTACAACAAGCTGTTGTCCCTGTCATATTCTCCTTGTCTAGAATCGGAGAGTTGTCTTGCAATGGTTTCAAGGCAACTTCACCTCTTTTCATAAAACTAACCATTTTCACAATTCTATTAAAAGAGAAACTCTTTTTTTTTGTCTTCTTTCTTAATATTTCTTCAATAGTTCCATTTATCTCTTCTTTGATTTTTGCACTCATCTCCGTAAACTGTATTGCAATACAATAGCCGGAAAGATGCCTACGCTCTTCAATTCGAAGAACTTTCCCCACGCAACTTATGGTGGGAATGGATTGAGAAATTTCAAAACTAATATTGATAATCGAATCAATTCCCAAATCTTTGTCATAGACAAAAACCATACCTCCAGCGCTCAGATTCTTGACCGAAACTATGTCCCAATCTGGAGCATAGTTTTCGTTGTCTGCGCATTGTTTGGTATGAAACTTTGCTATACAGGGGGTTTCAATCTCCTTATAATTTCTATTTTCGAGCTCTATTCTTACATATTCCCTTTTTTCGGTAAGATTGTACATAGAAATCTACCTCCCATTTCTCTACTATTATTGTTATTTTTTACCACAACCTTCTCTCTTTTTTAATCTTTTTGACCGAGAACACGCCTTATGATGCGCCCTACCATTTTCCCACTCCTGGCTGCCATTGAGTAATTTCCGTGTAATGAGTGAAGAGTTCTCCGAAGAGGCGCGTAATTTCATCACGGCTTAATTCACTTGTGGCAACAAAGGATTCATACTCACCCTGACGTCCCTTTATCCAACTTTTATCTTCAGGTACATCATAGATCTCAATATCATACTTATCAGGATGTTTATACACAGGTGTTCCGGGATAAGGCATAAAAATGTTAAATCCAAACTTTTGAGGTCGTACGCGCTCCATCCAGATACGTGTCTCCTCAACGGTTTCATACGTTTCTCCTGGAAGACCAATCATGAGAAAGACGTTGGCAGTAATACCAACCTCTTGACATAAACGAACAAACCTTTCGTTCTCTTCTACCGTCTCTTTTTTATTGACCGTGTCCAGGATCCTCTGTGACCCACTCTCAACTCCGACACCAATTTCAACGCATCCTGCTTCCCTCATAGCCAGGAGCATCTCCTCTGTTGTTGTAGTCCTTGCGTAACACCTCCACTTAATGTCAAGAGATTGTATACGGCAACACATCTCCAACAACCTATCTCTGCGTAGAGTAATAGTGTCATCAAGAAACAGAAAATGTCTGAAACCGTAGTTACCGATAAGATGTTCAAGTTCAGAGATCACATAAGAGGTACTATGAAAACGTGTACCACACTGCCACACCTCCTTTGAACAGAAAGAACAGGTGAAGGGACACCCTCTGCTCGTAATCAGAGTGGTACCCAAACCATCTTCAATTTCATACCCAAAGGAGAGTATATCAATCAGATGCCTGGCAGGAAATGGTATGGTATCCATATCTCGAATATAAGAGGCGTGAAGGATACCGAGTTTTTCTCTTCTCTCCTGATTCGTAATAAGCTGAAATAGTGCCTCTTCCCCCTCTCCCTGTATCACAAAATCGAATCCATCTTGAATACACTTATCCGGTAGTGACGAGGGAAAGGCACCTCCAATAGCTATGCGAGCAGCTGGATTGAGTTTACGTAAAATCTTCAATATTTCCCGTGCCTGAGGATACTGCGGTGATGTTGATGTTATTCCATAGATCTCTGCATCACTATATGGCTCAAGGGCAGTTACAAGTCCCGATTCCCTATCAGCTAAATCAGCAATATCTACCGTAACTCCTCTCTCCTCAAGGAATCCTGCCAGATAGAGAACTCCGAGTGGAGGGAAAGCCTTTTGATCAATCAGAAAAGGGCTGGGTGGTGAAATCAGAGTTACCTTCAATTGAGGATCTCCTCTGGAACTTTCTGTCTGAGGAGCGCATCTGCTCTTCCACCTCCTAGGACTGCTACCGGTGCTCCGCATTTCTCCAAGGAGAGATTTACAGCATCCATCACCCGTATAACGTCAAGTCCATTCTGCCCATCGGTAAGAGGAACGTGACCATTTGAGACGCAAGAGATAAAGTGGCTACATTGATTCTTAAGTGGTTCATATGAATCGATACGAGGACTTATTATGTCGCCGTCACGCAATTGCAGTTGAAATTCACCGAATGTGTCTGCCTCACCGGTTATTGCCGCCCCCTTTTCAAAGACACGAACGCGCTCCATGCTGTTGAGATCATCAAAGAGAATCCGTTTTTTACTGCCAACGACCGAGAGTTCTCGTACCTTATTAGAATTTATCCAGCTCACGTGAATATTACCAAGAATATTTTGTGGATACCCAAGCGTTATAAATCCAACATCAGGACGTCCATTTAAGTAATTCCCCCCTACTGCACTGACCCAGAGAGGTTGCTCATCAAGAAGATATGAGAAAATTGATATATCATGCGGTGCTAAATCCCAGATAGCGTTAACATCACTGCGTATTAATCCAAGATGTGTTCGAGTTGCATGGAGATAGTAAATTGATCCCACATCTTCATGAGAGAGGTACTCCTTTATCTTAAGAATGGCTGGATTGTAAAGAAATGTGTGTCCAACCATCAGCTTTCTCTTTTGCACGTCTGCAATCTGAACTAGCTCCTTACCCTCCTCAAAAGAGGTAGTGAGTGGTTTCTCTACCAGAACATGTTTATCATGTAAGAGACATGCCCTGGTAATGCCGTAATGTGTCGTTGCCTCGGTTGAGACAACAACTGCGTCAACCTCTTCATCTGCCAAGAGTTCTTCCAAAAATTGGGTTGGGAATATATTAGGGAATTTTCGGTGCATCATTACGAGCCTCTCTTCATTTGTATCGCACACACGTACTACCGTAACACCAGGCAATTCACTAAATACGCGAACATAGTTTATGCCCCAATATCCACAACCAATAATACCAATGCGTATCATTCGATTCCCCTTGGATAGCTGGTTTACTTTTTCCAAAACTTTCAAGCACTTTAAGCTTGAGGCCCTTGATACTTTTTTGTGATACAATTCCGGAGTCCGAAATCCTAGCAAAAACAGTTACCTGTTTACTCACTTAATCGCTAATAACATGCCAAAATCGTAATCATCTTGTTACACTTTCAGGGGAATCGGGAATGGATAATTCTATTATGTGAGGTATAATTTGTTTGTTAGAGTGTTATGTTGAAATGTTTATGCACGACCATGCGTCGGTATGACAAGAACGAGGCAAGATGCGCTCCTCAGCACCCCTTCACTTACGCTACCAAATATCAGATGGTGGACACCTCCATGCCCATGAGAACCTAAGATGATGATATCAATGTCCAGTATCTTCGATTTTTGGAGTATAATGTCTACCGTAGGGCCTTGCACGAGAAGGGGTGTGGTCTCTATTTCAGAATTCTGAAATTTATCCACCTCCTGTTGTAATGCCTTATACTCTTGAGGAAACTCCTGGGAGAGGTGATCGCGTTCAGATTGCGAACCAAACTCATCATCCAAAAAATCTGGATCTTGTTCAACCACATGGAGTAACCACACTTTTGCGGACAGGGCTATCGCAAGAGTTCTTGCCTTTTCCAAAATCCCAATAGAGGCCCTGGAGAAATCTACGGTTACCAGAATATTCATATCATTCCTCTCACAAAAAAAATGTCCACTTTCATAACCTCTACTCTGTTATTTTAGGTAGTGCTTGAACCAAAACTGTCTGGAACACGGCGCTCAATAATTTCATAACCGTAACGTACTAAAAAAACTTGCGGATTATGAAATGATAACAGCAACGCAGCAGTTGGGAGGTTTTCGTGCTACCACCAGGTAGTAATTTAGTTTTTTATCAAACCCCTGTCAATTAATTTTTCTTCATTGAAAAGAGGTGCTCCACTTCCCAGACTGTTTGAACAAACAAATTAAGAGGATATTTGTGAAATGCTTTACCATTTGCCGTCTAAAAAGACTACGATTAGTTGAAAAAGGCAACAACAAAAATTGTTTCACATACCTGTTAATATACTCCTGAGATACCAACGAATCACGAAAACAGTTAAGAATGAGGATGGTATTTGATTTGCGACTTTGATTCTCGTACATTCTCATAGGACTAGTATTACAATATGGAAATAACTTAGATAAATCATGATAAATGATCCAGCTCAATCAGAAATATCACGCAGTTTTATCATACCAGTCTTGGACCTGTCACCACACAGTCCTTACAATATCAAGACACTCCTGGGTGATCTTGAACATGTACCGGGTGAGGTGATCTGTATTTTTAATAGCAAAAGCGTCTACGAAGAGCTCCACACCCATCCTCGCATTGACAAATATTGCTATAATAACCTCAATGCCGGTGTGAGTAGGTCATGGAATATAGGCATTAACCTCTCTGAAGGAAAAGCGCTATTCATTCTGAACGCAGACGTACATATACAGCCCCAAGCCGTTGAGCAGCTAGAATCGTATCTCTTCACTCTTGACAAGGCTGTTATCGTTGGACCACAAGGAACGCACATTGACTTTAGAAAGCTGGGTATCATCAAATATTTCGAAAAAGGGACTTTCCACGAACCTGTCCAGACGCATGACGTCTCAGGTTTCTTTTTTGCTATACATCGTGAAAGGTTTCTCATTAACCATCTGCTGTTTGATGTGCAATTCAGTCCCTGTTTTTTCGAAGAGTGGGATATGGGGTTACAGGTTATGCGTGCTGAACTTGCCTGTTATGCTGTACCGGTAGATGGTTTCGAACATCATTGGGGCGCTTCTCAATATAAGAGTCTTTCCGTAAACTATTTTGGAAGAGAGATGACGGGTACGGACATCATGAATAGAAACAGGCAGAGGTTTGTGACAAAGTGGAATAAGGTTATTTCCCTGAAAAATTAATGAATATGAGTCAGCGGAAGATCAAACATTTTGAAAATTTTATAAAACGAATCGGTGAGGAGACGTATCCTGAACCAACGAGTGATATTCATGCCGCTATAACTGAAAAAATGGTCGAATCACTACTCTTGAACTACCCGTTACCTGTCAAGAGTAGAATATTGGATGTTGGATGCGGCCATGGTGTTGCACTAGAGCTCTTTCAAGAAAAAGGGTTTGCACCTGTTGGAATCACCACTAACAGAGAAGATTTTTTAGCCTGCAGGGAAAAAGGATTTGAGGTCCATCAAATGGATCAAACTTTTTTAGAATTTCATGATGAAGAGTTTGATTTCATTTGGTGCAGACACTGTCTGGAACATAGTTTTTCTCCTTATCTTACTTTACTCGAACTTTTAAGGGTTCTAAAACACAAGGGATACATCTATATTGAAGTTCCCGCCCCAGATACCGTCAGTAATCATCAGGAAAATCGTAACCATTATAGTGTATTAGGAAAAAGTATGTGGACAGAATTGATAAAACGCTCAGGATTTAATCTCTTAGATAGCAACAGCATAAAAATTGATCTCAAAATCGGACAGGATGTATACTGGTCATTCGTCATGCAAAAACCTTGAGAACCAGTACACTCAAAAAAAGAGTAACCTAACCTAACATTTGTTCATTTATATCATAATGGAAAACAGAGAAACAGGTTCAACACTACCACGAAGTTTTATCATACCTATCCTGGATTACTCTCCACACAGTCCATACAATATCAGGACACTCCTGAATGACCTTGAAAATATCGATGGAGAGGTGATCTGTATATTTAATAATAAGAAGATCTACAATGAACTTCGTAGACATCCTCGCATAGACAAATATTGTTACAACAGCTTAAACGCTGGTGTAAGCCGCTCTTGGAATGTTGGCATTAACCTCTCCGAAGGCAAAACCTTGTTTCTTCTCAATTCCGATGTGCACATATTGCATTCGGCAATTGAGCAGTTGGAGTCTTATCTCTTTAGCCTCGATAAGGCGGTTATGGTAGGACCACAAGGGGCTCACATAGATTTTCGTACACTTCGCGACCAGAGATATTTCAGAAAAGGAACTTTTTTAAAGCCGGTTCGGGTTCACGCCGTCTCAGGTTTCCTCTTCGCTATCCATCATGCTAGGTTTCTCAAACATTGTCTCATGTTTGATGTACAGTTTAGTCCCTGCTTTTTTGAAGAGTGGGATATGGGATTGCAAATCACGCTAGCAGGTCTCGCCTGTTATGCCGTACCCGTAGAGGATTTTAAACACAACTGGGGCGCTTCTCAAGATACCAATCTCTCCGTAAACTACTTTGGGAGAGAGATGACGAGGTCTGATATCTTGACAAAGGGAAGAGAGCGGTTTAAGGCGAAATGGCACGATACTATTTTCAGCAATATACCCATTGCAAAATGATAATTGGAATTTCAGGACAAGAGTTTGCTTGAAATTTTGGTTTTTTGATTGAACAAAACCAGAGGCTTAGCAATGCTAAGTTGAGGATTTTGTGATTGGGAAAAATCTAAAGTTCATATGAAATCAGGTTCTGAAAACCGAAAATCAATTTGTGATGGGTATAAATAGGGAAAAATACAAATATGATCTATCTGATACTGCCGAGAGGCAACAATTTCGGTTGGGGTGTTTGCGGTAAATATCTGGTACGAGAGATATCTAACATTCGGAAAGTAAAATATGTAACAGAAGATTTTACTTCACAGGATATAGGTGATGAGTTCGAATACCACTTTCTTAAAAACAGGTTGGTTGATAGAAGAGAGGCCGTTGATATCATGAGCGGTGTTACGAAACAGATTAATTCCCCTATACTCCAGGCCATAGGTAACCAGGCACTTTTACCATGGGGCCCGAAAATCCAAGGTACCTTCAAGGCGGGATATACCTTCTTTGAAGAGAATATCCTGAGTCCAGAGTATATTCAAAATGGAAAGGAGAACTTCGACCTGATAATTACGGGTTCAACGTGGTGCGAAAACGTTCTCAAAAACCACGGGCTGGAAAATGTGACAACCGTCATCCAGGGAATAGACCAGCAACTGTTTAACCCTTTTAATTCGGAAAAAGAGATCTACCGAGACAACTTTTTGGTATTTTCCGGCGGGAAGTTTGAGATACGTAAGGGTCAAGATATTGTCATACGTGCATACAAGGTCCTGCAAGATCGTCACAAAGATGTCATACTCGTGAACTCATGGTTTAATATGTGGAGCGAAAGCTTGAAGACAATGTCAGCCTCTCCCTACATTACATTCAACTTTACCTCAAATGATTATATTACCGGAATGAACCAAAGTCTCACCGATAACGGCATAGACGTAAGGAGAGTCATCACCATACTCCCCCGACCGAATGCCCTCATGGCAAAGATATATAAAAACACCGATATCGGCCTCTTTCCCAACCGATGTGAAGGGGGAACAAACCTTGTCCTCATGGAATACATGGCGTGTGGAAAACCTGTAATCGCCTCATCTAGCAGCGGTCACAAAGACATCATCAACCGTAATAACGCACTTGTGATAGAGAAGATGAAGCCCATTACAATAAAGAGAAGTGAAAGGAAGATTGCAGAGTGGGACGATCCGGATCTCGATGAGACGGTGGAACGTCTGGAATGGGCGTATCAACACAGGGAGGCATTGAGATCATACGGATTACGGGCCGGAGATGACCTCAAACACCTGACGTGGAAGAGAAGTGCTGAGAAGTTTGTTGAAATCATCGATGAACATACACTCCATCGGAAAGAGAGAGATCAATCGAATATATTACACAAAAAGCAGAATAAATGTGCTGTTTCAACGTAATATTCGGTTCTTCTAGAGGGACTTCGTTTTTACAATACTTGTAAATATTCACAGGTTCATAGTTCACGGTTCTTGGGTACCTTTCTTTGTCAATTTTCCAGTCCCTGTCCAAATACTTAGTTCCTGAATTTCACAATACTCAATCGAAAATCGAAAATAAACCTAATCCCCAACTCCCAATTCAATACCCATGAACAATAATTGACTCTAAATCAGTTGACAAGCATATATCAATCTCATACAATTAGATCATACAATTAAGGCATAACACTGAAGGAGGAATAATAATATGAGAACTACATTGAATATTGATGACCTATTGATTAAAAAACTTCTTGAAACTACTCATGAAAAATCAAAAACCAAAGCTATCACTATTGCCATAAAAGATTACTTAAAAAAAAACCAAATTAAAAAAATTCTCTCCTACCAGGGTAAATTAGACATAAAAAACAACTGGCAGCAACTGGAGAAAGAGGAACTATTGGAATATGAAAAAGAAAAATAATCTAAAAGTGATTGCTGATACCTGTATCTGGGTTGAATTCTTTCGCACAAAATCATCAATATCAAACCGTTTAAGAGACCTTATTTCAAACAACCTTGTTGCTTGTGTCGGCATAATCATTGCAGAATTACTCCAAGGCATTAAGACAAATAGAGAACGTGAAATCATAACCGAGATTTTCGATACCATTGAGTATCTCGAAATGACAAGAGAGATCTGGATAGAATCAGGAAACCTTGCCCGAGAACTTCGATCTCATGGAAAGACTATTCCTCTTTCAGACATCATAATCGCCTGCTGTGCAAAGAAGCATCAATACCAAATCTTTACCATTGATAAGCATTTTAAACACATCTCAAACATAGAAGTAATTTAAATAACTTTTATGTTAGTCGTAATGCCTAAATTCCGACAATTCCAACCAATGGGCAGAATTTTGCCAAAGGCTAGCATTTGTCCCTGGTTGACTCCGGAAAGGGTCAGCTAAAGGAAGTTGATAAAATTACCCATAATCCCTCAATTGTCTATCAAAAATTGTTTATCTGATAGTTTTCCAATCGTAATTCATAATTTTCTTCCATTATTGCAAGCTTACGAGAACTAACACGAGACCTCTTCCTTTATCAAGCGAAGACATCGCCTTCCCGATTATGGCACCTTGGGCCTTATCATGATCACTCACCTTCATGACATGCCCTGGTGTTTGAGACGTAGTGAGAAGATCACCGGGTTGAATGGGTTCAACCATCGCATCTGCCCTGCAGTAAACACGGCCCGTTAAGGCAACCGGAAATTCACCATCAGCGGTAGAACCCGTCTGCCCCATCAGCATACCCGGCCTCACACCTCCTGCACCACTAATGATACCAGCTACGGTACGGTCGTATGCCTTATGGCTGACTAAGAGCTTGCCGGGGTTCTTCGTGTCAATACACGCAACCATTCCAGGCTCTATTGTAAATGCTTCATCTTTGATATACTCCTTAAGATTGTGAGGCTTCCCAATATCAAATTGTTCAGAGAGATCAGAACCACCGGTGATTCTGATTACTTTTGTTCGAGTAGTACCGTCAACATCAAGCTTATATGCAGGCTTCGTCGTACCAATACCAACATTTCCACCTTCCTTCATGGTAACGATTGCACCTGTATCGTCATCGATAAAGTGCAATGCACTTCCATCTCTCGTAATAGTAGAGAATTCGCGGTAAGAACCATCCGATTTACTATTCCCTTCTAGCCGAATCGATGTTGAAGTCTTGTTTCGATTATATATATGTACGTCCACTTCAGGAGACGGTGTATTGACTCCGATCTTTCCACTTTCCTCAACAGTAAAAGTTTCACCTTGATCATCATCAACAAATCTTAGTGCACTGCCATCTCTTGTAATCGTAGTGTACTCTCTGTAAGAACCATCACGCTTACTGTTACCTTCAAGCCGAATAGATGCTGATTTCTGATCCTGAGTATATATATGTACGTCAACTTCAGGTGTATCAGTATTAACACCAAAGTTACCTGCCACCTGATCGTTGAGTTCACCGGTAGCACCTCCACCAGTTGTTTCAGTTGTGCTGTCAGCAAAAGCTACATTACCTGCAGCCAAATAGATAATGAAAAACAATATAACCGCTGTAACAAAGATTTGTTTCAATTTCTTTTTCATTCTTTCCATTTTTTCTCCTCCTTCTTATCAAACTTACATTAAGATAATTATGCCTGTTAAGCTTAATTTTATTACTCTCCAATAACCGCTTCACCGCCTGAGGCATCGATTATTACCTCTTTTCCAATTACCGGCGTCTCATCGGTTGAACCAGCCTTTATTATGATTTGTCCTCCAGCCGCAACTTCATTAACGGCCTTGCCAACCGTATTATATGGCGCATTAATCGTTCCCGCTTGCGTACCGCTATTCTTGAAATCAACATGCACAATATCCATAACGGTAGGATCCTTGCCTTGCTTGTATTCATCAAGGTTTGAGATTCCGTCTCCATCAAGATCTCCGCCACTATCATCAACTAATGGATTAAGACCAAATTTTTCCTCAAATTTGTCATCCATACCATCATTGTCATCGTCCGGATCAATAGAGTCGGGAATACCGTCACCGTCGGTGTCGATACCTCCGCTTGAACTAACAATTAATGAACCACTCTGTATTGAGTGTGCAACAGAAGTCGATCCATCACTATTAGAAAGTGCATGTCTGGAATTAATCAGGAGATTGCTGTTGGAGGCTGCAAATTTTGCATCATAGGTCCCCTGCGCGACATTTGCGGCAACTTGTAGATTCACCGATAGGAGCACTCTTCTATCTCCTTTAAAGGTACTGCTCCTCGAATATGCTATGACCGTAACCTCATTGGTACCATTTGTGGATGACGTCGCGTGATCAACCGTAAAGTTCTCGGATGGTAACCCTCCACCTCCTGAAACTTCGGTAACACTTACACCAGCAGGTAAAAGGATCCTTGCATTCACGCCGGCGTACGTTCCTGCATCATCACCCGAGATGCTGAGTTCCAACGAACCGGTATCACCCGCCTTTATGGTTGTGGAATTGAGGGAGAGCACGGGTTGAGCAGCTTGAGCACTCCTCTGCAAGGTAGAGATCTGCAGAACAACTGCCATGATGAGTACCGTAATCATAAAAACTGTACCGATTCGATTCATGGTATTTCTCCTGATAATGTTTAAGGTTCACGAACCCTTAATGTCATAAAATATTAAAGAGTTATCTTTAAGTTTTCACGCAATCTGATAAGAGTGAAGAGTAAGAAGTTAGGGGTAAAGAGATCATTGTTTCATAGATTTAATTAAACCCGTTAACATTTTGTCTATACTAATCAAATTCTCATCGATATTTCTGTAAATATCATATTGTAAATAGCCTAATTTCAGTGCCAGTTCCACTTGAGTATCCAACTCGCTTAGAGAGCCCTGAGCTATATGAAGAAAATTGATAAATTCTTTCTTAGTTTGCCTCCCAGCGCCTTCTGCTATATTGCTGGGAATACTTATTGCCGATCGCCTTATCTGATCTGATAATATATATTTTTCCTCTTTAGGGAATTCTCCTATAATTTCATACAACTTAACAACAAGTTCCATAGAGTGTTTCCACACTTCCAGTTTCTTGTGCGGTTTATCCATTCTTCTATACTCCACTCATACCTTCACTCCTAACCCCTCACTCCTAACTCCTAACTTCTTGCCTCTATCCTCCCATGTATAAAGTGAGGAGTGAAGAGTTAGGGGTAAATAGTAAAGAGATTATTGCTTAAGCGACTTTATTAAACCCATTAACATTTTTTCTCTGTTCATCACTCTTCACCCCTAACCATTTACCCCTCACTCTTTACTCCTTACTCCTAACATCTCACACCTAACTCCTCACTGTTCACCACTTACATTAGTCACTTAAAACTTTAGCTCACTTCCCGTCCGAATGGCCTGATGGCCGGGCTGGTAGTCACTCCTCACTCTTTACTCCTAACCCCTTACTTCTTACTCTTCACTCGTAACCTCTACATCCTGCCACCTGTTTCTTTGCACTATTGACAAACCATTTTTTTATAGTAACTTAACGCGCAAGGAGATAAGTAATGAAAAACCAAAAAGCAGAAGCGAAAAAACTGTGGAATGAATTGCGTAAAAGCGTATCCACGAAACCCTCTCCTCTGGACGGGATGACAGAAGAGGAGGCCATTAAATATCTGCGAGAAATCAGAAAGAAGCTCTGGGAGAAGAAACTTGCAACTCGTCCTTGATTCCAATGAGTATGAAACAAGGGGGTTAAAAGACGCAGATGCCTTAATTGCCGCCTTCACCGAATGGGTTGGGTCCGATACCCTGGTTACCGAAAACCGCCATTTCCTGTCCGGCCGCCGTGGTTTACCATTCAAAGTATTGACTGCTGAAAAATGTCTAAAACTCATCTGATTTATCATATCGTTAACATATTTTTATTTTTTAAATTCATAATCCAATTAAACTTTAGTAATTGAAATTTGAAGGTTGACTCCAATTCTGTCCTGGTTTTTTGAAATCGTAAATCGTAATTTTACACACCCCTAACTCCTCACCACCAGCCTCTAATCCAACTGTTCCGGTGCATAAAATGCACCCTACGCAACTAAAATCGTAAATCGTAATTTTGTACTCACCTCTTACTCTTCCCCGCTATCTCCTAATCCCTCAATTCCCTAACCTGGACAAGCCAGAACCAAACAAGATTTATAAATTACAAAACTCAAATCACAAACAAATATCAAATTACAATGTCCGAATGACCAAAATTAGTAGGGTGCGTTCTACGCACCGTTTGTATGACAATTGAAATCCGCTTTACTTATCAATTAACGTATTATGTTCGTTCCAATCAACAGAAAAAAAACGCTGTTGTCTCTTCGGTAATCAAAAAAGTCTCTCACAATTTCTTGGTGCATAAAATGCACCCTACACGGATATTATTCACCAAATGTAGAACTGTTATTAAAATCTGTATTATCTCCCCACTCACTATCATACAAACCACTCTTTACAAACCTGTGGAATGTAGAATACTCCCAGTCTATTACACGCTTAACATAACCATGTTTAACAGGATTCCAATGGATGTAATCCCTATAACGGTTAAGATCGTTTTGATCCCTAATAAAATGTTCCCAAAATCGACGTTGCCAGAGACTCGATTCATTTCTTTTGCGTCTGGAGTCTGTCATGAGATCATCACAGTAAAGTAACCCCCTGCATTCCTTTGAAACAAATCGCTTAATGTTAGCCCATCTAATGCCGCAATCTCCGTCACCAGCCGGTAATATCCATATACAATGTAAATGGTCCGGCATCAAAACCCATGCATCAATCTCAAATGGATAGTTTCTTTTTGTCTCATAAATGGCATTTCGTAAAGACGCACGAACAAATTTATCGCATAAAAAACGTTGTCGTTTATGCGTTACAACAGTAAAGAAATATGTAGCGCCTTCAACATCAGCGCGACGATAGTTTGGCATATCATATTAATGTAGGGTGCGTTCTACGCACCATTATCATGGAGCTACGCACCGTTTTGTGACTTTTAAAAACAAATTTTACATATCAATTAACGTATCATGTTCAATCCCGTCAATAGAATAACGTGTGGTTGCCTCTTCGGTAATCATGATAGTCTTTCGTAATTGATTCGGTGCATGGAATGCACCCTACGCAACTTTTGCCTCCACACCAATTGTTCCGGTGCATAAAATGCACCCTACACGACTCCTAAATCTTTTGATCCCTGACTTTGTCAATTGTCACCTCATCCTTCTCTTCCCGGATAATGTCATTGCCGTCTTGCTCTATTTCAGGATCTGATGACCCTTGAGCTGGTCTTAGTATAGCACGGTTCTGAAACCTGAATTCAATATCTGTGACCTCGTCAAGATCCAGCACAGTCACAATTTTTCCATTTACATTCTGTTTTGTTGGTATTTCCATTGTCCACTTTGAGACCGCCGGTGTAAACTCCTCGAAATGACGTTTCTGGTATCTTTCAGGCGGTTCATCGTCACTCTCGGATATTTGCGCGGTTATGCCAAAACCTATTTGGTTTAATTCATTCCATTTCCACAGCTGATCCGGATCCTCAACACGATAGAAATGCCGTACAGGGAGCGTTGTCCATTCACCGATGAGATGATCAGGACGACCCTTATCTGGTTTGCCGGCCTGCCGATTCCTCAGGTAACCAGTACCGGACTGTTCAAGGTATACCTTTAATTGTTTGAGTTGACCGTTATTCTGTGCAGGAGCCTTTATCTTAAGGGACGTCCACACGATCTTCTCATTCCAATTGTCTGGAGAAAAGAATGTAGCCCCAAGATTGGTAGTTAGGGTACCGAACTCAAGGTGAACCAGTTTGGAAAATTTTGCCATAATGCCTGATGCCTTGGGCTTGTCCTTTAGGTTCTTCTTCATATAACTTCGAAAGGCCGTTATTGCATCTACTGGATCACCGCTAATAGGATCGGGATAAGTCGCGTCGCTGCCGTCTTTATTTTTCTTCTTATAACCAAGAAAATCTTCTCTCAAAGAGAATTCTACTATATCCTGATTTTTACGTTCTCCGATTCCGGCTCCCCCATCATAAGTAGCCATTGCTGAGACCATACC
Source organism: Candidatus Scalinduaceae bacterium (assembly GCA_965222815.1). Classification (GTDB taxonomy): domain Bacteria; phylum Planctomycetota; class Brocadiia; order Brocadiales; family Scalinduaceae; genus SCAELEC01. The sequence continues at coordinate 858,223 of CBDCUS010000013.1, forward strand.
CTCCAGTTCCGAGGCATTTCTTAATGTAAACACGTCATCCTTCGTATACTGCCTTCCACCTGCGCTGCTCGGTTTCGTAAGGAAAGGTTTGTTCCACTTATATTCAAGGGCCCGGGCCATCATAAAGACCCACTCCTGCGCGATATCAAAGGCAAAATTGCTATCAATGACATATTGGTCCAGGAACAGACGATGACTGGGATCAGCAAAATATCTCTCACTGAGGGCCTGGTTATCCTCTTTCCATAGTGATTCAAGATAGGCAAACTCAGCCCACAAGGCTGACAGTCTACCCATTGCCTGTTTGAACAGGATTGCCTCCTGCTCTGATTCGATTCTAAGTGTACTCTTTTTTAAGAGTAATGTACTAACGATTGCCTGACTATTTATATCATCTTCTTCTCCATTAAGGTACTGGATTGTTGCATTCTCCAGTGCCGCTAATTGTTCTTTATCGCCTTCCAGAACGCCTTTAGTTGCCTCACTCACAGCCTGAACAGCGCCATTAGTTAGATGGGCTACAACGGCCCCGGCTACAGTAAGCCACTCGAACGGGTCACCAACAGGGACCGTCGCTGCAGCAGTAACTGCGTGGGACATAGCCTGTGCGGCATTAATGCCTCCAATTACTTCTGATAACTGGGCCTGTTTATCACCATACTTTACGTAAGTTTGAGCCATTTGGTTATTAACGCCCTTCAATTGTCCACGGCGGTTAAGTTCAATATTTATTTCGCGCTCAAGGTTAGCTGATTCCTCTGTGTTTTGATCGATCCTCTTTCGCGCATATTCTATATCATGCATTAGATCCATTATCTCACTGGCGCAGGCATTCCCATTTTCATCTTTCCCGACTGGATTGTTGTAACATGCATCATTGATGACTGTTGCACCCGTTATATTAATGAGGCGCCCCTCATACCTGTCCCTGTTGACTTTAATTGCCTCCTTAAATTGACTCAGGAACCTCTTTGTATCCTGGTATTGATCAAATGCATCTTCGTATGCATCAACTGCAGCTTTAAGCGGACCTAAAGGACCATCCAGTATTGAAATAAGTTCATCTTTAAAATAATCAAATGAGTCCTGGCCCTCCTCCGGACTTTGAACAAGACCCAGAAAATCCTTGTCCATTCCAAGGGGGTTTGCGCCACCTTCTAAAAAGCTCTTTGTACCGCTTAAACTGGTCAAGGCTTGTGCCCAGCCTGCCTTTGCAGCGCTCAAACCGGATTTAGAATCAGCCTCCAGAAGCTCGGTATCCGGAAATATACCATTTAATATACTGCCCTCTGTATGGGCCTTTTCCACAAAATGGCCGATAACTTCATTGGCCTTAAAAAAATCATCGGGGTTACCCCTTAATCCATAGAGCTTTGCCAACTCCGCAGCCGCCCGCGTAGCATCCCTCTCTATCCGAAAAAGGAGAACCAGGTCCTTGAATCCTTGAAAGAGTGGGTCGGGTTCACCGTTTCCGTCATCGTCAATGAGCGGCTTGAGAGTTCCACTGGGATCTGCATACGACGTTGATAATAAGGAGCGCTTGGGGACCTCCGTCTTAAAAAGGTAGTAACCGAATGGCTCATCTGACGCTGCTGGATCTACGAGGCTCATATTTACGCCCATGGTATCTGTTAAAAGACCTAGATAGTTATTCAGGGCACTGTCATATAATAGAGGATCACCTTCTTCAGCAGGTTCAAACAGGATCTCGTTTAAGGCGCCGATCTCTTTGCTTATTACAAATTCTTGACTATCACGGGGCCCTAATTTAATTAACTCTACTTTAACTATCTTTTGGTTGGCGAGTACCATTTCCGCAGCAGCCATATCATAGTAGATGTCGAGTAATATGTTTCGAAGCTCGCTGTTAAAGGGATTATATGCCAGGGCGTCCTTTACAATGTCTGCTGCATTGCGGGCGCGTGCACGTTCTTTCTCATCCCACAAATCTGGCATTTCTTCAAACTTTGCACGAACGTGCTTCCCATCATCAGATCCATCTATTTTATAAAGCAATGCCTTGTACCTGAATGCGGCAAATTTTTTTTCAAAACATTTTCTATTATCTGCCCAATCGTAATAGAGCCTCTTGAGGGAATACATCCGGGCATCATCCTGAAAGCTGGGGTAAGGGACATCCCTTGAAACAGGATGGCCGAATGACGAACTTGTGAGCCTTAAACTGCCATCGCTGCTTTTGGTCTCCTGCGGATCGCCATTTCCGTCCGGCGACACCTTCACATGACCTCCGAAAATGGTCATGGCGGCAGGATTTTTGTCCGTATCAAATTTTAAGGTATTGCTGAAGTTTCCACGGACCGTATGACGGTCCTTAATATCGTTAGCATTGGCAGCACACGAGCAGAAGATCACACCGCCGAACGCTATACAGATCATAATGAGCAGCTGCCATTTGTACGAGGCAGACCGCAACAGAACCAGATACTTGTTTTTCATAATTTATGTCCTTTCTCATGCCGATTTTAATGGTAATTCCGGATAGATGGTAATTTTAATAGACCAGACTCACAGATCTTTTATTAATTGATTTTGGACGCAGGTTCCAGATCGGGCTGCCTGGCTTCAATAACCGGTATCTCCCTTAAGAGCATAAAGTTTCCACTGAGCTCACGCGTAAGCTGTGGTTGGTCTGTAAAACTCATTTTCTCAGTTACAGATCCAATAATGAGGGATCTCAAATCTACGCTATTATTTGCCTTTGTCCCATCAGCATGAAACGTAAACGTACGCTCCATTTTCTTGTCGAGCTGTGTCTTCGCTTTTGGAATTATTATCTCATCAACAACTGCATCGAAAGTGGTTGAGCCTGCGGCCATGGATGATGCCGGCCATTTGCTTAAGGCCTCTCCGTCAATTTCTATGAGTTCATCAGAATCAGGATTTGAAGGTATTATTCCAAATCCATCCGTTATAATGGATCCCCTCAGTCCATTGGAATCCTGGAATATCCTCATTTGGAAGTGCATGGCGGCACTGTTATACAGAATGCTGCCATCCCAGACGGCGTCATTGTCAAACAGGTATACCGTGTGTTCCGGGAGAGAGCCCGGAACATACTTCGAATTTGAATCGTAAAAAAGGGTTAATACGATGGTCTCCACCTTCCTTACCTTCGTGTCGTCATTACCATCGGATTTATCCATGATTCCATCATCCTTGATGGTTATGGGGATACTCACACTGCGCCCGTTTACTGCGATGGCGCCGTTGAGCTCTTCGTAATCATCCCCGGGTTTAGCCGACCCCCCGACACTATACCGGAGCGTACCGGTAAAAGAGCTTGCAAAGTCAACGACAACGTTCACGGTCCCGTCACCCTCCCAGGCCTCCGATGAACCGGTCACAAAGTCCGCCACGGGGAAACCAAACGCAACCAGGTCGGCCACATCCACCTTGCCGTCACCATTGCCGATCTGGTCCATTGCGTCAAGCTGGGCAGCGGTAAAAGTCCTCTTGCCAAGGACAGCGTCTTTGAGGTCCTGCTCGGTGATTGCAGCCGAAGAGTGGGCCATAAACGGGGACGTTGCAGTCAGTACGAGTATAAATCCCAGAATGATGGCAGGGAGAATCAGCAGAGCGCCTTTTCCCCCGATACGATATGATTTTTCTGCTTCCATTTTTCTACTCCATTCCGTGATTAATCACCACTTTTTTCCGTGATGAAATTATAATAAATCGAGTTAGTTCCTTAATAAAATTTTTTGACTATTTTTGGCAAAATGATTGATTATTGAAGTTTTTCAATATATTTTAAGCACCAAATAATAAATCACAAATGACAAACAAATCGCAATGATCAAATCCAAAATTTCAAACAAACGGGTTTTGATAATTTGGGCATTATAATTTGGAAATTGTTTGGGTTTTGTTATTTGAGATTTGTAATTTAATAGCACTGTCTGCTTCCGACTAGTCCAGGTTAGGTCGCTGTCTCTGAGAACCAGACAATTTAACCTTTACCTGTATTTACGGTGCATTCGCTCACTTACCCGGACCCTCCGTATCATATTTTACCACCCTCTCTCCCTGAACACCGGTTGATAGTGCAAGGAGCATTGCCTCAAGGTTTTCCTGCCTCTGTGCCACGGCCGTAAGCTCCTTTTTAAGCTTGAGATTTTCAGACTGGAGAGAGTCAAACCGTTGTTGTGTCACGGTATTCACCGTATGTAACTTCTCAATCTGCGCCTGCTGGGATTTAACGATTTCAGTAAGGTACAGGATAATCCTGTCATAGCAAATTGAATCAGGACGCCCCTCCTTGTCATAGATAACGAGTTTCTCCAAACCGTTCTCATGAAAATCTTCAGCAATATAACCGATCTCCCAAGAGTCCGGATTCCTGGGACTTGTATAAGTCATGGGTTTGGTCTTAAGAATAGCGGTGAAATCGTCTTTAAGAGGCGTGATGTTCGCTTTGTAACGGCTGGAAGATTTTTCAATAAGGATTTGACCATTAGTACGATTCATCCTGACAGTATAAGCGTGAGTACCAACCGAATCCGGTGCATGAAACGGGAAATACATAGTGCCTCTCATGTACAAGGATCCATGGTTAACATCGGTCCCTATTGTTGCTCGCCCAAGTCCATCCACATAAAAACGCCATCTTTCATTTAACCACACACCCCATTCTTGATCGTGGGGGGGACTACCATGTTTCCTAGCACCCGCAAACTGCCGTGCTACGCCATTATGGATGCCACCATCTTTATACCAGATACCTGCAGTTCCGAAGGGGCCAGAATTACCTACTGTAATTCGACCGTTAGTACTTAATGTTCCGTCATCCAGGGTCATTTTGCCCTCACCTCCGTTTACAAAAACCATAGATGCTGTACCTGAGTTTAGAAATAAGGTGCCATCATCGTCTTGAAGGAGCGCATACGGCTCTCCGACCTTGTCCTTATTGTTACGGCCGAACTGTACTGCCTTATCATAACCTTGGAGCTTGCTTGTGCCCATGTAGGCCAGACCAGCGTCCAAACCTTCAGTAGGATCAAAACCTTCTAGCTGAAAAGCATACGGCGCACTCAGCATCTGCTGGCGTGGCGCTATTGTCTTGTCCTCGCCATCAACCGCTACGGTAGTTTCCAGAAACGCATTACCAGACGAAAAGGCATCCAGAATGCTCTTACCTGCGTCGTCCTTGTCACCCAGAATATACCGGTCACGAAAAAGAATTCGGGAATTCTCGAGACAAATGAATCTGAATATGTCATAATACTTTTATGACAGAGTTTATCCTTTCACAAGAAGAAATATCTAGCCTGAAAATAAGACACAAAGCGGTTAAGAAAAAACGAGAAGCAGATCGTCTAAAAACAGTTATACTTCTTGGCACAGGATGGACAATCCGTGAAGTAGTCGAAGCCCTGTTGCTTGACGAAGAAACAATAAGGAATTATCTAAACCGTTATAGATGTGGTGGATTAAAAGCGCTATTGAGTGATAATCTGAAAGGATACGGTGGCAAATTATCCAAATCAGTAATAGAGCAATTAGATAATCATCTTAATCAAAATACTTACGTAACAATACAAGAAATAGTATCTTATGTCTCGAAACAATTCAAAGTGAAATATAGCATAAGCGGAATGACTGATTTGCTTCACAGATTAAACTATACATACAAAAAGCCAAAATTGGTACCCGGCAAAGCAGATGCAAAAGCCCAGGAAGAATTTGTAGAATTTTACAATAAGTTAAAGGAAACCAAAGGTGCTAATGACCATATATACTTTATGGATGGTGCTCATCCGCAACACAACAGTGTTGCTGCGTATGGTTGGATCAAAAAAGGGACTGTTAAAGAACTAAAGAGCAACACAGGACGCAAAAGAGTCAACATCAATGGGGCCATTAATATTGAAGACATGAGTCCTGTAGTTGGTTATAGCAACACTATAAACGCCCAGTCGACGATATCTTTACTCAAAAAGCTAGAAACAAAACATCCGGAAGCAGAGTCAATTTATACGATATGTGATAATGCGAGATATTACAGATCAAAAAAGGTGACGAAGTATTTAGTAGAATCTAAAGTAAAGCTTGTGTTTCTGCCAGTGTATTCACCAAATTTGAATTTAATAGAAAGGCTTTGGAAATATTTCCGTAAGATAGTTCTTTATAATAAATACTATGAAACATTTGACGAATTCAAAAAAGCATGTAAATCTTTTTTCAGACGGAGCAAAAAATACAAGGAAGAGATATCATCTTTATTGACTGAGAACTTTCAAATAATTGGTACAAATACCTAAAACCATTTCGTAATGAGTATAACATTGAACTTCCCATCTACTACAGGTACTTTATCGAATGTTTGTGGTCCCCATAAAAGAGTGCTATCTTTCTTTTCAGATTTGTTAAAAATCTTAACCGATATTTTGTACTCCTTCGTTGCCAGTGGTTCACCATCCTTATCTGCCAGCGTTCCCTGGTAATTCATAAGTTTAGGTGCTGCGGCCTCTACTTGAGACACAGAGATAGAATAAAGCATAACCAGTATAATTCCCACAAACAATAGACATCTCTTCATTGTAATTGCCCCCTTAGATTAAAATTTTTCAAAACTTACCGAATCCCAAATACAGAATCGATTAAATAGCTTGCCTCTACCTCCTCCGCCTCTTCAACGAAGCTCAGGATTTCATCACAAAAAAATCCGCTGTTTCGATTTATGTTATATTTTTACCAAATTGGTACGTGCTTCTTGAAATTCACCGATCATGTAACAGGTGTTTGCGCACTCTGTATCGGAAAGTTTCTCTTTCCTTTAGGATGATATATATCACATTCAAGGAACAAATTGGGAACACATAACAAAAAAATGAATTTTTTTCAGATTTATCTCTTTCAGATCGAAAAAATAACTCTTCAAGAACATAAATTGCGCGGAAACCCTGTGGTTGGTCAGAAACTGCCCGGATATAAGGCGTCCAATAGTTTTACAGCAGGAACGTACGTATGTGCTCAAGGAGTTGATGATTATGGGATTATTAGAGCGAGGGTTCTCCGAACCCTAAGGGGTAGTTTTCGCGCAAACACTATACTCATTTCATAATGGTTTTCGGATAATATCCGAGATCAATTGAGCGAGTAAAGTCCTCGGCGCTTTTGTCCGGGGATAACGGCCCGCCTGAACGACATGTCGGGCAGGCAACCAAGATTTGGTTTTTTTTAAAGCCTAAAACCAAATCGGTTTAGTATATATAGCGGATTGTGTGTTAGTGAACGTGTCCATTTTATTCCTCATTTATTCTGAATGCTTTTTCGTATGCTTTCAGTCTCTGGAGATGGAGATTCTATTTGTGCGGTTAAAAGGGCTCTTTTAAAACTGTGATACACTTCAATCGCTTCGACGTTATTACCGATCTTATGAAGAGATAGCATGAGTTTCTGATATAAGGTTTCAGCAAGATCGTGAATTTGAATCCCTTTTTTATAACAATCTATTGCTTTTTTATATTGTTTCTTCTCTTCGTAATGTCTTCCCAATTTGATACAATGGTTAATGGCTCTGTTCCTCAGGAGTTCACGAAGTGAAATCAACCAGGATTCATCACCATCTTCATCAAGAAAATTGCCCCGATAGAGGGTAATGGCCTTTTCAAGCAGTTGGATGTATTCTCCTCTTTCCCTGTTGCCTTCAGCTTCATCTGCCTTATTAGATATGTCATCAAATCCCCATATATCAACCCAACAAATATCAGAATTGAGAGCAATTTTCTGATCACAATAATTGAAAATGTTATCAATGCCAACAAGCTGTCGTAAACGCCTTAATGTTGTCTTAAAGTCATTATGTGCTTTGTCGCCGTCTATATCCGGCCAGATGAAATCACTTATCCGGGTTTCTCTCACACCATTACTTCCAAATGCTATCAGCATCTTCAGCATCAAAAGAGGCTTTTGGGGAGTCTTCTTTAAAAACTCTATTCGTTTTCCATATTTGAAGATTTCGAACCTTCCCAGGGTATAAATTTGTAAAGGCATGAAATTTTTATTGCTACTCGGTTCTCTTCTAAGCAAAAGTTGAGCAACACCAACTTTATCTAAGAACTCTTTAAATATTTCGTCTGCATCTGAAGTGAGAGCAGATCCCTCCTTCTGTTTTAAGGCAAACCTGTTTATGTGAATAAACTCATCCAGAGAGTAATTCTTGAAGACATGAAACAACAGCGATTCACGAAACATCGGGTGATATTCATAAACAGATCCTGTTATACCATCTTTTTTCTCGATAAAACAATAATTCAGGATTAAGTGGGTTAGAATCTGTTTACACATGTTACTTCCTGTGAGACTCTTAGCCATTTGAATGGTAAATTGGGGTACAAATGCAGTCTTGCACATAAAATCCAAAGTCTGATTGTCGATCCCATGTATTATCTCTTTCGCAAAGTAATGATATGATCTGCTTAAGGTCTCACTGCACGTTGAACATAATTTTTTTTCATTTTCATTAAAGGACTTTAATATCAGTGACACTCCAAAAATCCACCCTGCTGTCATTTTGTAAAGTTGTTGGATATATTCCATTGTTAACTCTTCATACCCGAGAACCTCAGTAAATCTTTTTGTTTCTGACATGGTTAAGCGGAAATTATCCCAATTAATTATTTTGGTAATAGTCCTTAAAGGTGACATTGTTTGCGGAAATTTATTTCGACTGATAATAATTACCGTAATCCCTTTTGGAACTACTAACAACCCATTACAGATAAATTCAACAATCTCTGTTTCAGAGAGTATCTTCTGGAAATTATCAAATACGATGAGAGAAGGAGCCTTTAAGTTGCCATAGAAATATGCAAAGAATTTCTTTGAGAAGGCCTGTAAAGGTAACGGGTTTCCAAGGATACGTTCGGGAACCGGATTGACTAAATCTTGCGATAATTTTGTTTCTCCCATATCACGTTGGAGCAAGAATGTGGCAATGTCCCCATCGCAATCGTCCATCTGATAACAATTATTTGGTAACTCACGATGCCTTATGTAGCTTTGAATGAGAGTTGTTTTCCCGGAATGAGCTGGACCACAGACCCAAATAATCGGTGTGCCAACATTTCGGTCTAAGTGTAGAAAAAGCCTTTTACGCTCAAAGACATTCATTTTATGATTTTGTCATTTTTCATAGGAGTAGGAACACATGGACTTTTCCGGTTTACTTAGTGTTTGAACGAAAACTACCCATCTACTGCGTTGCTGCAACAATTTCGTAATCCTCAAGTACAATGGTACGTTCCGGTTACGAAATTGTTACGCGCCTTGTACCTGCCCGCCCGGCCTGTCAGCCGTTCGCCCGCCCGACGTTCTTTCTGGCGGGGACGGGTAAAACCGGAAACCAAATCGGTTTTAGTATAATTACCGCAAAAAAAGTCAGAACGCTCTGTTAACAAGACCTTGCTAATACTCTATCTAATCTTTTTTGTCAAGGGCAAATTACAGAATATATTAAATTTTTTTCGTCAAAATCTTGTATTGTCAATAAAATTATCCAGTTTGTCAATATGACAGACTATGTCATGTCAGACTGTGTCATTATATCCACGTTAATTATCATCCTCAAAAACATATTGAAATAGCTATGTGAAACTTCTATTATTCTACCGATTCTTGAGTAAGATATTTAATATAGCCCTTGTTATGTGAAGAAATTTTTCAGCGTATATCGTTTTCAAGAAATTCAAATTTATACCCATCACAAAAAATATTTAAGATTTACAAATTGAGATTGGGGATTTGCTGTTTGAGTATCAAGAAGAGTCTAAAGTTCGGCTACAATCAAGTGCTGAAAACCGAGAACAATTTGTGATAGGTACAATATACACACTGCAACAGTGATGTGGTAAGTGGGTGGTTTAATGAGTTTGTTGCGAGTTTTGGCAGTAGTGTAATTGTCTTATGCTCACATTCTTTATCGATATTGAATTTAGTTACACGATCATGTCTTGCCTTTCTCACTTCTTCTCATATGGGATCTTTCACTTTGTTCTCCTAATCAACCAATGAATATAAATTATGCACTTGTTTATAAGGGAAAATATTTACTCCTTCTCTTTTATATGAAGTATTACCTCCAAAGATGATATTTCTGGATAATAGATCTTTATCCATAACACGGTCAAGATAGCTCAAACCTTTAAACCAATCGCTATTAACTGTTTGTCCAGCTTTTATTTCAACAGCAACAACCTTCCGCGCCTTTTCAACTAACAGATCAACTTCATTACCCACGTTATCTCTAAAGAAATAAAGCGGTGCATCTCGCCCTTCAGACCAAAAACATTTCAAAAATTCAGTTACAACTAAATTCTCAAAAATACCCCCTATAAGTGGATCGCGACTAACTTGATCTTTTTTTTCAATACCTAAGAGATAACATAATAACCCTGTATCCATAAAATATAATTTGGGTGCCTTAATAATTCTCTTGTGATAATTTCGGTAGTATGCCGGGAGTTGATAGATTATATAACTGGCCTCTAAGACAGAGAGCCATTCTCGTACTGTAGTATGAGAGATACCAACATCATTACCTAGACTTGATAGATTAAGAACTTGCCCTACTCGGCCAGCGCAGAGTTTAAGAAACGACCGAAACATTGACAGATTTTTTACATTAATAATTTGTCTTACATCGCGTTCAACATAACTTTCTACATAATTCCGCATCGCTTCTGTAGGGTTTAATGTATGATCATAAATCCGTGGATAAAAACCGGTATACATCAATCGATCCAGTGAGTATCTTTTTATCAAATGTTCAATTTCTAACACGGAAAAAGGTAATAGTTTTAAGATCGAAACACGACCCGCTAAAGATTGCTGAACTGACTTAAGCAATAGGATATTTTGACTACCCGTAAGTATGTAGATACCATTCTTCTTACACTCATCAACTATCCCCTGCAAATAAGATAACAGATGTGGGCAACGTTGAATTTCATCGAATATGGCCCCCTCGGAATACTTGTTTAGTAATCCTTCCGGATCATTCTGCGCAAATTCTTGATTTTGAGGATTCTCAAAAGAGACATACTGTTTATTCGAGAATACAGCACGGCACAGAGTTGTTTTTCCAGACTGACGAGGACCTGTCACTAAAACCACAGGATACTTTCTTGCAGCATATCTTACCTTTCTCTCAAGTGTTCGTTTAATCATAATAGAACCATACCACAATCTTTACATATTGCAAGTTAATACTTCATACTGTAAAAAATTACTTGATTGTTATATAATGATTCTGTGGGATCAAAGCAAATATCCCTATAAATTAAAAAACTGTCTTTGAACCTCATCACCTTTGCCACATTTTGTATATCTTTTAAAAACAGACTTAAAACAAAAGGTTCATTCCAAAATTCAGAGTCCAGTATTTCGCTTGACATGTTGTCAATATGCACGGTATATTAACAACTATGTATACAAGGACCCTGGAGAATAGACTGCCCAAAAACAGCTTCTTTCTGTTTGGACCACGTCAAGTTGGCAAGAGCACTCTCTTAAAAAACGAGAAGGCTGATTTGACTATTGATCTGCTGGACCCGGAACTTCAACTTGCCTACAATAAAAACCCTAATCTTCTTCGTCAGCAAACAGACGAGATAAAACCATCATCCACAATTTTTATTGATGAAGTCCAACGGGTCCCAAAACTCCTTGACATTATCCACTCCGTTATGGAACAGAAACCAAAATTAAAGTTTGTCCTCTGCGGCTCATCAGCCAGGAAATTGAGACATGGTGCCTCCAATCTTCTCGGTGGAAGGGCTTTGTATCGAACCATGCATCCGCTCACACTTGACGAGTTATCTACTACCTTTAACCTTAAATGGATTCTTGCATATGGTTCTCTTCCCAAAATCTATAGCACGCTCACGCAGAAGAAATCGAAGGTGGCCCGAGAGCTATTAAGGGCTTACGTAATCACCTATTTAAGAGAAGAGATCAAGGCTGAAGCCTTAGTACGCAACCTCCACGGTTTTCAAAACTTTCTCGACATAGCTGCGGCACAATATGGAGAGCAGATAAATTTTTCCGGTGTCTCCCGCGATTGCCAAGTAGCGCTATCAACTGTTCGTGAATACTACACAATACTGGAAGATACCTTGCTCGGTGTTTTTCTCTATCCGCATTTGAAAAATCAACGGAAACGAATGAGTCATCAACCAAAATTTTACTTTTTTGATAATGGGGTAACAAGGGCACTATTAGGAACTCTTCAGGATGAACCCGGTCGTAGTGAACAGGGACGTCTTTTTGAACAGTGGATTGTTCAAGAAATTATCCGGCATAATGAATACTTTCAAAAGGATTGGAAACTCTCCTTTTGGAGGACAAACCACGGTGCTGAAGTTGACCTATTAATAAGCCACGGAATAAAAATTTTGTATGCTATTGAATGCAAATTGACTCCTCATCCATCATCACGTGACCTGTCCGGCCTGAAATCTTTTCATGAAATTAATCCAAAAGTCCCCTGTTTTATTGTTGCACCGGTTAAACAACCATTAAAATTATCCTTTGTGAGAGTACTTCCACCAGCAAAATTATTCAGGTCACTTACTTAGTGGTTGAAAATTACCCATCTATTGTTTTGCCGTGATAACTCCGTAACCAGAACATTCTCACTTGCGTGAGAAAAAACGGAATTATTACTTAACTTGTTTCTGGGCAATCTATGTTCAACCGCATTGTTTCCGTGCAATAACGCATACACAAATTGAACCACCTACTCAACCCCAAAGTCACCTTAACAAGAAGACCATTCAGTATTAAAAAAGTAGCAAAGTATTTACCGCGTTTAGTTCTGGCTCGAACGGGTTGGAATTCAGAAATAAATAATGAAGTAGATTATTGACAAAATCGAAGGTAAAATGTTGAAAAATAACACATATCACATTACTGTTTATACTACGGAGACCATATATGAAGAAGTGCATTGCGGTGCTTGCCGGTGATGGAATCGGACCGGAAATTATGAGAGAGGGCAGGAAAATATTGGATGCCATTGCAAAATCGTTTGATCATGTTTTTGAATATAGAGAGGCCTTGGTGGGAGGGAGTGCTTACGATCAACAGGGGCACCCCTTACCGGATGAGACAAAGGAGGTCTGTAACGGGGCTGACGCTATCTATTTTGGTGCTGTAGGGGGACCCAAGTGGGAAAACCTACCAGCAGAACTGACACCTGAGAGGGGAGCACTACTTCCGTTACGATCACTCTATGGTCTCTTTGCAAACCTGCGTCCAGCCGTCATATTTAGCCCCTTAGCCAATGCCGCGTCTCTTAAAGCAGAACGGTTAGAGGGTGGATTAGATATCATGATTGTGCGGGAATTGACCGGGGGAATCTACTTTGGAAGGAGCAGGGTACAATCAATAACGGTAAAGGAGGGAACTCTTCAAGGAGCATACGCTGCCGATCACATGATCTATTCGGTTCCTGAAATAGAGAGGATAACTAAAGTTGCCTGTGAAGCGGCCATGAAACGAAAAAAGAGTCTCACCTCTGTCGACAAGGCAAACGTTTTGGAGAGTTCCAAGCTCTGGAGAGAGACCGTTATTGAATACGTCAATAAAAATTACCCTGAAATAACGCTTACGCACATGTATGTGGACAATGCCGCGATGCAGGTAGCAACAAACCCAAAGCAATTTGATGTAATTGTAACGGGAAACATGTTTGGAGATATACTGTCAGACCTTGCCTCAGCCATCACGGGTTCTATTGGCATGCTCCCAAGTGCAAGCCTTTCAGAGAGTGGCTTTGGACTCTATGAACCCATCCACGGTTCTGCTCCCGACATTGCGGGAGAGGGCAAGGCAAACCCGTTAGCCCAGATTCTGTCGGGAGCCATGATGCTGAAATACTCCTTTGGTCTCAATAAGGAATCAGACATCATAGAACAGGCTATTATGGAAGTGCTTGAAGAGGGGTATCGAACAAGTGACTTAGTCTGCGATGAGACACCCAGTAATAAAGTCCTTTCGACTTCAGATATGGGAGACAATGTATTGAAATGCGTTCAAAAACTCGTAGAGTCATTGAAAAATTAACAATTATATTTTATCGCTGTCTTACGAAAAATGATTTACTGAGAGTTACAGAGTGTTTTATAAAGGGGTCGGTCAAAAATAACTTAAAAAAATATTGTACATTTAGATAATAACAGGCAGATGATAAGCACCTTCTACCTCATGGCTGATAAATCGCTTTATTCCCAAATGGCATATTTATAATTATTACGAATAGTCTCATCTTTTGTAACAAGCTTTGTAGAATGCACATCTGCTTGCGATACGATAATCCGATCAAATGGGTCGCGTGTCCAATTTTGCTTAATTGCACTTTCAATTACGTCATTGAATGCATGTTCACATGTATTAAGTCCGATGCTCTTTTCAAGATTAGATACTACATCTTTCGCCTTTGTTAATACCCGTCCAATTTCAAATAAATACTGAAGTTCTAATACAACAATAGGCGAAATGAACAGATCTTCTTTGGAAATCAATTTCTGGATATGGCCTGGAACGAGATCTAATCTACCGGCATATAACCACGCAACAACATGAGTATCAAGATAAATCATGAGGTTTCCACTCTTTAGACCAATCTAAATGGACAATTGAATCAGGAGATCCTTTTAAATATGGTCTTTTTTTAAGATTTTTCAGTTTGTTCGCAGGTTCTTCCGGTACTATTTTTAGTTTGTGGCCGTTGCGTTCGATTTCCACAGGTATACCGGACCTGATAATTTCATCTAAAATGCGGTATACATCCTCTCTCAATTTAGAGGCGGTTATGGCCTGTTTGCTTTTCTTCATATATGGACAATAGCATCAATACGTACGTATGTCAACATGTTTTCGTACGTACGCTATCGTATTTCTATGAATAATTGTCGATTACAGAAATTCGTAAACAGTACTATTTTAAGATAAGGAAAGAATGTAAGGCACCAGTTCTATCTCATGAATATTCACACTAAGATGGAGACAAATCGGCTGCCACCTGGAAGGCCATCTGCGCTTTTTCCATATCTCCTAGTTCCTGATACACCCTCCCCAGGCCCAGAGCTGCCTTACTATAAAATGGATTGACCTCAAGAGTACGGTTATAGAACTTTGCAGCATTTGAATAGTCCCTGGACTTTTCACAGAGGTGTGCAATCGCATCAAGAGAGGGGGCATAGGATGGCGAAACAGATAGTGCGGATTCATACCTGTTCAACGCCTTCTCCATCTCGTGTGATTCAAGTATCTTTCCCATATAGAGAAGAGATCTAACAGAACGAGGATTCTTCCCTAAGCTATGATCGAAGAATTGCATAGCCTTCTCATCCTCATGATGTCGCATATAGCTGTAACCGAGCCAAAAGAGTGGCAGATAATAATCCGACAAAGCCTCATGGGCACTTTGGTAGAGAGACCGGGCACCATCGACATTACCATTTGCCTCTTCCGCCACACCGTTACAGAGAAGCCTCTCAGCCCCTGTCTTCTCAACATCATACGCCTCACTTCCTTGACTCAGTCTCTTTAGGGGAAATGCCGTGATGTCCTTAATGGTCCTCTTCGTGCAGAGCCCCTTATAAAAGTTGACTCTCTGCCATGCATGCTGCTCTTCCATCCGTTGTTCCTTAACATAGGAAAATGCTTTGTCTGCTACTTTCCTTCTCAAGCGAGGATTTAGAATAAGTTCTTCAAGAATCTCGCTCAGTGATGTATTGTCGTAAAAGAGAAAGGCGTTGGTCCCATGAACTGCATGTTTTTTGTATGGGGTAATTGCCGAAAGGACGGGTACTACCCCCCTAGAAGCATACTCAATAAACTTTATATCGGAACGACACCGGTTGTACGGTGTATCGATCATTGTCGCAATACCAATATCCACTGTTTCCAGAAAGTGATAGTAATCGTTGAGAGTCCCTGGTGACGTATAGCTCTTTTGCTTCTCTTTGATAGATGAGAAGATTTCAATATACTGCTCACTATCTCCCATAAAAGAGAAGATTACATGGGGATGTCTACTACATATTTCGGCAATCGTTTCTACGATATACCTCAGATCCTCGGTATGTCCCGATGAGCCCCCCCATCCTAACACAATCGAACGAGATCTTTCCGTTCTCAGTGCACCAATTTCACAGATCTGATTTTCAAAGACAACCATATTGTCATTTAAAAACCGATATTTTTCGAGGAGACCTTCTCCTGTCACCTGGACTGCATCTGCCATGGTGATCAGTTGAAAGGCCTGTGCTCTATTAAGAGGATCTCGAAACCACCCTCTTATTCCTACACCAGGTTGGTCAGCTACAAAATTATCGGATATCTCATAAACCGTTACGAGCCCCCTCCGTTTCCGCTCTTCAACAATCGGTAAAAGATCGTGCTCGGTTAAAAGATGAAGGATGAGGAGATCCGCCTGAAGGCAAAGGGACTCAAAATGGGGAGATATCGTACTGATAGTGATGGCAGTCACTCCGGAAATTTTTCCCATTGCGACTGAAGGTTGTTCTACGCGGTACAGATAGTCTCCTGTTACCGACGTCTGCATTGCAACTGCATTCACAATCAAGAGATCATCTACCATGTTCCTTTATCCTATAGAGAAGAGTTTAAACTACTGAATATTATTAAGAGTACAAAGGTTCAAAGTTCACCGTTCTGGGTTACTTTTCTTTCGTTGGCCTTGATTGTTTTCCAACAAGTACTTTATGAAACCACGTATGATAGTTTGAGTGCATCCTGCATGATGATAAACATCCTTGAACACCACTTACTACATAATGAGTAGGTGACCAAAGCTTCCTAAAATTAAATACATTTTCTCTTTTTCTGAGATACAGACAGGTGTTACAAATAAGCAGGCAATTTTAATTCACTTCAAACTTTAGGTACTTTTAACTTCTCTTAAACAGTAGCAACCGAAAAACGTCAAGAAATATGGGACAATTATCAACCACCTCAAAGCCGTTACGGTTAAATACCTCTATAAAATCCTTGATACGGTAATTGTATTCAAAAACATTCTCATCGCCACGGATCAGTTCTGCCAGGTACGCAAGGGTCTTCCCCCAGAATGAATCGTGGTTTGGTTGAATCAAGAGTATATAGTTACTGCTTACGCGCATGAGCACCTGGGCATAGGGTTCAAAATGCAGAAAGTGTTCGAGCATCCCGTCGCTTGAGACCATATCGTACCGCACTGTAACATCTTCTACATTCTGGAGTGAAACGTTGAGGCCTTTCTGCCTACAAACAGAGACAGCATGGGGTGACACATCTATTCCTATGCAGTGAAAACCCTGCTCTCGATAGACCTCCATAGTATACCCCAAACCGCACCCGACCTCCATGATAGTCTCAATGGGGAGATCCTGTATAACCTTTGCTATTACCTTCCTCTTTGCGTTAAACATGAGTCGTCCGATAAGAGTAATCCGTTCACTCTCCTCAGACCCCTCCCAACGTCTATCCCAAGTCTCATATAATGCATCGCTATCTGTTTTCATGCTTTATTTTACCTTTGTATGCAATAATCCATATACCTCACCTGCTGCGTATCCAAAGTGCTGGATAAGATAGACCAACATAACATGCAACACCAAAAACGGGTCTCTTTTTCTCAGGCACATATACGAAGAGAAACAGAAGAGTGCTGGAAAATAGAGTGCTGAGAGAGAGAAGAGAATGGAAAATGGAATTAGGAAGAGAGTAAAGATAGAAGCAATAAAAATAAGGGGTAACGTAAAGGATATTGTCCACATATGGGGATACCTTTTTAAGAGCCTCGCCCTCCCCTTTCCATAACGAAACATATTCCTCAACCACGTCCCCGGTGTTGGCCTCATCTTATGCCATACGAACGAAGAGGGAACAAAAAGGAACTTGTTGCCGGCTGAGAAAAGTCTGAAATTTATGTCGGCATCCTCGGCCTCACTGACGAGGGACTCATCATACCATCCAATATCCTTGAGCTTCTGCTTATTGTACAGTACATTGAGATTGGAGAGGCTTGTCACAAACCTTGGTTCATTGAATTGTCGCCCCTGGACACTACCGAAACTTCCTATGTACGAATCCAGTGCAACCCCTATTGCCCGTAGAAAATTGCCTGCATTTTTCGGAGGAATGTTGGTCCCCCCTACTGCAACAACATCCTTGCTTTTTTCCTTAATGTTTACATAATCTCTCACCAACGTTGCCAGCCAATCCTGAGGTGCTTCGCAATCACCATCAATAAATGCTATATGATCATACCGCGCCGCATAAATACCTCTGTTTCTCCCTGCTGCTGTCCCTTTTTTAGGTTCTATAACAAGAAAGAGGTTATCAAGCGTTTCAGCAAACTCTTTTACGATTGATTGCGTACCGTCTATTGAACCACCGTCAATAACGAGAATTTCATATCTATCGCTATCATAGGTTTGGTCAATCAGGGTGTTCAAGCACTCCCGAATATTCTGCTCTTCGTTATAGCATGTTACAATTATGGATACATACAAAAATTAACTCCCTTCAGTTGTTAATTTATTATCAGTTAGTACAGGCTAGCTGACCATTGAGTATTTTAGAACAAAAGACCTTTGCCGACTTATACGTTCGATAACCTTCTGATGGATGGACAATTGCCTGGCGGAACTTGGAAAGAAGATAACCGGGACGCAGGTGATATTTTTTCAGATAATAATCACAGAGGGAGACCATCTCTTCCGAAGAGAGTTCTGAGGTATTCAGGACACAATTATGCAAACCATCTTTTGTTAACCAGCGTGAAAAATTCTCTGTCTGGAGATAGCCATTGTGTGATGCCCATGTATATGCCTCAGTTCCCGGATATACGTACAACGGATAGAACTGCATACTATCACAATTAATCCTCTTCGAAAACTCATAGCTCTCTGCCACTGTCTCTCTGGTGTCACCAGGATTACCAACCATGATGCAACCGTGTACCAGAAGACCTGCTCTCTTCGTGTCTTTTGCAAACTGGTAGTACCGTTCAACCTTCTCTCCTTTATGCATGTTATCAAGTACACGCTGACTCCCGCTCTCAAAACCTACCGTTACAAGACGGCAGCCCGCCTCCTTCATGAGCTTCAGTAGATCGTAGTCGACATCTCCCCGTACATTGCAGTACCATTTAATCTTTATTCCACGTTTGATAAGTAATTCGCAGATTTCTCTTGCATGGGTACGGTTTGCCGTAAAGCAGTCGTCTTCAATCCCTATCTCTTCTATGCCCGGAAAATTGCCCACGATATACTCAAACTCATCAACAACATTTTCAGCGGAACGGGTACGGTACCTTCTCCCATGAAATACCTGAGGGTAGACACAGAAAAAACAGTTAAAAGGGCATCCTCGACCGGTAATGATCATCACCATAGGATAGTTTGCAGCCGCAAAGAAATAGTTTCGGTGATTCAAATGTTTCTTATAAACAGCAGAAACAAAAGGGATTTCATCAAGGTTTTCAATCTTATCCTGTTTTCCGTCTTGAATAAACGCATCACCATCTCTAAACACTAGCCCGTCAACACTGTTCAATGGCATATTGTTTTCTAAAGCGTTCGCCAGATCCCTAATCGAATAATCATATTCACCAATGGCTACGGCATCTATACTATTGCTCAAACTCAGGGTATCTTCCGGTAGCGCTGAAGGGTGAGTGCCTACCAGTACAGAAAAAACTTGTGGGTATTTTGCTTTGATCTTTTCGGTGACCTGAACATCACTATAGATACTGGGAGTACTGGTGTCGACAACTGCTAGATCAGGAACAAAACTACCTATCCTGTCAAAGACGTCATCAAGATCCAACCCGTCTGAGGGAGCATCAAGAAGCTTGATATTGTGTCCTGCCTGTTCAGCCACTCCTACTGCATAGGCCAGCCATATTGGATAATACAGGGTGCCACCCTTTGTTACTGCAGGGCTTCTTGACGTGCGAGAGAAACGACCCATAAATGGTGGATTGAGGAATACTATGTTCATACGAGTTAAACCTTCGGCAAAATCCTTAGGTCCTGATTATGCAAATTTAGGACAAACTAAAACTAAAAAAGAATAAAGAAATTGCAAATTCCAATGTTCACTTGCCTGTAGGCAGACAGAAATGATCAAAATCAGTCTGTTTGGAATTTTGTATTTGTTTCTTGTGATTTGTTTGTTATTGAGAATTTATTATTTGGTGCTTATCCGTCCTCCTGAGTCATCAGGTTGTTTTTTACCCCGCAACAGTTATGGTAAAATTGAAATTCCTATACATGAACTTAGCTCCTTCTTCGCTAACTTCTGAGTTTAGTTATTCAATACATGAAGTTCGGGATAAACAATTTTATCATTCGTATCTTCGTACTCCTTTATAGCCGTATTCAATTCAGCAATCGATAGATAACCTTTTTTATTCAGCTTATTGTAATAGATCTCCATAAAGTCAGGGTCATCTGCAAGGAAGCAGGAGTGATATCTGCCGAAAGGTGTCTCTTTCAGTGCCCGATCTCTAATTACACCAAGAGGTTCCTCACATACATTTCCGAAGTAGACATGCATGTTTGCACAGTTCATAACATCACCATAAGGGGTAAAGTTAATCATCTCTTTTGTTCCGGGACATCCGAACTGTTTTCCATAATTATAATTGAGATGGCGTTGTACATAAAAATACGGCTCAATAATCTTTTCATACGCCTGGAGATCCTCTTTACTGAGCATTACGTCTTTATCCTTGAAGCTTCCGACACCTTTTGCAAGAAGGGTATTGACGAGTACTTTCTCTTTGTCCGCAAACTCCAGCAATTTTCTGAATCCATCAGTATAGATATTCCCCTTATGCACAACGGTATTGATTATCACCTTGATTTTATATTTTTTACATAGCTTGATACCTTTCACTACAAGATCAAAACTTCCCCTTTTTCTCCTGAAGGCATCATGCAGTTCTGGTATACCACTGTCCAGACTGAAGTTTATTGTATCCACACCCAGTTCAGCACATCTCTTCGCTTTCTTTTCATCGAAGAGGTATCCGTTTGTCGATATTATTACATGGTTGTATTTCGGCTGGCAGGCTTCAATAATTTTGTCCCACTCTTTTGTGACAAAAGGTTCTCCTCCTTCAAGACCGAAGGTAGTGGCACCCAGTTCCATCGCCTCCTTTGTAACTCTTCGATAGTCCTCTGGTGACATCTCTCTTCTTGTGCTGGTTTCATCAATCCTTGAGCAGAGGCAGTGGTTGCAGGTAAAATTACACTTATAGGTCCCCGCAAATTCAAGCCCTCTTAAAACATGCTTTTTTATACCGAACATGTTGTAAAATTTTCCCAGCAATACATTGCGCAACAATCTGAATGGGTAGAGTGGTTTGTTCCAGTGAATACCGTAGTGAAACCTGATCTTCCACAGAATGAGATATTTTAAAAAGTTCCTCGGCCTTTTTGTCCTGAAAATCTCTTTTCTTTTTGACTGCTCTTCAGCTTCGTCAAGTAATTTACTCAATCGAGCTCTCTCTTCGGGTGTCTTACAGACAGATTTTATGTCATCTTCCTTAGTACTGAAGACCGAAACCTTCTCTTCTAATGTGGTTGTAACCATAACTAAATCTCCTTTTCTTTATATCCAGCCTCTTATCTTAAAATAAATTATAGCACAGTACTCTCTTAAAATTTCTAAAACAAATCTGGTCCTGAGTGTAGTGTGAAAAACACTTTTTTCATAACAGGGGACAGGTGCCGGATAGACATTAACTCCCAGTTTCTTACAAATGGCTAGACTCCTGTACATATGATAGGAAGAGGTAACTAAAAGTGAATTAGTTACGTTTTGTTTTTTTAATATTGTCATTGCGTTTTTAATGTTTTCATACGTGTTCTGTGAATTGTTTTCAGTTATAATATCTGTTTTGCTAATGCCAATTTCCACCAAAAAGCTTTTCATTATTTCAGCTATAGATGGCATCCCTTTTTTCAGGACACCACCGCATATGATTATTTTCTCTGCATACCCCTGATTGTATAAATGAGACGCATGGATCATCCGTTGATAGGTGTTTCTCTCAAAAATATTTTCAGTATAATTTGCCGAAGAGAGCAGAATAATTGCATCTGCTTTCTTCGTTTTCGCTTCTACCTCCAGGATCGCATATAAATAATTAGTTATCGGTGTAAAAATAAAAGAGAGAACAATTATGTTTAAGCCTAACAAGATATAAAATGATATCTTATAATTTATGATTCTGGCTTTTACCATTTACAACTATTTACCCCCCCCAGTAATAATTCGTGCGCCCATTCGACCGGCACAGGCGGGAAAACACGGATATGATACAATTTGATAATTTTCCTATTTTCGGACGCAACTTACTGAAAGTAATACAAAAAGGTTTTTTATCCAAAGAGGAAGAATATGTTTATTTGACGTAGGCAAAAGTACCAAGGATGTTTGCCCACTTTTCTTTTAAACTATTTCCTCCTCTGCAAATCTGGCAAGTCTTCGTAGGCATCCGATTACTCCTCAATTGATCCGCATAATAGACAGCTTTTTCACCTGATAATATTTTCATAATATCGTTTTCTTCAAAAATGTTTCCTATACTATTTTTGACATCAAAATCCGCGCAACATACCGATACATCACCATTCCAGAAAATGGCAAAGTGCGTACGCATCCCGAAACATGAGCCATATTTAGATGGATAACATGTCGGTGAATTTCCATACTTTTCAACAGATGTTGTCCAGCTGCTCAATCCATCAAATCGAACACTTATTCCTTTTGTAACCGGTATCCTATCGACGTTACTTAAATGAGAGAAGAGCCCTCTCGTGTAATCATCATATGATGGTAATTGTGTTCTTAGAATCTTCGAAAATTCATTGAAAAAATCATTCAATAATTTGGTATTAATAAAATCTACAGTATTAACATCTAATATATATCTGGAATAATAGGTTTCTTTAAAAAAAGCTAATTCGATTTCTGTATTATAATTTGATTTATATACCGTTTCGACGAGCTTGAGAATTGAATTAATGAATTTAGCATAATCGATATCTGATGCAAGACTCATCCTGTTTTTAATGTGGTCTGATATTCGGAAACTAACGGTTATTTTATCCAAATTGCTTTCAAGCAACTCATCAAGGAAGGATTGCTTGGCAAATTTACTTGCGTTAGTTGTTAGCACAACTTTAAAAGGAGTGTTCTTTTTTATAAATGAAATCATCTTTATTAAATCTGGATGTAACGTTGGTTCTCCAATGCCAGCCAATGCTATCTCTTCTAAGAAGTTAGCAGAATTCAGATTTAAAATCATCTTCTTGAACTGTCTGTAATCCATCATCCCTTTTTCTCTAGACATAGCGTGTCTGGGACAAAACCAACAGTTAAAGTTACAATGATTGGTTAACTCAATATTTACTTCAGTAAATCGAGTGTCATTAAAATACATTTTGAAAACTCATTGTTACTATTTAAAAAGGTTAATGCTCTAGCTTTAAAAGCCTATTAAAGAAAATTCTATACGCAAGTCTTAAGTATATTTTAAAGTTAACCCAGGACTTTATCTGGGATATCTGCCGGTAAAAATATGAAAATCTTAAGTAATTGCTTTTTACCGCCAGCTGATAATAATATTCGAGTTTTTTCCTCGTTAAACCCTTCGGAACATATGCAATACTGTAAATGTCGAACTTTGACCAATCCTCAACCATAAACCCCTCTTTTTTAGCATCTTCATAAAGTTCTGTCCCGGGAAATGGAGACGCCAGAGTAAAAGCGCAAACACTTTTCTTATGCCTTTTGGCAAATTCAATTGTTCTTTTCATTGATTCTTCTGTTTCACCCGGCATACCTAGAATGAATCCCATATCCGGAATGAGGCCTGCCTCATTTATTAATCTTATTCCCTCTTCGATCTTCTCAATATTTTCTCCCTTTCGCATGCTTTTTAAGATTCTATTATCCGCAGATTCAACACCGATAAATAACTTAACACATCCACTTTTCCTCATGAGTTTTAATGTTTCCTTATCAATTCTATCGGCTCTGATATTACAGCCCCAAACAAGTGACTTATTTAACTTTAATAATCCCTCACAAATCTCCTGAACCCAGTGATTATCTACATTGAGTGTCGAGTCACTAAACAACAAATTTCTAACATTGTATTTACCGTACAACAAATTGATTTCCTCAAGAATATGATCTGGTGATCTTTTACGTTGTTTTCTACCAAGAGCATTTTTAGCTCCACAAAATGTGCATCCAAAAGGACAACCCCGGCTTAAAACCATGTTTGCATAATTTTTTTTAATCGTCCATACATCGAAATAATTTTCCATTGGCAATGATTCCCAATCAGAAAAAGGTAAAGAGTCTAAATCTTGAATATACTCTCTAAAAGGATTAACCTTGACCTTACCATTGGGTCTCCATGCTATACCCTTGACCTGATCAAAGGATTCTCCATTTTGTACGCTTTTAATTAAATCGAGCATGGTGTATTCACCTTCACCAATTACTGCCACATCTACTTCCCTGTTATTTTGCAACAAACTTTCATATGCCGCAGATGGATGCGCACCACCCACAACAGTAATAACATCCGGAAAGAGTAATTTTACCTCCTTTAAAAAAGGAAGCGTTTGAGGAAGATGATTCGTCATAAGAGTTACGCCAATAATTTTAGGGTTCAACTCTTTGATATACGTAATAATAGTATCGCGCTTTTCGTGATAACCGAAGGCATCATGCAGGGTAACATTGCAACCTTGTTGCTTCAAAAAGCTCGATATTACCGACAAACCTACAGGTTGAAGTACTCCGTTATAATCAGAGACATCATTAATGTTTATCGGTAAATTCAGTAATAATGTTTTTATCCTGGTATCCATTAGCACTTTCTAAATCTATACATAAATTTTATTTTTTAATTGTTTACTACAACAGCTGATTTAGCTATGTTTCTATTAATAAAATAATAGAGGCTGCCAATAATAGTTACAGAAATCAATGCTGCTTCACCAAGTACTCTTAAAACAACTAAGAAAATTCCAATTTCGGCTTTGTTGACTCCCAACAGCATTAAAGCACCAAACCAACCAGCCTCAAGTGTTCCAAGGGCTCCGGGAATACAACTGATAAGAATTAAGATTTGAACAAGCGGGGCAGTTAACAATATAGCACCAAAAGAGACATGCATATTCAGTGACAGAATTACTATAAATATTCTTGCTACCAGGCTTAGCTCTTTAAAAAATGAATAGAAAAATAGTTTTATGACAGTTTTTCTATTTAACGACGTAACGTTATTTAGCAAAGTGAAATCATTTTGAAACCTGTTTTTTAGGAAGGGAAGTCGCAAAGCAACTTTGAAGATCAATTTATATCCTGTAATTATTATATCTATTAACTTGGCATAATTGTAGAGAAGTAAAACTCCGAACAATATGACAGGTATGGAAATAAATATTAAGGAAGCTTTTAGTGATACTATATTAAAGAAAAACAACGATGAGGGTATGAGCATTAAAACAAGTACTAACAAATCAAACAATTGTTCAATGAATACAGATAATGTGCCCGTAACTACAGGTACTCTGTGCAATAACTTGAGAGAAAGAGTTTTTAGTCCGTAATTTCCTATGTGAGGTACTATATTGTTAAAAGCAGTTCCTATTGCACTAAAACAGAAAAAATACCCTTTGATACTATTTTGTAACTGAGTTAAGTCTTGTACAACTGCTTTCCATTTCAAGCTTGTAAATGATATAATTCCAAAAGTCATAGCAACTATTAAAATAAGATAATAATATTTAGTATTGAAAATACGGTTTACTATTTCTTTCAGAGAAGTTCCTGAAAACCTAATTATTAAGACAATTAATAGAAAACCCAGTATGGCTAAAAACATATTAATGATAATGTTCTTATACTTTTCGTAAAAATCTGAAATTGTGGTTGCTAATTCCATAAGGTGTTTCCCTCTTTTTTCGCAATGCCGTATAGTGAGCGCATTAAACGGAAGCCTGCTAAAAAGATGCACTTCTTAATAATATTTGCTTCTATTGGTACAGATTCTTCTTTATATAAGGGTATACATTCTTCTGAGAGTAATTCAAACCCGCATCCCTTAAACAAATCATCCATCTCTTCCTGGGTAAAATGACAAGGATGATTGCTGTCAATTTTCTTTAATACTGGCTTAAAAATCTTCATAAAGTCGACTATAATGTGTGTGCAGAACAGTAAATATCCATCATCCTTCAGTAACCGTTTAATCTCGTTGAGGAAGCTAGTGCAATCTTTTACATGATCAAGCGTGTTATTTGTTAAAATAATGTCGAAACTGCTATTAGGAAAAGGTAGATCCTCTCCAGGGGATTTGAGAAGTATAGCTTTATCAGGAATTAATTTGAAAACATTAAGCTTCTGGTAAAAGTCCATTAAAGAGTCTGATACCACTAGAGTCTCCGGAAGATGTTTATCATTAATCTGTTCAACTCCAGAAAAGAAACCGAAAGGACCTGAACCTATTTCTAAAACGGTTTTGCCCTTAAAAAAATCGGTACCGATATTCCAGTGCTTCAGAGAAGGTTTTACATGTCCTATTGGGTCAGGGTTATACGATGGCCTTTCAGTTTCGTACATCCAAAAGGCCTTTTCTCTTTCCTGATACACACTCCATGATGGATCTGAAAAGAGCGGAGAATCAAGGATATAGACCCCTTCTTGCCTTTTTAAACCGTTGAGACACTCTTGCACATTCATAACGATATATTGCTAAAGTTAATTTAAAGGTATCGAGGAAAATTTACCTCTTTTTAGTTTGTTAGCGAAATAGAGTGCAAATTTTTCAAAATTATATCCTATGATATTCGTAACTGCATCAGTTAGAGTTAAGCGGATTCCTGAAGGAATACCAAGCATAGTCGGAGTACCCAGAACAATACAGTTATCACATAACGGGGATATATCGAGATACGTTCTTTCTAACATGGCTTTTCTCAACTGAACCATTTTTTGATTATTCCAAATGTCCAAAAGTCCCTCATCTTTTATATTCCCAAGCACATATTCATGATTTGCGTTATAAATACAAGGAACCACATCACCATTCCACATGATGCAGGTGGTACTCCATATTCTTGAGCATGGTGCGAAGAATCCGTTATGTGTCCGAAAAGAGAATTCATCTGTATCTTTAAATGTGCTACCCCAGGTAGATACTTCTCTTAAGCGCACTTCATCAATGAGATTATGAAATCTTTTTAAAAATGAACATTTTTCTTCTTCTGTATAATTTCCGATTTCAAGCATCAAAACCGACAATACCGTATAGGGCAATTTCAATTTTTTCCTCTTTCTTGACTCAAGAAAGTAGAGAATATTTTCTAGAGTCTTATCGAAATGAGATCCTACTCTTGCCTTCTCATACATCTCTTTATTAAATCCATCGAAGGCAAAGCTTACGCTAGAAATTCCAGATTCAAGTAACAAATCCGCCTTTTCTCTGTTGAGAAGAGTAGCATTTGTATTGAGTAGTACTTTTATCCCATTGCCAGAAGCATACTTTATCATATCGAAGAATTTTGAATGCATCATAGATTCACCACTCACTGCTAAGGTAATCGAAGAGGCGTAATCCTTAATTTCATCAATGATATTTTTATACAGTTTGTACTCCATATACCCTTTTTGAACATTTACCATATCGGTACCATTTGGACACATAATACATTTTAAATTGCAGTGGTTTGTAGGTTCTAACCAAATAAAACTCGGAGGATTACTTAACTTAATCCTACGCTGGTGATAATTCTTTAAAGCTCTCATATTATTAAACAGAATTTTCGCTTTTTTCATTATTTTTTTACCTACCCCTGCCTAATCACAGGATTCTTAAATCTCTGCTTATGGAACTGTATCGCATCCTTAATTACGGCAAGGAGAGATATCTGATGCGTTTCATGAGAAATGTAACGTAGATACAGTGCCTTAAGTATGACAATAGGATGAAACAGAAAAAATTTAATTATGAAAGAGATAAAGCTGGGATAAGTAAAGAGATTTTTATTTCTATCCACAGCCGACATACTCTGAAATTCATCCCCAAATTTTTTAAGCTCTTCAAGTGGAACAGACGTGGAAAATTCAGGATAATCAGTAGTATAGGTGAATTCACCAAATTTTTTTTCTCCTGAGAGATATTTAGCACTACTTATTTCAAAATCAAAAGAGGGTGTGCCTGGCATTGGCATATAGTAGTTAACTGCCACGTTAGTAGCCCTTATCTTTTTCAGCAATTGCCTTGTTAGTATACGGTCTTCTTCAGTCTCTTCTGGATGACCTACAATAATAAAAGCAAACGTATTAATGCCAACTTCGTTATAAATCTCAAAGGCATGTTCTATCTGTTCAACAGTAATTCCTTTCTTCATAGCATCCAGGATTTTTTGCGAACCTGATTCTACACCAATAGCTAAAAGCAGTACACCGGCTTTTTTCATGAGTTCCACTGTCTCTTTTTTTATTTTGTCAACTCTTGCATGGCAGAAAAACCTTGTTTTTATATCTCTTTCAATAATCTTCTTACAAAATTCGATGGTACGACTTTCTCTAAAATAGAAAAGATCATCAAGCACCACAAAACCTTCGATATCGAACTTATTTATCTGCCACTCTATTTCATCTATCAAATCATCAACACTTCTCTCTCTGTATGAACTACGAATGTTTGTGGTACAAAATTCACACCGGTATGGACATCCACGACTCCCGAAAATGAAACCTGACCTTAGATAATGCCCCGGTATGCTCTGCAAACGGAAATCTACATATTTTTCATAATCCACAAGTTCAAATGCAGGGCGAAGAATAAAGTCCATCGGTAGTAAAGATCTCTGAGGGGTAAATACAACTTTACTATCTTTTACATATGCAATGCCTCTTACATCCCCTATAGGTTCTTTAAAATTGAGGGAATCTAGCAACTCGACAATCGTAATCTCTGACTCACCAATAGCACAAAAGTCTGTATCGTGAGAGAGCAAATCCTTTGGGTTTGAAGTTGCATGTTTACCACCACAGATAATAATTTTACCAGGCATCTCTTCTCGAACCTTAGATATCAAACGTTGAGTTATCCTGAATGTAGAACTGATGACTCCAAATCCAATAAAGTCTGGATTATAGTCCTTGAGGCCTCTCCAGATACGTTTATTATATCGGATATTAAGCGGATAAAGTTCGTCCAGGAATTCAAATATTCTTACCTCGAATTGATTATCCAGTAAATATGCTCCGATATATAAGAGTCCCAGTGCCGGGCGTCCTCCTTTTCTTGGTTGAATTAAGGCAATCCTATTTTTCTCTCTTTTGTCAGCTCTATCACGGGATCTATTCAGGATGAGATTACTCTTTTCAATGATAGTTTTGTCTTTGACACTCAGAGAATGAGTTGCCTTCTTTTCATTGTGAGAACTTGTAGTATCTACAACACACCGCACACTCATGAAATTAAAATCTCCTCGATGTAAAGACTATTTGACTTCAAAAAACTCTTTTACCTTATTTGCAATGTACAACATGTCTCTTTTTCCAAGACCTATGTGTGTAGGAAGGAAAATAAGTTTATTGTGCAATTTTTGAGCATTTGGGAATTTACCCTTTACATATGGCTTAAACCGTTCAAGGGTTGTTGTATCAATGGCCGTCTCATCTTGCGCATCAATTTTGTGAATAGTCAAGAAGCGCTGAAGCTCTTTGCTCCTTTCAGTCCAGATTGCATAATGTACAGAGACATGCTCTCTGTCTGAAAAATCTTGGGGAATATGTAATCCTGGAATATTTGACAATTCCTCACTCAAGATTTTTGCATTTTCAATCCGTTTTCTATTTGTCGTGTCTATCCTTTTTAGTTGACTGAGCCCTAGCCTTGCCTGAACATTATTCATGTCTACCTTAAAACTATCGGGTACACTCTCGTATGACGGCATTTTCACCCTGAACCTTCCAGCATACTGCTCCTTCCCCTTCACCTGAAATTGATACACTAATGGATAGAGAGAAAACCGGTAAAGATATGGGAGGTTAAGATACTTAAGCAAACTTCCTTTGACTGTTTGTATACAAAGCTCTTTTGTTGATATATGCTTAAAATCACTTTTTAAATCTCTGAGTTTGCTAATAAATCCCTCATCGTCTGAAGTTACCATGGCTCCTC
Source organism: Candidatus Scalinduaceae bacterium (assembly GCA_965222815.1). GTDB lineage: Bacteria > Planctomycetota > Brocadiia > Brocadiales > Scalinduaceae > SCAELEC01. The sequence continues at coordinate 888,488 of CBDCUS010000013.1, forward strand.
CAAACCCATAAAAGCTTTTACCATAACCAAAACTGAATGATCCTATATCAAACGAACCAATACGTTTATCCTTATAGGTTGCTCCGCACGATCGTGCACAATCCTCTATCACACGGAGATTGTGTTTTCTGGCAATTTTCATTATTGGATCCATATCTGCCGGAAGGCCGTTTAGGTGAGTAGGATAAATCACTTTCGTTCTCTCCGTAATAGCCTTCGTTATTTTACGAGGATCAATACTCTGCGTCTCAAACTTAACATCAACAAAGACAGGTTTCAAACCTGCCATGACGACCATTGCAGCGTCTACCCAGAAGGTAAATGCAGGCAGAATCACTTCGTCTCCATCTTCCAACTCAAGAGCCTTAAGCGCATAGTACGTCCCGGTACGACTGTACGGAAAGGCAACGGCATCTTTCGTACCTATATATCTGGCATACTCCTTTTCTAATTCTGCAACTTTATCATTGCAAGTTGCTTTTTTACTATTTACTATCTGCAACAAAGACGAAATAATTTCATTTGCTCTTAAGTCAACCGAAGTTCTTGAAATTGCTTTTAACATTTTTTTTCTCCTCAATTCATAATTTAAAGATAATAAAAAATATCAAACATACTGTTTAATACGAAGATTGTCACACTTTGAGCATGTCTCTAACTTACTATGATTTTTTCTAAAATTAGTAAATTTATCGCCCTGCCAGACATCTTTAATATTATTCTCTAATATATTTCCAAACACATAATCAGGCAAAACGCAGCAAGGAATCATATCTCCCTGTTGTGTTATATAGGGATAGTCCATCAATCTTGTACAGCATGAATCAATTCTTAAAAAATTTTTCGTATGTTTGTATATAATCCTTTTTAAACCGTCATAAAATTGATCCTGCATACAATCTATTCTTATATTAAATCTCTTTCTTAACCTGGAAAACTCTTTGAATATCTCTTTCTCTTCTTTCATATCCGGTCGTTCAAGACCTGTTTTGAAATATTTTGTCATTCGAATTATGTTTACTCTATCAACTCCTTTTTTTGCGCCCCATTCGATTATGTCGTAAACATCTTTTTCCTTGTTTTTTATAAGAACTGCCTGAAGGACTATTTTGGGAATAGAGGAGCTCAGTTTCTTCTTCAACCCGATTAAATTCTCTATGTACTCAAAAACTTGATAATTTTTATGAACTTTGTTATCTGTCTTATCTTCAATACCTTCTACTGAAAATGTAATAGTATCGAGACCCGATGAGATCAACTCCTGAAGTTTTTTTTCTCTATTTAACAGGAGACCGTTAGTTGTTATTTTGACTAAAAGACCTTTTGATTTACAATATTGGATAGCTTCGAATATTTTTGGATAAACAAAAGGTTCTCCCAGTCCTACAAGGCTTATCTCTTCAGCATTGTCAAGCCTGTCTATAATCTTTTTAAATACTTCGAAATCAATGTGCGTGTTTTCTGTATTAACATGATGCCTTGGACACATTCCGCAATCTAAATTACAAACATCCGTAATAGCCAACTGGATGTAGTATGGCAACTTAGTTGGTGTATGTAATATTTTCTTTACGATTCTTAATGGAGAAGGTTCTTTATTGAGCATACACAATCACACTTCGATACTTTTTTGTCTTAACGTGAAAACATCACAATGAGAGCACCAAGGGATTTTAAAATGATTTTTTCGAAAATTGTTATATTTTTCACTATTCCAAATCTCTCTTAGATTACTTTTCAATAGATTATGAATTCTATTATTAACGAGTGCACAGCAGGGACGAACGTCTCCCTCTAGATTTATATACGTAAAATCATTCAATCTTGTACAGTTTCTCTCATTCTCAAGAAGATGTTTGAGGTGTTTATAAAGGTACCCTTTCAGGCCATCGTAGAACTGGTCCTGAACACAATCTATTCTTATGTTGTATTTTTTTCTTAATCTGGCAAATTTCCTGAAAACGGCTTGTTCTTCTATCACATCAGACCTCTCCACATCAGTTAATGTATTCAAGTCAAAACGTGCAACGTTTATCCTATCGACTCCATTCAATGCACCCCATTCAATAACATCAAAAAGATCTTGCTCATTCCCTTTGATCATGAGCGTTTGGAGTGTTACGGTAGGAGTTGGTGAATCTAATTCGTTCTTTAACACTATTAATCTCTTTATATTCTCTAGTGCTTTTAGATTTTTATGTGCTATCTCATTAACTTTCTTAATGCTTTCTACGGAAAAAGCTATCAAGTCAACCCCTGAAGAGATCAAATTAATAATCTTTCTCTTTTCGTCCAAGAGAAGCCCATTTGTAGTAGTCTGCACTTCAAAACCCTTACTCTTGCAATATTTAATTGCATCGATAATTCTTGGGTGAGAGAGTGGTTCTCCATATCCTGTAAGATTTAACGTATAAACACCTTCAAGTTTATCTACTATTTTTTTAAACAAATCAAAATCCATGTGTTTTATGCCCAATTTGATGAAATTTCTTACACACATCTTACAATCCAAATTACAGATATTCGTTATCTCAATTTGAGCAAAAGTGGGAATCTTAGTAGGAATATGAAAAAATTTATGAAACGCTCTTATTGGAAAAGAGATTTTTTTTGTCATACTATTTTCTATAAATTTACCTTAACGCAGAGGCTCAGAGGTCACAGAACCTATTAGATAACTTACTCTAATTTGTTGACTACCCGGAAAACCCCATCGCGTAATACTTCAACATGAAAATTGATTATTAAACCTAATTTATATTAAGCTGGTTAACAGTCTTTCGAATAGTTGTTCTCCAATCAGTGACTGTATAGCCCAATTCCCTTTTGGATAACTCAGAGGAGTAAAATAGATTTTTACTGATCATCTTTGCTACATTTTTATCGACTGGAGTCTCTTTTTTCAGAACAGAAAAAAATGTTTCTGCGCCAACACCGAGCCAGGTTAGGATTGTTTTTGGTAGACGGATGCTGGGTGCTTTGCCATGAGTAGCATACGCTATCTCATCAAAATATTGCTTATACGTTATGTTTTCACCTCCCAAAATGTATCTTTCTCCCTTAACCCCTTTCTCATAGCACAAAACCAGTCCCTTAACCAGGTCATTAACATTTGTGAGACAGAGACCTCCAGGTGGATATACCCGTGTTTTTCCCTGAGAAATACTTTTAAAAATGTTCAACTGATGCGATTTCATTCCATGCGAGCCAACAGTACTACATGGAATTGCGATAACGGCATCTAATCCTCTCTTCACTTCTTCTAAAACTGCCTGCTCTCCCTGACGTTTTGTAAGGGCATAATGATCATGGCCTGCATTAAAAGCATAGTCTTTATCAGCTATTTCATTGTCATCAGGATATCCAACTGCGGTTGAAGAGCTAACATGGATTAAACGCAAACCACCAATTTTTCTCACCACCATGGCAATAGTATTCGCAGCCTCAATATTGACTGTTTCTCTTAAACGATGATATTTCTTTAAGGGTGATCCACAAACAGCTAGATTATAAACCGTCTTACACCCATCCATAGCCTGATAGAGTGTTTCTTCAATATTATCTTTGTCGGTAAGATCTCCATATACTGATTTAAATGGAAACCCATTCATATTTTTTAAGTCTGAATCCTTCCGATGATAGATAACAACCTCATTTCCTCTCTCTGCTAAATATCCAACAAGATTGCTACCAATAAAACCGGTACCACCAATTACTAACACCCTATTTGTTTTCCCTAAGTTTTTCATAATGTATTAAATCACGTCACATTTCCGTTGTTCAGAACGGAAACTCCTTTCTCTGAAAACTTAAAATCCAGAAATTTTAATTTCTCATCTTCCATCACTTTTCGAAGTTCTTCTCGTCTCTCCTCTTTACAGTAAAAGAGAAAATACCCTCCTCCACCTGCACCGGTTATTTTACCTCCCAAGGCACCATGTTTACGGGCAATGTCATAGACATGATCAAGAAATGAACTCGTAATTCCGGTACTCATCTCCTTCTTATATCTCCATGCTTCATCCAACAATTTTCCAAAAAGTTCCAAATCTCCTAGCTCTAGAGCTCTCTTTATGTCGTAAGCGTTATCTTTTACCCTAGACATTGCAGTAATGATTGATGATTCATCCCTCTTTGTAGAATCATCCTGTTTCTGTAAGATTGTTGTGGCTTCTCTGGTTCTGCCGGTAAAAAAGAGTAACAAATTCTTTTCCAATCTTGCTTTTACCTCTCGTTCAATTGATATCGGACTGACGGATACCTTGTTTCCCGAAAATTCCATAAAGTTTAAGCCACCATACGCGGCAGCATACTCATCCTGTTTTCCAATTGGCAGATTTAGTATCTCTCTTTGAATAAAATAGGCATCTTCTGCAATCTGCCGTTGAGTAAGGTTCTCCTTTTTTAACGTCGAACAGAGGTTCACCATATTGACGGTCACTGCACCGGAAGACCCTAGTCCACTCCCTGGAGGAATCTCAGAAGCCATAAAGAGATCAAACCCATGATAAATCCTATAATGTTTAATCACTGCACTCGGGATATCGAATCCCTCACCAAATTTCAGACTGTAGAAGTCTTCTACCGTTAATAAGGATTGAAAATCAGAAGAGATAATCTGAATCTTTTCATCATCCCTGGGGTTTTGAAAGGTATAGAAATACTTATTGATAGTGGTACTGACTACCGCACCGCCATGTCTTTCATAGAAACCGGGCAAATCTGTCCCGCCACCGCCAAAGCTTATGCGGACAGGAGATCGAGTTATAATCACAGGACACAATCTCCAAAATTTCTTAACTTAACGCAAAGGGATACCCGTTCCCACCCAAATAATATAAACCCCACGTGCCGGTTCGTACGGGGGAGGGCGAACGACTTTGCAGGGTTGAAAGAGTGCAAGGTACTAAAGATCTTTAACAACTCTTCCAGTCTTATTACCATGTTTTCTTTATTAAACACTTGATATGTCCATTAGTATCGTTCGCTAATTACGCTCAACAGTGTGCTGCTTTAGGTAACCCTCAAACATCCTCAACCGATCCGGTGTGCCGATATCATAAAAGCGTTGTGTTGTCACGAAACCTGCACACTCCTCTCTAGCTATACAATTTGGAAAAATCTCCTGTTCAAAAGAAACCACTCTCTCAGGAGGCATACTATCTAAAATCTCTTTTTTCAAGACCAGGACACCGGCATCCACATAGTGAAGAGTTGGGTTTCCACTATCCTTTTCATAGTGCGTTACCATCCCTCCGTTATCAAGAGATACATTATTCTGCACATACGTATCTTCCCTGTTGTCATACAAAACCATTAATACAGTTTTATCCACTTCGGTGAAATGTCTCTCTAGAGAGAAATAGTCTATTGGTAAAAAAGAGTCGCCGTATATGAGATAGAAACAATCATCTAAACGGTTTTCCGCATTTTTCAACGCACCACCTGTACCAAGCGGGCTCTCCTCAAAAGAGTAGGTAATGTTCATCCCCCTGGACTGACCATCACCAAAGTGTTTTTGAATCTTATCACCCAGATAACCAACACAGAGCACAACTTCAGATATGTTATAACTCTTCAGATAGTGAAGCTGATACTCAAGGTATGGTTTTCCCATAACCGGTATCATAGGCTTGGGAGTCTTCAGAGTTAATGGTCTGAATCTGGTCCCCAACCCACCTGCCAGGATTACCGCTTGCATTGGCATAAGATAGACGCAGTTTATTATTAAAAAATTTATAACATATTCATAACAAGGTTAATTGATAAGGGGATAAGGAAAGCTAAAACCATGCCGACATGTTACATCGTAAGTATCTTAAAACACCTATCTCAAGTGTTTGACTTATTAAAACTTACATATATTGTTTCTAGAGGGAGGATTACAGGAAGGAATATTCTCGTTTTCCTTTTGTGTTGTGCAGTATAATTTTTCAACACATTGTTGAGAAATCCTCTACATAGTACTTGAACGGAAACACTGTGTTTGAACCAAAACTGACCAGGTATAAGTCACATAACAATTTCGTAACATGAACATACCATTGTACTTGAGGATTACGGAATGGTTACATTAATGCGGTAGATGGGTAATTTTCGTTCAAAAACTACATAGGGTTTGGTACTGTTTTCTCGATTGACAGATGCTTTTGGTTGCGGTAGCATCCTTATGTTGATGGAACATGAAACTAGAGAACCATATTCAGATCCTGAGATGGAAGATTCCGTGGAAGATGAAACATCTTGACGGAAAAATACTTGTTTTTCCTTATTATGATGAAGCAAAAGAACTGGCAAGGCTATTTCTCGTGGGTAAGGCAATACCACAAAATTGTCCTGAAGATGCTTTGCATATCGCCGTTGCTGCTATAAATGGTATTGATATAATTGTCACATGGAATTTCAAACACATTAACAATCTTTTTATTAAAAAATAGGGATCCGAAAAATAATCGAAAACGAAGGGTATATATGTTCCGAAATTTGTTCGCCTGATGAACTTTTAGGAGATGAGATATGAAAGACCCTATAGTGGAAGAGATACGTAAAATTCGTGATGAACATGTAAAAAAATTCAACTATGACCTTGACGCTATTTGCGAAGACTTCAAATCGAGTTAAATCAAGTGCGACCATAAACTTATAAGGAAAGCCGAAAAAATTGTCAGGAAAGACTCTTAAGAGGGCATTGTCCGACCGTACTGATGCTTAATGAATTATTAAAAAAGAAGTCCTTATATCAGAATATTACAAACAAAATAAGAAGTCTTGAAATTTTATGATTTAATCATAAATTCTGTACAATAGGAATATACGTTAATTATCTTTTTTTATCAATGTTGTATTGACCATGACTTCAAATATAAATTCATTGTAAACATATTATCGTATATTAATAGTTCGGTCGCGCTGCGCACGACCGAATGCGGAGTTGAGCTCGCGCTCCCTGCCGCTGATTTATTCGACCGCATGCTGACTCGCGCGTCCGAACAAATCGCTGGAGCAAAGTCTCCTCGGACTTCAAGTTTTGCTTGAGCCCTCTACAACTTCGTTCAGCTCCGCATTAGCAAAACAAAATGACTGAAAACAATTTCCCGGAAAAATTATTGTACTATTCAAATATAGATAAATATTGTATTGATGTTATTTTGAAAAATACTTTTACGATCACAGATCCTATCAGAGGATTTAATGACCCTTTCGATTGTTTTTTAGAATTTGATTTTGCTGAGTGGCAAAAGGAAGACATAATCGATAGTTTAAGAGGCTCATTTATCTTTGTAAATTACATTGAAAAAGGGAAAAAAGTAGCTGACTTATCTGAAGGAGATAAAAATAAAATTGATAACTACCGTTATGAACTGACTCGTGCTACCGATGAGACCTTAAATAAAAAATTTTCTGAACATGCAACAAAGGAATTTCGATCTTTTTGGAGTAAGCATCTCAGAATACGGAGTTTTAGTGCACAGGCAGAAGACAAGACTTTAAATAACATCATGTTTTCTCATTATGGGGATTCACACAGAGGATTATGCTACATATTTGATAGCAAAAAACTAATTCAAAATAATCCCAGAACTTCATTAATCAAAGTAGATTATTTACCAAAACCAGCGACAGTTAAATACAAATCGCGAGATAAATATTCAGATGTAGAATGGGATGAAATTATACGAAACATGGTAAAGATAAAGTCGAATGGATGGGATTACGAAAATGAATGGCGACTGAGAATAAATCTGGCAACCCCATCTGAAAATATTAATGATACATGGGAATTTGCACCGAATGCATTAGAAGGAATTGTTTTGGGACTAAAAACTACAACAGAAGATGAAGAAAGAATAAACAAATTAACAGAAAAGAGACCAGCCAATGTGAATATTTATAAAGCAGAGAGAAGATACGGAAGCTTTTGTCTGGACTATGAAAATAACAAAATTAACTAAACGTAATAATTATAAAATTGCTAATAAGTCGTTGAAGCTAACCCTTCCATCATTTGCGATTCGAATATTTCTAGACTCTTTGTTTGTTTTATTTTTGTCTGTTATTTGATTTGCCATACGGGGTTGCTCACTTCGACGTTATCTACGAAAGGAATCACGTGTGACCGTTATTAAGTTGAGTTACCACAAGCTTACTGGGATAGTTTTTGCAATCTTATTCTTGTTGGCTCAAGCTGGTTGCTCACACAAATCGCAAGCCATAACCGGTAAGGTCGTGGATGAGTCTGGTAATCCCCTGAGTGGGGTAACTGTATCGGCATGCTATACAGGCTGGGGTTGGGCTAGTGGCAGTCTTGTGTGGGATAAAAGTTATTGCTCCAAGCCGGGTCTGACAAACGAGGCCGGCAGTTATGTTATAAACTTCAAAGGGCCGTCTAACATGAGGCTGATGGCAAGGAAAGAGGGCTGGATTCAGTTGCGAAATTTCAACACCAGGGATTCACATATAGTCTTGACCAGTCGTGAAGAATACAATGCTCGGCAGCGAGCCCAAGAAAAATCGCGCGAAAGTGCATTCCTTCGGCGACGTCCCGGCGAATCAGATACTGCTTACTATTGTCGAGTGATCTTATTCAGAGTGCACTCAATCAACATTGAATATCAGGGGGAAACTATATCAATAACGCAGGCTCTCCTCGAATATGGAGATACAGGTAATGCCTTCTTTGCACTGCGCGGATCGACCAGGGCGGCGAGCTCTTTCGCCGGGGAGGCACAATTCGTATTCAACGGGAAACCGGTAAGCGGTAATTTTTCGCTCCGATCCGACGGAACATCCTGTAAATCTGATGTTCATATTATCCAAGCAACGATTCTGGACTTTGTATCAGTGTCAGATGATCGGATTGAAATGCTCGTCCCTAGTATTCGTGCAGGATGGGATATGAAAATATGGGAGCATTCGGTAACTCAGCAATAATAGCGCAAAACGAGATAGCAAGGCACTGCACCGGCGACAATTCCTTTACGTTCCTTTCTTCCGGAGAACTCCGCATTCGCTGTACACGTATAATAACTTCATTAAAATGATCATTGACATACGTAAACCATACGATTACGATTGACTATGGTCAAATCATTTCTACATAATGGACTTGAATATTCTTCTTGATGGAAAAAGAAAAAAATAATAAAACTCAATTAATAAGAGAGGTAAAAGATGAAGAATAGTGCATTTCCCGGATTCAAACTGGAAGAGCTCACTTTATCATCAGGAAAGTCTTACGGCCTTCCTCTACGTTACTACGATTGGTCTATCATGATGGCCCTCTTTCCTGCCCCTGCGGAACAAGTAAAAAAATTGATTCCAACAGAGAAATTGAAACTTATGGAGCCTTCAACGGGTTTGACAATGGTTATTTTAGCGGCAATTCAGTACCGACATGTTGAACAAGTGGAACCTTATAATGAAGCCGCGGTCCTTTTGCCTGTCGAGTTTGAACAAGATACAGCCGTATCTGAACAAGTTGTTAATTTTCCTAATGTAAAATGCTTTGATCTCTATTTTCATCATTTACCAGTGTCAACAAAAGAGGCATGTGATTTAGGTACCGAAGTATGGGGCTTTCCAAAGTTTGTTGCTAATATTGACATTGATGCTACAGGAGACACAAATAAATGTAAGCTCAGCTCAAACGGAAAAAATATATTTACGCTTGAGGTTAAAAAGATAGAGGCTGATACAGTGCCAATTAATTTCTCTTGCTATACAATAAAAGATGGTCAATTGATAAAAACCTTTGTTCCCACACAAGGTGAATTTGCAAGTTCCCAAGATCCTGATGATGTTAAATGTGTGCTGGGTAATCATCCGATTGCTGAAGAGTTGAAAAGTTTAGGAATAGGTGATAAAGCTGTTGAATACTATTATGCGTCAAAAGTGCAGGGGCTTCTCTTTCCCCCCGGTGAAAGTTTTGGGATTTGATATGCGCAATAATAGGGAAAAATGTAAAACTGCTTCTAAGGATGACTTTGTTGGAACGTGGGAATTGGAGTCTGCTGAGTTTAGAAGTGAAGATGGTCTCGTAGAGTACCCGTTTGGCAAAGATGCGGTCGGGATGCTTATGTATAACGTGGCAAATAATATGATGGTGCAAATAATGAGAAACGATCGAAGAAATTTTGAGATTAATTCCCAGTTTGGTGGAACACCACTCGAAATAAAAACTGCGTTTGAAGGATATCTGGCTTATTTTGGGTCATATGAAGTCAAAGGTGATGAGAACATTATTATCCATCATATAGACGGCAGCCTGTTTCCTAATTGGACAGGGCATGATCAAGAAAGACATTTTGAACTGAGTACAGAAAGATTAATATTGAGAACCCCCGTAATGAGTTTAAATAATAAAAAGCAGACCGGCGTTTTAATCTGGAAAAGAAAAATATGAGTGAAGCAATAAACAATATTACCATTGTTGGTGCAGGTCTTATGGGTCAGGGGATTGCCCTTGAATTTGCGATTGCCGGTTTTCATGTGAGGTTGAACGATATAACTGAAGAGAAATTGCAGCAATCGGTTGAAGATATAAATAGATCACTAAACATGATAAGGTCAGCCGGTCTGCAGATAGATGATAAAGCGATTAGCAACATAAATGATATCAAAACAGATATTAATTTAAAAAATATTACTCAAGATTCCGACCTGGTTATTGAATCCGTTTATGAGGATCTGCCGCTTAAGCAGCTTATATTTCATCAGCTCGATGAAATATGTCCTGAACACACAATCTTAGCGAGCAACACGTCCACTTTTATGCCAAGTTCACTTTCCTTCAAAACAAAAAGACCGGAACGTCTCCTTGTCATGCACTATTTTAATCCTCCATATCTCTTACCCCTTGTAGAGATTGTGAAAGGTGAAATGACAGACCAGAAAACAGTAGACACTATCTCTGATCTGCTTACTAAGATAGGAAAAAAGCCCCTTATTTTAAAGAAAGAGTTGTTAGGATTTGTCGCGAACCGTCTTCAAGCAGCACTTGTTAGGGAAGCGTTCTCTCTTGTAGAAAAAGGTATAGCCACTCCGGAAGAGATTGACACTGTTATGGTAAACAGCATTGGCAGGCGTTATCAAACATCCGGTATCTTTGAACTGGCTGATTTGGCAGGTTTGGATGTAGGCTTCGCTCTGATCTCTCAGCTTTTTCCAGATCTTGAGTCCTCACCTGATATTCCTACACTTTTTACCGATAAGGTTGAAAAAGGAGAGATGGGAGCAAAGACAGGCAGAGGGTTTTATGCCTGGAGCAGAGAGAGAATTGAAGCTGTTAAGAGAAAAATCGTCCACTCGCTGATTACCCAATGTAATAACATGAACAGGTAAATGCTTTTTATCTGTTCGAGATTCGCAATTCGTCATCATTTCCGGATCCGGTTCAGGGCTTTTTGAAACCACAATCACGCTTTTCCATTATTGCCCTATCGGGGATATACAAACCTTGACCCGATATACAAATCAATCATATCATGTACAGTAGATAACTTTATCGTTAAAAGAGGGGTGAAAAATTACGGTTGGAAAAATGTGTTGAGATATTAACACATCGCTTTGATCTGTTCGAGATTGGCAATAGCATCCTCATTGTAAGGGTCCTGTTCAAGCGCTTTCTGAAAACAGAGTGACGCCTTTTCATTATTACCCTGTCTGGAGTATACGAATCCCAGATTATTCAACACCTTCGGGTTCTCTGGTTTAAGCTTGAGAACCTTATTGAAGATCTCTTCCGCCTCTTTGAATTTATCCTGGTAACAATAGGCCTCACCTAGTTTGCCCAACAGGTCCAACCTGGTAGCTATTGAAACCAGTTTTTTGTCAATGAGTCTGTTGTAAAACCGGAAGAGAAGTTTGTAATTACCTGAACCTATTAAGCACTCACCCACTGTTAACAAATGCTCTCTGTTATAGGGGGCTTTTGCCAAGAGTTGTTTTGCAATCTCTAGTGCGGAATCCCAATCCCGGGGAGCAACACTTTCAGAAAAGTTGTCTCCACTTGAACCCTCCCCATCTGCCGTCTGGATCGATCCGTTTTTCGGTTTCTCATAAAATGACATCAACTCGGTCAACTCCACATCTGCCCTAAACAGAGGATACCCTCTAAGTTCCTCTTCTTTTGAATAACAGATATTTGTCAACTTTTCAAACTCTTTAATATCACCTCTCCCATCAGAAAATACAATTATCTCCGGAAATCCTGTTTTAAAGAGATTCTCTTTCTGCTTTATGATTCTAAAATTATGAAATTTATAGAGAGAGTTCAAGAAACCAAGCAGTGTAGGATTGGATTTGTTGTAAATTTCCAGGTAGTCTTCTGCATATAAACAGAAATCGGGACAGAAAGAGCTTCTTTCCGAATAGAGGATAATATAGGGTTCCCACCCACAAACGAGAATTTTATCAACTGGATTCGTACTGTTCTTTATATATCTTCCTATTTCCATAGGATCTTTATATCTAGCTTTTACAAATTTATCACCATAAAACATCTTGAGAAAACCATACGGATCTTTATGTGGTATGTAGAATTTGTAATCAATACGTATGGCATAGAGAAACAGACCGAAAACCGCTATGATACCACTCCATTGTAACGTATTAAAATGAGACCAAGCAGGTAAAGTAGAAACTATTTCACCCAGGCTTTTGCTAGCCAGAATAACTAACCAGGGAACCATATAGAGCCAGTAATGAGGAAAGAGCGTCCCTCGCATAAAGACCATCCACATCGAAGCTAAAAGGCACGTAATTAATCCAAGATGAAAAAAAGAGAAGCTATGATTAACAATACAAGAAATGACACTAATTATGACGAGAAACATTAAGGGGACAAGTGATAATGAATTTGTCAAAAGTATGTTCTTTCTCATCTTGCTCTCCTTTTCACCTCTCACAATTATCTTCGGGTAGTATTTGTTGTATTTTTTTGGATTGATAGCAGAGGGTATCATCATCAGCCAATTACATGCTAAATATTCCCAAAAAGCACTCTTTTTCCAATAGTAAAAAAGTGGGATAAGATTAGAAAAAAGGATACTAGTTCCAAAAATCAAATAGGAAGAAAAGGCGATGTCTCTCTCTATCATCATGAAAAGATACCCAGGTAAATACAAAATAGCGGTTTGTTTGATGAGGATTGCATAACCAAAAAACATACCCGACAAAACAATCAAAAGATAACTGTCTGATTTGGATGCCTGAAGGATTAAGAAAAGACTTGCAAGCAAAGGAAGGGCTAAAAGGGTTTCAATTGGACCCCAATTCCCATCAATACGAGGATTTACTATATAAAGTGCATATAATACTCCCGCTAATATAGCAGGAGTAAACCCAAATAGACTATAGACTATCCAGTACACAATAAAAGCAGAGAAAGAACACCATAAACACATAAACCTATTGTGGTATTTGTGATCTTTTCCAAAGAGATATTGAATAACTATTTCATGTAAATAATGTCCTATGGTATATACAACTTTATCTTTAAAGAAGGTAAGCTTTTTCTTCAATACTTGATCTACAAGATATGCCGTTCCTGCCTGATCCTGACTATATGGGGTTTTAAGGAAAGGTATCCAGGTGATAATTCCAAGAACAAATACTAAAAAACTGACATAAAATTCCATAATTATCTATTTGAAAATTTAAACCAATAAGGATTTATGCAAACAAACAGGTATCGGTAACGTCTCTATTCAGAAAATTTTTCCTCTGCCGGATTTATAGATATGTTCATAAGTCAAGAGATTGCCATTACAATATGGATATTATTTACCAGTTTCAGAGCTTCGAGTTGAAAACCGCTAAAAACGTGCCGAAAAACTATTGATATATTTCATACTCATTTACCGCAATAACATCCTTTAAATTACTACTCCTCACACAAAGACCTGGAGCCACAAAGAATGATGAATGAGAATGAGATTGTGAAAGTTGTGGTTGATGCTTCAATCTCCGGAATCAATTGAATATGATAGTAGAAGGTTCTACGAAGGATCCAGAGAAGGAAGGACTCCAGTGAAATAACTTCAGAATTTCACGGGGCAGGCGGAATAACAAGAATTGTAGATGGAGAACTTAAATAAAGTCAATCTTGGCGTTCTCTGTGCCTTTGTGTGATTACTTTCTTTTACTATTATACTTTTCTACATTTAAAACTGACTACAAATCTATCACAACACATTTAAGCAAAAGGCTTAAAATGGAAAGACTACACTACCAAGATAAAAGCTTACCAATAATAGTTACTCAAGTTGTTTCCTGCAACAAAGGCATCTGATTTTTCTCTCTACTCTTGTTTATTATTTCAACAATGTGTGGTTAAATTTGGATATGCTTACATAAAAGGAGGAAGAAATATATCAGCTAAGAAGAAATTGGTAACTCTTAACTCGTGAACCAATTACAAAATTATAACCTCTTGAGTAATTGAATTTTGATAAGAACGTTTTTTTTGGGCATGCTCTTAGCGCTAAAAACTATCCTAATGTTTTATCTCAACAACTATCACATAGACATATTGACCAGGAATGTTCCGTGTCCCGAACGGTTAAACATTGAACTCACTACAAATTGTAATCTGAAATGTGTAATGTGTAGGGGAAGTCAAAATTATGTGGAAGAACAGAAAGCAGGGAGACATTTAACTAGAGAGGACTTTCTTCGTATTCTCAATGGTATTGATTTAAATAGATTGAAAGTATTAAATCTGGCTGGTAGTGCAGAGTCTCTGTTAAATCCTGATATATTGCAGATATTAGCTCTCTGTAGAGAGAACAAAATTGTAGTGGAACTTATCACAAATGGGATGTTTCTCACTCCTCAGATTTCAAGGCAGTTAATAGGAAATTCACGTGAGATTCATATAAGTTTTGGTGGTTCAAGAAGGGAAACATTTGAATCCATTCGCCAAGGTGCAAACTTTGATGGTATATGTGAAAACATTAGGACCCTGAGTACACTTAAGAAGGAGAACAATCGACGTTACCCTCACATCTGGCTAAACCCAATACTTATGAAGAGGAATATTCACGAACTCCCTGAGATTATTGATTTAGCCAAAGCGTTCGACTGCCAGGGAGTTGCATGTTCACATCTTATTGTAAGTAGTCCCGAATTAATTGGTGAAAGCCTCTTTTTTCATAAAAAGGAGAGTAATTATTATCTTCAAAAAGCTGAAGAACTAGCCAAGAGATATAAGATTTCATTTATCGGACCTGTATGCTTTTCACTTGGATCTGATTGTAATGAAAAGAGAGATAAAATAGAAGCATGGAAATGGTGCAGGTTTTTATGGAATTATGCGATACTGGGGATGGATGGGATCATACCCTGTTCAGGTAACTGTAACATACAATTAGATTTTGATGGAAACGTTGTCAGAAATAAATTTATGGATATCTGGAATAATGATTGGTATGCCAACATGCGATACCGATTACTTACCGGTAACCCACCCCAGTACTGTAAAAATTGTACCGACCCATCCGTAAAAGATCCTAACCATATCGGCTCCTATTTTAAGGAAGAGATACTTCCGGATGTATCCCAGTACATCAAAAAAGATTGTCCTCAACGAACAGATCGAACAAGGAGATCGAATTCTGCTTCATATCAAACACTGGATCAATTTACAAATTACAACTCTTTTTAGTTGGTTTCATAAAAGACACTACCTCCTCCAGGGTCGGCAAACGCCAATCGGAATGCCCTGCAAATTGCTGACGATTCAGTGTTTCTATATATTTCTGTGCTTTTTTATAGTACAAAGTCTTATCAGATCCACATTGCTGCCACAACAAACCGGTTGCATGATCAAATACCACCTTACCATTTGTGCAGTATCTTATAATTTTTGGTAAAACCATTCCCATTGGGATTCAATTTCTTATTGTAAAAATCTTCTCTACAAGCATGATCTGAACCTCATCATTTGAGAGAGTCATGGAGTTGCATCTCAGTTCCTTTATTCTTTCCACAAGACCCGACATTGATTTCCTGCTTGTTTTCAACTTTCCTTGTTCCTTAGACTGTATTTCTTTAATTGTTACGAAGCCCGGTTCGGTCTCCTTATGAACGGTCTTCCCAATCAATATGTCATCTATAGTTATGAGAACTAAGGAATTCTTTTATTTCTCTCTTTATCATTTCCTGCAAATCCTGCATTCCTTAGCTGCTTTTTTACCGCTTAGGAGAGCAGGAAAAAAATTTACAACAATTTCGTAAAAACCTGGACTAAATGCTTTCTGAACTGGAATTGCCGCATCAACTACAACGTTTCCAATCACATCTTAAGCCATTACTCTTTGTGACTTCGTGCCCGCCCGAACGACGTAGTCGGGCAGGTCTCAGTGCGATTATTTGTTAATTACTAACTTGTTTTATTTCGATCGTAACGTTAAGCTTTTTAACCTTCTCTCCAAACTCTTTATCCAACCCTTTTATCTTCTCTTTATTTAATTTCACCCTCTCGATAAAATCTTCCAGTTCATTTTCCTGACTTGTCAATTTAGCCAGATATCTCTCCCGCATCTGTGTTTCCTGCTGGGAATTTCCCAGGGACATCATATTTTCACGGATTCTTTTCTGATCTTTTACAATTTCTTGAATTTCCGTCTCCATCTCCCTGTTTTTTTTATTCACCTCTTCCATACCCTGTTTTACTTTTATCGCGTCTTTGATCTCTTTAGCCAACTTTGCTGAAACATACTCTTTTCTCAGAAAAATTTCCAGTTCAGCTGTCGATTGTTTGGAAAGGTACATAGTTTGTTTTGATTCCTTCTGCTCAACAACTTTCAATGTATCGAAACCCTCTTTGAGATCTTTTTTAAACCGGTAGAAATTCTCCGTTGTTTCGTCTTCATATTGCGTTTCAATCAGCTTAAAACCTTGTTTCCTTGGATGTTCAAGTATGAGAGTTTGCTCCTTTTTCGTTTTGTTATGAATGATATACTCTGTCTCCCTAAGTAAATAAAAATAGCTGTACACTACCCCTTCAACAATTTTTACCATATAAACAGGAAGCTCCATTGGGTCTATTTTCATTGTTACATGTACACCCAGTTCTACCGAGTAAGGAATATAACGTTTTTCATCCGCTTTTAAATGGGGCATAATGGCCTCCCCCACATAGGTATCCTGGTCAATCACAATCAGAGGACCACCGTCCAGGGTCATAGCTGTTGTATTTTTAAAACCCAAAACACTCATAGGATTTCTTGATCTTACATTTTCGTTATAAACAAGGAGTGGCTTCCCCTCAAAGCATTCCTGAAAGAGGGGAAGGGATGCACTTTTATCTTTGAGAATCGTAACCGGTTTTTCTATATGGTATTCAAACATGTCCCCAACATCCTTTCCTTCCGCGTTACCTTTAAAACTTGAGACCTTATACGCTTCTCTGAACCTGGCCATTTTCATACTGTCTGAACTATCAAACGCATCCTCCATACATTCATCGTCGACAGACTTCAATCTCACAGAGTCTCTTGTTCTTCTTATTTTCTCTTCCAGTTCCACAGGTTTGACAGCGCTCTCTTTTGTCAGTTCAACAAATGGCCTCTGTGGAAAATAGGGAGGATACAGATCACAGGTAAAAGAGATGGGCAGACCGGAAATGAGGGAAACATTAACACCCTGCCAGTCTTCAACTGTATTATTGTCGATCAGCCCCCACGCCTGAATCAGCGGTTTCTCTTTCCTCAAAATAAGGCGATAACTCGTTTTCCAGGCAGGAATGGAGATCATGTAGCTCACATGGATCTTCCTCCTCCCAGTGCCTTTACAATAAATGGTCAACTTCTTTTTCTCCGTTTTTTTAGCTGACAGAGCAAGTTCAAAATATTTATCCAACTCCTTATTGACATCCTTATCATTGATGACGATGTTTTTAATTTCGTGCACAGACATCTGTTTGATCCCTTGCTCATCGGAAAGTATGAGGATGGCTTCATCTATTTCATTGCCATCCGAAACAAATGACCTGTTCTGAAGACCTATTACCGTACCATTTAATGTCTCAGTACCGATAAAAACCGTGATAGAGACACCGGCCAGCTGGCCCAATAAATCATTCAAAGCAGACCCGAGTTGGACGGTAAATTTACTCCCTTCAGGTTTGACATTATCATAAGACACGTTAGTAATATAACCTCCATTTAAATCAATGACGGTAAGGGATTTTAAAACATCGTTCATTTGGACCTCATCAAAATCAAGAGAGACAACTCTGTCATCCTCCACCTCAATTTCTCTATCGAAAAACCCGATTCCGTGTTTATATAACGTTATTTTATTAATATCCATGTTAGTTTTACCCCCCCTTTTATAGTAAAAATGTGCTCTCACTTATTGCAAAAGGAATAAATATCATGTCTGTTCTTGTTCGGCCAGGTTGTTAAATGAAAACCTACAGTTTTCAAAATTTAAGGAAAACTAAATTGTAAGTTGTTTGATCTTAAATCAACAGAGTTTTTTATTACTTAAAAAAAACTCTTCAATCAAAAGAGATTCAACATTCTAAAAAATTACTTTAAATTAATATAAATGATGAGAAAAAATTGGAAGAACAGTTTAAGGAATGGGGTTGTATGGCTAACCAGAAAACAAACGTGTCCAGAAAACCGCTGTCTTTTATACATGTTTTAGTTTTTCGTAACTTATTGTGCAACGCTTGAGTGGGGCTGTTTTTCGAGAGGATCCTGGTCAGTTGAAAATCGTTTATGTGTTTTCTGAAAGACACTTCTCAGTGCTGTCTTTATTATAAGGGATGATAGGTGATAGATTGAGGCAACAAAATTTCTGTTTATGGCAAGTTTTAGGAAAATAATCGGTTTCTTGATCCTATTGGCCCTCGCAACATCATATCGGCTGGAGAGAGAGATAATCCTCTGGAGAGGTAGGTGCTCCTCAAAGTTGAGAATATCATCAAGATAGAGAGAGATACAGCGGTAGTCAGACTCCATCTTGCTATCGGTAATGGATAGATCTGTCGCGCTCCCATTCATCGAAAGCTTGAAATCGACACTCTTCCCTTTGGAGTGGTAGAATCTAAAGATAATCTTCCTGCCAAATTTTCTTAACAGATTTGAATCTCTAAAGTGGGCACCCTTTATCTCATTTCCTACAAGGGCATGCAGATATTCAAACATACAGTCCTTTAAATCGCTCAGACTGTTTCTATCATCATTCTTTTCAATAACCGCAACATTTATTAACCGATACACCGCCTCCAGGATCGTACCCGATATGGTACGTTGTCGGGATGAGGAGTCGATACCGTAAAACTTCCCGTTACAATAGGCCAACATCTTTTTGAGTGTTCTCAAGCCGATCTTATTTGGCTCTACCACTGTTCCAAAGTTGTTGTACAGATCCCAATTGTAACTGTTAATTGAGTTTTCCCTCTTATACTCTTGATAAATTTGCGTTCCTGGGTAGGGTGTCATCACCATGAACACCGCCTGTTTCAGACCCGCCATCCGGGCGTATTCTGGATAACGTTTTATGTCTTCGACTGTCTCATTCAAGTGTCCTATGATAAAATAACCCTGCACCTTTATCTTATAATCGTTCAATATCTCAATAGCCCTTTCACAGGTCTTGGGAGAGGTCGCTTTGCGAATCTTCTTCAGGGTTTCCAGGTTGGGACTTTCGATCCCCAAACTTACGTGCCGAAGCCCAATGCCATGCAGCTTTTTCATGATCCGCTCTGCTTTGATGATGTCCGTTGATCTGCTTTCAGTCCATATCTTGAAATTGGTTAAATCGTTTTCAAACATCAGATCGACAATCTTTTCCATCCTGTCCACACTGGTCAATACGTTTGCATCCCATATCTTCAGGATCTTACGTTTTTTGGTCGTATGAACCATCTTCATCTCCTCGATCACATTCTCAGGGGTCCTGCATCGCCAACTCTTATTTACCATATCATTTGAACAGAAGGAGCACTTTATCCTGCAACCCCTTGAGGTAAATATCGTATCAAAGAGGTAATCACTTCCCGCATTCCCAAATCGTTTTGGCCTTATTTCGCGCAGGGGGTGGGGAATTGTGTCAAGGTCCTCGATAAGGGCTCTTTCAGGATTGTGAATAATTGTGCCACTGTCCTTGAAAGATAACCCCAGCACCTCCTTTGAGGGCCCATTATTGACAAGCTCCTGAAACGTCAACTCTCCCTCGCCTCTAATTACCGCATCCACGCAAGGAGACTTGAGAACCTCATCCGGTAGTGCAGTTGGATGATACCCTCCTAAAACTACGTATAGCCCATGCTCTTTGGCAATCTTGGCGTATTCCAGGGCATTTGAATATGCCCCTGTCATAGCGGAGATACCGATCATATCGGCGGAGTGTCGTCTGAGATGTCTCTTGAAGTCACGCAGGGGATTGTGTGAATAGGTGTCAACGGGAATGGTGATGGAATCCACATCATCCTTTACCATTCCTGCAAGGTAACACACCTCGGTTATATCGGAAATGATTAATCCATAGGGTATGTCTACTTTCTGTGGCGCCTTTAATAAACAGACATTTTTAAAATAGCTCATTTTTTAGAAAGTTTCATTGCCACTTTGTTTATTGCATTTAGATAAGCCTTTGCGCTCGCCTCAATTATGTCGGTACCGACCGACCGCCCCCGATACGTTTCACCTTTCACTTCCATCTCGATACTCACCTCTCCCATAGCATCCTTTCCGCTCGTTACCGCCTGGATGCTGTAATCAATGAGCTTGACCTTGATTTCCGTTAATATATCAATAGTCTTAAAGAGGGCGTCTATTGGACCATCTCCAATAGTAGCATTGTCCACAATCTTATCTTTCCCAACACGGAGTCTTACACCGGCTGTTGGAACAACATTGGGTCCACAACTGATACTTAAACTATCAAGCTCATAGATGTGTGGTACCTCTGATTTTTCATCCTGTATTATAGCCTCGATATCCTGATCGTAAATATCTTTTTTTTTGTCGGCCAGGAGTTTGAATTGGCTGAACGTATGCTCGATCTCCTCTTTTGAAAGTTCATACCCTAACTCTTTGACCCGTTTTTTGAATGCGTGGCGGCCTGAAAGCTTCCCGAGTACAAGTTGTGTCTTCGGCAGACCGATCTCTTCAGGTCTCATGATCTCATAGGTCGTCCTCTCTTTCAGCATCCCATCTTGATGGATACCGGACTCGTGTGCGAAGGCATTCTCACCAACAATTGCCTTGTTCCTCTGTACCCGTAATCCAGTTAATCCGCTAACAATCTTACTTGTAGCCATTATCTCGTGTATTTTTATGCGAGTAGTTTTCCCGAAAAAATCCTTTCGGGTCTTCAGGGCCATAACAATCTCTTCCAACGAGGCATTACCTGCTCTCTCTCCGATTCCGTTTATGGTACACTCCACCTGTGTCGCACCCGCTTTTATCGCTGCTAATGAATTAGCAACTGCCAGACCAAGATCATCATGACAGTGAACGCTAATCACGGCCTTTTTGATATTTTTGACATTCTCCTTCAGGTTACGTATTATCGCCGCATACTGTTCCGGTACGGTATATCCAACGGTATCCGGAATATTTACGGTTTTCGCCCCGGCATCGATAACCGCCTCTACAACTTCTGCAAGAAAATCGGGTTCGGTGCGTGAGGCGTCCTCCGGCGAGAACTCAACATCATCAACATATTTCCTTGCAAGTTTTACCCCTTTTACGGCGGTCTTGATAATTTCCTCTTTTGCCTTTACCAGTTTAAATTTTCTATGAATTTCAGACGTTGCAAGAAAGACGTGAATTCTTGGCAGTTTTGCCTGTTTCAGTGCCTTCGCTGCCGATTCGATATCTTTCTCGACAGCCCTTGCCAATGCAGCAATACAAACACCCTTAATCTCCTTAGCAATGGTACTTACCGATTTGAAATCCCCTTCGGACGTTATTGGGAATCCAGCTTCTATGACATCGACATTCAAGATCGCTAGCTGTCTTGCTATCTGAAGTTTCCCTTTGGGATAAAGGCTCGCACCCGGGGACTGTTCCCCATCTCGCAATGTTGTATCGAAAATCGAAATTTTTGACATATTACTTCGCTTGGATCCACTTCATAAGTTTTCGGAGCTTTGCTCCAACCTTTTCAATTTGATGATCTTTATCCTTTTTTACCAGTGCGTTAAAGACCGGTCTACCCGCCTTATTTTCCAGTATCCACTCTTTGGCAAAACTACCACTCTGTATCTCAGAGAGTATTTTCTTCATCTCCTTCTTTGTCTCTTCATTGACGATCCTTGGCCCCCTTGTCACGTCACCAAACTCAGCGGTATTACTTATCGAATGTCTCATATATGAGAGACCTCCCTGATAGAAGAGGTCTACAATCAGTTTTAATTCATGCATACACTCAAAATATGCCAGTTCCGGCTGGTATCCAGCCTCTACCAGTGTCTCAAAACCGGCCTTTACCAGAGCAGAAGCCCCGCCACACAATACCGCCTGCTCACCAAAGAGGTCTGTCTCCGTCTCTTCATTGAAGGTAGTTTCCAAAATACCGGCCCTTGCACCGCCAATCCCATTTGCATACGCTAAAGCCGTTTTTTTTGCCTTCTTTGAAGCGTCCTGGTACACAGCTAACAGACAGGGGACCCCTCCGCCTTTCTCATATTCACTCCTCACAAGATGGCCAGGACCTTTCGGGGCGACCATAATCACGTCGACATCACTCTGCGGTGTGATCTGTCCAAAATGGATATTGAAACCGTGTGAGAATAGGAGTGTTTTCCCTTTTTTGAGATTGGGCATGATTTCATCCTCATAGACGGCTGTTTGCAGTTCATCGGGTATCAAGAGGGCAATCAGGTCACACTCTTTGGTAGCGGTCGCCGCAGATACCGGTTTAAAACCGTGCTTAACTGCTAAATTATAGTTTGGAGACCCTTTCCTCTGCGCAACAACAACATCGAGACCACTTTCACGGAGATTTTGTGCGTGGGCGTGTCCCTGACTACCATAACCGATAATTGCTATCTTTTTCTTCTTCAATGGGGTGATACTCGCATCTTTTTCTGAATACATCTTAGTCATTTTTTTACCTTTCTATTTTTGGATTTTTTTAGTTTGCATAAAAAATTGCGGAAAAGAGCAGATTATGGAGGGACTGAGAAAGAGACTTCCTCGATTAATAGGTAGTTTGTCAAACAATTCTTAACTATTTAGGCCCACGACTCATGGCAATTCTACCGGTACGTGCGACCTCCTTTATACCATACGGTCGAAGCAGATTTAAAAAAGCCTCAAGTCGCTCTTCCGGTCCTGAAATTTCTACGACCATGTCTTTCTGACCAACATCTATGATCTTCCCCCGAAATACATCAACAAGTTCTACAATTTCACTTCTTTTTCCCGCAATTGCATTAACCTTTATCAGCATTAGGTCACGTGCAACATGCTCCTTTCCGGTAAAATCTGTCACTTTTATAACGTCAATGACCTTTCCCGACTGTTTGCGAACTTGTTCAAGTATCGATTCATCTCCACTCACAACGATGGTCATTCTCGATATTGCCTCGTTTTCGGTTTCACCAACAGCTAGGCTTTCAATATTAAAACCTCTGCCGCTAAAAAGACCGGTAATTCGCGATAACACACCAACCTTATTTTCAACCAAAATTGATATTACATGTTTCATGCATTTACCCATTTCTGCCCGTTAAATAACACCTACTTACCCGCTCTCTTACACATAGATACCGTTCCAGCCTTACGAGCCTTATGGCCGTTGGTAGTTTCTTTCGTTTCGTACCTTATGTAAACTTTGTCGTGCAGCCTCTAAGGTTGCTTGATATACCAGTTTTAGTGGCAACCCTCTTTCAACTGCAATTTTTTTGCACTCTTCGTGTTCAGGGGCAACATTTCTGATTTTGCCGTTAAACATACCAATTTTTACCTGAATCATGCCAAATTCAGTCTCCACCTTCACGAGTTGCCGAGAGAGTTTCCTACGATTCGTTTTGTATCTCCTGATGCCAAAGGTTGTGGAGTGATAGAAAATAACATCCTCTACCCTCGATACATTCCTCTCTTCAACTATAACGGAGACAAGTGAACCGGGACGTGATTTCTTCATTTGAACGGGCGTTATATAGCCATCAAGTGCACCCGCTTGTAAGACCTCCTCTAGCAAATGGCCCAAATGTTCACCGGTCATATCATCAATATTGGTCTCCACAACCCAGACCTCATCCTGTTCATACAATGAGGCAGTATCTCCAACCATGACTCTCAGTAAATTGGGGGTTTCGGCTATTTCACGACAACCGGCTCCATACCCAATATTTGATAAGACAATTTCCGGACACATCTTCACGTTTTCCCCTAGCGTGGTCAGGATTGCGGCTCCTGTTGGAGTTGTAAGCTCGAATTCGATATCCGTACCTATTACGTTGCACCCTCTCAAGAGTTCCACTGTTGCCGGAGCAGGTATTGGAAAATTCCCGTGGTCACACGAAACAAATCCTCTTCCCGTCCGAATCGATGAAAAATAGACCTTTTCAATCCCAAGGTCATGGAATGCTATTACGGCACCGATAATATCAATAATCGAATCTATTGCGCCAACCTCATGAAAATGGACATCATCTGGAGTGGTATTATGTATGCGAGCCTCAGCCTCCGCCAGTCTTGAAAAGACCCGTATGCTATCCTCCTTGACACGCTTTTCGAGCATGCTATCATGAATAATCTTTGCAATAGATTGAAGAGTTCGCCTCAGCTGCCCGCCCTCGTTCTTTTTTACCGGGTAGACAGAGACATCAAATTTTGTCCCCGTAATCCCTGAACGAAGCACTTTTTTTTGACAAACTTCATATCCATCTATCGTAAGCTTTTTAAGTTCTGCTTCAAGTTTGTCAAACGAGAATCCGGCATGAAGTAATGCGCCCAGAATCATATCTCCACTTGCGCCAGAAAAACAATCAAAGTATGCAATTTTCATTAATCGGCCACTCCTCACCTGCCGGACTCGCAGGAGTTTCTTGCTATATAAGCATATGCAAATCATTAGCTTATAGATTTTGAGATGCACAATGGTAGCACACGCTTTTTAGAGAGTCAATGAAAAACCGCATCGATGAGTTCCCGGTAAAGATTCAGATTCAATTGAAAAAAAAGAGTTCAACAACCTGAGCTGTTTCATCCTTGACTTTTCTCTTATTTTTATATTATATTCCTGACGAACCGCCCATCCACAATTGTGAAATAATCTGTGAACCAAAACGCTCTCCCTCTTCCCATTCAATATATCACGAAGTGATTACGGGGGATGAATCTTTTTGCAAAAGGCTATTAATTTTGAGCACGAAATGCGCTTCAAAGATCTTGCAGAGAAAACGGATCGGTGTACTTGGAGGCACCTTCAATCCCATACATAATGGACACTTGATTATGGCGGAAGAGGTCTCCCAATATCACGATTTATCAAGAATCGTTTTTATTCCTACCAACATACCACCGCACAAAGATGTTGATTCGCTTGCCAACGCACGACATCGTTATCAGATGGTTGAAGAGGCGATTCGATACAACAAAAAATTTTTCGTATCTGATTTGGAGATTAAACGCAAAGGAAAATCATATACGATAGATACCGTGCAAGAGATCCTTGCATCCAACACACCTTCCACCCAAACAGAAGCAGATAGCACTGTTTGTGAATTATTCCTCATTTTGGGGTCAGATTCATTACAAGAGTTGGTTTTGTGGAAAAGCATCAAGACCCTTTCAGAGTTGTGTTATTTTGTCATTGTAAACAGACCCGGATACACGACAAAGATTCCGAGACAACTGGAGAAATTGATTGGTAAGGACAAAGCACATGATATAGAGAAGTTATGCGTAGAAATAGAACCTGTCAGAATCTCCTCAACCGATATTAGACAGAAATTGAAAAAGAGGGCCTCAATTGAGGGGCTGGTACCTCCATGTGTTGAGAGGTATATAAGAGAGAATGGTTTATATTTACCCCCCTGATAAGAACTTTGGATCTGTCATAAGGGTAGAGACAAAAAGAGCATAGTTACCTCCTTCGTCCATCTCTCCGTCCACATAACCCAATCTGCACGTAGAGCTAATAATTCATCAAGAGATATCCGGGTTACATCAAATAGTGCAAATGATTTTGAACTGTTCCTGAACTGGTTCAATCTCTCTTCGATAAGCTAATCAACCTCTTTTTTCAGGTTTTCTAGAGCCTCTGCAACGAGTGTGGATGCTAATGCTCTCTCATGAAGAGCACTAGAACTTCCCTTTACCATCATTGACCATACCGTATCATTTGTTAATACATCTATACATTTTACCTGAAACGCAACCTTACTATGAATTGCAGAGGCAAATTTACCAAACAGTTTTTTATAGGAAACACCAAACTGCTCAATTTCACCAACAACAACGGCATCAACACCCAGAGACCTTCCCAAGTTTTCGTAATCAGCTTTCAGCAAAATCTCCTCTTCGATAATATCCAAAGACTGGAGTTGTCTCTTTAAATCCTGTCTATCCAAGACTGAATAACGGCCCCATTTTGCCAATTGCAACGCTGTTATGTTCGCAAGTACCGATCCAGCATCTGGAACGGCTATTAACTTTGATAAATCCAACTTCGATTCATCACTTTCATCCCAGGTTGTGTCGAACAGCAAAACCGCGATTTTTTGAATCTCTTGCTGTGCAAAATCCTTATTAACGATAAGGTCAGGACCGGAATTTAAAACCGCACAGCTTGATAACAAAAGAAATAGGAGTAGACACCTTTTCATAATTATTCAACAATGAGAAAAAACTTGACAATTTAGAGCCGTTTTTTTAGAATTTTTATTTCTTTACTGTATGCACATCCACTGGAATTTCCACAATCTTTAGAATACTTGCTACCAAAATACAATTAAATGCACAAGCGCGCAACATCTTAATGTCAATGACATAATCGTAATTGACGAATATCTTATTGAACATTCAATAGTATTAAGAACTAAAGTCCTCCCTTTCGTTCTTCTCTTTGAAGGATTTCACTGGATATTAATATTAATTCACAATTTATTCAACACTTATATTGAGAAAAACAGGGAATTTCTCTGTTTTAGTTACATACGTAATCAGGCATAACTACAATGCAGGAATAAATCATTCACCATTTAATTTTGGATGGAAAGGACTTTTACTCATGACAATTAAGGTAGGAATAAATGGTTTTGGGAGAATCGGTAGAAATGTGTATCGGGTAATTGCGAAGGAGAGTAACCTTGAAGTGGTAGCCATTAACGATTTAACTGATTCCAAGACCTTATCAATCCTTCTTAAATATGATTCTGTTCACGGGAAATTTGACGGAACCGTTGATGCAACAGATAATGCTCTCGTCGTAAACGGAAAAGCGCTTACTCTATTCAAAGAGAGAGATCCCGCTAAACTTCCTTGGGGAGATCTGGGTGTTGATGTTGTAGTGGAATCAACAGGCATATTCACAAAACGTTCCGACTGTGAAAAGCATCTTCAAGCCGGAGCAAAAAAGGTTGTCCTCTCCGCACCATCTAAGGAGAAGCTTGATGCAACAATCGTTTACGGAATAAACACAGGCGACTTAAAACCGGAACATAAGATAATTTCCAATGCATCCTGTACAACGAATTGTCTTGCTCCACTTGCAAAAACAATCAATGACAACTTTGGTATTGAAAAAGGTCTTATGACTACTATACACGCATACACAAACGATCAGAGAGTCACCGATTTGATGCATAGCGATTTGAGAAGGGCAAGGGCTGCAGCCATCAATATTATCCCCACTACAACCGGTGCGGCAAAGGCCATAGGAGAGGTCATACCCGAACTTAAGGGAAAACTCGATGGTATGGCAATGAGAGTCCCGGTTGTCAATGGATCCGTGACTGATC
Source organism: Candidatus Scalinduaceae bacterium (assembly GCA_965222815.1). Classification (GTDB taxonomy): domain Bacteria; phylum Planctomycetota; class Brocadiia; order Brocadiales; family Scalinduaceae; genus SCAELEC01. Next base: position 916,425 of record CBDCUS010000013.1, read on the forward strand.
TGGTTGTCTCGGTAAAAAAGGAGGTGAGCATTGAGGATGTTAACAGTGCCATGAAAGATGCATCAGATAACCATTTAAAGGGAATACTGGAATATTGTGAAGATCCCATTGTATCATCGGACATCATAGGAAACGAACACTCATGCATCTTTGATGTACGTTCTACCTATGTTACCGGTGGTAATCTGATAAAGGTGATTGGGTGGTACGATAACGAATGGGGCTATTCAAACCGTATGGTGGACCTCATCCAACATTTTGGAAACATGTAAATGGTGGACATAATCCAACATTTTAAAAGAATATAAAAGGTATAAGGAATTCTGACTATGACTAAACTATTTATCAAGGATGTCGACCTCAGAGGAAAGAAGGTATTTGTGCGTGTGGACTATAACGTTCCCCTTGATGAACAGGGGAATATAACCGACGACGCCAGAATACGTGCCACCTTACCAACCTTAAACTATCTTCTTGACGAAGACGCGAAGATCGTCCTGGCATCGCACCTGGGAAGACCGGGTGGGAAGGTCGTGCCAAACCTCAGTGTAAGGCCAATTGCTAAGAGGTTGCACAGACTGCTTGGTAAAGAGGTCAAGCTTGCAAAGGATTGTATAGGGCCGGATGTAGAGAGTCAAATAAACAATTTGAAGCCTGGCGATGTCTTACTTTTGGAAAACCTTCGATTTCATAGTGAAGAGCAAGAGAATAATCCGGAATTTGCAAAGGCCCTGGTAGGTTCTTGTGACGTATTCATCCAGGAAGCATTTGGTAACTGTCATAGGACTCACGCCTCTATGGTTAGTATTAATGGTGCCATTTCACAGGCTGCTGCTGGGTTTCTCTTAAAGAAAGAGATTGATTATTTCGAGAAAGCGGTAAACAATCCGTTAAGACCATTAGTTGCCTTAGTTGGCGGAGCAAAGGTTGTTGATAAGATAAAGATTATCGAGAACCTTGTAAAAAAGGTTGATAAGTTAATCATTGGTGGTGCAATGGCATTTCCCTTTCTCAATGTTGACGGCTATGGGGTCGGCAAATCGAAGATTGATGAGACCGTGATAGTTAAGGTAATGATGATAAACAAGCTCGCAAAAGAGAGAGGGGTGAAGATATATTTACCCGTTGACTTTGTAATAGCAGACAACTTTGATAAACGAGCGGAGACAAAGGTTGCAACCTTCCAGGAAATCCCTGATGATTGGTATGCGCTTGATATAGGACCAGCGAGTACAAAACTCTTCTCTGAAGCAATGCAAAACGCAAAGACCATTATCTGGAACGGTCCTATGGGAGCATTTGAAATGGATGCTTTTAGCAGGGGTACATACGCAATGGTAGAGTCGGTTGTTTCGGCATACGCTTTAACGATTGTCGGAGGGGGAGATACGGATCTAGCATTCCATAGGATGGGTGAATCGTATAAGGTTTCCTTTATCTCAACAGGCGGTGGAGCATTTCTGGAACTATTGGAAGGTAAAGAGCTGCCCGGTGTTGCAATACTTACAGATAAGAGCTAAGCCAAACGTGTCGGAGAAATTATAGATTATACTCATCTGATAACGGTTTTCGGATAAAATCCGGTATAAAATTGAGCGAGTAAAGTCCTCGGCGTCTTTTGTCCGGAGATAACTGCAACTAAAATTAAGTTTTTAGTAAGACCAAAAACCAAATCGGTTTTAGAATAACGAATTACGATTTGGGCTTTTTTGTTTGAGAATCAAATAGTAAATCGGTAATTTTTACTATCGGTTAATGGATTTTTATTAATATATTAATTTAACTACAAAATATGGTATGCTTCTTAAGAGCATTTTCATGTTGCGGAGCTTACGAAGCAAAATGCCAAAATTAGTAACCGAAGGGAACTAATTTATATGCAAATAAAAATAGCCGCATCTATACTTGCCGCCGACCCGACAGAATTCGGAAAAGAGTTGGAGAGGGTTGAAAACGCCGGGATAGATCTCATTCATATCGATGTTATGGATGGACATTTTGTTCCAAACATAACGATGGGCCCGTTCATTGTTGAAGGGATAAAGAAAAAGACGCGTGTACCTCTGGACATCCATCTCATGATCGAAAAACCTGAAAAATACATCGGTTCTTTTGCAGAAAAAGCGGGAGAAAACGATCTAATAACGTTTCATATCGAAGCCACGGAAAATCCCTTACAAGTAATCGGGCTAATAAAGGAGGCTGGACTTAAGGCAGGGATCGCAATTAGCCCTGACACCGAAGCAAACTCCGTAAAAGAACTTTTAAACTCACTTGATTTGATACTCGTGATGAGCGTTTACCCAGGATTTGCAGGACAAAAGTTTATCAAGACCGTATGTAAAAAAATAGAAATATTGAGAGAGGCGGCCCCGGGAGGGTTAGACATCGGGGTGGATGGTGGAATAAAACCGGAAACAATATCTGAAGCTGCATCAGCAGGTGCAAATGTATTTGCTGCAGCAACATCGATCTTTGCCAAGAGTGATTATACCGAAGCGATACAAGAACTCCGCCAGGTTGCACAGGAGAACAGCCCCCTTTTGATTAAAAATTAGGAGTCGACCGGTTATCCGCTCGATATCTTTTTAATACCTTATCCAATAAGTAAATAGAGAGGGACAACGTTGTTTTTTAAAAGAAAAAGAAATATACCAGACGGTTTGTGGAAAAGATGTGATGGATGCAAGAGTGTTGTCTACAAAAAAAAGGTAGAAGAGAAACTCTCAGTCTGTCCTGAATGTAATTTCCACTTTAGGATCCCTACATCTGAACGGATAAAAATTATGCTCGACGAAGGGAGTTTTGAGGAGTACTGGAAAGATATGTCACCCGTTGACCCCCTAAGCTTCAAAGACCGCATCAGCTATAAAGAGAGGGTGAAAATGGAAAAGAAAAAGACCGGTTTAAATGAGGCTGCAACAGCGGGTAGAGGAACAATCGAAGGAAAGGACGTCATATTTGTGGTAACTGATCCAAGTTTTATCATGGGGAGTATGGGATCAGTTGTTGGCGAAAAGATAACGAGGGCGGCCGAAAAGGCTCTGGAACTCAGATTACCAATTATCATTACGTCCGGTTCCGGAGGTGGAGCAAGAATGCACGAAGGAGCCTTCTCCCTTATGCAGATGGCAAAGACCAGTTTTGTACTCTCCAGATTACATGAAGCGGGCATTCTCTTCGTATCAATACTGACTGATCCTACTTTGGGCGGTGTAATGGCAAGTTATGCTTCTCAAGCCGACATCATTGTTGGTGAACCTGGTGCACTTGTAGGTTTTGCTGGACCCAGGGTAATTAGGGAAACCATAAAGAAAACCCTTCCAAAGGGATTCCAGACAACAGAATTTATGCTCGAACACGGTTTTATTGATCTGATAGTTGAGAGAAGCAAGCTGAAGCATGAGCTTTCAAGGATTTTGGAATATTGTAACAACAATCACTGAGCATATCGTAATCACCCGCCCTCAAATTGTGTAAGAATACCGCTTCCCGCCAAAAAGATTTATGAAGAGGTCCGCTTCAAACTTGTGGGGTTGCGACAACTAGATTTTAAAGACTTCATTGGGCAGATCTAAGAACGCCTTACTTTTTAGAGAAGGCATGTTTTGTTTCGAGTGAGTCTTTGCGATACCGTTTTGCCGGTTGTCCGTGTAGCTCAGCTGGATAGAGCGTCTGCCTCCGAAGCAGAAGGTCGCGTGTTCGAATCACGCCACGGACACTTTCCAATGGTTAATGGGATGGCCAAGTTGGTCGGTAGGAAGTCCCCGCCGAGGTTTTCGGGTGCATCACATAAGTCGTGAAAAACGTTTTCGGTACAAATCAAGTTAGGTCTTCGGCAAAATCTTTTCAATTTACAATATCTGATAAGAAATGACCTTTAAATAAACAAGTTTGAAGTGCCTTAAGGAAAAAAATGTTCCGCTACTTTAGTTTACTTTAAACTTTAGCCACTTTTAACTTTTCAAGATTTTTGGGTGGTTTTACCCATCAACAATTTTGGTAACATTGAATTTCCTATACTCCAAGACAAAACGGTAAAATAATCAAAGTATTTATGTTTACGGGTTGAAAAATCTCTTAGATCATGGTATATATAGGAACATTTAGCTTAAAAAAGGAAAACAAGAATACATTCCCCGGTAGCTCAATGGTAGAGTGGGTGGCTGTTAACCACTAGGCTGTAGGTTCGAATCCTACCCGGGGAGCCAAGTTGTACAACCGAGCCCTTCGGCGATAAAGCTGAAGGGCTTTCTGTATATAAGGTAAAGACTTACGCCCTTTAAAATAATTTTGGAATTCTTTAAAAGGTTCTTGTTTGAAAAAATCATTAACAAGGTTCTCGACAACATTGACAAATTTTCCCAATTCACTCTGAGTATATCCATCGTCCAATATGGCAATGTCAACCCTGTTTACTGAATCACCATTATCTCTAATCGTAAAGGTAGGTTCACCCCTTGATAATTGTAAGCTACTTAATAAAAAAATACCTATAAGAATATAATATCTAAATATTCGATTTAACATCAGTCGCACTTCCTGGTTTGATATCTGACTGTTAACTTATGAAAATTGTAGAGTTTGTGTTTCCCCAATTAACTCTATAACAAATTCTTTACCTGTCCAGTTAGGTTTGTAAAATTTAATTAGGTTTATATTTGGATCATCTGGAATTACAATTGAAAAGTCTACACTTTTTTTGTAAAAAAGTTCTGATGATATGAGTGCACCATTTTCGTCGAAGGTTTTTGCCCGTATAACACAAGGATCTGAAATGTAAAACCTGTTGATCTCTTTTTCTTTAGCATCGCAAGCCATGACAACAATTTGTTGAGGAGTGAGTTCCGGATCGCGTTGACTAAGTGGTGATTCAGTTATACGACGTTGTTCAGTAATCAGAAACCGAGAAATGGGGGACCGTTGCTTTTCATACTCCTGTTCCTCTGTCGATAAATTCTTTTCATCAGTTACTGAACTTAATCTTAGTTGTATTTCTATAGATGTTTCAGTATTAGCTGTTAAATCCATTTGTACGAAGAGTATTAGAATAATGATAGAAAAGAAATATAAAAGATTTTTATTATGCATTATCACACAAACCTCCTAACATTAAAAAAACCTTACTATTAAAGACATGTAAATCTTCTGCAGTAAGGCTATCTTTTCTTGAATCAATCAAAAGCAAGTAGTTTTAAGTCCCTTTACTTTGGGTCACTTGATCACTCAGGGTTTACTCTTATCGGATACTCTTAACTTAGTCTAATATTATAGCTGAAGCATAGACAAAGATATTGTGTTTGTCAATAGGACAGAGTAGGACACACCATGACACATCAACTGGTTTTTTTAACCAACCACAAATCCTTACCGTTCCATTATGAGATAGAGAATATCTTATTGGTACAAGAATGTACCTCTTGAATCTTGTTATAGTATGTGACTAATAAAACATTTTAATAGTAGTGGCATACAGCACCATAACTTACACCATTTCTTTACCACCAACACCACTTTGGCACTTCTTTTGTGATGAATAATAAGTGATTTTGTGCATTTGTTTTACTACTTTGGTATCTCCCCATATTGGCTTAACTCTCCCTTACTACCAGAGAGGGGTAGGCCATGTCAGGAGCAACAACAAATATTTAACATTAAAGCTGATGTAGTACTATCAGATTGTCATAGTATGTTGGAAGGCAAGTTAAATTGATTTTTTCTTTGGTAGCAAGCATTTTAGTGTTGATATTTATTGTATCCATTTTATAAGGAGTATTTTGTAATGGAAATATATGCAATTTGGAAATTTGTATTGATCGCTCTAGGGCTCATATTTCTTTTTAGGCGTTATATTAATATTAATCTTATGGGAAAACAAAGAGTTTAATTGTTATGTCTAATAATTGATCGATAACATAGAAGATAACGAAAATGCAATCATCCTGCTCAGGCAGTTTAACAAAGGTGAGATATACGCTGATACTACGTTTAAAATTCAGAGACAAATACTCGCTGAAGAAATAGGAGATGAAGTGTTTCTTTTCTTTGCTGTAGTGAACTTTAAGGAAATGATGTGGTATGTTGCTATGGAGAATTTGAATATAAGGATTCACAGAAATATTCCTGTTGAGATGTGATTTTGGGTAAAGTAAGAATTTGGACACATTAAGATCTCTATTTCTTAGATTATGATCAAATAAAAAGGCAGGGGTATTTCTGCCCCCGCCTTTTTATGAAATAATCGAAATTATTTTCATCGTGATTTTGTATTTTTCTTCACTTTAAAACCATCTGAAAGAGTCTTCATAAACGCAACAACGGCGTCCTCCTCTTCATCAGTCAAACCCAGATTTCCTAACTCATCCGTGTTAATGTTTATATCCACTTCTGGATCAGGCCAATCTTCTATGTCCCTTGTATTATAGAAATGCACTACCTCTTTTAAGGTCTTAAACACACCGTTATGCATATATGCTTTCGGAAAACCGTTGCCCGGTCTCTTGTCCACGTTTCTTAGAGTCGGCACCTTGTGTTTACCCATATTCTCTTCTGCTAAATGCACCCATTCGGGACGACTTTTCAGAAACCCACCAAGGCCTGGGTCAACCCAATCTGCACCTTCATGGTTAATCGGCGTACCGTCATCAAGAGATATCTCATCCATATTGTAGAATGGATTCTCAGGGTTCTTGGGAACACCCAAATTGTCATACGTGAAGTCGGTGAATAAGGGCGGTTCTCCCCCTGACCCCTCTTCGCTGGGGTGACATGCAGAACAGAGTGCCTTTCCCTCGAACAACTCTATACCCCAAGCTTCCTGTTCTGTGAGGTCTACCTCGCCAACCAAATAAGCATCATATTTTGAGCTAAACTGGTTAACTTCTGAAGAATCCTCATACGCCGCAATAGCTAAACCAATACGATCATAATTCTTCTCAACGTCTTCTGGGGTTTCAATGCTAATTGGTTCTCCCCAGACTTCTTCCCACAGCCCGGCGTATTTCGAAGCAGCTATCTGTTTTAACACTGCTTCTTTACTGGGGTTGTTCTGCTCAACAGGATTCAAAAACGGTCCCAGAGCTTGATCTGCCGCTGGATTACCAAGCTTTTCTCCCGTTGCCCGACCGTCCCAGAAGTTTCCACCCACAAAAAGCCCCTCGTTTTCATCATAATGAAAGATGGGGCTTAAAGTGGCATATGCTGCACTCGGAGGTTTTCGGTTACCAAAGCGAACCGGAACTGCTCCTCGATAAACCGAACCGTGCTTGTTTATTCCTGGAATGGGGCCAGTCCAACCAGTAAGAGGTGAGTGGCAGGTAGCACATGACATCCAATCTGGGGCAGATATATTATCGAAAAACGTTTCCTTTCCTAATTGTTCTAAAGGTGTGAGTGCATGAACTTGCATGCTTACGCATGTGGTGAAAATTAAAGCTAAAACAATCGTCATGCTTCTTTGAGTCGACATTTTTATCCACCTTTCATATAAAAAATTTTGAACAGTTATAATTAATAATTTGACTTCCGGTTTCGAAAGACTTAATTTATTTTACTGCTAATTAGTTTCTGTTGCGGAAAGCCAGTTTATTTGTGATTTTCATCTGACTTTATATTTCTAAAACTTCATCGTGAAATACTAATACCAAAATTGTTTTCTTTTTTGGATTTATGCTTCGAAAGGAAGTATGATTTATAATTTTCTTCAACATATTTACATACCTCTCCTATACCTTTTCCCTGTTTATTACCAATTCAGATTAAACAAAATTGTTTTGATGATTATTGTGCCAACTTAACCAAGTTGTGAGAAAAGATCGCCATTCCTATGGAGGCGGAAAAACTCTTAAATCCCTGATAATAGCACCTCATGAGACGAAAACCTCGTTTTAAGACCGAGATCGATCCCTCAATCCCTGCTCGAAAACTTTGCCACGGTTGAAGCAATTCTTTGCCCCAATCTGACACCCTTTTGGGTATAGCAAGTATCTTTACCTTTTTTTCATGCTTCTTCATCTCTTTTACTTCTGACCGAAACCCTTTATCCCCTGCCAATACTTCCGGATATTTACCAAACTGCTTTTTATGTCTTTCCAGTACCTCTTTCACATGTTCATTGTCCTGACGTTGCTTCTCCATCACTTCATAGTCTGTGATAAATTTGTCTTTCGTCTGGCATATGAGCACCTTATGGCCAAACTCCACCCTCTTGTTCCTCTTGCCTCGTTTAATCAATTCCGCATGTTGCTCAAATATACTAAACGTACGTTCACTCGCTGGAACAGTTTCACCATTGAGCACAACCCGTTTCGAAACATCTACTATCGTCTTAACCGCTTCCAGATAAGATTCTATTTCTACCCCAATTGCTGATAATACAAGGTCTCTAAACTTTCTCACTTTGCAACAAAACTCTTCTGCTATCCCTAAAATCCTTTCCACCGCATTTATGAGGTCTCGAAATACCCTCCGTACTTTCCGCTTACGACTCTTGGATTTACTACTCACGTAACGGGTTATAAACAAATAATAACCTTTCACCTTCCTGTCGTGAAAACGATGGTTACAGACGCTTCTTTTATGCTTGCGTACCTGTGCTAAAAGCCTCTTGAGCACTCGATAACCATCCCATAACAATGACGAATCTGTAGGATAATGTATGTTAGATTCTACTACTGTCGTATCTACCCGAAGCTCTTTTGGATCCAATTGATTATTGTCTGTAGCATAGCTTCCCAATGAGTTATTGATCTTCTTCCATGTCTGAGGTTCTATCGCTTTGAAACACTTACATAAAAAACTGTAATCCATCACCGGACGGTTACCCAATCGGATGAAGTCCTTTAAGAAACTGCTCTCTGACACCCTGACAATGGTTTCTCTCCAGCCCGTACACTCCAGGCTATGAACCAGTAGGGCCCTTAATATATTATCTGTTGTATACGTACATTTACGTCCCTTGTTAGATGATTTGTACAGTCGTTTAATATTAGTATGTACTTTAGTCAATATCTGAGGATTCTTATCTAAAATCTCACTTATGCACTCATATTTCTTTCGATATTCTCTTACCACTTTCAATGTTGCATTTCCGGAAAATTCTAAATATAATTGCCTATCAAATTTCTCGCGCATTTTTATCCTCCCTCTTTATTCAAATTTTGTCTGAATAATCATCACAAGGGTATGATAAAAGTTGCGCGGGTTTTACTCAACTAATTTCCTTTCCGCAACAGAAACTAATTAAGGAAAAAACAATATAGACAATAGTTACATTTTTGAGGGTATTTTGTTGCTATAAGAGTGTCACAATTGTGATTCGAAAGTGTAACATTTGTGACATGTAGACGGGATTACATCTATCGGTCTTGATTCACTACCTAATTACTTTGGATACGTGAATGGTGTTAAGAAGAATGACAACAAACTAGACTTTTGTCAATATTGTCGGTGGTTTGTAGAGGCAGAAAAATTATATGAAGGGTTATATAAATTTATGATAGCTACAACTGTGTTATAGAGTTAAGCTTCTTTCGTTTTAATCTTCAAAACTATATACATCCTCATCCACATCTTGTGCAGCCATTGTGTATAAAAATTTCTGGTATTTCTCGCTGATGACTGTTTGGATACGATTGTCGTTATAAATGTTTTGGATCATTTGGTTAACTGATTGGGAAGGGAAAATGCCTACCGCTTTTAAGATATCAGCGCACAATTTGTTGACCTGGTTTTTGATGGAGGTCATAATTGTCGTGAGTCTATGCTCTTCTTTACTCAAACCTTCCCTTGTGGTGAATATCATATATAGTTTATCAGCAAGATCTTTCCCTCTCTGAATATCTTTCTCTGTTAATTCGACAATACTGGGTAAAGTAGCAAGAAGCTCTTGTACCTTCTACTCAATCAGCTGTTGGTTCTCTTTCCTTATTTGTCTGATTCTTTGTCTTGAGACATTGAAATCTGATGCAATTTCATTTGATGATTTACCGGTAGATATATGACTGATGATTTCTTCCTTACTTTTGTCAATATTGTCGATAGTTTTGAGGTGTTTTAAATAGTGTTTCCTTTTGTTAAGATGAGGTTGTGAGTAGGATGTTTATGGTAGTAATTAAAAATAAAGAAGCATATATACCCCCTCCCTCCTATAAAAGTATAGTACTTATAATAATTCTTCCTCCTTTATCAGTTGCTGATAAAGCCCTCCTATTTGCTCAATGCATTTTTCCAGAGTCTTTTTCGAATTAGGAGCGTCTTTTACATGCCGTTTAATTTCGTTGTGTAAATTAATGATTGTTGCATTAATCGAATGTGCTTGCTCTTGGTGGGTAAGTTCTTTAAAAGTTTTTGTGTCACCTTTATGGCGTGGCTTTGCCATGGCTCCTCTCTCCCTCTTTTTGTATCCTTTATCTGATTTAAAACTAATAGGTTTCTGCACTCCCTGTGGTCTTAGTAAGCGTACCTCTATCCTCCTGCACCTCTCCCACAACTTCCGTATAGTTTACAGTCCTAAGTCTGTAAGCATTGTTTAGGCGGTTTTAACGTTTTAGGTTGTTTATTCAAAGTTGGTAGTCTAACTCAATTTTATCAGTAGATTGTGATAATATAGCGGTATGATAAAAAGGTTATTAACCAAAAGCAATAATAAATATGATAACCAATACCGACTGGAACAAATCTAAAGTAAAACCATCACATCATCAAATATCATTTGATTGTATAAAGAAATTTGTTAATTGCATTGAAGAGTTTAACAAGGGTGAGATAGACGCCGATACTACTTTTAAGATTCAGATGCAAATACTCACTCAAGAAATAGAAGGTAAAGAGTTTCTTGAAATTGCCATTGATAACCTTAGTGAAATGATAAGGTATTTTGTACTAAGAATTTAAATGTTAAAATACAAAGACCATCATCTAAGGTAATAAAAAAGGCGAGACGTTTTTGCGTCTCACCTTTTGCTGCTACTTCATCTAAAGCAAGATAATCCTGCTTTTTTTGCTTCCCGTATGGATCACAACACTCTCCCTCCTCCTTGGCCCTATATAAAGCCAATACAAGGAGGAAGAATATAAAAACTACGATTAGTTATTTAGATCGCAGTCTGGATCATCACAACTGTGTGCTGACTGGTCATGTGGAACCTCAACTGTAAAGGATGGTAAAGACACATTACCACAATCATCAGTAACACTCATTGTAATGGTATAGACTCGGCCATCTCCTCTTCCTCCTCGCTCTGCCCTAAGAAAAATTCTTCCTTCATTATCAACTTGGACATCGTTAGTTGTATTACCATCACCTACACCATAACCGTTATCAGATTCGTTCGAACTAATAGTTTGAATAGTAACGGCGAAGTTGCCACTACCACTACAATTATCAGTAGCCTCTATTATTGGTGTAATCTCAACCATCTTATGGTTTGCAGGCCACAGAACGTGTGGGTTTGCATACGCAGAGTTAATCACAGGTGCTTTTGTATCTTCCACAGTGATTGTCTGAACACACGTATCAGTGTTACCTGCACTATCGGTAGCCGTCCATGTCCTAGTAAGTGTATATCTATTTGGACAATCACCATCAGTTCGGACTTCACCATCATAAGAAACACTTGGAGATGTATCACAGTTGTCTGTTGCAGTCGGAGTTACTATGGCTGGTACACTGTCGCATTCCACTGTCACATCCGCAGGACACGAAATCACTGGAGCTGTTACATCATTTACTGTCACCGTGAAGCTGCAGCTGGCGGTATTGCCTGCCGCGTCGGTGACTTTATAAGTTTCAGTTGTCGTCCCAATTGGAAAGGTTGAACCACTACCCAATCCACCAGTCTGCGTAGTCAATGCACCAGAACAATTGTCTGTACCTGTAGGGGCTGTATAGTTGACCACCGCTCCACAAATTCCCGGATCGTTACCGACCGTGATTGGAGCCGTACACGTAATCACCGGTGGTGTAGTATCTTCCACCGTCACAATAGCTGTACAACTATCAGATGCTCCGCTGTCGTCTGTTACCGTAAGTGTTACCGTTGTGATTCCCAATCCGTATGGTCCAACAGGGCTCTGAGTTGTTGTTATTGGATCACCATCCGGGTCATACGAACCATTATTAATATCAGCGTCAGCCGTACAGCCTGCATCCGCCGAAACTTTCACATTCCTGCATACGGCTACTGGTGAACTATTGGATGCTTTAGTAACCGTGCGTGTCTCAGATGTCGTATCACAATTATCTGGAACTTCAACAACAATCGTGTTTTGTCCGTCGTTTAAGCTCACTGTGGTGCTGAAGGATACCTCATTCGGATCTAATGGATTATTAGATGATGAAAAGCTAACGGAATTTCCATTAACATTTATCTCTCCAATCGGATTGTCATCAGTTGCAGTTCCCTCAATCGTTATTGAAGTATCCGGGGTTGTTGTTCCGTCTGCTGGCGTCCAGACTATAACTGGCGGACCGATGTCCTTATAAACCGTACTTGTAAGTGAAGCGGTCTTACCTGACCCATCAGTGGCAACAATCTCAATCGAATTCGGTCCACTAGAAAGGACAACAGTTGTACTAAAAGATACCTCAGCATCATCATCCGGGTTTTCTGTCGATGTAAGCGTCACTGAATTACCGTTTACGGTAACGTCTTCTACTTCGGTATCGTCTGTTACCGTACCTGAAACTGTTACGCTGCTATCACTTGTACAATGCTCGGCTGTGGGGCTTGTCACAGTAAGTGTCGGACCTCCTATATCCACCACAATATCTGTCCCTGGTAGGACTTCTATCGTCAATCTGCCGAATGTGGTGCGTGAACCATTTACCGTGGCATACGCCGTAAAATCATGTATCATAGGCATACCTACAATGGTAACACTACCTTGTGTAGTAGAACCATATGGACCATATGAACGAACAGATGTGCTTTGCTGTAAAATATTATTTTCATCACGAAGCTGCCCATATCCATAGACATACGGATTACTAAGCGTTCCACCTCCCAATACTGAAAAGTTAATGGTGACTGTGCCAGTCTGGTAGCTAAAATCGTGGTTGTTTATAGTTTGACCGGCAGTCGTAGATACCGGTACACCTCCATATGAACTGAGCCTTGAGTAGTCATACATATATACCTGAGAATTTAAATAATCATTGGGGTCACTGTTGTAAAAATTGTAGTACGAATAATAAATATCCCAGTCCCCTTCGGTTACAACAAGGTCATAATCACCATTGTTGAGATTAATGTTGTCTCTAGAATAACCGCCGTATGAAGGAGTATTGTAAATACCAGATGCCTCTATTCGTGCACTATTCAGATCCTGTATACCCTTTGAACCGCTCAAACTGATGGTACCGTTTACAAAAGATGCATCTGAGACAATATCTTGGGTTACAGTACCACCCGGAGGGACATTAATAGGTCTTGTAATATTCGCATTAGGATGACTGAAGTAGTCGTCGAAATTGTTCATATAGGCATAAGCGTTTAGATTCCAATTACCGGGAAGAAGGCCTGTCAAGGAGAATGTATTACCAGTTGTATTCGTGCTTTTAGAGCTACCACTTGGTCCATAACCATATACATAGTTTCTATCAATATCTGTTACTCCATTTACGCCAATCGAACCTTCTATAGATCCGGGTGTACCTGCGTTAATGGTCAAAGTATAATCCTGGGTAGTAGTACCACTCGCTGACACATCGATATACTTGTTTTCTAAGTTATAACTGGCGCCATTGGTCATGTATGCGTATCCGTATATTCTGATGTTGCTATTGGGCTGTACCGGGAATGAGAAAGCCCCATCAGAACCAACGATGGTCCGGGCATTGGTATAGTTTCCACTAGAATTTAAATTTGCGTATACTCTCGCATAACTCAGGGTAGCTCCCGTCACCGTTATTGTGCCATCGACATATCCCGGATTGACATTAAAATCCAGAGTAGATGTATTGCCTTCAGTTGCCGCCACAGACTGTGATTTAAAATACAAATAATCTTTGTAGCTATCCGAACGCGCAGTAGCATTAACATTATATGTTATGCTTGTGCCGTCTGTAGGTGTGTTAACAGTCAAGGTATAGCTGCCATTAGAAGTGCTAGTTGATGCAGATTCACTACCACTATATGCACTTATATCAGCACTATTAAGGGTGACGCCGTCTATTGAGACCGTGCCGCTAATATAACCGGGGTTCAGCACAACATCACCTGCCGTAGCTTTTACCGATGCAGAAAACAAAACAACGGTCATTAATAAGATAAAAATAGAAGCGTATTGCAGCAGGTTTTTCTTGTTTTTCCTCTGTGTGTAATGCGAAATATTCATTCAGCACCTCCTTCACTTATAATATCCAGACTGACATTTTGACCAAAGTCATCAACACCTAATAGATTTAAAGATACAAACCCTCTCAAAATCTGGATTGCCTGATCAGCCGACATGGAAGAACTTAATTCCCAAAATAGTTTTGATTCGCTATCCGCAGCAAGATTGTTTACATGCAGGGCTTGCTTGAGCGGGTCAGAAAGTTCAAGTGGTGCATTTTGTATCAGCATTACCTCACTTAATGAAGATGTACCTGAATTTTTAACTGTCACTTCTAATGTGGCAATACTTCCACCTCCCTCCAGATCATCCGCCACCATAAACCGATGATTAACGGAAATTCCTTCAATTGCCTGAGCCGTTGCTGAAAATAAGAAGAGAAACGACACGCAAAAAATAAGAAAAACTGTTTTTTTTAGTGATCTCAATATGATTCCTCCTAAAAGAATGTTAGAAAAAAATAAAATAAACAGTTTTGACATACCAATGGATGACTAAAAGGTAGTTAGAAAACCTTATTAAATACCTGTTTGACATTACTAAATGGTCTTCCAGCACCATTTTGCTCAGCAAATTTACTTCGCCGCCACCAATACCAAGTTGGGTCTTCATACTACATTGGCATAATCTTCTCAGTATCTACTTTATTAGCAGCTTTCTTTTTAAACAAATGAGGTAAAAATGGCGGTAATAGGCATTTGCTTTGCCCCCACTTCTGATCACTCAGGGTTTACCTTTGTCAGAGTTTAAAAAAATTTTTAAGTCGATTTATTTCACAACTTTTATGCCAAAGTAATATTTCCAAAAGATATGTTGTAATATCTTAATACTATTAGAATTACAAGATGCGGTGTTTCAAGGAAGTAATGGAGAGTTTAGTTTTAATGTAAACAAAATCTGAATAAATTTGTAAAACAACCCGTTTTTTTGATTTAAGTATTTGAATTATTGAGACTAAGACATTTGTTTCTTTTATGTAACATTTTAAATAATAATTGACAGAAAAGTTAGTCCATGATTTTATGAAAGATAGGATTAGATATTGACTTAATAAATAATACATTTTAGGTACATAACAGGTCTTTCATACATAAACTTCCTATTGCTTCTTAATCCCACATATTTTTTTCACCCTTTGCATGCTCTTATTAAACACACATTGTAAAACTTTATTCAATTAAGAGGATTAGAGAATTCTTACAATACGTCTAGCCTGGTTTGAACAATGAGAAAAATCATGGTGTTTGAAGGAACGATAACAAACTAGACTTTTGTCGGTATTGTCGGTGATTTTGAGGAGAAGTACATTTACAGTAAAATGATGAGGAATATTGCAATGGGTGATTTGAATACAAGGATACAAAAGGTTCTAAGCAATTATATCCAGAAGGCTCTCTTGAGCCTCATTAGTACGTTTGATTGCAGCAATATTAGCGGATAATAGATTCTTTGATTTGATCTGCACTACAATTTCCTCAAAAAAATTAACTTTTGAGTCTTCTACTACCTCCCCATTGATGTTTTTATAAAAGGAACTAGGGTCAGAACTTTCAGTTATATTTACAGCAACTTTCCCATGATGATCTTGACTGAAGTTGACGTGCTGTTTTTTATAACCCTCTGTATCGATGTTTGCTATATTATGCGAAGACACACCCAGCATATCTATAGCCGCTCGTATGCCAGAAATTGAAGAATTGAACGTTATAGACATAATAACCCCTTTTTATTAACATCGGTTGATTTAAACAGCACTTTAAAAAATCTTAGTATTTCGTGTGAGTAATAATCTCAGATTATGACTACCCCACAAAATCAGCTTCTGTATCATTATCAACAATCTCTTCTTTAATGCATCGCCCAATTGTGACTAGGACTTTAGGATCTATCAAACACTGACTATTATCATTATAGATATTCTGCAATAAACATAGCCGGAGATTGTGCTGGGTAGAAACGAATAGGTTTATATATAGTATAGTTAGATAATGATATATACTAGTTTTTGTGCTATATTAATACATCATGAATGAAGAAAACAAAAACCAAATCACGCGACGTGTTGATCCAGAAGTTGTTTTGAACAAAATCCAACAACAGCTCACTGAATTAAGCCGAGCACCATTTAGTAATAAGCTGGCAAGATTGTTGTCCTTTTCTCCTTCAGATGAGGCCTTGCAGGCGTATGCTAACAAGTCACCTGACAGGTGGGCCGAGGCTGTAGCAATATTTGGAAAACTTTCTGGTGTCACTGATAAGGATAATGCAGACCTTAAATTTGACTTTGCAAGAGAAGTCCAGGGGATGAGCCTTTTTGAAAAGGAAAAGCTTTTAGAAAAATACAAAGCTGAGCTGTCAGAGGATGGGGATTTTAGTAATGCTGAACAGCCCGTAACTGAACCCTTAATGAATGAATGTTAAGGATGAAAAAAAGATCCTTGAGTGATTGCCTTTAAAGACCACCTACCACAAGCGAGCCGAGAGTGCTTTGGGGCGCTAAAGAGATCGGTGTATACCTGTGAATAGACCCGGTTACGATGAGGAAGTGGGTTAAGACAAGAGTCCTGCCTGCAGCACTAGGACCCAAAGCAACATATTTCACCATTACTAGCCTCATTGATCACTGGATTGTTACACTACGAACTGTCCAACTTGAGAGAAAAAAGAAGCTTATGCAATGATGGTGTAGGCTGATTGTAGGGGTTATTGGAGTTATTTGGTTTAGGGTACCTTCATCCTTCTCTCCGCAACATATTTAGACAAGTGTTTGGTTAAACAGTTTCCTACTGTAGTTAAATTGTAGTCAACTCAAGCGGAACCGGTCGGACTCAACCGGAATCAAATTGATGATTGATAATATCATTCTTTGTGTAAGAATTCGCTAGTTTGTCATTGTCATACCTCCTTATACAAAAAAAAAATATGGATTAATTACGTTTGAGTTCAACCAGTTGCTAAGTTTGTCCAGCATAGGGAGCCAAGTTGAACAATCGAGACCTTAGGCAATAAAACTGAAGGACTTTCTTTATTTAGAGTTAAGACTTACGTCCTTTAGAACATAGTTAGAAGCTATAAATTTTGAAGTTGTAGCCTTTTCTTCATAATTTACCCTAACACTAAAATTCATAAGCGTAAACACCTTGGTATTTTTCTCCTTACACATTTGTAGCTATACGGTTTACAAATTTCTTCGTAGATTCTGATTCCAAGGAAGCTTCTTGCTGGATAGTTTTTTCAACAATATTCATTTCAGAGTCAAGAGATTTCGCACTATCTCTCAAAAGAATCCTACTGTCTGCTACCACACAACCATCTCCTTCCGGAAAGACAATCAATGGGTTTATGTCCAGTTCTACAATCTCAGGATGATCATTGAGCATTTGTGACAGGCGAAGCAGACAATCTTTAATACTATCAATATCTGAAGGGGGAACGCCACGGACTCCTTTGAGGATCTTGTATGCCTTGATAGACTTGATCATAATCTCCGCACTGACTTCCCACATGGGCGCCAAACGAAAAGTAACATCTTTCATAGTCTCTACAAATGTTCCCCCAAGTCCAAACATACAGATAGGCCCAAACTTAGGATCCCTAACCGCTCCAAGAATGACTTCCACTCCTCTCTTTGCCATTCTTTCCATGATAACACCATCTATTACTGCTGATGGATTAAAAACTTTTGTATTATTCATTATCTCTTTAAATGCATTCTTTGCTTCTTCTTTCGTCTTGATTCCTAGCTTCACACCCCCAGCATCAAATTTGTGGACAATGTCAGGAGAACAAATCTTCATGGCTACCGGAAAGATGATCTCCTCGGCTGCTTCATCTATCTGGGATACATCTCTGATGAGTACACTCTTTAAGACTGGAAACCCATAACATTGCAGAATATCGTTTGCCTCTTTCTCTGGCATGTAGCAACTGACTTTACCCTCTATCTTCTTTTTTATGATTGCAGAGGCGGTATCACGATCTGAAGCAATTCTCCGCACCTTTCTTCTTTCAAGATTCAATATCTCAGAGTATTGAACCATGGAGGCCATTGTCAGAACCGCATCTTCAGGAAAAGGAAAATTTGGGATTCCATGCTCTTCCAGATATTTGGTCCCAATAGAAACATCTGTAACACCCATGAAAGAACAGAGAACCGGTTTATCAATATTCTTAGTTACTTCCGGGATGATCTTTGCCGTTTCAAGAATGTCAGTCATTGCCTGAGGAGTGAGGATCACGAGAGCAGCGTCTACGTTTTTGTCCATAAGAACATGGCGCATGGCAGATTTGTAACGTTTGTGAGTTGCATCTCCAATCACATCTACAGGATTTTGAACACTCGCTGAAGGTGGGAGCTCCTCTTCCAATTTGCATTTTGTCTCTTCAGAAAGGTTGGCAAGTTCCAGATTGTGACGAATGGCTGCATCTGTAGCCATAATACCTGGGCCTCCGGCATTAGTCACTATTGCAATCCGGTTGCCTTTAGGTATCGGTTGTTGAGAAAAAGCAATGGCTTGGTTGAAAAGCTCATTAACTCCCTCCACCCTCAATATACCACTCTGACGAAAGATTGCATCATAGGCATTTTCGGATCCTGCCAGTGAACCTGTATGAGATTTGGCTGCGCGAGCACCTTCAGTTGATCTTCCTGATTTAATGGCTAGTATAGGTTTACGTGTTTCCCATGTGATTTCCCTTGCGGTCTCAAGAAACTCTCTACCGTTCGTAATATCTTCCAAATACATAAGAATCACGCTCGTGTCCGGATCGTTTTTCAGATACTTAAGCAGGTCAATCTCACTTACATCAGCTTTGTTTCCAAAGCTGATGAATTTGGAAAATCCTACATTTCTCCCTTCAGCATAATCAAGTACGGCAGTACAAAGGGCTCCAGATTGTGAAATAAAAGCAATATTTCCCGGTTTTGGCATTTTTATAGCAAAACTGGCATTCATGCTAACATGTTCATTGTTGTTGATAACTCCAAGACAATTAGGTCCAACCAGACGGATTCCCTGTTTTTCAGCCACTTCTTTCAATTTATTCTCCAATTCAGCACCATCGCCTCCAACTTCTCTAAATCCGGCGGTAATGACTATAGCTCCTTTAACCTGCTTCTTGCCTGCTTCTTCTATTATTGCGGAAACCTGGCCGGCTGGAACAATAACGACTATTAAGTCCACTTGATCAGGTATATCCATTAATTTAGCATATGCCCTCACACTCATTACCGATTGTACTCTGGGATTTACTGGATAAAGAGTCCCCTGAAACCCACCTCTGAGAATATTGTTAAAAACTGCCAGCCCTACACTACCAGGTCGGTTAGTTGCACCCACTACTGCTATTGATCTTGGACTAAAAATTGATTCTATATCATTTGCCAAAACTATCTCCTAACAAGAAAAGATCCCAAATTTAAGTAATTTTTATTACAAATATTTTCTTACGTATTAAAACAATATTTGTAATATATAATTATTGGTTAATGTCTTTAAAACTTTAGTAGATATTTTGTTATTGAAACGGTAACTCCAGAAACGGGTAAAAAACTGTCGTCGTCACCTTTCACGCACCTAAATTCACCATTGTCTTCCTTAAAAAAGCACCACTACCGTGTCAGACTTACCAAACGTTCGAAAATCAAAGGAATTGTAAAAAGAACAAAGAGGAAAATTCGATTCGATTTTTCATACAATGGGAAGCAGACAAAAACAGAGATCCTCAAAGATGCAGGAATCAAGCACCATGTTAGGGTAATTCTGTCCCCTCTTTTCTCTTTAAGTATTTTTGTCTCCTTATAACTTGTCTATAGATTGCTTGAGCAATTTTATATCCACCCACTCCTGATGGCTCTATTGGATTTGCGTAATCATCTGGCTGATTACAAATTCTCCTCAAATCGATAACTGCTAAATGTCTTTCGTTAGCTATGGAGTAGATTCTATCATTGAATATTGCAACTGCAGTCTTTGCAGCAGACGCAATTTGCGGTTCAAGATTCCCATTATATATCGTACATAGGTATGTTTGTTTCTTAAGCCCACAGATTGTTGCTATCGCTTCATTGTAATTTCTGTGAAATCCATCCGCAATTCCTGATAACTCACCAAGTAGCACGGGGCCTGGTTTAGACATTTCCGACAAAAGATGTAAATGCATTAATGCATCATTTCCTCCGACTGATACAAATAGGTATGTAGCATCTTTGGGTACCATACAAACCTGATTAGTTATCCCTAAGGTTGTGTCACCATCAACAGCGCACAAAGTTGCAGACCAATCGGAGGGAATCATCTGTCTAAGGTGTTCGATAACGGCAGGGTCTGTGCCTACATAGCTTTGATTATCAAAAATTGAATCTCCCAATAACACAATATGCTCCATAGCATCTCCTAATTGCCATTAGATATCTTTAGAATTAGATATACGCCCTCTTACCTGACTTTAACGACCAGGTTATTATATAAAATAAGAAATGATACCCCATAAGAAAAAACATCGATATAATTGAAAAAACAACCGATATGACTACCCGATTTTCATCGGAAAATCAACCATAAATCATTAGTGTTTCATTGTGGGAAATACAGTCTAATTTCTCTACAAAACCCTGTGCCTTTCCCCCCTGTCATTTCTAATGATTAAGACAACAATAACATCACACACAACAACTTATAACAAATCATTAATACCAACACAATTTTGGCACTTTTTTTGTAATAGTAAATGACTATTCTCATTTAGTTTCTCCTTTTGCAACTCCTTATATTGGCCTACCTCTCTCTTTCGCACGGTGAGAGGTAGGCCATGACAGGAGCAACAACTAACATTTAATTGAGGACCAAATAATGAAATTCTTGGATGATTTTCACAGATTTAAAGTATCAAGTTTAGCACATGCAATTAATGAGGATGTTCGTAACAAAGAATTTGGATACGCCCATGAATCTATTGATAAATCGATAGAACAATGGAAAGATGAGGTTAACTATGAGCTACTTTGTGATGAGGCTCAAATAATGATAGAACTTATGTTATGTAACAATGAATTGGATAGACAAAGGCAATAGTTGTAAGGTGTGATTTATAATGGAAATATATGGTATTTGGAAATTTGCTTTGATTACTCTCGGACTAATCTTTCTTTTTAGGCGATATATTTGTATCAATATCAAGAGAAAGCAAAAAGCTTAGAGGAAAATTTAGGTGTGGTAAAAAAATCAAACCATACCTCCATCAAATCTCACTGGATTGTATAGAATAGAAGATGAAGAGTTTTTCTATTTGCTAGAGAACTTCAGTGAAATTGTGGCGTATATTACTCACGGTAATTTAAATATCAGGATACATAGGGATATTACGGGTGAAATGTGGTTTGGGGCGCACCTGATACAACTGTATGGAGCTATTAAAGAGGAGGGTACAGGAGAAGACTTCCCTCCTATACCCATTCTCTTTTCTTATCTGTCGGTTTTCTAATATACTCGCTCTTGGTTACTCATTAACCAGTTATCGTCTCACAAATTTTATTTGTTGTTGAGCGGTTGGTCGTTCCGTACGCACCAGTGTAAACCAAGGATGTTGTCTACGTTGCCCAGAAACACCGTTCCCTCGTAGAAGTGAACCCCGTAAGCGCCATGGCTGCCGTCAAGGTCGGGTGGTGTAACTGTGGATGACAAGTAGCCCGAGCCGTCAAACGCCGACTGCACATTGAGGAAAGGATCTCCTTGGCTCCACTGACCGTTACCAAGAGTGTCTGGCATAGCCGGTCCACGAAAGCCATAATGAATAAGGCTCTGAAGTTCGCTTATATTCGCCAGGTTCCAATCTCCGGCAACTGATCCGTCAGTAAGATCATCGCCATTATCTGCCAATTGCTGGCAAGTGTTTAGGTCCAAAAACGGCCACCACCCCTGTCCGCCAAAACGGTTTGCATTCTTGTCCCAGATGATACCTGTCAGGTTATCCCTTACCGTGCCATCTCCATTATCCGTAAATCGTGGAATGGGCCAGGCAACACCTCTCTGCAATTCACCATCGTCTCTTGTAACGGAACCAGCGCCGGTTTTCGCAACCGGTGCTGGTGGAGGAACAGCACCATTCATTGAATAATTTATGATTAGCCTAGGATGTCTTGATGGATTTCCAGATTCTTTAGAAAGAAAACGAGCTGCAGCATTGGGAGTTGCACTTGGGCTGAACTTAACCAGCATGTGCGCAATTTCAGCGGTATTACTCTGCGCATGTCTGACCTGCTCAGTCACTGTCCATCTGACCCACCCAAAAGCTCCAGGCATTGTGGTTGCTGCTTGATCAGTTGCTGTATAGTCCCCTCCTGCCATTGTCCACGGTGTTACATTTTTATAGTCATCCCACGTTGCCTCACCTTCTACCCAACCGGTTTGTGTCAATCTGTTGACCTCTAACGTCTCGCCAGCGGGATCTTTCCCTATTGAGTTACTAAAATAATAGAGATCAAGGTAGGCGCTCTCTATTACCGCAGAGTCATCAAGTGCTGAGAAGTCAAATGCAAGTATGCCCCTCCTTTGAAACCCCACAATCGCTTTCTTGAGCCAGATACTGAATTTATCACCAAAATTAATACCCGATGATGCACCATCTTGTATATAAGTATCTGAGGTTGAAGGTTGCACTGTAAGCGAGATTGTTCCTGTCGTATTTTCCGAAACCAATTCTTCTTCATATCCTGCAGCCAATGTTGTGTTATCCTCTTTACCGATTTGAGGCGCACCATAAGAAAATTCTAGAGAATATAGAGAATAAAAACTTAAAACTATTAATAAGAATCCACCGATTGCAATACAATTAGTAATCTTTTTGCCCATGTTATCAACCTCCCGCTTTTAGTAAAAAGGATAAAAGAAACTCACATGTATTTTATATTACTACTAATTAAGGAAAAAACAATAGAGACAATAGTTACATTTTGGAGGGTATTTTGTTACTATAAAAATGTCACAAATGTTACATTTGTATAGTAACATTTGTGACATTTTGCCATAGACGGATTATTCTGTTATCTTGAGGGATTTTTTTTATCTCTTTGTTTGATAGTCCTTCGCAAATCAGTTTGACTATTTCTAGTTCCTGCTCATTTAGGCGAGGGGCATTCTTGCTGGTAACAACTACTAATACCAAGAACAATACCCTGCAGTCTCTCTCTGTTAAACCATCATTCCTCAGAGAGTATAGTATTTAAGGTTTTACAGAACTGTAGTTCATTGATATCCGGAGATAAAATGCCAACGAGTCCATGTGAAATATAATCTGCTAAAGAGCCATCATCAATCACCGGAAAGTATCTTGTTCCCAAAAGAAGCACTCACTACTTTCCAAAAAAAAATCTTCATGAAACATATGCTAAAGTCGGTAATGAGCACATCAGGCTTTTCACTATTAATCGTCTTAGGATCAAAGTAATTAAGAATGGTAGTTATGCTCTCTTTAACTGGATTTCAAAATAAATATTCCGATATAAGATAAAGTCTGAGCTGAAAATCGGTCTGTTTATACTAAAACCGGTTTGGTTTTACTGGAAACCAAATCTTGGTTGTAGTACAATTGTTGGGTTAATTCTATGAAAAAGATAATTAAATATAAGAGGAATACAAAGAAAAATAGGATATTAATCCAGGATCAATATCCGGAGGTATTTCGTATACTATTTCTCTATTCATAGAAGACTACTTAATAATCAAAGTGCCGGAAGTGGCCACTCCTCTTTTAATGCCTCATTCACAATTTTTCTCTCTATTTCTACTGTTATATTATATTTCTGCCTCACCTCTTCTCGGTATCTCTCTTGTAACTCTCTCTGCTTCTTATGATTTGCATCAATATTGGTCACTTTTGTTGGGTCTATTAATCTATCAGCTTCATCATGAGATCTCTCTTCTGCTAAAACTATTTGTTTAAAGATATCACGCCTTGTTTGTTCGGTTAACCCATAAAGAGTTTCTGCTTTAGAACGTTGTTTTATCATTTCCTCGAAGTTTTCCACGAGCATGATATTAATTCTCCCCTTATCTTCAGGATAACCCCAGTCTACCATTGCAATATCAAAACGTTGGTCGATAAAATCTCTATCGCTATATAACCATAATGTAATTTCATCAATGTCCCTCTCTTTCGATGTGATCTCCTTAATAATTTTCTCGGAAAGCGGTTTAACCTCTTCTCTTTTTATATTTGGTGTAACAACAATTTTGTAGGACATCCTATTATTTGATTCCGTTCCTATAAACTTTTTTTTGACAATTTCGTAGCTAATAGTATTCTCTCCAAAAGCTTCGGTAATTCCAAACCCCGCAACGAAAAGATACAATATTAACATACATTTTCTATACATCAGTTACTCCTTTTACATAGTTAACGAAAAGATTATATTCCTTTTTCTCATACTCTTCCAACGTTCTTGATTTTGCTAAAGGTACATGACCCCCTCAACATTCACTTAACTCATCGGTAGATATGACATCGGTTTCTGCTAATGTGACTATCATAGGTTTCACCTTCAAGTCTTTGATATCCTACTCCTCTCCGCCAGAAAAGTTGTTGTACTGGCAATTAGTTTGACACTTTGAACAAACCGGCAAGGAGGAATAGTTGAAAATGAATTATATTATATCACATGAGAGGTATGATTGTAAATATACACATCACAAAATGATTTTTAGAATTTCAGGGTAGGAGTTTACTTCAAATTTTGATTTTTCGATTGAACGAAACCAGAGACTTAGTAATGCTAATCTGAGGATTTTGTGATTGAGGAAAATCGTAAGTTCATGTGAAATCGGGTTCTGAAAACCGAAAACCATTTTGTGATGGGTATACCATGTAACAGTTCTACCCAACTTCAGGAAGAAGTCTCTGTGTGGCAAGGATAAGGTAAAATTTAAGTGAAACGTTTATCTATGTGGGTTTCAAGAGAGTTGTAAGATATATAAAGTGCAGTTCTCGTCTGTCGATATACATATGTGTATATCGATTCCACTAAAAATAGCGTGTTAACGGTTGATTTATTTAATTTGAAAAGGAATATTACACCTGAGATCCAGTTTGGTGTGGATGAGGCTGATACTCAAAAAGACCTCATTGTTATGATGGAAATAGTGGTAAACAGGACAGTATCTTCTTAAGAAGGATCGTATGTGAGAATAGGTAACCTAAAGTTTATTCAATACTATTTTCTCACACAGTCGTTTATAAGATTATCTATCGGAAGATTTTCCTTCCTTCAATAACGGATAGTAGCAGGACATTGGATCTTCTCCAACTAAAGGTTTTGAGCTTACCGAGTATGTTTTCAAGGCTATTCTTTCATTTATCAAACTGCATTTTTCACAAATGCGGTTATACGGGCATTCGCTGAGAAACTTTTCTCCACATTTTAAACACAATCTTCTTTTCTTAGACCTGAATTTGTTCGTATTACAGCGCGAAGACGAATTTCTTAAAGTTTTTCTTTTTCTCTTTACGTTTACATTGCGCTGTTTCTTTCTCATCGGAGTTTACCTCCTTATTTCAGTAATTGAGAATACTTACCATAATATACCTATCTAAATAATCGGCTAATCTCTTTAAAACTCCAGCCAGTATTTCCTTTTTTATGCGTACCAAAAGCGTTGGATATGAGAAATGTGCCAATGAGGTAGTGATCTCAATATAGTGAGCTAGGGTAGGTGTTCACAATGTTTTTGAATCGGGAATGGATAAATATCCGTGATTTCAATCTTGGTTATGAAAGGGGAAGGGAACTAAAAAAAGAGTTTTTAGAAAGATTTGATATGAATTCTAACGAAGGACACCCAAATCACTGTTTATGTTTTCTCTTTAGGTCACCGAACGCACTGTTTATCTGTTTGGATAGCTCTGAAAAATCAAAGGGTTTCTTAATAATAAAGTCTACTTTCATATCTCCCTTATGAAAATTTTCTATCTTTTCCGACCAACCGGTTATAAGTCCCACTCTTGGTCTTTTATCCAGGGTGTTTAACATTTTTATCACCTCTCTCCCACCTACCTCTGGCATGACGAGGTCACAGAGAACAAGATCAAATGTTTCGTTCTTTAACCGTTTTATTGCCTCTT
Source organism: Candidatus Scalinduaceae bacterium (assembly GCA_965222815.1). GTDB lineage: Bacteria > Planctomycetota > Brocadiia > Brocadiales > Scalinduaceae > SCAELEC01. The sequence goes on from CBDCUS010000013.1 coordinate 942,876, forward strand.
TACCACTAGAAACACACTGAACGTTCTGCCCCTCTTGAGAGAGATATTCGTTCAAAAATGCACATACAGCCTTCTCATCATCTACTACAAGGATTTTTAAACGAGTTACATCTAACTCATGCATCCGTTCAAATTTCTTATCAATACAGTTCGTATCCTTGGTTATTGGTAATCGTATGGTAATAGTGGTTCCCCTTCCCACCTCGCTTTTCACATATATTTTTCCTTTATGTCTTTTTATTATGCCATAACTGACACTCATTCCTAGTCCGGTTCCTTCAGGCATTTTTGTGGTTAAAAAAGGGTCAAAAATATTCTTCCTTATATCTTCACTCATACCTCTCCCGGTGTCTGAAATGTTTAAAAATATATTTTCATCGTTCGCCCATGTTCGAAAGGAGAGATGGCCCCCACCAGGCATTGCGTCAAGAGAGTTATTCATTACATTTAACACCACTTCTCTCAATTCTGTTTTATTCCCCAAGACATTAGGAACTTTCTGCAAACCTTTCTTATCAATGTAATACGTTATACCACTGGCCTCGGAAATAGTCTTCCACCTTGGCATGGAAAATTCAACCACTTCTTCAACCAACTCTCTTACGTCTATCGGTTTAAATGCAGCCCTGTTCACTTCGTCTCTTGTAAACTCTTGCATCCTACCAACAATTTCAATACCATCAGTGACGCTTTTCAGGATAACGTTAATTTTATCCTTTGCCTCTTTTTGGTCTCCAAATTTCTGCTTTAACAAAAGCGCAAAACCTTTAATTATTGCAAGGACGTTATTAAACTCATGACTAATCCCCGAAGTCATAACACCCATAGCCTTTAATTTTTCTGACTGTAAGAGTGCTTCTTCCATCTGCAAATGTTCAGTAATATCACGGATAAAGGCTACAAATGCAGGAATCGACTGAAAAATTGAAAGCTGGATGTGTACTTCTACGTTATATAAAGAGCTGTCTTTCCTTTTCTGTACCGTCGTGAACTGTATCTTCCGTTTTTCACCTGTTCTAAGAGGTTCAATGAGTTTCTCATAAGATTGAACGGTAAAATCCGGTACCAGGTCAAGGGGGGTAAAATTATTAAGTTCTTCTGTCGAATACCCCAAGTTCCTCCTCGCCCCTTTGTTGACCAGAAGAAAGCGGAGCGTTTTTGCATCGAATATATAGATTTCGTTTAATGATTCCTCAAGGATATGGGCAAGAGCTTTGGCTCTTTCATCTGACCGCTTACGCGCGGTTATTTCCTTAATTAATTCTCTATTCTTCTCTTTTAATTCGTTAGCAACCTCCATCAAGGCTTCATTTGTCTTCTTCACTTCATCTGCTATTGCCACGGTTTCCTGGCACTTGATAACATATTCAATACCCTGATCTGGAGAACAAACCTCCATTCCGGCACCGGTCTCTGAAGATTTGCTTCTATCGCTTCCTCTTACCTCATCAGTATTAAAAATTCGTCCTGTCATTTCATGTCTCAGTGTAAGCAATTTAATTGTGGGATTAAGGCTAAGAAATAGTTTCACAATATTCTTACCGATATGTTCTCTACAGAATACGATGACAGCATAGAGATTAGAGTTCGCGTAATTGCCGCCAAATCCAAATGTAGATACCACTCCAAAAGGTTCGACAAATTCTGACTGTTTTGGTATGAATTTGCTATCTTGAGAATATTCGACATAGAAAACTCCATAATCTATATCCTGCTTATCGACAATAATACTCTTATCCGCTTCCATTTCTGTAGGGGTTTTAAATCCAATCTGACTAAACACGGCTGAGAGCATAGGGAATTTATAGAGGACCTCTTTATCATTTAAAGAAAAGGCCTTATAGTTTTTAGATTTATCCCTCTGCTTCCACTCTTCAAGATCACCCCATGTCCCTAACAAGGTAAGATATTTATCCTCAGGTGATATTTCGTTTCTACCCTCTTTCTGTTTAATATAGCCTTTTATATCGTCAGGCAGGTCAGAATATGAGCACGATTTGAAAAACCGGTTTAATACAATTGCACTCTGTCCACTATCAGTAACAAGGCTATTACACAGAATTTTAACCAGCTCTTGAGCCGTATCTTCTAATGTGAGCATGCCTTTGCACTTTTCTTTGATAAACTGCGATAATTCAAATACTTTTGTTAGTGTTAGCTTTTTAATATTAATTCTCACTGTATCCTCACAAAAATATTACATCGCTACTTTTTTCATTCAATTGGAGTAAAAATTAAATGGAAACAATAATAATGAATATCCTTGATCTTACCGTATCCTATCAGTACCTACCATAAAAAAATATCTATGGGGAGTAACTCATATGAGTTATTGTGGGGAGCAGGTAGGGAAACCGTTATCTATGTACGCCTTATACACTAAAACCGATTTGGTTTTTGGCTTTTCAAAAACTAAATCTTAGTTGCAGTTATCCCAGGACAAAAGGCGCCGAGGACTTTACTCACTCAATTCCATCTCGGATTTTATCCGAAAACCATTATTTGATGAGTATACTTTTCAAATAACTATTAGGGCATACTAGACTTACTTCAACTCTCAATTCAGTAATTGTTCCTTTTAACACAAGGTGATGATGGAAAAAGAGATGAAATTTGGAAAGGACACCTTGATGTACAACGCATCGTCATTGTTGCTCGCCGTGCATCGCAATTATTGATAAGTGGTGAGTTTATCAACTTTATCGATATAGACACTTGTTGCTATTAAACTTATGATTGAAAAAGGCTCGTATTCTGGAAATTTAAGGGTGGGTTTTTACAACTTCAGTAAAATCAGGACTTTTAATTACCAGTTTCTGATGATAGGTGATATGTTTCAGTGATTGTAGGTCCTTTACTGTAATATAGCGTTATCGACCGTTTACCGTTTCTTGCTTTACTAAAGCCTATAATCAAGGTCACGAATAAGTTGGACCTGTGGTTTCTTGCGGAAGCAAAAAGAGCGGACGGAGTATAAAACTCCTGCCCGCTCTCTATTTTATACCTGTTACAAAAAAAAAATTAGGAAATCATCAAGACAAACGTCCCTAAAAATGTCATACCTCTTGTATGACATCCTTTATCCTAAAACAAAATAAAATTTCACTGCTGAAACAGCACACAGAATGACCAAGAAAAAGCGAGAAGCAGTGTGCATAAAAACAATGATACTCCTTGGTACAGGACGGACAAACCATAAAGTATTAGGAGATCTCTTGCTTGACTAAGAAACCGCATGGAATTATTGAATACGCTATAAAAGCGGTAGACGAGAAACACTATTGAACGATAGCCATGCTGCCTTTTATCAAGGAGAGAATTAAAATGTTTGTACATTACATCATCTGTTTATACAAACATCTCAAATCTTCGTATTCCATCATTTACTTCTTCCCCTCACTTTTTTTCGATGACGAAGGTGCTGTTCCTTGATCATTATCAACCGCAACACCTGCAATTTTTTCCAGAACTCCTAATGCAAAAGGCTCAGAAAAACCGGCGAGAAACCCAACGGTAATCAATACTGACAAATCATCTCCTTGAGAATCTGACGAAATAGTGCCAATCGTGATGAGACCCGTTTTTATGATAATAATTACCATAACCGCCAATGCAGCGCCTGTTAGGGTTTGGGCTGCAAATGCATTCCAAATGGCTTTCAGTTCGCTTATTTTCTCAAGCTCTCTCAATTTAATCGTACGGCTTATCATTGAACCAAGGGCTCCTCCTGCAAGCACAAGATACATTTTGCCAGGTGACGGTAGAACTGTATCGGGAACAAACAGCTTTGCGTGTGCCAGCAGCATAACAAAAACGAAAAGAAGAGGTGAAAGATAGAGGAGATAACGACCACGTACCCCCGCCTTTGTTCTTTCATGGAGGGAAATACTATTACGTTCTTTATAAAGTGTCTTAATTGTTATTAGAGCCTGGTTTTTGAAAGCTTGAGTTTTAAAACATCTATCCTCGCTGTTATAATCACTAATAAAGTTTTTGAGGTCGTCTTCTTCAAAACAATCACTCCAATGCAGCATTTTCTCTTTATCACGACACTTTTCCATACATAAGCAACGGTAGAGATATTCATCACAGGCAATTGTAGGAAGAAAGGCATTTAAGGTATCTGCTATTAGCCAGGCATCATTTTCTGTTAATTCTCTCTGATCAATACTCTCCTCTACCAATTTTAAAATCTCGTTTAATTCATCCATAAGGCATGGTAACAGAGGATTGGTGGTCTCATTGTAAGCTGCTAGCTCACATCGTACTTCACCTAACCTCTTAAAAATAATTTCAATTGGTTTTCTTCTGACATACCCACCTTTGTAGCTGAAGGAAGGTATAATGCTATAAAACCATTGCAAACCTTTCGGTTTTTTACAGAGTTCCACCCTGACACGTTTAATTATTCTTTCTAATTCTTTTTGTATATCTGCAAACATTGACCAACCATTCCTTTATTATAGTATCATATCAGTAAATTAGTAATAGTTTAGATTCATTGAAATAGAGAAATTTTGTTTATAGACAAACACAGATAGATCGTAATCCTTTACCTACCTGCCTTCTCCATCAACCAGCACATCAAAGCCCACTGAAAGGCAGCAAGCCAGGCAATGATCAATGCCGATAAGAAATAATGCAGCAGCCACCATACTTCGAAGAGCCGTGGCTGATAGATTGCAACTAAAGCAAATGCTACCCAATGACTATAACAGTACCCGCAAGATACTAACTCTCCCAGGAATGAATTCTTATACTTCACTCGTCCCCTTAACGGTTTAAACAGTTTAGTTTCTGTTAAGGTAAAAGAAACTGATGCTGTGACAAAGGAAAGATAGATAACGTTTTTCATTGTAAAAAGTGAAAGGCTAAACGTGAAAAGGCAAAGGTGGAACGACAAAAGTTAGATGATAAAGCATTGCTTTAAAAATATCACGTTTCACTTTTCACCTCTTACGTTTCGCGTTCTATACTGTTTTCTCCTTCAGTCTAGTAAGCATTGCAAAAAGGCTATTCATCATTTCTTCAATTTGAGAAAAATCTGAATTTGTTTGAGAATTGAAATAGCTTAACATCATTGAAATTTCAAGTTGAGTATCAACATCAACGAAAGAAGATCGAGAGATTTCATAGAATCATTTCCTGTCTTTTGCAGAATCTCGTGAAACACCCTCAGCAATATTAGATGGTATAGAGACTGCAGCACTTCTTAATTGGCTAGTAATTCCAAAAGTCTCTGATTTTGGAAAATCTTTTGTCAATTCATAAATCATTGTTACGAAAGTAACACTCTTTTTCCAAACATCCAGTCTCTTATGATTCAAACCCAACATACCATTCCCCTTTTACTTATCACCCTTCACGTTTCACCTCTCACTTTTCACCTTTGTCATTTTAACTCTCACTCCTCTGCCTTTCCCTTTTCACGTCTCACTTTTCACCATTTACTTACATCCACTGCTACAGTGAGCTACCGGTCTTAACTAATACTTTTTTGACCAAACATTAATCATAAATATTCTTCTATTTTAAATATTCAATCCTTTTAGATAAATTGATATTAAAAAAGTAACTTTATTTGACAGCTCCAGTTCAATCACAAGCAAAGCCTGTATCCATAATTTAATAATTGTGGGTATTGACACAGGTATAAATATAAGTTATACTTCATCTTTAATTTTCAATAATTCTTTGGAGAAATGATATGAAAACCGCTATTTCAATACCAGATGATTTATTTGAAGACATTGACAAACTATCTAAAAAGCTCCAATGTTCAAGAAGTAAGATATTAACTAATGCCGCAAGAGAATATTTAGATAGGTTGAAGAACAAGAACCTTTTTGATTCAATTAACAAGGCATATTCAGAAAAAGAAACAGACAAAGAAACAGCTCTCAGAAAAAAGGGTAAAAAATATTATGCAAAATTGCTCAAGGCTGAAAAATGGTAATCAAACAGGGAGATATATACTGGATAAATTTGGGAATACCATTAGGGTCTGGGCCTGGTTTTAAACATCCACATGTCGTAATACAGAATAACATTTTTAATCTCAGCAGGATAAATACAGTTGTAGTTTGTGCATTAACATCGAATCTTAAACGTGCTAAGGCACCTGGGAATGTATTACTAAAAAAAGGAGAAGCAAACCTTAAAAAAGAGAGTGTAGTGAATATATCTCAAATTATTACCGTTGATAAAATTGACCTGATTGAAAAAATAGGCTCGCTATCACTGGCTCGTATTACACAAATTATTGAAGGAATTGAACTATTAATAAATCCAAGGGAACTTTGATTATAACTATCAAATACATTCCACCTTATTAACCAAAAAAGATTATACTATTTTCCAATCTTCAATTACTTTTGAGAACCTTACCTTGATGTTTAAGTGTTATTCTGGAAATGCTAATATTGACTTTTGCGAATTTCCTACCCACCCGAACGTCATGCTCCATCACGACGCACGTTCTGTAATATAGTACAGGCGGACTGCCAATTTTTTAGTGATAACTCATAGCTTCTAACTATTCACGTTTCACTTTTCACCATTTTTCACATCCACACCTACAATGAACCAACAGTTTTAACCTGTACTTCTTTGTCCAAATAGTAATCATTCTTATCCTCCCACTACACACTTCCTCGTGCATTCTTTTTATGAATGAAACCGTTTTAATCAGATTATCTGTCAATCACAAAGATGTGAAAACCTCTTTGACAGGAGCGACTTGAAACATTCTTTTGTTTTATCTATTCCATCTAAATAAAAGTTATAAAATAGTGCCAAACCAAAAAAAATAATAAAAACAATGACAGGAGCACACACTTTGCAGTATGTTGGCCAAGTATAGGTCAAAATGTATGTCCATGCTGCTAGTACTGCTGGATAGATTACACCGGAAGCGAACGGTTCATTAATAAAACAGAGAACATCATGGGGGCGTTTTTTAAATTGTCCGTATTCGATCTCCATCGTAATCTCAAGCCGTTTTCCAGCATCTATAAGAGCGCCACACTTCCTAATCCCGTAGACTTCATATAAAAATAATCCCAGAGTAATTAATAATCCGAAGCACCCAATAGGCAACGAGTACTTTTCGAGGCTTATTTTTGCTAAATCAGTTGTGAGCAGAAAAATTCCAGATCCGGATGCTAAGGGAAGAAATCCAAGCAGCTTCGAACGAAAATCATCAATTGCACGATAGCTATTACAAAGTTCTTGGTATATCGTTCTTTTATTAGCCTCGTCTATAATGGTGTGTAATGCCGGAACACAGGAATCAATATTGTATTTTACAATAAAAAGTTTCTGCGTTTGCAACGATTTCTCTAATTCCCACGTTTGTGTTGTATAATGGCACTTTTGCCTCTTCTCAGCATCTTCACGAGAATCCGTTGCCTGCCATTTAACCACCATATTAACCGTTGCTGCGTCTTGAGCAGGTGCAATCGTAATCTGTAACCCCTCGATAGTATGAACTTGGTCAACAAATTTTTCTCTACCTTGATACCATTCTTCGAAACCTTGGTGACAACGAAATGGCTCTTTTCGCTCTTGCATTTTCATCACCAATTTTTCATCAACAAGAAATGACAGCATCTCTTTAACGGGAGGGTGAGTATCAAGTTTGCTAAACCAATCACGGCAAAACTGCTCTACCTCTTTGTGAACTTTATAGGTTTTCATTATAAATCTTCTTTTCCTTATTGTTTCTGTCGCCAACTAACGATCAGACCAAGCTAACTTCTTGAGTTTGTCAAATTCCCAGATCTCTCAAACGCTTTCACTAGATTTTTTATCCTGTATATCCCACCGCATAATTAAGATTTAATTTCCTGTTTTCTCCATCAACCAGCACATCAAAGCCCACTGAAAGGCAGCAAGCCAGGCAATGATCAATGCCGTTAAGAAATAATCCAGCAGCCACCATACTTCGAAGAGCCGTGGCTGATAGATTGCAACCAGAACAAATGCTACCCAATGACCAAAACAGTATCCGCATGATATTAACTCTCCCATAAATGCATTCGTGCTTTTTGCCCATTCACGTAGCGGTTTAAAAATATTCGTCTCTGTTATGGTAAAAGAGATGGAAGCGGTAACAAGGGAGAGATAGATAACGTTTTTCATTGCAATAAATAAAACGGCAATAGCGAAAGGTGAAAAGTCTACTAGCTTACTGTCAGCTGTTTACTGCCTACTGATTAATACTCTTCCTCATACACCCTCTTCTCTTCTGCAATGTGCCATCCGCATCAATATTGAAATTCACATGCATGTACCAAAAAGACCAAAGACTGTTAATTTTTAATGCCAGGACTGGTCCTTTTTTCGCGGTTTATAGTTCCTCTGCAGAAACTGGAATGATTTTCATAAGATGTCTTTGCAAACCAATCTTTAACGTTTGATTTGCGTGAACAGGAATAACTAATCTCTCATCTCGTCCGTCTTTAACATATATGTGATGACTGCCAGTAACTCTAGCAAGATTCCATCCCTTCAGCTCAGCCAATCTGGATAGTCGTTTACCCGAAACAGCTTTCATACAGCAAGTTCTAGCACTGTTCCCGGCTCGTCTGTTTGGGCATCATTGCCCACCAACAACCAACCTTCAACAGCCTCTCTAAGATTAGACTTTATTTCATCCATTGTTTCACCCTGTGTTACACATCCCGGGAGTGCTGGAACCTCCGCCCAAAAGCCACCTTCCTCTGCTTCGTGAATTATCGCTTTAATATTCATTTATTCACTCCTTTAGCCATCATTTTCGACATCAACCGAACTTTCAATTCTATAGACTACGTATAGAAACAGATGATATAAAATATTCGACATATTTCAAGTGTATTTTCACAAAAGCAGCAACCGCAAGTAACTAATTTATCCAAAAATATTTTCTTATTTTATCCCCATTCTCTTACCGGCTGGAAAACTTTTATTTCTGTAACCGTAAAAGAAATTGAGGCGGTAGCAAAGAACAGTTAAAGAACATTTTTCATTGTTAAAGTTTAACGACAAAAGGGAAATGTGAAAAGTCTCCTGCATTACTGTCAACTGCTAACTGCCTACTGATTAATACTTTTTCTCATACATCCACTCCTGCAATGCGCCACAGGTCTTAACATATACTTTTTTGTCCAAATATTACCCATAAATGATCTCCTAGTTTAATTATTCAATCCTTTTAGATAAATTGACGTTAAAAAAGTGACTTTTCTGACCACTCCTTGACCCAATTATCAATAACATTCTAATTCTCCTCCTAGAATATTCTTTAATTGGAATTTGTAGGCTTGGCCTTGAATTCCTCTACTATAAGCATAAAAACAAGAGACAAAATAAATTGTATATGTTATACTAACTTTCATGATCCCTACTATCTTCAAAGAGGGAAAATACCGATTTCACTTCTTCTCAAAAGAAGAAGAAAGAATCCATATACACGTTGTTTCTCCTGATGGAGAGGCTAAATTTTGATTAGAACCAACTATTTCATTAGCAAATTATTACGGATTAACAAAAAAAAAACTCAACCATTTACAAAAAACAGTTGAGAAACATAAAAATGAAATCACTAGAAAATGGAAAAAATATTTTAAAGCCTGAAATAACAAATATTTCCGAACATGGTTTTTGGATACTTTTAGGAAAAAAAGAATACTTTCTCCCCTTTGGAGAGTATCCATGGTTTTTGAATGCCAAAATACCATCCTTAATTAATGTTAAACTTATACATGAGCACCACCTTTACTGGCCGGAGCTTGATGTTGACTTGTCCACAGAAATTTTGTCACATCCTGAAAGATATCCTTTAACTTATAAATGAGTGTTTGCTAGAAAAAAAGCTCGGTTTTACATTTATCACTCTCACCGTTGTACTCTGTTTCCTATCTTTGCGTCTCCCATTTCGCTATTCACCTTACCCTTTTCACCTTTCACATCTCACGTTTCACTTCAAATACATCCACTCCTACAATGTGCCACAGGTCTTAACATGTATTTTTTTGTCCAAATAATAACCATATTTGTTCTCCTATTATAAATATTTAATCCTATTAAGATAAATTGACATGTAAAAAGTACTCTCTTTGACCACTTCAGTTAAGTCATAAGCAGATCGTTTACGTTTATCATATATTTCGTAGTTTAATCTGTCTTCAGTCGTACATGTTGGAGGTCAACTAGCTTTATTCTTTTATATTGACAAACTATTCTCCTTACTATAATATTAAAATGTAAGGAATTTAATACAATGAAGATACCACACAGCATTAATAAATAAAACAAGGAGCGTTATGAGATCTAAGATTACATCAAAATACCAAATAACCATTCCAAGAGAAATCCGAGATAGGCTTCATTTGAGTGTTTCAGATTCCATTGAATGGAAAATTGAAAAGAACAGGATTTTAGTTGAACCCGTAAACAAACCCTTTCTTAAGTATAAGGGTTCTATAAAAATTGATTCTGGTAATATTAAAGAGGATATTCTAAAAGCCCGAAAGATACGAGTATTGAAAAACAAATGAGCTGCTATATTATAGATACAAATTGTCTGATCTCTTACACAACAACAAGGAATAAGGCCCAATTAGAAAAGATATCATTATATATAGAAGAGGCTTCCAATTTGAAGGCAGAAATAACGATACTTTCAAATATCATTACAGAGTTTGTTTACACATTACAATCTGTTTACAGAGTTGATTCAAAATCCATAAACCGTATGCTTTGTGACCTTCTTAAAAATCCTGGCATAAAATATCACCATGGTTATTTTATAAGTAATATTTTATCCTTTTGGCCAAATAAAATTAAGGATTATGGTGATGCAGTGTTAGCCGCTGCCTCTTTCGAACTCAAAACACCCGTATTAACATTTGATAAACCCTTTTCCAAACAGCTGTCGCTTGTAAACATACCACACAAACTATTGTGATCTTTTTACAGAAACAAAGAATCCATATACACGTTGTTTCTCCTGATGGAGAGGCTAAATTCTGGATAGAACCAACTATTTCATTAGCAAATTATTACGGATTAACAAAAAAAGAACTCAACCATTTACAAAAAACAGTAGAGAAACATAAAAATGAAATCACTAGAAAATGGAAAAAACATTTTAAAGCCTGAAATAACAAATATTTCCGAACATGGTTTTTGGATACTTTTAGAAAAAAAGAATACTTTCTCCCCTTTGGAGAGTATCCCTGGTTTTTGAATGCCAAAATATCATCCTTAATTAATGTTAAGCTTATACATGAGCACCACCTTTACTGGCCGGAGCTTGATGTTGACTTGTCCACAGAAATTTTGGTGCATCCTGAAAGATATCCTTTAAGTTATAAATGAGTTTTTGTTACAAAAAGGCTCGATTTTACATTTATCACTCTCACCGCTATATTCTGTTTCCTATCTTTGCGTCTCCCATTTCACTATTCACATCTCACCATATACCTTCCACCTTTCCCGTTTCACTTTTCACCTTTCACTTTATCACCAACATCCACTGCTACAGTGAGCTACCGGTCTTAACTAATACTTTTTTGACCAAACATTAATCATAAATATTCTTCTATTTTAAATATTCAATCCTTTTAGATAAATTGATATTAAAAAAGTAACTTTATTTGACAGCTCCAGTTCAATCACAAGCAAAGCCTGTATCCATAATTTAATAATTGTGGGTATTGACACAGGTATAAATATAAGTTATACTTCATCTTTAATTTTCAATAATTCTTTGGAGAAATGATATGAAAACCGCTATTTCAATACCAGATGATTTATTTGAAGACATTGACAAACTATCTAAAAAGCTCCAATGTTCAAGAAGTAAGATATTAACTAATGCCGCAAGAGAATATTTAGATAGGTTGAAGAACAAGAACCTTTTTGATTCAATTAACAAGGCATATTCAGAAAAAGAAACAGACAAAGAAACAGCTCTCAGAAAAAAGGGTAAAAAATATTATGCAAAATTGCTCAAGGCTGAAAAATGGTAATCAAACAGGGAGATATATACTGGATAAATTTGGGAATACCATCAGGTTCTGCGCCTGGTTTTAAACAACTACATGTTGTGATACAGAACAACATTTTTAATCTCAGCAGGATAAACACCGTTGTAGTTTGTGCATTAACATCAAATCTTAAACGTGCTAAGGCACCCGGGAACGTGTTGCTGAAAAAAGGAGAAGCAAACCTTAAAAAAGACAGTGTAGTAAATATTACTCAGATTATAACAGTTGATAAAACTGACCTGATTGATCAAATAGGCTCACTACCACAGGTTCGTATTACACAAATCATAGAAGGAATTGACCTATTAATAAAACCAAGGGAACTCTGATCATAATTATCAAAAAGATTTCACCTTTTTAACCAAAAAAGATTATACAATTTCCCAATCTTCAATCGCTAATTACTTTTGAGAACCTTGCTTTGATGTTTAAGCGTTATTCTGAAAATGCCAATATTGACTTTTGAGAATTTCTACCCACCTGAACGTAATGCTCCAGCACTACGCGCGTTCTGTAGGGTGGTACAGGCAGACTGCCAATTGTTTAGGTACTGACTTACCATCTCACAATTGTATTCTATTTTCTTTTCTGCCCCCTGAAAACTGTCCCCAGTACCCTACTTTCCTTTCACCTCTTTCTTTTGCTCTTTCACTTTTCACCTCTCACCTTTCACCCTAAACACATTCACTCCTACAATTAGCCACAGGCCTTAACATATACTTTTTTGTCCATATAATAATCATTAATTTCCTCCTATTAAAAACATACAATCCTTGTAGATAAATTGACGTTTAAAAAAGCTCTTTGACCACTCCATTTAAGTCATCGGCAGACTTGATAATCATATAGTAGGCACCTTCAAGTTAACAATATATCATAAAGTTGATATTAAATTATTGTTAACCATTTTTTAAGGAGGAGCCATAATGAGTTATTATGTCGGAATAGATTTACATTCAGATAACAACTTCATCGGAATTCTCGACAAGAAAGATTGTAGGATTCTGAGTAAAAGGTTGCCGAATGATTTGGACATGGTATTAAACACATTGAAGCCATTCAAGAGAAAGATAAAAGGTGTAGTGGTAGAGTCTACATACAATTGGTATTGGCTGGTAGATGGATTAATGAACAAAAAATACAAAGTACACCTTGCCAATCCCGCCGGGATGGAGCAGTATTCCGGGATGAAATATACTGACGACAAATGGGATTCATTCTGGTTGGCTCATATGTTAAGATTGGGAATTTTACCCGAAGGATATATCTATCCGAAAGAGATCCGTCCAATAAGAGACTTACTGAGAAAACGTATGATGTTGGTACAACATAGAACTGCCTATGTCTTAAGCCTGCAAAGTATGGTTAACCGTAATACCGGGCAAAAGCTGAGATCAAAGGAGACAAATAAACTAGGTGAGGGAGAGTTGAATAGATTGTTTTCAGATAGACACCTGGTAATGTCAGCACAAAGTAACTGTGAAGTAATAGAGTTTTTAAATGGCCAGATAGATGCGATAGAAAAGAGAGTGATAGAAGAGGTAAAGTTGCGATACCCATTTGAGAAATTGTTAACAGTGCCAGGTATAGGCGACATACTTGGTATAACCATAATGCTTGAGTCTGGGGACATGAATCGATTTCAGGCGGTATCAAATTATTCATCATACTGTAGATGTGTATCATCGAAAAAAGTATCCAATGGTAAGAAGAAAGGCGAGAACAACAAAAAGAACGGAAATAAGTATTTAGCATGGGCGTATGTAGAAGCGGCTAACTTCATGAGACGCTACTGTCCGCAAGCCAGGAGCTGGCATCAACGCAAGGTGTCTAAAACAAATCAGATCTTAGCAACAAAAGCGCTAAGTAACAAGATAGCCAGGGCGTGTTACTTTATCATAAAAGACCAAACAGCTTTTGATTCTGAAATGTTATTTAAGTAATGATGTGGGTGGAGCGGGGAACCGGTATTGAATTTTATGGTTATCAAGCCAAAAACAAATGGAAGCCGCTTCATCCACAATAAAAGGAGCAACAATGTAAAGCTATTATGAGATGGGACAGTGAACCGGTAAAGGGGTTGGTAGCCAATCCACTAGATTTGATTGGAAAGCTGTTCCATCGATAAAGACAAAAAAGGTTGAAAAAATTTTTAATTACAATTCTGCCTATGCTGTGAGCCACGAGGGTTTGGACAGAGAGCCATAAGATTTGTAAAAATCAATTGGACACATGCATGGAACCGAGGATTTTCTGGGGCATGAATTTGCCAGGGGCAACGAGTCTACTTCCAAAAGGATAAACTCAAACGCAAGCCTTGAACCGGATGGGTGACTGGAGCGGAATAGTAATCCGTAACTAAAAACATTGAAAATCAGGGTGTAGATAATGTGTTAAAGTTTTGAAAACTTTGAATGGTTATAGATAACATTGATTAAATTGTAGTAGATTGAGTTTGTCGCTTTTGTTGACTAACGGAAATTTAAAAGAGAGAGGGCTACGCAAAATGCATAGCCTTCCCCCATCCGTATAGTCACTCGCATGGCGCTCGGGTCGCTCTCCAGCGTTGCCCTATCCTCCAGCGAGTAATACAAAGTATAACAAGTATTATCTTTGTATAAAACAAAATATTAAACTCAACCTCAATCTAAAATCTCTGTTATTATCAAAATTGATAACGCGAAAAATATTTATTTATTTCGTGTAAGGGAGAATTTTTTGCTTGACAGGAGCCTACTAATGGGTGACCCGTTTACAGGAACAAAAAAAAATGCGTTGAAGCCCGTTTGAGAAAATTAGATGAAAAGTAAAGATCGTCTGTTACCAGACAGACGTGGAGTACCAATAACTAATCTAGGTTTGACCAACTCCCCAGGCGCAGAGAACATATAATCTCCAACTTTTCACCTTTGCCGTTTTTCATTTCACTCCTCTGGCTTTCCCTTTTCACGTCTCACCTTTCACCCTAAACACATCCACTCCTACAATGAGCCACAGGCCTCAACATATACTTTTTTGTCCAAATATCGATCATCATTGTTCTCCTAATAAATATTCAATCCTTTTAGATAAATTGACGTTTAACAAATTATTTTTTTATTAGACCGCTTCAGTTAATTCATAAGCAAACTTGACTGACCCGTTTATCCTCCTACAATGTGCCACCGATCGTAACATATACTTTTTTGTCCAAACAATAATCATCAATGTCTCCTATTACAAATATTCAATCCTTTTAGATAAATTGACATATAAAAAATTACTTTTTAATTTGACCACTCCTCAAACATCATGCCGAAAAGTATGAAATCTATCGATTAGCTGAATTATCATGTATTATTTTAAAATTGACATTTTACTTTATAAGACTAATATTAATCCTTATTTAGGAGATGATTTCATGGATAGTACTAAAATTATAATTCAGGGGATGACTCTTTCTGTACTGTTGGTTAAGGATGAAGAAAAATACGGTGCTTTCTGTCCAGAACTAGATCTGGTAACAGAGTTGAATACACCCGAAGAGGCTGTTGAAGATGTAATAGAAGCAATTAAGGACTATGCTGATGAATACATTAACGAATTAGAACTGTACTCTAAAAGTCCTAATCGGGCGCATCATCTGCCTTACGTAGAAGCAATTAAAGCCTGTAAAACGGATTGGGACATTAGGATGCTAATAGAGATTAAACATGGCAGCATTCACGTATGATCAATTTCGTACAGTTCTAAAAAAATTAAACTTTCACAAAATACGTTCAAGAAAGCACGAAACATGGCGTAAAACCATTCCTAACGGAGCAATTTTACGTGTTCGTATTAGCCACAAGCATAAAAAGGATATCCCCAATTGGCTGTTCAATGAAATGTTACGTCAGGCAGGAATTGATAAAACGAAATTCAAAGATCTATTAGAATCTTAAATTTTGTTATCGTAGTTAACATCATATGTATAGAACCAGGAACCTTCTTTCTTTAGTATTCTTGTTATCACACAACCAAAAAAGAAGTGCATAATGAAAATATGAATCACATTAAGCTTTAAAATTTATAATTCGGAGTTTGACAAACCAGTTTAGATAAATATGTGTTCCCTTCTCTTTCAATTCACAAGATCGACATGAAGATCACGGTAGGAATGCCGATTACTCGGCATCCCCCGTACAGATCCCAGCTCGCACTGCTAATGCACTGGGCTCCTGCTTCAAGTATTGACGCGCATGCGATCCAATGGATAAGGATGACAGATAAAAGGGCAAGGTAACCAGTTCTTGGCTATCCGGTACATCCGTTCCCATGTTATACGGTGTTTCTGACTTCTGCGGCGCAATGACCTGCACCACATTCGGAGAATCTCAGACCTGAAACGGCTAAGACTTCTACCATTCCAAGGCACTCCATAATACCTGTAATGACCAATAATCACTGATTTAAGCCATTTGCCTGAATCAGAAATAGACCACTGCAATCTTGTTCTCATGGTCTTCTTGAGATCCGCTAATTTGTTCCGTAGTTTCTTGACAGAAGTCTTCCTCAGCTCGGTAAATTTCCCCAACCTTGATTTGCTGCAGATGTGGGTGAAACCCAGAAAGTCAAAGGTTTCTGGTTTACCCTTACCCCTTTCTTTTCTTCTCTCCACTGCATATCTGCCAAACTCAATCAAAGAAGTCTTTCCCGTGTGCACTTCTAGTTTGAACTTCTTGAATCGTCTCTTTAGTTCCTCCACGAAATGCATGGCCTCATGTTTGTGTTGGAAACCCAGCACACTATCATCAGCAAATCTCACCATTACAACATCGCCAGTTACCTTACTTCTCCGCCAGCTGTTTGCCCATAGGTCAAACACATAGTGAAGGTAGATATTCGACAGCAGAGGGCTTATACTGCCTCCCTGAGGAGTGCCTTGCTCTGTCTTATACCACTCTCCATCCTCCATTACACCAGCATTCAGCCACTTCTTTATATGCCGTATAACACGCCTGTCTTTTATCCTGTGCTCGATAAATCTTATGAGCCACTCGTGGTCGATTGTATCAAAGAACCCCCGAATGTCCACATCAAGCACCCAGTTCACTTTTCTTCCCTCTATGGCCTCTACTACTGCATCCAGCGCATTGTGCTGATTGCGTCCCGGTCTGAATCCATATGAGAATCCCAGAAAGTCCACCTCATAGATGGCATTCAGCACTTCAACTGTAGCTCTCTGCACTATTTTATCTTCTAGTGCTGGAATTCCTATTGGACGCTGCTGACTACCATTACCTCTAGGGATGTATGTCCGTTTAACTGCCAAGGCCTTATATATCCCTTTTCTCAGTCGTTCAGACAAATTATTGATATTCTCTTCAAGATTTGCACCGTACTCCTTCCATGTCTCACCATCTATACCTGCAGCTGATTTATGCTTTAATTTGAGAAAGCTTCTTCTCAACCGTGTGATATCATAGACATGGTGCCATAAAGATGTGAACTGTTCCTTCCTGTTCCGCTGTGCTGCATGCCGTATCCTCTCCAGCTCATTTGGCAGGATTATCCAGCTCTGTGTCTGGCTCCTGTTTCGCTTAGATGGATTCCTCTCAGTCAGTCTCCTTTTCTCCACCTCTTCCTCCATAGGCTTGTTGTCGCCTATCTTGTTCAAAGGCTTCTCAGATAATATGAGACTGTCAGACTCCCTGTATCTGTTCATCATTGCTTTGCTCCCTTAGGATTTTCAATGCGGACCTTAATACAATCTCAAAAGGCCAGATACAGGACCTCCCGATTCCCGCGCAAAAAGTTTCCATGCATGCATGAGGTCTCCGACCCCGCCAAGTCATTATAGCTCTCACCATAGCGAACCATAAAATTTTGCCTTCTTTGTCCTTAAAGCACATCGGCACTTGAACTTAAATCCATTACGAGGCTCAATACTCAGCCTGCACTTTCCCCTGTCAATGCTTCGCTAATGATGTTACCATCATTGACGCATGACTCGGGGTTGGTGTGGGTAGTTAGCCCTTCACCATAGGGCACTTTCAGCCCCTACTTCTTGCCGGTTTTAATCGGCGCTCTCAAGGAAGGATTTGACCCCTTTTTATTCATCCTTAAAAATATTTATTGTTGTAGCCAATACTATGCACTTACTCATGCACTCTTTTTATGAATGAAACCATTTTAAGCAGGTTGTATGTCAATCATAAAGAGTTGAAACCAATTTCATTTTAATGCAGTCATGGAAAGACTCGACCCGTGTACGCACGTGTACCGCACTATTAACTTCTCACCTTTTACCCTAAACACATCCACTCCTGCAATGAGACACTGGTCGTAACATATACTTCTTTATCCAAATATTAATCATCATTGTTCTCCCAATAAATATTCAATACTATTAGATAGATTGACGTTTAAAAAGTGACTTTTTTTGCCACTACAGTTAAGTTATTAGCAGACTTGACCAGTTTAATAACAATATTTTGTCGGTATTTAAGATATGACCATACTCGTCTATAACCCCAAAAGGGATGCTCAGCTTTAATACTACGAATTCTGGAGATTATTTCTTCATTTCGTTTTTGTACTTTCATAGATTTTCTCCTTCTAATTCGAATTCGCTTTTTTTTAACTCAATGGTTAAATCAGCTATTATACGTTTAAGGTTTTTGTTCTCTTCGGCCAAACGATGTTCTTTTTTTGTTTTCTTATTGGAATCAAAGACCTGATGAGATTTACTCTGGAATTCGTTAAGCCAGTAATAATATAAGCTTTGGGTTATTTGATAACGATTACAGAGTTCGGCAAGTGGGATTTTGTTCTGGAGTCCCTCCAGAACAATCTTTGCTTTTGTCTTTGAGTCCCATTTACAATATTTCATGGTACCCCCTTTCTTAAGTATGACGTTATTATAGAGTAAATTACTCCAAAAAAACATCTGCTTACTTAATGGGGTGCAGTATAGGTTCAAATTCAACATCGCTCTTTTTCTTTCATCTTTCCCTTTTCACGTCTCACGTTTCCCCTTTCACCCCAAACACATTCACTCCTACAATGAGCCACTGGCCTTAACATATACTTCTTTGTCCATATAACAATCATCATCACTCTCCTATAAAAAAACATCACAAGATTTATTCTTATATCACTTGTGAGCACAAAAATCTTTTCTTTCCTGAATATCAAATTTCAAATATGCGGCCCCAATTCCTAAAAGTACTGAGAAACACTATCAGTACTTAATTGCGAGGACTGACCCTATTCTCTGTTACGTTGAGCCTTTATTAGACTCAACCACTATCCGAAAGCCGACACGAGTTGATGATGCTGGCTCTAAATTCCGCTGTGCGCACACAAGCTGTTTTTTACCCCCGCAAACAATAAACGCTTCGTCGCCCAGCGCTGTACTTGTCCATTGGGCCGTTCTTCCAACCGGGTCGCAGATTCCCCAAGGTGATCGATTACTTATACTTAAGTGAGCATTATTCCCCCAGGGAAAGCGGCGACCATCCGGGCCGCGGGCTGCCATTTCCCACTCATCGGCACTTGGCAATCTTACGGTTAGACCGGTTGCAAGACCAATCGTCGCACACAATTGCTGCGCTTCCGATTGAGTGCAGGTAAGAGGAACACCTTTATCGTAACCTGGCAGCCCCTGTGAATGCGAGAAGAGATGCTCCCCGATAAAAAAGCCGGTAGCCGGCGTCTGGCAACGAATGGGATTTTCAATCCTCATCCTGGGCAGGTGCTCACCTATCCAGTGGGGAATGGGTGGAACCCAAATCAGCGCAATATCGTGGAATTGAAGCCGATAGACCCCTCTGACGGCCGCCATGCCGGGAGGCAAAGCGTCCGGCTGTGGGTAGTCTGTGGGCAAAGGGTTGCACATGGCTGAAATGAAGAGGAAGGTGTGATCATGATGGTTAACCGGGATCCCAAGCATGTAGCGCATAAGATGCGCCCGCATCGATTCCCGGCTGTCAAGAGGCCCATTGATTTCAGGTACTGATCCTCCCTGCAGCAAGTCTAGCGCACACAGCCTGACCGTCTGAAGCATGCGCCGTTCATCCGAATTGACACCTTCCTGTGTGCTTTCGGGAAGCTTCACAGCAGCGACCGCTTTGGTCAGGTTGGTCGCCCTGAGGCGTGCCGCGGCCAGCATGGCCGTAACCCGCACCTCCCAATCCTTGTCCTCCAACGCAGTAAGAAGCACCTGATCGATATGGGGATTGCTTTGCTTTTGATCGTGCATCATCCAGCGCAGCAGCTGGCATCTTTCCTGACTGCCTCCCGCAAGCAAAAAAAGGGCGGAGTGGTTTGGATGAAGGGTTTTCCATTCTGACACTACTCCAAGGCATTCGTTCCAATATGCACTGATCATGTTTTTACAGATAGCCGCAGCTTCACCTGATACCAATTCGTCGTGATGGTCGATGCAGGTGGCGATATCACCAAGTAACTCTACCGCATCAAGGGCGGCCGAGGCGTGCAACCCCAATAATATGGCATCAGTATCTCTGCTTGTCATCAGGGCCTTGGCATCTTGAACGGTAAGCCTTGGCAGCTCCCTGGCCAACTTATCCATCAACAAACAGCCAACGTCCTCCTCGACGGTTATTACGCGCAGCTTAATAGCTGGATGAAAGCTGTACACCACCCGGACTCCGGAGCCGGCATTTACCCAGCTTGCCGCATCCGGCTCCCCTGGGATGATCTCAGGAACTGCTGTGGGATCGGCCTCACGCTGGAAACCCGCAGCAGCCAACTTTTGTTCAATCGAAGCGAAAGGTATCTTTGGGTCAACCACCAATACGTTCATTTTGTTTAATTCATCCTATGCTGAGCTTCGCATGTAAATAGTCCGCGGCGCTGTCAATCGGGCTGCCTTGAAGACGAGCCGCGATGCTTACCGCCAACAAAAGATCCACCCAGTCACTGGTGCGGGCAGCAAACTTATATGGGAATGACGACAAGAAGCTTTCCAAGGCTGGCTGTACGTCTTCCCAGCGGGCCTTCTGATTCAAGGCTGCAGCCAGGTAAGCGATGAATCGTTTGTAGTTGAATTCAAATACTTCGCCGGGTTGAAAAGATTCGGGGACTTGAGTATCAATAAACCTCGGCAGCAGTTGCGCCTTGTTGCTGAACACTGCGATCAATGCTGCGGACTGCACCTGGGCGCTGGTTAATGCACCTTTGTTACTCGCGATAGTAGTTAGGTACGAAACATTGATGTTGTCGATATCAGCGGGTTTTTTGAAACCGGCAATTTCAGCGAGCAATGTAAAAACAAGCAGAAAATAAGCGTTAACAATATGTTCAGCTGGCTTTGAAGTGATAACTTTTACGGCTTCAGGCACAAATTGGAGCCATTTTTTAAAGGTGCCTTTGCTGAAATCGGCTTTTAAAAGCACAAGCGCCTGGGCCAGGGTCAAGGCGACACCGCCAAAACTTTCAACCAGTGCTTGGGGAGAACCTCGTTGCGCCAGTTCTTGTGCTTGTGCCTCGTACTTGCGGATAAAGTATTGAACCGCTCCAGTATATTTCTCGATCAGCTCTGGCCAAGTAATTGCGACACTTCCATGATTATTAGAGCTCACGATCTCTTCCTTTGGATTAAAATTTATCGGTGTCAACGACTCATTCAAAAAAGGCCGTTGCTTCATCGAACTGCTGCGTTGTTCGATTGAGAATCCACAAATGATTTAATAGATTAGCAGAATTTGGCTCACGTCTCAATCTTTTTAATAACCGGTTTTGCTGTGCGGGTGTTAATTCAGTCATATCCAGCAGCACAAAACCTTTGCCAGCGGCTGAAGATGACGCCTGGGTTTTCAGGTGTTGCAACACGGTTCTTGCAAGCTTGTCCGATGTGGGAACGGCACCTCCCTCTCCAGGCACCACCACCTGATACATATTGCCACCCTCGTCAATGAACCGACCTAGACCAATCGGGGACACAAGGCCTTCACTAATTATCGCTTCTCCCCACAGCATGGTCTGTGCCTGTTTATAGGCAAGTGAACCTGTGTCTGCTTCGTCTCCCGCCAGCTCGTGCAACCTTACAGATTCTTGGCCTATTCTATCAGCCTCTGCCAGTTGTTTGATAGCCGCCTTCATAGAATCATGATCAATGGGCCGATGCACGACTTTGAGGTTTTTCTGGTTTAGATCCTTGCGAGCCTTTATCTCCAGATCTTCTAACACACTGCCGCGTTCCCTGGAACCAATTTTGGTTTTAGGCGTTGTATGGATCTGAATTTCAACATTTCTCGTAGCTGGATCCAGGGCAGCCATGACCTGATCAACTTTGTTCGGAGTCAAGTTTAATTCCGACATCGCCTCAGGCGATTCCAAGTAGGCTTTCAGTTGGTCGAAATTTTCCTTTAGCCGATTCGTTGCCGAAGTTGGATCCCCACCAATAGCCGTAAAATCTTTTAAAGGCACATATCGATTGGGGTAGTTTTTGGCTTCGATGATCACCACCGTTGCTGTGCCATCTTCATTGAACCGAATATAAGCACCGTCAAACCCATGTCCGGATTCATTTTGGAGCCGTGAGTGGTCGACTATAGCGCGGCCAGTTTCACCAGGGTTTAGCTTGCCAGATGCGACCATCTCTATGGACGCTGTTTCTCCCACTTCTCCTGACAAGCGCGCAGATTCAGACCCCCTTTGTACCCACTTTTGGATTCGTTTTCCTGTCACAGGGTCAAGACCTTGGATTTCTTCGCGTACTAATTCAACACGCCCCTCTGCATCATAAACTTCCACCATGCGATAGACGCGACCATTCTCCTGCCAGCGTTCTCCTATCTGATAGACGCGACCATATTCTGCCTCCAGCGGACTGTTCTTGGCCTCAGTACGCTCATATTCCACCATTTTATCGGCATTGCTCCGATCAGGGCGTCGACTGGCATCAGCAACCCCTCTGATTTTCCTGGGCTTGTCTTCCGCCGCGACAAACCCCCGGCCCTCTCTGTCGCGCAGCTCGGGGCTTTCCAGCACACTTTGATAGGCATCGATTTGGTGGCTGAGTCCATTGATCTCGTCAATAAATCCGGCACGTTGGCTCGGGGCCAGATCGGCCTGTGTTAACTGTTGCATGCGTTCCTGTACAATGCCCGGAAGTTTTTGCAGCTCCAGTTGAGCCTCCCATCCCTCCGAACCAACCTTCGCCAGATAGAACCAGGCCTTCAGCGCCCTAAGGCGTCCCAGCAAGCCGCTATAGCGCTGCATGGCCTGGGCTACCGGCGCATGCATCATGATGTCGATGGATTGGGCATCCGGGCCGGCTTCAATTTTCACGCCCCTGACCAGACCGCCTTCCACATCAGGAACCACTTTTACCGTGCGCCCTTCCAATCCGGGTTTCACTTCCACCTCAAACTGCTGTCGCATGCCTTCCGGCAATGCCTCGCGCAGTGCCTGCGTCCGGGGATCCACTTCAGCCGGCCGGGCTGGGGCTTCGATGGGTTGCGTGGACCCTGCAGCGGTTTCCGGCGCAGGCCTACCCTCGATGGAAGGCTCTGTTACTCGGCCGCTGGCAGGCTCCTCTGGGCGCACAGATGGTACGCCATGTTCCGATAATGTTTCAACGGGGCGAGTTGGAAGGGCACCTGTTTCAGGTGGAACAACTTCCCCTTCGGAAACCCTTGTCCTCGATATTTCCTCCACTGGTCTTGTGACTGCATGTTCTTCAGCTCCTCTCGGTCCCGCTGTTTCCGGCGCAGGTATTAGACCCCGTTGTTGCACCTCGGTATGGACACGAATTCCTTCTGGATGGCCGAGGAAATCGACATAACTGGCGTTCGGATTGCGTTGACGGAAACTCTGGTAAGCGTCGCCAATTATGCGGTTGGCCTCCGTCAGCCGACCTTCCTGAGTTGCCATCCGCACCCGGGTACGGGCACCTCGATAGAGTGATCCAGCGCCTCGCATGCCACCTTGAACCACCCCGCCCATCACAACGCTAGTACCTGAGCCCATGGCGGTTCCTTCCAATAAGTTGAGGAGTGGGTTTCCCTGCCAGGTTTCATCTGTTAGAGCCGTTTGAGTAAACGCGGAAGGTATAGATGACACTGCATTTTCGACACCTTCTGCCAAAAATTCGGCGAACAGTCGCATGGATTGACTGTTGCTTTGCGCCATACGTGCCAGGGGATTTTGCCCGGTAATTCCGCGAACCAAGAACCCGGATTCAGCCCGGTTTAAGGATGAGACACCGCGCCCAACCGTGCTTGCGCCAGGTAATCGTCCCACTTGCCGACCGAGTCTACCTTGAGCAAGCCGTCCGGCAGCCTGTGTTAGCCTTGTGGGACGGGCAGCCTGTTGTGCTACACCTGAAGCACCGCGAAGAATTCGGCCACCCATGCCGGCTGTTGCAGCCGCCGTGAGGGCATCCACAACCCCAACGGCTAAATCGATACCGATATCCTCACCCCCATAAGAACCGCCCTGTATCAGGGCCTTCGTGCCCATGGTGGTCACAGTCGCTGCCACAGATGCAATGACCGCGATCATGACCGGACCTAAAGCCCCACCTGATAGAGCCGTTAAAGCGGCACCTACCGTAAGAGCTACTGCCAGACTGGCAATCTGGGCTGCAGTGTTCGTAACACTGTCAATGGCGCGACGATGATCCAACACTGCCTGGTTTACTCGCTCAACCCGCATATCCAATTCGTCGCGCAATTCCCGACGCTCTTCATCAGACAGATCGCGGCGGTGCAATCGTGGCCCGATATCATCGAGTTCGTCCATTTGGCGGCGCAGCCAGGCTTCCTCATTACCAGCTGCCAGCCCACCAAACACACCTGTCAGGTCATCCAACTCACGGTTCATGCGGCGGCGTTCCTGTTTTATCCGTTCACTGGCAGATTCCGGTGCACCGTACCGCACCATATCCATAATATCGGATTCGTCCCGTCCGCTGAGCTCACCGCGCAGCATATCATCGAAGCTTTCACCGGGATGGCGGGCTTCCCAGTCCCGGCGAAGAGCGTTAATTTCTGTACGGGTCATACGTCCCAGGCGATTGCGCAGGGCATCTTCATCAGTTCCGTCGCCACTGGTGGCGTACTCAACATCCTGTAAGGCTGTCAGTCGTCCACCCTGCCTTTGCATGGCCTGGGCCCGGCGACGGTCGTTACCGGACATATTGGTGGCAATGGTATACCACAATGGACGGTTGTAACTGCCGCTGTAAGCCTGCTCCAGGGCTTCCATATTTATTCGACCCCGACGCTGGGCTTCATCCTCCATGTCCCGTTCCATCTGACGCTCCATACGCATGCGATCGCTGGATAATTCATCTTCCGTATAGGGTGGTAGACCTGATTCTTTACGCCGTTGCAACAGTAACCGCATCTCACGGCGAATTCTTCTCTGACGTGCCGGTCCTTGATCTAACCGGGTGGCTTGAAGTGATCGCTCGTACTGTGAGCGCAAGACGTTATTCATGGTTTCATCACTGGCCCAAAGGCTACGGCGTTCAATTTCAATTCTTGCTGCATCAGCGGCGACCAGGTTGTTGTCAGCCAAGGCATTAGCGAGATTTCGTTGCGGCCCCGAATTCATTTCGCTGGCAAATGCCTGTCGTAATACAGTTTGGCCCTCCATGCCCGGAACATGATATTCCTCGACATTAGCATAGCGTTCACCAAAACGCGCTTCGATTTGCCGAGTTCGCCGGCGAATCTCTGCATCCATCTGTTGCGAATTCCAACCCTCACGTTGTGCTCTGGCCGCCACTTCATCGCGCACTCTTTGGTAGGTACCTTCAATATCCTCTTCAGTAGTGCCCCAACCAAACCAGTCACCGCGCATGGCCTCGTCGAGTTCAATGGCGTCTGCCGTATCCCGATCACCCCGCAACAGTGCCGCAGCCTGATCCTGTTCATTCCCTTCATCGAGATCGCTATTGAGGGCTTCCTCTAAGCCCTCCCCGTGCCGTCTGCGATATTCGGCACGAATTGCATCGATTTCCGCTTGCGAACGCCCACGCAGCAAATTCATAATGGTTTCTTCATCGGTGTTGAAGAAACCCATGGCGTCATGTAGCGCGTCAGCATCGGCGGCGGCCTGGCGGCCCTCCAGACGCAGCCGGGCCTGATCCATTTCGTCGCTGTCGAAGGCTTGGCGCATATGCAGATCCATATCCCTTCGGTAGCGGACCTTGTAGAGCTTCCTAACCGCGGCGCCCTGTATGGCGTTGAGCCCTTCGAGACTGCGTAACATAGCTGCTTCGTCGGAATTCAGGTTATCCAGTTGGGCGTGAATATCCTGGGCGATTTGCGCCGCGTCAAAACCCCGACGCATAACCCGGCCGATGGTATTAAGTTTTTCAAAATCGCTGTCAGGCAAGGCCAGCAGTTCCTGTTCAAAAATGGGAACCGCCGCCGCCCGATGATTGGCCGCCAGACGCTGTCGTAACCTGGCAGCGGCGACATCCAATGGGTGTCGCCCGGCCGGTAGATCAAAGTATTCCTGGATAATAGCCCTCTGTTCGGCAGTGAGATTTTGTTGCTGTAATAGTTGCTCTTTAGTCGCTCCTCGTTGCACTGCTGTGTGAAGTTGGTTGATAAAGATTAAATCGCGAGCAATACCGTCACGTGTTTCTTGGGTGCGTCGTACTTCCCAGCGCTCGTTGATATCACGTGATTCACCAAACCAACGACTGATGCGGGCTTTAAATCGCTCCCACCAGCTTTGCCCTTCAAGAATACGGTCCTCAGCCCACTGGCGCGACGCCTCAATACCATTATTGCCTGCAGTCTCAATAGTAGACCGATAGCGGCGTGTGGTACTCTTAGCCGTGATTTTTAAACGGCGGACACTCGTTTGTAGACCGGTAATTTGTTCCCGCGTCCAGGAACGTACACCCGCCGCCAGATCTTGAAGGTGCCGCTCGTATACTTGATTGGTGGTATCACGCGGTTCCGCGGGACGCGACGGGTTGAGTATCCGGTACTCTTCCCGTTGCGCAGTGGCATTGTACGCATTTTCACGTTGGCGTTGTCCTTGTGATAAATCCTGTTCTCGCTTTTCGCCGGCCTTTTTATAGTTCGTTGTTTGCGTTTTGACATGATTACGCATCCAACGAATAATAAGATCTCGACGCGCATTGATAACAGTGGGGTCATTTCCGCCACTGGCTTCCTCCTGCCTGTTAATGATCTCTTCTTCCATCGCCTGACAGGCACCGGCGACGGTATTTAATGTTTTTTGGCCGCTTTCAGAGACACCTTCCCGGGCTTCTTGGGCTGCTGTTTGTATCTCCTCCTGTGATGCTGATGCCTCTCTATCCAACTCGTTTTGACGGTCGCTGATTAAGCTGTCAAGCTCATTACCGGATACCCCAGCTGCAGTGGCAATATCCCTTAATTCCGTTACAAGCCTGGGACGAATTTGGGATTCAAGTTGCTGACCAATTTGCGGACATTGTTTTTGCAGAACACCATTTGGGTATGCGATTGTGCGCAAACGCTTCATGACATTACTCGTAGCTTCAGCCGGTTGGGCTAACAGGCGGGCCACCACGGTGGCCACCGGTGTCTGCATTTGTGCGGGAAGTGGCGGTATTGGCTGCGGTCCCTGATCGATTAAGGGTACAGCCTTCCCATTGCCCTGGTTTTGATCAGTTGCAAAGGGCTGGTTCAGCGCCGTTAGCGCATTCAGTACCTGCCTTCGTTCGCCGTTGCGCTGATTCTCAGGAATATCTGCCAGTTCTAGAGCACCTGGGGTGATGAGCAATTGAAAAATATTGGGATCAACGGGTTGCTGACCCAGACGCGGCATATTGCCGCCAACAGTGACGCCCTCACTGATTTGCCGGCGCGGTGTTTGTACCAAATTTGGTAGATATTGGTTGGGCAGACGTTTATCAGAAGCGTTTTCAATTCGTTGGGTATGTTGCGGTACTGGATTGGAAGCAGGTGGGGCTGGTGGTGTTTCAACCTGTGGCGGTACCGAAATATTTCTGGCCGCCTCTTTTGGAATTCGTTGTTGATCGCGTCGCTGTGCTTCACTGGAGGTATGTTCCAATCGTATTAACCTGCCCGGCGCAGACCCTGCCTGCGGCATGGATGGTTCTTGAATAGCCAGGGCAGAACGGCTGACCCTTGCCTGCCAGTTTCTCACTAAGGCCTCAGAGCCATCACCACCGCCAACACCACCCACCCATCCTGCCCTTCGCCTGGGGCTAGCAGATGTATCGGGTTGCACCTCTTCAGGAACCGGTGTCTCTTCTGAGGTAGCGACCGATTCCGCTGTAGGGGTTTCTACATCGCCTACCGATGCCGGCTCCGACTCAATTTGCTCATTTTCTGCCTCAACGGTTTCACTAGCTTCGCTGTCGTTTTCGCTGCTCGATGTTACAACCAACGGCGTTTCGAATTCAATTTCCTCAACCGGGCCATTTTGTCCCGCTCCTGGGATAGCTTCAGTATCAACAGTCACATCAGTGCCAAAGGTTGTATCTGTTTGAAGAGTAATGGTGGATTCATCTTGTGTTTCGGTCACCGTTTCATCTTGATCGATGTCGGTGCCTGCCTGGATGATTTCCGCTTCGAATTCAATTTCCCCTTCATTAAGAGCTGGCTCGGGGATCTCTTCAGAAGGTAATTCCTCCGTATCCGGTTCATCGCCCAGAATCACCTCCGGCTCAAATTCGTAAGTGACGGGCTGGCTGTTTAAATAGTTATTGACTGCCCCGTTTGAAAGTGAAGATTGATTGGGCATCGAGTCAACTTCGTTGAGGGCTGTGCCATTATTCTCTAAATAACGGTTACGGTCGGAATTAGGGACTGCACGGAATGGGTTGACAGGCTGAGATCGCTGTTCTTCCTGTGTGTTGCTTTCCACTTCCTGTGAAGAGGTAGTCGTAGATGTTCTGATGCGTTTGTCTTGAATGGGATTCATTGATTAATCCTTATCCGTCCATGAGTTTGATTCAGTGAATTGAATAGGGATTCTGTTGAGTGAAACGATTGAGATCGGATGGACTAGTCACCCGAGATTCGTAATGAAATTGACGCGCGATCCCCTCTATGATATGTTTGTGGTAAGCGGTTACGGTTGGAATTAGGGACTGCACGTAATGGGTTGACCGGCTGATAATGCTGCTCATTGAGGGTGTTGTTTTCAGCCTCCTGTGAAGAGGTCGTTGTAGATGCCCTGCTGCGTCTATCAAGAATGGGGTTCATTGATTAATCCTAAACAGCCCCTAAGTTTGATTCATTCAACTGGAAAGGGGTTCTGTTGAGTGAAACGATTGAGATCGGATGGTACAATTACCCGCGATTCGCGATGAAATTGACGTGAGATACCCTCTATGATATGGTTGTGACGAATTACATCACTACCTTCTTCTGCTGCCAAAAGGGCAGCAGTATGGCAGGCGTTGAAAATCCCCGCACCGGTCATGTCCAAATGGACAAGTCCCGACAGATCAACACTGCTATCCAAGGGTGCTGAGGACGGAAATGCCATGTTCCACAATCGTAAGCGTTCCTGCTCATGAGGGCGGGGAAAATGTAGAATCACGTGAAAACGTCGGGTAAACCCCTCGTCAATCTCGTCTTTTAAGTTGCTGGCCAGCACGACCAGACCGGGAAACTGCTCCAGACGCTGCAATAAATAACCAACTTCCAGGTTAGCATAGCGATCGGATCCCTGTTGGATTTCACCTCGCTTCCCGAATAGCGTATCAGCCTCGTCAAAAAACAACATGGCACTGCTGGTTTCAGCTTCACAAAAGGCGGCGTCAATATTTTTTTCCGTTTCACCGACCCATTTTGAAACCAGCTGGGATAGATCAATCTTCAACATCTGCAAGCCGATCTGACGGGCAATAACTTCGGCAGCCAATGTTTTCCCGGTGCCGCTGTCGCCAGCGAATAAGGCCTTAATTCCACCGGCGCCAGTTGCCAAACGGGCAAAACCCCAGTGCTCGTTTACCTTAGTCAAGGTTTGGTAGAAACTGGCAACCTCCAGCACCTGATTATGCAACTCCGACGGCAATACCAAATCCTCTGGTCCACGTTTTGGCGTAACGGATTTGGTAAATCGGCCGGCCCTGGTCTGGGTAACAAAACAGCACACATCATCCAGCTGATCAACGCTATTTCGCCGAGCGCCATTGCTCTTTAATTGCGCCTGCATGTCGGCGGAGCGTTTAACCGCCACAAGTGACCGGGGATTAAAGCGAAACCGATGTGACAAGTCCTGTGCTTTCCCATAAGGCAGTTCGGGTATGAAGCGCAGCCAGTTTTTGATCCGCAAGCTCTCATCCGGCGGGGTAAGTCTTACTTCGGCATAACTTCTGCATGCTAACAATTCAGTAGGGCGCCAGGGATATTGACCACTGATAACAATCGGTATTGAACTGGCCAACAAATGTGTTAAAACTTCGCCGGCCAGCTGCCGATTTTCATCTTCTGACAACCGGTCTGCATCAATCCAGACCATTGCTCCCAAATAGCTGGCTGCAGCCAGGGCTGAGCTGAATGCATTTACATTTAAAGGCAATCTTCTCAATGGCTTACCGCTGTTTGCCGCAACTGCCTGGACAGCAGTTTCCACACCGGAAACAGACTCGCCCCAGACAGCCAATAGATCGAGGTCACCTTGTTTTAATGCATGAGAAACTTCTTTTAACTGCCCACTCTCGGAAAAGACCTGCAAATCCACCTGATCTAAATGAACATCGTAGGGATCATAGAATTGATCTGTCCATCTGGACACGTCGCCGATACTTCCGGTATCCATTACACACAATCGTTCGAGCACTCCCGGTGCCACCCGGCAGACAAGCTGTTGTTCCGAGTTAACATCGCCCTGTGTCAGAATTAAACCTAACCGGCGCAAACTCCCATGTGTCGACAGGGTTTTCCTCTGTTTCAACCATTCATCTTCACTTCGTGCCAGCAGAGAACACAACAGCCCGATTGTCGGTACCTGACAATGCAAGTCATCGTGAATGTACGCGAAAATCCGGCCGTAGGATCGATGCAGTTCCGGAGCCAGGCAGACTAAAACAGCGGCTTTTTCAAACTCTGTCAGTTTTAGCTGATGAGCCATGGCATCCAGCGGTAAAACCAGGCCTTCTTTATCTGCACGCTCACGCAGCCTCTCTTCGAAGAGACATTCTTCTTGACTGAGCGCGCAGGCACTAGTTTTTTCCGGTAGAAAGCACAACTCACTATTTACTTGTTGCAGGAGTTGAGAAACTTGTTCATTACTGACACACAAGGGGGTAACGTCATGACGTCGCAACGCCGATGCTATCTTTTTTTGCTCGGAAACAGCGGCCTGCATTTTCCGATTGATCTTTCGCATATGCAGCTGCAAATGCTTGCTGGCCAATGTCTTTAGGCCCGATCCTGTGTCTACGGAAGTAGTCATAACCCCGCAAACTCCAATCTCCGGCCACCCAGCCAGGGAACATTCACCACATCAACCAGAAAGTTGTTGTGATACAAATCCAGATACCGTCGCCCCAAAGCCGGGCGGACGGTCATTTTTTCTTTGTCCATTAATACCTTCCCTTCCAGATTTCCCAGCCGTTCTAACGCCAGCACGGCATCCGTCATTTCATTTTCTCCCCACAATTGCCAGGCGATAGTGGATAACGCTGATGCAGCCGTCAGAGCCAAACTCTGTTCAAACTGAATCACGTACCCTTTCTGCGATTGCGGCAACACGGAACGGTCCGCCAGCAATTCCCGAGAAACCCTTTCAGCAGATTCAGTGACAACCTGCAAGCATTGACTTTGATTACGTAACCATCCGGTTTGTGCGTCCAGATCGTTTGTCCACCATCTGCGCTTTCTGTCGATGGAGCGCCAGTTATCCTGGCGGCCAGGTGGCAGCGACGTTATAAATCGATGGCGCCGCAATGTCAGCGCGCTAAACAGCGAGGGCTCGGCTGCGACATCGCTGATCAAAAACGTATTGCCGCTAAAATCGTTCAGTGCCTGAAACATTGTTTCGTCGTTTAAGAACCAACCTATGGGAAAGCAGCCCTGGGTATCCATTAATAGCCAGGATGGTTTATCCGCAATCGTCAGCCTGTGGATCAAAAGCGCACGGGATGGGTCGTGTCCTTCAGTCAGCAATAGTTTTAAGCATCCATCGAGAGGGGACAGACTATTGACACAACTAAAGGCAAAACGGTCTAACTCTTCTCCGGATACGCTCTGGTTCAGTCCGGCAGCAGCTGCCGCTGTCTGCATGTCACGGGCCTCACGATAGGTGCCCCGGTGCAAAGCAGGGAGCATTTTGTAGGCCAACGCTACAACAAAGTAGCTTATATCCCGTTCCATACCCTCCGCATTAAGTGCCGTTGAAAGTACATCAAAATAACCAAACCGGGACAGAATTCCCACAGCCACAAAAGGTAGTACAGAACTGACGTTTAATTCAAAACCCTCAGCAGGTCGTCTTTTGTCAACAACAGAAGCAGTAGTATGTTTGCGAATCGATGGTTGCCGTTTGCTCCGGATGGCGGTGTCAGTGGACTCAGCCGATACCATAGCATCATTCCCATTTCCACCTCCTGGCTCAGCAGCTATAATACTATCCGTATCTGCAGGTATATATTTATTGAGTACTTTCGCTGTTATTTCCTGGGATAATCGATTTTGATATCTTTGCAACAATGCCGCTAACAGAATCAGGCGTTTAACGCCAACTCTCTTTTGTTCCTTTAATGATTGAAGAACAGCGTTACTGAACTGATCGGGCTTTGTGAGGAAATCTTCACTATCATTCTTCGGTGTAGCACCTCTCTCTGCAAGTGATTTTAAAATCAGTTTTTCCCAGGCGCCTAACGCCTGATCACTGAAATGTTTCAGCAGCTGTAACAGCTTGCCCTGTTCATACCATTTCACTATGAGACTGATCACGTCGTTCTTTGCCCCATAAGCAGGCATACGCCGGAGAGATTTATCGGTTTGGTCTAAATAAGCAGGTTCATCAGCCGGGGACTCATCGATACCAGCCTGTGCAGCGAGTGCCTGTTTGAAAACAAGGGAAATTCTGTCAGATAGAATCGAGTGGCCTATATCCTTATTTGATTCAAAGGTCATCACATTTAATTCCGACAATTTAACGGGAACATTTACAGACAGGTGACTGATAGTCACGTGTTCTTCCCGGTCAAGCAATAACTGACGAAGCTTCTGCGCTATCAACTCAGGCAAAGATTGCGTTGCCATACGCACCAGGCGGTTTGGGTCGGCTCCCCAACTCCATCCTCCTTTACGAACCAAACGAAGTTTGCAATTGCGAATTCGTAGTTGATTCACGTCATAGTCCTCTATTATTTCCAGTGAAGCACAGCTGGTAACCAACAAACTTCTCCTTGTTCCCTATTCATTCAGGTTGCCGTTACCTTAAATATGGCCAACGCATAGCCTGGTGCAAACATGGCGACATGGTAATCGCCATCACTTAGTATAAGTTCTGCTGTTTCGGTAGTAACCGGAGTGGTAGCGGTTCCTGGTAACCGCACTGATTTCACAATGGGTTTGCTCAAATTGCTACCGGTAATCTGGCACCAGACATCAGTAGGCTCATTGACACTATCCGGGAGTGTTACCGTGATCTGATCGCTACTGCTACTTAAGGTGATTACAGGGACGGGATTGCCCGATACATCATCTAGTGTTTTATCCTTCAGATCCTGGACAAACAGGTGTGGTCGGTACAACACAAGGGTTTCATAATCAACCAGTGCCACACCGATTTTATCCTCGGGAATTTCTATAATGATGTCAGTCTCCGTCGTAGTAATGGGGTCGGTCCATCTATTATACAATCTAAATCCACCAACAGCTATATCTTCGACAGACGCAGCTTTTTCCGGTTGGCTGGCTCTGGTAAGCGCTCCCAACACATGGCCTGTTTCTTTGAAGGTGATTACGTTCATTTTTTCCATTTGTTTACCCACCCCCTTCTTTTACAAAACCAAATACCTGATAATCGCAGACGCCCGGTAAGACCATACTGGGGATGGGGCCAGGAGCTGCAACAGAGAAATTGAGATTAGTTTGCTGCCATAGCACCGTACAAATGACTCGACGGCCATCGGCGTAGCACTCCAGTGGTTGCATTGTCCAATATTCCCCTGCTGCGGCGGTTGGTAGAAACGCCAGTTGTTGTTGATAGCGGGGACTCAAATGCACCTGAATAGATGCTTCGCCGTCGTCAACTTGTTTTTTTGTTATACCCGCGGGGAGCGGCACCAGGGCGCCATCAGTAATGACTCCTGACTCTACCTGCACGCCGCCAGCAATAGCACCCAGAATTTTGCCTTCTGCTATAACGTCACCTTTAGCATTCACAGTGAACACCGGTACTACGCTGCCATTTCTGTCCTGCAACCCAAAACGCATTTCACCGTCGTTTTCATTATCGATTACGAGTGCAGCCTTGTCATTTACACTGCGATCGGCTGAACGGAGTGTCAGACGGTCATTTTGCGCACTCACATCCTCTGCCTTGACACCCGCATAACGTCTGCCTACGCCATCGGCTTCTTCTGCGACAGCAGTGAAATGGTTACCATCCCATTCCACAAATCCCAATAATATCTTCCAACCGCTGTTGCCTGATGCAGAGATACGCTGACAAAGATTATCATAGAATTGTTCATCAAGTTCCGCTGCTGTACCGATACGGCCAAATGTCACTTCAAATCCCTCAATAGTGCGGGTTGGGTCACTACTACGACATATAGACAGTGATGTGGCAGACGATTGTTGCCTCTGATCGCGGCCATATAAAAAAACCGGATATTTCGGCGGGTCATCCTTACCAGTTGCACTCTCAGCCACGTTCAATTGATCAAATACATCCTCACTCAAACGAAAGGCTTCAGTTACCACAATTTCGCGCCCGCAGCCGTCAATAGCAACACCCGGCGTTACGCTAACTTCCAGATACGTTGTCCCGGCTGTGACTTCAATCTCTTCTGCCTGTAACTGCAGACCAGATGCAATCCCCCAGCTGTGCAGGTAGCGACTGTGGCGAGCATCTGCATCCCTGGAATGATTGACAATTGCGTTAACGTCCGCTGCGCTGAGAATTTGATTTTCACTGAAAATCGGACGTAAGATTTGTGTTTTCATTTTTTAGGTTCCTTTTTAATTTGTTCATCCAATTTCTGTGTCAGAGATTTTATCTGCCCCTTCAACGTTTTAATTTCATCTTTCTTGGCATCATCTGCTTTTTTCAGCGTACTGATAGAATTCTTGATCGTTGTATTCTCTTTCCTATAGTCCTTCATATATGATTCGATTTTTTGTCTAATAGCACTCACTTCAGTTTTGACCACCTCCTTAATTCCTGTTTGAACCCGCTTAGGTTCGAGCTCTTTGTACATTACACCTTCACCGACATTCCAAACTGCTTCAGTTTTACCCGTTTCCATAAACAAGCCGGCAGTCTGCGGTTGGCACCTGGCTATATCAATCAGGACTTTTCTGAGAATGAGATTAATGGTCGGATCAGTGGAAAGACCCGTTAAGCGAAGAATAGTCGCAAACATGGGCTGGGATTTTAAATACGTGGAGAATTGATACCGGGAAGCCCGAGGCTTTCCCCAAGGCGTTACGCTGTTAGATTCTTCATGAATTTCTAAACCAATGGGTTCCTCTGGGACGGCGTTGGTTGGTTTATCACATTTCTTGGAAGATTCGCAGCACAGTCTCTCCAGGGCCTCGCCAAATGCGTTAAGAAAAGGCAGCCAGTACCGTAAATTGTGTTCGGTGAGCAGGAAGGTCCGCTCTAGATTGCAAATGGTATCCACCTCGCAGTCTATTACTTCCAGACAGGCAAGCTTTACGGCAGGATCATCGCAGGTAGGGCAGGGGGGAATCAGTGCCGAACAGATGCAGTCCAGTAGATAGCGGTTAACTGCTCGATATAGTTTTTCGCAGGCATCGACAGTTGCCTCATCTATACAATCCCCTACCGGGATAACCACTGACTTGACCTCTTCTATCAGAAAGCAATCAGTGATAGGTGGGCAGTGACACATTTTTCGCAGCAACCAATCTTTATAATTCGCCAGAGTTTTATTGGTCACACTGGCGAGTAGCCGAGATGAGAAGTAGCCTTGTCCATAGAGCTTTGCCTGAGCCTCTTTCGATTTATCAAGCTTTAGAACGGCATACTTATTGCACTCTTCCAGAATAGCGAAGGCTTGTGCCTTCTGAACTGAGGATGGTATTTTATTCACCCACTCCACAATTGGACCTTTGACATTATTCACGAGCTCTTGCATAGCAATTATTTGATTTTCCAGTTCTTTCTCTTTCTTTTTAAAGTTTTTTTTATCTGGCAACAGCACAAAGCGTGTCATGCAAGGCCCAACATATTGTATATCATCAAGAAACTGAAACAGCATATTCTCATCTTTGCCTTGAAGAGGTCCCTTAGGTGGAGGTTTTCTCAATGGATCGTATTGTTCCGGTTTTAATTCGAGAATATGCATTTCATCATTTTTCGTACATCCAGCCTCCTTTTTCTGGCTGATAGCTTCCATGGCCCATTTCGCCCTTTGCACGTGCGACTGACAGTGCTCGAATTCCTTTGATTGTAAATCCGCTTCCTCGAAGTCGCCAATACAGCATCGAATGCGATCAAGAAAACTGGGAGGAGGTTCATCTTCTTCAGGGCAGCGAAGTTCAAAGTGGAATCCTTCGTTCAAGCGGGTGGGCTGGCACGTCGCACTGCAGGATTCATCCTGGCTATAGGACGCAACAGGGTCAGTCAGCTCTTCGCAATAAAGCAGGTAGAGGCAGTAACGATCGGCCGGGTCATCACTGTCTTCTCGTTTTTCTTTCTTTCCCTTGGTTTTTTTAGCCGAATCTGGACAGGGGTCGCCGCAGTCATGCCCGAGACGTTTGAATTTCAGGTCGCGCACCATGGCATTGATGTCCAGTTCCACAGGACAGGGGACCATAATATCTCGCCCGCAGCAGTCGATTGCATATCCCGGCTGCACGATGACCTTCCCCTGCCCGCAGGGATGACAGGTAACTGCCAAACCACAACTGACACCGCTACCGACCACAAAGCGGTTGTGCAGGCGATGTTTGGTTACCACATAATTCGTTAACGCCTGCAGGTCATCGTCAGTTAATAGTTGTCCGGCAGAAAAAATCGGCTGAACCATCTGTCCTTCGCTGCAACCGCAGGTGGCATCACATACCGGACTTGATGTGCAGTGAGATTTACTATCGTTACAGCCGCAACCATTACCGCTGCGACCACTACCGACCGTTGTTGTTTTTGACACGTTTTTTACGTAAGTATTTGTTTGTGTAATCATGTCCCTTTCTCCCTCATCTCAATTTGCTTAATAAAAAACCAACTTTCGAATATAGCCCCTGGGCGACCGTTACCCGATGTCCAGGGTTGATGTCGTGCCTGTGCACAGGGGGGGGACACTGGCGGCAAACAATCTTCATTGATATTATCCCTTGGGTAGCCCTTCAGCTGGGGTACAAGCCCGCCGACGTGTTCCGCATCCACTGGTTGGCAACAGGCATCGAGAATAAAATTGCCCCGGATAATGATGAGAACCCGATCGCCATCGTTGAGTGTTTCACCACTGTCATCACGATACTTAAAGGAACTAATCAAACCTTTGGCCGGTTTACCCATATAACTGCCTTCAATATGAGAAATCATACCACTCAAACCGTGACCACCATGAATACGCCACAAGTCCACGACTCCCGGCTGTAAGGTCTCTGCATAGACAGGTTTGGAAAAGGTGACTTCTATCCCATCTGTTCGTGAATCACTGGATTTTGTGGTTCCTAGCACATCTTTGGCCTGATCAGGCGAGTAGCTTGCCCCATGTAACCAACTTACACCGGTAATCACAGAAGCCTGATAAAGGCTGATGCTGCGTCTTGGTCCCCAGTCAATATCATTCCATGTTATTTCCTCACGTGGGTTCCAGTGGATATAGGCAAGCACCACGCACTCGCTTTCACAGGCTTCACAACAATTGCTGCAACGTTCGTCTGGTTCGCTGGGTTCCAGGCTGACGCGGAATTTAAATCCTTCACGGGTACGTCCGTAAACGCACTTTGAAACTGCTACGCAGGTATCTTTGATTACAGGCCGTGAAGGATACGTCGGCTGCTCGCAGTAACACACACTCAACTCAACCGATATTGTTTTGTCTTTTTCTCCGACCTGATCGTCTTTTACTTCCCGTAATTTCTTCTCGACCTGCTGTATTTGCTCCTGGGAAAACAAAGACCACAAATCAACCTTTTGGGGTTGACGCATAATGATTTCTCGCCCTTCACAGTCCACGGCCAGGCCACAATTCACGCAGACTTTGGCCGGTACTTTTTCAACCTTGGGGAGACAATACGGCAGATTATCTAAATCCCGCTGCAGTGATTCTTTTTCCTCCTCCAGGTTTTTCACTTCCTTGTCAATCTGGTCAATTTTCTTTTCTTCTTTGTACTGATCAGCCGCTGCCTTCAACTTCGCGATTCTGTCATTGATGCATCGAATTGCCTTTTCTATCTTTCGGCGCTTACGTTGAATTTCACTTAAGCAGTCTTCTTCCGTAGGCACTGGTTTCACCTCCAGACCGCAGACAATGCCGTAGCCGTGAAAACAGCGGTTGTACAAACGCAGTTTTTCTAAAAAATAGTTTTGCTCCGTTTGAAAATCGGCAACGCCTAAGGGCTGACCATAATAAAAATTGAGGCGTTCAGAATCTGGCATAGGCACACAGGCGTGCGCTGATTCTGTTCTTGGTTCGGTTATTTTTTTCATGGTTTCACTCCAATTTCTTGAATTTCAACAACCCATAGCTGATGGCCTATAGTGTTGTTCCGGTTAATGGTGATCTTCCTCCTTATTATCTCAACTCATTATTAACACCGACGGTGGAGCCGTGCCCAACCCTCAGTCCCTGATCAGACTTTCCTCGTGCAGAAGACAAAATCGTGCCGCGGTCCAAGCGAATAGCTTGCTCACCCGTCGCCAGCACCGAGGGGGCAAAGGGTTTTAACGTGGTGTTTATACCAAGTTTGATCTCCGTACCTAAAATAAAGTTACTTTCACTCGTACGCAGAGTCACCAGTGTATGAGCCGGTTTTTGGGCATTGATGAGTTGCTGCAAGCGAGTGAGCGATTGTATGTCAAGCGCAATGGGAACCATTACATTAAAGCGATGGGCAAGGGCGTTGAAAGGGTCACGTTCAGGGTTGCCGAAACTGCGAATCGGCGCCTGAGACAGCCTTGACTTCCCTAAACTGAAACGCCAGTTCGAAGGGCCGAATAATCGCGCACCACTGGCAAGGTGTACTTCACCGACTGCACCCCAGGGACGCTGGAGCGGCAATTCCTGAATGACCGGTTCGACATCAAACACCAGATGAATGGCGGTGCGCATTCCGTCAACAGTCCCGCGCATACGATATAACTTCGGCGCTGCCATTAAGATACGGCGTCGACGTTCAGCGTCCCATGCTGGGTCCATGGCGATATCGAGAAAGCGCCCTAACCAGGGCAACACAGCATCTGGTACACCGCCTATGTCGAGTAAAGCCGGCTGTCGTTCAATCGCGCTATCAACATGTTCGAGAAAAGCGTCGAACAACGCTAAAAATCGCTCGCTGAAATCTTCGGCCTCTGGATTTTCACGATACACAAAGGGCAATTGATTGAGGCTGGTTTCCCTTGGAAAATCAAGACGGATACGCTGAACATGGGGTGTCTGAAATCCATCTCCCGTTAAACGCAAACGCAGAAAAAGATAACGTCCCGCCGGTTGTTGCATCAGAAAATCCTCACTGTTCAATGCCGTTTCCTGCCAATCTGCCGGGTGGGGTACACCGGCTTCAAATCCGGACCAATCACCTTTGGCAATACCCTGCGGCACGGGCGTAGATTCCTCGCTGGTGGAAACGGCTATAGTCACTGTGGTTCCCGTGGGTATATCTGCATCCATTTGCACGCGGTGCCATCGACAGCGCGGAATCCCGCTGTCGATGGCCATTGTTAAAAGTTGACCCTGCTCATCATATATCGGGGATACGGCAACTGCCGGTTGGATTTCCACAGGCCGACCGTACCAGGAGAAGCAAGGCCCGTATTTTATATTATGATTCAGTTTATCTTCTTCATGAATATCGCCAGTACCCGTAGTCTTACCGTTGTCTGTAATGTAGTTCGGGTTGAAACAGAATCCCTTATTCGTTACCATTTCAAGACCTGAGGGTTTGAACGACTGCCGCAAATCACGCAGGTTTGTCTGTTTAAATGCGTCATCATTTACTCCTGCCCGCCATAACATCAAACGTCCGTCATCCTGCCTGACTGCAACCCATACCCGACACTCATCATCAACTGCAAGACGATCAACATCGCCCGGTGGTAATGAAGCCGGAAAGGGACCTAGATCGACACCTGCCATATCCAGGCGCCGCAAAACACCGGCCTGTTCATCCACCACAAGCCATTCCCGCCAGACGGCATAGGCTATGGCACCGGGTTGATTGAATGGCACTTGACCCAGTTGCCGGCGGCCCTGGTCAGTAAAGAAAAATATGGATTGGACGGCTGTATCGGTAATGGCAATGCGATGGGGCGAAAGGGCAATTGCACGGCCGCAGTGAAGCACACCATAAGCGCCCTGCCTTGTCTCTGACCAGAAAGGTTCACAGCTACTCCACACAAGTAGACGCGATTGCGGCGGGCAGGGTGTTATCAAATACCATTGACAGACACCGCAGGTTTTTGCCAGACGCGACGGCGGCAACCATACCGACAGTGTCGATTCATCAATAGCGAGGTCTGAGTCACCGAGAGGCTTCAGCTGC
Source organism: Candidatus Scalinduaceae bacterium (assembly GCA_965222815.1). GTDB lineage: Bacteria > Planctomycetota > Brocadiia > Brocadiales > Scalinduaceae > SCAELEC01. Next base: position 983,749 of record CBDCUS010000013.1, read on the forward strand.
ACTCCACTTGCAGTATTCAATCCCACCAAGCCTTCAACCTTGTCGATATCCCAGCCAACGAGATGGTTTAAGAGACGAAATGTAGCTAAATTTGGAACACACGTCATGAGACCGTCTCCTCTATAATCCTCAGTTCGTGAATGTCAGGCCATAGCAACCCATGTTGCGAAGGCACAAAATCAGTACAGGACGGCAGGGTTACACCATCGACTACAATATTGAGGGCAGATACAGCCAGCAAATTGTCGACTCGCTCCAATAACCGGCGCACAACAGCGTTGTGAAAAACAACACCACCAAAGGGCCAGCCCTGCCCCTGATCTCCGCCATGAAGAGGATTGAAATAAGCGTCCATCTCTGCCAGCGTCTGGCGGATAACGCTACCGTCATCGGCTGCCGTAGCAATTGCAATTGAAGCTCGCAAACCAATGAGATGAAACTGCGGTGCGGCCGCTACAACTTCTACTCCAGCCGGTGCAATACCGTCTGAGAGATAACGACTGACTGCGTCGAGGCTGCCCTGATCGGGGTAAGGCGGGCCTTCGGTACTTGATGGTCCCAGGAGAAAAACAGTGACAGTGCCGGGTACCATGGCACCGTTCAATCCCGCATGCATACCGGCTACCGCATGCGCCCGGCGGATATCCGCACCGTTCACCTGCAGTGCCATCATCTCATAATCGGCCGTAGTGACTGCACGGTGCCTGGCACGAATTTGTTCAGGTCCGCGCAGCAGAGTTAGTTCAAGACTTTCCTCGTCGCGACCGCCGCTGGCTGGCAGCGGATTGCTTACGCCAACGAGGAAAGGCGCAGAGGATACCTGACTGGTAATTTGTTCCGCATCCACAGCACCGGCACGGCCTGTTGCCACCTGGTAGCGCTCGGCTATCACGTGGCGAAACCCTCGCGGCAAGTTGGCACCGTGAGTGCCATCGCCAAACTGCAGTTCACCATTCACAGCATCCAACTCGAATACGCGCTCGTCAGCACCATACGCATCAAGGTCCTCAACTTCCTGCCACTGCACCGGTCCACCCGCGGTTTCATCTGAAATAATTTGTGCAGTGGAATTGATTTCACCTTCATTCACGGTGAGTTGCAGCGAGCCAGCCAGAACAGGTTTTTGGCTGAGACGTAAACGCCGGCCGTCACTGTCCGGGATATATTCCAATACCTCATTGCGCACGGTTCTGGCAGCTACCGCCCCTGCCAGATTCAGCCGAACGAAGGCTAAGGCCGGTGCATCGGTGAATTCGCCAAAAACGACTTTCAATCGCAGCCAACGCAGCGGTTTATCTGCGCTCATACCCGAGGGTGTGCCCGGACGCCAGCGCCGGGGCGAGCGCAATTCAACAACGCCGCTTTGTCGCAGGCTATTGGTTTCATCCCGAATAACTTCGGCTGTTTTAAAACTGCCTCCGTCAAAAAACTCCCAGCGCAAAAAAGGATGCGGTAAACCTGCGATGGGCTCAAGACCTCCAGTGGCAACCGGTGGCGGCGCACCGGATTCCGCCGATAAATGAATACCGATGGTGACACTGGGCTGGGGCTCAATGCCACTGTTTAAACCCAGCCATAATCCTGAACCCGCTTTTGGGTTTTCACCGAAGGCGGGTTCAGCATTGCTGGCATCGCTGCCGCTGAGGTCTACCTCAAAAAAATGACTGCCCTCCTGCACAAAGCTCAGTTCAATCCCGCCGGGCGCTGCATAAAGGGTTCGTTCTGTTTCAAATATAATAGTCGTGCCGTATTCGTCAGCGCCACTGGCTGAAACCTGAAAACCTTCCGGAACCAATACGGACTTGGGTGCAGCGTCGGAAACAGTAAATACCAGCGTGGCACGGGCCGGTCGGGCTGATGTCGGGCTAACCGAAGCAGCACGCAGGTATTCGATTAATGTCTTTTCAGGCAGTCGGTTTAAACGCTGAACTAAGGGTTCGGCTAGTTCCGAGTGCAGTTTTAATAGGGCGAAACCGGCATCACCTTCCCGTACATTGGTCCACTCCGGGGTAAATTTCGGCACCCTTGCTGCCACATCCTTCCGGATAAACAATCGTCCACCTTTTAATAACAATGGCGGATCGACTTCGCCGGGTAGTGCTTTAGTAATAGACTCCTGTCCCCACCACACTTGGGTCATCGTAAACCTCCCTGTGTGACCGGTGTGCGATCGACGTTAAACCTGATTGCCTGCAAATAGACCAGATGATGCTGACCGATGGCCACATCGCTACAATCTTCAAAGAAACCACCCGAGTCCAGAGCGATCTCAACCCGCTTGATGATAATGCTCGCATCAATGTGTTTTTGTATTTCTTTTATTAAGCTGGAGGGGCGCAGCGGACCGCCAAAGGGCCATCCTTCCCCCTGATCACCACCGATCAGTGGGTCCAAATACTGGGTGAGGACCAGAGAAATTTCCGCCTGCAAACTCTCCTGATCAACAAAAACACCTTGCAGCTCAACCACAAGAGTTACCGCTCGGTAGGGCACTGAACACACATATACTTCAGAGGTTAAAAGGCGCCGCGTGTCGATACGCCTTCTCACTTCAGCTAATGCACCGGGATCTGTCTTTGGCGCCAACACCGCCTCCCCGGATTCAAAAAGAAGGGCCTCCCGCGGCACTTCCGGTACCACAAAGAGAGTTATGACACCGGGGACGGGATGACAGGGAAAGCCGGGGTGGTAGCCCACGGCCGCATGGGCACGGGCAATGGCAATACCCGGCGTGGATTTGGCCAACCACTCAAAGTCCACAGCAGTTACGGCACGCTCCCGTCGTGACAGATCTCTCCCCACCCGCGCCTTGGCCTCGGACATGGTTTCTGCATCAGCACCACCAATACCAGGAACGGGATTAAAGGGCTTCAAATCCGAAGTCCTTGAAGCCCAAACCAATTCACCAAAATTTCCCCCATCGCCTCCGCCGGCCAGGTAGCAAAGCTTCACGTAGGGTTCATTTCCAATATCCAAAACCGGAATTCGACCGGTTAAGCCATTGCCAAACAAAAGACGTTTGTGCGTCCTGTCTACTATGAATACTCTGTCCTCAGGGCCGTGGTGATAAAAATGATCAGTAGGACGCCACTCGTGCCAGTCTTGGTCATCTTCGCGGAAATGCAAGCGCACAGAATCTTCAAGAGGTTCCGGCTTGTCCACAGGTAGCCGCAATTCCTGTCCCGGCAGCCGCAGCCAATCATTCACCTTATCCTTTATCTCGCCCCAGTCCATATCAACGGATTCCACATGCTGAGCAACAACAACATTGGGGATTAGTCGACGTAGCCGCGGTGGCGCTGAATATGTGCTTTTTTCACATGTTATCCAGATGGCATAACCTACGAGGCCACTCGCTTGAGTTATAATTGGTTGCCAATCTTCCTGTATGATGAACCGAACCAGACCGGAGCGACGCAGGCCTCCTGTGGCATCTAAAAATTGCATGGAATCAAAGGCTTTTCTTGTGTCTGATCCGGTGCTGTAGTACAACTTCAGTTCTGCAGGCGGCGTTATTTGCAGGTGTCGATAACTCCAATCCGTTGATATAAACTCATTAATCCAGACAGGCGGATCAGTCGATTGCTTCAATGTTGAGCCAAAATCTGATACTCCGGTTTCCGGGTAAGTCCGTGGTAAGTTGCAACTGACGCAAACGACATCATTAGTATCAAGCATTCGACGTACATATCCTACAGGAGAGGTTCGATCAAACCATTGAATATCATTGGGCAGCCCTGCCCATTCAGGCGCAATGCTCGTAGCAGTATCCAACTCAAAATATAAAGTAAAAGTTCCATCGATTTCATCCATCATCAGATGACGATCCAACCAGAGGATAAATTGCAGCTCTGATGCACTTCCGTCAGCTGGTAGCATGGGTACTGAGTAACCTGCATGCAAGTCAGGGCTGTGATCTCGACAGGACGAGATGAGCTCTATCCTGGGTTGCAACCCACCATTATAATTTACCGGTAGCACTGTGGCAGATTCCAGTGTGCTCAACGGCAAAAGCAGTTGTTGATCACGAGGATAAAAAACGGTTCCGGCTGAAACCTCTTGCGGTAAGCCGTCATCAAGGGAGCGAAATGCCAACAAGGTTTTAGCGCAAGCTGTTCTTAGCGGTGCATCGTCAAGCAGCGCTAATATGGCACGCACTAAAGGTTCCGGCACCTGGTCCAACCAATAAAGACGTTGCTCAAAAAGGTAAGCAAACAGTTCAAGTAAGGTAACGCCGGGGTCCAGGGGCCCATGCATGGTCCACTCACCATTGGAATCGGCAACTATACGGGCACGAATAGCATCGATCATTTCGATCCATGTGAGATCGTCAAGTTGTATGGTTTGTAGACTCACTACCGTACCTCCCCAGTACCAAATTCAATCCCGAGATAGAAAGGAAAAACCAAATTTCCACGAGTGTTGCTGCCGCGGATTTTATAGGCGATATTGACAACAACATGATTTTCGCTTCCAGACGCTGCCTCTGCCTGCACGTCTTCCAACTCTACTCGTGGTTCCCAATCCCGCACCGCTTCACGCACCGTGGTTTCCAATAACCTCAGGTATTGCACGCTGCCAGGCGCAAACACCAATCTGGGTGCCTTGCACCCCAGTTCGGGCCGCATTACCCTTTCACCCAGAGCGGTCATCAGCACTATTTTTAACGACTGTTCGACATGACGTTCACCTTCTGCATAACTCAAGCCACCAGTGCCATTAGGTTGGATGGGAAAGGCTAAACCGCGTCCGAGAAAATTAATGCTGCTCATGAGGGACATCCTCCCAGACCATCTACAATTTGCTGAATTGTGGTAACCACCTCTTCCATGGTAGTCACTACCTGATTCAATGCCTCGGAATCTTCCGCACTGCCGAGTTCAGGCAATTGAATCGCCGAAACGCCTGCAATGCTCATAAATGGCGCTGCCAAATCCAGAATGGCCTTAACAGGTTCAATACCGTTCATTAAATGGCCTACGGAGGTCAGTACATTTTGTTGTGCACATTCCAGTGTGGCGATCAGTTCAGGATCCGGATTTTCACTGGCCTGGGTCTTTTTCAAATTAATGTTGAGGCCGTTCATAAATTCCAGTGCTGTTTTCAGTTGGCCAATGAGACAATTAAAGATTTTCAAAATTAAACAGAGAATATCCCTGACAAAGGGAATCATACCTGCCGGAGTCAACATTAAAAAGCACGGCGCCAAGTCGGCAACTGCTTCTGCAATTTTTTTGATAAGGGCAGGCGTAGGCGGAGGACTTGTGACGGCATCACTTAGAGGTTTCAGTAATTTTAGAATTTTGAGGACACATTCCATGCTGCCCATTAGAGGCGCTATTTGCAGCATTAGGCTAAAAGTCAGAGAACAATCATTGGGAATGTTCTGGCCGGCATTGTTAAGTGAAGTCAAAGATGCCCCTGTCGGCAAAGTCACAGTTATTTTTTTTGGTTCCGGTAAACTGAGATCAATACATTTGGGCGCACTCAGCGCTTCGCGCAATTCATCAGGTACCGGTATATCTACATTGGCCATAAAGATCACCTCATGTAATGCCAGAGTTAACTAAATAGGATTCGGATTGGGTGCAACGACACGCCCATTAATGGTGATTACCGAACCTTCCAATTTCAAAACACCGCTGGTTTTAATGCACAAGGTGCCATTGGTGGACATGGTGATGGAGTCCCCATTGGAATTTTCCACCACAACGGCTCCCACGGCACCGGGTTGTTCCGGATCCAACATACTAATGCGATGCCCTGTGGGAGTTTGAATGCGAAAATGGCGTACATGCGTGTCCAGGTCACTGCCCGTGCCCGGAGGTTTATCCTGACCGTTATACAGGCAGCCTATTACGAAAGGGCCTCGGTAATCTCCTTGAGTAAATGCCACCAATACTTCACTGCCTCTTAACGGCATATAAAAAGCGCCGTGGCCCGGGCCGGCAAAAAAGTGCAGCACACGTGCCCATTCACTTTCCATGTGTTCGTTAAACCTGGGGTACTTTACTTTGACCATGCCGTCATTGCGCACATCAGTAACAAGTGCCTCGGTAACGCCATAAAAACGCTTATCAGTACTGCGTGATCGCGGTATGTTTGTCATTGTTCCTCCTTTTTTGTTGTTCCCTCATTAATGCGGCGCGCTTCGAATTGAGTTTTATAACCGCTGTTGTCCAAACTGTGTTCAACTTTTTTTATATAGTAGGGACCGCTAAAGCGGCTCCCAACACCGTCGACGGTAATATTATCCCCCGGGCGCAAATCCGGCTGGCCGATAATCTGCCCGGTGGCGGTGATATAGTTATAGGACCGTTCCAGTAATAGACTCTTTGCTAATTCTAAGGCCTCCTGATAACTCGTTACATGTGAGTCTACTACTATGTCATTCTTTTTTTGTGACAGCTGTGAGGCCTCAGGACCACTGCTGCCGCCACCAGAATTTTTCGGCAGGACTTCGGGATCTGCAGTTGCAATTATGGGCTGCTTAGTAGCCGGATCCCAAGCCTGAACCGTCACCGTATGCACTTGTTCGGAAACATTTATAGTTGGCATGAAACTGATCAGGTTTTTGCCCCAGCTAAGCGAGAAATTTCTAAACCGCCCGTTGTCTCTGCCATCAGTAGGCCGAATAAAATATAAAGTCGTTTCGCAGGAATCCGGGTCAGTCAATACAAAGCATTCAAAATCAATACGCTTCGCACGCTCCATTAAAAACTGGGCGTCATCCTGATTTTTTTGCACAACTTCGGAATGAGTTTCACCCTCGCGGGTCACTTCAGCCGCCAGGTTGTTTCGGGCAGCAATAATCTCCGCAATTTGCCAGTCCGTGTTATTGGTGTACTTAGTCTGCTCACCCTCCACCGGGTGGCGGCCCTTTAAGCGGAACATACCGTCCAGGCCACTAACTGTAAGCGTAGTAGGTCCCTGCTGAGGAAATTTGGGGGCCAGGCTGGTAATTTGTCCGGTTATCATACAAACCAACGGGTCGGCATAACCCATTTTGATATGAACCTGACGTCCGATACTGAAGGTACTGAGGTCACTGTATTTAAGGCCCATCAATTTATCATCCCAATTGGCAATAGTAAGATCAAAGCCGTTCATATTGTCCATATCCATCTTCACTTTAATACTGAGCACGTCACCGTTGGTCTGCGGAGATAGTTGCTTACCGTCAATCTCCACATAAAACCTCGGTGCGTAATAATCGGTATGGGGCAGCCCTGATTGTTGGGTAGAATTCTGCATGGATTTATCTCAACCGCGGAAGATTTAACACCTGACCGGGCTCTAAATAGCGAGGGTCCTCAATCCCGTTGTTATGTGCCACCTCACGCCATTGAGTGGCATCGTTGTAAGCCAGAACAGCGATACTGGCCAGAGTGTCCCCACGGCGTACCACATGGGTCTTCTCCACGTCCGGAGAATTTTTTGGATGCTCTGCAACTTGTTCTTCCACCGTACGGTACTTTTTTAATGTCAAGTTTAATTTTGCACGGATGGGAACGCCTTCGGGGGTGAACAGGACAAAGGTAATGTTTAAACTTTCTACTACACCTTTAAATATTTCACCGTCCCAGATCAAGCGGACAATCGGGGGTCCGTGAATTTCACTATTGATGTTCATTAAATTACGCAACTTATTTGTATAGCGCTCGCGCACATCTTCCAGGGTGTCCGATGTATCCACCATCAATTCAGCGGTTAATTTTTCTGACGCACCACGTATATATTGAAAAGGCGGTTCCACAAGACCGGGAATTGCAATATCTGCCAAAATATTGGTTTTTTGTATTTGGTATTCCGTGGGATTAAAGTGTAATGGAATGATAGGATCATCAACGCCACCGGGCGAAATAATTTCCAGCATGGCCCTGCCGCCCTGTCCCGAACTATTAGTTGGTATTAACATCAAAAGTTTCCTCCCTGATAGTCATCACCTAACATCTGATCCTGCTGCAAACGTCGCTGTAAGCTCTTTTCCTGCTCTTGTACCTGCCACCATTCTTTAATAAAGCGCGCGAAGTATTGGGCGAATACTTTTTCGTCACCTTCGCCGCTTACATCAAATTGAACTTCTAAATTTTCGATAGTAACCATCAGCTGAATAACCCCACGACTGTGTCTATTGCATCACCGATATTAAAGGTTCCTCCGGCAAGAGTCAGCCCTTGATGGGCTATTTCTAAACTCTCCACCACTACGCCATTGTCCATCGCGCTAAGTTCCGGGCCCGTCCATTTAGAGGCAATACCTCCGCGAAACTCCCATGCCATCATCTGTTCACCTTGATGGTTGAGTAAAATAATTGAGCCATCACGCCGGGCACCGAGTGATTGACTCAGACCTACCTGGTACCATTGCCAAAGAATGGGGTCTCGGATAAATCCGTGTTTCAATGTGATTGGACTCCACGTATGACGCACCGGTAATTGATGAACAAAATCATTCATTCCACCTTCGGGATAAGCAGTGATCTCCAGGGTTGCCCCCAACCCCTTGGCCTCCTGAAAAGCGCCGGCGGCAACTTCCGGCAGCAGGCGCGCCTGCTGTGCCGGTAAATAAGCGTCGGCGCTGTCTAAGGTAACAATAAATCGAAATGCTGGCAATAAATCCGTCATGGGCTGATCACCTCCAGACGACCCTCTCTACTGATCGCTATACGCAGGGTAATAAACTCCATGGGTACAGCTGGCGCTAACTGAATATCGCAATGCACCTGACCAAGATCCTGCAGGTCAGGCGGATTGTTGGACTCATCACATATAACACGAAAAGCCTGTTCCGGTCTTTCCCCCTTCAGTGCTCCGCCACGATAGGCTTGCAATAAAACCGTCGTGATTGCGCGGACAAACACCAGCCGCAATTTCGGGTCATTGCTGCTAAACACAAGCGGTTCTGCCACGCGTCGAATAGCCCGTACCAGGCGATGAATTAATCGGCGATGGGCAAGGTAGAGACCTTCGGGATCTATTTGTCTGTCTGCCAGAGTCCGTCCTCCCCAGACTTCTAAGCCGCGGCCCTGGCGGCACCGTAGCGGATTCAAACCGTTTTCCACTAGTTGACCCTGTTCAAATGAATTGTAGACCTGGCTGGTATCGACAGCGTCAAACAGGATCGCATTTGCCGGGGTGTGGTGTGCACCGCGTTCACGGTCCAGGCGGCTGATTAGACCCGCGACATGACCGATAGGTGGTACGCGTCTTAAGGGATTAATAACACTGTCCAACGGATTTTTCACATCCAGCCAGGGCTTGAATACGGAAACCGATCGTGCTCTGCGCATAGTGAGCTGCTGGCGCCTCAATTGTACCCAGCGGCTGGTCGCATTGACACCGACCACTGTAATCGGCGGTGTAGCAATTACTTGGCGGTCCAGAGCAATATCTGCACCTGCAGCGACCTTAGCAAGTAACCGGTAGGGGTCATTATCAGGATTCGGCAAGCGATACATATCCGGCAAAGCGATTAATGCCACTTCCGGTTCTGCCATTAAATGATCGGCAGCCGCCAGGTACTGGTTGAGTCCCGCTGGCTCTTCGCTACCGTCTTGAAGATCTATCGGCCCCCAGGTAACCCGCAGCGGACCTATATGCTGTGAGGCTGCGGGCACATTCCCGGAAATCGCGGTTATGCGAATGAAATTGGATTTTTCCTCAACTTGTCGTTCCAACTGATCGGGTAAAATGGCCGACATAAATTCCGTTTCACCTCTGCTGGTCACCACCTTGATCGCCAACTGAGGCTCACCCAAGTGCCCCCGCAACAGGTAATCGATAAATACACGCAGGCCATTACCCCATACACCGGGACTGCTTGCATCGATCTTATAGCGAGAGGAAACAAAACCCGCAGCTGCCGGAGCACCAGGCAGCCACTGGGATGTACCGGGATCCAGCCTGCCAACTTGCCAAACTGCACTGGCATTAGTATTAGGCGTACCCAATACTCTTTCAACATAGGCTACCTCACCGCCATTTTCAAAATAACCACGCAAACAAAAAGGCGTATCATAGGCATGGATCTCCTTACCAAACTGATTCACAAAATCGTGCCATCCAGCCACCCTTGTTAAGCGGCCTATCGGCCCCCGCTCTGTTGGGCCGAGGAAACCGGCGATATCCGTGCGCAAGGTCTCGACGTCCGCAGGCGCCTTAGCGGATTCGAAATAACGACCAGGAGCTTTTATAGTGGCGTCGATCATCTAAGTGTTCCCTTCCTTAGCTTTGGCCGTCGATGGCTAAGCCCTCGTGGCAAATTTCCAAAGTTTCCATTGCGATTTCATTGTTAGCGGCATTGAGTCCCGGACCCGTGTATTTGCACGGCCAGCCACGGGTGAAGTTCCAACGCATGACTTCATCCCGATCTTCATCGAGGAGAGCAACACTACCGTCCGCACGCTGCACGTCACCTTTCATGGCAGTGCGAATCCAGTTCCAAAAATCGATATCACCAGTGGCACCGCGCTTCAGGGTGATATTGGTAAATTTCTTCAGCCCTGGAATTTTTCGTACGGTAATGTCTTCGTTTCCGTTGCGGTACTCAATAGGCGCCACTTCTGTTTCCAGACCGGAAGCTTCAGTGAACGCACCTTTTACCGCGTTGCCGTCGTCACTAACCCCATTGATAGTGACAAGAAAGTTATAACCGCCATAGGGGTCTTCACGAATGATGGGCATACTATATCTCCTTTAAATGTTTTTAAATAGGCTTTACGCTGCCAGCTCAACTGTTTTTTGCTGAATACGGAAAATCACAAATTCAGCGGGTTTCACCGGGGCGATGCCAACTTCGCAAATCAAACGTCCGTTATCAATGTCCGTCTGGGTCATGGTATCCGGTCCACAGCGCACAAAGAACGCTAGCTCTTCCGTGCTGCCCTGCAAGGCGCCACTGCGCCATACTGTGATTAAGAAATTGCTTACAACTTGACGCACCCGTGCCCAAGTTATTTCGTCGTTTGGTTCAAACACGACCCATTGAGTGCCCTCGTCAATGGATTCCTCTACGAACAGAAACAGGCGGCGCACGTTAACATAGCGCCACAAAGGATCGCTGGATAAGGTTCTTGCACCCCAAACACGTATGCCACGACGGTCTGCACGAAAATCTCGAATCACATTGATTCCACGTGGATTCAGGATGTCGTGCTCACCTTTACCCACGGTAAATTCCAGAGGCTTGCGGGTGCTGTTGATATTGCGATTAACAATATCGCGCACGATTTCATTGGCCGGCGCTTTATGCACACCACGTTCACGATCACTACGTGCAAAAATGCCTGCTACATGACCACCAGGTGGTACCAGTAAAGTAGCACGGGTCAGAGGGTTAAACACCCTAATCCAGGGATAGTAAATCGCTGCGTAGGAGCTATCTCTAGGCGGTAAAATGTTTTGCACCAACCCCTGTCCACTGGCTGCTTGTAAAATAGCAAAGCGATCGCGTAAACGTTCGCACTGAGTCACGGTAGCATTCATTATTTGGTTTTGGTTCACTGCATTGAGTGAAGGGTGCCTTTCATCCGGTACAGAAAGCAATGAAATTTCATCGATAACTTCGAGTCCGGCCAAACCTAAACGCTGGTCTGGTGACAACGAAGGATCTCCTTGATATTCAACTGCCGACATAGGATTGGCACCGTCATCACCGATTTGGTCGGTCAATTGCCCAAAGGCGACATTGTTAGGCAGTGCTGCTGCAACCGCAGGTGCTGTCCAGCCCACCGTAATTAAAGTAGAGTTGGCGTTAATCCTGTTGATAAAATAATTATTTCCAACGGGGTTGAATCCCAAATCGTCGTAGTCTTCGATGATGTCAGGTTCGATAAGATTGGGATCGCCAATATTGGCAAGGTCAAGCGGGTCCACAAAAGGGTTAGGCGGATTGCGAAAATACAAAATTGTAATACGGAAACCTACTGGCGTTCCAGACGCATCGGTAAGAGTGCTGTCCATTAAGCGCACATATAACCCGTTTCCCCAGGCCCCTGCACCATTTGCAGAAATACGAACGTTTTGAGCAGCATCGGCAGTGGAAAAATCCATAAAGGCTGGAACGGCATCATCACGCGTTACCCGCGCAATAAAAACTCTCTGCCCGCCGTTTTCAAAAAATCCTCGAGCTGCGTAAGGTAGATACGAGATTTGTGAGTCAATCACGTCACCAAACCAGCGGACATAATCTCCCCAACTCGTAACAAGTCTTGGGGTGGTGGGTCCGCGCTCTGTCAATCCAACAAATCCGGCGGTGCTGGTGCCGACCCCTTGGATAGGGCGCGGTCCGGCCGGAACTTCTTCCACGTAGACACCTGGGCTAAGATATTCTGGCATGGCTTTATTCCTCCGTTTCAGTTAATAGTGAATAAATGGCCCCGGTATAAATCACCGGGCAGGTTAATGTTTCGACTTTTGTTACGACCGGTGCGATGATCCAATGCATCCACTTGCACCGTCGCATTCAAAACCGGCCACCGCAGCGGCAATGAAAATGCCCCTCGCTCGTCTGTAAGTACGCGTTCACGAGGACCCTGTCTGACTTCCACATTGGCAACCGGATCTCCAACACTGTTCTGCACCAGACCACTCACCACGCGCACATTATTCGGGTAGGCATAGTTAGTATTAGGTATCATCAATACGGTTTGTGCGTTTGTCGGTATAATCGCGGGAGGAAGAGGATTTACATCATCGTATGGATGAATATTAAATTCGATACCGTCACTGTTAAGTAAATATTCCGGCCGGTAATAGCGAGATCGCACTAACACCCTGTACCGCAGAACAGGCTGGGTTGCAGCATGGGCGCTGCGACCCAGTGCCGGGTAAGTGATAATGCCATTAGGCGTTACGACTGGATACCGTTCAGGAGGGCACCAATAAACAGTGTGCCACTTACCTGCTGTGTCTTGATAATCAAGGTCGGCATAAACTGGATACTTAGGTGGCTTGCCAGTGAACTCATCCACCAATTTAAGTCCAATTTGGCTATACAGTAACATCTGTTCTCCTGCCAAGGTATGCCAAGTCATGAGCCTGTTTCTCCCATGGCAGGCAATAGCCTTCGAGAGCGAATTGGCTTGCGTACTTCACTGACATTGGAATCGATATTGATCACCCGCACATCGTACGTAACAGAAAGCCTGTAGGGTCTTTGGACGGCATGCCACACGCGGGTGCGCTCTTCGAGGGTTAAGGGAGCGAGTTTTAATTTGATCGCCTCGCTGGTACCCACCAGCCCACCTTGCAGTTGTGGGCCGCTTAAAATCGCACCGTCATAAAGAACCTGCAAGGCGCGTCCCATAATCCGGTGGTCGGTGATCCGATCTCCACTCCAGGGCGTCAATAGGTAACGTAGTATTAAAGGAATGGGTGGCCGACTGACTGTCAAATCAGGCGGCACATCGGTACGACTGGGTGGCCGATTCCTCAGCGATGGATCTTCTACGACTTCGAATAAAAATATGGTCATCCGCGCCGGTGCTGTTGGTATATTGCCTTGCAAATCATGAATTTCCGCAACCGGTGCCGGTGTCGGAGCAGGCATAAGCGTACTGAAAGCATTAGTCAACACTGACTGCAAGGTAACGGAAACATCTGCAATTACTGCTGAATCTGGCATTAATCAATATCCTTAAAGTATTTTTTTTAAATAAATAGAAAAAAATTCAACCGATGATCCAATCATCATATCCCGGTTATACATTACGGTTAATTAAAAGTGGTTCTTTGAAGAGGAGTCGGGAAGATAGCCTAAAAAGATTCACTTAAACTGCTCAAAACCGGTGACAAAGCAGATATTCTCAAGACCTGTCACTGTTTGTCCCATAAACTCTGCTGTACTTGTGCTAACCCTCCTCAACCGGTCAGTTGCCAATCTCGAATTCTTCTATATATACACCTAGTGACAAGCATTCTGGCATTTTAAACCTCTTTTCTTATTTTGATATTTCATCTATTTTTTCTAAAATGTCATTGTCACGAGACTTTTTTGCGTCTTCAAAATTCTTTTTTCTTGCCTCAAGCGTCTTGCTGACTATACACTTAACATATTCATTTTTTCTCAAATATTTTTTTGCACAAAAAAACAATTTCCATGCTCTTATTAATGATGCTTTCAGTTCTTCAGGGCTATTAATTTTTGTGTCACCTTCCTTTGTAACCTCTAAAGCAATTCCAAGTTCTGAAATGTAAAAATATCTTTTATATTTATTTTTCTCCTTTTCTATAAGTGCATGGATATCTTTAAGTTTTTTGAGGGTTTTATCATTGTTTTTCATGGAAGCCTTAAAATCGTTAAATTCCTTTTCTTTTTTTTGATGGAATTCAACAGAACACTTGTAATCATTTTCAGCACTCACGAAATCTTTCACTGGAGATGGAAGTATTGGAGTTTCTGGAACTGGAGGATATTGAAGCCCTTCAACTGAAGGTTTTTGGGTTCCTGAATCTGGAGGTGTTTGAGCTTTTTTCCCAACAACACCCTTATCCCCATCATCTGACTTCTTGACAGACGGGACTAGCAACTCGGGGCATTCTACATTCACTACTGGTTCATCATCTACTTTATCACAAATAGAATTATCTTCTTTACATCCTGATTTTCCCTCTAATGCTTCTACACAATTGTCTAACTTATTGATATTATCTTTAATTTTTTTTATTGCAACTTTGACTAGTTTCCCTTTTTCATCAGTTTCAGGTATTTCACTTTCAATATCACACTTCCATTTAGCATGATCTTTCTCTATGTTCTCTATGGCACACTTTAAATCTGGATAAGCTGTTTTATACTCATCTATGATTTTGTCAATATCATTAAACTCTTTCTCTAAGGAATCAATATCTTTCAATAATTCATCATTCCACGCCTTCTTACAATCTGATCCAATCCGTTCTTTTTGATTTTTCTCCTTTATCGCAGATAATTCTTCTGTGGCCATTTTCTAATCCTCCATTAATAATAAAATTATTTATGTTATATACGGACCTTCAGTAATTAGTAGACAGTTTATCAACGAAGATTTTATTCTGTATTTCATTTTTGCTGAATTTTAATATCTTTAATTGAATTAGTGTTTCGATCAAAACACTAATTAATAATTTAAACAATATAGATAGAGCTCCGCCCTCTTAATTACATCTTATAGAAATAATTGTTACCAAATGTATACATAAGGATTAGTTATTCTTGTTAACCGTATAAATAGGGGTACTTCCTTTTATCTTCTGTCTTTTCACTAATCCTTTTTTTATCAAACTCTCTAAAGCGATTGAAACATCGACTACGGAACTTTCAATCTTTTCTAAATGTAACCACCATTTAGTAATACCCTCTAAGGTATCCTTGGCATCAGGATGCTTACGAATATAGTCCACGATAATCCTTGATATCTCTTCCTGTTTTTCATTCACTGGCACTCAAAGAGTTAAAGGTGAAAAGTAAATGACGAAACATTGAATACGGTTTACTAGAAAAAAATGCTTTCTTACGGCTATTACACGTCCATCATTTGTTAATATTTTGTTTGATGTATAAAATCGCAAAACAGATACCAGATATATAACATGTTGTTTTGTCAAGTGTTAAAATAATTTCGGAATTGCAAGTTGAGTTGATCCGTCACGAAATCGTGACGGCTTTGGAGTAAGTCCTTGACTATACTATAGGTTAAAGCGTCACAAAAATATGACGCTAGCGTCATATTTTTGTGACGCTTTTGGTGGGGAGGATTCATCAGTCGCAAAGAATACACAAAAAAGATCATATCCTGCTAATTTTTGGGGGAGATCAAAAGAATGGAAGTAGGCACAGATAAAAGCCTTAAAATCATGTCATATAACTTTCACTAATTATCTCATACCCGAGTAATTTTTTTACTTGGTCATAAAGAAATATACCTTGCCTATTTTGCTGACCATGGTAAAATTACTATAGTAAGAAAGGAGGTGAAAAAAAATGAAAATAGCGGCTGGTGAATTTAAAGCAAAATGTCTTAAATTAATGGACGATGTGCAAAAATACCATGAAGATATTATCATTACAAAACATGGGAAACCTATTGCAAAATTAACAGCTGTAGAGGAAGAAACACCTAAACCTCTATTTGGATTTCTTAAGAATTCAGTTGTTATTACGGAAGACATTGTAAGTCCAACTGGTGATAAATGGAATGTAGATGAATGATTCTAACGAATTATTACTTTTAGACACTCATGTCTGGCTATGGCTCTTGAATGGTGAGGAGACATTGATAAATTCTCAATGTCTTTCTTACATTGAAAACGCTGTTAAATATTCCAACATCAGGGTTTCGGTTATATCGGTCTGGGAAGTTGGCATGCTTGAATCGAAAGGTAGAATTAAATTTCCTATAGGCTGTTTAGACTGGGTAAATAACGCATTAAATGCTCCTGGTATTTCAATGGTACCAATCACTCCTGAAATAGCAATTGAAAGTAGCCGACTACCAGGAAAATTTCATGGAGACCCTGCAGATCGAATTATCGTGGCTACAGCGAGAAAATTAGGCGCTACATTAATATCTCGCGATAGAAATATTATTTCATATGGTAAAAAGAAATATTTAAAGGTTATAAATACCCAGTAGTGTCCGGTATAAAAGGTATATTCATCCTAGATTCCCGCTCAAGCTTGTTCCCGCAGACTTTAAGCGGGGAGCATGCGGGAGTGACTGGTTTGGGGTAATAAATTTGATATATGGAAACCGTGCAATTCTCCGAATAGCCAAAAGGTATTCCGCCAGAATAGTAGTGTGAAATGTGACGGAATATATTATTCACTTTTTTGTCTTACATTATTGCTACTTTTGTGTCAACTATGCTTCGATGGACCATTTGCCGGAACACAACATCATTTTATGGTTTATAATAACCACCGTTTAACCATACCATCAAATTCTAAAAGAATAATTTATACTACTCATTCTCACACAAAGACACGGGGCCACAAAGAAATTGATGCCTGCATGCAGTCCTGTTATTATGTCAACAGAGAAAAATCGAGAGTTTTAAATTGTATTGCATATGATCATATTTCGGCGTAAAATGACGACATGATTAAAAGGATAATTGCCTGTCCCAAAGCCTCTTTTTTCCTTCTCGGCCCAAGGGGCACCGGGAAGAGTACCTGGTTGCACACCAGGTTTAAGAAAAAAGCGTATTTTA
Organism: Candidatus Scalinduaceae bacterium; assembly: GCA_965222815.1. GTDB lineage: Bacteria > Planctomycetota > Brocadiia > Brocadiales > Scalinduaceae > SCAELEC01. The sequence continues at coordinate 1,000,941 of CBDCUS010000013.1, forward strand.
TCGATTTACTTGACGAATCGCTCTATCAAGATTACCTACGTGATATATCACTCTTTAGTGCTGAGTTGGAACCTCTTAAATCAGGATCATGGGTATGTATTGATGAAATACAGCGTTTGCCCAGCCTGTTAAATATAGTACATCGTTTTATTGAGCGAAAGAAGCTCCGTTTTGCTCTTACAGGATCGAGTGCACGAAAGCTTCGTCGAGGTGGTGTGAATTTGTTGGCTGGACGTGCCATAAGAAAATTAATGTATCCATTTGTTCCACAGGAATTGGGACACAAATTTAACCTTAAGGAGACACTTCGGTTTGGAACTTTGCCATTGGTGTGGGCCTCAGCGGATAAAAATCAGACACTGAAGGCCTATGTTCAGTTGTATTTTAAAGAAGAAATCCAGGCAGAGGCAATTGTGAGAAATTTACCGGGATTTTCTCGCTTTTTGCCGGTTGCGGGACTTTTTCACGGTCAGACACTTAATACCGCAACTTTGGCAAGAGACGTCGGGGTTGCAAGGACCACGGTTCATGGTTATCTGGATATTCTTGAGGACACGCTCATAGCATATAGATTACGGGCATTTTCCGGAAATTTGAGGAGTCGAGAGAAAAAACATCCCAAATTATATTGGATAGATCCCGGCATTGTTCGTGCTGTCAAAAACCAATACGGACCTGTTGCCATTGAAGAAAGGGGTGTTCTCCTGGAAGGTTGGATAGCTATGCTGTTGAGATTCTACGGAGAGCATTTTCAGTTATTTGATGAAATGTATTATTGGGCGCCATTGGAAGCAAAAAGTATTGAAGTTGATTTCCTACTCCAACGCGGGAGGGAATTTATTGCAATTGAGGTAAAGTCAACTGATAGACTGAGGCCCGAACATTTTCGCGGTCTCCATGCTATAGGTGCATTAAAGGGTGTTAAACGCAGGGTTTTGGTTTATTCAGGGAAAAAGCTTCTCAAAACAGAAGACGGCATTGATATCTTTCCTCTAACAAATTTCCTAAAGCTACTGGAATGTGATGGATTGTAAGATGTAAAAAAATATGTATCTAATATTAATTCTAACCAACATGGACAAGTCGGAACCAAACATGGGTAAATAAATCACAAATATCAATTTACAAATCCCAAATAAATATTAAATTACAATATTCTAATGTCTGTCGTTAGATAGAAATGATCAAAACCAATTTGCTCGCCCTGTTAAATATATCTTTGGATTCTCATTTACGTTTAGAATAAATCATCATTTATCCGTTTAAGTTTTTGCTTGTGTGCTTTTATCATACTCGAACACTTCCCCATTTTCATGAGGACAAACTTATCGGTTCTTCTGAGGCACATTCATCCTAGATTCCCGCTAAAGTTTGTCCCCGAATCTTTAAGCAATGAACATGCGGGAATGACATTATTGGGCTATAAAGACTTTATAAACTTTCCCGATCAGTATTATGGACGTCTTATTGTCGTGATCTAAAATCCCTCAATTCCTTTTTGCTTAAAGTGGTTATAAAATGGTATAGATTTGAGCAACTTTAAGGTTTTATGAAAGTCTACATAACCATGAAATTTCAGTTACTAATGAAGAAATTTCATGGTTTACTATCTTCGTGGAAATTCAGAGAATTAGAGAAATCAAATTGGTCAAGGAACATTTGAGGAGTAATCCTGTTGTTGCCCTACTAGGCCCTTGGCAGTATGGTTGAACGAAAACTACTCACCTACAGCGTTGCCGAAATAATATCTTAATCCTCACGTACTTAAGTACGTTCCGGTTGCGCAATTATTATACGCCTTGTATCTGGCCAGTTTCGTTCAACCACAGAGCTTCCAGCCAAACACTAATTAGCGAAATTGTTTTGGTGAGAGGTTATGTTTCTTGAGGATATTCCATAGGGCAGTGCGACTCTTACCTGCCCTTTTTGAAGCCTGTACCATATTCCCCTTCGTCTCGGTAAGTATCTTAGTAAGATAGGATCTTTCAAAAATATCATTGGTCTTTTTTCTTGCCACGTCAAAGCTTTCAGATTCAGATTCTGGAGAGGTTATCTCGTCTGTGTAAAGTTGAATGTCTTTTACACTTATTTCGGGGGACTCGGACATTACGACCAGCTGCTGTATCTTGTTTTCTAATTCCCTGATGTTGCCTGGCCAGTGATAGGAGCATAACGCAATCATAGTCTCTTCAGATATCTCTTTGATAGGTTTATTATATTCACTGGAATATTTTTCAACAAAGTGTTCGATAAGGAGGGGAATATCCTCAGCTCTCTCTCTTAACGGTGGTATATGAAAGGGAACAACATTTAATCTATAGAAAAGATCCTCTCTGAATTCATTGTTTTTTACGATTTTAAACAGGTCCATGTTTGTTGCAGCGATTACCCTGATATCTGCTTTGAGGTGAGTTGAATGACCAAGAGGTTTATACTCACTCTCCTGCAACAGACGAAGAAGCTTTATCTGGATATAAGGATTGATAGTCCCAATCTCGTCGAGGAATAGGGTACCCCCCTCGGCCTCTTTTACCAGACCTCTCTGCTGAACACTGGCATCTGTAAAGGCGCCCTTTACGTGTCCAAAGAGTTCATTTTCAAAAAGGTTTTCGGGTATCGCGCCGCAGTTAACAGGAATAAACGGTTTTCCGGTTCTTAGGCTCATGTAATGAATGGCCCTGGCAAAGAGTTCTTTCCCCGTTCCACTTTCACCCGTAATCAGCACATTGACATCACAGGAAGAAATTTGTTTAATGCCTTCAAGGAGTCTCTTGATCTCCTTACTCTCTCCTAGAATGCGACTTAAAGCAAAATTTCCCTTGAGAACCTTCTTTGCAGACTCACGCTCTTTTTGTGGATCAAAGTTACACTCAACTCGCTTTCCTACAGGGAATACTACCGATCGACTGGTCATCTCTGTTTTCCTATTTTTTAAATAGTGGAAAAAAACGAAAACGAACGGGTAATGGTTCATGATCATTCTCGATCAAACTAGTGGATGAACGAAAATCACCCATCTACTGCGTTGCTGTAATAATTCCGTAATCCTCACGTACATTAGTACGCTCCGTTTACGGAAGTATTACGCGTCTTGTATCTGGGCAATTTTGGTTCGTCCACAGGGCTTCCGTTCAAGCACTAACTAGCCGTATCCCCACCAATCACTCGTTCTAGCAGACTTTTCAAGAGAAGTTCGGTGGACGGAAATATCACAAAACTGCTTCGGCATATCACATTTTTTAAATAAAAAAAGCCTTACTGTAAAGATATACATTTTCATACATCTTTGGCAGTAAGGCTATCTTTATATTTTCATGCATTAGCAGGAAAATATGTGAAAGACCCTTTACTTTGCGTCCCAAGATTACTCAAGGTTTGCCTTTATCGTAATGAGTACCATTACAAAGCGCAAATTCGGTACCATTTATTTCTTGAAAAATTGTATTCCTAAGTTCATGGAATAAGCTAGGGTACAGTATTGGTGCAACTTCTCAAGTGAGGTTTTGTTATTGAGTAATAACATTTTTTGTTATAGTTTTGAGAAACAGTAACAAGTATCATGTTTTGTTTTTTAACCTGAAGAGCAATACCTATTCAAAATACCTGCATGGAAATTGTGTATATGCAGCGAAAAAACTACACTTACGGCATTAAAAGGTAATAGCTAACTGATCTGGCATCATCAACACGTTGGTCGTTATGTTATTGTAAATCTACGGCAGGTGCTGTTAGATCTCCTCACACAGCACCCTTGGGGGCTTAGGAGGAGTACTGATGGCTCTCCTCACTCAGAGAAGAACGTATCCAACATAGTTTAGTGTACAATATTTTAACCGCTTACAACCCTTAGCAACAATTGAGTATATTGAATAACACTGCTTACATTACAATAAACACAGAATTGAAGTTTAACACTACCATACCGGTCTTGAAAAATCAAGCCGATTTAGCATGATGCAGTGGTTTATGAGACACTCTTCCCAACAAAATGTTCCAACAATTCAAGCATCGAAAACAGGTTAACCGACATTTGATACCAGTTTCAGGACTGATATTTCAGGAGGACAGTTAAATCGTACCGGGAGTATAGACCATCCAAGGCCTCTTGAAATGTAGAGATTAGTCTTAGCGGATCTTATAAAACCGCTTGAATACTCTCTATTTTTAACCGCGAGAACAGGTGGTCCGATAAAGGGAATGTTTATTTGCCCGCCATGCGTATGGCCTGAGATCATCAGATCAACATTCGTAGTAAAATAGCTGTCTGCGCTATCCGGGTTGTGAGCAAGCAATATTTTACATTCGTTGGAGGGTACATTTTGAAAGGCCTTATCTATTGATAAGTCATCTTCTAAGTAGTCACCTGCACCACCAATCCAGATTCTCTCTCCTTTTTCAGCTATAGATATGGATTTATGGCGAACATTCTGGCCGCTTCTCTCAATCCAGTATAATGATCTCCTAAAATCTCCCCAATGGTCATGATTCCCTAAAACAGAATAGACGCCATGCTTGGCACTTAATTTCATTAGATAGGGCCAAATAGTATCAATTTGACTATCGCTGTCAAACTCATGTATATAATCTCCAGTACAAACGATGATATCTTTTTCAAGGGTATTAATCTTGTGAATCAAGTGTTTGACAACAAAAAGAGGCATCAGAAAACCGAAATGAAGATCTGTCAATTGAACAATTTTGAAACCGTTAAATGCCCTTGGAAGGTTTGGAACAGGAATTTGGTACGTATTTACCTGAAAATTGTATCTTTCAATAAGGAACGGGTAACTTGCGATTAAGGAACCGACTCCGCTTAAAAAACCATATTTTATAAAATCCCTTCTACTTAAAGAAGTAGAGATCTGAGTGCTCTTACCTCTGTTCATATTCCCAATAGGTACCTTTCACTACCGTAACTCTTTTCACAATCAATTAATGTTAACATATGTCAATCATCCCGCCTATACCACATTCTCTATTGAAATGTATCTCGGCGTGATGCTCCTCCATCTAAAATGGCTTTCCATAACACAAACCTATCAGTTTCCAGTAAAACCGAAAACCAAATCGATTTAGTATAAAAGAAAGAGACACCTCTTGTCAATACGACAAACTATGACAGGCAAAAAGAGAGATACCAGATCTCCTAAAAAATATGTTGCGAATAGGCATCATATTTTTTAGGAGATTTTTGAGAAATGGTCTCTTGTTTTACCCATTGCAAAATGGTTTTCGAAATTTCTGGGTAGGAGTTTGCTTGAAATTTTGATTTTTCGATTGAATAAAAAACAGAGGCTAGTAATGCTAAGTCGAGGATTTTTGTGATTGAGAAAAGTCTCAATATCTTGTGAAATCGGGTTCTGAGAACTGAAAACCAATTTGTGATGGGTATACTTCACATATTTTCTTTTTGTATTGTCTTCCACTGTTTTTTGCATTAGAATAAATTTAGTACTATATTTCTAGCAGAGAAATTATTGAATCAACAACTTCTTCCAAAATAAAGGAGTACTATCATGAGCGTAAAAAAAGACTATCTTCATAAATTAGAAGTTGAGTTGAGTGAATGGGATAACAGAATTAGTGAACTGACTGAGCTAGTCGATAAAGCTAGCCCAGAAGATAAGGCAGAAGCCATTGAACATATTGAACACTTGAAGGCTAAGCAAACTCTTGTAAGGAAGAAACATGAAGAGTTAGAACAGGCCCATGAAAGTGTATGGGAAGGCTTAAAGGACGGAGTTGACAGTATCTTTGATGATATGTTAAGCTATTCGGAAACAATCTTTGCAAAATTTAAAGATTAGAAACTGACCGATTTCCCTACACCTTTCAAGTCTCGTTTATGATCTTCCATTACTCTTCATGCGAAATCTAGAAAGATGCTGCCGCATCTTCGGCATATTATCTAGTGTTTGAACGAAAACTACCCATCTACCTGGGCAGTTTTGGTTCAAACAGATGGTCTCCGTTCTATCACTAGATAATTCGTATTTTATACAAAGAGAGACACCTATCCGTCATTCCGTTAGCTTTAAGCAAGGACCTCATTGATATGTTTTGATAGCAGTGAGAAATCAAACGGCTTTTTGATTAAAAAGTCTACATGTAGTTCCTCCTCAGCTGTGACTATCTCTTCAGACCACCCGGTTATTAAACCCACCTTCGGCCTTTTGTCTAATGTATCCAAGAGTTTAACAATCTCTCTTCCACTGATTTCAGGCATAACAAGATCACAAAGCAGCAGATCAAAACTCTCATTTTTTAAGAGTTTCATCGCTTCTCTACCACTGCACACACTCTTCACACTTTGTCCCTCTTGGGAGAGAAATTCACTTAAAAAATCACAGACAGCCTTTTCATCATCTACAACCAAAATATGTAAATTTCTTCTCTGGATCCCATGACTTTGTGTGAAATCTGCATCGAAATAGTGCTCATTTTTACTTACCGGTAATTGTATGGTAATTGTAGTCCCCTTTCCTATCTCACTTTCAACTTCTATATTCCCGCCGTGTCTCTTGATGATACCATAACTAACACTCATCCCCAATCCTGTCCCATCTGGCAACTTGGTTGTTAAAAAAGGATCAAAAATATTCTTCCTTACATCTTCGTACATACCTTCTCCCGTATCCGATATGCTAAAAAAGAGATCATCATTTCTATTCCAGGTACGAAAGGAGAGACAACCACCCTCGGGCATAGCATCTAGAGAGTTGTTTATTATGTTCAGCATAACCTCTCTCAACTCAGTATCATTTCCCAGCACCTTGGGCACCTCCTCCACACCTTTTTTGTCTATACGATATGTTATCCCCTTCGCTTGAGAAATGGTCTTCCACCTCGGCATTGAAAAATCAATCACTTGTTGTAACAACTCTTTCACATCAACGGGAAAGAACTCGGTTTTATCCGGTTCTAATCTGGTAAACTCTAGCATCCTGCTTACAATTTCAGCACCATCATTTGCACTTTTCAGGATCACAGTGAGCTTATCGTTGACCTCTTCATGGTCTCTATATTTTCCCTCTAACAAGAGTGCATATCCTTTAATGATAGCCAGAATATTATTAAACTCATGGGAGATACCGGATGTCATAACTCCCATCGCCTTTAACTTTTCTGACTGTAAGAGTTTACTCTCCATACGCTTTCGGCTCGTCAGGTCCCTGATTATTGCCATGGAAAAAGATTGGTTATTACCAAACTCTTGAGCAGTCACCGATAATTCAATCGGTATTTCTACCTCCTCTTTTGTTACCCCTAAAACCTCTACGGTCTGCCCGGTCTCTGAAAATAGTCCTCCCTCTTCTTTCTGTCCACTCTTATATTTTTTTGGTACAAGATCTTCTATAGGCTTACCGAGGATCTCCCTTTTTGTATACCCAAAGACCTTTTCTGCGGAGCAATTCCAGTCAACAATTTTTCCCCCTATACTACAAACGATCGGATCTTGAGCCGTTTCAATAAGTTTGCGATACCGCTCCTCCGATTCTTTGAGTAACTTTTCAGCTTGTTTGCGCTTAATGAAAAGACCTATCTGATTACCAATAGACGACATCATATCGAGCATCTCCTTATCCGGTGGTCTTATCTCCTGGCTATAGAAGCTTGTTGTTCCCAGTACCTCACCACCGCTCACAATGGGAAATCCAAAGGCCCCATGCAACCCCTCCTTAAATGCAACTGATGCTCGTGGAAAATTCATATCCTGGACTACGTCCGATATCCAAGCAGCTTTAGCACTTGAAAAAACACGCCCAGGCAAACCAACCCCAGGTGCAAAGGTAATTGTCGCGCTACTTGAAATGAATTCTGATGCTTCAAAGGATGGTTGATACCATATTTCAGAACAGTGTAATACTCTATCATAGTGGTGATATAACCAGATCTCGCCAAGATCCCACTCTAGGGCTATACATATTGCTTGAATAATTTTAGAATAGGCCTCTTTGGCCGTAGCAGATTCAGCCAATAATTGCGTTACAAGGTGCTGGGCTTTCAGACGTCTTTCGGCTTTCATTCGTTCGGTAATGTCTTCCTTAACCGCAACAAAATGGGTAATGGACCCATCTGCACCTTTCACAGGTGAAATTGATGCCGATTCCCAATAGAGTTCTCCAGACTTTTTTTTATTACAAAACTTTCCACACCACTCATTGCCAGAGAGAATTGTCTGCCACAAGTTTTTGTAGAGTGTAGGTGACGTCTTACCCGACTTTAAAATACGAGGGTTTTTCCCTAAGGATTCCGTAAAGGTGTAACCCGTTAGTTGTGTAAACTTTCTGTTCACATATTCAATAGTACCCTTGGTATCCGTAATTATCACGGTGCCGGGATTTTGTTCTACAGCACTGGTGAGCTTTCGTATCATCTCCTCACCACGTCTTCGCTCAGTAATTTCATTTGTAAGCCCCTTTGCCATTTTGTTAAAGTTGGTTGCTAGGAGACCAATCTCATCTTTGGTATTTACTTCAAATTGATACGCGTAATCACCTTCAGATATTCTTTGAGTGATGTCTGTGAGTCTTGTGATAGGTTTGAGAATTCGGCTTCTCGACCATCGAATGAAAAAAACAAAGATCGAAATACAGGCAACAAAAAGAGAGAAACTCATTATTACATCTCTTTTTGCACTAACAGCCATCTCCAACATAACAGCGTCTGCCTCGGCACCGGCAATATTTGAAATGGCTATACCTGTATTTATTGCCTTCGTTGCTCTCTCGAACCAGGTGGTAGCGTCTACCGGGTACTCAACTGGTTTGACCTCTTTCATGATGACCCAAAAGCGATTGCCACTACCATCACTTTTGAGAAAGAACGGTTCATAAACAAGTATTTTACCCGAAGCGAAAAGTACACTGCCCTTTTTTCCTGAAAGAATCTGATCTCCAGCATTAGGATAGTCCAGCCTTACATTATGGTGTGATTTGTTGAGTAACACCACCATTCCCCACTCCTTCACCTCATAGGGGTGGTTGAGATAAAACCCATCCTGATTTGCTAATATGTAGTCCCCTTTTCCCTCCTTTTTGATAACTCTATGCAAAAAAAATGGGGTATTTGCCAGTACGTTAAAGATGAGGACTCCTGAGCTCTTTCCATCCTCAATAACAGGAGTTGCAAAGCGAATGATCGGTTTATAGGGGATTTCAATCTTACCCTCTTCCATTTTGAGATTGAGCGGAGATATATATACCGCACCCGGTTGAAGTACGATTGTCTCTTTAAAATAACTTTTGTCACTTCTGTCATGTAGTTGTTCACCACTCACTTTTTTGGTAACTCTACCATCAAAATCTACACGTACCCGCTCATTCCCCAAGGCATCCAGATACCGAATCCGACACAATGTTTTTTTGACCTGGGAAAATGTTTCAAAAAGTTTTTCAACTTCATGTAGTTTTTTGGATAGATCGATATCTTCCTGCCCACTCAAGGCCCTAGCTAATGTCTTGATACTTTTCTGGTTACTCATATTCAGAAGATCGTTGGAGATAATAGAAAAATAATTCCTAAAAATCTCCTTTCTTTTTGTATTTTGGACATATGATGCCTCTATCTCTAATTGTTGATCCCTGCTTGAGGTAAATACCTCTTCTCTGAGAATATTAAATGATTGTAAAAACTCTTTCTCAAAATCTTCTATAGCCTTCTTTATCTGGTTTGAAGTTAATTGAAGATCTTTTATCACAAGTAATTGATTTAGGGATTGCTCCACGATGGATCGGTAGTTTTCGATCTCATTACTTGTCTCCTGTGTAAGAGGTTTTCCCGATGCAATGATGTTGCCTACAAGGGCCCGTTCTAGCCCCGCATATTCACACAACCGGGTAATATTTTGGCGTAGGACATTGTTCAAATAGAGAATCTTCTCTCCCATTTTTTGGGGAGCGAAGACAATGTTGCGGAGATCAAATTCATTATTAATATTCAAGGTAGCAGTATAGAGCCACTCTTCCTTTGAAATGTCATTTGTGGCTATTTTAGGACGTGCACGGACAAGATCTTCATATCCCTTGTGCCACTTATCAAGTGGTCTTATTAAAGTATTGTTACCCGTAACACGTAACAGCCTTTCCATCTGCTCCTCGGCCTGCAAGACTTCTGAATCTCCTCTCTCTATCACTTCCAGGAAATTTGAAAAGAGGGGAGAAGAATCTCCCTCTCCGCTTCCGAGTATAGTTGCGCCACACCCACGTTCAATGGCCTGCCATGCTGCGGCCGCATTGAGATGACTGGAAATCCCATTTTTTATTGTGTACTCTTCTGCAACTCTTCTCTCTTCAAATGACCTCTTAATCGTAATCGTTATGAAGAATGTTAATATCAAGAATAAGATTGCTGAAACGATGTAGATTTGAAAGTTTAATGAGTTGGTCTTTAGAATCTTCATATTATTTCATCCCAATTGACTGAAGAGATATCTCCCTTCCGAGAAATGTACCGTCGCATTTATTGTTCAAAGATAGTTGCATACTAAAACCGATTTAGTTTTCGGTTTTTCTGGATACCAAATCTTGGTTGCCTGCCCGACATGACGTTCTGGTGGGCAGTTATCCCCGGACAAAAGACGCCGAGGACTTTACCCGCACAATTTTATACCGGATTTTATCCGAAAACTATTATCAGATGAGTATATCTGTCAATCCGGCGACAACAAATAGATGGTTAGCATAGTAAAGAAAATTTTTGTTCTTTTGAGAAGAGATACCTGTTTGGAAATGAGTAACTTGAATCAGATGTTTCTACTCGGCTGATCAATTAACCAAGCTTCCAGCTTCTGATGGTGTTAACACTGCGATATTAAATAGGTGTTGGGGGTCTTGTCAATATAAAAAAGATTCGGAATAGAAGACTCCTGTACTTAAATACGACTCTATGAGTAGGCATTGCGTTGTTATTTTAAACAATAATGGGCACTTTACCCTTATTGAAGAGACAAGAAAACTGCAACTCACTTACCGTATACTACTTATATAGTACAGCCAAATGTAAAGAAACAAAAAGGTTACCGCTTTTAAATGTAATACGGCATGTATATTGCTTAATTATATGTGTCGATATTGAACTTCAGAGATAGAAATGAAATTCTTAAGACTGTCTATCTCTCAGTAAAACGGAAATGAATTTGGTTTCTTTTGGTACTATTTCTCCCATTTGCAAATTTTATACACTCTTTATCGTGTCACTACTTTTTACAATGAAAGACTCCTAAATTGAAAACTGCTACCCACAACATTTTAGAAAAAAGAGAGTATAAAAGGGTAGAAATACCGATTATGGCGCGGCTTCGAGTAAAACAATTTAAAGGTCAAGAAATGTCAGCCTTTTACTGGGAGATGGTATCAGTGAAAAATGTGAGCGCTGGAGGTTTGCTTTTTTATCATAATAGAAATTTGGGATTTGATTCACTCCTCGATTTTAAATTAGACATCTCTCATACCACACCCACCATACATTGCGTGGGGAAGGTTGTCCGTATTGAAGAACCTCAACCCCATTCACTGTTTCGCATTGCAGCATCTTTTACTCAAATGAGCAAGGAGGAAAAAGCTTTAATAGATAAAACAGTTGAAGAGAACTTTACAACGAAAAGTGCAGCAAGAGAGATGGAAGATTAGGTTTTTCACTCTCATTTTGAGGCCGTAGTCTTAACTTTTGTTGTAAAACAAAACAGCGAGTGTTAAGTAATCTTATATTTTTTACGGTAAAAATACCATGAGTAACGATTACGAATACTATTCAAACAACATTAGTCAAGAGTTGGAATGCATAGAATATGGGGAGTGGATCCTTTGCGGTATCATTGGAGAGTATTGTGATTTTCTACTCAACAAAGTGATTGATGGACACGAATTACGGGAAATAGAACTGTTTTTTTAACCGTGAAGTAAGGACCGCAAACACTATCCTTAACATATTTGTCATGAATCATACTGCTACCTTTAATTGAAAGTAACCATCTATGTTTCATATCGTGCAATTTTTCTAGAGCTGCATGACAGCTAAAGATACAAAAAAATATGAACGAAGTTAATATCACGATCATGAATAAACCGATACAAGAGTATTTTGAATGTGAAAGATTTGCTACAGAAGAGTGCCCTCATAGAGCGACAGCGGCATTAAAAAAACGTGAAATCCTCATCAAGGGGGATGATGAGACCATTCTAAATCAAGATCCTGACACGTTCGAAGAGCTAAAAGAGCGGAAGTTAATCTGTAGCAAATGCAATGCTTTTGTACAGAAAGATTCTGGGAAATAGAGAGGTTAATAGCTTAAGAAAAGGGCTTATTCCAGCAAAAACTCTGGAGTGGTTTTACCTTACAAACCCTCCGGAGTTGCCTAACAAGTAGCAAATGATACTCATCTTATTATGGTTTTCAGATAAAATCCGGGATAAAATTGAGCGATTATTAATGCAACCAATATTTAGTTTTTTAAAAATCTAAAAAATATGAAAGGAATCATGAAAAGAACAATAACAAGTGATAAAGATATAAGATTACCTATTATACAATACAAAGATAGACTGAATAAAATTGTTAATCTGGCATATATTTGTCTAGAAAAAGACAGAAAGGATAGTGGAAATTTTGTCGATAATGGTAAACTTTTAGTTTCTGTTAATGAAAAAGAGATGTATAGAATACCATTTCAAGGAACATTTACCGATGAACGAAGTTCAGCCTTAATAAAACATCTTAATGATATTGTTAATCAAAGAAATACTGGAGAAGTTCTTTGGGGACATATAGAAAATAAAGTTCTCAGCTGCTGTGGGTCTTGCTATATAAGATAGATTCTTTTACTTTTTCCAGAATTGTAAAAAATCTATACGATTAAAAGTAAATCCAGTAATAAAAAAGATATTATGAATTAAAGTAGCATAACCAGTTACCCGCTCGCCTCTCACAGATCACATCGTTATGAGGAATTTAAACACTCGCTAATAAGGAGAAGAGATAACACTCACCCCGGAACGAACCGCACTCCAGAGGTTTGGATCAATTATTTCTTTCCCTCTAATGAATCAATACTGATACAATTAATATCAGAGTATTTCAAGATTATAGAGAAAAAAATAGACTCAAGCTTTTTGCCTTACATAAAGCACTCTATCTGGTTCGTAATAATAGAATCAGTATGATTAACAATACACTTTTCCTCAAAACAGTTGTAAGAGGACTGAAGAGCATGCTCAATTTTGATTCAAACAAAGATTCTGATTGTGATTATCTTATACAAAACGTAGCGAGAAAGTTTGTGCCCATTTTCCAGAGAGGGGACTATAAAGATGAAGATAAGAGGGCCATCTATCGATATCTTTTCTCACAAAGACCAAAAAAATTACCCCCGTCATTAAAAAGTCGCTTAATTAATCTCTATGATCCCCTTGCCGATAGGACAAAAAGGTTTCCCGATGGACTGCGTTTCTGCCTAAACGTATACGTTGGATGTGAACACGCTTGTAAATACTGTTATGTAAACGGCTATTCCCAAGAATCAGTATGGCACTCTCCTCACGTAAAATCTGACTTCAGGAAAAAACTGGTAAAAGATATCCTTGACTGTAGAAAATTCTCCGTCCCTATCGCACCGCTCCATCTGAGTAATTCAACAGATATTTGCCAAGAAGTCCTCGAGACAAAGTACAGAAATACCCTGTTTGCACTTAATAAGATATCCGAGTTTAGAAACCTCTTTAGTTCGGTAATACTTTTAACAAAGAACCCAAAGATACTTTGCCAAAAAGAGTATGTGTCACTGCTCAGCATGCACTCAATGAAACCTCTCGTTGTGCAGGTTACATGCGCATTTTGGCGTGATGAAGTGAGACACTTTTATGAACCGGAAGCACCAACTATTAGGAGCCGTTTACAATCAATACAATTTTTAATAGAACACAACATTGAGGTTGAAATGCGAATAGATCCTCTTTTTCCATCATATGGATTAAAGAGTGAAGTGAGAGGTCACAAACCATTACGTGATTATTCGCTCCCTGAAGCACAATCTCATGACGACCTTATCCAATTGGTTCGGTTTGCAAAGGAAACCGGTATGAAAACCATCATTTGTAAACCGCTCAAAATACCAATCTCAAACAAGGCAGAAAAAGCCAAACATTTGTTTGGAGAACTCTTCCGCGAATCTTTTCCCGACAGAAAAAGAACCGTTCAAGGAGGTTCTTGGAGATTACCTGGGAAATATCAGAAATCAATACTTTCATCGGTAGCAGATATCTGTAAAAGGGAAGGAATACGATTCAAGTTTTGTAAACACGATGTATTGACAAAGAAGTAAACAGTTTTTGACAAACCAACGAGAAAACCCTTGAATTTTAACGATAATTGGTCTAATATAATAATTAGAAAATACAAATCTTAATCTCCCTTATTAAGTTATACGTTTTTTCAGACATTGCACAATCAGTACATCTATGCGCTATCTGTTTCTGTGCCAAACTAAGAGGAATTTCCCATACAGAATCTCTTTTCTGTTTACCTCTTTCTACTTATTATTTTTTCTCGCTTCCATATCCTTTGCCGATCTCCAAAAAAGCAAGATCGAGTTACATGAAGGCATTGTTGATTACACTCCGGTGCAGGGTTACCTTCGTCAACTGAAGTTGCGCCGTGGAACTCTTTTCGACTACTCCTGTAATGAATGCCATCGAATATTTGGTACCGTTGGAGTGAATAAATTACGTGTTGCCGAACACGTAGACTTAAAACTCAATCACGGTAGCAACGACAACTGCCTGAACTGCCATCACAAAACCAATCGGAATGCCTATGTCACAAGCGATGGGAAAGAGATACACTCAGACCAACCGGAAGTGCTTTGCGCAAAATGTCATGGAATAGTTTATGGAGACTGGAAAGTTGGTGCTCACGGTCGAACCAGCGGTTCATGGAATAGAAGAGATGATGGGTGGCGTTCACTCGTCTGCACAGAGTGTCATAACCCCCATGATCCCAAATTCCCAAGACTTGTCCCCATGTCAGGTCCTGCCGTGCCGGGTAGAGCAATAGAAAAGGAGACCCATTGATGTCTGATAAAGCTACCGGAAAGAGTGCCGCAGCCAAAAAGGAGATGTATAAGCCCTTAAGCAGGAGAAGTTTTTTGAAAGCGGGCGCTTTAGGTTCTCTTTTAATTGGAGGTACCGGCGCAGCAATGCTTCCTCTTCGCAAATTCAAAAACGATACATCGCTGGAAGAATTCTTTCAGCAGCATTATGAACGTCTCACCCCGGAAAGAATGGAAAGAATTCTCAAACGCATTGAAACTGAGGTAAAGGAGCGTCACGGAATAGAGGCTCGCGTAAAAGACCCAAAACCGATACCTGAAGTCCAATTCGCATATGCGTTAAATATCAGTCGTTGTGTGGGATGTCGACGCTGTGTGCACGCCTGTGTTGAGGAAAATAACCAATCAAGAGAACCTGAAATCCAATATATTAGAGTACTGGAGATGCCGGAAGGTACCTTTGATGTTGAAAAATCAAATCACTACTATGATCCGGATACCGTACCCACCGAGGGGAAATATTATATGCCGGTCCAGTGTCAACAGTGTGAGAACCCAACATGTGTTAAGGCCTGTCCGGTGGGGGCAACGTGGAAAGATGACGATGGAATTGTCGTCATTGATTATGACTGGTGTATCGGCTGCCGTTATTGTGAAGCGGCGTGCCCCTATTGGGCACGCCGCTTTAATTTTGCAGAACCAAAGATCCCCAAGGAGCAAATTAATCCCGACATGGCATACCTTGGAAATCGAATTCGTCCCAAAGGGACTATGGAGAAGTGTACCTTTTGTCTGGGAAGGACGCGCAATGGGCTCCTTCCCAAATGTGCTGAAGCATGTCCTGCTGGAGCAAGGCAATTTGGCAATCTCTTGGATCCGGATAGTGTTATCAGGCACATATTACGGAAAAAAAGAGTCTATGTATTTAAAGAGGAAGTGGGAACTCGACCCAAATTTTATTATTGGTTTGATTAATAATGGTTGGACGAAAACCATTGGCTTTCCATTTAAGTAAAAATAGACAATGTGTGAACACAAATTTCACATTCCTCGTTTCGTCCAGTTTGAAGCACAATTGTTCACTGTTGTTTCGATAGAGTATTGGTCCGGAGGTAAAAGATGGAAAAAGGTGAAAATAGTGAAGTTTATAAAGAGATGATCCCTGGATCTCTCTCTCGGTACAGACTGTTTCTGTATCGAGCCGTAAGGCTCAGTTTTAGAGGGAACGTTTTTTTCTATTCCTGGATGATTTTTTTGACCATCCTTTCTCTGTTTGGACTCTGGGCCTATTGTAATCAGTTTGTTGATGGATTTATAACCACCGGGATGACGGATCACGTTTCCTGGGGAGTCTATATCGCAAATTTTACTTTTCTTGTTGGAATGGCTGCGGCAGCAGTCATGCTTGTTATACCCGCCTATCTCTACAAAGAGGAAGAGATGCGCAATATCGTCATCTTTGGTGAACTGTTTTCGGTCGCCGTAATGATCATGTGCATGCTTTTTGTTACTGTGGACCTGGGTCGTCCGGGGCGCTTCTGGCATCTTTTTCCCGTGATCGGACGCTTCAATTTTCCCATATCTATGCTCAGTTGGGATGTTGTTGCACTTACGGGGTATCTTGCCATTAATGCGCATATCTGCGGATACCTTCTCTATATGAAATACCTTGGAAAGAAACCAAATAAATGGCTCTACATGCCTTTTGTTATCGTATCCATTATCTGGGCTATTTCGATTCATACGGTCACCGCATTTCTTTACGTAGGGATTGCAGGTCGTCCTTTCTGGAATTCTGCAATCGTGGCACCGCGCTTTATTGCATCTGCCTTTACTGCTGGACCAGCATTTATGATCATCGCTTTTCAGATTATTCGCAGTATTACAGGATATTATATCGGAGACCGTGTTTTTCACCTTCTCAGACAAATTGTGACAATATCACTACTGATCAGTCTCTTTCTCTTTGGATGTGAAATATTCAAAGAGTTTTACAGCCAATCACTGCACAATGCAAGTGCACGGTATCTATTTTTCGGGCTTCACGGGCATTATGCACTTGTACCGTGGATCTGGTCAGCAATTGCCATGGAAGTCGCTGCCGTAACAATCCTCCTGAGTAGGTTTTCTAAAAACCCGGACAGATACGCCTGGTTAAATGTTGCATGTATCCTAGCAACGGTAGGGATCTGGATCGAGAAAGGTCCAGGTCTGATCATCCCCGGCTTCTTACCGACACCTTTGGGAGAAATTGTAGAGTATACACCGACCTTTAATGAGACGATGGTTTGTGTAGGAATTTGGGCAGTTGGCATTCTTCTCTTCAGCTGGATGTTACGGCTTGCTATACCTATTACGGCAGGTGTGTTCCATACAAGGGAAGACGGGTAGTTTTGGGTCAACCACTGAGTTAACATCTATAGAACCACTTTTGGATTTCGGAATACGGATTTAACCATTCCTTTGGAATGGATTATTGGAGAATAAAAGAGAGAAATAACTCTCACAAAAATCTACAAGGAACACTAACTATAATTTTTATGATTAAGGGAGGACTTACATTATGAAACAAATTCACTATCTCTTGTTTGTTTTTTTGGTAGGAGCACTCTTGTTTATGTCAACCCCGGTTACAGCTGCATTTTCACCAGGGGGTATAACTCCAGAGTCCGCAGAGTGCATCAAGTGCCACAAAAAAGAGACGAAGACCCTTTACCAGCAGTGGGGTGCCAGCAAACACTATGGTGCAAATATCGGGTGTTATGAATGCCACGCTGCAGAGGATGGTGATGCAGACGCATTCCTGCATAATGTGAAATTGGAAGATGGTACGACCTACAAAGGAAAACTAATCTCCGTTATTGTCAGTCCACGTGACTGTGGTAAATGCCATGCACGAGAAGTAAAGGAGTTTTCTGAATCTCATCACGCTTATGCGGGTAACATCATGGGTTCTCTTGACAATGTACTTGCAGAAGTCGTGGAAGGGAATAATGGATTTATCACCGAAGGGTTTCCTGACGGAGTATCCGCTGCCGCCGTAAACGGATGCTGGCAATGTCACGGCAGTATCGTAAAGGTCCTCCCCAACGGCAAGCTTGACCCTGCAACATGGCCCAACACGGGTATCGGACGGATCAATCCCGATGGCACTAAAGGTTCCTGTTCAGCCTGCCATTCACGACATATTTTCTCAGTAAAGCAGGCAAGGCATCCTGAGAACTGCGGTAAATGTCACATGGGACCTGACCACCCCCAGATGGAGATTTATGAAGAATCAAAGCATGGTATTGCATTCTATGCAAATATAGAGAAAATGAATCTTGACAATCCTAAATGGATACTCGGAGAAGACTACAACGCCGCACCAACATGCGCAACCTGTCACATGTCAGCAACTGCAAACCAACCGGTAAATCATGATATAGGAATGCGGATCTCCTGGAACAATAGACCGATAATCTCCGTACGCCCTGAAGTCTCTGATAAAAAAATGGGACTTCCTGGTGCTAGCGTGAACTGGCAGACCAGAAGAAACAATATGCAGGATGTCTGCCGCAACTGTCACAACCAACCTTTTGTGAGCGGATTCTATAGACAATACGACGCACTGATCGATCTATACCATGAGAAATTTGCAAGTCCGGGTAAAGAGCTCATGGCAATATCCGCACCACTGAGAGAACCCGCCAAATTCTCAAATAAGATTGATTTTACCTGGTTTGAACTCTGGCACCACGAAGGGAGGCGGGCAAGACATGCGGCGGCAATGAGCGGACCAGATTGGACTCATTGGCATGGTACCTATGATCTTGCCAAAAACTTCTATTCTCATTTTATCCCCGAACTGAAAGAGTTGATAGAGAATGGAAAGAATTCAGACGATATGAAAAAAGTCGAGGCAGCAAAAGTGACCGAAGAGCGGTTAAATGAGATCATGAACAGCAAGAATCACAAATGGCACTTGAATAAAATGGACCCGGAAGAGATGGAAAGGCGCAAGGCACGTCAGGCTGAATTTAAAGCCCGTTACACAAAATAGTCCTGATTTGCCACAATAGAGAAATTGTGGAGAACTTTGGAAATGAAGAGTTACCAATTGTACTTCTCAGATTCACCTGACCTATGTTTTTGCTGTCGTAAGGAAATAATAAAAAAAGTATATCAATTCAAGGTAACATATTTGAAGGAAAAATAGAATATTGTTATTTCGTTAGTAACCGGACATTTCCCTATTGGATTGACAAAACGGTGGAAAATGTTGCTAACATGCTGTATTTTTATAAAGTATGAAAGTCTGAACGGTTTCATTACAGCTTAAGGAATTTATCGTATGATACAGGAACTTATTCGTCATACACGTATCCTGGAAATTGTAGGTGATACGATACGGGTTAAAGCAACTGATGTTGCTTTTGGCGATATCGCAATCGTCGAAAATGTGGGTGGAGAAACCTCTATAGCAAAAGTGGTCGAACTGGACCATAATATAGTGAGTCTGCAGGTCTTTGCTGGTGGAAAGGGTCTTTCCACCGGAGCCAGTGTTCGGTTCCTCGGTTACCCCTTAAATGTAACATATTCTAACAATATTCTGGGGCGTATATTCGGTGGGTCGGGAGAAATTATCGATGACGGTCCAGACATATCAACTGATCCGAAGATCAACACCGGTGGACCTACCGTCAATCCAATGAAGCGTGTACTCGCCAATAAGATGATTCACACACATGTCCCCATGATTGACATATTCAACTCACTTGTTGAAAGCCAGAAAATCCCCATTTTTTCAGTTGCAGGTGAACCGTACAACGAATTGCTGGCACGGATTGGTTTTCAGGCAGATGCGGATGTTGTGGTATTTGCGGGTTTAGGATTAATCTTCGATGATTATCACTACTTTCGCACACAGTTTGAAGATCATGGCGTATTTCATCGAACCGTTATGTTCGTAAATCAGGCCTCAGACCCAATTGTTGAACGCCTACTGGTACCCGATATGGCACTGGCAGTAGCAGAAAAATTTGCCGTCGAAGAACACAAACGAGTTCTCGTACTTATGACAGATATGACGGCTTATGCCGATGCCATGAAGGAGATCGGAATTTCATTAGAACGGGTACCGGCTACTCGCGGTTATATGGGAGATCTCTATACACAATTAGCTCGTCGCTATGAAAAGGCGTGTGATTTTAAAGGGGCGGGATCTGTAACAATACTCTCAGTCACCACAATGCCGGGTAATGACGTGACTCATCCAGTACCTGATAATACAGGTTATATCACTGAAGGCCAATTCTATCTTCACAACAAGATGATCGATCCATTTGGATCGCTGTCACGACTCAAACAACACGTAATTGGTAAAGTCACAAGGGAAGACCATTCTCAGATTATGAATACTATGATTCGCTTCTATTCAGGCGCTGTTGAAGCGGAAAAAAAACAGTCAATGGCGTTTGAATTATCTCCGTTTGATCAGAAGCTGTTAACATTCGGAACTCTTTTTAGAAAGCACTTCATGGATATACAAGTATCTATGCCAATTACCGAAGCACTGGATAAATGTTGGGCTATTCTGGCTGAGTGTTTTGATCCGCAGGAACTTCTTATGAAACAGGCCCTCGTTGATAACTATTTCCCAAAGCAGAAGGCGAGTGCTCCATCTTCGTAAAAACGAATGCCCAACAAAGTAAACCATGGCCAATCTTGCGTTAAATAAAAGCCAACTCAAAAAAGAGAACGATCAGCTCAAACTTTTTATGAAGGTATTACCGTCACTAGAACTTAAGAGAATGCAACTTACCTCTGTGCTACGGAAAGCCCAGGATCAGTTACTGAAAGAGAAAACCGAAGTCGAACAATTGAGAGAAACCATTGCCGAGCAACTTCCAATGCTTGCCTACCAGCAGATTATTTTAGCACATTTAGTCAAATTAAAGAATGTTCAGGTCGAGGAAGAAAATGTCGTGGGTCTAAGACTACCCTGTTTAGGAAACATTGACTTTGATGTATTAGATTACTCGATGTTGGCCAAACCGCACTGGGTAGATCTGTTTGTAGACCGTCTCAAGGAGATGATAACAAAACGCCTTGTTGTAAAAATATCTGAAGAGCGGGTGGCAAAGCTAGAGCTTGCAGTTCGACGCATCACACAGAGGGTAAACCTCTTTGAAAAGATCCTAATACCAACAGCCAAAAAGAATATTCAGAGGATTCGGATATTTCTGGGAGATGCTGAACGTTCAGCAATTGTAAGATCAAAGATCGCAAAGTCCATGCATCAGAAACAACGGAAAACGATGGTTGAAGAGAGTGAAAGAGTATGAGTATCGTTACATTAAAAAGAGTAACGGCTTATGGCCACACAGAGATCAAGGAGAAGGTCTTGTGCGATTTTCAGGAGATGGGATGCCTACATCTTATCCCCCTGGATATTAAGGAAGACCCTCTGCATAATGTTGGACCAACGTCTGAATCACGTGATGCGTTAAAGTTTTTAACGAGCTGTCCACAACGTCAACAGCAGATAGAAAATTCAGTCATATTTGATGCGGCAGTTGTGGAACATGAAGTGCTGAAAATTAAACAAGAGATAGAAAAGCTTGAAGATGATCGTGATTTTCTGCGTGGCCGCATCAAAGGCTTAAGACCCTGGGGAGATTTCACTTTCCCCCCTCTTGAGGATATGGGAAATCTCAAGCTCTGGTTTTATGAAGTGCCTCATCGGTTAATGCCGGAAGTTGAATCTACCAACATCGTGTGGGAACTGATATCACGGAACAATCGTATCTCGTATGTTGTCGTAATCTCAGAAAACGAACCAGAAGGAATGCCGGTCGTACGCACACATACCGGAAATGTGTCCCTCACCGATCTGGAAAAGCAACTGCTTGAGACAGAACAAAATCTGGAAACATTGCAGACAAGACGGGTAAACCTCACTAAATACATCTATCTGTTTACCCAAAACATCTATAGCCTGGAAGATAGAGCAGAAAGAATACGAGCAGGCGGACAGACAATAGACAGAGCTCCCCTCTTTGCCATACAAGCCTGGATTCCAGAGAGTGAAATTGTCCAGATTCAAAAGTATGTGCTAACAGAGGGAATGGCTCTTGAGATCGAAGGAGCTGAAAAGGATGATAACCCACCAACATTACTTCAAAACAAACCGTCACTTGCAAGCGGACAGGACCTTGTAACATTTTATACGACACCCGGCTATTGGCTGTGGGATCCGTCGAATATCGTTCTTTTCTCTTTTTCTCTCTTTTTTGCTATGATTATATCGGATGCCGCATACGGATTTGTACTCGGAATTGGATTAGGCTTGTTGTGGAGGCGCATGGGAAAATCTCTCTCGGGAAGCCGTCTCCGTATCCTGGGATTAATGCTCCTTTCCACAACCGTTATCTATGGTATTTTAGTTGGCAGTTACTTTGGTATATCACCACCATCCGGTTCACTCCTTGCACAACTTAATATTATCGATATGCAGGATTTTGGTGTCATGATGAAGATTTCGATCTTTATCGGCATTTTCCACCTTATCGTAGCAAATGCCATGAGTGCCTGGCTCTGGCGTTGGTCTATGGAGATGCTTTCTCATATTGGTTGGATATGTATGTTTGCCGGTGCAGCACTCATCTGGACAGGTGCCTCAGTAACAGAGAGTTCTCTGCAACTGAGTAGGGCAGGTTATATAACCATGATGGCCGGTGGGATCTGCATCCTTTGCTTTTCCCGTGTTAAGGGACCGGTATGGAAACGACTGCTCACGGGGTTAAAAAACCTGGCGCGTCTTACCGGTGCCTTTGGCGACACGTTGAGTTATCTACGCCTATTCGCATTGGGTCTCGCCAGTGCATCACTAGCGGTAACGTTTAATGATTTGGCAAAGCAGGTAGGAACATCCATACCAGGTGTGGGTTTCCTGTTTTCAATACTGATAATTATACTCGGGCATAGCCTAAATTTATTGCTCGCGTTTGCTAGTGGTATCATTCATGGATTACGTCTCAACTTTATGGAATTTTTTAACTGGAGTATGCCGGAAGAGGGATATCCATTTGTGGCTTTTGAAAGGAAGGAGCAGACATAGTGGACAACAATTTCATATTTACATTAGGCTGGTTTGGCGTTTTTTCACCATTGGCCCTCGGCGCAGTAGGAAGCATAATCGGGTGTGCGCGTGCCGGTCAGGCAGCAGCCGGGGCGATGCTGGAAACAGAGGGCGGGTATGGACGCTTTGTTGGTGTTTCTGCTATGGCTTCATCTCAAACAATTTATGGCATAGTGGTAACACTTACTTTGAGCCGTAGCCTGTCACAAGAAAATGCACCGGGGATTTTTGGTATCGGCTTCCTCTGTGGTCTGGCACTGATGGCTAGTGGCATTTACCAGGGCTATTGTTGCGCATCGTCTATCAATGTCTCTAAGAGTAAGCCGGAGGTATTTGGATTATCGTTGGCACCAGCAGCCGTAGTGGAGGGCTTTGCAGTTTTTGCATTTGTGTTTGCATTAGTCCTGGCAGGAGGACTCCCTGGAGGAGGACAATGACATGGTAAACGAAAAAAAGATTACCACTGGTGTGCAGGAACTGATCACACGACTGAAGGATAATGGAGTAAAGGCTGGCCAAGACGAAGCTCAGCGCATGATAAAAGAGGCACAGGAGAAGGCTCTTAACATTGTTGCACAGGCACGTTCTGAGGCACAAGAGCTTTTGGAATCTACACGCGCAGAGATAGAAGTTGAGAAGAGTGCTGCAATTGAATCTCTGAAAATTGCTATTCGTGATACTGAACTTATGCTTGAATCAAAACTTAAGGTGCATTTTGCAGATCACGTTAAACACCTAGTTTCGAGAGAACTCGAAGACAAGGAGTTATTGAAACAGCTCATTCTGAAAATAGCTGGTAGTAGCTGTTCCGGTATAACAGAAGAGAAGGGGCTGGACCTGCTTGTATCCAAAGAGAAGTTAGACCCTCTGGTATTGGAGATATCAGGAACCGTGTTACGCAAAGGAATAGAGATTAAACAATCGGAGACCAACAAGGCTGGTATCTTTATCCGCATGAAGGGTGAAGATTTAGAGATAGATCTGAGTGACAATGCAATCTCCGAGATATTACTAAAGTACCTATTGCCAAGATATAGGGCAATTCTTACAGGCGTTAAGTAACAGGAGACCAGGTTAACTTAATAAGATATATGTTTCAACGCAACTATTACACATTGATAACAAGTCTTCCAGCTCTTAAGAGATTTGATCAGGCAGAGAGGCTTCCGATTAATATGGAGCGCCTGAAAGAGAGACTTACCATGCTTTGGCAGGAAGACGTAAAACTGGTTGATGAAGTTGCATCACTTATTATATGGTATCGCCAACCAATCGAGCGTTCTGATAGGGAGATGCTCGCTGTATATAATCGACTTACTGAATCTATCGATAATCCCGTAATCAAGGAGATGATCAATCTTCGTATTGACATACGTACGATAGTTGTTGCCCTCAGACGACGTTATCGCGATCTACCTGCTCCCAAGTCAGGAGAGCTTTGGGGAATGGGACGGTGGGTTCAGCATATAGAAAAACATTGGGATGATCAAAACCTGAAACTTGCGCCTCTCTACCCATGGATCCCACAGGTTCGCGAATATCTTGAAAACGGAAATGCACTTGAACTTGAACGTCTTCAGATGAACCAGGTCTGGGAAGGTATTGACCGTCTAGCAGAACAAAATTATTTCGGAATTGATGTCATATTTTCCTATCTTTTTAAGTGGGATTTAATGCAGAGATGGCTTTCTTATAATGTAGAGGCAGCAAAGATACGATTTGATACATTAGTGTTGGAGGCAATAAATGACCAAGGAATCTGAACACAAGGTACGCGGTGAAGCCCGAGTAGTAACCGTAAGAGAGAGTCTTGTTACAATAGAGGCAACCGATATCCATATTCGAAAAAACGAAGTCGGCTTTATCTGTGTCGGAGATGAGCGGTTGATGGCTGAAGTCCTGCGTATACAGGGAGCCATAGCTGACATGCAGGTGTTTGAGGAAACTGATGGTGTGCGTGTAGGTGACAAAGTGGAGATGAGCGGTGAAATGCTTTCCGTAACACTCGGACCGGGTCTCCTAAGCCAGGTATTTGACGGACTGCAAAAACCCCTGGAAGTTCTTGCAAGCAAACATGGTTTCTTTCTTCCACGCGGAGTGGATCTCTTTCCTCTGGACCAGAGAAAGAAGTGGTTATTTACTCCTTCAGTTTCTCTTGGTGATAAGCTCAATGCAGGTCAGGCTATAGGATCTGTACCCGAGGGTAGATTCAATCATAAGATCATGGTTCCATTTGATTTAGCGGGTGTCGTCGAGGTTACCCATATCGAGGAGGGAAACTATACTATAGAGGAGCCCATAGCTCGCATTAAGACATCCAAAGGGGATGAGCGTGAACTTACCCTTTCACAACGGTGGCCGGTAAGGAAACCTGTTCCGGAAAAAATGTATAAGAACCGCGTCGCAAAAAGGGAGTATCCGTATGAACCCCTCACGACCACTACACGCATTATTGACACTTTTTTTCCTATTGCCAGGGGAGGAACTGCATGCATACCCGGTCCTTTCGGCGCCGGTAAAACTGTATTACAGAATTTAATATCCCGTTACTCTCATATAGACATAGTAATAATAGTGGCATGCGGTGAACGGGCAGGAGAGGTTGTCGAAACGATAACTGAGTTTCCGAATACACCTGATCCGTTGACCGGCGGTGTACTGATGGATAGAACTATTATCATTTGTAACACGTCATCGATGCCGGTGGCTGCACGTGAGTCATCTATCTATACCGGTGTTACACTTGGGGAATACTACCGACAGATGGGCTATCAGGTACTCTTGATTGCAGACTCAACTTCGCGTTGGGCGCAGGCGATGCGCGAGACATCAGGACGTATGGAAGAAATCCCCGGAGAAGAGGCATTTCCGGCATATCTCGATTCTTCTATAAAAAACATTTATGAACGTGCGGGTGTAATCAAGACCTCGGACAATACAGAAGGAAGTCTCACCATGATTGGAACCGTTTCGCCCGCAGGCGGTAACTTTGAAGAGCCTGTTACACAGGCAACATTGGGAACGGTAAAAACATTTCTCGGCCTCTCATCTGCCCGTGCATATAAACGTTTCTATCCCGCTATTGACCCTTTGATTTCGTGGTCACGTTATCTTGATCAACTAAAGCCATGGTTTGACAAGAATATTAATGTTGATTGGGTAGATGAAGTAAAAATGATGCACGAAACACTTAATCGTGGAGAGTCAATCTACCAGATGATGCAGGTCACAGGTGAAGAAGGAATCACTATCGAGGATTACATAGATTGGCAAAAATCGACTCTTGTTGATATGGTGTTCTTGCAACAGGATGCATTTGATGAAGTGGATGTAACAGTTTCGAGCGAACGTCAGCAGGAAAGTTTCACCCTTATGAAGAAACTCATAACCCAGGATTATACGTTCAAAGACAAAGATGAGTGTCGAGATTTTTTCACAAAGATCACCGGATTGTACAAGAACTTCAACTACAGCCCTATAGATGCCCCTGCATATAAGAACTATCAACAGGAAATTATAACTCTTTCCGAAAAATACCTGGGAATTTAAAAGAGAAGGCAACCAAATGATGCGCATCCATGTTTTGGCTTTTGGGATAAGCTGATTCGGATAGGAGCTCTCTCTTGGAAACAAACATTTAAGACCTTTGTAAATATCAAGGAGTTATGCCAAACCTCATTTGTACTCAATGGTCAGGTGGAATTGTACTCACTCTTTTGAACAGACTTTGGAACCGGAGCAATCTTAAAATTTTCGACAAATATGGCATAAAGTGAGGGGACGATTAAAAGAGTTAATAGTGTTGCGACCATTAAACCAAATATCATTAACCACGCCATCCCCTCCCACAACGGCCCCCCTGCTAACGCTAGAGGCAGAAGGCCCCCAATTGTTGTGAGTGTTGTCATAGCTATGGGGAGAAGACGGATTTGACCTGCCTTCACGAGACACTCACGAAACTCCTGAATACTTAACCCCATAACCGGACCGCTTCCATCGCATGTCACAATCTTTTCTTTAATAAGGATATCAGCAAATTCAATAAAGATAATGGCAGTATTAACGACTATTCCAAAGAGGGCAAGAAGGCCAAGTTGAGGCATAAAGCCAAGTGGGTTTCCCGTAATATACAAACCAAAAAACGCTCCTATGAGTGCAAGGGGCAGTGTTGTAAGTATAATAACGGGTTTCACAAAACCGTTGTACTGAATAATCAGCAGCAAAATTATCATGAGAATTGAGATACCCAAGGAGAGACCGAGTTCTCCTTTAGCCTGATTCGACTCAAACATCTCTCCCCCAACTTCCCACCAGTAACCGGGAGGAATGCTCTCCTCCCACTCCTTGAACTCTTCTCCTTCCATCATCGACTTGACGATGTCGTTGGCACGATGTCCCGGTTCAACACGGGCTCGTACCTCAATTACCCGTTGAAGGAAACGCCTATCAATCCTTGCCGGTTGCCAGCGAGGACGAACGTCTGCAACGGAGTCTAAGGGTACCTTGCCGTACTTACCCTCTACATAGGCAGAACGAAGTTCCTCTAATGAGCCTCTCTGCTCATGTGGCAGGCGAAAGTAAACGGGGACAAGATGATCACCCTCTCTGAAGGTAGTAATATAATGTCCAGTAAAATAGGCATTGAGCGTTTGCGCAAGCCCCAGGTTTGTTATGCCTGCAAGGTTTGCCTTGTCCTCATCGACATCTATGTGCAGCTGGTATGCAGAAGAACCCCACGTATCATATATGTCCCAGGTACCCGGTTGCCTACGGAGGATCTCTTTTAGTTTTTCTGCCTCTTCCCGCATAACGTTCAGGTCAGCAAATCCAACACCCAACCTTGGTCCGAAGATCCTCATCCCTATGGGCGCATCAACTGAAGGCCCCATAACTAACTCGCGAGGAATGATACGGGCACCCGCTACAGGTTCTAGACTGAGAACTGGCTTCCCCTCCCTGGCTACTCTTCGGATCTCTTTCGCATAGTCGGAAGTCACCCTCCCACTGGTGGTCTTAACGACAATCTCTGCGTAGTTAGGTCTCGCCGACTCTGGATTCCTGCCCAGATACCAGCGATCACATCCCCTACCAACAACAGATCCCATGCAACGAAGACGCTGTCCGAGATTTCCTTTTTCATCTGTATAGGGACTCAGTTTTCGGATTATCTCTTCCACTCTCCTGGTAACTTCATCGGTCTGATAAATGGTAGCGCCTTCCGGTAGCCAGATCTCAACCGCAAACTGATCACGCATATCCTGCGGAAAAAACTCTGATCCTACAGGAAGCATGAGCACTCCAGCCAATAAAACAAAAGAAATAGCAACAACAAGAAATCTGATCTTGATACAGAAGCGAGAAAGTTTCGGGTATAGATTCGTCAAGATACCTGACTTACTTGAACTCCTTTTCGTCACAGAAGATCTCTTACGCAGTTTCCTTCTTAAAAAAGTGACAAGCTGTATTGCCGGTGACATCGACTGATCGGGATCCTTGGGCGGCTTTATGAACCAGTAGGCCAGCAAAACACAAAAGGTCATTGCCAGCACGTAGCTAAAACCCAGCGTAACTGTCAGGGTCACTGGCAGGCTGTAGATATATTCGTAAGATGTTCCCTGTAGACCAATGAGCATAGGATAAAAGGCAGCGATTGTAGTACCCGTAGCGATTAGAATGGGAAATGAAAGTTGGTTGGCACCTTGTAATGCCGAATCAAATGTTGACATTCCTTCAATTTGAAGACGCCGTGTCTGGTCGCATATCTGTACTGCATTGTCCACAAGCATACCAAGGGCAATGATCATTGCCGCCAGAGAAATCTGTTCAAGCTGTACACCAAATATTGTAATGATGGCGATAGATCCAATTATAACAAGGGGGATATTTGCCCCCATTACGGCCGCTGACCGGAATCCGACCATCAGGTATACCACCACAACAACAATAACAACTGCAGCTACTACGTTGCCGGAAAATTCTCCAATCTTGCGCCTAACAGTCTCTGATTGGTCTGAGATGTACGATACAGCGATATCCGGAGGAAAAACTTTCTGTTCGTTGATTAAACGATTAACTACCTCCTTTGCTTCTGTGCAAACGTCGATAATGTTTGCACCTTTTTTCATTGTGAAAGCTACGATAACACAGGTATCGGATATGGACGGGTCACCGTAGCGCACAATCACTTCCGGAGGATCTTTATAATCACGAACAATATTAATGTTCAGATCTTTTAAATAGACGGGAACGCTGGAGACTTCGTCACCAATAGTACCAACAACAATCGAATTAAGCTCATCCATTGCGTCAATGTCACCACTGGGTTTTACCGTAAAGCGTCCTATATCGATATCAATTTCACCACCTGGAGCAATAACATTGCGTCTGGAAATCAACTCTTCCAGCTGGCTGGTTGTCAATGACAGCTGTGTCCACGTCCCCAGATCAGATTCGATATAGATGGCTTCTTCTTGAACTCCGGTACGCACAACCTTGGATACGCCCGTAAGGAGTTTTATCTCATCTTTAAGCCGATCGGAGAATATATCTAACTCACGATGGCTATAGCGATTTTCATCTCTTACCTCTTTCTCTCCGGGAAGTGGCACCTGGTAGAGGGCCATAAGCATGATGTTTGTATCGCCAAAATCATCAATGACGATGGGTTTGATATTTGGTTCTGGCATGGGAACGCGATTAACACGAGATCGAACTTTGTCCCACATCTGTTCCACAGCATCGCCAGGAGTTGACCTGTCCAGCTCTACGTATACAGCTGATCTCCCCATCGATGTCTCGGAACGCACCCAGCGGATACCGTCGAGAGTGTTAATCTCCTCTTCCAGCTTAAAGGTAATGAGTTCTTCTACCTCTTCGGCAGGCGTACCTGGCCAGTTGGTTAGTACCTGACACACCCGAACAGTATACTCGGGATCCTCACGCCGAGACATGGTAAAGTAACTCAATATGCCCCACAACATTAGCAAACCAACTAACGTTATAATGATGGCTTTGTATTTGAGTGAAAATGCAGAGAGGCTCATGATTCCTGCTCCACAATCTTGATGACTCGGATGGGTTCCTCGTGTTGAAGGAAATGGATGTGATCGATAATAACCTGGGCACCTGTCTTCAGCAGGCCGGCTTCTCCAGAATCAAATGCTTCCAAACGAAACAACTCATCCACGTTATCAAGTATCTTAACCTTTATCTTCCTAACTCTACCATCTACGGCTAAAAAGATCTCTCCTGTTTTATCGTCAATCGGTTTAATAGAATTCATCGGGATGTAAAGCCCATATTCGGGTAGAGACTCATCCAGATAGACCGGTATAAGCTGGCCGGGTCGCAAACGCCATTGACTTCTCGCAACCAGAACCTGGTCACCATCCTTAAAATTATCCGGAACATCCATAGTTATCAAGGTTCCTGGAATAAGTTCTCCTATGTCAACAAGTTCACGCATGAGGTAGAGACCCTGAAGGTTCATACGTCGTTCACCAGGTGTTACGAGGAATTTCCGAAGAGTGATAAGAGGTCTCTCTGGATCAATGCTATCACCCCATTTCTTATTTGGTGCTGCCCAGACGTAGTAGTTTTCACCCTCTTTACGAAGAGACCGGTTTTCCTCCACGAAGAACGGACTATCCTTATCTCCTATTCTCATCTGCTGCAGAGGTATGTAATCAGTAATACGAGGGTATGTAAGGAGGGAGTCATCCGATGAAAGACCTCCAATATTCTGTTGGTTACGAGTAATGATGGAAACTCGGAAGGTTCTCGTTTCAGGGTCAGCAACCGTGGCCTTTTCGTACACGCCTCCGAATGCAGGTTTGTCATCACCCGGCAGGAAGAGGCGTACCTGATCGTGGATTTTCAGGTTTTCGGCTCTTTTTGCAGATACAGAGATATCTATTTTGATAGGATCCATCAAAACGTGATGTACTACTGCCTGACCACTCTGCACATAGCCTCCGGCTTCCACATACACTTCGGAAATCTCACCTGGGAAAGGGGCATGGAGAGTACACCTATCAAGATCGTACTCTGCCTGTTCGTATTGTGCCTCTCTAAAATCGCGGTCTGCAGTAGCGCGAATGAAATCTACTTCAGAAATTGCTCTCTTATCCCATGCCTGTTTTTTTCTCACATATTCGGCCTGAGCACGATCTTTTTCTGCTTTCGTAGCCTTCAATTTTATTTCATAAGGTCTTTTAACAATGCGGGCTAAGACATCACCCTGGACATGTACCACACCATCCTCCTCCCATCGTCCTTCAAGGTTGGTACCCATCTCCACAATCCACTCTACTCTCCCACTCACTTCGAAGGAGATATCCTGTTCCTTCCAGGACTTGACGGAGCCTGTCAACTGTAATGGCTTAACGGGATTTATCTCACGTAGTTCCAGGACAGTAACAGGCCGTTGACTAGGCCCGGTGTCTGTAGATTCCTTCTTCTTACAACTGATGAACGTGAAACTACCCATAATGAGGAAGATTATAATAATGGTTCTCGGAACCATTCTCACAGAATTAGATCTCCAGTAACAAAAATATATGAAAATATTTATAATTGAACCATGTTGCTCAGAATACCTCTCACTTACATCAAAATGATCTCTTTTATATATTCTTGTCAAGCTATTTAGCTTTTGCATGTTGCGCATGTTCAGGATTCCATCCCCCTCCCAAAGCTCTATAAATACTAATAAGGTTCTGAATCACCTTTCCTTCGCTCTCTGCAAGCTGGTCTTCTTGCTCAAACTTTGACTGCTCTGAGACTTGCACATTTTCAAAGTCTGTAAGACCGTTTTTGTAGAGTATTGTAACAAGTACGACGGATTCTCTTGCTGCTATAACCGACTGTTTTAGTTTTTTCCTGCGAACATCCTCTTGAAGATATGATACCATTGCATTTTCGACATCTTCGAGGGCAGTTAGTATAGTTTGTTCATAGCGGGCCATCGCCTGTTCGGTTCGAGCCTCCTCAACCCTTATCCGATTTCGAACTCTCCATCCATCAAAAATATTCCACCGAAATGAAGTTCCTAAACTGTGCGTCCTGCTCCTGTTATAATCAAAAACATTGCTGGCATCGGTTGCCGCAAGTGCAAACGTACCTAATAGTGAAAAAGTTGGATAGAGGTCTGCGGTAGCCTCACCGATCAAGGCTGTTTGTGCGGCAAGCTCACGTTCAGCTTGGCGGATATCAGGCCTCTGCCGCAGAAGCTCAACCGGTAAACCAACGGTAACCTGATCAGAAGGTTTTGGTATTGAAGCTACTTGTGTTAACTCACCATGAAGCGAACTTGGATGTTCACCGAGCAGAACGCCCAGACGATTAATCGCTTGAACAAGTAACATTCGCAAAGTGGGGAGAGAAGATTCCGTTCTGGATAGGTTCAATTTGGCCTGCTGAACATCCAGGTCCGGAGCTAATCCTACATCGAAACGATCCTTTGTGAGCTGAAGTGTTTTGCGCTGTGTCTCGATATTTCCCTGTATGAAACGAATACGATCCTGGAGAGTACGAACCTCTATATAGTTTGTGGCTACCTCAGCATTGAGTACAACGAGTACATCACGATAATTTTCAATCGAAGCCTCAAGGCTGGCACCTGCCGATTCTATCAAACGAGTAATCCTCCCCCAGAAATCAACCTCCCATGAGGCATCTCCTCCCAATTGAAAGAACTCATCTGTCCTTGCCCTCTGTGTGGTAGAGGGCGATAGTGTGTGGGCTGAACGTTCTCTCACTGCATCACCGATGCTATCAAAATCTGGTACTCGTTCACCTCTAGCAATCCTCTTGAGGGCACGAGCCTCTTTTATTCGAGCAAACGCCTCTTTCAGTTCAAGATTACCCCTGTCTGCTCTATCGATTAATCGGTTCAGTACCGGATCGTTGAACACCTTCCACCAGGTTTGTAGATTCGCCTTTCCTTCAGTAAGCCCCTCTGTTATTTTCTGATACCAGGCATCCTGCATCCTCAATTCGGGTGGAGAATAGTCAGGTCCTACAATGGGACCAAATCCCAAACAACCTTGAAATAAGAGGATGGATAATGCGACTAAAAAATTTTTTTGCATACATTTCTCAAAGGGTTGAGCAAAAACTACCCACCTACTGCATTGCTATAATAATTCCAGAATAATTAAGTAGATGAGTACTCACCGGTCATTCAGAACTGCCATGGTTCTATTTGGAACTCACGTCACCTCCCATCAAAACCGCAACAGGATGAAGTGGCTCTATGTTCTCAAATATGATCTTCGTAGTAGCAGTCATTGGTATGGCGAGGATCATTCCCCAGAAGCCCCAGAGCCACCCCCAAAAAATGAGGGATACTAGCACAACGAGTGGACTCAGATTAAGTCTAAAGGCCATTATTTTGGGTTCCAGTATGCTACCCATGAGTACTTGAATTGTTCCAAGAAACAGTATGACCAGAATCGGTGTTACTACCGTATCAAATTGGAGTAATGAGAGGATAAAGGGTAAGATTGAGGCCACAATCGATCCAACGTTAGGAATAAAATTCAGCAAAAAGGTGAGAAATCCCCAGATGATGGGAAAATCAACGCCTATGATCCAGAGTGTAATGGCAGTCATAGTACCGGTGCCGACACTGATCAGGCTCTTTGTTAGCAGGTATTGCCTCGACTGTGAGTCAATATTCTGTATTACGGTGGTAATCCGCCGGGCATGGTCGGAAGAAAAAGCCCTCTCCACCTTTCCTGATAGTTTTCCGCTTCCGGCAAGCATGAAGAGCATAAAGAGCAATACTAGAAATGTATTGCCCACAAAACTGAAAAATGTTCCAAATCCTGAAGATACTGTGGCCTTTACAAGTGGCAGTTTCAGGACATCTGATATCCTTATATCTTCCAGCCGTATACCGATTCTTTGGGTAAGGGTATTCAACCAATGTATACTCTTGGCTGTTATTGCATCAAACTTTGCCTCATACTTTGGCAGAGTTTCGATAAAGGTCCCTGTACTGGAAGAGAGAAAGAGCGCGAGTAGTGAAGCTACTACAATGAGAGAGAGAAAGACGATAACAAGTGAAATGACCATAGTAAATTTTCGCGCCTTGAGAAATACAACAATAGGTCTGAATATTATTGAAAGCAGTATCGCAATCACGAATGGTACCAATACAAAACGCAGCTTTTGCAGAATTATGACAACAACAAAGGCTACCAAGATACCAAGCAGAAACGTTGAGACATTAGAATATTTCATATCCTAGAGTTGATTTCAATAAATGAATACCGTTTCGGAACCACTCCTCTCTCGCACCATACAACTGTTACATACAAATTCTAAAATGATACAATGAACCATGAAAAACAGAAGCCCAAAGATTATTTCTGCATGTTTTCTAAATACTGGTCCAACTCCTCAACACTTGAAAAGATTTGTTCGGAAGGCAGTGCTTTGATAATTTCAAACACTTTCCTAATTTGAGGTTGAAGATTGAGAAGCACCACTTTACCTCCCGTCTTTATAAGAGATTTCTTTGTCTTTGCAACTACTCGGACTCCCATGCTACTTATATAGTCCAGCTTTTTTAAGTCAAACACAATAGAACGGGGTGATCTCTCCAGAAGTGCATCCACTTTTTCCTCCAAAATAGAATAGGTATTTGTGTCTAACGAACCTTCAGGTGTTACAACATAAACCCCTACTGATTTTTCCCTTGTCGCAACCTTAAGTGACATATTTCCCCTCCAAGTCAATGATTATGTGTTTCATCTGCTGGCACCAAAATTACCCATCCACCATGGTCCTGTTGATGAATATTTTCGTTCAACCATCAGAAAAGAATATTTTTCTTTCTCAGCACAAGAACATTTTTCTTCTGTTTGCGGAAGTATTCAATTTCGTCAACTAACACCTTGACAAGAGGAATACCCATACCTCCCGAATCTCTCTCCTCAAATGGTATTTCCGGATTTGGAGTATCATACTCCGTAAGATTGAAAGGTATCCCATCATCCTCAATTTCCAGTACCAGCGAATTATCCCTCAGGGAGATGGTAAGGGAAATCTGGTGCTCATCTTGATCGGGAAAACCATAAAATACGATATTGGAAAAGATCTCCTCAAGTACGAGACGCATATCCTGAGAAACCTTATCGGAAAATCCATTCGATTCACAGAATTTCTCTACGGTACTTGACAATACCCGTAACTCAGAAATTGCGTTCTTTAAAACAAGCCGTTTCGAAATCGCTTCCATTTTAGAGTTTTATCATCTAAGGTACATATCTTACATTAAGAATTGTAATATCGTCACTCTGAGGCAAACCGTCTGAAAACGATCGAACCTTTTGAACTATTCGCTCTGCTAATGCGCTTGCGGAACACTCTCCGATCTTTGATACCTCTTCAATGAGCCGTTCTTCTGAAAACAACTCTCTCTGTTCGTCAAAGGCTTCCGTCACTCCGTCAGAATAGACACAGATCATATCAAGGGATTGTAGCATGATCGTTTTCCTGCTAAAAGAGAAATCATCATCCATCCCGATGGCCGGACAATGCGCCCCATTTAGCAAAACGATATCTTCACCTTTTCCAATTTTCAATGGCGGATTATGGCCCGCATTGGTGAAAGAGAGCTCTCCTGTCTTGATATTCAGAATACCAAGAAAAACCGTAACAAAAGTGCATGAATCATTGTTGCGTGAAATTTCTCTGTTCACACTATTCAGTATTAAATCTGTTGTGTCGAATACCTTTGCAATTGATCTGATGTAGGTTATCACCATTGACATAAAGAGTGCGGCGGGAACTCCTTTCCCGGAAACGTCACCAACCACCAGTAATAACCGATCTGAACTGATAAAAAAGAAGTCGTAAAAGTCCCCTCCAATCTCTTTCGCTGGTCTCAGTATTGCGTGGATATCAATTTCAGGATTTTCTGGGAATGGAGGAAAGTTTGTTGGAATGATATCCATTTGAATATCATGAGCAATTCTGAGTTCACTTTCCATCTTTTCTCTTGCGGCTATACTCTGTCGTAAAGCCTCAGTCCTACTCTTTACCCTCTCCTCAAGAATGATATTCTGATTTGCGAGCTCTCTTTTAGCGATCGTTAAGGAGAGATGTGTTTTTACCCTCGCTTTGATTTCTAATACCTCAAATGGCTTCGTAATATAATCAACCGCACCTAATTCAAAGCCTTTGGTTTTGTTTTGTACCTCATTCATCGCTGTTAGGAATAGTATTGGAATTCCACTTGTCTCTGGATCATTTTTCAGTCTACGGCAAACTTCATATCCATCAATACCTGGCATCATAATGTCCAGTAAAATCAAGTCTGGGAGTTCGGTATGAACAGTCTCCAAGGCACTCTCACCATCCATCGCAACACTCAGTTCATATTCATTGCCAAGAGTTTCAACCAGGATATCGATATTTGTTTCCGTATCATCCACTACTAAGACAGTACAATTCGATAGTTTATCCATCTTTTTTTAGACCTGTCACTCGATACACTCTCAAGGGGTCACGAAAACCTTTTACCACAATAGACCGTATCTCCTCTCCTTCAACGTATTCGTTTGTAAGTGACCAGGTGCGGTTGGATATGAGAATACCACCATGGCTAGCTGCAGATTCTAACCTGCTCGCTGCATTTACCGAGTTTCCGATTATCGTATAATCCATCTGTTTTTCACTCCCAAAATTCCCTACCGTACAGTAACCGGTAAAAATTCCTATCCTGATTTGGATAGGATCTTCAAAACCATAGCCAGCCCATTCTCTCGCCAAATCTGCAACGTGACTTTGCATTTCCAATGCCATTTTAACGCATGAAAGTGCATCCTCTTTTGGACCCTTTGTTGTCGGGTCTCCAAAAAACACCATGATAGCATCCCCTATATATTTATCCAAGGTGCCATTGTATTTTCTAATAATAGACTCCATACGGTCAAAATATCTGTTTAGCAGATAGGTAATCTCTTCCGGCTCTAAATGCTCTGTTTTAGTAGTAAAGTCAACAATGTCTGAAAAAAAAACGCTCAACATTTTCCTACTAGATTTGATGATCGCCTCCGTCTTGCCTTCCATAATTGACTGGGTAACCTCCGATGAAACGTATTTTGATAATTGTGAGGAAAGATACCTCAGCTTCCTGTTTGCAAGCGTCAGTGATAGATGAGTCTTAACCCTTGCTTTGACTTCCATTACCTCAAAGGGTTTTGTGATGTAGTCCACCGCTCCCAATTCTAACCCCTTCGTCTTATTATCTATCTCACCCATTGACGTAATAAAGATTATTGGGACGTTACTTGTATTTGCGTTACCCTGAAGCCTACGACAGACTTCATAACCATCCATGTCCGGCATCATAATATCTAAAAGAATCAAGTCGGGAGTTTCAAGGTTAGCGATTTCCAATGCGCTCTCACCATCCATCGCAACAGAGACTTCATATTCGTCATCTAGGGCTGCAACCAAGAGATCGATATTTGCTTCGGTGTCATCCACCACAAGAACTGTACAGTTTGAAATCGTATCCATTCACCACTCACCGTTTATAGAATATTTATGAGTTTCTCCAGCTAGATAAATTGCCCTGTTTCCTTCTCTGTCAGATAACAGAGTTCTGAATTTATTATCGCTTATCTGCAAAAAAAAGAGTATCAGACAGAGTAGAGAATTTACTCATTGCAAATTTTATAGTTTAATTTCACTCACTTTTTTAATTTGAGGAGCACTGTTTCCGTAATGATACCGGCATCTTTAAACTTATATTTTCTAATCAAATGAGTTAACTCATTTATCTCATTTTCCATCGTCTCAGGCCAGCGCAGTTTCGAAATATCTTCCAAGACAGGTGCACACTTTTTCGGTTTTCGTGTTTTAATCTGGACAATCAGGTTCTCCAACAATCTAACGTGCGCATCCGGAAATTTGGATTGGTTAACAGTTGCTCCCTCACTCCCAACTCTATTTTCATGAAGCTTCAAAACCTGTAAAGCGGTAAGTACCTTACTTAGCTCTTGCGAATATCTGTTGAGAAGACTATCATACCTGTTTGCTTCCCGCTTTCTAATCGCAACCTCAAGGTCACTGGCAATTTTTTGTACCATATTTACCCCTATATTCCCCGCAACACCTTTTATCGTATGAATATATATTTCGGCTTCCTTCAAATTATCGTCTTCCAGTGTTCTCTTTATGACATCATACGACTTTGCATATTCATCCCTAAACTTTATTAACAACTCTTTGTAAAGCCTCCTGTTCCCTGCAACCCTCACAAGTGCTGACTCAACATCAATTCCAGGAAGCACGGGCAGTTGTTTATCACCATCACTTTCATTATAAACCTGCACACTTTGCTGACCTATATCAGCACCAGGTACCTCTTTATTGAAAGGTTTTATCCATTTTTCTAGGACTGAAAAAAGGTTATTCATATCTATCGGTTTTGTAACATAATCATTCATACCCACTTCTAAACATTTTTCCTTATCTCCCGTCATAGCTTGAGCAGTCATAGCAACTATCGGTAAATCATGAAAACGCGATCTGTTTCGAATATGTCTTGTTGCCTCAAAACCTCCCATCTCCGGCATTTGCAGATCCATTAATACCAGATCAAATTTTGTCTCCTCTACCTCTTTTATTGCCTCTTTACCATTTCTTGCTACTTTTACGAGTAAGCGTGCCTGCTCCAGCAATTCCTTCGCAACCTGTTGGTTGATCTCATTATCTTCTACCAAAAGTACTTTTGCACCTCTGATTGCTTCTGTGCTTATAAATTTTTTGCTACCAAGCGTTGTAGAGTGACTTTTTCTCTCTCCTTTTTCCCCAAAGACCTCCGTAATTGTGTCAAAAAGCAGTGATTGGCTTACGGGTTTTACTAAAAAGTTATGGACTCCCGCAATATCTGCCTGCACTCTAATTTCATCTCTCCCATAGGCCGTTACCATTATGACCGTTGGAGTTTTAGGAATATCAGGACACTGTTTTATCTTTTTAGCCGTTTCGATACCGTTCATCCCCGGCATCTTCCAGTCCATCAATACAAGTTCATACGGCTTTCCTCCCTTATCCATTGCATTCCTCCTTAACTCTGCAAGTGCCTCTTCTCCTGAGGCAACAGACGTCGCCTCGAAAGCAAATGATTCGAGAGTTCCTTTTAGAATTTCACGGGATGCAGCGCTATCATCCACTACCAAAACACTCATACCCTTTAGTTCTTCGGCCGGAGCCAATACTCTCTCTCTTCTCTTCTCCTGTACACCAAATCGAGCAGTAAAGGTGAATGTACTTCCCTCTCTCGGTTTACTTTCAACCCAAATTTCCCCTCCCATCATTATTACCAATCGCTTACAAATTGCCAAGCCCAAGCCTGTTCCACCATACTTTCTTGTAGTAGATCCGTCTGCCTGAGAAAAGGATTGAAATAACCTCCCTATCTGTTCATCACTCAACCCCACTCCCGTATCTTTAACAGAGAACTGAAGAATAGTATCTTTTTCCTCCCTGCCAACCACCTGGACTGAAACAACGATCTCCCCTGCTTCAGTAAATTTAATTGCATTGCTTGTTAGGTTAGAGAGAACCTGGCCAAGTCTCAAAGAGTCACCAACAAGCAAGTTAGGCACCTCTTGCCCTATTGAAAAGAGCAGCTCTAGTCCCTTCTCATCGGCTTTGAGAGTTACAAGGTTGCAGAGGTTTTCAAAGACCTCTTCCAGATCAAATTCAACAGACTCTATAGACATTTTGCCCGCTTCAATCTTAGAGAAATCGAGTATATCATTGATAATGCCTAAAAGGGCAAGGGCAGAAGATTCAACCTTACCAATATAATCGTGTTGCTTTGGTGTTAGCTCTGTCATGAGTGCAAGTTTACTCATTCCAATAATGGCGTTCATGGGTGTTCTTATTTCGTGGCTCATCCTGGCCAGAAAATCACTCTTAGCCCTGTTCGCATCTTCCGCTTCCTGCTTTGCAATCGTAAGCTCCTTATCTGCACGCCTTCGTTTGATAAAGAGACCTATCTGACTGCCAATAGCCGTCATCATATCTAACAATTCTTGATCGGGTTGTCGTATCTCATGACTAAAGAAACAGATCGTTCCAAGTACCTCTCTGCCACTTCGTATTGGGAAACCAAAAGCACCGTGTAGTCCCTCTTTCGATGCAATGTTTGCTCTCTCAAAATTTGTGTCTTTCGCAACATCTGCGATCCAGATTGGTTGGGCAGCCGAAAATACACGGCCGGGCAGGCCTCTGCCTGGAGAGAAAGTTGTTTCTCTAGTGATCTTTTCAAACTCTGATACATCGATGGAAGGAACATGCCATACCTCGGTACACTTTATCACACGATCGTGTGAATCTAAAATCCAGATCTCACCAACGGCCCACTCAAGTGCCGTACATATGGCTTCAAGTATCTTTGAAGACGCCTCCTTAAATGTGGCTGATTCTGCCAATACATGGGTTACAATATGCTCGGCTTTCAAACGTTTCTCAGCACTTTTCCTCTCGGTAATATCCTCTTTAATCGCGATGAAATTGGTAATAACACCCTCATTATCTCTTACAGGTGAAATAAACCCATATTCCCAGAAAATTTCACCACTCTTCTTCTTATTGCAAAACTCCCCATGCCATTCGTTGCCAGATACAATTGACTTCCACAACTCCTCGTATACCTCTGGAGGAGTTTTACCAGATTTCAAAATGCGTGGATTTTCTCCGATTGCCTCTTCAGTAGTATAACCTGTTATCTCAGAAAATTTTGGATTGACATACTCAATATCTCCCTTCACATCCGTAATCACGACTATTGCAGGGCTCTGTTCAACCGCACTCAAGAGTTTTCTCAGTTCCCCCTCAGCCTGTTTTCTTCTCTCAACGGCTAAACAAGACCTGATAGCAAGCGCAATGGAACCCTCTGACTCTTTGAGCCAATCAAGCTGTACCGAAGAAAAACGATCAAAAGATCCAAGTTCTAAAACACCCACTACCTGGTCATTATTGATTAAGGGAAAGACAAGGATAGTGTGCGGTGCCGCTTCTCCAAAACCAAAGGTAACTCTTGCGTATTCAGGAATTCGATTAATTGTGATCGGTTCTCGTTGTGAAGCAGCCTGGCCTACCAGACCTGCTCCTATTGCAAACGATTCTGGAATATCCTCTCCAATGGGATACCCATAGCTGCTTGCGCGCTGAAGCAAATTGTCGGTATTTAATACGTAAACAGCCCCCAATGGTAGGTTGAGAAAGGTAACAATTGATCTGAGGATATTATCGCCTAGTTTCGCAATTTCCTGTTCACCATGCATACTGGAGCTTAGTTGGTGTAAACCCGTTTTCAATCTATGCTGGTTTTCTATTTCCTGATTTATCTTTTCAAGTTTCTCCTGGTTTGCCTGTAGATCACGCTCGATCTTTTCACGTTCTGTCAGTTCATGTCTCAATTCATGGGTACGTTCCATAATACGTTGCTCAAGCTCTTCATGGGCTTGCGACAAGGCCTGTGTCATTCTGTTGAGAGACAATATCATCTCATCCTCTTCAGATTTAGGTTCAAGTCTTTTGGAAAAATCTCCGGAAGCAAGGCTTATGGTATGCGAGACTATTGTCTTAAGGTTACTGGCCAGTTCGTTGAGGGCCTGTCCCAGTTGGTCATCCTCCGCCTCGGGTTTCACATCGACACTTAAATCTCCCGACGTGATCTTATTGATCATTGTCATTTTATAGTGCAACGACTCAACCATTTTTCTAAATGATCCCAGGAGTAGACCAATTTCATCCTTGGTATCCCTACTTAAGCGGATGTTTTTTGACAAATTTCCTCTTGCTACTGTATTGGCAGCCTTAACTACCCGGTTGATCCGTCTCGTATTGGATTTTGTCACCACAAATGAGAGGGAGAAGACCATTATCAGACCGATAATGGCAATGACAATGGTATAGGTTAGGTTCTCCCAAATAGGTCCCGTAATATCGCTTTCAGATTTTCGAAGTACAACCATCCAGGATCCTGTAGGCACAGGTGCAGAGGCGTAGTAGTAACGGTTCCCATCGACAGGATCCGAAGCTAATTCAAAGGAGAGAGATTCCCGATTTTTAAAATAGTTTAAGAACAGGTTTTTGTAGGAGGTGTCAACTATTGACTTGGTAATGAGTCCTTCAGCCTGAGAAGTAGTGGCAGCAATAAATCTTCCCGACCGACTTACGAGAAATATATCAACGGTCTCCCTCTCCTTAATCTTTTCGAGAAACTTTTTAATATCGTTTAAGGCCCTATCGATACCCGCAATACCATAAAATTCTCTCTTAATGACGATGGGAAATGTCTGTTCCA
Source organism: Candidatus Scalinduaceae bacterium (assembly GCA_965222815.1). Taxonomy (GTDB): domain Bacteria; phylum Planctomycetota; class Brocadiia; order Brocadiales; family Scalinduaceae; genus SCAELEC01. The sequence goes on from CBDCUS010000013.1 coordinate 1,043,448, forward strand.
CTATCATTTTCCCGTTATATTTGTACGGTTCGGTAACCATCGCTTGTGCAACCCCTGATTGATAAAAAAGATCCCGTACTCCTTTATAGTAGAGACTGGTCTCCATATCAACTAACGGTGCCAGAACAAGCCTGGTTTTGTCTCGCTCCCCCCTATACCAGTAAGGGATGTAACGACCATCATCACTGAGAGCAGCACGGATCCTTTTCGCCTCATCAGATTTGAAAAAGGTGTTGTCGTCCTGATCGGCATTGGGTTCATAACCCAAACTAGATCCAGTGAATTCAGGGAATGCCTCAAGGACTCTTCGAGTAAACTCACTGGACTCAACTCGTCTCCCAAACATTCCGCTCTCTTGTGCCAATGCCATCATTTGGGCAGCTAGCACTGCACGGGTATTACCGCGTTCAGCTTCTGCAGCTACCTGCACTGCCAGATTTTTCAATGAATTTTCAACCTCTACCCTTACCGTCGTAAACATGTTTAGGGCTGTATACGCTATGACTCCGGATAGGATGATGACTGTAGGCAAAACAGCAAAAACAAGCATCTTCCCACTAAGACTGTTATAAAATTTAATCTTACTTTTACTCATAGAAAAATTCTCACATCAAAACCAGGTTCCAATGAATTTGCTAGCGTTCGTTACCTTGCAATTCCAAAACATAAATAATTCCCTGTCCAGATGCTCTCATGCAGTCAAAACCGATCTTCTTCAATTGGGTATCTCTTTATATCCATCACGAATTGGTTTTCGGTTTTACTGGAAACCAAATCTTGGTCGCAGTTATACTCGCTTAATTATATACCGGATTTTTACCAAAAAACATTATCAGAGGAGTATAACATGTTTCACTCCTCTTTGTAAGTGGCTTCCAAGTTTTTCTCGGAGATAAATTTTTTTTATTTTTGTTGATGGTTTCAGTGAGATATTGCAAGATTTATCAATTATACTATCCACCTTGAGAACTGATGCAAGAAAAAAGGTTGAAAATAGGAAAATTTGGTGTTTACTTGATGTGTAGAAATAATAAGGAGTAGATTTTTGCGAACAAATTATCATCAGTACATTAAATTAAGAACCACGTGGTAGACCTCTACCTTCTAACAGAAACTCTCCATACAGAGATCCTGTATTGGCTTTCCATTCCTATGGTAAGCAATGAGGGGCAGACGATTGAATATTACTCTGCATGAAAATACTTGTCATTAATACGGGAAGTTCATCAATTAAATATCAGCTGTTAGATATGGTACGTTATAAGGTCTTTGCTTCAGGTATGGCAGAGAAAATTGGTGAAGATAAGAGTCTCCTAACCTACGAAAGATTTCAATCAGATGGACATAAGGTAAAAAAAACAGATCTCTCCATCATTACAAACCATCGCGTAGGATTAAATCGCATTGTGGATTTACTGGTTGATCGAGTAGAAGGTGTCATTCGTAATATATCTGAAATATCAGCTGTAGGACACCGTGTAGTACACGGTGGAGAAACTCTTCAAACGGCTACGGTAATTGATGAAAAGGTAATTTCAGTAATAAAGAAGAGCATCCCTCTCGCACCCTTACATAATCCGGCAAATTTAACCGGAATAGAGGTCGCAAAATCGATCTTTCCCCATGCCCTACAGGTTGCAGTATTTGATACCGCCTTCCACCAAACTATTCCAATGCAAGCCTTTCTCTATGCAATTCCAATTGATATGTACGAAAAAGAGAGGATTCGTAAATACGGTTTCCACGGCACCTCTCATGCATATGTAGCAGAGAGAGCGGCAGAGTATTTAGGAAGATCAGCGGTTGAATTGAATATCATAACCATCCATTTGGGAAATGGCGCAAGCATGGCAGCAGTAAAAAATGGTAAGTGCGTAGATACAACTATGGGCCTGACTCCTCTGGCCGGTTTGGTCATGGGAACCCGTTGTGGTGATATCGATCCGGCACTTCCTCTTTTTCTCTCGGACAATTTTGGCATCTCTCTTCAGGAAATTGATACAATGCTCAACAAAGAGAGCGGTCTGAAAGGACTCTGTGGGACAAACGACATGCGAGAAATTATTACGAAAAGTGAAGCTGGTGATTCACGGTCCCAAATCGCCTTAGAGGTATATTCATACCGAATAAAGAAATATATCGGTGCCTATTTTGCCGTATTAGGGAGGCTCGATTGCTTGGTCTTTACGGCAGGTATTGGTGAAAATTCTGCCTACATCAGAAACCTTTGCTGTACTGGACTAAACCAACTCGGTATTGATATCGATAGTAGGAAGAATAATAAATCGGGAAAAGGAATGAAAGAAATCAGTTCTCCATCAAGCAGTGTTACAATCCTGGTAATTCCAACAAATGAGGAGTTGAGGATAGCAGAGGAGACGAAAAGGGTTTTCGAATCACGAGGATAGTTAGGCGTTTGAATTTCGGTAATGACATGTTCTTTGGATCAGTTGTATAAACCCTTTTTCTGAATGAGCAACTCTTCATACTCATCAGCCGGAATTGCTTTACTAAAGAGAAATCCCTGCATCTCATCACATTTCCTTTGCTTGAGAAAGGAAAGCTGTTCTATGGCCTCAACTCCTTCGGCAATTACTTTAAATTTGAGACTTTGCGCCAAGTCTATAACTAACGAAACAATCGCCTTATCGTTTTGGTCCCTCACAATATCGCGCACGAAATGTTGACTAATTTTCAGTTTATTAATAGGAAATTTCTTGAGATAATAAAGAGAAGAAAAACCGGTGCCGAAATCATCAATGGCTATTTGAATCCCTAAGTCACACAACTTTTCAATTTTTTGGACTATCGTTTCAAGATTTTGCATCGCAACACTTTCGGTAATTTCCAGCATCAGAAAATGGGGATCAAGGCCCGTTTTTTCGAGAATAGAGGTAACCATTTCCACCAAGTCTTGCTCCTGAAAAGTATGCGAAGAAAGGTTAACAGCCACACAAGAATTCTGAAATCCTGTATCTTGCCAGACTTTGTTTTGCAAACATACGGTATGCAATACCAGCTTGTCAATGGAGACAATCAACCTGGTGTCTTCCGCTAATTGGAGGAACTCTTCGGGAAGGATTAACCCTTGATCCGGGTGTTGCCAACGCAAAAGGGCCTCTACACCAACTATCTGTCCAGAATCAATATCCACTTGTGGTTGGTAAAACACCTTGAATTCCCTGCCCTCTAATGCACGGTGAAGATCATTCTCCATTATCATTTTCCTATAGGTTTTGATTTGTAAATCGGTGTTGTAAAATTGATAATTATTTTTTCCTTCCTCCTTAACACGGTACATAGCAGCGTCAGCATTTTTTAACAGTGTTTCAACGTCTAAACCATCATTGGGAAATATGGCAACCCCGATGCTGATAGTGATGTAGAATTCTTGTCCACTGATTATGTAGGGTTGATTGAATGCATTAAGGATTTTATTTAAAACTGTCTTCACATCTTCCACATGATTGATGCCAGGCAACAATAGGTTGAATTCGTCACCACCAAATCTTGCAATCGTATCATCCACACGAATAGAGTTTTTTAATTTGTCAGAAATGTTCTGTAGCAATCGATCACCCTCGGCATGTCCCAGTGTATCATTAATGATCTTGAACCTATCGAGATCGAGAAATAATACAGCTAGCATCTCCTTGTTACGATGTGCATGGGCTATCGCAAGGGTTACACGATCATCGAACAATACCCTATTTGGTAGTGAGGTTAGGCAATCATGAAAAGCCATATGCTTAATCCTCTCTTCAGCCTGTTTTCGCTCACTGATTTCTGTCTTCAGAGTTTCATTTGTTCTGTTCAAATCAGCAGTACGAGCAGTAACCTGTTCCCTGAGGTCTCTGTTCCAATTACGAATCCTACTGATCATTGCGTTAAAGGTTGTGGCTAATATCGCTGCTTCATCAGATGAGGTTATTTCAGTTTGAACATTCAGATTGCCGTCTTTAACCTCTTTCGCTTTCTGGCTCAAATACCGAATAGGGGACGAAATCCTTCCTGCAATTACCGATGTTAACCCAAGTACAATGAAGATGCTGATCAGACCTATATAGAAAAAATAGTGAAGATTTGTTTGCAAGGGTGCCAGTACTTCTTCCTCGTCACGTTTGACTACCATTCCCCACCCCATTTCTGACGTAACACGAATATGTCGATATGCTGCCAGAACCGGTATACCTCGATAGTCACTCGTAGCAATGATTCCTTCTGATCCTCCAGCGGCAAGTACCGCCGGGTGGGATTTAATCTTGTATTCCAATGGCCGTGCTATCGTTCCGTCTCCCAATGGGGATTTAAGCGGCATAAGTATTGTTCCATCACTGTCGACAAGAAACGCCTCATCAGTATGCGTCAGTCCCCTTCCAGTAGATAGCATTGGCGTAATAAAATCATCAGGATTAATGTACATTATGAGTACTGCAAGTGTTTTGTCATCATCATTTCGATTCAAAGTGCTTGAGATGATAAGATTGAATTTATCACTTTGGGAGTCTCTGTAAATATCCGTTACCTCTCTAAAACTTTGTCGAAGAGTGTCAGTAAAAAACTTTTCCCAGTAAATGTCAATACCCAGCTCTTTGCTCCGTGTTGAGAAGATAATTTTGCCGGATTGTACGTCAGCAATCTGTATAGTATCATATACCCCATATGTTGTTTTAACGAGGTTCAGGTGTTGAGCAAGATCTTGATAGACCTTTTTTTTTCGCACCATATCCCATAGTGCTGCCCCTTGGATACCACTCTTCATCTTTTCCGATATAAACAGTGACAGATTAGCTACTTGAGATCTGAGTAAGCTGCTTTCGCAAATGACCTTCGTATCATCTCTCCGTTCTTCCATCCAACGGAGCAGACGCTCTTTCTTAAGATCCGCAATGAGATTAAGGCTCCTGAACACATTGGATTGGTGTTCCTTCTTTTCACCATCAAAATTGGTAAAAGGTATTCCGTAAATACTCACCAATTCGACAATGATCAACATTGTTGTAAACATAAGACCAAAAGAGATAAGCATCTTCGTCTTAATACTCATGAAGAATCTATGCTGAGTTGGATCTCCTGAATGCTTTACGTAGGATTTTTTATTCATTTTCCTTAATCAGTGGTGTACTTGAACTCATCAATTCTATATTTTTTTTGATTATCAAGTACTTCAAATATTATTTGATGGTCAAAAGAGTTTCGAACATCGTCCCAATTGATGGAAGCGTGAATCTGGCTCTTAGCTTGAAGAAATATGAATTCCGTGTGTATTAATCCGTTTTGCTTAAGATGGTTCCGTGGAATGATAGGGGCCGAGGTTGTTCCAAGAAGGTCATGTAAGGCCAGGTCTGCATATTGAACCAAACTGAGTTCTAATTCCCGATCTAGCAAAGCTGCACAATCTTCCAACACCCATTCGCTCGTTCGCAGGATGTTTTGTCTATTGCTCTGCATCCAACGCATGGCACGGATTTCTGCCGCAATTATATGTCGCACTACTTCGCGGTATTTCCCTAAAAATGATTTTAAAAAATATATGTATCCAGAGCTGAGATGCCGATGAAGAACAACATATTCCGGATGTTGTGTGAGCGCAATTGCCGGGGTTGGTTCCCCGGCTGAGAAGGCATCGATCTCACGATTACAGAGTGCGTCTGGCATTTCAGTAGTTTCCATAGGAATGAGATTGACCTGGCCTTCATTAAGCCCCCCAGAAGACAACGCCTTGAGCAAGGCGTAATGTGCACTAGAACCAAAGGTATATCCAATATTTCTACCACGTAATTCACTTATCAACATGGGACGTTTAGCAATGATCGAAGTAAAGCCCTGCTGCATTAAAGCGGGAACGATGATATTCAAAGTAGCAGCTGCAGTAAGAACAGACATGTCACCAGCAATACCAACATCAAGGTACCCTTGTTTAAGGTAAAAGTTTACGTCTTCTCCTTTTAAAAAGGAATAGAAGATAATCTTCATTTTCAATTTTGAGAGGGCACTGCCGAGAATTGTGTCACGTTTCATCGCCTCTGTAATGAGGCTGGTGGGTAAATAAAGCGGTTGACAACCTATGCAGATAACATTTTCTCTGTTATTAAACTGATAATCGGCATAAATGTGGTGGCGTGAGAGATCCGGATCTGAAATTCTTGAGTCTTCCTTAGCTACTCCCGTTTTCGGATAATAAGTAGAAAACGGTAAGAACGGTCCCACTATCAGTAAGGCAGCAATGATTTTTGCCTTCATTAGACGGTAACCTCAATTTGAAATGGTACTCTCGGTCGAGAATACAGCTGAATTTACAACTCTTTAACTGGCAGTGTTTCAGTTACACTAAATTCAGAGACTCGTATTATGCATTTTACAGATTTAATAGGAGCTATCTATCTAATACCAGGTGTTGAGATAATCAAATAGGTTTTGATAAAATAGTAATCTAGTTATCAATATCGCTATTGATCGTTCCTGACTATCTGAAACCTGCAAATAGGAAAAATGGAAAATGTAAATTTACAAAATTTAAACCTGATACCTTTAGTACAATATCAGGTGAACAGAACACTATGAACGTATACCATGAGGTATATTAAGTCAAGAATATTTTTTTGTATGTTTTTTTGTACATTTATTTACTCATTAGTTTCCGTTTCAAAAATCCACTTTTTTTGTAATTTCAACTATCTCTATCTTTCTACAACTTCATTGAAAATACTAAAGCTAAATTTCTCTATGATATATGTAGGAGAAATTCGATGTTGATAGCGATAAAATATGGTAGGATAGTGTGAGATAAGAGAGATTTTTATCTTTGGTCGAAAGGGATTCATGCATTGAATAGAAAGTTAGAAATCATAAGAATATACAACATTCCGATAAAGCTCGATCTCAGCTGGTTCATTATTGCCGCGTTTATATCTTGGACCCTGGCATTAGGCTATTTTCCCACGAAGTATCCACAAGTCGAGAAAGTAACCTACTGGATTATGGGGATCTCCTCCGCCCTGCTTCTTTTCCTATCTGTTTTGCTCCATGAGTTGAGTCATGCCCTTATTGCGAGAAAAAATAACATTCCCATTAGAGGTATAACGTTGTTTATTTTCGGCGGAGTCGCGGAAATGGTTAAAGAGCCTCCTACAGCCAAAGCTGAAATTAAAATGGCTGCTGCAGGTCCTATCTGCTCTGGTATCCTTGCACTCTTTTTCTTCATAGTGAGTGGCTTCTTCGTAAACTTCCTCCCCTATACACCCATAATCGGTATAGTAAAATACTGTTTTTTTGTCAATCTTGTGCTCATGATATTCAATCTTTTACCGGGATTCCCCCTTGACGGAGGAAGAATTCTCCGCGCTTTCATCTGGAATTCTAGCGGTGACATTAAAAAGGCGACCTCAATAACAAGCAAGATTGGAGCATCAATGGGACTCTTTTTAATAATGTGGGGCTTTTTCAATATCTTTACGGGAAACTTCATAGGTGGACTCTGGTTTGCCTTAATCGGAATATTTCTCAAAGGTGCTGCAGAAGCAGGCTATCAACAGCTGGTAACGGGACATCTTTTGAAAGGTATAAAGATCTCAGAAATCATGACAAGCAAACTGATAACGATAGAGGCATCTATAACACTCGATGAACTTGTGGAGGAATACTTTCTCAAGTATCGATACAACAACTACCCTGTAATCAGCAAAGGGATGTTTGTGGGAATTGTATCCATCCATGATGTAAAACAGATTCCCAGGCAAGAGTGGAATAACGTTACCGTTCACAAGATAGTGGACGCAAAAATTTTTGATACATGGGTAACACCGGACGACGACGCGACTGTTGCTATATCAAAGATGTCGCAAAAAAGGATTGGCAGGATACCCGTCCTAGACAAGAGAAAACTCGTAGGTATTATCTCCCAACGAGATATAATTCACATTATACAACATAAGGTTGATCTTCATTTGTAAGATTACCGTTTTACGGGAATAGAGTGCTTCCAGGCAGTTGGTTCGTTAAAGATAACACCCCTCCATTCTCATCTCCATCTACTATCACTTTCAACTTTCAATTTCTGGAGAAAATCCTTTTCTGATCGTATTTTCTGTTATGGTTCGTGGTTCCATGAATTGAAGGAGATAATCTGGACCTCCCGCTTTAGAGCCAATCCCGGACATCTTAAATCCACCAAACGGTTGTCTTCCTACAATAGCCCCCGTTATCTTTCGATTAATATAGAGGTTTCCCACCCTAAATTCATCTTTTACACGGTTGATATTTTCTGGACTACGGGAGTAAAGCCCGCCGGTAAGTGCATAGTCGGTGTCATTGGCAACTACCAACGCTTCGCTAAGGTCCTTTACTTTCATGAGGGCTAGAACCGGCCCAAATATCTCCTCTCTGGCCAGGCTGTGATGGGGAAGGATTGACTCGAAAATAGTTGGTCCCACGAAATAGCCCTCTTTCGGAATTTCCGCTTGAAAAAGTAACGTTCCCTCTGATTTCCCTCTCTCAATACCATTCAAGATCTTCCTCTGTGCCTGTTTGTCAATAACGGCACCGATTTTATTGGCAGGATCAGTTGGATCTCCAAGCTGCAGGCTTCTGGTGGCTTCTACGGTCCTATCCCTAAACCTATTGTAGATCTCCTCCAATACGATTACTCTGGAACAGGCAGAACATTTCTGCCCCTGGAATCCAAATGCAGACTGCACCACACCCGAAACTGCAGCATCAAGATCCGCATCATCATCTACAATAATCGCATTCTTCCCCCCCATCTCTGCAACTACTTTTTTAATACCCCTCTGACCGGTGCGTATTGAAGATGCCTTCCGGAAAATCTCCAATCCAACCTCTTTGGAACCGGTAAAAGCGATAATGTCAATTCCCGGATGTTCAACTAGCCATGAACCGGTATCCTCCCCGGAACAGGGAAGATACTGGAAAACAGCGTCAGGAATTCCCGCTTCCCGGACTATCTGAGCAAAGATAGCACCGGTTACGGGAGAGAGACTGGACGGTTTATAGATAACAGAATTTCCCGCAACCAAGGATGCCATGGACATACCCGTTGAAATTGCCAGAGGAAAGTTCCATGGAGCTATGACAAGGGCAACACCGCGAGGTTGATAGAAATAGATATTAGACTCTCCCGGCATTGGATCCATGTGTCGTTGGTGACTGAGTCGGACCATCTCTCGTGCATAGTATTCGCAAAAGTCAATCGCTTCACAAACATCCGCATCCGCCTCTCCCCAGGTTTTTGAGACTTCAAACACCTGGAGGGCCGCCAACTCTCCTCTTCGAGAACGCAGAGACTGAGCAATTTTGAAGAGAAAGTTACTCCTTTGGATCGGATCAACATTCCTCCACTCGTAAACGGCGTCCCTGGAGGTGGATACTGCTTGTTCAGCCTCCTCCTTTGAGGACAAAACAGTCTGTCCAATAACCTGAGAAGGTTGAGCCGGATTCACTGAGATCAGTTTTTCTCTCCCCTGCACCTCTTTTCCTTCAATTATGAGAGGATACTCCTTTCCCAACTCAGATCTAACTTTTTTCAAGGCACTTTCAAAACTATCACGATCACTCTTTTTTGCGAAGTCAAGTAACGGCTCCTGCCGAAAAGGTTTCATGTCGTTATTGGAAACCTCTCTTTTCTCTCCATCTCCACGCCTTACTTGAGGAATTTCCGGTCTCCTGAGCAGCTCCTCGGGAGTGGTATTCTTGTCAAACCTTCGTCTGAGAAATGACTCATTAGAGGTATTCTCCAAGAGCCGTCTAACGAAATAAGAGATCCCCGGTAGCAGTTCACCAATAGGTACATATTCACAAACATTGTATCCCATTTTAAGTAACGCCTTTTTGATTGGGTCTGCCATTCCAAAGAGCATCTGGACCTCATAGGATTGTGGTGGTAGATTCAGGTAGTTCGCATACACAATACCGTGAGCTAATGATCGAATGTTGTGACTAGCAAGGGCTGTCGTAATAAGTGGGTAGTGTTCCAAACACACCCGTGTAGCCTCCTCAAAAGCTCTATCGGTTTCACGTTTATCCATAAAGAGTGGGTTAGGCCAACCGTTAAGCCCCGCCACTGCTTGCTCGTAATCCCAATAGGCCCCCTTAACGAGACGTACTGATATGGGACGTTTTCGGCTTTTAGCCCATGCAATTAGTTCATGTAACTCTTTTCCCGACTCTTTTAAATAGGTTTGAACAACTATGCCAGCTTGAGGGTCTTTCCGAAACTCTTCATCTTCCAATAGATTTTTAAAAATGGCTATCGTCAGGTCCTTTACCCCGTAATGTTCCATATCAATGTTGATAAAGGCCTTGTACTCCTTCGCCTTGATGAAGATTGGCCGTAACCGTTCCTTGACTTTTTTTATGCTTCCAGAAAAGTTTACGGGGTCCATCTGTGAGTATAATGAAGACAATTTGATAGATATACTGAGATCATGAACACCCCTATCTTTCGTTGGATCCTTGCTACTCCACTTCGCGATCATCGGTCCCAAATCATCTAAAAGATCCATATATTTTTTCTGATAAACGCAAGCCTCCTGCTCACTAACAACCGCTTCACCTAAAAGGTCGATAGTAAAGGCCAAACCCTTTTCCCACTTTTCCCGAAGATGCATCTGAATCTTATAAGGAGCAGCATCAACAATAAAGTGTTCCGCCATCTCTTGGACGTTATCCCTGATCCGTTTTGACATTAATGGGCCGCTAAGTGGGGTGTGGAGCAATGTTTCCAACGTAAATTTGAGAAACAGTGGTAGATTTATTCCAGGTTGTGAAAAGTATTCGCGTATGTGTTTACCTATCTGATTTGGTGATTTCAGACTCGGAAGAACATCAACTAGCCGAAACATCTGGACTTTAAAGGCGGGGTTTTGCATACACCAATCAAGAATCTTTCCACTCCACCAATTTTTATTGAAAATAGGAGGAGTATCGGTTCCCATTAACGAAAAGATCTGTCTACCTACTTTTTGTATCTCCTCTTCTATTCGGCGTTCTTTCCCGCTCATCATTTCCTCGTTTCTTATGGGTTACCGATACGTATGATAAAGGTGGATTTTTATCGTTTGGTGCAGATATTTGCCGTTTCAGATAGCAACAATATCTTTGAACTCTTCAAATAGCTCGATTATAAGAGTGCCTCTTCTTATCGCAACAAAGAGGTTTAAATACCTAGCAGTTTTCTTTATCAGTAGGGTTACAACAAAATATGGTTAGGGTTTAGATACTGTTTTTGATAAAAGGTAGCACTTTTATACACGTTGAGCCTTCGACAAAATCTTTTCTCTCTACAATATCTGAAAAAAATGGAGTTTGGACAAACAAGTTTGAAGTGCCTTAAGTGAGCTAAAATGCCTAAAGTTTAAATTGAGCTAAATTAAGGAAAATCTTCCAACTTTAGGCATTTGTAACTTTTTAAGACTTTGTGAAGGGGGCGGACCCATTGGCAGTTTCAGGTACCTGTGAAACTCCTGTGCATGAACTTAGGTAAAGGATAAAAGTTACTTAACATTGACAGAGATTTTTTTCCCCTTCTCTTTTTCCATCTTTGGAAGGGTTATCTCAAGTATTCCGTGGTTACCCTTCGCTTCAACTTTGTCAACATTGACTGGTACTGGCAGATCGATCGTGCGGGTAAAGCTTCCGTAAGATCTCTCAATACGGTGGTAAAATTTCTCCTTATTCTCCTTCTCTTCTCTCTTCTCACCCTTGATTGTCAATCTGTTTCCGGTGATAGAGATATCGATCTCTTTTGGATCAAGTCCTGGAACTTCGGCTTTTACGGTAATGTCATCTTCGGTCTCAGCAATGTCAATACTTGGGCTCCACCCCATACCCAATGAGCTCTTACGCCAAAAATTATCCAGCATCTTGTTCATATCTTCCTGCAACGATGAAAACAGGGGGAACTTATCCCATTTTGTTATCTCCTTCGTCATTTTTTCCGCTCCTCCAGAAAATAGTAATTAAGATACAATATCGACGTTATTATACCCTCATTCGTAACTTGCTTCCCTCAATACACAGTAAATAGTAAAGGGCTTCGTTAAGCAACTTTAATAGGGATCTTTTTTGTTTTGGACTCTTCCATTTTGGGCAGCGTAATCTCAAGCACTCCGTGGTTATCCTTTGCCACCACCTTGTCTATCATCACACGTGCAGGAAGGTCTATTGTACGTGAAAAACTTCCATACGTTCGCTCCATATGGTGAAAGGATTTTCCCTTCTCCTCTTTCTCTTCCTTCTTCTCTCCTTTGATTGTCAATGTGTCTCCAGTGATCGAAATGTCAACGTCTTTCGGATCTATTCCTGGAATCTCAGCCTTTACGGTAATGTCGTTATCGGTTTCGGCAATATCTAAATCTGGGTTCCATCCCATACCAAAAGATGTTTCCCGTCTAAAGATATTGTCAAGCATTTTACCTATCTCATCCTGAAATGCCCATCTTGTTAGTTCCCTCGTCATTTTAATTTCCTCCTTTCAATCAGTGAAAAATTACTCAGCGGCTATTGCAAACATCTCTCAGTTTATAGCCATCGTTTATGGGTCCTTTCAAAGCCCAACTTTTGCAACCTTCCTCTATTGTATTAGACAATTTTACTCCCTCAATTGTTCCCGTAAAATCCCCTCTCTATACCCATTTCAAAATGACTTTTGGAATCACAGGAGAGGAGTGTACTGCGCTACATTTTCATGATAAAATTGTTTTAAATATGCCTAGTGAAATCTTCTTCTATTGCGAATCTCTCGAAACTTTTATCAGACATTTTCCTGAAAATAGCTTCCGAACTGAAACATACTCACTCCAGGATAGGTATGTTTCTCTTTTTACAGACATCTTTAAGGATTTTTGGCCATACGCTTACGCTGACCTCTCCGAGATGGGCCTTTTTGAGCAGATACATGTAGGTTCTAGCCTGTCCGATACCTCCTCCTATACTCAATGGAATATCACTGTTCACGATGGCCTTGTGATAGGGAAGTTTCAGGAAATCCTGTTGGTCGCTCATCTCCAATTGCATCTTGAGTGTCTCTTTTGTTACGCGGATACCCATAGAGGTAAGTTCATGTCGGCGTTCTGTCACCGGATTCCAGACAAGAATATCACCGTTAAGGCCGTGCCGGGAAATTCTGTTATCAGAAATTGTCTCCGTTATCCAATCGTCGTAATCTGCTGCACGCATCTCGTGGGGATAACCGTCCTTGAGGGGCCAACCAATCCCAATGATAAAGATTGCGGGATATTTTTTGAGGAGCTCAGTTTCACGCTCCTTGCGCGGTAAATCGGGAAACATCTCAAGGATCTCTTCGGCATGGAGGAAGATGATCTCCTCTGGAATAGTGGGATATCTGTCCGTCTTGAGTTGTGGAAACAGCTCATGTGCATACGACTCAGCACCCTTAAGGACTCTCCATATCTTCCGCACTACCTCCTTGAGATATTCCAAATTGCGATGGTCCTCGGTGATCACCTGCTCCCAATCCCACTGGTCTACATAGACACTGTGATCATGGTCGAGGAAGTAGTCCTTACGGACAGCCCTCATGTCAGTACAAATCCCCTCACCCACTTCACATGAGAACTGTTTCAGTGCCATCCTCTTCCATTTGGTTGCAGCCTGCACGATCTGAGCATCGATTGGATGCTTATCATAGTCGTTTGGAATGTGAAACTGAATTGGTGTACGCGAACCATCACGGTCAAGGAGATCGTTCACGCCACTTTCTACATCAACAATAAGTGGAACCGTAACCATCATTAGGTTAAGTTCTCTGCAGAGATTCTCTTCGATATACCCTTTCACTTCAAAAAGGGCCTTTTGCGTTTCCCTCGGTGTGAGTAACGAACTATAGTCTTTTGGAAGAACTCTCTCCAGCTCTTCATAGTTCCCAATTCCAGGCCCTGCAAGGTCTCTCTTTTTGTCTCTCATTTTATTACTCCTGATACTGGAGTGATTGTTTCAAACTAGATTAAACCGCGTGTCAAACTTCATGTAAGTTTTGAAACCATTAAGATAGAGAGGAGATAGAGTATTTTCCGGGTAGAAGACAAAATTCCATTATCCCCATCTTCAGATTCTTTCTTAAAACCGTGAGGCACTCTTTCTCCTATTCTTCTCAGTACCTTATACAAATTTACCAATGCTTCACGAGAATCCGAATCTTTTGAAGATCTCACTTTTGCAACTATCCTCATAATTGAGTTTTCATCTGACCCTTCCCCAGGGTCAGCAAGTAATGTCTCCAGTGGTGGATCCAGAAAAATGAGTGCGTCTACTGATTTATCCATCAAAAGCCTTTTCATCTCTTCATCTGATAACTGATCGAAAATCGAATCCAACCTTTGACGATCGCTCACTCTTGTACCTGTCAATAAACCAATAACAGATGTCAATGCCTTCCACAAGGTATCAACTGCCTCGCAATCGTTGAGAGATTGTGTCGATATAATCTTATTAAATAATTGCTCTTTCTCTCTATTTTCCATATATATAGATCTTTCATAGAAATCCTCACCGTCTCCCATGGGAGTATCTTGCAGACTTCCTAGGGATAACAGAGAACATTCACTTTTTCTTAATATAGATTATATTATAACAAATTTTCTTTCTAATAAAAACTCAATAGTCCAAACGAAATCCTACTCATAGATAAGCATGGTCGCCAGAATCGGTGAGTAAATATAATAAAACCCAGTTGTGTCCGGTTAGGTTTTTGGATATACATTTTTAGTCATACCCGAACGTTTTTATCGGGTATCCAGAGGCACGTTCATACTAGATTCTAGCCAAAGCTTGTTCCCGCATGCTTAAAGCGGGAAGCATGCAGGAATGACTGCTTTTTGGCAATAAAATATAGAACGTGCAAAAACCTAACTGGACAACTACTCTGACTAAAACCGAACTCATCAAATTCAAAAGGGCTTCAGGTTCCTGGGATACAACTCGGTTGGCAAATATACCCATTACGATGTGGTTTTAGGAATTTCAGGGCTAGAGTTTGCCTGAAATTTTGATTTTTTGATTGAACAAAACCAGAGGCTTAGTAATGCTAAGTCGAGGGTTTTGTGATTGAGAAAGATCTAAAGTTTGGTGAAATCTGATTCTGAAAACCGAAAACCAAATCGTGATGGGTATATAAGGCACAGAGTGTTAAATAAATGGTAATACTCAAGGACGACATCAGGAAATGAAATACTATGAGATGGAAATTGTATTTCATTACCCCCGAGAAAAGGAACTCGGGGGTAATATTTAAAATCAATACGTGGATAAGGATCTGACTTATTCGTTAGAACGAACGAAGATGGTGTAGTCTCCCAATGGTGTGTTCTTATATAGTTTGACTTTTACACGATAGGTACCCTGGTCCAGGCTGGCAGTGATTCTAGAATTGCGATTTCCCCCGCCTATATCATCATTTTCGTGGATCGGGGTTGTCTGACTAGCCGGACCGAATAGGGATAGGACAGTGTCAATGCCAGCTGTCTCTCCTTTAGTTTCTATGGTGTATGATCCGACTGTTTCAACGGTAAATGCAAAGAGATTCTCTCCTCCAGCTTCCGGGATGGAACCCTTTGTAAAGGGGGGGCTGATGGGGATTGTTTTCACCTCGTTTGGTATTCCTAAGGAAATTACCAGATCCACCGTTCTTCCTTGTTCCACCATCGTTCCTGCCGTCGGATTTTGACTGATCACACTTCCAGACGGTACACTTTGGTGATGGATCGTGGTCACAATACCTACGGTAAGCTCTCCGGAAACGATCTTCGCCTCTGCAGCAGCTTGAGCCAGGCCAATCACATTGGGTGTTGGTACATCTGTCACCCTACCGATTGTATTGTTTATCCACTCTGTGAACTGAGCAACATTTGTATAAACTCCAAATTTATCAGGCTGAGCACATCCTTCCCCCCAACTTACGATGCCAACCTGCCTCCATTCTCCTCCACCTTCATCGAAAAAGATAGGTCCCCCACTGTCACCTTGACAGGAATCATGCCCACCCTCGTCAAAGCCGGCACAGAACATACTATCCGTTATTCGACCTGGATAAGCGTTGCTACAGTCAGTATTCGTTCTTAGAGGAACATGAGTTTGCAAAAGTATATCACTTACTGCTCCCCCCTACGAAGTGCTTCCCCACCCAATTACGGTTAGCGGGGTAGCTGCATCAGGAAGGGTGCCGAGTTCTATTATTCTAACTCGGTCATTTAATTGCGCAGGAGATGCTAAACGCAAAAGGGCTATATCATTGTCCGTACCTGTGGTTTGCTGGTAATCGGGGTGTATGATAATCTCGTCGACATTTATAATTTGCTCTGTTCCTTCATTTTCGCTGACTGTATGTTCCCCTAAAGTCAAGGTATAACGCGAAGCAGTTGTGTCATCGAAACAATGCGCGGCTGATAAAACCCACGATCTATCAATCAAAGCTCCGCCACACCAGATGTCTAAATCACCGAATCTGGGGTGGTCGAAGCCTATTTGGGCTGTCCATGGATATGCACCTGGATCTACTTCAGTCCCACCCACAATCTCAAAACTAGTCCATTCACCCGCTGTTTCAACGAACTCTGAATCCGCCTCAACATTTCCAAAACAGATAAAGAGGATGAAAATTAGACATAAACTCTCCCACAAATTTTTTCTTAAAGTATTCATTTTTCCCTCCTAGTAATAAATTGGAAAGATTCCGCTCCTCGGATTCAAAAAACTCCAATAGAATTGGTAAAGTGAAAATAGTTCTGCACTATATGTAAAAATTATCTTTTTCCAACCTGGCAAACAAAATACCCTCCTTTCTCTCCTATGATCCTTAATGAGAGAATCATTTGGATCATATCTAAATGTTAGTTTCTTGATTATTGCTACGCTGTTGCTTTTTTCTATTTTCCCCGGGTCCAGTTTCATGCAAAGCACATGAAGTAATCTCCCAGGTACAAAAAGCCATACTATCTGTTGGGAAACTGATTTCTCTCCATACAAAACAGTCCCGAATAGTATCCTGGTGCTTCCCGCCTGTAAGGGTCCGATCAGCGGCCAACAGGTTTTTTACCACTGTGCCGTACATTAAATGGTCTGGAGTCAATCCACTCCAACAAATTGCTAGCACCTTTCCCAAGTAGTCCCGAGCGACCAGGAGTGCTTTTTTAAATTTCTTTTCTCTTCCTTTATAGGCTTTTCTAAATTCATTTTGAATCGTTTCATCATCCTCTTCCTCTTCTGGTCCGTGGTAGGAGCGGTCTGCAAGCTCCTGGCTGATTAAATTTTCTTTTACGAGTTCCTTTTGGTAAACCTCAACCATTATGTCAAATATAGCACCTGTGAGAGGCTTCGATAATTCGTGAGGTTCATCGGTCACGGTTGACATCCGTTCATAGTTGAACGCATTACGAATTTGTCTGACATGATCAAGTTCACCGATGCGAGCGAGTTCGTTAAAAGTAAAGAGATTACCGGCCGTATTTTCTAGCAGCCGATCGACAACCAGATTAAAGTGCAATGATGAAACCAAAGCCACAAGATCGCCCGAGGACTCCTGGAATCCACCATACTCGGAGGAACCAGTGCCTTGATTAGGAAATCCCACTTCCGCAAAGATAAGGCTATGGCCGAGTTCATGTGCGAGGACGTCAAAATTCAAGCAATAGGGTCGTGTAATATCGATACCACCTGAACTATTTTTCCCGTAACCAAATTCAAGGAACCCGTATCCCGAATGGGCGTTATCCCATGTTATCAAAGGAATAAGTTCCATTCGCTTATAACTTATTTCAAAATGCCACCTGATATCTTTTTCGAAATAGTCTTGCCAAATATCTAAAACACGGCGGACTGTTGCATACATATGAGCAGCTTTAAATTCGCGGCTCGTAACATCTAAATGATCAAAATGCTTCGTAATAGGATCTGGTTGTACGAGTGGATTTGGTTTACTTTGATTTGGAGGCAAATAGGGATAGTTATAAGGTGGTTTAAAAGGAGCATCGATGACTTTCATTCGATCATCGGCTGGACCCGGTTCTATCATATTAGGGGGGACTGAAACCCAGATGGTCTCCGTATCTTTGAAACCCTCTATATAGGGTGGTTGAGGATATACTCTAAATTTTGTCCCGTTTTGTTGGACCTCAGTATCTAGTTTTATTGACATTACTTTTTCCTCCCAATGATAAAGAGTTGGTTTTAAAACACAATAAAAACAGAAAAAGGGCTCTGTATCTGAATTTGTGGATAAAATGCCATTACATTAATTCGTTGATCCACCATAAAGAATATCTTATAATTTCTTCATATCTCTCTTCCCTGCCCCGTTGTTTGTAACACCTTTAAAGTTTATGTTGATACAGACAGTTGGAACTTAGTAGGGACTCTCTGTATATGTTAGATCTCCTCTTGGACTAGTGGTCATAATGGATTGAGAGTCACCTTTATTGATATTTACTTTCGCATATACAATGCCAATATAGTTATCAACAATGCTAAACACGTATAGCTACTAACCACAGGCAGTTACTAATACATCGCAACATTCCTATATTAATATTTGTTATGGATCTTTAACATTTTATGTTATTTTGTTATAACACATTTAAGGTATTTCCTGTGCTCAATTGTAAATAATTGGATAAAAGCTTGGCCTACACAAGAATGATATAAAGATGGAGGGTTCCAGAGGGAATAAAAAAGAAGCTGCTTATTTTCTAGGATGAAAAAACAGAAACAAATAAAGTATATTGAGGACTATTTTTTGTAACTGATTCGGTAAATAACACCGGCATGATCATCAGAAACAAGGAGTGCACCATCAGGCATGATAAGTACATCAACAGGACGTCCCCACGCCTTACCGTCTTGAAGCCAACCCTCTGCAAATACTTCCTGTGTTACCGCACGGTTGCCGTTAAGTTGTACACTTACCAGCCGGTAGCCAACAGGTATACTCCGATTCCATGAACCATGCTCGGCAATAAAGATCCGTTTCCGATATGTGTGGGGAAACATCTTGCCCGTATAAAAACGTATGCCAAGCGGTGCTACATGGGCACCTAACTCCATAGCAGGTGACATAAACTCATTACACGTACGCTTTTTACCATATTGGGGATCGGAAATAGTTTTACTATGACAATAGGGAAAACCAAAGTGTAGACCTCTTTCAGGTGCATGGTTCAACTCATCCGAAGGGAGGTCGTCTCCCATCCAATCACGTCCATTGTCAGTAAACCATAGTTCTTT
This sequence comes from Candidatus Scalinduaceae bacterium, assembly GCA_965222815.1. Classification (GTDB taxonomy): domain Bacteria; phylum Planctomycetota; class Brocadiia; order Brocadiales; family Scalinduaceae; genus SCAELEC01. The sequence continues at coordinate 1,062,699 of CBDCUS010000013.1, forward strand.
GGTATCGGGATCCCAATCAAAGCCAACGCTATTACGAATACCGCGGGCAAAAATCTCCAGTCCAGTACCGTCTGGATTCATCCGCATTATGGTGGCATATCTCTTGTCATATCGTTCACAAACATTGCAGGGTGCCCCTACCGGAACATACAGCATTCCATCCGGCCCAAAACGGATAAACTTCCACCCATGGTCTCTATCCTTTGGAAAGCTATCACTCACCTCAAAAGGCTCTGGTAAATCTCTCAGTTGATTTTCAATATTGTCATATCGGAGAATTCTATTCACTTCAGCTACATAGAGTGAACCATTGTGAAATGCTACACCATTTGGCATATTTAATCTGCGGGCAAGAGTGATGACTTCGTCAGCAACCGCATCCCGATTATGGTCTAAGATTGCGTAGACGTTCCCTGCTGTACGCGATCCGACAAAGAGTGTTCCATCCGGACTGAGCGACATGGAGCGTGCGTTCGGCACATTTGATGCGAATATCTTAATCTCAAACCCTGGAGGAAGTTTGATGTTATTGAGAGGTAGCTCTTTGTCGCCATACGTAAACTGACAAAATAGTGTAATAAGCAAAAGGGATGGAGAGCAAAAAAGTAGCCTCAGTGTATGACTCAAATGATTTGCTGGTTCAACAATTTTTTCTTTCGTCAATTGAGTGGAAATCATCTCACTTACCACATTCAATGAATAAATAATTATCGTATTGCTCTTTACCTTTGGGGCCTGTCAACTTTTAGCTAATCGGGATTGTGAGAATAACCGATGAATCCTTGAACCAGCCCGGTCTTTTGATGGTATGCAAACATAATTCAACCGGTAATGTCCCTCTTCGGTCCAAAATATTCATAATCAATATTGTTTAAGGTAACACCCCAATTAATTAATCCCCGATAGAGGTCCTTCATCATTGAGGTTGGACCGCAGAGATAAAACTCTGCATCCATTTCATACCCTACAATCTCTTTTATTGATTCCATAGTGACTCTACCCTCTTTTGTATCAGCAGAGTGTACCGAATTCCGAGAATAAAAAAACTTGTGGGTAAAGTTTTTGAAATCAGATGTCAATGTAACGACATCGTCCTTAAATGCGTGGGTATTCTCACCATGTGTACCATGAATAAAGTAGATCTGCCTCTTCAGCTGCCGATCTGCGGCATTCTGTAAAATACTCATCATTGGAGTAATCCCTACACCGCCACTGATAAGTACCGCAGGTCTGTCTGTCTCTTTGAGAGAGAAACAGCCGTATGGGGGGTTTATCTTTATTTTATCTCCGTGACTGAGCGTATTGTGGAAATGATTTGATACAAGGCCGCTCTCTTCCCGTTTAACGGAAATCCGAAAATAATTGCCATTCGGGCTGTCTGAAAGCGAGTAGTTACGAAAGATAACTCCCCTTTCAGGGAGATCTAACATAATACTAATATACTGGCCCGCTTTATATGTGACAAAAGGTTTACCGTCGGTCGGTTCAAGATAAAATGAGGTTATGAGAGCACTTTCACTCTCTTTCTTCGTGATAGTAAAGTTTTTGTACCCCTTCCATCCACCCTCTTTAGCTAGTGTCTCCTCATATTTTTTGCTCTCGGTTTCAATGATAATCTTTGAAAAGTTCTCAATAACCTCTTCCCAGGCACTCATGACTTTAGGAGTCTTTGCGTCACCAAGAACGTTTCCAATCGCTTCCAGCACACAGGGAATAACTATAGAATATTGTACTGGCTTGATATTGAGTGAAGCGTGCTTTTCTGCTATTTCATTTACGAGTGGTTTGATTGCTTCAAGATTGTCTATGGATTTGGAGTAGTCTATAATTGATCCGATTAGCGCTCTTGGTTGTGTATGGTCTCGAATATGTGATTGGTTGAAAAACATCTTTAGTGCCGGATACCGACCAAACATTATTGGGTAAAGAGTCTGTGTTAGTTCTCCAAATTTCTCCTCAATAACTGGTGCCGTCGCTTTTATAGTCTCTCTTGTCTTATTTGTAAGGTTCATATTCATTTTTCTAAAAGTAAAAATTGTTTATACACTTGTTTTTCCAAGTAACCAACAGCTCTATTTACTGGTGTCATTACGTTTTGTTCAAAGATTTTATGTGGTACTTTCCAGACGAAGTAGTAAAAGGGAACATAAAAGGTAAAAATATTATACTCTTTTTTTCCATTTTTTCAATAATACGGTCTCTCTATAAAGTATAGCAAATATCTAAATATGCATAGAATGAACTAAGTTCGTCTGTGCCGAATCGCACGGAAGGTGGAACGGCACATTCAGGCGAGAATAATTAGCTACCTTGATACGGTAAACAGGTCAGATTGATTGACGTTACGTCAGACGGAAAAGATTTTCCAGTCAATGCTTCACCCTATTTTAGATATGAAATTGTTCGGTGAGGTTAACCCTCTTAATTCCTATGCTCTTTTAATACAAAAATGTTACCTTAACCGGTATCTTCCTACCTTTGCGTAATATCTCTAGATTGCAGGAGTCACCGAACTTCTTCTGGCTAACGTGGTAAATAACCTCATATACCCTGCTGATACTTTCACCATCCATTGACTGAATAATATCTCCTGGTTGCAGTTTCGCTCTCCCGGCAGGACTCTCTTTCTGAACTCTTTCAATAGTAACCTTCTTTTTGTTCTTTTCTTTCTCATATTGAATATGACGAATGACCACACCAAAAGCCACCCTCTTTTCCCCCTTGGGTACCTGAATAACCCTCACATAGTCCACAGGCTGTAAGGGGATATCCTTTGCAAAAAGAGGATGCTCATCCCAGGGATTTACCTCTCTCAACTCATACGGGTAGATAGTATAATACGCAAGATGGTTACGGCGGTACACCCTTTTAGGAACTCCAAAATGATAAATGATGTGACCTCCTCCTGTAAATACAAGGAGCCTCCTCTCTTTTCCCTCTGGAGAAGATAAATACCTTGTTATGCTGTTGGCCATACTTTCTTCCCAAACACACTGAACCTCATAAAAGTTCTCTCCTTCATCACACAATTCAGCATGGCGATTAAAGATCTTTTCCAGATACCTCCTATGATAGAAATCGGTAGTATCTATTTCAGGCAGTTCCCCTCTCTCTTCCCTACTCAAACCTTTTATCCCCTTTTTGCGTACCTTTTTCTGTAATTCTTTTGATATGTTCAGAGCAACAACCGGAATCATATTGTCACGGGTAAAGTCCAGAATGTCTTTATACAGACTGTAATCATACCCCCACTCACTCTGCCAATTAGTCAAAGACAATAACTCTTTTTCTGAGATCTCGCCTCTCGTCCATTTGTCAAGAACATCCTGATACGGCCTCTTAAACATCTCCATACCTACAGCTATATTCCCACCGTATCTCTTATTAAATTCCTTCAAAAGCTGCAGCTGCAGTTCATGAGATTCCCTGTTTGAATGAATCTCACCTACATATATAATCCTGGCCCCCTCAACAGCATCAACAAGTTGTGGAAATGATATTTTCTCACCGGTTGCAACATGGACAATATCTCCAACCTTAACTTCAGAAGGAAAGTTTCTTAAACTGCCAGTTTCTCCTCTGTTTGTGACAGAGTGGCAACCCATGCACATCACAACAGTTACTACCAAATATAATAAATATTCTTTTAACATTATCTTTAAGTAATCCTATCTTTCTTTTTTAATTTTGCTATCTTATCCTTAGTTTTCAATAAATATACCCATTACGAAGTGGTTTTAGGAATTTCAGGACAGGAGTTTGCCTGAAATTTTTATTTTTCGATTGAACAAAACCAGAGGCTTAGTAATGCTAAGTCGAGGATTTTGTAATTGAGAAAGATCTAAAGTTCTGGTGAAATCGGGTTCTGAAAACCGAAAACCAATTCGTGATGGGTATATATCACTATCAACGAACATGCAACACTTCATTATTGAAAGACCGCAACAAGCTGAAAGACTCTTCGAACCCCTTGCTATACTCACAAGCCCTGTACCAAAACAACATTAATAAATCAAAAAAACCATAAGCCCCATAAGGTTCTCCCCCCACTACACTTATGTATCAATGTAAAAACGAGAAGATAGCTCCTTTTTCATAGCAGTTGTCCACAAAAATAAACAGTGTCTGGTATTTGAGTTATGTTCATCATAATAAACATGTATAGAGTAGAGGCTTACAGGTATCTCCTTTTTTCTGACTAAAATAAACTATACCTGACAGGGTCAGGTAAGTGAAAAGCTGACCTCTTTTGATGGATAATCTATCGTAAAAATGTCAAAACAGAAATGGACCTTTGCTTTTTTTGGACCGTCCCTATAGTCTGCCCATTCTATAGAGAAAACAGCGTCGAGAGGAGTGACCCATCGATAGAGACAAGTCGACTGAGATTGGCATATCAGGTTGGGAAAATTTTAGTACGTCTGGGCTTGAAGGTTTTGAACGTAAACGATGATTCATGTGTACTCAGGGATAAGAATATATTAGTAACGATAAATGTTAAAAAATAACTACTCCGGTGTGATAGATTTTCAGCATACATCCGATAGAAGACTTATTGAATACCTTTAACATAAAGATAAGGAGTAATGGAGGGAATAGAAAAGGATGTACTTCTTTCCACGCATGTGTATCCGATCCATCGGAAGGAAAGTATCTTAACTTGTCATCTGCCCTGTTTGTAACAGATCGGCGGCCTATTACCATGATTACGACCATAAATAATTGTTTCTTGTTTACTATCGGCCTTATACAACCGATTAAGCCGTTAACTTTTTAGCAATCTTTGCAACATGCTCACCCTGGAAGCGTGCTCCGGCCAGCTCGTTTTCACTCGGGAAACGGCTCCCATCAGTGCCAGCAATGGTAGACGAACCGTACGGAGAACAGCCCGTAATCTCATCATTCCTCATCAGCCCTTTAAAGGCATAGGGTAGTCCAACGATCACCATACCATGATGTAGCAGCGTTATATGAAAACTGAGTATTGTAGACTCCTGTCCCCCATGCAGGGTGTTCGTACTGACGAAAACACTTCCAACCTTTCCAACCAGGGCACCACTCAACCATAACTTCCCGGTCGAATCAAGAAACTGCCGCATCTGTCCGCACATGTTTCCAAAACGGGTTGGAGTACCGAAGACAATGGCATCCGCATCCGCCAACTCGTCAGGAGTACAGATTGGTATGTGAGACTGCTTTTTCTGTGCATCAACAGCTCCCATTTTCTCTAGTACATCCCTGGGTAATGTCTCCTGGACGCGCCTGAGATCTACTTCAACACCCTCAACAGTCCTTGCCCCTTCCGCCACTTCCTCTCCTAATCTATATACATGTCCATAGAGTGAGTAGTAGACTACGAGTACTTTCATAATAACCTCCTTAAATTTTATCTTTACCTGAATTTTTTCGAGTTAGTACATCCTGAACAACTCTTTTAAAAGGTTACAACTACTTCCTTTTAAGTGCTCCATACACTTTTGGATTTATGTTCCCGCACTAATAAACCTATTTTGTTTATTTATTTATACATAAATTAAACTTTTTTACAAAAATCAATTTATCATCTCCCCTTTGTCCCCTCCTTGGCAAGGAGGGGAAGAGCGTTGCAAAGGAGTGGTTTTATCACTTACTAGATGGTATAGGTTTATAAGTAATTATTGTATTAAAAAATGGTTAAGACTATATAACTTTTACAATCACTCAAATTAAGCAGTAATATGAAGGATGGAGGTATTATACCTTTCCATTCTTCTTTGTTGTTTTCTTAGAAAGTAGGTGGAGCAAAAACAGTTAAAAAGGTAAACCACCAGATGATAAAGATACTCGACGTTTATTCCTATTTCATGATTTTGCTCACACCTCTATTTGAATTAAACACGTCCAACTAATGCCTTCCAGAGAAAAAGCCCCTTGACATTCTCCTCTTTGAATGTTTGTACATTTCGTCAACAAGCTTTTCTCTCTGTTTATCATCCAGGATCGCATTAAAAGCCACGACTTTTTTTATGATTTGGGGAGCCATGACATCAACTTGTCGTTGCACCGGTTTGATAAGCTGAAGTAATGAATCTTCGTTCAGCTCGTTTCTTGCCACAAGTTCTAAGAAACCTTTCCTAAGATTACGGCGGCTTGCCTCGATCTCCTCTTTAGCGGTAAAGGCCTCGTCTTTCAAAAGAACAAGTTGTTCTTTCTGTTTTTCAGAAAGGTTAAGTTTATTGGAAATAACATTTACAAATTTAGAACTCCTTTTCTCGTGAGCACTACAAAAATTCCAATACATAGTTACTCCTCCTATTATGAGAATAATAATAACTGTCAGTTTCTTGAAAAACTTTCCACTTTTTTTACATTTCATTCTATTTCCTCTGAATAGTTAAGGATTAAATTCTTCTATCAACTCTTTCCATTTCCTACTCTCAAATGTTTTTTTTAGAGATTTCAATACCTCAGCTGCTTTCAATATCTCCCTGTTTTCGATATTAAAATCTAACCGGGACAGTATCTCTGTCTCAAGGAGATTCATCTCCTCTACAAACGATTCTCCGCTTAAGGTCAAGCTAACCATGCTTGACCTCTTATGGGCCGGGTTATCAATAAGTTCAACGTAACCATCATCTAGGAGCAGGTTCACAATAGTTTGAATGTTTTGGCGTGAGACCTGCCGCGAGCGGGCAATTTGTGGTACCGTTTGAGGTCCCAGACGATGAAGACTCATTAAAACACTCCGTTTCGTGTCAGATAATTCTCCCTCATGGTGAACTTGTGCACCAATTGTTTTAAGACAGTGAAAGAACTCCACGGTAGCACCGGCTAGAATGTGAAATGCTATTAAAGTTTCGTTAACCGAACATCTCTTACGGTTATCTCTTGCCTTCTTCTTATTTCCTACTTTTTTCACCCTTTTTTCTCCCTTCTATAACATTAACCGTACCAATATTGACAACCAAGTTGTCGTAATACCAACTATACTTTTTGACAATTTGGTTGTCAATATAAATTTATAAAATAATTTTTCTTATTAGAAAATGGGAAAAAAATTGATAGATACTGAAATGACATGGTCAATTGTTTAGTTGTAAGATTTGAAGGACAAATAGTGGTAGGTAGAATGACTCAACAGTGCCGTTTCTTTCAAAAGGTTATCAGAAAAATGATGAATTGTTAAGGGTCTGATAGAAGTAAAGAATCCACCCGCAGAGCAGGTGGCTTAGGGGTAACCCCTAAAAGGGGATCAACATGCCTTCCTCCCACAGGAAGCAAGGTTGAGTTGCCCCCATCAAAAAGTTAAATTTTAAATTTCTGTTGCATTTCTGACTGGCGCTCTCTCTTTTCTTGATATTGAACGTATTTGCGTATCTTCTCAGAATCCAAACCTACTGTATCTACACAGTAACCTCTTGACCAAAAATGATTACCCCAATAGGGTTTTTGCTTCAAATGTCGAAACTTATTTAACACTCGAATCGCTGCTCTACCTTTAACTACTCCTACAAAATCCGATATAGATATCTTGGGAGGAACCAAGACAATCAGGTGGACATGATCAATCTGAACACTTAGTTCTATAATTTCACAACATTTTTGCTCAGAAAATGCTCTAATACACCTGTTTACTTCAGCTGCAACTTGACCTGCAACTTGACCTGTAAGAATTCTTAAACGATACTTTGGCGTCCATACAATATGATATTGACAATGCCATATGGTATGAGATAATTTACGAAATCGACTCATTTGTTACTCCTTTGTTGATGTTGTGGAGACAACTCAACTCTGAGTGTAACAATGAGTCTTTTTTATGGCAAAGCCTTTGTCCTCTGACCACGTCCAGAGGACGTGGTTTTCTACATTGTCAATAAATTTGTTATTTTTAAATAGAACGCTGATACCTGCCCAACGTGCAATGGTAACAAAATTTGATAAGAAGTTAAGATATATTTGCCATGCAGAATTTTTCCACTTTTTGTAAAAATTTGTACAAGTCATTATCTTTAATTTCATCTATTGACATTTTTCGTGCTAATTTACGATTATTATTCTTAACATTTATTCCAATTTGTTTTTCAAGTTTTTTATCGGGATCAATTTCAGTTAAACCATGAGGTATATCTTTACCAAAAACTTCTCGTAAAACTCTAAGTGAAAAGTAATTTTCAATAGCATAACGCTTTAAGTGAGAAACAGGTATTTCTTGTTCTCTACATTTCTTAATAAAACGGTCTCTAACTTTTTTACTTTCTGGGTCTTTGTCAACAATCGCAATAATCGAATAGCTTTGTGAAAATACAGAAAGATCAACTTGATCCATTATATCTCCACCTAGTGGCCATGCTTTAATATTGTATTTTTCAGTAAGTTTGAATTTCACTAAAAACTCTTCAATTATAGGTATGTCTTTCGGGCCTTCTGTAAGTATAATAAGATCAGAAACTAAATTATCTGCTATAGAGTATCCCAAGTCGTCCAGTATAAAAGCCTTACTGGTAGCATCCTCGACTTTAATAGATTTGTCATAAGTGGTAAAGAAAACACGATCAATTAATGCATTGTCGAGAAAAACATTTGAATGTGTTGTAATGAAGAATTGCTTATCTGTTTTTTCCTTGAGAAAATGAAGTAACTTCCGCTGCATTTCTGGATGTAAGTGGGCCTCTGGCTCTTCAATTAGGATAATTTCATATTCTGGACTCAGGCTAAAAAATAAAATAACTAAAGTCTCTTGAAGGCCAAGGCCGCAATCTAGAGCTTTTACCCAGTTTCCAATTCCATATGCGAAGTTCAACTCTAGTTTGTTTTCTACCTTCGCAAATATTTCAAATCTGAAGCCAGAAGTTATTTTCTCGAAAGCGGTAGATAGTGAATCAAATAATTTTCTTTGTTCAGAATCTTTAGCTTGGTTCTTAACAAAAAATAACTTATTCAACATCCCGATACCACCTGGATGAATTGACTGATCAGTCTGAATATTAGTTGATAATTCAATATTACGTTTAGGAGGTAACATAATAGATTTTGCAATCTCTTTAAAAAGCTTATTGTATGCATTGTTGACTGCATGTTCCTTATAACTCCAGTTTCCAATAACACTTCTAAACCCCGCTTGAAGTTTTGTTTCAAATCTAATTACTTCATTGGAATACCATATTTCAGATTCGGCAAATGTATTTTTAATTAGCTCATAATACTTATCATTTGTTTTTACGTCGTTACTATTCCAACCATGTTGACCAAGGGAATACTTGTAAACAGCATCGATATCATCAGGTAAAATTTTTTTACCTGCAAACCTTTTTTCTTGCGATGCAATTCCTTCCAACAAAGTTGATTTTCCGCTATTATTTTTTCCGCAAATTATATTTATTTTTCCTAAATTTGTAAGATCACATTGCTTGAGAACCCTTATATCTTTTATTCTTAAATATTCTAGCATTGTTGGCAATCCTTTAGGTTTATTGGATCAGATCTTTCACTATTACACATAATTGTTTTCCATTGACTTGCTAGACAACAAAGCCTATCAGAGCATATGAAACACCTGAATATTTGTGGAAACTATTCTGTAAGTTTATATAGCGCAAGTTGTTTTGTCAATAATGATAAGATATTAAACGAAATGATTTCTTTTGGGGAGGCAGTACTTTATGCAGCAACATAAAGTAGGCAGTTGGCAAGGTAAAAGGATTGAAAATTGACTACGGACTATTGATGATTTAATAAGAAATCAAATACAAGAATTTTGAAGTAAAAGGCAAGAGAAACATTAATCTTAATTCATAAATCTAAAATCGTAAATCAAATCGGAATTTTCATAATTGATTACTTCAAAAATTTTATGATATAGTCACAATACTTTACATACTGGTTTATAGCATCTCCTACTTTCTTGTAAATTATTGCTTTATCCAGACTGTTGTACTCATGAACAATTATGTTTCTCAGTCCTGCACTTTTAGAAATTTCTTCGGCAAAGTCTTTTGGTAAGATGTTTAAATCGTCAAGAAGAATTACTAACGAAAGATTATGCTTCTTTGAAAGTTTTCTTATTCTCTGTTTTATATTTTCTAAATCTTCCCTTTCCATAGTTTCAGCAATATATCATACTTTAGTTTAGCCACAGTCAAATTAAAATGGTTTCGTATTTTATCATATTAGGAAGCCAGGAGATTAGGAATTGCCAACTCCCTTAATCACAAATTATCATTTTAACCACTATGGTAACTATTTCAAAGGTTAACAAAAGTTCGCATTTCTTACCTTTTATTTCCTCTCTTCCTATTTTCCTGCTTTCCTTTATAAAGACATCTTTAAAACATCACGGTAATTATGAACTAGTGTTCTTAGGTATCTATCGAACCAGGAGAAAGAAAACAACCGGTCAAATCCGGAACATATGTCGAATTTCTCTATAGTTCAAGAAGCAGGATTTGTTTTTCAGCAATATTGTCTGATTGTTTTTAATTCATTAATCTCAATACGTTTCGCTTTATACAAATCCCAACGAAGCTGCAGGCTCATCCAAAAATCTTCCGAAACTCCAAAAAACTTTGAGAGCCGCAGAGCCGTACTGGGCGTTATTCCTCGTCTTTTATTAACAATTTCGTTTATTCTCTGGTATGGAACATGGATCTCTTTTGATAACTCCCTTTGAGTAATACCCATAGGGGCTAAAAATTCTTCAAGAAGCATCTCCCCAGGATGTGTTGGTTCACGATGTGTTGGTACACGAATCATTTCTACCTCCAAAAATAAGTTTTTTTGTGTCAATGTTAGTCAATAATCTCTACTTTCTCCGGTTCAGATTCCTTCCATTCAAAACATATACGATACTGATCATTTATTCTTATGCTGTATTGCCCTTTTCTTTTTCCGGTAAGAGCCTCAAATCTGTTTCCGGGAGGAATGTGTAGTTCTTTTAGGAATTTAACGGAATCAAGTTGATCCAACTTCCTTGAGGCAATATGCCATAAAGCTCTTGGACAATTTTTTCTGGCACTTTTTGTGTTCTTACCATTGAAGATATCTTCCGTTCCCTGGCTTTTGAATGATTTAATCACAGGTACATGATAGCACGGTGTTCATGCTATTACAATATCAAAATACTTTAAAAATGAATGTTGCATCTCGTCTCTTGACACCAATTTCTAATTTAACTCTTTAATCAAAACTTATCTATTCTCAAATATCAAACCTACAATCATCAATATTCAATCCCTCACCTGAGTTTTAAGGTGATATTATTATCCAGTTCACCACCATGACAGTAGGCCAGTATATCTCCGGCTCTACCGTCTGAGTACTCTTCAGCATTCTTGCTCTTTAACAGATTTTTTTTACCCAGTTCGATAATCCTCTTATCTCTGACCTGATGGAACTCCAGACGTGCTTCATTATCATGAATCGTTATCGTCCTGAAGGCGTGTGGATACTGAACGGTTGCCGGAGATGCAATATAGTGTAATCCGTTAACTGTTTGAACCTTTGAAACATGGTGATGCCCCATAAGACACGCCTTAACCTGAGGAGCACCTTCAAGAATGGTATTTACCTCTTGATAATTCTTCAAGAGATATTTCTTCTTCCACTTTGGTATATCTCTGTTCCCCCATGTCGGAAGAAGAAGATGATGAGTGAGTGTAACAATCATTTCGTTTGGATATTTAGTAACCTCTTCCTGAATCCATTTGAGTTCTTTTTGTGGGATTTCACCATTATCATGATCTATTATTGAGGTATCTAACCCCAATATTCTCAAACCAGGAACCGGAGAAATGCTCCACCAGTAATGACCAGTATCAAGTCCATGACCCTGCATTTTGATGGCGTACAGCTCCTTTGAAAGTGCTATTCCGGCAGGAATAGGTGATGACTCACGATTGCCGAATTGAGCAAAGTAGGGAACCTTAACACCTGACATAATATTCATAAACTCATCAAACCCTCTTGTACCGGGGTCTGTGTTATTTATATTGTCACCGCCAAAGAGGATAAAATCTATATCACCCATCTCATCTATCAGATCTATGATATCCCTGAAGATAGGAAAGCTCTCTCCAACCAGGGCTGTTCCGTTCCTACCGGTAAAGGTAACATGGGAGTCTGTTATGTGAGCAAATTTGATAGGCGTTTTCTTACCACCCTTTGCCATTTCATCTCTGTTTGAAGAGGTCGTACACCCCGTAAAATTCCCGATCAAGACCCCTCCAACAAATACGGCTTTACCAATGTCTAAACCATATTTCATAAAATCTCTTCTATTTAATCCCTCTTCACGTTGTTGATTTCTCTTTTGTGTCATTTCTTCTTCCATCTTATATACCTCCATCCTAGAATATTGTTTATTTCTCTTTTCCCTTCTATTTGGAAATTTATGGATAATTGAGATTCGAATACCTTCTCAGGAAACTCTTTATCTCTCCTGCCTCTCTCATAGATATATTCTGTGCAGCCTCTTTTATCTCAAGCATGGAGTCTACTATCTTTGACCAGTCGTCAGAAGTATAAGGATACGCCTCAATATCTGGTAGCTCATGACATTGAGAACATTTGTCTTGAAAAACATATCGACCGCTTACTACTGCATCTTCATTTTTCATACCCTTTGAAGTCGTCACTGCACAGCTGGTAATGATTTGTTGTGCAACAAAGAGAGAAATGAATAAGATAATATGTTTCTTTATATCCCTTATCCTGATTTTGCCATCTACCAACATCTCTTTTTCAATCTTTGATAATTTTTTTACCTTTGCTTCAATCTTCAATGCCTCTCCCCTATCTCCGATCCTCTTTTTCATAACCAGTTCTAAAGGGGCTTTTCCCCTTAAGGACTTTGATCCTTTCTTATCACCGCTCTTATGCTCTTCAAATCTCCTCTCTACATCGGTTGTTATACCTGTATACAATCTTCCCAGTTTACACCTAATCAAATACAAGAACCAATTATTCATTTTATTGTAGTTCACCGATCGTTTACACATTAGCGTCTGGTAACGTGAAGCAGATTTACTTAATATCACGACCCTTTTGTAATCGCCCACATTATCAGTAATAATAGCTTATGAGAAATGAGAAGACAACGGTTTTCATTCGAAAAATGAGAAAGAATGAAGGTGTGTAAAATAGAAAGTAAAAAAAAAGGAGTACCTATTGTATACTCATCTTATAATGGTTTTCGGATAAAATCCGGTATAAAATTGAGCGGGTAGAGTCCTCGGCACCTTTTGTCCGGGGATAACTACCCGCCTGAACGACATGTCGGGCAGGTAATCAAGATTTTGTTTCCAGCCCGCCCGGCCTGTCAACCGTTCGGACGGGTAAAACCGAAAACCAAATCGGTTTTAATATATCTTTAACCGCTATTGGTGATTTGTGGGAAATAGTGTTGTATTTTATTGAAAATAGGGTTTAATACCTATACTATCAACTGAGTATGAGCACACAATTAAATATTGAAAATGATTTACTCTTATGAGCCAATTCCCAAATAAAAAGATTCTTACCGCAACAGATTTTTCAGAATACTCAAAAGTTGCCTTAGACATCTGTCTGGATGCATTCAGGTGCATGAAGACAAAGCTGTATGTCTTACACACCATTGAAAAATTTCCTCCTGATTACCGCCATTTACTACCTAGCAAAACACATGCAGAGATGAAACAGAAACTTGAAGAGGATTCCATGGAAAGAATTAAGGCAGTGATACCTATGGATATAATGGAACAAGGTGACATAACACCCATGGTAAGATTTGGCAAACCCGTTCAGGAGATAATCAAGGTTACCAAAGAGGAAAATATAGATTTGCTGGTAATAGGTACTCACGGAAGAGCTGGAGTAGACAGGTTTATATTGGGCAGCGTTGCTGAAAGGATTGTCAGGACTTCCGTCTGTCCTGTCATGGTTATTAAGGGTGAAAAGTATGCCGGTTTCAAGAGGATTGTCGTTCCTATTGATTTTTCTGACTGTTCCAGAAAAGCGTTGGAATACGCCGTTGCAACAGCGAGGTCACACAACAGCACATTAACTATTTTACACGTTTATGAAGAGTCCTTCATCGAACCTTATGTAAATGCGGCAAACTCCGAGAAGGAGGCGGACGAAATAATGAAAGAGATAGATCGTGTAAATGAGAACAGATATGATGAATTTCTGAAAACCGTTGCTCTGAGTGGTGTTGAATATGATAAACTGCTGATAAAGGGAGTCCCTGAAACTGAGATAGTAGAGACTGCCATGGAGCAACAGGCGGACTTACTCGTTATGGGTACCCATGGAAGGACGGGAATCAAGCATATAATCATTGGCAGTACCGCTGAGGAGGTAGTTCGTAGCGTACACTGTGATATTATCATAGTAAATCCCGATTAATATAATTTACTTGTGTCAGAATTTAAACTTTGTTACGGAAGACAGTTGAGACAAAAGGTGGGAAATCAGGAGCTTGGACTATTAGGAGCGTACCTTCCGAAAGGTATACTGTACATACGGCTTTGTGCTGTACTTACTAGAATCCCTATGCGTAGGAGATACAATTCTATTAGGTTAAACATAAAAGACAAAATGCAATGACACAGGTTTTATCAAAATCTCTTTTTCTCATCCTGTTAGCAGTACCTCTACTTCTCTCCACCTCTCATGTATACTCCTCAACCGAAGAGGAACTCAGAGCAACATCAGCAGTTCAGAACCGGACACTCCTGAAGGACGATTCTGCGACCGAGAAGCAACAACACTCCAGAGACAAAAGAGACCGGATCATTCATGGACATGAAGACCCCATTGCTCCCATCCTCCTTGCTATTGTAATCATACTCGCAGCAGCAAAAATTGGAGGAGGAATTTTTGAGAAAACCGGTCTACCGGCAGTATTGGGAGAGCTCGTACTTGGCATGTTTATAGGCAATTTGGCCTATTTTACCGGCTGGGAATTATTTGCCCCGTTAAGAGATCACACCTTTGTAGATCTCCTTGCACGGTTTGGTGTTCTAATCCTCCTTTTTGATATTGGATTAGAGACAGACATACGGGATATGGTAAAGGTGGGAAGCTCCTCATTTCTGGTAGCGTTAGGTGGTATTCTTGCACCATTTCTATTGGGATATTTTACAAGCCGTTACTTCTTCCCCGATGCAGGTGCCAGTCTTCACCTCTTTGTAGGATCTACCCTCTGCGCGACAAGTGTTGGTATTCCAGCGCGTGTGCTTAAAGACCTGGGGAAGCTCCAGACCACTGAAGCGAAGATAATTCTGGGTGCGGCCGTTCTTGATGATATTATCGTACTCTTTATCCTGGCTATCGTTACCGATGTGGTAATATCAGGAAGCGTTAACCCCTTTCACATTGTGAGGACTTCAATGTTTTCTCTCCTTTTCCTATCTGGTGCTATCTTCATGGGTTTAAAACTGGCGCCCTATCTTGGTTATTATACCTCACACAGGAAGGTCGAGGGGTGGAAGCTGGCCATGGCCATTATTTTCTGTCTCCTTCTCTCTTATATCGCTAATCTCATTGGTCTGGCAACCATAGTTGGTGCCTTTGCGGCAGGACTGATTTTAAGAGAGGTGCGTTTCAAGGATTTAAAGGGAGGAGAGCACGGTATGCATGAGATTCTACGTCCGGCGTTTTTTGTCTTCGTTCCGGTCTTCTTTCTCTTAATAGGTATGCAGATAAAACTGGAACTCTTTTTAGATATGCATGTTTTGTTCGTATCTCTGGCAATAACGGCAGCAGCCATTGTGGGTAAACAGGTTTGCGGTTTTGGTGCACTGGAGAAAAAGGTGAATCGACTTGCTATCGGTATCGCCATGGTTCCAAGGGCAGAGGTAACGTTGATCTTTGCCGGGATTGGTAAAAGTATCGGCGTGATCAGTGACACTATCTTTTCCGCCTTAATTATTATGGTAATCATTACAACCATAATTACCCCTCCTGCCCTTAGATTATCAATGTCCGGTCCCTCTTCTCCACGGAAGGATTAAGATAAGAGCCCAGGGCAATATGATACTTGCACTCCTTTACTGTATGTGATAAACTCTGCCTCATCTTGCCTCCTGCTGTAGATTGCCTATTGGAATGCTTAAAGATTTGCAATTTAGAGCAGGAGGCTTCTTTTTTAACTACTACAGGAGTGCTTTTGCTATTCTCACCCGCATAGCGGGAAACTTAACCTTACAAATCTATCTGAAAATCCGTGTTTGAACCAAAACTGCACAGGTACAAGGCGCGTAACAATTTCATAACCGGAACGTACCATTGTACTTGAAAATTGCAGAATTATTACAGCAGCACAGTAGATGGGTAGTTTTCGTTCAAACAATCATTACAAGATGAGATACAAATACCTCAATCAGATTAATACCAATAATAAGAGGGTGTTCCTACGGACAGACTTTAATGTGCCGATAGGAAATAGAAAAATCCTTGACGATCTAAAGATCAAGGCCCATTACAACACCATCGACTACTTAAGAGACAGAGGAGCAAGAATTATATTGGGTAGCCATATCGGCAGACCAAACTTAGAAGATGCCGGTTCAAGAGAGGAGTTAATACACAATAACCCGGATACAGACACAAAAATTGTATTTAACACTTTAAAGAAGAAGTATGGTGATCAAGTTTCATTTATTTACACCGCTATTGGCGAAGAGGTGGAGAGATGCATAAACAACTTAGCCCAGGGGCACATACTCCTACTCCAGAATTTGCGATATGAAAAAGGGGAACAATCGAAGGATGAGAATGAGAAGCAGGAATTTGCAAAACGTTTATCATCTTATTTTGATATCTATGTCAATGATGCCTTGTCTGTCTGTCAAAATAGAGACGCATCTGTATCGTATCTACCCCAATTATGCAAAAATGCTGTTATCGGTTTTTTATTGAAGGAAGAGATAGACCGCATGGAGAGGCTTATCAAACCGGAACTTCCTGCTGCCGCTTTTTTTGGCGGGTTTAAGGTAAAGGACAAGATTGGAGCTCTTCAGAAATTATTGGGAAAGGGCTTTGAGATCTTTATCGGTGGTGCCATGAGAAACCCGTTCCTTAAGCATCAAAATTATCAAATAGGTGGGTCAATGTTGGACCCCGAATGTGATGATATAATAGATCAAATGATGGATGAGTTTGGGAACCGCATACACATCCCCGTAGATGTAAGGGTGGGAACAGTAACGGGAAAAGAGAAGATAGGGATCCGCAATCTACGATACGTAAATTTTTTAAAGAACGAAGGAATTCATGCAGAAGAGGAGGCGTTAGATAACGGCCCCAAGACCATGAAGAGGTACAAGGAGATAACAAAACAACACGGTATAAGGACTATGCTTGCTAATGGTCCTTTCGGCCTCATAGAGAACAGCTCTTTTCGGTTCGGGACCTTTCAGGTGGCCCGTATTTTCCTTGAAAGCGAGCACGCTTTCAGAGTGTACGGTGGCGGAGAACTCAATCACGGCTTTAACCTCTTTTCAAAGCGGTTCAAGGTTGATACGGAAAAACTCGGAGAACGCTGTTACGCCGGGAATGGTATGTTGCAATATCTTGCTAACGATGGTGATTTGCCCGGACTTCGTGCCTTAGCGACTGAATAGTATTGTTTTGACAGTTCTCTGCCCAAAGCATACAGGGTCTAGCATTGGTAAAATAGCCATTAATAGAGTTGTTCAAGCATATCAGACCAGTCCCACAAAGT
Organism: Candidatus Scalinduaceae bacterium; assembly: GCA_965222815.1. Taxonomy (GTDB): domain Bacteria; phylum Planctomycetota; class Brocadiia; order Brocadiales; family Scalinduaceae; genus SCAELEC01. Next base: position 1,080,385 of record CBDCUS010000013.1, read on the forward strand.
CTTTCTGGTGGGAAAGCACTAAATAATAAATCCCCAATAACAGACAAATCACAACAAACAAATCTAAAATTCTTTACCCTGTTAAATCATTTAAGACGATGCCATTACAACAATTTTCAAAAATCACATTTTTTATAGGCAAATAAAAATACCAGGATAGGTATTTAAGAGGGCGAGCAAACCGGACCTACCCTAATTCATAACTCCATCACCACAAAATCTTGTTGCATTTTACCGCTTATTGTTTTACCATGCTCCCTTTTGTCCCCACCTCATTATCACGAAATGGAAAAAAACTTCAAAACAGAGTCAAAAGAAGCAACAAAATTTTTCTCCAATTGTAAATCAGGGAAAGTGTAGATAAATAGATATGCCATTAAGCCTCTTAAACGAAGAACAACGAAACGCTGCAACTGCTAAATTCGGACACAACATTGTTATCGCCTCTGCCGGAACGGGAAAAACATCAACAATCGTTGGGAGAATCGCCTCTCTCCTTAATGCTCATGTCGCTCCACAAGAAATTTTATTACTCACATTTACCAATAAGGCGGCGACTGAAATGGTGGAGAGACTTACCCGTTTTTTCCCAAAAGATGTTACTGCAAAAATAGAGGCGGGTACTTTTCACGCAATTTGTTACAAACTCTTAAAAAAACATAATCCGGGACTTTTATTAAAACAGCAAACAGAGCTGAAAACACTTTTTAGAAGCATTTATGAAAAACGTGAATTCAAAAAACTTAATTATAAGGTAGCAGAATACTCGGCCAATTATCTCTATGATCTCTATTCGTTTTATCAAAATACTGAACTGAAACTCAGTTTTGCCGACTGGATGTGTGAGAATTATCCCGATCACGAATTCTTTTGTGATATCTATGATGACATATCTCATGAATATGAGATGACGAAAGAGAACTATGGCTACATAAACTTTAATGACCTGCTTATAAAAACGAGAGATCTCTTAGGCGCCCATATTTTTGTAAACTTCAGAGAGGTGTTAGTAGATGAGTATCAGGACACAAACTCTCTTCAAGGCTCACTCATAGACAAAATGAATCCATCATCTCTCTTTTGCGTTGGTGATTATGACCAGAGTATTTTTGCGTTTAATGGTGCAAATATAAACCTCATTGGTTCCTTTTCAAAAAAATTCCCTGAATCGAAAGTATTTTCCCTTAAAAAAAATTACCGATCAACTTCTTTAATTCTCTCCCTGGCAGATAGAGTTATTAAATTCAATGATAGAATCTATCCAAAGGAATTAGAAGTTGTAAGAAAAGATGACCCGATTAACCCCTCACTATTGGAGTTTAATGAACTATTTGAGCAGTATAGTAAAGTCTCTTCTATGATCAAATCTAACTCTACAAAACATGAAGATGTAGCCGTGATTTTCCGAAATAACTCTTCTGCAGACGGTATAGAAGCAAGTTTAAGAGAGCTGGGCATACCCTGTAAAAGGAGAGGTGGAAAGAGTTTTTTTGATGCGAAGGAGGTAAAAGCGCTTTTTGATATCTACTCCTTTTTTGTAAATCCAAAAGATTTAATGGCTTTTATTCACATCTTCGAATATGTGAAGGGTTTGGGAAGTGCAACGGCAAAAGATATTTTTGAAGCCCTCAAAAGGTTAGGTCACGGTTCAGTGTATGACGGCATCCTGCACCCGGATACCACAATTACGAATCCATTCGAAAAGAGAAAAGTGTACTACCAACTGGCCCTTTTTGATGATTTCCTCAATAGTGAAAGTGAATCGAAATTCACACACCTCGATCTAGATAGAAAGATTTCGGAAAGTCCAATACTCAAACATCCGAAGTTCACAGATGAAAGTGCTCAGTTTTTTAATGATTTTTATCTATTATACAAGAGAATAAAGAGAATCCAAAAACCTCTCTCTATGGTTGAGGCAATAAGCGAATCAAACATCTATAGATACATTCAAGATATCTTGGCCACAAAAAGGGCCTTAGATAGAAATAAGAAGGTAGATGTGGATGCAAAGGAGAGAGCACTCGTAAACATCAAGAGAAAGGTTGTCCTTATCAAAGAGTTGACTAAAAATTATTCCGATAATCAACGCTTTTTAAACGCTATGATACTAGGCTCAAACGAACTCACAAAAGGGGAGGGTGTGAATCTCTTGACTGTTCATGCGAGTAAGGGTTTGGAGTTTAAAGAGGTCTATATCCTCGATTTAATGGATGGACGTTTTCCAAATAGAAAGTTGGCGGCTAAAGGGGGAAGTATTGAGGAGGAGAGAAGACTTTTTTATGTGGCGGTCACAAGGGCAAGAGATAGGTTGTGGCTCTCCTATGCAAAGTTTGACAAGGTAAAGAGGCTAACATTCACCCCATCACTCTTTTTATATGAAGCGGGACTGATTGATAATAAAGGAGAACATAAAAAACTGGCTTATTAAGTAACCAAAATTCATTACGTTAATTACTATATTTATCCAGTGTCTTAATCAGCACTTGTGCCTCTTTCGGTACATCAACCTCATTTCCAAATATCTCTTTTACGGTAACTTCCTTTCCGTAGAATTTTTTATTTGCTCCACTGTCCTGTGTAATCACTCCCCCTTCAAATGAGAGCCCTCCATAAAAACCCTTCGCCTTTGAATAGACGAGAAATGCAGTGTCAGGTCCTACCTTAGCTTCAGCATCCCTTCCAACTGGACCAGCGGCAATCAAGGCATCAACACCCAATTTAAATTTTGTCAACAACAACGACTCAACACCACTCTTATTCATTATCAAAAGTATGGCATCGATCGCCTGCCCACCAATTTGCAACCCAAAACTCCCCTCGGCATTGGCAACAAAAGTAGGTGCACTCCATTTTCCTGTCTTTATGTCCCTCTTCAGTGCAACACCCCCTCCACCCTTTACACCGAAAATAAATCCGGCCTTGTACTGACGAGTTATTACGATACCGTAACAACTCCTCAAAAGATTTGTTGGTATTTCGGTATCGGGAGTCACCATTGTCTCTTCAAGATAGTTGTTATACCGTCCAATCCTCTCATTTAATTTCTTCTTGGATATTGCTGATGCTTCGGAAGAAACCAGGAAAATACAGCACGTTATCATCAATATATATCTTATTCTCATCTTCTCTACACTCCTATAGTATTAATCTGTTAAAATTTCATTTTTGAACGGTTTTACACCCTCTGTTACAACCTACCCGACCGCAAAATACCTATGGCCAAACCCAACCCTAAGACACTGGCTACAAGAAAACCGATAATGCCTAAGACAGGAAACCCTAAAAGCAATGGGCCTTTATCTGTCTGCATTATGATAGATGAACCAATGACCAGGGCCGCAATGACAACACTGAAAGCAATCCGATTACTTACTTTATCCAGATGCAAAATCAGGTTCTCTAATCCCTTGTGCTCAAAATCTATTTTTAACGTCCCTTTCTTTATCTTATTCAGGATCAGGTTGATGTCTTTTGGAAGGGTATTTTTGAACCTATTTAAATCCTTTGCAAATTTTCTAATATCCCTCGCTATCTTTTTTGGGCTGTATCTCGATTTTAAGAGGGTTGCCACAAACGGTTTTGCCTGAGTGGTCATATTAAATTCAGGATATAAACTCTTCCCTACACTTTCAATCGTGAGTACCGTTTTTGCCAAAAGAAAGAGATCCGGGGGTATCTTTACCTTGTGCTGGGTAACCAGTTTTACAATATCAACCAACAGAGGACCCACCCTCAACTCCTTTAGAGGCAGCCCATAGTAGCTATCCATAATGACGGTAAGGCCTAAATTGAGTTTCCTCACATCCACATCCTCTATCATACCCATTGCAAGAAAGGTTTCGCTTATCTCGGGAACATCCCGCTCAATAATGGACGTCAAGATATTGGCAAGTTGATCTTTTGTCTCCTCATCAATTCGCCCTACCATACCATAGTCGACAAAGACAATTTTGTTCCCCTCTGTGACAAATATATTGCCCGGATGGGGATCTGCATGAAAAAAACCATCGATAAATACCTGCTTCAAAATAGCGTCCGCCCCATTTACGGCAATCTGTTTTCTATCGAGTCCCAATCGCTCTATCCGCTCTTTATCCGTTATCTTTGTTCCCTCAATCCTCTCTAACGTTAAAACTTTACCTGTTGATACATGGCGAAAAATTTTTGGAACATATACGGTAGCATTATTTTTAAAATTCAACTGGAATCTTACCACATGTGTGGCCTCCGCGTTAAAATCCATCTCCTTTAAAATCGATTCCTGAAATTCATTAACGATACCTACAGGGTTGTAAACCCTGCTCTCCTCCATATGCTTCTCTAACAATCTGGCCAATCCGTCTAATATCTTCAAATCCGTCGTAACGACCTTTTTTATGTTGGGACGTTGAATCTTTACGACGACCTTTTCACCGCTCTTTAACTCAGCATAGTGCACCTGTGATAGTGAAGCTGCTGCTACAGGTGTAGAAGAAAAGTTATTAAATATTTCGTCGATAGGCTTTTTCAGTTCACTCTGAATAACCTCTTCCACTCTGTTCAGTTCAAAAGGAGGGACCTTATCCTGCAGTTTCTCAAACTCTTTACAAAACTCTATCGGTATAATATCAGGTCGCGTGCTTAAAATCTGTCCCAATTTTATAAATGCGGGTCCAAGCTCCTCCAGCACCTTACGGGCCCTTACCGGAATGGGTAGATCGAAAACCTTGAGCCTGTTCATTGGCCCAAACCGAAAGAGATTATTCGGTATGATACTCTGATCAATCTTCAAACGGTCAACAATATAACCAAAACCGTATTTGGCCAAAACCTGAAGTATCTGGCGCAGGCGGTCTATATTATATATTTTTTGTGTTATATCTCCAAACAGCACATTGACACTCCTTTTTAGGTTGGGTCTATTAGCGATTCCTCGCAACTCATCATTAAAGTACCCTTTTACGTCTGTTTATCTATCTTCTCTTTTAACTCTTCAACTTGAGCCTTAAGCTCATCAAACTCTTTACGGCTTGGCAGACTCAGTTTTTCTGTTACACTCTTTACAATATTCTCAATCTTCCCTTCTAACTCATTCACACTCGCTTCACCCTTTTCCATTAACTCACGAACCAAAGATTTTCCCTCCTCTTGACCAAGTTCACCCTTTTTCACCAATTCATTCACCACCTCCTCCGCCTTATCTTTAGAAACCAACATCGCTCCAAACCCTAAACTCACTATTTTCTTTAACAGCTCTTGCATGTTTTTACTACCTCCTCTCAATAAATTATCAGTGATACAAAATTGCCACTCTCTAAAATTATACCCAGTATGGTGTGACGATTTTCCTTGCAAGGTTTTCCTCTCCGCCTTTTACCTTTCCCGACAGTAGCGAGAGATGCGTGCCAACAATCTGAACAGTTTTATCAGATGTGTTCCCATTAGTGCCTTACCCGTATTTAAGAGGGATACCACTATATCACGTTCATAATCTGCCCAACAGATGATATTGCTGAACCCCAGATGTCCAAAGGAGTGCTGCGTATATGGACCATACATCCCCATCGGACTGCTACCGAGTATGAAACCGGCACTATAACGCATGGGTAGTAGTACCATACGATCAATCTCCACTCTCCCGGTCTCCCGAGTTGCATGGCGGATAGTATCGGGTTCGAATATACGTATTCCGTCCAACTCACCCCCATTCAGTAACAGTTGGAAAAAGCGTGACATCTCATCGGCGGTAGCTACCATGTTTCCAGAGGGAATAATCTCCTTCATAAAGCGTGGATCATCAGAAATATGGACGGTCTCCCTCCACGAAGCACCAAGCACTCTCTTGGTATAGGTTGAAAACGGAAATATCACAGGCCATCCTGTATAATAGTTGAGGGCAACCTTGTTCACATCCTTCTCATCAACACCATAATTAAAATAGCGGAAACCAAGCGGTCTCCTCATTATCTCTACCAGTAATTGCCTCAAATCTTTGCCTGTAACACGACGAACTATCTCCCCCAGGATAAACCCACCGGTAATAGCGTGATATGCGATCCGTTTCCCACCCCGTGTCACCTGTTTCGATTTGTATAACAGCTGCGTAAATGCATCATGGTCAAAGACAATCTCCGGTTCAATAGTGTTGGGAAGTACCTGGACACCTCCACGGTGAGACAATATTTGGTAGATAGTTATCTCCTCCTTCCCATAGGAATTGAACTCAGGAATATAGTGGTTGATAGGGTCCGTAATATTGATTTGGCCACGCTCTACTAGAAAGTGAATGAGCATAGCCGTAACTGCTTTAGAAGCGGAGAATATACAGATTGGTGTTTCAGGCGTAAGTGGCACTTTATCAGCGTATGGGTCATCAGCCGGACCATTACCCCTGGCGTGCCCAATTGCCCGCTTCAATACAACCTTCCCATGTCTACGGAGGCAGAGTGAGATACCGGGATGGATACCCGTTCGGTAGAGACCTTCTACTGCTGACCAAATTGCCCCTACTCCCTTTTTACTCATGCCTGCATCGGCAGGTTCTACTTCATCTTCCGGCCTGTAGTGAGTAACACTTCTGACATCTTCCGGTACTCTTATTGTATTGTACAAAACAGATTTGCAGGTAACATTTTATGTACTCCCGAAGGATGGAGTCGCTGTTAAACAGGCCTTCTTTAAAAAAGCGTATGGATAGATTGTAATGAAATAATAGACATTTGCAAGAATTTACCGTTATGGCTTTCTGGTACTACCGGAATCCAGTAATTTCTCTTTGATTCTCACTGATTCCATGATTAAATATTTTATATGGAAAATAATACTCTTTTTTTATCACCTCATGCCAAATTACTCCTCGAAAAAAGATATTTAAAAAAAGATAATTCCGGTAATCTTATTGAATTACCAGAAGATATGTTTCGCAGAGTTGCACGAAACACCGCTTCAATCGATTTACAGTACAACAGCAAGGCCGATATTACCTCACTTGAAAAACGATTTTATGATCTTTTCGCTTCACTACAATTTTTGCCCAATTCACCTACATTGATGAATACAAGCAGAAACCAGCAACAACTCCTTGCATGTTTCGTATTACCGGTTGAAGATTCCATTGAAAGCATCTTCGAAACGATAAAGCAAGCCGCCTTAATCCATAAAAGTGGTGGAGGCACAGGTTTCAACTTTTCTCACATAAGACCAAAAGATGATATCGTACATACTTCTTGCGGTTTGGCAAGCGGTCCTCTCTCCTTCATGAAAGTTTTTAATGAAACGACAGAAACGATAAACCTGGGAGGTTTCAGACGGGGTGCAAACATGGCCGTATTACACGTAAATCATCCCGACATTCTTGATTTCATCAATGCAAAACGTTCTGAAGGAGTGCTAACAAACTTCAACATCTCTGTAGGTATTACCGATGCATTCATGCAAGCTGTTGAAAACAATGAGACTTTCCCTCTCATTAATCCACGCACAAAAACAATTGCCAACATCATAAGTGCAAGAAAACTTTTTAAACAGATTGTCAATTCAGCGTGGATAAACGGTGAACCAGGAGTTCTCTTTATTGATACCATCAACGCTGCCAACCCTACACCATTAATTGATAAGATCGAAGGTACAAATCCATGTGGTGAACAACCTCTTATTCCTTACGAAGCTTGCGTTTTAGGATCAATCGATGTTTCAAAGATGGCAAAACGCCGGAACGAGAATTACAAACTCGATTGGGATAATTTGGAGGAAACAATACACCTTGCCGTTCATTTTCTTGACAATATTATCGATGCAACCAAGTATCCTCTCCCCCAAATTGAAGAGGTAACGAAAGGAAATAGAAAAATAGGTCTTGGAATTATGGGATTTGCCGACCTCCTCATTAAACTCGGCATTCCCTACAATTCTGAAGATGCCCTCCGATTCACCGATGAACTTATGAGTTTTTTCTCTCGAAAAGCCAATGAAGCTTCTTGCAAACTTGCTACAGAACGAGGCGTATTTCCTAATTATCAAAAGAGCATTTACGCAAAAGCAGACACAATCAAATTTCGAAATGCAACGAGAACAACAATTGCACCTACGGGTACAATCAGCATCATTGCCAATTGCTCCAGTGGTATTGAGCCCCTTTTTGCTGTTGCTTATAAGCAACAGGTGCTCGTAAAAGGAGGTTTCAATAAAATTCATCCCCTTTTTGAAGAAATTTCTAAAAAACGGGGGATTTATACAGAGAAACTACTGAATGATGTTAAAAGGGAAGGCTCAATACAGAATATCACCTATATTCCCGATGAAATTAAAAGAGTGTTTGTTACAGCAAGAGATGTCTCACCAGAGTTTCACGTCAGAATACAAGCCATCTGTCAAAAAAATATCGATAATGCTGTCTCCAAAACTATTAATCTTCCAAGAGAATCAACTGTTGAAGATGTTGAAAAGATTTTCCTAATGGCTTACAGGAGCGGTTGCAAGGGAATTACGATATACAGAGACAAAAGCAGAATATCACAGGTTCTTTCTGAGGAATGTACATGAACATGAGCAAGGTACCCCATCAGTTTTTCCTCATACCCGCCCGGCTGAATACATTCGGACGGGAAAACCAGAAAACGTCCAGGATATGAGAAAACCGCTCACCTACGAGCAACGGTGGCACTATTCTGGAACTACTTTAAGCGTGATACCGCCAGCTTTAAGAGTCTGATCAGCTTGTCGGTATCGACAGGCTTTGGCGCTGTAGGGAATCGAGAGTTGCCCTTCCACTCTATGGTGAGACTGCTGTTTCCCAGAAGGGCACCCGCCTCTAGCTTAAGAGGGTTGGATTCGATATAGTGTGAATAGGCGTCGTCACCGATACCGTTTACACGCGTCCAACCGTAGAGTTTAAACTGACGATCCCAACCCTGCTTTACAGAACCCATCGTTCGCACATAGAACGTTATGTTCACTTCTCCGAGACCCTGCATATTCATATAATGGCATCTGGAATACTGCTGCTCAGTCTTCCCATCATCGGTGTTCTCAAACACTTTTTTGACCGCGAAGCCCAGGTGCTGCTCTATCTCGGCTTCTGAAACTAGACAGGGGCCGGTGCCTGGTAACGAAGGGGTGTTACCACCCAGAAACGAGCGCCACGAAGGGAGGGAGGAAGATTTTTGACCGCTCACGCCGCCTTTGTTGCCCGCAATCACATCCTTGATTTTCTCTCCGGAACTCTTAACGCTCCCCACACTCTTTTCTCCAAGGGCCTTGAGCCCTCCCTGAATTTTTCCGAAAATCCCCTTTCTCTTGGAACCCGGGATTCCGGAATCCAACTTCCCGGGATCCGAGTTTCCGGAATGTGATCGGCCAGAAATGTGGAGCGGCTCGATACCGCCGTAGCGGTTGAACATCAGGCGTGCAAGCTCTGTCAGCTTTGGCAGATCATCCAGGGTCGCTTTCGGTTTGAGATAGAGTGAAATGGTCAATATACTGCCTCTCTTGGTTAAACCTCCATGGCTCTGATCCCACGACTCCTTTCCCTCTATTTTCACTTGAAGCACCCCATTTCTGGATAGGGATGCGTAAGCGGATTCTCCAAGCCCGGGAACATTAACGGGAGATTCCGCATCATTTCGCATCCGCTCAAATGAACTTTTGATGGTACTGCCGGTGTCGATCCAAATCTTTATTCGGTCGTAGTTGTTCAACTCTGAACTGAACCGGCACCCCTCCTTCGGTTCACCTGTACGCTGGTCGGTCCCCCCTGTACTGACACCGTTTTTGACCGGAGCATTCAGTATTCCCGAAATCTCCTCGATAGTCAAGAGATCGCACACCCCGCCGATACCGGGACCGCTCTTTTGCGGTTGCCCTGGATACCAGACACGTTTCCATACACCCGTCCCCAGTTTTCCGGTCGCCTTCCAGGTATCTGCGTCAGGTAATTCATATGTCCCCCCATCCTCCCACTGGGGAGAGCTGAGTGACCATTTGTTATGAGCCGCTTCAAATCTTCCCCGATGCTGAGCTTTCGGGTCCTGGCCATGTAACCGATAGAGACCATCCGCCCTTATTACCCAGTAGAGATCCCAATTGATGCCGACGAGTTTCCATGTCCCCACGAGCCGCGAATCTACTCCTCCCTGTGACAGATCCGCACGAAAGATTATGAGGGTAAATATAAATGTTAACATTAAAGCAAAACGGAATGTGGATTTCATATCAACTCCTTTCGTTAAAGTATTCTCATGTAACCGAAAAGTAGAAAACAGCCTCTCGGGACAGAGAGGTGCATAAACATCATCTTCTCTTACCTGTTTCTCCCTCCCTCAAAATCATCCAGTTGGTTCCGGTTCTGCCTCCGTTGCCTGTCCAACATATCGTGATAGGTCTGTCCACCGGAACGATATCCTTTTGATTCTACACTGTCGCGGAGTTGGTCAAGCTTTTCCTGTAACCCCGGTGAGAGGCCTTTGGGATGTCCAAGCATCTGCAGCTCTCTGGACGCCGCCTCGACATTACCCCTTTTGAGTGCAAGGTCCACCATACCCAGCCTTGCCAACCAGCCGGGTTCACGAATAGTCTGCCCTATGTCAACCGTTGGGGGTTTGCGTACCTCAAACTGAGTCGCCCAGGTGAAGAGCCGGGTCGCCTCATCGTATTGCCGCTCAAGGACATGGGCACGACCGGCAATTACCGCCGTCCAGCATGCAAGGGTCTCAATATTGGGTGGTTCGGGTAACCGTGTCGGATCGGGTAACACCCGGGGCAATAGGGCGGCCGTAACCTTACGATAACGCTCGGCCTGGGGTATCCGGTCATATACGGTGAAGTTCGCCTCAAGCAGCTCCAAGGCCCTCCGTGGTTGACGCGACCTTACCAGCATATCAGCCGCAGCAACGTTGAGGGAGAGGGCACGGGCAACCTGCTCTCCGGCATAGGGGAGCTCCTCTCCTTCCCGTAAACGGATCCCCTCATAATTGAGGAGAGACTCTTCGAGAACGGCTGCTACGGTAAACCAGGCCGCAGCGTAGGGCTGCTGCCCATTTTCACGCGCGATAGCGCCGCGGAATGCCGCCACCCGTGGATCAGCCGGGTCGATAGCTGCCGCACCGTTTACTGCACTTTCGGCACTCTGAAATGCCGTACGTCCAAGCTGTAACCACGCGAGCTTCAAGAGTGGAGCCGCCGAAGTATGGACAAGATTTACCATCCTCGACTGGGACGCATACGCCTCGTTTGTCTTCCCAAGTTTCCCGGCAATCACCCCGAGACGCTGCCACGCGGCAAAGTATTCCGGATCGAGCTCAACCGCTTGGCGCAGCTCCGTAGCTGCTACGGGCAGATTCTTCTCTCTCTCCGCAATCACGGCACGGTAATAGTGCGATGTCGCCTTCCCCGGCTCTGCCTCTGCTGCGGCCTTCAGAGAAGATCTCGCCATCTCCCACATCTTCGATGCCATCCGGTCTAGGGCATCGGCCTGGTTCAGTTCCGCCTGGGTAGGCCATCGATAGTAGACGTACCAGTAATCAGACCAGCTCTCGCCGGAGCGTAAATCTGCCGCTGCAGCTGCCTGCACAAAGGCGGCATAGTCCATCACCTGTGCGAAGAGATCGAGTATCACCGGATCTCTCCCATCAATTGAAATTGCCTGCCGGAGTAGTGAGTCGGCAACTTGCCAATCATTCTCACGCTTCATCCTACACGCCGCCTTGAAGGCAAGCGCCCTGGCGTGTCTTGAATTGAGTCTCAGTGCCTTGTTCAGCATCTCTTCAGCAAGGGCCAGCTCCTGCCCCAGAGATTCCGATGTCTGGGGTCGAAAAGGCTGGTGCTGAGACCCCGGCTCCACCGCCTCTCCAAGGACGATGAGGGCCTCGCTGTAAAGAAACTGACCCAAAGCGGCAAAGTCGTCAGCCGTAGCCCCGGGAAGAGCTGTCAGCTCTCGCAGCTCGTTGCACCTCTTCTGATACCGTTCGTCCGACCTCAGTCTCCCCTCCTGAGAGGCGTGAATGAGTGTGGTTGCCGAGGCTTTTAGCTCATACCACTCTTCACCCCTCCGGACCGATTCGAAGAGGTCTTTCAGTAAGTCTCCCCTCTCCCGATCGACCATAAGCCGCTCTCCCCCTTCAATCTTATGCTCGATCTTTTCCCGGTATCCCTTTTCAATAGTTGGGTTGAGCTTAAGGGCGAGCGCAAGGTCCTGTCGCGCCTTTTGACCATCTCCCATCGCCGCATATGCCATAGCGCGACCAAGCAGGGAGCTCTCCCATCCGGGCCGTTGCAGGAGCAAGGTCGTATAGTCAGCTCTTGCACCTTCCGGTGCCCCAAGTGCGAGCTTACAACCCGCATGATAATAGATAACGTCAAGGTCTCCTGGGTTTGCAACTCGGGCGTGCGTCAGGTCTTTCATGGCATCGGCAAATTGACCGGCGTTGTACCTCTCTATTCCGCGCTGCTTTATCACCCCGGATATGTTTGCACCGGCCGGTTTGGCATGCTCTACAAACATCTTTGCCAAGGTTGGAAACGAACGGATAGCACCCTCATAAGCGGAACGTGCCTCGGGAACGTGCTCGCCAAATCCATCCCCTCTAGCCTGTAAAAATAACAAATTCCCATATTCTCGGGACATACGCCGCACCTCGTTTTCGTACTCATCCCGTGTCGCAGAGGGATAGATGATCTGATCTTTGTCAAACCGCCCCTGCATGGCCACCACGGTTGCAAGCCACAGCTTTATCGGTTTGTGATTTGGCATGAGTCGATTTGCCCGTTCAAGATCACGCTGGGCATCTTCCAACCTCTCAGCCAGGGCGTTGGCGACACCTCGTGCAGTAAAGTAATCGGCACTCTCCGGCTCATTCTGGAGGGCTTTTGTAAAACCAAGAATTGCCTCTTCCCACCTGCCCCGTTCAAGGGCGTCCAGCCCCAAGAGATAGTCGTTGAGTTCTGACGAGGCGGAGGTCTCCTCCTCCATCGGCCGACGTTGAGATGGGGGTGGTTTAACGATTGTTGCAGCAGTCCTATCTCCTGAACTACTATCGTGAGAGCCACTTGACCCGGGAGTTGATCTCCCTTTGTCATTTTCACGTACCGGAGTTTCAGACCCTTTTGTTTTTACCGCTGGATCACCCATTTCGAGATGAGAGCCCTCTTTTCGTCGCCAGACCCCGGTCCCGTACTTACCCGTCATCACCAATATCCCGGACTCCGGAACCTGATAGGTACCGAAATCTCTCCACTCGATTGTCTCCGATACCATGCTCCACTGACCATCTGAGGCCGTAAAGGTACCGCTGTGTTTAAATACTCCGTGACGCCCGGTACTGGAGAAATCGTAGGAACCATCTGGGTGGACCACAAGCACCCACTCTTCTACTCCACGGGAAGCATCAACTGTTACCTTCTGCTCCCAGGTGCCTGTAAGTCGACTGTCTTCTCCCATCACCCCCTGATAGATGACCAATAAAGAGAGCGCCAAGATCGGCAGAGACAATCGTACAAAACGGTAGTGTAAACAACTCATCTTTCCCTCCCCTTCTATTTTAAATTAAGTCACCTAAGCCACGGTCTATTTTTAACGTTATTGATCTCATCAATATTTTCGGTGCATAGAATGCACCCTACGTCTATTATTCTCCAAAAATAGAACCATCATCGAACTTTGTATTATTGCCCCAAGCACTATCATAAAAACCCAATTTTACAAATTTATGAAACGTGGAATACTTCCAATCAACCACATTTTTAACATAACCATGTTTAACAGGATTCCAATGAATATAATCCCTATGACCGTTAAGGTCATTATTATCCCTTATTACATGTTCCCAAAATCGACGTTGCCAAAGAGTTGATTCATCTCTTTTACGTCTTGAATCTGTCATAAGCTCATCGCGATAAAATAATTGTCGACACTCCTTTGATACGAGACATTTTATGTTGGCCCATCTCAAGCTATAATCGCCATCATTTGGTGGTAATATCCAAATGCAATGCATATGGTCAGGCATTAATACCTAGGCATCAATATCAAACGGATAGTTCTCTCTTGTTTCATAGATTGCATTGCGCAGAGAATTCCTCACCAATTCATCGCACAAGAAACGTTGCCGTTTGTATGTTACCACAGTAAAAAAATATGTTGCCCCTTCAATATGTGCTCGCCGATAGTTTGGCATTTTTGTAGGGTGCGTTTCACGCACCTATTTTATTAAAATTACCTTAACGCGCTGAGGTTGCAGAGATTATATCAAGCGTAGCTTGTGTCAAGCTGCGCTTGTTAAGAAACTCGCTGTAGTTTATTGACTACCCGGACAATCCCTTCTCATTGTTTATCTGCCTTTAGCTGTCTGCGACCACTGCTCCTCTGCGTTAAGAAAAAAGACAATAAATTTTTATTCACTAAGGAACAAAATGGAAAGCTATGCAATAAGTTTAACGACCTGATGTTATGGTGAATGAACCACTCGCCACTTTTTCCCCTTCTACTGTAATATCGACCCGGTAGGTCCCCGCCTCCCAGTTCCCGGGCTGACTCCAACCAAAACCGTGAAAATGGGTAGATGAGCTCCTGCCCGGTTGAATAGAGGTCTCCCTCGTCTGACGTATGATGAGGTCTCCCTGAGGGCCGTAGTACTCAGCCGTTATGGTGAAATAGCTCTTCCGTTTTGGTGTGGGGAACGTGAGGCTCAGCTCCCAGTTAATGTTCCTGGTGGTCGACCTGGGAAAATGGGTACTATACTCACCCTGGCCACGGGGTTTCCAGCTATTTCCCGTCTCATAGAAACGGAGCGCCTCTACCCTCGCATGAATGGACGGTATAACAGCTTGTTCACTCTCTGCAACCATACGAGATTTTGAGTCCACTACCCCTCTCTCCTGAACCTTACGTCCACTCTCCGTGCTCTTATCTATCCGCTCCACACTCCTTGATTTTTCCTTATCACCAGATGTTACAGTAAAGGTCCCGCTTGCCACGTCTTGACCCTCAATAGAGAGCTCTACCCGATAGCTTCCCGGTTTCCAGTTTCCGGGTTCACTCCAGCCATATCCCGAATTGTGGTACGAGGAGTTCCAACCCGGTTCGATGTAAGAATTCCTTACCCACTCTTTTATGACAACTCCATAAGGATCGTAATATTTCGAGGTTATATCAAACTCTCTCTTCCGGTTCTGCTTGGAGAATGCGAGGGTGAGCTCCCAGTAGATGTACCGTACGCCGGAGTTGGGAAAGAGAGTTTGATATACTCTCTGCCCATACGGTGTATCTTTCGATCCGCTCTCATAAAAGCGCAGTCCCGTGACAGAGCCCTTAATCGATGACATAAAGTCCTCTTCTTCTGTTGGTCTATTGAGATTCTCAACCAGTTTTGAGGGCACCTCTTCCTGAAAATTCTGCGGTTTTTGCAGATCGATTCTTTTTTTGTTGATACCCTCTCTGCTCTCTGACATCAGGGTATCGGCCCCACTCATACTCGACTGACCACTCTCCGATGACCTACGGAGCTCCTGGAGAAATTCGGTATCAACCTTATGGCCGAGATCCACCGCCCGCTCTACATCTTCGAGGGCCTTACGCAACTCACCCATCTGTTTGTGGGCAACTCCTCGGTTGTAGTAGGCAAGGGCATACGAGGAATTGAGTTCGATGGCTTGCGTTAAATCGGCTACCGCCTTCCCGTACTCCCCTTTAACTATATAAATGCCTCCTCTGTTGTGATAAACGACCGCCTGAGTTGATCCCAATTTTACGGTCTGATCATAATCGGCTATCGCTTTGTCGTACTCTCCTCTGCTGCGATAGGCGTTTCCCCTCTGATAGTAGGCTTGGGTATTCTTGGGATCAATCTTGAGGACATGATCAAAATCGCGAATGGCTCTGTCATACTCCCTTTTCTTGTAATAGGCGAGGCCCCTCTGGTTATAGACATCCCCAAAATCCGGCTCAAGAGAAATCACCTGGCTAAACTCTTCGATCGCTTCATCCCACCGCTTCTCATCCATACGGGCTTTCCCCGTAGCAAAATGGGTAAATGCATCGAGAGAGAGAGAAGTGGTTTTCTCCTTTCCCGATTGCTTTACGGATGCTTTTTCCGATGTTTTCTCCGATTTTCTTCCCGACTCCTTTTCCGACACCTTACGGATCTTCTCAAGAAGTGCTGGATCCACCTTATGACCCAACTTCTCCGCCTTCTGTAGATCCTCAAGGGCTTTAACGTTTTCCCCCCGTTTTATATAGACCCGCGCGCGGTTGTAGTAGGCGAGCGGAAACTTATACTGATGCTTTATGGCCTGGTCGTAATCGGAGATCGCTTGATCATCCTCTCCCTTCATGAGATAGGCATTCCCCCGGTTGAGATACGCCAAAGCAAACTTTGGTTTGAGTTTTATCGCCTCCGTATGGTCGGATATCGCCCTCTCATACTCCTTTTTGGTATAATAGACATAGCCCCGGTTGTTGTAAGCGTCGGCGTACCTCGGTTCCAGTTTTATAGCCTGGGTATAGTCGGCTATCGCCTTCTCATACTCCCTTTTCTTTCTAAAGGTGAGCCCTCTGCTGTTGTATGAGGCGGCAGATTTGCGCTCCAGTTTAATGGCCCGGTCGAAATCGGTGATTGCTTGATCATACTGCCCTTTGTTAGAATATGCAATGCCACGACCGTAGTAGGCCTTCCCATATTTGCGATCAAGGTCGATTACCTTACCAAACTCCACAATGGCCTCATCCCACCTCTTTTGGTTCCCAAACTCTGTACCATTAAAGAGATGGGCAACCACCCGAACAGCCTTCGGAGCACCCTCTCCCGAGACCTTGCGGAGCTGTTCGATAAGTCCCTTGTCGATAAAAGCGTTCTTCTCCTCTATCTTCTGCAGATCCATCCACGCCTTGCCGTACTCACCCGCCTCATAGTAGGCGCGTGCCCGTTTTTCGCGGGTAGATCCACCAAATAGCGTATCCAAGTTCAATATGTGTGGTTGCAACTCTATCACCTGGGTGTAGTCGGCAATGGCCTTGTCATATTCACCATTGTTGTAATAGGCATCTGCCCGTTTTTCGTATGCATCACCAAACGTGGGCCGATATTTGAGCGTCTTCGCGTAATCCCTCACCGCACTGTCATACTCCCCTTTTTTATCATACGCCTTCCCACGGTTGTAGTAGGCATCCGCATGTTTACGATTGAGGTCGATTGCCCTGTCCAGCTCCGCAACGGCTTCATCCCACTCCTTTTTTCTCAGGTGCTTTACACCGTCATAACAGTGGAGATCGGCCTGAACGGCCTTTGCGGCCTTCTCTCCCGATATCTTGCGGAGTTTCTCGATAAACTCCTTATCCACGCTACCATCCAACTCAAGTATCTTCAATACATCCTTCCACGCCTTGCCATATTTCCCCCTTTCATAGTAGGCCTTTGCCCGTTTTTCGTAGGGTCCGGAGAGACCAAATTGAGTAAAATAACCCAAATTGGGATTTACCTTTATCGACTCTGTGTAGTCGGCAATGGCCCTCTCATACTCCCCCCTGTTGGTATAAGCATCTCCACGTTTTTCGTATGCATCACCAAACTTCGGGTTATACTTAATAGCCTTCCCGTAATCCTTCACCGCACTATCATACTCCTTTTTTTTGTCATACGCCTTGCCGCGGTTGTAGTAGATGTCTGCATTCTTGGAATCGCTCTTTATAGCCCGGCTAAACTCCGCAATTGCCATATCCCAGTTCTTCTTCTTAAAGTACTCTTTCCCACTCTGGAAATAGGTTTCTGTCTTGTCTCCCTGAGGAGGCTCCTCTCCCGCGGCCTCGCGGAGTGTATCGAGAAGTTCTAACTCTACCACCTGACCCAGATCTACCGACTTCTCTACATCCTCAAGGGCCTTCCTGTCGTTACCTCTCTTGTTGTGTGCAAGCCCCCGGTTATAGTAGGCATCGGTAAACTTGGGGTTCAACTCTAAGGCCTGGGTATAGTCGGTAATCGCCTTCTCATACATCTCCTTTTTGTAATAGGCCTCTCCTCTGTTATTATAGGCACCAAAATTTTTTGGGTTCAGTTTTATGACCTGCGTATAATCGGCAATAGCCGTGTCGTACTCACCTCTTTGAAAATAGCTCAACCCTCTGCTGTTGTAAGCGTTTGCAAATTTTGGTTTGAGCTCTATGGCACGGTCGTAATCGGCAATAGCCTTTTTATACTTTCCCTTTTTTCGGTAGACATTACCCCTAAAATAGTAGACTTGTTCATCTTCAGGTTTGAGCTTTATGATCCGGGTATAATCTGCAATGGCTTCGTCATACTCACCCATTCCGGAATAGGTGCTCGCCCGAATTGAGTAGAGTTCGGTATCTTTCGGTTTGATCTTAATCGCCTTTGTGTAGTCAGAGATCGCCTTCCCATCCTCACCCATCCAGAAATAGGCATCTCCCCGGATAAGATAGAGTTCTACATCCTTGGGGTTGAGCTTAATGGCCTCTGTATAGTCGGCTATCGCCTCTTCATCCTTGCCCTTATCGAAATAGGCATCTCCCCGGGCGATGTAGAGATCGGCATTTTTGGGATCACTCTCAATGGCCTTTGTACATTCGGCAATGCTCTTACCCAGACCTTTCTTCTTAAGGGCAAGCTCCCGATTCCTTTTCGCCGCAGTAAGCTTAGGATTGAGCTGTATGGCCTGATCGTAATCGGCAACCGCCTTCTCGTAATCACCTTTTTTGTGATGTGCCAACCCCCGGTTGTAATAGACATTCGTATACTTGGGACTGATCCCTAAAGCCTGATCATAGTCTCTGATGGCCTTATCATACTCACCTTGATAGTAGTGGGAATAGCCCCGACCGAAATAGGCATTTACATGATTAGGATTAATTTTTATGCACTCGGTATAATCTGATATCGCCTTATCATATTTCTCCATCTTATGATAGGTGAGTCCGCGACCGTAGTAGGCTTCAGTATATTTAGGCTTAAGCGTGAGTACCTTATCAAAATCGGCTATCGCCTCCTCATACCGACCCTTTTTCTCATGGAGAAGTGCACGGTTGTCGTACGGGAGGGCATCCCGGGGGTTGAGCTTTATGGCCTGATCGTAATCGGCAAGCGCCTTATCATACTGACCTTTCTCCTCATAGACGAAAGCGCGACTAATATAGGCATTCACATTTTTGGAGTCGAACTTTATGGCCTGATCGTAATCGGCAAGCGCCTTATCATACTGACCTTTTAACTGATATTCTAGACCGCGACTGATGTAGGCATCCACGTTTTTAGCGTCGAGCTTTATCACTCTGACCTTTTTCGCTATAGGCAACTCCACGGTCGAAGTAGGCATCTAAATCTCTTGGATCAAGCTTTATGGCCTCCGAATAATCGGCTATCGCCTTCTCATACTGTCCCAAGTCATGAAAAATTATTCCCCGATTATAGTAGGCATCCCTATCCTGAGGATTGAGGGCAATAGCCTTGGTAAACTCCGCAATCGCTTCATCCAACTTCCCTTCATCAGAATACTCTACCCCTTTATTGAAATGAGTGTCCGCCTCGTTCAAGGCAGGAGAGCTCTTCTTCAGTGGCAGGCCTCCGTACGTTATGGTGAAGTTACCGCTGGTCACTCTCTGATTGTCTACAAAAATATCTACCCGGTAGGTACCCGTTTCCCAGTTACCCGGCCTTTTCCAACCATATCCATGGTATTTACGATACCAGGTCCAACCCGGTTCTATGAGACCTTGCGATGTTAAACGGGTCATGAAATTTCCATGGGGATTATAGTATTTTGAGACTATGGTAAAGCTGCTCTTCCGGTTTGCCTTCGGAAAAGCGAGCGTCATCTCCCAGTATATGTAGCGGGCAGAAGATTTTGAGAAAACGGTGCTATACTCTCTCTGACCGTACGGTGGCCCCTTAACATCGCCCTCAAAAAAACGTAAACCCGTAACCCTGGCATTGAGTGATGAGATGTATTGCGTATCGCAAAAGGAGGGTTGAGCGGTGAAGAGCAGTGCGAAGAGTAAGAGCCAGATACCGGAGTGAGCCCACCTTGCACACAATCTGGAATCCAATAGCGACCGAGATCTCACCACATTCTCGTTTGCCCTGACAGGTGGGGGTGCGGAGATTGCTTTCAGTGAGTCAATGATAGGGGGTACTCCTGAGACTTCAGATAAAAAATGGTTACTCTTCAATGCTATCCTCCTGTTTTATCTTACTCGTTGATAAAAAATAGTACTAAAGAGCCTGTTGCACAAACCCTATTTTTCCCACAAAAGAGATGAAAGTATGCAAGAGAAATGATATACTGAGTCCATCTTCAAGAAAGGGGAAAAATATGGGTTATAATTTTATTGAGTGTAACAGAGAGCAACAGTATTTACTCCCACCGAGCTTATTGGATTGGTTACCGGAAGGAGATTTAGCCTGGTTCATACTTGACGCAGTAGAGCAGCTGGATCTGAAAGAGTTTTACAAGAAGTATCGTCGAGATGGATGGGGCAGAGCCGCTTTTAATCCAAAGGTTATGGTGAGTTTGTTGGTATATGCGTATAGTATAGGCGAGAGGTCAAGTCGTCGAGTAGAGAGTCTTTGTGAACGAGATATAGGCTTTAGAATAATAACGGCGAATCAGAAACCAGATCATTGCACGATATCGAGATTTCGCAAAGATAATGAGAAAGAGCTTGAGGGTTTGTTTACGGAAGTACTGAAGCTGTGTGCAGAAGCAAAGATGTTGAAGGTAGGAGTAGTGGCACTGGATGGGACAAAGATGGAAGCAAATGCATCATTATCATCGAATCGATCAGAGAAGTATATAGAGCAAGAGGTGAAAAAGATACTCAAGGAGGCAACAGAAACAGACAAAGCGGAAGATAAGCTCTATGGTAAGAGGAATCGAGGAGATGAATTACCCGAAGAGATGAAAGACAGAAGGAGCAGGCTCAAGAGATTACAAGAGTGTAAGGAGCGTCTGGAACTTCGTGCTAGCGAATTAGCCAAGAAACAACAAGAAAAGATAGAGATGCGAGAGAAAGAGGAATCCGAACAAGGAAAAAAGAAACGAGGTAGAAAGCCAAAGGCACCAGAAGAGATGAAGAATAAGGAGGCAAAGGGAAATATTACAGACCCTGAAAGCCGGATAATGAAGACGCAGTCGGGATATGTACAAGGATATAACGCACAAGCGGTAGTAACCAATGAGCAAATAATAGTCGCAGCAGAGTTGACGCAGGAAGAAAATGACGTAAACCAACTCCATCCATTGCTCAATAAGGCGAAAGAGAATGTAAGGGACATAGGGATAGAGAAAAGGCTTCGGGTAGGATTGGCAGATGCGGGATATTGGAGTGAGGGAAATATGGACAAAGGATTACCTGATGAACTGGAGCTGTTTGTAGCGACAAAAAAAGATTGGAAACAACGAAAGGCTCTGAGCGAACAAAAAGCACAACGGGGACGTACACCGGAGGGTTTGTCGAAGAGAGATCGAATGGAACGGAAGTTATTAACAAAGCGTGGGAAACATCTGTATAGTAAACGGGGTCAGATGGTTGAATCGGTGTTTGGGCAGATTAAAGATGCACGAAGAATAAAGCGCTTTCTCAGACGAGGGATCGATGCATGTTCGAGTGAATGGAAATTGATTTGCGCCACACATAATCTATTGAAGTTATTTCGAAGTGGCAAGGTTAATTGGTCCTAAGTTAGGAATCAGGACATCTTTTGTACAAGTAAAGCAAGATATAGTTGAGCACACCGCAGAAATTATTTTCTCCATTTACGTTTTCACTGCATTAATCATCAATCATACAAAAACTTGTAACCTTGATTGTTTATTTATAAAATGAACATTTAATTACTTTATGCAACACGCTCTAAAGAGATAGTAGTAACAAGAACGCTACTCATCTATAAACGTTGCCAGGCACTTTTCGTTCAACCACTGGGTTTCTGTTTAAACACTTGATAACATAAAAAAACAAAAATTGTAGCACAGGTGGCGTTACAATATCAATTCAAAACTGCAAGGTGTCACACCAGGAAACGGTGAAACCAAAATAGTAAAAATCTCCTTTAACGCAGAGGAGCTGAGGGCGTTGCGATTCTGTCAAGCGGAGCTTGTGTCAAGGTGTGGTTGATAGAAACTTGCTGTAATTTGTTTACTATCCGGACAATTTCATCGATTAATATTTCAACATGAAAATGATTACGAAACTTCTCTTGCAGCACCAATTATCTTCTCAAATATCTCGTTCTCATGCATAACGAATAACGTCCTGCCCATTTTATATCTACCTTAACAATACTCTGCGTCCGCGATCTCTGCGTTAAAACAAAAGACTAAAAAATCTCTCTTAACGCAGAGGCGCTGAGGTCGCAGAGATTATGCCAAGCGGAGCTTGGATCAAGCTTTGCTAGATAGAAAACTTACCGTAGTTTATTGAACAACAGGAAAATACATCCCTGTTTTTCATCACCCTTCAAAACCCTCTGCGTCCTTTGCGCCTCTGCGTTAAAAAGCTTTAGGTATCCAACACCATTGCCAGAAAGAGCCCAACAGTACTGACGATGGCCGCACAGAAAGCGGCCATCATTAGCAAGAGATATTTTATGGTCCTCCTCACATGTCCCCTTGACATGTTTGTACCCTCACAAGAGAACCCGATCACCTGATAGATTCTGCCAGTCGAACCAGGTTGAGGAACTCATGCCGGTACCCAAACGGGTCTTTCCCGGTCGCAGTCTCCGCCAATTTGATAACGTCTCCGTAGGTGAACTGAGCGGTAAATGTACCGCCCCGCAGGAGCTGCCCGAATGCCGCTACCGAAGCGGCAAATCGGATATCGGCAGGAACCCGATCAATCTCTGAGTACTCATTATCGCTATTGATTGGCGTCTGAATCAGTTGGCTCTTCTCCGAATCGGGCAATTTATAACGAATCTTCAAGAATGCATACTCACTCTCCAACTTTCCATTTTTAGCCGCTTTCTCCTCTTTATCGGAATAGCGTAGGTCGTCAACAAATTTGCTCTTACTCGCACTGGGAGTAATCTCATAGATCGCCGTTACCGTGTGACCAGACCCGATATCTCCCGCATCAACCTTATCATTATTGAAATCTTCCCGTTTCAACATACGCGACTCATATCCTATCAGTCGGTATTCAGCCACAAGGTTCGGATTGAACTCTATCTGTATCTTCACGTCTTTCGCAATCGTAAAGAGTGTAGAACTCGCCTCGTCCACCAACACCTTTCTCGCCTCATTGAGGTTGTCGATGTATGCGGCATTTCCGTTCCCGTTTTGGGCAAGCTTCTGCATCAGGGCGTCATGATAGTTTCCCTGACCAAATCCAAGAACGGAGAGGAAGATGCCCGTTTCCCTCTTTCTCTCCACAAAACTCTTCAACTCTTCGGGATCACGAATACCGACATTAAAATCACCATCGGTGGCGAGTATCACCCGGTTAAGGCCATCTTTCGAGAAATTTGCCTCTGCCAGCTCATACGCCTTCCTGACTCCTTCCCCGCCTGCGGTTGAGCCTCCAGCCTGTAATTTATCCAAGGCTGCTAAGATCTTCCCTTTCTCGCTTCCCTTTGTCGGTTCGAGTACTGTCCCTGCCGCCCCAGCATAGACTACGATACCAACCGTGTCGTCTTCATTCAGATTGTTGACAAGCAGACGGAAAGAATTTTTGAGCAGGGGCAGCTTGTCGTGTGAATTCATCGAACCGGAGACGTCTATGAGAAAGACCAGGTTTGAAACCGGTTTTTTCTCCGGGACAATGTCGTACCCCTTTATTCCTATATGCAGCAGTCGGGTATCCGGATTCCAGGGAGTTTGGTAGAGTGCAAGAGTAGGCTGAAACGGTCTGCTCTTATCAGAAGGTACTGAGTAGTCGTAGTCAAAATAGTTGATCATCTCCTCTACCCGCACGGCATTTTTTTGAGGAAGCACCCCGTTATTCAACTGTCGACGAACAAAGGCGTATGAAGCTGTGTCAACGTCCACAGAAAATGTTGAAACCGGCTCTTCCGATACCAGTTTAAGTGGATTGGGAGTAATGGTCTCAAATTTGTCCCGGCCAACATCTTTATACTCATTTGACCGATAATCATCAGCTGGATTTGAAAGAGAAGAAGAGGCACTTCGACCTACACTCTCCGGCATCCTCTTTGCCATCATTTTAGCCATCGGCCTTTTCGTTGCTTTTTGAGCTATGATAGATGAATTACTCAAGGCATCTGCTTCGGTAGCACCTTTCGGATCTCGTGCTCCTCTTGCTGGTGCAGCCCCTGACTCTCTCTGCTCACTTGGTTTCGACGGTAGCTTCTTAACATCCAACTCCGCCATGATGCCCTCATCCACAAACGCATCATAAAGAGGTAGCTCTTCATTTTTCTCTGCCTCAACCCTCTCTCTTCTCTCATGCTTTCCACCCCCACTCTGTGAAACAGGTGCTTGTTCAGTTGACACCCTCATCATTAATGAAGGTCCCATAAAGAGCGAGAAAAATATAACTAAGAGAGCGATACATGCTGTAGCACCACCCGTAATAACAAACGACTTCTTCACGGCAAATTCTCCTAAAAAGGTAAAAAATGTTCTCTTTTTACCCCTTAGACGCCGTTCCTCTTCCAATCCTTTGAAATTTTTTTGATGAGAGAGCTTTTGTTGATGAAACTCCGCCATAACGGCCTTCATGGTTGCCTTTTTCTTTAATTCATCCGGTTCCGGGATCTCCACTCCTTGCAAGATTTTCTTTATCTCTTCATCCTTCATAGGGATTCTCCTCGTTCTAAATTTCTCTTCAGCTCTCGCTTTGCCTGGAAAACTCTCCATGAGACGGTCTTCTCTGCGCAATTGAGGATGGCTGCCGCCTCTTTATGGTTCATCCCCTCACCAAATACTAAGAAGGCGGTCTCTTTCAGCTTATGGGGAAGATTTTCAATCATCTGGTGCACTCTTTCTGCTAAGGAGGCCTCTCTCTCCGGTTGTTGAGTACCCCTTTTCTTCTCTTCAATATAGGCACTCTCTTTTTTCCGCTTTCTTTCGTTCATCTTGACAAAATCTTTGGCACTATTAATCGCTATTCGATAGAGCCAGGTCTGAAACGTTGACTCCTCTTTAAAGTGAAAGATCTTTTTCGAAAGCTTCATAAACACATCCTGAGTTACATCTTCCGCATCCTCTTTGGTCCCGCACCACCTGTAGGAGATTGTATATACGAGCATATAACTCCGTTCAACCAGATGCTCAAAGGCAATCGGATCTCCCTCTTTGGCACGTGTAACTAATTCACTATCCGTAATATTCTCCATTATTTAATAGTATCGAAACAGATACAGAGTCTTTTGTGTGTACTTTTGCAGGCAGATAGAGATCACCCACCAGAGTAACCATAATCGTATCTATCATGTGAATATATGCAGCCCTCTTTACAATATTTTCACAATTATATCCATTTAGACGACAGAAAACCAAATATCCTTTGAAAAAAATTTTCTTCGATTTTTCTTTAATGGAGAATGGAAACATCCGCTTATTATTGCAGATAATTTATGGTAGATTCGCTACCAGATATGTCTACCTGATCGAACTAACTACCCAAGAGCAGTTGAAAGGCTTTCCATTCTTGCAGTTAATAGTATGAGATGATGAATCATCAAATTTAGTTTCATCTCAATCTGTTATAATAAGAAATACTCTCTTGTTTATGAAAGTACTGAATGTCAGAATTTGTTTACTCTATAATGAGAAAAGTATTTACATAAAGTTTTAGGTTGTCATACTGCGACATATTGACTTTTATGACATTTAAGTTTACAATCGGTATTTAACAAAAACTGAAATTAGAGATGATCATGAATACAGAACAAGAATTCTATAAATGTGAAAGATTTGCCACTGATGAGTGTCCCCATAGAGAGACACCGGTATTAAAAAAGTGTGAACCTCAACAGGGAAATAGTGAGATCGATTACGATGAGTATTCTGACACTGTTGACGAGGACAATGAGCGCAAAGAGATCTGCGGTTACTGTGAGAAGTTCGTGCAAAAGAAGTTTTAACACCTTGTAAAAATTAACCGATTTTTGGGAAAAGAGACGTGGAAAGAGGAAAATCAATCCCGAATTTTGACCTATGAGGAGTCTTTCCTTTGGATTTAGAAGAAAACAAGACCTCCTATGATCATCTGTTCTCAGGATCGCGAAATGTATATTTGGCTCTCCACCCCTTTCCCTGATCCCTTTCATCAGTTACAAAGGGGAATAGTTATCAGTCCCGCTACCGTCTTCAAAACTTCCCTCCACATCGAAATATTTAGTACCTTGATAAAATTAGCTACTCATGTTTAGAGTTTCAGTTTCATTCAGCATCATATGTGTTGTTGGTAAGAGATAATGGATAAACTATCTGTTGTATAACTTTCTCACTATGAAAGAGTTGTATACTCTCATATAACCAAGAAAAAATCTGACGCGAACAATATTTCCTGTTATAATACTATCTGCTATACTATGCTGATCCGACCAAAGAATTTCCAGGTAACCAAGAATTTTCTCTTCTTGTATACCCATTTTGCAATGGGTATAAGGTATCAGATCAGAAACCGGTAGGAGACAAAATGAGAGAGATGATCCATAAAGAGGTAACCAGAACACTTCGCAACGCAATAGAATTAAGACACCGGTTTCATGAGATACCTGAAAAATCATTTCAGGAGAAGAAGACCTCACAGTTAATTGCACAAGAGTTGAGAAAAATGGGCCTTACGGTTGAAGAGAGACTGGCTGGAACAGGTGTAGCTACAACCATTAAGGGTGTACGGCCTGGAAACACTATTGCCTTGAGAGCCGACATGGACGCGCTAAACATTGAAGAGGAGACCTCAAGACCCTATACCTCTCAGCATAAGGGTTTTTCACACTGTTGCGGACATGATGGCCACATCGTCTGTACTTTAGAGGCGACGCGTATCCTTATGAGATTAAAGAAACAGTTAGCGGGTAGTGTTAGGATCATTTTTCAACCTGGAGAAGAGAATGGTACCGGTGCGCGGAAAATGATAGATGCAGGTGTTTTGGGGAAGCCATTACCGACAGCAATCTTTGCGTTACATGCATGGCCCCATCTAGAATCGGGTGTTGTTGCTTCTAAGTCTGGTTTCATAACCTCTGCAATTGACTATTTCCGCATCACGGTAAAAGGGAAGGGAGGTCATGGAGCGCGTCCTCATGAAAGCATCAGTCCCATCCTAGGAATTGCACGCATAGCACAAAGGATAAGTAACCTTACTCGGAAGGGGGGTCACAACAACACTCCATGTGTTGTGAGTGTGGGAATGATAGAGGGAGGAAAGGAGGCAAATGTAATACCTGATCACGCATCTATCGAAGGTACGATTCGGTCTCTGAATGAAGCAGAGCGACAAAAAATAGTTGAAAGATTCAGTAACTGTGTCAAGAAGATCTGTGCAGAAGAGCACTTAAGTGTCGACATCGATTTCCTAAAGCATGGTCCCCCGGTGCAGAATCATCCAGATCTGTATCATCTATTTGAAACGGTAGGGGAAGAGCTCTTAATCCCCGAAAAACGAGCCTATATCACGAAACAGAGTATGGGGTCAGAAGATTTTGGAAATTTCACCAAACTTCTCCCCGGCCTCCTCATTCGGTTAGGAATGGGAAAGTCTTCACCTCCGCTCCATACAAGCAAGTTTGATTTTTGTGATAGGTCTCTTGAGACAGGGATTACGATTCTGGTTGGTCTGACAATGAAGGCAACAGAAAGCGACTTTAAGACCGGTTTAAAATAATACTATGAAACCTTTTAAACAAAACAGTTTTCCGACACTGGGAGTGGAAGAAGAGTTCCATTTGATAGATCCGGAAACAGCAGACCTCACACCATCGGTTAATGAGGTGATGGAACATCTTGATGCGGATATGCAACAGAGAGTTTGTTATGAACTCCTCCAGTGTGTAATCGAAAACCGCACAGGTGTTTATCGAACGGTCGACGAACTTATCGAAAATGTGTCCAAAGGGAGAACTCTCCTTGCAAAGTGCTGTAACGCACACAACATAAACCTTGTCGCCAGCGGAAGCCATCCCTTCGGTAACTGGAAGAGACAGCCTTTTATTGAGACTGAGCACTACCGATGGGTTCGTGATAACCATGGCTACATTGCCAATCGTATGCTCGCCTTTGGACTCCACATCCATGTCGGAGTGCAAAATGAGGAGATAGCCATCTATGTAATGAATGAGATGAAACAGTGGACCTATCCTCTACTCGCCCTCTCAGCAAACTCACCCTACTACGACGGTGTGGAAACCGGGCTTGATTCGACACGGGCACACCTTTTCCACTCTATGCCTCGGACCAAATTTGCACCTTACTTCAAATCATTCCCCGATCTTGTTGACTATTATGAAAAGCTTCTTGCAGCGGGTGATATCACCCGTCCGGGTGATCTATGGTGGATCATACGACCTCAACCCCCACTTGGTACGGTTGAGTTTCGAATTTTTGATCTCC
This sequence comes from Candidatus Scalinduaceae bacterium, assembly GCA_965222815.1. Classification (GTDB taxonomy): domain Bacteria; phylum Planctomycetota; class Brocadiia; order Brocadiales; family Scalinduaceae; genus SCAELEC01. The sequence goes on from CBDCUS010000013.1 coordinate 1,108,888, forward strand.
CAACATCTGTTCGTCGTATCGGCGCATTCGCCGCTATCTTGCAAGCGGCAGTCGCCACCTACCAGGACTTTTTTCTTGCTGGAACCCCTCCCACTATTTTTCATACGGGATATCTTGAACAGAATTGGTGGTCAGCAATTAGCAAGGGTCTCAGGGGAAACATGGTAGCGCCTGATACGGGAGAGGTCCTCACCACACGCAATCAACTGGAGCGTCTGTTGAAACTAGTCACATTGAAAGGAGAAGAGCTCGGTTCTCAAAAGCATCTCGTTTTCGCAAAGACCATGCTTGAACGGGGAAACGAGGCGGAGCACCAGAGAGCAATCTATCAAGGGTGCAAGGGAGATTTTCGAGCACTCGAACAAAAACTGGTAAAAAAAACTGTGGAGATATGATGCCCTTACCGTTTGTTTCCATACGTCCTAACAACCGCCCTCTTTTCGATCTTTTTCATTAAACTCTTAATATCGGCTTTTCTCGGTTCTGCGAATGTTTCCCCAACTTGATATTGAAAGATGATGCTGACACTCTCGTTATACATATCTTCCGTTAGCTTGGTCAAATCCAATGCCCTCACATCGGTATTACTCAATAAAAAGGTTATCTGGTCGAAGAGGACACTGGTAGTAACTCCCGAATGGACAAACGAATGTTGGTCCAAAAAGTCTTTAATTGTTTGAATAAAATTAAGCGCCTGGGATATCTGTCTCTGTACAAGTAGAATCGTGTCTTCTAAATTTTTCCTCGTAACCATTGAGGTTTTCAAGAAATCGATATGCTGATCAGACACTTTACTTACCGTATTCTTTGCACTCCTTTTCTTCGATGATATGCGGTATTCTATATCGTTCACCTTCTCAATCAGTTGATCAAACTTACTTTCGGTCTCTTTGAAGTTTGAGATCTTTCCAAAATATTTTGTATCCTTCAATTCCTTATAAAAGGAGACAAGCTCTTCCAGATGAGCGTCCAGCTCCTTCTCACTCAAGGAGAGGAACTCAGGGTCATCTTTAAACGTTTTCGTGGCCCGAATCTGCTTCTCCTTTTCAAGAATATTTTGAATTCCCGTTCTTATATTCATAATATTCCTATAGGTTTCGTTCAGGCTTAACTCATTGGGTATCGATTGTGCCGTTTCAGTTTTTTTCCGTGCAGGACCGCTCTTTTTGGTAATAGCACCTTCAAGTTTGTTAACGGTATCTACAATCTTTTTGTATCTATCCTCTTTTAAAGGTTTATCATGAAGCAGTTTTTGCAAATCATCCAAGATCCCCTGGACCGTTTTCTCCTCTCTCTTCGTTTTGAACTGAACTAATTTAGTGAGCTCATTGAAAAAGGAGACAAACTTATTCTTCCTGTCAAAGATATTCTTGAATTGCTCCTGAATGTCTTTTCCCCGTTCAATATCGGTAATGAGTTTTTTTAATTCTCCCAACGCAACTGATAAATTTGTGAGAAAAGGGACATTTTTCTTTGCATCAATATAGGCATTAACTCCTGAAGTCGTCTTCATTCCAGATATTTTCCGAAGAGCATCCCTTACTTTCGTTTGAAGCTTACGAACCTCCTCTTCCTGCTTAGTAGTTATTGCCTCTTTACTCTGCACCTTTGCAGATTGAGAAGAATCGGAGTCAGTAGATAAAAAAGATTTTGCATACCCTCTTATGGTCTCAACGAAACTCTTGGTCCTCTTTTCCGGTACCCTTTTCTCCCCTTTACCTTCCCCTCTACTCCCGTCATTGGCGCTTTGGCTTGATACAGAGTCAACATATTCCAGGAATTCTACAACTGAAGAGAGTATTTCTTGGAAGTTTTCCCTTAATAACGGATGTTTAGAAACCAGTTTTAAGTTTCTTAATTCATGGTAATTTGCTTCGATTGTGCTCTTTTCATTCTGAAAATCGCTAATGTGTTTCATTACTTTCACTTCCAATGCATCATTGGATTTTTCCACACAATCAGCATACGATAAAAAGAGGCTAAACTCCTCCAGAAATTTCAGATGGTTATCCAGACTTTTTGAGCCTGAATAGATGTAACTATCATAAGCGGGAAGCGATTTCCAGTTGCCTTTTTCAATAATATGTTCAAGCCTGATGAGGTCAACAAAGAGATCATTATTGTATAACAGCGGATTTGCTTCATCACCGATACGTTCAAACAATTCAGTAAAGAGCCCAAGGTTATCAATATTCTCCTCTACCGCTTTCAGATCTTCTTCCTGTGCACAAAAGATCCTATATTTAAAATAGTGTTGCTCCAGATCCAGAATGAGGACCAAGGCGATAAAATGCATGTGTAAAAATATCTCTTTTAGTCCCGCACTGGTATACACTTTGTTCTTCGTTTCGATTATGTTGAATCTCAACTCACTTCCAAGTGTTTCTGACGTTAAAGGAATCCCATTGTCGATTAAAAAATCTCCCAACCTCCCTGTATACTTTTCACATGTTTCAGCTGTTGTAACGTAATTACAACGGGTATAATCGGGTTTAAAATCGTTCAACTGCCCTTTCTCTTTCTGATCGATGACCAACAAGTTGCTCGCATTCTTTGCAATTGCCTTTTTTAAATGTAATACTACATGGCGTTTCATGAGAAATCTGATCAGCTCATCCAATTCGGTGGGTGTGACAAGAAAGTGGGCTTCCACTTGACCACTCTCTTTTATCGTGTTATAGTCTATTATCTTCCCCTTAACAAGGAGTTGCTTGGATATAATTTTGAGGGTTTTTTCAAACGACGTTTTTATAACCTGCCCATTAAAAGTAACGGAAACCATTTTTAACGGCTCTCCCATTACACGATTTTTGATTTTTTCTTTAATTGTAGCTATCTGTGAACGTACAATTTCAGAAGTGTGATACTTTTTTCTAAATAATTCATAATAAAAGTTTTTCGTATCTGGTGTCTTCATACCATTCCCATTATACCTTCCAACAAGTTCAAAATAAAAAAAGCAGCTTACATCAAACTTCCTGTCCAAACTACTTGGCCAGGTGAGTAGCCACTTTCACTTACTGTAAAAACCTTTTTGATAAAAAAGATTATTACAGAGCAATAGTATCAATAGCTTTAAATAAAGGGTACCAGTCATTTATGTATTTCATATTCTGAGTTAATTTGTCCTCTTTGTCAATTATCTTTTCTTGAGAATCTTTTGTCTCTCACCTCTTACATTTTTGCTCCACAGAATTTACAGTATACGGCATCAATTTCATGGCCCTCGGCACTGCACTCCGGACATGCCTGGGTAGAAACCCTCTTTTGCCCCATAGCCTGGGTTAGTTCCGCCGTCATTATGCCGGTAGGAACTGCAATTATACCAAAACCCAAGATCATGACCAATGCTGCCAGAGCCTGTCCCAAACTTGTCTTTGGGGATATATCGCCATAGCCTACCGTCGTAAGTGTTACAATCGCCCAGTAAACACTTCGCGGTATACTGGTAAACCCGCTCTCCTCACTCTCAATAAGGTACATTAAAGAACCAACTATTATCACAATGGTAAATACTACAAAGAGGAAGACCGTGATCTTACGACGGCTTGCACGTAATGCCTGTATGAGAATACTCGCTTCACCAAGATAATAGACTAGTTTAAGGACACGAAAGATGCGAAGGACCCTGAGTAGCCTGATTACCAGGAGGTATTGACTCCCCGGAACCAAGAGGCTCAGATAGGTGGGTACTATTGCCAGTAGATCAACTACCCCGAAAAAGCTTTTTGCATACATGAATGGACGACCAACGCAGAGTAAACGCAAAATGTACTCAATGGTGAAGAGGATCGTACAGATCCACTCTATACAGTAGAGTAACCCACCATATTGACTGCTTATAGCACTTACACTATCAAGCATTACGGCAATAACGCTCAACGCAATACTACACAACAATACAATATCAAACGTCTTGCCTGCCGGAGTATCCGCCTCAAAAATTACCTCATGCAGAATTGATCTCCATTTACTGTCAGATAGAATGTTTTTGTTTGGTTGCATAGTAATGAGCCAGATTCAACTTCCTAAAAAAGAGGTATGTCTGATAATTGAAATATTGTTCGATATCTCCTGCATCAGGTGAAAGTCACTGAAGAGCAGAAAGGAAATTTTGCAGCAATTCTGATGAGTATAATAGTTTACTGAACTTCAAAATCAAAGGTAAAAATCTCCCGATACCCCATACTCTTTTTCCCTCTCCATGACCTTCTTCTCCAACTCTTTTGACTCTCTTGAGATTTTATCTACGAAAGTTTTGTCTTTTATTGAAGCTAAGTTAATCTTAACATTATAGAGTGCGGAAAAAACTGCCGTTTTCGCCATTATGACACCCACTGTTCCGTCAGAGATGGTATTTCTGTTTCCCTTTACTACCGCCTCTCCTGCCAGCTCCATCACCCTAGCGGCATCAAGGGCCACCTCCATCGGGATCACGGTAGCCAGTTTCAAACCATTTTGGATCATCTCTTCCCTGTGACGCTTTTCCGCTTCGGTAACCTGAGGGAGCCGCATGGCAGACACCACATCATCGTAAGCATTAGAATCATTGTCAATAGCCAAAACAAGCTTCTCTCGTAATCGATTTGCATCCTCTGCAAGAGCCTTCATATCCTCTTCTACCGATTCATACCCCTCTTTGCCGATGGTGAGGTGCGCTACCATCTCTGCCAGGCTCGCAGCAAGTGCCGCGCTCAAGGCGGCCACACTCCCTCCACCGGGAACGGAGTCTCCCGATGCGCTCTTTTTCAAAAACTCTTTTATCGTGAGATCTGCCAACATGATTCATCCTCTTTATCTGCTGAGATTATTAAGCCTCACACAAAGGCACGGAGACACAAAGAAAAGCAATATTTTTATTTAGGGTTCGTTTCTGCTCCTGAATGACAAGTCAGCCCAAACGTTTTAATGCGCTTAAATCAGTTTATCTTTTCGTTTTCTCTGTTTTTCTAAGTGTTCTTAGCGTCTCTGTGTGATTATTTTTTTTAAATGTTTTACTTTTCTACATTCCCTAACTTCTCTTCATTTAAAGCTGACAGCTAATTTACCACAACACATTCAAGCTAAAATGTTTAAAATGGAAATTCCTATACAATCGAGTTACCCTCCTTTATCAAATACGATATTACCGTTTTTGATGACCTTTTCGACACAGCTGACACCGGTATGATAGGGGATGAACTTGTATGATGGAAACTCAAGGATTACGACATCACCCGCTTTTCCCACATCGAGACTTCCGATCTTGTCTGCGCGATCAACTGCCGCAGCACCGTTTATCGTTAATGCCGTAATCGCCTCTTCAATCGTGATCTCCATAGAGAGGGTGGCCAATGCGCAAACAAGTGGAATCGATTCTGAAAAGCAGCTACCCGGGTTAAGGTCGGTTGCCAGGGCAACCGCACACCCTTGATCGATAATGAAGCGTCCACGAGCGTAAGGTTCCCGTAAAGTGAACGCCGTTCCCGGAAGGAGCGTTGCTATAACCCCCTCTCTTGCCATCTTGGCAATACCTTTGTCAGAGACGTGGAGCAGGTGGTCGGCCGAAACCGCACCGAGACCAGCTGCCAGCTCTGCCCCTCCAAGCGGGAAGATCTCATCTGCATGAATCTTCAGCTTAAACCCAAGTTGCTTTGCTTTTTTCAGCAACCGTTGAGATTGATCAAGTGAAAAGACACCTTTTTCACAAAAGACATCGCAAAATTCTGCAAGATTCCGGTAGGCAATCCGGGGCAAGACGGTCTCTACCACATAGTCAATGTAGTGATCTGCTCTCCCTTTGAAATCTAGTGGGACGGCATGGGCACCAAGATAGGTCCTGACGACGTCTACTGCATGTAACCTGTCCAGGGCCTCCATAACCTCCAGCTGTTTGATTTCCGTATGTTCATCAAGACCGTAACCGCTCTTCCCTTCAACGGTTGTAACCCCAAAAGAGAGCATCGAATCTAGGCGTTTTCTGCCCAATGCTATCAACTCCTCCCTCGTAGCTTCCCGTGTCGCCTTGACCGTACTGGCTATCCCACCCCCACGATTCATTATCTCCATGTAGTCGTCACCACACAATCGCCAAGAGAACTCTTCTGCCCGGTAACCGTTAAAAACAAAATGAGTATGAGAATCAACAAACCCGGGTAAGACTGCCTTTCCCGTAGCATCGATACTCTCGATCTCTGTTTGCCCATATCTGCCAAGAACGTCTTTGGTCTTACCAACGGCCGTTATTACGCCGTTCTCTACAACCAACGCCCCGTCTTCGATTATGTGTAAATCTCCCATTGCCTCTCCCTGCTTGGCTTGAGAACCACTGCAGGTCACCAGCTGAGAAGCGTTTTTAAAAATAATACTACCTTTCATAAGATGATAGTGCATAGAGAAAAATTTCAGATTATGGCAGATTCTCAAATGCCTTTGAGACCAGGTTTGTGATGAGTGTCTCATCAGCAATGAAGGGGAGTGTAATATGGTCGAGCCCCATTCGCTCAATGTTATGTTTGATACTGGTTTCTAGAGAGTGTTCATTTCTAGCCCAACTGCGTCTGGCAACACCACCCATAATGTCCCAGGGGATTGCCCGTCGGATAATCGTGTCAATCCTTTCACTCCCATCCAAGACAAGCCCAAAACCCCCGTTTACGGCCTTTCCAATGCCAACGCCACCGCCATTATGGAGCGCAACAAGGCTCATGCCCCTTGCAGCATTTCCGGCGAAGCACTGCGTCGCCATGTCCGCCATAATATTACTGCCGTCCTTTATGTTCGCCGTCTCCCGAAATGGAGAGTCGGTGCCTCCGGTATCGTGATGGTCACGTCCCACCATCACCGGCCCTATGCGCCCCTCTCGAACCATCGCATTAAATCTGAGGGCAATTTCCATTCTCCCCGTAGCATCCTGATAGAGTATCCTGGCCTGTGTCCCGACGACGAGGTTGTGTTTCTGCGCATCTCTGATCCAGCAATAATTATCTCTATCCTGGAACCTTCTTTCTGGATCGATACATGCCATGGCCGCTCTATCGGTTGCAAGCAGGTCTTCCTTCCTTCCGCTCAGGCAGACCCATCGAAACGGTCCATAGCCGTAATCAAAAAGGAGCGGTCCCATGATATCTTCAACATACGAGGGGAAAATAAACCCCTCTTTAGGATCTTTTCCGTCTTTACAGACCTCTAGAACACCGGCATCAAAGATCGCTTTGAGAAAGCTATTCCCATAATCAAAAAAGAAGACCCCTCGCTCTACCAGAGACCGTATCAGTTCAAAGTGGCGCCTTAACGACCTCTTTACATACTCTTTAAACCGTGCATTATTGGTCCTTAATAGCTCTGTTCGCTCTTCAAAGGTCAGCCCCTGAGGACAATACCCCCCTTCATAAGCTGCATGGCATGAGGTCTGGTCAGATAACAACTCAATCCTGATATTTTCCTTCACCGCATATTCCAGCAGATCTACGATGTTTCCGTAAAACGCAATGCTCAGAGTCTCTTCTCTCCTTTGGTACTCCTTTGCAAGAGCGAATGCCTCCGCGGAATCATCAATGATCTCTCTAATCCAACCCTGTTTATGTCTTGTCTCAATTCTTGAATAATCAACCTCCGCGATTATGCCCACACCCCGCGCGATTTCAACTGCCTTACCCTGAGCACCGCTCATCCCACCAAGACCGGAAGATACGAAGAGGCATCCGCTTAAGTCCCCCTCTTCACCAATATTGAGCTTGAGCCTACCGGCATTCAGAAGAGTACTGTATGTTCCGTGTACGATACCCTGAGGGCCTATATACATCCATCCTCCCGCCGTCATCTGACCGTAATTTGCAACACCCAGTGCTACTGCCCTCTGCCAATTCTCCTGGTCATCAAAACAGCCTACCATAAGGGCGTTAGTAATGACTACGCGTGGGGCTTCAGGTGAAGACTCAAACAAACCGAGCGGGTGGCCCGATTCAACAACTAGAGTCTGCTGTCGCGTCATCCGTTCCAGATAGCTCTTGATCAGCCGGAACTGCATCCAATTTTGACACACCTGACCGGTTTCACCATAGGTAACCAACTCGTAGGGATAGAGCGCAACGGCAAAATCGAGGTTGTTATCGATCATGAGTTGAAAGGCCTTTCCCTCTATACAGTTCCCCAGGTAATGATCAACCGGTTTGGCAATTATGTTTCCTTGTGGCCTAAATCGATAGCCATAAATCCGACCGGTGGTGAGTAGCTCCTCCAAGAACTCAGGTGCCAGTTCCCGGTGCCACTTTTCAGGGATATAACGAAGTGCGTTTTTTAGTGCAAGCACGGTCTCGTTTGGTGATAACGTTAGGTCTCGTTTGGGTGCCCTCCTGACCCATTTAACAAATTGGGGTACCTGTGGCAATCGATCAAACTGTTCTGAAAGCTGGATCGACATTGCCCTAGAAATATCATCGTTGAGGATCGTGTTCGTTTCCCCTAACCTGGCAGAAGAAGAACGCATATCAAATTTATTCCTTACAATTTAATTTACACTCTTTTAGGAAGTGACATCTGTACAATGATATATATGATACTGTAAAGATGTCAATCAGAAAGTATTAAAAGAAGAGAAAAATGTAGATAGAATTTTTCACTCCTATATACTGATGCAAAATTGAATGCGAAGGATACGTATTTCATTAATACTTACCGTATTACAACTTGATACCAAATTCTTCCTCACAATCTTAATCTTACCCATAAGCCTTTTGTTTGATTACGATTAAGATTGTGAGGAAGATTAAGAAACGTTTTTAGCATTACACCAAATTCATGAGGTCATGAAGTCTGAAATTGCATAATAAAATAGGTTGATATGTATCCTATAAAGAATAGAATAGAGTATTATCTTTAACAATTATTTATTGAATTTCTCATTAATTTTTCCTATTCAATACTGGAGGTTTCCATGTACGAGAAGAGTATAGAACTACTGAACAGAGCGGTAGCTGATGAATTAGAAGCTGTACATCAGTATATGTATTTCCATTTCCATTGTGATGACCAGGGGTTTGATCTTTTGTCAAATATGTTTAAAAAAATTGCAATAGAAGAGATGATGCATGTTGAATTCCTAGCGGAGAGAATTCTGTTTCTGAAAGGAGATGTAGAGATGAAACCAAAATCGTATCCCGACAAACTCCACGATGTGAAAGATATGCTGAAGCAGGCTCTTGGCATGGAAGAGCATAGTGTGAAAGATTATAATAACTCAGCGGTAGAGTGCACCACAAATTCTGACTCTGCCTCTCGAAAGCTCTTCGAACAACTCGTTGCAGACGAAGAGCGTCATATGAACCAATTCGGTACAGAGCTAGAAAATTTGAAAAAATTTGGTGAGCAATACCTGGCTTTACAATCTATTGAGAGGAGCAAAACACAGGCCGCACAAGCAGGAGCAAACCAAACAAACGTTTAAAACCCTCTGTGTACTGTAATGCTAAGTCGAGGGTTTTGTGATTGAGAAAAGTCTAAATTTTATGTAAAATTGGATTTTGAAAACCGAAAACCAATTTGTGATGGGTATAACTAATGCACACACAGAGACACAAAGATTGACTTTAATTGAATTCTCCGTCTATAATTCTTTGTGTCTCTGATCCCCCCGAACAACCTAGTCTGGCAGTTCTTTGTGTGATTACTTTATTTTAGAGGTTTTAGTTTTCTCCATCCCCTATCTCCTCATTTTACCTAACTCTTTGTAACCCTCTTCGTTAAAATAAAATCCTAATGGAAATTCCACTATTCTATCAAGTTGTCTCTTCCTGAACTCTGACCCGGACTTGACAAGCCCAACTCTGATATGGCTTGCTGCACGTGGGAATCTTCAATATTATATGCCCCCTCCTTCTCACGTATCGTCTGTGCCCGTGCAATGACGTCTGCTTCGTCTGCACCCCTTGGCAGAGGTGTCTTCCACGTCAGAAGTTCTACTTTAATTCCATTGGGGTCATAAAAGTAGAGGGAGCGTTCATAGCCCCGGTCAACCGGACCCTTAAATTTGATATTGTGCCTATTTAATACTCCCATAGCCTCCTCGATAGATACGGTTAGATTTAATGCGATATGCTGGAGAGAGCCGATTCCCTCTTTTCCCTTACTGAGTTTCAGGTCACTGTCATCATTGGGTATAAAGAAGGCGAAAAATGCCCCATCTCCAGCCGAAAAGAATAGGTGAGTCAAACGGGGTTCATCCAGGTTTGGTTGACGCAGTACCAGGCGCATACCCAGTACTTCGGTGTAAAACGTAATCGTTTCATCCAGATTAGAACCATAGAAGGCCGGATGGTTGATACCCTTCGTTGTAATAGGCATGTGATTACTCCTTTCGTTTTCAATTAGATGAGAAGAACAGATATATATGCAATGAAACTTAAGACTCAAAAGCTCCCTAGCATGCAGATTTTATGTATCAAATTCTTTCTCAATCGACATCTTTTGTGCAAAGTGAAAAATGCCCTCAAAATGAACTCCCAATTGGATTATATATCCAAACCTTTGCACTCCCGGGCAAGTCTTTTCGCAGCGGGTACGAGCTCTGTTGAAGATTTTGAAGTTTTAATAACATCCCAGAGATCCTGGATCACTCCACTCTCATATAATTTCTTACACCGTTCACTCTGCAATCCTTCCGCAATATCAACATCAAATAATACATATTCAAGCTCTCTCCAGAAAAAGTTACTTCCTACCGTCCCACCCCCCTTCATCTCCTCAATACCCTCTTTATAGAATCTATTAAAGGTGACTTCAAGTTTTGGATACCGTTGGCAAAAATGGTAATTGACATAAGCCTGTTCGATGGTATCCAAGGCATTAGATTCTTTAGAATCAAGACCGGTGAGAGAAACGTCTGTGCTAAACATAACGCAGGCAACTTCATGAAATGCTGCCTTAATGATCATGAAAAAATCGTATTGGTAGTCAGGAAGAACTATCTTCTTTCTGTCGGGTAGTGCATAACCGGCTGGAACATCTTTAAAATCTACCCGTATCTCGGGATCTAACACGTGAACACATTTCATAACCATTTCGTGAATTTCTTCCATACTCAAGACCTCATAAACAGAAATTGATAAAATAGAACGGAACCTATGGGAATTCTCAGAATCATCCCTCACTGAAGAATTGACAAAAACCACCCTTATCATCCTCAACAAACGGGGGATATCCCAAAATGGTTGTTGGAGAATAATAAATCGATCAATAAAGAAAGGCCCCCTTACTTCATTTCGGTAAGAGGGCCTTCCATATATACTAAAACCGATTTGGTTTTAGGTTTTGCTGAAAACCAAATCTTGGTTGCAGTTATACTCGATCCGTTTTTTCTCGGATTTTATCCGAAACCATAATGAGATGAGTATACATCAGAATGAACTTGAATTGTTCATCAGAACGTAAAAAGTTCTTGACTAGTTTTATGAGAGAAACTAGCCCACTTCCTCACGGAGTGCGATACCCGTATTCAACAACTCAGGGGCATTTTCAAATGTCAAATATTCAACAACTTCATCATACGGGTTATGAAGCTGGTGCCACGACCAAACTGGAACTTCAAAAATATCTCCGGCCTCATATTCCAGTTTGTGCCCCTCTATCTCAACATACCCTTTCCCTTTGGTAATAAACGAGATAGCGTGATATGTATGTCGATGTTTTCTCCCCTGTGATTTGGGAGTTATTTCCGAGAACGTCACACTATATTTTTGCGACGGTAAGTCTGCCATCGCGATTGGGTGTTGTCTCTCGGCAGAGAACGCTTTGTCCACACCCGTTTTTCTGACCTGTCGGTGTATCCATTTATTCGGGTCATCGCCAATCTGTGGTTTCAATGCAGACTCAACCTTTGGAAAATCTTTTGCGGTAAACATTGCCTACCTCCTTCCTTTAAGTACTCAAATAATTTTATTTTAACTTTACCTGTGATTGAAATAATCTCAGAAATATTTTTACCATTTATAATTAATACAAGCCTAGAACTAGACTTAGTACTTTTTTTAAATTGATGGGAAACTATAGAGAGAACAAGATGTTAGCATAGGTTGGCACAGGCCACAGCTCTCGGGGAATGATAGCCTCCAACTTATCGATATCATCGCGCAAATCATTCATTGTCACAAATACTTTATCTCGATATTCAGTTGCCCGTTTAAACCCATGGGAAATATCGTGTGGAACCTTGTACGCCTTATCTCGCTCCTTCTCCAGTTTCTCTGTCTTGTGATATGCTGATTCTAAAAGAGCAGAAACCTTTGCAAGCAACCCTTTCTGGACCACCGTGGACCCTTTCATTGCTTCCAGACGTTTGATCGTTTCAGCAAGCTCTTTTGTAAATTGTATAACTGCCGGTAAATACAAACTCTTCACCATATCAAGAGAGGCTTTCGCTTCAACGTTAATCTGCATTGAGTAGAGATCAACATAAATATCAAACCGGGCATGAATCTCCTCTTTTGAAAGTACCTTATACTTTTTAAACAGATCTATCGATTTTTTATCGGTGAAAGTCTTAAACGCTTCAAGTGTGGAACGAAAATGGGGCAGTCCCCGTTTCTCCGCCTCTTCGACCCATTCATCTGAATAGTTATTACCATTAAATATGATCTTCCCATGCTCTTTCATGGTGTCTCGAATTATGGCCGTTGTCTCTTTGTGTATGTCCTTTGCTTTCTCCAGACGGGTTGCTATCTCATCAAGCGCTTCAGCCACGATAGTATTCAATACGGTACTCGGTCCCGAAATAGAATTCGATGAGGGAACCATTCGAAACTCAAATTTATTACCCGTAAAGGCAAATGGAGAGGTCCTGTTTCTGTCACTATTATCTTTTGGTAATGGAGGTAAGGTATCAACCCCAACCTCAATACTCTGAAAGCTCTTTGAAGTTGTTTTCTTTCCCTGTGCAATTGACTCGAGGATCCTCGTTAACTCATCTCCCATAAAAATCGAAATAATTGCTGGTGGGGCCTCATTAGCGCCAAGACGGTGATCATTACCTGAATTCGCTGCAGACCTTCTCAATATGTCTGAATGGCGGTCAACGGCATTAATAAGTGCACAGATCATAAGTAGAAACTGTGCATTTTCGTGTGGAGTCTTCCCGGGTTCAAGTAAATTCATCCCGTTATCGGTACTCAATGACCAATTTAAGTGTTTCCCGGAACCGTTAATACCCACATAGGGTTTTTCGTGGAGAAGGCAGACAAGACCATGCCTGAGAGCAACTTTATCCATAATCTCCATAACAAGCTGATTTTGATCTGCTGCTATGTTTGTTGTTGTAAAGATTGGGGCCATCTCAAACTGTGATGGAGCTACTTCATTATGCTTTGTTGTTGCTGCAATCCCCAACTTCCATAACTCCTTATCCAGGTCCTTCATGTAATAGGCAATACGGTCCTTAATTTGTCCGAAATAGTGATCTTTCATCTCTTGCCCTTTTGGTGCCGGAGCACCAAAAAGGGTCCGTCCTGCAACGATCAGATCTAGCCTTTTTTTATACATCTCTTTATCAATTAAGAAATACTCTTGTTCCGCACCAACCGTTGAAGTAACTTTTTTAACTGTTTTATTCCCTAATGCACGTAAAAAGCGAAGTGCTTCTTTTGAAACAGCACTCATTGATCGCAAAACAGGAGTTTTCTTGTCTAACGCCTCGCCCGTATACGAACAAAACGCTGTTGGAATGCACAGTGTAACCCCTCCAGCTCCATCTTCTTTTAAAAAGGCGGGCGAGGTATAGTCCCATGCAGTGTAGCCACGCGCTTCAAAGGTGGCCCTGAGTCCACCGCTCGGGAGACTTGATGCATCGGGTTCTCCCTTGATAAGCTGTTTTCCAGAAAATTCCATAACCACTCCACCCTGTTCGGTTGGCGCAATAAACGAGTCATGTTTTTCTGCCGTACTCCCCGTTAATGGTTGGAACCAATGGGTATAATGTGTTGCACCCTTTTCAATTGCCCAATCTTTCATAGCATTCGCAACAACATCTGCCACCCGTGATGGTAAAGAGGCATTGTTATCAATCGCCTGTTTAAACAATTTATACGTATCTCTTGGCAATCTTTTCCTCATTGTTTCATCATTAAATACGTTTAAACCGAATATCTTTGTAACATCCATTTTACCCCTCCTATTGTAATCCATTGGATTGTTGACTTTTAAAATGGAAATTTCTCATATAATTTACTCTCTCACTACTATTGAATATGTAAATTCAAACTGAAAAAATGATAAATTGAAGAGATATCATGAATTTTAATGTAATGAATGAAATACATTCTCATGCGCCTCTCGGTATCTATCTTTTGGATCTAGAGAAGCCGTTACACCTGCCGGCATATGACGAAAACCGTTAACTACCTGTGTCTCTAACTCCTTGAGAAACCTGTAGGGTACTTTTTGGTATCCAAAATTTACTAACCAAGCCGGTAACCAACCACCCGGATCCACATCAACATAGAGCTCAACATGGGTTTGAGTGGAATCTATCTCCTGTAAAATCCAGTGCGATTTCAAGTGGGGGATTTCAACTCTCCTGTCAACATTTCGCGTACTCTGATGATCAACACGTTCTAGATCTACGCGTATGCTCCCCACATCGGGTTCTGCGATGAAAGCCCGTCTGGCAGTATACTCCCTATCTGCCACTGGCCACACACCTTTACAGGCAACATAGATGATAGTTTCACGATCATTGATCTTTTCAATATCGTGAGCCTCGATACAGAGGGGGGCCCATTGAGGCATACTCTCCGTTTCCAGAAGTACTGACGCATATTGAGAAACTGTTCCTCTCAGATTTCCTACAGCCTTAAATTCGAAAAGCCTCGAACTCTTTTTATCACGTTTATAGACTTTAATCCCCTCCACCTCCAAGACAGGTTGCCAACCCATCTCTTCAGCCACCAACGAGATAGAGGAAAAGCAAACGGTTACCACTAAAAGAGTCACAAAAAGGGGAAGCTTTGTACCCGCTCTCTTCCACGGTACCGGTATATCATGAGTAATCATGGTCCATTCCTATTATAAATCCCAAAGAAACTGATTACTTTATCAGAAGCAATTGTTATACCAAAAAACCAACTGCCACACTGCGGCCTTGTGTTTCCCTCTCAAATATTTACATTCATAGTATCTTATGAAAAAAATTATCACAAAAAAAATTCTTATACAGCTTTACATCTCATAATATCACCGAAGTTTTCACTATTTTCGCATTCCCTTCAGTGAGCCCCGAAATATTTACGCTGTAATTACCTTGAAATTACAAGGAATATACACATAGGAGAAAATTTTATTGTGAAACTTCATTCTACAATACAATACCCCCGTTTGTCTATGGATAGTTTGAGAAAATTGTTATAATACTCTTTGAATGCCCCTATCATTTTCATACAATTTAATTTCCGAATATTTGAATATACCCATCGCAAAATAGTTTTCGAAATTTCTGGGTCGGAGTGTGCTTGAAATTTTATTTTTTGATTGAACAAAATCAGAGGTTTAGTATTGCTAAGTCGAGGATTTTCTGATTGAGAAAAGTCTAACTTTCATGTGAAATCGGGTTTTGAAAACCGAAAACCAATTTATGATGGGTATAAGTATGCAGATTAATACTCTTTTAACGTATTTGTAAATTTTGTAACTTGGTATACATTATTCCGAGTTCATAGCAAGAAAAAAATTATGCAATTTCTCACCGGGAGAGAGATATGAAAAAGCAGACACACGTTATAATCTTATTTATTATTCTGTTCGGGGGTCATCACAGGTGCAGTGCTGATGCAGTTGATGATTTCATTATGAATATCAATCCTGAACTCAAAAGGGAAAAGGCAATACGGTTAGCAGTAGAAACGACCTTTGAAATGCAATCAAAGAATAATCTTAAAAGAATTTTAACACTATTTTCCGACAGTGTAACCGATTTAAGGATCGTAGCAGAATCTATCGGATTGCAAAAAGAAAAGTTAGACACCATTATACATGCCCTTGGTTACAATTTTGCTAAAGATATCGTATCCGAAGGAGTGTACGACATTGAAGATATACGAGAATATGCTGAAGAAATAGAGGGGAGAGGGCACACTCTTACCGAGGTAATAGAGGGGATGAAATTGGAAATTGATTTGGAAAGAAGAAGAGAGCGCAGCAAGAAAATCAGACAGTTACTCAATGCAGGTTTCCCACCAAAAATTGCAGAAAAGGCTGTAAAGTTTGAAGAAAAAAAATTAACGAATAAGGACAACTAAAATGTTACATGTAGTTAAGTTGATCTAGCATTGTGAGAGAATGGGATGGAAGACGGAGCGGTTATTTCTCTAAAAGTTTCATTTAATTAAGTGTCACAAATAGTTTACAAAAGAGAGGTTGTTCGAGTTTACGTAATAACGAGGTATTGTTGAGCAGGTCAAGGAACAACCTGCTCAACTAGTAAAAAGAGAAGAAAATGTATGTAACATTTCTTTACAAGTAAACACTTTTTAGGTCCCATTTGTTCCCACAAAATGTTTTTAAAGAAAAAACGGTAAAAAACTGATACCTAAGCCTTTCAACTCCCAACTTATCTTAATAGTGTATCGATCAGCTCGCTTGCCGCATCTACATCAAAGTTTCCCAGTTGTTTAAATCGAATAGAACCCTTTTTATCGATAATAGTGATACAGGGAGTACCGCCATTCTTGAATCTATTCATCGTAACAGGAATACTCTCCCCAGGTTCAAGCGTATCAACGCCTACCGGGTGAGTTATCCCTTTTTGCCGGACAAACTCTTTGAGGAGTGAAGGTTTCTGGTGTTGATGATCCTCAAAGACCGTATGGATAGATATAAATATAATGTCGTCTCTCTCATTATATTTTTTTTCCCAATAAAACATCAAGGGGATGGAGAAGGTTTTGCACCCAAGACACTTCATCTGAAAAAAGTTAATAACAATAACGTTTCCTCTCATATCTCCTAATGTGCTTGGAGGAGCATCATTGATCCACTCTGATATAACCAGCTCTGGTGCTCTCTTATTGACCATATTCCCTTCTGCAAAGAGCTCTGGTAACACCAGTGTAAAAATAGAAAGCGCAATAAGATATCGAATGTTATTCATACCATTTGTACACTACTAAATTTCATAAGATACCTTTCTCGCAAGATGTTATTTTCCATTCCATGTTTTAGGACGAAATATTTTACCGATACGAGGACATTTTACCAATTCGTATGTTAAAAGACAATAAAAAGGAATATATTCAGGCAACTTCAACCAGTGCACTTCTCTCCACACCCACTCATTGTTGTGTTCAATCAACTTTGAAAAGAGAGAATGATTCATTAAATAGTAGAAGACAATAGTACCGGTAAATAGAATCCAGGCTTTACTGTGATGAAAGCAGAGAAAAGGAACGATCCAGGTCAAGTACCATGGATGTACCGTGGGTGCCAGGAGTATAAGTGTACCTATTGATAAAAATGCGAACCTTATGGCCTCATCACCATGATGAAAACTGCCTTGGCAAGGTTTCATTAAGTTTGATTGATAGTCTGAATCTGAAATGGTCTTATACTTATACTGCTCTATTTTACCCTTAAATAACAAATACAAATAGAGCACTCCCGTACTCAAAATAACGAGAACAATGATTTTGGATATTACGGAAGATCCCCCAGTTATACAAAAAATCAGAAAATGGATCGAATCGTTAAAATGGTATTGTGTACCAAAATGGAAAAAAGTCGAAAACAGCCCTCTACCGGCACTCATATACGGTACGTATAAGAGCACGATCACGCACAAAAAAATAGTAATATATTTCAACTTATGCCTAGGTAGTAAAAATGGTACAACAAGGGCAAAGACAAATTTCGACATTACTGCAAGGGTAATAGAGACAGTAGAAGATATCGTCTTTCTTGCTGAGAAAAGGTATAAAGCGAGTGTGACAAAGAAGATCTGCAAAGAATCACAATGACCCCGACCTGCAAAGCTCATAAGAATCAGGGGACTCCAGGCATATATAAGCACATACTCCGGAGCCCTTCTCATTACCTTGAGGAACCGTATTAATAATAAAATTGAAAGGAGGTCAAATACGAGAAATACCGCCTTCAAAGAGAGAATAGAGTGGGAAATATAATCTGCGAAAGCGAAGACCATCAGGGTAAGTGGGGGATAGATTGTTGTGAGGTGTTTGTGGTTGATACCTTCAAAGAAATTGTCGCGAAGATACTCAAGGTGCTGAGAACCTGGTGAGTACAAATAGGGATTAATCCCGTGTAACTGTAATCTTCCTTCCCATAGATAGCGATAAAGATCATCTGATGGTGCCAACGGTAATAACGTCAAACGAAAGATTAAAGCAAAGAGCAGAATAGACCAAAAGGGTAACCGTTGATTATCATTATTTTCCCCATCAGATGACACAAAATTCTTTAAGACATAAGAGATTGAAAGGGCATAAACAGCAAATGATAGCGTGTACAAAAAAGAGAACAGCAAGATTCTCTCCTTGATATCACCTATTGAAGAGATGAGAACACAGATGATTTCAATGAATACCCCTAAAGTTACTATGGTAATTAATTTCTTACTCATTTCTCCTCTTCACCAATACTCATCTTATAATGGTTTTCGGATAAAATCCGAGATAAAATTGAGTGAGTAAAGTCCTTGGCGTCTTTTGTCCGGGGATAACTGCAACCAAGTTTTCATTTTTTAAAAACCAAATCGGTTTTAGTATACATACCTTTCATTTATAGTCCAGTAATTAGGTTTGTATTCTGATAATGCATCTCTGGTATGCGTTACCAGAAATCTCTGATGGAATTCCCGATTCGGAGACACCTTCCTTCTACCTGTTTTAAGCCTACTGCGCAAACCAAATCTTTATCAATAGGTGTGATAGTAACCGGACTTACTACTCTATATGGGTATAAAAAAGGCGTGTCATTGATTTGTGCAACAGGCTCTTCTACAAAAAACAGTCATGTCAAAGCGTACATCCATCAAGCATAAAGAAACAGCCAACTAACTAAGGGTAAACAGACACAAGGATTGCAATCGAGAAATGCTCAATTCATATAGATACAACGAAAGGGAGGAACAATAACGCTTCTTTACCGCTTACATCGCCATTTCACTTTTTCTCTTTTCCAGCCTCTCCCGTAAAGAGATTCCAACTATTTTTGCATCGGATAGGACCTCCGGTTGGCCATCCAGGCAGGGTGTAATTTCAGGCGTAATCTTTACATCTTGGCCAAAAAAGGCCTTAATAGCACTCACTTTGCATATTCCACCATAACCACATGAAAAACAGGGTACTGCACCTTGTGCCTGAACAGTTCCAACATATTCTATTCCATTATAGTCAAAGAAACCCTTTATATCTTCTCCTGCAGCAGCGTACATTTTTATCTCTCTCCCCGGTATCTCTCACGCTCCGCCACCACCTACCGATACAATTACCCCCAATTTACCGGCTAACTTCATACCTCCCTCCCTATCTTTATCATGCCGGAAACAGTAAAAGCATTCTAAGAAGGAGTGGCATAGGGCATTGAGTCTGCCAAAATAGTTAGGAGCTCCAATCACGATAGCATCAGCCTTCAATACCTTATCCATCAAAGGGGCTTAGTCATCCTTCACATTACAGACATTATCATCAACACATCCAAGGCAACATATAAAACCGTTAATCTTTTTTCCATGTAAAGAGATGCATTCGGTTTCAAGACCTGTAGCATCCAAAACTTCCATTACAAAGCCCTCCGTAGTTTGGGCCTGCCTAGGGCTCCCACTTATACCAAGTACCCTCATATTTCTCTTTTTCCTTAAAGACTCTTCTCATGAACACTACACTCAGGTAAGATTGCGCGAGTTATATGTCGTATAAAAAATTGTCGTTCATTAGTTGCAATTTCCCGATAAAATGGATGGCTAATCCCATTTTCTTCTTACTCGTACCACCAACCACTCCCAAATTTTTTGTCTCATCAATCCTGACTACCTCTCCCGATCCCATCAACTTGATACTCTTACTTGGAAACCAATTCTGAGATACCATCGCCGTTATTTCAACCTGAACTATTTTCCCAATTGAGAAAAGTCCATGACACTCTGTTGTCATCTCAATATAAGCACCACAGGGGCTTATATTCTTCGTCATAGCCTTGTGACCCGGTAAGACTATGGGCAGTGAATGATCGAGTCTCCTGTCAGCACGCCTCTCAATTCTGTTATAAAAATTCATCACACCCCTGTTTTCAGTAAAGTTTTTGTTCATTTATTACCTCCATTCTCTTTTCCAAATTTACTTAAGCAGGAATATAAACAATAATTGTAACAAAATTGTTCAATTTATATTTTCATTACGCCTCCTCAGCGGAATGTGAGAATCCATTATAGAAACAAGAGCCTGAGAATGGTTCAGGATCCCTGTTCCGATGACATCCATACACTACTGTGAATTCGCCTCAATCCACAGCTTCATTCGAACCGACTCTGACTTTTTGATAGAACTGTTTTCAATATTACGATTTGATAAATAGTGAATGAGGGGGCAAATAGCTCTCTTTCTGCTTCTCCTAATACCTTCGTCCCGAGAATAATTGATGATTCTGGTAAAACTTTCCCATCTTGGAGAAACGCTCGCCACCTTCATCTTCTCTACTTCAACACTCCCTACTTTTGCCACACGAATACTATAGGCTAAAGAACCATTGGTAACAATGAGAAAGGAGCTATCC
Organism: Candidatus Scalinduaceae bacterium; assembly: GCA_965222815.1. Taxonomy (GTDB): domain Bacteria; phylum Planctomycetota; class Brocadiia; order Brocadiales; family Scalinduaceae; genus SCAELEC01. The sequence goes on from CBDCUS010000013.1 coordinate 1,129,633, forward strand.
CTATCAAAGTAAATCTCGGGAAATCTTGGTTTTGCATTTCTAAACAAGTTCATGGTTACATTAACCTTTGCAACAATTTCTTTCGCCTGCTTTATTGGAACGTCCCCAAAGAGGGAGAAAGCGTACGCAGAGAACCTCTCTGGTGGCTGTTCGGCAATGATGCGGACCTTTCGGTTCGGAAAAAGCCCAACCATAACAACCCTATCCATTCCCTTACGATAATCCCAATAATAGGGCAACATTGTCCGTTTGTCTTCCTTATCCGGCCCATAGAATACGGCCCTCTTTCTTTTTCCTTGCCCACCACCTTTTCTAAAAATAATCCCGATTTCCCACAATAACTGTTTGAAATCATTCGACTTATTGAGCAACTGAGGATCAAACTGAACACTTAACCTACCAACGTAAACTTCGGGATTACCTTGAAGCATCACTCGGACATTCTTCAAGTCGAATTGATGCCTTCCCCCATTACGACCAATCATATACTGAAAACTCTCTCCTAGCTCCTCCACAATAGAGAGAGGAACATATTCTCCCGATCGGAGTCTTTCAAGACAATGTAAGCTGGCATGATTCTTCACCAAATCAACTGCCGCCTCCATTTCAACTTCGTTATCCCTCATCACCACTTGTGAATTAATAAACTGATTAAGAATCTCACACATTATGCCATGGTACCTTTCTACCCCTTCGTGTTTTATCAACATATAAAACCATTTCTCAGGTATCTTCCCTCGAAATGGAAAGGGTGGATGCACTCTTATTGTTGCCTCTTTTTTTTGTGGAAAAATCTCTTTTTTCGAATTTACCGTCTGTATCTCTTCAATGATTGCTGCTGCTTCGTGCACGTTATCGTCATTTTGCAAACTATGGAGATTTTCAATCGATGGTTTTATACGCAGGCGTTTCCTACCGATTCTCTTCAATAATTTGAGCCCCTTGAGTATCTCTTTATCCTTCGCCTTGATGATTTTTGCTTGTACAGGTTTGTTCGTGCGATGATCCCTCTTATCAATTTCCTTTTCAAACTCTTTCAACTCCCCTCTCCCTCCCTCCTTTCATCTGCCTATTTGCCTATCCACAATGATCATATGATCTCGTATCTGAAGAGAATATCATATTATCGTACCAGCTTATGTTTCGTCGAGATTGATACTCCACCCTCTCATGGGCTGTCGCTCATAATCATTCGACCAGCTTGCCACAACACTGCTGTTTGCTCGGCATTCAAGTCAATAAGTCCCATAAATACTATACAAAATATCCCCTCATTGTAAAACCTTCTTTTTTATGACACGCAAAAAAACCTCTTGTACCAAATCGTCTACCTTACTCTCATCATTTACCAAATAGAGGTCGACCGATAGAGGGCATCTAAATGTGCGAGCAGATGTTCTTTTGGGTCTTGATTACGCATTTAACACCACATGATGGTTGAGTAATACAGGAGAAAACAGGTAGTATGAAGGAAAGAGACAAATACAAAAAAATGATTTCCCTTATTGTATTGGTATCCATGATATTATCAAAAGAGTCTCTTGTTGTCACGTTAACCTTACCTCTCTCAATACTTGAGTACATCAAGAATAAAACCAATAGAAACGCTTTTGCGGTTTGTGATCAAGACTCTTTCGTCTCAACAAATATAAGGCTAGTAATAATTGATTCCTTAAAGAGGTTCTCAGGACACCATTATTCCTCCATCTCCTCACAGAAGCAAAAATCTCTTTATCGACTAACAATATCTTCCCATATCGCCTTAATCGACAAACAAAATCGAGGTCTTCACAGACCGTCATCTTCTTAAAACCTCCCAGTCTCTTAAATAGAGACATTTTAACGAATAACCCTTGATCACCATAGGGCAATTGAAAAATCCTTGAGCGAAGGTTTATGCCCACCTCAATCATACGGTAAAATAACCTGTCTGATAATAGTTTCATCTTAAATGCACCTCCAACCGCCAATGAACGTTTAAAGATATGTGGGATATTCAGAACCATTTCTCCGGAGAGAACACAATCAGCATGCAGGAAAAGAAGAATATCACCGTTGGAGATTGATGCCCCGAGATTCATCTGCACACCCCTTCCCCTATGCGAATGTATCACCTTAACACCGCTAAACCCCTTGGCTATCTGAACGGTACTATCGTTACTACCTCCATCCACGACAATTACCTCGATACGAGGAATGTTAATCAAAGGATCTAAACATCTCTTAATGTTCTTCTCCTCATTGAGCGTTGGTATTATTATTGAGATATTATCTTGTATCATGATAAGAAACTGTATCAGATAGATCCTCCGATACAGGTGGTATAGATAACTTCGCCTCAATAGATAATATAACGGACCTAACTGACAGCCTTAATTGGTGGTTACATTTATCAAAGAAAACTGTATTTAATAATTGTGAAAATAATTTTAGCACCTGCCTTGATTGTCCCCGATACAGTACCCGTAATCTTTGATGTCCCTATTCGTTTTCGGTACTTTACAGGTACCTCAGTTACCCGCAATCCCCTCCTTATTGCCCGAATCTGCATCTCAACGGTCCATCCATAATCTCTATCTCTCATCCCCAACCCCATAAGACTATCATATCGAATCGCCCTGAAAGGACCCAAATCAGTATACTGAAATCCATAGATTAATCGTATCAAGAAGACTGCGAGCTTATTGCCCATAATCGCTTGCGGTAATAACGCACCCTTTTCCCTTCTCCCTAGCACTCGTGAACCAATTACCAGATCAGCTCTATCGAGTAGTAACGGTTTTAAAAGTGTATGGATATCCTGAGGATAATCACTGTAGTCCGCATCAATGAAAACGACAATTTCAGTATCGTTATCAAGTTCAGATATGCCTCTCAAACATGCTGAGCCGTACCCCCTCATCGGCTCTGCAACTACCTTCGCCCCGCAATTAGTAGCTACTTGTGATGTCCTATCGTGACTATCGTTATCTACGACGATAATCTCTCTGACCACATCTTTGGGAATATCACGGATGACATGATCAATGGACTCTTCTTCATCGAGGGCAGGGATTACGATTGACACTTTTGGGATCTTAGCCATATATACTAAAACCGATTTGGTTTTCGGTTTTACTGGAAACCAAATCTTGGTTGCAGTTATCCCCGGACAAAAGACGCCGAGGACTTTACTCGCTCAATTTTATATCGGATTTTATCAGAAAACCATTATCAGATGAGTATACTTTATAATTATCTATTCTCAAAGTTCGGTCTCATACATTCTGAAATCTGTTACCTGGTAAAACTTAATCCACTCTTTAACAGTACCTTCTTACGAGGGTATAAGGAAATAATTATGCCCTCTCCACAATCACTCCCGCATACCCTACTACGTGGTCGTAATCTCCAGAAACAACCCCACTAGTTTCATATCTGATTAGTTCTGCCTTCGTTGCTTCCCTCTCTTTTGAACAGATAAGCATTGAAACAACTGGATCAACCCCGCACATGGTAATATTGTGCTCCCGTACCACACGGTACAAGGCTGCCTCTCTTAATGCCACGATTTCGGAGATTGCGACTCTGTCTTTTCTGTTGGCAGATTGCTGGTTTTCATAATGGCTCATATCAGATGAGGCTACCACTAGTGAGTCCTTCCGTAAGTTCAAAAGAACCGCTCCAAGAGATTTTCCGAAAACCATCAAATCCTCATAGCTCTTTGAACGTATGACGATAACAGCGATCTTTACCTGCGAATTTAAATATTGTAAAAAGGGTAAAATAACCTCGGCAGAATGTTCACGAACGTGAGCCTCTCTATTCTTTTTCACAAGATCACACGATGCTATGATTTCCTGGACGAGCTCTTCATCCGTAGGAACGTCTCCAAGAGGTGTACTCCAATATCCTTCAGGCCAGATCGAAAAGGGAGATCCTAATCCTGTATGATTCGGTGCGAGTATCACTACCGTCTCAGGCACATCTATTCTAGCAAAAACACTTCCCATTACCCTCCCTGAATAGGCATACCCCGCATGGGGGCTCATGAGGCCTAAGACCTTTTTCCGTTCCGCTTTCAGATCCAAAAGTCTCTTTAGCTCATCTGTGAGTGCTGCTTTATTTCCGGGATAAAAGCTCCCGGAAACTACTGGTAATCGAACAGTCTCTCTTCGCAATTTTTGAAAAAAATGATATGATGTATAAAGTATAGATATATTAAGTCAGTTTAACAATGAGCAATTTTCATGTCAAAACCTTTTAAAAAAGTTTAATTCTTGTCCTCATAAAAATGGAGAACAACTCAGCATAAACAATAATGCTTATCTATTATTAGAGGTTTGTGAAAAAACAACCTGGCCGAATAAAAACACATTCGAAATTTATCCCTTTTTGGTTCTGTCACGGCCCGGTTGACCTTTTATTTGACAAAATAATTATTTCTGATAACATGGCTCTCTTCCATAATCATTAATAACATTTTTCATTCAAGTGACACATGACAAAAGCGTTAGCATTGCTTTCAGGCGGTTTAGATAGTACATTAGCCATTCGTGTAATCCAAGAACAGGGAATAGAGGTTATTGCCTTAAATTTCGTAACGGTCTTTTGCCTTTGCACATCCAAGGGTAGTTGCAAACTTGAGGCAGTAAAGGTCTCTGAAAAACTTGGTATCCCAATCAAAGTAATAAATACCACCAAGAGTTTTCTGGAAATTGTCAAGAAACCAAAGCATGGTTACGGCAAGAATATGAACCCCTGTATCGATTGTCGCATAAACATTTTCAGGGCTGCGGGGGAGTATATGAAAGAGATAGGGGCCTCCTTTTTAATCACTGGAGAGGTATTAGGACAGAGGCCCATGTCACAAAGGAAAGATGCTATGAAGACAATTGACAAAGAAGCTGGGTTAACAGGGCTTGTTTTAAGGCCTCTCTGTGCAAAACACCTTGAACCTACCATGCCCGAAAAGAGTGGACTTGTTGATAGGGAAAAACTCTTACAGATTAAGGGTCGTTCCCGTAAAGACCAGATACAGCTTGCTGATATCTTCCAAATAACAGATTATCCTTGCGCATCCGGAGGGTGTTTACTCACCGATCCGGAATTTGCGAACAGGATGAAAGACACTCTTGACCATGAAAACCTTGAAGTAAATGATGTTAATCTGTTAAAAGTTGGCAGACATTTTCGTATCGATGACAAAACCAAAGTCATTGTTAGCCGAAGGGAAGAGGAAAACCTCACGATACAGAATTTAGCAAAAGAGAGTGATTATCTCCTACAACTTAAGGATTTCCCAGGTCCTTTGGCACTTGTTCGAGGAGAGGTCAATGACGAAAAACTGAGGATTGCTGCGCAACTTACCGTAAGGAGTAGTAAGGCAAAGGAGTTTGAAAAAACTGACGTCGTGATTTCCAAGGCTAAATCGAATTCACCACAACACATTTTACGTGTACCTCGAATCGCCCCTCACATTGCCGAAGAACTCATGATTAGAAAATAGCACATTTACAGTACACCTGAAAATATGAATTTTTTTCATTTCACAGTTAATATAGTCTTGACATTTAAGGCTTACTTTACTAGAATTCACCTTACCCATGACGTTTTCAAAAGTTTTTTGACCTTCCGATCCCATGAAGAACCCAACTGGTACACTACACAACGACAAGGGGAAATCCCAGCCCATTTTTGGAATTTCAACAAGTAAACTAGAGGAATTTCTCCAGGATTCGATCTACTTTAGGGATGTAAAGGCCCGTACGCGTTCACCGAGTTTGAGGTTTGGAGAAACTGCGAACGGAGAGGAGAAGATTTATGCATACAGTAGATTCTTAATGCACCATGATTATATTATTGAAAACAGTTTAGGCAAGAAATTTGTTGAAATAACAAATGATAAGAATGAGATTCATAGGATTGGTAATGTTGTTCCCGGTGCTATGACCGCATCCAAAATAATCTTACCTCTTGAAATACTTATACCGGAACTGGAAATATCGAACATAAACGTTAAATTTACAAATACCTCTCTGTACGGTGAAAAAACGAAGAATCTCTTCTCTTTTCAATTCACAGCTCCAAATTGCGTTCACATTGAGGTAAATACCATTCAAATGCAGAAAACCGTGGCCAGAACTGTGATAACGGGAAAGGTTTCTCATAACACACGGGTGAAAACTACAATTGATGAAGAAGATGTTAATGAAACAAGCCTAACTCTTCTAAGAAAATACTTTGCTACTCTGGCAATTGACAGTGAAGCTTACATCCAAAAGGAGAGTTACAGAGACTATACATACCCACTCTCTTATATTTCAGCATTACCATCTGCTGAAATCGTTAAGCAGATGGAGGGTGAAGGCGGTATGATTAATGTCCTCAGGTTGAATTTTGGTAGTGCTGACAGAATACCTATAATCGATGCAAAAGGTCCCGAAGTTAAATTAGCAAGAGCCCGAGAAAGAACTACATTTAATAAGATTATTACAGAAATATTCACTGATGTTGTTACGTATTACCGTGGACTCGCAATAGTAAATCCGGTTGCTAAATTTAGGGGTGGTACAATCTTGTAATTTTCCCCCTGCAATAAATCCTCTATGATTGTCTTCCTTCCCATTATGAGAAGTAATAGGTCGCTTTTAAGAGGTTACCGTTTACGATATGCCCTCCCTTTGCTTTTGATTGCTCTGCTCTGTAGTTGTACCAAACACGTCCCATCATCAAGCAACCATTTGTACGAAATTGTCCTGGACGGTAAACATATCCAGGTTGAAATCGCATTAACACATGAGGAGCGAAAATTAGGCTTAATGCATCGGGACAAACTTGCCAAAGACAGTGGTATGTTATTTATTTTTCCAGAGGAAAAGTACCTCTCTTTTTGGATGAAAAACACCAAAATACCCCTTTCCATTGCCTTTATCAATAGCAGACAGGAAATAACACAAATAGAGTCTATGACACCATTCAGCCCGACCAATCATACATCGAAAGTGATGGTACAATACGCGCTTGAAATGGAAGACAAATGGTTTAGCAAAAATGAAATTACCGTTGGATCCAAAGTCGACTTTTCACCCAAAATTTTCAACAAAATCACAAGTGAATAAATCATGAAAGCAATTATTTTTGATCTCGATGATACCCTATACGACTGTACGGGCTCCCTGCTTGTCGCATCCCGCAAACGTTTGGCAAAAGCTATGGTACAAACTGGCTTACCCTGTACAGAAGAGAAGGCGTATACAATGCAAGAGAACCTATCGGAGAAATATGGCCCCCCTTACCAAGTTATCACCGAAATAGCAAAGATTTTCAATTTGGATAACGATTTTATCAAAAACGCAATCAATGCGTACAATAGTAATGAAGTCTCAGATATCAAGCTCTTTCCCGATGTTATTCCAACATTAAAACAATTGGCACGTGAAAACTATATGCTATTTTTGCTTTCAACGGGAATCCATGAACGACAACAGAAGAAGGTAGAGATATTGAAACTTGAACCTTACTTTGATGAGATAATAATTAATGACCAGGAAGTTGGTCTATTAATAAAAGATTGTTTCAAAATGATTTTGAAAAAATACCAGCTAAACCCAAGAAATGTTGTCGTTGTTGGAGATAGGGTAAAAGTAGAGCTGAAAATTGCAAAATCGTTTGGTATGTCTACGATCCAGATGCTCCACGGGAGATTTAAGGTAGAGACGGAAAGTGATTTTGTTAATAAACCTGACTATAAAATAAAACGAATTTTTCAATTACCCACCGTTCTTAAATTAAAGGGTATGAAGAAGACACGGGACAAATTTAAAATTGTGGCCCTTGGGGGGGGGACAGGACTTCCGATCGCATTGGAGGGGCTAAAAACATACAGTGAAAATCTTACCGCCATTGTAACCGTTACCGACTCCGGCAGGAGTTCAGGCATCATACGTGAACAATACGGAATATTGCCTCCCGGAGATGCGAGAAACTGTTTAGTTGCACTCTCTGAAACTGAGGAGCAAGAGGATCTCTACCGGCTTTTTCAATATCGTTTTACCAAAGGGACTCTCAACGGAATGAGTCTCGGAAACCTTTTAATGGCAGCACTAACAGATATAACGGGGAGTTTCGAGTTGGCAATAAAAAAAGCAAGCGAAATACTTTCCATCAAGGGAAAAGTCCTCCCTTCAATGCTTACCAGCACCCACATCTGTGCACAGCTAGAAGATGGTACCATTGTTGAAGAAGAGTTTAATGTTCGGGCACCTCAAAAATCACCCATTGAAAAACTTTTTTTACGTTCAAATAATATAGAGTGTCCTCAAGAGGCAATCTCTGAAATTTACCAGGCAGATGTGATCATTATTGGACCGGGAAGTCTTTATACAAGTATAATAAGTAATCTGCTCGTCGAAGACATTAAGGAATCACTTCAAAAAACAGAAGCTGTCAAAATATATGTATGTAATATCGTTACCCAACCTGGGCAAACTGATAATTACACTGCATCTGATTGCGTAAAGTCAGTTATCAAGTACCTTGGTGAAGGGATCTTAGATTATGTATTGATCAATAACAACTTCCCTAATGAAAGTGTGCTCGAAAAATATAGAAAGGAAGGGGCTGAAATAGTTGCCATAGACAAAGAGCTCGCCAAAATTAATGTAAAAGTTGAAACTAAAGATTTGATAGAAAACATTGACGCCGATCGAATATTGTGGGAAAAACAAGATCTGATTCGGCATGACCCAGACAAATTAGCAAACTCTATATGCAAATTATATTCAGACGCAATATTGAAAAATAAATAATATCAGGTACAGACTAAAATATTTTCAACTTTGAACATACCAAATGTGCAAAGTTTCCAAGATGTCTACCCCTCTTCGGTAATGGGGATTTTCAAGAAGGGGAGGATGGGGTGAAATAAGATTTCGCCTGGAAAGAACATTGCATTATTACATCACATACAAGTTACCCAGAAACCTAAGACATTCAAATCATATCTTTGAATTTTTTGCCAACCTTAAATCCTACTGTTTTGCTAGCTTTGACCTTGATCATCTCACCTGTCTGGGGATTTCTTGCCTTTCGGGCCTTTCTTTTCTTGATCAAGAAACTCCCGAATCCCAATAACTGTACACTCTTATCCTTTTTGACGCCCTTGCTAATGTTACCTAACACTGCATTAACAGCTCTCTCACCGTCAGCCTTTGAAAAACCAAGCTCTTTTGATACCGATTCGATCAAATCTCGCTTATTCATTTACTCCCCCTTTATTAAATTTAAATAACCCTATTTCAATACCATCCTCCCCATACAAATCCCCTATCATACTACCATACCAATGATAACACCTTCAAAAACGAGTTTGCTATTAACGATCCCCTGGGTCTCAAAAATAGCCCTCCTTGTTCGGAGTTCTCGATTTTTTGCAACGATAATAAGTCTATCACCTAAGGTAACTTTTCCTCTAAATTTTACTTTGTCAAGACCACCAAAACCTAAAAATCTATCATCCTCTATTACTCTCTTATAATAATAGGTGCACAACTGAGCGGCTGCTTCCATCATCAATACACCGGGAAAAAGCGGCCGGCCAGGAATATGACCACGTACCCAAAACTCACCCTCTTTTACATCTTTAAACCCTATAATAATTTTATTCTCAGGATCAAATTTAATGATCCCGTTCAGCTGCTCCATTTCATAGCGATGTGGGTTGACCGCTCGGATCCCCTCTACATCTATCTCTACATCATTACTATCGATCTCATCAATGTTGATGAAAAGTTCCTGTGGCATTGCAAAATACTATTATTACCGTGTACCTTTGTCAATAAAATTTTCTAGCAGGTATGCATTTAATTAGGAATAAACAGAGTAGCGGTGCAGGGACTCGAACCCCGGACTCGCGGATTATGATTCCGCTGCTCTAACCAACTGAGCTACACCGCCACAAATAATGCTCTTTTGAGGGACTCTTACAATCGCAATCGATGGTTTCGCAAGAGCGGAACTCATTATATATGTAAAAAACCAAAACGTCAATTTATTAATGTATGCAGAGTAAACAATAAGAAACAGATTATTAAAAGTGCTAACAACATGCTGGTCATTACATTCCAGAGAGTTCTGACAGGCGTAGCCGGGAACAGGTGGGTAGCTATGAAGAGGTATGACGAGAAGCAATTAAGAGAGAGATGACATAGCTATGTCAGATAACAGATGGCCGAAACTCTTCTTAATTTCTCAATTTCTGAACTTCGTTTTTTATCTTTTCCACCGTTGGACCAAAATGGCTTCTCCCATATTGATCCAACAATTTATCATATTTATAACTTCTTGTCGTAATAAGTCCTAAACCGTTCCCCTGTATATTATACTCATACATCATAATAACCTCCTGCCGTGTATCAACCAGATAAAAAGATTCCCGGTTGCTATCAATGTGACCTACTACACCAAAAACGTGTTTAGCAAACCCACCTCCATCACCTTGTTGGGCTACAACATCATTTGGCGAATTCTTTATCAATACAAAGACTAACAACATTATGATAACGCCCATTAATACTGTATTTAATCCATATCTCTTAACCATTTCTCGCTCTCCCTATTTTGTTGGTTCAATTTCTCATATCTATTTTGAAGGATATCTAAACTGTTTATCTGTCCATTGATTTGGGTTTCCATAACTACTCGTTGGTTTCCCTAACGCGTAGGCACGGGCCTCTTCCTCATCCCTTATCAATATCGTTGGCTTTATCAAGATGATAAGATTGCCTGTTGCAGCTATATCCCTGTCTATTGAATTACTGGAGAACAGTCTCTTTAAGATGGGAATCTTCGAGAGAACTGGTGTACCTGCGGACGTTTCTACCTCTGCCCTGGAACCCAAACCACCGATCATGAGGATCCCCTTATCAGGCACACATACCGTTACCGACAACTCCTGCTTGGTTGTGATCGGTAGCTGGATGGTATTCGTTGCCGCAGCGCCACCTGCACCACCAGATGAGACCGGCCCAACAGTTTGAAAATCTATTCGATCGAATGTGACTCTCGTAATTACGGGATGCACTTCAAGGTAGACATATTTCCTGTCAGCACTGACAATCGGTCTCACATTAAATGTTGTCCCGTCATCAATCTCCTTTATGACTGGTTCAGGTGTCTGACTTATAATTCTAAAGCTTTCGATATAGTTAAATGTCGTAACAACCTTAATAGATCCTCGTTGCGTATTGGATAGCGTTATCTTGGGAGAGGTCAAAGACTCGGCTTCATCGCTCTCCTGTACCGCCCTTAAAAACCCCTTGAGGAAAAACCCCTCTACGATCTGGTATGTTAGGTTCAGACCGTTTGAACCGCTCGTCACCCCACTACCTGCAAAGATATTGTTTGTATCGGTAAAGAAGCCACTCACAACACCACCCCCATCATTTTGTCCCGGTGTTCCCCTAGGATTACTTTCGCTGGGACGTTCAGGAGATGTATCGAAATCGAGAATATTGCTCCCCACCGATTCCAGAAAATTATCGGAGACTGATATGAACCTCGCTTCTATGTTCACTTGAAGGTCTGACGAAGAGCGTAATGATGCAAGCAGGTCTCTTATCCTTTTATGAATTGGTGAAACTTGTGTCACGACAATATCTCCCAGCATGCCTTCCCTCGCCGCTATCATACCTCTTCCCCCATTTGCTGTCCATGCTGATGGTTCAACCGTGTGAACGATTAAGTCTATTATCTCCTGAACACGGTAGAAGGTATCTTTATTCTCTCCAGCAGCAAGACTTTTTTCCTGTGTGTTATCAACTGGCGCTTGCGCAGATAGATTTTGCCTATCTTCCAGGTTTATCAATAGATCACGTACATCATATACCCTCATTTCTAAGGGCTCTTGAGTTATATAGACAATATCCTCCTTAATCACTGAATCTACCCCTTTGGGTAATATGTACTTTAAGATCACACTTACATCCACATTATCAAGCTTTAAATTTACGCTTTGATCTGCTGCACGTTCATCCAAGACAAAATTCAATTTTGTCTTTTCCTGAAGTAATGCTACTACATCACGGAGCGGAGTATCGATAAACTCAACTGATAGCTTTTGTTTTAAACCATCTCTCATGACCCGAGATAGCTGTTTTTGTGACGGAGAAGGTATGACCTGCAATCGCTGAGTATGCTCTCTTCCCTTTTCAAGACTTTCGTTTTGCTCTTCTCTTTGAACTCTTTTTCTGATATCGTCCCAATCATCCTTTGCCGTATACTGCATGATATCGTTATAGGGGATAGACCTCTCACGTAAATTTTCAAAATACTTATCTCGCTCTTGGGCATCAAGTTTTTCTAACTGCCCCATGATTCCAAGGTGTTTTCTATCCTCCAATTCGATGAGTGCATTTTTTTTATACCCTAAGGCTGAAGCATCGTTGGGATTCTCTTTCAGGATGGAATCTGTTATCGTAATAACATCAGCAAATCTCTGTTCTTTAGTGGCACGTTTTGCATCCTTTAACAACTGTTTTAGCTTATCACGAGAAATAACCTTCACGGGAATATTCCTCTTTACTGGAGTACTTGTTTTCACAGGAATATTTTTGACTGGATTATTAACTTTAACATTATCCATCTTTTTCACAGAAACCCGTTTCTGTTTAGCAGGGGAGTTTTTTGCTCTTCCCTGTTTCCTGTATTGCACATTACTGCTGACAATCGTTTTTTTCACCTCTCGATTTTCAACCTTGCCTTCATCAGTCGCCGGATCCTTCTTAAAAAAACGCCTTTTTATAACATCATACAGACTTACCTCATTATCTTGCTGTTGCCCCTTTTCGGAGTCATCTGTTTTGTTTATCTCTGGATTGCTACCCCCGCTCTTTCCAACCGAAGGATTTGCTGATGCTATATTGCAAGCACTCATGACGATGAGAAGTAAAATTGGTATAGTAACAGATATTTTTTTCATTGGAATTTTCACCTTCCCCTTTCACACAAAAATGTAGGTACAACAAAATATTTTACTCTATTTCACTTTGTTTCTCATCTCTTGTCAGTTTCTCCTTTATATTTGAGGATACATCCTCATACTTCGACTTTACTGCACCAACAGGATTTTCCCGCCAATCCGGTTCCTCTTTTGGTTCCTCCGTAATAATTTGAGATTCTCCCAACCATAACTCTTTTGTAGTACCCTTTTCATCTTTATAGATAATCTTGGCAGTACTCTTCATAAATGTCTCACCCGGCACCATCTGCGTCCCCACAAACTTACCCGCATCACTCAGTTTAACAACCTTCTTCATCATTTGTACAGGCCTCTCGACCTTGTTGATAATATCTTCAACAACACAATTGGTTGTAAAATCATATTTTATATTCTTGATGATCTTCTCAGCACCTATCTGCTCCTTGTTCTTTAAAGGAAAACTGTATTCATGCCACACTTCATTTATCTTTCTTCGTACATTAACAAGTGCGAGTTGGTCGACTACTCCTTTTAACGAGATTTGTGTCGGTATTGGAGTCTCCCGTTCTACATAGATATAAGTATCCTTTTCCAGCTGCTCCTCTATCTTGTCATCGATTCTCCTCCTGTTACTGGGACCTGCGAATATTGTAGTGTTACCAATTGACCTATTGATGTGGAGATGAGAAAAGTTACCCGCAAGCTTTGTTTCGGTAGCATCTTCTTCAAATTCTTTCGGAGGATGCGCCCGTTTTAAGTTAGCTTCTAGTGTACTCGTGGTATTCGAAATCCTTGACCACAACTTTCTCTCCTTCAAACGTGAAACAAAGAGTATAGAAACAAGGTTATATAAAATGAAGAGCACTAAGATTGATAAGGCTGTCCTGTACGCATAGTCGAAGATCTTTTTGTTTTTTAATATGTCCATGAGCTAGATTCCATTTACGTTTTAAAATCAATTGCATGTGTCTCAATAACAACATGCACCCTATTATCAGGCATATTCACAATTCCATTTTTGTTTTCACCTGGCATCCTTAATCTGTTCAGTTTGCCATCTATGTTAACCGTATCTATCTCAAAACAGAGTTTAGAATTTAATAACTCATGAATAAAAGCAAGTATCTGTTCAATATCCATACTTACTTTTATAGAGCAGGGGATGATATCATAATAATTCTTCCCTGTACCGGTAAAAGAGGTATCTCCTTCTTTAAAGCGAATACTTTCAATAATGCTTATTTTTAACTCCTCTTTCCGCATAATTTTTAACAACTCTTCCACTACCCAAAATTTCTTTTGTTCTTTTACAATACTATCCCATGTAGGGATTTCATCCCCCCATTCTTTAAAAGAGAGTTTTCCCTTACTCACCGGCAGCCTACTCTCTGCCATGATGTCGATGAGATTCCCCGTATTCTCTATATATCTACTTTTCCATAAAGCCACATCCGTTATCTCCTCTTCATCATCAGAACCAAATAACTTTTCAAGATAGAGATCTCGTTTTGCAAAAAGATCTATATTATTCTGTTTCTCCGTTTTAATCCTTTCCAACTTCTCCTCTTCAGCTTTAATCCATTCCTGGTTGATGGTTTTCAATCCTTTTTTTTCATAACGCTCAAGTTCTGATAGTGCCTGTTCTAATGACGCTATTTGTTTATTGTTATCCACCCTGTATGGATTCGCAAAAAAGATGTAGAGGAACGAGAGAAGTGCAACTACCCCTCCTGTAACAAACCAGAATATATTTTTTCTTATTTTCGATATGTTCATCTTGATTGTCTCTTCTGGAATTTGGTTAGAAAAATTAGTTTATCGTATTTACTATCCAACGTATTTCAAAGGCAATAGGTCTCATGTTCCGATCGATCTCCAAATCAGCTGATCTGTTTCGATCAAGTGGCTGAGCATGGTACACTGACCCCTTCACAAACTCTACATTTTCAAAGGCTGGTACCTCATTTTCAAATAATGTTAGAGTCTCTATTGGTGCTTTCACATTCTCCTCTAAATATTGCATACTAGGATCATAGCTTTCTCCCTTCATAGTCATAACTAATACCTTTTCACTTGCATTCGCAGCTTTCCCCTTTTTCTTATTTCGAGGAGAGCCTCCCTTTTTCTGCGTGTCAGTTGCATAAGGGTGTTGCATTTTAGAATTCAAACTCAACAGATGTACTTTCTCGGGCATCTTCTCAATAATTTTTCGAATAGACTCTATCCAGAAGTACCCCTTCTCTCCAACTGTCGTAAAAGTCTTGAGCTCTTCCTCCTCTAGCTTCACCTTCTGTTCCACACTACGAAATGTCCTTTCAAAATTCTTTACTTTCTTCTGTGTCGTGTTAATGGTGTTCATATCCTTTGATAGTGCTCTCGAAGAGAGATAATCCTTAACACCTTGCGTTAGCATACCGAGAAAGAGTAAAAACAGAAGAATAACAACCATCTCTTTTTGTCTCGGTTTTTGCCTCTCTCTCATGTACTCTACAGGAAGGAGGCTTATCTTTATCTTACTTGCTCCTAAACCTTGTACCGCAAGACCCACTGCTGTTCCAAAACTATGAATCGTCTCTACGTTGAGTACGTTAGGATCAATACCTTCCGCTCTCTCAATCTTATCCAATAAGTTAAGAAAGTGAACGTTCTCTTCTAAGTTCTCTCCAACAAATTTTACTGTATCACCATCCTTTAATCCCTCTCCCATTATGAAAATATTTTCGGGTTTGGTATCCTTTGCAATCGAAACATAGTATCCAATTGACCTCTGTATTTCCCGTACCAAATCCATGTTCATTTCGGATATTGGTATACTCCTGTTCCAATACTTTGATTTTCCAGCAACAATAAAGTCTGTACTCTCTTTCTGGACATTTACTACAAAAATATCCTCATCCTGTTCGAATAACAGCTGCATAAGATTATAAATTGCTATCGGATTAATTTGTATGGACTCAATGTTTGATTTTATCGGTGAGAGACTTGATAATATAGTATTGATATTCTCCTTTTTTGTGGCAAAAATTCCAATTTCCGGTCCTTTTCCACTCTTTGAACTATCACTAAATTGATGATAATCCCATACAATTTCACTCGAATCAAAAGGTACCTGTTTTTGTAACTCATACTTTATCGCATCTGCAATCTGTCCCTTTTTCATGGGGGGAAAAGAAACAAACCGGGATAAAACCATTTTGGCAGGGAGTGATACAACGATTCTCTCTGACTTCTCTATATCATTACGAGTAACAAATGTTTTTATTGCATTTTCAATTATTTCAGAATTTGAAGCGTCGGCGCTCTGACCCACCATTGAGATTTCAATTCTATCAATCGCCTCTATCAACAATTTCCCATCTTGAAATTTGACCTTTGTTGCCTTTAATTCACTATCACCTATTTCCAAACCCCAGGTACTCCGACTTCTTGCCCCTCTCCCGGGACTGAAGTACTTTACCGAGTAATTTCCTGGTTTCATATTGTTGAGAATATTTTTCATCTTCATAGTGTAATACAAAAAAAGGGATTATCCATTCACACTCCCCCAAACAGCATGAACAGGAGACCAGAAAACAATAATAAGACTCCACTTACTATGAATCTGTTATCACTTCAGGACTGTGTTCATCGCTCAGCGATGAAGGCTGTTCTGTACCAAGGAAATAATCAACATCCTGATGTAATAATTCCATATCTTTCCGAAACATTCGGTTATGTGCTGCATTATGTTCCATATTAGTTGTGTAACATCCCGAAAGAAATGCAAGAGATATCGGTATCAAAAAAATAATACAGTTTTTGAGGAGTTTGAGCATTTTTATTTTTCCTAAAAATATATTAAAAAAAAATAAGATAAGTGTGGGTGAGACTTCTCCAAAAATTCATTATTATGTATAGAAACAAATGAGTGTACATTAGTAAGTATTGGTTAAAGAATACCCCCTCTTCATTCCACTATTTCTATTTATTCTGGTCGCTACTGCCCTTTTCAGAAACAGTAACTCATTAGGGATGATTCTCATGACAATCTCATACATTTCCTGAACCCCTGTTTCACTTAACTTGATTATTTTCTCCTTGAAGAGACACTCCCGTGATGGCATAACATCTCCCACTAAAGAGAAGAAACGATTACTTAAAAGGTTCCTCTTTGGTACTGATAATTTAAAGAGCCGATTCAATCACTCCGCCTTTAATGATTGGCAGATTGTTAGAAAGCAATCTTAGTGCCATTTGATATCTTTCTCTCTTTTTCGGGCGTACGAAGGCTCTAATTGCAGCTGACATAAAACATTTTTTGGAATTTCAGTGAAACTGTCCGTTAGATTTTCCCTCTTTTTGTTGTCTAATTAATGGACAAATCGAAGTGTTTTACCATAGCAAGTATCTCCTACCACCAGAATGATAAAGATTTCCCTTGGATGAAAAAGATACCTTCCACAACGATTCATAGAACCAGAATATTGAAGAGAGAAAAATAACCTAATACAGAGTGCCTCTACTCTTCAGTCAATTGGATCTTAAATAACTTTGCAGTATAAGCATTCCCTACAATCAATATGTTTCCTAATGATTAGTGAAATACAAAAATGTTAACTGTTTGTACAACAGCTAACCAGATACATACCCTGTATCACCATTATGTATAGTAGCTAACAGAATCAATGGAATAGATTTTGCGAGTAGAAACCTTCACATTGAGGTCTTTTGAGACAGTATCGCTTTTTCCACACAATGTATAGCTCATAAAATTGCGTATTTTATTACTAAACCACAAGAGACAATACTTTAAGGAGTCACTATTTGTACGAGAAATATTGGAAGTTAGATGCCCTTCCTTTCGAAAATGTCCCTGATCCCCGTTTTTTATATCATTCTGAAAAACATAAAGAGGCATTAATGAGGCTCGTATATGCGGCTAAGACACAGAAAGGCGCTGCAATGTTAACGGGAAATATTGGTTGTGGTAAAACAACAACCTGCAGGACTCTCATCCAGAGTCTCCCGGTCGATCAGTACGAAATTGGACTAATTGCCAACCCAATGCTCTCCCCCATAGATTTTCTCAACGAGATACTTTACCAATTAGGTTCTGAAAAAACTGCAGAAACAAAAACTGAACTCATACATCTTCTGAATGAAGAAATCTTAATGAACTTAAAAAAAGGAAAAAAAACACTGCTCATCATTGATGAAGCGCAGGCAATAGAGAATGAAACAACCTTAGAAGAGTTGCGATTGCTATTAAACTTTCAACTTAATGAAAGATTCCTCTTAACACTCATCCTGATTGGCCAACCAGAACTTCAACAAAAAGTTACTACGTTAAAACAGCTCGATTCAAGAATATCCATCAGATACCATATTAACCCTTTTGGACTAGAGGACACGATGAGATACATACTCTTTCGTTTGAAAGTGGCAGGTGTTGAGGAGGATATTATTACTCCAGACGCTATTAAGAAGATCCACTCGTATTCAGGTGGGGTTCCAAGGAATATTAACAATATTTGTGACCTCTGCCTCCTTATTGGTTTTAGTATGAAATCAACCTTAATAGACACTCAAATAGTACAGAAGGTAATCAATGACTCAAAAAAATAGCAGACAGCAGACCAGAATCAGATTATCAGACTTAATAATACACGGAAAGGTTCCAGAAAAAGAGGAGCAAGAGATACAGATAAGAAATCTTGATGGTCTCAATGATACCAGGGAACAAGTAGCAGAGACTTCCTACGGTGATGAAACAAAAACACTCAAGAGCCATGAACAAAATATACCGAGTACGCCAGGATCGTTAGTTAAGACGAAAACAATTCTGACAACCAAAAAGGATTTTAAATCCGATATAACTCAAGAGTTGTATTCACACATCTCTTCTTTTCTCAAAGGTATTATCGGAAATTTAAAACAGAAACGAAGGTTTACCATACAAAATGGACTCAAAGCCATTGAGACTATCGTAAACACTGACAAAGCTATAGAGTTTCTTTACGGAAAGGCTATTCAGTCCGAAGAAAAAATAGAGAGTATCGTGTCGCATTCGGTAAATGTTTCAATATATGCAATGTTTCTCGGACAGGGACTCAACTATTCACAAGAACAATTGACGCAATTGGGTATCACCGCCCTATTACACGACATTGGAATGATTCTGTTGCCTAAAGGGATTATAAACAAAAGCGGAAAGTTAAATGAAAACGAGTTTGATATTATTAAAAAACATCCATTTTATACCTACAAGATTCTTCAAACGGTTGAAAAAGAGTTTTTGTGGATTTCAGAGATTGCCTATCAAGAGCACGAAAGAGAGGGAGGGAAAGGATACCCAAGAGGTCTTTTAGGTAAAGAGATCCATGAATACGCCAAAATTATCGGTATCGTAGATGTATATGAGGCCTTAACCCATAATAGACCTCAACGAAAAAGTTACATGCCCCATGAAGCAGTAAAGATAATCTTAAGCTCTCAAAAGAGTTATTTCTCAGATAAGATCAAGAGGGCGTTACTGAAGAAGCTCTCATGTTTCCCGATCAATAGTTATATCAAATTGAACTCACAGGCAATAGGAAGGGTAATTCAGATTAATGAAAATTCTCCTCTACGCCCTACAATTGAAATTTTAGTTGATTCACAAGGTAATACACTCTCAAAGAAGAAGGTGATTCGGCTAGAGGAATCACCCCTCTTATACGTAGTTGAGTCTGTACGGAATTCAGATTTGGAAAAATAATAAAACGATGAAAGGACTTCTCCCGACAGAAGTATCATAATCCTCATCGCTCCATAGAGTGAAATGAATTGTTCCCAAAAAAAAGATATATGGTGATTCTTCATTTGTTATTGCAGTTATATTTCGAAGCTCCATAAAATCAGGACTCTTGTTACTCAGTGAGAAGGAGATACAAACATGGATACGCACAAAAAAACCTACGGACTTTTCATATTTACCATTTTGGGATTAGCTATTACCGGTTGCGTTTCTTCTCAAATATCAAACTCAATGGTTGAACCCCGTGCTCTGGATACATTACCCGATGGTGGAACAGCGCTCTCACCATCAGCAATAATCCAGACCTCAACACCACTCAACACGCAAGATCCGCTATTTTCAATAGAGGAAGAGTCGTTAAAGAAAAAAATTTCACCAATAAAACAGGTGAAACTACTTCCTGCCAGTGAGATAGAGAGTTATCCAGAGAATGTCACTTACAGTGAAGCTCTTGGTTTCCCTGAATATATCATTGGCACTGGAGACGTACTGGAGATTACCGAGTGGAAAACCACCGGTCCAAACGTTATTACACTTCCGATAAGACACGACGGCAGAATTTCATTCTCCTTTCTTGAGAATATTAAGGTTGGAGGGCTTACACCAACACAGGTTGATGACTTACTTACCAGCAAATTGGAGGGATTTGTAAGACAACCACGGATTGATGTTGTCGTAAAAGAGTATAGAAGCAAGAAAGCCTCTGCATTTGGAGAGATAAAAGTTCCCTATCCGGGGAAGGGACCGGGTTTTTATCCATTATCAGGAAAAACCAGGGCCTTAGACTTTATTCTCTCAGCAGGGAGTTTTACCGATCAAGCTGATCTTAAAAGAGTGATCTTAACACGTCGTGGCAAAATGTATGAGTTAAACCTCCTTAAGGCAATGGAAGACGATGATAATACACAAAATGTTTTACTAGAGAACGGAGATAGATTATTGGTTCACAAACTTCCACAATTTAGGAGAATACAATTGGCTGATAACCAAGTGTACATCTTCGGTGAGGTATCATCACCTGGAAAATATACCTTCACCGGTGACGCGAATGTGTTAGACGTTATTTCGAGAGCAGGAGGACCAAGAGTAGGTGCCGAAATGAAACATGTTAAGATCATAAGAGGTACTCCTGAGAACCCGATTGTCGTTTCTGCAAATATAAAAAGATTGCTCAAGAAATCCGACCTTAGCCAAAATAAGAGTATCAAGGATGGAGACATAGTGTTCTTACCAAGAAGCTCTATGGCAATGGTAAGCAATATTGTTACAAAGGTTGCTCCTATGTTTGCTATAGCGCAGCAACCAGGAGCAATGTGGAACTTATATACTTCTGGCGGAGGCCTGCGTTGGAATACCGGCGCATCGGTAAAACTGAAAGAAGAGAATAAAGTAACCGATGTTGATTCACGTTTACTCAATCCATAACTTGTTGTCTCAAATTAGGAGAAGAGAACCAAGATGGCTCACTACGAATTGAATCTCAGAGATTATTCAAGAATTATCAGGAAGAGAAAATCAATTATCATCTTTTCCACCATTATGCTCGGTATAATGAGCTATTTCTTTGCTACAACAATGAAACCTGTCCCACTTTTTAAAGCAACAACAAGTGTGAAAGTCGAAAGCACTTCAACCGTTACCGGTCTATTTATTGAAGCGGTAACCTGGTCGGACTACGACGCTTTAGAAACACAATCTGCCATCATAACGAGTGTGCCAGTAATTGAACAAGTGGCAAAGGAAATAGGGCTGATTGATAAGGGTGTATCCAGCGAGGAAGTACGCAATAACCCTAAGTTATTAAGAATTGTTCTTAATCTCAAAGGAAAGATCTCTACCTTGGTAGAAGAGGACACATACATCATAAATATATCTGCAGTCTCGGATGACCCAAGTTTCTCTCAACTGTTGGCGAATACGACTGCCTATATTTTTCAACAGACAAACATCTCAAGAAACAATAAACGAAACCTCGATGCAAAGATATTCATCGAAAAAAGATTAAGAGAGGTTGGTAATAAATTAAAAGAAGCACAAGAAAAACTAAAGGCCTTAAAACAGGAAAAACGCTTTGTCACAATTGAGACCTATTCAAGTGAAACAGTGAGAAAATTGGAAGAGTCGGAACGAAAACATAAATACGCAAAAAAAAATTTAGAAGATATTGATCTCTTAATTCAACACCTGAATGCTCAGAGATCCCTACCAAAAGAGAGCGTTAAAGGGTTATATGAGAAAGATATCAATCCTATATTTTTGACGCTCAATAATAAATTGACCGACCTTCAAACAAAAAGAGACATACTCCTCCTTGACTATACAAAGAACCACCCAGAAGTGCAAAGAATAGATATTGAGATAGATAATACTACAGACAATATGCTGAAAAAGTTAATGGCAGAAAAGGAGAAGATCAGGGAGATAGAAGCCACGACATCCGAAGAGATGAGAGAACAGATAACCGTATATCGCTCACTCCCTGAGATCAGCTTTATTCTTACAGAAATTGAAAGTGATATAGAAAGCAATCAAAGACTCTACACCGAGTTAGAGTTAAAACACCAGGAAGTA
This sequence comes from Candidatus Scalinduaceae bacterium, assembly GCA_965222815.1. GTDB lineage: Bacteria > Planctomycetota > Brocadiia > Brocadiales > Scalinduaceae > SCAELEC01. The sequence continues at coordinate 1,151,937 of CBDCUS010000013.1, forward strand.
TTGATAAAAGAGGCTGAAAATATGCAGGAAATAAGTATCGTAAGTCCAGCACTTGAACCCCATAACCCCATAAATCCTCCTACAACATTGGTGAAAACAATCGTTGGCTCTATTATAGGATTTATCTTTGGTGTGGTTATGGCCTTTGTCCGTGAGACTCTGGACACCTCTATCGGAACAATTGATGAGGTAGAAGGATTTCTCAGTATACCTGTTTTGGGTATTATTCCATATATGGGTATTGAAGAACTGAAGAGCACATTATCAAAAATGAAAAATATTAAACAACCTGAAGATGTACTCAATATGAATGCTCGACTCGTGTCTCACTTTGCTCCAAAATCTACTATGGCTGAAAGTTACAGGGCTCTACGAACCGGCCTAGAATTTATTATAAACGAACAACATCTAAAAAGTATCACATTTACCAGTTCCAATATGGGAGAAGGAAAGAGTACGGTAACCTGCAATTTTGCCATGATGGCAGCACAGATTGGGAAAAAAGTACTCTTGATTGACGGTGATCTGAGAAAACCCACGGTAAACAAAATATTTGGCATTAAGAGGGAACCCGGACTCTCCGATATCATACTGGGTAATTATCATTGGAACGAGGTCATTAAAACCGATACCGATATTATGATGGGTGAGATGGGGATGGAGGATATAACAACAGTTTCTCCCGGCATTAACAACCTGAACATTATTACTGCTGGTTTGAGCGCCCCAAATACTGCAGAGATACTGAATTCTGCAAAGATGAGCGAAATAATCTCTCAGATGCAGGAAGCCTATGACCTCGTTGTATTTGACTGTTCTCCCGTCCTCCCATCAACAGACGCTGTAATCTTATCGGCCAAGGTAGATGCAGTAGTTATGGTCTATCAGGTAGGCAAGATTGCAAGAGGTGCCCTCAGACGTGCAAAATCGCAAATAGACAACGCTAAAGTTGATGTCATCGGGATTGTCTTGAACTGTCTAAAAGCTGAAATAAGCGGTGATTATGGGCAACATGCTCATTACGGTTATACTTACTCTTACGGTGAAGAAACATCAAAAGAACCGTGGTATACCAGATGGATAAAGATACCAAATATAGGCAACACATTATCACGCTTTTTCAAGAGAGAGAAGGGGTCTGACAACGGTTCTGTAAGAAGTCGTTCCCTCCAAAGTAGAGCAAAAGGTTGGTTGAGAACCTTTATCTTTGTTACCTCTCTCGTGTGGGTATTTTTGGGCCTCTTATGGCAGTTTGGTATCATAACGATGTAAACTCATTTAAGACGCCATGTCACATAGTGTGAAACAGTTAGACAGGAATCTGATTCTCATAGTTGTGGGTATCATCCTTTTTGGATGTGTTACCGGATTCATGGTGACTAAGGTCGCACCAATGGTTGTACTTGCAGTAACATTGGGAATCGTCATATTTTTCATAAGTTTTGTCTGGCCTCCCATTGCCCTCTATATCTTGATCATATCCATGTTATTATCACCAGAATTCGGCCAACGTAGTACACAGGGTGATGGGGCTACAATTCGATTAGACGACCTGCTCTTAGTAATAATCGGATTTAGTTGGTTTGCTAAGGCTGCCGTTAACAAAGAGTTGGGACTCTTTCCAACTACCCCATTAAACAGGGGTATTGTCGCCTACATTACCGTCTGCTTTCTCTCAACGACCCTGGGAGCAGTTTTTGGAAAGGTACAGATAGCGGGGTTTCTCTTCGTCTTAAAATATATTGAATACTATATCGTTTTCTTTATGGCAATCAATTGCGTTCAGTCGAAAAAACAGATCAAGACATTTGTAACACTTCTGCTGATAACAAGTGCAATGATTTCTATATATGCAATCATTCAAATACCATCGGGAGAACGAGTATCGGCACCATTTGAAGGTAACTCCGGAGAGCCAGGGACGCTGGGTGGGTACCTCATCTTAATCTTATCCATCAGTATAGGTATCTTTTTGACCAGTAAATCGAGACAGGTAAAGTCACTACTCGTAGGGTTAATGGCCATGAACTTAATATCACTTATGGCTACACAGTCAAGGGCCACATGGATGGGACTTCCATTTATGTATCTCTGTTTTATTATTATGAGTAAAAAGAGGTTATTATTGTTGGGAGTTTTAGCTATAATCGTTGCCATAAGTCCCATTGTTCTCCCAAAGAGTGTCAAGAAAAGGTTTAGTAGTACGTTTATCACAGAAAAAGGGTATGAAACGAAGATTGGTGAGACAGCGGTACCATTAGATCCTTCAGCTTCAGAGCGAGTGATGAGCTGGCAGAGAATTTTAAAAGACTATAAGAACCACCCAATATTTGGCTATGGTGTAACTGGTTATGGTTTTATTGATAGCCAATATTTCCGGACCTTGATAGAATTGGGTATCGTTGGTCTCTCTATCTATATCTTTCTTATGTACCAAATTTATCGGTTTTTGTTGGAATCCCATCGTATCGCAAGTGATACTTTTGGGAAAGGATTAACGATGGGATTACTCGCAGGGTTTACGGCCCTTCTCCTTCATGCAATTGGCTCAAATACCTTCATCATAATCAGAATTATGGAACCTTTTTGGTTTTTTATGGGACTCATCGTTGTCTTATACACTATTGAGAAAAAGAGCCACATGAATCCTGAGGAAGAGACCATAAATAGAAACGAGACCCAACCAATTCATCAAGGAAGTGTGAAATTGTATCCAAAACGTTCACGTTTGAACTCAGAGTAACAGTACAATAAAAAAATGTTATCACAGAATAGTATAATACAATAATGAGGTCAAAACGTGAGTTGCCGAAATGTTTACAAGAACGTAACGGTCAATATGCACTCTATAATTTATAGGATCAATGAGTTTTTTACGCTGTAACCGTTATTTCCCAAGAGCGGTGTTAAAGATCTGAAACCCTCACTCAAGACTCTTAGTACATTGTGAATAAGGAAGTCAGTATGCCGAAACGTATTCGTATCTACCGTCACAGAAAGAGACCTTTTGGAAAAAGAGTGTTATCAATTCTCGGAATTCGACACGTAACGAGAAAAACCATCTTTTTCTATGCACTCGCCTTTTTTATTCTTGCCCTTCTTGTTTTTCCCCTTGTTGCACTCATTTTGGGAATTAAAGAAAATTTTGACAATGATTACTACGCACCTAGGGATTTTAAAAGGGTTGAAAAACTCAAAAGAGAGGGGAAAGCAATTCCTTTTATGCCATCAGAAAAAAACAGTCGGTAAAAAACAGACCATGCCCGATCCTATTTCCAAAAAAATCATCAAGAATACTCTTTTCACCTCTTCAGGACTCCTCATAAGCTACCTCCTGAGCTTTCTTCTGACACCCTATATTATCCACAAAATAGGTATCGAGCGTTTCGGGATATGGGCAATCGCAAATACAGCCATCAACTTTTGCCTGTTTTTTGATCTCGGTATCAGTAACTCCTTTGTAAAACATATTGCAGAGTATATGGCTAAAGGTAACTACACCATGGTCAATAAAATTATCAATACAGGTCTCGCCTTTTCATTACTCCTTTGTTTGGCAATCGGTACTCTTTTCCTTATATCAATAAAAACTTTGATAGGTTTCTTTACGTTTTCACCAGAACTTTACAATGACGTTCTCTTTACGTTCTCTGGGATATTCGTTATATTTGTTGTAAATTATGTTTTTAAAATATTTAAATCTACCCTCTATGGTCTTCAGAGAATGGATATAACAAATATGATATTCATCATCATCACAATCCCTGGTACCATAGGTCTTATCCTGTTTCTCAGCCATGGATACGGATTAAGAGGTTATATTTATAACAGTACCCTCGTTGCACTGGTTACGGTCATTTCTTATGCGGTTTGTGCTCGTAGGGTGTTCCCGCAGATGATTATTCACCCAAGGTACGTAAGCCTAGATGTATTCAGAAAATTATGGAATTTTGGATTCAAGGTCCAAATAGCAGGATTTGCCGAATGTATCAATACACAACTCGATAAAATATTACTGGGCTATTTCCTGAATATATCAGTAGTAGCCTTTTATGAACTTGGTTCAAAGATTGCACTTACCGTTGGCAATCTCCCCTCAGCACTTTTACTGGCAATTGAACCCGCTTCATCAGAGTTAATGGCCGCAAAGGATATCAGGGGATTACACAATTTGTATTTAAGAGGCACGAAGTATCTTGTTCTCCTTAGCCTCCCACTGGCACTGTTTGTAATTATAAATGCATCGCACATCATGCATTTCTGGATGGGAAAATCAGGTTACGAAAAGTCCGCACTCACTATTCAAATATTAACGATAGGATATACCTTTTTCCTCGTTAACGGTATTGGAAGGTTAATGGCAAGGGGAATGGGTCTACCACAATTTGAAATGGTATCAGCCCTGATAATTCTTAGTTGTAACATTGTACTGAGCATTACCCTCATATTATGTTTTAGCTTTGTCGGTGCCTTGATAGGAACCGGCACCTCCACAGTTGCAGGAACTGCATTCTTCATGTATAGATTCCACAAGCAGATCAAGTGGAAAATCACCTCTCTTCTCAAAAACGTATATCTTAAACCTCTACTCGCTTCTCTTCTTGCTATCTGTTCATCTTCAGGAGTAGACCTTTTTCTGCACTTTTTTGATTTCACTCCACTAGGACGAATAGAAAATTTTGTTTACCTTATTCTCAAAGGTGTGCTTTTTTCAGGGATATACATGATTACCATTTTTCTCTGCAAATATCTTGATGAATATGACTGGAAGGTCTTTCTCACAACACTGAAACTACCTATCGGTAAATCCGTAAAAACAAATTCATTCTCATAACCTTTTCTTCTTTCTTTTGTATACAAGATTACTTATAAAAATTTTTCAAAAGAGACTATCCTAAAACTGATTTGGTTTCCAGTAAAACCGAAAACCATTATCAGATGAGTATACTGATGATAATAACTGATTAATACCATGACCAGAAATTACAAAATACTCTATATAACTTCCAAGTCAACAATGCAGGGAGGTGGCCAGCGTAGCCTATATCTGCACATGAAGCATATCGATAAATCACGCTACACTCCTTTCGTACTCGTCCCCAGTGAGGGAGAACTCTCACTTGAGTTAAACAGGGCAGGTATTGAGACAATGATACTCCCCTTTTTTCGACTTAAATCCCTTAACCCGGTTCATATTCTCATTACCCTCGCAAAGCTCATGAGAAAAATCTCCCAAAATGGGATTCACCTGATCCATACCGACTCCCCTCGAGAGACGCTCTATGCGGGAATAGCTGGTAAATTATTACGTATCCCAGTCGTCGTTCATCTGCGTGTTTCAGAAAGAGATTTGGTTGATAAGGTTATCTATCACCTTGCCAACCGCCTTATTGCGGTATCTCGCACCGTGAGCGAACGCTTTTACGGTATAGATACAAAAGGTAAAATAGATATTGTATATAATGGGGTAAAATTAGATGAATATCAAATCGATTCTCCTGTAAGTCAAAATTCACCCCTGAAAGTCGGGTATTTCGGACGTATCGACAAAAAGAAGGGAATAGAGGTGTTGATACATGCCGTTAATCTGGTACGTGAACATGCAACCCTCCTTATTATGGGAAATGGACCCAATGAGTACCTGGAGGAATTAAAAAAAATTTCCATAGGCACAAAGGTTATCTTCCGAGAATACAAAAAAGATATTCGTAATGAAATGACATCTGTAGACATCATCGTCTTACCATCATTTAGCGAAGGATTATCTCGTATCATTATTGAGTCTATGGCATTAGGAAAGGTTGTTGTAGCATCGGATCTTAAGGAAAACCTGGAAGCAATGGGAGAGGAGTTGATGGAATTTTCCTTTCCCGTTGGTGATACCATAGAGTTGGCAAAGATATTACAAAGGTTAGCAAACAACAAGCATATACTTGAGGAAAAAAAAGTGTTGCTCCGTAAACATGCAGAACTCCTATTTGATATAAAGAAAACCACAAAACAGATTGAACACATCTATGAAATGCTGTTGTCTTAGGACTCAGAAAAAATTGGTGTTACCCTATCTCTTTCAGTAGACAAGTATAAAAAGCTTAATTATAAGGGATGCCTAAAACAGTAAAAGGGAATGTCCACGTGAATCAAATAATGTCCGATACTAAAGCTGTTATTCGTGTAGTTCACCTTGTCGAAGACCTGACTATCGGCGGCCTTGAAAGGGTTTTGGCAACAATAGTGTTAAACTTGGACAAAAGAAAGTATAACGTTTCCGTCTGGTGCCTGAGAGAAGGTGGTTTTTTTGCTCAAATGCTGATAGAAAAAGGAATCGAAGTCAAAATCGTTCATATCGCTAGTTCCCGGAACCCAACAAATATTTACCGGCTCTATAGACTCCTGAGGATCGGTAGATTCGACATAATTCACACCCATGCATACTCCGCCGGAACAATCGGAAGAGTCTGCGCCTTCCTTGCCGCTATTCCCGTAATCATATCACACAATCACAGTGTTTATGGTTACTACAAAAGATATCACCATTTTGTCGAATGGCTCTTAAGCCACTTCACTGACAGAATAATCTGTGTTTCCGACAAGGTAAAGAAGTTTTCCATTGAAACGCAAAGAATTAATTCGTTAAAATTTTTAACAATCTACAATGGTATTGACGAGGTCTCCCCGACTCAAGAAAAGCCACCTTCCTTCCTGAGAAAAGAGTTGGGTATTCCTCTTGATCATTCAGTCATATGTACAATAACTCACCTGGAAGAACATAAAGGAGTACTCTTTCTTATTAAAGCGGCCTCACTTTTGTTAGCATCAAGAGAGAACATAAGCTTCTTATTGGTAGGAAAGGGGTCATTAATGGAAGAGTTGAGAGCACTCTGTACAAAATTTAATATTGAACAGAGTGTAATCTTTACCGGTGAACGAATTGATATTCCAGAGATCCTCTCCTTAACCGATATATTTGTCTTACCATCAATACGGGAAGGTTTAGGGATCAGCATTCTTGAAGCAATGTCTCATGGTAAACCTATAATAGCCACAAAGGTAGGCGGGATTCCAGAGATAGTTTCAGACGGGGTAAATGGAGTCCTTGTACCTCCCAGAAACCCTGAAGCCCTCTCTTCAGCAATAGATGAACTATTAACTGATAGAGAGAAGAGGAGACAGATGGGATCTCAGGGTAGACGCATTTGTGATCAACACTTCAATACCAAAGCCATGATAAACAAGATAGAAATGTTGTATGAACAGCTACTGAATGACAAAAAGAGATATTAACGTCTTCCAACTACCTTGATAAGCTCTCCAACCCTATGAATATACGTGTGTTTTTTCCTTACTTCATGGTAGCCCTGCTCGGATATCTTCTTCCGTTCATCGGGATGTTCTAAATAAAAGGCAATTTTTTTTTTCAGATCCTTCACCTCTTCAAAACTTACCAGATGGGCGCCATCTTTAAACAACTTGAAAACGTCAAGTTGCCTGTCTACAAGAACAAATGAGTGACAAGCAAGGGCCTCAAAAACCTTTGGACTTGCCTGATAGCACAAAGTTTTCTTCTCATCCTGATAGTGAATGACAATAACGATTTTTGCAGCCGAATAGACCCTTACCCACTGTGAATAATTGAGTAAAGCATTGATTATTTCAGTATTATCAAGGAATTTTATCCCGGTTGTACTCCAACCTGGTCCCCATATACCCATATCAAAATCGGTTACTTGTTTAAGGATTTCCCACCTGTGTGGATAGAACGAACCTACAAAAGCAACATCTCTCGCATAGTAAGTACGCTCTTCCTCTGACAAATCAACTACATGGTGATACGTTGGATCACAGGCAAACGGTAGCCATTTACTGCCAGCAACACCATGGGTATTGAGTATCTCATTTGCCTCACTTCCACCGCAAAAAATGAAATCATAATAGGGTGCGGCCTCAATGATAGGACTGAAATCGATCGGTGCGTCTATGGTCCATAGTACTACCTTGATACCGTGATCTTTGAGACACTGTACCGTTTTTGCCATTACCCTGTGTCCTCCGGCAACAATCACAACATCCGGATCTGTTTTCATAGCCAGTTTTAAAAGTAATCTGTTCATATGTCGGAGGTCCAGGTTATGAAGCCCACGGTTCAGGCATCTGATCCTTCCTGGTATTTTATGCTGTCGGTCATCAAAAACTATAAGCTCATGTCCAAGGTTACGAATAGCTTCCTCGATATATTCAGTGATGGTAACGAAATGTGGATTATGGTAACCAGAGAATAAAATTTTCATATTACATACTCTATCTTGCGGCAAAGGTTACATATATAATACATCTGAAGGTAGGGGAATAAAGAACTGAAATATTTATGTATGACTATCCTTTTCCTTTCTTACAATAACCAATAAGTTTCTATCAAAAATCGTCGGTACAATCCGTCCCTCCAACATATAGAGACGTCGACAAAAGTGCCGATAAATCCATTGTACGAGACGACTAATAAGAGACCCGCGTAAGGGAAGATGAATAAGCTCAATGTGACCCTGGAATGGTGTTTTAAAAAAAACCTGCCGTAAACTGAATTCCGTAAAACCAACCTCATGAGTAAAATCAATATAGCGGGAAAAAACACCCAGCGGACTTGCCATATTCGGGGTTCGAATGATTAAGGAACCTCCTAACTTCAAGGCATTATACAAATTTTTTATAAAGGGAGCTATCTCCTTCTTTGGAATATGTTCCAGAAGATCAAAAAGGATTATTTGTTCAAATAATTCGGGGGGAGAAGACAAAAAATCCTGGACATCTTGGTGGATGAGCTGCAAAGAATCTGGGCAAAACTTTTTTGCGTAGGCAAATTGGCCTTCCGATTGATCAACTCCCACCAAGTTTTTATATCCTTGACTCGCCAAATAATATAAAAGGAAACCAACCCCACAACCAAGTTCAAGAATTCGAGCACTCTTATCCGCTGGAAGTAGAGAAGATAAAAGAAAATCATACTCCTGTATTTGTCTTTGGTAAGCCGCCTCATCCACCTGATTAATCATTTGATAGTGTTGGCTGTAGTGATCGGTTTCTTTTTGTTTCGTCATAAATCTTCCTCTCCTATGAGAAAATCTGTTGAAAAGAGACTTCACCTATTAACTCATTCCATACTAACTAGAAGGTCTCGCTGTTTGCTCCTTATATTGGATTTCATTAGATGCCTTCATAACCTTAATCTCGTCATCAGTTACAAAAACCTCGGAAGGCAGATTGTGTGATAGAAAGAGTAAGGGACTTGCAGTTACCCCATAGGCTCCCGAATTTAAAATTGCAATGAAATCGCCTATCCTGAGTTCAGGAAGCAGTATATCAGTTGCAATCCTGTCAATGGGTGTGCAGAGAGGACCGACAATGTTTACAGATTCCAGCTCATTTTCATTCCGTATTTCTAGCGGATACATAATGTTGTTTCTTCTCAAGACCTGGCCAAGATTCCCTGAAGCAGCAAGGTGATGATTCATCCCACCATCAAGGATGATAAACTTTTTCCCTCTTGAGACCTTTATGTCTGTAACCTTCGCTATATATACGCCGCTCTGTGCCACCAAGAACCTACCCAGTTCCAGGATGAACCGTGTGTTCCTGAGTTCAGGTGTAGTTTCCCGAGTGTAGGATATGATCTCCTTAATTCCGCTACATACCTCTTGTACATTTAACTCTCTGTCTCCCTCATAGTATGGGACGCCAAATCCGCCACCTAAATTAATGTACGGTAGATCTATTCCTTCACGGAGAAATAGCCGTTTTGCTATCTCGATCGTATCGGTAATGTTTTCTAGTATGGCCCTGGCGTCCAAACACTGCGTTCCGTTGTACACGTGTATTCCCTTCAGATTCAGTTGATTCTGTTTCTGTACCATCTCTATTACTTCTGGTACCGCTTCTTCATCAATCCCGAATTGGGAAGGGAGTCCTCCCATCTTGAGGAGAAATCTTTCAGGTTTTCGGGTAGGATTGATCCGTAACATGATATTTGTTGTCAATTTTGTGAATTTTGCAATTTCAAGAATCTTCTCAACCTCCCTGCACGATTCTACGCTTATGGTGAATATCCTTTTTATTATGGCCTCTGAAAGCTCTCTATTACTCTTCCCCGGACCGGAGAAGCTTATATTCTCTGGCAAGATCCCCGCACTCATGCACCGGGATAATTCACCACCTGATGAAATGTCAATACCCGATTTAAGAGACTTAAAGAGGGAGAGGATCTCTTTTATCGGGTTTGCCTTCACCGCATAAAAGATGTCAAAGTACTCCGGTAAATGTTCCGTGAGTGTCCTATACCTCTCTTTTATAGCCTTCGTAAAATAGAGATAGAACGGCCCCTCAACTTTCTGTGCAATATCTAAGAGATCATGACTACACATCTCTAGATGGCCAAGGGTATTAATGCGTACAACTGAATCTTTCAATAATTTCATACTCTATCAAAATAAGCGAAATTTGAGAATATAGGTCTGAGTCGGTAGGCAGAGCTGAGACAGATCATACCCTCACCGCATTTTGGCGATCGATGACAGAAAAGTTTTGGGTCTATAACAACTATCCACAATCGAAACTTAACTGCATCCTGCCACTCTCGATCTGTCCGGGCAGACCGAAAGGTGCTCTTTCACATACCGAGATGCTTCGTTTCGTAAGAGAGCCCTGTCTATCTTCCCATTGGGAGTGTGGGGGACCGTTTCCCTAAACAGGATCTCTCCCGGTATCATGTAAGAGGGGGTTGTACCTCGTAAGAATTGTACTATCTCTCTCTTGGAACAGGTAAGCCCCTTATTTACGATAACATAACAGACGATATCCTGTTCAAGATTCTCCCGCTCAACACCCACAGCAACGACACAAGTAAACTTTCCCATGTTCAAGAGAGCCTCTTCTACTTCTGCAGGACTGACCCGATAGCCCATTTTTTTTATCATCTCGTCCCGTCTTCCTACATAGTAAAGAAAACCCTCTTCATCACATTTGACCAGATCACCGGAGTAGACAACCTTCTCTGACAGCAGGGTCTCTTTGGGTTTGAGAGGATTTTGCCTGAATACCTCATCTGTCTTGGCCGGATCATTCCAATATCCCAGGGAAATTAATGCTCCACGATGAACAAGTTCTCCAATTTCTCCAGGCCTGCACAGCTTATCTTCACTGTTCAGGATATAAATCTCCACATTGGGAATTGCCTTTCCGATAGAGTCTGGCCGTGACCTGACTAAAGCCGGATCTAAGTATGTCGATCGGTGCGCCTCAGTTAAGCCATACATCAAATACAATTTCGTATCAGGAAAGAGCTCTAGCAGGCTAAATATTGTCTGCCTGGAGAGTTTCCCACCGGAATTGGTTATATATCTCAAATGTCCACAATTGTGATTTGTCCTCGAATCCTTCGTTTCAACTATTCGATTCCAGATAACGGGTACACCGGCAACACCCGTTATTTTATACTCCTCTATGGCTTTCAATATGTCTTCCGGAAAAAGGAAATCGTGGAGAACCATTGTCCCTCCAACTTTGATCGTCGTGAGCAACTGATCCAGACCGTAATCAAAACTAAAAGGCAAAACACTGAGAATAATGTCATCGCAATTCATATTCAGATAGCTTGAGATTATCTCTGCGCCCTCCATAAGGTTTTGATGGGTAGTCATTATCCCTTTTGGGGAACCCGTACAACCAGACGTATAGAGAATTGTTGCAAGATCTGAGGGGATACTGGAGGTTTCAATCAAACCATCTTTACTCTTTTCAAGGAGTTCGTAAACGGGTAAGAGTTTTTCAGAATGAATTTCCGGAACAGGGTCAATGTTCTCTTCAAAAAGAAATATTCTTCTGACAGATGCAAATCCAAGACCCTCATAATCGATACTCCTCAGTTTAAGGGTGTTACTTACGAGTATTTTTATGCCGCAATCATTTGCGATATGTTGCACCTGATTCTCTTTTAAAACAGGATTTAAGAGAACAAATATTCCTCCCGCTTTCACAATTGCAAAAATGGATATTGCCTCTTCAATAGATTTTGGAAGATAGACACCAATCCGATCTCCACGCTCCGCCCCCTTTGCTCTCAACAATACCGCAAACTTGTCAGATAATTCATCAAGTTCCTTATAGGTAATACATTTCGATTCTGAAACGATTGCCTTCTTATCTGAAAACCTTGAACAAGAATCTCTAAGTATTGTCTCTGTTATCATATTCGATGGATACATCTTTTTTTATGAGAAGTTTACCAATTGCGTCAATAGTTTCAAAATTTCGGTGTGTCATGTCATCATTTGAGAATTCAACCCCATAGACTCTCTGCAGATGAGCTACAAGTTCAAGGATATTCATCGAATCTACTAATCCACTTTCCAACAATGATTCGCCAATACCAATGGCTGTTTCTTGTTGCGTGACATTAAGAAAAGATAAAATTTCTGTTTGTAGTCTTGCAATCGATGTCATGAACTATTTTCCAACACTCCGCCATTAAATGTAACGGGTACACTGTTAGTTTTTTTACCTTAGATGACTGTTTTAATATCGTATATTACCTAACAGCCGAAGATTTCAACCTGTATTTCATATCACCAGATTAGATGGAAATTCCTATGCATTAAAATATCACTTTCATGAAAAGAAAGAAACTACTATTTAATAGATTAAAAAAACGGACTTTACTCTTTCCTGACAAAAAACACTATATTCAACACCCTTCTAAAAAAAAACCTCCATTGCATCTTAAAAAATGCTCGATCTTTACCCGGTTCCAGACTGTGAAGGGTCTTACTGTAAGGAAATAGTACTCCCCAAACAAATCTTATTTTTTCCCAAAATTTGAAACTTCTCGACAAGTAGAAGAGTAAGCAGAAATGTTCTCTCCTTCTATTTCGTTTGAGTAAAGAGAAGAATATCTGCTCACCCAACCCAATAGAGGGGGGGAGAAGAGTATTTATAACGCCATCAGGAATTGGCGTATCGAAACACTCCCTACTCATTAACAGACTATAATAGAGTGGACCGGTCAAACCGAACTCATGTGCCTTTTGGCTCACTCTTCCCCAATCCAACTCTCCTCCCCAATAGAGTATAACCTGGTGGATATCCCAGATATGTATTAATGTATTATAGGAGTGTTTCATGGCATGTTCAGAGAGATGGAGAATTTGATGGTGAGGTGCAAGGGAAATTGCTTCTACATCCATGATCTTGAGAGCAATTGAATCTTCCCATAGCTCATCCATATTGATTCTCTCTGGATATATGTGGTTCGGTATCACATTGTTCACGATGTGCCAGTGTACGTGTAAAAGAATTCGTGGTGATTCATGTATGTACAATCTGCTATTCAGACTATTGGTAACGGCAAAACTACCTGGTTTGTAAGGAGATTCAAAACCTCTCCCGAAAAGTATCTTCTCCAGTTTTGGTGCCTCATGTGGTTTGACCAGAACGTCTATATCACCCAGCATGCGCAAACCGATACTTTTATATACAGAAGAGAGGAGGGCCGCCCCCTTTAAAATTATGAGAGGTACTTGAACTGATTGAAATAATGTGGCCAATTCATCAATCTTGCGTATGTTTTCTCCCCAATTATCAATATAATAATGCTTAAGGTCGTTTTTCACAAACGGAGGCATTTCAAAGTTTCTCGTTACGAGTTCTTTGTAGAGGATGTAGACAAGCCCCTCTTTTTTTGCGACTTCCAATACCTTTGTCCAGGATGAAGGGGGAGTACCGTAATGAGATGATCTTAAAATGTTTAAGATAAATCTGAGTGGATCTTTATGAGAATAGTTTGTAAAACTCTTTGCAGAAAACAATGTAAGCTTTTTCTAAATGAGGTAAAAGGTGCACATCTTAAGAAGTTGTGATGAACATGAGAGTGAGATTCGTGACCACTAATTTAAGAGAGACCATGATGCGTTCTTTTCCGGGCTTGAGGGACGGGTCGTTTGTCTCTTCTTCTTCTCCTTCTGGCTTCGGCCGTATGCGTCGTGATCATGAGGGGAATGGTGTAGGCAATCATCTTTAAAAGCTTTCTCCTTACCTTGCGTTTTTTTTCAGCATCTAAATCATTTTGAGACTTTTGAGACATAATAGCACCTCCTCATTGCCTAGAAAATTCTAAGAAAACTCTCTGTTTCTCACGATATTGCCCAACAATTCTGGATCCACCGAATCAGTCCGGTTGTCTGTAACTTCCCCTATCAGCTCACACGCCTCTTTAAGGTCTCCCATATCCAACCGGTAACACTCCGCTCTCCTTACCAGCTCCGAACACACTTGCAGGCCATAATCACCAAATTGGGACATGTTCCATCCGTTCTGCATCAGATGGATCACTGCTTCAGCCTTACTGATACTTTTAAGAGTTGTCCGTTTTCGCCTCTCACTAAAACGGGGAAAGATGATAAATCCTGGATCAAAGCTGCTCTCCTTTGCTAATCGAGAGCTATTTTGGGGCACAATAAACTGCCAATATTCCATATTTTTCCCATATCGCTCTTTGAAGCGAAAGGCCTTAAACTCCCTATTATTTTCCGAAGATAAGATAGGCAGCCAGCCGTACAGATAAATGGGTCTTTGAAACGGTAATACCCTTAAACCTGAAATAGTAACAACCACCACTTCGTCTGTTACATACCTATACCCATAATTTAAAAGGGCCGTAGTAAGCGTTGACTTCCCAGCCCCAGAGGGACCGATGAGCAAAATTGCCCTGTTGTCTCTCGCAACTGCCCCTGAATGAAGAAACAGATAGTCCTTTAAGCCTTCATACAGACTGTCTCTAACGCGCATCATTATAAAAAGATAGAGTGGCCAGCGATGTGTTGTGCGTATGCAAAACTTCTCATTTTCTCGAATGCTAAAGTATTTTTTGTGTTTTATAACACTGTATTTTATTGGCGTTAATCCGTTCGTACTAGGTAACGTGAGCGCCGAATTCAAATCGAGAAACTCACGGCCAAATTTTTTGTCGTTTGTAGCAAGCTGAAAAGGTATGGAGAACACTTCAAAATCGATTGTTGCTAGGCTCATACCAGAATGCCTTTTTCCTTAAACTGGGTAAGCATTTTTTGCACATCTTTTTGTACCATGGAGAAGTCGCTTTTCAGTTTACCCGCTATCTCTTTTGCTATATCTTCTGGATTTTTGTAGATATCACATAAATCCAGTATTATCCCTGCCATTAGATTGAGATGATGGATAGCCTTTGTCTCAGGGTCATAGATAATGACTTCGTCTTCTATCTCTTCAATAACGATACTTTCCTTTTTTTTGAAACTTTTCATAAAGTATCTTCCAAAAACCCAGATCCCAAGTTTATCTACACGCTCATTGACAATGTTCTAAGATTGCTGCACCAAACAGTATGGTGCACACTATTCATTCCTGATGTTTCAAGTGTATCAAAGATACTAAAAAAATCAAGAACGATATGATGAAAACTGGTTATAACCAATTACCGTATGAAGAAGAGTATCGTTTCCTATTTTTTAAAGAAAATGGGGATAAAGAAAACCCTCTTTTGGTAGGATAAAAGAATCTGTACATTTTAGAGAGAGAGACGTATTCTTAACTTGACATGAATGGTAATTAGATTAATATGGCAGTTAAGATCTGTCACAGTAGAAGTATAAAAAACCTTAATCAAAAGAGAGCTGTTAAGGAAATATGGAGAAAAAAACAATCCTACTTCTCAGACCCCCCTATGAATTTACATCCACGAATACCACATACTCACTTCATCTTCCCCTGGGCCTTTTATATATTGCATCACCACTTATCAAGTCAGGGTATGATGTTACCCTCATTGATGGTCTTCTTCCAAGTGAAAATATCGATACATGGAAAGATAAAAGTGATACTCTCTTTTTTGGAGTTAGCTGGACAGATATAGAGCTAGCTATAGAGCATTTGGATTTTGATATCGTGGGTATTTCCGGACAGTTCTCTGTCCAATACCCCAATGTTAGACAATTAACAAAACTCGTGAAAAGCATCAAACCAAATTGCAAGATCGTTTTAGGGGGAGCAGATGCGACGGTACGACATAAAGAGATCCTTGAGGAGAATCGAGAGATTGATGCCATCATCAGAGGTGAAGGAGAGTTCTCCTTTCTCGAATTTGTGAATAATTTTTACCACACGAAAAGCCTGAGTCACATCTCAGGTCTCTCTTGGAGAGATGGCGATAAAACCGTTGAAAACTCCCCCCCTAAACCTATTGTTCCTATTGATAGTATCCCACTTCCCGCTTATGAAATCATTGATATGGAGAAGTATCTCGAAATAATGCGAAGATTTCCAACAAGAACTTATTTTGGAGAGAGAGACGGGATTACGATTATTACGAGCAGAGGCTGTCCCTTTCAGTGTGTGTTTTGCTCCGTTCACCTCCATATGGGTAGAAGATGGAGAGGTCACTCTCCTGAATATGTGGTGCGACATATTGAATTGCTCGTAAAAAAGTACAACATAAAATATTTTCATTTTGAGGATGATGATCTGACATCAAATCCTCTTAGATTTGAGAAGATATTAGATAAAATTATCGAAATAAAGATGGATATCTGGTGGGACACCCCTAATGGTGTCAGGGCCGATTCCTTTTCGCAAACCCTGATGGACAAGTGTAACATTTCCGGTTGCAAATTTCTCATTTTTGGTGTTGAATCGGGTTCGCAAAGGGTTCTTGATGAGGTTATCAATAAAAAATTACAATTAACAGATGTCGAAAAGGCCTGCAATTATGCAAAAATAGCGGGGGTAAATTCGCGAGCCTTCTTTATTATGGGCTTACCGGGAGAGAAAAAAAGAGATATATTAATGACCGCCTTTTTTATGATTAAACTGGTACTAAAATATAACACCTTCAGTGGTGCAGGAGTTGCGATACCGCTGTATGGAACAGAGCTTTACAAAATATCAAAAGAGAGGGGTTATCTGCAGGAAGATATCTCAAACGGTAATATTTCCATGGCTTATACAGAAAAAGGGAGATTGAACACAGAGGATTTTGACAGCAATTATCCGAAAAGGATTATAAAAATTACCGAAAGAATCCTCTACTATTTAAAGATTATAGTATTCTTTAAACGGATATTTCATAACCCCTTACTCCTCAAGTATATTGTTACCGAATTAAGGAAAGGTCTCAATATAAAAGAGATAAAAAGAATTTTTCATTTGATCGTACTTTGGAAACCAGATTGATATTCCTGTTAGTCATAACGAGCACAACTTTTACCAAAGAAATCATAAATAATCTCTGGAAGCCGATTCATTTTGAATCATCCGTCCGAATACCATACTCCTCCATCTTTCTATAAATGGTTGATCGGCTTACTCCCAATTTATCTGCAGCCTCGGAGATATTTCCTCTCGTAATACTTAGTGCCTGGCGAATAAATACCTCTTCAACTTCACTTAAAGGAATCACCTCTCCCCTCTTCAGGGACACCTCAAGCTTGGATAACCCAAACTCAAGAGATTCTACCATTTTTGGGTTGCCCTCTTTAATATCGGGAAAATCAAAGTGTTCGGGGAGTAAAACATCATGGTTTGTCACGGCAACGAGAATAGCCCTACGGATAGCATTCTGGAGTTGTCGGATATTTCCAGGCCAATGGTAATGTACCAGTTTTTCTAAAGTAGTTGAATCAACTTTGTTGATCCTTTTACCTGATAGCCTATTATATCTTTTCACAAAACAGTGAACTAATTCAGGGATATCATCTCTCCTCTTGCGTAACGGAGGTATCTCTATTTTAAATACAGCAATCCTATAGTAGAGATCTTCTCGAAACTTTTTCAATTGTACCTCTTCCAAAAGATCCTGATTACTCGCAGAAACAATACGAACATCCGTTCTAATTGGTTTATTTCCACCAACCCTCTCAAAAATTTGCTCTTCAATTACTCGTAATATTTTCGACTGAGTCGTTAAACTCATTCCATTTAGCTCATCAAGAAACAGTGTCCCTCCATTCGCCCGTTCAAACTTTCCAATGTATTGTTGTGTGGCCCCTGTAAATGAGCCTTTTTCATAACCAAAGAGTTCACTCTCAATCAAATTTTCTGGAATCGCAGCACAGTTGATGGCACAGAAAGGTTTTTTGCTTCTTATCCCCCGGTAATGCACTGCCCGTGCAACCAACTCCTTTCCAGTACCGGTTTCTCCTTGTATAATTACTGGAACATCACTCTCCAATACTGTTTGTATATTTTTCAGGACATCTTTAATCTCTTTACTGCTCCCAATGATCCTCCAGAGATCGGGCTCCTCTCTGAGTCTGAATTCTTGCTGAAGCACCGAAGGGTCTTCAGTCGTTTCTGTTTTCGTGTAATTGTCCACAATAGTTTCCCCTATAAAGCAATTACGGAAATTTTGTATTTATTTGCCAACTCGATAGCCTCCTCCTTATCGAGTATAAGCGTCATTCCAGCCTCTATTGCCAAGGCACTTACACCTGATTCTCTCAAATGATTCATTGTTTCCAGACCAATGGTTGGTAAATCAAAACGCAAATCTTGATTTTTTTTACTTACCTTGATCACTACGACATCGCCACGACCAAGTAAAGCTCCACGCTTAATCGTTTCGTTTGTCCCATCTATTGCTTCAACCGCTAGGACAGTCTTGTTTTTAAGGACAATGCACTGTCCTATCTCCATCCTTGCAATATCTTTCGCTATGCCCCAACCAAATTCAATGTCTGCCATCTCCCTTGCAGAAGGGGGCCTTTTCGTCAGACAACCCTTCTCTGCCACGAGATGTTTTACGTATTCAATAGAACTCATAAGTGTAATACCATCCATCGCCAACTCATTAGCAACAGCCTCCAAAATTGAGTGATCATGTTTGCTCCTTACCTTTTTGTACCACATATTGATGGTTCTCAAGTCTGGCCTGAATTTTAAGTGTTTGAGCCTTGAATGAATATGCGATTTTGTTAAACCGCCAGCCATAACAGCTCTTTTAATTTGCTCACCCTTAAAAGTCTTGATCAACTTGCCGATCTTGGCAACACCAACCCAATATAATTTATCCACATACTTTTCAATTTCCGGAGAGGCCTCACCCTTAATTCCTACCGCTATTACATCTAAGCCTTTCACCTTAGCACTTTGGGCAAATAGTAGAGGAAATCGTCCGTTACCAGCAATAAGACCTATTCTCTCCCTGCTGCCAACTCGTTTTCCAATTGAGCCATCTTCTTCTGTAAACCCTTGATTGTCTCCCGCATTTCCGGTAACTTCTGGAGAATTATATAACATCTTCTCATCCTTTCAATCTCAATTGCCGGTGTCCCCAGATATGTGTTACCTGGAGGCAAATCCTTAATCACCCCAGACCAGCCACCAACGGTTACATTATCCCCTACAGTAACATGGCCGGCAACTCCCGATCCCCCAGCAAGAATTACGTGATTACCAATCTTAACAGTCCCCGCTATACCGACCTGTGATGTAACTAAGGTATCCTCGCCAATTTCAACATTGTGAGCTATAATGACTTGACTGTCAATCTTGGTCCCCCTCTTTATTCTCGTCTCTCCCAAGACCGCTCGATTTATTGTTGTATTAGCACCGATGTCCACATCATCTTCGATAACGGTAATACCTACTTGGGGAATTTTGTAGTACTTGTCCCCATCCGGGGCATAACCGTATCCACTACAACCGATAACAACATTACTGTGGATAGTTACTCGTTCACCGATTTTTGTCCCGTTATAAATTACGGTATTTGGGAATAGAATCGTATCCTTTCCTATGTGGCAATCATCACCAACATACACACCGGGGTGCAAAACAACATTGTCACCAATCGTTGAATCTTCTCCGACAAAAACGTATGGATAGACCGTCACATTGGAACCAATCTCGGTAGACGCTCCTATCTTCGCTAACCCATCACACGTACCGGGATATTTTGTGTCAGGGCTCATCATTAAATCCATGATCTTTGCAAATGCCAAGTATGGATTTTTGGTTATCAACAAATTTTTCTCTTCAGCCCTTATGCTTGGAGAGACAATAACGGCTGAGGCCTTCGTTTGTTCAAGTTTTTTAATATATTTCTCATTTGAGACAAAGGTTATATATCCCTCAGTAGCAACGTCAATAGTCATTACCCCCCTAATCTTGATATTCTCATCCCCAACTATATCGCCACCAACATAACTAGCCAGCTCTTTTAATGTTTTTTCCATCTGCATCAACTCCAGAACAGTGTGTTGAATTTCTATAAATTTTCCTGATGACAAAAAAGATGCACAACATAAAAAACCATGCAAGAATACCTGTAACTAACTGGCTATCACCAAACAACCACACCAACCTCTCTCTCATACGTACGAGAAAGATACCATCTGTCTTCATCATAAACACCCAACCTGAGTGTAAGCCAATCGAAAGATAGAGTGACCCTGTTTTGATGAATGCATATGAGAGAACGACACCAATCAGAAACAGTCCAATCATTGCAGATAAATGCTCAATAAACTGAAAAAAGAGAGGTTTAAAAAAGGCCGTTATTGTTTCCACTCCTACAAAAAGCTGGAACCCAGGAGAAACAGGGTAATCGGCCTTGAAGAAGTGAAGTAAGGAATAGATGAGACTACTCACACATATGGCAAGAGGTATAGACATATCTTCCACAAATGTCTTTAAGATGAACCCCCTAAAAAAAATCTCTTCTATAAAACCTATAAGGCATCCAATAATAAGATAGGTAAGAACTTTTGAAACAATAGTGCCAGGGGAATGATAATCAAAATGGAGCATACTTGCACCAAAAAGAAGTGCAAGAAGATAGAAAATAAGCAGAGAGCCAACGGCTAGCGAAACTCCAAAGAGGAGTTGCCGATACCAACCGGTCTCAGCTTTCAAGCTCGCAAACATCAAAGTTCCCATTTTTAGCGATTTCCCAAAGAGTAAAAACATGAGCAAGGCAGAGAGCATTAAAATCCTCCGCATCACCTTACCAAAGTCGTAGACACCATCCTGATAGTCAACAGTTTCTGCCAAAAAGTCAACCTTTCCCACCATGAGATCCAAAGGTATTTTCTTTATAGGAGCAAGAATACAACTCAAAATTAATATGAGAAAAAAAATGAGAATCAAACGCTTATATTTTTTCATTCAATTTACTGACGGACAGATAGGTCCCAATACGTTCCGTAAAGGCAGCTCTCACTGAGACTCCAAAATAATTTTTTCATAACATAGGGGCTAGTAAGAGTTTTTTGGTAACGTTCAATTGTTTCTGTTCAAACTGCAATGCGAAGAGTACCACGCAACCTAACCGTAACGTTTTTAAAGGACTATGTTCTAAAAGTTGCTCCTATCCCTATCTGTAAGAGAGAACAGGTCATGATGAAAGATTTTGATCAGCAAAGAAAAGATACAAAAATAAACCACTCCTTATCACCCGTTCATCTGATTATTAAACTAAGCAACCCCTAACAACCGTAAAATGTTGCGGTAGTATTATATAGTTTATTCTGGATTTATCAATAGTACAGATAAGAAGGTTGTTTCTTTTTGCATATCTACTCTTGCCGCATCTTCCACACCTAATTAGTTTCTGTTGCGGAATGCCCCTTTTTCAGAAGAGTTATTTTAAACCAAATTCAAACCCTTATTTATCAATACATTAGAAAATCCTAAACTAGTCCAAGTTGGCAAAGTAGTGTTTCCGCAACAGAAACTAATTACACGAACCTGTTATCAGAGTAAGAGTAGGTGTAAAAAGAGGGATATCAGGTAATAGAGCAGCAGTGAAGGAGTCTATGACTCTCTCTCAAGAGAATCAAAGAAAAGAGGATAATCAAAAAAAGAAACGCTGCTCTGTTTTAGGCTTGACATGTAAAATTTCACAGGTATCATGGCCAAAAAAGCATAGGAAAAGTAATGAACCGAACTTTGAACGACACTACCCCTTAAAGTGGTTCACAGAAAGAGTTAAATCATTCCTCTCAAGAGAAAAACACGACTGATTTAGGCACCAGAAGCTTAAAAAAATAGTCTCTGTTCTTGCAACTACATCTTTTAAGTAGATCCTGAAAGATAACAGATGTAAGTTCAGGTTCACACCTAACATGTGATACTCGTATAAAAGGTTTCTACTTTTTTTATACTATCTCATGTTTCAATCTACTATGGATATCGATCCCATGTATTTACAGGTAGAGAGGATGACACCTGGAATGTTTCCAAGTAAGAGTTCAATACGAATTACAGTGAGTGGAGAACAATGCACAGTTTACGTACAACGCTATTTAAAAGAAGAGTAAAAAGATATAGACGAATTTTCGGGTGGGTATCCTCCTGCGCATTTATAGCTTCCACAATACTGCTCATCATCTCTCTCATGGAGAGCAAATTTAGAAAAGAGTACACAGTAACACCTTTTGTCTCTCTATTTATTTCGGCTACCCTATTACTATCTATCATAGCATTGATTGGCTACCTATCAATGTTGATAATTTCAAAAAGGTGCAAATAGAGACCCTACAGAGTAACTACTCATAGCCGGACAATACAAAATTGTCTGTCCAAATATCAAAACCTATCAACCCGTTCTCTGGCAAGTTTTCTCACTCTTGCTGTTTCAGATCATCATTATAAAATTAAAAATAACCACTTTCAGCGGAAATATTCTCCGCCAGAAAGCCAAGCCATTTTTTCCAGAAATTTAAGCGGTAAGAGACCTATTGAGATCCTCGTGGTTGAAAAATGGAATGCTCAACTCTTAATGTACTTTCTGAATTCAGATAGCTGTCTACCTTTTCTGCTACCTGACGTCCTCGAAAAATAGCATCGACAACCAAGGTTGCTCCCAGTTCGGCATCACCAGCGGCAAAAATACCAGGGATCTTAGTCATCATTTTGTCATCGATTTTAATATTGCCTTTTCTACTATAATCGAGTTTCAGATCCATGAGAAGAGGACTGTGTTCACAATGTTGAAAACCGATTGAGAGAAATACCAGGTCTGCTCGAAGAACTTTTTCGGAATTTGGTATTTCGGTAAAAGTTCCGCGTGAACCATCTTCGGGCCTGGTCCAATCAAGCTCTACTACCTTTACCCCGGTTAACCAACCCCCTTCACCGACAAACTCTTTTGTCTGCAATTTCCAGAACCTTTTACACCCCTCTTCCTGAGAAGAGCTTGTCTTGAGTATTGCCGGTCTCTGCGGCCAAGGATTGCAAAGAGGACGTTTCTTAGGTGGAACATCCTGATAATAGATGTGCGTTACACTGGCTGCACCCTGACGAATACTTGTCCCAATACAATCTGAACCCGTATCCCCTCCTCCAATAACAACAACATGTTTTCCGTTTGCCGTTATCGACTCATCTTCTGGAATTGTATCTCCTGCAACCCTCCGGTTTTGTTGAACCAGAAAAGGGATAGCAAAATTGACACCCTTGAGATCTCTACCTGGAATCTCCAGATCCCGAGGAACTTGCGCACCAATACAGATAACAACTGCATCAAATGTTCTTGAAAGATATCTCCCAGAAATGTCGACACCAACATTTACCGAGGTCTCGAAAATCACACCTTCCGCCTTCAGTTGATCAAGCCTCCTGTCTACAACCCGACGGTCTATCTTATAATCGGGAATCCCGTATCGCAACATGCCTCCAATACGATCATCTTTCTCAAACACGATCACATCGTGCCCTTTTCTCGCTAGTTGCTGTGCAGCTGCTAGCCCTGCGGGACCAGAACCGACTATAGCAATACGTCTACCAGTTTTGGTAGCAGCAGGTTGTGGCTGGATATAACCTTCCACCCAGCCACGCTCTACAATTTGTTTCTCTATCTGCTTAATGGTAACCGCATTCTGGTTAATTGATAAGGTGCACGCCGCTTCGCATGGAGCGGGACAAACTCTCCCTGTAAATTCTGGGAAATTGTTCGTTGAGTGTAAAAGCTTCAAGGCTTGCTTCCAGTGGCCTCGATATATCATATCATTCCAATCTGGAATTCTATTCTTAACCGGACATCCATAAAAATGGCATGTCGGTATACCACAATCCATACAGCGACTTGCCTGTCCTTCCAACTCTTCGAAAGGAAGATTTCCCTCAATTTCATTAAAGTCCTTAATCCTATCCTCTACCGAACGTTTGGTACCAGATTTTCTTGGCGTTTCTAGGAAACCGGTTGGTTTACCCATTATTATAGACCTCCTCTGTAGCTAAAACTGTCTCATCGTCTAGGTGCTCCTCTTGACGAATCCGTTCTAATGACTTTCTGTATTCCATTGGCATAACCTTGACAAATAAAGGGAGACGGCTTTCCCAGTGATCAAGGATATCTTTTGCTCTCACACTTTGTGTGTATTTAACATGTTTATCCAACAAAGCGTAGAGAGTCTCCTTGTCCTCTTCTGTCCAGACACTTTCCAAATCAACCATATCCAAATTACACTTCATGCCGAACCATTCATGCTCATCATAAACATAGGCTATACCGCCGCTCATCCCGGCTCCAAAATTGTTTCCTGTCTGTCCGATGACGACCACTGTTCCCCCGGTCATATACTCACATCCGTGATCACCGACACCTTCGACAACTGCCGTTGCGCCACTATTCCTCACAGCAAATCGTTCACCAACCATGCCATGGAGGTATAGCTCACCTTTAGTCGCACCATAGAGGATCACATTACCAGCAATAATATTTTCGTGGGGTTTGAATGTAGTACCTTGAGGAGGATTGATGATAATTTTCCCACCAGACATTCCCTTGCCAACATAGTCGTTTGCATCACCTTCCACACGGATGGTTACCCCGGGAACCAGAAAGGCCCCTAGGCTCTGCCCGGCGGAACCGGTAAAATTTAACTGAATAGAATCTTCAGGTAGACCAGTCGAACCAAATTTCCGGGTTATTTCGCAACTCAGCATAGCCCCCACCGTTCGGTTGACATTCTTGATCGGAAGATTAACGATAGTAGGTTCCTTTTTTGTTAAGGTTCCTTCAGCCAGTTTGATCAGTTCATTATCTAACGCTTCTGATAACTCGTGGTCTTGCTTTTTCACACACCGCAAATCGCTTATTCCTTCCCTATCAGGGTGCGTTAAAAGTGCCCTAAAATCCAGATGTTTCGCTTTCCAATGGTTTGCAGCATCTTGGACTTCTAGTTTGTCAACACGACCTACCATTTCATCCACCGTTCTCATACCCAACTCTGCCATATATTCACGCATTTCCTGCGCAATAAACCGGAAAAAGCGCTCTACATGTTCAACCTTTCCCTCAAACTTCTTCCTTAAGAGAGGATTTTGTGTTGCAACACCTACAGGGCAGGTATTCAGATGACATTTTCTCATCAAAACGCATCCCAAGGTAACTAAAACTGTGGTCCCAAACCCGTACTCCTCGGCACCAAGCAAAGCTGCAATCACACAGTCTCTTCCTGTCTTGAGCTGCCCATCTGTCTGTACAACAATTCTGTCTCGTAGTCCATTGGCTACAAGCGTTTGCTGAGTTTCAGCCAACCCAAGCTCCCACGGTACACCGGCGTGCAATATACTGGACCAAGGTGATGCTCCGGTACCCCCATCATACCCACTAACCAGCACAAGATCAGCCTTGGCCTTTGCTACTCCCGCAGCAACGGTACCTACTCCAGCAGCAGAAACAAGCTTTACCGATACATTCGCTTTCGGATTAGAACAATGGAGGTCATAAATTATCTGCTTCAAGTCCTCTATTGAATAGATGTCATGATGTGGCGGAGGTGAAATTAACGAAACACCGGGTGTAGTATGCCGTACTTTCGCAATTTCAGGACTTACCTTATGCCCTGGCAAGTGTCCACCCTCACCAGGTTTTGCTCCCTGGGCAATCTTAATCTGAAGTTCCTCTGCATTCAAAAGGTACTCACTGGTCACTCCAAAACGGCCAGATGCCACTTGCTTGATTTTGGATATTTTCCAATCTCCATTTGGAAGTTTGTTAAATCTTTCAGGATCTTCTCCGCCTTCTCCAGAGTTGCTCCGTCCCCCAATTCGGTTCATCGCTATCGCAATCGCTTCATGGGTTTCCTGGCTAACTGACCCAAAAGACATAGCTGCTGTCACAAACCTCTTCATGATATTTTCTATTGGTTCTACCTCTTCAATAGGAATCTTCTCACACTCCTTAAAAGTAAAGAGGCCGCGTAAGGTAGCTAGCTCTTTCGACTGATTATCTATCAAGTGAGTGTACTCTTTGAAAACCTTATAGTCATTGTTACGAGTTGCCTGCTGAAGTTTGTATATTGTATCCGGAATCCAGAGATGCTTCTCTCCACCATATTTCACCGAAAGACGACCTCCTATATCCAGGAGTTCATCAGGGTGACCAGTAGATGGATATGCTCTTCGGTGCCGTGCATAAACCTCTTCAGCAATCTCATCGAGGCCAATTCCTCCTACTCGTGATGCGGTGTTACAAAAGTATTGATCAATTACTGACCCATTTATCCCGATTGCCTCAAAAATCTGAGATCCGAAGAAACTCCTGATAGTTGAAATACCCATGCGGCTAAACGTCTTCAAAAGGCCTTTCTTAATAGAAGACATGTAGCTGTCCATCGCATCTTCAGGAGACATCCCGTTTCCAAGGAGTGATTTTTCAGCCAATTCCCTCACTGAACTAAAAGCAACATAGGGACAAATTGCCGAAATCCCGAAACCGATGAGAAGAGAAAAGTGCATCACTTCCCGCGCCTCTCCCGTTTCAAGAATCAATCCGCACGTATTCCTGAGCCCCCTCTTGATCAAATGGTGATGCAACCCAGAAACAGCAAGAAGTGCTGGAATAGGGCAACGGTTCTTATCCATACTCCTATCCGTAAGCACCAGAATGTTGGCACCATCCGCAATATGCCTCTCCGCTTTTTCAAAGAGTGACTCCATAGCTGATTGTAAGGCCCTCCCCCCACCTTCGGCAGAAAAAAGGATGTCTACTTTCCGTACCAACATATCAGGATGATTCGCATTTCGAATACGCCACATATCCGTAGGACTGAGAATCGGATGTGAGAGCTTTAGCTGTCTACAGTGTTCCGGAGTCTCCTCGAGAAGACCACCTTTCTTTCCAAGAAAACTCATCAGTGACATCACAAGTTCTTCGCGTAAAGGGTCTATGGGAGGGTTCGTAACCTGTGCAAAGAGTTGTTTAAAATAGTGAAACAAAAGTTGAGGCTTGTTGGACAACACCGCCAGGGCACTATCATTTCCCATCGCCCCGATCGGTTCCTGACCCTGACTAGCCATCGGTATGATAAGGGAATTGACATCCTCTTCGGTATAGCCAAATGCGTGTTGCTGGATCCTCAGCTCTTCTAGATCAACTTTTGGGATCCTGGACGGATTAAAGAGTCCGCGTAGTTCTATCAGGTTCTCTTTCAGCCAGCGCCGATAGGGTGCCTGTCTCGATATTTTTGCCTTGATTTCGTTGTCAGGCACAACTCGGTTTTGCTGTAGATCTACCAAAAACATCTTACCAGGCTGCAATCTTCCACGCTGACGTACCTCATCTCCAGGAATATCAAGCACACCGGTTTCAGAAGCCATGACGATCATTCCATCATTGGTTACCGTGTAACGTGCAGGCCTTAATCCATTTCTATCTAACATGGCCCCGATATACCTCCCATCGGTAATAACAATAGCAGCTGGGCCATCCCATGGTTCCATAAACGAGGCATGAAACTCGTAAAACCCGCGTTTATCCTCACTCATATAGTATTTTTTCCCGCACGCCTCAGGGACCATCATCATGGCTGCATGAGAAAGAGACCTCCCAGAATTGATGAGTAACTCAAATACATTATCAAAGATCGCCGAATCACTGCCAAATTCATCGTGAATGATAGGTTTAATTTTTTCTATATCATCACCAAATAAATCCGATCGTAAATCTTTCTCCCGAGACTTCATCTGATTAATGTTCCCACGCAGGGTATTGATCTCCCCATTATGCGCTAGACTCCGGAAAGGTTGTGCCAGATTCCAGGCTGGTAACGTATTTGTGCTGTATCGTTGATGAATAATGGCAAACCCGGACATAAAATGGGAATCACATAGATCTGGATAAAAGAGAGGCAATTGGGTACCCGTAAGTAATCCTTTGTAAACAATTGTTTTACAACTCAAGCTACAAATATAAAACTGGCTAAAGTCATCATCCGTCCAAGAGGAAATTTCCTTCTCTATGGAGCGCCTTATGACGTACAGTTTTCTTTCGAAATCTGCACCTTCATGGGTATCGCTCGTCACGAAAATTTGATATACCGTTGGTTGGGTTATACGACTGAGTTCACCCAGACAATCACTATCGGTGGGAACAATTCGCCAACCAAGCACCGTACAGCTTTCAGCCTCAACCACTTCCTGAACTTTTCCCCTGCATCTCTGCCCCAAAGATTCGTCTGGGGGAAGAAAAATCATTCCCACACCATATTTCCCAAGCTGCGGCAATGCAATATCTTGGTCCGGACAGACATTCCGAAAAAATTCATCGGGAATTTGCACCAAAAGTCCGCCACCATCTCCCGTCCTTTTATCACTTCCGATTGCTCCACGGTGTTCCAAATTTATTGAAACCTGGATCGCATTCTTTATCACCTCATGTTTTGGAGTTCCATCAATCTGAGCCACAAAACCAACACCACAGGCATCGTGTTCAAATTTTGGGTCATACAACCCATTCCGTTTTGGCTGTCCCGCTAAATTAACGTTAAAAAAATTATTAATCTCAGGCATACCTGTATTCTTCCTTTCCATATCATCTTCTTCCTCAATGCTTTCTTTGACCGTAATGACTCAATATCAATTGGAATTTTTTAGACTGTAACGAATGAGCCAATTTTGATTTCACTGAGATTCTCAGATCTCACGATGGGAAATTCAAAAAGCCCATTTATTAAGTCCATCTCGATTAAGTTACACATGAAACCCTTCACAACCATTCTCTTTGGAATCACTTCCATCAAAAAACTAACTTTGTAAAACTGATAGGACGAGCCAAGCTATTAAAGATGGTGATATTATGGTAAACTCGTACAATCTACTTATACAGTTTATCAGATGAATTATAGTAATCACACCTTAAATGAACAAGTAAATTCAAATCAGCCTTCCAACAGCCTCAAACTCAAATAGTCTTGCACTCTCCTTCACACGCCTAAAGACCTTAATCTCCTCTACCCCCTAAAGAGGTCGCCAACCCGCATCTTCAACCACTAGCGGAATTGAGATAAAGTATTCGGCTACCACTAATAAGGGTCAAAAATGAGGGAAGCTATGCACTAGCTCTCTTTCACGGTACCGATATATTACGTTTCATCATGATCAAATCGTATATTAAACCCAAAAAAACTAATCTTTTTGGAAAATCGCAATTGTTATGCCAAAAAACCGAATCTTACACTGTGTCCATTTGTTTCCCACATAAAGATTCACAATCATAGTATCTTATGAAAAAAAGTTGTCACAAGAATAATTCTCATACAACCTCACATCTCACAATATTACGTAAATCTTCACTATTTTCGCATTTCCCACACTGTATCCCGAAATATTTACGCTGTGATTGCCTTGAAATTGCGAGAAATAGTTTGTATTATACAGTATATTATATTCTATATAACATAGTCTAATATTTGTGCCATACATAATTTTCAAGGAGATAAAAAATGATACGTAATTTTTCTGTTTACCTACGAGGCCTTCTCATTATTGTGCCTATCTGTATGATTTCAATCACTACTTTTGCTAAAGACGACACCATGAGTGATGAACAGCATGGCCTGAAAACAGGAAGATTGCAACGCGTCAGCAAACCAAAAGCAGATAATAGACCGCCACAACTTTCTGGAAAAATAGTAGAAACCATGAACAGTGGTGGCTACACGTATCTCCTATTAGAGAAGGAGGGAAAACAGACCTGGGCTGCCGTAACGGAAATGGATGTATCTGTTGGTCAGGAAATTTCTCTTGAGCCAGGACACCAGATGGTCAATTTCACGAGCAAGACCTTAAATCGCACTTTCGATACGATCTTCTTTTCCACCGGACCTTCTTCACATTCAAGATCTTTACCTTCTGACAAAAAGATGGGAATAGGGAGCAAGAATACGACCGTCCATACTGACGAAAAAGTTGAGGTAAAAAAAGCCACCGGCGCCAATGTCTATACGGTTGCTGAACTGTACCAGAAAAGTAAAAGACTTGACAAAAAAAGCGTTACGATTCGAGGTAAAGTAATGAAAGTATCTGTCGGGATTATGGGTAAGAACTGGCTACATATTCAGGACGGAACCGGGGACGAGCAGAAGAACACCCACGATCTTGTAGTAACCACCCAAGACCAACCCTCTGTTGACGATATAGTCAAGGTTCAGGGAACGTTGTATATGAACAAAGATTTTGGGAGTGGCTATAAATATGACGTTATCATAGAAGAGGCACACATCAGTAAGGATTAGAAAACCAATTTTTGTTTAGGATTTATAAAATAGGCTCTTCATCAGAATCTGTGGGTAAAAATAAGGTAAAAATTGATTTATTTGAAGGAAGGCCCTCCAAAAGGAATTTCTTTTATTCCCTTCTCCGCCGTCCACCCCAGCATTAAGTGAGGGTGGGCGGCTCCGGAGGGAATAAAAGAAGACACTATTTATTGAAAATGTTTAAAAACTAAAACCAACTCCAAATTTACTATGGCATTATTGTCTCATAATTATAAGCAGATGCAATACTTATGAGTATCTGATTGGTTAAGTTACCCACAGATTCTGCTGAGGAGGCATAAAATAAGTGACAGTTTTTCTCACGGTTTGCGCAAAAAAGAAGATGGTTTCTGCTTGATTTTAACCATAAATGATCTTACTATGATTATTTTTCAGGGATTTCAAGAAATTAATTGGGTTTTTGCCCCACTCTCTTAGAGGTCAGAGTTTGGTATTAATTACCATCAGTGCTTTATACTTCTTAGCTTTGCCCAGGTGGGAGTTGGCCCCAACGAGTAATCTAAGAAAGAGATGACACTCCTACAGACCGAAGAGCGTGCAAATACTTGGCTAGGGAATTTGAACTGAAGATATGATATCTGCCGGCAGCTGACCGACAATATTATTGTGACTGGCGGACAAGAACGCAACATTCTCTATCGCTTAGCGTTGAACAACTCTTGAGTAACGCCTTTTGCTACAAAAAGTTTTATGTCCGTACGGTTTCTTTTACTGTTCGTTCAAAAGAGATAAGGTCTGGAAAGCTACTCGAAATGTAGATGGTACGTTGACTCTCTTAGTGT
The DNA here is from genome assembly GCA_965222815.1 of Candidatus Scalinduaceae bacterium. Classification (GTDB taxonomy): domain Bacteria; phylum Planctomycetota; class Brocadiia; order Brocadiales; family Scalinduaceae; genus SCAELEC01. Next base: position 1,183,297 of record CBDCUS010000013.1, read on the forward strand.
TGAAGACCACGATCAATACCAGTCTCTACCCTTTTATATTTTCACTATGGTGCAGATCGTTTGAAACAGCTACGATTTATTGAACATTCAAAACCTTACTTGCTTAACAAGAAAGAACATGCGGCAGAAGAAAACTGTGTGCCCATACTGTGGAATAGGTTGTGGTCTTTTAGTAGATCATGAAAATGGTAAGATTGTCAAAGTCAGCCCTATAGAAAGCCACCCCACAAATCAAGGTCTTATTTGTCAATTACCCGTTAATTTACCGAAGCTTTTCACACACAAAGATCGATTAAAAAATCCGATGATGAGGCAAAATAACCAATTAATGCCGGTCAGTTGGGATGAAGCTGTTTCACATACTTCACGTGAACTTAAACGCATTATTGAAGATTACGGTCCGGAAGCCGTTGCATTCTTTGGAGGTGCCGCCTGTTTTACTGAAGAATATTATCTTGTCAACAAGTTAATGAAGGCCGTTATCGGCTCGAACAATGTTGAGAGTACTGCGCGTTTGTGTATGTCAAGCACTGCAATGGGCTTTGTTTCAACCCTCGGTGCTGATGCCCCTCCTACCTGTTATGCTGATATTGAAGAAGCTGACCTCTTCTTTATTGCCGGCAACAATATGGCAGTATCAATACCGGTAATATTTCATCGTATTTGTGCCGTACGTGAGAGAAATTCTCACGCAAAAGTAATCGTCATTGATCCTCGAAAAACGGAGACCGCTTCAATTGCCGACATTCATTTACAGTTAAAACCTGGGACGGACGTTGCCTTAAACAACTCCCTTGCCCATGTCCTCATCAATAAAGGCTTTATTGATAAGGAATTTGTCAATAAATACACGACTGGATTTGAAGATTTTAAAGAATTGGTACAAGAGTATCCACCTTCGCGTGCTGCCCAAATTACGGGTTGCGACGAACAGCAGATTGTTGAAACGGCACAATTAATTGGTCACTCCAAGGCAATGCTCACTTTCTGGTTTCAGGGATATAATCAATCGACACAAGCAGTCTTCAAAAACAATACCTTGCACAACCTGTCACTATTAACGGGAAATTATTGTCGTGTTGGCTCCGGGCCACTTTCGATTACGGGTGAAGCAAATACGATGGCTTGCCGATGGATTGGAGCATTATCACATCTTTTACCCGGTATGAGATTGGTTTCCAATAGTCAACATCGAGAAGAGATTGCAGAACTTTGGGGTACCCCGGTGGAAAAAATTAATCCTATACCCGGTCATACCATTTTAGATATTATCAAGGGCCTTCATTCCGGTAGTGTGAAAGCACTGTGGGTCCTCGCATCGAACCCGGCTGCTTCACTCCCCCATACGGAATGGGTGAAAGAGGCCCTTTCAAAAGCGGAATTACTCATTGTGCAGGATATTTTTCATCCGACAGAGACATCAATGCTTGCGGATGTTGTTCTTGCGGGGGCACAGTGGTGTGAGAAAACCGGGACATTAATCTCCTCAGAACGTCGTATCCAATTGGCAGAAAAAATAGTTGCTCCCCCAGAAAATGCCAAATCCGATTGCGAGATAATCTGTATGATAGCCAGGGAAATGGGTTTTTCTGATGCATTTCCCTTCACCTCACCTGAAGAGATATTTGATGAGTTGAAAAAAACCACCAGAAAACGTCTCTGTGATTCAAATGGAGTTAGTTATGATCGGTTGCGAAACAGTGTAGGACCGCAATTACCTTGTCCTGAAGAAGATCATTCCGGCACAGTACGGTTATTTGAAAACATGCAGTTTCCCCGGCCAGATGGACGTGCCGCACTACTTGCTCGACAATTCAAAGCACCGGCAGAAGAGACAGATGGTGAATACCCTTTCGCCCTCATAACTGGACGGATGGCATCTCAATTCAATACGGGTACCCGTACCGGACGTCTTACAGATATCAACAACACCATGCCAATCAATTTTGTTGAAATACATCCTGATAATGCAAGGGAAATTGAAATTACGGATGGAGACGAGGTTGAAATCGTCTCTCGGCGAGGTCGTGTTCGGTCTATCGTTTCTATCAAAGAGAGGATATTGCCCGGAACCGTTTATATGAATATGCATTTTGGAGATATTTTATCAGGCAAAAAAGAGACGTTAGTTAATCTTGTCTGTAATCCTGTTTACGATACCTATTCAAAGCAACCTGAATATAAATTTTGTGCGGTGAAGATTAAAAAAATTTAACCTCTTTAAAAAACTTATGACTGACAAAAACATGGAAAACCAACCGGCAGTTTCTCATCAAACTATCGGTTTTTTTGAAAAATTATTAAGAGCTTCTGCAGATGGAATTATGATTGCGGATGCATCTCATAATATAATTGTTGCTAATGAGGCTTTCTGTGATTTTTTTCACCACAAGAGAAGTGAGATCATTGAAACGGACCTGTTTTGTTGGTTAAATGAGATTGATACCGATGCTATTAAAAATTGGACAGAGCTTGAAAAAATCGTTCACACCGAAGGTACCTGCCTTGATGTTGAATTCAAATTCGCTACAGAACGATACGGGACAAAATATCTTAGTGTCAACGCATCCGTTTTGGAAAAGGTTGGACTTGAGGATACCGGTGTTATCATCAGCATCTGGCGCGATGTTACGGAACAAAAAAAGGCGGAACTAGAGCTCAAGCTCCGTGAAAAGCAGCAGGCTGTAATCAGCAATGTTGGCCTCCTCGCACTCTCAACGAATACAGACATCTTTGCACTCATGAATGACGCGGTTAATCAAGTCGCAAAGACTCTGGAAGTTAATTATTGTAAAATTTTAGAACTTCTTCCCAATGGTAAAGAATTATTGTTACGTGATGGCGTGGGTTGGAATGAAGGTTTAATAGGGAATGCAACAGTAAGTGTTGATACTAAATCACAGGCAGGTTACACCCTATCTTCAAATAAACCTGTCATCGTCAAGGACTTTCACACGGAAACACGGTTTGATGCTCCAAAGCTCCTTAAAGAACATGGCATTGTCAGTGGCGTAAGTGTTATCATCCAGGATAGAGAGAAGCCTTATGGTGTCCTGGCTGTACACACAACAAAACTGCGCGACTTTACGAAAGATGACGTAAATTTTCTCCAATCCGTTGCTAATATACTTGCGGGTACCTTGAAGCGTAAACGATTAGAAGACGATTTGAAGGTAATTAATAAATCTCTGGAAAAACGTGTGGCCGACCGTACAGATCAACTTTCCCACAAAAATAAAGAACTTCTATTTGAAATTGCCGAACGCAAGCAAATAGAAGAGACCCTCTTACAATCGGAGAAATTGAAGGCATTGGGTGTCATGAGCTCAGGTGTAGCTCATGAATTTAATAATATTCTTGCTATAATTATGGGATATGCACAACTGATGCAACAAGGATACGGGGACCATAAAAAGCTGGGGAAAAGTATTCGCGTTATCATTGAGGCAACCAAAGATGGAGCCGAGATCGTTCGTAGGGTGCAAGAGTTTACCAATCAAAAACAAGATACCACCCAGTATATTCTAGTGGATATGAAAGATATGATACAAGAGGCAATTGATTATACCATGCCTAAATGGAAACATATGGCCCAAGCCAATGGAATAGATTATAAATTAGACGTAACAGACGTAAGAGAAATACCCTTAATTTCTGGTAACACATCCGAGTTAAAAGAGGTATTGGTAAACATAATAAATAATGCGTTAGACGCAATGCCTGAAGGCGGTACACTTACCTTCAGCACGTGGAAGAAGGATGAAATGGTTTTTATTGGAATATCTGACACTGGTGAAGGGATGTACGAAGATGTGAAGAAACAGATATTTGACCCCTTTTTTTCTACCAAATTACCAAATGGAAGTGGATTAGGATTAAGCGCTGCGTACGGTATAATGGTCAGACACGGCGGGAAGATACAGGTAGAAAGTGAGGTGGGGAACGGGAGTACATTCACTTTGAGCTTCCCTATCACTGAAGAGCTTTTCAGGCCATCGAAAACGTCTGAATTTACTCTCTCTTACAAAGAAAACAGCTTAAAAATTCTCATCGTAGACGATGAGGAATATGTGTGTGAATTTTTAAGTGAATTTTTTACCGAAGGAGGTCATACCGTTCAAAAAGTATGCAGCGGTAAAGAGGCTCTCGAAATTCTCAAGCATGACTACTTTGATCTTTTACTCTGTGATCTGGTCATGCCAGACCTAACAGGAAAAGAAGTCATAAAGACTCTGGAGACGTTAGACAAAAAACCTCATAAGGTTGGACTCATAACCGGCTGGAATTATAAGGCTGAAGATGCAGAAGAAGAGGAGGTAAAAGTGGATTTTATCATAAAAAAACCGATTGATTTTGATGAGTTACTCAATAAAATCAATAACGCCTTCAGTTTTTCAAAGAGTGTGGGGTTTTAGGTAACAGCTCGTCCCGATAGGAGAGAAACCTGAATCATCCTTACCAATTTTGAGATTGCCTTACAAGAAACTAATAAATTTTGTATATTTCATGGAGCAGAAAATGACAAGAATGAAACAACTTTATTCGAACATGATAGATGCAATGGGAGTTAAAAATCTTGAAATTCCCCTGACAGCGGTAAAATTTTTCAAAAAAGGGGATGAAATCCCCGAACCGATAAAAATAAATCAACCAGCTGTCTCATTAACAAGCTGTCAAGCTACAAAACAGGCCTCTTTGGGCGACGCAGCCCTTTTAACATACGACAATATAGGCTGTGTAGCCGCAGCAATAACTTTTGGTTTAGTAGACCAACACCAGACAGAACCACTGGGTGAATCAAGGGTGTACACAGATATTATGCGTGATCAATCTGGATTGGGAAATGATTTTAAGCCTCCTTCTCCACAGGATTTTACCTCTGGCGCTGTTTATGCATGTAAAGCTGCAGATCGTATGGATTTTGCTCTTTTTGGTAAAGATGATGTTGGACGTTTTAAAGATGAGGAAACTGCAAAAAAAGCTATTTCAGACATGGTAGCCATTCAACCTCCTACAATGCAGGGGGTCTTCTTTTATTCAATAGAATTTGATGATCTTGATTTAGTACCCGATGTGGTAGTCCTCAACGTTCGATCAGCCGAATTGACCAGGCTGATCCAGGCGTACCAATACAATACGGGCAAACGTGTAACAGCAAGTATGGGTGGATTGAGGGTCGTTAACTCCGATCTCATAGTCCGTCCCTATTTAACCCAAGAGATCAATATTGCACCGTATTGCCTTGGCGCTAGACTTATAGCCGAGTTTGAAGCCGATCGATTGGGGATGGGTATGCCCTTTCATCTATTTGTGGAAACCGTACAGGGATTGGAAGATTCCAAGACGGGCTTTCCCTTCCACCTCTATCCAGGGGTCACTTGAAAGAGTAAAGGCTTAAAGTTCTACAAACACTTCTTATAAATCGTTCACGGTTCAAAGTTCCAGGGGTTTTCGGAAAACCCGTCTGCTATCCGTTGGACTGAATTACCAACTCAATGCAAATTTAACAATTTATCATTAGCAGTTAGCAATGTAAAAAGGAATGAGATAACTTCTTTTATGAATAACCTTGTAAAGACATTAATAAATAGGATGTCCAGGATCACCCAGACCCCATTGACACAGAAGCATCTGGACATCCTTGAATATGCTTACCACTATTATGAAAAAAATCGTGTGGGACCTCTCTATCTCAATATAAAGAAAAACACCGGAGCATCCAGAGAGGAGATTGAAAACCTGTTTCCCCACGGTCTCACTTCTGTCTATACCTGGGTGGGTATACCAATTCAAACGGGGAGAGAGATTTGTAAACCGATGGCTATGGTAGAGGTTGAAGACTACCGAGAGGTCTATTTCGATAATAACGCAACAACCTTCATACGAAGTGAAGTAACCGAGAAACTCATAAACTATTATCAAGGTTCCTATGGTTTTGGCAACCCCAGCAGCAGCACAAATCCGGGCAAAATAGCGTATGATACCATTCAAACTGCCCGCTCCCAAATTTCCGATTGCTTAAAAGTAAATTCGGATGAGATATTCTTTACGGGGAGCGGTTCAGAGGCCAACAATATGGCCATTAAGGGAATTGCCTTTCAGCATCTAGAAAACAGAGGACACATTGTCAGCAGTAAAGTGGAACACCCTTCTGTGCTAAAAACCCTGCAGTACTTAGAAAAATTAGGTTTTCGGGTAACCTATTTAGATATCGGAAAAAATGGACTTATTGACGTCAATTCTGTTAAGGAGAGCCTGTCTGAAGAGACACTCCTCGTTTCACTTATGGCAGTAAATAATGAGATTGGAGCAATAAATCCACTTCATGAAATTGGGGAAGTTTGTAGGAGTGCGAACGTGCCCTTGATGGTCGATGGAATACAGGGATTCTGTAAAATTAAGCTGAATCCCAAAGAGGTGGGAATCTCTCTGCTCTCCATGTCCGGACACAAAATCTATGCCCCAAAGGGAGTTGCCGCTTTATATGTGAGCAAAGAGATCTCTTTGGAATCATTAATTCATGGCGGAGGACAGGAATCCGGACTGCGTTCCGGCACCGAAAATGTGGGATCAATTATGGCTTTTGGGCTGGCTGCAAAATTGGCTCACTCTGAAATGGAGAGAGAAAACAGACGCCTGTTGGAGTTGAGGGACCATTTCTTAGACGGTCTACGAAAGGTCGAACCAGGCATTGTCATAAACGGATCCCTAGAGCAACGAACCGCTAACAATCTCAACATCGGATTCCCAGATATTGACAGCGGCTCACTCCTGCTCAGCTTGAACCAGATCGGTATCTATGTTTCGGCCGGGTCCGCATGCAGTGCGGGAAGCAAAGAGGCATCATACGTAATTAAGGCACTCGGTGTTGATACCGAAAAGTATGGTATCATACGATTTAGTTTTGGACTCCCCAATACCAAAGAGGATATAGATTACCTATTCAAGTATCTTCCCTCCATTTTGGAGCAACTGAAGGCTGAAAAAGCCGTTTGAGATCATTGCAAAATCACAAAGTTAGGGTCGTGTGTGGATTATGTCTCTTTTAACACATACGGCAAATTAGTCTTGACTATTTTACCATCTGCAGTAAAATAGCCTCATGATTAAGAGGAATATTCAGCTGCTCTGTTTTTCTGAAGATTTTGGGAAACAGATGAGATTTATTGCCGGGCCACGCCAATGTGGAAAAACGACAATGGCAAAGGAATTTCTTGAAGCACATGGAATGCTGCAGTTTTATTACAGTTGGGACGATAGGGAAACAAAACAGAAATATTTAAAAAACAGCAGATTTTACCAAGAGTCTCTTTTAGATGTACCACCATCCATGACCCCCTGGATATGTTTTGATGAGATCCATAAATATCCGAAATGGAAAGATGTGCTGAAGTCAATGTATGATGCGGATTGCAAAATAACCAGGTTTATCGTTACCGGCTCAGCTAGGCTTGATATGTTGAGGAAATCAGGAGACTCATTGGCCGGAAGATATTTTCTTTTTAAACTCTATCCCCTTGTTTTAAACGAGCTATCGAAGATTAATAATCCGGTTCTCGATGATTTTGATTCTCCATCAAATCTTATTGAAAAAAGGATTGGTTCAAAAAGATATGAGCAGGAATTAATGGAAAAATTGTTGAAATTTAGTGGATTCCCTGATCCGTTTATTTCAGGGAAAGAAATTTTTCAGAAAAAGTGGAAAAACAGTTATCTTGATAAGTTAATTAACGAAGACCTGTTAAGCCTCGGTCATATAAAGGAGGTGGAAAATGTCGCCAGATTGTTATTATTATTACCGCATAAGATAGGTTCCCCGTTGTCGGTAAATTCATTATTACAAGATATGTTAGTAAGTTATAATGCCTTAAGAAATTATTTATCTCTTATAGAAATGGCTTATGTAACATTTATGATATCGCCATATTCATCAGGTATTAGCAGGAGCATAAAAAAAGAGAAAAAATTATACTTTTATGACTGGACTCATGTCAGGGATGAAGGGGCCAAGTTTGAGAATTACATTGCTGTTGAATTAAAGGCGATGATTGAGATATGGAATGATTTAGGCAATGAATTTGGACTTAACTACTTACGGACAAAAGACGGTAAAGAGTCTGATTTTCTCATAACAAAAGAGGGAACTCCGTGGTTAATTATTGAAGCAAAAACTAAAAGTCAAAAAATAGCAAACCACCATTTTATTACTGCAAAAAAACTGGGAAATATTCACGTTCTCCAAATTGTAAAAGAGAACAACATCGCCAAAAGATATGACAGGGGATACCAGATATCTGCGTCTCGATTTTTCGCTTAGGGTCCATGAAAAAGATTAATAGCAGATGCCTTACCTTTCGTAACTTTCCTGCGAAATACCATACTCTTTCTTTTGATGGAAAATAACAATGTCAAAAGCCAGGTTTCTCTGCTCCGATCGACTAACAGACCACACTTTCGAGCAGAGAGTGGCGTCACACTTCGAGTACCAGAAACGCACTGATTCTTACTAAGCAGCCGTAGTGCGTCAAACATTGAAATTCCTCATGTGATAATGTACTTAGTGGTTAAACCAACTGCCCAGGTACAAGGCGCGTAAAAATTCCGGAACCGGAGCGTACTCAAGTACGTGAGGATTACGGAATTTTTACTGGCAACGCCGTAGATGGGTAGTTGGTTCAACCACTACTTTACAGGATCATATCCCGACCCCCCAAACGGATTACACCGGAGAATCCTCCAAATACCTTTTAGTACCCCAACAAAGACCCCTCTTTTCTCAATTGCATCAATTGTATATTGTGAACAAGAAGGACTAAATCGACATGATGGATTAAAGAGATGCGAAAAGAGCATCTGATATACTTGAATTGCTTTAATGAGAAGGGTTTTCATCTCTGAATTTTCTATCAATTTGTATGAGAAGATTCTTGAACTTTTCTTCAATGGATTTCAATGTTAGATCTGAAAATCCTGATCTTGGGATTACTATTATATCTACGCCCCTGTGCAATAACTGTTTGTTTAATCGATAAGCCTCTCGTAAAATCCTTTTGAGTCGGTTTCGTTTCACCGCATTACCAAACTTTCTCCCCACCGTTATACCCAACCGGGAAATTTCACCACTATTCAACAACGCATAGACGATAATTTGATCATTGCTAAAGACTTTTCCCTCCTTAAAGACTTTTTGAAATTCTCTCCTTTTTCGAAGTCGCTCTTTTTCACTGAACCGATGATCCATTCCCCAAATCGTAATATTTTTTCATCATTTATTCAAGGAGAAACAGATTAATAATCACAGAATTCGTGATTTCGCATTTTGCTTGACAGTCTATTCTATAGTGTTAGAATAACCGAATTTGCAAGGTTTATGGGAGAGGCTTAAGATATCTCGATATTTAAAGTTGTGGGGTTTCGGTGGAAGCATTTGTAGAGAACAGAATTGAAAAGGCAAATAAACTAAAGGAGAAGGGGCTAAATCCCTACGGCGAAAGATTTAACCATACCGTAGCTTTGAAGGGTGTAATTGACAATTTTTCAGATGATAAAGAGAGTGAGAAGGTTCGTTGTGCGGGTCGTATCACAACAATGAGGCCCCATGGCAAGGCCGCTTTCTTTCACATTAAAGATTGGTCTGGCAAACTCCAGGTCTACGTAAAACTGGATAGAATTGGTAAAGAGAAGTTTGAGGTCTTTCAACTCTTAGACCTTGGAGATATCATTGGTGTTGAAGGTGATGTCTTTAAGACAAGGACGGGCGAAATTACCGTTTTTGCTGACGATATTACCGTACTTTCAAAGGCACTCATGCCACCACCCGAAAAGTGGCATGGTTTAAGGGATATCGAGACACGATACAGACAACGTTATCTGGACCTATTGTCTAATGATAGGGTCATGGATGTTTTTTTAAAGAGATCAAGCATCATAAAATCAATCAGAAATTTCCTCGATGACAAAAAATTTATTGAAGTTGACACCCCAATGATGCAACCGATACCAGGTGGTGCAGAAGCGAGACCTTTTATCACGCACCATAATGTCTTGGACATGGATTTATATTTGAGGATCGCGCCGGAGCTCTATTTAAAGAGATTACTTGTAGGCGGTATGGAACGGATTTACGAAATTAATCGGAACTTCCGCAATGAAGGCATTTCCACCCGGCACAACCCGGAATTTACTATGATTGAACTCTACCAGGCATATAGTGATTACGAAGGTATGATGGAGTTAACAGAGAACCTGGTTATCTCATTAGTGAAAGAGTTATATGACACATTTGAGATCAGCTACGGTAACGGCACTCTGGATATGTCTCCCCCCTGGCGTAAAAGTACGTTTTCTGAGCTTTTGGTGGAATACGCATCTGTTGAGCTGGATGATGAAGCAGGGGTAAGAAAAAAAGGTCTGGAATTAGGGATTGAGGTTGAGGGGATACACAAAGATGTAATCGCCCAAGAAATCTTTGAACATTCAGTTGAAAAAGAGTTATGGAACCCCACGTTTGTACTTGATTATCCAACAAGTATTTGCCCCTTGACAAAATCTTGTCCACATAATCCCAACTTGGCTCAACGGTTCGAACTGTATATGGCTACGATGGAAATTGCCAACTCCTATTCTGAATTAAACGAACCCATCGAGCAGAGTAAGAGGTTTCATGAACAAGCAAGAGGAGCCGATTCGGAAGGAAAGATAGACGAAGATTTCCTGGAGTCACTTAAATATGGAATGCCACCTGCTGGTGGGTTGGGGATAGGCATTGACAGGTTAGTAATGATATTAACGAATAGCCCTTCCATACGAGACGTCATCTTATTTCCGTTGTTGCGCAAACAGTGTTAAAAAAATAGATTTGCCCTGTTCACCATTGAATACCCATCGGGCCAAAGGAGAAGAGGGAATCAAGTAGCTCTGGTAGTGTAGTGGATTATGATAGGGAAAGAGGAAAAAATCTCGAAATTCGTTGGAACCGATCAAGGAAATAGTGAGAGAGTGAAAAATCAAACATCGGGAACTATCCGTTTTGATCAAAGTTAATACGCTATTTGATCATGTATGTCCAATAAGAGATGACAGAAACTAGTAGAAACACTATCCTCAGTGCAAAAGATGTATATAAAGAGTACAAGATAGGAAAGACGTTTCTCCGGGTACTGAATGGCATAAACCTTGACATCCAAGCAGGAGAGGTGGTAATCGTTTTGGGGGCCTCAGGTGCTGGAAAGAGTACTCTCCTTCACACACTGGGTATGTTAGATACACCAACTTCAGGTTCGGTATATTTCAAAGGAGAAAACCTAAGTATCGCTAAGCAGAGTGAACTCGCCGCTAAACGTAATAGGGTCTTCGGCTTTGTTTTTCAGTTTTACTATCTTTTACCGGATTTCAACGCCTTGGAAAACGTTCTGATGCCCTGCCTCATTGGTAAAAGTCAATTGAAGGCGAGATCGAAGAAGGAGGATAGAGAAAAAGCTATTCACTTATTACAGCGTGTTGGATTGGGGAATAGGATCCATCACCGGCCAGACGAACTCTCAGGTGGGGAAAAACAGAGGGTTGCGATCGTGAGGGCCCTTATAAACGACCCTGAGATACTCCTTTGCGATGAACCAACCGGTAATCTCGATACACACACGGGAAGAGAAATTCAAGAATTGATATGGGAATTAAATGATCGTACGAAACAAACTGTGGTCATAGTAACACATGATGAGCGGTTCGCAAAATCAACAGAATGTGTTGTGAGAATTGCAGATGGAAAAATTGTCAATTGTGTTAGAAATTGAAAGGAGCAGTTGTAGATGGGACTGAAGGTATATATCAATGGAAAGTTCTACCCAAAAGAAGATGCTAAGATATCTGTTTTTGACCATGGATTATTGTATGGGGACGGTGTCTTTGAAGGAATTAGATGCTACAATGGTCACATCTTCAAGCTTAACAAACACATCGACAGACTATACAATTCTGCCCGAGCAATTGCCTTAGAGATCCCCATATCAAAGAACGAACTTAAGGACGCAGTGAAAGCCACTCTTCAAACAAATAATTTAAACGAGGATTCTTATATTAGATTAATTGTCACCCGAGGAATTGGTAAACTTGGGCTCGATCCATTTAACTGTTCTGAAGCGCAAATAATTATCATAACAGATTTCATTGAACTCTACTCCAAAGAATTATATGAAAAAGGATTGGATGCCGTAATCGTTCCTACAATTCGTAACCATTATGAAGCACTCAACCCAAAGATAAAGTCATTAAATTATCTCAACAACATTTTAGCAAAGATTGAGTGTATCAATGCCGGAGCTGCTGAAGGTATTATGCTCAATAAAGACGGATATGTAGCTGAAGGAACCGGAGATAATATCTTTTTAATTAAAGGGAACAAAATAATCACACCTCCTACGTGTGCAGGCATCCTCGTAGGCATCACACGGAATGTTGTTATTGAGCTGGCAGCAAATCAAGGTATGGAGGTAAAAGAAGAGCAAATAACCAGATACGATCTTTATGTAGCTGACGAATGCTTTTTGACAGGTACCGCTGCAGGAATCATTCCAGTTGTCAAGATAGATGGAAGAGCTATCTCCTCCGGTCAGCCTGGTAAGATGACCCTTAACTTACTCAAGAAATATCAAGAACTCACGGAACAACGTTCAGATTAGGTGACTTTCTCCTGATCCTTACGAAATAGGGTTTCACACAAGAGCAACCCCACACCTATACAGATAAACGAATCTGCAGCATTAAAGGTGGGCCAATGATACACCCTGCCGAAATGAATATCGATAAAATCTCTCACATGTTGATGGAAAATTCTGTCCCACAGATTGCCAATTGCTCCAGCGAGTATTAATCCAAATGCTATGTTAGTTGAAAATCCAGACTTGTGAAAGGAGTGGTAAAACCAAGAAATGGTCGCAATCGCGACAAAAGAGAGAACGATGAAGATACCGTTGTTACCTTGAGCTAAACCAAATACAATTCCCTCATTTTCACTACAAATTAACCCGAGAAAATTTGGTATTATTACTACCGAGCCGGCCTTTTCAAATTTCTTGAAGATATACCATTTCGTTAAAAGATCAAGAAGCACACCACAAAAAGTAACTATCAGAAAAGTAGCGGTATCCTTCGAAACCCTAAGACTCGCCAGCGTCCTGCTCCTCCTTCCGCTGGCAATCTATACAGCACTTAACGTAAGGGAGTGCCTGAAGACGCGCTTTAGAAATCTTTTTACTACACTCTTCACAAATGCCATACGTTTTATTCGCTATCCTTCCCAAAGCCTCATCAATAGCCCGGAGTTCCTCTTCACTATTTTGAATCAAACCGATAGTCAAATCACGATCGTAGTTGTCTGTTCCAACATCTGCCATGTGAATGGGTACATGAGAAAGATCTCCAGAATCATGGCCTGATTTCCTCAACGCCTCATTCTCCATAAATGTGACATTGCCTACAAGCTTTTCACGGATTGCCAGGAGGGTTTTTTTAAACAGTGCTAATTCTGTTGCCTTCAAAGTGTATCCCCTTTGTCTATTTTATTTCTTCCCTTATAAAATGGCACTTTTCCTACACTTCGGAACTCACTCTTTAACGTTTCCTCTCATATAAAACGCAAAAGATCGTTGAATATAACGAATAAAAAATATAAAGTCAAGGGGTTTTCCAAGAAACCAATTGGCTATAAAAACCTATACTCCCCCTACTCTAAATCGATACAAAGAGCCAATATGATTGGATTACACCCTGTTCTTTTTGTCATTCAGAAAACACTAAGCACTCTTTCGCAACTTCTGTGGTGTAACATGGGCCTTACCCTGTACAACCTCTGGAGTAATTGTATAAACGGAACCCTTTTCATTTGACGGCAAATCATACATAATGTCCAACATGAAACCTTCAAACAGTGAACGGAGTGCCCTCGCCCCTGTTTTACGTTCAATAGCAATCTTGCTGATCTCTCTTAAGGTCTCTCGTGGAAACTCAAGAGTAGCATCTTCCATCTCAAACAGCTTTTGGTACTGTTTAACGATAGCATTTTTAGGTTCAAGCATGATTGAAACCAGATCATCTTCGCTTAGAGGATTTAATGTCGCTGTTACGTGGAGCCTACCAACGAATTCATGGATCAGACCAAACTCACTAAGATCTCCCATATTCACTTGCGACAAAATCTCACCAGCCGATCTATTATCTGATGTACCTGTTCTTGCCTTAAAACCGATAGATTTTTTGTTGATCCTTTTTTTAATTATCTCTTCAATGCCACTGAACGTTCCACCACAAATAAAAAGAATATCCTTTGTATCCATCTGGATGTACTGTTGTTCCGGATGTTTTCTCCCCCCTTGAGGTGGTACGTTAATTGTAGAACTCTCAAACATCTTAAGGAGCGCCTGCTGTACCCCTTCCCCAGAAACGTCGCGTGTTATTGAGGCACTTGACCCCTTTCGAGCAATCTTGTCAATTTCATCTATGTAAACAATACCTTGTTGCGCCTGGGAAACATTAAAGTCTGCATTTCTGAGCAACTTTAAGAGTACATTTTCTACATCCTCTCCAACATAACCCGCCTCTGTAAAACTCGTTGCATCTGTAATGGCAAATGGTACATCAATCAGTTTAGCAAGTACCCTTGCTAATAACGTCTTGCCAGTCCCCGTTGGCCCTATGAGCAGTATATTACTTTTTTCAAGCTCGACATCATCGGTAACGTTTGACTCCAATCTTTTGTAATGGTTATGTACGGCCACCGCCAGACACTTTTTTGCCTTTTCTTGCCCAATAATATACTCATCCAGATGTTTTTTAATATTAACGGGTGTTATTACCTTTTTATGAAAAGGTTTCGGTGCCTTTTTCTTATCTTTCTGTATTAGCGTATAACAGGCATCAACACATTCGTTACATATATATACGTTACGATCACCCTGGATGAGCCTTTTCACCACATTGTAGTTCCGTCCGCAAAAAGAGCACGACATGTTCTTATCCTTTTTGTCCCGACCTTTTTTATCCATTACCTTCCCTCTTCAATCTATAATTACTCAAATCGCCATACTCACTAACACTAGTGGCAATCAATTTATTCTAATCTATTTTCGCACGAAAAACACTTGAATACAAGATATAAAAATAGCTATGTTATCATAAAACTATGCTCAAATCTAGAGTTTTTGGCCAAGAAAATTTATCGTACAATTTCTTTGGCTCCAGGTTAAAAAAGAGCAGGTTCATACCTATTAATTCCTTTCCACAAGTAGCCTGCATATGGCATCCTGAAGGCCTTTTGCCTGTCGAACACTCCCTCTTATATCATTTACCAGTATAGAAAAGGCGATTATTTCCCCTCCTACCGTTTCCACATATCCTGAAAGCGTGCTCGTACCGAGAACATATCCGGTTTTTGCCTTAACCCTGGATTTGTAAGGTAACTGAGTCAAACGATGTTTGAGAGTACCGTCTACACCGGTGATTGAAAGTGATTTCAGAAAAATGTCTCCAAAATCTCGGTTATACATATAATACAATAAAGTGGTTAGCATTATGGGGCTGAGTCTATTTTTTTTTGACAAACCGGAACCATCATCAATTTGATATTGGGTTTTCGCAAATCCTAATTTGGTAAGAAAATCTCTCATCACATCTAATCCAGCCGAAAAACTCCCCTCTTTTTTCATATGTGCTCCGAGAGTTTTTAGCATTTGCTCAGCATAGAAACCCTGGCTCCGTTTGTTTGCAACCTCAATAGATTGGCGTAAAGAGGAGGTAGTCACCGATAAGGTATACAGTTTTCCCTTCCCCTTTTTCTCTGAAACATTGATAACACGTGCCTCTCCTAAAACAGTAATACCCCTCTCTTCCAAAATCTCCTTAAATACGGTGACAGTGTATAATGCAGGATCGTGGATGGTAATCCAGGTTTTTTGAGCTCCTGATTTAGACCAAACATTACCCTTCGCATAAATGGAATTAGTAAATGGTCTTCGATGCAATGAATAGAGATGTTTTGATTGTAAATTTGTAGTTTTACACGAGTTAAATATTTTTACATACGAAGTTTCCGGTTCAATGAGGATAGATGCTGAGCTCCCGGATTCCCTGCCGGGCTTTACAACAATATCTATGCAATTGTCATTAAATGAAAGTCCACAAATTGGCGCACAATACCATTGAGACAGCTGATCCCTGGGCCAGCTATCACACACAAACTCCCTATCAAAGATAGTATCATCGGCAATAATATCACCGGTTATCACCTTTATCCCGTGATCCTTAACTCTTTTCGCCCATGACCGAGGTACTGCAGTTATTTCACCATGATAAAACCTTCCAGAAATGTTAGGATCTCCACTCCCCCGTATGACAATGTCACCCTGTAACGTATTGTGTGAAGTGAGCTCACCGCGATAAAAAACCTTCGTTTCGTACACAAAATCTGGCCCCAGATACTCTAAGGCGGTAGCGGTAGTGATTAACTTCATATTTGAAGCAACCACAAACGGCTTGTGTGAATTAAGCATGTACAACGGTCTAGCTTTACTAATTGAAAATATGCTGATGCCAACCCGTGAGTTTTTCGGTTTATATTTGTATATCAGGGCATCAATCTTCTCTTTAAGGTTTCGACCTTTAGGTGCTGACCAGAGAATTTCTGGCAAAAAGGCTTGAAGAGCTATGAGAAAAACGAAAGAGAAAAGAACTCTCTTCTTTGTCGAATTACTTTCAGGAGGAGATTTCATCTGTAAAGGAACTTTACATTGCTTTGCTGGTATGGGAGGAAAGCACTTTTTTTACAGTATGTAAAAATGCTATCCTGTTAATGGGATTTGGGATATATTCTTGAGCACCCGCTTTTTTTATCAGTGATTTGGTCCGTTTTGAACCACTTCCCTGGATTAAAATAACTGGAATAAATGGATCTTTTGCCCTGAGTTCTTTTAATATTTCAATACCCGGTATCTCCTGCACCTTAAAACCTATGATAGCTAAATCCATTCTCCGCTCTTCCAGTATAGCCAATGCAACCTTTGACTTTAAGGCAACCTCAGTATCAAAATCATTTAATTCAAAAAAATCTCTCAGCTCATCAACTGTCTCTCTTACATCTGCAACGATCAGTATTCTTCTATTTTTCATGAGTATTTAGGATCAACAAAAATAAAATATTCTGTTTATGAGAAGATGGTGGAGGCGGCGGGAATCGAACCCGCGTCCCAAAGTATTTCGGCAAAGGCGTCTACACACATAGTCTCTCTATTGAGTTTCGTCAGACTAAACGCCGACAGACAGGCTCTTAATCCAACTATCTCAAACAAAAATTTCATTTAACCTTCGTTGAGAAAAAAGGCTAAACTAACCTGCTGTTTGTCACCCTTTCCAGCCTCGCAGGTAAGATTGGAAGGATGTGGCCGGTTTTACGCAGCCAATGCTAAATCATTATCAGCATTTAGTTTTTTGCCAGGTGTTTTATGAGGCCTCCTGGACAACCTCAGAGTGCAACCTTTACTTCTGACTACTCGGTCGAAACCTTTCGCCCCCCTTAAAAAAATTCGCTTGACATCACCTTTTGACAAAACGGTCAATCTCCCGTTCAACGCTCTTCTTTTTCATATCCTCCCTCTTGTCAACCAACCGTTTACCTCTGCCCAAAGCTAACTCTACCTTGATTATTCCTCTTTTTATGTATAACGATACAGGTAGGAGGGTAAGTCCCTTCTGCTGTATCTTTCCAATAAGTTTCCTAATCTCTTGTCTGTGTAAGAGCAATTTTCTTGTACGCGTCGGTTCATGGTTTTCCCTATTTCCTTGCTCATAAGGACTTACGTGTAAATTGATCAGAAAAACCTCGTTATCCTTTACCTGTGCGTAGCTTTCATCAAGGCTTATATTTCCGTTGCGAATTGATTTTACTTCTGTGCCTTTTAACGAAATTCCCGCTTCAAACCTTTCTAGAATCTCGTAATTAAATCGTGCTTTTTTATTTTTGGAGATGATTTCCATGTTGACAAACTAAATCGTGCTCGTGTAATATTAACAGATAGATAACAAAGTTTCAAGCATTATTATGCTTAATTCATTTAACTGCATATATTTATTCCCTATAATCATATCACTAGAGCCGAAGTGGCGGAATTGGCAGACGCGTTAGGTTCAGGACCTAATGTCCGCAAGGATGTCGGGGTTCGAATCCCCGCTTCGGCACCATAACTCATTTAATAACAAGCGCTTAATAATGAGCATTTCCTACCAGAGACACTAATTGAAACAGTTAAGGGTTTTCAACATTTTTTACGGGATAATTCCTCAATCATAGAATTTAACGAGTTGGCATTAATGTCAATCTTCCGTTTGAAAATGTTGTAAGAAATGTGTTTATACTCACCTGATAATGGTTTTCGGATAAAATCGGGTATATAATTGAGCGAGTATAGTCCTCGGTGCCTTTTGTCCGGGGAAAGCCCTCGGCATTTTCCAGCCCAGGGATAACTTCAACCAAGATTTGGCTTCCAGTAAAACCGAAAGCCAAATCAGTTTTAGTATATCTACCGTTTTAGTTTTGAAATAAAACCGAGATTAACGGATTAATTTTCCATTGCTTGTCATTGGTAACAAACCTGGAGGTACGCAAAAAAATAACTGCTCGCCATGGGATATCTATAAGAGGATCCATATTACTTCTTTATAAAAAAATGGAATTAGGCCTTGATTTCCAACTGTTCTTTAAGGGAGAATATAATAATCGTAGTTTCATTAAATTTCTTCAATAAAAAACAGCTATAACAATGTTTCAGAATCATCCATTCCATCCAACACGCAGAGACTTTATTAAAACGGTAATTGCCCTTGGGGGAGCAGCGTCGCTTAATGGGCTCATGCCTGTAATAGGTGCTGCTGCGGAAAATGCAGCGGCATCATCATTGACAGACATGCCAATTAAGAGTACCAAAACTACCTGCTGCTATTGCGTTAACTACTGCGGGATCGATGTAAAGAGCTTTAATGGCATAATTCGTGGGATCTATCCCGATTCAGCCAGGGCAAAAGTTTTCAATACGGGTATCTGTCCTATGGGTTCAGCCGGAGCTTTCAGTGTTTATAATCCATATCGCCTGAAGGTACCGCTTAAACGCACGAACCCCAATAAAGGGCCTAAGGAAGATCCTCGCTGGGTTGAAATTTCGTGGGAAGAGGCCTTCACTACTATAGCAGCCAGGATGAATAGGCTTAAAAAAGAGAACCCCGCCAAAGTAGTCTGGCAGACAGGGCATGGACAGTATTTGATGAACATGAACTTTATGGAGGCTTTTTTTGATGCCTTTGGAAGCCCCAATGTCGTTGGGAGAGCATCAAATTGCATCGCCTCCAGGTTTGTTGCCGAAGGACTTACCTGGGGAAATATATCCTCTCTCCCTGACCTTGAACATACAAACATGTTGTTAAACTTTGGCTCAAACTATTTTGAAGCAGATCAATGGGCTCGCTGGCTTGACTTCAATGTAACGAAGGCAAGAAACCGTGGTATGAAAGTTGTTGTTATGGACCCGCGATTAAGTAACTCGGCAGGAAAGGCTGACGAGTGGGTTCCGATCCGTCCGGGTACGGATGTTGTTATGATACTGGCAATGGCCAAGGTCATGATTGATGACGGAACCATCGATGAACCATTTCTGAATACCTATACCAACGCCCCAAACTTAGTCGGTGATGACGGACTCATTATAAACAGCAAGGACGGTACACCTCTCGTCTGGGACAGTATGAGCAATAGCGCCAAGGCCTTTATATCGGATGTTACACCAATACTAACGGGAACCTACAACGTAAGAGGCGAGACAGTTAGACCGGCGTTTCAACTTTTTGTTGATAGTCTGAACGGTATTACCCCTGAATACGCTGAAGATGTGTGCGGTATCCCGGCAGGTACCATTACCCGTCTTGCAAGGGAGTTTGCCAAAGCCGCCAAAATTGGTGCAACGATAACGCTGAACGGACACACCATGCGTTACCGACCTGCAGCCGTACACACATTCCGCGGGGCCACTGCAAGGGAGTTCGGTGTCCAAAACTGGAGATCCGGACTTATCCTGGAGATGCTCATAGGGGGTATCGATGCGGTGGGTGGCCTCCAAACCTTCAAGCCCATGTCAAAAGAGGCTTTTTTGGAAACCTCAAAATGTGAGTATCCACCAAAAAGGATGGATCTTGCACAGAGTGTATATTACCCCTATTCGTTTTTAGGCGTAGCGCAGCAGATGCAGCGCTCTATGCATGATCCAAAGACGTACGGTCTGGACTATAAACCGGAGATGCAATTTTTTTATGCAACCAACCGCTCCTTTAGCTGTGCAGAACCGCAGAAACAGTTTGAGGCCTTACGTAAGACATTCAACGTTGTTATAGAGCTTTTCATGAGTGAGACAGCCTGGTATGGAGATATTATACTGCCGGATATGAGCTATCTCGAATCGTGGCATCTATCTCAGACACGCTGGTCTGTAGGAACTACACATCATGCGATACGGCAACCGGTTACCAATGCCTATAACCTCCCTCATGACGGCTTCTCTATTATCTGGGAACTCACGAAGCGTACCGGAATTCGAGAAAAATATATTGCCCAACTGAACAAGAAATGGGGGCTGAAGGATATCAAATTGAAAACCGGCCGCGACTATACCGCCCGTGAGGTTGTTGAAATACTCTGGCGAAGCAAGACAAAAAAGGACTTTAACTATGCCCTTGAGCACGCCTTTCTTGGAAACCCAAAAAACACAGAGGAATGTTACCTTTCCGGTGTCGAAAACAGATTCAAGGGCCCAGACAAGCCAAAGATCAAATTCTATGCAGACCAGCTTGTCACCAGTATGGCAAAGGTGAAAAATACCGTAATAAAGCATAAGATCAAGAATATAGACCTCGCCAATTATAAGATAGCACTCTCACCTTTACCAACAAGGGAACATGCAAGACCAAAGGGGCACAGAGTTGATCACATGCCCTTCTATTTAATTACCTACAAAGTCAGCTATCGGTATCATTCCGGTGCGAATATATCTCTCAATCCCATCCTCCGTTCACTTGGTAAGAGTGCCACGGAAAACCAAATAGCGATAAACAGAGAAACCGCAACAGAGATGGGCATTGAGGATGGTACAATGCTCATGGTAGAATCGCACATTGGCAAAGTAAAGGGAATGGCGAAACTGACAGAAGGTATCAGGCCTGACACCGTAGCTGTTTCTAACAGTTTCGGACAGTGGAGCCCTGGACTGCCTGAACATACCCATAAAGGCATGTGGATAAACCAAGTACTGGAGTCAAACTCGGACATTATCTCCGGGATGGAATCCTACAATGATACAAAATGTAACATTTATCAGGTCTAAGGGCTCAGGAAAAAATAATTTATTTAAATGACTATTGAGTTTAATCCGAATAAATATAACTTTATTCCCTTATTTTGTATGATGTTATGTCAAATAAATCATAATCAAAATAAAAACACTCTAAAACAAGATAGAAATATCAATTAATTCAACTTTTCAAACAACTTATAAAGAAAATTGGTATAAATTCGTCGGAGTTAACTAAATAGTCATTTTTATTTATTTATCGTGGGTTCTCAGGAGGATTACTATGGCAAAATTTGTTCGCGTGATTGATACAGGAAGCTGCATGGGGTGTCAGTCATGCGTGTCAGCTTGTATGGTTGAAAACCATTGCACACCCCCCACTCTTTGGAACACGATGCTGGAATTTGAGTTAGGTAAATATCCGAAGACAAAAAAACTGTTTATTACCATGGGGTGTATGCATTGCGACAAACCTGCATGTATGGCAGCGTGCAAAAAAGTTGGGGCAAATGCGATTAGCAAGAGTGAGCATGGTGCGGTATTGATTGATTACAATAAGTGTATTGGCTGCCGCGATTGTGAGGCAGTCTGCCCCTATGGTGTACCGCGCTATAACGAAGAAGTTACCCAACTATATCCGGGTACCAAAGGATCTGAGTATAAACCGATCCCAAATAAGTACCGTCACCCGACACATCAGAAGAGGGCCAATACAGTAGAAAAGTGCTCACTCTGCCGGCATAAGATCGAGCAGGCCATAAAGGATGGCAAGACCGAGGAGATAGGAGAGACTCCTGAGTATACACCAACATGTGATGTGGTGTGTCCTGTTCGTGCCCGTACATTCGGGGATAGTGGTAATCCTGACAGCAAGGTTTCAAAAATGCTTGGATCTCAAAAAGCGGTACAGCTGAAAAAGGAATTCGGAACCGATCCACAGGTTCACTATCTTCTTGAGGAAGGGGTGAACATATGAATCGGATTGTAATCATACTATTCATTGTTTTATCTCTATTTGGCACAAAGAGAGAGTGTAAGTCGGAGTTAAGGGAAACCGGCAAACAGGTTTTACCAGCCCATTTTGCTCGGATGCACAAGCTACATGATGAAAAAGGTCTGTTCTGTAAAATATGTCATAAAAAAGAGAAGAGATATCCCGAATACGCACTTATCGTACCGCAATATAGTTCTCTTGAATCACCTGGGCCCGGCTATGTAGATAAATCTATCTGCCTTCATTGCCATCGCAAAGACGGTGAAGCCATTTCAGATGAAGCCACCTCCTTTTACGGAGTAGATGATGCAGGAGATTGAATTAATACTGAGCGCGGCAGAAAACCGTAGCAAACTTTACTGGTTTATAGGGACACTCTTTATAGAAAAACCTGACAAATCTTTAATTACCGGTTTATCAGAAGATCTCCCCTCGCTTGCTAGTCTCATGTTAAAAAACGAGATCGAAGCTCTTCGCAGATCACTAAAGACGAAACAAGTTTCCGCCCTGATAGAACAGCTTGAGTATGAGTTCACCCGTCTTTTTCGCGGCATACATAACAACTATGGCCCCCCACCACCCTATGAATCTCTTTACCGTGAATCAACTATTATGGGTGATAGTACCGTTTCGGTCTTGGAGTGTTACTCAAATGCTGGTTTTGGTGATATAGACAAGTCAACCGGTCCTCAGGACCATCTTGGGGTTGAACTTAAATTCATTGCTCTTCTCTGCCTACGTGAAGCCCTTCAAATAAAGAGTGGTAAGGAAGCCGAGGCTTTTTATACTCTCAAAATGGAAAAAGCGTTTCTCGACGATCACCTTCTGCAGTGGGTACCTGATTACCAGAGTGTAGTTACCCCCTATACCCCTCACCCCTTTTATGAAGCTCTTATATCACTCACCAACAGGATTCTTGTTCATGATAATGAATACATAACAGAGCTTCTTTCTGAGAATAGGACAGGGATCGGTCCTCAATTTTATCTGAATGTACATTCAGACACCAATCACCCCCAACCACCCAAGAAAAGCAGTGGTCAAAATTGAAGAGTTGGAATGGAAAGAAGCCTGCGTATGTCACATCTGGATCTCAAATGAAAACCTCACTAAGTTCTTTCAGTTGGCCTGTTCGTAGCTCTTGGTGTGGTTCATCCATTGGCATAAGCCATTCAAGTATTTTGTTTTCGTTCGTCCGTTCCTTAACTGAAATAGGTAACTTAATAGGTCTTTGGTGCAAGTGACGATATTTTCGTTTCCTGCCTGGGAAGAGTGGCCAGGCAGGCTTTGTCCTCTTAAAAAAACCAAAAAACCCTCCACCAGATAGGTAAACAAGGGGTGGACTATACTTATCTCCTCCCGGGAAAAGGCTCAGTAAACTGAGGCTGTAGTTATCTTGATTATAATCACGACGAGTCCCCTTGTGTGAAGATCTACTTCTCACCCATTCCTGGATCCGTGAACTCTGTCCCTGATTTTCAAATAGGCCCACAAAAAGGTCACGACCAGTTTTGATGCGATCATCTAAGTCCCTAAAGTTACGAACTAAATATATCAGGAGATGTTGAGGTTTTGGATTGACTTCAGATCTAGCAACGGGAAAACAGAGCCTCGTGATACCTAAACGATTCAAAACTTCAACGATTCGTTCAGGACCTACATGAGTACCAAACTTCCAGAGATAGGTGTTGTCTTTATCATTGACCAAACGATCTTCAATTTGGTTCTGCTCGTTTATTATGAGCGCAAAACTATGCCTTTGTATATCAGATCCTGACGACCAATCGTTCAACCAGTCTGGTGACCAGTTGTTAGTTTGTGCTGATGCATAGAAACGCTTCCACTCTTCTATAATAAACGGATCAACATCAAATTCTGGATCATTAAGCATGTCAAAGAGATCATTACCGTATCCTTGGAATTGCTTCGCCAGATGGTAAGCCTCAAGCGCTGGATAAACGTCACGAAAAATAAGAAAGTTTGCGGTTTCTAAAAATGCGAATAGTGCCTCAAGTTCCGACTTCGCAATATCCGTAAGCACATCCGGTTTGGCTAAAGATTTCTCCTTTATCCAAGCCCGGTAACGAGCTAAATCGCTCATCTGATAACCTGCGTTTCTTGAAACAAGATTTGCAAGTAACGACCAAGCGATCTCCGGGTGTTGCTCCCAAAATGCTTTATAATAATCCGTACGAAAAGGGTTATTCTTATTTATCCGATCGCGACTTCTTTTAATATCGTCTTTGTAATAGTCTAAACCTCGCCATTCCAAGAACATTCTTCCTTTAATTTATTATCTTTTTAGCTTTAGGTAGTGCACCTAAAATGTTGAAAAGAAGAGTGAAAGCTGTCACATCTTTAAGAGCAATAGAGAAATCTATAATCATAGCTTCACCAGACTGCAATACATTGTCATTAATATCAGGAATGAGTATAGAGCCAACCCCACCAGCTCCACCGTCAGCATTAATCAGCAAGTTATTTCCTGAAAGTTCAACGACTACAAAGTGTGGTGATGTTATGTGTGCAGTGCTGATGTTAGTAAAAGTGGCAGTGATTGTAAATGTTCCTACCGGACCATCTTGTACAGGAGTAGAATCAAACGATGTCTTCAAAACTGGATTTAGTGATAACAATTCGTTTACAATTGGAAAAAATTCTACCGCACCAATATCACAAGTAGCAGAGTTATCACCATTACCGTCCACTGGCCGGTGCATTCCACGCTGATCAGTAGTTTGTGGATTGCCGTCCGCATCAATACAAAAAGGATCACCAGCATCAATTGCAGGACTGCCTTCATGCAATAAATGGGTCATTGTAACACCACCATTGTTTTGTAAAGGCCCAACTTTCGGATCTACTCCGATTATATTTCCCGTTTTAACGCCCTCTATATTACAACCATTTGTATCGCCTATGAGATTGTAACCACCAGATGTTATTAAACCTAAACAGTCCGCACCATTTCCCTCAATAACTATATTTTCTGCTAAAATCGTATTACTCATGTTTAAGGTACCATGATTATTATCTATCCACAGACCTCCGCCTCTTCCACCTTTTACGCTATTTCTTATTATTGTGCTATTTTGAAGAGTTAATTTGCCACTGTTATAGATAGCGCCTCCATTGCTCAGACTATTATTGTCATCTTGAGCTGGAATTAGCCCAGTTTGATTGCCACTCATTGTACAGTTATTCATATGTAGAGTTCCGTTTGGCAAGTTATAAATTCCACCACCGCTACCAGATGACCAAATTGTAAAATCTACACTAGCGCTTCTATTGCCAGTCAAATTATTGGCTAATGTACTATTGTTGAGCATGGTCGTACCCGCATTAAATATGCCTCCGCCGTTACCGATATCTGACATTAAACCTTCTCCAGTTGAATTACCATTTACGGAACTATGATTTATCGATAACGTTCCTAAAAAATTATAAATACCACCGCCAGCACCGCTCACACCAAATTCTACCGCTCCAGTCGAATTGTTACTAACAATACTATGCTCAAGAGTCAGAGTTCCATGATTAAATATTCCTCCACCTTGACCGCTTTCAGTGTTATCAAGATGTTTAATTCCGGTCAAATTATGGATAATGCTACTTTTGCTGATTACAAGTTCCCCAGAATTAAATATACCGCCTCCGGCTCCACTGAGAAAAGCAGCGGAAATCACTTCACCAGTAGAGTTTTGTGTAATAACAGTATTGCGAAGGTGTAGTTCACCTCTATTTAAAACACCTCCTCCCCCTGGTAACAGATCCAATACGTCTCCAAAACCACCACTCTTCCTTCTACCTGATTGACTCTTCCCATGCCTAATCGTTAGATCGGAGATAGTTGCTTTAACATTGTCTGATATTAAAAAAACACGGTCAGAAGCTTCTTCAAGAGACTCAGCAGCCTGTATAATAGTTCCTTCTGTTCCCACTCCTACTATCAAAAGGTCTCTGTCTACAGTTATGCCGCCTTCTGTATATACACCGTTTGCTATGGCTATTTCATCATCATTGTTAGCTTGCCCAATTGCATGTTTTATGCTACCACAAGGATTCTCTTTATTTGCACAAGCATTTGCTTCATCTATCCCATCAGGAGTTACATATCGTACCTGTTCTGCTATTGAAGATGAGCCCCATACAAATATAATGGCTAAAATTATTCCAAGCTTATTCATATGTATATTATATCATGCTTTTAACTATCTATTTTAGAAAAAGTATCCACAAATGTTCATCACAAAAAGAATTCAGTAGTCAGAAATCAGGATCGGAATATCGAAATTACCTCTTGAAGAAGCCAGCACTTTGTAGGAGCTCATCAAGAACCCGTCTGAATCTGGCTACAATACTCATCTGATAATGGTTTTCTGATAAAATTGAGTGAGTATAACTGCAACCAAGATTTGGTTTCCAGTAAAACCGAAAACCAAATCGGTTATAGCTTAGATATCTCCTTGCTTAGGATGAGACAACTTTACCATTTCCAGTACGAAGATGTCTTAACAGCTGAATAATAGATTCCCTATTTTGTAATAACCATTTCTTCGGGAATTCAAACAGTTTTCATTTAGAACACCTTGTTTTATAAGATCTTAAGTATAATAGAACATCTAAGAGGAGCTTACTTTTACCCGTTTCAAGCAGCAAAGTATGTATCATAACATTTTTTACAGTACGTATCTGTGATACTCATCACAAATAAACTTTTTTTTGAAAATAGAAGTGTATCTATACTCATTACGAAATGGTTTTAGGTATTTGTACCAAACTGTTATGTTGCAGATGAGCACCATCCATAAAGTATATATGGTCATTCGCACCATTGGTTTCCTTTGACTCATTGTAAAATTCTACAAATCCTTGCTGGGCTTTTGTCTGTCCGAATGGCTGGTAGGCCGGGCGGGCATCTGCTTTGCTGGGGTACCAATTTTGGCTTCTTGTATGTATAGTTTAACTTGTGAAAGGATAAACCCTGTCATAAAGTATTATGACATATTCAGATTCATTTGTCTCGAGAATTCTCGAATTCTTTTTCATGACCGGTATATCTACTGAATATCGAAATATGAAGACTCTGAACGGGCAAAAATAGCTTCATATTCCTGGTCACGCTTTTTATCCTAAGATTAGCTATACTATTAACTTATCCAAAGACTCACATACCCATTTCCTTGAGCATTAAGGCATTGACATAGTTTCTTGAAGGAGAGGCAGAACCTCCATCTGAAATGATTATGTTAATGTTCCCGTCACCACCAGGATCTATATCAGTAAAGCGTGCTACATAACCATCTTGTGTATTAAAACCATTCACCATATTAGTTTCCGGGTCATTGGCATCTGTAAAATCTGAACCAAAAGTACTTTTATTCTTAAAGCCTAATGCTCCTTCAATTTTTATCTTGCTTAATCGGTCCGTATAAGAGGGAACACCCCTATTGCCGAAAACAACAATCTCATATCTACGAGCCGAATTCATTCCAGAAAACGCCAATTCTATATCTGATCCGTATGATATTAAACCTGTTGCATCCAATTTACCATTAAAGATCCTGTAAGCATCCGTTCCAGGATCCGATAATCCTCCCTGAGTGGTTGCTGCATTAAACCAATTACCACCACTTACCGTGAGGTTAACAGGAGTAACATTTCCACTGTTAAAATCCCTTAACAATCCGGAACTTCCACAGGGAGGAGTTCCGCTACCCTGCTCAGTTGTGTAATAAGTTATTTTTTCTCCGGGGCTACAGTTACAGCTTCCCGAACATGATAGATCGTTATAAGCGGTAAAGAATATATCCGGTTTTTTCAAAACAAAATGGTCTAACTCGTTACCAAGCGTACTTATAAAATATGTGTCTATTCTTTTTCCATCAGTACTGATATCCAAAACAACTGATCCAAACTTTTGAAGGGATTCGACCATAACAGGATGAAATGTTGTAGGATCACCTTCTACAAAACTAAACGAACGGAAACTGCCTAAAACACTTGCACTCCCAGCAACGGTATACACAGTACCTTCAGAACCTGATTTTATATATGCACCATCGGTTCCGGTTTCATCGCCATCACCAGTATCGATGGCCATCTTTGATTTATCAAAAGTATTTGATACATCATAATGCCCATGGATAAACATTGCACGTTCAAAAGCATGGCTATGTCCTATCAATACTAAATCCACTCCATGTGTTTCTAGTATAGGAAGTATTTCCTCCCTTATGAACTTTGATTCTGGTTCACGACTAACATTATCTGTATCATGTGTACCTTTACTGTAAGGTGGATGATGCCAAAAGGCAATAATCCATTTCTGACCGTCACTTATCGTAGTTGATAAATCACTCATGAGCCAACTTTTCATACTATCAACAAAACTGGAATCTGACTCAACGGATTCAAGGCAGATAAAATGGGCATTTCCATAGTCAAATGAGTAGTAGGCCTCACTACCGGAAGGTGATCCGCCAGCTTCACCTGCCTTGGGAAGAGTAAAGTTGCTATAGTGGGCCCCTGTTTGTAACACAGAATTAGTGAAGGTTATAATTTCCAAATCGAATTCGTGGTTACCTACCACAGGCCAGAGTACACTATTCCTGAGTGATTCTTGATACATTTTAAACACCCCATGTTCATGTTCTCCTTCAAGACCGTTCAAATAGGCATTATCACCAAGCATTAACATTATATCTACATGGTCAGATCCATCGTTCCAGTTATAAAATCCGGTTTTTACCTCTCTTGCCTTGTTACCTGCATTTGGGTTAAACCCAAAAGATCCTGGAAATTCCCTCCCCCCTGCACCTGAATCACCTAGCACCCATATCCTTGTGTTATTAGCTGTTCCTCTTACAGGATTTGTCATAAAGTAGTAATCAGGCTCTCCACCTACAATAATGTTGTCTGATTCGTCTAATATCTCATAAAAATACTTTGTTTCAGGACCCAAGTTCGTAATAACAATTTCATGTTCAGTGAATTCATTATTTGTTTCATCTACGGTAAACTCGATATACGCTTTGGTAATTTCAACATTTGACAAAAGTTGGGGCAAACCAACGTTCTTAAACTTTATGCCCACAAACTGTGAAGCAGTAGAGGTTGACCTTGTGTCTGCACCCAATTCCAGATCCGAACTCGTTATATTTACGTCCCGAGTTACCACATATTCTTCCGCATCATCCTGGCTTGCCGCAACTTGTACATTTATGTCAGATTGTGCTATACCATTTAAAGTGTACTCAATATGTAAAAGTGGAGATGCACTAAGACCGCCACCATTAAACGATTCAGCTACACGTTCTCCAGACCCTGAAATAATAAAAACCATATCATTACCCGCATTCCAACCAGGTTGACTTATTATCTCCTGTACAATTTCAGAGATGTCTTTCCCTGCACTGTCAACTGTCCTTTGATCAGGACCGTGTTCTCCAATAGTTGTCCATTGAGGCGGATCCCAAACAAGAGAGGCTTCGGTTCTATCTATTAGTCTGGACGAAATATCCGCACTCCCAGTGCCTGGTACAAAACTATCCGGATTACTTGATAACTCTCCCTGTATAAAGAGTGACGCACTGTTAGTCACTGTTGTTTTCGTGCTACTCCCAGCCTCCCAGTATCGCACCCTACTCTCTAAACTGTCTTCCGTTCTCCAACGAATAACAATGCTATTCTCTGTGCTTAATTGCAGATACGGATTTCTTGTCAAAGTGGTAGTCTGGGACAATACACTCTTTATAGATAATACGTGGATCAAGATTGCAAACGAAATAATAAATAGGTTAATAGATACTTTTTTTTTAAATTTATCTCTATACTCGAAAAAGATCATCTTTTATCTCCCCACTCAAAATTATTCACCGATTAATTTATATATTCTCTTTTGAATCTATCCTTTAGCTTTTATCATCTGGTACAATTGTTTTTTGTATATGGTCTTTTAGTTCTTTTGCTTACATCTTGTTACCCGTTTGATTTAAAGAACCAAACTGAAGGAGTAATCAAGTAGTGGATATTTAGCCAAACTACTCCACTCCACCAAATACATCACCAACAAAGGTAAATGAGGCAAAGTTCTTTAAGCAGAGAACAATATGAACATCTGTGTTCTCACCAGGGCTGAGAATCTCATCATCATTGAGTGCAACATCAAATTGTTCTCCTACTCCAATTATGTTTCCATCTGAAGTTAATATAAGATTTCCATTTGTTAATTCTGCAATTTCAATCACAATGTTACTTAACGAAATAGAACTTATGTTTGTAAGTCTTGCATCAAAACTAAATTTTCCAACACACCCACCTGGACAACCAGTTGTATCACCCGTAGAACGTAAAGTGTTGTTTAAAACATTAAATGTAACAATATCGTTAATTAATATAGGATACTTTTGGATACTAATACCAAGTTCTTTGGCCTTTTTGAGAAGTAACTCAACTGGTCCGAGCTTCTTTATACCAATTTCCAAAAATTCTACTGCTTCTTTCATTTGACCATCAGCTACCAACCAATCAATTTCCGTGATATAATAAAGTGGACCAGGATTCTGATTAAGTTCATTTATAAGCTCTCTATGTACAACTACAGCTTCTTTGAATCGACCTAATGCAGCAAGGGCTTCGGCCTTTAATTTAAAAGAGTCCGGATGCTCAGGATCACTTTTCTCAAATAAGCTAATGTTACGCAAAGTTTCCTTTAACCTTTCCTGTTTTAATTTTTTATATCTTGTTAACTCACTGCCGGTAAACCAATTCTTTGCCCTTAGTAAAGGTATTACTGTTAACTCTGTTTTAGAAACTTTCTCAGCTACATCCAAATCTTTTAATGATATTTCCCACTCATCTTGTAACCAACGAAAGTATGCCCTACGCAAGTAAAGCTCACCATTGTCTGGATCTTTACTGATTTCTTTGGTTATCTCTTCAATACTTTCTGGTATCTCTTCGTGACTATAACCTATTTTTAAGAAAAATGTTGTTACTATAATGACAATTGTTAGTATATGAAAAACAGGCCATACAAAACTTTGATTTTTAACTTTCTGACTCATTATTTCCCCTTTTATAAAAAAATTAGCCTACAGGCAGAATTTTCTTTCCCACCAATAAATATTGATTCGCATCAGCTTAATCATACATAATAAGAGCAATCAAATATTAGCTATTACTCATAACAGTCCTAACCCGATCGAGTCGGATCGGAATTTTGATTTACGAATTACGATTTGGGATCTGTTTTTGGTATTTAAATCGTACATCTAAAATCTAAAATCGTAAATTTTTGCCAAAGCTTGTCCCAGCATGTTTTGAGCAGGGTTCGGTCAAAATATCTTTGTTAAGAGGCTAATATATAAAAAAAATGAAAATTCCTCTACAATTTAGAAGGGAAAGAGCGAGACCGTTCATTATCTGATTGAGATCCGTGCATTTGCCAACTCTATCTTTGGAATTGCGGGTCAGCCGCTTGGGTGGGCCATTATCTGATCCGTATAACTTATTCTCGTATATACCCATCACAAAAAGGTTTTCGGTTTTCAAAACCAGATTTCACATGAAATTTAGACTTTTCTTGATCACAAAATCCTCGACTTAACATTACTAATCCTCTGGTTATGTTCAATCGAAAAATCAAAATTTTAAGCCAACTCCCATTCTGAAATTCCAAAAATTATTTTTGTGATGGGTATATCTAGAGATTCTCATTTTAATGTTACATATATACTGTAATTTTATAGAACAACAACACCTTATTATTGTCTGCATCTTTGGCACTCTAAACACCTAAAATAGCGACAACGTTTCGTTGCAATGTTAGTCTAGCAATTTTCATACCCGATTCTTACTACACTAAAAGTGCAAACGGTAAAGGTTGTGAAATAACAACATCTTAATCTCAAACCACCAAGAAAAAAAATAGTTGTCTTTTCATTATTAGATCTAACAATTTAGAAATTAATCTGAATTCCTGGAATCTTTTTTGATTCGCATTCACTAAAACAGGTTTGCTTCAGGATAAATCGATTGAAAAATTGATCTCATGTGTTGTTGTGGAAGCTACTCTAATTTATTGTGTAACAATATTTACAATATCAAATCATTGATAAAACAAAAAAAGCCTTACCGCAAAGATATTCACATAATAATAACTTCTCCAATAAGGCTGTCTTTATATTTTCTTGCCTTGAAGGAAAATATGCGAAAGAACCTATTACTTTGCGCTCCCTGATTGTTCCAGTGTTACCTTTATCAAACGGAATCTAGTATAAAACTATTGGAACTTTAGGAGAAAAAAGAGAATAGGGTTAAAGAATCTTTCTTTAACTGCAAGTAGCTGTTACCTGATAATATTCTCCATGGAAAGAGCTCCACGAATTGAATATCAGGGCGCACGTTATCACGTAATGAATCAAGGTGCAAACCGTAATCAGATTTTTTCCAAAGATGATGATTACGTTCTTTTCAAAATGTAAAAGTAATGTTAACAATAAATAGAAACTGGTGTACTAACTCAATAATTCGATAACTTAAATTGCATGTTCAAGCTTCTACGTTGATTAGGGAATAATTAACTATTCGCTCCAGCTGCAGTAAAGTTTAATCCTTCTGCATCTTTATTGTAACTTTCATGGCATGCATCGCATGACTTTACTAGATTGTCAAATTCAAAATTCTTATTTTCAACGTCCTGCGTTTTGGCGCACAGAATTAATTTATTTATGGCACTGTTAAACTTGTTGCTTAATTCCTTAAACTCATCCGGTACTTCATGATTCTCTATCATATACAGTTTTACACAATTAAAGCCTATACCGTGCTTGAGTTCCTGGAGCCACTTATCCATTTTAGCCCAGTCATTGCTACCTACCGCCTTTGAGAGTCTCCTCATCACCGTAGCAGCTTGCTTTCCGGCTGCTGAAAGACTATCGCTTTCCGACACTTTTGTAACATGTTGAACCTTTTCCGTTTCTACACCCTCCGTTATCTTACAGGAAGTAATGAAGATAAAAATACCCAGGATTATAGCCAGTTCTATGAGTGAATGTCTCATTTTTTCTCCTTCCTATCTACTAAAGGTACATTATAGTACAAAATTTATATACGGACAATTTTTAATCTCATTTTATTTATATTACTGCCGCAGTAATCACACACTATAAGAATTAGTTATAAGATTAAATATTTAGTTGCCTAACATCCAAAAAATTAAAGCAAAACCTTATACCGGTTGTACTTTCTCTTTTGCTGGCAGGGCCAATACCCATTTGTCAAGTTTTTTAGAGTAAATCTCTTCTTTGCCGTTAGTCTCAACCAATGGCTGTTTCAACTTTACAATAATATCTCTATCGCCTGCAGATTCAATGAAATCTTCTATCGCCTCCCTTACATCGTAATCAATACTGTAGCATTTACTCAGATCAATTGTCAGGAGTGTCCCCTTGGGTATTCTGGCTAATTCTTTTATAATTGCCCCTTTATTTAAAAAGTTGACGTCTTCAGCCAAGGTCATTCTTAACTGTTTCTCTCCATTTCCTGTCTCAATATGGAGAAAATGAGAATTCTTATAATTACGGATTAAGACTACAGCAATGCCCAGACAACACCCAAGACCGAGTCCTATCAGTAAATCAACAAATACAATTCCAAGAATAGTGACAATAAACGGTACAAATTGATCCCATCCCAGTTTATATGTCTGTACAAATAGAGTAGGTTTAGCCAATTTATACCCAACCATTATTAAAATGCATGCAAGAGCGGATAAGGGTATAAGGTTAAGTACACGGGGAAGCAATGCTACACATATCAACAGTAAAACCCCATGAATAATTGTAGAGAGTTTTGTTCTTGCACCTGCTTGAATATTGGCAGAACTTCGAACGATTACCTGTGTAATTGGCAATCCCCCAACCATTCCTGATAGTATATTCCCAGTGCCTTGAGCAAATAACTCCCGGTTGGTTGAAGTAACTTTCTTATGCGGATCCAGTTTGTCGGTAGCCTCCACACATAAGAGTGTTTCTAAACTGGCGACAATTGCAATCGTAGCACCTAAAATATACACCTCTTTATTACCATATTGGCTGAAATCCGGAAAGGTAAACAGGTCAAAGAATGATGATATACTACCTGCAACCGGAACACTTACCAGATGCTCCGGACCTAAGGAATAGAGCGGAACGTAATTTTTTGTTATAACCTGGTAACAAACAGCGACTGCTACTGCTACAATGGGTCCTTGTATCAATGTAAATATTTTATATCTCTTCGTCAGATACAATTCCCACAACAACAAAATCACAACCGAAATAGCAGCAATTATCATCGCTCCGGGTGTTACATGTCCAAGAAGAAGTTTCCACAATAAGGTAAATGTGTTTTCCCCGTCTAATTGGATAAAGGAATCACTACCCATCCACTCTTTATCATATCCAAACGCATGGGGAATCTGTTTTAAGATGATGATGATGCCAATGCCAGCGAGCATCCCTTTTATAGCCGCAGAGGGGAAAAAATATCCAATAATGCCCGCTCTTGCCAAGCCAAGTATTATTTGGAGCGTCCCCCCTATTACAACTGCAAGTAAAAATATTTCGAAAGAACCAATTGAATGCAGTGCCTCCAAAACAATTACAGCCAGTCCTGCCGCAGGGCCGCTAACTCCATGTACAGAATCGCTTATAGACCCGACAACTATGCCACCAATTATTCCTGCTATGAGTCCTGAAAATAGAGGCGCTCCACTTGCCAACGCGATTCCGAGACAAAGCGGCAATGCAACAAACAGTAGAACAATACTTGCCGGAATGTCTTGTTTGAAATGAGAAAAGATCCCCTGTTTTACCTTTCCACATTCAAGCATTTGTCATACCTCCAAATACGTATAGATATCTGAAATAAAACCAACTATATAGTTTGCTTTATTGAAAACCCTCTTGATCGAATGTTTGAAACCCCATCCCAATAATTGTACGTCAACATTGATGCATGCAATAGAGGACGCAGCAGGGATGAAACTATTTTAGAGGCATAAAGAGTTACATCAAAACCGTCGTTATCCTTAATACCAATACGAGTAAACGCTCCTTGCAAACAGCTATCTATAACGTCTGTATCGTTGTACTTATAGTACACGCCTATACTAAAACCAATTTGGTTTTCGGTTTTAATGGAAGCCAAATCAAGGTTACAGTTCTCCCCGGATAAATGGCGCTGAGGACTTTACTCACTCGATTTTATACCGGATTTTATCCGAAAACCATTATCAGATGAGTATATCAATAAAAAAAGCCAACGCTGCCACTTATCCTCATTATTCGAAAACAATTTGATAGGCGTTGGCTTATTCTTCAACGACCCCTTTTTCTCTAGGGCCCCTTGCTCAATCTTCCCACACCGCTATAAAAAATCCTTTATTGCGATACTGTCCATTGAATAGCATATTTTATCCGCATTAGCAACATCTATTTGTATATTCATTGATACAACCATTATTTCAAAAATGTTCCTTCCAAATTCAATCTCTTATTCTTTTCTCACTCAATATCTCTATTTGCTATTCTCATTAAAATTACCTGTTTTATGAACCAGAGAAGAAATAAATCAAATTATTTTCTAACGGTCTTCCCATTTTTTAACATCATTACATACCTTATGATCACAACAATCCTTATACTCTTAACTACTTTTAAAACTTGATTCCAGATTCTTGTCTACCACAAAAACTATTATCCTCTCCCCGGTTTTTGTGCTTATATCAGAGTGCATACTTTTCATCTCACAATCTGTAATATCTATAATAATAGCTCTCAGTAAAGCCTTTGCTCCCTCTAATAATTGAACACGGGTTTTCTTTATCAAATCTGCACCCTCAGAGGTCTTAGCCAACTGTTCTTCGGCTGGAGTCAGTACACCCTTAAGTCGTACACATATCATATCCTTTATAATATAGGTAACGGTTTCTACTGGCCCCCTTCCCATGAATTCTTTCTCAAACTTGATGATCGCCTCACTGATTTTTGCTTCCAATTGGCCTTTTGTCATATTTTCCATATTAACAAGTTAATCCCCCTTGGCCCCCCTGAACATACCCTTCGGTACGGGCGGGCTAACTTTTCCAAAATCCCTAAAACTGCTGTTCATGGCAGTTTTTAAGGACTTTTGAAATTTCGCATTCAGCCCCCCCAAAAAAACAATATTGAAATTGCCATACATTTAATTTTTAGCCCATAATAATATTATCATCTTAAATATTACAAAAGCACTGGTTACTTGTCCATAAAATAAATCAATCATAGATCAGTACTTCGGTCTTAATTTTTGGTACTTTCTTTATCTTCTCTACTAATTCTTAGAGTTGAACATATGAATACCCTTGACATTTACAGATTCTGTTGCTATTTTAAAGCAATATTTATGATTTGTTTCAAAAAACCATATTATGAAACATTTAGCAAGCAAGGAGTTTCATAGTGAAACTTTCCAAAAATGAAGGACTTGTTCTTAAAATGCTGGTAGAAAATCCATCAAGAACAAATCAAGACGTAGCAGACAATCTTGAAATAACATCGCAGGGTGTCGGCAAAATAAGAAAACAACTTACTGAAAAAGGCTTTATAAAAAACCAAGAGTTAAGTCTCGATTATGAGAAATTGGGCATAAACATACATGCAATCGCTTTGGTAAAGATCCTACCCAGTGTTTTTAAGAAGTTCAAGAATGGAGAGCTAGATAAAGTCATAAAGCCGACAAATGCAATCAGATCTTATTCAATACCAGAAACAGACATAACTCATATAATAATTTATGCCTTCAGGAACATAAAGGAATATGACTCATATTTCAGAAACATTTTAGAGGAATTTGGGGACTTTGTAGAAATCAAACACTCATTTGTCCTTTCATCGGGAAGCATACTTAAATCATCTTCCAAACCTATGTTACTCGAAGTACTGAATAGCTGGGATTTTGATAAAGATAAGAGCCACCCTAGTTAATCAAAATATTAGAGAAAAGAAAAGTAATACCCCCATGTTTTATATTAACAACAAAACAGTGAGAAACAATTGAGCCATAAGAATACCTCAGAAATGGAAGCGAGAAAAAAGATGAAAAAATCTATCATGATAATAAATGAGGATGATAGGTGGTACAATCTCTATGCTGCAATGTTAGAAAACAGTGATTACGAAACCATTCATGCACATAGTGGACTGCAAGCGCTTGCTTTTTTGGAAAAGAATAAACCAGATTTGATTATTCTCGATATGTTTTTGAAAATAGTAACTGGAGAAACATTTTTTTTATTCACTAAAAGCATGCCTGAATATGCTGATATACCATTCATTATAGTCAGTAAAGGACGCACGTCGACTTACAATAACCTAAGGCACTTTGATCCAGATGTAATTTTCCTTAATAGATTTGTAACAAGAGAAAACTTAATTGAAGAGATCAAAGAAAAAATAGGATAGCAAACAATTAAATCCAAGTACTATGACCGTTTTTCTCATTTCCTTGATTTTTATCTTGAGTTTGAGATGAAAAAATTGACAACATTATGAATATTCTAAAACTGATTTGGTTTTCGGTGTTAGTGAAAACCAAATCTTGGTTACAGTTATCCCCGCACAAAAGACACCGAGGACTTTACTCGCTCAATTTTATTCCGGATTTTATCCGAAAACCATAATCAGATGAGTATATCAAAAACTCTACATACTGCCTGTTTCTCATCGTGAGCATTAAGATTTCATTCTGAATAAAAGAACCCACCTTCTCCTCGCAGAATGTAAATCTATGTATTTTTGCGTAACACAGGATGATGTAGCAGGTAGTATGTAGTGCCCAGTTTAAGTCCTAAAAGTTAAGGAAATTTTTATACCCGTCACAAATTTGTTGTCGCAATAGTATTATATCAGCCAAAATACTATCCAAACTATTCTCTATTTATCATTTTAATGACTATTGATAACAAAAGAAAGGTGAATCAGTTATGAAGTCGTGTAGTAAGATTTACTCAATTTTAATAGTATTTCTATTTCTTATTCAGCAAATCATTTCTGGCTGCTCGACAACGGTAACAAAAAGTTTACAAAAAAACGATTTACACAAAATAGAAGTGGACTTGGCCAGCCAAAATCTTTTCCAGAGCAAATGTACTCTGTGCCATGAGCTACCTGAGGCTAACGAATATTCTCCTGAAGAGTGGACAGGATTTATAGACTACACACACGATACCAAGGCGACCAGAAAGTTCATAACGTTAGAAGAGGTTGAAAGAATCAAGGGTTATTTAATAAACTTGCCACAAACATAATAACCAGGATACTGTTTAAACCGACCGAGAATGGATGAAACGCCCATTCAGTTGGCTTCACAACATTTGTCACGGTTCACCCCCAATAAACGAGGAGAATGATTTCTTTTGATCTAAGATTATCATTTCTATTCCAGATCCAAATGAAAGATTTTGAGAATAACTTTAATCGTTATCCCTTTGGGTTGAATCAGAGATATTGATTCGAGCTCAATTGATGGCCCTGACTCATTGCCATGTTTATCAAATGCCGTAAGGGACAAAATACCCAGGCTTCACCCTGTCTACCGTCACTGTATAAGTACCTGCATTGACAGTCGCAAGAGCTTTATCTTTTCCGTAAACGTATGCACCTGGTTTGTCTGATCTGTAGAGCCTGTATCCGGCAAGATCCTTCTCCTTGTTAGGTTCCCACTCAAAAGTGACCGTTTGATCTGCGTGAGCTTTTTGCGAATGATTCTAAATCCCGGTGTGAAAATAAAACTGCAAAACAGTATTAATCCAAAAGCTATCGTCTGTTTTAAATTGAAATTTTTCATTCTTATCTTTTTAAAAAAATATGGTTTCGTAAGTGGTTGATCCAAACAAAGACTTTTTTATGCCTCATCTTACCAAATAAGAATTAGAACCCCTGAAAAACTCTGTTCATTACCCTATATTGTACATCTTTACTCCTTCCTTTATCCATAAAGAAACACCCGCTGTCTCCTAATTAGAATTGTTCAATTTTTTATCACTTACCAGCTTGTTCTATATTTCATTATCGTCTTGCCCCACTTTAGGATCCTCCGGAGATAAACTTTTATAAAAACAATCTCTATCGGATGAAAAATCTATAAAATTCACTGCCTCTAGATTGTTCCCATAAAACGGAAAATAATAGTTAATTGATATTATTTTTTACCTAAAAAACCTCTTTTCCCCCAACACAACATCTCCCATAATTCGTAAATTTTTACTATAATTTGTTAATTATTATAAATATATAAGCCATTTAACCTTTTAATAAAAAACCATATCATACTTAAACAATTAAGGTTAAAACAATTTCAACAGTTTTGGTACACAGTTTGTTCTCTTATAGTACGGAGTGAGGAAAGATTTATCTAACACCTCTTTATATTTCTAAATTATTGAGAAAGGGGTTAATAATTTGCTAATAAATTTACGAGATTTTCAAAATTCTGTAACACTATTTAATTTTAAAAAACTTAATTTTCTTAGGAGGAATTGTGATGAAGAATCTGACCACACGATTAATGGTAATGTTTCTTCTGTCATGTGTGACAACAGCTATTTTCGCCGCAAACGGAAACAAAGGTGACTGGGGATTTGATCCAAAGTATTATAACTATGCCTTAATCGAGGGCGAAATAATTTCAATAGATCATGACAAAAAGGCGTTAAAGGTCAAAGGGACAGAAGGAGAAGTTCTCATCTGTGAACACACAGAATTTTTCAGAGGGGTTATTTCGTTACCACTGGAAAGGGTTTTCCATCCGGTAAATTTCAACAAAAACCAGGAGATAGGGATTGCCGATGTTAAGATCGGAGATGTTATTAAGTCCAGATACAGTAAAGACGAAAATAGCAAGATCTATCTGGACACCTGTCTGGTGGTAAAGAGAGATAAACCTCAAAAGAGTAGAGGTGTCAACAACGAAACTACAAGTTTAATTTCAGACCAATAGACACCTATGCACCAGGGAGATACAAAGGTTTCAGGTCTACGTGTCTCCCTGGTAATTATCTCCATTGGAATTTTCAATAGGAGATTCTAAGTGTAGCAGAGAATGAATAGTGTTAGAGGAAGTAGAACCTTTCACTTACCAGAATCCATTTTTATCTTTTTTCACTATTTTGGTTACCGATTCCTATATTTAAAAGTGAAATAGTATTCAAGGAGGAAGAAAAGATGAAAACTGTCATGATAGTAGACGGCGAACAGACCTTTCACGACTTTTATCAAGAGATGTTAGACGAAAGAGATTATGAAGTTATCAACGCCTATGATAGTAATGGGGCTTTGTCTAAACTTGAGGAAAATAGACCCGATCTTATTGTCATCGATGAGCTCAGTTTTCTTGATATGTTATTAGACGAGAGAAGCGCACGAGAAAGGTTTTCTCGTCGGGTAAAAGACATACCCTTGATAATGGCAAGTGACTTTTTTCTGCAAGTTGTATTAGTTCAGACTTTGCTAGCAAGAAATAAATGAGGTATTGAGCCTGTTGCACAAACCCTATTTTTTCCACCAAAGAGATGAAAGTATATAAGAGGAATGATATACTGAACGCATCTTAAAGAAAGGGGGAAAAGCTATGGGTTATAATTTTATTGAGTGTAATAGGGAACAGCAGTATTTAATTCCACCGAGCCTCATGGATTGGTTACCGGAAGGGGATTTAGCCTGGTTCATACTTGACGCAGTAGAGCAGTTAAACCTAAAAGAGTTTTACAAGAAGTATCGTAGAAATGGATGGGGTAGAGCAGCCTTTAATCCAAAGGTTATGGTCAGTTTGTTGGTATATGCGTACAGTATAGGAGAGAGGTCAAGTTGTCGAGTAGAGAGTCTTTGCGAACGAGATATAGGCTTTAGAATAATAACGGCGAATTAGAAACCGGATCATTGCACGATATCGAGACTTCGACAAGAGAACGAGAAAGCGCTTGAGGGTTTATTTACGGAAGTATTGAAGCTGTGTGCTGAGGCAAAAATGTTGAAGGTTGGAGTAGTGGCCCTTGATGGAACAAAGATAGAAGCAAATGCATCATTGTCATCGAATCGATCAGAGAAGTATAGAGAGGGAAAGGTAAAAAAGATACTCAAGGAAGCATCAGAAACAGACAAAGTGGAAGATAAGCTCTATGGAAGAGGAGCCATGGAGATGAATTACCCAAAGAGATGAAAGGCTGAAGGAGCAGGCTCAAGAGATTACAAGAGTGTAAAGAGCGTCTGGAATTGCGAGCTACTAAATTAGCCAAGAAACAACAAGAAAAGATAGAGATGCGGCAGAAAAAGGACTCTGAACAAGGAAGAAAGAAACGAGGTAGAAAACCAAAGCTACCCGAAGAGGTGAAGAATAAGGAGGCAAAGGGAAATATTACAGACCCTGAAAGCCGCATAATGAAGACGCAAGCTGGATATGTGCAAGGATATAACGCACAAGCGATAGTAACCGGTGAGCAGATAATAGTCGCTGCAGAGTTAACTCAAGAAGAAAATGACGTAAACAAACTCCATCCAATGCTCAATAAGGAGAAAGAGAATGTAAGGGGCATAGGGATAGAGAGAAGGCTTCGGGTAGGATTGGCAGATGCGGGATATTGGAGTGAAGGAAATACGGAGAAAGGATTCCCAGGTGAACTGGAGCTGTTT
Organism: Candidatus Scalinduaceae bacterium; assembly: GCA_965222815.1. Lineage (GTDB taxonomy): Bacteria > Planctomycetota > Brocadiia > Brocadiales > Scalinduaceae > SCAELEC01. The sequence continues at coordinate 1,225,377 of CBDCUS010000013.1, forward strand.
GTAGCGACAAAAAAAGATTGGAAACAACGAAAGGCTCTGCGAGAACAAAGAGCACAACGGGGACGTATACCGGAGGGTTTGTCGAAGAGAGATCGAACCCGCCCGGATGAATCCGTTCGGACGGGTGGAACGGAAGTTATTAACAAAGCGTGGGAAACAGCTATATAGTAAACGGGGTCAGACGGTCGAATCGGAGTTAAAGATTTATCAAGTAAAACGAATAATCGGACATTTCAATTTTAACTTGACAACATTTTTTTTTGATTTACTATTGAAAAGGATATTAAACATCTATTCTATTTACACTAGATTTTTCTAAAGTTGAGGTAGATTTCGTAAGAATTCTTTAATGAGCAAAAGATCGTTACAAAATAAGCCGATACCATTTCTCAAATTTTTCTCAGAAGAGGCAGGAGTAGTATTGGTTTTTTCATTTGCATGTAACAATATTAACCGGTGAGGGATGATTGAGCAAGGGCTCCTTGAGTACAAGGGGCCGTTGAAGAATTAGCCAATGCCTACCAAATTGTCCTCGTAAAGAGATGGCAAGTGGTAGCGTTGGCTTTTTCTATTTATAGGTAACAACAATAACCGGTTGAGGGAACGTTAAGCAGTGGCTCATTAAGTGTGAGAGTCTGTTTAAGAGGCAGTCAATATCTGTCTTAATATCCAATACAACAATGATTATATCCCTAAAAAAGATAATTCATTAAGAAACGTAATTAGAAGAGAGGAGATCGCTTTCATAATACTCGGATAATTTCCTTATGTGATTACATAATGCGACAATTGTAAGTGCAATTATTTCACTGTACGAGAGATGAATTCAAGCATATTTACACTGTTTTCACGTCAATACCAAAATCCGGAATCAAGGTATAAGGATTATGGATTTGAAACTACGAATATATTTAAACTGTTATAAGTTAATCAAATCAAAGTAAAGCACTCTCATGTTTATTCTTTTTCAATGATCCAGTCCTTCCGATTAATGCGAAAGCTACATTTCAATGATATTGTCTCCCTTTAAACGTTTCGTAGAGGTGATCAAGGAAGAGCGAAAAGATTTAGTTGTATTGCTTGTCTACACAATCTTTTCTGGCCTCTTTTCACTTGCGATTCCTGTTGGCGCGCAAGTACTTGTGAATACTATTGCTGCTGCCTCGGGAGTATTTTTACGGCAGTTAGTAGTCCTTTGTGTGCTGGTATTCATTGGCCTATTGTTTGTCGCTGCGTTAAACATGCTAAGGCTTATACTTATCGAAACTTTACAAAGACGCATTTTTGTCAAGATTGCTTTTCGTCTCGCCAGGCAGATGTCCCGAATCAGAATCAGTGTTCTGGAAGAGCAGTATGGACCTGAACTTGTTAACCGCTTCTTTGACACAATGACAATACAAAAGACATGGGCGACTATCCTGGTCAGCTGGCCGGCGTCGATTTTACAGATACTTATTGGAATGTTTTTAATTGGAATCTATAGTCCGTATTTTTTGGGCTTTGACCTGTTTTTTCTTTTTGTCATATTTGCTATCGGTGCTCTTGGCAAAGGTGGGGTGCGGACAAGTATCAACGAATCAACAGAGAAGTACCGTGTTGCTCATTGGCTTGAAGAGATGGCTCGCTGCAATACCAGCTTTAAGATGAACGGAAGTTACTCTTTTTTAATCAAATGTCTCGATAACAAAGTCATTGATTATATCAATGGAAGGAGGGAGCACTTTTCTATCATATTGAGGCAGATATTTACCGGTTATATGAATCAGGCAATTGCCACTACCGGTATTTTTGCGATCGGGGGTTGGCTGGTAATTAATCGGCAACTTACACTGGGCCAATTAGTTGCTGCAGAACTGGTGATACTGATCATGCTATCTGCTCTGGATAAAATAATAAGCAAGATCGACGATTTTTACGACTTACTAACCGCTCTTCATAAAGTTGAGACGATAATGGATGTGCCGTGTGAGAGTGACCATGGAAATATTTATGCCAGATATACAGGAGGAATGGAAGTAGTTTGCCGAAAGGTGCATTTTTCATATCATCCGAATCACCCTATTATTTCTGAATTGGATCTGAAAATTTATTCCGGAGAAAAAGTCAGTCTGGTAGGGGAGAGCGGCTGCGGAAAAACGACACTGGCTTATCTCATTTGCGGTTTATACGAAACCGGACGTGGCCTGATTGATATCAATAAAACTGATATACAAAAGATAGATCTAAATCGCCACAGAAGAAACATTGCATTAGTATCGGGGTCAAACCAGTTATTTTACGGCACGATAGAAGAAAATATCATCCTTGGACGTGAATATATCCCGAAACATGATGTTGAATGGGCCATACAGTTTGTTGAACTTGACAGGGACTTAGCCGTGCTGTCTAAAGGTCTTCAAACTCACATTATTAGCGAAGGTTTAAACATTTCCATGGGCCAGAGGCTCCGTATACTTATTGCCCGTGAGATACTGGAAAAACCGCAATTATTAATCCTGGATGATGCGTTTATCGGTACGGATGATAAAACCAAGATAAAAATTCTGGATAACCTGTTAAGTGAAAATCTGCAATGGACTGTGTTGAATATTACTGAAGACGCAGAAGTTGTTTTTAAGACTGATATCGTGCATGTCCTACAAAATGGACAGATAGTTGAGTCCGGGTCTCCAGGTAAATTGACAGACAGTTCATCAAGCATATTTTCAACGCTATTTCCTGAACTGAAAAAAACAGATTTTGGACAAACACGTTCAGAGATAAAGAAATGAAATTTATAGGTAGGAGAAAATTATTCTCAGTCGGTAAGGATGCGGGCAATTCAGGGACTCTTTCATTCCGATTGGTTGAGACCCACCGTTCGGCAGTGATTCTTGCCGTTATCCTTGTCGTTATGTTGTTAACGGTTATCACATGCCTGGTTTTTGTCCCATGGCAGCAATCAGTTCACGGCATAGGAATGGTGTCAATCTTCTCTCCAATGAACCGTCCACAACATGTAAGTGCTCAAATTGATGGCCTATTACAGGAATGGCATATCATGGAAGGAGACTGGGTGAAAAAAGGAGACTTGCTTATAGAGATTACAGAACTCAATCCACGTTTTTTGGATAAAGAACAAATCAACCGCTTGAAAGAGCAGCGTAATGCAGTTAAAGATGAAAAAAGGGCTATTGAGACCGGTCTAACAGCAATGAAAAAACAGATTAAATTGTTAAACCAAGTGGCAAACTCAATTATTCCATCGGTGGAACTGAAGGTTCAGCAAGCCGTTGAAGGTTTAGAGGCGACAAGACAAAAACTTTTAACTGCAAAGTTAAACCTTGATCGCCGTCTCGATCTTTTTGCAAAAGGTCTCAAGTCAAGTAGAGATAAGGAGCTTGCAGAGCTGGATTTTGTAAATGCACAGGCTGCAGTAGAAATTGCCGATCGTGAAACTCAAGTTGCACGATATGAAAAAATAAAGGCCGAGGCTGAGATAAATGCAAAGATACAGGAGGCTCTTACCAAGAGGGCAAAATCCGAGGAAACCTTTGCAAACGTCCAGGGAGAGCTTCTAAAGCTTGATATAGATATAGCCAGTTTAGAAAATCGCCTTGAGCAACGAAAGGTTCGATCTCCAGTTGACGGCACGGTTGTTCGCATATTCAAACTCGGAAAGGGAGTAGCTGTCAAAGCAGGGGAAAAGCTGGCTATGATTTTCCCGACGAGCCATGATCAGGCTGTTGAACTTTACGTTTCAGACCTTAACGCGCCATTGGTCTCTGTGGGAAGACCAGTTAGGCTTCAATTTTCAGGGTGGCCTGCTATGCAGTTTTCCGGCTGGCCATCGATTGCGATTGGAACTTTCGCCGGTCGAGTTGCCTTCATCGATTCGGTTGCTATTGAAGGAAACCGTTATCGTGTTATGGTCAAACCTGATTGGGAACTAATAAACTCCGGCAAAGATGTTCCGTGGCCGCAATACCCCTATCTACGTCAGGGGGCACAGGCAAAAGGCTGGATTATGCTCGATACAGTTTCGTTAGGATTTGAATTGTGGAGACAGTTTAACGCCTTCCCACCGGTATTAAGAAAGGAACAGGAAAACTTATTAAAACTACCAGTGAGAAAGAAGAAATGAAAAATGTATTTACCTCATTTTTGGTTATCATACTATTTGTATATGTGAAGGATGTACCATCTGCACAAGCGGAGATTGGTGTTGTGCAAAGGCAAATTTTAACATTAGACAATTTCCTGAGACAAGTAAAGCAGTTCCACCCTACACTGGACATTGCTGAACTTGACAGGCGGATGGCAACGGCAAAACGATTGGAAAAACAGGGGGCATTTGACCCTCGTATTAAAATGATTGCCGGCATCAACCGGTATAACAGCTCTGCCGATATTGGCGATGCTCAGGAAGCATTCATATCTGAATCCACAATTGATTTTTTGACCCGGTTTGGTGTCAAAGTCTCCGTTGGAGGAAAGCTTGCAGTGAATGATATAAAAACTCCCGTTTCCCCAACCGGAGAAAGTGGAGAATATTTTTCTAAAATTAGTATCCCACTATTTCGCGGCTCCGGCATTAACCAAAAATCTGCTGATGAAAAAAGTGCTATTTTTGGCGAACAGTTAGCCGCAAAGACCTATAGACAAAGTGAGCTGAAACTTCTTTTAAACGCTCTCAACCAATACTGGAATTGGGTCGCTGCCAAAAAAAAAGTTGAGGTTGCAGAGAAACTTCTCAAACTGGCGGAATTCAGGATTGATGCCGTTAAGGAACGGATAGATGCCGGAGATCTTGCACCGATTAATCTTGTTGAAGCCAGACAAGAGGTACAAAAACGTATTGAAAGATTTTACGGAGCACAACGCGACTTCCAAGCTTCTACTTACAAGCTGGCACTGTTCCTGTGGGATTCTGAAGGTCGTATCAATCCATTGCCTGTTGAAAATCAAGTGATTGAAGAGATTCCTGACGTAGTGCTCTTTACTAAAGATCGACAGGAAGCAGGTAAATTGGCTGCTCAGGCAAACCGCCCAGAACTTTCCATTCTCAATTTATCCAAGCAGATGGGCGGGGTGAGTTTGAGGCTTGCTCGGAACAGTCTTCTGCCACAGATCGACGTTTTTTTTACAGCAGGTGTTGAAACAGGGCATAACAGTATTAACGGGCCGGTTACAGAAGCAGGAATAGAGTTTTCCCTCCCCTTGTTTCAGCGAACTGGAAGAGGGAAAATTCAACAGGCAGAATTGACGGTACAAAAGCTAGAAACACTCAATCGTCTATTACTTCAGAAAATTCTCTTACAGGTTGAAGATGCCGTTTCTTTGATTAACACCAGTTATTACCGTTTTCAGGCAGAAAAACTTGAACTAGAGCTTGCACAACAGATGGAGGAGGGAGAAAGGATAAAATTTGCAAATGGTGACAGTACACTATTTCTCGTAAATCGACGAGAACGTTCGGCAGCTGAGTCAAACGTAAAACTTATTAACGCATTGATCGAATATCATAAGGCTGTTGGTCTATTCAGGGTCGTGACCGGCGACTTGTAAATTTCTTGGTTGGTATAGGGCGGTTTGCTTCTCTTGTTAGAGTTGTTATATCATGCACTGCAAGCTTGTACCTGATATGAGGGTAGGCTGTAATACAAAACACATTATTACTGTTTCACTACCCTCCTTTCCATTCTTACAGAAAAATTATAGAATAGCTGTGACACAAACTTCTGTTGAAATTCTCAAAGAGTGACTCTCTCTAAAAAGAGATACCTGTTTCCGGTTTCTATCACAATAAAAGCCTCTTTACGAGGAAGCTGGAAATAATATCGATTTAAACTCTACCTTTTATCAATCCAAGATACAACCTCACAAACAGTGTGCCAATGCAAGAAAGTCTAATATAACGTTTATTATATTTATACTTTAGAACTTTTAAGGAGAAGAATTATATCTGCGATTTTTTGAAAAACAACGAGTTATCGGATTATATTCACGATATATAGAGATCTTTGGAATCGAAGGAACTGCAGGGGAATCATCAGCCAGCAAAAAACAAAGTAAAAAGCACTATCACAAAAATATAACAAAAGTCTACATTACAACAATTAAAATAGAATAAAACGGAAACTGATTGAGTTATAATGAGGTACTGAAAATCCTGCTTACCAAATTAGCAGTACAACGCATGTGTATTAATGAAGGATTTTGTCAACGGAATAACAGTCAACCATCCATAATTTTTCCTTAACACCAAAATGACAGATTCCCAAGTTCGACACAGAAAGCGAGTTTTGCGTTCACGCTATCTAAATGCCAATCGCCAATAGACAGCTGCTACCATGACTCTTTACCACAAAAACTCAGGTTTTTGTCTTTCACTATCAGTTACCTTTTCTTGGCACTAAAGGAGTTACCCTTTTATCACTACGTTTACGGTATTCGCTACCAGTCAAAATGATTTTTGTTTTTTCCATGGTGTCTTCGTCTCTAATTTTGATTACTCTCTAAATCTCGTTAAGTTAACTTTTCCTTTTCATATATCGTTAAACCATATGTTATAATATTGCATATACACGATATTAATTTCTAAGAGCTTGTCTTTCTTAAGTTTGTAATAATTATCAACAACTAACTTCTCATCTATGAACATAGAATTTCTCCAGTCCATCGCTCTATCTGTAGCTAATGAGCAGTCAGTTAAAGTTGTTTTTAGCAAAATAGTCAAAGGACTTGCAGACGATCCAAATATTGTACTTGCACGAATATGGTTACTCGAAGCAGGTGATATTTGCAATAATTGTCCGAAACGTGAATCTTGCTTTGACCAGACTCAGTGTTTACACCTTGTAGCCAGTGACGGACGTTCCATACAAAACAGAGAAAAACGATCAATCTCTATTGATGGCAATTACCGCCGTTTTCCCATTGGTACGACGGAATCTTCTTCCCTTGCTTCCTTAGGAAAAGTAGGATTTATAGCAAATTCAGGAAAACCTTTATTGTATAACGAATTGGATAGAAATTCTGAATGGTTGCGTGACCCTGACTGGGCAATAAGGGAAAAAGTAACCAGTTTTGCAGGACAACCTCTGATATTCAGAAAAGAGATACTCGGTGTGTTAGCTATTTTTAGTCGATCCGTTTTGAATGAATCTCACTTGAAAATGCTAAGAATTTTTGCAGATAATGCTGCAGCAGCGATATCAAATGCAAGGGCATTTGAAAAGATAGAGCAGTTGCATCAGCAGTTGGAGTTGGAAAACGAGTATCTTCGTGACGAGGTGAGGGATACGTACTCATTTGATAAAATAGTTGGTCAAAGTACCGCCCTCCACAATGTTTTTCAGCAAATTGAACTGGTTGCACCAACTGATGCTACAGTTTTGATACACGGAGAATCAGGAACAGGGAAAGAGCTAATAGCGTTATCAATTCATCAGAGAAGTAAACGTAATAAACACCCTCTTATCAAAGTTAACTGTGCCTCTATTCCTCGAGAGCTATTTGAAAGTGAATTCTTTGGGCACGTTAAAGGTGCCTTTACCGGTGCAGTTAAAGATAGAACCGGAAGGTTTCAACTAGCAGATGGGGGTACACTACTCCTTGATGAGGTAGGGGAGATTCCCCTTGAAATGCAGAGTAAATTATTACGGGTATTACAAGAGGGTGAGTATGAAAGGATTGGAGATGAAAAGACTTGCAAGGTAAACGTGCGCATTGTCGCTGCAACTAACCGAAACCTTAAAAAGGATGTAGAATCAAAAAAGTTTCGCGAGGACCTCTACTTTCGTTTAAATGTCTTTCCCTTGGAGATAGCACCTCTTCGTCGCAGGAAAGAGGACATACCGCTTTTAGCAGAACATTTTTTAGATCAAAGCTGCAGGCGTTTAGGTATTTCACAATTACAATTGAAAAAGAAGCATGTTCTTCAACTTCAAAATTATCATTGGCCCGGAAACATTAGGGAACTACAAAACATAATTGAGCGTGGTGTTATACTGTCTGGGGGAAACGAGCTGCAGTTGGATTTGGCAGAAAGTGCGTCTTTAAACCCTTCACAAACGATTCAGAATTTTAATGATGACGGGCTAGCTGATCAGATAATAACATATCCTGGACTAAAAAAGTTGGAAAAGGAGAATATTATTGCAGCGCTTAATAAAACCAAGTGGAGGGTTGCAGGGGATGGCGGTGCGGCAGAGATTCTCGAAACAAAACCGACAACACTCGCATCTAGGATGAAAGCCTTAGGTATTCAAAAACCGACATAAATATTTGTATCAAAATTATCTTTTTCGGCATACCATTATCCAGAACATGTTACGATGGGTATCAACTGATTCTGTATAGCAGGTATGTTCAAGTTCTTGTTCCTCAATGCTAATAATATTAAAATATTTTGAAAACAGTTGATTCACCTCGTCCAAGGAAAAGAAATGGTAGGTAAGTCCATGAATATTTTCAGACTTCATAACAAACGTATTTTGTTCTACCTCATGACCGCTATCTTTCGCTTGATAATAGAGGCTGTTAATTGTTGACCGTACCGAACACATTACTATACCGTTTGGCCGTAATACTCTCTCTATTTCTCTGAGTGAAATTTCAATCTGTTTTCTCCTGTTTAAATGCAACATACGCCAGGCTAAAGCAAGACTAAAGCTACCGGATTTTATTGGTAAGGTGGAAACATCTCCATTTGCAAGCTGTACAGGTGAATTTGAAATCGTTGATTGCCTGGTGTTCCTTAAAGCACTCAACGCAACATCCAATCCTAGCACCTGATATCCATATTTCGCAAACAGATGCACATGCCTCCCTAATCCGCACCCAATATCTAGGACATTTTCTATTTTCCACTCCCGAAACATCTTCATTTTCTCTCTTATCAGATAATCTGGCGTATCCAGACGGTATGTCCTCTTTGAGATCATATTTTCCCATAGCAGTCCTGATCTCTTTGATTCAGATATACTAAAACCGATTTGGTTTTCGGTTTTACTGGAAACCAAATCTTGGTTGCAGTTATACTCGCTCAATTTTTTACCGGATTTTATCCGAAAACCATTATCAGGTGAGTATACCATATTTGAGTACTTCGCCGGACGCTGAGCAGCAATTACATTTAGCACAACCACTATCTCCATCTTTTGGGTTTAAACCGTACTGTTCTAAAATCCCTTTCACATTTTCATAAATCAACAATAGGGTATCTACATCAGGAGGATTCAGATCTTCCATTAGTGAGCCTTGAATAGGACGAAATGCAGTCACAAAGGGGATAGCACCTCTACGGGCAACCTCCTCTGCTGCAATCAATGTAGATTCATACGACTCAAGACCCGCAATCAGCCAGGACGAAACATTTGACGATCCAAAGACCCTGCTCGCATACTCTAGGCAATCAAGATATTGGGATTTCTGGATTTTCCCTTTACCAGGCATTATCTTATTTCGCACTGCATCATCCCAAATCTCTAAATTGAAGCTTAAACTATTTAAACCGGCATCTCTCAGCCTATCAATCCAGGTAAAATCCTTCATCGGAGCAATTTGTGCAGATAATGGGATAGTGGAAACCCTCCTCAGTTCCTTGATAACAGACTCATACATACGAGCACCCATATCATTGGAGCGCAAGGTCCCGGAGTTAATGTTTAATTCTGTGTATTGTCCTGGGTGTCTTTTTTCTATTGTTTGTAATACTTTTGCCAAAATAGAGGGATCCTTCTTTATGTTATCTCTATCGAGCGTTAACCCGCAGAATTTACACCCCTCAGAATCATCTTTAAAAACACAATAGTTACTTAATGAGGTTGCAAGCACATTTGAACCGTGAAGCTGAATATATGAGCCAAGTAGTATTCCGTTATCAAGTTTCTCAAGATACCAATCGGGGTCAGGGACCATCTCCATATTTGTAATCTCATGACCCTCTTCTAATAGCAATTTATTAACATGGTCATAAAAGTAGGGAGAATCTTTGACGAACTTTTCATACACTGCGAGATTTACAAATGTTGTTCTGCCGTTAAATCCTATTTTAAAACTTCTCCCTTCCGAAAGTGAAGCACGTTTATACCGGTAAGGTGGCAGAAGACGTCGCTTTGCCGATTCATCCATACGAACTCCTTTGCAAAGAAGATCCAATTTCAGAGTGGCTAAATTAACGTTTAACAGAGTACTTTCCATGGTCTATCTCCCCTCTTTACTGGTAACCCCGTTCAATAGTGACAAATAAGATGGTGTCGCATCATTGGCGGCCTCTAATAAGTAGAGGTTTCTATATGCAAGGTTGTTTAACCGTTCTGAAAAGGCCAATATTTTAGAACACGTTGTACTTATGGACACACTATTAAGGCTACCGATATCTATACAGCTTAATTCGTTTATAGCAGATTCAATTTTTAAGAGCGTTGCATCAACTCTTTCCGCTTCTTGAATTTTCACAAAAACCCCCTTCTCATAAGCTATCAATATAATATATAAATAAAAAAATAAAAGCAACAGTAAGTGTTAAAGGCAAACTGTAAGCCAAAATGAAAATAAAATGAGAAATTATTAAAAATTAAGGTCTTAAGATATTACCTAGTTATTCCTCAGGAGAATAAGAGTCAGTTCGACCCAACTTTACGTTACAATTACACGATAAATCGTTTTTTTAGTGCCACATAATGAAGGTAACTCCTTAAATTAACCATCAAGATACTTGGCATAGCTATTGCGTTAATAAACACTCTATTTCGTTATCACTATCTTAAGTAAACAATCTTTCTGATCCTTATTACTGAGTCAGCAAAAAGTATGAAACCTCTTAAAATTTTCTTAATAGACTTCTCTCCCATTTTAGACAGTGGTATTTTGTGGAATGTTATTGAACCCCCTTTAAGTCTCATGGCCCTCTCGGCGTGGCAAAAACGTCGATTTGGTACCTCAATAGATATAAGCATTCTTCAGGCAAAGATAGACTTTCAATCATTTGCGGAGTATGAAACTATTATCAAAAGTGTTGGTCCCGATGTTATTGGTCTGCGTTGTTTAACTATTTCAAACAATCAGTTACATAGGGCGGCACAAATAGCCAGGGGAACAACCAATGCATTCATAATCGCCGGTGGCCCCTATGCAAGTTCATCACCGGAAAAAGTGGTTCTCGATCCTCATATAGACGCTGCAGTAATCGGAGAGGGGGAGCTCACTTTTGAAGCAATTCTTGAGCATCTTTTAGAGGAATCAAATAGCTGGAGAGAGCTCGCAGGATTGTGTGTTTTACGGGATGGCAGACCGCAGCGTAATGCGGAACGTCCATTAATTGATGATCTTGCACAGCTTCCCATACCTGATTACGATGCTGTAGACCTGAATCGTTTTCAGGGTTTGTCCGGCTTCTCTATTTCGTCCCAGAAACGGGCCCTCATACAGTTCTCGCGTGGTTGCCCCTACTCGTGCTCATATTGCCATGATATCATGAAAAAGAGATTTCGTGTCAGACCTCCCGAGCTCGTCATGGCAGAACTTCTTGATCTCTACTATAAACATGACATACGCGATTTTGTCTTTGCGGACGATCTCTTTAACCTACACGTAAAGAGTGCTGAAAGGTTTCTTACCATGATTGTTAATGAATCAATTAACGTGAGACTCTTTTTTCCAAATGGATTACGGGGTGATATCATCTCCCCATCACTGATTGATCTCTTAACCAAAGCGGGTATGGTAGAGGTCAATTACGCATTAGAAACCGGGTCCGAAAGAGTACAGGCATCTATCAATAAGAGACTATCTATCCCGAAATTGATAGATGCCGTTAACTATACCACAAGCAAAGATGTCACTGTTGGCCTCTTTCTGATGATGGGATTTCCTGATGAGACTGAAGAGGAAGCAGAGCAGACTATTCGTACATTACATGAGATGCCAAGGGTACATTTTCCCTACCTGAATATGGTTAAGCTGTATGAAGGTACCCCACTCTATCAAAGAGCAATTGAAAAGGGGTATACCCCAACTCAATTGATAGATCATTAAATGATTCCTATGATCGATATGAGGAAGCAGTCATGCCATTGAGCGAAAAGTTAGTAAACAGAATGCGCAGAAGACTCCTTAAGAGTCATATCATGAATAGAGATCGTCTCAGATACGTCCTGCCCATTCAGAGGATGCTCTTTTCTGAAAGAGAACTGCAGCGAAAATACCGTACCTATCTTCCGGGATTTAAAGATATGGAGCAACTTGATAGAAAGGCGTATAGCGCCTACTTTGTTGTTGCGGGGAATTAAAAAAGACGGTTATCGTATTCAAAGGTTGAGAAGATATACATCCCCTCTCCTATTCCACTCCTTTTTTAAGTTCCAGGAACCCAACCCACGGTTTTGTTCCGATAATAGCCTGCTATTTTGGTGAACGTGATACCCGGCCTTTTCCCAGGCCTTTTTTATTAATCCTTTTTGATTACAGGCATCCGTCATAAGAAGATAGACAGGAACACAATTACGGGCACAATCATGAAACATTTCCTCACAATATTTAGGTTCCATATAATCCGCAACATTGCTTAAGTAAACAAAATCGTATCGCCTGTTTTCATTCAAATAAGTGATAATATCGGACCTACAAATTTTAATACGATTAATGGTGTCCTTAACCTTTTGGAATTCCATATCACTAAAGAGAAATGAGATCCTAAATAGGTTTTCAAGGGCGGAGAGTACCTGACCATGCTGATACATTTGACTCTTATATCTTATGTAATGGTCCCGAAGCTTAGGGTATACTCCATTTACAAACCAATCTTGAAACTCTCTTGAAGTACAGCACTTTTCTATACCGCTTAAAAGAGATCTAAAATACTCAACCTGATTTGATGAAATATCCACATATACCGCGCTACTGCTGTTTGGTAAAGTATTCATAGCCTCTAAAAGCACCATACCCGACCCACCAACAAATAGAGGATTGTTAGGAGCTTTATCTAGACATAAGATTGCTTCACAAATAATAGATGCATCCTCATTCGGTATATAGAAAAAACTTGAGCATCCCCATGTTGGATCTTTGGTCATCATGGTTTTGTAAATCCTGTATAAGCTCTTTTGTCCCAATCCCAAAAAACCTCATTTTCACTACCCATTGTTAAACAGATCTCTGATCCGTTACAAAACTCACCGATAGTTACCGCGGTTAGGGACCTATTTTGGAACATTGTCGAAACCTCCTTTACACTTTCCGGTCTAACAGAGAGTAAAAAACCGTACGAAAAATATGCAGTCAGCCACTTAACGATCCCTACCCCTTTAGGTACCGGAATATCATCAATTACTACTCGTACCCCAACCTTCGATGTTTCTGCCAGCATGAGTGATGTGCCAATAATGCCAGCCATACTTACATCTTTTCCAGAATATACGAGTCCGTTTTCAGCTACTTGAGGTAAAATCTCTAGGTCTGCCACTATGTCGTTGTCAGATCTTTCCGATAGCGAATTCCAGAAACCGAAGTCATCAAGCCATCTCCCCTCTGGATTATAGACAAGGAGCAACTTATCTCCAGGTCTTGCATCAAAACTGGTAATAAGACTCTTCGCTTCACCTAAAATGGTCATAGATAATGCTACCTGATCCTCAGTCTTTATCGTATGACCGCCTACTATAGGAATGGAAAATCTGGCAGCACTCTCCTTCATGCCTAAAAGAATTTGCTCGGTCGTTTCATTGTCTGAACTGTAAACCACATCAACTAACGCCGTTGGTCTCCCTCCCATGGCATATACATCATTTACATTTGCAAGTACGGCGCTTCTCCCTGCGAGACGAGGACTCTTTTCTAATAGAAAAGGTGCTATCCCTTCCGCAGCAAACAGAAGATATCCGGTTTCAGTAGGAATTACTGCGGTGTCGTCTCCATTGAATAGCTCTCCTCGATCGTTACTATTCACCAATACATTTGCAATATCCTGTATTTGTAACTTACTTGAAAAGGCATCAGTATTGAGTAGAGACATTATCAGTGATTTTAAGGACTCTTTCATATTTGCTCTTTTGATAAATTGCCTCTAAGGCTGTAACCAAACCAAGGAGCATATCAGCTCCGCTTGAATGACCTATTTTTACTATTTCTCTTGTTAACCCTTTCACCCGTTTACTTTCCCCCTGAAATAGCGAAACGAGCCACGAAGATATCGTATCCGATACCCATCCCTGGGCAGCGGCTCTCATCAGTGTTGCGGAAAAGAGTGATGTTCTCTTTCCAACTATTTCTGCCAAGCTCTTAAGATTATCTACTGGAAACCCTTTTTTAAAAGTAGTATTATAAAAATAGAGAGCGGCAAATACCCCTGATAAAAAATCATCACCTGATGGAGTCAAGCCAATACCTACACCGACAATCTTTTCAGCATGCTTAGCAAACTCCGGCCAATCACTCTTTCTAATTTCCCAACATATCCCATCTAAAGAGGGTTTTACCTTTTGTGAAACTTGATCCATCTTAATATTACCAATCAAAAGAGGGAAAAACCCTTCTATCCCTGTCGTTAACATAGCCTCAGTCCGGCTTGCCTGTAACTCCCTTACTATTTTAACTTCCGATACAATATAACTTGTTTTAAAACATGGAGTATAGATCGGTAAACGTGTTAAATCCAAATCGTAATAACTCTCAATCTCCGTGTGTAGCGGAGTATCCGTATCACTGTATCGGCCAACTTGGTTGCGAAACCGCATATCGCTATCACTATATAAATAGTACTTCAAATTGCGTCTACTCCACCTCTGAATAGACAATCTTTCTCTGGTGAGAGAAAAGGTATCACCAATACTGACATCTTTTGGAAATCTATTTGTCCTTATAGTAAACGGATGGTTTGAGATTTGTTTAGCTCCAAGCGTAAAAACAGAGTTTTGGGCTGTCAAATGTATTGAGTTTCCAAAGATAGCTGTCACTATTCCCGTATGCTCAGATACCACACCTTCTCTGATCCCACAACCAACTGTGCATTGATTCGTAACCATAGTTTTTACTTTTTCATCCCAACGACTCTAAAAGAAGCTCTTCCACACTGGCAAATTTCAAAGGACTGTTCAGCGCTTTTATTGACTGAGTAAAGCTGGTTTGACAAAACGGGCACATAGTCACAAGGGTATCAGCACCGGTATCTTCGGCCTCCTTTATGCGGCTGTTTGAAATCGTCATAGCCATGTCGGGATAGTTCGCCTTAACACCACCCCCAGCACCGCAACACTTGGCGTCTTCTCTTGTATGCTCCATTTCAAGGAGTTCAATCCCCGGAATAGAGCGTAGTATCTCCCTTGGTTCGTTGTAAATATTTTGCGCCCTGCCGAGGTGACATGGGTCATGGTACGTTACTTTTCTTTTAAGCTCTTTAACCGGCTTAAGTTTCTCTTCTCTGAGGAGATCAACATAAATTTCAGAAAAATGGACCACCCTAATATCCCATTTTTTCCCCATATTCTCTGCCCAGGCAGGGTAATCATATTTTATGGTCTTTGAACAACCGGAACATGGAGTAACTATCGTTTTTACACCCATTTCATTAAAGAGATCAATATTAGATGCAATTAATCGCTTAGCCGTTTCTACCTGACCAGTCCTCAAAATCGGACTGGAGCAGCATACCTCTTTACCACCTGCATAGCAGAATGGGGTACCTACACGGTTCAGTATCTTTGCCCCCGTTTGTAGCATTGGCGGCATTTTATATGAGCTCGTACAACCACCAAAGAGAAGAATTTCTGCACTCTTGCTTGTCTTAATATCAGGCAACATCCATCGATCTCGCTCATTTTTCGGTTCACCGTACGGATTATCAAACTCATCAACAAAATTGCGCAATTTTTTATGAACCGGCATCGGACCGATCCCTTTTTTCACGCTTTCTGATCTGGCAGCTTCCCATATCTGTACTAATGGGATATCTGTTTGACACACCTCAACACATCTCTCGCATGTCGTACACTGATAAAGCCTATCCACCCACTCAGGAGACAACTCCTCTTTTCCGTCACTAACATTTTTCAAATGATTGATTTTGGCCCTGGGAGAGAATGCTTCAAAACCCCCACCAAAAGGATGTGTTGTGCAAACCGTTTTACAATAACCGCACCGCGCACAGGTATTTAACGCGTATTCTAAAGATTTCGACAATCCCAATTCCTCAAAAAGAGGAAGCTTACTCTTTTGCTTCATAACGATTCTCCATCTCTTTCATTGAGAACAGCAGTATATCTGTTCTTGTAAATAAATAGTTTTGCTATTATCGACATGAGTTTTGCTGTATGGTTCACAAAGAAGCTGACACTTATGAGCGATGTCTGTTTTATTTTAGGAGGAATAATCTTTCCTGGATTTAATATGCCTTTATCGTCCATCTCTCTCTTCTTTTTTAAAATATTGTTGTATTTTCCTAGACCAAACAATATTTCAGAATTATGCGCAAACCATAACCCGGCCGTATAAAAAGTACCACCGTAACGGCGAGCAATCCTTATTGGACGTAACACTTTTGCCATTCGTACCTGGTGAAAAAAGTTGTTAGCATTATCAAGAATATAAACTAATACAGCAATTTTATTATCATTGACAACAAGTGCCTCCATTCCAAGCGTATCATGTGAAAGATCTCTCTCTATCTTAGCCCATGCACGGCTAAAAGAGTCTTCAGGTAGGTAAAATTCACTGACCAACAGTGATGGCCCGAACTTTTTAATTCTCATCGGATAAAACCGGTCCTCCCACTCTTCATCAACCATCTCTTTGTTCACTAGTTCTCCACCAGAGAGATCAATGACTGATTTCAGTGTGACAACATCAACCGTACTCTCTTCCATGGCAATTAGAGCAAAAAAAGCTTTATCACGAATCAATTTATTACCGTTGTCCTGTTTTTGCATTTTAATATAACCTGGAGAGTGGAGTATAATAGTGTATGGATTAAGCTTTTGACGAGCGTTTATAATAAATGTCTGGACCGATTCTGCATTTGGCAAAGCAACTCCGTAGGGAACAATTTTTTCTGCTTTTCTGCACTGCAACCTAAGCCGTACAATGACTCCAAATATCCCACACGTCTGATGGAATATCTCTATATCATTCCCTGAATATGTTTTCACCGTACCTTCCAGGTCTATTACGTCAATCTCTCTGACCACATCTCTAATACTCCCATATCTCATACTACCAAGTCCAACCCCACCTTTTGCCAACCATCCAGCTACTGTGGATGACGGTGCACTCGTCGGACATATCCTATTGTCAAGACCCTCTTTCTGCAACTCAGACGAGAGATCATTCCAGACGATTCCCGGTTCAACATCTACCGTTTGCTCCTCTCTGTTTATGGCCGTTATGTTGTTCATACCTGTCATATCGAGAAGTATGCCACCATTAGTTGGAATGGCACCTCCATATCCGGAACTTCCTTGACCTCGCGGGGTGACGGCAATACCAAATTCATTTGCGATAGAGAGCGTATCTATTACGTCTTGATTGCTCCTCGCTATAACCACAGCTTCCGGTTTACCCTTAATCATACTCATCATAATAGAAGGCATTTCTCCAATATCATGGTCATAAACCGCTAATAGCTGTGAATCGAATGTTACTCTATCTTCCAATTTTTCTTTTAATTTATCAAGGACTCCATGACTCATTTTCTTCTCCTGCAAATCTATTTTGCAAAATACGAGAAATTTACCTTTACGCAGAGGCGCAGAGGCCGCAGAAATTATGTCAAGCTGCGCTTGATAGATAGCTTGCTGTAATTTGCTGACTAACCGGACAATTCCATCGCATTATGCTTCTACATGAAAATTGATTATTAAACTTTTATTGTAGTACCAATTATCTTCTCTTATATCTCGTGTTCATACATAATGAATAAACCCCTTCTTATTTATCTTCACCCTTTATTACTCTCTGAGTCCTCTGCACCTCTGCGTTAAAATAGAATTCTACCCGCCCGTACCGAACTGGTACGTTCGGGCGGGAAGTCTTAACTCACAAATTTGAAATGGACATTCATATGAATCACGTTATCGTTTAACCCAAATCATTATTGATAATTCTCATCGCAACTCTCGCAGCATCAGCATTTGTATCAAACAGGAAGAATCCTGCTTGTTCAAGCTGCTCTTTCTGATTTTTAAGGGATTGTGGGTCGCCATCGGTACCACATACGTGGGCAATTAATAACGGTCCACTATCGTTAATCTTTTCCCGTGCAGTTTGTAACGCTTTGACCATATCACCCGCAGGGTCTGTTGCGGATCCGTAACCGAGTACAATATCGATTAAGACCACCCTTGTTTCAGGGTCTATGAACTCCTCTACAAACCTTTCCTGCCGAAATTCGGAGTTGATCATAGGGTGCGGTCGTCCTTCGGTAAACTCATCTTCTCCCATATCGATACAGAGATGCCGAGAACCTTTGGCCGGATAAGTGAGTCTTAATCGTGACTCTAATGCAATATTTGAGTAAACATCCTCATTGTTATCACTGCTAAATATCAGTAAAGCTTCATAGCAGAGTGTACCACCAGCATATAATCCGCGAAGATACTTTCTCTCTTTTTTCATGCCTTGCAAATAACCGTTAAATGATTCAGGAATCTTTACGGGTTCTTTAGACTTTCTGCATACAGAATATGCGGCATCCTCAAGTGTATTTACAATATTTACTTTTTCACTTTTACGAGAAATAGCTTCTCTACCGAGAAAACAGATTGTAACCGGAAGGTCAGTTTTTACCGCTTCACTAACAACTTTTTCCATTACTTTATGAGAAGCTGGTTTTGACAGCAAAACAAGAGATTTCGTCTCTTTATCTTTTGCCAGCATTTTAATTGCAGATATCATCATACGTCCTCCAACTGATTCCTTGAGATCTCTCCCTCCTACACCAATTGCGTGTGAAATACCCTTGCCAAGGGCATCAATCAGAGACGTAATCTCCTGTATGCCCGTTCCTGAAGCTCCGATCACACCAATTTCACCACGGTTAACAACATTTGCAAATCCTAACGGAATTCCATTAATAATAGCGGTCCCACAATCAGGCCCCATCATTAATAGCTCTTTTTTTATCGCTAGCTCTTTTAAATATACCTCATCTTTTAAAGGTACATTGTCTGAAAAAAGCATTACGTTAAGATCCAGCTCAATAGCTTTCACCGCATCGAGAGTGGCAAATTGACCAGGAACGGAAAAGAGGGCCAAGTTCGCCTGAGGCTCTAGTGCAACAGCCTCTTCGATAGAGTGAACATCAACACATTTGGTCTCACTATTTGCAGGCTTGGACAATAAACAATCTATTTCTGTAAAGGCCGTATCAGTACCAGACTCATTTTCTGATTCAACGGAGATAATCAAATCGTTAGGAGTTGCAGACTTGATCTCTTCACACATAAACCCCAGATCAGTTATAATTTTTTTATTACCGTCAGTTCCAAGAAGTACTAAAACCTTTTTAACTCCATGAAGAGAGCTTGCCTTTCGTGAAATACTCATTAATCTGACAGAATCTTGATACTCATTCTTCCTAACGATTACCTTTTGAACCATTATTTTGTTCTCCCCTACCTTCTGGTCAATCCATTATTAACTATTCGTGTACAGAATCCTTGATCTATTGCGTCTTCTACACTGTTTTCACCGGTTATAATCACTTCGTTACCCCCTTTTTGCAAATATTCGATGGCTGCTTCTATTTTTGGACCCATGCTTCCGGGTGGAAATTGTCCCTCCTCAAGCCACTTTCGAGCCTCTTTAACCGTCATAACGTCTATTTTCTGTTGAGTTGGCTTTCCAAAATCGACTGCGACCTTTTCCACACCGGTAAGTATGATAAAAAGTTCGGCTTCAAGATTATATGCGAGTAAAGATGCTGCAAAATCCTTATCAATAACCCCCTCAGTACCCATTACTGATCCGGTATGGTAGTTAACGGGTATTCCTCCGCCACCACACGCAATAACAACAACACCGGAATCAATGAGGTGTTTTATTGTATTGAGTTCTAATATTTTTTGAGGTCGAGGAGAGCAGACAACTCGTCTATACCCCCTTCCTGAGTCCTCCATAACTTGCCAGTTATCAACTTTTCTGTGTTTCTCCGCTACCTCCTTGCTGTAAAAAGGGCCTATTGGTTTTGTCGGCTTTTGATAAGCAGGATCTTTTTCATCAACCACAACCTGTGTCATAATAGTGGCTACCTCTTTTGTGAGACGATCCTCTTCCAATACACAACGCATACTCATCTCTAACATATGCCCCAAAAGCCCCTGTGACGAGGCAACTGCAACATCTAAAGGGGGTACAGGAATCTGATCTCTCGCCTTTTCAAATTGTATGAGTAAATTACCAACCTGCGGACCATTCCCATGAACAATTACCAGTTCATACTTTTTATGAAGTATAGAGAGCATTTGTCTGCAAGCTCTCTTGGCATTGGTAAGCTGTGCTTCAAAAGATAAATCATCGTTAGATTTAAGTATAGCGTTACCTCCAAACGCTACCACTGCTATCGGTTTTGTCACATGTCTCTCCTATATAAACAAGCGCTCTCTTAAAAACATCCATTGGTGCACGAGCGATACCTGCACCTATCTGACCCACACCAGAAGTCTTATGTAACACTCCCGTATCAACAACGGGCACAATACCACTATTGACAACTTTACGAATGTCAATTCCAAGCGGTGCAGGAGAAAAGTCCGCTGAAGCAGGCCCAAATTTTTGATTCGAACCAAAACAGATCGATTGCATTTTTTCCATTGTCCGGACAGAATCGTGTAACGTTCCTCCAACAAAAGAGCTGATTGAGGGCGCTGCAGGTATAATCATACCTCCCAATCCAACCGTCTCAACAATTGCGCTATCTCCTATATCACCGGCAGCATCTTCTACAGAATAGCCTGAATAATATATCGCCTCATCCATTGGCGCTGTCTTACTCATGAACCATTTGTCTCTTACCCCGCCGACTCGCAAAGCAAAGTCTACCCCGTTACGACTCATTGCAGTTACTATTGTTGAGTGTTTTATCCCATGGGCGGCATCAGCCGCTAACTTACATCCGATAAGTGTTAGGTTGAGAAAAAAATGGTTATTTGAATCAATGAATTCGATGATCTCATGTATACAATTTTTTGTAAGGTCACTCTTGAGTAAAAGAGGAAAGAGTTTCCGTTGAAGGAGAGAAGAGCAGGCGGCACTCCTGGCATGAACCTCATCACCCATCTGTACTCCTTCTGAAATGATGTTAAAGATATCAATCCCCTTCTCACTCATACGAACAGCAGACTTAAGACCCGGCCCTAAAACGTCACGCATCCATTGAAGACGTTTTATGGTATTGTCATCGTAGGTACCCATCCACAAAACATCTCCTTTTCCTTCGTTAAACGTACTCCATGTGACATTATGATAGGTAGCATCTTTCCCTACCATCACACACATGGAGGGAGAGATAACGCCACACATTGGACCGATACTTCCCATCACGTAATTAGGGGTAAGCGTAATCTTTTTATCATCTATTTTCTCCACCAACTCTTTTCTACTTCTCACTAATCCTTCAAAAACAGCAGCGCCTTCAATGGCACGCTGTTGAGGATCACACATATCTTGAAATGCAATAGGTGGTCCAGAATGGAGTATTTGGTTCGGTCTCATCCCCGGTATCACATCCAATGCCCTTGATACATCAACCCACAGAGGCCTACTGTCAACCATTCGTTTAATAGTAAGGTTATTTGCTTTATCAATCTCCGGACTACGAAGATTTATCAGATGATCAATGAGTTCTAGATCTCCTCCTGCTGGTGGTTGCCACTCCACGTGAGTTACCGGAACACTTTGACTTTTAAGTGAATCATGGAAGCACCTTAACCCAAGATTTATAACGTTGACTCCTTGATTGAGATTGTTCATTCTCCTCCCTTTGCATGGTAAGAAATTGTGGCACCATTCATAATCGTGTTAGATACAAAACAGTACTTCTTCGCTATTTTAAGAATGTTTTCAAGTACACTTTTTTTGCAATCACTTTGAATATTGACATCTATGCTATCTAAGGTAAAAGTTTCACTATTCTTATTACCTTCCGCATGAATTATCAGATTTTTCAGTTCAACACATTTTTTAGCCGCAACAAAAATAATTGTTTGCCCAATGCAGCCAGCTACAGACCACAGTAAAATCTCACTGGGCATAGGACCAGCTCCCTCTCCACCATATTCAGGTGCCTGATCTATTGACATCTCACATGTTTCTGAAACCACATCAAATTTAAAATTATCAATATGTTTTAGCTCAATCTTCATCTCTAAATTTTTTTAATATCCTTTCCATTAATTGATGCTTTTTTCCATTTAACATAAATACCTCTCCCTTCCTTATCCATCCAAGACGTTTAAACAGTCGAACGTTTTGCAACTGAATAGTAGCCAAAAACGTTTCAGCCTCTGGGTGATTGTTCATAATCTCAACTGCTTTACGGACCAAAAGCATCCCGATTTTATGTTTCCGAAACTCCTTTTTAACGGCAAGTCTACCACCATGCCAGATTTTCGATGTCTTGGGATAACACCTAACAGCACCGACAATCTTATTTTCAAGAGTGGCAATAATTGGGATAGCATTTTTATCATGCTTATCTATATCACTGTTACGAAAAACAGCCTGCTCTTCAACAAACACCTCTTTTCTAATCCTGAAGTAGCCATTAATCTCTGCCTCTGACTCTGCAATTTTTAAAATCGGTTCTTCTTGCTCACATGGTTCTATTTCGTTATGAGTCATGTTCACACTTTCACTCTTTTTAAATGTGTTTCTCTTTAGATCGCTATCGCCATTTTCAGTAAATTGCAACCCGGAACAAGCCTTACACTTAACGCAGCCAGAAGAGCAATTGTCTGAATGTAACCCCTTCTTATAGAGCATATTACCAACAGTCTGGTACATCCTTTCCAGATACTCAACACTCGGTTGTGTTACTGTTGCCATAAGTGTTCCATTAACAGGCCTTACCGGTACAAGGAAGGGGTATACACCGATATCTATTGCCTCCTGACATCGGTTTAACGTCAACCGTTCATCTTCTCCCAAACCGAGGATTACAAAGGTACTCACCCTGTTTTTACCAAACACCGTAACAGCATCTCTAAAAGCAGCAAAATATCTCTCTATACTTATCGCTGCTTTCCCAGGTGTAACCCTCCTTCTCACCGCTGGATCAAAGCTCTCAATATGAATACCAACACTATCAACACCCCGTTTAGCCAATGAAGAAAATACCTCACAATCATGAGGTGGCTCAAATTGTACGTTGACAGGTAAGCCGGTAGCATCCTTTATCGCAAGAGCGCATCTGCCGAGGTATTCAGCACCTTTATTTATTACATCTGTTGTACCAGTAGTAAGTGTTACCTGTGAAATGTTGTCAAGACGTTTGGCTGCGGAAGCTACCTCTGCCAGCTGTTCAGGGCTCTTTTTAAGAATAGTGTTTCCGTTTTTCAGAGAGAGCCCGATAGCACAAAAATGGCATCTGGTATCTAGATCATCAAATCGAACACACTGTTGAACAACCGTTGATGCAAGACAATCTGAACCGTGTAACCGAGCTATCTTTCGGTAGGGAATACCATCCTGGGTTGTAAAATCATAGAACTTGGGTCTTGATACCTCATTGATCTCTCCCAGTTGAGAATGCTTTTTTTTCAGAAAAAATCTATTCTTCTCTTTTTCTATAAAAAACTCAGACTTTTGAGAGGGACCATTAAGAGTTGGAACCATTATTGTAGAAGTGCCTAATTGAAAGGCCTTGTCATCAGAAGGCCCTGCACCACCTACTCTCCCCTGCTCAACAAACGATCCCCGGACACCGTGTACTTGCAGTTCAATAATATCTTTCAGTAAATTTTGCATAACAATATCTCCAAACCGTAGAGGTAACGAAAAGCGGATGAGAAACTAGCTACCTTTTAAACAAAGAGAACGCTCAAGTAGAGAGAAAAGCTACAATTAGGTAACCCAATTTTAAATCCTCTGAGAACTTCGCACCTCTACGGATAAACAATTGTGATCACAACGATACAAGTTTGTTACCATAAAAAATCATACCGTCCATGTTGCAATAGTGAGAGCCCCTGCCTGCCAATGTTCAATCAACATATCTAACACATCTAAAGGATTTATACATTTGACTCCCTCTATCATGTCCTCTTCCCGGTGGCCGTATAACGCAGCCATTGCAAACCTACACGCATAGACTTTTCCACCCTCTTTAATGATTGTCTTGATCTGGTTGTTAATCGCTTGATTGCCGGGAAATGCATCGTCTCCAACCCGCGGATACCCTCTCGTTTCAGCTGCCATTAGGACACCGGGACCATAAAGACAGAGACTTAAATCAAATCCTTTTCTTACCATACGGGTAGAAGTGAGAAGATTTACCAGACCAACAGAACCTTCATACGGCACTGTGTGCATCATTACCAGTGCCTTGTCTCCCGGTTTCGCTTTGTGGTCCTTAAATACTTTCTCCTTTACATCAACTATTTCATCTCCCGGTTTTGCCCTTGGGATTTCCACTCTCCCCATAACTCTCCTCCTTTAAAAAACAATTAAAAAATATATGCTATTTCAACATTAAGCAGCACCATAACACGGTTACTGCACTCACAAGAGACAAAACAGACACGATCTCTTTATTAACCCTGAATAGAGACTACTGAATACCTCTCTCTTCGGTGATCGAGCGGTATGTTTGACCTCTTCTTAGCGTCTTCCTCGCTTCTTTATTACTTGCAATAGAGATTGTAAGCGTTTTCCCAAAATATCCTGTTTTTGAGCTCCTCTGAAATATCTGCACCCTCAACCTTATAATACTCACCCCAAAAGTCGCTCCAGGGTTCATCCGATGCAAACAAAATCCGATCTTCTCCGACACCCTGTTTTTCAATCTCATTGAGAAGATATCTTGGGCCAAATCCCACTGCCCATGAAAAGTCTGTATATATCTTGTATCCATCCTTAATAAGATTTAAAAATTGAGGAACAAACTGAATATGACCTGAAACACCCCCACCCATATGATTAAGGTGAATCTTCACCCTCTTCCCATATTTTTTGACAAAATTAAATGCATTTTTAATGTCTGAACCTCCTCCCGGACTTGTGTGCAGATGAAAGACATAATCATGCTTTTCTGCCACATTAACGACATCTTCCCATAATTGCCTCGTATCTTCATCCCACTCATCAGGATTGTATGTCCCACCTAAAAGACATGTGGTTTTTAATACCTTTATTCCCGGCGAACCTGCAAGCTTTAATGATTCCGCTGTCAACTCTTTATCACGTGATGCACCTGAAAACCAAATGGCCCCGAGGACTCTATCACTCTTTCCGTTACAAGCATCAAGCACAACGGGATTAAGCCCAAACGGTTGTTTCGGATCAGGTATTCCATAATTTGACATTACAATTGCCATATCAATACCGTATTTATCCATATGTTTAAACTGCGCATCAGCGTCCTTAAATTCATATACGGTAGGCTTCACAGGTTCTGGCAAACCATAAAAAGGATATCCCGCCATCTCACCAATATGGCAATGCATATCAAAAACGTTTCTCTTTGCTTTCATGAATAAGCACCTCCTCTTTTCAATAAAAAATAGTTTAATAACTTCCACAACAAACAAGCTATCTCAAAAGGTGTGCCAATACGTTTTGATTTTTTTAAGTTGTGCGTTTACAAAAGATTACTATCGCATATCAAAAATGAGAGAGTAATAACAGATAACAATCATCGAGATGTCGTATTTGATCTACGAGATCCTGCACATTAATCCGAAAATGGTGGTAGACATTTCAACAGGTTTATTAGTAACTAATCAGGTTATTACACTTCATACAAGGCGTTACTTCAGATGAGAGAGCTGTTTTTGGAACGATATATTTGAGAACAATCTTAGGCAAGATGTTTGCATATTACTGTTAGTGTATAGATATCCTTTACCTTTTCATGGGAGACCGTCATGGACATATTGCTTATTAACCCCGCATATATAAAAACGAAAGACTTTACCGAGAGCCGTGATCGTAACCGCATGTTGATTGAACAGGGAAACATGTATGTATTTCCCTTTGAACCTCCCCTTGGATTGGCAACACTACTTTCTGTTTTAAAACAAAAAGGGATTGACGCCGATCTTTTGGATCTGCAAGCTGAAAACCGTGAAGTATCCAACATCGAAGCACTTCTTGTAAAACATCAGCCCAGATATGTTGGTATAAGCGCAATGACAACCACCTATCCGGAAGCAAGAGAAATTGCTCGGTTGGTTAAGAGAATTCTACCAAGCTGCCGCGTAATAGTGGGCGGTGTCCATCCCACAATAATGCCTGAAGAGACAATGAGGGAGAGCTGTTTTGATTATATTATCTGCGGTGAAGCGGAAGAGTCCCTGCTCCAACTGATAAGGAAGAATTCTCCGGAGGGTATCGACGGAATTGGATATAAGAAAGGCTCTCAATACATTATACCCAAAAAAACACCTCATGTACGGGACCTGAATCTCTGCCCAATGCCTGACTACAGTAGTTTCCCTGTTGAAAAATATGTGAAATATAATCAGGCTCTTCGATCTTTAAAGGTTATCTCAATGATTGTGTCAAGGGGGTGTCCATATCCCTGCTCCTTTTGTGCCGTTAACCGGACAATGGGTAAGACCTTCAGGATTCGAGATCATAAAAAAGTTGTTCATGAAATGCACACGTTACAAAATAGATATGCACTTGAAGGAATCTGGTTTAAAGACAGTATTTTTAATTTGAACAAGAGATGGGTCAAAGATTTTTGTGATGAAATAGTTGTGAGGAATGTAAATATCAACTGGCAAATAAATACTCGGGTTGACCTTGTAGAGGAAAAACAGTTGGAAGAGATGGTTAAAGCGGGCCTTACACAGATAGACATTGGTATAGAGTCGGGCTCTCCCCAAAGCCTCAAAACCCTTAAGAAAAATATAATACTAAATCAGATAGCGCCAGCGGTTCATCTTGCAAAAAAATATGTGAAAGTCTCCGGTTTCTTTATGATTGGTATCCCGGGTGAAACTGAAGAGGACATAACAAAAACATTTGAGCTGGCAAAGAGATTGGAACTCGACAAAACTTCATGGTCCATATTTACCCCACTGCCAGGATCACTGCTCTTTAACAGACTCAAAAC
Source organism: Candidatus Scalinduaceae bacterium (assembly GCA_965222815.1). Taxonomy (GTDB): domain Bacteria; phylum Planctomycetota; class Brocadiia; order Brocadiales; family Scalinduaceae; genus SCAELEC01. The sequence continues at coordinate 1,252,627 of CBDCUS010000013.1, forward strand.
AGAGGGACGCTTACCGGAAGATATTGATTGGAGCAAAACCCATTTTATTGATTCTAATGTATCATATTCAGAGGTTCCCCATGAAAAACTTACTAACTATTTTTATAAAATACAAGAATATTTCAGTTCAAAATAAAACAGAGAAGATAACTAATTTTTTAACTCCCGATAGCCATTAAAAATCTTTTACTTTTTAAAAATAGTTGATTTTTCCTTATCGTTGTTCTACTATGCTACTGTTCAAAAAAAAGCATTTTTCTCTCATCTATCCGTTACCTATTAAACACCCTTGAGTTGATCCAAAAGCTGTAATCTTTGAATAACAGGGACATAAGTATGTATGATTTGAAAAATTTTACACTACAAGAGATGACATATTGTGGAGAAGCTATACAACAATTAGAGTTGCAAGCAAAAAACGTTGATGAAGTGGCTACTCTGTTAGTTCACTATTTCTACAATCATCTCATCAATAAAGAAACTGGGGAAAAATCATGTGCCCTAGTCCGCTTTTTCATGACATATCCTTATATTGAACTTGATAAGGAATCACGTAAGGTAGTTGACAAATCGTTAGACGACACCCCTGCACCAAATGATATGAATTGTCTCACTCTCTTGTCATCCGTGGGAATCCAGCCTGAGTGGAATTCAACCCAACACTCTAAGAGACACCGTGTCATTCCTCTCATCAATAAACAGAAGGTGGAACAAATTCCTATGATTTCTCAATTGATTTATCAGTTGGGATTAGATATCAACAATGTACTACACCCGGACCCAAACCATGTAACTCAGTTTGAAAGTAAGATTTTCAATGTGTTCCTCGTACCAGATGCCCTTGGAAACCCACATATACCAGACCAGGAGGGATTTGTTGTTCCCTTTGGAATCAAGTCCGTGCTAGGATTTGGAAGTATGTTACCAACGGGAAATTTATTTGTATTGCTTATATTTTCTAAAGTGAGGATTCCCCGTAATACTGCAGATATATTCAAGAATCTCGCCTTAAGCGCCAGGATGGTAGTGTTGCCTTTTGTTACAAGAAAGATCTTTAAAAAGGAGAAAACTGAGATAACAGATTCGGAAAGACTCACCTCCCTACTTGCTACAAAAAGGAACCTACTGGAGGTGTATAAAAAAACAGCAATTGAACAGGCCAATCATTTGGAGAGTTTATCGATGAATCGAACTGATAACTTGTCTCCCCCTCACACAAACCCTCTGCCTGATAGTAAAGCAGACTCTATAAAAAAGGAAGGCGCAGGATATTCTATATCATTGGATTTCAATAAGATTCCGGAATCTGAGAAAGGTAGTTTACTTGAATTGTTAAGAAGCGCTATCGAGAGAATAGAGTAATATTTCGTTCAAGACCATACCACCCATTTAAAAGAAAGATATCTGCAGTGACATTTCATAATCGGACATGATTTCGTAAAATAGGTCCGGTTTTTTCTCTTTTAACTCAATCATATAATCGAGAAAATGTTGAATACCGCCCTCTAAAACCTTTCTCACTTTTTTCATTAACAGTGGCTGTTTTACTGCTTCGTAGACAAAAAGTTTATCAGGGTATGTTTGTTTAAACAATTTCACACTCTGAATGAAATGCAAAATGTAAAGCATCTCCTGAAAACTTGTTTCTAAATTATAAGTAATTGCCCTCTCCATAAAGTTATTGAATACCTTATAGGTTAAAACATACTCTTTGATTACAAGTTCCATTGAATCCAAAGATACATATTCTATGCGGTCAGCCTCTCTTCGCATCTGTTTCAACTCTTCTAAGCCAGCATTCCTTATTTTTGACATGGTAATTTCCGGTGATTTGAGTGCATCAAAATTGGTAATGAAGAGATTACGCATCTCAGATTGAAACATGTGGCCTTTAAAAAACATCAATTGCCTTAGCTTGTCCGCCCTCTCTTTTCTTTCTAAAAACTTTTCTATTAATAACGCTCCAAGCAAGATCTCAAGAGGTATCGCAGCAACGTGTAACATAAATTCAAAGTGTGTCTTCTCATGAATAAATAAAAAAATTACAGATGCTGCTAATAAAGAGATGTAAATCCAAATACTTTTTACCATTTTCATTCAGGAGTCTCCATAAGGCATTTTCAACAACGTTCAATAGGTACAATCTCTCGTTTTAATCATATCTTTTTATTACAAATTCAGGGACCTATGAATGTCTATCATGTGGACAGTGAAGAACGTTCAATAACAAAAATTATTCCATAATTTATTAAATTTTTCATTATCTACGGACATCATGGTCTCCAATTTACTCCTTCTCTTGTTCCTTTAACTGTCTCCACTCATAGTACTTGCCACCGGATTACAGCAGCAAGTACTATGTTAATTCTCAGATAACCTGCAATTTCCTACTTAACGATCAGACAAACCTCCAATAAGGCACCACCATCTCCCAGGTCGCTCCATCTGGCCTTTATGTAATCCCCACTCTTTACCTGTGAAGACGTAATTGTTTCACAATCATTAAATACCTTACCTCCATACACCTTTTCTATAGCGACGGACCCGTCACCACGATAAAATTTTGTATCCTCATTGTAAATTGTTTCCCGATGCTGCCCTTCAATCGTTATAAAATGTTCATCAACTGCAGTTACTTTGCCTTCAATAATGTCGTACCGATACAGCTCTGAATGAAAGGAGACGTCGGGTTGTTTCCCAGCAAACAGTGTTGCTGATGTCAAAGCGAAGCATGCCAGTGCGATGAGTGCTATAGTAAACTTTCTCATTGTATTTCTCCTAAAATATATGTTTTATAAAAGTAAAAAAATACCGCTCTTTATCGGTTTGTCTTATTAATATTGACTGTTTCATCACCTCCCTTCCATTCTTAAAAAATTATAGATTAGCTGTGACATAAACTTCTGTTGAGATTCTCCAAGAATGACTCTCTATAAAAAGAGACACCTGCTTCAAGTGCATATCACAATAAAAGCCTCTTTATGAGGAAACTGAAAATTATATTGATGTAATCTCTACCTTTTATCAACCCAAGTTACAATATAACAAACAGTGTGCCAATGCATAAAAACCTAGCCTAACACTTTTCATAACAATATCTTATGCTCTTCATACAGAAGGAATGTATCCAGCAAATTATTGAAAATAACGAGTTATCGGATAATTTCCACGAGATTTAGAAATCTGTGGGATCGAGGAAACTTCTAGAAAACCCTCTACCGGCAATAAGTATAATATTTGGTATGAAACCGAGCATGAGATTATGAGGGAACTGGTAACAGCTTAACATCTCCGAGAACTTGTCACCTATTTTTAAAATCAATTGATCAACAAAAACTTTGATCTCACATGCACAAAATAGCAGTGGTCAAACCCTATTTATTGACAAATATCTCTTGAAAGGATCAAAAGAAACAGTACCCTTTCCAACCTGCCAGTTTGACAGACCTGCTGTTACCCCCTCATTGATTGCTGCCACAGTGACAACCAATAGAAAAATATTTATTCACAAAGTTTTAGATTTTATAAAATAAATAATTGCAATATGTTACGCAACATAACAAAACTCTATTTCAGAGAAATCCATTCCAATAGAGTGGTGATTCTATCTGACAATAATAATGTTGGGCATAAATTTTGCTTTTCTACACAGAGCTTTATGATTATTTCATTTTACAGTCCAAAGAAGGAGGATGTTAAGGATGGGTGATAAGAAAAAAATTGTGTATGATCTGGATGCTTTCGAAGCTCTGAAAAAAGGTATTGACCAACTCGCTTCGGCAGTCAAGATTACCTTGGGCCCAAGGGGGAGAAATGTAATTTTACAAAAGAGCTTTGGGTCACCAACGATAACAAAAGATGGGGTAACCGTTGCAAAAGAGATTGAGCTTGAGGACCATATACAAAATATAGGGGCCCAAATGGTAAAGTCCGTTGCATCAAAGACAAGCGACGTCGCTGGCGATGGCACTACTACAGCTACCGTATTGGCCGAATCCATTTTCCTTGAGGGCCTGAAGAATGTTGTTGCTGGTGCTAATGCCATGGCAATTAAGCGCGGGATTGAAAAAGCGGTGAATAAAGTAATAGAAGTCTTGCAGGCAACGAGCATTCCCGTTAAGGGGAGAAAAGAGATAGAACAGGTAGGTACTGTTTCGGCAAACCATGACGCAGAAATTGGTAAGATAATTGCCGATGCTATGGAAAAGGTTGGAAAAGATGGGGTCATTACGGTTGAAGAGGGAAAAAGCTTGGAAACCGATTCAAAATGGATTGAGGGTCTCCAGTTTGACAAAGGGTACCTCTCTCCCTATTTTGTAACCAACCCATCAAAGATGCAAGTCGTATTAGATGACCCCTATATCCTGATCCATGAAAAAAAGATCTCTTCAGCGAAAAATATCATTTCAATTTTAGAAAAGGTTGCACAAAAAGGAAAACCGTTGTTGATAATCGCAGAAGATATTGAGGGTGAGGCATTAACCCTCCTGGTAGTAAACAAGCTCCGCGGAACAATAAAATGTGCGGCCGTTAAAGCTCCGGGATTTGGTGACAGAAGGAAGGCGATGTTGGATGATATTGCAATACTTACCGGTGGTCAAGCGATTTTTGAAGATCTTGGTATTACCATGGAAGGTTTAGAACTGAAGGATCTGGGAAGTGCAAAGAAGATTGAGATTGATAAAGACAATACAACCATAATCGATGGTGCCGGTACCAACAAAGCGATACAGGGAAGGATAGAACAGATCCGTAATGAGATACAGGCAGCTTCGTCCGATTACGATCGTGAGAAATTGGAAGAGCGACTCGCAAAATTAACCGGCGGAGTTGCGCTTATTAACGTTGGAGCTGCAACTGAAAGCGAAATGAAGGAAAAGAAGGCAAGGGTTGAAGATGCTTTGCATGCTACCAGAGCTGCTGTCGAGGAAGGCATCCTTCCGGGTGGAGGTGTTGCATATCTACGTGCAGTCGAACAATTAAAGACACTCAAACTTCAAGGGGATGAAGCGATTGGTGTTGATATTGTCCAGAGGGCACTATCGGCACCTCTCAGGCAAATCGCTAACAATGCAGGTGCTAACGCAGAAATTATCGTTGAAAAGGTCATTGAGGCAAAGGGAAATGATGGCTACGATGCTGCCCGAGATAGATACTGCGACATGGTAAAGGAGGGGATAGTTGACCCCACAAAAGTTGTAAGATCTGCACTTCAAAATGCAGCAAGCGTTGCCTCGCTTTTGTTGACCACCGATGCAATGATTGGAAAAATCCCTGAAAAGAAAAAGATGCCAGCTATGCCTCCAGGTGGCGGTGGTTACGGTGGTTACGGTGACATGTACTAAGAGCTCTTTTTCACTGTAACAATTCAGGAAGTAATAGAGAAAAGAAAAGTCGATCTTATTGATTTAAAGATCGGCTTTTTTTATTGAACACAATTGAGACCCATTACAAATTGATTTTTGGTTTTTAAAACCCGATTTCACATGAACTTTACATTTTTCTCAATCAGAAGGTCCTCGGCGTTTTTTGTCCGGGGAAAATCCTCAACTTAGTATTACCTAGCTTCCGGTTTTGCTCAATCGAAGAATCAAAATTTCAAACAAACTCCTGCCCTGAAATTCCAAAAATCATTTTGCAATGGGTATATAAACCTGATATATTTGCCTTTACGTTGTACTTATCTTCATTTTGCTGGGGTTCAGAAGAGAGCATTATATCTTGTCTTGATTCCTGGCTGGATTTTTATCTACAAAAAGGGGAAACTATGACCTTTATTACCGATAAACTGACTCGTGAATTTATGGCAAAACACGGCAGTATTGAAAAACTTTTTGAAGAGTTCTTTTTTATGAACAAGAGTTACGATATTTCATCTTCAACCCCATGGCAACCTCCTACCGACGTTTACGAGACAGAAAAAGAGATTATTATAAAAATTGCTGTCTCAGGAATTCGACCCGAAGACATCTCTGTAGTTTTTTCTGATTACATTCTTACTGTGAGTGGGAAAAGAAAAGAGAGCTCAGACCACCAAAAGATATGTTTTTACCAAGTAGAGATCAGATATGGCTATTTCGAAAGAAAAATAAAGATCCCAAAATATGTAGATGCTAATAATATCCAGGCAACATATGAAGATGGTTTCCTTGTGATTGTTACTCCTAAGGCCGAAAAGGATTTTACTTCCACAATATCCATTAAAATCTCATATTAAAATGAGTTGGGGGATTTATGCCATGCCCGACCTTACCTTTCCATTCAAGCTGAGGATCAGTTTCCGTTAACCACCGGCACTTTTAAGAACGCGAATAATTACAACCTATGAAAAAAGATTCTGATGAACCAAAGGAGGAGTTGTTGCCAGAGAAAACAACCACTCCGGATTCCTTTAAACCTGAGTCTCTAGAGGTACCCGAAGAGATACCTGTGTTGAGCCTAAAGGATGTAGTGGTTTTTCCCCAAATGGTTACGGCCTTGGGCGTCTCAACAGAGAAAGAGCTCAAACTCTTAGATACTGTTTTAGCAGCAAACAGGTTTGTGGTACTCGTTGCCCAGAAAGATCCCAATAAAGAGAAATTGGAAAGCTCAGATCTCTATGAATTTGGTACCGCCTCTGTCGTTTTGCAGATGCTTAGGATGCCGGATAATAGTGCGAAGATGCTGGTACAGGGCATAGCAAGGGTACACATTGAGGAGTTTACCGAAACCGATCCCTTTTTTAAAGCAAAGGTTAAAGTCGCAATAGACGACATCGATAAAGTAGATGTTGAAATTGAGGCATTGGCGACAAATGCGAAAAACCAATTTACCAATATGGTAACAATTTCTCCTCATTTACCCGAAGAGTTGAAGATCGTAGTAGTAAATATTGAACCTCCGGGCAGATTGGCAGACCTTATCTCCTCACACTTAAATATAAGTGTTCCTGAAAAACAGGAAATACTAGAACTCGTAAATGTGAAGGAGAGATTGAAGAAGGTAAATGCCTTTATCAACAATGAATTGCAGGTACTTGAACTCGCAAGCAAGATCCAGTCCCAGGTAAAAAATGAGATGGAAAAAGGGCAACGGGAGTACTATTTACGACAACAACTGAAGGCAATTCAAGACGAACTTGGCGAAGGAGACGAACATGCCGTTGAGCTCAACGAACTGAGAGAAAAGATTAAGGAGGCAAAATTACCAAAAGAGGCCCAAGATGAAGCAGATCGAGAACTTTCACGCCTGTCTAAGATGCATCCGTCATCAGCTGAATACACCGTTGCACGAACATACTTAGATTGGCTCATAGCACTTCCATGGGCAGTTTCAACGGAAGATAATCTTAATATTCCGAGTGCAACGAAGATACTCGACGAAGACCATTACAATTTAAAAAAGGTGAAGGAGAGAATCCTTGAATACCTGGCAGTCAGGAAACTGAAAAATGACATGAAAGGTCCTATCCTCTGCTTTGTAGGACCTCCAGGAACCGGAAAGACATCTGTCGGCAAATCGATTGCCAGGGCAATGGGGAGAAAATTTGTAAGAATCTCTTTGGGAGGTATAAGAGATGAGGCTGAAATCCGCGGTCATCGTCGTACGTATGTTGGTGCACTGCCCGGACGAATTATTCAAGGGCTGCGGAAGGCATCATCAAACAACCCTGTCTATATGTTGGACGAGGTAGATAAACTGGTTTCAGATTTTCACGGAGACCCCTCATCCGCATTATTAGAGGTACTCGATCCTGAACAAAACTATTCATTCTCCGACCACTATCTCGATGTCCCTTTTGATCTTTCCAAGGTAATGTTTATCACAACAGCCAATATCCTTGATACGATACCACCTCCCTTAAAGGATAGAATGGAAGTCTTGGACCTACCGGGTTACACAACGGAGGAGAAGTTGAATATAGCGAAACAGTACCTTATCCCAAAACAATTTGAGGCCCATGGTTTAAAAACGGAAAATTTAAAGCTTAACGATGGCGCTGTTAAGGTCATCATAAGTGATTATACCAGAGAGGCTGGTTTGAGAAATCTGGAACGTGAGATTGGCACAGTCTGTAGGAAGGTCGCCAAGAAAGTAGCGTCGGGAAAGAGTGAGTTCATTGAAGTAAACGCGGACAAGATCTCTGAATTCCTCGGCCCTGTAAAGTTCTTCGCGGAAGTAGCAGAAAGAACCTTTGAGTCGGGTGTAGCGACTGGCCTTGCATGGACACAATCTGGAGGTGAAATACTCTTTATCGAGTCTACGAAGATGAAAGGAAGTGGAAAATTAACCTTAACGGGACAGCTGGGTGACGTTATGAAGGAATCAGCAGAGGCCGCCATGAGTTATGTTCGTTCAAATGCAGAGACCTTGGGTATTTCAGTGGAAAATTTTTCAGAGTACGACTATCATATTCATGTTCCTTCAGGGGCCATCCCTAAGGATGGTCCCTCTGCCGGAGTGACTATGGCTATTTCTCTGATCTCACTATTTAAGGGTGAGTCAACGAAACCTTACGTAGCGATGACGGGAGAGATAACATTACGGGGCCGGGTATTACCCGTTGGAGGAATTAAAGAGAAGGTACTGGCTGCTAAAAGGGCGGGAATCAATACGATCATCCTGCCGAAGAGGAACGAGAACGATTTAGTCGAAGTTCCGGACAAGGCAAAGGAAAATTTGTCATTCATATTTGTAGAAAAGGTGGATGAGATGTTGACCACCGTTTTTGGAACAGAGAGTAATCAACAGAAACCGGATCCAAACAGATGAAAAAAGCATGGGGAGGCAGATTCACAAAGAAGACTGCCTCATTAGTTGAAACATTTACGGAATCAATATCGTTTGATCGACGACTCTATAAATATGATATAGAAGGAAGCATTGCACATGCCAGCATGTTGGCACAATGTAACTTGATTACAAAGAGAGAGTGTAAAGCCATTACCAAAGGTTTAAAGGGTATCGAGAGTGAGATCGAGGCTGGTACTTTTCGGTTTAAGACCGAACATGAAGATATCCATATGAATATTGAATCTGCCTTGGTCGATAAGATCGGCGATGTTGCAAAGAAACTTCATACCGCAAGGAGCCGGAACGATCAGGTTGCCCTTGACTTACGACTTTGGATGAGAGACCAGATTCAAGAGATAACCGTTGCCATTGTTTCTTTACAATCTGAACTTGTCACAAAAGCAAAAGCCTCTGATAAAAATATACTCCCCGGATTCACCCATCTTCAACATGCACAACCTATCATGGCCGGACACTATTTTCTCGCTTACGTTGAAATGTTTGAGCGAGATCGCACACGACTCGTCGATTGCCAAAAACGTGTCAATGTGTCCCCTCTTGGGGCTTGCGCGTTAGCAGGAACTACCCTCGATATAAATCCTGAGGTTACGGCAAAACTACTAGACTTCGATTCGACGTTTGAAAATAGCATTGATGCCGTCAGTGACAGGGATTTCTCTCTGGAGTTTGCTTCGGTACTGACAATTATTTCGGTCCATCTCTCTCGATTTTGTGAGGAGTGGATTATTTGGTCGAGTCAGGGGTTTGACTTCTTGGACATCGATGATTCCTACTGTACCGGCTCAAGTATCATGCCCCAAAAGAAGAATCCGGATGTCCTTGAGATAATGAGGGGTAAGTGCGGCCGGGTATATGGAAATCTCTTTTCTTTACTCACGATTATGAAGGGGTTACCGCTCTCTTATAACAGAGATATGCAGGAGGATAAGGAGGCAATATTTGATTCATCTGACACCATCAAGGAGTGCCTGATTATCCTCAAAGAGCTCATAAAGAGAACCACATTAAAGTTTGATAAGATGGAGAAGAGTTGTGAAAAAGGGTTTTTGGATGCAACCGGAATAGCAGATTACCTGGTAACAAAAGGGGTGCCCTTCCGTCAGTCTCACGAAATTGTTGGTAAGATTGTGAAGAGATGCAGTGTCAATGAGATAGCCTTACAAGACGTAAGCTTAAAAGATTTTAAAAAATTTTCACCGCTGATTGATAAAGATATCTACAAAACAGTTGGTGTGGCCAACTATATTAAACAGTATAAGAGTCCCGGTTCTACCTCCCCCGCATCAGTACGAAAAAAGATAACCTCATGGGAGAGAAAACTTCAAAAACAGACACGCAAACAGGAGAAAAGATTTGTTTAATTTTTTTCATTATAAAAACAGCGAACTATTTTGCGAAGAGGCAAACGTAAACGAAATTATTAAAAGAGAAAACACCCCGGCATATATCTACAGTAAAAATTCTATTCTCCAACACTTTGCTGAAATGAGAGAAGCTTTTGCCGAAGCAAACCCACTCATCTGTTTTTCGGTTAAGTCAAATTCCAATTTGACCATCCTGAAAATCCTGGCTGATGCTGGTGCTGGATTCGACGTTGTCTCCGGTGGAGAACTTTTTCGGGCCTTAAAGATCGGTGTACCTCCGGAGAAGATAGTGTTTGCGGGTGTGGGTAAGACACCAGAAGAGGTGAGATACGCACTCGAAAATAATATATTTATGTTTAATGTTGAATCTGAGGCGGAGCTTGCAAATATTGACAAGATTGCAAACAGCTTGAATAAGAGGGCCTGTGTCGCCTTACGTATCAATCCTGACATAGACGCAAAGACACATGCCAAAACTACCACCGGCAAAAAAGAGAACAAGTTTGGTATCGATTTCGAAACCACTGAAAGAATTATCAACGAGATTGAATCGTATAAGAATATTGAACTAAAGGGAATACACGTACATCTCGGCTCACCTATTTATGATCCAGAACCTTACGTTCTCGCACTAAAAAAAGTTGATGTGTTTCTACAAAAACTGATAAAGCTGACCAAAATGCAAGGGCTCGAATATCTGAATATCGGAGGCGGTTACTGTATATCGTATACGGGTGAAACGGTTAAAAGACCTGCAGATTTTGCCAGAGACATTATCCCCATCACGAAAAAGTTCAATGCCAAACTGATCATGGAACCGGGACGTTTTATCGTCGGTAATTCCGGAATACTGGTTAGCAGGGTTACTTACTCGAAGTCTTCAACCGGCGGTAAGAAACACGTTATCTGTGACGCGGCAATGAATGATCTTATCCGCCCATCACTATACGATGCCTTCCACCGCATCTGGCCCGTTCAGACCTCTGTATCGGTACCGAAAATTGAGCTGCCTGATAAAAAACCTGAGACGGATGGTAAGCTAGAACTGGTTGATATCGTAGGGCCTGTATGTGAAAGCAGCGATGTCTTGGCAAAAGATCGATGGTTTCCTCAGGTCAAAGAGGGAGCACTTATAGCTGTCTTCAGTAGTGGCGCGTATGGCTTCACGATGAGTTCTAACTACAACTCAAGGCCTCGTGCCTGTGAACTGCTTGTAGAAGGTAGTACTGTCTCTACCATTAGACGGAGAGAAACGTATGAAGATTTGATTGCCATTGAGGAAGAGTATCTGTAGATGAAAGAGAGACCAACAGAGGGAATTCCATTTAATTTTGAAACATTTAAGTGCCAGTACTACCTTCCCCTACCAAATAAGACTTCCCGAATGGTCATAAATATGATCAGGAGATCCAGATACCAGGAAAAGTGTTTTACATAATAGAGATCATAATGAAGTTTTTCCCTGCTGTCCTCAAAGTTGTCTCCGTAGGGGTAATTCACTTGAGCCCACCCGGTAAGACCCGGTCTCACGGTATGCCTCAAGTCGTAGTACGGTACCAGCTCTTTTAATTGATTCACAAATACTGGGCGTTCAGGCCTGGGACCGACCATATCCATATCACCCTTGAATATGTTAATAAACTGCGGGACCTCGTCTATCCTTATCTTACGGATGAAGACACCAACCCTTGTAATACGGGGATCATTTTTCTGAGCAAATGCCGGCCCGCCTCTTGTCTCAGCATCTTGACTCATTGATCTGAACTTGAGTAATTTAAATACCTTATTTCTGCGCCCCACTCTCTCCTGTTGAAAAAATACAGGCCCGGGTGATTCTAGCTTAATGACCAGTGCAACCAAGAGCAGGATTGGTGAAAGGATCGTCAAGAGGAAAAAAGAGACAATTATCCCCTGCATTCGCTTGATCGATTTATGAATGGAAATCTGAAAAAAACCCTCTTCGAACACAAACCAGCTCGGTTTGAGAAATTCACTGACAATGATTTTACGCTCTACCTTCTCATAAAAAGTAAAACCCTCCTGGATATGGATGTTTTGCACTTTACACTTGAGGAGTTCGTGGACGGGCAGCTTTCCTCGTCTATCCCGTTGTGTTACCACTATACTGTCAACAGAATGTTCACGAATAGTCTCCTCAACCTTCTCTCCCAGGTGCAAAACCTGGATACCGTGAATATCAGTGCCCACCTGACTCTCAAGCGATGTCGCAATACCCACAATCTCATATCCCCGATACCTCTTTCTCAGTGATTCCTTAACAATTTTTCTTGCCTGTTCATTTGCACCCAGTATGAGAATCCTTGTCCGGTTTTTTGGCATGGCAAAAAAGAGGTACCAGCGAAATGCAAAAAGACAGACGTAAATTATCATAAGAGGCGGTACGAATCTCCAATTTATGGAGGAGAAGTCCTTCGTAAAATATCCCACCGTTGCAAGAGCGGCTAAGGCCACAAAAAAGGAGGGAATTATTCGTCTTAGAAGGTCTACCGGATAGATATATTCAATAAAAGAGTAGAGACGGGAAAGGGCTAAGGAGAAGACGATAATCGTCGCCATCACAAGGAGAGAAAGCTGCTTAAATAAGCCACCCGAACTCGCCCACTCAGGGATATCCGATACAAATGAAAAAGAGGTCCCATAGATGAGATAACCAGTCATGATATCGGCAAAAATAATGGTAATTGCACCAAGGGTTGTACGAACCGAGAACATTACGAACTCACTCCTCTACCTGCTCAAACAATTTAATGCGATTACCTCCCATAATTTTTGCGGAGACAAGCGCCGTCTTTGACCGTTCCACTAACTCCGCAGACGTCGTTGCATCATCGGGATATTCAGCTATCCCACAACTAAACGTGATGGGGTATGACAACGTGATCCTCATTTCCGTTGGAATACCTGAAACGGCTTCCACTATGCGCTTTGTCACATTCAGTGTATGTTGTTTCCCCGTACCATACAATACAATCCCAAACTCTTCCCCTCCTATACGACCCACAATATCAGTAGGCCGAACGCTACTATTGATCCGATCTGCAATAACACGCAGCAACTGATCCCCCACATAGTAACCATGAGCTAGGTTAAAGCGATTGAATTTATCTATGTCTATGACAATAAGTGAAATTTTTATATCCCCCTGTCTTTCTGCACGACTAATCTCTTCACCAAGACGCCTCCACCAGAGCCCGTAATTATATGTACCTGTCAAGTTATCAGTAAAAGTCAGTTCTCTGAATTTTCTTCCGGAAATCGACTCCTCAATTGTCCTGGCTGCAATTTCACAAATTGTTTGAACCAAGCTGTTCGTCTTACTATCGAGTTTTGGAGTTCCATCATCAAGAAAAAGGAGATGTCCCTTCACCCTCTCCTCCAATTTTAGCGGAATGAGGATTAAAGAGTTTTCTGCAAAGAAATCCTTTGATGACGAGGAAAAATCCTTCCGGTTGAATATGGTGATATTGCGGAGTGAATCAATCCTCGCCTCTTTGAATTGAGGAATCAGGTCCTCGTAAATTTCTCGATAGTTCCTTATTTTGAAACCATACCCGAGAACAAGATCAAAAAAACCTGAATCTTGATTCCTCAGGAGAAAAAACCCCTTTTTTTTTATCCTAAGGAGTTCTGAAATCAGTTGAAAAATATAATCAAAAATCCCTCTCAGTTCCCGAAGTGTGCTGTATTCCTGAAAGATATTCATCATATAGAGCTGGGAGGGTGGTTCGTGGTGGCTTGCTGGAAGTTCCACCTGAATAAGATATTCAAAAAAGTGGTTGAGAATCTCCTTAACTAAACGTTCCTTTCCCGGTGTGATTTCATGGTTTGAATGGGTGGAATTGATATTGATGACGCCGATAGTTCTGTCGCTAAACTTAATTGGGGCAATAAATGCGGTATCGATCTCTGGATTGATCAAGTCCTCCGAACTTATTTTAAGAAACCGTTCACCTTCGCCTCCTTTGAGAAAGACGGATCGGCCTTTATCCGCTACCTTACCGGCAATACCGCTTCCCAAACATACTCGTGCCTTTTTAATTATTTCACGCTTCAACCCACGAGCACTCTTCACCGTCAATTCTTGGTTTCTGTCATCAAGCAACATGATGGAACCGCGTTCCGCACGCATCACCTCCAATATCACATCCAAAATTAAATCCAAGACCTGTGATGAAATCCTGTCAGTGGTGGATTGCTTTTCTATTCTATTTCTCCCAAAAAACGTAAGATATTTCGTTGAAAATAACCCTGTATCAGGTTTTAATAAGGGGAAACGACTATGTACCTTCTCACATTACCTACAGAAGGGTAATTATAGGGAAATGAAAATTGAGTGTCAAGGATTTGGTATACAAAAGAAGATGATGAAAAAACTACTCGTTACAGGGGCAAGTGGATTTTTGGGCTGGCACCTATGTCGTAAAGCAAGAGAGGAGTGGATGACGTATGGAACAACCTTTTCCCATCACTGCAAAATTGATGGCGTTTCAATTCTCAAAGTTGACTTGACTGATTCTAGCGAGTTAGCGAGATTGTTCCAAATGATTAAGCCGGATGCGGTAATCCATACTGCCGCCCAAACTGACCCGAATAGCTGCGAAACACTCCGGTCTGAATCAAAACGAATTAACGTTGACTCATCAATAGGTATTGCCAGATATTGTGCAGATGCTTCAATCCCTACTGTTTTTACCTCCACAGACCTGGTATTTGATGGGTGTCATCCCCCTTACCGTGAAACAGATACAGTGTGTCCGGTCAATGTCTATGGTGAACAAAAGGTATTGGCTGAACAAGGGATGATGACATCTTACCCAGAGGTCACTATCTGTCGGATACCCCCCCTATTTGGTATCCCGGGCACGGCATCAACAAGTTTTATTCAACCAATGATACATGCGATGAGAGAGGGTACCGAGTTACGGCTCTTCGTTGATGAATTTAGAACACCCATCAGTGTTCAAACAGCTGTCCAGGGAATCCTCTTATCACTAGAAAAAGCTACCGGACTAATACACCTAGGCGGAGCTGAACGCATTTCACGATACAGGTTTGCCACTCTGCTCGTAAAACTCTTCGGCTTTAGCAGGGCAAAAATATCACCATGCAGACAGCAAGATGTGATAATGGACGCACCGAGACCTCCGGATGTCTCCCTCGATAGCTCAAAGGCCATCGCACTGGGATACACTCAATTCCCCTTAAAAGAAGAGATTATGAAGCTAAAGATCACACAAGAGTAAATGTCAGCGAGTAAAAGGTACCGAGATGTAGGGAGACTGATTCTGACTACGACTTAAGCAGAAAACGATAATTTTTGAACTATTGTTTTAACTGAAAGAGTAAAAAAAGAGATAAAAAAGCTTGAATCATGGGAATAATGCCGTATGATGAAAGTGGTTGAATGAAAACTATCCACCTACTGCTTTGCTTTAATAACTCTGTAATCCTCACGTACTTGAGTACGCACCGGTTTCATACATTATTATGTACCTTGTATTTGGATAGATTTCGTTCAATTACTTGGTTTCCTTATTAAGAGCCATTGATTACTCATTGTAAGATATTTTGACTTTAACAAAACAAATTATGAAGACTACTTTTATAACGATATCCACCTTTATTACCATACTTTTTCTGACCACGGTCGTACGTGCTTCCGACACTATATGGACAGATAATTTTGAAACGGCAAAAATTGCAGCAAAGAGAGAGGGAAAAGACCTGCTCCTCCATTTCACGGGATCAGACTGGTGCCCATGGTGTATCAAGCTGAAAAAAGAGGTTTTCAGCCAGGAGACATTTAAGAAAGAGGCCCCCAATCATTTTGTGCTCGTAGACATAGACTTCCCCAGGACTAAGGAGCAGTCCGAAAAGGTAAAAAAACAGAACAGGGAGCTGGAAAAACGATACCAGGTAGAAGGTTTCCCTACTATCATCCTCACTGATAACGGAGGACGTCCGTATGCAAGGACAGGTTACCAGGAGGGAGGCCCCGATAATTTCCTCAAACATCTCCAGGAACTTAGAACCCTTAAGATAAAACGCGATACATTATTTGAAAAGGCAGAAAATTCTCAGGGCGTTGAACAGGCAAAAATTTTAGATCAAGCGCTGAATTTATTGAAGAGCAATGGCATAAACAGCCTCAATGAATATAGCGACATTATTGACAAGATCATAAAATACGACAAAGAGAATAGTGCTGGATTAAGAACTAACTATGAGGTTGTAAAAGTGCAGTACGAAAGTTCTGACCGTCTATCGAGCATCATGAGCGATCTTGATCACAACCTCTCAATTGAGTATGGCAAAGCCATCAAGGAGTTAGAAGCGTTAATTGAGTTTTCCAAACCTGTACCCGAGATTGTCCAAAACATCTACCTTAAAATGGCTGAGTTATACCAGGAGGGAAAGAAAGACGATGCCGCCTGGTTTAAGAATCTGGAAAAAGCTGCCGAAGTTGCACCGCACACCAATATCGGTAAGCGGATCCTTGAGTTGTTGGAAGAGATCAAACACAACAGCTAACTGGTTGAGCGAAAACTACCCATCTACGACGTTGCTGTATTAATTCTGTATTCCTCACGTACTTGAGTACGCTCCGGCTACATAATTATTTCGCGCCTTGTACCTGGTCAGTTTTCGCCCAACCAGAGGTTTTCCCTGTAAGTATCTATGAGAACAAAATGAAGTGAGAATATTGGAAACGTTTCCCGAATGTCTCACTACCTGCTGCCCTCCACAACATCAATTGTATCAGAAACCTCATGTCTTACCCCCTCACTATTTTGAACAGAGAAGGTAACGGTATATGATCCGGGGGTTTTATAAACGTTGGTCGCCTTTACCATACTATAACAGATATTTTTGTAGGGGGTACAACGTCCCGGATTGGCATACCTGTCCCCTGCTGTTGTTAACGTTCCTGTAGAAATGGTACCATCGCCAAAATCCCAAACAATTGTGTAGACGTCCATCTTGCCAGGATCCCGAAATGAACTCTCAAACAAAATTTTCTTTCCTGTGGTAAAATCGGAATTTTTTGTCGTAATTGAATTAATGCTCACCCAGGTACTTTCAGTCTCATCTTCCGCAGATAGATTGGAAAAAAAGTGCGGATGAAAAAGAAAAGTACAAAGAGAAAGAATGAGTATTATTTTGATCCTAAACATACAACTTAACCCCTCTCCACTATTTTAGATTGCGAAATTTTTATTCATTTATTACTAAAATTGCATTGATAATTACAGTAATAGAGTACTGAAAAAACCTATCAAGGCCCCAAAGACCCCTCCCCAAACAACTAACCAACCGAGGTGTTGACGGATCATCCCTTCTATTATCTCCTTTACATGGTGTGGGGTCAGTTCATCCAACCTGGCATCTACCATGCTACCGATCTTTGACTTAAAGGATTCAAAATCCGTCTCTTTTTGCAGAACCGAGGATATGTCTATATTGTGAATAACTTCGGAAACCTGCCTCTCAGACTCCTCTTTAAAGGGTTCCCGAAGCGGTTCGATAACCTTCACACCACCAACCATACTCAACATTCCACCAAAGGGTGATGTCGTAATTACGGATACATAGCCATCGAACATCTTATCAAAATCTATCTTTTCAATCACGAGCTCCGGATCTATCTGGTGAGGGAAGGCCTCTTCTGATACCTTTGCAAAGTTCTCTTCGGTGAAAAAATTCTCCATAATCAACGAACGAATTCCCGCCTTAAACTGCTCAAACCTGAGAACGATAATTCCAGAACCGTAAAGCAAGGGGATCTTCTCAAACAGCATATGTATTGCCAGCCAATTAGTTAAGGCACCGGACAGTGCGAATAGACTAGCACAACTGAGCGCACGTTTTCCCGGAAATTCAGGAACTGCAAAAGTCACCACACATATGATGGCAGCAATCAGATTCGTTAATACGCTTTTATTCATATTTCTTATCAAGATTCCCGTAAAAAATTTACGTGTCACATTGTATAGAAAATAGTGGTGTTTGAAAACAGAAATTTGTGGTACGCATCCTACCTACTTTTTCGGATTTCAACCTTTCCTGGTACGATCCTGCCTGCGTTCTGTGCCAAGGATTGCTGTTTGGGGATTTTTTAGTTTTCCTGTCGTACGAATTCACCACAAGCAAAGAGTGCAATGTTTCAAGGAATATTTGACTACTCGTTGGAGGTGTGAGGAGTGCTTCGCTTTAGGTTAGTAGTATCAGATGGAAAGTATACTAAAACCGATTTGGTTTTCGGTTTTACTGGAAACCAAATCTTTGTTACAGTTATCATAGGACAAAAGACGCCGAGAACTTTACTCGCTCAATTTTATACCGGATTTTATCTGAAAACCATTATCAGATGAGTATATCTCCTTTTGTTCCGCAATGATTGTATTAAACTGTTTAATTCGTGCTTTTGTGCCTAATACCTCATTCCTCGAAACTACTTCTTCTTTTTACTCTAGATCTTCTTGGTGATCTTTGCCTGATAATTTTTTTCAAATGTCCTGCTATGTCATATTGACAGGTATTTAACTTTTATGTTATTTATAACAAAACATACCATCAACATTACATAGTAAGAAAGGAATGAGATGCACTTATTTCACAAATAGAACAGCGCTATAATACCGTTTCTTCTTACTTAATTTCTGATGCGGAAAGCCAAAATACAAGCAATGATTTTCTGGATTTAGTTCAAGATAAATTCAGAATAGCAATAATTGCTCTTTTGTTTATTCTCGGACAGACTGTTTAGATTTGAGCAGAAGAGGGTACTTATAATTTATGTTAACAACATTGGTTCGGATAATCATCGTAGTGCTTCTTTTAACCGGCTTTTTGTGCCATCAAAGCAATGCCCAGAAATCACAGGAAATTACCATTGAGCTTGGATCAATTGGATTTGATATGGAGGTGGATCACACAAGGCAGCATTTATATGTATCACTACCAGATACCGATGAAATTGTGATCATTTCCTTACAGTCATTTAAAATCCTGGGACGAGTTGTAGTTGGGACACGACCTCACGGTATAGACCTTAGCCATGATGCATCAACATTATTCGTTGCCCTCAATGGGGCGAGTTCTGTTGCATATGTCAATCTGGATAATTTAGAGGTTACATATGTTTATGTAGGCATTGAACTGGGTAACGACTTGACGTATGACGTGATAGAGGGCAAACCTGACCGGATTTTCGTATCTGCGGCACCTGGCTCTCAAGGTTTCGCCTGGATTGCAATGATTCAGCGGGATCAGGGTAATTCTACGAGTCGGGTAGCAAGTGATAGGATTATACGTAATACCCCAACTTTTATGACCGATCCCAATCAGAAGTTTCTGTATATTGGTGAAAAAAGCAGCCCAGATTCATTGTATAAGCTTGATATTACCCAGGATACAGCACCGATAATTCTTAAAGACGATCATGGCTCTGTTAATGGTGCTACCATTACAGGTGTAAGTCCCGATGGCAGTAAAATTTACTTGGGAAGTAGTCGAGTTCAAGTCCTTAGAACAGATTCTTTCAATCAAGTGGAACAATTTACAGTATCTAATTCTAGAGGTGGTTCGCTCAAAGTCAGTACTGATGGAGCAAATTTGTATGTGGTGAACAATGTTACTGACAATACTGAGCTGCTTTACATCAGGGTTTTTGAGACAAATACTTTTAAAAAAGTAGATGAAGTAAAAACGTCTAAATGTACATTGGGTGCCGACACACAACCCAGACTCGAATTGCTTCCGGAGGGTAACGGTTGGTTAGTGTTAGCGGATGACAAAGTTTGCGTCATCCCACTTACTTATGATGCAGACGAAGATGGCTACAATTCAGATGTAGACTGTAACGATGAGGATGCAACCGTATATCCTGGAGCGACAGAAATACCTTATGATGGTATAGATCAGGATTGCAGTGGAGCGGACCTTACAGATACTTCAGATGCTACTGGAACGTGGATTCTTTCACTTACTGATAATTGGGTCATTCCTGGTAATGCCGGTTGTCCTCCCTTTTTTGATGATGGTGAGTCAGACTTTATTGTTATAAATCATACTGAAAATGGTATTACGATAGTTGGCTCTGATGGTACATTGTATCAGACCAATGTTAACGGTCTAACCTTAACTTTCACCGCATCAAAAACTGAAACAGACTTAACAATTACCATCACTATCAATTTTACTCTTAGATCTAGTACTAGCAGTTTTGGTACTTTTACCTGGTCTGCTACTGATGGAACATACTATTGTAATGGAGGAGCTACTGTCACTGCCACCAAGGCTCAGCCAGGTATGCCTTTGTGGGAATTTGAGGCTGGAAGTTTCATCCTCTCTTCTTCTCCAGCTATAGATGCCAATGGAACGATATATGTGGGGTCAGGTAGAAAGCTTTATGCACTTTCCCCCGATGGTACAAAGTTGTGGGAATTTCTGACGGAGGACTATGAATTTATATATACTTCTCCAGCGATAGGTAACGATGGTACTATATACATAATTTCAGAATATAATGTGTATGCCATTAATCCTGATGGAACAAAAAAGTGGATATTTTCCTCTGGAGATTCTTCCCGTTCTTCTCCGGCTTTAGGTTCGGATGGGACATTATATGTGTCGTTAGGTAGAATGCTTTATGCCCTTAATCCTGATGGAACAAAAAAGTGGGAATTTCTGACGGAAGGAAACATTAAGTCTTCACCAACTATAGATGCAGATGGGATGATCTATGTGGGATCATATGTGGGATCATGGGAAAGTAAACTTTACACCCTTAATCCTGATGGAACAAAAAAGTGGGAATTTCTGACGAAAGGATATATCAGTTCTTCATCGTCAATAGGTGTCGATGGCACTATATACGTAGAGTCAGGTGATTCTAAGCTATATGCTATTAACCCTGATGGGACGAAAAAGTGGGAATTTCCAACTGTAAGTACTTCACCTTCTATCGGTGTCGATGGCACAATATATGTTGGATCAGGTGATAGAAAGCTATATGCTATTAACCCTAACGGAACAAAAAAGTGGGAATTTCTGACGGGAGGTGGAATCCAGTCTTCTCCAGCTATCGGTGCTGATGGCAGCATATATGTGGGATCATATGATTCTAAGCTATATGCCCTTAATCCTGATGGAACAAAAAAGTGGGAATTTCTAACTGGAGATTATATAGATTCTTCTCCAGCTATAGATGCCAATGGGACTATATATGTGGGATCTCATGACAGTAAGCTTTATGCCATTCACTCAGACTCGGGTGGTCTTGCAAATAGTGCCTGGCCTATGTTCCGTAATAATGTAAGGCACACAGGAAATGTATATTCTTACGCAGCATGTTCCCCTGACAGCTATGAACCCGATGACAGTTCCAGTCAGGTATCAACGATTATGTCAGGCGTACCACAGACACACAGTATCTGTCCTTTTGGAGATAAGGATTGGGTGACCTTTACTCTTGCAAACAACTCGGAAGTTATCCTTGAGACTTTAGGCCTGCATGATGATACACGCATATGGCTCTATGACAGCAGTCTCATAGAGATAGAATTCAATGACGACGGTGCTACCGGCAGTTTCTCCAAGATCGATCGTCTTTGTGGCACAGATGAATTGTCGGCAGGTACTTATTATGTCAAGATAGAAGAATCCGGCAACAATAGTAAAATCAACCGTTACGATATATCTTTGACGGTAACATCATGTGATACAGACGGAGATAGTATTCTTGATTCCTGGGAAATAGCCAATTTTGGTACCCTTACTAAGGCAGACAGTACCACAGATTATGATGGTGACGGCCTTCTTGATAAGGACGAAGAGACAAACAGCACAGATCCAAAAGATGGAGATAGTGATGGGGATCGTATGGATGACGGTTGGGAAGTAACGTATGGACTTAATCCATTGGTAGATGATAGGGCAGATGATAAAGACGGAGATGGCATTACAAACGGAGATGAGCATGCTGAAGGAAAAGATCCCACGATTATGGACATTGTACATGTAGATTTCACTTACACAGAAGATAGAGAGAGTGGAACAGTTGAGGAACCCTATAAAACACTAGCCGAAGCTATTGGTGTAGTTGCAGTAGGTGGTGAAATCCGAATCAAGGCCGGAACAACTAGTGAGATATTTAGTGACATTAATCAGATTAAAAAAGAAGTAACTATAAAATCTTATAATGGTACTGCTACTATTGGAAAACAGTGATGTCATTGGTAGTCCGGTTTTATCTTTAACCAGACATAATCGATAACATAATATCTTTCAACAAATGTAAACAACAGTCAAGCTGGGTATGTTTCGGATTTTTAAAAATTTTTATATCTCTCTTTCCGTCTGGTGTTTCCTGTTATCTGCTCTTCAATCCCTGGCTCAGACCGCAGGGCGGATCGCACCAGGTCAGAACGATTCCCGAAATTCTACGCTGAATTTTGAACCTTTGAACCTCGAACGGTTACGCAATAGCTATTGACACAATCACTCGATTTTTGTACTGTAAGGATCACTAAATATCATTGCGAGGCATAGCCATAACCAAGTTTGAAGTGTCTTAAGTGCACTAAAGTGCCTAAAGTAAAAAAAATGTTTTTCCACCTGTCTGTGTGCTATGCACAGGCAGGTAACTTTAGCTCACTTCAAACTTTTGGCACTTTTAACTTTTTCGGCTCTATGACAGAATTTGTGGGTAAAAATAAGGAGAAAGATAGATTTATTTAAAAGAAGCCTCTCCAAAAGGAACATGTTTAATTCCCTTCGGAGTTGGCCACCCCTCTTTTGGGTGAGGATGGCCAACTCCGAAGGGAATTAAACATAAAGCCATCGTATATGTTCAAGTAGAAGCATTGTTGCTGCAATTTGTTAAAATAAGGTCTCTCATTAACCATATAATTAACAATTGCAGATTATCAACAATGCTCATTAAAACATTACTCAATAGATGCTATCCTGTCAAGGGATTCATCTACGGCAAAGTTGTTTTAAAAGAGACAAAGATTACGGTCAAAGTAAAAGAACGCAAAGGATCACAAGGTTTATGTAGTCAGTGCAACAAGGCAGCACCAACTTATGATCATCTACAGGAACGATGTTTTCGTTTTATCCCTTTTTGGGGTTACATAGTTATGTTGGCTTACAAACCTCGGCGCGTAAGTTGCCCCCAACATGGAGTAACCGTAGAACATATTCCATGGGCACAGGGTAAGAGTCCTATTTGTGAACCGTTCAGGGTATTTCTTGCACATTGGGCAAAGTACCTTTCCTGGTTAGAAGTGTCCAGACAATTTCGTGTCTCATGGAAGAACGTATTTGAATCTGTAGAACATGTTGTAGAGTATGGATTAAAGCATCGCAACTTAGATAATGTTAACGCACTAGGTATTGACGAGATACAATATTTAAAAGGACACAAATATCTGACGTTGGTTTATCAAATAGATTCTGCTTGTAAAAGATTGTTGTTTGTAGGCAAGAATAGATCCGCAAAAACATTGTTGCGATTCTTTATTGCTTTTGGCAAAGAACGATCTCAACAATTAACAGCAATTTGTAGCGATCTTTGGAAACCATATTTAAAGGTTGTTAAACGTAAGGCACCAGAGGCTATCCATATTCTCGATCGATTTCATGTAATGAAATATCTAAACGATGCGGTAGATCAAACAAGAAGAGCTGAAACTGCTCAATTAAAAGAAGATGGTAATGAACCGATCCTTGAGCATTCTCGTTGGTGTTTATTAAAGAACAAAAGAAATCAGAATACGTCACAGTTAGCCAAGTTACGTGAACTTGTTCGATATAATCTAAAGACTATGCGTTGTTACTTGCTCAAAGAAGCGTTTCAACATTTTTGGACTTATAAAACACGTTGGGGTGCCCAGAGGTTCTTAAAAACCTGGACATCAAGGGCTATGAGATCAAGGTTACCCGAAATGAAGAAAGTAGCCAAAAGGTTACGTAATCACCAAGAGCTTTTGTTGAACTATTTCTCTGTCAAAGAACGTCTGTCTAACGGTGTTGTTGAAGGTTTTAATCTTAAAGCCAAACTGACTATGAGAAAATCTTTTGGTTTTCGTACTTTGAAATCAATAGAAGTTGCTTTGTATCATACTCTTGGAAAGTTGCCAGAGCCTCCAATCACCCATAGATTCTACTGAGGAGGCACTTTTTCTGAGACTCAAAAAATTTGCTAAAAAAAGAATATTTCGTGGTGTAATACAATAATTCTTTAAAAGGATTTCAATGAGTATAAAAAAAATATTGATGATTGTTGGTGATTTTGTGGAAGACTATGAGGTAATGGTACCCTTTCAGGCACTGCAAATGGTAGGACATACGGTTCACGCCGTTTGCCCTGATAAGAATGAGGGGGAGTCCGTACGAACAGCCATACACGACTTTGAGGGTGACCAGACGTACAGCGAGAAACCGGGTCACACTTTCACACTGAATGCCACCTTCAATGAAGTAAAACCATCCGATTATGATGCCCTAGTAATCCCCGGTGGGCGGTCACCGGAGTATCTTCGCCTCAACGAACAGGTATTAGAAATAGTAAGTCACTTTTCTCGTGAGAATAAACCTATTGCTGCAATTTGCCATGGTGCACAACTGTTGGCTGCTGCTGGTGCCCTTGAAGGGAAGAGCTGCACCGCATACCCGGCAGTAGCACCCGAAGTAACACGTGCTGGTGGGAATTGGGTAGAGGTTCCCATAGACAAGGCACATGTAGACGGTAATCTGGTCACAGCCCCGGCTTGGCCAGCTCACCCGGAATGGCTTGCGCAATTCCTTGAATTGTTGGGAACAAAGATCACACCATAACGAGAACGCACTTGCTGTGAAGATAAAGGATATCAATATAATAAAACTTGTTCAACAAAGTTTGTAAAGTTGGTTTAAACAGAGGAGTGATGATGGTAACAATAAAAGAAGCAAAAAAACTTGCAGACCGAATAGTGAGTAATTTTCGCCATGGTCATATTGACAGGATCATCCTTTTCGGGTCAACGGCTCTCCAGGAGAGAGGCAACGATATAGATATAGCCGTAATAATAAAAAGTAATAACGGGAAATCACAGGATTTTTTTTATAATGAAATACAGCGTCGAATAGTTTCGCCTTTTATCAAAGAGGAAGCGATAGGTGTTGACCTTTTCGTCTGGGATTTTGATACTGTTTTAAAACATAACAAAAATGTCAGTCCTTTTTTAAATCTTATTGCAAGGAAAGGCAGGGTTTTATTTATGGCGAAAAACTACCTGAAAGATTGGTTTAGATATGCAAGAGAAGATTATGAAATGGCTGAAATTCTGTTAGAAAAAGGATATTTCAGAGGATCATGTATTCATGCACAACAAGCCATGGAAAAATGCTTAAAGGGATTACTTATAAAAAACAGATGGGAACTTGAGAGAACTCACAGTATCGGTTCATTGGTTGCTTTTACCAGTAAATATAACATTCCGATAGATTTATCTGATGATGATATCGAATTTATTGATAGAATTTATCGAGGACGTTACCCGGCAGAAGACGGATTACTTCCATTCGGAGAACCTGATAAGGACTCTGCAATAAAGGCCATCAAAATTGCATCAAACGTCTTAAAACTGATGCCTGATTAGGAAAAATTTCTGTAGATCTATCGCTCTTCAATGAGGTAAAAAACACCTTCAATCTCGACTTCCCGCGCTAACAGCTTGCTGGTATTCTGCATCCCAAACAAGAACTTTTCACCATTGATGACGCTCATATTTCCAGTCCACTTTAATAGAAACCACTATTTCCATCTGGTACAAGTTTCTATTCACCTGAAAGGTATCGCTACTGCATACCTGTTGAACTTATTGTATTTATCCCCCCTTTAAATCTTGAAAATTATTGAAATTTTTCTGTTTACAAAGGTAAATACTTTTTATAAAATTCTCTACAACGCCTTCCAATATAGATGTAATCACCCATCATTTTCTACCGAGAAGCATTCAGTGTATGATGTCATTACACGTTTACTCGCTTAATTCTGCAGACAGTACAAAAGCGGGTCGTATATCATCAGATCACATTATATTACAAGCTCCAAAAAGTGCTTCAAATAAATCAATCTAATATTATTTTTCAGTTTTTTAAGAGAGGGGGAAGTAGAGATGCAAAAAAAATTTTCTTGTTTATCTGTTTTTATCGTAATCATAGTAATGGGTTCTTTTGTTGGATACACCACTTTAGTAAAGGCTGAGTCATCAGTGACTGAAGATGCTAAAGCTGAACACTCTATGGCTGATGTCATAAAATCAGCAACGGAAGCAGCAAAAGAAGTAGTAAAAGACGCAGTAAAAGTTGAGCCTTCAAAAAGTGAAGAAGCAAAAATTGAGGAGACGAAGACTGAAGCAATAAAAGCGGACTCATTTTCTGTAGGATTCCCCTATGGATATCAGGACTGGACAAATACCTTCGCCAAGGTTGTCCAGGAAAAGGGACCTTTTTACGGTTTCCAACGAGTCCTTGTTAGTTTGCAGGCACTTGACGCCTATACAAACAATAGTAGTGGATATGAAAATGGAGATGTATTAATTCTTGAATTCAACGAGATAGAGAATGAAACGGACGGTATTGTCAAAGGAGAAGTTAATTGGATCGCTGTTATGGTGAAAGATTCATCAGCAACAAAAACAGGAGGTTGGCGTTTTGCTGCATACGATGGCAAAACGAAACAACTGAAAGGAGAAGTAGATCCTGTTACCGGTTGTTTCAATTGTCACACGGCAGTCAAAGATAGGGATTATGTCTTTTCTAAGTTAAAATAATACCGCAAGGACTTAGGGTGTCTAAAAGACACATAAAGTAGTCGTTAAGCGTTATTATTGTGTAGAACACGCGAGGCACACGTGTAAAAGGTTTTTTCAACATGTGTGCCTTATTATTTATTCATCCCTCGAAAACTGTGCCGGTTTTATAAATCAAGGTTACATTTACAAATATATTCATCATTCCTCTTATATTCTCCAAATGTTAAAAAAATGAACATTATAAAAAGAATATATCTAATCATCCTTTTAATATAAATTCTTATGGGTAGAGAGCAGAAAGCCTTTGCCAGTGGCGGTGCTGAGGCACTTCCTGTTTTGGGACTTTTTGTTCTGATTTTGATAGTTTTGGTTATACTCGTGGTTTATTTAGCTGACAGGTTAAAAGAATATAAATGCAACTAAAAACAATTATCAGATGATTATAATACATATTTATTATTACTACTTTCTTAAGACAACAAAAAACATTCACTTGTAATAAAAAATGCTCAATGTATAATTTTTTTTGTAATTTTACCCATTGCAAAGTGGTTTTCGGAATTTCTGGGCAGGAGTTTGCTTGAAATTTTGATTTTTCGATTGAATAAAACCAGAGGCTTAGTGATGCTAAGTCGAGGATTTTATGATTGAAAAAAGTCTAAATTTCATGTGAAATCGGGTTCTGAAAACCAAAAACCACTTTGTGATGGGTATACAAAAGAACCTTTCTTACAGATTTTCGGAAAATGCAAGATATTGCTTACGCGAAAACGAGGCGAAGTTTGAGTGTTCTCTTCATAGCGGTATCTATACTTTTCTCCCTCTTCGAATGTCGTGACGTCACCGCATGCACGACTATTCTTGTGGGCAGGACGCTTACGGCCGATGGTTCGGTAATCCTGGGCCATAACGAAGATATGGGACTTGAAGCAACTGGTCGACTCTGGTCAGAGAAGTCGCATACCTTTAAAGAGGATATTCACATTGAGGTCCCCTATATTACTCTCCGGCAGACACACCGTACTCACGCATACTGGGCTTCCGGTAATCCTAAAGAGAGTTCGGGTCTCGGAATCAACACACAACAACACTCCTACGATTCGGTGTTGGTCGGCATGAATCAGTGGGGCGTTGCTATCGCCTGCAATTGGGCACATTCGAAGGAGGAGGACTCCCCCCAAAAAGGTATCAGACGCTACGCTATACGACAGTTGCTCCTCGAACGATGCAAGAACGCCCGCGAATCAGTTAAACTTGTCGGTAGTCTCATCGATCAACACGGGCAGGCCGATTGGGGAGGACTCATTTACTGTGTGGCCGACCCAGATGAAGCCTGGGTCGTTGAGACAACAACACACCATTGGGTCGCATGCCGGGTACCCAATAATGCAATCCACGCAGTTGCAAATCGATTCACTATCGGTGAAGAGTTCGATCTGGCGAGTCAGGACCTGATTCAATATGCCAAAACACGTGGTTGGTACGATCCGCAGTTTGGTAAGTTCAGCTTTCGCGATGCCTACGGTTTACCCGAAAAGATGAACCAGCCCTATGACAGAGATCGGGAAGAGCGTGTACACAAGCTTCTCGATGGAAAACGGGGATCCATAGAACCCATGGACATCTTTGCAATTTTGAGGGACCGCTATGAGAATACTGACAAGTATACGCACCCGCAAAAGACCCCCGTTTGGAGAGAGAACATCTCCAAAGATCCATCTCTCTCTCGAACCATCAACTCAAACCTCTGCCAGTCGTCTTCGGTAGCGCAGCTTCGGGGATATCTACCCGTCGAAGTTGGACCAATTATGTGGTACGCCATGGCAAATCCCGGTTACAGTACCTACTTTCCGATCTATGCCGGTGCCGATCGAGTGCCCGAATCCTTTAGTTGGCAGGATGGTAGTCGTTCTTCCAACTCAGCCTGGTGGCTTTTTAAGAGCCTACAGTTAGCAGGAGACCGTGACTACGAAAAGCTCTACCCTCTTGTGAAGGATTTCTGGGCTGCGCACTATGCCCTGATAACGGTTCGACAGCAACAGATTGAAGAAAAAGCCCTCTCACTCATCCGTAACGGTAGTAAGGATGAGGCGGTTTCGTTGTTACAGTCCTTTACATTCAATCAGGCAGAGATTGCTCTCCATCACGCACAACTTCTCCTCGATCTTGTAGAACCCAGTAGGGAAGAGTCAAAACCGGAGAAACAAACTACAGGTACTCGCTAGCACAGTAGATCCCTGTCTTAAAATCTAAAAATAATATAAGTATGATTCTCAGTACTTGAAAATTTGTACTCATAATCTTACTCATAATCGCAGTGGATAGAGTACGATTATGAGTAAGTGATTTTAGGCTGGTAATACCTACAATATTAATAATTTGTAACTTTCTACTATACAAAGAATTAAAATGAAACTTCCAATACTATCAAGTTATTTGACACCTCTCATCTCTCTTACAAAATGATGTCTTTATACCCATTACGAAGTGTTTTTAGGGATTTCAGGGAAAGAGTTTGCCTGAAATTTTGATTTTTCGATTGAACAAAACCAGAGACTTAGTCATGCTAAAGTCGAGGATTTTCCCCGGTCAAAAAACGCCGAGGAGATTGTGATTGAGAAAATGCTAAAGTTCTAGTGAAATCGGGTTCTGAAAATCGAAAACCAATTTGTGATGGGTATTGCATAAGATACCTGTATGATAACGGTCACAACAATTTAGTGCCTTAAAGCAGTTGTACATTTTCACTAACTGAGAAAAAAATTGAAATCTTTTCGAAATTTTGCTCTAATGCATTTTTATAAAAACCAATTACTAGTTCAACTGTTCCTACCATCTTCAATAAAAAGAGTGCAAGATCCTTTTTTCTATCCTAATCTTAAACGCTTCACCAGATTAGTTTATCTCGGTAACCTTTCTTCAAATAACTCATTTTTATACGATGGTGTTAGAATTTTTTCATGTAGAATTCAAATCTGATAAATTAATAAGAAAAACTTTTTGGGGGAGGTATAACTATGGATATAGAAGATATAAAAAAAGTACTAAAAGATGCAGATTCAACAAATCTCTTTTTTACCGATATGTTAGGCAGACCAATGACCTTAAGCGTAAATCCAGATGATATTTCGGATATCATTGAGAATGGGATTGGGTTTGATGGCAGCTCAATTCCCGGATTTGCTTCAATTGAAGGGAGTGACAGGATTGCAAAACCAGTTATTGATACTTTTCATTTATTAGAATTTAGGGATGAAAAGATCGGGTTTTTTATGTGTGATATATTTGATCAAAAAAACGAGAGATACCTAGCAGACCCCAGATTAATGCTCGAACAAGTTTTGACAAAAGCGGAAAAAAATTTTAATGCCAGATTTTTAGCAGGGGCAGAACATGAGTTTTTTTTAATAAAAGAAGATAGTATTTCAGATTATTTTAACTCTGATCTTGAAGAACGTGTTAAATCCGATAACGCAGGATATTTCCATATAGATCCCTATGACAAGGGAGATATCGTTCGGAGAGAGATAATTAAAGTCTTAGGGAAAGCTGGATTAAAATTCGAAAAAGCACACCATGAAGTATCTGAATCCCAACATGAAATTAATATTGTCTGCCAAAACCCTCTTCGAGTAGCAGATGAAACCATTTTATTCCACTACGTAACACGAAAAGTCGCATCTCAATTTGGCTATTATGCTATCTTTATCCCTAAACCATTTAATGGGCAAAATAGAAATGCGTTTCATATTCATCTCAGTATGTCTGACCTGGATATGAACAATCTATTCTATGACGCCGTTGCTCAATATCGTTTGAGCCAGACTATGAAACATTTTATCGGGGGACTCTTAAAATATGCACGAGAGACTTCAATTGTCATGGCTTCATCTTTTAATTCATATAAAGCGTACGTTGTTGAGAGAGAGGCTCCAATTGTAAGGAGTTGGGGACTTACCAATCGAAGTTGTATGGTTCGAATTCCATGGATAAAAAGTCCAAATGCAACACGACTCGAATTGCGATCACCCGACCCTTCCGGAAATGTTTATCTCCAGTTAGCCACTCTTATTGAGATGGGATTGAGAGGAGTTCAGGACAAATTGGACTGTGGAGAACCTGAATCCGAGAGTATATATGAGAAGATCAAGTCTTCAAAAGTTTGGGATGATAGATTTCTGCCCAAATCGATGTTCGAAGCTTTAGCTGAAGCGGAGAGAAGTCAATTTCTCAAGGAGATCATGGGCGAGTTACGTTATGATAAATACATGGCGTTGAAGATTGCAGATTGGGAGGAGCATAGGACCCATATTACGACAAGAGAGCGAAGTAAATATTTTGATATTTAGTCACACAGGTTAATTCGTTGAATCAGTCGGTTTTGAGTGGTGTTGATCTTTCGACCATTGATAGTCGCCGCTTTACATACAATTTATCGGTAACTCTTTTAATCTTTAATGAAAACTATGTATCAACTAAGAATTGAATCCTGGCAGGAAGAGGGGCAATGGCTGGAACAGATAAAAAAACAGGTAAATACCTTAGAAAAGCTGAATCAATACATCCTTCTTACCTCTGAGGAAGAAAAGGCAATACGGACATTAAATATTAGATGGGGAACAACACCATATTACGCATCCCTTATGGATAGAGACAATCCTGACTGTCCAATAAGAAAAATGGTTATCCCTTCAATGTGTGAAAGTGCTAACAAATATGGAATTCCAAATTATCTAGTGTTTAAAGAAAATCGAGAAAAAACGGATCGATTTGGAGAGAAAGAGAAAAGACCCGATAGTATTGCACGACAGTATGATGACCGTGTTGCATTTACCGTAACCGATGTATGCTCAAGTTACTGCCGATACTGTTTTAGAAGAGAAGCGGTAATTGATCAAGAACTTCATTTACGATTCGATATTCAGGAGGGTTTGGAGTGGATACGGAAACACAGTGAGATTCGCGATGTATTGATTACCGGAGGAGATCCCTTAATACTCTCGGACAACAACATTAAATATTTAATCGACAACCTTAGGGCCACTCCACATCTTGAAATGATCAGAATTCATACAAAGATGCCAAATACCTGTCCTCACCGAATAACCAAAAACCTTCTTGAGATATTGGGGCAAGAGCATGATATTCCCATCTGGATGAACGTTCATTTTAATCATCCAAAAGAGATTACGGATAAAACGAAAAAAGTTATTTGGGATTTACTCCGAGCAGGTATCAACGTGGGAAATCAAGGAGTTGTATTAAAGGGTATCAATGATGATGTCGATACCTTCCGAAAGCTCCACCAAAAACTTTTATCCGTTCGCATAAGACCGTATTACATGTTTTATTGTCAACTGGCACCCGGAGTAGACCACTTTCGAGCACCGGTACAAAAAGGTGCAGAATTAATTAGAGATGGTATTCGCGGCCACACAACCGGATTGGCTCAGCCAATGTATGTCGTTTCTACGAATTTTGGGAAGATTCCTTTAATGCCAGACTATTATACTCTCGAAAATAGTGGAGATGAATATAAATTACAAAGTTATAAACATGATATAACATATATTCCCTCTATCTCTGAATAAGATTACCTGAAGGATTCTCCGCCATTGAGAGGAGAGACCATGAGGTAGAGAGAAATTGCTAAACTTATGCCTACAGATACTTTTTTACCCATAATTCGTGTTTCCGGCAGCAACTACGACATCGGTTTTCAGATTGGAAAAAAATTTCGGGAGCGTATCCATTCAGTCTTTGCATCAAGCACAATCTTCGCATTAAATAAAACCAAAGACCAAAAACAGCCGGAGTGGTTAGAGCGTTTATACAATCAGGCCAATGGAAAATTTCCCCAATATATTCAAGAGATAAGGGGAATTGCAGATGGCGCCGGAATCGACTTCAGGGATGCCTTAATCCACAATTTTCGTCACTCCTTAACAGTAATTGATGGATGTGCAACGGTTGTCTTCAAATCACCAGAGAAAATCATTATGGGACACAATGAAGATTACGAGCCCTCGATTGGTGAAAACTCTTATATAACAATCGCCCATCTAGAAAATAATACAAGCTTCCTGGCATTTACCAATGCAGGAAGCCTACCCGGTAATGCATGGGGATTTAATTCGCATGGATTGGCGTTTGCTTTGGATTCACTTGCACCCATCCCGAGTCTAAACCCTGACATAAACCCAGATTTTGGTTTTCCGAGACTCTTTCTTGATAGATTTGTCCTGGAATCACAAACACTGAAAGAGGCTACCCGACGGACCCAGCTCTATTCGCCACGTTCGGGTATTATCTCCTATACGATTATCTCGATGAAAGAGCGCAGAGGGATAAACATTGAAACGACATTGACCGACATAACGGTGACTGAAATAGAAGATGTTTTCTACCATGTCAATCACTATACTTCAGCAGCCTATAAACTTCTCTCCCTGAATGCGGAAGTGGGAACATCTCAGGAGCGATATGAGAGGGGTATGGAACTACTGAAGGTTATACCATTTACTCAGGAGGGAATCATCCAGATGATGTCCGATGAGATTCTCCACTTTGATAATCGAATGGATGATGTGGAAGGGCTGTTAACGACAATCTGTACCCCAATCTTTGAGATATCCGCAAACTCCATAAATCTCCAAGTGTATCCCCAAAGTCTTAGCGAAGAGGAGAAAATGCTGTTTTCTCTCGATTCTCTTAAGTAGTTCTAGTTCGGGAAAAAAAGGCAACATTGTTCCGCTCAGAACATACCGTCCTCTAATGATATTCAACCTCTCTGTTTCATATATTTCAAAAGTTCACTCTTGTATGGCTAATGTTCAATTAAAATTACCTTCTCTTATTTCCTGAATCCTTAGCTCCCCTGTATCCCCAATTTACATTTGAGAGATTTCAGGGTGTTTTTCATAAGCATCGTAATTGTCATAGGTCCAACACCCCCGGGAACAGGTGTAATACTACCGGCAATTTCCTTCGCCGCATCAAAATCAACATCTCCTTTGAGAATAGCAACCATCTTATTGGGGTCCTTTTTGCTCGGTTTTTCACCCACTCTATTAACACCAACATCGATAACACATGCACCAGGCTTTATCCACTCCGGTTTCACCAGACCCGGTACCCCTGCAGCAACGATCAAGATGTCTGCCCGTTTACAATGGGTATCCATATTTTTTGTGCCAGTGTGAACGATTGTCACCGTTGAATTGGCACCCTTTCCTTTTTGAAGCATCATGTTGGCAATCGGTTTTCCAACGATATTGGAACGGCCAACTACCACAACCTCTGCACCACTAGTCTCAACGCCTGCACGCACAATCATCTCCTGAATACCAGCCGGCGTACACGGTGGAAACCTCAGTTCATCACCACCAATCATGAGCCTGCCCACATTAACCGGATGGAAACCATCAACATCTTTGTCCGGATCTATGGCATTGAGCACCTTTTTTTCATCTATGTGCCCCGGAAGGGGGAGTTGTACCAGGATACCATTAATAGAATCGTCATTGTTGTATTTATCTATAAGGGCAAGAAGGGTCTCTTCAGAAATGTCAACCGGTTGAGAATCCTGAACCTCCTTAAAGCCTACCCTATGGGCTGTCTGTATCTTCAACGTTACATAAGACATGGAAGCGGGATTTTCACCAATTAAGATGGTAACAAGTCCAGGTACGACCCCATGCTTCTCCTTTATTTCTGCAACTTCAGCCGTGATCTCTTCTAGAATCTGCTCTCGTATCTCAGTGCCTTTTATCAGTTTTGCCGTCATGATCCTCGATTCTCCTTTCAAAATTAACAAATGGGATTTTATCGTTTTCAGCAAAGAAACCAAAAACGACAAAATGGTCGAAAATTTCTCTTTATATTTTATATTATGTGTTGGGAATGCTAAAGCATAACATACTCTACGACTTTTTCCGAACAAAGGTGTGATACTCATCATCTATCTCGTCAATCATGAGTAACTCATTCCCCGTTTTTTCACACCAAGCCTCTATGTCTGTCTTAATCCCGTCATCAGTTGAAATGATTTCCAGGATCTGCCCTATCTCCATCTCCTTAATCTTCTGGGATGCCTTAAATATAGGCATCGGGCAAAGCAGACCGTAGCAATCTAGGGTAAAATCAGGTTTCATAGTATTAAATTTGTAGTTTAGGTTACTATGTAAAAGTTGGATTATAAATATTTTTGTAGATATTGTAAAGGAAGTTGTGTAAATTTTTAAACGAATATAACGAAAGCAGCACTCATAGGAACCTAACCGGACAATGTTTAGTTTAGAAGAGATTTGCACACTCAAATTCTATATAGGCAGAACTATGGTAACAAGAAATAGAGTTGAAGCGAAAAGAGTGGCTATTTAGTAAGGTGATGAAAAAGAAAATACATTACGCTTGGTTCATTATCTTTGCGGCCATGTTTGTCAATATGGCTTCATATGCATTCAGATACTCTTTCGGCAGCTTCTATCCATTTGTATTGCTGGACACTGGATGGGATAAAGCTGTGGTAATGTCGGCCTTCATGGTACATATGTATGCATATAGTATCTTTACCATTTTTACCGGTGCTCTAACTGACTGGATTGGCCCCAGGTGGACGGTAGCTCTTCTCGGAGGTATTTTTTGGCCTTTAGGATACTATTTAACTTCCATAGCTACCTCTCCATTATGGTTTATTATTTTCTATGGCGTTGTAGGTGCTCTTGGATCATCGGCATGTTATGTACCTGTTATGGGTACTGGTGCAAGATGGTTTATATCTCACCGTGGGCTGGCTTTAGGTATTATCTCAGTTGGTGTAGGTCTCGGGTGGTGTTTGACATCATTACTTGTCGGCACTCTTATCTTAAATATGGGTTGGAGGAATGCTCTGGTTGGTATGGCCATTTTTGGCATGGTTGTACTCTGGGTATCATCTCATTTTTTGAGGCGTAATCCTGAAGAGTTAGGGCTTAAACCGTATGGAGCAAAAGACTATACCATGACTGACGGTGGTGAGTTTCAACGTGTTTTCTTCGGTGCTTTCCTAGATATCTTTGCATTGCTGGCAATATTCAGCAAGAAGTGGCGAAAACTGCTTCACATGTTTATGGGACCAGATAGAAAGAAGTATACAAACGGTGGAGAAAGGGAAAAGGGCAGACTCCGAAGAATCAGAGAAACGGAATTAACCACTGTTGACTTTTCATACAGAAAGTCGGTTCGGTCATGGCGCTTCTGGATGGTGTTCGCCATGTACTTTCTATCCGGAGTGGGTATATCTGCTATTCTGAAAAACGCACAGGCATTCGTGATCCTAGAGAAAACCGTTCCCAAGGAGATTGTGGTAATTACGTTTGGTCTTATCATCGGTTTAGCAAGCATAATGGGTAGATTATCCGGAGGGATTGTTTCAGACTATTTGAGCCGTAAGATTACACTGAGTATATTGTTCTTACTTATGATGATAGACATTGCACTATGGGTTAAGATGTCTAACGGCAGTAGATTCATGTTTTATGTGTCGACAGCGTTACTTGGATATACATACGGTGCCTATGCTCCTTTACCGCCCGCATTCCTTGCTGACACCTTTGGTCGGTCAGCGATGGCTCCCCTCTTCGGATTACTTACCTTTGGAGCGGCAACAGGAGGCGGTTTAGGGGCGCAAATTCCCTCCTTTTTTCATAAGTTTACAGGAACTTTTTCCACTGGACTTTGGATCGCAGCTTTTCTGCTCATAATATCGATCGTGCCTACCTGGTTGGTAAGGCCTCCCCTTAAGAAAGAATAGAGGAACGTATTTTTATAGAGATAATTGCATTGCATCTGCTATTCTCACCCCAAAAGTTTGTTGTTTAACCTTGAATTAAAGAGAATATAATGTCAAAAAAAAACAATTCAAAACATCTTGCCATTGGTATGAGTAAACGTGATTTTCTCAAGACAGCAGGCGCTGCTTTTGCGTATGCCATCATAAACACCATTCCTTTTGCTTCATATGCTAAATCTCAGACTACGGCTCTGTCACATGATAAGATTATCAGGATGAATTTGAGAGAAGGTGTACATGCGCTAAAATCCGGTAAAATTACTGCATATGAGTACAGCATGGCCTCTTTGAGACAGGCCAATAGATTTAACAACTTCAATATATTTACGCAACTATCTCCTGTTTATGTCCAAACCACTACCTCATCAATTGATAGGAAAAGAAATTCCGGAAAGGATGTTGGTGCACTTCAGGGTATACCGTATGCCCTAAAGGATAGTATTGATATGGTTGAGTATTTCACGATCTCAGGGCACCCATCATTAAAGACATTTGAACCCACGGTTGATGCAGATTTGGTCAAGATCTTAAAACAGGCAGATGCTGTTTGTATCGGGAAGACCCAAATTCCTGCGCTCTCCTTATGGTGCACGACAGAAAACCCCATGACGGGGGATACCGGTAACCCTTTTAACAAGGCGTATAAAACCGGTGGGAGCAGTGGGGGTAGTGGCGCCTCTGTTGCTGCACGTATTGTTCCTTTTGCGATTGGGTCGGATACTGGAGCCTCAATCCGCATACCTGCCGCTTTCAATGGAGTCCAAGGGTTTAGGCCAACAACCGGTCGATGGCCAACCGCAGGAACCATGCCTATTGCTTTTTCTGATACTTTGGGGCCAATTACACGGTCTGTGGCTGATATCAAACTACTTGATACCCTATGTGCAAATGATCACCCGGAGATGAAGTCGAGTCAGGTTGAATTGAGGCAGTTACGGATCGGCTACCATACATCCTGGTTCTTCGAAGGGTTACACCCATGGGTACAGGAGAATGTTGATCAAATCATCAAAATGCTCTCCGGAGCGAATGTGAAGTTAGTTGAGATCCACGGTTTACCAGCAGAACAATGCTATAAGAATTTAATTTCATTAGCACTCGCAGATTTCCCGGGTGCAGTGGCGCGTTATTTCAATCGTCATAGAGTTTATGATAAATCCGCTTTTGGACTTATGCAGGAACTTCATATGCACTCTTTAAGAGAAAAATGGCTGCCTGCTATGGTGCATTCATTAGAGGGAGAAGAATACTTTACCGTAGTGGAACAATTACTCGAAGACAGGAAAACGTACAACAAGATCATGACAGAAAAGAGAGTAGACGCTTTGATATACCCCACTTCTAAAATACCAAACACACCGAATGACGGTAGCGACATAGTAGCCGGAAAAGGCCCACTGGGTAACATGTTATACGAATCACAAATTGGAGCTAACATGCATTTTGCACCTGTACAAAGGACACCATCAATCTCTCTGTTTTCAGGCCTGGATAAGGCAGGGTTGCCGTTATCGATTACGCTTGATGGGTATTGCGGCCGAGACCGCAAACTCCTCGATATTGCCGAAGTCATTGAGGAAATTTTACCTCCTCTGGCTGAACCAAATTACCTGTAGCGATATGCAAGGTGAAATGTAGACGGAGTGCTTGAAAACTATTTGGAACAGGGAATGAATTATGAATATGTTAAAATTCAAAGCTCACCGTTACACCCCCAGTTGCCCCCGGCTGAGCATATTCCATGTCGAAGAGTGATGTACTAGCACCAAAATTAGAATAACGTTCATCGAGCAGATTACGTCCGAATACTGAGAACTTGAAGTTCTCATTGGGAAATGCGTAGCTCACGCTTGCATTGACGAGAGTGTAACTTCCCTGGAACAGTTTATTCTCTTCGGTCAGTGCATACCTATTGGTGTAACTGGCAGAGGCCCTCAGCTCCAGATTTCCGACTATTCTCCATGGGAGAGGAACATAGCATACTCCCCCCAAGAAGGCCGTCCACTCCGGCACAAAAGCAAAATCAAGATCCTCCGCCAAATCCGGATCGGGAATACCATCACCATCGACATCCAATCCCTCATATTCATCATATTCAGCATGTACATATCCCAGCGATGCATCGATTTGAAAAAAACGTGTGGGCAAGAAACTCAGCTCTGCCTCAAAACCGGAGATAGTTGCGTCTGCGGCGTTAAGTTTTTCCTGAGTTACTGTGGGAGTCAAGACTGTACGCTGTAGATCGGTGTACATGTTATAGAAACCCGCCAGATTGGTTCTCAATCTTCCTTCCAACCACTCCGCCTTTAACCCAATCTCAAAGGCATTCACCTTCTCTTCATCATAAGGACCTGGTGAGGCTGGTAAGGAGTTGCGCAGATTGAAGCCACCGCTACGGAAACTGCGGCTCCAACTGCTATATAACAAAGCGTGTTTGGTTAGATGCCAATTCAAGCTTGCATGGCCACTGAAAAAATTCCAGTTGTCATCTTCGATAAAATCATAGGTGTATGAGCTCAAGTCTGGAGATACGTCTCCGCCAAAACTGGCCACATAAGCCTTCTTATCCTCCCAGGTATATCGTCCACCGAGGGTTAAAGTCAGCGTTTCAGATACGTCAATTTCCGCCTGTGAGAAAATGCCAAGGGCGATATGATCCTTTTTACTACGTATCGCAGTTTGTATTCTTCCTCCTAAAATATCGCGCACCGACTCCGTTACAATATTTTGGGTGAAAAAAGATAATCCCGTTGTAAATTCTATCTGGTCATTAGGAGCCATGGCATAACGCAATTCCTCACTGATTTGATCCTGTTCAACTGTCGTGTCGTGAATGTGAAATATCGAATTTCCCGTAGCATCAGCATCAACTTCCTCGTGTAATGTGATCTGACGCCATCCGCTGATAGACGTCAACTTGCCGGGGCCAATATCCCAATTTATGTCGATTACGACTTGTTCAATATGATAATCATTCCTGGGCATCTGATCGGTCATGAGGTTTCTGTCATTACTCGGTCGGGGTGTGGAAAAAACTTTGTCTTTCAGCAACCGGACAGCAACTCCATCACCATCAAATTTGGAAAATTCACCTATTACGGTTATCTCAAGCCCCTCTCTCGGTTTCCAGGTGAGTATGGGCCGCAACAATGCGGTCGTACCATCCCCAATATCATCATCAGGTACCACCAGATTATCAAAATAGCCATCCCTGTCTCTATACACAATTCCCACCTTTCCGGCCAACGAATCGGTCAATGGACCTTCTACCACCAATTTTTGTTCCACCAGCTTCTGGGTGCCTACTGTAGATTGTCCTCGAATATTGAATTCACCCGAAGGGCGTCGGTGACGGACCAACACAGCACCACCGGTAA
This sequence comes from Candidatus Scalinduaceae bacterium, assembly GCA_965222815.1. Classification (GTDB taxonomy): domain Bacteria; phylum Planctomycetota; class Brocadiia; order Brocadiales; family Scalinduaceae; genus SCAELEC01. Next base: position 1,292,819 of record CBDCUS010000013.1, read on the forward strand.
CATTGCGTCCAAACAAGGTTCCCTGCGGGCCACGCTTCACCTCAACCGTTTCCACATCAAACATGTCGATCAGAGAACCAACGTTCATACCGAGATACATCCCATCCAGAAAGATTCCCACGGCAGATTCATCAGATGGGATACTGGACGAAACACCCATTCCCCGGATATAAAACATGGCAGTATTGGGAAATGTAGCAAGGTCATATAGTTTCACATTGGGTGCTGGTTCACCAACGTCGGTCAAATCTACTGCGAAATTGTCCTCAATGGTCTCCCCGGTGTAAACCGAAATCGCGGCCGGGATGTCCTGAGCTTCTTCACCTTCAGTTTTTTTGCTGGAGGTTACGAGAATCTCCGGCAGCACATAAATACCGTTTGCGTTTAGAATAGAATTTGAAGATTCCTCCCCATTTTGTGCAGACAGACAAGTGCCAGTTAAGAGTAAATGTACCGCAAAAAATAGTAAGAGGGTCCCTATCAGGGTATAGAGTAGTGTATTCATGGTACACTATATATCAAATTTAATTATATATCTCAATAACTTTAGCAACTTTTCTAGAAGGCTCATCTTGATCAAAAGGTTTTGTCTCTCATCCACATCTTCAGGTATGTGGCAGGAGGAATGAGAATATACTCCCTTTACCCGGTTATTTGCCACCCACATCCTACCAACACGATGTCCTACAAATCTCTTTCAAGATTGAAAAACCTAAGAGCTACCACTCTCGGTCTCTTTGAAAACGCTTTTTCCAACTGCCATAGTTTCTTTATATTCATACTTCAGTGGTGCATCCACGGTTACCTGAGTACCATGACCAGGTTTCGATTTAATCCACATGTGCCCACCGAGATGTTCCAATCTCTCACGTATATTGAAAAGGCCAAACCCACCGGTATTGGTCATTGAGAGGCTAACATTCTGGGAATTGAATCCAACCCCATCGTCAATGATATCAATTTTTAAGAAGCTATCAACTCTACGAATTGTAATTGTTATCAAATGTGCTTTCGCATGTTTTATACTATTAAAAAGCAGCTCGCGAGTCGATTTGAAGAGAAGGGCACGCATATCATCATCTAGTGGTTTCTCCTCATCGTCTCTGACAAAGTCAATTACAATGTTGTGCTGTTTCTGAAACTGTTCAATTAACCACTCTATAGCTGGCTCTAAACCAAGTGCATAGAGAACCGGAGGACTAAGTTCGAACGTCATTGACCGTACATCTTGAATCGTTTGCCCGACAAGGCCTTTGGTCTCGTTCAGAAGCGAAGTAACACCATTAGAAGATATTAATTCCTGCAGTGCAGCCAACCTCATTTGTATGACAACCAAATTCTGGCCAACAGAGTCATGTAAATTCTCCGCGATCCTACGACGTTCCCGCTCTTCAGCTAATGACAATGAGGAGGCGAGAGATTTGAGCTGTTTTTGATAGGAAACAAACTTTTCGTACAACCGTGCGTTTTCTATGGAAATGGCCATTTGCGATGACAATATCTTTAAAAACTCCATTTTTTGCACGGTAAAGACTCCTTTTGTCACGTTATTCTCAAGATACAAAATGCCCATCACTCTTCCCTGCTTCATTATCGGCATACAGAGGAGAGATTCGGGGCGTGCATTTATCATATAGGGGTCTGTAGTAAACATCTCATTGTGTACCGACTCGTCTAATACAACGCTTTCATGTGTCCTCTTCGAATATTGAATAATGGACACCGGAAGTATACTACCATGAATGTCAGATTTCAGGGAATCGCTTCGCTGTAAACCGGTATTCTTCCAACCTAACTTACTTTTCGTTTCAATCACCAGTTGTCCTGACTGTTCTATGAGGAGGCACCCCTTCTTTGCTCCAGCGTTCTCAATTACTATATTCATGAACTTTGACAGGAGTTTGTCGAGAATAACTTCACTGGAGATAGCCAGTGAAGATTTCGTTAATGCCTTCAGATCAAGGGTTGATGAAGTCATCTCACTTGAAACGGTAAACGTGGTCGATAGATCCTTGGATAATCTGCTCTGAGTGTATTCTTTTCTCAACAACTGTGGATACCGCTCTTCCAGATCTTTTACCTTGGCATGGGCTCCCCATCGGTAATAACAGTAACATGCCTCATTCATATAACCAATCGCACTCTTTTCCCTTCCCCTTGAAAGATAAAACCTGGCAGCTACCTCATTGGCAAGGGCCTCTTTCTGGATATATCCATCTCTCTTTGCCAGAGATATTGCCTTATCATAGAGATTCATCGCCTTTATATCTTTACCCTTAACGTGTGCCAACTCTGCCTCTACAAGATAATATTTATGCAGGTGATTCATAGGGGCATGGAACGCCCATCTCTTCATCTTTCTCTGATTTAAGCGTACTATTTTCATATAACGCCTTTGTTCACTCCTCTCTACTTTTGGGTAGAGGGCCAACAGAACGAGAGAATGATATAAATTCTGTCTGGTAATGTTGTAATCTCCAAAAACTAATTCAGAAACTTCTAACGCCATTACCATGTTTTCAAGAGAGTGAGAAAAATCTCCAAAGAGATAATTGAGCACGGCTTTATGGGTATAGAGTATTGTAATTTCCATATTCATCCCATCTCTTTTCAGAATTGGCAACATCTCATCTTCATTAAAAGCGCTTCCCATCAATCTGCATGTAATTGAACTATACCCCATCAGGTTTAAGGCAAACTGTCTACACATAGTTATCACGTTACGCTGTACTGCCTCTTTATGTTTATCAGCATACCCAAGAAACCTTGCCGTTTCTTGTTCAACGATCCTCAATTCACAGCCAGAAAAAAGTAAATAATAACAATAACTATTAGAACTAATGCTTGCACCTCTTAAACTCCCTAATTCTATGGTAGTTTTGTATGCTACGAGAAACGGTTCCAGTGTCTCTTTTAAATGTGCCTTCCAATGTTTTATGGTCAGATAGAAGAACGAATAAGCCCTCACAGTCACCGGACTGGTCTTAAATGTTTTAATCAACTCCTGGGATAGGCAACCAAATTGGTATCCGGAGTCTAGTCTTCCTTCAATGTTATACAAAATAGAACTATACAGGGCATATAAAAGAGGAGAAAATTGGGAATTGCCATATTTTGCTGATAGTGCCACCATTTTATATATGAGAATAACAAAAACTTTGGAAGGATCCTGATGGAATGCGCTGATAGAAGTTGTTATCATATCCATAACGGCAAGCAAATGAGGATCTTTTAATGGGGGAAGGTTTTTAATATGCTCTCTATTCTTACCTATTATGGCCCATCTTGTTTTGAAGCTTTCTAAGAAGATATTTATTTTGTTGGGTTTTTTTGGTGAGTAGACACCAAGCAGACTCAATGTATCTAATGTCACATTTGTTGCTTCACTTGGTTTATTTTGGGTAATAAAAAACTGTACTTTTATTTTATATACCTCTATCTTATCAAGGATATTTTTTGCATTTTTCAAAACTTCATCAATTAAGATTTCCATTCTAGAATAATCACTGCAGAGGAAAGCGGCCTCAGCTCCTACCACACTCAAGGAATGTGTTAATTCATACTGACTTACCCACCTGTTTTCAGGTAATAGTTCTAGACCACAGGTAACAAATTTCATTGCGTTATGATAAGCATTTGATGCTCTTGCCTTTTCCCCTGCCGTTAAATTAAATTTGGCAAGTTCAACCCTTTTACTTTCCTCCATGATCAATTCTGATCCTATGTTTAAGTGGTTAATCAGATCAAAGCTCACTCCTCCTTTTCCCTTTTGGGATCTATTTTCCAACAGGAGCTTACCAATTATCAAATGAACCTCTTTTTTCTGATTTTCTGGAATAAGTGAGTATGATGCCTGTTGAACACGATCATGGAGAAATTTAAATTTATGATTAAAATTTGGGTATTTGGTTTTTAAAATTGAAGTTTTATGAGGAATAGCCGGTCTGCCCATTATCTCTATTTCATGGTCTATATTTTCTGTAGACTGTTTCCCATGTTCTAGATCATATCCTGGTTCACCAAATTCTTGCACCTGAAAACTTATATTATTTACCGGCAAAATAAGTCCCTCCATCATAAAATAAAGGAGGATTGCCATTACTTCATCTTTCTCTTTTTGACTCACAGTTACCAATGTCTCCAGATCAAAGAGATTTCCTATACAGGAGGCTAAACGTAAAATGTGTTGAGCCTTTTCAGGAAATTTTTTTATCTTTCCAACCACCAGTTCAACTATATTATCTGTAACCCCCTTCATCCGGATCGATTCTAAATCCCACTGCCAACTTCCAGTCCGATCATCAAAGAATAGTATCCCTTCCTCATAAAGAGATTTCAATAACTGGTTGACAAAAAAAGGATTTCCACCTGTTTTCTCTATTACCAATTCAGAGAGAGGACTGGACTTATCCTCATTACATGAAAATGTATCCGATATCAGTTGAGTCATATGCCTTATATTTAAAGGAGAGAGTGCTATCTTGCTGACCTTTATTCCTTCCCTTTGAATCTCTTCCACTGACAAATTGAGAGGATGAGTTTTGCCTATTTCGTTGTCCCGGTAAGCGCCAATTATACACAAATATCTACTTTCCTGGTTAGCTAGTAAAATTTTCAATATATTTAATGAGGCCATATCAATCCACTGCAAATCATCCAGGAAAATGACCAGCGGGTGCTCACTTTTCATAAAAACGCCAACGAATGCCTGGAATACCAATTTAAACCTGTTTTGTACCTCATTTGGTTCAACATATAAAAGAGAAGATTGTCTTCCAATGATATACTCCAGCTCAGGAATGATGTTGATGATTATCTGGCCATTCGAGCCCAAAGAGCTTACAAGCTTCTCTTTCCACTGTGCGAGAGTTTCTTCGTTCTCCGTTAACAGTTGCCTTATTAATGTCTTAAACACCTGGGTTATGGCGCTGTAAGGAATGTTTATCTTGTTTTGATCGAATTTCCCGAATATAAAAAATCCTCTCTTCTGTAAAAAAGATTTTTGCACTTCGTGCACGAGAGATGATTTGCCTATTCCTGTATACCCTACTACGAGTACTAATTCTGATGAACCATTTCTCACCCGCCCAAGTACATTGGTAAGATTGGCAATCTCAGATTCTCTGCCATAAAGTTTCTCAGGTATGATAAATTTCTTTGAAACATCATGGCACCCTATCTCAAACTCATGTATAAACCCAGACTCCCTCAAATTACGTGAACAATCCTCTAAGTCCCTTCTAAGACCCGAGGCGCTCTGATACCGGTTCTCACCATTTTTTGATAGAAGTTTCATCACAATTCTCGATACAACCTTCGGTATTTTCCCATTTACCTTACAAAGAGATGCAGGGTTTTTTGCAACGTGACAATACACCAGCTCTAATGGATCTTCTACCTGAAACGGCAATCCTCCTGTTAACATTTCATAGAAGGTTACGCCTAATGAGTAATAATCTGAACGATAATCAATTGAACGATTCATCCTACCGGATTGCTCGGGGGATATATAGGCAAGTGTGCCTTGTAATGATTGGATACTTGTGTCCCATTGTTTCTCTCTTGGGAGTATTGTTGCAATGCTAAAATCGATGATCTTTACTTTTCTCGTTTCGGGATTTATCAAAATATTACCTGGATTCAAATCCTTATGGATGATACCTCTTCCATGAATCTCTCCTAGGATATTTGATAACTCTATGGCTAGAGAAAGAAATTCTCTTAACTCTAATTGGTTGGATTGGAGGTAACTCTTTAAAGTCACCCCTTTAAAATCTTCTAAAATCAGTACATCATTTTTATCAAGACTTTCCAGTCCGTATGTCTTAATAACCCCTTGGATGTCAAAATCCTTGAGAATCTCATACTCATTTCTAAGCCGGTACAGCTCTCTTCGTAATGGCAATGATGATTTATGGGTCTTCAGTATCACGCTCTTATTGTCGTGTTTTCTCACCCCACGGTACACCACGGATATTGTTCCTTCGTACAACTTTTCCTTTATTTCATACTTTGTACTCTCTAACATAGTTATATTCAACTGCAGTTAGGTTTTTGCATGTTTCATTTATTCTCTCAAAGCTGTCATTCCAGCATGTTTTTAGCGGTAATCTAGGACACAAACGAACCTCTGGATACCCGATAAGCTTCTCCTCGTGAAAATGGGGAAGAGTTCGGGTATGACCAAAGCCGCCCTCGCAAAAACCTAACCAGACACTACTGAATTTTATTAAACTATATTAAAATTATTATGAGCGATTATCAACTAATAAGTACAAAACTGTCAACATATAGTTGTGTGCTGACACACCACACTATCTCTGTTTTTTGAAATCTTGCTTTACATACATACTGAAATATGATATCTTTATTCGCAGGTTATTTGTATGTATAACAACCTATGTGTACCACTCTGCCTCTTGACGAGTTAGTGTATCCTGCACAACTCTGTCAAAATTGCTACCTCTTCCGAATGGCCTGTAGGCTGGGCGGGCAACGACATCCATGCCCCATTGAATAATAACTTATAAGATTTTTTGAGGTTAAGTGCTTTCCTCTTCTTTATGTACACAACTTATGACCTAAAATTAATCTAATCTACAGGGTAGGTCGTTGTTTAACGCCATTTTAGGTACCCGCCTGAACGACTCATTCGGGCAGTTGTGCTAACGTACATCAATAATATAATACGTTGTTTGTTTACACTTAAGTTGAATGTAGACAGTTTTTACAGGTATTACATTTAAGGTCTACACTCTTTTAAAATAACATTTAGTATGAGTAATAGTAATGCCCTCTTTTTGTTAAGTTTTTTAGTATCCACTCTCTTACACGTATCCCTCTTTTTAGGTATCCAATATTTTCATTTTTCACCAGCTCATATTCAGATTAAATCTGAGGGTGTAGGGAGGTAGATTGTTATTTTCATTGAGTTTACAGATCCAGTGTCATCTACTGTAGGTTACAAGAAGAATACCAAACAAGTTCCCCCTATTAGAGAAAATAAAACTCAACCAAAGGCAGTCACAAAAACCACTGCAAATACGAAGATAGAGACAACGACAAAAGCAGTGGCAGACCAAGCATTACATCTGGCCAGACAAATAATCAATACAAACACTCACATGGAAAAAAAGAAGAACTTTGTTTTATTCCCAGATCACAAACCAGTTTCGGAGGAAATGCGGGAAGATACAATGAGCATGAATGATTCAGAATTGCGAACAGTTTCAGATCAGGAAAATTCGCAAGATTCTGTAAAACCTTCAGAGATAATTCAGAAAGAGGTTTTGCTGCAGACAAAAGTAGATGAAAATATTGGGAAAGCGCAACCTTTTAAAGACGGTATAATTGCCCATACAAAACCGAAATATTTAAAAAATCCTCCACCCGAATACCCAAGACTGGCAAGGAAACTTTCATATACGGGAAAGGTCACGCTCAAGGTGGAGGTAAAGACTGACGGAAGTTGTGGTCATGTAGAAATTATCAAAACATCTGGTTATTCGATGTTAGATAAAGCTGCAGTTAAGGCAGTAAAAGAGTGGCAGTTTCTACCTGCGAAAAAATGGGGGCAACCGGTCTCTTCCTTTACAGAGATTGTTATTAATTTTCAATTGAAATAGGCGGGATAATGATTCCAGTACCGATTCTCTATTCAGTATAATACCATTTCCTCATTACTCAAGCTATAGCTACGTGTGTTTCGAGTAGCGAAGATCTACCATTAATCTATTTGGTTTGGCTGGTCTTCCTTTACCCCCACTGAACAGTAAACCAGCGGTCTTATCAAACTCTTACCTCTGTATATTTGACCCTAAAATTCACAGAGGATTTTTGAAATCTACAATCTATTTGGGGGATGTTTTCAAGTGACTTCTGTTTTTCGATTGGAGGTTATTCTACCCCTTATCATAAAAAACTTGCTGAAAGCACAAAACTTCATTAACAGAAGGACAATATTCAATGATTAAGGAAACGTACAAATGGATCTTGTCTCAGCTGAAATAGTAGAAAAACTTAATCGATACTTAATTAAAATAGATTCGAGCATTGAAACACATCCATTCAGACCGGAAGATTTTTCCAGAGATAATTTCTTTGTAGATCAGATAGTAAAAGAAGGTGACTCGCCACGCCATCATTGTAAGACCCTTTCATTCTCTACTCTCCGCCGATTTTAATCGGCGCTTTCGGACAGACCTCAACTACCTTATCGCACACACCAAACCCAGCCGGCTTGGGTATGGTCCTTTTCAGCAGTATGATTCACCAAGCCACTTAACACGCTTACTCTCCATGCTCTATCGGTAAAGGTAGCATGAGTAGTAGACGACCAGTAAAAGGTAAATGTCGACTGCACATTGACAAAGGGATCTCCCTCTGTCCATTTGCCAGTGCCAGATGTATTTGGAATTGCAAGATCATATATGCCATAATCAATTAGGCTTAGAAGTTCCCTGATATTTGGCAGCCGCCAATCGCCAGCAACAGAACCATCTGTAAGACCACCAGCTCCATCAGCAAGATTGTTACATGCATCCAAGGCGCTATCCCAAGTCTCCACACCAAAAATATCACCATCTTTCGTCCAAATCAGACTTGTTAGATTATCGGATATCGTGCCGTCAGCGTTATCTGTAAACCGTGGATTGGGCCAGACAACGCCCTTCATCAACTCCCCATCATCCCTGGGACCAAAGGTTGCTTCCTGTCTTGTCTGCGGAACCGGTGCGGGCGTATCGCCATTTCCATTCTCATTATGAACTGCTGCCAATATCTCATCAAGTTTCGTATCGAGGCCACTATGTTCGGTGGAAAGAGTACCATGCTCTGTTGTCATGTTCCCATCATGGGTAGCGATATTAGCCATCATGTCAGTATCGTGCTGTGATATTGCAGCCTGAATGTCAGTATCATGGGTGGCTAGATCGCTATTCGTGTCTTTTACCACAGTATTGGTCTCTGTCACTATTGGTTCTACACTATTCTTTGCAAGAATATCAGTTACATTCTGTAAGACAAATAAAGCCATTATCGCCGCTAAGACTCTCAAATAAAATATATTCTTCATCTCCTACTCCTTTTTCCTCTTATGCTTGTACGGACAACAATGATGTTGTTCCATACCAACAATTAGTTAATAAGACCAGCAAACTTACCTCTTTTTAGATCAATTTTCTTATAGAAACCTCCTTTCTCTAAAAATACTTATTGCAAAAATATTTATATACGTACATCTTCTGTATTCACCTAAACTCTAACTTTAAAGGTAGTCACGTTTGAGACTACATCATACGTATATAGTGGAAATCTGCTCCAGCTCCAGTGGCTGAATCCATCCCCGTGATATTCAACTCGAAAACACTCTGTAATACTGTACCACCCAACTCAGATAGAATATAGACGGGTACAAGAATATTGCAGCGGCTCCTCTACAACGATATCTTCTTCATCCTCTCACCTGTGTCCATAGTTGCTTAGGGTCCGAGAAAAATTGTAAAGTTATTTTTTCTCGGACCCTTATCGGTATCGTAAGATTATGGAGCAACACATGTTATTTGAACTTCATCTTGAACTGTATGAAATCCATCCGTAACGGTCAATTTGAACCTCTTAAACGTCCACTCGACGGGGTCAGGTTCGCAATCTAATAGAGATCCAAGGATTCCGCACTGATCTATTTCCCAAACCTCTACCTGTGCGGGATTATCCTCTGGGTTCGCAATCATTGCGCTCCCGTCTATATCACAGCTGATTATTGGATTTCCCCAGCATGGATGATCCGGTGGTGGGTTGAATTGAATTGCCTCCCAGGTCATCTCTAGTTGGTTGGGTAACCCATCGTCCGTGACGAGTGCACTCAATTGTGCGGCGCAAGAAAGCTTATCGCGATCTGGATCGTTCCCAACCACTACTGTTGATTGAACACCAACCACTTCAAAATCAGGACCGGCGTCCACTGTCGGTGGATCGTTGTCGACAAAGACTTCTACCTGAACATTGTCCGTTATCTGGAAAAATCCATCGTCCGCAGTAAACTGGAACTCATACACTCCCGTTTGGTCAAATTGTACATGGATTAATGCTGCGGTTGAGTCATCAATTATTGCATTCCCCGGCCCGCTTACCATGTTCCATGCTAAAGTTAGTGGTTCAACTATTCCATCATCGGTTGCTGAACCTTGTAATACTGCCTCCTGGGAAAGCATAATTGTTTTATCCTCACCAGCATCAACAATAGGTGCCATATTGTTCGACGCAAGTGCATGTATTATCTGAGATATCGTATTCTCCAATTCTGTTATTCTCTCATTCGCAGCTTCAATATTGCCATCATTTGATGCTTGAGACTGTTCTAAAAGTGAAATTCTATTCTCCAGATCAGCAATATTTTCAGTTGCAGATGACAAATCATCTAACTGTGCCTGTAAATTGGCAACAGCAGAGATTAATGCAGCATTCTGAGAATCAATTTGGCCCTGAAGCAGGGTATCTTGATTCTGTAAAGTCGTAATGTCGTCATCGTTTGATGCAATTTGAGATTGCAAATTATCAATGGGATTTACATTAACTGGCGGCTCTCCTGGATTATGACCGGGTTCATGGGCAGAGAAAGCTTCAGTTCCAAAAATAATTGCTCCTGCAATAAATAATAGAAGCAAGGAAACTAAAGACTTGTAAGTTCCATTTATTTTCATTAACATCTTTCTTTCCTCCTTTTATTTGTTTTAAAATTATTTCTAACCTAAGCGCTCCTGTTCCCATCCAAATCATGATCGTATCCATTCTCAAATTAAGATCGTAATTACCAAAATTACGCAGTATAAAGCATCATTACCAAATGAAAAACATTGAATAAAATTACAAGGGGTAACCTTGAATATTGAATACACTTTGACCAACAAAGAAAAAGGTAGGTATGGTGTCCCCGGATCCTAAATTATTACTCTAATTAGACATGACAGACACTCCGCCATCATCAGGCGAAGTATCCATCATATTTAAGAAAACCATTAGATTGGACAGTTTGGCGGGCAAGGAACCGGATCGATTCCATCGTCATCTGTTTTCTTTCCTGAGCCATGAGGAGCTACTACCTCTACTATAGCATATGATCTGTTACCTTCCCCATCGGTTGCTGTGACCGTGATCGTATACGTTCTACCAGAGCCATTGCCTTTCCGTTCAGCCCTGAGCTGTAGTGTGATTACTCCAGTCAATTGGTCTATCACAGGAGTAGTATAGTCAGGAATCGTGTTGCCATCACCATCTGTATCTGGTGGCTCGCTACTTACGACAGAAGCGGTCAGGGTAACGGTACCACTGTTGTCGTTAGCGTTTGCCTGAATCACAACATCTACCATCTTGTGGTTTGGTGGCCATAGAATTCCAGGACTAACCGTTGCACTTATCGTTGGTAACGCTGTATCTATCACGTTAACGATGATATCATATGACACCGGTAAGTTAGTACCATCATCCGCCTCAAGTGTAATGAGATGATTTCCAAGCGGTAATCCACCAATGATGAAGAAGTTAGGCAGTAAAACTGGAGTACCGCCAGCAGTAGTGCCGATGAAACTCGTAGTGAAATCTGACGCCCCCTCAAACCAACGATAGTCAAGGACATCTCCATCAAAATCGGATACACTACCACTCAGAGTAATATTATCCCCTAACTGAAAAGTGCCACCGCCGCTGGGGGCAACCGTTGGTGGGGAGTTGTTGATGGTCAGTATCATATCATCTGATACGGCTATATTGACCCCATCATTAACCTCTAAGGTGAGTGTATGCACACCAAAGCTTAATGTTGATAAGAAGGAGAGCTCCAATGGGGCTACCCCCCCGACAACGGGTGTTGAAGGTAGCAATTGAGTGGCCCCCTCCAACCATCTGTACGTTAGAGGATCACCATCTGCATCTGAGGCTGTTCCGTTTAACGTGGTAATGGTCTGTTCTGACGAGTCAATCGTTACATTAACACCTGCATCGGGGATTGGTGGTACATTAACCTGAGTCAGCGTTTGAGACGACGTCGAATATCTATAGTGAAAATCTTCACCTTCACCTTCACCTTCTGGATCAGTTGTACCCGTAATATTCAACTCGAAAACACTATTTAATACTACACCTTCTACCGCAGATAGTGTATTGACGGGTGCAAAAGCATATTGCAACAGGTCTATCTCGCCAGCTGCATCGACCCTGAATGTAAAGTTCGGGTAAGCTGAGACATCATCATCCGTCACAAAGAGATCCGCTACCGTCAGGTCAGCGTCACCGAATACCAATGAAGCCGATGTAATAGTGGGCTTTACTTCCACTCCGGATACCGGCAAGGGGGCAGTGAATTGAAAACAGGCATTGACCTCGGTAGGCAGTTCACTGAGACCGAAGGAGACAGGCCCTTTCACCAGGTTCACAGGCAGGTTCACAGGGTTAGTGTAGGTCGCACAAAGCATGTACTCCTCAGGCTCATCCGGGGGTGTTTGAGCACGTAACTGGTCAGCTGTTATATTACCCAATAGTAACAGGAAAGTTAAAGTCAACATTATCCTGGCCACAACCCACTTTGCGCCCGTGTTCACTTCAATAGTACTACGCATTAGCCTCGTTTTTAATCGTAACATCATATCAAATCTCCTAAAAAGTAAAATTGCTTTAAAAGTGATATATGGAAAACTTACGAATACGATTTAATAATAAAAAAAATGGATAGAAATGTGGAAGCTGAAGTGCATCAAACAATGAAATTCCTCATCAAAGAGAGGCTGTCTACAAAAACAAATGGTAATTCATCCATTTTAAAATATCACAAATACTATTTTACGAAACCAGGAAGTTCCTCATTTTCCTCTAGCTTTTTCCCTAGTACGCTTCAGGAAATTCCCGATCTATTCTCTTTCAGAGATTGTGATTAATTTTCGATTGAAATAGGCGGGGAAAAAGTCTTATTAAACTTTGACTACAGTATCTTTGATGCTAAAGCAGATAGCAGATACTTGAGATTTACTATCTGCTCCAGGAGTGCTTTGTGCAATTCCATTTGGAGTAACTTCGGTTTTGCTTTCATAAGAGACTCCAAATTCTGAAAGTTCTCTACTCATTCTTTGTAATTTCAACACCACCGCCCGGCTGAATGATGCTATCGGACAGGTATCGATACGGGCGGGATATACCCATTCTGATGGAAACCCAAATTCCGTATTCTTCCTTTATCTATTAGGGTCCATTTTTTCAGGTTTGAGAAATTATGTATTTTAGAATAAATAAACTGCATATTCCGAAATATACTTATTAGAAATGATTTTCAAAATTTCTTGGCAGGAGTTTTCTTGAAATTTCGATTTTTCGCATGAGCAAAACCAGAGGCTTAGTGATGTTAAGTCGAGGATTTTCTCCGGACAAGAAACGCCGAGGACTTTTGATTAAGAAAAGTCTAAACTCCATGTAAAATCTGGTTCTAAAACTGAAAACCAATTTGTTATGAATATAAAAAGATAGGTAACCCGGAAAGGAGCGCTTTGAACCTATGAACATTTACTTTATATAACACCTTTTTCTCTGAATAGAGGTACATATTTCTTGTCAAAATCCATTATGTGGTTATTTAACCAATGTTTCAGAAACTTCACCATATCAACTGAAAGTGGGGTATCGTTTTTATATTGTAGGGTATTACCCTCATCTAGTGCTTTCTTGAACTCATCAATTTGCTTAATAAAATTTTTGTGTTCTTCCTTATGGAGATCTGATTCAGAATATTCAAACTTCTCAAAATATTTCTCTTCAGCTGTAAAGTGATAACTGGCATAATTAATAAGTTTGGCAATGACCGCTTCCAACACTTCAGAATCTTTGGATACTTTTATTGCGTCTACTTTCATTGCATCAAAAAAGGTATTAATAATATTCACAAATTCTTTATGTTGTTTGTCAATTTCTTTGATATTGACAGACATGTTTTCATTCCAGGTGATAATAGGCATAATATCTCCTTGTTTCATGGTACGTAACGAGTAAATAATCTGACCACATGATGACTATGTAATCGAGAATGTTAAAACACTATAGATCTATTTCCATTCCTTCAAAGGCTGCATACGATTCCTTAAACTCTTTTTGAGATTGTCTTTCGAGAGCATCGACAAATTTATCGTCATGTGACGGATCATGATGAAATAAAATCAACTTTTTAACATTTGCTTCCCTGGCTATTTTCACACCTTGAGACCATGTAGAGTGCCCCCAGCCAGTCTTAGAAGTTCCAATCTTACCCGAATATTCATCATCAGTAAAATTAGAATCATACACTAAGACATCTGCATTAGATGAAAATTTAAGCAGTGGAATATCTAAATAAGTGGAATGTTCTGTATCTGTAGCATACACAAGGGATTTTCCTCGATATTCAACTCGATACCCTATACAACCCCCAGGGTGATTCAGATGCTCAGTCCTAATGGTTACTTCTCCACACTGTATACGATCCCTAGTGTTTATTTCGTTAAAACTTATTTTCGCATCAAGCTCTTTCAAAGACAAAGGAAAGAAGGGAAACATCAACTGTGTGGCTATCAACTGTTCCAAAGTATGGTCCTGTTTTGTCTCTCCGGTTATGATTAAGGTATAATTTTTATTAAATATAGGAGCGAAGAAAGGGAGACCTTCTATGTGGTCATAATGAAAATGGGAAAAAAAGATATGAACACGCGCAGTCTTTTCCTTAAGTAATTGAAGGCCTAATTTTCTAATGCCCGTACCAGCATCTAAGATAATGATTTCTTTCCCACACCTTACTTCTACGCAAGATGTATTACCACCATATTTCAGAGTCTCTCTACCCGGGGTTGCTATGCTTCCCCTAACACCCCAAAAGCGAATAAACATTTCATTTACTTTAGTGTAGATTTCTTTTAAATAATTTTCTTATAAGAAGCACTGCTACTCATTTTAGCACAATGTAGTCATTTGGGTTCTCATCGTATGTTTGTTCACTTGAACGATACGAAATTGAAGTTTCGTAATCAGATAACAATATGCCAAGCACCTTCTGGTTAGTTTGTTTTAACTCAATTACATAATCCAAAAATTTTTCTATACCACCTCGAACAACATGGTGCAATCTTTCTGCCAATTCACGATCATTTACTGCTTTCTGAGCAAACAATTTATCAGGATTGTGTTTGTTAAATAGTGTAGCATCTTGAATAAAGTGTATTATGTAAATCATATCTTCGAAAATAAGTTCAATCTTATTCTCGATGGCCCAGTTCAAAAAAAATTGGAAGACATTTTTTGCTTTAACATACTCTTGGATTACCTTGTCTAAATCCTGAAGAGATTTATAGGTAAAATCGGATAAATTACTCCTCAGATCTTTTATCTCTTGTAATGTCATATTTCGAATTTTATTAATGGTTATTTCCGGGTTGCTCAAGGACATCATATTACTAATAAACAAATCCTTCATTTCAGAACGAAACAGATAACTTTTAATTAATAAGAGTTGATGTTTTTTGTGGTTTTTTTCTTTGCGAGCCATAAAGTGTTCAACTACAATGACGGCAAGGACAATTTCCAGAGGTATCGCAGCTAAATGTGCGAAAAAATGATAATGGATAATGTTATCCAATGTTAAGCAGATCGCGGATAATAGCAACAAAACCAAAACGATCAAGGTTTTTTCATTCATAATTTCTCCTGATAATTATACTATTTCATCAGCTAACAAATTTTCTTACCATTATAATCTCAATTTAAGAAAAAGAGAGATTGACACAATTAAGAAGGATAGTTTTCATTTAACCACTACGTAAAAGTGAAATATAAACAATAGCAAGGATAAACGGTACTACTCCCTGAATAACCAATGTCAGGATCTGTTTACCCTGTGCAACCAAATCCTGAACAACTCTGTAAATTAGGTATTCAGTTATGAAAAGGCCAAAGAGAATGAAAAGAGACTGGACAATATATGAAACATTAAAATTCAATTCGTAAAATTTAAACAACATAAAAGAGCCTTTAGCATCTCCGAAAACCTCCGTAATGGTTAAAGCAATAAAACCACATAGAGCAATAGGCAGCAGTGTATATCCAAAATGCTTAAGGTATTTGGTTGTTAATCCCCTTGTAATTGAGCTTGCAATGTAATTACTCACAAAGCTTAAGCTAAATGCAAATAAAGTAGAGATAAAGAATACGAAAGGAAAATTCGCGTTGTTCATATCCGGTCTAGAATACATTTTTGCAATCAATAAACCGCATAAAGCAATCGACAACAAGGCTCCGGTCAAAGAAGGCTCTTTTAAGGAAGCAATTTCTGCTCCGGGTATTCGAAGGTTCAACCGTGTCGCATTGTGTTTACAATTTTTTATACAGTTCAAACAAAATTTACAATTTCTATTATCAGACAAAAACTGTAGATGCAAAAACATCGGACAAGGACCGCTACTTTCTGTACCTTTGAAACAGTCATGAGTGGTACAAACAGTAGTACACGTATTCCGATTTGCCCGTATTTCCAAAAAAGAAGACATACCAAACAGCCCATTCAAACCACCAAGAGGGCAAAGATAGCGACACCAGGCTGCTTTTTCAAAAAGAGAATCAAAAATAATAGTACATAAAAATACACTGAATATTAAATACGCTGTCTTGGTCGTAGAGTAAGCCATATGCGTAAACTCTTCAAGAAACAGGATAGTAATAAAACCTATGCCCATAATGAGGAAACCATGTTTTTTTACAAAAGCAGGAATTGGGATTCTTAATCCACCCGATCTATTAAAAAAACGAGAAATAGTATACATAGGGCATACGCCGCATACAAAGCGTGAAGAAAATAGTAATGACAAAAACAACAGAGGAAAAGCTAATTGCCAGCAGAGAATAAGTATTAGATTTTTCCCATTTATTAAAAGATCCGGCTTTATCAAGAGAAAACAGAGTATGAAAACAAAAAATACCACACTGGCTATCTTGGCTACCAAAAAAATCTTCCTGCTTTCACACACTTTTTTTACCAAGGAAATATTTAACAGATTAAACCTTATCTTATTCTCAACATCCGTGTCCCCAAGAAATATCACTTCCTCTTCGATAACTGCATTTTCATTTGATAATTGAACAGCACGTTCAATTATATGTTCCAACTCATCAACATTTCCGGGATAATCATATCTCAATAATTTATTTGTTGCTTCTTTAGAAAACCTTTTTTCCTGAATATGTTTTGCTTTGCTTATTTTGCCGACAAAATGTTTCATGAGAGGAGGGATATCTTTCTTGCGACCACTGAGATGTGGTACTTCTAATGTATGAGTAGTCAATAAGCTCAATAATTTAGGGATTAACTTCTTTTCTACACAGCCAATGTCTTGGGTTGTAACAATAATCCGTACATTAGAGAATATTCGCTCAACACCTCCAATCCTTAAAAAATGTTTTGTTTCTAAGAATTCAAGGATCTTTTCCTGTGTTGAAGAAGACATATTCTCTATATTCTTAATAATTAATGTTCCGTTATCGACCAGACTCAAATACCCCATGCTCGTTCCATTTTCACCCAATGATTGATCCTTCTCGGTACCAAACAATTCACATGCAACGTTTTCTCTTTTCCTTCGTTCATTTTGTACCGGTACTTTCTTCTTCCTTCGTTCTTTGGGAATCTCAAACTCAACGATAGGAAATTTGGTCCTTGAACTGTCCGAATGAATCTTACGGGCGAGAAGTTCCTTACCCGTTCCTTTTTCACCAATGATTGTTACATGGTTATCCGCTTTTGAAAGATCTTCGACCTCTTTCAAGAGTTTTCGCATCTTCTTACATTTACCAATAACATGACTGTACTGGTAATCTTTTTTTTCCTGAAGATGTCGATTTAATGCGTTCTCTTTTTCTCTTAAATGAGTACTCTTAATATTTCTGATAGCTAATGCCCCTTGGTTGGACAAAATGCTAAAGACTTCCTCATCATCCTTGTTGTAAGGATATTTTGACATCTTATCCCCCAAACCAATACCACCGCTTAAGTTTTCGTTTATAGTAAAGGAAGTCCAAATATTTATGTTAAAGGATGATAAGATATCACCCATCCCTTTCTCATGCTTCTGCTGATCATTTATTCCATCACCTATAATCTGGACACCTTTTGTTCTCTGTAATTCTAAAAAACTTTCAGATTGTATAAAGCGAATGAATGACTCAAAAGAACTGTTTTCCATGCCCCTTTGGACAATCGACTCAATTTTGTTTCTGTTATTGTCGACAATGAGGATTACGCCACTTAAAGCTCCAAGATTTCCAATAGCCATCATGAGCAGGTTCTCCATAATCTCCTGGATATCTCCAAAAGACCCCAAATCCTTACTAGCATCATAAATTGTTTGTAAATCAAAGCCTTTCTTTTCCAAATTCATCTCTGTGTTCTCTTTTTCTCTTAAAAAATTACCTGAATAGTCGGATTACTTTGTGACTTGGGTGAAGCTTTAAGATTATCGGTAGTCTCACGTATCCAGTAGCTTTACTCTCTAATTAAAAGGCTGCTTTTACGTAGTAGTCCTTATACTTACCCTCTATACAGTAACTCTATTGTCCAAGATTATGAGAGGTGCGATCTTTTGTATGGACTTGAATGCAAAAATAATCAAATGCAAAAAAACAGACATTTTTTAATATTTCGCGTTGTCAAAAGGTGACATGAAATTTGTTGCGCATGGTTTTACAAATACCCCTGACAGAAATGACCACAGCTTATATAATGTAATTGTGATACATGACGTCAAGCAAGCCGGAATCGGAAAGAAAGTTTTCTCAATTTCAATGCAAGGAAACTCAATTAAGGTATCTATCCTCATAAGTAATGGCAAAGTTAAGTTTCTGTTTATGAATAGATTATCTTAAAAACCTCTATTCTCTTTGCCTTACCTTTAATTTCACTCGGTGGTAACGTAACACACTCTATACTTGAATCTAATGATTCCTTTACGGATTTCGTGACAAGAATTTGTCCATTACGTGCTAACCCAGAAAATCTGGATGCCACGTTTATGGTATCCCCAATAACGGTAAATTCCATCCGTTCCGGAGAACCAACATTCCCCAAGAATACTTCTCCTCTATTAATACCAATCCCGACACCCATGGTTAAATTGTACTTCTTCTTCCATCTTTCATTTAGCTCTGGCAAATGTTTCATCATCTGAATGGCAGCCTGTACTGCATTTTGTTGATGATCTTCCAATGGAATGAGACTTCCGAAAACGGCAACAATAGCGTCTCCAATATACTTATCCAATGATCCTTTGTTTTCAAAAATGATTCTTGCCATTTCTGTAAAATATTCGTTTAAAATAAGAATCAATTGATCTGGAGGATGGTTCTCGGAGATCTTTGTGAAATCTCTGATATCAGAAAATAGGACTGAAACCACCTTTCTGTTACCACCCAGATTAAGCTTAACATCCTCCTTGATAACTTGATCAACAATCTGTGGTGACAAATATCGTGCGAGATTTACGCGGACCATCTCATCTTTCTTTGCCTGTTCTAAAAATTTAGCATTTCTAATAGCTAACGCACCATGATTGGCAAGGGCTCTTAATAAATGCTGATCATCTTCAGTATATGGGGCTCCTGATAACCTTATACCCAATCCAATACCACCATAAAAGTTATCGTTCACTGAAAATGGTATCCATATACTAATCTTAAAAGATGAGAGTAAATTAAATAAATTCTTCTCACTTTCCTGGTGTGAATCATCACTTCCAAACAGAAGCTGCACACCAGTTACTTTTTGTAATTCGTTAAAATATCCTGATTCTATCGCTTCAGATAATATATCTAAATCAGCTTCCTCCATGCCCCGATGAACAATAGCCTCGATTTTTTCATTGTCGGTTTTAACAAGGAGCATGACACCGCTTAAGGCACCAAAATTACCGATAACCATCATAAGCAGGTTCTCCATTATTTCCCGAGTACCCGTCAGCACCCCTAAATCCCTGCTCACATCATAGATGGTCTGTAAAGCAAAATTTCTCTTGTCCAGATTCTTCTTTGAAAGTTCTGCTTCCTTTTTAAGGTTTTCTAATCTGTTAAGCATTGGCCCAATCCTTTATTCTATAAAAGATGTTTTACACGAGTTAGGTGATCGGCAAAATTTTCTTTTTTAGAAAGTTTCAAGTTTCAATCAGTAGTGTCCGGTAAGGTTTTGGTAAGGTAGGAACCTTATTCGCTCACAATTTTATGTAACATTAATCCTAATACATTCAGGAGAAAACGTTGATCTAAAACCTTGTTTCCTCCAGATCAAGAAAACTGTTTCCCGAGCCTCCATCAAATATTTACCTTTAGTTCTTTACTAATCAAACGCTGCCATAGCAGACTCCTGAGAGGGAAACACTCTGATATACTTTGTCAGACCAACCATCTCAAATATTTTGAGAAAATGTTCTGATAAACCCGTCATGAAAATTTTTTGCTCTTTCTTCTTACTCTCGGATGCCACCATAATCAGAAACGCTATACCCCCGCTGTTAATATAATTATCTTCATTAAAGAGGAGTAATATCTTATTTGCACCATTCAGAGTCACTTTTGCGTAAGTCTCTTCGACTGTTTTACCAGTAACAGCAGTTACATCACCTTTGAGCTGTAGGATCGTTACATCCTCTTTTATAATAGTAGATATCTCTAAATTTGAGTTCATAATATGTCAAAGAAAAATTTCTTTTTCTTACCTCTTCTTAAGAAACTAATAAATGGTCATAAATATAGAAAGTCTCATACTTAATACTTGATCCAAAGCAGACCTAAAACTGAGCACGATCGATTAACAAGTTATTTCCTATGCCCTTGATTGCAACCGATATGCTAGCACTCAGTTTCTCTGTCTGTATGTATCACCATTGTCAGTATATTCCCCCCATCAGATTTTGATTCATATGTCACATCCTCTATCAGGTTCTTAATAATGAAAAGTCCCCATCCTCTGGTATTCCCCTTCCCCTCAATCTTTTCATCGATATTGGGAGTCTCAATTTCTTTTTTGATCCCTTTTCCATTATCGCCAACTGCTACCTTGAGTTTTTTTCTATTAATTGACAGATATACGTCAACTTTAGTGCTGGTATTCATTTTGTTACCATGCTCCATAGCGTTGAGGCAGGCCTCAGATACAGCAGTCTTTAGATCTTCTATTCTCTTTGGAGAAAACCCCAATTTTTTTGCCTCTGACGCAATTCGCTCCATTGCTATCTTTTCAGAACCAAATTCATTGGGCACATGAATTTCATGAATGTTTTCATACATCAATTTATCTCCGTAGAATTAATGATGTTAGCAAATTAAGGTCATAATTTTAACCTAATTAAAATCTTTTGACAAGTCGAAACTGTTATAATGACAAGCGTAATCCCTTAAAATACCCCTTTCTCCGTAATGTTTTAGTAAGCTAGAGCTAACGGCAATTTCAATTAAAGATTGAAATTGCTTAGCAATTTTTTTCATAAAATTTCCTTAGTCTTAACTAATTAGCAGATTCTTTTGCTTCTTTACGACATATTTTGATTCACATAATAAAATTTTTCTTACTTAAACCCAGTGTTGTCCGGTTAGAAATTTACGTTCGGGCTTTTGTCATACCCGAACGACTTTATCGGATATCCAGAGGTTCGTTTATCCTAGATTCCCGCTAAAGCTTGTTCCCGCATGCTTTAAGCGGGAAACATGCAGAAATGATAGCTTTGGAACAATAAATAAATACGCAAAAACCTATAATAGGACCATGTCAATTTTTTTCTATACATTACTAAAAATATGACAGGCAAAAACATAAATTTACCTTCCCAATATCTGATAAGAGTCGAGTACCACAAAAACTAAAAAAGTCTGGTGTATTACCTTGTAATATCTCTATCAACAAAGCTGTTTCCAACGTTTTCTTCAAATATTTACCTTATGGTCCAGACTAATCAAAAGCTGCGAGAGCAGACTTCTTAGAGGGAAAAACTTTGATATACTTCGATAATCCAACCATCTCAAATGTTTTGAAATAGTGTTCTGATAAACCCGACATAAAAATTTGCTGCCCTATCTTCTTACTCTCGGATGCTGCCATAATCAAAAACGCTATGCCCCCGCTGTTAATATACTTAGCTTCATTAAAAAGGAGCAGTATCTTGTTTGCACCATTCGCGGTTACTTTCTTGTAGGTTTCTTCAAATGTTTTCCCGGTAACAGCAGTTATATCACCTTTGAGCTGCAGGGTAGTTACATCCTCTTTTATAACAGTAGATATCTCTAAATTCGAATTCATAATATCAAAGAAAACTTCCTTTTTCTTACCCCTTCTTAAAAATAAATAATAACCATAAATACAGAAAATTTCCTATTTTAGTCAGTAGTGTCTGGTTATGTTTTTGCCGTGGGTGGCTTTGTTCATCCCCGAACTCTTCCCCGTTTTCACGAGGACAAGCTTATGTGGTATTCAGAGGTTCGTTTGTGTCCTAGATTCCCGCTAAAGCTTGTTCCCGCATGCTTTAAGCGGGAAACATGCTGGAATGACTGCTTTTAGGCAATATATAATAGAACAGGCACAAACCTAACCAAACAACAATGCATTTTAGTGCTTGAACGAAAACTCTACGGTTTTACTAAAACCTAAGCTGAGCGATTTATATACTAAAACCGATTTGGTTTTAGACTTTTTAAAAAACCAAATCTTGGTTGTAGTTATACTCGCTCAATTTTATCTCGGATATTATCCGAAAATCATTATGAGATGAGTATAAAAAGTAAAATTGCTTTAAAGTGATATATGGAAAACTTGCAAATACGATTATAATAATAAAAAAATGGATAGAAATCTGGAAGCGGAAGTGTATCAAACAATGAAATTCATCATCAAAGAGAGGATATCTGCAAAAACAAATGGTAATGAATTTGTTCTAAAATATCAAAAATACTATTTTGCGAAACCAGGAAGTTCCTCATTTTCCTCTAGCCTTTTCCCTAGTATGCATCAGGAAATTCCCGATCTATTCTTTTTCAGAGATTGCGATCAATTTTCAATTGGAATAGGCGGGGAAAAAAGTCTTACTAAACTCTGACCACAGTATCTTTGATGCTAAAGCAGATAGAAGATACTTGGGATTTACTATCTGCTCCAGGAGAGCTTTGCGCAATTCCATTTGGAGTGACTTCAGTTTTGCTTTCATAAGAGACTCCAAATTCTGAAAGTTCTCTACTCAATCTTTGTAATTTATACCGGTCGCGAAAAAGAATTCGGGAATTCTCGAGACAAATGGATCTGAATATGTCATAATACTTTTATGACAGAGTTTATCCTTTCACAAGAAGAAATATCTAGCCTGAAAATAAGACACAAAGCGGCTAAGAAAAAACGAGAAGCAGATCGTCTAAAAACAGTTATACTTCTTGGCACAGGATGGACAATCCGTGAAGTAGTCGAAGCCCTGTTGCTTGACGAAGAAACAATAAGGAATTATCTAAACCGTTATAGATGCGGTGGATTAAAAGCGCTATTGAGTGATAATCTGAAAGGATACGGTGGCAAATTATCCAAATCAGTAATAGAGCAATTAGATAATCATCTTAATCAAAATACTTACGTAACAATACAAGAAATAGTATCTTATGTCTCGAAACAATTCAAAGTGAAATATAGCATAAGCGGAATGACTGATTTACTTCACCGATTAAACTATACATACAAAAAGCCAAAATTGGTACCCGGCAAAGCAGATGCAAAAGCCCAGGAAGAATTTGTAGAATTTTACAATAAGTTAAAGGAAACCAAAGGTGCTAATGACCACATATACTTTATGGATGGTGCTCATCCGCAACACAACAGTGTTGCTGCGTATGGTTGGATCAAAAAAGGGACTGTTAAAGAACTAAAGAGTAACACAGGACGCAAAAGAGTCAACATCAATGGGGCCATTAATATTGAAGACATGAATCCTGTAGTTGGTTATAGCAACACTATAAACGCCCAGTCAACGATATCTTTACTCAAAAAGGTGGAAACAAAACATCCGGAAGCAGAGTCAATTTATACGATATGTGATAATGCGAGATATTACAGATCAAAAAAGGTGACGAAGTATTTAGAAGAATCTAAAGTAAAGCTTGTGTTTCTGCCGGTGTATTCACCAAATTTGAATTTAATAGAAAGGCTTTGGAAGTATTTCCGTAAAAAAGTTCTTTATAATAAATACTATGAAACGTTTGACGAATTCAAAAAAGCATGTAAATCTTTTTTAGACGGAGCAAAAAATACAAGGAAGAGATATCATCTTTATTGACTGAGAATTTTCAAATAATTGGTACAAATACCTAAAACCATTTCGTAATGAGTATAAAACGATTCTACAAGTCATTCTCGGGGGTATGCGGTGGGCAGTTTCGCAAGATACTACGCAGGATGTTTATTTACCTGAAGCACTACGGAGTTCAGCCTACCTACAAGAAAGTACTGGGATTTCAACCATTAAAGCATTTTGGAATGGTAAGATAGTAGATGCAATCTTTCGAGGCGGCAAGAAACACAGCAACTATGGAAATTCCGTAGTGAATATGATAAGGGATCTTGTGCACGTAATCCGCAAGGAATACCGTGAGACAGTCACTATAATAGTTAGGCTTGATAGTGGTTTTTTTTGATGAGAAGATCTTACGAAAATGTGACAAACTGGGAATAGGGTTTACTGCTTATCTGCTTTACTCATGTGGGCAAATGGTGTAAAATCGCCCTATGACAAGAGAAGGTTACCCAAAGGACTTCCAAGAATTTATCGCTCAATTTAAAACTGACGAGTATTACAGGCAATATTTGTTTGAAATGAGATGGCCTAACGGTTTCTCATGTCCTAAGTATGAAAGTGTTAAATACTGGATGAACAATAGGGATCTGCCTCATTGCTCTGAATGTGGTCATCAAACATCAATTATTTCAGGTACAATTTTTCAAGGCTCACGAAAACCACTACTAATTTGGTTCCATATAATATGGTGGGTATCCGCTCAAAAGACAGGTGCAAGCGCCAATAATCTTCGAGATTTTTATGGGGTTTGGAAGTTATGAAACTGCCTGGGCATGGCTCCACAAACTTAGAAGAGCAATGGTACGCCCAGGAAGGGATCAACTAAAGGGAGAAGTAGAGGTTGATGAAACCTTTATCGGTGGAGTAGAGAAGGGAAAAAACAAACGAGGGGCGTGGAACGAAAACTAAAACACTTGTAGTTGTTGCTACTGAATGTAGAGGCAAACAAATTGGACGAGTCCGTTGCAGATGTATTGATACTGCGTCCAGCAATAACCTTATGGGATTTATTTTTGATAATGTAGAAGAAGAGAGTCGTGTCATCACCGATGGTTGGTATGGATATGCTCCTTTATCGAAGTCAAAAAAATACCAGCATGTTAAAAGTGTCATAACAGGAAGTGGGCAAAAAGCGCATGAGCTTCTACCGCATGAACATATGGTTGATTCTCTTGTAAAACGTTGGATAAATGGTACACATCAAGGACGGATTTCTCAAAAACACCTATGCTATTATCTTGACGAGTACGCATTTCGGTTCAATCGCAAATTGTCTCATAACAGGGGAAAACTTTTTTATCGACTTGTTCAGCAGGCTACAATGACCACCCCTGTTATCTTGACTGAGATTACCAAGTAAATACAATGCCAAGCAAATATTCAGCTTACATGAGGGAAGCAGATAAGCAGTTAGGGTTTATCTGTACGGGCAAGATGTATAAGGGAGTGAAAGAGTATGTTGGTGTACAGTTCCAGAGCCAATGGAAGAGTTATAGCAAGAGGAATCAAGAGTGGGAGTATCTGGAGTTTGGTTATCGATGTGAATCGTGGGAGAAGTTTTATCGTGCTATATACAGCCGGTTGAGTCATGAGGGAGAACAGATGGTATTAGACTTTGCACGACCAGACAATGTGATTCTCACAAATATAGGAGTTAATCCAAATGTATTAGTCAACTGCAACACCGGGTAGAAAAAGAGAAGAATGGCCAAGACAGAAACAATTATTGAGAGCCATCACATGAGAGGAGCAGATGAATTACCGCATCGGGGATTGAAGGAGTTTGGGTTTGAAGAATTACCATTTAAAAGGTTTGTTCCCAATAGTGTAATATATTATTGCATGCTGATATCCTTCTTTTTGTTTGAGACATATAAAGAAGATGTACTAAAAGAAGTAATACCTATAGGCAGCTATGCTACAACAGTAAGGAGAAAGGCAATAGATTTCGCTGCGAAGATAATTGGCACGGGTAGGAGACTAACCTGAAAGTAAACCAGATAGTGATGGATACTTTACGATTTGATATTTTATGGCTACGAAGTCAAACTCCCATACCAATAGTTATTTAGTTGTGATAATTTTGAAGCTAAAAAACTAATAATCTGTAGGAGCAGTACGTCAATATTTTGTGAAATGAGATCAAACAGGTAATCCTAAAGAACTTTTTTAGTATGAGAGGGTTTGCTACCACGTAAAAACAATTTTTCCTGAGTACAATTGTGCAATTGGCACAATTTTTGTTATAAAGTTAATACCGCTCAATTTGGGTAAAACTGACCTGAAACTGAGTGCGACCAATTAACAAGTTTTTTTATTCCCGGGCCCATAATTAAACTAGAATACCATTACTTCGTTTCACTGTCTGCATGTATCACCATTGTAATTATATTCCCCCCTTCCTCATGGGGTTCATAGGTCACTTCTTCTACCAGGTTCTTAATAAGGAAAAGCCCCCATCCTCGAGTATTTCCCTTCCCCTTAATCTTTTCATCGATGTTTGGCTCCTCGATCTCTTTTTTAATCCCTTTGCCTTTGTCTCCAATTGCTACCTTGAGTTTTTTCTTACATATTGACAGATATACATCAACTTTTGTGCTAGTATTCATATTGTTGCCATGCTCCATAGCGTTGAGGCATGCCTCAGATACAGCAGTCTTTAAATCTTCTATTCTTTTAGATGAGAATCCCAGACTTTTGGCCACTAATGCAACTCGCTCCATTGCTATCTTTTCATAACCAAATTTGTCAGGAATATGAATTTCCTCAAGGGATTCATACATCATTTTATCTCCATGGAATTAAAAATTATATGGTTATCCGGTTTACTGGCCTTACTACAATATGTAAATTATAGGGGCCATGGATCTCTATCCAAAGATGATACTTGAATTTGAGCGGTGAATGTCGATCCTATCCGCAGTAAGGACATTCAAGGCGGCAGTAATTAATATTCCACTAGATACTGGTAAAGGTCAGTCAAGCGGATAACCATAAAAAATTATTTGCTTTATAAGTGCGTAAGTATAAATAAATTAAAATCTCCTGCCAAGCCAAAAATTATTTCAATTTTGACAGGATCAAAATGATTTTTAATTCCTTAATTTTACGCGTAACTTCAACTTTATCTTCACCAAACCCATAATAAGGCCATGTCAATAACTAAAAAGCTCCAAAACATTACAAAGTTTGAATCTGTTGGCTTTACCCATGAGCAAGCAAAGGTTATTGAAAGATCTTATATGCAGAGCCAGGAAAACCTAAAAGAATTCATTCGTAATGAATTGATAAAAAAGACCAAAGTTTTTAATAGCAATCTCTCTGCTTTAGAAACACGCCATATAACTTCACAAAAAGACTTCCTTATAAAATTATTCGGCATCATAGTTGGAACTATTGGCATAGCTGTCACTGTACTAAAATTGTTTTACGTTATATCCATATCCGATAATTTCATCTGTAAGTCTTTCGTATTCCATTTAGCCTAATCAAGCATTACTTTGTTAAAAAGCTGTACAAAAAATTTTTTAACGTCTCAAGTTGTAAATTTCACAACTTATGCTTTATCAATGCATTACAAATGTTTTTATACTTGATTTTGTCCCTTACTCTTGCTTTTAATTGCACTTACAATTATCGGTTC
This sequence comes from Candidatus Scalinduaceae bacterium, assembly GCA_965222815.1. Taxonomy (GTDB): domain Bacteria; phylum Planctomycetota; class Brocadiia; order Brocadiales; family Scalinduaceae; genus SCAELEC01. Next base: position 1,320,824 of record CBDCUS010000013.1, read on the forward strand.
ATCTCCCAATTAGTTTAAGAGAATATACACAACCGATAGACTGGGAATTTCGGACCAGTAGTTAAGATGCATTTTTGACGTTATAATGTAAAAAAGGAGGTTCGAAAATGAGAAAGAGTTAAGGTAGTCCCCATGTCAAATTTTTTTTCAATACGTTGCTAAAAATATAACAGGCAAATACCAAATTTACCTTCCCAATATCTGATAAGAGTCGAGTACCAAACAAAACTAAAATCTCGATTTTCTCAACTCCTTACATTGAGAAATAACGTTTAAACACAGGGTTTCCGTTCAAGCATCATTAGCTCGTATAACATTAAGGTTAAAATAATCCTTGCAGATGAAGAAGCTGTATCTTATAAAGAAGAGTACAATCTCGAAGGTATTATAGACATTGCAAAAGATTGTTCTGATATAGACCTGTCCATTCTTCATGGCAAATACCTATACGGTGAGGATGCTGCTTGAAGAGGCAGGGAACAAACCTACTCCAAAATTGGACTGCGAAATCACTCAAGCCAGAGTCAGTTTCCGCAATAGCAACACATGTCTTGGAAAGACTTGAACAATCAATCGGCCATTTATTGATTAAGAAAGTATTTACAAGCGTTGGATTACGCGATAGCAAGTATTCTTTTGCATTATCCTCATTCATCGCAGGATATAATTTTTCAATTTTTCTTTAGCGCCGCGACAAATTTTATCCACTCTACAGCACTTTTTTGTACCGATTTATAATTTTGAGCCAGCTCGAAATACCTCATTGCCTCTGTGTTTTGCCCTATTTTTACATTGCACCTCCCTGCTAACAATAATGCGTCTCCTTGCTTAGATAAAGGAAGCGTATTGATATCAAACTGTAGAATTTCCACAGCACGTTTACAGTTATCTACTGATTCCAATAACTGAGCAGCCGTATATAAATGAACTTGTGACTGAGATATTTCCGCAAGTCGGATGTAAGCTGAAGCAGATTTATCTAGCTCTGCACTATTCCGCCACGCAACGGCCAGTAATCTCTGATTCGCTTCATTTTGCTCTACAATGCCTTTTTGCATGTACGTTTGTAATTTTTTAGTAGCCTTGTATGGCATGCCTTCTGCCAGATACAAATGTATCAACCGTAAAGCTTCCTGCTCAGTTGTTAAAAATTCTTTTTTATCAGCGATTTCCAGTACAGAAACAGCATTTTGAAAATCCTCGATACGTTGGTACAAACCGGCTAGTTTCAGGTAATTGTTTGCTTTGTTGGGTTCACGCTCTATAATCAACAATAGAGTATCAATTGCGTTTTGCCATTGTTCGCTTCTTACATATAATCCAGATAAAAAGTAATACCAACTCACTGGCGCTTTTTTCACTTTTTGCAATGCTACACAAGCTAATCTAATTGCGTCTGTGTAAGAATCTTTTTGTGCGTAAACGTTGGCCAATAACATGTATGCTTTTGCAGGTACAGTTTTGGGACTACTATTTATCCACGGAAGTAAGATTCCAAGAGTCTTTTCCGTTTGATCCATTGACAAATACAAAAGGGCCAGGTTGTAGCGAATACTGTTAGCAATTGCAACGTCAAAGACATTTAAATCCAGACATTTCTGCCAGTATGATGCTGCGGCAGATAACTTGTCCTGTTCAAGATAAAGCGTTGCAAATGTCTGAAACGTAATAGCTTTTACATAATCATTTTTAGTTTTTTCCAACAATGCCAGAAGCTTTTTTTCTGCATCCTCAAAATCGCGCTTTTCAATACTTTTGTGAATTTTTTCTAGTTTTCGGTAAGTGCTCTCAGATAAGACATTAGCCGATAAACCGGAAAGATCTTGAGCCAAAAATCCCAAAATAATGAAAACAAAAAGAAGTTTTTTTCTATAAATCATTTGTTACTTTATTCAAGTTTAAATTCAAAAATCTGTGAACTACTTTGTTTAACAGCGACACCGTCTACTATCTTAGGTCTGAAACGAAACTTTTTTAATGCTTTAATAACACACCTGTTAAAAATATTTCTAGGTTTTGAGTCAATGATTCTAATATTTTCAACAGAACCAGTTGCTGAAATATCAAACTCTACCTTTACCCATCCCTCTATACCCCTGTTTAAAGCCCGTCGTGGATACTGTGGTTCAACCCGAAAAATGGGAATAACTTCGCTAGTTTCTGTTGCATCCGGCGTATAGTTTGCGCTGAAAGGGATGGTTTCAAGGGTTGTATTTAAATCTGGTAAGGCCGCATTCACATTTAGAACTTCCACAGATTCTGGCTGAATAGGCTGTATAGATGGAGTAGCGGGTTCAGAAGGTAATTCCGGAGGTTTTTCCGGTAATCTGTTTTTTTCCCGAGTAACTGACTCAGATTGAATACGGACAAAATCGATAACATTACTGCTGATGCTTGTTTCTACAGAAATATTTTCGGCTGATGTTAATAAGCGTATGAAAAAAAATAATGCGGAGATTACTATAACTGCCGATATAGTTGAAGTAACATTTCTTACCAACTTGTTCATAACTATTTCGTACTTTTACTTGCGGCAATAGATACGTTTTCAACTCCAGCCAATCTAACCTGGTCCATGACAGTTACCATTACTCCTGCTTGAGAGAACTTGTCAGCTTGAACAATAACATCACCTTCAGGACGTTCTGCGCGCATTCGTTCAACGTTGGCCCTCACAGCCCGTACATCGATTTTTCTTTTGTCCATCCAGATATCGCCACTCTCCGTGATAGCAATTAAGATATTGCCTCGTTCATTTCGGATCGCGGTTTGCGCGTCAGGTCGATTAACTTCAATACCTGTTTCTTTTACAAAAGATGTAGTAACAATAAAGAAGATGAGCATAATAAAAACAATATCCAGCATTGGTGTTATGTTTATACCCGCCTCTTCTTCATCTAAATTGACACGTCTTCTCATGAATAGTTTTTATTATATATTTTACTTTACGTGTGAAAAAAGTTCTGCCATATGATGAGTATAGTTTTTAGCCTTTTTTGGCAGACTGAAACTGAAATACAGGCCAGACAACGCAACCACCATCCCTGCCATTGTGGGAATGGTAGCTTTGGAAACGCCGGAAGCCATAGACCGGGGATTTCCGGTACCGGTTATCGCTAATGTATCAAAAACCTCTATCATTCCCGTTACTGTTCCCAGTAAACCCAATAGTGGGCAAATTGCAAGCAATGCCTTTATCAAGTCAATACGGCGTTCTAATTGATCAGACAAACGCGCGATGCAGGCGATTCGAATTTGTTTTGCATACCAAAACTCTTGTTTGGGAAATTGGTCCCAGACAGACAATTCATTTTTAAGCAGCTTTTTATGTGTAATTTGAAAGAACCAAATTCGTTCAACAATTAATGCCCACATCCATAATCCGACAAAAAATATTGGCCACAGAACCCAGCCTCCATGAGATACGAACGCAAATATTTCATCAATTATGCTGTACATTTGTTTGTGGCTAATTCTGCAATATATCCGGTACTTTGTTCTTCCAGGAGTTTAATAAGGTTCTTACTTTTTGAATGTACTATGTTATGCAATAAAACCAATGGAATGGCGACAATTAGTCCAAGCATGGTTGTTACCAGGGCTTCTGAAATACCACCCGCCATTAACTTAGGATCTCCGGTCCCGTACAATGTAATCGCTTGAAAAGTGTTGATCATGCCAACTACTGTTCCGAGCAACCCCAATAAGGGCGCAACGGCAGCAAAAAGTTTTACAGTGCCAATACCTCTTTGCATTGAACCGGTACTACGTATAATTTCTTCATCCAGTTTTAGTTCCAGGGTTTCAGTATCAACGGTTGTGTTATTTTGATAAATTTGCAGAAGACGTCCAAGTGGATTGTTCGCATTGCCAGCTTCAGTCTTCAGTTGTTGTTGCGTTTTTCTTTCAATTAAAATCAAAGATACAAAACGGTGAATAAATAAAATAAGACCCACTCCTCCGAGAACTATTATCACAACTCCTATAATACCTCCCTGAGCAATTCGTTCATGCAAATTGGGTTTTTTAAGCAACATGTCCAAAATTGCTCCGCGCGAAGGATCGATGGCTGCCAGTCCATAACCAGACTGTTTTCTAGAAAAATCTGCAACGGTCCCTGAGATTCCATGTGATGGTTGAGCAGGAAGCTGTGCAAATGACATATTAGATGGTAAAAACTTTAAAAACTCATTGTCAGCGACTACAGAAAATGATCCGATTCTCATAACACGCAAATCTGCTGTATTGCCATCAATCATAGAGACCGGCATTTGAGAAATTACAATTTCAGCTGATGCCGTCATTTCACGTTGGAGTTCAAACCAGAGTTTTTCTAAGTCTTGTAAGGCCGGGATTGCTTCGCTTTCGGATAAACGCTGCATAAACTTCACTCTCTCTGGATAATAGACACTGATTAGGCTATTTTGAAACTGCCCTTTGGCATCGCCTGCAGACTGCCTAATGGTTCCAAATATTTCACCCAAATCTCCCATACTTTCACGTAACTGCTGTGTTTTAGCAATAATTTGCCTTTCATTCTTTAAAAACTGGTCTTGCAGAATATCGCTTCTTTGTTGGACTTCATCAAGCTCTTTTTGAGATTGGGCCAATATTTCCTTGCGTTCATTCTGGTCCCTTAAAAATCTAGCCTCTCTTTCCTCATTCAATACCTTTTCTTTTTGTAAGTCCGATTCAAGTTGCATTAAAAGCTGATTTAATTCGTTACTACCTGCTAATGCAATGGATGTAAAAAATGTGGAAAAGACGATAGATAATATTATTATCCTCATTGTTGGACCGCCTTTACTGCCGGCAAAAGCACTCTAATCAAGTCTGGTGGTGCTTGCTTTTTAGCAATTGCTATTGCAATTGCTAAATATTTAGCATGGTTTGACTCTAAGGCTTGCCAACGATTTTCTGTTGCATTCCAGTACCCTGACTCTTCACCATTCAATGTTTGATAGTAAAAACCTATTCTGCCAATACGAACAAATTCAACAGTTCTGGTTTTACCTGAATGCAAAAGCTCCCCATTGTAGGATTCAATTGTTCGACCGTATTCATTTTCAATTTCGAATGCCTCTATAATTCGCCGAAATTTTTCTGCTACAGTAACATTTGCCTGATCCATCATATCTCTTAATGATTCAACACGATTTGTTCTTTCCTTATATAGAAATGGTATGTCACTTTTTACAAATTGATCCAAGGCGTTAAGCATTCGAATCATTAAAGGTATTATTTCGGGCTTAATGTCTTCGAGATGTAACCTCTGTTGGTCTAGTGATTTTAACTCTTTATTTTGTGATTCAATTATTTTGCTTAATTGTTGATTGTAGATACGTAAATTTTGAGTCTTATATACTGTTTCGCGATATTGTTGTAAAATGGATTGTGTTTGCTCTACAATAGTATCGATTTGTTTCTGAGAATTTTGGGCTTGGTTCCCTATCTCCTTTTGAACTTCAAGGGACTTTATGATCTCAGATGGTGTGTCAGCATAGACATATCCAACAATTGTTATTGATAGTAATGCGAACAGCATTAATATTGCTCGTACAATCGGTTTCATCAATAGCAGCTCCTTATTTTCTGCAACTTAGAGTGCCCACGGTGAGCAGGAACTCTGTGTAACTATTGACAACGTACTAAAAACAATAGATGGGTAGCTCCACTAATAAATCAACAGGTAAAATTCAGCTACCGGTGCGCTTCCGGGTCATGTCGTATGCACATATGTAAGATCAGAAAAGTTAACAACAAAATTTAATGCAAACCCACTACTTAAAGATGATAGGAAGTTACCTTTAGTGACAAAGTAAGATATAGTACAACGACATGTAAAAATCAAGTATTTTTTTTAAATGCTATACTAAATTTAGCTCGTATAGTCAAAAGCAGCAATTCCGTTTTTTTTGGAGGCAGTAGTTCTCTGTTGTTGAATGATTTCGAGTCTCTTTTATTTGATAGCTTGTATGTCCCATTTAGAGTCTGATATGAAATATTGTAGTTTCTGGTAATTGGTATTTGTGGCCTAGGCCATCGCCTCAAGAGAGTTTCTTTTGTAGTCTTTAAACAGGGCGTAGACTACAAGAATGAATATGGCCATTAGCTTCTTTGTGAAGCATGGAGTAGATATCACAAAAGGTGTCTATGGTATTAATGAGTAATCCGAGTTTTGTCCGAGTATGTGGATTTGTGCCGAGAGGAGAAAGGGATGAGTATTGTAGTAGGCATATCCCAAGTGAGCGTAAACTGCAGCAGTTTGACCAGATCATGAGTGAATGGGGTCTATGGTATAAGATGAAGATTGCGCTGGTGACTGAAAACATAGAGGCAGGTGCGATTAAAATAGAAAAAGAAGTAGTCGGAGATACAACCCACTATTACGCGTATTCAGGGTTTGAGATAGTAAAGTATAAAGACAAAGACGGCAAGGAGCAGAGGAAGTCACAATCAAAGTTAATCAAGAAGTGTCGCTGTCAAGACAGAGACAAGTGTTAACATGATTGGGTACTAGCAGATGAAGGAGCGGGAACAATCGTGAAATCGGTAACAAAGATGTATTGGGGCCACAAAGCAAGCACTGTCGGTTTTCCCCGTCAAGGGGTGCCTTTGGATGCAAGGGCGGTGTTGGATGGACCGACCCATGATGCAGAGACATTTCTTCCGCATGTAAAAGAAGTATTTGATACCTATCCGGTGATTAAAAAGACGGTGAAAAGAGCACTGTATGATAGTGCGTGTGATAGCAAAGATTTGAAAGATAAGTTTATGGACAAACTTGGGTTAGAATTAAAGGCATCTTTAAATCCAAGGCGCCGGAAGGAAGTAACCGAGGGGTTGTCGCGTGGTATGGAGAAGATAACACCGTATAGTGTAGTGATATGCAAGGGAGATCATGAGATGGATTACAAAGGAATGCGTTATGAACGAGAGAAATTCATTTACCATGCTCCAACGGATCCAGATGGTGACTCGGTGTGTTCAGCATGTCGGCATCAGGCAGAGTGTTGTCCCCATTCGCTAACCGGCAGGATGATTAATATATCATTTGGATTGTTACCCCACATAAACACGGAAGACCCTCCGATGGCAAAGAGGTTTAAGGCAATAATGACACGTCGTCCTTCAGTTGAGCGGATGATAAAGCGGCTGAAGTGTGATATTGGTGATGATCGTTTAAGCAAGAGAGGGAATCTCTCATTTCAGGCATACCTCGATAAGACGATGATTGCTTTTCACCTCTTGCTACAGAATTAAATTGATGTTTTTTGAAATAAAATAAAAGACCGCAGGAGTGATTTTATCAAAATTACAAATTATCTCCATTATTGGCGCGGTGCTATTTTTTAATGACTCCTATTAACTTAATTTTGAAATACGATAAAAAAAAATTTTTTTGGAACGTTTTTCGTTCGAGTTTATGCGGAGGCTCTACAGTTTTTTAACAAAGTAATGTAATAATAAAAGAATAAAATGATCTAAGGTATTTAGAAGTACAAAATCAGGTTTTTCCTGATTGTGCATTAAAATAAATTTGTGTATATTGCGCATTATTCTGTATCTGTTTTGGCTGTCTTACTGACAAGCATGAAGAAGAGACAAAAAACACTGTGTCAAGAATAGAATATCTTATTGACAATCATTTACATTTTTGTATAGTCTTGAGACAATGCTAAGAACTGTTTTATATTGTTACATGAATAGTTTTATAAGCCGATAAGGAAAAATCCTGCGTAATCATAGGATACAAAAGAAATTTTTATAAGAAGTTCATATCAAAATCTGACATTGACAAATACCCATAACATCAAGTAATTTGAAATAAAGGAAGAGTTTCAGATTTTTCTTACTTCTTTATTGAGTTTGTTAAAAGTATTCGAAATCATGAACATTCTTAACCTCCGACCGAGGGTAGTACTATTTCTTTTTGTAGTAACGTCCTTATTGTTCAGCTTTCATGTTTTACAGGCAGCAGATGAAACTACCGAAACCTCTACCTCAAAAGAGAATGACAAAACTTCTTCCGAAGAAAAAACTGAAGCATCCTCTAACGAAAAAGAAGAGGACAATGAGAAAGACACACCTTCATCTGATACCAAACCCATCCTGGACGCAAGTGGTGATTATGTATTGCCGGATATCGTAGTGACTGCTGCCCGTAAGAAGAGTAAGAGCGAAGTCGTTCAGGACGTACCCATTTCAACCTATGTTTTTTCCGAACAGGTAATTAAGGAGAAATTTGTAAGGAAACTTCGTGACATTGGTGAAATGGCACCCAATGTAGAGCTTAGACCCCTCGGTAGCTTTCCCAATACTCTACAACCTTATATCCGCGGCATGGGTATGACCTCCAGCATTCCGTCGACTGAATCCCCTGTCGGATTATTTGTTGATGGTGTCTATATGGGAATCAATGCTGGCGCAGTGAATGATCTGTTTGATCTCGAATCGATAGAGGTGTTACGAGGTCCACAGGGTACACTGTTTGGACGTAATGTTACCGGTGGCGCAGTGTTGCTCAGGCATCGACGTCCGACGGGAGAATTCGGTATCAGAGGGCAGACTACTTATGGCAACTACGACTTCACAGAACACAGTCTGGTAGTAGAGGGTCCGATTACTGATACGCTCTCCTGGAAAATGGGTGGGTTTTACAGGGACAAAAACGGTTACTTCAAAAACGAACATATTGCTAATACCAGATCACGTGACTCAGATACAAAGGTGCTGCGTCCTATGCTCACATGGAGGCCTTTCGAAGGCTTTGAGGCTACCGTAATTGGCGAGATCACAAAATATAACGGTAAACAAGATAGCTTTATTTCAGTGGATGACAAGCACCCTCTTGCCATTCCGGTACCTGGTGTCGGTCTTATTCCCCTCGGTATCCCCCGAACGACCCCAAATGGTAGTAAGCAGGACATGTCTCTGAATTTTACACCTAACACCGAGATCAACACTGAACAGATAGTGCTTGATATGAATTGGGACTTAGGGCCGGGCACACTAACGTCAATTACGGGTTGGCGTGAAATAGATCTGGATACGGGTGGTGACGTTGATGGGACAAAGAATTCAATATTAGACAATGTATGGTTTGTTGATCAGCACCAGACAACTTCAGAGCTGCGTTACGCTTTCTCTTTTTTAGACAGAATTGATATGACAGTAGGAGTCAATTACTTTCATCAAAACATAAAAAGTGAGGAGCGGCAAGATGTATTTCGTGGTACTTTTGCTTTCACTCAAATACCAAATCGTGGATTAATGAGGCATACTGCGATAGGCTTTTTCTCTCAGGCGGATATTGATTTGACGAAAAATTTAACTCTGACACTGGGAGGACGTTATACATGGGAGAGTAAACATGTAAACATAGCCAGCAGTAGAACTTTCGTACCAAATATCGCCCCCGATTTTAGCGCTTATACCTATGATATTAACGATAGTCATACTTATGATTTTGTCAGTGGACACGCGGCCTTAAGCTGGCACCCGACAGAAGACGCCATGCTATTTGGAAGTTGGACACGCAGTTTCCGTAGCGGTGGTTATAACCTGCGTAACTCATTCAACCCAGCCGTCCCTCTTGGCGATTATGGCAAAGAGAGGGTAGACGCCTTTGAGGTAGGCATCAAGACAGAGTGGTTTAAAAAACGCCTCAGGGTGAATGTATCGGGTTTCTATAATGACTTTAATAATATGCAGCAAACAACGCTGCAGGGTGCCCGTTTCTCAATAGCCAATTCTGCGGATGCTACTATTGCCGGTTTCGAGTTGGAAACCACATGGTTTCCCACAGAGAATCTACGGTTAGATAGTTCTGTTGGTTATATTGACGCTGATTATGATCGTTTTGAGGGGTTAGATACTGATTTGATTAGAGACGGTATTCCCGATCGGAATGCAAAAAATCTTGAATTTAACCAGGTACCGGAATGGTCAGCCTACTTTGCAGGAGAATATAACATTCCGCTCGACTGGAAATATGGCAATGAAGTGACGATACGAGCCTCCTCCACGTATAGTGATAATTACGCGTTAGATGTACAGAATGATCAGTTCCAGTCGAGTTACTTTTTGGTGGATGCCAGCATGAGTTACACCTTTCCCGGAGAGAAAGTTGTGCTTTCACTCTTCGGAAAAAATCTGACGGACAAACGGTACGGCGGTACCACTATTAATACTCTTGGTGGTCCAACAAGCTTTCTTTCAACACAATCGGTTAACCCGGGCAGGGCAATTGGAGTATCGTTAAGTTTTGAGTTTTAGTAAAAAGGGGTGATGGTCCGAGAAATTATTTGAATATTGTAGTGGCAATTCATGAATTGCCACTGTGTTTGGACATGCTTAATGTAGCGGTTTGATTTATCAAACCCTTGTTTGTAAGGCACGGCAAATCGTGCCACTACATCAGGATTTAACATAAAAATTTCTCTATTATCGTTGTCGTCCGCCTGGACGGACGGTTCCATCATACCGTGGGTATATGTGGGTTTCTCGCAAGTTACGCCCCCCTAGCTTCCTTGCGTAAGCTAGGAATTTGGGTGAATACCTGCGCGGACGTGTACACTTCTGCGTTATTATACCGGTCACGAAAAAGAATTCGGGAATTCTCGAGACAAATGAATCTGAATATGTCATAATACTTTTATGACAGAGTTTATCCTTTCACAAGAAGAAATATCTAGCCTGAAAATAAGACACAAAGCGGTTAAGAAAAAACGAGAAGCAGATCGTCTAAAAACAGTTATACTTCTTGGCACAGGATGGACAATCCGTGAAGTAGTCGAAGCCCTGTTGCTTGACGAAGAAACAATAAGGAATTATCTAAACCGTTATAGATGTGGTGGATTAAAAGCGCTATTGAGTGATAATCTGAAAGGATACGGTGGCAAATTATCCAAATCAGTAATAGAGCAATTAGATAATCATCTTAATCAAAATACTTACGTAACAATACAAGAAATAGTATCTTATGTCTCGAAACAATTCAAAGTGAAATATAGCATAAGCGGAATGACTGATTTGCTTCACAGATTAAACTATACATACAAAAAGCCAAAATTGGTACCCGGCAAAGCAGATGCAAAAGCCCAGGAAGAATTTGTAGAATTTTACAATAAGTTAAAGGAAACCAAAGGTGCTAATGACCATATATACTTTATGGATGGTGCTCATCCGCAACACAACAGTGTTGCTGCGTATGGTTGGATCAAAAAAGGGACTGTTAAAGAACTAAAGAGCAACACAGGACGCAAAAGAGTCAACATCAATGGGGCCATTAATATTGAAGACATGAGTCCTGTAGTTGGTTATAGCAACACTATAAACGCCCAGTCGACGATATCTTTACTCAAAAAGCTAGAAACAAAACATCCGGAAGCAGAGTCAATTTATACGATATGTGATAATGCGAGATATTACAGATCAAAAAAGGTGACGAAGTATTTAGTAGAATCTAAAGTAAAGCTTGTGTTTCTGCCAGTGTATTCACCAAATTTGAATTTAATAGAAAGGCTTTGGAAATATTTCCGTAAGATAGTTCTTTATAATAAATACTATGAAACATTTGACGAATTCAAAAAAGCATGTAAATCTTTTTTCAGACGGAGCAAAAAATACAAGGAAGAGATATCATCTTTATTGACTGAGAACTTTCAAATAATTGGTACAAATACCTAAAACCATTTCGTAATGAGTATACTCCGGCAATTAAATAGAGTAACATAGAGAGAATCTGATGGTATTGCCTCAGAAACTGCAGTTTTCAAATCCTCTATCCGATTGTCAGTAAATCCTATCTTCTTTGCTAAGGTTGCTACTTGTTACATCACTATCTTTTCAGAGCCAAATTCATTGGGGATATGTAATTCATACTTTTCTCCGTACATTGTCAACAATCCTCCTTCTCCTTAATAATATCGTATGTACTATAAATTAATAATTATAATTGATTCCAGATACGCTGCCAAGTTAAAAACCTGTAATCAAAAACCTGTAATCATCTCCAGATTAATTGTAACAATACCCGCAGCTATTTTGCTTCACAACGTTTGTTGTGAACTGAATAATATGATGAAGGGCTCTATTGAGCCGGTATACTAAGAATTACTGATATAATCGTTTACTGACTACTATACATTTCCTACATTTGATTACAGCTTCATTCTGCTTTCAATACTATAATAGTCAAATCATCATGTGGTCTTGCTCCACCCACAAATGCAGTCACATCCTCCATAAGTTTCTCAAGAAGTGGGTCTGCACCCAGCTCCCTGTTATCATTTATAGTGTTCATGAACCTGTCAAATCCATACATCTCCTCTTTCTTATTCATAGCCTCCACTATCCCGTCAGTGTAAAAAACCACCGTATCACCTCCTTTAAGCAAGACCCTCTTCTCAAGATATTGACAATCTGGTATTATCCCCAACGGAAATGTATCCCCTTCCGTATCGATATAAGAGGGAGCCGCTTCTCCATCAGTGCAGAGTATGGGTTTAGTCTGCCCGGCATTAGAGAGGGTGAGTACCTTTTCAGCCGGTGAGAGGACCGCATAAAGAAGAGCTACAAACATACCTTTCTTTATATCGGCATTCAAACGTTGATTGCCTAGAGCCATCACATCCTGCACAGTATAATGGTCAAGGCCAATTGTTGACAGGCCCCTATACGTGCTTCTTGAGGCAGCCATTACCAGACCTGCCGATACCCCCTTCCCGGAAACATCACCTACAACAATGGCGAGTTTATCCTCTTCCTTCTCACCCCGTACATCAATAAAGTCATAGAAATCTCCCCCCACTTCTCTGGCCGGTATGGATCTCGCCGCAATCTGGAATCCTTTAGTTTCCGGTGCTCTTTCAGGCAGCATGCCCATCTGTATTTCATGACCGATCTTCAACTCCTCTTCCATACGGCCTTTTTCCAGATTCTCCTCAAACAATCGCGCATTCTCTATCGAGATAATTCCCTGGCTGGCCAGTGTCTCTACCAGGCCAATATCGTCCCTTGAATAAAAGTGTCCCGATTTTTTATGACCGAGGGCAAAAGCACCCTTTACCTCTTCCTGGTAGATGAAGGGTACAACCACACTTATATCCATCTCCAGAAATCTCTTCCCGCAAGCTTCTTTAACGTCTGCGTAGTGAGGGTCTTCGGCTACATCGTATTTGGTAATCAGTTTCTTTTTTGTAGCTAGTAAAGTCAGCAAAGGGTCATCGTAGGCGATTGTCACCTCTCTTTTATGCTCCTCATCCGTATCATCGTCGATAAAAGTAGACTGACAGCGATTATTTTTTTTGTCTATAAGGATCACACCTGCCGTATCTACAAACATATCATTCCTGACAGTATCTATGAGTTGCCCGATAATTGTATTCTGGTTCAGCATGGAAGAGAGGGAATCGCTTACGGCCGCAATCGTCTCCTTGTAATCAAATTTCTTCCTGTAGAATAGCTTATCAATAAAGCCCTGAATCACCTGGTTAAAGGGGTTAAAGAGGAAGATCACCAGCAGTGCAAAGATAATGGGGTAAACCTTTTCCGCACTATCACCCATAACAGGCCGTAATACAAATGCAGTCAATAAAGTCTGTGTTGCAAAGTATGCGGCACCCACAACAATGGTCATTATGATGTATCCAACAGTCCTCTTTATAAAGACATCCACGTCAAAGAGGTTGTGTCTTGCTATGGCATAAGCGATGGCGGCAGGGAAGATTAGTAATGGAAGTTCTAAAAAGTTATAGAGAACCTGGACACCCCAATAAGTTATTCCAAAAAGTGACAAAAAGAGTATACTCGCTGGCACAGGAAAGGCAAATGCCGCACCTACAAGAGCAACCTTAGCCCGCTGTCTGGCAATGATTGAAGTATTCCTGAAATAAGCACTAAACGTTGAGACAAAAAGTGCAAGGGCACCTAAAACGATATACCATGTTAACGAACTATATATCACCGCAAAAATTGGCCCTGGATAGCTGATCATACAGAGTATGATAAGTATTATTGAAATGATATAAGGAATAAACTCCAAGTATTGATGCCTTTTAATAAATTTCTTTTCTTCAGGAAAAAACAAGCTTAGGTGTATGGCACCTGCGGGGACAAGTGCTTGAGCAGAAATGAAAAACCATTTGATAAAATAGCGAGTGGTATTGAGATCGAATAACAAGATACTATATGTACTCAAGAACAAGCAAAACAGTAAATAGGTAAAACTAGTTTTTATGTCAGGTTTCATAATAAAAACTATCGCTCCAATTAACAGATAAATAAATCCTGTAAGGAAAGGAATTCCAAAAATTACTAAAATATCTGTTAAAGTAAAGCGCATAGTCGGTATGGTGAATTCAACTAACTGGCCATCTCTCTTGAAAACATAATTGATTGGGGTTCCAACATCTGTACTGTTTATCAACTGCTCCAACTCGCCTACCGAGGAGAGAATCTGATTGTTTGCCTTAAGTATTTTGTCAGGATGTTTCAGCCCTACCTTCACCCCTGTCCAATGATATTGCCCAACACCTCCCACAACCATGCGCTCAGTTAATAGAAACCCAGGAAAGGGTTTATTAACACACTTTATGGCATTTATACAGCATATGGTGGCAAAAATTAAAACGATTAGGGACATTACAAAGAAACTTAGTCTACCGAAACGCTCCATAGAAGAAAGCCCCCTGATTTTCTTTACGTTCCCTACATGATTCATGAAAGATCTCCTTAAAATCACACTTCTAACATTTATATTTCATATCTCGTTAGAATTCCTAAGTAATTGATAATAAAACTTAATAAGCTGATAATAATCCTTAACCGATATACGCTCGTTTGTGCCATGTATCCTTTTAAGATCATCAGGGACAATGTTGTAAAGTAAAAACCTGTATACATGATCAGACAATCCAATAAAATAGCGGGAGTCAGTTGTACCTACAACCAAATACGGTGCCACAACGAGATCTTTATCTGCTGCAACCTGATGAATTGTTTTCCTAAGTGTAGCATAGCTTTTTGAATGGATGTCTGATGGAGACGATGGTTCACTGCTGATATTTGTAGGCCTGATTTGGACGCGACGATCATCAATTGTTTTCTTTACATAATTTACTACGCTCGTAATACTTTCACCGGGCATTATCCGAAAATTAACCACCGCTATTGCTCTTCTTGGTAAGACGTTTTCTTTAGTGCTACCACTGAACATCGTTGCCGCTGAGGTAGTTCGAATTCCCGCGTTCATTGCTGGATCATTACTCAATTTTTTTTCAACTAGTGATTTAAACAACCATAGATTAGAAAATATTATTTTCCGAACAAAGGGAATTTTTTGGCTAACATCCTGAAATAATTGGGTAATATAAGTCAAGTTTGCATTAAATGGGTGCTCCTCAAGTCTGGTTATTGCTTTACACAAAATCCCCACAGTAGTATGTTTTGGCGGCATGGATGAGTGTCCACCTTCACCCTTGACGGTAAGCTCAAGGCTTATGTATCCTTTTTCGGCAATACCAATCAACGCGATGGGATTTGAAACTCCAGACATAATGTCTTGAACAACTGCTCCTCCTTCATCAAGTACATATTCCAGTTGGATATCCCTGGAACGTAATAGTTCCGCTATTTTGGCCGCTCCCTGCATTCCACCAATTTCCTCATCATGGCCAAAAGCTATATAAACTGTACGCTTGGGCTGAAACCCTTCTCGCAATAAAGCCTCAACAGCTTCCAGTATACCCATCATACCGCACTTTATATCTAATGCACCACGTCCCCAAACATAACCATCAGCAATTTTCCCTTCAAAAGGTGCGTAGACCCAATTTTCCTCAGTTCCAGGAGTTACGGGAACAACATCCTGGTGCGCCAAAAGCATGATCGGTTTAAGCTTCGCGTCACTACCCTGCCATGTGTAGAGAAGGCTGCAATCTCCGATTACCTCTTTCTTTATTGAAGTATGTACTTTAGGAAAGAAATCTTCCAGATATTTGTGAAGGGAACTAAATGCTTCTGCTTCATTTTTAGTTGGGTCTTGATGCGATATGGTCTGAAATTTTAGTGACTCTGCCAGGCGTTGAGGAATCAATTCATCATCAATGGGGATATCTACATTTGCCGGTTTCACATATTCATTCTTCGATGTAAACTGAGCCGTACTTATCAAAATAATTGAAATTAATAATAAAAAACAAAAACCGATGACTATAAATATACTATTTAATATTTTTTTCATACCTGTCATTTTCTATGTATGCTGAGTCAGACTTACCCGTCAGCCCGTAGCCGCCAGAATAAAGTCGGGCTGGCGAACGTATTGGCCGGGCGGGTGCGGCTCTGCGTGAGAACTTCTTTTTTTCCCTCTCGCCAAGACGCCAGGAACGCAAAGGGTAAAGACTTTTATCTTTTAATTCATTTTTTGTGTTTTCTTAGCGACCTCTGCGGCTTTGCGTGAGAACCTCTTTTTTCCTTCTAAAAAATGACAAACCAATCATAAAAACCGCTGCAAACAAATTCAGATAAATAAATACGTCCCCATACCTTGTATAAAAGGTTCGTTCATACGAAAGTGGCACATTCATTGTCAGATAACCCTCAATAAAGGTCTCCTTATTATTATGGTCATGAACCTTCCCAATTATCCTGCCACATGGGTCGACAAAACAGGAAACTCCAGTATTTCCAGAACGAACGACAGATACTCCATTTTCAACTGCCCTAAAAGTGCTTATGGCTGCAAATTGATAAGGAGCAGACGTATCTCCGAGACGAGCCTCATTGGTGATATTTATCATGAAATTAGCACCTCTTTTCACAAACTGACGGAATAGTTCCGGATAGATATTTTCCCAGCATATAGTAACTCCAAACCTGGCCCCGTCAAGATTGAAGATGGTATATTCATCTCCAGGAATAAAATTGCCTGCATTGGAAACAAATCTCGATGGCCAGGGAAAGGAACCTTTATAGGGCAGGTATTCGGCAAAAGGGAGTAAATGGATCTTGTTGTATTGCCCTACAATCTTCCCCGCTGGTGAGACCATAAAGGCACTGTTAAACATTTTTTCAGTTCCATACCCACTTGAACCATACTTTGGATTTTGTGAACTACCAAACAAAAGATGAATCTTGGTATCCTTTACCAGTGTTGAAACGGCTCGTACATAATATAAATCTTTCCTAAAAGATCCTTGAATAGCAGCCTCAGGCCAGACTATTAATGAGGTATTGATATTGTTTTCTAATGTATTTTTAGTCAAAAGTATGTGTTTATTTATGTGTTGCTCACGAAATTTTGGCTTCCACTTGTCTTCTGGTGAGATATTGCCCTGGACAATAGTGATGCTAATATTCTCACTTCCTCGTTCACTTGTAATTATACTCAAACCATAAGTAAGTGATATCCCTAAAACTGTTATGGTTGCAATGATGGGCTTTAGGGCTTTTGACCAGTCATGTATAACGTCGCTTATGGCAACATTCACCATAATAATTAGAAATGATATGCCATAAACCCCCGTAAAAGATGAAATCTGTATGATGGGTAGGTTGAAATACTGGGAGTGTCCCATAAGCATCTGAGGATGTGCTACGAAACCAGCATACGAGCGTCCATATTCCAGAGTAACCCATAGAACGGGAGCGGTAACAATTGATGGTATCCTGGTCTTTTTTATTATGAGATTAAGACTTAACCCAAAAAAGCCAAAATAGCAGATACTCAAATAAATCACAACTGATGTAAAATCAATCAAACTGACATGTTTTACTAATTTAAACCAATAAAAAACTCCCCCGTAGAAAAAGATTCCAGTAAAAAAGCAAAGACCAAAGGAAGACTTCAGGCTTTTGTCCTTTATGGCAATCAATAAAGGTACCAGGGCAAACCAGGCAAGGAATCCAAGATCGAATTTCGGAAAACAGGGTATTAGTAACAGACCGGATAAGATGGCTAATAGGATGGATTTCATTTGCTACAAAGAAACATTTCAATTTTGACAGGATAACAGGAAGATCTAAGTGGTTATTAAATCCTTGATTCCAGCAAGAATATAGCATCTAGAGCCTTAAACCTGACTTCTTGATTCCAATTGTTTATCGTCTATTGTGAATTACCTAATTCTTCCGCCTTTGTGCCTTGGTCAACCGTCTACTTGCATACTGCCTACTTACTAATTGTGACCGAGTTGTATCCTTCTCTATCTAAGCTCTTACCTTTACAATGTATTGCCATCTGACCTTATCCAGATTTCTGTCCGCCCAATGAACGAAAAGCCAATAAAACCTCTCACCTCAAGACGATTTGGATCTGTCATGGTCATTTTACATTTATAGGTCTTGCCGTTATCGGGAGCATAAATTCTTCCTCCTTGCCAGACATTCTCCCCTGAATAGGTAAAACCCTCCAATATCTGTAGTTCAATCCCTGGACGCATTCTTAGTTTCAGGTCTGGATTATTCCGGTCAATTTTAGGCTAGCCGGCCATCCCTCTTTCATCGTCGGCGGGGTAGGTAGGATTTTTAAGTTTAGCAATTTTGCCACAGTACTCCTTTCCGCACTTAAAGATTTCGACCCTGGATTTATTGTCTGTTGTACTCCATAAGCCGAGGATCTGATCTCCATCTGCGCCAAAGACGGATAAAGCCATAAAGTCAAGGCCCACAAACAATACTGAAAATATTTTGCTCATTGCTTGTTTCTTCCCAATCTAGCCAATAGCCTAAGTTAAACCAGATTATTAAGTTATGCGTAATATGGATAGTTGGTGATAGAGTGCGACATTAACGCAACCGATCACCAATGACCACCCTCCCCCAAATCTACCTACGCCTGCAATCTAATTAATAGAATACCAATCAAAAGAATGAAATAAGCCCCTATTCCCCATAGAAATAGGGGCTCATCCTGCTCTCCTCACAACTTAAACATCTTCAGTATTTAGCAATATACCGGATTTATTATATCCCAAACAATACAACAATATTCGCAACTATTGTGGCAGGGTTAAAAGTTACTGAAATTATGTCTGCATGAACGATCTCTATACCAATAATGGTTCCACCTGGTCCTGGTTCGCAGCCTTCGGGTAAAGTTATTCCATCTATGGGTAAAAAAGTACCCTGAAGACCTGACCCATCGTCAGCAGTCCCTTCCATACCATCCGGACCCAGCGCAATCGGCAATATATCTGCTTCATAATCATCCATAACCGTAATCTGATCAGCAGTGTTAGGCCCACATCTTCCACTGAATGTTGCATCTACTGTAAGATCTTCATTGTCTACTGCTGTCAGTGTGCCCATTGTTGCAGGGCCTACCCTATGTGCCCCAGTAGGAAGTTCAAACATACAATAACCATTTGGTGTTGTCCATAAAACTAATGGAGTAAGAAGCAAAAAACTTAATACCAGTATCTTGAGTCCTATTTTTTTAAACATTTCACTACCCCCTATTTAAACGTTTCCTGTTTATAAATTTTAAAACTAACTTCTTGTACTAAAAAAATATAAATTTCAGACTCCATAGCTCTAATTCAAAGAACTGAAAATTATTTAATACAAATTTAGCTATTCATGTTTATGGCTATTTAGTTATCTTAATAGCATAAATTAATAAGGAATAACCTTCTTCTTTCATGACTTAGAATTAGAGTAATTCTGAAAAAAATAAATTTATATATTTCACACCTCCTTTCACACAAACTTTAATACGATACCTCCTTTCCTGTGAATTTCATATTACACACACTTACTTAAAAGTATATCTCTAATCCAACTTATAAATATTCTGATTTTGCATAATTATCTTTTCCATCAACTCTATTTCTGTATTTAAAATAACCTGAACCCAAGAACATTTATTGTCCCATTACCATCAACATCTAAGCCATCACCAATAAGGTCTTGAACATCGTTTGTATCCAGGGCTACGGCATCACCGAAGGGTCCACCCCCAGCTAAAGGAACAATGGGAGCGCCAAAAGCGTTACCAATGGCACTTTTACCCACAGTGGCTTTATCACTCTTAATTCTTGCGTCAACCTTATTTTTCGCCCTGTAATAAGGAATATTAATTCCTGCTGTTAACTTGTCCGTAATCCCATATTCATATGTTAAATTAAGTTGTGTAAGTTGAAGTTCAAAACTAATTTCGGTCTCACCGATATTTGCAAATCCAGCAGGCAAGCCAAAACCTTTTTCCATAAGACCTAAACTAGTGAATACGCTACTATCCAAAACTGAATTATAATTTTCAGCAAGGTTTTCAATATCACCAGACTCATCATATCGTTCGTTTATAGAAAAATAGTGAGTAGTAACTAGATGGCCTTTGGAAATTCCTTTTGGTAAGACCTCTGCACTGCCTGCAAAAGAAATATTGCTTAACCATTGAAAACAAAAAAGAACCAAAAGTCCCCCCAGGTATAACCTTTTTACCATCATACTAGACCCCTTATTTGTTGCTGGTTGTTCGTTTTTCATTCTATAGATATTTACAAATCAGGTTAGAAACAACTAATATCTCTTCAAAATAGAGCTACAGCTAAGCACCATTTTCTTCGTCCCTTACCAATCTTCAACATTAATTATATCTCATTTTCCACGACCACTACTATTACCAAAAAATGAACAAGCCCTACTGCTGAAATGTATGTACCATATACACCTTCGGCTATAGGGCTATCTTTAACAAGCAACTTCCATAGAAGAGCTGTCAGGGACCATTATTACAGCGCACTCATACAATCCTGTAAGCTTAAAGACCCATTACCATGCGTCCCCCGGTCACCTGAAGTTTGCCTTTTTCGTCAATAAAAGAGCCGCTTAGAGCTGGTAACCGTGCATTAATCTTAATTCGATATTTTGATGTTAAAAAACGATTTTCAAGCAAATAAAAAAAGAGTTCTCACGCAGAGCCGCAGAGAACGCAAAGGGGAAAAAAGACTTTTATCTTTTAATTTCTTTTTTGTGTTTTCTTAGCGATCTCTGCGGCTCTGCGTGAGAATTAATAATTTAACCAAAGCTAGCGGTTTAAGTATAACAACAACTTGCAAAATAACGACAACATGTTATTAGCTTTGGTGCTCCAAGCGCCTAATGTGACCGTAAAACCATACGGCCTGCTTCAATGTGCAAAACTATACCCTTATAAATACCACAAATACTGTTTTTCTCAATCAGGTAATATCTACCTTCCTGGCAGGTTTTTCCTTAGATCCCACCAGGAAATACCTGATTCAATCTGTCGGTCTCCTGCCCACATATGCTGATCCAGGTTTGTACCCTGCACAGAGACAAAAGCAGATCTCCTCATATTAATTCCTGGTAGAGCAGCAGGTTGCGTTACTGTTACTATTCGGTCTTAAAGCACTTCCATAATTTTTTAATACCATATTCACCTACCTTGCTTACTACCTTCCAACTCCTTTCACACTAAATTTCCAAATCACAAAAACTTCTCCCACTTATGCCTCATGGTAACTTTCCAATACTATAGCTACACCGGCTGCCTATTTGTCTTTCTTGTCTTTCTTTTTCCCAAATCTATCAAGCCCTTTCGCCTTGGCCAACTCTTTGGATAATTTTACACCAATCTTGGTCTTTATCTTTTCAGTCTTGTTCTTGTGTTTTACCTTGTATTCAACATCCGTTGACACCCAATCACTGCCTACATCCGTTATCGTAAACTGTACCGCTTCCTCCTCTGTATTTACCTCTTCTGAAAGACTATCATGATCAGCTACAAACCCTTCAGGCGGACTCACCGATGTCGTAATCTCCCAATCACCCACACTCTCAAATACAAATGGATACAACTCCTCGGTACCATCCCACTCAACATATTCAGGCTCAATAATGAGCAGCTCAGAACCCGTCCTCTTCGTATGCTTCGCAGGCACCGTCTTCCCATTGGCCTTTACCATAAGCTTTATTTTCTTTACCTTCGTTTGATCAGATTCCACAAGCCCAACGCTGCCTCCAAAGTAGATACCAGAGTCATTGCCGAACACCAGGTATTCTCCCGGTAGTACCACCAAACTGACACTTCCAACACCATCTGTAAATCCACTTGCCTCAGGTGTACAATTCTCCCAGATATCCTTATAGTTCTGCCAGGACACCCCATACGTACTCACACATGTGCCAGTCATATCAAATGCCTTGACGGCCACTCCAACTAAAGGCTCCTTCGACGAACCCGGATGACTGCCAGGGCCCACCGTATGCTTAGCCGCCTCTACAATAATAACCCCCGGAGAAGCACCCGCACCCACAGTAATATCCAGTGTCGCAGGATTACAATCGTCATCAATCCCGTTGTCAGGAATCTCAGTAGTACCGGGATTAATATTTGCACCATCGTCAGGTGTCCCCGCTATCCCATCCTCACCATCAGGACGGTCATCACAGTCTGCTAGATATGTCGGATCAGCAGCAGGTGGTGACTTCGTGATCGGATAAGAGTACCCATCGCCGTCTGCATCGGAGATCAGACAAAACTTGACCGTATTTGATTCTAAATCACCCTGATAAAGAAAAGACGTTAACTCTGCAAAATCCTCATCACCTATGGACTGAGAGATACCCGTATAGGTCCTTATGGGGATTATGGCCTTCACTGAATAACAGCCCGCCTTGGTCAATGCATAATAGGAATCGGCATCCGTAATTGTCTTCGTCTTTATAAAGGCGGGGGGATTAGGGGCATTGAGGGTACCTGCCAGGATATCTACAGGCTCCGCCTGAAGCAGCTCATTGTCTCTAAAGATCAACGGTGGTGGTGGCGGATTCCCGCCCTCATCTTCACCAACTGTTCTCGCGTCGGCAATTATGGTCTCCCCATCCGGTCCGGTAAAGTGAAAAAAAAGATGAAACTCCTCTTCACTAAACCCCTCAGACACTACTACGTCATCTTCTCCCACATTCTCCAGTGTGATACCCATCCCAATATCAGAACCTAATACATATGCACTTCCATCCATGACCAGTCTCACATCTATGTCTGGTGGAGTGCCTGTCTGAGCAGTCCCACTACCCACACTTACTCCCATACTTATCAAGCCAATGAACAGACCAAATAAGATCTTCCTCATTTTCTAATCACCTCCTTTATTTATTGATTGTGTATCTGAACCTCACCCAGGGCATTACTACTGAAACCTCCACTATTCCCATCCTTGTTCCAGCTTGTACTGAACTCATACATCAAATCGCTACCGACTGTACTATGGTGCATCCCTATGGCATGTCCTATCTCATGGGTTAGGGTATGTTTCAAGACATGCTTCTTCGTATACTCAATGCCCTGTACCGGATTATTTGACTCCACAGGCAACTCTACATACTCGTTATTATTAATATCAAAGGTCGTATGTTGTTGGTCATAGACCCATATTTTCTCACCGGGATCTTCCGGATCAGGTGCATTCACTGCATGATCACCATCGAGTACACCATTGAGACGAATATCACCATCTTCCCGGTTTCCCAGATCGCCATCATCATTCCCGTCCTCCACTACTCCAAGAGAGTCTAGGAGACCATTAGGTCCCGTCCCCGCATCACACGTTGCGCCAGCAAAGTCTAACGTACAACCATCCAGATAGGGTTTGTCACTGAAATAGAAATCTAACGGTATCTTGTATGTCTTGGTACCCGATCCATATAAACCATAGATCCCTATATTGCTAAAACCCTTGGTATCCCAGTACCAATCCCGGCGGTCGTTTTTTCCCTCTCTCTTATTGATGTGACCGTCTGCATTTGAACGCGTTCCGGGATCATTCGTAACTGTCACCCAATCAATATTTAACTCGCCAAGACCGGGACCGCTTCCGTCATCGTAACTATCGGCCGTGGTAGAATCTACTGGATGTACATCAATACCTACATTGAAGAAAGCCGTGCCAATGGCAAATGGATAGTCCTCATCATATCCACTGTACTTTACAAACAAGTCCTTCCGGAGCGGATGAGTCCTAAAATGGACTATAGCTCCTGTAGGTACTAATGCCTCGGTTTGGTACACGGAATCTAGAGGGGAACCTATTGTGCCCGTATACGGTGTCAGTTGTCCCCACTTAACCCCTCGATACTCCTCAAAGTTTGTCAACCCATCACCATCATTAACGTTTTCGTCGCTGACATCATCGTCATCCAATCCATCTTCCACTCCGTCAGTATCTGAATCCGGGTTATTCGGATTCAGATCAACATCCTGTTCATATTTATCAGGCAACCCGTCTTTATCCGTATCCTTCGGGAGTGTGATATCCCTGTTCAGCGAGTGAAATTCACCATCCACTTCTATCTCTGCATGTGCATGGAGAGTAATGGAACCACCATAATCCTTACAGATCAGGGTTATCTGGTGGTTCGAGCTTCCCGCAGGTCCCGTGTCCGGCAAAGGTGGATGTTGATAATCCTCACTCTCATCGGTGCTCTTATCATTGGTGTATCTTCCTATATGGCTCGTTACCGGCTCCGTCACTTCACTCGACAAGGTAAATTCAATCGGTTGGGTTACTACAAAACTTGGTGCGCTGCTGGATATGCTGGCCTTAACCGTGACTGGTTCCCCATCAATGGGTAGCCAGTCACTATAATTAACACCATCCAAAACAAGTTCTATATCATGCGTCGCACCCTCATCCACCTGTCCGTTACAGTTATTATCCACACTGTCACCTTCTAACTCAGGAACACCAGGATTTATGTTGGGATCAAGATCATCACAGTCACAGTCATCATCTGCAGGTGCGTCTCCGGTCTCATCACAGAGTCCGGAACCAAATCTCCAGAAACCATCTCCATCCGCATCATCGTCACAGGCATCACCAAGGCCATCAGGATTGATGCCGAGTAATTCATCCAAATTATCCTGCTCTGGATTGGGTACTGTTCTGCAGTTGTCTTCGTACAACGTAACAGGATCGATATCCGGAACTCCATCATTATCGTCATCGTCATCGCAAACGTCACCCATGCCGTCACTATCCGAATCAGTCTGATCTGAAGAGCCGCCAGTTTCAAAGCAGTTGTCGGGACCAGCTATTAGACCATCCGGTGCAGCAGAACCGTCCGATACCCCGTCTCCATCACTATCAGGATTGTTATCAAACGTTGCCGCTTCCTCCGGAGAAAGCCAAGGCTGCTCCTGCCTGTTAGGCAAACCATCGAGATCATCGTCCGCCGTATTTGGATTTTCCTCTTCCCCCACAGTCGCAGAGCTATCATCATCACATGCGTCACCAATGGTGTCCCTGTCATCATCCTCCTGAAGTGGATTGGCATCATCTATACAGTTATCGCAGAGGTCTCCAACTCCATCATTATCGCTATCCGCCTGTCCTGCGTTGGAGAGTAACGGACAGTTGTCGTCCACATCTGCAACAAGATCGTTGTCAAAGTCTATCAGGCTATCGCACCCATCGGGAACACTGTCCCCGTCCGTATCTATTGCATCATCAAAACCCTCACACTCGTCAGCGTAGTTAGGAACTCCGTCTCCGTCCGCATCAAAATTAGCCGTACACTGGGCACTCTCCGACAATGTACTGTCACTTACCGTTAAGGTACTGGGGACTCCGGATGCTAAGGTGTTACCAATGGTTATAGATGGACTAGAAACAGTAGCATTGGTATCTAAAATCGTTGCGGTCGATGTCCCTATCAGACTGCATCCCCCTCCTATATCACCATCAGGATCAACCCTCAATACCCACGCATCACTATTTCCTGTACCAAATGCAGTGATTCCAGAGACAATGTAGCCACCATCAGTGGTCTGTATGATGGGTTGTCCGACCCCGACTCTATCTTCAGAAATCCCGCCATAGGTATTCTGCCAATCCACTGTAGCATCTGAGTTGAGCTTTAATAACCATAAATCCAGATTTCCTGCACCAAATGAGCCAGTGATTCCAGACACAATGTAGCCACCATCAGAGGACTGAAGAATAGACCTTGCTTGATCAATGCTTGCGCTACCATAAGTCTTTTGCCAATCAATTTGTCCTGGCCCTCCCGGCTCGTTATCTGTTTTCAGCTTCAATATCCAGGCCTCACCTACAGTAAAATCTACATCACCATCTTTACCTCCGCTCACTATATATCCTCCGTCTGAGGTCTGTTGGATAGAATTGGCTCTATCGCGGTTAGCTCCTCCATAAGTCTTCTGCCAGGCTACTGTGCCATCTGAGTTGAGCTTTAAAATCCATGCATCAAAATCTACTGCGCTGAAAGAAGAACCTGTTATGCCCGACACGATAAAGCCACCGTCAGAGGTTAGATCAAACCCCTGTGACACATCATAACCAACTCCACCATAAGTCTTCTGCCAGACAACAGTACCAACTGAATTGAGCTTCAAAACCCAGAAATCCCAATTTCCTGCACCTGATGATTGTGTGGTTGCATTCACCATATAGTCACCGTCTGCTGTCTCATGGATGGAAATAGCAATATCGCCAGAAGTGCCACCATATGTCTTTTGCCAGTCCACAGTCCCGTCTGAATGGAGTTTTAATACCCAGGCATCTTCATTCCCCGCACCTGATGACATAGTTACTCCCGTTACGATATAACCTCCATCTCTGGTCTGCTGGACGTAATTGGCCCAATCATCAGAAAGCCCTCCATAAGTATTCTGCCAACCGATCGTTCCATCAGGGTTGAGCTTTGATACCCAGAAATCGTTTCCTCCTGCACCTTCTGAATTTGTAGCTCCTGCTACTATATAGCCCATATCCGAAGTCTGCTGGACGGAATTGACAAAATCATCAGAAAGCCCACCAAAAGTCTTCGCCCATCGCTCAATGATCGGTGTGCTGAGATTATCCAATGGATCTGTGTCATAAAATCTCTCAAAACCATCAAAGACTCGATCGCCGTCGGTATCCGCAATGATTGCGTTAGTGAGTGAGATGTTCAGCTCAACAAAATCGGGAAGTCCGTCGCTGTCGGTATCTATCCTATTTGGATTGGTATTATGGGTATTGACCTCATCGCCATCCGAAAGGGCATCACCATCGGTATCTGTGCTGTTCCAGTCGGTTCTATAGGTGTTAATCTCTTCATGATCGGTAAGACCATCACCATCACTGTCGTCACAGCCATCAGGAATAGTATCTCCGTCTACATCCGCAAGGTCATCAAAACCGGGACACTGGTCAGCACCATCCGGAACACCATCTCCGTCGGTATCTGTATCCTGGTTTGAACATTGGGTAGCTTCCGTCAAAGAGATGTCGGTAACGGTTGGAACAAGCGGTAGACCACCACCTGTTACATTTTGATCAAAATCTTCAAAGGGTGCACTCGTAAATGATGAGGAAAGTGTAGAGACAAGAGGTGTCGCATTTGTAGTACTTATAATATCGCATACACTACCTATATTCCCACCCGAATCAATTTTCAGTGCCCAGACTGCATCAGACAGTGACAAGGTTCCAACCATTACGTAACCGCCTTCAGGTGTCTGGTGGAGATTACCAACGGAGACATCTTCGGCACTATCATATACTTTCTGCCACGTAATACCATAAGTGGTTACACCGTCACTAACATTGCCAAACTGATCAGTATTCAGTACCCATGCATTTCCTCCGCTACCAAACGACTCGGTATATGCACCAACAACCAATCCTCCTTCTGGAGTTACATCAACACTCGTGGCCCAATCATCACCGGCACCTCCATAGGTTTTCTGCCACTCGATCTCACCATCAATATCGAGTTTCATCAACAGGGCGTCCTTGTCACCATCTACTGTTACTGTATATCCGGCAACTATGTAGCCTCCCCACGGATACGCCTGAATATAGTTCGCAACATCTTCATTCGGTCCGCCGTATGTCCGGTGCCATTCAGAAGCGTTACTGCCAGCATCAGCATTAGCTACAACTTTAAACACATAGATATCTTTGTCAGTATTCCCTAAGTCCGGATCACGGAAGGAGTTTGAATACCCAGCAGCAATAAACCCACCGTCAGCAGTCTCGTCTATACAATTGGCCTCGTCATGGCTAAAAGGATGAGTAGCACCATCATTAATGACATAAAATTTATTTATGCCAAAGGCCTTCCGCCACTCTTCAGTGCCGTCAGAAGCCACTTTGATTACTAATGCGTCTTTTATCGTTGCCCCGCTTAAGCCCGCTACCACGTATCCGCCGTCTGAAGTCTGCTGAACAAAGTTGCCTCTATCATTCCTAGTTCCACCAAAATATTTTTCCCACTCAATCTGACCGGGTCCTCCCGGCTCACCATCCGGCCTCAGCTTCAGCAACCAGACGTCCTCTTGATGTCCCAATGGTGCAGGATTGATATACCCGGCAATAATATAGCCGCCATCAGCCGCCTGCTGGACTGACAATGCATTCTCTTGCGGCCCTGGTGTTCCATAGGTCTTCTGCCACGCAACCCCTCCATCCGGCCCAAGCTTCATGACAAGGAGCTCTGAAGCAGCAACTCCTGCAATGTAATCTCCTACAATTATATAACCACCATCATTAGTTTGAGCAATTGCCCTTCCACTTTGAATCGTGGACCCATCACCATAACTCTTTGCCCATAGATCACCGAATGTGCTCAAAACCGTTACGGATGATGTACCATTACCACTTAAAATATTGCCATCCAGCGCGGGAGAGTATGAGACCGTTCCGTCACCCTCAACACTAAATCTTGCAAACGGTAGATTACCGCCGAGGGATGCTGATATGAGCTGGAAGTCCGTGCCAGGTACAAGACGGTAAATGTGTTCAAAACCGTTCCCAGCTTCTGTCCAGATATCTGTAAATTGCACAGTGACAGCTTCTGAAATTTGAGATGAGTTAACGGTGATTGGTTTACCAGTTACTGTTAATGTGGTGGTTCCGGTTCCACTCAGCGTACCAAAATGATCATCAACTACTGTTATTGTCCCGGTATTTTCTACTATAAATTTACCAAATGGTTGATTTGAACTCGGAGGCGCTGCCATAACTTGGTAATCAGCGGGTATAAGATTATACGTATCAAGTATCGGCTGATTTACTCCCCAGTCTCCTTGGAAAACACCAACAAGCCCCGAAACATTTGGATAACTAAGCGTAATTGTCTTGCCAGTAACGGTTAAGGTAGATGTACCTGTACCGCTTAGAGTACCTCCAAGAGAATCAGTGATTGTTAAGGTACCGTCATTCTCTACCGTAAATTCACCCAACCGCACACTGGATACGGGTGGAACAGCCCTGAGGTGGTAACCTGAACCTGGTAAAAGCTTAAACAAATTACCTACATTGATACCCCACTCCGCCTGAAATACACCTACAAGTCCCGTTACCCCATCCGCATCCAGCGTAATAGGCTTTCCTTCCACCGTCAAGGTTGACGTTCCATTACCTGTTAAAGAACCTCCCAGAGAATCGACTACCGTTATTGTCCCAACCGGTTCTACCGTAAATTCACCAATAGCCTGGCCACCTAACGGGGCATACTGGAGATTGTAATCGGCCGGTACGAGTTTAAAGATATCACCAGCTTTATCAGTAGCCCATCTGTTATTTCTGACCCCCACCAGTCCATGAACATCGCTTGAGACGAGATTTATAGACTTGCCGGAAATGGTTAAAGTCGAAGTACCAGTACCTGTTAACGTACCACCGAGGTCATCAATATATGATACAGTACCATCATTCTCCACCGTAAAGGAGGCAAAGGGACCACTAATAGTACCACTTGCCTGAAGTGAGTAGTTACCTGCTTCAAGGTAATAGACAACCGGACTACTTATTGATTGCCAGGGGAAACTTCCTACAATCTTAATTGACTGTACATCCATGTCCTGACGAACAATGGTGATTGCATGATTAACAACAGTCGGGTCGGTGTTGTGAACGTTAATCTCGTCATTATCAGTAAGGCCGTCTCCATCGGTATCAGCAAGGCCCGGATTGGTACCATAGATTCTTACCTCGTCCATATCTGAGAGTAGATCTCCATCAGAGTCAGAAGAATCGTTGATGTCGACAATTCCGTCACCATCCTGGTCGTTTGTACATTGGGTATCTTGAGCGACAACCCCGGTAGTTCTGCTCAAAGAGGTAGTATTATCAGATACCGAGGTAGCAAACACAGTCGGAAATGAAATAACGTCCGGTATAGTGGGGTCTGTGGAGGGCAGTGTTGATGGGGCAACAAGACCGCAGTTACCTCCTATATTACCATTAGAATCGAGCCTCAATACCCACGGATTAGAAGCACCTGTACCAGGGTCCTGATCTTTGAGTCCCCCAACTATATACCCACCGTCTTCAGTCTGTTCAATGGAATAGGCAACATCACCCAAACTATCACCATATGTCTTCTGCCAGACTATACCACCATCTTTATCGAGTTTCATAACCAACACATCCTTGCCTCCTGCACCCGATGCATCTGTTGATCCCGCAACGATAAAGCCTCCATCAAGCGTCGACACCACAAACTTTGCCTGATCATTTGTTAAAGAATTGCCGAAGCGCTTCTGCCATGTTATTGAACCGGTTGAGTCAAGCTTTACTACTAGTGCACCATTTGGCTGGTTATCTCCCGTACGCGTATCTCCAGCCACGATGTAACCACCATCGGAAGCCTGATGTACAGAAATGCTAAATTCACGACCGGTATCATGAATCTCCTTCATCCATGTACCAGGATAAGCTGGCCCCACATCTCCATTCGCATCAAGCTTCATTACAAGAATATCCCAATCATTTGTTCCCAACCTTTCTCCACTCACTATATAACCACCATCTGCTGTCTGCCTTACCGTCTCCGCCCTGCTTATACTACCAATCGGATATTTCTTCTGCCATTCTATCTCACCACTCGCATCCAACTTCAAGACCCATGCATCAACATCACTGGGTCCTGGTCCTCTATGAACTGAACCCGATACTATGAATCCATTATCAGCGGTCTCTTGCGCATAATTGAATGAACTTGAACCAGGTCCGTAGGTCTTCTGCCAGGCCATGGTGCCATCACCATTGATCCTTACTAACCAGCCTTGAATAGCAACACCTCCAGACAAATCCGTATCCGTTCGACCTGCCAGGATATAACCTCCATCTGAGACTTCACTCATACCAAAGAGCTCATCAGCTTCTGAACCTCCGTAATTATTTTGCCACTCTTGTGCACCATCTTGATCAAGCTTCAGCACCCAAAAATCCGAGCCTTGAAATGTGTTTATTCGACCAGCCACTATGTATCCACTATCGGAAGTCTGATGTACATTATAGGCAAGACCTAACGCTGCGCCCGACTTAGCCCAGAGATGGACGTCCGGCCTGCTTAACGGGTCAAGAGGATCTGTTCCATGATCTTCCTCATAGCCGTCAATAACACCATCCCCGTCACTATCAGGATCATTCGGGTCGGTAGCTGTCTCCTGGCTATCGAAAAGGCCGTCACCATCTGAGTCTGAGACAAATGACCAGTTCGTATTATTACCAACATCTGTCGAATTTAGGGCGTATATTGTGTTTGGATTCGCATTGGATTCAGAGACTATTGCATTGCTGACAACTGTATCACTCGGTGCATTGATAGTCCAGGTACCGGGAGGTGTATTTGAGCCAAGCGTTAATGTATGAACTGAAGAACCGCTTATGTCAAGTACTCCCAATGGATCTATCGTAACTCCATTTGGAGGAAAAAAAAATAATCCCCGTACGGGTGCACCCGGTACGGTCTTAAGTATGAAACAGGTAAGAGGATCCATAAACGTGACACCTGTGGATGAGGTATTCTTAATAGTAAGGTTGTAAAACATACTGTTTCCAGAAGTTACTTCCTGACCAGGGGAAGTAGAGTCGAGTATTACCGTTCCTGTACCCGCATTGAATGTCCCGTTATTTTCCCAGTTACCGTCTACCCGAATCTCTCCCGTAGACATTTCCAGTGTGCCTCCAAAATCTACAGTAACATCGCCTCTTATATCCATGCTGCTCGTGTTGACATTTAATGTCTGACCAGATGGCACCGTAAGACCGGCTGCGTGGGTATATCCAATATTAATGAAACCAACTGCAGCAAACAGTAATATATATTTCAATTTAGACATAACAACCTCCCTCGTTTGTTTCGTTTGGTAGTACGTGTATCAGCCAATTATTTCCCCATTATATCCTTTGCGTATCTGTAATCTCTGTTATCCATAACCATTTTAGAACTACCGATTACTCCTATTTGTCAGCATTTATCACACATAAGCTAATTTATTTATTTAGATACACAATCTCATATTCTTTTAATCCCTCATATCTAATCCCAAAGTTTAATTCGTAAAACTTTTCATGCACTGTGAATGCGTAATTCGTTCCCATTTTTAATATTTACTAATCTTGACTTTCCCATTAGTTATTTAGTGTTCTAATATCCAACAAAGCCTGTTTCTCCTTTGAAAGATTTGTAACCGCAATTAACATCGCCTCGATGTTATCTTGCCTGGCACTTTGAGCCATGAGTTTCTCTTTGAGTTGCTCTATTGCAGATTTAAGTGCACTATTGTCTCTCCTGATAGCTTCATTCTCAGCCTTTATCTCTTTGACTGCTTCAACCAACAATGCAGTAATAGGTGCATATTGCATACTTAAATGATCACCTTTATTACTCACCATTTCCGGTATGATTTCCTGCGCCTCCTGTGCAATAAAACCAATCTGTTTTCCTTCCGGATGATTGGTAGTCTCTTTCCACTCAAACTGGACACCCCGAAGCTTACTTACTTTTTCAAGCGCGTTCTCAATAGTTGATACCTTCTCCTTTGAGCGGGCATCAGAATCGTTAAACCAGGCGGTTGTCCCACCCGCATCACCATCTACATAAAGTTTACGATTTGGAGCTGAATTCCCTATGCCAACGTTACCATTGTCTGCTCGAATAAAAAAGTAGGGAGTAGTCAAAGAAGCAGTGTTAATATCCGGTTGGTAAAAGATTCTGAATAAACTTTCGATAGGCGGACCAACATCTAGACGATCAATATGCCACGTCGGGGATATAGTTGGGTCATCATTGGCCAAAACTAACTCTCCACCATCTTCAAATGGAGAATCATCATCTGTGGTCAATACGAGATGTCCTTGTACATCCAACTTCCTCACTGGACTCGTCGTCCTCGGAGTCCCGATGCCTATGTTACCGCCATCTGGATTGAGTAAAAGAGCTGCCGTGTTGCCCTTGCCGTCCCTTTTCGCTTGAATATACGAATTCACCTCTGCAACACCATCCCCTAGAGGCCCTAGCGATAGTGAAGAACCAGCAGTCCCAAAATTGAAGTTGCTTGTAATAATCTCGATTCCTCGATCGTCGTCATCTGATGAAACGCTGAAGCCATACCATAAAGGGATAACGTTGCGAACCTCCAGCTTCCCTCGTTGT
Source organism: Candidatus Scalinduaceae bacterium (assembly GCA_965222815.1). Classification (GTDB taxonomy): domain Bacteria; phylum Planctomycetota; class Brocadiia; order Brocadiales; family Scalinduaceae; genus SCAELEC01. The sequence continues at coordinate 1,354,244 of CBDCUS010000013.1, forward strand.
GCTGTTGCCCCAATCCCAACGTTGCCAAGTCCATCCGAACGCATAACTGTGTTGCCTGCCAAATTTTTAACCGCAAAGCCACTGGTATCATCACTCGTCTCCAGTGTCAACTCCGAATCAGCCGCATAAGTAATTGAACCGAACCCTAATATCAGTAGACCCAAACCAATGAATAAATATTTTTGATACATATTCAACCCTCCAATACGTTTAATTTTAATAAAATGCCGATCCAAAAATTTCTTTAAGCGTTAGAGTCAAACTCCTGTCCAAAAATTCCGAAACCATTTTGCAATGGGTATATTCCGGTATTGACTCATCAAATAACCGAAATATGAGATGGCTTTCTCTCTACCTACTTAACATTTTGTTGAGATGTACGTTTCAACATTACCAATTCTTCATTCTCACTATTCGTCCCGCTAAAAACAACGGCCTCGATAGCTCTCTGCCTAGCTTCCATTGACAGAAGCTTTTCCTTAAGTTGACTATTTTCAACTTTTACCTCTTTAATAAAATCTTCCAACTCCTTATTCTGTTTATGAAGTTGTTCAATATAGATATGAGCCTTTTCAAGCTCCTCTAAAATACCTTTACGGTGAGCACCTACCTCAATAATCTCCTGCCCGTTTTCATCTACCTTTGCCTCTGGAATCGCTTTCAAGTGTCTGTTTTCCCACATAAAATCAGCATGTTCCTCAATCGACTCCAGCTTATAATCAGATTCGAAGACGTAATCCGCATGTAACACACCTCCACGTTGAAAGATGGTACCGTTTACGTCTAGTGTACCGTTAGGAGTCAACGTACCAATACCAACGTTGCCACTTCCGTCAATCCTCACATGTTCTGTTCCAGAATTTGTGAAGCCGATTTCTCCTAACGCTGGATTATACATTCCTGTACTCAGATCAGACACAAATGAAAATGCGCCAACACCACCACCGGAACGGATATCACCATCAGCATTGATATGAGCAATTTGGTCGTTTGCAGAATTAATTATTTCGAGTGGTCTTCCTAATGGTGAGTCTGGTATATTTATTACCAGACCACGGTCTGATACACTAGGCAGAATATCTAATGCTGCCAACGGATTGATTTTTCCAATGCCTACCCTGCCGTTTTCTTGTATAGACAGGTATTCATTGTTGTTGATTTCAAAGCCCAATCTATTAACATTATCATTGTAACGAATACCAGCTCCCGGAGACTCGTTCCTCCAGAGACGCAAGACAGGTTCTCCACCAGAGTGCGTAAAAAGAAAGTTTGTATTATTGTCCGCTGCTGACGTGTACGGACGAATCATTATACCTCCTAGTGTATCATTACCAACAACGTCTAAAACCGCACCTACGATAGGCGTGTCCGTCCCGATGCTAACGTTACCGTCACCGCCAGCACGCATAACTGTCGTGCCACTATCATTCTTAACGGCAAAACCACTCGTATTATCATCTGTCTCTAGTGTCAACTCCGAATCAGCTGCATAAAGATTTATGTTTACTCCTGTAAATGCTAAGCTGAGAAAAAATACACAAGAACCGATTAACTTATATTTCTTAATCATTATTTCACTCCTTCTTAAATGCATTTCCCTTATAAAAGCTCTTTAGGTATTTCCTGACTTCATCAGCTTTAAAAAGGGATTAAAAATGATCTATAGTTTCTCTTTTCATATGCATCTGTTATGTCGTTTTCTGATAAAAACAAAAAAGCCCTACTGCTGAAATGTATGTACCATATACACCTTCGGCTATAGGGCTATCTTTAACAAGCAACTTCCATAGAAGAGCTGTCAGGGACCATTATTACAGCGCACTCATACAATCCTGTAAGCTTAAAGACCCATTACTTTGCGTCCCCCGGTCACCCGGAGTTTGCCCTTTACTCTATCTTTTTGATATAGGAACAATCCAGCGGCCACAATAACCTTGATTGAGCAACACTCTTATAGATACCACAAATACTGTTTTTCTCAATCAGGTAATATCTACCTTCCTGGCAGGTTTTTCCTTAGATCCCACCAGGAAATACCTGATTCAATCTGTCGGTCTCCTGCCCACATATGCTGATCCAGGTTTGTACCCTGCACAGAGACAAAAGCAGATCTCCTCATATTAATTCCTGGTAGAGCAGCAGGTTGCGTTACTGTTACTATTCGGTCTTAAAGCACTTCCATAATTTTTTAATACCATATTCACCTACCTTGCTTACTACCTTCCAACTCCTTTCACACTAAATTTCCAAATCACAAAAACTTCTCCCACTTATGCCTCATGGTAACTTTCCAATACTATAGCTACACCGGCTGCCTATTTGTCTTTCTTGTCTTTCTTTTTCCCAAATCTATCAAGCCCTTTCGCCTTGGCCAACTCTTTGGATAATTTTACACCAATCTTGGTCTTTATCTTTTCAGTCTTGTTCTTGTGTTTTACCTTGTATTCAACATCCGTTGACACCCAATCACTGCCTACATCCGTTATCGTAAACTGTACCGCTTCCTCCTCTGTATTTACCTCTTCTGAAAGACTATCATGATCAGCTACAAACCCTTCAGGCGGACTTACCGATGTCGTAATCTCCCAATCACCCACACTCTCAAATACAAATGGATACAACTCCTCGGTACCATCCCACTCAACATATTCAGGCTCAATAATGAGCAGCTCAGAACCCGTCCTCTTCGTATGCTTCGCAGGCACCGTCTTCCCATTGGCCTTTACCATAAGCTTTATTTTCTTTACCTTCGTTTGATCAGATTCCACAAGCCCAACGCTGCCTCCAAAGTAGATACCAGAGTCATTGCCGAACACCAGGTATTCTCCCGGTAGTACCACCAAACTGACACTTCCAACACCATCTGTAAATCCACTTGCCTCAGGTGTACAATTCTCCCAGATATCCTTATAGTTCTGCCAGGACACCCCATACGTACTCACACATGTGCCAGTCATATCAAATGCCTTGACGGCCACTCCAACTAAAGGCTCCTTCGACGAACCCGGATGACTGCCAGGGCCCACCGTATGCTTAGCCGCCTCTACAATAATAACCCCCGGAGAAGCACCCGCACCCACAGTAATATCCAGTGTCGCAGGATTACAATCGTCATCAATCCCGTTGTCAGGAATCTCAGTAGTACCGGGATTAATATTTGCACCATCGTCAGGTGTCCCCGCTATCCCATCCTCACCATCAGGACGGTCATCACAGTCTGCTAGATATGTCGGATCAGCAGCAGGTGGTGACTTCGTGATCGGATAAGAGTACCCATCGCCGTCTGCATCGGAGATCAGACAAAACTTGACCGTATTTGATTCTAAATCACCCTGATAAAGAAAAGACGTTAACTCTGCAAAATCCTCATCACCTATGGACTGAGAGATACCCGTATAGGTCCTTATGGGGATTATGGCCTTCACTGAATAACAGCCCGCCTTGGTCAATGCATAATAGGAATCGGCATCCGTAATTGTCTTCGTCTTTATAAAGGCGGGGGGATTAGGGGCATTGAGGGTACCTGCCAGGATATCTACAGGCTCCGCCTGAAGCAGCTCATTGTCTCTAAAGATCAACGGTGGTGGTGGCGGATTCCCGCCCTCATCTTCACCAACTGTTCTCGCGTCGGCAATTATGGTCTCCCCATCCGGTCCGGTAAAGTGAAAAAAAAGATGAAACTCCTCTTCACTAAACCCCTCAGACACTACTACGTCATCTTCTCCCACATTCTCCAGTGTGATACCCATCCCAATATCAGAACCTAATACATATGCACTTCCATCCATGACCAGTCTCACATCTATGTCTGGTGGAGTGCCTGTCTGAGCAGTCCCACTACCCACACTTACTCCCATACTTATCAAGCCAATGAACAGACCAAATAAGATCTTCCTCATTTTCTAATCACCTCCTTTATTTATTGATTGTGTATCTGAACCTCACCCAGGGCATTACTACTGAAACCTCCACTATTCCCATCCTTGTTCCAGCTTGTACTGAACTCATACATCAAATCGCTACCGACTGTACTATGGTGCATCCCTATGGCATGTCCTATCTCATGGGTTAGGGTATGTTTCAAGACATGCTTCTTCGTATACTCAATGCCCTGTACCGGATTATTTGACTCCACAGGCAACTCTACATACTCGTTATTATTAATATCAAAGGTCGTATGTTGTTGGTCATAGACCCATATTTTCTCACCGGGATCTTCCGGATCAGGTGCATTCACTGCATGATCACCATCGAGTACACCATTGAGACGAATATCACCATCTTCCCGGTTTCCCAGATCGCCATCATCATTCCCGTCCTCCACTACTCCAAGAGAGTCTAGGAGACCATTAGGTCCCGTCCCCGCATCACACGTTGCGCCAGCAAAGTCTAACGTACAACCATCCAGATAGGGTTTGTCACTGAAATAGAAATCTAACGGTATCTTGTATGTCTTGGTACCCGATCCATATAAACCATAGATCCCTATATTGCTAAAACCCTTGGTATCCCAGTACCAATCCCGGCGGTCGTTTTTTCCCTCTCTCTTATTGATGTGACCGTCTGCATTTGAACGCGTTCCGGGATCATTCGTAACTGTCACCCAATCAATATTTAACTCGCCAAGACCGGGACCGCTTCCGTCATCGTAACTATCGGCCGTGGTAGAATCTACTGGATGTACATCAATACCTACATTGAAGAAAGCCGTGCCAATGGCAAATGGATAGTCCTCATCATATCCACTGTACTTTACAAACAAGTCCTTCCGGAGCGGATGAGTCCTAAAATGGACTATAGCTCCTGTAGGTACTAATGCCTCGGTTTGGTACACGGAATCTAGAGGGGAACCTATTGTGCCCGTATACGGTGTCAGTTGTCCCCACTTAACCCCTCGATACTCCTCAAAGTTTGTCAACCCATCACCATCATTAACGTTTTCGTCGCTGACATCATCGTCATCCAATCCATCTTCCACTCCGTCAGTATCTGAATCCGGGTTATTCGGATTCAGATCAACATCCTGTTCATATTTATCAGGCAACCCGTCTTTATCCGTATCCTTCGGGAGTGTGATATCCCTGTTCAGCGAGTGAAATTCACCATCCACTTCTATCTCTGCATGTGCATGGAGAGTAATGGAACCACCATAATCCTTACAGATCAGGGTTATCTGGTGGTTCGAGCTTCCCGCAGGTCCCGTGTCCGGCAAAGGTGGATGTTGATAATCCTCACTCTCATCGGTGCTCTTATCATTGGTGTATCTTCCTATATGGCTCGTTACCGGCTCCGTCACTTCACTCGACAAGGTAAATTCAATCGGTTGGGTTACTACAAAACTTGGTGCGCTGCTGGATATGCTGGCCTTAACCGTGACTGGTTCCCCATCAATGGGTAGCCAGTCACTATAATTAACACCATCCAAAACAAGTTCTATATCATGCGTCGCACCCTCATCCACCTGTCCGTTACAGTTATTATCCACACTGTCACCTTCTAACTCAGGAACACCAGGATTTATGTTGGGATCAAGATCATCACAGTCACAGTCATCATCTGCAGGTGCGTCTCCGGTCTCATCACAGAGTCCGGAACCAAATCTCCAGAAACCATCTCCATCCGCATCATCGTCACAGGCATCACCAAGGCCATCAGGATTGATGCCGAGTAATTCATCCAAATTATCCTGCTCTGGATTGGGTACTGTTCTGCAGTTGTCTTCGTACAACGTAACAGGATCGATATCCGGAACTCCATCATTATCGTCATCGTCATCGCAAACGTCACCCATGCCGTCACTATCCGAATCAGTCTGATCTGAAGAGCCGCCAGTTTCAAAGCAGTTGTCGGGACCAGCTATTAGACCATCCGGTGCAGCAGAACCGTCCGATACCCCGTCTCCATCACTATCAGGATTGTTATCAAACGTTGCCGCTTCCTCCGGAGAAAGCCAAGGCTGCTCCTGCCTGTTAGGCAAACCATCGAGATCATCGTCCGCCGTATTTGGATTTTCCTCTTCCCCCACAGTCGCAGAGCTATCATCATCACATGCGTCACCAATGGTGTCCCTGTCATCATCCTCCTGAAGTGGATTGGCATCATCTATACAGTTATCGCAGAGGTCTCCAACTCCATCATTATCGCTATCCGCCTGTCCTGCGTTGGAGAGTAACGGACAGTTGTCGTCCACATCTGCAACAAGATCGTTGTCAAAGTCTATCAGGCTATCGCACCCATCGGGAACACTGTCCCCGTCCGTATCTATTGCATCATCAAAACCCTCACACTCGTCAGCGTAGTTAGGAACTCCGTCTCCGTCCGCATCAAAATTAGCCGTACACTGGGCACTCTCCGACAATGTACTGTCACTTACCGTTAAGGTACTGGGGACTCCGGATGCTAAGGTGTTACCAATGGTTATAGATGGACTAGAAACAGTAGCATTGGTATCTAAAATCGTTGCGGTCGATGTCCCTATCAGACTGCATCCCCCTCCTATATCACCATCAGGATCAACCCTCAATACCCACGCATCACTATTGGTTCCTCCAAACGAATTTGTCCATCCTGATACTAGGTAACCACCGTCAGTAGTCTGCAGGATAGAAGATGCAAGGTCATCAGCAGTCCCTCCATATGTCTTTTGCCAGTCAATAGTACCATCCGAACTTAGCTTCAAGACCCAGGCATCTAAACCTCCAGAGCCTGATGAATCCGTCATTCCTGCAACTACGTAACCACCTCCTGAGGTCTGCTGGACGGATAATGCTCTGTCAACCGAAGCACCTCCATATCTCTTCTCCCAGGCAACCGTACCATCTATATTGAGCTTTAATACCCATAAATCATCTCCTCCTATGCCTATATGCCCTGCCACAATGTATCCACCCTCAGAGGTCTCTAGGATGAACTTGAAACCATCCAGGGAAGCACCTCCATATCTCTTCTGCCAGTCTACGGTACCGTCTGAATTAAGCTTTAATACCCAGCCATCTCTAGTACCCGATGAAAATGTAAAACCTGATACTATATATCCATTATCAGATGTCTGCTGTATAGATGCGGCCTCATCAGTACCAGCTGTTCCGTAAGTCTTCTGCCAGTCTATTGTACCATCTGAGTTGAGCTTCAAGACCCAGGCATCTAAAGTTGAAGAAATTGTCTTTCCCGCTACGATGTATCCACCATCAGTGGTCTGCTGGACGGACTCGAACGTATCATTAAGGGATACTCCATATGTCTTCTGCCATTCTACTGAACCGTCTGAGAAGAGCTTTAATAACTGGGCATCGGCGTCTCCATCGGAAGTATATCCCGACACGATATACCCGCCGTCTGTGGTCTGCCGGATTGATCTGGCAGGGTCAGTATTAGCCCCCCCGTAGGTCTTCTGCCAGGCAACTGTTCCATCAGGGTTGAGCTTAGATACCCACAAATCGCTGCCTCCTGCACCTTCTGACATTGTAGTTCCTGCTACTATATAGCCCATATCTGAAGTCTGCTGGACGAAAATGGTATCATCATTAGAAAGCCCACCAAAAGTCTTCGCCCATCGCTCAATGACCGGTGTGCTGAGATTATCCAAGGGATCTGTGTCATAAAATCTCTCAAAACCATCAAAGACTCGATCGCCGTCGGTATCCGCGATGATTGCGTTAGTGAGTGAGATGTTCAGCTCAACAAAATCGGGAAGTCCGTCGCTGTCGGTATCTATCCTATTTGGATTGGTATTATGGGTATTGACCTCATCGCCATCCGAAAGGGCATCACCATCGGTATCTGTGCTGTTCCAGTCGGTTCTATAGGTGTTAATCTCTTCATGATCGGTAAGACCATCACCATCTGTGTCGTCACAGCCATCAGGAATAGTATCTCCGTCTACATCCGCAAGGTCATCAAAACCGGGACACTGGTCAGCACCATCCGGAACACCATCTCCGTCTGTATCCTCATCCTGGTTAGAACATTGGGTAGCTTCCGTCAAAGAGATGGCACTACCGGTCAGGACACTGCTTACGCTGGAAACTACTGTATTTGTAACCGTTGCTGTTGTATCTACAACTGTAACAGAGGTATCAGCAGGAGTTATACCTGATGTGCCAACAATACTGCATGTACCTCCTATTTCACCATTGGCATCGAGTCTCGATACCCAGTAATCAAGATCGGTAAAGCTTCCCCCCGACATATCAATGGCACCAGACGTTACATAACCTCCATCCGGGGTCTGCTTGATGGAATAGGCCACAGTAGGCTCAGTCAAATCATAAGTCTTCTGCCATTCAACCTCTCCCACATTAGAATCTGATGGATTATTATTGCAATCCGTACCATCAGGACAAATCTTCAACACCCACATATCGGCATCAAAAGTCACGAGATTTTGTATCATTCCCGCTAAGACATAGCCACCATCAGCGGACAGCTGGAGATCAAAGACTGTCTCACCATCAGCCCCGCCATAAATCTTTACCCATGCAACTGTACCATCCTCATTAAGTTTCAATAAAAAGGTATTAGATCCAGATCCCGTCAACCCTTTTACGATGTAACCTCCGTTTGCGGTCTGACGGATATCGAGCCTAACAGGACCACCTGGAACAGAGATACTCACACCCGAATATGTCTTCTGCCAGGCAACGGTGCCGTCTGTATTGAGCTTGACTACCCAGTAATCATTTCGTAACGCACCTGCCACAATGTAACCACCATCGGTGGTCTGCTGGATGTCAGAGGGATCATCACCAAAACTATCACCATATGTCTTCTGCCATGTACCGGGATAATTAGTAACATCGTCACTTACATTTCCATTTGCATCGAGCTTCAATACCCAGGCATCTCTACCTCCCGCACCAAGTGAGTCCGTACTCCCTGCTACAATATATCCGTCGTCAGCAGTCTGCTGGATTAAATTGGCCGATTCATTACCACTTCCACCATAGGTCCTGCTCCAGGCAACTGTGCCGTCTACATTGAGCTTAAATACCCAGGCGCCAGAAGTGCTTGCACTAAATTGCTGTAACCCTGCCGCAATGTATCCGCCATCAGCTGTTTGCCTGATTTGACGGACTGTATCAATCAGGCTCCCCCCGTATGTGTTCTGCCAGGCAACTGTGCCGTCCGCATCGAGCTTCACTACCAAGGCATCAGAACCTCCCGAGCCAAATGACTCCGTGGATCCCGCCACAATGAAACCACCGTCTGTGGTAGGCTGGGAAGTCTGGCTTGACTCACCGGAAGACCCTCCATATGACTTTGCCCAAAGAGCAATAATAGGCCTGCTTAATGGGTCGAGGAGATCTGTGCCTGCATTTACCTCAAAACCATCATAGACACCATCGCCATCATGATCCGGGTTGGTTGGATCTGTGAGGTGAGTGTTTACCTCATCACCATCCGTTAGTCCGTCTCCGTCAGTATCCTTACTGTTCGGATCGGAACCGGTATCTGTTAGACCGACATATATCCCCGTATTAGTCTCTACCGTGTTATCCAGTCCGTCATCATCATAATCATTACAGTCAAGACCTGGGTTTGGGTTAGGATCGTACGTAAAGTTTATACCGGGATTATTGCTGGTTATTAAACCGATAGTAATGCAATATGCTTCCGCGTTTAATAGATTGCTGGTCAGGCCCAAACTCGTCAGAGTTGTCAAACCTGTTAAAGCGGAGATGTCGCTGATATTATTAGTGCCCAGGGCCAAATGCGTCAGATTTGTCAGACCTGCTAGAGCGGTGATGCTAATGATATTATTATTAACCAGGCTCAAACTCCTCAGTTCTGTCAGACCTGCTACAGCGGTGATGTCCCAGATATTATTCGTGAACAGGTCCAACTGCTGCAGATTTGTCAAACCTGCTACCGCAGAGATGTTACTGATATTATTTTGGCCCAGGACCAAATTCGTCAGTCCTGTCAGACCTGCTATCGCAGAGAGATCGCTATCCTCGATCTGATTTTGGCGAAGATCCAAAAATGTCAGATTTGTCAGGCCTGATAGAGGGGTGAAGTCACTGATAGTATTAGTGAACAGTTGCAAATTCGTCAGAGCTGTCAGACCTGCCACATCAGAGATATCACTTATATTATTATTTCCCAGGGTCAAAACCGTCAGATTTGTCAGTCCTGATACTGCAGAAATGTCGCTGATATTGTTAGACGACAGTTGTAAATCCGTCAGACTTTTCAGATCTGGATCTGCTAAAACGGAAATGTCACTTATATTATTGCTGAACAGTCTTAAAATCATCAGATTTGTCAGATCTGGATCTGCTAAAACTGAGATGTCACTTATATTATTAGAGTTCAGGACCAGAATCGTCAGATTTGCCTTACCTGCCACATCGGAGATGTCAATGATCTGATTTTCGGCCAGGTTCAACTGCGTCAGATTTGTCAGACCTGCCACAGTGGAGATGTCAATTATATCATTACCGCGAAGGTGCAAATTCGTCAGGCTTGTCAGATTATTTAAAGCGGTAATGTCACTGATATTATTTTCGGCCATCTGCAAAAACGTCAGATTTGTCAGATCTGGATCTGCTAAAACGGAGATGTCACTTATATCATTACCGGACAGTTGCAAATGGGCTAGATTTGGTTTACCTGCCACTGAAGAGATGTCTACTATCAGATTGTTGTACAGATCCAACCACGTCAGATTAGACAGTCCAGTTAAAGCGGTGATGTTAACGATCTGATTATCTTGCAGGTCCAAAAACGTCAGATTCGTGGCATACTCAAGGCCGGTAAGGTCAGTTATTCCCACTCCGGTTGCCGTTAACGTTGTCAGGTTCAGCATGTCAATTACTGTTGGATCGGTGGTAATGCCAAGCTCTGCTTTTATGGCAGTCTTAAGCGCTGCATCGGGAATATTAAGCGGATCAATAACATTTGGGTCGGTATTGTGGATATTAACCTCATCACCATCGGTAAAGCTGTCGCCATCGGTATCTGCATTGTTCGGGTCTGTACCGGTGTCCGTTGCACTGACAAATGTTCCCGTATTCGTCTCTACTACATCTGTAAGGCCGTCTCCATCGGTATCTTCACTTCCAGGATTGGTGCCGTAGAGTATGATTTCGCTATAGTCAGAAAGTCCGTCGCCGTCCGTATCTGTTAGAGTCGGGTTTGTACCGTAGATGCCAGTTTCATCATCATCCGTAAGGCCATCGCCGTCTCCATCATTTGTACAATGAAATGCGTCCATTAGAGAAGGATTGTCGCTGTCTACGATTAAGCCGCTTGTAACATCAAGTACAGAAGTGTTCACCGGAGCAATAAAAGTATTAAAGGGAAAGGTAGAGGTGTTACTAGCCACGCCAGTTGATGTTAGAACCTGACCGCACGTAGCCCCTATATTACCATCAGCAGCGATCCTTAATATCAAATTATTTATGTTTGCTGCTCCAAAAGTGTTTGTATATCCGGCCACTGCGTATCCGCCATCTAAGGTTTCCTGAATAGACCAACAAAATTCATCGTTAATTCCACCATATGTCTTCTGCCAGGTAATTCCGCCAACCGAGTCTAGCTTTAATACCCATATGTCCTCACCACCTATACCAAATGAATCTGTCCTTCCTAACGCTATATAGCCACCGTCTCTGGTCTGTTTAACGGAAAACCCAAAATCATCACCAGGACTCCAACCATACGTCTTCTGCCAGGTAATTTCGCCAACTGAGTCTATCTTTAATATCCACATATCAGCATCAGGAGATCCAAATGAATATGAATATCCCGTCACAATGTAGCCACCGTCTGTAGTCTGCTGAATTGATCTGGCATGGTCAGTAGCGCTGACACCACCAATGCCACCATACTGATTCTGCCAGGTAACTGCGCCTACTGAGTCCAGCTTTAATATTAAGTAATCACCAGCACTATCTCCAAAAGAAGATGTCATTCCTGCTACTATGTATCCACCATCAGAGGTCTGTTGAATGTTACCAAAGAATTGCTCAATTTGAGACCCACCATATCTCTTCTGCCAGGTAATTGCTCCAGTTGGAGTTAGCTTTAATATCCAGAGGTCACTAAGAGTTGTACCTGATGAATCTGTAAATCCTGATACGATATAGCCGCCTTCTGAGGTCTGCTGGACGGAATATCCAAAATCATCACCAGTACCACCATATGTCTTCTGCCAGGTAACTGCTCCAGTTGAGGTTAGCTTTAATATCAAGAGGTCGTTAAGACCAGCACCCGATGAATTTGTAAATCCTGCTACGATATAGCCATCGTCTGAGGTCTGCTGAATGGAAAAGGCATGTTCATCGCCAGTCCCACCATATGTCTTCTGCCAGGTAACTGCTCCAGCTTTGTCTAGCTTTTTAACCCAAATGTCAAGTAAACCTTCACCCGATGAATCTGTTCTTCCCGCTACTATCCAACCACCATCAGAAGTCTGCTGAATGGAGGGCCCATAATCATCACCACTACCACCATACGTCTTTGCCCATAAGAGAGATGAGCTCGTCTGTATCTTTGTGACAAAGCCGTCATTAACTCCACCATTGAAGCCCCCCTGCACGGGAAAAGCGGTTGGAAAACCAGTGGAACCTGTAAATCCTATTACATAAGCGTTTCCTAAAGCATCCACTGCTATTCCCTGGCCACCATCATTTCCTCCACCCCCCAGGTATGTGGAGTATAAAAGGGCGCTTCCAGAGGCATTTATCTTTGTGACAAAGGCATCAGAAACTCCACCATTATGCGTTCCGAACAGTGCATAGGCTGTTGGAAAAAATGTGGATTCAGTATCTCCTGATACATATGCGTTGCCTGAAGTGTCTACCGCTATACCAAATCCTCTTTGAACCCCCCCAATACCCCCCAGGTAGGTAGAGTATACCAGACTATTGCCAAGAGCATTTATCTTTGTAACAAAGGCATCTCGACCTCCACTTTTTACGGCAAATATTGGTAGGACAGTCGGAAAGTCTGAGGATTCGGTCTGTCCTGTTACATATGCGTTACCTGATGTATCCACAGCGATGCCAAAGCCTGTATCTTCATCTACACCCCCCAGGTAAGTGGAGTATAACAGACTACTACCAGAGGTATCTATCTTTGTGACAAAGGCATCATTTAATCCACTAATAGCTCCAAATATTGGTGAGGCAGTCGGGAAGTCGAGAGAGCTGGTGTCCCCTGTTACATATGCGTTGCCAAGAGTATCCACAGCTATCCCAAAGCCGCTATCAAAATTACCCCCTCCCAGGTATGTTGAGTATGCCAGACTACTACCGGAGGTATCTATCTTTGTGACAAAGACATCGAGACCTCCACTATTAGTTCCATATATTGGTGAGGCAGTCGGGAAGTCAAGAGAGCTGGTGTCCCCTGTTACATATGCGTTTCCTGAGGTATCTACTGCTATGGCATAGCCTATTTCACTGCCTCCACCCCCCAGGTATGTAGAATAATTCAGAATGCTGCCAGAAGGATCTATCTTTGTGACAAAGGCATCGAAACCTCCACTATTTACGGCAAATATAGGAGAGGCCGTCGGGAAGTCAGCAGAACCAGTTCTCCCGATTACATACGCACTACCTGAAGTATCCACAGCGATGCCGCTAGCTAAATCATCTTGACTCCCCCCCAGAAAAGTTGAATAAACTAGGCTGCTACCTGATGTATCTATCTTTGTGACAAAGGCATCATCTAATCCACTTATAGCTCCAAATATTGGTGAGGCAGTCGGGAAATCGAGTGAGCTGGTTTTCCCTGTTACATATGCGTTTCCTGAGGTATCTACTGCTATGGCACTAGCTAAATCATTTAGACTACCACCCAAGTATGTGGAGTAGTTAATTACTGGATCTATGAAGAGAGGGTAGTTCTTGTCGTAGAAAGCGACCTCAAAGGTGTAAGCGTATAGTTGAGTGTTCGAAGTCGGGAGTTGGGAGTTAAGATCATCGAGTTTCGAGTTACGGCCTGCCCTGGTACGATCCGGTCTTCGGTCTGGCCCAGGGGTTGCAAGTATAGCGTTGAGAAGCTTAAAACTTCCTTCAACTTCGATTCTCTTTCCAGCTATCTCCTGATAGCAATATGGTTTATTCTGTATTACCTTGCCTTCCTTGAGGTTTATCTCCATCTTTCCGTCTTCAGTAATACTCAATCCCTCTGTACCCTCATATGAAAGCATCACCTGTGATAGATCTGCACCGGGTTTAAGGATGATGTCGTACTCCATCTGGCGGTTGTTACCATAAAACTTTATGTCTATATTTTCATATATATCCTTGTAGATTACTGATTGATATATAGGTATATTGGTCTTCCACTTTTCAGGATCATTACCTATAAAATAATTAACCTTACCCTCCTGCATGCCTTCTGTAACGATTTCGGTATCTTTATTGGCATTTAGGGGGATGAGTTTAATCATTTCCCGCCCAGTTTCACCGTTCGGGCAAGCTGATTTTCGATTTAAGATTTGAGATTTGGGATTATGGCCACTTGGGATTTGTGAGGTGGAGATTTGTGATTTTAGATTCTCATTTTTTGTATTCTTACTCCTGGCTTCTGCCTCCTGACTACTGACTACTGACTTCTTGCTTCCAACTTCCTCAGTCTGCCCACTGCCTACTGTCAACTGCTTACTGTCTACTGTGCCTTCCGCCTTCTGTTCACTGTTTGCCATGTGAAATGAATCATCTATTTCACTGTGCCCCACTGCCAACTGTCTACTGTCTACTGTCTCCTCACTGTAAGTTAACTCCAGATAAATTCCCTCTTTCGTAAAATAGGTGCTATGCCCACGGCTTTTTTCATAATACTTCACTTTTTCATCAATCTGCCCGTCATTCCGGATAAATGAGAGTGGCAGCTTGCCGTACGACTCAATCACCCGTACCTGGGTTGCCTGATCCGGTTTGGCAAGTTTGATTTTAGGTTGTTCCGCATATACCGGCAATGATGTCCCGGCAGAGTCTTTCACATCGAAGACATCTGAACCATCAAAGCTTAGAAGTTCCACGGCAACATCTTCAGCATAGTTGAAGCCGGACAGACAAACCGTACTTGCAATTATAAATAGCACAAACGAGACAACCCCTATATATTTCATATCTATACCTCCTAGGATTAATAATGCTCCTTATTAGAATAGAACCAAATCTGACTCTCCCAACGACTTCATTGAAAAACAAAGAGCCATCCATGCAGAGCATCTGTGTCTTATTCCCCTTCTAATACAATAGATTTTTCCCCTAGCACCCATAAAAAAAGCCTTACTGCTGAGGTATTAATGAATTCGGGGAGAATTCGCTTAAACCTTTTTCGGCAGTAAGGCTTTCTTAATCATAAGCAAGCACCTATAACATTTGAGGCTTAGGAACTGGTCAAAAACAACTTGGTATTTTTGACTCTCCCGTTAACCACACAACTGTACCGGTATGCCCACATACGTTTTAAGATCCACTACTTTGCGTCCCCCGGTCGCCCGGGGTTTGCCTTTTTCGTCAATTCCCTTATTACATAACTGGTTATTATTTACCACCTATCCTATTACCAAATCAGAGTATAACGCCGCGTAACTCTCAAGAAAGAGAGAGCTGCAATCGAAGATATTGTGTATTTGCTTAAATTATTTCTGACCTCTTTTATCTTATGGTGATAAACTTTCACTGATGGCCTTCCAAAGCCTGTTCCGCTCATCTCTCTTTTTTATCTCCACATACTTGAAGCACCTATGCATGATCAATACCAGTATCTTAGCCGGATACACAAAAAGAGCTCCAAGATATATCCAATGGACTTTTATTAAACAGCTCAACTTTTCTTTCAATTCCCTGGCAAACATTTTTGAAATATTCGTTACTATGGCTTTCTTGCTGACAGAAAATCCTCTCAACTCTAACTATTCAGCGAATTTCAAAACAGAACTCAGGAGTCAGAATCCAGAAGTCAGAATGAAAAACTTTAATTATTTTTGTCATGCTGCATACCAATATAAAGTTCAAAATTCTTATATACTAGAGACATTCTTAACGTAGTTGCAGGTTGACTGAATATTTTACTTAACTGCTAATTGCAAACTTACAGATTGATCTAAGTTGTTTCGTAATAGAAAAATATTCTGAATTCTGTCTCCTGAAATCCGGATGCTGAATAGATTCTCTCAACTTCTCCCAATTGTTCACAAACTACTCAAAGTGAATATATGCTTTCATGAAAAGAGATTATTAAGACTAAAACTCACACTGAGCACCATCCAATACCGCATGTTCTAGCAGTGATACAAAATGAATATACTTGAAATTCACCTTAACCCAGAGGCGCTGAGGTCGTAAAGCTAGATAGGTAACTTGCCAAAACTTATTAACTACCCGCACAATTCCATCTCAGTGTGCTTTAGCATGAAGAGTGAATAGTAAACTTCTTTTGCTGCACCCATTATCTTCTCTGATATCTTATATTCACACTATCAAGACAATAAAGAACGTAATTTTAAACGCTTACAAACAGTTGTCTGCGCAACCACCCCTGAACCTCTAACCCCTTATACTCCATTCCTGCTATTATTGTGCATAGGTTTCAGCTCTAATTTTGTAATTGTGTTGAACTCTTCAATCTGCCATGGCTCATTCCCCCTACACGTAATCCTCATAACGTGTATTTTGCTCTTATCCAGGCTATTGATAAATTCAATAAGTCTTTGTTGTCTCTCAGTTATTTTCATTATTTCCCAACGCAGTACTAAAACACCTAGCTATTTAATCTAAAGAAAGGCAATCATCTTATCTTAATATATCACAAATAGTAGTTTGGGAAATCGGGAAGATCCTGTTTTCCTTTTAGCTTTTTCCTTGGTACGTATCAGGGGATTCCCGGTCTCTGCTTCCCTTTTCCTTAGTACCCTCTTTAACTTTTCAAGATATTCGGGCGGGCTTTACCAACCGTCAATTTTAGGTCATATTGAATTTCCTATACTCGAACTTACTGAGGAAATAATAGGAGGCGCTATAGAGGTTCATCGACAACTGGGGGGGCAGGATTTATAGAAGCTATTTATGAAAAAGCTTTAGTTGTCGAACAATGCAAGAGGGGCCTAAGAATAAAAGGTTACCTTAGAGATCAAACGGGTAATTTGTGATTAAGGGAAATATCAATTCCTCATCTCCTGGATTCCTGCCTTCCTAATAAAAAATAGGATAAAATCAAGAGAAAAGATTCTCAGGCAGATCAGGTTATTTTGAGGGGGATTTAACGTTGCAGATCTTGGAGGCAGAATAATCGGCATGTTCAATAGCGGTTCCACTAAAGGCTTGAAAAACAATAACAGTGAAGACTTAACCAAATAAGCTGTTTACGTAGCTTGAAAGTACTGAAAACTCAAAAGGCTTCTTGATAAGAAAGTCAACATTAAGGTCACCATCTTTAGAGTCCTCTATCTTTTCAGACCAACCCGTGATAAGCCCAACCTTTGGTTTTTTTTCTAGCGTCTCTATCAATTTTACGATATCTTTTCCCGTGACCTCAGGCATAACGAGATCACAGAGTACAAGATCATATTTTTCCCCTTTTAGGAGTTTGATTGCATCGCTTCCACTACAGACACTCGAAACCTTTTGCCCCTCATCCGTGAGAAATTCACTCAGGAATTCACAAACATAAGGTTCATCGTCGACGACCAAGATACGTAAACCCCTGACAATGAGACCCTGTTTCTCTTCATTTTCACGATCCAAATTACGCATTTTCTTACTTATCGGTAACCAGAGGGTAATTGTCGTGCCTTTACCAACTTCGCTCTCTACCTCAATCTTACCACCATGTCTTTTGATAATACCATAGCTAACGCTCATACCGAGACCGGTCCCTTTCGGTACCTTGGTAGTTAAGAAAGGATCAAAAATGTTTTTACGTACATCTTCATACATCCCCTCTCCAGTATCCGTAACACTTACACAAACCATATCATCACTCTTCCATGTACGAAAAGTGAGAGTCCCTCCATCCGGCATTGCATCTAAAGAGTTATTTATTATATTCAATAATACCTCTCTCAACTCCGTGCTATTCCCCCTCACCTTGGGAACTTCCTCTAATCCTCTCTCCTCTATTTGATAATCTATCCCGTTTGCCTGTGAAACGGTTTTCCATCTCGGCTTGGCAAAATCAATAACCTCTTTTAACAACTCCCCAACCTCTATGGGAGAAAAATGTGATTCATCCGTATCGGTTTTCGTAAACTTTTGCATTCTGCTCACTATCTCAGTACCATCGGAAACGCTTTTCAGAATGATCTTCAGTTTGTTATTTATCTCTTTATGATCCTTGTATTTATCCTCAAGCAAAAGTGCATACCCTTTAATTATGGCAAGGATGTTATTAAACTCATGTGAAATCCCTGAGGTCATTACCCCCATAGCCTTCAACTTCTCCGACTGCAACAAGGCTTCCTCCATTTGATTGCGTGCCGTGATATCTTCCGCAATTCCCTCAATAGAAACAACTTTATTCTGGTTGTCAAAGACGGGAACTTCCAGGACCTTTAAAGTCCGTATCGAACCGTCCTTGTGATAAATTTCCACTTTATAGGGAGGCTGTTTAACACCTTTTGCACTGAGCTCTCTGTGACGCACCACTTCGGTATTAATTGGATTATCGGTCATGTATTCAGCATAGTGGGTAAGAAACTCTTTTGGTGTATAGCCGAGTATGTTGGTAATTGAAGTGCTGATGTAGGTAAAGATACCTTCGGTATTGTGTGAATAGAAAAAGTAATTATCCTGAAGATCTTCTATCATTCCTCTATATAATGTAAAGATCTAAGTTATTCTCCTGGAAAAAATGATAGCAACAATCTAAGTTGTTAAGTATAACAAAAATACAATTTTGCGGAATCGGGAATATCCTGTTTTCCTTATCGCTATTTCCCTAGTACGCTTCAGGAAATTTCCGATCCGCACTTCCCTATCCCATAGAGTAAAATAGCATCAGGATCTATCTTACTCTGGTAGAACTACACGGATTGATTTATGATGAATTCATGATGGAGGAGGTTTGCCAAGAAACAAGGAATGATCAAAACCGGTTTTTTTCCACCTGTTAAATAATTTACCAATTAAGGGTGCTAAAGATAATAATATACCGCTATTTCTTATTGACAGCAACAACTGTTTGATTTAATAAAAGGGAGGTTTCTTTTCTTCAGTTATACAAAAACTATATATACCAGAGACATCTTTAATGCCAATTACCAATACGTTAGCAAATGCCCGAGAGTTAGAAGAAGCTGGAATCCCAAAAAACCAAGCAGAAGTAATTGCAAAAGGTATTGAGCAGGCCCAACACGAATCTCAGGTTGACCTGAAAGATTTTTTCCGTATGGAATTAAAGAGTTCATTTGCCGAAACAAAAGCAGATCTGCTCATGAAAATTTTTGGTGTAGTAGCTGGATGCGTTACTATTGCCGTTACGGTTTTAAAGCTATTTCCATGAGGAGCAGTCAATCACTACTGCGGTGTTGACGGTTTGAGGTCGGTCAATCCTTCGCGGACGGCATATTTTGTTAGCTCTGCCACACTATATATTTTCAACTTATCCATGATCTTTTTGCGATGGCTCTCAATTGTTTTTGCGCTCAAGCTGAGGATATTGGCAGCTTGTTTGGTGGTTTTCCCATCAGCCAGAAGTCGAAGTACCTCTCTCTCCCTTTCTGTCAATACTGAAAAAGCAGAAACAATTCCTTTAGATGTACCATCCAATGAACCATCAAGTATGATGCTCGCTATACAAGGACTGAGATAGATATTACCAGAGATCACTACGTGGATTGCGTTAATGAGTTCCTGAAATGCTCCATCCTTCAACATATATCCGGAGGCACCGGCTTTAAGCATCTCCATAACAAAATGTTTATCGGAATACATTGATAAGGGAAGTACTTTAATTTGAGGAGAATCTTGAGTAATCTGACGGGTAGCATCAATTCCGTTCAAATTACTCATATTTATATCCATAACTATGATGTCCGGAGATAGCTCCTTGGCGTATTGAACAATTTCTACTCCATCCGTTGCTTCCGCAACCACTTTGATATCTTTTTGGTTTTCAAGAAGCGAACGAAGACCATCTCTCACTATCTTGTGGTCATCAGCCAAAGCAACTTTTATCTTAACGTTTTTCATCATGTCTCAAAACAGTAAATACGAACATTATGACATAACATCCAATTGTTTACGCCCACTTTGATTACTGAAGATCTTTTCTGTGCACAGAGAGTCCGATATATCTTACCGTCCAAATCACCCACACATATTATCCGAATCTTTTGAACATTTTCTGACAAAAAATGGGTATTCTTTATTTATACAACAGTACTGTAAAACAAAAAAGCCCTACCGCCGAACATTAGTACTTTATGCACCTCCGGCAATAGGGCTGTCTTATAAAACTATTTCGTCGCAGGAGTGGGTACCCTTGATTACCCATTCAAACACCCTGCACGTTAAAAAAACCCTTTACGTTGCGACCCCCGATTACCCGGAGTTTGCCTTTTCGTAAACTTCCTCCTCATGTTTCAATAGACCTGTGTAAATAATGTTTGAACGAAAACTACCCATCTACTGCGTTACTGTAAAAATTCCGTAATCCTCAAGTACTTGAGTACGTTCGGTTACAAAATTGCTACGCACCTTGTACCTGGGCAGTTTTTGTTCAAACACAGGGTTTCCGTTCAAGCACTAAATAATTACTCACTAGAGTTTATGATAAAAAACTGTATATTACCCACCTCTTATACATCTTTGGTAGAACGAGAGTTCTTTCAATGAGAAGAGGACGGTAAGGTAAAATAAAACGACAAATTTCTCAAATTATACCTATAAATAATCTTATAGCAAATCAGGAAATCCCTGATTTTCCATCAGGATAATCCTGACTCTATCTTCACACTTTCCATAACCCGCAACAGTTTCTCTGCCCTATTCTCCTTTAACAAGAACCGCCGTATCTTTCTGTTCCTCAAGAAATTAATGATGATCATCACACAACAATCTTGTCCAAACCAAGAAGCCCCCCTGTTAACACCTTTTTCTCTTCTGTAGCCTCTACTTCATGATTAGTTAGCGGTGCCTTCAAAGTAACCCTCGTTCCAAAACCAGATCTTGATTCAATCACCATACACCCTCCGAGATGATCTAGCCTCTCGCGAATACTGAAGAGTCCAAACCCGTTCAACGATGGTTGAATTTCTTGAGTATCAAAACCCACTCCATTATCTTCCACATGAACCACGACATTGTTATTTTTATTGATAATTGATACTTTTCCTCTCTTCGCCTTTGCATGCTTCAAAATATTAAAGAGCAACTCCTGAATTGATCTGAAGAGAAGCGCACGCATGTCATC
Organism: Candidatus Scalinduaceae bacterium; assembly: GCA_965222815.1. Taxonomy (GTDB): domain Bacteria; phylum Planctomycetota; class Brocadiia; order Brocadiales; family Scalinduaceae; genus SCAELEC01. The sequence continues at coordinate 1,375,616 of CBDCUS010000013.1, forward strand.
ATCCATTGGTTTGTTCCGACCATTACCTACAAAATCAATCCTTATATTGTGTTGTTTTTGAAAATATTCGGCAAACCATTGCACAGCAGGCTCGAAACCCCGTTTATAAAGGACGGGGGGACTCAGTTCAAATGTCAGTGTCCGTATATCCTGAATGGTCTTCTCAATATACCCCTTGCACTCGCTGAGTGCTGGCCTATGATTATCAATCCGTTTCTGTCCCACAAGGTCATCTAACTTCATCTTTGTCGCTATCAGGTAATGCCCAATGCGGTCATGTAAATTTCCTGCGATCTGGCGACGTTCACGCTCTTCTGCTAAAGAGAGCGATGATGAAAGAGCCTTAAGCTGTCTTTGATAGTTATGAATTCTTTTTTCCGATACTATCTGCTCCGTAATATCTCTGGCAATGCCGTCCACTGCAATAACTTTATTATTACTATCAAAGACAGGTACTTCTTGAACCTTTAACATTCGTTTATGGCCATCCTTGTCAAAAAGTTCTACTTTGTAAGGAGGCTGTTTAAGACCTTTTATACTGAGTTCCGTGTATCGCAACACTTCATGGTTCATCGGATTATCAGTCAGGTATTGTGTAAAGTGGGTAAGAAACTCTTTGGGTGAGAAACCAAGTATATTGGTGATCGAAGGACTAATATAGGTGAAAACACCTTCGATATTATGGGAATAAAAGAAATAATTGTCTTGAAGGTTTTCAATTAACCTTCGGTACTTCTCCCCAGATTCTTTAAGGGTGATTTCTGCTCGTTTACGTTTGATGAAATGACCAATCTGGTTACCGATAGATGACAGCAGAGAAAGCATCACCTTATCAGCATGCAGTATCCGGTGGCTATAGAAACAAAGTGTTCCAAAAATCTTGCCATCTTTCTGTATGGGTACACTCACAGCCCCACGCAAGCACTCTTTTGATGCATCTGTAGTGGGTACAATATTTTTGTCCCGGGCAACATCTGGTATCCAGACAGGTTTATTACGAGACAAAACGTGTCCTGGAAAGTCAATAGCCGGGGAAAGAGTCGACGATTTTTTGAGTGTATTAAATTGTGATATCTCTCTTGGAGGAAAATGCCAGATTGATGAGCACTGCAAGAGATTTTCTTGCTGATCAATTAACCTCAAATCGCCAAAATCACATTCAAACAACCTACATAAGGTTTCTAAAATTTTAGGATAAACCTCATCAGTCGTAGTGGATTCCAATAACAGTTGAGCTATCAGCTGCTGCGTACTTAGATATCTCTCACATTTCTCTTGATCAATGACGTGCTCTTGAACTGCAACAAAGGGGGTATCATCCCACTCCTTTCCCGTGATAGCAGTACGCCATGAAGACACTGTTTTATGTTCATTACCCATAAATCATGTAACTCCTTTCACGTCTATTTTTTTCATTTATGCCCACTGACATAAATCGTTAAAAAAAATTTCAAAATGTCGATTAACACTTTCTCACTGCTTTCCCACACGCACGTTATGATTCCATACTGATATTACCTATCATCATTAATTACATCACTCCGCACTCATTTTATATGGCGTGTTAATTTGGCTTTGCTTAATAAGTCAATATACTACACCCCATAACGCTACTTTATCTAAAATGTAAAACACACGCGAATAAGGTACCACTTTTTCAAATGCAGGTCACATATGATAAGTTCCTATTCTCTAATGTGATAGGCATAAAGAGAAGATTTCAAGATTAAGTTTTGTTATGGAAGCATAACATTTTTTGTTACGCATCCATAACAAACTTCAGAGAACTCGTCGGAAACTAACTGGTACCGGGAAATCACGGACTACTTAAGCAGTTATCAATTTACTCAGCTTATACAATACAGCTCTGAATGTCAATATGACAGTGTATAACAAGTGATACCCTTTTCCACTCTCCATTCTTTAGAATTTGTATAGGGGTTAATCTTTTCATTTAATTGTCCTTTCGATGAAAAAATCCTATAGATTGTTAAGGATTTAAGAAGTATAATTGCTTCACGTATAATAATTTTATAAAAAGAGACAAAAAATAGCATTTAAATTTGTTGTGTAAATTTTGGAAGAATGAATATATTAGCCATTGGAGCCCATCCTGATGATATAGATTTTGGATGTGGCGGAGCACTTTTAAAATACGGTGAGAAGGGGCACAATGTTTATATGCTCATTTTATCAAAAGGCGAAAAGGGTGGAGATCCTGAAATAAGGCAAAAGGAACAGGAATCCTCTGCTCAACTTCTAAAAGTAAAAAAACTGTTTTTTGGCGGCTATCTCGACACAGAGATTGCGCTGGACAGAGAACTTATCATTACAATTGAAAATGTACTGAATAAGGTAAAACCAGATTTTATTTTTGTTAACTATCTCGATGATACCCATCAAGATCATCGAAACCTTGCACGAGCTACCATGTCTGCAACTCGGCATGTAAAAAATGTACTCTTCTTTGAGGGACCAACCACTCAACACTTTACTCCTAATGTTTTTATAGACATAGAGACTGTCCTTGACAAGAAACTTGAGTGTCTTAAAGCCCATGCATCACAGGTAAGAAAAACAAACATTGAGAACCTCACAATCGTAGAAGTCGCAAAGTCAGCAGCAAATTTTAGGGGTATTCAGGGAAAGGTGAGATACGCTGAGGCCTTTCAATCACTTCGGCTCTTTATCAACATTTAGGATGAGTCCAGAGTGCCCCGTTACTGTTGACTCTTCCATCAATCTTGTTGCGATTGTGTTGCCGAATTAATATGAGTATAACAGTTGTTCCCCATTCTCGGCCTTCATTGAACAGAAACGATAGTGATTCCGTCTCTCGGGTCATCCGTTCGGGCCATATTGCTCAGGGTGAAATAGTCGAGGAATTTGAGAGAGAGATGGCTACCTATATTGGCACTCGCGGCGCTGTTGCGACAAGTTCCGGAACAGCTGCACTTCACTTAGCACTTGTTGCCCTGGGTATTGGTCGAGGTGATCGCGTTGCAATCCCAAGCTTTGTATGTACCGCGTTACTCAATGTAATTAAGTATGTCGGTGCAACTCCTGTTTTGGTCGATATAAATCGGGAAACATACAATATGGATACTCACAATCTTAAGAAAAAAATCACCCCATCAACTAAGGCAATAATTCTCCCGCACCTCTTTGGTTTACCAGCCGATATAGGAGAGGTCCTCTCATTGGGAATACCTGTCATTGAGGATTGTGCTCAAGCTGTAGGTGCCGTATATAAGGGAAAGAGGGTTGGCAGTTTTGGTATCCTCTCCTGCTTCTCCTTTTATGCAACAAAAGTCTTTTCCTCGGGTGAGGGGGGAATGGTAACCTCCAATTCTCCAAAGTTGCTCAAGAAGATAAAAGATTTACGAGAATATGATAACAGAAAAAGCTACACAATCCGATACAATTATAAAATGACCGATTTACATGCCGCATTGGGACTTTCTCAACTGAAAAGGTTGAGAACATTCCTGACAAAAAGGGTAAATATCGCAAGAAAATATTCATCAGAACTGCACGGTTTTTGTAAAACTCCCTCACTGACATATGTGGATAGAGACCACATATTTTACCGTTTCATCATTCAGATCTCTGGAAACGTATCACATGTACTTCGCCTGATCTCTCAACAGGGTGTAATGTGCATGCGACCGATTTATAAACCTATTCACACATATCTTAATCTTCAGGGTTTCCCTGCATCGGATCTTGCCCAGAAAAAAACCATATCTCTCCCAATCTATCCCACCCTTACCAAGAGAGAGATCAATAGAGTTATCGATGCCCTAAAATATTGTACGCCTTTGTAATTTCTCAATGAAACAAAAAAAGAGGCACTAAACTATGAGAAATTTTCCTCTACCAATTATACAATTATTCAGCGAATTACAATACAGAATTCAGAAGTCAGAATGAAAAACTTTAAATACCATTATCATGATGCGTACTGATTAAGATTCAAAATTCTTATATACTAGAGACATAGCTAACGAGCTGCTGAATCAGTCTTGAAGACTGATTCTACATGTTTTAAACTATTTAAACTTTTGGAGCAATTTGCAAGATTGCTCCAGCTCAGAAATCAGTGGAGACATACTTAGCGTAGTTGTGGGTTAATAGAATATTTTTCTAAGCTATTAATGCAAGCTTACAATTTGTTCAAAGTTGTTTCGTGGCATAAAGAACATTTTGAATTCTGTCTCCTGACTTCTTGATGCTGAATAGATAACCAATTATACACTTATCAAATACTTCTGAGTAGGAGAGCCTGAGTGAAAAGATTACTTTCTCTTGTGAAAACAGACAAACACTTTACCAAAACGCACTATCTGCTAACATTCATCATATTCCTGTCTCTTCTCGTTCCGGGAATAAGATCGTGGTTCATCAGCAATGATATTCGATGGCTTTACATTTTTATTTTCTCATTTTTGTTAAGCTATATCTGTATCCCAGTAGTTATGGTTGTTGCTATAAGGCTCAAAATTGTTGACAAACCAGACGCACGGAAGGTACACAAGGCCCCCACTCCTCTCCTTGGAGGTGTAGCTGTATTTGTATCATTCGCTTTTACAATTGTTTACAATAATGTTTTCTCATTTGAATTAAAAGGTGTTGCGATTGGTGCCACAATAATATTTCTTGTAGAACTCATTGACGACATAAAACCGCTGCCGGCATTAGTTAAACTATGTTTTCAAACGGTAGCCGTCTCTATTTTGATTCAATACGGCGTTGTAGCCGATTTCTTACCGAATCATTGGTGGTGTGAGATATTGGAAATTATCATCACCATTATTTGGATGATAGGCATAACAAATTCTCTCAACTTCTTTGATGGGATGGATGGTTTAGCGGCAGGCATCACGATCATCAGCTCTACATTCTTGGGTATTCTTGCCATCCAGACTCATCAAACTTTCTTGATGTTTCTCTCCGTTGCATTGACAGGTAGCACTCTCGGTTTTTTACCCTATAATTTTCGATATAAGAAGACAGCGTTAATTTTCCTGGGAGATGCAGGAAGTACTTTTATGGGATTTCTGTTAGCAGCCATGGTTGTAATGGGAGATTGGGGATCTCAAACCCCTGTAAAGGCGTATGCAATGCCCATACTCATAATGGGTATCCTCATCTTTGACATGACTTATACGACAATCTCCAGGATACTCTCAAAAAAGGTCACCAACTTTAGAGAGTGGTTAGACTACACGGGAAAGGATCACCTTCATCATAGACTCTTAGATATCGGATTAAGCAAAAAACAGACGGTCCTCTTTATTTACTTCCTGGTTTCATCCCTGGGATTAGGCGCTCTGGTATTGAATGACGGAAGTTTAGTCGATGCACTCCTGCTCCTTTGTCAGGCAACTACCATATACCTGATCATTGTCATATTGATGGTTAAGAGAAAAAATCATAGAAATGGTTCATGAAGGATTCAGAGAGAGATATACTCAATTTTGCTAAAAAGAATTTTATTGAACCAACGCCTTCAAGACAAAATCTCCTTCAGTCTCAACTAATGCGAATTTTTGTCCGCACAGAGGGCACCTCTCTTCGTTCCCCACGGAGGGACTTTTCCCAAAGTCAACAGCCCAACCGCAAACTAAACAGTACATCCCTACCGTATGATCTTCTGACTCAATACTCTCGATAACTTTTTTAAACGCCTCTTTGTGCCCCTTTGCGGCCAAAGTAAGATGGTGAAAGAGTTGCTTGACCTTTAAATCAACAGCTTCGATTACACACCGTTCATAAAGCTGCTCTCGCTCCTCCTCTATTTCTATATTACTCTGGAGTAATTCTATGATTGTTTTAAAACCATCTCGCATGCCATCTTCTCCGTTTAGAAAAAATCACCCATAGAGTCTCTTAATCTCTGCCTCAATTTCTCTCTTGTGGACCACTTCATTATGCAAAATACCTTCAAGAAGTGAATTAACGGCTGGGTCATTTAAAATCTTTATTTGATCTGTATATCGCTCAACTGTTTGCCCATTTTTTTCTAAGGCAATTTTCAAATTTTGCCTCTCTATCTCCCTATTTTTACTCATAGTTTCATATTCCCTCCTTAATGTATACAATCATGAAATAAGTGAAAGAGCCAGAAACGACAATACGCAGAGCTGAACAAATCTCAGCCCTGCGTATTATATATCAGAAACAACAAAATAGCCACAACTTCCTAATATTTGCGCTTTTTCTTTGGAGCAAATAATCTTACATACTTTACCATAGCCTTAATCTCTTCTGCACTCAATGTACCCTCCTGTTTCGGCATCTTCTTCTTCCCTTGAGTTATTGAGTCGACCAACTCTTTGTCAGTTACAGACTCCTGCCAAGCAGCATCGGTAAAATCTGGAGAACCAAGCTTCTTACCCCTCTTTGACCCCTTCCCATCTAATCCATGGCATTTTCTACACTCATTCTTATAGATCTTTTTATAATCAACTGTTCCGCCGAATGCCTTTGAAAATTGAAATGGTATGAAGGAGACAATCAACACGAAAATACAACCATATACAACGCTAACTCTCATATTTCTACACCTCCACGTTAATATTTTACTCTATTTGAATCACAACGAGTTAATCTGAGTCACAAATATCTTTTCCAACTTTTCAGACCAATTACTTTCCAAATGCTCTCACTACGGGTACCAATGCCTCAATTTCTTCCTCCGTAAGCTTATCCTTAAAGGGAAACATCGTATCTTCCGATCCATTGTTAATTTGCTCGATGATACCTTCATCGGTTATAGAGTCTTGAAACTCCTTTTCGGTAAAATCGCGTGCCCCGAGACCTTCCCCAAGGTCTGTTTTTCCCTTACCGTCATCTCCATGGCAGACAACACAATGTTTTTTAAACAACTCTTGTGCGTCAATCTCATTAGCAGAAATGTTTGCTGTTACAAAATAACCGAAAGCTAATTGAATCGCTATTGCCATACATATTCTTGAAAACATCTTCATTTCTTTCCCCTCTCAATTAAAGGTTTCTCATGTAACGTAAAATACTCCTTTGCAGTTATTCTTATCTTTCTCAGTAATAATCTTCTTGGAATTCAGGAAGAGATCATTCGTTTTTTCCTCAACCCTCAATTAGGCAAACCAGGTTGCGTCATTGCTTCAAGGGAGAGGATCTGTTCCAGTTTATCTTCAGATATTAACCCCCGCTTTAATACGATCTCTTTTATCGGCATACCCGTCAGGTGTGATTCTTCAGCAATCTCTGCAGCATTTGAATAGCCTATGTATGGATTCAAGGCAGTTACAATTGCAAAACTATCTGCCGCATACCGATAACATCTCTCCCGATTCACGGTAATTCCACTTACACATTTTTCAATAAAGACCTTTAGTGCATTTGAAATGATCGATATAGATTCCAACAATTTGTACTGCATAAGGGGCATCATAACGTTTAATTCAAGCTGACCCGCCTGTGCTGCCATCGTAATCGCCAAGTCATTACCAATCACTGAAAAACAGACCATATTCAGCATCTCAGCCATTACCGGGTTCACCTTTGCTGGCATAATTGATGAGCCCGGTTGTACTGCCGGTAGATTTATCTCATTTAAACCGGTCTTAGGCCCAGAGCTCAAGATTCGCAAATCATTTGCAATCCTGATCAACTCAACCACAAAGACCTTTAATGAACTTGATACCTCTGCAATAGATGCATTGCTCTGCATTGCCTCAAAACGATTTGTCGCTCCTCTTACCGGAATTTTTGTCAATTCCTGGAGTTCTCGAATAATCTTTTCAGCATAGTCTGGATGAGAATTGAGGCCTGTTCCGACTGCGGTACCTCCAATGCCAAGTTCATGCAATGATGCACTGGCATTCTCAATCCTCTCTGCAGATTTTGAAACAGCGTCTGCATAGCCTGAAAATTCTTGACCCATTCTAATCGGTGCTGCATCCTGTAAATGGGTCCTTCCAGACTTAATAATCTCCTTAAATTCCTCGGCCTTCCTGTTGAGGACATCTACAAATTCATCCATTATAGGGGTGAGCTCCTTCAGGACCAGCAATGCCGCAATTCTCATCGCAGTTGGAAATACATCGTTCGTTGATTGCCCACAGTTAACGTGATCATTTGGGTGGACAATCGAGTAGTCTCCCTTATTTCCACCCAAACCTTCAATCGCAATATTGGCTATTACCTCATTTACGTTCATGTTAAATGAGGTGCCTGCGCCAGCCTGAAAAACATCCACTACAAACTGATCTTGAAATTCTCCCTTCAAGATCCTGTCGGAAGCCTGGATGATCATTTCACTTATTGCGTTGTTCAAACAACCCAGTTCGTTATTTACCTTTGCCGCTGCCTTTTTTATATAGACCATAGACCTCGTAAATTGGGGGTGAGGTCTTATGCCACTAATGGGAAAATTCCCTAACGCCCTCACCGTCTGGACACCATAGTAGGAACCTATTGGTACCTTCACTTCTCCCAGAGTATCATGCTCTATACGAAATTGGTTATTTTCCGTTTCCATAAGGATTTCACATTTTGGAAAATGAACAGACGTTAATCACTCTTTATTTGAGCTGTACCCTCCCATAGACCATGCAGGTTACAGCGGCTTATGGCCCTTAACGTTGAATCGAGACCGTGGTGACTCAATTTAAGGGGTATCGTAATCTTGGGTTTTGTCATCACCGGTGCAAAATCAAACCTCCCAAGATAGACCGATCCAATATAGAATTCTACCCATTGAATGAAGTGTTCGTTTTCGTTTGGGTGCTCAATCTCGCCAACCGTAATTGTCACATCAAAAAACTCCCCCGTTTTAACTACTTGAGGTACATCAATAACAGGTACATGTTTCTTGGCTAATGGTGAGTCTTTCTCAGCATCAGCGGGAGTATTCACTTTACAAAATAGCGCCTTTTCGTTTATCACTTTTTTCTCCTAATCTTTGTCTTGTAAGTTAGAAAATTTTCTTTCTTTGGTTCTACCTAAAGTTTAATAACACAATTTACGTGCCAAAACATGAGTATACCTTGAGCAGCAGTATCTCCTGTTGCGAGTTTATGAGCTTAGTCACGACTTATGAAATCATAGTATCCTCCTTTAACTAACTTAATGATAATAGAGCGCTTAGACATACTACTTGTTCATACAACGATTGTTTTACCATCACGGTATGAACAAAACACCGATATCAATACATCCACTTGAGATTTTCTTAAAATATTTTGGAATACCGTCTAATAATTTGGATTTTGGTCTCTTAATGATTATGCTGTTTTGAGAAAGAATCTTACCGGGGAGAGGAGACTCAATTTTCAAAAGGATAGATACATTTTACTGGAGGGTTTGAAAAGCAACAACTTTTCCCTAAAAGCCACTTTTTGCAGATTCAATCATCCTCTTCATGGTATTTACGGCGTTATATTGTGTCCCTTTCCAAAAAAAACTTCCATCCGGTCTTAGTATGACAAAAAAAGGTAGTCCTCTTTTCAACTCTGCGTATAAGGGATCGTCCCTGAATATTCCATACTGTTTATCTGTATCATATACCTTCAAAAGAACCGCCTTTTTAAGTGCCTTATTCAGAACCGTGTCTCTTAAGGAGAGTTTTTTGAATGCGACACAATTAGCACACCAATCTGCATAGAAATCAATAAAAACCGGTTTGTTTTCCTTGCGGGCCAAGGAGAGGGCATTCGCCAAATTGCGTTGCCAAGTAAGGTCACCATCTATCTCAGTTAACTCTTCGTTCACGTTTTGCCCCGTATGAACACGGGAAAGAGTTGGTTCCAGAAGGAGTCCTGACTGACCGAGTCCATTGTAAAAAAAGTGAACACCAAAAATCAACAATATAAGGGAGAGTGCCTTCTTAAGCTTTTCACCTGGCATCATATTTTCGTTCCATCCTTTAAAGAGACCGAGATAGACTGAAGCAAAAATTGATACAAGGCCTAATAGGATTCCATACGATACCCCTGTTGAAACGTGAGATACGCCCATCCCTTTCATATAATAGGAAAATGCAAAATACATAATAACCAGACCAAGGAGATACTTGATAGAGACCATCCACGATCCAGCCTTTGGCATCCGATTACTAAAGAGGCCCACCAGAAGAAATGGAAGACCAATACCAATACCAAACCCCCCCATTAAGATTCCACCCCTACCTGAAATGAGTGTTTTTTGAAACACCGAGATACTCTGACCTGTTACCATATATTGGGAACTCAATTCAGCAATTTGGTTAGTTATCTGTAATAGAAGGGCAAAGACTACCGGTCCAACACAGGGAGATACCACCAGTCCGGCAACCATCCCAATGAGAAAAGTCCCCGTGTATCCTGCATGTGATTTAGCAGATGTATCGATCTTCGTTTGGAACCCCTGGCCAAAGGAGAGGTCGTAGAATCCAAGCATGGAGAGTGCAAGAATGGCAAAAAAGAGCGCCAAGATGATATTAACTATCGCACTTCTCATAACTACGTTCAGAGCACCACCTGTCATTCCAGCGACATATCCCATGATAATATAGACGGAGATGATTCCAATAAAGTAAAAGAGCGCATGCCTGGTCCCCTTCTCGCTGGAACCACCACCCCTTTGAATAAGGAAGGCCGAAGTAATGGGAAGCATAGGATAAACACAGGGAGTAGCAGCAGCCAATATTCCCGCAAGCACCATAAAGAAAAAGGAGATAAATATATTTTTAGAATAGGTACGGTATCTGTCTACAAGCCAGCCAGTTGGGCCTTCACCTTTTTGATTATTATCGTAAGCCTCTTGAGATCGATTTATTGGTGATTGTTGGACGAAATTATCTGACGGGAGCGGTTTCTCCGGTTTTTTTTTTACTGATGAGGTGTGGTCCTTGACTTTACCGAAACTTAAGGGCAGGTAAAAAGAGGTAGTATTAGGTAGGTAGCAGACATTAGTTAGATCATTACATAGTTGGTAGCTGAGATTGATTTGAATATTTTTTCTTAAAGGAGATGTCTCTGGAGCAGCTTCAAGAGAAAATCGATATCTATTCTCACCTCGGAGAACCGTTGCCTTCGCTTTTTCTTCTCGCTCACCCCCAGGTATCTTATCAACGTGAATACGAAAACCGCTCTTTACTAGATCGGTAAATTCAAATTCAAGGGGAATAAAAAAACCGTCATCGCCCTCATCGAGATACGCATGATGCTCAGGTGGTACGACTACCCGCACAGAGAAATACTCTTTTACACCCGGTCTCAGTTCAATATTTGATTCAACTACTGACGCCTCAATTTCCGGCGTAGCTGCCTTACATAGTCCGGAACCACCCAAATAAAAGAGAAACAGGAGAACCGAGAGAGAACGTAATCCGTAACTAATAGATGTCTCAATTATCATATTTATTATTGTTGAGTGATGGATACTTTAGGAACGAAACAGTTTACAAAACCTTTTCAAATTTCTGTTCAAGAACACTTTTACTTGTTACACCCACCATCTTATCCTCGATTTTCCCATTTTTAAAAAGGATGAGTGTTGGCACCGACATCACCCCATATTTCGTTGAAAGCTCTTCGTTTCCCTCAACATCAATGTCCACCTTTACGAAGGTAACTTTCCCATCGTATAGCTCGGACAGCTCAATTAAGGTTGGTGTCTGTGTCTTACAAGGAACACACCAATCCGCATAAAAGTCAACTAATACTGGTTCCTCAGCCCCTAAAACAATCCGGTCAAAATCAGCATTTATTGCCGATACGATACCTGCCATTTTCCCTCACAAAGTAGTTTTTATGTACAAATATTCTCCTGATTAGTAAAATTATACCCTTTCTCCCGATTATAGTAAACGGCTTTTCTGAGAAGTCAGGAAATTTTGCTTGATGAGAATAAAAATTTTCATTACGTTAATAACCAAGTTTTCTACCAATTTTGTTCCCTGAGCTGTAAAAAAAGGGGTTCTTTCCAAAATTTTCTATGGATGGGTTAACAGTAAGAAATGTTACGGAAAAGGATCTCAACGCATGTTATGCAGTTGAGTCTGCCTGTTATACCTCTGACGGAGCAACAAGAGAAAAGATTCTCAGACGGATTAGGTTATTTTCAGAGGGGTTTATCGTTGCAGATCTCGGAGGCAGCATTATCGGCATGATCAATAGCGGATCAACAGACAGTGAAGATTTGACCAAAGAAGAGTTTAAAGAGATGATCGGTCACAACATCAACGGAAAAAACATGGTCATCTTTTCTCTTGCTGTATTACCTGAATTCCGAGGACATGGGGTATCTAAGAAGTTGATGGAAAAGTTTGTCGAAGCATCAAGGGAATTAAAAAAGGAGAAGATACTCCTTATCTGTAAATCAGAGCTTATCCCCTATTACAGACATCTCGGATTTGTATATTTCGGGAAATCGCAATCGGTACATGGAGGGTTTACCTGGCACGAGATGTATTTACCCTTAGGGTTCAGCATACGGGGCAAAGAACGTAGAGGTGCTAAATAAACAAAAACGCTCCTTCTGCTTAGTCGATGAGTAACCGTTCATGGGTTCACGGTTTAAAGGTTCTGAGTTCACTATAGAATTTCGGATTAAGGCAACCCTAAACGGAGAACCTGTGAACGCTTATTCAATACTCATTCGCTCTCCTCTTTCAAACCAAATAAGCTGTTTATGTGGCTTGAAAGTACTGAAAACTCAAAAGGCTTCTTGATAAGAAAGTCTACATTAAGGTCACCATCTTTAGAGTCCTCTATCTTTTCAGACCAACCCGTGATAAGCCCAACCTTTGGTTTTTTTTCTAGCGTCTCTATCAATTTTACGATATCTTTTCCCGTGACCTCAGGCATAACGAGATCACAGAGTACAAGATCATATTTTTCCCCTTTTAGGAGTTTGATTGCATCGCTTCCACTACAGACACTTGAAACCTTTTGCCCCTCATCCGTGAGAAATTCACTCAGGAATTCACAAACATAAGGTTCATCGTCGACGACCAAGATACGTAAACCCCTGACAATGAGACCCTGTTTCTCTTCATTTTCACGATCCAAATTACGCATTTTCTTACTTATCGGTAACCAGAGGGTAATTGTCGTGCCTTTACCAACTTCGCTCTCTACCTCAATCTTACCACCATGTCTTTTGATAATACCATAGCTAACGCTCATACCGAGACCGGTCCCTTTCGGTACCTTGGTAGTTAAGAAAGGATCAAAAATGTTTTTACGTACATCTTCATACATCCCCTCTCCAGTATCCGTAACACTTACACAAACCATATCATCACTCTTCCATGTACGAAAAGTGAGAGTCCCTCCATCCGGCATTGCATCTAAAGAGTTATTTATTATATTCAATAATACCTCTCTCAACTCCGTGCTATTCCCCCTCACCTTGGGAACTTCCTCTAATCCTCTCTCCTCTATTTGATAATCTATCCCGTTTGCCTGTGAAACGGTTTTCCATCTCGGCTTGGCAAAATCAATAACCTCTTTTAACAACTCCCCAACCTCAATGGGAGAAAAATGTGATTCGTCCGTATCGGTTTTCGTAAACTTTTGCATTCTGCTCACTATCTCAGTACCATCGGAAACGCTTTTCAGAATGATCTTCAGTTTGTTATTTATCTCTTTATGATCCTTGTATTTATCCTCAAGCAAAAGTGCATACCCTTTAATTATGGCAAGGATGTTATTAAACTCATGTGAAATCCCTGAGGTCATTACCCCCATAGCCTTCAACTTCTCCGACTGCAACAAGGCTTCCTCCATTTGATTGCGTGCCGTGATATCTTCCGCAATTCCCTCAATAGAAACAACTTCATTCTGGTTGTCAAAGACGGGAACTTCCAGGACCTTTAAAGTCCGTATCGAACCGTCCTTGTGATAAATTTCCACTTTATAGGGAGGTTGTTTAACACCTTTTGCACTGAGCTCTCTGTGACGCACCACTTCGGTATTTATTGGATTATCGGTCATATATTCAGCATAGTGGGTAAGAAACTCTTTTGGTGTATAGCCGAGTATATTGGTAATTGAAGTGCTGATGTAGGTAAAGATACCTTCGGTATTGTGTGAATAGAAAAAGTAATTATCCTGAAGATTTTCTATTAGTCTTCGATATTTTGTCTCAGACTCTTCTCGCTCCTTGTCCGTACGTCTGCGTTTAATGAAAACACCTATTTGACTGCCAATTGCCGCCATCATTGCAAGTAGGTCCTTATCAGGTTGCCGTATCTCGTGGCTAAAAAAACTGATTGTTCCAAGTACATCTTTACCACTAAGAATAGGAAAACCAAAGGCACCATGGAGCCCCTCTCTGGAAGCAATCTTTGCTCGTGGAAAATTAGTGTCGTTGACAACATCCGCAATCCAGGTAGGCTGAACACTTGATAAAACTCTCCCAGGTAATCCGATCCCCGGGGAAAAGGTCATTTTACTCGTTGTATTTCTGAATTCAGAGACATCAAGTGTCTCTATATGCCAAAGTTCGGCACAGTGTAGTAGACGATCATTCCTATCCAGCAACCATATCTCACCAAGGTCCCACTCAAGAGCATGACAAACAGCTTGAAGGATCTTTGAAAAAGCCTCTTTTATCGTAGTGGCTTCTGCCAATACTTTTGTTACAATGTGTTGTGCTCTTACTCTTCTTTCTGCTTTTTTTCGTTCGGTAATATCTTCCTTGACCGCAATAAAATGGGTAATAATCCCTTCACTATTTTTTACTGGTGAAATAGATGCAGATTCCCAATAGTATTCACCACCCTTTTTTGTATTACAAAATGTCCCATGCCATTCCCTACCAGAGGTAATAGTCTTCCACAAGTTTGTGTACACTTGACAAGGTGTACGATTCGATTTCAGAGTACGGGGATTTCTCCCTATAATCTCTTTTGCATCATAGCCGGTTATTTGGGTAAATTTTGGATTGACATATTCAATGATACCATTTTTATCAGTAATCATAATCGAACCAGAGCTTTGTTCAATAGCCTGGGACAGCCGATGTAGTTTCTCTTCCGTCCTTTTATGTTCGGCTATTTCCACTCTCAATTCTTCCTTTGTTTCAACCAGCTCCTTGTTGCCCTCGACTACCCGCTTCCTCAACGTCTCGGTAAGCATTGTTAACTCTTTTTCTATCCCTTTTCGATTCTTTTTCTTAGCTCTCCCTGAACTATTCTCGCTTTTTTTAGGTGCGAAGAATTTCTCTTTCAGATAATTATATGCCTGTAAAACAAGCGTTACCATTCCTTTATTTTCTGATGTCATTCCGTATCCTTAACTGGTTAGCTCTTCAAGAGTACCAAAACCTGCTCAAGGGATGAATGCTCATCTCCCTGAAGTTCCCTCTGTACAAACTCATATTGAGCTCGCTCATGATTCAAGATACTTTTAGCAAATCTTTTATCGTCCTGGGGTGCTTTGTAAACAAATCGAGCAAGAGTCTTCAAACCTGTATCGATAATCACTTCAAGAAACTTTAATGATAAACGCCAAGGAAGGATCGCTGCAAATATACCAACAGCGTTGCCAAGCAATTTATAGCGCGTTCGTTCAGCTGTTTCCCAGCCATTCTGAAAAAGGACACCTTGCAGCTCTCTCTTTGTCTGTGTTTCAAGTTTTCGTAATGTTTCCCATTTGTATTGACGTTCTGGGCACCGAGTGCAGCGTGCTGCCATCGAGTAGGCCGCTTCACCAAAAACTTCTCCTTGAAACAGGCGATTCACTCGTTTTCGATACCGTTTATTACCCATACTAGTGCGTTTCCTTATCAAAAAGATCAAGATCAAAACAGCATAATAGAGTTGATGCAAATGGTGACACTTCAGCACTCTGCCAACATTGTGCATGTTGTGAACTTGGGTAAAAGTCTCAAATAATCAAGTTTACGGAATTTAATGAGAGATATTATAAGCAAAAACATCGTAAATTCAATTATTTCTTTGCCTTAATCTCGTACAATCTCAAAAACATATCGTTTACTTCATCATATTCCACTTACCGTAATCCAATATATTATCGAGTTTCCCAGACCACTTTTTTAAATAGAGATGGAACCTACTAAAACAGATTATTGAAATTCCCTCCCCTTCTTCTGTTCCTCAATCTTATCCTGTTCCTAAACTAGTAAATCGGTTACTTATCCTATCAAGTGAGTTAAATACTATTGTAGTGCAGTTAGGTGCGTGGTAAACTTACTTTTATGCAGACTACCGTTATTATTTATCGATAGCAACAAAGGGTACTCTTTTTCTGAAAATCATTTTACTCTTCAATAGGTATTTCGTAACAATTCGTTGAGTTTCTTACTATCCAACGAAACCTTCTAGAACGAGAACCGCATACTTGTATGCATTGTAAGATTAAAAAAAATTACCATAACCTTGGAGAGTGTTTAAGACGAAAAACAGTTTCGCCCATCTAATCGAACGGAGTTAATAATGAAAATTAAACTATCCATGTTTTTGATCGTGCTTGCCATATTTGCCATGCAGCTCTCCTCCTGTAAAGAGAGGGAATCAAAAGCGGTCGACATAAAAGATGTTGAACAGGAGACACACGATGATAGCGTAATAGTTGAAATTGATAACGAACAGCGTGAGCTAATAGGTCTGAAAACAGAAAACCCAAGGCATAAGGTGGTGAATCAACACATAGATGCCACGGCAAAGATCCAGTTTAATGCCAACAAGCTATTCCATATCGGTCCGAGAATTAAGGGGAGGGTTGTTGAGATCTTTGTAGACCTTGGAGATGATGTCTTGGAGGGAGAGAAACTGGCAATCCTTGATAGTATAGAACTGGGGGTAGCACGTTCACTGTTGATTAAGGCGAAGACCAAGATGGAAGTTGCCTATACCAACTACGAAAGAGAGAAGAAGTTGTGGAGAAAGAATATATCATCTGAAAAGGAGATGCATGAAGCAAGAGGCGAATATTTTATAGCAAAGGCAGAGTTTGAGGCTGCCGAAAATAAGCTTTATCTGTTGGGGCTTTCAGAAGATGACATCAAGAATACCA
Organism: Candidatus Scalinduaceae bacterium; assembly: GCA_965222815.1. GTDB lineage: Bacteria > Planctomycetota > Brocadiia > Brocadiales > Scalinduaceae > SCAELEC01. The sequence goes on from CBDCUS010000013.1 coordinate 1,392,628, forward strand.
TTTCTCAATTACATACCAACGTCCATTTCCCCCTCCTCTCACCATACAAAGGAACAGTAATTGAGAAACATATTACGTTAGGTGAATTGACCAATCCAGAAGAGACCCTCTTTGCAATTGCAAATCTGGAAGTTCTCTGGATCGTCCTGAATATCTATGAGAAAGACCTGGTAAGAGTTCAATTGGGTCAGAAGGTGTCAGTTGATGTCTCAGCCTTTCCCGGTGAAGAATTTATGGGACATATCAGTTATATAAGCGATGTTATAGAAGAAGCTACGAGGACGGTTGAGGTTCGGATTGAAATAAACAACAGTAAGAGAGTGTTGAAACCGGGTATGTTCGCGACTGCCAGGATAGCAACGAGTGTTCCACTAGAGATATTTACCGTACCGTTGACTGCGATCCAAAGGATACATGATAAGAAAGTTGTTTTTATTCATAGAGGAGACAGTTTATTTGAAAGTCGCAGAGTAAAAACGGGAAGAGAGTTTGAATCCGATATAGAGTTATTAGAAGGTGTCGAAGAGGGAGAGGAAGTTGTAACTCAAGGGGCATTCTATCTCAAGTCTGAATTCCTCAAGGAGACACTTGAAGGAGAGTAATTTTGCAAAGTTGTCAAGCGAAAATCTGGTTTGCTTGAATACGTAACAACCGATCACGACCTTTCAGGTCATTACAAAAAAAGAAAGGTATATTCCATACAACTCATCTGAATTGCCGTAGATACATTTTGACACCCTCTCAGAAGGGAAACACAGTATTTTCGTTTTGACATCCGCATACATTAACAAATGTGGTGAACCAATTTATGATAGAACGTATTGTCGAATTTTCGATTAGGTTCCGGTTTCTGGTACTCACACTCACCGCCCTTTTGATCGGAACAGGCATATATATGACTCTCCGTCTCCCTGTAGATGCAGTACCGGATGTTACCAACAACCAGGTACAGATCAACACAGAGGTACCCGGCCTGGGCGCCGTTGAGGTGGAAAAACTCATCACCTTCCCTATAGAGACATCCATGATGGGCCTCCCCAACATTGCCGAGATAAGATCACTATCAAAAACCGCACTATCTCAGGTTACTGTAGTATTTGAGGATTGGGTGGATATCTACTTTGCACGGAGATTGGTAATGGAACGTTTACAGGTCGCAAAAGAGCAAATGCCAACGGGACTCGGTACTCCCATTATGGGACCTATCAGCACGGGACTAGGGGAAATATACCAATACATAATCGAAGGCGAAGGGTACAGTCTCTTGGAACTCAGGACAATACAGGATTGGATTGTCAGATTTCAGTTATTAACTGTTCCCGGTGTTACCGAGGTAAACTCTTTTGGGGGTTTTACGAAACAGTATCAGGTAGTGGTCAATCCGGACAGATTAGTTGCGTATCATTTATCATTAAAGGACATATTTACCTCTCTCAAAGAGAATAACGCAAATGTTGGAGGAGCGTATATAGAACATAGTGCAGAACAGTACATAGTCCGAGGCGTAGGCCTTATATCAACGATAACCGATATAGAAAACATCATACTGAAGGCTGAAGAGGGAACACCTGTCCGCATCAAAGACGTTGCAACAGTAGTAGTAGGACCGGAAGTTAGGTATGGGGCCGTAACCAAGGACGGAGAGGGAGAGGTCGTTACCGGGATAGTTATGATGCTTTTGGGAGCAAATGGCAGGGTGGTAGTTAATCGGGTAAAGAAAAAGATAGAGGATTTGCAATCATCACTACCGGAAGGAGTTACGATAAGGCCATTCTATGACAGATCGGAACTCATCAGTAAGTGCATAAAAACCGTGACAACCGCCCTGATGATTGGAGGTATTCTTGTCATTTTAGTCCTCTTTGGTTTTCTGGGAAATCTCCGAAGCGCCATCATTGTGGCCATTAATATACCTCTTGCCGCATTAATAGCATTTATCTTGATGAAGGTTCAGGGGGTTTCAGCAAATCTTATGTCACTTGGAGGTTTAGCAATTGGTATTGGAATGATGGTGGATAGTTCTATCGTAATGGTTGAAAATATCTACCGACATTTGTCCGAAAATAGCAACAGAAACAAGAATATTGTAGAGATAACTCTTCTCTCTGCCAAAGAGGTTGCCCGTCCCATTGTCTTTGCTATTCTGATCATAATTGTTGTATTTCTTCCTCTTTTTACCCTTCAAGGTATGGAGGGGAAGATGTTTAAACCCCTTGCCTTCACTATCAGTTTTGCGATGATGGGGTCTCTTATCCTCTCTTTGACACTTGCCCCCTCCCTGTGCAGTCTCCTCTTAAGAGTCGATAGTCAAAAGAGGGAGAACAGAATTATTCGGCTCATGAAAAGACCATACCTTTCCCTACTCCGTAAGGCGTTACTCCATCATCGAATCACCGTTATCACTGCTGTTACCCTTCTCGCCATAAGCCTCAGTACGATACTAAAATTGGGTTCAGAATTTATGCCCCAATTGGATGAGGGTTCAATAGCACTTCAAGCGATTAGACTACCCAGCATCTCTTTAACAAGTTCCATTGAGACTTGTAAAACGATAGAAGAAATAGTCAAGAGTCTCCCTGAGGTTCAAACAGTTGTATCAAAGACAGGTAGGCCGGAGATAGCAACCGATCCAATGGGACCTGAAATTAGCGACATCATTGTTATGCTGAAGCCAAGAAAAGAGTGGTTAGTGAAAGATAAGGACCGGTTAATAGATAAGATAAATCGGAAACTGAAAAAAATACCTGGTATTGCCTATGGTTATTCACAACCAATTGAACTAAGAGTAAGCGAGCTGATATCGGGTGTAAGGTCTGATATTGCAATAAAAATATTTGGTGATGAGATCTCAATTCTCAAAGAGAAGGCTGAAGAGATAAAGAGAATTATTACAGGGATACCGGGAGTGGTAGAGCCGAAAGTGGAACACATTGTTGGTCTGCCCGTTATGCAGATAAAGATTGATAGAGAATCGATCTCCCGTCACGGAATCAATATTTCTGACGTACAGGATGTTATAGAAACTGCAATCGGAGGAAAAATTGTTACCCAAGTGCTGGAGGGGCGGAAGAGGTTCGACTTGATCGTTAGATACCCACAGAAGAGGAGATCGGATGTTAAGAGTATCAAAAATATTCTCATCAATGCACCAGGTGGGGAACGAATCCCCCTGGGACAGTTGGCGAATATTTCGATAGAAGATGGACCGGTACAGATAAGCAGAGAAAAGGGGCAGAGAAGGGTTGCAGTTGAATGTAATTATGTAGGAAGAGATATTGGAGGATTTGTTTCTCAGGCAAAGAGAAAGATTGAAAAGTCGGTAGATTTGCCTCCTGATTATTACATTAGGTGGGGAGGGCAATTCGAGCTCCAGCAACGTGCGAACAAAAGGCTCGCACTGATCGTACCGTTAACGATACTAATTATCTTCATCCTCTTATACAGCAATTTTAACTCCCTAAAAAATGTAACCTTAATAATTCTCAATATACCATTTGCCATAATTGGGGGTTTTCCTGCAATGTGGCTCAGTGGTGCCAATATAAGTGTTCCAGCTTCCATTGGCTTTATTGCCCTTTTTGGTATCGCTGTGGAAAACGGCATCATTATGATACAGTACCTCAATCAACTCAGAGAGAAGGGTTTGGGTCTGCATGAAGCTATCCTGAAAGGGGCGGAGCAGAGATTTCGCCCGGTACTTATGACGGCCCTCACAACTGCCTTGGGGCTCATCCCTATATTATTGAGCTACGGAACCGGTTCCGAGATACAAAAACCGTTGGCAATCGTTGTCGTTGGTGGTCTGGTATCATCAACACTCTTTACGCTCGTCGTGATCCCCACACTCTATGGGAGATTTGAAAGAGAGGGGAAACATGAATGAGAAAGGAAACAACTACCTACAAGATAATTTTTTGATTGACAACAATTATTAATCCTTTATATTCCTTGAGAAGCAATTTGCTCTGTACTTTGATAATCTAATCCATTTGCAGGTGCTTGCTATGAAAACTTTTCTCGATAGCAAGATAAAAGGGAAGACCCTTATAAGGGCACGGACCCGCCGCTGTGATCGGTGACTAAAGCTGCACGTCTCTTGTAAAAAGAGACTATATGCCACTGGAAGACGCCAACTGTTTAAACTATTTAGACAGTTAAAACAACTTTCCGGGAAGGCGCAGAATGTAGGATGACCCGATAGTCAGAAAACCTGCCTGTAAATGCTTCACGTAAATCTTCGATGGCAAAGAAGGTGGAGGCAAGAGACGTCTTTTATCATTTTAATCAGTATAGAACCCGAATCTTCCCCGTGAAGATTCGGGTTTTTTTATTTTATACTTAACTCACAAACAGAGGTAAATAGCTACGTGGAAAGTTGCACTTAATGTGGTACTGGCACAAGAGACCACTGCAACTCTTGAGTGTATGGTGTGTGATACGAGGGAATCCCAAACGGATCAATTTCGGATAATGGGAGCTGCCCCGCAACTGTAATCGGTGACAAAATCTGCAAGATGCCACTGTTCTTTCCAGGAAGTCCGGAATGGGAAGGCGCAGAGAGTAGGAGGACCCGATAGCCAGGAGACCTCTCTTACACCTTTTTTTAATATTTTTTTCCGAGGGGAAAGGATGAATTATGAAATATGGTTTGATTGGAGTGTTTGTTCTATTGATTGTTTTTTTTCCAATTATCGGCTATTCAGAGACAGATCCCGCTTTTCAAGAAACGAGAGAGGAGCAGAAGAGTGAAACCGATACAGATGCTGTTTCGGTACCTGAGACCGAAGATGTACAAGAGATCGTAGTAACTGCAACAAGAACAGAAACACCAGCGAGTCAGTTGATAGATTCAGTAACTACCGTGACAAAGAGACAGATTGAACAACAAAAGGCAACGACCGTCTTTGAATCTCTTCGCAGTGTACCGGGATTGAGCATACGAAAGTCTGGAGGTATTGGCAGATCAACAAGCATATCGTTGCGAGGTTCTAGTGCTGATCAGGTCTTAGTAATGATTGACGGTGTACAAGTTAACAGTCCTACCACAGGTTCTTTCGATTTTGCAAACTTAACCACTGACAACCTGGAGAGCATAGAGGTCGTAAGGGGGCCACAAAGCACCCTGTACGGTTCCGATGCAATGGGTGGGGTAATAAACATCATTACAAAAAAAGGGAAAGGAAAACCACGGTTTAGTGTACGATCAGAATTTGGAACGCCGGAACGGACATTTAATGAATCAATTAGTTCAAGTGGGAGTTTCGAAGACTTTCATTACTCCTTTGATGTGGCAAGGATTGACAGCAATGGCCGCGGTTCAAATGACGATTATGACAAGACGAATGCGTCAGCACGGTTCGGATACAAAATCAACGACAAACTGCAGTTTGATACGAGCCTCCGATACAATGATTCTAAGGTGGGTATCGACGACGGGGCTTTCAGGCAAGACCCAAACAATCTATCCAAGAATCAGGACTTAGTAATACATTCTCTCCTGACCCATTCGATAACAAGCTGGTGGAGCCATAAACTGAAATTCTCATATACCGATTCAAATCTGAAAAGCAGAGACAAACCTAACTCCGTTGGTTCAGACCCTTTTGGCAATTTGAGATTCCGGCTCGATACGCAAATCTATACCGGAGACTATCAGCACACCCTAAAGTATAAGGACATTGACACCTTTATATTCGGGTTTGAATTCGAAGACCAGGAAGCGGACAATCGAAGTGTCGATCCCTCCTTAATCAATAGGGGTTGGTACTTTCAGAACCAACTGAAGCTATGGGATAGACTTTTCTTCAATGCTGGTGTGAGAGTCGACGATAACAACAGATACGGAAAAGACGTTAATCCGAAATTTTCCATTGCCTACCATCTCAAGGAGACAAATACAAAATTCAAGGCCAATTACGGGAAGGGGTTCAGGGGGCCTACTATCAATGAGCTGTTTTTCCCAAATTTTGGTGACCCAACGTTGGATCCGGAGGAGAGTGAAAGTCATGATATTGGTATTGAGCAGTACCTGTTTGAGGACAAGCTCTTCTTTGGTGTAACCTATTTTAAAAACAGATATTCAAACCTTATTCAGGCTGTCAATACCGGTGGATTTATCTTCAGGGCTCAAAACATAGGTATGGTCAGGACCGAAGGTGTTGAAGCCGAAGTCGTCATTAAACCCTTAGAGGGACTGACTCTGAGGGGTACGTTTACGAGGTTGCATACCAGGGATGAGTTGAAAAAGGAGTTGATCAGACAACCAAATAAACAGGGATCTGTTACCATTAATTACAGCTTCTTAGATAAATTTAACCTGAACATCGATGATACCATTATCGGGAATTCCAGAGAGGGGAGAAATGGAGGAGGAATCACACCTCCCGGAAGACCAACGATCAGAACCAACACGGGCATTCACAAACTGGACCTGGCTCTTACCTGCAACTATTCAAAGCAGTTCCAGTTTTACACAAGAGTGGAAAACGCATTAAATATCGACTTTGACGAAGTATTGGGATTCAAGTCACCGGGAGCGAGGTTCTTCTTTGGAGTAAAGCTTACCATGTAACAGATGTTTTCCTTGTACTTAAACTGATAATTTCAAATAACAAACATATTGCAGTGAAGAACATAACATATTTTACCTTGTGCATGATTCTCTTCCTACTTTGTATGGGTGTTGCCATAGCCGCGGACGAGGATACCAATACAATTCGGAAAATGGCTCGGGAACCGTACGCGGAATATCATCTTTACCGGGGCGATCTGCATGTCCATACAAACTACTCTGCCGATGCAGATTCCGAACAGAAAATCGACAGGGTTATTCAATCATCTAGAGAGAGGTTGGATTTTGTTGCCATAACAGACCATGATGAATATAGAGGAGATGTCCTGACAAAAGAGGAGTGGAAGCAGATTGTCGCTGTATGTCAAAAAGAAAATCATGACGGAGAGTTTCTTGTCATCCCGGGATATGAATGGACTTTTCCTGACCAACATTTTAAGCCGGGTAGTAAAGATTATGAGCACAAGATACTCTACTTTACCAATCCACCCGATGATATTTTTCGTTTCAGTAGCTTTCCCACTCCGGATATCCTTGCAGATGCCGTCAGTCGCGTTGGAGGTGTAGGTCACACTCCTCACCCAAGATCTTTTACTGTTGTGGATTTAAAAGATCATAAAATTATCGTAAAACATCATGAAAGAGATTATTGGGAGTATGAACTTGGATTTTCCTCAACCTTTTCCAATGCGGAGGTCTATCCTGACGGACCACTCTACCAATACGATTTTGATGAAATGGAAAATGATTACATACAAGAAGAGCGGGTCCAGATATCTTGGGAACTGGAAATAGAGAAGGCGTTGTCAATGGGGTATCGGTTAGGTCTCATTGCAACTTCTGATACCCATTGGCCAAACATAAAACCGGGAGAGGACCGTCGCACCGTTGTGTATGCAAAAACTCTTACACGGGAAGAGATCGTAGGGGCCCTGAAAAAACGGAATAACTATGCGGTAGTTTGTCCTGAACCGGTTGATGTCTACTTTAGTATATCCGGTCACATTGTTGGTGATGAATTTGAAACCTCCCGAAACCCAAGGTTATTACTAAATATTCAGTCTGAAAGAGAAATTGTAGAGGTTTATATTTATAAAAATAACAGCAAATGGATTACCATCAAAAGTGGGAACTCTTCACTCTTTAGCCCCGATTTTAAAGAAGTCAATTATGCTGTTGAAGATGGAGATTTTGTTACTCATTCGTTCTATTTTGTAAAGATCAGGTTAAAAGGGTTCGACGAATACGGGACACCATTTACCGTATTCACTAGTCCAGTTTGGGTGAATAAGAGAGCAGAGTAGAAGGATTGTTTTTGTCATGATAACGCCCTAATTTACTATTTTACTATTTCATTTTATCAGTTCATGTCTTACGACCTGGACAACATTAACAATAAAATTATGAATAAAATTCCTCACAGTATACTGCTTTCTGTTTTCTGGATAATCCTGACACTATGTAGTCAGCCTTCTCAGGCAGAGCAGGTGAATTCCGGAAAAACAGAGACCTTTATTGACGATACCTCTTTTTCTCTCCATTTTAACACTCCGCCTAAGCGGATTATTTCCGTTTCCCCGAGTGCAACAGAAATATTAGGAGTCATTGATGCGGACTCTCTGTTGGTAGGAGTTTCACAGTACTCTTATTATCCCCCTTCTGTTACAGCCCTTCCCAAAGTAGGTAGCTATGTTAACCCCAATATTGAACAGATCATTACCTTAAATCCTGACTTGGTTGTCATGTCCTTTGACGGAGCACCAAGGAGAGATGTGGATAAACTACGGAAGCTGAGTTTAAACGTTGCTGTCTTACGCAGTGAGAAATTTTCTGATATTATAAAAAATATTAACTGGCTTGGAGACGTTTTAGAGCACCAAACAGAAGCAAAAGAGGCGGCTGAGAATCTAGTGAACCGTTATGAACAAATTCGATCCCTGGTAAAAGAGATACCAAAACCCAGCACTTTTTATTCAATCGCTCTCAATCCTATAATATCTGTTGGAGCTCAAAGCTTCATTAACGATTTAATTCACGATGCAGGAGGCGTTAATATTACCGGGGATATCGATCAGGCATACCCCTGTGTAACCATTGAGAGTGTTATTGTCAAATCACCGGATGTTCTCCTATTTTCAAGCGGCATGGGCAACGAGCTTGATATGGAGAATCAGTTGCCTTTCTGGAAACGTTGGAAAAATATTCCTGCTGTACGTAACCAGATGTTCGTTGAAGTTGATCATGACATCATCAATCGTCCCGGTCCAAGGGTTGTCCAGGCTCTGGCTTCAATAGCCCAACAACTTCATCCTGAAAAAGCAGAGGAGATTCAACGGATTATGAAAAATGAAAAACCGTAAAATATTATTATTCACAATCCCATTTTGCTGGATCTTCATTTTTGTACTCTGTTGGAAATCCGGCACGGTGATGATTACCTGGACACAACTGAAAAACACGCTCTTTGGGGCAGCGACTTCTCATCAAACTAACATTATATTATTACAGGTGCGATTGCCCCGGCTGCTTCTGGCCGCACTCACCGGCGCTACTCTCTCTTTAACCGGAGCTGTATTTCAGGCACTCTTGCGAAATCCGCTTGCAGAACCCTATATCCTTGGAATTTCCGGCGGATCGGCATTGGTAGTGGTAATAGCCATGGGTTTTGGGTTACACCTGTTGATTTTTGGTTTTCAAATTATCCCGATTTTTGCTGTATGTGGAGCATTGATAACCATACTATTTGTTTATAACTTTTCCCGGATCGGCAACTATTTACCGACACATACGATGTTGCTGGCCGGAATTTCACTACAGGCAATGTTTTCCGCATTGATTTTATTTTTGCAAACGCTACTGGACCCTTTACAATTGATGCAGGTCTTTACCTGGTTAATGGGTAACATACCAACTCCGGAATATGGACATTTATTATGGATATTTCTCTATGTTGTTCTTGCCATCGGCGTGATCCTGCCGCAGGCACGGCATCTGAATGCGCTTACTCTAGGAGAACTGGATGCCCAGATTGTTGGTATTGATGTGGAACGACTAAAAAAGGTACTTTTCTTTGCCTGCTCGCTTTTAACCGGAAGTATCGTCGCCTTAACCGGGTTAATTGGTTTTGTTGGAATTATCATTCCACATCTATTACGACTGTCAATTGGACCTGATCACAGACGTTTATTACCAGCCTGTGTTATTTTCGGCAGCATTTTTATGGTTGTTGCCGATACGCTGGCCCGTGTCCTGCTTTCACCAACTGAAATTCCTGTTGGCGTCATCACCGCTCTTATTGGTGGGCCGTTTTTTCTGTTTCTACTCTGGAAAAATAAGCGTAAGGGAATGCGATGAGCAATAAATATAAAAACATAACGGTTGAGCAACTCTCTTATTCGTATACAGAAAGTCCCTTAATTCATGACCTATCTTTTGACTTTAAGGCAGGAGAATTGTTCAATGTCGTTGGTCCTAACGGATCTGGTAAAACTACTCTCTTATATCTGCTTGGTGGGATAATTAAACCTCAGTCCGGTCAGATATTACTGGATGGAATACCGTTATCTTCTTTTAAACGTCCAGCTCTTGCCAGAATCATGACTATCATTCCGGCTGAATCAACTATTGCATTTGACTTCACGGTTTATGATATTGTGTCCATGGGACGTTACCCGTATCATAGTCCACTCGCTTCTTTGAACAATGACGACCATGAAATTATAAGGGAGGTTATCGAACAAACCGGATTAACGAAATACGAGGATAAGATTTTTAACCAGCTCTCCAGTGGTGAAAGACAGCGGGTCTTAATTGCTCGGGCCCTAGCGCAAAAAACATCTATTTTATTGATGGACGAACCGACTGTCCATCTCGATATTCATTACCAATTGGATATCTACCGGCTCGTGCAATCCCTTGCACATGATAAGAATCTATCCATTTTCATGATCTCGCACAATTTAAATTTTGCATCTATATACAGTGACCGTATTATGTTAATGTGTGAAGGGCGTATCGTCAAAATCGGCATTCAAGATGATATTTTCAAGGCGGAACTGCTCAGTGATGTTTACGGTACCGCTCTGTCTGTTTATCCCCATCCGAAAACAGGCAAACCGACAATTTGGCCGGATTAACAAGCGGCTGTTTTATCAACTATTTTATGTACTAAGAAAAATGCTAACTCCTATCAAAACACAAAGGATACACGGCAATGTTACTAGGGAAATATGACGGGATTGAAATACACCGCAAAGAGAAGATTATCTATGTTAACTTTCTTGTTCAGCATAGGGTTATTTCTACTTGCGGAGTAAACGGAGGGTTGCGTGATGATCTGGAGGGTATCGCTAATCATCAATTATGCGAACCTCTAGGGCACAACAGAAAGGCCCTCAAGTCTATAGGCAAAAGCCCTTTTGATTATCTAAAGTCGGTTTGTGAAAAATACGGACTCAATCCTGAAAAAAGAGCACTCTTTGGCACTGCCGCAAATATGAACTATGCTGCAGTGGAATCGAGGGAATACCAGGATCTAAAGGTAGTGGTGATAAGCACGGGAGGTGTGGAAACAAATGCCGGCAGAGCCGGTGACCCGGCAACTCTGTATGAAAAGGACGGTAAATTTATCGGCACTAAGGGTGAAGCTGGTGAACCGTGCGGAACAATAAACACAATACTTATCATAAATAGAGAGCTTACCCATGGAGCTATGGTTAGATCGATTGTTACCGCAACCGAGGCAAAGAGCGCGGCACTTCAAGAGCTTGCGGTTAACTCCTGCTATTCCTGCGGATTAGCTACCGGAACAGGGACCGATCAGGTTGGTATCGCCTCCAGGTTGACCGGAGAGACTCCTCTGACCGGAACCGGTAAGCACACGAAACTAGGTGAACTCATAGGATTGACGGTTAAGGAGTCCGTAAAAAAGACCTTGGCATTACAAGATTCTCTCACCCCTCAGAGTCAGCGTTCCGCCAAAATTTTTCTAGAACGATTTGGATTTGATAAAAAATCAATGATAGTAAAAATCTGCAGCTTTCTGAATGAAGAAAAGTCCAAACTCCTTGAAAAGAATTTTGCAACAATTAACCGCGACTCTGTTACGGTAGCCGCGACTGCCGCACTTGTTCACCTGCGTGATAAAATAGAGTGGGGAATCTTACCGAAAAACTGTTTACCTGAGATCTTTTCATCCTATGGGGCTCAGCTCAGTGCAACCATTTCAGGGAAGTTTGAGAGGATAGGGTATTATCGGGAGTCTCTTTCTCATGAACAGATGGGAATATGCAATCATACGTTCTCAAATTTTGTTTGTAAAGCATTTGCTCTGGGATTTAATGAAAAGTGGGAGTAAAAACATTCGAGTAGAATTGTGTAGGAAAGAATAAATATCGGGGAATACATGAATAATAAGAGATTCTCTTTTGCCTGTTCGTTTAGCGGTGGTAAAGATTCTTGTCTTGCCATATACCGTGCGATACATGCTGGAGGTGACGCGAAAAAACTCATTACAATGTTTACTGAGGGCGGTGAGCGAAGTCGTTCTCATGGCTTACACCACTCTATAGTAACTGCACAATCGCAGGCCATGGATATACCTCTGCTCACACGAGCAACAACGTGGAAAGAATACGAAGAACAGTTCTCCACCGCATTAAAATCTGTGAAGAGCGAAGGTGTGCGACACGTTGTTTTCGGTGATATCGACCTACAGGAACATCGTGATTGGGAAGAACGTGTCTGTAGTGATATAGGGTTACTCCCTTTTCTTCCTTTGTGGTTAGAAGGGAGAAAATCACTCTTGGACGAATTCCTTGAGCTTGGGTTTTACGCCATGATCATCGCCATTAAAGAGGATGTTTTGCCGACAACTTTACTTGGCAAAACTCTTTCACGAACAGTAATTGAAGAGATTGAAAGCCAGGGAGTAGATGCATGTGGTGAAGAGGGAGAGTACCATACGCTTGTATATGACGGACCAATCTTTCAGTCACCACTGCTCCTTACGCAGGGTGAAAAGACCCTACGAGATGGGTATTGGTTCTTGGACCTCCATATAAAATAACGAGACAACACTCAGCTATTATCACGAAATTGTTAACAAAGGTATGAAATGGAAGAGGAGACACAAGAAACGGAACAAGGTATAGATATCTCACGCACATCCTGGATAACTATTGTAGTAGTTTTAATAGGTGTAAGATTATTTTACTATGGATGGAGGAAAGGAAGAAGACAATGCTGAATCTCATTTTTAAAGGCGGCCCTGTTATGTATCCTCTCTTGATTTGCTCGCTTATATCTCTTACTATTACCATTGAGCGAATTATCTTCTGGTCAATTGAAACAAGGAGGATAGATCGCAAACTCCTGGATGAGATGTTTGGAGAGATTGAGAAAGGATTGTATGAAAAGGCCCTGGCCCTGGGTGGTAAATCAAAAGACTACCTGATAAGAATCGTATGTTTCGCTCTCTCACACCATAAGTCTTCCATGTTAAACGCAATTGAAATGGCAGCAGAGGATGAGATAGACAGGATGAAGAGGGGTATGGCAATCCTGGATACGATAATAACAATGGCACCCCTGCTTGGGATACTTGGGACAGTTACCGGAATAATAGTCTCTTTCGATTTTTTGGGGCAGTCCGGTATCGATGACCCAAAGGCGGTAACCGGAGGAATAGCACAGGCCCTGATTACTACGGCAGCCGGTCTAACTATTGCCCTTGCCACCATCATTCCTTACAACTATTTCATTGTTAAGCTGGAAAAGGCGGCGCGCAATATAGAAAAACGTACAACCAGTCTCGAAATACTCTATAAAAAGCAGAAATAAGTTTTGAAACAAATAGGGAGAACAATGAATTGTGTATCTTATAACATTTGCACTCTTAGTGCCATACGGTGAAAGTCTTATGCGATGAAGATAAACCTTAATCTCAAAAGGAAGGGTCCAAGGATTGAGATGATTCCGTTGATAGATGTCGTCTTTCTCCTGTTGGTCTTTTTTATCTACGCAATGCTTTCCATGGTAGTTCACCGTGGATTTAAAGTAGAGCTTCCTCAGGCTTCAACATCTGAGCTCGACAGGAAAGAGTACGTCTCGATTACTGTAGATAAGGACAATAGGATACTCCTTAACAGAGAGGAGATCATGCTTGATAATCTATCTGAAGCATTAAAGACAAAGGCGGAGAAGGGTGTAAAGATTTTTATTAACGGTGATAAAGAGGCCGACCTGGGAGTCGTAATAGGCGTACTTGATACATTGAGAAGAGATGCGATCAAGGAGGTCTATTTTGAGACACAGCCCGTTGAACATTCAACCATTGAAAAATCAGAGAATTGAAGAATTGTGGAACTGTTGTATAACAATCCCGCAATTCCTATATCCCTAAATACACTAATTTTAACATTATGTATAAGAAAAATTTATTGATAGCCGGTTTGATAGCCCTGGCGTTACATGCAGCAGTAGTAATAACGCCAGATGTCACCTCTCAACCGGAGGTTCTGTTTAAAAAGGGTGAATCCAGTCTTAAAATAGAGCTTGTACCGTCAGTGGCATCTGTTGCTTCAACAAAATCTGTTAGAGAGATAGAGAAACCACGTGAGGTAGAAGAAAAAATAGTTGAGGCAGCAACACCTTTAAAAAAACCGGAACAGCAAGAAAGAGAGCCAGTATCTGTTACAAAACCTGTTACTGAGGTACAGAAACATATCCGCAAGATTGAAGAAAAAACGCTCGATAGCCAGAAAACTGTGGAAAAACCGGAAAAACCGAGAGAGAAGCAGGTAAAGGTTGAAGCCGAAATTGTAGAGAAACCGAAAGAGATAGCCTATAGTGCAAAATACTTTAAACCTGATAGTAAGATCAAGGATAAACAGACAGAAAAACAGGGTAAGTCTACCAATAATTCAAAAGAGATAATTGCGGATGTGAAGGCAAAAGGTGTAACCATGGGTGCTATGGTTAAAAATGTATTTAAGCCCTTTTACCCTTTGAGTTGTAAAAGAGAGGGACATGAAGGAACAACGATATTGGAAGTGACAATACTCAGTAATGGTAAGCGTGGGAATATTGAGATAATAAAATCTGCGGGCTGTAAATCGCTTGATAAAGCCGCCATTAAAGCTTTAAAGAAAGCAGAATATATACCTGCTAAACGCATAGGCGTTCCGTTTACAGCCAGAAAAAAGATCGCGTTTAATTTTAAACTGGAAGATTCATGATTATTACTCTTTAGATAGAGATACTGATCTAATAGTTCTGCATACATAACAGCCATGTCAATTCCGTGTCTTACCGTTAATCTGTTTCGTAGAAAATCCTAACATTGTAACGAAAAGCCCTTCACATCTCAATTTCAGAACGCATTAGATTGATGCCTACTCAATGAAGGAAAACATACACAGTCCTGCTCCACCATATGTCAATTTCCACTACAAATTCATCACAAAATCGTAGCTTGACAAAGAAGGTGAAGTACAGTAAGGTTTATGTTTTAAGGTTATAAAATTTTCGAGAATCTAACAGGTATTGGAACGGCACCGTAGAATCTCGTACATAGTGAGACGTAACGCTTAGCAGTTCTTATATGAAGTCGAAATTCAGAGTTATGACGAGTAGTCTGAGGTAAAAAATGTATACCATATCATTATCCTGTGTAGAAATTGATTAATCTAGAGAGAGAGGACAATATGAATATTCTTGTTTCAGGATCATTGGCTTATGATAGGATTATGGACTTTCCGGGAAAGTTTTCAGACCATATTCTTCCAGAAAAAGTACACATTCTGAATGTATGTTTTATGATAGATGGCTTAAGGGAAAATTTCGGAGGTACTGCAGGGAATATTGCCTATGCGCTATCCCTTTTTGGAGACAGACCAACCATAATAGGCACAGCGGGAAGAGACTTCGAACCGTACAAAAACTGGTTGATAGGCCATAAAATCCCAACAGAGCATATTAAGATTATAGAGGAAGAGCTCACTGCAGGCGCATATATAACAACCGATAAATCAGACAACCAGATAACAGCCTTTAATCCGGGTGCAATGAAATTCAGCTCTCTCTTTGATTTTGAAACACTAAATCATAAAGATACTGTTGCCTTGGTTGCACCAGGAAATTTAGACGATATGTATAATTTTTCAAGTGTATACAAACAGAAGAAGATCGACTATATTTTTGACCCAGGACAATCCCTTCCCGCCTGGACAAGTGAGCGTTTGGCAGAGATGATAGAGGGTTCAAAGATATTCATCTGTAATGACTATGAGCTACAGTTAACCCAAGAGAAGACTTCATTTTCTATCGAAGATATCCTGGAGAGAACAGAGATCTTGATCAAGACAAAGGGTGAATTGGGTTCTGAGATAGCTCTTCTAGAAAATAACAAAATAAAGACTATTGATATTCCTGTCGCCAAAGCTGATCCAGTAAATGACCCTACGGGTGCGGGAGACGCATACAGAGCAGGCTTAATCAAGGGGTTTATGTTATCGGAAAACGATATTATCCATGGTGCACGGATGGGCGCTGTTTGTGCCTCTTATTCTGTAGAGGTTCACGGCCCTCAGAATTTTCATTTCACGCCTGAGTCTTTTAACGAAAGATTTGAGAGCGTTTTTGGGGAAAAGGCGTTTTGAATCTGCATCAAGCATAAGGTAGAAATATAAAAAAGTTAAAAGGCTTGTGCCCAAGAACTCAACCTATGCAGATCGACACACTCGATAAAGAGACATGTCACTATAAGAGAAATTTTACTTATGATAAAGAACCCAATCATATTTGTTTTGTTTACAACCATAACGATCGCAATTTTAGGTTTTTTTAGTAGTTACCCCAATGCCGCAGATGAACATAGAGTACCATATGCTAATAATAGTTCACCCCATAAATCAATGAGAGAGAGCTCGATGCCTGAGAAAGTTATTAAGACAGATAAGGAGTGGCGTAAGTTACTTACACCTGAACAATTTATGGTCGCACGTAAAAAGGCAACGGAACGTCCCTTTACGGGAGAGTACTACAACTTTAAGAAAAAGGGGGTATTCCAATGTGTCTGTTGTGGTAACAATCTCTTCAGTTCGGAGACAAAGTTTGATTCTGGAACTGGCTGGCCAAGCTTCCGGGATGCGATTTCTGAACATAATATTGAGACTCCAATAGATACGAGCCATGGCATGATAAGGAAGGAGGTCATATGCAGTAGGTGCGATGCCCATCTGGGACACCTGTTTGATGATGGCCCTCCACCGACAGGTCTTCGATATTGTATCAACTCTTTATCGTTACAATTTGCTGAGGATATTGAGGAGTAGTGTTATGAAACACACCTCTTAAACATCAACATCCCAGTTCGGATCATACCGTGAATGGCAACTTGGGCATATGAGAATAACCTTACACTTCTCTTTTCCCTGCCGAACAAACGAAGTGTGAAAACCATCCTCATAGCCACATTGAGGACAAATGCGAAGCTCTTCCTCAATTAATATCTTCTCAAATTTGCTATTTTTCATACTGCTGCTCCAACAAATGATATACTATAATTTTGTAAATACGGTCTCACATTCACCTTAATCCTTCCACTTAATTGAACACCCCATCGATGGGTGTTGATCTAAAGATGGGATCCCCCCTTCCAATAACGCCTGAATAGCATCTTCAAGATCGTGTGTCGTAACTTTCTCTGGTTCCTGCCAATTATCATCTATTCTGCCGTGATATCGCAATACCCTCTTTTTATCATAGACATAGATGTCGGGAGTACATTGTGCCTGATACTTTTTTGCTATCGACTGGTCATCATCTTTTAAATAGGGGAAATTGTACCCCTTTTCCCTTGCTCTCTTCACCATATTTTCAAAATTGTCATCCGGATAGGTATTGTCATCATTAGGGTTGATACCAATAAACTGAACGCTTTGTTTCTCAAACCTATCTTGTAGTTGAACAATCCTTCCATCCACCGCCTTGACATATGGACAGTGATTACACATAAAGATAACGACGAGGATATCTTTATCATCGTACTCACTAAGGGAGTGCATGTTCCCATCTATACCCTTTAGAGAGAAATCAACTGCCTTTGTCCCTAGCGGTACATTTGTAGACTTTAGTAAGACCATTTTACGCCTCCACATTAAACTTATAATAAAATATCTCTTTTACTATCTCAGTTTACCAAAGGCCCAATGATCAAATCAAACAAAAAGAGTAGATTAGGTCAAGCATACGAGTAAGATTGTTCCAGAGAAATTGAGGAAAAGAAATAGTGGATACGAGTTCTCTTGTTTTATACCCATTGCAAAATGGTAAAAACTGTTTCACTATCTTTTGCAGATAAGTTGTTTTTCTTGAAGCCTCTTCGATGCTATGGTTTGTGGTGGTATCTTATATCGAGAAAAGAGTTCATGTAGTTTATTTATAATATTTGTTATCTCTCTATTACTATTTGGAAAAGAGCGTGTAGCATAATCCCCTGTAAATGGTATTTTTTCTGAATTGTGATTGTACGTATCTGGAAAACCAAAGGATGGAATATTCCCTCTCCTGTTTGCACTTTTTGGAGAATCAACAAAACTGCTCACTGCCAGATGTGGGAGGGTAAATATCGTTTTTCGTGTTTCAGTCTTCTCTATCTCTTCCATAGGTATTATCCCGTTCCAGTGTTGAGAAAAGCCTTCAACAATCCACTGATACCCCTTTCGATCTACCAGCTGATACCAAACATGAGCCCTTCCTACCGCACTCTCTTTATCAACAACCCAACCCCACACGATTTGGGCATTATTTTGATCTTTTGGGAGATGTGAGTAAAAGAGAAACACCGCATCTTCACAATCCCCCTTCTTTAAACGAGCAGTTTCATCTGGTGATTGCCAGTAGTCGGTTTTGTTCTCCTCAGGAGTATACTCTATGTTGAATGCGATATCCTTGTACGCTTGATAAATATAACTTCCGTTGTCAAACTTCTCTTCACACCATTTTTTATAGGGAAGGTTCTCGTTTGCCTCCTCTCCATTTGCTAGCGGGCAAACTTCATCTACTACTGGGTTATATCCAAGTCCGGAAAAAGTAACCAAGAATCTATCACAAATGGTATTTGAAGAGTGAGACATGCTTACCATTAGGATAGCACAGACAAATCCGATGAAATTGTACAATTTTTTTCTGTTCATTTCCCAGTGCTCCATGAAGAGCTACACTAAAAAAACTTTAAATCATAACCAACAATTTCTACCGTCATATTACTGTTTAGAACTCATTCCTGTAATCTTTTGTGTTTCAAAGAAACCAGGAGATTTTATTTCTCCAATTGATAATCAATAACGTCATCGTGATAGTGGAAAAGGCTCTTAAAGGTACCGTGTCCGTATTTATTAACCCTATTCTTTATATTACTTGATTTTGTTCTAGATGTTATATTGTACTGATCACGAATACCAAAGAGCCTTTTCAACTTCACACTATTTCGTTCGTGTCGACATCAAATTACATAGCTTCAGATATGTATAGTGTTATTATCGTCTCTGTTCATAGAACTCTTTACCCCGAAATACGAATTTATAGCGAACTCCTGAAAGTAAATAAAACAGGCAGCTGTTATACTCACTCCTTTGCTAAAAAACTCCTTGCAACGATGAAAGGTTATGAACAGGAAAATTCATTGAACTCCTGAAAAACTAACCGATAAGTAATTTAAGAGTGGCAAAAACATAGTGGAATAATGGACCGGTTGATGATTGCAAGGCCGAGCCCTAAACTATATGAACCTCAGTCTTAGATTGATACGTGTTTTGCTCCTGTTTCTATTTATAAGCTTCACACACCAGACTGTTTCTTAATGGAAATTTCATTTTTTGGAGAGAATACTATGGTTCGAAAAATTTTAATTGTTGATGATTCACCAATCGGTAGAAAGATGATGAAAGCGACTCTCCCAAAGGATGAAAAGTTTGAAATTCATGAAGCGGTAAATGGACTGGATGGACTTAACAAATATAAGGAGTTAAAACCCTACGTCACGTTTCTGGATATTACCATGCCTGTAATGGAGGGGATAGAAGCACTCGAAGAAATAATAAAATTTGATGAGAATGCCACTGTTGTCATGGTAACCTCTGATGTTCAACCAAAATCAATTTCTCGAGTAATGACGCTCGGTGCATTTGAAGTAATAAAGAAACCTGCAAGAAAGGAGAATGTCAAGCAAATCTTATTTAAGATAGAGGAAAAAAATAGATGTGTGGGAGGTATACATGAAAACAGCACACACTAATAGAGTTTCCATGTCGGAAGAGGATATCGAAGTATTGCAGGAAGTTATGAATATCTCATTCGGTAATGCCTCTGCAGATCTTGCCGAGCTTATTGATATTTACGTTGTTCTTAATGTCCCACAGATAAAACTTATTAGCGGACAGGAACTACCCAATTATATTCGGGAAACAATCAAAGACTACACAACAACAAGTGTTGTCGCCCAAAACTTCTGGGGAAAATTTAAAGGGAAAGCGCTTTTAATATTTCCCGCCGGATCTGGATCTGAATTGATCAGAGTTCTTGACCCCGAATCCGGAGAACCAGCTGCTGACGATCATCTCAATACACTGGAACAAGAGACCCTTATTGAAATCGGTAACATCCTTATCGGTGCCTGTATTGGAAAACTTGCTGAATTACTCAGCGATTATGTAACCTATACACCTCCCATTGTAACTCTTTATGCATCCCAAGAAAACACACTGTTTAAAAATATTGTTGAATCCAACTCTACGGTAATAACGATGAAAACCGTCTTTAGTTTTGAGGGGAGAGATGTTAACGGCTATCTATTCCTTATACCCGACCAGGAATCAATAGAGTGGCTAAAGAGCGCATTAAATTCCTTTATGGAGCAATATGAGTGATGCTAAATCAGATATTCGAGATGGTAAACATGGGTCTTGTCGTACTTGACAGAGAGTTAAAAGTTACCCATTGGAATCATTGGATGGAAACTCACAGCGGAATTAGCCGTGAAAAAATTGTTGATTCATCAATTTTTGATTTCTTTCCAAACTTAGACAATAAAGGTTTCCAAAGAAACGTAAAATCTGTTCTAGCATTTGGTAACTTCTGCTTTCACACTCAAAAAATACATAAGTATCTGTTCCCATTCAAACCTACTTGCTCCCTCGAACATGATTTTAAATTCATGCAACAAAGTTGTGCTATGGGGCCTCTCAGGAATAGCGAAAATAAGATCACACACATTTACATCTCAGTTAACGATGTTACCGAAGTAGCCAATCTTATTTCCGAGCTTGAAATCTCCAAGAATAAGGCAGAAGAGGCTACAAAAACCAAGAGCGAATTTCTTGCTAGTATGAGCCATGAAATTCGCACTCCCATGAACGGCGTGGTAGGTATGACGGATCTTCTCCTGGATACCGATCTCAACCGAGAGCAACGGGAGTATTTAGAGATGGTGCGTGTAAGTGCGAACTCATTGCTTACCATAATCAACGACATACTTGATTTTTCTAAGATAGAGGCAGGAAAACTGGAAATCGAGAACATTGATTTCGATCTGCGAGTTATGGTTGAAAATACAATTGATACTTTTTCAATTAAAGCTGATAAAGCTGGTTTGGACCTTTCACTCTTTATTGATCCTAAATTACCGATTCTTTTATGCGGCGATCCAGGTCGTTTACGCCAGGTGATCATTAATCTTGTTGGCAACGCAATTAAATTTACAAAAGCTGGAGAGGTAAACCTAAGCATTGTTGCAAAAGCAGAGACAGAAACCCACATTATATTAAAATTTAGTGTTCGAGATACAGGGATAGGCATCCCCACTAACCGAAAGAATCGCCTCTTTCAATCATTTTCTCAGGTAGATGCATCTACTACCAGAAAGTATGGTGGTACCGGTCTGGGATTGGCTATCTCTAAACAGATTGCAGAGTTAACGGGTGGACAAATCGGTGTTGAAAGTGAAGTGGGTAAGGGATCAACTTTCTGGTTCACATCGGTGTTGAAAAAACAGACTCAAAAGAGAAACAGTCCACCAGTTGATCTTGCTGACATAAAAAACCATCGTATACTCCTTATTGGTGCAAAAAGTACTTCAAGGAGTATTCTCAAGGTATACCTTGAATCCTGGGGTTGCTCTGTAGAAGAGGTGGAATCAGCAGAGGAGGCGATATGTAAACTTCAGAATGCAGCGAAGAATAATCACCCGTTCAAGGTTGCTTTGTTAAATAACTGTTTAACGCTGAAAGCAGAAACTTTGGGAAGGCAAATAAAGGAGGAGCAGGGTATCCAAGATGTCCATTTGGTGATAATTACGAGAATCGGTAATCGCGGTGATGCAGAGCGTTTTCGTAAAGCAGGGTTCGACGCGTATCTTGTACAACCAATTAAGCAGTCACACTTATTAGACTGTCTCCACATGGTTACCGGAAAGTCAATGGAAAACAGGGAAGAGTGCTCCGGCAAGATAATTACGAAGCATATGATAGCTGAGGAACAAAAACGCCGTGCTCGCATCCTGCTGGTTGAGGATAATCTTGTCAATCAGAAAGTAGCGCTGTGTATTCTTGATAAGAAACTTGGCTATAATACAGACATAGCAAATAACGGCAAAGAAGCTATTAAAACTCTTGAGGTTTCTGACTATGACCTCATATTGATGGACTGTCAAATGCCAGAAATGGATGGATATGAGACTACACAAATTATACGAGATGGGGAATCAGCAGTCAAGAACCACAATGTACCCATTATAGCAATGACAGCAAACACCATGAGTGGCGATCGAGAGAGGTGCCTTGAGGCAGGTATGAACGATTACATTGCCAAACCGATAGATGTCCAGGAACTTGCCGATATTATTGGTCGTCATTTGTTTGAAGAAAAGGATGAGCAATCAGAATCTAATGACTTATCCGTTCCTCAATTTGTTGAACAAAGTGCTACTGACACAATAGAGTCTGAATATGGTGATGATCCAGACCTGATAGAGCTTATAGATGAATTTGTTCTGGGGTTGAATGATGATCTTAAGACCATGAATGAGGCGCTGGAAAACGGTGAACACGATGCTCTTCGTAGGCTCGCACATCAGATTAAGGGGGCAGGAGGTAGTTATGGGTATCCAATGATAACTGAGGTAGGAAAGATGCTTGAAGATGCAGCAAAAGAGCAAGACAGTGATAACTGCACTCTTGCTTTAAACAAGTTAACTGTGCTATGCCAGGCTGCCGTAAGAGGTAGAGAGGCACACGTAGTGATTGAGGAGTAAGAAGATGAACATTAACTTAGGGGGCTAGGGTAAATGAGGGTATTAATTGTTGATGATAATCCAAAGGCTCTCATAATCGCCAAGGCCCGTTTGATAAAAGAGGGTCTTGATGTTGTCTGCGCGGGGGGAGGGAAACAATGCCTGGAAATAGTAAGGAAAGAAAGGCTGGACTTAATCCTCTTAGACATAGACATGCCTGACATCTCAGGATTTGAGGTATGTAGTATTCTCAAGAAAGATGAGATCCTGTGTATGGTACCCGTCATTTTCCTAACAGCTGCAGATGATAATGGAAACCGGATCAAGGGGCTGGATCTCGGTGCCGTAGATTATGTCACTAAACCATTTGATAGCTTTGAACTACGTGCTCGCGTTAGGGCGGCATTACGTACGAAAAATCTTCAAGATCAGTTGAAAAATTTCAATCAGAAGCTCGAAAAGAAGGTAGATGAGCGTACATCACGAATACAGCAACTCCTTAATCAAAAGGATGCATTTGTGAATCAACTCAGTCATGATCTTAAGACACCTTTAACTCCTCTCGTGGCCCTTTTACCAATGTTAGCCAAGAGACTAGAAGACTCTGAGTCAAAGAGAATGTTGAACTTAGCTATAGATAATGTAAGCTACATGAGAAACCTGACCGATACAACATTGCAGCTTGCACGTCTCAATTCTTCAGTTTCTCAACTAAAGCGAGAAAAGATAGATATTGCATATGAGTTACAAACTACCATTAACTCCCTCACTTCACTCTTTAATGAGCGAAGTGTTTCACATGTAAATAGAGTAGCGTCTCCCCTAATCATAGAGAATGAGGTACTTTTGATCAAGGAGCTGCTTCGCAACCTGATGAGTAATGCCATTAAATACACAAATAGAGGAGGTGCGGTCACCATTAAAGGTTTTAGTAAAAATGACCATATCCATATTTCTATTACCGATACGGGAATTGGGATGACCAAAAAACAGATTTTGCATGCCTTTGAAGAGTTCTACAAAGCGGACGATTCAAGACATGATCGTTCTTCTACCGGACTGGGACTTACAATTTGTCACAAGATTATCGAAAAGAGTGGAGGAACGATACGAATAGATAGCCCGGGGCTGGGACGGGGAACAACTGTATCATTTACCCTTCCAACTTGTATGTCAAATGGAGAATTAAGTTGATCTTGTTATGAGGATGCCGGGATTGTAAAGAGAGAGAATTGAAAACCCAAAAAGAATAAGGGAAAAAATAAGATGAATGATCAGATAATGATTGTGGACGATGATCCTTCCATTAGAGAGACAGTTGAAATAGTTCTGAGTGCTTTTGGATATTCCGTATGTGTTGCTGAGAATGGGAGAGACTGTTTAGAGAAGCTTGAGGACGACTTCAAAGGACTCATTCTTATGGACATTATGATGCCGGAGATGGATGGATGGAAAACAATTGCTGAGATTGTAGATAGGGGACTGCATGGGGACAACATTATCTGTATGCTCACAGCGGTTAATGATCCTGACCCCAAAATGGAGAAGCTCTCCGAATATATAATTGATTACATAAGAAAACCCTTCACCTCAGAAGAGCTAATTGAAACAGTAAAAGAGTACCTCAGTTATATAAATAAATAAATTTTTCTGGAATCACAAAATGTCAAATCGAAACATTATTATCATCGGTATATCCACCGGAGGTCCCATCACTTTGAGGAAGTTTTTTAATGGGCTGCCGGTCTTAAATGGAAGCATTATTGTCATCCAACACATGCGAAAGCTAGCCAACATTCCTCTTGCTGAGTCTTTAAATAGTTTAACGGAAATGGACGTGAGGATTGCACGAAACGGAGAACAAATTGAACAGGGAAAAGTTCATATTGTTCCAAGCGAAGTACATTTAGAACTGATAAACAATCGGTTTATGAACCTGGTCCATAAACCAAAAGTGTGCTACGTTCGACCCGCTGTAGATGTAACCATGAAGTCAGTGAGAAAAAAAATAGGAGATAATATTACCGGTATTGTTATGACAGGGATTGGTAAGGATGGAGCAGAAGGAAGTGCCCATATTAAATCAATCGGAGGCTGCACGTATGCCCAGGACAAGGAGTCAAGTACAATATGGGGAATGCCTCAATCTGCAATTAATATGGGATGCATTGATTATGTTCTCTCACCTGGGGATATCAGAGACAGACTTATCTCTCAAATGGGAACCTAACATATCTCAAAAAACAGCAGGATACCATCATGCAATCATTAAGAGTTTGTAACAGAGAGCGTTATTAATGATAGAGAGCAAATCAATATTTGATGTAAATGAAGCGCTTACCATAATCCAAGATGATGAGGAGTTTCTCAAAGAATTGGCCGCAATATTTCTGGATGATTACCATTCGCAAATTGCAAAAATTGAGAAGGCCGTAATCACCTCTGACAGTAGAGGCCTTGCAGAATCAGTCCACAAATTGAAGGGTTCCGTTGCTAATTTTGGGAAAAATCGTGTATTCGAAATAGTCAGTAAATTAGAAAATATAGGTAAAAGAGGCAAAATGGGTAATGTTGAACATACTTTTCATCTTTTGGTGAAGGAATTGGAAAGTCTGGTAAAGGTATTAAGAGAGTATATAAATCCGTGAGTTTTCTCTCTCCTCAATGATCCAAAATCCCACAAGGATTAACAGATAATAAGTGTTCATGGATAAAAAAATGTGACGATGAAAATATTGATTGCTGAAGATGAAAATATCTCTAGGCGGAGATTGGAAAAACTTCTGGAAGACCTAAATTATCAAGTAATGTCATGCAAAGACGGTTTAGCTGCCTGGGAGGTAATTCAGTCAGGAAATGCCCCGAACATCTTGATCCTCGATTGGATGATGCCAGGTTTGGATGGTGTGGAGATATGTCGGAGGGTGAGGGCTTTGGACCAAGAACCGTATACGTATATCCTATTACTTACATCTAAAGACAAAACTGAGGATGTGATAGAGGGAATGGAAGCTGGTGCGGATGACTACATTACCAAACCATTCAATAATCAAGAATTCAAGGTACGGTTGAGGGCTGGGAGACGTATTACGGAATTAAACGAAGAGCTTATAAGGATGCGTAACATCCTACAAAAACAGGCAACTTGTGATGAGCTTACCGGTCTCTACAATCGGCGCTTTTTGAGAGAAATCCTTGAGAAAGAGTTTTATCATGCAACAAGATATCAAACGGATCTCTCCTGTATCCTCTTTGATATTGATTTCTTTAAAAAGATTAACGATACATTTGGACACACCTTTGGTGATCTCGTATTACAGGGAGTTTCTTCCACTCTAAGAAAAGTAATAAGAAAGGGAGATATCCTCTTCCGGCATGGTGGAGAAGAATTCATAATACTTCTCCCCAATACGGACATTGATGGTGCCATGATTGTTGCTGAAAAGATTCGCTCTACATGTGAAGCTCAAACGCACAACGATGGTATCAATGTAACAACCGTAACCGTAAGTCTTGGGGTGGCATCTACAAACCTGCACCATCCCTCACATGGTAAAAAGCTTGTGGAACTTGCTGACAGGGCACTTTATCAAGCAAAGGTTGAGGGGAGGAACAGAGCAAAGGTATACGAGGACAAGTATAGCGATAAGGCACTCGATAGCATGATGAACGAAGGCAAATATTCTGGTCGTCCAGAGGAAAGTTTTCTATCTCTTCCAGAAAAGAGATAGAAGACCACTAGCAAAACGAGACATATACTCATCTGATAATGGTTTGTGGATAAAATCAGGTATAAAATTGAGCGAGTAAAGTCCTCGGCGTCTTTTGTCCGGGGATAACTGCAACCAAGATTTGGTTTCCGGTAAAACCGAAAATCAAATCGGTTTTAGTATACCAATAAACTGCTTCAACTGAAATGAACCCACTTTTAAATCCTATTGAGACACCAGAGAATTTAAGACTTCAACCCCACGCTCTAATGTCTCAAATGATGCTGCATAAGAGAGTCTAAAATGTGACTTTTTTTCTGAAAACACACTACCTGGTATGATTAGCAAATTATTATCGATAGCACGAGTAGCAAACTCTTCATCTGTGCCCCACGGCACTTGTGGAAAGAGATAAAATGCACCTTCAGGTTTGGTCAAACTGTAATTTTCCTTTAGACCATTGTAAACATAATCACGTTTCTTTTTATAATCGTCTATATGCACCCTGATATCAACATCCAGGGCCTTAACACCTGCAACTTGCGCAAATGAGGGAGCACAGATATAGGTATATTGTTGGAGTTTTATCATCTCATTTATAATCTTTTTCGGGCCCATTACGCTTCCCAAGCGCCACCCGGTCATTGCGTACGACTTGGAAAAACCTTGGCAGGTAAGCGTATTTTCATAGAATTTGCCAATGCTTTGGAATGGAGTATCATAAACAAACTTGCTATAGATCTCATCTGATATGATGATTACATTCTGTTGTTTTGCAATCTCGCTTATTTCAGCGAGGTGATCTGGTCTGCACACCACACCTGTTGGATTCGAAGGGCTATTAATGAGTAACATTTTCGTATGAGGACCAATATGAGCCTCTATACGAGAGGGGGTAAGTTCAAAATCCGGGTATGTATCTATAAATTTTATATTTCCACCACAAAATTTAATAAGGTGCTTAAAAGATACAAAATACGGGTCGGGTACAAGGACTTCGTCTCCAGGATTAATGAGGACCAGAAAAGCCAAGGTCAGAGCCCCAGCTACACCCGATGTTATTATTATGTCATCAGCAATAATGCCCTGATCACGCTTAGCCTGCCTAAGGATCTTTTCGCTCAGCTCTGGGATTCCCTGGGTAATTGTGTACCTATTAAAACCACTTTCAATAGATCGAATAGCTTCCGTTTTAACCTCATCAGGGATATCAAAATCTGGTTGCCCAATGCTAAGGTTAATAGGATCCTCTATCTTCTGTGCGAGATCAAAAACTTTCCTTATTCCAGAAGCCTCAAACCCCTGCATACGATCTGCAATCATCGCTATGTCTTATCCTTTTGCCCAGCTTCCGTAGATGCCTCTTCACTCTTTTCCTTTGTAGACTTTCCCTTCTTACGCATTTTGATGGTTTTTACTTTTGGTAAACCAAATACAGATCTACCCTCTTCCCAAGCACCCTCTTTCGTTAATATCTTTACCCGTTCTGATCGGGTTAACACACTCCTATGCCTTGTTAATTTACCTTTGTTTGAAAGACTCTTATCAATACTCACCTCAAAATCCTCCTTATTTAATTCGAATTGGATAACTCGTGGAAAACTGTCTTTTCCCCTCATATTCTAAATTACTTATTTTAGCTAAACACTTCTTTATCTTATCACCATTTCTGGAATCGAATTTACCCACACACACTACGAGTTCATTACCTCGTTTCGCCACAAAAGTATGGTAACGTGTCATGTTTTTTACAGCTCTCGCTAGATTAGCGGCTCTCTTTTTGTTATTTTTTGTATCGCGGTAAGAGATAATTTGCAAGGTCCACTTTCCATTTTGCACCTTCCCACTGTTAGGAGAAGTTGGTGGAACTGCTGTCAAGTCTACTGCATTAACATCCATCCCCGGTGGCACAGACTTAACCTTATCACTCGCCTGTGTCTCCTTATTTGATTCTTGAAATATTACTGGATTAAGAGCCTTTTTATAACCAAATTTGTAGCCAGTAAAAAAACAGGCAAATGCCAAAAAGACAGCACCCAAAGCACAAAGGATTAATGTTTCATGTTTCAGTGTAAGTTCATTCAAAAGCAATTGTCTATACTTTTGTGCACGAGATTTTAAAGTCTCACCCGTTTTCGTATCCTTTATCCAATGTAACTTTTCCTGCTCGTTCTCGGTATCTCCCTTATCCTCATCTACACTAACCTTACTTTTTTTTGGGGTAAGCGGAGGTATAACACTTGGATTTTTCTGCTCTGCCCCATACACGCTCCCCTTATATTTCATCTTATGTTGATCTTTCGGTTTTTTAAAAACCTCAAAAAATTCTTTAGAATCCTTATCCTTTTTAAGCATAGAAAGTCCCTGCTACCCACACTCTGTTATTCTAAACTTGTGCAAACAATTCTCTAAATGTACCGATTTAAAACTTGTATAATACCTCTCTTACCATGCAAAACCAGTAACAATATACACTAAACTACGCACAATGAAGTCTATTAAAAAAGGAATTTAATGTCAAGAGCCATTTAGTACGTTGAAGCCAGCACAATTCACAATGATAAGTAGTGTTGTAATCATATCAACATAATTCGCACACCAAGAATTAACAAAATGAGTAGGCCGAGCATAAGAGCTATTTGAAAAATGCGTATTACTATGCTCAAAAACAGTAGCGGTTTGTCATCATATATCGTTCTTCCATTAAGCTGCCCCAACAACAACCCCTTAACAATTTCAACAAGTAAAAGATTGGACCTGTTTATTACAAAAAATGCTCCCGCACTAATCAGATACCATACGCTCAGAGAAAAACAGGCAATAAGAATATTTAGGATAAGATAGAGTATTGAGATCTTATAAATAATCTTAAATAGTCTTTCGTATCTGATCAACCAGCGTGGAACTCTTTTAGAATTAAACATTTTGAAAAGATAATCATCTGTCCCAACCACAGTAAAAAATCCCTGAAAAAAACTTTCTTACTTACCATAACGATCCTATAATCGGTTTGTTTGCTTTTGAGCAGTTGTTTTTTGATATACCCATTACAAATTGGTTATCGTTATTTCTGGGCCGGAGTTTGCTTAAAATTTTAATTTTTCGATTGAACAAAACCAGAGGCTTAGTAATACTAAGTTGAGGATTTTCTGATTGAGAAAAATCTAAAGTTTATGTGAAATCGGGCTCTGAAAACCGAAAACCAATTTGTGATGGGAATAAGTATTAGTGTTTGGGGCAAAGAGACTTATAGCTGGGTGTGCATTCTAAAATCAGATTTCATGACCTCGCGGATTTGGCTTGATACTAAAAAAACGTTTCTTAATCTTACTCATGATCTTAATCAAACAAAGGGCTTAAGAGTAAGATTATGAGTAAGAGTTTGGTATCAAGTTGTAATCCCGTAAGGACTAATGAAAAACCCCTCAATCAGAACACATCTCGAAGAGATATAACATCTAATGTATTTATGGTAAATATGCGGGGTCAGGAGTCTATGAGACCACCATACATTCTCTCACTCCTCCGTATACACACAGAGAGTATTTTTACCTATGCTTTTTGCTTTATAGAGGGCAACGTCTGCCTTTCTAATCAACTCCTCCTGTGTATGTGCATCGTCAGGATACCCAGCTAGACCTGCACTGATGGTTATTTTTTCGATTTGTGGTAACCCCTGTACATCAAATGAAGCAACACTGTTAACAACCCTATTACCAAATATTTGCCCATGTCCCTTTGCTGTTTCTGACAAAATTATCGAAAACTCTTCTCCTCCATACCGTATTACCGGATCTATTTTCCTGACAAGTGATTTAAAGAGCGATGCTAGCTCCTTTAGTACTTTATCGCCGGCTTGATGACCATATTGATCGTTAAACCTTTTAAAATCATCAATATCAATCATTAAGAGAGAAAAATTGTGTTTATATCTATCAGCCCTAGACATTTCACTGTCTAACAGTTTATGAAAAAAACGGTGGTTATAGAGTCCTGTAAGTCCATCAGTTCGCGAGATCTGTTCATAGTAATCTCTTTCGGCTGCACGTTTTTCAAGTGTTCTTTTATACAGTGTCCTCTCAACGATAATTTGAAAATATTCCATATCAAAAGGTTTTACTAAATAATCAGTAGCTCCAAGTTTCATACATTTTACCGCTGTTTCCACAGATGGAAAGCCGGTCATAACAACGATATAAGAGTTTGGTGAGATCTTTTTCGCCTTTTTAACAAACTCGACACCTGACAACCCAGGCATCTTCAAGTCTGTGATAACCAACTCGTACACCTCACTCTTCAACTCCTCAATCGCATCAAACGCATTAACACAAGTAGTAACTATATAACCATTTACCTCTAACACTCCTTGTAAAACCTTCAGGAAACTCTCTTCATCATCAACAATCATAATTCTGGATCTTTCAGAACTATCCTCTTCATATGAGAAGGGTGAATTTTGGTTTATGGTTTCGCTCTGCATTTATATGGTAACCTGGTTTTCCTTTCTTTGATCGTTTAAAAGCGGAAACGCAACGTTCGCTTCAGAGAATGTTGCCGTCTGCGTTAAGGCCTTGACACCCGCCTCAACCAAACTTAGTCCTAGTACAGCTCCCGTACCCTCTCCTAGCCTTAAATCCAGATCAAACATAGCCCTTTTCCCCAATTTTTCCAAGGCAATCAGGTGCCCGTTCTCCGCCGAAACATGAGATGCAATAAGATAGTTTCTCACTTTTGGTTCTATTTCATATGCAATTAACGCTGCGGCAGTGGAGACAAATCCGTCAATCAACACGGGTATTCTTTTACTTGCCGCAGCCAGGCAAAGACCTGCTATAGCACCTATTTCAAATCCTCCCACCTTCGCGAGAACATCGATAGGCCTTGATGGGTCGGGTTTGTTCACCTCCAAGGCTCTTTTAATGGTAAGAACCTTTCTCTCCCTACCACTCTCATCCAAGCCGGTACCATTTCCAGTAACTCTACTCACCTCCGCACCGGTCAAACACGAAATTATTGCACTACTTGGTGTTGTATTAGCGATACCCATATCACCAGTGGCGACAACATCAATACCTTCGGCCATTTCATCAAGTAGCACTTCAATCCCCACTTCAAGTGATGCGACCGCCTGTTCATGGGACATAGCAGGACCATGGACCATGTTCGCTGTTCCGTAATCTACCTTTTTGATACGAAGGCCTTGTATCGGTTCAAAATTTGTCCTTACTCCGCAATCGACAACGACTACCCTAGCGCCTACGTGATCTGCAAAGAGGTTGATCGTTGCATCACCATTAAGAAAGCTTCTCACCATTTGTCCTGTTACCTCTTGAGGGAAAGCGCTTACTCCTTCATGAGAAACCCCATGATCACCCGCCATGGTAAAGACCACCTTATCTTTCATGGTTGTAGAAGTCTCCTTTTTTATTGATGCATAAATAGTTGCAAATTCCTCCAACCGCCCAAGACTTCCTGCTGGAATTGCCAGGCTATTAAATCTCTCTCGTATGCTACCATCAGGATCAATTGCGACCTCTTCGATATTTTCGATTGTTTGATTTAAGAGTTTCATTATGAATCTTTACCTTTTCGCATTAGAAAGAATTCTAAGATGGTGTCTTTCCAATGGTAAAATTCTTGCATTTAATGAAGTGTGTGCGAAAAAATTTAGATATTTATAACCATTAGTTCAGCCTAATGTTAGGATTGTAACACTCAACAACTTGAAGTGGGCTCGTCCGAAACCATACTATTCAAGCGTTACTTCACTCAACAATGAAATATATACTACACCTTGCAAATACAAAATATTTATTATATCACAAATTATTAAGACAAAAAAAGATTTTTCCTTTTCTCGGTTAATGAATTGTACAAAAAAGGATTCATCTAATCAAGCCCCCACTACCAAATGAGTCAAAGAGGAATTTTCTCATATAGTGCATCATAGTAATACACCAATGTTTTTGCTTACAGGTTAAATGATTTATGTGAACAAAAAAGAGTCGGCCTCACAAGATATCAACCGAAACTATTGTACCTGACAAAACAGCGTGTAAAATTTGGAAATGAATAGGTGGGGGAGGGAGAAACAAGATCAGTTATGG
Source organism: Candidatus Scalinduaceae bacterium (assembly GCA_965222815.1). Taxonomy (GTDB): domain Bacteria; phylum Planctomycetota; class Brocadiia; order Brocadiales; family Scalinduaceae; genus SCAELEC01. Next base: position 1,425,304 of record CBDCUS010000013.1, read on the forward strand.
ATATTTTTTTTTCTGATTCGCCAGACAATATACCCAAAGAAGGCTATAACACTCAGCCACATTTGAGTTACAAAAACATAACCAATAGCACATATAAATATTTTATGTATCCTTGATTTGGTCCATTCACTCTTAACATAAAGAACCGGACTCATATCATATCCATAAGATTTTCCCTGTTTTTTTACAAATAGGTGAGATTTTGGTTTCGAGGACTCTTTCGTATAACCTTGGAAGATAGTATGGGTATCTGCTTCCTTAAGATGTTTTTTTGTGCCGTGTGTGGTGGTAACATGCTTATCAGATGTACCGTGACGCTCAACAAATGAATGTTCTGCAGGTTCGGTATGGCGGGAACCCGCATCAGCATGCTTTTTACCAAAGGCATGTTCAGCTTCTGTTCCATGCGAATCCGCATGCTCGGTACCCCCATGGGTCTCAACAGCAGCATGGTCCCGTTTTGAGCTCACCTCATGCTTCTGAGCAGCAACGTGTGCATCTTCTGTTGCATGACCATGCTTATCTGCTTCATCATGGCTCCGTTTTGAACTGAATGCATGCGTCTCTTGGGCAACATGTGTACTTTCCGTAGAATGTCCCTGTCTTTCTGTTTTAACGTGATTTCGTCTTGATCCAAACGTACCAAACGTATGTGCATCTTTTTCAACATGTTTCTGCTCAGCTGACTGATCGTGTTCGCCTCCATGGTCGGCAACCTTATCATGCTCCTGAGTGTGGCCATGTTCGGAAGTTCCCCTGCCAAAATCTGAGTGCTCTTCATCAGCATGTTTATCACTGGCAAGTCCAAACGCTTGTCTCTCATGTTTTGTAGAGGAAGTGTGTTCACCTGCTTGTACTGGAGCGCGAGAGCTTTTCTCATGAGCTGAAGACGTTTTACCCCCTTTTTCACCCTGTGAAATCTTTCTGAATATCTTTTTCTCCTTTTCTGCCTCGCGAGTCATACCCATCTTGTTATAAGCAAGCGATAACGAGTAATGAACCTTGGCATAGTCGGGATTTATGCTGATAGCCTTTGTATATATTTTTATTGCCTCATCGTATTTTGCCTTACAATAATAGGTATTTCCAAGGCCATACAACGCATAGGCATCATTCGGTTTAAGTTCTAAAGCCTTTTCAAATTGCTTTCCAGCCTGATCGTATTTGCCCTGCTTATAGTATTCGATTGCCTGATTATAGTACTCTTTAAACTTGCCAGAACCATAAGAAACAGATTCAAATACAGCACACGAAATAATAAGAACCAGCAATTGAGACAACAATATTTTCTTCATAACAGATTCATGAGAATTAAACTATTATACATCACAAAACATGATTTTAGACCGCGTGTACAGAATAATAACAAAAATTCAAGACCACTCAAAAATCGTCATTAATTAGGATTATGCAAAGATTAATAATATTTAATGTAACAAATATATAATGGAATGTCAATGGGGTAAGATAACATGTATCTTTTGAGGAAGGAACCAGTGTTACCATCAATTTCTGCTTGAGCTATTCGTGGGCCCAACTGTTTCTATTCTGTAAAATTTTTCTAACCAAGGAGACGGTCCCTATCTGTTCGCACTTTTACCGACGCAAAGACCTTTCCACCTACGTAAAAAAGTAACACTATATGAAATGTAGAGATCATACTTTGACGTTGAGATGAGCTCAAAATGGTTACGAAAAGCTCTTCCTCTGTTTCGGGAAATAAGATAAGGTATTACCAAACCAGCCCCTATACCATTGTGACTAGCTTATGCATAGCAGGGGAACCCAATGGGATCATAGACAATCTCCAGCTTTTCATCAAATCGCACTGCAATACCCCAAATCTTTTTATGTAAACTACTACTTAATAGAGTCTTTCTGACAATTTTCCCCGACCCACTGAGTCTTATCGTCCTCATGGGAAGCATAGAGGAAGTAGTCTCTGCCACTATTTCAAAACTAACACTCTTTCCGTGATAAAACCCCTTACTATCATCCGTCGTAACCATCTCAAAATACACCCCAGCAGAACTTATGTTTTTCGATTCGACTTTATGGTTAGGTAATAGTATAAGCAGTGATAGATCTAATCTTCTCTGAAGACGTCTATCGAAGACCATAACATTGTTTGACATAATATCCCTCTCAATCATGGCTAAAGATTACAGACAAAAGTACACGATCTCGGTTCTCAACACTCTCTCCTCAACATCGCTCACAATCACTAAAAAGGGCTTAAAAGCGATATCCTTTTAAACAACCAAGAGTACACCGTTTTCTCTAATACTAAGGAACTATCTACTGAGCAATCGAAACAAGTCTCCAATTACTCGGCTGCACCCTGTTCAATACCCCCTGTTCTTGATTACTATCGACGAACTCGTTATCAATATGCGGCATCAGCTCAAATACAGCTACCTCATCTGAACTAGCATCTGACTCTATCTCCATACCTTCCTCTGCAATTGGGTTACCTCTCTGGCTTGCAAAGAAACCGGGAGAAACAAGGCTCATAGTCGCTGCACCAAAAATTACCACACAACTAAGGTTATTTATAATTGAAATAAAACGTTTTACTCTATTTTTTCCCATTGTACTATCCCCCAAATATGCGTATATGCGAAAACAAGCTTCCCATTACAACTTTCTCTCACCACTATTACGCTCATAACCAAATTAAAATTAATTCATTCTGATTTTATAAATCGCGAATGGTATACCGAAGAGAAATATATTGTTCATCTTCTTTGTTTAATACATGTTACGCTATTTATTAAGTGATCAGGAGAAGTATAAATTGAAGGAATTTCCCTACAGTGGTAGAGTGGAAATAGCCATTTAAAAAATCTTAAATGGTAGCAGTGATTACTGTTTTGCGAGGAGGTTATTTCATACAGTTGGTATGGGCCATTGAGATTTACCTTTTAAAACAGTTTGTGGAATGGTATAAAACTTTTGCATTGTATGATATTGTCTTCACTTTTTCCGAAAATCGATCGGTTTTAGATCGTATTTTTTTAGGAGTTCATATAAATCTGCTCGATATTTTCCTGCCAGTTTTGCGGCCTGGCTCACATTGCCATTCGTAAGCCCGATAAGCTGCACAAGGTAATCTTTTTCAAACTCCTCTTTAGCAGACTTAAGACATTTTAAACCTTCGTTAACTTCTTCATGAGAAGAGAGAATCAGGTCCTCAGTAATAACGTCTTCAACAGCCATAACAACTGCATATTCTACCGTATTTTCGAGCTCTCTTACATTACCCGGCCAATGGTGTAACATCATTTTTTGCAAGGCTGATGACGAGAAATCTCTGATCCTTTTATTCATATTTTTTGTGTATTTTTTTAAAAAGAATCTTGCCAAAAGGGGAATATCCTCTTTTCTCTCTCTTAGCGGTGGTAATTTAATATTAATGACGTGTACTCGATAATAGAGGTCTTCCCTAAAAGTGCCATTTTCTACCTCTCTCTTCAAATCTTTATTCGAAGCCACAACTATCCTCACATCCACGTGAACGGTGCTCTCCCCTCCCAGAGGATAGAATACGGTCTCTTCTAAAACGCGAAGCAGTTTCACCTGCATAGACAATGGCATCTCTGATATTTCGTCTAAAAAGAGGGTACCCGAATGTGCTTGCAAAAAAAGTCCCTTTTTCCTCTGGTTAGCTCCTGTAAATGCCCCTTTCTCATAACCAAAAAGTTCGCTTTCAAAAAGCGCTTCGGGAATCGCAGCACAATTAATCGCAACAAAAGGTTTCTCTTTCCTCGGACTTGCCTCATGTAAACACTTGGCAATTAACTCCTTTCCCGTACCACTCTCCCCAAAGATGTGGACATGAGAATCTGTTTTTGCAGCCTGAACTACCTGTTCGAAAACTTTTTTCATTTTTTCGCTGTTGCCCACTATACTCTCAAAATTTCGGTTCTCTTCCGTTACATTTTCAGATATATTTCTCTCCGCTGATAACACGTCCCTCTGTAAGCCGTTTTTTATCTGTAATAAAAGATCTTGATAGTTAAAAGGCTTCGTTACATAACCAAAGGCCCCCTTTTTCATTGCCTCCACTGCAGTTTCAATAGATCCATGGGATGTAAGGATAATAATGGGCATTTCAGGATTAATCTGATGGAGGTTTTCCATAAGTTCAATACCACTATCTTCAGCAAGTTTAAGGTCGACAAGTGCCAGATCGACCATTCTATCCCGCGCTATACTCACAGCTTTGGTGGCCTGAAAAGCCGTAGCTACTTGATAGTCATTAGCCTCTAATCTCATTTTTATCACCTTGAGGATGTTCTGGTCATCGTCAACAACCATAATATTGTTCATGTATCCCCTCCCCTTATTCATTTCAACAAAGATTCTCTTTTCTTCTCTTCGATCCCGAGGTCAACTTCCTTTAATTTTTTGATCTGGTATTGTAAGTCTTCTAACTCATTTTGCAAATTATTAATTTTCCTATTTTTTCCTACCATCTCTTGAAGAAACAAAACCCATATTCCAGCCTTATCTCTTATATCACTTTCGGGATACTCTTTTAAAATTCTCTGAAAACATTTTTTGGATTTTTTGTAATTACGATTAGGGTTTCCAGGATGGGCATAATTCAATCCCATCTGAAAAAGCGCCTGATCTCCCAGAGTCCTCGGATATAACTTGAGCACCTCCTTATTCCTCTTTAGTGATGAGTTATGATACCCGTTTAACATGAGGACCCTCGCTTTCGCAAGCCTCTGCCTCCCCTGCCATTTTTTTGCAAACTGAGGAAACATATTGAGCAGCTCTGCCTCCTGTATAGACCTCTCGTTAACACCTGTGCCATTCTCCACCTTCGTTGAAATTTCAGAATCAATGGAAGAGCCTCTATTTTCTCGATTTGCCGGAAAGATTGCACACCCCTCTATCCCAAACAAAGTCATCATAAAACAGGTAAGGTAAAAGAAAAGGTGCTTCCCTCCCCAGGTTTGCTTTGGGCCCATATCATTCCTCCATGTGCAGTTACAACATGTTTAGCAATAGAAAGGCCGAGGCCTGTCCCTTTTATGGTCTTTCCCCCGCTTTCTATTCGCACAAATTTGTCAAAGATATTTTCAAGATTTTCTTCTTCAATTCCGCAACCATTATCAGACACGGAAATTTCAACACTTCTTCTCCCGTTATCTTCTCGGCAACCACATACAACAATAACCTCGCCACCACGAGGGGTAAATTTTAAGGCATTCCCCAATAGATTTTCCATCACTTGCCCAACCCTCTCTTTATCAATTTTGACCAATGGCATCTCCTGTGGAGGTTTTAGTTCAAGGTTAATGCGTTTACGTTGAGCAATCGGTGCTATATGTAAAACACTTTTTTGAATTACCGGAATGATGTTGCACTCTTTAACATGGTAACCCACCATCTTGGCTTCCATACAGGAAAGGTCGAGAATCCTATTAACCAAATGTATCAATCTTTCACACTCTTCATGTAAAACTGTTAAAAGTTCGTGTCGTTTTCCCTTTTCATTTGCAAATACACCGTCAAGAAGCATACTGGTTGCCTCTCTAATGGCCGTCAAAGGAGTTCTAAGTTCATGAGAAATATGACTGATAAAATCTTCCTTTAACTCATCAATCTCCTTTAACCGTTCACACATAATATTAAAAGAGTCGGCCAGCTCTTTAATTTCTGGAGGTGATGTGATATCTTGAATTTTTGCAAATGTACCTGTCGCAATCTCCTTTGTCCTGTCCTGTAAAAGCAAAACTGAACGGTTAATACTCTTCGTATTAAAAAAGGATATCAAGATTCCGATTATGACCGTCAAAAGAGCCGTTATTGCCGCAACCTTTAACACATGGGAACTAATTTGATTTGCCTCATAAACCTTGTTATAGGTAGACAACCGTGTCATCTTAATAATTTTTACCAGTTCATCATTCATCTGATCAATTATTTTCTCTTTTTGAACACTATAATCTCTCAACGCATACACCTGATTTTTCTCTATAAAATTATGCTCATTTTCAAACAGGGAGAGATACCGATCATACAACCTCAATGTCTCACTGTATATTATTTCGTTTTCTGTACCCACAAGAAAAGGTTCAAGCGCTTCCATGTCCATTTGAAAATATCCTTTGATCTCCACAAACTGCTTATAAAAGTCATTATCCTTGGAAATCAGATATTTTTTGCCAAAACTTACCTGAGAATACATTGTATCTAAGATATGTTCAATTTGATTTATAATAGAACCATCAACAGAAGCTATCGATCGTGTAAGTAGATTTAATTGATTCAACTTGAATGTCACATATAAACCGAGAAAAATGACTAACAACATTATTGCGATATAACCAAATGTCAATCGTTTAAAAATGGTAAATTTCATTAATTAGTTGGCCTGATTCTAGAGTTAAAATGTATCCATAAAAAAAGCCTTACTGCAAAGATGCGACGAAACTCTCTTCGGCAGTAAAGCTACCATACTAAAAAATCTCCTTCAAACGCTAACAAACCCCTGAATCTTGTTCCCCTGATCTCCCAAGGTTTATTATTAAGAATTCTTGTATATACTAAAACCGATTTGGTTTTCGGTTTTACCGGAAACCAAATCTTGGTTGCAGTTATACTCGCTCAATTTTATCTCGGATTTTATCCGAAAACCATTATGAGATGAGTATATTACACCATATATACAGGATTACATCGGAGACACAATGCAATACTTAGTATATAATGTAATATTTGTGGGATTTGTTGTCAAGTTGAAATTAGCATATGAAATGTGGAGACTATTATCTGCTCTCACTTAATCTTAATTCTTATTCAGGCTGTGACGAATCAATGTGCGTAAAATAAAACTCCTGTTTGCTCCTCCCACGAGTTGGTTCACATTATCATAGAGAGCAGGGTCATTAATCATAGCACCAAGGGCTCCATCACCATCATGAATAGTTTTTGTTACGGTTTGTAAGTTTTCAGTAACTTGCACCAGGTTATCAAGTATCCTATTTTTGTCCTCATCGTATAGAATAGCGTGTAACAATCCATCACCATCTGTTATCTGATTTGATATCTTCTCAATTTCGTTGGATAAATTGGTTATCGTTTTCGTTATTTTGTTACTCTTTCCATTATATATCATTGCATTCAGGACACCGTCCCCTGTAATAATATCCTCTGAAATCTTTTTTACGTTTTCACTGCTGTGAGATAGATTATCAATGAGATCCGTTCCCTTTTTGTCAAATATTAAACGATGAATTAGGCCACCTCCACTCTTAATCTCTTCAACGATTTTTGTCAGAGATACTGCTGAATCACACAAACTCTCTATAAGTTTCTCTTTTTCAAGTTTTTGAAGGTTTTTATGAATATCATCAATTATCGTAACACTACTTTCAAACACTCGAGAGTAATCCGTGGGTATAACACCCTGGATAAAATCACCCTCTTTGACTATTGACTTTTCCCTACTTCCCATTGAGAGCTCAATGTAAGAATCTCCGGTAACATAACTCAACCATTTTATCAATGCAAAAGAGTCCTTACGAACTCTGCTTTGAACCCTCTCTTCTATCTGAAGCGTTACCAGTAGGTTTGTTTCTGTCAAAACTTCTGGAATCGTCACATCAGCAACCTTTCCTACCGTTACACCTGCTAATCTCACAGGAGCACCTGGCAATAGACCGTGGACATCAGGAAAAGATGTATAGATCGTAAATTGCCTCTTAAAATAACCCTTCTCCTTTCCAAGGACAAAAATTACGCTTGTAATTGCAATCAGCATAACAAAAACAAATAGGCCCGCACGAAGTAAAACCATTTGATCATTTTTCATACATCTCCCCCCTACGATGCAAATGTATTAATATCGGCTTCCTGATATAAAGTCTCGTATCACTTTTATCTCCGAGTTTTCAAACTCATCCCAAGTTCCTTCCGTAATGATTTTCCCATCAGACAACATAGCAAGCTTATTGGTAATCTTTTTTACACAGTGTAAATCATGGGTAACGACTATTGTAGTTATACCCAATTTATCCTGAAGGCTCACAATCAAATCATTTATCTTTTCTGCCGTAAGAGGATCAATTCCTGTTGTGGGTTCATCGTACAAAATAATCTTCGGTTCTATCGCAATTGCCCGCGCTAGACCAACCCTTTTCTTCATCCCCCCACTCAACTCATCAGGCATTTTGTCTTCCGCTCCATCGAGTCCAACCAAACTCAGTTTTTCCCTTATTGTCTCTTCTATCTCCTTCTCTTTTAAATTCGTATGCTCTCTCAGTGGATAGGCAACATTTTCATACACAGAAATGGAGTCAAAGAGGGCAGCTCCTTGAAAGAGGATGCCAACCTTTTTTCGGATCTCAACCAACTCATCTTCCCTTAATGGTACGATATCTCTCCCCATAACAATTATTTCACCACTATCTGGCTTTAGGATCCCAATTAACTCCTTGAGAAGTAAGCTTTTCCCAACTCCGCTCGTTCCAATCAGTGACAAAATTTCTCCCTCTTTTACGCATAAGTTGATGCCTCTATGAACAGAGTGCCCATCAAACGATGTATGGATATCCTTTAACTCAACAATATCATTCATTAAAAGAGTAAGAAAAATAGTTTTGTCAAAAAGAAGTCAGAAACGATTATAAGCAGAGATATAGTAACCACAGCTACTGTTGTTGATCGACCAACACCCGTTGTACCACCACGTGTATTAAGTCCAAAGAAACAACCAAAGAGAGCAATGACAAATCCAAAAAAGGCTGTTTTCCCCAAACCACTACAGAAATCCGATATTCCTATCGTCCACCAAACAGTATTGAGATAATATTGATATCCTACGTTTAATTCTATCAATGCTATTATCATTCCACCAAAGACCCCAATAACATCGGCTGCAACGGTAAGTAATGGCAACATAAAGATCACCGCAAAAATTTTTGGAGAAACAAGTTTCTTTACCGGATCTGACCCGAGGGCCCTAATCGCATCTATCTGTTCAGTGACTTTCATAGACCCAATTTCAGCAGCAATCCCCGAACCCACTCTCCCCCCAACCATGATTGATGCAAGTACTGGAGACATTTCACGTACCATCGACAAAGAGACAACGGAACCAACATATAATTCAGCACCGTAATACCGTAACCCATAAATAGTCTGTAATGCCAATACCATACCGGCAAAAAGAGAAATTGTACAGACAACGACAAGGGACTTTACTCCAATATTATCGGCCTCTTTTACTATAAGATTGAAATTGAAGGGAGGTATAACCATTCCCCGAACACCTTTGTAAGCAAGAATAGATGCCTCACCCACGGTTATAAAGAACTTTTTCCCCTTATCGTCTAGAAAAAATAGAAGCTGTTTCATAATATAGTAGTAACTACGTAACAACCTACTCATCAAGCTATTCATTTAATTACCGTTGGTTACCAATGTATCCACTCTATTCGTCAGTACGAAGAACAAAATAGTGAGGCTGGAAATAAAACGAGATAGATACCAACTCTATTTTTCCTGTCGCCTTAGTCAACGGATTTAAAACTTTTGATCGTCTTTTCAAAATCTCCCAAGGAGAAATCAAACGTATCCGGAGCTGACCAGTAAACTATGTCATAAACAAAATCCTCTGCACTCATGATGTAGGCGCTGATCTTTATCTTGTGGCTATCTAATTCACCTTCTAATATTGTGTGCAAGAATCTTTGATTGTTGATATCTTTGTAATGTCTGTTTACAATATGCTTCTTCTTTATCCCAATAAAGAGTTGTTTGTATAGACGATCGAGTGTTAATTGGCTGGTTTTCCTAGGAGTTGAAATAATGGCAAACATTGCATTACTCATTTGGTGCTGCATAGCTAAATCTTCGCTCTCTACTTTAACAATTTTCCATGGTCTCCCCGGAAGTGTTAAGTTGTAAGCATTATGGAGATTTACCTGTTTATTATCAACTATTTGAATTGAGGAGCATCCATGCAAGATGGCAAAAAGATACGATAGTATGATGTATTCTTTATAGTTCAGTTTCACCATAAAACTATGAAATACGCTTTCGGATCTACATCTCTTATACAACAAAGGTGGATTTTGCCAATGTGAAATAAGAGTATGACAACTACTTATTTTCCTGTCAATTAAAAAAGATTTATATTTTTCACAAGAGACAGAGATACCGATAAACAGTTTAAAGGTCCTGCATCTGTTTTAAAAAGGAGGGTTTATGATAAGTGTAGATAAGGCTATCCAGATTGTCCTGAAAAAGGTAAAAACTTTACCATCGAAAAAAGTACCGCTTCAAAATGCTCAAGGATTATGCCTGGCAGAGAACATAAAGTCCGATTTAGACATGCCGCCATTCAACAGAGCTGCTATGGATGGCTATGCGGTCATTGCAAAAAATACAATGAAAGCCCCGGTAGATTTAGTCGTAGTTGAGAACATCCGTGCCGGATATAACCCTAACAAAACTGTTCTCAATGGCCAAGCAGCCAAGATCATGACAGGATCTGTCGTTCCGAAAGGGGCAGATGCGGTAATAAAGGTTGAGGAGACAAAACCCTGCGACAGTAAAGCAGGTGTACGTATACTGAAAACCATCAAAAAAGGGGGTAATATCGCGAAAAGAGGTGAAGATTTGCGGGCTGGGAAGGTCGTTCTCAGAAAGGGGACCAAGATTCGACCTCCAGAAATTGGTATACTTGCCACAGTTGGTGCAGGTACAGTGCCAACCTTTTCGGTACCAAGCGTTGGAATTATATCTACTGGGGATGAGTTGGTATCCGTAACAAAAAAACCAAAACCGTGGCAAATACGTAATAGTAATAGTTATTCACTGGCCGCTCAAGTTAGCAGAACCGTAGGAGATGTAGAGATCTTAGGAATTGCAAGCGACCAAAAAAGTAAGATAAGGAGTTTGGTCCAAAAAGGTTTAAAAAAAGATATCCTTATATTGTCCGGTGGGGTCTCTATGGGGGAATACGATCTTGTTGGTGAGGTATTGAAAGATCTTGGTATCACAATATTTTTTGAGAAAGTTGCCCTCCGACCGGGAAAACCGACGGTATTTGGTAAGATAGGAGAGAAGGTCATTTTTGCACTACCCGGTAATCCCGTATCTACAATGGTCACCTTTGAGCTTTTTGTGCGACCGTGCATAAAAAAGATGATGGGATTTCTAACGTATCATAACCTAATATTCCATGCAAAACTTGAACGGAACATCACGGTAAAGAAGAGACGTCGTGAATATCGACCAGCACTCTTGAAATACGTGGAGAATAGGTGGATGGTTGCTCCTGTCGATTGGCACGGTTCGGGTGATCTCTTTTCAACCACCAAAGCAAATTGTCTCATAATTCTTGGTGAGGAGGTTGAGAGATGGAGAATAGGCGATATGATAGAAGTTATGGTAATTGATGAATTAAGTTAAAGGAAGAGATCGGTTGAATAAAAGTCCATTTTTCATAAACATCTTGTTCGCTTTTCTCACAATCACTCTCCTATCACTCTCATTTCCCTCTCCAGGTATCAGCTACCTGGTCTGGATTGCCTTTGTGCCCTGGCTCTTGATACTCTCAACTGGATACAAAACGTGGATTTTCTCCTATGTAATCGGCGTTTCGTTTTTTTTCATTAATCTTTCATGGCTTCGGTACGTTACTTACCTAGGCTGGATGTTGTTAAGTCTCTATTTGGCCGCATATTTTCTCGCATTTGGTATAATTTCTTATTACCTGAAGAGAAAGTTAAGACTCCCTTATAGTTTTCTCGTTCCGTTTGTTTGGGTTACCTTTGAGTTTATACGATCATCACCTCATGCCGGTTTCCCATGGTTTTTTATTGGCCATAGCCAATATCTGCAACTCACATTAATCCAAATTGCAGATATTACGGGCGTATACGGTATCTCCTTTCTTATTATCATGGTCAATGCGGCACTAGCTGACATAGCGGAACAGCTAATAAGAAGAAGATCTGTCCTCTATATTGATGAAGTTGCTTTTAAAAAAAGAGGAATAGCGTTCTATCTGACAGTTACTCTTACACCGGGTATCATGCTCCTACTTGCGATAGGGTATGGTTCCCGCCACATCAATGATCATTGGCAGTACAAGGATGGGCCAAATGTCTGCTTGGTTCAAGGAAATATAGCTCAAAGTATTAAGATCAATCCAGATGAGAAGCAACAAGAAGAAATTTTGTTACAGTACAGAAACTTGACCTTAGGCGTTAACGAAGAAGAGATAGATATGGTTGTCTGGCCGGAGACTATGGTCCCAGGCATACTTAATATCGATCCACAGATTCTTGACAGAAAAATTGACTCTTTATCAAAGGAATCGGTTCAAAAATCAGCACAAGCAAAAAATGTTCACATGCTGGTTGGAGGTACTGCGATTGATGTTTACGAAAACCGCCCTTTTTACTATAACGCAGCCTTTTATTATGGTCGTGATGGGAAATATCTGGATCGCTACGATAAAATACACCTGGTACCATTTGGTGAGTTTGTACCATTTGAGGAAATTTTCCCCTTTCTTAGCCATTTAGTTCCCTATGAAGTGAACCTAAGCGGTGGCAAGAGAAGAACGATCTTTCCCCTCGACACTCTCAAGGACCAAAAGGTCTATCAATTCGGGGTGATTGTCTGCTATGAGGACACTATTGCCCCTTTAGTGAGAAAGTTCTGCCAAGATGGTGTCGATTTTATGGTAAATGTCACAAATGATGCCTGGTTTTGTAATAGTTCGGAATTGGATCAACACCTCTCTATTATGGTTTTTCGCTCTATAGAAAATCGGATAAGCATTACCCGTGCTGCCAATACGGGTATCTCTTCATTTGTTTCGCCAAACGGTGAGATATACGATTTTCTCAGTAAAGAGGGTAAGAGCAAGGAGGTGGATGGTATCTTGTGTAACAAGATAAAATATGAGCAACGAGAAAATACGTGGTATACAAACTATGGTGATCTGTTTGCCATTTCCTGTCTGGCAACAACTATTCTCTTAGTATTGATTACCGTAAGGAAGAAGAATTTTAACTTGACTTTTAAAGAGGCGGACGTATAATCTTCTGCGTAAAGCTATGTAAGAGTTTAGCTTATATCCATAAACCCGCTAGGACGCATGCAAAATTATGCACCCAATTGATTACTTGTTAGGGTTAGCCTCTACAGATATGGGTATCGATTTGGGAACAGCAAATACGTTAGTTTGCATTCCTGATGAAGGTATTGTCTTGTTTGAACCCTCTGTAGTTGCTATACAAAATGGAACAAACAAGATCCTGCTAAACGGAAACGCGGTAGGTCAAGCTGCCAAGGCGATGTTGGAAAAGGCACCGGGAAGTATCTCTGTAGTAAGACCAATGAAAAACGGTGTAATTGCCGATTTTGACATTACCGAAGCTATGTTGAAGTACTTTATCTTGAAGGTGCACAAAAGGAAATGGGGTGTCAGGCCTCGGGTTGTTATCGCAATTCCATCTGGGATTACCGCTGTAGAAAAACGTGCTGTAGTTAATTCTGCCGAACGAGCAGGTGCAAGAGAAGTTTTCTTAATCTCTGAACCGAAAGCTGCTGCGATTGGTGCGGGCCTCCCTGTAGGTGAACCAGTTGCCAGTATGATTGTTGATATCGGTGGAGGTACCACTGAAGTTGCTGTTATATCGTTAGGAGATATCTTTACCCATCAAAGTTTAAGGGTTGCAGGTGACCATATGGATGTCGCTATCGCTCAGTTTATCCGTCGAACATATAGTCTCGATATCGGTCTTAGAACGGCAGAAAATATTAAGATTGAGGTCGGTTCAGCTTACCCCTTGGAAGAAGAGATAACTGTTGAAGTGAGGGGACGTGATGCCGTGGCTGGATTACCACGCTCCATAACAATTACATCGGAAGAGATCCGAGAAGCCCTGGACTCGACCATAGAATCCATTCTTGATGCTGTAAAAAAGACCCTGGAAAAGGCTTCTCCAGAACTCGCTTCAGATTTATTGACTACAGGTCTTGTCATGGTTGGTGGAGGGGTAATGATACGGGGTTTTGATAAATTAGTTGCCGAAGAGACCGGACTTCCGGTCAGGATAGCTGAAGACCCTATAACCGCCGTTGCAAGAGGAACAGGCATACTTCTCGAATATGTCGATTTATATAAAGACGTTTTGTGGGATAAGGAACTTGAGTCCTAATCTCCAAAAAATGCACAACAGTTTTTCAATTTACCTGTTTATCGTAATATCCTTGCTGCTTTTTGCCATACCTGATAACCTTTCACAGAGTATCAAACTTACCATTGCTTCACCTCTAGCGCCAATACAAAAGATGATTTCTCGAACGGAGAATTTTTCTAGTAACGGTATAAAAAGAGTTCTATCACTATTCAGTTCCAGCGATGAACACAATTTGTTACAAGAAAAAATTTTTACCCTTCAGAATGAAATAATCAGGCAACGAAATGTCATAAATATACTCAACAAAAAACTTGTTACTCTTTCCAAATTTCAAGAGGGTTGGGGTGAAGATGAAAAACCGTTCATAGCAAACATCATCGGGTATGACACATCAAATTTTAGAAAAAGCATTGTAATAGATATCGGGAAAAAACATGGGGTCTCGGTCAATGATACTGTAGTCTTTGAAACAGCCCTTGTAGGCAGAATTACTTCCACCGGAATCTCAACGAGCAGGGTTATGCTGATAACAGATCCTGCATCAAATGTTCCCTCTCGATTTCTCAAATCGAGAATACAGGGAATCGTCAAGGGAGAGAGCAATACGTTGTGCAGGGTAAACTATATACCAAGACATACGAGTGTTCAAGAGGGAGACAAAGTGATCACGTCTGGTATTGGAGGAATCTTTCCAAAATCTCTCTATATCGGCGATGTTGTTTCAGTAAAAGATAAAGGTGCGCACCTCTTTAAAGAGGTTCACCTGAAACCAAGGATAGATTTTTCGAAACTTGAGTATGTACTCGTAATACAAAACACGTTATCAGGACTCGACTTACCAGAGTAGGTTTCCCAAAATCAGATAAAAGGTACTCCACATGCCATGGATAACCGTGATAAGCGTTTTATTATGTATTTCACTGATACAGACAACACTCCTATTCTCACTTAGCATCTATGGCATACATCCTGATCTATTTTTAATTTTTACCGTCTATTTCTCATTAAATTTCAGCCTCACGCGCTCTTTCCATGTTAATTGGGCTACCGGTCTGGCAAAAGATCTCTTTTCGGGTAATCTCTTTGGCTTAAACACCATTATGTTTGTAATTGTAGGATACCTCATCTCAATTATTAGGAATGAAATTTACAGAAAACATCTATTCACCCAAATTTTGGTTACATTTCTCATCTCAATACTATACAATTTTATTTCACTTATTATGCTTTTCTGCTCGTTACCATCCGTAAACTTTTTAACAATGTTATGGAAATGTCCCACGATAGCAGTATACAATGCACTCATAGTACCTCTAATGTTTTGGTTGTTGGATAAACTCTACTCTCCCTCGAAATTTTCAACATGAGAGAAACAGAACAATGGCAAGAAAACGTTTTAATATTTTTTTTGGAATAATAGTAGCTCTGTTTGTGGTAATTCTTTCCCGGCTATTTTATCTACAAATGATGGAAGGTGGAAAGTATAGCGGTATTTCCGACAGCAAGAGGATAAGGACCGTTGGCATTGATACACTACGGGGTACAATCTATGATAGAAACGGTGATGTTTTGGCAGTCGATAAACACTCTTTTGACCTTACGGTAGAATATAAGAAGCTTAACAGTGCATATATATGCCTTAAGAATAATATATTTCCAAAACTATCTAAGATGAAGGGGCTTACTATTTCTCCATCATTATGCTCGGAGTGTCACCAAGACACCATAGAATGGGTAAACAGGATAGCCGAACTGTTAAAAATCCCCTGTAGTGACATATTCAAACAGACCCTCCAGGTCGTGGAAAAGGTCGAGACGATCAAGAGTGCGGTGGAGAGGAGAAATAAACGCAAAGTACATATCCTTGAGGAAACGGTTCCCCATGCAATATTTTCCAACATCGAGTGGAAAAACATTGCAAGACTCAAAGTAGAATTACCACAGATAAAAGGAATAGAAGTTGACATAAAGCCGATGAGATGGTATCCAAAAGACGATTTGGCACCGCATATCATTGGATATGTTGGTAAATTGGACAAGAAGGAGTTGAGTGAATATAATTTTAAGAAACGATGGTTTGACACCCTCAGCGAACTCAAAGAATCAGAATTAGAATATTTTGCACATAAAGCGCTTACCTCTGACTCTTTAGTAGGAAAGAACGGGATAGAAAAAGTATTCAATTCTAACCTGATGGGAATACCCGGTGAGAGGTTTGAAGAGATTACTCTTGACACTCTTCAAGTAAATAAAATCATCTTGGAGCGTCCTGCAATATCGGGCAATAGTCTTTTTCTCACCATTGATAGCAAGATCCAAGGGATAGCAGAAAAAGTCCTCGGGGAAAAAAGGGGATCAATTGTTGTAATGGACCCCTGGAATGGGGAGGTACTCGCAATGGCTACTGGCCCCCGCTTTGATCTCAATACGTTTCGTCAAAATTTTTCGCAGATGAGCAAAAACCCCAATAACCCCTTTCTCAATCGTCCCATCCAGAGTGCATTGCCACCAGGCTCTGTATTTAAAGTCGTTACGGCAATTGCCGCTTTGGAAGAGAATTGCGTAGATGAAAATACACACTTTACCTGCCGTGGATCTTTGAGGTTAGGAAACACGAGATTTCGCTGTTTCTCTCAGTATGGTCATGGACTCTTAAATCTTGAAGAGGCAATACAGTACTCATGTAACGTCTGTTTCTTTAAAATTGCGAAAAAGTTAGGAGGTGCCTCACTCAGTAAGTGGGCTGATACATTTGGTTTTGGAAGGGTAACCGGTATTGAACTCCCCTACGAGAAAAAAGGCAACATGCCAAAACCGTCATCTATGTACGAGGTTATGAATCTATCTATTGGTCAAGGTGCCCTGTTGGCTACACCCATACAAATTACTAAGATGATGGCGATGATCGCAAACGGAGGTTGGTACATTAAACCACATATCGTCAAAAAAATTACTGACGATCGAGATAACATTGTATTAAATAATGATCTCATACAAAATGAACGGTTAAATGTATCAGAAAAAACTCTCGACTATGTAAGACGCTCTCTACGAAAAGTAGTAACAGATGGTACCGCTAGGGGTGTAGGTTTTGGTGAACTGGATGTCGCTGGTAAGACAGGAACTGCAGAAACCGCTCGAAAGAGTGACAACCATGCATGGTTTTCCGGTTATGCCCCCTTTGAGAACCCAAAGTACTGTTTTACGGTAATTGTTGAACACACATCCGGTCATGGAGCAGATGCGGCAGGTACATTAGCCTTGAAACTTTTATCGAAATTGTCGTACGGTAACAGTTAACTTCCCTAATGGATCCAAAACTCTATGTTTCGTATTGATCTATTAAAAAAATTTGATTGGGTAACCTTCTCAATAATCAGCTTCTTTTTAATACTGAGCTTTTTCTTTGTTTGGAGTGCCGCTTCGGAGAAGTTTGCCTACAAACAGATAATTTGGATTACGATTGGTCTGGGGATTTTCTTTAGCCTATTGTTAATTGATTATTTTACTCTTGCCAAGTATTCGTATGTTTTTTACTCAATAATCATCATTGGTTTGGTGTTTGTTTTGCTGTTTGGAAAGACAGTATATGGTGCAAAAAGGTGGATTCCGCTAGGACCAGTATCTTTACAACCTTCAGAATTTATGAAAATAGTACTTGTCCTGGCACTTTCCAGATACATGATGTTTAAAGAAAACGTCTCCAAATTCCGCAATCTCATAATACCCCTTATCCTAACCATTTTCCCTATGGTATTGATCATGAAACAACCTGATTTAGGTACAAGCCTCATAATGTTGCCTATCTTCTTCTCAATAATTTATATCGCAGGGGTAAAGCTCAGGTATTTTCTCTCAATAATAATTTTAGGCTTAACCTCGATACCTTTTTTATGGTATTTTATATTAAAAGATTACCAAAAGTCGAGAGTAATTACTTTTCTCTGGCCAGACAAAGTGAGCAAGTTGGGTGAGGGGTACCATAAGGTCCAGTCATTGATAGCCGTTGGTTCCGGCGGCAAATTCGGAAGCGGATGGGGGAATGGCATCCAAAGTCAACTTAACTTTCTCCCTCAAGGGCATACTGACTTTATTTTTTCAGTTATTGCTGAAGAGTGGGGGTTTTTCAGGAGCTGTATTGTTTTGGCTCTCTATATACTCTTTTTCGCATGCAGTACCGGCATTGCCCTGAAAACCAGAGAATCGTATGGAAGGTTAATTGTAACCGGTTTTACCGCTATGTTTGCAACCCAAACACTTGTTAATATCGCCATGACAATGGGTTTTGCTCCAATTACCGGTTTAACGTTACCGTTTATTAGCTATGGGGGCTCTTCCCTTTTATCATCTTTTATTGCCCTCTCTTTTATCTTTAATGTACGATTGAGAACAAGAGTAGCCCTTGCAAGGGATGAATTTTATGAATAACGTAAGGAAATTTGTCGAAGAGAATATCTTACCTTGTATTGAGACCCCCGGTCAATACATAGGAGGGGAATGGAACTCCATTACCAAAGATCATAGGAGCGTAGATGTTACAATCGCTCTGGCATTTCCGGATACGTATGCAATAGGAATGTCCCACCTCGGTATTCAAATCTTATACGGCCTTTTAAATGAACGTGATGATACCGCGTGTGAAAGGGTATTTGCACCATGGTCCGATATGGAAGAGGCATTAAGAAATCATGATGTGCCTCTCTATTCCCTTGAAACATTTACCCCATTACGTAACTTTGATATCGTTGGTTTCTCAATTCAGTATGAGATGTCTTATACAAATGTATTGAATATGCTCAATTTAGCAAAGATACCATTGAGGAGTCAGGAGAGATCTGAAGATGATCCTTTAATTATGGCTGGCGGCCCTTTGACTTTAAATCCTGAACCAATGGCTGATTTTATTGATATATTCTTTGTCGGAGAGGGAGAAGAGAGGTTCACTCATTTTATCAACCATTTTAAAAGCGTAAAGCACTCCAACGGATTGAAGAGAGATGAAATAATTCTCTCTCTCGTGAAACAATTTGACAATCTTTATGCCCCTTCCCTGTATGACGTAACGTATGAACCTGATGATGTGATCAGAGAAATTGTTCCACATGAGGCCACTATTCCCTCCACCGTACAATCCGCGAGAGTTAAAGAGCTTGACACCGCTTATTTTCCCAAAAATCCTATTGTCCCATACGTGCAGACAATTCATGATCGTATTTCTATTGAGGTGATGCGGGGTTGTACGCAGGGATGCAGATTTTGTCAGGCAGGTATGACAAAACGACCCAATAGAATCCGTTCAGTTGACACTATCGTAAAACTCTCTAAAGAGTGTTATCGGAATACAGGCCATGATGAAATATCCCTTGGAGCACTATCCATAAGCGACTATCCCCATCTGAAAGAGTTGATGAGAAGAATGGATACGATCTTTAACCAGAACAGAGTAAACATATCATTTCCCTCTTTGAGAATATCAGACCAGCTAACCGAATTACCCTCTTATCTCAATACCGTACGTAAATCAAGCTTGACGTTAGCCCCTGAAGCTGCCACAACTAGGCTGAGAAAGGTCATTAACAAAGAGATATCAGATGAAGATCTTTTTAATGGAGTGAGAGAGGCATTTAAAGAGGGTTGGAAACTTGTCAAGTTATACTTTATGGTCGGTCTTCCAACGGAGACTGATAAAGATATCGAAGCAATCGTTGAGCTGGCCCACAAAGTTTCAAGTCTGAGAAAAGAGGTGAAAGGGGTGTATGGGGACGTAAACGTGACGATAGCACCCTTTGTACCCAAGGCACATACCCCATTTCAGTGGGGTCCGATGGTTCAATTGGAAAGGATCAACAAGATTAAACAGCTGATCAAAAGTAGGATAAGAGGTAGAAAAATCAAAATAAAGTTCAACAAACCTGAAAGGAGCTTCCTTGAGGGAGTATTTGCACGTGGTGATCGGAGGTTGGGCAGTGTAATCTTGGAAGCGTGGTCAAAGGGGTGCAAATTCGATGCATGGGATGAACATTTTAACTATCACGCCTGGACTAACGCCTTTAAAGAGGTCGGTATAGATGCCGGCTTTTACGTATATAGACAGAGGAGAGAAGATGAAATATTCCCATGGGACCATATTAGCAGCGGTGTCGCAAAACAGTTTTTTAAAAAAGAAAACGACAAGTCTTCCCAGCAACTGTATACGCCTGACTGTTTTACTGATAGTTGCCCGGATTGTGGGGCCTGTGCCCGGTCAAGTAACTATGTGGATAAAATGTTGTCACAACTAACTTGAACAAAAAAACAATTTCTCTTGACAAGACTTTTTCCCAAAAAACAGATGGCTTTTAGAGAACTGAACCACCGGTTACAGAATATCCAGGGGGTAATTGAATCTTGCATAAATCGTCTCAAGAATGCTGACGACAATTCAAAGAGAAAGAGGTGGTCTATGATGAGAGAAGTTTTGCTGGTATCAGGAAGAGACCGAATTGACCGTGAGATGACCGCTTATAGCAAGAAGAGAGATGCAATAGAGAGTATCTCTTGCAAAATATCTAGGGATATCTATGATACATTTATTATAGCGGACAAAAATTATAAATCACTCTTTGATCTTGTCCATAACGCAACAACATATTCCATAGAAGGCAAGGATGCATCGGTAAGTATCGGAAAAGTGATTACGGATGCCCTTCTACACATAATAGAAAAGCTGGAGGCCGTACAAAATGACACAGAGAATCCTGATCGTTGATGATGAATTGAGTTGGTGCGAGTTCTTAAAGTCCGAACTTCAAGATAATAACTTTAAAGTTTTTTGCGAATCGAAGGCCGAAAATGCTCTCCAAACAATCAACGCCACCCAGCCCGACGCGATTCTCCTGGATGTGCTTTTTGGAGATGCGAACAAGGGAAAAGAGCTCTTTAGAGAGATAAAACGTAAGCATAAACAACTTACCGTTATCATGCTTACCAATACCGTTGTTGAAGAGAATTTTCTGCTTGATGACTACCCGGGGTGCGCATTTCCTTACGCCAAGAGCCAATTAACCTCCGGTATGGACGAAGCGTATGAAGATTTTGCTGATAAGATTAGGCGTGCCATAACACGCGACAAGGCTGAAGGAGACTCTTTTGAAAGTGAATTTGATTTTGTTGTTGGAAAAACCAAATTCATGAAGGACGTGTGCAGACAAATATTAAATGCTGCGCCAACAAACGCAACGGTACTTATTACCGGTGAGACCGGTGTGGGGAAGGGGGTAATAGCCCGTGCAACAAAAGAGAAGAGTGAAAGAAGCAAAAAGAAATTCATAGCGAGAAGCTGTACAGATTTTCCAGACGAGAATTTGCTGATAAGCGCATTGTTTGGCCATGAACCAGGAGCATTTACGGGAGCAGGTAACCTCCATGTGGGGATTTTCGAGGAAGCGATGGGAGGAACGGTATTTATCGATGAAATAGGGGATGCGACACCCGAGGCACAAAGAATGCTCTTAAAGGTCGTGGACGAAAAAATTATTCGGAGATTGGGCGGAAAAAGTGATATAGCGGTTGATGTAAGAATTATCTCTGCTACAAACAGGGACTTTGAGGAGTTGATAAAATTGGGCAAATTTAAAGATGATCTTTTTCACCGCCTAAACGACTATACGATTCATCTCCCCCCTCTAAGGAAGAGAAAAGTTGATCTGCCCGAACTGCTCGCCTACTTTATAAAAAAATACAATAGTAAACATCAAAAAAAAATCCTTGGAGCAAAAGAAGATGAAAGGGATTGCCTTCGGCAAGATGTACTGGATCTACTCACCTCATATGACTGGCCCGGCAATATAAGAGAGTTCGAGAAACGTGTGAGTTCTGCCATGATTAATGCTGGAGACTCCAATATTTTGTTAACAAATTTTTTTGATATTCCACAGGGTGATCCAGTTGATATACATCCACCTAATGTTGAAGAACAGGTTAATGAAGTATTTGAGGGAAAGTGGTATGGGGAAGAGAAATGGAACACTCTTGTACGAACTCACACCAGAGAGTGGCAAAAGGAGTTCTTTGAACGCTGTATTGAGAGGCTTAAAAAAAACAAAAACAAGACCCTCACATCCAGTGATATTGCCGAGCTGTTTGGGATTAAAGAGAATAATATGAGGCAGCGCATACACGTACTCGGTATAAACTGGAGGGAGATGAAGAAAGTATAAAACTCATGAGTTAGTGCATCCTGCACAACTCTGTCAAAATTGCTACAACGACATCCATGTCGTTGTTTAACGCTATTTTGGGCATGTGCTAACGCACAAGAAACAAGAACAATGTAATCCATTTCATCCATACAATTAACATTCAAGACGTCAACTTTGTTGTTCTAAGAATCAAATTGTCCACATAAATAAGAAGAATATAAATGAATTGTCAGTTGTGTGAACAAAATAACATTTTAAGAAATTCTCATATTATTCCTGAGTTTTTACATAAGCCACTGTATGATTCAAAGAGTAGAATGGCTGGTATTACAGGAAAAGGGGGGAAAAAGTGGGAATTTCTTCAAATGGGGCTTAGGGAAAAGCTCCTATGCGCTGACTGTGAACAGTTCTTGAACACTAATTATGAGCAACCTTTTCACAAATTTTGGTTCGAGGGAAAAGTGCTTCCAGATCATTTTGATTCCAATTACATTACAGTTGATTGTATTGACTATCCTTCGTTCAAGCTTTTTCATATGAGCATACTATTTCGTGCTAGCGTATCTACACTATCAACTTTTTCACATGTTAAACTTGGGCCTCATGAGAATAAGTTGAAAAAAATGTTGAAGACTAAAACCCCTGGCCCTTCTGATAAATATCCTATATTTGCATGTGCAGTTGTTGATAATAGTAAAACAGTTATGTATGGATTAATAACTAATCCAATAAAATATAGGTTTGATAAACACATAGCATACGGTATGGTATTTGGAGGATGCATGTGGCGGTACATTGTGTCAAATCATCGGTGTAATACGATAATACCATATTCACTAACTGATTCAGGAAGCTTAACTATTACACCGTATTCATTGCACAAACTGGATGATATACAAGATGCGGTACGGGCATTGCAACGATAAACTCCTAACCAACATTCACATCCTTTGAAACGAAGCATGGAAGTAGTTCTTATTGCTATAAGAATCATCCCTTTGCTAACAACCTGTGCTTACAAGTTCATTACCGACTTTCTCGTTAAAACAATTTATGAAAATATAAAAAATCTTCCAATTCTTTACCAACAATAACATATCCAATTTTCTACAACAGATACTCAATAACCTTCTTTCCCGGTTCAAACCTATTTAACTGACTGAGTCCGAGATTTTCAATCGCCGCCCCTATCTGCTCACCCTCCAACTGAGTATCTGTATAGAAAACACCCGCATCTATCAAGGCTTTTTTGGGTACAAGCCCTATGATTTCACTTCCCGTAGCTTCTGTTCCAAGTTCCCGAGCCAGCTTTTTTATCGTCTCAAATGTTTTATGTATGGATGTCTCCTGATAATTTGTCAGATTGATTGAAACCTGTGTAATATGATACTCCTTAAGTTCTACTCCAATCGCCTTTACATATCTTAGTATTCCAGGGGATCTTACCTCCTTGCCAGTCTCATCTTTAACCAATGAACCTGACTCTCTCACCAGTCGTGCTATTTTGTGAGCAATACGTACATCCTTCGTTTTGAGGTTTACATTATAGGCAATCAAGAAAAACCGTGCTCCTATTACCGTAGCACCAAATTTCCTCACTCTATCATCGTATTCTGTAGGGCCGTAATCGGGTCTCCACTCCTCTATCCTCTTCCTGAGACCTTCATATTCTCCCCTCCTGATATTTTCAAGGTTTCTTCGCTCTGGCAACCGTGCAGCAGACTCATACAGATATACGGGGATTCCAAGCTTTTCCCCAACTTTCATTCCCAGTTCATTTGCCAATTGTACACACTCATCCGTAGTTGTGTTCGATACCGGTATTATGGGGCATACATCTGTTGCTCCTATCCTTGGATGTTCACCCTTCTGTATTGACATATCAATGAGTTCAGAAGCCTTTAATATAGCCTTAAATGCAGCCTCTTTCACACCCGAAGGCTCTCCTGCAAATGTAATGACTGTCCTATTATAGTCTCTATCAGATTCACAGTTAAGAAGTTTAACACCCTCTGTTGAAATGATTGATGTCTCAATAGCATCGATCGTTTCACAATTTCTCCCTTCACTAAAATTGGGCACACACTCTACAATCTTTTTCTCTGCCATAACCATTCACTGAATACCTCTTCAAAGCTGATATTTTCCTCGTACCCAAATTTTGGGTGACTGTTTCAAACATGATCAATAAATCGATATCCTACACCAAATACCGTTTGAATGAAATGAGGTTTATGGGTGTCCTTCTCGATTTTTGCTCGTAAACGATTGATGTGAGAATTAACGGTATGTTCGTATCCTCGAAAATTGTACCCCCATACCAAGTCTAATAACTGTGCACGGGAATAGACACGCCCGGGATTTTTCGCAAACTGGACAAGAAGATCATACTCTTTAACCGTCAGTTGGATATTATTATTATTTAATCGTACCTTTCGTTTGGCTAAATCAATGACTAAATTATCATACTCAATGTGATGGCGTTGTCGGCTGTCGTTAGGTAAAGTATCTAACTCTTTACGTCGAAAGTGCGCTTTAATTCGGGCCTGCAATTCTCGAAAACTAAAGGGCTTGGAGAGATAATCATCAGCACCAATCTCTAACCCTAGTACACGATCAATCTCTGAAGATTTTGACGTTAACATAATGATCAGGCTCTTGTTTCCATCCATACGAAGCTGTCTACAAATCTCCAGTCCATCCATACCTGGAAGTACAATATCCAAGATGATCATATCAAAATCCGTTGAGCGTGCCTTTTGATACCCCATACTGCCATCATAAACAACCGTGACTTGGCAGTTGATATCATTGAGATGAATTTTGAGTAGATTAGAGATATCACAATCGTCTTCGACAACTAATGTTTTTCGTGACAATGAATAACTCCTCGTTTAATCAATGGAGACCCCCTGAAAGGTAGCATAAATGAAATGTAAATACATTATAGATGAAAAATCCCGAGAATCAAGGGATGAAGCACGAAAGTGATGAAAATTTTATAACGTCGTGATGACTTTGTGATTTCTTGAAAGTACCCTCAATAAATTAATTCATACTTTTTAAACTTTTATGGGAGGGATATTGATGAAGTCAATAGTCACATTTTTTTCGGTGTTCACACTGCTCTTTGCGTTTTATTCCACTCAAGCGCAAGCAAATCATTGCAATTTTAAAGTTACATTTACAAACCTATCGGGAAATGTCGTCTTAACACCACCAATTTTTGCCACAACAAAAGAGAGAGCGAGGATCTACACTTTAACGGAACCTGCTAGTGAGGCTTTAGAGATGTTAGCGGAAGGTGGTGAAACCAATGGTTTGGCAGCTTATTTATCAGCTCACGATTTAATAGATGTGGTCCAAACGGGATCTCCTGTTTTACCTGGCCAATCTGTCACCATCGTAATTAAAGGTCGATTCTACTCATATCTCAGTGTCGCCTCTATGATTCTTCCCACAAATGATGGCTTTGTTGCCCTAAATGGAAAAAGAATCTTCAAACCCCACCGTCAGACATACTATTTAACGGCCTATGATGCTGGAACAGAAGTCAATGATGAATCGTGTGCCCACATTCCTGGACCACAATGTGGAGGTTCTGGCGAAGGATTTAATGGGGCCGATGGTGAAGGATTTGTCTTCCCTCATGCAGGTATCCACGGTGAAGGGGACCTTTTACAATCATCATACAACTGGGGTGAACCAGTTGCAAAAGTTACTGTTACACTTGCCTATTAATAAACGAATTTATACATCCTGGCCAATACGGCTCACGAAGAGAGTCGCAACTCTTTCAAAATGGTAACAACGACATGGATATCGTTGTTACCATTTTTGGTAAGCACTTACGCACAAACACGAGTTAGGGTTCATACCTATTTAAAGACCGGCAGGTCGAAAGAGAAGGATGAGCCCACATGCAGCTCACTTCTTAAATCAATCCGGCTACCGTGAAGCGTTACAATCCTTTTTGTTATAGCAAGCCCAAGACCCGATCCACTATCATTTCGATTCGTACGGTAAAAGCGGTCAAATATTAATGGGATATCTTTTGGGTGGATACCGCAACCATTATCCACTACCTGTATATGTACACAGTCTCCCTTTTCACCAAGGAGCAATTGTATACTGCCCTCTTCGTTAGTGCAATGCAGTGCATTGTCCAACAGGTTTTGGATAGCTCTTTCAATAAGTCCTACATCTCCAGACACAAATGGAAGGTTTTCGGGTATCTTTGTTAGTAGGGTAATTCTCTTTCTTGCCGCAGTTAGCTGAAATTTCTGGACAATATCCTGTGCCAATTCACCTATATGAAACGGTTCCATTCGCACATCAATATCATGGGAATCAAGTTTAGCTAGATCAAATAGTTCCGAAATCAGTTTCCCCAAACTTCTGGAATGGTTCAAAGCAGTTTCAAGATATTCTAACAGGCCTTGCGGAATTGTTTTTTCTCCTTTTACTTGTAAAGTTTCAAGATAACCTTGCAGCGAGGTAAGCGGGGTGCGCAGATCGTGTGATACATGGCTAATCAACTCACGCCGCTGTGCGTCTGCCTCTTTTAATTTATCTATCTGCTCAATTATGCGCTGCGACATCTCCTGAAAAACCATCTCTAAACGGTCTATTTCATCGCCATTGCCTTTATGATCCGGATAGACGTCGGTTATCGATTGGAGAAAACCGCCTTGTTTGAATGATTCCATTGCAACGGTCAATTTTCTGAGCCTTCTGGTGAGATATCGAAATAGAAAAAGCCCTGTTGTAAAAACAAAAATGAGACCGGCTATAGCAACTCCGGTACTCAAGCGGAGGAGATAGTTCTTTTGAAGCATCTGGGCTATGTGATCATACTCCTCGCTTCCAAGGATGATATAAAGATACCCCTCTAGAAGACCATGAGCAGGAATTGGGGAAACGGAAAAAACCTTTTGTAGATCGGGATTTCTTGGGTCATCACCTAATATTGGTAAATTTGAGGTATTATTAAGAAAATCTTTTACCGGACCCAGAGTTACGAACCCCCTCTTTACTTTTCCCGGAGGAGCTGAGTACGCGAGTATCTTACCTTTCGGATTAAGGAGATACACTTCAATATTTTGATTAATGTTCATAAGCATATCAAAACTCTCTTTTAATGCTTGTTTATTGATTTGTCCATCCTGAATAAAGGTCATCCTGGACACCAGATAAGGAGCGAGATCATGGTTTAATCGCTGTGCTCCTTCCTGAACATACAGACGGGTAGTAAAAAGGGTGAGTAAAATATATAAGATCCCTATAAAGAGAAGCAGACCGGATAAAACAATTACTATCTTACCATAAAGAGTCTTGAACATTATATATCTCCGAAATTGATTACGTCCTATTTTTCTGTTACGGTATGCGACTTGTTGAGAGATTCAGCTCTGCAATATATTGCTATGACACGAGCAAACAACTCTATAATGTTGAACTGTTTGCTCAAATTGTCGTTAGCAACATTTCCCAAACTGTAGACTCTATCTATATCAGTTGGTTTGAATTTCAATATAACGATTGGTTTATTAAATACAGACAAAACCGAAAACAAATTCGGTTATAGTATATTAAAATGGTTGAGAGGCAGATTTTAATGGTTTGTGAAAAAAACGGTCTTCTGAAAGTGAATTACACCCGCCCATATGTTCTCGTTATCTCAGCAAGCTTTTGTTGGAGGGGTGGGGTGAGTTGTCCCTGTTTAAACCTCCACTCCCAATTCCCGTTTGGGGTCGAAGGAAGATTCATCCTTGCAGCTTCACCAAGCCCAAGGATGTCCTGCATGGGAATGATCACCAGGTCTGCGATGGACCCCATGGTCAGGCGTATCAGTTCCCACTGAATACCCTTTTCTGAGACGTAATGTCCTACATAACGGGAGAGCCTTTTTTTGCATTCAGCGTTGGCCTCTCGATGAAACCACCCCTTGATCGTGTTGTTATCATGAGTACCTGTATATGCTACGCAGTTCCTTCTATAATTGTGAGGTACATGAGGGTTCATTGGATCATCTTCACCAAACGCAAAGAGGAGCACCCTCATACCCGGGAAACCAAATAGGTCGATGACCTCTCTCACCTCTGGCGTAATAACACCAAGGTCTTCAGCAATTATCGGGAGATGAGGAAAGTGTTTAAAGAGGGTCCTGAAAAAGTCTTTTGCTGGGGCTTTCTTCCATTGTCCGTTTATGGCACTTTTTTCATCTGCCGGAATCTCCCAGTACCCTACAAACCCCCTGAAATGATCAAGCCTGAATAGATGGAATAATTGTATATTGTGCTCAAAACGTTTTATCCACCACTTATAGCAACTATCCCTAAGGACACCCCAATCATAAACCGGATGCCCCCACAACTGCCCGGTTGAGCTAAAATAATCGGGTGGCACCCCCGTTACAAAGAGAGGTCTCCTCTTTTTATCTAACTGAAAAATCTCTTGATGTGCCCAGACATCAGAACTGTCGTAATTTACGTAAATGGGCACATCACCTATAATCTGAACATTTCTTTTCGTACAATACTCTTTTAGTAGATACCACTGACTAAAAAAGAGGTACTGGAAGAAACTCTCCCGTACGATCGGCTCCCTTAATTTATGTTGCCACTCCTCTATGGTCTCTGTCCTTCGGTCCCTCAGACCATCCGGCCAATCGCTCCATTCTCTTCCCTGAAAATACCCTTTAAGGGCCATAAAGAGAACATAATCATCGAGCCAATATGAGTTTTCACGGCAAAATCTCTGAAATTCAGGGTCTTTTGACAGCGTCGCTCTGCCTCTTTCATATGCTCTCCCCAAAATCTTATACTTATACCTGGTTACCCTTTGGTAATTCACCTTTTTCCAAGGAAAGACTGGGTGCCCAATGATATCAGACTCTGCAAGAAATCCCTGCTCAACCATCTGCTCAAGTGATATAAGGAGTGGATTCCCGGCAAATGCTGAATAGCTGCTGTAAGGAGAGTTGCCATACTGGATACATGTCAGGTTTAAAGGCAGTATCTGCCAGTAGCTCTGCCCTGTCTCCCCAAGAAAATCGACAAATGTATATGCAGTCCCTCCCAGGTCACCGATACCGTAAGAGGATGGCAGTGATGTAATATGGAGGAGGATCCCACTCCCTCGACTATCCACATTTACTCCTTTATATTCAAATGAGATCCCAATGTGAGAAATAGCTCCAGCCACTTTCTTGCAATCTGATCCCCGCTCTCCGAATCCTCCTTCATTATCTTGAACTCTTGATCCTTAATGGAGAGATATCTGTTCTGAGCCTTCCATAAATCAAGTGGTAATGACAACGGCCCTATTAAGTCAAGAACAGTGTTCATCTTCTCAAGCTTCCGGATATCTTCAGAACAATCCTTCAACCCTTCCGTCAAAGAACTTACCCATGTACTTGCAACAAATCCGAGACCAGAGGATTCAATCTCCACGGCCCAACTCTCCGCTTCATCTATCAGCCTTTTTAGTCTCTTACAATCCACTGCATCTCCTTCAAATACCTTTTTCAGGTCTGCATTAATAATATATTCAGCTGCTGTAAAAAAAGGGGTTGGAAGCGGTTTTCGTAAGTGGTGAAAATGGTCCAGGATCTCGCTGTTTTCGTATATCTGACGATAAGATGATTCTACTTCATCACATTTTGCCTGGATTATCTGGTTCAAAATATTCTCCTGTTTTTCCGTACAAAGATCCCTCAGAGAATGGAGATGTCCGTAGAACACTTTCTGTATAAGCCTTCTCACTTCAGAGATATCACCCCTCTCAACAGACCTCTTAACCTTTTTCTGCATACGTAAAAACCTGTCGTCTCCAACACTATCCTTTACCCCTGCCGTCACATCTTGGTCTCCCTGGTATAAGGCAACGTAGTAGAGAGTTTTTTCCTCTCCCGTAATATTGGAGGTAATGGTCGCCTTTCCCATGGTGAGCCTCTGATTTCCAACATCAATCGTATCGCACAGCTCTTTTTTAACAAGGTAACAGTACATTTCTCCCTTTTCGGAATACTCCTCAAAGAGTGAAGAGATAGAGTATTGACCTCCCACCCTGAAAAGGTCGCTCTTTGCCGGTGTTACAAACGTCCCATACACCTCGGCAGCGCTATTATAGACGTTGCTCGGTGTCTTATACAGATGTCTCAAATACTCAGATTCAAGAGACACACCTTGTAGCTCCTCTGCGTACTGCATAGCCATGGAGGCGTACTGCATTATCTGGATCGTCTCAACCCCTGATGTCTCATCAAAGAACCATCCACAACTCGTATACATCAACATGGCATTTCTCTGGATCTCAAGAAGCTTAATTGCCCTTACCATCTCCTCCTTTGAAAGCGCTTTCACCGCATGCCTTTCTAAAAATGCACCTCTCTTCTCTGGTGATCTATCAAGAATAACCTCAGCATAGCCGTTTCTTGCAGCCCAGGGATCCCTAAAATACTTTGAGGCCTCTTCTCTAAAGAGATTAGCAAGGGTGTCCCTCAACCAATCCATAGCGCTCCGTAAGGGCCTCCTCCACTTTTGAGACCACCCACTGTTCATACCCGAATTGCAACCGCAATCATCTCTCCATCGTTCAATACCATGGGCACAACTCCACGAAGAGTTATCAAAGATCTCAACCTGATGAGTTGGTGGGTATTCCTCAAGATAGTTGCCGTAGTTGGTTATCTCTGCAAGATTGTTTGACTCAATGTGGTGTAAACAGTAGGCCAGTGCCATCTCACCAAATTTATGATGATGACCAAAGGTCTCACCATCGGTTGCAACGTGAATAATACCGGAGTGTCCTTGAATAGTGTCTGATGCCTTAAGGAGGCTGCTGGCGAGTTCTTCTCCGCTTTTGAGAATTTCTCCAAAGGCGATGTTGTGAGATATGCCGCCATTATAGAAAAAAACATTCATCTCCCTCCCGGTGGGAAATTTGACGAGATAGGGCATCGTGGTATCTATCGATTCGTCTGACACATCTCGCCATTTACTCTCTCCTATGCGTTTCACCTTTTTTGCCTGCCGGGGTGAAAGGATGGTGAATTTGATACCCTGCTCGCTCATAATCTCAAGTGTCTCTCCATCCACCGCAGTCTCCGGAAGCCACATCCCTTCAGCTTCTCTCCCAAACCTCTTTTTAAAATCAGTGATACCCCAGATCACTTGTGTAATTTTGTCCCGACGGTTTGCAAGTGGCATTATCATATGATTATACGCCTGTGCAATTGCATTCCCATGACCCGAAAACCTGTTTATGCTTAATTTATCTGCCTCTAATATGGATTGATACACATGGGGGGCGTACTTTTGTATCCAGCTCAGGAGCGTAGGGCCAAAATTAAAGCTTATTTTTTCATAATTATTCACAAGGCGAGTAATTTTCCCGTCATCATCGAAAATCCTCGTAAAAGCGTTCGGTGCATAACACTCCCGATTGATTCTCTCGTTCCAGTCATGGTATGGGTAAGCAGACTCCTGGGTATCTATGCTCTCAAGAGAGGGATTCTCTCTGGGGGGTTGATAAAAATGTCCATGCACACACAGATACTTTTTCATGATCAATAATTATACAGCTAGCGATCCTTATTACAAGTCTATGTTTTTATCGGGCGATTTCAGGAAAATATACTCGGTAAAAATTCACGGATTCAGAGTTCACCGATAACCCTTCTGCTATCCATTGGGCATCTCTTAACCGTTTGATTAGCAAGTTTTGATCCTAAACTTAGTAAAGTCTCCCTTGTGAAGGGGGATCAAATGAAAACTTCTATTAAAAAAAGGGTTCTAAAACCGTAAAATCCTTTTGCTGTGGGTATAATTTCCCATTGACTGCTTTAAGATTTAACGTCATAATAACTTAGAAAAATAACATACAAGTATTATATCATTTGATTTCGGATTACCCTGGAATGTATTATTGAAAAATTCACTCCTCTCTTTAGAAAAAAAACATATGCATTGAAATCTACGAAATTCGTTATTTTACCAGTGCTCAACTCTTGATCAAAACGTTATGGTTGGCTAAACAGTGTTTCCGTTCAAGCACTAATAAAAAGGATCAAGATGAAACTCAATAAAGGTATTACAAAATTATCACAAATGAAGAAAATTGATAATGATGAATATGTCGATAGCTCTGTAAAAGATCGAATAGAAATGGTTTGGGTTATTACGCAAGAGCTATGGTCAATTTCGACAAAAGGGAAGATAAATGCTCAATCAAGATTACAAAGAAATGTTACAAATCTTACAAAAACATAAGGTAAATTATATTTTGGTTGGTGCATATGCCTTAGCAGCTCAAGGCTATCCTCGAGGCACCCTGGATATTGACATTTGGGTTAATCCAAGCAAAGATAATGCATTAAACCTTTACAATGCATTGGTAGAATTCGGTGTTCCTCTTAGAGATATTAATGAAGATACTTTTAGAGAAAAAGGAATTATATTTCAAATTGGTGTTGCTCCCTGCAGAATTGATATTATTACAGAGATTTCTGGCCCGATATTATTCAAAGAAGCTATCACAAGATCTATTAAAACGGAAATAGAAGGTCTTTCTCTCAATATATTGTCCATTTAAGATTTAATAAAAAACAAAGAAGCAACCGGTAGACCAAAGGATATTGAAGATGCTAAAAAAGCTCTTCTGATCTTTTGAGTTGCTACGCAACGTCGTTGACTGATTGTAACTATGAAAACCAAGGTAAAGAAACTAACTACGGGAAAGAGGGTAACCATAGTGGTGAAAGAGACAGATGACCGACTTGAAGTCTCTCTCCTTATGAAAAGCAGTGAACGTTGCCTCTTGCACTGGGGCGTAAGCAGAAGTCTTGGTGCACAATGGCAGACACCTCCCCAATTACTCTGGCCTGCTAGCACGAAAGTCTTTGATCAAACGGCAGTGCAAACTCCATTTTCCCCCGTTAAAGGTGAAAACAAGATTGTGCTTAGATTAGACAAAACAACGGATATCTCGACTATCCAGTTTGTCCTCTTCTACCCCGATTCGGGCCAATGGGACAATAACGGTGGCAAGAACTACTCCATAGACCTGGGACAGATTGAGAAGCAACCTGACTCACCGCTTCACTCCCTCCAAGAGGAGATTATGGAAAGGGAAATTTTATGGGAGAAAACATTTGGTCTGTACAAAAGAGGCTCTTTGTCTGCGGCCGTTAGTAAGGAGGGTAACCGTTTCCTGGTACATATGGTGACCGACATACCCGGTCCACTCCTCTTCCATTGGGGTGTAGCCGTGAACGCTCCATTTGAATGGCTCTTACCTCCCGCTTCGGTTCGACCGACTGACACAGCTATAATTGATAACCGTGCCGCCCAAACATCCTTTGTTTTCCATAATGGTCTTAACCGGTTGAATGTACCATTCGAAGAAGAGACTGCACCCCTCGGTGTCACCTTCGTTTTAAAAGAGGCTCAAACTGGCCGCTGGTTAAAAGATAAGGGGAGGAATTTTTACCTCCCTATCCATACTAGGTTGCAAGAGGGAGCAGGCTTTCATACATCCGACTCTTCCTCTCTTGCCGAAGAGATTATCCAGGCAGAAACGGGACACCATTCGTGGACGTTGATGCACCGTTTTAACCTCTGCCATGACCTTTTAGAGAAGTGCAGCAAGGAGAGGGAATCCTATGCCACCCTTTTCGTCTGGTTGCGTTACTCTGCTCTCAGACAACTTGATTGGCAGCGAAATTACAATACCCAACCGAGGGAGTTGAGTCATTCCCAGGATCGACTGACCCTGCAGCTTGCCAATCTGTATAGGAGTAAGAGTGAGAACAGAGACATAATCAGGTTACTCTTCTCCACACTCGGACGGGGAGGAGAGGGACAAAAGATACGAGATGAGATACTCAATATCATGCATCGGCATCACATCAAGGAGGTCTCAAACCATTTCATGGAGGAGTGGCATCAGAAACTCCACAACAATACCACTCCCGATGACGTCGCTATCTGTGAGGCGTATCTGGAATTTCTCCGAACCAACGGGGATCTTTCTCTCTTTTATAATATCCTCAAGGAAAAGGGTATCACAAAAGAGAGGCTAGAGAGTTTCGAACGCCCCATAGTGACACCACCAGATTTTATTCACGATCTCAAAGAGGGCCTGATACACGATTTTGAGAACTATTTAAAGATTCTCAAGTCGATACATTCAGGCACCGATCTCGAAAGTGCAATCAATGCGTGCAGTAATCTACTCGATGACACTATGAGAGAAAATTTGAGGTCTCTTGTGGATCAGGGATGTGCAGAGAAGAGACAACTGCTCGATCAGGTGAATAAGATTACGATGGTGAGAAGAGGACTTGCCGAACTCTTATCTGGAGGGAGTACCCAGGAAAAATTACGAGACGCGATCTACCTCGATATAGCGTTGGAAGAGAACCTTCGTCTTATCCTAGAAGGAGATATCCATCCACAGGTAGACCATGATCAACTGGTAGATTTGATCTATTGGGTACTTGAAAACCTCACTCTCTCGTCCGAAGAGAGTGAACTCTTAGCCTGCCATCTCCATTGGAAAAGACTCAAGGAGATGCAGCGCTTCACTCAAGATTGGTCACTTCATGCTAAGTCCGTTCTTGATCGGATCGGCAGGTTTATTGGTGCCTTTAGCGATCACTACTACCACCTGTTTCAACCAAAAGCAGAGTCTCTGGGCACTGCCTTTCAGGCTGAATCGTGGATGATACCCCTCTTTAGCGAAGAGATTATTCGGGGTCGACTTACCTTCGTCCTTTCGATGCTCGTACACCATCTTGAACCGATCCTGCGAAGGTATGCAAAATTGGGAAATTGGCAGGTCATAAGCCCCGGTAAAGCGTCCGGAAGAGTGGAAGTTGTCGACACCTTAAGATCCATTCAGGGGAAAAGCTTTTCTCGTCCCACCGTTGTCGTTGCCCATAAAGTGATGGGTGATGAAGAGCCACCACCTGGTGTACGTGCAATCATTACACCGGATACCGTTGATCTCGTCTCCCATGTCGCCGTTCGCACCAGAAACTCGAACCTGCTATTTGCCACCTGTTACGATAAAGAGTGTATGAAGAGCCTGAAATCTCTCAGAGGGCAGCTTCTCAATCTTACGGTAACGGTATCCGGTGATATCCAATTTGAAGAGGTTGATAAGGTAACAACGAGTGAAGAGCCGCAAAGAGGTGTTAAATTCAGAGAGATACCGATCCCTCCCTTTTCATCGTATATAATCCATTCAAATCAATTCAACGATTCGTTGGTTGGTGGTAAGTCAAACAATTTAGTTCGCCTCCAGGGAGAACTGCCAGAATGGATCACGATTCCCGATTCCATCGCACTACCCTTTGGCGTCTTTGACAGAGTACTCTCTCTGAGCATAAACAAAAAAGTTGCAGAAACTTATGAAAAACTTCTCGGCAAGATCGAAGAGAACCCGGAAAAGAGGCTTTCTGAGATCAGAAAAGCCCTGCTCACACTTGAACCACCGAACGAGTTGTTTGCAGAGCTTCTTCGAGTTGTGCACAGTTCAGATCTTCAGGATCAGGAGGAAGCGTGGTTGTGCATTAAGCGGGTCTGGGCATCCAAGTGGAACGAAAGAGCATATCTGAGCCGTAAATCAAGAGGTATCCCCCATAACAGCCTTGATGTTTCCGTTCTCGTACAAAAAGTCGTTGCAGCAGAGTATGCCTTTGTGATCCACACCCGCAATCCATTCACCAATGATTGTAACGAACTCTACGCGGAAGTGGTCCTAGGACTGGGAGAGTCATTGGTAAGCAACTATCCCGGAAGGGCACTCAGCTTTACAAAGAGAGAAGGGAGATCCGAACCAGAGCTGCTCACCTATCCAAGCAAGGGTGTCGGTCTCTTTGGAAACGGTTACATCTTTCGCTCAGACTCAAACGGTGAGGACCTGGAAGGGTACGCAGGTGCCGGTCTTTACGATAGCGTAATGCTACCCCAGCCCAAAAAGGTCTCTCTTCGATACGAAGATGAGCCCTTGCTTTGGGACAAGGAGTTCAGACGAGAGATGCTGAACTCTATTGCAGAAATTGGTATGACAGTGGAAAAGGTTACCGGATCACCTCAGGATATCGAGGGTGCTTACGCCAAGGGGAAATACTATATCGTGCAGACACGTCCACAGGTATGAAGTGTTACCTTATCCGAGTGATTCTGAATGGGATTTTAGATGTGTGCCCGCCAGAAAAATCGTCGGGTAAAAATTACGATTTTGGATTTATTTTTTTGTATTTAAATCGTAAATTGTAAATTTTGCTTAAATTGGTTTAAATATTTTTACTCCCTGCCTAACCTTATTATCCGTTATTCAAGGACTTAGTATGAAAAAGATCAGAATAGGAAACCAGACCTCATTCTCAGCTCAAACACCTGTTCTCCCCTTTGCGTTCGCCCTGGAAAACGGCTTCGATGCCTTTGAGTGGTTTCCGGACAAGAAGGAGTGGGGGGCAGGTTGGGACGAAAAAGAGATAAGCGGAGAGATGCGCCAACAGATAAAGAGAGAGGCAATGAAAAACGATATCGCCCTCTCACTCCATGCGCCGTGGCATCTTAACCCTTTGAAACCTCATGACCTTGAACCGCTACACAAAGAGATTGAATTCGCCAGAGATATAGGTGCTTACATATTCATCATCCACCTTGCAACTGATGAAGGGATCGAGAATTATGCGAATGCCATTATACCCATTATCAGGGAAACATCAGATGCAAAACTCCACCTCTCCTTAGAGAACACTCCATTAACAGATCCGGAAGATTTCAACAGGATGTTCGGTATTATCCATAATCTAAAAAATACTCCAACACAACACGTGGGAATGTGCCTTGACCTTGGCCATGCCAATCTGTGTGCCTCCACCCGGAACGATTACTTGAGATTTATCGACCTTCTGGAACCTACAGTTCCTCTTAATCATGTTCACCTACACGAAAATTATGGTGACAGCGACAGCCATCTCCCCCTCTTCACCGGACCATCAAAGGGTGACGAGAGAGGCGTATATGGATTGATGAGACGGTTGAAGGAGAGGAATTTCACCGGCTCTATCATCCTTGAGCAGTGGCCTGAGCCACCCTCTCTCCTTACTCAGGCACGTGAACGACTGTACCGCATATGGGATACAATTCCAAACAACTCGTGCCACTTTACCTCACCAAGCGACAATCGCACCCTTAATCCAACGACTGAAACGGTACCGATGTGGAATCAAAGACCAGAGAGTGAAAAAACCCAACAGTCTCAAACCAAAGGGCTGAAGGAACGGGGTGATGATTTCATTAACACCATTGTTGAGGCTCATGGGTGTTACCGAAGCTGGAGAGAGAGATTGAACTGGGTTGCCTCTCTTTTTCAGGGTACAACCGTAATACCGGATAACGACCAACTCATCTATCTATCCATCTATCTGCATTTTCTCGGAACCGGAGAGCTTACGTGTCGTGAAGACGGTAGACATTTCCGACCACACCACCATGCGAATGCAGCACAGCAAATCGAGAACAGTTTGAAGTCTTGTACCACCCCGGACAATACGTACATTATGAGAAAAATTTATCCGTGGCTCCCCTCATATAATAGTGCCTTTACCCGTGCAGAACCGCTAACACGGATCCGTAATATCGCGCATAGGAATGATATACCAAAAGAGCTCAAAGATGAGATTAAGCATACGTTACAGAACAAACTTCATCGATGTGCCGGCCCGGAAGACCTTACAACCTCTGCCGCACTCCTTGAACGAATTACCGCAGAAAGGGGAAATTACTCCTCATCATTCGTCGAGGAGTTCAAGATTTTCCACCACGAGCTCAAAGAGTTCTTCAACGCCTCAACTCTTGAAGAGATACTTGCATCCATTAGTAATAAGGAGGAGACAAAAACCCGTGGTCTCATTCAAGAGTTTTTGGATGTAAAGGGTAAGACGGAGAGGTCATCACAACACTATGTAACACTCTTAGCCCTCCTCACAGAATTAAGGGGCATTTTTCTCAGAAACGCAGATGATGCTCCCGGCGCTGCAGCACAACAATTCAGATTAGTGGACATCGGACTTGAAGACTTCCTCTTTCTCCTCTTAAGCGAATCCATACAGATACTTGAAAAGAGTGGAGGAGATGGAGAGATTGATTGGAATACGACCCTGGAGATACTCCTATTGACCGTAATCAACATCAGCATGACCAATAGTGCAAAAGAAGAGTGCGAGATCATCCAATCGGAATTGACTCTCTGGAAACACACTTTTTATCCTACTCAAATAGAGATGCTCCGCTTAAGGGCTACCCTTGAGAGGTGCAGAAGACTCTGTGAAAAGCATATCGACCGGGTATTGAGACAATACCATACAAGAGTGGAGGGATTGGGGAGGCGACTCGGGGTAAGGGAGCAGGCGATAAAGCTCTTTTGCGAGGGAGATATCCGGGGAAATCCCGTTTTTCAGTTCTCAAAACTCCTCTCTCTCCTGCTAAAAGAGATCAGAAAAGCTACTGGTCTCTCTTCTTGGGATGCCATCGTTACAGGTAATGCAACGGGACGTCTCGTTTCCGTTGACTCTCTGGATGATGCCACAGTCGATAATCGAGAAGGTGTCATACTCCTTGTAAAAAGGGCTGAGGGAGATGAGGTCATCCCCAAAAATGTCTCAGGAATTATCCTCGGACACCCGCTTCCGCACCTCTCACATCTCGGAGTGAGGGCACGCCAGGGTGGGGTAATATTTGCTACCTGTGATGACCAAACGAGTTTTAGAGAACTGGAGTATTTTAACCGAAAGAACATCAACTGTACAATTACTGTCCAAGACGTACAGTGTGAAACCATAAACAGTGTCAAAACAGGACGAAGCAATTTGGCAAAACCTGGTCGATTCTTTCCCCCCGAAGTTCAGCTAATCCATGACCAGCGATTCCTCTCGATGGACCAGGTAAACCGCTCAAACGGAGGAGCAAAGGCAAACGGGGCAAAGCTCCTTGATCAGTTGTCGTCTCAGAATGGATCTGACTTTAAAACACCGGCCAGCCTTGTAATTCCCTTCGGTGTTATGGAGGAGTCTCTCCGCACCTCACCAACACTAGAGCATGAATACAAGAGCTTAATAGATACATTGAACAAACTACAACCCGATTGCATCTCTCTCTCCACACAACTCCAGAAAATAGTAGCTAAGCTCAAGGTCCATCCTGATCTCCTCAATGGCATTAAGAATAGGTTTTCGGAGAGGGAGAGAGTTATCGTGCGCTCTAGCTCGAACTGTGAAGATGGACTGGTGATGGCTGGAGCCGGACTCTTTGACTCAATCGCTAACGTACCACTTGCGATTATCGATATCACCATTCGTAATGTCTGGGCATCGCTTTGGTCGAATCGTGCGGTAACAAGTATGAGGATGCACTCAATACCTCACGATAGGGTACATATGGCACTGCTCATCCAGAAAATGATAACCCCAGATCTTTCGTTTATCATACATACAGTAAACCCCTTAACAGGAGACCGGGATGAAGTCTACATTGAACTTGCAGTAGGTCTGGGAGAGGCCCTGGCTTCCGGTACAATGAAGGGAACACCCTATCGAATGGTCTGCAACAAAAGGACGTATACTGTTCAGATGCTCGCCTTTGCTAATTTCGGTTTTGCAATAGCCCCCCGTAACACAGCTGGCGTATGTCATAAAAGGGTCAACTATTCGAGGGTGCCTCTCACCACAAACACGAACATCTATCAGATAGTTGGACCTCGTCTGACCGCCATAGCTCAGCTCGTAGAGGAGTACTTCGGAAAGCCCCAGGACATAGAGGGTGCAATTGTTGGAGATGATGTATACCTCGTGCAATCCCGCTTTCAGCAGGGAATAACAAGTTGAACGAAAACTACCCATTGCAAAATAGTTTTCGTTCAACTTGTGGGCTTCTATCAAAAAATTAAACTATCTGTTTTAACAGAGTAACAGGATAGACAGTTTTGGCATCCCGATGCTCCTGAAAACTTATGCACATATTTTCGTTAAATAATATAATTTACTTGATATAATGAATTAATATTGGTATTACCTGAAGCGACATTGATAATACGTCGAACTACACACTTTTTTGGTGTCTAGTAATTTAAGTTATTCATATCTCTTAGTTGATTGAATTATCCATGTATAACAATGTATATCCTCGTTTTATGGCACTCTTTCAAAAAAGGATTGAAGGAGATGACACTCTCTTACAGCTGGCAAGTATTCGTTTTCGGGAATCGGGACTAGGCACTGAGTTCTATGCCGATACCCCCAGTGAGCTTGATTGGCTACTCGGCTTTGTACCGTCACCAGAATGCCCCGTTGTCGTACATCTACCCCGCAAAATCAATATCCTAGAGAGGGAAAGCCGAAGATTGATCCTCGATTTTGCCTCAAAATATTCAGGACGGATTTACGGTTTGGTTATCCACGATCAGTACGAAATAGTTGATTGTTTGAGTGGTTATATCGAAGCGCTGCAAACGATCCAATCTGCATTAGCTGCACTTCATGAGGGACCACTCCTCTTCATAGAATATGCTGTGGGATTAGAACCAAACCTCTTTATTGATCTCTTTACCCATATCCACCATCTTAAACAGGTGAGTGCCTGTGTTGATATAGGTCATGTAGGTATGCGACAGGCACGGGAGGACTTTCTCCTACACCATCCTGAAAAAGACGTCTGTGCTCTTTCTCCCCACGATACATCTCTCAAAGAGGTCATTGAGGATGTTGAAAGTGCGGTACATACTGCGCTTCCTACGGTATTAAATGTTATCCAGAAGTTGGGGAATCTGAAAAAACCTCTCCATCTCCATCTGCACGATGGGCACCCGCTTTCTACCTTCAGCGCCTTTGGAGTTTCAGACCACATCAGTTTCCTCAGCGAGATACCAATCCCCTTTGAATACCGAGGGGGAAAAAGGCTGAAACCAATGTTTGGTCCTTTCGGCCTCACTGACATAGTTGGGGAGACGGTAAAAGTCCTGGATACTGAACTCCTATCCTTTACCCTTGAGATACACCCAGCTGACAAAGGGATTCCGCTTGGTAATGCTTCGCACCTCTTTAACCACTGGAAAGATAGGACAAATGCAGAAAGGATGAACTCCTGGTTAATCACCATACAACAGAACCAATCGCTTTTGTTAGACGCATGGAAGAAGTATAACGAAAATCTCCTGATCACCTAGACCCCGATCTCTCTTATACTCATCTGATAATGTTTTTCGGATAAAATCCGGTATAAAATTGAGCAAGTAATGTCCTCGGCTTCTTTTGTTCGGGGATAACTGCAACCAAGATTTGGTTTCCAGTACAGCCGAAAACCAAATCGGTTTTAGTATATTTAATAATACTTACACTCTTTTGTATCTCTATTTAAGGAACTTATTTATGAAAAAATCTTTAGGTGCAAAGACCATCGCATTTCCAACACCCACATTTATTGTAGGTACCTACGACTCCTCCGATAAGGCAAATGCAATGAATGTTGCGTGGGGAGGAATCTGTTGTTCAAAACCACCCTGTATCTCAATCTCACTGAGAAAGAGTAGACAATCTTATAAAAATATTGTTGAGCGAAAGGCGTTTACCATCAACATACCGTCAGAATCCTACACGAGAGAAGCTGACTATTTTGGAATTGTATCGGGAACAGACGTAGACAAATTCTCCAAAACGGAACTCACTCCGACCAAAAGCAACCTGGTCGATGCCCCATATATCGCTGAGTTCCCATTCATTATCGAATGCAAGCTTTTACAGACCATTGAATTGGGAATACACACCCAATTTATTGGTGAAATTGTAGATGTAAAGGCCGAGGAGTCTGTACTTGTGGATGGTAATAGCCCTGATATAGAAAAGATAAAGCCTGTCTTCTATTCCCCGGGAACACGTAGCTACTACGGTGTCGGCAAGTATCTCGGGAAAGCATTCTTCCTTGGAAAGGAGATTTAGTCTGTTTTTCAATACTTGACACTCTATTTTTGTTTTGCATCAAAGAAACGCTCTGATTATAGTTATAAACTATGGGAAAAATAAACTTTAATTTTATCAAAGATATTGCTACAAGGGATATAAACAACATTGAAAAAATGAATAGGAATAATTACACTTCATGAGGATTCAAAATATATGATAAATAAGGAGTTGGAGTGTGACTCAAAAAAACTTCTCAGTGAAGATTGGAAACAATCGATCAATAAGAGACAATCTTCCTTGGTTGAAAGATTGATGCCCACTTTTATGAATCCTCTAAAACTTTTAAAAAAATTCATTTTCGTTTTCCTGATATGTATACTCTTCGTTGAAGAAACAACTGGAGGGGATCAGCAAGAACCATCAAAACAATTTTTAAGTGATATTCATTACAAAACCATTGAAAAATCTTTTGGAATTTATCAAATTGCCTGGAATCCGATACAGTTCAAAAAAGAAATTGAAAATACCTTATCAATCCTTGCCAGCCCCCCCGCTGTAATTATGTTTTTTAGAGATATCAGCCATAACCGTGGTTTTCCGATCTCTTATCTCAACATCATTGATAGTGTTGGTGCAATTCCTATGATTTCATGGGAGTGGTGGATCTGGGGGAAAGATCAAAAAACTGACTATTTGCAAGCCATTGTAGAAAACAAATTTGATCCTTATTTTGATGAATGGTGTCGAAATTGTAAAAAATGGGGAAAACCTCTATTTATCAGACCTGGATTTGAAATGAACGGTAATTGGTTTCCCTGGTGTGGAATTCCTCACTAGTATAAAGCTGTATGGCAGCACATCGTCAAACTCTTTAAAAATCAGGAATGCAATAATGCTCTATGGGTTTGGGCTCCCAATGCGAAATCATTCCCTGATACCGAGTGGAACAAGTTCGAGAACTATTACCCGGGAGACGAATACGTTGATTGGATTGGACTTGACGGTTACAATTGGGGTGATGAAGATCCAAAGAGGCCTTACGTAAAATGGAAAAGCTTCAATGACATTTTTAGAGAACCGCTGGATCGTGTTAGCAGGTTACAAAAAGACAAACCCATCATGATCTCTGAAATTGGATGTGCAGAATCACTATCCCAGAGCAAGGCAGAGTGGGTAGAAGATGCCTTTCAAAAAGCTAACGAAATTCCCCGATTGAAACTCTTGGTCTGGTTTAACTTTGACAAGCGGAGAGAAGGTGAAGAGGATTGGAGAATAGATTCCTCTGCGGAATCGTTGAAAATTTTTAATACCTCCATAGAGAGGACTCCAGATTTAGATACTTTCAAATATAGTGAATAGAAAAATTATACCGTAGCGTAAAGAATTATTTTTTTCACTCCAATCATTTTGACCAGCAATTTCACTTCTTTTATTCACCAAGATTAAGGGTATTAGCCTTTTCTAATATCTTAATTGATAACAATTTAACTTCATAGCAGTAAAAAGTGTTTTAATTTCACACTAAACAATTATAGTCCAAAAAATTTATTTTGTAAAATCACTACAATTTTGGTCTTATGTTATAATATTGTTTTTACCCCTCATAGTTATTTTGCGATGAGATGAATGAAAGTAGTGCAATAAAAGTAAAGATATTTAACAAGGAACACTTTTTTAAAAGTATTAGATCAAAGTTCACTTACTGGTTCCTGATAACATCTCTCATCCCTCTTTTCATTGTTTCTGCGGTATCTTACTTTTATAGTACGCATTTGATGACCAAAAGAGTATTTGATCAATTTGGTGCTTTAAATGATTCAAGGAAGGAGCATATCAAGACGTTTCTCAAAGAGAAGAGGGAGAGAACAGTTGATTTCAGTACAGATGGCTTTATAAGAGATGTAGTAAAAAAGATTGTAAAAAAACGAATACCATATGATGAGATTGAAAAACAGAAGAGCGTACTGAACAAGCATTTATCAGATAACAAAGCACCATTGGATGTTGACATAATCGAAACACTCATTATTGACCTCAATGGAAAGGTAATTTCATCATCTATTATTGAGTCGAGAGATTCAGACGTATCTGCCAGCGATTATTTTCAAGAGGGCAAAAAGAGCGTTTATATATCAAAGAAATGTCACTTGTCAGTATTACAGCAATATAGAGATTCTCAGAATTCAAGACCGTCAT
The DNA here is from genome assembly GCA_965222815.1 of Candidatus Scalinduaceae bacterium. Taxonomy (GTDB): domain Bacteria; phylum Planctomycetota; class Brocadiia; order Brocadiales; family Scalinduaceae; genus SCAELEC01. The sequence goes on from CBDCUS010000013.1 coordinate 1,469,835, forward strand.
TAAAAAAACACCGAAATTTCTTAACTATCGCTGCCCCATTAAAAGATAGAATTACCCATGATATTTTAGGTGTATTAGCAAACAGGATAGATATCCATGCACTGAATAAAATCCTTTTAAAGAGAAATGGTTTTGGAAAAACAGGTCAGAGTTATCTTGTCGGTGGCGACAAAGTGATCATCACAAACTATAGATGCGACAAGGGTGATTTACACAGACGTATGTTAAACAATAATTGTACACGAGAGTGTCTTTCTGGAAATGAAGGAATAATTATATATAAGAATTTCCATTATGTTCCAGTTGTACGCTCTTATGCATGGTTAGAAGAAACTGGCTGGGCATTATTTACTGAGATGAGTGTAGAAGAGGCATTTGCTCCGATAAATAAAGTCCGAAATGTCGTAATAATTATCACAGCACCCATTTTTGCTCTCGTTTTTTTTCTATCATTACTTGCCTCCAAAACAGTTGCGAAACCCATAATCACTGTTACTGAGTCCTTAAAAAATATCTCTTCAGAGGGACAGTGGAAAAAAATATCTGTCGTATACAATGATGAACTGGGTGTGATCTCAAATGAGCTTAACAAGTTGATAAATCGGATACAGGAATCATATCATCAATTACTTCATGCAGATAGGTTGGGATCCATTGGCCGTATAGCTGCTGGCGTCGCCCATGAGATTAATAACCCACTATCAGTGTTAGCGGGGAGAGTAGAATTATTAATTGAAGAGTGTGAGGATGAAACTCTCTACAAAGAATATATGAGCCTCTATCACCTAGCTGAAAGGATCAAAAAGACCGTAAATGGGTTATTACATTTTTCACGACAGATGGATTTTGAGCTAATCGATGGAAATATCAATGACGTTTTAGAACCCAGTATCTCTTTACTGGAAAAACAGATGGCCACTCACGGAATAAAGATAATAAGAATATACCAATCAGACTTACCATTAGTGAAAATGTCTTCTGATCAGATAGAACAGGCCTTTTTTAATATTCTGCTTAATGCCTTTGACTCAATGGCTAACAAAAAGGGTATCTTAACAATAGGAACACGATTATCAAGTGATGGTAAAAAGGTTCTTGTAAGTTTTAAAGATTCCGGTTGTGGGATTTCAACTGATAATATAGACAAAATATTCGAGCCTCTATTTTCCACGAAAGGAACGTGTAATAATTCTGGTCTTGGTTTATCAATAAGTTATGGAATTATCAAACACCATAATGGTACAATCCATGTAACAAGTAAAGAGGGACAGGGAACTACGTTTACGGTCGAATTACCTGCCAGTTAAACTGACAAGAGGTCAAAATGAATCATAACAGTAGAAACATTCTCATAATCGATGATGACAAAGATGTCTGTGTATTTCTAAAAAACCTCCTTTCAAAGGACGGTTACAGTGTAAAAACACTGATACATCCTACCAAAGCACTGAGTGAACTAAAACGCAAAGAGTACCATGTTGTCATACTTGACCTTAAGATGCCGGATATCAGTGGAGAGGATATGTTAAAAGAGATCATAAAGATTAGACCGGAAATATCCGTGATTATTTCGACAGCCTACCCTACCGTTAAATCGGCTATTGAGACATTTAAGAACAAGGCCTTTGACTACATAACGAAACCTTATCACATTGAAGACATGAGACAGTCTATCAAGAATGCCTTGAGATCGAGGATGTTACTCATAGACCAGGAAGAGGAGTTGAAAAAAATAATAGGAATAAAACTAAGAGAGTTAAGAGAAAAAAACAGTTTCACCCTGAAACAACTTGCCGAAAGAGCCGGTATATCATTTAGCCTTGTAGCACAGATAGAACGGGCTGAGACGGCTGCATCTATATCAACAATAAATAAACTCGCAAATAGCCTGAATATGAGATTGGATCATTTCTTCGTTGAAGTTTTTAAATGAGACAATTCATGTGCCAATTTTTATATGCATTTCACAATTAACTTAAAGAACCAATGAATGTTGCTAATGGGGATACATTCTAGACCTAAAAAATAACAGGTGAGATACAATGGAATCATTGTAATAATACCGAGGAGGAGAAGAGCTTTTTAAACCAGATAAAATTGCTTCTCCTCTGAAAATAAAGTTGTAGCGTTTTCTCACTACAAACTAAAACGTTTACCTCTTGAAACCATAAAAGTAATTATCAACATACATCCTTCCTTGATCCATGGTAGGATTGAATTTGAAAAATAGGTCGGGTAAGTAACCAAACATCTCAGTTATCCTGGTGCGTTTCCATACACACCGAGTATGAGGATATCGCTATGAAAAGAGAAGATTCAAAAAATACAGATGGATCTGAACTCCACCAGAAAGTAAAGAGAAGAGTTAAACCTGAGACAATAGATATAGAAAAAATCACAGAGGTTGAAGTCCACAAACTGGCCCATGAGCTACAGAAATTTCAGATTGAGTTAGACATGCAGAACGAAGAGCTCAGGAAATCACAACAGGAGTTTGAGGACTCAAGAGACAGAATTTCTAAGTTCTATGACTTTGCACCTGTAGGATATCTTACCATAAGTGAGGATAGTATTATACTGGAAGCAAATCTGACATGCGCTTCACTGCTCGGGATAGAGAGAAAGAGTTTGATCAGTAAATCCCTGGAACAATTCATTGAGCGGGAGGATCAGGATATCTACTACCTCCTTCGCAAAAAGGTTTATAAAACAAAAGAGAGGACAACGTGCGAATTGAGAATGGTAAGAACTAATGGCGCTCAGTTTCACGTACACCTGGAATGTGAGGTCGTACAGGATAAGGGAGAAGATTCTCCCCGCTATATGACTATCTTGAGTGATATCACCGATAGGAAAAAAAGAGAAGAGACATTGAAAGCACGCAATCGCCAACAAGAAGTACTTTCTTATCTAGGGGAAAAAGCCCTGTTAAGCAAAGACCTGATAGACCTAATGAACGAGGTGGTTAAGTGTGTTTCCGAAACACTCAATAACGAATATTGCAAAATTCTTGAACTGCTGCCAGAAAAAGAATCGATGTTACTACGCACCGGCGTTGGCTGGAATGAAGGCTTAGTTGGTCATGCAGTTGTCCCCACAGGGATTGATTCACAGGCAGGTTACACCCTCTATTCGAACAAACCCGTAATCGTAGAAAACCTGAAGACCGATGCACGTTTTTCAGGTCCGAAACTTTTACATGACCATTTTGTGGTTAGTGGAATGAGCGTAATTATTTATGGGCAGGATGGCCCATGGGGAGTCTTAGGTACGCATACAAAAAGGCACATAACCTACAATAAAAACGATATCAACTTTCTCCAGTCCGTTGCAAATCTACTATCATATGCGATAGTACGAAAGTTGGCAGAGCAAGAAAAGATAAATATTGCAACATTACTATCCAATGTTGTAAACTCCACCCCGGACCTCATCTTTGCAAAAGATTTGAAACTACGTACCATCATGTGTAACGAATCTTTCGCACAGACCGTTAAGAAGAAGCCTGTGGAGATCATCGGGAAGACCGATATTGAGTTGGGATGGAATGATACATTGATACATGGAAATCTAAAGTTGGGAATCGGTGGCTCCCCGAATGATGATCTGCAGGTGCTCAAGGGTAAGGTAATTCACAACCCATCAGATACTGTTTACGTTGAAAACAAAATCCGAATTTTTGACACACATAAGTTCCCCTTGCGCAACGAGGATGGACAAATCTTTGGTGTACTGGGTATTGCACGGGACTTTACCGAACGCGAGCGTACGACAGCTGAGTTATTACGTCTCACAAAGATACTTGAGATGACAAGTGATCTTGTGAGTACGGCAACGGTAGATTTCAAGATTACCTATATGAACAATTCCGGAAGAAAAATGCTTGGCTGGAAAAATAATAGCAGAAAAATAATTAAAGATGCACATCCTGAGTGGGCATTACGGAAAATTATGGATGAAGGAATCCCTGCGGCTATAAAGAGTGGTGTATGGGAAGGAGAAACAGCAATTATCAACAATTGCAAAGGGGAGATCCCTGTTTCTCAGGTGATCATGTCACACAAATCACCAGACGGCAAAGTTGAATATCTATCTACCATAATACGTGACATATCACAACAAAAGCAGATAGAAAAGACTCTACAAAATAGCGAAGAGTGTTACCGTAGTTTAATAAATGATGTCCTTGATACTTCGAATGTAGGAATCTTTCTTCTTGACACAGAATTCCGAATTATATGGATAAACAAATCAATGGAATCCTTTTTTGGCTTGAAGCGAAATGAAGTAGTGGGGAGTGATAAGAGAGCGCTTATCAGAGACAAGATACATCACTTTATTCAAGATGGAGAACATTTCAAGAAACGTTTGTTAAAAACATATGATGAGAATACCTGTATTGAGCATTTTGTCTGCCATGTACTTCCCGACAGTAACCGAAAAGAGAGGTGGCTAGAGCACTGGAGTAAACCAATTGTTTCAGGTTTCTATAGCGGAGGGAGGGTTGAACAATACACCGATATCACGAAAAGGAAGCAAGCTGAAGTGGCACTCTTACATTCAGAAAAAATGAAGTCCATTGGCACAATGGCTTCCGGGGTTGCGCACGAGTTTAACAACATACTTGGAATCATCTCCGGGAAAGCGGAATTAGCTTCTGAGTTAGTTCGAGGCAATGAAGAATTGAAGAAATCACTTTGTACTATTTATCGTGTGGCGAATGATGGCGCTACTATTGTCAAGAGGATGTTTGACTTTACCCACTTAGAGGCAGATGCATCCGAATATGTAAACGTTGATCTTGCAGAGGTAATAAAAGAGACGGTTGATTATACAGAGCCAAGATGGAAGAATATTGCCCAGTCGAATGGATTAGCATACCATATTGACATGGAAGAGCTACGGGAAAACCAAATCATACAGGGAAATCCTTCAGAACTGAGAGAAGTGTTCTTAAACATAGTAAATAATGCTATCGATGCAATGCCCGAGGGAGGGATATTATCATTTCGCTCATGGAGAAATAGTGAATCTGTATGCATAAGTATCCGTGACACGGGTAGTGGGATGTCAGTAGAAGTGCAAAGAAAGATATTTGACCCTTTTTTCACCACGAAGAGACCGAAAGGTACGGGTTTGGGTATGAGTATGACCTATGGCATAGTCGCTAGACACAATGGTATGATTACTTTGGATAGTGAGTTAGGAAAAGGATCCACATTTACCCTGAAATTTCCAATAACCAACGAAACTGCGCCTCTAGATGTAGCTTCGAAACCCAGCCAGAACAATAAAACAGAAACTCTATCTGTCCTGGTGGTAGACGATGAAGAGGAGATGTGTGAGCTCTTACGTGATTTCTTTACCAGGGATGGACACAAAACTAAGATTACGAACAGTGGCTCTGAGGCCCTCACGTTGCTCAGTAAAGAGGACTTTGACCTATTACTCTGCGATCTCACCATGCCAAACGTTTCTGGTAGGGATATAATATACTCACTGGATACAATGAGAAAAAGACCAAAAGTGTTCATAATCACTGGCTATAATTACAATATGAAAAACGTAAAGAGTGAGGAGTTAAACGCAGACCGGGTTTTTACGAAACCTTTTCAATTATCAGAATTAAGAAGAGAAATAAGTAATGTGTTTAAATCCGGACAAAGAGGAGAGAACCCAAACGAATCTGAAATAGAGAACAACTCTTTTTAAACTTACGATCCACAATAGATCTCATTTTGGATAATAAAACATATGTACTGATGAACTTTCTTCGTATTGAAAACTCTTCACACTTTCTGATAGAAAATTTAAACGGTTAACACCATATCACAATCCAATAAAAGTAATATCAGAGCCTGTTGCACAAACCCAAAACCAGTCGTTCTCCATGTAGTATATAGGATTATCAACCACACCCAATAGATCACGTTCTGATTTGTGCAACAGGCCAATCACTCCAAAGAATTAACCCACGTTCGTCAAGTGAAAATCATATTTCTCATTATTTAAATATGTTATATCTTTTGCTTTCAAATTTTTGGCACTACATCTTTGAATCATTGTCAAAATTCATTTGGTTATGATTTCCAACCAAATTATCTCAAATATTATACCGGACGAAATACAAAAATATAATTCAGCCACTACAAATGATATTTATGGGCTGATTTGCTCAATTAAAAAGGAACTATGACAATTTTAAGCATAATTTACTTTTTTTGTGGCTGGTTTGTCGAACCTGTGTTAAGTTTTCATAACCCTTCCAAATCAACTATTTGTAACAATACTACAAATTATGGAAAATTATTACAAATTATACTTGACAATGACTCAGATAAAAATGTATATATCGTTCTATTAAATTACAGTATTTATAACTTTCAATGAAATAGTGCTAAAAAGCTTAAAAGAGCGATTACTCTTTAATCGCATCAAAAGTATAGTTTAATTATAGAATAGAGGAATAATACAGCATGGTGAATTACCCTGGACAGCCATTAAAGACACCTAATAACAACGAAAACATTTCGCAAATAGATTTGATCAAATTGTGTGGGCAACATTCATGAGCCCTATCTAGAGTACAGTTAATCTACTATATGAAAAGCACTTATAATATGTCTAATTATTTATCGCGTAAAATTTTCAACTGGCACAAGGCTTGCTTAATACCCATCCGAGACTCCATGCAGATTAACATTTATAGGATGAATAAGATTCTTCTGCCAGATCCACCTATTCCAGCAATGGCCGTTCAGGATTTAATAAGCAAAACGGTAGCCTCCACGAGTAGAAGAAGATGAGATTGGGAAGAAACAAATCTAACCACGGTCTATGTGTAAAGAGAAGAAAAGAACAGTGACTGAAACCCGTTAAAACTGATGGGAGATACCGGAGCTGCTCGTAGGAGTATACCGAATGGAAAGAGAACGATCTTTCATCTGAATTTTAAAGTAGTGTATTGGACTTGCTTTCGTACAAAAAAATTAACCGTGTCGGTAGTCACATATGGCCTGAATGTGAAGTAGAGAAAGATGAAACCTCTCATTTTACCGTTTCATTTAGGACTCAGGAGGAAATCAAAAATTGGGGAACAGAATTTTACTCATTGAAGATAATCCCGATTGCGTTGTTTTTTTCATGCGAATAATCAAAGATCAAATGTTAATAGATGATACTACCGTAGTACAAAATGGGAGAGAAGCTCTCGATTATTTACACGGTACCGGTGATTATGTTGCAAAGCATACTAACATCATGCCAGAATTAATAATACTAAATTTGAAGATGCCTCAAATGAGTGGGTTTGAATTATTGAGGCAAATACGTAAAAGCAGTCGAACAAAATTTATTCCGGTAGTCATTCTCTCAGGATCAGATGAGGAGGCGGATATTGTCAAATCTTATAGTTTGGGAGCTAATAGTTACATTAACAAATCGGCTGATCGAAACATATTATACAATTCAATATACCAGTTGATCCATTACTGGATTTCGATTAACGTATCGCCATATGGCTCGCTATAGAAAACACTCGTAAGATATGCAGGTTAGAGGTAATCATAGGTAATTCTTATATGGAAACCCAATGGTTAAACCAAAACTATCCAGGTATTAAGCGCGTAACAATTGCGTAACCGAAACATAAGAAGGTACTTGAGAATTATGAAATTGTTACAGTAGATGGGTAGTTTTCGTTCAATCACAAAGAAAAATTGGTCCACAAGGACTCGAAACTTGGACACACGGATTATGAGGTGGTGACAAATGTTGCAATATGAGAGCTTAAAAACTTTTGATCCTTTTTTAATGAGCCCTATAATGACTTCCACACCTTTTGCAACTCAATTTCGTTTCCATTACTAGTTATGAACCGCCTTTCGTAAAGCCCAAACATTATCATCTCACCTTGAACAAAAGAGATGATAATTTCCATTTATAGCTTCCCTGAGTATTTATACTCATAGCAATAATGATGAGATAATAAACAAAAATATCACTTGTATAAATATTACAACATAAAATACACACTAATATTAAAATTGTTTTAAATATTAGCTTTATAATACAGGTAGTTACAAGTTATTTCTTTTAGAATAAGCAACAAAACTGACAATTGGCTGAAATTTTGCAGTAATAAGCTGCTTATGGATTGTAATTGCCAATTTTTATTTATAAGAGAATTATTATTTTTATTTCTATAAACTTATTAAGCTATTTCATACCAATTTATTAAATTTCTTAGCGGCTTAAATCATCCATTAATATTTTTGGATTAATCTTTTTTTATTCATTATCAGATAAAATAAACGATACTTGATAATTTGCAATTATAATACAATTCGTTTCAATCTATGTTAAAATGGAAGCGGTAATAACCCAGAAATAAGTCGATGAAGGTAAATTTCTGACATTTGTCCGCAACAAAGTATTATCATCTGAAGAGTTGGAAATAGTCGAAAAGATGGCAGGCTGAATTTGACCGGTATATCATGTATAGTAGTTTAATCGAATTAGTGAGCAGAGACTACTCTATTCTCTTTACATTTCAAACAATTTCTTAGGCTTGGAAAATTACTGAAAAACAATGAAGATCTAAGCTGGCTCGGAATTTGTACACTTTTTTGTTGTGGACTGCCTTGTCGTGCAGGAGCACGTCCTGTAAGTCGAAAGCAAATTCGGGTCACAAAAGGGGTACTAGGTTAAAATTTCCTACTGTCAGCCTTGTACCCCTTCTTTTTTATAAAGAAAGGTTTTAAAGTATGGATAATTTAAACACAGATAACAATTTAGGCAACAGTAAGGAATTCATAACGTTACTTTTGAATGCCGCAGAAACTTTCGATTCTTGTAACAGGAACATTCAAAAATGCATCGACTCTATAATAGTGTCGAGTTATAAACAATGTACAAAAGGAAGCCATCACAAAAATCTACTCCTTGCTAAGGCAGAAAGATTAAAAAATCTTTCCAAATTAAACACTACAACAGCCAAAAAGTTTAGAGAAATGGTACGTAAGTTAATGAATGGCGAACCGGAGACGGTTGTATTATCTCATTTACAGAACTTCGGAACTTTTGTTAACGATCAGATCAGATCACATAACAGTGATTTAGAAAATATTTTAAACATACTGCATAATAAAAACCAAAGCAGTTCTGACAGTCTTTTGTAGAAGAGTTATTTTTTCTAGCTATGAGAACTTTAAGTAGTGATAAATGAGTAAATCACCCATGAGAAGGCACTAATGTCTAAAAAAAGAACACCTGATATAAATGACATAAAAAAAATATCTCGTTGGGCTAGGGTTGCATTCGCAGCAAGATGCGCTAGGTCTGTACAGGGTATCTTCCTAATGGTCGTTAAGGACAAAAAGTAAATTTTTTCTGTAAAAAGGGACATTTCAATAGCAGAAAATGCTGCCGCCATGGCTACTACCAATCACGCCTTCTATACCGACTATGCCAACTATGCTAACATCTATGCCATCTATGAAGACTGTGCAGGCATGGACGCAGCCATGGCAGCCCTCTATGCCTCCAAGGCCGCCGCAATGACAACTAAAAAGGCAACCGCCGATGCCGGTGCCAAGGCAGCTAAGGCCGCTGTTAAAGCCGCTGATCTCTTTTCTAATGCAAATCCCAGAGAACTCATTAATTATCTCTGGACAGAGTATCATCTTTTAGCTGAAACTGCAAAACGTGAAAAATGGGATGATAACACCCCCGTGCCACCATCCTTTTTTGATAATTTACCGATATTTGTAACACAAGAACATATACCCATTACAAATTGATTTCTGGAATTTCAGGGTAGGAGTTTGCTTTAAATTTTGATTTTTCGATTGAACAAAACCAGAGGATGAGTATTGCTAAGTCGAGGATTTTGTAATTGAGAAAAATGTAAAGTTCATGTGAAATCAGGTTCCGAAAACCGAAAATCAATTTGCAATGGGTAAACGCTCCTTGCCAAGGATGAGCAGTTAAAAACCCAGATTTTACTATACTTCTATCCTGCCCCTAAGACGGCATTCAAGTCTTTTCTCAATTTTGAAAAATCAAAAGGTTTATTGATAACAAAATCAACATTCAAACCCTCCTCCTTTGCATCCTCCAACCCATACTTCCAACCAGTCATCAGTCCCACCTTTGGTCTTTTCTCAACCGGAACCGTGTCCAACATCTTTATTAACTCTTTCCCATTAATGTTTGGCATAACTAGGTCACAAATGAGTAGATCAAAACCGTTGTTTTTTATCAACTCAGCTGCATCTCTACCACTTCTCACACTCTTGACATGGAATCCCTCCAGGGCAAAAAAATCACTTAATGATTCACATATGTCCTTTTCATCATCTATTACCAGAATATTAATTTCTTTAACATTTATCTTATCTGCCAACAAAACTGGAGATCCTGATGGACTAATCTTTTCGGCTATCGGTAAATTGATAACGATAGTGCAGCCTCTCCCCCTCTCACTTTCCACATCAATCGTACCACCATGTTTACTAATAATGCTGGAGGAAATAGCCATACCCAATCCTGTCCCTTCAAACCTCTTAGTGGTAAAAAAAGAGTCAAAAAGCTTCTTTGAATCATCTTGCGACATACCCATACCGGTATCCGATATACTCGTACATACTCTGTCGTTTTCACTCCAAGCACGAAAGGAGAGTGTACCACCATCAGGCATTGCATCCAGAGCGTTATTGATTATATTTACCAATACCTCTCTCAATTCTGTTGTATCGCCCCATACAGCAGGCACTTTCTGTATAGCGAGCTGGTTAATTCGATAGGTCACTCCTCTTGCCTGTGCAATCTCTTTCCATCTGGGTTTTGTATACTCAATTGTCTGCTTTAACAACTCTCCCATATCCACATTTTTATAGCCGGACGTCTCGTCTTCGACATTAGCAAATTCATACATCCGATCGACTATTACCGCACCTTCTTCAACTACACGACAAATAGTTCGCAGTGGTTTGCTTAACTCTTTATCGAATCTATATTTTTCCTCAAGCAGTTGTGCATTACTCGATATAATTGTGAGGATATTGTTAAACATGTGTGCAACCCCAGAGGATATGACACCCAATGTCCTGGTCTTTTCTGACCTCAATAGAGCTTCCTCCAGCTGCTTGCTTTCCGTTAAATCCTTCAAAACTGCAAAGGCATAAGGTTGCCCATCCAAAAAGATGCTCTTAAGTGTAACTTCGCAAGGGAAAATGGTCCCATCCTCCCGTTTGTTTCTCGTTTCAAAAATGAGGACTCTCTTCTCTTTTCTCTCGTGAAAAACCTCACTATAGTTTTTACTTTCAAACAGATCATCTATGTCGGGAACCGACAGCTCCAAAAGCTCACTTTCTAAATACCCCAACTTTTCACAGGCAATCTTGTTTGCATACAAAAATCTTAACTCTCTATCAAATAAGAGATGAATATCATTTGAGTTATCGCTGAAGAATTTAAATTTTTCTAACTCACTGCGGTTCTCTTTCCCTTCAACAATCCAACCAAGCTGAATTCCTAAAGTATCTACCACTTTCATGAACTGAGAATCCTGCCCCTTCTTATCTGTTGAAAGAAATTCCAGGACAGCAACTACCTTAGAACCAACTTTGACAGGAAATGCCATGGCACTCTTTAAGAGTAACTCTTTCGCTATATTTGCCCTGATAAAGTTTCTATCCTTCGTGACATCGATTACCCATTGAGGTTTTCTAAAAGCAAGTACCCTACCCGGAAGTCCAGTTCCGTGAGCAAAATCCATCTCTTTTGTAAGAGAGCAAAATTTCTTGAATCTTTTTTCGTCTTGGAGAGTCCACACTATTCCAGATCTCAATACCGGAAAAGAATCTTTCGTTACAAAAAAAGTTTGCCCTACTTGCCATCCAAAAGTTTGACATATTTCATCCATTACCTGCTGAAATACATCTGTTATCACTATCTCCTCATGATTAAAAGATGATGTAATTTGAAGGAGTTGCAGGTATGAGTCCTTTGCAAAAAGAGAAGCCTCGGTCTCCGCCAATTTCCGGCCCATCTCCCGTATGGTAAAGAGCGTCTGGACTGAAATCCGAAGGGATTCTTCATTGACCGGTTTGCAGCGATATCCGAACAAAGGTGAGTTTATTACTCTCGGTGGTATAGCATCCTTAGCTTGGCTTATGAGAAAGAGAATCGGAATGTCGAACTGGTTCTCTATTTGGCAGGCAATCTCCACCCCTCCTTTATTACTCCACAAACCGATATCCACTATCACTAAATCGGGTCTGTACTTCTTAACCTCATGAAGCAGAGAGTCCCCTAATGGAACAACAGCAGAAACAACGCATCCTAAGTTCAGCAAGGACTGTTTCAAACCGTCCGAAGAATCTTGCCCACTTTCAGCAATAATTATACGATCACTTTCCATTGGTTGTACTTTACCTTACATCATATGCATGGAACAGAGTCGACACGGATATAAAAAACCTGAGGTTGGAACTTTGCACCATAGATCATAATAGAAAAATCCAGATTCTGCTCCAAACCCATCGAGAAGCCTCAAACAAAACGTATATATACCTATCACGATTTGGTTTTCAGTTTTACTGGAAACCAAATCGTGGTTGCGGTTATACTCGCTCAATTTTATACCGGATTTTATCCAAAAATCATTACCAGATGAGTATACGTTGCCTTTCCTATAAGAGTGATAGAGATAGTCACATAGAGTAGACAGAGGGCCTTCTAGCACTCAAGTTCTCCCCTACATTTCCTTAAAAAGTTCCCCCAATCTAATATTCAGAATGCTTACAATCTTATTTAACGTTGAGATAGAAGCAGCACTTTCTGCACGTTCTATCTGTGAAATAAGACTCACAGATATCCCCGCTCTTTCTGCAAGCTGTTTCAAAGTAAGCTTTCTCTCTTTTCTTAACTCTCTTAGCTTTCCTCCTATTTTCAGATTCAACTCCTCCTCAGGCTCCAAAAGTAACATCTTTGATCTCAAAGCTTTTCTTACTACCTCTCGAAGTTCATTTATCTTAAATGGCTTCTTGATGTAATCAAAGGCATCATCCTTGAGTGTTTTAACTGCTGAATCTAATGAAGGATAGGCGGTTAAGATGATGACCAAAATATCAGAATTAATTTTTCTAATTTCACTTAACAGGTTCTCCCCTTTTATCTCAGGCATCTTAAGGTCAAGGATAATAAGGTGGTAGTTTTTTTTCTTTAACTCCTGAAGTGTTCGTTTTGGTTTTGTTATGATATTGACGTTATAACCACTTTGTGAAAGAAGTTTTTTTAACGATTCACACACATCTTTTTCATCATCAATGATAAGTATATTGATCTTATTTTGTAGCATTTTATTTTCCCAATATCGTGTAAAAAATTTAGAAATAAAGTGTTTTTCAAAGATACGACATTTATTCAATTAATATTCAAACGGAAGTTACTGTTATTCGACCTACCGTTCTTATCGTAAGATGCTACAGATAAGAGCACCAGGAGATACTATTTTACATATTTACAGTATTATTGCAAACTAAAATTTTCTCCAATTTCCTATAATACGGACTCACACAACCCATTGTAAACATAGCATTTAGAGTTTGCACCCAAAAGAGTTGAGGTGTCGCTCAAAGAAATACCACTCCACTCATACCCACATTTCTTATCACGGTTTTAAAACATGTGGAACATTTTTGAGGAGTGTGTGGGTTTGCCTGTTTCTCTGCTCTATTGAAAAACAGCTGTGATCAAAAGAGCGTACTGAATGATCCTAACCCTTGTGGCAAACTCTATCGGTGTCAAATTATGAGAAGAGTAATCTCATTTTGTTACAAAAAGTTATTTCTTAACTCTTATGATTATCGTTTACCGATACGCATCATGATCATACTGGTATTAATGATAAGAACTTACAAGATTTGGTTTTATCTTCCACTCTTTGGTATTTGATTTGTGTTATGTGCCCATTATCTCATTTTCAGTAAATTGAGGTCGATGCGTACCTCTTGGAATGATCGGATTGTCTCTATTTGGGAAGCTGAAGTATGAAACAAGCTAGACGATGTTTATCAATCAGAAAAACTATTTAAAAAAATCACTTATAGGTGAGCAAAAGCAAAAAGAAACGAGCTTACATTTAATAAACTTTTGTTAAAGGAGCAACTAGATGAATAAGGTACTATCGATAACAAAGAGAATCCTACACTATATAGAATCTGTCTGGAACAATTAATTGACGGATAATGAAATTAAAATCAGTTGCAAGCTCTCTACCTCAATCCCATCAAAGATCGTACCTCTCCCATGGTCTCTTCGGCAATCCCTTGGCACTTCCTAGAACCTTCATTCAATATGTCTAAGATATAATCAGGTTTCTCCATCAAGGAGAGACTTTTTTCCCTTATCGGTTCAAGCGTTTTGATCATATTGTCTGATAGAATCTTCTTACAATCAATACATCCTATTCCTGCGCTTCTACACTCCTTATCGACTCTCGCAATTTCCGAATCATTGGAAAAGTATTTGTGCAGGGTAAAGAGATTGCAAATGTCCGGATTGCCAGGATCATCTCTTCGTTTTCTGTTTTCATCAGTCGTAGCCCTGGACAACTTTTTCCAGATTGTGCCTGGCTCTTCGATAAGAGAGATATAATTGTCCATACTCTTACTCATCTTGGATTTTCCATCCAACCCCATGATTCTGGGGGCATCGGAAAGGAGATGTTGCGGTTCGGGAAACAACTCACCGTATCTCATATTAAATTTTCTGGCTATCTCACGAGAAAGTTCAATATGCTGAAGCTGGTCCTCACCTATCGGCACTACACAACCTTTATAAAGAAGAATATCTGCAGTTTGCAGTACGGGATAATCGAAGAGACCGACATTCACATTTTTTTCATTCTGCCTTGCCTTATCCTTGTACTGAGTCATCCTCTCAAGGAGTCCCATCGGTGTAAGAGTATTAAGTATCCACGTCAACTCTGCATGTTCCGGGACGCGAGATTGTACAAACAGGATACAGCGTTCTGGATCCAAACCGGCTCCAATGTTAACAGCAGCTGCATTTATGATTCTCTTTTGCATCTGGCTGGGATCATAGTCAACCGTTATGGCGTGGTAATCTACTATTGAAAAGATACAATCATACTCATCAATAAGGTTGATCCAATTCCTGATGGCACCAAGATAATTACCAATGTGCACATCTCCGCTTGGTTGGATTCCACTGAATAGTCGCTTTTTCATTAGTTGTAATTTGCAGAACGTAGGAACAACCTTTTACCTGGCGGATTGTTCGGCGAGAACGTTTACTCTACACAAAAAATATGGATCAGATTACAACCAGACAGCACAGGAAGGAGTATATGTGAGAGATATACAGCTTTGCTTAAGATATTCAACCCCTTTTTGATGCTGTTCTGGATTGGCCAGGTTGGGTACTAAAATGTCTTAAATTTTTCTTTTAATCTTTTAACCGCTTCTTTTATTTCACTGGTTTTACCAAATGCTGAAAATCTAACAAATCCTTCCCCAGCCTTACCAAACCCTGCTCCGGGTGTTGTGACAACATGTGCTTTCGTTAGGATCTCTTCAAAAACATCCCATGACTTTTTACCGGGAAATGCTGCCCAAATATAAGGAGAGTTAATTCCTCCAAAAGTTTTTATACCCAACCCCTCTAATCCATCTTTGATTATCTTAGCGTTCTCCAAATAATAATTCACCTTCTCTTTCACTTCAGATAGTCCAGCATCTGACAGAGCTGCAATCGCTCCGTGCTGAGCAATGTTTGATGAACCATTAAATAATGTACCCATCACTCTTTGCCAGTCTTTACCCACACTTTCTCCATCATCAAATTTTAGCTCTTTTGGAACAATTGTCCAACCAAGCCTAACACCAGTAAATCCTGCAGGCTTTGACAAGGAACTGACCTCAATAGCACACTCCCTGGCACCTTCAATCTCAAGAATTGATCTTGGTAAGTTTTTCTCTTTAATAAATTCAGAATATGCTGCATCAAAAATAATTATTGAATTATTCTTTTTTGCAAAATCAACGAGATTTTTCAGTTGCTCTTTTGTTGCAACAGCACCTGTAGGATTGTTTGGTGAGCAAAAATAGATTAAATCTGTTCTTTTTACTTTTGATAGATCAGGAAAAAAGGCATTCTCAGAGGTACACCTCATATATTCTATACCATCAAATTCTTCGGTGTCAGAATTATATTCACCAGTTGCACCAATCATTACCGACCCATCTACATAAACTGGATAAGCTGGATCCTGAACCGCAACTGACACATTGCTGCCAAATAAAAGAAGTAATCTTCCACAGTCGGGTTTTGATCCATCTGAGACAGTAATCTCATCAGGACTGATAATATCGTTGTACCAATTCTTTGAAATTTCGGTTTTTAATGTATCTAAAAACTCTTGCGCTTGTGCATCATCATCATATCCTGTGTATCCTTCAGGTGTACCAAGTTTCGCTACCTCTTGTTGAAGACCTTCTATAATATGTGTACTGAGAGGTTCGGTAGTATTTCCAATCCCTAGACTAATTAATTTAATATCCGGCTCTTTTTCTAAAAGCGCCTTTTTACGTCTCCCAATTTCAGGAAACAGATATCCTGCCTGTAATTTTGCAATATTTTCATTTCTTTTTACCATGATATTTCCACCTATGCCTTACAATTATTGAATTCATTAAACTCTAAATTTGCGAAATAACTGTCTCGCTATTCTGCTCTTATTCTTATTCCTCCTAACTCTCAGGAATTACTGAAGAGATGTTGCCATCGTATCGAAATGTTGAAGGATTATCAATCACTATTTGCCCTAAAGATTCAGCTCTGTTTAGCGGTAATCTCTTTAACCTCAATTGCGAGAACACCTGTTCTCTCAATTATGGCACCAGAAGAGAGAGAGAGCCTTGGTGATTGAGGAGCATACTTCTCTATAAGTTTGTTTAAAGCAAATGCCTTCTCCTCAATATCAGTTACAATCTTTATACTCCCAAATATTACTATACTTTTGTATTTTGTAGTGGAAGCACATGGACGATTAATCCCGGGAATGATTGATATAAGCTGATCAATTTCGAAGCAGATATTTGAGTTGGACTTTATATTCTCAATCTTTTGGCCTTCTAAAGCGCTGTGAAAATATATTTTATTCTGAACGTATACAAAGTTAACAGGTGTTATATAAGGAATATTACCTAAACAGGCGCCAAGCCTTCCTACTAAAGCATCTGTTAATAACTCCTCAACCTCTAGATGACTTGCAATCTCCTTATCTTTTCTCCTCACATCATTGGTCCAATAACATGCATTACCGTTTACAATTCTCTCCCTACGGATTGAGCAACTGCTCTTGCTTCTTTCATCAGGATTTCAAAATCTTCGATTGTTATTGCCTGAGGACCATCAACATAAGACTTTTCAGGATCTTGATGCACTTCCAAAATCAAACCATCTGTACCAACCGCGATTGAGCCCTTTGACATAGGATTGATAAGATCCCTCACACCGGTGCCATGACTAGGATCAACAATAACGGGTAGGTGTGTAAGTTGTTTTAGCGCCGGAACAGCACTCAAAGAGAGGGTAAACCTGGTATGTGTTTCAAACGTCCTTATCCCTCTTTCACATAAAATAACATTCGGGTTGCCATGTGAAAGTATGTATTCACCTGCAAGTAAAAACTCATCTATAGTGGCAGCCATGCCCCGTTTTAAAATTACCGGTTTTTTGCATTCACCAACTGCCTGTAATAATAGGAAGTTGGCCATGTTTCTCGTTCCTATTTGTAATACATCGACATAGCTGCTTACCAGTTCTATATGTTCCGGACTGAGTATTTCTGTGACTATAGCCAGCCCTGTTGCCTCCCTAGCTCTGGCAAGATACTCTAGCCCCTCCTCCCTCAGGCCCTGGAAGGAATATGGGCTTGTTCTGGGTTTGAAAGCTCCTCCCCTAAGGGCTATAGCACCGGCTCTCTTTACGCCTTCGGCGATAAAATTAATTTGGTCCTGACTCTCTACTGCACAAGGACCAGCAATAACCCCAATTTTTTTACCACCGAGGACTTGATCATTTATCTTTATTTCTGTATCCGTTTTTTTTACTTCACGGCTCGCTATCTTATAAGGTGTTAAGATGGGAACCGCCTTCTCCACCCCAGGTATTGCATCCCAAAACTCAGGGGGAATATCACGTTTATCACCGATTACGGCGATAACTTTTCTGTTGGTACCTTCTAAGAGTATCTCCTTACAGCCAACTTCTCTGACCTTTTCAATAACGTGATTTACCTCTTCTTCAATAGCATTCGGTTTCATTACGATGATCATACTTTTACTCTGAACTTTTTTCGATCTCTTCTTTTGAAATAAAAAAAGCCCTAAAACTTTACGTCTTAAGGCCCCAACTGAACAGATCAATTTATAGCTAAAAGTTCCCCTGAGCCTCCATTCTTAATCGGAATAAAAAATAGTAGCGGTCAAATTGACCAACTCGTACAAAGTAAAACACTCTACAAGTAAGCCATGGCAGCATCATAGTTTATAGTAATAATGTCCTATTGTCAAGCTCAAATTTACCCCGCGGTAACCGAGGCAAACCTGAACAAAAAGGTATTTAAAAACAAACGCAAGATTAACGATATAGCCTAATCTATGATACATTAGTTAGCAGAGGGGGAAATGAGTTTATTCGTAAAGTATTTAACCTGTGCGTAATGCTTCCAAGAGAGGTTTGGAGCGGTAGCCTCAATAAATATTAAATCGCTAGATATTGGTGTTGGTTCAAATACTAGTTGCCAATTGCGTAAAGGTGGTTATCGTTCGAACCAAAATAGACAGTTCCATCTGGACCTATTAATGGTGAGGATTCTACCCAACCATCTGTTTGATAACTCCACTTAAGTTTTCCTCCAGAATCTATTGCATAGAGGCTTCCATCGCTTGAACCGATGTAGACAGTTCCGGAAGCATCCACTGCCGGAGATGATTCGATCCACCCATTTGTTTCAAAGCTCCATTTAAGCGTACAATTAGCATTTATTGCGTACACCTTTTTATCGTACGAACCGAAGTAAATGGTTCCATCATGTCCTATGGCAGGAGAAGATTGGATACTCTTTCCTGTATTAACTATCCACTTAATCTTTCCATTTGGATTGATAGCATATGCCCTTCCATTTTCAGAACCAACATAAACGGTACCATCCTCCCCTACCGCCGGGGAGGAAAAAGAACTGTATGCATTGCTGCCTATTCTACGTTTCCATTTTTCGGAACCATCCGGATTCAGTGCATAAATAACACCTTTATTCACAATGAAACAAACCGATCCATCAGGCCCAATTGATGGAGAAGAGCTAATTGGGCTATAAAGCTTATTTTTATAGGTCCAAATCAGCTTGCCTGAGAGATCAACCGCATACATGATACCATCTCCCGATCCAAAGAAGATCGTACCGTTCTTGCCAATCGTAGGTGAAGAGAATATTGCACCCTCTGTCTCATACGTCCACTTGAGAGTTCCATCTGAATTT
The DNA here is from genome assembly GCA_965222815.1 of Candidatus Scalinduaceae bacterium. Lineage (GTDB taxonomy): Bacteria > Planctomycetota > Brocadiia > Brocadiales > Scalinduaceae > SCAELEC01. The sequence goes on from CBDCUS010000013.1 coordinate 1,489,408, forward strand.
GTAGCGTATAACTTATTATCCCTTGAGCCAAAATAGATCGTACCGTCCTCTCCTATGGCAGGAGAAGAGGTAACCTCATCTCCTGTCTTAAAACTCCACTTGAGTTTACCTTCGGAAGTAACTGCATACAATTTCCCATCCACAGAACCAAAATAAATTGTTCCGTCTGGACCAAGTGCCGCTGAGGACGTAATCCTTTCATCAACTTTAAATGTCCATTTAAGATTGTCATTTTGAACTCCATTGTATGAACTGAGCCCCGTATGCCGAAAATCATGTCGAAACATCTGCCAAGGAGAAACATCTAATTCGGCCAGAGTAACTCCGGAGGTATGAAACCCAACAAGCAAAATAGTAATTACCAATACAACAACTCTTTTCAACAACTCTCTGTTTGCCATTATAATTACGCCTCCTATGAGAACAGCAAAATGCAGGTTTTTCACTATTTACTCCATTCTTAAACTATACCCATACACAAATGCAAAATCAGCTTGCTTCGCCTTAGCCCTGTACCAGAAGCAATTTTGTTGACGCTTTTCTTGTGGAACTCCAAAAAGTACACCATGAAAAACAGGAGAAGATCCACGTGTTTTAAAAGCCGCTTATCCATAAAATTCTACCTGAAGGCCTTATTGCATGCAAGGAGTAATTGTTCAAATGTATAAACTGTGGATGAGATGGTCAATCAGGATGCCCTATAAGAACCGTAGATCTTTTTTGTAGAAAAACTTCTTGTTCCTGAGATTTTAACGTGATTGATCACACTTCAGCCCTTATTCAAGGGTAAATAATTTTGTTTTTTCTTATGTTTTTTGGTAATTTTTGATAAAATATCAATTTTATACTACTTTCTCATCTTTGTGGAGTATTATAAATGGACAAACTTCGAATACCAATCTTTCTTCTCTTGTTTATCTCTTTCATGCAACTCCATCTCTCATCGAAGTTGAGTATGGCAGAACCACCACCTACTGTATCTCCGGAATCTGCTCTCCCACTCCAGGCAAAGGCACCGGAAAAACAACCAAAAATCTCATTTGAAAATCCAGATTTTGATTTTGGCAAGATCTTTAAAGGTGAAAAGGTTGAACACATCTATACGTTCGAAAATCATGGAGAGGGTGTACTGGAAATCAGTAAAGTAAAGACATCTTGTGGTTGTACGGCTGCAGTTCTTTCAAACAAAACCATCCAACCAGGTGAAAATGGAGAGATTAAGGCAACCTTCAATTCCGGCTCGTATGGAGGTAAAATAAGAAAGAACTTAACGGTTTTCAGCAACGATTCAGATACACCCCAATTTAAATTATCCCTCTCCGGTGAAATTATCGAAGAGGTTACCATAAAGCCTAAAAACATTAACTTCGGTTCCATCTATGTAGGGAAACAAATTACTAAGACGATCACGGTAAAATCGTTAACGGAATTAAACCTGAAAATAGAAAAAATAACAACCTCCAAACCTTTTGTAAAAGCCGCATTAAAGGAGCAAAAGGGAGAAGGACTTCTAGTAGAGGTTACCTTAAAAGATCACGTTAAAATCGGAAGATTTAATGGTGGGATCTATTTGGAGACAAATAGTCAAAGGCAGCCAAAAGTCACGATACCTTTTTTTGGTGAAGTTGTCGGTGATATTACCACCTACCCCAAAAAAATTTACTACGGTAATATCGTAGAAGGTAGAGAAGTTAACCAGAAACTCTTTGTGAAGATAAACAAAGAGAATATAAAGATCTTAGAAGCAAAAATCACACCGGAATTTTTCAGCACCAAGATTACAGAAAGATATGAGCAGAAAAATCCACACTGTTTAATTGAAATAAAACTCAATAAAGATGCAACGGTTGGCAAATTAAATGGTATACTAGAACTTACAACCAATAGCGAAAGACAGCCCCTGGTTCAAATACCAATACTCGGAGAAATACAAGAGGGCTGATCACTTGATACTCGACCAAGACATTCTTTATCAAAACTGAGTGTGGTCGGCTTACAACAGTTTAACTATTAGAAGCCTTAATCCTCATTGCTCTTCGGAATCAAATTGCACTGTCCACCTAAACTGGTAGTCTCAAATGGACTCATTGGGTATGGATATCTCTTCAGCAATAAGGATTTCACAGAAACTGGCGAAAACGTTAACTACCTGTCACATTGCATCAATAAGAGAAGTCTCCAGTTCTTCAAGACAGATGAGAAATGTATAAAAACAGTACCTGTTTCTCCTCTGTTTCCGAGACAGCTATTTCGGAATCCAGGATTATCACTTTATTTTGGGATTAGGACAAAACTCTTATTACGGTCAAACAGGTCAACCGTACTTACTATTTCTCACGATACTAAGCAAGGAACAAAATGTGTGAAAACCCTGTTTTACAAATAGAAGGACTCATTGTATGTCTATTCTAAAAATGCCATTTCTAGACACCAACATTCATATTTACAGAGAGAAACCCCTTTATCACTTTTTAGAATCGGTTCTCTCTTTTTCTATAATTCTGATTGTCATTTTTGTATCCATTTTTCTTCCACATAACATTCACTATGCCATGTGTGAAGAGCAGAATCAGGGGAGATCTCTCACCCCCTTTCCTCTCTACATAGCGTTTTCAGGGGAAGAAAAAGGTTACCTCGAACCTTGTGGGTGTTCAGAGCAACAACTTGGGGGTCTACCAAAACGACATACGGTAATTTCTACATTAAAGCAAAAGAGAGAGAACCTTATTCTACTGAGCCTTGGAGACATCTCAAAGGAAGTTGGGCGCCAAAATGAGATCAAGATGGAGACAACAATGGAGGCATTAGAGCGGATGGGCTACCTAGCACACAACATTGGTGAGAAGGATATCCAAATGGGATTAGATTCACTCAGCTATCTTTCCCAGATACATAGTGTCGCCCTTTTGTCTAGCAACGTGAACACGAAATATGAACAAGGGTCTAATATCGTCCCTTATGTAAAAAAACAACTTCATGGAGAAAAAAACATCTTTACAATTTGTATTTTGGGTATATTGTCACCCACTCTCATCGATGATGGCTATGCCGATATAGAAGTTCTTGATCCAATTGAGTCGCTTAGACTTTTGCTGAATGAGTTGCAAAATGACGTAGATGTATTCGTCTTGCTCTCTCATGCAACCATTGAAGAGTCAATTGAATTTGCGAAAATCTTTCCAGAACTTGACCTCGTCGTTTCTGGCCATTCAACTGATAATCCGATCGATTCCACAACAAAAGTGAATAATACGTATGTTATACCCGTTGGAGAAAAGGGGAAATATTTGGGTGTCGCAGGATTGCAGCTGGGGCAAAAAAGTATCATGAGAGATAGACTCCAAGAGATATCCCTTGAGACCAAAGACTATTACGGTCTGTCACGATACTATTCTCAGAACACACAACAGAGTAATTGCTCTATTGAGATAATACCGTTAGATGAAAAATATGATAATTCACCGGAAATGGAGGATTTGTTAAAAATTTATCAACAACGACTCAGGGATGAGGAACTCGTTAAACACGTATATCGAGAACCGCATCCTTCACGAAACACTTTTACGGGAAATGATGTATGTTCGCTCTGTCATAATCAAATCTTTAAACATTGGCAAGAAACAGAACACGCGCATGCTTACGACACCCTACTGCAGACAGACCATCAAGATGACCCCGAATGTCTGTTCTGTCATACAATAGGTATGCACTACACATCAGGATTTAGAACCATAGACTCAACACCAAAGATGAAAGACGTCGGATGTGAAAGTTGTCACGGGCCCGGTAGCGATCACAAAGAGTCACAAAAAAAAGATTATGGAACGGTCGATTCGGAAAACTGCACGATTTGCCATGAAAGTGAGCACAGTCCAAATTTCCAATTTGATGAGTACTGGCAAAAGATAGAGCACCCCTCCAAAGATACTCAACAGTAATCCCGAAGCAGTAACTTTTCTCCGGGACATCCTTTTTCCGCAAGGTTAGCTATATTGTACTATTCTGATGGAGACAGCTGAGCTGTTTATGAATGGCTTGCAAATTTTACAATGCAAGTTATAATCAAGTTAACGAAAAACATTACGGGTTTGGGAAAAAATATCAAATAATTTCTTTCTGCCTCTACCTTCATCATCCTGAAATAATAACGCTATAAAACTCATTACCCGAATAAACCATGGTTAATAAACCTTCACTACGCAATCAAGATAAAGCAATAGATAGTTTGAGAAACATACTACACCAGTCCCAGGGGAAGGTCCTGGATGAAGCGCTAACAAAAAAATTGGACCTCTTATGTCGCTCATTAGAAAGTAACATAAAAGGGAGGAGTTCGTCAGATGGGGGATTTTCTCATGACCATGAAATTGGGAGGAGTTTCAGAAATCTCCAGAAATATAAAAATAGGGAAAGGAGACAGAATGACAATATAATGGACGTTATTGAGGCTGGTCTATGCCTACTTGACAAAGATTTGAAAATCGTTTGGGCCAATAAGACCATCAGTGACTGGCTTGATCTTAAAGAGTCTCCTTTGGGCCGTAACTGTAAAGATATTTTCCATTGTAATAAAACTGAAGTAGATAACTGCCAGGCACTTCAGGTATATAAAGGAGGAAAAGGTCATGTAATCGAAACATGGCTTACCACAAAAACAAACAAAAGATTATGTGTTCAACGCATAGCCATTCCCGTCACCAATAAGAAAGGTGCTATAGAAAATGTGTTGGTCCGTCTAGAAGATGTAACAGAAAGTGAAAAGTCTTTACACTGGCTCTTGTTGTTACAAAAACTTGGTGAAAAAATGCAGGGCACACTCCATCTTGACAAACTACTCCACCTCGTATTAACATGCGTAACCACGGGTCACGCATTTGGATTTAATCGAGCAATGCTTTTCCTCGTCGATAAGGAAGAGAATGTTATTCGAGGAAAATTGGCAGTAGGCCCAACTACCCGCGAAGAAGCTACCCGTATATGGGAAGAAATATCAAACAAATACCATTCGCTCGAAGAGATACTTGACGCATTAGAGCATGACAATGATTTTGATAAAACCTTCAGTCTCATGACACGACAGATAAGGTACCCCCTTACAGAGACAAACGAGGTTATTGTTACGTGTGCACAAGAAAAAAGACCTATACTCGTTGTTGATGCCGCTCAGGATCCACGCTTAACTGAAGAGTTTAAAAAAGTATTAGGAGTAAACGAGTTTGTCTGCGTACCGTTGATAGTAAGAAATGAGACAATAGGTGTTATCGTTGCAGATAACATCTACACAAAAGTTCCGATTACTGAGGATCTCGTAAATGTCCTGACAATGTTTGCAAATCAGGCTGCATTAGCGATAGAAAATGCTGAAACCTGCAAAAGGTTGGAAGACAAGGTGACACAACTCACGACAACTCAACGACGGTTAATTCGTGCAGAGAAATTTGCAGCCATCGGTTCTATGGCTTCATATATTGCCCACGAAATAAGAAACCCACTGGTAACAATTGGGGGATTTACTCGATCGCTTTCCCGATTCCATTTTGAAGACCCAAAAATTAAAACGAATCTAGATATTATCCTCAATGAAGTAATACGATTAGAAAAGATACTCAATAACATTACTCACCTCAGTAAGCCTTCAATCCCCAAAAAAGCTACCACACAAATTTGTGAAATCGTGGACAATACCTGTTCTCTTATGGAGAACTATTTTAAAGAGAGAAACATCAACTTCTCAAAAGAAATTTCAGCCAATATTCCTCCCATATTGGTTGTCTCTTCGCAAATCTCGCAAGTCCTTTTTAATACACTTATGAATGCTGTCGAGTCAATGCCAGATGGTGGAGATCTCACAATCAGGGTTAGGTTAGAGGAAGAATCGATTGGGATAGACATTATCGATACCGGCACCGGAATGCCAACAGAAGAATTACAAAGTATTTTCGATCCATTTTATACAACTAAGTTAGACGGTAGCGGCATCGGTTTAGCAATTAGCCGTAAGATTATTGAGGAGCACGGTGGCAAGGTATCTGTCAATAGCGAATGTGGCAAGGGAACAACGATGTCGTTGTTCTTACCAATACATTAGCTTTTTTAATCCCGGCTTTTGATTATGAGAAAAAAGGATCCTTTACCATGTCTACTATTCTTATCGTAGAAGATAATAAAAACCAACGTATACTCTATGAAGAAGAGTTGCAGCGTGAAGGATACTCGGTTGTAACGGCCTCGGATGGGAAAGAAGCTTTAGAGAAAGTCAAAGACAAACCAATAGACCTGATTGTCCTGGACATTAATATGCCCCGGATGGACGGTATTGAGACAATAGGTAAGATACTGAGCCACAACAAACAGATCCCCATTATCATAAATACCGCTTACAGTAATTACAAAAGCAGTTTTATGACATGGGCTGCCGATGCCTATGTTGTCAAGTCTTCAGATCTGTCCGAATTAAAAAACACAATAAAGAAAATATTGGTAAATAGACCCAAAGATTTCTAAGATAGCACCGAACATCATGTAAGGTAAATATAAGTATTGTACACATTTTTTATCTCCCAATCGTTAGTAAAAATTCTAGTTTTGATTTTATCATACAAAAAGGATTATATTACAAAAAATGACAATAGAAAACAGAAGAGCGGAAAAACGAATCCTAACCATGATCCTTGCTGGTGGCCAAGGGGAAAGACTTTACCCTCTGACAATGGATAGAGCGAAACCAGCGGTACCATTCGGGGGTATTTACAGAATAGTAGATTTTACACTCAGTAATTGCTTGAACTCTGGATTACGAAAGATTGTTGTCTTGACACAATACAAATCATTTTCCCTCGATAGGCACCTAAGACTGGGGTGGAGCATTTTTAACGATGAATTGGGTGAGTATATTGAGCGGGTACCTCCTCAACAGAGGATAAGTGACCAATGGTATTTGGGAACAGCTGATGCGGTGTATCAAAATATCTACACCCTTGAGAAAGAGCAACCAGAAATGGTATTGATCCTTGGAGGAGACCATGTCTACAAAATGGATTACCAAAGCATTGTCCATTCTCATCTCCAAAACGGAGCAGACATTACAATTCCTTGTATTGAAATTCCTCTAGAAGAGGGAAGCAGATTTGGTGTAGTCGAAGTAGATAGCGATAACAGGATTATCGGATTTCAGGAGAAACCAGCAGACCCCAAACCAACACCTCACAACACCGCATCTGCCCTCATCTCAATGGGTATATACCTTTTTAATACAGAAACACTAGTAAAAGCTATCATTAATGACGCCAAACAGAGCACGGATCACGATTTTGGCAAGAACATCATTCCCGACATGATCCGTACAAAAAAAGTATTTGCACACCCTTTTATCGATGAAAATACAAAGAAATCAAAATACTGGCGGGATATTGGTACACTTGATGCTTATTGGGAAGCCAATATGGACCTTGTACAAGTGTCACCGGTATTTAATCTCTATGATAAAAAATGGCCAATACGTACATATCTAGAGCAGTATCCACCTGCAAAAACAGTTTTTCATGAAAAATTTGAGGGTGGTCGAACTGGCACTATCCTCGACTCTATCGTATCTGGAGGTTGCATTATTAGTGGTGCAAAAGTGGAAAGGAGCGTTTTATCTCCTGACATTAGAGTAGACTCTCATTCTGAAATTTTCGATTCTATTATCATGGAGAGTGCCAGGATAGGCAAAAACGTAAAGATACGAAAAGCCATAATAGACAAATCGGTTCATATCCCTGATAATATGAGTATAGGTTTCGACCTTGAAAAAGACTCGAAGAATTTTACCGTTACAAATAATGGTGTTGTCGTTGTTCGTAAGGAGATGCCCTTACTGTAGATCGAAGTACTTTTTAATTCCAAGTTGCATTTTTCACTATGAAAATATATCAAATATTCTGCAACCTTTGGAATGAAACAATTCTATTCCATCTTTTAGCGAAAAAGTGATAGATCTTTTTCTCACCTATTGATACAGTAGATGAATTCCAAGGTTTCATTTCAGTTATTTCAACTTTATACTATTGCGTACAGAGTCATTAGTGAAGGATTTCATACATGCCAAGCGGAGAGAAAGAGAACATTGAGAAGGCCCCCGACAGTTTGAGTTTATTCACCGAACACGATATCTATCTTTTCAAGGAGGGAAATCATTTCAAACTCTATGACAAATTAGGCTCTCATCTTGTGTCTAGCCATGGAGAGGAGGGAGTCTCCTTTTCTGTCTGGGCACCAAACGCAGAAAGGGTATCGGTTGTTGGAGACTTTAATGGATGGAATAGAGAGTCTCACCCTCTCAAATTGAGAAGAGACCAATCCGGTATCTGGGAAAATTTTGTCCCAGGGTTAAAGAAAGGTACGATTTACAAATATCACATTGTCTCAAAATACCATAACTACTGGGTAAATAAAGGAGACCCATTCGCCTTTGCATGGGAATTACCATCTAAAACTGCGTCCATTGTCTGGGACCTTCACTATGAATGGAACGATGAAGAGTGGATGCGTAACAGAGGCAAATTCAACGCATTGCAGGCCCCTTTTTCTATCTATGAAGTCCATCTCGGCTCATGGAAAAGAAAGGGTGACAGCGGAAATCCTTTTCTAAACTATAGAGAAATAGCTCATCTACTTGGAGATTATGTCAAAGAGATGGAATTCACCCACGTTGAGCTACTTCCCATTACGGAGCATCCATTTTATGGTTCCTGGGGGTATCAAACGACAGGATACTTTGCTCCTACAAGGAGATACGGTACCCCCCAAGACTTTATGTACATGGTAGATTACCTCCATCGAAACGGAATCGGTGTCATCCTAGACTGGGTTCCCTCCCATTTCCCGTCGGATGAGCACGGTCTCTCCTTTTTTGACGGCACCTACCTCTACGAACATGCCGACCCCAAGAAAGGGTTTCATCCGGAATGGAAGAGCTCTATCTTCAACTACAGTAGAAACGAGATACGGGCATTTCTCATTAGTAGTGCCCTCTTCTGGCTTGATAAGTATCACATTGACGGTATCAGAGTTGATGCTGTCGCCTCAATGCTCTATCTTGATTACGCAAGGAAGGAGGGAGAGTGGATACCCAACAAATATGGAGGCAAGGAGGATCTCGATGCCATTGAATTAATAAAAAAATTAAACGAAACCGTTTACACAACATACCATGATGTCCAAGTGATAGCCGAAGAGTCTACATCATGGCCTATGGTTTCCCGGCCAACACACACTGGGGGGCTCGGCTTTGGTATGAAGTGGAATATGGGCTGGATGCATGACACGCTAAAATACATGTCAAAAGATCCAATCTTCAGGAAACACCACCATAATGAACTTACCTTTAGTATTTGGTACGCCTTTTCTGAGAATTTTGCGCTTCCCCTGTCACATGACGAGGTGGTCCATGGAAAGGGTGCACTCATAGGTAAGATGCCGGGAGACGAGTGGCAACGTTTTGCGAACCTCAGGCTTTTGTTTGGATTTATGTATGGTCATCCCGGAAAAAAACTCCTCTTTATGGGTGGCGAATTTGGTCAATGTAAAGAGTGGAACCATGATGAGGCTTTAGAGTGGTTTGTCCTTCAATATCCATCGCATCAAGGTTTACAGAATTGGGTCAGAGACTTAAACCATTTTCTCAGCAGAGAACCGGCTCTGTATGAGCTGGATTTTTCAAATGACGGCTTTGAGTGGCTCAACTTTAGCGACTATGAACAAAGCATCATTGCCTTTATACGAAAGGCAAAAGAGGCCAATGATTTTTTGATCTTTATCTTGAATTTCACATCTGTGCCAAGATATGACTACCGGGTTGGCGTATCAAGAGAAGGGTTTTATCGGGAAATCTTGAACAGTGATGCGACTGAATACTGGGGAAGTAACGTTAACAACAACGGAGGGGTATATTCAGAAACTCTATCCTTTCAAGAAAAACCCCACTCACTAAAGCTAAACCTACCGCCTCTTGGTGCTGTGATATTAAAACCAATGAACGAAAAGAATCAGTAATAAATTCTGAGCGCCACTCATGTTGGCGAGCAAAGGATTACGATTAGTTTGGTAGCCCGAATTCTGACTCAGGAGAGAAAAGAATGTTTATTACCATGATTACGGCCGAGTGTGCACCTGTAGCTAAGGTAGGTGGTCTTGCTGATGTCGTATATGGGCTTTGCCGTGAACTTGAAATCAGAGGAAACGATGTTGAGATTATACTCCCTAAATATGACTGCATGCGTTATGAGCACATTTACGGACTCCAAAAAGTGTTACAGGATCTCTGGGTCCCTTATTATGATCAACAGGTTCACTGCTCTGTCTTTTTTGGTTTCGTTCATGGCAGAAAGTGCTTCTTCATAGAACCCCATTCTGAAAGGAATTTTTTCAACCGCGGTCTCTATTATGGCCACCATGACGACCCAGAGAGGTTTGCCTTTTTCTGTAGGGCCTCTCTGGAATTTATGGTGAGGACCGAAAAACATCCCGAGATAATCCACTGTCATGATTGGCAAACAGGCCTCGTCCCGGTACTTCTCTTTGACCTCTATAAGCATCAAGGGATGACACACCCTCGTGTTTGTTACACACTTCACAATCTAAAACATCAAGGTGTCACCGGAGAATGTATACTCCGTGAAGTTGGCTTAAATAATACGGGTTACTATTTTAACCAAAACCGGCTTCAGGACAATTTCAGTTCCTCCGCTATAAATTTGATGAAGGGAGGAATTGTCTATTCAAATTTTGTCACAACAGTATCCCCCACGTATGCAAACGAGATAATGAACACAGATCAGGGTTTTGGTCTTGGCCACACCCTCTACGAGCATAGGAACAAAATTGGAGGAGTCTTAAACGGTGTAGATTACGATTTCTGGAATCCAGAAATTGATGGAAATATTCCATACAATTATGGAATAGACAAACTGGATAGCAAGTTCGGAAATAAAGAAGTACTCCGCCAAAGGTTACTGCTGAGAGAAGATTTTAAGCCTATCATTGCGTATGTTGGTAGGCTTGATCACCAGAAGGGGGTTCACCTTATTAAACATGCAATCTTTTACGCATTGAACAACGGTTGTCAGTTTGTCCTTCTCGGCTCAAGCGCAGATCATGAGCTGAATGACTACTTTTGGCAACTGAAACAGCAACTAAACGACAACCCTGATTGCCATCTTGAAATCGGCTATAATGAGGAACTGGCCCACTTGATATATGCGGGTTCAGACATGATAATCATTCCCAGCCTTTTTGAACCGTGCGGGTTAACTCAAATAATAGCCATGAAGTATGGAACAGTACCTATTGTAAGGGACACGGGGGGATTAAGCGATACCGTATTTGATGCCGATAACTCTAACAGACCTTTCCATAAGCGAAATGGGTATGTTTTCCATCATTTCAATGAAGGGGGATTGGAGACAGCTATGCATCGAGCAATCGGTATGTGGAATTCACACCCACAGCACTTCAGAGAATTAATGGTAAATGGTATGAACTATGACTACTCCTGGAACTCACCGGGCAAGCATTATGTGAATATTTATAACTATATCAGGGAGTAGATATTTGCACTTAGTCTCTTAACAAAAATATTTTAACTAAATTTGGCAAAGTATTTATTCGTAGCGTTTTTTATGATGACTGATAAGCACCAAATAACAAGTTCCAAATAACGAACAAATCTAAAATTCCAAACAATCTGGTTGGATAATTTGAATATTGTAATTTGAAATTTGTTTGGGATTTATAGATTGAGATTTGAAATTTACTATCCCCTGTTTGGTTCTGGCTTTTCCGGTTTAGGGTTTGAACCACGTGGTTTCTGTTAAGCACTGTGTATCATACATGTGCGGTTACAATCACAATCCCCTGTCCAGGACGTAGATCGTAAGAGAATGGTTCGGGTAAAGTTTCAAGGCGATATTCGGGAGAGACATCTCTTAATTCTCCCCCTAACCGGACAAATTGCCTCAAACTATCCGTAAAAAAATGCTGCTTGTTATGGATATCTTTATTGAGAATGATCAGGGATTCTCCCCCTACCTCTTCGGACCCTTTCCACAGAAACAGGATATTTTGATTATTGCAATCTACGATCTCAGTAGACGCTTCTACCTGAAAAATTTTATAGCTCTCCTTAATCTTGTTTACCTCAGTGATATATGAAGTCAAATCAATATCCGTATCTTCCCAATCTACGCTCCTTGTCTTTACCACATGAAATCGTTTACGAAAACCGAACTCGAAACCGATCGGCACCAACACCCCTGATGAGTAGAGAGCCGAAAAGAGATAGCGTTGCTTAAGCCCGTTTTCATTACCGTGAAGTTCCTCTGCAAGCCTGCACGTATCATGACTCTCGGGAAAACTAATCGAAGGGACAACCTCCCTTGTCAGATTATACTGTTCCATCAACCACGAACTATGGAAATCCCACCATTTTGAACTGTTAAAAATGTAATCAAAACCGGAACCTGCCGTATTCATGGTCTGCTCAGGTGTACAGCCAAGGGTTTCAGCAAAAAAGAGGATATCCGGATTGAGGGTCCGCGTCTCTCGAATCAACCTTTCCCAAAAACTTTCGGGAACCTGATAGGCTGCATCACACCGAAAACCCCTGAAACCGAGTTCGATTAAAAATTTCACGACCCTGGAGAAAAAGAGAAAGAGCCCCTCCTGATCCCCCGTATGCCAATAATCAAATTTTGCCAGATCATTCCATACAACCTTATTGCCGTTTTCAAAACAGAAAGGTTTTTCAACATGCCCCTCTTTCTCCCAACTGAACCACTCAGGGTGCTCACTGATCAACTCGGAGTCTACAGCACAGTGGTTAATAACCAGGTCAACCATCATTCGCAACCCCATTTTTCCAGCACTCTTATTCGCCTCCTTGACCTGTTCATCTGGAGAGATTGCACTATCCGCATCAACCAGAGCTGGATTGAGATGAAAATAGTCCTTGATAGAGTATAGGCTACCGGATGATCCTGTGAGATGAATAGGATTGACAAATACCCAGTTAAATCCAATATCCGCTGCCCTCCTAAGATGACTTTCCCACTGAGAAAAGCTACCGGCAAGCAAAGGGAACAGATTATAAATAATCATCTTTTCTGGTTGAACCATAAGTGGTACTCCTCGTTTTTTGTTCCAGAGTTTCCTGTTATGGGATTTGTACTCTCCAGAAACAGTGATGGACAAATGAGTATACATTCCCGTTGTTAGTCAAACCATTTGCCCCTATTCCTCAGAATACCCGAACACTGTTCTTACTCACAAAAATAATCATACAGTCATGTTGAATGCTGGGACTGGAATGTATATGTATAGCACACCCTCTCAAACTGTTCGAACTGGTGAAAACGTCACATTATTTTCCGGAACCCTAAGAATTATTACCCCATCTTAATCTGTTCAATACTTACTATTTCCAAACTATTATTCACCAAATATTTGATCTGGTCTTCAGCTGCAGCTTCATTCTCCGCATCCGTATTGACAATGAATACCTGTTCGCCACCTCTCTCCATCCTTATGACAATTCTAAATTCATACATTTCTGTCGTCTCCTCTCACACTAGTAAAATTAAGGGAACTCAATCTACGAGAGAATAAAAAAATTTTTTTATTGCTTTCTTATAGCCATATACTAAACAATATGGTATCAGTGTCAAGTTGTAGTTTGGAGCAGGACCACCGCTACCCATCTACTGCGCTTCAGTACTCCTCAAGTAGACGGGTACGTTCCGGTCATGCAATCAGCGCACCTTGTATCTGGGCAGTTTTGGTTGAAGCACGAGATAGGTAAAGTAATTTGCGAGAGAGATTTGCAGATGGAACACGATACGAAGAAAAATATGTATTGGATAGTAGGGTTTGTGATTGCAATATGGATAATCGAATTGGTAAATTTTTCCATAGGACACCGTCTGAGCAGTTGGGGAGTATTACCTCGAACAGTGAAAGGACTCATAGGGATACCCTTAAGCCCTTTTTTGCACTCAAGCTTAAGCCATCTTGTGGCAAACACTATCCCTTTAGCGGTACTTGGAGGGTTTATAATACTCCATGGAAAACGGCTCTTCTTTGAGATTACTATACTCATTACGAAATGGTTTTAGGTATTTGTACCAATTATTTGAAAGTTCTCAGTCAATAAAGATGATATCTCTTCCTTGTATTTTTTGCTCCGTCTGAAAAAAGATTTACATGCTTTTTTGAATTCGTCAAATGTTTCATAGTATTTATTATAAAGAACTATCTTACGGAAATATTTCCAAAGCCTTTCTATTAAATTCAAATTTGGTGAATACACTGGCAGAAACACAAGCTTTACTTTAGATTCTACTAAATACTTCGTCACCTTTTTTGATCTGTAATATCTCGCATTATCACATATCGTATAAATTGACTCTGCTTCCGGATGTTTTGTTTCTAGCTTTTTGAGTAAAGATATCGTCGACTGGGCGTTTATAGTGTTGCTATAACCAACTACAGGACTCATGTCTTCAATATTAATGGCCCCATTGATGTTGACTCTTTTGCGTCCTGTGTTGCTCTTTAGTTCTTTAACAGTCCCTTTTTTGATCCAACCATACGCAGCAACACTGTTGTGTTGCGGATGAGCACCATCCATAAAGTATATATGGTCATTAGCACCTTTGGTTTCCTTTAACTTATTGTAAAATTCTACAAATTCTTCCTGGGCTTTTGCATCTGCTTTGCCGGGTACCAATTTTGGCTTTTTGTATGTATAGTTTAATCTGTGAAGCAAATCAGTCATTCCGCTTATGCTATATTTCACTTTGAATTGTTTCGAGACATAAGATACTATTTCTTGTATTGTTACGTAAGTATTTTGATTAAGATGATTATCTAATTGCTCTATTACTGATTTGGATAATTTGCCACCGTATCCTTTCAGATTATCACTCAATAGCGCTTTTAATCCACCACATCTATAACGGTTTAGATAATTCCTTATTGTTTCTTCGTCAAGCAACAGGGCTTCGACTACTTCACGGATTGTCCATCCTGTGCCAAGAAGTATAACTGTTTTTAGACGATCTGCTTCTCGTTTTTTCTTAACCGCTTTGTGTCTTATTTTCAGGCTAGATATTTCTTCTTGTGAAAGGATAAACTCTGTCATAAAAGTATTATGACATATTCAGATTCATTTGTCTCGAGAATTCCCGAATTCTTTTTCGTGACCGGTATATTATCGTTATTCTTATAAGTGGCTCAATTCTCTGGCTCTTTGGCCGTTCGTCTTACCATGTCGGTGCAAGCGGCCTCATTTTTGGGTACTTTGGATATTTGGTCATACGGGCATGGTACGATCGTAGCCTGAAATCCTTTTTCGTCGCATTTATCACCGTATCTCTCTTCGGAGGAATAATGTGGGGATTGGTACCTACATTTTCACACATCTCTTGGGAAGGACATCTTTTCGGTTTAGTTGCTGGAATCCTTGCCGCTTACATTGAAAAGGGCACCAAATCTGCGTGAGTTGGCATATGAGCACAAATATTCTGTAAAAGAGGTATAACAATACAGCACCGAACAACGGCAAAAGAGATTTCTCGCAGATGGCGATAGAGGTAAACAAATATTTCATGGAAAAGAGTAAGAACCAGTTGTTTTCATTTCACTTAATCCTGTTGACATCTGCTCACCTCCTCAACGATTTTTATGCCGGATTCTTAATACCACTGCTCTCCCATTTTCAAACTGTTCTCCACTTAACTATTGCCCAGGTCTCCGTACTCCCCATGGTGTTAGCAGTATTTGGTTCTATTTTGCAACCACTATTTGGTATTGGTGGTGACCGATTTAACAAAAAAATATTTGTAGTATCTGGAGTTTTGTGCTCAGCACTCTTTATGAGCACCATTTGCTTCTCTCCAAATTTTATCACCCTTATTTTCATGCTTATCATTGGTGCTTCGGGTGTTGCATCATTTCATCCAAATGGAGCTGCAAGTGTTGCCATTCTCAGCAATTACAATTCAACGTTTTTGATGTCTCTCTTTCTCATGGCCGGTTGTGTAGGCTTAGGGGTTGCACCGTTTATCATAGCGTCTATTGTCTCAATCTGGGGAATAGATACGTTATGGGTCGCTTCATTCCCCGGTATATTGTTGGCAATATTGCTCTTCAAAAGGCTCCCCGTAGTATCACCCCAAGAAAACAGGGTGAGCTTATCCAGCTTAAAGGTACTTGTCGACAGAGCGTCTTGGCCAGTATGGTTAATGATTTTCATTATGTTCTTACGGTCAATTGTTATAACAAGTTTCATGTGTTTCCTCTCTATCCTTTTGACCGAACGGGGAGATTCTTTTCAGAAGAGTGGAGTTGCCATATCCGTATTCCTCATGAGCGGTACGATAGGAGGTCTTTTAGGGGGCTATATATCAGACTATATAAACAGAAGAATTGTAATTTGTGCCTCCTCGATATTGGCATGCCCACTTCTTCTCTTTTTTTTGGGAAGTTGGGAATATTCAATCATATTTCTCAGTTTCAGTGGCATAACTATCTTCTCAGCATCCGCAGTCAATGTACTTACTGTCCAAGAGCTGTGTCCGGGAATGGCAAGTGCGGTTTCAGGAATCGCAATGGGGTTCGTTTGGGGTACTGCGGGACTTACGCTTCCAATAATTGGAAAACTTGCTGATCTCTATAGTATGCAAACGGCGCTTGAAATTGTGGTATATTTAGCACCTATCGCTGGAATACTTGCCCTCTTATTACCAAATATAGATAAGGCAAAAAAATGATATAAGGAGAGAGAATTGAGTGGGAAGAGTGTTCAAAATAGGTGGGACTGGTGTGATACCCGAACACCTCTTCGATAATGGAAGAAAAAGAGTATCATCGTATCCTGGAAAATAAAAATAATTTTTGTAGAAGTAAAGTACAAGTTTTCTATAATAGAGGACATTTAACTACTAGCTATCTAAATTCTTGAGTCTCATGGATCTATTCATTAATAATATTGTTAGCCTATTAGAAAAAGAGATATCACTCCCTCCTGACAAAATAAAAGCCCTAATAGAGCAACCGCCAGATAATAAGATGGGTGATTACGCACTGCCCTGTTTCTCAATTGCAAAACAGCTAAGACAAGATCCTAAAAAGATTGCGACAGAATTATCACAAAAACTTGTTCCTAATGACACAATAGTCCAGATAAGGGCTACCGGACCATATCTCAACTTCTCTCTATCGAAACCACTACTTTTCAAGACAGTTTTAGAGGAGATTTTTGATAAAAGTGGATCTTACGGACAATCTCTCATCGGTAAAGGCAAGACCATTGTCATTGATTACTCCTCGCCAAACATTGCAAAACATCTGGCTGTTCACCATTTACGATCAGCTGTCATTGGAAACGCAATCTACAACCTCTTCAAGGCACTAGGTTACAAATGTATCGGCATCAATCATCTGGGAGATTGGGGTACACAATTTGGGCAATTAATCGTTGCTTTGAAGGAGTGGGGTTCGGATTTTGCAATACCATCAAAGAGGGGTTCCAACGAACATGAATCAATACAAAAAGAGCCACTCACCGTAAGCAAACTTAACGAGTTGTATGTTACCTTTCATAAAGAGGCAAAAATCAATAAAGATTTGGAGGAAAAGGCGAGGGATTGGTTCAAAAAACTTGAGGATGGAGATAAAGAGGCAAAAGAGACATGGCTACATTTTAAAGAGATTAGTCTCATGGAATTTGAGCGTGTCTACAAAAGATTGGGGATACGGTTTGATTCCTACGCGGGAGAAAGTTTCTATAATGAAATGCTTGATGATACCGTTGAGAGAATCAAAGATTCAGGTTTAACGGAAATCAGTGAGGATGCCCTGATTGTAAACCTTGAAAAATATAATATGCCACCCTGTATTTTGAGAAAAAAAGACGAAGCGAGTTTGTACGCTACCAGAGATATCTGTGCCGCAGAATTTAGAAAACAGAAATACAATTTTGACAAAATGGTCTACGTTGTAGGTTCGGAACAGCGGTTACACTTCAAACAGTTTTTCAAGGTTTTAGAAAATTTGAGATATGAGTGGGTACACAACTGCACACACGTCGATTTTGGACTGATTAAGTTCAAACAAGGCAAAATGTCTACAAGAGAAGGCAAAGTTATTCTCCTCGAAGATTTACTAGAAGAGTCCTTTAAAATTGCCCGGGAGATAATAGAAGAGAAAAATCCTAACCTAGAAAATAAAGATGAGATAGCAGAAAGCGTTGGCATTGGGGCCATAATATTTTCTGAACTCTGTACAAAAAGGGTGAAAGACGTCCTATTTGACTGGGACGTAATCCTCAATTTCGACGGAGAAACAGGTCCATATATTCAATACACCCATACACGTATGTGCAGTGTCTTACGGAAGCATGGAGAAGAGATCACAACCAACGTACTTTACGATTTACTCAAAGAGGAGGATGAGCTCGCATTAATCAAACAACTTGCAGACTTCCCTCTTACCCTTTTACGGGCAGCAGAAAATTATGAACCATCTTTGATCAGCAACCATCTTCTCGATCTCTGCAGCACCTTTAACCGATACTACCAGCACCACAGGATCCTCACGGACGACAACAAATTAAGAGAGGTCAGGATACTCTTAATTGACTCAATAAGACAGGTCATAAAGAATGGCCTCTCTCTCCTCGGCCTCAAAGCACCTGAGAGGATGTAATATAAATTCTCTCCCTTCGGTTACTAATCTGTGATGGTTATAGAAAAGGAAAGGCCAGACATCGGAGAATAGTACTCGGTTTTATCCTCTATTCAACCGTAACACTTTTAGCGAGATTTCTGGGTTTGTCTACGTCACATCCCCGCATAACGGCCATGTGATAGGAGAGTAACTGAAGAGGGATCACCGATAGGATAGGAGTGAGTGCATCTACTGTCTCCGGAATAGAGAGAACATGTTCTACCATCTTTGAGATCTCACTATCTCCCTCGCTCGCAATTGCGATCACTTTTCCACCTCGCGCCCGGATCTCCTCTATGTTACTGAGGATCTTCGAATAGGTAGCGTCCTTTGTGGCGATAAAGACAACGGGCATATTCTTGTCAACCAGAGCAATTGGGCCGTGTTTCATCTCTGCGGCAGGATACCCCTCAGCATGGATGTAGGAGATCTCTTTGAGCTTTAATGCCCCTTCCAACGCAACCGGATAGTTGTACCCCCTCCCTAAATAGAGGATGTTTGAATTGTCTTTATAAATCCGCGATATCTCCTTAATCTGTTCATCATTACGAAAGATGGTCTGTACCTGACCGGGTACCTCTTTCAACCTTTCTACCAGCTCTCTGTCCAAATCGCCGGCCTTTCCACTCAGCTGCCTCAAATGCAGCGTGAGCAAAAAAAGCGATACGATCTGCGAGGTAAAGGCCTTTGTAGACGCCACCCCGATCTCTGGGCCTGCATGGAGGAAAATACCGCAATCAGATTCCCGCGCAATACTACTCCCAACGACATTGCAAATCGCAAGAACAGCCGCCCCCTTCCTCTTGGCCTCTCGAATCGCAGCGAGCGTATCGGCCGTCTCACCCGATTGGCTGATGGCTATTATCATGGTGTTCTTCTCAATGATGGGGTCTCGGTACCGAAACTCTGAGGCGTATTCAACCTCCACTGGCATCCCCATCAGCTCCTCAAGCATATATTCTCCAATAAGTCCTGCGTGCCAGGATGTACCACAGGCGACAATTACTGCACGGTTGATGCTCCGTAACAGCTCTCCCTTATCCTGTAAGCCTCCCAAACGAACGACACTATCATCGGTCGTAAATCTCCCCAGCATTGTTTCACGTAAGGTCTGTGGCTGCTCATATATCTCCTTTAACATAAAGTGCTCATACCCACTCTTTTGTACTTGATTGGCATCCCACAGGACCTCTTCAATCCGCTTTAATATGGGAAGGCTGTCTATATCGGTAGTTTTCATGGTATCCTTGGTAAGTACCACGAGTTCGCCGTCATCCAGGTAGACAACGTTCTTGGTATGTTCGATAATTGCGGAGACATCGGAAGTGACGAAATACTCTTCGTTGCCAATACCGATGATCAGCGGACTGCCATGCCGGGCCGCAATCAATTTGTCCGGTTCGTCCAGATGGATTACGGCAAGGCCATAGGCCCCTTCAATCTCCTTTAAGGCGTTCCTGACGGCATCTTCAAGGTTCCCTTTAAAATGGCTCTCAACAAGATGGACGATGACTTCTGTATCTGTCTCACTCTTGAGAATATGCCCACTCTCCTCAAGCTTCGTCTTTAAATAGGTGTAATTCTCAATGATCCCATTATGTACAAGGGCAATCTTGTTTGTGCAGTCCACATGGGGGTGGGCATTGTCGTGGGTTGGTGCTCCGTGTGTCGCCCATCTGGTGTGGATTATGCCTATGTTGCTCTCAACACAGTTGTCTCCCAGCACCTTTTCCAGCTCACTGATCCGACCAACGGCCTTGTTACACAGAATCGTGTGGTCCTCTATGACGGCTATGCCTGATGAATCATAGCCCCGATATTCCAACTTCTTTATCCCTTCTACAAGAATGGGCTTCGCCCTGTTCTTCCCGATATACCCAACTATACCGCACATTGTCTATTCCTCCACTCTTAGATGAGAAGATACCAAGAATATTGATTTTTCCAAAACTTGGAGACCACCCAAACTGGGTCCATGGCGATCTCTCACTTACTGAAAATATACTACTGGAAATCGGTAGACTCAAAAGGGAAACAGTTTTAAATGTTCCTGTAGCCCGCCCTTCTGCCAATCAAACCCGAATCCATTATGACATAAGCGCAAAAAAACTAAAAGGATATAATAAATCGAACTGGGTTTAAATACAATAAATTCCCTTTCTGCAATAGAAACCAATAGGAATTTACTGCCACCAACAAAACCTTGAAAGAGAGTTTTCTTGGAGGCTCAAGTGATTTAAATACTATGCTTTTACAAAATCGCATTCTTTGAGTAGGCACTTCATTACAACCGTTTAGCAAATTATACTCTATAAATGATGGAAACTAGTGGTTTTCTATTTTTTAATGGAGAATTTGCCATGTCGATGTTATATTTTGGAGGAGTTACCGCCAGGTTTATTTGGGTTTAGGACCCGTAAGTATTTACATTTTATTGATTATTGATTTTGATAAAGAGTGTCGTGATTAAAAAACTCTCTTTACTCTAACGTCTCATTTCAAAAATAAAAAATGAAACGAATAAAAGTAATATTACTCTCATACGCGATAGCCTTTTTTATCTTTTTACTGCTTTTCCCCCTTTTCAGTTACAAACCCTTTAAGTCAGCAATAAAAGAGGGGGCCTTCAACCATCTCATTACTGCGAGAGAGCTCTTAAACCATCAGATTGAAGGTTATTTCCGTGAAAGATTTGGCGATGTAAATGTCCTTGCAAGAAACCCAATAATAGAGCAAGCCCTGAGTCGGTTATCAGAGAGCTTCAACACCTACGGCCTCGACAGCCCCCAGTATAACAAAACCCTCAACAGATACCAATCGTTAATGGAACATTACGTTACGAGTTACGGATACATCAACATATTCCTGGTAAAGAGAGAAGGAGATGTCGTATTTTCAGTAACAAGAGAGGATTTTACCGGAACGAACCTCCTTACCGGCAGATATCAAGATTTTAGTTTTGCACAGGTATTCAGAAGAGGTTTAGAGGAGATAGCCTTTGAGGACTATACCTGGAACGATACAAGAGGCGAATTTAGCTCATATTTTTCCGCCCCCGTCTACGACAACCATTCGTTATTAGGAACCTTAATAATAGAAATCCCCTTTTCTCACCTCGATGCCATGTTAACTCAAAGGGCAGGATTAGGAGAAACAGGAGAGATGTATTTGGTCGGCGAAGACGAATTTATGAGATCGAATTCCCGGTTTTCAGAAGAACCAACAATCCTCCAACTGGAGGTAGACACAGAAGCGACACGAAATGCATTTGAGGGAAAAACAGGCACGCAGATTATTGACGATTACCGTGGGGTACCGGTACTCAGCGCCTACACTCCGCTGAATCTCAAGTTCGTTAACTGGGTACTCCTGGTTGAAATTAATGAAGAGGAGGCTCTGCGCGCCAGCCACACCATTGAAAAATGGCTCAAAATTTTTGCAATCTTAATATTTGTCGCAACTACATTCTTTCTCTATATTATCTTTAAAAGAGAAAAAAAGGGGAAAGCCGATGGAGTTTCACAAAATACTAATTCCGATTACGATGAGTAAGATAAAACGTTACTCTCCTTTGTGATCGATGAACGGGAATATAGTGATGACTCATAATCGAGAAACCGACATACCGTTCTGTAGGGTAAAATACCGAAAAGGGTATTATCTCATCAGAAACCAAACATCGCCATGTGTGATCAGAAAAAGGGGAAGAGTATACCCATTGCAAAATAGTTTTCGGAATTTCTGGGCAAGAGTTTGCTTGAAATTTTGATTTTTCGATTGAACAAAACCAGAGGCTTAGTGATGCTAAGTCGAGGGTTTTGTGATTGAGAAAAGTCTAAATTTCATGTGAAATCGGGTTCTGAAAACCGAAAACCAATTTGTGATGGGTATATATAAGAAAGGGTTATAAAACATAAATCCTGAGGTTCTCGAAAAGAGCCATTTGGGGCAAATCTCCTGAAAGCTCATGAAGCTACTCTATTTCCCGAAAGGTTTTAACAAGATTATTAGTCGAGGAAGCAGTGTTAATGCTGTTACAAGCGCAATCAGCATTGCTAGGCCAGTCAGGAGACCAAAAAGGATAGTAGGTATAAAATTGGAGAAAACAAGAATAGAAAACCCCGCAATGATTGTGAGTGAGGTATAATACATCGCATTTCCTATACTTCCATGACAACGATGCATGGTATTGATATAATCCCGATCAGTCTCAAATTCGTCCCTAAATCGGTGAATATAATGAATAGTATCATCCACCGCAATACCAATACTTATTGCCGCTATGGTAATCGTCATCATATCCAGTGGAATCCCAACAAGCCCCATTACTCCAAGTACAGAAATCGCTGAGAGAATATTCGGTAAAATTGCAATGAAAGCTATCTTTATAGAACGAAACAGAACCATAAACATCACCATTAATGCAACCACAACGAACCCTATGGTTAAAATCTGTGAACTGAAAAGGCTCTGGAGCATATTGTTATAGAGAACCATTATGCCGGCCAGGTGTACTTGATCCTTGTTCAAACCTAGTTTATTCTCCAGATCAAACTCGATCTTTTTGAGGAGACTATCACGTTTAAGTCCCTTCAGAGAATCTTTTATCCGTACGGTCAGGCGGGCCTGACTATCCGCAACTGAAACATATGGCTTGAGGACCAAACCTTTGAATTTGTCAGGCAGTTGAGTGTAGAGAAGGGCCAACTGAAAATTATCAAGGGGCTTACCTTCGGTAAACGACTCTGCCACCTTCATCATTGTTCCGAGAGATAAAACCTTTCCGATTTCTGGCAAACTCTCTAGATAGTCATGGACCTTGGTAATTAAGGCCATCTTATCAGCAGTAAACCAATACTTATCAGAATCCTCCTCACCAAATTCATCCTCACCAAACTCGTCAAATTCACTAAAATCATCATCAAAATCCGTTCCTGAGGCTAAAACAGTTTCTTCGGATAAAGGCGGATTCTGTTCATTCTCAAAATTCAGAAGAATATCCAGAGGTGTTGTCCCTCCCATGTCCTGATCAATAACCCTCATCCCCTGATATATCTCGGTCGATTCCCGGAAATAGTCGATAAAACTATTTTCTACCGTGAGCCGTAAAACACCAACGACAATCATGGCTGTTAGAACGCCAGATACGATAAATACAGTCTTTGGATTGTTCTGTGTCACATTCGCCAGAAAACGCGTGATTGGTCTGCCAAACTGTCGCTCATCTCTTGATTTCCCTTTGGGCAATAGATAAAGAGTTGCAGGGAACAGTAAAAATGTAACGATAAGAGAGACAACAAGTCCAACACTCATCATCCAACCAAAGGTAATAACAGGCAAAATATCACAAATTAGCAATGAGCTGAAACCGGCAATGGTTGTTAGAGTAGTATAGAGACAGGGAATAAATTTTGAAAACACCGTCTCCTTTACGAGCTGCTGTTCAGTCCAATCAGGATTCTCCACCATTAGTTCCCGGTAGCGGACAATTAGATGAATAGTCAACGCCATCGTGATAATTAGCTGGAGGGAGATAAAGTTTGAAGATATTACGGTAACTTCCCATCCAAAAATCCCAAGCAAACCCATCATAGCGAGTACCGAAAGAGCACAACAGAGAATTGGCAAAATTACCCACCGAATTTTTCTAAAAATCACACCGAGGGTTACAATCAGAAAAATAAGAATACCAATTCCAAAGATTTTGATATCATTTCTGATAAACGTAATCATATCATCGGTAATCATTGACACTCCACCGATAAACATCTCAGCTTTATCCCTATATCCCTCTATGATTTCACGAATAGCAGCAATGTCGCTGTGCTTCTCCTTATCCAGTCGAATTTTACATTCTCTATAGGTAATTTTCAGCTCTTCAAGTTCAGAACGTTCATGGGAGGTAAGGGTATTGCTTCTCTTCTTCTGCCGCAGTTCATTCCGTCTTAAAATGAGCCTATCATACTCCTCATCGTCAGCGAAATTGACAACAAGCATAGTCATCTTCATGTCCGCACTGATCAAAAGCTCTTGATAAATCGGACTGTTACTGAACTCTGCCCGTGCAAGTTCAAAATCAACAGCGGGATCTTCAAGATTTTTGATATTGTCCAATAACTCCTTGATGGGTACCGGAGGATTCCTCAGAAGCGGAACGTCGAGAATGGTAAAAACGGAAGCAACACGCTTCATCGCTTTTAATTCATCACGCAATGAAGCAATATTTCTCAACGTCTCGTGGGAAAAAAGCTCTTCCTTGGGTTTATAGGTTATAAATAGGTATGTATTTGTGCCGTACGTCTTGTTTATTTTGCGGAAATACTGAAAATCTTTATCATTCTCAAGAATCAGGGAATCTGCTGAGGCATCCAGTCTAAAATCCTTGAGATGAAACCCAAGGTAGGTGAACAATCCAATCAGGGCACAAATGACAAATATTGGTTTACCTAAAACAAATCGGGAATAAAAATTCATAAGAATTGATTACATAAAGTAAAGTAGCTATAAGTAGGACAAGTAACTAAAGAAGAGGTTGGATATCATGAATTCTCATTTTTCATTTTTTCTCTCATTTTTGTGAGCAGATCTTCAACCTTACCTGTTGCAAGGATATGTTGAAACTGTTGCCGGTCGGTATGAAGTATACTTACCCCCTCGATTGAAACATCATATATCTTCCACCCACTTCTGGTCTTGAACATCATGTATAACACCGAATACTTCTTATCCTTGGATATCAGCACGGTGGGTATCTTCACTTTTTTTTCATTCACCAAAACTTGGGGGAGAAATTCAACCTGTTCATCGCTAAAAAGATCGATCTTATCAACATAAAAATCATGAAACTCTTTGATAAAAAGATTGGTAAACTCCGCCCTCTGCTCAGGAGTAAACTTGGACCAGTATCTCTTCCCCACAGACAACTTGGCCATTAAGGTTAAATCAAAAATCTGATCAATTATCTCGGTAACTTTCTCTTTCTTCTGTTCTAATGTTTGCCCATCATCAGACAATATCGTCAAGACAGTATCAACAGACGTTTTCAATTGTTTTTCAGCTTCCGATTCAACACCAGCAATTGCAACGTGAGATAACAAGAAAAAAAACAGTATATATAAAGCCTTTTTCATAATTTTACACCTCACTCCCTTTTCTAAAATTTCGTGAATATACACCCTGATAACGGGAATTGGAACAAACGCAACCAGCTCGTCCCTATAACATCCACCAAACTTGTAAAGATAACATAAAATTTATCATTTACGTGAAACACTAAACCCTTCACCCATAATAGACAATAGACAATTTAGTGTCAAGCAAATGATCTATTACCTCCTCAGTGGGTAAATAACACCCGAGGGGTTATGATTAAATCACAAATACCCATCGCCTAACACCTCATAAATTATTTTATATGTCGCTAACATGATACCGTACAAGAATTGTGTTGCGCCTCTCTATACTGATTGTGCCTGTATTGCCGTGATCGCTACCGTATAAACAATGTCCTCCACACGACACCCTCTACTCAGGTCATTTACGGGCCTCTTCAATCCTTGGATAACCGGTCCTATGGCAATGGCCCCGGAAGATCTCTGTACCGCCTTGTATGTGTTGTTTCCGGTGTTAAGATCTGGAAAGATAAGGACCGATGCCCTGCCCGCCACACCGCTTTCGGGAAGCTTGATCCGAGCAACACCTGGATCAACTGCAGCATCGTACTGTATTGGTCCCTCAATGTTAAGGTCAGGTCTTTTCCTCCGTACGATTGAGGTGGCCTCTTTCACCTTCTCAACTTCCGGTCCTTTCCCCGATTTGCCGGTAGAGTAAGAGAGCATAGCAATGAACGGAGTAATCTTAAAATCATTAGCAGTATCTGCACTTGTGATCGCTATATCAGCAAGCTGTTCAGCATTTGGTTTCGGAATTATTGCACAATCCCCATATACTAAGACCCGCTCTTTGAGACACATGAGAAAAATGCTGGATGCATTTCCAATTCCAGGTTTCGTTTTAATTATCTCAAACGCAGGCCTAATAGTGTGTTGAGTTGTATTAACGGCACCCGAAACTAATCCGTCTGCATCCCCTTTGTATATCATCATGGTACCGAAATAGATGGTATCTTGCATCCTATCGAGTATCATATCTAACGTATAGTTTTTATGTTTCCTCAACTCATAAAAGGTATTCACATAATCATTAAATCGCTCTGATTTAACCGGATCCACGAAAGAGATCCCACTATCCAACTTCACACCCAATACAGCAGCTTTCTTCAAAATCTCATCTCTATTACCAAGGAGTACTAAATCGGCAATATTCCTGGCTCTCACCCATTCCGCAGCCTTCAAAATCCTCTCTTCGCTTCCCTCTGGAAGGACTATCCGCTTTTTTGTTGAACGAGCTCTCTCTATGAGCTCGTATTTGAACATCTCGGGCGTTCTTTTTTCGACCTTAACCAGATTCAATCTGTCATCTATTTTTTTATAATTAACATTACGACAGACCAAACTCTTTGCAAGATCAATCTTCTGTCTATCCTCTGAAGATACATGAACGGCAAGAGAGTCGATCCTGTTCGCAGTTTCAATAGTATGGCCCTTTACACTCAAAATAGGTAGTGGCAGATCACTCAAACTTCCTATTAAATCCTTTATACTATCATTTGGTAAAAGTCCCCCGGTCAAAACGATACCCGATATATTGGGATAGGTTGGTGAGATTAAGGATGCGATACAGCCAAGGAGTATCTCGTCCCTATCCCCTCCTGTAATAATTAATGTTCCATCATGGAAATATTTCAGTGCATTCCCAAATCCCATAGAGGTTATGATTGTCTCAACCGCAATGTTTGAAAGATGGCTATGACCAAATAACACCTCAGCACCTAGGCTCCTGGCAATGTCATACAGTCGAGGTTTTGGCAATATGGAATCGTACGGAACTGTACCAAAAAAGTTGATGTTCCGGTTTTTGAGTTCCATCCTAAGAACTTCACCAACCTCAACATACCTTTCAGTCTCAACTTTATTAACAATAACACCCAAAAATTCACAGTACTGTTCTTCAAAGGAATCTTTGCCTGTTAAAATATGAGAAGTGATCTCATGTAAGGACTTTCCGTATCCATCTTCAACAAGAATTATTCCGGCATTTAGATTATTTGCAAGGTCTGCATTGATGTTAAACTCAAAAGCTGACATCATTCCCACATAGTCGGTACCGTCAATAACAACAATATCTTTACCCTTCTCAATTATCCTGTAAGAATCTTGTACCTTCTCAAAAAAGGCCTCATTATCATCTTCGGCAATGTATCTCTTCAACTCCTTAAGGGATACTGGATTCATATTGATCAACTCATCTTCAATACCAAATACCTCCTGAATCATTTTTGACTCTTTATCAAAAGATTCACCCTTCCTATATTTTTGACCTATTGGCTTAAAATAGCCAACACTGGATACAATACCTTTTAAAGCTTCAATAAGACCTAAACAGACAACGCTCTTTCCTGACTTTGGACCCGTTGATGCTAAAAAAATATTTCTTGCCATTCTCGGATAGGTTATGTGTCTATTATCACTTCAACAAATTACTTCCATATTTCAAAGCGAATCTCAGGGTAGCACTATCAATTTTCTACTTTTTCTCTATCACTCCTCTTTTCATTCGGTAACACTCTCAACCGTCTACAAGGGTGTTTCAGAACTCCACTTTTGGGTGCGTTGAGGCGCATTACTGAACTATATTTCACCTCCTGATTCTGTGTGGAGTGAGGGTTTTTCGTGAAGTGACGTCGTTACTTGGAGAAGAGGCTGCACTGTTTAAACTTCATGTCACAGTGCAAAATAACGGTTTCATATGTTTTCTGTTTTAAACAGCCATGCGAAAAGGAGGTCTCTCTACTCAACTGAAAATCTGAATACCTACGGTTACCCTTACCACATAGCAGATATAAAACTGACCGAATTATTTCGTATAGTCAAAAGCCTATTCCACCGCAATGCGTAACCAAATACGCATAGGTAATATATGATCTCCTTTTTCACTCTCTGTTGCCATAGCGAGCCTTAATAGTAAGCGCTTTCCTTAATACCCAACAGGAGATGGAAAATGAACAAGGTGAGCACCTACCAAAATAGAGAAAAGAGAACAATTCGTACATATTTTCCACGAGAAAATATAGCTATATTTCAACAAAACGTGAAGTTTTGGGAAGTCACAATTGACACGTTTTACAATTATTCTCTAATTTTCTTATTTCTATTTTGGATATAAGAATCCTGAACAGCAATGTAGGGATCGATGGCCGGTTCAATTATGGTCTCATACGTCTCTCCTTTTTCAAGGGCAATTTCATTAAACTCATTATACATCCCCGACCCAGTAGTTACAAATGGAGTAACTGCAAATGATGCGATCGTAAGTGGATTCAGCGCCAAATCCCCAATAAACCCAAGAGTTCCTCGTACACTTGATGGTCCGATAAACGGCCATTCAATAAAAATACCATTTCCCATTTTATAGTGACCAAGTGTCTGTCCAAAATCTTCATCCTGTTTTTCCAAATCAAAATATTTCTTAGCGGGATCGGTAAATCCTATTCCCCCAATTGTTGAATTAATCAGGAAACGTAGGCCTTCTGTACCTGCCCCCTTAAACTTGCCCTGAAAGAGACAGTTGAAAAAACGGATAGGCATTTTAATATTCGAGAAAAAATTCCTAACGCATAACTGCGCTTTTTCTGGAACTACTTTGTTGTACCCCTTACACATCGGTTTCACCGCATAAAAATAAAATTTGTCATTGAATGTATGGATAGCACGGTTATACGGTTGAATTGGATCCCTGACGAAGGTGGCCTCAAGCTCTACATCGATACCCTCAAGATCACTATCTTCACCAAATACATCATCTCCTTCACCCTGCTTATCACTTTTCGTAACAGCTGATTGTTTCTCTAGATCCTGTAAAGTCTGCGCATAAGCCAATCCCGAATAGAGTGCAATGATAATAATAAATGTAAAAATGAACAAAAAGGGTTTTCTCATAGTTTCCACTCCTCACTTGGGACTCTACGTTAATGAAATTTTATTAATTAAACTATTAAAGAGGTTTTCTATTTCAATCTTTAGCTTCAGAATAATCTAGGGGGTGTAAATGCCAGTATGAACTACACAGATAATAACTGTAAAAAAAGGTTTCTTACTTTTCACCCCTCTTCTTTATCGACACTGAACCAATATTCTTAAAAGAGATAGTCCTAGAAATCTCCCAAAAGAAAGTCTCAAATTTTGCACAAATCCGTACAAATGAAGGAGAGACCGAAATCAACCAATGAATACAGAACAACCCTCATAAGTAGCGCAATCTTTATGCCGTTTATCTGTTCATTCTAACATTTTCTCAAACGGTAACAAAAAGTTTCGAAACAGCAACACCTTACATCTATCTCAAACAGTCTCTGATACTATTTTAAAAATCTAAGAAATCAAACGCCAGCGAAATAATTTCACAAAAACCGATAAAAGGTGGAATTTTTAGACGCAATTTTTACGTAAAACTATACACATCAGATAAACTTCTTAGGATAATTGACCACCCTACCCATCAAATTTGGGCTAATCAATTACCTGTTTTTGCGTAATAACAGTCCCTTTGAACAGGTTCAAAACCCATAGATTCTATCAGAGATTCAATCTCCTCGTGTCCCATATGATAACTCACACCGGCCGCTTTGACAACATTCTCCTCAATCATCGTACTCCCCAAATCATTTGCTCCAAATTTTAATGCTAGTTGTGCGATTTTAGGACCCTGTGTTACCCAGGAAGCTTGAATATTGGGGATATTGTCAAGATAAAGGCGTGATACTGCAAGGGTTCTCAGATAATCAAATCCACCAATCCCGTACAGTATCCTCTCTCCGTTACTGTTTTCCATAGCGGTATTTTTTGGCTGAAATGTCCAAGGGATAAAAGCGGTAAAACCTCCCGTTTCATCCTGAAGATCCCGAATCCTCTCCAGATGAGTAATCCGCTCTTCCAGGGTTTCAATATGTCCAAACATCATCGTAGCAGTACTCCTTATCCCTAAGCCATGAGCTTCCCTCATTACCTGAAGCCACTGTTCTGCAGAACATTTGTTCGGACTTAACTTGCCTCTGCATCTATCAGTCAATATTTCCGCGCCGCCACCTGGAATTGTATCAAGGCCTGCATCTTTCAACAATTTTAGGATTTCCCTTATCGGCAAATCGTTTAGCTTTGAAAAGTATACTATTTCAGGAGGAGAAAAAGAGTGAATGTGTATGGGAAACCTCTCTTTTATCGAACGGAGAAGGTCAAGATAGAAACCTATTTTCAATTCGGGATGTAGTCCCCCCTGCATCAAGATTTGCACACCCCCTAATTGCACAGTTTCCTCAATTTTTTTAAAAATTTCGCCTTTCGATATCAAATACCCCTCGGTGCTATCGTTCGCTTTAAAAAAAGCACAAAACTTACAAGCGGAAACACAGATGTTTGTATAGTTTATGTTTCGGTCAACTATATAGGTCCTAAAAGGTTCAGGGTGGAGCTCCTGACAAAACCTATCTGCAGCAATTCCCAACCCAATCAAATCAGAAGAGTGTAGGAGTCTCACCCCCTTTTCAGGAGAAATCCTTTTATGTGAACATAGTATCTCAGCAATTTCACACGTCATTAAATCCAATCTTTACGCCCTCACAAACTTCTCCCAACTCTAAAGCACTACGATAAAATGTTTCTAACCCCATTAATTCCTGTTCACCAAGATTATACTTGATTGACTCCTTGAGATACCTGAGACAACGATCTTTTTCAAGATGAACCCTTTCAAATTCTACAGATGCGATTTTATCCAAGGATTTGAGCCCTCTCTCTTTTGCACCATTTAAGAGTTTATTGACTCCAACTAGTCTAGAGTTAAACCAGGTAACCCAAACTGCATACACAAAAGGAAAACCAACTAACTCCTTCCACTCCAAACCAAGATCTAATACCTGAAACCCCTCTTCATTCAGCTTCATTGCCCTATCCCCTATCACAAGAAAAGCATCAATACCTTCATTATCCAGCATCTCTTTATCTTCTAACACAATATAGTGAGGATTTATTGAATACCGTTTCCAGAGAATGATTTTTGTTAGAACACAAGAGGTTAAAGAGTCCTTATCAAGCGCAACGACCTTGACCATTTCAACCTTCGGTACCCGAACAAACAATTTTACGCTCTCTACTGAGCCATTTGAAGAGATTGAACAACCGGGAATGATTTTATACTCATTGTTACTTCTGAAATAGTTTACGGAAGGCATGAGTACCACATCCAATCTACCCTCCAAAAAAATTTTCGGTAATGCAGAGGGAACAGCGTACACCAGATCTATTTCATCACTTCTCTCTTCAAGCCCATATATTAACGGCTTAGCATTCAAATATGGAACAACACCAATCTTAAGCTTAGCCATCTACTGAAGTTCCCATGGTGCACAGATTCACTTTCAATTCACAACAACTTTCTTTGAGGTTAAACGAGACAGATTCTCCGCACACAAAAAAATTTCATCTTTTTTTGGATATCTATCAAAATATTTCTTTCCTAACTCTTTACCTCGTAAACTTATTAACCAGTGGCCAGCACGTATCTCTTTTCCTTGACCCCTTGAACGTAACATTGCAAGTGTCT
Source organism: Candidatus Scalinduaceae bacterium (assembly GCA_965222815.1). Taxonomy (GTDB): domain Bacteria; phylum Planctomycetota; class Brocadiia; order Brocadiales; family Scalinduaceae; genus SCAELEC01. The sequence goes on from CBDCUS010000013.1 coordinate 1,521,889, forward strand.
TACCCTTACAAATATTCTCAACAACAATCTCATCCACCTGATCAAAAGGAATCCGTTCTCGCCTAAGAGGAATAAACAGAAACTTAATTTGTATGTAAATCTCCTTGAATATCTTATCCACGACTATTTTTTTGTCGTAACAGAGCAAAAAGATTCCAAGAAGGGGAAAACTGATGAGTATAGACATAACGGAAAAAAATAAAATTTTATCCGTGAATACAGGTGAATGAAACAACATCAAGAGGTAAACCTTTGCAGCCTGATACATAACAAAAAAGACAAAACTTATCCCCAACAGCATTGCTCCCATGGCCTTGGGAAATCTCGAACGCTTTAAAAACATGCTATTATCATCTAGACCCGCAATCTGCAGAGTTACAACTAATCCCATACAATTCTCTAATTCCATTCTGTTACTCTATTTGTTGTAGATTTTAGCCACTATCTAAAATGCGTCAACTAATTTTTAAAAAAACTTGTTTTTTGGACCCCTCAAACTAAAATGAATGAAAAACTTTACCATTAGCAAGGTCAAAATAAATGCACAACGCAACATGGGTTGAAATTTCTCTTGATGCGGTAGCCCAGAACATCAAAGCCCTGAGAAGAAAAGTGGGAAGGGATAGAAAGATCCTTGCAATTGTAAAGGCTGACGCATATGGACACGGTGCTATTGAGATCGGTAAGATATTGGCAAAAAACGGTGTAGACATGCTTGGTGTTGCTTTACTGGAAGAAGGAATAGAATTACGAGAGCACAATATCACGACACCTATCCTTCTCTTAAACCCCATTCTACCGGAGCAGATATATGAAGCACTGAAATATTCCTTCAGTATAACCGTTTGCAACCTTCCCTCAGCAAAAGAGATAGCCTATATTGCACAAAAAAATATTTTTAATGCAAAGATTCATATAGAAGTTGATACCGGAATGGGAGGCACAGGAATATTACCTAATGAAACGTTAACACTCGTGAAAAAGATAGTACCATACGATAAACTTACAATTGAGGGAATATTCACCCATTTTCACTCTTCAGAAGAGAGTGACAAATCATCTACACACACACAGATCAAGATATTTAAAAACACTCTGAGGGAGATCGAGAAGAATAACGTTCAGATCCCACTCATACATGCCGCAAATAGTGCCGCCACACTGAACATCCCTGAATCTTATTTTACTATGGTAAGATTAGGATTAGCCCTCTATGGAATTTACCCTTCGCACTCTATTATACGAGAGGTTGACCTAAAACCCGTTTTGAGTTTTAGGACACAGATATTTAACATTAAACAACTTCAGCCAGGAAGTACCGTTGGGTATGGTCGCACATGCAAGCTAGATAAATCTACAAAGGTAGCAACGATTCCTGTTGGTTACAAAGATGGCCTCTGTAGATCCTTTTCAAACGTTGGGAAAGTTCTCGTAAATGGCACCACTGCCCCAATTTTGGGCAGGATCTGCATGGACAGATGTTTTGTTGACATAAGCCATATATCAGACGCTACAATTGGAACTGATGTTGTTCTGGTGGGAAGGCAAAAAAATGGCAGCATCAGAATTGAATCAATCGCAAAACACTTACATACCATCCCCCATGAAGTTGTATGCGCTATAGGAAGAAAAGCTCAAAGAATATACACGGGTGATTGCAGAAGCATCGACTCAAACAAAAAAAAGACTTGACAAAAAAATCTTACTGTTGACATTTATCCTTCATTTGTGATATCTTACCATATTTGGATATCTATTCCCACGAAGATGAGTTTTTTTATTTCACCAGAAAAAATTTCTGAAATTGAAAGAAGCCTAAATCTTCTTGATTTAGTTTCTCAATATTTAACTCTCACCCGAAGAGGCAGTAATTACGTAGGTTTGTGTCCCTTCCATCAGGAAAAAACCCCCTCTTTTGTCGTCAACGAAGAGAAACAGAAGTATAAGTGTTTTGGCTGTGGGGAGAATGGCACCGTCTTCAACTTTTTTATGAAACAGGAAGGACTCTCTTTTCCTGAGGCTGTTAGAGCGCTTGCCGAAAAAGCAAACATACCATTGAGGGAATCCCGGCAGGAGAGAAAACAACAAAAAAATGAAGTTTTATATAACGCTAATGAGCAGGCAACACGGTTTTTTAACAACTTGTTATTAAATGCTCAAGAGGGAAAACAGGCAAGAGGTTATTTGTCCAATCGATCGATAACTGAAGGAACGATTCGTAAATTTAGATTGGGTTATTCCCCCAATCGATGGGATACTTTAGTTACTAAATCAGAAAATTGGAACATAAGCAACCAAATATTAGAGAAAGCGGGTCTCATCATAAAAAAAAAGAGTGGTGGTTTTTATGACAGATTCCGGAATCGATTAATGTTTCCAATTTTTGATATCCATAATAAACCTGAAGGATTTGGAGCAAGGGCATTAGACAACTCTTCAGCAAAATACCTCAACTCGCCAGAAACAGCAATCTTCCATAAAAGCAAGACGCTATTTGGGCTTAACTTGGCAAAAAGCTCCATAATGAAGAAACGCAAAATACTCATTATGGAAGGATACACTGACGTCATAATGGCACATCAGTGTGGCATTGATTGGTCAATTGCCCTTCTCGGTACAGCGTTAACGCGTGAGCATGTTAAGATTTTAAAAAAATATTGCGAAAAGGTCACCTTAGTACTCGATGCAGATAACGCTGGCAAAAGATCATCTGAAAAAAGTTTGGACCTCTTTATTGAGGAAGATATCGATGCTAGAGTCATACTCTTACCCGAAAACTACGACCCATACGATTTCTTACTCAAAAGAGGAGCACAACAGTTTTTAGAAGAAGAGGAGAAGGCGTATGATTTTCTCGGTTTTAAAATAAAACTTTCAAAAACCAAATGGGATATCTCTTCCGTTAACGGAAAGGCTTCTGCAATAAACGACATACTCATCTCTGCTACCAAGATACCGAATATATTAAAGCGTGAATTGACGATTAAGAGGATTGCTGAAGAGATGTCGCTAGAAGAAAACGTATTGCGTAACCATTTAATGCATTTTCAATCAAAACAGAAGAAAAGTGCAACAATAAAGGGCTTCTCCCAGGAACCCTCAACAGTAAACAAATTAAAAGCAAACGCTTACAGCACTATTGAATATACTCTTTTAGGCATAATGGTATTAAGAAATGACTTAATCAAAAAAATTGAATTAGAGTTGGGATTTAACAGTTTTAACAATCTGGCATTAAGAAACATTGCAATAAGCATATCTGAAATCTATGCACAAAATGGGCAAGTAGAATTGAAAGATATTTATTCATTTGTCGAAAGTGAGGAGTTGGTAGAAAACTTAGCATCGATAATTTCACGACAAAAGAGTTTAGAAAAATCTTTAATTACAGACCAAACCGACAACTGTGGAAAAATAGTGAGCGACTGTATTAGATATATCAGAAAAAGAGAGAAGAGAGAGGCGTTACACCAGGTAAAGAAAAACGTTTTTGATGCAAACAATGAAGCCGGACAAGAGAAAACTGTCAATACATTACTTACACAATTTCACGAGAAAAGTGTCGATATTCATACTTAAAACTAAGTAACTTTTAACGCGTCTTTGTAACCGCCGCGAAGACATTGAAATTAATATCTGAAACAAACAACTGTAACAGAACGGAGAGATCACTTAATGGAGAAGCTATCTCTAAAAATTAAATCTCTAGTACAAAGAGGAAAGCATAAAGGGTTTTTAACTTATGAAGAGTTAAATGATATCTTACCAGATGACGCTTTAATGTTATCTGAAAAGATCGATGAAATTTTAATGCTGCTTGATGAGTTAGGCATAGACCTAATCGATCATGCAGATGCCGATGAACGGGAATCGGCAGAGGATGAAGAGAGATCAGACGAGTCTGATGATGCATTTGAACCGGGAGAAGTACTGATCGAAAAGATCGATGATCCTGTTCGAATGTATTTAACCCAGATGGGAGAAATACCTCTTTTATCCCGTGAAGAAGAGATTACGTTAGCAAAGAAAATCGAAATGACCAGAAAAGGTTTTGTCAGAAAAATCCTAAAATCAGATTTTTCCCAAGAAATTTGTCTAAAGATTTTAGAGGATATATCAAGTGGTGAATTACCATTCGACCGTACTTTAGCCGTAAACAGTGAGTTAGAAAATAACAAGGACCGGCTCCTTAAACAATTTCCTGAAAATGCTAAAACGCTGAAATCAATCTTAAAAAGGAATCGGAACGATTATTACCGCTCAAAGCAAAAGGGGACCTCTGTAAAAGAGAAGCTGAGAATCTTTAAAAATATTAGAGCCCGTCAAAGAAAGGGGGAGCTGATTCTCGAAGAGTTAAACATTCGCACAAAGAAAATTCAACCTATTATGAAGGGTCTCCAAAAAATTTCGAGAGACATGATCCATATAGAAAAGCAGATTAATCTTCGAAAAAAACGAGATAAAGGTACAAATAGCAAGCTTCGTGAGCTCAAATCGAAGCTACGCACAAATGAAGAGTTGGTACTTGAATCATCAGACAAATTAAAACTCCGTATTGATTCGATAGAAAAGATTTACCGAGAACACGAAATTGCAAAGAGGCAACTTTCTAGCGCAAATTTAAGGCTCGTTGTTAGCATAGCCAAGAAATATAGAAACCGAGGATTAACATTTCTTGATCTCATACAGGAGGGTAATACCGGCTTAATGAGGGCCGTTGACAAATATGAATATCGAAGAGGGTATAAATTTAGCACCTATGCAACTTGGTGGATACGACAGGCCATAACCCGTTCAATAGCTGACCAAGCAAGGACAATCAGGATCCCCGTTCACATGATTGAGACAATGAGTAAAATAAGAAATGTCACAAAAAAAACATTACAGGAAAAGGGGAGAGAACCTAGTATTGAGGAGATTGCCAGAGAAACGAAAATATCTCTGTCCGAAGCAAGAAGGGTGTTAAAAATTTCAAGGCACCAAATTTCACTTGACCGATCAGTAGGAGAAAGCGAGGATAGCTCCTTTGGTGATTTTATTGAAGACGATAGAGCAGAATCACCCGTTTCAGCTGCTGCACAAGAGATGCTTAAGGAAAAGATTGAAAGTGTTCTTGACACACTTACCTATCGAGAAAGAGAGATCATAAAACTTCGTTACGGAATCGGCGATGGTTACACCTACACTTTAGAAGAAGTTGGAAAAAAGTTTATGGTTACAAGAGAGCGGGTAAGACAGATAGAAGCAAAGGCAGTGAGAAAACTTCAACATCCGGTGAGAAGCCGTAAGTTAGAAGGGTTTCTCGACAGTATCGAAGAAAACAAATAGTGTTTGAACGAAAACTACCCATTTCCTGAGTTGCTGTAATAATTCCGTAATCCTCAAATACCTGGGTACGTTCCCGTTACAAAATTATTACACACTTTCTATCTAGACAGTTTTGGTACAAACACAGGTATTCGTTCAAGCACCAAATAGGCGAATCCAGAAATAGGAAAGAGACAAATTTGGGGAACATAGTGATACCCTTTACCTTACTATAACAAGACAACGAAAAATTAACGTTTGGGATATTAGATGAATGAAAGGATAGACGTATTAAAAAGATTACAGGTCATACAGAATAAAATTAGTGAAAGAACAAGATTTAAAGATCTCCAGAACGAAGAAATAGAGAAAAGGAAAGCAGCTCTTCAACAGAAAAAATCGCTCTCTGAAAGAAAACATGAGGAACTGGTATCGATCCAAAAAGAGATCGACAAGAGAGATCTCGATTTAAAAAGCGACGAAGAGCAGATAAAGAAATTTAATATTCAACTTAATTCGATTAAAAACAACAAAGAATACACTGCCTTACGTTCAGAAATTAGTTCCAAAGAGGCCGATAAGTCTCTCTTGGAAGATGAGATCTTACATTTGATGTCTCAGTTAGAATCTCTCAACGGAGAGTATCTTGATACAACTGAAAAGCTTAATTCAGATGAGAACACATTAGATGATTTTGTGCGGAGTGCAAATCTCGAAATACAGAAAACTGATGATGAGATAGAGTCCTTAAAAAACGATGCTTCAAAATATGCAGACTTATTGGACGAAGAGACCCTTCATCAATTAAAACGACTCACAAACGCGAAAGAGAAACACCCGATTGTAGAAGTTGTTGATAATGCTTGCAACGGATGCTCTATGAACATAACATTGCAAACTCTTAACTTACTTATGAGTGGAAAAGCGTTAACGCTCTGCCCAAACTGTCAACGAATACTTTTTTTGAATGACAATCATCAATAGGGAAGTAGGCAAGATGGTCGTTTCAGCACAATCGCAAATTTCTCGATTTAAGCTGGAGAGGAAAGTCCGAGCTCCAGAGGGCACAGTGCTCCGTAACGCGGAGTAGGAGTGATCCTAAGGAAAGTGCCACAGAAAATATACCGCCATGTGAAAGAGAGAGCTTTTTCCTCACTTGGTAAGGGTGAAAAGGTGGGGCCGAAACTTAGGGTCCGCGAAAAATTAACTTTACAATTTATCGCGCTCAGGTTTGGGCCAGATTTGGTCGATCTGATCGGGCTGGACCGCAAGCGTAGCCAGAGCTACACTGAGGATTCAGAGCGTAAAGATCGGACACAGATGGCCTGAAAATGAAATGAGATGCGAGAATGTAAAGTTAAATTTTCGCGGACCCTTACTGGCTTAATGTAAGAGCCCACCACTTCCCGGGTGATCGGGGAGGTATGGCAAACCCCACTGGGAGAAAGGCTAAATTGTGAGGCATAAACGGCCCGTTTCAACGCCTCCGGGTGAGCCGATTGACCTCAATGGCAACATTGAGGCAAGATAAATGATCATCTAAAACAGAACTCGGCTTATTGCCTACTTCCCCTAATCTAGTTTAACTCACCGACATATTTAGAACCCGCTTTGTCGAGGAGTATTTTTGGCCGTCTTCTTACTGCCTGGAGCACTACTAGTGTTTAGGTCTGTTAGTAATAAACCCGCTTCATGAACCCCGCCCGAGTTAATACTATTGCGGAACTAGCAGCAAAATGCCATCTCTTCCGTTTTCCAGCACACGTATAGCACGGTTTTTTTTTGCGTTTCATGGTAGAATTTACGAACTACAATTTAGACTTATCCAAAGGATAGTAGACAAGTTTTAGTTAATGCCAACCCCACAAACTGTTAACGTGTGCTCTGATGCATTATACTTATTGATAATCGCACAGAATAATGTACAACAATGCACAATTCAAACAGTTACAATGAGGAGAGATTTGAAATGAAAACGGTAAATTTTACAGAATTTAGACATAATGCATCTGAATTAATCACCGAGGTGGAGAAGGGAGAAACTATACATATCCTTCGTCACGGCAAACCACATGTGCAATAGAATGGGGAGCGGAATATTTTGTATCCTCGGACAAACACAAATCATAGCGGCAGGAATACCGGCTTAAAAGTTATTGCAGTTATAAAAGGCCAACAGTTTTCAAACTTTCTCTTACTACATATTAAAGAATAAACTATCCTTTTAAACAAAAAAAGGGAACAGAAGACCTTTCAGTCTCTGTTCCCTTTTTTAAAACTATCCTAACATACAAACAGAAGCTTAGAACTTCACCGTCGTCATCAGGTATGCCCAATCAACTCCTCTGTCTACTCCATTGCCCGTGTCTTCAATGAAATCGTCAGCCCAGAAGTGAGAATATCCACCGACAACCGTAAAATTGTCAAACATCTTGTACTTTACCGTGATATCAAGCTCTTGACCCAGGGTATCATCTACGTCTCGGGCCATTCCACCTCCGTCTACCCAGGAATCGGATCCTTGCCTGAAGACCTGCATGCCGCCACCGTAACCGGTACCACCGGCAACACCATACATACTATCAGCCTCTTCATCCAGTGACATTAAGTGGAGCTTTGCGTCAACAACTAACTTCTTGTGAGGTTTCAAATTCAGGTGGATCTGATGGTCATTTATGTTCTGCCAGCCGACCAAATCCATGTAACCGTTGTGAGCGTGTCCGGTTGGGTAGAGATGGTCAAAGGTCTTCGTAGCGCCTTCACCAGGTCTTTTATCACCACTGGCAAACGACCACGCGTAACCTATCCTCGGACTCCACGGGAGGCTATTAAAGGTATACCCCACACCTGCATAGATTGCAAAGGCCTGAATATCATTTGAGACGTTGGTATTCTTACCTCTGGCTACGTTACCAACATCGAAACTCCTAATACCTTCGGTACGTCCAGTCTGCCAGGCCGGCTCGATGGTAAAATCGGTCCCACCCAGACCAGGGATCTTTCTCCCATCCAACCTGAAACCCCATGTGTACCTCTGCTCACCTGTAGCTACTCCTATTCCCGTAACTCTATTTCCCTGAGCGGTAAGCGGCAATGCGGTATCGGCAGGCTGGTGGTCTTCAGATGATCGTGCCCTTATAAGTGCATACGGCTCGAAGACAACTCCATCATAGATCTTAAAGTGACCATAAGCACCATAGAGTACCTCTTCTCTGTCGTCGTTCCCGTCCCTAACGCCTAATGTATTAGCGTCTCCAGCAATGTTTCCAAAGTTTGCTCCTCCAGACTCCTTCTCATCAATCTGCCAGGCAAAGATATCGAACCAGTTGCCCTTTTTGTCATCCCATCTCAGTCGTCCACCATCATAAGACCTTGTCTGGTTTGCCCAAGGGAGCCAACCGATCAACCGGTGATCTCCATAGGCTGCCTGCCAACGCCCAACTCTCAACTCGATGTTCTTGAGAAATCCCGCAATGTCTCCGAGGTTTCTTAACTCTACATACCCCTCCTGCACATCGGTCCTGTTCAAGTTTCCGGTAGTTGATCCCTCTTCACCGAAGGTACGTACGTCCTGGAGGAGAACGAAAGCCCGTACATTTTTGTTGACATCGGCATCAAGGCTTATCCTCGTCCACTGCAGAACGAACTCCGAGGTCTCATCACGGCCAACGTTCGTAAACCGGGATCCTTGCGGAGTTCCTGCACCAAAACTTCGCTGCAGTGTTCCATTGGCAAGCCTAGAAACGGAACCCAATTCGCCTAATGCGTTAGTGCCTTGCGCATCTCTAATCATCATATCACGCATTTCGAATCGGTGCCTTATATTTATACCAAGCTTTACCCCTTTAATATTTGGAGCTGTTACATTCCCGGTTGGCCTCGATTCCAGCGCTTCGATCCTTGCTAGCAGATCACCATACGCCGAACCTGCTGGTGCTGACGCTGGCGCCGCCGTTCGTGGTCCGTGATCCCTCGCCTTCACGTCTTGTGTGCCAATCAACGTTATGATCGTTGAAAACGCAATCATTGACGCAAATGCTAAAAAGACTCCTCTCATTTTTACCATTCAATTATACCTCCCCTAAACGTTCAAAAAATAAAAGACCAATAAGAGAATATGTGTACATAATATTCCCCTGGTTTCATGCATACATTACCCATGCACAAACCGACTATAAAACCGTTTTGTAATTAGTGAGTGATTAACCAATGAAAACATACTACTTCAAGGTGCCACAAATCTAGCACAGTAACCGGCTCGTCTTAACTGAGCCGATAAGAAAAACAAAATAACTTATCAGAAATCAAAGCATTAAACAAGAAAAAAATCATTTTTTTGCGCGACAAACCGGTAAAAACTACTTATCGGCAAACCACAAGCTTGGAACAGTGTTAATTTTCACTTGCTTTGCGACCACCAAGACCTATCCCCAATTTTTTTTCAATATTGTATACCCTTTCAAGGATATCGTGCTGTGATTTTATCCTCGACATCTGGTTGACCATGGGAGCCCACCCCCACCACCAGGCGTAATCCTGCTGCCCATGCGCAACCCCTTTATACCCTTTCAGGGCATACCAAAACCACATATTGCCATATTCTACCTCTATGGCACTCGGATTGCCATCATTATACATAAAATTTGCATATACACCAAGGATAGGACCAACAACGGGAACGCGCCCCCTCTTTTGCTTAAAAGCCCTATAAACACCTTCACCCAAAAGTTTCACGCCTAGCTTATCAGCAATAACATCTCCCATCGGATAGATACCTCGATTATCGACATCGATATACCCCTTTTCAATGCACTCCTCTACAATTACCTGCGCCTCATCGCGTTTTCGGTACGCAGCAAACATGTACTCATCAAGCGATTCAAACCACAAACGAGCGAACCGACCGCTATGGCAATTACTGCACAATTCCACCCATCTCTCAAGCTTCTTCTTATTCTCCGGACTGTAAATCTCAATCTTCTTATCTAAGGGTGGAATCGTTATTCCGTAGGGGTAATCTTTCATACTTGACCTGTATTCCACCTCTTTTGGTGGGTAGGTCCCCATACGCCAACGACCTTTGGAGGTAACATTATGCCCCCATTTCCCTGTTGAGTTATTATACATATGACAGACCTGGCAGGTAGGGCTCCTCAATTCCGGCCCCCCAAGTTCTATCTCATTCAGTCCTTTATCAAACGCCCATGTTTCACCTTCCAAGGCGTAGATAACACCCATCTTCGACTCTTTATACGTCTCTGCATCCGGGTGATCGGCTCCCATATGGCAAGACATACATGCCTCAGGCCTCCTTGCCTCTTCCGCCTTAAAGGAGTGCCGAGTATGACAGGGGTCGCATCTCTCCATTGCGGGATGACACTGATCACATCCGATAAACGAATACCCCTCTCCTCTCCTAAAACCTTCAACATACCATGGAACCACCACATTCGATATCCAGGATGCCTGATGACTCGGCCTCCCGTCTTTAAACTCGGAGGCAAACTCCTCAACTTGCTGAGGATGACACCTCTTACAAACATCGTCTGCATTGGGGAGAAACAATTTGTCGTGATTAGGGCCGTGACAATAGTCACAGGTTACCTGATCAATCGACTCACCTATCCTCTCTTCAATCGCCCTCAACTTTTCTGCAAATTCAGGGCTCTTCCTGGGATTTGCGTGCGTTGATTGCCTCCAACTCAAAACGATGCCTGGGGTAACCTCCTCATGGCATCCGAGGCAATCTGTTTCGCTATATTTATCCAGTAAGTCCTTGAATGTACCCAAATCAGGCCTTATATAGTGCCTCTTCGGGGCCCAATACATGTGCAGAGGAACCGGTTTATAGTAATCCGACCATGGCCCACTCCCTTTTTCCAGACCTACCCACTTTTCAAACTCGTCTTGCTGCTTTTTAGTAGGATAAACCAGCCTCTCCGGATCTGGATTCTGCTGGGTGAAAGCTGGGCCAACATGCCCAAAAAGCAATAGGTTACAAATAGCTATTACAACGATTACGATTGAATGTTGCATGCAGGTTTTCCTCCCTTTCAATCAATTTTGCTGCGCATAATAGCCTTATCATTGAAAATGTACCTCTCCTTGCGGAGACAGCGGTTTCAATCGTACATATCTGATCCGTTTTGTCAACAAAAATCTACCGATTTCATTAAATAGATGCACCAGGTGTGAATCATTCTAAGCGTCCAAGCAACCTTGCAGTTTTCCTGCATTCACCTTCCCTTTTATACCCATTACGAATTGGAATATATTATTACCTCATACGGAATTTGGGTTTTATCCCACACACCCTTTACTGAATGGTTCCCCCCCTTATAATCACGGGTTAACCTTCACCATGTGTCTCCAAACTCGCAAAAAATTCTTTACGCATTTCGTGCCTTCTAGGAGTGTGGCAATTACCACAGGTATTAAATCCGAAAGAGGTGCTGATGAGCTTTCTCGCCTCATCTATGGTTGTTTTTCCCCCCATTAACTCACTGTAGACCTCTCCCGGTCCGTGACAAGCTTCACAGCCGACCCCCTGTTCAGCGTACGTCTCCTTATCATCACGATATCCAGTCGTGTGGCATCGATAACACTTTTTCCTATACTCTTTATCTCCCTTTTGAAAATCAGACTCCCTACTTATTCTCTCAAATGACCCGAATTTTGACTTAACCCACCTCTTGACGTGCTCTGGGTGTGTCTTCTTATGGCACTTAAGACACCGTCTACTCCCAACGTAAATCTGATACTCCCCAGTAGGACCTATCAAACTCTCTCTTTGAAATTTGACGACTTTATCGGAGTCAAAATCCCTTATTCGTTGCCACATAGTTATCAGCGCATCGGCAGACTCAAAACGAGAACCGATCATTGCCTTCCTGTTTGCATACAGGCCTAAATGTGCCTGTTCCGCTACTAAGGCCTTTCCATTTCCATTATGGCAGATTGTGCAACCATACCTGTCAAAAGAGAGCGGCAACTCTTCTGGATGCTCCTGAACGAGTTTCTCCTCATCAATATGACAAGTCACACATCTCTCAACTTTTGGCCCATCTTCTCGGTTCGTCCATATACCCTCCCCTTGCAGAACAATCTCCTTTATCTCTAATCTCGTGTTCTTTAAACTAACCAGCTGAGCCTTAAACTTCTCCGCCTCTTTTGGATCACCATACTCTGGATTCGACCAAAAGTGATAACTCTCCTCAGCCTTTGCAATCTGTTCTCGAATTACCGCTCTTTGATGCTGCTTCCACTCAGACTTAAACTCACTATAATACCATGCAGCTGAAACACCCAATAACAGGATTGGGACCACAACCAGCAATATCACTTTTTCATTAGGGGCCATTTTTAACGAAACCGATGCTGCAACATTTTCCTTGAGAATTCAGGAGACCGAAATTGAAAAATTTGGTCAAAATAATATTATTAAGAACCTAATCGTGACCAACCACTATGCGAAACAGCATACTCAACCGTTTTTTCCCAAACCCAAATCGAGAGATCACGCTGGTCTGTTCATCGTTAATTTTTACGTAAATGAAATCCTTACGCAATTTGCACTCCAAAATGAGCGCACCTCAATTTACACGTGTCGATCTGAATCGTACACAATTAGCATAAATTATATATATATTAATAGATTTTAAATCCCATACAATATCCGGTACCTCTTTTTGAGTAACCTATTATGGGAAATAATGTACATTAAATACCGCTATCAGAAACCGCAGTTATTTTGCCGCATCCCGGTAATAGGAGCAGCCGATTTTATGTTGTAATTGTAAACAAAGATATGAGGTACCATTGCCAAGTAAAAGAGACTCAACTGGGAGATCCATCGTCCCTCTTTGCTTGATCTATTATTCCCTGGGCTAGATGCGAGGGTACCACATCATAATGTGAGAACTCCATTGTGTAAGAACCTCTTCCATGCGTCATAGATTTCAATTCAGTTTCATAATTAGCCACTTCTGCCAAAGAGATGCCCACCTTAACCATCTGAAGATCACCAAAAGAGTCCATACCTTGTACACGCCCTCTCCTTGAAGCAATATTACCGGTTACATCACCCATGAATTCAGAAGGTATGGTAATTTCTAGGTCGACAATCGGTTCCAAGAGAACAGGTTTTGCATTTTGAAATGCTATTTGAAAGGCCTTTGATGCCGCGATCTTAAATGCCGCCTCCGAGGAGTCAACATTATGAAAAGAGCCATCGTACAACACGACTTTAACATCTACTATTTGGTTACCACTGAGAATTCCTTTTTCCAATGTTTCCCTTATCCCTTTTTCTACGGCAGGAATGTACTGACCGGGAATAGCTCCACCTACTATTTCGCTCTTAAACTCAAATCCACCACCTCTCTGCAAGGGTTCTATTCGTACATACACCTCCCCATACTGACCTTTCCCACCTGTCTGCTTCTTGTGTTTATACTGGGCATCAGCATGTGAAGTGATCGTCTCTTTATAAGGAATCTTTGGTTGACTCGTATCTACTTCGATGTGAAAGCGATTCTTTAACCTGCTTAATATTACCTCTAAATGCAAACTACTCATACCCGTAATTACCAGTTCATGTGTCTGTGTATCTCGTGAGACCTTACACGTTCGGTCTTCATCAACCAATCTGTGTAGGGTTTCACTTATCTTCTGTTCAGCTCCACGACTCTTCGGTTTTACCGCTAAAGAGACCATAGGATTAGGAAATTTGATATCATCAAATTTCACGATATGCTGAGGATCACAGAGCGTATCCGAGACAGATATATCCTCAACCTTTGAAATTGTGACAATATCTCCGGGAATAGCACCATCAATTTCTTGCTGCTCTTTACCAAAAGTCTTAAACATGTGACCTATCTTTTCACTCTTCTGGGTACGTTCGTTAAACACTGTGGGATGTTTTTCAATTGTCCCTGAATAGACTCTAAAAAAACTCAACTTCCCGACAAAGGGGTCCGTAATCGATTTGAATACCTGAGCACTGAAAGGACTGTTTTTTAACCCCTCCACCACTTGTTCCTCCCCTTTCGTACTGACGCATTTCCGCACCAAATCTTTTTCTGGTGAGGGTGCAAACTTTGTAATCACATCGATGATCTCCCTTACACCAAACCCCTCTCTGTTTTCGCAACACAAAATCGGTACAATACCACCTGAAGCAACTGCGGTACTAAAACACCCCTCAAGTTTTTCAATCTCTATTTGCTGTCCATCCAAATACCGTTCAAGTTGCTCATCACACACCGAAACAATCCCTTCAACCAATTTCTCACGGCTACCGTTCACATCGCCTATCACATCAGCCGATACTTGATCCGGGAGGTTTAAGAGGTTGACCACTCCCTTAAACCCAGCACCACAACCTATAGGGAGAACTAACGGCAAACACTCCTGTCCAAAAACTTCCTGTAGAGAACTTAAAAGCTCAGGAAAATCGATGTTTTCGCCATCCATCTTTGTGATGATGATTACTCTTGCTAATCCAGACTCACCCGCCAAATTCCAAATCTTTTGTGTATTCACCTGGATTCCACTCGTTGCGGAAACGACTATTATCGCAGTTTCCACAACACTGAGAGAACTTATTACTCCCTGCACAAAGTCTGGATATCCCGGTGTATCTATAACATTAACCTCCCTTCCTTGCCAAGGAAAATGAAAGAGAGATGCGTCAATAGAGAAGTGCCTACCTTTCTCTTCTGGATCAAAATCTGAAACAGAAGTACCTTCATCAACACTTCCCAATCGTTTTGTAGCGTTTACCTCATGTAAGAGAGCTTCCAAAAGGGAGGTCTTACCCGAAGCACCATGTCCCACCATTGCAATATTTCTTATATCTTTCGTCTCATAACCTTCCATCGAACGCCTCCGAAGTGATTTCACTCGTTTATATTGAGAATGTGAATCAAAATCTACAATTCTGCAAAATTTTTCAGAATCTGCAAACCGAAAGATTGGCTCTTTTCGGGATGGAATTGCATAGCGAAGATATTCTCGATTGATACCATTGACACAAACAGTTCCCCATATTCCGTTTCTGTAGCAATTAGATCGGGTTGATGAGGAACCACGTAATAGGAGTGCACAAAATACATATAAGCGTTATCTGGTACACCCCTTAAGAGGGGAACCTTTTTTCTGATCTGTATACTATTCCACCCCATGTGTGGTATCTTTAATTTGTCCGCCTCACCTTCAAATACCCTTTCAGTGATAGACGCATCCTTCCCCTGTCCAATGTGGGAAACCGAATGAGATGATTCAAAACGCATCACTTTACCTTCTATGACGTCTAAACCTCGTTGATCACCACCCTCTGTACTCCTTGTAAAAAGCAACTGAAGACCAAGACAGATCCCTAAAAAAGGTTTTCCCTTTTTAATATGTTCCCTAATCGGATCGTCGAGGTATATCTCTTTCAAACCTTCACATGCATCCTTAAAGGCTCCAACACCCGGTAATACAATCTTATCAGATGTATCTACAATTTCTGGTTTGTTTGTTATAACGGATTCAAAGCCAACCCTCTCAAATGCTTTCGCAACACTTCTTAAGTTGCCCATCCCGTAATCAATAATTGATATCATCTATTCTGACACAACCACAATCTCAACTCGTCTATTTTTTTGTTTTCCAGCCCGACTTTTGTTGCTCGCAACTGGTTGATACTCCCCGAAGCCGGCAATATAGACCTTCTTTGGATCTAAATGGCAGGTGTCAAGGAGAAAATGGAGTACATTGGAAGCACGCATGGCAGATAGCTCCCAATTTGACTTATACAGCTCTTTTGTGCGTTTAATGGGATCACTATCTGTATGCCCCTCTATCCGAATGGATCCGTTCGGAAAATCTTGCTTTAATGCACCACACACTCTCTGCAAACTTTTTTTTGCAGCATTCTTTAAGGTAACCTTGCCGGAGTTAAAAAATATTGCTGAAGGCAGTGTAATAGAGATTTTGCCCTCTTTTACGCTAACAGTAGCACCGGTCCCCTTCAGCCTCCCCTCCAAACTTCTTCTCTCGTTCTCCAACCGAGCTTGCTCCGCAAGCAGCTTGGCTTTTTCTCTTTCACTTGCCATATATTTGGAACTGAGCCCATCTCTTTCACTTTGAAGCCGCTCTAACCGCTGTGTCATTGCTAAATTGTCTTCCCGGAGCCTCTTTAATTCTGCACAACCAACGGAAACAAGCGCCAAAGAAAGTAAGAAACAACGCAAAAAGATTGATTGAAAACGCATAAACACCCCCCCTTTTCCCTAAAGATTAATAAAATGTAAGGATAGTTGAATTGACAAACGGTTAAAATCTCCAATCTGCCATTATCAGCAAATCCTAGCGAAACATAAGAGATACGCTCGGTTACAAAATAGCAAATAAATATGAAAACGTCTCTACATAATTGTCGATAACCCCGAGAAAAACACCCCTAAACAATAAACAGATAAAGGCTGCCAAAGATAAAAATGGACCGTATGGGATAACCCTCTCATTTTTGTAAATAAGTTTGGGTATGGCGAACAACAACCCAAGAAACGGGGCCAAAAAGAATGTTGTAACAGCCAATTTCCACCCCAGAAACCCACCTATTACGCCCATCAATTTTACATCGCCAAAACCCATTGCATCTTTTTTTAAGATAATTTTACCGATAAATCCGCAAAAATAGATTAATCCACCCCCAACAAGTATACCAAGCAGCGACATCACGAAAGAGTGTAACACTTGACTTCCACTAGCAAACCGCAATGAGCCGCAAAGAGCATGTATTTTTGGACAGAGCATGCTCGCCAAAGGTGCACACACTATACCTGTATATGAAACTTCATTTGGAATGATATGAAGTTTCAAATCAACAAAAGAACAGACAACCAGCAGGCAGCAAAAAAATGCAAAAATACAAAAGGGACAGAAAGATTTATTCGTAACAGGAAAAGAGTGCAACAGTAACAGAAATATGGCCCCTGTTATAGCCTCAACAACGGGGTATTTCATTGATATTCTATACCCACAAAACCTACATCTGCCTTTTAGAATCAAAAAACTGACAATGGGAATATTATCATACCAAGCAATAGCCGTATTACAACTAACACATGAAGACCTCGGCCACAACAGCGAAACTCTCTCAGGAATCCTGTAGATACAGACATTCAGAAAACTCCCAATCACTGCACCTATGGTAAAAACCCACAGTTGAATAAAAACACCATCTAGGTTCACTTGTTCCACTTTTTGGATTATGACAGTTTATGGTAATAGAACGCTATTCTATTTTCAAGGAGAAATATCCTTTACCTCAAGTTCTAATCGCTCTTCATATACCCCACCATGAGAACCAAAATTCTGAAATGTTCGTCCATTTGTCTGTGCAGGATTCTTCAGGACAAAGGCAATAGAGCATTTCGCATTACGCTTTTGAAATATTTCACACCTCTCCCCCAATCCAAATGCAACGGCTCTGCACGTTGTATCACCCTGACGCACATAAAAATTGATATGTTGGCCTTGAGCACCAAAACGGCGTGTTTGCCCCACAATGTTCACGTCCCTGGCAGAAAAAACGGGAACAGGATTCCCTTCACCATGGGGTGACAGTCGGTTTAATTCATGTAAAACCGCTCTTGAGAGTTCGGACAATCGGAGCTCAAGATCTATATGAAGCGTCGGGAGCAAATTATCACCTTTTAGATATTCGGATGAAATGTCGCAAAACCTCTTCTTAAATTGTGGTATATCCTCTTTTAAAATCCTCAATCCAGCAGCCTGAGAATGCCCTCCAAATGATATTAATAGTTTTCTATTGGAGAAAGAATTTTCACACCTCTCAAGGGCTTCGTATACATGAAAATTCGGAATGGAACGTGCTGATCCATGCCCTACCTCATTATCAGTTGAAATGAGGATAACAGGTTTATAATATTCTCCCACAAGTCGAGAAGCAACAATTCCAATTACTCCGGGATGCCAATGATCGTCCGAAACGATGATTACCGTTTCGGATCCAACATCCATTTCATTCATAATTTTCTTTTTTGCCGAAGCTAAAATATCATTTTGGATTTTCCTCCTCCTCTTGTTTTCGTTTTCCAGGTAGAGAGAAATCTCTTTTGCTCTCGGTGTACTCCTTGCCGTCAAAATTTCAACACCCATGTTTGGGTTTCCAATTCTACCGGCCGCATTAATTCTTGGCCCCAAACCAAACCCTACATGATGAGCATCAATTGGACCATCCTTTAAACCCGCAACTTCCTTCAAAGCATTAATCCCGGCCTGTTTTGCGTATCGTAATGAATTGAGACCATATTTTGCTAATATCCTGTTTTCACTTTTTAACGGAACCACATCAGCAATTGTACCTAATGCTACATAACCCATTGCATCAATAAGAAATTCCTTAAACTCACTCACGACTTTTTCAGCATTCGAATATTTTTTACCAAGCTCCCACGCAAGCATAAAAGCGACCCCAACACCCGAAAGTTCCCGAAACGGATAAGACGAGGTTGATAACTTTGGATTAATCACACCAAAGGCCCTTATACCGTGCTGTTTTTGACTTCTTACCGATCCATCACCCAGTAGCTTCAAAGACTTTACCCGTGACGTCTCGCCAACAATCCCGCAATCCCCATTGGTCTCTTGTACTGTATTCGACTGTGAACGCACTGAATAGCTCGGTTCATGATGATCAGTCACAATGAGATCGATCCCATTTCTCTTTGCAACCTCAGCTTCCTCAAATGAGTTACTCCCACAATCAACCGTAATAATCACTTTTGTTCCGGTTCTCCCCAGCATTTCAATCGCTTTCATATTCAAACCATATCCCTCCTCCAAACGATCGGGGATATAATAGCTAATTTCGGATTTTGCCTGACAGTGAGGTGGAGATTTCCGGTTTTCATGCAATTGTGAAAGGACTTTAAGGCACTGCACCATCAAGGCAGTTGCGGATATACCATCTACATCATAGTCACCATACACAGTGATCTTTTCCCCATTCGTTATCGCTTCAATAATCCTGTTAGCTGACTTTTCAATATCCGGCAGGAGTGCTGGATCCCGAAGAAAAGAGAGTTGAGGCCTTAAAAATGTTTTTGCAGCAGCAACATCTGTTACTCCTCTATTAATCAATACTTGAGATACTATTGGTGAAATTCGGAGTGTGTGAGCAATCTTATCTCGAAGCTGATCGCTCTGGGGTGAAAAAACCCATTTCATACGAGAGGTTTCTTGAATAGCCATTCACTCTTTCATAATATTAAAACCAATTTTAGCTATTTACCAGTGGATTGTACTGTGCAATAAATGTGACACTTACACCAAACTTCCCCTTGTTACGTGCACGTATAACAAAGATTGTATATATGTCTATTTTTTGGTCAACCGAGTGTTACTTGCGGAACCCTTTTCATTCATATTGACCTCCCATGAGAAGGCTCTCATACAATTATGAAAAGAGCAACAACTTTGACAATCGAAAACTGTTTCTTTAACAGGTCAAAGGTTCGATAGTGGAGCCTTAACCTTCCCAGAGTTGTTCATGGAAAAAATGCATCTTACGGCGTAAGATAAATGGGTAAAGATATGCTTGCTTGAAAAAATCTCATAGTTCCTTTCAATTTTACTGATAACCACCAATTTGGCTTCCCGTTTCCGATTTTGGCTGACCATATAAAGAGTCCCATATTTTCTCAATGAATGCTTTATTGGAATAAACAGTGTCATTACAGGGATTGATCATATAAAAAGGAACAATTCGAGAAACAGAATTACCCAACTCCTTTTTACACTCTCTCAACTGCTCCAAGGTATCGCCACCATGCATATTAATGGCAACAATATCTACTCTGTTGAGTAAGAGTTTTGCAGATCTCTTCATCTTTTTTACGGCAGGAGTAGCAACTAAGATAGAGATGTCCGCATCTCTCACACGAAGAAGGCTATTACCTTCAACAATCAATATGTGCTCTTTATCGAAGCACTCTAGCGCTGCCTCTATACTTTCAGCTTCCACATCTGAATCGGTCTGCAACCAAACCACTTTACCTGCTCCCGAATTTAACAGACAAGCAGTATCTTTCCCCTCTTCTCTGATAATCTCATCGCTCGTAATAATCTTAAACGGTGCATCATGCGTATCACAGGTATCACACTCCGAATGTCTCGGACAGGTCCCCTCATGCCTAACGGTAATTTTCAAGGCATCTAATCCTCTTGATTTTAGATTCCCTCCATTAACATTACATGTGTAATCCATCAAATTCCTGATAATGTATGATGCCACAGTAGTTTTACCGGTATTACTTGCCGTGCCCAGTACAGAGACAATCTTCATGGTATAAGCTCTTCAAATTCTGTTAAAAAAAACCTGATTGTCGATAATACCGGGTTTGGTGCTGTTTGTCCAAGTCCACATAATGAGGCATTTTTCGTAACATGTGCCATCTTACTTAAATCTTCAATATCACCCCTGCATCCTTTACCGCCAACAAGCCTAGTTAAAACTTCTAACATCCTTTTTGTGCCAATCCTGCAAGGACCGCATTTCCCACAAGACTCTTCTTGGACAAACTCCATAAAATACCTTGCGATCTCAACCATCGATGTCTTTTCATCCATGACGATAAGCCCACCAGATCCCATAATTGCACCTACATCTTTGACCGACTCATAGTCAATTGGTAGATCCAAATGTTCAGTAGGAACACAGCCACCTGAGGGACCTCCCATTTGAGCAGCCTTAAACTGGCGACGTCCCGGTATCCCACCCCCAATATCGAAGACTATCTCCCTCAAAGTTGTACCCATAGGAACTTCTACCAATCCGGTATTCTTAACATTACCGGCCAGTGCAAATATTTTTGTGCCAGCTCCATTTTTTGTACCAAATTGCTTATACCATTGCGAACCATGCTGCATAATTAAGGGTACATTGGCAAATGTCTCCACATTGTTTATATTGGTAGGTTTCTGCCATAAACCCGAGATCGCAGGAAAAGGTGGACGTGGGCGTGGCATCCCCCTTTTACCCTCAATTGAAGCAATCAGAGCCGTCTCCTCACCGCACACAAATGCACCAGCACCTTTTTTAATCTCCAGATCGAAATTAAAGCCTGAACCGAGGATGTTATCACCTAGCAGGTTTAGCTGCCGTGCCTGATTAATAGCGCATTCAAGATGATCAATCGCAATCGGATATTCAGCCCTTACATATACAAAACCTTTATTGGCACCAATAGCAAAAGCAGCGGTAATCATCCCTTCTACAACCGCATGTGGATCTCCTTCCAATATAGCTCTGTCCATAAAGGCTCCCGGATCTCCTTCATCTGCATTACAAACAATATATTTTGTATCGCCCTTTGCTTTTCGAACAAACCCCCACTTAGTCCCTGTCGGGAATCCACCACCTCCCCGTCCCCTCAGCCCGGAGTTCTCAATCTCTTTAATAATTTCCTCAGGTTGAAGGACAAAAAGAGCCCTAGCTAGCCCCTCATAACCTTCTCTAGCAATATAGTGCTCAACATTATTCGGATCAATAACTCCACAGTTTCTGAGGACAAGCTTTTGTTGTTTATTGTAAAAGGGGATATCTTTTAAATGAGGAATCTTTTTACCTGATTCAGCGTAACAGAGCTTATTAATCACCTCACCCTTCAAGATTGTACTTGATATGATATCGGGTACAATATCTACTGTCACCCTCCCGTAGAAAATCCCCGGTGGATCTATCGTCATTACGGGCGCTCTTGCGCACAAACCCTGGCAACCTGTCTCTAGAACCTCAACCCTGTCTTCCAATCCTTGCAGCTTTACCTGCTTTTGAAATTCACCGTATACCTCTTCAGCACCAAGAGCACGACACCCTGTCATACAAACATATACCCTTACCTTATCAGACTTGAGTCTCTCTTCACATTCCCCCTTCATGGCAATAAGGTCATCATTTGATTTCAAACTCTTTAGCATTATTCACTCCCAAGTTTTTTATTTGAATATGCGTCTACAATATCAGACGTTTTATCTGCTGTCAATTTCCCGTAATACCTCTCATCTACCATCAATACTGGCGCGAGAAAACATGTTCCTATACACGCTACCGTTTCCAACGTAAATTGATAATCTGGGGTTGTTTCCCCCTCTTTTATCTCCAGTTCATCTCTGAGTTTTTGTTTCACATCCTCCGCCCCCTTTACGTGGCAGGCAGTACCGCTGCATACCTTTATGGAGTGTTTTCCCCGGGGCTCTAGAGTAAACTGTGAATAAAAAGTAACCACACCAAATATTCTGGTTAATGGAATATCCATTACATTTGAAATCTCCTTCAACACTGCTTTTGGTAAATATCCATATTCATCTTGTGTTTGTTGCAAAACAGATATAAGATTAGGATCATCTTTATCAGCAAATTTTGAAACAATACCTCTCACACAACTTATGTCTATTTCCTGTTTAAGACTCTCTTTTCCTTCCACAATTTCTCCCTCATATAATCAACCGCCCTTCGAAAAATTACCATACCGTCACCCTCATCTTTTAAACCTTCACGTGTCCACCTTGGATGCTGAGTAGGTTCGATATAACGTTCAGGATGGGGCATAAGCCCAAGGATACGACCGGTTGGATCACACACACCAGCAATATTAGCTATTGAACCATTAGGGTTCCATGGATACCCAGATTCATTCCCCTCCTTATCGACATACTTAAAAACTATCTGTCCCGATCGAAAAAGCAATTCAAGTGCATCCTCACCCTTTTCAATAAACTTTCCCTCTGCATGTGCCACCGGAATATATAATATCGTATCTTTTTCAATAAAAACAGATTTATTTGAAAAAGCCTTCACATAAACCCACCGATCTTCAAATTTATTTGAATCGTTATACGTTAACGTATAAGCCTGACCCTGAAGACCCTGAGATGTAGGAAAACCGTCCACGCTTGGCAACAATCCCATCTTTACGAGAACTTGAAAGCCGTTACAAATCCCCACGATCAGTTTTCCCTCATCGACAAACCTGAGAAGCTCATCTAACAAATGATAGCGAAGTTGATTTGCCAAGACCTTCCCTGCCGCGACATCATCACCATAGGTAAATCCACCCGGCAAAACCACCATTTGATATAAACCCAAGAGCTCCTTTTCTTTTACCAACCGATTTACATGTAGTAAGTCAACGGTGGCGCCTACCCTTTCAAGGGCATACCGTGTCTCATAATCACAGTTCGTTCCTGCCGTACAAATGATAACAACTTTTGGTTTCAGTTCGTCATACGCTTTATCTCTCATCACCCGAATACTTGTGTCCCTTTAAAGGATAAAATAGTAAAAAACGTTACGTTCCTGCAATTAGCCCCCAATGCAATGTATTTACCAAATGCTTTGGACTTACAAACATAATTGAGAGACAAAACGTTTAATCAAAAGAGCGGACCTAAAAATTCAGAGTTGCTTGCCATGACTCTTTGAGATCATGAATCTTTTCAGAAATAAGGGTGCCCCCGCTACGAGCCTGTACCAGAAATAGATCGTTATCCACAACCCGACCAATACACCCATACGGTATCTCTTGGATCAATTCTTCAAACTCTTTTTGGTCCTTCGTCTCTACTTCAACAATAAAGCGTGAATTGGATTCTGAAAAAAGAATTACATCCTCTTTCACAACACCGACCTCAACAGGAACGCACGAGAGGTCCAATTCCAAGCCATAACCACCAGAAAAACTCATCTCTGCCGCTGAAACGGCCAAACCTCCCTCCGAACAATCATGGCACGATCGCACCACACCCCTATCAATAGCCCTTGCCAAGGAATCCATTACCGATTTGCCTAGTGTAGTATCTACCCTTGGGACGCTATTACCCGTAAAACCATGAATCTGATAATAGTGAGAACCTCCGAGCTCCTCTTTTGTCAACCCTAAGATATAGATAAGGTTACCAGGCTCCTTCACGTCCATGGATACCGCCTTTGTAACATCCGGCATTACACAGAGAGCGGAGATTAAGAGTGAATGTGGTATAGAAACCGTTCGATCTTTAAGCTTAAATTCATTATGCAAACTGTCCTTCCCAGAGATAAAAGGGGTCTCATAATAGAGCGCGGTATCGTAACACCCTTTTGCTGCTTCAACGAGATCTCCCAAAGATTCAGGTTTATCAGTATTTCCCCAACTAAAATTATCAAGCAGTGCAACCCACTTTAGATTGCCCCCCACAGAGATTATCTGTCTTAAAGCCTCGTCAATAGCGGAAGCTGCCATATGATAAGCATCGATATCCCCATATTTGGGATTCATACCATTCGAAACAATAATACCTTTATTGGATTCTAAGAGCGGCCTGATGACACATGCGTCACCAGGACCATCATTCGTAACACCTTGAAGCGGTTTTAAAACACTCCCCCCCTGTACTTCATGGTCGTATTGCCGAATTACCCACTCTTTACTACACACGTTCCATGAGGAGAGTATCTTCTTCAAATCTCCACCATAATCCCTTTTATCACCTATTTCTGGCTCTTCATAATTTGAAGTGCGACGCCCCGAGGCTTTCCGTTTAATCCGTGGAAACCCTTTATGTAAAAACGACATCTCAAGATCCGCTACCATTTCACCCTGGTAACGTAAGCGCAGCTGCTTATCCCCCGTAAACTCTCCGATAATAATGACCTCAACCTCTTCTTGACCAAAAACATCCCGTATCTTTTCAATATTTTCCGGTGGAACGGAAAGAACCATTCTCTCCTGTGCCTCAGATATCCAGATTTCTGAATAATTCAGCCCCGCATATTTAAGGGGTACCTTTTCCAGATCGACAACCACTCCCAGCTCTTCACCCATTTCACCAATTGCCGAAGATAAGCCACCCGCACCGCAATCGGTAATATTGTTGTACAATCCGTGATCACGTGCCTTCAAGAGAGCGTCCGTAATCTTTTTCTCCATAATTGGATTACCAATTTGTACCGCACCTCCACTCACCGCTTCAGATTGTTGGGTCAATCCAATGGACGAAAATGTTGCACCGTGAATACCATCCCTTCCAGTCCTCCCACCTACAAGCAATATGAGATCACCTCGGTGAGATCTCTTTTCACACTTATCCTTTGGTATAAGACCTACATTTCCACAATAGACAAGCGGGTTATAGAGATACCTTTCGTCAAAGAAGATTGCACCGTTTGCAGTAGGTATACCCATACGGTTGCCATAATCACGCACCCCTGACACAACTCCCTTGAAAGTTCTTCTCGGATGCAGCACACCATCTGGAACATCGTCATACGGAACATCCAAAGGCCCAAAACAGAAAACATCGGTATTTAAGATCGGTTTTGCACCAAGTCCCGTTCCGAGGGTATCCCGAATTACTCCACCGAGACCCGTATTTGCCCCACCGTAAGGCTCTATCGCCGATGGATGGTTGTGTGTTTCTACCTTGAAACAGATATTATACTCCTCATCAAACTCAATAATACCCGCATTATCCTTAAATACTGAAACACACCAAGGCTTTTTCAGTTGTGACGTAACCTTCATAATGGTGTGAGCAAGAAGATCATCAATAATCTCACCATCATACTCTATGATACCCTTCAGTGTCTTATGCAAACAGTGTTCAGACCAAGTTTGGGCAATTGTTTCCAATTCCACGTCCGTTGGATCTCTTCCCAATCCTTCAAAATAGCCCTGAACTGCCTTCATCTCATCTAAATTGAGTGATAATTGTCCTCTTTCACTGATTGAGAGAAGCTCAGTATCATCAACACCCACTATATTAAGAGTGTTTTTCTTGAAAGCTGCTGCTTCAATGCTTTTCCCATCCCCATGAAAGGAGGACTCCCTATTAATAAAAACATCTTCTATTGTCCTGTTTGAAAGGATCTTGTCAGCAACCGTCTCAATCTGCTCAGCCGTAAGCTCTCCCGTTATCAAAAACCTCCTCGCCCTCTTAACTGAATCAACATGAAGACCCAGATCTTGCACCCCTTTCATAACCGTTGACTCTACGGGATCCATTACGCCACGCTTTCGGATTACGTCAACCGAGTAAGTGGTATTACCCTCATGCCCTTTCTGACCAAACGACTCCTTTTGAGATGCGTTTCCCTCAATAATGTAGTCCTGTGTCAATGTGTCGGTAAGTAATTCGTCGCAAATGCACCGAATCTCTTCTCTCGATAAGTCACCACTAACCAAGTACATCTGTATAATCCGAATTTCATCTACCGAAGTAACTCCGATATTTTCAATCTCGCTCTTAATCTCTTTTCCCAGGACATCAGGAAACTCTCTTTTTATAAAAACTTCTATCCTACTCTCCATATTCCCTTAAATCAATACATCTTACCCTTTTCTCACTGAAGCAGAACTTAGGGTTATACCATACTGTTAAACAGATTCATTAAGAATTTATTTCAAACATGAGTCACGTAGAGATTTTGCCCTTTGCAACCTTTCCAACACTTTATTATCATTCTCTTCCTCAATGTCCCTTAACATAGCTTTTATTTCATCAGAAAATAGACGAAGTGCATCTGCTAACGCAAACCGATTTTGCTTGCAGATGCTTGCCCAGAGTTCGGGATCTCCTGAAGCAACCCGTGTCGTGTCTTTTAAACCATTAGCACCATACCCCCAATACTCCTCTTCGATTACGTTGGTAAGCCCAGAAGCAACAAAATGGGGCAGATGGCTGATATAGGCCACTATCTTATCATGTGCACGAGGTTCTAAGGTTTTGACTTTAGCACCAAGTGCATCCCACATATCGGCTATCTTTTGTATGCACCATTTTGGTAAGACATTTGTAGGTGTTAAGACACAAATGCTTCCCTCAAAAAGATCTGGCAAAGCAAATTCTACTCCTCTCTTCTCTGATCCTGCAAGTGGATGCGCCCCTACAAAAAAACAGGTGGCTCCTTTCTCCTTCACTACTTGATTTACTTCTGCAACAATGTGCTCTTTTGTACTTCCAACATCGGTGAGAATAGCACCTCTCTTCATTAAGAAGACAATCTCTCTTGCGAGGTCAGGTATCAGGCCAACCGAAGTCGCCAAAACAACAATATCCGCCCTCTTCACAGCAGTCTCAATATCACAGGTCCCCTCATCGATAGCCTCTATCTCAAGGGCCTTCTCTAAAGACAACTTGCGTCGACCAACACCGATAACTAATTTTGCCAACCCTCTCTGTTTTAAGCCAAGCCCAATCGAACCTCCTATTAATCCAGTTCCAATTATAGTAACAATTCCAAGATTCATAGAAAATCAGCCCATGTCCTTCTCATCTTTGATCGGCAATTAGAAAGTTATATAAAAACCAAATAACGTATGAGTTATTACAATAGCAAAAAATTTTTTACTCTTTATATCGTAGGGTAAAAATGAGCACGTATGATATAATAATTTTTTTTGCCATTCAAGGGTGAAATAAAATCCGGCAAAATAATGCCCATATGAAATTTTTTATCTTCGCATCTATTTCAATACCCACTATTTCCCTTGAGAAATACTTTATGAAAAAATTTTGAATTCTCTATATTTTCTTGATTTGAACAAAAAAATTGCTAGAATCATATAAACGTATATATATCAATGTTAATAGGATTCTTGCATGTCAAAGAAAAGTGCCAATCTTGATGACCCCATTATCGAGATTGAACTACGTATCCAAAAACTCCAGGATGACCCCAAACAAGTTGATAGCTTAGTTGAGATAGAAAAATTAGAGGAAGAGAAGAGAGCTCTCCTAAGAAAAATCTACTCTAAACTCACCCCATACGACATTATACAGATTTCACGGCACCATTTTCGTCCTCCGGTATCTGATTATATCAGCTTTATGGTCGATGATTTTGTAGAACTTCATGGTGACCGCAGTTTTGGCGACGACAAGGCAATCATTACGGGTATGGGTAAATTTGGTGATAAAAGGGCCTTGATTGTCGGACACCAAAAAGGAAAAACAACAAAGGAGAGGATTACGTACAACTTCGGTATGCCTAACCCGGAAGGTTATCGAAAGGCATTGCATAAAATGAAGCTGGCAGAGAAATTTCACTTGCCTATAGTAACATTGATTGATACACCCGGAGCAAATCCAGATATAGGGGCTGAAGAGAGAGGACAGGCGCATGCAATAGCTATAAATATTGCCGAGATGAGCCGACTCCGAACACCTATAATCTGTATTGTAATTGGTGAAGGGGGAAGTGGAGGTGCATTAGGGATAGGTGTCGGTGACAAATTTTCGATTCTTGAGTACGCCTACTGCTCCGTTATCTCTCCGGAAGGTTGTGCGGCTATTCTTTGGAAAAGCAAGGATAATGCCGAAGACGCTGCAAATGCTCTTAAATTAACGGCAAATGATCTTTATGAAATGGGAATTGTGGACGAGGTAATACCGGAACCGCTTGGTGCAGCTCATAACAACCCCAAAGATATGGCAAATACCCTAAAGAATACTATAATTCGGTACCTTGAAGAACTCCAAGGCATTCCGATGGATACATTACTTGAAAACCGATTTAAAAAGTATAGAAAGATCGGCCGTTTTCAGAATGCAGAGAGAGACAAAATAGCTGTTGATACCAAAAAAGCTGAAGAATCGGTTCGTTAAAACAACCCCTATCCAACCAAAAGCTTCCCAACCTATTACCATTACCAAACCTTTTTAATGAACAAGGAAAGAGAAATTTTATGCTTATGACAAAATATAGAGTAGTTCTTTTCTTAACTATTATTCCTCTCTTGGGATTCGGTAACGAACCACCTGAAAAGGTTCTCGTTAAGTTCTTAAAGGCATTTTACTCAAACAACCACAAAAAAGCGTATACATATTTATCAAATGCAGATAAAGAAATAATAGACCAGGAGGAATTTACAAGAAGAAATAACCTAAAAGACCCCTTTCAACAAGAAATAGCAAAGGCAATGTGTACATTAAGCAGTTATGAGGTAACAAAAACAGTAATCGAAGAGAACTGCGCAGTTGCTTACACAACTATTACCTCGCCAGATATGCCTAAAGTATTGGCAGATATCTTTGGACCTTTTTACGGCATCAAGGAGACGAACGATAGCCGGGAAGCAATGAGGCACATGTTGAAGCAATATCTGAAAAAGGGTAATGTGCCTCTGGTAGAAAAGAGTGGGGAATTTAAACTCATCAAAGAAGAGGGAGCATGGAAAATCATTCTCAACCCAAAAGATAATGGTTGATGGAAATCCATAAGAGGGTAAAATGATGCCCCTTTAGACATTTGAAAAAGGAACACTCGTGAGAGAAGTACTGATAGAAATTTTAAAGAAATTTCGATATAAATTTGAACAGATCCGGATAGGTATTGATCTATGGTTTAAAGAGAGATTTGAAGCATTGGCATCAATGAAGGATGCGCTACAGGAGAGCAGCTCTTACACGTACGAACACCAATTTAGCAACTTCGGCAAAGAGCGAGAACAGTTGATACAATTGCATAAGAAAATATTTGAGCAAGAAGAACACGATTTAGAAGAGTTGAAAATCTTATTCCAGAACATGTTTAATGACTATGATGAGCTAATCCGTAAATATCGAGGGATTGTACCTTTGGACTATTCAACACATATCGTCCCCGATAAGGCCCATGCTGAAGAGGGAAGAGAAATTGAAGTCGAGGTCTTGCAGTTCTTCCCATCAAACTGCTTAAGAGAAGATATCGCCCAACACGTAACAGAAATCATTAAGCATGTCCAGGAAACCTCATATCCCGATACACCTATATGGGTCAAGGTTACTCAACACAAAGAGAAATAGTTAGTGTTTGAACGAAAACTACCCATCTACTGCGTTGCTGCAACAATTTCGTAGTTCTCAAGTACAATAGTACGTTCCGATTACGAAATTGTTACGCGTCTTATCTTATACCTGGGCACTTTTCGTTCAGGCACTAGTTAAGAATCCTTTGTGTATCCCCTTGTAAACCACTTAACTGCCTTTAAAACATCATCGAGATAGACATCGGTATCGACACAATAGCCGTATGGTCTCAGATTTGGGACTGCAACAATGGCTTTTGGCATTGCCGCCATCAACCCTACCCGTAACTCTTTTTCACAGGCAATAGCAACCACCCCCTGTACCTCTTCAGCCATAACCTTTTGCAATGCAATTCTGCCACCACTTGCAACAGCTATACTAATACCATACTCTTCAGACACTTCTAATAGATCTTTTACCTTGCATTTTCCGCAACGTTTGCACTCATTAAGGTCATGTTTAATATTTTGTTTACATTTAGAATTTTGAGTACAATGTGGAAAGAGGAGCAACAAACCCTCAGGTGGGCATTTCTTTTTCCTTAACTTCGTCATTAAATTGTTAAGTGAAACGAATTTTTTGTCTAAAACTTCCATCTTATCAACACCCCCTTATATGAAGGTTTATACTGTAATTTTGCGCCTAAAAAAATCAATCACGCTTGCAAACTGAAGACCGCCCAAAACTGTCAAAGATATGAGGTACTGGCTTTCTCTTATTCTCACAAAACTCTTAACCCAACATTACATAAAAAGATCACCAATTTTAATGTCGTGTCCCCTCAAAAATGCTACCGCCTGCATCTCCCGCTTCCCTTCGGGCTTAACCTTAGTTATCCAAACAAAACCGTCTTTTGTCAAGACCTTAATACCACGTTCTAAAACACCCACAACGGTGCCAGGATTTTCCACAGATCTTTCAGGAGATTCTATCTCACCGCACTCAGTTTCCAGGATTATGATCCTTTCCATTTTATCATTATGGCTAACAGTCGTATATGCACCAGGCCAGGGATTTACACCTCTCACAAAATTGCAAACCTCTCTGGAGTTTTGATTCCAACTGATTAGCCCGTCTCTCTTCTTTAGTTTTGGAGCATAGGTAACGAGCTTCTCATCCTGTTTCGTATATTTTGCCTCGCCGGTATCTATCTGTTCGAGGCTCTCTATTAAAAGCTCCGCACCAAGATTACTTAACCTATCCGTCAATTGTCCCGCTGTCTCATTATCCCCTATCCGCAGTGATTTTTGCAAAATTATTTCACCAGCATCCATTTTTTCCCGCATAACCATTGACGTGATCCCTGTTGACTCCTCTCCTCGGATAATTGCCCAACTGATTGGTGCGGCGCCACGATATTTCGGAAGCAAAGAGGCATGAATATTCACGCAGGTATATCTTGGCAAATTTAGTAACCCGGATAAAATCTTCTGGCCAAAAGCAACGGTAATGATAACATCCGGATTATAACCTGCAATCTGATCAACAACATTCTCATCATTTACATTTTCAGGTTGAATTATCGGAATGCCGTATCCCAAGGCTGCCTCCTTTACTGGAGGCGGACAAGGTTGCCGCTTTCGCCCTATCGGCTTATCGGTTTGTGTTACAACCGCTTCTATCTTATGTTTGGATTTTACCAGTAATCTTAAACTGGGAACAGCAAAGTTCGGTGTCCCCATAAAAATAACATTCATAAAAATAACAAACTTTTTTGCTTACCCAACCTCAGCACTGTTTTCTTGAAATGCGATCTCAAACTCTTTGATTTTCTGTTTGTTTGCGATCATGCTTGCCGGAGTCATCTTGTCTATAAAAAGAGTGCCGTTTAGGTGATCAATTTCATGCTGCCAAGCACGACTCAATAATCCATCTGCCTCAATCTCCAACCTTTCTCCTTTTAAATTGAAAGCGATAACCGAAACGCTTTGGGAGCGCATTACCTTTCCTACCAAACCCGGAAACGATAGACAACCCTCTTCCTCAACTATCTCACCCCTTTGTTCGACTATATACGGATTGACAAAGACCCTTTCTCCAACTTTAGTTCCCTCAATGTCAAGAACAACGAGGCGTTTGGAAATACCAACTTGCGTTGCGGCAAGACCGATACCACAGGCGTCGTACATAGTATCAAGCATAGCATCGGCGATTCGGCAAATCTCTTCATCGATCTCTTTGACCGGTTTTGCCTTACATTTCAAACCTGGATTTGGAAAAACAAGTACTTCCATGTGAATGACGACCAGTAGGGTATTGGTAATGAAAGATGGAGTAGAATCAATAAAAGGTTAAATTATCGGCATTTAGTATATAATACAAATCATTAGAAAAGCAAGGGTTTTTTGTTTTTTTGTTGACAATAGTAGCCCGATTTCATAAACTTTCACATTCAACAACTCTCCACAAGGAGAGCCTACTGAAAGCAAAATAGAGAAAAAGAACTGTAACCAAGAAGGAAAAAATGTATGCCCACAAACAAATCTACAAAAAAAAGGGTTCGCCAAAACGTTAAATGCCGGATGAGAAATAGGAGTCAGAAATCTGCATTAAGAACCCAGATTAAAAAATTTGTCCAGTCCGTACAGAACAAGAATATGACCGATGCAGAAAAGCACTTTTCGTTAACTACGAAGAAGCTAGACCAAGTTGCAGCGAAAGGGATTATCCATAAAAAGACTGCATCAAGGAAGAAGTCTAGGTTAGCGAAAGTTCTCAATAAATTGAAAGTAACATCGTCATAAATTCAGTTGTTTCGTTTACCGTAATCTCTATTAAGGCCTATCAGGTGCTCTTCTATGCATCTTGGCAAATCTGACAAGTGATAACCACCCTCTAAACAAGAAACAATTCGCCCTTCACAACACTCGTTAGCAACTTTATGTGTAATCTCTGTTAAGATACGAAATTCGGAAACTCCAAGGCCTAAACCACCCACAGGATCGAGACGGTATGCATCAAAACCAGATGAGATAAGAATAAAATTGGGCCTGAATAGCTTAATCTCCTTTTCAAGTATCGATTCAAAGAGACTAATAAATGTTTTTGGTTCAGTGTCATAAGACAAGGGAACGTTTAGTGTACAACCTTCCCCTCTACCTGTTCCTGTTTCAGTTTTTCGACCGGTACCAGGATAAAATGGGTATCTATGGATCGAAAAATAGAAAACTGAAGGGTCTTCATAAAATGTATCCTGAGTCCCATTACCGTGGTGTACATCCCAATCAATGATGGCAACTTTTTCTAGATTGTAACTCCTCTGAAGATACCTTGCCGCTATCGCTACATTGTTAAAGAGGCAAAACCCCATTGCCCTCGTTGGTGTGGCATGATGACCTGGCGGACGAATGAGGCAAAAGGCATTACGGACCTTTCCTTTCATTATTAAATCAATAGCTGTGAGGGGTGCACCCGCAGCGTATAGAGCAGCATCATATGAAAGAGAGGAAACAGATGTGTCAGGGTCTATGTTCCCACCGCCTGCTCTGGCAAGTTTCTCAATTTTTTCAATATGGCATGTGCTATGTGCCGCGGCAATCTCTTCAATTGTTGCAGTACGCGGCATCTTAACAAGGAGTGTTTGCCAAACATCTGTTGATTTAAGATATGTTACGGTATTTGTTATCCTGAGAGAATTCTCCGGATGCTGGAAGCCTGTATCATGCTTTGTATAAATTTCATCATAAACAAGAGCTGTAATAATTGGTTTTACCCCTTTGATGAATGTCTGGTTCAAAACTCAAATAGACGGTTAGAGGATTACAAAAATCATCACTCATACTATAACAAGCATAATACTAAAACGAGATAATAATTCTAATAGTAAATGGCTCTCTTGTCAAATTAAAGAAAAAATGACCTTTTGGAAACTCACTAGCACCCTTTTGCCTCTCTATCCTGTAAAGTATACCCATTGCAAAATGGTTTTCATTTAATATTTTTTAGTAGGAGTTAAACAAATTGAAAAAAAACCGTATGAACGATGAAGAGCTGTTAACGCTAATACACAAAAATATTAATATCAAAGAGCTTAAAAAGCTGGATAAAACGGTAACAAAGAAAAGAGTTGACACCCTCTTCCATGATCTAGCAAATCTTGTCAAAGCGCGCAAAACCCCTCTCTCAGAGAGTACAGGAACGAATGCTGTCCGTTCAGCGGAAACAGAATTTGAAACTCTTGTCATACATATTGACGGTGCCTCAAGGGGCAATCCTGGAAAAGCAGGTATCGGAGTTGCTATTTTCAATAAAGAGACAAAATTGATCAAAGAGAGCTGCGAATACATTGGAAACGCAACTAATAATGTATCAGAATACAAAGCCCTCATACTTGGCATCAAAGAGGCATTAAAATTGTGTCCACAAGAGGCCCTGTTTAAATCAGATAGTGAACTTTTAGTGAAACAGATAAAGGGAGAGTATCGGGTCAAAAACCCACATCTTATGTATCTCTTTACCGACGCGCAAGGCCTTCTAAAAAAATTGCCTAAGTGGGAGATAGAACATATCCCCAGAGAGGAAAACAGACAGGCTGACAAACTGGCAAATCAAGGAATCGACTCATCCACCAAAACTGCTCAACATGACGCAAAACTCTCCGCTAATCCACCGTTTCCAGGTGCCTGAGAATAAGTTGTATGTTTTTTAATACCGATGATGTGTGTCAACACTCCGTTTGTAACGAAGATGTAGATAAAGTGATTAAGAGCGTGCTTTTTCCACTCATTTTCTGGCAGCTAACATCTCTAGAAAACCTTCTATTCTCGTCGTAATCTGCCCGGACATATAGTTGCTATCATCAACACAATCGCCATCAAGATTTAAGAGTGGATACCCCTCCCTGTTCATCTCCTGTTTGATGGTCGGTATTGCGGCATTGTTTCTTCTGCACCCCCAAGTTGAAAATGCAATTATCCCATCGACATGATAATTTTCCGATAAATTCTTTATCACATCCAGTCTTCTTTCTAAGGGCCCATTGTTGTGATTTGAAATGAGCTTACGGGCAAGGCTTTCATATGGTTTGTCGGGATCCAGCTTCTCCCAGTACACATGGTTTATCTCCTCAAAGACGATTTTAACATTTTCTGCACTTTCAATCTTATCAAAGATATCTGAACGGAAATATGGCTTGAGTTCAAGCCAGAGGATCTTAATCTTCTTCTCCTCTTTTACGCCTTCCCTCCTTTTAGAAGCGATCTTCACCTTTAGCTCTTCCAGCAGTTTTGAATAGAAATCTACCGCATATGTTGAACCAATGAGAAGGTGGCTTGGCAGCATGAATCCAAGTGAGTCCTGACCCATAAGGGGTGAGAGAGGGTCCTCTCTCACTCTATTTATCTCAATCATTTTTTCCCTCGCCTGGTTGGATAGCTCAATAACCCTTCTGAGAGAATCTTCATCCATCGTTTTCCCCGAAACTTTTTCCAGACATTTAGTCAGGTTTCTCAATTGATCTGCCAGATAATTCACAGAGGAGTCATTCATCTCATAGGGAACATCTATAATGAGACTCTCTTTTCCCGTTTCAGATTCACAGATTTTAATTGTTTTCAAGTTGCTGTCACAGATAGTTGTTGTTCCAACAAGAAACTTGGGTGGAGGATAAAAACCCGTAAAGGCGTGTCCTATTGCCGCTCTATGGAAAGAACATACGTCAGTTGGAATCGCAAAAAGATCCGCTTCTGCAAATCCTTGCGCACTTTTACCGTATCTAGCAAAAAGAGCTGCCGCTATCTCCAAAGAAAAGGAGGGCAACTTCATAGCAAAAAGGATTTCCGACGGTACAAAGAGCGTAGTCCATATAGAACCATATTTATACGCATGAAAATGGTGCTCAATTACATGCTTAGAGAGATATTTAAAGGCATCAATGTGGTTGTTATCTAACCCTCTAACGGTTATCTTTGAATAGATATTCAGGACCCTAAGAAATTCTTTAAAAAAGAAGGGAGTGAGTTTTCGAGTTAACCCGTTCTTGGCTTTCTTAATATTTAGCATGGATTCGTTGTTGTGCACATAAGAGAAAATGTTCTTACTTTACATTCCTGCATATGAATAGTATACGAAAGAGGTGAAAGTCAACACAGAAGGCATCGCAACTGCTCGATGTTTAAACCCATTGCAATGGGTATATCATATGAGAATTGGTAAGCATTACTGTAGGGCCGTACCCCCCCCCTGGTTACCAAGGCAGACTAAGCATCACAGATTACGTAGTAAGCTGTTCAATAAACGCTTCTATCCTAGTCTTAACCTGCCCTTCACTTTTCGAGCCATCATCACAATTTATATGAAGAAGAGGGATATTATTCTTGGTAAATTCCTGCTTTATCAAAGGATAATCATACAAGCTGTGATCACAAAATTTTAGGGTGTGATACACCGCACCATTAATTGCTCTTCTCTCTATCAGAGCGATGGTATTTTTAATTCTCTCAAAAACATTAACCATCCTAGAACAAGGCGATTTCTTCAAATACCGCTCCGATATTGATCGGTAGGGGTTGTCCGTTATCTCGACTTTTTTATCAAAAAACCTGCTTCCCGTGCACAAATCATCCAAAACAACCCGAGCGCCAGTATTCTCAATTATCTTTATTATCTCTTCATTTTCTAGTATGCTTCCCCATATCAAGAGTTTTGGCTGAGATTTATTCTCAGGAACATCACCTATCTGTTTCATAAGTGAGGACAAATACCCCACGTAGTCATTAAACTTTTCAGGAACAGCATTAATGCCCTTTTTTAATAAGCTGTAAATTTCATAACCAGAGTATCCAACGTAACCATTCCACTGTTTTTGAAGAAATAACGTTACTCTATCTCTCACCTCATTGTACAGAGAAATACTCTTATTGATGTCTTCAATATTTATTTTTAGTTTATAAAAATTTTCAAGTCGCTCTTTAAATGACTTTATTAAATCCGCAAAATAGAGCACAGAGGCCTCATCACTATTTTTGGGTATATCCAAAATATGGTTAAACTTACTGCCATTGTCTATTCTTTTCCAGGCATCGTACAGTCTACGCATACCGTCACAAGAGTTGGTAAATACAACCCCTTCAAGTTGATCCAGAGCCCCTGACGTTTTTTTGTCCGCAATAGTCTTTATATATGAACAAATATTGTTGCAAAGCAATTCGCCATTTGAGGAGTTATCACCCTCTTCACCTTTTATCCTGATTGGATGAAACCCTGCCGCCCGAATTATCTCGACCGGAGTATAGGTACAAAAATAACCGATTTTAGGTCGCTCATTATCACCAAGCTCCACATCTGCAATCGAGACCTCTTTACATTCGACACCCTTACCCGCTGTTTTCTGTGATAGTGCATTCTCCAACGCTATGAGCGCTGCTCCTAATGCACCGGCTATTTGTGGTTCGTCAGGTATTTGAATAGAACATGAGAGTTTTTTTTCCAATTCCCGTACGACTCCTATATTTTTTGCAACACCTCCTGTCATGATCACATCTTCCTCTAAACCGACTCTTTTCGCTTGCGCAGAGACCCTTTTGGCTATGGAAACATGTAATCCCTTGCAAATATTTTCAGTTTTATGGTCGGCACCTATTAAAGAGACCACCTCCGATTCAGCAAAAACGGTGCACAAACTGCTAATAGAAACACTATCAGTTCCTTTAAGAGAGAGTTCTCCCATATCATCCAGCTCTATCTCTAATGTCCTTGCCATCACTTCCAAAAACCTTCCGGTCCCAGCTGCACACTTATCATTCATGGAAAAATCGAGTACATTACCTTTCGCATCAAGTTTAATCGCCTTGCTATCTTGCCCTCCAATGTCTATGACCGTTCTGGCGTTAGGAAAACAGTAATTCGCCCCTCTCGCATGACAGGTAATTTCAGTCACAACCTCATCCGCAAAGGGGACCTTGATTCTGCCATATCCAGTTGCAACTACATAATCGATATCCTTAGCATCCAGCTTTGTTATTTGTAAGATTTGATTGTATATTTTATCACATGCCTTCTTACTACTCGCACCAGTAGCAATTACTTCATACGATACAATCTCTTTTTTATCATTTAATAAAACAGCATCCGTTGACAATGACCCGATATCTATCCCAAGAGTTAACATTTTACCCTTTTCTCCTAGATTGTCTTAAATAATGTTGCAGTTTTGCTCAAAACTGTAAAGTAAACAAAAACATTGTACAGAGCAATAGAACTTCGATCTTAACACAGTAATTAGATATAGTCAAGGCATAGTTTATCCATTATCCGGAAAAGTTCTTCACAAATATACCTTCGAGCAAACAGAGCATAACAAACCACTGAAAAGAAAGCATGTTAGTAACAAAAAAGGCTTATAAGGATAACCCTTATAAGCCTTTCATAACCAGTATCATAAGAGGGATCTCCTCTCATAAACAAGACAACACCAACCCTTCACATTACAAAGAGTCTATCATTTTTAAACGCTCTTCCTGAAAGCAAGGTTTTTCTGCCGTAAGGCCATAACTTCCTTTTGACCTATCCCTCAACTCGCCTACCTTTGACTTGTTCCAGTTACTTACCCTTGAATAGTAACCTACGATTCTTGTAATTCCATTAAGAACAATCGAAGATCTGTCATTGCTGATAACCCTTAAAAGTTCTTGTGCCTTGTCAAAATCGGTAACCTTTTCCACAACCTCACCGATCGACACCTCAACATACGAACCATCAATACCCTCAGCCTTTGTATAATCTCTCAGCACAAATACTTCCTCACCCTGGCTACCATCCGCATTTTCTGGAAATGAGGTGCCTATGATTTCTAAATCAGAAGACAACTCCACAGCCTCTATAAAAATAGAAATACTTCTCTCTACAACCTCACTTACATCAGCTTTTTCCATTACATTTGATACCGCTACCATCAAAACCCCCTTTCAAATAGATAGACACCAATAAAAATATTCTTTAAACAGTGAAAACGTATCATTAAAAACCCCTATCACACCTCCTTTCCTACTAAGTGTTCATCGATAAAACGCTAGATAGCGACAACGAGACTAGAGAAGTAAGGCATAACAGGTAGTTAATATACAAATTAGAAATAAAATGTCAAGTATAATTATCGCCAAACATACAAAATATTGTACTCCCGCTCAATTCAAATACTACATTTATAGGCGCAAAGATTTTCTACTCCATTAGTTACGTCACAAGGATCGTAGAAAAATTTTTTTTCTTCTATACTAAATATGCCATCCCTTCCCAGAATAGAGTGGTTATATGATGCACAGGAACGATTTTCTGCTGTTTTCAGGGATAACTCACGCCCCCCCTTGAGTTCAGAAAAGCAAAAAAAAGGACAATACCCAGTATGGATGTGATAGGAATTACCCGTAATCATAAGAGAGGAATGATGTTAAGGTATGATTAACACTAACATTTGGTAACCGAGAACGGTGAACCTTGAACCTTTGAACTACTATTGAATATCGATCCTTTTGCCTACCGGCATTTTCCATCTAACGTCTACATATTCAAGATCGGACAAATCGGTACCCTCTTCATTTGCAACGCTCAGTAAGTTCTGTAGCTTTTCGTAATTTGAAAGTTCCATTAATTGCTCAGATGATGGAGGGCTTCCCCATTTTATCATAGTCCCTTTTTCTGTCCACAGCAGGATATCACTACGCACCCCATTACTCTGGTTTGTAACACGAGACACATCAATGGCTGCAATCTTTAATAGCTTATCAATCTTGTTGTACCGTAGATAGTTTAAGAGATTTACCCCCTCCTCAACGGACTTCATTTTCCATTTTTCTCCATATCCCGGAACTTGTAAACGCCTTCTGTCATTTATGATATAAAGCGGACGTCTCTCTTTTTCTGACCACGCATAGAGATCTTCTAAAAGCCTAACGCCATCTTTATCAACAAAATACTCCTTGGATTTATTTTTAACGATAGCTATCGGCCTGCGTAACTCAAGTCTTATCTCGATTGTGTTTGGCAATCTCCTATCTATAGAAAGGACCTGAGAGATGAGTGGAGATTTCCCATACACTTCTCCGATCTTTTTTGTCAGGTCATTTTCAAAAATATTATACCTTGTTTTCAACCCATCAATTTTTCTAATCTTCTCAATTAATCGATCAGTCACCCAATTTGGGGTATTAAACGTAAACGTTTTCGGACTCACCAAAAACATCGGTTGATGGGTGAAATAGGACCATGTAGATTTTGCTAACCAGAGGACAACCATAACTGCTACAGCTACAATTACAGCCCTTAACAAAAAGAGAGAAACTGTTCTCTGAATCTTAGCGCGAAATGGCTGCAGTTGTGACAAACGTATCTTTAATCTATCTATAGTATGTGCGTAATGGTGTTTGAGTAAACTTTTCATTATTGCAAGGATTCTGTTTTGGTTTGGTAAAATCGTTTTTTCGAGTTTGATGCTGTTCGATAAGATACATTATGTATCCCGAGGTATCTCTGCACATTACGAACAAACAGCTGAAAGGTCTTGCATGGCGGGTTTTAATGCGTTTCTCACAAGAGTATTGCAGAGCTCCACAAAATTAATATTTTGCGCACTTGCTGCTTTTGGTAACAGACTCCTCTCGGTAAATCCAGGAATTGTGTTTACCTCAAGGACGTATACCTCTTCCTCCCTGTCCAAAATAAAGTCTACACGAGAAAAGTCACGACAACCAAGACTCTTGTGCGCCGCCATTGCCAATTCTTGCACCCTGGCATAGAGAGAGTGGGACAACGACCCCTCACACTCTCTATCTGACGACTCCAAGACAAGGTACCGAGTTCTCTTATCTCGGTATTTCGCATCATAGTCATAAAAAAGTGATGCAGACTTTATTTCAACTATCGGTAAAGGCAAATCGTTGAGAATACCCACCGTCAATTCCCGTCCCTCGATAAATTTTTCAACGAGAGTATGTTCACCGTAGAGGCGAGAATGAGCTACACCCTCATACAATTCACCAAATTCCTTTATCAAAGATATGCCAACACTTGAACCGGCTCCTATCGGTTTAACAACAACTGGTAATGTTACTGTTTTCACTCGCTCGACAATTTCTGATATCCTCTGTTCCTTCGATACTACCCAATAGTCGGGTGTTGGAATATTCACCCCCTTAAAGACACTCTTGGATTTCACCTTGTCCATAGCAAGCCTGCTCGCTTCAACTCCTGAGCCAGTGTAAGGAATCCTCTTCGATTCTAAAATTTGCTGGACCCCTCCATCCTCACCAAAACTACCGTGAAGAGCAATGAATGCCACATCTACACCCCGACCATCAATTTCATGAACTAAATAGTCATTAACGACTATCTCAACTACGTTATGATTACTCTTTCTAAGGGCACGTGAAACTGCCCGACCAGAGAGTAACGAAATCTCCCTTTCTGGAGATAAACCTCCCATTAAAACAGCTACTGTTTTTTTTTTGTTTGGCATAAGCTAATCATCTCCGTCAACAATCCACGTTAAGAATAGTACCCTGTAGTGTAATTGATTTTTTCACACAAGATGTTATACCCATCACACATTGGTTTTCTCTTCCCAGCCTTGTAAAGAATTCTCCGTTACCAAATATGCAATTCGGTCTCTAATTGAACATGATATTTCTTCTTTACGGTCTCTTGTATGATTTGTATCAGCTCCAATATATCATCGCTCGTGGCATCTTCACAATTAATAATAAAATTTGCATGTATGGGTGAGATCAAGGCACCGCCGACTGTCACCCCTTTCAGACCAGCTCTATCAATAAGCTCAGCTGCCTTAAAACCTGGAGGATTTTTAAAAATACAACCGGCATTTAAGGTCCCCAAAGGCTGTTTTTCTCTCTTTTCTCTATACATAGTGTCCATTTCTTGAAAAGTCTTCTCTTTATCCGCTTCTCTCAGCAGAAACTCTACCTCGATGACTATCTCATCATGAAGACTACATCCCCGGTATTGAAAGTCGATCTCTTTACGTTCTCGCTTTCTCATCTCACCGTGGAAGGAGACCGTTGTAACCGAATGAATGTTTTCGCTGATATTGCCATATTTTCCACCGGCATTCATCATTACGGCGCCACCAACACTCCCCGGAATCCCAGCCAAGCCACTTAAACCTCCCAAACCCCACATGGCTACTCTCCTTATCAACCCAATAAGACCCACTCCTGCTCCTGAACATACGTACCGTCCATACCTCTTTACCTCTTTGAAGCAAGAGCCTCCCAGGTAGATGACAACACCTTCAACACCACTATCATGTACGAGAATGTTGCTTCCATTCCCAAGCACAAAAACCTTTTTCTCTTCTCTCCTGCAAAACTGGAGTACGTCCTTAAGCTCTGACAGACTCTTAGGTTCTACAAATAGCTCAGCAACTCCTCCCGTTCTGAATGAGGTATATTTTCGTAAAGAAACATTGTGCTGGAATAGACTATTGGTTGTTTTTGAATGAGTTATCATCTCTTGTATTAAGAAGGTTTTTGAGACCATATGCGGCTTTCCAAATATCTCCCGCCCCCATGGTTAAAACGACATCACCCATTTTTGCACTCCGGTGTAATCCTTGTACAATCTCGGAAATACTCTTCATATAGTGCACATTCCCACCCATTTCGAGCAATTCACGAACAAGGTCAAATGAGCTGACAGAGGCCTTATCAATACCCGAATCTCTTGCAGCATAAATATCCGTTACGATTATCCGGTCGGCAAGTTTCAGCGACAAAGCAAACTCTTTTAAGAAAAGTCTTGTACGGTTGTACTGGTGCGGCTGAAAAACACACGTAACCGGTTGAGTCGGAAAGACTGATTTAACCGTTTCCAGTGTCATTCTTATTTCAGTAGGATGGTGAGCATAATCATCAATGATGGTAATACCGTTTTCACGGCTAATGGTTTCAAATCTCCGGCTAACACCCTTAAAAGAGTGAAACGCCTTTTGGATAACTTCGGGCTGCAAACCGATATAACTGCAAACTGCGATTGCTGCAACAGCATTCTTTACATTATGTATACCAGGCACCTGAAGAGAAAAATGGCCAAAAAAACCTTTCTCGTTATAGACACTGAAAAAGGTCATACTCTTATCAAAACTGTACACGATTGCAAGCCATTTCCTCTCCGATTTACCTCGTTCTGTACCTTGCGGTACACCCATGAACGCTCCTGGCATTGTACGATACGAAAAAGAGTTTGGTATATCTAGCATCTGTCCATTCTCTTGTGCAAGGACTACTGAACACCGGGCGATCTGGCATCCTGCATATTTAATAGCACTCTTTATATTCTTATCTTCTCCATCTACAACCAGCAATCCATCTTCCGGTATTAAGGAGGCAAACTCTGAAAACGCATCAGTAATACCACGTATGTTTTTATAGTAATCGAGGTGGTCCTCATCGATGTTCGTAATAACGCCAATCTGTGGTGACAAGTTCAAGAAAGTTTTATCATATTCACACGCTTCTGCAACAAAAAGAGTTCCCTTCCCAACACGTGAGCTTCCTCCAATCTCTACGATGTCACCTCCAACCACAAATGTGGGTTCATGACCAGACTTCTGGAGGATTGTTGATATCATGGCACTTGTGGTAGTCTTGCCATGCGTACCGCTCACTGCAATGCCACGCCTATCCTTCATTAACGAACCGAGAAATTCAGAGTATTTCACCACCTTCAACCCCAATTTCCTCGCCTTCACAAGATCTGGATTGTTTTCATTTATCGCAGCAGATGCGATAACTAGATTTGTATCATGATCTAGGCTATTACCATCCTGCTTCGTATAAATCTTTGCTCCCTTTTCCTTTAAGTTATGCGTAATTGGCGTACACTCTGGGTCTGAACCAGACACGACACACCCCTCATCTATCAAAATCGTCGCAATTGCACTCATACCCACACCACCGATCCCGATAAAATAGACAGATTTTTCCTCTTCACAATCATAACGAAGGAGGTTCTGGTAATGCTGATTGTGTGATTTATGATAAGGGTCTTGCGTAGTAAGATTCATTTTCTTTTTGGTTTCTGTTTTGATCGAGATTACGATGTTTCCCCTCCCTCCTTTTAGCTAACGTTTGGAGAATACCATCAACAACCCTTTTGGCGGCATAAGGCTTACTCTGCTTTTTATTGAGGGACTGCATCTCATCCAATTTTTCCCTATTTGTCAGCAAACGAAGGATCATTTCCGTGATCATCTCCGGATTCAGATCTTGCTGATTTACGATTATGGCACCACCACTTTTAGCGAGTTCGTGTGCATTCCAATATTGGTGATTATCTGTAGCATACGGATACGGTATAAGGATCGCTGGAACTCCAACTTCAGCTATTTCCGCAACAGTATTTGCCCCGGAACGGCTTATCATTAAGTCCGCGATTCTATAGATGAGGCTCATGTCTTCAAAATAGGCCGTCACAAATGCCCGAATCCCCATCTTGCCATACACCATTTTCGCTTCCCCGTATCCAAGCTTACCGGTTAAATGAATAATTTGCAACTCCGGAATCATTTTTTTTAGTTTTGGTAGGCATTGCAATAAAACCCTGTTGATTGTTTGAGCCCCCTGACTACCACCCATAATAAGTAACGTCTTTGCCTGACTATCAAGATTAAATATTTCGTAGTTCTTCTCAAGAGTATCCCACATAACCTCTTTCCGAACAGGAATTCCCGTAACCTGTATTGATCTTGCCTTTTTAAACAACTTTACCGTATCTCCCCAATGGCAGAGAATTGTTTGAGCCCCTCTTGCTAAGATACGATTGGCTCTGCCGGGTATACTATTTTGTTCTATCAGGACAATGGGAACTCTCAATAAATATGCAGCGATAAC
Organism: Candidatus Scalinduaceae bacterium; assembly: GCA_965222815.1. Taxonomy (GTDB): domain Bacteria; phylum Planctomycetota; class Brocadiia; order Brocadiales; family Scalinduaceae; genus SCAELEC01. The sequence continues at coordinate 1,566,876 of CBDCUS010000013.1, forward strand.
AGGTAAGAACGATCCATACCCTCCCAAGCCAACAACGACATCGGGTCGAATCGCTATCATGTGAACAAGAGAAGAGATAATTCCGAGGAGAGACATGAAGAGGAAAACAGGTACGTGACGAAAAGAGGGGAGCTTCTGAGCCCTGATTTGCCTTATTTGGTATCCGCTCGTTTCTAGGTATCCGGCCTCTCTCTTCAAATCGGTACAAAAGAATACAATCCTTGCATCGGGAAACCGTGAGGATATCTCATCAGCGATACTTATTCCAGCCATGAGATGACCACCGGTACCCCCACCTGCGAAGATCACTTTCAAAATATAACTCCTTTAAGTAAAACAAATTCTATAGTTTACAAAACATCGACAACATGTTGGCAGTTTAGTCGATTTAAACACCTAATTCATAACTATTCAGCGTAATGAGGAATAATACAAGAAATGAAATCTCAAATATTCCTTTTACGGTGGTTTTGATTGCTATTTTCAAGGAGTCGAGGGACCAAGGATTCAAGGGTGCACGAATTTGAATAAAATGATTAACCCTTGACTCCTATATTTTAATTCGAACTAATCACAATTGAAAGATCTAGCTGCATAGTTCCCCTTATTCGAACGTTTTCTCTAAATTCACGGTTGAACGAAAACTGCCTAGCTACAAGGCGCGTAAAAAATTTTGTAACCGGAAAGTACGTGTGCTTAAATGCTTAAGCACTTAAGTACGTGAAGATTACAAAATTTTTACAGTAACGTAGTAGATGGGTAATTTTCGTTCAATCGCTAACTCTTTGATTGTTTTGCAATACTCAAGAGTATACCCATCCCCAATAAAGTTAAAAACAGGGATGATCCCCCGGTACTAATGAACGGTAGAGGAATGCCTGTTGTCGGTATTGACCCTGTCACCACAGCAATATTCATTGCAGATTGCAGTGCGATTGAGAGGGTTATTCCCAAAGCGAGCAGAGAACCAAACATATCGGGTGCCATTTTGCTGACTTTAATCCCATACCACGCTAATAAGGCAAACATAATGATAATGCTTGAAGTACCGATAAATCCAAACTCCTCACCAATGATAGAGAAGATAAAATCGCTATTGCTGACGGGTAAAAAGAACAGTTTCTGTCTCCCCTCCCCAAGTCCCAAACCTGACACCCCACCCGATCCAAGAGTGATCCATGATTGTACTATTTGATAACCATCTCCTTGCGGGTCTCTCCATGGATCAAGAAAAACCATAAGTCTTTTCATCTGGTAAGGCTTTATTTTATGTATACTCTCATAAATAAAAGGGACTGCCGCCATTATGATGAAAACAAAATAGACAATTCTCGTTCCTCCAACAATTACCAGTATCAGTGAGATAAACAAGATGAACAAGGTTGTACCGAAATCCGGTTCAATGAGGACAAGCAGGGAGACCACACCGATTATCGCAAGCGGAACAACAAAACCCTTAACAAAATCTAACATCTTCTGCCGGTTTTTTGCTACATAACTCGAAATAAATATAATCGTTGCAAGTTTAGCAAACTCAGACGGTTGGACACCAAAATATGAACTAAATCGTATCCACCTGCGAGCACCATTTATGACAGACCCCACACCGGGAATTAATACCGCAACAAGAGAGACAACGGCAATTACAAAGATTACGGTGCTATATTTTTGGAAAAAATGATAATCTAACCTCATCATCATTACCATACCCAAGAAAGCAAACGTTACCCATAAAACATGCTTAATAAAGACGAGATTATGTGCATTATCGACCTGGAGAAATTTTGCAGAAGTCGTGCTATACACCATAATTATCCCAACCACAAGTAACGTCGTAGTGAGATAGAGTATAACGTTAACTGGTTCCAACGCACGGTTTTCAGTATGCGACGTAATTATTTGACTTTTCGTGCTATTCATAATTTTATGGTAATTAAGCTTAAGAGAGCCATTATTGCAGAAATAATAAAAAACCTTGCCGTAATCTTTGTTTCAGGCCATCCCTTAAACTGAAAGTGATGGTGTAACGGTGCACAGAGAAAGAGTCTCTTTTTCCAAATCTTGTATATCCCGACCTGCAATACCACAGAGAGAGCTTCTACAATAAAAATACTATAGATAAAAAATACAAAGAGCTCAAGCTTAACAATTATGGCAACAATTCCCAGTATTCCCCCCAATGGAAGTGATCCTGTATCCCCCATAAACGCCTGAGCCGGAAAACAGTTAAACCACATAAATCCCAATCCAGCACCCACCAAGGCTGCACAGAGGATACTTAACTCACCACACCCAGGGATATACGGCACTTGAAGATAACTACTAAAGTCGACCCTGCCTACGACATACGCTACCAACGTAATCACGAGACCGGCAATTACAACACATCCAATTGCCAGTCCGTCTAGACCATCAGTAATATTCACGGCATTTGACATCCCCACTACAAAAAACATCACCATCAATACATAAAATGCTCCTAATTCGGGCTTCAACTCTTTGAAAAATGGTATGATGAGTTTTGTACCATCTTCAACATTTATAAAATGGAAATAGAGTATGAGACCGAGAATAAGCCCCAAGCCACACTGAAATATAAGCTTCGATGTCCCAGACATCCCGGAAACACCTTTATGCTTCAATTTAATATAATCATCAACAAAACCTACAACACCAAGCCACACGGTTGCAAATAATACAATTCCTATATAAATATTGAATAGGTCACACCATAGGAGGGTAGAGACGATTATCGATATCAACATAATAACACCTCCCATGGTAGGAACGTTCTTTTTGTCACTATGAAGCTCCCGTAATCTCTCTGAATCTGTTTTTGTCGTATCCTCTGAAACTTTATACTTTTTTAGTATTTTTATTATCTTACCACCAACTAAGACACTGATTAAAAATGCTGTTAAGGCGGCAAGACCTGCCCGGAATGATATGTATTTTATTATTTCAAGTTCAGAATAATGGTTGTGAAGATAATAGACCCAACTATATAGCACAGAACCCTCTCCAGCCCTCTCACGACAGATAACGGTTTCAGAAAATACGATACCGTTGCAACCCACTTAACAAAATAAATTATAGAAAAAATTATGGAAACTCTAGGTATTCCTCTGCGAAAAATGCTCGATTCTTTGTGAGACAGCCTCCAGTTTCATTTTTCTCGAACCTTTGATAAGTACGGTGTCATTGCTCTTTATCAGTGAATCAATGAGAGAGCAGACCTCATCAGAGTCTTTGAAACTCCGAACATTTTCCCTCCTCATACCCTTGATAATTGCCTCCTCTGCTATCAATCGTGAATACGGCCCAACTGTCCAGAGCGTGTCGATATTGGATTGTACAACCTTATCGCCAATTTCTCTATGCAACACCTCGGACTTCTCTCCAAGCTCCAACATATCACCACAGAGAAGCACCCTTCTTCCCGATACCGGCAACTGTGCAAGTTCCTCCAATGCAACTCTCATCGACAAGGGACTTGAGTTATATTCGTCGTGAATAATAACAATATCACCGCAAACCTGTTTTTCCATTCGCATTGATGGAGGTTTAAAGTCCTTGAATTTGTCACGCAGCTCCTCAAGAGGAATACCAGCTGAAAAACAGAGAGCAAGAGCCGCCAAGGCATTGTAGATATTGTGCTTTCCCACGATTTTTAAGGTAACAGGAAACGAATCGTTTACCGTAAAGTCAAAGCCACTCTCATTTCTTCTGACATTTGTTGCCCGTATGCGTGCGGCATCTCCAAAACCGTAACCAACAACCTCGCCAGAAAAGCGGTTCGAAATTTTTGAGCACCAGTCATCGTCACTATTGGTGACCAAAATCCCCTCTGCATCCATGTTTTCAAGAAATTCTGCCTTTGCCTCTGCTACACCCTTAATGTCTCCTAAACCCTCAAGATGAGTAGAGGATATGTTGGTCAATATGGTATAATCTGGAGAGATAATTTCAGATAATCGTCTTATCTCACCGGGAGCATTCGTTCCCATTTCGATCACCCCATAATCATGGGAACTATCGGTTCCAAAGATCGTTAGGGGAACACCAATATCATTATTGAAACTGTTTTTTGATCTCGTTACTTTACTGAACTTCTTGAGAAGGTGATACACCATATCTTTTGTTGTCGTTTTTCCATTACTTCCGGTTATGGCAATAAATTTAGTACGTAAGTTTTTTCGATAGAACCGTGCAAGGTCACCCAGGGCTTTTCGCGTATCTTCAACCTCAATCAAACAACAAATCTGTTCCCTCCCCCGCAACAGATTTACCGTTCCATCCGTTTTTGATATTACGGCTCCTACTGCTCCCTTCTCGATCGCCTGACTTATAAAAGTGTGCCCATCAAAGTTCTCACCGTTTATGGCAAAAAACATCTCACCTTCTGCTGTAGATCTCGTGTCCGTTGAAACACCGGTAACAGATAGTTGCCTATTCCCGCAAAGAAACTTTCCCCCGGTAGCCGTAAGAACATCAGAGACGGTTAATGAATCCATACATATTTCTTGATTAATTCCGTGTTACGATCTTTTTGATTACATCCTTGTCATCAAAAGGTATCACCCTGTCTTTCACTATCTGTCCCTTTTCGTGACCTTTACCGGCGACCAACACGATATCGCCTTTTTCTGCTTCAGAGATTGCTGCTTCGATTGCACTTTGCCGGTCTTGCTGGACGTGAAATGATCTTCCTGGACTAATGCCCGTTTGGATATCATCTATGATGCCAATTGGATTCTCTGAACGAGGATTATCATTCGTTATCCAAAAAATATCTGCGTTGAGATCGGCAATCCTCCCCATCTCAGCTCTTTTTCCTCTGTCTCTGTCACCACCACATCCAAAAACCAGGATTAAGCGGCCCGATGCCAACTTTTTGAGCGTAGATAAAACTACTTGAAGGGCATGAGGAGTGTGAGCAAAATCTACAAAAATAGCAAAACCTTTTTTACTCGGCACCCTCTCCAATCTTCCGGGTATTACCGGTGCAGTTTCAATTCCCTCTTTTACCTCTTTCAGATTGAATCCTAACGATATAGCTGCCGCTGCTGCGGCAAGTGCATTATACACATTATGCTGACCTATAAGAGGTAGAGAAACCTCTACTCCCGTTCCGGCATATGTCAACCGCACAAAAGTAGTATCCATTGTTTCATCGCAAATTATTGCATCTAGGTCGGCACTCTTTTTTATTCCAAACCATAAAATGTTCGCCTTGGTATGATCTGCAAAATATCTACTCTGATCGTCATCAGCATTCAATACTGCAAAAGAGCTACTCTTTAATCCTTGGAATAACTTTGTTTTTGCTTCCCTATAATTTGCCACTGTTTTATGATAATCAAGATGTTCAGTACTTATATTGGTGTAAACTGCTGTTTTAAAGTTTATATCTTCCACCCGGTATTGGTCTAAAGAGTGGGATGATACCTCCATCACTACAAACTTCAGTTTTGAGGTTACCATTTGAGCGAGGAAGCGCTGGAGCTCAACAGATTCAGGTGTTGTCTCTCGTGCCGGTAATTTCTTTTTTCCAATTTGATAGCTAATTGTTCCAATTAATCCTGTATCGTATCCTTTTGATTCAATGATAGATTTCGTGAGAAATGCTGTTGTTGTCTTACCATTCGTTCCCGTTATTCCGATAACGTTAATTTTTTGTGACGGGTTTTCGTAAAAACAACAACTTAAATGGGAAAGTGCTCTCCTTGAATTACGTACGATTATATGCGGTATTCTTCTCTTTGGGGAGTAGCCCTTTTCACTGACGATAGCTGATGCCCCCTGTTCAAGTGATTTTTCTATAAATTGGTGTCCATCTGTTTTGTGTCCCTCAATTGCAATAAAAATATACCCCGGCTTTACTCGTCGCGAATCATTTGTCAACCCAACTATTTCAAGATTTTGAAAGTTAGAGACCTCCTCCGAAGCTAAATTTTCAATCAATCTGCCTAATTTCATTCGCGTTCCAAATTTCTGACTATGAAATCTTTAACGACAGATCAAATTCCTGAACACCAATATTATGACAGACCATAAAGACTGAAGGAGACCTTTGCTGGTCAATTTGCCTGATATCATCGGCACATTCATGTGATAATCTTTGAAATGCTATGACATTTACCCCTTTTGCTTTTTCTATCTCTTCAAAAGTCGCGTACTTATGCCACGTAACAAAATTCTGTTTTTCCATTTCATTCACCACTGTTATCTCCTTCTTTTTGAGTTAGTTTACCTGAAAAATTTTTTATGATACCCTATACTAACCCTAAATGATAGGGTAGTATAGGGTATCTGTACATCACCCACTAATGTACCTACCTTCCAGCATTTTCAACCATATATCACCCCCTTTCGTAACAACATTGCTTCTACAAAACTATTTTTGCGCAGTGTGTATAATATCTCTTGGTTGTATCCGCATATACGGCAATGCTCTTCCCATCACATTTTTTACAACAGGTGCGGCAACTACGCCACCAAAATAGGCACCATTTTTTGGCTCATTTACCGAAACCAGTACACATATTTTCGGATCATCTGCTGGCGCAAATCCAATGAAAGAGCTAACGTGTTTCTTATTAGAATAGACCATTTTATCGCCTACTCTTTCCAACTTCTTTGCGGTACCCGTCTTCCCCGCCACTTTATATCCGGCAAGCTTTGCCCTTCTGCCTGTCCCCGCCATCACGACCTCTTCCAGAATAGGAGTCATTACCTCTCTTGCAGTCCTGGGAGAAATAACCCGCTTAATCCTTTCAGTGGGATTGTGTCTCTTCTTCTTACCGGAGAAATCACTGATTGCATGAATTATGTGTGGCTTGAGAAAATTACCGCCATTAGCAATCGAACTGTACGCCGCCGTCAGCTGTAATGGAGTTGTCATAAACTCATAACCAAAGGAAACTGAGACGACCGAGTGGAGTGTCCAAACTTTTAAAGGGCGTACTTTACCCTTTGCTTCACCCGGCAGGGATATACCAGTCTTGTCACCAAAAGAGAAATTTCTCAACTGTTTGTAAATCCTCTCCTTCTCCATGAGGATCCCCAATTGCGCCATTCCAATGTTGCTTGAGTTGACGATTATACCTGTTACGGTAAGATATTCATGGGGATGCTCATCGGTAATCACCCTCCGTTTAATCCTGTAATGGCCATTATAACAATAAAACCTCTCATCTTTCTCGACGAGACCACTATCTAATGCACCACAAACAATAATGGGTTTAATGAGTGATCCAGGCTCAAAACTATCAGTAATTGCCCTATTCCGTCTATCTGACTCTTTAAAATCCTGAGCACTATTCGGATCGAACCAAGGATAATTGGCCATAGCCAAAATCTCACCGGTTGAGGTGTCCATCACGATTGCCGTTGCCGAATCGGCATTATTTGCGACACATACATTATCGAGTTCTTCTTCAACTATCGATTGTATTTCACTATCAATTGTTAAGTAAATTGAGTTCCCATATTTAGGAAATACCGTCTCCTTGTTAATAATAGAAAATTGTCTTTGGTGCGCATCCTTTTCAATAAACCGATACCCTTTTCGGCCAGTCAACACATGATTGAGTGAATATTCAACACCCGCAATACCATTTTGATCAATATCGGTAAATCCCAGCACATGGGAACAGAGACTCCCATTAGGATATACCCTCTTATACTCATCCTCAATCACGATACCCTTGAGTCCCAATTTCTTTAATTCTTCAGCCTGCTCATCTGTAACTCTCCTTTTTATCCAAACAAAATCCTTTTTTTTATTGAGTAGGTAGAATGTCTTCTCCAGATTCAGATCGAGAACATTTGATAAGGTCTGGGCCATTTTCTTTTTCTCTTTTATCCTATCTGGAACTGCAGAAATAGAACAGACACGGATTGTTTCGGCCAATTTCAAACCATTCCTGTCAAAGATCAGTCCCCTTTTTGTGGGAAGCTCTTGTTTTTTTAATCGCTGCCCCAATGCCAAAGAGGAGTATTTCTCGCTATCAAGTATTTGGATAGATACCAGTTGATATAAGAGTGCAGCGAAAATAGCAATCATACCAAACCGAATAACGTTCACCTTAATTCGATACTTTTTGTCTCCCCCGTTTTTATCCATGAATCCGTTCATTTCCATTTGAATATTTTAGATAAGGTATCTCTTTTACAATTGCACCCCCTAAGGGAGGCACAAATAATTACTTGGCATTCTCACCCATCCCCAACCCGGGTAAATCCGTTTGGCAGTGAGTAGAGAATGCCATTGGCGGGCAGAAATAGCACTGCATCCCTCTCTCCTCATGTATTTCACTCTGCAAGTATAGCTTTGTAGGCCCGGTTTTACCGAAACAGCACGTTATTTTTTACCCGTTTTAAGCACCTACTTTACCAAACGGTTTTCGCTTCCTTTTTTTAAACGCTTCATTTACCAGGATAAAAGAGCCCTCATCATCAGTTATCACCAAGCCAAGCCGCAAATTTTCAACTCTCTGAGATATCTTTTCAAACGTCTTTGACTGGTTGAGTTTGTACTTCAAGTTTTTATTCTCTTCTACCAAATCTTTCAATTCCACTTCCATCTCTGCAATGTTGTACCCGACCTTTATCGTTCTTGTCCCTTCAGCAATTGTAAAAATTGTCATGATCAAGACAATACTGAGTATACCGATATACCTCCAAGCTTTCATATGACGTAACCCTTTCAAACTTTCATGTATCAATTCAGCATCCAGAAGTCAGAAGACAGAATAAAAGAATAGCCAAACATTTTTCGTACGCTAAACTCTCTCCGCTGCCCGAAGTTTTGCACTCCGCGACCTTGCATTCTCTTGTATCTCCGAATCGGATGGCAGTAACGGCTTTTTTGTCAAAACATTTAACGTAGAGGAGCCGCTTCCTTTCCGAAAGGCATTTTTCACAAGGCGGTCTTCAAGCGAATGAAATGAAATAGCAACGACCCTTGAACCTATCTCTAGAAAATCGTGTACATGGTTTAGGAAGTACTCAAGGCTTTTGAGCTCATCATTTACAACGATACGCAGTGCTTGGAATACTTTTGTCGCAACATGAACCCGACCCCTTTTTTGATATTTTCCAGAACCGTATACGGCCTTTTCAATAATCCGAGCCAATTGAGTAGTTGTCTTTAGCGGCCCATTAGCCTTTCTCTCCTTGATAATTGCCTTAGCAATCCTTCTCGACCACCGCTCCTCACCATACCTCCAAAAGATCTCTACCATCTCTTTTTCTGAAAGCTTTCGCAATAATTCGCCGGCAGTCCCCCCCCTGGATCTGTCCATTCTCATATCGAGAGGCGCCTCTTTACGAAAGCTAAAACCGCGTTCCTCAACATCTAACTGATAGGAAGAGACCCCAAGATCAAGAAGGGCACCCTTAACCTTCTCAATCTTCAACTCCTTTAAGATATAACTCAAATCAGCATAATCTGCATGATACAATTTGTAAGGATTCCCTATCTCCGATAAGTGCTGCCCTGCTAATTTTAAGATCTCAGCATCTTTATCTATTCCTATCAAAAGACCTTCACCCCCTAAACGCTTCAATATCTCTCTGCTATGACCTCCCGCACCGATAGTTGTATCAACGATAATGTCGCCTTTCCCAGGCTTGAGAAAGCTCATTACCTCATCGAGCATTACAGGAATATGTGGCGATTGTCCGTCATCATAACATTCATCGTGAATGGTATCTTTGTCTCTTAAAAGCATAGTGAATAGTGCAACCCGTGTTTACAGAGCTACAAACCTACTGAAAAAGATCCTCGGCATCTTTTTCATAATTTTCCTCATGTTCTGTTTCAAATTTTTTCCACTTATCCTGATCCCATACTTCAATTTTGTCCATGACACCAACAATCACAACTTCCTTTTCCAAACCGGCATGCTCTTTTAAATTTTGAGGAACAATAATCCTTCCCTGTTTATCACAGGTTACAAGACCACTAGACTTCGAAAAAAAAAGGCGCTGAAAAACTCGCGCTTTTTGATTTGTAAATTTGAGTTGTTTTAATTTATTTGCTACTTCTTCGAATTGTAACGGTGGGTAGATGGCAAGGCATCCGTCAAGCCCAGGTGTAACAAAGAAACCTTTTCCTTCAACTTTTTCATCAATACACTTTCTTATTGAGGAAGGAATGGCTAATCTGTTATTATCATCAATTGTATGGTGATGCTTACCCGTAAACATGGTTTTTCTCCCCATTTTTACCCAAAATTCACCATCTCTGTTGGAAAATACACCATTTTTTTACTTTGTCAAGCATTTTTTATCAGATTTTTTTCTGCTTATAGTTGATAATTTTCTCCCTATTGCTATATTTAATGATCCTTAAAATAGGGGTATCTATATGTTGTACGTGGATGGAGAAAAAATTTTTTTGCCTTTTTTTAAAAAGTCAACGCTCAAACGAATAGAATGAAACCGACTGCTCACCAAATTTCAGATTACGACTATGTGCTTCCAAAGCAGTTAATTGCCCAGTGCCCATTATCAAGAAGAGAAGAGTCCCGATTACTGGTCCTGCACAGGGAGAATGGAAAGATCGAACACAAGCAATTTTTTGAAATTATCAATTACCTCAAATGCGGAGATGTCCTGGTACTCAACGATACGAAAGTATCTCCCGCAAAAATAGTTGGATCAAAAAGTACCGGAGGCAAAATTGAAGCCCTTGTGATAAGGCGGGTACAAGATAACGTGTGGGAGACGCTCTTAAGATCAAATAGAAAGCTAAAGGAGAGTGATTCACTCTATTTCCATGACAACACCATCAAGGGAAAAATTTTGTCCAAGAACAAGAGTGGAAGCTGGTATCTGGAATTGAATAACGGAGATGACTTTGCAAATGCCTTGATGAGTGCTGGCAGGATGCCACTACCACCATATATAAAGAGGGGTCAAGACAGTAGACAATTGGCAACAATTGACGAGGCACGCTATCAAACGGTATATGCAAAAAATGAGGGAGCAATCGCCGCCCCTACGGCTGGTCTCCACTTTTCAGAAAAGCTATTAGGCAAGATTGAAGAGAGAGAGATTACCATTGTTTATGTAACCCTGCATGTGGGGTTGGGAACATTTAAAACCATAAAGAGTGAGGACTTCACTAAACACACTATGCACAAAGAGTATTATCAGGTGCCGCAGCGAACCGTCGATGCTATCCTCAAGGCCAAATCGCTCGGGAAAAAAATCTTTGCTACAGGCACCACTGCATGTAGGGTTCTCGAAACAATCGCACAACAGGAGAGATTAGAAGAGTGTTCAGGCTGGACTGACCTTTTTATCTACCCGCCGTACAATTTCAAGGTCACAGATTCACTCCTGACAAACTTTCACCTGCAGAGAACGTCCCTGTTACTCCTCGTCTCCGCATTTGCTGGAAAAGAGGCGATTCTCAACGCTTACGAATGTGCTATTGAGCGTGGTTATAGATTCTACAGTTATGGTGATTGTATGCTCATCATCTAGTGGTTGAACCAAAACCGCCCACCTACGGCGTTGCCATAACAATTCCGGAATCCTCACGTACTTGAGTACGCTCCGGTTTCGAAATTCTTACGCGCCTTGTATCTGGGCAGTTTTGATTCAACCACTCTGCTCAGAGCGAACGCAATGTTGAGCAGATCCTCCTCCGCTCTTCGTTGTCAAAGTTCTTTTCCTAAGAAGAGCGGAGGAGGATCTGCTCCAAAGGATTGTTAAACAAAATTTCGTCATGTTCGAATCAGAGTTGTATTGCGTTTTGGACAAGTATTTTTATCATTCCTTTTGATAAAGACCAGACTTAATAAAATTTAATTTCAATAATTGTGGCTCCTTCTTCACAGGAATAACTCCAAATTTTGGGTGAATAAAAAGGAACACAAGCCTATATTCATTATCATTCTGGTATTTCATATCCTTACAGAAAAGTTGGCGAAAAATAGGCTCCATTTTCGGAAAAGCAGTTTCTACATGTTGTCCATTGATCAAATGGAATTTTGAATCGACATATCTAACATTATTATGAAAGGTTAAAATGTTAACTAATTTTATTTCATTAAAATTTAGTTGATTAATAATTTTCAAACCTTCATTGTCGAACCAATCCAACCGGAATTGATTTACGATTAAGGTTGATAAATCATTTAGAAAGCTCCGGATGTCTCTAATTAGATAATAAGATTCGTAATTTTTATCAAATCTCTTAGCGATTTCCATTCTCGATTTGCCAGGATCTAATGAGAGACAAAATATGTAACAGTTCGGGCACACGTACTCAATTGTACAATTTTTAAGTTTACCTGGAATATTTACAAGTTGCTTTGTATCTTCTATAGCTTTTTCTGGATCAAATTCTTTGATTGAAACATGTTCTTTTCCTTCATTTGGGTCCGCTATCTTGTAGAAGTCTATATCTAAATTACGATAATAGGCAATTGTTCCTAATTGTAACGTATCACAACCAAATAAAGGATTATGCTCCTTTTTACAATATTTAATTGGCCTGAATGTAAACAATACGCTTCCTCCTAGAATATCATAGCCATGTTTATATTACTTTAAAAGCAATTTTCAAGTGAAATTTCTCATAAAATTATGAAAATGCTTGATATTCAACTGATTTTCACCAATATACCCATTGCAAAATAATATTAGGAATTTCTGAGAAAGAACAGAAGAACAGGGTCACCTTAAACCTTGATTAGTTATTTAATATTTTTTAATTCTCTTATTAATTTCCCCATCTTTCGATATATTTAACTTCACAATAGCTACTCTCCAACTTATTGACGAATAACCAAGACCAAACAGATTGCCAATTTCCTGGTTATTATACCAACCTGTACTCCATAAAAGATAGATCAATAAATCACGATTTAGTTTGTCTGAATCATTTATACTGGAAGATTAAAAAAAACGCCTGTATCACATTGTAAAACATCTGCAGCTTTCTTTAGAATCTTTTCAGGGTTGCACTCTATTAACACTTGTCGTTTTTGGGGAATTTCAACAGCAGGATTTTCTGACAAATTTTTGGATTTCATTCGGTTAACAAACTTTTGGGAACCGAAAAATCAATCTTTTTCAGCAAGGATAGAGGTAATTTTTGTATACCAAAAAAGGGAGGAGTCTTAATAGGTATTAGGTATTTTTTTGCATTTTAATAATTTCAGTCAATGAACGTAATGCCTGATTTACAGAGTCATGATCAGGGAAATACTTTGCAACATCTGGTTCAATAACTACAACATTTGTTCCTTCTTCATATTTTTTTGAATATTTTCCCTGAATTCCATTGCTGAAATCATATTCTTCAAGCATGTCTTGATCTTTCCGCATTTTCTTCATATTGTTTCCTTTCATTGTTTGTCGATTTTCTTGCGCTTATTATTCTAATTTTATCATCTCTTTCTGTGTGAGCAACTACCAGAAGACGATTTTTATAAGAATTTCCAATCAAAACAAATCTATCTTCTTCATCTGAATGCAGCGGATCATAAATCGTTAACGATAAAGTGTCTTTGAAAGATGTACTTGCCTCATCAAATGATACGTTATGAATCTTTACATTCTTTTTTGCCTTGTTTGAATCCCATTCAAATAGAAGCATATTTTTTATTATTGATTACTCAAATACTTTCAAATATGACAGGTAGAACTATTTATTATACATACGTTTAACAGATGTAACCACCATTAAATGGATTCTATCGGCAGGGAGACGGGGTCACCTTGATTAGTGATTTTATCTCTGTTATTCTCTTATTAATTTTTCCATCTTTCGATATCTTTGACTTCTTAATAGTTACTCTTCAACTCATTGATGAATAACCAAGACCAAACAAATTACCAATTTCCTGGATATTATACCAACCTGTACTCCATAAAAGATAGATTATAAATCACGATTTGTTTGTCTGGATCGTTTATCCTAGAAGATTTTGGAAAATCTCCTGTATCACACTTTAAGACATCTGCAGCTCTCTTTAGAATCACTTCAGGGTTGCTATAATAAAACCGATTTGGTTTCCGGTTTTACAGGACACCAAATCTTGGTTGCAGATCTATCCGGACTTGAAACCGCCGAGGTCTTTACTCGCTCAATTTTATACCGGATTTTATCCGAAAACCATTATCAGATGAGTATAACTTACAAATACAAATAACCTTACTCATTAAACTGGGTAAACGAGCCGGCTACAATGATCCCTTGCGCAGTTGTCCAAATTATTGGATTTATTAAAATAATTAAAATTCCAAAACGTTTCGTTAGTGATTAAACCGAAACTCTGTGGTTGGATCAAAAGTGACTCGATACAAGACGCTTAATAATTTCGTAACCGCACATGATCAAGCACGAGAGCATTACGGATTTTTTACCTATACGCAGTATATGGGCAGTTTTGATTCAACCACTATTTTCCCGCATGGACTGAAGCAGAACAAAAAGAGGAATAGGTCTCTGTTAAAGTACAATATTTCTTTGCGATGCATAACGTTGGAAGTGAGCAGCGGCCCAATTGAGTGCCAAGTTAAGTATGGCCATTACGTAAAACCGCATAGTTTTTCCCATCTGGTTCATCCCTTGATTATATTTTGGGTTCGATTGAAACTAATATCGTTCTTCCATGTACTTCGATCTGAAGCAAGATGAATTGATCAGTAAGACTTTCCCTGGTCCCCTTAAAACGAAGCTCAAATTTGTTATCAGTATCCGGTCGTAGTGCAATAGCATGGGACTTAATTGGCCCATGACGGTAGCGAAACTGCTGATTTTCACCGATCATTTGAAAGTCGGCAGTCTCAGGCGACATGGCGCGGGGTGTTAGCATAAGATGTTTTATCCCTGCTGATGATGTAATGACAAGTTGACATATGGTAACACCACTTTCATGCCTGCATCTACCCAAGCTGAATTGAAGGGAACCAAAACTAAACTTCTGGCCTTGACTGAGTTGTACTTGTGTCATTTTCGTCGAAGATGATGGGATAGGTATCTGCTCTATTAATTCCTTTTTTGTAGCTTCATCAATAGGTACCCCGGAGTAGTTGTTAAGTACCTTTATGGCCCAGCCCCTAAGATTCCTTGTATGCTCAGATGGCTCCTGTTCCAATATTCGCACACCCAACTCAACAAATTTCCCCTGAATTTCTTGCTCAGATATAGCCTTTGTGTATTCGTGGCCAATTATCCCGACCAGAACGGGAATCACAATTGCGGACATAGCAATCGAGATATTCTTTAGTTTTTCCCAGTTAACCATTATTGCTCGCCATCAATATAACGCGCTGCATGAATAATCTGGAGCTTGAAACCCACACTCATGCTAAAAAGATAATTTGAATATCTTAAACTATTAAAAGCCCATTCGATGCCTACGGTACCACATTCACTCCATGCGGTTATCATGACTCTTTTAAATGCAGTTCTTCTTCGATTCTCTCTGACAGAAAGATTTTCAACAAAGATTGATATGGAACATCTTTTTTGTTTGCAAGAAGTTTTAACTCCTCTAGCATTGACTCGGGGAGACGAAGAGAAATTGTCTTGACCGATGGTTTTAAATTGGGCAATACAACTTTTTTTGCCTTTTTCCAGTCCAGAACGTCTGTAGAATCCTGCTTTGCCCAATACTCTCTCTCTTTTTCTTCGCTTTTAAATTTAGGTATTCTCTTTTTCATGTGACTCATATTCCTTCCTTTCTTTTCGACTCATATCCCGCGACGAAATTACTCGTATTTTCTTAGCTCTGACAGTGAAAACCACAAATAATTTTCTGTTCGCATCAGTATGCCCTAGAGCATAGTATCTAATGCTCTTTTCTGAATGCTTTTCGGCAACTGCAACAACTAATGGTAAATTGAAAAATATTTGCTCACATTCAGATGGCAACACCTGATGTTTAAGCCATATTTTTTCTGAGTTGTGTTTATCCCAGTCAAACCCTGTGCAATTAAATAATATTGGTTCACCATCACTCATTACACTCAAAGTATATGATTATAATATACATATTTCAAGAGATCTTTTTCTTTATTTCTGTGAGCCATAAGATATCAAAATAACAAATTCATTTCTCCATCTTCTTATTTTTTGGCATAACGTTAATAGGATTTTAAGTTGGCAAGTAGTGCATACTCCTAGAAAACATACAAATTCTAGAAGGAAGTAGATGTGTTGGAGTATAGGGTCACCTAATGAGATAGATGTCAAGAGCAAAACAAATTTCAATTTCCTGGTTATTATACCAACCTGTACTTCATAAAAGATAGATTAATAAATCACGATTTAGTAAGTAAACCCGAATTCTTAAGAAGTATTTTGAACAAATCCTAAAACATTTTGTCCTCGTAGTCGAGGGGACCAATAACTGGTACTACTTCGATGACATAGCCAAGCAATATTCAAGAATCTGTTTCTCATATCCATTTTTAATCCTCATACCATTCTTTCAATCAACGACTGGACCGTAGCAATACCTGTTGGCGTAAACAGCCAGGCAAAAGCCCCGCAATTTACCAGTACAGTTACCCAGAATAGTGATCGAAATGACTGCTTTTTAGATTTATGCCGCAATTTTTGTTGGGCAATGAGCGCACCTGGCCAACCTCCAATTAACGATAGCAAATGCAGAGTGCTTTCTGGAGTTCTCCACCCTCCACTTTTGGCTGCCGTTTTGTCTAAAGCGTACATGATGTAGGTGAGTAGACTTGCGACCAAGTACAGCACAAGAACTTGATGCGGTATTCTGGAGACAAGAACAGAAGCGCCAACAATGACAATAAAGAGAATAGCAGCAACAATAGACAAAGAATCTCCTGTATGTCTGGCTACCTTTTGAATGCAATCACCAGATAAGGTAACTTGGATAGCGCATGGTCTACCTTGATTATCAGCAGACAAAGCGTAAGTTACTAACTGGCCATTCTCAGGACGACGGCTACGGTTTCTAAACGCTTTAATATGAACAAAAACTTTTTCCCCTCCGTCATTGGGCGCTATAAATCCGTACCCCTTCTCGTCATTCCAAGATGATATCTTTCCTTTAGTGTGCATATTTTTTCTTGGGGCTAACGCGCTGCATGAGTGCTCTAGAGAATGTTGATGGAGACATCTTTAACTTTGCAGCAACAGTTCGATAACTCATACCATACGGTTCAAGAAAAACCTCTTTGATTAATTCACCTGGATGGGGTAGATCAAACATGTTCATTCGTGCTAGTCCTCATAATCAACAACGTGATAGTACATTACGAAACACGCAACAAAAAAATCTATTAAATCTTTACAACTGTATCTATTCTTTCGCGGACCCTAACGCTAAGGATTTTATCGATAGTTGGAATGATAATCAGAGAAAACACTCAAATATTAGGAGGTAGTAGATGTGTGGAATTTTGTAGATAAGGGACGAGTGAGAGTATCTTGCCCACTATGGGTAGGCGACGGTGGCTAGCGAATAGCATGTTGGCAGGACATGCTCGTCCGAACAGATCCATCCGGACAGGCAAAAACATTCATGACGTTGCTCAACGCTATTTGAGGTACCCGTCAACAACTTATCCGGGCAAGGTGCTTTAACGAACAAACGTAGTGTAATAGGTTAAATAATTTATACTCTTAATCTCACCTGTATGACAAGTCTGTCCAGCAAACAGCTCCTTGACGCACTCAAAGCAGTTTATCTTTTCGTTTTCTCTATATTCATTAGTGTCCTTAGCGTCTTTAATGTAAATTTGTTTTCCCCGAAACCCATGTTTGCTATTTCCAGACTGTCTCTTTCCGTGATACCTCCTCTTCTTTTGTATCGTATATCACCTTGGTAAGTTCATCTGGCTTGAACCACAGTTGTATCTCTCTCTTTGCGTCTTCGGGACAGCTTGATGCGTGGACAACATTTTCAAAGACACCGCTCGTAGTAATCCGACCATATTTTCCACGCAATGAGATGGGACTTGCGCTTTCAGGGTTTGTGTCACCCGTTATGTGTCGAACCCGTTTAATCGCATTCTCACCTTGATACACCATTGCCAATACTCTCTTGGTGTGGTAGAACCCCATGATATACTGGATAAGATCGTCAAAAAATTTCTCCCCCTTCAGGTCCTTATAATGGGTCTCTGCAAGATCTCTATCTACCGAGACCATCTTTGCACCCACAATTACTAATTCACTCTCAGAGAGCTTGTCTATAATGTTACCCGTCAGCGATTTTACCAACCCGTCCGGTTTTATTAAGACTAAGGTCTGCTCAATATTACTACTATCTTTTTCTACCATTATATTTTTCAGGCGAAAGCCCTAACTCCTCAATAAAAAAATTAAAATTCCAAAACGTTTTGTTAGTGACATTACTTTGTTAAAAACACTAAGCAGCGATTTTTTTCTTAAGCCGTTCGGACTTAATTTTAAAATAATCCTGCGAGAGTTTTTTGTTCTTTGATAAAGCACATGCTGATGAAAATTCAAGCAAAGAATTGATTGCTTGTTTGAATTCATTGAAGGTTGAAGGTTTTGTTTCCAGGATCTTACTCAGATAAGCGTTTTGCTTGATCCAATAAGTAAGAGTCCATGCAATGAGACAAAGATTCCAATACCTTTCAATCTTGTTAATGTGCCTTACCTGATAATGGTCCAAATAAAAGGTATCCTTTAACTCCTTGAAGCATTGTTCAATGCCCCAACGCAACAAATAGTTTGTGATTATGGTTTTGGCTGTAGTATTTAGTTGATTGGTAATAAGAACATGATATTTATTGTCATCGTCCTTATTCCACTTACCCAAAATTACCACAAACTTCAGAGGAACCTTACAATCCTTCAGTGTTGCATCAAAGGAGTAAGTTTTATAGGAAACTTCACTACCATCCGCAGATTTTGATGTAACATATTTGATTTTGTCTACATAATATTTTTTGATGAGGGTCACAAGCTCACCTGGTTTGACCATACACTGTTTTTTCTTTACCGGATGGTATGTGAAGATATTTCTGTTTGACTTTATTTCCGAATAAAAGATTTTTTCTTTTGCGTGGATATGTTCTAGAAAACGTTTTGATGAATACCATGAATCAAAGGCAGTAGCTGAAAAATCAAAAGATTCTCGGGCATTATCAAACAGTTCTATTGCAATTTGAATTTTATCTTTAAAATGTGGGTCTTTTTTTCCGTCAGGGAATTCATCAGCAGGCAGATAGGGAACAACATCAATAGGAAAGTGTTTTACCTTTGAAACGAAAGCAGCACCAACGGCAACATTGCAGATTTCTGACCTTTTGAGTGAACCACAGTACTGCCATTTGGCAGCCTCTGTGTTTTTAGCAAAGGGTTTGGGACATCCGGTATCATCTATAGTCAGAATGCCATCTTTTGTAATTGCTGTGGTTCTTTGTTTTTGAATAATGTCCATTCTTTTTTGTTTTATTGCTTGCAAGTCCCATTTGGACTCAGAAAAGAAGTATTGGAGTTTTTGATAATCAGTATGAACGGCCTGTGCCATGGCCTGCAGAGAGTTTCTTTTATACTCTTTAAACATTGCATAGATAATGAGGATAAATATTGCTAATTGTTTTTTGGTAAAGCAAGGGGCAAAATTATCAAGAAATTTATTTAATACGGCTATGTTTGCTCGAAAAATACTCAAATCCTTTGCTCCTGTGATTGCATAATTTGATAATTGTAAGTGCAATGTATAGCAGAAGTAAGGATCTAAATCAAGTGCAAAAACATGCGTAATGCATTGATAATACGTAAGTTATGAAAATTTACAACTTATAACTTTAAAAAAATATTTTGGCGTAACTTTTTAACAAAGTAATGTTAGTGATTAAACCGAAACCCTGTGGTTGGATCCAAACCTACGAGATACAAGGTGCTTAATACTTTCGTAACCGGAATGTGTTCAAGCACTTGAGAATCACGGAATTTTTCCCGCAACGCTGTATGGGGAATTTTCATTCAACCACTAATTGTCAATCTCAACGGGTAGGACCATGTTCTGCATTGAAAGCTGAACAAATGCCTCAACATCAATGTCATCGCGGTCATCCGATGGCCTTTTGAGCCTCTCCGCATCCCTTTCGACATACTCAACCCCCTCGTTCTTGTATTTCTCTTTAAGCGTTTCACATTTTGGACAATCTTCCGCAGTATAGATATATTTCATACTACCCCTCCCCCCTTACATTAAAGGTTTACAATAATAAAAAGATCCGCTTTTTTAGGAATTTGGACCTTTCAATAGATGTGCCCAAAAGTATACCAAGAAAAGAGAAAATGTCAAAGAAAAATACAACATTTTGTATGGCTCATAGCTATCTATCCTACATGTTGCGGGGTAAGTCCTTTATTAGCCGAGGTTTTACGTCCAACTGGTTTTGAGAAAATTTTTGTAACTCTGCCGGCAAACAGTGTAATTAAGCTAAGAGAGCGATATGCGTAGATATGTGAGACTGGAAAGGTCAAGGGAAAGCCTCTCATGCGTCCAAATCACGCCTCTTTGAAAACTAGGAATACCGTCAGAGTGAAAAAATTTGTGAGATGACTTTTTCGTGGAGTTCTGTCAACTTGCAAGAATGCTTTTTAGGAGAGACTGAATCTTTTTGCCATCAGCAACATCCTTATACTTGCCCATAATCATCCTCATTGCCGAACCCATATCTTTGCCCGTAAACTTTTCCGATTCAACAACCTCACGAACGATCTTTTCAAGCTCATCATCGGACAACTGCTTCGGAAGAAACTCCTCAACGATTGCAAGTTCAGACATATTTGCATCCACCCTCTCCTGAACATCTAACCGCTTGTACTCCTCAATAGATTTCTTCAGTTTTTTTGCATAGCCCTTTACCACATCTTGACAATCAAACTCCTTACCCGACTTTTCTAGGTGGGTTATCTCTGCTAACAACATCCTCAACACTGACACCCGGTTCGCATCCCGAGCCTTCATTGCATCCTTCAATTCTTTTGAAATTCGCTCTTTCATGTTTATGATAAAACTGAAAACATCACCATACCTTGCGAACCAGATGCCCGCAGTGTGGACAGTAATTTGGGTTACCATCGTAGTGTTTTCTACAGTGCTCGCAGAGTATTAAGACCTCAGGTCGTTTGCCCCCGCCCTTTTTTAACACCACATATGTCACGATCAAATATGCTGGTAAAAAGACGATCATGACCAAAAACACACCAACCATCCAACCCAAGGCTGCATTTTTACTGTATCCATTCTTGAGAGCATCTTTATAAATCAAAAAAGCAACAACTGCTGCAATCAGAAATGCTATGAGTAAATGTTGCGGAGGCATGGCCATAATCTAAATCAAACGAGTTAGTGCATCCTGTCCGCCCAAACCTACCAACCATTCGGACGGGCACCACTCTTTCAAAATGGCTACCCGTCCGAACGGCTAGCCGGGCGGGCAACGATATCCATGTCGCTGCTTAACGCTCTTTTGAATATCGGTTTTCGCACAAAAAAAGTAAGATATTGTTTTATTTATATTTAAAATAGAAGTTCCTATCCGATCAAGGTATTTTTTTCTGAACCGTTAACGTTTCAGCTCGCAGGGTGAATTACATAGATCGCACGCACCCTTATCCCATTCGGTACCGACAAAATCAAACCACTCAGCTGGATCATTGCGACAGGAGCTACAGATCCCTAAGTCACATAACCCCTCAATCTTCCCTGCCCTCACATCAAGATCATTTACCCCTTCACCACAACAGGCGCACTGCCAAGTTCCCAAATCACAGCTCAAATCTCCTCCCAGATCACACATGGTTTCTCCCTTCAATTATATAAAAGTTTAGAGACTTCACCCCGTATCTTTAGCATCACATCTTTGGATAGAGCTCTATCTTCCTTCTCTACCTTCGAAAATTCTAGGGGCTCACCAAATCGAAAACAGACATTCCTGTTTTCCGGATGACAAAGAAAACTACTTTTCGCCAGAAATTTTCCGCTTCCTATAATGGCTGTTGGAACAACCTTTCTTCCGGACCGCAAGACAACCATTGAAACTCCCCTCTTAAAGTTTCCAAGTTTACCGTTTTCGCTTCTTGTACCTTCAGGAAAAAATACCACCGATTTTCCACTTTTTAACTTTTTCACAACCTCACATAACGCTTTGTATGCATCCCTCTCACTGTTTCTCCGTATGCCAATGTGCCCGGAGATTCTCATATACTTCCCCAAAAATGGGATCTTAAAAAGGATATCCTTGGAGATAAAGCTGAAATTTCTGGGAATCGCTGCCAGAGAGAGCTTAATGTCAAAAAAACTTTGGTGATTCGAGACAAAGACTACCGGCTCATGAAGGGGGATATTCTCAACACCCTGGGTATCTATTGTTACGCCCATCATCTGAAATGCAAATCTTGTCAATTTTCGCTCGAGAGCGTTATACCGACTCTCCTTATCTTTTACACCCACAGTTGAAAAAATTAAAATGAAATACCCCGTCACCCACAAGATACTAAGCGTTATCCATGCGTAAAGCGTGTAAATAATCTGAAAAAATTTCTTCATGCAATCTCATTCTCTATTATTTCTTCATACCTGAAATTATCCTACCTGAGAAATAGAAACAGAACCAAAACAAAGAGCATACAGGTCGTACGATGCAGATAGTGCTTGAACGGAAACCCAGTATTTGAACGAAAACTGTCCAGGTACAAGGCACGTGAAAATTTCGTAACCGGAGCGTACTCAAATACGTGAGGATTACAAATTTTCACCGCAACGCAATAGATGGGTAGTTTTCGTTCAAACACTAGATAAAAGGTTATCAAAAACAGGTACCATATTCAAGGTTTTTGTGTTAAGCAAATTGTTTCTGCAAACCAAAAAGTATCACAAGAGATGATGAGTATCCCCATACATGCAATGAAAAAAGTACAGCTCCAAACAATAAAATCACCTTTCCGCCCTGAAAGGTAATCCCTTTTATCGAGTTTATAATGAAAATTTCTCATGCCATCAAATTCAAGTACCCCACCAAAATTGTTGCATTTTTTAAGTATTCACAGAGGTAAAGATCTTTGATGTTTGACAAAGTGATAGCCAACTGAATAAAATTAAAAACTGAAAAACATTTGTCACCCAACATACTATACATACTATGAGAAAAACAGATATCCCCAACCTGGGCGCAAACCAGAACCAAAAAGTGATACATTCTTTATCCACTCTAACCCAGTCACATAGCTCATTAAAAAACGCGGTAGTATCACAAAAACATATATTTATAATTTTCTAAAGGAGACAATAATATGCACACAGACAACGGATCGAAATTCCCTTCTTTCATCTACGGTACGGCATGGAAAGAGGAGCGTACGGCTGGACTGGTAAAAAAGGCGCTCTTAGCAGGATTCACCGGTATCGATACCGCAAACCAACCCAGACACTATCAGGAACATCTCGTGGGTAAAGCCTTAACAGAATTGGCCAGTGAGGGCATTGCACGTGAGGCCCTCTTTATTCAGACCAAATTTACTCCCGTCGACGGACAGGACCAGAGGGTCCCCTACGATCCCTCTGCCGACCTCACTACACAGGTAAAGCAATCTTTTGAGAGCTCTTTGAGAAATCTTCATACCGATTATATAGATTCCTATCTCTTACATGGCCCCTATTCTCACCCAGGTCTGGGAGAGGAGGATTGGGAGGTCTGGAGTACCATTGAAGAGTTGCACCGATCAGGAAAAGCAAAATGCATTGGTATCAGCAATGTAAATATTGAGCAGTTGAGACTCTTGACCGAGAAGGCAGAAATCAAACCTATGGTTGTTCAAAACCGGTGCTTTGCAAATTTGGGTTGGGACCGGGAGGTGAGGAATTATTGCAATGCCAACAACATTATCTATGAGGGTTTTTCACTCTTAACCGCCAACCCTTTTGTTCTGCAAAATCCGAGGGTTCAACAGATAGCAAAAAAGTTGGAGAAAACCCCAGAACAGGTTGTATTTCGATTCTCCATCCAGGCGGGAATGCTCCCTCTAACCGGAACAACGGATGAGCAACACATGAAGGAAGATCTCCAGGTAACGGATTTTGCGCTCAGCCCCAATGAGGTAAAGTTGATTGAGTCCCTTACCGGTTGAACGAAACTACCCATTTACCGCGTTGCCGTAAAAATTCAGTAATCCTCACTTACTTATTGTACCTGGGCAGTTTTCGTACAAACACTGAGTTTCCATTCAAACTGTAAAAAATAAAATATCAAAATTCGAACACCCCTATCTGCCGACTAGTGCGAAATGAACAATTATACCCATTACAAAATGGTTTTCGGAATTTCTGGGCCAGAGTTTGCCTGAAATTTTGATTTTTCGATTGAACGAAACCAGAGGCTTAGTAATACTAAGTCGAGGATTTTGCGATTGAGAAAAGTCTAAATTTCATGTGAAATCGGGTTCTGAAAACCTAAAACCAATTTGTGATGGGTATATTAAAGAGACTCCATAAGCCTCATTAAGTAGGGAACAACTTTCTCACTGGAGAGCTCAATGATTTTCTGTTTTTCTAAGAGATGCTCGTTTAATAATGTGCCTACAAGACCGAGGAATTCATTGTCATCATCAGGAATTTCCCCTTTCCCTTTTACAATACCCGCTACGCAGCTACGCAGAGCAGAATAATCGCCTAGAAATTCTGGGACCTCATCATCCAACCATGCTACCTCTGCTTTAATATGTGGCTGCTCCTGAATGAAACGCTCTATTCTGAATCTTCTTTCACCCTGGACTACGAGAAAAAAGAGCGTATCAGATAGTCTCGTAAACTCCTGAATTGTTACAGATGTTCCAACCTTAAAAGGGATTGCAGGAGCCCCGACCTCATTTCCCTCTCTAATCAGAGAGACACCAAAGGAACGTTCCTCCCTCTGACACGCCTCAATTAACCTCAGGTATCTCGGCTCAAAAATGCGTAACGCCATTTTCTGATAGGGAAATACCACAGAGTTGAGAGGGAACAGATCTAAAACCATAGCCATTTATCTCCGGTAACCCATTTAATCACCCGTTCTTTTAGTTCTTTTCCTGAATTCTCTGCTCTCCCTAGGTACTAAAACCTTTAAAAAAAAGCCGCTTAGAAAGTCAGGAAGTGCAGGAAAGAGAGAAGAAGGTGAAGGAATCATTTCTCACAACTTTCCTATTTTACCCATCTACATAATCTGGTTATATTTCATGTTATCATATTTTGTATTCTATCGCAAATCCTCAATCACCACAACAATCTCTCAATACTAATCACTCAACTCATCATTTTTTACACTACCATGAAACTTTTGTGAGCTCTATCAGTAAGTCTCCTTTTCAATATGAGGAGTTCTTAATAGTGAACCCATTTTTCTGTCAACAATTGTTGAATAGAGCAGAACGAAACAATTCAAAGCTAAGCCATGCAAATTCTAGGGTTTAGACTTAGAGATACAACCTTGGTTTTAGATCTTATTCAGATTCAGTTTACGCTCACCTTAACTTTTCAGTGCTTTACGAGAAACAGCCACTTTCATAAGATACTACTATTTTTAAACTTACAACATTTTTTTTCGCAATCAATCACTTTGGTACCAAAGTTGTCAAAAAGAATATCATTAAAAAAATGATTATGTTCCATTCTGACAATCTTTTACGTCTTTAGGAATTGTTAAATGGATTGAAACCAAGGAGGAATTTTGTGAATAAAGAGATTAGAAGGATTGAGAAGAGGAGGTTATTGTATCTTATATTGGTTGGACAAATCTTGTTCTTTACGTGCGCAAACAATCTGTCTGCCGATGCGCCTCTTGTTGATCATCATGGTTTTCACCATGCCATCGAAAAGCCTTTCCCTTCTCAACCTGAAAAGGGAGAATCGACCGTATCTATCGTACGTGTGTCAGATAACGATAGCTGGACGATCGATCCATTCATTCCTGGATATTCCCTCCTTGAACAACATTCATCTATCACCTATGGTCTTGATCAAGACAACGATGGTATTGCCAATTTCCCGACCCTACCGATCAGGGGGTCTGTAACCATCCCGGTATTCCTCGTTGATTGGAGCGATTTCGATCCGGCGACCGATGAGAGCAACCACAACAACCCAAAGAGCGTCTATCACGGCTACCAAAAAAAGGAACCTGATGAACTCAGCGCCTTTCTCAACGGACCACTCGGACCCGCTGGCTATTTTCGTGAGGTCTCAGGTGGTCAGCTAAAGATCACCTTTGATGTGTTCCCCTGGATGGTCAGCGACAATATGGCCTATCTCCGTGATAAAGAGCCTAACTACTACTTCTACGATTCTCAATCGGGTGATTGGAGCGTAAAAAAAAGAGAATATGCAATGGATGTCCTTCGTTCGGCAGTTGCTGATTTGGGTGTCGACCTCGCAAAGTATGATGCCGACAACAATGCAGTGCTTGATGGATTCGTAATCGTCTATGAAGGTCAAGCGGGAAAACTGGCAGGAGTAAATATGTCCTGGACTCACTACTCCTACAACCCTAAAACAGAGCGCCCATACCTGCATAACGTTGCTTCCCTTGTCGATCCAACAGACCCCAACTTTGAGACCTTTGCCGCCCAACCGATTCTCTTCAGTCGCTATAACAATATTTCAGAACAGTGGGGCCCTAATGACCCCGGTAAATTCACCCACGTAGGGACTTGGGTGCACGAAATCGGCCATCTCCTTTTCGGATACAGGGACTATTATCACCGACCAAATGACCTTGGTGACTACGCCTTTAGTGCCCACAGTGGAGATCCGAATCCCTACCACCTCGCTGCTATGGAAAAATGGCTTTTTGTCCATTGGATAGATCCTGTGACGATCGAATCGAGCGGAACCTTCACGTTAATCAACCACCATCTCACTGCAACCCAAACCTATGATCCCCATTCTGCCTACCTCTATAAAATTCCTATCGATGGTGACCCTCTTCATTTTCTCACTATTGAAAACCGCTTTTATCTTCCCAAAGACCGAGGAGGTAGTCACTTTAATGAAGAATACCCCGGATCCTCTCCTGAGAGCGGTCTGGTGATATTCGAGATCGATCAGCACACCTCCACATCTCAGCAAATCCGCAGGCTCGTACCTGCACGCGTGCAGGATGTACCCCACCAGTCCAGTGGTGCCTTTCAACCCGGTGATACGTATGTCTATAGCTCAAAAAACTTTCATGTGGCTATTTCGAATGTATCGGTGCCAGATGAGCAGGTCTCCTTTACCCTGGAGATAGCAAATGTCTATTAAGCGAGTTAGACCTTCGGCAACCCCTTAGGTCTTTGTTATGCATAGTCTGTACAAACCAAACTACACTGGAGTAAAGAAACTACCAATATCAAATCACAAACAACAAACAAATTACACATTCCAATGTTCACCTACCTGTCGGCAGACAGAAATGATCACAACCAGTCTGCTCGCCTATTCAAGAATGTAAAGAAATTTACTATATGATATAATAGATTTGCACAATTAAAACGTATGTCAAACATCAAAAATGTGATCCCATCTCTAATCGCAGGCTATGAAAGTTTGTTGTAAAGACTGGCGAATAGGAACAGATATTCTGAAATGAAAATTAAGTACCTTTGCACAATGTGGGGTATGGAACCGCCAATTAAATAGGTATGGTGTCCCCTGATTATAAACAATAAATAATTAGCTTGTAGAACTTCAGAAACATTTTTCTTACGCCAATCGAGTAATTCTTATAGAATTGGGCCAAGACAAGTTATTTTATGATAGAATATAGGTTGAATGAACCCCATTTTCTCAGCCTTGATATTTAACAAGTTATCGTTTTCTTTTAATCGTAATTTAAACGATGATAAATTGAAGATCGTATATGAATCAGAAAATCAGCAGAAGAAAGTTTCTCAAATTAGGATTGTTGGGGAGTATCGGAACATTGATTTCTAGCTATCCAGTTTTTATAGAACGCTATATCTTTAAGGTCAATACCTATCAGATTCCTGTATCGAATCTTCCTTCAAATTTTAATGGTTTTACGATTGCTCAGTTGACAGATCTCCATTACGGTTTCTTGATGCCTCTTTTTGTCGTTGAGCGGATCATTCACAAAATAAATACCATACACAAGGATTTGATTGTCTGTACAGGAGACTATATTCATGAAAAAAACGGAACAACTGAAATCGATACTGTTTGGTCTCATTTGACAAAACTGAATGCACAATATGGAGTGTATTCTGTCTTAGGCAATCATGATCATTGGGGAGATACAGACCGTTCACTGTATTGGCTTGAAAAGTCCGGACAAAACATTCGACACGAGGCTATTCCAATCACCAGAGGAGAGGAAAGAATATGGATTGGAGGTGCTGGAGATTTTTGGGAAGATGAACTAGGAATTGATAAGGCGTTTCATCGTGTTCCCACTAATGAATGTAAGATTCTACTGTCTCACAATCCCGATAGCGCTGACACGATCTCTCGGACAAGAATAGACCTTATGATCTCGGGGCATACACATGGAGGACAAGTAAATATTCCCTTTGTAGGACCACCAATTCTTCCCGTACAAAATAAGTCCTACTCGATGGGTTTTATTAGAGGTGAAAAAACAAATGTTTATATTTCAAGAGGTCTTGGATGGGCAATATTACCTGTTCGGTTCAATTGCTATCCGGAAATATCTGTTTTGAAGTTGACTCAGGATAACGCATAGATAAAAAAAGCACTGATTGAAATGTTGAAAACAATTTCTTAAATGGAGCGGGTAAGGGTCAGGTCTTTATTGTTGATGTTTCAACTACTTTGTTTAGCAACCTACTTATTGTTGTGTAATGCACACCAATATGGTCTGCAACTTCCCTCTGGCTATATCCGTATTTATAGACGGCTTCCACTATCCTTCTATTTCCTTTTTGTTTTTCTTCTAACATTCTTTTTTTAAACAAATCGCTAAGGCTCGGTCTGCCGACATATCTCTGGTTCCTTGGAATCTCAGTTATGTCTTTACTCTCTTTGACATATTCAATTAACCTATCAACAAAATCTACACTACCAAGAATACTCTGCCCCTTTACTTTCTCCCACAACGTTTTCTCTCCTATTCCAGATCGAACAAAATCCTTATACCCTTTTTCAGCATTCCTCCTTTTCCACCCAAATTGTTCCAGTATACAATCTGTTAAAAGACAGCTGTGTGGTTTCCCTAATCCATCTGTAGCTTTACAGCTACTCCATTTCCACTCTTCGGGAGACGTTACCGCTCTTGCTCTCACAGGGTTCAAAACAACATATCGACAAACTTCAAGAAAATGATTCACCTTCTCTATTAATATGGCTTTATATCTTCCCTGAAATACATGACCGATTTTTTTGTTTCGCCTATTATATCTTTGAGTGTAATTTCCATTTAACTGTCTCATTCCTTTTGAGAGGTTACCATCTGGAGTTTCAATAAGCAAATGGTAATGATTATTCATAAGGCAATATGCATGGCAAAAGAAATTATATTTTTCATTAACTTTCGTCAATATATCTAGGAATATTAAACGGTCCTCATCACCTGCAAATATTGATTTCCTTGCATTTCCTCTTGTTGTTATATGATATAAAGCACCATCATATTCTATTCTTTGACCCAGATTTAAAATTTGGACGGGAACATTTAATACTTCCATTCAAATGGGCTTTTTGATATTATTCCGGCTATGTGAATGATTTCTATTTATGTTTTGCTTACACAATTGCAAAAAGCGACTAATATACTGGTCGCGAAAAAGAATTCGAGAATTCTCGAGACAAATGAATGTGAATCTGTCATAATACTTTTATGACAGAGTTTATCCTTTCACAAGACGAACTATCTAGCCTGAAAATAAAACACAAAGCAACTAAGAAAAAGCGAGAAGCAGATCGTATAAAAACAATTATACTTCTTGGTACAGGATGGACAATCCGTGAAGTAGTCGAAGCCCTGTTGCTTGACGAAGAAACAATAAGGAGTTATCTAAACCGTTATAGATGTGGTGGATTAAAAGCGCTATTGAGTGATAATTTGAAAGGATATGGTGGCAAATTATCCAAATCAGTAATAGAGCAGTTAGATAATCATCTCAATGAAACTACTTACGTAACAGTACAAGAAATAGTTTCCTATGTCTGGAAACAATTCAAAGTGAAATATAGCATAAGCGGAATGACCGATTTGCTTCACCGATTAAACTATACATACAAGAAGTCAAAATTGGTACTCGGCAAAGCAGATGCAAAAGCCCAGGAAGAATTTGTAGAATTTTATAATGAGTTAAAGGAAACCAAAGGTGCTAATGACCATATATACTTTATGGATGATGCACATCCGCAACACTACAGTGTTGCTGCGTATGGTTGGATCAAAAAAGGGACTGTTAAAGAACTAAAGAGCAACACAGGACGCAAAAGAGTCAACATCAATGGGGCCATTAATATTGACGACATGATTCCTGTAGTTGGTTATAGCAACACTATAAACGCCCAGTCAACGATATCTTTACTCAAAAAGATAGAAACAAAACATCCAGAAGCAGAGTCCGTTTATACGATATGTGATAATGCGAGATATTACAGATCAAAAAAGGTAACGAAGTATTTAGAAGAATCTAAAGTAAAGCTTGTGTTTTTGCCGGCGTATTCACCAAATTTGAATTTAATAGAAAGGCTTTGGAAATATTTCCGTAAAAAAGTTCTTTATAAAGGAAGAGATATCATCTTTATTGACTGAGAATTTTCAAATAATTGGTACAAATACCTAAAACCATTTCGTAATGAGTATATTTGATCCTAATGAAGGTTTCAAGTCGATTTAATGGGAAACAAGGAGAAACTTCTTAAAAAAATATTATCAGGACAAGCTGATTATAATATCTCTTTCAGTGATTTGACTAACCTTTTGATTTCTTTAGGTTTTAAAGCAAGGCAGGAAGGAAGTCACCATATTTTTACTAAAGAAGGTGTAACAGAAAGAATAAATATCCAGAAAGAGGGATCGAAGGCAAAAGGGTATCAAGTCAAACAAATAAGAAAAATATTAACTAATTATAAATTTGATATTTAAAAAACGATGAATGAATCACAATATGAAATGATTTTATATTGGGATAAAACAGACGAAATTTTTGTTGTTGATATCCCAGAGTTACCAGGTTGTATGGCACACGGAAAAACAAAAAAACAAGCTATTGATAATGCCGAGAGTGCAGTACAATTTTGGATTAAAACTGCAAAAGAAGATGGCATAAAAATACCTGATCCAAAAGGGAGATTACTCTTCGCTTGAAAATTCTATGGGTTCAATTAAAATCCTTATTTTTCCTTCTACTCCAATTTTCTTAGCAATTCTGGAAAGCACCCGTTTCCCACCCAAATCCATACAACTTTGATTTGAGCATTGACACGATCAAAATTTAGACGGAAACACTTTATTTTCTTTACATAGTCCTGACCACTTTCCCATTAGAATAAAAGCAAAAACATAACATAAAATTGTTCTCTCAGGTAATAAGAGCTTGTTAATAATATTACCATCATTGACGCATGACTCAGGGGCGATGTGGGTGGTTAACCCTTCACCATAGGGCACTTTCAGCCCCTACTTCTTGCCGGTTTTAATCGGCGCTCTCAAGAATTAAGACTTGATAATCATATAGTAGGCACCTTCAAGTTAACAATATATCATAAAGTTGATATTAAATTATTGTTAACCATTTTTTAAGGAGGAGCCATAATGAGTTATTATGTCGGAATAGATTTACATTCAGATAACAACTTCATCGGAATTCTCGACAAGAAAGATTGTAGGATTCTGAGTAAAAGGTTGCCGAATGATTTGGACATGGTATTAAACACATTGAAGCCATTCAAGAGAAAGATAAAAGGTGTAGTGGTAGAGTCTACATACAATTGGTATTGGCTGGTAGATGGATTAATGAACAAAAAATACAAAGTACACCTTGCCAATCCCGCCGGGATGGAGCAGTATTCCGGGATGAAATATACTGACGACAAATGGGATTCATTCTGGTTGGCTCATATGTTAAGATTGGGAATTTTACCCGAAGGATATATCTATCCGAAAGAGATCCGTCCAATAAGAGACTTACTGAGAAAACGTATGATGTTGGTACAACATAGAACTGCCTATGTCTTAAGCCTGCAAAGTATGGTTAACCGTAATACCGGGCAAAAGCTGAGATCAAAGGAGACAAATAAACTAGGTGAGGGAGAGTTGAATAGATTGTTTTCAGATAGACACCTGGTAATGTCAGCACAAAGTAACTGTGAAGTAATAGAGTTTTTAAATGGCCAGATAGATGCGATAGAAAAGAGAGTGATAGAAGAGGTAAAGTTGCGATACCCATTTGAGAAATTGTTAACAGTGCCAGGTATAGGCGACATACTTGGTATAACCATAATGCTTGAGTCTGGGGACATGAATCGATTTCAGGCGGTATCAAATTATTCATCATACTGTAGATGTGTATCATCGAAAAAAGTATCCAATGGTAAGAAGAAAGGCGAGAACAACAAAAAGAACGGAAATAAGTATTTAGCATGGGCGTATGTAGAAGCGGCTAACTTCATGAGACGCTACTGTCCGCAAGCCAGGAGCTGGCATCAACGCAAGGTGTCTAAAACAAATCAGATCTTAGCAACAAAAGCGCTAAGTAACAAGATAGCCAGGGCGTGTTACTTTATCATAAAAGACCAAACAGCTTTTGATTCTGAAATGTTATTTAAGTAATGATGTGGGTGGAGCGGGGAACCGGTATTGAATTTTATGGTTATCAAGCCAAAAACAAATGGAAGCCGCTTCATCCACAATAAAAGGAGCAACAATGTAAAGCTATTATGAGATGGGACAGTGAACCGGTAAAGGGGTTGGTAGCCAATCCACTAGATTTGATTGGAAAGCTGTTCCATCGATAAAGACAAAAAAGGTTGAAAAAATTTTTAATTACAATTCTGCCTATGCTGTGAGCCACGAGGGTTTGGACAGAGAGCCATAAGATTTGTAAAAATCAATTGGACACATGCATGGAACCGAGGATTTTCTGGGGCATGAATTTGCCAGGGGCAACGAGTCTACTTCCAAAAGGATAAACTCAAACGCAAGCCTTGAACCGGATGGGTGACTGGAGCGGAATAGTAATCCGTAACTAAAAACATTGAAAATCAGGGTGTAGATAATGTGTTAAAGTTTTGAAAACTTTGAATGGTTATAGATAACATTGATTAAATTGTAGTAGATTGAGTTTGTCGCTTTTGTTGACTAACGGAAATTTAAAAGAGAGAGGGCTACGCAAAATGCATAGCCTTCCCCCATCCGTATAGTCACTCGCATGGCGCTCGGGTCGCTCTCCAGCGTTGCCCTATCCTCCAGCGAGTAATACAAAGTATAACAAGTATTATCTTTGTATAAAACAAAATATTAAACTCAACCTCAATCTAAAATCTCTGTTATTATCAAAATTGATAACGCGAAAAATATTTATTTATTTCGTGTAAGGGAGAATTTTTTGCTTGACAGGAGCCTACTAATGGGTGACCCCATTTCGGTTAATCAGAACCCTTACTAAAACCCCCTTGATCCTTAATATAATCAGCTTAACTGTTACCAAACTATTTCATATATTACTATTTTTTTACGACTAGAATTTGGACGGGAACATCTATCGACAATTTTTATCTGGCGTATGTGAGGGTATACGGTCAGGTACTGAAATCCCCGTTATAATCTCAACCAGTGAATACTGAATACCAATAAACCCACTTAATAATTCTGCACCCAAACCACCTGTACCGGTTAAAAAGACAGATAAAAATGTACCACCTGTACTGAAACCCAATTGTGGGGGCAAAGGCAGAAGCCATGAAAATTCTACAGCACTGCCAAAAACAATACTACCCAAAAAGGCATTTCTCAAATATCGTCCTGGACCAAATACTGATTTAAGTATATCAACATCTGATGTTACTCTTCCTGCTGCTGCCGCTATTCCAATGTCAACACCAAATATGTCCCAATTTACTCCTTCATGTTTTAATCCTCTAGCACATATATCACCTGTTAGATCCATGAAATTGACCCCTATCCCCAATTCAATACCGGTAGAACTTAATGTTCCATTTTCCCATTCGAATAAATCCCTATTCGAGGTAGCAATATTAGTTAATCCTCCCACAGCAGTTAAAGCAATTGAACTAAGAATAGAGACTATACCGATAGTTTGTATTGCCTCTATTAGAGGAAAATTCCCATTAGGATCAATAAAATTAACTGGGTTTGCATTAGTGTATAAATATCTATGCCTTGAAAACGGTTCTGTGATTATTCCTTCGAAGGAATCTGCACTGATAAAACGCCCAATGTCTTGATTGTAATAACGTGCACGGAGGTATTCAAAATTTACATTTGGATCAAATTGTTCTCCCTGATACAAATAGTTGTTTTTTGTTTCTCCAATTGTATTGAGCAATATACCAAAAGCATCATAATCATATTGGTCAGTGACTGCACCTACAAAATCACTGAGCATACGAATACCGCTATGCCCATCATATAGATAAAATGATTTTGTTCCTGATCTGTCCTGAGATATTAAATCATTTCCATAAATGTATGATGCTTCGATATCACCATTTGGTAAATGTTCTTCGAGAACCTGAGCAAATGTTCTATTTGAATCTATCATGAAATGTACTTCATGGCCATTAACAATTTTAGCAACACGTTCACCATTATTATTATAGTGATATTGGATATCCTTTGTATCGTCAGCATTTGTGTCTACGGCTATGAGGCGATTCTCAGCATCCCAGAAATAATGTATTTCCAAAGAATTGCTTGATACAAGAGAAATAGTATTACCGTTATCGTCGTACGAATAAAATAGGGTTTTTCCATTAGTTGTTTCAGGTACCAAACGATCATTCTCGTCGTAGGTGTAATTAGTTGTGCCATAGGCTGAATCTGTGCGGTTAATTCGATTACCAACAGCGTCATAATTATATTCTATTGTACGTGGTGGTTCGGTTGAACCCGGGTCAAAGATTTTTTCCATTATAAGACGATTACATGGATCATATTCGTAATCGACCCTTCGCCCATTCTTTTCAACAACGCTCGTACGGTTACCAACTTCGTCAAGAGTATAACGGTAACTGGAAACGACATTTCCGTTAGCATTTGTATTTTCATGAAATATCAGTCTGTTACGCTCATCGTGCTCTCGATTCTCTATAATCCCATTTGGAAACTCTGTCCGAATTAAATTACCAACATCATCAAAAGAATAAGAAGTGGAATCACCATCAGTATCTGTAACAGATGTAACAAGTCCTCTGTGGTCATATTGATATTCAACCATACCAGAAGAAGTCGTTATCGAGGATATCTTTCCGGAAAGATCATACGTATAACTTATTGTGTTACCATCAGGGTCTGTTCTAGAAAGAAGTCTCTTTCGTGAATCATAATTGTAACTCGTAACACCACGTTTATCAGTTACTGTTTCTATGTAACCTTCTAGATTATACGTAAAACTAATTGATGAACTATCAGGATAATATTTTGCTTTAAGTAGGCTTACATCATCATATTCATATGTAATTGTTTGCCCATTAAAATCTGTAGTGCTAATGATATTTCCTACTTCATCGTATTGTGTTTCTGAACGTTGGCCCAAAGGTAGGACAACGGCTATTCTTTTTCCTAGACTATTATATTCATATTTGGTTACATGTCCATTTGCATCTATCTGTGAAACTAAATTATTTGCTTCATCATATTCATATTGAGTACGATTTCCTAAAGGATCAGTTACCACAATTAAATTCCCTAATGCATCATAATCAAATTGAGTAGTGTCGGCTTTTTCATTTGTTTCACTTATAATGTTGCCAATCTCATCATAACTTTTAGTAATAACTTCACTGTTGTGATATATTTTTTGCTTCAATCTGCCATTCCTATTGTAAACAAATTGTGTCTTATGACCAAGAGCGTCAATTTCCGAAACCTTTCTATCAGCAGCATCATATTCATATGTAATCGTGTTTCCAAGCTCATCACGTAATTCAATAATTCGTCCTTTTGCATCACGCCCAAATTCAATATAAACTCCGTCCTCATTCATCAAAGAAATATAATCTACCTGATGCATCATAATTTACTTTTAGACGGGGATTATCCTGACTATTTCCAGATGTGTCATCTGAATAAATTAATTCAATAGGCAATCCAACTGAGTTATAAATTGTTGATGTTTTTCTATTGGAGCGATCTATTGTGTCAGTCATTTGCATGTTATCATCGTATTCAAAATGAACAGAATTTCCATCTCGATTTACTATTTCAGACAATTTGCCTTGCTTGTATGTTGCACTTGCCTGTTTTCCACGTGCATCTATTGTTCTAGTTCTTAAGCCTAAATAATTATAATCAAATTGCGTTTCATTACCTTCTGCATCAATGAATATTGTCGGATTATTTTCCTTATCATAGGCAAACGTCGAAGTATATTCCTTTTGACCACTAGAAGTTGTTACTTTAATCATCTCGGTAAGCTTATTACCATTTTCATCATAACTAAATAGTTTTTCATTACCTAATGCATTTTCCTCACAAACAAGATTTCCGGATACATCATACTTATATGATGTTTTACCAGCAGCGTCTGTTATTGAACTAATATTTCCTCTGAATAATGAATCATAAGTATACATTGTAACGTTATTTTCCTCATCAACTTTTGTTAAAAGGTTACCAAAACCATCATATGTATATGATTTGATATTACCAAGAGGATCCCTTCTAGTTGATTGTTTATAGAATCCAGAAAATTTAGGCCCAAATGGCTTAAAAAATTCATAGCTAAATTCCGTTGTATTTCCCAATGGGTCAGTTTCTGTGAGTATATTTCCATCATTATCGTAAGTAAAAGTTGTCGTATTTCCCAGCGGATCTGTAACCGTCAATTCATTATCATTTTCATCGTAAGTCCTTCGAGTAACTCCTCCAAGAGCATCTGTCTCTGTAAGAACATTACCTCGATCATCATACTCAAATATAGTCTGATTCCCGAGTCTATCAGTAATTGTCTCTGTGTTACTATCCAAACCATGCACAAATTCTATAGGATTACCATCAGCATCATAGGTCTTGACAAGCCGTCCATCAGCATCATACTCTGTCCGTATGCCGGTATTGCCTAACGGATCTATCACTTCTTCAAGATAATGAGGCCTATCGGTTCGATAGACAAACTGTGTAGTATTCTGCTCCCGCTCAGTTGTCCTTTTTCAATCTCTGATCGCATTACAGACAAAATATTGCCCAATTAGAATCAAAATCATACTGTTTTTATGCAGTGCTAATTTGGCAAGATGTTTTGAAGGATCAACTATTATTTTTTTATTCATTATACCCATCTTGTACCCCGCGCCTCAATTTGTATGCATCTTTAATTTGGTATAATCTTCCATTTTTGAATGGGAGATTATCGTGAGTCTTACGTTTAAACGATATTACAATTGTGAAGAAGATTTTCGAGAGTTTTACAACAAACTAAAACAACTACCATGCCCACACTGCAAATTAACAGGTGCTCTTATCTTGCACGGATATTTAATTGGATACGGCGAGAGCTCTTTTAATAAAAAGGTCAACAGAGGCAGAAGAATATTCTGCAATAACAGAAAGAGACACGCAAAAGGCTGTGGTCTTACGTTCAGTGTGTTAGCCGTAAATATCATTAAAAACTTTTGCATAACCGCAAAGAGTTTCTGGTATTTCTTAAAAAATGTCGTAAAACTAAGGAATAAAAGAGAAGCTTCCAGGATAGCAGAGTTTCCCCTCAGTGACTCCTCTGTCTATCGAATCTGGAAGAGGTTCTTGAACAGCCAAAGTAGAATACGTACACTTCTTATAAGACTTTCCCAAGCTCCAAAACTTCCCGGAACATCCTGCCCTGCGGTCCAGACGATAATGCATCTTAAATCTGCTTTCAGTCACTCTTTATGCCCAATTGCTGTTTTTCATGACTATTTTCAAGCATCTTTACTATAAGACATATACCACAAACCCGCCAAACTTTGCCAAGTTCTGATCAAAGACACATCTGTTTTCATCGAAGAAAATATTGAACAACATCAAAGAGGTATTTCCAACTGAAGTTTCATAGGCTAAACTTGCAACAATAGTAAAAATGTTTATCTGTACTCATATGGGGTCTGCAGCGCAAGCTGCCTGGGGGAGAAAGTGTATGAAGCAGCCATCAGCGTATTTAAAAATGAGGATTTTGGGTGCTATTGATACCACGGAGGGCAAAACACATGAAGAGAGGATAAAGAATGTTGCCAATTTAATTTTCACTGATGAAGACGGCAACCATAGAAAATTTACCTGGCGTACTATTCAAACATGGCACTATCGTTATAAAAATCACGGTATCACCAGCATGACAAACACCTCTCGTAGTGATAAGGGAAAGCCAAGGAAGATCACCCCTGAAGAATTAATGGAGGCCATAAACTCCGCACTGCCTCACTTCAGGGAGAAAGGCTTCGACAAAATGAATATTTACCGGTTCTGTATTGAAAAAGGGCTGCTTAATAAGAGTCAGATTGCCCAGACTACTTTCTACCGGTTTATTCGTGAGTATGATCTGTTAAAACCTGCTACAAAGGAGAATAAAAAACGCCTTGCATTTAGTATGCAGTATGTCAACCAACTCTGGCAGGCTGATACGATGTTCGGCCCTTATGTGACCGACGGCAAAAAACCCAGACAAACCAAGCTTATCGCCTTTCTTTTTGGCCTGGACCTAAAAAGGATACGCTTTTTGCCTCCTTCAGAGGAAAATGATGAACTCTTCTTTGCTGAAGAGTCAAGAAAGGTAAAAAAAGACAATACATTCAGCTAAGGAATCTCTATATCTCATGTATGCTTGAAGCGGTAAGAAGCAGCAAAAAGATCATTGATCTCGATAATATCAATCATGTACTTATTCAACCCCATTGGAGAAATGAGTGTAACATCAGGGAGTTCTGAATATTCCAGATCGGAAATCAAAGAGATTATCATTTTCACCAGACTCTCTATTTATAACCAGAACATGGCCTGTGGCGCTCATGCTATACGAAATGTTTTGGAAAACTCAAATATCAGGCCACTACCATCGCTGAGTACTATTGGCCGTATACTTTCTCACCACGGTCTGACTTTTAAAAGAACAGGACGGTATTAAGGAGATTTTCAGGTGTATTCGAAACGTATTTTAAGATCTATTCGAAATGAACTGCCTTTAGACTTTCTGCTCAAACAATTGGATGAAATGGCGCCTTTTTCAAAATTTGTTGAAGGTTTTCTCCGTTTTGAGTGTCCGCACTGTCACGAGCTCAGGGCAACGGTTAATCCAAAGAACAATCTGGCTCACTGCTTTTGTTGTCAAAGAAATATCAATAACATTGATCTTATGATTAAGATTGGATACGACTTCAAGCAAGCCGTAAGCATCTTAGAGGATTGGTTGTATCAGTACAAAACAAGCAGACGCAGACAGGTAGAGCTAAGAAAACCATAAATACCCCTTTGCCGGGTATGTCAAAAACAGAGATTGATCCACTCTGAATACCAGAGTTTACAACATGAATTTGACAAAATAGTTCGATCACAATTTGGTAATGATGATTTATACAGCGTTATTTCGGTAATTACGATCTTAATTGGGTAATGTGAAAACGGGCATCAGGTTCAAAAAGTATGATCTGATTTTGGGAATGCTCATGTGTGCGATCTCAATTCGGTAATCAGTAATGCTTCGCGGGGATACATCGCAATCCCTTCTCCAATTTTCTCAATAATTCGGGAATACACCTGTTTTCGCACTAAAATCTATACAGCTTTAATTTGGCAATCTATGCGATCAGAATTTGGACGGGAACAATGACCCTTTGCTGTTACCTCATATCAAGATGCAGTCATGGGGAGATTTGACCCGGATTTTTAATTGAGGAATCATTTGGTAGGAGATATTTGTTTTGCTCTTGACATCTATCTCAAAAGGTGGCCCCATTTCCCTCTGATGGATACCTCAATAAGTGGCCCCACAAGTTTCTATATGGTATTTACAATCGTACCTTGAATGTGATAAACTATTAAACTTTTCCACTTATTCCTTTTTGCTGGTTTGCTATTACCATCAAGCCAGTTGGAGGAATATTATACTAATACTTGAAGATTAAACCTTTATAGTCTCACTAGTAAAACTAGTGGCCTACCTATCAATGAGTTATGATATGCAATCAGATGAGTACAAAGGAAGAAACTTGTGAAAGTAAAATTTTCACGTCACGCAAAAAGAAGAAGAAAACTTTATAAGATTCCAGAGCCTGCTATTCGAAAAGTATTGAGACAGTTAAAATTAGCTCAAGGAGAACAGGAAGTCACAAAAGATATTCCTGGGTTTGATCTTCCCATAAAGATAGTTGTTACCGTTGAAGGTGAGCTCGTAACGGTAATAACAAATTATCCGTTAGAGAAAGGAAGAAAGAAATGAAAGTTTATTACGATGATGAAGTAGATGCTTTGTATCTAAAATTAGGTGATGAAACTCCAGAAGGAGTGATTGAAATTTCGGAAGGAGTTAATTTAGATACGACTCCTGAAGGTAAATTGGTTGGCATAGAAATTTTAAAAGCTTCAAAAAAAATGGATATTAAAACGATTCTTTCATACAAACTTGAATTAGACAAGAAAATAGTGACTCAAATTTCATAGATGCGTAATCTTTAACTGTTCCTTCCACATGGGGACTTTAGCAAGGCTAAACGTCTTAATCTTTCTTTTGCTATTGTGTGTGGGTATTGTAATGTTATGAGTCCTTGTTTTTCTAAGTCCAGAAGAATATAGCGAGATGCAATGCCCCTGGTTTGACCATTGAGTTGATACTACTTCCAATGGTGAGGTAATATGGGTAAAGTCCCTATACCCTTTTTCAGCATTCCTCCTTTTCCCCCCAAATTGTTCCAGTATACAATCTGTTAAAAGACAGTTGTGTGGCTTCCCTAACCCAGCTGTAGCTTTATAGCTACTCCATTTCCACTCTTCAGGAGACGTTACCGCTCTTGCTCTTACAGGGTTCAAAACAACATATCAACAAACTTCAAGAAAATGATTCTCCTTATCTATCAATATGGCTTTATATCAACCACGAAAGAGAGGACCATCCTTTTTATGTTTTCTATTATGTCTTTGTGTATATACACCATTTAAATGTCTCATAAAACGACCAAGATTACCTTCCGGTGTGCATAAGAGTAAATGGTAATGGTTTGGCATCAAGCAATATGAGGAAATAAAGGCATTTGACCCGTTTACAAAAGAAGACTCTAGACTGCAAAGAGGAAGTTAGAGATTATACTTGAGTATTCAAAGGAGAAAGAAATAGTAGCGGATGTATGTCGCAAGAATGGTATCAGGCAATCAATCTATTACAAATGAAGGAACTTATTATTTGAGAAGAGGTAAGAGGATTAAAGCATGGGGTACTGATTTAATCCTCTGTTCATTGCATGATACCAAGCTCCTGGATATTCTATTCTTAATGGACGTACCATAAAAAGAGTGTACTATATTTTGCCTATGTAGCCATGAAAGGACTTGACCCGTTAACCGTTACAATAATTAGGGAACACAACCATTTTCGCACTAAAATCTATACAGCTTTAATTTTTGAGAATCAATGCGATCAGAATTTGGACCGGAACATTTAATCCTCTGTTCATTGCGTGATACCACGCTCCTGGATACTCTATTTTCAGTGGACGTCACATAAAAAGAGTGTACTATATTTTTCTTATGTAGCCATGAATGGACTTGACCCGTTTATCATTAGTAGAATTTAACCGGAATCAGCAGGAAAAGAAATAAAATGTAAGTGCCTTTGTGTTAAAGTGATTGCGTCACAACAAACACAATATCAGGCAATTGTGATTAAGTTAAAAAACCCATAAATTATGAATATTTACCATGTGGTGATTTACGGTATGGTTTTACAAAAGTGTAGCATATATAATGCGGAGAGGATTGCCTGCTTTCCTTAAGTTGTAAAATCAGCTAGTTCCGGCCTGCATGCCACTTAAAAAGCGAATCATTGTGGATAAACAATGCGGGATAACATACTCTATCCAATACCACATCGCCAATATGTTATTACAATCCGATTATGCTTCAACTCTTGTTCAAACAAGTATGGAAGGGAAGATATTTTTTTCAGGTATTCAATAAAGGGGTAAAGTTTTTTACATCGCTGGTTATTTGAATATATTTCTTTACCGTACGTCGATCAAGCCCTGTTTTCCTCGCAATATCCTTATACGTTCCGCTGCGTTGATAGAGCAGTGTGCAATACACTGCTACTATCTCCTGTGCATTGAGAGTTCCCTCATCGATCCCAAGATAAAGTCGCTCTTCTAGACCACAATTTTTTCGAATTTGGACTGGGACATTTATACTTGTTATTATTCTTGCGAATAGATAACATAAACGGTTGAAGCAGAAATAATCTGGCAATGAACTATAATAAGATTGTAGGAGGTGAATAATATGGTCATTATTGATAAGGAAAAGGCAAGAGATATGTATTATGCCAATATGATGTGTGAGTATCACAAGGTTACTGAAAAAATCAGGCTTTTCACGACAAAATACGCGATGCCGTTTGAACAGTTTGAAAAGGACATGAAAGGATCTGAGAAAGAAGACTTTGAGAAATGGGATGATTACATGGAATGGAAAGGGTATGAAAATGTTTTACAGAACCTGATCAAAGAAAAGAAGGAGCTGGAAGTTGGAGAT
The DNA here is from genome assembly GCA_965222815.1 of Candidatus Scalinduaceae bacterium. Taxonomy (GTDB): domain Bacteria; phylum Planctomycetota; class Brocadiia; order Brocadiales; family Scalinduaceae; genus SCAELEC01. The sequence goes on from CBDCUS010000013.1 coordinate 1,609,767, forward strand.
TATAAAGTGTCTTGAAAAGAGTAATATAGTCAAAGACTTTAAAGTTCCAGTTCTAGAGTATTTTGCGGGTGGTTTCTACATAAGAATCAAGGTTACATTGAATAATAATACAGAACTGTACATAAGGGAATACTCTGACGTTACTGTGCGACACTATTCATATCACTGGCAAGAATCAAATAGCAAGTTGCTAGTCAGGTGGGACAACTCAGCACATCACAAACATATTGAAACATATCCACACCATCTTCATCAAGGTAATAATGTCTTGCCAAGTTATCAAATCTCTTGCGAGGAAATACTAAAGGTAATTGAAGAGAAGATTTGAACAAAAAGAACTTCTACCTGTTGACAGTAAAACTACTCAGGAAGGAGTCCTCGGTGTGCATAATAGAATAGTAAATGGTAATGGTTTGGCATCAAGCAATATGAGGAAATAAAAACATTAAAAATATTACATGCTTCTTTGGACACTGTCAAAAAAAAGGTCATAATCAGAATTATGTAAATATATGGAGTACTGATTTAATCCTCTGTTCATTGCGTGATACCACGCACCTGGATATTCTATTCTTAGTGGACGTCCATGGTAAGAGGATACTTTATTTCTATTATGTAGTCATGAATGGACTTGACTCGTTGATTAAAAGCTCGCTCGCAGTAAATCGGTTTTCAGAAAATGGAACAGGTTATTGAAGCGAAATGACTTGTTCGCTTCGGCTCTCTGACGCACCCGGTTCGGTCCGTTCGACGCGAGGTTCCGGCTTTGCATCCGGCTCGCGGCTTCCTGTTCCGAGTTCCTCTTGGCCGGCGTCCTTCCCTCCATCGGTTCCGCTGGGACTGCCACCCCATTGTTCACCGACTTCCCAGGTACTTTGTTGCCGTCCGACTCCTCGGGGGAAACAACAACAGGCGTATGGCTACTAACCTTCCCTATCGCCTCTGACGTAGCGGCTTCAGTGCTACGCAGATTCCTTCCCGAGGTCTCCCGATTCTCGCGCGAAGAGTGTCCACACATGCCAGGTTCTCTGACTCCGCCGGAGCAGAACACCACTCGCATATCGCGTTGTCCTATTTTGCCTTCGCGCCAAATCACTAGCTCGGCCTCCGGAAAAAGGTGTTTTCGGAGCTCAATAGCCCGCCTGTGCTTTCCCCTGTCAACGCTTCCCCACGCCCTCGCGGGTCGTCGAGGCATGACTCGGGGCCAATGTGACTCGCTACGCCTTCATTGTAAGACTCTTTCATTCTCTACTCTCCGCCGATTTTAATCGGCGCTTTCGATTTGACCCTATTATACTATTATAGTGCGATCTCAATTCGGAAATCAATAATGCTACATGGGAATATATCGCAATCACTTCTCCAATTTTCTCTATAATTCGGGAATACACCTGTTTTCGCACTAAAATCTATACAGCTTTAATTTGGGAATCAATGCGACCAGAATTTGGACCGGAACAGCTATCATCTAACGTATAAAAGAACAGGACTATATTAAGGAGATTTCTTGTGTATTCAAGCCGCTTTCTAAGATCTATTCGAAATGATCTGCCTTTGCACTTTGTCATCAAACAATTGGGTGAAATGGCGCCTTTTTCAAAATGTATTGAAGGTTTTCTTCGTTTTGAGTGCCCACACTGTCACGAACTCAGGGCAACGGTTAATCCAAGGAGCAATCTTGCTCATTGCTTTTGTTGTCAAAAAAATATCAACAACATTGATCTTATGATTGAGATTGGATATGACTTCAAACAAGCCGTAAGTATCTTAGAGGACTGGCTACATCAGTACAAAACAGGTAATAGTATGAAAACGAGGAATATCTCTTTGCCGAATATATCAAAATCGAGAATAAATCAGGTCTCAATAGCGGATTATACGATACGAATTTGACAAAATAGTTCGATCACAATTTGGTAATGATGATTTGTACAGCGTTATTTCGGTAATTACGATCTCAATTTGGTAATGTGAAAACGGGCATCAACCTCAAAAGGTATGATGTGATTTTGGGAATGCTTATTTGTGCGATCTCAATTCGGTAATCAATAATGCTTCGTGGGAATATATCGCAATAACTTCTCCAATTTTCTCAATAATTTGGGAAAACACCCGTTTTCGCACTAATATCTATACACCTTAAATTTGGGAATTGATACGATCAGAATTTGGGTGGTAACACTTACGTCCCTTGATCAGAATATACGGCAAAGAGTATTTGACAAACTTAAGTGGTTTATTCAAAACGTGGATAACCTTAAACTATTACACTTAAAAAGTAATCTATCGGGCTTATATAAGCTTAGAGTTGGTGATTACAGGATTATTTATGAGATTGACCTTAACGATAAAGTTGTAACTGTACACAAAGTTGGGCATAGAAAAGATATTTATAAATAAATTGGCTCCCGCACCCACACCCTAATTAGCTCTTCTTAAGTCACAATTCTTATTAATGTTCACATGGGTCAGGTCATTATTCTTGATTTTTCAACTTCATTGTTTAGTAAACTACTTATTGTTGTGTAAACCATTCCAATATGGTCTGCAACTTCTCTCTGGCTATATCCATATTCATATAACACTTCCTCTATTACTATATTTCATTAACATTCATCAATGTATCAAGAAATATTTTACGGTCCTCATCACCTGCAAATATTGATTGCCTTGCATTTCCCCTGGATGTTATATGTGACCCCAATTATCCTTCTTATTATTGACACTCTGGCAGATTCGGGAAATCTTCACACTGTTTTTTACCTTCCCGTTGATTGTCGTTCCAATCTTTTACAACCTCTTGACCTTTCTTTAGAATAGCGCGAGAAACATCGCAAGGATAGTTAAATGGCGGAGGTATCAAAATATCACACAAATTTAAGCACGTATCAACGACGTCAGCGCCTTGCTCGGGCAAGCTTTTATCTGGATCATTAAGCTTGTCTATTAGTTTATCAATTTCCTCAGAAATTTCTTCCCATTTTTTCCATTCCTTATATTTATCGTACCACTTTTTGATCCTTTTCCAAGAATCCATACCGTTGGAATCGCGATGGTTAATAGGATCATTTTTAACATATGCATAAAAATTCTCGTCCCTGCCTGCAAATCCAATAGGATCCTTTATAGTCCATCGGCCGATTTCTGCATCGTAATCTCTCGCACCAAATCTTATGAATCCAGTATCAATATCGTAAATTCCTCCACCAAATCCAAAAGGCTGGAAACCAGGATTTGTATCCAAAATAATATTACCAAATCCATCATAATCAAGACGTTGTGCTATGTTACCATTCGACACATCCACTACTAAGCGTACACTACCTAAATGGTCAGAGATGATACGGTACGTATTGTCGTCTTTCTCAATATAATCAGGCACATTAGATTTACTCGAATAATGAAAACGACTCACTATATTGTTATTACCATCTAACTCAGCAATTGGATTGAGTTCATCCGAATAAAGGAAACCTTGAACAAGTGCATCGTTGATCTTTTTGCCTATGCGGCGGTTCATACCATCAATGATATACTCTATCTCTCTTCCGTCTTGTAATGATACTGACATCAGATTGCCAAGAACATCATAGTCATAGGTTGTGGTTTGTCCGCCAGAGTCCTTGCTGAGTAACTCCCCATCCTGTGTATATGTGTATGTAGTTGCTCCGTATTGCAACAGACGATCCTGGTCATCATACGTACCATTAACAGTAATTCCACCATTTGTATAAGTTAATCTGTTCCCATTGTCGTCATACGTATAATTAGCCACGGCATTACCATCTTTTTGAACTTCTTTTAAGCGGCCCGCAAGGTTATAAAGGTAATTATATGTATTTGTATTCCCATCAATTGTCACCGTTTTCTGTGTGATACGGCCCGATAGGTCACGAGTATAAAGAATGTCGAACATTTCTATTCCGTTATACTCTGCATGGTAACTAATCAATTCTCCTAATTCGTTATACCCAAAAGTATCGCTCATATTGCCAATCGATGTCCCGGTAATAAGACCGTTCTGCAAACCATGGTTTATAGCGAGATCTCCAGCTTGAGTAATAAGATTATCCATATCGTACTGATAAACGATGGCGCCTACATTGTTAACATCTATCGAGGAAACGAGGAAATCGTTATTATAGGTAACGCTCACAGTACCTGTTATTGGGCCGGTCCAGGTCGTGCCGGTAACAAGAGTCCCGTCGTATTCAAAGGCAATTCCTCCGCCACTTGAGTCCGTAATTAAAGACAATTCTCCGGTAGATGGATCATAGTCATAGTGCCTCTCTCCTCTAGGAATGGTTATCTTGCTTATTCGACCACAGTCACAACCATCGCTCCCTTCATAATCAAAGGCTATTGTCTTACCGTCAGGTCTAGCGACTAACTCTAATTGCCTATCCAGGTTGTAAGAACTTACAGTCTTGCTTGTTTCAGTATCCACGCGGGGAGGAATATATTCGTTTTCAAGATCTACCAATGTATATGAAAAGGTATGGGCAGGTTGTCCTGGGGGGATAATGGATACTAAATTGCCATTATCGTCGTGTTCTATATTGATCTCATTAACATCTAGAATACTTGCCTTTGTTATACGACCCGCCAGATCATATTCAAAATTTACCGTACTAAAAGGATCTGTTATGTTTTTCAAAAAACCTTCATCATTATAATCATATGATATACTACGTGTATTTGTTCCTGTACCTTGACTGATAGTATCCAATTGCCCACTTCCATTGTAATTAAATTGTATTGGAGTGATACCGCTGGCTTCTCTTTTAACAATAGGACCTTTCTCATTAATGGTAATAAAACTTTGCCTTCCTTCAGGTGTATCGGTTGTAAATGTATTATTAAAAGCATCATAGGTAATAATGATATCACGTCCATTTATAGTAACGGTATCTGTCCTTGACACTATGCTAAAAAGGTCATTATCGTCTGTAAGAGTTATTGTACGATTCCTCGTATGTATATTTGTTAATCCTCCAGGTGTGGTAACCGTTTGAGAACCAATTATGGGTGTTTGCATCCCCCATCGTGGATCTGGTTCTCTTACCCTTGATATAATAGTACCATCAGGCTGGGTAATGGTTGTACTGCCGTCCGTTCCAATGAGTTCCTGCCTTTTGGTACCATCCGGAAAGTTATTTATCCTGAGCTGGTTCCCATTTGTCTGGTTTTCCACCCTGTATGTAGTCGTTCTTCCCTCTGCAGTGGTTACAGCAACTTCATAACTGTCATTATCTTTTGTCCTCACGAGTTCCTTAAATCCTCCCGCTGGGTCTTCAGACTTAACGAGAAGCCCAAGATCATCGTAGGTGTATTTCGAAGTATTACCACGTGGTTTTTTGAATGTGGCAAGAAGACCTCCTTCATCGTGATAGGTAAATTCATGAGTTTCTCCTGCCGGGTTAGAAACAGTTGCAAGATAACCATTTTCATTCAGTGTTAATTCGGTTCTTTGTCCGAAAGGTGCTATGATTGCAGTAGGGTTCCCATTAGCATCCCTCTCAATCCTTGTCACATTATTATCGCCATCTGTGGCAGATAGTAACTGTCCTTTACTATCATAATCAAAGGTAAATAATGTCGCACCTGTTAGGCCATGCACAGTACGTAAGTGTCTGCCAGAAATCTCAAATATATATACCTCACTGCCGTCTCTTGAAGGAACGGCAAACTCATTTGCATTTAGTAAAGATGAAACCGAAGAGATCTTTCGGACCCTATCGAGATTAAACGCAGAGTAATATAAACTTCCATCATCACTGATGTCGATATCAGATATTCCAAAAATCCCTGTTGCTCTTGCCAACGCTCCATCTCCAGCATAAGTACTAGAGCCATCTCCTGCAAAGATGTGTATAATACCTGCATTATCTACCTCAAGTATCGAAGTTCCGAACCGCGCACTATCGGGAGAACTGAGATAGAGTTTGCCGTCATTGTCTACTGCAACATTTCTCGTAAGAAGCCATACATCGGTTGCCAACCTCCCATCATAATCAGGTGGATCCACTGGTGTTGGTAAATCCCTATCTCCTGCCACTGTGGTAATGATACCATCAGTTCCTATACGACGAACAACTTTATTGTTATCAGTAATATAAAGGCTCCCGTCAGGCCCTATTGTAATATCACCAGGAAGAATTCTCGTTTCGGTTGCCGGTGTTCCTTCTCCTCCAACTATTGTGGCATCGTTACCACCTGCTATTGTAGTAATGATACCATCAGTTCCTACAAAACGAATACTAAACGAGTTACCATCTACGATGTAGAGGCTACCATCATTACTCACTGCAATACTTTGAGCAAGCATACCTGCATTGGTTGCCAAACCACCATCTCCACTAGAGACATTGTTTCCATTACCTGCGATGGTGTTAATAATACCGTCAGGACCTACACGACGAACGCGTCCAGAATCTACAATGTAAAGACTGCCATCTTTACCAATTTCAATATCAGCCACATTAGCAAGACCAGCCTCAGTTGCCAGTCCTCCATCTCCAGAATAATTAATAGAACCATTACCTGCGACTGTGTTTATAATACCGTCAGGACCTACACTGCGAACGCGAGATCCCTCTTGCCCAGAACGCCAAAATTCTGCTATATAAAAACTCCCATCATCGCCTACTGCAATTGCAACGGGACGAAATATCCCTGCCTCGGTTGCCAATCCCCCATCTCCATCAGAAACTCTGAGTTTATTACCTGCTACGGTAGAGATAACAGGGCCAAATTGAGACTGAACATTACTTGTTTTTCCATCTCCATAATAAGTCGTTTTAGTAGAAGGATTATAGACATGATGATTACTCAGTGTCCAACCACCCAGACCATTATTGCTATTTAACAATGATCCAATTGAACCTGACCATTCTTCCCAGATAATAATCTCAGAGCGACCAATACCACCGGTAATAGGAATTCCAGAAAAGCGTGCAAATGCTACATTAAAGAATTCATACGGTTCGTAATAGACGGGCGGATAAGCAAAACCTATACGAACCTTTACCTTTGCTGCACCTATGGTATTTCGCCCATAAGCATCTTTGCCATCCCACGTAAAAGTGTAGTTCAGGTTTGGTTTAGGATCAAAAATTTCGGTAATCTTCCTATAGGCAACATATATCTCAAGATGTATACGCTCGAGACTTGCAGGGAGATCTGCGCCGCTGATCGGAATATTTAGGGTATAATTTGCAAGACGCTCAGGTACGCGGTCACTCTGATAATGCAGGTTGAATGAAGTACCGGTGATGCCTACCTGCTCTCCTAGCGTCTGTGATTGTACCCTAATGGTTGATCCACACTCTTCATCATTTTCTTCTTCATCGCTGTCATCATCAGGTGGGTTCGGAGGACCTTCTGGATTTGGAGGTCCACTATCCGGAGGTGGTCCTTCAGGCCAATTGTAATCCCATGGTGTAAAATGACTAATGCTGACACGCCATAGGCTTTGATCAGCCTGATAGAGAGTAGCAAGCTTTTCACGTTCAGCATCGTTCAATCCATTATTATCCGCAGTACCATCTCCATCCGTATCAACGTCAGCCATACCTCCCGAAATACCAAGAATCTTGATTACCGCCCCATTTTCTGAAGGTATCCATGCTCCCTGCTTTTTGTCATAATATCCAGCAGGCACAGCCATACCCACAGGAAAATTAAGGAAGTTCTCTACATAAAAATTCACTGGCTGGCTAAACTGCACGTAATTTGCTCCTGCGGCAAGTGCCTCATCCGCACTGAGTTCCACACAATACGTGTAACCACTCTGTGGTGGCAGTGGAGCAGGCATGCTATTTGGACCCTCTTCCCCTACGGTATATTCTGTTGCACGTACATTGAGGGTAGTTAAGGGTTGTGCCGTACCATTGGGAAGTATCATCTCTGCCTCGGTTCCCTGCGGGACAAGTATTGTGGCGGTTCGCGTACCGTCTTCATCGTTTACCACATTGCCCTGAACAACCAGCATAGGTTCTTGCGAAGTAAGATCAACGGTGGTCACCTTTGTATCTACTGGAATCATAATTACTTCAGGCAACCATACAGCATTTTCCCATGGTGTATCAACCTGTCTCTGGGCGGGTAAATACCCTTCTTTCTGATACACGACAGTCAGTAACCCTCCACCATTCACCGCCATATCAAACATACCATCAGTCCTGCTGAGAGTCTGCCCAAATTCTGGATGGTCAAGGATGGAAATCGTTACACCGGAAAGGGCTGCACCTCCCCTTTCTGAAACCTTCCCACGCAACAACGCAGCACGATACGACTCAATTGTTCCCTCTTCAATGCCGGTCTGAATGGGATTAGGTCCTGTGTAAAGAAATTCCGTTGCTGAACCAAATGAGGTTACCACCGTAGTGTCTAGAAGTGGCGCTACCGCAGCTGGATCAGGGGGTAGTAGCTTCGCATCCTCCCCATCACAGTCCTCATCTATGTTGTTGTTAGGTAAATCAGTTGCACCTGGATGGATGCTGGCATCGTTGTCATTACAATCCGTATTATCTAGGATATATCCTAAAGGCTGGGTGCATGAATCTATGCTTTCATTTGGATTACCAAACCTATCATTATCGGCATCTCTATAAAATGTGATTTTTAATCCTTCGTCTATCTGACCGTCACAGTTATTGTCAACCGCATCACAGAGCTCTTGTGCATCGGGATGGATATTGGGATTGTCGTCGTCACAGTCGTCACCACCCGCCTGCGTTGCGATAAATCCATCTTCGTCTACATCGGTTAGGTCACTCCCGTTACAGTCCTGATCTTTGCCATCGTACGGTATCTCGGTAGCTCCCGGGTAGATTTCATGATCGTCGTCATCACAGTCATCACCGCCGGCCTCTTCCGCTATAAATCCATCTCCGTCCATGTCATTTAAATCGGAGCCGTCACAATCCTGGTCTATTCCATCATACGGTACCTCGGGGGCGCCGGGGTAAATGTCTGGATTCGTATCATCACAATCCGAAACTATCTGATAGCCGTCACCGTCTAAATCATCATCAGGTGTTGAAGGATCGCAGTCATCATCTTTGCTATTATAGGGTATCTCGGTAGCACCGGGGTTTACCGCCGGATCGCTATCATCGCAGTCGCCCTCATTTATGGTATATTCGTCACCATCTTGATCTACATCGAGAGAATCATCGGGTGTTGACGGATCACAATCGTCGTCTACTCCATTATCGAGTATCTCAGGCGCACCTGGATTAACATTTGGGTTCGTATCATCACAATCGGTAGATATATCAAAACTATCGTCATCGAGATCATCATCGGGTGTTGACGGATCACAATCGTCATCCCTGTCATTGTACGGTATCTCGGTAGCCTCAGGATGTACCGTTGGATCAGTATCATCACAGTCACCCTGCTCTTCTGTATAGCCATCTCCATCATTATCAACATCTGGTTCACCTTCACCACAAGAACCAATATAATCTCCATGATTTAGATGTGCTGGTACCGCATTCTCACTAATGATGATGCTTTGTGGATTATCCGGATTTCCCGGTGGAATGTGGCATATGACTACTTTTTTATTCTTTTTATCCTTTTTATTATTGCCCTGCGCCCATAGGCCCTCTTGTACCGGCAGAATCATAAAACACAAGACCAATAGAATCCGTAAAGAATACCTTAGATTAAGCTTTCGCATATGTTGAAATTGAAAATGTCTTTTCAGCTTCATTTTTTCTCCCTAACTATATATTTTGAAAGTCTGTTTTATGATAAGGTGTCCTTGGTAATATACTAAAACCGATTTGGTTTTCGGTTTTTCTGAAAACCAAATCTTGGTTGCAGTTATACTCGCTCCGTTTTTTCTCGGATTTTATCCGAAAACCATTATGAAATGAGTATACAATGGAAAATAAAAGTTTAATCACTACTACTTTCAAACAACAATACTTAATATGAGACTCTGCGCTGGTGTTACACTTGATTCAGTATGTGAGATGCTGGCTATCAACCAAAAGAGACAGGTTTTGCGAATTAGATTAACATACCGAAACTAACAGATAGCTAACAGATTCGTAAAAATTTTAATTATTTACGACTGATACTGTTCAAAATTTGTTCGGTTTTTTGAGACGGGTTGAGACCTGATGCAGCAGAAAGAACCTTTTTTAATAGTTTATATACCCCAAACGCTTCGGCATTACGGTCAAGTTTATGATAGCATACCATAAGATTCTGATAGAACTCTTCTGTGAGATCGCATACCTCAAGCCCCCTATTGTAATAGCCTATGGCTTTTTCAACCTGTTTTTCCCCTTCCCAGAAATTCCCTAGGGTACTCAAGCAGTGTGTAAACCTGTTCCTTAGACGCTCACGGAGTGAGATAGTCCAAGGTTCTTCTTCATCACCTTCAAGGAAGTTGCCTTGATACATACTGACGGCCTTCTCAATAATCTGTATGTGCGTATGATTGTTGCCGTTTTCGGATACTTCGTCCGCCTCTTCAAGCAGTCTTTGGAATGCCCAGATATCTACCCAACAATAACGAGGATTCAGGCTCAAGCGGCCTTCATGGAGCGTAATAGCCTTATCAACTCCAATCAGTTTACGCAGACGGCTTAGTGTTGTCGTAAAGGCGTGATACGCGACATCTCCGTCCGCGTCAGGCCAGAGCACGTCACTTATCCTCATCTCACTTACATCACTTCCACCAAATACTATCAACACCTTCAACATCGCAAGTGGTTTTTGAGGGGCCTTTCTTGAGAATTGTATCGATTTACCATCTTTAACAATCTCAAATTTCCCCAGTGTATATATTTTTAAAGACCATGGCCAGTTTTCGACATCCAGTAGTGGTGTTTCAGGGATCAGGTTGCGTTTATATATGAGTTCCTTAACGTAATCCACCTCTATACCTTCAGTCAGAGCCTTTATGCATAGACGTAGCATGATATCAGGAAGCCATAGAAAAAAGTTAAAAAAACCATTTTCTCTTCCGAGGGACATAGCTTTTCGTAAGTATTTGAATCCTTCTTGTTTGTCACCCAGATCAAACGCGAACTGTGCTTTTGTCAAACAGTACATGAAAGTTAGCGTGGCGCTTTTCATACTCCTACCAAATCCCTCTACATTATTCAGATATAAGTAAGCTCTTTGTTGTTCCCCAAGCTCATGATGTACCAATGACATACCAAAATTGGAAATTGATAATGGAAAGACGGCTCCCACTTCCGTTGCAAGGGAGTAGCTTTTCTCCATATGTTTCCTAGCAATAGGCAAGTTTTTCTTTAAGAGGGAACTCCAACCCATTAACATGTGATAGAAACTACTGTTATATTTGTTGTTTTTAATGTAACTCGTCATCTTATCCAGATACTTTTCAGCTTCGGCAAGTTCTCCTTTTGAAATCAAGTTGGCTGTTGCCGTACCCATTAAATTGAACTCCCAGACATAAATACCTCTAATCGCTATAATATTGAGTCCCTCTTTTACCGCATTATCACATGGATCGTGCATAGCTTTAAAAAAGTAATAATTCGCCTCTGCGTGTTTTGCAAATAATACGGTAGCTGGATTTATACGGTAATACTTAAGTATCTTACAAAGAGAATCATGAGTCATTTCTGCATTTGTAAGGTTTCCCAATATTAAATAATAATAGATGAGAAAATATAAGATTTCAATTCGAAGGTTTAAATCTATATCTTTATCCAGAACTCTTTTAAGACGTTTTTCAAATAGACTGGCATCAGGATACCCCTGTTGTCTAAAGATAAGGGCTATAAATATACTGCACGTTGAATAACCCTCTATTTCAGGATTATCTTTTAAATTAAAGTTACTATTAATTTTTTTCCATTTCGCTAACCATAGGTCAAAGCGTTCATATTTATGTGTGTCATTAAAGATTGCCCTTATTGCTCCGCAAATGGACAAAATCTGACCTTTTGTTTCTCCCTTTTTTTTAAATAACTCAAATGCCTTTTCAAAATAAGAGACACTATCCGATGGTTTAAAATTCAAGTAGCACATTCCAAACCAGTAAGAAAGCCATGGGTTTTTGTCCAGAACCTCCTGTGGGAAGGCAAGAAGCCATTTAAGTACAGTTTGTGTGCGTCCTTTATAAGAGAATTGTTCAGCGTTTTTATTGATCAGGCTTGCGAGGCAGAGCCAGTCTTTTGTCTCGATAAATAACCCAGCCGCGTCCTCTATCCTGTTTGATTCCTCCATGATCATAGCGGCCTTCTTCTTCATATTAAGTAACTGTTTTGGAGTAAATAGCTCTTTCGCACGTGAAAGAAGAAATTTCCTGAACATCGCATGGTACTGGTAGACTATCCGTCGTTCAGATTGTCTCCTTTCTATGAAAAAATTATTCTTGTTCATTTTGGACAAAATACGATCGCCATGATGTATACCGGTAAGTCTCTTTACCATAACAGAAGTTATTGAAGGAAGCAGGGCCGTTTGGGCTAAAATGTCTTGTGTCTCTTTGTCAATCTTATGAAAAATCTCACTGGCAAAATAGTTAAAGATGTATTCCGGATCTTGTTTATTTAAAGAGTGGACGGTCATATTTTTAATTTTAGATTTTTCCAACATTAAGAATAACCCTGCCGCCCATCCTTCGGTACTTTCGTGTAACTCCCGGATCATCTCATTTGACATCTTCTTCAGTCCCATGTGTCTGACTATTCCCTTAAACTCGTCAAGGTTCAAGCGAAGATCGTCCCACGAAATAACCCTCATTAATTGGTTAGCCCACATTCGTTCCAAAACAGGTGGAGGTTCACAGCGACTTATGACAACAACGTTTATGCCTTTTGGTACCACACCCAATCCATTAAGCATCACTTCGTGGAACAAACTATCATCAGGTATCTCATGATAGTCATCAAAAACCACCAGATAAGGAATCTTTAAACGTCCGTACAACTCTTCAAAAAACCTCCTCGTAAATATTGGTATGCCCATTAAATACTCAGGCATAAGGTGGGGAAGCGGACTGGATTTACGAGGAGCAGCCTTTTTGGCTGCAAGGCCAAGATAGTGAAAAAATGTTGCGGGGTCTCCATCACCACTGTCTACCTGATACCAGAGGCTTTGAAGATTACTTGTTTCAATATAACTATTTACCAAGGTCGTCTTTCCGGACCCTGCCGGGCCACATACCCAGATGATTGGGTTCTTTCTGTTCTTGTCTAACTGGCGAAACAACCTTTTTCTAAGATAAACATCATGAGACCTTGGGCGACTTATCTTGGCAAGGATTGGGAGCTTTTTACTCATTTATTAATAAGAATAATTTCTCATAAAAAAGTGAAATGCGGCCTCAGCTTCTTAGGGTTTGTAAAACAATTACTATTACATATCTACGTACATCTTCAAGCTATCTTAGCCCCCTCTTCAATCGCCAAAACCTCTACATAGCTTAGGCCATGCTTCCGTTTTGTCTCAATCAGATTGAACAAATATAACCTAAATCTGAAAGCATATCTGTAACAGTAATTTTTTTACAAACCCTTAAACCAAACCTACCTGTTACCTCATCGTTATCTGAGTAGGATTGGTCAATCTCTATGGAGTGAAAAATTTTATTCAATTAATTGATTTTACTATAAAAACAGTGTATAAGTACGCGATTATTAAATGTGTTACCCTAGAGGGCATACTCATCACAAATCTATTACATTTAATGCCCTATGTAAACAAACTCGGAAAAGTATATTATTTATAGTATGGATTGTAAAGAAATTAAAACTAGCTTGAATAAATAGCATGTACAAAGGACAGATTGTGAGAAAATTCTATAAAAGAAGGATATTTACGCTCTTAAGTTTGAGTACTTTTGTTTTGTTGTTTTTGTCTTCCTTAGTATTGGCTGCAATAAATAAACCTAGCAATGATAATGATAAATCTTTATCTACACTGGATACAATCATTGTAACAGCGACAAGAACAAAGAGGAAGGAGACAGAAGTATCGACTAATATAGCCGTTATCACGGAAGAGGAGATAGAGAATTACCAACCTGTCGATGTAATGGATCTGCTGCGTCATGTACCTGGTTTGACATTAAATGGTTCTGGAAGCCATAAGGCCGTTTTCAGTGCATCCTTTCGCGGTACAAGACCCTCGGTACGGGGAATCCTGATCATGCTGGACGGCTTTGAGATGAACGTCCCCTCCAACCCCATTAGTGTTCTCAATATCCCGCTTAATAACATTGAACGTATTGAAGTGGTAAAGACTCCTGCATCTGTTCTATACGGCCCCAATGGCATAGGAGGTGTCATAAATATAATTACGAAAAAGCCTACCACTAGTTTTGAAGGAAAGGTATCTATGCTTTATGGGAGCTTCGACCACATCGAACCATCTGTATACACAGGCGGCCTTTTAGATAACGGCTTAATGTACAGTGTAAATTACCGGTACATTGGCACAAACGGCTTCCGGGAAAACAGTTTCACAAAGAGCCACCTTATAACACCACAGTTAGAATACACAGGTGAAAATATAAGTTTCAGTATATTTGCAAATATCAATGATAATCGCGCAGGGACACCCGGTGGTTTACCGTTCAATGAATATAAGAATCATCCTGAAAGGTCGCTTCACAAACATTCTGATATAGATTATTTGTTTTTACATGTAGGGACAAAATTGGAATGGTTTATTGATGACGACTCTCAAGTACTCGTAAAGACATCTTACAGAAATCAGGATGACACAATTCTTGAAGATTTTGGATTTGTTGGCAATTATAAGCGTTTAAATACCTGGACAGCTGAGCTGAATTATAAATCAAATATTGATCTTTTTGGAATTAAGAATACTCTCCTTGCAGGTTTTGAATTCAGAAACCTTCACGAAGGAATTGAGCTCTTCCCAGATGACTTTTGGAGTCAATTCTTCTGGGAAATAGTGACAAAATATAATATTCATGAAAACATATGGGGTTTCTACATTCAGGATGAGATACGTCCTATAGCAAACCTTCTCATAAATATAGGTATCAGATATGATATTGTTTCCACTGATTATAGAGATAGGGTGAGTCCATTCAACAGTTTTGACAAAACCCTGTATAAACTAAGTCCCAGGATCGGTTTCACCTACAGCATCTCTCCATCTCTGAATGTGTTTGGGAATTATACCGAGGGTATCAGGTCGATTGTATCATCTCGGCAGGCACTTGAGCTAAGTGAAAACCTCAACCTTGAAGAGGAAGAGACCTACGAACTCGGGATAAGAGGTTCCCTTTTAGGATATATTGATTACAGTATAGCCGGTTTCTACAATATCACCAAAGAGATGGTTGTTGACACTAGTCCTTTTGTAATAGATAATGCCGGTAGAGCTCATTCAAAAGGAACAGAATTTTCCATAAACATGAATTTCCCATTTGGTTTTTATACCAACCTTAATTTCACACACCAACGCGCCAAATTTGAGAGGTTTAATACAGGTTCCGATTCCTTTGCCGGTAATCGTATCCCCCTTGTACCGGAAAATATCATCGGTACAAACATTGGATGGTACAACGAGAGATTCGGTAATGTAAACTGGTCTACACGCTATGTCGATGATAAATATATTGGCAGCGATAATACATCTAAGATTGATGATTATACAATCGTTGATCTAAAGTATACGAAAGCGTTTCAATCGTCTGAATTTAGTCTGTCCGTTAATAATCTCTTTGACGAAGAGTACGCGCAGGTTGGATTAACCGGAGGAAGCCTCTATGCCTCAGGTCCTTTTGTGCATCCGGGTGACGGAAGAGCCTTCTTTGTTTCCCTAAAATATAAGTGGTAAATATAATGTGTTATTATGGTATATTCAATAAGCTGTTTTGCGAATAAAAAAATAAAAAGTGGTGCTTGTAATATTTACAAAAGTTTCTTAAATTCTTCAATGCTGATACCAGCATCCTTAATAATACCTGGCATTGTATAGGAATTAATAGGATTTGCTCTTGGGATAATAATACGTTCGCCGTTAGTCATGGTTATATGTTTTTTCTATCTAGCAATCCAAAACCCAGCCTTTTCTAGAGCTTTTACCGCACATTGGTGATTTACACCAGGAACATTAGGCATTATCTCCTACTTCAACATAACCGGATTCTTTGTCTATGATTAGCCTATCAACTGTTTCCAGATATTCCTGTATGGCATCTTTTATATTTCCCAAGGATTCTTCTTCTGTCTGGACTTGAGACCAGCAGCCAAGAAGTCGTGAAAAACATAGAGAGCCATTTTCTTCTGTCTTTTTAATGTTAACTTTGTATCGCATGGGCTTTTCCAAATTCAGTAGATGATCTTAATACATACACTAAAACCGATTTGGTTTTCGGTTTTAGGTGTTGGTATAACTTGATATCTCATCTAACAGGTGTTACTATAGGAAAAATTTTATTTCTTTGTCTCTTTTTAGTTGAGTTGTCTCTCTATTCATAATTAGTTCTATGCAAAAAACTTATACCCACACGTCTCCCCATATCGGTAAATTGAGACTGCTTATCGATACTACCATGCTGAGTGACCAGTGGAAATTCCGGAAACAGTTGAGTCGGTTACGAAGGCAGAAAGATAATGACAAGCGATGGCACAAAGAGATACAACAGCTCCATGATCGAATCACGGCATCTGCACTATTGAGAAAAGAGCGCATGGAGAGATGCCCCCAAATGTCTTACCCTGTCCATCTCCCCATTCTCAAACATCGAGAAGAGCTGATTGAGGCAATACGGAGACATCAGGTATTGATCATTGCAGGAGAAACGGGGTCCGGTAAAACAACACAGCTGCCGAAACTCTGTATTGATGCCGGACAGGGCCAAGCGGCAATTATCGGCTGCACTCAACCAAGGCGAATAGCCGCAACTTCCATGGCCCAGAGGGTTGCTGAAGAGCTGGAGGTGGCGTTGGGTTCAACGGTAGGGTACAAGATCCGATTCTCTGAAAAATGTTCAGACAAAACCATCATTCAGATGATGACAGATGGGATACTGCTCACAGAAATCCAACGGAACCGTTTTTTACGTAGTTACGACACGATCATTATTGATGAGGCCCATGAGCGAACCCTTAATATCGATTTTCTGTTGGGATACCTCAAACGTCTGTTGCCAAAACGTCCTGATCTGAAACTCATCCTCTCCTCAGCCAATCTAGACATCCCCCGCTTCTCGGAATCGTTTCCTGCTGCCCCGGTGATTGAGGTCACGGGACGGGTCTTCCCCGTAGAAGTTCGGTATAAACCGATAGATAAAGCGCTGGAAGAGCAAGGTGATGTTACCATCGAAGATGCTGTTGTTCAAACGGTAAGAGCTCTGCTCAAAAATCCACGAGGTAATATCTTAGTCTTTATGCCTGGAGAGCAGGAGATCAAAGAGGTAATCGGACGTCTGGAGACTCCGCACCACTCAATTGCCCTCTTACCCCTTTTCGGACGACTCTCCCATCGTGATCAAAACCGTATTTTTCAAAACAGCTCTCAGCGTAAGGTCATTGTAGCAACTAACATTGCTGAAACGTCGCTTACCATCCCCGGTGTTCGATATGTCGTAGACACCGGATTGGTGAGACTTAGTCGTTTCAGTAACCGTTCTCACACCTTACGCTTACCGGTTGAAGCAGTTTCTCAGAGTAGTGCAGATCAGAGAAAAGGGCGTGCAGGACGGGTGGAGAGGGGAGTATGTATTCGGCTCTACTCCGAAGAGGATTTTCAACAACGCCCTCAATTTACCCCACCGGAGATATTACGCTCCTCTCTTGCAGAGGTGATTTTGCGTATGAAATACCAGCGTCTCGGAGATATTGAGGAGTTCCCCTTTATTGACCCTCCCTCCACCTCCGCCATTAAGAGTGGTATCAAACTACTAAAAGAGCTGGGGGCTTTAGACGATGTGAATGAACTCACTTCATTGGGACGTGAAATGGCGCAACTACCCATTGAACCGAGAACAGCCCGTATGTTGCTGGCTGCCAAAGAGGAGAATACTTTGCGGGAGATGTTGGTGATAGCGGCCGGGATCTCAATCCAGGACCCGAGAGAGTACCCCCTTGAAAAGAGGGAGCAAGCAAAGCAGATTCACAGTACCTTTATCGACCGCTCTTCCGATTTTGTCACACTTCTCAATATCTGGAACGCCTATCATAGAGAGTGGGAATCGTTGAAGACCGAGAACAAGATGCGGAAGTTTTGCAAGGCACATTTCCTATCGTTCGTACGTATGAGAGAGTGGCGAGACATCCATCGCCAACTGATGAATCTCTTCAATAAACCGCAAGATTTCCATCTAAATAAAGAGTTCTCCGATTATCGAGGTATCCATGTCTCCATCCTTGCGGGGCACTTGACTCAGATTGCATTCAAAAAGGAGAAGAACCTCTATCAGACCACTGCGAATCGTGAAATAATGATTTTTCCCGGTTCAGGTATTTTCAATAAAGGCCAACCGTGGATTGTGGCATCAGAGCTGGTCGAGACCTCAAGACTCTTTGCAAGACGGGTTGCAAACATTGAAGTGGATTGGCTAGAGGCTATTGGGAAGGATCTCTGCAAACGATCATACTCGGAGCCTTCGTACCATGAAAAGAGACAGAGTGTAACGGCATATGAGAAAGTGACACTCTATGGATTGGTGATTGTGCCCCGTCGTCAGGTTCACTATGGAAAAATCAACCCCAAGCAAGCGACTGCTCTCTTTATAGAGAAGGCACTCGTTGAGGGCCTGTTACGCACCTCACATCCCTTTTTCGAACACAACCAGACATTAAAAGAGAGCATCATTCAGAAAGGGGCAAAACTTCGTCGCTGTTATGAGTTCGAGGTTAACCAGGCCATGAGCAATTTCTATACAGATCGACTTCACAATATAACCTCTGCCCATGACTTACATGGCCTGCTTATGAGAAAAAACCGCAAGGAGAAACAGGAATTTCTCTTTATGAGAGAAGAAGATTTTAACTTAATGTTCGAAGAACCCTCCCTGGAAGATTACCCCGACAATTGGAATCTTGGTGACCATCTACTACCCCTCAATTATCGATTTAAGCCGGAAGAGAAGAGGGACGGAGTAACATTACGAATTGAAGAGAAGATACTGCCGTGCATGGATGCAAACTCTCTCGATTGGGTAATACCAGGACTCTGGGAAGAGAAGATCCTCTACCTCATGAAGGGACTCCCCAAAAGGCTGAGGAAACTATTAGTCCCAATCCCAGAGACTGCAAAAACAACCGTACAAAACCTGAAACGTACCCACCACTCATTTTTAGATGCGTTGAGTGATCATCTCCGCCGACATAATGGGGTCTCTATTTCACCCGATGAGTGGAACGCAGATCGATTACCCGACTACCTCAAGATAGAGATCGAGATCGAGGACTACCAACACAAGGTGATCGCCAGGGGACGAAATGTTCATACTCTCCTAGAAGAGGGGAAAAAACTACTCAAAGAGAAAAGCCACGCCGATGAGTCATCATTAGAGTTATCACAGTGGAGAGAGGCATCAAACCAATGGGAACTTCGAAACTTGAGTGGCTGGTCTTTTGACGATCTACCAAAACAGATTACCATTGAAACACCTTCCGGCATCCCACTCTATGGATACCCTGGTCTCAAAGCTGACGAGGAGGGTATCCACCGCTACCTCTTTCATACAAAGGAGGAGGCCGTCCTCGCAACAAAAGAAGGAATAAAACAGCTTGTATTGCTCCAACTAGGATATGAAATAGCCTGGCTGGAACGTGACCTGAATGATCTGAGGGGATTGGAAGGAGAATACAAGATGTTTGGAAGTCTGAGCCAACTACAGGAACAGACAAGGGAGAACCTGCACAACTACCTCTTTGAAGCCTCGTGGATTGAAAGCAAAGAAGCTTACGAGAAACATCTCGCCCTTGTCAAACAGAGACTCGACGGACTCATGGTGAAATTCAGAGATTCACTTAAAAATATCTTATCCCAGTACCGTGAGACGAGAAAGGATTTAGATCGTTTCCTCAAACAGCGATCATTTGACGAAGCCTATCGAGAGCTTACGGATCAACTCAACCAATTGTTACCACCGGACTTTTTAAAGAGTATCCCTTATACCCAACTACAACATATACCGCGCTATCTAAAAGCACTAAGCATTCGAGCGGAAAGACTCGCCGTAAATCAACCAAAAGACCGAGGGAAAATGGAAAAGATAACACCATACATAAATCAGTGGCAGACCCTTCATGGAAATAGATCTTTGTCAGAATCACAACGATCAGCAGTTCGAGAATTGTACTGGATGCTAGAAGAGTACAAGGTGTCGCTCTTTGCCGGGGAACTCAAAACCGCAATTCCTATTTCAAGCAAACGATTGGACAGATACCTGGAAGAATTTAATCAGACAAAATCAATAAAGTATAATTTTAAATGAAATCGAGAGTACAAAGACCTGCTCTCATCCGTACCGGAACGGGCGGACGACTACGTCGTTCGGGCGGGTACGACACAAAGAGATGATACCTGTTATATTTGGACGATATCGTAATTTTCGCCGGCTTGCCTAATTGTTCCGTAGGGACACGTTGTTACGTGCCATGGTATCACGACCTTTCAGGACACAATACGTTTAGATATAAATGACAAAGCTACGAGGCAACCTGTCTTAATGCAACCATTTATTGGTATATGTAAGCAAAAACCATTTTATACTCATCTGATAATGGTTTTCTGATAAATCCGGTATAAAATTGAGCGAGTAAAGTCCTCGGCGCCTTTTGTCTGGGGATAACTGCAACCAGGATTTGGTTTCCAGTAAAACGGAAACCAAATCGGTTTTAGTATATCTTCGTTTTGTATAACTATTTTAAGTTTTGTGCTTTTTGGAAGGATTGGAAGACCCTCCTATTTCAGCAGCTTCATGTACTCTTTCATTCCCCATTTCTCCTTGCAAATAATAATACCGATAGAAGGCTATTAATCTTTAAACCTGATGCCTTGCCCAACTAATTTCTCCAACCTTTGGTTGGAGTTTTTTCTTGCCCTTATACGTAAGATAAAACTGGTGCATATACCAATGATTTTGAGATGAAAACTGGTCGAGAGGGATAAAGCCACCAGTGAGCTTCATAGATTTCTGAAGGAATTGTGAGATAGGTAAGAAGAAACCGTATAAGGGCAGGCTGAATATTATATTTAATAGGCCCGCATCTTTGCAGATTTGCAATCTAATTGCAAATCTGCAAAGATTATCGTAAATTAATTCCCACTTTTGAACAAAGTTGACTGATTTATGGTGGAGACAAATATTATCAGGATGAAGGACATAAAATTGCCAATACAATGCAAAAACTAACAGACAAAGAGATCCTGGCACGCCAGCGTGCGAAGCGTGCAGAGAGAAAACCTATCCCGCTTGTCGTCATCTTAAACCATATACGAAGTCTCTATAATGTGGGTTCAATCTTTAGGACGGCGGATGGTATAGGCGTTGAGAAGTTATGGCTGTGCGGTATCACGGGGACACCTGTGAGTTCGCGCTTGGTGATCTCCAAGACAGCACTCGGCGCAGAAAAGGCAGTAGATTGGGGATACGCGTGGGATGCCCTCTCTGTAGCCCGCCTGTATAAGACTCATGGTTACGAGATTGTGTTGCTTGAACAGATAAAAGAGGCGTGTTCATACGAAGTGTACCGACCAAGCAGACCCGTCTGTCTGGTTCTTGGGAATGAGGTTGAGGGTGTTTCCGATGAGTTTTTGAAGTTGTGCGATGTGCCTATTGAAATAGAGATGGCAGGACTCAAAAACTCCCTCAATGTCTCAGTTGCGTTTGGAATTGTGGCATACGATATCAAACGTAAGCTGAGTAATTTATGATTTGGGATTTGGGAATTACGAATTACGATTTTTTTGATGCAATAGCACATATATAAAATAATAATCACACTAAGAGCACTAAGAAAAGCAGAGAAAACGAACCCTACATAATTAAGGTTACTTTCTTTGTGTTCTCAGCGCCTTTGTGCGAGGAATAGCAATCTGTTAATTTACCTTTATCCATAACCTTCTAATAAAAAATCGTAAATCCCAAATCGTAATTCGTAAATCCTTTTCCATTTCCCCCTTACGTTTTTTTCAACAAATCACCAAATGTAGAAAAGATATTCTTAACAACATCTTTGTCCGGAATAGGTATCTTTAAGTAGGACTTGCCACTCTTCTCATCTCTACCGATTAGAGATTCAACATTGTTATCTGAGGAAGTCACAGGTTCTGTAATAGCCTTACTGAGATGAGATAGGAATTGAGCTCCCGCTTGTAGAAGAGTACTCAACTGCTCCACCTCTCGAGGATGGTCTTCGGTAGTTGGAACAGGCCTTTGGCTCTGCTCTTCGGCGAGATCTTTTAATTCAGCTTCTCTCTCATCTCTCTCCTTTTCCCTCTCCTCCTTTTCCTCTTTCGCGGGATCTGACTTCTCCAGCGTTTCTGTTATCGTTTCAACCGTTTTTACAAATCGCTTGATCTGCGATTCTCCCACCATTACGACATCTTCACCTTCGGCATCCAAAACTCCGGCGAAAAGAGACTTTTTAAATTTTAAGAGCTCCAGTATCCTTGATTCAATCGAGGAAGAGGAGACAAAGTTTATGACACGAACGGACCTTTTCTGGCCCAACCTATGTACGCGTCCAATCCTCTGCTCCAGAACAGCAGGATTCCAGGGAATATCCATGTTAATCACAACCGATCCACTCTGCAGATTAAGGCCAACACCACCTGCATCGGTAGACAAAAATACCATACAGTCTGGATCTTCCTTAAACTGAGACATGAGCCCTTTTCGTTTTTTTGAGGGAACACTTCCGTTCAGGTGGACATACTTGATGCCGTTCCTCGTAAGGACGTTCTCGACCAATTCAGTCATTCTGAGCCACTGGCTGAATATAACGGCCTTTTCTCCCCCTTCAAAAACAAGCTCTTTTACAATAACCTCCAGTTCATCAAGTTTTGGGCCGTGAATCGTCTTCTTATCTACCAGAAAAGTATTATCCGCGGCCATACGCATGAAATTGAGGGCGATCTGCAACCGCCTCTGGTCAGCCTCACAGAGAAATTTGTACCGCCGCCACTTTGCAACAAGTTTTTTTACGATATCGTAATTCTCATCATGAATTACATACTGCTCCTTTGTCATGGGAACAAAAAAGTTTTTGTCAACACGGTCCGGAAGCTGTTTGAGCACATCACTCTTTTTCCTTCTTAGCAATACGTTCTTAAGAGTACGCCTAATTGATTGAAGGCCTTTGTAACCAATCACCTTTCCGCCTTCGTCCAAGACCCTGTGCATCTGGACAAACCGGTACAACGGTCCCAGATGATGCCGGTCGATAAACTCCATTATGGAATGTAGCTCTTCGATCCTGTTTTCGATTGGAGTTCCCGTAAGCACGATAGCGAAGGGAGACTCCAGTTGCTTTACATATTTCGCAGTACGAGTCTTCCAATTCTTTATCCTCTGAGCCTCGTCTAGGATGATCAAGTCAGGAGACCATTTTCTTATATATTCAATATCCCTGAAAACAAGCTCATAATTAACCAGTTTGTAGAAAGATTCTTCCCGATACAACTGCTGTCTGTTGTGATTAAGACCTTCAATGACGCAGGATGATCGCCCGCAAAACTTTTCGATCTCTGCCATCCACTGATATTTCAGCGACGTAGGAGAGACGATTAATACCTTATTGATATGAAACAGCTTCACCATTAACTCTGCCGCCGTAAGGGCCTGAATGGTCTTCCCAAGGCCCATATCATCACCAATGAGAGATCTACCCGCTTTAACTGCGAACAGTGCGCCCTCCTTCTGGTATGGGTATAACTCAGTTTTCAGGATGTTGTTAAAGAGAGGGCTCTTCACCCCACCCTTTAGCCGGCCCTTTACGATCTTCGCACGGTGTTCAGCATCCTGATGCTCTGCAATGAAGGAGATAACATCATCATAGCAACGAACTTCATGTCCGTTGGTTTGAGAGGTGCTGTTCAAAAACTGATGAAAATCGAGAATATGGGTATCCTTCAAAATACGGTTCTCGTCAAAAAACTTTTCCACCAATACCGAAAGTCTTGCTGGGATCTCTTTTCCCGCACGAAACCGCACCTCCCGCTTGAGACCGTAATGTAAGTAGACCTCAGAAAAAGGGAAGGTCTGGGCTGTACCAAAAGCCTTTTTTGCACCCCTCTTCTTCTTCAGCGTAAAGAGTGCAAACTCGATGTGTTTGCAAGTACCGAGGTTGTTTATACGAAAATCGGGACAAGAACAGAAATTATCTCCCGGAACATCTCCACGAATAGAGAGCTTATAGGTTTTTTCCGTTTCGGGATTCGTCAGATAAAATTCAGAGATAAAGGGATGGTCACCGCAATTCTTCAATCTAAAATTCTGCTGCTCAGCAAACTGTTTCCTCAAAATCCGCTGCCACTCTTCCAGACTCAGCTCATCGGGTTTATGAGTCTTTGATATCCTCAATCTCGTACTCTTCTTTTTCTCTTTTTCTGCACTACTTGTATCACGTCTCTTGCTGTCTGATCTCTTCTTAGTGTTCTTCATTATGAAAAAACAAATCTCCTCCCTTAAAATTTGTGTAATTATTTTTTCCCGCTTTCACTCTGCTCAAGTTTGATAAATTCACGTAAGAGTTTCTCTTGCTGCTCGGACAATTTTCTGGGAACAGTTACGATAATCCTTACCAGCTGATCGCCGTTTTTCCCCGATTTGGTCTTAATCCCCTGCCCCGTCATCCTCAAAATCTGATGAGATTGGGTACACTTCGGTATCTTCAAAACTGCCTTTCCACGTAATGTGGAAACCTCAACCTCTCCACCCAATGCCGCCTTCGCAAAAGATATGGTTAGATCATTTTTGATATCCAACCCATCTCTTTGAAAGAGAGGATGCAGCATAACGTTAACACGTATATAGAGGTCTCCAGCAGCACCGCCACGAATACCTGCTTCACCCTGTGCTGAAAGTCTTAAGAAAGAATCATCTTTCGCCCCAGCGGGGATCTTAACCGACAAGAGTTTTGTCTTTATCAAACGTCCCTCTCCCCTGCAGTTGAGACACGGGTTTTCAACCCTCTTCCCCGCCCCATCACAACTGGGGCATATGGTACTGAGGGTAAAAAATCCTCCTTGTGATTTCTGCTGATTACTCACATGTCCGGTACCATTGCATTGGGAGCAGACCTTTATATCTCCGTTTTCTGCACCGCTTCCCTTGCATATCTCACAGATATCTTGTTTCTCGAATCGAATCTGCTTCTCACATCCTAATGCGGCATCGAGAAATGAAATCGTCATGGTATATTTGAGGTCCAACCCCCTCTGTGGTCCCACCCTTTCTTTGTGAAACCTTTTTCCAAAGATATCGCCAAAAATGTCTCCAAAGTTGCTAAAGATATCATCACTGTTTTCAAAACCATGAAAACCCATATCATCGAGACCCGCATGCCCCCGAGAATCGTACATCTTCCTTTTTTCAGGATCGTGCAAGACCTCATACGCATTTGCCGCCTCCTTAAATTTTTTCTCTGCGTGCTTATCACCCCTATTTTTATCGGGATGATATTTGAGTGCCAGCCTTCTATATGCCTTCTTAATCTCATCACCTGTTGCATTATTGCTGACCCCTAATACCTCGTAATAATCACGCTCTTTTGTGCTTTGAGAATACATTATGATACCTTCTTGGTTAAATGTATCGTGAGAATTCCCTCAGAATATTCCGCCTTTATCTCTTCAGAAACACATGGTGACGGTAAAGGTATTTTCCGCTCAAAATATCCATAAGATATCTCTTCAATATGACACAGACTACCCTTAAATGAGTTGTACGGATTAAGCCTCTCGCCCCGTATATATAACACATCTTCCTGCTCCAGGGAGATATCAATATCCTCTTGCAGAGTACCTGGCAGGGCTACGTTGAGGATTAACTCTCCCTCTGTCTCATAGATATTTATTTGTGGTGTAAAGGCAATCTCTTTTGTTGTGATAAAACGGGTAAAAAATTCATTGAACAGTTCATTAACGCTTTGTTGTAAACTTGCAAATTCTTGCCATGGGTCCCATTTTTCAAGAGCCATTCATCTTTCTCCTTTTTTACAGTTACTTCGGTAGAGTAATCCACCAATACTTATGCCAATAACATCTGCAATCCAATCCAACACATCTGTACTTCTCCCTACCACAAAACTCTGATGCCATGGAACAAAAATGTGCTCTTT
The DNA here is from genome assembly GCA_965222815.1 of Candidatus Scalinduaceae bacterium. GTDB lineage: Bacteria > Planctomycetota > Brocadiia > Brocadiales > Scalinduaceae > SCAELEC01. The sequence goes on from CBDCUS010000013.1 coordinate 1,636,046, forward strand.
GTAATGCAATCTCTCACTTTCGATAATAATTAAAACAATAAGGGTTCACGAAAACAAAATAAACGCAACAAATGGCTAAGTCAAGGGCAAATTTATCAACCAGTTTCCGCATCCTTTCGAATAACAACTGGAACAAAAAGATACCCGAATTCTTCTACTGGATATTCGGTACCGGAAACTGCTTTTCCCTCCTATGAGATCAGAAAAAAATAGCCGTTGATAATTCGGTCAATAAGCGTATCATGGACGAAAATAGGTGCACTTACGGAAAACGATCCGTTTCATTAGATCATATATACCCATTGCACAATGGTTTTAAGAATGGGTATGAAATGTGAGTTGAATTTCGAACCTGTTAATCGCTACGTTTTGGGATTAAAAAATCAGGAGGAGAAAGAGACTATGGATATTAAGGAGACAACAGAGTGGTATCCCTATGCCCACAAAATGCCTATACGCAACCTTCACAAATCTGCCTTACAGGGAAAGAGGGTCTTTCTGAGGGTCAACTATGATATTGTGAGAGACGGAAAGACCATAGACGATAGACGTATCAGAGCAACGGTTATGGACATTCGTCATATCCTCAAGAGTGGAGCAAATACGATTATAATTGTCTCCCATAACGGAAAACGTGAGAATTTCTTTAAGGAAAAGAAGACGTCGGTGGGAATAGTGTCCGATGGGGAGTGCCACTCCGCTTTCAGTCTAAGACCGGTTGCAAAAAGACTCACTGAGCTCCTCAGAGAGAAACGGCTTTTGACAGATGAAGGGGAAGTCTCCATGACCGACGATTGTATTGGGGAGAAGGTAAAATCCCAGATAGCAAGCACAGGGATCTTTCTTTTAGAAAATGTGATGTTTTGGAGCGGTGAGACATCAGAAGACGATAATGAGGTTGCAGCGTTTGCCAAACAGCTCCACGATACTACCCGTTGTGATTTCTATGTCAATGCTGACCCGGTTTCCGCCCACATGGGATTGCATGCCTCACTCGGACAAATCACCAGACTCATACCGGGACCAAAGGTGGCAGGATTTCTCCTCACCCAGGAATTAACGGCACTAGAAAATTTTATGCGAAAGCCTCACAAACCGGTAACCGCTGTTATTGGTGGCGCTAACGTCTCAGCCAAGGTTGAGGCGATGAGAAACCTTATTGTCCAAGGGAAGATTGACAGACTTATCATCATAGGCGGCATCGCATTTCCCTTCCTTAAGGTACAGGGTTACAATGTGGACAACTGCATGCTTGAAGATGATCCTGACCTGCAGACACAGGCACTTCGTAATGCAATTGTGGTTCTTGAATTAGCAAGGGGATACGGAATCGACATAACACTTCCCGTTGACCACATGATGGCAAAACTTACTGGCCTTGATCCAATAAACGTTAAGGTAAACGAGATCAAGGGGCGTTTCTTGAAGATGAAGGCCTATGACATTGGCAACGAGACGATCGCCCTGATCAAGAAAAAGATGAAGAATTCTAAAACCATCGTTTTCAACGGAATTGCAGGTAAATACGAAGATGAACTGTTTTGTAACGGTACGAACCGGATCCTCGACCTTGTTTTTTCCTATGAAGTGGAATCCAAGATCATCCTTGGACTTCACAGTGTTACTGCGGCACAAAAAAGGCTTGGCACAAAAGTACCTCCCGGAAAGACATACCTTTCTACCATGGGAGAAACAGCTTTAAAGCTTCTTGCCGGCGAGGATTTAACCGCATTGGACCATCTCGACGACCTTCCGACAAAAACACTCCATAAAGCAAAAGAACCCTTAACAGAGAGGATCAACTTAAATGCCGCAAACGTTGAGGAGCTAGAGGGATTCCTCAACATTAAGAGTACCATAGCAAAGAATATTGTAAACTACAAGGAGGAGATCGGTGAGTTTGACCGGGTAAGTCAACTCTTTTCAGTACCAACTCTTACCCTTGAGGACTATGCAAGAATACGGGATCATACCGTTGCTATGCCGAGCCCCCTTGAAGTTGCAGAAAAACAATTTGCCGTCGTTGCAGATATCCTTAAGCTTCCGAATTTTCTCAAACGGAAATTGCTCACACCCGAGAGGATAGAGACATTGCGTCTCTTAGATGGTGAAGCAAATGGATATCGCGTACACCATAACACAGCGCGAGGCCCAGCGAAGGGAGGTTTCAGAGAACATCCGGAGGTAACCCTTGATGAAGCGAGGGCCCTTGCCATATGGATGACGTGGAAGTGTGCGATCGCAGGAATCCCTTATGGAGGTTCAAAAGGAGGAATTATCATAAATCCAAGGGATATTCTGGAGAAAAAGGATGCATTAATAATCCGAGAATATAGCCGTGAATTGAAGAACAGGAGTGCCTGCGGACCACACTTGGATATCCCTGCCCCTGACGTCAACACCAATGCCACCAAGATGGCGTGGTTTGTTGATGAATACATCAAGACATCGATCGAAAAAGAAGATTTGTCTGATTGGCAACTGGATGACACAATCTCATTAGAGAAAATCGTACATGAGTTCCGTTCATTAAAATCTCTGCCCACGACCGCTCTCGATACTCCCTACCTTGATACCTGTTTAGGAATAGTAAAAAGACATCCGGGAATACGTTGCAAAGCATTAGCGGTTGTTACCGGCAAACCGGACACAAAAGGAGGTTCTCTTGGCAGGGCAGAATCAACAGGTCGTGGAGTATTTATCGCCTTAAAGAAAGCGGCAAAGCATAAGAACATAGAGCTTGAGGGCGCCACAGTTGCAATTCAGGGATTTGGTAATGTGGGGCGTCCACCCACAAGGTTTTTGCATGATGCAGGGGCAAAAGTGGTTGCTATTACGGATGCCAGTGGCGGTATCTATAACCCGAACGGTTTGGACGTAGAAGCGGTATTCACCTATGTCGACTCAGAAGGGTCTGGATTTCTGAAGGGATTTCCGGGAGGGAGAGACATATCAAACGAAGGTATTTTCGGACTGGACGTCGACTTCCTCATCCTTGCCGCACTTGAAAATGCAATCGATAGGAACGCCTACAATGTCAAGGCAAGGATCATTGTGGAGGGTGCTAATGGCCCGGTTACGCCACAAGGAGATAAAATCGTTACGAGAAAAGGGACCTTTGTCACACCGGATATAAGCACCAACCTGGGAGGAGTCTTTGTCTCTTATCTCGAATGGGTCCAAAATCTCAAAAATGAGCGTTGGGACTTACAAAAGATTAACGATTTGCTTGAGGATAACGTATGCACGATCTTTGATGACATCATCAAGATCTCTCAAGAACTCAAGATCGAGATGAGGACGGCAGCTTCCATTATGGCAATAGGGCGTGTGGCCGTTGCCGAACTTTCGAAGGAGATTGCCAGTTTAGTTATCTATGGCGGCAGGGTAACCGAAGAGATACTCGTTACCGTTCGGAACCATTTAGCATATTTGTGCGATGACTTGATGGTGAAGATCCCCCTCGATTACTGGACACTCGTATCCCTCCTATCGAATCTTGAAAAAGTGTTAGCCACAAACAAGGTTAGCGATACAGATGTTGGGAAAATAGTGCAGGATATCTATTCAAATGCCACCTGCCTCTTTGCATCATTTGTTAAGGCAAAACCCGAAAATGATGACCTCTCAATGGCAATATCAGCATTGCCAGAACGTGCGATGAAGCGGTTGTAAAACATGTAAACAATATAATCACTGATTAAGCTGTGGTCCCTTTCTTGGCCAATAACCTATTTGGTAAGGGATTTGAGGATCGGTTATAACTTATTCCACTCTTCAGGGCGTATTTTGGCCTGTTTCAAAATCCTTCTGATAAGCCCAACATCTATATCGCCCTTATGCGGATTGGGAATTATAAGGCGAACATTTTCTTTCTCCATCCAACTATGTTTGCCGCCAGGGTATGGCCCTTTAAACCCAAATTCTTTCAACTTCCTGACTAATACCCGCCGTACACAGGGGTTCAGCTTAGGCATAAATCTTTTTCTTTGTTGGTCCCTTTATATCAGCGGCAATGCGACAACCATTTACGATAGGTACTTTCTCACCTTTCTTCAAACCAACGGTAACCCAGAGCTCTATAGCATCAATAAGGTTTTCCCTGGCTTCCTCAAAATTTCGGCCCTGGGTAAAACACCCCCCGAGGTCTGGTGCCTCAGCAATAATTACATTAGAACTTTCGCCCTTTTCATAAACGGCATTTTTCAAGACTTCTATTATATATTTCCTAAAAGTTACGGTCTTCATAATGATAAAATATAGCCTAAAGATTTACACTTTGTCAATGAAAACTCTAAAAAAACCATTAATGAGCCTGTTGCACAAACCCTATTTTTCCCACAAAAGAGATGAAAGTATGCAAGAGAAATGATATACTGAGTCCATCTTCAAGAAAGGGGAAAAATATGGGTTATAATTTTATTGAGTGTAACAGAGAGCAACAGTATTTACTCCCACCGAGCTTATTGGATTGGTTACCGGAAGGAGATTTAGCCTGGTTCATACTTGACGCAGTAGAGCAGCTGGATCTGAAAGAGTTTTACAAGAAGTATCGTCGAGATGGATGGGGCAGAGCCGCTTTTAATCCAAAGGTTATGGTGAGTTTGTTGGTATATGCGTATAGTATAGGCGAGAGGTCAAGTCGTCGAGTAGAGAGTCTTTGTGAACGAGATATAGGCTTTAGAATAATAACGGCGAATCAGAAACCAGATCATTGCACGATATCGAGATTTCGCAAAGATAATGAGAAAGAGCTTGAGGGTTTGTTTACGGAAGTACTGAAGCTGTGTGCAGAAGCAAAGATGTTGAAGGTAGGAGTAGTGGCACTGGATGGGACAAAGATGGAAGCAAATGCATCATTATCATCGAATCGATCAGAGAAGTATATAGAGCAAGAGGTGAAAAAGATACTCAAGGAGGCAACAGAAACAGACAAAGCGGAAGATAAGCTCTATGGTAAGAGGAATCGAGGAGATGAATTACCCGAAGAGATGAAAGACAGAAGGAGCAGGCTCAAGAGATTACAAGAGTGTAAGGAGCGTCTGGAACTTCGTGCTAGCGAATTAGCCAAGAAACAACAAGAAAAGATAGAGATGCGAGAGAAAGAGGAATCCGAACAAGGAAAAAAGAAACGAGGTAGAAAGCCAAAGGCACCAGAAGAGATGAAGAATAAGGAGGCAAAGGGAAATATTACAGACCCTGAAAGCCGGATAATGAAGACGCAGTCGGGATATGTACAAGGATATAACGCACAAGCGGTAGTAACCAATGAGCAAATAATAGTCGCAGCAGAGTTGACGCAGGAAGAAAATGACGTAAACCAACTCCATCCATTGCTCAATAAGGCGAAAGAGAATGTAAGGGACATAGGGATAGAGAAAAGGCTTCGGGTAGGATTGGCAGATGCGGGATATTGGAGTGAGGGAAATATGGACAAAGGATTACCTGATGAACTGGAGCTGTTTGTAGCGACAAAAAAAGATTGGAAACAACGAAAGGCTCTGAGCGAACAAAAAGCACAACGGGGACGTACACCGGAGGGTTTGTCGAAGAGAGATCGAATGGAACGGAAGTTATTAACAAAGCGTGGGAAACATCTGTATAGTAAACGGGGTCAGATGGTTGAATCGGTGTTTGGGCAGATTAAAGATGCACGAAGAATAAAGCGCTTTCTCAGACGAGGGATCGATGCATGTTCGAGTGAATGGAAATTGATTTGCGCCACACATAATCTATTGAAGTTATTTCGAAGTGGCAAGGTTAATTGGTCCTAAGTTAGGAATCAGGACATCTTTTGTACAAGTAAAGCAAGATATAGTTGAGCACACCGCAGAAATTATTTTCTCCATTTACGTTTTCACTGCATTAATCATCAATCATACAAAAACTTGTAACCTTGATTGTTTATTTATAAAATGAACATTTAATTACTTTATGCAACACGCTCTAATGTTTCAAAATCATCGCTAGGATATATGTGTTAACAGAAACAGTTTCAAGACCACAACAAGCAGTGATGTTACTCTGTTACTCTCACAGACATTGGCATTAATGGAGGTTGCTTCCATCACGATCTCTTATCTACAAAAAACTGTCGCCTTCCCCCTAAAAAGACGACACTGCCCTGTTTTCACTCCTCGCAAGTCCTTATTTTTCGGCAAACACAAAAAATATATTGCGACAAATTGTCGCAATCCTTTATTATATGCGACATGTCATACCAATACAAACGAGAGCCCTTAACACCAGATGAGGCCAATCGATTGGCTAATGCTTGTAAAACACACGATGAAAAACTGATCGTATGGACTTTGCTTGATACAGGATTAAGGGTTGCTGAATTTTCAGGTCTTAAGAGAGACAACATTGATTGGCAGGGACACAGGATTACAATCTATGGGAAAGGCGGGCCCTACGGAAAGAAAACAAAACGGAGAGTCATCCCATTAACACAACGCACACAAACACTGCTTGAGGGACATTTCTCTTTACACGAAACACTTGGTATAAGCGTCCGCACAATGCAAAGAATTGTTAAGAAGATTGCAAACCGTGCACATATATCTAGAGATGTAACACCTCATATATTGCGTCATACCTTCTCTGTTACTGCCGTTCAGAAAGGTCTATCACTCCCCTCTTTACAGAGGATACTTGGACATGATCACTTAACGACCACCGAAATCTATTTAAACTTAAGTCCTGAAGATGTTGTGAGAGAGTTTAATGAAAAGTGGTAAGGTGTTATGGTGATTTTTTATGGTAATTCGAAACAGAATGGCCAACAATGTTTCAATTGGTGGTAGATAGAAAGAAAAGAGCTGTCATGTTTTAATACTCATTAGCACATAATGGTAAGGACACTGGCTGTCAGGTTGGATCAGCGGTATTTTCGCTTCAACGGACCACATCAGTCGTATAGTAGTCAGTTCCTTTCTAAAGATTAAATATATGGTGACGAAAAATCCTTTTCAACAAATATTCCTTTAGGGATAACTAAGGATTCAAGCTTTCCAGTATTAGCTCCTATATACATATAATAGTCATATCCGAAATGAGCATAGAATCCATTATTACCAGAAAATTTACACCATAAAACTTCTCTAAGAATTAGACGAACAAGTTTCTCTAAAATTTTATCACTAAATGTATTTCTTTTAGATTTTGAAAACTCTTCATAGTATTGAAGGCTTTCTTTTCTTAATTCATCAGAAAGACCTTCATGAATAGCCGTATCCTTTATATTTGAAACTGACACACAAGAAATAGATGATATATTCATGAGTTGTATAAAACAATCTAAATAATTCCCCTCAACTTCCAAATACTTAGATATGGTAAGTTTCTTACCATCAAAGATTTTATGAATATCAGAAACACTCGTCCAATCCTCTTTACAGTAGCTTCCAGATAGATCTCGGTATTTCGGATTATATTTACTAATTCGTAATTGAAACATCAAACTAATTTCCAATTTTTTTCAAATTTTTATCAAACGTTCCCGTACGAGTTTGCTTACTGGCTAATTTCTTTACAGATTCAGCCATTTTCCATACACCACCTGAATGAGAATCTACATCAGGTGTGATAAAATTTTTACCATCAGTATAAACAGCTTGACCATGAGATTTTACTTTTAATTTCCTGTAACCTAACTTTTTAGCAAGTTTAGTATATTCCTTAGATGTCATTCGTGCAGCCTGTTCAGCAACAAGTGATGCACCTTTTAATTCAACTTTTTTTGCAAACTTTGTAGCATGAAAACGCCATTTGGCAGCTCTTACAACTCTACCTGCCCCAACATCAGTAACGCCCGGAATATCTTCTCCAGACACCACTCCTACAATAGCGCCTAATACTTGTGGGATTCTGTGACCATGGTGTATTAGTGCCAGCCTAAGAAGCAAAACCGCACCACCCAATGGACCAGAAGCAGAACCAGCCAAACGAATATTAGAAGTATCAGCATAAAGGCCATCAGGGTCCACATAGTTAACAGGATTTCCGCGAGTATAGACATACAAGTTAAATGTAGCGGGATTTGAAAGGTCAAAGTCGAAAGCAGGGTCTGGCCTATTGAAAGCCCCTTTATGAGGATTATAGTACCGCATTCCCATATAGTAGAAATGAGAAATCTCATCTAATTCATGACCTGTATACTGGAGCGTCACATCACTTGACAATGCCCCAAATCTATTCGGTGTCTTCATCGGAATACCGTACGGTGAATACATAAGATATTCAGGGAAATAACGTGGTTGGTTCTGCTCTTGATATATTAATTCAACTGCGGGACTGTCTAACCGGTCACGGAAAGTGTATTGTCTCAAAATTAATTCATTATCAAAGCTGGCAATTGCCGTCATCAGGCAAGTATCGTTATGGTAAATAAAGTCCTTTCGTTGTGAAGACCAACTACCATCTGCTCGTGGATAATGGATCTCCTGGCTTATCAGCTTACCATCTGGCAAACGGATGGAATAAACAACCCGATCTTCAAAGATCTCTCTTACGCGATATCCGTTCCCGTCATAGAGATACTGGGCAACATCCCACCTCTCGGTTGTCGTACTCTCTGTAATTCTTTCTTTCTGTTCTATGTCGTTATAGGTGTAACTGAAATTATCGTCTGAGGTTAGCCTTCCACCGCTGTCATAGGCCCATCCACTATCAGTCCGCTGGTTGCTTAAATTGTAGGTAGCAGACATGTTAGGTATTTTGAAGCCCTGATAATCAAGGTCGTTATGTTGAATAAGGTTGCCTCTTGAGTCGTAAGTGTAATTAACGGGTCTACCGTTTATGGTGAAAAGACTGAGTTGCCCCATATCGTTATATTGATAGTACATATTACCAGAAAATCCTGGGTCACTACGTTGAACTCTTACGAGAAAGTTCCAATCGTTATATTGCATATTGTGCGCTTTATATATCGTGTTACCGTCAAGAGTGACAATTAACGAACGCAACCGATTTAAATTGTCATATCTCCGGTTGACGGTTACCCCGCTGAGTTGGTCTACACCAGCAGTCCTCATTTTGAATGGCAAACCTGCGTTGTTGTAGAAAGTATCCTCAACTATCAAAGCATCATCATAAAAGACCTGCTTGTGACCTCCTCCTTCGGAGTAGGTATATTCTTGTGCTCTTCCCATGGCTGTGGCGGGATTTTGAGAAACATCCATATTTGGATGTTCAATTCTTTCTACTCTCCCAAAAGGATCGTATCTTAAATTAGTGGTAAATTGAACATTATCTTGTGCTAAAGCAGTACCGCTAAATAAAAACAGTAGAAGTAAAATAAAAGCATTTGAAAGATATAAAATCATGTGAAAACTCCTTTTTAATTTAATTGAGTAGGTAAACATCATTTCGTCTTACTTTTAACTTGGAACACAAGTTGCTCCGGTGAACTATACTTCTTCCCGTCAAATGACCAGACCTGTAACCTATAATAGTATCCAGGTTTTAATTTCTTGCTGAAGTCTATGTTCTTTTTGTTCCACTTCTCCTCTTTATCTATTAGAATAGGCCACTTCTCTTTAGGAAGATCGTTTTTTTTGCCAAGCCAAAGTTCCCATTTATAATTTTTGACTCCTTCATCTGTTTTACCGACCCCTTTTTTACCTTCTGCTTCTTCTTTGTCTGTATTCCATTTGATATTCACATTTTCGTCAGGGAATGACAGGATAGGAAATTCAACCCCATTCAACTTCAAGAAAACCAAGTCTTTTTCTGGGATATTTCCTGTCATTGTCAATACATTCATATCATCAAAAAAGAAGACGTCAACAATATCAAATTGGCTCCATGGTGAGAAAGGACCAATTTCTCCATTACTTGTAACTGCTCGAACTCTCCAAGAATACAACGGTCCTTTTTTCTTTAGTGAGAACTGACGAGCCTTTAGCTCGAATGGAAGACTTTCATAAAGAATTTGGGTACCTGTCAACTCTTGTCGATAAAGGAGATTGTCTGGGCCTTTTAGCTCAAAATGATATCGTGCTGCACCTGAAACTGTATCCCATCGGAAGTAGCGACGATCATTGGAAGATCCAGATCCAGGCCCGGGAACCAATACCACATCTCCCGCTTGCTCTTTAGGCTGTGGTTTTTTGCTTTTGGATGGATGAATGAGTTTTGGCGCCGGTAATGAACGAGGAATGGTCACGGTAATCTGTTGTGGTTGACCTATTGAATCAAAATTCCCATAATCAAGGAAAACCCCATTGTGGGAGATTTTATTTAGTTGCCCATAACTATTAAAGTATTCCCTAGTAACTACAGGAGGCCCCCCATTCAACTGAATACTTCTCAAACGACCAATAGCATCCCTGTTATAAGTAAAGTTGCCAAAAGGTTTTCTAATTTCGTTATTCCATCCTGTAAAGTCATATTTGTAGGTATAGGTGCCTGTTTCTGGATGAGTCTCAGATACTTTATTACCAAAGAAATCGTATTGTATCGTCCTTGACTGTTGCCCTTGGGGCGAGATAGTTTGAGTGGTACCATTATATCTGTAGTTAACTTCTTTACCGTTTATTGACCCCATGAGAATCCGGTTGTAGTGATCATACTTCTCTTCCTTAACAACACTGCCGTTTAAGGTCTGTTGTGTGGTCACTCCTGTGTTATCTGTTCGGTACCTGAATTCTTGTATGTCTCCCCCACCCGTTTGTGACCGATTTAACAACCGCCTATTAATATCATACAGCAATGAAAATATAGTGCCTGAGGGACCCGAACCTGTACCTGAAGGAATCGTTTCGCATTCGGGAAGCCCCAGAGAATTATAACGGCCCCATGTATGGTTACTAACGACAGACGAATCAATAGTTTCTGTACGTTCTACCAAACGTCCCCATCCGTCGTATTCCTCTGATATGGTCTGTAGATTTCCCGAAGAACCTTGAGTTTTACGAACAGTATTTGTTGTGTATAAGATATTGATAGGATCGTAGTTTCCAGGAAACATAATCTTTGTTAGCCTTAAATCATTATCCCATTCGTAATATTTTGTCACACCCATGCGTTCTTCTGAGCTAATAGTTCCATTTTCATTGACTGACCGATCCAGGTCAGGACCTACACGATAGTCTATTGAGCTAAGAACGCCATAAGAATAATCATATTCTTCAGAGTATACCCCATACTGCTTTTTTTTGAGGGCACCCCGCTTTCCTGAAGAGGAAGAGTTGAAATAACTAAGTTCCATATCTATGCTTTCATTTGTATTTCGGTAGAATTTAACGGTTCTTGGAAGAACCGAGTTTGTGCTGCTATATTGCCGTAATGTCCTGCCTACCAGACTCTTATTAATCTTCACTTTTTCGTCTTTTTTGAGGCCAAGGTGATATTTTGATCCTATAACATGTTGAAAGGTTATCTCTCTACGTATATTTCCTGGACTTATGATTGTTTGTGGAAAATTAAGGTTATCGAAGGAATCGTATGTGGTATCTAGGAAAACGCCATCCTGAAACACTCTCTCGCCTATTTTTTTATAAGTTGAGACGGGACTTGTGCAGTTCTGGAGAGTTTCATTAGTAATTTGAAATGGTTCATAATTGTAGAAGTAAGCAATAGTCGTTCTATTGTAAGATTCTTGGCTGCTAAGCAATAAACCGATTTTCCAAAACAGTTCATTACAGAAGACATTTTGGCCGTATGTCTGGTATGTGTATGATCCACTGAACCCATCTGAAGATTCTACTTCGACAGTGAAAAGGTCAGTAACATTTGGTGTATCTTCTAAATCAGGATATTTATATTCCCAAGTGAATCCTTCCCGTTCAACCTTTGTTACAGCGTAAACGAAGGTAGGTTGTCCTGACTTATAAAAAAAACCCTTACTTTCGTATTCAAACTTAATCTCACCACTTGAACTTAAGTTTGGACAAGCAGCTGAACTCAAAGAGGTACCGCCTCCACTAATACCGGGACTGGTTGGTGCACCTGGGTTTTCTCCTCTTACTCCACCTGGAGAATTACCTGGACTCAAAGACCCACTCTCTCCACTCATACCCGGAGTACTGTTTGCACTTGGAGGTTCTCCAGTTGATCCATCTGTTGTAGTATTATCTGAATTCGTAGTATCACCCCCTCCACTCATACCCGGACTAGTATTTGTACCTAGGGGCTGTCCTCTTCCACCGCCTGAATTCCAAGAACCACGTGGACTTGTAGGAAGTAAAATCCTTTTAATGGTACCACGCCCTGGGTAAGTACCTGTGTCGTTGATATACTCTGTAATTCGGCCTTCCCCAGTGGTATGCCGCTTCAAGAATGCCATTTCGTGCCCCTGGAGTTGCCCGAGTCCGATCTCATACTCATAAGTGGCGAGAGTTTCACTGCCCAGTTTAATATGGTAAAGACGTTTCTTGCCCAATACAAGAGTATACTCAAAATTTAGTCTTCTACCCCAATCGTCCTCAACGAACTGTATCAGAGGATGCTCATAATATTGAAGCAGAGCACTGGTTTCGTATTTTATTTCCCAAGTATTCCCGTTGGCGTCCTCAACACTAGTTGGAACTAGATAGGGATAGTCAGTTTCCTTGGTATAAGTCCATTTAAGCCCCTGAGGGGTAAGTAGTTCGTAGCGATCATTTGCTCTCTTTAAAAGAAGCTTGAGTGAAGAACTAATCCATGTAGAATCCGAACCCGATCCAGAAATTGGGATAACAGAATTTAGTTTATTGTGGCGGTAAAAGATCTCTCGTGCCCCTGTACCATCAATTAACTCCGGTCTGAGTTGGTTTTTGGCTGGATTAATAGGCCAAAGTATTCCGTAGTGACTAGTCCAACCAACACCTAATGGGGAATCCATTGCTAATAATTCATCGATAGTAGGACTAGCGATAGCAGAAAAAAATGTCTTATTGCTATTGTGTGTACGAAGGAAATGTAGGCTCCAACCCCCTAAGCTAGCAATAGAAACATCACGTGCCGAAACGATCAAATTCCCACCGTAGTGGTTAACTGTTGCTTGAAATCCAGCATCGAAATATCCACCTTTCTCGTGAAATCCAATCTCCTCTGGTACAGGACCATATTCGCCTGGAGTAGTTTGGCCCGCAACAATTGGTAAAAATAACGTAAGCATGAACGATGTTGCAAATAAATATTTGCAAACGTTACCTATTAAAACAAGTACAAATTGATTTACAATTTTTTCTTTAAAACTCATTAGTGGACTACCTCCATAACTGAAAAAAGTTCACATTTCATTATAATTTATATTGATGGAAATTGCTTGAGCTTTAATATTTTGCGGACTTTTTTACCATTTGAAGCGTTTTATCGAACTTGAAACGTAATGTATTATGTATAGTCTACTGTTTTTAAAAAACGCATATATAGGTAATAATTAGTACGGCATTGTAGATAGTAGAAGTATGTTTATCATTACCAATTAAAATGTGGTTAATTACATCTGGTTTAAAATGACAAGTAAACATAACGTAACGTAACGCTTTGTTATAAGACGTTAACAACTTATTATTGTAAAATAATAAGTTCATAATAGTTTTTCATTATTGAAAAGCAAATTAAAAATCCTCATAAATATGAAAAATGATCCAACCACTTTACTTAACAAAAATATATTATCATGTTTGCAAAAATAACAGACATGGCTACCGGATATTCATCGGAAACGATCTTGGCTAATTCTGTTTTAAACCAACAATTTCTGTCGCCTTCCGCCCAACTTGGTCGAGCCAAAATCAAAAAAAAATAAATTTCATAGGTGTTCTTGTTCGTCCAGGTTAGATATCGTCAAACGAGGAGCTACCAACTCTTACGAGAACACAAGATAAGGAAGAGGTATTAATCCAGTATTCCCTCTTGTAAAAGAGAACCACTCCTTTATAATGGAAATAAATAAGGTGTTATACAAATCTAATTGTTCACATTCTCAGTATCTTCATTTTTGAAATCACCTGCCAACCGTTACGTTATGAAAAAACGACAACAAGAAACGAAAAAAACCAGATTTTTCCATATACCTATCAACAATAGAGTACCCACCTCCAATTTATCGGGCTGGTTCTCTACAGGCTTAGAACGAATTGCCTGGCAACTCTCCATTATTACCGTCATCGCGTGTGTCATTCTCACGACAAGAACGGGGTATCAAGGAACCGCCGCCGGTGAAGAGATCAAATGCCCGAATTACTGCTGTATTATGTTTATCAAGACGATCGGTGTTATAATCAAGCACGAGGGGAGGGAGGAAGAGAGGATACTGCATTCGAGAACCTGTGAGTTACTGGAGAACAGCGACCCGCACGATTATCTGCTCTGTAACGATCGAGAACTGGCACTCAGAAAAGGGTTTATTCCATGCAAAAGTTGTAACTTAAAGAGCCTAGACAATGATCCCTGTACAGCAAAATGTTGTAAATATTACGGATGGATCATCGAACCGCTCACGGGTATCTTACATAGAAAAGATTGTCATTTTTTGAGCATTGTGAAAGTTCAGATGTATCAAGATCTTGCATTTATTTGCTCCCTTCACAATGGTGAGGAAGAGCTTGTGGACAAGGCCCTCGTTGAGAGGACAGCCAAGTATATGATTTGTAATTCCTGTTTTCGAGACATAATCCCAAAAAGGTATAAACTTCAACCCGGAGTGCTACCGCATGATGACAACAGTGTAATTGAGTACCGCATAGAGAGCGTCGACCTCTGCCTGACCCCCATGCACAGCTTTAATTGACACATCCTTACCGTTTGAATAAATCAACTCGGAATTTTCGTTCAAACCCATCCCTGTTTTTACACACAAATTATCAAAAACTATTCATGTGACTCCCTCTGCCAACCACTCGCAAAAACAGAAGATAAGGTAGAGGTATCAACCCAAATGTTTCCTGACACCAGAAAAAGAGTGGACATCTCTGAGAAAAGAGGGAAAATAGAGATTAAAAAATTCTTTCTAACGGTTCACGAACCGTTACTTTATTTATAAGAAAGGGGTTGTATATGAGTACAAATATTTACGAATCAACAAAGAGCCAAACCATAAAGGAGAGATTTGTAGAGAGGGAGGTCTTTGGGACTATTAGCTCCGTAATGGAAAGGATCTTTAAGGATGAAAAGAAAGAGCTCTCGATAGAGCGTGATGTCCTGGGGTTCATCTCTTCGTTAATGGAAGACCTCATAAAAAGCGGTCGAAAGGATAGATCTGCAGAGAGAGAAATCTTGGAACGTACCCGTACGTTAATAGAGTCAATTAAAAGTGATGAAAGCTGTGAGATAGTAGGGGAGATTGAGAACCTGCACAAGTACAAGATTAAAATCCCCGACCTGCACAACCTGAAGATCCATGAAAAGATACGCTCTTCCAAAGAGGTAGTCTTGAATAGAGATCGAGAAAAAACTATTGATGATATAAAGGAAAAGATCGGAGAATTAAAGGGAGAAGAGAATTTCAGCAAACTCATGCTGGCGGATGAAGAGATATCTGAGGAGACCAGCAAGAGGAACCAGGAGCATATTGATGAAAGGGTTGCCGAACTGGAACACTATTTAAGCGAAATTGAGATTGCCAAAGGAAAACAGCAAAAAATTGAAGAGTGGCTCCATGTTTCAAACTTACTACATGACAAACTGCAGGAAAAGGGTGAACCTGTTTGGAATGATGGTCAAGTCTATGTCTGGGGTAGGTGCTCAAGTGAGAAGACCGTTGCTTCTGATGTGGTCATTTCGGAAATCTGTAGCGACATGGGAATCCTGGAAGGTCAGAATAACGAATGGAAGATATGAGCAAGTAGTGAGTATAGCGATGCAAGACAATGAAAGAGGTATGATACCAAGACCAACATTCAACACGTTCTTTGAACAGCATAATGCTTTTCAAGCATGCGGTTTCAGTGAGTGGGTATTCTATTCCGGGATGTTGTTTCAGGACCGCAATACGTGGTGGGAATCGGTACATGAGCGCCCAGTACCCCATGAAGGTATAGACCTCACTCTTTTTAGAGATAACAACGGCCTCATTCACCACATTAACGAAAACACAAAGGTCCCCGTCATGTATGACGGTTTAGTAGTGCACGTTCACGATGACTTTCTGGGTAAATCACTCTACGTAAAACACTGCTCCATTGATACAAAAGGGCACACACTCCACACAATCTACGGACATGTGGCCCCAATTAACTTCTGTGAACTGGGAGACACGGTGCGAGAGGGAGACATAATCGCAACAGTGGCCCCTCCCTCGAAGAAGAGCAAGATACCTCCCCACATTCACCTTACCATGGCTTGGCTGCCTGACACCCTTTCATGTAAGAGACTGACCTGGGAATCAATCGGAAATCACGACAGTGTTATACTCTGTAATCCGCTTGATTTCATAGAGAGTGGTTGGTCCCAAACTGCCCAGATACAAGGCGCGTAATAATTTTGTACACGACAACGCAGTAAATGGGTAATTTGGGATCAACCACAGGTTTTCCGTTCGATCAATAGCAATAGTAGGCTGTTCATGTTCAAAAGAAATGCTTTAATTTCCCTCTTCATCACTTTTCATCAATTCATGCATACCTTAGCTACCTTCTCTTTTACCTCTTAGGAAGGCAGGAAAAATCAGGAAAAAAATTAATAACAGATGGTTTGTCTTTCTTATTCCTTCCTGTAATTCCTATATTCCTTAGCGGCCTTGTTTTCCTCTAAGGAACGTAGAAATAAGATTTCAGAATTATTTGGTTATATGCTCCTAAATCTCCTCTAGAAAGAGGGGTGCCGGCGATAGCAGACGGGGTGTGTAATACACACTGAGCAGTTGAAAATTTCCAATGAAATGTAATCAAAAAATTGCATCTCCTAAATCTTAAATCGTAATTTTTACCCGACGATTTTTCTGGCGGGTGTAAATCCAAAATCATATCCCAAGTCCTCTCCTCTTCTTCTGGATATGGTTGATCATTACCTGTGCCGATTTATTTGGATCTATCTCGATGAGGAGAGTACTCCCGGTAATATGTTCCAACTCCTTGGTAAGCATATTAATTACGTATGGCGATCCGCTCAGTTTGGGTGTCACTCCAATGTGAGTTGTAATTCCGAGGGCGATCACTCCCATATAGATGGCAGCCGCTTTTTCCACAACGTGTTCAGCAGCACTTGCAATAAGTGGAAGTTTGTCTATGGAGGTATCCAGATAATCGGCAATTGAGGATGCCAATACTGCACAGCGTGAATTATCAACGCATGAACCGAAGTGGAGGATTGGGGGCATTGAACCGTTGAGACCCGCTGCCTTACCAATGGTATCTAAAACACCTCGTAACGATTCGCCAACGATACCCATTGCTTCACCCTTTAGTAAACCGTGCCTTGCACATGCCGTAGCAGCGCATCCTGTGGCAAGGACAAGGATATTATTCTTGAGTAGTTCCCTAGCTATGGTAACAAAACTCATGTCCGTCTGAATCTTTGAAGACAAACAGCCTGCAAGAACGGCTACTCCCTGGATAGATCCGTCAATAATCAAATCTACCAACGGTTTCAGTGGTTTTTCCGGGTTCATGGTTGCAAGTACATCCATCAGGGTTTCTACCGAAAATCCTCCCATAAGGTCATGCCCTTTTGTCTTCGGTAAAAATGTTCGTTCCGGTAAACGCTCTTTATATGCAGTAATTGCCTCTTCAACGATCCGCCCCGCAGCTTCTTCGGCATTTTCAGGTGTAAATTCTATGTAGATATCATTGTCCATTCTTAGTTCGGGCATGGTCGTAATGAGACGGGTATGAAGCCCCTGCGTAATAGTTGAAAGTGACGGATAGACACACTGAACATCCACACAAACAGCATCAACTAAACCAGTTCCTACAACAAGTTCCTACATAATCGTACTACCTGCCATCGGGATCCCAAGCCTGACCAACACCTCGGTACCCGTGCAGCAGGTTCCAACCACATTAATACCTTTCGCACCTGCTCCCAAAGCCTGTTCCTTCAATTTACTTGCCTGCGCAATCACCATCTCTGATAGCACTGGTACATGGCCGTGAACAAGGATATTTACTTTGTCCTTCTCCAAGGCATCAATCCCGATTTTACTCTGTTTCGGAGTAGGAACCCCAAGGAGAATATCCTGTAATTGAGTAGAGATGTAGAGTGCCATCATATCAATCACACCAAATTTCAAACAAGAGAGGAGCAGATGATTTGTACTGCTCATCATCCCCTGTGCTGTGCTATGTACGCCCTGGACTATTGTCTCCGCTGCCCCTTTTTGAGGGATAAGACCCGCTTCAATAAGATTATCTATTTTTCTCGGTGCAAGGGCGAGTGCAAAACTCATTGGACCTTCACCCGGTCCAACAAGATCTTCTATGGCCTTCTGCCCTATCTCTTTTGCAATTTCAAGGTTCTGTTTTTGCTCGATATCAATACCAAGCCCCTTTGCAACGGCAACCAATTTTTGCTCATCTTTGATGGGGAAATAGTCGGAACCTTCAGCAGCCTTTACAAAGGCCCTCGCCACATGCAATGCATAGCCAATGTGCGAACTTGTCCCCCGTAATACCGTCTGCAAGAACATACCGGCAACCATACTATCGGCCGTCTTACCACAAGAGCTCCGATTCACCTTTGGTACGGAAAACTTCATGTGCAGGGGTAACTCTTCACATCCCAACCTGCATGGCCCAAGATTACAGTTCCGGCAACAGAGGCCATGACTTCCAAATGAGCATCTATCTCCCAAACCGAAAAGAGTCGAACCATATGCAGCTTGAACATCCCAAACGGTTTCAATACCTCTCTTCCGCAAAAAAGCAACGGTCTCTTCGATTTGCTTGTCGGCAACTCCCTTTTTACGTAACGCTTTTTCCTTTTCTAGCCACTTTTGCATAGTTCCCTCCATTTCATACAATTTGTAGTATCCCCGATAATAGTAACAAGACTGGTTTTAAATGCCAAATTGTGAACTTTCATCGTTCGTACCCCAAAAAGGTAAATTTATTTTACAATACACGTAATGTTTGGTATAAATAAATGAATACATTTTTTCATTTGAATATATAAAAAGATAGAATTGATATTCAACGAACAATATACCCTATCGATTGAATTAACCATACATCATCCTCTTAACAGGTATAAAGAATAAGCTATGAGGATAGTACTTTTTTCCATGCCAGATATGGTACCGGCATTTAAGGGGTGGCGACCTCCCAATCTGGCCATATCTTCCATTGCCGGGAATCTCATGGATCACGATGTCTACCTGGCAGACTTGATCCTCGTTCGACAAAAACTCACCTCAGTTATCAAAAACATCCTCCTTACCCACAAACCTGAACTTATTGGTATCAGTGCAATGAGCTTCCAGTATCATACTGCCAGACGTATTGCCTCCTTTATCAAAAGTCTTGATAGTGGTATCAAAATTGTGTTAGGTGGATATCACGCGACTCTTATGTACAAAGAGATTGGAGAAGAAGAGGTGTCCGGTCCATTCGATTTTATTCTTCGGGGTGAAAGTGATCTCAGCTTTGGCGAGTTTGTCAATGCCCTTGAAAAGGGAACCAGTTACAGGGAGGTGTTGGGATTATCGTTTCGCGAAGGTGGTGTTTTTGTCCATAATCAACCAAGATCCCTTGAAGATCTTACAAAAATTGCCTTACCAAATAGGACAAATAGAATCTGGAAAGGGTATACTTTCGGGGTCAAACAACTTGATATTATAGAGACCTCTCGTGGCTGCACGATGCCCTGCAATTTTTGCAGTATGAACCATATGTACGGAAGAAAATTTAGGGCCTATGCAATCGAACGTGTAATCGAAGACATTGCCAATGCAAAAAAAGAGGGGGCAAAGTATTTGGCAATTGCAGACGACAATATAACCCTAAACACAAAGAGATTTGAAGAACTCTGTGATGCTATCACCAAAGCGGGCCACAACGATATCCGTTATATTGTGCAAACATCTTGCACCGGTATTGCATCTTCAAATACCCTATCTGAAAAGATGGCACGTGCAGGTTTCGAATTTGTTTTTCTCGGCATTGAAAACGTTTCCACCCGAAATCTCAAGATGATGAAGAAAGGCAACATTTTAGAGAGCATCAAGAGAGCGGTGGACCTTCTCCACAGACACAATATGCTCATTATTGGAGGCATGATTATTGGAAACCAAGAAGACAGGGAAGAGGACATTGCCCAGAATTATGAATTCTTCGATAAGCACAATATCGATTTCATCAGTGATCAAATAATTACCCCATATCCTAAAACACCCATTAGAGAGGAGCTTCTCAAGGCAGACCTTGTATCAAACAGAGATGACTATCGTAAGTATAATGGATTTTGGGCAAATGTACGAACACAACACCTGAGCTCCGAAGAGTTACAGTTTTTAAAATGGAAGTACAAGCGGAAATACTCTACTTTTTTCAAAACAACCCCCTCATTTAAGTCGAGGTTTCCACTCGTAAACCTCCTCAGAGTGCTGCTTCTGAGACCATATTTTCGTATAAAGGATGGCACTCGATCCCTGCGAATGTCAGAACGGGAGATTTTCAAAGAAGATATGGACAACTTTGATCACCTGAATGATTTTAGAGAGTTAGATAGTAAAATCCATTCGTTTCGTAATAGCTAAAGACAGAAAATGGAAAATAATTTCACATTTACCAAAGATACAAAGTTTGATTCTAAGATGCTCTACGATCCCTATATAACTGAAGCTTATATCCCAAAGGAGTATGACCTTAAAGTATCTGGTAATACTCTTCAACTCGAAAGCAGGAATGAATTACGACATGCTGTTGGGGTTGTTGCCGCACGATCCTTGAAGTATTTCAGCACCAATGGAGAAGATTTTAACATATTTCGTACAAGAGATATGGCAGTCTGGTGGCTGAGACACATTTACAATAGTTTTAACTGGTGGCAGGCCTTTGTTGTAAATGCTGAGGGAGAGCGGAAAGACATGCCCATGTTGTACATAGGAGAGAGGTTTGGCTCTGCAACAGGGTATAAGGGTGAGGAGGCTGATATTGCCCTCAGTGCCTTTGAGAACGACCGTAGTATCGTTAATCCCGATTCTCAAGGAGGTTCGATTTTTGCCGTTGGGTATAGTGTGAGGGGAGGATTGTTTAATTCACCAGATATGTACGGAACAAAAACTATTGTCGGAAATAAATATAGAGGAGCAGGCGTACGTGCAGATCTCCCCGTTACACAGAATCTGACACGTATGGCTAAACATGCTCTGAAATGTAGAAACGAAGAACCTACACCAGATAAGATCCGGTCAGAAATTAAAACTATGCGGATTCTGACTCTCGAGAGATCAAGACATAAAAAACTTGCTCAAACCATATCAAAGATCGGAGCTACAGCAATTCTTGTCAGAGACGATGACCTCACCCCTACTTTCGCGGTAGCAAGAAATGAAATAGACCTTATTCTTGGAGTAGGGGGTGTTCCCGAAGCGGTGTTGAGTGGTATAATTGTTAAACATTTGGGAGGTGAAATGTCGTTACGGATATTACCAACCGAAGTTGCTCTGGATGAAGGGTTGCTCAGAAAACGGGCAAACTGGGACTATTTCAGAAAAAATGAAATTGACACTTTGAGAAATTTCAAAATTGTGCGACCTGGCGCAGAAAAAGAGTCAGAAATGCCCTGGAATATACTCCTTACCGAAAAAGATCTGGTGAAAGGTACGAGTTCTGTTTTTACTGCTGGTATAATAAAAAAAAACCCCTGGATACAATACCCTAATGGCAATGAAGTACCAGGGGTAACGATTGATTCTGAAACGGGTGATGTTACCGTGCATGTAGTCCGTATTACAAACAACACCATTGAAATCATTCCCATTATCTACAAAACAAGGATCGGTTCATATAGGAGCGAATATGAACATGCTCAACAAACAGACGAAAAAACAGGTGCAAACATACTGCTCCAATTGGGAAAGGCATATGCTGAGTTTGGTCTCTTTGAAGAGGCGCGAGATTGTGTGCAAAAAGCGAGAAAGCAGTTTCCGGCCAATAATGACCTCACCTTGAAATGTCATTCCGTGTACGAATACATTTCCGGACTTGAGTTCCTGACAAAGGCATCGTTACAAACTCCACGCGAAATCATAGAACATTTTGCAAAGTCTGATTGCTTAGACAAAGAGGAGAAGGACGCCCTGAGAAATAGGAAAATGTTTAAAAGGTTTTATGAATTTATGGGAGACAAGAATAGTCATGCAAAAAAATATAATGATGCACTCTGCTGTTATCGAGAAGCGTTAAAATACAGACCTCATGAACTCAAATTACACCGAAAGGTTAACTCAATAGAGATGAGAAACATTATAGCAGAATACTTTCATCGAATTGACAAAATTTATCGTGAATCAGATTATAAAGAGTCCGATGATTGGAATTGCCGTAAACTTACTACCGCCCTTGAAGTTTTTTACGGCAGACCCAAATCTGTCACCTTTTCCTGCAAAAATCCATGGCTCATATTTTTCAGGAGAACCGTATTGCATGGTGAAACACCTTCTCAAAAACTGGCAATCTTGATTAAACTCCTTAGGTTATACAAGGCACTCTGTAGGGCAAACGATAACGATCTTTCAGATTTATTGAATAATGAATTTCGATTAAGTCCGGAAGAGACAGTGATCATTTTACAGCATAGACAAAAGAGAGCACAATTCAGCTCTGTAGATGAGCTCTATTTTGCAAAAGGTTTGAATCGCACGTGCTTAACAAAGCTTCTCTTTCCTCGAGTAAAAGTTGCAAGTCGGAATGAAATAGACGATTCCGAGATCCCACTCAGCATTAGTCTGGTAGAAGCTATGGAACAACGGTACAAAAATATCTTGGAAGAGCTAAAGGAGGGGTACAAAGACGAAGCGCAAGAACACTCGTATGCGGTAGCAGAAGCCTACCACTATGTTGGCTTGGGCCTTTATGATGTGGGAGATTCAGAAGGTTCAAAGATCTACTATACCCAAGCAATAAATCGGTTTCAGGAAATAATAGAAAAATTTGAGGGAATCACGCCCGTCAATGCACAATTTCGGATCGGCAACCTGTATGAAGAGTTGGCCCTCTTGTTTGAGGTGGAGAAACAGACCTATTATGATAGAGCAAAAGAGGCCTATTGGTGCATTATAGACGAAAAGAAGTCTATCGAATTATTTGGATCTATACGTGATCTCACCTATATTCGTACCGAACAAGCAAAAGATCAAGTAAGAAGTATTGATAAAGAGTTATCAAAATGAATAGATTGCTATCCTACAGGTACTTTCGCGCACCTTTCGTTCTCGTGAAACCTTCTGTTTAGAGAACAATACAGTTGGACGACATGACTATTCTTGTCTACTTGGATCACTTTAGATGTCAATAGCGTTTGATTAATTGGACAGATACTATTCATTACAGATAAAAATGATTTTAAACAATTTCTACGAATTAATAAGGAGGCGACTTTGTATATGAAAAACCGGAACAGAATAAAACAATCTTTTACCACATTAATATGTGCCTTTATCTTGACTCTCATTGTTGTGCCTCCCTCCTCATTAAACAGTGTTTATGCATCGACCAAAGAAGAGAACGAAAAACTGTCAAAAAAGATTGAAAAACTCCATAGCGTAGCAAACGCCTTAGAAAAATCCTTAGAGCTTGTGGCTGAATTTGTAAAACCTTCAGTTGTATCTGTCACAACAGTAAAAGTCATCAAGCATCCAACAAATAATTTCCATGGTAATAGACGAAAAAGAGGGAGAGACCCATTCCGTGATTTCTTCGGCGATGACTTTTTTGAAAAATTCTTCCCCCAACAACCTAAAGGGGAATATAAGTCACAAAGCCTTGGATCAGGTGTTATTGTTGATAAAAGTGGGTACATTTTAACCAATAACCATGTTGTTGAAGATACGGATGAACTAAAGGTAAAACTCGGTGATAAAAGAGAGTTTAGTGCCGTAATTATTGGAGCTGACCCACAAACAGACCTAGCGGTAGTAAAAATAGAAGGAGAAAATTTGGTGCCTGCAAAGATGGGGGATTCCGACGAAATGAAACCTGGTCAGTGGGCAATAGCCATAGGAAATCCTTTTGGATTTAACCAAACTGTTTCACTGGGTGTTATAAGCGCCACAAAGAGATCTGGAGTTGGTATAGCCCAATATGAGGACTTTCTGCAAACTGATGCTGCTATCAACCCTGGTAACAGTGGAGGCCCATTGGTCAACATAAAAGGTGAGGTGATCGGCATCAATACGGTAATCGCCACTCGCACAGGAGGGTATCAAGGTATTGGATTCGCAATACCCATAAATATGGCAAAAAGCGTACTGCGAGATTTGATAGACAAGGGAAAGGTCACTCGAGGTTGGTTGGGAGTTGTCATTCAAGAGCTTGACACCGCACTTGCAAAGCAATTTAATGTAGATGTGACAGAAGGTGTCCTCGTTAGTGATGTACAAAAAGACTCTCCCGCACAACAGGCTGGCATAAAACGGGGTGATATCATCATCGGGTTTGACAATAAAAAAATAACCGATCTCAATCACTTACGAAATGTTGTCGCCCAGACCAAGGTCGACAAAAAGACTGAAGTCAGAGTATTAAGAGGAGGTAAAGAAAAAGTTTTAACCGTTACGATTGGTGAACAACCAGCAGATCTCTATGCTATAGGTCAACCTTCGTCTGCGGGAAAAGAGTTGGGAATGGCCGTGCAGGAGCTCACAAAAGAGTTAGCGGGTAGTTTAGGTTATGTGGGTGAAAGTGGTGTTCTGGTTTCATCAATTGAACACGGCAGCCCGGCTGCTCAAGCGGACATCAAAGAGGGAGACTTGATTAAAGAGGTTGACAGGAAAAAGATCGAGGATGTTGCAGGGTTTAATAAGGCTTTGAATGAAACCGACAAAGATGATAATATCCTGTTCCTAATTCGAAGAGGCAAGCTCACTCAATTTGTGATCGTGAAAAAAAGATAGCAAAACCTACGCCAAATTCTTCCCCCCGAAAATCGTAGGGGCACGAGGCACCGTGCCCCTACAACCGAACAACTCAGTAAAACAAACACCAAATAATCCCTATCCCAGAGAATCATCAAAAATCGGTGAAAGATCTTGTAATTTCTTAATTATAGGGGGTAGTTTCTCAAGGATATAATTAATTTCATCATCTGTGCTATATCTACTCAGGCTAAACCTAATTGCACCTCTGCTCCGATAGGCTGGGGTGCCCATTGCTTGCAAAACATGAGACGGTTCCGTTGAGCCCGTAGTACAAGCTGAACCAGATGAGGCTGCGATTCCCACCATGTCTAGCAATAACAGGATAGCTTCCCCTTCAACATATTCAAAGGCAATATTACTTGTGTTGGGCAATCGGTTACTCTTTTCTCCGTTTATGTATACCTTTGCAATAGTCTCTTTAATACCTTTCTCCAACTTATCCCTGAGACCCTTTACCCGGTTTGAATACTCCTCTATGGATAATTTGGCCAATTCACACGCCTTCCCCAAACCTATGATAGATGGCACGTTTTCAGTACCACTTCGCCTATTGCTCTCTTGATGTCCACCAATGATGAGAGGGTTGACCCTTACCCCTTTTCTAATATAGAGAACCCCAATACCTTTTGGTGCATGCAGCTTGTGACCGGAAAGCGACAACAGATCAATATGACTCTCTCTTAGATTGACCGGCAATTTACCAATTGCTTGGACAGCATCACAGTGGAAGAGCACCCCTTTTTCTTTCACTATTTTACCAATCTCCTCAATAGGAAGAATAATACCCGTTTCATTGTTTGCATGCATTATGGAAACGATAGCGGTATTTTCTCGTATAGCCCCCCTCAACTCATCCAGATCAAGCATTCCATCTTCATCTACGCTCAGTTCTGTAACTTCATAACCATTTTTCCCAAAATATCTGCATAAATTCAAGACAGCAGGATGTTCCACTTTGGTGGTAACGACATGTCTTTTTTGAGGATTTGCCTCTAAGGATGAGTGTATTGCGTTATTATTGCTTTCAGTCCCACAACTTGTGAATACAATTTCTGATGAATCAGCACCTAAAAGATTGGCAACCCTTTCCCTGGCAGTATCAATTTTACCTGCAACTTGTCTCCCGAATGTATGCAAACTTGAAGGATTCCCATAAAATTCCTTAAAATATGGTAACATCTCTTCAAGGACACTATCATCAACTTGAGTTGTAGCATTATTATCCACGTATACTAATCTCATCACAATCTCCAAATTCAATATAAATCAGTACGCCTATGATTAAACACTGGGATTTCTCTCCTCACCGTATCCAATACGTTAAGATCGATCTCGGCATAAATAATATTTTCATCGTCCCCCGCTTCAGCGAGTACCCTCCCCCAGGGATCAACTATCATGCTCTTACCGTAACAGGTAATATTGTTTGGGCTTGTTCCGATCTGATTAGCAGCAACGATAAAAACCTGATTTTCAATAGCGCGCGCTTTAATTAACGGTTCCCAATGAAATTTTCCCGTAGCGAAAGTAAACGCTGCTGGAAGAAAGATTATCTTCGCTCCTCTCAAGGCTAAAATTTGAAAAATTTCACAGAAACGCAAATCGTAACAGATAACCAAACCAGCATCAAAACCATCAATGTTTACGGAAACAATCTCGTTGCCTGCAATCACATGATCAGATTCTTTATATCTTATCCTGCCTGAAATATCAACATCAAAAAGATGGATCTTTCTATATTTGGCTAAAACTCCTCCATCCCTACCGACTACCACCGAAGTGTTAAAGACCTTATTTTTTTCAGCCTTTTCAAACATACTTCCACATACGATAGAAACCCCACTCCTCTTTGCGATATCCGAAATAAAATTTGTGGTGTAACCCGGTATCCTCTCTGCATTTTCTACCATAACTTCGGTTCGTCCGCAGCAGTTACAGACTTCTGGCAACACAACAATATCCACCTCTTTTTCAACCGCACGGTTAACAAACTGGCTAATTAACCTTAGATTCTCATTTTTATCTTCATTGCCACAAAATTGAACTGCGGCAACCTTCAACTTGCCCTTTCGTTTACTCATCATTGAATCACTCTGTTTTACACTCTTTTCACCTTGGCAACTTGCTATTAATTACCTCCACTACCTCGCTTGTCACTTTAGTTAAAAATTCATTTCTTGCTTTCAGATCCTCAAATTCACCTCTTCTCATTGTAATAGGACTATGATAATAGATGCGAATCTGTCTTGGGCGAGGTAGTTTTCTCTGCCTTGGCCACGCCTCATAAGCACCAACAATTGTAACCGGAACAATTTGTGCTTCCGTTTTAAAAGCGATACGGGCAAGTCCAAGTTTACAATCTTTCATCTTCCCATCAGCACTCCTTCTCCCCTCCGGAAAGATCACTATTGAACACCCCTCATTCAGCAATTTCAGTGCATTCACGTATGCACCCTTATCCAACCTTGTTAAACTTACAGGAAAGGCACCGAAAAAACGTATTACTCTACTGAGTATAGGGATAGAAAAGAGTCTTTCCCATGCCATATATTTTAGGTCCCTTTTTATACCAATACCAACGACTATCGGATCATAAAAACTAACATGATTTGGTGCAATAATAACCGGTCCTGAATCGGGAATATTTTCACATCCATAAAACCTCACCCTATGAAATACTTTAAAATAGAGAAGCGGTATCCATCTAAAAAATGTAACCCTCATAATCAATTAAACAATTGACACACCTATCAGACCACAGTACAATCCGGCTAGCTTTGAGATAGTATAAAATAGGTAAATATCTCCGACAAATCAAGGGGAAACCCCTTTATATTTTCTTACATACATTATTTATTTGTAATATTTACACCATAAACTAACGGAAAGAGGAGATGCATAAAAAGAGAATCGGCTTTATTGGCTGCGGAAAGATGGGAGAGGCATTCATAAGGGGTATTCTAAGTGCACAGTTTTCTACCCCTGAGAGGATTGTGGCCAGTGATACCGACTTAGATCGATGTCAGATATTGGAAAAAGCAACGGGGATAAAAACAACCCAGGAAAACAGAAAAATAGCAGCCAGCACTGATGTCCTTTTTTTAGCTATAAAACCCAATATAATAGAAAAGATCCTTCAAGAATTAAAGGAGGTGATCACACCAAGGCACCTTGTTGTCTCTATCGCAGCCGGGATACCAATAAGTTTCATAGAATCACAATTAAATTCAGAGTGCCGGATTGTCCGGATAATGCCAAACACTCCATGTCTTGTAGGTGCCACTGCCGCCGCTTACTCATTAGGAAAACATGCAACAGAAGATGACAGAACGTTCGTCCATGAAGTCCTCAATACTGTTGGCAAAGGGTACCTCGTGGAAGAGCACCTCCTTGACGCCGTTACCGGTCTGAGTGGTAGCGGACCTGCTTTCATCTATATAGTTATTGAAGCGCTATCAGATGGAGGGGTAAAGATGGGCTTGCCAAGGGCGACTTCAACTACTCTCGCAGCACAAACGGTTTTTGGCGCAGCAAAAATGGTCATCGAATCGGGCATGCATACAGCGGAACTCAAGGAGTTTGTCACCTCTCCTGGTGGAACGACAATAGAGGGGGTGCATACATTAGAAAAAAACGGTATAAGAAATGCGCTCATAGATGCAGTTGAGGCTGCAACAAGAAAATCAAAAAGACTGGGCAAGGGCTTTTCGAAACAGAGAAGAAAAAATGTTTAGCAGGCGAGTTCACCGATTTCCCACATATCTCTTGGCTATTGTAATGTTGTATCTGTTCGGAATCACTCCCCTTCGGTATTTTGCGGAAGCATCTGATAACCCGGCCGGACGTTTCACTACTTCTGCATTGAAGCCATTTATCAAAAAAATAGATCAAAACTATGGAAGTACTTATGCTGCAAAAGTTAAAGAGCTCTTTGGGGTTTTTCTCGATGCCACAGGACCAAATGTTCCAGAAGAGGAGAGAAGCTTTTTGGAATTTAACGTTTTAAAGATGAAGGTTGTAGACAATAAGATGTTAGCTGTAAAAATTAATAGCGGTGATACCCTGCGAACGAGGGATACTATTAAAATTGCATTCACACCACGAAAAAAGTGTTTTCTCTACCTTTTCAGAGTGAAGGCTACAGGTATAATTTACCCGCTTTTTCCTCGCAGAAAGTTCAGTGCTCAAACAAACCCCTTAACCCCAAATTTGACCTATTTTGTACCTCCAATGAAGAAATGGTTGCCCGTCGGTAAAGACGTGGGAAAAGGGGCAATTATTGTGTTTGTTTCGATACGGAGGAACCACGAAATAGAGAAATTGATGGAATACTTTACAGATCTAGATCCTATAGAAAAATTGACACCGCAAACAAAGGTGTACACATTAACTAAGATACCTATCATTAATCGAGGCATAGGTGGTATGAAGGAGAAAGAGATGAGAGACATTAGACTTCCTTTTGACGAATTCGGTCAATTTGTTCCAACAGAGTT
Organism: Candidatus Scalinduaceae bacterium; assembly: GCA_965222815.1. Lineage (GTDB taxonomy): Bacteria > Planctomycetota > Brocadiia > Brocadiales > Scalinduaceae > SCAELEC01. Next base: position 1,665,548 of record CBDCUS010000013.1, read on the forward strand.
TTTCTGGAACGAACCTGTAATCGTTGTCTCCTTGTGGTATCAATGCCGATAGTTTTTTCAGTTCTACTGTCTTACGTTACCGAAAAGATAGGGAAATATTGTAATAGATAAGAGCAAGCAAAACTTCACCACACTTCTATAATTTAAGTAGATAAACGGTAAAATTGTTACTCCTTATTAAGATTGTTATTGACATCTCGCAGTAAGTTTGTTATTTTTTCCATCAAATTTTCTTTGCATTTTGAAACCCAAATTTAGAATTTAACATCTGGTGTAGTTGGAACATTTACGAATCTCGTAACAACATTTATCCATATCTAATGTATCGATTTGAAAGATAATTCTGTTTTATTATAAATTTCCAAGATTGTTGTTTTGTAAGGAGGTATGATATTGGCTGATGTTAATATAGAAAAAGAGGTTACGTCAATCGTAGCTGAAGTTACCGAGCTTGACGAGAGCGAAATATGGGAGAAAAGGGATGCTGATTTTTTTAAGGATTTAGAAATAGATTCTCTGTTAGCATTAGAAATTTTAGCACTTATCGAGAAAAAATTCAAAATTCAGATCCCCGAAGAAAAGCTAGTTGACATAACCTCGCTTAATGCCACAATTGAGATGACAAAATCAACAATTGAGGGAAGCTGATAGCTTATTTTTTAGAGACACAATAAACTCACTATAAGTGTGGGTATTAAAACGTTCACCTCTACCGCGTTTTACGAAACAAATCATATAGGAGAGACGAGCTATACCTTTTTAGAGTGTTTGGTTACACTCAAAATCCATTGATTCAAACAGATGATATTTTTTAAGACGAAAGGCAGCAGACAATGTTGAGCTTTGAGGAAGTGAAGGAGTTAGTTCCTCAAAAATTCCCGTTCCTATTTATCGACAAGGTACTTGAATTCCAAAAAGAGAGCAAAATTGTCTGTTTGAAAAATATTTCGGGCAATGAAGCGTTTTTTGCCGGACACTTTCCTGGTTTTGCCATTATGCCGGGAGTTCTCATAATAGAAGCCCTGGCGCAAGCCTCAATAATCCTCTTCCAGAAGAGCTTTATTACAGACAAAGAGAAAGACAAGGTGTTTCTTTTGGCCTCAGCCAATGTTCGTTTTTCCAAACCTGTATTCCCTGGAGATCAGCTTGTATTAGAAGTTAATAGCGAGAAGATAGTCTCTTCTGCTGCAATAGTGAAAGGAGTTGCTAAAGTGGGAGAAAAGATAGTTACGAAGGCAACATTGAGTTTTGGGGTCGCAGATAAAGATTCGTTAATACTTTAACATTCTGGTTCATATGGATGATATTACAGGACAATCATTACCTAAGCGAGCAACAAACAACTCTGAATCCTGAAATACGTGCAAAAAGGTGTTCTTATTTGTACCGATCTAATTATCATGAATTTGTAAACGAAGAACTAGATGTCTTATGGACAAAAGAATTGTAATAACTGGTGTAGGGACAATCTCCCCAATAGGATGTGGCAAAGATGTATTTTGGGATGCTTTGATTGCTGGAGAATCGGGAGTATCCGAAGTCAAGTCCTTTGATACATCAATTTTCAAGGTTCATCGAGGTTGCGAAGTCAAAGATTTCAACTATGAAGACTATGTAAGCAATGGTTCAAACCGCAAAATTGGCAAAGGGTCGCAGTTCGCCATCGCTGCCACCAAACTCGCCTTAGATGACTCAAAACTAAATATTAAGGACATTGACCCTGAAACCATAGGGGTCTCTATTGGCACAACCGCAGGTGAGATCCAGATCCTTGAGAGAGTCAATCTTTTAAGACATGAAAACGGTGATGATAGTGTAGACCCATATCTATTCTTAAGCCACCCCTGTATCAATATACCTTCGAACATATCTATCGAGTTTGGTTTCAAGGGCCCAACTACTATGATTCCAACCGCCTGCGCAGCAGGAAATTACGCAATAGGTTATGCATGCGATTTAATAAAATTGGGGAGAGCAAGGATCATGTTGGCGGGTGGTTCCGACCCCTTTTCTAAAGTTGCGTATGTTGGATTTGGTAGGCTGAATGCTATTGCACCAGAAATCTGTCAACCTTTTGATAAGAATAGGAAGGGTATGTTAATTGGTGAAGGTGCAGGAATGCTTGTGTTGGAGTCTTTAGACGACGCTCTCGCTAGGAACGCAAACATCTACGCAGAAATCTTAGGCTACGGTCTCAGTTGCGACGGATATCACATCACCATCCCACACCCTGATGGTAACGGTGTTGTCTCTGCGATGGAGAAGGCATTAAAAGATGCACATATTAAACCTGAAGATGTGCAATATATAAGCGCCCATGGTACGGGAACTCAGGCAAATGATAAAGCCGAGACGATATCGATTAAAAAGGTCTTTGAAAAACATGCAAAGCACCTGGCGATAAGTTCCATTAAATCGATGTTGGGACATACTATGGGAGCAGCCAGCGCTATAGAGGCCATTGCATGCGCCCTGGCTATAAAAGGTGATGTGGTACCACCTACGATAAACTATGAGACCATGGACCCTGAATGTGATTTAGATTTTGTACCAAATGTGAAACGGGAAATGGAAATTACCATCGCATTAAACAATGCATATGCCTTTGGTGGTAATAATAGCTGCCTCGTGTTAAAAAAATATTCAGGGTAAAATACCCACTCTATGGATCTTTACCTGAAGAGAGAATCACAGAACCCATTTTGCAAATTTGATACTTGGTGTAAAATACATTGTACGATAAAGCTCTTGCTTTTTTGTTTTTGAGAAATATTTTTCTGATTGATTGACGATAACGATGAGTACACGCTTGGTAATAACGGGAATCAGTATTTTATCCCCACTGGGATTAAACAGAGACGATTTTTGGAATAATTTAAAAAACGGCGTTTCTGGAATAAAGGATATAACCCTCTTTGATGTCTCCCAATATAACAGCAAAAAGGCTGGAGAGATTTCAGAATTTGATGCAAGGGAATTCTTAGGCAAAAAGGGCATCAGGCATATCGACAGAACTTCACTCTTGGCCTCTTCGGCTGCAAAATTGGTCATGAACGATGCCAAAATAACCCATGAAACTTACAGAGAAGAGGACTTGGGGATAGTGATAGGGTCAACCTACGGCAGCATTGATAGTATCAGTTCATTTGATCTGGAAGCGTTGAAAGAGGGACCAAATTTTGTAAACCCCATGGAGTTCCCCAATACTGTCTTAAACGCCCCTGCAAGTAGGGCTTCAATATTTTGTAAGGCAACTGGTCTTAACTCGACCATATCAACCGGTGTCACAAGTGGACTGGATGCGATAATTTACGCCTCAGACTTCTTACGGCTGAATCGAGTGAAAGCGGTATTAGCAGGTGGTGTCTACGGATTAGCACCTGACATTTTTTGGGGAGCATATAGATCAGGTATCCTCTCTGCTAGCAAAGGAGAGTCGCTTGAAATTTCTGCCCCTTTTGATAAGAGGAGAAACGGTTTTATCTTAGGAGAATCTGCAGCTTTGCTTATTATAGAGAGGCTTGAAGACGCACAAAAAAGAGATGCGAACATTTATGCTGAAATAAAGGGGTATGGAAATACCTTTAATCCAAAGAAAAGTGACCATGAAGTACTTCATACTGAAGAGGGTGTAAGATGTATATCTTTGGCTATGAGAGAAGCTAAACTTAAAAGTGAAGATATATCCTCTATTTCTGCATGTGCTAATTCCAGCAAAACAGGAGATATGATGGAAACCAAAGTTATCAAAGATTACTTTGGAGATTTTGCTCAACAGATTCCAATAAGTGCAATCAAGTCTATGACTGGTGAATGCCTGGACGCATCTGGAGCTATGCAGTGTATTGCAAGTATCATGGCCATCAACAATAGCACTATCCCCCCTACGATAAATTATCACGAAAAGGACAACACCTGCGACTTGGATTACGTTCCAAACAAAAATAGAGGAGTAGAGGTAAACAATGTCCTGATCAACGCATTTTCTGATACCGGTAACATTTCATCTATCATCATATCAAAGTATTCAAATTAATTGTTGAGAGTGCCATTGAAATTCACTTTGTACCACTACAATTCCATCTGTTCACAAATTATAAGAGCGGTTTCACTCGATAAGCAAAACTACTACTGGTAATTCAGATGATTGTGAAAGAATCTAAATACGATGTAATCATTCTCGGTGCGGGAATCGCCGGATTAATCTGTGGCACCTTTCTGGCAAAAAATGGGAAAAAGACACTGATCATTGAACAGCATAGCCTTCCGGGAGGCTACTGCACCTCTTTTAAAAGAAAAGGGTTTACTTTCGATGCCGCAGTTCACCATATCGGAGGATGCGGGACATGGAGTATCGTTGGCCGCTGTTTCAAAGAACTTGGGATAGACATTGCGTTTAAACAACTCGACCCTATGGATAGCTTAAACTTCCCAACCTTTTCGATTGATGTACCTGCAGATCTTGATGATTACATAACATTGCTCAAAAATACTTTCTCCTCTGAAAGCGACAACATTTCAGCTTTCTTCAAAGATTTTGTAGGCTTGTATCGGTCAACAGTTCGTACGAAGGAGAGTGAAATATTGACAAAATACAAAGAACTGACGTACCGTGAGATGTTAGACATATTTTTTACTGATGAGCGTCTCAAAATGGTATTGTCAGCACAGTGGGGCTACATCGGGTCCCCCCCTCATGAGGCCTCTGCTATTGGTATGTGCCAGATGTTGGTTAACTATCTGAAAGATGGGGCCTTTTATCCACTTGGAAGTACCCAAAATTTCTCCGACTCAATTGCTCAAAAATTTATTGACTATGGTGGTCAGATTATGTTATCTTCTAAAGCCGAGAAGTTGCGGTCGAAAGATATGCATATAAAAGGAGTTATAACGGACCGTGGGGAACAATTTTACTCTGACATGTTCGTTTCAAATATAGATCCGGCTCAAACGTTCTTTACATTAATTGATAATCAAAAGATTGACGAATTGTACATTCAGAAAATAAGATCCATGAAGGAAAGCGTCTCTTTTTTCTTATTATATCTGGGCCTCGACAATAAAATTGATTTAAACGGTTTAAAAAGAGGTTTCTATCATACATCGAGAGACATGAACTTTTCTGATAGTGAGTGGTTTTATGTATCGGTACCAACAAAAGTTGATAAAACCCTTGCACCCAACGGCAAACAGATAATTACGGTTGTAGTCTCTTTACAAGAGCGTTTTGAGGAAATAGAGAACTTTGACACTTTTAAGGAAAAGATGAAAAAACATACGATGGAATATCTGAAATCTCTTGTTCCAGATATTCAGAACCACATCGATGTAATCGAAACAGGCACACCCAAGACTTTAAAACGCTATACCCTCAATGCACAGGGCGCTGCCTATGGTTGGGCAGTCACGGTTGACCAAACTTGGTCGAATAGGCTTCAGCACACAACACCTTTCAAGAATCTTTTTCTAGCAGGGCACTGGACTAATCCTGGACCGGGGATTTGTGCCGTTGTCTCCTCTGGGTGGAGGGTGGCTAATATGATTTTAAATAATTAGTGGTTGGACTAAAACTATCCATCTACTGCGTTGCTGTAACAATTCCGTAATCCTCACGTACTTGGGTACGTTGCGGTTACGAAATCAGCGTACCTAGTATCTGGGCAGTTTTAACCCAACCACATGGTTTCCGTTCAAGCACTAATTAGGAGGACATGAAAATGAGAAAAATGATGCTTATCAACCCACATCCACCAGGAAGACATGGTGAAGAGAGTATTTCCGTTATCGTACAAATGCCTTTAAATCTGGCTTACATTGCTGCTTTGACACCTGGAGACTGGGAGTTTGACGTTATCGATGAAAATATGGAATTGGCTATTGACGAAAACGAAGAAATAACGTTCGAGCCAGTTGACTTGGTATGCATCACCTCTGTCACCTACCAAGTAGCAAGGGCTTATAAAATTGCTGAAGCCTGTAGAAACCGGGGCATGACCGTAATCATGGGTGGAATTCACGCATCTGTTATGCCCAATGAATCGGCCCAATATGTTGATGCCATTTTTACTGGTGAAGCAGAAGCCCTCTGGCCACAAGTGATCAAAGACTTCGAAAATGGAGAGCTCAAAAAAGTCTACAATGGAGGACTACCCGGCTTATCAGAAATGAAACACGTATTTCCAAATAGAGAGCTGATGAAGAAAAAATATGATTATAAGTTCTCTTCCATTGTGACCACCAAAGGATGTCCAAACTACTGCGATTTTTGTAGTGTCCCAACCTTTCAGGGAAAAAAATACCGTGAAAGACCTTATGAAGATGTCTTGGATGAGATGGAAGCCACCGATTACAGGGGTTTAATGTTTGCTGAGGACAATTTCTATGGCCATAGTAAAAACTCTGCTAATAGAGCAAAGGATCTCTGGCGAGGAATGCTTGAGAGGGGTATAAAAAAGGATTGGCTTGGGTTTACGGCTCTTAATATTTCACAGGATGCTGAGGCTTTAGATCTAATGGCGAAGAGTGGGAATTTTGGATTTCTTTGCGGAATAGAATCGACCAATGAGGCAGTTCTTGAGAAGATGAATAAAAAGGTCAATCTCAGGCTGGGAACAGACAGCTATTACGATTGTATTCAAAAGATCCATGATCACGGCCTTATTGTTTGGGGATCAATAGTATTGGGGGCCGACGGAGACAATAAAGATTCATTCAAAAAAATGACAGAGTTTGTCCTCGAAAACAATATTGATGTCCTTACCTTTGGTATCAATTGCCCATTCCCCCAAACAGCGCTCTACCATAGACTTGATTCGGAAAAAAGGATTTTTCGCAAAAATTACCCTGAAGATTGGAAATATTATGATACTGCACACGTCGTTCACCGTTTTGTAGATATGACTTTGGAAAACTTTATTGATGGTATGCAGTATATGTATGATAATCTTTATGCCGGTGATAATCTGAGACTGCGATTTAGAAAATCGGCAAAAACCATAGGTAGCACAATGCATGGAAAACGGAATGCAATGTTTGGTTTTAGAGTGGGGTCTGATTGGCAGCAGGTATTTGAGCAGGTATTAGAAAATCTTCACAAACTCTATGATTCTGGGGATTATTACCAGGATTGGTATAAGAGCAGTGCAGTAACTGTCCCATCTGAAAAAGAGGTCTCTATTAGTTAAAGAGTGTTCACAATTATTATGGTCTTCTTAGAAGTTCCAATGAACATAATGGTCAAGATGCTTTCGATAGCTCAAAATTATCTTTTCTTGATTCTCTTTTTCACGCAGTAATAAACACCATCTGTTCTTAGTGTGACTTTTTTTAAAATTCAAGCGATTTATGTTGCCTCATTGAGAGGACCAGAGCAGTTACCATCCCTGCTCTCTTATTAGAGTACTCCGGGAGGGCGGGCTTACTATTTTTTATAACTCTAAGCCCGTCCCGTATTCAAAATAGTTACTACACAAAACATACTATCCGTTTCTCTTATCCTTTACACCTGTAAGCTTTATCCGGAACCTTTCACAGAATAACCTAAGAATGAAATGTGTTTGACAAAGGATTTATGCTTCATTTAATACTCGTAAAAAATTTTCTGCCCTTAATAGAAAGGAAATGGTATAGCATGAAAACTCATCCTCTTCCTCTTATTTATATCATTTTTTTCTCCGGTGCGCTTTTTTTATCCCATTCTGTTTGCCTTGCAAGTGGGCAAAAAACTTATCCATTTGATTTTCGGAAAACAACATGGGGAATGACAAAACAGGAGGTCAAAGCCAGCGAATCAAAAGGGTTTCAGGGCATCAGAAAGATTGACGCTAACTACACGAGTATCTTGGCAGATGAAGTGATCATATATATCCAAAAAGTTGCTGAAATGGACGTTCAAACCAGCTACTTCTTCCTTAACGATAGCCTTGTAGGATCTGAATACTCTTTTAGAAAGGAGTATGAAAGCAAGAAGGCTTACGTTAATGCATATGATAAACTGAGGGGTATTTTGTCACGGAAATATGGCCCTCCAGTCTCAGAAAATAAGAGTTGGAAAGACGAGAGATTTGAAAAACTCACCGAGCTTCCTTCTGACCCCGGCACCTTAAGTTATGAATCGATATGGGAAACAGATAAGTCAGAAATCGCTTTGTCTTTAAAATCTGTTATTGACACTCGTTATCAAACTTCCAAAGAGAAGAAAGAGATGATTCGCATCCTGTACAGCAGTAAAGAGCCGGAGTATCTGGACGATTTTTAACTTTGCGCATGCCAAGAATTCTGTTATACCCATCACAAATTGTTTTACGGTTTTCAGAACCAGATTTCACATGAAATTTAGACTTTTCTCAATCATACAATCCTCAACTTAGATTACTAAGCCTCTTGTTTTGTTCGGTCGAAAAATCAAAATTTTTCGAATTTTAACTCATCAAACTTAATCAACTTACAGAACAACGTCAACATGTTTATAACTTTCGCGCTCTAAGCGCCTTAAGAGTTGCTAAAAGCAGACCATATAGTTAAGATACTAGCTATCGAGCAAAGAAGAGTGAGTTATATAATCAGACAAGAACACCCAGTTATTCCCTCCTCCGCACCTTTACAACCCTCAGTGGGGAACAAAAATGATCTTCATATACTCATTACTCATTGATTCTATAGCACCCTCTATCTGGAAACCAAAGTCTCTCTTTACCCTTGATGGATTTCGTCTCTTTTGTTTAGAGTGCATTTTGGTCCTATAAAAAAGATTTATAGTCTTTCTAATCTGTTGTTCACACATATCACTAGCTACGATCATATCGTTTTGAATTTGGCGACACGTCAAAATTATTTTTTTCATGGTCCCAAAATAGTCATCACTTACAAAATACTGTTTCCCCTTCTCTGTCAATTTGTACTCTGTAATCCCATAATGTGAACATATCTTAAATGTGATCTCACCCAGAGGATTTTTTTCATAAAAGACCATGGTATTTTCTATCATATTCCTCAAATCCTGTTCGGAGGGAAAGGTCCTTCTCATCAAATACAGAACTCTCTCTTTTTCCCTCTCATTTGCTTTTATCGAGATGTCATTTTCTCTCCGTTCCTCCATTTTATCCTTCAAAAAAAGAGTATAGGTAGGATGGATATGATACACAACAAGGAAACTATTATTATCCAATAACTCTTCCATGAAACGAACATCAAGACTCACTTTCGTAACATAGCGATTATCTAATTTTTTCTCAGGTGCTTCACCCCTACCTATTTCAACCCATTTCTCTTTTTCAGGTAAATATATCCAACACTCTTCTACTCTTGAAGATTGTAAGAGTTTCCGCATATCTGTCACACCTCTTTTTTCATCTTTGTAGACAATGGATCTAAAATTATTGTTGTCGTTCACTATGAGGCCTTTCACAATGGCAATTTCTCGCCTTTGCTCACCAATCCCCTGAGCCCTAACTGCTCGCTGAGAAAGACCGAAAAACAACAAATTGAGACAAAGAAAGATAAAAAAGCTTTTCAACATGAGAGGAAACATACTTATCAGATATGTTATTTACGTTTTTTATACTTGATTTTAGGGATATTCATCTGTTATTCTGCCATAGGCGGCTGAGGTGCGCAAGCAAAGATTATACTATATTTTTATCTATTTGACTCTTTTTTCTTTCTACCCAAACTCACAAAACCATGAACCATCTACCAGTTTTTCACACGTTGAGAGAACGAACTGTTGGACTCCTCATAATCCCTTTTCTTATCACCTTGCTCACCTCTCTGGCACAAGCTGATGAGAAAGGTGAACAGCAGGTAAGATTACGTTCCACTTGCGGCATTTTTGCTGATGATTCTATGGTGAAAAAATACAATTTCTATGACAAATTCGACAATATGAGCGGTGATTTTGCCAATGATTACGAACCAAAAAGTATTAATGGTGATAGCTTTGTCATCGATCATGCCACGGGTCTCATGTGGCACCAGTCAGGTTCCAAAAAGTGTCTCAATTGGGAAAACTCAAAGGTATGGGTCAGGAATCTCAATATACGAGGCTATGCTGGATACAACGATTGGAGATTACCCACTATGGAAGAAGCGGCATCTCTCTTGGAATCTAAGCAGATGAATGGAGACCTATTTATTGATCCTGTTTTTGACAAAAAACAGATATGGATTTGGACTGGTGACAGTTATGTTACTGGCGGAGCCTGGCTTGTACATTACGGCTGTGGTTGTGTCTTTTGGAGACGAATAGGTTCACGTTACGTTCGACCTGTTCGTACTCTCAAGTAAAGTACATTTTTACTTTGCTATTTTATTAATTTATCAGTCAGACATCTCATCATTATATTTTTTTACGCTAAAAATTGAGAGAGGAGAAAAAAATGGTATTTTCAAAGAATTATTGTGTGTACCTATTGGCCTTATGTTTATTTATAGTTGGATGTGGACAAGATCAAGAGCGTCCTACCGAGAAAGTTAGCGACGAAAGTAAAATTATGGAAGGGACAAGAGAAAAAGCTTCCGAGATAGAGGAATCTGTAGAGAAGAAGTCAGATGAAACCGAAACCAAGGGTAGTGGAATGATAGAAAAAGTCAAATCTGAAGCAGAGAAAATAAAAGAGAAGACGTCTTCGGTCATTGGTGAACAAGTTGACAAGGTCAAAGATGTTTTTGACAAAGGGAAGGAAGAAGCTATTTCTGAGCACGGTGATGAAGCAGAAAGCAAGGTGGACCAAACAGTAGAGGAGGAAAGCTCCAAAATAGATTCATTGAAAGAGAAAACATCATCAATAGTAAAAGAGCTTATTGCAAAGGCCAAGGCATTGTTTGACAAAGGAGAGTACGAAGAATCTATAACAGCAGCGCAGGATGTCTTAACTAACCACGACAGCGATTCACAGGAAGCCAAGGATATTATTACGAAGGCCAAAGAGAAATTACGTGAACTTGTTCCCGATGAAGCCAGTAAAAAAGTGGAAGGTCTGAAAGAGAATATTACGGACAAATTAAAGGATCTTGGACACTAAGAGATGGCAAACAAGATATAGTGCCAGCCCTTTGGAAAGATCGCGATTTTTTCAGAGGGCTGGCACATAGTATCTACGCATGAAACACAACTCTTCAAGAATCATACAATTTTCATCTGCACAATTTTACAATTAACTGTTCTATTATAATCGCTGGAGCCAAGCTGCTTGTTTTGCACAATAAATCCGCTTCAAGCATCCATTTCCACTTTTCAGCCATCTCCTCTTCAACAAAATTTCTCGCCTGCCTTATCATCTTGTTAACAAATACCCTCTTTTGAGATGTTTTCTCCAAAACATCAGACTCTCCTCCACCTTTGTCGAGAACCCTCAGGATTTTCCACAAATCTTTCATCCTCTTGTGTAATGCACTTATCATCGTAATGGCAATTACCTTTTGATCAAATACGATATGCTTCCGTTCGTTTTCTATCCCCGAGTCAAACATGAGATGTACCATCTTCATAGCAGAGACAAGGTCTTTTTTACCAACAGCATCTAGTAAATGGTAGATCTTTTCCCTCTGTCCCACCCCCAATACCGTCTGTATATCCTCTTCAGTAATCTGCTCTCTATCACCCACATAAAGTGATAATATCTCTAATTGCTTATCGATGATCGCCAACTCATTTCCCGTCTTTTCTATGAGAGAGAATGCGCTCTTTTGACTCATCATCTTTTTGTACTCTTTCGCTTGTAAAACAATCCACTTTGTCAGCTCACTGTCGTACTTAGGCCTATTCCTTTCCCATGGTGCGGGACTATCATAAAGTCTCTGGCACTCAATATGAATACCTTGATTACCATTTAAAGCCTTTACAATCTTTTTCCTCTTATCCAGAGACTCAATATTCATAACTAAGCTATTTGAATTAAATGATCCTTCCACTATTTCCAGAAGATTCTGCTGGTTTGTGTTCAAAAAATTATCGGCGTTCTCAATAATTACCAATTTGTAGCCACCAAACATGGAAGCTGTTCCAATCTCCTCAAAAATATCAGAAAAAGATGCACCGCCATTGACACTATCTAAACCCAACCCCTCATAACTATCACCACTTTTTCTCTTTCCGGGGTCGTTGCCATAAAAGAGTAGCAACCCCTGCTCTTCACCTCCATTCATAAAGAACATTTTTTTTATTTCCGCAAGGACCATCCTCTTGAGAAAATACTCAGAACCACTTATGATGTACAGAGGTAACCGACTAAATTCTTGAGACTTGTTGATAAATTCTGTAAATTTCATATTAACGATACCACAACAAAATCACCTATTTCTTCAGTGAAATAGGAATGAGGAATACTCAATATTTTAGAACAGATAAGCTTGTGATCACAATATAAAAAAATGACTATTCAGTTTAATCCGAATAAATATAACTTTATTCCCTTATTTTGTATAATGTTATGTCAAATAAATCATAATCAAAATAAAAACACTTTAATACAAGATAGAAATATCAATTAATTCAACTTTATAAACAACTTATAAAGAAAATTGGTATAAATTCGTCGGAGTTAACTAAATAGTCATTTATAAAAATAACCAAAAACACATTCTCCTTATTTTTTAACTCCCTCGGCAAAACAATAACTGATAGAAGTGGAGAATGGACTCAATTGAAACGATATCCCGATGATGGACATCTCTTAAAATTGCCAGAGAAGAGGTTGTACTCTTTTAAGAAAAAGAGAGAGGTATGGCCCTGAAATTGGTGAAAAACTACAAACCATAGGATTTAAAGCGGGAAAACTCATAAAAACAGATGCAACAAAACCCTATCGAAACGAAGCTTCCCAAAGAGCAATACACCGTTTATCTTTGGAGTTGAGAGACTCTACTTATCCAGAGTATTCGTCCAATCTGAATAATTCCTATGTGATGTGTCCTTAGAAAATCCATGTTCAACCAAACTCCATTTGTTACCCGACTTTTTATAGGTAATCTTGTATGAATAATCAACCATCCGCCATCTCCAGAAAAAAAAGTGAGACAAACCTGTTACAAAGATATTTATTTTCTGGGCATACGGATCAACATCCTCAAACAATGCAACACCTTTCTTGGTAACTCCTGGACCAAATTGACCTTTCATCTCCTGAGCAGTCATATATTTTTCATCCTCTTCGGTAACCGTTGAGACAACCTCCTCAATAAACCTATCTGGATAATTTTTTTGAGTATCAGTTGTTAAAAATGTCTCAACAGGAACTAATATTTCATTATCTGTGGTATTTCTGATTGAATAAAACCAAATAATGTATCTCTTCTCATCTTCCGAATCCCTTGTAAATACGATATTATCTGGTACACTCCAACCAAAATCGACTTGTGCAGCTTCAGATATACTTGCACAAGAGATAACAGACACAACCGACCACAACATAAAACAAGCTTTTTTCATCAATTTTACTCCTAAACAGGTCAAACCATAATCTCTTAACACTTCGTGAAATGACACAACACAACGGTGCCTTTCCCCTCTCTCATAAAAACGTACAAGAGGAACAGTATGTAAGGCAATAAGCTATTCACGTCTCTCATCTTCGATTAGTGTAAGGGCATGTTTAATGGGTACCCCAAAGTTTGCGCCTCCAAAACCGCGAAAAATACCATAATTTATTGCAACCACTTTACCTTTATTGTTAAAGAGAGGGCCACCACTACCACCAACCGTTGTTTGTGCGTCATAAATAATCCGATCCTTTAAAACATCACTTATGTGACCTTGAGTAGTGATGGGTCTTATCAACTCTCTAACTGAAAGCTCCTCTGCAGCCTCAATAAATGGTAATTGTGAAATTTCCTTTGCAAGTTGCGGATCTGTTTTAGCAAAAAGTGCACTCAGTCCAGCAGGATAACCAATCAAGACAACTGGTTCGCCCTCAATTGCCTCTGCATGCCCAACATCTAACTCAAGTACCGGAATATCGATACCCCTCGGATCAAAACTGAGCAGCGCCACATCCGTCTCTTCAGATACTCTCTCGATTTTCAGAGAAAAAGGCTCTTTCACGTTTGGGAAAAATGCCCTAAACTCCTCAAACCTTGGCTTAAACCCTTTTCGTATCGAAACAAATTGAGCACTCTTCCCCCACCACGGCTCGGCGACATGGTGATTCGTTAATACCATACCATCTTTACTAACCAAAAAGCCGGTTCCAGTATAATCGGTTGTCAACAACTGTCCGTCACTCCAAGACTTTAATGGTTCTCCAGTTAATTCATCAATTAAAGAAAAGGAACATTGAATAAGACATACGCCGCCACTAAAATTTCTAATTATTTTCTCAGCAACAGTACTCTTTAGCTCCAACACCTCTACCCGTTTTGTTGTCTCGGTCAACGTCGAATATATGTCATAACAGAGAGTAACAATACCTCCGAATATCATAGCAATGATAATAAAACTAAACACCTTAAACTTGAAAGAGGATTGGGTGTATGTTTCATACAACAATGTTTTAAAAAAGAGAGCGGCTGTTGTTAACCTCCGCCCTTTATAAGGTTCCCTTGCAAGGTCCATAGAGTCTGCTAACATTTCCTTGAAGGGTTTACACACGTCACCCTCTTCAGCCTTAATCCGAAAACGTACCCTTGGCCCATTGTTACCAAATTCAAGGAGATCACTATCCTGTAACACCACCTCCTTGATTGGCCTGTTATTAACAAACGTACCCCCCGTGCTATCCAAATCCTTAAGGATATAGTTACATTTTTCAAAGCGTATTTCTGCATGTCGTGGAGAAGTATTCCTATCAAGAGAGGGTTCGAAACTTGCAAGGCATGAAGGGTCTGTGCCAATCACAATCTCAGTATCAGTAAAAAACTCCGTTTTACCTCTCTTGCTTCCAGAGAGATGGACAAATATCGCCTTCATTCTTCACCATTAACGAAATAGTCGTATACGGTATCAGAAAAAACCCCCAACCCTTTCATATCTTTACCCAATTTTGAGATCTTAGTTTCAAGCTCTCTCCTGCTTTTAAAAAACTTTGATATGTATTCTGCAACAAACGTTTGTGCTGTGATAAAATTCATTTCAGGACCCTTGTCATTTGCACTTTGGGAAATTTTGTATGCTACCAAATCCGTTATCGTTTTCAATTTAATATCTTTTTTACTACTTATACTATCCTTTACCAAGTGAAAACTTAAATGGTCTTTGCGACCAAAGTATTGATAAACAGTTTCCGCAAAACCCTGAATTCCTTCTATCCCCTTGTCAATATTCAACAAACTCTCACGAAACTCATCCATACAACTGAACTTTTCCGAGACATATTCCGCTAACGTCTCTTCTGCGGTCTGAATGTCATTTTCAGGACCGCTATCGTGTGAACTCTTCGATATCTTAAGTGCCAAAACATCTATAATTGATCTCAGGGTAGCATCGTTGACTCTTCGAATTTCATCCTTAACGGTTTCGATATCCAGTTTTCCAGCCATCAAAACAACTCTTACAAATAATTTTCTACAAAAAATGCCTCTATCAATTGTACACGAGAAAAGTGAACTAAAAAGGGCAAAATTGGTTCCTTTAGCACAAAATATTCGAGATGTAATCAGACAGCAATTCTCTAACAGATGCAGAACTGGTAGGATTGCGTTGGAATGGAGAGATTAAGTGTAGTGGTGTAAAACGTGGGTTTTCAAAGGAGAACAATTATAGACTTCAGGGGAAGGTTCCCCTGAAGTCTATAATAGATACTTTTTGTAATTAGTGACCACCAGAAGCGTGGAGAGCTCCCGCACCTAATTCAAATGTTACCTGTTTTATTTCACCAGGACTTACGCGAACAGTTCTGCTAGCTTCTCCACCATGTGGACCGGTAGCTGAAAGTTCATAAAATCCCTTTGAAACTTGAAAAGTAGCAACTCCGTTTTTACCGGTAGAGCTAGAATCTTCACCACAAGTCACCTCGGCACCTTCCAGCGGTGCACCCAGACCTGATACTACTACTTGGATACTTGCAGGTTTCTCTTCATATGCAGAACCCAAATTGCTTAAACAAAAAACGAGACCGGCAGCAAAAATTGCAACAATCAAATATTTAGACTTACTTAACATCCTTTTCTCCCTTCTTACAATTTAAAATCTTTATCTAACAACAGTAAAATATATTTATACCTTCTTCTATGAGCCCAACACCACCCCCTCTCACCATGAAAAGCTTATTACCCGTAAAAGATTTTTAACCGCTAAATTATATAAAAATTTGGGTTTTCGTCAAGAGATTTCCCTTTTATCAACATGGCAAAACAACAGACCGATAAAATGGTACGCCGTAGCTGACATGCGTATTATAGATCAAGGTCGGGTGTAGCAATCATCACTTATATTAATAATGAACTGCTATTATAATAGTAAACAGATTTTCTATCAAGCTATTTTATGGTATCAGAAATCATCTTATTTTATAGCGCCCAACCGGATACCATTTACATATTTGAAAAATCAATCGTTTCCTAACTTATGATTATTAATCTATTTACTTACTCTTGATTATTACAAATCTCGTATGCATACCTCTGCGTACGAGGAACAAGATGTCCTCCCCCTTCTCAATTTTCTTTAGGGCTGCTGTAAACTCCTTAACATTGGCAACCTTTTCCCGATTAGCCTCTTTAATCAAATCCCCCTCTTTTATATCGGCTGAGCCGCTTCACTTCCCGGCTCAACAGATGAGACAAGAACGCCGCTCTCTCCTTCATACCCCATACTCTTAGCTAATGCCTCTGTCAAATCTTGAACTGTTAACCCAAGATCTTTACCCAAAGATGATTGACCGCCAGCAAACATGTCAGCAGGCTGTTCTCCAATCTTGACTGTCAACATTTTCTCTTTGCCATCCCGCAAAACCTTAATCCCAACCTCTTTACCTACCGCTGTCTGAGCAACCATGTTTCGCAACTGGTTCAAATCTCCGATCTCTTTATTATCATACTCGATCACGATATCACCCCGTTTGAACCCGCCATCTTTCGCCGGAGAATTGTCCTGGACATCTCCTATCAAGACTCCTTCCGTTACATCAACATCAAATTGCTTGGCGAGCGATGGATCGAGATTCTGAATTACTACACCCAGCCAACCACGCGTAACCTTTCCCGTGCTAATCAAGTCTCTCAGGACAGCCTTTGCCATATTCACGGGTATCGCAAATCCTATCCCCTGATATCCTCCAGTTCGCGTAAATATTGCCGTATTTATCCCAACAACCTCACCCTTAATATTCACCAAAGGACCTCCACTATTTCCGGGATTGATAGCCGCATCGGTCTGAAGAAAATCCTCATACTGGGCTATCCCAACCCCTGACCTACCGGTCGCACTTATTACGCCAACAGACACTGTGTGGCTAAAACCAAAAGGATTACCAATCGCTATCGCCCACTGTCCAGGTTTCATACTATCTGAGTCACCCATCTTTGCCGGAATCAAATTTTCAGCCTCAATCTTTACCACTGCTAAGTCTGTCTGCGGATCTGTTCCAATGATGACAGCATCGTATTCTCTTTTATCTCCAAGCTTCACCTTTAACTCTTCCATGTTCTCAACAACGTGGTTATTCGTTAAAATATATCCATTTTCTCCCTCAACTTTAACGATCACTCCGGAACCGAGGCTTTGAGACTTAAATTCTCTTTCAGGCGGCTTCTGTTTGTATCTATCAAAATCTTTGCCAAAAAAATCGTGGAATGGGTCTCTTTCGCGTCTCTCACCATGAAAACCTCTTGTCGGGTGTTTGAATACCTTTACCGTAGTCAGAGAGACTACTGACGGTTTAACATACTCCGCAACGAGTGCCAAAGACTCCTCCAGAGTCGCCGCAGACCTATTTAACTCTTCAAGTTCTTGAGAAAGCTTTTCCAGTTTCTCTGCATCTGTTGCAGCAAAACTCTTACCAGCAACGCTTATGAGCCCGCAAACGGATACAATAAAAAATAGAAAGAAATATTTTTTCATATTTGCAACTACCCCCTTTTTTAATAATAATTTTTGAATCTCTTTGATATTAAGAAAAGACTATTTGAAAAAAACCAATTTCATTATAACGGTGTCGAGAGGTTATTACTTGGAGTAACGGCCATTATATCTTTTTCAACTTTTTGCCAGTGTGTAACAGCGTCTTTGCCTCTCCATAAACAGTTAGTAACTGTTACAAGTAGTAATAGTAACAACTCTTCTGTGCATTTTGTTCCTATTCGTAGCTATTTATCATCGTAGTATGAACTGCAGAAGCTCTTTTAGACCCTCGTGAGGTGTGTCAAACAACTTTTAGGAGTATTCAGTGCAAGAGTAACGAAACAGATAGGAACACATAGTACATTTAAACCTTTTACCTTTTCTCTTTTTTCCCTTTAAGCTTGAGAATTGCATCTTCAATCATAGGCTTCGATGGGTAGGAGTAGGCCCTCCCCTCTCTATAATACAGACGATTCTTCACCCCATACTCTTTGGATCTGACCAGATTCTTCTCAATATCCATTCCACCAACCCTCACCGTTGGAGAACCTACAAAGTGTAATCGACCGGCATCTCTGTCAGTTTCAATCTCCATTAAGTTTATGTGAGCATCGATCCCTTTGTCATCAACAATCTCTTTAATAAACTTTAGAGTTTGTTGGTAACCAAGGCACCCCTCAACAAATAAGAGATCTATTTTTACTGAATCCAAAAACGACTGCTGTATTGAGACCATGAGTTCACCGATATTATCTTTATATCCGCTTGCATACAAACCAATCAAGTCGTCATTCATCGTGAGATACAGATACTCTCCACCCTCATTTGGGGTAACATACCTTGACCCAGACTGTCCCATTGATATAATCCTACCACCTCCCACTCTCCCAAGAAGCATACCTATATTTTCTCCCGGCAGTGCATAACTATGCAAAGCGGGAACCTCTAACCCCTCAGCACTGTGACCATCCGGAAATATTTCTGGATTAAAGCTCCAATAATCACCTCCATCCACTTTCCATGTCATAGTAGAAGAGCCCCTCAATATGATATCAGTTCTCTGCCACCCTCTATTCGCATAGACGATGGTGGTCTCAGCAAAAACATCTCTTGGATGATACTCTAAACCGGACAAAAACAGTAAAAATAAAAACAAGAGAGAGAGTAGTTTTTTCATAATAGATCCAGACAAAACAAGGGTTTAAAATTCACCAAGCTAGAAACGGTCATCAAGATACAACAGTAACCGTCCTCAACCGTATTTCACGTAACGTTCCCTTAGTGTTTCCGGTTGTCTTAGCTCATCCTTTCAGTTGAAACCGAGTACACTTCTACAAAGTCATAGTAGTACAGGAAACCATTAAAATCAAGGAGAAATGAGTTTGAGACAAGAATCTGTTTGATCCAGAAAACTACAAATTCCTTGACTTGGGATAGTTTAAACAATATTTTAGATTGATACAAGTAAACTCTCAGAAATATCCGTTACAATATAACGATTTTTGAAAGGAATTTGAGGAATGAAAAGCTATCGTAAGGAACTTTGGTTCCAGATTCCCAACAGAAGAGGATTTATTAACATTACAGAACAGGTTTTGGACTGCCTTAAAGAGAGCGGAATTCACGAAGGTTTTGTACTTGTTAACGCAATGCACATAACCGCTTCGGTCTTCATCAATGACGATGAACCGGGACTCCACCAAGACTATGAGCTCTGGTTAGAAAAACTCGCTCCTCATGAACCTGTTTCTCAATATTTCCACAACAACACCGGAGAAGATAATGGTGACGCACACCTCAAACGACAAGTAATGGGCAGAGAGGTGATTGTGGCAATAACCGATGGCACATTAGATTTTGGGCCCTGGGAGCAGATATTCTACGGAGAATTTGATGGTAGGAGGAGAAAGAGAGTACTTGTAAAAATTATCGGAGAATAAGTTATGCAATATGAGATGAACAGCCAGAAGTGCCCCGTTAACCTCAGATAGCTACAGTATTTCAAATCCCCTCACAGAGACCTGCATACTCATTAACCACCTCTTCCTGTTCAACCGTTTCTATAGAGCCTGGTCTTTTTGTCCTCACCTCTTCGATAGCCTCATCAGCACTGTAACCTTTACTCACAAGATAACATGCTAACATTGTACCAGTCCTGCCGACCCCGGCATCACAGTGAACGACGATCTTTTTTTCATCGGCCCGCGCTCTTTTGGCAAAAGCAACAAACTCCTCGATCTGTTCCAAACTTGGTGTAGAAAAATCCCTTATAGGTATGTGGATTACTTGAAAACAGAACTCCTCAACAAGGTTCTGGTTGAGTGGGGATTCTGAAAGTGTTACAATCGCTTCCACTCCATTATCCTTAAGAAACTCGAAATCATCGATCGAAGATGAAGGTTTTGCCATACCAGCCACTTCATCTTCTATTAACCAGCTAAAATTTCTAATCATTCTCAGGTAATTGTTCTCAACCTATTTCTTCTCTTTTGAAACTGACACTTTTGGTTGTACTTCCATTTCCTCTTCACCCTCGTCTTCTACAAGCTCGAAAATCACTTGACTCGCATTATCTCCAAGTCTGTTTCCAACCAGACGAAGCTTTCTTTGCAAACCTTCCATTTTATATTCCAGTTCCGGAATATCTCCAATGCTGCTGCCAGTCAAGACACCCATCCTACTTCCAGAAAGCGTCAGGATCCTTGTATAACCTCCACTTCGCTCAATATATCTCTGTGCGATCCCCCCCGTTTCTCGCCATTTACCTTCACCAAACAACTTTCTAAGCACCTCTTTGTTATTTAAGCGAGATAACACTTGCCTATAATAGTGTGTATAAACGGGCCTATCTTCTCGTTTAGCAATACCTTTCTTCGCCAGGGTAATGATTTTCTCTACAAAGGGACGAACAAATTTTGCTTTCTCCTTTGTCGTTACAATACGCCCATACATAAAAAGATTGATGGTCAAATTACGTCTCAGCGCTTTTCTGTGGCTCGATGTCCTCCCGAGATGTTTTTCTCTTTTCCTATGTCTCATATGACATTTCCTTTCCAACCAGATTTGCATCTTCCATCATTTTAAAAGACAACCCTATCTGAGTAAGTTTTTTCTTAATCTCGTTTAAGGTCGTTTTACCAAAATTTTTCAACTCTAGCAACTCATCTTCCCGTTTCCCAACAATCTCCCCAATAGTTTTAATGTTAGCCATTTCAAGACAATTTGCCGCCCTTACTGAGAGGTCTAGCTCTGATACAGGGATAGACATCTTTTGGTCAATCCCTTCATCAGTTATCTCCTCCTCCTCAGGAATATCAGTTTTTTCAAGTAATTTTTCTCCGGTTTGCGGTAGTTCACTCCCCAATTCAAAATAGTGAATAAACGGATTGAGATGTTTTCTCAGAATTTTCGTAGATTCAACCAGAGCCATCTCCGGCAGAATAGAACCGTTAGTCCAAATTTCAATTATCAACCTATCGTAATTTGTCTTCCTGCCTACCCTGGTCTCTTCAGTATAGACACGAGCTCTTCTAATTGGAGAAAATATCGCATCTATCGGAATAACATCGATTTCACGGTTACTAACTGCAACTTCCTCAGCAGTTTTATAACCTCTCCCGTTTCTTACCTCCATTTCAACCGCAAATCTCGTATTTTCATTAAGGGTAGCAAGATGGAGATCCCCATTAATGATCTCAACACTTTCATCAGTTATAATGTCTTTTGCCTGCACTTCCCCCTTTTTTGTTGCTTCAATTTTGATCATTTTCGGTTTGTCAGAATGCAACTTTACATAAATATTTTTGATATTCAGAATAATATCCGTTATATCCTCAACAACACCCGGAACAATACCGAACTCATGCTTAATACCCTCAATTCGAACCGAAGTAATTGCACTACCTTCAATAGAAGAAAGCAAGACCCTTCTCAGACTGTTACCAATCGTACTCCCAAACCCCCTCTCAAAAGGCTCTACAAAAAACTTCCCATAAGTATCTGTATACGATTCCTTTTCTACAATTACTCTTGTAGGTAATTCAAATTCCCTCCATCTAATACGCATGTGCAGGCCCCCTTCCGCTCACAAATATCTTTTAACAGGTCTGGATATTAAAAATTTCTCTTTTATTGATCTGTGAATTATTACAAACTGAATAATAACTTTTTGTATGGGCAAGAAACTTAAGGCAGGATTTCATATATTGCTTTATACAATTAGCTTATTTTTCCCTTACAACAAATAAAAAGTATCATTTAGAACATAGCTCTACAACTAACTGCTCCTGTATCTCTATTGAAACATCATCTTGAGTAGGTAAATGGAGAACACGGCCTTCTAATCCAGAATCGTCAAATTCTAGCCACGATGGCAAGGTCCTGCTTTTACTTAGTTCAACATTCTGTTTTACCATTTCAAAACATTTTTCTTTGCTTTTTGGTTTAATTATATCTCCAGCCTTAACTAAAAAAGAGGCAATATCAACCTTCCGACCATTCACGGTAATATGACCGTGATTGATAACCTGTCTTGCATGGCTACGTGACAAACCATACCCGAGATGAAACAAAACGTTGTCCAGCCTCCTCTCTAATAATACCAGCAAGTTTTGACCTGTATTTCCCTCTTTTCGTTCTGACTTGGTAAAATAGTTCCTAAACTGCCTCTCAAACACTCCATAAAAGCGTTTTAATTTCTGTTTTTCCCTAAAATGTATGCCATAGTCTGATAACTTCCCTACCCTTCTCGATTTTTGACCCGGGATCGATTTTCGTTTAACAACGCTACACTTTGCTGTCTCACATCGACTACCTTTCAAAAGCAACTTAACGCCCTCTCTCCTACACAATTTACATTTTGCATCTACATATCTAGCCATGTCTTAAGATTAAAACCTTCTCTTGCGCATAATCCTCAATCTTTTAAAATCAGAGTTATGCTAAACTCTCCTCTTCTTCCTAGGACGGCAACCGTTATGAGGTAGAGGAGTTACATCCTCAATTGCCTTTACTAATAGCCCCGCTTCCTGCAGAGCAGTTATGGCCGATTCCCTTCCCGGTCCCGGTCCTTTAACTCGAACTTCAACCTCCTTTACACCAAATTTACGACGAGCTTTTTCTGCAACCGTTTTCGCAGCTCTTTGTGATGCAAACGGAGTGCTTTTTCTTGACCCTTTGAAGCCTACTGTACCAGCACTAGCCCAACACAAAGTTTCCCCATTTGTGTCCGATATAGTTATATACGTATTATTAAAGGTAGCCTTAATGTTCGCAATTGCCTTAACTACACTACGTTTCGTCTTTTTCTTTCCCATAGGATGTTTTGTCTTATAATTCTTAAAATTTCCTTAACTGAAGGAATAGCCTTGAACAACACAAAATACAAAATATAACAAAAACTTCACTGAAATCAAGAAATATCCGATTTGCTGAATTTTCTCAAAATAGATGAAACGAAAATCAATTCTTGAAAACTTTAACTCGTTTTTAATAAAGAACCTTTCATTCGATTTTCAAAAAAAAGATCTTCGAGACCAAAATGAGTATTAAACATGTTACTCAATGCGAAATATTCATCCAATGTTCTCTTCTGTCCATTTTTTATTTTCCTCGCCGAGATCAAAATATTCTTTGGAGTTAACTTTGGAGAAACAATCTCAAGGAGCTCAACGAAATAGCCACTTCCCAATAGAAATTGCGATCTCAACGCATCGGTTAAAATGTTTGCAAACTTATAGCGCAGTAATCCAAACTGAGTAATGCTGCTTAAAGGGTGCTGTTTTTTAATTTGCGACCTAACCTGTCCCTGGCAACAGGGAACAACCATAATATATTTTGCATTAAGCTGGATTCCTTTTGCAATCGCTTCGTCTGTTGCCGTATCACATGCATGTAAAGCTATAACGAAATCAATAGGCCCTTCAAACTCACTCTCTATGGTCCTTGCTACTTGAAAATCCATATTCGAAAACCGTAATTTCCGCTGTATCTCTTTACATTTTTGAATGAGATCTTCATTCGTATCAACACCATAGAAAACGGCCTTTATGTTCAGTTTAAAAACCAAAATATAATTCAGGACATAAGAGAGGTATGATTTACCACAAGAACACTCTAAAAAGACAATCTCTTTTTTTGGCTGATGTTTTTTTATAACATTGAGAATTTTTTCACAAAATCCAATAATTTCATTGAACTTCTTCTCCATATCTTTTTTTAGAAGGCCATAGTTCCCCTGTATCCCAATGAATTTTATTAAACCTTCACTCTCAATAAGGATATCCCTAATTTCTCGCTTGTTTAACATTTCAAAAATGGATACTGCTAACCCTTCATCTCTTTAACACTCTTTTTCCCTGCAACTGTCCTTCTCTTACCCTTCCTTGTTCGAGCATTTGTTTTTGTCCTCTGCCCCCTCACTGGCAATCCAACCCGGTGCCTCATACCTCTATGGCATCCGATGTTTTTCAAACGTGCGATATTCTGACTCTCTTGTCTCCTTAACTGACCTTCAACTATATAATTTTTCTCAATATATGTTACCAATGAGGCAAGATCTTCATCAGAGATATCTTTTGCTCGAAGATTTTCATCAATATTTAGTGCTTTCAACGCCTTATGCGATAAAACCCTACTAATACCATAAATATAAGTTAATGAGATCAATAACCTCTTATCATTTGGGATATCCACCCCAGCAATTCTTGGCATTAATGTATTCCTTTCAACAAATAAAAAAGACTACCGTTGTATTCTCTAAAAAGAGCATTATTTACCTTGCCTCTGCTTATGGCGCGGATTTACACAAATGACCCTTACAATCTTATTTCGTCTAATTATTTTACAATTCTCACATATTCTCTTTACAGAAGAACGAACCTTCATACAAGCCTCCTTCACCCCTGACGATAAATAATCCTCCCCTTGCTGAGATCGTAAGGTGACATCTCGATGGTTACTTTGTCACCAGGGAGTATACGAATAAAATGCATCCTCATCTTGCCAGATACGTGTGCGAGTACCTCGTGACCGTTTTCCAATTTGACACGGAACATTGCATTTGGTAACGACTCTTTAACAATTGCATCCACCTTGATGGGTTCTTCTTTAGCCATTTGTTTGTCTACAAACTCTTATTTAGTAAGAATATCAGCACCATCTTCTGTTACCACAACCGTATGCTCATAGTGGGCTGAAAATTTTCTATCTCTCGTGACAACTGTCCAATTATTTTTTAGCACCTCTGTTGCATAACCGCCTAAGCATATCATAGGCTCAATCGCAAGTGCCATCCCTTTTAACAAAGTCTTGTCGTCTTTTAAAAGTTCATCGTTCACGAAATTGGGGATCTGCGGCTCCTCATGCATCTGTCTACCTATACCGTGCCCCGTATAATCCCTCACCACAGAGAACCCATTACTCTCTACGTAACTTTGTATCGCTCTTGAAACTTCTGATAATTTTACGTTTGAACGTAAAACAGCTATTGCCTTCATGAGCGATGTTTCACACACTTGCAACAAATTTTGTACATCTCGAGAAATAACACCAACAGGAAACGTTATCGCTGCATCCGCTACGTAGTTTTGATATTCTACTCCTATATCAACACTTAAAATGTCCCCATCTCGAAGAGTTCGTTGGCTAGGAATTCCATGTACTATCTCTTCGTTAATAGAGGTACAAATACTTTTCGGATACCCTCTATAACCTTTAAAAACCGGTTTTCCACCTTTTTGTATTACGTATTTTTCTAGTTCTGTATTAAGTGTTTCAGTTGTGACGTTCGATCTGGCAAGTTCCTTAGCCAGTCCGAGTGCATCAGCTACAATCCTTCCCGCTCGGCGCATCAACTCAATCTCACGTTCAGACTTACAATTAATCAATGTAGCTACCCCACTCCGCCTTCAGTAAGCGAACCAAAAGCTACCAGTATCTTCTTCCTAACCTCCGACACATCACCATTACAATTAATTTCAACCAGTTTTCCATTATTTTTATAATAATCTATTAAGTCTGCCGTTTGTTCCTGATACACTTTTAAACGAACCGATACGGTATCAGGATTATCATCCTCCCGCTGAAAAATTTTCGAACCGCATTTATCGCAGGTATTCTCTTTTAAAGGAGGTTTATACAATTCATGGTACTGCATATCACACGATGAGCAAATCCGCCGTCCTGCAATCCTTTCTATAATTATATCCTCAGATGCAGTAAAATAAAAAACCTTATCTATCTTCTTTCCATGCTCGTTTAACGTGTTATCAAGAATCTCCGCCTGTGACAAATTCCTGGGAAACCCATCTAAAATGAAGCCTTTATCACATTGAGACGAAGCAATTTCATCCATCACAATAGAAACGATCAAGGCATCAGGCACCAGTAACCCCTTATCGATAAAGCCTTTCGCTTTAACTCCAACCTCTGAACCGGCCTTTATCGCTTCTCTTAAGAGATTGCCAGAAGAGATATGGGGAATGTTTTTTAGTATACTAACACTTTCCGCCTGCGTACCCTTACCTACACCAGGTGGCCCCAAAAAAAGAAATCGCATCCTCTAGCCTCTTCTTCCCCTAATTCTGGTAGAGCCTCCAAGGAACCCACTATAGTGCCTCATAACCAAGTGAGATTCTATTTTCTGAACTAAATCCAAGGCTACTCCAACGACTATTAAAAGTCCCGTTCCACCGTAAAAACTCGCAACAGCACGGTTAATCTCAAAACCACCAGAGATCATCATCGGCAAAATAGCAATCACTGCCAAAAATGAAGCTCCAGCAAGTGTTATTCGACTCATAACATTTTCGAGATATTCGGCCGTACGATGACCTGGTCGAATACCAGGAATAAAACTTCCATAATCCTTCATGTTGCTCGACATCTCTTTCGGATTAAACTGTATTGCCGTCCAAAAATAACAGAAGAATGCGATCAGCAATACATACATAACGACATAAACAAACCCGCCTTGAAACATTTCTGTCAAGCGAGAAGTTATCCAATACCAAAACGTACCGGGTTCAAACCTTACCTGTAAACCTCGCGAAATTGCGGATGGAAGTATGAGCAGTGATTGTGCAAAAATGATAGGCATAACACCCGCTTGATTAACTTTTAAAGGAAGAAAATGTTTTTGCCCACCATAAACTTTTCTCCCTCTAGTATGCTTTGCCTGCTGAACCGGTATGCGACGTTGACCTTGTGTTATAAACACAACCCCTGCCACAATTACCAAAAAGGCACACAGTAAAATCAACAATTTAGCAATACCTATCTGATGCTCAGCTGGTGCGATAGAAAAAGTAAAGTTTTGAAGAATTTGGCTAAACGCCCAAGGCAACCGGTCAACGATACTCACCATGATGATCAACGAAATTCCGCTACCAATACCATAAGAATCGATCTGTTCACCTATCCACATGAGGAACATCGTACCCGTAGTTAATAGTATAGCGGCTGTCAACTGAAATTGAAATCCTTGCAGGTGAACTGGTACAACGGGCACGTTATTAATTTCGATCGCATATAATGTCCGTGTCATAATAAATGCCTGAAACAGACACAATCCAACGGTAGTAAATCTCGTATACTGATTAATCTTTTTTCTGCCCGCCTCCCCCTCTTTTTGCAATCTTTCGAGAAATGGAACAACACCCACCAGCAATTGAAAAATGATGGATGCGCTAATATATGGCATGATTCCCAACCCAAAAATAGCACCGGAGCTCATGGCACCACCAGCAAACAGATCTACTAAGCCCAATAACTGACCAACCCCTGTTTGAGTAAACTGCTGAAAATATGACTTAAGAACTGTTGTATCAACTCCCGGCATCGGAATAAAGACACCCAATCTACAAATAGCAATGAGTCCCAAGGTAATGAGTATTTTATTCCTCAACTCAGGAATCTTAAACATGTTGTTAAACTTTTCAATCATGACAAAATCTTGACTTTCCCCCCAGCCTCTTCTATTTTAGCAATTGCACTATTACTAAACTTATTCGCAACAATCGTAAGTGCTTTAAGTGGCTTATCATTATTAATTTTTCCTAAAATTTTAATATCTCTCTTCGTATTTTTAACAATTCCTCTATCTTTTAAAGCTTGGACATCTACTGTAGAACCCTGTTCAAACGCTTCAAGATCCATAAGATTTACCACCATAAACCTTTTTTGGAACCGTTTATTATTAAAACCTCTTTTGGGAATCCGGCGAAAGAGAGGCATTTGTCCACCCTCAAACAAAAGGCGGGTCTCTGTTCCAGAACGGGAATTTGCACCTCCGTGACCTCTACTACAGGTCTTCCCACAACCAGAACCTCTCCCCCTACCAACCCTTTTTCGCTTTATCCTCTTGTGTATTACCGCCTTAGATTCAACCAAATTCATGATATTTTTACACCTCGTAATTGTTCTATGTCTTGCCTCGTCTTTAATAACTTCAGTCCTTCTACAGTCGCTTTCACCACGTTTAAGGCGTTTCGGGTACCGTATGATTTTGTCAAAACATCCTTGATACCTACAGCTACCAAAACGGATCTTGCAGACCCTCCAGCTTTGATACCGGTACCGGGTGCAGCAGGTTTCAGATAAATACGAGCCGATTTAAAACACCCCCACACCTCATGGGGTATTGTATCATTAACAATTGGAACCGATACAAGGCTCTTATTTGCATCCTTCAAGGCCTTTCCCACCGCATTAGGCACATCCCTTGCCTTACCAAACCCGTGACCGACCTTTCCATTTTTATCACCGACTACGGCCAAGGCACTGAAGCTCATGCTTTTACCGCCCTTTGTTACATTGGTACATCTGTTAATCTTTACTATCGTTTCTTCCAGCTTTCCTGTTTGATTTTCTCTTGCCAAAAGTCCCTCCTCAAGCCTATGCGACCGCACTATTAATTCTTAAAAAATAAGATCGTTAGCCCTCGCACTTTCCGCCAGCGCTTTAACCCTACCATGAAACTTATAACCACCCTTATCAAAAACAACCCTTGTAATTCCAATCTTTTTTGCTTCAACTGCTATCTTTTCACCAACAAGCTCGGCAGCTTTTTTGTTTCCCCCGTATCCCACTTTTCCTTTTAGATCCTTAGACAATGTTGAAGCACTAGCAAGTGTTTTACCCGATTCATCATCAATCAATTGGCAATACAAATTATTCAAACTCCGAAACACACTTAACCTCGGTTTATCAGGAACTCCTCTGATCTTCTTTCGTAATCCCCTGTGTCTTTTGAGTCTCTTTAACCTTTTTTCCTTTGTTATATTCATGTGCAAAATAGAATCAATGCTCGATAAATTAAAATTACTTAGCTGACGACACGGCCTTTCCCGCCTTCCTGCGTATTATCTCATCAGCATACTTAACACCTTTACCCTTATATGGTTCGGGAGGTCTCAGCCTTCTAATATTTGCAGCAATTTGACCAACTAGCTGTTTGTCTGCACCAAGAATCGAAAGCTTCCCAGGGTTGGTTTGACTCGTGATCTCGACTTTAATCCCCTCGGGAACAGACATATTAATGGGATGAGAAAACCCTAATTGAAAAACGAGATCTCTCCCTTGCTGTTTTACATTATAACCCAAGCCTATGATTTCAAGATCTTTAGTAAACCCTACCTCAACACCCTGGATATTGTTTGCTAAAAGAGAACGGGTCAAACCATGAAGCTCTTTGGATCTTCTCTCGTCAGAAGGCCGTTTTACGATAAGTTGTTTTTTTTCTTTATCTATCTCAATATCCATCAACGGATGAACAGCCTGCTCTAACTTACCCTTTTTTCCTTCGACACTGACAACACCCTTTTTAAACTCAACTTTTACTCCATCAGGTATATTAATCGGGGTTTTCCCTATCCTTGACATATCACCATCACCTTTAGGCCTCTGAATAATCAGGCACCAAAATTACAAAAAAAATAATTACCATACCGTGCAGATGTGTTCTCCACCTATGTTTTTTTCTCTGCACTCTCTATTACTTAAAATACCATTGGGAGTTGAGTATACGGCCATACCAATACCATTCAAGACATTCGCAATCTCCTCAACCTTTTTGTACACCCGTTTTCCAGGACGGCTCTCTCTCGTTATCGAGTTAATGACCTTCCGTTTAAGCGGACCGTATTTCAAATAGACCCTTAATACACCCTGTTTTTCATCAGAGATTTTCTTAAAATCTCTGATAAACCCTTCTCTCTTAAATACCTCAGCGATACCTATTTTGATTCGAGACGAAGGGATGTTTACACTCTCTTTCCCAACCATGTTTGCGTTTCTAATCCGTGTTAGCATGTCAGCTATCGGATCTGTCATAGACATTTGTTACTCCTTTTCGCTTAAGAACTACTCTCTTACCAACTTGCTTTTTTTACACCGGGGATCTCTGCCCTTGAAGCAAGATTCCTAAAACATATCCTGCAAATTTGAAATTTTCTATAATACGCTCGAACACGGCCACAAAGTTGACACCTATTGTATCTTCGAGTCTTATATTTCGGTTCTTTGCTACATTTCACTTTTAACGCTTTTCTCGCCATATAATCTCCAATGCCACCTTATGAGAAGATCGCTTACTTATTTACGAAGCTAGCATCTTGCTTAAAAGGCATACCAAATAACTTGAGCAACTCATATGATTGGACATCTGTCTTTGCCGAAATTACCAAGGTAATGTCCATCCCCTGCGAATAGAGTACATCATCTATGTCAATCTCAGGAAACTCTGAAAACTCACCAATTCCTAAGGTATAGTTCCCGTTTCCATCAAATGAGCGAGAAGATAATCCACGAAAGTCCTTTATCCTTGGCAAGACAATAGAGACCAATCTGTCAAGAAATTCATAGGCCCGTTTACCTCTCAGAGTAACCTTACAACCAACAATATCACCTTTCCTAATCTTGAAACCAGCTACTGCCTTCCGTGCCTTGGTAATTGCCGGTTTCTGCCCGGTTATCGTCGCAAGATGTTTTACCGCATCATCTATTCTCTTCTTCTCTTCCCTAGCCTTCCCCAGGCCTAAATTAATTACAACCTTGAGCAACTTTGGAACCTCTAAACTGTTTTTGTAATCAAACCTTTCCATAAGGTCTTTTACAAATTCCTCTTTATATTTTTCTAATAAACGCGCCATAATTTTAATTTCTTATAATATTGATAAACTATTCTCCAACAATGATTTCACTACCACATTTATAACAAACTCTTATTTTAACACCGTTATCAAGAAACTTTCTTCTGACCCTAACTCCTTTACCAGATTTCTCACAACTCTTATTTTGGCATACTACTAACACGTTAGACCACGATATAGGCGCCTCCATCTGCATCCTCCCGCCTTGGGGATTCTTTTCACTTTTTCGAATATGTTTCTGCACATAGTTTACTCCCTCAACAACCACCCTTCTCTTTGCAGATAATATCCTGAGGATTTTACCCGTTTTTCCGTTATCATCACCCGTCATTACTTGAACAAGATCGTTTTTCCGAACATGCATATCACTCATTCTTCCTTTTCACACAAATTACCTAATATAGATTGCTTATACGACTTCAGGAGCCAAGGAAATAATTTTCATAAAATTCCTTTGTCTCAACTCCTTAGCCACTGCGCCAAAAATACGGGTTCCCTTCGGATTTCCCTCATCGTCAACAATAACTATTGCATTTGTATCAAATCTAAGGTAAGAACCATCTCCGCGCCTTACATTCCTCTTTGTCCGAACTACAACACCCTTCACGACATCACCTTTCTTGACTGCGCCATCAGGTAAAGCTTTTTTAACCGCAACTATTATAACATCGCCGATCGAGGCGTAAATGCGTCGAGAACCACCAAGAACTTTAATGCACTTAGCCTTTTTAGCACCCGAGTTATCTGCCACATCAACTTTTGTTTGCTCCATTATCATTTTCTACATTCCCAAATTCATTTTATAATACGCACCAGCTTCCAGCGCTTTGTCTTACTTAAAGGTCTAGTCTCCACGATTTCAACCTTATCCTTACGTTTCGCCTCATTACCCTCATCGTGCACCTTGTATATGGTAGTCCTTTTAACAAATTTTCCATACCTTGGATGTTTGACGCGTTTTTCAAAGGCAACAACAACCGTCTTATCCATCTTATCACTTACAACATTACCTACAACTGTTTTCCTTTTACGCTTTTGCTTAGTCTCCATTATACCCTATCTTCCGTTTTCTGGAACAGGTCTTTATTGATACCCAACTCCATCTCTCTGATAATCGTTTTAATACGTGCTATCTCTTTTCTTGTCTGTCGATATTGTGCAGAATTACGAAGCTCCCCTGCCTGCCATTGAAATCGAAGGTTTAATAACTCCCTTTTAAAGCCTTCAAGCTCTTCAAACATTTCGTTGGGTAGCCTTTCTCGGATCTCACTTGGCTTCATACAGTGTGCCTCCTATGAACAAACCTTACCTTAATAGGCATTTTGTACGCAACCCTAGTAAATGCCTGTCTTGCAATATCTTCAGGAATTCCACCAATTTCATATAAAATGGTTCCAGGCTTTACAACTGCTACCCAAAGATCGGGCTCACCCTTCCCTTTACCCATTCTTGTTTCAATCGGTTTCGCAGTCACCGATTTGTGGGGAAAAACCCTTATGATAAGTTTACCTTCACGCGAGACATAGCGTGTAGCAGCGATCCTCCCTGACTCTAACTGTTGAGCAGTGATCCAACAATGCTCTAATGCCTGCAATCCAAACTCGCCAAAACTTACCGTATTACCCCTCGTTGCATTTCCATCATTTCTCTGCCTTTGAGACTTTCTAAACTTTACCCTTTTTGGCATCAAACGCATTGTTACCCCCTTTTCCAGCCTCAAACAACCCCTTGTATATCCATACCTTTACACCAATCGTCCCGTAACTGGTAAACGACTCTGCAAACCCATAATCGATATTAGCCCTTAAGGTGTGTAACGGAATACTCCCCGCCGTTGCACCTTCAGTTCTCGCTATCTCCGCACCACCCAAACGACCGGAAATCTGCACTTTTACACCTCGAGCTCCCATACTTAATGTTGTATCTACAGATTTTTTGATTGTTCTCCTAAAAGCAGCTCTTTTTTTTAGTTGCTCGGCAATTCCTTCGGCAACTAACTGCGCCTCTAACTCCGGTTTATCAATCTCCTGAATTTTTATATCAACCTCTTTTCCCACCACTTTTTCGATACGTTCCTTCAATTTCTCAATCTCTGCCCCTTTTCTACCGATCAATAATCCAGGACGAGAGGTATAAAGAAAAAGCCTAACCTCCTCCTCACGTGTTCTCTCAATTTCGATCTTAGAAATACCGGCAAAGCGATAGTTCCCCTTAATGAACTTTCGGATTTTTTGATCCTCAACAAGCAATCTGCCAAAATTCTTCTTCCCCGTATACCATCGAGATCTCCAATTCTCCGTAATTCCGATCCTCAACCCAATCGGGCACACTTTCTGTCCCATTTTATCACCTATAAAATTTCCCGTTCACAAACGAAAACAATCCAATTATAATCAGCCAAGTGTGGTCTGCTTAAGATTCAATATCTATTTGTCGAGTAAAAAAAGCATATCACACTCATCTCTATATCTAACGATAGTACATCTCGATATATCTCCTAATACTCAAGCAAGAACTCAATGATCATTACTTCATTGAGTCAGACAATACGAGCGAAATATGGCTCGTTCTCCTCTTAATCATCGTTGAAACACCCCGTGCACGTGGACGGTGCCATTTTCTCACAGGGCCCTCATCAACACGTATTTCCTGGACATAGAGAGAATCTGTCTCTAACTCTCCATTTTCAACAACACTCGCTATTGCAGCCCTTAAGATCTTGTCCAACATCGATGAAGCTCTCTTATTAGTAAATCTTAAGATACCTAGGGCCCTATTGACCGATTTACCTCGAATTAAATCGGCAACATATCGGGCTTTCCTCGGTGAAGTTTTTGCAAATTTATATTTTGATTTAAATTCCATTTCTAACCGTCAAAACCATTCAAATTCTTGTAATTAACCAATCCCTATTTTTTCTTTTTTGCCGTATGTCCCCTAAATGTCCTCGTAGGTGCAAATTCTCCCAACTTATGGCCGACAAGGTCCTCAACTACAAATACCTTATTGAAGGTTTTTCCATTATGCACGAGAAAGGTATGTGAAACAAATTCTGGCAGAATAGTACTACTCCTGGACCAAGTTCTAATCGGCTCCTTGTCTCCGCTCTCCTTCTGCTTCATCACCTTTTTCATCAATTTCTCTTCAACAAACGGTCCTTTTTTTATTGAACGTCCCATAGCTTTTCTTCTTTTTTGAACTAAATATAAATATTCTCAGAGATTAAACATCAAAAAATCATTTTGTTCTCTTTCGGACAATAAATTTATTACTGAGGGACTTTCTTTTACGGGTTTTCCCCCCTTTTGCCAACACACCTGTTGGAGAGCAAGGGTGCCTACCACCATGGCTCCTTCCCTCACCGCCACCCAAAGGATGAGCAACTGGATTCATTGCAACACCCCTCACATGAGGCCTTCTCCCCTTCCACCTATTCCTACCCGCTTTACCAATTGTGCATCCCATATGATCGGTATTCCCAACTTGACCGATCGTAGCCTTACACTTGTGAAATATCTTACGAACCTCCCCAGAAGGAAGAACAATTTGTGCATAGGTGCCCTCTTTTGCAACAATTCTCGCAGCACTACCTGCCGAACGCACAATTTTACCACCACCGCCAACCTTTAATTCTATATTATGGACTTCCAAACCGAGCGGTATGTTTTCTAGCGGCATTGCATTACCTATTTGAGGATCTACTTTTACTCCCGAATAGATCTTTTGTCCCACTTGCAACCCCTTCGGGGCCAAAATATATCGCTTCTCACCATCCAAATAGTGTAGTAAAGCTATATTCGCAGAACGATTGGGGTCATACTCCACACTCGCAACCACTGAAGGGATATCGTTTTTATCCCGCTTAAAATCAATAATTCGATATTTCCTCTTACTACCCCCACCTCTATGCCGGGTAGTAATTTTCCCTTTATTGTTCCTTCCACCTGTTTTTTTCAGAGGTTTTAAGAGGCTTTTCTCCGGAGATGTTTTTGTGATCTCAGAAAAATCAGATACACTCCCAAACCTTCTCCCATTCGTAGTGGGTTTGTAACGCTTAATTCCCAATTAAACCAACCTCCAATTTCTTCGAATTATATTAATAGCCAAAATCTATAGTATTACCCTCTTTCAAGGTAACTATCGCCTTTTTCCAACTACTCGTTTTATACACTTTGTTCCGATAACTTCTCTTCTTCCCATTCCTATTCAATGTTCTCACATTTTCAACTTTCACTTCAAACAATTTTTCAATGGCCTCTTTTATCTGAATTTTGTTCGCTTTTTTGTTCACCTCGAAATGAAATGAATTTGTCAACTCTCTATCAGCAACACTTTTTTCAGAATTCAAAGGTCTTTTTATAATCTGATAATAATCCATAATAACTCTTATTCTATTCACAAAAAAAATTAAACAGCCAACAATTACTTCTGTTTTAACCATTCAAAAGCTTCAACAGTCATTAAGACATGTTTGTATTTTACCACATCATAAGCACACAATTGTGATGAGAGTTTTACATTCATATCATAGATATTCTGAGACGATTTCCAAACTATCTCCTCCTTTTCCTGCATTACCAGAAGACAGCTACCAGGTATACCTAATGATCTCAGCAGACTCACCATGCTTTTTGTACTCGGCCTCTCAAAATTGAGCTCCTCTATCAATGTTACTTCGTTTGCTTGTAACTTTGCCAAAATAGCTGAATAGAGAGCCACCTTTTTGGCTTTTTTTGGCATCGAATATCGGTAGTCCCTTGGTCTGGGACCAAAAATAATTCCGCCGCCTTTCCACAATGGTGAACGAATAGTTCCCGCTCTTGCTCTACCCGTATGTTTTTGCGCCCAAGGTTTACGTCCACCCCCGGAAACTTCAGAACGAGTTTTAGTTGACGCAATACAATCTCTTAAGTTTGCCTCATACATAATCACAGCGTCTCTCAAAAGAGCTTTATGAACCGTACCGCCAAACCCCTCCTCTGCCACCGATATAGGATCTTGCGATACTCCTTTTTTGTCAAACACTTGTACTTCAAGCATACAGTTAATGGCCTTTCTTATTTACACTTTTTCAAAGTAACATATCCACCTTTTGGGCCAGGCACAGCACCTTTTACACATATTAGATTTTTATCTTCTACCACTTTGACAACCTCTATATTCTTAACCGTTGTCCGGGCACCACCCATTCTACCCGCCATTTTCCGCCCTTTCAGCACACGACCAGGGTCCGTTCCAGCACCAATAGATCCGGAACCTCTATGCCTCGTAGAGCCATGAGTCGCTGGTCCTCCTCTAAAACCCCACCTCTTCATAACTCCAGCATACCCTTTTCCTTTACTGGTACCTGAAATATCAAGTTTATTTACACCCTCAAAAATGCTAACTGTCAATCTTTGTCCAATCTCATATTGATCATCTAAGCCAACAATCAGTTCCCTGATGTACCTTTTCGGAGTCAGTTTTGCTTTTTTGCAATGCCCAATTTCCGCCTTTGTTGAACTTTTCTCTTTTTTATCATCAAACCCAAGTTGAATCGCAGAGTATCCGTCATTTTGCTCAGTCTTTATTTGCAAAATATCACACGGCCCGGCCTCAATTAAGGTGATAGGAACAAGATCTCCCTGCTCATCATACACCTGCGACATACCCAATTTTTTCCCCAGTAATCCAATTGCCATTTTACGTAGACCTACTATCCTATCTAAAATAATAATCCTTAACAATTAACACAAAATGATTCATATACAATATTCCATTTAGGCCTTAATCTTTATCTCAATTCCAGCAGGCATATTCAACTTATTTAAGGCATCAACAGTTTTGCCGGTTGGCTCAACGATATCAATTAATCGTTTGTGAGTTCTGATCTCAAACTGCTCCCTAGATTTTTTATCAACATGTGGGGAACGCAAAACGGTAAATCTCTCTATCCGAGTTGGTAAAGGAATGGGTCCGGACACTTTTGCTCCCGTACGTTTTGCAGTCTCCACTATATCAGCTGCCGAAAGATCAAGATTTCTATGATCATATGATTCCATTCTAATCCGTATTTTAAAGTCAACTTCATTAACCATAACTCATTCCACTATCAAATATTATGTAATAATTTTAGTAACAACACCTGCACCTACTGTCTTTCCACCCTCTCGAATCGCAAATCGCAACTCCTGCTCCATCGCTATCGGCGTCACCAGCTGTATCTCCAACTTCGCATTGTCCCCCGGCATCACCATCTCCGCCCCACCCAGCAAATTCACTGAGCCTGTCACATCTGTTGTTCGAAAATAGAACTGAGGCCGATAACCATTAAAAAACGGCGTATGCCTTCCACCCTCCTCTTTGGTCAATATATACGCCTCCGCCTCAAACTTCGTATGCGGTGTTATACTCTTTGGGACCGCCAGTACCTGACCCCGCTCCAAATCATCCTTCTCCACTCCCCTTAACAAAACACCTAAATTATCTCCAGCTTGTCCCTGATCCAGCGTCTTGTTAAACATCTCCACTCCCGTTACCACCGTCTTACTTATCTCCTCTGTCATCCCCACTATCTCAACCTCATCCCCAACCTTCACAACGCCTCGCTCCACACGACCAGTACCTACCGTCCCCCTGCCTTTAATACTAAATACATCCTCCAAAGACATCAAAAACGGCTTATCTATCTCTCTCACCGGCTCCGGTATGTAACTATCCAACGCATCCATCAACTCCAATATAGGACCACAATTCTCACACTCCGTCTTGGCACAACCACACTCTGCCGCCTTTAACGCCGAACCCTTTACCACAGGGATATCATCTCCAGGAAACTCATACTTGCTTAACAACTCTCGAACCTCCAACTCTACCAACTCTAGCAGCTCTGGATCTTCCAATTGGTCCAACTTATTCAGAAAAACCACTATCCTTGGCACTCCTACCTGCCTTGCAAGCAAGATATGCTCTCGTGTTTGCGGCATCGGACCATCCGGTGCACTCACCACCAGAATCGCACCATCCATCTGTGCAGCACCCGTTATCATGTTCTTGACGTAGTCTGCATGCCCGGGACAATCAACGTGTGCATAATGCCGCGTCTCTGTCTCATACTCCACATGCGCTATCGCTATCGTTATCCCTCGGTCACGCTCCTCCGGCGCATTGTCTATCGAATCAAATGCCCTCGCCTTGGCATGCCCCCTCGTTGCCAATGTGTTCGTTATCACCGATGTCAACGTCGTCTTACCGTGATCCACATGTCCTATCGTCCCCACATTCACATGCGGTTTCGTCCTCTGAAATACCTCCTTAGCCATTTACTTATCTACCTCCATTTATAATTATTAATGATCCACATGCATCAGGATAAAACACAAAATAAAAGCAACAGATCATCATGTTGCTGCACTATGAACTTTTGCGGGCATTGGTTTATATTCTAACGGCTCAGCAGTATAGGAACCTCTCCCCTGGGTAATCGATCTTAAGACCGTCGTATAACCGAAGGTTTCAGCTAAAGGAATCTTGCCCTTGATAATCCTCAAATCTCCCGCAGTTACCAATTCAATAATATCTGCTCGACGGCTGTGCAACTCTCCAAGCACATCGCCAAGAAAATTCTCCGGAATCGTAACTTCTATTTTCATAATGGGCTCAAGTATAACCGATTTCGCCTTCTCGACACCCTCTTTCAAAGCAATACTTGCTGCGTTATAAAAAGCAATTTCAGATGAATCAACCTGATGCATAGATCCATCTATCAACGTTACCTTGATATTTATTAGAGGATGCCCTCCAGATAAACCCGTCTCCGCAGTATCCTTAATCCCTTTTTCTACCGCCTTTATGAAAGGTTTCGATATGGCACCACCCACAATTTTGTTTTCAAATTCAACTGATTTTTCACCTTCAAAGGGCTCAAGTATAATCTCTACGTGACCATACTGGCCTCTTCCACCCGTCTGTTTCACAAATTTACCTTCTACTTCAACTTTTTTCTTGATCGTTTCACGATATGAGACCCGCGGTGCCCCAACATTCGCGTTTACATTAAACTCTGTCAGCATTCTGTTTTTGAGTACTTCAAGATGCAACTCCCCCATACCCGCTATAATCATCTGCCCCGTCTCTTTATCAGATGCAACCTTAAAAGTTGGATCTTCCTTTGCCAGACGACCCAAAACAATCCCCAACTTCTCCTTCTCGGCCTCCGACTTCGGTTCGATCGCCATGGAGATAACCGTTTCGGGAAAATCTATCTGCTCCAACACAATCGGCTTATCTTCATCACATAATGTATCACCTGTTGCCACAAGCTTAAGACCAATTACCGCTACTATCTCACCCACCGAGGCGCTCTCTAGCTGCTCTCGATTATTAGCGTGCATCCGATAAATCCTGCTAACCAACTCCTTTTTCCCACAACGGGGATTTAAATACCTTTTCCCCGATTCTACCTTACCGGAATAGATGCGGACATAGGTAAGATCTCCGTGTTTATCCGAAGCTATCTTAAACGCCAGAGCGCTAAATGGCTCCTCAGCTAAAGGCTTCCTCTCTTCAACAGTCTCTTCTTTCGGATGAGTACCTTTTACTGGTGGTACATCCAAAGGTG
This sequence comes from Candidatus Scalinduaceae bacterium, assembly GCA_965222815.1. GTDB lineage: Bacteria > Planctomycetota > Brocadiia > Brocadiales > Scalinduaceae > SCAELEC01. The sequence goes on from CBDCUS010000013.1 coordinate 1,705,287, forward strand.
CCGGAAGGTAGGCACAAACAGCATCTAACAATTGCTGCACGCCCTTGTTCTTAAAGGCTGACCCGCACAAAACCGGTATTAAATTGTCTGCAACGACCCCCTCACGTAGAGCCTTTACAATGTCGCTCTCTGTTATTTCACTCTCATTAAGGTATTTATCCATAAACCATTCAACCTTGTCAGCTATACCCTCAATCATAAGCTCCCGATACTCTTTAAACAGTGACATCATTTCATCAGGAATATCCGATTCTTCATAATTCTCCCCTGCCGCATCATCCTCCTGACCATAAACATAGGCCTTGCATCTCACCAAATCAACGACTCCCTTGAAATCCGCCTCTTTCCCAAGAGGAAGTTGAATTGGAATTGCGTTTTTGCTGAGCTTCTCTTTAATGTCTTCCACAACTTTAAGAAAATCTGAACCAATCCTATCCATCTTGTTGACAAAGCAAATTCTCGGCACTTCATATCTATCAGCCTGCCTCCAAACCGTTTCCGATTGGGCCTCTACACCACTTACCGCGCAAAATACGCATATCGCCCCATCCAACACACGAAGAGACCTCTCAACCTCCATGGTAAAATCAACATGACCAGGAGTATCAATTAAGTTTATTTGATAATCTCCCCACGTACAGGAAGTCGCAGCGGCAGTAATAGTAATACCACGCTTCTGCTCCTCCTCCATCCAGTCCATTACGGCAGTCCCCTCATGAACCTCTCCAAGTTTAAAGTTTCTCCCCGTATAATAGAGAATTCTTTCTGAAACTGTCGTTTTCCCAGCGTCTATGTGAGCGGCAATACCGATATTCCTTAAATTTTCCAACTTTTCCTTCGTTTTCATTTAGTATCTACTCCACCCAAAGTGAGCAAAAGCCTTGTTTGCTTCGGCCATTTTATGGGTATTTTCCCTCTGTGTAATCGAAACACCCTGTTTTTTATAAGCATCTGATATTTCATCAGCAAATTTTAAATATGATGCCTTCCCTTTCTTATTCCGTACAGCAGTAATTATCCACCTAATCGCCAGGGACAACTGTCGCTTTTTGGACACCTCAATGGGGACCTGGTAAGTTGCTCCTCCAACGCGCCTTGACTTAACCTCGACTAAAGGTTTGACATTGTTAATAGCCGTTTCTAAAATTTCTAGCGGCTCTTTATCCTCAAAACGAGTTCTCAAATGATCCATTGCCTGATACACCAGTTTCTCAGCAACACTTTTCTTCCCTTTGTGCATCAAACAATTTACCAGCTTTGACACCAATTGGCTTCGATAACGGACATCGGGCTTTAAATAAGCCTCTGTACTCTTATATTCCAAAGACATATATCGCTACTCCACAAATGTAAAAAACCGATTAAAAATAATTTTACTTTGGACTTTTCGTCCCATATTTAGACCTACCTCTTTTTCTGCCGTCAACCCCTGCAGTATCTAGCTTTCCTCGAACGATATGGTACTTAATGCCTGGAAGATCTCGCACCCTACCACCCCTTAACAAGACGATTGAATGCTCCTGCAGATTATGCCCTTCACCAGGTATATAGGCATTGACCTCTTTACCATTTGTCAATCGAACCCTTGCCGCTTTCCTTAACGCTGAATTCGGCTTTTTAGGGGTACGGGTCATCACTTGTAGGCAAACACCCTTTTTCTGAGGACAACCCTCCAAATCGACACTCTTACTCTTCTTTACCGTTTTCTTTCTCCCTTTTCTCACCAGTTGATTAATTGTTGGCATATTCGTTCACCTTCCCGTTTAGCTCGATAAAGATAATAGGTCCTCTTCAACACCCTCCTCTTCAGGTTTTTCAATCTCAGCCTTCTTCATCGATAGTTTGTGGTATAATTTAGCACCAGTACCAGTCGGTACCAGATGCCCCAAAATAACATTCTCTTTTAACCCTACAAGCTCATCCCTCTTCCCCTCCAGAGCAGCCTTTGTGAGCACTTTTGTTGTCTCCTGAAACGATGCTGCCGATATAAAGCTATCAGACTGAATGGAGGCCTTGGTTATACCCAACAATAGGGATTTGGCAGTTGCAGGTTTACCGTTTTTCTCTTTTGTTTTAAGGTTAATCTCTTTAAATTGATATCTATCAATAATGGAATTGGGCAACAACATCGTGTCATTAGGATCCTCTACTTGAACCTTTCTTAACATTTGCGAGACGATTATCTCTACATGTTTATCATCGATAGGGACATTTTGCGAACGGTACACATTCTGCACCTCTTTAATCGTGTATTCCTGCAACTCCTCTTCCCCACAAATCCGCAAGATATCCTGCAAAACAAGAGGGCCCTCGACCAAAGGGTCTCCAGATTTTACCCTATCCCCCCTATGAACTCTTAAATGCTTACCACGTGGAACCAGATGCTCGATCTCTAAACCAGATTCACCCTTGACAATAATAGTTCTCTTACCCCTTCTCTTCTCTCCCAACTCCACAATGCCATCTATTTCACTCATTACCGCAGGATCTTTTGGTCTTCGCGCCTCAAGAATTTCGGAAACTCTCGGCAATCCCCCTGTAATATCTTCTGTCCTCGTGATCTCTCTTGGTGTTTTAGCCAGAAGTGTCCCAGCAGTTACAACTGCTTCATTTTCGACCTCAATGTGAGCCTTTTCAGGTATTGGGTAAAGCCCCTGAATCTTACCGTCCTGCGTTTCAATAATTACCTGAGGATGTAAATCCCCTTTATGCTCAATAATCACATTTCTGTGGATATGAGTAACCGCATCATACTCCTTCCGCATTGTCTTGTTTTCTATTATATCTTCAAATCGTACAACCCCAGCCATCTCGGCCAAGATAGGGGTCATGTGCGGATCCCATTTAATGATTGCCTTATTTAAAGCGACCTTTTCCCCCTCTTTGATCAGAACTATTGCACCAAGCGGAACCACATGCCTCTCTATTTGCCGCCCTTTTTCGTCGACGATGTTAATCTCACCTTTGCCGTCCAGCGCGATAGTTTCCCCCTCAGGGTTTTCAACAACATTCAGCTCATTGAATTTAACACGTCCAGCCCTCTTAACCCTGATCTCATTCTCCTCTATTGAACGGGTCGCAGTACCCCCAATATGAAAGGTCTTCATCGTCAACTGTGTACCAGGCTCTCCTATAGACTGGGCTGCTATCATTCCGACTGCTGTACCATTTTCGACCATCTTCCCCTTAGAAAGATCAACCCCGTAACATTTTACACACAAGCCACGGGGCATCTCACAAGTTAAAGGCGAACGAACCCGGATTTTCTCATATCCTAACGCCTCAATCTTTTTTGCCTTCTCCTCTGTAATCAACTCATTCTCTCGAACAATCTCCTCATCCCTTACTAAATCGACGATATTATTTAAGGAAACCCTTCCCCGGATGATCTTCGATAGTGGCACCTCAACACGATCTCCACGATATACGGCACTTTTGCAAATCCCATTGAGGGTGCCGCAATCATCGCCGTTGATTATAACATTTTGGGAAACATCTGCAAGTTTTCTTGTTAAATAGCCTGAATCGGCTGTTTTCAAGGCTGTATCAGCAAGTCCTTTGCGGGCACCGTGGGTCGAACTAAAATATTCCAGCACATTCAGTCCTTCCCTAAAGTTAGCCTTAATGGGTGTTTCGATGATCTTACCAGAAGGTTTCGCCATCAGCCCTCTCATACCGGCAAGCTGCCTAAGCTGTTGAGTACTACCCCTGGCACCTGAAGCTGACATCAAATAGACTGGATTGAGATAGGGAACACCGTCCCTTACGTCATTTTTAATCTCTGCAAGCATCTCTTCGGCAACAAGTTCACCAGCATAGGTCCACTCGTCAATAATTTGATTATACCTCTCACCCTCAGTTATAATTCCTTTCCGGTACAATTTCTGAGTTTTTTCTACCTCTTTTTGTGTCTTGTCCAAAATTTGCTTTTTCTTCTCAGGCATTTTCAAATCCATTATCGCAATTGAAAGACCAGCCTTTGTGCTCTCTTTAAAACCAATCTCCTTTATCTTATCCAACAAATCAATTGTACTCCCTTTACCCAAAATCTTGTAACAATCTTGGATAATGTTATTCAGCGACCTGTTATCAAGTGGATAGTTGTAAAAAGGCAAACCATCAGGAAGGACATCATTAAATATAACTCGACCAACAGTAGTTATACATAAGTACCCCTTCAAAGATTCTTTACCTTCCACTCCCAATACCACTTTCCCCGGCTCCATTCTGATCCCCACCCGTGTGTGGATACCTACTTTTTTATCTGCATATGCCATTAGCAGCTCATCAATGTTCCCAAAATTCTTCGGTTTAATATTTGAGGCCTTATCTACGGAATCAATCGTCAAGAAGAAGCAACCTAATACGATATCCTGAGAAGGCGATATAATCGGATCACCAGAAGCAGGTGAGAAAATATTGTGTATAGATAGCATAAGGGTATTGGCCTCAATCTGTGCCTCAACTGAGAGTGGCAGATGAACAGCCATTTGGTCGCCATCGAAGTCAGCGTTGAACCCACGACAGACCAGAGGATGCAATTTGATAGCGTTACCCTCAACAAGGACGGGCTCAAATGCCTGTATACCCATCCGATGCAAGGTGGGGGCACGGTTGAGAAGAACTAAATGCTTGTGAATAACATCATCCAGGATATCCCAAACTTCCTCCTCTTGCCTCGAAAGCATCTTTTTCGCGCTCTTAATTGTATCAGCCAATCCAATTTCTCTTAACCGCCGTATAATAAACGGCTGAAACAACTCCAGGGCAATTTTCTTAGGAATACCACACTGCCTTAATTTCAATTCGGGACCAACCACGATTACAGATCGTGCTGAATAATCGACCCTTTTTCCAAGAAGATTCTCCCTAAAACGGCCTTGCTTCCCCTTTATCATATCGGTCAGTGACTTCAAAGGCCTGTTATTACTCCCAAGGATAGGACGCTTACTTCTACTGTTATCAAATAGGGCATCAACAGCCTGCTGCAACATCCTCTTCTCATTTCTTATTATCACATCGGGTGCGTTGAGATCTATCAATTTTTTTAGACGGTTATTACGATTGATAATCCTTCTATAAAGATCGTTGAGATCCGAACTGGCAAAATCCCCACTCTCCAACAATACAAGGGGCCTCAAATCCGGAGGAATTACCGAAACAACATCCATGACCATCCACTCCGGCTTATTACCCGATTCAATAAAGGCCTCCACTATCTCCAGCCGTTTAGTAATATCTTTCGCCCTCTGCTTAGACTTTGTCTCTTTTAGCTCTCGTCTTAGATCATTAGACAACTGTTGCAAATCCAAATTCATAAGCAGCTTCCTTATTGCTTCTGCTCCCATGTCTGCCTTAAAACTTGCTTCTCCGAATGTATCCTTAGCAGCCCGATACTCATCCTCCGTTAGAACTTGGCCCTCCTTAAGTTCCGCACTACCTGGATCTATAACTACATAGTCCTGAAAATAGACTATCCTTTCCAAAACACGGGTCTTAATGCTCAGAAGGGTACCAATTCTTGTCGGCATTGCCTTAAAAAACCATATATGAACAACAGGGGTGGCTAAATTAATATGGCCCATTCTCTTCCGTCTCACTCGTGAATGAGTTACCTTGACACCACATCTGTCACAAACTATACCCTTATGCTTAATCCCCTTATACTTACCGCAAAAACACTCCCAATTACGTTCAGGACCAAAAATACGCTCACAAAAAAGACCGTCCTTTTCCGCCCGATAGGTCCGGTAATTAATGGTTTCCGGTTTTTTTACCTCACCATAAGATTTGTTTCTGATCTCTTCTGCTGAGGTCAGGGTTATCCGAGCAGCACTATACTCATTAATTTTTTCATACATAGCAAACGCCTTGGATAAGGTTTATTTGATAGGATCCTAAATTTCTGTTTCTTTCTCAAGTTTTAATGAAAGACCAAGACCTTCTATCTCCTTTGAAAGCACTTCAAACGAAGCCGGTGTGCCCGCTTCAAGGGTATTATTCCCCTTGATCATAGATTCATAAATTCTTGTACGTCCTTCAACATCGTCACTCTTAACGGTAAGAAGCTCTTGAAGGTTATAAGCCGCACCATATGCTTCTAGCGCCCACACTTCCATCTCTCCAAACCTTTGCCCACCAAAGCGGGCCTTACCACCCAAAGGTTGCTGGGTTATCAGAGAATATGGTCCCGTCGCTCGAGCATGTACCTTTTCATCAACGAGATGATGAAGTTTTAGCATATACATGTAGCCCACGGTGACCTTTTGCTCAAAAGGCTCTCCAGCACGACCATCATATAAAACAGCTTTACCGTCCTCCGGCAGCCCTGCCTCCCGTAAAGCATTAAAAACATCTGTCTCTTTCGCCCCATCGAAAATCGGAGTAACGGATTGAAAATCCAATTTCTTAGAAGCCCAACCCAAATGTGTTTCAAGAAGCTGACCAAGATTCATCCGAGAAGGAACTCCCAACGGATTCAAGATCATCTCAATAGGTGTACCATCCTCCAAATAAGGCATATCTTCAACCGGCAATATTTTCGCAATGACCCCCTTATTGCCATGTCTTCCCGCCATCTTATCACCAACCGAAAGTCTTCTCTTCGTTGCAATTGAGACCTTTGCCACTTCCAAAACACCGCTCGGCAACTCATCTCCCCTTTTTAATTGACTTATTTTAATGTTCGCCTCTTCATTCAGAGAATCAATCTTCATCTGGTACTGTTCACATATTTTAGTCAGCTTATTGACGATACGCGTGTCATTTCCAACATCATAATTTTTGATGTCAAACTGCCCTTGTAAGGCAAGCACGCTCTCAACATCGGTTTCCTCAGTTACCTCTAATTCCCGTCCAGTACTTAAATCAATTAGAGGACCACCAAATACCTCCTCCATCTCATGAACCATTTTAACAAACTCTTGTGAAATCGCACCACCCAACACGGATTCCACCTCTTTTATATCATTAACTATTTTTTGTCTTTTCTCTTCGGAGAGATGCGCCCGCCGAGAAAACAGCTTAGTGTCAATAACAACACCTTCAACACCTGAGGGTACTTCCAGAGAGACGTTTTTCACATCCTCTCCTGCTCTACCAAATATAGCATGCAAGAGCTTCTCTTCTGGAGAGAGTTCACTACGACTTTTCGGAGCAATTTTACCAACAAGAATATCTGAAGGTTTTACCTTTGTTCCTACTCTCACTATCCCATTTTCATCAAGATTACTTAACGCTTTTTCAGAAACATTTGGGATATCTCTCGTAAATTCTTCCCGGCCAAGTGTCGTCTCTCTCACTTCAACCTCAAACTCATCCCTGTGAACTGAGGTATACTTGTCCCCCCGCAACAAACTCTCACTAACTACTATAGCATCTTCAAAGTTGTAACCATCCCACGTCATAAAGGCGACCAATACATTTTTCCCCAGACTCAATTCACCATTCCAAGTTGCAGCACCATCAGCAATAACTTCACCCTTTTTTACCTTCTGTCCCTCAGAAACTACCGGCTTATGATTCAAACAGGTTCCCTCATTCAAACCCACATTTTTCCTTAACCGATACTCCTCGTTTCCATTGAGCTCAATCCGCTTCGCATCCACCTTAGTAACCGTTCCGCTATTTTTTGCACACACAACCATACTAGAATTCCGTGCCACAACTTTTTCCATACCAGTAGCGATAAGAGGCGGTTCAGTTTTAAGAAGTGGGACTGCTTGGCGCTGCATATTTGCACCCATCAATGCCCGGTTTGCGTCACTATGTTCCAGAAAGGGTATTAAACTTGTAGACACCCCTACCAACTGCTTCGGTGATACATCAATATAGTGAACATCGCTTGTTTTCACGAGCCTGAAATCACCATTACAACGTGCAAGAATCTCTTTATCAGTTCCCTGTTCTGTAAATTGTATTTGTGAATCAGCAGGAGCGAGAATTTTATCTTCCTCCTCATCAGCCCGCAAACTAACAAATTCATTCACCAATTTCCCTTTTTCAACCTTCATATAGGGAGTGGTCAAGAAACCGTAATTATCCACCGTAGCAAAAATTGTTAGCGATGCAATTAAACCAATATTTGTTCCTTCCGGGGTCTCAATGGGACAAATCCTCCCATAATGTGACAAATGAACATCTCTAACATCAAACCCCGCCCTCTTCCTATTGAGCCCGCCGGGACCTAGTGCACTTAGCCTCCTCTCGTGCGTAAGTTGGGCAAGAGGATTTGTCTGATCCAGAACCTGGGACAATTCACCTCGACTAAAGAAATACTCAATTGTTGAAAATATTGTCCTTGAATTAATAAGAATTCTCGGAGTGAGTTGGTCATGGTCTTTGACATTCATCCTCTCTTGAACCGTTCTCCTCAACTTCAAAAAACCTTTCCTCAACTCTTCCCCAAATAGTTCATCTATAGTCCGCAGTCTCCTGTTACCCAAGTGATCAATATCATCAACACTCCCTTTACCGTTCCTCAGGTTAATGATATACTTGATGGAATTAATGAAATCCTCAGAACAGAGTGCCATTTCATCAGCCTTTAATTCCTGCCCAAGTTTCCTGTTCAATCTAAACCGACCAACCAAGCCCAATCGATATCGCTTATAATCAAAAAACTTGTCGTAAAATAATTGCTTCGCTTTATCAAGATGCTGGGGATTTCCAGGTCGGAATCTTGAATATATCTTTAATAACGCATCTTCATGAGAATCGGTATAATCAATTTCCAAGGTGTTCAAAATTAAAGGATCATCCATATCCTTAATAACCTGAAATTCCTCAATGCCCAAATCAATAATCATTTTTACAACACTTTCGGTAACCTGTTTACCAGCATCAAGGAAAACCTCTCCGGTTTGCGGATCCACTAGCTGCGAAACTGAAAACCTCCCATTCAGTTTTGCTGCCGATCCAGCTGAGCTACACTTGACCGTTTCAGTCTCGTAAAAGAGCCTAATAATATCTCCATCATCAGAATAGTTCTCCGACATTGCTCGCAGGAAACAGGTAGCTGGAAACTTTCCACTTTGATCCACCCTTATATTTAAAACGTCTTTTTTCCCTACTTCAATTTCGATCCAACTACCTCTCTCAGGAATAATCCTACAAGAGTGCATCCTTTTTTCTGCCAATAGCTCTTCAGAGAAATCGACCCCTGGAGATCGGTGGAGTTGGTTTACGATAACCCTTTCGGTACCGTTGATCACAAATTCACCACCTCCAATCATGACGGGTATCTCACCTAAATAGACCTCTTCTTCTACAGGACTTTCTCTGTTAAGACGCAACCAGACCCTCAATGGCTTTCCATAAATCAACTTCAGTTGCCTGCACTCATCAGCACTATAACGAGGTTTGCCTAACTCATACTTTATATATTCCAAAGAGAGTGTTTCGTCGTAGTTTTTGATCGGAAAGGCTTCACGTAAAATAGCTTCTAATCCCTGATCCTTTCGTTTGTTAGACGGGACATCTTCTTGTAGAAAGGTAGAGTAAGAGTTTGTCTGTATCTCAACAAGATTCGGCATTTCAAACGCTTCCATGATTTTACCAAAATTTCTTATTTTCATCTTCTTTCCTTACCCACTATCACCTTCAAACAAATACTATTTAACGGTAAAGCTCACAACAATTCTAACTAAGCTCCACTACAGCCCCTGCTTCTTCAATAGATTTTTTTATCTTTTCTGCTTCTTCTTTAGAGACCCCCTCCTTAATAGGTTTAGGTGCACTGTCAACAAGTGCCTTCGCCTCTTTCAGCCCAAGATCTGTTTCGGCACGTACCGCCTTAATAACCTGAATCTTGTTAGGCCCGATATCTTTTAACACAACATCAAAACTGGTTTTTTCTTCGCTTGCAGCTGCACTCTGTCCTCCAGCAGCTGGCGCCATACCACCAGCAGGAACCGCCATTGCTGCTGATGCAGAAACCCCAAATTTTTTCTCAAAAGCCTTCACCAACTGAGACGCCTCAAGTAAACTCATCCCCTCTACCAGTTCCAAAACCTCAGCTATCTTTCCTGTCGGCTCAACATTCTCGACTTCAGTATCTACCACAATAATTACCCCCTTTTTGCATTTTCCAAAATTACTTTATTTCGGCATCCTTTTTCTTCTGCTCAATAGACACCAAGATAATATATATATTCTTCACTACCGCATTAAAGGCATTCGCCAGTTGCAACACAGGTGCATTAATACCAAAGAGAATTTGTGCATAGACATCTTGCTTAGACGGAATCGTGGCCAAAGTCTTCACATCATCCAAAGAGAGCAACTTACCTTCCACTAATCCACCCAAAATCTTCAATTCAGCAATCTTCTCAGACCATTTATCCAATGCTTTTACCAAGTCCACAGGATCATTATTAGTCGTTGCAACCACTGAGGGCCCATCAAGTACCTGCCCCAATTCAGGAATTCCCACCTCTTTAAACGCTAAAGACGCTAAAGTATTTTTTACCATCTTCACTTTAATTTCATTACCATTCAAATCCCTTCTCAGCGAATCAGCCTGTTGTGCATTAACCCCTTTATAACCAAGGACAATAAAACTGGTTGCGTCCCTTTCGTAATCTTTAACTAGCTCATTCACAATCAAGCTTTTCACTTTTTTCGACATTTGAACAATTTCCTATTTAAAAATGTATAAAATCGCAACGCAACTTAATACAATTATTTGGGCTGTAAAATCTTCACGCTCGGTCCCATTGTGGACGAAATAAACACTTTTTGAATATAAGTGCCTTTCGCTGCAGCCGGCTTACTACTCTTAATATGCTTTACAAAGGACTGAATATTTTCAACCAGATCCTCCTCCGAAAAAGACAGCTTTCCAACAGGAGCGTGAACATTACCTCCCGCATCACATCGAAACTCAATCTTTCCCTCTTTAAACTCCTTCGTAACGCCACCAACATCCTCTGTAACTGTTCCCGATTTTGGGGATGGCATTTTCCCTTGAGGCCCAAGAACCTTACCGAGCTTTCCGACCTTGCGCATCATATCAGGTGTTGAAATTGCCACATCAAAATCAGACCAGCCCGCAACAATTTTTTCAATCAAATCATCACTACCAACCGCTACTGCACCAGCTTTACGAGCCAAATCAGCCTTGTCATCAGATGCAAAAACAACCACCCGAAGCTCTTTCCCGATACCCTTCGGCAACGAAACAGAACCGCGGACAAGCTGATCTGAGCGTTTAGGATCGACACCAAGCTTCATAACGATATCCACCGATTCATCAAATTTTGGTTTTTCAAAATTCTTTATAACAGAGACACCTTCCTTCAATTCGTATTCACTTTTTTCCAGTGAAAGCTTCTTTGATGCAGCATAACGTTTGCTTCTAGACTTCATATGTAATGTTTCCTTAAACAAAAAAGACTTTATCAGCTAATTTCAGCCCTCAACCTCTAACCCCATAGACCTCGCTGTGCCCTCAATAATCCTAACAGCCATTTCCAAGTTCTGCGCATTAAGATCGGGCAGCTTTTGCTTCGCTATTTCTTCAACCTGACCTCGGGTCACCTTACCAACTTTACCCCTATTTGGTTCTGAAGCCCCTTTTGCGACTCCAGCGGACTTTTTTAACAGGACAGCTGCCGGTGGCGATTTAATTTCAAACGTAAATGATTTGTCCTTATAGACAAAAATCTCAACCGGTGTTACCATTCCCTGTAAGTTCTTTGTCTTCTCATTAAATTGAGATACAAATTGACCAATATTAACACCATGCTGCCCTAAAGCAGGACCAACGGGAGGAGCTGGTGTTGCCTGCCCACCCGGCACTTGCAATTTAATTTTACCTACAATTTCTTTTGCCATGAGTTTATTAAAACAATAAATTATCCTTAAATTATACCACTTCAGCTTGCCAATATTCCAACTCAACCGGTGTTGGTCTTCCAAAAATTGTAAGCATTATTTTCACACAACCACTGGCTGGAAAAACTTCTTCAACAACGCCATCATAATTCTCAAATGGTCCCTCTTTTATACGCACCTTATCACCTTTACGAAACTCGATCTCAGTTCTCGGTTTTTCCTCTTCCGCCTCAGCCTTTTGCAATAATTTTTCCACTTCCCTGTCTGTCATAGCGATAGGTTTTCGTTTACCGCCAACAAAATCACTTGCCCCGTACGTTTCCCTTACAATAAAACAGACGTTATCAGGTATCTGACCATTTTCATCCACTTCCAGCTCCATGATCACATAACCCGGATAAATTTTGCGGTCCACAACTCTTTTTTTGCCACCCTTTATCTCTGTAACCTTCTCACTTGGAACAAGAATCTTGGAAACAAGATCTCCCAAATCCTGCAGCTTAACAACCCTCTCCAGCTCCCTTTTTACCCTATCCTCTTTATTACTTTGAACCCGAAGCACAAACCATTTTTTCCCCATGACTTAACTCGATAGATATTTTATCTATGCTATTAAAGACCAACCTTAACTTACCAGTCAAATTTCCCTAAAATCATTATGTTTCCAAAAGTGGAAAAGGCAGGATATACAAACCGTATATATTATCAAGCGAATAGTTACGTTTGAAGTGATTCAACCCATAAAACCCAACGAAACGACCCTCACCAATTTTCTCTCTTACATCACAAAACACCTATAGTTTCCATTACAGTCGACACCACCCAGTCAACACCAAAAATATAAAGAGACATGAGTAGTAAGCAAACAATCACTACGATTGTCGACCCAATTAATTCGTTCTTAGTTGGCCAAGATACCTTCTGAAGTTCAGCCTGAGTGTCTATGAAAAACTCAACAGCCCTTTTTGACTTCCCATCAAGCCATCCAAGTCCAATCTCAAAACCCGTTGTGAAGAGACAGATAATACATCCGCAGAATACGAAAAGTATAAACGAGCAGACAAGACCCCACGTCAAACTAACACCCAACAACGGTATTGTTGCCCCCTCAAACAACTCAGGCAGATTCACCAAAACCCCATAAAGCGAATACGATGCGAACAATGAGGCAAGTCCAAACAAGCCTGCCACAGCACCCCTCGAATATACCCCCATCCCCTTTTTATGTATTGAAAAAGCCATCTTATTTATATCAATTCACTTACAATTTGGCAGGTCTGGAGGGATTCGAACCCCCAACACCCGGATTTGGAATCCGGTGCTCTAGCCGATTGGAGCTACAGACCTTCATCTTATTTTTTCTGTTCTTTGTGTAAAGTGTGTTTTCTGCAATTCCTACAAAATTTCTTCAGTTCCAACCGAACAGCCTGCTTCAACTCTTTACTCGTTCTATAATTCCTATTCTTACACTCCGTACAGGCTAACGTTATATAGTCCCTCATTATCCAGCTTTCAACCCACTATCAAATATTATGTAATAATTTTAGTAACAACACCTGCACCTACTGTCTTTCCACCCTCTCGAATCGCAAATCGCAATTCCTGCTCCATCGCTATCGGCGTCACCAGCTGTATCTCCAACTTCGCATTGTCCCCCGGCATCACCATCTCCGCCCCACCCAGCAAATTCACTGAGCCTGTCACATCTGTTGTTCGAAAATAGAACTGAGGCCGATAACCATTAAAAAACGGCGTATGCCTTCCACCCTCCTCTTTGGTCAATATATACGCCTCCGCCTCAAACTTCGTATGCGGTGTTATACTCTTTGGGACCGCCAGTACCTGACCCCGCTCCAAATCATCCTTCTCCACTCCCCTTAACAAAACACCTAAATTATCTCCAGCTTGCCCCTGATCCAGCGTCTTGTTAAACATCTCCACTCCCGTTACCACCGTCTTACTTATCTCCTCTGTCATCCCCACTATCTCAACCTCATCCCCAACCTTCACAACGCCTCGCTCCACACGACCAGTACCTACCGTCCCCCTGCCTTTAATACTAAATACATCCTCCAAAGACATCAAAAACGGCTTATCTATCTCTCTCACCGGCTCCGGTATGTAACTATCCAACGCATCCATCAACTCCAATATGGGACCACAATTCTCACACTCCGTCTTGGCACAACCACACTCTGCCGCCTTTAACGCCGAACCCTTTACCACAGGGATATCATCTCCTGGGAACTCATACTTGCTTAACAACTCTCGAACCTCCAACTCTACCAACTCAAGCAGCTCTGGATCTTCCAATTGGTCCAACTTATTCAGAAAAACCACTATCCTTGGCACTCCTACCTGCCTTGCAAGCAAGATATGCTCTCGTGTTTGCGGCATCGGACCATCCGGTGCACTCACCACCAGAATCGCACCATCCATCTGTGCAGCACCCGTTATCATGTTCTTGACGTAGTCTGCATGCCCGGGACAATCAACGTGTGCATAATGCCGCGTCTCTGTCTCATACTCCACATGCGCTATCGCTATCGTTATCCCTCGGTCACGCTCCTCCGGCGCATTGTCTATCGAATCAAATGCCCTCGCCTTGGCATGCCCCCTCGTTGCCAATGTGTTCGTTATCACCGATGTCAACGTCGTCTTACCGTGATCCACATGTCCTATCGTCCCCACATTCACATGCGGTTTCGTCCTCTGAAATACCTCCTTAGCCATAGAAAAATGCTCCTCAAATCCTGCAAATTGCTATTGTTGGGAATCGCAATTCACCGGCAGACAAAAAATCCAATCAATACCAACAGACACAACCAACACAACAAAAACAGCAAATATCAAGCTGCTGATGGGATTTGAACCCATGACCTCGTCCTTACCAAGGACGTGCTCTACCCCTGAGCCACAGCAGCAAAATGCCTTGGCCCAAAAGCGCAGGCAAATGCAATACCAAACAACCCAAAACATAAGGCACGATAATGTAACATTTTTACAAAAAAAGTCAAAAACTTTTTTTTAAATAAAAATGTTACCTCAAATTATTGGGAAATCGGAGTGTAAATAGCGGGCGATGGGAATCGAACCCACATCACTAGCTTGGAAGGCTAGGGCTTTACCATTAAGCTACGCCCGCATATTCGTCTGAATGCTCCCTAGAGAAATGGTGGGGAGAGGAGGATTCGAACCTCCGAAGGCTACGCCAACAGATTTACAGTCTGTCCCCTTTGGCCACTCGGGTACCTCCCCCTTTTAGCTTAACCATTAGCAGCTTAATGTGATACACAAAATTAAGCTAGCGGTGGGATTCGAACCCACAACCTGCTGTTTACAAGACAGCTACTCTGCCATTGAGCTACGCCAGCTATAAAAAGCAATGCACAAACTATATCAAAAATCAAGATTTTTATCAAGCCAAAACCTTGATTAACATTTACATCTCTCGTATTTGCTTCAAATATCCATGGTAATTCCGTTCGGTCTCCTCATAACTATCACCTCCAAATTTTTCAAGAAAAGATCGAGCTATCTCAAACGAAACCACAGCTTCACCCACAATTGAAGCAGCAGGCACCGCACAAGTATCGGAACGTTCTGTAGATGCATCAATTTGCTCTTTCGAGAGAATGTCTATCGATTTTAACGGTTTCATCAGTGTGGGAATCGGTTTCATAACTGCCCGAGAAATTAATACTTCCCCGTTGGACATACCACCTTCAATTCCACCTGCGTTATTAGATGACCTTCCAAAGCCTCCGGATATTGAAGTCTCTCTGATGTGAGGGTTGTAAGAGATCTCATCATGAACCTCCGAACCATAATTCCCCGCAAATTGAAACCCTAAACCAAATTCTACCCCTTTGATCCCCTGAATAGACATCAAGGCCTTTGCTATTGCTCCATCTAATCGTAAATCCCATTGGGTAAAGTCCCCCAATCCCGCAGGCACCCCAAATGAGACTACCTCGATAATCCCTCCAAGAGAGTCTCCTCTCCTCTTCGCCTCATCAATCTTTTTAATAATCTCCAATTCAATCGAATCTTCCAAACAGTATACCCGACTTTTATCTCTCCTCCTCCGTATTTCATCTTGATCATATAAAGTCTTATGAGAATTTACCCCACCAATTCCTTTAACGTAACCCAAAACGTTAATACCGAATTTGGAAAGTAACACTTTAGCTAAGGAACCGGCTGCAACCCGGGAAGCTGTCTCTCTTGCGCTTGCCCGCTCAAGGATGTTCCGTGCATCTTTTTGACCATATTTCATCACCCCAGGAAGATCTGCATGACCGGGCCGTGGCCTCGTTACTTCGGGTAATATATCAATTTTATAGTCCCTATTTTCAATTTTAAGACAGATTGGACTGCCTAGAGATCTCCTCTTTCTGATACCGGATAAAATGGAAACTCGATCTTTTTCTATCTTCATTCGGCCGCCTCTGCCATATCCGCCTTGCCGAAGCATTAAATCCTCATTGATGACAGACTCATCCAGCAAAACCCCTGCAGGAAAACCGCTTACGATAACGATAAGACACTCTCCGTGTGATTCACCGGCAGTTGTATATGTCAGCATATAGGTGCATCCTTCAAAATAATATAAAAATGAGTTCACCCTCTCTCAAACAGGGCAAATTGACCGTTTGAAGAAACAGCATTTTCAAATGTTGTTTCTCAATACCCCGTAAGATAAGGAATTATAGAAATATTTGACCTGAAAACCCTTTTAGCATGTGCGACCTAATCCCTCTATCAAAGCCAAAAAATACCCATTTTCTTCTTTTCTTGCAAACTATAACTATTTTAATCTGTTTTTTCTAGAAAATATTAATAGGGTTTTTCATTGCTTATGTTTACACTCTTATGATACTATTTTTTTCCTTTACCGAATCATAATGCATTATGCCCGTTCACACAAGTGGTTAAATACCCGTATTCTGTTAGGGATAAGATAAAAAAATAACTTTGAAATACCTTCGCATAAAAATAACCGATGAATCATACAAGATAAACACTCCTCTATTCGCGGCCCTGTTTATGTGACAACCATGTACAAATTTTTTATAAGCCTTAGATATTTACGAAGAAAAAAAATTGCTTTTTTTGCAATTGCCGGGGTCGCTGTTGGCGTCATGACTCTCATTGTGGTCTTGTCTGTAATGAGTGGTTTTGACAAGGAGTTACGATCAAAAATTAGAGGCACATTGGCTCATATCATTGTGTCGAAAATGGGCATGTACGGACTCAATAATTACGAAGAGGTTTTAAAAAAAATCCAATCTTTTGAACATGTAGAGGCGTGTGCACCCTATATAGAAGGTCCCGCGCTCATTAACATTAGAGGCACAAAAGAGTTCGTCTATTTTCGAGGCATAGACCCTATCTTGGAATCAAAGGTGAGCGATCTGGAGCAGTACCTGAAAGAATTTAACAACAAGCCCGAAGATCTGTTGATCCTCCATGGCGAAAAAAAGACACCCAGTGCTTTCGGAGGTATTGAACTTTTGCGAACAAATCCTGGCAACTATAAAAACCACCCCGACAGTTTTGTGAATAACGGAGAAAAAATTGTTCTGGTTGCAATTAAAGGATGGGATAAAATAAACGTAAAGGCATTTATTCTCACGGGAAAAGTTAAATCCGGCATGTATGATGTTGATAAAAATTTCCTTTACATACCACTAAAAGTTGCCCAAGGATTAGCAGGCACACAAGATTCCGTTTCCGCAATTAGTGTTCGGTTAGACAATTACAAGTACGCACCTCAGGTTCGGGATCGTATCAAGCGAGAACTCGGTTTCGGTTTCCATGTACAGACCTGGGAAGAGGCACGCGGAACTTTTCTTAAGGCGGTCGCTCTGGAAAAAAGGGTCATGGCCTTTATCCTATTCTTCATCATAATTGTAGCGGGTTTCAATATCCTCGCAATTTTAACGATGATTGTTTTTGAAAAAACGAAGGACATCGGCACTCTCAAGGCATTAGGAGCCACAACCTGGGGTATCATGCAAATATTCCTCCTGAACGGACTCCTTATCGGCATCTTGGGTTCGGCAATCGGTACCGGCCTAGGCCTTACATTTATAAATAGAATCAATTGGATTGAAACTACTGTGTACAAATATTCGGGATGGCGACCTTTTCCACCGGAAGTCTACTATTTCAATGAAATTCCAACTGATATCGATCCAAAAAGCATAATCGTCATTGCTCTCATATCCATTCTGTGCAGCCTTCTCTTTAGCATTTACCCTGCACTCAAAGCAGCCCGGTTAGACCCCATCCAAACATTGAGATATGAGTAGCAATCTATTTGAACAAAACGTAAACCGAACATAGATTCCTGACTAATGCTTGAAAATTTATTTTTTTGTTACTATGATAAATAGCTTAATAAGAATATAGATACGTTTTAATTAGTTATATATGAGATACTCTACTTCATAACCTGGCCGTGACAGTACAAAAAATGGTCAAAATTTATTATTAAGAGACTAAATTGAAAACATTATGATTCCAAAGGAAATATTAAAAAAGGTAAAGCAGATACAGATACGTTCAAACCGTTTGGTTAACGATGTCCTCGCAGGAGAATATGTAAGTGTTTTTAAAGGACGAGGAATGGAATTTGAGGAGGTAAGAGAGTATCAGTTTGGTGATGACATCAGATCAATTGACTGGAATGTTACCGCCCGTCTTGGCCACCCTTACATCAAGAGATTTGCAGAAGAGCGGGAATTAACTATAATGTTTTTGGTAGATTTGAGCTCTTCTGGAAAATTTGGAAGTGTGAGGGAATTGAAAAATGAGATTACAACCGAGGCGTGTGCACTCCTCGCTCTTTCTGCTATCAGAAACAACGACAAGGTCGGACTTATACTATTCACCGATAGAATAGAAAAATTTGTCCCGCCAAAGAAGGGAAAAACTCATGTACTCCGCGTTATAAGGGAGGTCCTCTATTTTAAACCGGAAAGGAAGGGAACGGATATTTCGGTAGCACTTGAATATCTCATAAAAATCACGAAGCGTAAGACGGTCAGTTTTCTCATGTCAGATTTTCTTACCTCCGATTTTGAACGCCCATTACGTATTACAAACAAACGTCATGACATGATTGCTATCTCCATAACAGACCCTCGGGAACTTGAAATACCGAATGTTGGTTTTATTAGATTGAAAGATGCGGAAACTGGTAAAATTGAGCTTATTGATACATCTGATCAAAAATTGAGGAGAGAGTTTTATAGACAGAACACAAGAAATATAGAAGAGAGAAAGAAAATGCTTAGGGCCATCGGCGTAGACATGATAGATTTAAGAACAGACAGCTCCTACGTCGAACCAATCATGAATTTTTTCAGGATGAGGGAGAAGAGACTCAAATACTGATGATGGTACGTTTCAGAAAAATTATCTATTTTTCACTTTAAACGAAAACATATCAAACTCCATTCTCGTAATTTACCGAAGTATCTACATTTTTGCAACGGTCTCATAAACTAGAATGATTGAGTACATTCTGAACGTCTTCTCGCTTATATTTTTTGCTCCACACCCGAAAAAATATTTATTACTATGAGAACTATTTTAGAACATTTGCTCTATATCGTTATTGTGTTATCTTTTTTAGGCACCATTTGTACTGCCGCCGATAAGGCAAGCAAACGAGATCCGGACTACAACAAGACCACACCATCTGTTGAAGCCAATGCAATTGTTGACAAGGCCAGGGCAACAATTGGGGAGAGAATACGATTTAAAGTGACTGTAGATGCTCCGGAAGGCACAGAGATCATCTTTCCGGAGATGGAAAAAGAGCTTAAAGGGTTTGACGTAATCGACTCGGGCACCAAATTGATTAAGAGAAAAGAAGAGGAGGTAACAGAGGAGAGGTGGTTCTTGCTGGAAACGTTTAAGACAGGATCATACATTATCCCCACAATTGCCATTCACTACAGACTCAAAGAGACGATGACTGAGAAAGAAATTGAGACACCTGAAATTTATATCGAAATTGTCAGCTCATTAGATGAAAAGGCCGCTGACATACGGGACATAAAACCGCCCGTGCTCTTAAAAAAAGACTATCAGAAACTCTACCTTCTCCTTGCAACTATTTTTGGGATTTTGGCACTTGTTGGTACACCACTTTTCCTCTTCATGAGAAAAAAACGGAAAAAATCTGTCCCTATTCCTCCACCCCTCTCAGCCCATGAGATCGCATATAAAGAGCTGGAAAAATTGCAACTATCTTACTTGGCATCAAAGGGAGAAATCAAGGAGTACTATTACCATCTCTCAAACATTGTACGTCACTATATTGAAAATCGATTTGAGCTGATGGCACCCGAAAGAACAACAGAAGAATTTTTATTGGAAATGACAACCACGAATAAATTAGACGAAATACATAAAGAACTCATTAGGAATTTTCTTGAACATAGCGATCTGGTAAAATTTGCCGATTACTCCCCTGAAAATCGGGAAGTTGAGGATTCCTACCGCTCTGCAAAAAAACTTGTTGATGAGACAAAAGATGTTCTAGAGAAGGCTCTATCATGATATTTTTAAAAGACCCACTAATCCTTATCTTAATTATCATTTTAATACCCCTTGTACTCACCAACTATGTCTTGAGAAAGGAGAGCGGCAATCTCAGGTTTTCTTCACTTACCCTTTTTAAAAATATTACGCCTGGAAAGGCTTCACGACTAAAACACACCCTGATAGCCTTACGGGTCTTCATTATTATCCTTCTGATATTCGCTCTGGCACGACCACAATCGGGAAAAGCCCATTCCAAGGTAAAGACAGAAGGGATAGACATCATCTTGGCGCTGGATGTTTCCGGCAGCATGCTGGCAGAAGACTTTGTGGTAAAAGATAAACGACACAATAGGCTGCATGTTGCGAAAGATGTGGTAAAGGAGTTTATCAAATGGCGTGCAAACGATCGTCTTGGCATGGTTGTTTTTGCTGGTCAGGCTTATACCCAATGTCCCCTAACCCTTGATTATGATATTCTCTTACAGTTTCTCGACAAGGTAAATATCGGAATGGTGGAGGATGGAACGGCAATTGGATCTGCAATAGGAGTTTGCGTCAATAGATTGAAGTCTTCTAAAGCAAAAAGTAAAGTCGTAATCCTTTTAACTGATGGCCGCAACAATAGCGGTGAGATCGACCCTTTAACCGCAGCGGAATTGGCAAAGACGTTTGATATTACGATATACACGGTTGGTGCAGGTACGAAAGGTCTCGCCCCCTATCCAACCAAGGGAGCCTTTGGCTTCACCGTTTACAAATCGATTCAAATTGATATTGACGATGAAGGGCTAACAGAAATTGCAAAGATTACGGAAGGAAAATATTTCAGGGCAACAGATACAGAATCTCTTAAGGAAGTGTACAGACAGATTGACAGTCTAGAGAGGACAGAAATGGAGATAGCGAAATACACCGAGTATAATGAACTTTTTCACTATCTGGTGATCCCCGCTTTAGGAATATTTATCTTTGAGATCGTCCTTGCAAACACCCGGTTCAGGAAGATTCCTTGATATACCCATTGCAAAATAAACTAATTTATGAAATTCGAAAATATTAACTATATCTATTTATTACCGCTCGTCTTCATTATGGCGACCGCCTATGTAGTTTTCTTTAAAAATAGGCGAAAGGCTTTGTCTAAATTCGTACAAACAGAGCTAATAGATAATTTGGTCCAATCTGTTGGCAAATCGGCACAAATCATAAAAGCTGCCTTTGCCGTTTCCGCAATACTCTTTATCATTTTCTCTCTAATGCAACCGAAGTGGGGATACCACTGGGAAGAGGTAGAGAGGAGGGGTATCGATATTGTGGTCGCAGTGGATACCTCCCGAAGTATGCTCGCAGATGACATAAAACCAAACAGACTTGAGGCCGCTAAAAGGGAGATCAAAGATCTCTTGTCGATTATTGATGGTGACAGGGTAGGGCTGGTGGCGTTTGCGGGAAGCGTATTTATCCAATGTCCGCTGACCCTTGACTACGGGGCCTTTAGCCTTTTCCTTGACGACCTCAATACGAATCTCATCCCTGTCGGAGGTACCGCTATTGGAGATGCAATTAACAAAAGCATGGCCGCTTTTAATGACAAATCAAAAAAACATAAGGCAATCGTCTTGATCACTGATGGAGAAGATCATCGTGGCAATGCAATTGAGATGGCTAAGGCGGCAAAAGAGCAAGGCATAATCATATACACGATTGGGGTGGGGAAAAAGGAGGGGGCCTACATTAAAATAAGAGATAAAGACAACAATGAAGTCCTCTTAAAAGATAACGAAGGGAAGGTCATCAAATCACACCTTGATGAAGTAACCTTAAATAAGATCGCATTGGAAACAGGTGGTGCATATTCGCCCGCCTACGGTACCGAATGGGGCCTAGCTAACATTTACAAAAATATTATCGCAAAGATGGAAGAGAAGCAACTGAGCAGCAAAAAGATCAAATTGTATGAAAATCGTTACCAGATCCCCCTCTTAATATCCCTCATCTTTATCACGTTGGAATCGCTCTACGGGGTGAGAGCAAAAAAGAAAAGAGACGTAAACACCTTCTCAGAAGGTAACGAATAAGATTGCATTAAAGGGGATATTACCCAAAGACAACGGACATGAAAATATCTATGAAATTGAGAAACTTAACAGTTTTCATCATCTGCCTGCTTTTCGTAGGTTGGATTGATCCCGCCTCAGAACAGAATGAAGAGGGGATCAACCTTTACAACGAAGAGAAATTTGATGAAGCGATAAGCAAATTTACAGATGCACAATCCTTTGTTCCAGAATCGGACCAGCTCCAGTTTAACATCGCAAATACCCACTATAAAAAGGGTAAATTCCCGGAGGCTGAAAAATCGTTTCATGATACCATCAAGAGCGATGATGTAATCCTGAAGGCAAAAGGAAATTACAATATGGGGAACACCCTCTACAAACAGGGCAAATTAAAAGAGTCTCTCGATTTCTATAAACAGGCAATTGAACTATCGGAAGATCACAAAGAGATTCACGACGAAGAGCTTGATGCATTGCGGGAAGATGCAAAATATAATTACGAATTTGTAGAGAAGAAGATAGAGGAGATGCAGAAAGAGCAGAAGGAGAGAGAGGAACAGGAAGAGAAAGAGGAAAAAGAGAAGGATAAACAGGAAGAGCAGGAGAAGAAACAAGACAAAAAGGAGCAGGAGAAAGAGGTGGATCAAGAGAAGAAGGAGCAAGAGCAGAAACAGGAGCAGGAAAAGCAGCAGCAAGAAGAGAAAAAGGAAGAGCAGGACCAGGAACAGAATCAACAGGATGAGCAGGAGAAGCGAGAGGAAGAGCAGCAGAGTAGACAGAATCCTTCAGAAGAAAACAAGAGTAAGAAAGCGCCACCTCCACAGCCTCAAGAAAAAAAGGAAATGTCGAAGGAAGAGGCAGAAAGAATCCTAGACGCCATGAAACAGGCAGAAAAGAGTGCACGCGATCACCAGGAGCAGGAAGAGAGATCATCTCCGTATGGTATTCTTAAGGATTGGTAAGGAGTTGAAGAGAGGAACGGATATGATTTACACCAGTTTGATGTACATGAGAAACTCATGAGACTTTTTTATTCCCAAACAGAGATAATCCCGATATTCAAATTTACTTTTATGCATTCTCGTTTATAATAGTATCTTTGACCTATCGGTGTGGATTCCTCGGTCAGAATCATTTGTTAAGCAACACTTTATAATATGAAAATTTGTTTCACATTCATTATTACACTCTTTTTACTTTCCGGTTACTCTGGAAAGGTTTCCGCAAAAGAGATAAGGCTTACGGCAAGCGTTGATAATGCCAGGATTGAGATTGGTAATTATGTCCGCCTAACCATTGAAATCCACGGAGCATTCGACACCGACCAACCAAAACTACCAGAACTTGAAGGTTTTTCTCTGAAATATGGGCCCAGTGTCACCACCCAAACGAAAATTATCAACAATGTTGTCTCCGTCAATCGCGGCTTCACGTACATGCTCGTACCGAAAGGTGTCGGTAAATTCACAATACCCCCTGTAACATTGAAATACAAAGGAAAAACCTATACATCGAACCCTATCGAGATTGAAGTACTCGAAAGAAAGCCCTTTGAGAAGCGAGAGAGGAAGCAGGACATCGATATCAACAAAAGGCTGTTCATCGAACTCACAACGGACAAAGAAGAGGCCTACCTCTATGAACAAATAGTTATGTCCTTTAAATTCTTTTTCCAGAAAGGGCTACCCGTTGAAGACCTAGATTACGCCCCCCCCTCAACCAAGAGCTTTCTTGCTGAAAGGCTCGGTGAAGAGAGACGGTATGAAGAGGTCCGGGACGGAATACTGTACAATGTAATAGAGTTGCAAACAGCCCTTTTCCCTGTTGTTTCAGGTACCTTAGAGATACCACCGGCAAAATTCAAGTGCAATCTCCTGGTTCGTCAGCAATCTTCACGTAGCTGGGACCCCTTTGAGGACTCTTTTGGTGACTCGCTGTTTAATGAGTTTCTCGGCAGAAAAGGGTATCGATATCCTGTGGAGAGGAACACAAACTCATTAAAATTAGAGATTAAGGCCTTACCGGAGACGGACAAACCAGATGATTTTGCAGGTGCCGTTGGAAATTTCACGATGGATGTCTCCGCAAAACCGACAAACGTAGACGTGGGAGACCCCATAACCCTTACTATTAAGATTGCAGGGAAAGGAAACATAAAGACATTAGGAGAACCTATCCTAAACCCTGAAGGAAGTGACGACTTTAAATTCTATTCTACCGAAGCGAATACTACAATTACCGACAAAAACGGGGGTATTACGGGTGAAAAAGTGTTTCACAAGGTAATCGAACCTCAACACGAAAATATAGGTGCAACACCGCTGGTATCATTTAGCTATTTTGATCCTATTAAGGAGCAGTACCAACAGATAACAGGTGAACCAATACCTATTTCGGTAGAAACCTCTGAAACCGAAATCCCCCTTCGCTTTACCTTACAGGATTCAGCAAAGAGAAAGGGCGAGGTGAAGATATTGACCAAAGACATCCTGCCCATCATGGCCCATATGGACTCATTCAAAAACCGGGGTAGGGGTATTTTACAGAGGCCGGTACTTCTGGGTATCATCTTCTTTTCTCCAATACTCCTTGTTGTCTTCTGTGTATATGTGCAGAGACATAGAGAGCGGCTCCAAACAGACACCCGTTATGTAAGGAAAAGGAGGGCACTATCGCAAGCGAAGAGTCACCTTTTCAATACAAAACAGTTTATAGAGAGTGAAGAGTCCACTAAGTTCTATTCAATGCTTGCAAAAACATTGACCGAACTTGTTGCCGACAAGCTCAATATGCCGCCGGCCTCTCTCACAAGTGACAACATATCGGCAACACTGGATAAGTGCAGGGTCTCACCCGAAACTATTGAAGAGTTGAGAGGATGCCTTGAGTTATGTGATCATGCCAGGTTCTCCATCGCCAACAATACAAAAGAGCAGATGGAAAGTGTCTTTAAGCGAGCAGAAAGATTAATTGAACTTTTAGAAAAACAGTTATGAGATCTCAATCGATACCCTTATTACTATTACCTATTCTCATCATCTCCCTCTTCATGGGCTCTACCTTTGCCGGAGAGCTCCCACACAATGAGGCCATCGACATCTTCTTTCAGGCAAACAGCGAATACAACTCTGCCCAGAAGGAGATGGCAGCCAAAAGAGAGCAGGAGGCACTTGAAAAATTTCACCATGCAATGCAGCTCTATAACCAGTTGATCCAATTGGAGTATGAGAATGGTCAGATCTACTACAACCTAGGAAATGCGTACTACCGCCAGGGTATGCCCGGCAAATCGATTGTTGCCTACCGCAAGGCAGAAAAAATGCTCCCAAGAAACGCAGACATTAAGGCAAACATCGATCTATTGAAGAGAGATTTTGAAGACAAAGAGAGTACGAATCAGTTCCCTGAATTCCTTAAGTCAATGTGTTTCTGGTACTTCTTCCTTAATCTCAATGATATCACGACCATCACGATATATATCTATTTTGCGTTCATGGCCACACTCGTCTCATCTATCTTTTTACCGTCTCGTTGGCTAAAAAATAGCTGTACGGCATTTGCTATCTGCCTCTTTATCCTCGTTCTCTCTCTGGGAATCAAAATGTATTCAGAATACTCCTATGAAAAGGGGGTAGTTATAGCCAAAGAGTGCAAAATCCGGTATGGTCCCGGAGAAGAGTATGAACCTAAATTCGAGATACACGAGGGGGCAGAGCTGAAGATAGAGGAGCAGAGAGAGGGCTGGTATAAGGTGTACGTGTATGTTGAGATAGAGGATACTATCGAAGAGAAAGAGGAGAAAGATAGCAAATTTAAGAGGGGATGGATAGAGGGGGACAAAGTGGGAAAGATATAGAGTTTGAACGAAAACTACCCATCTACTGTGTTGCTGCAACAATTTCGTAATCCTCAAGTACTATTGTACGTTCCGGTTCCGAAATTGTTACGCGCTTGTACCTGGGCACTTTTCGTTCAAACTTAGGATTTTCGTTTAGACGCTATTGTAGAATTACGTTACAACCACTTTTTCAAATCCGATTGAAGGAAAAAGATAAAGTTTCTAGCTCGCAATTCGAAGCTCAATGTTCGCAGAGTGAAACAAAAGAGAGGGCCTGAGTTGGTAACATACCTACTCAGGCCCTCTTTATAAAAATATTCTTATCATATAAAATACTTTTTTATGCCTCTTTTTTTGCTCCTTTAAACTTTCTCGTTGCACCTGCACCAATTAAGCCTACTACGCCAAATCCGAAGAGAAGCATTGTCGTTGGTTCTGGGACGGGATTATCCGGTACTCGAGTGCCGAACAGATCTATACCCAATGGTGTGAATGTATTGGTTGCTGCTGGTTTGGCTGTGCCATTTCCATTATTATACTGATTAATCCAGTTGTTGCCCCACAAGATTAGGCGAGAGGCAGTAAACTCATTTGGGCTTGGGCTGCTGCCTCCATTGTAATCATTGGCGGCAAAGTAGAATGTGCCCGTCTGGTTACCGTTCCCATTGGTTAAGTTTGTTAATGTATAATCTAAATGTAATAACTCCATGCTATCACCTAAACCAGAAAGATTCCTCAGATTCGCTGACTTGCCAGCTCCTGTTATATTTAACTTCCAATTAGCACTTCCCAATCCAAAGTCCGTGTCCCCGTTCAGGTCCATTATTAACATTCCTGAAGCAGAGTTGTTTGCTAAGTCTATCGTTATCGTTCCACTAATTGACGCCGTGTTGCCACTCATCCAATACCCTTGGCTATGGCCGCTAGTTGCACTATGGAGAAAGCTGGCACTGAACCCCGGCACGTTTGGAGCGTTATCAACTCCTATAGCATACGTTGTTGGAACAGATAGTGCTATTTTGGGTACAATAGATATAACCAACACAAAAGTTAAAGCACATACGCTTAATACAGCAAATTTTTTCATGACTCTATTGTTCCTTTCCTATAAAAAACTCTTATCATTGAGCTCTGCATCAATGCAAGGGCTTCATTGCAAAATTGAACATCAAAAACAAGAAAACCTTGTTTGCATAGATGGTATTGATATACTTTCATAAACTCCCTTTCGGCAAGCTGTTTAAAGGACAACTGACTACATAATGTATCTTTAACCTCCCCCCTTTCTCAGAATATGCAGCGTGGTTAGAGTTCGAGTTTGCTCTGTACCGCACTCAAGTGTTTGTAATCTAGAAATTCTTATCGCCGCTTTTACGCTATAAAAACAACAGAGTTCAGCCCAACACTCGTTCCGACAGGCGGTCATAGAGAAGTAAAAAACACATTAATATTCTGCTCCCTTTATAGTATATTCACTCTACACAAACATCTGGTGTAAAGAATGCCATTCATGCTTAAAAAGCTTATTAATATCACAATCGCTCTGAGCTTTGACACAATAAAAAAGCCGATGCGGTTCTCCCTCCTACTTGAGAGATAACCGCATCGGCTTGAGTTTTCGCGTTTGCTCCGTGCCGAAAATGAATATCAATAATCTAAAAAATGCATTAAAACATTTTTAATAATAAAAGTCAAGAGTGAAAATAATACTTTATTTAGGCGAGTTGAATACTCAACACTGATTACAAAAGAGAAAGTTATTTCACTAATTAAGACAGTTTTGTTCCCGAAAGTATTTATTGAACTGTTCCGTTTGTTAAGAGTCATACCACGCCACAAAACTTTCCAACCGGTAGAAAATTTTTTCGACTCTGAGCACGGCAGACTTCGCTCCAGCTACACAACTTTAACGAATAACCTCACCGCTTTAATATTAAATTTGCTTTTTCTGTCTGATTTCAATACTCTATGTTTTATCATGACATATCTTGAAGAAGTTGGCCTACTGCCAGTGTTAAGAAATTTTTGAATTATCGGCTGGTAAAAAGAACTGCTGGATTAATTTTTAAACTGTTGATTCTTTCACTTTGATATCCAATGAAAACATTCTTTACACTTATCTCGTCTATATTCATAATTGTGTTCTTATCATTACCGGTGTACGCTCAAAAGAGAGATGACACCCGGATCTTTCAGGAGAACTATCATGTTGTCTTTTTTAAGACAGTTGCCACATTAAACGAATTGGCATCAATAAAATCGAAGACAAAGGAAGAGGTCTTCATTCTCAAACATCTGTTTTTAAAGGAGGTGGAGCTGAGAGAGATTGGTGATCAGAAATTTATCGTAGGTAAAGGATTTAGGACCGATAATGTTACCGACTGGCAAATAAATAAGACGGTAATGATAAAGTGGGAGCTGGTAATTTCAATAGTTGGTTTCAACAATTATGAAGCATTTTATAACTCAATAAGGAATAACGAGAAATTCTATCTTGGCAATTGAGTAGAGCAATTGTTTATCAATAGAATAGCGGCTATACGAAATAATCTCCTGCGCTTGTCTCTCCCCTTCCGGAACATGAGGAACCATTGTATATCATTATACATGTTTGAAGAGTCTGTAGTAAACTATTGTGGTTAAAGTTAATGGAAAAACAGAGACATACAATTGCTTGGATCACGGCAACATGGTTTGGTACAGGACTTCTCCCAAAGGCACCGGGAACATGGGGGAGTTTAGCTGCCATTCCTTTTATGTATATTTTTTCTGCATTTGCTGGCCCATTTGTACTCATCGTGGCAATCATTGCCTTATTCTTGATTGGTATATGGGCATCAAACAAAATTGAAAAAAGTGCTCTCAAGAGAGATCCCGGATTTATTGTTGTTGATGAAGTAGTTGGGCAATGGATAGCGCTGCTCCCCTTAACCTTCCTCTCCGATCTGCACTCCCCATATCTCTTTTTAACCACCATCGGCACAGGATTTCTTACTTTTCGAATCTTTGATATATGGAAACCGTGCCCTATTAGGCAGATAGAAGAGAGAACAGCAGGAGGTCTCGGTATTATGCTCGACGACGTTGTAGCAGGAATCTATGCCCTCATAATAACAACCACGCTAGTAGGAGGATTACTTCTCGTTGTATAACATCGCGCACCATTTTCATCCAACCATTATTCACGAAAGGTCCCAATTAGATCTTTGGGAGTGCCATCTCTTTTCCCCTGCCCACACATTCCCTCTTCAACTATTCTGCTGAGCATTCGCAACCATAAGCTTTGCAACAGACTTGGCAAATGAGACAGAATCTTTTGGTTTTGACCCTTCTAGTAATAGCGCCTGATCATAGAGGAGGTCAGCATACTCCTTCAAGATTCCACTCTTCTTATCTTTCTCAAAAATCCCACTCATGGCCTCAAAGAGTGGGTGTGTTGGATTGATCTCGAGGATCCTTTTTCTTGTGGGAACATCCTGGCCCATTGACTTTAAGAGTTTCTCCATCTGAGGATCCATTTCCCCTTCGTCTGCAACAAGGCAACAGGCGGAATCTTTTAGCCTCCCGGAAAGCCTTACCTCCTTTAAGTCCTCTTCCAAGTGGTCCTGGATAAGTTTAAGGATCTTTCCATATTTCTTCTGTGCCTTCTCCTTTTCATCCTTTTTCGATTCATCCAGAGAGATATCACCCTTAATAACAGACTTAAATTTCTTTCCCTTGAATTCAAACTGCCCCATGACAATATCATCAATATCATCCAACATGATAAGGACTTCGTAGTCCTTATCTTTAAAGGTCTCAAGGTAAGGGGACTTCAATACCTCATCCCGAGATGTCCCGGTAATATAGTATATGTCTTCCTGTCCTTCCTTCATGTCATCTACGTACTCCTGGATTGTCCTAAAGGTATCCTTATCTGTTTTGGTTGATGGAAAGAGGAGGAGCTCTCCAATTGACTCCCTCTTAGAAAAATCGAAATGTATGCCCTCTTTTAAAATACGCCCAAACTCATGGTAAAATTTGAGGTACTTGTCATAATCGTTCTTTTTCATATCACTGAGGGTATCGAGCACCTTCTTCGTAATACTGCTCTTCATCTTCTCAACCTGCCGGTTATTTTGCAGCATCTCTCTGGAAACATTTAAGGGCAGGTCTGAGGAGTCTATTACACCTTTTACAAACCTCAAATATGGCTGTATGAGGGCCTCACAGTGATCGATGATCTTTACCCTTTTCGCATAGAGGGTGAGGCCTATTTTGTACTCTTTGTAGAAAATATCCATGGGACGAATTGCCGGTATGTAGAAGAGTGCCGTAAATTCAGAGGCACCTTCAACTTTATAGTGCACGACCTTTGCCGGATCTGTAAAATCGTGAGATAAGTGTTTGTAAAACTCATTGTACTCAGTTTCTGTGATATCTGACTTATTCTTAAGCCATATCGCCTTTCTGGCATTTAAGGTCTCCTCCTCGGTGACCTTTACCTTTTGGCTCTTATCTATCTTCCCCTCTTTTTCCCGTTCTATGTCCATAACGATAGGGTGCTCTATGAAATCTGAATATTTTTTTACGATACCTCTTATCTCCCACTCCTCAAGATATTTCTTCTCATCGTCCTTAAGATGCAGGATTATTTCGGTACCCCTCTCCTCTTTTTCAACCTCTCCTATGGTAAATGATCCATCTGCCGAAGACTCCCACTTGATACCCTTTTTGTCCTTACTACCCGCCTTTCTGGAAATAACGGTAACTTTATCAGCAACCATGAATGAGGAATAAAATCCGACACCAAATTGGCCAATCAGTTCCGGGTTCTCTTTTACCTCTTTACTTTGCATTGCTGCCAGAAACTCTTTTGTCCCCGAATGGGCAATAGTCCCAAGCTCCGTAATCGCATCTTCTTTTGTCATACCGATCCCATTGTCACTGATTGTCAATGTTCCCTCACTTTTATTGGGTTCGATCTTGATCTTCCATGGATTGTTATCGTCAAGGATATCCTTGTTCGTCAGGGATTCAAAATGGGCCTTGTCGATGGCATCCGAGGCGTTTGAGATAAGTTCTCTCAGGAATATCTCTTTATGTGAATACAGGGAGTGCACCACCAGGTCCAGGATCTGTTTTGTTTCTGTCTTGAATTTCATCTTTTTTACCGTCATTGTCATTCACCCTCTTAATCAGTTAAACAATTGTTAAAATTTTTACGTTAAACACTTTTTTGGTTTCAGTATTTGCAAAATCACCCATAACGAGTGCTTGATTGCTTTATTTGATAGTGCAGAAAAACTTTTTTACAAAAACATGCCAGGTTAAGTCAAACTACCCCGGTTATCTGCCTGATATACTCATCTCATAAGGTTTTCGGATAAAATCCGAGATAAAATTGAGTTAGTAAAGTCCTCGGTGTCTTTTGTCCGGGGATAACTGCAACCAAGATTTAGTTTTGAAAAAAATCCAAAAACCAAATCGGTTTTAGTATAACTGTTTTTCAGGCAGATGGCGTTTGGATTGCATAGAATAAGAAAAATATTATGTGAAAAAATGTATCAAAAATCAAGTACTAGATTGAATGATTTCTGGGTTTTTCCCCTTTACAAGTTATTTGCTAACCACTACTATACAGCTCAACCTTCTTACAAAATGGGAAGGCAATACCGGTCTTATTAAAAAAAGATTGGATCTTCACCGTTGAGCATTGAATATCAATACGATTTATCAGAAAATCTAAGATTGAACAATGACCTTTTTAAGGATATATCACCCTAAGCTTTGTACATGAAGAAGCACTCCATCCAACCCAGTTCTCTCTTCATAAATGATGAGAAAATGTGCATTGCCCTAGACCTCTATCAACTAACGATGGCAGCCGGTTATTTCGAATGCAAACGTAACCATACCTCAACCTTCGAATTGTTTGTGAGAAAACTACCCCAAAACCGCTCATACCTCATTGCCACTGGCCTGGAGCAGGTTATTCACTATATCATTAACCTCACCTTTACGGATAATTATATACAATATCTAAAGAACCTGCCCATTTTCAAGAGTGCCAGCAGAGAATTTTTCAGATATCTCCGAAACTTGCGATTTAAAGGAGACCTGTTTGCCGTTCCAGAAGGTACCATTGTTTTTGAGAACGAACCGATCCTCAGGGTAACAGCACCGGCAATCGAGGCACAGATAATTGAAACATATCTTTTGTCAACAATCAATTATCAATCACTGGTAGCTACCAAGGCATCGAGGGTGGTACATGCCGCTCAGGGAAAAGAGGTGATTGATTTCGGAACGAGACGAGCACATAGTCCTCAAGCCGGAGTCTGGGCAGCTCGGGCATCTTATATCGGTGGTTGCGTCGGAACTTCGAATGTCCTTACCGGCTACGAATTAGGCATACCCACTATCGGCACCATAGCTCACTCGTGGATCATGACTTACGACGATGAGTATAGATCTTTTGAGGATTTCCAAAAGGTTTTCCCCGACAATACTATTCTCCTCATTGACACCTACGATTCAATTAAGGGTGCACGGTTAGCAGCAAAGATTGGAAAAAGATTAAAGGGGGTCAGGCTGGACAGTGGCAACATCTCTCTTTTGAGTAAAAAGGTCCGAAAAATTTTAGACAGTGCAGGCCTTAAGCAGGTAAAGATTACGGTAAGTGGAGATCTCAATGAGTATAAGATCTCGGAGTTGTTGAAGAAAAGAGCCCCCATAGACTCTTTCGGGGTAGGCACTGAGATGGTTACCTCAAAAGATTCCCCCGCCCTGAATGGAGTATACAAGCTGGTGGAGCAGGAAATAGATGGAAAGCTGATACCAAAGATGAAGTTCAGTGAGGATAAAGTCACCTATCCGTCTAAAAAACAGGTTCACCGCTTTTTTGATAAAAACAGGAAATTTAAAAAGGACATAGTAGGATTAGTTGATGAAAAATATGATGCAGAAGCGCTCTTATTACCTATAATAAAAAGCGGGAAGCTCTCCTATACAATCCCTACTGTTCAAGAGATACAGAAGGTAACAAAGAAAAACCTCTCTCAGTTGCCGGAAAAGTTTAAGAGATTTGATTGTAAGACCACCTATCCGGTACTCTTCAGCAGACGTTTAAAACAGATTACGGAGAGGATAAACAGAGCCTTGATGGTATAGCCTTCGCTTATTTATCCATCTTTATTTTCAGATAATTTCTCATCGAATGAAATTTTACCCGGGCCAATAAAAAGAAGGCTGAAAAAAAGAATGGCCGACTCAAGGGCATGAGAATATTTTATAAATGGATCACCACTTCTTACATGCATGAGCATAGCTACAACCATTGTGCCTACCAAGAAGAAGCATGCTGGGCGCGTAAATAGCCCCAGCACGAGCAATAAACCACCTCCAAATTCAGAGATAGCCGCTATAAAACCCATAAGAGCAGGTGCAAAATGTATACCTATGACTGATAATGCTTTACCAAGTTTTTGCCACACTTCCGGCCCTCCTACCAGTTTAGGAAAACCGTGACACATAAACATTATACCAATGCCAACCCTTAAAATGAGAAGGCCTATATCACGATGTTTTTCAAGTTTATGAAATATCACAATCAACTCCTTTCTTTAGAGATATACACTTTGCAAACTGATTTTTGGAATTTCTGGGCCGGAGTTTGCTTGAAATTTAGATTTTTGATTGAACAAAACCAGAGGCTTAGTAGTACTA
This sequence comes from Candidatus Scalinduaceae bacterium, assembly GCA_965222815.1. Lineage (GTDB taxonomy): Bacteria > Planctomycetota > Brocadiia > Brocadiales > Scalinduaceae > SCAELEC01. Next base: position 1,739,289 of record CBDCUS010000013.1, read on the forward strand.
AGTCGAGGATTTTGTGATTGAGAAAAGTCTAAATTTCATGTGAAATCTGGTTCTGAAAACCGAAAACCAATTTGCGATGGGTATAACCAATTAATCTTTTTTTCTTCCATTTTTATCCTTGCCATCTCGTTTGATTCATGCCACCATCAACTTGTACTTCGCTGCCATACATGAAAGAGGAGTCATCGGAAGCAAGAAAAAGCGCCACCTTTGCCATCTCTTCTGGTTGACCCATACGGCCAACAGGAAGCTTATTTTCTATCATTTTGCGGTGAGATTCTACTTCCTCTATCGAGAAGCCAGCTTTTTTCTCGATATCCGTTATCACCGGTCCAGGACTGAGCACATTAATACGTGCACCAAGTTTTTTCAATTCCGGTGTAAAGGAGCGGGCGAGGGAGCGAACCGCTGCTTTTGTTGCACTATAGACCGAAAGCCCCTCCATCCCCATCTCATCCACACATGACCCAACCAAAACGACGGAGGCATTCTTCCTAAGGTGTGGTAAGACATATTTAATGGTAAAGAAAACCCCTTTGAAATTAACGTTGATCATTTTATCGAAAACAGCTTCATCGACCTCTTCGATAATACCACGGTCAGCAATACCGGCATTGGCGAAGACGATATCGATCTTCCCGAATTTCTCTCCTACTCCCTTATAGAATGCTTCAATACTTGGTAAGTCGGTAACGTCGCCTACAAAACCAATGGCACCATTGTCAATTGCTGTAATTGCCTGATCTGCCTTTTCCTGGCTACGGGCAAAAATCGCGACCTTTGCCCCTTGTAAGGCATATTCTTTTGCAGCAGCGAGGCCAATTCCACTGTTGCCACCAGTAATGGCAGCAACTTTCCCTTTCAGTTTAGTATTCATCTTATATTTCCTTTCTTACTATTTGCGTTGTTATAGAAACGTCTCTCTCTTATTTTTTTCAAAATGAACGTTCTGCGAATTTACAATTAGGTGTTTCTCCAGTTTGATTAAGCAGTTCTTTAATATTCAGAATTCCAACCCAAATAGTATAATAACTCACATCACTAACTTCAAAACTTTACCTTTTGGTTGACAAATCGTTACAGTACTAAAAATATATTTACACGTAAATTTATATTGGTATTATTGATTTCAATTTCAAAATTATTAAGGATACCACCTATGGGCAATACAGCTGAAAAGATAATCTATTCGATGATGAGAGTAAGCAAATCGTATCAGAAACGAACGGTTATCAAGGATATATCTCTCTCATATTACTATGGAGCAAAGATCGGCGTTCTTGGTCTCAATGGATCGGGGAAAAGCTCTCTTCTCCGCATTATGGCGGGTGTTGACAGGGAACATGATGGTGAGGCCGTCCTCTCATCCGGGTATACCGTAGGGTATCTTGAGCAGGAGCCGGTCCTCGATCCAAACAAAACGGTCAAGAGCATTGTAGAAGAGGGGATGCAGGATGTGGTAGATATCGTGAATGAATACAACGATATCAGTGAAAAATTTGGTGGCACCATGTCCGATGACGAGATGGACAAGCTGATAACGCGTCAGGGTGAACTGCAGGAGGAGATCGAAAACCTGAATGCATGGGATGTCGATTCGCGTATAGAGATGGCTATGGACGCCCTGCGTTGCCCCCCAGGAGACACCTCTATCAAGGTCCTTTCCGGTGGTGAAAAGAGACGGGTGGCACTCTGCCGGCTTCTCTTACAGAAACCCGATATACTCCTCCTCGATGAGCCTACGAACCATCTTGATGCTGAAACCGTCGCATGGCTTGAACGCCATCTGCAGCAGTATGCGGGCACGGTGATAGCAATTACCCATGATCGCTATTTTTTAGATAATGTGGCTGGCTGGATCTTAGAGCTTGAACGGGGAATGGGTATCCCCTGGAAGGGCAACTACTCTTCCTGGCTTGAACAAAAACAGACTCGACTCAAACAGGAGGAGAAGCAGGAGACAGAGCGGCAAAAAACACTGCAGCGGGAATTAGAGTGGATTCACCTGTCGGCGAAAGGGCGCCATGCAAAGGCAAAGGCGCGTATCAATGCATACGAAGAGCTTCTGAACCAGAACTATGAGCAACAGGAGAGAACCCTAGAACTGTTTATTCCTGCCGGGCCACGCCTTGGGAGTGTTGTGATTGACGCAGAAAAAGTGAGCAAGGCGTACGGCAATCGACTTCTCTTTGAGGGGATGACATTCTCCCTGCCAGCGGGGGGTATCGTCGGTGTTATCGGACCAAATGGTGCAGGCAAAACAACCCTCTTTAAAATGATAACAGGTTCAGAAAAACCCGATTCGGGCACTCTTAGAGTTGGCGATTCAACCAAGCTTGCCTTTGTTGATCAGGAGCGGGATACCCTTGAGCCGGAAAAAAGCATATGGGAGGTTGTTTCCGGGGGCAAAGAGACGATCAAGCTTGGGAACAACGAGATAAACTCCCGCGCATACGTTGCCCGTTTCAATTTCTCGGGATCTGATCAGCAGAAAAAAGTAAACGTTCTATCGGGAGGAGAACGCAACCGAGTCCATCTCGCATGTATGCTCAAGGATGGTGCCAATGTTCTCCTATTAGACGAACCCACAAACGATCTCGACGTGAATACCATGCGGGCCTTAGAGGAAGCCCTGGAGCATTTTGGGGGATGTGCCGTCATCATAACCCACGATCGCTGGTTTCTCGACCGCATTGCCACACACATCCTCGCATTCGAGGGAGACGGTTCCGTAAAATGGTTTGAAGGCAATTTCTCGGATTACGCCGCCGACCGAAAAAAGCGTTTAGGAAAGGAGGCAGACCAACCTCATCGTATGAAGTACCGACAGTTAACAAGATAAATGACATACGAAAAATTATTACAATAAGAATCCAAAATTAAAAAAAAAGAGTAGAGGAGTAAATTTGTGCCAAACGTATTGCGGAGCGAACATACAATATCTGGAAAGGTAACAGTAATAAAACGGAACCAAAATAATTTTTTATTAATAATCGGACGAAAAAGTGAAAGAGTAAACAAATTTTCTTATCGCGTCTACAACCTCAAAACTTGAGACAATTAAAATCGAAATTGAAAGCAATTAAGAAACAGCAGAATTAGAAACCGCAAGACAAGAAATCTTCGACAACTGCCTTGAAGGACACCAAACCCAAAAAAGTGAAAAAATCGACTTTTAACTTTCAAAGTTGGAAGATCATTAAGAACATTCGTTAAAAATATGTAATAGGCAGATAATAACCATTGTGTAAAATAAAGCATTAGCTTTTTTTTTAGAAGCACCCAACTATAAGCCGATTAATGATATATGCATTCGTCTTAAAACGAGCATTATTCTAATAATCAACGCTTTAAATGAAATGACCATAAATCAGGAAAGTTTTATTGAACTAAATCGTACTTTTTATCAATTATCGTCTGATTATACGCAATCTGCCGATACCGATGATATTGATGTTAGAGAGGCTTTAAGACTGGGAATAGGAGAAGCTTTTGGCTGGGATACATTACTAAAAGAATATCGTATAATTTTACTAGCCGAAGCAGGTTCTGGCAAAACAATGGAAATAAGCCAAACAGCCTTAAAACTTCGCTCTGAGGGCAAACACTCCTTCTTTATGAGATTAGAACATATTTCAAACGGTCTGGAGGAAGCATTTGAGGAAGGAAATTTTGAGGAGTTTCAAAAGTGGCTAAGGTCTAACGATGAAGGATGGTTACTCCTGGATTCCGTAGATGAAGCACGACTGAGAGATCCCAAGGATTTTGAACGTGCCATAAAAGAGATTGCTCGTCATCTACGTCCTGCTTTGCAGAGGTCACATATTATAATAACTGGAAGAGTGAATGCATGGAGGGCAAAAACTGATTTAACACTATGTAACAAGCACCTCGAATTTAAACCTCCAAATGAAGAAAAAACCAGCATAGCAAATGGGGAGGAAGAACTTTCTGCAGAAAATAAAAATCCAGATAGTGAGAATAAAAAGTCAGAAACGAAAGATAAAAGTGATAGCGCAGGATTTAAAGTTTATTCACTAGCCGATTTGTCAGAAGGGCAAATAAAAATCTTCCTGCGCAGAAAAGGTATTAATGATACTTCTAAATTTTTAGAAGATATTGAAAGGCATGATGCTTGGGCTTATACAACCCGCCCTCAAGATTTAGAAGAAATCATAGAATTTTGGAATGAGAATAAAAAGTTTGGAACACGTTTGGAGCTTATGGAGCATAGTGTTAAGCGTAGATTGAATGAAAGAGACCAAGACAGAGCTGATACAGAACCTATAACTGTCGAAAAAGCACGCCATGGTGCAAAGCTAATTGCGGCTTCTTCTACATTTATGCACGAATCTACTATTAGAGTTCCTGACGGCAACAATAGGACTAATGGAATTAATGCCAAGTCTATACTAGCCGATTGGACTGAGAAAGAATGTCTTACGCTCCTAGGACGTCCTATATTTGATGAAGCTATTTATGGTTCGGTTCGCTTTCATCATCGATCAGTCAGAGAGTTTTTAACAGCAGAATGGTTACTTGATCTTTTAAAACAGGAAGCTTCACGAAGTCGTATTGAAAGTCTGTTTTTTCGCGAACAATACGGAATTCAAGTAATCGCCCCTTCTATGAAGCCAATCTTATCTTGGTTGGTTCTCTTCGATGAAAAAATAAGGAAAAAAGTATGTGATATTGAGCCGGAAATTATTTTTGAGGGCGGTGATCCCAGCAGAATACCTCTTGAAACAAGACGAGAAATATTAAAATCTGTTTGCGATAAAATGGCTTCAAATTTTTCTAATCGCTCAGTAACAGATTATGCTGCTGTACAACGGTTTGCTAATCCTGATATGGCAGATGATATAAAGGTACAAATAAGTAAACATAAAGATAATCAATATGTTACCGATTTTCTTCTACGCATGATCTGGCAAGGACGCATAAGGCAAGCTTTGCCAGAAGCAAAGAGTTTCGCTTTAAACAATCAAACGGAAATATATGCACGTATTGCCGCTATTCGAGCAGTAAAAGAAGTTGGAACAAAACACGATTATGATGAGGTTTTACAATCTTTTCTTTCCGAAGATGGTTTGATTGACAGACGTTTAATAGCCGAATTGGTTGAGCATCTAGAAGCGTCTGAAGGCTCTGTTAACTGGATCTTTAAAGTATTAGACAAAACTAAAGACAAGGAGGAATATAGCGATGGTGGTCTTAGCCACGCTTTAGTAAAATTTGCCGAACACCTAGAACCTATCATTACAACAAAACTTATAAAGCATATAGCAAAACTACTCGTTCAAGAGCCTGTAATTAAAAGAAGGTACTGTGAAGTTTCTCAGCGATTTGGATGGCTCATGAATTGCGGAACAAAAGCGGTCGAAAAATTAATCATATCTCATGATGACGCAGCCCTTCATTCAGATAGCCTTTCAATACTTTCTAAAATACCCATTTTTAAAGAATACGCAGACTATGAAAGTAGATCACTTACTACTAAAATTACTGAATTAGTTCGTGATTGGCCTGATCTCAATTACTCGTTGTTTTGGAAATACATAGAACAGACAAGAAAAAATCACTACTTCGAAAAAGGCAAGAGACTAACAAATTTTTGGCAAGCTTATATGCTTAGGCAATACAGGAACTTTGAAGTTAATGATTTCGAACGAATTAAAAATGACATTACTCAGCGTAAGCTTCTAGATGATAGATTGGTGGCCTTATCTCTAGCCTTTCAAATATATACTGAAAATGGCCGTCCTTCTAAATGGAGAGAGCAGCTTAAAATAACTGTTGCTGGTGAGGAAGAATTAGAGAAGAGATTAAATGAACTTCTACTCCCTCCGCCTCAATCTGATCAAGAGAAAAAATGGAAACGGCAAGAAGCTAGGTGGAGGCGTCAAGACAAAGAAAGAAAGCTAAAATGTCAAAAATTCCATGCTGATTGGAAGAAATGGCTAAATGAAAACTTTGAAGAATTACGAAATACTAATTTATTAAGTGATTTAGTAAAAAAGGGAATGGTTTCAAGTGCACAGAATTATTTGCTGAAACGCATGCGTAAGCTAAGGGACGATTCAAGCCATTGGACACAAGGAAACTGGAGTGACTTAACTAAAGAGTATGGTATTGAAATAGCTTCAGCTTTTCGAGACGGTCTTGTGAGTTCTTGGAGAATCTATAAACCTACACTTCGATCAGAAAACAACGATGATAGTAAAACTCCTATTTATGTAATTTTCGGATTGTCAGGTCTGGAAATTGAGTCGAGAGAGACACATAACTGGCCAGGTGATTTAAGTGAAGAAGAGGTTATGCTGGCATGCCGCTATGCGTTCTTAGAGTTGAATGGGTTTCCAAATTGGTTTCCAAAACTTCATGAAAGCTTTCCGAACCTTGTTCGTTCCTGTGTTTTGAAAGAAATTAAGTGGGAGTTAATAACTGAAGAACCAGAAAAAGATAAGTACTATATAATCAATAAGGCTAGCTGGAACAGTCAATGGCTATGGGATGATACAGCTCCAGAGCTTTTAAAAAAATTAAAAAAAGAACCATTAAACCTACAGAATTTAAGTCATTTACTAAAGATAATACAAAATAGCTCATCTGTCACAGATCAGAATATTGCAAAATTAGCCTCCAAAAAATGTAAAGCGCTTAACGCTCCAGATCATCTGGCTTATTGGTATGCTATCTGGATAGGGGTAGAACCAAGGCATGCAATAGACATGTTTTCTAGGCATCTAGAGGAAATGAAAGATAAGGAAGCAGCTAAAGACCTTGTAATGAATGTGGTTGTTAATTTAACTGGGGGAAGAAGGAATGGTTTAAATACACGAGAAAACTTTAAAACTCCCGAATTTCTCCAAAAGCTCTATCTTCTTACGCATGAATATATCAAAATCGAAGAAGATATAAATAGAGCTGGCACTGGCGTATTTTCGCCTGTGCTGCGTGATGATGCACAAGATGCCCGCAGTGGACTATTCTCAATTCTTAAAGATATTTCAGGCAAAGAATCTTTCTTAGCATTAGTCGAGCTATCTAAAGCCCATCCAGTAGAATCTTTGCGGTCATGGGTGATGCATAATGCTAGAAAACGAGCAGAAATGGATGCTGAAATGTCTGCTTGGACTGAAGAAAAATTTCTAGAATTTAACAAATCTTTGGAAAGCACTCCTAGCAACCATCGTGAACTGTTTGATTTGGCTGTACAAAGACTTCTTGACTTGAAATATGATCTTGAAGAAGGGGATACAAGTAATGCATCTATATTGGTAGATGTTACAGAAGAAACTAAAATCAGAAATTTTATAGCCGGATGGTGCCGAGATAGGGCAGCAGGAAGATATGGAGTGTCGCAAGAAGACGAGCTTGCAGATGCAAAAAAACCTGATTGTCGATTTATTAGTTCACTATTTGATGCGCCAGTTCCTATGGAGTTGAAGTTGGCGGATAATTGGTCTGGTCTAGATCTTTTTGAACGTTTAGAAAATCAACTTTGTGGAGACTATTTGAGAGATGAACACTCTAACCGAGGTATATACTTATTGGTGTATCGTGGTGAGAAACGTCATTGGGAAATACCAAACAGCAAGAAAAGAGCAGATTTTTATCAATTGCTCGAAGCGCTTGAAAACCGCTGGAAGAAAATATCCTCAAAATACCCAAAGATTGAGAAAATCGAGGTCATTGGTATCGATTTAACTAAGCGCTCATCAACTTGAAAGAAAGCGCCGATTCTTATTGGCAGCCTGGTGCTCCAGTTCTTTCGACATGAAGCCGAAAATTGGATAGTCCATGCTGAATTTCACATGATGCAGCTTGACGCAGAACTTACGGTATAGTTCAGGGTGATAAGTGTCTTTTTAAAAAGCACCCATCATTTCGTGTCAGTTATCTTAACACACAACTGGACCGAATATGGGCACACTCTATCCCCAAACGCGAAAACTTATTGATAGGTTGATTCCAGTACTCCGTTATATGGTTTTACTTTAATCTGTTTTGCACGTTCCTCAGCTTGAGCAGCATCATATTGAAACTGTAGTCCCATCCACCCGTCAGGAGTTCCTCCAAACGCTTTTGACAGACGAATTGCCATATCCCATGACAAATGTGTCTTCTTATTAACCAACATGCTTAATGCTTGTCGAGTAACACCTAGAATTTTTGCGCCATCTGTAATGCTTAAATTATAGGGTTCTAAACAATCTACCCTTACCCCCACTCCTGGATGTGGTGGGTTCTTCATACGTGTTTTCTTCATTATTATTCCCTTCTTTAATGATAATCTTCAAAATTCACATCAAAGGCATCATCGTTTTCAAACCGGAATGTAATACGCCAGTTTGCTCGAACAGTAACACTCCATATTCCTTTTCTATCTCCTTTTAATTCGTGCAGATTGTAGGAATGAATATTCATTGCTTCTACATTTTTTGCAGTATTCAATCGTGCTAGAATTAAGCTAATCCGTTCCAACATGTTGCGAGGTAACCGTTGAGGATTACCGTCTTCAAAGAACCACTTTAACCCTCTATGTTTGAAACTTTTGATCATCGATAGATTGTATATCGTCAATTGACGTTTGTCAATAATAATCAAAAAACATAAGTTTCCTGTGTTTCTTTACTAAATTGTTTATTAGAGTTAGAATAAAGTTAAATTTATGGAAAATTTCTAAGGCTAGCAAACGGAAAAGCTTTTGTGTCACCTGAAATGGCTCTTCGTGAATCTGAAGCTTTTGGCAGCACGCCAGACCATTGGCTTAGAATTAAGCTTGCCTATGATGTATCTTGAATGAAAGAAACGGTTGATCAAATTTATATTGAACGTTATCAGCCTACTATCAATGTAATTATACAAACATCACTTTTTGCACACCAGCTACATGAGAGGTTAAATGTAAAACGATTCATATGTTTCATTTTGAAGGATTATGAGTAGTATACTTTTCATTTAATTCCTGATATTTTTTTATTTCAATCATTTCTCCATACTCTTTAAAGGATGACATATTTTCAAAACCCGAGGTCGTACCGTTCTCTTTTAGGAATCGAAAACAGTCCTCAATCGCCTTGGTTGCAGCAAAGAGCCCAGATAAGGCAAATACCGCCAATTTAAAACCAAGCTTCTCAAGTTCTTGGACAGTGAGGCAAGGAGTTTTTCCTCCCTCTATCATATTTGCAAGGAGCGGAACGTTCGGAAATGTTGCAGATATTCGCTTAAGCTCTTCAATCGATTGAGGTGCCTCGATGAAGATTACGTCTGCACCCGCTTCGTAATATGCCCTTCCACGCTGAACTGCATTCTCCATACCCATAGACGCACGCGCATCAGTTCTCGCGATAATTACCAGCCCACTCTCACCACTGGCAAATTTAGCGGCACGTATCTTCTCAACATGTGCTTCAAGAGAGATGAGCTGCTTTCCTTCAAAATGGCCACACCTTTTCGGCCACTCCTGGTCCTCGATAATAATCCCTGCTATTCCCAAATCGACAACCTCTTTGACGGTACGTATAACATTGAGGGGATTTCCATAGCCCGTGTCAATATCGGCAATGAGTGGAATATCCACGGATCGAGAGATATTGCCCGCAGCACGGAGCATCTCAGTAGCCGTTAAGAGTCCAAGGTCCGGATATCCAAGGAGGGCCCCAGAAATCCCAAAACCACTGGTACAAATAACGTGAAAACCGCTCTTTTCCGCTATCTTGGCAGAGAGACAATCGTATACGCCGGGGCTTACGATTGTGCCTGGCCTTGCTAGCTCTTTACGCAACAAATTACTCTTTTTCATCTTATTACTAAATAAGCGTTTCGTGTTGTTTGCATAAAAGTTCAAAACCACACCACCTGCATCTACCCCCAATCTCTTTTTTAAATTCTCCGTTCTTCTGAGCGGTAAAAAACTCCTCCAAGGTAGTATCGAGATCTCTGTTTGCATCTCTTGAGGTATCAACGATTGCGGATCTATCGGGGACGAGGAAGTAGAGGATGACCTCATCAACATTTTCCCCATAAATAGCTTTTAGCGCCCTGGCATAGAGCTGCATCTGTATTGTATAGTGTTTTGTCTTTTCAGCTATTTCATTCACCGTAATATCATTTGCCTTGTAGTCAACGATCTTAATACGGTTTTGATCCGTAATATAAAAGAGATCTATCTGGCCTCGTATGGGGGTCTCTTGAAAATGAAAAATAAATGATATTTCCCTCTTCCGGTTTTTGCTTAGAATAATCTCCTGGCCAACAGTACTCCGGTAAAATGAGAGTACCCACTTGGTAATGATCTCTCTGTTTTTTTGGCAGGGGTCTACACCAGCAAACAACAGCTCCCTCTCGATATATCTTTTCAGTGCAGACTCACTTTCCGAAAAATGGTATCTCTTAAAGACACGATGCACGACATTTCCAAGTTCGTGGCGGGGAAGTTCATCATCATTTACCTCACGCCCCTCCCCGTTACCCTCTTGCTCATGACCATTCCAATTTCGCTCTTGCATACCTTGTAATCCCAAAATGGAATCAAAATAGTATAGTTGGGGGCAAAAATGGAACTTAAGGATCTCAGTAACCGTATAAAGATAGTGACTCTGATCGGCAGGTACGGTATCGTTCACGATAGATACGATACTCTTACCAACATCTGCTACCATTTTTTGAGGAGATCGCGTATTAATTTCATCACCCGCTTCAATCTCCCTTTTGTATTGCGTGAGGAGTTTCACTCTTTTTACCTCCTTCATCCTTTCTGAAATACGCTCTCCGCTCGGAACCTGTGAACCAACATCTTCTCCTTTTATCCATCTAAATTGCACTTCAAACGGGTTTAATGGATTCTCTCCCTCTTCGTTACTGATTCGTATCGTCTTGGGGTTCTCTTTGTGGTCTTGATCTAGGCTAAGAGTTGAAGTGACATAGCCGAACCAATTACCACTCTCTTTGTCCCCTTTCACCTTGCGATCGCTCGTTCCTACCGTTAGTATCAGATGTTCCTGGGCCCTCGTCATTGCAACAAAGAGGAGTCGCTTTGATTCCTCCAACTCTTTTTGAGATATCTCCTCTCGAATCTGTTCGTAACTCAGAGGTACTTCACCTTCACCCTCTAAGGGATTCATTATCTTAAAACTCATACCATACTTTTTTGAGAAAAGAAAATAATCTGATGGCCGAATATTGTCCCTATCAAGGTCAGCAACAATTACAATCGGGAACTCTAACCCTTTCGCAGAGTGGGTAGTGATTAATTTAACGACATCATCCTCCTCAGATTCCACCGGTGCCTCCGACTCCCTTATCTCCCGAAATGTATACCCGTCAACAATCTCAATAAAATCTCTTAATGTTAACGATTGAAAATCCTCTTGAGTCTTACACAACTCAACCAGTTTCATGAGATTTGCATACCTTCTCTTTCCATTTGAGAAGAGCAGCATCTTTGATTGAAATTCCGTCCTCTTGAGGACAAAAGAGATCAATTGCCACAATGGAGATCGAGATTTAACATCCTGTACCGCATGGAGGAGTTGCCTAAATCGTATAATCACCTCTTTTGAAGTGTCATCAATCTCTTGTATCGTCTCAACCTCAACCAAGACCTGATAGAGGAGTTTCCTCTCCCGTTTCCTCGATACATACTCACTTTTAGTACACCCTACATATCCTCTATGCGTATAATCAGAGAGCCAAAAAAGAGCGTCGTCATCTATACCGACAAACGGTGACTTCAATACAGCGGCAAGGTTTATTTCGTCAAGGGGAGATTCGATAACCTTGAGGAAAGCAATCAGGTCTCTGATCTCTGTCCTGTTAAAGAACCCTCTTCCGCTCACAACGTAATAGGGTATCTCAGACTGAGAAAGACTCTGCTCGTACAGTTTTATGTCAGTTGTGCTTCGAAAGAGAATCGCAAAGTCTCTATAAGCTACCTTCCGTCTCTCTTCCCTTATGTTTGTTATCTCGATCTCACCCTGCTCGACAATCTCCTGAATTCTCTTCGCTATTGCTACCGACTCCCGTTTCCTTGCCCGGGACTTATCATCACCAACAGCCACGACTATCTCAATTGAGGGTATCGGCTTCTCCGAAAACTTTGCCCCTGACCGTAGTCGATGAGAATCATAAATGGGAGGAGAGGAGCTGCTACTCGTATCCTTTTTTACGTTGCGATCATCGTTTTGGCCATTTGAACTCTCCGACCATAGATTGTTAAAAAGGTGGTTAATAAAATCGAGTATCTGGGGACGGCTCCTAAAATTCTCACTCAAACAGATTAAAGACTCCGGATCCACACCCCTCTGCATCTCTTGAAATATCTCTACCTCTGCATTTCGAAAACCATATATTGATTGTTTTTCATCACCTACAACAAACAGATTCCCCTTACCCCTTATCAGGTCTATTATGCTCTTTTGCAGCCGGCTTGTATCTTGAAATTCATCAACTAATATGAACTTAAACCTATCCCGTATTTCATCTCTTATATATTCGTTGCTCTTTAACAATCTTATCGTTTTCTCCTCAAGGTCGGTAAAATCGACAAAACTCTCAACACTTTTTTTTATCCTATAAGCACAATCAAACTCCTGAAGAAAATCCCTAACAACCATTTTAATTCTTGTCGAATACACCTCTACAAGCAATCCAATAAGATTGTTACACTCTTCACGTAGGGAGCTTAAGGGTTTTTGTATATCTTTTGAGACTCGCAAGTTTATGGAAGAGCGAATAACTTTAAATTTATTTAATAATATAAGGGTGAGGTCATTCTCAGTTGTATCTCCAGTGGTTTTAACCTCCCCTGTATCCCCTCCTTGCAAAGGAGGGGATAATGAGTGGGGTTTTTCTTTTGTTCCGTATAGTTCATCGATACCTTTTTGGATGTCTGCAGCACTCCACTGCTCCAAAACATATTTAATTTTTTCCCTGCTTTTTGGCGTGATTTTTATTTCTGAATGGATGTTTTTTATTTGGTGTATCAATTCCCGAATCTTTTCATTTGAACGGATAATGTCGTCTGACAAATCAGACGATATTACCACATCTGAAACGGGGACACATGCATTCCGGATCTTCTCATAGAGGAGTATCAGATTCTCCTTGAACGACTTTGTCCTACCGCTTTTTGAGTCGCTCTGTTTCCAAAAAATGTCGTTCAGGAATGTGTCTAATCTCCCTCTCTCTGCCCACTTTTTCAATGTCTCTTTTAGTGTGCACTCCTTTATTCTATCCGCTTCCAGTTCATCCATAACGCGAAACTGAGGATCAACACCCGCTTCTATGGCATTTTCTCGGAGTAAACGGGAGCAGAAACTGTGGATAGTGGAGAGAAAGGCAACCTCTATCTCTTGACACTCTTTTTCCATACCTCTCTGTTCAAATACATTGGCCACCCTCACCTTCATTTCATTCGCCGCCTTCTCCGTAAAAGTGAGAGTCAGGATTTCATTGATTGACGCCTTTTGTGTAACGACAAGATGTACAAATCGCTCCACCAGTACACTTGTCTTGCCTGATCCAGGCCCCGCAACCATACAGAGATCCCGATCGGTAATCGTAACACCTTTTTTTTGAGAAGGAGTTAGTTTGTTGTTCATAGCCTTTTAAATTGACAGTTGACAGTAGACAGTTTGCTGTTAGCAAATGGGCATTAGTTTGTTAGTGTAAAACGTTGATGTAACATTTAATCATTGATTGTCCATGTAATTCTGTAGCAAACGATTGCCTACTGTCAACTGTTTACCACCAACCGCCTACTGTTCTCATCTAAGTCTCCATTTATCGATGCGACAGACACGAGCAAAATCACACCTCCCCTCACCACAATAATCGAGATTATGTGGATCAAGTGCAACCCTGCCTTTCCCGATCTCACTCGCAAACTTCACTATGTGGCCCTTTGTCTCCTCCAACCGTTTGTTAAACTCTCTCGTATCTACAGAGAGTGATTTTTTCGTTTGCTCAATATTGAGTGTATATCTCTCTATTAATTCCCGATTATAGATCCCGCTCTTTTTAGTGGACTTCAGGGCATAAAATTGAACGGCAACTGGCACTATCTTAAACACCTCTCTCAATGCTAGCGCATAAATAGGGAGTTGCAAATCTGTTCCCTCTTCAATATCTTTTATCTCAAACTCTGTCTTGCCATATTTATAGTCGATAATTATGCCAATTTTTTCTCCATTCACCTCTGCAACATCAACCCTGTCTATCTTACCGGAAACCTCCACTCGTCCGAGTTTTTTGTCTCCTATCTCTATGGCTCTATTCATTTCCCCCCCAAACTTCTCCTCCAAAAGCAGAGGCTTGAACTGCGACAGTTCCGTCTCTTTCTCTTCGGATTGAAATATCAAAAGGGTTTTAATCATCTCACTCTTTACCTTCAACTCATCAAAGCTGATTACCAAACCTCTTGTCTCTTGATCAAAAACTTCCTGAAACACCTCCTGAATCTCTCTCCCTCTTTCCCCCTTTACATACTCTTCCAGAACCCTATGAATGATCTCTCCTTGCAAGAGGGAATCGAGAGTTTTCGGGATGACCTGTTTAAGATTTAGCGTAGAACCACCAAAATACTTGTACGGACATTGGGCATACTCTTTTAACTTTGAGGGTGAAAACCTTCTGTTTGCTTCACGAATCCTTTTTAATACCCTTCTGTCCAAGAGTTTGATGTTTAAGTTACCATAAGAGTCCTTAAGTCTTTTTAATCTGCTGAGCTCCCCCCTGCATGGGATTACGTTTTCACCGTTATTATAGAGCCACAGGGCAACATCCATAGCGTATTGCTCTTGAGTTGTTGCAGAGGGAACGGTAAAGTGGTAATAGACAAAGCTCTTCAGATCGGTTGAAGTAACGATCTCTTCCTGTTCGGGAATTACCTGAGAGAGACCTCTTTTTACCAAAATTTTTTGTACCACCTCTTTCGGCAATATTTTCTTTAGTCCTGTGAGAAAAAAAGAGGGTAACGTCAAATTACCATCGCTGTTTGCTGAAGGATAGGAGAGATAGAGCCTCTCTTTGGCACGCGTAATGGCGATGTAGAAGAGATACCTCTCTTGATCCATAAGTTCATTTGCCTCTCTCAAAACTACCTTTCCCCTCCTTTTAAGTCTCTTTCTGTAGAGATCTTTCAGGAAGAGATCCTCCCGCACCTGCCGTGGAAACTCTTTCTCAAGGA
This sequence comes from Candidatus Scalinduaceae bacterium, assembly GCA_965222815.1. Taxonomy (GTDB): domain Bacteria; phylum Planctomycetota; class Brocadiia; order Brocadiales; family Scalinduaceae; genus SCAELEC01. The sequence continues at coordinate 1,754,482 of CBDCUS010000013.1, forward strand.
GCCCTCCGACAAAGACCACCGGGATCTCCCACTGCCTCGCTTCCAGGACATTGATAACATTAACGACATCTCTCCTTCTATCTCTTTTTCCATATGATACCACTTTCAACTGTGAGACAACGATCCGATTGAATTCCCCAAACGTAAGATCCCCCATCTCGTTGCACAGCTCTCTAAAGATTGTACTATTAAGGATCGTGAGAAATTTTTCCAGCGCAGAGGCATCCGATTTCATCCGATCTTCTATCTCTTGATAATGCTTACGATCTCTCATTTCCCCATCAATTTCTTCTGAACAGATATTGATTGGGAAAAATGCGGCCCTATAGAACAGTTTCAGAATCGAGATATAGCATTGGTAATGAGTAGAGAAGGGGAGTCTCCCCTCCATGTTTCTAAAGATATTTTTTAGTTGTCTCAAAAATCTGTTAACAGGCTTCAACTCAAAAGAAGAGGTCAGTTCAAGCCATTTCTCACAATCGTTGAGCACTCCCTTTGACAAATGCGCGAACTCTACCCTATATAATAGATCTCTCTCAATACCTGAATAAGAGTTTAAGAGGTTCCAGACAGAATTGTCTTGCCAATCATCAAGAAAAACTTTTGTTATATTTACCACTGCCTGAAGAAGTGGATTCTTAAACAAAGGGCTTTTTCCATACACCCTTACCGGAATTGAGAACCTCGAAAATGTCTCCTCTACCAACTCATGATATTTTTCGACATCTCTGAAAATTACGGCAATATCACGGAAACGGTATCCCTTCGTATATATAAGCCTTCTTATCCTGCGGGCAATCTGTTCTACCTCATCCTGGATATTTGCGGCACCAACAATTTGCAATGTCGATAGCTCCTCACTATGAATAGCTGAGGTGACAGAGGAGGTATCTGAAAAGCAGCCCTCTTCAATGCCCCTCAACATTTGACAGGATGTCCTCCTGTTTTCTTGGAGCTGCATTTCGTGAAGTCCCAATTTTACAAGCCTGTTGTATGTCTTGCCAGCTGTCCGAAAGAGAGGAGTAAGAGAACGAGATGTATGGTATGGCAGGGTAATGTAAACGTTCGGGACCAGAAAAGACAACTTCTCTATAAATGTAAATTCGAGATGGGTGTAATTGTGAAAGCCGTCGATTACTAATAATTCAACAGGAGAAATTATCGATTTATTAAGATGTCCTATCGCCAGTTGGAGATAATCTTCGCTATCCATGAATCCTTTTTTTTGCAAAAAGTCTTGATACCTCTGGTAGAGCGTTACAAGTTCATGAAGTTTTTCGTCAAAGGGAGAATCCTGCTTTCCCGTCATAATTGTTCTGAGTGCTGACTTAAAGGATAACGGATCGAGCGGAAGCTCTTTTATCTCTCTTACAAAATCGAGAAAAGATCCCTTAAACCCGGGGAACGCAACGACCTCAGAGAAACAACCCAATTCGATGTTTCTCAAAAGAGACGAAAGAACTAACTCTTTTTCGTTTTTATCAATAGGCTTCCTCAGTCTCGGTAGCACCGCCTTTATCCTCCCATTCACTGGTTCCTGGAGAGAAAGAGTATCAACTATTCTCTCGGCCAACCCGGAAAAGGTAACCAGACTCGCGTCAAAATACCCAGAAACTCCTGATGTCCTTAAGATATGATCTCTCAGATGTTCTACCTGACTATGGGTTGGTAAGATGAAGAGCACCTGATCTTCTCTGTGCTTTTTTACATAGTGGATGAATTTTTGAATAACAAGGTGTGTTTTCCCGCTACCAGCTCTCCCTAGGACTAAATATCGTTCTTTCATAATGGGATGTAATATTTTTTTATCTGTTTTTCTCATTCTACCATACCGCACTGTATCCATCAACAGTTCGTAGAGCCTCTTCTTCCTTTTTCTGATTGAATTTTTTACAATAAAGGTTTACCCTTAATAGGCAAGATGGAAATTCAACAATTGAAAGGAGAGAAAAATGGAAAATAGTTATGAGGGATACTGGTATAGGACCCATCAGGATTCTCGTTCTGAATGGCAATGCGGGCTCTATAAGGAGGACACATATTACCAAAACAACCTTTATGATGATGTCGGAGATGATAGCAGTATTGACGACCGAGTTGCAACGAAAGAGAATGAGAAACTCTTGAGTGAAAGTGAAATAATCTTGGAAATAAAAGAATTTTTAGAGATCGGAATGAAGTATAAAATAAGAGTAAAGAGAGATGAAACCAAATATCTCCTCGAAATTGATGAAATCGAAGAGTAGAATGAATAACTATGATATCAATTGTAGCAAGGAAACTGGTACTTAAACTTTACAAGGGGATAATTAAGTAGCCATGAAAGAAAAGTATCTGCGCCTGTTTTTTGTAATGAGTGATGTTGGTGGGTGTATAAGATATATCTATTAAATAGTATTACTATGTAAAACGTTGTAAAAAAAGCTAAATGTTGCTTAAGTAAAAACATCTATCATAAATTGAATCAACATCTCTCTTATACACCCATCCAACTTGTTACCCATTTATTGTCGACAATAATTTTGTTTTCTTCATAAAAATATTCGGCTTGTATGCAATCACTATTGTCCCCTTGTTTGGGCCTGCCCAGCCTTCAAAAGAGGCGGGAACAAGCCCAAACTGAGGTTAGCAAAGGAGAGTGATAATGGCGGTTATCACGTAATAGTAAACATCAATGAGTAAAAATTTGTTCCCAAAAATTTTTACCTGATCCTCTACCAACATAAATGTAAAAATACAATGAAATTATTACTCCGCTTTCTTCCCAAGTAGTACCAATCTTTATTCATCAATACGGACCTTTTATGAATACTTAGGGATTCTTTGGGCAAAATTGAGAGGGCAATATTGGAATAACAAAAAAACTATCTCTCCTGTAATAAGGTACAAAGTTCCGCAATAAAACCTACCTGTCCTCTTAACAGTTTCTTCTTAGCCATACCAATCGTAAACCATTCCGCACGATCCACCTCAGGGAAATCCTCTCTATTTCCGGATCGAGGCGGCCACTCCATTGAAAAGGTGTTACTCTCTATCTTTGAGGCGTTACAGTCCCCTTCTACTGTCCACGCAGTGACAATTTTGCCGCTTGGTTGCTTTCGGGGTTTAAGAGGCATGAATTCGCCCTCTACGTGAAAGCCGGTCTCTTCATAAAACTCACGTTTTGCTACTGTGAAGGGATCCTCACCCTCAACATATTCTCCCTTCGGGATAGACCAGATGCCAAGATCCTTTTTCGCCCAGAGTGGACCTCCGGGATGGACCAGCAGAACCTCTAAAGGCCCTTTCTGAAACCTATACATAACTATTCCTGCACTTTTTTTGGGCATACTGTTTCTCTCTTATTTTTGCCTATCTTGATTTTTTTCGTGACTCAACCAAAAACCCTCTGCCATCCCGCCAATTGCCCCGAAGAGAAGCTCTTCAAGGGAGAGAGTTGATGATTGGGGAACACTCTTACCCCCTTGATTTAACTCTTCGATAAAATCGTTTTTGTGCAGAGCCAAGGTGTCTCGGTTTTTTCTGAGAAAACCGTTGGTAATATCCTCGATTACTTCTCTGAACGCCTCTTTATCCCTGAAGTCGTCAAGTGACTTACATCTTTTGGTAAACTTTTCTACACCATAATTGAGAAGGGCCCCTACCATTTCCGAAAATGATTGATATGTCTTTGACTCCTCCCCTACCATAACCGTGACCTCTCTTTTGCCCTCTGAGGAGACAACCACATTGAAAACATCCACTAAAAGATCACCTATATCTAAATCAAGCCCTTCATCCTCTATTTTTTTTGTAATACATACTACAACCTTCGTAACCTCGTTGGTTGGAAGAAGAGTATCGATTCGCCCCTTAAGATTTTCCATATGTTCAGGTAACATCTCCTTTATAAAATCCCCCGAATCCCCAAGTTCACCCGATGAGTGTCTGGCCGCAAGCCCAACCGTCTGTTGTACGACTGAAAATCCAATTCTATATAACTTCGCATGATTTTGTGAAATATGTTCACGGAGATACCCGTGCGCCAAGACTGCCAACCGTTTGCGCTCAAGCTTTTTCTCTCCTTTGGTATCAAAATTATCAAGTATTTTTGATAGCTCTTCACCACAAACAAACTTTTCTCGAACCTCTTTGGTGGTTAATTCCTCGCTATGCATGGCCCACTGTAAATAGATAGCCCCTACATTGACTGATAGATCAATAATCTTTTGTAAATCTGAATCACTAATGGTATACATGTACCCCCCGCTCTTTTATAATGACAACAAGATTATGACTGAAGATTGAGTCTTGAATTGCATATTGTACCGTCCTGAAACCGATTATACACTATTTCTCTGTTTTAAGAGTAATACCAGGAATATACATACACATCTACACCCCAACTGTTTTGAGTAATAAGTGGGGAACATTACCCACTCCCCACCGGTAACCCAATTTCCTCTCACCATAAAAAATCATTGCAAACTCCACCATCACGAAATCATTACTACTCTTATCCACCTCAAATCAAATCACTTAGCCTTACCCTTAATGTAAAACTCTTTACAATTAAAACATTTGGCACATCAATAGCAATAACACAACTCTGAATTTATTATTATTCTCGCTGTTTGTGAAAAATATTTTAAAAATTACACATTTAAGGTGGTTTACGTAAACGGCGGTTGATATCCTGAGCCAAGAGTTGGAGGATGAGGAAGCCGGTGTAAGATTAAGCGCGGTGGAAGTTCTTGGAGTTGTTGGAGGTGAGAAGGCAATCCGTGCCCCAGAGAGTGCTTTATCAGATGAGGACGAAATTGTGCGGGAAGTAGCAGCCCAAGAGCTGAGTCGGTTGCGGGAAGTGGGATAAACCGATGTGGATTTTTCACCTGATGAGTCCTGAGCCCTCTTGAGAGGAAAAATACCTATCGTTTTAGCGCAAGGATGATTAAGGCTCTTTTGGTGTATGCACCAAGGAGAATTTTCTCAGCCAAAACTATTATTAACTTTGCAAGAGTAGGTAAGATACAGGATAACAAACAGGTAGATGGGTAGTTTTCGTTCAAACACTATGCACCAAATTAGGGATCTCTTACCTCTACATCCCCCAAGAACCTGACTTCATCCAAGATGTCCTCTGCCTTGCTGACGAGAACGGCTACAATATTTGCGGGATCAAATACTCTCATCGCTACACGATTTATCTCTTCTAAAGATACCCCATTTATCCGTACCAGATAATTTGTTATAGAGTCCTCAGGTAGGCCGTAAAACTCTTGTTCAATCATTTTGGAGGCAATTTGGGTTGGAGTCTCAACGCTGAGAGGAAAATGCCCGACATAATAGGACTGAGCACTCTCCAGTTCTGCTTTGGTTATACCGTTCAATCTAATATTTCGCAACTCATCACGTATAAGCCGGAGGGCATCAATTGCCGACTCATTCTTGGTATGTGTCCGGATACAAAAGGGGCCTCGCAAATATCTCGCATCAAATGTACTTGTCACTCCATAGGTTAGCCCCTTCTCTGCCCTCAGTTTTGTGTAGAGCCTCGATGTCGGTCCTCTGCCCAGCACATAGTTCAACAAAACAGTGGGGAAAAACTCAGGGTCGGTACGTCTGATACCAATATGACCCATCTGGATGTCAGTCTGCGTAAGGTCAGGCTTATCAACAATCCGCACTTTGTGCCCATTCATGTTCTGTATGGAGGGTAACACTATCGCTTTTGTCTCCTCTCTCTTCCACCCGCTAAAGATCTCTTCTATGGTAGAAAGTGCCGCTGTTACATTTATGTCTCCAACCACGGTAAGGATAGATCTTTTCGGTACGAAATGCTCCCTATGAAACTCGATGATTGTATCTCTTGTGATTGACTGAAGCCCATTCACTGTTCCAATCGGTAGATGGCCATAGGGGTGCATACCGTATAGCATCCGGCTGAAATTTCTGCTGCCGAGAGACCTCTTATTATCCTTTTCCCTCAAAATAGACGCTATAGACTTGTCCATCTGAAACTTCATCTCCTTTAGTTGAAACGCGGGAGATCTTGTAACTTCGGAAACTATTTTCAGGACCAACGTGAAGTGTTTTGAAAGTGCAGAGGCGGTGACAGAGGTTGAATCGTAGTCACCATCTACAATCATTGTCCCACCTACAGAGTCAATGGCATCTGCAATCTCCAGAGAACCTTTTTCATGTGTACCCTCTCTGAGAAGCTGTGCAACAATGTACGCAAGGCCTTCATTACCTTGAGGGTCATGCACCGAACCAGCCCTTACGAGAAGGTCAACTGCTACGATAGGAAATCCATGGTGTTCTACGACGATAACCCTAAGGCCGTTATCTAATGTAACCTTTTTGTAATCTTTTAGAATCAAATTACCATTTCCTTCACACTCTTGATATTACTTGTCTCCTCTTCTTTGGTAACAGATGTATTACCGTTCTATTTTCTGCTCTCAAATATCTCCTAGCCACCCTTTGCACATCTTCAGCAGTTACCTGACTGTACCGCTCCAAATCTCTTAAAAACCCCAATGGTTCCCCCCTTCTTTCAAGAGAGAGACCTATGCGAAGAGCTCGTGCGAAGTTAGTTTGAAGCCCAAAGATAAGAGCGGTTTCTATCTTATTCCGCGCCTTCTCAAGTTCACGTACCGTTACTAATTCTTCCTTAAGCTTGTTCAAATATTCGGTGATGATAGTATCGATCGATGAAGGTGAATTCCCCTCCCTTATGTTTCCAGCAGTAATGGAGAAAACCCCTGGATACCTATTTCTATCCACCGAAGAAAATATCGATAATGCTGAGCTCTCCTCACAGACAATCTTCTGGTAAAGTCTTGAGCTACGACCCACCGTAAGGATATTTCCCAGCATTTCGATCACCGGAATATCATCATTGATAGCGTCGGGAATATGATAAGCCACTGCTAACCAGGGGAATTGTGCCTCAACAGATATCTCTTTTTGTCTCTCTTCCATTTGTTGAGGTTCCGGAGGTATAACCTCTTCAAAGATCGTTCCAGGTTGTAATATACCAAAATAGTGCTCAATTACCGAAATAGTCCGCTTGCAGTCGATGTCACCGGTTACTAGTATGGTGGCATTGTTTGGTGAGTAATAGGTCTTGTAAAAGGATATGCAATCATCCAGAGATATCGCTTCCAAATCTGACATCAAACCTATTACCGGCCAACGATATGGGTGTTCAACAAAGGCTGTCGCATAAAGCTCTTCATTCAACCGACCAAAGAGAGAGTTATCGACCCGTAAGCGTCTCTCTTCCTTAACCACTTCCCTCTCCGACCCAAGGGTTTTTGGTGTAAGCCGAAGATTCACCATCCTGTCAGCTTCAAGACGTGCGGCCAGTTCAAGCTGAGAAGCGGGTAAATTTTCAAAATAAGCGGTACAGTCCTTCGACGTAAAGGCGTTGTCAGTACCCCCATGTTTATAGACAATACGGCTATGCTCCTCCGGACCTATACTATTTGAACCCTTAAACATCATGTGTTCAAATAGATGCGAGATACCCGTTTTACCCTCCCTTTCATAGAGAGAGCCAACGTGATACCAGACCTGGAAACTTATGATTGGTGATGAATGGTCCTCATTCATAATTAATCGCAGCCCATTTTCCAGGTGGTGTTCCTTTAGATCTACCGTAATGTTGGTGCCAAGGGACATATTCGTCCAACAGTTTTGTGCTATCTCTCTGAAATTCTCTTTCAGAAGAATAAGCCTTTATAAACGTATGAAAAAGTAGTATTATTGTACAATAATTTGTCTCACTTGTACGTCTTTTTTCTTGAGAGAAGGGCTAAAATCGATGAAGAGAAAAAGAGTCATTATAATGGGGGCCGCCGGAAGGGACTTTCACAATTTCAACGTCTTTTTTAAAAATAGGGATTCGTATGAGATTGTAGCCTTCACTGCAACTCAGATCCCAAACATCGCTGATAGAAAATATCCCAAAGAGCTTGCCGGCTCACTATATCCAAACGGTATTCCCATTCATGATGAAAAGGAGTTGACCCGCCTTATCAAGAAGTATGCTGTGGACGAAGTTATCTTCTCTTACAGCGACGTTTCCCACGAAAATGTCATGCATAAGGCGAGTCTTGTTCAGTCCTCTGGTGCCAGTTTTGTTCTTATGGGTGCTCATCAAACAATGCTCAAGAGCAGGCTGCCTGTTATTGCTATATGTGCCGTCAGGACAGGTTGCGGTAAGAGTGCCACCACAAGAAGGGTGTGTCGTCTCTTAAAAGAGATGGGGAAAAGAGTTGTAGTCATTCGTCACCCGATGCCATATGGGGAGCTGGTAAGGCAGAGGGTACAACGCTTTGAAACTATTAACGACCTCGTTACCCATGAGTGCACCATTGAAGAGATTGAAGAGTATGAGCCTCACATTGAAGAGAATACGGTTGTGTATGCCGGGGTTGACTACGAGGCCATCATAAGAGAGGCGGAAGCGGAGGCCGACATAATCGTCTGGGATGGGGGAAATAACGATTTGCCATTCTACCAACCCGACATTTTTATCACCCTGGTTGACCCGCATCGCCCTGGACACGAGCTCACCTTTTATCCGGGTGAAACCAATCTCATACTCGCAAACATCATAATCATCAGCAAAGAAGATTCTGCCAAACTTGAGGACATACAGACCGTAAGAGAAAATATACAAAAAGTGAATCCAAAGGCGTCCATAATCGATGCAACCTTACACATTACCGTCAAAGATTCAGCTAACATCAAAGGACGTAGGGTCCTTGCTATTGAAGATGGACCAACGGTAACGCACGGGGGAATGCCATATGGAGCTGCCGTCATTGCTGCGAAAAGATATGAAGCCCAAACGCTTGTAGATCCGAGGCCATCTGCAACCGGAAGCATAAAGGAGACCTTCGAAACATATCCTGATATCGGGACACTACTGCCGGCAATGGGTTACGGAAAAACACAGGTTCTTGAACTTGAAGAGACCATTAACAATACGGATTGTGATATTGTTATTTTAGGAACACCTATCGACATAAGAAGGAGAATCGAGATAAACAAACCAATTATGAGAGCAAAATATGAGTTCCAGGAACTCAATAACCCGGAGTTGAAGGAGATAATTATAGGATGTATCACCGATTTGGAATCCCGAAAAAAGAGCGTATAATATGAATTTGATTGATACTTCTACAAGATAAAAATGGCTAAGAGCAGGAAAAAGATCGCTGTGGTGGCCTTAGGTGGTAATGCCCTTCTACTACCAGGTGAAAAAGGGACGATACAGGAGCAGTTTGCAAATACACGAAAGAGTATCGAAGGCATAGTCCACTGTATAAAAAGGGGGTTTGATGTCGTCATAACCCATGGAAATGGTCCTCAAGTTGGAAACCTGTTATTGATGGCAGAATTAAGTCGGGGTAAAGTACCCGAACTTCCCCTCGGTATCTGTGTAGCCGATACCGAGGGTGCAATTGGTTATATGATACAGCAGGCACTCATAAATCAGTTACAGAGAGACTGCATGAAAAAATGTGTCGTTACCATCTTGACCCAGGTAGTAGTTGACAAAGAGGACATCGCTTTTCAAAATCCAACGAAACCGATAGGCTCTTTCTTCTCAAAAGAGGAGGCGAGGGCTTTTTCCAAGGAAAAGGGCTGGACTATGGTCGAAGATAGTAATAGGGGGTATCGGAGGGTAGTTGCCTCACCCTATCCCCTCAAGATTGTAGAGGAGGAATCTATCAAAAGACTTTTAGAATCGGGAGAAATCGTTATTGCCGTTGGAGGTGGAGGTATACCCGTAACCATCGGGGAAGATGGCTCCTTAGAAGGGGCAGATGTCGTCATAGACAAGGACCTCGCTTCGTATGTACTCGCCCGTGATATTCAGGCCAATTACCTCTTTATGCTTACGGGTGTAGAGAAGGTCTATTTAAACTTTGGCAAACCGAATCAAAAACCACTCGACACAATAACCATCGAAGAGGCTGAAAGATATATGAAAGAGGGGCATTTCCCTAAAGGGAGTATGCAACCGAAAATAGAGGCGGCCATTAACTTCTTAAAAGAGGGTGGCGAAACGGTGTTTATTACGGCCATTGATATGGTCAAAGACTCTATTATAGGCAAAACAGGTACAAGGATTATTCCATAATTTTTTTCACACTTAAGAGGCAGGCTTTACTCAATGACTGAAGAGACATCGCATACATTTAAATCTGGATTTGTAACAATGTGGGGAAGACCCAATGTTGGTAAATCAACGCTGCTCAATACGCTTGTTGGTGAAAAAGTTGCCATTGTAACACCGAGACCTCAAACTACGCGCAATAGAGTAATGGGCATTTGCGAAATGGAGGAGGGGCAGATTGTCTTTCTTGACACACCAGGAATTCTGAAAAAACCGAAGCAGAAACTGGACGAATATCTGGTCAAGTCGGCACGCACCTGTCTGAGGGACGCTGACGTAGTATTGTTTGTCGTGGACGCCACATCGCAGCCTCATGGAGACGACAGACGGGCAGCAAAACTGTTACGCCCTCTTAATAAGAACATCTTATTGGTTGTTAACAAGATAGATATTTCAGACATCCCCAATCTCGAAGAGCGTATAGATCAATTCAAACAGCTCGGTAATTTTGCGGGTGGAGTTGCTGTTTCGGCTACAACCCGAATAAATATTAAGATGTTGGTAGATAAGATACTCGATCTGTTACCTGAAAACCCTGCATACTATCCGGAGGGAACCATCACAGACCAACAAGAGAAGTTGTCAGTTGCAGAAATTATCCGTGAACAGGCACTGCTCGTGGTGAGACAAGAGGTACCCCACGGTGTAGCAGTCGTAATAAACGAGTTAACGCCAAGAAGTAAAAAACTCACCTATATTTCGGCAACCATATTTGTAGAAAAACCGACACATAAACAGATAATTGTCGGTGAAAAGGGGAAAATGCTAAAAGAGATTGGTAAGAGATCACGAGAAAATATCCAAACGTTGTTAGAGACAAAAGTCTATCTGGACCTTTGGGTTAAGCTCGTAAAAAATTGGAGAAAAGATGAGAACGCATTACGGCGTCTTGGGTATAGATGAAGAAGGATTCATCCATATTCAAAGCTCAAGAATCCTCCATTTAGGGTCGCTTCTCTGTTTTGGATTTAAGAATGGGTGGATTAGGATTTGATTCATAATAAAAGAGAAGATGAACCATCCGAATTCCAACATTCTGAGCTGAACGGTTACGATGAGGTACAGGGTCAAAAATAACCGGGTATTTTCGACCCTACCCACTTACTCTTTTGCGATAGACCTCACAGGATGTGTCTTTGGAAACTCTTTCGCAATGCTTGCTGCTTCGGGAGAGCAGGTAGGGTGTCCCCACCCACCAGCACTTTTCCCGTCAGAGATATCATAGATAATATTGTCATCACTGTTTGGGTTGACACCTGCCGGTACATAATCTAACTTGAACGCATGGCGTACCTTCCATGCAATATTATGGTCGGCACATGAGCTATCACCGCTCACACCTAATGCACCAATCAGTCTGCCTTCGCTATTATAGAGCGCCAGACCTCCACCAAAAACATTAACACCGCCAATTTTTTTACCTCCCATCGGATCATTACCACTCCCGTAATTTTGAGAAGGGCCACCATAAGCAACATCGGTATCTACCGGATTACTGTTCTCCAAACCGAACAAGCTGCCACCCGGCTGTACCGCGGAGAAAAGATTTGCTGTGGATAAGGATAGCGCAGGTAGACTAAAGGAATTTGCCGTATTTGCCTTTTGTGCCGATATAACACGACTACCTGGCCATTGGTCACCTCTCTCCTTACCTGAGAAAGCGACCGCTTTTACAACACCATCTCTATCCACTATCGTTGCCCACATGTGGAGACCGAACCCACCGTTTTTCTCCTTGACCACCTCTTTGAGCACCTTCTTGAGTTCCGAATGGGTTGGTAAACCATCTGCATAAACGTATGCAGAGAAAAGCAAGGTTAAAAGTGGGATAGTGAGATAAAAAAACATCCTCTTATTTAGCATACGTAGATCCTCCCTCGTTTATTAAATTGAATTGCAAGGTTACAAAATTTTGTCTTCTCTATTACGTAAAATGATTAAAGAACTCACATCATATTCATGCAGTTTTAGTCACACTTAAAGAAATATCTGCTGGAGCATACTGCTCCCCATTTTTCCAACCAAATGAAAAACTTTGAGGAGAGAGACTGAATGTTTCGAGGTGAAAGGAGGAATGATGCGGATATTCTAGTCTGTGATAGCTCAGTACAAGTTGGGTATGCCTACTTAAATGCTGCGTTTTTATACTCTTGCTGGTTTCCAGTCCATAGATACATCAGTCTTGGAAAATTGTCCTCTCCTGAAATAGTATGTATGTCAAGCGTAACTCCACGATGACCTCCGGAGAGATGTTCCATGGTAACGGCAAAGAGCTCTGACAGGTCAAACAGTCTCTTATACCTGATAATTTTTGCCTCCTCCAAACCCGCCATCTCTTTGGCAACAGAGATGGTATCCTCAATATACCCTATTTGATCAACTAGTCCATACTCGACCGCTTGACTGCCGGTAAAAATTCTTCCGTCGGCAAGTTTTCTCACCTCTTCAATCTCCATAGCCCTACCATCAGCAATTATCTGTAGAAACCTGGTATACATCTCGTCCACTATGTCATACAAAACTTTCTGCTCCTCCTCGGACATCTCCTTAAAAGGTGAACCGATGTCCTTCATCTCTCCCGACTTAATCGATGTTACCGCAACTCCATATTTCTTTGCCAGATCGGCAACATTAACCAGTGGCATAATCACACCGATACTTCCCGTAATGGTTGTGGGGTGAGCAATGATCCGATCTGCAGCGGCCGATATGTAATAGGCGCCTGATGCTGCAACATCACGCATGATGACAATTACCTTTTTCTCGGTTCTCTCTTTAAAAGCTAATACCTCTTTATAGAGAATGTCGCTTGCTGTTATCCCCCCACCTGGACTGTCGATATCCAGGATGACAGCCTTAACCGTGTCATCTTTGCGTGCCTGATCAAGCTGTTTTTTCACCTCTTCGAGTATACTCGGTGTTTCAAGGAGAAGGTTTTTGGTTGATTGGGCGGTTATGACACCCTTTATGGGGATTATGACGATCTTATTTTGTCCCGAACCTTCTACAACTGTTTCCGCTAATCTCTTGGTGCTCTCCTCTTCTTCACTAGGAGATAGTGACCCCTTTATGACAAAAACCGCCATAAGTGAAAAGAACAGTACAATACAACAGAGAAAAAAGAATATTGCAAACGAAGTTGAGATCCAAAAACCTGCTCTCCCTCTTCTTTTTGGGCTCTCCATATTTCCATGCTCAATTTCCAAATTATTCTCCTCTAAAGAGCACCCATAAACCGGGTATATTCAATATTAAGATGCAAAAATTTGAAAAGGTAAACGATACACCCCCTTATCCCCAGATTGTAGTGAGAGTTTGTTAGGTTGTCAACACATTTGAAACGAAGGCCCCCATCCCTTATACCCCTTCTCTCTAAATGGTGCATGCACAATACCGATCGAAACAAGGATCTTCCCTACGATAAAGTCAATTTGATCTTCAATGGTTTCCGGGTGAGTATAGTAGCCAGGCATCGCTGGTAAAATGCAAACCTGCGCTTGAGACAGTTTCAGCATTCCTTCCAGGTGGATAGAGGTCAAGGGAGTTTCCCGAGGAACAACAACCAATTTTCTCCCCTCCTTTAAGTTAACACTCGCAACACGCTGAACAAGGTTTGACGAAATACCATGCGCAACAGAACAGAGAGTATTCATACTGCATGGCACAATTATCATCGCCTCAGTTTCGAATGAACCGCTTGAAATAGGAGCGGCAATATCTTCCACATGATAATGGGTAACGTGAGGACTTTCGCGACCAATGAATTTTCCAACATTAAAATCATCCTGGTCTAATGAAATACCCAGTTCGTGGTGTATCACTTTAATAGCGGCCCCCGACACGATGAGGTGTACATAATAAGGTTTATCACATAAAATCTGTAAAAGCCGCTGCCCATACACAACACCACTCGCTCCCGTAATAGCCACAACAATATTTTTCATATCATAGTCCCTGAAAACGAAACATTTTATTAATTAGTGCTTGAACTGAATCCCAGTGGTTGAACCAAAACTGCTTAGATACAAGGCGCGTAACAGTTTCGTAACCGCAACGTACCAATGTACTTGAGGATTACGAAACTGTTACAGCAACGCTGTAGATGGGTAGTTTTCGTTTAACCACTAATTAGCCCTTAACACTACTAACACATCGTAAATAGCATGGGTATATACGACGATACCCAACCCTCGTAATGCGAATATCACGGCCAAGATAATACCTGCCATATAACGAAACAAAAAGCTGTGCGTTGAAAAAGAGTCACTCGTTGCTCCTATATAGTGCATTGCAGAAAAAACAGCGGCAGATAGCACTATGCCCAGAGAAGTCCCCACAAACGTGCTCAATTTCCCTACCTTGATAAATGCGAAACAGAGACCGCCTAACAAGAGTAGTCGAAAAAATATCTCCTCATATATTCCAGCACCTATAGAGATGATAATACCGCCCGCTAAGCTCTGTGTTCCAAGACCCATTGAAGCTAATGGTAAAAAACGGTAGACCAAAAACATTACTCCATAACCCAGAAGAAGTGCATAAATGGTACTTTCCAGGAACATGGGGAGAAAGATGCGGCAATTGAAACGGTTTTTTCTCTCTATATAAAATAGCGAACAGAAGGAAAAAACAACGACCAATGAGTTGAATATCAGAGCGGCATTTTCTCCAAAAACTCCCAAAGGGCTTTTTACTAAAACATCTGCGGCATTCTTTACCTCTGAACCATACAGAATTATTCCTATTTCGTAAAGAACTAATAGGGGCAGGATAAAAAGAAAACTTTTTTGCAGATTTTTGGAACGGACAAAATAATCCTTCATAGAAAAAAGAGTATAGCAAACAATCCAACTGGCCAACAGTAGTATGAAAAGAGATGAAGTTTTCCGATTGTGATGATTTTTATGAGAAATCGTAAAGAGATATACCCTGATATCGCAGCAGCCGCACTTCCAATTAAAAGAAAGGTAAATTCGTCTCCTCCAAGGGCTATGGGATCATTGATCATTGTTGCCATCGCCCCCAGTATTGCAGGTATTGACAATAAAAAGGAAAATCGGGCCGCAGTCTCTCTATCAACACCCATGAAAGTAGCAGCAGCTATTGTTGCACCAGCCCTTGATATACCGGGAGTTATCGCCAAACCCTGTACCGCACCAACAATCAGCGACCTGATTACCCCTATATCTTTATTCTCTCTTGCTGTTTTACACGTCCACCTCGTAAACCAGAGCATCGTACCGGTTACAATCAGCATGCAACCGACTAATAGTGGTTTTCCAAATAACTCCTCAAACAGATCTTTAAAGAGAATTGCAATAAGTGCAGTTGGTACAGTTCCAATTATTAAGAGAACAAAAAGGCGTGTATGAAGATCACTTCGGTAGACATCGATACATTTCTCTCCACAAAATACTCTTTTTGTCGAAACCGAAACACCCCTGATAATTAAGGCAATATCTCTATAAAAAACCCCGAAAACCGCTAAAAGGGTACTAAAATGCAAAGATATTTCCCAGACAACACCTTGAGTGCTCAAATCCAAAAAAGTTTTCGAGAGGACCAAATGGCCAGAACTACTCACTGGCAAGAACTCCGTTAACCCCTGAACAAGACCCAGAATGATAGACTTTATGAGCATAGGTTAGAGTATCGAAGAGAATAGATCTGAATTGGACGTAAAGGGTGTAAAGTATAACAATCTCACTATTTGGTGTCAATAGGATTCACACTTCACCTATAGTAAAATAATGTTGACAAAGATACCATGTGTGTTAGAATTTTTTATGGAAGAGAAAATCAGATCCTTGAGGGAAATATATGATGGTTCACATGGAATTATCTAGGATAATGATTTCAGAAAACAGTGATCATCAGATAATTGTGCTAAAAGAGAAGGATGGTCAGAGGAGTTTTCCAATCGTTATAGGATTGCATGAGGCGTGGGCAATCGATAGGGCCGTAAAGGGAATTCCTACACCTAGACCACTCACACACGACTTGCTAACAAACGTAATAATGCAGTTGTGTGGTGGCATATTAAGGATTGAAGTAAGCGAATTAAAGAATAACACGTTTTACGCTAAAATAATTGTGAACAAAAATGGGAGTAATTTGGAGATCGACTCTAGACCAAGTGACGCTATAGCGTTGGCTATGCAAAACAGTACTCCTATCTATGTGTCCCAAAAAGTCCTCGATGAGGTATGTAAATGGGAAAGTTTATAATCTGTCAGACTTATACGTTGTACTATCGCGATCTCAGATGGAAAAATGTAATGTAACCTTTCTCTATGACATTGCAAAGAAGAATAGTCAATTCTTTGTACCTGTGACCCAGAATTGGTAAGATAGCGGTTAAATTGAAACCCGGTGGTTTAAACGAAAACAGCCCTGATGCAAGTCATGCAGTAGTTCTCAATCAGAACATACTAGTACGTAGAGACTTGAGTATTACGGTAATGCAAGAAATGGGGAGTTCTCGAACAACCACTCATTAGTTTGGAGGGATGGCCGAGTGGATGAAGGCGGCAGTCTTGAAAACTGCAGTCCTGAGGAATCGGGACCGTGGGTTCGAATCCTACTCCCTCCGCCAAAAATTACTGACAATTGCTAGACAATTAGCACTTTTACCTGCTGTCTCAGCTTTTATTGTCATCATATACCCATTACAAAATGGTTTTCGGAATTTCGGGACAGGAGTTTGCCTGAAATTTTGATTTTTCGATTAAACAAAACCAGAGGCTTAGTAATGCTAAGTCGAGGATTTTGTGATTGAGAAAGATCTAAAGTTCTGGTGAAATCGGATTCTGAAAACCAAAAACCAATTTGTGATGGGTATAGAAAGATGTTTTCTCGGAGAGGTGGCTGAGCGGCTGAAAGCGGTGGGTTGCTAACCCATTGTCCTGCCGTTGGTGGGACCCCGGGTTCGAATCCCGGCCTCTCCGCCAGTTTGAGAATATTAGGTTTCCGCACACCAGTCAAAATACTACTATACGTCTATCTCTGTCTGAATACAAAACATATTATCTCTGTCCATGAGTTTGAAGTTGTTTTCTGGATTGATATAGAGCTCTCCATCTCTCTCCACCGCTATCGGAAGCCAATTGGATGACGGCTTGCGACAGAAAGATAAGAGATTTTCATATATCTGAAATCCTCCATTCAATTCTCTGACCGGTAATTTGACTATATTTTCCTGGGTGTAGGTTATCAAGGTATTGACCAGTTTTGAGGTACCGGGGGCAAGGATGGAAGTTGATAACATTGCACCTGTTATGTCGTCGCTGATGATGATTTCGATATTATTAACGGTGTCGTTCAGTATACTTGCATTTTCTCTATTTAAAAGTTGGGCAACTATATAAATATCCGGATTAATTTTGCGAATCAGATTACATGCCAGAAAAGAGCGGGCATCTATACTCTCATCACTGATCCCCCTAAGCTCTTCAGCAACCACAATGACACGGTTTGCATGGACAATACTAACATCATTCAATATACTCTCCTTCGTGAAATCTCCATGCTTTATAAGGACACTCTTATCATCGATTTCATCTATAGGCTTGAGGGTAACTGCCACTATATCCCTTTTTGCACTCTGAGGATGTTTTTCCAGCACCTTCATCAGTTGTTCCGCTGAATTGTTCCAGCCACAGATAACGATATGATTCTTAAAGTTTTTCATGCTTATCCTCCCATCTTTAATGGAAATAAATTTTTGTGTCATCGCAGATGCAAGTATACCTGAAGGTAACGCAATTGAGGCAATAGCACCCAACATTAAGAAAACGGCAATAATGCGTCCTGCACATGTCGCCGGGACTTTATCTCCATAACCAACCGTAGTTATCGTAACAAAGCTCCACCACATTGCGTCACCGAGTGTTTGAAATTGCCCGGAAGGGTTGTTCTTTTCCTGCATATATATGAATGTCGAAGCGGCCATGGCAATAAGAACAATAAACACTAAAATAATACCCATCTCAAAAGCCTTTTCCTTGAAAACCAGAAAGAGACTTTCAATACTCTGACTGTACCTTACAAGCTTGAAGATACGGAGCAACCTGAAAATTCTAAAGGCTCGAAAAACCCTAAACAGAGGTATAATGGCCAGCAGATCGACTATACTCATTGGCTGAACCATAAATTTGACCTTGTTTCGGGCCATAGCATATAAACCGGCCAAAACCTTTAAGAACCTATTTCGCTCTAACGAACGGTAAGCCTTCCTAAAATCTTTTCTCACACTGCTGCACACCCAGAATCGTAAGAGATATTCAATAATGAAGATAGCAATGATACCATCATCTACAGGAATCAAAAAGTTCCAAATGCCTTCCTCCCCGGATGCTATATGGAACAGCAACAAAACTACCGAACCAACAACCAGTACTAACATAGAGAGATCGAAATATCGTTTCCCAGCACACGATCTGTCGTTCATAATAGTGTGCACTTTGTTTTTTGTTATTTCGTACGTCATATTTTTACTGTCGTTACGTTGTTTGTTTCTCCAATATTTGCAGTTAATCCAGTAAATTTGCGCTAAATTCATGCCCAAGACATTAATCTTCATAAATTATTTATACACAAAGAAAACTTTCGGTAACATTCTATTAATGGCAGACTTATAACCCAGAACAAAACAACATACACAGAGATATGCAATCTCCTCCTCTTTGCATCATATTGATTTTGATTATTATTTCTACATTATGTGAAGATAAATCCTGTAGTGATAAACGATCTTTTTCATAAAATGATAGCCTAAAACGTGTCATGACATAAAGCTACATGGCCAGATTCACAATTCTCGAAAAACCATTACCGTGATCATTCGTAGCAGATCGAAAACCCTGTGACCAAAACAACCATCTACTGCGTTGCTGTGAAAATTCCGTAATCATCGAGTACATGAGTACGTTCCGGTTGCAAAATCAGCATGTCTTGTATCTGGGAAGTTTTGGTTCAACCAGTCATTATGTAATGTCTATCAAGAGAAGATAGTATTGACGATTGATGTCATGCGTATCGCTTTATTAGTGGTACGCCACTATTAATAATCCTAAAATCCCTCAATAATTTCTATTGCTTTTACTCAACGGCGTCACTATTATACCCGTTGGTATATTAATAAGCACATATACCATATGATATGGGTATACTTTTCATGATGAGAGTAATTCACACGGGGTGACAGTGCTCACCTTTCCGAAAAACACCAGTATAGAACTGAGGTGTAATTATGAGAGATGAAAAGGGACATATCCGCCAGACTTTAAAGAAGATGAGGCCCGGAGACTTTTTGATTCTGGGAATCATTTTAACTGTTATGCTTGCAGTCGTTATTTCGGCAAGAAAGGAACATATTAAGAAAAAGATTGAGATTGATCCACAGAAAGAGGTCTTTCTCTTCCTTCATGGAAGGGCTGATCTACGGGAACAGGCAGAGACCACCCTGATCACCTATGGATTTCCGAAAGAGAAGATCATTAAGGCTTCTTCAGAAAATATTGGAAAGGTTGGTGATTACATGGCAATGCTCTGGAGACCGCCAAAACCGGACCATATAAAGATACAGAAGATAACAAAAGTTAAAGCGGTGGAACCTGAAGAAATGTTTGGACTCTGGAAAGGTGTTTCAAAGAGAGACATTGATACGGTTCCTCTGAAATAGGCCCCGTCCTTCGTTACGTCCAATTGTTGTATACCCAAGAACTATCTCTGTCCCAATACCGTTCAGCTTAGTGTTTGATGGGGGGCAGGATAATCAGAAAGTGTAATGGATCCACACCTCCTAGTAAGGCTTTACCACTCATCAAGATGACCCAATTGCCCAAGTAGTTTCTCATTCCATCGATTGATATTTTCTCATAAATCTTTCACCAGAAAAGAGTGTAATTTCAGGCATATTTTTACCATAGTATTTACCCCGTCTCCAGAAGTTTCCGGCTATTTCAATTGCAGAAGGACCGCTACCAACTATTCCGATAGTTATTTTTTGCTGTGAGGTAAGTTCAAGAATTCGTTCCTGCGCCATCAAAGAAGAGAGAAAAGCGATACTGTCTGAAGGTCTGACAGCATGACTGGTCAGAAACCGATGTTAAATACTCTCGATCAATTTTCCCAGTTGAATCAGACGAGTCCGTTCTTCATCAACAATCTGTCTCAACACTTTTTTAAGAGTGCGAATCACCGCCTCTGCCAATCCCCCAACCTCAGCATCTTCCCTGCTACCGATTTTGTTACGATTTGTAACAAAATGTAACAAGACAATAATTCTATAATTATGGGTTTCTTTGTATTACAAATACTTACAGATCAAATTCCTGCTACTAACTACTGGCACTATCTTTGCTCACTTAAAAATCTCTTTATGAGAAAAGTGCAAGGAATTTTTCAGTGTTCTCTGCGGTAAATTTTTAGATCATTTTTAAAAAGGAGTTAAGATATGTTTAAATTTAAAAAATTTTTCTATGCCCTTATCTTTGTAGCCTTACTATCTTTTGTTGGTGAGTCTGTTGATGCGAAAGAGAAAACTCAGGTAAATATTAATAAAGCCACTGTGAAAGAACTACTCATGCTAAAAGGAATTGGATCAAAGAAGGCAAATGACATTATTGTGTATCGAGATGAGAATGGTCTCTACAAGAAAATTGAAGATATAATGAAAATAAAAGGAATAGGAGACAAAATGTTCGAAAAAATTAAAGACCAGATCACGGTTAGAGAATAGGAGGGATCTTTCACTCTACCAGAAATTGTTTTCTAGATAAACTTATTTCAAAGAGAAACCGCAGAGAGCACAAAATTTTTGAAATGAATTATCTTGATCAGAATCAATAGTTTGTTGAAGTTATTTTGCCGTTCCTTAAGAGGTTAATTGATGCTAGGAAGGTCAAAGGTGAATTTCAACTCTTTGCCTTCTGGATTTGTAACAACAAGAGTTATGGCATAATCGATTATAACGTCTTCAATTGGAAATTTAAATACGCATCCTGCCACATATATTGGTGTGTCGGGATAAAAACTACTGGGTTCCGCATATTCTGGAGTATACGAAAGAACGGGATAGATCATTTTTTCGTTACAGTAGAGGATTGCATTATAACCGCGCGCAAACTGCATATAATCACCAAAGACAGAGACCGTTAATGTTAAACTTTCCTTGATACGTAATGCCTTAAAAATCTCATTTTGAGATAAATTTCTATTTTCAACCGCAGCCTTTTTCGATTTAAAAGCGAGGTTGTGATAAGGGGTCCATAATGTTGCCCAACCCTCCTTTTCTCCCAAATAAGAAACCCATGGCTTAGTAAATTCTCTTAAACTGTAAAGTTTATTTTTTTGTCCATACTCTATTGCATTATTAATCTGTATACTAGTCAGATTAAATGTCATACAAAAGGCCTTTTTATTATTAAGGCATAAAAGCACACAAAATATTACAATAATAACGACACTATTAAACAGAAGATTTTTGCTTATTTTAGTAACCACTAAAATCCCTTCTCCTTCCTTATTTCCTCGTATGCAGTATTGATTTGTTGGAACTTGTTATTTGCAAGCTTCGCGAATTCTTCTCCTAAATGAGTAACCCTATCCGGGTGGTATTGCTTAGAAAGCATTCGGTATGCTTTTTTAATCTCTTCATTCGAAGAGCTTCTATTAACATTTAATATTTTATAATTCTTATCATTATCAACACAAAATTCCCCTCGTATTTCAAAAGCATCGTCAAGCTGTATATCAAGGTACTCGGTAATATGATTAATCATCGAGTCCTCATTGGGGTGCAATATCCCATCTGCATATGCTACCAGATACACGATTCTTAA
The DNA here is from genome assembly GCA_965222815.1 of Candidatus Scalinduaceae bacterium. Lineage (GTDB taxonomy): Bacteria > Planctomycetota > Brocadiia > Brocadiales > Scalinduaceae > SCAELEC01. Next base: position 1,776,502 of record CBDCUS010000013.1, read on the forward strand.
TAAAGATAATCTTTCTTCATAATTGGAATATTGTTTAAACTCATAACATACGTCACGCAGGTTTAATTGAACCCCGATCGTTTGTTGTATCAAATTTCTGATGAAGTTCAGGTCCTCTCCTTTAAAACCAAAGTTTATAAAGGCCTTCTCTATAACTTTCACTTCATGTTGACTTAAACGTCCATCGGCTTTAGCTATCGATACAAGTATACCAACCAAGTGAGTTACGAAATTTAAAGATCTGTCGTAATCGCTCAACGGTTTCGTTGGATAGGTTTCTATAGTGGTTTTATCAAAGAAATCTCCCGTTACCCCACCAAGGATTGCACCTAATGGTCCTCCAAATAACCACCCTAAGCCAGCACCAATTGCTTTGCCTTTCCATTTAGCCACGTTTCATAAACCCTCCAAATAACAAAACGAATACTACAAAATACTTTGTAATTATTTACCTCGAAGAGGTGTTATACTCATCTGATAATGGTTTTCGGATAAAATCCGGTATATAATTGAGCGAGCAAAGTCCTCGGCGTCTTTTGTCCGGGGATAACTGCAACAAAAATTTGGTATATCCAGTAAAAACTGAAAATCAAATCGGTTTTAGTATATTACAACTCTCTTACTTCCTCTGAATAAGATTGGATTTTAATCCTTCTTGAATCTTCTTTTCCTTTATTTTATCCTGTGCTATCTCTATGTTAAATTTTGCTTCATGTATCTCCGGATTGAGTGCTAAAACTTCTTCCCATCTCGCTATTGCCTCTTCGAACTTTCCCTGTCTGTAAAGATTAATTGCCTTTTCTAAGAGATCTTCAATAAGTGAGGATTCAAGTTTTTTTTGTGTTTCTTTGATAAGACTTTCCCGATTTTCTTCACGAACTTCTTGAATTTCCTTCACTACTTTTACTGTGGTATCCATAGATTGTGCTTCTTTGGCCAATAATTTATCATACGCTGTCTCTAACTCTACTAACTGTGCTTTGATGTTATCTTTATCGGTTTCAACAGAGTTGAGTTGTTTCCTGATTTCCTGAATCTGGCTCCTTGTTTCAGATAGTTCATCTTGCAGGCGGCTATTCTCATTCAGATGTGATTCTTGGGCGTTTTCAATACCTGTAAGCTTGTTTTTTAACTGTGTATACTCTTGATGGAACGGCTCCTTTTCTTGTTCCTGTTTTTGTGACTCATGAAGAGCAGTTGAAAGTTCCGTATTTTTCGCATTTAAACTTTCTACTTTATCCGATAACATAATCACCTGTTCTTCAAGGATGCCAATCCTTTTTGTTCTACCGGTAGAAAAATTCTCCCATTGAGTACAACCAGCATTTAAGAGTCCTAGCGAAATAACGGTAAGGTATAAAAGACAAAATCTTTTGTTCTTATTTGTCATAATTTGATACCTCTCATGAAAAAGTTCTTACAAAATTCGTAGTAATTTTGGATACTCAGTTGTGATTGCCTTAAAAGGTATTAATGATGTGTACTACCGAATAATTATAACCCAAATACGTTCTACCAGTTGACAGGTATCATAGCTTCTCTTTTAAAATAGCTAACTGTGTAATTGCAAGTTCCTCAATCTTCCGAGATTGGTGCAGAATGTGTTCCCACTCTTTCTTTGTTCCCACTGTCTGACCTCTCTTCAAGCGCAAATCCAGTTTTTGTAAATCAAGCTCAAGGAGTTTAAGCCTGTTTTTTATATCTTCCATTGACAGGATTTCTCTCAATTAAAAAGAAATCAATTTATATGCTATTAGTATCATTCTACTTAACAACAAACCTATGTCAAATAATTTCCATGATTGACATGATTAAAAGCAGGGGATATAGTTGGATTATGGTACGAATACAAAAGCAGCTAGTTCACATGCTTAAGAACTTTAACCTTTTTGATATGGATGACGCAATTTTAGTGGCTATATCCGGAGGACCAGATTCCGTTGCGCTTTTTAATCTTCTTAACCAAATAAATCAATTTGATACTATTTACACAAAACTATACTTAGCTCATTTAAATCATATGCTAAGGGGAGAAGAGTCTGATGAAGATGAGAGGTTTGTCAGGAATATAGCGAGAAATCATAACATCCCTATAATAGTTGAACAGAGGGATATCAGAAAGTTATCACGTACACGAAAACAGTCCCTAGAAGAGACTGCACGTGAGGAGAGATATGATTTTCTTGAAGCAGCAGCTAAACAGTTCAATACTTCAGTTGTTGTGGTTGGTCATACGGCCGATGATAATGCAGAAACAGTACTACAAAGGATAATTAGAGGTACGGGAATAGTTGGACTGAATGGAATAAGTCCTAAGCGGAGACTTTTTTCCTCATCAACGGTCGAGCTTGTACGTCCATTGTTGTCAACATGGAGAACAGATATAATTGCTTATTTAAAAAGAATGAGTATTCCTTTCAGAACCGACTCTTCTAACTTCAGTAATAATACCTTTCGGAGTAGATGCAGAGTTGAGCTTATTCCACTCCTTGAAAAAAAGTACAATGCTCAAGTAAAGCAGTCACTCAGGAAGTTAGGAGAAATTTCTACACAAACCAACACCTATTTACAGTCTGAGGCAGATCTGTTATATAAGAAAATCTTGTTACAAAAGTGGGGAGATGCGGATACGCTATTTAGGGGTATAGTCTTTGATATTACTCTTTTTAAGAAAGCCCCAGAAATTTTACAGCAGATTATCATCAATAAGGCATTGGTAGAGCTGGGAGTACCACTCAAAAAGTTTGGCTATAAGCAGTATAAAAGTCTGTTAGTTATGCTTAAGTTGAAGTGTTGGAGTATGAGGAGGCGTGTTAACGATTATGTGACGGTAGAAATAAAAAATAATACTTTCAATCTATTTAAAGAGAAAGATCATGCTGATATTCAACCTATATTGGAAGAAGTAAAACTGCTAGTACCAGGAGAGACGAGGCTGCAAGAGTTCGGGTGTACCTTTAAGACAGAAATCAGAGAAATAACGGGTGAGTTTTTAGAGCAACTTAAACAGAACAATAAGAGATATGAGGAAATTGTTGATTGGGACAAGATCCGGATGCCGATCACTGTTAGAACGAGGAGAGAGGGTGACAGGTTCTTTCCATTGGGGGCGAATGGTTCGAAAAAACTTAAAGATTTTTTTATCGATAGTAAAGTTCCTCTCAAGGATCGGGATACTATCCCAATAGTGACTATGCTGGGTCAACCAATCTGGATCGTGGGGTATCGGATTGACGATCGTTTCAGAGTTTCTGATACAACTGAAAAGCTATTGATAATAAAGGCTGAACATCATGCAAAAAGTGTAATGATCTCATAAGATCTCAGAATAATTTCCTCTCCCAATATTTGATTGTCTCTCTACCAACTGATTCTCTTAGATTTATGCATAAGGGTTTAAGGCCATCTTGATATGTATGAGCACACCCGCCTTAAACAAGATATTCTTCATTCAGAGTTGTGATTCTATTAGGGAGTACACGATTCAGACAAGCTGTATGTTGAGAAATAAGCGAAGAGAAGGGGTTCAATTCTTTTACCATGTCACAAGCTTTATGGATACTTACGGGTACAACGGCTAGCGATAAAACCGATATAGGCTTTCACATTGCACAGGAGATTGAGGGTGAAATAATTTCTGCAGATTCAATGCTTATTTATCGAGGGATGGATATTGGAACGGCAAAACCATCCATAGATATGAGAAAAAAAATACCTCATTATCTGATAGATATAGTAGATCCATGGGAAAGCTATAGTGTAGGTAAATATGTTGAAGACGCTGAAAATGTTATCAGAACACTTCAGAAGAAAGAGAGAAATTTTATTATCGTTGGTGGTACCCCCCTTTACATTAAGGGAATTAGGGATGGGATATTCAGGAGTCCCGAAGCTGATTGGAAAATCCGAGAAGAGTTGGAGGCTTGTGCTCTTGAAAAAGGAAACTTGTATGTTCACGGTATTCTTGAGAAGATAGACCCCATAACGGCCGGGAAACTGCACCCAAATAATTTGAGACGGATAATTCGTGCAATAGAGGTATATAAGAAAACCGGCAAACAGATGTCGCATCTGCAGGAAATCTTTAGAAGAGAGAAGAGGAATTGTAAAATAGTTTGCATCACAAGGGAAAGAGAAGATCGGTATGAAAGGATAGATAAAAGAGTTGATATAATGTTTAAAAGAGGCCTAGTCGATGAGGTTCAATCCTTGTTAGATTCTCCAAAAGGGTTTGGCAGACAGGCAGGGCAAGCACTTGGGTATAGAGAGGTTATTCAATATCTTGAGGGCAAATGCACCTTGGATGAAGCAAAAGAGTTGTTAAAATTACATACTCGCAGATTTTCAAAAAGACAAATGACCTGGTTTCGTAGTTTTTCAAATATTAAATGGCTTGAGGCGAAAGAGGGAGACAGCCTGGAATCGATTTCAGAAAAGGTTATCTTGGCATTTCAAGGAAATACATAGATATATGGCCAGGGTTGAGGAAGCATTTCTTTTTTTTAACTATTATATCATAAATTTCGTTTTAGTAAAAATTCTTGATTTTCATTTCTCCTTGTCAAATTGTTACATTACCCATAATGAACAATTCCCAACAATCGAGTTTAACACCAGAAAAGGAGTTTATCAGGAACTGGCTCGGTCGGGTAATACTCTTTCTGGTATATTAAGTGATAAGTTTGAAGTTATACATATCCCCACCCTCTGGTATCCCATTGATCAGTGGTTATCGGTAAAAAAGTTATCACTGTTGAAAGGTACGATTAATTTAATCTGATTCTAGCAACTGCTCTGTAATGACGGATTTTGGAAAATGGGTTGCACATTATAATAAATATCACCTTATTGCCCCAAAGAACTACCCAGGTTGTGGTGCTCTATTTCTTATTGAAGAGTATTCAAATTCTCGTATAATGCTAATCATAAATCCTTTACTGTATAAATTCCGTAACGACAAGAGTTTTTATTAAAGCAACACTCTATGCAAATTACGTATAAACAGCTTAAAACGCTTGAAGAGTTAAAGCCTTGCGAATGGCTGCAAGAAGTGGTATGGAAATTTAATAAGAGTGACATTATACCCTCAAGGTTTATGCGGGTGTTGTGTAAGCATGGTGGATTTGCCATGGGGGCTTTCGATGGAGAGACTATGATAGGTTTTGTGTTTGGTGTGCCGGCAATTCATTATGGAAGACCTTCACAACATTCACATATGCTGGCAGTGCTACCGGAATATCGCAATCAAAACGTAGGTTTTCACCTGAAAATAGAGCAGCGAAAAGAGGCCCTGAGTCGTAATCTAGACCTCATAACCTGGGCATTTGACCCACTCCAATCAAAGAATGCTCACCTCAATATAAACAAGTTAGGCGTCATTGCCTGTAGTTACGATATTAATCTCTATGGAGAAGAGACTTCCAGTAAACTGCATAGTGGCTTGGGCACAGACCGATTGCTTGCTGAGTGGTGGCTATATAGTGATAAAGTTACATCCCTTATGGAAGGACGAACCCAAGAGATGCAGAAAAAATACTCTGCGGATGGTATAAACATTAACAGGACCATGCGGGACAAAAAGGGTTTGCTCGCTCCCACTGATCCGGATTTAACTCTGACAGATGGTGTGCTATTGTTAGAAATACCGGAAAACATCGATAAAATGAAAGAGGAGAATATAGAAGCCGCACACAAATGGCGAAACCTTGTTCAGAAAGCACTTCTCCACTATTTTACTAATGGATATTATATTAGCTCCTTTCTGGTTATGCGGAAGGAGGAGACACGCCGAAGCTACTATATTCTTGAACGGCTCACCAAACCATACAAGTCTATGACTATTGATTAAAAAGACTTTGATTGAAGTTTTAGACCTCTTCTTTTGATATTAATTTACAAGAGATACTATTTATACCAGTTATAAAATAATTTATGATGGGTAAAAATCAGATTAAGTCTCTAGAAATTTACAAATAAGAGAGATTTCATGTCAGAAGGAAAATCTGGAAAAGTGCTCTTGTTGCTCATGATTGCGGGAATCGTCTTTGGTATTGCCATTGGAGGGTTTTTACCAGAGACAGGGAAACAGATCGCATTCGTTGGGGACTTTTTCATTGGCTATTTAAAAATGCTCGTCATTCCGCTCGTCATTACCTCTATGATCTCGGGTGTTACTGGCTTGGGAGATATTCGAAAATTAGGTGGTTTAGGTAGAAAGACTATTCTCTATTATTTGGCAACAACGGGATGTTCAGTCCTGATTGGGATTATTTTAGTCGTTATCATCGGCCCTGGAAAAGCGGAGACAGAGGAAGAGCAATTGAAATTGCGAGGAGGGTCCTCTTTGCCTGAGTTATCCTATACCATTCGTGGTAACCGAATTACGTTTGATCAAGTTCTGGATAAACACCGATATGATGAGAGGTACATGATCTCTCTTCGTGACCAGGATGGTGTTAGGGGAATCGTCCTCAAAATGGAAAATGAGAGAACGTGTATTGTTCGTAATTGGGATAAGGTGGGAAAGAATAGCAACAAGATTGAGGAGGTGATCCCAAAGGCTGAGGGAAGTGGAGTTGATTTTGACCTCTCACTATCAGATAAGATTGTGCATAAACAGGGAAAAACCATTGGTAGTACCTTAAAGGAGGTTTTGTTAGGTCTGGCTCCTAACAATCTTATTAAAGCGATGTCCGAGACGAAGGTCTTACCTATTATAGTGTTTGCAATGATAATAGGTGCAATTCTCACGACAATTGGAGAACCGGGTAAACCCGTAATCGCTTTTTTTCATGGAGCAAATGAGGCAATTTTAAAATTTGTACAACTGTTAATGCTGATAGCACCTTTAGGAATTGCCTGCTTGATTGCAGGGAAAATGGGAGCTGCTGGCGGAATAGAGAAGTTTGGACTTGAATTCAAAAAAATTGGGTTCTATGCCATGACGGTACTGCTCGGATTAGGTGTGCATGCTCTTATAGTCCTACCACTCATCTTGAAATTCTTTGCAAAGCGCACAGTAATATCATTTGTCCGAGGGACAAGTACTGCCTTATTAACTGCATTCAGCACTGCCTCGAGCTCGGCAACGCTACCGGTTACCATAGAGTGTAGTGAAGATAATAATCAAGTTTCCCCTAGAGCTGCGGCTTTTGTTTTACCTCTCGGTGCTACCATCAACATGGATGGAACCGCCTTATATGAAGCGGTTGCTGCAATCTTTATTGCACAGTTGTATGGTATCGATTTAGGTATGGGTCATTTGATGGTAATATTTTTAACAGCCACGTTGGCAGCTATCGGGGCTGCCGGTATTCCCGAAGCGGGCCTCGTAACCATGGTGATTGTATTAGAAGCTGTTGGTTTACCAATTGAGGGAATCTCAATGATCTTAATGATTGATTGGTTCTTAGATAGATGTCGCACCACGATAAATGTATGGGGAGATTCTGTTGGGGCAGCGGTCATAGACACAGGTCTAGAGAGTGAGACAAAACAGAAATAGTCTAAAACAAATTAACAAGTGAGGTCAACATAACATTCGAGATAGTAAATTATTATGAAGAAAAAGAGGCGAAACTTAAGAAAATAGTTAATAAAAAACAGAACCACATATCAACAGGTGACACCAGATCACTATTACCTTTCAACAGGAAGTCCATCACGATCTCGGAATATGTCATTTGATGGATCTTCTGGGGTTACACCGATTACGATATTGAATTGTGCCTTCAACTCACCAATCGCAGAGTCTTTGATTGGCTTGAAATCTACGAGAACAGACTCACGAGCCTCCTTTCCCCGAATACTTTGAAATATAAAGTCTTGCTCATTCCACGGATGCCCTTTAATATACATCTGTGTGGTGAGCAGCCGTTTATCACCTTTCCTGACGATGAAGTGGATGTGCGGGGTACGCTTTACCCCCAGATCATATGGAACAGGTTTTATAGTGAGAAAAGAATACTCTCCAGATGCATTGGTAACGGAACATCCAAATCCCTGGAAGTTTCTGTCGCGCTGCTCTTGATTGGGACATCTGGAGTGGAGATAGATACCGTTATTATCAGCATGCCAGATTTCAACTACCACATTACTGATTGGTTCTCCCACTGAATTGAGAACACTCCCTGTGAGGTGTGTAACTTCTCCTACGGCAGACGTGGAGGAGCTGTTGACAATAAGAAGGTTGTTATCAGTATCGAGCGGAAGCTTATCCGGATAAAATGGTCCCTCTGTCTGCCATGGTGTAAGGGTAAGTTTTTCAGTGAATTCTTCAGCTGTAGCACAAATGAGGCTTTCAGCAAGAGTTCCTGCAGTAGCAATGGCAATAGTACCGTATGAAAAGTTTTTGAGAAAACTCCGGCGGCTTTGAATGAAATTATCAGGATTCATAACTTTTACCCCCTTTATTTTTATGATGGTATTATCAACACTTAACACACTTGCCTGCTACTAGACATTAACAACTATGTTTCGTACAGCCGTAGTGAAATGTGAATTCGTAAATAATTAAATAATAGGCAAAGTGTACGGACAAACGGATTTCTCCGTGTCACTCAAGCTTTCTGTATTTGTAAAATTTCCTTCTTTTGGTTATGGCTCTGCTGCACAGTGAAAATTATCGGTTTATCGGTCTCCTACTATTTTAATTTTATGGACTTTCATTTGTTAAAGTATCTCATGTATAGCTATATTTACGTTTGTAACTGGATAACGAAATATCATTCCTTGATCCTTAACAGGAACATTACTTATTCAAAATCTCCCTCTTGCCATCCATAGTACGTTGAAAGATAGTCAAGTATCTCTTTTTCAATCTCCGAATCGAGATTAACCATCCCCTCTTCCTCCTGCATCTTCCTGATTGTTTCCAGCCAGCCCACTCTATCCGCTCTACTTTGTATGACAATCTGTGATGAATGACACAATGTACAGGCCACGTTTACAATATTGAAACCTTTTGCGATAACAAATCCCGTTTCCTCATCAATTTTATTCTCGGCGGTAAGGCTACCGAGAAAAACGGATAGGATCAAGATTGAAGCAGTGAGTTGTGAACAGATATTTTTTATGTAAAGTCGCATTATAATACGTATAGGGCAATCCTGTGACATGAATTATTCAGATACCCTTTCGGATTCCACCCCGGCACAACCATTGGCTGCATCCTGCCATTACTGTCCGTTGCCTTTGCCCATACTTCATAGTATCCTTTTTCTGGAAATTTTACTTCGCATAACCACCTCTGCCAGGCTAGGCGGTTTCTGGGACGCTTAATGTTACACTCAATCCAAGTTACACCGAAATCAATGGATAGATGCATTTTCGAAACGGAAAGATCTCCTGCCCATGCATGTCCTCTCAGCTCTAACGGTTCATTAAGTTTTACCGATACCCGTGTCTGCGGAAAGGTAATAATAGATTTAACCGGCATTGACTCAATGATGCACATATCTTCACTTGCCACCTTTTCGCCCGGTGCAACTGGATTACGGGGTACCCGGTATGACTTTCCCACCATTTTCTTTCCGTCGTGGACTCTATCTCTTATTACGATTTTTTTCAACCATTTCCCGCAGGTCGAACCGGGCCAACCACCGGTAATGAGTCTGAGAGGATATCCATGAAGATAGGGTATATCTTCACCGTTCATGGCAAAAGCAATGAGTGCTTCATCTTCCATAGCCTTTTTAATTGGTACCCCCCTTGAAATAACGACCCTATCGGGATCTCTGCTTAAGTGGGTATCTGCACCATAATAACCGACATAAACGGCGTCACCCTTGACACCAACTTCCCCAAGAACATCTTTTACTCTTACACCCGTCCACAAAGCACAACTGACAGCACCATATGTCCACTGGAGACCTTTTACAGGTGGCCTAAATTTGCTTCGCCCGTTCCCCCCACACTCAATCTGAATCTGATATGTATGGTGTTTAAACTTCTTCTTTAATTCGTCAATTGTAAAACTCACTCTCTTCCTTACAGATTCACCCTCTATCGTAAGCGTCCAGTTTTTCTGATCGGGATTTTCCGGAGGATGACCGCTATTCCTGATAAACATTTTATCGGCTGGAGTCACTTCATCGTCAAGTAGGTGTGGCGGTGTTTCCACATTGAGGGGTAAGTTACTTAAAACACTCAAACCAGGGATTTTACCCGATATTGTGAATGGCTCCTTAGCATCGGTAATTCCAATTGGAATAAGGCCTTCAGGAATGAAATCGGCAAAGGGTATAGATGTACCCACCAGGGCCGTTATCGTCATAAGACTTCCTTTTTTAAGGAAGCCTCTTCGTGTCTGTGTGTTACAATCTCTCCCTGCTTTTTTACTATTCAAAGAGTTTTTTGTATTCACCATAGCCCTCTTTCTCCAGATCCTCTTTTGCGATGAAATGAAGAGCCGCTGAGTTTATACAATAGCGAAGTCCCGTCGGTTGAGGACCATCATTAAAAACATGTCCAAGGTGAGAATCGGCATGTTTGCTCCTTACCTCTATCCTCTTCATCAAGAACTTTCTGTCTTCAAGTTCTACGATATGGTCAGGTTCCAGCGGTTTGGTAAAGCTGGGCCATCCGCTCCCGGAATCAAACTTGTCAACGGAACTAAAAAGAGGTTCCCCGGAAACAATATCAACGTAAATCCCCTCTCTCTTATCATCCCAATATACATTCTCAAATGGCCTTTCCGTACCATCCTCTTGAGTCACTTTATACTGTAAGGGTTTCAATATTTTTCTGAGCTCTTCATTTGTGGGTTTTTTTCTTATTTTATATCTACTGCTCGATTTTGTCTCCATTTGTTTCCCCCAAATCCTTTCCAGGAAAATATCACGACCCGAACCTCTTCTATACGCCTCATACTGGAGAGGACTCTTTTTATAAAAATCTTGATGATACTCTTCAGCTTCATAGAATACAGCCGCCTTATTAATCTCGGTAACTATCTTTTTGCCGAATCTTCCGGAATTGTCCAATTTTTCTTTCGATTCCTCTGCTAATTTTTTTTGCTCTTCATTGTGAAAAAAGATAGCCGTCCGGTACTGTAAACCCCGATCAACAAACTGGCCACCCGGATCGGTTGGGTCTATCTGTCTCCAGAATAGATCAAGAAGTTCCGAATAACCTATTTGAGAAGGATCGTACGTAATCTGGACCGCTTCAAAATGAAAGGTTGCCCCAGCCGAAACCTCTTTGTATGTTGGATTTTTTTTACGACCTCCTGTATAACCTGATATAACCACTGAGACACCTTCCAGCTTTTCAAAGGGATGCTCCATACACCAGAAACAGCCTCCGGCAAATGTGGCTTTCTCATATTTTGTCTCGGCAAAGAGGCTGAATGGTATGAAATATAAAGCAATAAATAGAAAGAATAGTGTAATATGTTTTCGTAACATGTCCATCTCCCAGGTCAAACGTGTACCATTTTGTATATTATTATATTAACGTATAAAAAAATATGAAAAAAGGTTTTTTTAAAGATAACCTTCCATATTGAACAAATTCGCGTCACATTTTGTTTCGTTCTTTAGTAAAAACAATAATGTGATTATCAAGTCTGTTAATTCCTAATCCTCCTTTTGCTTTCTCTTGTTTATTACGATACCATAAATATTTAATCATTACTCTGATTCCCTTTGATATTTCACCAATCCCTTGAAAACTGAAACCACCTGGTGATGATATTTTAATACGATAGATTTATAATCTTACTTGTTCATTTGAGCAAAAGGCTATATTGCTAAAAATATAGCCTATATCAGGAATTCCTTTATCTGAAGGTATCATTTGCATGTTCAGGAAGATTAAATAAAGGAAATGGAGGAAGTGGATAATGGAATTTCAGTTTCTCTATGCAATCTAGTGAGATTTGATGTTGGTATGGTTTGACTTTTGCTTTGTGCTAGTTGGGTTTTGTGACCATTTTTCCACTTGATTTCAGTAATTAGCTGAGTATTATAAACCTCAGAATTATTACAAACTACAGAATTATCATTTCAAGCAGTATTTAGGCACTAAGAAATAAAATGAGTACTTGGAGACTATAATTATGAAGGCACACGAACAAATCCGTATAAAACTCCTTAAGAAACGTGATGAAATTGAACGCCGTCTCAATAAGATTGACCAAGACATACTACATACTAATGGTGCTCCAAATCCTGATTCAGAAGAGCAAGCGGTAGAACGGGCAAATGATGATGTGCTTGAAGGGTTGGGTGAGATCGCACGATCCGAATTAGAGAAAATAAATACAGCGCTTATGAGTATAGAAAGAGGTGAATACGGTATCTGTGTGGTATGTAATAAACCAATACCTTTAGAGAGGCTTAAGGCAATACCCTTTACAAATCATTGTGTTGCATGCGCGGATATCAGCAATGATGACTAACACAATTATCCTTTCCAGTACACTAAAGACGTTATACATGGACAAAGAAAACAGTTCTTTCTTAGGCTATGGTAAGAACAGGTCCTCAGGGTCGGACCAAGCTAACTTATTGAGTTGATTATGTTTTCCTCCCAACAATACATATTTTCAGGCCTTAGAAGATCGTTTTTGGTGATTAAATGTGCATTGTAAGGAGCATTTGGTTCCTTGAGCTCAAACTTATCGTTGCTTTCAACTACATTCCGTCCCAGTGCATTTAAACCTAAATTAAACTTCATATCTTCCACAAACTGCCTACTCCCCACCCCGGTTAAATAAGACAATCCATTTAATGGGACAGGCTGCAATACGTTCTGTCCAACAAGACTCTCTTTTGTCACCATCAATATTTATAGCGTCTTCAACCCATTGCTTATATTCATTCCTCAGTTGATCTTTATTAACCAACCCACACAATTCCATCAACCATTTCGTATCTATTAATGTATATCTATCTGGTGGATCTTGTATCTCATTATAACCACTCATTGCCCATTCAGTCGGATGTTTAACCACATCCACCCTTACCATACATTAGAAATTTTTTAATGTTCAATTTGCTATAATGCAGGACTCTTCATATTCAGTCCCTTGACACTACCTTACGCAAAAGGGATCAATTTATCTTTAGGGAAGGTGTCAATTAACCAGTAAATAGTTTTGGATCGAGTACGCCCATTCTTCAAACCACGTTCCCTTTTGCGTGCCTCAACTGCCGTTGGGTAAGATTCATAATATACTAACTCAACAGGCAGACGCGGTTTCATGGATCGAACTTTCCCTTGACGGTGTAATACCATACGGCTGTTGAGGTCGCTGGTGTACCCGTAATAGCATTGCCCATCAGAACACTTAAGAATATATACATAATAAGGCATGGATAATTTTATACCACCGACGAAAGTGGGCGTCAAGGGCGGGCCAATCGTCGTAGAAAGGTTCACCCTGTTAAATTATCCAGAGGCCACCTATTTAACAGGGTAAACTTTTCAAGAGAGAATAAAACAGCTTTATAAATTAGCTATTTTTTATACAATAAGGAGAAGTTTAAAAACTGCCTATCTGCCGTGTTTGTCCCGGCTAGATGGGTTTTCATTTGACAACGTGGCCGACCCAAAACTCAAAAATGGAATAGATGAAAGAAATAATTTTGAAATCCTCATTGCTAATTTTACATTTTGCATTGTAGTATTCTGGCTCGGTCAGGTTAGGAGAGTGATATTAAGATTGAAAGGCTCGAAATTCGGGAAATTACCCTACCGCTTGTCCATTTCTTTGAAACCAGTTTTGGTAGGACGGAGAGACGTCGGATACTCTTAACAAAGGTTTTTTGTGACGGTGCCATCGGGTATGGTGAGTGTACGGCCGGAGAGAGACCACTTTTCTCTCACGAGACAATTGATACCGCCTGGATTGTCATACGAGAGGTATTGGCGCCGATGGCACTCAACAGGGTCTGGGACTCCTCTTCAGACCTGAACCGATGGTTCCAACCAATAAGGGGACACCAGATGGCGCGGGCGGCAGTAGAGAATGCCTGTTGGGACATGGTGTCAAGGTCGAAAAATGTACCCCTTCACGAACTGTTGGGAGGAACGCGAAAAAGAATTCCTTGCGGGGTATCGATCGGGATCCAGGACTCTCCGGAGCAGCTGCTGGATAAAATCGAGACAGAGCTGAGTGCCGGTTACCGTCGAATTAAGATCAAGATCAAGCCGGGATGGGACTATGATATCGTTCGTCAGGTCCGTCAACGGTTTCCTGATATCACCCTCTCCGTAGATGCCAATTCTGCATACACCCTTGCCGATATCGATCTCCTCAAACGGTTTGATGACTTTAACCTGATTATGATGGAGCAGCCGTTGAGTTATGATGATATTGTTGACCACGCACAACTGCAAAGAGAGATACAAACGGCCATCTGCCTCGACGAACCAATTACGTCGGTTGATAACGCCCGCAAGGCCATAGAGATGAAGAGCGGAAGGATAATCAACCTCAAATTGGGACGCGTCGGAGGTTTTAGTGAGGCTATCAAGATCCATGATTATGCCTTGGAACATAAAATACCTGTCTGGTGTGGCGGTATGCTGGAGGCTGGTATCGGTAGGTCCCACAATATAGCGATGTCAACGCTTCCCGGTTTCAGTTTGCCCGGTGATGTCTCGGCCAGTAAGCGGTATTTCAGGGAGGACATTATCGATCCAGCCGTAACTGTTGACCGTAACGGCTTTATCGATGTTCCTCAGACTGGGGGAACGGGATACGAACCGAAAGAGGAGTACATTGAAAGGATTACGGTGAGGAGAGAGGTATTTAGTGTTTGAACGGAAACTACCCATCTACCGCGTTACTGTAATAATTCCGTAATCCTCACGTACTTGAGTACGTTTCGGTTCCGCAATTATTACGCGCCTTGTACCTGAGCAGTTTTCGTCCAAACACAGGGTTTCCATTCAGGCACTATTGAGAAAATAGGGACGGTTTCTCAATCTCGTTTAAAGAGTAATCGGGAAAAATTGTACATCACAAAGTATTCCCATGCAAATGGGCCGAACCCAAGAAAACCGACAACCGGCATCTCGAATACTTTGATATCCTCCATGAATGGTGCGGTGTAAACCCATTTTGAGGCAGCCCAAAAGTTCCAGAATTCCCATAATAACCCACAAATAAAACCAGCTGCAAAAAGGTTGAGGATTCTTGTCAATACTCCGTTTTCTAAGTCTCTGAGCAGAGAATCTCCGTTGCTTGAGTAGACAATAGGTTCTAACAACATTACAAAACCTGTCCATACAAGGCCAAAGAGATACTTGGCGTAATTACCACTGATAAGTAATGGTGCCATAATGAAGATGAAACCTAGCACAACACCACTATAAATTATTCTGTTTGTAACCTTCAGTTTTGCAATGCGAAATTTGTTGAAAACATGAAGTATTTCTAGGAGTTCAGTAGTAAGAAATAATCCGGGCATTATTGTTGCGAAGGAGAGGCCTGTTCCTAAATAGAGTTCCAATGGATGTGTTGGCAAACCAATATATTTCCAATTGGCAAGATGAAGATTGTAAACCTCAAAGAGGAGCCAGATGATAATGGAAAGTGGGAGTTGTAATAAGAAATTCTTCCGCCTACTGCAGATAAGCGAGTTGCCCTTAATTTTGAATATTACGGCATCTAATAGGAATATATAGCCCCACCAGCATATGGGTGTGGTCCATACACTTATCCTGTGTGCTATCGAGAAGCGATTTTGCAGGACAACTCCAACCTCTGCCAACAGGATGAGAAAGATACCAATCCAGCCGTGTAGTTTAAAATCGTTTCCTTTCATTGTACTGTGCTCGTATGATCAAAACGTTGGGTTTTTCTCTATCAGGTGAGTTTAATATTAAGAGTTTGCGATAAAGAACCTTACATTTTATCGCGAACCCTTAACTCGTACGGTATTACAATGGAGAGTGTCATGATAGTATAGGAAATCGCTAAAATCAAGATCAAATCAGCATTTGTAAAGCTGCAGAACTAATACCTATCTTTTTCTCTTTTATAAATTATGTAATCAAGTATTAGGGAAAAGAGATCGCCTTATACTCTTTGAAAGGTTCTCATGCTACTTTCGGATCTTTTATACAATAAGGGGAAGCTTGCAAACCGCCTATCTGCCGTGTTCGTTATAGGTAGATAGGCGGTTTTCATTTGACAAAAATGTTTTTTGACGTTATATTTCGGAAAAATGTCGTATTGTAAACCAGAGGTATGTAAATGGAGCCCTATGCGCTAACAAAAGTTTTAGGAGGTAAGAAGGTCCTCAAAATGAACATCCGCAGCCAGATGGACCTGGTTACCTTGAGCAATAGAGGCGTTACGAAAGACGCACTGTTACACCTGGCAAAATATCTCTCATTCTCTATGCATCAAATGGCCCAACTTCTCCCGGTTACTGAGCGAACAATACAGAGATACACATTAAAAAAACACTTCAACCGTGTGGTATCCGAACAAATTCTGCAAATTGCTGAGGTCGCGGCAAAAGGCTCTGAGGTATTCGAAGGAAGGAATAAATTCCTCACGTGGATGAACCATCCTAATGTGGCGTTAGATAAAAAAACACCCATGAGCTTACTCATCTCAAAGTTTGGAGTCGACATGGTATTAGATGAGCTTGGAAGAATAGAGCACGGTATATTTTCTTAGGGTTCTATAAAAAATAACTTTTCAATCTTGCCCGTCATGAAGCTCTTTCGAATTGCCAAGTCCCAAAATATCAATGACCTTGCCGGGACCGGTGCAAGAATATATGGAGGAAGGTGGAACCGAAAAGGTACATCCATAATTTATACTTCAGAAAGCATATCTTTAGCTACCGTTGAGTATCTGGTACATGTCCCATTATCAATTGCCCCAACCAACCTTAGTGTGGCTACCCTTCAAATACCCGATGCAATAGTTCCAAAAGAGATCGTTATGGCTAATTTGCCTGAAAACTGGCGAGAGTACCCAGCACCAACGAGGTTGGCTGAATGGGGGTCAAATTGGGCCATGGCAAACGAGTCTCTTTTACTTCGCGTTCCTTCGGCGGTTGTAGAGTACGAATTTAACACCCTTCTCAACCCCTTGCATCCGGACATGAAACACGTTTCCATCCTTAATGTTGAGGTCTACAAAATTGACAAACGTCTATCTCGATCGGAAAGAAAAAAGGAACAGTTGTGAAAGATAGCAGGAATTACATAATGAGTTAAGAATCTGGGGTTTGGTATTGTATCGTTCCCACGATCCCTTCCTTGTGGTTTATGGTGAAGAGCCCTCTATGATCAACTTCCTGAGCATATTGAGAGCCGTCAAAACGCTCCTCTGTATGTTACTGCTACGAAGCTCTCCCATTACATATTTTTGAGAAAAAATCCTTTCCTTTGATGCAACGGAGATCCATGTTGTTCCAACCGGTTTTTCTTTGGTTCCGCCACCCGGTCCGGCTATTCCAGAAGTTGCAACAGCAAAATCGGTTTTTACCAATCGTAAACATCCCTTGGCCATCTCTTCTACAACAGCTTTACTTACGGCACCATACGTCATTAGGCTCTTCATGCTTACCTTGAGAAGATTGTGCTTTATCTCATTTGAATAGGCGACAACACTCCCTTTGAAATAGTCAGAGCTGCCCGGAATTGATGTAATCAATGCGGCAATGCTCCCTCCCGTACAACTCTCTGCGCTTGCCACAGTCATACCCCTCTTTTTCAAAAGGTCACCTATCACCTTTTCTATCCCCTCTGCTTCGTAACTGACGATAGCTTCAGGTATAACGAGATTAAGCTTTGAAATATGGTTACGAATCTTCTCTTGCGCTCTCTCATATTCGGTACCTGAAACGCTCAATCGTAACCGGATCAAACCAGGTGAAGGGAGGTAGGCCAATTTTACACCGTTAGGAAGAGTGTTTTCCCACTCTTCAAGAACCAGTGAGAGTGTCGATTCGGTAAAACCCTGAATGGTGAGTGTTCTATGGATGATAAACGGGGTGTCGAAACGGCCTTTGAGAAGTGGCAAGACGTGATTTTCCATAATTGACTTCATCTCAAAAGGCACTCCCGGCAGAGAGACGTATACCTTCCCACTCTCCTCAAAGAGCATACCCGGGGCAGTCCCTAGTGGATTGGGAAGCGGTCTGCAATTTGTGGGGATAAGGGCCTGCTTCCTGTTTAAGGCATTCATCGAAAAAGCTCTTTTTTCAAGCAGCTCTTCAATACACTTGAGTACTCCCGGATCTTCAACTAAAACGGTGTTAAAGTATTCTGCCAAGGTTTTTCTTGTTATATCGTCTCTCGTCGGGCCAAGTCCTCCTGTTATCAATATGATATCCGCCCGCTCCTCAGCGAGTTTGATAGCTCTTTTGATATGATCACGATTATCCGAAACGGTACTGATTTGTGAAACAAAAATCCCTATATCATTAAGCCTTTCCGCCATCCAGGCGGAATTTGTGTCAACAATCTGCCCTATGAGGATTTCGTCACCTATGACAATTAATTCGGCATAGACCATCATCTTCGATTTGTTTGAATAACATACGCTATAACTCTTTATACTTAGAGACATTATCAACAAAAAGAAAAACCATTTCAAACAAAATTATGGTAGAGGATGAAATTTCTATCAACAGATGGTAACTTCAGGTACGAACCTTAAGAGTATCCATCATGAGAAAGATTTTTATAAAGAGTTGAAGAGAGCTTTTCACCGACAAATTTCTTGACTCAATCCTTCTATAAGCATAAACTCATAGGTGTCACAGAGAAAAAAGGTGAGAGAAAACGACAAGCACTACGCTGTTAGTTCATCTCTTTAAATTTGAAAATATGTGGTTAATTTTTCCAGGGAGTGAGTATGTCTGATGTAAAAACAAAAATAAGAGATTTCTTCGGGTCAGTCAAAACGGTTTCTGTTGCGACGTGTATGAAGAATGGCCCATCATGCCGAATTATGGAAATTCAAAAGGTGGAAGATGACTTGAAACTATGGTTTGTTTCCCATAAGAGTTCTCCTAAGGAGGAGCAAATTCATCACTGTAAGAGTGCCTGCATTGTCTCCTTTGACAATGAAACCTCTACGGATATCAGGCTCTTCGGGACGTTTACAATCCATGAGGATATGGAAACCAAAAAGTGTATATGGAAAGACGAACTTTCACAGTACTTCCAGGGTGGGGTTAATGATCCGGAGCTTACGGTCTTAAAATTTACCCCTGAAAAACTTGAATACCGAGATATGAAGAGTGGCGGTTTGTTGCCAGAGGTCGAGAATGTTTGAGGGTCTGGACAGCAACTCATTCAATGCAAAATGTAAAATGATCATTGAATTAGTTAACTCTGAACGGTGATCCTTCAGTCAATTGAATCTTAAAACCGAAGCGCGAGTGAAGAAAGTATGGCAAAAAATCCTGAGGAGTGGATGAAACAGGCTGATTACGATATGGAGACAGCTGAGTATTTGTATAAAGGGGGAAAACATTTCTATGCTGTTTTTATGTGTCATCTCTCTCTTGAAAAGGCCTTAAAGGGAATTCATCAAAGAAAATTCAACGTAATACCATCAAGCATAAATAACCTACCCTATCTTTTTGAAAAAGTCCAATTACAACTCCCCAATAAGCTTTCTGATACGGTTGCTGTCCTGAATAGGTTGAGGGTCTTTCCCTATTATCCTGATAACCTTCAGAAGATGTTGGATGGGTTTGACGAAGAAAAGATGGGAGTAGTAGTTTCACAAAGCAGAGAAGCTTTAGAATGGCTCAAGAGAAGTGAAAATTGATTTATAGAAAATTGTTACTGTGCACCTGTTTCTTATTTGCCGTTGCAATAATGCATGTGAGGTGAGTCTCTTAAGCCCTCAATGGCAAGCAGATTAAATCCGATGTAGCCGTTATCTATCGTCATATTATTATTTGGGAAACGTTCTATTAGGACATGAAATGGTGGAGAAATAGTGGCTGACATTTATGGAGAAGATGTAGATGAGGATATATTCATTACAAGATTTTATTAACTATTTAGAGATACATGGAGAACTGATACGGGTCAAGACCGAGATTGATGCCAATTTGGAAGCAACAGAGATCTCGATACGGGCACTTAAGGAGGGAATGCCCGCACTACTCTTTGAAAACGTAACGGGGGCACGTTTTCCCCTGGCCATGAACGTCCTTGCAAGCGATAAAAGGATTGAGCTGGCACTGGGTAAACATCCGGACCAACTTGGTACCGAGTTGATCACGTTTATGGAAGAGGTTATGCCACCAAAACCGAAGGTATTTTTCAAACATCCCAATATATCCAAGAGATTGTATGCCACTCTCCCTAAAATGACACGAAGACCCACATCTCAAGAGATAGTAGACCGGACAACCTTACACGATCTCCCCGTTATAACCAGCTGGCCGGAAGATGGAGGTCCATTTATTACGTTACCGCAGGTCTTCACCTACGATCCACAGAACGGAAAACGAAATGTCGGTATGTATCGCATGCAGACCTTTGATGGAAAGACGACCGGAATGCACTGGCAGATACAAAAAGGTGGCGGTTTTCACTATTTCCAATCTCAAAAACTGGGAAAAAAGTTCGAGATAGCTGTGGCACTGGGTACCGATCCAGCCCTTCTGCTTGCAACCGTTGCTGCACTCCCCGAAGGAATTGACGAGGTTATGTTTAGCGGTTTTCTTCGGGGTAAAAGGACGAGGATGGTAAAGGGAAAATCGGTCTCAATCAAGGTGCCCGCCGATGCAGAGTTTGTCCTTGAGGGAGCGGTCCATTTAACAGAATTACGTATGGAGGGCCCGTTTGGCGACCATTTCGGTCACTATTCTCATGCTTCGAAATTCCCTGTCTTTCACATTAATACGATTACACAGAGAAAAAATGCTGTCTATCCAGCTACGGTTGTAGGACGTCCTCCAATGGAGGATAAATTTTTAGGCAATGCAACTCAACAGGTTCTTGGGCCGTTAATTCGGTTAATTCATCCCGAAATTTCAGACCTATGGGCTTACTATGAAGCTGGATTTCACAATCTCCTCGTGGTTTCTGTAGAAGAGCGGTATAGTAAAGAGGCTATGAAGACAGCCCTATCAATTATGGGTGAGGGACAGCTCTCACTGACAAAGTGCATCGTTACGGTCTCTCAAGAGGTAAAACCGCGCGACTTTAAGGCCGTTTTAAAGGCAATTTACAACAATTTCAATCCCAGATATGACTTCATTATGATTCCGAAGGTACCATTGGATACCCTTGATTTTACCAGTTACAAAATGAACCTTGGAAGCAAAATGATTTTGGATGCAACAAAGAAAAGGGGGATCCAGAAAACCGGTTCACAAACAGATTCAAAATTAGAGATTGATCAATTGGTAAAAAGAATTGACAAGAGAGTAGTAGACTCAAACCTCCTCGAAGAGACATTGCTAGTCGTTAAGGTGTCTGAAAAGGGGAGAGAGGTGGTCCACGCATTAACAAAATCTTCCGATCTTGTAGGTCCCAAAATCATTGCGGCGGTAAGCCCTGACGTTGACCTTTATGACCAAGAGCAGACCATATGGGGCATATTTACTCGATTTGATGCTGAGCGTGATATCATGTTCCAGGAAGAGAAGCTGGTAGGCATAAACCCTCTTTTTGGTGGCAAAATGGGTATTGATGCGACCTGGAAAAAAGGATACCCCTCTCCACTGGTAATGAGTGATGAAATAGTGAAGAGAGTAGACGAACGGTGGGATAGTTACTGGAAATAACTTTTTTTCTCGTTGGGGAATTACTATGGCTGGATATAAGAAGCTTACGATAGAAATTAAAGGAATGTCCTGTAACGCGTGTGCAAAGAGGATAGAAAAAACCATTGGATCGCTAAAGGATAATAGAGACGCAGTGGTCAACTTTGCGACACGGAAGGCAACTGTTACGAGTAAATTGCCTCTAGAAGATATCTATCAAGCGATTGAAAAGTTAGGGTTTGGCGTTATCAGAGAGGGTGCCTCTGTTCCTACACATGAGGAGGTCTCTGCATCAGACTGGAGAAGGTTTTTACTTTCTGCAATACTCAGCATCCCCGTCTTTACCATAAGTATGTTTATGATTCGTTTCCCCTATTCCGACACCATCCAGTTGTCATTGACAACTGGGGTAATTTTATGGCCGGGTATCGGTTTTTTTAAGAAAACGTTGAAGCAGATAAAAAATAGATCCCTCGGAATGGATGCCCTGATCGCTTTGGGTTCCGGTTCGTCATATCTGTTTAGCATCATAACCATGTCAAGGGGAGGAGAGGAGCTCTACTTTGAATCAGCCGCAATCATAATTACCCTCATCCTGTTGGGTCGATTCTTTGAAGCAAAATCCAGGGGTAAGGCAGGGGAAGCGATGAGAAAATTGTTAGATCTCCAACCAAAAATGGCAAGGGTAATACGGGGGGGTGAAGAAAAAGAGGTACCAGCAACCGATGTTGTAGTTAAGGATAGATTGATTATACGACCCGGAGAGAAGATACCTGTTGACGGTGTAATAATAGAGGGAAAAACCTCCGTAGATGAGTCAATGCTTACGGGGGAAAGCATGCCTGTTAAAAAGGGGAAAGATGATAAAATATGTGGTGGTACAATCAATACAACGGGACTTGTTTACATGATTGCCGAAAACGTTGGATCAAAAATGGTATTGGCCCAAATTGCCAGACTTGTTGAAGAGGCTCAAGGTTCCAAGGCACCGGTTCAGCGTTTGGCGGATAAAATTTCAGGGATATTTGTTCCTATAGTAATTGGTATTGCACTGTTAACGTTGTGTGTCTGGATTCTGATGGGCTACTCCTTTGACAGGGCTCTTTTTTCTGCAATCTCTATCCTTGTAATTGCGTGTCCCTGTGCATTAGGCCTTGCAACACCTACTGCAGTCATGGTTGGGACGGGCAGAGCGGCAAGGGCCGGGATACTCATAAAGGATGCATCCAGCTTGGAACTTGCACACAAAATAGATACACTCATTTTGGATAAAACAGGAACTATCACCGAGGGAAGACCTACGGTCATCGATCTTCTTTCCATCGGTAGGAGGGAAAAAGCGTTTTCAGGCAACAGTGTTGTCGTAAACACCGAGAATAACGTTTTACAAATAATGGGAAGTTGTGAAAGGCACTCTGAGCATCCAATTGGGAGGGCGATCGTTTCACATGCCGAAAAATTGGGAATCCCTTTTCTAGAGGTAAAGGATTTCTCAATAGAAGTCGGGATGGGTGTGCGTGCCAGCTATGAAGGTTCTCACATATTAATTGGTAGTGAGAGGTTTATGCGGGAGAATGGCATCGACATAGCTACCACGTTGTACGTTAACGGTAAGGAAAGTTCCTCTCCACATGCGGAGAATTCGGATTTAAAAAAGAGGGTAGAGGAGATTGAATCTAAGGGGAGGACGGTAGTGTTCCTTGCAATAAATAGTGAAGTGGTAGCCGTTTTGAGCATCGGGGATAAAATTAGGGAAACATCGAAGAGTGCTATTGATCACATTAAAGAAATGGGTATCGAGGTTGTCATGCTTACGGGTGATAATACCGTGAGTGCTCATACAGTTGGTAAAGAGATGGGCATTCCGAGTGTAAGGGCAAACCTGAAACCTGCTGACAAGACGGATGAGATAAAGAGGATTCAACAAGAAGGTAAGGTTGTTGGGATGATTGGGGATGGAATTAATGATGCACCGGCCCTAGCAACTGCGGATGTAAGTTTTGCCATTGGTACAGCAACGGAGATCGCAATGGAGACTGCCAATATTACCTTGGTGAAGGGGGATATTTCAAGGTCATGGGAGGCACTGAAACTGAGCAAACAGATAATGAAGACGATCAAACAGAATCTCTTTTGGGCATTCGGGTACAACATCCTTGCAATTCCCCTTGCTGCTAGCGGTTTACTTAATCCTATGATTGCGGCAGGTGCCATGGCATTTAGCTCGGTATCGGTGGTAACGAACTCCTTGCGTCTAAGAAATTTCAATTTGGGGGAAAAATGAACTATCCATTGGTAATGGTGATCATCATATTGGGATTTACCCTATCTATCGCATCGTGTAAAAAGTCTGAGGAGGTGAACATTACAGTAGGTGAGAGGAGCCAAACAGAAACCACTGAAGAGTATGGTCTGGAAGAGGAGATGAAGAAAGCATCCAGGGTAATGAAGAGGCTGGAAAGGGCGGTGAAACAGAACGATTGGGTAGAGATAGAGATGTGGACACTAGAAATCAAAGAGGGTATTGGCAGGAGGTGTGTAGAACTCTACAAAACCGAACATAAGTGGATTTCTAGTAAGTTCGTCATTTTACATGATAAGTTTGTCACTGCTTTAGATGCCCTCATATTGTGCAGTCAGAACCACGATACCACCAGTTTGGACTTAGAGTTTAAAAGGCTCATAAAATCGTGTGATGATTGCCATGAAATATTTCAAGAGGAGGTTGAAGATGGATAGAAACTGCTGGTCATACTTCCAATTTTCCCGGTCGGTATATTCTCAAGGCGATTTTTTAAAAGTTGTGATTTTTGCGTTTATGTTACGCTATTAGCTACAGAGGGAATGAAGTATTCCGACTATCTTCTAGATGGCGCCCTCAAACACAGCGCACTTGCAGTTCTGGTCTTACGAGCTTTTTATCTAGACCTCAGACCCGTAAGCACTAAAAAGGTGAAATTGAGGGATAGGAAACCGCTATTTCCTATCCCTCAATTGTAATGGTACCTGCCTATAACTCATAAAAGGACTTATAACATCTCAACAACTTGGCCACGTAGTTGCTGTAAGGCCCTGATCTCTTGTTTAATAGACTCGATGGTTTCTCTCTGCTCTTCTTGAACTCTCTTTTGCTCCTGAACCGCCATCGAGGCTGCCCTTTGTGCCGTCGCAACATCTAAGGTTGTATAGTAATCTTTTACTGCATGGGCGGGTATACCTTTTACCACATGCTCTTCGTAATTGTCAAAGGCAGTTGAACCACAAAACAGGACAATAGTTGCTAAAATAAGCTTACTCATATGGCACCTCCTTTAATAAAGAGAAATTACGCTACCCATTTACCGACAAATTGAAACACTATCTAACTTGACCCTACTCTCTTTCAACGATAAAGTCAAATAAAAAATTTACCCGTAAACCTCGTGAACATTTATAAGAGTTGTCACTATTTATCCTTACATCATGAGCAAAATTTAGAGATTTTATACCCAACGGATGATGTGAAAAAACAATTGATTTTGGGATACATCAACCTATAATGAAAATTGAACTCCATACTTTTAATCCAGTCAAATGGGTTCTATTTTTTGACAAAAAATAAGTTTGTTGTAAAGAAAATTTCACACTTAAGTATTAACAAAATAAGTGCTTACAATTTTCTGATTCGGAATCTTGTCCCACTGAATGAAACTGCTGTAGGACCCTTCCTTGCCAGAACGATTGTCTCTCTCCCGTGCCGGTTCGGACGGGGGGCTGATGCGTGGATTCATCGGGGCAGACAGGTAATCTAAAAGGATGTATAGCAATAACATGAATGGTGTTATCGGGCAAATGGGAGTCGAGCAATGTGGGAGTAAAATAATCAGCTTAACTCTGATAATAAGAGATGGAGCATATGAGTTGTAAAGTGGTTTGTAAACAAGTAGGCTCTTTGATGACAATTGAAAATGGGAGATAAGATTTATGAAACGGTTAACGGGCTGTGTCTGGTTCACTCTTTGTTTAGTTTATATCTCTTCTCCTTGTAATGCGGAAGAGTTAAGTCCACCATCACACGAAATAGGCAAACTACAAAAAGCGGTGAGATCTGCGGTAAACGCTGCTGAGAAAGTAAATGAGGCACAGCGGGCAATTGAATCAAAAAAGGAGTCTTTTGAAATGAGGAGAGAAGAGGTGGAAACGTGCCTCAATTTTCCTGAAAGTTTTGATCTGATGGGAGACAATTGCCAATTTGTGATATTAGAGTACCAATCTGCAAAGTCGAAATATGAAAATGCCGCTTATGATTATACGTCAAAACTGAATGACCTAGAGAGGGAGTTAACAGGTTTAGAGAGTATAATTCTTCAGATAAAGACAACGACAGGAAAATCTTACGATTTCGACTACTGTACGCAGTGTTCAAAAAAGATTGAAGAGATAAACAGTTTTTATCAAGAGGCAAAAAAGCTGTTGCAGTGATTGCAGTTTTACCGCCATTGTATCTCAATAAGCTTGAGGAGAGATCCTCAGTTTAAAATTAAGGCAGGTTTATGGGTGAGATATATAGCAATTTCATAACTGGAACACGGTGCTTGCATACTTGAGAATTGTAGAGGTTGACGGTAACGAAAAGTTGGTGGTGAGTTTTCTTTCTGCCATTTAAGGCCTTGTCCCTTTGGAAAAATGGTGGATTGAGACTTCTCAATGGTCTCGGTCAGTGGAGAAATAAGGACGGGGTCAGATTATAGGGCTTCGTAAAGTCGTGGGAACACTCAGACTGCTTATTTAAAAAATCTTCCTGGATAACGTAAACGAGTTTTCATGAAGTTCATTCAGAATCACCTTCTGATTCTTCTTCGCTCCCTTCTTCAGACTCCTCTTCCTCCTCAGCATGTCTCTTCTCTCTCTTAAATGCTATATAGAGATATGTAAGCGCTATGAAACCAATGATGGATGCAATAACGGTAAGCTTAAGTTCAACGGCGTAGATAGGGCCAAATGCCTCCGCCTCATCCATCTCTACTAGAAGCGCCCAGTTCATGAAATTCAGGTTTAAGGGTGTATACGCACTCAGTACCGGTACCCCTCGATAGTCTTTCATAATGGTGGTACCGACATATCCTTCGAAAGCCTCTTTCGTCGCTTTCGTGTCGACCTCTTTTTGCAGCATGGTCGGCTTTACCGAAAACCGAGAATTTGATCTCATGAACCCATCATCACCTACGAGATACATTTCACCTGTTTTTCCCAAACCCGTCCTTTGTGTCAACATGCTATCGAGATGGGAGAATGGGATCTCAATGATTAATACACCCAACAATTCGTTTGCGTCAAATACAGGTGCCGCAAAGTAAGAGGTAAATTCACTCACCGATCCGTTCCACGTATAATCCTCAAAGTTTACCTCCATCAAGCCGTGTTTGAAGATCCTGGCAATGTTATTGTGTTTATATGTTCCCGTAAGCAAATTTGATCCGGTAAATTCCTCTTTGATGACCGAAAACATCACCTCGCCATCCTTGTCGACAAAGAAAATGTTTACATAACCATAATCAAAGACATAGTATTCCATCAGTGGCTGATAAAGATCGATTATTGTTTGAAACTGAGAGCTTGAGTGGCCGAAGGTGTGTAAGGCGTTCGATAAACGGGTAAAACCCTGAGCAATTACAGGGTTCCTTGAAAGGACATCAATGTCACCGTACCTTTCATTGAAATAGTTCCATATTTGGAGTTTTAAAATGTCCCGGGTAGTAATGAGATGGTTAAAGGCCTTCTCCTTTAATGCTTTTTTATAAGCGTTATAGCTTACAAAAGGAACGATCAACAAAAAGGTAAAAAAGGCTATTCCAAGCACAACTATTATCTTTTTCGCCATAGGGATAATTTCCGTTTTTCAGATTAAAAATAGAAGAGAATAAGGAGCTCTTGATATTCCAATGTCACTTTTCAGTCGACAAAATCGACTACAATACAAAAAAATCGGACGATGCTTTTTCTTAAATATCATGCATGCTATATATTTTATAATAGAATGTCAAGGCCTAGTTTCCTGACTGTTTCAGGGGTTACTATACAATAAAAATTCGTTATTAAAATGTTGGAGAGAGCAATCTAGAAATTACTTCTTTATCACAAAAAAAGTCAATGCCATAAGTTGGAATACAATGGCAAGGAGTAGTGTTGAATGCAAATCTCCGCGTCTGTTAATATAAGCAAATATTAATGTCCCAAAAACAAAACACTGTGCTACAGCGGCAATGATGTTTAACCATGAACCGGTTTCATAAGTTAGGACTCTTGTTATACTCTTGACCTCGTTCAGAATTGACTCAAAGAAAAAACTCTGTTCGTCAAACCCTTTCTCCTTTTTTTTGCTGAGTATGGCCGTACATTCTTGGCAAATTAATTGCCCATAACGTTCCGTTGTCTGTCCAGATTCCAATTCTGTTTGAGAGATACTTTTTTTACATCTACCGCAAAGTCTAATTTCAGTCACCTTTTCTTCCTCACTTTAAACCATATCTGTCAAGTTTTCTATAGAGCGTTCGTTCTCCTATCCCGAGTATTTTCGCAGTTTCTCCTCTATTTCCATTTACATATGCCAAAGTTTTTGTGATTAACTCTTTTTCCATTTCATCCAGGGTTATCCCCACCGGAAAAACAGGCCCCGGTAGTGCCGTCTTGTTATCTTTATAGATATGCTCGGGGATGTTGCTACTATCTAAGACACCGTCCATAGAAAAGATAATCATACTTTCGATACAATTTTTCAGCTCTCTAACATTCCCCGGCCAACTATACTGAAAGAGGATCTTTCTCGCTTCGGGAGTGATACCTTTAATCTTTTTTCCATGTTTACCGGAAAATTCCTGAATAAAGGCATCGATCAACAAAAAAATATCTTCCTGTCTCTCTCTTAAAGGCGGGAGTCTCAGGCAGACAACATTGAATCGAAAGTACAAATCTTCCCTGAATTTTCCCTCTTCTACCAACTTTCCGAGATCTTTATTTGTGGCGGCAAGAATCCTCACATCGACCTTTATCGTTTCATTGCTGCCAACACGCATAATTCGTCCATCCTCAATAACTCTTAATAACTTCACTTGAGTGGAGAGTGGCATGTCTCCAACCTCATCAAGAAATAGGGTTCCGTTGTTTGCATATTCAAATTTCCCCATCCTCTGATTTAATGCGCCCGTAAAAGCACCTTTTTCATGTCCAAATAATTCGCTCTCCAGCAGAGTATCGGAAATTGCGGCTGAATTTAAGGCTACGAAGGGGTTGTTTTTACGTGGGCCGGTATAATGTATGGCCCTGGCTATGAGTTCTTTCCCTGTGCCGCTTTCACCTACTATCAATACTGTAGCAGTGGTAGAAGAGATCTGTTTCAGTATGTGGAAAATCCTGTGCATAGGTTGGCTGTTACCTGTAATACCGGCAAATCCATACTTCTCTTCGAGCTGCTTGTGTAGTTCTCTGTTTCGTCTTACGAGAAATTGTTTTTCCACCGCTTTATCTACTACTGTCCTGAGATGTGTGATATTTACGGGTTTCAGGAGATAGTTAATTGCTCCTTTTTGCATCGCCATAACAGCATTTTCAATACTTCCATGGCCCGTAATTAAGATAACCTCCGTTTCTGGTGAAATTTCTTTCGTTACCTTTAAAATTTCCATTCCATCTAAACTGCGCATAATAAGATCAGTGATTACAATATCAACATCCCTATTTCTTATTATTTCAAGACCTTTGTTGCCATTTGTAACGGTGGAACATTTGTATCCAACTTTACTCAAGCTTTCGGCAAGTGCTTCCGCCTGGTTTTCATCATCATCTATGATCAAAATATGTGCGTCTCGTATCATATTTCCCTATTTTTTGGTTCAGTTTTAAATGGTATTCGGATTAAGAAGCTACTCCCTTTTCCTTCCTCACTATGTACGCTGATCGTGCCCTTGTGCTCCTCAATAATTCTTTTCACGGTGGGTAAACCAAGCCCGGTTCCCATCTTTTTGGTCGAATAATAGACTTGATATATTTTATCAATTTTGTCTGAAGAGATTCCATATCCCGTATCTGTTATATCAATGTATATATTTTCTCTGTCTTGAAATGTTCTAACCATAAGTTCTCCACCACCTACCATGGCCTGTTGAGCATTAAGGATTACATTTAAGAGAGCCTGTTTTATCACATTGCGGTCAAGATTACATTTTGGAAGATTTGTATCAAAATTCTTGAGAATCCTAATAGAATTTTGTATCGCTTCGGGGGTAATAAAATCTAACACATTGTCGATGATTTCATTGATATCACACTCTTCTAAATTGAGTTTGTGTTTCTTGGTAAATCGTAAAAAATCACTTAGTATGTCTTGTAAACGAAACACCTCTTTTTGTAACAAATTTACCCTCTTGAGCATTTTCTTGCCTATTTTCGATGAGTCAATTTGCAAATCTTCGTTAAGCAATTGCAGATTAACACTGATCGTATTTAGAGGATTTTTTATTTCGTGGACTAAACCCGCAGCTAGTATGTTTAACTGTTCTGACCTATCAGACTCCGCGTTATTCTTTGTCATTTCTGCCAGGTTTCACAATAGGATGGGTATATACTCATCACAAATTGATTTTCGGTTTACAGAACCCGCTTTCACATAAAATTAATATTTTTCTCAATCACAAAAATCCTCGACTTAGTATTACTAAGCCTCTGGTTTTGTTGAATCGAAAAATTTAAATTTCAAGGAAACTCTGACCCAGAAATCCCAAAAACCATTTTGCAATGGGTATAAACAAAAAATAAGCCAGGAAGTCTTAGTATACCTACTAAACTTTCCTGGCTTAATAATAGTTACAAAGATTATTCGCTACTGTCAGGTTTTATGACATTTTGCGCCTGTAATCCCTTTGCACCTTCAACGATATCGAACTCAACTTCATCGCCATCCTCTAGAACTTTAAAACCTTGACCGGAAATATTTGAATAGTGAACAAATACGTCGCTGCCGCCTTCTTGCTGAATAAACCCGAACCCTTTTTTTGCATCAAACCACTTGACGGTACCTTTGTTAGACATCTTTCCTCCTCGTAAAAAAAAACATATTACAAATAAAAAATACTACAACTTCTTGATTATTTTTTGCCCATTCAACCTCCTATAAAAATACGCAATAACTCGATACAGAAAAAAATAGTCTAGGTTTTTAACTATTGTATATCAGATTCAACAAGCTCCTCATCTTTTAAGGTGGCTTTTCTGCTCAATTTTACTCGTTTCTGGTCATCAATTCCTATAATCTTAACCTTAATTTCCTGTCCCTCTTTTACAACATCTTCAACTTTTTCTATAAAATCATTTGAAAGCTCTGAAATGTGAACCAATCCTTCTCGGCCAGGCATTATTTCCACAAAGGCGCCGTACTCTTTCACCGTTATTACCTTACCTAAATATGTTTTCCCAATTTCCAATTCATCGGTGAGTCCTTTGATATATGCTTTTGCTTTTTCTACTGATTCAAGAGACATGGATGAGATAACGATTGTACCATCGTTATCAATTTCTACGCGTGTATCAGAATCTTCTTGAATCCTTTTGATCGTCTTGCCTCCCGGTCCAATAACTAAACCGATCTTCTCAGGGTTTATCTTAATCTTGATGAGCTTAGGTGCATGTACCGAAATAGAGCTACGAGGTTTTTCAATGGCAGCAATTATCTCCTTTAAAATATGCATTCTCCCCTCTTTAGCCTGTTGAAGTGCATCCCGTAAAATCTGTTCGGTTATCCCCGATATTTTTACGTCCATTTGGAGAGCCGTGATACCTTGTTCAGTTCCGGCAACTTTGAAATCCATATCACCGAAATGGTCCTCACCTCCCAAAATATCAGACAAAATACACACATCTTCACCATCTTTCACCAATCCCATTGCAATTCCGGCAACGGGACGTTTTATGGGTATCCCGGCATCCATCATACAAAGTGTACCTCCGCACACCGTAGCCATTGATGAGGAGCCATTTGATTCAAGGATATCCGATACGATTCGGATTGTATAGGGAAATTCTTCATACGTTGGTGTCATAGGTTCCAGAGACTTTTCTGCCAAAGCACCGTGACCGATCTCTCTTCGACCAGGACCACGAATTGGCCTCACTTCACCAACACAGAAAGAGGGAAAATTGTAATCAAGCATAAACTTTTTCGTATACTCTTCCGTCAAACCATCCACACGCTGCTCATCCATTGAAGTGCCAAGGGTAGAGACGACGAGCGCTTGTGTCTCTCCGCGGGTAAAAAGTGCAGAGCCATGAGTTCTCGGTAAGAATCCTACCTCACACGAAATTGGTCTTATATCTTTTAGGCCTCTGCCATCTACTCTTCTCTTCTCTTTTACAATCTGCTCCCTGACAATCTGGGCCTCAAGTTTTTCAAAAATGGCCTTAATCGTTCCTTCACTAACTTCGCTCTCCGATTCTGAACAATACTCGTCAATCAATCGGGTAGATATTTCTCGTAGTGCCCTATCACGGGTATGCTTCCCAGATACGGTAGACTTCTCTTTCATTTCATCGTAAACCTTTGCCTTTATCTCATCAAAGAGAGATGCATCAGTGTCCTCCTCGGGAACCTCTTGCTTCTCTTTATTACATTCTAAAACGAGATCTTTCTGCATTTTTACTATCTTCTTGATCTCTTGGAAACCAAACATGATAGCATCAATACACCTGTCTTCTGAAATCTCTTTTCCGGCAGACTCCACCATCATAACGTGATCTTCTGTACCTGAGACAACGAGATTGAGCTCACTTATTTCAAGGTCGCATTTCTTGGGATTAATGACAAATGTATCATTTATCAAGCCGACTCTAACCGCGGCCACGGGGCCATTGTAAGGGATGTCGGAAACTGCAACAGCTGCTGATGCCCCAATCATAGCAAGAATATCGGGATCATTCTCCCCATCAGCGGAGAGAACCATTGTCATTATCTGTACTTCATTAAAATAATTTTTGGGGAAGAGAGGTCTCATGGGTCTATCTATCAATCGCATCGTTAATATCTCTTTTGCTGTGGGTCTGCTCTCTCGCTTATAAAAGCCACCCGGGAATTTCCCGGCAGCATATGTCTTTTCTCGATAATCAACTGTTAAAGGGAAAAAACCCGCACTGGCTTTCGATTCACCTGATGTGACTGTTGCCAGTATTACATTATCTCCGCAGCGAACAATAGCTGTCCCATTTGCTTGTTTTGCAACCTCACCGGTTTCGATGCTTATCACACTATTCCCAATAGTCTCTTCTACCTTGCATTTCACTATGACACCCCTTTATCAGCTAATTTTTCTACGTATACCCAATTTATCTATCAAACTCTTGTAGCACGCTTCATCTTTCTTGTTGAGATATTTCAACAGTGAGGCCCTTTTTCCTACCATCATAAATAAGCCACGCCTTGATGTATGGTCCTTTTTGTGGTCTTGGAGATGGCTACTCAAGTGTTTAATTCGTTCGGTTAGCAAAGCGACTTGAATTTCAGGTGATCCAGTATCACTATTGTGCTGTTTGTAATCTTCGATTATCTGCTTCTTTTGCTCTTTTTCTATACCCATATTCATTCTCCTACTAAATTGTGCTTACTATAGCACAAAGGTTTTGAAATTATCAACAAAAAACTTACTTTTGATATGCCTCAATCTTCAATACAATCTTATTAATGGATAATACTGACAACTCTTTAGTTGGAACAAGAAAGGTTGCAATGATAAAACCGTTTAAACACGATATCGTGCTAAATCTTCCTTTTGAATCTCTAAAGGTT
Organism: Candidatus Scalinduaceae bacterium; assembly: GCA_965222815.1. Classification (GTDB taxonomy): domain Bacteria; phylum Planctomycetota; class Brocadiia; order Brocadiales; family Scalinduaceae; genus SCAELEC01. The sequence continues at coordinate 1,810,018 of CBDCUS010000013.1, forward strand.
TCGAAAATATGAGAATCGGCTTCTTTTTTTTCTCCCCACGATTTTTTGATCTCTACCAGATTGTCGTATGCTACCGATGCAGAGGGTTTGTCGGGGTAGTGAACTATGAGTACTTTATACGGTAAACTGCTGTTTCCAGAATCAAACTCCGCGACTACGGCATCTGTATCTCTGCTCAGGTTTAATATGTTTTCTCTCATGAATGTGTCGGCAATAGAGATGTTATCGAGATTAATCTTTTCATGGAAAAACCTTATGCTGCCTGCTCTATAACCCTCTTGAGGTATTAGCTTTATTATATCTGGTTCCTGGACACTACCGGAAGGAAGGTTTTTTACCAGAGAGGTACCGAGGAGTGTTACATCATCTGGCGTGATATTGTCAGAATACGGTTCGATACTTACATAATACTCCCCCTGCCATATCCATAGATAATTTTCAAATAGTGAAGCCTTGTTGCCTATCTTCACACTCTTACCCGTTCTTTCCTTGGCGAAGACACCGAAAGCGTCGTCAGAGTTACCAAATTCCCAGATATCGATTTTGATCGATTTATCGGAATCTTTCATGCAATATTTTGCGGTAGAAACACGAATAAAGGAGTAGGCTAAAAATGTCTCGGCACCTCCATTAATGTATTCAAAGAGTTTTCGGCTGCCACGATATACATTTGGTTGTCCCTCTCTCTGCCATAGGTCTATCGATTCGGGAAGGAGTCCTTCCTCCTCGCGCACTCTCTTTCTGATCTCTTCTTGGGGTTGTATCCCTTCGACAACGATCGCCGATCGTCCTGATACAGGGCAAACCTTCTCGCAAAAACCACAACCGATACAGACCTCTTCCCTTACAAATACCCTTCTGATCTCTTTACCGTTGCTATGACGGTAGGTATTAAAATGTATTGCTTTTGTGGGGACCGGACAGACCTCTTCACATACTCCGCAGTTAACGTCCTTCCAGTTTTTTTCAAGTTCGGGTAATCCTGCGAAAGCTACCCATGGGATGCATCTGCTCCTGTTTATCCTGGCCTTGCCTATAGCCAATTTTTGCTTTCTCTCTTTCGGAAGCTTTGTAATTGCTCCGGAAGGACAAACCCTGGTGCATAGTACACAATCGTACGCGCAGTACCCAATACGTGGAATCAGTTGAGGAGTCCACATGCCGCTCAAATCGGCTTCCAGGATCGTTGGATGAAGACCGTTTGTTTTGCATACTCTCATGCACTCACCACATCTGATACATTTTTCCAAAAAGGTATCCTCTGGTTGTGATCCTGGAGGACGGATAATCCCAAGATCTCCTCCCCCCCTTTTTTTCTGAAAATTGAGTGATAGCAGTGGAGCTGAAACGATGCTGGCTGCACAAGCCGCAAAAAGACCGCGTTTCGTTAAATCAATAGAGAGCGCCTGTTCCGTTGGTTGTCTTTGGGTAAAACGGACCGCACCGCTATGGCATATATCCTGACACTTCATACAGAGGATACACTCACCATCTTGGGTTTTTTTTCCCGTTTCGTCAATGGCCCCCATCTTACATTCAACATTACACCGATTGCACCCATCACACATGTTATCCCCAACTACCCTTTTGAACAGAGACCAATCTGATAGCAGAGAAAACAGTGCACCCAAAGGGCAGAGATTTCGACACCAATATCTTTTGTACAAGAGACCGAGGGATACAATCACCGTAAAGAGTATCAAGAAGATAAGGTGCCCTCTAAAAAAGGGAGCATGCAGAGCGAACAGTATCTCCTTTAAAAAAGCGTGTATCCTGTCGGCTACAAAGCTCATCAGGGGGAAATCGTGAAGGTAATGAAAGAGTGAGTTAATAAGGGTAACACAATAGGGATGTATGACAATGGTATATGCGTTTGTTGCAATGCTAAGCGGATCAAACCAGCCAACCATTTGGTAGCTAATGAACAGACAGAGAAGAAGAGAGGCTAAGAGATAATATTTAATCCTTTTCCCATCATAAATCTTAGAGGAAATTTTATCTCTTTGTGCTGTAAAGAGCTTATCCGTGATGTCAAGGGTTGTGCCTAGTGGGCATATCCAACCACAGTAGAATCGACCGAGGAAGAGAGACGCTATCAAAACAGCGATCGCGGGCCAATACTGTAAGATAAGCTCTCTGGCAGCCACCATTGCCCCAATCGCTGAAAGAGGACTTGACCGAAGGAAAAAATTTACCGATCTATCCGTTTCGGCGATGGGATCAGAAAATATGAGCAAGAAAAGGAATACTGCAAACAGAATTCCCTGTACTACGAGTCTTATTTTATAAGCCAAAGAACCTTTTTTTATCGATACCATACTCTGCTTTGTCATACGAAACTAAATTCGGTGATTCTTGATCAAAAAATGTAGGGATGTTTCCCAAATAGACTTTAGGATGAGACACGTTTGGAAAACAAATCCTACCATTTATAATTCTCAAAGGGCTTCATTACCTTTCTGTTATGGAGAGTCCTATTTGCGTTTCTCTATTTCTAATATTCAATATTAACCTTAACATACAAGAGCTGTCAACGCAATATAGGAATGGATACTATCAAAATTTGGACAGGAATACTTTACCAAACATTTGCTTCGCACTTCTTGTTTTTCATTGCTGCCATGCCAGAGGTTCTTTGATAATATTTCCCACATGTAACTTAGCCCCTTTCTGCAAGTATAATTGATTTAGCAGCTACTTTACTATGATCTTGATGAAAGCATCAATTCAACTTAATGGTGAAAAGGAAAACTGCTAAAAAAGAGTATTATCAGGTCAAGCTGATTACAATATTTCTTTCAGTAATTTGACAAATCTAATATTTCTTTGGGTTTTAAGGAAGGTAAGAAGGTAGTCACCATTTTTATACTAAAGAGTTATAACTGAAAGGAATATAACCAAGCAGATGGCTCCAAAGCTAAGGGATATCAAATCAAACAAAAAAAATATTATCTAATTATAACAAGGTGTGTTATGAGTGCAATAAATCACTACTTTCATTGTTCGTTGTGAGCTTTGCTCATGGGTGTTCGTTAAATGTGGTACATTAAATAGGTGTACTCCAGTTTCTATGTTACTTTCTGAACTTACGCATTTATTTTTAATTCATAGTCCTTTGTACCGACTTTCTTTAATTTATCAATGACTTGTACTGTGAATTTATATGTATTAGCAGTAGTAGGACTACCTTCTATTTTTCCGTTTCTATCAATAGAGAGCTCTTGTTTAGGTAACTTGCTGCCCTTCGCTAATGAAAATATATATGGCTTTGTCCCACCAGAAGCTGAAAGTTCCTCCAAATAAGGTTGTCCAGACTGTCCATCTTGAAGCTCCTCAGGTAAAATAACAATTTCTTCAGCCTCTTCTGTTTCCTTTCCTGGAACTTTCAAGGCTGATCTCTCCCCAAAGTAGAACCCCACAATTGGTCCATATAAAGATAGCAATAATGGGAAAAGTTCTTTAAACTCAATAAGATCCTTGTACAGCGCGTACCAACTTAACATGAAGATTAATATAGTGAGTGATAGTGAGATAATGGGTCTTATTGAATCTATCACTAGACGGCTCACATTAGCAAAAGATAATGTAAAACCAATAATGATAAAGAAGCAGACTGCACTGATTAAAATAATCCACCACTCATGGCTCTTCTTTTCAGATTTTAATATAGGCTGGGAAGCAGTACTAGTCTCCATTATCACATCATTTATGATCTGGCTGAGTTTTTTCTTAATGATTGGTGTAACATCTCCATCAGTTTTGACCTCATCAATCCTATTGTGAAGTTCCACAATTTTTTGATTCTTCAGAAGATCTAGAGATGTTGACTTAACAATGTACCGTGGATCATTCTTACCAATCGAATCCGCCAGCTGATTGTCATAAGAATTGATGATGTTTGAGATCTTTAATTCCCCAACACTCTTAGAGTCATCATACTCATCACCAAGGCAGATGGTACCCTGCATGACAGAACAGACAATAATTGCAATAAAAGAAATCTGTTTTTTTAATAATTGGTAAAAACGATGTGAAATGGTTTGGTTTGTCTTCTTTGGTGAAAGTAAGAACAAGCTGCGAGCAAAAGAAATACTAATACCAGAAAGTGCTATTTGCACTCCCACCTCCTATGTCACAAGTGTTAACGCTGGCATTAAAAAGATCAATACACTCAAACAGCATAAAATTCTAGGGTAATATTCTCAATTGTCAAGTAAAAAGAGTGGTTATCAGTGTCATGGTTTTGAGTTTGGTGAATGAAGAATGAATAATTTTCATCATTTTAGAAGAGATCACCAATAGTATAAGGAGTTAGTTTTTCTAACGCATAAAGATTGATTAACGGTTGATACAGATTGAATTACGTTCAAATCCATGTGTTTCAATACAGAAAATCACTCCATAAAAAATTATATCCTACAGTATATGAGAATAATCCAATCCATTTCACTTTCGATTGTTTAACTTTTTTTAATCTTTTCTCACTTTCATTCCACAATCTTTTGCTTTAAAATGTTCGACAGTAGAGATTCTTGAAAACATATTGATAAAACACAGATGAATCCTGAAAGTACGGTAAAATCTTTGCTGAGAGAAGGGGCCTCTTTCTCTCCACCTTTTACAGTTTCCGAGCTTCCCTATAAGGCGAAACTGGACCAGAACGAAGCTCCATTTGATCTTCCGGAGGATGTTAAGGAGATCTTGCTCGATAAGTTACAGGAGTGGCAGTGGAACCGTTATCCACAACCTTTGATGTATGCAACGGTGAAAGAGGAATTTGGCAAAGCAATCGGTTTTCCTCAGGAAAATATCGTCCTTACGATTGGTTGTGATCAACTCATTCAGGGTACATATCTTATTGCGGGAGGACATGACCGAGAGGCCCTGGTCTTTGAGCCTACCTATCCGATGTTTTCCCATGCAGCCAAGTTTAATCAGACAAAAGTTACGAGGATTCAGCTTGCTGCGGACGAGTGTGTGACCAAAAACCATTTCAATAGTTCAAACCACCATCTTATCTTTATTGTTGCCCCGAACAACCCAACGGGAACCCTTCCGGAAGAGGGTGCAATCGAAGCGGCCCTATCCAAAGATTCCCTGGTCTTTCTCGATGAGGCGTATGTTGATTTCTCTCATAGGACTTGGGTGCACCTCGCAAAAGAGCATCCTAACCTCCTTATTGCCCGCACCCTCTCAAAGTCCTGTATGGCGGGAGTCCGCTTGGGTTATGGTATTGGTCATGCCGACATCATTAATGCGCTGGAGACAATGTTGACTGCCCCCTACCACTTGAGCCATTTTCAGCTGGTTATTGCACAATATTTTAACCTTATTCAGCCACATCTGAAAAACCTTTCGGACAGTATCGTTTCGGAGAGAACACGGGTTGAAGATACGTTCCGGGAGATGGGAGTATCTTTTGTCCCTTCACAAGCCAACTTTATCCTCTGTCGGGTAGGTAATCCACCTGCAGTTTTTCAACTATTGGCAGAAGCAGGGGTGCGTATTCGCAGTCTCCACACCATTCCCGGACTTACCGGGTATCTACGGGTAACAATTGGGAAAAGGGAGGAGAACGACCTGTTCCTTGAAAAGCTCAGTGCTATTCACAATACATAAAGAGCCGAATGTTTTTCAAGTTAAACTAAAACTACCCACCTGCTGCGTTGCTGTAATCATTTCGTAATCCTCACGTACTTGTGTACGTTCCGGTTCCGAAATGATTACGCGTCTTGTATCTGGGCAGTTTTAGTTCAACTTGCGGGTTTCCGTTCAGCAATTAAATTATTTATGTTGACAGAATAACATGATAGACATGATTTGCATCCTGATTATCGTGTAAATTTTGCCAAAAGAAGACTTAAAATGGAAATTCCTCATATCAGGAGTATTGGGTGGTTTTCGTTCAACCAATAAGGAGTTGTCCGTAAATAACTTGGTCTTTTCGCGCTCAGGTTTTGATCAGATTTGGTCGATCTGAATAGACTGGACCGCAAGCGTAGCCTTAGCTACACTGAGGATTCAACGAATGAAGAGGGGGGCAAATTTGGCCTGAAAATGGGATGTGAAATGTTCAAGTTATTTACGGATGGCTCCTAGCTACCCGTAATGATTACGTCAGATTTCGGTGCTTTCTTAGACTCTTTAAAGAGTCCTTTCATACCTCTCGATATTTTGACTCGTAGGGTTGTATTGCTCTCCTCATAAACAATAATGCCTTCAACATCGGATAGCTTTTCAATCAGTTTCATACCTTTATCCAGGCCCAAGACGAATACTCCGGTAGAGAGGGCATCGGCTTTGGTGGCACTGTCTGCGATTATGGTAACACTTGCAATACCCTTTACAGGTATACCACTCCTGGGATCGATGATATGAGAATATCTTTCGCCATTCATTGTGAAAAATTTTTCGTAATCTCCTGAGGTGGAAACTGCCTTATCGGTAACCTCAAAAGAGCCAAGAATCTCCTTGCTGTTTCGAGGATGTTGCAAACCGATAATCCACGATTTTCTTCCGGGTGGTGATCCTGAGGCATACACATTTCCAGCAAAATTTATGAGTGCGGACCTTATCCCGTTTTTGCGAAGCAGCTTCATTGCAACGTCAACTGCATACCCCTTTCCGATCCCTCCTAAGTCTACTTGAGTGTGAGGGTTCACAAATGATATGACTTTTTCACTGTTTGAACCGCGAAAGAGAGATTTTTTCGTTTTCTCCTCAATACGAATATTTTTGTACGATACCGATTGAAGAACCGAATCCAACTCATTATTGTCAGGAATCCTCCCTTGCGCCTTAAAAAAGCCCCACTTCTTCATAAGGGGGCCTATGGTAATATCGAAGGCCCCTTGTGTGATATCCCCATACTCTATGGACTGTTCAATGATGTACGCAAGCTCGTCGTCACATGAAACTGATTCGGACGCCGCTTTTCTATTGATCTTTGATAGATCGCTCTCTGGTTTATAATTGCTCATTACATTATCGAGTCTATTAACCTCATGAAAGACTTTGTCGAACACCTTTTCGGCGCCACTTTTTTGAGAAACATACGCAGAGATGTCAAAGACGGTCCCCATGCTCATAATAGCTTTTTTGAGCAATTTTGGTTCTATATTTCCCCTTTTCTCTTTAAACTCAACCTTTTTTAACGAAGTTAAGTTGTTCCCTCTCGTCCCATTAAGATAGTACTCGTCAATGACGGCAAGAACTTTTTTGACACCCGTACACATGGTAACGACAGACATTGTTGCACCGGTGATATTAATGATATCCCTATTTATTCGAATACGATTCTTGAGCGACTTCCCCTTAAATTGATGGAGAAATCTCTTATTCATGATTTCACTACCTCTGCTTTCGCGATAAACAAGGACTGCTATGTGGCGAATCTTACCTTCCGGATTTGATGAGACGATAAAGGTGTAGGGGTGAAATTTCCCCACCTCTTCGGTAATTATTGCATATCCTACAATTTTACCCGATCTACTGCCAATGTAGACGGTAAAACGGTCCTCAAATATCTTCCGTTGCAGCCTCTTTTGAAGCTTGCTCTTTTTCTCTTCTGTAAGAATAATCTCATCGGAAACGATTGAATCACAATCGGGAAATGTCTGCTGGAGCGCCTGCTCCGGCGTAAGAAAGACCTGAATATCGTAGGCCTCAGTCGACTCCTCTGTGTATTCTGCTTCTACGTTCCGTTGAACAACAATAGTAATCAGTGCGGTTAAAAATAGCAGAAAGATTCTCTTTTTCATAATTTTTGCAACTATAAGCCTAAAATATCTTCAACATGCATTAAAAATTCTTCCTCTCTCTCTCCGGTGGAGTGTACTCTCTGCCACCTATAGGCGGCACTGCCTCCTCTCGGTCTCTCCTGCACCCTACATCGTACGGCAACGGTACAGAACGTGTTCTTGTGGGAGATATTGACTGTCAGGGCGTATCTCTCTTTCCAGTTCTCATCAAGAAATCGCCTTGTCAATACACTCCTCGCTTTTCTTTGTGACCACCCTTCAAGCCAGCCAGTCTTAATAAGGCCCTTCTCTTTATCAATTTTTTCAAGGAGCATACCATCCAATGCTATAATGGCAGCAGACCAAGCCGTCTCATAATCCACTTGATAACTCTTCAAGTACTTCGAAGAGAGGGCGCTTTTGGAAATATCCTTGCTGACGTTACCGTCAGAGGTGAACAAGCATCCCGATAAGAGCAGGATAGGAACTAATGTGATGGGTGAATAGGTAATCTTCATAATATTGCAAATGAGACTAGATTTCAGGTGGCGATTCTAACAGAATTTCTCTGCAACTGTCAAGAGATTAAATAGCAGGCTAACCTCTTACAGAAGAGGTACTATGAGATGATACTACCTAATCGAAGAATGGAACGGGTGCAAGGGGATTCTGAAAGGAACAGAGAGGGCTTGAAATAGTCACCTAAAGCATTAACTTTTTTTTATGAAGATCTTAAATCCATCTTCGAACTGCTCAACATTCACAATCTTGTGCCCATCTTCCTTGACACTCCTCGGCACATTACGCATTGGCTCTCCATCATCCAGGATTACTTCCAAAATCTGATCACTCTCCATCATCTCCAGCTTCAACTTTGTTTTAACAAAGTTGATTGGACAGAGAACCCCTCTTAAATCAATTTTTTCATCTGCTACATTTTCACTCATTTTTCAAATTTCCTAGGTTATGAATTACAACTTTTATCTTAAGCCCTGTTATCATGTGCGAAAGAATTCACCTTGTCATAACAAATCTCCTCTTCACGCACCACTCTCTTTTTATCAAGATACCAGGATTTGATCTCGGTCTCCTCTCTTCCCATCACCGATATAATTACGTATGAGTATTCTGACCATACGTAAGCACACTCTTTATCAAAATCAGATGGTGTTGGGGGGTGGTCAGGGTGTGAGTGGTAAATACCAATGATACTTAACCCACTCTCGATAGCCTTTCGGTCTATCTCATCAAATGTTTTTGAGTCTATTTCGTACCTATCCTGCGCCCTTACCTTATTCTTGTTTTCAACCGGATAGATCTCGTGTACGACTTTTTTTACGTCAGTGCTACCAACTAATATGCCACAGCATTCAAAGGGATAAGAGGATTTTGCCTCCTCTAACAACCTATTCACTATACTCTGTTCTATAAAAATCATCTCTTTTTTCTCAAGTATCTAGTGCCTCGTTGAAAACTCTTGAGAGGAAGTGTTTTTCCCTAAATAGTGATTGAAGGAAAACTACCCAGGTACGAGGCGGGTAATAATCGCGTAACCGGAACAAAATCAAGTACGTGAGGATTACGGAATTATTACCATACGTAGTAGATGGGCTGTTGGTTCAAACACTAAATATAAAGTTGTGTGTCCGCCCCCTCAGCCATCTTCAACATGGTGGGTAAACCGATAATATCATCAACCTTATTTCTTACCACTTCGTCGTCAAGCTCCATTAACTTTACCGCTCCACTACATGCATAGATTTTTAGATTCCCCATTGAACTCACTTCCCGAAGTATCTCTTTAAGCATATTTGAGTTACCTTGAGGAACAGCTTCTAACAGAGGCTTCTCTTCTTCCTTTATATCAGGGGGAAACGTAACCTCGTCCAACTCATCAAGTACAAACCTTCTCAGAGCCCAAAAGAACAGGAATATGTGAACGGTTTTTCCCATAGAAGCAGCTGTTACCGCCAACATAATGGCTTGATACAATTTATCATATCCACCGCTGTGAAGAAATAGTATGAATTTTTTTTCGTTCATTTAATCATCTAGAAAATCACGGGTAACTTCATCCTTAAATTCTTTAAGCCCGACACGATCAATTGTCTTTCCAATCCTTTCGCCTCTCTTCCCATTGCTATTATACCATTCAATGGTTTTGCTTATGAAGTTTGTCACCTTTTCATCGGGTAAAAACTTCATAACCTCGTCTGCCTCTCTCGGGTGTCTTCCATGCCTTCCACCTGCCCTAACGGTCCACCCTTTACGTTTTGCTGTCCATGCATCGGTGGGGCACGCCTTAATACAATCTCCACACTGTACACATTTCTCACTATAAAAAATAGGCGTACCATCTTCCGCAGAAACTATGGCACCTTCAAGACAGGCCTTAGCACAGAGAGTACACTTTGTACAAGGATCTTCCTCCCATTGAGGAACGGAAACACCCTGAAATCCCAGATCCATTCCCTTTGTCCTGGCGCAGTCTATTGGGCAACCAGAAAATGAGATCTTGAATTTATGATGGCACTCAGTTCCAAACAGCTCTTTATCAACTTCCAACGCCTTCTTTTGAGCATCCATAACCCCATTAGGGTTATATTCACACCCCCCACATGCAGTTGGAACACGCACCCGAGGTCCACACGAAGCTACCTGTTGACCGAATTCCGCCAATTCCTTTACCAAGTCATCAAAATCATCGATATGCACACCAATAATCTCGACCGATTGGCGAAAACTGAGGTGGCAGTAACCCATTTTACTATATTTTTTGGCGGTCTCTGCGATCTTGGCCATCTTATCTAAGTCAAGTCTGCCGCCAGGCACTCTTAAACGAACCGTAAATAGGTCCCTTTGCGTCTGTTTTATGAATCCTCCGGATTTTAACTCTTTTAAGTTAACCCTTTTTTTTGTATCCGTACTATCAGGCATTAAGCACTCCTTAAGTCTAATTAAACACTCATTTTATTCGTCAAATAATAAAAATTATAGTATCACCAATGGGAATATGTTGCAAGGAGAAAAAGAGTTGTGTGTTCATGAATCGTAGCGGAGTGCCAATTCATGTCTGGTGGGCATTATCTGGTTTAACAATATTGATTTCTCAGAGATCTGTAAACACGTAAATGAAAAGAAACGATTAACTGTTCGCTTTTCCCATGCAGTAAGCTCTATATTTACAGGAGCAGCTTTGAAGAAGGGTGATATCCTAAAACTTTTGGTTTTGCTCGAAAATTATTTTTCTCATCTTTACTTCGGCTTCTTCAACTCCCTCGCTCTTTACCGTTTCCAGTAAATCCTTTTTAGCAAGTCGTTGCAATATCTTCCTCCGTTTCCGCTCATCGGTAATATTTGCTAGTGCCACATTCCGCATCTTTGCCAACAAGTTTACAAACTCTTCGTACTCTGGACCAAAAATTTCCTCTAATTCATGCCGAATATTTTTAGCAAAGGCTGGACTCGCCCCGGCAGTTGAAATACTGATACAAAGATCCCCCCTCTTTACGGTTGAGGGTACCGTAAACGAGCAGAGGTCAGGACAATCCACCACATTTACCATTATGTTCCTTTTACCGGCGTCATCGGTAACTTTTCTGTTTACCTCCTCATTGTCGGTAGCGGCAATAACAAGGAAGGCATTATCAATAAAAGCCTCTTCATAATTTTTTTTCACTACGGTTAGTCCTTGCTGCTTTTCCAGCTCTACACAGATGTCAGGACTAACCACCACTACGTTAGCCCCGGCTTCTTGTAAGCTACATGCCTTGCGAAATGCAACCTTTCCCCCTCCAACAATCACACACAGTTTTCCTCTAATATCCAGATAAACTGGATAGAACTTTTGCATCTGTCTCCTCCACCTCTTTCATCGAGTTTCAATAATGCAATCTGGTTATCCGGTTGATTGACCTTTATCCAATATCTAGTAGTAATAAATTTCAGCCGCCGTGAAAGTCCTAACTACTGAAAAGTTTGATATTCACCGCTTGCTGAATAAGCCGATAGAACAACAATCAGCGAGAGCGGAGGGAGCCATGATCCCGATAATCTTCATATTATGGTAGTAAGGTCAGTAAACCGGATAACCAGATAATGCAATTTCGAGTTACAACGATTGGGCTAAGTTGCAAGGGGCATGAAAACAGAAGTCTAATAAACAAATCAAATAATGCGATTCCCATAACGCGAAAATTGTACAAGAAATAGCCGTCAACTTCAGTGAATAGTTTCCTTATTATTTCTAATCAAAACCCAAAGCAAGTTTTGTAGATACTTCATTAAGTTTTTTGTCAAGTGTCCAGATAGCTATTTTTGACAATACAGCTGAAGCAAGCAAATGGATGTCAATATACCCTAATCCTTTCCCCATCAACTGATTATTTTCTATGAACGGTAAAACTTCTTCATGTTCTGCTTGGATTGCCATAGGTAGCTTTTGAAGAAGTGAAAGTATTTCAGATCTGTTCTTGAGATGTCCACAAGCTAGCTCACCAATAATGAGTGGATGACAAATAACATAACTGTCATTCAATAAGTTTACAAGCTTGACATTGCCTTCTCGAAAGTAAGATACCCATACTGATGTGTCAACAAGAAGCATTGTTATCTGTTTCCGGTTCTTCTCCGAGGTATCATCGTCAATTTCTTCTCGGTACCCCCTAATTTAGCAAGTCTCTTACTACTCTCAATTGTAATCAGGGCTTCCAGACCCAACTTTACAAGAGCCGTTTTTTCCTTAATACCGGTCAATTTTGATGCCTTATCAATCAACTTATCCTCTATATTTAATGTTGTTCTCATGATTTATCACCTTATTATAATATGCATGAGTATGTATCTATTGTGCATATTTGTCAACATATTTAATTCTTAGTTTTTTTGATAACGTTAAGAATTTTATCACTAATTGAGCTTGTTTACAGGAAGATGCATTGCAATTGCAAACATCTTTCTGGTCTTTAGAGCGTTATTGTAATTTTTAAAGATCAACTACAGATAAAATCCTTAACGACCACAACAAAGTGTTAAACAATATCTAAATAACTAAAAACCCTTATCAACTATTCCCCAACCCTTTCAATTTTGACCACAGTGTTTCTTGGGAGGTGTTTTACAACTTAATACGTTCTCAGCATTTTAGCTTTGGTAGTCTCAGTCTATGACCCGTATCCCTTAATTGAATAGGTATGGTGTCCCCAGATTTTCAGAATAAAATAATGCAGATTATTGGTAAAAATAAGAGAAATAAGAAACCCAACGGTTTATTTGACATATTAATTAGCCCTGGAAAACAATAACATTTATTTCTAAAGTTATTTCTACATTGCGACAATAAATTAATGTCACCCTTAGATACTACGAATATTTCAAAGAGATAAGGTTTCGCATAAGCAACCACCACCTATGCGTATGCTTGCAAGAAAGGCTTGAAGCGGCAGCCTCAATAAATATTAAGCCGCATAGTTATTAGTGGTTGGCTTTATGCTATTGTTATATTTCATTTATGTTGCTATAGGTTTAATGCCCTTAAAAGTAGTTTCATTTAACTGACTGAGTTCCCAGTTGTTTTGATGGTTAAGCCAAAACTGAGGGCTTCCTCCCAAGGCAATTGAAAGTTTCATTGCCATTTCTGCGCTAATGCCCCTTTTGCCTAGGCATATTTCATTAATTGTTTTCGGCAAAACTCCGATATGTTTGGCAAGTGCTGATTGAGTAAGGCCTACCTCCTCTAACTCATCTTGTAACACTGCGCCAGGATGTATGGGTGTAAAATGTATTTTGGTCATTATAGCTCCTTTAAGCTTTATAGGTATTTGCAAAAAAACTGAAGGTCCACATTAAAAGAAGTGTAATATTTACTAATATCAATATTTACGCCCGACCCTCTAACCCTAACTGATATAATAGATATAGTTAGTAGTAAGAGTTAAGTATAGTTTCCTTCATGTCTTGTTTTTCCTTGTTTCTAAAAAGGATATTACCCCTGTAATTATTATTCCAATCCAAAAGACAATGAAAGGCAAACTGATTTCATAGAATGTATTTCCAACCCAACCATCTCTTTTAAATATATAATAAAAACCCATTAATGGTGAAAGTTGTCCAGAGGGAAAATTAGGATCTGGTTGAAATAAAAAACCTATAGGAATCCACAATATCATCCAAAATAGTGGTAGTAATTTCATCCTTTTTATTATCCTCTCAGAAAATATAATGGCGTAATTGAGAAGTCAATTACGCCATTCGCACCGCATCAGCGGCGCGAAGTTATTATAAAGCTTCTGTATCATACAACAATTGCAATGATATCCAGCAAAACCTATGTTTCTAAAGAAAATACAACATATTGCGGAGCTGAGCGAAATTGGAGCAGGCTCAAGCGAAGCTTGAAGTCTGTGACGAATTACACTCAGGCGATTTGTTCGGACACACGAGTCAGCTCGCGTTTGACGTCGGAGTTGAAACGCTTGTTCTACGGCGTTTCTCTTTTATCGAAATTGGGATCGTATTTGTTCATACGTTTTAGTAAAATTTCCCATAAGTTCTTGCCATTTACTATAAACTTCAGAACGGTTTTCTTCTGTTTGTATAAAAAAATCCTTTAGCTCTTTCCGTTTTGAAGATGCGTTATCTTTTTTTCAATTACGTCCAATATGTTTTTAGGTCATACATTAACATTCCACTTCCTCCAGTTCTGAGATCAGATTTCGAAGATTCTTGATATTCCCAGAAAAAATCATTTTGAAGCTCTTGAATATATCCTTTTAGTTCTTCAACAAGTTTTGAAAAGTCTTCAATTACTTTTATCCGCTCCTGTTTTTTATTTGGTAGTTGAATAAATCGATTTGCTTTCTTAGCGAAAACATTTTGCATTGCCTCCAAACCAGGAAGGGCATCTCTGTTCAGTGATGTTCTTAAGTTGTCAGAATACAAGTAATTATTTATCCTTTTGCTGTGTTTTAATACTTCATCTTTGTTCTTTAAATCCAGTTCTCTTGCTTGGTTTAATATATCTTGTACTTCTTTGCCCAAGCCTTCAATCGCAAGTTTCGCAATGTCTATATAAATTTTCGAGGCTTCAATATCCTCTTTGTCAAATTCGCTAACTTTTTTAATTTTTCATCTATTTTTTTAACTACAAATTGAATTGAATGCGAGGCAACATTATCTAAGGGTACCATTTTTTAATCCTTCCAAATAATTGGCTATTGATTGATTCATTTTAACGATTAATGACGTACGAAAAGCATCACCGGCGCGTACTTTGCATACGGTGAATGCGCTTGTTATACTACATGTGTCGGTTTCGCTAGATCGACAGCGAGTATATGCCTGCCAAGTTGCTCTCTCATTCCTATCCGGTGGTAAACCGTCTTAGCTGGGCCGTTATCTGGAGAAGCTTCAACTGTAATCGCTCGAATTTTCTTTAGAGAACAGATATTTTTGACATTCATGAGGGCTTCAGTACTCAGGCCTTGGTTTCGGCTTTTGGGTTTTACAAAAAGTTCATCTAGGCAAGCAATAATGCCTCCATATTCCATTCCGAATCTCAAAGTAACAACAACATAACCAACAACATTAGATGAATTTTCAATTAAATAAATAAACCCAAACCTTTCATCATTAAGGAGCGAGGTAAATGCTTTTTTTGCATGCGTTTCATCAAGATTATATCCTGATTCTGCATAGAATTCAGACATAAGGTTAATCAAAATGCAAACTTCTTTAATTGTGGCTTTTCTCATATTAATTTCTGGTTGAATTATTGCTTTATTTGTAGCTGTATAACGGCTGAGGTGAATTACCCCGTATGGCAAATAAAATAATAGATGAGCCTGTTGCACAAACCCTATTTTTCCCACAAAAGAGATGAAAGTATGCAAGAGAAATGATATACTGAGTCCATCTTCAAGAAAGGGGAAAAATATGGGTTATAATTTTATTGAGTGTAACAGAGAGCAACAGTATTTACTCCCACCGAGCTTATTGGATTGGTTACCGGAAGGAGATTTAGCCTGGTTCATACTTGACGCAGTAGAGCAGCTGGATCTGAAAGAGTTTTACAAGAAGTATCGTCGAGATGGATGGGGCAGAGCCGCTTTTAATCCAAAGGTTATGGTGAGTTTGTTGGTATATGCGTATAGTATAGGCGAGAGGTCAAGTCGTCGAGTAGAGAGTCTTTGTGAACGAGATATAGGCTTTAGAATAATAACGGCGAATCAGAAACCAGATCATTGCACGATATCGAGATTTCGCAAAGATAATGAGAAAGAGCTTGAGGGTTTGTTTACGGAAGTACTGAAGCTGTGTGCAGAAGCAAAGATGTTGAAGGTAGGAGTAGTGGCACTGGATGGGACAAAGATGGAAGCAAATGCATCATTATCATCGAATCGATCAGAGAAGTATATAGAGCAAGAGGTGAAAAAGATACTCAAGGAGGCAACAGAAACAGACAAAGCGGAAGATAAGCTCTATGGTAAGAGGAATCGAGGAGATGAATTACCCGAAGAGATGAAAGACAGAAGGAGCAGGCTCAAGAGATTACAAGAGTGTAAGGAGCGTCTGGAACTTCGTGCTAGCGAATTAGCCAAGAAACAACAAGAAAAGATAGAGATGCGAGAGAAAGAGGAATCCGAACAAGGAAAAAAGAAACGAGGTAGAAAGCCAAAGGCACCAGAAGAGATGAAGAATAAGGAGGCAAAGGGAAATATTACAGACCCTGAAAGCCGGATAATGAAGACGCAGTCGGGATATGTACAAGGATATAACGCACAAGCGGTAGTAACCAATGAGCAAATAATAGTCGCAGCAGAGTTGACGCAGGAAGAAAATGACGTAAACCAACTCCATCCATTGCTCAATAAGGCGAAAGAGAATGTAAGGGACATAGGGATAGAGAAAAGGCTTCGGGTAGGATTGGCAGATGCGGGATATTGGAGTGAGGGAAATATGGACAAAGGATTACCTGATGAACTGGAGCTGTTTGTAGCGACAAAAAAAGATTGGAAACAACGAAAGGCTCTGAGCGAACAAAAAGCACAACGGGGACGTACACCGGA
The DNA here is from genome assembly GCA_965222815.1 of Candidatus Scalinduaceae bacterium. Taxonomy (GTDB): domain Bacteria; phylum Planctomycetota; class Brocadiia; order Brocadiales; family Scalinduaceae; genus SCAELEC01. Next base: position 1,826,822 of record CBDCUS010000013.1, read on the forward strand.
GGGTTTGTCGAAGAGAGATCGAATGGAACGGAAGTTATTAACAAAGCGTGGGAAACATCTGTATAGTAAACGGGGTCAGATGGTTGAATCGGTGTTTGGGCAGATTAAAGATGCACGAAGAATAAAGCGCTTTCTCAGACGAGGGATCGATGCATGTTCGAGTGAATGGAAATTGATTTGCGCCACACATAATCTATTGAAGTTATTTCGAAGTGGCAAGGTTAATTGGTCCTAAGTTAGGAATCAGGACATCTTTTGTACAAGTAAAGCAAGATATAGTTGAGCACACCGCAGAAATTATTTTCTCCATTTACGTTTTCACTGCATTAATCATCAATCATACAAAAACTTGTAACCTTGATTGTTTATTTATAAAATGAACATTTAATTACTTTATGCAACACGCTCAGATAAAAATAAGATAAACAAAGAGCCTAAAAATAATCGAATCGCAAATGGCGGAGGAGTTAACTCAACTGATTTGTTAGACTATGTTTATATTTTTATGAGTGTTCCTTTGCTATATGCCGAGGGGAAAAATCAGTCTACTTGAAGAACATTTAAACCTTTTTTTTCTAAGATTTGTAATAGACGATCAACAGTACCGTTTGGTTCTCTTATACCTCTTTCCCATTTCTGGACTGTACTTACATGAGCATTTAATAAATGTGCAAAAACGGCTTGGCTAATCTTTAGTTTTCGTCTAATCCTGACAATGTCTTTAGCTTGATAATGATGTGGTTGAGGGTATTTTAATTCATAAAATTTTTTAAGAAGCTTAGAATTGTCTTTTATTTTATTCGTTTCAAGAAGCTCTTCTTCAACCATATCCAGAACTTTTGAATTATTCTTTCGTTTAATCATAATAAATTTCCTTAAAAACTTTGTTTTTAATTTTTGTATTTATTTCGCTTTCAGTATGATTTGAATAATCTTCTGATAATAGCTTTAAGGCTTTTTTCTCGTCCTGACTTAAATTATCCTTTTCATTTTTAGAAAATAGCAAACAGAATATTATAAGCTCACTTTTTTTCCAGAAAAATATATTTCTGAATCCCCCACTTTTACCCTGTCCTTTTCTTGCAGCTCTAATTTTATACATCTTAGCTCCAAGTGACTGAGCACGGCCTTTAAAAATATCGTCTAAGACACCATGAAGATAGTTAGCATCTAATTTGTTATGCTTCAAATCCTTTTGGAATGTCTTATTTGCAAGATATCTCATTTATTTTTTTATTCCATACTGATTTCTACTATAGCACAATGTCCTATATGTTGCAATGCTAATTTTTTCTCTCACTAATGTCCGCTATTTTTCCTTTTCTCTATTGAGTACCTATAATGAAGAGCATGCTAACCACGGAAAAAGCCGCATCCGGAACAGTTTTCGCAAATATGTTTGGGGTCGGAACCGTAGTGCCCTTTTCATCTGCAACGACCACAAGTAACTATTTCTGTATCCATATTTCATGTCGTTACTGTTCTAATAAGTTAAGAGTTGCGGCAGCTTTTTGCCTTCTCCCTAAATGCCTTTGTTATGCCAAAAGATGTGCTAAATTCAAGATTTACCATTCAAGCGGTTCTGGTGGAGAATAGCCAACTATATGGTGTTCCTCAATTATAGTTTCGGAAAGTGAATCAAGATTTGGAAAAAGAGTTACACGAGTTACACCGAGTGCGGTCAAATCTCTTCTTAGTTTTTTCTTACATCCCGATGGGATCGTGTATCGAACTAAATGTTTTTCATCCTTCAATATCTCCGGCAAGGTAAAACCTTGTTTGGGCTTGGGATGGATAGTAAAAGTCCCCAGTTGGTTTGTGATACGTGGAAAATTCATTTGAGCTTGAATTGCCAATGGATATTGCGGAATCTCTATTTCTAAATCTTTTGCAAGATTCTCAGGGGCGCTATGCATAGGTTCAGAAGCTAAGAATTTTAGAATTCTGTTATTGCGTGTTGGTGTACCTGGAATGTCACTCAGCTCATTAAGTTTTTGAGGGTATAAAGCCCAAATTTCTCCGTCATCATTTGAATCCCTATTTACTACAAAATACAGTTCAACCAGGATACTCTCCGTCCAGTCCAACAGCCGCGTTGGCGCACTGTGGTGTTGCATAAGGAAAAGCCAAGATAGATGATCGCGAAACTCCGGAAGATATGATTGTAAGGAAGGCGCTCTTCTTTTAAATTCTTCAATTATAGAAAACTCAACATTCTGCCGTCCTATAAATGGTAAAGGGGATAGTTCCAGTCGAGTTATCTTCGGTCGGAACACTCCCGGTGTAAGTTCATTGTAGGTTTTTGAATGTCCTCTAAACCAACTCAATGATAAGGTTGTTCCAAGCTCTATATCCTGTTTAATTGTCTCTAATTTTCTCGTTTTCATAGAAAAGATTTAGTATTCTGACATAACGTCGAGGTGAGTAACCCCGTTTGGCGAAAAAACTTTTTAAAAAAATAAAATAAACAAAGAGCCTTAAAATAATTGAATCGCACAAGATAGAGGGGTTGGCTCCAGCGACTTATGTTTTTTGTACTAAAAAATTTTGTTTAAAGCGATAAATGATCCCTTCCTCTTTTACACTACCAACTTAGCCTAGTCCGATCCCTTCTGCACTAATCACTATTTCGATATAAGAAATTTTAAAGCCATCCCACCTATTGGAAGCAATCCAAAAAGTGCAATTATCATGATCAAACATAGACGTATACCAAATTTTGTCTTAGTTTTATGCCTAAGAATATATTCGTCTTCTGTGTCTAATTCATTATAAATATATGGTAGTGATTTGAAAGGGTTTGAGAATCCTGGCCCGAAATCACCAATAGTTGAGAGATCAAGCCATCTATCATATTTTTCTTTTTTTATATAGATAAAAAGCTTTGCGTTATAAAACAACATGTACGAAAACGAAAACAGAAACCCAACAACAGAAATTATTATAAAGGTAACAAAAACGTAATTATTCAACGTATTCACAAGTTCACATAGCGTCAATTTATAAAACCAGGTAATTTTCCACGAAACAAAATATCTAATGCATTGCTTGAACTCACTTCATTTTTACGACACGTAGACAGGTAGCTACGAATACGGCAGAACATCTTTGCTCCATCCTTGGAACGAAAACATCCTGATATTTTCTGTTGCACCTTTGTCATCCTGATATCGTTTTCACTCAAATTATTCGTGAAGGGAACACTCTTGTTATACATAAACCTGAGAACATCATCCTCATACTCTATTAAACGCTCCAAAAGATTCCTGGCTCTCGTTCTCTTTATTCGCCCCCTTTTACCTCTGCGTTTAGTTTCATCAGGTGGAGGACACTCAGCTTCTGCGTTTCGTAATATATTTCTGTACTTTTGCAGATATTTCTCCGCCTCATCAGCTTCTAACAAACCGCCCGCATTGTTTACTGCACAATTTGCCTCTTCGAGTAGTGTTTTCATATTTTTTGCCCATTGATGCCCATCTTCTTCCCACACCCTTGTCAATTCCCTTAAGTGGTGAGCGTTACACAGCGCATGCTTACTGCCGTATTTATAATAAGGCTTCCAATGATCATGACAGAGAGTCCCCTTAAACCCGGGTAATATGCCGATTGTATCAAGTGCATCTGCCCCACGCTTTTTATGCGGAAAAAAGTACGTCCACAAATCATTTGATGTGCTATGCAACCAGTACCTATCACCATTAATATTAATACCGGTTTCGTCAACCTGTAACAAATCTGAATTGTTCAATTTGACTCTTACCTTTTCATCAAAGATTCCTAACAAACTGTACGCTTCTTGATTAAAATTGAAAATAGATCCACTGCTCACAGGGATCTGCAGTTGCTCTCGAAAGTAGTCTTGTATTCTGTTATAAGGTACCAATTGAAACTGTGACATATAGACTGAATGCGCTTTTAAATTAGCTCCATACTGCACAGCTTTTTCTACACCTTTAGGAAAAGGAGCAACAAATTGTTTTCCAAGACTATCTTCAAGTATCTGTGCCCTGTACTCGGTTACAACCCTTGAAATATCAATATCAAATACCTGTCGTGATTTGTATCCAACCTCTTTGTAGTCTCCGCGTGGAAGTTCACTTCTGGCAAACTTGATAACTTTTATTTCATCAGGGTTATCAATTTTCCGAAGTGTTACACCCACACGGCCTTTTTGGCCACCAGCCTTTCTCTCCCCTTTCTTCTTTGCAGCTTTCTTACGATTGGGGTCACTTGACGGCGGCTTGCTACTATTACTACTGTTGAGATTTAAACGATTGAAAAGTAATGTTATGACTAAAGCTAGCAGCTCAATCATTGACCTAACAGCTGGAGACAGATCTTTCTCCTCTTTGAGCAGGGTCTTTACTTTATCGAGTGTAGCGTCTATGTCAATGTTGTTTATTGTCACTGGATAGCATGTGCCCGCCCGACACCAACAGGACATCCGAACGGGAATAAATAGTTTGGAATTATCAATCCCCACTATTATATCATATGCTTTTTGTTCCAGATTTTAAGCTTTGTACTCCTTTTTAAGACACACAAAAAAATTGAGGACGACGGGTCCTGTCACATACAAAACAAACACCTAAAAAGGCCGATTACACTTCATCACAAAAGAAATATACATCATCTCGCTATGAACCAGAAAACCACAAATCCAACCGAAAAACCCTGTCAAGAAAATAATTGATTATTTTCTCTTTTTTTTTCTCTGAACAGTTACACAAAAACTATGATTAATATTTTCATTTGTTACCACCATTTTATTCTAAACCATTCATTTATCAGAGTATTATTCACAAAACCATAACGTCGAGATGAGCGGACAATTGCATAATGAGGCTGAAGCATGAATGCTTCAAGCCGGGTTATGCGATTGTCGCTCGAGCGATTTGTTCCAGAGCGCGAATCAGCGTGAAGGGGACCAATCGGTCGAGTGCGCAGCCTCTCAATGCAATTGTTCTGCCCAAATGGGCAGATTCTTATTCCCCAACAAATTCATTTGACGGGCTTTTAATGAAGTCTTCCGTTAGAGGCGCAAAGGCTCTCAGTCCCCCGCCATCAATGGAGCCAGAAACGCGGATAATACCGTTTGGTTTATCGTCCCAAAACGCTTGAATCTCAAACTGATACCATTGGCCGTTTGGGGAGGTTCGCTCTCCGGTGATCGGCTCCGCATCAATCATTTGGACAAGCTCCGAATATGCTTTGCCTCTAAATAACTCTAGCTCGGTGCTTATAATCTGTCTTGCTTCTATCTTATCCATAATTACAGGCAGAATGCGGAGCGGTAGGGAGCGCGAGCTCACTGATGCGTACCATGTAGCATATAAATAAGCTCACAAACTAATTTGTAATACTTAAACTGCCTCTCCCCAAAAAGCTCCTGCTGGTACGCATTCATGTGGAGTTACTTGTTATATAGTCCTCTCATTTTTTTTAGCAATAAGACGTTCACCAATCAACCCTGCAAAAAAAGCCTGAATACACCAAACAATAAATCCAAAAAGATCTAAATCAAATAATTCCACCAAAGGAAAAGTCGGTGCAATATCCAAAGCATTGACGATTGCTTCATTTCTGATTGTTACCGTGGCATCAAGTACTAATAACATTGGGGTTATAAAACTTTCATAAAGAGCGAAGATTATTAATAAGATGAAAAAACTTTTTTTTGCTGATAAGTTCCAACTAAATCTTTCTCTTAACGAAATGAATGCTATTCCGATTAACAATGTATCAACAACGAAAACTAATAAAAGATTAAGAATTAGAATGATCATATTCTTTTTTATTCCTTATATAACGCGGAGTTGAGGAGCAACATTGAAAATGGATGTCTGTTCAAACTCCTTGTTCGCCCCGTCTGTAGCGGCCAAGCCGTTGCTCCTCAACTCCGCGTTCGCACCGCCGCAGGCGGGGCGAACAAGTTATTATAATGACCTGTATATCATCACTATTGTAATATTGATCGTATTCTCAATGAAAAAATCGCAATAATCATACCATTTTTTATTTATTGCATTTAAGTGCCATATCAGTGTGCTATCTCCTTTAAGTAATACCTGTAAGGTATTAAAATGATATAACTTACAAATGCTGCCCACGTTATGCTATTACATTTTGCCTGTCAAATTTCTAAAAAAGCCTTTTACATTTACCATGAACACCGTCCATATATTCATCAATTTTCAAGTTATTTGTGAAAATTGAATTCCATAAAAGGCGTGAAAAAGAGTTCTTAGATGAGTTATTTCATATATATCATCAATGGATTTTTGACATTAGAATTTACAGCAATAGTACTGGTGAGATGTGGTTTGGAAAGTGATAGGTGTATAATGCGGAGCTGAGCGAAGTTGGAGCGGGCTCAAGCAAAGCTTGAAGTCCGATGCGACTTCGCTCCAGCGATTTGTTCGGACGCGCGAGTTAGCGCGCGGTCGAATAAATCAGCGGTAGGGAGCGCCAGCTCAGCTCAGCATTCGGTCGTGCGCAGCGCGACCGAACGCTGAGCATAAGTAACCACCACCTATGCGTCATGCTTTCAATAGAGGCTTGAAGCGGCAGCCTCAATAAATATTAAACCGCAAATAATCTGGTGGTTGGCTTCATGCGATTGTTATACCTTTTTTGGTAATCTGGGCTCTGCATCTCAAATCCTCTCTTACCTCTGAAATCAGTTTGTCGTTGCTTGAAAATTCTACCTGTCCAGCAATATTATCATCAACTGTGAAGAGTATCTGCAAACTATCATCTCTTGAAATAATTATTGCACGATCATATAAAACACTTTCATCATCACCGTTTTCTTCATATTGATAAATCTCAATTTTGGAAATAGGTGAAGCAGCACCTAGAGATATTGTTGAAGTTGGATATGAAAATGCTTCTGTATCTCCATATTTTTCGATCTTTAAATCCTTAGATGTTGCACTTAGCAAAATCTTTAAGTTGTAATAATCGAGGTATTCCTTTGGTGTATCATTCCAATCATTCTGGATGATCAGATAGTTCTCCTCTATCGGAATGGAACAACTAAAAAATTTAATCGATTTTTGAGGCACATCAATGCTAATCTCGGGCAAAAATAATTGCTGTATTGTCCGGCCAATTATACCCACAAGCTCCTGTAATTTCTCTTCGGTATTCTGTTCTTGAAAGACTTTCATTTATGTATAACGCTTGAATTGATCCACCTGCTATCCGAGAAAATGTTGTTTGGAATCATCGCAGGTATGGCAACAAACAAAACTTAAAATCGCGCACTTTTATAGCAGGTTGGAATCAAATGTTTTGTTGGCCGTCCTCTTGTTCTAGCTGTTTGATAACTGCTTCGACAAATGTACGGTCTACGCATTGGAACGAGGCTGTCTCGTTCTCATGTGGCAGAAAAAATTCAGAGTACATTCCGTTCTGCACCAAAATTCTAGTTCTTTGTTCTTCTGGTAACTTCCAATACTGAAGAGATTGAGGGATGGTCTGTGTGCATTGGATCAGGATATTCCCCTGTCTCTCGAATTCGTTAAGGATGCCAAGGTACTCCTTGGTATCCATAATGAAATCATAGCTGAGATCACGGACAAGGACGGTATGAAGTGGACCGTCCTTGGATAGATTGATTTGTCGAGAACTCCAGTCGTAATGATCTTCTAGAAAGTGGTTCACTGACCAGACGTACTGAATCTTAGGGTTGAGCAATCTACTTAGGACGGAATTCGAGCAACAGTCAATCATTACCGAGAATGTCCCGTTCTCACTTTCTCTGAAATCGTAGGGTTTATTCATTCTGTTTCTAGGCCAACGTTGAATTGAGACATGTCTTATCCGATAAAATGTTGATTACAGTAAAAGCTCCAATGGCAACAAGTTCAACTTAAAAACGCGCGCTTGTATAGGACATTGTTCTCAAATGTTTTGTTAGCCTTTTATTCTAAATGACATGAATGTAGCGCTGAATAATACAGCTTTCCTGCATAGATTGACAAGGATTAAATTCGACCAAATATACCCCAGGCTCGGGAATATTCAGCAGGAATAATACATCTCTAGTTTGCATTTTGGCGACCAGTAAACTACGAAGACGAATGCCGATTTCTGAATCGATTCCAGAATCGTTATTAGCAGTTATTGCATATATCTTAAATGGCTCTTCGAGATCAGATGCTCCATTCTCCGATTGCCGCACTCTTGAAACAAAAAGTGGGATAGCACTCAATTGAACTGATTGAGCGAACTGAGAACTCCTGTTCTTTATTTCGACTTTTACCTCAAAAATTCGTTCATACTCGCTTAACGTAAATACTTCGATAGAACCGCTAACAAATTCCTTTTCTGAGCCTGCAACCATACCTCCTTCTTCATAAAAAGATGGATTTTGAAAAACGAATGTCTGCATGGCCCACCATCCTCCGACAATTACAGCGATGCTTAATACAATGCTCTGAATGCCAGATGCAATATGACTAAACAATTCTGGTTTCCCTGCCATTGAGACACCTTATAATTTTTTGAGGAGGGCCAACGCCAGCGGTAAGCTGACCGATGGCGTTAGCCATATATTGCCCATGCACACACACACCTATTTCCTAAATCCTAATTGTATCAAAACTAAAATTCCTAAATAAGTCCAGGAATATGAAACTGTACGTTTTTGATAATCAAAATCAGTATGTAACAACCCTAGATCAAGCATATGTCTCGCTGCACCTACATGCACTTGTGTTCTTACAAGGTCAGCTTGAAAACGGGGTTGAGGTAACTGGAAATTATGGATCCCGCCAAAACTAGACATAATTGAAAAGCAATCACCATCTAAACTTTTCAATGAGTCTTGTACTGCTTGGTGTTCAGATTGCATTGCCGCTCTGATAGCTTCTTCTAAGCTTGCCACCAACTCAGTTCTTATTTGAGCTTTGTTGGGGGCTGATTCACTTTCAAGGTTATACGTAATCGGAAACCGTCTGTGCTTAATATCAAATATTGTTTCTTCTGGTATTCCGTAGAAAGAATTCATAACGCAAATAATCCTCTCCCAGCCAACCTTAGAGGAGGCATGCCCCAATTCTAAAAGAACGTTCGGGTTAGGTAGTTTCTTTGGTTTCTCACCCTCTTCAACATGAGATTTCCCTATAAAGGACAAATCAGCTAAGAAAATACCGCAACCTGCGATTTTACTAAAAATGGTAGATGCAATTTCCGGCATACCAGCTTCGCCCTTTGTATCAGAGTCAAGCCTAGGTGACCCCTCAATCGCTACATCTTTATTGATTTTCTTGATTGCTCTCTTGGCAGCATCTTCTATGAAGTAGCGCGTAGCCTTTGGTGGAAGGTCACTTTGCCACGCATAAAAGATATTAAAATCTGGCACAAATATTTCCTTATATGGGTAACGTTTGAGCTGACCTACGGGGATGAAGCGCCAGCGGAATCCCCGTTAGTGTCCAGTGATTGGTTAGGCTCTCTTTTTTGACTGCTGACATCCGGCATCATCGCAAAAAATTGGTTACATTTTCTCTTGATCTCGTCGAGATCAGTAGCTCGAAAGACTTCAGTGTGTAATTTTTCGCAATCGGCTGTAATACAGTCGATCGCAGTCTGTTCCCACAGCGACTTGCAAGGCCATGTCTCTAAAACCCTTGAAAACGGAGCTGCCGTTTTGTGAGAACGTAGTCGCTCTCTGATATTCGTAGCGAAACCGAGCTTGAATCGGCCTGGATCATGATCCGGCTCCAACTGAATAAGGTAGAAAACACCGTGATCAATATGGGACGATGATTTGTGCTCCGATTTGCCCGATGACTGGTTTTCTGGCGAATAGTTGTTGACGATAAGTTCGAAGTCATCCTCGGTAATATAAGAAATCGCTTGACCTCGGTGATTTGAGCACTTTTGTTTTATCGTATTCACACCAAATCGGTTTAATACCTTAAACAAAGACTGTTTCTGTATTCCGATCTTCTTCGCTGCATCAGAAACAGATATTAGATTGTCATGATCTACTGCCATGATGTCTTTTGCCTAACAGTTAAATATACAGCTGCTATGATATTGGAAATATACGGCGTCTGTATATTTCCAATATCATGACAAAGTTTTGAACAATTTCTGAATAACTAAAAAAACCTTTTTACCTATCCCCACACCTTCAATTTTGACTACTCATCAGTGCAGTTAGGGAGAGATTTGACTCGTTTCATTGTTATATTTTTTTCTCATTCACCAAATTTTCTCTTTACAAAAAGCAATATTATTACGATACTTTATATAGATTCTTTATTAGGTGAACGTCGGCTCCATGCCGTGTGTCCAACAAATTGGACCTAGCCTGTTAAAGAATCTTTTATTTTGTCAACTGTAAGCTCATTTTTTTTGTCATAATATAAGCCGTATTCCCTGAATCTTTTATCATCTAAGTCAATTATTCTTATAAACTTTTCTTTAAGATAATTGAAGTACCGGCCTTCATATCTTTCGTACAATCTTTGTAATGCCCACAAACAATAATCAATAATTTGCAGACAAGGTTCGTTGGATGGATAGTTCGAAGCAACTTTATGAGATGAGCTCACAACTTTCCCTGATGTTTTTTCAAAATTTGTTGTTGCCTTTAATAGCTCATTAAAAAGCGTTTTGTTTCTATCAGATTTTCCTCTTCTGGCAAATGTAACATGATTCTCTTCAGCCGAATGTAACCGGTCCTTAAAAACCCTCTTTACACAAGAGTCATATATTTTGTTTTGACTATATCTCCAAGTTTTATCACGTTGGTTTTGCTTTTTAACATCTTCTAGAATGCTCATTTTCCTTCTGACTATACAGTAGACTTTTATATCCAAGGAAGAGATTAATTTATAAACTTCCCTTCGAACCTCTGGGCAATCGTCTTTTGCATGAAATGACAACTTTGTTTTTGAGTGAACGGAAGGGATATCTTTAAGGTAAGGATCCGACAATATTTGTTCTCTTAAGTTGTCGAGCTTATTTCTTACTTCATGAGGTTCTACAATATGAACAAGTCCCAATATAAAATAACTGGAACAACCCTCCTGCCCGATCAACACTCTTCCTCTTTTGTTGAATAAAGTCAAATCTCCGGCTTCATCCACAAAATAATATCTTTTTGTTTCTTTCACCATAATTTAAACTTTTATAACAGTTAAATATACAGATACCGCATACTCCCCACTCCTTTAATTTTGACCACACATCATTGAAGTTAGGATGAGATTTGATCCGTTTCATAATTCTCTTATACCTATAAACCGTGTTCTTTCCTCCCCTTAATAATAAGAGCGAATCCTATTATCATCATAAGCATACAAATTACTCCTATGGAAAATGAATTGGTATTGAGGAAATCGTCTCCAAAAATACCAAACAACATAAGAGCCATGCCAACATAACTTATTGGCTTAAAAGTATACCATTTTTTTTCAAACACAGTGTCTACTCCAAATAAGATTCGATAAAAGGTTAAATTTATTGTTTCATGTTATTTTTAAATATTCTTAGTTTCTACAGTTAAATTCACAGACACTTTGATGTCCAAAAACCCTTCAATTTTGACCACTGCTTTTCTTGGGTGTGCTCTTTCCGTTGGTGTAAAAGTCTGCAAACCAGCTGTTTTCCTATTTTACGTAGAGACATTTTGTTTTAATTTTTATGTGTTAATTTGTTTTTAAAGTTAACGGCCAGTCAACCGCCATGGATAGCGGTCTGTTGGATTGCCTGGATATGGGCTCAACCACCCGTTTGCTTTTTGAGCATTTCTAAAAGCAATGGAAGTGCAATGTTCTCATAAACGGACTTACCCATCGACTTGAGTGCTTCAAGTGGTTTTGCAAGGATCGGCCAACGTTGCTCCCCTTGGGATTCTTTTGCTAGTTCTTGGGCATATGTCTTCGCCTGGGAAAGTTGATCTGGTGATAGGCCGAGCGAGTCTAGATTAGAGAGAACTTGGCTCAGTTCAACATGTGTAGTTTGAGATAGCACGTTGGTAACATTCACAATGATTGGGGGCCGCGTGGATGGTATACTGGTTTCAGTAGGTCCCACTTGAATGGGAAGAACAGGAAATTCTTCTAAAGCATCTTTAAGGATAACATTAGCACAGTCGAGATCATTCTCAAGAATGGCTTGATCTTGCCGAGACCACTCTTGACTACTACCGCGATGCTTGATAACTTTAACTCGCACTTGCCAGAACTGGAGAGACGAAAAGCGGCGTACATAGTTGTGGTCTTTACCAAATAGTTCGCTAAGACTTTGGCGGGTGCGTTCCCTCCATGATCGAAAGTCGGAATCAAAGGCGTTGACTATGTTGTCGCGAAAGACTTTTATGGCATCACGGCTGTCGTTAAGTCTGTTAAGGTGAAGACTATTTTGATCGTTCATATCAGCTCTCCATTAGATTCGGGGGTTCTATCCATAGAGTTAAAAATACAATCACTATGAAATTGTAAATATGCGGCGTCTGTATATTTCCAATATCATGACAAAGTTTTGAACAATTTCTGAATAACAAAAAACCTTTTCACCTACTCCCCACCCCTTCATTTTGACCACTGGCTTTCTTGGGTGGTTGGGAGTGTTGTCCGAACTTGGCCAATGCACCAAGAAATAAGCCCTCTCTTACTTTTTATGGTGAGCACTACCCATCAAACTTGGCTACAGCATGATAAAAAGCAGCGAGATGATAATAATACCTACTAATACACAACCAAATACTGACTTACCCCATACCCAGAACCCTCTTTGTCCCCACAATTTTTCTGGTTCTGGTAAAAGTGTTTCTTTGTGTAAATAAACGTTTTTTTCAAAAAGACCAAGAGATTCTTCTATCCTTACTAGAAATTGTTTTAATACATTCAAACTGGATGCAAACCAACCTAGTGTGATAGATGCAAATCCAACAAACACAAATAGTATAATTGCTAGCTTTAATTTAAGAGTAATATCAACTGTCTTTCCTCCATATTTTGTTATAATCCATCCTATAAATGATGTCAAAAAAGCCAAGAAGGCACCGCTAACTAGTACTCTTGTACGATGTAAAAATCGCCAATCTTCGCGGAAAGATTTTTCGAAGTGTAGAAGAATTTCGATCTTTTTGTCAGTTTCTTTTAAATGCTCCATTTTTAACATAACATATGGTGCAATCTTTGGTTAGTGACTTGGTTCACCTATGTCTTCATGCCAGAGTTTTGGATTTTCCACAATAAATTGTTGCATTAAATCAATGCATTCTTTGCTGTTAACAACATTAACTAAAATCCCCCGAGACCGAAGATAGGCTTCAGGGCCTCGAAAAGTGATATTTTCCCCAACAACGATTCTTGGTATTTTGTATAGTAAAGAGGCACCGCTACACATATCGCAGGGAGATAACGTGGAATAAATAGTAGCGCGTGCAAAGTCTTTTGCTTTGAGGCGGCCCGCATTTTCCAGACAATCCATCTCCGCATGCAGGATTGCACTATCTTGCTGTACCCTTTTGTTGTGCCCTCGGCTAACAACACGGCCTTCGATTACCAACACAGAACCGATAGGAATCCCGCCTTCTCTTAACCCAATTTTCGCTTCCTCGATAGCAATCTCTAAAAATTCATCCATAAATTTGTCCTTTAGTGTTAAATCTTTACCATCCAAAAAGAGTTTTTACAGTCTGTGTGTTGATTTCTTTTAACAATTTTTTTATTATTATACGGCGGTCCTGAATGCTTGAAGAGCGTAGGCTGCGTTTGAAAATTTTCGAGACAGTTTCAAATCTTACCATGCGAGTGTTACGAGCCTTTGCTTCTGATAGATCTTGGAAATACCCACTTTTCACTTTCCAGCTTCCATTTTGATTTTTTTGGTGGAGAAAGATGCAACCAAAACCTTCATCCTTAATGAGTTCATTAACATTTTGAGTTTCGTAAATATATGAAATTCTATGTTTTCTATCATCGACATGCATAACAATTGACCACCAATCATAATACTCGTTTCCATTATTGTCGAAGCTTTGACCTTTGAACTGGAGTTTTCCATTGGGTAAGAGAGTGAATTCGCAGATAGAGAACGGACGGTCTTTTAGCAAGCTATTTGCTTCGATCCACACACCTTGAAGAGAATGATAAATTTTCCAACGTTTCGTTGTTCTCCACTTTTGAAATATAAGCGATGCTACAAGGCTTGCGATTACTCCCACTACAAAGCCTATGAAATGAGAAGAAAAAAATGATACTACACCACTATTTGCTAGTTCCATGATAAATTATTTTGAAAAAATTCCTGTAATTCTAAATGATCTAATCAGTTGTCCCCCACCCCTTCAATTTTGACCACTGGTTTTTTTGGGAGGTGTTTTACAACTTGATCCGTTCTCAACATTTTAGCTTTGTTAGACATCAATATATTTGTCTTTTTCAGTCATGGTGAGTCTGACCACTATTTCATGATACTTCTCCTTGTAACGTTCCGCATAAGTAACCACCACCTGTCGTATGCTTCATGAGAGGCTTTGAGCTGCAGTCTCAAAAAATATTAAATCGCAAATAATCAGGTGGTTGGCTTCATGCGTTTGTTATATGTTTTAATCTTAACCATCTTATTCTTGGAATTTCCAAGGATTTTCTTTTTTTAATAATTTGATTAAAACTCTATCTTTTGGCTGTTTTTGTATTGTTAGATGCCTTTATCATTAACAGGTGACAATTTAAAGTTCATAAATTGATCTGAGCCGAATCTCTCCTTACCCTCAGCAAACTTCTCTAGTGGTACTTCCAAGCTATGAAGCATTTCAGATAGATGCTGAATAACATCTGACAGCATTAGCAAACGATTAGCCAACTCAAGTCGAACTCGATGGATTTCTCCGTCAGGTAATCGCTCTAGTAGATCTACCACAGGTCCTACAACCCGGCCATAGGCTGTTCCAAGATTCAACATCATTGGCTTAGTGACATGCTCCTCTCCTGCACCGACAACCCAACTTAGAGTTCCATAAGCACCTTGGTTTTTTTCGCAATACCAGCTAATTCCTGATCGAGGTGTTGAGCAGAATTACGCATATCTGTAACCACTTCAGTACGACGAATAAAAAGTTTGTAGACATGATTGTGTTTAATACCAGGCGCCATGCGAAGTACAGACCTAAATCTATGAACAGCGTCAATAAATGTCCAGGTGTGTCGTATTGTTTTGACGAATTCTCTTGGTTGGTCAGCCTCCTTATCTTTTGAGAGTAAATGTAGCTCACTAATAAGATCGGAATATGCTTGTCCAGCCATTTCTGCAGAAAGTCGCAAAGCGTCTAAAAACACTATTTGCTTTCGGCTCAAACCATGGGGGAGACGTCTTAGAACGGAATCCGGTTTAATCATCTTTTATACGTATTGTTGAGACATATAACGACTAAAGTGAGGTGCGCCGTATAGCAAATAAAACAAACAACATAAATAAAATAAGAAAAGAATCTGACAACGTAGAAACCGCACGTGATAAAGGCGTCAACTCCAGTTACTCGTTAGGCATTTAATCATTGCTACTTCTATTGTTCTTTGATTGAAATTATTATGAAAAATATTTTATTTTTACTCCTGTACCGTTGCAAGAAGTGCAATTATCGCTTACAGTTTCACCAGTTGCATAGCCAGTGTTGTTGCAAACCTCACAATTTACACTGATCATTTCATGTTCTGAAGCACCTCCAGATCCAGCAATTGCCCCATTATATCCACCCCATCCTTTACACCTAGGGCAAGTATCCCCGTTATTACCAAAAAAAGTTATTTCTCCAGTACCATTACAATCATCGCATTGGTTATCTGTCTCGTTACTCATTTTCCACCTCCCAACAAATGGTTAATTAGTTTTGGTAAATCAGAAATAAGTATGATTTAGAAAAAATTGTAGTAACAATGAAAGCAAAAAGTCTTTAATGTTGCTACAAATATCAAGACCCTAATTTCCGTACATCAAGGAAGCACACAAAGAATCTGTTAAATTTATTTTCCATGCTATGCTCTCTGATTTTATGCCTAACAAGTTATTCTATAGTTTCCGTATAGTCACGAATATTACAAAATATTTGACTTTTTACAAGTATTTTCTTATACTTATCTAACCGTATAGTATCTTTTTGTAATGCTATTCATCAATGATAAGTATTCCATCTGAAATTTCTGTTTGTTTTAATTCTGCTTTGGCCAAAAACAGGATTCCCAAAGAGTATCAGAACCATTATAGAAAATGGTTACGATATTATCTTGATTTTTGCATAAAGTATAATTTCGAAAGCATTCATCCAGAAAGCCTACAGAACTTTTTGAGAAAGTTGGGGGAAAAACGCCAGACAAGGGAGCAGCAAAAGCAGGCTTCTCATGCAATATCTTTATATTACAAAATAGCTCCTACCAGAACGATACCTGATCAGAAGATAAGGTCGGGTGGGTTTCAGAGTGAACAAAATGCTTCAGAAAAAGAAAAATTGTCAGGCGAAAGTCAGGCATGGCAATCAGCTCTTGATAATCTTACTTCAGAAATCAAGATACGACACTATTCACCCAAAACACTGAAGACGTATACTCTGTGGGTCAAGAAATTTCAGGCCTTTACACGATGCAAAGATACGTTGTTATTGTCTTCAAACGACGTAAAAGAGTTTTTAACTTTTCTGGCTATTAAGCGGAAGGTATCCGCCTCAACCCAAAATCAGGCTTTTAACGCCCTTTTGTTTTTTTACCGGCATGTCATCAAAAAGGATTTTGAGAATTTAAAGGATACTCCAAGGGCTAAGAGAAAACGTTATATACCCGTTGTTTTATCACGGGAAGAGATAGATGCAATTTTTGAAAATCTTTTATATCCGTATGATTTAGTCGCCAAGCTTTTGTATGGATGTGGATTGAGATTGTTTGAATGCGTTAACCTCCGTGTTAACAATTTTAATTTTGATGCATGTATATTAACTGTACATGACGGCAAGGGAAAAAAGGATAGAACGGTTCCTCTGCCGGAGGCAATCCTGCCGGAGCTGAAAGCACATATGAAGCGGGTAAAAAATCTCCATCAAATAGACCTGGATGCAAATTATTCCGGTGCTTTCCTGATTGACATGTTGGATAAGAAGTACAAGAATTGTGCTAAAGAGTTGGTTTGGCAGTGGTTTTTCCCTGCAAAGACATTAACCTTAGTTCCGGAGACAGGTGAATATCGACGGTATCATCTGCATGAATCTCATGTGCAGAAAGCCATAAAACGTGCTGTTGGTAAGTCAAAGATATGTAAGCGCGCTTCTTGCCATACGTTTCGCCATAGCTTCGCCTCTCATCTGTTGAAAGCCAACTATGACATACGTACTATTCAGGAACTGCTGGGGCATAGCGATGTCAGGACTACAATGATTTATACCCATACGATAAAGAGTCAGACAGTAAAAGAGGCAAAGAGTCCACTTGATTTCTCATCTGAAGTGTAGTTAAATAGCGGTTGAACGAAAACTGACCAGATATACCCATTACAAAATGATTTTTGGAATTTCTGGGCAGGAGTTTGCGTGAAATAGGGTTCTGAAAACTAAAAATCAATTTGTGATGGGTATTAAAGGCGCGTAGATATTTTGTAACCGGAGCGTACTCAAGTACGTGAGGATTGCGAAATTTCTACAGCAACGCAGTAGGTGGTCAGTTTTCGTTCAACCGGTTGGTTACATGACATGCAGTTCGCTCACCTTGCGAAAATGGTAACCGTAAATGGCAAGCCTTACCGACAGGGGAAACAGTTTTCTATGATGAATAAACGTCCATAACAGAAGATCCCAAAATTGTACACGTTCCTTGCCGATGATTCCAAGATGAAAGAAAGAACGAACCAAGCCTAGGATATGATCTAGCTCTACTTTAACCTTAATCTTCGGTGCCTTGTACTCTCTCAAGAATGTTTTTACTCGCTGGTAGTAGTTTTCGGGAGAATAGATGTGTCTTAAGATACTCTTATAGCCATCTCTGCAGGTATCAATATCCATTTTGTTAGGGATAATGTTTGTAGTTCCATCAATGTTATCACCTGACATCCGCCCAAGCAGACGTCCCTCCTTCTTTAAACGGTCGTAGAGTTTTGTACCATATGGTGCTTGCAGGAGGCCAATCATGGCCATTACGACACCGCTCTTCTGGATAAAATCAATTTGACGTTGAAAGATGGAAGGTGTATCGCTGTCAAAACCGACAATGAAACCTGCCTGTACCTGTAAGCCCGCTCGCTGAATCCGTTGTACGTCTTTAACGAGTTCACGGTTATTATTCTGTTTTTTGCCACACTCAACCAAACTATCTGTATCAGGGGTTTCTATTCCCACAAAAACCGCGTCAAAACCCGCATCGGACATCATCTGCATCAGCGGTTCGTCATCAGCTAGATTGATTGAGACCTCTGTATGAAAGGGCAGAGGAACGTGTTCTGCTTGCCACTTAATCAGTGCAGGTAACAGCTCCTTCTTGAGGGCCCTTTTGTTTCCAATGAGATTGTCATCAACAAAGAAGACTGGGCCACGCCACCCCAGATCATAAAAACTATTTAACTCGTTGATAATTTGTTCAACAGTTTTTGTGCGTGTTCGTTGTCCAAAGAGGGCAGTTACATCGCAAAATTCACATTGGTAGGGGCAACCCCGCGTATACTGTATACTCAATGATGCGTACCGTTTCATATCAATCAGATCCCATTGAGGAGCAGGTGTTTCACGAATGTCAGGATATTGGGTCGTCGTATAAATCCGTTTAGGACAACCATTTTCCAAGTCTTCCAGAAACCCTGGAAGTGTCAACTCTGCTTCATTGAGGATAAAGTGATCAACGTCCTCAAATTGGTTATGTTCACTCGTAAATAGTGGTCCTCCGGCAACCACCGTAACACCCGCTTTTTTGCACCTTTCAATTAATTGGCGGGCCGAAGTTCGTTGTATGACCATACTCCCAATAAAGACATAATCCGCCCATGCAAGATCTTGATCCATAAGCTTCGAAACGTTGACATCAATAAGACGTTTTGACCAACTTGACGGAAGCATTGCAGCAACAGTCAGCAATCCCAATGGAGGGAAGGAAGCCTTTTTTCGGGTAAACTTGAGGGCGTGTTTGAAACTCCAAAATGTATCGGGAAACTCTGGGTATAGAAATAGTATGTTCATTGTTTTACTTTCCTCGTTTTACATACACATGCGGGAATTATTACAAAAACAGTGGGAAAAATACACCAAATCAGGTTTCCTTTGCGTTCCTGAAAAATATACTTTGGTATCCTTATAACATAATTAGCGAACATATAAAAGCGAAAAAATGTCATGGGAAAGGCCCGTTTCGTAAAATACCATTTCAGATGTTTAACGGTTTTTGTCTATAACTCTCTGACTTAAGATTTGGTCTATCAATTCCAGGAAACACAGTTTAAGTTGACGGTAAGAAAGTTTGTTCTCTCTTTTGTATTACGCATTAGCCAAATGAAACAAAAGAGTACCTACATCACAGACAGTTCCACAAGTTTTTACTCACGATATCAACCCCAATCCCAATATAATAACCCATCCGCATCAAAGATCTAGCTTGGTTACCCGGGGAGGACTCGAACCTCCAATGAGAGAATCAAAATCTCTAGTGTTGCCATTACACTACCGGGTAATATTCTGTGATCTTGAGTCCCATTTTCTGTACGGTATTAATGATTCATAGAGCACCTATGTATCATGTGATACGGGACCTAAATCCTGGAAATAGTGCTATTAGGGGTAAGATTTAAATTATATCCAAAGGTTTGATGTTGTCAATTCTAAACTAGTATATCGAAGCACGAACTACGAAAATTCATGGAAATATTTACCTTGATTTCGTCTTTGTCCTCAGTAGAATACGCTACATATTTAGTTCAGACACAGGATTCAAATTCAAGTACCAAATTGGTACAGCGAAAATAAGCAAATATCACTAATCGTAGTACATCTTTTTTGTAAAGAAGAGGTTTTTAAGGTTTCTTGATGCAGACGAATGAGATTCGGCAAAGATATTTGAGTTTTTTTGAAAGAAAAGGGCATGCAATACTTCCCAGTGATTCGCTCGTCCCGGAAGATGATCCTACCCTCTTATTTACCGGTGCAGGGATGAACCAGTTTAAAGATATGTTTTTGGGAAAGGGAAAACTCAACATTAAAAGGGCTACAACATGTCAAAAATGTCTCAGGACTGGTGATATTGAGAATGTAGGCAGGACGCCAAGGCATCACACCTTTTTTGAAATGTTGGGAAACTTCTCTTTTGGAGATTATTTTAAGAGCGAGGCGATTGAGCTCGCATGGGAATTTATGCTTCACGAGATGAAAATTCCGATTGAAAAGTTGGTAGTAAGTGTCTTTATTGACGATGATGAATCGTATAACATTTGGTCAGAGAAGATCGGTGTTCCAAAAGACAAAATATATCGGTTCGATGAGAAAGACAATTTTTGGCCTGCCAGTGCACCTTCTCAAGGGCCAAACGGCCCTTGCGGTCCTTGCTCAGAAATCTATTACGACCGAGGTCGAGAAATCGGATGTAAACGGAAGGAGTGTGCTCCTGATTGTGACTGCGAACGTTTCGTTGAAATTTGGAATCTTGTCTTTACGCAGTTTGATAGAAAAGAGACTGGTATCCTCGATCCTTTACCAAATAAAAATGTTGATACGGGCATGGGCTTAGAAAGAATGGCCAGCGTAATGCAAGGAACCGATACGAATTTTGGCATTGATATCTTTCAACCAATTATTCGGGATATTTCTGAGTGTGTTGATCTTCCCTATGACGGGCAAACAGAACAGAGTAAAATGATGAACAAGATAGCCGACCACATAAGGGCTATCATTTTTTGTATTGCTGATGGTGTCCTCCCGAGTAACGAAGGAAGAGGGTATATTGAAAGAAGGCTGCTCCGAAAAGCTGTTCGTGATGGCCTTAATTTAGGAAAGGAAGAGAGTTTTCTTTACAAGCTTGTTCCAGTTGTGGCTGACGTGATGCATACCCAGTACCCTGATATCAAGAATCGCCAGGAGAATATCGCAAGAATAATTAAGAACGAGGAAGAGCGATTTCACGAAACTCTCTATTTGGGGAGCAAAAGATTGAGAGAACTTATGGAAAATCTCCACAAAAATGGGCAAAAAGAGTTAACAGGATCAGACGCTTTCCTTCTGTACGACACGTATGGCTTCCCCTTTGAAATGACAGAATCAATCTTGCGTGAAAAAAACCTGAAGATAGACAGGGATGGTTTTGAAAAAGAGATGGACTTGCAGCGGCAGAGAGCAAAGGAGTCGTCAAGTATGAAGGGGAACATTTTTGACGAAGGGCCGTTGGATAGAATTAAGGAACAGAGCAGCGAGACGCTTTTTCTTGGTTATAACGATCATGAAGCTGAAGGAAAAGTGATAGGATTGATAGTTGATGATCATTTGGTTCCCTCTGCTGAAACCGGTCAAGATGTGCACATTGTACTGGACAAAACCCCTTTCTATGGAGAGTCTGGAGGACAAATCGGGGATACGGGTACCATACAGACAAAAGAGGCAGAGATTGAGATTAAGGATACCAAGATCATTAATGATATTATCGTACATATTGGCAGAGTTGTAAATGGTAAGATTGCGGTACATGAAAAAGTTGTTTCAAAGATTGACAAAGGGCGCAGAGTTGCAATAAAACGTAATCACTCGGCCACACACCTACTTCATCATGTCCTACAGAAGGTGATAGGAGAACATGCTGAACAATCTGGATCTCTCGTTGCTGCCCACAGGTTTCGCTTCGACTTTCACCATTTTACCGGTGTCACAAAAGATGAACTTGCGAGAATTGAAGAGTTGATGAATGAAAAGATTATGGAAAATTGGCATGTTACTATTCAAGAGATGGCCTTAAACGATGCAAAAGCGATAGGAGCTGTTGCTTTATTTGGTGAAAAATACCGTGAAAATGTGAGAGTTGTCGATATTGGAGGATTTAGTCGGGAGCTCTGCGGAGGCACCCATGTAGTTTCAACGGGTGAAATTGGCCTATTTAAGATTACGCATGAATCTTCTGTTGCTGCGGGTATTCGGAGAATAGAAGCCGTTACAGGCCAAGATGCAATGAAGAGAACAAGAGAGAAAGAGGAGACTCTGGGAACGCTCTGTAGTATTCTCGATTCCCATGAAAATTCTGTTATTGAACGTGCCGAAGAGCTGATACAAAAGATAAAAGAGTTAAAAAAGGAGGTGCAAAAGGCAAAAAGGCAAAGTTCTCAGGAAAACATTGCAAATATTATTGCAAATGCCAAGAAGGTTGGGAATGTAACTATCGTAACAGAAATAGTGGAGGGTAGTGATAAGGGAGACTTAAGAAAAATTGCTGATGTATTGAGGAAAAACGTCAATTCAGTAGCAATAGTTTTAGGAGCCGTCGATGATGGACAGGTCACCATGGTGACAGCCTTCAGCAATGATTTGGTAAAATCAGGTCTGCATGCTGGCAATCTCGCCAAAGAGGTTGCAAAAATTGTTGGAGGGGGTGGAGGTGGAAAAGCGGATATGGCACAAGCTGGTGGCAGATTCCCTAATAAGGTAAATGAGGCTTTTGATTATGCGTTTAGGTTTTTGTGCAATGCAATTAAAGAGAACCGATGAAGGTTCTCTTGTTTTTTGCTTGACAAGAATAGGGGACAAATATACAATATGATTTTTCTGAGGCACATGTAACTTTCTAATATTTAAAGGGATAGGTAGAAAAAGGGAAGAATAAGAAAGCATGAGAGGCTCAGTAATTATGGAGATAATTCCTAATAATTCCCCTTTCTTTCTTTTTCTTCCCTTTTTGTTTGTGAGTCCCAATACACGAGTAAGACAAAATGGCTAATCCGAAAAGGAAACATTCTCATACGAGAACACGAAAAAGGCGTGCACATGATGCGCTGACGCCTCCAAATATTCCAAACTTTGAGTCTACAAAAAAGGCTTCTGGCTATCAAACAAACAAATTTATTTGTCCAAATTGTAAACAGATAAAATTGCCACATACAGTCTGCCATAATTGTGGCTATTACCGCGGTCGTCAAGTGATTGCTATAGAGAGAGTTTGATCATGCGTATTGCTGTTGATGCCATGGGTGGTGATGCAGCCCCTTCCGCGATTGTACAGGGAGCTGTAAATGCTGCCAATAAATTTTCTGATCATGAGATTGTGCTGGTAGGTGATAGTGACCAAATCCGTGATGAGCTAAGCAAGGCCGATTCATATTCAAGCAATATTTCCGTTGTGCACACTTCACAAGTGGTTGGCATGAACGAATCTGCAACTGTTGCTTTGCGGAAAAAGATTGACTCCTCAATAACGAGAAGTGTTGAGCTTGTGGCAAAGAATAAGGCTGACGCAATAGTAAGTGCGGGCAATACTGGTGCAACGGTAGCGGCAGCTGCTATGTTTTTACGCACTTTGGAGGGAGTGAAGCGACCTGGAATAGCTGTTACAATTCCGACTCTTCATGGTGTTTGTCTCGTAATTGATGCTGGTGCAAACATAAAATGCAAACCAATACATCTTTTACAGAATGCAATAATGGCTTCGGTTTTTTGCAAATGTATTTTAAATATCAAAAAACCAAAAGTTGGCCTTTTAAATATAGGTGAGGAAGATGCGAAAGGTAATGATCTTGTTAAGGAGACGTATTCCCTCCTTTCAAGTTCCCATTTAAATTTTGTTGGAAATGCTGAAGGGCGCGATGTTTTTGATGGGAATTATGATATAGTGGTTTGCGAAGGTTTTATCGGCAATGTGCTGTTAAAATTTGCAGAAGGTCTTTCTATTAGTCTCTTAACCGCTCTCGTGTCCGAAGCAAAAAAACGCCTTTTATCTAAATTTGGTGTGTGGCTCTGCAAACCGGCACTAAAACATCTTGTCAGTAGCATGGACTATTCTGAATATGGTGGTGTACCGCTCCTTGGTGTCGATGGGATATGTGTTATTTCGCATGGGAGATCAGATTCAAAGGCAATTCAAAACGCAATAAGAGAAGCGATACAGTTTAGAAAATACCAAGTAAACAAGCATATTATTTCTGAACTAAAAAACTCCTCTTCTTCTCTGGTAACTGCAACGTAAGATATTTACCTAATTTTAATTAGGATGGTTAATGGGAAAAGTATGTAATGCAGCAATCATCGGGATAGGATCTTTCTTGCCCGAAAAAATCCTCTCCAATGATGATCTGCTTAAGATGGTTGATACGAGTGATGAGTGGATCACTAAACGTACGGGGATTAAAGAGAGACGTATTGTAGAGAATGGAACTGCGACCTCGGACTTAGCTGTTGAGGCATCTCTACGCGCTCTCGAAGATGCAAAAGTATCACCTTCTGAATTAGACCTTATCGTTACATCCACAATTACGCCTGATTGTCTGTTTCCGTCCACCTCTTGTTTTGTACAAGAAAAAATCGGTGCGTTGAAGGCTGGGGCCTTCGACATATTGGCCGCTTGTGCTGGGTTCATATATGCACTTTCAATTGCAAAGAATTTCGTCATTTCTGGCACGAGAGAAACGGTTCTGGTTGTTGGTGCTGAGTGCCTGTCGAAGGTTACCGACTATACGGACAGGAGCACTTGTGTTCTTTTTGGTGATGGTGCCGGTGCTGCAGTCGTTCAAAAAAGTAGAGGTGAACGAGAAATCATTACAACTCTTTTAGGTGCGGATGGAAGCCAGGCAGATCTATTAATGCTTCCCGCAGGTGGATCGCGATTGCCCGCATCACATGAGACAGTTGATTCCCGTTCCCACTATATTAAACTTAAGGGAAAATGGCTGTTTAAGCTTGCCGTTAATAACATGGTAGAGGTAATCTTAAAGTCAGTTCAAGATAACAATCTTACCATGAATGATATAGATCTGATAATTCCTCATCAAAGTAATATTAGGATCATTGAAGCAGCAATGGAAAAGCTTAATTTGCCAAAGGACAAGGCTTATGTAAATATTGATAGGTTTGGTAATACTTCATCTGCATCAATTCCAATCGCAATAGATGAAATAGATAAAAATAATGTACTTAAACCTGGCAATACGGTACTTTTAGTAGCTTTTGGTGGTGGGTTAACGTGGAGTTCTTCTATCATTAAGTGGTAACTTGATCTACTTTTTGCACACATGAGCATCATTATCTATCATGCTTTATGTCTGTTTCCTGTTTTGGAAATATGTGACGCCACATTAACACAAGAAATTAAAGGAACGAAGATTTCGAAAGTTGTATTTTATGGTTACAGTTGAACTTCAGAAAAATTTGACTTAAAGGAGGGATAACCTTGTCCACACAGGAAGGTTCAATAGAAGAGAGAGTAAAAGAGATTATTACGAAACAGATGGATATAAGCAAAGAGCAAGTAACTCTGGAAACATCCTTTGTCAACGATTTAGGTGCTGATTCTCTTGATACCGTAGAGCTTGTTATGGAGTTCGAGGATGCATTCAACATTAATATCCCTGATGAAGAAGCGGAAAAGATTCAGACGGTAGGGGATGCAGTCAAATATATTGAGGAGCACAAATAACGGAAATGGCACGTCGCGTAGTAATAACAGGTCTTGGCGCGATAACCCCTTTAGGTCAAGATAAGAAAGAGCTCTGGTCTGCTCTATGTAATGGTAAAAGTGGAATTGGTGACGTAACAGCTTTTGATACATCGCAACATGAAGTTCGCATTGCTGGTGAGATAAAGGATTTTGACCCAAGCCAATGGTTTAACATTAAACAAGAGCGAAGATTGGATAGGTTTGCTCAATTTGCAGGTGCAGCAGCAATCCTTGCTGTTAAGGACTCTGGAATTGATTTTGATAAGGCAGATCGTAACAGAGCAGGTACTATTATTGGCACAGGGATAGGAGGAATACTAGAAATAGAGACACAACACAAGGTTCTCCTATCTAAAGGACCTTCTCGTGTCTCCCCTTTCATGATTCCCAAGCTCATGGCAAACGCTGCTCCTGGCCAGATAGCGATACTGTTCGATATTCGTGCTACCAACTTTTCCATTATCACTGCATGCGCTTCCGGAACCCACGCAATAGCTGAAGCTTTCCGATCGATCAAAAGTGGAATAACAGATGTTATGATCACAGGTGGTACTGAAGCAACCATCACCCCTCTCTGTATGAGTGCCTTTCAAAATATGAAGGCACTATCCAAACAAAACGGCACACCGCAGAAGGCAAGCAGACCATTTGATAAGGAGAGAGACGGGTTTGTAATATCAGAAGGTTCTGGCATCATTGTACTAGAAGATCTCGAATTTGCAAAAAAGAGAAATGCTCATATTTATGCTGAGATGCTTGGATACGCTATGAGTGATGATGCATATCACATCGCAGCACCACACCCAAAGGGGAATGGTGCCTATATAGCGATGCAAAATGCCTTAAATGATGCACAACTAAACGCAGATCAGATATCTTATATTAACGCTCACGCGACCTCTACGCCGATGGGAGACGAGATCGAAGTCGATGCTATCAAGAGGGTTTTTGGTGATTCTGCAAAAAACCTCTCCGTGAGTTCTACAAAATCAATGCTCGGCCACCAATTGGGAGCTGCAGGGGGTACCGAAACATTGATATCTGCTCTGGTAATTGAAAACGGCATTATCCCGCCAACGATCAATTATGAAAAACCTGATCCTTCATGTTGCGGTTTAGATTTCGTTCCAAATGTGGCGAAAGAGAAGGAGGTCGAGTATATCATGTCTAACTCTTTTGGTTTTGGGGGGCATAATATAAGTATTATCTTGGGAAAATTTTCAAGTTAACACTGTAGTTTTTTTTTAATTTAGACTCTTTCAGATACGAAAAAAAAATTGAGTCAATTACCTCTTTCGTTGCTTACCAGACCTTGAAGTTTTATCTGCAGGAAAATTTTCATCCTTTCATCCAAAAGCTTGAATTCCGGAAAATTTGCAGGAGCAGCCCCTACCCAATTATTGCATTTAGGTGTAGGGAGACTACTCCTACGGGGGGAAGATGCTTTCCTATTTTTTGGAAGATGGTTTGTGGCTTAGCTCAATAACGCTCGATTCACTAGGTAGGATTTCCTCTATATTCTCAACATATGCTTTAACTTTATGTTTTACTCCGTATTTCGGCAATATCTCACCGCGAAGAAAATCCAAAAGATGCTCGACATTAGTCGGTTCTGTCAAGATTTCTAAACGCAATCGTTTACTTGATACAGCTCCAACACCTCCGCACCCAATGATCGTAAAATCATTTACCCCGTGGTAGATCAATTCATGTTCAAGAATGGCTTGTAGCTCTGAATTTGCAAAAACAAGGATGCGCTTTACCTTCAGAAATCCCCGCTTGCGTGTAGAGAGAGGATGAGCAGACATCGCACTGTGACTCTCTAATCCAATAACTTCAAGTGTGAGATTGTTTTGCTTGAACATCTCTTCCATTTCGTGAAGCTTCTCCATCACACTGTGATCTACCATACTGGTTTCTGACAACTCTACTATTACGTTTTTATTTTGAAATAATCCATACCGTTCTATTTGCCTCTTGAATGGGATCCAATTACTGAAAGCAACCGACTCTCTGGCTCTTATAGTGCAGGTCTTTTTATCTAAATTGCTGACACCAATATTCGGAATAAAGAGGGAGCGCATTGATGCCCCATTAATTATATGTGTGCCAAAATTGACTATAATACCGATAGCAATTCCAATAATCAAGTCGGTTGCCAATACGGCTATAATGGTGACAACGAAAATGATCAATTGCTCCTTTCCTATCTTTAACACATCAGAATATTCGCGGGGCGCAGTCAATTGAAAACCGGTGTAGACAAGCATTGCAGCCAGGGCGGCAAGTGGAATCTGATTGAGTAAAAAGGGTACCAATGCAACAAAAATGAGCAAAAATAGCCCATGGTACATATCCGCAAAACGGGTCCTCGCACCATTGTCAATGTTTGCCTTGCTGCGAACAATCTCAGAGATCATGGGAAGGCCTCCAACAAAGGCACAAGTAGTATTTGCAATGCCAACGGCAAACAGGTCTCGATCAAGGTTGGTTTTTCTTTTCCATGGATCTATGGTATCAACAGCAGTTGCGCTGAGTAGAGACTCAAGGCTGCCAATTAGGGTGAACATGATCACCCACTTCCACCCAGCGAAAGTCTGGAGTGACGAAAAATCTGGATGGGTAATAGCCGTGAACATATTGTTCGGAACGTTCACCAGGTACTCTTTACCCAGCTTGTATTCGTGCCCTTCAAAAGAGTACACGTGTTCGTGAGCGATACCAAAATAGAACCCCAATGGTACGGCAAACATCAACACTAACATAGGAGTAGGTACCATCTGTACGTATCTGTTTTTGATGAATGGTTTGCCAAACATAATGAATAGGCTGCCAAAACCAATTGCAGCTATGCACGGGTTCATATGGATAATCTTTGCAGGAATAGAAACAAGGAGTTCCAACGGTTCGCCTTCGGCATGACTACCCATTGCAATGGGAAACTGTTTGAGAATAATAATTATGCCAATTGAGGCCAACATCCCATGCACCACCGAGAGAGGAAAAAACTCACCTAAAGAGCCAACACGAAACAGACCGAATAAAATCTGAATACATCCGGCGGCAACACCGATTCCCAACACGAGTTGATATGCGTGGAGGTCAGCAGCGGGATCTTTGCCAGCGGTAAACCCAAATTCGGTAATTGCCCCGATGGCAATTACGATTAATCCGGCAGCTGGGCCCTTGATTGTGAGTTCTGAGTCGCTGAGAAAAGTAGTGAGAATAGCACCAATAATGGCGGTAAAAATACCCGCAATTGCTGGGTACCCACATGCAAGGGAAATACCCAGACAGAGAGGGAGTGCAATTAGGAAAACCAGGAATCCTGAAATCAGGTCATTCCTAAAGTTCTCCTTTAAACCCGCGAATCCACTCTTAGGAACTTGTCGATCAAAATCTTCGTTTGTCAATTAAGCACCTATCTTTCGTACATACGTAAGTCCACACTGTTTTTCAAAAAACCTTTTCATATGGGTCATTCTATCAGTATAAATTTAAGTGTCTTTTATTCACCATTAACTACCGTTACTTACCCTTTAAGACTCTAAAATAACGATAATTACCGAGATTCACGGTAGTGAGATTCTAGCCATTTTCAGTGTAATCCCGGAGGATTTCTATGAGTATTTGGAAGAACGCAATTTATGTACCCAATTATCTTGCTCAAATGCTAGAAATTAGTAAGTATCTTTAAAATTAACACTTATGTAAAGTATAGTAATTGAAGGAAAAATATTTTATTTCGCGCACTTCTGGAGTACGAAAAATTTTCTCATTTCAAAAGTTTAGAAAGAAAATTGGTGAAAGATTTTCTGCATGAGATATTAATGATAAAAACAACGAGCATAAATAATCATAGTAAAAGAGTTGTTTAACCTATTAACGTTATTATGAAAAAAGTAATCGTTGTTTTTTAAAATAATGAAAAAAAGTTCTTTTCAACCGCTAAATAAGGTTTCTCTATCCATTGTGATAGATATCACATACAGGGTCTGAAAAAAATGCTATTTTCACTCTGCTACTCAAGCCTGTTTAAAAGAGTCATCTTTTTGAAAGGAGTTAAAAATGCAAGAAATTATTAATAAAATAATTGATCCGATAACTAACTTGGTAGGTGGCTATCTCCCCAGTATCGGTGCCGCCATTGCTATCTTAATTATTGGGTGGTTTGTCGCATTTATCGCATCAAAGATAATCCGTGGAATTTTTCGTCGAACAAAGCTAGATAGTAAGCTAACTGAGTGGCTGGGTGGAAAAGAGAGAGGGAAGGGCATCAATATAGCTAATGGAGTTTCCAAAGGGGTATTTTACCTCATAATGATCTTCGTTCTGGTTGCATTCTTTCAGACTCTTGGTATAACGCAAATTACAGAACCACTCAACAATTTTTTGAACCAACTGTTTGAGTATGCCCCTAAGCTGTTAGGTGCTGGCGGATTATTACTGGTTGCATGGATTGTCGCTACGGTTCTTCGAGCGATCGTTTCAAAACTTCTCGGTGCTACAAAAATTGATGAACACTTTGGAGGGAAGGCCGGGTTTGAGGAGGAGAAGGCTATTCCCCTTACTAAGTCTCTTTCAGATGCAGTGTATTGGCTGGTTTTTCTTTTTTTCCTTCCCGCAATTTTAAGTGCTCTTGAACTTGTAGGGATTCTTGAACCTGTCCAGGGAATGCTTGATAAGATTCTTGGATTTTTACCTAATATATTATCAGCAGCTATCATCTTTCTAGTTGGCTGGTTTGTTGCCCGTATTATCCAGAAAGTTGTAACAAATTTGCTAATTGCTATCGGTACGGACAAACTTCCTGAGAAGGTGGGAATAACGAATATCCTTGGAAAACAGGGATTATCTGGGACCATAGGTATGATACTCTATATTTTTATCTTAATACCTGTTTTAGTAGCTGCTTTGAATGCCCTGAATATTGAGGCTGTCGCGCGACCTGCCAGCGATATGTTGAACTCAATCCTTTTGGCGCTCCCCAATATCTTCGCAGCTGGTATTGTACTAGCAATTAGCTATATGGTGGGACGTATTGTAGCAAGTTTGATTACCGATCTGCTCTCCGGAGTCGGTTTCAACTCTCTCTTTGTTTGGTTGGGCTTAAGAACGGAGCCTACCGAGGGTGGAAAGTCTCCATCATCCATGGCTGGATATTTGGTACTAGTAATTATTATGTTTTTTGCGGTCATTGAAGCTACCGGACTGCTTGGGTTTAATGAATTATCTGATCTGATATCACAGCTCACGGTCTTTGTCAGTCATATCACCTTTGGTATCGTTATATTTGCCATTGGGCTCTTTTTAGCAAATTTTATATCGAAGACCGTGAAAGAGACTGGTGTTGTTCAAGCAGAATTGCTGGCCATGGTTGCAAAAATAGGAACTATTGTCTTGGTTGGAGCCATCGCCTTAAGGCAAATGGGACTGGCTAACGAGATTATCGTTTTAGCATTTGGTCTCATCCTTGGTGCACTGGCAATAGCAGTTGCAATCGCTATAGGCGTTGGAGGGCGTGGAATAGCTGCACGAGAATTGGAAGAGTGGGTAAGCTCATTTAAAACGAAAAAGTCGACCAAGCGTAAAGGGGAAATCCATGCATCTTAATATATTGAAAGATAAAGTGAAATAGGCCAATAAATGGAATTTCTATGCTTGAGCAATTTAATGTCAAAAATAAAAAAAATATGTGTATAATATTTGGAGGAAAGGAATCGATATCAAAAGTACCAAAACTCGTTTGGGCTATTAAGCCGAATGAGTAAATGCAAAGAGTATCCTAGGGCGCCAGAATAGTGCATTAGGAGACTCTTAATTAGAGCAACTTTTTAGAAAAAGGAGGGTAGTTTTATGAGCTTACGGAGAATTATTATCATTGCAATCTGTGTTTGTATCTTTCCCATAGGACTGATCTCACTCTTTTGGTGGAGATAAAAATTGTGGGAATTGGCCCTTTATTCGTTTGCTGTTAAGAGGAAACAGTCCGAGGCTGGTATAAGTGACTCTGCTTATGCCAGCCTACATATATAGTAAGGTCCATTATGGATATTGCTCTCTTCCTAACCTGTAACATGGGGAAGAGAACATCGGCCAAGATTGCATCAACAATTTAGTCTATCCACATTCAGCAATGAGAGACGCTCCAACACCCATAGTTGGCTACCATTTGCGTACCTTGTGCTCGGTTTCGGAACCAGTTCTCTATAACTCCCGTTGGATTCTGACGTGGAGAGGTGTGGACCTTATCAAATAGTTGCAATTACTCATCCAGATTCTGAAACATTTTTTTCATGCTCTCAAAAGCTTCCATAGCTTTTTCCATATCGGGCATTTCATCAGCCATTACCCCTGGATCGAGCTCGTTATTTGGCTGCCTGCCACTCCCTTCATCACCCTCCCGGTTTTCAGCCATATTTTTCTGTGCATTTATCTGTCCCATAATATTTCCTATATCGGGAGCATCGACTATTTTCACCCCTTTTGGTAATCTGATATCTTTTTCCGCAAATGAGACACCCTCCTCAAAGCGCACCGCTTCGGTCTTCACCTTCATTGCTCCCATGTTTGTCTCCGATTTTACCGGAAATTTTTTGTGAAACCAAACGGTAGTAAAAAGTTGGGCAAACTCTATTACATCACACTTAAATCCTAAAAAATCTTCTGCTCGAACCTTTTTACCACCCCACTTCTTAAGTGCTTCCTCACTATACACATACTGTTTGTTCCCTTTATTCATGCCCTCTAAAACTTCCGAAATATCTATTTTTGTCGCCTGATTCGCCTTAGGATCATAATTGTAGACAACATTTTCATTACGATCGGTATATGTGATACTCTCATGTTTCTGTTCAATACCCAGCATCTTAATGGTACTGGAGCTGTGGCGTGCCTCATACTCACCCCACTTATCAATACGTACGATCTCCGTGATCACATTGCTCATCGGGTCTACTGTCCTCAGCTCTACCTCTGCAGATTTAAAGCCGTAAATCTTCTGAGCCGAGTAGACCCTCTCACTCATTCCAGTTACCAAGAGAGCAATA
Organism: Candidatus Scalinduaceae bacterium; assembly: GCA_965222815.1. Lineage (GTDB taxonomy): Bacteria > Planctomycetota > Brocadiia > Brocadiales > Scalinduaceae > SCAELEC01. The sequence goes on from CBDCUS010000013.1 coordinate 1,859,478, forward strand.
ATTGTCACGGATAGAACACTCAACACTCCTCCTCTTCTTTTCATCCCCTCCTCCTTTCTTGAAAAAAGTTTCGAAATAAGATCGGCTCAAACGAAATAGTCTCACCGAAAAAGCTATCCACACGCAGTAATCTTTACATAAATTTTCTTCTTTTACCATGTTTTTGTCTTATAATCAATTGTTTTACCAGGAGTTATTGTAATGTTGTTTGTGACTATTGTAAGAGAGACAGACCTGAAAGGGGTTATTTAATGATTGCATATTCGAGGAAGAGGCTATTAATACTGATAGTTCTCACAGAGGGTTTTGTGCTCCTTTTGGCCATAATCCTTTCGCATCTCTTTGGCATTCGGTTGCTCCCACTGACAGTTGATATTACGGGAGATTTGGTATTGGGCACCATTGGGGCACTCTTCCCACTAGCACTCTTTGCTCTTCTCCTTACAAAAAAGGCTGAAAAACTTCACCTATTTAGCTCTCTCAGAAAAATCATCATTAATGATATTAAGGTACTCTTTACCAATACACACCTCCTGGATATTTTTCTCATTTCTGCTCTAGCAGGTATTGCTGAAGAGCTCCTGTTTCGGGGATTCATTCAGCCAAAGATTGGGATTCTTTGGGCAAGTGTAATTTTTGGAGTCTTACACTGTTTATCTCCTGCCTATTTTGTAATTGCCACAATTATGGGATTCTATTTAGGATTTTTATGCGATTATTACCAGAGTCTCCTTATTCCTATTCAACTCCATTTTATGTATGATTTGGGAGTATTGGCTCTCCTCAAATATTGTGTAAACGGCAATTTTGTAAAAAGCAGTTGATAGTTTTCGCGTTGGTCTATATAATTGCAACTTTTACTATAATTAGTGTTTATCGAAAATCACCCATCTACCGCGTTGCTGTAACAATTTCGTAATCCTCAAGTACTATGGTACGATCCGGTTACGAATTTGTTACGCATCTTGTACCTGGCTAGTTTTGGTTCAAACACAGGGTTTTCATTCAAGCACTAATTAGTTAAAAGGTTACCTTTTTAGCATTTCATGAAAAATTGATGAGGATCATATGGCTGCAACGAATTGGTTTCGAAGGAACCAGAAAAAACTCCTTGGTGGTTTAGTGGTATTCTTAATGGCAATTTGGGGGATTGGGCCTGGAATTAACTATTTGGTCCCAAAACCTTCAATGGGAAGAATTTTTGGTGAAAAAATTTCTCAGGAAGAGTTTAATGATACCGTTGTCCGCTGGGCGCGAGTATTCTTTAGAGATTCTAAGGAGCAGATTTCCCAGGAGGTGTGGCAACAAATGGCACTTGTACACCTTTCTGAAAAAATGGGTGTTTACGTGACAAATGAGGAGCTTGCACAGGAAATTCAGCGGTTGTTTCCCTTCGGCCAAGAGATGTTCTCCAACCGTGAGGGGTATCAGCGTATGATCGGATCGATATTCCGTATGACCGAATATCAGTTTGAGAAAACCATTAGAGAGTTTTTATTGGCCCAAAAGTTAAGATATCTACTCAAGGATTCGATCAAAATTACCAAGGAAGAGGCTTTTCAACGATATGCAAAGGAGCACGAACAGGTTAAGATTAAGTATGTCACCCTACCGGCAAAAGATTTTGTGAATTCTGTGGAGATAGACCCGGAAGAGGTTAAATCTTTCTATGAAAAGCATAGCGGCAATTTCCCCAATAAAGAGGAAGGGGTTTGGGGATATAAAGAGCCTGAGAAGGTCAAACTAGAATATGTTATTGCAAGTTATGATGCGATACAAAACGAGATTACCATTCCAGATGAAGAACTTCTCAAGTACTATGAGGAAAATAAAGTTGAGTTGTTCAAGGAGGTTGTTTCTGATGTAGAAGAGCCGGGTGATACTTCTGATACTGAAGAGCAAAACACAACTTCAGAACCAAAGTTTAGGCCTTTTGATGATGTGAAGGGACAAATACTTATCACCCTGAAGCGACAGAAAAGTGAAGCTCTTGCAAATAAGAAGATAGGGGATGCTGATAACGAAATATACGATATGATCGATAATAACGAGTTTATAGGTTTTGCCAAGCTTGCAGAGAAGTTCGGATTATCATACGTGTTACCTACAAACCCAAACGATGGAACTAATTACTTTGCCAGAGAAGATCTGGATACGGTAGTCCTTGGTCTTATTCAACTCCCACAGCTCGTCTTTGAAAGGGATGTAAATGACCCTTCACCCCCGATTAGTTCTCCAGAGGGACCGCTTATGTTTCGGGTTATAGAAAAAATTGAACCTGAAATACCGCCATTTGAAGAGATTAAAGATAAGGTCTTAGAAGATCTTAAGCAAGAGAAGGCCCATAAAATTGCCCAAGAGCTCGCAGAAAAATGTATTGAAAAGATCAATCAATCAACATTTGAGGATGGTGTGAAATCTATTGAGGATAAGACTGGGGAGCTAAAAATAGTAGAAACTGACTATTTTAAGAGACCCGGTATCATTGGTGAAAATAGCTATATGAGTGTTGTCGGTCAGGACAAACCGGAACTTGCCACTATGGTTTTCGGTCTTGAAGTTGGAGAGTCAGCTACAGCAGTTAAAGATAAAGGAGAACGTACCTGTTACCTCGTAACCTTAGTCGATAGGAAGAAGAGCGATCCTGCTGAATTTGAGAAAGAGAAAGAGTCGATAATGGCAAAGTATCTGACAGAGAAGCAATATACCTTTTTGTTGGAATGGGAACCGTGGTTAAGTCAGAAGACTCAATTAGGGAAAGATAAAAGCTAAATTCAGACAGAGAGGATACTGTGGATACAGTTTTTGGTATAAGGGACTTCCCAAAGCGGTTCACTTTACCCGTAGTTACTTTGGGAATGTTTGATGGTGTCCACCTTGGACATCAAAAGGTAATTCAGGAAATTATTAAGATTGCTCACAGCAAAGGAGGCGGATCAATTATTGTTACCTTTGATCGTCATCCACGGAGCTTTGTTTCAAAAAGTTCGCAATCATGCATAACATCACTTGACCATAGGCTGGTCCTGTTTGAAAGATTGGGTGTTGATGTAACCGTTGTTTTAGAATTTAATCAAACAGTTGCTGAAACGAGTGCAGAGGACTTTATATCCAACGTAATGCACAGTTGGCTTGGCGCTAAGGTAGTGGTACTCGGCTTTAACTGTAAGTTTGGAAAGGGGAGAAGAGGAGACTCTTCTATGCTTTGTAGTTTTGCGGAGAAGTATGATTTTGAAGTCATCTCATGTAGGCCGGTAAAGCTGGATGGGGAAGTGGTAAGCAGTACTGCAATACGCAAAAGTATTGTTGAAGGCAACTTACCAAAGGCAAAAAAAATGCTCGGTAGAGACGTATCGATTCTAGGTACCGTAATAAGGGGGGATGGAAGAGGAAGGTCTTTGGGATACCCTACAGCCAATTTGAACCTTCACCACGAAATTCGACCTCCAGCAGGGGTCTATGCAACTAAGGTTATTCTGGGACCTAAGGAGTACTGCGCACTCACAAATATTGGTATAAGACCCACATTTGAAGATGATGGCCCAAATATTGAACCATCGGTAGAAGTCCACATAATTGATTTTGAGGGTTCTCTTTATGGAGAGGATTTAGAAGTTCAGTTCCTTTACAAATTAAGAGATGAGATAAAATTTCGGGATGGTGAAGAGCTGAAAATGCAACTTGAACACGATATGGCACTATTTACAAAGAGATTGTCCAAAAAGGTCTTGACAGAATAGGCGTAGACTCTATAATGCGTAAGGCCAAGTATTTAAATAACTTATATCGATATATACCCTTTGGGGATTTTGAAAACCTATAAAGCTCGTAATCTCCCCTTATTGTATTTTCTTTGGGCAGGTAGCTCAGTCGGTAGAGCACGGGACTGAAAATCCCGGTGTGGTCGGTTCGATCCCGACCCTGCCCACCAATTTCTTTTTAACAAGGGCGTTAGGGCCCACTGCTAAAGAGCAAGAGAGCTCTCATAGAGATAGATTAGTATAGAGATCGTACCAAGGAGTAGTTTGGATGCCAAAAAGCAGTTTTAACATTATTTGGGTGACACTGTTTGTCATTTTTGTTGGCACGTTCGAACTTTTTGCTAAAACTCCAGAGAAAAAATATGAGCCAGAGGAGTACTTCCGAAATTTCGAAGAATTTGTTCAGGTTGTTAAGGAGATACAAAATAAGTATGTAGTTGCTGAAATCGAGCTTAAAGAGCTCCTTAAAAGTGCTTACCGAGGAATGCTTGCAGGTCTCGACCCTTACAGCCAATTTATTGATTCAGAAAATCTTGAAGAGCTGAAGATAGAGACGGAAGGTCAGTTTGATGGACTTGGAATTGAAGTTATTATCAAGAATGGAATTTTAACGGTTTTAACGCCTATTGTCGATTCCCCTGCTTTTCGTGCAGGCGTACTGATCGGGGATCGAATTATAAAGATCAATGGAAAGTCTACCAAGAACATTACGATCCGCGAAGCGATTAAGATGCTCCGGGGTAAATCACACACATCGGTCACCATAACGGTTGTCCATGAAGGAGAAAATGAGCCGAATGATATAACGATTGAGCGGGGTAAAATTCACGTGATGAGTATACGTGGTTCGAGAATTGTGGATGAAGATTACAAGATCGGTTATATTGCGGTTACAAACTTCCAAGAAAATACCATATCTGATCTAGATATAGCCTTAGCAGATTTAAGAGAAAAGGGAATGGAGTCCTTAGTATTGGATTTGCGGTTTAATCCGGGGGGGCTCCTGAATGTTGCCGTTGAGATGGTAGACCGATTCGTTCATAAAGGTGTCATTGTATCCACAAAAGGAAGACATCAATCACAGGATCATGAGTATAAGGCGGGCAGTTCAGCCACGCTCCCATCTTTTCCTCTGATAATACTCGTTAATAATGGAAGTGCTAGCGCTTCAGAAATCGTTGCTGGTGCAATAAAAGACCATAAACGCGGGCTTTTACTTGGGACAAAAACCTACGGTAAAGGATCTGTCCAAAGCCTGATACCTATTGTGGCAAGAAATTCTGCCTTAAAACTTACGACAGCGAGATACTATACACCTTCTGGAGCACAGATCGATCATACGGGTATTGAACCTGACGTCAAGGTGACTCTTACAAAATCAGAAGTTCGAGAGTTATACGCTTACCTGTCACGAATTAATGCAAAAGACATACGGGTTGAAAGCGAGGAGGAGGGGAGTGATAAGAAAACTGACTTTGTTGACCTCCAACTGGTGAGGGCCATAGAGATCCTCAAAGGAATAAAGATATACGCTGAAATGGCTGAGAGTAAATAGAGTTTCGGCTCAACTAATAGCCTCGTTTCGCAACCATAACATTTCGTATCCACTACCTTTCTCGCCTTCAGATCTCTTCACCCATTTTATTTTACTGCTATACTAAAACCGATTTGAATTTCGGTTTTACTGAAACCAAATCTTGGTTGCAGTTATCCCCGGACAAAAGGCGTTGAGGACTTTACTCGCTCAATTTTATACTGGATTTTATCCGAAAACCATTATCAGATGAGTATATGTTAATTCTTGGTATAGAAACTTCATGTGACGAAACATCAGCTGCTGTTGTTGAAGATGGTGCACACATCCTTTCCAATATCGTTGTATCCCAACAAACCTTGCATACACGATTTGGTGGTGTCGTTCCAGAAATTGCATGCCGCGAACATACAAAAGCAATCATATCTGTAATTGACAATGCCGTAACCCAGGCAAAAACAACAATGGATGAAATTGAAGCTGTCGCGGTAGCAAACACTCCCGGTCTTATCGGTGCTTTGTTGATTGGATTAACGTCTGCCAAGACTCTCAGTCTGACCTTAAAGATCCCACTCATAACACTAAGCCACTTGCACGCACATATTTATGCGTGTACACTAGAGCATGGGCATGTTGAGTATCCTGCCATAAGCCTTGTTGTATCAGGAGGACATACAACGCTGTTTCTCACTGAGAACGAGGTCAAGCACACTCCCATCGGTAAGACTATTGATGACGCAGCAGGTGAAGCCTTTGATAAAGTTGGAAAGATTTTGGGTCTGGGTTATCCATCAGGACCAGTGATCGACACTATCGCAAAGAGGGGCAACAAACAGGGCGTGGACTTTCCCCGTTCATACCTAGGTAAGGGATCTCTCGATTTTAGTTTCAGTGGCATCAAAACCGCAGTACTGTATCACTGCTCAGGGCAGGATTCTAAGAGTGGAAAAAGAGAGATAGAATTAAGAGACCAAGAGATAGCGGACATTGCCGCAAGTTTCCAGGAAGCAGTAGTCGACGTTTTAGTTGATAAAACTATTTTTGCTGCACTAAAGTTTTCCGTTAGCAGTATACTCTTCGGAGGCGGTGTTGCGGCCAACTCAAGACTACGCGAAAGACTTGGCGAAGCAGCTAGACAGCACAATATAAGACTTTATAATCCACCAAAGGATTTATGTATCGATAATGCCGCAATGATAGCCGGTTTGGCGCATCATAAATATCTTTCTAAGGATTTCTCAAGCCTGAATGTGGAGGCAATACCTTAAGCAGAGTAACTGGAACGAGAAAATTTATCTTCCGATTCTGGTTTTATGAATTACAATTAAACCATATACATCTCATTACTGTACTTAAAAGTGACTAACTATTTTTAACGCTCCTCATGGACAAAAATCAGATAAAAGAGATTTTAAGAAAAGTAAAAGAGGGTGATTTAACTATTGCTAAAGCCTTACATGAGTTTAAGGATTTACCGTATAAAGAGCTGGGCTTCGCCAAAGTTGATACCCATCGGGCCATACGGTGTGGTTTTCCCGAGGTCATTTTGTGTGAAGGTAAAACGCCGGACCAAGTCTTAAACATTACCAAGCAAATTGTAAAAAGTGGGGCAAATTTGCTCGCAACTCGGGCCAATAGTGAAATGTATAAGAGTGTTTTTGCAAAGTACAAGAGTGCCCGGTATAATGAACTTGCCAAAACAATCGTAATAAAAAACTCACGCTTAAAGAAAAAAGTGGGATCGATCTTGATTGTTACTGCGGGGACTTCCGATCTCCCGGTCGCTGAAGAGGCAAGAGAGACGGCAGAAATAATGGGAAACAATGTGAAAGTCCTTTGCGATGTTGGTGTTGCGGGCATTCATCGCCTCCTCATAAACAAAAATGACCTCTTTGATGCTAAAGTAATTATTGTTGTAGCTGGCATGGAAGGAGCACTTGCCAGTGTTGTGGGGGGAATGGTAGATAAACCAGTCATTGGTGTTCCAACAAGCATAGGTTATGGCGTAAGCTTTGGGGGAGTTTCCGCACTATTTGCCATGCTGAATAGCTGTGCCTCAAATGTTACGGTTGTCAATATTGACAATGGTTTCGGAGCTGCTTACGTGGCCACGCTCATCAATAGAACAAAATAGAGGTTGTACGAAAACTACCCATCTACTGCGTTACTGTAAAAAATTCCGTAATCCTCACGTACGTTAGTACGTTCCAGTTGCGAAATTTTTACGTGCCTTGTACCTGGGCAGTTTTCGTACAACCCCATTTATGAGTGATACTTTTTTACATGTTTTTGAGATTTTTCTCACATTTTGGATAAGCTGATATGCGTAGGGAGAGAAGCCTTCCGAAGTTAGTATCGAGAGGAGACAATACCCATAAAGGAAATTGTGGACGTGTCTTCGTACTTGCTGGTTCACCCGGAATGACCGGTGCCGCGTATCTCTGTAGTAAAGGTGCATTGAGAAGTGGTTCCGGTCTGGTCACCCTCGGGATACCAAAAAGCCTCAATCCAATAATGGAAGTAAAACTGACCTGTGTGATGACGCATCCACTACCCGAAACGCAGGCGTCTACCTTATCTTATAAGGGGAGAAACGAGATCCTCAAACTGTGTGAAGCGAGCGATGTCGTTGCTTTGGGCCCCGGTCTCTCGCAGGAGCCGGAGACGAGGGACCTGATCCTTTGGTTAATAGCCACTTTGGATCAAACGATGGTAATTGACGCAGATGGTATCAATGCGCTTGCGGGTAGCATCGATACTCTAGAAAAGATAAAAAGGGATGTTGTCCTTACACCTCATCCCGGAGAGATGGCACGTTTGTTACATCTAGATTCCACAAAAGACGTTCAAAAAGATCGGCTCAATGTTGCTACTCGGTTCGTTGAGTCCGTAAACAGTACCTTAGAAAATAACAAGAGTGTTACCCTCGTGTTAAAGGGAAATGAAACAATTGTTGCAGGATCTGACAAGGTCTACGTAAACCATACAGGCAATCCCGGAATGGCGACGGCTGGTGCGGGAGACGTCCTTGCCGGGATTATCGTATCCCTGATTGGCCAAGGAATGGGCATATTTGACGCTGCACAGCTTGGTGTCTATATCCATGGAGTGGCAGGAGACATAGCTTCGAGAAATAAGGGAGAGGTATCAATGATTGCAACGGATATACTCAATTATTTACCAGATGCGTTTTTGCACTATAGAAGGGAGAAAAATAATGGCTCTATCAATTGAGCAGCTTGAATCGTGGCAAAAAGAGGCAACGATACATCTCGACAAGCTTCATGAGGTTGATGAAATGATCAATAGGAAATTGGTTGATAAGAATCTTGCTAAAAGGATGGGAACTGTTGCAGAAGACAACTTGCAGATTCTTATCTCAAAATTGAGAAATTCTCTAGAGGGTACTGAGATATCTGAGGTATGTGACGTTCTAGATAAAATTAAGAAGAGAGAAGCCGATAGTGTGATAAAAGACGATTTTCAGAAAATCGTAAAGGAGAGGGACAACGATCACTCTTGCATAGAGAAGATTATACATCATGATGGCCACATACTCCTTCTCGCAATGGAGGTTGTAAAAAAGCTCCTTGCCTAATACTTTCATTGGTCGTAACCTATACGATACAAGTCAAATTGTTGTACGCTCATTGTACCTACAAGTAAGAAGTACCTTTTCAAGAGAGACCTTCAGAGAATTATATGATCTAATAAGGAGTTGTATTTATGAAGTATGAAAAAACTGTAATCATTTCGTTCCTCATCATTTTCTCTCTGACTACATTTAGTCAGAGGGCGTTTTCTAAACAGGGCACCCTAAAGGGAGAGGTAGTTGACGGCTTTGAGAATGCACTCAAGGATGTTGAAATCACGATAAAGAAGTCAAAGGAGACTACAAAGAGTGATGAAAACGGTCAATACGAAATACGATACAACCCTGGAAAAGTTGAGATCTCTTTTAAGAAAGAGGGTTACTCCATTCGTAAGTTCACATTCACCATACATGAAGCGTCAGAAATACCGATGCAGAAACTAAATCTTTGGAAGCTACCCGATACCGGTGGGGTATTTGTTGTGAGAATGGATGATTACAGAAAAATTGAAAACGGAGAGTTTTTTTCCGAACGGGATGATGAAGGCATTCACTTTTTTACAAAGGGAAAACCGACAAAAATCATCTGTCCGGATGAATCGGTGAACGAGGGGAGCGTGCAGATGATGCTGCTTGATTATTCAAAGGATAATCCTCTCGTAGTGGGAAAGAAGCTTTACAAGATCAAGGAGAGGGATCTTATCGGCAGCATAAATTACAATCCGAGGGAGTGGAAATTCAACAATATAGATGATCAGTATGTGAAAATTTCAAATAACGTTGGTCTGCGTTACGTTGATCTTGAACCTGGCAAGTATTTCTACTGTATCGGTGAGATTACGATGCGATCAAGGATTGGCTACGGGTATATTTTTGAGGTTACGACATCCGCCCTCTCGGCAAAAGGGAAATAATGAGATACTATCAATGGATAAAAAACCGGCACCGATACTGAGACTGCTACAATATGCACGTCCATACAAGAGAAAAATCTGGACCGCCTCATCATTTTCTATTCTCAATAAGCTTTTTGATCTTGCTCCACCTGTTCTTATCGGAGCAGCTGTAGACATCGTCGTAAGACGGGAGGGTTCAATCTTTGGTACAATCGGGATTGAAAAGCTGAGAACACAATTATATGTCTTAAGTGCCATTACGTTTATCATTTGGGCTTCTGAATCCTTTTTTGAATACCTTTACAAAATATACTGGCGTAACCTTGCCCAAACAGTGCAACACCACCTGAGGCTCGATGCCTATAATCACATTCAGGATTTGGAACTAGAATATTTTGAAAATAGGCATACAGGTGGTTTGATGGCCGTACTTAATGACGATGTCAATCAACTTGAACGATTTCTTGATGTTGGTGCCAACGACATTATTCAAGTCATCACGACCGTTGTCGTAATCAGTACCTCATTCTTTCTCCTCTCTCCTCAGGTTGGCCTTTTTGCAATGATTCCCATCCCCATAATCCTTATTTTTTCTCTTAGGTATCAGAAGAAATTGGAGCCTCGCTATGCAGCCATGCGACAAAAGGTGGGAATATTAAACGGAAGACTGGCAAATAATCTTTCGGGAATTGCTGCAATTAAGAGTTACACGAATGAAAAGTATGAATCTGAAAGGATTAACGAGTCATCAAAAAAATACCAAGAGGCAAATAGAGATGCAATTGTTCTCAGCTCGGCTTTTTCCCCTCTCATCCGTATGGTGATAGTCGCAGGCTTTATCTCTATGTTAATTATCGGAGGAATACAAACATTAGATGGAAATTTGGAGGTTGCCGCATATAGTGTTATCGTATTCTTGATTCAAAGGCTGTTATGGCCTCTGACGCGATTAGGAGAGACCTTTGACCACTACCAACGGGCAATGGCCTCAACGGCACGCGTATTGGACTTACTGAACACACCAAAACGAATTGTATCGGGTAAAATAAGGGTGAGGAGCGATACGATCAAGGGTGAAATTGTTCTAGACAATATCTCATTTGGTTATCAAGGGAGGGCTATGATTCTTAAAGACTTCAGCGTTCAGATACATGCGGGACAAACTATTGCATTTGTCGGGACAACAGGTGCCGGAAAGTCAACCTTGATTAAATTGCTCTTGAGATTCTATGATACTCTCGGGGGAAAGATCCTTCTTGATGGAGTTGACATTAAGGAGATCAATCTCAAAGATTTGCGGTCCGGTATCGGATTGGTTAGTCAAGAGACGTTTCTCATTGACGGAACCATAAGAGAGAACATTGCATATGGAAAACCGGAGACCCAATTAAACCAAGTTATGGATGCAGCACGATTAGCAGAGGTGCATGAATTTGCCTGCAGTCTACAGGACGGATACGATACACTCGTAGGAGAAAGAGGGCAAAAACTGTCAGGAGGGCAACGTCAGAGGGTGTCAATTGCAAGGGCGGTACTGAAAAATCCACCAATCCTGATTTTTGATGAGGCAACGTCCTCTGTTGATAATGAGACGGAGGCGGCAATACAACGATCACTGGAAAGACTAAGGGGTGGCAGAACTACCATAATTATTGCACATAGGCTCTCCACAATACGAAACGTAGACCAGATCTATCTCCTCGAAGACGGCAGAATAGTAGAACAGGGCATCCATGAAGAGTTGATAGCATCGGATAGTGGAAAATACTCCGCACTCTGGAGAGTTCAGACAGGTGAGACCTAAACCAATAAGGAGATAAAGAACAGTACCTCCATCGTGCATGATTATACCCTTTGCAAAATGGTTTTCGGAATTTCTGGGCAGGAGTTTGCCTGAAATTTTGATTTTTCGATTGAACGAAACCAGAGGCTTAGTGATACTAAGTCGAGGATTTTGAGATTGAGAAAAGTCTAAATTTCATGTGAAATCGGGTTCTGAAAACCAAAAACCAATTTGTGATGGGTATACATCATCTGTCTCACCTCCCTCTTTTCACCTTCCCTTATTACGATATCACAACACAATGAGTGAGACACAATTATGTTTTCCACAAAATTTATGAGAGAGAATTTCCTCTATAGGATCTTCATAAAGAACTATAAGAGATACTTCCTGATCGGTGTTGTTTCGTTAATAGTCGTAGATTTGTTGAGTATCATTCCCCCTCTCCTCATAAGGAAGGCGGTAGACATACTTTCGTCAAGTGGCAGTGTCTCACATATCATATACATTTCTGCTCTTTACATTCTTATCAGCTTAGCTCAAGGTATAGGAAGATACCTATGGAGAACGAATTTTATCGGCACCTCGTTTCGTTGTGATTATGATCTAAGAATGGCATTCTTCAAACACATCGAGACATTGTCACTCTCCTTTTTTCAGAAATACAAAACGGGCAATTTAATGTCACGGGCTACCAATGATCTAAATGCAGTACGGATGGCAGTAGGTCCGGGTCTTCTCATTGGACTTGACGCACTTTTTTATTTCTTTCTCATACCTCCCATCATCATCTATTTGTCACCAAAACTTGCGCTTTATACATTTTTACCTTTACCCCTTATGCCGTACTTTGCGTATAAGATAAAAAATGCGATTGACAAGAGGTTCAAAGATGTGCAGGAGCAGTTTTCAAATATCAGTGAAAAGGTTCAGGAGAATATCTCTGGCATTCGTGTGGTAAAGGGTTTTCATATGTCAGAAGAGGAAGAGAAAACATTTTCCGGTCTCTGCAAGGGTTATGTAAAAAAAAATCTCTCCCTTGCAATACCACAATCTCTTCTCGGGCCCGTTTTTGAATATCTTACCTATCTTGGACTCATTATCCTGCTTCTGGTTGGAGGGGGTATGGTGATTGAAGGTTCTATCACGTTAGGTACTCTCATTGCTTTCCAGAGGTATATTTCAAAAATGGTTTGGCCTATGACGGCCGTCGGTTGGTGTCTATCACTCTTTCAGCGTGGCAAGGCATCGATGGAGAGGGTAGATGAGGTAATGGGTGTAAGGCCTGACATCGAAGCAGATACTTTTACCGTTAACAGTTTTCTCCCCACGGGGAAAATTGAGTTCCGCAACCTGAAATTTAGATATAAGGGGAAGGAGAATTTTGCCTTGTACGACGTAAATCTCACAATCACCCCTGGAGAAAGGGTCGCAATCATTGGACCCGTAGGCAGTGGCAAATCAACGTTAGTTGGTTTAATTCCAAGACTTATTCGTACAGATGAAAGGAGAGTCCTCCTGGATGATGTTGATATTAACACCATAAACAGTGATGAGCTCAGGAAGCATATTGGTTTTGTGCCACAGGACACATTCCTCTTTTCAGAAAAGATACGGGACAATATATGTTTCGGGAATCAATCCCAAAACGATGGTAATACGATTCACGATTTGGCAAGTATGGCAATGATATCTAGCGAAATAGAAGCACTGCCTAAAGGGTATGATAGTTACCTGGGTGAGAGGGGGCTCAATCTTTCGGGTGGTCAAAAACAGCGGATTTCTATTGCGAGGGCCCTGGCCATTAACCCTCAAATACTCATTTTTGACGATTGCCTGTCGGGTATCGATGCAAGGACAGAGAACGCAATAATCAAAAACGTCTCAGAAAGATTCAGGGGAAAAACGTTTATCGTGATAACACACAGATTACCCGCCATAAAAGAATTTGATAGTATCGTTGTCTTACAAGAGGGAAAAATAGTGGAAAAGGGAACACATAAATGGCTTATACAGAGTGGTGGATTGTATAAATCATTATACGAGAGAGAAGTTCTACGGGAAAGTGTGGAGATATGAAAGAGTATGTAACGGAAGATACGTTACTGGGTACGTTGTCTGACAAAGCTATCGTGAGAAGACTTCTGTCATATATCTTACGGTATAGGTATTCTGCTCTGCTCTCCCTCTTTATGGTTTTTTTGTCAACAATCATGTTCCTCTTGGGCCCCTATCTCTTTGGTTACGCCATTGACCACGGGATCATCAAAGGCAACAAGAGCATGGTTATATATACGGCACTACTCCTTTTGGGAGTTGAGATGTGCAGGGTCTTTCTCCTCTTTGCGCAGAGTTACACCATTCAGTCTATTGGGCAAAAGGTGATGATGGACATCAGGATGGAACTCTTCTCACACATACAGACACTACCGATACCCTTTTTTGATAAGAATCCTGTCGGAAGACTCGTCACCCGCCTCACCAATGACATTGCCGCCTTGGGGGAACTCTTTTCTGCCGGAATTATTGTCGTCGTAGGAGATCTCTTTATCGTAATTGGTATAATTGCTGCGATGTTTTTACTGTATGCAAAACTGGCCCTGGTTGCCCTATCGTTACTCCCCCTGTTGGTAATTGTTGCCATATTTTTTAGTAAGAAGATAAAGGAGTCATTTAGGGAGATAAGGAGGAAACTGGCACGCATCAACTCATATCTCAATGAAAACATTACAGGTATGAAGATTGTTCAACTCTTTAACAGAGAGGAGAAAAATTACCAGGACTTTGATTCGGTAAATAAAGACTATCTGCACGAACAGATTCACTATGTCAGAAATTATGCCCTTTTTCAGCCCGCATTGAATATCATAAACGCCCTTGCTGTCGCACTCATTCTCTGGTACGGAGCGCACCGATATATGAGTGAAGAGCTCACTCTCGGTATCCTCGTTGCATTTCTGGCCTATATTCAGGGAATTTTTGAACCAATCAGAGATATTGTGGAAAAATATACCATATTTCAGGGTGCAATGGCTTCTGGTGAAAGAGTATTTGGCTTGATGCAGGAATCGTCTGAAAGTAGTAAAGAGTATGATCACGCAATTCCACTTTCTGAGTTGAAAACAATCAGGGGAAACATCGATTTTAAACATATATGGTTCTCGTACAATGGGAGTGATTATGTTCTCAGGAACCTCTCCTTTCGTGTTGCAGCGGGAGAGTCACTGGCTATTGTCGGAGTTACGGGAAGCGGGAAGAGCTCTGTGGTAAATGTTTTAACCAGACTCTATGAAATCGACAAGGGTAAAATCCTGATAGACAATCGAGATATTCGTACATTTGGAAGAGTGCGGTTAAGGCAGATTATCGGCATGGTAAGTCAGGAAATATTTCTCTTTTCCGGTACAATCAGGGACAACATAACACTCTTTCGCTCCATTTCAGACAAAATGATCCTTGAACTTATCGACACCCTTGGCCTGAGCGATTTTATAGGTAAGATGCCACGCGGACTTGATACTGAAGTTACCGAAAGAGGTTTAAACCTTTCGGCGGGAGAGCGTCAATTTATCTCCTTTGCAAGGATAATTGCCTACAATCCAAACATTCTCCTCTTTGACGAGGCAACGTCAAACATCGACCCTATCTCCGACGGGTTGCTGCAAAATGCGATGAAGCGGATAACGAAAAATAGAACTTCCATAATCATTTCACATAGATTGTCTACCATTCTGAACTGTGATCGCATCCTTGTTTTGAATAAAGGAGAAAAATTGGAAGAGGGAACACATGATACACTTGTCCGCTCACAAGGTTTATATCAGAAGCTTTATAAATTGTACAACACCTGATTCTGCATACTATACCCATCAGATAGAACCGATTCCCCTATCCAATCTTTTAATCTTGGAGTTCAGGTAGATGAACAAGTTTTTTACATATCCTGTAGAACACTTACATCTAAACATCAGTATCGCATGAACCGAAAATATCACTTTTTCTATGGTGCAAATATCCTTTCCTGTTATAATGATCGCAATTTTCCCGACAGAATGGATGGAAATGGATTTAGTAGAAATTTATTGATAATTGTACCATTGTACTTGATGATTACGGAATTGTTGCTGCAACACGTTAGATTGGTAGTTTTCGTTCAAACACAGGGTTTCCGTTCAAGTAATCTTTAGCTTCACCATTAATCTGGCAATAGTTTAAACACAAAAAAGAATTTTTTAAGGTACAGGATATGATAGAGATCGAGATCCCGGGTTTTGGAAAGATGGTCCTAAAGCACCTTGTCTGTGATTATAATGGTACTTTGGCATGTGACGGTATCATGCTGCCGGAAATCGCTCCTCTCGTCCGCAAACTTTCGAAAATAGTGAAGATTCATATCGTAACTGCAGACACCTTTGGAATTGCGAGAAAATTCTTATCAGAGTTACCCTGTCATTTGACAGTACTTCCACAAGAGAATCAAGATGCAGGCAAAAGAGCCTTCATTGAGAAATTGGGAACCGTGAACACGGTCGCTGTTGGTAATGGCCGAAACGATAGCTTGATGCTCAAGGAGGCTGCTCTTGGTATCTGCTTAATTCAAGGTGAAGGTGCAAATGTTACAACATTATTGAATGCAGACATTGTCTGTACATCAGCTAAAGATGCATTTGAATTGCTTTTGAATCCAAAACGGCTGGTAGCTACATTACGGAAATAAATGTTCCAACTCTCTCTGAAAATTCTACACCTGTTTTGATGATAATCTTTAATTAATTAACGGTTCCTCTACATTGAGCCTTGGAAAGATATGCTCAAAATGTTTCACAACTACAGGATCAAAGTCAGTACCAGCACCCCTCATTATCTCTTTCTTTCCCTCTAAAGGTGAAAGCGCCTTTCTATAAGGTCTATCTGTAGTCAATGCATCGTATACATCTGCGATAGCAATAATCTTTGCCCCAATAGGAATAGAATCCCCTACTAAAGTATTGTATCCTTTTCCATCATATTTTTCGTGGTGGTTGACAATCAAAGGGAGTATCTTGAGCACCCTCCCTTGTACAGGTTCTAATAAATCAGAAGCCTTTTTCGTGTGGCTATTCATTTCCTTTTTCTCATCACAAGAGAGTGGTCCTATCTTATTGAGAATTTCTACACTTACTCCTATCTTTCCGAGGTCGTGAAGAAGGGCCGCTATCCTTATATCCTCTATCTCTAGAGGAGTCAACCCTATATCCTTTGCTATCTGCTCTGCATATTTCGAGACACGATAGGAGTGATTCTGGGTGTATTTATCCACTGAATCTATTAAAAGGGAAAGCATCGTAACAATCCCCTGATATGTTGAATCTAACTCATTATAGTAGGTCTCTTTTCTTTCATAAAGGGTACCCATCGTGTAACCAGTTAATACAAGAAAACAACCCCAAGTTGTGATTTCCGTCCATTTTGATAGGGCACTGTTGGTAACATCATTGTTTAAAAAGTTGTTATGGATAAAATAGGTCATGGAAAACACCATGAGGACCGACAAAAATGCAGAATATGTTGCGTGCTTCTTCCCGAAGAAATAGGCCCCTAAGAGAACGGGTAGATAAAAGAAATCAAGGAGTGCTCTCTGATTAGTGCCAAGAAAGTAGTGGTTGTTTGAAAGAAAATAGATTAATCCGGTAATAATGACTAATAGAAATACGATAAGAAGCTCTTGGTTATGTTTTAAGAGTATCTTTACCTTACTACTCATCTCTATTCTCCAATACAGTGTTCCTAAAATTTAAACATTTTCTATCTCTTTAATAATCGTACATATATTGAACTACTTTATTAATATTTCCAAATAGATGAAAGTGGTTTTCAATTTTCCTGGGGATTATTTCGAATCTTCTTTCTCAAGTTTATTTGTAACCATAGGTTATAGTTTATTGGCTCTTACCAAATTTTAAAATTCTTTTCAAATAAGTTAGAAACAAACATAATACAATTTGTTGTCGATAATATAAATATGCCTTTAACAGCTCCTACAACAAAGCGTACAATCATAGCAATACCCCATTTTCAAAAGGTTGAACGTACTCAAAGCTCCTTACATAATAGGAGTACCGAACAGTCTTCACATGACAGAGAGAGTGACATCGTAGAGATTTCCCCTGAAGCTCGTGCAAAAGCGGTACAGAAAAATGGCTACCAAAAGGAAACATCAGACAAAACTCCAAACAGAGAAGCAGATACATCTTCCAACAATCTGAAATTCTCAGAAGAGGAGCAAAAAGAGGTTGCAGAGCTCAAAAAAACTGATCGAGAGGTAAAGAATCATGAGTCGGCCCATAAGGCCGCTGCGGGAGGACTTGCCAGGGGTGGAGTATCATTTAAGTATGTGACAGGGCCTGATGGCAAAAGATACGCAGTAGAGGGCCATGTTGATATTGATACGAATCCGGTACCTAATAATCCTAAATCTACCATCCGTAAGGCCCAGACTATTCGAAGCGCAGCACTTGCACCCTCCAAACCGTCGGCACAAGACAGATCGGTTGCCGCCCAAGCAGTAAAAATGGAACGCGAAGCCCGCAGAGAGTTACGTGAACAGGGTAACGAGGAGTCTGGAGATATCAATCAAGAAGGTACACAAAAGAGCGCCACAGATGTTAATGTTCTCACGCAATCAAAACTCCAAACCTTTCAAAATTCTTCTTATATCACCAGTAACGTCTTGGATGTACGGGTATGAACAACTGATGAACTGTTTGTCCTCATTAAATAACAGACAATTTTGAATAATATATCCATTGTGAAGTGGTTTTTAGAATTTCGGGGTAAGAGTTTGCCTGAAATTTTGTCTTTTCGATTGAATAAAACCAGAGGCTTAGTAATGCTAAGTAGAGGATTTTGTGATTGAGAAAGTTCTAAAGTTCAGGTGAAATCGGGTTCTGAAAACCGAAAACCAATTCATGATGGGTATACCTCTCTTCTTTTATTATTTCTGCACTATAGAGTCCTGTTTCCTTTTTTGATACTCATCTGTAATGCGTTCGTCTCTCCCTTTACCCCTTGTGCCATTTTTGTTATTTAAATGTACTTGAATATTGATTGGAATGGTGTCGTAGAGGAGTATAACTAAAAAATTAACTGAGCGCTAGGGTTCCTGTTTAAATTTTGGGAAGGGTATAACGGTATCTTAATTAAAATTGTTATATTTTCTAAATGTACAACACTCTTCAATGTCAGATATCTCTTGAGTTGCCAGAGCTAATGACATAAGCAGATAATATTGTTCTTCTAAGATCTTATGAAATATATTTTCTTGATTTTCAGTAGAATCCGTATCAAAATGATTGAGAGTTAATATGTTCCGGGAGAATCTATTGGTATCCATCGTGCACCACCTTCGTAACTAAATTGTATAATTGGAAAGTAATAACAGTATCATCCTTAATTTGATCCCACAATCTGCACCTCCCCCTCCTTTTATGAAAAGAAGGGGAGGCCAGATCATCCTCTTTCATCCCTTAGGAGTTGGAGGGAAATAAATGAACGATATAATTATCGTCTTTTTTTGCAAAAACTTTGAGATTAACTCATTCTTTACTCAATTAAAAAATTGAAAGGAGATAGTTTGAATGAAAATAAGATTAGGTAAATTGTATCTCTCCACGCTCTATATTTCGATGATTTTTGGATTTTGCTCTGCCCATCAATTGGTTTTTTCCGAAGAGGATAGTTTTACCACTGCTTCAGGTTTTGAGGGAAGTCTTGAAAGCGAAGATGATAGAGAAAATAAGAGCGGAGAAAACATTGATGGTAATGCCCTTTTTGGTGGAAATGTGGGGATAGGTACGAGAGAACCTCAGGCAAGATTGCACATTGGTGGCAAACCGGGAGTTGACGGCATTATGTTTCCTGACGGAACCATGCAAACGACCGCATCAACCAGTAGTGGAGAAATAAAATGGGGTACAAACAACACTTCCATTTATAATATGAATGAAGGAAATATCGGAGTTGGGACTATGAGCCCTGATTCAAAATTAGAAGTAAATGGTAACATAAAGGCAAAAATGGTAAACGGGAACGATGTTGCAAGGAGTCAGACTTTTCAGGTTTTCCCTCTGCCAGGGGACTACATTTTTGCCACGTCAAGCACCTCTTATTCTTCCGTAAGCAAATTGATACCCGGTGGTTTGACTCCACATTTTCTTTCACCGATTACGGGGACAAAACGCTTTTATCGCTTGCGTGTCTCGTATACAGATGACATATCGATTATCGATGAAGTCGCAGGTTCGCATGTGCGATTTTATGCAGATCAGGCAAACACCGAAATTTTTAACTTCGTACTTGAATTTTCATCCTCTTCCGGTGCGTGGATAAAGCAGAGAATTAGTGAACGCTTCCAATACAGCGATAGTACGAGGTCGCTAATGGAGGCCAGATCTGGGGTAGAGGGAAAATTTCTTCAAATTTATGGAATATGGATCATCGCAGAAGATGTACTTGAATAGGAGGAGGAGTAATATTCCGTGTATATCTCTCACTCACGGTTTGCTATACTGAATTTTTTGTTATCAACTGATTTAGCACTCTTCTTTCACTTTCACCAATATAGACAAATTGAATTGCAATGCCGGATCGAGAAGCGTTTGGGTTGTTGCTCGTCCGCACTATTTTCCCGATACAATTTATGGTTCGTCTATTTTGGGAAATAGCTATTTTTACGTCGATGAGCGATCCAATCTTCAAGACATTTTTGTAATGGAAAAGCATACCCATTATTCCCAGATCTTCAGCCCTTGCCATGTTCCAGAAAGAGGGAAATAATTTTTTTCTCAAACGGAACATAACGGGAAATGGGATTTTTACCCTTTGGTATCTCCTCTTTTCTCTGCCCACAATAGGCGAAAATATTGTCAAGTTTCCATTTGCGTGTCCATGTGATTTGTTTTTCGTAACCTCTTCATGTAATGATTCTTTTGGAAGTTGGTAAAGGATAAATGAGAAAAGGTCTCGATAGTGTCTTACCGCGAAAAAAGGGAATTCTGGATCGTTTATCTCTTTCAGAATTTTTCTGCAGTTTTCTATTGATGTAGCTGCGTTTATCTCTCCTCTCTTAAACCTGTTCACATGCTCCTGCAATCGAGAGATGTGATGCAAGCTAACTCCATGGCAGAGCGAAAACTTGCCATTTGTGATGTACCTATTTATATTATTTTTCATTTTCTTTTGCCCCATTAAAATGTTACAAACAATTGGCGTACCAGAAGTAGTTTTAAAACTGAAAAACAGTGTAATTGAATAGAGATATTATACTTGTGATTGAAAATTGGGCAAGGAAAACATGGAGAATTTGGTCTAAACTTTCAAAATGTGTCAACTAATATGTACACACCTATTTACCTCGAGGTATTGCGGCGCATTGAGTCTTTCTCATAAATTAGTAAAACCTCGGCAATTTCATAGCATCATACGAAAAGATAACCAATTTTTGTGTAGGTATGTATGATTTTTTGGGTTATAAAAAAGGGGGAGCTGGATAGATACCCAACTCCCCCGTCTACTCATAAACTGCTAACTGAACAAATCAAGAAACCACACGAAGCATTAATGCGTTTTTGGCTTCGGATGTATTGTTCCTCTCTGAGGTCTCTGAGATCTGGCACCTGGATCATGCTCATGCGCTTCATGCGCACTGTGTGCACCTGCAGCCATACCCAGCTCCTTCAGCTTTCTATTGATATATTCTACTTCCTCTGCTGGTGCATGATGTGTATCCAACCAGCCCGGCTCAGGACAGAGATCGAATATTGTCTTTCCTGGATACTCCTTCACTATCTTCCATCCAGACAACTGGTCTAACCAATCTCCATGCCTCCAGAACTCCTGTGGCACCCAATTGATCCCAACCTTCTTCTCTATCGCTGTAAACCTTCTCGCCTGCTCAGCAGCTGCTTTTGCCTTCACAAGCCATCTGTCCATACCAAAAGAACCGTCACAGTACGTAGCATCGTTCCATGAACCGTGTGCCATCCCTTTGAATATGTACGTCTGCCAGTAACCTACACTCTCAAAACAGACCCTTTCAATGTCTGAACAGTTCGACATCCTGAACTCACCAGACTCTCCGGATTTTCCACCGTACTCCGGTCCATCATGGTACGCACCAATCTTCAAACTCCAGATGTGCTGACCACTCCAGTCAGGTGCAAGGTCCTTCGGCATAGGCTCGCCCATTCCATCCAACTGCAGATTCTCGGCAACCTTAAAGGTTTCCGTATACTTGATACCAGCATCTTTACACGCCTCGTCCATCGCCTGCAGATTCTCTCTTGCAAACCTTGGTGAGTGGCAATCGTCACATACCGATACCCAGGTGTCTCTCTTCTCACTCCAGAGAGGTGCACCCCTGTCAGCATTTGACATACCCATACTGGTGTAGACAGTTGACAACCTCTGCACGTTGTGATGACCACCTCTCATGTGACAGTACTGACAGGTCGGTCCTACGTAGTCTGCGTCTGAAAGCTTCTTGCTGAAATCGAACTGTTCCGGATTGGACTTGTTTACCTGATACACTGTTCCATGAATTGAGATATCATACGCTTCCCAATCCCTGTGGTCTTTTCCCCAGTGGCAGGTCTTACACTGCTCTGAACGTCTCGCCACTCTTGGGTCAAACTGATGCCTCTGGTGACAGGTGCTACAACGCTCTTCTGAGCTTGTGTGACAGAATGTACATCCCGCTGTATCTCCAGGAGGTCTCTCAATTGACCATGCGCACTCTATCTGTGCAAAGCTTGCACATGATGCGTGTGATCCGATTCCACCCTGTGCCTGTTGCAGATACTGCTCTTCGTGACAATCGCTTACACCACAAGATTTTGAGCTAGGCATCAAAAGCTTCTGATGGTTATTACCATGACAAGTGTCACATCCGGTTGGGCTTGGTTCAGCCTTTGCATGTGCACTCTTCTCATAATCCCTTACGATACCAGGGGTAACCACTGAGTGACAACCAAGACACTCTCTGAGTCTGAATTGCCCCTTAATTGGGTTAGATGGTCTGATTTCGTCCCTGTTATACATAAAATCAGGGAGGTAATAACGATACGCTGGAAGTGTTCTCCAGAATCGGCTATATTTACCAGGATACGGTGGCGCTCCTTCCGGATACCCCATGTATTTAGCATACAGACCTGAAAAGAACACCTTACCTGAATTGTCAGGATCGCCCGGCATACCGTACACTTCGTGCGGTACCCAGTGCGTGATGATTTCAACCGCTTCTGCATCTCTGGTTGAAAAATTGGTGCTAACACAAAATGCGCCTAAAAGTAATATGAAACCGACTACTAAATAACTACCTCTTTTTACCATAATTTACTTCTCCTTTCAAAGCTGTGCAAATTCTACTGATACGAACCTCTAGCAACTATGATATGCAATCACCTCCTCTCCTCCTATTTGATTTTACGTTATTTATTAAATCCCTATTTTCATAAATATATATTAATTTCTCACTATGCTAAATCAATAATAATAATAAATTCAAATTACGGATACATATAAATATAAATATTATATAATTCCCCAATATATTAAAAATAAGAGTGTTACGTATTATTTTTGTTTTATATTATTATTCTAAAATTTTTTACCGTAATATAACAAAAACGTGTCACAACAATGCTCTCTCCCCTTTTCGGGAAAAATTGCAGCTCCGGTTGGCACAGATAACAGATACCAACGGATGAAGAGCAACCAACCAAATTTTCTCCGATTGTACGTTAACAAATGGTATGCCACTCCTCCCATTCAAACGTAACGTATGTGTAAAAAATAGGTTAATTCGCTAACGTGCTATAGAGATCGATTACGGAATGTTGGGGATACTGCAATTTTTCTCAATATTCATGATATTTCGTTTTTTTGTTATGAAAGAGATAAGAAAAGTTGATGCATTCTGATGAGGTACAATGAATATATTTTGCAGACCAACCACTCTATCCGAGGAAGTAATCAAAATAAAATAGTAGACAAAAACAGAGAATTTTAGTTAAAATTATTCCCTTGAAACAAAAGGCAAATAATATAAGTAGGTTACACTTCTCACTATTTTTAAATATTATTACCAATGATGATACTGATATTTAAATGTTGAATAAACAGGAGAATACTCATAATCTTTCTGAAAAACACTTTTCTCGGGAGTAACCCTACGATGACCACAAGAAGAGAGAATCATAGGCAGCGAGTTGCTTTCAGCAATCTCGATCTTGACAATAAAATTGCCAAGATTATCTATGATAACTGGCCCAGATTTGTCACACAAAAAGAGATAGCAAACGAGTTACAGATGTCGCAGTCTCTGGTTTCCAAGCGTTTGGCTAGTTGGAAAACGAAGAAAAACGTCCCATTGAAGATGTTTTATGAGGAGAGAAATGTGACAGAGGAAAAAAAATTGGCGGATATTTACCATATTAACGATGTTGTTGTCTTGAAAAATTCAGACTTTTTTGTAAACACAAAGTCCTATCTCAAACAGATTGGGAAGTACGCCTCAGACATCTTAGTACAGAGAATAAACCATATACTTGAGAAAAAATCGGAGAGCATAACAAATAATAGCAGAGGAAACGACATTACTAATAAAACAGATATAAAAATTTCTGCTGCTGGAGGAAATAGCGTTTTTTCTACGGTAATGAGTTTGGCTGAGGAGTTAGATCATTCGGACATCAATATGGTCTTTTCAAGCTGCCTCGCTTTACGATCTAACAGCTTAGTTGAACTGACACCACTCCATATCGTATCACAACTGTTAAACAGGAACTTACATGTTGAAGTTGCACACACCTATCAGTTACCTGAGGTCTCAAACCTCTATACACAAGAATCATTATACGAAATTGTCGAGCAGCGCATACGAACCCAAAAGATGCTGGGATTTGACAATGAAGTTCTCCAGAGTGACATCGTCATTTTTGGTTTAGGTACTATTAGATGGAATTTTCCTGTTACCGGTTTCATGCGTCACGTCTACAATTTGCGTTTACAATCATTTATACGGAATTTTGGCATAATGGGTGAAATAGCCTTTGCCCCGTTTAGCAAAGATGGTTTTTTATTTCACCATTTAGTCTCGGAAGTATTTGAACAAGAAAACGGAGGATTCAGATTTGATGAAACCGAACAAATTAAAAAGCTAAAAAAGATCGCCTTGAATAACACCGCATTATCAAAGCAGGACCTAGTAGACGCTGCAATCTTCTTTAGTTCCATTTTTACGGTAAATTTCTGTGAGATTGAAAAAAATTTGCTGCGGCAAAAAGAGAGACCTTATATTATCCTTGTAGTAGGAGGAGAGAGTCAGAAAGCCCAACCACTCAAACTGATGCTAGAGCGATGGAAAAAAATTAACTTCATTAATGGGCTGGTTACAAGCGAAAATATAGCCCAAAACCTGTAAAAGATTTTGAGCCAATAGTTCTCGCCCCCCAATTACCTTCTCTTTTTGATATCATGGACTAAGTACCGATTTTGCATTTACAATTTTATCATAGCACTTTAACGCCAACGCCAACAAAACGTGAGGTGCCGTCTTGTTATAGATTCCCCTCTACCTCACATAGAAGATACATACCAGACGAGCAACCGTAGTTTGGTCACCTGTTGTCCTATTTCGGGACCTTTTCCCAGTCTGCCAGAAAACTCTTCAACCCATCATTCGTTAACGGGTGTTGCACTATTTTATTAAATACATCAAACGGTATCGTTGCAATGTCGGCACCCATGAGTGCGGCATCCCTAACATGCAGCGGAGTACGAATGCTTGCAACAATTATCTGAGTCTCAAACCCATAATTGTCATAGATGGTACGAATCTCATCAATTACATCCATTCCCGTATGCCCCTTATCGTCCAAGCGTCCGACAAAAGGGCTGATATAGGTGGCTCCCACTTTCGCAGCGAGCAGAGCCTGATTTGATGAGAAACAGAGGGTAACGTTTACCCGTATACCTTCCGAGGTAAGAATCTTTACCGCCTTAAGTCCCTCTGTTATGAGGGGAACTTTGACCACGATGTTTTCGGCTATCTTCGCTAGTTCCCTAGCCTCTCGAAGTATTCCTTCTACATCCGTGCTAACCACTTCAGCACTTACAGGGCCCTTCACAATTGAACATATCTCCTCGATTGTCTCTTTAAAGGGACGTCCCGTTTTCGAGACTAATGTGGGGTTCGTAGTAACCCCATCCAAAATTCCCAGACTTTCAGCTTCCCTTATCTGTCCAACATCCGCGGTATCAATAAAAAATTTCATTCTATCTCCCCGAAAAAAGTTAATGAATCTACTTAGGGCTTGAAAAACAGTAACTATTACATAATCTACGTCCATCTTCAGGCTATCTTAGTCCCCTCCTTAATCGTCAAAACCTCAACATAACTAAGGCTATGCTTCCGTTTTGACTCAATCAGATTGAACAAATATAACCTAAATCTGAAAGCATATCTGCAATACTTATTGTTTTTCAAGCCCTTAGTGGTTGAACCAAAAGTGCTCAGTTACAAGGTGCATAATAATTTCGTATCCGGAACGTATTTACGTACTTGAGGCTTACAAAATTATTACAGCATAGCCGTAAATGGGTAGTTTTCGTTCAACCACTACTTAATCTTCGTTTCAATTCCTGCAGTAACAAGAAACACTGTATCGGCCTCTCTTGCAATCAATTGGTTAACATTTCCAGCAATATCTCGAAACTTCCTGGCCAAAGGATTGTCCGGTACAATTCCATGGCCAACTTCATTAGTAACAATGATAACATGAGACGATATCTCTTTACAAACGACACATAATCGTTTTATTGCCTCATTAATGTTTTTCTCCTGCTCCTTAGTTTCTCCATCTTTCAGAAGCATGTTTGTTACATAAATGGTAATGCAATCAATCAGCACAACATCAAAAGCTCCATTTAGCTGCGAGATGGCCTTGTCTAACTCTAGTGGAGCTTCAATTGTCTTCCAGTTAGCGGGTCTACTCTCTTGATGTTTTTTTATCCTTTCAAACATCTCTCCATCACTGTTTTCGGTACTTTGTGCTGTACAAGCAGTTGCAACATAACAGACATTTTGGTGCTTATGAGCAATTTGTGTAGCAAATGCACTCTTTCCGCTCCTGGTGCCACCAATAATTAATGTTACTTTTGCCATCAAAATTCAGAATTTATATAGTGTTTGAACGGAAACCAAGTGGTTGAACAAAAACAGCCCAGGTACAAGGTGCGGAATTATTCAGCAACGCCGTAGATGGGTAGTTTTCGTTCAAACACTATATGGTCAAAAAGGAAAGCAATACCGTCAACTCAGCTATCTCGTTTGCTGCACCCAGAGTATCGCCTGTCATACCTCCTATCTTTCCTTTCACATAAGACACAAACACGAGACTAACTATCAACACAATAAATAATACATAAATACTTTTCAGACCACAAAAGAAAAAAATAAGAATTCCGGGTAACCAAGAGGAGAAGATGAGATGTTTCGGGTTGAGGGTTTCAACTATTATCTGACCAGTTCCCTCGTCATCTCTGGCATACGTCGAAATTGAGGCACAGAGAATCTGAGACCAACGACCAACGACACACATAAACATAAGTACCGCTCCTTTTTCACAGGCATAGAGAATGGTAGGATTGACGTTATCGATAACATTTTGGTCAACAGAGCGAAATATTCCAGCCATACCCTCCGGAGCAATGGAAGCAATACACAGATACTTTAACCCTATGGTTGCTATAAGGGATATTACACCATAGGTACCCACTCTACTATCGCGCATTATCTCGAGGCTCCTCTCTCTGTTACTGCCCCCCAGCAAGCCGTCGCAGCTATCAGCCAGACCGTCCAGATGAAACCCTCCGGTCATAACGATGTAAGCGATCAAGATTATGGCATCGGCAATTGGGTATGGAAACAGCTGAAGCACCAGAAGATAGAGACACGTTAGTACAATTCCCAGACAAACACCAACGAGGGGAAACCAGAATGCAATATGTGATATCTTGGGAACTCTTTTTGTTTGACACTTGGCTATTGGGACAGCTGTTAAAAATTGCAGCGTCCAGATAAAGTCTTTCAAGATGCAACCCCTTTGAGGTATGGATGGGAAAAGAGGAATTTTGTAGAAACGTTGAACCCAAACAAGCTGTTTTGATGATTAACTATTCTGTGGATGTGTTTGAAACAACCCTTAAACGATCGGATATCCTATCCTGGTTGATTATGTTAATTGTTAAAAAAGGGGTGTATGGTGGCGAAGCTACCCAGATAAGCCCAAAACTGGGTAAAAAACTAACAAGGCTTTTCCCCGACACCACCACCCGATGGTCATTTTATTTGTTTAGATAGTATTTGTCAATTAAGAAAAATGTGTTGAAGTTCGTTTTAGATATCTGTTTAATGAAGAGAGTCTATGCGTTTTGCTCCGGTATACCGAATCATTACAGAATGATTAAGTTTTATACTCACCTGATAATGGTTTTCAGATAAAATCCGATATAAAATTGAGCGAGTAAAGTCTTCGGCGCCTTTTGTCCGGGGATAACTGCAACCAAGATTTGGTTTCCAGAAAACCGAAAACCAAATCGGTTTTAGTATATTCTTCACCCTATTTTGGGCCATCACAAGAGATCTTTCAGATCAAAAGATACCTGTGTGAAAAAACACTCTTTTTTACGAATTCTCTGGAGGTAACTTAAGTGGAAATTCCAATAGATCTTAAATACAGCAAGGATCACGAATGGGTAAAAATTGAAGGCGATATTGCAATCGTTGGAATTACCGATTATGCCCAAGAAAAACTTACCGATATCGTGTATGTAGAGTTACCCGAAATTGGTAAAGGGGTTGAGCAAGACGGAAACCTGTGTGTTGTAGAAAGTGTTAAATCGGTAAGTGATATTTTTAGCCCCATGAGTGGTGAAATTGTTGAGATAAATAGGTCTCTTGAAGATTCACCTGAACTTGTAAACAGTGAACCGTTTGAAGGGGGCTGGATTGTAAAAATAAAATTGAAAGACATTCATGAGTCGGAGAACCTCCTGACTGCCAAGGAATATCATACATTTATCACTGAAGAAAAATAGATGGACTACACAGCAAATACTGATAAAGAGAGAGAATCGATGTTGCGGGAAATTGGTGTTAGAGATGTCATGGAGCTGTTCCGCGATATTCCCCAGAATCTTATTTTATCAAAACCGTTACATATATCGGGACCACTCTCTGAATATGAATTGTTCCATGAATTAAATAAGATCTCACAACACAAGAGACAACCCCACTCTTTCCTGGGCGGAGGTAATTATAACCACCACATTCCCTCAACGGTAAGAGCGATAACATCAAGAGGAGAGTACAGCACTGCTTACACACCCTACCAACCAGAAATTAGCCAGGGCACTCTTCAGGTGATTTTTGAATATCAGAGTATGATGTGTGAAATGACAGGTATGGACGTCTCAAATGCCTCGATGTATGATGGTGCCACCAGTCTTGCCGAGGCAATGATAGTTGCAACAAAGATAAAGGGAAAGAAGCGGGTACTTATTTCAAAGACAATTAACCCCTTTTATCGGGAAGTCTTGAAAACGTATGCCAATGCGAATGAGATAGAGTTAAGAGAAGTTGATCACCAAGACGGTTTGACTAAAGACTTCGATGCAGAGGGCTCATCTGCCATATTGATTCAGAACCCAAATTTCTTTGGTCTGATAGAAGACCTCAACACAATCAGAGAGAGAGCCAAAGAGATACTGCTCATTACCTCCACAACTGAACCCCTGAGTTGGGCCCTGTTACAACCTTTCGCAATGAGTGATGTAGATATCGTCACCGCAGAGGGGCAATCTTTTGGAAACCCAGTGAATTTTGGTGGACCAGGACTGGGTGTCTTTACAACCAAAAATGAGTATATCCGACAGATGCCGGGGAGACTCGTTGGTGAAACCGTTGACATCCACGGCAAACGAGGTTTTGTCCTTACCCTCTGCACACGAGAGCAGCATATCAGGAGAGAAAAAGCGACAAGTAACATCTGTACAAATGAGGGACTCTGTGCACTAGCCGCTGCCATCTATCTTGTCACCTATGGAAAGAATTTGAGTAAGCTGGCCCGGCTCAACAACCAATTGGCCCTCTATTTTTCAGAAAAGGTACAGCAAATCGAGGGTATAGATTTGGTTTTCAAAACTCCCTTCTTCAACGAATTTGTCGTAAGGATTAACAGGAGTATCCGGAAAAAATTAACCGACAGAGAGATTGGCATCAATCTGGAAAGATACTACCCTGAACTGAAAGAGTGTTATCTTATTTGTTGTACTGAAATGACGCCAAAAGAGGACATCGATAGGGCTATCCATGAAATTGGTCAATGAAAAATCAAAACCAGGGAGCAGTTCATTCCAAGTCAAAGAGTTAGATATAAAGAGTAATATTCCTGAACACTTGCAGAGAAAGGAACTGAACATTCCAGAGCTTCCTGAAGTTGAGATAGTGCGACACTACACGAACCTTGGTAAATCCAATTTTGGTGTTGATAACGGTTTCTATCCTTTGGGAAGTTGTACGATGAAATATAACCCGAAAGTAAATGAGGTGGTAGCAAATCGTCCTGAATTTACTATACACCCCTTATCAAAACAGAACAAAATCCCACTAAAAATCATCTATGAATTAGAGCGCTATCTCTGTGAGATTACGGGAATGGATGCATTCTCAACACAACCCGCAGCAGGAGCCCACGGTGAATTGACGGGAACCATGATAATGAAGGCCTATTTTGAGAAGAGGGGTGAGGAGCGTTCGTCTGTCATTATCCCCGATTCCGCCCACGGAACAAACCCCGCCTCGGTTTCCCTCTGCGGATATAAACCTGTTCAGGTCAGATCAAGCCCCTCAGGTGGTATTGACCTTACTGACCTGAGACAAAAAGTTGATAGACATGTAGTCGGTATCATGATTACCAACCCAAATACCTTAGGAATATTTGATGAAAATATATTGGAAATCACAAAGATAATCCATGACCACGGCGGGCTCTGCTATCTTGACGGCGCCAATATGAATCCAATGCTTGGAATTGTCAAACCGAGGGACTTTGGCATAGACCTCATGCATCTTAATCTCCACAAGACATTTTCTACTCCCCATGGAGGCGGTGGACCTGGGGCCGGACCTGTTGGTGTGATCAAAGAGCTGGAACCGTTTCTCCCGAATCCACGGGTAAATGAGAAACTGGAGTTTGAAGATTCGGACGAATCTATCGGTAGAGTACACCCCTTTTACGGGAATTTTGGTATTCTCCTCAGGGCATACTCATACATACGGTCTATTGGAGCAGTTGGTATGAAGAGGGTTGCAGAGAATGCAGTTTTGAATGCCAATTATATGAAGGAGAAACTCAAAAAACATTACCACTTGCAGTATGATCGAATCTGTCAACATGAATTTGTAATCGATGACAGTATGATGCCAAACAGTGTGACAACGAATGATATCGCCAAGCGGCTTATCGATTATGGCTTTCACCCTCCAACCATCTACTTCCCCTTAATCGTCAAGGGTGCCATGATGATCGAACCCACTGAAACCGAGACAAAAGAGAATTTGGACTCCTTTATAGATGCAATGAAGGCCATTAAAGAGGAGGCAAGGGACGATCCTCAGAAATTGTTGAAAGCACCGCTCAACGCACCGATCGGGAGACTCGATATTGTCCGTGCAGCCCGAAAACCTCATGTGAAATGGTGCAGAGATGAGGCGTAGAACTCTCCCCGATTGGATCAAGGTTCGAATACCATCCGGGAAGAGTTACCACCACATAAGGTCTCTCTTACAAAGGCACAAGGTAAAAACGGTTTGTGAAGAGGCACAGTGCCCAAATATAGCGGAATGTTATGGAAGGGGGGTTGCCACATTTCTGATTATGGGAGAGGTGTGTACCAGAGGCTGCCTTTACTGTAATATTCCTACGGGTAGACCAAGAGGGTTGGACGACGATGAACCGCAAAAAATAGCGGAGATTATTCAAAGACTTAATTTAAACTATGTGGTGATAACTTCGGTAACGAGAGATGATCTCCCCGATCTGGGTGCGAGACATTTTTATCAGACAGTGGTCGAGATCAAAAAGAGAAATCCCGAATGCAAAGTTGAAATCCTTACACCCGACTTTCAGGGTCGAGAAAAATTATTAAGAACTGTTCTTGAATCATCCCCCTCTCTATTCAATCACAATATCGAGGTAGTACGAGCCCTTTTTCCGCGTGTAAGACCCAGAGGGAGTTATCAACTCTCATTAAAGGTATTACAACAGGCAAAAAGGTGGATCCCCATCACAAAATCGGGCATCATCGTAGGGCTTGGAGAGACGAATGATCAACTATTGGAAACCCTCTATGACGTAATGAGTGTTGGTGTCGAAATCATTACTATTGGTCAGTATCTCCAGCCGAGAAAGGATCTTCCGAAAGTCAAAAAATTTTACACAATCGAAGAGTTTACCAGACTCAAAGTTGAAGCGTCAAAGATTGGTTTTACCCATGTCGTTTCCAGTCCTCTTGTGCGTAGTAGTTATCATGCGGACGATATGGTGTTGCATAGCTACAACCAAGTTTGAAGTGCCTTAAGTGAACTAAAATGCCTAAAGTTAAAGAAATTTCAACAACTTTAGCTCACTTCAAACTTTAGTCACTTTTAAATTTTTTTCATATAAGATGGATTTTATTGATACCGGTTTTGATAACGCCTATATGAATATGGCAATCGATGAGGTCTTGCTTGCATCGATGGGTCCCCTGCTCAGGCTCTATCAATGGGAACCATCGGCACTATCCATTGGAAGGTTTCAGGATATTCGTGATATAGACATCGAATTTTGCAGAGAGAGTGAGATCGATATTGTGAGGAGAATTACGGGAGGAAAGGGCGTTTTACACGAAAGGGAACTCACCTACTCCTTTATTGTTGACAAAGGTAAGATGCCAAGGTCCATCATTGGTTCTTACAATCTGATTAGTAGCGCCATTACCCTTGGCCTAAAATCATTGGGTATAGATCCGGAAAGGAATCAAACGAAAGTTGTGAGCAAACAGAATCCGGTCTGTTTCCAGGAGCCATCCCCCAACGAAATCGTCATGAACAAGAGGAAGGTTGTTGGTAGTGCCCAGACGAGAGTGAGAGGAAGGCTCCTCCAGCACGGTTCAATCTTAACCGGAATTGATATACAAAAACTCT
This sequence comes from Candidatus Scalinduaceae bacterium, assembly GCA_965222815.1. Classification (GTDB taxonomy): domain Bacteria; phylum Planctomycetota; class Brocadiia; order Brocadiales; family Scalinduaceae; genus SCAELEC01. The sequence goes on from CBDCUS010000013.1 coordinate 1,892,330, forward strand.
CAAACTGTTTCCTACAAAAACCACGAATTGATGATTTAAGTAAGAGGATCACGTACATTGATGTTCCAGATAGAGAGTTAAAGAGTGCTATGATATATGGGTTTTCTCACTATTTCAATACTCCCTTACACAAAAGAGATTTAAGTACTCAGGAGCTAACGGATGCCCAATTATTAGCGGATAAAAAGTATAGATCGAGGGAGTGGAGAGAGAGGTGCCAACATGTATGATGCCGTCATAATCGGTGCCGGACCAGGAGGGTATTCGTGTGCAACGGAGATTTCAAATCTGGGTGGTAGAGCGATTATCATTGAAAAAGAGAGAGTTGGGGGCACCTGTACAAACTACGGTTGTATCCCAACAAAGGCCTTAATCAGTTCAGCTTCCCTCATCGAAAACCTTAGACACTCTTCCCGAAAGGGAATTGATGCCTCCTTTACAATAAATTTCGAGAAGATTATCAAAAGGAAACATCGCATTGTGAATACAATCGTCAAGGGCATCGAATTAAACATAAGGAAGAGAGGGATTGATCTTCTCCAGGGAGAAGCCCTCATCGTTTCTCACAACAGGATTCGGGTAGACAGCCAGGAAATTGAGGCAAGAAACATTGTTGTCGCAACGGGAAGCGAACCAATCAAGATTGCTTCCGGTGATAACATTTTGACAAGCAGTGAAATTCTCGAACTAACTTCCATTCCGGAACGGTTGGTCATCATAGGAGGTGGAGTAATAGGCCTAGAGTTTGCTATGATTTTTCACACCTTTGGCAGTAGGGTCACTATAATCGAGGCGATGGAGAGGATACTCCCGGATCTAGACAGCGATCTTTCTACTGAAATTGAGAGGATAGCAAAACGAAAAGGCATTACCATACTAGTGGGAAAAAAGGCACAGATTAACCATACAGTCACTGTTGATGGCAGAGAGATACCCTTTGACAAGATCCTTATCTCTGTCGGGAGAAAACCCTATCTTCCAAAATTGAGCGGTATCGATTTGGGTAAGATAAACGGGAAGATGCAGACGGAGATCGATACGATTTATGCTATCGGAGATGTAACGGGCAAGAGCCAATTGGCACACGTGGCAACTATGCAGGGTATCGTTGCCGCACATAATATCATGGGGCACAAGAGGGCAATGAATTACGACTGTGTACCCAACTGTATCTATACGCTACCGGAGATCGCATCCGTTGGTATATCGGAGACGGAGAGTCATGACGTATATAAGGCAGATTATGCGGCCAATGCCAGGGCCAGGTGCTCTGATAAATTGTACGGGATGTTAAAGATAGTGGTTGATAAAAAAAGCAGGCAGATAAAAGGTGTGCACATTATCGGTGAAAATGCAACCGACTTAATTGCAACAGCCGTTACGATGATAGAAAAAAAGATGACTCCGGAAGAGTTGAAAAATATGATATTTCCCCATCCGACGTTTGGTGAACTATTCATTGAAGCACTCAAATAGTGGCTGACCAACTACCCACCTACTGCGTTGCCATAAAAATTCCGCAATCCTCACGTACTTGAGTACGCTCCGGTTTTGAAATTATTACGCGCCTTGTATCTGGACAGTTGGGTCAACAACTAATAATATAGCTCCGATCTCTTTTTGATTTAACTCTTAACTTGGTGTGTAATAAGTGACACATAGAAGAGTGTAGGAGTATGAAAAATGGCTACCAAAAATCCAAGAATTAATGTTGTATTAGAAAAACCCCTTTACGATAACATCGAGCGTCTTGCCAAAAGAGACGGAGTTTCTCTTTCTCTGAAAGTGCGCGATCTAATAAAAGACGCATTAGAGCTACAGGAAGATATAGCCTTGTCCAACTTTGCAGAAAAGAGAGAACAAACCTTCCGCAAAAAAAAGGCCCTGGAACATGATGAGGTTTGGTAAATTTGTCTTTTGAACTAAGATATCACCCTGATGTAAAGGCAGTTGACATACCATTAATTGATTCAAGAACTAAAAGACGTATTAAAAAAGCGATAGAAGTACGTCTTACAACTGCTCCCCATCAATACGGAGAACCTTTAAAAACACCCTAAAGGGGTATTGGAAGTTAAGGTTTGGAGATTACAGAGCGGTATTTAAGATAGTTGATAGCGAAGTATGGATACTGGCTATTATTCATAGGAGATGTATATATAAAAATAAAGAAAAGGGTATGAATACGCCGATAAACAGTATCAAGGAAAATTCCCAAATTTTGAAACAGAATGAGTCAATGATGCTGGTCAAAAACTCCATGAATATTTAGCCGATCGGTCTATGCTGGAACGATGCCTATTATGAAGGTCCAAGACCTCGTTAATTATCTGAAATTCGTACCGGGAAAAAAAGATGAAGGGGTTCTTGAAGAATTCGCCCATATCATAATGAAAGTTGGATCTTCTTCCGCAGTTGAAAAGCACAATTTTTCCTCTGCCTAAACCTCTTATACTAAAACCGATTTGGTTTTAAGCTTTTTTAAAAACCAAATCTTGGTTGCAGTTATCCCCGGACAAAAAACGCCGAGGACTTTACTCGCTCCCTTTTAGCTCGGATTTTATCCGAAAACCATTATGAGATGAGTATAACATACCGTGATAAATTGCCCCTTCATATTGTATTCTCCAGGGCCGTGGTGTAGTAGGATACTATTAATCTAAGACTCTGGCTTGTCAATCATATTCTGCTTTCAAGGGTTGACTCTATTCACTATTCTTTCAAACATATTTTCTATACTAAATCGTAATAAATAGTGAATTGCATATCTAATCGCACCATTCTGGTCTTATTCTCCAGTCTTTGTTGGGGAAGATATCATCCTTAGTTGCAACCAGTATTGTTCTGGGATCATTAAATGAAAAGGATGCAGAGTATTGTCCTGACCATGTTGGTAATGGATCTGTTGATTTAAGAGAAAAGATAATCCTGGTGAGGAATTCTTTAGAAATTTCCGCAATTTCACCACAACGGTTTCTTACAAGTCTTTCATCTTCTTTAACAAGAAGAGTTACTGCACCATGAGCAAGTTTACTACGAATGTCACTTAAAGAATAACCATTGCGTTTCTCGAAGAGTGCATTGAGGTATGCGTGATCAGGACCAAAAACCTGTTCAGCAATAAGGCGAGTTTTTTTCTTAAGGCCATAAATGCATTCAATATAAGCCTCTTCTACAAACTTGTATGGATCATTGGCATATAAATCATCATATTTTCTTCTAATACATTCTACCCTTTCTTCCTTTCGTTCTTCCTTCGTTGTTCGTGAGTATCTCAAGCTAAAATCTGCCTTACCATCAGCAATAGAGACTGCCACACTCTCAATTGCAATATAGTAGCAAAGAAATGCAATGAAAATGTTTCGTGTTGACATCGCATGATTATACCAATCCAATGCAGTTTCAAGAATAACGGAATCATTCGTATTCGATTGCGGGAAGTCTTTTAACATAGATTCTAAAACATGAAGGTCTTCTTCTGAAGGTTTCGCGCAACCGGGTTGATTGACCAACGTACTGTATTTAATACGCCACTTTACAGCGGTGTCATATGAGAATGCCAACTTGTTTAAAATGGTACCAATGGTTGCAATCACCAACCTGATATGTTCGGGTTCTACCGAATCCAATTCAAACCATCCATCATATATCCAATCACTTTGTTCAGTTGGAGAAGAACCATCGATAGGTGGACATTTCCAGAGATTAAACTTTTCCGCGTAACCAAGAAATATGTTAGGAAGTTCTATTTTAGTGTGAACAACAAACTCGATTACTTGATGGCCTGTACACATCATATAAAAAAGAATTCCTTGAACTTCAGGGTCATCTGAAAGAGATCGGGCATCGTTAAGCAAATGCTCATATTTGCCTGGATAAAATATTGGTTTCCACTCGCCCAACTGGTTATAGCGTCCTTGCAATCCAATCTCGTATAGTCGCTTTTCTCCTACTCGCCATTCGTCTTTTAATTTGTCAAGAACCCCTACATGGAAACATAATGGTGGACCAAATGATATGTTTCTGCATTCTGTAGAGTCGGATTTACGAATAAATGTCGCGGAGTTCCCATTCGAAAAGTGTCTACAAAAACCATAAAGACCGTAGCTTTTATTTACTAAAATTTCGAGGACATCAAATCCATCAATTTTACAGAATTTAGGATGATCTATGTATGTAAGTCGTTCTTTAAAATAGGTTTCCAATAACACTGATAAAAAGATTTTGCATTTTTGAAAAGTGTCATTTAAAAGGTTTTTATATGGAAGATTATTATCAGAAAAACAATCCTTAAGGATGCTGTTAGGATAAGCCTCGTTAAGTAACTGTGCAATGCCTGGTTTCTTTGCATCTTCAGCTAACTTCACAAGATCTAGAGTTACAAGAAATGGAGCCGGTTCTTTGATATCTGGAAACTGTCCCGTATAAAGGTGATGGAATGGAGATATGTCGTAAGGCTTATTTGAAATACAGTTAATGAGGTTGGCGATAAGAATAAGGGGCTCCTCAGTACTGGCCAAAGAACAATAACGAGAAACAATTTCTTCCTCAGAAAGTTTATCGTCATGGTTTTTGAGTAAAGACTGAAGCTCAAGAATTGGATCTGGAGTGTTGCATTTCATTCCACCAACGCGAACTAGAGTATATATATAATCCAATCCTCCATTAGATTTGGCTTCATCAAAGAGTTCTTTCAGTATGCTTGAAACCTCTGTGTAGAAATCTTTCATTCTTTATCCACTCCAAAACATATTTCACCTGTTATATCCTTGTGTACCCTGATGTTTAAATTTGCTCTTGATTTCAGTCATAACCTGAGTATTATAAACCTTAGTATTTCCACAATCTACAAGATTTCATATCACGCACAAACAGATATACCTTCATTTGCTGGATATGCTTTTCGAATAGACTGAGTTTGGGAATAGGGGTTGCATTTAAGCATTGCATTCAGAGGACACCATACCTATTTAATTAAACCTGCGCGGTGGAATTACTTATATTCAAGAGCCCAAATACTCATTTTAGTTCACTTCTACCCTCCTAAAATAAATCAATTAAGAACTTAATTTTCAAAAACCACTTGAATATTCTTTGTAATTTAACTATTCTTACAACATCTTATAATAGCAATTTCCTATCATCCAGTGACTTTTAAAGTAAAAACAGTCCGTAACCGGGTTAAGACGCTGCGTTTGAAGGGGGTGGATTGAGCCAATTTAGGGGGAATTGAAATAGGTTGTCTAGTACGGGCGGATGGACTATAATCACCGTGGTTGCACGGATTGTACCAGTGGTTGAAGTTGTCTGCGGTATGCACAACTAGCCTGCCTGATGAGAAAAAAGTATAAAACAGTAAGGAGCGTATGATGTTTGAGCAATTAGAAATGGCGCCGGCGGACCCGATATTAGGGCTGACCGAAGCATTTAAGGCCGATGAGAATCCGGAAAAGATTAACTTGGGTGTGGGCGTATATAAGGATGAAGCGGGAGCAACACCGGTGATGACGACCGTCAAGAAAGCTGAAGCGAAAATCCTTGAACAGGAGACAACAAAAAGTTATCTGCCCATGCAGGGCAGCAGTGAATACGCGGCAGCGGTGCAGGAGCTTCTCTTTGGCGCCGGTAGTGAGACTATCTCCAGCAAACGGGCCGCAACAGCGCAGACACCTGGCGGAACCGGTGCGCTGCGGATGGCCGGCGAATTGATTAAACAGGTCAAGCCCAAAGCCAGGCTATGGGTCAGCGACCCGACGTGGGCAAATCATAACGGCATATTCGGCAGCGCCGGCTTTGAGATGAGCTCCTATCCGTATTATAACGCCGACAGTAAGAGTCTGGACTTCGACGGGATGGTGGCGGGAATTAAGGAGATACCGGCAGGCGATGTGATTTTGCTGCACGGCTGCTGTCATAATCCGACGGGACTCGATCCGAATGAAGAGCAGTGGCATCGTCTGGCGATGCTGATTACGCAACGCGAAATTCTTCCGCTATTTGATTTTGCCTATCAAGGTCTTGCGACGGGTATTGAAGAGGACGCGACTGGCCTTAGGATTTTCGCCCAGAATGTGCCGGAAATGATGATCGCCAATTCCTACTCGAAGAATTTTGGCTTGTATAACGAGCGGGTCGGCGGATTAACCATCGTGTGCGGCTCTCAGAAGGCAGCCCAAACGGCCTTTAGCCATTTGAAGCTGACGATTCGACGATGCTATTCTAATCCGCCATCGCATGGTGGTTCGATTGTTGCGACGATCATGGCGGACAAAACGCTGCGTGCCGAGTGGGAAGCGGAAGTCGCGCAGATTCGCCAGCGCATTAAAGAGATGCGCGAGCTGTTTGTCAAAACACTCAAGACCAAAGGCGTACGAGGTGATTTCTCGTTTATAACCCGGCAAAATGGCATGTTCTCGTTTTCGGGCCTGACGAAAGAACAGGTTGATAAACTGAAACAGGACTATTCGATTTATATCGTTGGTTCCGGAAGAATCAATGTGGCGGGAATGACGCATGACAATTTGGATCGGCTTTGTGAAGCGATCGCATCGGTCTTGTAAGCGGGTGTTTATGGATAGCGAGGTACATGGTGTGGGCGGTTCGCTGATTATTATTCAGAGCCTCATTCTATAACTTAGCGCAACTGCCAGCGGTTAGGAAAATGAGGTCTACTAAGGTTAAGATGGGGGTCAAGACCTCTCTTGACCCCTTTTCCCGAATACAACATTTCTTCAGAAAGGCCATAGGATTGGTATGAGAAATACTGCCAAGGCCCAGAATATCAGGTTCAGTGGACCACCAACGCGAGTATAGTCAATGAACCGATAACCTCCCGGAGCATGGATCATCGTATTTGTTTGATACCCTATTGGTGTTGCAAAACTAGTAGATGCAGCAAATGTAATTGCTACCAGAAATGGTCTGGGGTCCACATCCATGGAAGCTGCAATGGAGAACCCAATAGGTGCAATGATCACAGCGGCGGCATTATTTGACATAAGCTCAGTGAGTATCGCGGTGATTAAATACAATAAGGCCAGAACAACAATAGGTCCACAACCTGCAAAAGGAGTCAATATTGTGTTTACCAGCCAGATAGCTGTACCGCTTTGTTCCATAACAAGACCTAAAGGTAGAATACCTCCAAGCATGAAGATAACCTTCCAATCAATCGCTTCGTATGCTTCTTCTATGGTAAGGCATCTGCTGACAATCATGCCAACAGCGCCGATCAGCGCAGCAGCCAGGAGCGGGATAATATTTAACACCGTTAAAGTTACTACAGAAAGAAACAGAATCAAGGCAATAATGACCTTATCCTTACGAATATACAGATCGGTTAACTCGTTTGTTACAATCAGATCAGAGGATTTAAGCAAACGCTGCATATCACCTTTATCTACTTTCAGAAGCAGCGTATCTCCATTCTCAAGAAGAATTTCCGATACACGGTTCCGTATAATCTTACCTCGTCGCTGTACGGCAAGGACAACACACTTATACCTTCGGAAAAATCCAAAACTTTCTAATGTACGGTTAGCCAACCTTGACTGTGGTGGGACAAGTGCTTCAATCAGCTTAATATCATTTGAACTGATTTTTTTATCATCCATTTTAGTTTTGGCATGAATTTCAAGACCATATTTGTCCTGCATGGTAATAAGCGTATCCACATTTCCATGGAGCAGGAGTATATCTCCTTCTCTTATTTTAGTCCTTGGTGGTTTTGAAGTCTCTTTGTTATTTCGTATAAACTTGATAAGATCTACTTTTTCGTCTTTTTTAACCTTACTCTTTAACCAGGTTGTTCCTATTAGTGAAGAATTCTTTGCAACTAGTAATTCAGCCAGGTAGTCAGCAAGGTGATATTTATCCACCTGCTGTTCCTCTCCCGTACGCTTTGGTAAAAACCAGCGAGCTATTGTAAGATAAATTATACCGACAACAGTCATTACCATGCCCAACGATCCAAACTCAAAAAACCCAAAGGGTTCCATCCCCTTGTTTGTTGCAATTGAATTAACCAGAATATTGGTTGAGGTACCGATTAGTGTACAAACACCGCCAAACTGGCTTGCGAATGAAAGTGGCATCAGTACCCTTGAAGCTGATAATTTACGGGATTTTGCAAGCATAATTGCAACAGGAATAAATATGGCAACCGTAGCTGTATTTATAATGAATGCGGAAAGAAGGGCAATTGTAACACAGAGAACGACAATGAGCCGTGGTTCGGTTTTGCCTGCCAATCGGTCTATTTGGCGAGCAAGCCATTCAACAAGACCAGTCCGTACTAATCCTGCACTTAATACAAACATAGCAGTAATTATTGCCGTTGCAGAACTTGCAAAACCGAAGAGTGCCTGATTTGTATTGATTAGCCCCATCACAATAAGCACAACCAACACGCACAGGGCTGTCAAGTCAATCCTGAGTTTTCCGGAAATAAAGAAGAACATTGCGGCAACTACCACAATGAGCACTAATATAACGTTAATGTCTGGCATATTTTTTTAGAGAGACTTTAAGAATCAGATTGATATGTAAACATTCACACCGTGTATGATTCAGTGGAACGGCAACTGGTTGACTTGCAGATTTTATTTTAACGGATTTGCAAAATGTCAAAAAAGTTTTTTTCTTACACTATTTTCATCTTCACCCTGACTGTTGCACTACATCGATAATCGGCTGCCTCTCCAAGTACTTTTTCCTCTTTATTCCATTCAAATTCAAATAGTCTGAATCATTTTTTAGAAACCATTGATATGTATAATTATTATAGGGCCAACCACAATTTACAGAATAAACGGATTAGCTAATTCGTCTGGATATCAGCTGGTCCAGCTCTTCATCACCGGTATCAATATTAAGCTGTACCCATAGTGGGAGATGATCTGATAATTCGTAAGTAAATTTTCTTTTAGTCAGGTGCTTATACGGAAGTAATGTTTTATAATTACCCTTATAAAAATCTACAACGCCACCATGATCGGTAAATACCGATCCCGTTTGAACTGGATGGTGAAGAATTTGATCATATCTTTTCTTTTTCGCCAGGTTGCTTCCAAATTCTGACTGGATAATTGCATTCGGTGCCCTCAAGCCATATTTGGAAATAGCCTTATAGAGTTCTGAATTAAAACTGTCTATATTAAAATCGCCCATAAGAATGATGTCCCGATCCACACGATATTCGTCTTTTACATAGGACTTAACCCATTTAGCAAGTTCTTCTAGCTCGTTTTTCCTACCTGCTTTGGTTCCCCATTGTATATGGACTGATAGTGCAACAAAATCAAAACTGCCTGCTTTAAATGATGCCATATAGGGTTTCCTCCACCAGGAGAACTTAGGTTCATAAATTCCTGTAGTGCTGTTTTTCTTCCTGGGCCCATCTGTTTCTGCAGCCATTCCGGTAAATTGGACGGCTCTGGTATCGAAGATATACGCAATACGCTCTTTATTTCCTCCAGCGTCTGAAATGTAGTCAGAAAATACAACATCCCAATCATTACCCAACAAATCCAATACGTATTTCAGTTCTGAGACATTTCTTCTGAGCTCTACAACAGATATCAAATCAAATTGATTAAATATCTCTGCGATATAGTGCAAAGAGCACTTTTTGCGTTTTTTTTGACCCCAATGACGAATATTCCATGTTGCAATGTTAATTGTCTCATCTAGTTTCGAAGATGGGATATTTGCTGCTTTTATTCTACTACGCACCAGTTTTAATCCTTTGAGTTCGTCTACGTTCAACTTTGAATGGTCCATATATACTCAACTCCTTATTTGTTGTTGTACTAGCTCACAGGCTTTATACTATTATTATAATCATAATAAATAATATTAAGTGATGGATTTCTAACCCCTCTTTAAAAATCTATAGGCAAGCTACTCGATCCTAAAAGACCAGGGTAAAAACCAAAGAGAGGCAAGAAACAAACATGATGCCTCAGGATTATTTGAAAATAGAAGGCTGAATATGAAATGTCTAGTGTTGAGATGCATTCAGAAGATCAATCTTCAATCTCTTCTTTCACCGTTTTAGAATGAGCATTTAAATGGGTAACCGAAGCTGTTAATTCTCCCAAAATCTCTTCAATTTGAACTTCTGTCAAATTTTCTAAATCAAGCTGATTTATTAATTTGATGAATTCAAAACATTCTTCTTTAAGTTCTGTTAACAGAACCTTTAAAGTATCATTTAATTTTTTTTCGATGATGACAGACATCTTTACCTCCTTTTTAGTCTCTTTTCTGACTTGAAAAGTTCATTTTTAAATGTTTCTACTTCTTTTTCCCAACATTTAATAAGCTCCGAATTTGGATTGTTTTTTATTTTTTCCTTTTCAATTTTGTTGATATGTTCTGCAATAAGTCTTTCAAAGCTTTTAATTTGTTTCAAATATTTTTTTCTGACTATTCATACTATCTTCTTTTATGGTTCACCAACATTACAACATAAACCTTTCATGATATCATACTGTACAAAAAAATCCAAACCATATTAAATCCATTTATATCCACTTTTGGTTAAGTGATCGGAAAAAACTGGGTTTGTTAGTAAACCTGAGCTGTGGAAGTACAAAAGTGCTACATCTCATGTTAACCGAAAAGAGGAGGTATTATGATCAAGAATTTTTAACTGTTCTTCTTCGATTTTCAAACTGATCGGTTTCATCTTTTTGACCTCCATAATAAATGGATTTAATAATACTAGGAGTGTCAAGTATTTCGATGATTGCTTTCATGCACCTGATTTATGTTTTAATACTTTTCATCAACTCGTATGCAATATTGTTACCTACAAGACGCATTATACTCTCTTCTGAACTACCAAAACTTAATAAATTTATGCTACCATACCAGACAATTTTTTGATCAATAATCGCAAATTTCTGATGGATGTTTGATCTAAAAATCACCGTGATCCCCATATTCTTTAACATATCAAAAATCTGTTCTAAAACCGGTTTCCTTTTATCTTTAAAATCTTGAGACGGTCTTGTTACAACAGTAATCTCTACCTGTTTATTGACTATATGATTAAAATATTGAAGCGTCTGCGTAACTCTCTTATTGGTAACAAAAGGGCTGACAATTACAATTTCTCTTGACGCGCTTAGTATATCATTGCGATAAATTGGGAGGAAACTGCTCTTGTCAAAGATAATATCCGAAGATTCTGCTGCAATATTTTCTCCTTTTGTCTTATAGCCAATAGAGGCATATCCATTAAGCCTTTTGCCATACATTTTCTCCAACATTCTTACATGGGTATCAACATAATCATATACTTGTACTTCATTTTTACTCTCATACAATCTATGCAGCCTGCCGGCATATTGCTGCAATGTGCCTTTCCATGAGATGGGCATTGCTAGAAATAGTGTATCAAGTCGAGGCTCATCAAACCCCTCACCAACAAACTTGCCTGTCGCAACTAACGTTAATTGCTTATCTTTCGGTATTGCTGATATTTTGTTTAATATCTCTTTGGTTTTCTTAGCTCCCATACCACCCATCAAGGTTAATACCTCCGGAATCCTTTCATTTAACTTATTTGCGAGCAGCATAACATGGGCGGTCCTCTCAGATATTACCAGGGAATTTCGACCACTCTCATAGCTATTCAAAACATCACCTACTATCAGCTGATTACGTATTTCATCAACGGTGATTTCTGCATATAATTCTTGAATAGTTAATTCTTTACTGTTTTCATCAATCGGCATTCTAAAACTGGTAAATCTTGGGATGATATAATGATCAAACGGCCTTTTTTCAGCCTGCTTTTTTGCATCAACCCTGAATCTCACAACACCGCAATGCATAAATATTATTGGATGATGACCATCCTTCCTTGTTGGAGTTGCAGTCAATCCATAAACAAATTTTGCGTTAACCTTTTTAAGGATCTTTTCAAAACTGAACGCGGGAACATGATGACACTCATCGACAATAACCATCCCATAATTTTTCACACACTCCTTCGCCTCACCATCATTAATTAAAGATTGCATAATTGCAACATCAATAATAGAGCTTAAACTATCCTTTCCAGCCCCTATCTGCCCGATTATTCCCTGTTTCTTCCTCCTTCCACGTCTTTTCTCCTGAACCGGCAGCTTTTCGTTAATCCTTAAAAATTCAGATAACCTGGTAATCCATTGTAAAAGGAGCTGCTGTCTATGTACCAATATAAGAGTATTTCTCCTTCTCGCGGCAATCAGGTTAGCTGCCACAACGGTTTTTCCAAAGGCGGTGGTTGCTGACAATACTCCAGTATCATGATTCAGCAGTTCCTCTAATGCTTCCTGTTGTTCTTTTCTAAGGATTCCATTAAACTCTACGTCAATGTTTCTGCCATGATTAGTTTCATCAATCCAGATAACATCAACCTTACATTTACTCAGTAAGTTGTTAAGCTCTTCTTTACAACCTCTGGGCAGGCACAAATACCTTTCATTTTCTTCAGAACATGAGATGATCCTCGGCTTGTTGTAAGTTGGCATTCGCATAGCTTGCGCCATATAAAAGTCAGGATTATTAAAAGCAGCTAACCGTTTTAACGTATTTAAAGCCCTTTGCGAAAATCCTTTTTTCGGAATATATACCAAGTCGGATTTTACGACTCCAACTGTTTTTGGTAAATCTTGCTTACCCAATCTAACTTTGGTAGTTGCCCATGGTCTCTGAGTCTCGTCATCATCTTTTCTCAATTCACCTAATTCATTGCCTTTACATAAACGGGTTATCAAAACAGCTAAATTGTCTTCAGAAAGCTTACCGATCCTGCCTAAAAACGTCCACTGATCAGCATAAGGCTCAAAATTTTCATCAATAAAAACAGTGTTGCCGTTTTTCCTTGCAGTCATCTGCAGCGGGAGCGCTATCAGATTTCCAAGGCCGCCTTTTGGCATAGTATCCTGATTGGGAAAAAGTCTGTCGTATGATTTGAAATTGATCTCGTGTCTCTTGCTCATGGAAAAGGTAAGCAATGCTGCACCAAATTTTCTGGCTAAAGCTGCAGATATTTGATTCTCAAAGAAAAACCATGAGTGAGCTCCGTTACCCGACATTGAACGTTCAATTGCATAAGGGATATCAAATTCAGCGCACACATTGCGCAACATTGAAACATCTTTTTGCCAGCCGGTATCATCAAAATCGATAACCAATAAATAACACATTTCATCAATGCACATTGGATATATACCAACTACCATATTACCTCTAAGATGGTCTTCCACAACCTTTTCGTTAAATTCTGCATATAATTTTTGCGAACATTCAGAACACCTAACTTTAGGTTTATAGCATACACCGGGTTCCCATTCATTCAAACAAGCAGGTGAATACCCTGACTTTCCTACTTTATTTTGCCACCGTTTGGCGAACACATCATCTCTTCCTCTGAATAGAGAGATAAACAGGTTGATTTTATCCCTGTTTTCAGAACAGTTATTGAGGCTGAGGTTTAAATCCTTACTGCTCTTGTATTGATATGAAGAACTTCTTGTGTTACTTTTGCCAGTGACATCCTTCTGTGGCTTGGAAACAACAAACTGTGCCTTTAGCCTTCTTATTTCAGCTTTCAAACCACTATTTTCATTAAGCAGAGACTGATATTTCACATATAATTCCTCAAAATCCATAATATAATATTGTACTATCGTATTATGGAAAATTCAAAGCATTAGACTTATCCCGTTTGTAAAATGTAGGGATTTCTGTTTGAGGGACAATATAAAAGGTGAAATTTTTAGAAAAAGGGTAGTATCACTGCCTGTAAATTTGCACAAATTTTCATTGTCACAATAATGCTTGACAAAGTTATATACATGTAATACTATTAAAAGTAATACTTTTGATAGGAGGTGATAAATATGCGAGTTACCATTAAGGGTCAGGTGACAATCCCATACCACATTCGTGAGAAACTGGGAATCAAGCCAAATAGTGATGTAAGTTTTCTGGAAGAAAACGGACGGGTATACTTAACCAGGAAAAAAGTAACAATCCCAAAGGAAAACAAATATCGCCGTTACAGAGGCGTTGCAACTATCAAGATGACCACGGATGAAATAATGGCATTGACCAGAGGTGGGAAGTGACCGGAGTGTTGATTGATTCAAATGTAATATTAGATCTGTTTGAAGAGAATCCAGAATGGGTTGAATGGTCAGAAACAACGCTTCATAAATATAGCTACACTCACACAATGTATATTAACCCAATTATTTATTCAGAGGTTTCTATTGGCTTTAAACGTATTGAAGAACTGGAAGATGCTTTCTCGGGGTGTGGGTTCATTCTCTTACCAATTCCGAAAGAAGCCCTTTTTCTTGCGGGAAAAGTTTATCTTAAATATCGAAAGCGTAAGGGAACGAAGCTCTCTCCATTACCGGATTTCTTCATAGGTGCTCATGCCGCCGTGGATAAACTGAAATTAATTACAAGAGACATACCACGATACAAATCATACTTTCCAACAGTCAAGCTCATAACACCATAAGCAAAGGGGTCGGGACCTTTTGGAAATGATGGATTTTTAACTTGGGAGTATAATCAGACCTTTACAACTGATATTTCAGATCGCTCGCTAAAAAGTGGTATCGGTCGGGTTACGGTGTTAGACTAATAATACCTGGCTTCCATATTGTGTCAAGGTGTCATCATGAGTCAATAAACGCATGGGTTCAACGATGCTCTGAGCGATTAACAGTCGGTCAAATGGATCCTTATGGTGGTTGGGTAAGCTTGAAATCTGACAAGTGTGATTAATGGTAATATTCAATACTCCAAGACCACTACCTTTAATTGCTTCCAACAATTCATTCATCTCTATTTGTATTCTTCCCAATGATTTCTTAATTGCAATTTCCCACGTATTGACCGCACTGATCAATATATCATTAGATGCATTTTCGATAATATTTACCGCAGCATCAGATAGCCTCCTATCATCTTTCAGCCACCATAAAAGAATATGGGTATCCAACAATATTCTCATAATGCATTCCTTCGTTTACTTATAAAAGGATTGAATAACTTCAACAGGTAAAGGGTCTTCAAAGTTTTTACTCATTTTTATTTTACCTTTCATAAGCCCACGGAGTCGCTTAACCGGCTTATCATCAAAAGGGACTAATTTAGCCTTTGGTTTTCCTGATTTAGCTATTATAATTTCCTTTTCTGTTCCATTTGCTATTTCATCAATAAGACGCGACAAATGTGTCTTTGCCTGATGGACATTGACCTGTGACATGCCTGATCTCCTATAGAGTATGCCAAAATACTATGACTTAGTTTAGCTTAGTCTTTTTGATTTGTCAAACCTTTCTTAGTCTTGAAAATAGTATAAAATATTTGTGGTCCATCAGTGGGAATAAACAATTGGATCGCAAGCATTTATCTTTCATCACAGTATTGAATTACAGACAAGATTCTCCAGATATTGATCCTCCTTTACCTTAGGTGGAGGTTAGGTAACTCCATATTTACCGTGAAATCGGGTTCTGAAAACAGAAAACATTTTGTAACGAGTATACAATATTGAAATTTATAGGCATTGACCTTGCCTGGTCATATAAAAACAACACTGCAATCTCAGTTCTTAGTCTTAACTCAGGCAGTAAGAGTGCTGATCTGGTTGATTATGCCTCAATGGTAAGTTCCGACGAAGAGATTGTTGATATTGTTCATATACACAATCACTCCGGAGTGATTGTTTCGATTGATGCACCATTAGTCGTAAAGAACAGGTCAGGAGCAAGGCCCGTCGACAAAGAGGTTTCAAGCAGATTTAGAAAGTTTTATGCCGGCGCTCATCCCTGTAATCTGAATAGATTTGGTGGTAAGGTGAGGGGGGCTGAATTAATCAAGAAATTTAGGAGACTTGGAATAAGGCATAATCCCTCTATTCCTCCTTCGGAAAGGAGAAAAGTTACAAACAGAGTCATTGAAGTGTTTCCTCATCCTGCACACGTAGTCTTGTTTGGATTAGAAAAGAGGATTTTATACAAGCGAGGTAATACGGAGATAAAGCGTCAAGGGTTGTCGACACTGCGGAACAGTATAAGAGAACATTTCACAAAGAGGGAACCAACGCTGGAGGATAACGCTCAACTACAAAACTTGTGCTCTGTTAACATTCAGGATTTAAAAGGTAAAATGCTAAAAAGTTATGAGGATACCCTAGATTCCCTACTATGTGCTTATACAGGCTTTTACCATTGGTACTGGAGCGAGGAGAAGAGTGAGGTAATCGGAAACCTGCGTACCGGTTATATTGTAACACCAAAAAACATCTAATTCTTCAAAGGATACACCCCCAGCCCCCACATTGACAACCTTTCGAGTGGTAGTGAAAAGATGTTGATTGTCATCTTCTATAGGTTTCGAACGAGAACATTTATTGTTTCAGTTCGTTCACATCGTTTATCACAAATGTAAATCTATAGTTCGATGTCCGCCCATCAAAATCAATCGGCAAAATGAGACTAAACGTGGTATCTTTCAGCTCTTCTCCACTTCCCTCAAAACTATATCTTGGAAAAAGGGGCACCATTTGGTTGATTATCGTATGAGATGTGATAGGGTGGGTGCTTGCACCATCCCCAGTAGTAGCATTTTGCCAGTCATTAATCCATACATAGCCATGTATCCGGGAATTTGAAGCTATCTTAATTCTCGGGGCATGCCGGTGATATTCATTTATATAATTTAATACCTCGTCCACATAATCATTACCATAGTGGACACTGTAAGGCTTACCTGTTGAGTCTATAAACTTCGCATTGTCTCTCACGAAACTTATTTCATGGTCACTCATGTTTTCTATCGATACGCTAATATTCTCAGAAGATGGAACTAGCTCGAACTTGACATTACTGTCCTCATAGCTCAAAGTCTCACTCTTCGGTTCTATAAGTGAAAAATTGTAACGATAGGGTGCGTGCGAACAACCAAGAAAAACCAAACAGAGAGATACGAATGCGAATTTTCGTTTAGATGTAATCAATTTATACATGTTATCCTCCTCATCTTTTCAAGCCTGAACTCCAAAGAACATAGAGATCAAACGGGTCTGCTTTGAAAAGGTAATAAAATGAAAAGCCTCGGTTTTCAGATTTTCCCTTATTTTCAAAAAAGAGTAACGAAACACTTATTTCTCTCTACTTTTAACAAATAGTATCTCGAAATCGTTCCAAATTTAACAATACGAAATATATTCCCTTCGAGCTATCAACACATTTTCAGTTATCATACGTCAACAGACTTTATACTATCAGACATAATTTGATATAAAGAATATATAAAGGTAGACTTGATTTATATCAATATTCTTGGTTGCTTTAAGATCTGTTCAATAGTAGTTGAACGAAAACTGGCTAGGAGCAAGGCACATAAAATTCCATAACCGGAGCGTACTCAAGTACGTGAGGATTATAGAATTTTTACAGTAACACAGAGATGGGCAATTTCCGTTCAACCATTACATCACGCCCAAACCCTTTCCTATCTCTTTAAACTGGCCTATAGCCCAGTTAAGATCTTCTCTGCTGTGTGTGGCTGATAGCATAACCCGTATACGTGCCCTCACCTTTGGAACCGTAGGGTAGCCAATTGCCTGGGCAAAGATACCCTCCTGAAATAACCTCTGGCTAAGTTCCTTGGCCAACCCAGCATCTCCTATCATTACGGGTGTAATAGGTGTTTCTGTTTTGCCGAGATCAAATCCTGCCTGTTTCATCCCCTCCTGGAAAAATGTAGCATTTGACCATAGTTGATTGACAAGACTGTCTGAAGTTGTTAATGTATCAACCGCAGCAATACAAGCTGCAACATCGGCGGCTGTCAAGGCACTTGAAAAGAGAAAAGGTCTCCCCTTCTGTTCAAGATACTCGCACAATCTCTTACTCCCCGCAATGTAACCGCCGACAACACCAAACGCTTTCGACATAGTCCCTACCTCAATATCCACTTTGCCCTGCAAATTGAAGTGGTTCACAATTCCCCTGCCACCCTTTCCCAGCACCCCCTCACCATGCGCATCATCAACCATAATAATGGCATTATGGTTTTCTGCAATTTCTACAATTTTTGGTAATGGAGCTATATCACCCTCCATGCTAAAAACACCATCGGTAATTATGATCTTGCGTCTGACCTTTTCTTCAACAACAATTTTCTCTTGAAGATCTTTCGTATCACCGTGCTCGTAACGGACAACCCGGGCATTTGAGAGACGACACCCATCAATAATACTTGCATGGTTTAGAGCATCTGAGAATACAACATCCTCCTTTCCAACAATTGCGGGAATAACGGCAAGGTTTGCACAGAAGCCTGACTGAAAAGATAAGGCACTCTCCACCTCTTTAAAGTTAGCAAGTTTTTGTTCCAGTTCTCTGTGCAAGGTCGTTGTCCCCGCAATTGTCCTCACGGCAGCAGGGCCCACCCCAAAGTTCTCAATAGCCCTTTGAGAAGCCAACTTCAGCTGACTATTGTTCGCAAGGCCAAGGTAGTTGTTCGAGCAGAGATTAAACACCCTCCTTCCATCTACAGTTATCCATGCATCCTGAGGTCCTTCTACCGTACGAACACGAACGGATAGTCCCGACTCTTCAAGCGAATTTAGTTCATCATCTACAAAACCAAATTTGTCCATGATATCCTTACACTCCTTCCAATCAAGAGTTAGGAAAAAAGTCATGATACATCACAAGGGACAAGAAGAAGAGAGATTTTTCGGGGATCTCTTTTCTTCATGAAAAACTCTCCATCTACCTACATGTTGTACCTATCGAGTTACAATATTGAGCATCAATCGCAATTATAAGGTGTGGGTTAATGAGTATTTTTGTTATCTGAATTTACCTGAGATACACTATGAGAACCGAGCTTAATGCCCCAGGATTATCTTCCCACATTTTCCCTCTTTCATAAGCTTTATTCCCTTTTCGAAATCTTTCAATGCAAACTGATGTGTGACGATGGGACTTAAATCCAAAAGTCCGGAAGTTATAAAACGAGATGTTTTATACCAGGTGGAAAAAACTTTACGTCCTGTTATCCCATAGATACGTATCTTTTTAAAGATAACGTCCCTATTTAAATCAAGGGTAACTCGTTTTTCATAAATACCGAGAATGGAGATCCTCCCACCAGGCGTAATTACCGCTAAGCCGTGGTTTAATGCCTGATTGTTACCCGAAAACTCAAGGACAACATCAACACCACTGTTTTGTGTTGCTTCGAGTACAAGCTGTATGATATCTTCTTTCTTCGGATTTACTGTTAAGTGGGCACCCATTTTTCTTGCTATATTCAATCGATAGCTGTTTGGGTCCGAGACGATGACCAAAGAGGCTCCACTTGCCTTGGCAATACCCGTTGCGAAAAGTCCGATAGGACCTGCTCCCAGTATCAAGAGCGACTTTGCAGAAACATCCTCTGCCATCACGGTATCGATCGCGTTACCAAACGGTTCCTGAAGGGTAGCCCATTCGTCAGGAATGCTTGGATCGTTCTTCCAGAGGACATGTTCCGGAAGTACCAGAGACTCGGCAAATGAACCATCATGGTCTACCCCCAACAATCTGTTGTTTCTGCACACTTCGGTATATCCGTTCCGGCATTGATAGCAATAACCACAAGAAATATGGCTCTCTGCCGAAACCCTATCTCCCTCCCTTACCTGTGTTACTTCCCTTCCAATCTCTGTTACGATCCCAACGAACTCGTGGCCTATTATACATGGAGGGGTAAGGCGTTCCTGAGCCCAACGAGTCCAATCGTAAATGTGGACATCTGTACCGCAGATCGAGGCGTAGATAACCTTAATCAATACATCTCTCAAACCAATGCGAGGAACAGGCTTCTTGATAAATTGCAAGCCCTTCGTTCGATTTGCCTTAACAACTGCTTTCATGTGAAACTCTCTTTATTCATATCTTAATTTGTTACAAGAATACGATAATCGTATCTCCAAAAAAAGATTTGTACATTCACCAATACCATTTACCTCAACACAACTGCATATGATTCTCAGATCTGTTACAAAGCAGCGATTTTGGTATTAGCAATTTAGGTATTATACTAAAACAGATTTGGTTTTCGGTTTTACTGGAAACCAAATCTTGGTTGGAGTTATCCCCGGACAAAAAGCGCCGAGGACTTTACTCGTTCAATTTTATACCGGATTTTATCCGAAAACCATTATCAGATGAGTATAAATCTAGAAATAGATCTTACCATATTGAATTTGAATGGGTGGATTTGTGCAATTCTGAAGTACGAAAAACTCTCAGGTATCAGAAAAAAAAAAACGTGGTATATCACTCTTCCAGTTTATATCCTACACCCCTTATATTTTTAATTAATTGACCCGCCTTGCCCAGCTTATCACGTAAATTCCTGATATGCACATCAATTGTCCGGTCTAATACAATTTTATCATTTCCCCACAGGTAGTCCAGAATGTCATACCGCGAAAACACCTTGCTCTTTTTCGATAAAAGTAATTTTAATATCCTGAATTCGGTAGATGTTAATTCGATCTTTTCGCCTTCTACAAAGGCTTGATACGTTTCCACATCAATAGTTAATAGTTCTCCAATACCAAGTCTATCCGGTTCTCCACTCTCTTGCCGTCTCCTGAGGACAGCCTTCACCCTCGCAACAAGTTCTTTTGGAGAAAAAGGTTTCGTAACATAATCGTCTGCACCAAACTCCAGTCCCAGGACCTTGTCTGTCTCTTCCCCTTTTGCCGTTAACATAATAATTGGAATAGAAAGAAACTTGTCTTGTTTTTTGAGATACTTACATACTTCAAGACCATCTGCATCAGGCAACATGAGGTCCAGAATAATCAGGTCGGGTGTCTGCTCATCCAGGAACCGATAAAAGCTTTCGGCGTCAAAGCAACCCTCTACCTGAAACATTGCTCTCTTCAAGTTAACAGACACAAGCTCTACAATATCCGGCTCATCATCTACAATTGCAATTAACTTATCCATAAAAGCTTTTTAACATCTACGGTGTGCAAATGCAACTGGAATTGTAAACGGTTTCAATTTTTCCGATTTAACAAAAAGATAAAACTATGTAGGCAATTCCCTACAAATACAAACATCTCATTTACAAACTGTTATGTTATGAACCGATTTCAAATGTTTCATCTCCTGTAGGCCATTTCCTTCTCAGACTCACGACTTATTATCAGCTTATCAGCAACAAATATTATAAGTTCTACCATTTTAAAGTATTAAAACTAATTTCTTTTTTGATTTCTTTTTTGGTATCTCTTTCGCTGTTTATGTATTTACTTAAATTGCAATTGAGCTGAGGAATAAGAGCCTCAATGATTGGTCAATTGCTATTTCGAGTTACGTGCTTCCCGCCTCTCTTTTACACATGAACGGAGATAGGCGTAACGAATGTAAAACACAATCCTCTGATTTATTTGCTTTTAAAATGAATATTGTATACAATTAAATATTAAATACCTTTACAGAAAATATAATTCTTAATTTAATAATTTTGTTACTCACTCACAACAATTTAGCTCCCTTGTGATACCCATCACATACACAGTTTAACATTTATGCTAATCATACTCTCTTTCTCACGCTTATAAAAAACAGACTAGTTTTTGTTGTGGAATTTCTATATTTTTTCATAGTATCACTCATTAAGTAAAATGGACATAATCGTTGAAAACCCAAATCACGTCCGTAATGCAGAGATCATTGTTGGTATCCCTTCGTATAATGAAGCAGATTCTATCAGCTATCCAACCGACAAGGCGAGTCGTGGGCTCGTCGACTTTTTCCCCGATAAAAAAGCAGTAATTATTAATGTGGATAATAATTCACCTGACAAAACGAAAGAGGCATTTTTGAACACCCCTACAAAAGTTCCTAAGATATACATTTCAACTCCACTGGGTATAAAGGGAAAGGGAAATAATTTACGAAATCTGTTCGAAGCCTCGGTTGAGCTCCGTGCCAAGGCATTGGTGTTGGTAGATGCCGATTTGAAAAGCATTACCCCCCAATGGATCCAGTACCTTGCTGAACCTCTATTTGCCGGTTTTGATTATGTTTCTCCCATTTATGTGCGTCACAAGTATGATGGATCTATCACCAACCATATAGCATACCCACTCTTGAGGACACTGTTTGGGTTGAGGGTAAGGCAGCCTATTGGTGGTGATTTCGGAATTTCAGGAAGAATGGCAAGGGTATTTTTGTCTGAAAAGCTCTGGAATGAGAGGATAAGCAATTTCGGCATCGATATCTGGATGACAACAATTTCCATCGCTCGACGCTTTAAGGTGTGTCAAACATTTCTGGGCTCTCCCAAAAGCCATCGAGTTAAGGATCCTGCAAAGGACTTAAACAACATGTTTACCCACGTAATCATGACACTCTTTGATCTCATGATAGATTTCGAATATATTTGGAAAGAGACAACCAAAAGCAGTCCGAGCAGTATTTACGGCTTCGGTTTCGATGGCGATGAACAACCTCAAAGTGTATCGATTGACACCGAAGCTCTCCATCAAAGTTTTATTTCTGGATTTGAGCGTTATGGAGAGGTATGGGATAAGATAATACCTCAGACGGAAATGATCGATATTCGTAAAACGAAGAAATGCCCAACAGGCAAGTTCTATTTTACTACCGATCTCTGGGCGAGAATCCTCTTTAATTATGCAATTGCTTATAGGAATAATGAAATTCCGCGAGAACAGATTGTCGAAACGATGATTCCATTTTATCACTCCAGGGTGTTATCATTCGTAAATAGGACGGGACAGATGAATACCATGGAGTGTGAGCAATATTTTGAGAGAATTAATAGAGTTTTTGAGAATGAGAAATACTATTTAATAAAACGGTGGGACGAAGACCAAAATAAGCTAGGGTATAAACTATTCAACGATTAACTATTATATTGGATAGAACAAAGATGGTAGTTTCAAAATTTGTGCTTTTTCTTAGAAAAGAGGTATTGATGAAATTTTTCGTTTTTTCATATTTTGCTGTTTTTCAGCTTTTTTGCATGGCTGCATATGCATTGCAACCACCCGGAATGGTAAAGCAAAACGCATCACCTGAAGTAAAGAGAATAATGTTCAACACTTCCCCAAATGGTGATGAAATGAGTACTCTGGGTACAAAGATTGTACCCTCTGTCAAAAGTGTCATTCTTATGATTGGTGATGGTATGGGGCCACAGCAAATTGGTTTGGCCCTTATGTATGCCAAACATGCCCCTAATGCTATTATCAAAAATCGAAAACTCAATATTGAAAAAGTCATGGATGCTGGTGAAACTGGTGTTGTTTTGGTCGAGCCTTCTGGAAAGATTGTTGTCGATTCTGCCTGTAGCACAACTCAATTTGCGACAGGAAAGGCCGTTCAATCTGAAACAATGGGGCTGGATATAGATGGCAATCCTATTGAAACCATTTTGGAAAAAGCCAAAAAGGCCGGAAAATCTACAGGGATTGTTAGCGATACCATGATTACACATGCCACACCCGCTGCCTTTGCGGCGCATGTTGCTCATCGCTCGATGGAAAATGAGATTGCTGAGCAGCTTATTGAATCAAAAGTAGACATTATGCTTTCTGGTGGAATTCAGTATTTCTTACCAATGGAAGTAAACCGAAAAGACTCTATCGAGTATCAGGAGGCCCTAGCTTTAATCCAAGACGAGTCTTTGATAAAATCAAAAAGGAGAGATCAAAAAAATCTTTTTTATACGGCAAGAGAACGTGGTTACGAGCTTATCTTTAGAAAAGAAAACCTTATAAATAGTACATCGAGAAAAATCCTTGGACTCTTTTCCAGATCAGACATGCCTGATGGAATCTTTTGTTCTCAGACTAAAGAGCATCAGCTTAGTCCTCCAACACTAAAAGAGATGACCGAAAAAGCGATATCTACGCTTTCTACAAACAGAGACGGATTTTTTTTAATGGTTGAAGGTGGACTCATCGATTATGCCGGCCATACTAATGACACAGGCTGGATGCTCCATGAGATGCTAAAATTTGATGAGGCCATTGGAGCAGTTTTTGATTGGATAAAAGATCGCAAGGACACCTTGCTCATAATAACGGGAGACCACGAAACTGGCTCTTTTGGTTTCAGTTATTCATCTAACAATTTGAAGGAACCAACTGGATTAAGTGTGTTATTTTCTCAAGAGAATAAGTTCCAATCTAGGTGCAACTTTGGGTCCTATGAAGTGTTAGACAAAATATATCACCAAAAAAAAACACTCACCGAGATATGCAAAATGTTTGATGCACTCCCTCCAGACCAAAAGACTCCTTGGCAACTCCAAAGGTTTGTTAACGAGAATCTTGGATTCGAGATAACGCTTGAACAAGCAGAAAGAATTCTCACTGAAGAAGTAAATCCACTTTATAAAAAGAGATCCCCTTACTCATGTTTTGAAACTGTACCAATTATCCATGATTTCAAGGCATTTTATCCATACACACATTTAAACAGACAAGTACTCATCTCCCGTGAAATAGCTGAACAACAACAGGTTGTATGGGGAACAGGAACCCATACTTCAACTCCCGTCTTTGTCATAGCTTTTGGCCCAGAAGCAATTCAAAATACATTTGATGGTCTGTGGCACAGTACGGAGATCGGAAAAAAGATGATTGAGTCAATGGGATTTTGAGAATATGGAAGTTTATGAAAATGTGGTTAGGAAGTGGCTCTCTTATAGAGCTCGATATATTTCTTTGCTGCAATCTCCCATGAAAAATCTTCAGACATTGCGTTTTTCATTAATTGCCCCCACTCCTCCCTCTCTGTAAATACACTTAAGGCCTGCTTTGTTTTATTCAGAAATGCACTTGTGGTATATTCTTCGAACTTGAATCCATTCCCTGCCCCATTCTCTAGATCATAATCAATTACCGTATCATCAAGCCCCCCTGTAGCACGTACTATTGGAATAGTTCCGTATCTCAGACTGTAAATCTGATTTAAGCCACAAGGCTCATATCGAGAAGGCATTAAAAAGATATCAGCTCCAGCCTCGATCTTATGGGCCAAGAGATTGTCATACGCTAAACAAATGCCGATCCTTTTCGGATATCTCCGGGTGAGATCTTGAAACAACCGTTGATATCTCTCTTCGCCTACCCCGAGGAGAACAAAACCGACGTTCAATGCCATCAACCGATCAACCGTTTCTAATATGAGATCAATGCCTTTCTGTTCTGCCAAACGGGATATTATACCCAGCAAAGGACGATTCGTGAGAGAAAGAGGTAATGTGAAATGACGCAGAAGGTCTTGCTTACAATCGATTTTTCCAGAGAGGTTCTCTTTCGTGTAATTGGTAGCAATGTATACGTCGGTTTCGGGGTTCCATTCGTGGTAGTTAACACCATTTAGTACGCTAAAAAGAACATCAGCCCGCTTTTTCAAAATTTCTTGTAGTCCACACCCATACTCTTCAGTCTGAATCTCTTTACAATATTTCTCGCTTACGGTGTTAATTATATCAGCATAGACAATTCCCGCCTTCATAAAGTTTACTTTTCCGAAATACTCAATGCCTGCATTGCAAAAAACATCCTCAGGTAGGCAGGTCTTTTCAAATACCTCTTTTTCAAATATCCCCTGGTAGGCAATATTGTGGATTGTATAGATCGTTTTGGTATTTTTGAAAAACTTCTCTTTCCGATATAAGGTCTTCAGGTATGCGGGTATTAAGCCCGTTTGCCACTCATTACAGTGGATGATGTCGGGTTGAAAATCGATTTGCTTACAGAGTTCAAAAACTGATCTACAGAAGAAAATGAAACGTTCTGCATTATCATGGTAGTCTCCTTTCGAATTACCGTAAAGATTGCTCCTGTCATAAAACTCGTCATATGTTAAGAAATAGACGGGTACAACTCCTTCAAGGTAGAACCGCTTTATTTCTGCCTTTAGCACACCACCTTTAAAGGGAACCTCAAGCTCCTCAAGTATGGTTTCATATTGCAATCCCTGTCCTTGAACCATTCTGTAAAATGGCAGGACAATCCTCGCATCGCATCCTAACCTTTTGAGATGCCTTGGTAATGAACCTGATACATCAGCGAGACCTCCTGTCTTAGCAAAAGGAGCGACCTCGGGTGAGACAAACATAACCGTAAAATCTATTCCCATGCTTTGTGACATTCAGCAAAAAGGATTTTTAACACTTCGGAAAACGGTGCCAACATTTCAGATGAAAATATATCGCCTCCTGCTTTCTTCAGTCTACGGACATTGCTTATCAGAGGACTATTTTCTGTCGGCTCTAAGATTTCTCTATGAATTTTGTATGCTTGTAAACTAATTCTTCAGCGTAAGGAGGATGACCAATCAGAGGTCTCGGTTGCTTTCAAACACGTTATTTATGTAACCACACTTCACCCTCATTAGGTTCAAAGTTTTCCCTGATTGGTTTGCAATAAGCATCTATCCGTTTCTCAAACAGAACTCTGTTCTTTCGACTTGAAATTGGTTGAAAGATTGTATAGCATTGTACACGTGAAAACAATAAAAACAATTACCGTACTCTGTATACCCACCTTACTCTTTGCTTGCACTGCCCTTAAACCTGTAGAAAAACTATCGGACAAAGAATTAATTGACAGGTATTATGCAAAAGATCTTGAGTTGTACATGGTTAAAAGCTCTTCTGAGAAAGGCAATACGAGCGACCTATCATCACGTATTGAGGATCATCAGACTAAACAGAAAGGCTCATCTAAGATTAAGAAATTAGAGCAAAGATTAGAGGTTATGAGACAAGAGCTTCTTAAGAGGGGATATATGCCTTAATGCTTAAATATTTGCGCAAATACACATACACGTTTAGTAAGAATCAATGGTAAACGAACTTTCACCCCACCTCTTTGCCCACCTAAACCCTCAACCACTTACCTAGCTATATGTATAAAAAAACGGAAGAGTTCTTGATCAAATTATTTTTCACACAACAGTGATGGTTTTGTTCTCCCATACCCTGAACAAGAGAAAAGTGGAAAAGCTTTAATTCATCAAATGAGCTGCAAGTAATGCGGAGATCGGTGCCCCGCATTACAATGGCTCATATAAATAGAGATTAAATTCTAGAGATCTGTACTGTTACCAAACGAGTTAAACAAGCAATACCAGGGTAACACCATTCTTACTGTCCGCTCTTAATACTTGTAATCATTTGACTTGAAAGGGCCCTCTACTGGTACGTTAATATACTCCGCCTGCTCTTTTGTGAGGTGCGTAATGACACCTCCAAAACCCTCGACCATATCCCTCGCAACCTCTTCATCAAGTTTTTTTGGGAGTACCGTGACACTAATTTCACCAGTTTTGTTATCTGCCCATTTTTTCTCGTAAAGGTACATCTGTGCAAGGACCTGGTTTGAAAAAGAGCCATCCATTATCCGCGAAGGATGACCAGTTGCGTTACCGAGATTGACAAGTCTCCCTTCAGACAAGAGAATCAAGTGGTTGTTGAGCTCACGGTTACGGTAGATCTTATGAACCTGGGGTTTTACCTCCTCCCATTCATAATTATCCCGTAAGAATTGGGTATCGATTTCATTATCGAAATGGCCGATGTTACAAATGACAGCCCCAGATTTTACCGTCATCAACATTTGGGCATCGCAAACATTCAGGTTACCCGTAGTAGTTACTATGAGATCAAGTTGACCAAGCAGCTCTTTGTCAATATCTTCAACATTGCCACTATTTTTTCCGTCCCTATAAGGTGAAACAACTTCATACCCGTCCATACAAGCCTGCATTGCACATATAGGATCAATCTCCGAAATCTTGACGATCATCCCCTCTTGGCGCAGACTCTGGGCCGAACCTTTACCGACATCTCCATAACCGATAACAAGTGCTTTTTTCCCGGCAAGAAGCATATCGGTACCCCGTTTCACACCATCATTTAAGCTGTGACGGCAACCATACTTATTGTCATTTTTGGACTTTGTAATTGAGTCGTTAACATTGATAGCCGGAACCTTAAGAGT
Source organism: Candidatus Scalinduaceae bacterium (assembly GCA_965222815.1). Classification (GTDB taxonomy): domain Bacteria; phylum Planctomycetota; class Brocadiia; order Brocadiales; family Scalinduaceae; genus SCAELEC01. The sequence continues at coordinate 1,920,411 of CBDCUS010000013.1, forward strand.
TCCTTTCTCAAGCATTTCAAGCAACCTATGCACACCTGTTGTTGTCTCTTCAGTTATTCCATGAATCTTATCAAGCATAGCGGGATATTTTTCATGAACCATCAATGTTAAGTCTCCACCATCATCAAGCAACATGTTAGCATCCCAAGGCTTACCATCTTTAAGAATTGTCTGTTCAATACACCATTCACCCTCTTCGTTTGTCTGTCCTTTCCAAGCATAAACGGGCACACCTGAAGCAGCCATAGCCGCAGCAGCATGGTCTTGTGTCGAAAAGATATTACACGAAGACCAACGGACCTCAGCACCCAAAGCTATCAACGTCTCAATCAAGACTGCTGTTTGTATCGTCATATGAATACAACCGATAATTTTTGCTCCGCGAAGCGGTTGAGTCGAGGCATACTTCTTTCGTAAAGCCATTAATGCAGGCATTTCAGTTTCAGCGATGGCAATTTCTTTTCTTCCCCATTCTGCCAAACTAATATCACTGACTTTAAAGTCCTCTTTATTTTCGCTAGCAACAAAATTTAGATCAGCAACTCCACAGTTTTCACTCGCCATTTAATACTCCTAATAAAAAAACGTTAACAGATAAAATATATAATTTTGGTATTCCTGAAACGAGGGATCTTTACCTGTTCAGGTAAAAAATTAATAAAATAACGAATATTCTGACCCCCATGGGGGTCGGCAAGTAAAAATCTCTCGATCCAGGATAGTAAAGCAACTTTTATGCCATTATAATGCTATTAATCCAGATAAGGTGCATGATAACAAAACAACGGCACCATTATAGAGGAGATTTAATAAAACTTAAACAATATACCATAATATTTCAACTACTTTTTTATCTACTATCTGTTTACACACTTGAAAATAGCTCTTTTACCTATTGATTCTGTTTCAAAAATGAAGAGTGATATTTTATACATATTTACATTTACATTTGTCTGATTACAGAGTATTATTATTACTGAATAAAAAATTTTATGATACGGAAGAAGGCCTATCACTTTTGCAAATCAGAGTAAATAATAATTGACAACTGTTGAAAAAAACTGAGATTATCCAAACAATTCAACACGATAGATTTTAATAATATTTGTTTCAGAGGAACACCACACTTTTGAAAGACTCTACGGTAATTAAGTATGTAAATGATATACAAGAGACAGTAGAGAACCATAATCAATTTCTCATTACCACACACATACGGGTAGATGGAGACGCCCTTGGTTCCGAATTGGCCCTTTACCACGCTCTTAAACAAATGGGTAAGTCGGTTACTATTGCCAATAACTCCTCAATCCCTAGAATTTTTGAATTTATCACCTATAATACCAATATTTTTATCTATCCAGAAATCCCTAAAGAGACACCAGAGGTTGTTTTTGCCCTGGATTGTCCCACCATGGAACGATTGGGCAAGACACAGAAGATTATTCCTCATAATGCAACAGTAATAAATTTAGACCATCATATTTCAAGTGAATATTTTGGTGATATCAATTGGGTAGCAAGTGATGTATGTGCTACCGGGGAAATTATCCTCAACCTTTTAAGAGCTATGAAAATTGAAATCACACCTGACATTGCTACAGCCCTATATGTGGCCATTGTGACGGATACCGGTCGATTTGTCCATAGTAACACAACTCCGGAAGCCCTTCGGGCAGCAGCATTCCTTATTGAGCATGGGGCAAAACACCTGGAGATCTCTAAACACATTTATAATGCAAATTCATTCCATCAGATCCGATTACAATCACTTGCCCTCGATACACTTAAGCTCCATATGAAAAATAAAGTGGCCACACTCTGGCTAACCAATAAAATGTTGGCAAAGACCAATGTTAACGCTTTAGATACCCATGAGTTTGCTGATATCCCTGTATCAATAGATAATGTATCCGTAGGCGTCCTCCTGCGTGAAATGGCACAGAATAATCGAATTAAAGTGAGCCTGAGGAGCCGCAACGGTTATGATGTCAATGCTGTAGCAAAAAGATTTGGTGGTGGTGGCCATAAATATGCTGCAGGTTGCGAGGTGAACGGTGATATTGATGTTGTCCAGCAACTCATCTTAGATGTGTTAAAGACTATGTTGTTTAAAGAGCAATAGCTAGTGGTTGATAAAAAACTACCCATCTGCTGCGTTGCTGTAATGATTCCGCATTACTCAAGTAAATGGGTACATCTCGGTTACATAATTATTCCGTGCCTTGAATCTATACAGTTTTTATTCAACCGCTAGATACCATCTTTACAACCAGTGAGAGATATATTCTTGAATCTTATACAACGCAAATTATATTCATGACAGATTTCTGTGTTCAATATATTGAATGGGGAGTACAACACGCCCGCTTTTGGGGCTTTCTGTTTGTCTTTCTCTTTATGACCATTGAAAGCTCGTTTATTCCCTTTCCAAGCGAAGTGGTCATGATTCCTGGAGGTTTTCTTGCATATCGTCATGAATTACTTTTTGCATCTCCTTTTACAGATTCGTTCATAGTCATAATCTGTGGAACCGCAGGTTCCCTATTGGGCGCCTCAATTAACTACTTTCTCTCTTTAAAGCTTGGTCGCCCCTTTTTATTCAAATATGGGAAATATTTTTTCCTACAGCCTCCAACAATTGAAAGATCTGAAGAAATTTTTAATAAATATGGCGATATCACTACATTTGTATGCCGACTGCTTCCCGCCATCCGTCAGCTAATATCAATCCCTGCTGGACTTGCCAAAATGCCTCTTTTACGTTTTACAATTTTTACCATTCTGGGAGCAGGTATCTGGTCTGTTATACTTGTACTAACCGGATACTATTTCGCCTCTATCGCAAGTGATATGAGTTATGCTGAACTTGTATCTAATGGTAAAAACCTTGTTCATGATAATTTCCCATTCCTACTTCTAGGATTAGGGGTAATAATATTTGTATATATTTTAGTCCACAATAGGATAATGAAGTCTCATACGGTAAAACCCATGTAGTGCAGACATTACAAATTTATTTTTCCTGCACCCCCAATATATAAGAAACTTTTGGTAGCTTCTTTGTGATCACACAATTGTACATTGTTGTATGGTTATTAACAGAGCCCTTTACCTGACACGCCGATCATGAAATAGTCTCAACGGTAAAGATATAAACTTCAGTATCTTTATGTTGCCATGCATCTGGCGACAATCCCGCTTTTACGTAACAACATTGTGCCAAAAATTCCTCTTTTGACCAACCCGTCTCTAATGCCACTTGAGGTAGAAAACATCCACTTTTACCGCCTCTCTTTATGAAAACACCGTGCCGGGTAAGTTCAAAATCGAGTGGGTTTTTAACTCTTTTCAATGGAGACAAGATAGAGATCTCTACCTGTAGGTCATCTAATTCCGAGATCTCTATTCTGTTGTTCTGAAATCTTGTGTCATCTAAAACTGCAGATATAGCCATCTTTGATACTAGGTTCCTCAATGGCGTGTGAGAAGTAAGTCGGCCAATGCACCCTCTCAGTTTTCCGTCAGTTCTGAGGGTGACAAAAACACCGTGTTCACTCTTACTTTCCGGGGCATTAACGTTGAATTGGGTAAGATCAAATGGTATACCTTTAATTGCTGACTCAATACTCTTTTTTGCAATATCAAGTAATACCCCCTTTTCTTCTCTATTCATGCAAACGTGGTATTGATCCGAACATGAGAGGTTAATGATACCATGCGAAATTAAATACTCTTCTCATGGAAAACCTCTGCAGAAAATATAAAAAACTCCATATCGTCGTCTTGCCAAGCGAATGGCGATAATCCAGCTTTGTTACAAAGATTACAAAGGGTTTCTTCTCTGTCCCAACCTTGCTCAGTAGCAACCTGTGGAAGAAACACAGCATTGGCATGCAACTTCCGTATAATTATCCCGTGCTTGCCAGGAATAAATCTCTCAGGAGTATCGATCTTCCTTATCGGACTGAGCACTGAAATGTCAATCTCTATCGCTTCTAATTCATTTTTGTTTACCTGTTCGAAACGCTCATCTCTTGTTGACGAGTTTACGGTATTTTCCATTACAGCCAAAATCAGAGGTTTATTTGGTGTGATGTGGCCGATACAACCACGAAGGTTACCATTCTTATTGAGTGTCACAAATACCCCCCTCTTTTCTCTCAACTTTTGTGTAAGTCTGTACTTTTCTGATTCAAGGTTAGGAAGCTTCCTCTCTTTAACGTATGTGTCCAGTGTCTCTCTGGCAACCTGAAGAAGGGTTTCTTGCTCGGGCTTGCTGAGTCCTGAAGATTCTTCAAGGAGAGTCGGACTCTTTTCTCCTCTGGTAAAGAGAATTGAAGCATAACTTACCGAACTCTCAAAATTCCCCAGTTGATTTCCCGAAGTATCATAATGGAGTATCTCCCCATGGGCATCTTTGGGTAATAGTTTCAAAAGCAGTGCAATTGGCATAAACCCACACGCAGTTATCCTTGTCGCCTGTTTGTATCTAATGAACCCTTCAAGATCTTTTGCAAGGATACGTTCAAACGCTCCGTAGTCAAGTTTCCTAATATTTCCCTCGATGTTATCATCTTTAAATTTTGGAACGTAGTCATACGAATGACCATAATGGGTAAAATCAGAACTTACAACGATCAGGGTATCATCATCAATAAACGGTTTAATTTTCTCAGCAAGAAAATCTATTGTTTCGTTATTTAGTTTGCTTACGAGTATCGGGATAAGCGCAAAGTCCTTGAGTGTCTCCTGTAAGAACGGCAACTGTGTCTCAAGAGAGTGCTCTCTCAGGTGTGCATTTTTAAATGTACCTATCATTGGCGGGTTATTGATAAGGTTGTTACATATCCCCTGATCAAGCTTTACCAAGCCTAAAGGTGTTTTATAGAAACTAACGTCAAGAATCGAGGCTCCTATATATCTCGAGTAGTGACTAGGTGCAATTACAATGACTCTCTTATACTCATGACCCTTTACCGCACGGTAACCATATGCAGCAACGGAACCTGAATACTGATAACCTGCGTGCGGGGAAATTATCGCTATGGGCTTACCATGGACACCTTCGATACGAACATCATCCAAAAGTGTCTTAATCTGTTTTCTCAGCTCCTTTGGATTAGCAGGATAGAAACGTCCGGCAACTACGGGTTCGCGAATATTTTTGGCTTGAAGGAGGTCCTGCTCCGACCGGACATCTCTTTTCAAGCAGAGAACAGAGAATGCGAAACAGATGAGCAAGCAATATAAGAGTTTAAGACATTTTTGCATGATTTATACTCCTAATAGATCTCGTTTATTGGGTGAAAACCAGCTTATCCTTTGCTAACAAGCTTCGGTTGGTATATACAGTATGGTTCTTCAGCCATGTAATCACCGGTCTCATAAAATGCACGGGCCCTACAACCTTCACACACCTTTTTATATTCACAGTCACCACATTTTCCTCCAAGCAAATCAGGTTCTCTGAGTTTGGCAAAAACTGGAGAGTCCTTCCAGATATCTTTAAACTTCTGCTTCTTGATGTGCCCAGCTTCGACAGGCAGATATCCACAGGGAAAAACCTCTCCTTTGTGAGAAACAAAGCAGACCCCAGTCCCAGCCAGACAACCTTTTGTCATTGCTGCCATTCCGTGTGTTTTCGGTGTAATTTTAATCCCCTCTTCCTTTGCACGCTCACGCATAATCCTAAAATAGTGAGGCGAACACGTTGCCTTTGTCTGGATAACAGCCTCTTTCGATAAATCATAAAAAAGGTTAAGCAGCTCTTCATACCTTTCGGGAGCAAGCATCTGGTCATCGGCAATTTCCACCCCACAACCTACCGGAACGAGCATAAATATGTGGATCGCCTCTGCACCCAGTTTTACAGCTAGATTATAGAGATCACGAAGCTGATTTTCATTGTGTTTTGCAATCGTACAGTTAATTTGCATACCCATCCCCAAGGCCTTTAAATTGTTAAACCCTCTGATGGCTTGTTCAAATGACCCCTTCAGTTTACGGAACTTATCATGGGTCTCCGCATCGGCACCATCTAGGCTTATGGAAACCCTAGACACCCCTGCATCCACAATTTTCTGAGCCATGGCTTCATCTACCAATGTACCATTGGTAGCCAGTGCCACTGTTAAGCCTTTTTCTACTGCGTGTTTCGAAATATCAAATATGTCCGGACGAAAAAGCGGTTCTCCCCCGCTCAAGACAAGGATTGGGTTACCTGCATCGGCTATGGCATCGACCAGTTCGAAGGACTCTTTTGTGGTCAAATCATCTTTGGCCAGCTGGGTACTTACGTCAAGTCTTCTACAGTGAACACATTCCAGGTTACAGCCAGCAGTTGTTTCCCAGAATACAAGTCGAAGCTGGTTTTTCATATTTTTCATATATTGGTGGGAGGCCTTTGCATGGTCCTGATCTTTTATCTTTGCATAAACATCCTTAATCGTCCCCTCATCCATGTTAGGATGGCCGGAACTCTTTTCCTGCATACTTTTCATCTCTTACCCTCATACTAGTTAAATTTCTATCTTTTAAAAAAAAGGATTCTACCCTTATTTCACGTAAATTGAAATACAAAAATAGTGCACGTCCTGCCAATAATTGAAAATGGATTTGCAAAAAGGCAGGTTGATTAATAATGCCATTATACATACTACACAAAGTATACGCAACCTGTTTAACGGTTCATCGATGTGAAAACAGTATACCAAAGTTAATGCCACCTCACCATCTTTTTAGAGGCACCATTTTGTAGCCATACTTTTTTGATCCTCGAATAAAAAAGAGGTCACTCCTCATTAGGTAATCTTGAGCAAATCAGATCAAATATGCTACCGGAATATTAATTTCACATTCTCCAAACCACCATACCATAAAAAACACACCCATCAAATTGAAAGTAATCTTAAGCAAATCTTCCTACCCCTGTGCCTATGACCTATTATTATGCAACAGGTGATACTTTTTAGTAGTTACTGATAAGTTTATTGACACATTCCTCCCTTTTTTGTACTTTACAGGTTTTGAGAAAAGCATTTTCGCAATTTGGTGATTGAACAGAAGATTTCCATCTCATACGTTACTGCAGGGATTACGTAACACTCTACTATGTTGGTGCTTACCGGCTTAGATATTACTGTGTACCTAGCAACTGGGCAGTTTTTTGTTTTCCCTCCGGGCTTCCGTTCACATAAAATTTAACAGACAAAATGAAAACTCGTGAAAAAATAACGATATATGATACCACCTTGCGTGATGGAAGCCAAGCAGAGGGCATCTCTTTCTCTCTCCATGATAAGCTGAGCATTGCTCTAAAGCTTGACGATCTCGGTATTGATTACATTGAGGGGGGATATCCCTTAGCAAACCCCAAAGATGAGAGTTTTTTTAAAGAGATAGGGAAAGAGAGCTTGAAAAATGCTAAAATAGCCGCTTTTGGCAGTACGAAGCGAATGGATAAAAGTGCATCTGATGATCCCGGACTCAATGCACTACTTTTGTCGGGAGCACCTACCATAACGATTGTTGCCAAAAGTTGGGATTTTCATGTTACCGATGTGCTCAAGGTATCATTGGATGACAATTTAAAGATGGTTTCTGATTCGGTTAAGTATTTGAAATCTAAGGAAAAAGAGGTCATTGTCGATGCTGAACATTTTTTTGATGGCCATAAGCACAACGCAGAATATGCCCTAAAAGTCTTAAAAGTTGCGGAGGAATCGGGTGCAGATACAATCGTACTTTGCGATACAAATGGGGGGTCTCTTCCTCACGAAGTGACAAAAGCAGCCAAGACCGTTTTTGAGAAGATAACAATCCCTTTGGGAATTCACACCCACAACGATTGTGACCTTTCTGTAGCAAATGCTATGTCGGCAGTTGGGGTGGGAATTCGGCATGTCCAGGGTACCATAAACGGATTTGGAGAACGGTGTGGTAATGCAGATCTCTGCTCTTTAATTCCCAATTTTGTTTTAAAGGAAAAGTTCTCTTGCCTTGGAGATTCAGGGCTTAAAAAGTTGACTGAGATATCAAGGTATGTCTATGAGGTTGCAAATTTCGTCCCGAGAACGAATCAACCTTTTGTGGGGTCAAGTGCCTTCGCCCACAAGGGTGGATTGCATGTAAATGCGATACAAAAAAACCGGGATACCTATGAACACATTGTACCAGAAACCGTAGGAAATGAGAGAAAGATATTGATTTCGGAACTCTCCGGAAGTTCCAATGTCTTGGCAAAAGTTGAGAAGTATAACATTGAGAATAATCCCAAGTTAATGAAAAAGATTCTTAAGAGAGTGCAAGACCTTGAAAATGAAGGTTACCACTTTGAATCGGCTGAGGGATCATTTGACCTCTTGGTTAAGAAGATTTTGGGAAAGTATCAGGGATTTTTTACTCTTGAAGATTTCAGGGTAATTGTAGAAAAAGGGAAGGATGGAAAATCAATTACCCGGGCAACGGTCAAGATACAGGTTGATGGCATAGAAGAGCTCACCGTAAGCGATGGAGATGGACCTGTTAACGCCCTGGACGGTGCCCTCAGGAAGGCCCTTGGGAAATTCTATCCTGCTATACATGAAATAAAGCTTATGGACTATAAAGTACGCGTCATTAGTCAAAAGGAGGCAACTGCGGCGAAAGTAAAGGTCATCATTGAGACACATGATTACAAGGACATTTGGGGTACGATCGGTGTCTCTGAAAACGTTATTGAGGCGAGCTGGCAGGCACTTGTTGATAGTTTTGAGTATAAACTGCTGAAGGATGATGGGTGAAATCTCTCATAGCCTTTTTTAAATCACGGCTATTTTTCAAATTTATAATATATATTAAGTTTTTATACATTACTCTTCTTAAGAAAAAATGGAATTACCAACAAAATATAATCCTAAAGAGGTTGAAGATAAGTGGTATAGCTTTTGGGAAAAGGGTGGCTTTTTTCACAGCGTACCCGATACATCAAAAAAACCGTATAGTATCGTTATTCCCCCACCAAACGTTACCGGTGTTCTCCACATGGGACACGCCTTAAACAACATCTTGCAGGATATCCTCATACGATGGAGACGGATGCAGGGCTACAACACATTATGGATGCCGGGAACTGACCATGCGGGTATTGCTACCCAGAATGTCGTTGAAAGAGCTCAGCTAAAAAAAGGATTGAACCGTAAAGAGATGGGGCGGGACAAGTTTATTGAGAAGGTGTGGAGTTGGAAGGGTGAATATGGTTCTGAAATCCTGAAACAACTCAGAAAATTGGGAAGCTCCTGCGATTGGGAGAGGGAAAGGTTTACGATGGATGACGGTCTATCAAAGGCCGTACGAGAGGCCTTCGTAACCCTGTATGAAAGGGGATTAATATATAAGGGTAAATATATCATTAACTGGTGCCCAAGATGTCAAACGGCGCTATCCGATGATGAGGTAGAACATGAAGAGCATGAAGGGCATCTCTGGTATATTCGGTACCCATTTCGTGATTCACCCCATCTCTTTTTCAATATAGCTACAACCCGCCCTGAGACGATGCTAGGCGATGTTGCCGTTGCCGTTAATCCAGAGGATGAAAGATATAAGGAGATGATTGGTGAAATTCTCATACTCCCCGTTGTTGGGAGAGAAATCCCGATAATTGAGGATGAATCGGTTGATCCTGCATTTGGTACAGGGGCAGTAAAGATTACGCCCGCACATGACCAAAATGATTTTGAAACTGGCAAGAGGCACAACCTGGAATCAATCCTGATCATGAACGAAGATGGAACTATGACAGGAGAGGTAATTGACTATGCCGGGATGGACAGATTTGAGTGTCGAGAGGCATTAGTCGAAGAGTTGAAAAAGGAAAAATATATCACAAAAGTTGATCCCTATACGCACTCAGTCGGGCACTGTTACCGCTGTAGAACAGTAACGGAGCCGTACCTTTCCAACCAATGGTTCATCAAGATGAAGCCCTTAGCGAAAGCTGCAAGAGAGGCCAATGACAAAGGGCTTGTTACCTTTTATCCCGAACGATGGACAAAGGTGTATTTAAGTTGGCTGGAAAATGTTCGAGACTGGTGTATCTCACGGCAGATATGGTGGGGCCATAGGATCCCTGCATGGTATTGTAAGGATTGTGGAGAAACCAACATCAGTAGTGAAATGGTTGAGAAGTGTTCAAAGTGTGGAAATAGTGAGCTCGCACAGGATGGAGATGTTCTTGACACATGGTTCAGTTCAGCACTATGGCCTTTTTCTACTATGGGATGGCCTGACAAAACAGAAGAGTTACAATATTACTACCCAACATCCACACTCGTAACTGATAGAGGAATCATATACTTTTGGGTTGCCAGGATGGTGATGATGGGATTAGAGCTCAAAGGAGATGTTCCGTTTCACAACGTATATATCCATGGTACAATCCTCGACGACCTGGGCAGAAAAATGAGTAAGTCTCTTGGGAACGGCATTGACCCTCTGTTGATGATTGACAAATATGGAGCAGATGCGATGAGAATCTCCATAATCATGTTGACCGTTGAGGGTCAAGACATCAAGCTCCATGAAAATAGGTTTGAAATGGGGAGAAATTTTATTAACAAGGTGTGGAATGCCGCTCGATTTGTCATGATGAACCTTACCTCAAATGGATCTCAAGGAGGTACGATTGAAGAGGGAGATTATGAGTTTGAGGATGTCTGGATTCTCAACCGATTATCGCACGCTACAGCAACGTGCACTGCTTCATTGGAGAAATATAGGTTTAATGACGCCATAAAAAGTCTTTACGAATTTATTTGGAATGAGTTTTGTGACTGGTATTTAGAGATTGTAAAGCCTCGTCTTTATGATTCTACTGATGCAAAAAGCAAAATGGTCGCGCTTAAGGTTTTAACGCAGGTGTTGGACAATATACTCCGCTTTTTACACCCTTTTGCACCATTCTTTACTGAAGAGATATGGCAAAGCCTAAAAAATCTGGTAGGAAATAGCAAATTGATCTCTCCAGAATCAATGGCGTACGAAAGCCTGATGGCATCCCCATGGCCTACTTCACATGTATCAATCAATGTTCATGATCCTGTATCACTATCAGAAGGTGTAAAGATAAATGATGTTACCGATACAATGTCACTGCTCCAAGACATCATACGGGCGACAAGAAACATAAGGCGTAATATGGACATCCCTTCAAAACAGCCGTTGAAAATGTTGCTCTCAGTCCATGATGATGATACAGAAAAAAGATTGAATAGCCATAGTACATTCCTATCTCAAATGGCAAATCTTGAGGAGATTGATATCGGCATTAACAGAAAAAAACCCGATTCGGCTGCAAGCCAGGTAGTTGAAAATATACAACTCTTTGTTCCCTTAAAGGGGCTCATTAATCTGGAGACGGAAAAAAAGAAGCAACTTGGCCATATTAAAAAACTTGAATCTCACCTAGCCGTTGTGAGAAAAAAGCTTTTAAACAAAAATTTTATAGCAAATGCACCCGAACACATTGTTAACGCAGAAAAAGAGAAAGAGAGAGAGTTATTGGGACAAATTGAGAAGGTAAAGGATATTTTAGATGATTTACTTAAAAATGTTTCGACTTAAATTAATAGTGGTCTTGTGCGTGACACTCCTTGCAAAGATAACGTGTGCTGAAGTTAAACAACAAGATACCGACAAGAGTACTAAGTGCCCTACGTGTGGGACTCAATACTCAAATGATGTCAAGTTTTGCGGAAAAGATGGGAGTAAGTTAATAAAAGCAGAAAAACTTCCTGTCTGTCCTCTCTGCAAAAAGAGCGGTTTACCTGGAGAAGAGTTCTGCAGGGAAGATGGAGGAAAACTGTTAACTGCTGAAGAGGCGATTGCAAACGATCGAAAAGTTCTTAAAGATAGAGCGGAGGCCTTGATTCATTTAAATAAGGGAGATACTTTTTCCGATGAAAAAGAGTACGATATGGCATTGAAGGAGTATAAAAAGGCTATTGACTTATATCCCGACATACCAAAACTGCAATTCAATATAGCCTGGCTTTACGGGAAAATTGGGGCACCAGAAAAGGCCATAGAGCACTTTAGGAACTACTGCATGCTGCAACCTGAAGCCAAAGATAGAGATAAGGTTCTTGTAAAGATGTCGGTATTGCAGTCCATTATAGATAGGAGAAATGAGTTAGCGAAATCGGAAGAAAACAGAAATATAGTTATGGAGGATGCTTTACCAAGAATTAAGGAAAAATGTGATATGGTCTTTATTCCGAGAGGTCCCTTTTTCATGGGTATTGATGATATCAAAGTAGAACAGCGACCACGCCATAAAGTGTACCTGGATGCCTATTATATAGACAGATACGAGGTAACAAACGCCCAATATTTTGAGTTTTTGGAATTTGTGAAGAAAACTTCTGACCACAGCAGATGCCATGAAAATGAACCGAAAGGAAAAGATCATGTTCCTTCAAAATGGGCAGATGGCTATTTTAATAATCCCGAGTTTCCCGTAATGAGGATTGATTGGTACGATGCATACGCATATGCTAGATGGGCAGGAAAGAGATTACCTACAGAGGCTGAGTGGGAAAAAGCCGCCCGAGGAACCGATGAGAGAAAGTGGCCCTGGGGTAATATTTGGGCTCCGGAGAAGTGTAATGTCGGCACTTCTGAACCGGGAGATCCAAAACCTGTTGGTAGTTATGAAGAGGGAAAGAGCCCATTTGGTTGCTATGATATGGCAGGTAGCGTAGGCGAGTGGTGCTCAGACTGGGCAGATGTCTTATATTATACAGAAAGCCCAACGAACAACCCGAAAGGGCCGGAGATGGGGGTAAAAAAGAGTGTCAGAGGAGGCTCTCGATTTGCCCGTGCAGGTCTTCAATTGAGAACTACTGCAAGAAAGGCTATGGATCCCAGACTCGGTAATAAAGCTGTGGGATTTAGATGTGCGAAATGAACGAATTTGTATAGTCTTGTTGACAGATATTTATTGGATACACCACTTTCTAAACTTCTTAGCATTAGAGTATATCTCATAAAATAGCCAAAATTAACTATTTACAACGAACATTTTTTTTCGTACACATTGGCACTAAAATTGTTACTCTGGTGAGCGTAGTTTTCATCCAACTCTCAATAGAGCAATCTGTTCTGGAAGTTGGCTTTTTTCATTAAACATTTACCGTTACCATAATACCCATTGGTACGAATTACCTTTTCATAATCGCAGAAGGGAAAAAATTTTTTAATCAGGATCTATTACATGCAAAATTTTTCTAAAGAGCAAGAGAGACGTGCAGATCAACGACGGAAACAGATAGTACAAATCAGATTAAATGACCATCAGGTCAGATCAAAAAATATCTGTTCAGGTGGGGCCTATTTTGAAGTCATAGAAGATGATATTAAAACGTTTTCTCTGGGCAAAACATTTGCCCTTGAAATAACGATATCTTCAAATGAATCGGGTTTCCCGAACAAAACGGTGAGACTTTCAGGATTGGGTATAATTGTAAGGACCGATAAACACGATAATAATGAGGTGAACGAATATGAGAAAAAATATGGTGTGGCCTTAAAGTTTAAAAAAAAACTCAAAGTCGAGTCAGTTACATTTTAATCTTTGGGATACTTGATGCTCTTTGAACCTGAAAACCCAAAACCAATTTATGATGATAAATGAATTATCTCTTGAATTTTCATTGTAAAAAGGTATAATTCCTCCTGTTTTAGAAATCGTATTCTATGCATTTCTTTTTTAGGAGATACAGATGGAACAGCTTTTTAAAAAATTAGACAGTATCATGATGAATGATATTGTACGAAAATTGGGTGGGTTTGTGTGCCTCCTTATACTTGGTGTGTCGGCAGTTGCTTTCTTAATCGGAGCTGGAGACCTTTTTGGTACTGGCAAGAAAACCGATTCTTCAGTAGAAGCAGACGCATCTGACGAACATGAGGATGGCGATGCCGCCGAAGGTGAGGACGAAGAAGAGGATGAGGAGTAGCAGGTATTAGCAAGAAAAATGTTTTCTTTAATTATCCTTTAACTACTTTTCCAGTTTGTTCCCTTTATAACCTTCATGGCAATCATCACATGACTTTGTCATCCTATGGAATTCGGTGCGTGCAGTAACAATGTCATGGCTCTGACAGGATAGGGTTAGTTTGTTGGTAGCGTTATAAAACCTATCACCTAATATAATAAATTCACCTGATGCGCCTGAATGGTTTTGTATATACAGGTTTACACAACTAACACCAATACCCTGTTTCAGCTCTTCCGCCCACATCTCTATTTCAAGCCAATCTTTATCCTCTAGTGCCTTTGCTAATCGCCGTATGTCCCTGGATGTCTTTTTCATAGCCCTTTCCAGTCCGTTCTCTCCTGGATTCTTTACGAACTCACGTGAACCTACTCCCTCTTTTCCCTCTTCAGCTCTCTTGCATGAGCTAAATATCATGAACATTCCAAAAATAACTACCAGAGAGAGTACCCATTTCTTACTGTTTGGTCTACGCTGTTTTTGAATACAGGACAAATGCATCTTTTTTAAAAAGAGAAATAATGTGTGTAAAACCGATTTTATTTGGTCCCCCCCCTCCTACACTTCAAGTAACTTTGGGAATTTCGTTAAATTGACACATCCACCATCAGTAATGAGAACTGTGTCTTCAAGCCTTACCCCACCAATGCCTGGATAATAGAGTCCAGGTTCGACGGTAACCACGTTTCCTCTCATTAAGGTATCTCTTGAACGGGAAATCCGTGGTGTTTCGTGGAGATCTAAACCGACGCCATGGCCGGTGCCATGAAAAAAACCCTCCATTTTACCTTTACTCTTTCTTGTTCTGTATCCAAGTGACTTGAAATAGCTGACAACTTTACCATGGATCGTGTTACCGCGTGCACCACTCTTAGCTAATTTGAACACTAAATCCTGGGCAGATTTTACGGCCATGTACATATTCTTTAATGGTCGAGAAGCCTTCCCTTTAACAATAGTTCTACTGATATCAGCATAATACCCCGTTTCCTCATCCTTTGGGAAAACATCAAATATGATCGACTCGTTGGCTCTTAACGGCCCACTTCCGACGTTATGCGGTTCGCACGATTGTTCCTGGCATGATACAATAGTGTGTTTGGCAATACAGCCATTTTTCATTAATTCAACGTTTATCATTTTTTTTATCGATTCAGATGTAATTGCCTTTCCACTTTTTGTATACAAAAAACCGTCTCTTATGGAAGATTTTGCTATGGAATCTATCGCCTTCAACAGAGCTTTCTCGGTAGTCCGCAGAGTTTTGGTCATATACCCTACTTCCACTTCATTTTTAATCTCTCTTTCAGAAAAAAAGGGTTCCGACTTAGCCTCAAGTTGAAATCCACTTTTTCGTAAAACATCTGCATGTTTGATACTGAAATTTCCGGGTACACAAAGTTTCCTTATGTTGTTTTCATTTAATACATTAATAACGATATCAATCAACCCTGGTGTTTTACTGTTTTTACGTTTCGCAATTTTTTCATACCGAGATAGAGGTAGAATCTCTTCTATTTTAGATTGAGATTTTGCACGATCTATTTCCAAGTCACTTATGATCATGATCTCCTTATCAACTTTTTGAAGATAAATAAAAGGATCAGGCGCTAAAAAGCCTGTAGCATAAAATATATTAGAATCTCTTTCGCTATCAGCAATAATTAAAATTGTCTCCCTATTCTCCATGTAACTGATTCTAGTAAAACTGGTGAAAATGTCAACGTGCTTCTAAGACATCTAAATACTATTAAATTAATATTTAATTTAATTACAATTACTTAACCCTTGTTCCAAATTGGAAATACCTATTATTTATGATACCGGATTTGGTAAGACTAACAGAAAAGAGAAGCGTGAAAATCATAAGAACCCTCTCCACCCTGCTATAGGCTCCGGCTCTTTTCCAAAAAGCCTTTAATTTATGATACACCAAACACAGGAGCTTATAAAATAGTCACTTAGAGATCAGAAATTGGGGAAACTGAGAAAAATGGAAAAAGTTGGGAACTTCTCCAAGAAAAGGATTGTTTCATAAGGCGGAGGTAAAAAATGATGAAAAACATACCAAAATGTATAAGTATTAACCGAAAAGAGAGCAAACTAGAAGATACTTCTAAGAGTGGTAAACCGACAAAAACGAAATCAAAGCAGAAAAGGTACTGTTTAAGATGCGAAAAAAAGTTTGTTAGTGAAGGCCCTTATAACCGTATTTGCGATAAATGCAGACTCGCTAATGAGAGGATTGCTTCAAGTGTCTATACCATTAATGGACCATCAATAGAACCAAAACACTTGGTAGAAAAGGAGTTGCATAAGCTGAACTAATGCCTTTAATAACTGACTGCTTAAAAAACCTAGATTATTTTGTTTGGAAGCTCCAGAGTAAAAGAGGATTGCACCACCTCTTTTACTCTGGAAGCTCATTAATGACACTCAGTTTTTCAATCTGGAAATTGCCCAGAACCGTGAATAATACACCCGCCACAAATTGTTTTTCCGTTTTCAGAAACAGATTCCACATGAAATTTAGACTTTTCTCAATCACAAAGTCTTCGGCGTTTTTGTCTGGAGAAAGTCCTCAACTTGGCATCACTAATCTTCTGGTTTTATTCAATCAGAAAATAAAAATTTCTAAAAAACTGCTTCTGGCCATTCTCTTGCACGAATAAATCGTTCAAGCGGGGACATTGTAATTTGATATTTGTTTGTAGTTTGTGATTTGAGTTTTGCCTGCCTGTGCGTCGCACACAAACAGGTAATATATTAACTCCTGCACGGTTCTGGCTAGCCCAGGTTAGGAGTTATGCTAAAGGGAAATTTTAGAGGGGCGCTTGAGATCTCCCGTCGTTACCATATTACTAAACAAACAACCTTACATACCACTACGATATTTCATCCTGCACTATTTTGTTCGTTACTGTACCACTCTTTCTTGAATCTTCATCTATCCGACTATAACAAAACAAGTACGACATCTCGCTCCCAATATTTTCCACTGCATGGGTTATGAGTGGAGGAAAGATGAGTAACGTTTCAACACTATTTTCTATTATAACCTCCTCTCTCTGATGTCTCTTGCTATCCTCCACTGTCACTTTGCATTTACCCCCTATTACGAACATATGCTCGGTCATGTGCAAGTGATAATGATTTCCTCTTAACGCACCTGGTTTAAGACTTACGATATGAAGGTTTGTTATATTTTGGCTTTTTATCTCTTCGCCGGAAACCGGTTCTATTGACCAGCCTCTACTGTCTCGGCAAATTTCAATTTTTTTCGTTTGAAGAATCTTCATGGTTGAAGATAGGTAAAATACCATGAAATAAAACATAAGCAAGGAGAATATAAACGTTTTCTGGACCATTAAGAAAGAGGTGTATCGATTACTACATTCAATAATTAAGACTTCATAACCACAAGAATTTGGCTTGAAACTAAAAAACATTTTTCAACCTTAATCTTAATCATAATCATACAAAGGGTTTAAGAGTAAGATTAGGATTGTGAGTAAGAATTTAGTATCAAGTTGCAATCCGGTAAGGATGAATGAAAAACCCCTCAATCAGAACACATCTCGTAGGAATATTACATCTTATGTATTTATGGCAAATATACGTGTTCAGGAGTTCTGAATCAAGACCCCCTCTACCAAACCCTTTGAATACTTCCGATCCTCAAAGGGTCTCTTTTTTTTACACTATAAACAGTTACTGGATAGGCAAGAATCATTACTTGACAGACTTGTCTGTCTAATGTATAGTTATATCTTGTGATCAAAGGTATGAATTTGGCTAGAAAGAGAATAATAGATACAGCCTCACGTCTATTTTATGAGCAAGGATACCTGGCTACGGGCATAAACCAAATAATTTCTGATTCCCAGGTAGCAAAGGCCACGTTTTACCACCACTTTCCCTCTAAAGAAAACCTTTGTCTCGCGTATCTGCAAGCAAGGCACACTATCTGGATGGGGTGGTTAAAAAAAAGTGTGGACAGTCATGGATCTGTAGAGTCACGCATTCTTGGCGTATTTGACTTTTTAAAAGAGTGGATGCTTTCGTGTGATTTTCGAGGATGCGCTTTTTTAAATATCGCTTCTGAAGTGCCTACTCAAAACAGTGTAATCAGAACAGAAGTTATTAAACACAAAAATGAGTTGCGGCTCTACATACAACAGCTGATCTCTTTACTGAATAATTCCCATAAACATCAAAAGCGAATTGAGAGAGAAGTTACCTCAAAAATGGTATATGTCTTACTAGAGGGAGCTATTGTTGCCAGTCAAAATTATGGAGAGGTGTGGCCTATTGAGGCTGCACAGAAAGCGGCACGCAGTTTATTGAACATCTAAATATTGGTTAACAGAAAACTGCTCAGATATAAGGCGCGTAATAATTTTATAACCGGAATGCACTCAAGTACGTGAGGATTACGGAATTATTACTGCAACACATTACATGGGTAGTTTTCTGTTAACCAATGGAAAGGAGATTAAGAATGGGTTATACATTTCTCATTGATACTTATGAAACGGAACGGATGAAGACACTTAGTACCTGGAGTACATTTAAAGATGAAGACCTGACAAGACGCCCTCACCCGCAAGATAGTAGAGGCAGAAATGCCCTTGAACATATGGTTCATCAATGCGTAGGAGAAAACCTATGGTTTTGCAATATGCTTGGAATTGATGTAAGCGCTCCTCCTTTACCGCAACAGGAAACACGTCTTGAATTCATAAAACGTTATGCAGAAGATTCAGATAAACGCTTGAAGGCCTTAAAGGAAAAAGATGATGGGTGGTGGGAGGAAGAGGTAAAATTCTTTAATGTAATGCGCTCACGAGCTTGGGTTGTGACAAGGAGAATTGCCCATACCGCACACCATCGAGGACAGATGACGATGCTCCTTCGGATATCGGGAAGGGATATCTACAGCACGTATGGACCCACTGCCGATACTGGCGGTTTAATGCAAAACAACGCAGAAACAATATATCCATATGCAAACGTCGAAGCACTGATCGCAGGTGAAACAGGTGGTGGCAACAATAAAGCACCTCTTCCAGGACCGGGAGATAAACCGTGCACTGAACGTCCGGATCAGACATAATACAAGATCAAGCGCTCGTGCCTATTTTCGTTCAGGCACGAGCGTGAACAGGAATAGCAAAGAACTTTCGTTAAAGGTGGGAAAATTTATTACATTTGCAATTTGAGTCTTGAAAATTACAAAAAATGGTTTATGGAAATCAGATTGTGAAAAAAGGCAATATCCTGGTAAAAAATAGCCAAAAATTAGGGCGGGTACTAACTGACAAATTAGAGAAACTCTCGAAGCAATTGAACAAACTCCTTCCTGATGGGGTAATAGTCGCCTTTTCCGGTGGTATTGATAGTGCAATGCTGTTATGGGCAGCAAAAAAAGTGAAAGACGAAAATGGAGGTAAGTTACTTGCTGTCACTACTGATAGCCCCAGCCTATCAAGAACCGAATTAGAAGACGCTTTAACATTTGCAAAAGATTTACATGTGGAACATGCCATTGAAAAAAGCGAAGAGATCCTTGATGAAGAGTATGTTCGAAATGATTATGACCGATGTTATTATTGTAAAACGGAACTGTTTGGCATTACCGGTTCAATTGCAAAGAGTGATGAATATAAATGGGTATTGTATGGTTACAACTTTTCCGACGGAGACGATGTTAGACCTGGCCACAAAGCTGCATTAGAAAACAACGTAATATCCCCGCTCGCCGATGCAGGTTTTACGAAAGATGACATTCGAAAGGTTCTTCGAGCCCACCATCTCACTATTGCCGAGAAACCGGCCAGTCCCTGTTTAAGTTCGAGAATTATGACCGGAATTTCTATTACGGAAAAGCGTTTAAACGATATTGAAGCGATGGAGGCTATCCTTAAAAATGCGGGGATAAAGATCTTTCGTGTCCGCCTTTGCCAGGAGAGTTCGGAGCTCTTTTTCAGGATAGAATCTGCTTCTGATGAGTTAAAAAAGGTTTTAGAACAGTGTGAGGTTCTCGTAGCTGAAGGCAAAAAGCGTGGCTACAAATGGGTAACTCTTGATTTAGAACCTTATCGGACAGGTGGAGGTGTCTCATGAAAATTTCGGAAATCGGCCTTCCCTGGTGCGGTCTGGACCAGGGATTGCGGAGTATTTTCATTGTTAATATTGCAATGAATATTTCGCAATACAATAAGGGATACAATGGCTTCTGTCATAAACAGATTTTGCAATGCAAATTTTTAGTTTAACATTTTGCATTGAACAGGCACCTTAAGCGGTTAAACCTGTTTAATCGTTGATGAACTTTGAGAACGCAATACCTTCTTTCCCAATTGTGAACGATACCGCTCCATCTTGAAATGTCTTAAAAACCTCTGCTCCTGACCTTTCATAGGCCTTTATTGTGGATGGTGAAACAATACCCCTATCTCCGCTTATGACGGCATATTTAGGCTTGACCCTTTCTATCAACTTCTCTGTATTTTCAACAAATCCCCCGTGGTGTGGAACCTGAAGAATATCAGCAACAAACTCTTCAGATCGATTCTTCGGAAATTTATTGATGGTGGATAGAAGCAATTTCACTCCATATTCGCCAACATCTGCGCTGAGAACTATTTTGTGTCCTAAATACTCTATCAATAGTACATTTGAAGTGTCATTTGTCGTTAACCGATGAGGTACGTGATCATCACGCATCATAGTATCTTTGTCTGGTGGGTTAAGTACGGTTATTTTTGCTGGTTCAAATCCTGTTATTTCTAAACCCTCTGCGAGAATTCCGATATTGATATTCTCTTTCGTAATGAGTTTCAGCAATTCATTTTTTTTGCCAGATTGTAATAAAAATTTATTGATAAAAACATCTCCAACAGCAAACCTCTCGATGAGTGATGATATCCCATTACAGTGGTCGTCATGTTCATGAGAAATAACCATTGTATCAATAGTTTTCACATTTCTCTTCCATAAGAAGGGGGAAACAACTAGCTCACCAACATCATAATTGCTCCATGTACCAGAATCAAATAGCATGTTTTTACCATTTGGAAACTGGATAAAGATCGCAGTTCCATGCTTCACATCAAAACAGGTCAATTCTAAAGAATCATTCCTTACAACAAAGAGATCTGAGAAAATATATACGTTTAAGAGCATCAGTGTACCTATTACCAAGCGCTCAAACTTCAATCGAAAACTCTTTCTGAGAATAAAAAGCATCGCTACCACATAATAGATGAAAACCCAGACGCATGAGGCTCCCGCAGTGTAGAAAAACATGTGACTGTTTGATGATAATATGAGAATTATAGATCGAAGCAATATTTCAGAATAGGAAACTATCCATGCAAACATTGGAACCAATACAGGACTTGTAAAACCCATAAATAATAGGAGAAAACCTCCAACAAGTATGCACCATATCAAGGGGAGAACAATAATATTCAATAAAAGTGCTAATGGTGTCACTATATTGAAATGGTACGCTATAAGAGGCATGACGGCAAACCAGGCAGCAAGAGAGGTACAAAATGTTTTTCTGGAATATTTTTTAACGTGGAACCAAATTCCGCTCCTTTCATCATTTGCTTGCAATTTCTCAATCAAAAGAGCCGAATTCCAGAGACGATTTTCAATTCTCCATGAGATGTAGACAATTCCTAGCATCGCAAGTACCGAAAGTTGAAATCCCGGGTTAAAAAGATCTGAAGGGTTGATAATAAGGATAATAAATACCGCTGCAGTAATACTGTTTGTAAGGTCCCATCTCCTACAGAAAAGATGTGCGCCATAAAAGGTTGCTACCATAATACTCGCTCGTAATATTGGTGTTTTCATTCCCGTAATGGAGGCATACACAAAAGTAAACACTATAATCACAATGGCTAAATGTCTTGTTTTTAAACCAAGAAACCTTAAGAAACAGTGTAACGAAATAACCAGAATTCCAACATGAAAACCACTGATTGCCAAAAAATGGATTGTTCCGGTCTTTATAAAACCGTCCTTAAGACTGCTCTCAACCTTTTCTCGCTCTCCGAGCAAGATACTACAAACAAGAGGTACACTCTCTTCCGCAACATACCTGCTTATGGTTCTTGTTAATTTCCTCTTTAGACTATAAATAAATGCAAAAAAATAGTTTCCATGCTTGCTCGATAACAGTTGAATACTCTTTGTGCCGGTAAGGCTGGCAATAACATCGATTTGCGGTCTCTGTCTCTGGATATATGCCTTGTAATCAAACTGATCGGGATTGTGAGGTGCCGCAGGCTTTGAGAGGTAAGCAATAAACTCAATCCTGTCACCATATCTCACAACATTTTCGAGAATCTGGTTTCTGGTAATAAAATTGCCCTCTTTTTGTTTTATCGAATACGTTTTTTCATTTGGGTATGGGTAGACATTTACCTTTACTGTACCCCCAATCCTCCTCCAATTCAGCTGTTGTGCCCCCTCCTGCCGTTTGTAATATACCTTTTCCTCTTGACCATTTCCATGAGTGCGAGTTTTCGAAGTTGTTCCTATAGCCTCGACTCTCATGATAAAAGTTGCCACCTCCTTTTTTAATTCAGGAGCAGAAAACGAAGGGGATGCTAAATCCCTTATTATGGGATCAGTCGAAACCACTCCACGCAAACGAACGGGTAACTTATCGGCCTTGATATAGTGTGATAAATTGTTGGGTGGGCGAGAAGAATAACGGTACTGATGATAGACGGTACCGGTCAGAAACGTTAGCAAAAGGATAGAGATAACGTATTCCCTACGATGAAAGAGTAAAAAACATAATGAGATAATTGAAAGTGCAATCGCAATCAGAAAGGTAAAAAATAGACCTATATCGAGAACATCAACGGCCAATATGCCTAAAACAAAAGATAACATAACACCTACAAGAGGTCGGCTCTTCATTTTAGTTTCATAATTCCAGTATTTGTGGCTTATTTATCAAAAAAGGTTATGGCTACCTTTAGAAAAGAATCACTTGTAAAATGATTTATAAGTTTGTACAATGCACGATATTTCCACTTGATGGGAGTGTATGCTGGACCTAATGAGATGATGTTAGCACACTAACACACGGCTAATGAAGACAGGAATTTCTCATGGTGAAATTCTGAGCTCAAGTTCCAATACATGATAAATTTATACCAGAATATATCACGCAATTCAAGTAAAGTAGTTTTTTGAGGATTTTGTTTTTACATATATAAGGAAGGTTTCTTTTTTATGGCAAATGGATTTGAAGGAAAGAAAAAGCATCGGTTGAACAGAAAAAAATATATCTTAAAAAAGAGGGCGAGAAGGAGAAAGAAGTAAAGTTCGAACTTGTAAAGTTTTTTATGCAACTTCTTCTTGTATAGGATGGGCTCTTCAGTTAGTAATGACATAATAGCAAACGTACCCTTGATCGATTTGAGGCGACAATATGGCAACATAAAGGGCGAAATAGAATCTGCAATCAAAAAAGTCCTAGAGAGCCAATCGTTTATCCTGGGACCACAGGTAGAAGAATTTGAGACTCTCATTGCCTCTTACTGCAACACAAAATATGCGGTAGGGGTATCTTCAGGAACAGATGCGTTACTTCTCGCACTTAAGTCATTTGGAATTGGTAGTGGTGATGAGGTAATAACCACCCCATTCACCTTTTTTGCCACGGTAGGTGCGATTTGTAATGTAGGTGCTATTCCCGTTTTTGTGGATATTGATCCTGAGACATACACGATAAGAACCGACTTAATCAGGGAACGCATAACGAAAAGAACAAAGGCTATTATACCTGTCCATTTATACGGTCAATGTGCCGATATGGAACCGATTATGGAAATTGCAAAAGAGTATGGTCTCAAAGTTATCGAGGATGCTGCTCAAGCGATTGGCTCAGAATACAAAAAAAGAAAAGCTGGCTCGATAGGTGATTTTGGCTGTTTCTCTTTTTTCCCTAGCAAAAATCTAGGCGGGTTTGGAGATGGAGGTCTTGTTACATCAAACAGTGACCAACTTGCCGAAAATGTCTCTATGCTGAGAGTTCATGGAGGAAAAAACAAAAATTTTTATCCACTCATAGGGATTAATGGTAGACTGGATACCTTGCAAGCAGCCATACTTATCGTGAAATTGAAGTATATCGATGAGTGGAACGAGAAGCGGCGGCAAAAAGCTTCATACTATATGGAACAACTGGAGGAGTTAAATGTGTCGCTGCCCAAAACCGCACCTTTTAACAAACATGTGTTTCATCTTTTCGTTATCAGGTTAAAGGAACGGGACAAACTTTTAGACTTTTTTAAAGAAAAAAAAATCGGTTGTGCCGTACATTATCCTATCCCGCAACATTTGCAGAAATGCCTCGAATTTTTAGGCTATCATGAAGGTGATATGCCAGAGGCTGAAAAAGCGGCAAAGGAGATTGTAGCAATTCCAAATTTTCCGGAGATAACAGACCGAGAGCAAGACTACGTAATTGATGCGCTTAGGGCTTTTTTCAAGTAGATTTGCATGTAGTTATTTACCTCAGACCCAAATAAGCCCTGAAACAGATAATATTGCATTATTTTATAACATATCTTTATACATGACTTTTTTAAAAAATTTTTTCCCTTTACCCTCCTGAAAGGGTATAGAATTTTATATCAGTTTATGCATCAAGCTCTTTATCTTTTGCGTGTGTCTCCCAACCAAGCTTGGTAAAAAAGTTTTTGCTAGGATACTTAATACTTCATTCCATGGCTAGGAGTTATGATAAGTTTGCAATCCTTAGATTCCGCGTCCGGTTGTTAACGTGATGCGAATATGTATCTTGAAAATATCAACTCCAGTGATCTCCGTGTTCGATTGGCACCAATAGGAATGGGTATGGGAGATAGCGGAGGTTAAGGTTTTTTATCAATCAAATAACAGGACAGGAACTTATGATCTCTCAAGATTTTTTTCGTTCATTTTTTATGCGTTTTATTGGCCCATCAATCTGTTTGGTATACGTAGTTATCTGTTATGCTCTATTTGCTGAAGGAGCACTTATTACCAAGGACGTATCTCAGCAACCCATAGCCCTTAGCGCAGACTATATTGTAACGTGGGATGAGAATGGATACAAAGTCTTTTATGCTCATGGCAACGTTATCGTTGATCAGGGAGAGGTTCAAATTAGATCTAGTTCACTGGTAATCTGGTTTTCAGAAATTAAGATTTCACAAGTTGTCGAAGGTTATATGGATGTTTATTGTGATAGCAAAGTGTCGTTGTCACAAGATGGGGTATCTGATGATTATGAGCACATGTATGTGCGGCTCATAACTACTGCTGGTATCGTTGCAGACTCGAGAGCCTCCAAACTCCAAAGTCTTGAAGAGGGCCAAAACGTTGCCACTTACCTTCGGGGAAAAAAGATCAGGGATGACGGTAAAGGTGAATTCGCTTTTAAAGAACCACCTCAAGATCTTCCTATGAGTCCTCCGGTTAGTGCCCCACCTGAGGGATTGCCGGTTGAGATATTCGCAGATGATATCGATAGTTGGGTAGAGAGGGATGTTCGTATCATTGTTGCGACGGGAAATGTCAGGATAGAGCGAACGGGGGAAACATTAGAAGCTGATAACGTAATACTCTATCTCGACCAGAAGAAGGAAAAAGCGGAAGATCCCGAAAAACAGACATTCAAGGAGTTTTACGCAGAGGGAAATGTAACTCTGAGGCGGGGGAAAGACATACTGATAGCCGACAAGGTATTTGAGAACGCTAAAGAGGAGAAAGGGCTGTTGGTAAATAGCACCATTCGGACAACCTTCTCTCAGGTAAATATACCGATGTATATTAGGGGGGATGAGATTAAGCATAGGGGACAGGGTCAGTATGATATAAAAAATGGATCATTTTCAAGCTGTACCTATGGACACCCCCACTTTCACTTCAAATCTGCAAATATCAGGCTTTTTAAAACAGATAAGCACTCAATTGTAGCTACACAAAAAGACACGTTATACGCAGGAAAGATTCCTCTCTTTTATATCCCTTTTTTATCGTTTAATCTGAAAAAAAATAAAGCGCTCCTTAAAGAGTGGCAGACAGGAACGGCAGGTCGATTGGGAAGATTTGTTACAACAGATTGGGACTTGTACAGCTTAGCCTCTGTTGGTAGTCTGAGTGATTGGAGTGAATTGACATTCAGTGCCGATTATTTTTCCATGAGAGGTCCTGCGGTTGGATTAGATTTTGAATATGGAAAACCTAAATATTGGGGTTTGGCACGTACATATTATGTTCAGGATGAAGAGGATTTCGATATTAATAGTGTTCGCATTGAGGACAGAGATAGAGGGCACTTTTTGTGGAGACATAGACAATTGTTGCGTGATGGTTGGAGAGCTGACGTTGAAATTTCACATGTCAGCGACAGAAGTTATTTTAGAGAATTCCACGTTGTAGAATTTAAATCTGATAAAGATAGAGAAACGTTACTCTATCTAAGAAAAATTGCTGACAATAGAGGTATGACTGTCCTGGCAGAACGGCAATTGAGAACCTACGATACCTATGTAGACTCAACGAGGCTTAACAGAAAAAACGAATCATTACCAGAGCTTAAGTACCGTATGATAGGTGAACCCTTGTGGGAAGGCAAACTGAATTACACAACTGAAACGGGACTGGCCTATCAAAGCAGAATGTTTGATGGAATATCTCCGAGGAGGGCAGAGCAAAGATTTCTCGGTCGTGGGGCCTTATTAACTGCGGAAAGGGTCTTTGATAGAGTACCCGTTAGGTTGGAACCTGAGGAGACCATCAGGTTTGACACAGATCATCTGCTGAACGCACCATTTCGCCTCTTTGGGGTCAGGTTTAATCCTTTTATTGGTGCCCGCCTTACCGGCTATAGTGAAAGTGTCAAGAGAGACCCAATTACGCTCGAGAATATAGGGAGCGGTACATCTCGCATGCGAGTAGCGGGATCACTTGGCGTTGAAGCCAACACAACGCTATCGAGAACGTATAGCACCTATAATAAATTTCTCAATATCAATAGACTCAGGCACATCATTACACCAGAAATACGTTTTAATTTTATCCCAATTGTAACACAAGATCCCGAAGATTTAAACCAGTTTGATGGGGTAGATGCATTGGACACATATCAGTCAGTTGTATTGGGCGTTCGTAACAGGTTTCAAACAAAACGAGGACAGACAGGTAATGAAACACCTGTGACCATCGCTGATTTTGATATCGAGTTCAACCTATTCCCAGGTAATGCGGGTTTAAATAGAAAACGTGATGATTATATTAAGCTAGATGTACGGTTGAATTTGACCGATAAGATCTCTATTCTTTCAGAACATAATGAGTTTAACCTTGATAAAGGTGGTGTTGATATCTTTAATCTGGGAATTAATTATAATACGCCGAAATTGAGTTTCTTTCTTGGCAACAGGTTCATTGAAGACATAACCTCTTCCGTTATGGTTTCATCATCCGTATCTTTAGGTGAAAAATGGCGGGTAGGATTCTTTGAACTCTTTGACTTTAAGACAAGAAGAAGAAACCCAGATGGGACTCTCATTTCCGAAGAGAGCTCAAACCTCAATACCAATATCATTATTTCGAGACTTTTTCATGATTGGATTGGAAGTATGACACTCACAATAGATGAGGTTCGTACAAACAATGTCGCCCGTTTCGATGTTATTCCTCGTGGTGGGGGCTCACAGAATATAAGAAACATGTTTATGTTTTAATAGATTGGAAATGTGTTATGAGGAATGCGGTTTACCCCGGTACTTTTGATCCGGTCACATACGGGCATCTCGATCTTGTTAAACGGGGAAGTTGCATATTTGACAACTTAATTGTGGCCGTTGGCCACAACCCTTTTAAAAAACCGATATTTACTCTAAAGGAACGAATGGACTTAATCTCACGATGTACAAAAAAGCTCTCAAATGTTGAGGTAGACTGTTTTGAAGGTATGTTAGTTGATTATATGGAAGAGAAAAAAATCAACCTTATCCTGAGGGGCATTAGGACGGTATCAGATTTTGAGTATGAATTCCAAAGAGCACTTACCAATCGGGTTCTAAAAAAAGATGCGGAAACGGTATTTATCATGACGAGCCTCGAATATTCGTTTCTCGATTCCAGTTTGATAAAAGAAGCTGTCAGCCTAGGTGGAAAGGTAACAACATTTGTACCCCCCGAAGCGGAAAAGCTCCTTAGACAAAAATTTGTCCGTAAAAAATAAATCTTTCATTGGATGCATATTTCCATATGCATCCAATGAAATTATCAGAGAAAAGGTGATCTATTCCTTTGTCTTTGTATCTTTCTTTGGGATTTCTCATAACCTGGACCTCCTATAACAAATATACTGCAACCTTGTCGTAACTTAAATCTAGATCAAGAAGCAGCATCACTTTGATTCGATCAGTATATCGTCTATAACGGTCATGTTTGTCTGTTTTTTGTAGTTCGTTTTTTTGTTCAACTGTAAGAATGTGTGCTATAACTTATTTTATAACACCTTTTTAAGCTGTTGATCAGTTAAAAATAAATTATTAAGAAACTTAATACATTTGACTGTACTCGATTGTTTCACAATCTAACTTCACTAATATCAACACTTAGTTTCTTCATATAATCCCGTAAATTATTGAGTTATCGTACTGTAGACTTTTTTAATATTATTACAGGAGCACCATATGCCACAACCATCGGCACAGGCGTATCTCAAATATTTACAAAGAGCTGCAGAATTAAATAACCAAAACAAACAGCAAAGTTATTCACTAATGCACATTCAGGAGGGACAAAAGGTTCTTGATGTAGGATGTGGTCCTGGAATTGATACGGTAGCGCTTGCTCAGATGGTTGGACCAAAGGGAAAAGTTGTGGGAGTTGATCTTGATAAATCAATGATTGCTGAAGCAGACCGCTATGCTGAGCAAGCAGGTGTTAACGAATGGGTCTTTCATAAACAGGTAAATTCTAATGCGCTACCATTTGAATCTGAGACGTTTGATTCTTGTCGTAGCGAACGATTGTTGCAACATCTGGAGAAACCAGAACAAACATTGGAGGAAATGGCCCGTGTAACGAAAACAGGTGGTTGGGTTGTAGACATAGATCCTGACTGGGGTACACTTTCAATAGATACTACCGAAGTGGAGATTGAACGACAACTTGTAAGGTTCAAAGCGGAACACAGCCTCAAAAATGGCTACATAGGGCGTCAACTTTACCGATTGTTCAAACAGCAGAAATTTATAGATCTCCAGGTTGAGACATTATCACTCTATACTACCAATTATGCGATAGCACGATACATCTGTCATTTAGACACGGTTGAGGAGAGTGCTGTTGCTGCAGATGTTATTACAAACCAGGAGCTTCAACACTGGCACACAAACCTGACAGAAGCAGACAAAAAGGGTGTTTTTTTTGCTAGCCTTAATTTGGTTATGGTTGTAGGACGTCAACCTTAATTCTTTCACATTGGAAAAATAAGGAGAAATGCAAATCTGCAACGTTTTAAAACAATTGTTAGGTATAAATATTTTCTTATCCTTCTTTCTGGTTTCTCTGATTTCTCCCTCGGGAAATTCCTATGCTCAGGATATAGAAATAGGGCTTGAAGATTTGTTTGCAATCTTTACTGAGGAAGAAATAGTCGTGAGTGCCCTAAAAAAGCCCCGAACTGTTTCAAAGTCTCCTGCAATAATGAGTGTAGTTACTGCCAAGCAGATTAAGCAGATGGGTTTTAGAACATTGACGGATGTCCTTAAAATAATACCTGGATTCGATATCTCTATGGACAGAACCGGTGATAAAGACATAGGGGTCAGGGGAGTCCTTAGAAAGAACTCAGAGATTGTGAAGTTGTTAATAGATGGGCATTCTGTTAATGATCCTTTTGTGGGGGGCTCTTCATTTAATTTTGAGGATCTAGTTGTTGAAAATGCAAAAAGGATTGAGATTATTAGGGGGCCGGGGTCTGCTCTGCATGGCCAAAATGCTTTTCTTGCAGTTGTAAATGTTATCACAAAAGATACAGATGATATTGATGGATTTCAATGGACCTTGAGCGGAGGAAGCTTTGATACACAGAATTATAATATGTTGTTCGGGAAGCAAATTGGCAAACTGAAGATCTCCGGATTTTTTGATTACCTTGATACAGAAGGTTTTAGTGAAATAGTAGAGCAGGACATTCTATTCCCAAGCTCTTTCTCAAAAAGCCCTGGAAGGACGCAGAATAGAAAAGAAAAAACAGATCTGAATCTAAAGATAGGGTATGGGAATCTAGAGATTAAGGGCAAATATATGAAAAAAAGGAGAGAAGGGTATATAGGAATTGCTGATGCCCTCAATGATGAAACGGAGTTTAAAGATACCTATCTCTTTGGTGAATTTTTGTATACGTTTTACCTTGGTGAGAAAATAACGATAATTCCACGGCTATATTATGATCAGTATAACTTTGATCCCTTTCTTGAGCGAAATCCTGATGGTTTTTCCTTAACAGTGCCTACCCCCTTTGGACCGCGCAATGTTCCTTATCCTGATGGTTTGGAGGGCCGTTTAAGACTGAAAGAGAGGACATTCGGTTTTGAAAACCAGATAAATTACAATCTTTTTAAGGGAAACGAACTAACGTTTGGATTCCAGTACGAGTGGATTCACCAGGGTGATATCAAATCCGCATTCAATTTTCATCCATTAACACTTGCCCCCCTCCCTGCACACGTGGACTTTTCTGACACCCTTCCCTTTACCAGAAGGGTTACAAGGCGGATTTGGTCACTGTACCTCCAAGATGAGTGGAACATTACTGATGACATTGATGTTACAGTTGGAGTGAGGTATGACAATTTTACGCGGTTTGGAGGTACAACAAATCCAAGGATTGGGTTCATTTGGCGATTCCTAGAAGACGCCCACCTGAAGATCCTCTTTGCAACGGCCTTCAGGGCACCAACTTTCCAAGAGCTATTCATTACAAATAATCCTGTAGTGTTAGGTGACCCTAGCCTTGATCCAGAAAAGATAAACACATTTGAGTTAGGCTTAGGCTACAACTTTTCAAAACATATAAGGGGTAATGTAAATTATTTTTACAATCGAATAAGGGATAGGATTGTATTATCTAATATAGGAAACGCTCAGCAATTTGTCAACTCAGGTGGTGTAAGGGTAAAGGGTGTAGAGGTTGAATTAAAGGCAGATTTTGGCAACAATAGTTATGCATATGCAAATTATACCTTTCAGGATACGGAAGATACGAGAAACAGAAATAGAATTCCTGATGTACCAATACACAAAGCAAATTTTGGCGTAAACCTAGGATTATGTAAATATGTAAATGCAAATTTACACACCTTTATCAGTGGTCCCAGGCCAAGAGAGAATGGTGATACAAGGGGAGACCTTCCATCACATACTGTAGTAGATATGACATTTATTGGAAAAAATTTCTTAGATAACTTTGAGATACGTGGTTCTGTCTTTAATCTTTTTGATGAAGGGTATGATGACCCGTCTCCAAAAAACACCGTCCCCACCGATTATCCCCAAGCAGAAAGATCTTTTAACGTTGAATTACGCTACAGTTTTTGATTGTTATTCATGATTAAGAAACCCCAACTATTATATGTTTTCCTCATCGTTTTTTCAATCCTCTTTTCAGTCACAAATTACGCCTTTTCAAAAGGTTCCGCCATTATCATAAAGAGCCAGGACCTTTCCGCTTATAATAACGTTGTTGCTGGTTTTAAAAATGAATGTCTAAACCGCAACATTACCATACGCTCTATCTACAATTTTAACGGTAAGATGAAGGTTGGTCGTAAAATGGTGCGTAAGATTAAAAAAGAGAAACCGGACATCATCTTAACAATTGGTGTTTTAGCAACCACCATAGCAAAGGAGGAGATTGAAGACATTCCAATACTTTTTTGTATGGTTATCAATCATGAGAGATACCAGTTGGCAAAACAGAATATCACCGGAATTTCTAATGAAGTGGCAATAGAAAACCAAATACTGGGTTATCAATCCCTTGTGGATATACAGAATATCGGTGTTATCTACGATCCTTCAAATACAGGCAACATCATTGAGAATACTGAACTACACTTGAAAGGGACCGGTATAAATCTCGTAAAATATGAGATTAAATCCCATAAGATGGTTGGCAAAGCACTTCATGATTTAACAGGAAAAATTGATGCTTTGTGGATACTGCCCGACAGAACGGTGGTAACCAAAGACTCTTTTAATCTCATTAAGTCCAAAACACTTGAAAATAATATCCCCCTCCTCTGCACAAATGATGTATTTGTCAAAGCGGGGGCCTTAATGGCGGTATTCTCAGATTATGTTGAGATTGGAAGACAAGCGGCTCAATTAGCTCAAAAAATATTAAGGACACCCTATACCAATTCATTGGGTATTATTTATCCTGATACCTATAAATTGGTTGTTAATTCCCTTACTGCCAAAAAACTGGGGTTAAATTTAGATACTATTCGTAGTATTCCGCATGTTGTAGTTTATCCATGACCTTTTTGGATGAGAAAGTGCATATATGAACAAGTTTAGCATAAGAATTAAGTTTATCCTGTTTACAAGCCTGCTCATAATCTTTATTGGTGTAGCCAGTTGTTGGTATTTTTCTTCACAAATAAAGAAACAGCTTGAAGATGAATTGAAGAAACGTGGATTCTCGTTGATCGTTCAGCTTGCCCAAGATGGAGAAGTTAAAGATTCAATGAGTGTAGCTCAAAGGGCTTTTTTTGAAGATCCCATAAACAGGTTGCGAGAACTCGATAGGGATAAAGAGCTAGCCTTTTGGCGAGTATTACTTGTTCCAGATAACATTCTTCTTGAAGAAAAAGAGTCGTGGATAGAAACAAACGTGACCACCATGCCAATATCCTTCAATCCGGAGAATATAAACGAACCCGTTTTCAATATTCTCTCTACAGATAATGGCGAACAATTTTACAATTTCGTTGCTCCTGTTCATGAAAAACGTACAATATCGGAAGAAGAATTTGCTGCACAAATTTTTAGTTTGGATGAAGAGTATGTAGAAGAAGAAAACAATCTTCTGGGAGTTGTCCAGATTGGTCTATCACCAAGAAGAATTAATAAAGAGATGCATGCCATTTTATGGACAAGTAGCATACCTCTAGGTTTTATTATTGTATTTGTCGGTATCGGTGTATCATATTTTATAGCCAGAAGCGTTGTAAAACCCGTTGAAGATCTGGTTAAACTAACGGATCGTGTTGCATCCGGTGATCTGGATCAAACAGTCGAAATACGGTCAGGAGATGAAATAGGAATGCTTGCCTCCCGTTTTAATCAAATGACAAAGAGCTTAAGAAGACTTATGGATGACAAGGAAAATGTTATGACAACCCTTCGAGATTTAAATAAGGAATTGTCAACGATCAATAATGAGTTAGTCCAGACAAACGAACAACTCAATGAGACCCAAGAGCGATTAATCCGAACGGAGAAATTAGCAGCTGTAGGCACGCTGGCCTCCGGTATTAGTCATGAACTCAGAAATCCCCTTGGCGCTATAAAGAATGCGGTTTTCTTTCTAAAAAGAAAATTCTCAGACAAGAACTTGCCTGACACAGACAAACGTGTCTTCCAATTCCTTGATATTATGGATGATGAGATAGATAGAAGCAACAAGATTATTAGCGACCTTCTGGGATTTGCCAGTTTTGCCAAACTAAAAAAGATTCCTTTTGATATTACAGAAATCATTGAAGAGGCGCTATCCAGAGCAAAGATGTCAAAGAAAAAAATAGTAATCACCAGAAATTTTGAACCCAATCTACCTGTAGTCGAGATAGATGCAAACCAGATGGGACAAATTTTCATAAACCTCATTGAAAATGCGTGCCAGGCCATGACAGATGGAGGAAGATTACAAATAAGTACCAGAAAAAGCAATAATTTTGTTGAAATAGAATTTGCAGATTCTGGGTGCGGTATTTCTGAAAAGGAGTTAAAGAAGATTTTTGATCCACTGTTTACAACAAAACCTGACGGTGTAGGAATGGGTTTAGCGGTATGTCACTGGATTATTCAGAAGCATGAAGGTACAATAGATGTGAAGAGTAAAATAGGTGAGGGTACCAGTTTCGCCATAAAATTACCGTTAGAGAGTTGAGAATGCATGAGAAAATTAACATACTCGTTATTGATGATGCTCCTGGAATGAGAATGGCTTTAGCGGGAATATTAGAGTATGCGGGGTACCATGTTGTTATGGCAGAGGATGGTTACCATGGGGTAAATGCTGCCAGGAAGTTAAATTTTAGCGTCGCCTTTATAGATGTAAGAATGCCAGGAATGGATGGCTGCACAACATATAAAGAGGTAAAAAAAATAAATCCTAATACACATGTAATAATGATGACTGGACTCGATTCCGATCAATGTCTAGACAGAGTGGTTTCCCAAGGTGCATTTGCATGCATATCGAAACCCTTTGACGGAGCGGAGTTGTTACAGCTTGTGGATAGGGCAATCGGGAAAGAGGGGAAAGTGAAGTGAACGAGCAAGCTGGTGTCAAAGCTGTTGATAACTTTAGCAACTTTGAGCGAGAAAGACCGACCGTAATGGTAGTGGATGATGAAGGTTCCGTTCTCAAAACAACAGAGGTATTACTCGAAGAAGAGGGTTATTTGGTAAAACTGTGCTCAACGGGTCAGGAGGCAATTGATCGGTTGGACAAAGACATTCACGCAGTGGTTCTGGACATCGACATGCCTGATATCACGGGCCTTGAAGTGTTTGAAAAAATCAAAGCAAAAAACCCTTACGTACCAATAATATTTCATACGGGTGTTGCTACAAAAAGAGAAGATCGAAGAGACATAAGGAGACAATTTAAACCGCATGCATATGTGATTAAAGGGAGCGATCCAGAACAATTACTCGATACCGTGGCAAGTGCTGTCGAATCGTATGGCAATATCCTCCGTAATGTTAGATTTAGTGAAGATCTTTACAAGGAGCTCCAACAGAGCTCTGACAAGCTGAGAACAAACATGGAGGGTACAATACAGGCAATGGCATTGACGGTAGAAATCAGAGATCCATATACCGCCGGTCACCAGTTAAGAGTTGCAGATCTGGCATGCGTCATCGCAAAAAAGATGGATATCCCAAAGGAGCAGATTGAAGGAATTCAAATGGCGGGAATTATTCACGACGTTGGAAAAATCCAGATACCTGCAGAGATTCTCAACAAATCCGGACCCCTATCAGAAATAGAGCTCAGCTTGATTAAGACACACCCACAAGTTGGTTATGATATATTGAAGGGTATTGAGTTTAAATGGCCAATAGCTAAAATTGTACACCAGCACCATGAAAAGTTAGATGGTTCTGGATATCCCTTGGGTCTTACGGGCGACAAGATACTCATCGAATCGAAAATTTTATGCGTTGCAGACGTCGTCGAGGCAATGACACTTCATCGACCGTATAGACCTGCCCTTGGTGTTGACAAAGCATTAGATGAAATCATAAAAAACAAAGGAACCCTTTATGACTCAAAAGTAGTTGACGCTTGTTTGAGTGATTTCCGTAAAGAGGGATTTAAATTTGAATAGAGAGATGAGTAGAGGAAAACAGCAATTAACAGAGCAAGAAGTGCAACAAGAGAGAGCAGAAAATATCAAAAACATGTTCTCTTCAATTGTGCGAGTATACGATTTTCTCAATGCTTTTTTGAGTCTTAATCGAGATAAGTCGTGGAGGAAATTTGCCGTAAAAGTAAGCGGTACAACGTCAAATATGAAAATTCTTGATGTCTGTACCGGAACTGGTGATCTTGCTCTCTCATTTTCACAACATTTGAATGGAAACGGCCTGGTTGTCGGTAGCGATTACTGTCATGATATGTTACGGTACGGAAAACCAAAGATTAAAAAGAGGAACAGAGAAGATAAGATAAAGCTCATTGAGGCTGATACCCTCAAACTACCATTTCATGATAATGCTTTTGCAATATCTACAGTAGGGTTTGGGATACGAAACGTAACTGACTTAATGGCAGGGATTAATGAGATGAAAAGAGTCGTTGTGCCTGACGGAAAGGTCATTATCCTTGAATTTTCACAACCAACAAACCCTCTTTTCAGATACCTCTACTATTTCTACTTTCGGAAGATTTTGCCGATAATTGGCAAGGTTATTTCAAAAAGTAAGTTTGATGCCTATTCGTATCTGCCAAATTCAGTCCTGGCATTTCCAGACAAGGAAGCGCTAAAGAGGAAGATGGAAGAGTGTGGTTTAATAGAGGTAAAAATTTTCCAAAGAACTTTTGGGATTGTCACCGTCCACATAGGCAAGAAACCTCCCGATTCATCTTCCAAGTCTCCCTAAAGAGAATTTTTCTATTGATATTACACGTACATAAATTACAATATTAACACTATCTCTTGCAGAAAAGGTATTTGTACATTTCTATTAATGGGGAATAGTGTAATGGTAGCACGATTGACTCTGACTCAATTAGTCTAGGTTCGAATCCTTGTTCCCCAGCCATTTCATACCAATAGGTTACGACAAGTTTGAGGTGCCAGGAAACTCCCTCTTTTTGTCAATTGTAGCCATTGTGTAGCCAACATCTAAAATTTCTATTCCACCTCTCAAACTTTCCGGATAGTGATGCGCATATCTCTGCGTCATTTTATACCCATTGCAAAATGGTTTTTGGAATTTCTGAGAAGGAGTTTGCTTGAAATTTTGTTTTTCGATTGAACAAAACCAGAGGCTTTGTGATGCTAAGTCGAGGATTTTGTGATTGAGAAAAGTCTAAATTGCATGTGAAATCGGGTTCTGAAAACCGAAAACCAATTTGTGATGGGTATAATATCCTGATAACCTAACAATTTTGCAATCTTGTATAAGTCAATCCCTCTTTGTGCCGCATATTAGCAGCACTACCTTTATTTGGGTTTCAGGTGAACAGAGATAAGAACAAAATCGAGTTTGTTATCTAGTGCCCTGAAAGCAAAAGCATGCGGCACTCGTTCGTAGAGTTTATAATCCTTTCTATCTTCTGCCAAGAATTCTGTTGGTAGATCTTCTCCAATCTTCACTTTATTAGGGTTGTACAATACTACCTACCATTCTGTTGCGGAGTAATTAATGTGATTGTTTCACCCGTACCAGTACCTTCAACAGATAGTTCATGCTCAAATCCAAAAGAATCCATTGCGTCAATGAATTCTGCCGCCTCTTTTGCGCTATTAGATAAAATAAAATCAGACGTTGATCTTAATACTCTGGCATCGCTAATGAACAGCATTTCTGGAATTACTGGTTATGCAGTTGCACCGTATATAGTCATTAGGAACCAAGTTGATGCATGGGACCTCAAAATACACACCAGGAACTGATGATTTCTCGGTATTCGAATGGTTGCTTGATATAAATTTTGACACCTCCAGCACTGGTCATCCGGGTGTATTTGTTACTTACGCAGAGTGAGGTGCTTCCTCCACCACCAGTCCCTGAAACGTCCACCATACTACAATTTGGCATTGACTTAGTTGGAATTGCAGGAGTAGCATTAAGAGATACAATTAAAAATAAGAAAAACACTTCGCACAATCTCTTTTAGTAGGCTTAACGTATAAAAGAGTTATTTATCATCCACATTACCAATGTGGACTCTCTTGTAAGATTTGTCCATATCTATCGATTTTGTTTTCGGTTTCTTCACATTCTCTTTTAATTTTTGTTTCAGTATCTCCTTGATTTCGTTGTGTAGTGTCATTACCTCACTGGCTCCTTTTCCGTTCGGCTCCGCTTCACTGACACCTTGTCCTTTTGCAAAACTTGTCTTAAAAATAACACGCGCTTTCAGAGTAGTTTTTAATAGTTTTGTATCAGGGGAAATATCTAATGCACGTATCACTTCTTTGGTTATAAGAGTGTGCGAAACCAACATGTTTAACAAAAAATACGTGGGTATGAATTTATCTTTTGCATGAATTGCCTCTTGTATCGACTCAATTGAATCAATAGTAGCCCACACGTCGGGGATTGAAGGCATCAACGGAACGATTACAGCGTCGCACGCCCATATTGCACTTCTCACTATTTTTGTTTCTCCTACACCACAGTCGATGACACAAATATCAAAACTTGTGAAGTCTTTCACGTCCTTATCTATAGTGTATGTTGGTAATGATATCACTTTCACATCATTGCTATTACGCAACGAGCGCCACCCCATGCTTGACTTCTGAATATCGCAATCAACCAGCAAAACTTTCTTGCGGTCTTTTGCAAACTCAACGCTCAGATTACAAGCTATGGTTGACTTGCCGACTCCGCCCTTCTGATTAAAGATTCCTAGAACTTTCATTAATTATCCTTTTGCTTTTTTTAGTAATTACGCCAGACTATTGTATAGAACACTAAAATATTTGATATCGCTAAAAATATAACTCCATTAAATACGAAAAACTAGACCCACCCATTTGTTATAAACCAATTAAAAACTTACAATTCATAGCCTTGTACGTGGGTAGGGGAAGTAGAAATACTAAAACCGCTTTGGTTTTCGGTTTTACTGGAAACCAAATCTTGGTTGCAGTTATACTCCCTCAATTTTATACCGGTTTTTATCCGAAAACCATTATCAGATGAGTATAAAGTAATTGCTTGTGCTGTTGAACTGAAAAGTAGAAATGCAATAACCAAGACAAATTTCTTAATAAATCCCCTTTGATAGAAATGTATTGAAATGCTAGTAAGATGATTACACCATACGTGTCAATAGGACAGACTATAACATAGAGTGTTATTCTATCTGTATTTTACTAAAATGTAAAATAAATGTGCTGAAATCAAGTTAAGGGAGTTTAGTAAGGTAACAAGAAAAGCACCCTGCCCGGGTCTTAATAGTTAAACAATCTAGTCGTAAGTTTGTCATGCCTTAGGGTTACTTCTATTCTCATAAGCATATTTTGAGAGTACTCACCTAATGGATGATATTTTAAATACCTTTAGAGGGAAATATACAAAACAGTTTGTACGGTTACAAATTATAGGTGAAAATAATTAACGACTGAGTTCATCGATTTCATTGGGGGAGAGTGAGACACGAACGGTGTTCTAAATATATGTATACGAATTCGACCGCTTGTTAACTTAATCCCCTTGAGTTGTATATTAGCCCTCCACTCCTTGCATATTTTTCAAGAACCCCTTTGGCATCATTGCGTTTAACGTCACAAACAACTTCAATCTGCCTCTCACGTAATGCTGCACGCCAATCCTCTAGTTTCGGACCTTCATCGAAACCTATACTTCGGGCGTCAGCATCCCTAGCAGATGTAATAATCCGACGGACCCCCGACCAAGGTATAGCACCGAAACACATTGCACAGGGCTCAGTACTTGTTACCAATTCATGCTTCGCTATACCTTCAGCACCCAAATCGTAAGTACCTATTATTTTTTGTGCAAGTGAGAAAGCAATAATTTCTGCATGGAGCATGGATAACCCTTGTGTTGTAACTATGCTCACACCTAATGAAATGAGCTTTCCTGACTCACTCTCAAAAATAGCAGACGCAAAAGGGCCTCCTGTCTTTTTTACAACGTTTCTATTTGAAGCCTCAATAACAAAACTCATGCGATCTTCGATATTCTGAATAAACGGCTTCTCTTTTGCAAATTCAGAAAGCCATACAGGTAAAAAAATCTGAATATTGTCTGGTTGTTTAAACATGTGATGTTTACCCTTTGAAGATTCTATACATGATTGCCACGCCACGATAGATGAAAAAGAATTTAGCAAATCTCAAAAGCTACTAAAAGAACGGAGAAAAATTGGTGTTAAAGGTGTAGAATACAATATATTACCACTTTTTACTACTAAAAGACATATAACAACATTATATAATTGACAAATTATGTTTTTAATCTGAATATCAATTAACCATAAATCATTATCGTTTCATAATAAAAAACAGTTTAATAAAGGTGAGATAGTCGCGGATACTCCGTTTAAAATTCAGAGACAAATACTCATTGAAGAAATAGAAGATGAAAAGTTTCTAGTATTTGCTATATAAAACTTCAGAGAAATGATGAGGTGTATTGCAATGGAGAATTTAAACGCCAGGATACATAGGAATATTACTGGTAAAAGCAGTTTTGGGTAGTGTAGAATCTTAACTCTAACTTTAAAGGTAATACTCAGATTGGTTGAAGATCTCTTTCAATGCTTAATTCCCTATTTTCTCATGTTGATATTCTAGTTACACTGTAAGTTTGTCTTTATAGCGCTCAATTGTATCCTCATAAAGTGCGACCCACTCAGGCAACCTTTCAGTCAGCCCAAGTGTTTCCAGATATAACATGTCAACATATGGAATAGGAGTTGTGCCAGAAGAACAATTCTCCTGCATCGTTAATGCATTTGCTACATGCACAGCCGTTAACGCAGTAAATTTTGTTGAGTGTTTTTCTATTGGTTGTGGATTTGAATTAATATCTTTAGATGTTTCTGGCAACATACTTTCTATCAACTTTGAAGGTTTATGATGAAAGGCGACTGCTTCAACTACATTATCAGGCAGCCCCCAAAGCCCTAATAAATAAGCCCCTAATTCTGAATGAGAAGTGTTCATAACAGTGTACTCTGCATCTACCGAACTGCAACCAGTCGTTTCAATGAGTCTTATAACCTCTTTGTATTTTTCGGGTAATTTCAGCAATACCAACTTTCCAATGTCATGTACCATTCCACCAAGCATTGCTTCATCCACTACTTTTTTATCACTCTTTTCCGCACGTGCAATGTCTGCGGCAAGCCTGGCTGTACACAAACTATGCCTAGAAAATGCCTCTGGTGAAATCCCACATAGATCGGCATCTTTTGAAAACGATGAAAATACATGAATAGAAAGTACAAGTGTTTTAAGTGTCTCTATACCCACATAAACTGCCGCTTGCTGTGGATCAGTGATTTTTCGGGGAAGTGCAAAAAACGCAGAATTAACAAGCTGTAAGATTTTAGCAGACATTGAAACATCTTGAGAAATTAAATGGCCTACCTTCTTAAGAGAGCCCTCAGGGGTCTGCATTTCTGCTACAATCAAATTATATAAACTAGGGAGAGTGGGTAAATTCTTTATTCCAGTGACAATCTTTTTCAATGTTTCGTTCCTTAAAACATCTTGAAGACTGCATATGCGTTCAATGGTATTCTCCATTATCTCTACAGGACATGGCTTCATCAACAACTGGTGTACCACCATGGTTGACTTTAAGGTCATTCCATGATCTGGCAGCTTAGTATGTATTATACGGACAGTCTCAGGATAGAGATCATTCACGGTGCTAAGCAATTCTATACCGTCCATTCCATTTATAAGTACTTCAGACACAACAACATCAAATTGGGATTTGGACATGATGCTAAGAGCTTCTGCCACACTCACAACACTCTCAATCTCCCAATCAGGGCACACTTCCCTAAGCATCTTTTTTAGCTCCTGATCTTCAATCAGATCATTATCCACAAACAGAATTTTCCTCATAACACTATCGCGTTTTCATTCTAAAAAAATTATTACGTAAGAAAAGGGTCATACGGTACTTAGATATACTACATTTTTCAAGAATAATCATCGTGCTTTTTTTATTATCGCAATATTTGTATCATTATTTAGTTAAGATAATATGAGTTATACCGTTATCATTATCGTCGATGGTTTGAGGAGGTAGAGAATACTATGATAAATCACCTTCTGTGACGTATTTAACAATCTCCGCATCAATATACTGACCAATGGTATCTAATACCTTAGGATCTATCACAGATTGACGATTATCACTGTAGACGTTCTGGATAAAAAAACCTTGTGATTGTGCAGGATAGAAACCAGTATCCCTATACAAATCAGCATTAATCTTATTCGACTGTGCCTTAAACTGTAGCTTTAAGGTATGAGAGTTTTAGTATATTTCCAATTTCACTTTTGGCAACTACACGCTTTGTTTCAATCTTATCAGAATTGTAACAATTTAAATATTGAGGAAGGGGGGGGAGTATGTGCTTGGGGTTACAAGTATATATGTTTATACCATCTAGTCACAGTTCGAGCAAAATAAATGGGCTTATATTAAAAACCTACGTGTGCTCGTCTATTGAAACGCTTAGTGAAGAATAAGAACAGCGTTACCTTCCAGAACGTGCCTGGAATAGCTTGGGTAGGTGTGTAGGTAAACTAGGATACATAAGAGGCGATAAAAGCCGTCCTGTCATGCTAGGTACGAGTGGTATTGACGTCAAGATTAAGTCCGGCAAATTTGGCGTCAGGGGTCTTTTACCGGGTACAAATAGGTTCACTTCAAACGTTACGATTCTGATCGATTTTAAGTGGGATATCCAGTTGCAGGCGAGGTGTATCTACAATTCAAAACCCAGAAACGTTGTAAATTCGTCCCGTTTACCTTGCCGAAATTTTGAAAAATTGCAATCAATCAAATAAAGGTTTACAGACTTTTTACATCATAATTAATTACAGATTTTATTTTTTCCATTTCCTGCCTCATAGCGTCAATTGTTTGCTTTTGATCATGTAACATTTTTTGCTGCTCCTGCACTACCTTAGTAAGTATCGCAGTGAAATCCATAAGGGACAATTGGTTACGGCTTTGAGTAGAGACAAGCTCGGGAACGTCTTCTGCTATAAAACCAAGATGTTCTTCTCCTAAATTATCCTCTTTATACTTAAACTTTATAGGATTCAAACCCTTTAATGCATTAACTGCTTCTTTTGTGGAAACATAGGTGATATCCTTTTTAAAAGCCCTTGATGAGACAGGGCCAATTGTCCCTGATGCAACTATATTGCCATTAACATGAAGTCGCTCTGTTGGCGCTGTTGTCCCAATGCCAACGTTACCCGGGTTGCCTGTGGTTCGGATGGTCAGGGAAGGCACTTCCGTCGGCTGGGCAATATTGAATGATTCCAATCCATCCGTCCCGTCGTTGTATATAACGAATCTTTGACCGGAAGTTGTATTCTCAAACTCCATACCCAAATCTTGGAAAGCGTTTCCCGGGCCCTGAATTTCAAGAGGCAATGTCGGATTCGTCGTCCCGATGCCGACGTTTCCTTCATTGTAATACGTTTTAGTCCCGTTGAGTAGCCAGTGTGAGTCGCCTATTGGACCTTGTGGTCCTACAGGCCCAACTGCACCCACTGGCCCCTGTGGTCCTCTCAATCCCTGCGGTCCAATTGGTCCAGCTGGCCCTTGAGGTCCCTGTAGTCCTCTTGGTCCCTGTTGACCAGTATCTCCTTTATCTCCCTTAGTTCCAGGTGGTAGATTCGTTAACAAAGAACCGTCACCTTCAAAACTTGCTGCTTTAACAGTTCCTACTACTTCCAGCTTTTCTGTAGGAGTTGGATTGCCGATGCCAACGTTTCCATTCTCCTTTATCGTCAAGCTTTCACCGCTATCATCATCGATAAACCTTAGTGCTCTTCCATCTCTTACAATTGTGGTGTATTCTCTGCGGGAACCATCAATATTACTATCACCTTCTAACCGAATAGAGGATGAAATTTCGTCCTGCGTGTATACATGGAGGTCCACTTCAGGAGTTTGTGTATTGACTCCAATATTTCCATTTTCCATTATAGTAAAAGTTTCACCACTATCATCGTCTATAAATCTTAGTGCTCTTCCATCTCTCAAGATCGTGGTATGTTCCCTGCGAGATCCATCAATTTTGCTGTCCCCTTCAAGCCTGATGGCTGTTGAAATCTCATCTTGTGTATATATGTGCAAGTCCACTTCTGGGTTCGAAGTACCAATCCCAGTACCAGGAGTTGTTTCCGGCACATTATCATTTTCAGAAACCGATTCTTCTTCATATCCAGAAGCCAATGTAGTGTTATCCTCTTCACCAATTTGGGTTACTCCATAAGAAAATTCTAAAGAATATAAAGAATAAAAACTTAAAACTACTAATAAAAATCCAGAGATTGCAATACAATTAGTAACCTTTTTGCCCATATTAATAACCTCCTGCTTTTAGTAAATAGAATAAAATAACTTATATAATTCATTCTACCGCTCATGAAGAAAAAAACAATATAGACAATAGTTACATTTTGGAGGGTATTTTGTTACCGTAAAAGTGTCACAATTGTGATTGGAAATTGTAACATTTGTGACATTTAGACGTGGGTAACATCTATCTGTTTGCTTAACACCACACAATTACGCTTGATATATGAATGGTGTTAAAGAGGAATGATAACAAACTAGTCTTTTGTCGGTATTGTCAGTAATTGGTGGAGGTAGAGAATAATATTATAAATTATCTTCTGTGACATATTCAACAATCTTAGCATCAATATACTGACCAATGGTATTAAGTAATTTAGCATCAATTGTTGTGTTATTACGGTTATTGTTGTATTTATTCTAAATAAACATAGCCGGTGACTGTGCAGGAGAGAAACCAGAAGCCCTATACATATCTGCATTAATCTTATTCGTCTGTGCCTTGAA
Organism: Candidatus Scalinduaceae bacterium; assembly: GCA_965222815.1. GTDB lineage: Bacteria > Planctomycetota > Brocadiia > Brocadiales > Scalinduaceae > SCAELEC01. The sequence goes on from CBDCUS010000013.1 coordinate 1,965,065, forward strand.
TTGCAGCCTCTTATGTGTGAGAGAGTGAATGTCTATCTTAATAGCATTCACACAACGTATACCCACCCCTTACCTCTTCTTTCTCTCCAATTATTTTGCTAAAACATAATCCTTAGGATTTTTAAATACTTTACCCCGTGAAATCATCCCTTTAAAACTATTTCACAGGGCGCAAATAACCAAATGATTAAGCGTCATTGTCCATCTCGCACACACCAGTCATAGGCGTTCCAGCTATAATGTACCGCATCTACGTAACCTTCTCCGATGGGCACGACCCATCCTTTGGCTTTATTGCTGTTTTGCGTAGTAGACGACCAGTAGTCGTACGATTGTACATTGTTGAAGGGATCACCTTGGCTCCACTGACCGGTACCAAGAGTGTCTGGCACGGCAGGACTAGAAACACCATAATGAATAAGGCTCTGATACTCCTTTACATTTGCCAGACGCCAATCTCCCGCAACTGAACCGTCGGTAAGATCACCATAATCGGCGGCGGCAAGACCATTACAGTCAGTTAACGCCTGTGACCAGGTTCTCTGTCCAAAACGGTTTGCGTCTTTATCCCAGATGAGGTGTGTCAGGTTATCCGTTATCGTACCGTCTCCATTATCCGTAAAACGTGGAATAGGCCAGGCTACTCCCCTTTCCAAATCTCCATCGTCGCCTTCTCCATATGATGTGGTCTGACCTGTTTTCTCAACTGGTGCCACGGGTTTCGAATTTTTCGAGTCCATACCTCGCACACACCAGCCATAGGCGTTGCTTCTTTTAGAGTGTATATCTACCCAACCAAGGGAGAAGGCTACAACCCATGCGTTGTTGGACCCCCTCGTAGTAGACGACGACCAATAGTCCGTCGACTTCACATTATTGAAGGGATCACCTTGACTCCACTGGCCGGAACCAAGAGTGTCTGGCACGACAGGACCACCAACACCATAATGAATAAGGCTCTGATACTCCTTTACATTTGCCAGACGCCAATCTCCCGCAACTGAACCGTCGGTAAGACCTGAAGCACCATCTGCCAGATTGTTACAATCGCTCAAAGCTGTGTTCCATTTCCGGAAACCAAAACGATTTGCGTTTTTGTCCCAGATGAGGTGTGTCAGGTTATCCGTTATCGTACCGTCTCCATTATCCGTAAAACGTGGAATAGGCCAGGCAACTCCCTTCTGCAATTCCCCATCGTCTCCTTTTCCATATGATGTGGTCTGACCTGACTTTGCAACCGGGGCCGGGGCATGGATTTCTCCATCTTCAGTTTTTTTCAGTTTTGCGTTAACCCACGCTGACTCATCACAGCCGTTGCTGCCAAGCTCATCAACAAATAGCTCAAGCTTAGTACTACCATTGATCGGTAAGTTGAAACACGTGACTGGCTGAGCGCTAATTATGATATCAGATTTGTATATTTCGATCTCGTCTGCATTTACACGGAAAATTACACCGTCACCGCAGGAGTTATCACCATCGTCCAGGCCAATACACGCCGAGAAAGCAGAGTAGCTCTCCTCTAAGTTGTAGGTAACATGAGCGGGTGCATGAGTAAAGATCCCTTGCTCGTAATGGATACCTGCAATATCGAACCCGGGTTGATACCAGCTTTCGTCAACCCTATATTTGTCCCAACCAACCGATACAGAAGTTGGGGGAATATCACCAAGCCAATTCCAAGAGACCCACGTACTTTCAGCTCCGAATACATCAACAAAAAATCTGAAAGGGTCTGTGTTATTCAGACATACATTAAAGGGAACATCAACATTTTCATCCGGGCTGAGGTATCCGTCAGAATAATCATCAAATTTCAGAATCTCAAATCGCTCACCTTCCCCAAGAAGCCCTTCATTGTTCAGCAGTAAATTTTCATTTGTTAACTCATCCACCTCAACATAAATATTTGATAACTCTTTTTCGCTGATGTTGGTGAGGGTGGCATCGAAACTGAATTTACCACTGTAGCCTTTAGGGCAAGCCCCGTTGATGGAATAAACTTTAATGTTATCAACGTATCTCGGAGTATCTGAATGAGCTGCTAAGTGAATCCTTATTCTGCTTGAATCGAAATTCCCTGCATTTACACTGCCAGCATCTATGATAACGCCATCATCATTTTCAAAAGAGAATCCAACAGTTCCGTCTTGATAAGTAAAGATGGCTTTACCTTTATTAACACCGCTTGGAATAGTAACATCATCTCCACAACCTTGTACTGGTCCTATCGCAACACCATCGACACCACCCGAATCGAATCTGATAATGCCCGAATATTGATCTAAATCATTTAATAAAACACCGAAGTCCCAACAACCATGGTCTGATGAACCATTCTTTTCTACGCCCACTTCAATACGTAAATTACCGCTAAATTCTCGTACGGTTTCAATAAAATTACAGTTTTCGGTTGCTTGGACTCTTCCATCTACAATTGTTATCGTATCACTGTCACAGAATGCCCCTGTAATCCACTCTCCACCAATATTGCTTCTCTCAAAGTCATCTGAAAATATTAGCTCTTCTGTTGGAGATCCATTAGGGGTAAATTCATACGTAGATGGGTCTGGTTCGAATGTAACGAATTCATTCACGATTTCTACACAGTTGCCATTAGAATCAAATGGCCCTAGGTTTGGATTCGAATCGTCACAGTCTCTCTCCGGAGGACAATCAGGACACGAAGAAGGCTTTTCTTCAGAAATCCCCCAATTATAATATCCATCGCCGTCCTTATCATTACAGGCTATTTCATAAGGTGTTATTAAACTTGTTACAGGAGTTAGTAATGCATGTTTACCGTATAAATCACTTAAATCAACTTTCACATTCCCATATCCATTATCACCCCAACCAGTCCCAAAGCTATTTTTAAATATCCAGATAGTTTTCCCATCGCTAGAGTCTCTATCAAATCCTACCATTACCATATAATGCCACCAGCTACTGATACCAGCAGTTATGGGACCATATTTAATAATAGCCCTTTTTATATCTTCTTCAGAATATCCAGGATCTAATTTCCCACCAATTATAATCTGCTCATTTGGATTAGAGCATTTATTGGCACAAGATTCACAACTTGCTGCATAGGGAAAACACTCTTCATTTACCGCACCTGTTTCTATAATATAATTTAGTGCAGTGCCTATAAATCCTCCTGCACAGCAGCCTATATTTCCTCCACTGCAAGAGGCTATGTTCTGTTCTGATAAATCTAGATCAAGATGCTGATTGAAGTAAAGATTAACAATGGCTTCAGTTGCATGAACAGGAGCAAATGCCCAGCAATGATTGCACCTCTGCCTCTTAACAGGCGTAATCCAACCGCTTCCCATGGTATCACCATCATAGTAGGGAGAAGCAGGATCATTGGCACCGTGTCTATTTCTCCAGTCAAAAGATTCAATGAGAGAGGATTCCTCTGAAGATTTTCTCTCAGTTTCTAGAGTGCCGTTCGTATCTAAAGTATCTTGAATTTTTTCAAAAATACCTCCCTTGTAATACTCAAAACCTTGTGTGTTGAGTATTCTGTCTCCTGGAGTTCCTAAAAACAGAGTCTTTTTTTCAGCGTAGGGTAATTGGGAAATAGGGGTCTCACCCACGGTCCATTTTAGCCCTCTCTTTTTAATTTGATTATTTATTGAGTTGATTCTAACCCTATTTTGAGTATCTTTAATCTGCTTCTGAGTCTCCTGCATACCTTTACTTAATGCTGCAGGTGAATAGAGAACAGAAAGCTCGTCAATCTGTATCGATGAATTGATCAACTCTAGTTTCAATGACCGCGGTATGATCGGTTCTAAAAAACAAGTCTCTTCGCAGACATTCTCTATGGAGTAAGAGTTGGTAGTGACAATTAAAGGGTATGTTTCATAAACAAGGTGTTCATTAAGGTCGTTATCAACCAATATTACACGTATTAAACTTGTCTCGCTGTTAAGTTGTAGAGAGCCGCTTATGTTTATCCCGTAAATACGATTGGTTATAGCAAGTGGATAGACTTCCCTCTGCACTTTATCAGTAGAAAAGGTCCTGTTTACAACCAAGCTTTGTATATTGTCCGGCTGTATTGAAAAGCTATCGATCCAGTAACGAAATGTTGCAGATTTTGCATCGTTCCATCCTATTGGAGAGTCAGCATATATATTGGCAGTGGAGCAGCTCAAAAAAAACGCAGCGACAAACATTCCGAAACACATATATACACTAACTGCAACTAACCGCTTTAACATGATATTTTTTTCCTTTCCTTATATCTCTTTATCTGGATCATAAGTTCCTAAAACTAAATTTTACTACTAATTAAGAAAAAAAACAATAGAGACAATAGTTACATTCTGGAGGGTATTTTGTGACTATAAAAGTGTAACAATTGATACACTTTTATAGTCACAATTGTTACATTTTGACGTAGATCTCATCATCAGTTTAGATTCACGTCCTAATTACGCTTGATATATGAATGGTGTTAAAAAGGTATGATAGAATTTGCGCGGGCGCTCCACAACATATTTCCTTTCTGAAACAGGGACTAATTAAATGAAAAAAACGTAAATAATTGTGATAGATCTTGTAGATCATTCAGGAAGGAATTGCGTTACATAAAACAGTGGGGATATATGAATTTTTCGTAAGTTTCGGAACCTAAAGGTATGCGACTACTCACTCCCGCCAGAGTGATTGGCACAGGTAGCTAAGTTTTCATAATTCAACCTGGCCGATCCATAACAAACAAAGGCAACAGAGACATCATATGTTCTGAATCGGCCAGGTTAAGAAAGAGATAGAAAGTCTTACTCTTTTTCCCTCATAAGTACACCACAAAAGCAATTATCCTCCTCATCCGCCTGCGTACCACAATCACATCCTGCTCCACAGGCACACTCATATTCAAGGTCATCGCTGAGACCTCGATCTGAAGGGATAGTAATCAGACCACAGAGACACCTGCCCCCTGGCTTTAAGGTTTCGTATTCACAGAGACAGCCACCGGGGCAATTACAAATGTAAATCGTGGTTGTTTCAGCAGCCTTACTCGTAGCCTCAGAGCAAAAGAGGCTGCTAAGTACAATCGCACTCACTGCCCCAAAGGTAAATAATCCTCTCTTCAAATAGGTAACCATTGCGTCCACTCCTTTCTCAGTGGATGAACGAAAACCACCCCTCTACTGCATTGCTGTAATAATTCCGTAATTCTCATGTACTTGAGCACGCTCCGGTTACGAAATCAGCACGCCTTATACCTGGGCAGTTTTGGTTCATCCACTACATAATTATAATTATGAAAATGTTTCAAGGGGAATGTATACCTGCTTATTGTGGAGATCTTTCGCCCATTGAAACGCGTAACCCGCTTTAAGATCCTATTGATCTATACTACAGATCAGTGGATTTACAGAACATTGTAAGCCAATTTTTATATAATATTTTGCCCTATGTGTCAATGCTCTTTTGTTCCAAAATGATTCTAGCGTCAACGGCTATCACACCTTTCCCGTACACACGCAGAGGGTTCAGCTCAATCTCTTTTATTCCGTTAATGTTTGATATCAATTCCGAAATAACAACAACGGTCTTGACCAGTTGGGGTATGTCAAGCATCTTTGTACCTCTGTAACCGGAGAGTATGCGATACCCTTTGATCTCCTCTATCATCATCAATGCCACTCTCTCTGTTACCGGAGCCATTCCAAATGAAACATCGTTAAGGATCTCTACAAATATACCTCCGAGGCCAACCATAACAGTTGGGCCGAACTGTTCGTCCCTAATAGCACCTACTATCACCTCAATTGTCTGCATTACCTGCTTTTCTACTACAACTCCCTTTATGTCGATATCGGGCCTTTTTTTTGAAAGATTCCTCATTATCTCATTATAGTGATTCTTTACCTCTTCCTCGGTTCTCACATCAACCGCGACACCTCCAACATCGCTTTTATGGAGAACTGCTGATGTTGAAACCTTTAAGACAACTGGAAACCCAAGCAATCGTGCCGCTTCTACCGCCTCACTTTGGGTCTTCACCAAAAGGTATGTGGGAGTAGCGATTCCCATTGCTTTGATAATCTCTAAAGCGTAATGAGGGGATACGATACCTTTGTCCGTCCCCCCTATTTTTTTTATTATCTTCTCTACCTCCTTATAACCCTCTGGATAGAGGACCTTAGGTTTCTCTCTCTCGACAACGTAAGGTACTCTTTGCTCTTTTTGTCTCTTATCACCACACATCTCTCCCCTTTTTACTAATATACTCATGGCCTTTACGCACCGTTCCGGTGAGGTAAATACAGGAATCCCCTTCCCTTCAAACATGAGTTTTAGTTTTTTGGTATGCTTACCACCAATTGTACACACGATAACAGGTTTTCGTGACTCTCGTGCCTTTTGTGAAACAATGTCAACAACACCCTCTGTCATGGTTGGTGGAGGCATGAGTGGGATAACAATTGCAGCATCAAAAAAATAATCATCAATAAATGCAGCCTTTAATACCGTTCCAAAATCTTTGTCACCGGAACTACCTGTTATATCAATCGGATTATTAAGGATATAGAATCCCGGAAACTCTTTCGAAAGCTCCTCCTTGATAGTCCCCGGTATCTTAGCAACATCCAGACCTTCCACACTACACCTATCTGACACGGCAACACCAAACCCTCCACCATTGGTAATAACAAGGATTCTATTTCCTCTCGCAGGGTTTTGCATTGACAAAACTTTGCACGCATCGATAAACTCTTCAAGGCCGTCAACTTCTAGTATTCCGGATTCTCTGAAGGCGGCTCTGTAAATTTCATATTTTCCCGCAATCGCCCCCGTATGTGATCGTATCGCCTTTATTCCAAAATCTCCTCTGCCAACTTTTAAGGCTACCATATGCTTGGTCTCTGTGCAGCGACTCGATGCAGTAATAAATCGCCTTCCATCATCAACCGATTCCATATATATCCCGATTACGCGTGTAGAATCATCATCAATCAGATATTCAATCAAGGCCGATTCACCTATGTCAACTCGGTTTCCATAGCTCACAACCTTTGATACTCCGATCCCTTCCTGTGCAAGCAGATCCATAAGGGAGACAGCGTACGATCCGCTCTGTGTCAGAATACTCACCGAACCTTTCCTTGGCCGTTCCACCTTGTCCCATGGCAAAAAGGAGGTTGTGAAATTTGAATAATTATCAAAAATACCAATACAGTTCGGCCCGATTATGTGTATACCATCACGGGTACAAACACCCTTTATCTCCTCTTCTAGTTCCCTCCCCCTATCACCCAACTCACCAAATCCACCACTGATAATTATTGCATGCTCTATTCCGCACCCCTTGAGTTGTTCTATTACCGCAAGGACATGAATTGCAGGAATTGCTATTACAGCAAGATCGATCACATCTGTTACTTCAAGAAGGGAGGGGTAACACAGAACCCCAAAAACCTTATCATGGTGGGGATTGATCGGCACAATTTGACCCTCATATCCCATCTCATCAAGATTTTTATAGATTACGGATGTAATGTTTTGAGGATCTTCCGTTGCTCCTATTATGGCAATAGATTGAGGAGTAAAAAACTTTTCAAGGGGCATATTGGAATTCCGTAGTCAACTGGAAAAAATATTTAATGCCTGTCCTCATGAAAATGGGGAACAGAGCTGTGAATAATCAAAAATACTTCATCATAATAAAAGATTTTATTTATGGAACAACTCTGTTTATCCAAAATTTACTTTATTCAATTGAAATTAAAATAACGGGAGATAATAGGTAACTATTTCAGTTTACGTGAGGCTGATTTTGGATAATGCTATCTTCAAAAAAGGTCACAAGCCAGTATAACTTTCTGCCCACGTATCAGGAAGGTCTTTTCCTGGACAATTTCAACACTTCTATGCACTCAATATCTCAATAATAGGTTCACCATCAACATCCGCCATTTCCACACCGAACAAACCGGAAAAAGTTGGCGCAAAATCCATGAGGGAAACACTCCTTTTCATACGTCCAGTCCCTATTCCGGGTCCAAAGGCAATAAACAGACCCTCTGGTCTGTGATCACCTGTACGGCAGTAGGAATTCACTCCTTCTATGACCCCTGTTAGTTCAGAAACAACCCGTATCCTGCACCCCTTTCCATCCCTGACCCCACGAGATCCTAAACGTTTTTCATCACTCCACTCAACCAGTAAATCAGGCAAGTGGTCTATACGTTCTCCCTGATACAAATCTTTTGTCCTTCGCACACTCTTTATCATGGGAATCCCCGTGTCATAATCAGTTATTTTTAAAAGCTTAGTGGACAGATCTTCGCAAAAGACATCCATTTCCGCTCCCGGTGTTATTATCCCATGTGGTTCTCGGCCAGCCAGATTAACACGAATGCCATTGATTGATATTGCATTTGCTATGGGAAAGCATTTGCTTTTTTTAAGGTTCAGGTACGAAAGGGTAGGACAACTGTCGGCCCGGGAACCTTTAAACCAATTACTACAGCAATCACGGATTGGGGCAAGTTTTCCTTTGATGTATCGTGAAGTATATTGCCTGCTCCACTCAAGAAGAGCATCCCGTTTGTCCCGAATAGGAGCTGTAATACGATGCGAAGTCTCCCTGGATCTGTCCTGTGTCACCTTCAGGTGTTTGAGTATCTCCGGGAGCAACACCTGTGCCCCATAATTGTGTGCCATGCGATGACTGGCAAGACAAACGACAATCGTATCGTTACCGATATCTTGAAGAATATCCCCGATCGCATCGTCAATGGCCGTGTAAACATCACGAATAATATCACCCGTTATGGCAACGGTCTCAGAATTATAACTGGGGTGCTGCGGATCATGAAGATGCCAGCATTGATGTCCTGCACAATGACCTTCGGTAAACACCTGGGCAAAGAAGTCCCAGCTGCCCTTCTTCAGATAATGCTTCGTTAATTCTGCCTTTCTCTGTACACCCAGAATGAGCTGGTCCCTGAAAAGAAGAAACTCATCAGGAGTTCGTCCGGAGGAATCACATGGGCCTTGCGAGGGATGCTTGCCGAATCGGGCCAGTACATCCTGTTTCAATCCTTCCGGCCTGGTACAAAATCCATAAGCGGCATCATGAGAACCCCATTCCACCATTTGAATTCCCTTGATCTTCCGCGATACTCCTGACAAGGGGATGTCAAGCACGGCAATTCTTCGTCCGGCGTTGCTCAGATAGTTCCAGAAAGGTTCATATTTTATAAATTCGCCAGGGGAACACTGATAGAGATCATATGTTCCCGGGTTCAATTGAGTGAGTCGATGGAATCCGTGACGGGCAGGAGTAACTCCTGTATAAAAAGATGGCCAGGTTGAGCCAACAAAGAAGCCCTCCAGACTCATCGTATTGCCAACCAGACCTCTGTCAAGCAGCGTACGAAGGTTTTTTAATGTTCCATCGGCTGCCCAGTTCTGTATCAACACCTTGTCACCGGCATCAATAGCAAGAAAGAGAACTTTTACATCTGCTTTCATATAATCGCTCCTTCGGTCATTGCTTTTTTGGACTCTCTACACTGCCTGTACCTCTCGCCCTGAGAGGCTTTTCGTACACTCTGCAAACTATACCAGGTGTTCGTGTACCATGAACACTACGTATAATTCTTCTTTCTGGCAGATGATCTTGATCCAAAGGAATACATCCAGCTGCATCTATTGCAACCTTCAAAATGCTTCTCCTTCAATATCACGGAACGAAATTTACGTGCTTTCTTATTGTTCCAGATACTATGAAAGCTATCATTGCGAAGGTTCCCGAGTGTATAGTCATCTATCCACTCATCAGGACAGAACTTGACATCACCGTTCGGTTTTATCACCGCCCCCAAAAAGGGCGCAATGCACCTGTTTCCCAGCATAGGATTCTCTGAGTAGTACTTCAGCATATCAGCATATTGCAAATCCGGAAACATCGTGACCTTCGGTAGCCCGCTCAAACTGGTAATCTCGTCAACCAATGCTCTCGGATCGAAAATCTGAGAAGAAGGAAGCAGATGGCTCGCGGCACCGGGAGCGCTGCAGCCGAGTTTTTTTCTGACAGTTGCCTGGTGTAATGCCAGTTCATTTTGTGAAACATACCACAAGTGATGTAATCGGTAAAAATCAGCCCCATCATGTGTCGATTGTCTTATTTCGTTCACCGTCTCCTTTAAACGGCCTATCAGGCTGCGCGTTAAGGTAATATTTACCGTAATAACCGGTTTCATATGTGCCTCAATTTTTTTGCATTCGGAAATTTTTCTTACGCTCTGTGTTACCTTCCCGAAAGCCCCTCTCCCTCTCACGTAATCATGCAGCTCCCTATTGCCGTCAATTGAGAAATTAATCCTGTCAACTCCAAGCTTAACAAGCATTCCTATTTGTTCTGCTTCAAGCATCGTTCCATTTGTCGTAAATGTCACAAACAGATTCCTGCTTTTTAAATACTGAAGGATCATCAGAAAATCTTTCCGCATAAAAGGTTCAGATCCACCAATGTAAATATGAGATTTATATGGAACCAGCTGATCCACAATGCTGAAAACCTCTTTTGTTGTGAGTTCCCCGTCTTCGTACCGGTTGCCAAGACCGTTTTCCCCGTGAAACCAGCACATCTTGCAGCGTAAATTACAGCGATTACTCAGCTCTATATCTACCTGCCTCGGTCTATCGCAATGAATCGCTGACAAGACATAAGGATACATGCAGCGAAGATGATTCAATGCCCTGACTTTGCTAAAGATAAATTCCCTAATACCCATAAAAAAACGCCATAAATATGTTGACATCCATATAATTTAAGATAGTGTAGCCTCGAATACCCGAAAATGCAAATTGTAAAAAAGTTCCTTTTTAAACGCATTGATGAGATAAGTTTCTCACAAACCGGACCTGTTTTTGTAAGAGATTGTTTAGATATGGTTCACGAAGTCACAGCTATCTGTGGGGAAATGTATGGATGAAAAATATTCTATCTGCACTGCGGTAATGAACAGAAACTACTATCTAAAAAACACGTTACCATCTTGGTCAGAATGCGATAGAGTAGGAGAAATTGTTGTTCTTGATTGGTCTTCAAACAAAGAGATTCGAACTATTATTGATGAATTTCAAGATGGCCGAATAGTTCTGGTTAGAGTCGATAACAAGAAGCGGTTTCACCAGGCGAAATCAAAAAATTTAAAAATCAGGCTTTGTTCAAATGAAAAAATTCTTTCAATAGATTCGGACATACAAATATTGCGATCCGACTTTATTGAGAGAAACAGGCTGTCAAAAGGGATGTTTTTTCACGGACATTATTCCGCTCAAAAACATACAACAGGGACTTGTTTAATATATAAAAGTGACTTTTTTAAAGTTAATGGGTACAACGAACTCATGTTTTCTTATGGATTTGAAGACCTGGACTTTTATAGGAGGTTAAGGGAAATCGGGATAGCTGGACATACGTTTACTGAAAACAAAAAATATATACATCATTTGCCCCACTCAGACTCTGAGAGAATGAATAGTGTTCATGCATTATTTAAAGTATTTTTCAGGAACCCGATCCATAGAAGTGAACGCTTTAACAGCAAATTATCAAAGCTCTTCAAATGGACTTCGCATTCAATTATGGAAAAGCACAGAGTGAGAATTTATTATCCCGATGGACGTGTCTCGGAGCAAGTGATTTAACCCCACTGTTCCTTTAAACAAATGATAAATGAGGGTACTTAGTTGCACGCTTTAAGAGCTTGTCAGCGAACTGAGAGGGGTTTGGTTTTTCACAAAAGATGTTCAAACCACTGTAAGAAAATCTGCTACAAAAAGAACAATATTAACCTTTCAATTATTATCTTGAATTGGCACGGTTTCCATATATATTTTTAATCTTGATAACAAACATCTTATTTTATAATTGTGAAAACATGTAACTTAAGGAGCGCTTAGTATGGCAGATACTTTTTCATTCGATATCGTCTGCAACGTAGAGATGCATGAAGTGAAAAACGCAGTTGATCAGGCAAAAAAACAACTTGCGGTAAGATACGACTTTAAGGGAAGTAAGTCTTCTATTACGTTAAATGATGACAATTCGATCACCCTTATTGCCGACGATGACTACAAGCTTGGTAGTTTAACGGACATCCTCAAGGCAAGACTGGTGAAGAGAGAGGTTCCTCTCAAGGCTCTCATTTTCGGAAAGACCGAAAAGGCCTTTGAAGGCAATGTCAGACAGTCGATTACCTTTCAGTCTGGTATTCCTACTGAAAAGGCTAAAGAGCTCATTAAATTTATTAAGGGACTTAAACTGAAAGTACAGTCTCAAATCCAGGAAGATAAGGTACGAATTTCAGGCAAAAGCAAGGATGATCTCCAAACTGTGATGCAGGCAATTAAAGACAAAAAGTACGAGATAGAATTGCAGTTCACGAATTATCGATAGCAATGCAAGCATCAAGATTATAAGCGTATATACTAACACCGATTTGGTTTGCAGTTAGACTCGCTCAATTGTATACCGAAATTTATCCGATAACCATTATCAGGTGAGTATATGACAGTAATAGACTGGATTGTTTTAGGAGTTTACCTGCTCGGCATTTTGGGTCTAGGTTTCTGGTTGTCAAGGCGTCAACACTCGACCGATGACTATTTCCTTGGTGGAAGAGCAATGGGAACTACCGTAATAGCTACGTCCCTCGCTGCTAACCAAGTGAGTACCATAAGTTTGATTAGCGCTCCCGCCTTTGTAGCTCTTAAATCAGGAGGTGGTATCAAATGGCTTCAGTACGAATTTGCCGTACCTCTTGCAATGGTCGCAATAATGTTCCTTCTTGTACCGATTTTTCGTCACCTGTCAGGTGCTTCAGTTTATGAGTATGTTGAGCACCGGTTTGGTATAAGCACAAGATTGTTATTATCGGCTCTCTTCATGTTTTCTCGTGGAATTTCAACAAGCGTAATATTATATACATCCGCATTGATCCTGTCCGTCGTATTGAATTTACCCATCTTCGTAACGATGATTATCATGGCTTTCGTAGCAATAGCGTATACGACAATCGGAGGTATCATGGCTGATGTATACAGTGATATATTGCAACTCATCATTCTCTACGGTGGAGTCCTTGTAGCACTAATCATTTCAATAAAACATTTGGGAGGCAGTTTGTCTTCTCTCTCCATTGATCCAGTACGGTTAAAAGCAGTAGACTTTTTCCATCACGGTTTTGGTGACAACCACACATTTGCTTTTTGGCCAATGGTTCTTGGTTGCCTTTTTCTCTATATGGGGTATTACGGATGTGACCAAAGCCAGGTCCAACGTTTGCTTGCGACACCCGATAACCGAAAGGCACAAAATGCCTTAATGGTAAATGGATTGATTCGATTTCCCATAGTTCTTACCTATATTATATTTGGAGTTGCCTTGGCACTCTTTCTACAATCGCATCCAGAATTTGCAACAAAATTAGAGGGCAAAAATCCCGATTATTTGGTACCCACTTTCATGATAACCTATCTACCGGTTGGTTTGGTAGGATTGGTCATGGCGGGCCTCTTTGCAGCCTCTATGTCGAGTATCGATTCTGCCTTTAATTCACTATCCGCCGTAACGGTTTCCGATTTTGTAGTAAGATTTAGGCCAGAAATAGGAGAGACCCCCCTTACGATGCTTCGCTTGTCTCGGTTCATTACGGCATTATGGGGATTATTGTGTGCGGGAGGTGCTTACTTTATTGTACGCTCCTCTTCTACCGTAATCGAGATTGTGAATATGGTAGGTTCAGCATTTTCCGGCCCTATATTGGCTACTTTTCTGGGAGGGATCCTGTTTCGGTCACTAACAGGCGTAGGCGTCATCACGGGCATAACAGCAGGTACGGCCCTAAACCTCACTATCGGCCACTACGTACCCTCAATCTCCTGGCTTTGGTGGGGACCAATAGGTTTCTCCACCACACTAATTATTGCCCTCCTCGTTTCAAAAACCGTTTCATCTAGGATAGATGGTTCAGAAAACTGGACTTTAAAGGGTATCCGAAGAAAATATCCCGAGAAGCAAGGTTGGATTCACGACAAACGTCTGTATCTGTTATTTACCTATACTCTCTTTATTATCATGATATCAATCTTACTTTCCCAATTTATGAGTTCACTCTTTGCATAGAGGCAATTCTACCATATCTGCGGTGAGTTAAAGAATTGTGTTTAACGACAAAGCTCTTTTACCATTTTTTGAATACCGATTCATGATAAAAATTTTTTACTGTAACAACCTGTCCAAGCCTAAGCATAACAGACATCTCTCTCTTATTTGGTTCTTGCCGAACCGTGTTGATGTTTCGCAAGAACCACTACAACCGGTATACTAAAACCGATTGGTTTTCGGTTTTACGGGAAACCAAATCTTGGTTGCAGTTCTCTCCGGACAAAAGGTGCCGAGGACTTTACTCGCTCAATTTTATACCTGATTTTATCTGAAAACCATTATCAGATGAGTATACAAATTCCTTGCTTTTTCCTTCGCTCCTGGTATGGTTGAGTATGAGAGAGCCAAAACCCTCATCACATTTGACAAAAAAGATATCTTTTAGCACCAAACATTTTACAACGGAAAGGAATCACACTCATAGAAAACTCATTCACGACATTTTTTCAATTTGCAATTAAGATAAGCAAAGAGGCGGGAAAACTGAATCACTCATCTTTTGGAAAAACAAAAGATATCCATACAAAAAAAGATGATAGTCTGGTTACGGAGACCGATAAAGAATCTGAATTACTCGTCAGAGAGAGGATCGCCCAGGCTTTTCCCGAACATGGAGTGCTTGGAGAAGAGTTTGGGGTAAAAGAGTCCGATACAGATTATTACTGGTGTATTGACCCACTGGATGGAACATCAAATTTTGTCCGGGGGATACCTCTCTTTGCAGTCTCAATAGCTCTCATGCATAATAATGAACCTATTGTTGGGGTTGTCTATGATCCAATCAATAATAATCTCTTTTCCGCCCTCAAGGGAGGGGGTGCCTTTCTCAACAAGGTACCCTTAAGCACAAGGAACCAACCACTACAGAAAAAGCTGCTGTTTGCCGTACAATCGGATTATAATGGAGAAATCCCCAAACACATGCATCAGATACTTAAAAAAGCAAAGATCCGCACCGTTGGGGTTGCATCACTGCACATCTGCTATGTAGCTGCAGGGTGGATTGACTGCTATGTTGACCAAAAAAGCTCACTCTGGGATATCGCTGCAGGCTCCCTCATCCTCACCGAAGCTGGGGGGATAATAAGCGATATAGGTGGAAAAAATCTCTACCCCCTTCGGGATAATATAACCACTTATACGGACAGAAAATTTAACTGTATCGGTTCCAAAAATGGCACACACCAAAGGGTT
This sequence comes from Candidatus Scalinduaceae bacterium, assembly GCA_965222815.1. Classification (GTDB taxonomy): domain Bacteria; phylum Planctomycetota; class Brocadiia; order Brocadiales; family Scalinduaceae; genus SCAELEC01. The sequence continues at coordinate 1,980,474 of CBDCUS010000013.1, forward strand.
TTGAGTGAATTTTTTTTATTATGAAGGTTTAAGAGAAAACAGCTTGCTCTTTTATCTCCCGTCATCAAGGTATGAGACGGACTGGCGTCCAGTTTTAAGTCATGACCAGGAAAAACTACTCGTATGTCTTGGCAGCTGATGTAGGCGGTACGAATACTCGTGTTGCAATAGTAAACAGTGAAGGAGAAATTCATACTCACTTAAAGAGACGTACCCGTTGTAAGAAGGGCAAGGACGAGATGCTTCCGTTTCTTATCTCCCTCTTTCATGAAACCATCAAGGACTCAAAACTCCCCCTTGAGATGATAAAGGGGCTGGGGGTCGGTTTTCCAGGACCGTTAGATGCCCAAGCGGGTATTATATTCAATCCTCCCAACCTGCCAGGTTGGAACAATGTCTCCTTAAGAAATATACTAGAAAACGAGTTTGGGATTCCCGTTTCGATTGAAAATGACGCGAATGCTGCAGCACTTGGTGAATGGTGGAAGGGGGTCGGCATTGGGACCCAAGGATTTGTCTGTATCACCCTCGGTACCGGCGTTGGAGGTGGCATAATCCTGGGAGGAAAACTCTGGTATGGTGCATCATCAATGGCTGGAGAGATTGGGCACACTACCGTTATACCAAATGGGATACCCTGTACCTGTGGCAATAGTGGATGTCTTGAGGCCTATGCCTCGGCCAGAGGTATCACAGATAGAACGCAAAGAGTTTTGGCAAAAACAGACGAAGGTGGACAAAGTGAAACGGTTCTCACGTTTGAAAATATTTACAATATGGCGGTCCAAGGAGACGATAGGGTATTGTCACTCATACAGGAAACGGGTGTTATCCTCGGTATTGCAGTGGCAAACCTTGCAAATCTCCTCAATCCCGAAATGGTTGCACTGTTTGGTGGAGTAACTAATCTGGGGGAGAAACTTCTCGATCCAATGAGGGAAGAGGTCAAGAAAAGGGCCTTTGAAAAGGCGAGAGAACCGCTCTCGATTGAAGTTGCAAAACTGGGCGATACGAGCGGGTTACTTGGTGCAGCAAAGAGTATCCTGACAAAAATTTAGATTACTCTTTCTATCCCCTCTAACGTTAAAAGCTTTCTCTTTAGGTGAATTCCCGATGAGTAGCCACCAAGCCCCCCATCAGAACAGACTACACGGTGGCAAGGTATTACAGGTGGTACCGGATTCGCACCAACGGCATTACCAACCGCTCTCGATGCATTCACATCACCAATTTCGCTGGCAATCCATTTATAAGAGCGCAGTTCACCGTAAGGTATCTCCATGAGCTTTTTCCATACCTTTCCCTGAAACTTTGTCCCCACACGCAAGTCTAAGAGAAAAGTGCACTCACTCCGTTTTCCGGCAAAATAGTCTAGAAGTTCTCTTTTAATCCTTCCGAATACCAAGTCATCTCTCATCGCCTCTTTCAGAAACCTTCTCTTTAGATGAGATAAAAATGTTGCCTCATCAATACCTGAAAAGGTAATAAAACAGACACCTTTTACGGTTTTCGCGACAAAGACGTGACCAAAAGGAGATTGAAAAGCTGTATAGTAGATCTCTTCCATTTAGACTCCACTGGGCGGTAACTAGCATATGAAGGATTCAGAAACTAAGCCTTACTTCCAAAAATAAGTTTTGTTGCATTAATAATACCAACTACAGTCGCCGTTATCAAAAGAGTGGTCAATAAAATTGAGAAGATGTATGAAAGAATCCTCCATGAGTTGTCTAATATCTCCTGCCACCATCTGTACTCCAGTAAAGAGAATTCAAGCCACTCCAGACCAAACAGGCCCAATCCTAAAACAATAAAACCCAAAACAATGTACTTAATATCACCCCTATGCGGTGCCATCGATACAGTAAAGATAATGGAGGCAAGGAAAAAAAGGATCGAACCTACCGTATGAAACCCCTGTGACCAAAATTTGTTAAGCGTAAGCCATATTATGTCCAAAGAGTCCTTCGCATAATCAAACACTGCCTGAAACGAATAGGTAAATTCATTCGGCAATGTCTCTTCCAATCGAATAGGGTTTCCCAAGACCATGGAAGCAACTATAAGGGCAAACGCACAACCAAAGAGTGGAGAAACGGTGATAAAGAAGTCAAAGAGGAGGGGAATCTTCGGTCTGTCGTATTTGATCGTTCCGCTTACCGGTTTAAAGATGTTGAGATCCTTTATGGTAGTCCCCGTTATCAGACACAATAGAGCATGACTCAACTCATGGACGATAATACCAGGAAAGAGAAAGAACTTGACCACTTTGACGTTCAGGTGCTTCTCCCATAACTTTTCAATACCAAAGCTCATGAAGACAATAGTAGTGATTGCGAACGTAAAGGCCAAGTATACTGTTTCAGGTCTCCCAGAATTTCTGGGATAGAGATAATACAATAAGATGATAAAAAGTGTTATCAGAATATAACTCCTTTCAACTTTGCGGTTTCTGTTATTTTCCCTACTTCTTTACCGTCTCAATTGACAACTGTTACATCATGACCTTACCATAAGCTGCTTGCCCGCTATATCCGTAACTGAAGATTAACCTATTCTTTCTTCACACTACATATCGTATTCCATATCAAATTTTATGATATAAAATATTGTTGTCAATAGTTTTCAAATACGTTCCTGTACATAAGATTAAAATAACCGTGAACGGTTACAGCTTAAAGGGCAGTCACACTTCTCCTTTTAGAATATAGATAGCACTCTAAAAGGATTGATTATAAAAACTTCTCTGAAGATGTGGAGATTCTTAACGGGAACAATATTGATGAGAATCTCAGCCTCTACACAGTCAAGAACAAGAACAACGTAACCTTTCAGAACGTGCCAGGTATGGCGTGGATAGGGTTGGGTAAGCTTGGATATGTAAACGGAGTAGGAGTAGACCTATCCTATTAGGCACAAGCGACATTGACATCAAAGTGAAATCCGGAAGGTTCTCCAAAGGAGATAATGCGCCAGGATCTAATCAGGTATCTTCTAACGTTACCGTTATCATGGAGTTTACCTGGGACATACAACTTGAGGCAACCAGGGGGGCTGAAGTCGTGACGAAAACGAAGTCCAGTTATATAAGGGTTTTATAATACCTTTTAACAATTAAGACAATGGGGACAATAAATTTACCTAAGTTCTTATAAATAGATAAAAAAATCGCGGTGTGCAGGGGGGAATACACCCTGCACACCCTTTTTTCTTTCTCACCAATTCTTTCTTCTAAAACACAGTCTCAAGAATATTTTAAATAATTTACCCCACCTGCCCAATGGAATATAACGAGCCCCGTGGGATAATGAATCCCACAGGGTGTCTATTCCTTCAGGGTGAAATCATTCCTTTATAACTATTTCACTGGGGTTACCCCGTGAAATCATCCAGTCTAACTATTTCACCGGGCGCAAATAACCAAGCATCATTGCCCGACTCGTACACACCAGACAAATTTGTCGCTGATAAACTTATTGCTGAAGCCCACGGTGCCATTGGCAAATATCATGACCCACGCGAAGGGGGTAGTGAAAACCGTAGTAGACGACCAGTAGACCGCCGACTGCACAAACTGCACATTGTTGAAGGGATCACCTTGACTCCAAAGACCGGTACCAAGAGTGTCTGGCACGGCAGGAAGTCTAACACCCAAATGGAGAAGACTTTCTAATTCAAAACGATTTGCCAAGTGCCAATCTCCCGCAACTGAACCATCGGTAAGATCACCACCATTATCTGCCAGATTGTTACAATCGCTCAAAGCACTGTTCCAATTCCGTTGACCAAAACGGTTTGCATCTTTGTCCCATATGAGGTCTGTCAGGTTATCAGTAATCGTACCGTTTCCATTATCCGTAAATCGTGGATTCGGCCAGGCTACTCCCTCCTCTAAATCACCATCGTCTCCTGTCTCAATCTCTATTGTCTGACCCGTCTTCGCAACCGGTGCGGGGGGTGGTGTGGTTACACCGTTTGTTGTAAAATTTATGATGAGCTTAGGCTGTTGTGATGGGTCCGTGACAAATTCTTTTGAATAGAAACGCGCTGCACTATTCAACGGTGCACTTTCACTGACCTTAACCAGCATATGCGCAATCTCGGATGTATTGCTCTGTGCATGTTTCACCTGCTCGGTCACTACCCATCGCACAAAGCCAAAGGCTGCAGGCATTACGGTTGTCGCTTGATCGACTGTCGTAAAATCTCCTCCTGCCGTTGTCCAGGGGGTTCCGGTCATATAGTCATCCCACGTCGCCTCACCCTCTACCCAACCCGGTTGGGTCAATCTATTGACCTCTACTGTCTGACCAATGGGATCACTCCCTATTGAGTTGTTAAAATAGTAGAGATCGAGGAATGCACTCTCTATTACCGCACTATCATCAAGGGCTGAGAAGTCAAATGACAATATCCCCCTCCTCTCAAATCCCTCAATCGCCTTCTTGATCCAGATACTTGTTTGTGTTCCATGAGTGTTACCCGATGATCCACCGTTGCGTATATACGTGTCCGCGGTAGATGGTTGCACTACCAACATCGAAGCTGCTTCCGCCGCATTTTCAGAAACCGATTCTGCCTCATATCCGGAAGCCAGGGTTGTATTTATATCTTCCGCATGAACGGTATCCATTCTCATAGTAGAGAAAAATACCGCGACTAAAGACAAAAACGCTGTTACCACAATAACTCTTCCTATACTGAATCGCATTTTCTGTTCCTCCCTTTTTCTTGTATGGACAAAACAATACAGTTGTTCTATACCAATTATGAAAAAAATACGAAAGCTTACATCCTGTTAGACCAATATTTTTTAACAAACCTCCTCTCCTAATCCATGACTTATGTCGTTACATCATTGATAAAATAAAAAAGCCTTACTACTGAAGATATTCACAAGAAGAATTATCTCCGGCAGTAAGGCTATCTTTTACTGTGCTCGTTAAAGACCCTACACTTTGCGTGCCCACAGAAACGAGGGCGTGCCTTTATCGGATTCTTAGAACTTTATCCAGTATTTATAGATTCTGGTTATCCGGTTTACTGACCTTACTACCATAATATGAAGATTATCGGGATCATGGCTCCCTCCGCTCTCGCTGATTGTTGTTCTATCGGCTTATTCAGCAAGCGGTGAATATCAAACTTTTCAGTAGTTAGGACTTTCACGGCGGCTGAAATTTATTACTACTAGATATTGGATAAAGGTCAATCAACCGGATAACCAAATTATAGATTTACTAGAATTTAATGATATATGTGTAACATAATTTGGTGCTTATGTCAATATGACACACTATGACAACCGAAGTAAACAAAGTTGAGCATATAAAGGGTGATATGATCTCTCTGTTACACTCTACCAGGCTTTAAATAGCCTGGAAAGAGTTTGAGATTATTTGACCTTTATCATTTCTGACGTGCTCAAGTCCCCACAGAGAATTTGATAGTAGGATATGCCTTTATTAAGATTTGCCTGATTTGCTTTGCTGCCTGGGCTGATTGGGTGAGTTCTTTGGTTTTCATCATTTTTCTCCATTTAAAAAGGTCAAAAACTAAATTTTAGTTAATGGAGAAATAGCGCAAGAAGGGTGGCAAAGAAAAAAAAGCGAGGCAGAATTTAGGCAGATTTTGTTATAAGTGCTTTTATGATTGTGCGTACGGCAGATTAATCCTCAACAATTTTTACAAAAAAACGGTGAGCGGGTCCGTATGTAGGAGAACACGCTCACCCGATAAACCTCTATTCATCTTATCTTAATCGATCCCTAAGCTCTTTTGATATTTTACGGGGTGGCGCATATCCCAATTCTGCCCACTGTTTAAACGCCACCTTGACAAAGAATTCAGCCTCTTGAAAATCTGCCGAATAATCCTTTATCTCATCGTTTGACGGTTCTGCCAAATCAGTCTGGAATATTTTTTTCACACTCGTCACATCTTTTGCCGACACTGCTTTTTCTAACTCTTCACCCTTCTTTGATATTAAATAGGAAATTATCTTGTCTGACCATGCACTACTCAGATAATATGAATCAATTAAGTGTTCAAAATCACCTGCCTCGTGTCGCGACCTCAGCCCCTCGTAGATCTGCTCTTTCTGTTTATCAATTTCCCGTTTAGAGAGTGATAGCCCTTCTGATAGCAAAGATATCCTCGATAAACCCTCCAATCTGCTCGCTTCCTCTGTTGCAATCTGATGGAACATTCCACCTTCATCGTCGTAACTTGTCATTACTTCCCATAAAGCAGAACAGTAAAGAAGCTTATAGCCTGTAGGCAATTGTGATTTCGCATAACTCATAGCTGGTAAAACCAGGATAAGCAGACTTACAATGGTAATTCTTTGTATGTACTTACGCATATTTAGTGATCCCTTTCCTCTTTCCAAATTCCTAATCTTAAAAATAAAAAACGGGGTAAAAAATCTCCTCTTGTTGTACCCACGACTTTTTCAAAGACACTTCTGACCCTTTGCTCTATTCACAAGCTCCATACCAAAATGTCCATAATAAATTTAATAAAGCATTTAGCTCCTTAAGACATGCTTCACACGAGACTTAAACCTAAAGATAAAAAAAAAAGATATCTCCTTCTGCAAGGTAGTTTGTCCACTATAATGAACAAATCATCTTGTAGGAGTCATAACAATCGGTTTAAACAGATACAGAAAGGAGGCTTACGAAGATTTCCCTTTTACTGACGAAATTAAACAATAGCCGACGGAAAGAGCGAAGTGAGAGTCAGGCCACCTTTTCGAAACAATGCAAAATTCCTTAAAATCATCAAGATGAGGTTACCGTCTAAATAGATCTTTGCAAGACGTGAACCTATACCTCTATGTAGACATGCAACTTCTTGACCTAATCGACCCGAGCAGTTTTCTTGCAACAAGAAATACGCTTCGGCAGAATTAATGCGAAATCATTTGGGAAACGGAACGGGACACAGGACTATGGGAATATATGGGGGGGATGTCTATTTGAGATTGAAAATTTCGGGTTTAAACAGTAACTGTTTAAACTATCTGCAAAGCAAGAATAATAACAAATATAATACCTATCACAATAAATATTACTCTCTGTCTCTGATATTTACTCGTTTTGTATCTTCGTCGTCTATCCTTAATGCCCATCAAAGTCCCTTGTAATTTTGGTATCGCTATTCTCAACACTCTCTATCATTGTACCTTATGTCTCACTCTAGGTGGTAAATGTACCAAACTGCACTATATTACCAGATTTAGCTGTTATGCCCGGATCGTGTAACTCTATATTGTATAAGTTAATACACAGGTATGTCAAGTTGATTCTATTTATGACAATACAGAATTCATACCGCTTTCTTTCAGGAGTGGGACATATTCAGAATGTGGTCAGAGATATGTACGTGTCTCATTAATCTGGACAGATTACATTTATGGGTATACATTAATGGGAAAATGATTCCTGATAAGACAATTACGATATCAGGATATTGAAGTAAGTCGGGGAAGTAATCGATCTTTTGGCAGGCACCATCATAAACGTTACATCATTTCTTTCACCCTTTCTCCGGTGGTGCGGAATACGGATCTCTTTGACTGGCCGCTGGGAATTCTGGCAAGCTGGTTGCAGTTACCAAAACCCCCTTCTCTTTCACACCGTCATTACGTTCCTTGTAATGTTATTGGATATATCTGCGAACTCAGTGAGCATATCCTTGATCTCCTCCGTTGAAGAAACTAATCTATCACTCATGAGGTCTGTTACCGAGAGCACAAGCGGAGACTCAATATTCGCCTCTTCTTTAAAATGTTGACTGGTAAACAGATCATCCCTACCTCTTTCTAACTCATTGAGACAGTTCAATAATCGTGATTTCGTATCATTGATTAAGAAAAGAGTATCTCTGAGTTTAGTAATTTTTTCACGAACTTCACCCGGGAGATTATCCAAATTTTCCATAAGTGTACCTTTTGAAATTAGACCAACTTTCACATCACTATTTGCAATAACGGTTGCCGACCTCTTGTCACTCGTAATAAAACTCAAGATCCCAAAGATTTCACCCTCCTCGATCGTGCCAACAAATATCTGTCTGTTGTTCACATTTCTATACACATCTGCCTTACCTTCTATCATGACATATGCATAGTACGCCTCTTTCCCCTGTTCTAAGATCAATTCACCACTTTTTTTGTTTTCGACACTACAGATGTACCGTTCCATACTTACTCCTCATTTATAAAAAGTTTTATCAAAAAATGATTATGTTGATATAATCCGATTTCTGGCTACTCTTGAAAAAGCAGTTGACGTAAGTCATTGCTATGATTGGGCGGGGCAGTTGGATGTTTTTCGAAACCAGAAAAAAACCAACATGTTGTCTCTCTCCTGGCCTTAAGAAACTTATCGGAATAGCTTCTCAATACTTTACCTGGAATAGGGAATAGATAGTGGTAGTCGAAAACTTCCCCGATACAAGGCGCGTAAAATTTTTGCAACCCGGGGATGTACAATGGTACTTGAGAATTCTGAAACTGTTACAGCAGCGAAGGTGGCGGGTGGATTTTACCAACTATAGGGTGTCCATACTAGCTCTCAATAGTGTCTTTACAAAAATATTTTTACCTCTCCCTGCTCAAACATGTAGGGACAAGCTTTGGCAAAAAATTACGAATTACGATTTTAGATGATGTACGATTTAAATATCAAAAATAAATCACAAATCGTAATTCGTAAATCTAAAATCCCGTTCCGACTCGTTCGGGTTAGAGATTTAAGCGGAGAAACGAGTTAGACCATTAAACCCTCTTATGTCGCCTGATTATTTCAATGGCCTTATTGAGTTTTAGGGTAACCTCTTTGGCCTTTTCCTGGAGCTCTTCACCAAGATGAGCAACTTTGTCGGGATGTGTTTTCACAATCTTCTCCTTGTACGCCTTCTGTACTTCGTCCCACGATGCATTGGGGCTGATCTCTAACAATCTGTAAGCCTCTGCCACGTGTAAATTTCCCTGAGGTTTCGATTTTTTTTTACTCTCATGTGATGACCGACCTTGGGAGAAGAAATCCTCCTGTTTTGTGCGGGCGTTTCTCTTACGCCAGTAATACCATAATACACCTGATGCAAAAAGATCGTCTATAAAACCCGGAAAAAAATCAAAGGGACTGATGATGTAAACAATCAGAAATATCACCAACAGATAAAAGTTAAGATTTCTCATGAAATACCTACTTCTTTAACTTCTTACGAACCAGACATCAAGATTTGATCCTCATAAGTAGTTTTTTAGTTTGTGTCTCTTGAATGGAGAATAATCACCTGTTTTCAATGTGGTACAGTGTCTATCGTAAAATAGACATAAAGTTCAACTCATTTGTATCATAGCAAAAGTGGGAGAAATTGAAAACCAGAAAAACATTACCAAATTATTCGTTGATTTCTCAGTCGAATTGTACTATTACATGACGTGGGAATCTTACCTTACCAACTTTAAGACAAAGCATTAATGAATATATCCTTGGCACAAATAAATCCAACGATTGGCGACTTTAAGCTTAATGTGAGGAAGATCTGTAAGTTTATCGATATTGCAAAGCAAAGGGGGGCAGATCTGGTTATCTTTCCGGAAATGAGCATCGTAGGCTATCCACCGAAGGACCTGTTGGAAATCTCAGGATTTGTTGATAACAACATCAGGGCATTGGAAGAGGTGGTCTCACATGTAGTTGGTATATCCGCCATCATTGGTTTTGTTGATAAAAATTGTGCAAAGCGAGGTAAGCGGCTTTTCAATGCAGCTGCGCACATCCACAATAAAAAGATAGTCTCTAAACACTATAAATCGTTATTACCTATGTATGACGTATTCGATGAGGAGAGATACTTTGAACCCGCTCACGTCATCACAATAGCAACAATATCCGGTAAAAGATTTGGTATTTCAATCTGTGAGGATACCTGGGGGGATGACAGAGAATTACCGAAGAAAATCTATCACAAAAGCCCCTTAAAAGAGATGTTCCGGCAAGGTGTGGATTGTATTATTAACATTTCAGCTTCTCCATTTACGATTGGTAAACAGGGGATAAGGCAAAGAATGTTAACTGACTATACCAAAAGGTACCATGTACCGTTTCTCTATGTGAATCAGGTGGGAGGGAACGACGATTTGGTCTTCGATGGCAACAGTTTCGTACTGAACAAGAGCGGTGTTCTTATCAAGAAATGTTTTTCTTTTAAAGAGGATCTGATTACGATCGAGTTCAAAAATAGTGACGTAATCGTAGAGAAAGGCAACCCAACCCCAATAAGAAAAAGGTCTTTCAAGGATAGTGACAAAGGTGAGATTGATTCGGTCTATGAGGCCTTAATCTTAGGGACAAGAGATTATGTCAAAAAATGTGGATTTAAAAAAGTCGTAATTGGACTAAGTGGAGGAATAGATTCTGCCGTTACAGCCGTAATTGCTGTTAAAGCATTGGGGAGAGACAAAGTTTTTGGGGTTACGTTGCCTTCAACCTTTTCATCTAAGGGAAGCATAGAGGATTCACGCATCCTGGCTGAAAGGCTTGGTATTGACTTTACCATCATACCTATTACGTCTATCTACAAAAGCTATTTAAAAAGCCTGGATGAGGTGTTTGCCGGGCTTCCATTTGATGCTACGGAAGAGAATTTGCAGGCAAGGATAAGGGGAAAGATACTCATGGCAATCTCGAATAAACATGGGTATCTGGTGCTTACAACCGGAAACAAATCCGAACTTGCCGTTGGCTACTGTACCCTTTACGGTGACATGTGTGGTGGTTTAGCCGTAATATCTGACATCCCCAAGACCATGGTCTACCATCTAGCTGAACACATCAACCTCAAAAAAGAGATTATTCCCAAAAACACCATAGAGAAACCGGCATCAGCAGAGTTAAGGCCAAACCAAAAAGATCAGGATTCGCTTCCTCCGTATGATATTCTCGACACCATATTAAAGGCCTATGTGGAAGAGTCGAAAGATGTAGATGCTATAGTAAAGCTTGGTATCGATGAGGCACTTGTTAGAGATATCGTTAAGAAAGTTGATAGGAACGAGTATAAACGAAAGCAGGCTGCTCCGGGACTTAAAGTTACTTCCAAAGCGTTTGGGACTGGCAGACGTATGCCGCTTGCGCAGCGATACAACGTGATACAATAGGGGGAGAAAAAATATTTGAAAAATGAAAAAAAAATTTTTATTATTGATAAAATCATTTTTTTCAGACATAGTTTTGTCAAGCCAAACATGGGGAAAGAGATATGATAAGCATACAAGAATTGCGGAGAAGTTTCGGACCGATAGTTGCAGTTGATGGGGTTTCATTCAATGTTGAGAAAGGCCAGGTACTGGGCTTTCTTGGGCCAAACGGAGCAGGTAAGAGCACGGTGATGAAGATGCTGGCCTGTTTCTTAAGACCAGACAGCGGAACAGCCACTGTCTGCGGTAATGACATCTTGACAAATCCCATAAAGGTAAGGCAGAGCATCGGTTATTTAGCAGAAAACGTGCCTCTTTACAATGAAATGACGGTAGGTGATTTTCTCAATTTTGTCTGTGATGCAAGAAATATAAAAGACAAAGAGCGGAAGAGGTCGCTTGACCAAGTTGTCCCCATGTGCTCAATTGAATCGGTCTACCACCAGACGATCGAGACACTCTCAAAGGGATACAAGCGGCGAGTAGGACTCGCACAAACATTGATTCACGACCCGGAAGTCCTGATCCTGGATGAACCGACAGACGGTCTCGATCCTAATCAGAAACATGAGGTAAGGGAACTCATAAATAAGATGTCGAAGGAGAAGTGTATTATCGTATCTACTCACATTCTCGAAGAGGTTGACGCCGTATGTTCTCGGTCTATAATCATATCCAAAGGGAAAATATTGGTTGATTCAACACCAAACAAATTGAAAGAGCAGTATAAATGCAGCCTTGATGAAGTTTTCCGTAAGATAACAACATCAAAAACGACTTAAGAGATTCAGATAAAAATAACTAGTCAATGTTCCTGGACCTTAAGACAAACAACTATGCATCACTGCACACGGTAAGATGCCAAATAGAAAATCATTCAATAACCTTCATTTTTCATTATCGGTTGTGTTTTTAAAGGGGAGCTGAAATATGAACAGTTTTGTAGCGGTATTCAAGAGAGAGTTGAAGTCGTACTTTACGACTCCAATTGCATACGTCTTTCTTGTTGTTTTTCTTTTTTTCTCCGGTTACCTTACATTCAAAAATGGCTTTTATGAGATGCGACAGGCAGATATGGTTCCATTTTTTATGAATATACCGCTCCTGTTCGTTTTCATGGTTCCGGCAACATCAATGCGGTTATGGGCAGAGGAGCGCAGGATCGGTTCTATTGAACTACTCTTGACACTGCCGATTACGGTCACACAGGCTGTGTTGGGTAAATTTTTTTCTGCATGGCTTTTCCTGATCATTGCCCTCGCCTTAACCTTCCCAATGGTGATTACCGTCTGTTACTTGGGTGATCCTGATATCAGTTTGATATTCACCGGTTACCTGGGAAGTGTTTTGTTGGCAGGGGGGTTTCTTTCGATCGGCTGTTTTTTTTCAATTGTCAGCAAGAACCAAGTCATCAGTTTTGTGCTTTCCGTTGTTGCCTGTGCTGTGCTGGTCTTTGCAGGTATGCCGACCACCCTAAACTATCTTTCAGCATTTTTACCTGCAGGTTTGGTCTCAGCAATCGGAAATTTTAGCTTTCAACTCCACTTTGAATCACTTCAAACAGGTATGTTGGAATTTAAAGACCTCTCTTTTTTTATATTGATGATCGTGGGCTGGATTGTTGCAAGCACCTATCTCTTAGATGAAAGGAAGGCCTATTGATGAGTAATACGATTCGAATGATTGTTGGTGTTATTCTCGTTTTGGTGATAATGTTTTGTTCAATCAGTATTTGTCACGACATAGGAAAATCATTGAAGCTCGATATGACGGAAAAGAAACTTTACACACTTTCAGATGGAACGCGGGCCATCTTGGCTAAACTCCACCAGCCTGTTACTGTAAAACTCTATTATGCAGAAACTGCCGCTCTCAAAGGACCGGACCAGATCAGATTTTTCAACAACTATTACCAGTATGTAAAATCTCTCCTGGAAGAGTATGTATCGATAGCAAATGGTATGATCGATTTCGAGGTAATTGACCCAAGACCCTATTCCGAAAGCGAGGTAAAGGCATTACAATATGGACTCAGGAAATTTCCCATCACCGAGGAGGAGAATTTCTTCTTTGGCCTTGTGGTCCAGACACAGTTTGGTGTAGAGAAGGTTATACCCTTCTTTTCACCGGACCGGCAGAGCTTTCTTGAATATGATATTAGCTATTTGATCGATACCGCCATTACACGACAGAAAACAAAGCTAGGGATCATGAGCTCCCTACCCGTTATGGGCGATGATGTAAGTGGTTATATGGCCCAGATGATGAGAATGCAGGGACAACAACCAAAACCATCATGGACCATTGTCAACCAGTTGCGAAAACAGTATGAGGTGGCAACCATTGCCACAGACGTAGACGAGATAAAGGATGTTGATATCCTCCTCGTCATCCACCCAAAGGAGTTACCGGTAAAAACCCTGTTTGCAATCGATCAATTTGTACTCAAGGGTGGCAGGACTATCGTTTGTGTCGACCCACACTGCTATGCCGACCCTCCGGACCAAAAGGCTGCGATGTTAAGTGGGGCCACACCGATACAAAGCTCTAATCTCAATCGTCTTTTTAAAACATGGGGTGTAGAGATGCCTGGCAACACCTTTGCCGGTGACCGTGCTATAGCCCTCAAAGCGACGTTAATGCCAAACCAAAGACCTGCCAAGCTTATCGGTTTTCTCAATTTAACAGAAGAGTGTTTCAATCCTAACAGTGTTATTACAGCAGACCTTAACCAAGTCAGGGTACTCTTTTCCGGTGTTTTGCAAGACGTAGGAGATTCTGAAAAACCGGAAGAAGAGAGAAACATTGAAATGAGAACACTTCTCTCAACTACCAACAAGGGCAACAGCTGGTCGATAAGCAGCTCATATGAGTTACTTGTTCCAAATCCCTCACAACTTATGAACAAGTTTATTGATGGAAATAGTCCTGTTGTAATGGGTTCTCTCATCACGGGCAAATTCAAGAGCAGTTTTCCGGATGGCATTGAGATTGATGTAAGCAAAGAAGAGTCTGCGGAGAAACCGGAAAAGGCAAAAGTCGAAAAGAAAAAGATTACGGGTTTAACAGAAGCAGCGGAAGAGTGTGCCGTAGCAATATTTACGGATGTCGATTTTATCAGCGATCTCGTTGCATACCAGGACACCTTTTTGGGCAAGATAGTAATCGGAGATAACAACACCCTGCTCTTAAATACCATTGATGATTTGAGGGGGTCTAACGAGTTGATTTCAATTCGATCACGGGGAAACTATAATCGGCCATTTATCGTTGTTGATGAAATAGAGCAAAAAGCTGAGAGAGAGACAGCTGAGGAAGAGGCGAAGATTAATGCTGAGATCGCCGGTTTTCAGGATGAATTAAATGCTATTATCTCATCCGCTAAAGAGGGAGAGGAAGAGATAATCGGAAGCTCAATTCTGCAAAAAAAGAAGAATATAGAGTTAAAGATACACAAGGCCCAACGGGAATTACGCCGTGTTAAGATGAAAAGGCGAGAACGGATAGAGAGCCTGGGGAATGGATTCCGAAACTTTAACATGCTTATGACACCCATAATCATACTCGTTATTGCTATCGTTTTAGGTGTCCGCAGATCTGCCAGAAAGAGACATTACATTAGCCATGCAAGTGATTCTTAAAAACCCTTTGTCAACAACATTAGTCAGGAGTCTTCTTAATGAGTGGTAAAAAACTTATGATTCTCGGTATTATTACGGCCTGTATGATTGCGTGGGCTGTGGTTCAGTCACACTTAGCAAAGAGGTATCGAGCAGAGCCAACGGCTCTAGTACATCTCATACAGGGCTTAGATCCAAAAGACATCGGTACTATTAAGGTGGGAAGTGGAGAAAATTCTTTTACTTTTCGTCGAGAAGGTGCAAATTTTGTTGCGGCGAACAAGGACAATTATCCGGTTATCACTAAAGAGATTAATACTCTTATAACCTCATGCATGGATATACGTACCGCTGAGCTCTACACCGAAAATCCGACAAATCACAAGGACCTCGGAGTTACCGAAGAGGAGGCAACGTATGTGGTAAAATTTTTAAAACCAAATTCTGATCTCCTCACCGCTGTTATCGTAGGAAAAAACAGGGAAAACAGCCGTGGCAGTTTTGTAAGGACACTTCCAGGTGATAAGGTTTATGTTTCGCTTGAACGTCCATGGGTTAAAGAGCAGGTGATGGATTACATCGACAATGAAATGCTCTCGTTAGCCCGCGAAGATATTGAGTCAGTTACCGTTCAATCTCCCGATGAAACCTATACCTTACATACTGAAAGTGGCAAAGAGGACATCATATTGGAAAATCACCCCGTAGGGAAAAAAGTGAAAGAGGGAGAACCTGAAAAAGTCTTTACAGCATTGACAAATCTACGCTTTCAAGATGTCAAGAAAAATCCACCCGTGGATATGGAGTTAACGTTTGAGAGAAGATTCATCTGTAGGAAGAGTGACTCCACACTCTATACCATAAAAATTGCGCAAAAGGAGAAGAAGAGCTACATCGTGGCTGAATGTGAATTCACCGATAATACACCCGTCACAAAAGAAAAAGGTGTTGAATCGGAAGAGGAGTTAAAGAAAAAAGAGTCTAAACTGCTTGCAATGGAAGATGCAAAGCGTTTTTCAGAAAGACACAGTGGATGGATATATGAGATTTCTGAAAATGTCGCACAAAATTTGGTGAAAGAGCGTTCGGAACTATTAGAGGACGAGGAAGAGATCTCTGAAGAGAAGAGAGAAACAGAAAAGAGTGATGGAGAGGGATAACTATTACCTACTTGTTTCACCCCTCTGCTTCACCTTTAATACTCGAAAACGATTCAGCGTTGCAGCCAACTCATGAGACCGGAAGAGCGCCAGATCACCTCTGATCTCCGGCCTGGTGAGACAATCCAAGCCCTCTCTCCGTATGTCATCCATTACGAATGTACAGATCTCCCGTATACTTCGGTGGCCGTCAATATAGTTGCGAGCATAATGGATAGCATAACCGATTGCCCGCAACTGACTTGAATGCACCAGTTGCTCCACTGCACCGACCTGAACGTGTTGATCACCATAACGGAGAAGCGTGGGCCCTTCAGCCCTGATATGGATCTCTTTTTTCCCCTTTGATGCATGAATAGTGTTTGGCATCGGAATGCGATGAATTTCTGAGGGAGGACGCACATCATGATCAGATGTGACCGGGTATTTCTCCACTATTTGACGAGACTCTGAAGTTAGATCATGGGGGCGATACTCAATCATACCAATTACCAGATCAGCCACGGGAAAGTAGTCACCGCATCCTCCCATTACGAGTACCGTCGAAATTCCCTCTTTTTCATAGAGAGCTCTCACATGCTCTATAAAAGGGGTAATTGGCTCCTTATCTCTGGCAATCAGGGCCCTCATCCGTTCATCTCTAATCATAAAATTTGTTGCCAGTGTATCCTCATCCAGGAAGAGTGTGTTTGCACCAACCTCAATGGCCTCAAGGATATTCGCGGCTTGAGAGGTACTCCCGCTTGCATTTTCTGTTGAGAAAAAGGTGGTATTTTGATTAAATGGCAAATTAGAGATAAAGGGATTTATATTCAGGTTTTGTATGCTGCGTCCATCCTCTGCCCTGATCTTGACGGCATCGCCAACCGTAATCACAAACTCACGGCCATCACCGGGAATATGATTATAGACCCCATGTTCCAATGCGTGCAACAAGGTAGATTTTCCGTGATATCCACCTCCCACTATCAATGTTACGCCCCTGGCAATTCCCATACCCTTTATTTTCCCATGATTTGGTAATTCAAAGTCCACAAGTAAAGAGTGACAACTCTTAAAGGGGACAAGGTTTTCGGTACTCAGTGGTCGAGAATCAATTCCACTCGCCCTCGGAAGAACGGCATTATCGGCAATAAAACCAATCAAACCTCTCTCTATCAGGTTACCTCTTATGAACTCCGCATCTTCAACGGTCTCAATGTGGCGAAGTAACCCCTCTTTTTCCAATCTTTCGTAGTAGAGCGAATCATGCACGATCCGGGTAATAATCTCCGAAAATATATGTGCAGCCACCTTTCCGGCAATCCTACGGCCATACGCAGGTAGGCCAACCAGAAAGCGCGCCTCTATGCAGCTCTCTTTTATTATCATTGATGAACGTTTAAGGATCTCCTGCCCCGGTCGATCCATCTCAATAATACCGCTCTTCCCTGACCCCTCTCTCTGCTTATTATGTTTTTTAATTGCATGACAAAAACTCCTCGTCAAGAAATCACATAATGCGATACTCCTATCATCACTCTTATACGTCTCCACAGGAAATTTGGCTACCGCTATCGGTATCTTCACCCTCACCTTACTGGGAATTGCAAACGGATCTCCTTGTATGTGATCAAGCCACAGTTCATAGTCTTTAAACTTGTAGCCACCTTTAATGGCTTTATACGCAGGGTACGGTTTTCCCTCCATACTCCTTACTCTCTGCACCAGTTCATCCTGCGTGCGAATTTTTGACATAGCTCTCCCTTTTTTTCATTACTACTCCTCACACAAAATATACGAAGAGATATCCCTCTTCGTATATTTATAACAAAATCTTTTTTGGTAATCCAACTGATAATGTCAAAAATCAGAAGAGTAATGCCTCACTATTCAAAAGTGACAGGCCTATTGATTGGGGTGAAAGTAGAGCTCATGGTTCAAGACAAAATAGCGTGCTGTTTTGTCACACTATTTTGTCCTCTTATACGGATGCAGAGAGAAAAGTTCCCTCTTGTTGAGTAAAGGAGATGGACTGGAAATGGGCGCCAATAGAGTAAAAGACCCTACCGTTAATGACCACTTTTTGTGAACTCACTACCTCTGCTACCGCACGGAGAAGTGTACTCTCAATTTTAATTATTTCGTATGTAACTAATTCTCTCTTGCAGAGAAAACGTACCCCCTGTGGCGAGAGATCGACCATCTGGGCCTTATATACCCTTTTTGAAGTTGAGGTAACGAAGTGAAACATCTCAATCTTTTCCGTACGCATGAGAGCGCGTTTACAGCTCTCTTTTTTACCCGCTCTCTTTTCTGTGCGTAGCGGGTTATTGTGACAGACACAGCTTCTGTTCGAATCACCTTCACACGTAAGCGGTCTTTTGCAGAAATGGCAAAAAACAGTGCGAGCTGGTCTCTTTTTTCCTCTTTCTTTAGAGTAAAAACTTTTTGTATAATATTCTAAGAGTCGCTTGTCATATTCAGCACGTTTCTCTTTATCACTCAATGTATGAAAGGCTTCATTGAGGAGCGTGGCATTCCAGTGATCACCACCAAGATCGGGATGCTGTTTTAATTTGTGGAGAAGCGTAAGATAACTGGTACGAATAATTTCAAAAGGGGCATCAGGTTGTACCTGAAGGATCCGGTAATAGTTGCGTCGATTATCCATAGGTGGCCACAAATGTATGTTTGAAATGTGAAAGTATTATTGTCTTGATATTATCGTCGTACCATCACAGAACTTTACCATATACCCATAGCAAAATGGTTTTCAGAATTTCTGGGCGGGAGTTTGCTCGAAATTCTGATTTTTCGATTGAACAAAACCAGAGGCTTAGCGATGCTCAGTCGAGGATTTTCCCCGGACAAAAAACGCAGAGGACTTTGTGTGATTGAGGAAAGTCTAAATTTCATGTGAAATCGAGTTCTGAAAACCGAAAAACAATTTGTGATGGGTTTAGCACCCCTTCTTGAAATAACCATTAAGAGGAGATAATGAAGAGCAGTCCTTCCCGGAGAGACAAGATCCAATCGCCATTTCACCAACCTCTTCAACAGAAGAGAACTCCCCAGAAAGTGATGTTGCTCTTTCCTCCTGATTGGTATCCTTCAGAGCCCTATTTGAGCCTACCAACTCTCACCGCTTTTTTAAGGAGATCCGGACACGCAGTTGTCCAGAAAGACCTTAACGTGGAAATGTATGACTGGTTCTTCAGCCGAGATTTTCTCCGGAACGTCTTTTTCGAAAGGGTTTCCGCACAGCAAAAACGACTCAAGGAGTTATCAAGAGTGCAGAGACTGAGCGATGAAGAGTACGCTTTAGAAAACTCTCTCAGAAAATGCACCCAATCTTACATCGACGAGGTTGTCAAGAAAGTTGAGTTGGCCAAGAGCGTTATACGGTCACAAGAATTTTATAATGCGGACAAGTTGGAGAGGGCTCTCCATATCTTTCATGAAACAACTGCCCTTATAACACTTGCATACTATCCCGCCCAAATTTGCATGCCTCCCAAGGAGACAGATTTGACCTATAAATTTTTTATCTCTTCCGAAGTTCTTGCAGCCGTTAAGGACACTCAAGTTAATGTCTATCGGGATCTCTTCCACCATCTCCTTGCACCCGCTATTGAAGCCGTGAAGCCGGATGTGATAGGAATCTCCATTGTCATGAGGCAGCAGCTCTTCTCTTCGATGACCTTTTGCTCTCTGATAAAGGAGCAGTATCCACACATTCATATCACCATAGGCGGAAACACCGTCACCCGACTACGTGATGTGTTACCCCAAACACCCAACCTTTTCTCCCTCTTTGACAGCGCTGTCCTGTTTGAGGGGGAGACGGCACTCTTACAGTTGGTAGACTCAATAGGGGAGGGGCGGGACTTTTCCACAATTCCCAACCTCATATACCGAGATGCTAGGGGTATCCATACTTCCACCGCCACCTCAGCGGAAGAGATGTCTACCTTACCTCCACCAGACTTTGACGCATTGCCCTTGAGGAAATATTTTGTACCGGAACCTATTCTGCCCTACCTCTCTACCCGTGGTTGTTATTGGGGAAGGTGTGAATTTTGTGACCATGGAGAGGGGTATACTACTGGTTACAGGACCAAAAAGATAGACCGGATTATCGCAGAGATTCAGCATTTAAAGAATCGATATCAAACAGCCAACTTCCATTTTATCGATGAATCCTACCCACCCTCACTTTTCAAACAGTTGACGCGAAAACTCATTGAGGCAAATGTACACATTTCATGGACGACCCACTTACGCTTCGAAAAGAGTCTGTTGTCAGATAAGGTGTGGGAGGATGCAAAAGAATCTGGTTGCAAATTTTTGCACATGGGATTCGAATCAGGGAGTGAACGGGTTCTCAAATTGATGGGCAAAGCAACAACCACCGAAATAATCCAAAAAAATCTGGAGCTATCCTCCAGACATGGTATATGGAACCATGTGATGGGGTTCTTCGGATTTCCCGGTGAAACCTACAAAGACGCGAAACTTTCGATGAAATTTTTAGAGGACAACAAAGAGCATGTACATTCAATTGGTTTTGGGACCTTTGATCTGGGAAAGTATACACCAGTTAAAAAAAATGCAGAAAGATTTGGCGTATCCTACCAGAAAAATCCCGAATGGGACCTGGCCCTCGATTACTATTTCACCGTAAAAGAGGGTCTGGGGATTGAAGACGCAGAAGAGGTCTTCAATGAATTTGGGAGAAACCACTATAAAGGATGGGATCTGAGGATATTTATTCGCGAGTACATCTTTTTGTATGTGGCACACTTTGGAACCAATAAGCTTCCGTCTCTCCGATACCAACATCAACAATATCAATCCTCGTAATCTACAACCCTCCGTTCACTACAAACTGCGGACATGAACGGGAGGAGTGATTTGTGTTCCGGATGGTTCTGGTAACTCGTTAGAGCCTCTTGCGACTCAAATTCAGAATAGAGAACTAAATCGGACGAGGCCTCGCTCTTTGAATAATCACGCCCCACTTCTAAGCGACAGAGACCGGGAACTTTTCCATACAGCGACTCAAGCCTCTCCTTGGCAATCTTTGCATTCTCTTCCTTACCGTTCCCTTCCGCCTGGTTATGTAGTCTCCACATCACTATATGTTTTATCACGGTTCATGGCCCTGCAAATTTTTCATTTTTCTCTTTCTGATCCAAATATACTATTATATCCGATTGCGGCCCATACATCTACAACAATTTCGGAACTATCTATTGAGACTGCTCCAAGAAGAGAGCCCCTGGTGAAAAGAGTACAAATCCAAAGGAATTCAGATTTTAGAATGACGATCTTTTTAAAATCTTTCATTTAATAAGGAGAATTCAGGAGACAGAATCCAGAATAGTAGAGGAGCCTGACTCAAGTTGTTAACTTACCTCTTCACGGTAATTTATCAAATCGTTATTACCACCCTATCCATAGATAAAACTCATCGATGGGCTTTTTGCCAAACAACTAACTCCTCTAATGTTTCAACCAACCTTTTCACCCGGATGGTCGGACGGGCTTTTCATTCTGACTCCTGACTTCTCTCTTCATTTTTTCAAACCCTGTTTGCCCAACACATCAATAAA
Source organism: Candidatus Scalinduaceae bacterium (assembly GCA_965222815.1). GTDB lineage: Bacteria > Planctomycetota > Brocadiia > Brocadiales > Scalinduaceae > SCAELEC01. The sequence continues at coordinate 2,002,066 of CBDCUS010000013.1, forward strand.
CAGATCAAACGGCCTCAACTCCTTCAAACAGATCGCAAACGGTACGACAACACTCTCAGCCGGGCTGAGTATTCCGTCAGAATAATCACCTCTTTCCGGAAGTGTCAGGGTTGTCCCCTCGCCACCCAGCTCTCCTTCAGCAACCTTCAATAAATTTCCTCTTGTCAACTCCCCAACTTGAATAACTAAATCGGTGAATAACTGATCACTCCTGTTCGCAATCTCCCCATCAAACATAAACCTCCCGACAAAGCCATCCGGACAACCAGTTGTATCCGAATCCACATGGAAAGTGCTCTCTATTGGATGAACTTTAACAGAATCATTCAGATTGACTACTCCCTCTACGAAAAAATAGTTAAAATAGATAGTATTGTATTGACTACCGCTTTGAGAATTTCGCTCATCCTGCCACGTCACATAGACGTGACCGTTATCGTCACTGCTTATCTGAGGGTAAGTTGATCTATGTGCACCTGGTGCATCACCCGTATCAAGCCTTATGTCGCTTGCCAGCCACGTCTCTCCGTAATCATCCGAATAATTAAGATAGATATCAGATGCTCCGTTTCGATAATCCTTCCATAACACATATACGTGTCCATTACCGTCACTGCTTATACGAGGATTAAAAGAATTTGCCCCAGGTGCATCACCCGTATCTAGCCTTATGGCACTAGTCTGCCACCTCACCCCGTAATCAGATGAATAATTGAAATAGATGTCTCTCCCCCCGTTTCGAACTTCTACCCATGTCACATAGACGTGCCCTTTACTGTCACTGCTTATCTTAGGATCAAAAGAACTATTTACACCCGATGTATCAAGCGTATCAAGCCTTATGGCACTTGCCTGCCACGTCACTCCATAATCATCCGAATGATTAAAATAGATGTCACCAAGACCATTTCGACCATCTTGCCATGTCACATATACGTGACCGCTACCGTCACTACTTATCTGGGTTCTACCAGATCCATTTGCACCAGGAGCATCACCCGTATCTAGCCTTATGTCGTTTTCCTGCCACGTCACTCCGTAATCAGATGAATAATTAAAATAGATGTCTCTCCCTCCGCTTCGACCATCCTCCCATACCACATATACGTGCCCGCTATCGTCACTGCTTATCTGTGGATCCCATGAATAATTTGCTCCCGGTGAATCTCCCGTATCAAACCTTACGTCGCGAGGTTGCCACGTCACTCCATTATCAGCTGAATAGTTAAAATAGACATCAGATCTTCCATTTCGATCATCCACCCATGCCACATATACGTGCCCTTTACCGTCACTGTTAATCCGGGGGTCATAAGATTGTTTTCCACCTGCTGCCCTATCAAGCCTTACGTCGCGAGGTTTCCACGTCACCCCATAATCAACTGAATAATTAAAATAGATGTCACGATTTCCGTTCCGCCAATCACTCCATGTCACGTATACATGCCCGTTACTATCACTGATCATATGGGGCATAAGAGCATAACCCAAACCTGTTACATGTACAACTGGAGCGGTATCAATCCTTATATCGGGAGTCTGCCACGTAACTCCGTAGTCAGCTGAATAATTAAAATAGATGTCCCAAGATCCGTTTCGCAAATCTTGCCATGTCACATAGACATGTCCACTATCGTCACTGCTTATCTGCTGACGTATGGAATGATGGGCATCCGGTGCATTACCCGTATCAAGCCTAATAAAATTTGTCTGCCACGTAACTCCGTAGTCAGACGAATGATTACCATAAATGTTGCTTTGTCTCATCCATATCACATAGACGTGACCACTATCGTCACTGCTTATCTGAAGCTCAGGGACATCAAAACCATTAAAAAAATTATCACGATCATCAATCCTGATGTCGCTAGTCTGCCACGTCACTCCATAATCAGATGAATAATTAAAGTAGACGCCCCCATTTTGTTTCGTACTTGGGCTCTCCTCAATGTCTAATAATGGACCTCTCTCATTCCATGCCACATAGACGTGGCCGCTACCGTCACTGCTTATCCGGGGATTAAAAGAATCATGTGCGCCAGGAGCATCACCCGTATCAAGCCTTATGGCAGAATCCTGCCACGTTTCACCGTAATCAGACGAGTAGTTAAAATAAATATCATATAATATATCGTTTGAGTTTCGACCATCACTCCATGTCACATATACGTGACCGCTACCGTCACTGCTTATCTGGGGGTCAGTAGAACTATGTGCACCTGGCGCATCACCCGTATCAAGCCTTATGGCATTTGTCTGCCACGTTTCACCGTAATCAGACGAGTAGTTAAAATAAATATCATATAATATATCGCTTGTGTTTCGACCATCCTTCCATGTCACATAGACGTGACCGCTATCGTCGCTTCTTATCTGAAGCTGAGGGACATCAAAAACATCAATAAAATTATCACGATCATCAATCCTGATGTCGCTAGTCTGCCACGTCACTCCATAATCAGATGAATAATTAAAGTAGACGCCACCATTTCGTTTCGTACTTGGGCTCTCATTCATGTCTAATAATGGACCTCTCTCATACCATGTCACATATACGTGACCGCTACCGTCACTGCTTATCTGGGGGTCAGTAGAACTATGTGCACCTGGCGCATCACCCGTATCAAGCCTTATGTCATTTGTCTGCCACGTTACTCCGTAATCTGCGGAATAATTAAAGTAGATATCTATTTTTCCGTTTCGGAAATCCCTCCATGTCACATATACGTGCCCACTATCGTCACTGCTTATTTGGGGACTACCTGAATGTGCACCTGGAGTATCACCCGTATCAAGCCTTATGTCTCTTGTCTGCCACGTCATTCCGTAATCAGATGAAAAATTAAAATAGATGTCAGATCTATCGTTTCGACCATCCTCCCATGCCACATAGACGTGTCCGTTCCCGTCACTGCTTATCTCGGAATTCCTCGAATGGTCCTTAACAGGCGTCTTGCCAGAATCCACTCTTGTGTCCTTAACGCCTGTTCCAGACTGAACTTGGTCGAGGCTGCAAGACAGATATAAACTTACCATCAAACAGAAAAAACCGATACCTATCTGTATCTTACCCATTACTCTCATAACTCCCTCCTCCGAAATAAATCATCACAACGACTAATGCCACTTCATTTTGGTGGATTCTGCCTCTCTACTGTCACTTCCCCAGAAAAGCCTTTTGTATTGCTATCAATCTTTCATTTAACTTCGGGAACGCCACTCCTAAACCCAAAATCACGATCGGGACCACTATTTCAATAGTGTGTGGTAACGTATCTCCCAGAGTTTTCTCAAACAGTGAGACGTTGTCGGTCTCTTCTGGCAGAGTATCTCCTGTTGCCCCTTCACTCCCTTGTAAAAACAAAAAAGCCTTACTGCTAAAGATATTCTCTTTGAATCATCTTCGGCAGTAAGGCTATCTCTTTACCAGGTCACAAAATTGGTAAGACCCTTTCCTTTGTGTCCCTTGATCGCTCAAGGTATACCTTTGTCGATGAAAGAACTCAGTGGTACTTTCTCAGAAAAAAAATACAAATCTAGAGTATAAGACTTGCAACCATGCAATCTCCTTCAGTGAGAATAGAAACCAGTAATATATCGGACCAAAGTGATGAACTCTAGCCCGTACGATTTGTCCACAGCAGCAAAGATCACTGAGAGCAAAAATGCTTTATGATAATCATAGCGTACCATAATTTTACAAAGAAGAAAACCACTATTTCAATATTATTAAATTTTCATCTTTAACGAGAGCATGAGGAAAATAGGTATACCCATCACGAATTGGTATTAGGAATTTCAGGGCAGGAGTTTGCCTGAAATTTCGATTTTTCGATTGAACAAAACCAGAGGCTTAGTAATACTAAGTCGAGGATTTTGCGATTGAGAAAGATCTAATGTTCTGGTGAAATCGGGTTTTGAAAACCGAAAACCAATTCGTGATGGGTATAACATGGCTTGCTAGATAATCACAGAAAATATCATCCCTTCAATTGAAACCCCTTTTTTATCCCCTCTTTCCTGTCCTCCCTCTTCGTCCTGATTTCAGCCCTTGCCGTCTCTTTTTATCGAATGAACTCTCCCGCCGTTTCAATTCTCTTTTCTCAGAGTCGAGAAACCGCTTGAGCAGATCCGGTTTTTTTGTCTCGGTGAGCCTACTTTTTATCCATTCGTAATTCTCTCTCTTGTACCAGAAAAAGAAACGGTGCTGATCCCTTCTCTCTTTCATTGACTTTGCTGAGTAATATTTTTTTAACGTATAGGGGTGATATCCGGAGTAGTAGATTACGGTAGCGACTGTCATAGGGGTAGGGGTAAAGTCCTGCACATGCTCAAGCTTAAAGCCAAGCTCTTTCGTCTCTACTGCAAGGTCTGCCATCTCTTCCTCTCGGCAACCCGGATGGCTCGAAATAAAGTACGGTATAAGCTGCTGATTAAGGGAATAGTCTTTATTGATACGATCAAACAGCTTCTTAAACTCCTTAAAGTGATCAAAAGGTGGTTTTCGCATCACCTTGAGTGTGTCTGCAGATGTATGTTCCGGGGCAACTTTAAGCCTACCGGAGACGTGGCGAGTAATAAGCTGAACCGCATAATCGTGAATGGAGGAGTCGGCCTTCCGATTATAGCTCTTGGTTATCAGATCGTAACGAACTCCGCTCCCGACAAACGCCCTCTTCACCTTAGGATGATCGTCTACTCTTCTATAGATTTTGGTCAACTGAGAGTGGTTGGTGTTGAGGTTTCCACAAATTACGGGATAGATACAGGATGGGGCAGCGCATCGGTCACACAGCTCTTGTACCCTCCCCTTCATTTTGTACATATTGGCGGATGGACCTCCCAGGTCAGAAATGTAGCCTCTGAAATCGGGCATATTTACGATCTTCTCTACCTCATTGAGTATCGATTTTTGTGAGCGGCTTGCAATGAATTTACCTTGATGTGCTGAAATCGTACAGAAACTGCATCCTCCAAAACAGCCCCGATGCATGTTTATCGAGAATTTAATCATCTCATAGGCAGGAATAGGCCCCCGTTTTCTATATTTGGGATGGGGAAGCCTTGTAAAGGGGAGGTCAAATGTTGCATCAATCTCGCTCTCTCTCATTGTTGGAAAGGGGGGATTCACTATCACGGATTTCCCTGAGATCTCTTGTATATTGCGCTTTGCAAAGACCTTGTTTGACTCCCGCTCAATCTGTTTAAAGTTAGCGGCAAAGGCTTTACGGTCTCTGAGACACTCCCGGTGAGACCGTATGGTAGTGTCTTGCCAATGTCTGTTTTTCGGAATACCTGTTTTGTGATCACGGATGTAGCCAGTCTGTCTGACCATCGTCAATTGGTGGAAGGGCACCCCTTTTTTGATGAGTTTGAGGATCTCTCTGAGGGGCTGTTCTCCCATTCCATACACCAAGAGATCAGCCCCGCTCGTTTCAAGGATTGACGGCATCAGTCTGTTTGACCAATAGTCGTAGTGAGTCACCCGTCTTAAGGAGGCCTCAATGCCTCCAATTACAACGGGAACATCGGGATAGAGGGACTTCAAGATCTTGGTATAAGTGGTGACAGCATAATCGGGACGAAACCCCGCTTCTCCTCCGGGAGTGTAGGCGTCAGTAGAGCGCAGCCTCTTATTCGCAGTGTAATGGTTCACCATAGAGTCCATACACCCAGAGGTGACTCCAAAGAAGTATTTGGGCCTGCCAAATTTCTTAAAATCGCGCAGATCATCTTTCCAATTTGGTTGCGGAACGATGGCAACCTTACAACCTTCGCTCTCGATGATTCTGCCAATTACAGCAGCTCCAAAAGCAGGGTGGTCGACATACGCATCTCCCGATATAAGAACAACGTCAAGCTCTTCCCACTGCCGAAATTCCGCCTCCTTTTTCGTAGTGGGAAGCCACTCGGTTATCTCCGGTTGTCTCTCCTTCATCTCTCTCCTGCTCTTTAGTTCACCCATGTTTATTCACAAGCACCCTCTGCTTCGTCCTCTCATATATTTCTGATACCGCTCCTTGCCTACACACTCACTCCCCACTGGGCACTTCTCAATACAGCTTTCAGGCAATTCACGCCCTATCGTCTTTTCACAACTCTCACAGGAGTACTCACTTTCGAAACCGGCCACCAATGCAGTTCCCACCTTTTTGCAGTGTGGACACGTTACATCTATGATCTCTACCCTCTTTATCTTTTCAGCTCCTGGGCATTGAAAAAGAGAGGGTTTTTTAAAGTCCTCTGTCGAAGCGTGAGAATTTTCTTTTATTTTTCCAATCGTCTGGGTGGCCAAGATACGAAGTGGCATCCGTTTCTCTCTTCTTAAGAATTCCTGCAGCGCCTTCATGGCTTCGTGGTCGCCTTTTCCCACCCTGCCAATCTCTCCCAGGGTCTCCTCCACCATATCTGAATTTTCGTGATATAATTTTTGCAACAGCTCTCTCATATTCATTATCAAAAAAGTCCTTTTCCTTCAGCATCTCTTTCACAGTACCTTCAGAGAGTTCTCTTTGGGGAGCGGAACTCTCTATTGCCTCTACAATTCTCTTTCTCCAGATTGCACCACCTTGGATAGCTTCATTGTCTATCCATACTTTATAACCAGCCGATTCGAGACTATCAACTACGCGGCTTATCTCTTTTTTATCATCACGTGAATAACTGAGAAAAAGGTGTCCCATAACAGCCCTATCTCCTCACACCTTTCATCTGTAGATTTTTGATTTATTCATTATGAGATTCAACAAGCCGCCACAGACAATCTTCTGCCTATCTCCCTCGCTTAAGTTCATTCTCGTTTTTATCGTTTTGCCATGTAGCTGAGTCGTCACATAATTTTCATGTAAGATCTCCTCTTTCACATTCGGAAACCGTATAATATCTCCCTCCTTTATAGAGACATAGTCCCCAGTATCTTCAAAGAGCAGGGGGATAATTCCAAAGTTGATAAGATTAGCATAATGGATCCGCGCAAAACTCTTGGCAATCTTCACCCTCACACCGAGATACCTCGGTGCGATCGCAGCATGTTCGCGTGACGACCCCTGCCCGTAGTTCTCACCGCCAATCACGGCAGCTCCTCCTGCCCGCTTTGCCTTTTCAGGAAACTTAGGATCGATCTGACTATATACAAATTTGCTAATTTCAGGAATATTACTTCGTAACGGCAGTACAGCGTTACCGGCCGGCATTATATGGTCCGTGGTAATATTATCGCCGACCTTGAGAATTACGGTACATTCGAGGGCCTTAGGTAACTCTTCAAAATCGGGAAACGGTACAATATTTGGCCCCCGTATGATCTCTACTCGTGAAGTATCTGATACGGGCGCGATTATCATTGAATCATTGACAATATACCTTTTCGGATTTACGACTCTTGGATAGTTTCCCAGGTATCGAGGGTCTCTAATTTCCCCGAATATACCGGCAGCGACTGCTGTTTCAGGACTACAGAGATAGACCCTGTCTCCTTTTGTCCCGCTACGACCGGGAAAATTCCTCGGAAACGTTCTCAGGGAAACGGTTCCAGACGCTGGGGCCTGCCCTATCCCAATGCATCCCAGGCAACCCGATTGTTGAATCTTTGCTCCTGCATTTAAGAGCGAGATCATACCACCATTGGTTGTTACATTTTCAAGTACCTGCCTGCTGCCTGGATTAATCTCAAAGGAGACACGATCATGTACCCTCCTGTTTTCTAAAACCTTGCATACAATCATTAAATCGCGGAACGATGAATTTACCGAAGAACCTACAATACATTGATGAACGTTCTCACCTTCAACATCCCTCACCTTTTTTACCTTATCAGGAGAGGAGGGGCAGGCAATAAGCGGTTCCAGGTCGGACAAATTTATTTCATCCGATTTATCGTATCGTGCCATTTGGTCAGCCTGAAGCTCAAGCCACATATCCCCTCGATTCTGAGATTGTAGGTATCTTTTTGTCTGGTTGTCCGATGGAAAGAGTGTCGTTGTCGCCCCCAATTCTGCACCCATATTCGCTATTGTAGCGCGATCTGTTGCACTGAGGTTCTTTACACCGGGGCCAAAATATTCGATGATATACCCGACCCCACCCTTTACCGAGTGGCGTCTCAACATCTCTAAAATAACATCTTTTCCACTCACCCAATCTTGCAATGTACCTGTCAGTTTCACTCCAAATATTCTTGGATATTTGAGATAGTATGGTTCCCCGGCCATGGCCGTAGCAACATCTAAGCCCCCGGCACCAATAGCCAACATTCCCATCCCCCCTCCTGTACAGCTATGGCTATCGGATCCAAGTAATGTTTTTCCCGGAATCCCAAAGCGTTCAAAATGGACCTGGTGAGAAATCCCATTACCCGGTTTTGAAAAAAATACGCCATACTTTGCCGCAAGTGTTTGTAAGAAGAGATGATCATCCATATTTCTAAAATCTGTTTGTAGAAGATTATGGTCCACATAGCTTACCGACAGTTCCGTCTTCACTCTCTCAATTCCCATCTTCTCGAACTCGAGATAAACCATGGTTCCCGTTGCATCTTGCGTAAGTGTATGGTCTATCCTGATACCGACCTCTTCACCGGGTACAAGTTTCCCTTTTACGAGGTGTCGTTCCAATATTTTTTGAGATAGAGTTTTTCCGGACATAAATGGACCTTTAAAGTTAAAGGAGAGAGTGAAACCTAAACAGATCAATCATTTTTTGTGTTTGTGAAGATCGTGAGTCTTAGGCTATTAACATAAATTTATCTTAAACCATTCTCCTTAAAACAGGAGATATACTTTATATCGACACCTTGGATGTGGTTAACTAACCAGCTCTTTAGGTGTTCAAGTATTTCACATATTAATGGACGATTACGAGTAGTTATTCTGTCAAAAAAGGCCATCGTTTCAATGAAAAAGGCATGATGCTCTTTTCTGTGACTCTCATAGTCTGGGTAATTGAATCTTATCATATAGGTCTCTTCTTCCGCAAAATGGGTTTGGGCATACCTCTTCATTTCGTTTATTACTGCCAATATCTCTTTTTGATTACCACCGCTCTGTTCCAGTTCAACTGCCCTGTTTATTATAGCAATGAATCTCTTGTGCTCCTCATCAATTATCGATATACCCACGCTGTATGCGTCGTCCCATTCAATCATTTTTCCCCCCCCATCAATCATATACTTTAAGCGAAAAAGCCTTCAACTGTCAACGCTTCTGTTTTTTTTGAAGAATAAACGAAAATATATAGTTTGTTTCTAACCAGAGAATAGCGATTATTTAAAGCAAAAAATCCACGGAGGGAGAGATAAGAGAGGTTGGCGTAACTTATCAGTCTAATGTGTTAGGTGAAAAACTGACACTATACGCGGGTGAAAGGCTATTAAGGGAGAAGTTACCCCCTGAACAAGGCATCAGCCTTATGTTACGAAATGTTAACAACATATCAGTGTTGTCCGGTTAGGTTTTTTCACGTTCTATTTATATTACCCAAAAGCAGTTATTCTCGTATGTTTTTGGCAGAAATCTACTATGAACATGCCTCTGGATACCCGAAAAGCTTGTCCTCGTGAAAACGGGGAAGTATTCGGGTATGACAAAAAAAGCATATGCAAAAACCTAAACGGACACTACTGACAAAATATACCTTCAAATGGCAATACGTCTCTTCTTCAGCAGAGAAAAGGTTAACGACAATATTCCCGAGTAGTTTTTACCGAATGAATTTTAATTGTTGCTCCTTCCCTGACAACAAACTCACTCAAACCAATTTCACTGTTGGGATCGCCCCAATCGTAGGTATATCCTAACCGGGTCCATGGGTATCCGTTTTCTCCATATGAACTACTCACTTTCTCACGAAACCACTTCTTGTAATCTTCGTGCACAGTCAAGAATCTCCCCGACAGAGGAAAATCCAGCTCTGCTTCATGGTCCGTAATCTCAGGATCAGGACTGGGCCTGAAGAGATCACTCGGATCTACCCAGATTTCTACAAACCTAGTTTTCTCTGCGGTAGGTGGGAGTCCCAAGAGTTGTTTCAATCTTATCTCTGTATTCTGTTGTAAGAGTTTATTCTTGATACAATATTCCTTCAATTCGGGGACAACGGTCACCCAGGTCCCTCCCTCTTGTCTATTAACCATACTCTTTCCCACGCTCATGTTGTAACCGTCCCATGCAGTCCATGTAACAACCAGGAGCCGTTTACCATCCGGGGTATCTCTCCACATAATCTGATTGTTGATTTCAGTTACGGCAATCAGATCCTTTGATATCTCGTCCTGATCTGCAATCTCAGCGTCACTTACCGCATCCGAATATCTCTCCTGAAGCTCCTTGAAGTCGGACTGTTGCTTTATAGAACTGCTATGTATAGCACAAGCCGATAAAAGACATGTGATTGCAACCAGAGCCAAAATTGTAACCCTATACCTCTCGTAAAAATTGATTCCTTTATGGTAATACATTGATTTATTAACACTTAAACGAAAATACCTATGCATCAAGATACCTCTTTCCCTGTAGGCCTTATCTTCTTAAATCCCATCTGTTCTTTTCCCCCCTTTTTTGGATCAAAATCTTTCCTGCGGAATAGACGGAACACGTTTTTATCAACATACCGTTTCAGTTCAATGTCTACATATAAAATCTGGTTTGGAATTAACAGTTTGCCCAGACCGATAACGTCTGAACGGAATTCGGCTTTTCTGTAATGAGAAAAACCCTCGGATGGTCTGGCGACTATGCGAAAGCCGAAGCAGCCGTCCTTAATGTTCAACATCTTCAAACAGTCAACATAATAGGTTAACCGGTTGCCATTCACCCGGTTTCTCTGTCTGTCCACGAAAAAACCCCGTGGAAGTTCATCGGGGCTGTATTTTTTACTACCAAGCAATAAAATGTCGTAGTCATTGATTATATTCCCTCTGTCGTCATGGAGTTGAAAAAAGACCATGGAGTATTGGTCCTTTGTTTCTCTATCTCCATCTTGTGTCTGTTTGGAAAGCTCCTTAAACCGGTCATATACAGACGAGTACTGTTTTGCATCCTTTACCTGTAAACAGTCTAATATCCTTTTAACGACCTCTTTATCATGGGCGTTTTCTCTGTTCACACTGAACATTATTCCCAATTTTTTCCCCGTGTGGCTGGCATCAGGGATAATTGCGATTGGTGTGGCTGGAGATGATTTCGCTCTTCCTCCAACCACTTCCAGTGTATACGTTTTTTTCTGTCCTTTGATTTCTGTTGTTGATTGTCGCAATTTAACGAACCGATAATTCATATTTGCAGCAGGTACACGAATTACGCCATCTGAACCCTTCTCCCCTGTATAAGAGTTTAAATGGTCATACAGCTTATGATCAATAGTTTGTCCGGTGATAACGAAGGGGAAGAAATTGTTTTGTGCTGGTTTATAGGAGAGATATGATTCATTAAGATTCCATTGCCCAGCACTATTCAGTTCCAACCAATCCAGAATCTTTCGCCCCGGTTCTACGCCCGTAAACCACGTTTTTATTCTACCCAGCCGCCCTTTTCCCAGCTGGGCCAGAGCAGATCCATGGTTGGCTGGGGCCAGCATGATGAGGTGTCTTAATGGGAGACGATCTAATCTCCTGGCACCATAATAGAGATCAACCCAGCTGCGGATAGCCGGACCGCCAGTTGAATGTGTTATGCAGGAAAAGGGTATTTCACCAATGGCATCAAGCCGTGCCTGGTTAAAGGCACGGGCAATATCATCCATGGTAACTTCATCGTGAAAGCTTATATAACGACCTAAATAGATATGCTGAATATCAAGCTTGAGGTCGGGGGCTAATTTCTTCCCCACTATCTCTATCGCTTCCGGGAGCTGTCCGTAAGAATTCATATCTGTTACACCGTACCCATGTACAAAAACGAGTGTCACTCTCTTGTCCTTACCCATGTTCTCCTCCAGATATATGAATTTGTTTAAAATAGAGCAAATAGGCCAGAATTTTTGAATAACTTATCCAATGAGATATCCATAAGCATTAAAGATGGAGATGATAATAATTAAAAAAATAACACAATGGAGTTGGGTTTCGTTTTTGAACATTCAACAAATAATCCCTACTTTAATTCCCCTCTGAGCCGACTCCCCTTACGTAACGCTGGGGTAAACGGCTAAAAAAAAGCCGGTAATCAGTATGAAACTTTTTATTGAATTAGGGAAGTACACCATGGATAAAATACTACCCTCAAATCTGTAAAAAAAACTCAACGCCTCTGAGAGGAAGATCCTACTTTTGAGCACAGTAAACAAATGCAGGAGGGAAGTTTAACCATACGGTTTTCGTCTTTGTGAGACTCTGGAATCTTGTTGTTAGTGTTTTTTTAAACCTGATACCGGCCGGAAGGAGTAAGCCCTGAAGGTAAGCGAACGTCAGAAATCTTCCCCCTGGTTTAAGGATATCGACGATGGTGTCAAGCAGTTCGTTTTGTAAGCTCTCACCAAAAGCGGCCCAGGGCAAGCCACATATGATGCTGTCACACTCCTTAAGATCAAGGCGGGAGAGATACTTCTTTGCATTTTTAGCGGAATCGTGGTAAACGGTTACCCCTGGACATCTGTCTATTGTCGCTTGCACAAAATCTGGGTTGATTTCCAATGCAAAAAACCTGGTTTGCTGAGATATTTTTTGAAGGATTTTTTCTGTAAAGATACCGGTACCTGGACCAAATTCGATAACGGTTGACGCTTTAGACAAATCAGCGGCCTCAGTAATCAGATCCGCAAGGCTTTCTGAACTTGGAGTCACTGCCCCGGTTTTTCCTGGATAACAGATAAATTGTTTAACAAACTGAAGTACATGCATACCGAGAACATGGTAAGAGGGATTATAAAATAGCTAATAACAAGGTAAGAGATGAAATTAGCAGAAATAGTGGAGTATTTCCAGACTTATTTTTTCGTTAGTTTGTGAACAAACAGAACCATTGGCCCATGAAACCTTATGTAGCGATTGAACGGAAACCCGTGTTTGAACGAAAACTATGTATAAAAAAGAGGGCTGACGTCCCTCTAGAGGGACGTCAGCCCTAAACTACTTGACCCCATGGGGATTTGAACCCCAGTTGCCGGGATGAAAACCCGGTGTCCTAGGCCTGACTAGACGATGGGGCCTCGATCTTTTGTAAATGAGGGCAGAAGGACTCGAACCTTCGACAATCGCCTTAAAAGGGCGGTGCTCTACCAACTGAGCTATGCCCCCCATAATATACTCCTGGCACTGCACAATCTAAAAGTGCAATTATACCTTCATAAGTTCAACCGTTTTCTTTTCCAGTAATCCGTTGAGTGTCGCTTCACTATCACGAATAAATTCCTGTATCCTCTCCTTCGCCTTTTTCGATTCATCTTCGGTAATCAGAGACTCTTTCTCTTCCCTATCAACGTGCTTGTTTGCATCTCTCCTGATATTCCTGATAGCTATCTTTGTCTCCTCTACCAACTCTTTCACCTGAGTAACAATCTTTTTTCGGCGATCCTCACTCAGAGGGGGAAGAGGAATACGAATGGTTTTCCCATCTGAATGTGTTGTCAAACCCAGGTCTGCTTGCAGAATAGCCTTCTCTATATCTTTTATTATCGATGGGTCATAAGGGTTTATGACTACGAGTTGAGGTTCTGGTGCTGTGATGTTCGCTAACTGCTTTAATGGGGTCGGAGTACCGTAATAGTCAACCCTAACGTTTTCAACAATCCCGGGGGTTGCACGACCGGTTCTGATACTCTTCAGCTCCTCCTTCATCATCTCAATGGTTTTCTCCATCTTCCTCTTCGTCTCTTCCTGTATCTCTTTCGCACTCATGAATTGTTCCCTATATAGGTCCCGATACGTGTCCCTTCAATAGCCTTTGCGATATTATCTTTCACTCTGAAATTAAATACAACGATAGGCAGATTATTATCCATGCTTAATGATATAGCGGTAGAATCCATAACAGCAAGCTTTTTTTCTAAAACCTCAATATAGTTCAGTTTTGTATATCTCTTGGCAGCGGTGTTGGTCTTCGGGTCATCAGAGAAGACTCCGTCTACTTTCGTCCCTTTTAAGAGTACATCAGCACCAATTTCAACGGCCCTTAAGGCAGCTGCTGTATCCGTCGTAAAATATGGATTTCCCGTTCCACCAGCTATAATTACCACGCTTCCGGAGGTCAGATAATCATTACACTGATGTACGTTGTATGTCTCTACAATATTGTAGATTTGTATGGCGCTTAATACGCGTGAAGGTACCTCGATTTTTTCAAGGTGGTTTTTAAGAATAATTGCGTTCATTACCGTTGCAATCATCCCAAGTTGGTCCGCACTCGTACGATCAAATCCTGACTCACTTAGCTTCGCTCCCCGCAAAATGTTTCCACCGCCAAGTACGATAGCAATCTCTGCTCTCGTCCCTTTTGCTTTTTTAATTTCCCCAGCAATAGAGGCAAATTTTTCCGTCTCTATTCCCGTTCCCTCTTCAGAACAAAAACTCTCTCCGCTGAGTTTCAACAGGATACGTTTATACTTTTTCGCAATTTTCGGCATCGATTCTGGGTGCTAAAAAACGACCTAACTCTCAGCGATTGGTACACCTCGGGTGCTGTCACAAAGCCATACGAACACCTTAACAATCAGCCTCCAACTTGAAATCTTACAAAACGACTAATCCTGATATTTTCGCCTAGCTTAGCAATTGCGCTTTTTAGTAGATCATTGATCGTTTGGTCACCATTTTTCACAAAGGGTTGTTCCAAAAGGCATCTTTCCTTATAAAAATTCTCAAGCTTACCTTCCACAATCTTCTCTCTCACATCCGAAGGCTTGTCCTTGAACTCTTCCAGAAACGTCTCCTTCTGTTTTTTTACCTGATCCTGATCAATATCTTCCCTACTTACTGAAATTGGATCTGTTGCCGCCACCTGCATACAGCAGTCTTTGACAAAGTCGGTAAAAACATCATTGTTTGCCACAAAATCAGTTTCACACTTCACCTCAACCATAACACCAATCTTACCCGTGGTGTGAATATACGACCCTATCTTACCCTCTGGGGTACCTCGGGAATCTTTTTTTGCGGCCTTTGCCAAGCCCTTTTCCCGCAACAGCTCTTCAGCTGTTTCAAAGACTCCATTAGACTTCTCAAGCGCTTTTTTACAATCCAAAACCCCAGCACCTGTTTGCTCTCTTAATTTCTTTACACTTGCAGCATCTATTTTCATTACACTAACCCCATAATTTATCTCTTAAATTCCAATGAAAAGGCCTTCTCAGGAAATGTTTTTTTCGAAGTTATTCGTGGAGAACAAAAAAACAACTTAGGTACTTTCTTGTAATACGGTGGTGTGTTCCTCTGTATCAATCGAAGGTTGACCTTCTAAGATAGCATCTGCAGCCTTATTCAAGAAGAGCCTAACTGACCTGATAGCATCGTCATTCCCTGGAACACAGATGTCTACCAAACCGGGATCACAATCAGTATCGGTTAAGCATATTGTTGGAATCCCCATCTTCAAGGCCTCTTTTATCGCAATGTGTTCTTTTTTTGGATCAACAACTACCAAAACAGATGGTATCTTGTTCATCCCTCTAATTCCTGCAAGATTCTTATTAATCTTTTTTCTTTCACGCGTGAAAGAGGAAATCATCTTTTTACTATACGCATGAATTGAACCATTGCTCTCCATCTCCTCTAGCTCTTCCAAACGTTTCAAACGCTTACGAATCGTCTCAAAGTTTGTCAGTGTCCCCCCAAGCCATCTTTCACTGATGTAGTGCATATTGCAGCGGTTGGCTTCTGCAACTATAGCATCTTTTGCTTGCCACTTAGTACCTACAAAGAGAACGTCTTTATTTGCAGAAGATATCTTTGCCAGAAACTTGTATGCCGTAATCAAACCCCTTACCGTTTCCTTTAAGTTTATTATGTGTATTAAATTACGCTTCCCGAAGATAAAGGGCTTCATCTTTGGATTCCAACGGCTTGTCCGGTGGCCGAAATGAAAGCCTGCATCAACTAACTCTTGAATATTTAAAATTGACAAAAAAGCACTCCTTAAATCACACTAGTTAAAAAAGATTCATACATATATAAAAAAAGAACACAAAAGTCAAGCCTTTTTCATAGAAAGGGATAAACGGTATACGATCAACAGCTGACGAGAGACTCAACCTGGGGTATATTCTCAAACTCTTCTATAGATATAGGCAGTTTAGCATTATCGGGAATTGGATCTATAAATTTCCGTCGATACGACTTACTTTGCATGCGGCACGTTGGATGCCGTTTACTAAAATCGGGATGAGTAACCATTTTTTTCCAAATCGCCTGTATCGGCATATCACGTACATTTCCAAAGTTAATAGGATTAAAATCGCACGGATTAATATCCCCGTAAGCTGTCATATAAAATTGGGACTGGGCGCCATAACAACCGACCCCTTTGGGAGAATTAATCAAAGCCATTGCATTCACACCCATCGGCTCATCCATTTCGTGATACTTCTTTGCCAGCGCAATAAGCTCTCTCCTATCACCAGCACTCAGAATCTTAGAGGTATCCTTCAAAAATCGACCGGAGGGTATACAATCGAATATTGTGACTTCAGAGAAATCCTGCTGCTGAGCAATCTTTAACAATTTTTCTACGTTACCATTTTTTATCCCTTCACTGGTGGCATACGTGGAAATACCGGTCAATATCCCGGCCTTCCTGGCCCTTTCAGCACCCTCAAAGGCCCTCTCAAAACAGCCCGGTACCACCCGAAACTCGTTATGCAAGCCAGGCTCACTGCTATCTATTGAAATATTAAGAGATGCAAGGCCCGCTTCAGCCAACTTTTCGACATTTTCCTCTGAGAGTAAAAGACCATTGGTAAAGATCATCGCAATGGCCTTTGATTTGTCTACGAATTCAATGAGTTCAAAGAGCTCTTTCCGTAACAGAGGTTCTCCGCCAACGTAGATTACAAGACTCGCACCCAAGTCTAAGGCCCCGGACACCACCGTCTTAATCTCTTCAACCGTGAGCTCCTTTTTTGTATGATCAATAAAAGGGTCTGCACTACAATGTATACATTTACATTGACAGCTATGGGTTATCGCCAGGTTCGCCGTTACCGGAAAAGCCATTTTGGTAAGCATCATCCTGAGCTTTCGAGTAAGAAACCGCATTCCCGCTTCACTCGGGAAAGGTGGATTATACAGGTTGTACACATGGCCACCATTTACTGTTGCTATCACCTTTAACTCGTTAAGTTTCCCAAAAAACTGATCAACATACGGCTGCATCATTTCGCCTAATGCACCACCCGCTTTTCCAATTATCTTACCATTTTCAATTTTAGCATCTATATGCAGAAAGTCAAAAGTAGTCATACTTTACCCTCCGACTGATTCAAGTTTGATGATTTTAGGTTTTTTCTTATCTCGTCTTCGATGATTGTAGCGGTCTTTATGGCCTTTATACCTTCCTCTCCAGGCACTACCGAGTTTTCACTATTCCTTACGCAGCTCACGAAAGATTCTAGCTCCTTTTTTAAAGGTTCCTCATTGTCCATCTTAATTTGCTCGATTTTCAGCAAATCTCCAAACACAAAATTCTTTAGATCTTTAATTGACGAAACATCCGTATCTTCAACGTTTAAAGATTTAAGTGTAAGTTGTGGTGACTTCCTATAAATAATAGCTTCTTGTTTCTGATAATCAAGGGAAATATAGGAATCTTCTGAAAATAGGCGGATTTTTCTCATCGGCACAAATGATACTCGGCTTGCCGTAATGTTTGCAACACAGCCATTTTCAAATTGGATTCGTGCATTTGCAATATCTTCCCTATTTGAAATAACGTTTACACCAACTGCATCAATTTTTTTTACCTTAGATTTGGACAACGAGAGTATGATATCGATGTCATGAATCATTAAATCTAAGACGACACCGATATCCGCAGACCGAAAGGTGAAAGGGCTCAGCCTGTGACACTCAATAAATTTCAATGATGTATCAAGCTTTTTGATGGCCTGCAAAGCAGGATTGAATCTTTCAATGTATCCCGCCTGCAAAACAGAGCCATTTTCTCTACTCAACCTAATCAGCTCCTCTGCCTCATTAATTGTCCCCGTCATAGGTTTTTCCACTAAGATGTTAATACCATTACTGATTAACTCTTTAGCAATTGCATAGTGGTACTTAGTGGGGACCACAACACTTGCGGCGTCTATTTCACCTATTACCTCTTGACACGAACTAAAGTATTTCGTATTACAGCGTTTGGCAACAGCTTCACCCATCACACGGTCTGTATCAACCACACCACAGAGATTGACCTCTGGCATTTCGGCATAAATGCGAGCATGCTCTTTACCAAGATGACCAACCCCAATAACAGCTATATTTAATCTTCTGCTATCCATCTATCTCTTTTGCACTTCAACCTATATCGGCCTTAATGACTCTCTGTGCCTTCCAGATTTTCCCTTATCAATATCTTTAAAAAAATCTAGCAACACCTTAATTTCCGGTAATAAATTTTCTCGGTTTTCTAATTCCGCCAAAATCTGATTCCGATTTAAGGTTTCAGAACGGAACAGTTGTCTAAAAGCATCCTTAATTGCGTTAATTAACTCCGGTGAAAAACCGGATCTCTCCAAACCAACGATATTTACTTGCCGAACTTTTGCGGGATTACCCTCCACAATCATATAGGGAGGAACATCCTGAACAATTCTCGTAAGACCGCCTACGTATGAAAATTGCCCAATGGTTGCGAATGGTTGTATTGCAGCATATCCCATCAATTTTGCACAATTTTCTACCTTAACGTGCCCCCCTAAAAGAACCCCATTAGCAAGCAAGACATTATCATTGATGATACAATCATGCGCGATGTGCGAACACGCCATAAAAAAATTGTTGTCACCAATAACGGTCTTTCCGCCACCTTTTACTGTTCCCGTATTGACGGTAATGCATTCTCGAAAGATGTTATTGCTTCCAATTGTAAGCTGTGTCTGTTCACCCTGATATTTGAAATCTTGAGGTTCTGACCCAATCACTGAATAGGGATGGACAACATTTTTGTCTCCAAACGAGGTATTACCCGTAATCGTAACGCTATTTTTGATCACATTACCGTCACCGAGCTTTACCTTTTGGCCAATTGTCGAAAAAGGCCCTATCTCAACATCATTACCAATATCCGCTTCTGGGTGAATTATAGCGGTAGGGTGTATCTTCATTTTCAAGCATTAACCTTTTACTTAATTATTTATCTCTTCTTTAGATATCTCAATGATCTCTTTTGCCATGCGAGCATTGAGAGAGTGTCCTGATTTGGTAGCTATTATGCGTGCATGTAATGCAAGATTGGTCAAATAGAGGTCACCTACTATGTCCAAAATCTTATGCCGAACACACTCATTAGGAAATCTCAGGATCGCCGGAGTCTTGGAGAGTGGTTTTGTTATCGATCCATCCTCTTGCAAAACAAAGGTGTTCTCGTCAGTAACACCTTTCCCTATACCCAATCTCTTAAACTCATCAACAGCAGTACTTAAACCAAATGTTCTGGCTGGTGCTATCTGGGTCACAAAATTTTGTTCTGTCATCTCTATCTCAAAACACTGTCGGTTTAAGAATGAACCATTGAAATCAAGTATATACGATAGCGACAGACCCTTATCGTATGGCAAGGCGACTATACTCGCATCACCCTCGCTCAGCTCCACTTTTCTTTGCAAAAAGAACTTTTTTTTCGGCTTTTTCAGATAGACAATTCCTGCCCCTTTTAACAGGCGAGTAAACAGAAGAGAACTTCCATCACCGGCTGGAATTTCTGTCCCGCTTACTTCAATTTCTATGTTATCAATACCAAGACCCGCCAGTGCCGCCATCACGTGCTCAATGCACCTCACTCCCACACCGTCCTTTTGAAGAGTGATATGGCGTTTACAATCGGACACTGTTTCCGTGGTTGCAGAAATCATGGGACGACCTTCAATATCGCTACGAATAAATGTAATGCCTCTATCCTCAAGGGAAGGCCTAAAACAGAGCGTTGCCGCTTCACCCGTAAATAGACCAACACCCGAATATTCCACAACTCTTGCAATTGTTCTCTGCTGGTTATTCAATACTACTTCTTCTCCTTAGATTTTTTGTAACTGGCATTAAGGTTTTCCACCACTCTTGTCGTAATATCAACCGCTTTTGAATGATAGAGGACGGTTCTTATCCCTATCTTAAATTGCAAATCTGACATTTGACCACTCTTGAGCTCTGGTTCCTCTTTTTTTATAATAAGATCGTATCCCTCTTTCTCACCAATAACTTCAACCTCTTTTACGACAATAGCATAGACACTTTCAAAAAACTCTCTATACCTTTTTAACAATTGCCTCTCTGCAAACTTTGCATACCCTTCAAGCTCCACATTTTTTCTTTCCAGCAACTCCTCATTCTTCCTTCTGCTTTCACTCCCCAAATCGAGCAGCTGGGTCTCTTCGTCCAGATTGATCATCTCTTTCCTCTTTTGGTTTATCTCATTCTGAAACTCTTTCTCCAAATCCTTTAACTCTTTATCAAGATCTTTTCGCTTTTCATACTTTTCAAAAACTCCGCTAATGTCAACAACTGCAATTTTCAACTCCCCTGCTTCAGCATGTATACCAACCAGTACTAACAACAGGAAGAATGATAAAAAACTCACAACAGAGCCCCTCAATAATACAATATTCATAATCGACACACCCTTTCTCAGTTTTTGGTGAATAAAAAAGTTAAAATTTTTAAAAGCCTTGACCACCAAAATTAAATGTTATGGTCTGCGTATCATCTTCGCTTTTCCTTACTAGTGGAATACCAAAGTCTACGGATATAATAGAGTTTCCTAAAAACGGCACACGCATTCGCACACCAAAACCAACCGATGCACGCATATTATTCAAATTGATGTCGTTAATATCATCGTCGGTTTTACCCACGTCAATAAAAAGCGCTCCTCTCGCCATATCTGTATATACCGGCATGGTGTATTCTACCGATCCAAGCATAAGTACCTCTCCACCAATTTGCTCACCTGTATCAGTATCAATTGTTCCAACACCTCGAAAGCTAAAACCACGTATTGAACCTGATCCCCCGGCAAAGAAACGTTCAAAAATCGGAACCGCTTCATCGGTAGTATTTTCAACTAACCCAAATGTACCTCCGAATGAGATGATGTGCTTTCCCCACCGAGGAAAATTAAAGAGCGTTTTATATTTTTTTGCACTCAATGTAAATTTAACAATATCAACATCAAGACCCGCAACTTGAATGGAAGATTCAGCTTGATAACCCTTTGAGGGGACAAATCGGTCGTCTCGTGTATCCAGATTGGCACGTAGTTCCAACGCCAATTTAGAACTGCCACCCTCGATATCATTAACCGTTCCCGGTGCATTACCATCAACGTTCTGTATTCCGATAACTTCGTAACTTGGGGTAAGTCTTAGTGTCAATCCTGGCAAGACCTGCTTACCCAGGGTAATTTTTCCACCCTTCCTCTCTTCATCATAATCTTCCCTGGCACGCCTAAAAACGAAAGCATTAAATCCCAGGCTGTATCCGGAGTCGTAAACTGAGGGATTCTGAAACGAAAATAGCCCCTCAGTCCTTTGAAACCCAGGGCTAAACCTTAACGTCACCACATGCCCACCACCTCGAAAGGCATTACCGGATACGAAATCTTTCCAGCTCTTCGGAAAATCAAAGAGATCGAAGTTTTTATCTGTATACGACACATCAGCAAACAGACCAACATTAGCACCAAGACCTCCGCCAAAACGCAAAAGACCCGTCCTTCCCTCTTTCACCTCTACAAGCACATTTCTGGTATTTGGTTTTGACCCCGGTTCATAGTCAATGTTCGTAGGAATACCTGATTGGTTGTCAAAAAACCCGGTATTTACGAGGCGCTGCTGACTAATACGGACTTTTTCAGTATCAAGCCTCTCTCCAGGATAAAAAAGCAACTCCCTTCGTATAACATTATCCTTTGTCTTGTCATTGCCAGAAATAGAGATCTTTTCAATAAAAATCCTCTCTTTCTCTTGAATGTCATAGAATACGTCTACTTCTGGCTTATCCATGCTGTATTTATGACTTACCTTTACATCGGTATCAACGTGCCCCTGTCGTCCATAAGAATTCCTAATTTTCTCAGAATCTTTGTGAAGGGTTTCAGGCAAAAAGGGATCCCCTTCTTCCAATTCAAGAATTTCCCGTATTTCAGAATCAGTAAAAAGTGTATTCCCATTTATATGAGTAGAACCAACATAGTAACGTTCACCCTCGTCTACTATCAACGTGATAAACATCTGCGACTTGTCGGGGCTAAATTGAATTTTTGTTTTCACATCTGCATCCAGCCAACCACCGCTACCGTAAAACGCTTTGATGTTATCTTTGCCCTCATCAAGCTTATCTTGACTATAGATCCCCGGAAAAACAATACGGGGAAGCTTCCTCTTTTTTAGTGGTAATAGCTTCAAAAGCTTTTTTTCCATGAATGTGTTATTACCTTCAAAGCTAATATCCTTTATATAAACTTTTGAGCCTTCTCTTATATGAAAAACAATGTCTACATAACCATTTGACTTTTCCTCTACACTAACAACATCGGCAAAATGATACCCTTTTTCTTGGTAGAGGTCCCGGATTTTATCTTCAGCAAATTTTTCTAAATACGATTTTAAATAATCACCCTTTCTCAATTCAACGACTGCATTAAGACTCCCTGTCGAAACTTTTCTATTCCCGACAAATGAGATGCTTCTCACAACCGGACGTTCGGTTACAAGAAAAACCAGCAAAATCCCATCCTCATAAGGCTCAATTTCAACTTCAATATTGTCAAAAAAACCCAATGACCAGATCGCATCGATATCCTGACTCACTGCTTGTGGGTTATAGATATCACCGCTCCTGATCTTTGTCGCCGCCTTTATCGATAATACACTTACCCTTTTGCAGCCTTTTACCTCAATTTTCTTTATGACAAGATCACCTTCGGAAGGCTCTTGAGCATGAATCACAATACATGCCATCGATAAAGAAAATAGGATTGTGATAGCAAAAATCGCGTATTTTCGTAACATAGTTTAGTACTCATCCAATGAAGCGTCGGTATTGCAATTTTCAAACCTTAAGTATTGTCGTAAGAAAGTAAGAGTTATCTTGCCCACAGGACCATTTCTCTGTTTTGCAATGTTCAATTCAACGAGGCCAGGATTTTTACTCGGATCATAGTAGTCGTCCCTATGCAATAACATTATCACGTCAGCATCTTGCTCTATGGAACCGGACTCTCTCAAATCAGAAATTCTCGGCTTATGCCCCTCCCGTGTTTCTACTGAACGGTTCAGCTGTGACACAGCAATAACAGGTATTTTTAGTTCACGGGCCAACGCCTTTAAGCCTCGCGAAATAACAGAAATTTCCTGCTGTCGACTCTCGCCACCTCCACCTTCCATGAGTTGGAGATAATCAATAATAATCAATTGTATATCCTGTTGTGCCTTAAGACGTCGGGCTTTGGCCCGCAACTCAAGGACGCTGAGCCCTGGTGTCTCATCTATAAATATGGCAGCCTCGGACAACACACCCATCGACAAGGGGAGCTTCGACCATTGATTATCATCAAGTTTTCCCGTTCGCATCAAGTGTGCATCAATCTTTGCATGCGAACATAGCATATTTTGAGCGACTTGCTGAGCTGACATTTCCATAGAAAAAATCACGGTAGGCTTTTTTTCGTTCACTCCCACATTTTCTGCTAGGTTGAGCGTAAAGCTCGTCTTCCCCATACTTGGCCTGGCAGCAACAATGAGGAGTTCTGAATCTTGCAATCCTGACGTTATGTCGTCCAAATCATAAAATCCCGTCGACAAACCCGTAAGCCGACTTTCTCTCTCATGCAAAGTCTCCAGGCGATCAAAAGTACTATTGAGAATTTCGTATAATTTTGTGGTAGGATGTGATAGTTTCTGCTGGGTGATGTCAAATATCGATTTTTCTGCCAGATCTAAAAGTTCGTCAGATTCCAAGGAATCGTGGTAGGCCTTCTGCTGAATGTTGGTCGTAGCTGCGATCAATTCTCGCTTTATCGCTTTTTCTCGAACTATTTTTGCATAAAATTCTACATTCGCTGTTATGGGAACGGACTCTTCCAGCTCCATTAAATACTCAACGCCACCAACCTTATCGAGCAAAGAGCGTTTAAAAAGCTCATCTTTCAAAATAACAAGATCAACAACCCGCTGCTTATCGTACAGATTGATTATGGCTTCAAAAATATGGCTGTGAGCAGTTTTGTAAAAACTATTCTCATTCAAGATTTGCGCAACCAAACCAATCGTTTCATTGTCAATCAGCATCGAACCCAGAACGCTAATTTCCGCCTCCATACTATAGGGCTGTACTTTTTCCTGAATCAACACGTTTGACATTTGATAAATATTGTGTTTGTTGACGATCCTGAGATGTGAATTTAGTTATAGGGATTTTGTGCGGTACTATTTCTTTTTTTCGGGTTTGCTTTGAGTAGGAAGCTCTTGCGGTTCCTCTTGAGGAGCTGAAGAATCCTCCGATTCACTCACAATTCGCACACTGCATTCCGATTTAACCTCAGGATGCAACACTACTGATACCTTAAATTCACCACACTTTTTGATTGGAGCATCAAGGTTAACCATATTTTCATCAACAGAAAAACCCTTTTCAGAGAGAACATCGGCAATGCGGTTAGCTGTAACAGAACCGAAAAGCTTTCCCTCTTTGTTAGTCTTAACGGTTATAGTACATGACGCTTTTGAAATATCATCAGCAATCGTTTGCAAATTTGCAATCTCCTCTCTATAGACCTCCTCTTGCTTCTTTCTCTTATTGTTCAACTGTTCGATATTACCAGGATTTATGTTCGTTGCAAACTTCTTAGGTAAGAGATAGTTCCTCGCATAACCATTAGAAACATCAACGATGTCACCTATCTTACCCAGCTTTTTGATATCTTTTTTTAGTAAAATCTTCATTTTAACTGTTTTATTTAAATGTTATGTAAACTCTTATGCATTTATGCAACGTATGGCAACAATGCCATAAATCTCGCCCTTTTTAATGCAGTTTTAACAGAACGCTGATGGGTTGAACAATTCCCTGAACGCCTCTTAGAAAGCAATCGAGATTGACTGCCCATAAGCTTCTGTAAATACTTTAAATCTTTATAATCGACCTCATCCATTTTCATTCGGCAGAATCGACATTTGTTCGTTAGTTCCGCATACTTATTCTTCTTTTGCGAAGAATTTTTATTCGCTTTCCTTCTATCCATTCGCATGACTCTCCTGTTTGTAAATAACAAGTGTGGCCTAAAACGGTATCTCCTCATCGCTTAAATCCGCGAGACCACCTGAAGACTGATCACTCTCTCCCGTTTCATGGAAGGTACCTGTCCCACCACCTTTACCCGATCCACTACCAATAAACTGAAAATTTTCTGCAACAACACGCAATATGCTGCGTTTTTGCCCATCTTTTGTTTCCCATTGATTAAACTGCAACCTACCCTCAACAAATATGGGGCTCCCTTTGCTGAGATACTCATTAATCACCTCAGCGCGTCGTCCAAAAACATTTATATCGACGAAACATACCTCCTCTTTTTTTTCACTATTTTGCCCCGTCCATGTCCTGTTAACGGCAATACCGAAACTGGCAACTGCAGTACCACTCGGCGTATACCTGAGCTCAGGATCCCTTGTAAGATTTCCCATTAAAAATACTTTATTGAGACTTGCCATCAAACACCTTATTTAAATTTTACTCATTCACACTATCAGATTCGACTGAAACAGGCTCTTTTTCAGGAGTTTCTTCTTTTGAAGCTTCAGCTTCAACACCAATTTCTGTTTCTGCTGGTGGCGGCTCTTTTATCTTATCAACCTTTATTATCAGAGACCTCAGAACATTCTCCGAAAGCTTCAAATCCTTTTTTACCAAAGTAATGGCCTCTGGGGGAGCATTGAAATATACAAGCAAATAGACACCTCGCCTTTGCCCTTTAATTATGTATGCAAACTTCCGCTCTTCCCATTTCTCACACTGCAGGATCTCAGCACCTCTATTCTTCAATACACCCTGCACCTCATTCACTGCTGTATCCCAATCGGTATTAGCAACGGCACTGTTAATGATGAACATACCTTCATACAACCTCAATTTTCTATTTCCTCCTAATTAAACATATTCATACAATCAATTATGCCCTTTGTATACCAAACATCAATAGCCTTGCATGCTCTATCCAAAGCGCTTTTTACGTTCTCAACCTCTTCTTGCGTAAAAGGAGACAGAACAAACTCCTTTTTATATTCAGACGGACAACTTCCAATACCAATCTTTAACCTGGGAATAGAGCTGCTGCCTAAACAATCCATGATCGATTTTAGTCCTTTGTGCCCTCCACTTCCCCCTTGTTCCCGAATCCTGATCTTACCTAACGGCAAATCGCTATCGTCAAGAACCACGAGGATCTCATCATCTCGACAACCATGTTTACTCACAATTTTCCTCACAGCCCCACCACTGAGATTCATAAATGTCTGTGGTCGCACAAAAAGAACTCTCTCCCCCTTAACCAAACACTCATGTATTACAGCATCAAACCGGTTTTTGACGAGAGCGGCTCTCGTCTCCTTTACCAGTTTGTCAACGACCATAAAGCCAATGTTATGTCTTGTTTTTAGATATTTTCCCCCCGGATTCCCAAGCCCAACAACAACTTTCATCAACCTTTACGTCCCAACCTACTCCTCTTCAGGCTTACGAGCAGTGATAACTTCTGGTCCGGCAGCCAGCTCTTCTTCCGAGAGCGCTTTCTCTTCAGCGGCAAAGTGCACCGAAACAACAATAACATCAGGGTTTCCCAAAATTTTTACATTAGACGGGAGTTCCACATCTTTTACATGTATCGATTTACCTATAACGAGGTTTTCAATATTGATACGAATGTTTTCAGGAATTTCAGCGGCAAGACACTCAATCTCAGCCTCTTTCATTGCATGGTCTAGTATGCCACCCTCTTGAACGCCTCGTGAAGTCCCGTACAACTCGATCGGCACCTTAGTTGAGATCTTCTCTGACAGATCAACCCTCACAAAATCGGCATGCAAAATTTCCTTACCAAAGGTATCAAACTGCACATCCTTTATAAGGGCCATCTCGCCCGAACTATCCCATTTGAGATTTACCGTTTTTGCGCCAGAATCAAGCGCTTTCACAAACTCTCTTTTGCTCAATTGCAGCATGAGATTTTCCTGTTTATGTCCATACAAGATCGCAGGTACATACCCGGACCTCCTCAATTTTCGTGCAACCCGAGAACCAAACTCTTTTTTTATCCCAACCTGTAATGCAAGTGTTTCCATTCGCTAAATTATCCAAATTATAGTGTAAAAAGTCAAAATATAATAATTAAAAAATCAATACGATCAATGCTCCTTGAACATCGAACTTATCGAAGAATTCGTATGTATCCTCTTGATCGCCTCCCCTACAAGACCTGCAACGGAGAGAACCTTCAATTTACTGCCAAGGGCCCTACTTTGCGCAGTCAAAGGAATCGTGTCGGTGACTACAAGCTCTTTAATCGGTGAATTGGTCAACCTTTCAACAGCGGGACCACAGAGGACGGCGTGCGTCGCACCAACATAGATATCCTTGACACCCTTCTCTTTCAGTACCTTCGCCGCCTCACAGATAGACCCAGCCGTCGCTATCAAATCATCCATAATAATTACGTTTTTCCCTTGAACATCACCGATAACAAACCCCACTTCCGTCTCCGTTGGACCGATCCTTCTTTTGTCTACTATCGCCATCCTAATGTCCAGTTTTCTTGAGTAGGAACGAGCAATTTTTATCCCACCTACATCTGGAGACACCACCACAAGATCTTCAAGATTTAGACTTTTAAAATATTCCGAAAGCACGGGAAATGCAAATATATGGTCTACGGGTATATCAAAAAAACCTTGTATCTGCGCCGCATGCAGGTCGATAGTAAGCAATCTATCCGCACCAGCTTTCGTAATTATGTTTGCTACGAGCTTAGCCGTAATAGGAACCCGCCCCTCATCTTTCCGGTCTTTCCTGGCATAGCCGTAATAGGGTAGCACTGCTGTTATCCTTGCAGAGGAAGCTCTTTTGAAGCAATCCATCAGAATTAATAGTTCTGCCAGATTTTCGTTTACGGGCGGACTCGTAGGCTGAACAATAAACACATCAGCGCCACGAACATCTTCCTCTACTTTGACATCTATCTCACCATCGGGAAACCTCCCAACATCTGCCTTTCCTAGAGGTATCGAAAGGTACTCACACACCTTTTCAGCAAGATCCGGGTTTGCGTTTCCCGTAAAGATCTTTATGTTGTTCAACGTTTCAATTCGTCTTTTTTGATCCATACCTATAATGTTATTTCCGCTTGTGTCCACATCTCTACTGTTTCATAGTAGGCACGGAGATTATTGGATACCTTTCATTAATGATAAAACTTTTAAAACTTTCAAAAGAACCTGCTGAAAGCCAAGACCTGTTCACTAGACCGGTATGCCAATTAAGAAGTGCAGTCACCTCCAAATCCTATCCCACCATTTTTCATGAAGGGCAGAATTATTGATAAACACCTTACAGACAAATACTTATAAATGCGAATTTCCAGGCCGCTATCGAGGCGGAATGTTATCAAAAAAATAGATTAATTGCAAGAAAAAACTGATTGAGGCGAAAAACGCGTAGTAATTTTAAACAAATTTCAGCAGCTTTATCGTTACCCAATTAAAAAATTATCTCTCGTATAAAGTAAAAATAGTGATCGAACCATCTAAAAATGAGTTACGAGGGAAACGAGCCAGCACTGGGTACCAGGAAACACACCTTGACCGAGCGTAGCAAAAAAAGGGACCCATGTGATATTTCTCAATCAAAGAAAATCCATTCAATTTCTCACTTTTCAATTTGCATTTTCGCACAAGTACCTTACAATAAAAAAAATAACACTTTTTTGGAGGCACCGCCACTTATGAAAACAACCTTTTTTGTACTTATACTTTGCACCCTTCACGCTTCTCTTTTATTTGGAGCACCTGAAGAATCAACACTGATACTCGACAAGCTAAACTCACTCGAAAAAACAATCTCCGATCTATCATTCAGGATATTGGCTTTAGAGAAAAGACTCATCTCTTTTGAAGAAAAGTATCTTTTCAAAGAAAAACCCTCTATGGATTTTTCCCTGAATACGGAACAACAGAGCAACAAGAATCGTGACAATTTCGAACAACCGATAGGTGATTTTTCATTCGCAAACGTCACCTACAATAACCACTATAACGATACTATTTTTAGGGGGGATGTAATTAATAAGTCAACCAGAAGCTACCGATATGCACTTTTCAAAATAAGTGTTTTCAATGACAAAGGCGCTGTCTTGTCGAGTAACGATTTTTATATCTTAAACTTGGACGGGGGAACACAGAGATCTTTTGAGGCAAAATTACATGGAATCAAGGAGGATGAGTTTGTGGATTACGCAATCCAATTCAATAAAGGCTCATAAAAGCTTTTCTCTTAATACGTATAGAAAATTGAAATTACTTCATATACGATCTAACAGCTCTTGGATGTAGCCTCTTAATCCAGATCTACCCACGTAACTGACGCCCAACATTTTTGATTGACCGTTTTCCATTGTGTTGATTGGCTTTTTCGGTGTTCCCCTAATTTTCGATTTGCTCGCGCACATTTGAGCAGCCATTTGAGCGATACTCAAATTATCCATATAAATATCCACCAAATTATAGACCTTTCCCGATGCCCCCTTGTTGTCGACTGCTAAATAGATGGCCTCCGCCACATCTTTCCCATGCACTATTTTACCACCCCCCGAGACTTCTAGATCAGCACCGCCTTTGATATCCCTGATTAATCCATACCATCGAGAATGTGACACATGAGGATTTACACCATAAATACCAACAGGTCTAAAAATAGTGATATCCATGACCTTTGTCATATATTGCGCATGACAAAATGCTTCCACCGACGCCTTGTAGGCACCATAGTCCGATTCGGGGAGCAGAGGGTGTCGCTCGTCTAATTTTGCCCCAGGAAAAATGTATCCATATACTGCACAGGAGCTTATAAATATAAACTGCTTTACTCCCCTCTCTTTTGAGACCCTGAGCAGCTCAAGACTACCCAGGAGATTTGCCTCCAGGAATCTCTCACAATCACGATTGGCAGCATCACGAAAACTGGTACCATCTCTTTGATAAGCCATATGAATAACGATGTCAACATCTTTAACTAGATCACCTATACTTGTCCTATCGGTAAGGTCTCCCTGCAGATACGTAAACTTCTCCTCGTAGCATTTAAGGTGTCCAACATTACTTGTGCTGCGTACGAGTGCCCGAACCTGATCACCCCTCTGATACAACTTCGCAGCCACAAAGCTGCCTAAAAAACCGGATAAACCCGTAATTGCAATTTTCACGATATCAGTCTTCCAACTCTCTTCATTTCACGCCTGTTTGTCCTATTGACATAAGCCCCTGTCAATAAAGCTCTCCCAATTTTTTGGAAACCTTTGCAAGATTTTTATCTTTTGTCAAGAAGTCTACCTCATTTGGATGTACCTGTAAATCGAGAAGCATTTTTCTGATCCTCTTCCACCCAGATTCACTCTTTTTTTCACTGGTTTCCAGATATAATCCTGAAACTAACTCTCCCATTTTCTGTATGAGACGAACATCTTTGTTATCATAATACCCCTTGATAACCTTTTTCTGATATTGTGTGTAATCTTTTGCACCCTTTTGCCCCATGTGTCTCCTTTCACATCTCTATATGATATAAATAGACCAATAAACGGTTACTTTTAACATTAATATGCTGAACAGCCTCATCACTCCATCAATTTTCCTTGAAATAGCAAAGAAAATCATGTAAAAATACCATAATATTTTATTACGAGTATCAATTATATAATAGAGCGGTCAATGGTAAAGATAAAATTACCAGGTGGTATAGAGAAAAGTTTTCAAAAAAATGTTACCGTTAGAGATGTATCGTGTGATGAAGCTTTTAAGAATCGTGAGTCTCCAATAGCAGGTAAGTTAAATAGCAGAATTGTAGACCTCGATTTTCCAATCGAATCTGACACAACCCTGGATCTGGTAATGGCAAATTCCGCCGAGGGTTTGGAAATCCTTCGCCATAGTACGGCACACCTTATGGCCCAAGCAGTCACCCGACTCTTTCCGCATGTCAAATTGGGAATCGGCCCCTCCATAAAAGATGGTTTCTATTACGACTTTGATTTGGAAAAGACACTATCCCAAGAAGACCTTGAGAAGATCGAAGAGGAGATGGTAAAAATTGTGGAGGAAAATTTACCATTCTGCAGATTGGAAGAGCCACGCAGCACCGCTATCGAGAGGATGGAGAAATCAAACCAGTCTTATAAAGTTGAGCTCATCAAAGGGCTGGAAGACGAAAATGTCTCTTTTTATAAGCAGGGTGATTTTATTGATCTCTGTAAAGGCCCCCATGTGTCAAGCACGAAGAAGATCGGGTCATTTAAACTCCTCAGTGTTGCCGGGGCGTATTGGAGAGGAAAAGAGACCAATCCTATGCTCCAGAGGATCTATGGCACAGTATTCACAAACAAGAGGTCGTTAGAAAAACATCTGAAGGTGTTAGAGGAGATAAAGAAACGTGACCATAGAAAAATCGGTACTGCGTTAGATCTGTACAGTTTTCACGATAAAGGTGGTCCCGGACTCGTTTTTTGGCACCCAAAAGGAGCTGCAATCAGAAATGTAATAGAGACTTTTTGGAGAAATGAACATTACGCCCGCGGTTACGACATACTTTACAGCCCACACATTGCAAAAATAGATCTCTGGAAAACGAGTGGACACCTCGATTTTTATAAAGATAGCATGTTTTCTCCCATAGAAGTTGAGGGGCAGGAGTATATGTTGCGGCCGATGAACTGTCCGTTTGCAATTTTGATGTATAAATCAAGTTTGCGCAGCTATCGTGATCTACCTCTGAGATGGGGAGAGCTGGGAACCGTTTACCGTTACGAGAGATCAGGGGTTTTACATGGTTTGTTGCGAGTACGGGGGTTTACGCAGGATGATGCCCATATTTTTTGCAGACCCGACCAGCTACAGAATGAGATTGAAGGTGTATTAGATTTAGCCCTTTTTATGCTTAACTGCTTTGGCTTTGACCAATATGAGATTGAACTTGCTGTCAGAGGTAGAGGAAATGAGGAAAAATACATTGGGAAAAATGAAAATTGGATTCTTGCAGAGGAGGCGTTGACGGCCGCTCTCAATAAAAAGCAGTTGCCTTTTGCGAGGATGGAAGATGAGGCAAAATTTTATGGTCCGGCAATTGACATAAAGACTAAGGATGCCCTGGGGCGTGGATGGCAAGGACCGACTATTCAGGTCGACTTTAATCTTCCTGAAAGATTTGATGTAAATTATATTGGCTCTGATGGTATACAACATAAGGTGGTGATGGTACACCGGACTGTTATTGGGGCAATGGAACGATTTCTTGGATGCTTGATAGAACATTACTCTGGAGATTTCCCTCTCTGGTTGGCACCAATTCAGGTGAGAGTGCTTCCCCTAACTGACAATTTCAACGACTACGGTTTCGACGTAAAAAAACACCTCTCTCAAGCAGGTATCCGTACGGATATTGATACCAAAAGTGCAAAAATCGGACTTAAGATCAGGGAGGGCACGCTTGAGAAGATTCCTTACCTCCTTATTGTTGGTGAAAAGGAGGTTGCAGAGAAAGCGGTATCAGTGAGAAGTCGAAAGAGGGGGAATGAGGGCGCAGTTCCACTTTCACAATTCATCGTACGTGTTGAAAGTGAGGTAAGAGATAAAGTGTAGTTTCACTTGACGGTGTAGCTATATATCAATTGTTGAATATATTTTGTTTTTTTTAAGAATGGGGGGATGATATATTTCAAGGTTTACGAGGATAAATCAACGGATTTTTGCGAAAACAGTCAGGCTTATTGATGAAAAAGGTACCCAACTAGGTATCGTAAAAAAAGAGGAAGCTCTTAGTAAAGCACAAGAATTAGGTTTAGATTTAGTTGAGGTGTCGCCAGATTCCAATCCTCCAGTTTGCCGTATCTTAAATTACGGCAAATATAAATATAAGCAGAACAAAAAAACACACAAAAAGACACACACGGTTCAGCTAAAAGAGATCAGAGTAAGACCTAAGATTGGAGAGCATGATCTTCAGACCAAGGTAAAGCAAGCAAGGAAATTTGTTGAGAGAAGTGATAGGGTCCTCATCAACATGATGTTTAGAGGACGCGAAATGAGACACAAAGAGGTCGCACAAGATGTTTTTGATGTATTTATTAAGGCTTTGGAGGATATTGCAAAGGTGGAAACTCTCTCAAAGGCTAAAGGACGAAGCGTTAGTATTATTTTATCACCAATAAAATAGAAAGGGGCTATGAATGCCTAAATTAAAATCACGAAGTTGCCTGAAGAAAAGAGTCAAGGTCTCGCCGAGAGGTAAAATAAAAAGGCAAAAAGCATTTGCAGGACACCTTATGTCTGGAAAATCCGGAAACAGGCGGAGAAGCCTGAGGAGAAAGGCACTTGTCACAACAAACTTTGAGAAGACAATATTGCGTGCTTTAGGAAAAGGGTAGTCACAATTATCATTATAAGATTATAGGGCCATAGGCCCCAAGAAAGAGTATTGTTACAAGAAAGGAAGCAGAAGGATGCCGAGAGCAAA
This sequence comes from Candidatus Scalinduaceae bacterium, assembly GCA_965222815.1. Classification (GTDB taxonomy): domain Bacteria; phylum Planctomycetota; class Brocadiia; order Brocadiales; family Scalinduaceae; genus SCAELEC01. Next base: position 2,035,970 of record CBDCUS010000013.1, read on the forward strand.
AAATGGCCCAGCTAAAAAAAGAGCGAGAAAAAGACTCCTGAAAGCCACCAAAGGATATTGGGGCAGTAGAGGTAATCTCTATCGAAAGGCAAGTGAAACCTATGTAAGGGCAATGGCATATGCCTACCGAGATAGAAAATGCAAAAAAAGAAACTTTAGGAAACTTTGGATAATACGCATAAATGCAGCAGCTAAGCTGCGCGGATTAAATTACAGCCGGTTTATAAGCGGATTAAAAAAGGCTAATATTGAGATTGATAGGAAAATTTTGGCAGAGACAGCCGTTAATGATCCGTCTGCATTTGATGAATTAGTTGAACTTTCAAAGCAGCATATATAAACCCGGAGTGATAACTATTTATTCCGGGTATATCACTCAATTACGGTTTTTCCCGAATTCCACAACAACTAATCCTCGATTTGAAAATCACATTTTCGGTGACTTAGGGTTCAGGAAAAGACAACTTGTGCATTGTCATACCCGTCCAAAAGGCATAAACTGGGCGGGCACTCAGTTTTCGATCTAATTTGACGATCCGAACGAGTTGAACCTGTGGCGTAGCCAGAGCTACCCTGAGGATTCAGCGAGTGAAGAGAGAACGAAGATGACCTGAAAATGAGATACCAGCACGTGTCGAACGGTACGTTCGGTCGGGTAAGAGTGCCTCGTTATTTTTTCCTGAACCCTCACCCTCTACCATCGTGTGAAATTTTTTTCGTTTCATTAGTTTCGTTAAGATTACTGACAACAGAGAGGCTTAAGATAGATTATATGATGCAGGACAGATTGATCGCGTTAGGAAACCAGGCAAAGGCAGACTTAGCGAAGGCAAAAGCACTCAATGAAATTGAAGATGTTAGGGTCCGCTACCTAGGTCGAAAAGGGGTAATGAAGGAGATAATGAAAGCGATTCCCGGCTTGTCTCCTGAAGAGAAATCGATCATTGGGAAGATGGCTAATGAGCTCAAACGGGAGATCAGTGAGGAGATAGAAGTAGCGACAAACAGATTCAGCACCTCTTCCACCACCTTAACAGCGACACCGAATCTCAAGGATAAGACGCAAGGAGTGAAAGAACTTTTTGATTTATCATTACCGGGCAAACGGCAATCGTATGGGCATACGCATCCCATTACACAAACGATCAATGAGATCAAGAGCATATTCAGCAAACTTGGTTTTACCGTTGAATATGGACCTGAAGTGGAGCAAGAATATTATAATTTTGACGCCTTGAATGTCCCCCAGGACCACCCGTCAAGAGAGGACTTTGATACTTTTTATCTGGATAATAAACTTCTCTTAAGGAGTCAGACTTCAACCGTACAGATAAGGACCATGAAAAAAAAGAGACCGCCAATAAGGATGATTGCACCGGGAAAGGTGTATCGTCCGGATACGGTTGACGCTCGCCACGCCTCTATGTTCCACCAGATAGAAGGTTTGATGGTAGATGAAGGAGTGAGCTTTCGGGATTTAAAGTTTGCCCTTACCTCATTTTCAAAAATATACTTTGGTCAAGATATCAAAATGAGATTCCGCCCTTCATTCTTTCCCTTTACAGAACCGAGTGCAGAAGTTGATATCTCCTGTTCCATATGCAATGCGAAGGGTTGCAGCGTCTGTTCACACAGTGGGTGGGTTGAAGTTTTAGGTGCCGGTATGGTAGACCCAAATGTCTTTGAAGCCGTTGGATACGATGCGGAAAAATATACTGGCTTCGCCTTTGGTATGGGTGTAGAAAGGCTTACGATGCTGAGATACGGAATAGATGACATCCGCCTCTTCTTTGAAAATGATTTAAGATTTTTATCACAATTCTGAAACCCATGAAAATAAGTTACCACTGGCTAAAAGAGTATTGTAACCATACCCTTTCAGTAAAGGAGTTGTCGGAAGGATTAACAAATGTAGGACTGGTCGTTGATACCTCAACACCTATAGGCGATGATTTTTGTCTAGACGTCGAGGTCACTTCCAACAGGCCAGATTGCCTGGGCATTATGGGTATCGCACGGGAGGTTGCTGTGATTGTTCGTGGCGAACTTCTTATCCCGGATGTCGGATACCCTACGATAGCTGAAAACATAGAGCAGGTAACAAGTGTTGTGAATGAAGAAGAGGACCTCTGTTCCCGGTATACCGCACGGATCATTAAAGACATAACCATAGGCCCTTCACCTGAGTGGCTTCAAAGGCGATTACAAGCCATTGGTTTGCGCCCTGTCAACAACGTCGTAGATATCACCAATTATGTCTTGATGGAATCGGGTCAACCACTACACGCCTTTGACTTTGACAAATTAGAGGACAAGAGGATCGTTGTAAGACACGCCTCCCAAGGAGAAACCCTTGAGGCAATTGATGGCACTCAATGTACCTTTACATCTGATGTACTGGTAATTGCAGATTCAAAGAGACCGGTTGCCATAGCAGGTATCATGGGAGGAAAAGGAACCGAAGTTACGGAGACGACAAAAAATATCCTCCTGGAAAGCGCATTCTTTGAGCCAAGAAATGTGAGACAATCATCCAGAAAATTAGGAATTAAGACCGATTCCTCTTTCCGTTTCGAACGCCATGTAGATCCCGAATGTGTTGATTGGGCATCTAGGAGAGCGGCAAAGATGATACAGGAAATAGCAGGAGGAGAGATTCTAGAAGGCGCAATTGATTTAAACTGCATCCGGCAGAGCGAGAGAGAGGTTACCCTGAGAACCGGCAAACTTCATAGCCTGTTGGGAATTAACCTTGACAAAATTGAAATGGGAGAGATCCTTGAACGTTTATGTTTTACGATCATATCTCAAAAAGAGGAGAGCCTTGAGGTTCGCGTCCCAAGTTTTCGGGGAGATGTATATCGTGAGATTGACCTGATTGAGGAGATAGCCAGGATCCATGGATATGAGAACATACCGGAAACGAGCAATATCGGAGTGAAACTAAACCCGGAAAATCGGTTCGATAGGGTTGTAGAAAAAGTGAAGAGGGCTCTCTCGGGAATGGGATATAACGAAGTTGTCACAGACTCTATCGTGGACAACACACAAGAGCACCATACCGATCTCTGGTCTGATATGAGCAGTATCCGGATAATGAACCCAATAAGACACGACGAAGATCTGCTCAGAAAGACAATAATTCTCAACCTTGTCAAGGTGAAGCAGCACAACCAGAATCACGGCACAGAAACGACCCCTATCTATGAATTATCGAAGATATACCTGGGAAAGAAAAACGGTGAACTTCCTGATGAAAAGGAGTGCCTCACTATCCTCGGCGAGGAAGGATATCTCCCGTTAAAGGGTGTGATAGAAACAATACTCCACCAACTAAACATTAACCAGACGCTCGAATCTCACCCCTTCCAGTCCGGCCTGTTTCATCCCGAAAGATCGGCCCAACTCAAACTGGGAGGAGATCTCTTAGGATATATCGGAGAAGTAAGCAGAGAGATGATTCAACATTATGACCTCAGGAGTACCCCGTGCATCACTGAGTTAGATTTTACACTCCTGGTAGATAGGACAACACTCGAAAACTCTTACCACAAAACATCCGCATTTCCAACCATAGTGAGAGACTTAGCCGTTATAGCCGATGAAGGTGTAACGTGGGCTGAAATAAGGGGGACTATTAACTCTTTAAAAATGGATCATTTGAAAGAGGTTGAATTTTTTGATATGTACAGGGGTAAACAGATCGGACAGGGCAAAAAGAGCATCGCCTTTCGGTTGATATTCAGAGCAAACGATAGAACACTCCGAAACGATGAAGTAGATGTTTGTCAGGAGGAGATCCTTAAGACCCTTAAAAACAGCCTTAATCTAAGGCTCCGGTCTTAGTATAGTAACAGTTAAGGGGAATATTTAACTCTTTCATACACTGTACCGGCTGGCCTCAGCATCACTTTGTTCACAAGCGCTTTTTTTTATTCGTATATGCCTTTGCTGTGATTAATTAACAGATTATTTTTCTCTGAATAGTTACCAATAATATTAGTATGAATTTATTACCATTCTTGTACCCATGTACCTCCTATTCCATATCCACCAGAAAGACTAAATCCAAACTGAAGCGTCCAAAGACCCCATGGGTCAAAATAATTAACCGGATTATTTAGGACATACTCATACAGATTAACATCACCACCCGCAAAGTCTATGTGATCTTTGGCTGTCCACCTTCCTATCAATGGATCGTAGTCTCTTGCTCCAAATCGAACAAGACCGGTATCTCTGTCATGTAGACCTCATGCAAATCCAAATGGTATTTCAAACCCGGGGTTTGTGTCGTTAATGATGTTGCCGAAAGAGTCGTAGTCTATTCTCTTAGTTATGTTTCCACTGGAATCTGATATCAGTCTGAGCGAGCCTACCTGGTCGTACATCATATAGTATGTACTACCACCTCGCAACATCGAAATCGGCAACCTTCCATCAGCGTAGTTGAATCGCATGGTAAGATTGTCTGAACCGTCATACACCGCAAGGAGCGAGGTATTGTCTCGCCAGAGATATTTCTCTACCACGGTTCCGTCAATCTCTTTCGCTACCCTTCTGCCCATCGGGTCGTGTTCGTAGGTAACGCTTCTACCGTCTGTCAGGTCAACGCTGATGAGTTCGCCTCTTAAGGAGTAATCGTACGTAGTGGTTCCAGCCGCTGAAACTCTCTCTACCAGGAAACCGTCATCGTCAAACACATAGAGATCACTTCCAGCTGAGATTATATGGTCTTCGTTCGTATAGTCGTATACCTTATTGGTAATGCCTCTTGCGGTGTTTGTCTCAAGTGTTCGATTTCCATTCGCGTCATACTCATAGCTTTCTACTACGACACTGTTTTTCTTTACCTCAGTTAACCATCCAAGATCGTCGTAGACGTAATCCCACGTAATTGTCTCCGCTCCTACCACCTCTATCCTCTCTGTTATCCTTCCGGCGTTGTCTCTTGTCAGGCTTACGTCGTAGACGTTGCTGCCATTTACATCGTGGGAGTAGTCGTCAACCTCTCCATACCCATTGAAGTTTCTGGTTTGTGACAATGTACCGTCGCTGACTGACTCAGGCAGGTCATTACCTGCATCTCTTGTAATTGTGACACTGCCAATTGAGGTAAGAAGGCTATCGTCATCATAGCCCAGGGCATTGCTGCTGCCTGCGTAGGTAATGGATGAGATTCTGTGGTTGCTGTCGTATGTGTAACTGATTGTCTGGTTCAGGATACCTGATCGTGTGTCAGTCTCAAGGAGTGAACCGTCATAGGTATAGGCTACCGCCTCACTACCCAGGCTTGCCCCCGATAGAAGAATTGCACATCCATAGGTAAAGTCAATTGTGCTCTCCGGTGTGAGGGTGTTCGTAAGCTGACCATTGGTATAGGTGTTCTGGATCTGGTTGGTTGATGGGAACGTTACGCTCTTAAGCTTTCTCTCTTTATCATATGTGTAAAGGTAACTGCCGTATAGTGGTGTTGTATAATCTTTACGGAGATTATGGCCCGTATAATCGAAGGTGTGACTAATACTCTTCGGGGTTACCAGCACACTCATATTGCCGTTGTCATCATAGTCATAACCTATTTAAACACCTTCAGGACGCTCCTCCTGTGTGAGTCGTCCCATAACATCAAAGGTGTAGTCATATGTCTTATTATCCGGCGTAATGATAAAGTCAAGGTATCCGTTTGCGTCATAGGCCCTTGTCGTCGTCCGTGTCCCAACCGTTGTACCCGTGAGTCTTCCTCTGGCATCATAGCTGAACGTTGTGGGAAGCAGCCCCGTAACTCCTGTCTCCTCGGTGAGGAGATTTGTCGTGTTATATTCGGCTGTCGTTACTCTGCCAAGGGGGAACGTATTGGTAATCATCCCGGTCAGGGTGTTATCTGCTGATGTCCAATCCTTTCCATTTGCGGTAACGGTATCCGTTATGAGATCAGGCACATCATCAATGTCGGTGTCTACATAGGTCCTACTGTTTATGGTTGTCTGCACCAGTCCTGCCGGTGAAGTCCTTATGGTTTCCTTGAGATATCTGTATTTATATTCAGACTCTACTCCATAGGTAAGTTCAAGGTCCATGCCACAGGGAAGTGACTTGGTCACCCGTAATCCATCAGCAGATCTATTAAACAGAGTCTCTGCACCTGTGGGACCGGTGATAGTTGATGTGTAAGCATCGGTAGAGTAGGTGTGATCCAGGTATGAGGTGCGGTTTCCCTCTCCCGTGAGCACCTCTGTCAAAATATCGCCATTGGCAAATGCACTCCTGCTCAATTGCCAATGTCCTCCCTCTTCATCGGTTGAATCGGTCAACTTACCATTCGCATCAAATAGGTGTTCAAATCGGTTCCCTTCCGGCTCAACCTCGGCCGTCATGAGGCCGTCAGATGTGTACTCAAAGTCGTAAAAGCTCCCATTGGGATAGGTGATCCGGGTAAGGTGATTGTTGGCATCTATCGTCAGCCCCGATGTAACACCATCAGGTGAAACAATGGCTGTTGGTAGGCCACTGCCGTCCCTCTGGATTGTAGTCGTATTGCCAAATTGATCGGTAAGGGAGATCAGATTGTTGTCCGGATCATATCCGAACTCACGGAGCATAACCGACGTGTTCGCGTCATAGGTGGCCTTATGGAGCCCTGTACTGGACATGATATGTGCCAGACCGTTTTCCTCAGAAAATGGGATGTCACCATTCACCGCAAGCCCGGCCAGGGCAGAAGGTGTTGCAATCTTGCGAATACGGTGATTGGCCATATCCGTAACAAGAAGGTTGGATGAAGCGTCAAGAGCCACCCCTCTGGAAAAACGAATGGTGGCCAGGGTTGCAGGGCCACCGTCACCCCCATATCCCGCAGTCCCATTACCTGCAACCGTAACAATAGGGTAGTAAACTTTTCAAAGTTGCGTATCTGGCTTGGTGTGATAGCATTTAGTCTGAGTATCTTGGCAGTAGCTTCGTCGTTGAATTACTCAGTATTTTAGGCTGGATTTTCTAGTCGCTCTTTGTACTATCAATGACTTGTTTTTGAAGCAAGAACAAAGAAATAATTTGAAAAATGCATGATTAATGGTTATACATATATAACTATGTCAATTGTATTAGATTCCAATATTCTTTATGCAGGCTTATATTCTAACAAAGGAGCATCATATCAAATTTTAAAAGATGTCAGGAATAAAAAAGTAAATCCGGTTTTAACAGTATCTCTATACGAAGAATACTCAGATATCCTAAGAAGACCTCCGTTATCAGATGTCATAAGCGAAAGAGAAATAACAGGTTTCCTTGATTTCTTTTGTAAAAGAGCAACTTTCCAGGAAGTGTTTTTTCTATGGAGGCCGTTTCTCAAAGACCCCAAAGATGATCTAGTTCTTGAAGCGGCTGTAGCGTCGCAATCATGTATAATCATAACACACAACATTCGCGATTTTGAGGGAATAGAAAAGTTTGGTATAGAAGCAATATTACCTCGGGAATATTTAAAAAGAAGGGAGTATTAATTATGAGCGCAATTACCGTAAGATTACCAGATTCATTACACCGAAAGATCCAGGAAATAGCAAAAAAGGATGGCGTGTCCATAAATCAGTTTATAAGTTCTGCTGCTGGTGAAAAACTATCAGCTATACTAACGGTTGACTATTTAAAGGCCAGAGCAAAGAAAGGAAAAATAGCCGATTTTGACAAAGTATTGAGTAAGGTCCCTAATAGAGAACCATTAGAATGGGACAAAATTGAATAGCCAGAGGATCTCGTGCCGACAAGGAAAGCCCTTTATTCTCAACGTCAGCACTATAAAAGTCAGTAAAAGATGGTAATAATTGTTTATTTTACCTTTTGCATTTAAGTAAAGAACCCTCTTCCTGATGCGTAAGGAAACGCCAGCGAGATGAGGGGATGTCAAGTTTGACGGTACCGATTTGAATCCGTTTTAAATCGAGCACCTTTAACGGAGTATGATGTTGCGGGTCGTGCAAGGCGCCAAAGATACGCCTAATGTGTCGGTTCTTTCCCTCTAAGAGCTCTACTAACAGACGGGTTTTCGGTCCTGCATAACCTATGATTTCCGAACTTTTCACCTTTAAAATTCCTATTGGTGTTTCCACACCCTCCCGTGCCTGCCTCAGTTGCCCTTTCGTGATTCTTCCTCGAATCCAAACCTCATACATCTTTGCATAGTGACCGGGAAGCGTAAGGCGATTGAGCAACTCACCTTTTTGAGTAAATAGAAGCAGTCCTCTCGAATCTCGATCGAGTCGACCAATAGGTCGCCACTTATCTTCAAGGAGAAATCGGGGAAGTATATCATAAACAGTCTTACGACTCTTCTCATCAGAGAGGGTAACTATTACACCTTTCGGTTTGTGAAACATAATAAATTTACGGGACTTTGGTGTGACACCAGGATTCATGATATCATTCGCCGCTTAGACCTCCAAAACTACTACTCCATCGTCATAGTTTGGAAATGTTAGTTTCGTTGTGTTTAAACTGATGATTTTAGACTACATTACCTTAACGCAGAGGCGCGGAGTAAGAGGAGAAATTAATACTTTTGAATCCCTACAACAAACTTTGTTTTTCTCTGCGACCTCTGCTCCTCTGCGTTAAAACAAAATAACACCCACTCTTATAAGCCATTATCTTGGCAAAACGCATCCAGTTCAGCGACTAACTGACTCGTTTGTTCCATAATATTTTTGTTAATCTTTTCACACTCAATAAGGTATTTTTGATATTTGTGGCACACTTCGTTTGAATCGAGAGCAGCATTCAGGTTAAAGGGTATTACCGATTTATCCGGAACAAAACTGGCGAGTTGCAAAAAACTGAGTTGTAAGCTTCTAAACAATTTTTCATCTCTTGGTTCAGTGGTGCCAACATAGGTTAGATCAACTTTTATCGCCTCTTTTACTGTATCCTTATCGTATGGTAATGTAGACAGAAGACGACCCTGAATATTTTTGATAGGGTCCTCTTCCAGTATTTTACCGTACTCTTTTACTATTTTAATCGCTGTATCTATATCCATCTCTCCTCCTTAAAATAAAGCAATTCAGGTTCCGCGAACTTTACATTCTCGATCATCCGGTATTTAATTATTCAGACCAAATTTGTCCGATCTTTACTCACTGAAGCTTAGGGCCCAGGAAAGAACAACAAGTTATTCTTTCCTGGGCCCTAAATACAACAGATTGAAGAGTTATTTTTCTCGAACCTTTAATCCATGAATAAAAACCCCGTGGATGAACGAAAACAGCCCAGGTACAAGGCGCGTAATAATTCCGTAACCGGAGCGTACTCAAGTACGTGAGGATTACTGAATTATTACAGCAACGCAGTAGATGGGTAGTTTTCGTTCATCCACGCTCTACTTCCATCGCTATGACGCCTGCCCCCTTCGGCCAGAGCGGATGAACAGGAAAGTCCGGTTCAGGTTCAAATATCTTAACAATCGAGCAGGGGATGTTACTTGCCTCAGATCCCTTTTTAATCCTCTGAGCAAGTTTCTCCTTAGTACCCTGCAGGGTATTATCGGTAACAAGGAGGCATCCTTTCGGTGGCAAAAGCCTCAGACATGACGAGACGAGTTTGTGAAGATCGCTCTTCAGAAAGAAGCGTCCTGTGCCCGCCATAGAGCGGGCGGGTGGATCAAGAACTATTCGTTCAAACGTTTGAGAACGCTTTATCAATTTATCAAGGTAATAAAAGACATTATCTTTAATAAACCGAAACCTCTCCTCTTTGGGATTGAGGTTATTGAGTCGAAAATTTTCCCGTGCCCACTGCTGACAGCCAGCCGATGTGTCTACCGAAACAACTAGACGTGCCCCTTTCAGTGCAGCTGCAAGACTGAATGCCCCCGTGTAGGAGAAAAGATTTAAAACGCTCTTTCCCTGCGTATGCGCTGCAAACTCTCTTCTTACCCCTCTCAGATCAAAAAAGAGCCCCGTGTCCAAACTGCCCATAGGTTGGACTAGATAGCTGATGCCACTTTCCTGAGCAGAGATCTTATCTTCCCCGGGTTTTCCATACCAAGCGTGCTGTAAAATTTTACCTTTAAACGCACGTCCTTTACCGCGGACCTTCAGAACGATCTGCTTGGGCCTTAAAAACGCAAGAGTCTCGTTGCTCAGACAATGGACCAGAGGTTCACTCTCCACCGAGAGGACCAGTGAGTCACCATAAGAGTCGAGAGTAAATCCAGAAAGATTATCTCCGGTACCATTGACAAGACGAATCACCTCTCCCTTTAAGATTTCCAGAACATCCCGTCTCTTGATCGCCTTCTCAAAACGGGATACGATATCCGTCATGGGGTCGTCTTCACTCCTCGAAACCAGATGGACCGCGTTATTCTCGATATCTACAAATCCCCAGCTGAGCATCACTCCCTCTCCATCCTCTATCTTTAACCAACCTGGTTCGGAGTATTGCTTATGATCAGGTAATCGGTCCAGAACAAGGCGGGGCAGCCCATCCCGAATTCGAAGAGAGAGAGGAGGTAAAAGGCGGAGTGTCTTGAATTGAAATCGCGTAGCATCTTTTAATTGCATACGCACACCTTATCAATTGCAGACCGATATGCACAAAAGTCGCAATCATCATCTGCATCGGGAACTTGATTATCCATAAGGCAGGAGTGAATTTCTCTGATAGTTTCTTCAACCCAGGAGTCATTCCCTTTGTAAGGGATTATGGTGATATCAAACTCAAGTTTTCCGTTAAACATCTCTCTATTTGTCTTGCCATTACAGTAGACAAAATAGCCGATATGAGAAACGGTGTATCCGTTCCTCCTTAATAACCACTGATACACCTCCATCTGTCTCCTATAACCAATCTGCCAACCAAGATTTACATTGGTAATCTTCTCTTTCTTCGACGTTGCCTTATAATCGACAACAATGTACTCTTCTTGAGAATTGATCCATAAGTCGTCGATAGCTCCAAAAATGGTGAGGTTTGTGGGGAGGTGAAGATATTGAATCCCGACAAAGTTTTGTCTCCACGCGTCAAGCTCTTTATGAGATACCGGTCTTGCATCAATTCGATACTTTTCAAGAAGTGGATGGTTTTGATTGTGAGCCCGATAATGGTCAAACTCCTTTTTCAGCAGGGTATCAACCGCGCTATTTAGATTGAAAGGAAAACCGGGTACCCTGCCAACCCCAAGTCTGCGGTCAATATAGAAGCATCGCGGACACTCCAAAAAGAGATCAATCTTTGAACGACTCAGTTTAAATGATTTCTCATCTTTCGGGTCAAAAATGTTTCTGCTGCGTTTCGGAGTGTAAAAGTGAGACATATGAGAACTATTTTCAATGCAAGTTGAACGAAAACTACCCACCTACTGCGTTGCTGTAATAATTCAGTAATCCTCACGTACTTGAGTACGCTCCGGTTAGAGATCAGCGCAACTTGTATCTGTGCATTTTTAGTTCAACTTGAGGGTTTCAGTCAAGCAATGAAATTATCTAATTTCCTTTAATACACCGAGGGCGTGGTAAAACAGGTTAATATATAAGGAGATAATTTCCGATCAAAAAAAAGTAAGAAGTTATCATTCATAATTCTATATTCATATTTGAAAAATAACGAATAATGAACGTCTCCTGTTGAATATCGAACACTCGTTTTAGCACAACAAATTCAACAACTAACGAAACATCGATAACATATTGGTAGTTTTGTTGCTGTAAATGGCTAAATATTCACACTGCCTGTTTTATCTCAATTAAGTTTCCTGAAAAATCTTTAAGGAAGTAAACGGTCTTCTCCTTATGTTTACCAATAATCACATCTACATCTGACTGTTTCGCCTTTTCTCTGATTTCGGGAAGATTTTCTACCACAATACCAAAATGGGTGAAATTGGGGTGTCCTAACTGAAAATCAGAAATGAATACCTCAAGTTTCATCCCGGACTTTTCAAACACCAAAACCTTAATCTCTTGAAACAGTGAAAACAGTTGCTCTGAAAGCTCCGGAGATAAAACCATCTCTCTAGTCTTTTCAAGACCTAAAAAGTCTTGATAAAACCGTAGGGCCTCTTCTTCACTCCTATTAATAATACCTGTATGATTTAACTGCATAGCTTATTGTACCCGGTAAATGTTTAACATGCAAGCCTAAGGTAATAGGGCAGGGTAAAAAAGAGTAACTCACATATGAAAACATTGCCCCTTAGGAATACTAGAGCTACATTTTAGAGAGGGCCTGATTAATCCCTCTCAACACGTTTTCACCATATACGTTCTTAATAATCGAGGCAATCCCCCTATCGAGGGACACTCTCTTTGATCTCCTTTTTCTATTACAAACGAACTTAAATGCATCATCCTGAACAGAGAGGATCATAGGCCTTCCATCACAGATAGCCAGCGGCCAGAGACAACACGCATTTGGTTTTGCTCCGTAAAAGGAGAGACCTGATTCTATCGCCTGACTATGCAACGAACACAAGGTTTCTCCTTTATGATTCCGCCAGGCAAAAAAACAACGATCGTCTCCATCTGTGTCTATGGTAACAAGATTATCCTCTATCTCCTCAAAAACATTTTTATATGAATCACTCTCTTTTAAATGGGGAGCGTATTTAGCCGCTTCGGGCATATGACGAATCACCTTCCCCACCTCTCCTCTTTCAAGACAAATTTCATAGTGGGCACAACAGCTATCTTTCCCGACACAACTCCTGGGATCACACATATGGCTGATTGAAACCAAAGATTCCAAATCTACTTTAATACCATTAATTATGGGAAACAACTTATTCATATTAACATATTTAGTACATGAACAGGACTCTGTTGATAAACGAAAACTGCCACGGTTAGGTCAACACTCATAAGCAAAATATGATTTATCACCAACAAGTTTGGGTGCAATCAACTGCTGTAGCCTCCTTACCGCTGCCTCTCCACGCTCCCCTATGTGCGCAGAAAAACTATTCACGTACATCGCTATATGAGATGCGACAACACTCTTTTCGGTCTCCTGTGCATGTTCACAAATAAAATCCGTTGACTTTTCGGGATTGCTCCAGGCAAATTCAACACTCTGACGTATCAGACCATCTACCCTCTTCGCCACATCGGGCCCCAACTCTCTGCGAATCACTATTCCCCCCAGCGGGATTGGAGCGTGAGTCCTTTTCTCCCAATACTCACCCAGGTCACGGATAAGATATAACCCGTCCTTCTCATAGGTAAATCGATTCTCGTGAATCACCAGACCCTGTACCCTCTCTCCGTTTAACAAATCTCGGTACAGTACATCAAAATAGCCATACTCCGCTCTAAAAGTTACCCCTTCACGCTCAGCCCAATACCGAAGGAGGGCATTTGCCGTCGTGTTTTCCCCCGGAACACCTACCGGAATATCAGGATCAAGACGATCTGATTTTGTAGAGAGTAGAAGTGGACCGCATCCATATCCCATGGCACCACCAGAATACAAAAGGGCATACCTATCCTTCACATTCCAGAGATTCCCGTAAGATATTTTTACAACATCAAATTTACCGGTCTGAGCAGCCTCATTCAAACTCTGAACATCGGCAAAGGTTACCTCAAACTCCAACAATCCAACATCTATCAACCGATGCAATAGTGCATGAAAGATAAAGGTATCATTGGGGCACGGCGAAATCCCCATCTTCAATTTCACAATAAAACTCCAAACAGTTCCCTTAACGACTCTAACGCACCATCAATATCCCAACTCCCCTTATCCCGAGTAGTAGCTATATTGGAAATACTTCGAACCTCCAATACCGGCACCCCAAAGTCTTTTCCAAACTTCAACGCTCCTGCACCCTCCATAGACTCCACTTCAATACCATACTTTTTCGGACGAAGAGCACCGGTTGTTGCCGAACCGGTGGCAGTGTTAACGGTCGCACCGGAAACGAGGGGAAGGGTATTCAGCGTTCCCCCAAACAAATCGTCAAAAGCAGCCAGGCATTCGCTCTCATAATATTCAATTTCCCCTAATTCCAAATCTTCCAAGCTGAGAAAAGAGTCCGAATCTTCGGAACCTAAATCGGCCAGAACCTCTCTCCTGACAATCACCGGAACACCCGGCATCCTCACCTCTTCCCTTGCAACCGTATACGCACCTGCAATACCAATCTGCAGCACCCTCTCCACTGGCTTATGCAAATGAAACTGTACCAGTGAAGCATACGTATTCAACGCCCCAATCCCGGTTTCCAAAAAATAGAAGCCTCCCTTTTCAAAGCCATTAACCGCATTTTCAATTTCGGTCGATGTAAGAGAGGGAAATACTCCCCGGAGCTCAAATTTGGTTGCAGCACAAATCACTGTTTTCATAATTTAATACCCATTTCCGAAAAATCTTTCATTATCAGAATTGCAGGCTGGTTTGCCACTTCAAAATAGAGGGAATTTTTTTCAATATTAACTCGTTATTCCCATATTTTCAAATAGACATAAATAATGAAAATAAATGATCTTTTGAGAAATACAAGAAAAAAACCCGTATCAGGATTAGTGTCAACTAGTTTCTGCCCTCTTCCCCTTACCTATTAATTCCCTAGTAAAAACATACGCTTGTAATTAATACCACTAAAGGTATAATCTTTTTGTAGTTACAAAATTCTAATATTACCGCATAATAGTAGATCAGGTTTCACAAACATTCCTATAATCCAATGGAGTCTACATGTCTATCGCCGTAGTTGTGAAAAAAAACAGCGAAATAGTTATCGGTGCTGATACTTTGCAGTCCTTTGATTCTCAGATGTTGAGTATTGACAATTTAAATGAGTCAAAGCTCAGGCACATTGGACCCGCAATGCTCGCCTTTACGGGGTGGGGTCTCTATGCAAATATTCTGGATGATTATTTGTCACGGAAAAAATCTGTTAAATTAACAACAAAACAGAATATTTTTCAGTTTTTCAAGGAGCTGTGGCCTATTTTACATAAAGAGTACTCGTTTGTTAATGACCAAAGTGGCAATAGTGATACACCATTTGGTGAGCTAGACTCTTCGTTTTTAATCGCTACTAAAAAGCGAATCTTTTACGCTTCTTCAAATTTGTGTGTATCGGAGTTTTTAAAATATTACGCCATTGGGATAGGCCGTGATTATGCAATTGGTGCGATGCATGTCCTTTACGATCAAAACATGAGTGCAGAAGAGATCGCACGCCTTGCAATAGAGGCTGCGATCTCAAATAACGTATACTGTGGTGGAAAAACTGAAATATTAAAATTATGAAAACGAACGAGAGCGAATTCGAAATGAAAGAGGACGTTGAAGAGGTAGAGAACGCAAAAGCAACCTCAACAAGTGCGTTCAATACTCAACTTTGGAGTACCTGTATTCGGAAACTCATACGTGCATTAGCTGCAACTCTTCTCGGTGGAACGCTGGTCTATTTTATCTGTAGGTGGTTGATAAGGTAAGGGCACAGAAAAATCTGTAGAAAGATACAGATTAATGTTCAGCGGCTTCCTCAATGTCAATGGCAGGGCCAACACCTTCTGGTTCACGAACAGAATCAACCATTGCCACTGCATTTTTACCCGGCTTACTGAATAGTGGCGTTAACAGTAACGTTATCGTAAAATTGAGTACCATTCCTACCGTTCCAATGCCCTGGGGATCGATGCCTTTTTGAAACATACCAAAGGTCCACGGTTCCATTTTAAAAAATACGCAGCCAATGATGTAGTAGGCAGTAAAAGTGATTCCCGCAATCATACCGCACACCGCAGGAACTGTTCCCACGCGTTTATTGAAAATACCGAGAACGATAGCCGGAAAAAAACTTGCCGCTGCGAGACCAAAGGCGAATGCTACCACCTGACTGACAAATCCCGGAGGATATATGCCAAAAAGACCTGCAATTACTACTGCAAGACCAATAACCGCACGCCCCACAAACAACCTTTTAGTTTCAGAGGCTTGAGGATTGATGAGACGATAGTAGAGATCATGGGCAACACTTGAGGAAATTACCAGGAGCAACCCGCTTGCCGTTGATAATGCCGCGGCCAAACCTCCAGCAGCTATCAGCGCAATAATCCAATTTGATAACTCTGCCATCTCAGGTGTGGCGAGTACAATAATATCTCTGTCCGGGCCGGAAAGCCCTTTTTGCCGCAATATTGATCGTCCATCTTCACCCTCTGCACCATCTGTATGTATCCATTTCTCATGTGCCTGATAAATGGCAACTAAATTGTTGGTAGTGAGCTTACCGTTACGAAAGATCTCGTTATCCTCTCCCGCAGAGTAACGAACCCTACCGTCTCCATCATCTAACCAGAATATTAAACCAGTTTTTTCCCAATTGGAGAACCATTCCGGTAACTGTTCAGCTGTTTTTCCGTTCAGGCTCTCGATCATGAAATACCTGGCAAATGCCGCGGTAGCAGGAGCGGTGAGATAGAGGAGAGAGATAAAGAAAAGTGCGTAAAAGGCACTCCATCGAGCCGCTTTAACTGATTTTACCGTATAAAACCGAACGATCACATGAGGTAGTCCGGCAGTACCAACCATCAATGCCAGTGTGACGCAGAATACGTTAACCTTGTCCCAACCTCCCACAAAAGTATCAGTATACCGATCAAAACCCAGATCAACGTGGATCTGGTTGAGTTTGTCAAGGAGCGTAATAGTCTCACCGGGAGTAATGTCAGGGTTGAGTGTACCTCCAAAACCTATTTGCGGAAGCGGCGTACCCGTAAGTTTCAGACTGATGGCAATTGCGGGAACGAGAAAGGCGGTTATCAATACCCAATACTGGGCTACCTGCGTCCATGTGATACCCTTCATGCCACCAAGAGTGGCATAGACAAAAACAATTGCCATACCAATAACAACACCAATGTTTACGTCTACTTCGAGAAATCTGCTAAAGACAACACCTACTCCACGCATCTGCCCAGCAACATACGTAAAACTTACAAAAACAGCACAAACAACTGCCACAAGGCGAGCCAGCTTTGATTCGAAACGATCTCCAACGAAGTCTGGTACGGTATAATGGCCGAACTTGCGAAGGTAGGGAGCTATCAACAAGGCAAGCAGGACATACCCACCCGTCCAACCCATCAGGTATACACCTCCTGCATATCCCATAACGGAGATAAGACCGGCCATCGATATAAAGGATGCCGCACTCATCCAATCTGCAGCCGTTGCCATACCGTTTGCAATGGACGGTACTCCACGGCCGGCAACATAAAACCCTTTTGTGTCGCGCACCCGGCTGAACCAGGCAATAGAGAGGTATAGAGTGAAGGAAAGAGCGACAAAGAGGAATATCCAAGATTTCAGACTCACGATATCAAATTTTTCCTTTCCTCTCTATCTCTTTCAATTCGTCATGATGCTGTGCGTCAAACCTGTTCATGAAAACCGCGTATAAGAGAATCAGCAAAACGAATACAATGATGCTGCCCTGGTGCGCAAACCAGAAACCTAATGGGAACCCTGTACCGATCAAGTTGTATTGATTAAGCTGGTCAGCTATCATCACACCGCAACCCAACCCAACAGCAGCCCAAACAACCAAGAGGATTAACGTAATAAACACATTTTTGTGCCAGTAACGCACAAACGATTCACGTACTTTCGGTGTTTTCATATAAAATTTGTGGGAAACGTTTGACAAAAAATCAGAGAGGCAAATCTTCAGCAAAAAACGATAAACTATTTTTTGGGGATTCGTTTTTTAGAGTTATTGTCTATTTTCGAATGCTCTTTTTTTTGGGATCACTAATATCAAGCGTCCTGCTGCTTCCGACTAATAATTCGATTGAAGGAAAACTTGACTTCCACCTTTGCCAGTTTGCCGCCTATCTCCAGCACCGGGTAGGCGAGGAAATTGATCGGTCCCGAAACGGGACCAGGTTCAAGTACGAGGTCACGGCCGCGGCTTAATTCCAAGCGGTTTGCCGGGTGGCGGCCGAAGAAATAGGTAGCCAAGCGGGAACACTTGTCTCCCTCACTAATATCAACGGGCCACCATTTACCGCTTGTGTAGAACTCTGCCCAGCAATGATAGCCATCTATCCCGCCCTCATTCCTCTCAGAAGGAATTGCCACACCGATGGCAAAACGAGCAGGGATACCAACGGCCCTTGACAGTGCAATGAAATAGGAGTGAAAATCTGTACAGTTACCGGTACGCACGTCACATGCATAGACGGCATCACCTTTCCCCCACCCGGAGCCATACTTCATGTAGCGCATGCGGTCAATAACGTGGTCATAGAGGGCTCTGGCTTGCACCAGATCTCCCTTCTTTCCCTTAACAACCTTCTGAGCTATTTCACGAAATGTTTCGTTCATTGGCACAAGGCGTTCCGGATTGAGGAATTTTCTAGATTCAATTTCCCGGTCTGGATAAACACTCTTCTCGCGACGGTGTATCAGAAAACGAATCTCAATGTCTTTACCACTGTCTTTCGGATCCAATCTCACGAAAAAAACTTTGTTTCCATACTTTCGATCCTCTAAAACCTTGTGTTCACCTGGAATATGTATGGATTTGATTTTGACCGTCTGAAATGGGTCAGTGGATGGTAGCGGAATCCACATTCGGGCTATATCATCAATCTGGGGCAATGTCACCCGATAGAGAAACTCAAACTCATCATGGCCGGTAATAACACCAAGCAGGCGCTCCGAACCCTTCTCTGTCTTGATACGACGCCACGTTCTGTTTCGCTTCTGTTCCCACACATAGTATGGTTGGCCATTGAGCTTATGAACCGTAGTTTCCGTAACGGTCATTGCACCCGGATCACCCTTTAGAAAGAAATCAACGTCATAAACATCGCCATCGGGACTTGCTAAATCAACACAGGCAAAATGGCGACGTGGCCCAAGGTTCGACAGGTATTCAGTGTGGACACGAACCAGCTTAAGCCGAAGGTTCTCCCCTCTAAAGGGCAGAATAAAATATCCACCACCCAAACGAACCTGCTCTTCGATGTGCTTCTCGATACCTGCCTGGATATCCGGTGTTACTACGTTGGGTACCGAGTCAGAAGTATCTAATGGGGTATTAAAAGTTACACAAGAAGAGACAAACAGGGTACAGATTACGATTACGGCCAATAGACTCTTTGGCCATTTAAGACTCAACATATATCCCTCAACCCTCAAAAACCCAGACATTAGTGAGGATGATCGCTAGATGGATGTTCTGAAGAGTGATGTTCCTCGGTTGACTCTTCACTGGTCGTCTGTTCCATTGCTGGTTGTTCGCTGATCTGAGACTCCCTAATATCTTTATTGCAGCCCACAAGGGCCAATGAGATAAATGTACCAAGGAGCACCGAAAACAACATTTTCCCTAACTTGATTATCTTTCCCATCTTCCCCTCCCTTATAAATTACAATTCGAGATTTCCCATACCTCCCCAAACGTTTAGGTATAAACTCTTTCAAAGATACTAATAGTGAAGTATAACAGAGATGTGATTTTGGAGTAAAGAAAAATTAGAGATAAACCAAACTACGAGTAAAGGACGGAAAGAGATAAGATCCATAGTCGATACGAATGATTACAACAAAAAACAACTACAGTTAAAAGCTATTTTGTAATTTTAAAAATTGCAACGAGACCATGCCCGCACCCGATTCCTCTCTGCAAATTAATTTCAAGGCTTCGTAATGCGTACCCCAACTGTGGCTCAATGATGTTAGCCCTTGGCTCACCATACTGCATCCACCCAATGTCTGAAATGATCCTGTCAATACTTATTAACGTATACTGCAGATGGGATGAGTATTCCGGCCAATCTTCCAGCTCCAAGAATGACATTTTTCCTTCCAATCTTTTCTGGCAGAAATCTACCAAAATATTCCAGCTATTGATAAGTTCATAGAGAAAGGGGCTTACCTCGGGGTGGGCTGGGACTATAGCAGAATCAATCATCAACTCTGAAAGGTCTGTCCGCATATAATTCTCAAGTAAACGGTTAACAATCCTCCGAACAGGTTTGAGTATGGGGTTATATTGACGGGTATCTGTATGCCGACCTACTAAGATAGAACGGTCAAACTTTTTTACTATCTCAATCTGGCACTTTGTTTCATGAGACACCTCTTGAACCAGATCCTCTATCTCTTCGCCTGACCAGAATCTAACGGGAAAATGTTCAACCTCTGATTCCTGTTCAAATCCGTTAAGCAGATAGCTCATGGAATAGTCGCGCGTTTTTTCCTCTTCTGTTTCAACGTTCCAATAACCCGGCCATTCGATTGAATATCGTCCAAGAAAGTCAAAAATTACCAGGCCCTCATTACTGCTGTGATGACAGATATCCTTCAAGAGTTGTGCTAAATGGGGCCTTTCAAGATGAGACATTGATGCATAAGATGAGAAATAAATATCAAAGGGCCTCTCTTCTTGAACAGAACCCAGGCTTTCCCTCAGATCTGCCTGTCTGAATTTGATGTCAGGATTTTCAGCAAATATCTCATTCCCCTTGTCGACCATCTCCTGACACAAGTCCATGCCCAAATAGACTTCAATATCCTCCTCGGGTAGAATACGGTCATGCAGCAATCCTAAGTCCATGTCCCGTTTGTCTGTTTTTGTAATAAGCTCATATCCCTGGCCTGAACCACACCCCATATCGAGGATTCTCAACTTTTTTGACTGGTTTTGCCTTATTGTTACCAGTTTGGATAAATAGGGGCGTAAGATAAATCTGGTAAGCTGATCTTCCCAGTATGTCCGGACGTTGTCGTGTTTACCGAAGAGATTACCCGAATACTGGTTGTAGTCACCTCTTTGTACGGCTTCCGAATAAGTGTTCATTTTTTCACCAATGGTTCCTTTCTCACTAATGTATACATGAAGATGCAGGCGTTAATCCTCTATCTCAAGCGAGTATCTGATGAGGGTTCAGGGAGTACAACTTGTATCCCTGCTCGTCCTCCCCGCCAGTATGATTGTCGCCCGCCCATGCCGGTTCGGACGGGGGCCGTCAAACGGTATTAGCCGGGCGGGTATCTCATTTTCAGGCCATCCATCCAAACTGACTCTGAATGAAGACAACATTCTTCAAGAGGGAGTTTAATAATTGTTGATTACGGGGTGGACACAGAAGATTTTTTTACACGAGTGTGTAAAAAATCGCACGCAAACACTTTTTTAATTCGCATGGTTTAGATTTTTTACCACTTACGCCAAATCAACATACCACAATTTGTTTGTCCCTCGTTCAATCACTTATTTCTTTTTTTTATTGCACTTACCGTTATCAAAATAGATAAACGCGGGAATTAAGAAAAGAGATCAAGAACCAGTTCTTCCACATAAAGTACTATACCTACCGCTGGAGATACTCCAAACCATATATGCGAAAAAAAGAGGGATGAGAGGAAAATGCTTTTAGAGATGTTATGAGTATAGTAAAATACTCATAAAATTCAAGTGTTTTTTTCCCTATACCATTAACCCTCAACTCTAACGAATGATTGACATAGTGGTTTATCATGACGTATGCACCGTTAATGAGTTTCCTATTAGGTATGACAAAAGAGGTGTAATGAAAACCGTCCACCGTTACAAAGCTGATATCTTAGGAGGGGAGTGATGAACAGCGAACAACCACAATCACCTTACGAAATGGTTTCGAAGATGATTCAAGGATATAGGAACTCTCAACTGATTTACCTTGCGGCCAAGTTGGGCATTGCAGACTTACTTGCGACTGGGCCAAAGAGCATAGGTGAGATAGTGAGTTCTTCTGGAGCACATGCTCAGGCGTTACACCGTATCATGAGAGGATTTGTTTTGTGTGGTCTGGTTATTCAAAAAGAAGATAAGCTTTTCCACCTTACTTCACTTGGAAAATGTCTCCGTTCTGATATACATGATTCTTTGAAAGAAGAGGCTCTTTTTGTTGGCGAGATCCTTAGTCCTTCATGGAGTGCGATATACAATACCGTTAAAACAGGTGTAACCGGATTTGATCATTATTTCGGTATAGGAATATTTCAGTACCTAACAGAGCATCCGGAGATCGGTGAGATTTTTAACAAAGTCATGGTCAAAAATACCGTCACTATGTCGGAATCGGTTCTCGCCGCCTATGATTTTGCTCCCTTCAAAACAGTAGTAGACGTCGGCGGTGGATACGGTGCACTTTTAGCATCGATTCTAAAAAAGAATTCGGAAATAAGTGGCGTTCTCTTTGATTTGCCTTCTGCTATGCAAGGAGCTGAGGAGTTCATTGAAAAGGAGGGCCTTTTCAACCGCTGCAATGTTGTAGCCGGAGACTTTTTTGATTCAATACCAGAGGGTGGAAACCTCTATATTCTGAAGTCTATTATTCACGATTGGGATGAAGCCAACTGTCTCTCTATTCTAAAAAACTGTCACAAGGCAATGGGTAAGAGGGGAAAGCTCCTGCTTATTGAGTGGTTAATGCCTGAATTCGTAGATAATGCTCCCTATACCGTCCACTTGGATTTAACCATGCTTATGGTCTCTGGAGGGCAAGAGCGCACCGAGGAGGAGTATCGAACTTTATTGGATTCTGGGGGCTTTCAATTGACCAGGATAATTCCCACACACTCGGGTAAAAGTCTGATTGAAGGCATACCCAAACCGGAGCCATCTTTTTGATATAAAATTATGTACTCTGCAAAAAATGTAGGAAATTTGTGCCTCTCATTATTACCACTCATTTTTTCTCTCTTTTTTCATAAAGCTATCATTTCTGGTTGAGATGCTGGATAAGGTTGTCGTCAACCTAGTTGAGTGAAAGCCTGAGAGATACTGAATTGTAATAATGTAGAGAGCTACCGGAACCGGAGCTTTTAAAAGAATTCGTTAAACTGATCGGTTGAGATAGAGGATATGGAAGTTGTTCTTATAACAGGAGCTGCCGGTTTCCTCGGGTCTGCACTCACCATCGAACTTGCAGACAGCTATCGAATTATTGCAATCGATAGGAGGAAGCCGAATGGTGTATTACGCTCAAAAACCCCAAAAGTACATTGGATTCTGAGTGATATAACTCATAAAAAGTCGATTGAAAAGATTTTTGAGAAGGTTTTTAGAAGATACGGAAAAATAGATTTTGTTCTCCATTTGGCCGTTTTCTGGCACTTTGAAAAAGATTACTCTGTCGAATATCAAGATACCAATATTCAAGGGACTCGGAATATAATAGACCTGTGCAGCAAATTTCAATGTAAACGATTGATATTTGCAAGTACCCTATCTGTGCTGAGTGAAGCTGCTAAATATCAAACCTTAAAAGAAAAAAGCGGGTCGAAGAGCAATTTACCCTATGCACGGTCTAAGATAACTAATGAAGAAATGCTCATTGAGGCATCTTCTGTTTTACCTGTTGCAATAGTGAGAATTGGTGCTGTTTTTAGTGAATGGTGTGAACTGCCACCTTTATATATCCTGATTAAGCACTGGAGTCAGAGAAGCTGGATGGGGAGGGTTATACCGGGGAAAGGCAATACCGGTTTCCCCTATGTACACAGAGATGACATTGTAGAACTTGTAAAAAAAGTTGTCATTCGAAATGACCATCTTGACAATTGTGAGTGGTTCCTTGCATGTGGATCCGAAACAGTCCTGCACACAGATCTCTATCCATTGGTACGTAACTATGATGGCAATAAAGATCCAATTCATCTACCTGTTTGGTTCGTCCGGCTAGTTCTCTATTCCAAATGTATCATAGGGAAAATAGCGGGAGAAATTCCCGATGAAAGACCTTGGATGATGGATTATATTGATAAACAATGGATTGTTGATAATTCTTATACGCAAGAAAAATTAGAGTGGACATGCACGGTAGGTAAAGATATTTTGAGTTGCATGCCACAGATTATTGACAATTGTAACCGTTACCAAGAGTCGTGGAATGGGCGCATGATGAGAAGGTGCAAGAGGGAATATGAGTATGAAGAGTAGCTACGAAAGGGGGGATACACTGTTTTCTTGCCCCCATAAAAATCACCGGAGATCATCTGCAAAGACAATGTATCTTATAAATATAATGGACAAAGAGCTACCGATAACTACAATACGAGGCTTCAAATAGTAATGTTACCAAGTAGGAGTATAAATCGTAATTGAGGAGTATGTGGGATATGGTCAGAAAAGACAAAAGTGGTAAGTTCATTGAGAGTAGTACCCTCTTTGTAAAATATCAGTTCTGTTCCGGTAAAAGAGTCACGAAAAAAGGGCTGTCGAAATCAAAGTATAACAGGCTGTTACAATTACAAAGCGATGAACCGGTGAAAGTAATGGAAGATCAAGAGAGGGGCAGAGATTGGTGGATGTTTCAAGACAACTTCTACCTGGAGGATGAGGGCTTAAGCGGTGAAGAGATAAAGGCCTTTGCTTTAAAAAAGAGCACGAAAAAGTGAAGATAAATTACAATGCCCGAATGACCAGAATCAGTTTCTCGCCCTGTTAAATATATACTTAGTTTTTAATTTGCCGTAAGAAAAATTATGACTTTAGATAGTTGTTGTAATAACATCACCCTAAAGGATTTAACAGGGTAAAGAAATTTAGATTTTTGCACACGCCAAAATGCTCGTCGGGCTGGTTGGAATTTATTTATTATTTGGTGCTTAATAGACAACCTGAAAAACTATCAATAAGTATTTTGCCAAAGCTTGTCCCTGCATGTTTGGAGTAGGGATTGGTCAACATATTTTTGTTAAGAGACTAAATACCAAATCTCTTATTAAAAGCAGTGAGATTGGACTCCCTTCCCAGGAAACCCCTAACTGATTCAATCACGTCACGGCTTGAACCCTTTTCGTACACTTCCTGTCGAAGTCGTAATCCAATTGTTGGATTTAAAAATCCTCCTTCTGATGTTTTAAAGAGAGATGCCATATCGGCAGCTAAGCTATCAGCCCAAGCATATCCATAGTATCTCCCATCATATCCGATAAATGGGTGTTTAAAATTGGTAATAAAGCTGCTCCCCTCGGGATAGGGAAGATAGATGTTTTTGATAATGGTATTGGTAAAACCAACTAGATCAAAATTCTCAAAATCTGTCTCTTTCTCCAGCATAGATAATTTTAGATCTAACATCCCCAACATTATTTGCACTCGATATCGCTGACCAAATGTTGACTGTTCAGCCTTGAGGATATTGTCTAACGTCTCTTGAGAAATTTTCTCCTCAGCGTTTTGGTAATGTTTTGCAAAGGTGTCGAGAACCCCCTTGTCGGAAATAAAATATTCAAGCATCTGGGAAGGTACCTCTACAAAATCACGTGGAACCGCTGTACCAGAAAACTTAAAAAATCTGGATTCGGTTAAAATACCATGCAGACCATGGCCAAATTCATGAAAGAGAGTCTTTACGCTGCCCCATGACAAAAGAGTGGGTACATTTCTCGATGGAGCGGGAAAATTGCAAACGAGCACCCCTACCGGCCGCCGGTATTTCCCGTTTTTTAAGAGCTTACCCTTGACAAGGGAATGATGACTGAAAGTGTTATATTTCCCTTCTCTAGAAAACATATCAAGGTAAAGATAACCGAGAGGTTTTCCCGTTAATGAATCGGATACTTTTAAGAGCTGAAGGGTTGGATGCCACTTATAGGGAATCTCCTGAATGTGCTTAATTTTTAAGTGAAATACCTGTTCAAAGCACGCAATCATCCCGGCAAGGGTATTTTCATATTCGAAATACTCCTTTAATGCATCATAATTTACATTGAAATGGGTTTGAATGTATTTTTTTTGAAAATAGGGGATATCCCATGAGTTAATTGTTGCATCTTCATTACCCGTCTCTGCAATCTTTATTTTACGTAACTCTTCAATCTCTTTTTGAAACTTTACTTCGGTTCTCTTCAATAAGTTCTCTTCAAATTTGATGACCGTTTCAGTATTTTTGGCCATCTCCCCCTCAATTTTGTAATCAGCCCATGACAGATAACCAAGCAGGTTTGCAATCTTTGTTCGTTTTTTTAAAACCTCGATTTCCAGGTCTATATTCTTTTCTCGGGCCCTTTCTCGATAGGCGCAAAATAGCCGTTTCCGTAAATCCTCGCTGGGTGAATTTCTTATAAATGCCATACACTCTTCACGGTTGCCCTTATGAACCAGATATTTTCCATTTTTCCTTTGAATAGATTTTAAGATCTCAGGATCTATATCTGCAACTGCGGTTTTTTCAATTTCAATTACTTCATCTCCAGCCTGGTTAATATTCGAAATAATCTCTTGACTGAGGTGATAAACATCAGCTTTCAATCTTTTCAGCTCTTCTAATTGAATATCGTCTAAGTGAAATCCCATTCGCTTAAACTCTCGAATTATCTCATCAAGTAGTCTCCTCTCTTCTCCCTGGAGCATAAATGCCTGCTCCGATTGTGAATATTGTTTCACTATATCATATATCTCTTTTCCTGTTTCAAAGTTTATGACCCAGGTATTGATAATGTTGAGCATCTCTTTCGCCTTATGCTGTAATTCGGTATGGGTCGATGTCTTCTTAATTACAGACATTCGACCTTTCAGTTTTGAAATCTCGTAGTTAATATCATCGATCCTTCCTAAGGTATTTTGAAAAGTGAGCAGGCCGTGAGAGCACTTTTTTAAACGTTGAACATCCCAATCTAATTTTGCCAGAGTGAAAATGACAGCAGCCTCTATTTCATCTGGGGTAGTTTCAAAAGAGGGCAACAGTAAGAGGTCGTCAAATAGCTCAGCAGTTGTTCTTTTTGGACAAAAGACCCCTATCACGCAGAGCATCAATACAAAAGAGAGGAGAAAAAAACAATAGATACAATGCCTTCTCACTGATCTAAAGGAAGAGAGAGATATAAAAGTTTCTGTCATAGTGTTTGGAGTATTTACCGTGTTAATCATTTTTTCACTTCTCTTAGGTAGAAATATTCGGTATTAAGATTTCTTGACCCACTTGCAGGGAATTGGGATCTTTAATAGTGTTTTTGTTCGCATCATAGATATTTCCCCATTTTGTTGCATCTCCATAATACTTCGTAGATATTTTTGAGAGGTTTTCGTTCAACGCAATCTTATGGATAATTTCCTTCACCGAATTAACGGATGATACCTCCTTTCCATCTATTGATCTTCTCGGTCTGATCGGCAAATCTTGAATTCTCATACGACTCTTTTCTGAAGAGACAACTAATGGTACCATTTGCCCCTCTTTTACCGATATTCTTGTACTAACCAAGACACCTATAAGGACGAGTATTACAATACCAAGTATCAGTCCGATCTGTTCTGACAGTCTCATGCTATTTTTTTCCTCTCGTGAGTAATAGGATTAGCCCTATAAAAGTCAGCATGCTCTCCAGTCATATTCAATTAAAACATTAGTGCAAAGTGTGATGTGTTTGGACTCTTAAGAAAAAATTTTCTCTAGAATGATAGGCTAAACGCAAATATTAAGCCAAACAGTGGCCCCCAAACTGTAACCTCTTTCACACTCATAAATTAAATAGTAATTATCTTGATATAGCGTCTTTTTGTTGTTTAATTTTACGCTTAAAACAGGGTTGCGACGTATAAATTTTCAACATTGTGTTTAAAATTACAACCCATGCAACTCTCTCATCTCTTTGAAAAAAAGTATCTTCTATAAAAAAACTCAGTAGTGTCCGGTTAGGTTTTAGCAAGGGTGACTTTTGTCACACCTGAACGCTTTTGTCGGGTATCCAGAGGTTTGTTCGTGTCCTAGATTCCCGCTAAAAACATGCGGGAATGACAGCTTTGGGATAATAAATGACACTCGGAAAACCTAACCGGACAATGTTGGAAAAAACTTGAATTTTGATAACGATTCATCTATCCTTGCATATTCCACGGACTCTCACATAAGATAGGCTACCGAAGCGTGAGAAAGAATATGACAATCGGGACCTTACGATAAGGGAATTATCCAGATGGAGCCCCAGACAATCGAAGATATTGAAACACTCTTTTCACAATGTGGAGGGGTTTTACTCACACCTGTTACAGAAATCGCAGAAAAACTTTTGAACATAAAAGCCTATCTTTTTGATTGGGATGGTGTTTTTAATCCCGGGATCAAGGGTGACGGGATCAAAAGTACCTTTGCTGAACCCGACGCGATGGGTTCAAATCTCATGAGATTTGGCCATTGGCTGAAATTTAAGGAGATTCCCCTCTTTGGAATCATCACTGCGATGAATAACCAGTCTGCGTTCCAGCTCTCAGAGAGAGAGCATTTCCATCTCGTATATTATGGACTGCTGAATAAAGTGAAAGCCCTTGAACACATTGAAAGCAGATTTGGAATCAACAGAAAACAGGTAGTTTTTGTGTTTGACGATGTTCTTGACCTTTCAATCGCCCAAACCTGCGGATTGAGGTTTTTGGTGAAGAGAACAGGTAGCCCCCTTTTTGAAGAGTATGTCAGAAAAAAAGGTTTATGCGATTACATCTGTGCCAATGGTGGATCAGGCTATGCGGTAAGAGAAGTGTGCGAACTCTTGCTCGGACTTTTGGGAGTCTATTCTCATGTCGTTGAGGAGCGGATCAAATTCTCTTCTCTTTACGAAACATACCTCGCTGAAAGAAACTCGCTGGAAACCACTTTTTATACTATGAAGGATGGAGTTATATCGGGAGGATAGCTCATGTCAAAAAATGTACTGGTTCCTATTGCAGATGGGAGCGAGGAGATTGAAACAGCTTGTATTGTCGATGTTTTGAGACGTGCCGATGCCGCCGTTACCGTCGCGTCGGTCGGCACACTACAGGTTACAGGATCGAGAGGCATGAAATTTGTCGCCGACCAGTTATTGTCCGAGTGCGTGAAAGATACGTTTGACCTTATTGCCTTACCAGGAGGCATGCCGGGAGCGGAACATCTACGCGATTCGAAAGAGTTGGTGCAGTTATTGAAGCGTCAACAACAGGAACAAAAACTGTATGCTGCCATATGCGCCTCACCTGCGGTGGTCTTTCAGTATCACGGCCTTTTAGATAAACGAAAGGCAACCGCGTATCCAAGCTTTACCGGCTTCCTTGAAAACAGTGAAGCGGTTGACTCACGGGTAGTCGTGGATGGCAACTGCATCACAAGCCGTGCTCCGGGAACCGCGATGGAATTCTCCTTAACATTAGTTGAAGTGCTCTATGGAAGAGAAAAGGCAAAAGAGATCGCTCAGTCGATGCTCGTAGATTGGTAAGGGGAGACAAAATTACCCAAAGGCTTTGTGTTATGTGCAAATCCATTGATTGAGAATAGCTATAGTATTTTGAAATTCGATGTGCAGACTACTTTTCTGTTTTCTCTTAAATCGAACAGCTCAAGATAATCTTGAAACCAAACCCGAAATAGCGCTTTCAACGGTTAGGGTCCGCTCACCCAGATGAACGGCTGCAAATCCGCATTCGACCAATTTGTTGACTTCATATGCGATAAACCCTCCTTCGGGTCCAACTGCAAGCGTTATAGGAGCACCAATATTATAAGGACACCGTTTTGAGGCATACGGATGGGCAACAAAGGGGTGCGTCCCCTTTATAATACAAGGCAATTCATCTTCAACAAATGGTTTAAACAACGGTCGAATAGAAACCTTTGGGACAATAGTGTCCTGCCCCTGTGCAAGCCCCGCAATAAGATACCTGTTCAGATTGTCTCTCTTCAAAATTGGACTCTTCCAGAAGCTCTTCTCTACACGGTAGGAGTTAATCAACACAATCCTCTTGACCCCCAGAGCGCTTACCTGGACAAGTACACGCTTAAGAACCCTTGGTCGCATCATTGCAAGGAGAAGGGTAACGGAAAGTGGTGCAGGTGGATTCTGGTTGAGAACGACCTCCATTTCAACCATGTCCCCGTCGATAGAGGTGATCCTCCCTCTCCCGATATTCCCACCTAGTAATCCTACACGCAATTCAGCTCCAACTGACGATTTATTTACATTCAGGATATGTTTGTGACGGTCACCCCGAATGTGTACCCGTCTTTCACCTTCAACAAAGTCACTTTTATAAAGAAGAATAAGGTTCATATCTCCCCGGCTAAATAAATGGAAAGGCATGGCTCTATACAAACAGCCAGCTTAAGCCAAATCTTCAGAAATAAGATCCCTGTACATGATAAGGGTCTCAAAAAAAGCTTGGAATCTCAAGGTTTTTGTGCTAATTTTCTTTACCCCATAAAGTTCAAAGAGTTACTTGAAGATGCAGAGCAAAAGACCATGGTAAAACTTACGAGTGTAAAGGTCAACTTGAAGTTACCATATATTGGTGGTGTGGAGGGAAATTGGGCACCTGATGAGGATGAGAAAAAGGCGAGTTGGGAGATGTATGTTGAACTTGTCACAAGAATTTCTGTTGTAGAACTAAAGCCTGATGAGGGCATGCTCCGTGAAGCACTCAATTCACTCTACTCTCTTTTTGAAACGACAAGAAAAATTCTCCGAAAGTATGGACCAACTGTAGCCCAACCAAAGGGTAAAGACAATTTATCTTTTGGTTATATAGCGGTGGTAATCTTAAATGTTGTGCTACGTCCGAACCTCGCGAAGTGGCATCCGTTACTTTTAAATTACGAGAATCAAAGAACCGATTCTCTTCCCCCTTTAGATTACGAAAAGCGGTGGGAAAAACACGAAGAGTTACGACAGGTCCTGAACGAAATTCGAAGTGTCCTTATTAAATACTCAAACTTGCTTGCCGAGGTAGCAGAAGTACCTTCGCTCATCTTTGAGAGAAAAGATCAGGAAAAAGATGCAAAATCATAGAGTACAAAGATCGTAAATATGATGAAGAACGTATACCTCTTTTGCTTTTCATTGATGATAGATCGAGCTTTAATCCCGACCACACATGGAAAAGTGGGCTATGAGATGCTACTCCTCAATCTGTTGACCGCAACTGCTCCTCAATAGGAAATCGAAATAAATGAACAACAATACCAAGAAAGTTTTCATTAGTTATCGCCGTGCTAACAGCAACTATGTCGCACGCAGTATTTTTCTTGACTTGAGAGCGAACGGATATGATGTATTTATGGATGTTGAAAACGTTGATAGCGGAGTGTTCTTTACCATCATTCTCAACCAGATAGAAGCGAGACCCCACTTTCTCATCATTCTTACTCCAGGATCTTTAGAGGGAATAACCGACCCAAACGACTGGCTAAGACGCGAGATTGAACATGCGATCAAACACGAAAGGAACATTGTACCGGTACTCGCCAAAGGTTTCAGTTTTGATAGCAATGAATATAAGAGGGTAAAATCAAAAGTTCCAAGCATTTTGAAACGGTTGAGTAGCTTTAATGCTGTTGACGTTCCGGAAAATTACTTTGAGGCGGCTATGGAGAAACTGAGAAAACGTTTTCTTAAAATTCCTCCCAACGCAAAAATTAAACCTACCCCTCAAAAAGAGCGCAGTTTTGTCAAGTCGATGACCGATTATTTCCCCAAAGTTCAACTTGACCCCCGGGGCACACGCTGGTTGTGGAACCAGGAGAGAACTCCCCTTTATTCACCAACACTTGAGATAAACAATGTCCTTGGGACCTGTTACTTAAAGTGGACGCCAGTTGTAGGTGCCGTAGGCTATTTACTCCAAAAAAGCGATGACAAATCTTTCTCAAAACCGATAGAAATATACCGAGGTGTGGAAACAAAATTTTCGGAAAAAACCTTTTCTCCACTATTTTCAAACTACGCAAGTAACATTATTAACGGGAATTCTTATTACCGTGTAAAAGCGGAAGCGGGACAGATGATCTTTGGCGACAGCCCGTGGAGCAATGTGGTAACGGATAGGCTAAAAAACCTCTTTTCCACTCGCCCTATACTTTCTTATAAAACGATAAGAAATGAGATAGTTTTGGAATGGACGTCAATTCTAGGAGCCACTCGTTATGTATTACAGAGGAGCTATAACAAATCCTTCCAACTTCCAAGAGAGATATATAGTGGAGAGGAGACACGGTTTACGGATAAGGTTTTTTCTCCAATATTTCCATCCAAAATAGATACTTATCTGAGCGAAAGCCGTTATTATCGAGTAAAAGCTGAAGGAGTGCATTCTCTATCTACCCAGGGCAACAGCTGGAGTAATGTCATTGAGGTTTCCCAACCATTTAAGAGAAGACCAAAAATTAACACTTAAAGCTACTTCAATCTGCCAAGAGAGAGAGAACCTTTTCAAGATTTGATGAGGAAGGGCTTCAATTGCTACTGTTCTCTTTGTCTTGACCCATAGTCATGGTAAAACCCAGGCAGGTACGTAGACCAAAAAGAGATGAAATCAAAGCAGTGTGTCATAAAAACATGAAACTCACCATCCTTGGTTCAGGAACCAGCATTGTCACGGCAAGGAGGGGGCCATCTGGCTATCTACTCCGCATTAATGATAAAAATCTGTTCATAGATAGTGGCTCCGGCTCCCTCAGAAAGATAGCTGAATCTTCTGTAACAATTGGTGATATCGATTATGCAATCTACACCCATTTTCACCCAGATCATATGATAGACATGATTTCACTCCTCTTTGCGTTTATGATACCGGGAAGTCATAAACCGAAAAGCCTTACCCTGATCGGCCCCACTGGAATGAGAGAATTGTATCACAATCTCTCTAAAAATTTTAACAATTTACTTGACCCAAAGGGATACAATTTGGTTATCCATGAGCTAACTGACCGCTCAAGAAACTTCGATGACTTTAAACTCTCATCTAGGAGGGTGAAACACACTGACAATAGCGTTGCATACCGATTTGAAGCCGGGAGTGGAAAATCTCTGGTATATTCAGGAGATACAGACTACTGCAAAAATATCGTTAACCTTGCCAAAGATGCAGATGCACTCTTGCTTGAGTGTTCCCACCCAAAACACATTAAGGTTGAAGGCCACCTCAACTCATCACTTGCCGGAAGGGTCGCAAGGGAAGCGCACTGCAGAAAACTCATACTTACCCATTTTTATCCAATCTGTGATCAGTATGATATTTTGGGTCAGTGCAAGGAGGAATTTGGCGGTGAGATAGTAGTTGCTGAGGATTTAATGACGGTTGAGATCTAAGTGTATACCCCCGCCTAAATTGAATATTTAAATCAGATTCTCACTCTTCTGACTCTTACCCACGGCTAACCAAAAAATGTTTTGTTTGCATTCTGTGTTCATTTTTGTAAAATTTAACTTTCGTAATAAACCTAATAACTTAACACTAAATAAATACGTAAAGGATTTTTCTTTAAGATGAAGAAAATCAAATTATCGATAAACAATACGATCTATGAAGCAGACCAAGGACAAACGATACTTGAAGTTGCACGAGAAAATGGCATTTGGATCCCAACTCTCTGCCATGACAACCGTTTAGACCCTTATGGAGGTTGTAGAATATGCCTTGTTGAAGTGAAAGGAGCACGACAATTGCAGGTATCGTGCATAACGAAAGTAAGCGAAGGCATGGATGTCTGTACCGACTCGGAAAATGTCCTGACAACAAGGAAAGGCGTCTTAGAATATATTCTGTCTGATCACCCACTCGATTGTATGACATGTGAGGCTACAGGCTCTTGCGAGCTTCAGAATGTTGCTTATGCAATGGGTGTTAAGGGAGATTCGTACAGGAGCGATGAAAAAAGAGGAGGCGTTATACCCGACCACAATGAAGTGATTTCCCGTGAAACGCCAAAATGCATAAGATGCGGTCGTTGTGTAAGGATTTGTGGGGAAGTGCAACAAGACTACGCCATAGAGTTTGGTGGAAGAGGTTTTCAAATGTGGGTAGCAACTCCTTTTGGGGAATCGCTACTCGACGGCACCTGTGTTCTCTGCGGACAATGCGCTTCCACCTGTCCGACGGGCGCCCTACTCGATAAAAAGGCGATGAATAAGGGCCGATATTGTCAAACCAAAAAGGTGAGAACCACCTGCGGTTATTGTAGCATTGGATGTCAGATCGATTTTCATATCAGCGATCAAAAGATCAACAAAATCACCTCTGACGTTGGAGTTGTACCCAATAATGGGAACCTCTGTACAAAAGGCAGATACGCATACGATTTTATTAGCGATCAGGAGAGGCTTAAAGTTCCGATGATTCGGAAAAATGGCAATCTCGAAAGGGCCAGCTGGGAAGATGCCTATAAGGAGATCTCTCAAAAAATTGATGATATAAAATCAAAACATGGAAGCGATTCTATCTCCTTTATCAGCTCTGGTCGTTGCACAAATGAAGAAAATTATCTTTTGCAAAAATTTGCCCGGGTGGTCGTTGGTACGAACAATATAGATCAATCGGAAACGGAATGTCACCTACCAACGTTAATAGGTCTCAAAGATTCCCTGGGGTACGGTACTACCACAAATTCAATTGAAGAGATCGCTACATCAGATGTAATTGTTGTTTTCGGAGCCAACATAACAGAGGCACATCCCATCATTGGGCTTGAGATCAAAAAAGCGGTGAGAAATGGTTCCACCCTGATTGTCATAGACACGCGAAATATCTGGCTCAAGAAGATTGCACAAATCTACCTGAACCCTAAACCTGGATCTGATATCTACCTTATCGGTGCGTTCATTAACGTGATTATCAGAGAAAAATTGTACAATGAAAAGTTTGTTGAGGAGAAGACAAGCAAGTTTGAGCTCCTCAAAAAAACGCTCTCAACATATGAAGCTGGGGAGCTAGAAGAGTTTACGGGAGTTACGGAAAATGAGATAGGTGAAGCTGCAAGGATTTATGCCAATGCAAAAAAAGCCTTAATATTTTATGGTAGCGGTATAACACAGCAGAGTACCGGCGTAGAAAATGTGCAGGGCCTTGCAAACCTCGCTTTGTTAACCGGACACATAGGTAGAGAGGGTGCCGGTATATACCCCCTTCTAGGTCAAAATAACGGCCAGGGAGCCTTTAGTATGGGAGCAACGCCACACTTTTACCCCGATTTCCAGTCCGTTACTGACAGTAATATGCGAAACAAATTTGAAACACTCTACAACACCTCGCTCCCCAAAAAAGAGGGATTAACAATCAGGGAGATGATTAACAGTGCTCATGATGGGAAGATTAAGGCACTGTTTGTTATGGGTTCCGACATCTTAATGAGCGAACCGGACACCACACGAGTTAAAAAGGCGTTAAAAAACTTGGACTTGTTAATAGTCTTGGATATTTTCATGTCAAACACCGCCCAATATGCTGATGTCTTGCTTCCTGCTGCCTGTTTTGCTGAAAAAGAGGGATCTTTCACAAACATCGAGAGAAGGGTCCAACGAGTTAGAAAGACCTCTCCTCCACCAGGAGAAGCAAAGGCTGACTGGAAGATAATAACCGAGCTCTCCAATGAAATGGGTTACCCAATGAATTATCTATCTCCGGAAGCCGTATGGGAAGAGATACGGAAAGTTTCACCAAACTTAGCCGGGATCACTTACCAAAGGATTGAAAAGGTGGGAATACAGTGGCCGTGTCCGGAGAAAAATCATCCGGGAACAAATTTCCTTTACGCAGAGAAGTTCCCGCATGATAAAGCCATATTCTCTTTTACAACAAGAGAGCCCTCCGTAGAGAAAACGGATACCGATTATCCATTTACCCTCAGTACCGGAAGAACCCTCTTCCACTTTAATACCGCTTCTATGACCTTACGTTCAAGGGGAGGATCACAAAAACAACCATACGCGTTTGTTGAAATTTCACGAGAGGATGCTGATAACGCCAACATTAAAGAGGGTGATATGGTGAAGGTCTCATCGAAACGGGGAGGAGTAACTCTTGGCGCAAAGATTACGAACAGGGTAGAGCCAAAACAAATTTGGATCCCATTTCATTTTTTAAGCGCACCGGTTAATTTGTTAACAATTGGCACTGAAAATGGTTCGAGTCTTGAAGGTGATCTTGGTTTTATACCCAGCTACAAAACCTGTGCAGCCAAAATAGAGAAGTTGTGAATGAGACGAGCACATGAGGAGTGGTTGATTTTTCTATCCTATTTGCTTCATTGGCCGCAAAGCGAGAGCCAGCTTAATGTGCCTGCTGGACAGAAAGCTCTTCTATTTTGTCATAAGCGCTTTCTATCCTAAAAATCATTTTCTTCAATATACTCAAGGCAACCAGAGGGTTACTTGAAACAAGTGTTTCTAACACATTTTTGCTGATTATATTCAATCTACAATCGGTAATAGTTTCAGCGCTGATCGTCCTGGGTTTGTTGGTAATAACGGACATCTCTCCGAAAAATTCACCAAAACCTAAAACCGTTAAGACAATGTCCCCATTGGGAGTCTTTCTCGTAAGCTTAACCTCTCCCGAGCAGATTAAGTACATCTCATCCCCTTTGTCTCCCTCCTTAAACAAAACGGTCCCTTTCGGTATATCTTTACCCGCTTCTTTAAACGTTTTGCCAGTATTAAACAGCATAGAGTGGTCTCCATGAAATCTCTATCCAGTCCAGACAGATAGACAAGATCACAGAATTTGCATCGATAAAAAATTTAATGAAATTTGAGTAATACAATACCTCTACAATAGATCAAAGTCAAGGAATAACTGTTGCAAGGAGTTGCATAACAGACAGCTCACCGTAGAAAATACCTGTATACATACCCCAAAAATAGTGTATATTTTGATTCAAGCTATTTTCTCGTAATAACAAAAGATTTACTTGAAAGTAAATCCTGATCGTCTCTTGCGATTACGGAAATAACATTTTGTCCCTCTTCGAGTGGAACATCACAGGCAAATGCTAACTGAGAAGCATCTCTCTCAAGACTCCCATTTCCCCTTTTATAAAAGACCTTATCATCATTCACCAGGATATAAACATACTGGACACTTTTATCATCCCTTACCGTACCAGCAATTGGCAAATGGTCCATTGTATACGCTTCGTGGAGCGTCTCTTTGTCTAAATCGACAAAAGGTGGTATCTTATTGAGAATGAGCTCTGAAGCAGCTATCGTATGATGGGACAAATCTATGTGAGAAACTTCTACGCTTTCGGAAGAGATCCAGCCAAAACGATTATCAGCCATTTCAATTCGAAACCACCCTTCTGTCTCTTTGTCTGCTGTGAGCATTGTCCCCTCTTTCACATATGCGATAACAGGGGTTTCAGAAGAGAGACCATTATATATGGCTACACGGTCGCCATTAACTCGCAACAACCTCTCAACAGATCTTATTGAATCCACATCGTTTTTTTTACTAACAGGAAAGACCATTTTGTCTGAGATGCGAGATCCATACGTGGTATCTGCAATGGTTATTTGAACGGAAAAACTGTCTGCATCAAGGGTCTCTCGTACCGAAAGACCTAATTTAAGAGACTTAGACTCTCCCGGAAGCAATTTACCCAACTCAAGTTTACCCTTTTTAATAAAAACCTCTTTGTGGTTCAAATCTCTCAGGGCAATAATATTCTTCTCTGATGCACCCTGCCCGACGTTCTTTACCAATAAAACCAGCTCTATCTCCTCTCCTTTTTGGATAATCCCGTCACCATTCCCACGAAGACCTTCACCATCATCTATTATCTGATATGAGTAAGCAAAAACCGGTCTCGGCAACGCCTCAATCGACAGTGTGTTTTTAATGTCATCAGGTGCATATCCGTTTAACTCGGAGAACTTAACAACAAATTCGTCCTTTCTGCTCACGATGTTTTCTGCTAATTTTATCTTTTTAGAGGAGACCTTTTTTTCACCTTTCTCTATCTTTCCCAGAAGAAACTCATGCTTGTC
The DNA here is from genome assembly GCA_965222815.1 of Candidatus Scalinduaceae bacterium. GTDB lineage: Bacteria > Planctomycetota > Brocadiia > Brocadiales > Scalinduaceae > SCAELEC01. The sequence goes on from CBDCUS010000013.1 coordinate 2,073,707, forward strand.
GAGAAGGGGGTTTTTTGATTCCGTCATACCCCTTAACTGATACAAAGTACCTTCACCGGTATTGGTAACAGCAACCTCAATGTTTACCTCTTCACCCGCCTTAAACTCGCCCCCATTTACATTGAGCGAAACGGTAGCAACTGGAGGAGCGCTTTTTTCCCCGGTTGACCAATCGACACCAATGGAATCTAACGCCGAAGAGATCTTTTCCATTTCACTCTTTTTAAACTCTTCAACTGCCGGATTCAACTGCTCTAATATTTCTTCTCTCTTTGAAGACGCAGCATTGAGAATTATGGTTCTTGCAAATTTAACATGGGCATCCTCTGTTAGATCTGGAAGTTTATAGTAGTTTTCATCTTTCTCTTCCTGGGACTCTTCATCGTTTTTCACAAGATATTTTACTTTATCAAATGGCAATTCGGTTTCGGTGCTTTCATCCAGATGCTTCCTTAAATCTTTCTCACGAGAATAGAGATCTTCATTAAACATAACAATCTCATCTTCCTTTACACGCGTTTGGGAAAGCATGATATCGGGTGTAATACCTACCGACTGTATGTCGGTAAAACTCGGAGTAAGGTACTTCCCTATCGTAAGCTTCAATGCAGCTCCATCCAATAAATCAATTAATTGCTGTATAGACCCTTTACCAAAGCTAAGATCTCCGATCAGAACAGCCCGGTTATTATCCTTAAGGGCTCCCGCAACGATTTCAGCTCCCGAAGCACTCCCCGCGTTAATAATTGCAACAATAGGATATTTTACGAAATCTTTTGAAGACTTTTTTGCTTTTCTTAACTCTTGGTGTTTACCCATTGGACCTACGGTTACAACAATGATACCGGAAGAGAGGAACTTGTCTGATACTGCAATTGCCTGATCCAGCAACCCCCCGGAATTAAAGCGCAGATCAAGGATAAGCCCCTTCAAGCCACCACTCTCTTTAGTTAATTGTTCAATCTGTTCATCGAGGGACTCAGAGGTATCTTCTTGAAAATTGCGCACCTTGACATAACCAACATTATCAGCGAGTAATTGAGAGTCCACAGTCGGTATCTCTATAATCTCTCTCGTCAAGGTAACGGTCTTACTTGCACCGGATTTACCGCTTTCAATGGTTAAGATTACCTTTGTAAAAGGATCGCCCCTTAACTTGCTCACGGCCTCGGGCAGTGACATATTAATGGTTGAGTCCTCATCAATGGTAATAATCTTATCCCCTGATTTAAGGTTGGACCTATACGCTGGAGTACCCTCAATAGGAGAAATTACCGTCAAAATTCCATCCCGCATACCAACCACCATGCCAAGCCCACCAAATTTCCCGGATGTTCCGATTTTAAATTCCGTGAAATCTACAGGAGGAAAGACGATAGAGTGTGGATCAAGCTGTGAGAGTAAACCATTGATCGCGGCATATTCGATATCCTCAGCCTTTACCTTGTCGCTCTTATGCTCGTTTACAAAACGTAAAACATCGCTCAATGTTTTATATAAATCACTTAATCTCTTAACTCGGGAGGTATCGATCGTCTCGCTATTCTCATTGATCATGATCTCTATCTCTTCCGCCTTTTCATCTATATTCACGAGAACTTCGGGAATAATCCTCTCAAGCCAAGAGGCCGATTCTCGCAACATCTCTTTTGGCACTATTCTTTCAGGCTCGACATACAGTCTGTTTAAATATGAACAGACTATGCCAACTAAACGAAATTTATGGTCCTCTTCTGCATGTTCGATTTCGGCCACAAAATCTTTGTTCCGTGAGTTGCTACGGGAAATGACAACAAAAACGACGACCAAAAAGACTAAAACGGGAAGTATGAACTTATAGAAGTTTCTCTTTTTAGGCATAATATATCTTTCTGGAAACACTTATAAAGAAATTAAACATAACATTTGGTTTTCACATACACCATCGGCATATATTAGATTTGATACAACAATAAAATTATAACGAGTACTTGAACGGAAACCCTGTGTTTGAACCTAAACTGTCTAGGTACAAGGCGCGTAACAATTTCGTAACCGGAATATACCATTGTACTTGAGTATTACAGAATTGTTACAGCAACGCGGTAGACGGGTAGTTTTCGTTCAATCACTAACTATAATATTATTAAGCACATAATAATAGTCTCCATTCTATTGTAAGTCAAGGATTAGTTACCGATTTAAAAATTTATTGACATACTATTTCATGATGCTAAACTCTGTGTAGTTTTTCATTGGGCGATTAGCTCAGTTGGCTAGAGCGCTTGCCTTACAAGCAAGAAGTCATAGGTTCGAGTCCTATATCGCCCACCATCTTATAGATGTAATAAAGAGGGTGATAAAACATTGTAATACGAATAAGAAAAAATGGGTAATGACTTAAAATTCCTTTACCCTTAAACGCAGGGGCCGTAGCTCAATCGGTTAGAGTACCAGACTGTCGATCTGGATGTTGCGGGTTCGAGTCCCGTCGGCCTCGCCATTATTTGGCCTGCGAAGCGGCCTTTAACCCAATCTGGCTCGACGAAATGAAAAGCTACGGTTTTCAATCTTTCCCTAATTATCACAGAGAATAGCTAATTTCAAATCTTCACTCGATCGGTTTTTGTTCAGTGCACTCAAACTTTCTCGTTTTTTTCCAATGGCAAAACTTGCTGAGTCAATCCTCTCTATGAGAAGGGTTGAATTACCTACTTTGCGCGAAAAGCTCAGTGAATACATACACGCAAGACTTGAGGACGGGAAATCTACCAAGATCCTCAATCGAACAATAGGACTTTTTAAAAGGGTGTTAGATTTCGGCATACAGACTAAAGTCATAACCTTCAATCCCATTGCGGATATGGAGTTTTTCAAAGAGAGGCGCCCACCCCGACGCGTTTTGACAACAAAAGAGATAAATGACCTGCTTGTGCACTCCGTCAAATACACGGTTATTTGGTTAACGTTTCTTTCGACCAGCTTGAGACACGCCGAACTCGTAAACTCAACTATGGAATGACGTTGACCTCGACAACAACATTATATTAGTACGGGGATCAAAGACAGACGCAAGCGCAAGGGTGGTACCCATAACGCCCGAACTGAAAGCAGAACTCAAGAAGATGAGCAAAGAGCAGGGCGGGTATGTCTTCAAGACCGGAATCGGAACACAATTCAAAAATAACTTACTGAAGAGGTATAATGAATGCCTTAAAAGGGCCGGGATCAACCGGGAAGGGCTTAATATTCATAGCTTACGCCACACCTTCGCGACGATCTTGGCAAGCAGTAACGCGCACCTCAAACACATTCAAGCGCTACTTGGCCATAAAAGCGCTATCACCTCACTTGATATTTATACAAAGGTTAACAATAAAGACCTTATATCCATTATGAATAATATTGACGCAACAAAGTAAGACTGCTAAAAATACCTTGCCCATTGGCAATTACTTTGCTACACTCCCCCTATAGCACAAAAGAAAAAGCGTGTATTTTCAGCCGTTTTTTAGTATGACATTTTGTGACCAATTTATGACCATGATTTTGTAGTAAATTGATACATTCTGCACTTCGTTGCAGCTCTTTGCAAGATGAATACATTGCTTTTAGGTCCTTTATTTATAGATTGTTACGCCGCAAACACTGGCCATATATAGGCTCACGCGCCCATAGCTCAAATGGATAGAGTAACGGTCTACGAAACCGCAGGTTGCCCGTTCGAATCGGGCTGGGCGCATACTTACGTATTTCAAATGAAATATGATAGCTGAATTTGGTTCACACGACTATTATATGCAACAGGCTGTTACTGAGGCAAAAAAGGCTTACGAAAAAGATGAGGTTCCAGTAGGATCAGTAATAGTATATGATGGGAAAATTATTGCACGGGCATACAACCAGCGAGAGACGCTTTTAGATCCAACAGCACATGCAGAGATGATCGCAATAACGCAGGCCGCGTCGCATCTGCAAAATTGGAGACTAAGCAATACAACTGTATATGTAACCTTGGAACCCTGCGCAATGTGTACTGGGGCATTGATCCAAGCCAGGGTTAAAAATCTTGTGTTTGGCGCCAAGGATGAGAAGTATGGAGCTTGTGACTCTGTATTGGGATTAGTCAATAATCCACGTTTTAATCACCAGCTGACTATTCTCTCTGGAGTTTTGGAAGAGGAATGCCGTACGCTTTTGAAACAATTTTTTCTGGAGAGATGCCGGAGCGGTTGAACGGGGCGGTCTCGAAAACCGTTGTCCATCTCGATGGACCGGGGGTTCGAATCCCTCTCTCTCCGCCAAGATTTGGAGAGGTGTCCGAGAGGCCGAAGGAGCACGCTTGGAAAGCGTGTAGGTGGGCAAAACCTGCCTCGCGGGTTCGAATCCCGCCCTCTCCGCCAGTAACTATTGTGGATAAAAGCTTTGGCGTTTGGAAACCTTGTATTATCCTCACAATTATATTCTAAAAATAGTTGGCCACACAATAACTTTGGCCGTGCTAGATGGGGAGCTAGCGGTTCCTTGTACCTGCAATCCGCTTATGCAGGATCGATTGCTTTTTGGAGGTTTTTCTGACTTTTGATTTTTTTATGTAAGTGGTATTGAAGGCCGGGTCTCAGGAAATAAGACTATGTGAACCTGGTCAGGTGCGGAAGCAAGCAGCCATAAGCATCGGTTTCTTATGTGCCGTGAGGTAGCCTAGCCGGAGCTAACTGCATAGAGAATTCAAAGGGAGGTAAATCGAAAAAAAGTGCACGGCCTTTTTTCCTTACACCCAACTGAAAATGTCTTACCTTGTACTGTCTAGAAAATATCGCCCACAAAGCTTCCATGAAGTTGTAGGACAACAACATATTGTCACAACATTAGTACATGCACTCCAGACAAATCGCGTCGCACATGCGTATCTCTTTGCAGGACCAAGAGGAGTAGGAAAGACCTCAATGGCCCGGATTTTATCAAAGGCCCTTAACTGTAAGAACGGGCCAACAGATAAACCATGTTTGGAATGCTCAATATGTAGGAGCATTACTGATGGGAATGACCTCGATGTACTTGAAATTGATGGTGCATCAAATCGCGGTATTGATGAAGTGAGAAGTATTCGGCAAAATGTAAGCTATCGCCCCGCCTTGGGAAAGTACAAGATTTATATCATTGATGAGGTGCATATGTTGACAAAAGAGGCCTTCAATGCCATCCTCAAAACACTTGAAGAGCCACCGGAACATGTGAAGTTCCTGTTTGCTACCACATCTCCAAGCAGGGTCCCTGATACGGTGCAATCACGTTGTCAGAGATTTGACTTTAAGACGATATCAGTTGCCGATATAAGCAATAGACTTGCACAGATTTGTTCAACAGAGAATATCTCGACTGATGATGGAGTACTGCAAACCATAGCTAAGTATGCGAGAGGTGGCTTGAGAGATTCCGAATCACTTCTCGACCAACTTGCATCGTTTTGCCATGAGAAGATCACCTTAAGCAGTGTCCACGATGTCCTTGGTATTGTTGACGAAGAAAATCTCACAAACGTTATAGACAGTTTTATTGGGAAAAATCCCGAAATGGCGGTAAAAATTTTGCATGAAATTTCAGATGAGGGAAAAAGTGTCGAAGGATTCATTGAACAACTACTCTTCTACATTCGTGATTTGCTCCTCGTTTCAATATCCAGTGATAATCATAACCTGATAGATACAACGGCAAGGGACACTGACCGTTTAAAAAAGCAGGCCTCATCGCTTACACCCGATTCATTCATGTATATGATCCAGATGTTATCAGAGGCAAATAATAGGACGAAGGACTTTCTCTATCATAAAATATTGCTGGAAGTCGCGTTTATTAAATTGGCAACCATGGAAGATCTGAAACCACTCGACACCGTCTTGGACAGAATAGAGAGCATGAAACAGCTGTTCGAAATAGACGGAAACGTAACGACATCAGAAACCGCCATACCGGAAAGCAGAGCAACCAAACCAGAAACAGGAGCAGCAAAAAATGAAGTCTCCTTAAATGAGTTACCTGGAGAAACACCATTAAACAGTGCAGGCGAAAGTGAAGATCGTGGATCGGTCCAAGGCAGAGATATGTCCCGTAATCTCTCGCTTGAAAGTGTTTGGAATAAAGCACTCTCGGAAATACAGAAGAGAAAGAAGACACTATGGGCCTTATTAAAAGAGGCAAGACTCTTGACTATCAAGGGCAATGAGGCTACCCTGGAACTGCCTGCAAACTACCTCATCCATAAAAAAAGAGTCGAAAAACAGGAGGAAAAGCAGTTAATTGAAAAATGTTTGGAACACGTAGTGGGAAATATCGTGCAAGTAAGGTTGACAATATCGCAAAATGGTCGTAGAATGGATGCTGAGAGTACGGGAGATGAGTCACCGACAAACAAAGGGCAGAGGGGAAGTAAAGAGGCCATAATGAATGAACCGATAGTCAAGAAAACCACAGATATCCTAAATGGTTCAATCGTTAACATAAGGAGGAAAGAATGAAGGGTTTTGGGAACATGGGCGATATGATGAAGCAGATGCAAAAACAGGCAGTTACCATGCAAAAGAAAATGGAAGAGGTACAACGCGAACTCAAGGAGCGTGTTATTGAAACGAGTTCCGGTGGTGGTATGGTTACGGTACAGGCAAACGGAAAGCAGGAAATATTGAATATAAAAATCGACCCTGAGGTTGTTAATCCTGATGATGTACAGATGCTAGAAGATCTTGTCTTGGCCGCAGTCTCTCAGGCATTGAAAAACTCTCAAGAGATGCACCAAGAGGAGATGTCCAAAGTGACTGGAGGCTTAAACGTTCCCGGCTTAACAAATATGATGTGATATAATATGAATTCTTATCCCCAACCACTACAAAAGTTGATAAAGGAATTAGGAAGGATGCCTGGAATCGGACAAAAAAGTGCGGAGAGGTTGGCTCACCATATTTTGCGGTTACCGTACGATGATGCTATGCAGCTAGCATTGGCGGTACGGGACGTTAAAAAGGGTATCAAGTATTGCTCTATATGTTGTAATATTGGAGAAATCGATCCCTGCTCAATCTGTAACGATAAAAGTCGAGATAAACATAAGGTGTGCGTAGTTGAACAACCCAAAGATCTCTACACGATCGAAAAATCAGGTTTTTACAACGGTCTTTACCATGTTTTGTTCGGGCACATAAACCCTTTAGAAAATATAAATTCTGACGATATTAATATAGACAGACTCATAAAAAGAGCCAAGGAGCAGGGTATTTGCGAAGTAATCATTGCAACCAACCCTAATCTAGAGGGAGACGTTACCGCTTTCCATATACTTGAATGTTTAGAACCACTAGGGATAAAGGTTTCACAACTCGCAAGAGGTATACCTTCTGGAAGTTATTTAGAATATGCCAATTCGGCAATTATAGCGGAAGCTATGAACGGAAGAAAAGTAATGCAAAAGAGTTCACCGGATTTTATTAAGAGATAAAAAACATGAAAATAGAAACTTCGTTATCCACACGGCTTTCACAACAGATGAAATTGGCTCCGCAGGTGATCCAATCCATAGAGATCCTTCAGCTTCCCATTATGGCTTTAGTAGAACAGGTACAGCAAGAGTTAGCTGATAATCCTGTATTGGAAGAGGTCGTTGATTCAGAGAAAGATAATCAAAGTTCAACACAAGCTGACGAATCTGACAATTCAAATAAAGAAGATTCATATGAGGAAGAGTTCAAAAGACTTGGAGAGATGGCTGATGAATGGAGGGAGTATTTTTCACAGACAAATATCAGGAGGAGCAATGCTGCGGATGAACGTGACCAAAAACAGGATGCCTTAGAAAATACCGCAATGAAATCAATATCGCTTCAAGATTATCTCCTTGGTCAACTATCAATGGCTGAAATAGATGATTCGCTCATCGAAATATGTGAAAACATCATTTACAACATTAACGACAGTGGATATTTGTCTTATTCCCTTGAAGAAGCAGCAAAATCATTAGAAAACCCTGTGAGTATTGAAGTCGCCAAAGAGGCTCTCAAAGTTGTACAAAATATGGAACCTCCCGGGGTCGGAGCAAGAAATCTGAAGGAGTGTCTATTATTACAGTTGGACCAAAGGGATGCTAACTATACTACTGCAAAAGAGCTGATTTCCAATTACTTAGAAGATGTTGAAACAAAAAAATATAAGCTAATTGCAAAGAAATCAGGCTTTAACCTAGAAACAGTGAAACAGGTAATAGAATTCATCAAAACACTCAACCCAAAACCCGGCTCTATCTTCAATAATGAACAGATCCCCTATATCACACCGGAAGTAAGAGTTGATTTTGTTGATGAAAAGTACGAGGTCACCCTGGTCGGAAATAACAACTTACCCCGTATTTATATAAGTTCTTTTTATAAAGATGTACTAACCAATAAAGATGGCGATTTAAAAACAAAAAACTATATTCGTAAAAAGATAGAATCTGCAAGATGGCTTATCGATGCTATAGAACAGCGAAAAAGCACGCTGTATAAAGTCGCCGTTAAAATAGTAGAGTTACAAAAAAAATTCTTGGATGAAGGAATACTCCATCTACAAACATTAAAAATGCAGGATGTTGCCGACGTTGTTGGGATCCATGTATCAACCGTTAGCCGAGCTATTGCTCATAAATACATGCAAACGCCCCAAGGGATCTTCGATATGAAATTCTTTTTTACCGGAGGTTTTATGAACGCAAACGGCGCAATGGAATCCTGGGAGGCAATGAGGCAAAAACTTGCTAAGATTATCAATGACGAGAACAAATCAAAACCCCTCAGTGATGAGGAAGTCGCTGCCGAATTAGGGAAGATGGGTGTTGATATAGCTCGAAGAACGGTGACGAAGTATAGAAGGAGCATGAAGATCCCCTCATCAAGAAAAAGGAGAGAGTGCTGATGGGGTCAGAATAAAAACAACTTACTATTCTCATCTGTCCTCGCTAGAATGATTGTCGCCCGCCTGTGCCGGTTCGGACGGGGGCTGGCAAACGGCATTAACCTAGCATCCATACCATTTAACACCGTCTTCATAACTCATCTATAAAACACTGGATGTCCACACTTTTCAATATCTTAAATGATTATTTAATCCTTCAGCTAACTGATTAATTGGGATAAGAACCAAAATATTTTACTCTTTTTAGTAAACGATCACAAAAGCCTACGTCAAACCAGAAGAGTTTTGCACTCATCAATCAACGCGATTTCTTCATCAAATATACCCATTACGAAGTGATTTTAGGAATTTCGGGGCAGGAGTTTGCCTGAAATTTTGATTTTTCGATTGAACAAAACCAGAGACTTAGTAATACTAAGTCGAGGATTTTGTGATTAAGAAATATCTAAAGTTCTGGTGAAATCGGGTTCTGAAAACCGAAAACCAATTCGTAATGGGTATAACATCTCTTTTCCTACAAGATATTGTCCGCCCCTGCCAATAATCCGCCCGAAAACGTCATTCAGGCTGGCGGACGGGGACAGGAAACAATTGTTTTTCGTTGCTTCACTTCCTTTGAACAGATAAAACATCATCCCTGATTTTTTATATACATGATAAATTCACTATACAGAGAAATGTATCGACTCGATTGAACATAAAATAATACGTAATTATTCAGCTAATTTCAAAACAGAATTCAGGAGTCAGAAGTCAGAATAAAAAACTTTAATTACTATTGTCATGCTGCGTACCAAATAAGGTTCAAAATTCTTGTATACTAGGAACTTCTGAACGTAGTTGCAGGTTGACTGAATATTTTACTAAGCTGCTAATGCAAACTTACAGTTTGATCTATGTTGTTTCGTAGTAGAAAAATATTCTTAATTCTGGATGCTGAATAGATACAATAAAACAGCTTTATCATTTAAATACTATAATATACAATAAGGGTAATCTGAAAACCAGCTAAGCATACATTCCAATTATAACGTTGAGTATTTTTGGGAGCATTTTGTTGACCCAGCGTCTCGATCTTATCATTAAAAACGGTACGGTAGTTGACGGTACAAACCGCACAAAAAAAGTTGCAGACATTGGAATTCAAGGCAACACAATTACGACCATAGGCAATATTGACTCTGCACCAGATTGCAAAAGTATTGATGCATCAGGTCATATAGTCTCTCCCGGTTTCATTGACATCCATTCACACAGCGATTTTTTCAGCTTAGTTAGCCCGAAAAGTGAAAGTAAAATATATGATGGGGTAACCACCGAAATATGTGGGAACTGTGGTATCTCCGCTTTTCCCTTAAGAGGACAGCTGCTTGAGAGGAGAAAAGAGGGATTTGCTAAATTCGGCCTGAACGTAGATTGGCATGATAGCGGAGAATTTTTTGATCGAGTTCAATCCGTTCCTAGTTCCATAAACAGAGGTTTTTTGGTCGGCCACGGCAACATCCGATCGAGTGTCTTGGAATATGAAAATCGTGATCCAGATGAAAGAGAGCTCGAAAAAATGAGAGCAGAATTACGTAATGCAATGGAATTGGGTGCATTCGGGATGTCGAGTGGACTCGTATACCCATCGGGCTGTTACGCCAAGACATCAGAGCTAATAGAACTCTGTAAGGTCGTAAGTGAGTTCGACGGCATGTACGCATCTCATATCAGAAATGAGGGAGATGAACTTGAAGCAGCCTTGACTGAGGCTGTCAATATTACCCAATTTGGTAATGTAAGGACTCAAATCTCTCACATCAAAACGTGGGGTGAACAAAACTGGGGAAAAATAGAGTGGATAGAGCAAATATTACATGACGCCAGGTCTCAGGGTTTCGAGATTTCATGTGACAGGTATCCCTATATCGCTTCTGCAACAGATCTGGATATTATTCTGCCAAATTGGGTATATGAAGGTGGTGTCTATGAGGAGAAGAAAAAGCTTAGGGACCCACAGACAAAAGGCCAAATTATCAGAGAAATGAGAGAGGTTAATGAGAGGCCAGGTTTTTGGGAAAGCATCGTGATATCCTCGGTATTCAACGACAATAAACGAGAATATGAAGGTGAGACGGTAGCAGAGATTGCCAAAATGTTGAAAAGAGATCCTTTAGAGTTTGTCCTTGATCTGTTGTCTGAAGAGGAGTGCAAGGTAAGTGCCTTGTTCTTTAGCATGTCTGGTGAAAACCTTAATAGAATTCTCAACTGGGATTTTGTAATGATTGGCTCTGACAGCTCATTACGCTCCACTACAGGAGTATTACATTACGGAAAACCTCATCCTAGATGTTACGGTACATTCTCAAAGATAATAAGAGAGTATGTGAACGAAAAAAAAGTCTTATCGCTTGAAGAGGCAATTTATAAAATGACTGCATTACCAGCAAAGACACTTCGACTGAACAAACGAGGTATCTTAAAAGAGGGGAACTTTGCTGACATTACGATCTTTGATCAAAAATCGATTCGTGATCAGTCTACCTACTTGAACCCCCACAACTACTCTACCGGTATCAAGCATGTGATCGTTAATGGAAAACTTACCGTAACAGATGGCAGACATATGGGTCTGTTAAATGGCCAAATTCTTAAAAATCCAAAATCATAATTTTCTCCGTTCATTAAATCACTGAAATAGGTGCTTGGAAAAGGTACCGTTTAGCGTGAGTGAAGAGCTTTTAGAGAATGGATCTTTTGAAATTTTAGAAAAAATGTTGATTATTACGTAGAGATAAAAGCTTAAGAGGCGGACTTGAAAGGTTCTCTAAAAACACCATTCGGACCCTTTTATTTATCCACCACCATAAATGTTCACTTATTTTTACTCAGTTTTTTATTGACAAGAGGAAATAATTCGTTACATTACGTGAGTACACCCCATCTACAGTATCCCTCTTTCGGCAAATATCATTTCTCGAATTGCAGAATTTCTGCTTCTACAGCCCATAGCTAAATACTAGATTACAAACATAATATAAACTTTTTCTTCGTGCATCATTAAGAGTAACCCTCTTAATAATCCCTATCAAAAAACAGCAAGAACTTTTTCTTTAAGGAGTCATGTATGGCAAACGTAAAAACAAAATCTGGAGAGAGAAAAACAACAAGTAATAAGAGCGGAATCTCTCAAGATAAAAAAACGGTAAAAAAGAGACAGAGCAGTCAAGGGAAGATAACTTCAGCAAAAGAGGTAACCGCTAATGTTGTAAAAGGGCCAAGGGGAAAAAAGGGAACAAACGGTTCTACGACAAAAAAGAGTATGAAGGTAACTTCAAATAAAAAAAGGGTAACTACCAAAACTACGAAACTAAAAAAGAAACCCGTAACAAAGAGACCATCCAAAAGGATTGCTAAGCAGGTTCCTCAAGAAAATGTGCCGATGAGTAGCGGTGTGAGCGAAATAAAAAAGAGAGAAGATAGTACAGTGTCTATATCACCAAAACCATCAACAAATGGAAATAAGGTTGTACCCATTGTCGCTATAAAAAACTATCTTCTAAAATTTTTCTAACTAACACAACCTCTCCGAACCAGACCATCATGGAGTATTTATATCTAAATATTTTACTCAATACTAACCCGCTACTTTTACATTACTCGTTGCATTATTCTGGCACGGTCAGGTTGTAAAATGTAAAACTACGATTTTCAAACTTCCCCTATTTGGATATGAAGAAAAAAATGTTTGTGTATTAAGTGCTTTTAAAAAGAGCATAGAAGAAATTGAGAAGAACTCTCACGTGTACCATCTGAAGGCAAATCTGTCCTCTTTCAAAGACAATGTAACTGAATTGGTAAGGAGGTCACTTTTGAACAAAACCTATCACGCTAAGTGACGGTATAAAGAGCGTTTTCACCCTCCAGATAATACATACCGAACAAACATGCCTTCTATCATGTATGACACATTGCTGTTAAAACTCTCCAAAAAATTCAATCCGTAATCAATTATTAAAATTTTTGGTTTTTCAAAGCTAAAAATCGTGTTTACAATGTAGTCCTCCCAGGTGATAATTTCGTACTTTTTATAACGAGAAATCACCTCTTTTTTACAATAGAGAGATGCTTTTATGAAGAAAAAAAATATTGCTATGATTATAATTGCCCTGCTCATCTTCGTGGTGTGTGGCGTAGGATATAGAAAGTTTTATCGTTACCGACATGAAAATGCCATGCTAAAAAAGATCGTAAATCGGCTGGAAGCAGATTCCAGAGTGGCCGAAATCCTGGTTACCGAAACCAAAGAAGATGATCAAACGGGGAAAATAACAACAACAATAAAATTTTTAGAATATGATGTAAATGAAAAACCTTTAGAACCCAAATATTTTACCTTTTCACATAATATCATTCAGTTTCAATCACTGGTTATCCGTTTTGAGGATATGTATGTACGCCAACGTGATCAATTTCGGGGAAAAAGTGCTTTTATATTCTGGAAAGTTTTCTATTTAAATGGAGAACATACCGAGGAGTATGAAATAAATAAGATGTTCGAGATTCCCTCAGGGTATAAGTTACCTGAAAAAGAATCTCCTCTTGAAAAATCATTATGGACAAAATTTTGGCAATATGGCTTAGACCAAAGATCCGCCAAAGAAAAAGGTATTAAAAATGTACAGATTGAAGCACCGGGTTCGCTGTTTTTGCCCGGATATTTATACACGTTAAAGATCGAACATGACGGGGGGTTACGTATCGATTCCCAGCCTTTTTCTCATATTCTACGCGGGGAACATATCCCTTAGTTTGTGGGCCCTCAATTTAAACTTTACTCTTTTGGGGACACTTTTCTACACAATAGAGCGCTGGAATGAACTATCACGAAGAGGCTATACTAAATCCGATTTGGTTTTCGGTTTTACCTGAAACCAAATCTTGGTTGCAGTTATCCCCGGACAAAAGGCGCCGAGGACTATACTCGCTCAATTTTATACCGGATTTTATCCGAAAACCATTATCAGATGAGTATACATCCCATGAAACTGATACATACCCATCCGTGGAACGTCGACTACAAGGAAGCGGTAGCAATACAGAAGAAATTAGAAGAGAGAGTGGTTGTAAAAAACAGCTTCAATTGTTTGGACAACACCTTGATCGCAGGTACAGATGTCTCTTATGATAAGGAGCGTGATTTGTTTTTTGCTGGGGTCATCGTCTATGATTTTACTTCAATGAGCAAGATAGAGGAGTCCACGGCAAGGGGTAGAGTACCTTTTCCCTACATTCCCGGCCTTCTCAGCTTTCGAGAGTCACCCATATTGATTGAGGCATTAACCAAAATAAAGAGAATACCCGACATTATCATGCTTGATGGCCAGGGCATAGCCCATCCTCGTGGAATTGGTCTCGCTTCCCACATAGGTCTCTTATTTAACAAACCATCAATTGGATGTGCGAAAACCAGGCTAATTGGTGAGTATGATGAGGTTCACAACGAGGTAGGGGCTTATTCCCCGCTCACGATCAGGAAGAGACAGGTTGGAGCTGTTCTGCGGACAAAAAAGGGTGTAAAACCGGTTTTTGTATCTCCCGGTCACATGATAGACGTATCCACATCAATTGAGGTAGTATTAAAAAGTTGTCGGGGATACCGAATTCCGGAACCGACCAGACAAGCTCACAATCTGGTTACCAAAATAAGGAAATTGTAAAGATTGCCACCATTACACTCTCTCATCCACTCAAAGAAAACTTGAATTGTCAATAATACTATGTTTTAATGGACGTCAATCACAGGTGATCGAGTCATCATCCTCCTCCCCGCCCATTCCATTGCTACTACGTTTTAATATATGGCATTACGGACGAGAGGTGAAATGAGTTGTAAGCATTTTAAAGTATTAAACAAATAGCATTGTAAGAGATTTTTTATATTTTGATAATAATGAGATCTTGAAAAGAAACCTGTGGTTGAAAAAATTGCCCATGAACAAGGCGCACTAGTTTCGTAACCTATACTAAAATTAATACTTGGAAATTACAGAACTTTTACTGGAACGCAGTAGATGGGTGATTTTCGTTCAACCACCAATTTAGGAGATGAGATCATGCTAAAGGCATTAATAAAAAAGATGGTCATACCCATAGGACTTCTTACCCTCTTTTTTCTTGGAAGTATTTATGTGCAATCAACGCAAGCTGGCACACCAACATTGGTAAAGATGGAGAGTTCAAAAGGGGACATGACCATTGAGCTGTTCGATGAAAAGGCCCCGATAACGGTAAAAAACTTTTTATCGTATGTATCTGAAGGTTTCTACGATAACCTCATATTCCATAGAGTGATATCGGGATTCATGATACAGGGAGGTGGTCTTGACTCCGAGATGAGGGAGAAGGACAACAAGGCCCCAATCAAGAATGAGGCCACTAAGGATTTAAAAAACAGGAAATACACCATAGCAATGGCAAGAACCGGTATTATTGATAGCGCAACCTCTCAGTTCTTTATCAACCTCGTGGACAATGATAACCTTGACCACAAAAATAATACACGGGGAGGTTTTGGATATGCTGTTTTTGGGAAGGTCATAGAGGGCCTGGATGTTGTTGAAGCGATAGGCAAGGTTAAGACCGGTGTAAAAAACGGATTCCGTGATGTACCGGTAGAACCGGTCTTTATTAAGAAGGTTACTGTTTTAAAGTAAGTGTAAACCGAAACAACAGGGAAACTATAAACTCTTTCTCGTTGTTTAGATATTTTGTTTTTTGAACACAACGATTACGTTATGATTACGATAAGGGAGACAAGTTGAATGAACAAGAAAAATCTCATGAAGACATTATTAACTATTTCACTCATTTTTGCCGTTTTTACAGGTATAACCACTACTTTTGCTGATTCTCTCAGAGTTGACGTAGGGGCGACACACGTCCCGGGCTTCAAAAGATACTGTTTTCAGGTAATTAATGATGATGAAAATGAGTCCAATCCGAAGCACCATATTGAACCTATTGCTTCTCTAACGATAAAATATGTTTCTAAGGAGGCAACCGCAGCCGATCATCGATTCAGAGGCAATATTAACGGACCAGATCTCTGGGACCCTGAAGTAACCATACTCGGAAATGAACAAGAGGTCACCTGGACTTTTGACGGTTTTTTTGGTGCTAGTACTACTCAATATACCGTCGATAAGCCCGACAAAACAATAAAACCTGGTGATAGATCTGAAATTTTCAGTTTTGTCGTGAATGGAGAGATCTCTGTTACGGAATTTTCGACCGGCTTTCAAGAGTCACCTGGTTCGTACAGGACTATTAGCAAGACCCTAAAACCCTTTGGAGAGGAATTCTTAACGAATGACAATGATACAGATTTTCTGAGAGATAAGGATGGCGATGGTATTGCAGACAAATATGATGATGATATAGACCGTACGAAATAAATAGACGTGCATTGAGAAGGTAGACGAAGGTCAGTCGATTAGAGCGAGATAGATATTTCTCTATTTGGGTGAAATCAGCAAAATTATTGCCTCTTTATTGTACGTAACCTTGACGAAGCAGAACCAAATAAGGGTTAAAATTTTGCCTATTTGCGTACGACGTACAGGCAGGTAAATCTCAATTTACAAATTTTTTTGTTTGTCTACGCCGGCATTCTGAAATAATCAAAACCAGCCCGCTCTCCCTGTTCAATATACTCATCTTATAATGGTTTTCGGATAAAATCCAAGATAAAATTGAGCAAGTAAAGTCCTTGGCACCTTTTGTCCGGGGATAACTGCAACCAAGATTTAGTTTTTAAAAAGCCTAAAACCAAATCGGTTATTAGTATATATTTTCCGGTAATTTAATTTATCTAAAAAAAATTCAGCAGTGTCCGGTTAGGTATTTGTGAGTTCGATTTGTATTGCCCAAAAGCAGTCATTCCCGTATGCTTTTACGGGAATCTAGTATGAACGAGCCCTGGATAGGATACCCGATAAGCTTGTCCTCGGGGAAACGTTCGGGTATGACAAAGAATGTATACGCAAAAACCTAACCGGACACTGCTGAAAAAAACTACTTCTGAAAGTCGTTGTAATGACTTCATCATAAATGATTTTACAGGGTAAAGAATTATATACTTAATTACCAAGCCTGAATCCTCGTCGCCCACCCGACCTATCAGCCATTCGCTTGACCCGTCCGATCATGCCATCTGACCAAACCCCTTACCCTTTGATAATTTTGAGAACATTCAAATTCCTCATCAAGATGACAGACCGATCATATTATTAAAAGCGAATAAAGATCGTTATTTTCTAAATCCACCTAACTATTTTGCTTTTCTCACACATCTTTTACGCAACGGAACCCGACATTGTTATCTTTACCAGACGGTACACTACAGCTCCTATATGAGCATTTTAGTGCGTACATGTGGTTAATCCATGATCCGCCGCGAACAACACGATATTTGCCTACTGTATACCACTCTTGGCACCACTCCCACACATTCCCCGACATATCATGACATCCGTACGGGCTCGTCCCAAAGGGATGTTTTCCCACAAGAGAGGGGGTTCCCGTAGTAAAATCGAGATCAAATACCGCGAGATTCTCATCGGGTTTCATATTTCCCCACGGATACTCCCTCCCATCAGTTCCCTTAGATGCCTTTTCCCACTCTTTCTCTTCAGGCAGTCTCTTCTCCGCCCATTTTGCATACGCCATTGCAGCATCCCAACTTACGCCAACAACTGGTTGTTCAGGATTATTAAACCTCTCATCTTCCCAAAAAGCAGGTAAATCATGCTGGGTCTCTTCAATAAATTTCTTATATTGGTTATTTGTTATGGGAAATTTATCTATATAAAACTCTTTAATCTCAACAGATTTTTTTCCATTCCACATAAAAAAAGGGCCGGCAGGAACATACACCATCACCGACCCATCTTTCTCGTTAACAATCTCGTTTTTACTTATCATATTACCCATACTGTGAGGAAATTCATATCAATTTATCAATTGTTCAACTCATGGATATTAAATCTTTAGTTATTACAAGATTGTAATTATAAAATTAGTTTCCTAAAAGTAAAGGGGAAACAGATAGATTTTATCCGCATTAAGAAAATGACCATCAAGGACTCTGCAATCCTTAATGGATACCACTAAAAAGGTCTACAGAGAAAGTGAACGGGTTGAGTGTCTGAAGTCCAATTTCAAATTTAACGATAACCGACTCCCCCGGTGATAATTCGTCACCACCTACATCGGGTGTGAAAGTGGCGCCAGTACCCTCTGCACCACCATCAGCATTGAGAAGCAGGTTACCACCTGTAAGTTCTGCTACCTGAAAAAATGGTTTGAAGATAGGGATAGAATTGTTGTTCGTATTGGTGAAATGTGCTGTTATTACGAATATTCCTGCTTGACCTTCTGTTACCGGTGTGGGAATTAACTGGGTTACTATTTTGACCCAATCAACAAAGATCAGTTCGTTTACAATAGAGTGGCCAACTGCGCCTCCTCGCACTGGCCATACATAGTCTTTCCCTGTACGGTACCACTCTTAAATTCGCCTTGAAGACTGCCCTCAAACGGGAAATACGCCCAAGCACTGTTGCTGCTCCCGGTATCATCTGTTGTAGAGGGCCAGTAATAGTCGGGGCCCAGAGCAGGTACCGGTAAAGAGTGAATCGTTAAAAATGGTTGGCCTCCCGGTAGAGCGGGGTTGAATTTCGAGAAATCGGTGAGACTTTCAAACTCTATTCGATTGGGGAGTCGCCAGTCATTAAAACCGAGATGGTTAATAGTGTTGAGACACGGCAACGTATTCAAAGGCCTCCTTCCACCTCCTGCTCCCGCCTCCACACTCTCCGATACTCACTGTACCGCCATTCTGCATCCACATAAGAGCTGTTAAATTATCCGTTACTGTCCCAACTCCATTGTCCGTAATCTCGGGATTTGGCCATGACTCCCCCTCCTGCCTATCCCCATCATCACCTCTCATAAAGCTTATTGTCTGCCCGGTTGCCCAAACTGCAGCCGGACCGTTACTTGTTCCGCGTACGGCCCATTATGCACCATATATTGCCATCAGCTTCGAAAAGGAATGCATGATACCTGGAGGCTCGATTGACCAAACAGAGGTCGTTTTGTGTGCAACCGTTGTTGACGACAGGTATCCGTCCCGGATATCAACGAACCCATGATTATGTAACCAACTGAGATCACCGGTAGTCAAAAGGCTCACCAGTTCATTTATGTTTGGCAGACGCCAATCATCGTACGCTCCCGCGTAATCAGAGCAACGAAAATTTCCAGGAACTGCATTGAGAGTTTCAACCGTACGGAAGGTTTCACCCAAATTGCGTACTCCTAAACAGCTTCCGTCTTTGAGCCACATAAGCTCTGTCAGATTATCCGTAATCGTACCGTCATGATCCTGAAACCTCGGGCTTGGTCATGAAAGTCCCGCCTGGATGTTACCATCATCACCTGTGGCATATGGGAACGTCTGTCCCGTCTTTGGAAGATCAACGGCAGAAACCGGGAGAATAGCAATCCCAAAAAAGAGTAGAAAGATATGTGATAGAATCCTCATGTGGAGAAAATAGCGGTAAATCAGCCCATTTCGCCTGTTTTTCCCTCGATTACGACTTCTTTTTTCCTCATAAGATTTGCACTATCCTCATAAACATTTACACAGCAACCACTTAAACACATGCCGATGTTCTTTTCAAAGATTAAATGCCCCACTTATACTCAATATATTTTTTTGCCTGTTGGTAGCCTTGTTCAAAAAGATACTGCTTTTCATCTGAACTGAGTGAAAAGTTAGTTGGCGTTATATCACCACAATAAATAAGTATGGTATCGTTCCATTTTGTTCTCTTGACACGCTCTCTCTCAACTGCATGCAACTGCATCAGAAGCAATCCCTGGATATACTTTTTAAGGGTAAAATGTTTGGGTGCAGATTTCATGAGTGTCCGGTTGGAAATTATCCTAAATATAAGTGTTTTCCCCTGTTTCTCAAACATATCCTCTACCACTCCCGACATCAAATTCCCATCAATAAATATGTGCCGAATTCCATTGTGGCTAAAGTGTTTGTATGCATATACCCAGGGAATACCGATAGAAAATCGAACAGATCGAGAAACCTTTAGATCGGGAAAATTGGAGCGAGAAAAGACAAAAGGGGTATTATTCAGGACATCAGTAGCAATAACAAAGGGTGCAATACGAAAGTTGTCTCCAAACGTTCTTCCTCCCAACTTTTCATCAATCCAATTCTCAAGGGTCTTACCTTCATAAAGACCTTTTCCCCTGAGAAGGCTCATAATGCTGAAGTCACCAAAATGGGTGAAATCAAACTCCATTGCAATTTTCTTAATCTCTAGGGGAGATTTGCCCATTGCATAGAGGCTCCCGATGATGCTACCCCCGGACGCCGCCACTATCTTATTGATATGCAGCCCCTTCTCTTCTATCGCCGAAAGCGCACCGACAAAGGCAAGACATCGTACACCTCCGCCAAGCAACATGAGCGTTATCGGTTCATAAACACTCTGAGACGGTTCTCTCTCTATCAAAATAGTTCCACCTATAAATAGACTTGCAATAGCAGTTAAGAATTTCCAAAGCAAAATTTCAAGTCGAAAACCCTTAACTAGTGCTTGAGCGAAATCATCTGTTTGAGCTAAAACTGTCCAGGTACAAGGCGCGTAACATTGTACTTGAGGATTACGGTATTGTTCTATACAGCAACGCAGTAGATGGATAGTTTCGTTCAAAAACTAACTAAACTCTCTTCTTTTAAAACAGATAGTAGCCAACCACAACACAATTATACAATAGATTACACTATACAGAGAAGCATAGAAGATATAGCGAGCTACATATTCGTGCGAAATAGTGTTCATGGCGAAGATGTTAAGATTGCTGAAATTTGGGGCCAAAACATAGCAGGCTTTTACTACAAAGCTTACGGCTGCCGGAACCTTTCCGCCCAACGAGAAGAGATAACTTACTATATGCGAAAGGACGAAAACGACAAAACAGACAATCAAATTTGCCGAAACATTTAGATAGACCGACAAAATTACGGATATTGAAGTCAGCATGAGAACCTGTAGCAGGGAAAAATATACTCCTTGTAAACAGTAGGAATCTGTCAACCCTGAAGTGCCACCCCCTACATAAATAGAGCGGTCAAGGTTTGAAAAAGCAAATGCATGGTCCAACCAAATCAAGACTTCTAAAAAAGTTGCCTGAACCACGATCAGCACAATTACGGCTGCTGCAATACCGAAAAATTTCCCCAAAACAATCTCTAATCTCGTGATTGGTTTGCAAAGCAGTGCAAGGATGGTCTTCCTTCTGAACTCATTTGTTATCAAGACCGAGGAGGAGAGAATACCAGTCAGGAGACCGCAAATTGTTATTGTCGATATCGCCATATCCTTTACCATCCTTAACTCTTCACCAAATGCAAAAAAAGTAAACATAAAGGACATAAAGAGGACAAAACAGCCCGAAACAAGAAGTATATAAAAGTAGGGTTGACGGGCTATCTCCTTAAAACTGTTAAAAGCTAACGAGAAAAGTTTTTTCATACTTGATCTCCAAAAAATGTTCCACGTGAAACACAATTCGACAAAACAGACATGAGTCACCCTCCCATGACCATTGCACACAATAAGCACAACCTTTTCCAGAGCCCCTCAATAACAAAAATAAACCGTTCAAAACTTTCCCACAAAAAACTGCTTGAATAACAAACCGTATTCTGTTACTTAATACCTAATTATTTCATTTTTTCAAGGTATTTTTATTGTATCAGTTATGACAACAACAAAAAACAAGAAAAAACTGGGCCTTGGCCTTCAGGATTTACTCGGAGAGGCTATCGGTATAGAGGCAACAGATGGCACCTCAAAGATAAAAATAGATGAAATCGTAGCAAACGAATCACAACCACGGAAGCTCTTCTCCGAGGAGCAAATTGAGACACTGGCAAGATCGATCCAGGAACATGGCATACTACAACCAATTGTAGTTCGCCCGACAGAGAAGGGCTATATGATCATTGCTGGAGAGAGACGATGGAGAGCCGCAAAACGTCTGGGGTTAACCGAAATACCAGCTGTCATCAAGAATACCAACACCGTGAAATCGTTTGAGATCGCCCTGGTAGAGAATATCCAGAGAGAAGATCTCAACCCAATAGAGAAAGCCCTGGGTTTTCTTGAGCTAAAAAAGGAGTTTGGGCTTACGCAGATACAGATTGCCGAACAGGTTGGGCTTGATCGCTCATCAGTAGCAAATACCCTCCGCCTCCTTGAGCTGCCCCAAGATATCCAGGATTTTGTTTCACGTGGAACAATTTCAATGGGACACGCCCGTGCACTTTTGACCGTAAAAGATGCAGAGAAACAGAGGGCCATATGCGACAAGATTGCTCCATACAATCTATCTGTACGTGATGTAGAGCTTATCGCTACCGGAAGAAAGAGATTGTCCGATTTTTCTCCAACCCCGAGCAGGCATCCCGAACCATCGCGCACCCCCCAGAAAAAAGAGCCCCAAATCATCGCCCTTGAGGACAAACTACGGGAGTACCTCGGGACAAAAGTCTCTATTAAGGACAATAGAGGGAAGGGAAAAATAGTTGTCGAGTTTTCCAGCCACCTCCAATTTGAAGAGCTTGTCTCCAAATTTAAGTCGTTGGCGTAATGGTGACGGCACGGTAGATTGCTTTAAAATAGCTGGATCATAACTATTTTCTTAGATTCTCGAAATGTATGGCAGAATGATCTCTAACTCTTTTCCAAGCTCAGCTTTGAAAAAGAGACTGATTTCAGTGTGAGAAAATTGAAAACGAAGCTCTTACGGCGAGAGAAAAGTCAGTTGGCAACAGATCCTTTCAAATTATCGGCAATATTTTGGGCTCAACGCACTGAAAGCGGGTAGTATTTTATTTTAACGCAGAGGTCGCGGAGGACGCAAAGCAAAAGTAAGGTTTTCAGTCTAAATTATCAGTTTATGCAAATACATTTAACAACTTACAAAGCAACATCATGTTGATAACTTTAGCAATCTAAACGCCTACTAAAAGAGATATTCCCAAACGAAAATCAAGCTTCCTGGAGCTTTAAGTACCCCTCTGCACACCCCTTTGCCAGGCTTCTTATCCTGCCGATATATCTCGTTCGCTGTGCAACCCCGATCGATTTCCTGGCGTCCAACAAATTAAAGGCGTGTGAACACTTTAAGACATGATCGTAAGCGGGGAGGACATTATCCTCTCCTAACAGGCGCTTGCACTCACCTTCATACATCTCAAACTGTCGTAAAAGCATCTCCGTATCGGCCATCTCAAAACAGTATTTTGAAAATTGGACCTCATCTAAGCGGTGTACATCCCCATACGTATACCCCTCCACCCACTCTAGATCAAATACCGACTCTTTCTCCTGGATAAACATCGCGATTCGTTCAAGACCGTACGTCAGCTCCAGTGAAATAACCTCCAGCTCAATCCCGCCAACCTGTTGAAAATAGGTAAACTGGGTTATCTCCATACCGTCAAGCCACACCTCCCATCCCAATCCGGTTGCTCCCAATGTTGGGGATTCCCAATCGTCCTCCACAAAACGAACATCGTGCTGAACCAAGTCGATCCCAAGAAACCTTAAACTATCTAAGTATATCTGCTTAGAGTCTTCAGGTGAAGGCTTGATGATCACCTGAAACTGATAATAGTGCTGCAGCCTGTTTGGGTTTTCACCATACCTGCCATCTGTTGGCCTCCTTGAAGGTTCAACATAGGCACATTTCCAAGGCTTATTCCCGAGGACTCTCAAAAAGGTTGATGGATTGAAGGTACCGGCTCCTACCTCAATATCATAGGGCTGCATGATAACGCAACCCCTATCCGACCAATATTTTTGCAGATTAAGTATTATCTCCTGAAAAGTCATACTTTATCATTTCCCTTCATTTGTATGATAACGGATTGAAAAAGAGATGCACACCACCTCTCAGTAAACGTTCTCTACTTTCTCGCACAATCCTCTACATTACCCTTTAAGAGCTCCAAAACATGTGGGATCGCCTTTAAAACAACATCCAGGCATTCGGCGACCGCCTTCGGACTGCCGGGGAGGTTGATGATTAAGCTCTCCCTGTAAATGCCCGAGAGCGCCCGTGAACCTAAGGCCCTGGGCGTTATCTTAAAACTCTCCGCCCTCATCGCCTCTGAAAAACCGGGCAGCTCCTTCTCTATTACATCTCTCGTCGCTTCAGGGGTAACATCTCTCGGGCTGACACCGGTCCCTCCGGTAGTGAGCACCAGGCTTGCCTCTTCGGTCAGTCCTTTCAACCGTTGCGCTATGAGCTCTCTCTCATCCGGTATGATCTCATACGCAATCACCTCTGCCTGGATCTCTCCCAACTTCTCCTGAATCACCTCGCCACTCTTATCTTCTCTTTCACCACGTGACCCTTTGTCACTTATGGTGAGAATCGCCGCCTTTATCATCTAGCACCTCAATAGTATCGTCTACCCTAATAACTCCGCCCTTTAAGACCTCCGCAAAGAGCCCCTCTCGTGGCATAATACAGTCTCCAACCTGGTAATAGATATTGCACCGGTCATGGCACTCCTTACCAATCTGTGTTATCTTTATCAACACATCTCTATTTACCCTTAACATGCTCCCAACCGTAAGCTTAGACAGGTCAATACCTTCCGTCATTAAGTTCTCGCCAAAATCACCATCTTCGAGCTTAATACCCTTATTTTCCATCACCTGCCTGCTCTCACGTGATAGTAGGCTGATCTGTCTATGCCAGGAACCTGCATGCGCATCCCCTTCCAGACCGTAATTCTCAACCAACGTGCACTCTCCAACATCCCTCTTCTGAGTGCCCTTCTTCTTACTTATACAAATCGCAACAAGTTTTCCCATAGTAAATATATTAAATTACTTATCCTCACACAAAGACACGAAGAACACAAAGATTGGCGTTATTTGAGTTCTCCGTCAAAATTTTTGTTATTCCACCCTGAATCCTTCTTCGTTTTATTTCCCATCATAATTTACTATTAATTATGAACAGCAATTGAAGCATCAACTACAACTTTCCCAACCTCATTTTCAATCCTACCTGTCCTGTCTGGCCGACAGACAGGCATCATTTCTTTGTGCCTTCGTGTCTTTGTGTGAGTACTTTTTTTAACTATTATACTTTTCTCAATTCCCTATCTTCTCTGCATTTAAAGCTGATTGCGAATTTGTCACACAACACATTCAAGCTAAGAGTTTTAAAATGGCGCCCCGTCCGATTGGTCTGTAAGCCAGTCGGGCAACGACGTCCCTGTAGTTGCTTAACACCCTCTTGGGTAAGTGCTTACGCACAATTAATTCAATCTATTAATTTATTCAGATTTTAAATAAAAATTCCAATACAAAAATTCTAATCTATAATTCCTATGTGTCAAGAGAGAAGATGGTTTTGTTTGCCTCTATCTCAATTCATGCATTATTATCTTGTTAAGTAAGACCCTTTCTGAAAGATTAAAAAAAGATGATGATTCAGTGCTGGTTCGTGTCTATGACGACAAATGCAGTTTTTACAACGAAGAGGTAAACAAGGAAAGGGGAGTAATCGGGGCATATGCCTTTTGTGTTCTTGATTATTGTTGACAAGTGTCAAATGACGGCATACAATTCATTAATGATCATTAGTTTCAAGCATAGAGGATTAAAGCGATTCTTTGAAGACGGTAATCCTCAACGGTTGCCGCGCAATATGTTGGAACGGATCAGTTTAATTCTTGCACGATTGAATATGGCAAAAAATATTGATGCAATGAATATTTACTCCTACAATCTGCACGAATTAAAGGGAAACCGAAAAGAAACATGGAGCGTTACTGTTAGAGCAAACTGGCGTATTACATTTCGGTTTGAAAACGGTGATGCCTTTGATGTGAACTTTGAAGATTACCATTAAAGAAGGGAAGTAATGATGAAGAAAACACGTATGAAGAACCCGCCACACCCAGGAGTAGGAGTGAGGGTCGATTGTTTGGAGCCATATAATTTAAGCATTACGGAAGGTGCAAAAATTCTGGGTGTTACCAGGCAAACATTAAGCATGTTGGTTAATAAGAAGACCGATTTGTCCTGGGATATGGCAATCCGTCTGTCAAAAGCGTTTGGAGGAACCACTGATGGGTGGATGGGCCTGCAATTCCAATATGATGCTGCTCAAGCTGAGAAACGCGCAAAACAGATTAAAGTAAAACCATATGACGGAGCACTTGAACCGGCCTATCAATAGCTTTTCGTGTTTGAAGTGAAGTAGGGGGTTTTAAATTGTAATATAGAATGTTGCTTGGAGCACTACTTTCTAATTGGCAATAGAAATGTAGTACGGTAAAAATAGAGGTGAGAGACATTTTGCAAAATGGGGTAACTTACGTATCAGACAATAGTAATGGAAGTTATAATACGAATACTGGTATTTGGGAAATTGGTAGCTTAGGAGCTAGAAATGCTGTTAACTTAGAAATTGAAGTTCAGGTAAACCAAGCAGGTAAAATTGTGAACAGAGCAAAAGCGTTTGTTCGTGGTTTTCCTGCAGGAAGTCCAGTTCAAACAATATTAACAATTTCTCATTGAAAATTGGATTTGGACGTTATTAACTTGTTTATCAATTTATCTGATAGGATTTGAAACACTATTGGGCACTCTGTTTCAAATTTTCCACTCCGATGTTACAGAATACCCTATCTGTTTCACTTCAAAATTCAAGCAAACACATTTTTTATTTTATCAATCACGACAAATTTTTTCCATATCATATTATTTACTGATTTTATATAATTCCCTGATCGTGAACGTCCGATAAGGACAACATTTGTTGTATGCTTTTCTAACACTGTTATGGCTAAAAAGGCAAAAACTAAGAAAGATTTAGATACTCCTGAGCAAATTATAATTTCTCAGGATAAATATGACAAACTATTCAGTGTTGAATTGGTTGAGAAGGCAAAGTCTGAACTAATCAATTGGATGAAACATTGGTTAATGGTTCTTAGCATAATAATTGCCATTATTGGAACAATTGGGCTCAACGTTATTGTTGCAACAGTAATTCGAGGTTTTATAAAAGACGAGATTGAAGATGTGAGAATAATGAGTGGCATAGTAGAAAAATCACTACAGGAATCTCAAAATTCAATGGAAAAAGCAACTCTAGCCGCAGATAAATACTCGTTAAAGGTTAAAGCGCTAGAAGAAGGTGCGGAGAAGGTTGGCAACCGCTACAAAGAGCTAGAAAATAGCTTAGATACCTTAAATTCATCTCGTATAGGTATATCAAAGGACTTAACATCAAAGATTCAAATGGTACGTAAAGATTCAGCAGAATATACTAAAGCTCTGCAAGGGCAAATAGCTTTTTTAAAAGAGCGAATTGAGAAACTAGAAACCTCACAATCTTTGGTACAATCAAAAGTATCTAAAGAAGAAGACCAGAAGTTAGAGGTAGACGTAAATACCAAAGTATCTGGTTTTGAAGAAAACTCTATGTATACTATTGAACTAAGTTACTTTGGGGGTTTTAACTCTTTAGCACCAGGTGTTGCACGTTCTCTTGGAGAAGCGGGTTTCCAAACACTCCTTTCGCCTAATGCACCACGCGATGTCGACAATAACGTTGGCGTTCCAGCAGGTACGCTGTGGGATTCCAAAGAGATAGTGCTCGTTTATAATGAGGGAGAAGATAGAGAGGTAGTGGCTAAAAAGATTCTTGCTATTGTGAAGTCTGTAACTGGAGTTGGAAACCCAGTCCTTTACATGGTAAAGAGAGACATTATGGTACAGGAAGTCAATCCACATTGGATGGTTCTCTTTTTCCCAGTAGTAGGAGCTGTGCCTACCATAGTGCATTAAGCATAACCAGAAGTCATCATACTTGTGTGAGAATGCAAAGCTTAAATTTTAGTCTGCTATAATAAAAAGTTATTACCGTCTGAGTACAAAACCTTCGATGGAAAAGAACTCATCATGACAATAATGTTTTGTGACCAGCCGCCTGGGGGTATACCACAGGAAAATCGCTACATGCCCAGACAGCGTCTCAGCACAACGTTATATATTTTCACCTATAATTTGTAACGGTACAAACTGTTCTGAAACACTATTGGGTATTCTGTTTGAAATGACCCCATGTTACAGAATATCGTATTCTGTAACAAAAACCTGCCCTTAACCACACTTGTTTAATTCTTGAATTATAATATTTTGGTAATTATTGTTACATTACATACAGGAAGTGTAACAAATTATAAAACTTTAATATTTGACAAAGCTAAGGCAATGCCGTATAACTAGAGACACGATGCAAACTGTTGTAGAAACACCGGAATTTATACGGTGC
Source organism: Candidatus Scalinduaceae bacterium (assembly GCA_965222815.1). Classification (GTDB taxonomy): domain Bacteria; phylum Planctomycetota; class Brocadiia; order Brocadiales; family Scalinduaceae; genus SCAELEC01. The sequence continues at coordinate 2,102,069 of CBDCUS010000013.1, forward strand.
GCCAAAAAATTAGATTATCAGACGATGAACGCGAAAGCATTATTGATCTGATAGCTTCTAATCCGGAGGCAGGTAACGAATTATCCGGTACAAACGGAATGCGTAAGGTTCGCATTGCTGGAAAAGGTAAAGGAAAAAGTGGCGGATACCGTGTTATTACCTTCTTTACTGGCTCGGATATTCCTGTTTTTTTGATTACCGTATATGGGAAAGGTCAAAAAGCAAATATTACCGCAGCAGAAAAAAAGGCAATGAAAACCTTATCTAATGCAATTGTTGAAATTTACAGGAGTAAAAAAGATGAGTGATTTAGGCAAAAGTATTATTAAAGGAATGGAAGAAGCTTTGGCTTTTTCAAAAGGAGAGAAAACAGAAGCAGTTGTTCACATTCCCGAAGAAATTAACGTCCGGCGTATTCGCAAAAAATTGAAGATGAGCCAGAATAATTTTGCGAATTATTTCGGTTTTAAAGTTGCAACTATTAGGGATTGGGAACAAGGTCGTCGTGTACCCACAGGACCAGCCCGTAATTTTCTTTTTGTTATAGACCAAGAACCGGACGCAGTACGTCGCGCTTTAGTGACAGAACCTTCATAACGTTTCCATTAAAATCGTTGAACGATAATAACGATTGTGGAAAATAGGTAAGCTCTAATAATTTCTTCTTATTGGAATCAGTTTTGTAAAATCATAAAAGAAAACAACAAATTGATTATATGAGAACTGAAACAAAAATATTCAAAGACCTAGAAGCACTCTGCACAAAATCTGGATACGTACACGTGATTGCCCACCTTTGTTTCAGGGATAACTATTTAGCATGTGGGCAAGAAATTAATAGTGATGATATAAGCAAGATGTATAACCCAAATGCGCTTATACGCACTGAAATATCGACTTTAATAGGTTTGGCGGTCAAGGGTAAGCTTAACACAGACATTCTTTCTTTTGGCGAAATAAAAAAGCTTATAGAAGATACTGAGCGTCTTTTACATGAGCTTCATATTGTGCTTGCGGAGCCATTCAAAATTGAAACTGGCCCGGATGGCCCAATACATCCCCCGAAAATGCTATTTGGCCACGGCAAGACCATACGTGAACCAATTTTTTATGCAGCGGAGTCTGCTTATACCTTTCAATATCGTGATTTTGCTTCTCTTAAATATGCCAAAGACGATAGTTGGCTGGTAAAAAAAAAGGGTTTCTCTTTGGTTGATGTTGATAAAGTTATCAGGGCAATTGCAGAAATGCAAAGTAATAAAATGATGTCAGTAGTCCGTTCCACCAATATTAAATTCCCGGATAAATTTGTGCCATTTTATGCATTTACTTTTACTATTGATGAACTTGTAGAACAATCTAAATGCGCAGTTGAAACTACTCAGAACATACTTAACGCTTTTTCCTCAACTCCTACCACATGTAATCATGGTTTCAATGGCATAGGTTATTTTAATGAAACAAACGCTTCCCCAATAATAAATTTGGATAATGGTAAATACCTTCTTTTTCAGTATGCAAGCATTGTTGAAGCTTTTTATGAGTCCCCATTTTATTGGATGGTAGATAATGAGACATACAGAAACACTGCTATGGAGCACAGGGGCAATTTCACAGAAAAATTTTGCTCGGACAGACTGAAAAGTGTTTTTGGTAAACAGAATGTTTTTAAAAACATAAAATTTATTGATCAGTCTGGAAACCATATAGGTGAAATAGACGTTCTTGTTGCATATTCCAATAGGGCAATCATCCTTCAAGCAAAATCAAAGAAGCTTACTCTTGAAGCCAGAAAAGGTAACGATAATGCACTTAGGGATGATTTTAAAGCAGCTATACAGGATTCTTATGACCAAGGTATTAAATGTGCTCAGTACCTAAATAATCAAGCTTTTAGAATTTTAGACGCGAATAACAATCCTTTAAAACTCAGAAAGGATTTCAGAGAAATATATCTTTTTTCGGTTGTTTCTGATCATTATCCGTCTCTTGCATTTCAAGCTGACCAATTTCTGATATATAAGACGACTGACGTTGTGCCTCCACCATTTGTGATGGATATCTTTTTCCTGGATGTTTTGTGTGAGCTTCTAGATGATCCCCTTCATTTTCTAAATTTTGTTCAAAGACGCATTAAGTATTCCGATAGAATTCTGGGCTCTAATGAGCTTGCTATTTTATCCCATCATCTAGGACATAACTTGTGGGTATCAGATGATGTAGACATTTTACAAATTGGAGACGACGTTTGTGTTGGCGTTGATGCTGCAATGTTTGTTAGACGTGAAGGATTTCCTGGTAATTCAATTCCAGAAGGAATACTAACTAAATTCAAAGATCATTCATTTGGTAAATTGATAAAACGTATTGGCGCATCCGAACAAGATGGAGTTCTTGATATAGGATTTTTCTTTCTTGAGTTGAGTGAAGATGCTGCAAAATCTTTAGGTGAGGATATTGACCGAATATCTCGCCTAACCCTTGAAGACAAAAAATTACATAATATTTCAATGATGTTTGGTAATAAAGGCTTTACATTTCATGCCAGTTATTTTCCTGAAGCCGAAATGGCGAGAAGACTTTATAATCATTGTGTTTTGAAAAAGTACAAGCAAAAGGCAATGAAGTGGTTTGGGCTAGCAAAAAATGCATCGTTAAATAATCCTTTTGACATTGGCTTGGTGTTGGATAATCCATGGGAATACTCAGAAGAACTTGAGATGGCTGCAAATGATTTTGTTGGCAGTAGAGCGTATCCTGATCTCAGAACTGCTTTGCAAGCAAAAAAGAAAATTGGTCGGAATGTAACGTGCCCCTGTGGAAGTGGTAAAAAATACAAAAAATGTCATGGTTCCTAATTGTAATTTTATCTTTAAATAACAGCTTATCTGAACAAAAGATAATTATTTCCCGTAAGTAATATTATCCTTTTCATACTACCTGTTATCACTTTTTACTACTGTCAATTTTCTTACAGCAAGTATCACACACAAACAAATCCCCGCGCAGTGTAGAACGAGTTATTTCTTTGCCACATTTATCGCAATGCATGGGCATATCTTTAAAATCTAAAATATTTGCTTCTTCTTTGCTCATTTCCATACAGCGAATTATCACTCTGGGTCTGGGGCTTCTCGAATATAATCTTTACCAAGCTCGGTAATTTCGAAGCGTCCCGGTTCCACTTCCTCGATCACTCCATCTTCAATCATTGTGTCTAGTTCTTCTTGCGTTACTGTAAAGCCGATATCGTCTTCAAACTTAGGATGCTTTTTTCTGAAATCCCGTAGGGTTTTGCTATTAAGCGGATAAAAGACTTGATACGTTTTGATTTCAGTTGCCATAGGCAGTTTTTAGCATGTTAGGATTCCGGCCGCAATATCCCGTGAAACAGAATTGGGTATTCTGTTTCAAATTTCCTGATGTTACAAAATGGTTTTTTAACATAGGTGCTTAGTTGTTGGATGTATCGTCAACTTATTCCTAACTTTTGTTATGGACTTATAACATTTTTGTTATTTTGTTATAACAAAATATAATCCTGGAATTTTTTCATTATATTTATCTTGTTAATTCAAAAGCACTTACATATCTGTCTGCTTTCAAAAAGGAGATGGTATTATAATTGCTTTATCTCGTTATTGAATCATTTCTAATTTTATATAATACCCTGATTGTGAACGCCTGATAAGGGCAACTTATTTTGTTTTATCTATCTATACTATAGAAAAACAGGTTTATTTGGATATCATTGCAATAGTTATGTTATTCAGAAAGTGGTTATCTACTTGTTGGACAGAGTAAATTCATAAACCATAAACAAAGGAGGTGGAAAGATGAAGAGAAAGGATGAGTCACAAGAAATGCAACCACGAGTCCGGCATGTGAATGGGACGACACCAGGTACTTTCCGAGAATTTTCAACGATTCGACGAACCTTGCTATCGGGAGCAATTGAAAGGCCGAAGAACGCCGAGCTCCTAACTCTGGCAAACGTTGAGGGGTATGGACTTGTTTCTGGCGTAGCCACTGCTTATTCCCTTGAAGCCATCACTATGGGGTTCTACAGAGAAGAGGGGAGTTCGACTGTAGTGGAAGCCCTGTCAGCTCCAGGCTGTGTGTCTCTGGAAGCCATTCCAAACAGTCTCTTCGTTGCACAATATGCGAGAGATCTTGGAATAGACGTGCCACAACTCATGAATACAATCGAGCCGCCAACATCCGGGTTGGATGATGTCAAACGTTTGCTTTGCGAGGAAATTGGACGCTCGTTTCTTTCCAAGCGGACAAATGTTCTTCGCTTTTACTTTCTGATACCTGATTGTGCATTGCGGACATATTTCAACGGAGGTGAATCTGAGGTCTGGTCTACCATGCTGCTTGACGTCGAAACGCGTCAGGCTCTGCTGGCTCTGTTCCAGCCATCTAACGGCAAGCTGCTTTTTGCCACATCAACAACTCTTGGCAGCTCTGTAATTGTACCAGCTCAGACCATAGGTGCAAATATTGGATTGGCAAGCCTGGGAAGAGCGCTATTTCTTTGGGCCAAGCTATGGCTCGGCAAGTACGGTTTAATAGCAGCACTAGTCACTGGCGCAACCGGAGTCTTGTTAGCACTTGCAATTGTTCTGTTCTTGCTTTGGATTATATCCGTCATACTTGAAATCGTTGGCATGTATCAGAACGCTCAAAACCGGGCAGCGATGAATCGCCTTAAAAATAAGTTGAGTAAGTTAAAAAAACGTTTGGAGCGCTTAGAGGGCGAGTTGGAAAAAGCCAAGGATTCTGGCAAACCAGTGACTCAGAACCAGATAGATGAGATAAAGGAGGTCAGTAACGAGATTGGAAAGGCTCTTAAAGAGGCTGGTGGTGAGGTTGGTGGAGATGCGCAGGATGACCTGGAGCAAGTGAAAGACACATTGGAGGAGGAAATGACAGATGCAGAGAAAGCCCTAAAGTCGGGAGACTAACGCAGTAGTTGTAGGGTTAAAGCCTTGTTGTGGTTTATGTTCTGTAAACTGTCCAACAAAACACTCCACCCTAACTCCTACGTCGGCGGGTGAGCTTAGTCGTTAGGGCAACATATGTTGTACTCTTTTAGAAGAGAAATTTGTCATGATATTAGAAACATACAGAGTCTGTATATTTCTGATAGCATAGTCTGAGTCCATTTAACTGCTAGTCATATAATATAAACTATAATGAAAGGAGGATAGGATGCCATTCAAAATGCATGTTCATGAGCCACCACAATGTGACAAAAGTCATAACAAAGATTGTCCTTCACCCCCGGGTGATTGGACTTGCGTCAAACTTGAGCGTGGAGAGAAAAAAGGCAAATACCTGTGTCGCCATATCACTTCTAGTATCTCACTAGAAGAATACTACTTGGCTATTGAAACCCTGACAGAGGCCGTGAAGAGAGGGCCAGACAGTGTTCAGGGTACAGATACAAGATGTCAGAATGCATAAGATATGCTTCTGTTTCACTACAGCGTGTGGAACATGGGTCAAGCCTTGGGATATGGGGTCGCACCTTGATTTGTGATTTCTTATTTATTACTCTCTTATAAATTTATCATCTTTAGACATTATTGCCTGCATCATGCATACTCATCGTCTTATGAGATGAATAATCAAGGCCAAAAAACTACTATACAACTGGCTATCGCAATCTGTGCACCATAAGAGATATTCTCTTTGGTCTGATCATACCTGAAGATTATGGCATTTTACCAACAGATCGTCCATAAAGTTTCATTTATTAAATTTTCTAATACAGTTAGAATTGAAATCAGATAACATCTGGAACTCATTCAGTAATAATTGAAATAATCATCTCATTTAGTATTTCGTCATCATTTACAAAACAATCTTCATAGGATACATTTCGTTCTACTTGGTTGACTTAATTACTATACTAATTTATGATGTTAGTGATTTCCGTTTTATTTACAGAAGTAATCGAAGGCGTGGTTGTACATAAAGTACTTTAACAAATGAAAGTACGTGATATCAAAAACTTATTGAAGAAGATGGATGGTTCTGGGTCAAAACAAAAGGAAGTCACAGACAGTATAAACATACCGTCAAAAAAGGGCGTGTCACTGTTCCAGGCAAATTGTCGGATTATCTCATGCCTTGAACTTTGAATAGCATTTACAAACAAGCCAAATTAAAGAAAGGATAAGATATGCGTTATGCCATAGTCATTGAAAAAGCTTCGGAAAATTATTCGGCATATGTTCCCGATTTACCTGGTTGTGTTTCTACTGGTTCGACAGTTAGCGAAGCTGAAGAAAATATCAAGAAAGCAATTTCATATCATCTAGATGGCTTAAAAGAAGATGGGCTTCCGATACCAAAACCAACCACTATCTGTGAATACATTGAAACAGTTTGAAAATAATCATGATATACCCATTACGAAGTGGTTTTAAGAATTTCAGGACAGGAGTTTGCCTGAAATTCTGATTTTTCAATTGAACAAAACCTGAGGCTTAGTATTGCTAAATCGAGGATTTTGTGATTGAGAAAGATCTAAAGTTCTGGTGAAATCGGGTTTTGAAAACCAAAAACCAATTCGTGATGGGTATATTAGGAAGTTTGGTATTGTTAGCAAATTGGCACAGACCTTCTGAAATGAAAATTAAATACCTTTGCACAATGTGGGGTATGGAACAGCCAACACTCGAAAGCAACCTCAATCTTATCAAAGATGCGGGTTTTGACGGTGTTGAAATGCAAGTTCCCCATAACAAGGCTGAACGAAACAGGCTAGGCGTTCTGCTTAATGAGATCGGGCTTGATTTAATTGTTCAGGTCAGGGCCAATGGGCCAACTTTTGATAATCAGATAGATTCTCTTGAAAAAGGGATGAACAATACATTGGATTTGGAGATACTGTTAATTAACGTCCATTGCGGAAAGGACTATTGGCCATTGGTGGAAAATATAAAAGTCATCTCGACTGCTCAGAAAATTGCCAGTGCACTTGGGATTAAGATCCTGCATGAGACTCATCGTGCCAGGGCCACCTTTTGTACAACATCGACAATGGCTATTATTAAGGCTCTGCCGGAAATAAGATTTTGTGCCGATTTTTCACACTGGTGTTGCGTTCACAACTCGCTGCTTCAAGACCAACAGGACTCTATCAACTGCATTATTGAACGATCAGATTATATTCATGCCAGAGTTGGCAGTGCCACTTCTCCCCAGATTAGTGATCCAAGAGGGGATGAATGGAATGAGGCGGTAGAAGCACATGTTCGTTGGTGGGAAAGGATAGTGAAACATCATAAAAACAGTGATTCTGAATTCCTGCCTATCTGTTCCGAATTTGGCCCACCAGAATATATGGTCACCCTACCTTACACAGGAAAACCCATCGCTGACCAGTGGGACATCAACTGCTATATGAAAGATATGCTTAAGGAGAGATTAGGCAATTGAGGATTTGGAAAAAAATAACTTTACGATTTATCTCCCGCCCGAACGGCATTAGCCGGGCCGGTGCTCAGGTCTAAATGCAGTTTTTCAAAATTAAATCTTCAATAGTACATAGTCAATTCCCATTCCTACTTCACTCTCTCCTTCAGGCCTTAGTGGCACTTGTTTTTTTCTTCGAATATGCTAAAATGCCCTTATCACTTTAGTAACATTTAAAGAAACGTTTTCATGGCTGGATTTTTAGATCAAGTTAGGCCTTCGGCAAAATCTTTGTGTCATTAATAATGAGTGATAAGAAATGTCGGGTATCTCTCTGTGTACTTCGCTATTCAGGCAGGGAAAAATAAACTACGCGTAAAAATTTAATGTTTTTACTGGGCGGGTGTCTTACCCACAGATAATTTTAGGTAACATTGAAATGCTTCATATTAATTACTATGTTCAAGTAAAGTTGTATAAATAAACATGAAAACGACACGATATTTTGATTATACAAGAAAGAGGCCTGATAGGGTTTTTATAAAAGAAGAGTGGATTGAATTCGTAATACAAAATCCAATAAAAGAAGAATGTCAGTCAGATGGAAGAATAAGAAAATGGTCAAAGATCAAGGAGGTAAATAAATATTTAAGAATAATTTTATTGAAAGACGGTGAAACGGTTCATAACGCATTCTTCGATAGATCATTTCAGGAGGAATCATAATGAAAGTAAAATATTTTTCAGATACAGATACCGCACATGTTGAATTTACTAACAGAGAAGTCTCTGAGACGAAGGAAATAAGTGAAAATGTGTATATAGATTTAGATGCAAAAGGTAATTTAGTCAATATGACAATAGAGCACGCAAAGGAGAATGCAGGCTTAACAGAATTTTCTTATCTGGAAGTGCTAAACGAAACTCAATAGCATCGTAGTATACCCATTCCAAAAATCATTTCGCAATGGGTATAACCAGTTTTTATCTGTGAAATTATCTGCGTACATCTGTCGCTAAATTTCTCTTTTTCTTCTTTTATCGTTTTTAAATCTTCGGTAGTAAATAGTCAATACTCATTCCTGCTTCTCTCTTTCCTTCGGGCCTTAGTGGCTCTTGTTTTTTTTTTTCGAGTATGCTAAAATGGCTTTAACACTTTAGTAACAGATATAGGAAAGTATTCATGGCCGGATTTTTAGATAACTTTAGAAAACAGGTAATTACCTCTGTATGGAAAGAGGAAAAAGATAAACCCAGGGTGATAGATATAGATGATAAAATTGCTTTGGGGGTACTGCTATGGATTGTCGCTGAGGCTGATGATAAGTTCTTGGCGAAAGAGGATGAGAAGATCAAAGAGATCCTTATTTCATATAGTAACATTTCACAAGAAGAGATAGTGACTGTTTTGGCTTCCATTAAGGAGGCCGCGAGGGAGAGAGTAGATCTGTATCGTTTCACCCATGAGGTAAGCGCGAATTTGCCTTATGACGTTAAAAGATCAATTGTAGAGACTCTTTTTCGTGTCGCGTGTTGTGATAGAGAGTTGGACCATGAGGAGATTGAAATAATACGGAAAATATCGGGTCTATTCCAGATATCGCATAGAGATTTTATTACTGCCAAAATATCGGTTATGAAAGAGTTCGGTTTAGAGACTGTTGAATAGTGTGCGGTTAAAAAGTAAAATATTTAAATTAATAATCACACAAAGACACTAAGAGCACTAAGAAAAACAGAGGAAACGAACTATACATTATTAATGTCACTTTTCTTTGTGTCCTCAGTGACTTTGTGTGTGGAGTAGCAATGTGTTAATTTAACCATAGGTTTTATTAATAATTGACCCTATTATTTTAAAGAGTTGTAGATATGAAACATCTATTTTCTTTAATAGTATTCAGTTTAATTGTTCTGGCTTCATTATTACATTTTGAGACGAAGCAGGCCATCAGCTTTGAAAAGGAGACTCCTGAAGCAGTGATGGGGCAATACTTGGACGCAGTAATCTCAAATGATTATGAGACCGCATATACATTAGTCTCCGAAGAAAATGAAGATATCAGGGAGTGGTTAGAGTTCTTAACCTTTGTTACCAGTGTCGCTCCTGAAAAGCTTATCTCAACAATCCATCTCGCCCACTCTTTGACCAGACACCGGATTTTGCAAATAGATTTACCCGGTGATGGAACAACGACAATTCAAGTTGAATCAACCGTCCCAGACATGGAAAAGATAGTTGAGATAACTCATTCCGAAGATGAAATCAAATCATTGTATGATAACGGAGGCCTGCCCTTCAAGCAGAAACAGGGTACTTTCACTCTCGGCATGGAAAATAGCATATGGAAGATAAGAGAGATGGAAGGTGCATCCGGAGATTCTGCTTCGAACATAGCCATGGATCTGGCAGAAAAATTACTCACCAAAGAGGAGAGCCAGAAACTCGATAATGAGATCAGAAATTATCAGAGCAAGAAGAGAAGCTAGTTGCATGAAAACTAATTAGATAGATATTTAAAGGAGTAGTTAAAGTGATAGAGTACGATTTCGTTGAACTCAATAAGCAGAAGCTTCTAGAAGATAATAATTACACAGTAGATGAGAGGGATTTTTATATTAGCAAAACAGATAAGAGAGTGTTTAGTTTCGAGCGCATTAAAAATGAAAGTATAGCCTGGTTAGAGCAGGAGATCAATCAACCCAATACATCGGGTGAATGGCAATTTTACTGTAACACCTATCCGAGCGAAGGCCTTCAGGCCGCTATTATATCTCCATATTTATAAGGCAAAAAGCCGTTATCCAATTCTTGATATATAATTTTGACGTCCCAATTATCAAAAAATAAGAAATTAAATAAATATTAAAGAAGAAGTACAAACGCCGAAAAAATCATTTTTTTCTCATATAATCTATTTTCATAGCGAGAAATTCCGTGCCATCTTTTTCAGTCATATACATTTCATAGGTATGACTGTTATCATCGGTAATCGTCAATACAGTCCGATAGTTTGTAACTCCTCGAAATGGACAAAAAAATGTTCCACTGCTGGAGATTGTCTTCGCATCAGCATCATACGTACCTTCGCTGTACATTGAGCCTGTTCCCATGCTATCAAACCAATAAGAGGTATACTTGCCTGTTCCATTGTTGTATCCGTAAATTCCTCTTCCCTCAAATGGCTGTCCCATACTCACTCCGGAAGTTTTATCCTGAACAAATTTGCCACCCATAATCCATGTACTTTCACTGGTTCCTGTTGACTCTTCTGGAGGAATCCCTGCAGCCATCCAGTATTTAATGGTATATTCCCAACTTCCAACAACTGCATTTAAAACTTTGTGGTTCTCGTTTGGCGTCGCAAATTCTTTCCATTTGGCCATCATCACTTCCTGTCCCGGCCCCATACTGCCGCTGTCCTTCATTTCATGACCAGGATCTATCATCTGCTCATCGGCAGCAACAAATGATGTTGCGAAAGCAAATATCAATCCCATTAAAAACATAATTGTTCCTAATTGTTCTTTTCTCATCGTTGATCCCCCATAGCATAAATAATTATAAAAACAGATATAATTTTAAAAGTAAATGTCTGATTCAGCAAGAAATAAATGGTTTCATTTTTTTTAGAAAAGAAAATCTGGCATCCGTTCTTGACTCCATAAATTTTTTATTTTTCTCTGATAGTTCTTGCCCAGTTAAAAAATATTGGTTGGATTCTTTATGATGGTAACTCTTAACTCAATTTCCTGCGCCCCAATAAACAATCATTAATATCTTCCCGTAATTGCTGTATAACACTCTCGGTAGTTGGCCAGTCGATTACAGGCATCGGTAATCGAGACACCATACTTCAGCTCTTCTCTTATTGAAGGGATAGGCTGCTTTCCCCACTCGATATTACTCTCCAGCATCAAACCCGTAATCGATCGGTTACCTTTAAGGATCTGGCGGGTTATACCTTCCACAACCCCAGATTGCTTATTTGGGTCGCTCTGCGAATTAGCATGGCTGCAATCCACCATAATGTTCTCCGGCAAACCCGCTTCCCTGAGCTCTCTTTCGCACCTGGCAATACTGTCAGCATCGTAATTGACTCCCGACTCACCGTCACGGAGTATAATATGTGTGTATCTGTTCCCCTTCGTTCGAATTACAGCAACATGGCCTTCAGGGTCAATGCTTATAAAACTGTTGGGGGTGGCGGCAGTGTGCATGGCATTGATCGCAATTGTTAAGTTTCCATTCGTTCCATTCTTAAACCCAACGGTAGTTGAAAAACCGCATGCCATTTTCCGGTGGGTCTGTGACTCAGTTGTGCGAGCACCGATAGCTGACCAGGAGAAGAGTCATGTACTAAAAGATTCAAAGAAATAGTGCAAAAAGATCATGATTTACTGATCAAATATAACCGGTGCAATAACATTCTCAAAAAAGGGTAGTAATACATAACTTACCAAAAAAATTAATTTGCCTGAATATTTCTCAATACCAGCATATTCTTGTAATCAACATTGTTGCATGTATAATTATATGAGTAGATTGGTGTTTACACCATTCGTTATACTGGTTTTAATGATTAAAATCCGGATTGTAACAGTCTGAATAAATTCGGCTTGATCCCATTTAATTTTCACTAGATGAATACTCATTTGAAACAGCAAACTCTGGAAACATTGAAGTTTGACAATAGCTTTACTCGTGATCTACCTTCCGACCCCGAAATGGCAAACTACCGCCGCCAAGTAAAGCAGGCCTGTTACTCTCGAGTACACCCAACAAAAGTTGCCCAACCACAGCTGGTTGCCTACGCTTTGGAAGTTGCTGAGGAGCTGAATCTTACGAGCAGTGTTTGCGAAACAGCCGATTTTGTACAAGTATTTTCAGGCAACTGTTTGCTGGCAGGTATGGATCACTATGCCACCTGTTACGGTGGCCATCAGTTTGGCACTTGGGCCGGACAGCTCGGCGATGGCCGCGTTATCAATCTGGGAGAGATAGTCAATCAATATGGACAGAGGTGGACATTACAACTCAAAGGTGCTGGGCCCACTCCATATGCGCGTATGGCAGACGGTTTTGCCGTCTTACGCTCATCGGTTCGTGAGTTCCTGTGTAGCGAAGCTATGCATCATTTAGGCATACCCACTACACGAGCATTAAGTCTGGTGACGACAGGAAAACAGGTCGTTAGGGATATGTTTTATGACGGCAATCCCAGACCTGAACCGGGAGCCGTTATCTGCCGTGTAGCCCAATCATTTACGCGCTTTGGTAGTTTTCAGATTTTTGCGGCACGTGGAGAGACCGACGTGTTGCAACAGCTGATAGATTACACCATACGCACGGACTTCCCCCATTTGGGAGAACCGTCGCACGAGGTCTACATCGCATGGTTTGAGGAAGTTTGTCGCAGAACAGCAGAGATGATCGTACACTGGATGCGCGTGGGGTTCGTACATGGTGTTATGAATACTGATAATATGTCGATTCTCGGCCTCACGATTGACTACGGACCCTATGGCTGGTTGGAAGATTACGACCCCAACTGGACCCCTAACACAACCGACGCCGCAGGCCGCCGATATTGCTTCGGCAACCAGCCACAAATCGCTCATTGGAACCTCGCCCAGCTCTCCCAGGCTATCTATCCATTGATCGAACAGACTGAACCCTTGCAACAGGCACTGGACCGTTATGCGAAAGACTTCGAACATGGCTGGCAATCCATGATGACCCAAAAACTGGGACTGAATGCCTTTGACCATAATACTGACGTTGAGTTAGTGAGAGAACTACTGACGATATTACAGTTAGTCGAGACAGACATGACAATTTTCTATCGTCAGCTTGCAAAGATTGATATCGGTGTCGAACCTTTGAACGATGTAAACAATGTGACTCTACTGGAACCCCTTATGGATGCATACTACGTAACTGAACAGTTAACAAACGACATTATAATGCGTATCGGCAATTGGATACGCTGCTACAAATCACGTGTACGCAAAGACGGCACGTTAAACGATACGCGACGCAAGAGGATGAACGCAGCCAACCCGAAATATGTATTGAGAAACTATCTTGCCCAACTTGCAATCGACAAGGCCGAGCAAGGTGACAATTCGAAGGTCAATGAATTACTGGAGTTACTGCATAGCCCTTACGACGAGCAACCCAATAAAGAAGAGTATGCTAAAAAACGACCTGACTGGGCCCGCCATCGAGCCGGCTGTTCGATGCTATCGTGTAGCTCTTGATGACTCACAAAGATAAAGAATATAGGTGACCTCAATCACCGCCCAAAACTTTTTAATTTTGCAATTATTAATCTACACCGATTGTGTTTAAAAAAGCCAATTTTTTATCCACTTACCTAAACACTTGTTTTTTATAAAATACTGGCAATTTTTTGGGAAAATCAATCAACAATAGTTATCGGCATATTTACCTTTGCTCTTACCAAATGAAATGATCACTATCTTTAACAAGAGATATAAAACGGAAATTGTACTCATAATATCTATGGGTATATGTATCTGCAACGTAATCTACGCTTCTTGCCAACAATTTAATTATCTTCTGGATCTAGATGCCGGTAATTTGAGAGGGGAAGCAACGTTATACCTTGCACAAGCTGAAAAAGATTCGACCTTTCAATCCAAGCAAATTATCCCTTCTGACAGATTAAAAATTGTTCCTCCTAAGACCACCAAGCTTAACCTGACCCTAAGACCTTTGAGCAGACCGCCATTTTATAAAGGAAGAGCGGTTCAATTTTCGGTAGAAACCAAACCTTCTTACACAGGTATTCAGTATTATTTTGATTTTGGTGACGGTTCTGGTTCCGGATGGTCGTCCAATCAATCAGTCACTCATTTGTATGCTAAAGAGGGTGTATATTCTGTAGTCGCAAGGGCAAGAGGCACAATTGATGATATTGAACAGCAGAGTGCATCATTTAGGGTTTCAGGGGAAAGTACTCCCTTACGTCTCTCCATAGAAACCATGGTGAAAGCTATACCTCAAGACGATATCAGCCAACCCAAACCAAGGGAAGAGAAACCGGATGTTAAAAAGTTTCTAGAACGAATACCGAAGGAATTAATTGAAGCGTTCAATAAGCCTGACCAACAGAAGGAGAGACCAAGCTCCAAACTTGTTGCAAGAATAGAGCCAGATCGAGTTACCATTGTGCAGGGTGAGCCAGCAACATTCAGGAGCACCTCTTTGTATGATCCCGACAGTCCTGTAAATATAAATTGGACAGGACCAGGAGGACAGAGAGGGAAAAAGAGTCCCTTTACGGTAGATACGAGCTCGATAAGCCCGGGGAAATATCGTGTCGTTCTTGAGATCGCTGACAACCGGGATCAGAGAGGAGATGCTACGGCGACCCTAGAGATAGTATCATCTGTCAAATACCGTGCTACGGTTAAAGTCACCCCCGAAAATGTGAGGGAGGGAGAAGCAGTGCAGTTCAGCACCTCCATTACCCCTGAATTTAAATATGATACGTATTATCGATACCGCTTTGGTGACGGGAGTCAGAGTGACTGGCTAAAGGACGCTATCGTTATAGAGCATGTCTATCAGAAAAGTGGCACATACTATGCATGGGTTGAAGTAAACGTTGAGGGGAAGGCTATCGGCAGCAACAAAGTAGAGATAGTCGTTGATAAGGAAGATGTTCCTCCACCGCGTGAGAGACCAAGCTCTAGACTTGTTGCAAGGATAGAGCCTGAACGTATCACGGTAAGACAGGGTGAGCAAGCGACATTCAGGAGCACCTCTCTATACGACAAGGACAGCCAGGTAAATGAAAACTGGTCAGGCCCTGGTGGACAGAGAGGTTATAGGAGTCCCTTCAAGGTTAATACTGACTCTATAAACCCGGGGAATTATCGTGTCGTTCTTGAGATCAGTGACAACCTGCGCAGGAGAGAACAGGCTACGGCCACACTAGAGATTCTGCCATCGGTCAAATATCGTGCTACTGTTAAAGCCAAACCTGAAGGAGTAAAAGGGGGTGAGGCGGTGCAATTCGACACCTCAATTACTCCTGAATTTAAATATTCCAAGTATTACCGATACAATTTTGGAGACGGGAGTCAGAGTGAGTGGATAAAGGATGCTAACGTTATAGAGCATGTCTATCAGAAAAGCGGCATATACAACGCATGGGTAGAAGTAAACGTTGAGGGACAGAGTATTGGCAGCAACAGGGTAAAGATAGTCGTTGATAAAGAACCTCCAAAACCTATGGCAATGATATACCCCATGCATAGAGAGGTAATGCAGGGAGAAAGTGCCCTGTTTGAAAGCCAATCCACTCACGGTCCTGAAGGATGGGTAAAGGAGTTCTGGGCAGGTCCTGGAATGCAGAAACGGAAAGGGAGGGCCTTTAACGTAGAGACAGGAGAACTGGAACCGGGAAAGTACGAGATAACCCTTGATATCATTGACAACCATAACCAGAAAGATAGTACAGTTGCCACGCTCGTGATAAAGCGAAGACCTCAGAAACCCGTGGCAAAGATAAATCCCCGACAGAGAGAGGTAATACAGGGAGAAAGCACCCTGTTTGAAAGCCACTCCATTCACGATCCCGAGGCAAATCTAAAAGAGCTTTGGACGGTAAATGGAAAAAAGAGAGGAGAAGGAGAATCCCTTGAAATTAACAGTGATGAACTCAATCCGGGTAGGTATGAAATAGCCCTTGAAATCGTTGACACCTATAACCAGAGAGACAGGGCGTTGGCTACACTGGAAGTCCTTCACCCTTCTCTTACTAAACCGGTAGCAGTAATCTATCCTCATCATGTCAGAGTGGTTCAAGGGGGAGGTACCATCTTTGAGAGCAGGTCTACCCATGCAGAGGGTGTAATGCTTACGGGACAGGATTGGACAGGTCCGGGTGGCCAGACAGGAACAGGGAGACATTTTGAAGTTAACACGAACCAACTCTCCCCCGGTAGTTACAAAATAGTATTAAACATAATCGACGACCGGAATCAGAGAGATAGGGGGGTGGCAACATTGGAGGTCGTTTCTTCGCTTATAGCCACCCCCCCTGATGAAACACGACCGCCAATAGCTCCCTTTCCCAAAATAATCTGGATAATTGGAATCCTTATCATAGTTTTAGTCGGAGGATTCTCTATACTCTTTATGATCCGAAGATCGCGCAAAGGGACTCACCATGGTAAGCCTTCTTTGCACATACGTCCCCATAAAGATTATGGCACACCTCATGTTGAGTCACCAACGCTCATTGAGAAACCTGCTTTACAATTGAGACCGGTATCGGATAGTGGGGCACAGCATATTGAGTCGGAAGGTACTGTAATCGTTGATGAAAGGAGGGATTATGAGTAGTTCGGAGATCACCCTAAACCGGTTGTTTTCAGTGAATGAGACGGAATTGTCTGAGGAAAACCGGTCTGTTTTAGAGTCAAAAAAGAGTATCTCTATACTAAAAGAGAAGCTCTCAAAGAGAGCGAGTGGAATCAGATGGCCTGTTGCATTGAGTGAAATCACAAAGAAGATTGAGGATCTGCTGGATATCAGTGTTACTGATATCATGGTCTCTGCATGGAAAAAGTACGGAGAACTTCAGAAATACGCTGACAGCAAACTGTATTCTCCCGATGAGACGTTTCTGGTGTCTCTTACAGAACATACAATAAAGTCTGAACATCATCCTCACGTGGAAGTCCTGGTAAATGAAAAGAGCATAGGTAAAATCCATTTTGATGTAAGTATCTCACTATCTCTGAAAGGTATTATACTGAAGATCAAGGGGGGGAGGATACAGGAGATACTTACAGGATCATGCAAAGGTAAGGGGACTGTCAAGTGTGAAAATCACCTGTTAATGGAGAAGAGGACTAAGGACATGCCGCTGCCAGGTTCTATCAATCTCGGTGAAGGTGTGCCTATTACAAGCTGAGCAAGATAAATTTCCCTTAGCAACTCCAACAGTTGTTTGCCCGTTATCCTTGGTATGGCATAGCCACTACAAATCTTCTGATTGCTATACAAAATGAACAAACAATATCGGATGGATTCTTGCGCTTGTCTGCTCTTACTGCTAATTTTAACGCAATTTCCTATGTTCCAATAAACAATCTTTAAGCTTTTCCCGTAATTGCTGTATAACACTCTCGGTAGTTGGCCAGTCGATACAGGCATCGGTAATCGAGACACCATACTTCAGCTCCTCTCTTATTGAAGGTATAGGCTGCTTTCCCCACTCGATATTACTCTCCAGCATCAAACCCGTAATCGATCGGTTACCTTCAAGGATCTGGCGGGTTATATCTTCCACAACCCCAGATTGCTTATTTGGGTCGCTCTGCGAATTAGCATGGCTGCAATCCACCATAATGTTCTCCGGCAAACCCGCTTCCCTGAGCTCTCTTTCGCACCTGGCAATACTGTCAGCATCGTAGTTGACTCCCGACTTACCGCCACGAAGTACAATATGTGTGTATCTGTTCCCCTTCGTTCGTATGACAGCAACATGGCCTTCAGGATCAACACTTATAAAACTGTTGGGGGTGGCGGCAGTGTGCATGGCATTGATCGCAATTGTTAAGTCTCCATTCGTTCCATTCTTAAACCCAACAGTAGTTGAAAATCCGCTTGCCATCTTCCGGTGGGTCTGTGACTCAGTTGTGCGAGCACCGATGGCTGACCAGGAGAAGAGGTCCTGAATATATTGAGGTGATACGAGGTCAAGGGCCTCTCCTGCAGCTGGCAAACCAAGGTTGGCCACAAATAAAAGCAACTCACGTGCGAAGGTTACTCCTTCCTCCAATTTTCCCGAGCCATCCAGGCATGGATCGTTGATGAGCCCCTGCCAGCCAGTCTTTGTACGAGGTTTCTCAAAATAGACACGTATTAATAAAAACAGTGTATCGTTGACTTCATCTGCAAGCTTTTTAAGGCGTAAGGCATAATCTCTCGCAGCCGTAACATCATGAATCGAACATGGCCCTACAACGACGAAAAGACGAGGGTCCTTTCTGTCCAGAATGTTTTTGATAGTACGTTGTCCATTCATAACAGTCCGGACAGCTCTGTCAGTAAGTGGAAATCGTCTCTTCAATTCAACAGGTGTGATGAGAGGGTCTTCCGAATATACGTTTAAATTTTCAATTCGCTTATTGGGCATTACCAAACTTCTATCCTTTCTGTTTTATATACCCATCTACCTCATTGCTGCAACAATGCCGTAATCATCAAGTACAATTATTTAATACAATCGGTTTTCCCTTCAAAAAATGATACTATACTAAAACCGATTTGGTTTCTATCCGAACCGAAAGCATCCAGATACAAGGTGTGCTGATTTCACAACCGGAACGCACTAATGTACTTGAGTATTATGTTATTATTAAAACAACACCGTAGGTGGGTAGGTTTGGTTCAACCACTACTTATGGGCCTGTTTGCGGATAAGGTTCAAGGCGCTTCCAGCCTTGAACCACTCGATTTGAGCTTGGTTATAGGTATGGTGTACAGGAAACTCTTCGGTGCTGCCATCATCGTGATTCAGACGTACCGTTAATGGGTTGTTGGGTGTAAAATTTTTCAACCCCAGGATATCGATAGTATCGTCTTCCCGTACCTGTTCATAATCGTTAGGATCGTAAAAAGTCAGAGCTAAGAGCCCCTGTTTTTTGAGGTTTGTTTCGTGGATCCGCGCAAACGACCTTACGATAACGGCACGAACCCCCATGTGACGCGGTTCCATAGCGGCATGTTCCCTCGAACTCCCCTCTCCGTAATTTTCGTCTCCAATAATTACGGAACCTACACCAGCGTTTTTGTAATATCGAGCCACCTTAGATGCCTCGTCATATGCACCGGTTAATACATTTTTCACCAAGTTGGCCGTATCGTTAAAGGCATTCACGGCACCCATCATTAAGTTTTGGGAAATGCTGTCTAAGTGTCCCCGATACATCAACCAGTATCCAGCCATTGATATGTGGTCAGTAGTACACTTCCCCTTTACCTTAATAAACAGTTTCAATCCACACAGGTCTTCACTTTCCCAAGCGGGAAAGGGCGAAAGCCGCTGTAACCTTTTAGAATTGGGGTCAATGGTTACCTCTACCTCGTTTCCATCTTCTGCAGGTGGTACGTACACAGATTCTTCCACTGCAAAACCGTTCGTTGGCAATTCATCTCCTTTTGGTTCATCAAGTTTTACCTCTTTCCCCTCTTCATTTATCAGGGTGTCTACGAGCGGATTAAAGCTTAAGCGCCCTCCAAGGGCCATAGCTGTTACAATTTCCGGAGAGGCTACAAATGCGTAGGTATTTGGATTGCCGTCATTCCGCTTTTTAAAATTTCTATTGAAAGAGGTTATGATAGAGTTTCGATGATTGCGATCAACATTGTGCCTTTGCCACTGACCTATGCAAGGGCCACACGCATTTGCCAAGATTATGCCCCCTATTTTCTCAAAACTGTCCAGTAAACTATCCCGTTGGGTCGTAAACCGAACCTGTTCCGATCCCGGTGTAACGGTAAAGGCCGCCTTAGCCTTTAAATTTTTTACGTGTGCCTGTTTGGCGACAGAAGCTGATCGGCTGATATCTTCATACGATGAATTCGTACAAGACCCTATCAGTCCCACTTCAAGATTGTCAGGCCAATCCTGCTCTTTTACGGCCTTGGTAAATTGAGAAATTGGCCAGGATAGATCGGGGGTAAACGGACCGTTAATATGGGGTTCTAACTCAGAGAGGTTGAGGTTGATTACTTGATCATAGAACTCTTCGGGATTTTCATGCACCTCATCGTCAGCAGATAAGTGTTGGGCCATTTTATCGGCCAGTTGAGCGATATCTGATCTCCCGGTTGCCTCCAGATAGGCCTTCATTCTCTTGTCAAATTCAAAAATTGAGCTCGTAGCACCGATTTCAGCCCCCATATTGCATATGGTTCCTTTTCCGGTACAGGAAATTTCGTGTGCACCATCACCAAAATACTCAACTATACATCCGGTACCACCCTTTACCGTAAGAATGCCGGCAATCGTCAGGATTACGTCCTTGGCAGATGTCCATCCGTTCATTTTACCCGTTAACCGTATACCAATTATTTTTGGCATTTTTAGTTCCCACGGCATCCCTGCCATGACGTCTACTGCATCAGCTCCACCTACCCCAATAGCGATCATTCCCAGGCCACCTGCGTTAGGTGTGTGTGAGTCAGTACCTATCATCATACCACCGGGAAAAGCATAGTTTTCGAACAGCACTTGATGGATTATACCTGCACCGGGTTTCCAAAATCCGATACCGTATTTGTTGGAGACGGAGGCAAGAAAATCAAATACCTCTCTATTCGTAACTTTCGCCTTCTCAAGATCAGGTCCTGCATGAACCTTTGCCAGTATTAAATGATCACAATGTACCGTGGCAGGAACCGCCGTCTTCTCCTTTCCTGCCATCATAAATTGCAAAAGCGCCATCTGGGCAGTCGCATCCTGCATGGCAACCCGGTCCGGCCGAAAATCGACGTACGAATTTCCCCGTTCATAAACCTGAGAACAGGTGGGACCATCTAGATGTGCATACAATATCTTCTCAGTCAGTGTAAGCGGCCTGCCGAGCAGTTTTCGAGCACTCCCTATCCGCTCACCCATGGTCTTGTAAACTGATTTGATCGTCTCTATATCAAAAGCCATTGGTTTTCAGAAATTCCCTATAATTTAGCTCAGAGATGAGCTTTATTGTTTTTCTTTTACAAAATAATCTATTTAAAACTGAATTATATCAGGGGATGAAATAAATTCAGCAAAAATTTTATTTCAGTGGAGAATTGTGCTGCGACAATCTTCTCTCCTTTCCAGCATATGGAAGAAAATACCACGACAGTTTTCAAAGACTCCTCTTCTTATTTTCTTAGAAAGATCTTTTTGATTATGATATAGTACTGGATTCCCGCCATCTTTTTGAAGATAAGAGACAAGGAGTTTAAACATGCAAAGTAAAAAACAGGGTAAGGTAAAATTATTTGGAGCCTTAGTCATTTTAGGTGCTTTGATCATACTCTCCATCAGTTTTGCGAATTTTCAAAAGCAGTCGGCACTTCTGAGAGAAGAGATATTTGACAAATGTGCGATGATTGCAATTGAACTGAAACATACCAGAGAGTATTTGGCAGAGATGATAGCCGTTGCAAATTTTAAAAGTCATCAGGAGGCCAGAGGGCTGATGCCAGCAATAGCGGGAATTAAGATAGGGGAAAAATTTTATAACGAAACAGGGTATCAACTGCGACAGGTAAGTGCAAAGTATAGAAATCCAAAGAATAAACCTGATCCGTTTGAGGAAAAGGCGCTGTTTGCATTTCAGAAAGACAGTAACCTAACTGAATATAAGGGCGTCGACACGATAAATGATCAGAGAGTATTGCGATATCTGCTGCCGCTATATATTAATGAAGCGTGCCTTAAATGCCATTCTGAAAAGGAAAGTATACCCGAATTCATTCAAGATGATTACCCTGATGATCAGGCCACCGACTATGACTATGGCGATTTGAGAGGAGCTATCTCGGTTATTGTTCCTATAGCGAAGGCTGAAGCAGAAACGAAAAGGAACCTCATTTATATTACATTCGTAACTGCTCTCGGTACAATATTTTTAGTAACAATTATCGCATTTGTCTTGAAAATTACGATGAAAAAAAATGAAGCTGGAGATTAAGATTATTGATAGGCTCAAGAGTACCGTTTCTGAAATAGTGCAGAAACAGGCTAAATCTTTTACAGAGAATGCATATTTTGATCTCCGATTGGGAATAGATGAGTTCAAATCCGCCAGGTCTGAAAATGGGATTTCTAAGGAGGCGGTGGATGATTATGAGGCCTCTTTTGGTATAAGGGTAATTGCGGGAGAGATGTCCTCCTGGGGGTTTTATGGCCAATCCCTGGGAAAAAAGGAGTTAAATCGGTTAGATTTAATAAGATTGCTTTTGTCAGGACTTGACACTGCCTATAGAAGGGCGAAGGCAAATGCAGTGAAAAAATCAGAGTTCAAGGAGGTTGCAAAGGCGTTATCGGAGGTCCGACTTGCCAAGATCAGGGTCTGCCAAGAGACAGTTCCTGCAAATTTCGAGATAGATCCACGTAGTATTCCTCTTCAGAAGATACTCAAAACGGGCATGAGCACTTCCAAGCATATGAAAGATCTCGCTCCTTCGGTCCAATTTGCTGCCACCACTATTAGGACGGGTATAACCAGAGAGCTTTTTTGCAGTTCTGAAGGTGCTGTTATAGATCAATCACTACCGGTAACGCAGGGAGTTGTTTATCTGTCAGCTCAACAAGGTGAAGCGATTCCGGAGGTTGGTTATGATTGTGTCGGAGATGTACGAGGATGGGAGGTAATTGAGGGCAAGAACTGCTACGAGAGAAGTTTCCACGATTTTGCCCTTGAGAGAACAAAGGATACAGTTGATCTTGCGGGTGCAGAGTTTCTCAAGACTACAGAAGAGGAGGTAGTTGTAGTTACAAACCCGCACTTTAATACGCTACTCGTCCATGAAATTGTTGGACATCCTACCGAAGCGGATAGGGCCTTAAAAATGGAAACTGCCTATGCAGGCAGGACTTGGCTTTTTGAGAGTCCGGAAAAAAACGAAATAGGAAAAAGGATAGCGTCTCCGCTCGTTAACGCCTTTTCAGATCCAACGAAATGCGGATACGGACATTATGCCTATGATGCAGAGGGGACTCCCGCAAAATCCATAAGAGTGATTAAAGATGGTGTCTTAAAAACCTTCCTTAATGGCCGGGAGACAGCGGCAATTCTTGAGCATGAACCGAATGGTTCTATGAGGGCAACTGCCCCATCTATGGTACCACTTGTAAGGATGACAAATACTATCTTTGGGCCGGGGCGAAAAAATCCAAAAAACATCATCAAAGAGGTACAGGAAGGGTATTATATTCATAACTATCGAACACCATCCATAAGTGAATCGAGGGAAAACTTCAGAATATCAGCGCAAAAGGTGTACAAGATAAAAAACGGTAAGCTTGTCAAACTGTACAGGGGTGGAGGCATCATGGCAAATTCTAAAGAGTTTCTTATGAATGTTGATGCGGTTGGAAATGACTTTAAGATGTGTCCTATTCCCACTTGTGGGAAAGGACAACCGATGCAGATTATGAGGGTTGGAAATGGTGGACCAACCCTCCGGAGTAAGGCAAGGCTGTCTGGGTGTTAAACAACTCCTAATCCGCACGTATCGAAAAAGGATTTCAGATTTACGATTTGGGATTTACGTATTACCCTTTTTTCATGAATCGTTTGCTCAATGAGCCCTGAAAGGATTTGATCAATTTTCTGTACATGTAATACCCATTACAAATGAGATCATATAGGCAATGATTAATATAGAAGATTTAAGGACAGCGGTGCATGATGCATTACGGTATCTAAAGGAGAGGAGAGAGGTAATCGATGCGGAGGTTTATGCTTCATGGAATGAGCTGATAACCATACGTCTTAACTATACTTCCGATATTCCCTGTAATGGTGTTCAAGAGCCAAAGTCACTCCAATCCTATGGACTTGGAGTGCTCGTTGTCTTTAAGAGAGGGGGTAGAAAAAAGGTTGGGTATGGTTCGGTAACAAATGATTTAACGAGTGATGGAGTCTCAGAGGCCCTGACAAAGGCAAAAAGAAACATGGTTTTTGATCCAGATTTTCAGTCACTTCCGGACCCTGTAGCAGCTCCAACTTTAGAAAATTATCATGACAACAATGTTATGCATATCAGCAATGAGGATAGTGTTGATTTCGGTTGGAGAGTACTAAAGGGTTCTCTTGAGACTTTTCATGATGGAGGGTATAAGAGATCGATTATTGTCGGTGGTGACGTTACCATCCTGAAGGAGAGAATGGCTATAAAGAGTTCGCGTGGAATAGATGGTTTTGATGAATCCACTTCTCTCTCTGCAAACATCACGACAATGATTGAGAGAAAAAATGTAAAAGGTACGGGATGGAGTTTAAGTACGCATCTCAACAGATTTTATCCGGAGGAGGCAGGCAGAGAAGCTGCAGAGAGCGCAATAAGAACGATCGGTGGAAAGCGCATGAAATCGGGGAAATACCCCGTACTGTTGGGAAATCAACCTCTTGCCGAGATTGCGACAAACGTCCTGCTACCATCATTAAGTCTGGCATCAGTAAACGCCTCCAACACACCATTTCTTGGAAAGTTAGGGCAACAGGTATCCTCACCCAATTTGCATATCTGTGACGATGGGTCCATGCCTGGAGAAATTGGTAGCACAAGGATAACCTGCGAGGGAATACCAACGGGGAGAACCGACCTCATAAGAAATGGTATCTTGGTTGGTTTCCTTGCGAATAGCTACTTCGAAAAAAAATTGAGAAACCATATCTATCACCCAGTACCAAGGAGTGGCTTCAGATACACTTCAGGTGGGAGAGACTACAGAGTAAAGGCTGGCATATCTCCAACAAACGTGTTCATAGAAGGGAGAGAAGGGAGGGAGAGAGATAAACTGCTTCAGCTAATTAACAACGGTGTTTATATCGGAAGGATTTGGTACACCTATCCTATCAATGGTTTAGCTATTGGCGACGTTACGAGTACAATAATAGCAGACTCTTTTTTGATACAAGACGGGAAAATATCGACCCCCCTCACACCAAATGCCATACGAATAAATCTTAACATAAAAGATTTGCTTCAAAACATAATTGGTATTACAAAAGAGAAGAGATCTACGTCGGTGTGGGGATCAAAGGTGGTAGTAATTGCTCCGGAGATTGCCGTGAGTGAGGTACAGTTAGACAGTATTGGCTAAAATCCCATACCGTTATCAATAATGAATACAGAGAAAATAGATAGATTTTCCCTTACTCACTTAACGTTTATTATTCCGGCTCACCACTTTGTATTTTATCCACTAGCTCGCTCATGAGTGTTTCAACATCATCTTTACTGACACCTAAAATATCGAAGGTGTTTTCTTCAAATATGTACATAAGACCATCACTTCCAAGCCCAATTCCAAGCATATCACAAATAGCATCCGCTAAATGGACGATATAGGTCAATATTATGTTCTCTTCTGCTTTTTCCGGTTGGTGGTGATACTGTACCGCCTCTACGAGGCCAGGTGGAAGATTCCATTTCTCAATGACTTTTCCGCCAATTTGGGGATGATCATAACCAAGGACCTCCATTTCTGCTACATTATAAGGAGTTTTGTTGTCCTTCGTTTTCTCTATAATCTCATCATACTGCTCTTCGGCAAAACTACTCAGTATGATCTTGCCAATATCATGTAAGAGGCCTGCGATATAAGCCTCTTCGCAATCCTTATATTTGACACGCTGTGCGATCATTCTTGCACAGGTTGCACAAGCTGTTGAATGTTTCCACAACATCCCTTTTTCAAGTTTGTATGCTTCTACTCCATTACTCAACATATCATGGGTAGATGCCGTTAGTGCAATACTCTTTATTGTGTTAAAGCCAAGGCAAACGATTGCATGGGATATTGTGGATATCTGTCTATTAAACCCGTAATATGCCGTGTTTGCAAGCTTAAGGATACTAGCCGCTAACGTAGGATCACGCTCAAACACTCTCGTGAGATCTTGGGCTGACGAATCAGGATTTTTGGTGATCTCAAGTATTTGTGGAATGCTTTGAGGCAAGGGTGGAAGTTCTTTAATTTTGTTTAACAGTCTTACAAGAGATATTTTGCTCATAGCTTTGGGGTCTGAAACTACAGAAAAAATGTATTTGTTATATTTATATCACAAGTATCTTGCTCGTCCATTCTCGATTGGCAAAAAATGTTCGAAAGCGACATACTGACGAAAAACATAACCAGAAATGCTTCTCTGAAAGCAATTCTTCTCTTGGGTATCTGAATAACATTACTGTGTTAGACATACATATTCAAGTTTTTTTTTCTTATTCTTCGGTTTTTCCGTTTATATCTTGCACGCTATTAAAGGTATTCTCTTAAAATTCAAAATCGTACTTGAACAATTTGAACACAATATTCCGCAATTAAAAAGGGATCATTGCGCTCAAAAAGGTCAAACGCCTCTTTTCTGTCGGATGAGTGATGATAAGTTTCGTAGCGTGCAGATTTAATCGATCAACCATATGAAATGCATTCTGATGAGCATAAAGTTCATCTCCAAGAATTGGGTAACCCAATACCTGCATGTGAACGCGAAGTTGATGGGTTCTTCCCGTTATAGGTGTGAGTGCTACCCGGCAACACTCTTCGTAACGTTCAAGAATCTTCCACAATGTTTGTGCCTCTTTTCCCTGTTTGAAGTCAACGATCTGCCGGGGGCGTCTTTCCCAATCACATCGTAATGGTAAGTTGATAACTCCAAAGTCCTTTGCGGGATTGCCATACACCTTTGCAATATAGCCCTTTTCCGTTTCCCGATTCTGAAATTGAAGACTTAGAGTGCGATGAGATTCTGCATTTTTGGCAATTACCATGAGACCTGAAGTGGAGAAATCTAGTCGATGAACAATACGGGCATCTGAAAACTCTTTCTGTACACGGTGAATGAGGCAATCCTGTTTCTCTGGAGTATTGCCGGGTACTGAGAGCATATTTGCCGGCTTCTCAACGATAAGGATCTCCTTGTCGTTATAAACGTAATCGATATCGCCAATCGGGGGTAGTAGATGCATCTCTTTCATTTTTTAATACTTTCCCATATTCTCTTCTGAAGATACAGCTCACAAAATTATACTATTTTCAAATTGTATATTGACTTACGATTTGTACCACTTTATGATACAGGAAATCAGAGGAGGGTTCATGGATTTTCTCAATAATTAACTCCATAGTCTTACAATAGGTATTAAAAAAGCGAACAGTGGTTTTTCACAGAAAAATTCAAACATTGAAATTTAGCTAACCAGTATGTCGATATTCGTGGATACGGCAGATATTGAGCAGGCAAAGGCCTCAAAGGAATTTGGTTGGGTTCGCGGGATAACCACCAATCCAACTCTTTTGGCACTATCGGGAGAACCCGTTGAAGTTACAATACGCCAATTGGCAGAACTCAATACCGGCTTACTGTTCTACCAGCTCGTGGCACAGAGTATCGAAGGTATGGTAAAAGAGGCTGACCGAGTAAAAAAAATTGTCGGAGATCAGCTGGTTCTTAAAATCCCACCCACAGCACTTGGGTTTCAGGTAATCTCTTTCCTACCCCCGGAAATCCCCTGTTGCATTACGGCCATCTATAGTGTTGCACAAGCTATTGTTGCTCGTGAGATTGGAGTTCGCTATATTGCTCTTTATGTTAATCGGGCCACAAAACTGTTGGGAGATGGAATGAGTATTATTGCCAACATGGCCAATGTATTGAAGGGAAGTCCAACCCAGATTCTCGCTGCCAGTCTCAAGTCATCGGATGAGACGAGTGCTGCAATTCTATCAGGAGCCAACCACCTAACCCTCCCCTTTGATGTTCTACAAACCTTAACTGCTCATGAGTGTTCGGATGAAGCGGTTCGACAGTTCAATGCGAATGGTTCGGGTATCAAATTTAGCTAATAGTGGAGATGGGTTTTCTCGGTCGATTGCCCTTAATCAGATATACTAAAACCGATTTGGTTTGCTGTTTTAGTGGAAACCAAATCTTGGTTGCAGTTATCCCCAGACAAAAGGCACCGAGGACTTTACTCGCTCAATTTTATACCGGATTTTATCCGAAAACCATTATCAGATGAGTATAGTTGTCCAAATTGTGTAAGGAGATGATAAGAATGCAAAATCGGAAAGAGATAATTGAATTATACGGGAAAGGGTTTCAGCAATTAACGGAAGCGTTAGAACAATTTCCAAAAGAGATGTGGGGATTTAAACCTGCTCCTGATCGTTGGAGTATTCATGAAGTTTTGATACATATCGCGGATAGCGAAGCAAATGCTTTTGTAAAGTGTAGGAAATTAATTGCACAGCCGGGGAAATCGGTTAACGATTACGATCAAGACATCTGGTCTGAAGCCTTACACTACAGGCAACAAAAGATTGAAGATGCACTGGAGTTATTTAAATGGCTCCGGGAAAATACCTATACACTCGTTAAAGGGATTCCTGATAAAGTTTGGTCAACTGCGTCAGGTTATGGAGAAGGTGGAGTCGTGACACTCGATGATTGGTTGGAAATCTACGCCAACCATATCCCCGATCATATAAAACAGATGAAGAAAATTTATGCTGAATGGGAAAAACAGCAACCTGCATAATCTTCGCACCAGTTAAGAGCCAGGAAAGGGAAGCAAGGACAATCATACTCCTCCTTACTCACCGGTAGGTATAACACTGAATTCATCAACGTTTTCAAGTTTTTTTAATGTTTCGGCAAGTTGGTGAAAATTGTCAGGGTTGTTTGTACGCATTGTTAGCTCGTATTGGAGAAATCTCCCTTCATCTTTGAGATAATAACTACAGTTTCCCCCCTTGATGTTGTTGCTTTCTACAATCCTGTTAATTTCACCTTTTGATATAACTTCGTCGCTCTTAAATCGTAAAATTAACCTTCCATACCTGAGGACGGGCAACTTTCGTTCAAACCAACGAAAAAAACTTAAGACAATGAGAGTAAGAATGGTCGCGAAAACGGCAGGAAAATAGAATCCCAATCCCAGAATAATACCTATGGCTGCTGTAATCCAGATAGACGCAGCGGTAGTCAACCCCCTAATTGAGAACCTCTCCTTCATGATCACGCCGGCACCTAAAAAACCTATTCCAGTCATAATACCCTGTGCCATACGAGTCGGATCGATTCGAACCGCTTCAATCGACATGGTGCTTAACAGCGTATCCTGAAACAGGCCAAATAACATGAGCAGACAGGAAGAAATGCAGACAAGGGTGTGGGTCCTTAACCCCGCAGGTCTCCCGTAAAAGGCCCGTTCAAGCCCGATTACACCACCCATTAAGAGCGAGGCCAGTAAACGAATGGTTATCGTAAAATACATTTTAATCCTTTATTCCGTCTTCTTTTTTGCTTTACCCGAATACGGACGAAAACGTCTTTTCTTCTTTCGAGTTTTTTTTTCTCTATGTCCCCTGCTCTCCAGAAGCGGATTTTTTCCTATCCAGGTGGGAGTGATCTGTTTTCTCTCAATAAGTTCTTGCAGGCTTGGAAGATCATGCTTGGTAACAAAAGTAAACGCCTTTCCTTTTTTCCCCATACGCCCGGCACGACCCGTGCGATGGGTATATCGGTCTCTTCCTTCGGGGAAATCCCAGTTTACAACGTGCGAAACATGTGAGAAATCAAGCCCCCTTCCTGCAACATCACTAGCAATGAGATAGCGGATCTTCCTCTTTCTGAACTGCATAAAAATTGAGGTACGTTTTCCCTGATTGAGTCCTGCATGTATATATTCAACATCTTTAAAATTTTGCCGAATTGTTCGAAACAACGTATCAACCTTATGACGGGCATTACAAAATATGATCATCTGTTCGGCGTTCTCTTCCTCTAGATATTTCATGAGTTCAGTCTGTTTGTATTTTGGGTGGAGGTAGAGAAAATAGTGATCGATACTCTCCGGAGCCGACCTCTTCGTAATAAGGGAGATGTGCTGCGGGTTACGGAGACAATCATGGGTAAGTTTTTTTATATCATCTGGCATAGTTGCAGAAAATAGGAGTGTCTGATGTTCATGCAATATACAAGAGAGGATAAATTCTATATCTTCAAGGAATCCTACCTTTAAAAGTTCATCTGCCTCGTCAAGGATAGCACACTTGACTTGTGACAAAGAGAGTTTTCCGCTGTAGAGAAAATCGATAAGCCTCCCGGGTGTTGCAACAAGAATGTGTACTTCATGCTTTAGCTTGGCAATCTCG
Source organism: Candidatus Scalinduaceae bacterium (assembly GCA_965222815.1). Taxonomy (GTDB): domain Bacteria; phylum Planctomycetota; class Brocadiia; order Brocadiales; family Scalinduaceae; genus SCAELEC01. The sequence continues at coordinate 2,132,434 of CBDCUS010000013.1, forward strand.
ATCTCTTTATCAAAACCACCATATACGGCAAAAGGAGTTATGGTAGTGTTTTTTGCAATCTTTTGAATTTCACCCACATATTGCATGCACAATTCCCGCGTTGGTACAATCACAAGTCCCTGGATAGCATTATGCGTCGGATCTATTTTCTGGATAAGGGGTATCGCACAGGCGGCGGTCTTTCCTGAACCGGTCTCTGCAATGGCACAAAGATCCTGCCCTGCAGAAATGATTGGATATGTTATTTCCTGAATTGGTGTCATCTCTTCATATCCCATCTCATGGAGTTTTTCAAGGATATTTGAGGGAAGATCTATCTCACTGAATTTCATCTCTTCTCAATCTCTCTTTTTTCTATCAAAATTTTCAAAGGGCTAAATACCTCTAATGAACAGTGTATAACACTTGAGCCCACAATGCTACATAATAAATAAAATAACCAGTATACCATTAAATAATCGAAGCTCTAAGGTTTGTATTACAGGAGTACCGAAACATCCAAAATCTGAAAAAGTAGTTGAATTCTTCCTTAAAACCATTCAGATACAAGATTTTTTCTAAGACGCGCTTAGAAGAAAAGCCTGTTTCAGCTGGAATATCTTCTTATACTCATCTGATAATGGTTTCCGGTAAAACCGAAAACCATTATCAGATGAGTATATACAATTATGATATCAGTGAAGGGGTGTTACAAAATGTAAAAAAGAGAACAATTTTTTTAAGTATAGAGAAAAAAACATATCCAACAGGGTAAATATTTCAATATTCTTATTTAGTGTTTAAACCAAAACTGCCCAGGTACAAGGCGCATAATAATTCTGTAACCGGAACGTACTCAACTACGTGAGGATTACTGAATTATTTCAGCAACGCCGTAGATGAGTAGTTTTTGTTCAAAACCACCTATTTGATTGACATACGAGAAAAGAGGAGCTAAAATTTCACCTTGATGCAAATCGTTTTACGAAACGCACTACTTTGATACAAATCCTATTATCAGAATTGGAAAAACTTTGTAACCGTGAAGTTGCCTAAACCATGATAACAATGTGCATGTATACTAAAAACCGATTTGGTTTTCGGTTTTACTGGAAACCAAATCTTGGTTGCAATTATCCCCGGACAAAAGACGCCGAGGACTTTACTCACTCAATTTTATACCGGATTTTATCCGAAAACCATTTTCATATGAGTATAACATGAATGCAAAACCTTAAACCGGAGTGCTCTGTTACCGTCTACGCTGCCGTACCAGATCTCTCCGGTTTTAATCAGATCAAGGTTCCCATTTACCCCTCTTTTTCATGGTTAAGATGGCGAAATGAATACGTTTAATTTACCAGAAAATTTGCAGGATATGATAGGGGATGCAGTTGCTCACTACTGGGAAACAAGGCTTTCACAACAACGTAGACAACAGCAAAGCGGACGTGTTGACGCAGGTCTTCGAAGTGCTGTAACGGGTGGGGCACAGATGGACGGTTTTGTAGAACTCTTTACCCGGCTTATTGTATCAACAGGATTGGACATCAAACTTGTCCAAAGAAAGGGCTCTCTTGAGCTCCCCGGTTTCTTCCGTCCCACAAAGGAGTGGGATCTCCTTGTTGTGAAGGATGGAAGACTCATTGCTGCAATCGAAGCCAAGTCACAGGTTGGCCCCTCATTTGGTAACAATTTTAATAATCGGACCGAGGAAGCAATGGGGAGTGCCCTAGATTTATGGACAGCCTATCGTGAAGGTGCATTCCATACAAGTCCACAACCCTTTCTCGGATATTTTTTTATGCTCGAAGATTGTCACTCTTCACAAAAGCCTGTCCGTGTAAAAGAACCCCATTTTTCAGTGTTTCCAGAATTCAAAGGGGCATCCTACATGAAGCGCTATGAAATCTTCTGCAGGAAGCTTGTCCTGGAGAGATACTATACTGCGTCTGCTTTCATTACATCAAAACGGGACAATGGGCCTCAAGGGGTTTTTGCTACACCTCTTGATGATTTATCAGTTGAGAATTTTGCACATATCCTCGTTTCGCATGTGGGAGGTTTTATCTCCCCATGAGTGTTACTACCCACAGGCTAGTTAACGGAGACGCAAGAGACCTATCGTTTATACCGGATGGGTCTGTCCATCTCGTAATTACCTCTCCACCCTATTGGAATCTTAAAAAATACAACGAAAATCCTCATCAGCTGGGGCATATAGAAGATTATGAAGAGTTCCTCAAAGAGATCAACCTCGTTTGGGAGCATGTGTTTCGAGTTTTAGTCCCCGGTGGTCGTTTGGTTTGTATTGTCGGTGATGTGTGCGTTTCTCGAAAGAAGTTTGGTAGACATCTCGTTTTTCCGCTTCATGCCGATATTTGTGTCCTCTGCCGGAAAATTGGGTTTGACAATCTCAATCCAATTATATGGTATAAGATTGCCAATGCCTCATATGAGGTGTCCAATGGCTCAAAGTTTCTTGGGAAACCGTATGAACCCAATGCTATTATTAAGAATGACATTGAGTTTATTCTCATGCAGCGAAAACCGGGTGGCTATAGAAAACCAACAGAAGAGCAACGACAGGAGAGCATGATTAACAAGAGAGACTTTGACCGGTGGTTTCAACAAATTTGGAATATTCCCGGATCATCTTTAAAAAAACATCCGGCTCGGTACCCTTTGGAGTTAGCATCAAGATTGATACGGATGTTTTCTTTTGTTGATGACACCGTTCTTGATCCCTTTTGCGGTTCAGGAACGAGCATGGTTGCTGCTTTGCGAAGCGGGAGGAACAGTATCGGTGTCGAAATAGATCCCGATTATTGTCGTATGGTAGCACGGTATCTCAGGGCTGAAGATCAAGGTTTGCCAGATGAAACAAATTTGATATTTGAGAAGACCATTCATCGGAGAAAGAAACTGGCGGTAATGCAAGACGAAAGGCTTTCCACGGTTCGATCAGCTAAGAGACGTCTTGAAGAAATTGGCTAGTGTTTGAACGAAAACTGCCCATCTACTGCGTTGCTGTAATAATTTCGTAATCCTCACGTACTTGAGTACGTTCCGATTACTCAATAATTACGCGCCTTGTATCTGGACAATTTTTGTTCAAACACTGGGTTTCCATTCAAGCACAATTTAAGAGCTCAGGAAAAAATAACTTGCTAATTTTTCCCGGGCCCTAAGGGATCTACAATGGGATAATATCCCCTGCACCCCATTTACGCTATAAATAGGATTCCATGGATTCAAAGAACGAGCTTATCAATATCTTAGCCAAGGAGGGCCCAAAAACCTTTGCCAATTTCATGGAGTGGGCCCTCTATCACCCTGAATATGGATATTATACCTCTGAAAAAGAGAAGATAGGCAGAGGGGGAGACTTTTATACGAACTCAGATGTGCATCCCGTATTTGGACAACTCATTGCCAGACAGTTGGAAGAGATGTGGAGAATCCTGGGAGAGGAAGAGTTTACGGTTGTTGAGATGGGTGCGGGAAAGGGTTGGCTCTGTTATGATATACTTACCTATATCAAGAGATATTTTCCCGAATTTTTTGAGACGATCAAATTTAAGATTGTAGAGATAAGCAGATATCATAGAGGGAGACAGTTTGACCTCTTAAGGGAATTTGAAGGAAAAGTTTCTTGGGAAACTCTCTCTGATAATGGTTTCACGGTTGATCCTCTTGTTGGATGCTTTCTCTCGAACGAATTTGTCGATTCTCTTCCCGTACATCGGGTAATAGTGAAAGAGGGTAGTTTAAAAGAACTTTACGTAACGGTACAGGGTGGTGAATTCCGTGAGATTTTGGATGAGCCTTCTGATCCTCTTCTCAAAGAGTACTTTGAGGAGCTGTCGATACCCTTAAAAGAGGGACAGTGTGCCGAAGTAAACTTGAAGGCTTTAGAGTGGATGAAAAGCATTGCGCTGAACATGAAGAAGGGATTCGTGGTAACTATAGATTATGGATATCTTGCCAACGACCTCTATTCCGATGAGAGGTTTGGAGGAACACTGATGTGTTATCATAGACATACGACAGAAGAGAACCCATTTATAAGGGTTGGTAATCAGGACATAACATCTCATGTGAATTTCAGCAGTTTAATGAGTGTTGGAGTGAAATCGGGGTTATGCACAACAGGATTTACAAAACAGTCACACTTTTTATTGGCACTCGGGATCCTTGATAAGATGAGGGAGTTACAAGGAGACATGGAAAGGTTTTTGGCAATAAAAAAACTTATTCTACCTGGTGGAATGGGGGATGTGTTTAAGGTCTTAATTCAACATAAAGGCTTAAAAAATCCGAAATTAATCGGTTTAAGAGATATATCTGAAGAGGGGCTTATGCGGGAAATTGAAAGTTCAGAAAATGGTCAAGGGATTACATCTTATTAATTTGTGCTCTACTTTAACACCAAACCTTCGAAGATAATATCCCCTCCCTTTCTCACTGTTTTGTAAGATGAAAAGGTAAGAGCATCCTCTAATTTGTCGATAGAGAGATCTCCAATTGCCTCTAATCCTCTCCCTACGATCTTAGGCGCTATGGGTATTATCATCTTATCAACCAGGTTTCTCTTAAGGAGGGATGTAATGAGTTTCGAACCTCCCTCTACCAGAACTGAGACAATATCTCTTTTTCCAAGCTCTTTGAGGAGTTCGTGAAGGTTCACACCATCAGTTGAATCTTTTTTTACTATTAATACCTCTGCTCCCAGATTTTTCATTGCTGCCACTTTGCGTGAAGAGGCATCATCTGTTGTAGCAATTATAGTTTGGTTTGTAATGGCGTCTTTCAGAACAAAAGATTTAAGAGGTATACGAAGCCTGGAATCAACGATAACGCGTAAGGGGTTTTTACCTTTTACATGTCTCACCGTTAATCTTGGATCATCGCTAGCAACAGTTTTTCTACCGACCATAATGCTATCATGTATACGGCGAAGGTAGTGGACATATTTTCGCGATGGCTCTGAGCTAATCCATTGGGAATTTCCACTCCTCGTTGCTATCCTGCCATCCAGTGTCTGGGCATATTTAACGGTTACGTAAGGGATTCCGGTGGTAATGTGTTTGAAGTAGTGCTCATTTAATTGAAGACATTCACTCTCCATTATTCCAACATCGACTCTTATACCGTGGGATTCTAGCAATTTGATTCCTTTTCCCCGTACGCGTGGATTTGGATCTACGCTACCGACGACTACTCTCTTCGGCTTTTCTTTTATTATTGCTTCCACACAAGGGGGCGTTCTCCCAAAGTGACTACACGGTTCTAACGTAATATAAAATGTTGAACCTTTCAAACTTTTCTGTCTATTATTGATCGCGTTTATCTCTGCATGGAGATCACCACATTTTTTGTGGTAACCCTGCCCAATAATCTTTCTATTTGCTACAATTACCGCTCCCACCATTGGGTTGGGACTAGTTTTCCCCATACCCTTCCTGGCAAGAGAGAGTGCTTTTCTCATAAAATGGAGATCATCGGGTTCTCTGTTATTCATGGACAATTAAGTTACTAAGCATCTTATTTCTGAGCAGTAACGGGGAGCTGGCTAAGCATCTCTTTGATATCCGTTGTAGGCATTTTGCAAGCATAGTTAATGCATATGTAGGCAGTGGCCTTGTTGTCGATACTTGAGTGATGCTTTAGATAATCGGCGAGACCACTTATATCAGGAGACTCCTGGGTGCTCGGCTTGAGGATGACCACCTTGTTGGGGATAAAATGTTTTCTCAGAGCGGCGAGCATCTCCTCTGTATCGGGTGACTGTGGATCTCCCACGATAACGATTTCATGAGACGGACCTATCCCAAAATCGAGAGAAACCAGGAATTGGGTATAACCGGAAGGGTATCTGCTTACGTCTGAGGCAAAGGCCTCTGAAATTTTCATCGCTTTTTTTTCCAGTTCGGGGTTCGCCGTAATTCTCCCTAGTCTGAGCAGGTTGAGCAATGATACAGAATTGGCGGATGGAATAGCTCCATCATAAATCTCTTTCTGCCTCACGATGAGGCCCTCCGCATCATCTGCTGTAAAAAAGAATCCACCGCTTTTCTCATCCCAAAAATTTTCTATCATTTCCCTGTTCAAATCCAATGAGGTTTGGAGGTAGTGGGTATCAAAGGTGGTTTCATAGAGTTCTAGTAAACCCCATATCAGGAAGGCATAGTCATCTACATGGGCAAGTATGGCGGATTGGCCGTCCCGATAACGGTGTAAGAGTCTTCCATCCTGCCTGCGCATTTCCTTCAAGATGAAGTCCGCTGCCTCTTTAGCAGCATCCAGGAATTTCGGATTATGTAAGATCCGTGCACCCTTGGCCATTGCTGCAATCATTAAACCATTCCAGTCTGTTAAAATTTTATCATCTTTGTGGGGATGAATTCGTTTTTTTCTGGTTGCAAAGAGCTGTTGCCTAACTCCGTTCATACGGTTTTTTAGCTCTTCGATTGATATCTTCATCTTGAAGGCGCATTCCGTAAGGGGTTTATCGAGATGGAGGATGTTGCTGTTTGTGCTTTCACCGGTGGTCTCTTCCTTAAAGTTACCCTCTTTTTTGACATTAAAAAGAGTTATGATAAGTTCGGCTTCATCCTTGCTCAATATCTGCCTTATTTCATCTTCTGTCCAGAGATAGAACTTTCCTTCAACACCTTCGCTGTCGGCATCTTCAGCTGAGTAAAAACCTCCCCTCTTGTCTCTCATATCACGCAATACATACGTGAAAATCTCTTGTGCCGTATCCCCATACTCCTCCTTTCCCGTTGCTTGATAGGTCTCTGTATAGGCAATTGCTAAGAGGGCTTGATCGTACAACATCTTTTCAAAATGGGGTACAAGCCAATGCGAATCGGTGGAATATCGGTGAAACCCAAATCCGATGTGGTCATAGATGCCTCCATTTCTCATCAATTTGAGAGACCTTTCAACCATCCTCAACGCCTTCTCATCTCCCGTCTTTTGCCAATAGCGAAGCAGGAAGAGGAAGTTTTGAGAAGTAGGGAATTTTGGGGCAGCACCAAAACCTCCGGACTGTTCATCAAAACGGCTCGAAAGCTGCTCGAATGCAGTCTGTAAAGTAGATTCACCAAGTTTTGGTCCTGTTGAACCGGTGGAAGGCTGGTTCAGGCTTGTGGTGATTTTGTCAGCAGTTTCTAAGATCTCATCATATCTCGTCTGCCACGCCTCGTTGATTTTGGGTATCAACTCTACTAAACCGGTCCTTCCGAAGCGGGTCTCTTTGGGGATGTAGGTACCAGCAAAAAAGGGTTTCTTGTCAGGTGTCATAAAGATAGTGAGTGGCCATCCACCACTTCCCGTCATCATCTGGCATACGCTCATATAGATGTTGTCTATGTCCGGACGCTCTTCTCTATCTACCTTAATGCAAATGAAGACTTCATTCAGCAATCTGGCGACCTCCGGGTCTTCGAATGATTCATGCGCCATCACATGGCACCAATGGCAGGTTGAGTATCCAATGGAGAGAAAAATGGGCTTGTTCTCTTTTTTGGCCTTTGCAAACGCCTCCGTTCCCCAAGGATACCAATCAACAGGGTTTTCCGCATGCTGAAGGAGATAGGGGCTTTTCTCATGTATGAGACGATTATGGTGTTCCTTAATATTTTTACTTGTATGTTGTTGGTCCATTAATTTTTCCTCTGAACTGGATGATACGCTACTTAGATTCCCGGTAAAGATTGTTACCAGGGTAATGCCAAATAGGAGTATGTATAAGGTTCTCTGTGAGTGCGTTAACTTTCTTTGCATTGTATCATTGTACCCTAAAAACCCCACAATTAAAGGCAAAAAGAGACTGCATAGCATTATATTGTTACTTCATTGAAATCCGGTGATTCAAAATGTTTTACTCAACAACAATGCTTATATCAATTGCTTATTAACAGTTGAACTCAGAGTTTTTGCCATGGGTACAACAAATTTTCAAAACTCTTCCCTAACACGAAGAAAGGAAGTGAACTTGGGAGTGCCAGATTTGTAGAAACCATAATACTTAAAGGTAATAGTGCTTCCGACAGGAGGTGGATTGTCTCGTTCCTGATCAGAAAAGCCGGTCCCGATTGCAAATTGAACCCCGTTCGGCAGCTCCACCAGCAAAGATCCAAGACGTCCAGCGTTTCTTCCAGTGCCTGAAATATGTATGATGACAACTGCCTCTGCATCCTCATAGCTCTTTACCTTTAATAAATTGTCGGAACGCCCAACTGAATAGGGTGAACCGGGTTTTCTCAACATCAAACCTTCGCCTCCAAGAGATTCAATCTCAGAGAGCTTTCTTCGAAGATGCTCTTCGCCTTCACATATCTGCTGCTCCAGCACCTCAACAAACCGGTTTGGGTGTTCTCTAAACCAGTGTAGCGCAAACCCAAGACGTTTCTCAAAACCTCCCTCAATCTGAGGGACATCAAAGATAAAGTAACGAATTTTTTCCCAGACTTTATCAGCTCCTTTCTGGCGAACAATACTTGCAAGTTCTGAAAATTGGCCCCTTCCTATCCAGAGTTCGCCATCCAGGGGAACTGGCGGAAAATCTCTGGTAAACCACTCTGGCACATGAAAAGGGTTTCCTGCACGAGAAACCATCTCTTTGCCGGTCCAGTATCCACGTATTCCATCGAGTTTTTCACTCATCAACCACCCTTTGATATCAATCTTCTCATCCCATGAATGCGCAAGCATCACGGGAGCCCTCTGTGGCGTATCTTTACACTGATGAGTAGCTGATAATGTGGGCTTTGCCAGGATGCAGAAGAGAAAGGCAGAAACAGTGAAGATGAGACTCAGCCTCATCAGAAAAATGGTAGAATACTTTTTCATGACATCATGATAGGTAACTTGACATTAACAACTAGAGAAACTTCAACCTACAAAGAGATACATGGTTGCACGTAATAAAGCCGGTACGTAGTTGTTACGGCAAATTTTACACTACATTTTACAAGAATGCAAAAACAACACATTATCTCTTGTTTTTGTCAATTGTTTATCTCTATCTATTCTGTTATCATTAAGCTTTTTATTATTATCTCTGTAGGCAGTCTGTGACAGTACCGGGAACCCTAATGACGCAGCAGCTTAGCCAGAAATGAGGTCTTCTGTTCGTTTTTTTGGTGGATTCCACTCCATGATCTTGGATGTGTCCATTAAGAAGGGCTTATTAAAATAGAGGTGGAAATGTTCCACAAAAAAATATATCTAATGCAGATAGTAAACCTTATACCCATAGTTCTCTTTGTTGCTTCCTGTCTACTCTCTAGTTGCAATCACCCGGTCTCAGCCCAGTCACTCTCGGTTCCAGATTTTACGTACTCACGTCAAGACGAGAAAACAGGAACCGAATCTGCGCAGCAAAGGTCAATTAATAGAGGCAAGAATCAGCTGTCGTTCCAGGGAGAAGAGAATAGGAAACACAAATTGGAGCATCCACTCCGATTAGGTTACAAAAACGGGCTCTATCTGGAGACCGGAGACAACCGCTTTTCTATGAAAGCAAGCTTGCGTCTTCAATTGCGGTACGAGATAGATGATTTTGAAGATCAAGAAGACACCCGTGCTTTTACTATCCGTCGCGGTAGAATTGCATTAAAGGGTAACGCCTTGGGTGACATTTTTTCATACTTTTTTCAGTTAGATTTTCACTCCACGGGTAAGCGGAGTGAAATCAGCACCCTTCAAATGATTGACTATTATACGGATATCAACATTGTTCCTTTTGCTAAAATCAGATTGGGCCAAGGACGTGTGCCCTCGAACCGCCAGTGGTTAACTCCCGATTCAATGCTACAGATGGTCGATTTTTCAGTGGCGAGCAGTGAGTTTAACCTTGACAGGCATCTTGGTATTCTGGTCCATGACGAGTATTTCAGCAAAAAACTGGAATATAATCTGGGGATATATACTGGTTATTACGACCTCTTTGACGGGGATTATCGGGATAATAACGAGTGGCTTGGGATATTGAGAGTCTCTTACAACCCCTTCGGACCGTTCGGTTATAGCGAAAGCGATGTTGAGTTTTCGGAATCACCTCTATTACACGTTTCGGGCTCTGCTTCATTTAACAGTAAGGAGGATGTGTCGCTCAATCTCAGGAAACGTGGCAAGGTAACACCTGATAACGTTGAAAGTACCTTGCTCGTACAAGAAGCGGGATTTAAATATCGAGGTTTTTCGATACTTGAGGAGTTTTACTTGAGGAGAAGATCGTTCCTGGATGAGAGAATAACCGACTTGGGTTGGTTTGTGCAGACTGGATATTTTATCAAACCAAAAAATTTAGAACTCACCCTAAGATACTCGCAAATTTTCTTTGATAATGATAGGACAGATGAGAGCACAGACGAGGGTACCCTGGGCGTCAACTATTTTTTCTCCGGACACAATTACAAGATTCAATTTAATGCCGTTCGATTGCATCGCGATACTGTGAACGATGAAAGTACAGACTATAAATTTCTATTACAGTTTCAATTTAAATTGTGATTTGTAATAATTATTGCTATTGTCTGTGTAACGTGTTGTACATGAGTTTTTCATGATCAAACAATTTGAACTTTCATTGTGCCTTCTCCAAATTCGTGCAATAGTTGTATACTATTAATACTCAGTCTTGTTAAAGATATTCTCTATTCAAGGTCTAGGATAAACTTCCTCCCTATTTGCACGTCTCTATATTGCAAGCAGGTTAATCACAGGAGGAATGAACGTTCTTGGAGGGCCACTAAAAAACAATTGTCCGCCCCTGTTCTGAAACGTCTTTTTTGGTGTACTGTACACCATGAACTTTCAGTCCTTCACTGTTTAATAGCGTAATAATGCCGCCTTTGTTGCTCAACTGGATCGTTGTACCCGGGAGCGTCAGAGCTCTCACGGCACCTGCTTCCAGGGTGAGGCCATCCAACGGGTGTCTCCGCTTGTTCTTGTCAGCCAGTTCCCAACCGTCCAGATTTACCGCTGTCGCCAAGGTATTCAGCAGCAGCACTCTTTCCATTCCCGGATCGTGCCCGACCGGATTGACCGTGGCGGCAATGATGACAACGCCCTTCTCTTCGACCTCCCCAACACAATTGCCCTTTTCGTCGTCGGTGTGCCAGCATTGGGACTGAAAGGCCAGGAAAACGGCCACCCAGCGCTCCTCGGAAGGTAGATGCAGCAACATGCCGCCGTCCTGCCACACACCATTGTACTTTTGAAATTCTTCGACACTGCCCTGATTCATGTGAATGTCGTGAATGCCGTTGCCCGGCTTGAATCCGAAATATTTGTCTCGGTCGTTCGGCTCTGGCCCCCAGCGCTCACCAAAGGCATAAATCACCGCATCTTCTTCGGCCAATGCTCTTTGAACATGATAGTCAATCTTCTCGTTCAGATCGTTGTCAGGCCCGGGTATATCAAACGGAAGTGGCACCATTTGGTCCGGCCTGAAAAGGTTAGCGCGAATATAATCCATGGCCAGACCACCTGCCACTCTTTCGATGGGCGTAAAACCGGCTGGCAGTTCTTTCAAGTCATCGACCAGCGGGTGGACATAATTCTCAACAATCAAATAGAGCAGTTCCGAGGGAGACTTCTTAGACTTTACATTGACGGCGATGCGGTAATCATTATCTTCATCAACTAGATGAACCTGATAATGTGGAGAAGCGCCAAACCCCAAACGTCTGGCAATGGGACGACCTTTTAAAATGCCATAATTCTTTAATGCCATTGGAACCTCCTCTAATATACCCATTGCAAAAATCATTTTGCAATGGGTATAAATGTCTACTCCAAATAAAATGATGAAAATGTCACTTAAAATAAACTGATCTCTGTATTTTCTTTCAAACAAAAATTACATGATACCATAGTCTTATACAGTGCTATTTTATATCTTTCTGTAATCTAATGGAAGCTCTTTATTGTTCGATTATTAAGATTGCTGAGATTCCAGCAGGAAAAATTCAGTTTTCTTGTGCCTTTTGGCAAAGGCTTTTAATTCGTATGAATTTGCCAAGAAAACTTCTTTTGCATATTGCTCAGCTATGTCAACGAAGTAGTACCAGTTATAGGTAGCCTCGACTGCGAGGACAAAAGGTTTTGGTATTTGTTCAAAGTACTTTCTTAAGATTTCAGGTTTGTTTACGATATTTTTGCTTTCAACTTTTTTCCCATTTTCGTCAATAATATAAAACCAAGATGTTGCTTTGTGCAAATCAACGCCTACGTGATACATGATGGTTCCTCCTTTTCTGTTAAAAATTTACGGATTGTGAGATCCTTATTTTAACAGCTAATGTGAGGAATCATCTCTCATATTATCAAACCTTGGGAAGCTATCCTTTCTCTAGGATACAACGCAACCTAAGGCCTAAGACAAATTTCGTCAAATCCAAAGATTGGCATGCTATTAAATTCCTCCTTCAAGTTGCCGGTGAGTCGAGCGGTTTTACTATCTTCGGCAAACGCTCCTTCTTCGTCCTTGATCTGAACGACAAGATCATCACAACCGTCTCCATTACTATCCTCGATGTGTGCTTGAAGCTTACCACTATTACCCGTTGTTCTTACTCCAAGACCCTCTAGTTTAACAGTTGCAGGATCGACTTGTGTTGCATCGAATCCACCTTCTGGAACTGAGCCGTTGACACAATCGCTGAGAATAGCCACCGGGATGACGCCGTGGCCATTATTGTTGATGCAATTGGGATCGCTACCAGGTTTAATATCTATAGAAACTCCCTTTGCTAGAGCAATCGTACTATCGTTGTTCGCTTCCCCTTCAAAAACACAATCTAAACCTTGAAACTCTAATTCACGGTCTACAGTAACGTTGGCCGATAAACTTGAGCCTAATTCCGGGAAAGGTGGATCGGTGCTAAATTCTGCTGAGTTAACAGTTGCAGAGCCACCTTCCGGCAATCCAAGTGTCCAGGGGCCTGTCTGAACATCGGGATCACCGTCACCATCAAGATCGAGCCCAAACGATGATCCAAAGACTCCAATTTTAAAACTTGATATCTGGGGTACAGACGAGCCAGATATGCTAATTGAAGCAGAGAATACTCCTTCAAAAGGTACGTCAACCGTATTTTCATTTCCATTTACATCTATCGTAAATGGTTGTGTACTACCGGGAGCAATTATGCCCTCGAATATGATATCTAAATTTCCTCCCTTCGTATAGACAAATGCCTCTCCAGTAGCCAATTGCATGATTTCCGAATTCAACCTTAACAGGACATCCTCTCCATTGATCCGGCATGGCCCTTCAAGATTTCCTCTCAGGTTAACCTCTATAGCTAATGGTAACTGCAACGGAGCTTCCAGCAAAACGCGACGGTCAACTTCGAGGGTAAGAGGGATTGGTGAACCATCTGCTGAAGTAGCAACCCAGCCCTGTAAATCTCCAGGATTGTTGGAACCCGAATCAGAGAATTCGTTGCCCTGAATGCCATCAACGTCAAAAAATAGAACCTCCATGGACCAGGGACCGTCAAGGACACCAATTACGATGCCATCAGTGCAGCAAGGATCCCAACGATGATGTGTTTGAAAATTATATGAGTCAAAGGTTAGCGGAGCACCACTGTTACCAACTCGATTCACATCACTAGGGTCGTCTTCGAGCAGTCTTGAGGCACCATCGGAATCATCATTAGACAATTCAAAGCGCATCTCAGCCCTACTACCAACACCTTCATTGGGTTCATCATGGACAACAAAAAGCGATAAACCTTCAGAGCTATTTACAAGGAATAACTGAGACGTATCCTCTAAGGATGGTGTTACTGTACCATTGTAAGATGAGCCTAAAGGAGTGTCGTAAGAATATAAGTCTTCTACTGAACTATTGGTTTCATTGAAAACATCAATAAAACCTAAAACGCTAAAATCTCCCGTACCAGCGTTTTCTTCCTGAGAAACACGAATACTTGAGGATTCAGCCTGAATAGTGACGAAAAAAGCGACGAATATAAACACTACCCATGTAAAAGGATTTTTCATTTTTATACCCTCCTCAAATAACAAAGATAATTTTGATAATTCTACCTAACCATAAAATTAATTAAAGTGCAAGGTTCATTATACGTTCTTTAAAAGTTGAAATATTAAGATCAGAGTTCATGTACTATTCTCTATCTTCTATTTCAAATAAAAAATTGGTTGATGCCACAGTCTTGTAAGTTGCTATTTTAGGTTCTTATCCCAATTAGTTGAAGAAAACGGGAAGCAATGCTGGAATTAAGTAGAGGGGTAGAGGGGTCAAGTCCATTCTTCGCTACATTATAAAAATAAAGTACACTATTAACATGGCACTGCAACTAAGAAAAGAATATCAAGGTGACCCCTTAATACCCCTGAATGTAAAAGATGTTTTAAAAACTCCAGACGAAAAACTTCCCGAAATTACAGAGGCCCTACTGAAATCCCATTGACCCCTAATAACTCATCTTAACTGTTATTATGACCCCTTTATATTGGGAATATGTAGACTTAAGTTCTTATGATTCTGAGATTGGAAAATGGTTATTAGAAAGTTTTAATGATAAATTTCGTGATGAGCTTTTAAACTGTGAGATATTTGAGACATTGTTTAAAGCAAAGGTGTTGATTGAAAGAAGGCGTAAGGAGTATAATACGTTTCGGCCGGATAGTGTTCTTGCATACTTGCCACCCGCTCCAGAGGCGGTCGAAACAATACAGACAGTTCCCATTATTTTACCATTGTCTGTATTAACCTAAACTCTATCTATAAAGGTGGTACAAACTAGGGTGGCAGAGCAGCAAGGGATTATATCATGATCAAACGAATCATTATTGTTGGTGGTGGCCCATTAGGTGTTGATCTGGCCAGGGGGCTTGAAGGTAAAGTTGATGTAATGCTGATCGAAAAAAACAGCCATTATGTGCATGTACCAGCCATGATCCGCGCGGTGATTGATCCGTCCATACTGGATCGCGCCCTCATTCCTTACGATAACGTCCTGAAACACGGCAAGGTCGTGCATGGCCGCGCTGTCAAGATGGATGGGGAAGGTGTGGAACTTGCTGACGGTTCACGGATTAGCGGTGATTATATCGTTGTGGCTACGGGGTCGTCATATACCACACCGTTCAAAGCCAAAGGTGAAGAAGGCATTGACGGGCTACGCGTGGCCAATAAAAAAGTACATGAATTAGTGCTTGCAGCCAAAACCATTGCCATTGTCGGGGCGGGGGCTGTTGGAACAGAGCTTGCCGGAGAAATTGCCTCCGCCATGCCGGATAAAAAAGTTGTGCTGATTTCCAATCAAAAAAGCCTTTTTCCTTATCTGCCTGAAAAATTCGGACACTCATTGTTGGAAAAACTCAGAGCGATGGGTATTGAGGTTGTCTTAGGCCAAAGCGCAAAAAATTTGAGCAGCATTGATACGCCCTATGCAGGAACACTCACCCTTTCAGGCGGGCAACGCATTGAAGCGGATCTGATTTTTCCAGCGATCGGTGCACGGGCAAATTCCGAACTACTTGCTACTTTGCCAGATGTTGAGATTGGGCACGCAAACCGTGCAAAAGTCGATGCATGGCTGCGCCCGTCTTCAAAACTGTCGAATGTATTTGCTGCTGGGGATGTGTCCGAGAACGGCGACCTCATGACCATTGTTGCCTTAGCGAAGCAAGTGCTGTGGTTGAAGAAGGTATTTTTAAACGCGATAAATGGAAAATCTATCGAGAGAATGAAGCCTTATGCGCCGTGGAAGAAAAACCCGCCTATTGCTGTTCCGTTGGGGCCGAAAAAAGGCAATTCCTTCTTCTTCATGACGCTGGGTAACTGGGCTACCTCCATGATGAAAGGAAAAGACCTTGTTCTCTCCAAACGTAATAAAAAGATGGGGCGGAATTTAAGAATGTAGAAAAAAGAGTGATTTAATTCTATTTTTATTTAGTTGCGGTTACTGTATTGTCATGAACTATAACTTTAAAAGCGGTACAAATAAAGGGAGCAGGTCAAATGAGTGCCGCGCAAAGTAAATATTAACATAAAAATGCGTTTATAACACTCTATTTCCAATGGAAGAGAACATGACACAACAACTGGATAGCACTAAAATCAGGAATTACAAACCGGTTATGGCATATCGTCGATTCGGTAAAACAGAAACCCCGATCAGTGTTATCACTCTTGGAGGCATGCGATATGTTCACGGGTGGGAAGAACCGCGTGATCAGATTCCTGCGGATATGATTGACAATTGCAGGGAGTGTGTTGAGCTGGCTCTCAAGCATGGTATTAACCATTTTGAAACTGCGCATGGGTATGTTAAAAGCGAACACTGTTACGGGATCGTACTTCATAAAGAGCTCTCCCTGAAGCGTGACTCTTATTATTTCATGACAAAAGGGGCACCTGGAGATGCAGTTGAAACACGCAAATTGATCGAAGAACAGCTGAAAGCGCTGGGTATGGATTATTTTGATCACTATGCTTGGCATGGAATAAATAATCAGGAAATGTTTGAAAAATCATGCGGTAAAGGCGGACCTGTTGAAGAGCTTTTGAAAATGAAAGAAGAGGGCATAATCAAAGCCGTTGGCTTCAGCACGCACGCCCAGCGTGATATTATTGAGAAATCGATCGAAACGGATCTCTTTGATTTCGTTAATCTTCACTATTACTACTTTTTTCAACGCAATGAACGGGCTGTTCAAAAGGCAGCGCAGCGGGATATGGGTGTTTTTATCATCTCACCTAATGAAAAAGGCGGCCACCTCTTCAATCCCTCACCACTGATGAAAGAGCTTACTGCCCCTCTCACTCCTTCGCAGTTCAATGGCCGTTTCTGTTTGAAAACACCACAGGTGCAAACCCTTTCATTTGGAATGTCATCTCCGGACCACTTCAAACAGATGGCGAGTGTTGTGCCGGATGGTGATGACCATTGGAACAAGCAGGATGAGGAAATACTCAATAGAATGGACAAGCGCAAGGAGCTAGATGAGTACCGGTCATTTGATGGTTACTCGATTCTTAATGATCCCTCAGGGATTAATATTCCAGAGATCCTCAGGTACCGTCAGATGTGGAAATGTTTCGATAATACGGCGTTTCCGGAAATGCGTTATAATATGTTTGAGGAAAAGGGGAATTGGTTCCCCGGTCGTTATGCCACGGAGGAGAATCTTGCTAAGATTGACATCAGTAAGGTTCCAGAGTGGATCCCATTAAAAGAGCTTCTGCTTGAGGTTCATCAGTTTTTTTATAAGAAAAAAGATTAGGGTATAAAAGCAATGGAAAAAGTGAATTTAAACATCAGGACACACAGGGATATTACTGGTGAGTGTGGTTTGGGGTGTGGGGTAGAGTAAACATGTATAACTATTGTCATATTCTATTGGAAACCTCAGAACCCAGTTGCTAGTGGAATAAAGTGATTTCAAGGTAGGTATACTCTGAGACCCAATAGGAAGAGTTAATAAGTAAAGTTCTTAACCGATCAGCTTAAAACTTGCAAAATGCGAGGAGACCCTTTCCTCAGCTAAGAGGAGGACCCCACTGAGACCCATTGACTTTAACCGCATTGATCCAGCTGTATATTAAAAAGTAAAAACATTCAAAAATTATTAGGGTAGTACAATCTCCATTCTTTTGAATACTTTTTCTTCTTCATTTTATAGTCTAGATAAAAATCGTATTTTATACCTATTTTTTTTAATAGATTTAATGAAGCTTCGTCAAAACCAGCTCTTTGCATATAAAAGCCTATCACTTGATGATAAGGATAAATGTGATTTATCTTTTTTAACAGTGTTACTAATTTTTTAACAGAGATTTCCCCTTTTGCCTTTTGATAAGCCATCTGAACATTTTCAATGCCACCAGAATAAACAGGCCTCACGGTGATATCAATTAGCGTCCTCTCAATATTTGTCATGAAAAGTATTCCATTTTCAGCACTCTTTACTTTCTCAACACCTAAGTTGTTTGTATTTTTGCCACTTAAAATACAAATCTTCCACTCTCCATAATTAAATATATATTTTGACGTCCTTGGTTTTCCATTGAAAGCTATATCAATCCTTGATTGTTCCAAGGAAACATCTCCATGAGGCTTTGGGGATTGTTCAGAATTTACGTATATAGTTTTTGAAACTTGATCAGCAATACCATGAAAATACATTGCAGTATAGTGAGAAAGATAAGAATGCGGTTTTAGCGAAAGGCCTAGTTGATAAATAGACACCTCATTGCCCCATGAAAAACGAGTATAAGTTTTTTTGTAATGAGGTGAGGCTGCTTTAATCTCTCTAAGTTGGCCTTCACTAAGCAAGCTAATGAAATTTTCAGTATTTATTGCCTCTCGTAATTTCCAAGAGTTACGCTTTGTACTCAATATACCATCAAGATCTTTCTTCAAAAATATTTTCTGATTGAGGGTATTAAAATAATCTTCAATTCTTTTTTTAATCATTTGGATACGTATTATTGTAACCGAACGCTTTAGAAAGGTATGTATACCTTTCTAAAGCAATAGAAAACACTACTAATCATTATTTAATTAATCATATAATGGTATATATACCATTATATGATAGATAAAAGCAACGATTTAGTGATAAGTATTAGTGTGAAATAGTTTAATCAAAATAGGTCTTTTACCTTGACATTCGTTTCACTATATTATATAGTTTCACCATCTGGTGAAACATATGGTAAAAGTGAAACTACATAAAGAGAAAAATATAATAAAAGATGCCAAAAAGAGTCTTGAGTCAGCTTTATCAGAGATTCCTTTTGTGAAAACAAAAGAGATAAAATCTAATGTCAGAGTTGATAATAAAGTAGTAGATCTTATACTTAAAGTCTTGGTCTCTGGTAAACCTACAAGGTTTATTGTTGAAGTAAAGTCTCAAGGTGAACCACGTATGATAAGAATGGCAGTCGCACAGATTCAGACATACCTTCAAGCCTTTAAAGATGCTTATGGTATTTTAGTTGCGCCATATCTCAGCGATACAAGTCGGCAAATTTGCAAAGATGCAGGCATAGGTTGCATTGACTTAGCTGGAAATGCTTTTTTGTCCTTCAAAAAAATTTATATTGATAGAAGCGGTATACCAAATCCATTCCCTGTCGCACGACTTTCAAAATCTGTATTTTCACCAAAGTCAAGCCGCATTCTAAGAGTACTTCTTGCAAACCCAATCAAAAGATGGTATGTCGAAGAAATATCTCAGGCTGCTGGTATC
The DNA here is from genome assembly GCA_965222815.1 of Candidatus Scalinduaceae bacterium. Taxonomy (GTDB): domain Bacteria; phylum Planctomycetota; class Brocadiia; order Brocadiales; family Scalinduaceae; genus SCAELEC01. The sequence continues at coordinate 2,151,667 of CBDCUS010000013.1, forward strand.
AGTATCGGCCTCACCTCAAGGGTTAAACGTGCGCTCTTTGAGAAAGAATGGATTAAAGAAGAAAACAAAAAATTCTATCTTGTTAAATTTGAAGAAGTACTCGATGAATGGGCCAAGAATTATTCTTATACAAAAAGCCAGAGTTTCTCATTTTATTCAAGCCTTTCAGAAGATCAACTTGAGTTGGCAATTAAAAAGGAATGTATTAAAAGAAAATGTAAGTATGGATTAGGACTATTCTCAGGGGCAAAAAAAGTAGCTCCGTTTGTGAGATTTTTGAGGTTTTTCGCTTATATTGATGGAGATATTGAAGCGATTGCAAAAAAAACCAACCTAAAGAAGGTAGAAACCGGTCCAAATGTAACTTTTTTACGACCGTATGACGAAGGGGTATTTTATGCTCTTCAGAATATAAATGGTATTAACGTTATCTCTGACATCCAGCTTTATCTTGACCTGAAAAGTTATAAAGGCAGGGGTGAAGAAGCAGCACAGGCGATATTTGAACAGAGGTTAAAACCCAAATGATAAGTAAAAGCAACTACGGATATAACGAAGTTAACGCCTGCAAGTCAGTCCTATTGGAACTTGCCCATCTCCTTGGAGAAATAAAAGATGACATGGTTGTAATAGGCGGTTGGGTGCCATCATTTTTATTCCCATAATCTAAAGAGACACATATTGGAAGCCTTGATATTGATATTGCTCTCAATTTTAAAAATATCCCAGATAAAACGTATGAGACAATTTTAAACACTTTTCTTAAACGTGGTTATACAAAGGATAAAAATCAGCCTTTCAGGTTTTTCCGAAAATTTAAATTGGAAGGATCAGAACACGTAAATGTTGAAGTCGATCTTATGGCTGGAGAATATGGAGGCACTGGTAAAGGTCGTAGGACACAAATGGTTCAGGATGTTCGTGCACGAAAAGTCAGAGGATGTGACCTTGCTTTTAATCACTCGATTAATGTGACGCTTGAAGGAGAGTTACCAGAAGGTGGTAAAGACAAAGTAACCTTTAAAATTGCAGGAATAGTTCCGTTTCTCGTCATGAAAGGGATGGCAATGTACAGTAGAATGAAGGAAAAAGATGCTTATGATATCCTTTTTTGCATTGAAAATTATCCTGGAAATGCAAAACAATTAGCCAATGAATTTATACCATACATAGAGAATAAGCTTGTTATTGAAGGTCTCGAAAAAATAAGGGATAAATTCGCATCAATAGAACATGTTGGCCCGAAATGGGTAGCAGACTTTCAGGAAATAGATGATAAAGAAGATCGGCAAATAATAATTCGTAATGCATATGAGAAAGTAACAGAATTTCTAGACATACTTAAGGTCAGTGCCTGGCAGGAAAGAGAACATAAAGACTAGGATAGGGGTGTAGATCAGCCAATGACGACTTTATTGGTTGTCATCTATGAGTCATCGTCAGCATTAATGTTTTAGCCTCTGAGTAAAGAGGTCAGTCCTCGGTGTGCCACGAACAAATAAGTTATTTGGAAATACACGAAAGATGGAGGTAAGTCCTCCGAAATCGTCTTTCAGGAGAAGGTTTCAAACCGCTCTAAGCTGCTGTGTTAAAGAGTCATGGTGGTGTGCGTTAGAGTAAAAGGCATGACAAAACATGTCAGGTATGTTTTAAGGAGACGAACGCAAGTGAACCGTCGATGAGGAGTCGAAAGACCTTAGATGTTGTCAAATCCGGGAACCGAGGATATTTCGGGATAAATCCGACGGAAACCTGATTACTGATCGGATGGCAACCGGCTTAGAGACGGCGTGAACTTATTACAAGCTTTTGTGTGTAACGTGGGAACATGTCGAAGAATAAAGGGTCATACCTTGATTTGTGATTTAATCTTTTTTATTCTCTTATTATTTTTTCCATCTTTCGATATATTTGGCTTCATAATGGCTATTCTCCGACTTACTGATGAATAACCAAGGGTAAACAAATTACCAATTTTCTGGTTATTATACCAATCTGTACTCCATAATAGATAGATTAATAAATCACGATTTAGTTTGTTTGTATTACTTATCCTGGATGATTTAAAAGATCGTCTGTATCACATTAAAAACAGCTGCAGCTTTCATCAGAATCTTTCAGGGTTACTAGATTAAAACCGATTTGGTTTTCTGTTTTAGTATAGTAAGTCCCTTCAAATTCAATATGCCATGGTTTTGCCATAACAAGAAGGATAACGGGCTATATTTATTGCCAAATGAATAATTACTAATCAAGGTTACTCCTTATTCCTTCCATAATTGTCATATCCATCCTTTTATACGATAAGCAATAATACCCATATATTCATGTATAGCCTGGGTGGCGCTTCTTAAAGCGGCGGCATTCGGTATGAAACTGAATGGATCGTACTGTGCAGGCTTTATAATGAAATTGGATGCAACGGGTACCGCATCGACACCGATTTTCTTAAATAGTGCATGCGACCGTGGCATATGATGAGCGTTTGTGACAAGCAAAACCCTTTTTGCACCAATTTTATCAAGTATCTGTTTGGTGCTTGTGGCATTCTCCCTTGTGTTTCTTGATTCAGTCTCGACAATAATACTCTCTTCCGGTACGCCAAGATCCATAGCAATCTCTTTCATCATTAGTGCACCTTTTTGACTTTGATCAAAAAGGCTGCCACTTCCTCCACTCATAATAATCAGAGGTGCGAAATTTTGATGAAAGAGTCCTATACCCTTAATAAGTCTCTTACCTTCTCCCCCTGCCAATATAACTATTGCGTCTGCACTGGGCAGAGAATCGCTGTTTTCGAGATATTTATGCTCAAGTGGCGTAAGCAGAAAATCAGCAGTAGGCCAGATGCTGAAGATATACAGTATCAGTAAGCTGCTAATAAAGAACAGGAGGAAGAGCTTTCTTTTCGCTCGATAACTAAGGACAAGTGCCGTCATCAACAAGAAAAAGCTTATGCTGAGCGGGTATACAAACCAGACTAATATTTTTGATACGATAAAAAACATAGGATTGTAATTCAAGCGGTTACGAATATGACGAGGGTAAGGGTTCGGGAAAGAATAGCTTTACATTCTTGCTTGCTCAATTATGACCTAAAGCTACGTGCCTGCCCGGCTAAAGCTGTTTGCCAGCCCCTGTCCGAAAGGATTCATCCGGGCGGGCGACAATCATTCTGGCAGGGGTGGGCCATAATATGTGAATATCAAGTATCAAAGATGTAGCTCCTTCTCCTGTTAAATTACTTAATTTACAATTCGGTAATTTGTTGTTATACCAGGACCCGCTATTTCCCCAGATTCTTGCCCTTTCTTTATTTTAGCCTCAGAGTCTTCTAATTGCTTTCTGGTTGATATGACAAAATATTTAAAGTAATCAAATTTATATGTATTTTTGTCTAAATGTATAGTGGCTTCTTTTACCGGATTCGGCATCATATCAAAAGGGCTTTCACTCGAAGCTTCTACAAAAGGCTTACTTAATTCAATCTCCATAATAAATTTAATATCTTCATCATATAGATCAGGAAAGGATCTAAGAAATTCGTCGCTACAGTACCGAACTGTTTCGATAAGATCAACGAGCTTATTTCTCCCATGTACAGTAACAGGACTCCAAATAATGTTATCATCTATCTTTTGTTTCAAATACTCCTCTACCCAGAATTTTTCTCCTTGTTTGTACCTTGGAGCAACTTGATTAAATTCTCTATTGAAACACTCTATTGAATTTATCAAATCAAGATATAATCTTGTATGTGCAGGATCTAATATATCCGTCTCTAATAGTTTGAGTGTAGGGTTGTCACTAAAATATTTTTCTATATCATTCTGTTTTTCCGGTAATATGTAATTAATAAGGCTGCTACACTCTAACCAACTGGACAAAAACGGATGTTGTACATAGTACTTTCTTGAAATAGTTGGAGTTTCTAATCCTTCATTATAGCGAGGAGTTCTTAATTTTTCTGTTGTTAATACTTTATGATGTTCATACGCTAAGTACCGAAAGAAGTTCGTAATATATTCGATCAGAAATGAACGAGTATCATAAATAAGAGCATATTGTTTGCCTTCTAAAATAGACTTGTTCCGGTTGGCAATGTTCCGGTTTAAATTAAAAACTAAGTAACTAATAAATATAACAGCTATTGTTAGCACAATATGTGATATTTTGTAAATATTTTCCATGTTGAATTTTTCTTTTTGTTTTTTACCCATAAAGCTGTTGGATAATCAATTATTCCATATTACTAAGAAATTGGGACAATCATCAATGCACATTTTTAATACGCCATTAATGAGTCGGGGTCCACTCTTGACTACACAATTCCCTTTTTCTGTCTGGATAATTTTTCATTTCAAATATTCATTATAAAAAAGAACATCTCCAAGGACTCTTTTAGGTACATGTAGTCTTCCCTCTTTATCCTTCCAATATTTGACGGAATCCTCCATACTCTCTATTACAGGTGATTCATTGCTGTATCCGAGGGCTAGGACAGAATCGATTGTTATATATTCCGGTAATTTTAGGAGGTTCTGTAATGCGTCTCTGTCAATTGAACCTAACCAGCAGCTTCCTATATCTTCCTCCAGAGCAACCAGGATCATGTTTTCTATTGCCGCCGCAGCATCTCTTTGGCAACAACCTGAACTCTTCTTTTGATTAACAAGGATTACCAGATACGCCACTGGTCTTTCCCCTAAAGGAGGATTGCCTTCGGGGGAGATATAACCCGCCCATTTTAGAGTGGTAAATACTTTCTCAACAAGCTGAGGTTCGTCGATTGCGACATATTCGATCGGTTGCAGGTTGGCACTTGAGGGTGCTAATCTGCCCGCATTTACCATACGTTTTAGAAGGTCAAACGAAAGAGGTGTTTGTTTAAATCTTCTTATCGTTCGCCTCCTCATGACAGTCTCATAAACGCTCATTTCGACAGGATACCGGCAAAGAAAACGTTAGCGATGCTCTTTTTTTCAATTACTTGTCTTCACGCGGAGGCACGAAGGCACCAAGATTTGTTTTTTTTCTTTGATAATCAGAATATCTTCCTTCATCACTTTGCGGCTCTGTGTCTTTGCGTGATTACTTTTATTAATAGTATAATTTTGAACCCTCCCTATCTTCTCATTATTTAAAGATGACTGCCAATTTATCACAACCCTTGCAAAAAAATATGTTTAAAATGGAAGTTCCTATACCATTAAATTATAGTCACCTCTGATTTGCCTGTTTTTTCAGTGCAAGCTGTTTCGCAATCTCTATCTCTTCTTTGGATTGATCATGCAGTCCGACTTTTCTGTACGCCATACTCAGATTCGTATGTGCGCTTATATAATCCGGTTTTAATTCTATGGCTTTCTTAAATTCATTAATGGCAAAGCTATATTTTTCGGTTTCATAGTAAACATACCCAAGGTTATTATAGGCCTCAGCAAACTCAGGTGTTATGTCGATAGCTTTTTTATACTCCTCAATTGCTTCATCATATTTTTCCATCTTGTAATAGAGGTTCCCCAGGTTAGTATGGATTCCCGCCTGGTTTGGATTAAGTTCGAGAGCCTTCTGATACTCTTCGACTGCATCCTGAAACATATTGTACATTTCGTATGAAACCCCAAGCATGGAGTGTGCTTCAAACAGGTCGGGTTTAATTTCAATCGCCTTCTTGAAGGATTCTATTGCAAGACCAATCTCTCCTTTTTCGTAATACATCGAACCGAGATTAAAATGTGCCATTTCAAAGTCTGGATAGATTGTGATTGCTCTGTTATACTCTTCGATTGCATCATCAATCCTTCCCTGCTTCCAGTGGAGAACTCCGATGTCATAATGCTCTGTTGCATCATTGAGCTTACCTTTGCAACCAAGAGTAGAAATGGAAAGACATATGCATACCGTTGCTACCGAAAGTGTAAAAATAGTGTTTTTCATAATTCTTAAATAGTTCCTAAAAAGGTTTTATGGGAGTTGCCTCACTTGCTTCTCATTTCTAATCCCACAACTGAGTGCTAAAATATCTACTGCCAGTATCAGGGAAAATTGTAACAATTTTTCCCTCACGAATCTCTTTTGCCAGTTCAATTGCCCCTTTCATGAAGGCCCCGGAGGAGAGTCCAACAAAAATTCCCATCTCTTTTGATAAAAGATTACACATCTCCTTCGCATCTTCAGAGGTTATATGTAACCTGATATCCTCAATAAACTCTTCATGATAAATTTTTGGTTTTATATGCTCTGCTCCCATAGGTTTCAATCCCTCAATACCTGGGAAATTCTCTGGCATAATTACGTGAATCTCTATGTCATGATTGTGCTCTTTTAATCTCCTTCCTACTCCCATCACCGTTCCACCGGTCCCAACACCGCAAATAAAGTGGGTAATTTTCCCTTTTGTTTGCTCCAATATCTCTTCCCCAGTGGTATCATAGTGGGCTAACGGGTTGTATCTGTTTGCATATTGGTCCGGCATGAAATATTTTTCAGGATTCTCTTCGAACAACTCATGTGCTTTCCGTATAGCCTCATCATACCCCTTTATTGGATCGGTCGTAATAATATTTGCTCCGAATGCCCTGATACTCTGTTTTCTCTCCTCACTAGCATTTCCGGGCATAACAAGCTCTACTTTATATCCCAAAGCTGCACCAATCATTGAATATGCTATTCCTGCATTCCCAGAGGTAGAGTCTAAGATGACTTTGTCGTGAGTCAACTTCCCGGATTTAATCGCCTCCTTTACCATTCTTAAGATAGGTCTGTCTTTTATGGATCCTCCAGGGTTAAAGTACTCAAGTTTCGCATAAATTTCTACACTATCAGGGATGTAAAGAGGGATTGTTATCTTTATTAAAGGAGTGTTTCCAACACAGCGTAAAATAGAGTTCTCTATCTTCTCTTCAATATCGCAACTTTGAATTTCACCACTCATCTAACCAATTTCTCTGCATAATGTAACGCTTCCTTAAGAGTATGTTGTAATACCCATCACAAATTGGTTTTAGGTTTTCAGAACCAGATTTCACATGAAATTTAGACTTTTTTCAATCACAAGGAGAGTCAAAGGAGGGAACCTCCCCCTCCAGTGCTCACAAAACCGTACGGGAACCTCTCGGCTCATACGGCTTCCATCATCCAGCCGTTGGTAAAACACCCATACTCCAGTGAGCAAAGAGGTGTGGTTCTTTACGAGCAATACGCCCCAACCAGTACTCTGCTCTCCTCCGATGATTGTTAAACCTCTTAAATTTCCTGCGAACCCATAACACTAATGCATTATTCAGATAACGTAAAGCAGTATGCACTTGCGATCTATAAAAGCATCCATAGTAGTTAATCCAGCCACGAATGATGGGATTAAACATCCTAGAGAAATCCTCAAGGGATTTCCCTGGTTTTAAATGCAGTCGCCAGTCATGTATTCTTTGATGAATGGACTTCTTTGCTTTATTGCTCATTGCAGGAAGAAAACTAACAAAAAATTTACCGTAACGGCTCTTTGCCCTTCTAGGACGGAAAGTATAACCCAAAAAATCAAACTTGATTGCTGAATCCTTCTCTCTTCTGACGCTATCCTGACAATAAACAATTCTGGTCTTATCTGGGTGTAGCTCTAGACCACACTCAGCAAATCTCACCTTAAGCTGTTTTAAAAGCCCTTCTGCCTCTTCCCTACTATGACAGTGCGCTAGTCCATCATCCGCATAACGAACCCAAGGAGTGCTTGGTACATTCCTTGTCATCCACAAGTCAAATGTATAATGAAGAAATAAGTTGGCCAAGATTGGGCCTACAATACTTCCTTGCGGTGTACCCAATGTTCTTTCTGTTATCTCTCCATCAACATTCTGAAATGGGGCAGTCAGCCATCTTTTTAAATAAAGGATGACCCATGGACAGTCGGTGTGTTTGTTGATTGCCTTGAGAAGTAGATCGTGTCGTAGGTTATCAAATAGTCCTTTGATATCAAATTCAAGTACCCAGTTATAACGCCAGCATCGCTTGCGTGTAACCTTTATTGCCTGAATCGCTGATTTCCCCTTTCTGTATCCATATGAATCCTCATGGAAATATGGATCAACTAGGGGCTCCAGTTCATTTTTAACAACCATCTGTGCAACCCGATCGGCCACCGTCGGCACTCCGAGGATTCTCTCTCCTCCTCCCTTTTTTGAAATAGCAACCGCTTTAACTGCCGGTGGGAAGTATGTTCCCGATGACATTCTATTCCAAATCTTATAGAGATTATCTTTGAGATCTACCTCGAACTTTTCTATTGACTGTCCATCTACTCCCGCTGCACCTCCATTTGCTTTTACTTTTCTGAATGCTTCCATTACTGCATGTTTCGAAATTTTAAACGACTTTGCTTTGTTCAATGATTCCTCCCATTGCTGGTTGATCAATTTACATTACTGGATGATCCAGAGACCTTTGCTCCATCACTATTACCGTGACTTCATTGCTCATACGCTCTGGTCCGCCCCTGTGTTTCGCTTTGGTACTCAAATCCTTGCAGGTCTTCTACTTGGATCGCTCCCTTAACATCGAAACGACAGGTTCCCAAGTTCCCTATAGAGCCCTGTGTTACGTTCATGCCACCTTCATGCCGGCCGCCGCCTGGACAGTAAACAGGTTTCCTCCAGACTTATCCCAGATTAAGGATACCCCCCTGGTTTTGACGACATCCATAAGTTTTCGACAATTTCTCAGTGGTTCACTTGTGTTCATCTCCATAACACTCACCTGACAGAATCTTTGTCCTGCCTTTTCCATTAACGCTCCTCACATTAGCTCTTTACCAATGCAACTTAATGGTGGTTTGAAACCCCTCCCTGCAGAGTGGTTTCGAGGGGCCACACCCTCATCCTCTATACAGCATTGCTTGAAATTGTATAGCAGCAATTACTCAAACATAATTGCTCCTCCTTTCGCGCATTCTTGGCGCCCAATCCTCGACTTAGCATCACTAAGCCTCTGGTTTTGTTCAATCGAAAAATCAAAATTTCAAGCAAGCTCATGCCCAGAAATTCCGAAAACCATTTTGCAATGGGTATATCGAATAGTATCATATTTCTTGTGGTTGTGTCAATCAAGTTAACGGTCGGATAACTTGGGAAATTCTTGCACCCTTAAAGGGGCAGGCATTGTTGCATGTATCTATTCTTGAAGTGGAACGGACGTAAGTAATGCGTGTTCCCTGGACATTTTTTTGTGAGAGACGTTCTTTTTTATGTCCATTATCAGCCCAAAAGCGGCGGGAATGAGGAGGAGGGTAAAGAGAGTAGAAACAATAAGGCCTCCGAGCACAACACTGCCGAGACCGCGGTAGAGTTCGCTTCCGGCACCCGGAAAGAGAACTAACGGTAGCATGGCAAATACGGTAGTTGCTACACTCATAAATATTGGACGTATGCGTGTACTGACACTATCGAGGAGTGCAGGGCGTGGTTCCAATTCTTTTTCACGTATATTTTGAAGTGTTTGATGAACTATCAAAATTGCATTGTTTATCACCGTTCCGATCAAGATAATAAATCCTAGCATGGTAAGCACATCCATTGGTTGAAGGGTAAATTGGTTTAAGAGTGCAAGGCCCATAAAACCTCCAACAGATGCCAAGGGGACACTAAACATGATAATGAGTGGATAGAGAAACGACTCAAAGAGTGCGGCCATCAATAGGTAAGATATTGCAATCGCCAAAATAAAGTTCCACTGCAACGCTCTTCGTGCTTCCTGAAGTTTATCGGCGGTACCTGCCAGGTTGGCTTTGTAGAGTCCTCCTAAAATACCTTTTTCCGTCATTGGGAAGATAATTTGTGTGTCAATTAAGTTGAGTGCCCCTTCTAAAGCCATTGTTCGGGGTGGGATTACCTGTATGACGATTGAACGTTCCCTTTCAATGTGATCAATCTCTTCGGGCCCCTCACCTATCTCTATATCAGCAATAGTACTTAACGGTACGTAGTGACCTGATGGGGTGTAAATGAATATTTGCTCCAGGTGTTGTGTCCGTTCGATGTATTCATTTTGACCGAATATGACGAGGTCTATCTTATCACCATGGTACCAGTAATCACCGGCATATGCGCCATCTACGAGGGCATCGGTAATATATCCAATATCGGCAGCCGTTAACTGAAGATCGGTTGCATGCTCCAAACGTGGATTAACTTGTAATTCGGGACTTCCAAGTTCAAGACTCGGTATCGGTCGGGCTTGAGTGCCGGGAGGAAAAACCTGTCTGACTTGGCCGAAAATCTGTGCTCCCAGGGAGACAAGACGATTTAAATCCGGTCCCGTAATCTCAATATCAATTGTACGGCCACCGCTTAGGGCCTGTTCAAAGAGGCTTGCCTGCTGAACAATCGTAATCATCCCGGGGATTTTTGAACAGACACGTTGGAGAACGGGGATAAGTTCCGCGATCCTTTTGGGTTCTTCTGATAAGATACCCATAAAGATGGATCGCCCACGGGCTACATAGAACCCATGTTTTATTGGAGGGCCATCCAACTGTTCCGCTTCTCTTGATCCCTTTTTGGCAAGCCAATATGGGGTGAGCTCTTTCTCTATCATTAAACCTATCTCTTTCTGTTCCTCCAGGCTATAGCCTGGAGGAGGTAAAAGGATGGCCGTAACCATATTACGATTACCCTCCGGTAGATACTCCATCTCTGGAATCATCCACCAGGTGAGAATGATTGACAGGGTTATCAGACCAATAATTGTACCGAAACGTCTGAGCATGGTATTAGTAAGATAATCTACAATTCTCACAATCAGATCAGTCATGTAGCATCCAAAAGAGGCAAGTTGGCTGCGTTTGTTCAAAGAATTTTGACGGTTAGTTTTTTTTGGCTTCGCTCCATGGGAAAGAATTCGGGCAGCAGCAGTGGGTATAACGGTTATGGCAACGATGAGCGACAGACCCACCGCAAAGCTAATTGCTATTGCGATATCCCGAAACAGTTGTCCTACCTCCTGCTCAACAAGGATAACGGGAATGAAGACACCTATGGTCGTAAGTGTGGAAGCCAATACCGCACCCCATACCTCTAAGGTCCCTTTGTAAGCGGCACTGAATGAATTTTCTCCCAATTGCCAATGGCGATAGATGTTTTCTAAGACGACAATGGCACTATCTACCACCATACCTACTGCAAATGCTATCCCTGCAAGACTAATCACATTAAGAGATCGTCCCAAAAGCGTAATCATCAGGAATGTCCCAACTGCACTGATGGGGATAGCAAGGCTGATCACCATTGTGCTTCGCCAACTTCTCAAGAACAGTAAGAGAATGACGATTGCGAGAAAACCGCCTACGACTAGGTTTTGTCGAACCAGACCAATTGATGACTTTATATACTCCGTTTCGTCATAAACCTGTTCCAATTCTAGGCCTTTCTCATTCAAGATATTTTCATTTAATTCCCGACACGCTTCTCTTAAACCAGTCATGACGTTTAGGACATTTGCTCCCACCTCTCTCTGTGCATTTACGGCGATCGAGGATTCGTTTTTTTGCCTTACATACGCCTGGAGTATTTTATAACCAAGTTTGACAGTTGCTACGTCTCGCATATAGACGGGAATATCATTTCGCCTGGCAATGACCAGATCCTCTATCTCTTCAATCGATTGAAACTGCCCTAACGTTCTTACCACAAACCTGTTTTTCCCCTCGTTTATCTCTCCTCCACTTATATTTGTGTTGGTAGAAATAAGGGTGTTGCGGACATCCATAATTGTTAATTGACGGCTTGCCAGTGCATGAGGATTTATGACAACCTGCATTTCTCGCTCCGCTCCCCCATAGACATTGCTATTGGCAACGCCGGGTACCCGCTCAAACCGCGACTCGATGTAATCTTCTGCAAAATCTCTTAGTGTATTTACGTCAATATTTGTCTCGGGAAATGATCGTAATGTGAACCAGGCAATGGGACGGTCACCCGTATTAACGGTACTGATAACGGGTTCGTCCACATTTTCCGGATACGCTTGTACCTGATCCAGCTTATTTGCTACATCCAAGAGGGCAGCGTCTTTATCTATACCCACCTGGAATTCTAATAGGATTTTTCCCCTACCGTTGAAGCTCTGTGAGGTTAACTTGTTGAGGTTTTCAACGCTTTTCAGCATCTCCTCCTGTTCGTGGATTATCTCCTGTTCAACCTCTTCCGGACTTGCTCCTAGCCAGCGGGTTTCTACCGTTATCTGAGGTTTTTCTACATTGGGGATGAGCTGGACAGGAATCCGAAAGAGGGCAATGAGTCCAAAAAGCACCAAAAAAATTGCACCTACGGTTACCTTGACAGGGTTACGTGTTGAGTATTCTATAATATGCATTACTAATCAAAACAAAAGATAATAGATAATTGATGATCGTCAACCGTTCATCTTTACGGTGATTTTTTGTCTTGGATGATGGCAGGTAGTGAAAGACGAAGAACGGCCACTATCCGTTTCGCGGGAATGAAGGACAACTTTCTCCTCCAACCACTAGATGTCAGGGTCGATACGTCCGGTTACCTGCACATCCTGTCCGTTTCGAACCCGTTCATTACCTCTCACTATTACATCGGCTCCCGGTGTTACGTCACCTAAGATCTGTATTAAGTTTTTGTGGGTAATACCTGTGTTAATAGCTACCTCTTTTGCTTTATCGTCTACGGCGAGATAGATAAATTTTCTGCCTAGACGTCTAACGATACCATCTTTGAGGATCATGGTTGCTGACAGGAGAGATCCAATATCAAATGTTACCTCTGCAAACATCCCACTCTTAATTACTTCATCACTATTGTCGAGTTTGATATAGATGGGAAATGTTCTGCCCCGTGAATCAGCTTGTGGTACGACGTGGATGATAGTACCTCTCCTTATCATTCCACCCAGTGCTGAGATGGTCACTTTACACTCATCGCCGATTTTTAAATTTGTGATGTATTTTTCCGTAACGGGTACCCGGACCTTTACACAATCCAACTGTATCATGGCGGTAACTTTCTCTCCCTGATCAAGCCACTGTCCCACTTCGGTGTACTCTTCGGTAATTCTCCCATCAAAAGGTGCCGTAATCGTGCACTTTCCAATCTTATCCTCAATGCCTTCTACCACTGCCTCTTGTGCAATCAGCTTCGTCTCAAACTCGTCCAGCTCTTGGTGGGAAATTGTTGCACCCTCATAGAGTTCTTTAGCACGCTGAAATTTTAAAAGAGCGAGATGTTTGTCTGCCTTGGCACCTTTCAGCTCAATTTCCAGAGATTTGGTTCTAAGTCTTGCCAACACATCGCCCTTTTTTACATAATCACCCCTTTTCACGGGAAATACCTCTACTAATCCTCCAATTTCACTCGCAACCATACTCTCTCTATACGGAAATACCGTTCCTACCATTTTAACTGGGCGTGGTACTTTCATCTGGACAATGCGCGATACCGTCACAGGGGCCGCAGCTCTTCCTTGTGCCACGCTTTCATTACCATTTAACTTGAAAACGCTCAGAAGGAGGATTAATGTGGCGGTACTTACTATTTTAACATTTCGTGTTGTTTGATTATTTATCAATTTTTCCTGCCTGCCAACAAAGTAAGGTTTGTGTCTGCCTGTCGGTTGGCTAAGTATTGTGAATCCACTTTTAATACCTAATACAAATGGGGAATGCTCTTTTATTGATTCCATAATATTTCTATTTAGTTGTTACAATAAAACGGCCCAAATACTAGGCGCGTAATAATTTCGCAACCGGAACGTATTAGAGTACTTGAGGATTACGGAATTATTACAGCAACGCAGTAGATGGGTAGTTTTGTTTAAGCACTATTTAAGCAGATTGTTTAATGAAGTCAAGGTTGATATGATGGGAGTATTGGTTATTATGGATAGTGAAACAGAGGTTCTCAATGGCAACAAAGTGATTTTCTTCGTATCGAATCAACTTTTCATAAGCAAGGTTACACACTTGGAAAACCAATGGGTAAAAATACGATATTGAGGGTGTATTGTGTTTATAGCATAGGAACGGAGAGGGAGGATTTAGAATGTCTCAATTTATTTCTCTGAACGAATACAGAATACAACGAAACCCATTATTAATATTTACTGTGCTAAATAAAACAGTTTGTAGTCCCACAAAGTTTCGATCAATCTTGAAGGTTGCAAACAAAGGTATTCGTTTTCAATTGCTGGCGTACGTAATGAGAGTTAAGCACCGTTATGTTCTATATAGGTATCAGTCCCAATTGTAGAATCATCATTAAAGATATTGTCCCTATTGCCACCACTATCGTACCAACCTGCAGATGTCGTTCCCACCCACTCTACATGGCCGTCGATATAGAGAACATTTTGTCCTGCACCGGCAGTATCACCGGTAGCAAGATCACCAGTTCTACCACCATGATTTGGAGAACTAGATGTCGTTAGGGGTGTAGTATTGTCACCTGCAGCAAATGCTGGACGGTCTGAGGCGATAGCGGTCCCTGGGTCGTCGGTCATAGTATGTGTCCTATCATACCCATAACTGCATTCATCCTTATCAAATTTCCTGGCAGCTTCTATACCAGCGACGGTTGAAACAGTTACAAGATTATCACTCGGACATCTGAACGTCTTTCTTTCCACAAGATAATTGGTATAAAGCAAGTTGAAGTCCGTCATTGCATCCACACCTGTAGGGAATACTTCATCGTTTTCGTTCGCATACATAATGAGTCCAAAACCGATCTGTTTCAGGTTGCTTACACACTGTGTTTTGCGGGAAGATTCGCGTGCCTTACTGAGGGCGGGGAGAAGGATCGCAGCAAGGATACCGATAATGGCTACCACCACCAGTAATTCAATAAGGGTAAAACCCTTACTTCTCTTGTGTTGTAGGTTTAGTTTTTTCATAATGAATTTTAAGAGACAGCTTTATTGCAAAGTTTAAGGGCTTCCAAAAACTAAGGCAGTAAAAGCTGTCTCTTATTTATTATAACTGTGTTACACTTCAGAACTAATAGATTTAACATTTTATTACAGAAATGTTAAATTATGTACCAGAAGCTGGACCGTCATGCTGTATATAGGTATCTGTTCCGAGAACAGAATCATTAACCCAGATATTGTCCCTAACGCCAAGAGTATCATACCAACCTGCGGCTGACGATCCAACCCACTCTACATGGCCGTCAATATAGAGCACATTTTGTCCTACGCCG
The DNA here is from genome assembly GCA_965222815.1 of Candidatus Scalinduaceae bacterium. GTDB lineage: Bacteria > Planctomycetota > Brocadiia > Brocadiales > Scalinduaceae > SCAELEC01. The sequence continues at coordinate 2,166,882 of CBDCUS010000013.1, forward strand.
GCAACATCAGCGGTACCGACAGGTGAAGTCGTACCTCCATGATTTGGTGAACTAGCTGCTGGTGTTCCTATTACAGAACCTGCTGGATTTGTAGGACGGTCAGAGGCGATAGCGGTCCCTGGGTCGTCAGCCATAGTGTGTGAAGAGTCATACCCATAACTGCATTCGTCCTTATTAAATTTACTACCTGCCGTTATAGTGGCAACAGAGGTAACTGATACATAGTTATCACTTGGGCATCTAAATGATTTTCTTTCAGAAATATAATCGGGGTAAAGTAAGTTAAGATCTGTCATTGGATCTGTGCCTGTAGGGAATGCTTCGTCGTTATCGTTAGCATACATAATGAGTCCCAAACCTATCTGTTTGAGGTTACTCGTACATTGGGTCTTACGTGCAGACTCTCGCGCCTTACTGAGGGCGGGGAGAAGGATTGCGGCGAGGATGCCGATAATGGCTACCACTACCAATAGTTCGATGAGGGTAAAACCCTTATCCAGTTTTTTTCTGTATTTCATTCTTAAAGACCTCCATCATAAACATTTTCAAAGTAAAGTAAAAAGAGACACCTTATCTCAACTTAATTCTCACATTTACATTCCTCCTCTATTTAATTTAATGATAAGAATAGTTTATTTGACGAATAGTTGATCTCTTGCTCCCAGAAGAGACAAGAGCTATACTCAGTTTCATTTGAGTCTTGTGGTATTTTTGCAAATCTGTCTAGAACCAGGTGTAAGAAAGGTTCTTTTTTTATCGTCATAAGTACATAGGACTTTAGGAAAAAAGATGAGTAACATTTGTTCTGGGCAGTTTATCTTTAGCAAAACAGATACCATGATGGTTGGTTGTAAATTAAAGCTTTCAAGGAAATTATAAGCTCTTGAAAAAAAAGAGATTACACTGCAACACATGAAAGTGGTAATGTGGTGTTAGTATAAATTATGAACTCTTGTGTCGTAAAATTGCACACTATGTGGGACGGATTGAGATCATTCTGCTTGATTTATACCTTATCTTATGGCATCTATAATATTTCATATGAATAGGAATGAAATTTGTGTGTACTGAGAGAGATAGTGCACATTGAATGACAGGGGTATAGAGAACGTAGTTTGGAATCAGCTCATTCATTGGTAGAAGAGTAAAAAACTCTTATTGAACAAAACGACACTCTCTTATTTCATAAAATGGCAAACTCTAACCCAAACGAGTCGGAGCGGGATTTTAGATTTACGAATTACGATTTTTATTTGGTATTTCAATTGTACATCTAAAATCGCAAATCGTAATTTTTTGCCCAAATTTGTCAAAACATTTCTGTAAAGACGCTAAAGGTACGGTAATGGTTCAGAAACAAACAACAACAAACGCTTTTTATAACAAAACGATACTAGCTATCCTGTTGGTTATTGTTATTGCAGTACCCCTCTTCTATGATGTTCGTTTATACAGTGTGTTTGACCTGAGCAAGATTACGATCCTCTATATATTAGTTTTTGCCGCAGTTGCAATATGGACCCTGAAAACTTTAACCACATGCTGGAAAGATAATAGAAAAGAGGACTCTGTTCACGGTGTAGTCATGGATGATATGGATGAAAGATCAACAATTTTTGGATATAACTACACCTCTTTTCGTTTAGCCAAGCCACTACATCTACCAATATTAGCCTTTCTTGCTATTAGTACTCTGGCAACATTTTTCTCTCTTTGCCCTTCAATGAGTCTATTAGGAACATACAAACGATATGACGGCCTGGTTTCTACCCTTGTCTATGTTGTCCTATTTTATACCGTTATACATTTTATAGAGAGAAAGAGAGTAGGTGTATTCCTAGATGTAATTATTTCAACAGCCTGTGTAGCTGCTGTTTATGGCATTTTTCAACATTTTGGAATGGATTTCTACAAGTGGAGCACTAATTTTGGATTTGGAATCAGAGTGAGCTCTACTTTTGGACACCCCGCCTTCTTTTCTGCCTTTCTTATTATGATAATACCTCTGGTCTTAGTGAAAATTTTTTCTCGCAACAATTGGTACCAAAGTGGCCTTTACCTGGCAATCCTCGCACTGCTGTTGATTGCCTTTTACTACACAAAAACACGTGCAGCATTTTTAGGTCTCTTGATTTCGCTCATATTTTTCTTTTCTCTCATAGGGAAGAAAACTCTTTTTGTGAACAAAATAAAAACGGTAGTTACGTTATCTATCTTGATAGGTATCTCTGTTTCATTAAACATTGGTGATAACTCCTCAGTAGTCGGAAGGTTTGCTCAAGATGTTAATTCTGTTCAAGACAGAGATCCAACTCTTGGAGAGACGGAGGTAGGGTATACAGATCGGTTTGGAGGAACAATGTTTATGAGGGTGTATCAATACCTTACGGGAATTGAGATTATCAAGGATTATCCTCTCCTTGGGATTGGTGCTGATACCTTAGGTATGATATATCCTCAGTACCTCTCCGAGGTGTATAAGAAAAGGAATGAACATAGATACTTTGAAAACCAAAATAGGATACATAATGATATATTGGATATGGCCGTATCGAGAGGTATTCTGGGCCTTGGTGTATATGTGTGGTTCATTTATGCCTTTACTAGAATGGTATGGAGGGGATACAGAGAGGGTGATGCTAAGAGTAAGATATTGATAACGGGCCTCTGTTCGGGTTGCCTCGCCTATTTTATACAAAATCAATTTAGCTTTGGGCACGTACCCATAATCACATTGATCTGGTTTCTTGTTGGTTTGACGGTAATCGCATGTGCAAACCGGAGTTCTTTAAAAGACGAGGTAACCGGAGAAACCAAAGCAAACAGACTGCAGAATAAGAGAGAAAGAGTATCAGGGCGAGGAGGTGTTCTTCGCTCTGAACGGCTGACAAAAACTGTCCTCTCTGGTTGCATAGTGGTTTTCATGGCTGTTCTTGTACTAGGAACTTTAACTCGTTATAAGGCGGATTTGTATTTTAGCAACGCACGCAAATTATTAAACAAAAAATCTACAATCGAGGCAATTGAGAACTACGAATTGGCAGCAAGACTCAATCCTTTTGAGATAAATTACCGCAATATTCTCAATGAGATTTATCTAAAAATGGCAGCTATTACGCTGAATAAAAAAAGAGAGAGGATGAAAAGAGGATTACCGGAATCTTTTACCCATGAACAGGCAACTCTCTGGTTAAAAAACACCATTCTCGGGGCAGAGGAGGTGCAAAAGCTTTACCCAAAAGATTACCGTTCGGCATTTACTCTCGGTCAGGCCTATCACACCCTCGGTCATATATCAGGCAAGGATCTAAGTAGTGAGGCACTTCCCTATTATCAGAAGGCTGCAACCTTATACCCTTTTAAACAGGAAATACACAATAAACTTGCCCAACTCTATAATGAGATGGGTCAAAGTGAAAAAGCCATTTATGAACTAAATGAAGCGATCCGTTTTGTACCTGGCAATCCAGGCCTCCATATGAACCTTGCGATAACACTCATGAAGAGTAAAAGATATGCAGAGGCACGAAAATCTTGTAATCGAATCCTGGAATTGGTAGGGACAAAAAACGGTAAGTTTAAACAGGGTGCCGAAGAGATACTGCTTTTTTTGGATAAAAAAGAGTCTTCAAAAACTATGCCGGTGTCAAAGAAAAAAGACAACGTGAATTCTGTTTGGTAAAAAACTAGTTGCATGACAAAGGAATAGTCAATTGTAGAATTTCAGAATTTGAATTTAGCTATTCTTTTTGTGGTTGAACCAAAACGGACATGCTATGCCAGTGGCAAAATCTTTTCAATTTACAATATCTGATAAGTAATGACCTTTAAATAAACAAGTTTGAAGTGCCTAAAGTTAAAAGAATTTACGCAACTTTAGCTCACTTTAGGCACTTTTAACTTTTCAAGATTTTCGAGCGGGCTTTACCAACCGTCAATTTTAGGTCACATTGAATTTCCTATACTCCGAGATATTAGGCGCGTAATAATCTCAGCGCCTAAACGTGCCCAAGTACTTGAGGATTACGAAATTATTCCTGCCACACCCTAGATAGGTAATTTTCGTTCAATCACTATTTAAGTACTTCTCCTTTTACCTTACCTACACCATCCTAAAATAGACCGATCTTTCTTGCAGCGGCTGAGCTTCTATCTACAACCCTATCGTGTATAGTTTATCGTCTCCCCTTAAGATAGGTTGTGTCTCTTTCAGACTATGATATAATGGCAACAAGATTCAAAAAGTAACCGTAAAACTCATAAATGCTAGAGAAACCATGAAGAGTGTGATTGTTGTTAGGGCCTGTCTCATATTTCTTATCCTTGCTGCCATAGCTTTTTTTGTCTTAAAGGCAAATTTTTTGGGGAAACGCCGTCCGGAAAAGCAATTTAACAGGCAGAAAAGCGAGAAAAACTTGAAAGGTATACCAAATAGCAGATTGCGAAAAAGTGATAAAAAAAGTGATGGGGATAGTAATATATTATCAGTAACGGAACGGAAGAGTCTTGAAGCGGTACCTGTGGAAGTAACGTATGTACGCAAAGATGATGTAGAGATCTATTTGACAAATAATTGTTCACTTGAACCTGCAAAACAGGTAGATGTCATAGCTCAAATCTCTGGTTTTGTGAAAGATATTAACGTTGAGGAGGGTGATTCTGTAGAATTGGGGCAGCTACTTGCGAGACTAGATGAAGCTGAGCCACTCCTCGCGTTGAAAGAGGCAAAGGTAAAAAAAGAGAATGCCCAGAGAGTTTATACATGGTCACTTGAGAATTTTAAAGAAAATATTGTGAGTAGGGATGAAGTAGAAGATAACAAATTTAAGTTTGAGATTGCCTCTGTAGAACTCGAAAGAAGGGAGTTGGAATATGAATATACAACAATTGAGTCTCCAATTACCGGTGTTATCGTTGAGCGGAGCATTGAAGAGGGGGACAAGGTAAAAAAGGATCAAATTGTCTTTACGGTAGCTGACTTTGAGCCAATTTTGGCCAAAATTTACATACCTGAGAAAGACTTTAGCAAGATAGAGAGGGGACAGATGGCGAGAGTTGTCTCTGAATTCTTGCCAGGTTTAGAATTATTGGGTAAGGTAAAGGAAGTAAGCCCGGTAGTTGACCCTGAAAGCGGTACCGTAAAGGTCACTATCGAAGTTGAAGATGCCAGCGGTTCTCTCAAACCTGGGATGTTTGTGTCCGTTTATGTAATTGTTGGGCAACATCATGATGCCCTTGTGATCCCCAAAAAAGCATTGATAATGGGATCAGAAGCGGATGAAATTTTTATTGTGAGAGATTTTCTCATATTGGAGAGAGACAAAAATGAGGTAAGTGGGTTGGTTATCGGTGATAGTGCTGTGTGCGCAAGGAGAAAATCTCAGGACAAGGTATCTCCACATGGTGACGAACCCTCAGTGCAAGGAAGAGTTGTAGATATCGCTGAACTTCAAACGGGCACCAAAGTTTCCGTTACTATAGAGATCACTGATGGTAGTGTTGGAGAAAATGGGGAGTTTGCTACCGTCTCTTTTTATCGTGAACCAGAAGTACAAATATGCCAATTTGAAACTGTTGTTTTTCGTATTGAGCCTCGGGCTGTGAAAAAGAGGGTGACCCTCGGCTTTAAGGAGGAGAATAGTGTTGAGGTGCTCTCCGGTGTAAAAGAGGGGGAGAGAATCATTACCGTTGGACAAAACGATATTGGTCAAGGTACAAACGTGATCATTCTCCACGAAGAAAATGATAGGTTATAAGGTTTGAAGATAGTTGAATTCGCAACAAAGAGAAGAGTTACCGTAGTTATGCTCATGTCCACACTGGTCGTTTTTGGGTTGATATCTTTTAAACGGCTACCCATCAATCTCTTGCCAGACATCTCTTATCCGACACTAACCGTTCGAACTAAATACCTTGGGGCAGCTCCAAGTGAAATTGAAAATTTACTATCAAAACCGATTGAAAATGCGGTAAGTGTTGTTTCTCATGTAGTACGCGTAAGCTCTCGATCTCGTCCCGATGTCTCTGAAGTTGTTATTGAATTTCTCTGGAAGACCAACATGGATTTCGCATCAATGGATATACGTGAAAAGTTAGACATGGTAGATCTCCCCGATGGTGCTGAACGCCCCATTCTGTTGCGGTTTGATCCTGCCCTTGATCCAATTATGAGGATATCTCTCTCTGGGGATGATGATCTTTTTACTCTTCGTATTCTTGCAGAGGAAGAGGTGGAACCCTCTCTTGAAGGTTTGTCGGCAGATGTAGGAGTAATGGGTTCGAAAGCGATTAGCGGTGTTGCAGCTGTTGAGATAAGCGGTGGTTTAGAGGAAGAGATACATGTGGAGCTAGAGGAAGCGAGACTGGCAAATCTGGGGATACCTATCTCAAAAGTTATTAGGAGGTTAGGTGAAGAGAATATTAATTTGACAGCTGGCAACATTAAGGAAGGTGAGATTGAGTACATCGTCAGAACGTTTAATGAGTTTCAGGAGGTCGACGATATCAGGGATATTATTGTCGATTTAAAAAACAGGATACCAATCAAGGTAAGTGATATTGGGAGTGTAAGAAAGAGTCACAAAGAACGTAAAGTGATTACCCGGTTCAATGGTCAAGAGAGTGTGGAGATTGCAATCCACAAAGAGGCAGATGCAAATACTGTTTCAGTGGCGCGACTTGTGAAAGAGCGGTTGAAAGAGATAGAAAAAAGGTTGAGGAAATATTCACAATCCATTCGTTTAGATATAATTTTTGATCAATCAAGATTTATTGAAAGATCAATTAGAGAGGTTATTTTTACCGCTCTTTGGGGTGGATGCTTCGCCATCATTATTTTATTTATGTTTCTAAAGAGTGTGAAGAGTACACTGATTATCAGCCTGACAATTCCTCTCTCTGTAACGGCAACCTTTTTCTTTATGTATATATCAGGTGTATCTTTGAATGTAATGTCGTTGGGAGGATTGGCTCTAGGAATGGGAATGCTTGTTGATAACTCCATTGTCGTTCTTGAAAGCATCGACAGATATCATAGAAATGGGTACAGTGAGATCAATTCTGCAAATAGAGGAGCTAGTGAAGTAGGGGGTGCGGTTATCGCATCAACGCTTACAACGGTATGTGTCTTTATTCCAATAGTATTTGTTAAAGGGATAGCGGGGCAATTGTTTAACGATCAAGCTCTTACTGTCGCATTTTCACTCATCATATCTCTCCTTGTGGCAATTACGCTTATCCCAATGCTGTCGTCTATTAAGATGAAGAGAAAGGCGGGAGTAATGGAGGGAGCACAAACAACCCTTAATGCCCCTATTCCAAAACCACTAAAAATTCTATATCTATTACTCTATCCGCTTTTTATTGTTTTCGATTTTCTCTTTTCTGCAATTACAAGGGTTTACCCAAAAATCCTCAGCTTTGCATTGTCCGCTAAATTGCTTGTCATTACTATTGCATTCATAATTCTGGTTGGGGCATGGTACCTATCAGCACATTTAGGAAAGGAGCTGATCCCCGAGTTAAGTCAAGGTGCGTTCACTATCAATATTGAAAAGCCGATAGGAACTTCTCTTTCAAATACACTGGAGACAATGAAGAAAATAGAAACAATTGTTGGTAGTGGTGAAAAGGTGGAGACGGTGCACACTATTACGGGTTCCACAGGCCAGGTAGGAGGAAGTGTAGTAGAAGAGAGGGAAAACATTGGTGAAGTTAACATCACTTTATGGCAGAAGTCTGATCGCAGTGTTGAAAAGGAGGTTATTGCTGATTTAAGGGAAAAGTTAAAACTACTGCCGGCAGTTGAGTACAAGTTTTCACGACCCGCATATTTTACCTACGCAACACCCATTGAAGTAGAGATAAAGGGATACAATCTTGATACACTTAAAAAAGTGTCTAAAATTGTGAGTGAAAGGTTAAGTGAAATAGAGGGAATCGCTGATGTAAAATCCACAATTGAGGGTGGTATCCCAGAGGTTCAAATTGTCTTTAATAGACAGAAACTAACCCAGCTTGGTTTGGATTCGAATACCGTTGCCACCATAATTCGTAATAATGTTTTGGGGAATGTGAGTACAGAATTTTCCAAGAGAGATAGAAAAGTTGATGTGCGGGTTCGTGTAAGAAAGAGAGACTTGAAGAGTATCGAAGATTTGAGGAATTTTGTGATTAATCCTGAAGGCAGGAAACCAATTTCTTTAGCTTCGATATCGGAGTTGAAGATCGAGGAAGGACCTGGAGAAATAAGACGCGTAGATCAGGAGAGAGTAGTGTTGATTTCGGCAAATTTGGAAGGAAGGAATTTACGTAATGTGGTTAGTGACATAGAGAGAATGATTGAGAATATCAGAGTACCAAGTGGATTTTACGTTGCGGTTAGTGGACAAAACCGGGAAATGCTTGTTGCATTTTCAAGTATGGTTTTTGCCATAATTTTAGCACTATTTTTAGTATATATCGTGATGGCATCCCAATTTGAATCCCTGCTTCATCCGTTTGTGATAATGTTTACAATACCTTTTGCGTTAGTTGGAGTAGTACTCTCCTTATGGGTAACTTCTCAACCCGTGAGCATCCTTGTTTTAGTAGGGGTTGTAATGCTTGCAGGGATTGTCGTAAACAATGCAATTGTCCTCATTGATTGCATAAACACTCGCAGGAAGGAGGGGATGTCAAGGAGTGAAGCAATTCTTGCAGGTGGCAAGATAAGGCTCCGGCCAATCTTAATGACAACAACCACTACCGTTCTCGGTCTTCTTCCCTTAGCTCTTGGACTGGGAGAGGGTGCAGAATTAAGAGTACCAATGGGAATTACAGTTATAGGTGGATTACTTTTTTCTACTTTATTGACCCTCATTTTAGTACCGGTAGTTTACGATATTGTTGAAGGGATAAAAGGGTCTGTTAAGGAGTAATTCATTTTCAAAGCTATGATTGTATATGAGTTCGCTTAAAACGTGGGCAGGGCTAGGAAATCATACACCCTTTTACATTGTCGACAATATGTTGATCACGATGCTCTTGGAATTAGCTAATCGGGTAAAATAAAATAGAGGTATTGTGACTGTTTTCTGTATCACAGCGTATTGTTCGCATGTTTTACTGTTTCAATATGCTTCAAAAAGTTAAGTTGTAATTATTTCGACCTAACATTTCTTCAATAGCGTTCTTCATCATCTCTTTCTCCTCTGAATTTATAGCGGTAAACTCTATCGCTATTCGAAACGGAGAAGATGATGGGGACTCTTCAACACGGATTACTTTTCCAACGCAATGTATAATGGGAGTAATTATAGGGTAACCTATTTTTAGGTCGAGTAGTTCGCCAATCTCTAAATCTTCATCATAGGGGAAATAGACACCACCGGCACCAAAGTCGTGTATTGTTACCGTATCCCAATTAGCAGAAACCTCTCTCTTTGCTACTAGAGGTATGATCCGAAAACTTACCTTAAATGGCTTTTCAATCCTCTCATATTTTCTTTTTTCTATACCCTCATACATAAGAGTGTACCTCCTATACGCGTTTCACCATCAGAAATCTTAGAATATAAAATAGCGATGAAGAAAAAAACTGATGTATGGTATTGTGAATGCTCCAGAAACGTTTGTAACGCAGTACAAATTATGCGGTGTTGAATACTCTCTTGAGAGAAAGTAGATGAAAGAGAAATAAGAAGTGGTTTAATAACTAAAGTAGCCTTTCGCATCGTGAATACTCCTTTAGCATCAAATCTAATTTTGCTACTATGCCCAAAGGAGCCCTCCTTAAATAAATTGAATAGTAATTTTTGTAGATTGTCAAGCATAAAATCTCATGACCTGTTTGAGAAACGTTGACTTTTGTATCTTATTAAAGGTCTTGAATGTTGTGGTTTTTCTCTTTATCACACTCTCACTCAAGAGAAAAACCCATAGCTATATAAAGTTTTTTGGGTAAAATCAATTGAATACAATAGATAATCCATCATTATTTCCCGGTTACTGTTTTAATCTATTTCTGCATTATACTCATCTGACAATAGTTTTCGGATAAAATGCGGTATAAAATTGAGCGAGTATAACTGCAACCAAGATTTAATTTCCAGCAAAACCGAAAACCATATCGGTTTTAGCATATTACTTAATTTGGTGCCATGAACATCTCCGCTCTTGCCGTAAAGCGACCCATAACGACATTGATGATTATTTTAAGTGCCTTAGTTATTGGTGGAATATCATTGAGTCGGATACCTCTTGTATATCTCCCTGAGATCTCAGGGAATTCTCTCCAAGTGCAGGTGCCATACAAGTCCTCTTCACCTCAAGAAATTGAAGACCTCATAACACTTCACATAGAAGATGCTTTCAGAACAATAAAAAATGTTGAGACAATTGAATCAACTTCAACCGATCTGAGTGCAGACATTACGTTAGAATTTAAGATAGGTACGGACATGGATCTTGCAACACTGGAGGTAAGAGACAAATTAGAGCAAGTAAAACACAAACTACCCGATGACATTGAAAGAATACGGATCTTTCGTTTCAAGTCGGGTGATTTACCCGTCGTCGAGTTTAGTGTATCGATACATGATGAAATCCAGGAGCTTTACAATATTATTGAAAATGTGATTAAACCGCGTATCCAAAGGATTAAGGGTGTAGCAAATGTAGATGTACGTGGTATTGAACAAAAACAGCTCTTTATCGATCTTGATCTTGAAAGCCTCAAATCTCTCAAGATAGATACATTTGTACTACAGAAGATGCTGAGAGAAAATAACGTAAATGTCTCATCGGGTGATATCAGTGAGGGGGAGATAAAATATATTGTTCGTGCAATTGGGGAGTTTCAAAATATCGATGAGATAAAGAATTTACCGGTAAATGAAACGGGTATAAGGCTATCTGATGTGGCAGATATCAGGTATGGCTTTCCGCAAAAAAAGAGTTATCAGAGACTTAATGGAAGAGATGCCGTTAAAGTAAGGGTAATGAAATCCTCAGAAGCCAATATGGTGTCTGTAGCAAGAAACATAATCGAGAACCTTAATGAGCTTGAGGAGGAGTTAAAGATACGCAAGATGGAGATTTATGTTTTTCGTGATAGGTCTCAGCCTATTATAGAGAGAATTAAGAGCCTGAGGAATGCAGGATTGTTAGGTGGGGTATTGGTCATCTTCGTTCTTTTCTTTTTTCTCAGAAATGTAAGGAGTGCGTTAGTTATAACAGCAGCCATCCCTATCTCAATATTATGCACATTTTGTTTCATGTTTTTGTTAAGGAAATTTGTCGGTTCAGAGATAACGCTCAATGTTATTTCTGTTTCCGGTTTGATGCTGGCTTTAGGAATGATTGTAGATCCCGCCGTTGTAGTTCTCGAAAATATCTTTCGTCATAACCAGGAAAATAACCTCAATCGAAAGGATGCTGCTATGATAGGGGGCAGTGAGGTGGGAGTGGCCATTATTGCTGCAACCGTTACCACAATATGTGTTTTCATACCGTTAATCTTCCTCTCACAATCGAGGATGGGTATCTTTATGCACGACTTCGGTTTGTCCATTTGTACCGCATTGGTTGCGTCACTTTTCGTCTCTTTGACCTTAATACCATTGGCAGCATCAAGATTCCTGAAAGTACCAGAGTCGGGCAGATTGAAAGTAGACAAGAGGATTCATGACTGTGGACATAAGCCTAAATTAATACAATATATACTTAATCGCTATACAAGACTCATTCAGTTGACCTTGAGGTACAGGTGGATTACGGTTGCAGTTGCAACGCTCATTATGGTGTTTGCCTATTATCTGTCTGGTCAGTTGGAAACTGAAGTTATCACACGTGGTATCTATAGGGAGATTCATTTCAAGGTGGAGACTCCGGAGAGCTATAGTATCGGAGATACAAGAGCACTATTTGATAGACTGGAAGAGATGCTTTGGGCAAGAAAAGGAGAGCTGGAAATTGAAAATATTTCGAGTTCATTTGAAAGAAGCGGTGGTTCGTTGGCCATATATTTTGTCCACCAGGATGAGGCAAAACGCCCAGTAAGTATTTTGTCACAAGAAATTAAATCTTTATTTCCCGTCATTCCAGGCGTTCAATATAAGAGGTCATTTCGACACAGCAGTGGAGGCAGAGACATTAATGTTGAAATAAGGGGGAGGAGTAGCAATACGCTCTTGAGATTGGCCCATGATATAAAGAATAGGCTTGCAACAATTCCCGATCTGGAGGATGTTAGTACAAATCTAGAAAAGGGGAAGGATGAAATATTGGTAACAATTGATAGAGATAAGGCAAGGATGTCTGGTATTACTACGCAGAGGATTGCTTTTGGTATTTCAGGTGCATTAGGAAGTAGAGCCGTGAGTGAGTTTGAGATTGCTGATAAAGAGATTGACATCAATTTGCAACTGAAAGAGGAAGATCGAAAACGTCTTGATCAGTTGGAAAGTCTTGAATTTGAAAATGTTGAGAAGGAGGCAGTTACATTGAACAGAGTTGTTGATTTTGATCGGAAAAGGGGGCCCCAGGCGATTGAACGAAAGAACCGAAAACCCATTGTCATAATCTCTGCAAGCTATAAAAAAAGGGGACTTGAAAAGATCAGGAAAATGATAATGGAAAAGATGGAGGATTTTCACTTACCAGCCGGTTATGAGTGGAATTTGGGAGAGGAATTTAACCGATTTGAAAGTGAGAAATCAGAAACAAAGTTTGGTTTAATTCTTGCGATTCTTTTAATCTATATGATAATGGCATCACTCTTTGAGTCTTTTATTCATCCTCTAACAATCTTACTTACCATCCCATTTGCTTTTACGGGTGTTGCTATAGTCTTTTTTCTGACCAATGTCGCCCTAGACAGTCTTTCCCGTCTTGGTCTCTTACTCTTGAGCGGTTTAGTTGTCAACAACGCAATTATCCTTATTGATTCTGTTAATCGTTTGCGGAGAAGCGGTATGGATAGACACAATGCTCTTGTTAAGGCTGGGAGAGATAGATTGAGACCAATACTTATGACATCTTTTACAACTATTCTGGGTCTCCTACCAATGGTTCTGCCAATCTTCATCCCTTCTCTATTTGGGCCGTTTGAAGGGAGGGATAAGATTTGGGCACCAGTAGGGCTGGTTGTTATTTCGGGCTTGATTACTTCTACTTTTTTAACACTCGTAATTATACCTACCATTTACTCATTAATTGATGATTTGGGAGTGTGGGTGAAGAGATTGATAACCAATGAGTAGCACTGTACCTCCTATCTGATCCGGAGGAGTGCATTTGCCCCTCGTATGTTCGATGATGAAATCTACAACTCCAGAGAGACGAGAAAGGTTTCTACAATTTTAAAATACTATGAGAAATATGAAAATTGTTGGCAAAAAGTACCTCTCCTGCTTATTCGCTTATGGCAAATCTCTCTTGTAATCTTTTGAGTATATGATCATTTTGCTGCTTCAATTTTTCCATAGTGATTGTACCATCTTGGAGGTCTCTCTCAACTTTCTTTACCTCGGCAAGGTAGTCTTCAAACTTCTTAAAGATAAACTTACCGCATTTTTTCCAAACTTCTCGCAACTCATCCTCTCTGCTTTTTTTAAATCCATGCATAATTATCTGCTCCTTAGCAAATTTATTGCAAAATTAATAGTGCTTTAAAATATGCTGAGATTATCGCTTTCATCAGAGAGCTACCGTTCAATGAGAATTTAAGGTAGTTTCATGGACCCAGAATTGAGATATTCGAACGTCTCATTTGTAAGATGCAAGCTGTGTACCAACATGTTCACTAAGTATGAAAACTGGCTTGTTCTTTGTATTGAAAGTAAATGGATGGAAAACTTGTAAGTTTCCAAGATGATATCAGTTAGAAATGAGAACTCTATTCATTTTTAAGGAAAGGAGAGATCAAAAAAAGAGAGATAAATTCGAACCATAAGGGAGGTTTGATTTTGTATGAAGAGAATAGTGTTTAAAAAATCATCACAACTGATATACTCATCTGATAAAGGTGTTCTGATAAAATCAAGTACAAAATTGAGCGAGTAAAGTCCTCGGCACCTTTTGTCCGGGGATAACTGCAACCAAGATTTGGTTTCCAGTTAAACCGAAAACCATATCTGTGTTAGTATATATATGGTATTTTACGATCTTTGGGTTGTAAGCTATAGTTGGTTTAGTAGATGGTAACTGTATTCAGTGTTCCTTTCGAAAAAATCAGGGATATCTGTTTTTTTTGGTAGATAGGAGTTCACGTTGCAGCTCATAGCCGTAGATGTCCAGGAGTATTGCGTTGCCTTTTCCTAACCTGTTCACCTCCTCCAGTTGCGTTGCGGCATCACCTACTACCAAATAAACCATTTCATCTTCTCGTAAATATCTTGCTATTACCTCTTTAAAATCCTTCAACGTCATATTTATTAATTCATTTTGTGTATCTTCTATGTAAGAGAGTGAATATCCATATTTGCTGATGTTACGAATCATATCAAGTTTTGCAGAGAGACTTTCATAAGCTCTCGTATTCCTTTTTAATATTTTGTTTTTAGTTATTTCAACTTCATTGTTGGAAAAATTTGGACCGTAATTTTTAATGATATCCTGAAAAATTTTAAGTGATGCCAATGTTGCATTTGTTCTCACACGTGAATAGGCGATGAATGGGACAATCTCTCTGGTTTCTTGTAAAAAGGAGTATGCTCCATAGGTATAAGCTTTTTCGTGACGTAATATCTGGGTTAATCTGCCAGATGATGCACTACCAAGAATTTCATTTGCATACTTTAATTTATTAAAATTTTTATCAGTTCCCGGTAGGGTGAGCTTACCAATAAAGATGACGGACTGTTTTGCCCCTGGAACATCTATAAAATATATTTTTCCACCATTTGTATGTTTTGGAATTTCATAGGTTGGTATTTTTCTTCCTGTTTTTGCTCCCCATATTTCATTTAAAGAGCGTAACTTTTTTAAGACTCTCTCTTTTGTTGCTGCTCCAGTGATATGGAAGCTGGCCTCTGGAAATGATAAGCTATTATAATAGTTTTTTAAGTCTTCTAAGTTGATAAGGGCAGCCGTCTCAAGTGTACCTGAAATTGGTTTGCTAAATATGTGTGTATCACCATACACTAACCGGTTAAAATTAATTAATGCAATGGTTGTTGGCTCTGCTTCACGGTCTTTTAACAATGTTACCAGTTCCTGTTTTAATCGTTCATATTGGGTTTCGTCCCAACGTGGTTCAAGGAGAATCTCCTCTACAAGTTCGAATGTAGCTTCAAAATGGCGTGCAAGGCACTTTGCTGTAACAGTGGTCTCTTCTAATGAGCTTGTTATATCTATTTTTGCACCCAACAAACCGACAGCCTCTTCTAGTTCTATCGATGTGCGGTTTTTCGTACCTTCCATCATGAGTTTGGATGTTAATTCAGCGACACCAGATTTACCCTTTGGGTCCATCAAGTGCCCTCCATTTAGGGTTATTGAGAACGTTACGAGTGGGATTTCGTTATTTTCGATACCATAAACCCTTAAACCATTATCCAATGTATCAGTCCATATTTCGGGCATTTTAAAAAGTGGTAATTTACCTAACGCGGGTTCAGTACGATCAAATTTGGTTACGGTCTTTTCATATTGAGCCTCCTTGCCATGACCTACTAGTTCGTGAGTTATATCTGATTTCACCTCTTCTATCCAAACAGAAGTACGTTCCGCCTTTTCGGTTGCCAATATGGACTTTCCTTTGGGAACAAAATTTGTCATAACGTAGTTTTTCCCTTTTATGTATTTGTTATAAACCCGCATAATATCTTGTCGGGTAACTGATTGAATCTTTTTTGCAGCATCAACAATGTACCCCGGATTCCCTCTAAATTCATTGTCGTGAACCAAAGTAAAGGCTTTATCCAAAACCGTTTCAATACTTTGAAACAGGTCCGTTTCAAGTTCAGCCTTAATCTTAATCAATTCGTTATCGGAGAAACCCTCCTCTTCAAATCGCTGCAAACCTTCTTCTATCGCTCCTTTTACCTTATCTAAATCAACATCCAGGTTAGCACGTACCCGGAAAACAAATTTTCCTGCAATTTCGCTACTACTTTGATATGTGCTGAGAGATGGCGCCAGTTTTTTCTCTTCGACAATGATTTTGTAGAGAGGTGACTTCCGACTACCGCTTAATAAATTGGCTAGCATCTCAAGCGGATACATGTCATGGTGATACTCTTCAACCGTTGGAAAGACCATACGAAGCTCAGGTAACGTTGCAAAGTTGTCTTCAAAATAGAGAATTTTCGAGTTTTCCAGATGGACGGGCATCGGTTTTATTGACTTTACATCCGGTCCTTTTCGAATTTCCCCAAACCACTGCTTGACTAGCTCTTTCGTATGAGCTATCTCTATATCTCCTGCAATAACTAATGAAGCATTTCCCGCACCATAATACTTCTCATAAAACTCTTGCACATCTTCAATGGTTGCCGCTTGAAGATCGGGTAGCGACCCAATGACCGTCCAGTTATAGGGGTGCCCTTTCGGGTATAAATGTGCACGTATAATCTCATTTGTATGGCCGTAAGGAGAGTTATCTACACGTTCCCGTTTCTCGTTCTTTACAACCTGCTTTTCCCTCTCCAGAGCAGCTTCTGTTACCGTATTAATCATAAATCCGAGTCGATCGGAATCTATCCAGAGAATCTTCTCAAAAACATCTTTCGGTACTACTTCATAATAAATGGTACCGTCGGACCATGTTCCACCATTTCGTGTCCCTCCCCATTCAGTAATAAGTTTTCGATTTGCACCAATCGGAACATTCTCTGAATCAATAAAAGCCATATGTTCAAAGAAATGGGCAAAGCCAGTTTTACCGGGTTTTTCCCGATTCGAACCGACATGGATCAGGGTGGCAACGGCGACAATGGGGTCTGAATGGTCTTCATGTAAAATAACCTCAAGGCCATTTTCAAGCGTGAACTTTTCGTACTTGATACCGAACTCTTTTTCCTGAAAACCGGAGCAGGATGCTAGAAGAATGGTACATAAGAGGATTGATACCCGTTTGAGTGGTAATTGATAATTTGCTTTAAGTTTGGTAACCATATAGAAAAAAATATTAGTCTCTCTGAAACTATTACCGATGAGTCGCTGCGTTTGCGATGATTCTTAAATATGAAATTATTTTCGAACGTAAACAGAAAAAGAGTTTCTATAACCGTGATAGTAAGTAATAGTTTTTAAAAGACCGCAGGATAGAATAATGACAAATGAATATCAAGTATTTTTTGAAAACAGATAATTAAATTTGAATCAATAAAATTAAAGAGAAGACTTTTTTCTCAGGAAATAGAGAGGTAGGGAGATCAGCATACCCCCCAAGGTTGCCAGGATTACAACCATCTCTACTTGGGTCAAAAGCCAGCAGCAAGTCACAAGAGCGAGACAGGGAACAGTGTACCCTCCGGGAATTTTATAATTTCTTAAAACCTCGGGTCTTTTTCTCCGTAATACGATAACAGCCAGGCATGTTGGTATGTATTGTAAAAGACTTACCAGTACACTTGCGAAAACTAAGTACTCGAATGTGCCGGTAAGGGTTAATACCAGAGTTAAGGAAGAGCAGATGATGATCGCCACATATGGTGTGTGAAATTGAGGATGTATCTTGGAAAATAACCCCGGAAAGAAACCATCTTTCGACAAGGCATAGAGATTTCTTGGACCGGTTAAGGCGATCCCTGAGTTGATACCTGCAATGGCAAGGAGCGCCCCAATCGCAATGATCAGTCCACCTGCGGGCCCCATAAAAAAGGTTGCAGCATCTGCTAACGGTTTTTCCGATCCTGCTAATTGAGGAAATGTACCTATCGCTACTGTCTGGACTAATACATAGATTATGGTGCTGCCAACAATTACCAGGAAGAAGGCTTTCGGTATATCTTTCCTGGGATTTCTCATCTCACCTGCCGGTACTGATAGGTGCTCAAAGCCGGTGTAGGCAAATAGGGCAATGACGACCGCACTACCAATATTGTTACCATCAAACAGAAAAATTGGACGCAGTGAGGAAACCTCAACATGAGAAAAACCCCACAAAATGAATATGAAAAGAGGTATTAATTTGCTGATGGTGAAGAAGTTTATGATCCGAGCACCAATTTTGACACCGAGAAAATTCAAAATACTCAAACCTATGATGAGAGCAGTTATGATGATTTTTCCAGACCAGCCTTCGGAAAGGTCGGGAGAGAAATAGCGCAGGTAGAGAAGAAATCCACTTGCCATCGTTGCCCACCCGATAATGGCGGAGATCCATATCATCCAACCCACCATAAATCCTATCATCGGACCGAATGTGTCCCGTGCATAGAGGTATGCCCCCCCTGTCTGTTGATACATCCCTCCCATCTCTGCAAAACAGAGGGCTATAGCAAGGCAGAGCAACCCGCACAGAAGGTATATCAAGATTGAACTTGGTCCTGCGAGTGCGGCAATCTTTCCCGGCAACAAGAATATTCCCGCTCCAACAATCCCATTAATGCCAATGCAGACAACATCGTATCGATTCAAAGAGCGTGAAAGTTTTTGTTCAAGCACAGGAATTCCGTTCAACCACTAAATGTGAAAAATTTTCTTTATTGGAAAAAGTAACCTCTGCTACTCACTCAACTCTAATGGTTTATTAGCCGTTAAATCTAGCTAACAAGTAACTTCAAAAAAACTTCAATAAGGATTTTATCACCAGTTAAGTTTTTGGTGCTCATAAATTGTTAATATTTATACCACCCTCCCAAAGTTAGTTATCCACAGCACGTTGTATCGGCGCAAATCGTACGGCACAACAAAGGAGTTCCGATGCATCACGTAGAGTTGCAGTTCTTGCAAAAGTTAACAAAGGAGGTCTCAAAATTATCTTCTATACGATCAAGATCATCACCTCGTAAAAAAGTATAGATTGTTTGGTTGCTACCGCTCGGGGTGCTTATCATTTTTCCTCTTGAACTTGACAGTTAGATAAGTATTATACCACTAGTATTGCAACATTCTACAAGATTCAAAATAACCCAGACATAAATTCCACCAATTGATGGATTCTGCTTTTTCTGGGCGGAAAATGTATAAGCTGTTACACTATTTTTCTCGTAAAGTACTAATCTTGCCATTCTGGTTATTATTATGAAAGTGTTGTTATGCAGAAACAATTCAATTCGGAGTTGAGGAAAAACGGAGTGGCCACCGCCAACGGAGCGAACAAGTCGTTTGAATAGAAAACATTATTATTTTGCTCCTCAACTCCGCACAAGACAACACAAGGAATGTTGCATTTAACACAAAATGATGGTGAATAAATGGAACTAAAAGATACTCTCACCATACTAGCCACGGTAGCAATTGCTATACTAGGTTGGGTTGTAGCGCATTGGTTAACGTCCAAGCGTGAACTTGAGCAAAAGAAAAGGGAGTTTAGAGTTAAGCACTTGCGTGATGCATATTTGAAGATTGCCAACCTTTGCGATAGAGGAGAATTTCCTCGAGATATTGCTAATTTGCAGGACGCACTAAACGATATTCAGTTGTTTGGGGAAGAGGCACAGATTGCTCTTGTCGGTAAGGTAATTAACAGTTTAACTGATAACAAGACTACTGACTTTAATGATCTACTCAAACAACTACGGAACGAAATTCGTAGTCATATTGGCCTTAAACCTATGCAGTCCACAAGGTGGTATATTCGCTCAAAACCCAATAATCAATCAGAAGATGCTGCGTGCAAAGATCAATCAGGCTATACACCTTAACAAAAAAATCCACCGGAGCCAAAGCATCAGCCTCTTTTTCAAAAGGAGCACTGCTGACGAAGTTGGAAATTTGTAAACGTTTTTCTTACTTGTTGTTTGTCCGGGTGATTTTGGTCGTTAGAGATCAAAAATAAAGAAGTAAGTAACCGAAGCATGATCAATACATGACTACTAAGTTTAATGTCTCACCCTTGGCAGTTCATAACACCAATATTGTTATCTACAGTGTTCTTTAAACAGATGTCGAATCGTTTTAACGCTTCAAACCTGGTGTAAGTGTGAAAGGAATAGGGTTTCAAATTAATCTACCAAACAATTTCAAATAATTCTAGGGATACGGAAAAAAGAAAAGTTATTTTTTCCCATCCTCTAAAATTCACAAGATGTCTATTGAGAAGCTAATCCGTTTACAGAGTAAAAAGAGTCGAACCGTTGTTGGTCTGATGTCGGGTACCTCGTGTGATGGTATCGATGCATGCCTCGTAAATATTGAGGGGAGCGGTTTGACGACGAAAATCGACTTGATAGGATTTGAGACCTATTCATTTCCAGACGAAATAAGAGCTCTGATTCTTGAGGCATCGCAAAGAGAGACAGGATCTGTCGACCTGGTCTGCCGGTTAAATTTTTTCCTGGGGAAACTTTTTGCCAACAGCGTAAGGCTTGTTGCCGAAAAAACAGCAACTCCCCTTGCCGAGATAGACCTGGTGGGTTCTCATGGTCACACAGTTTACCATCTTCCTGCATCAAAGGAGACTGCAACTATGTATGAAGGATCAACGCTACAAATTGGTGAGCCTTCCGTGATTGTTCAGGAGACGGGAATCACTACCATTGCAGATTTTAGGACGCGGGACATCGCTGCTGGGGGAGAGGGTGCACCCTTGGTGCCTTATGCCGATTTTATCCTGTTTGGGAAAGATGGTGTGTGCCGTGCTATTCAGAACATTGGAGGAATTGCAAACGTTGCACTCTTACCCGGTGATGGTGATATCGATACTATCATCTCCTATGACTCCGGACCAGGCAATATGGTAATTGACCGTTTTGCTGAAAAGATAACAGACGGGAGAGCAACATTTGACAAAGGTGGTGCACTTGCCTCAAAAGGGAAACCGGACAACTCTTTCCTGGAGAGATTGTGTTCCCATCCATTCGTAACAAAGCAACCTCCAAAATCTACTGGGAGGGAGGATTTCGGGATTGAGTTTGCAGACAATTTATATGACGAGATGAAGCAAAAGAGACTGAATGATGCGGATGCTATTGCGACGGTTACCGCATTTACGGCAAAAGCCATTTCAGATAGTTATAGAAACTTTATACAACCCTTTTATCAAATAGATGAGGTTGTATTAAGTGGGGGCGGGGTTCATAACCGTACCTTAATAAAGTTCATGAGTAACAATTTGTCCGGTATCAAAATTAAACAGACGGATGATTTTGGGATACCTGCGGATGCTAAAGAGGCCATAACATTTGCTCTGCTCGCCAACGAAACGGTGTTCGGTTCACCTGCCAACATTCCAAGGGCTACAGGGGCAAAGGAGAGGGTTGTTTTGGGTAAGATAATTCCTGGGAGTTAGGGTTTGCGAATCCTTAATGAGCATTGTCCTTCTTGGGTAGTCTTTATATCCCCCTTCAAAGGGAGGTTTTTTTCTGCAGTGTAGAGTTGAAGTCCCAATATTGACTTGTATTTCTGAATAAAGGTGCGGAGGTTTCTATTTTTTCGATAGGCTGATAAAATCTATTCCGCGTTCTACCGCCAGTTTGTTCACTTTAAAAAAGGGGGCTTTTTTCCCCTGCAAGACTGATTGGAGGCATGAGAGGAAGATTGGTATTGAAACTAAATTTTTAACCGCATTGTATGCGCCCAGCATAACCATATTTGATGCTACGACATTTCCGAGATCGTTCGCAATTTCCGTAGCGGGGATTCTAAAAATATTCACACTTTCTGGGGCGTCTATTTTATTAATCATAGATGAGTTTAAAAAGAGTGTACTGTTCGGTTTGAGGAAACCTTTAAATTTTAGATAAGAGGGCAGATTCATCATAATAAGTGTATCGGCCTCCTCGATGACCGGTGAGAAAATCTCCTCGTTTGAGACGATTAAGTGATAATAGGCAGTACCTCCCCTCACCTCTGTACCATAAGAGGGAAAGAAGGTTACATTTTTCTCTTCAAGCATTACGGCCTGCGCAATCAATCTGCCAAGAAGCATCATTCCTTGTCCACCCAAACCTGCAAGAATCGCTTTTTCTGTCATTTTTGAAATCCCTTTATGATTTACCCTATTTGTCAGTCTTAAATTGTTGTTAGCCTTGGTTTTCGTTTTCCCAATCCTTGAAGATGCCCAAAGGGAATGTCTTGGTCATCTGTTCATCTATGTACTTCATTGACTCACAGGGAGTCATGTGCCAGTAAACCGGACAGGTAGAGAGGACCTCTATTAACGAAAAACCTCTCTTTTCTATTTGTGTCTGAAACCCTTTTTGTATCATCTGTTTTGTCTTGTTGATGTTTTTTGGTGAAGTTATAGAGGTTCTGGCAATAAAATTGCTCCCATCGATTATGGAGAGAATTTCGCACATGCGTAGGGGATATCCATCAGCATTCGCCTCACGTCCTTGGGGAGTGGTGAGTGTTCTTTGGTTAAGCAGGGTAGTTGGTGCCATCTGCCCGTTCGTCATGCCATATACTGCGTTATTAACGAATATCACGGTGATATTTTCACCTCGGTTTGCGGTATGGATAATCTCCGCAGTCCCAATAGCAGCCAAGTCCCCATCACCTTGGTACGAGAAAACAATGTTGTCCGGATGGACCCGCTTTATTCCCGTTGCAACTGCTGGTGGACGACCATGTGCAGCCTCACACATATCAATATCGAGGTAATTGTAGGCAAGTACAGCACATCCCACAGGTGCCAATCCAATCGTTTTGTCCCTTATGTCCAACTCATCTATAATCTCTGCGATTAATCTATGGACAATACCGTGACCACATCCAGGGCAATAGTGTGTGGGCGTATCGATAAGTGTTTTTGGTTTCTTATAGGTTAATTCCATGTTAATCGTTCTCCAGCTAAATCTTAGGAAGTGAAACAGGTTATCTTCTCTTTGACATTTGATAATTCAACAATTTTGTGAAGAATCTCTTTGGGAGAAGGTATTCCTCCGCCAGTTCTACCGTAAAAATGTACCGGACATTTACCATTTACCGATAGCCTAACGTCTTCAACCATTTGACCGGAACTCATCTCTACTGTTAGCATCAATTGTACTCTCTCGGCGGCTCTGGCTATTGCAACGCTTGGAAATGGCCACAACGTAATGGGGCGTATCATACCTAATTTCAAGTTTTTCTTTTTGGCTTCTTTGAGCACTTCTCTACAAATTCTGGCACAGGTGCCATATGCGACAAGAACGATATCGGCATGTTGAGTCTCTATCTCTTCATAACGAACCTCTTCTGCCTCGATTTCCCTATACTTTTTTTGCAGTTTAGTGTTGAATACTTCAAGTTCTCCTTTAACAGGATAAAAAGACTTAACAATATTTCTTTTTCTCCCCTTAGCCCCAGTCAGTGCCCAGCTCTTCTCAGAAAGATCTGCTTTCTGCTTTTTGTCAAATATAACGGGCTCCATCATCTGTCCCAGTTGTGCGTCACCGAGAATCATTACAGGATTTCTATAACAATCTGCCAAATCAAATGCATCGAAAACAAGATCGGCTGTCTCCTGAACCGAGCTCGGAGCTAAAACGATTGTATGGTAGTCTCCATGACCACCCCCCTTTACCGCCTGAAAGTAGTCGGACTGTGCTGGAGAGATATCTCCCAATCCAGGGCCCCCACGTTGCATGTTGATGATTACACACGGAAGTTCGCTTCCCGCTAGGTAAGAGATCCCCTCTTGCTTGAGGCTGATACCGGGACTAGAAGAGGATGTCATGGTCCTTCCTCCAGCTGCTGCACTCCCATACACCATATAGATGGCAGCTAGTTCACTTTCAACTTGGATAAACGTACCGCCAACCTGGGGCATCCGTAATGCCATATGAGTCATAATTTCATTTTGGGGGGTTATAGGATATCCGTAATAGTATCTACAACCCGCCAGAATTGCGGCCTCTGCAGACGCCTCGTTACCTGTTAACAGAAATTTCTGGTTTTTGTTAGTTGACATCGTAAGTAGGCTGCCCCCTCCAGTTCAATTTTCCTCGTAAGACATCATAAAATGTTCTTGTTTGGGTATTTACCAACTGTAATCCTTCCTTGGCTTTCTCAACGATTATTTTGTCACCAGCCCGAAGATCAAAGTAAATCTGTCCATCCACAGTAAGCCCAACACCTTTCGATTGAGATACCTGTTCCATCTCAATCAGGGAGTCACTGGAGACAACAAGTGGTCGGTTGGTTAGGGTATGTGGGCATATTGGTGTAATAAGAAAAGCTTCAAGGTCTGGTGTTAGAATCGGTCCTCCAGCGGACAAAGAGTGTGCCGTTGAGCCTGCTGGAGTGGAAAGGATTAGGCCATCGCAGCTATACGTATTTGCTTCATTTCCATTTATATACAATTTTATAGAAATGATTCTTGAAAAAGATGTTCGAGATACTACAGCATCATTTAAGCCTATAGTCTTCTGTACGATCTTTTTTGAGCGTGATAGCTGACATGTCAACAACATTCTTTGAGAGATAACATATTCTCCAGAAAATATTTTTTCTAAAGATTGGTTAAATGTCAGAGGGGTTAACTCAGCCAAAAAACCAAATTTGCCCATATGTACCCCGATTATTGGGACCTGTTTACCGAAAAGCTTTCTATTTGCCGCTAAAATAGCACCGTCCCCACCAAACACAAATGCCATATCAGCAGAAATCTCATCTGTTTCGCACTCTTCTGATAGATCGATTATTGTGAGATCAGCGCGCTTGCGAAACAGAGGTTCAAGATCCGAAATCGTATCCCGTATTTTCTTTTTTCTTTTATCACCTAAGATAAGAATTTTTTTCATACCAAAGTCTGGTTACAATCTGCCTTATTAGTGATCGAAGAGGGTTCAAGCTTCTTCCAACAAGAGAGAAAGCTTGCACAAATCCCTTCAGCATCAATACCAACAGATTTTAATATAATTTCTCGGGAACCGTGTTCCATAAATTTATCAGGTATACCGAGCCGATGAACACTGCTCGTATTTTCACCTTTATCATTTATCAATTCTAAGATTGCAGTACCAAATCCGTCTACCAAGGAGTGGTCCTCTACGGTAAGTACAATTCGATGAGAAGAGACGATCTTTAAAATCAGAGATTCATCTAACGGCTTAGCAAAACGTGCATTAACAACCGTAATATCAATACCTTGTTCGGTTAGCATATCCGCACATTTCAAGGAGGGCTGTACCATTGCGCCATACGCAATGATCGCTCCATCATGGCCATTCCTTACAATTTCACCTTTTCCCACTTCGATTTTATCACAAACCTTGCCAAGCTCCTCATCCGGCACATCATCCTTTGGATAACGGATTGCCACGGGAGAGTCGAGACACACCGCTTTTTCTAACATGGCCTTCAATTCTGAACCGTTTTTTGGTGCCATCAATACCATTCCTGGTAAGTGTCTCAAGTACGCTATGTCAAAAACACCATTGTGCGTAGGTCCGTCACTACCAACAATTCCGGCCCTATCTAGGGTAAAGACCATGCTGTGTCCTTGGACGCAAACATCATGAAATACTTGATCATATGCACGTTGCAAAAATGTTGAATAGATTGCAGCCACCGGTTTGAGTCCCGCAGCAATCAATCCATTTGCTAATCCGATAGCATGCTGTTCACACATCCCAACATCAAAATACCTCTCTGGATATACCTTTCCATATGCATCAAGTCCTGTTCCTTCAGGCATTGCAGCCGTAATTGCTACTATTTCTTTATGAGAACTTGCCAGTTCGATAAGGGAATCACTAAAAACTTTTGTATAACTAATTTTTTTAGGATCTTTCGGCTGTTCAACAACCTTTCCATTACACATTTGAAATTTCCCTGCACTATGATAACGTGCAGGGTTTGACGATGCTGGTTCAAAACCCTTCCCTTTTGCCGTAATGACGTGAAGCAGAAGAGGTCCGTTTAAGGTTTTGATATCGTTTAATATGTCTATCAATGTTTTCACATCATGGCCATCGATTGGTCCAAAATAGTTAAAGCCCAGGTCGACAAAAATCTGCCCGGGTGTTATTTCGCGTTTTAGAATTTCAGTAATGTGTTCTAGTGTGTGGTCCATTCGTTTGCCGACGATAGGAAACGATTTCAATAAATGGTGAACCTCTTTTTTGAAATCAGAAAAAAGTGGAGTTGTTCGAATCTTATTGAGGTATTTTGAAAAGGCACCAACCGTGCTCGAAATTCCCATCTCATTATCATTTAAAATCACGATCAAGTTCCTTCTTAAGTCACCAGCATGGTTTAAGGCCTCAAACGACATGCCTTCACCTATTGAAGCATCTCCGACAACAGCCACGATTTTTCTGTTCACCCCGTTTATGGTATCTGCGCAGGACAAACCAAGCGCAGTTGAAATAGCGTGTCCACCATGTCCGCAGATAAATGGATCGTATGCACTCTCTTTCTTGCTAGGAAATCCACTTAAACCCTTATACTGTCTTAACGTTGAAAAAGCGTCTCTTCTCCCCGTCAAGAGTTTGTGTACATAACATTGATGCCCCACATCCCAAATCAACTTATCAGTAAGAAACTCAAATACATAATGTAATGCTATCGTAAGCTCAACCACACCAAGATTTGAAGCCAAATGGCCGGGAGTTCGGGAAACGATATCGACAATAAATTCACGTATTTCCTTTGCTAAAACAGGTAATTCCTCAATTTTCAATTTCTTCAAATCTTGAGGGCTGTCTATTTTTTTTAATAGTTCTATTGTCAAATGTAACCTTTCATAAATCGTTTTTTATCTTCATGGTTCATTAAATTGACGATTCTCTGTCAAAAAGCCAAAAAAATAGTTGATTTAGCAAACCACCTCATTTCCAATTAAGTACTAGGCAATTTACGGTACGAGAAGAACCAACACTTGCAACAAGAGAAAAGCGACATGGTATAGTAGGCTTCAAGTTGTTGGCAAGATGTGAGTTGTTACACTCTTACATGGACCTAATCGTTACTTTCTGATCTGTTTTGGTTTCCGTCATGAGTCTTCTCCAAATGAAACTCTTCTACAGAGGTTTCACCCGAAGTCTTTTTTAGCAATATGTTAATCTTTTTTTCGGTATTCTCTAACATCTTGTGGCATTGCGTATATATTTTAATGCCACTTTCATATTTTGCAAGTGTTTGATCAAGGGTGAGCTCGCCTCGTTCGAGCTGCTCTACAATCTCTTCAAGCTCCTTTAATGATGCCTCAAAATTTGGTTTCTTCAACGTTTACTTATCCATCATTCAGTGTAGACGAGAGGACTTCCGACACAACGCTTCCCCTCGAAAATCTCGTCTTAATTTTGTCCCCTCTTTTGAAGGAGTTTATTTCAGTAATAGGTTGATTGCTTGTTATATTGGTCGTAACGGTATAACCCCTTTTCAGCACATGTAAAGGGTTCAAACTTTCCAACTTAGCCGAAATACTTAAGAGTTTTTTCCATTCCAAGCTCACCGAATGTGTTGTAAGCAGGTTAAGCCTGTCGACAAGATCATCAAGCCTCTGTTGCAACCTCTGGAACCTGATAGAGGGTTGCTGAAAAGTATAGCTATTGAGAACTCTTGCGAGATTATCTCTTGAAACCTTTAATTTATTCGTAAGGTTTTGAAAAAGCCTCATTTTACACTTATCTATTACCTCGATAAGTAGGTCACGTCTGGGAACAACCAGT
Source organism: Candidatus Scalinduaceae bacterium (assembly GCA_965222815.1). Taxonomy (GTDB): domain Bacteria; phylum Planctomycetota; class Brocadiia; order Brocadiales; family Scalinduaceae; genus SCAELEC01. Next base: position 2,194,571 of record CBDCUS010000013.1, read on the forward strand.
TCTCCCGCTTCAGAAGGTGTAAGAGCCCTCCTATCTGCAACAAGATCTGAAATCGTAACATCAATCTCGTGCCCAACAGCAGAAATTATTGGTATTGTAGCGTTGAAAATGCTCCTTGCAACAACTTCTTCATTAAAGGCCCATAGATCTTCAAGGCTACCACCTCCTCTTCCAACTATTATGACATCTATATCGGGAAGGGTATTCATGTAGGAAATTGCCCGAGAAATTTCCTCTGCCGCACCTTCCCCTTGAACCTTAACGGGATAAATCAATACCTCAACCTTTGCAAAACGCCGATCTATGATGTTTAAGATATCTTTAATTGCAGCACCGGTAGGTGAGGTTATAATACCTATTTTTTTCGGCATAAAAGGTAATTGCCTCTTCTGAGACGGATCGAAGAGTCCTTCCTTCTCAAGCTTCTCTTTAAGTTGTTGAAATGCGAGCTGTAAAGCACCGAGACCTTTTGGTTCAAGATTATCAATAATCAACTGATACTGTCCTCGAGGTTCATATACAGTAAGAGAACCAAAGGATATTATCTCCATTCCATCTTTCAGCTTAAACTTTATCTTATTTGCACAGTTTCTAAAGATGACCGCTTGTAGTTGAGCAGCCTTGTCTTTTAGGGTTAAATAAACGTGGCCGGAACTTGGTATCCGAACGTTAGATATTTCTCCCACAATGCCGACATACGGGTACTCGTATTCAAGGGAGTGTCTTATTTTTTTCGTAATTTCAGAGACCGTAAAGAGTTTTTTGATTCCCTGGGTGGGGTGAAATAGGTTCTGATCTTTTAGCATCGTGATATCTGTAAGACAGTTTGGTGTTCTTGAGAAACTCATAATAGGTTGTTTCAAGGGAAACGTGAAACAACTTTCAGGTTACGAGCTAAATCAATTTTTAATTTAATACCCTCTCGGCAAATTTTAATTTCTGTAGTGGTTGATCTCTATCCTTAAAGATCAGCGTCAGTAATTTTAATCCTCTCAATCTTTTCAGTTTTACCAGTATCACTATTAATGGTAAGAATGGCCCCTTCAATCCTAACTCCTTGATCAGCTATGTCATAACGTACAGGAACTTGAGTAACAATCGATTGTAACACACGATCAACACGTCTTCCTATAACTGATTCATGGGGGCCTGTCATTCCTAAATCGGTAATGTAACCTGTTCCTCCAGGGAAAACCCTTTCATCAGCTGTCTGTACATGCGTATGTGTTCCTACTACTGCGCTCACCCTACCATCTAAATACCAACCCATAGCTACTTTTTCAGAAGTAGCTTCCGCATGCATATCAACAATTATTGTTTTTGTTATCTTTGAAAGTTCCTCTATCGCATTGTCAGCTGCCCTGAACGGACAGTCTATAGGTTTCATGAAGACTCGGCCCAGCAGATTAATAACACCAATAGTGAAACCACCCGTTATCTCAAGTGCTACATGGCCTCTGCCATGCGCCAAGGGAGAATAATTTGCTGGCCTGATAATTCTCTGTTCCGATTTCATCCAATCATATATCTCTTTCCTCTTCCAGACATGATCCCCCATTGTTATAACATCAATGCCGTATGAAAAAAGCTTATTGGCGATGTCAATGGTTATGCCTGAACCGTTCGCAGAGTTTTCTGCATTCACCAGACAAAAATCTATTTTTTGTTGAGTAATGAGAGTAGTAAGTTTCTGCTCAAGAATCTTTCTTCCCGGTTTTCCAACGGTGTCACCAATAGCTAAAATCTTTAAGTACATTGAGAAAATAACATATGAATATTGAAAAGTAGTGAAACTTATGTATTATATCGGTTGTCATCCAACGTTCAAGCAAAAATAATCATTACATTGTTTAGGAAGAGGATTTACGGTTGAAGAAAAAAGGAGACAGTAGAAATGGTAACAGACACTTTTAAGAAGACATTGCCTTTTGGGGATTAGGGTTTTCTCTTGGTAGAAAAACGTGAAATTTTCATGGCCCCTGTTTCATCGCGTTGCCCCATTTACAGCTTATATATTCAATAGCTTCTTTTAGGTTCATCGGTTGCGAGGTGGTTGATGCTCTTATGAAGAACATTTCTTTATCATCAATGTTAAGGAAAGCAGGTGTATTACTTTCGGAAATTTCTACCATGCATACCTCTGCTTCATCGATCTTTTTAACGGTAATATGGATAAATTGATGAAACTCTTTACCCAAACATCTATTGATAATATTTACTAACTTTTGTTGAAATTCATCATTACTCTGTTTTTTTGTCAACGTTGCCTTATCCTTCTCAATCCCCAAAATTTCTCCTTCATCGCTGACACCAATAAACAATGTTCCGCCTTCGGAGTTTAAAAATGCAGATATTGTCTTCGCTACAGCACACTCCAATGATTTATTAATCTGCCCGGTCTTGTAATCCCAACGCAAAGATGATTTAAACTCTACAAAATTATTTTCACCCTTTTCAAGAATACTTTTGAGATCAGCACTATCAATAGGTTTCTCTTCAGGTTTTTGTATGAGCTGTTTATTGTGGTGGTACTGCTCAATTGCTGTCTGTAAAGTTTTCCTGAGAGTTTGATTTTCGCATGGTTTCCTAAGAAATCGAAAAATATTCCCCTCATTAATAGCATCAATAGTTGCTTGCATATCAGCTTGGCCCGTAAGTAAAATACGGACGGTGTCCGGTGTAATTTGTTTTGCAGCGGAAAGAAATTGTACACCGTTCATCTCCGGCATCCGAAAATCACTCACTATAACCGCGATGGAACCATTGTCTTTGATTTTTGTTAGTCCCTCCTTACCACTATTTGCCGTAATTACCACGTACTCTCCTCTTAGTAGCCTCCTATTTGCAGCGAGGATGCTTCTATCATCATCTACGAAAAGTATTTTCTCATTCATTGTGAACACTTACCTATCGAGCTCTCTTATTAGTACCATATTCAACATCGGTATCTAGATAAAGGAGAAGATACGGGAACTGTATCGAAGTAAAATAGTGAAATTTGTCATTAGATACATTATCGGAGTGTTCTCTCAATGTATTAACCCTTCCTTGAAGATCTCATACATGAGTGTAATATTTGTGCAGAAAATAAGGGATTAGAGGATTGAGAAGGAGAAATGTACGGTAGTATCGGTCTTACCCCGTTAATAGCAAGTCAATGATCAGAGTCATTACCGGTCGCTGTTTTGTTTTTTTCTATATATCTTTTCTTCTCTTACTACATCTGCAAATTTGTCGGAGGATGAAGAAAACCGAACGGTCTCTTTTGAACCAAGGCATAAATATCCACCAGGTCTCAAACTCTTATAAAAGAGATTGAAGACACGATTTTGCAAATCTTTGTTAAGGTAGATGAGTACATTTCGACAAACTATCAAATCCATTTCACCAAAAACCCCCTCGTTTACCAAATTATGATTAAAGAAGACAATGTTTTTTCTGAGAGAACTATCCATTGTAGCGAAGTCATATCGAGCAGTATAGTAATCGGCAAATGATGCCTTCCCTCCCGCTTCTCCGTAATTTTGAGTGTACCCTTTCATCTTGGCAATGGAAAAAATTCCTTTTTTCGCTTTTTTAATGACTACCTCATTTATGTCGGTTGCGTAGATTCTAAAATTTCTGCACCTCTCTTCGCGTAAAAGAATTGCCATGGAATAGACTTCTTCCCCACTTGAACAACCGGCATGCCAGATTTTTACAAAAGGTTGTTTTTTTAGTTCTGGAATAACAGATTTTCTGAACATTAAAAAAAAATGCGGGTCCCGAAACATCTCGGTTACATTTATAGTAATGTCCAGGAGTAATCTTTCAAAAAACTGTTTGTCATGGAGCAGTGTATCTTGCATTTCTGAAAATGTTTTAAAATTGTATCTCGTAAGCCTATTGTGGATGTTCCTTCTCATAGATGGCTTTGAATAGTTCCTGAAATCATATCCATATTTCAGAAAAATCGCCTCTAATAAGAGGTCACATTCCATCTTTTCGTCATTGCTTAATTCATTCATATAAGTGCCCTTTCAAGAGTTTCTCCGGATCTACTCCTATCTGTGTTCGAGCAATTCTCTCTAGTTCTTGATTAACGCTTATCAACTCTTCATTCCCGGCTTGAAGTTCTTCTGCCTGTGCCTGGGTCTCTTCTAACAGGCCTTTTAGGCGTTGGCGGGATTGAGCAGTGTTAATGGCAATTGCGATTCTCTCAGCAACCTGATTCATAAAGTCGAGGTGTTCGAAGGTAAATTCATGGATCGAACCGAACTCGATTACACCCTTAACACTACCTTCGAATAAAAATGGAACAATCAAAAGGTTTTTGGGTGACACTATTGCAAGACCTGAATTGATCTCCCTGTAACAACGAGGTATGCTGGTAATTATGCGACTTTCTCTATTTAAGGCCACCTGCCCAATCAAACCCTCTCCGAAATGGATCTCTTTGGGAAGAGAACCGTGGTCCATGATGGAGTAACTTCCTGCCAGGCACAACGTGTTGTCATCTTCTGTCAGATAGATGGTTCCTACCTGAACATTGAGATATTCTGCTAGGTAGTTGATAATCATTTGACTAAGAGAGGTTGTATCTTCTACTCCACGCATCCGATCGTTTAAGCCTGCCCGGCCTATCCTCAACCAGTTTTGCTTTTTATCTCTATCAAGAGCGTTTGAGAGTTTTAGATTAAGTGATCTCAAATCTTCTCTTTGCATTTCAAGGGTCTCACTATGTGATTCAAGCGGGAGAACAATCTTCAGATAGACAGAAACGATAATAAAACAGAATAAGAGTCCCATTATGATATAGATGAATGTTTGTAAGGTTTTTACTTTATAGAGTTTCTGCTGGCTATACTTCTGCATCAAATGAACAACTGAGTCCATGATATTCACAATACTCGTGGTAGTATCATAAACAGTTGTATAAGCGTCCACATACTCAGATGAATTTGGTTCGACAGCTAAAAGCTTTTTGATCTCTACCTGAACCCCGGCCCACAGTTGTTCCATTTTTTTAAATCTGTTTTTTATCTCACTGTTTGTTGGTGGGGGTATAGACTTAAAGGATGTCATGTGCATATCCACAGGTACCATACCACCGTTGATAAGTGCATCATGTGTCATCTCAAAAAGCTGCTTTGTTTGCGACAAACTATCAGACCCAAAGATTTCATCGCTTGAACATTCAAAGAATGCCTCTGTCTGTTTACTCACAGTACCGATGGGAATGTTTACCACTAGTATTCCCATCATCTCTCCAAGCTTAAAATCATTTTTTGGACTCTCTTCATGGGAGTTGTGACAAGATACGCATTCATCAGATACTGCAAAATCTGGGGTTGCGTAACGCAGTGTATAGATACCATCATAGATCATATAACGGTAAAAAGATGTTTCCGAATTTACAGAAAAATAATCAAAGGCCTCTTTCTCAAAATCTGTTCTTAGGCCTTTGCTTTTGTTTATGTTCCATTTGCTCAGAAGATCATAACTGTAATGGCCCTTTTTTTTTATAGTACGTGATACCTCTTTTACAAAGTTAGTTGGCAGAGGGATTCCACCGTTTATAACTGAGTAATTTATGTTCGGGTGTACATCCGGAACCTCACCTCTGAGTTTAGCAACAACTCTTTTGTTGTATGCTTTCCGATCCTCTGATATCTGAAGTGTTGCTATCTCCGCTGTCTTGAGTGCGTTGTGGCGAACTTGTATAGGTATTAATCCATTAATACATTCCTTCACGTATTTTTGTATCAACATTCTCTGTCGACCGGCAATATTTATTAATACACTATCATCTTCTTTAGCTTTGAGGGATTTTAATGATACCAGGTAAGAAGCGGTCAAGAAAGCGATAAAAACGGTAAGCATACCGACAAAAAGATAGATCAACTTCTGATTTGAGTTTTTACAAGATACGACATCATTCTCTCTGCTCATCTTGTGATACTCCACAAATGGATGATTGAAACATCATTGCAAAATCTGGATTGAGCAAATACTTAATACAGCCATACTCTCAACATTGAAAAGAGCCTGTCCATGTCGATAGGTTTTGCCAGGTAATCGCATGCACCGGCTTCAATACATTTAAATCGGTCTCCTTTCATCGCTTTCGCGGTCAACGCAATAACCGGGAGGTCCTTAAACCTTTCCTGTTTCCTGATGGACCTTGTAGCCTCATATCCGTCCATCTCAGGCATCATAATGTCCATAAGTATCAAATCGATGTCAGGGTTCTTATTGAGAAATTCTAGCCCTTCTCTGCCGTTTTTTCCTACCATAATCTGCATACCTTTACTTTCGAGCACCTTTTTGAGTGAAAAAACGTTTCGCATATCGTCATCCACCACCAAAATCTTTTTGTTCGACAGGATCTCCTCCTTATCATGTAACATCCTGAGAACCTCTTGTTTCTCTTTTGGAAGATTTGCCTCGACACGGTGAAGAAAGAGCGTAGTCTCATCGAGAAGCCTTCGATCCGAATCTACTCCCTTAATGATGACCGATTCTGCATATTGGTCTATTAAAACCTTCTCTTCTTCTGTAAGCTCCTTACCTGTGTAAACAATAATAGGAAGATAGCAAATATCTTCATTTGTTCTGATTTTGCTTAATAGTTCGAAACCGGAAGTGTCAGGAAGCCGGAGATCTAGAACCATACACTCAAAATTTCCGGTTAAAACATGGTCATACGCTTCAGCAGCAGTTGAAGCAACCGTTATATGCACGTCTCCGTTACCAATACACTTTATGATAGCATCAGCCTGGTTTCTATTATGTTCTACAAGAAGAAGCTCTTTAATACCTTTAGAAATCATCCTATTCAGTTGATTAAACACTTGACTAAGCTCTTCCTTACTGACAGGTTTTGTTAAATAATTTACCGCACCCATTTTTCTGGCATCTAACTTATTGTCGGTTGCTGATACGATATGAATGGGAACATGACGAGTAGCGGAATTCTCCTTAAGCCTGGTTATTACCGTCAAGCCACTGATATCAGGGAGTAAAATATCAAGGATTATGGCACTTGGTTTGTAATAATCAGCGAATTGGAGTCCTGTTTTACCATCTTCTGCAACCAGACACTTAAACCCTCGCTCACGTGAGATATCAGAGAGAATCCTTAAGAATTTAGGATCATCCTCGATTATGAGGATCGATTTATCGTGAGGGGAGATTTTTGACCTGTCATCCTTGATTTTTTCCAGAGAGTGCTGTCTGTTATTTTCCGGTTCTGATAGCAAATGTTGGTATTCACCAAGCTTACTGCTCTGTGTATTTAATTCAGCGTTTTCTGGCTGCTTTGAAACTGCAGATTCCTGTTTCGAGTGTCCCTTTTCAGGAAGATGGAGAGAAAACATACTCCCCTTTCCATAAGAGCTTTCCATGTAAATGGCTCCGCCAAGCAGACGCGTGAGCTCTTTTGAGATTGAGAGACCAAGACCTGTACCACCAAATTTTCTGCTTATTGTACCATCAACCTGTTGAAATGCTTCGAATATGAGTTGCTGTTTTTCTCTTGGAATACCCATTCCGGTATCGATGATGGAAAATTCTACGGTCTCCTCACGAGTACAACCTATTTGCGATTTTGTCGGTCGGCAAATTTTTAGTGTAATAGTTCCCTCTGATGTAAACTTGAATGCATTTGAGAGAAAGTTCTTAACTATCTGTTCAACCCTCTGTCGGTCTGTGCAAATAGAAGAGGGCAATCCCTCTTCTATCTCTGTTTTCAAGTATAGACCTTTTTCCTTGGCGAGAGGTTTAAAACCGCGTACCATTGTATCGCAAAAATCCTGTAGATACATTTCCCCAAGATTGATTTCCATCTTACCTGCCTCAACCTTGGAAAGATCAAGGATCTCATTGATCAATTCCAGAAGTTCTGAACCGGAGGAGTAGATGGAACGGGCAGATTCGACATAATCTTCTGTCAGAACGTTGTCTTTATTGTCTGACAGGAGCCTTGATAGGAGGAGTATACTATTCAAAGGCGTACGGAGTTCATGGGACATGTTGGCAAGAAATTCAGATTTATACCTACTGCTTAATTCTAGATCCCTCGCCTTTTCTTCGATAAGCCTCTGGGCAATTTCCAGCTCCTCATTTTTCTTTTCCGCTTTCCTTTTTTGCTTCTCAAGTTCCTCATTGGAGGCTCGAAGTTCGATCTGTCTGGATTGCAATCTCTCCTCAGACTTCTGCAAGGCCTTTGTGTGGTTTTCCAGCTCTTCATTATAGCTGCGCAGCTCCTCTTCCCTTGCCTGGATCTCTTCAGACTGTAATTGGGTCTGTTCTAGCAGAGAACTCAGTTGTTCCAGAGTCGAGACAGAATTGAGAGCTATTGCAATGCCCTCTTGGACTTGTGCCAGAAAAAGCAAGTCAGATTCAGAAAATCCATGCAATGTTCCCAGTTCAATGACCCCTTTTACCTCATTATTCATCTGAAGCGGATATGCCAAAATGTTATTCGGTGCCGATTCTCCAAGGCTGGAGTGAATGCGGATATAATCTTCTGGACAATTGGTAATAAGGAGGTGCCTCTTTTCAAGGGCAGCCTGACCTACAATGCCCTCACCGGGTAAAAATTGGTTGGAGAGATTCTTTCGCTTAACATAGGCATAACTACCGATCATCTTCAACCTATGATCATTGTCCATAATATATATAGCACCGATTTGTGCTTTGAGATATTCGGTAAGATAGCTGATAATATTGGTGCCCAATGTTCCCACATCCTTTTCACCCCTCATCTTTACGTTCAACAGTGCCTGTCCCAATTGTGCTTTGTTGTGTCTTTCGGCACCTGCTCTGGCTTCCACAAGTTTACCTATCATGTCGTTAAAAGAATTTGCAAGATTGCCAATTTCGTCTCTTTTTTCTATCTCCGCCCTTACGGTTAGATCTCCGTCAGCCATTAATTCGGTAGTTCTCGTCAGTTTCGTAATGGGACGGGAAATTGATCTGGATACAAGTAAGGCGATAAAAATGACTCCAGGCAGAGTGACCCCTCCCAAGACCGAAAACCACCAAGTGAGTTGGTAAATTGATGAGAATGCCTCTTTTGTGTCAATTTTTACTACCATACCCCATTTTAATTGGGGTAGGTACCTCCATGCCGCCAGTACTTTTGTACCCCGGTAATCAACATAGACACCAAGACCCTTTTTTCCCTGTACGGCATCGGCAAGAGGTAATGGTATATCAGACTCAAGAGATAATTTTCTGACAATTGATTCTTCTGAATCTCTTCTCTGAGAAGTCAACAATAGTGTGTGATCATCAAATGTTGATGCGAGTAGTGTCTCCCCGGTATTTTTCAAACCAGTGTTGTTTTGTACCAGTTTATAGATTTCATGCGAACTCATCTGGATTGCAACAACTCCCAGCAAACTTTCACGGTTAAAAACGGGCATGGCTAAAAATGCTGCTCCCTCACCGGAAGCCGCATAATACTTAAAATTAGAAATTTCAGTCTCTAAGAGAGTTTTTGTCCTATAGAAGACTTTAGCCAACTCTGAACCTTTATAAGGACCGGTTTTCAGGTTTGTTCCAAAATCGTCTTCACGGATTACTGTAAAGACAACATCTCCTGAGGGAGAAATGAGGAAAAGGTCATAAAATTCTGATGTCTCTTTGAAATGGGTTAAGAAGGTCCTGAACTCTTTATCTGCTGTAGCATATTCCGGAGAATCTATCCCTTGATTTTTACAAATAGTATTGAATTTTTCCAAGGCTTTTATGATGGTTGGCGTCTGTGTGAGGGAGATAAGATCCTTCTTTCGTTCAGTTACATAGGTCTCAATCTGGAGGGCCTTATTCTCGGCAAGCGTTAACAGATTGTTTTCCACCTCCTTCTTCAATATTGTAGTGTAGTTGTGATAAGATATAGCACCAACAATAAGGAGGGGAAGTACCGCCGCTAAGAAAAACCACAGTAATAACTTGTTTGCAATAGTAATTTTAATAAAAGGTTTTTTTAGTTGTTTGGGTTTTCCCATTTACCGTCCCGCTTTTCAAAAAATTCCTCAAAGAATTTATCAAATATTAATTGCTCCTTCACCTTTCGATCTGTGTCAAATTTATACTTAACTTCTTTAATACATTTATGTTTCCACTGAGTATCTTCCCAAGGGCAGAGATCTGTTTTACCACATACTGATTTTCTTCATCACGTGAAAGGGAAACGGTATGGTGTCTCTTTTCCGCCAAAACCAAAGGGGCTATCTTTTCCTCGAAAGGTATTGCTTAAAAAAAATGGTATTATTTTTTATATGTCGCATTTTGAATGCCGAATAGTCTTTCTAAATGTGGTGTTTTCATAGGAAGATTTACTGTATTTCCCATTTTCCCCTCTTGATAAGCGAATTTCTCATAGTGTTACCTTTTAGAATCATTTGGAATATTACTAGTAGGGGAGTATTTTATTCGCAGATTTCGATCTCCACTAAAATAGGGATACATCATTTGTCTGCTAAAGTTATACTATTTGTTATTTTAGTGATGGATATATCTATTTGATGGGAAGATTGTCTCTCTCTGAAAAGAGGGCGAGACCTGTCCGATTTTACCTAAATCGAGATGGTAGATGACTATTATATTTAGAATAATTCACGCTCCGAGTATCGTAAGTGATAGTGTAAAATAGTTAATGAGACGAAGATAATGATGAGAAGGTTTGAGAAAAACAGGGGAAACCGTTTAGAATATAAACAATTTGTGGAAGTGTTCACAGGTTTACATTTATTCCCCTTAAGGAGTGAAGGTGCAAGAAAAGGTAAACACCCGTTTCAAACATCTCAACATGGTGTTGGTCGTTACGTACTTGTAACGTCTAAACTCTCAGGTGTGAAATGAGTTTTTTCTCGATTGGATATGTTTTATTTTGGAGGGGCAGGTTAGTCTACTAAACCTCCTCAAATCGCGTAGACGCTCTTCATGTGAAAGGAGATCGATGTATCGTGTATAGCTCATTCCAAGAACCTTAGCGTCCTCGTATCTCTTTCGTTCAATTGGCCCCTCCAGGTTATACTTCCGTTTATAAAAGAGATGGTGCCTTATGTACTCCTTATCACATTCTCGGAGTTTTAGGGATCTATTTTGTAATGCAACAAAATATTTGAGTACCAAATATTTTGTAACATTCGCCTGCAACTCTAATTCAAGAAGGTTGAAGGGGCGATTTCGTTTAAAATTTTGTGCGATAAACAGGAAATGATCAAGTTCTTCAACAAAGCTTGCACACTCATCAATATTGTCATCATGGAGGCCCAATCGGGGGTCATTTTCCTCCAACACCTTAATAAGTTTATCAGGATAATAGATACTCACTTTAAGCGTATCTTCTCCATCTCTTATGAACACTCGAGCTCCTGAAGAGTCATTTTCAACCGCCGACTTGATTTCCTCGTGTAGATAGAACTCTTTATATCCCCGGTCACCAATGACAAACTTCTCAATATTGGTAATTCCCGTGTCAAGAGCATACGTCTTCTCTATTTTTCTTTGCAACTCTTCAATTAAGGGAGATCGGGTTCTCATATTGTCACAAAAAATAGACCTTCTTACTTCCTGCTTGGATCAACAGATGGAATCTATTTTGGGTAAAGATACTTTCCGTTCATAAAGTGTAAGACCTGTGCAACAACCTCAAAGCCCCTTGACAATTGTAAAAAAGTATCACTCAGGTTATTCTTTTTTGCACTTGTGTGCTTAGAAGCCAAAGCGTAGTAAGTCTTTCCAAAATCTATGTAATATTGTCTATCTACAAGCCTACGCCGGTATTCAAACCGATATTTTATATATTCTGAAAACATTCCTGTTAAAAAGAGTGTGTAGTTTCCTATATGGCAATAAATAGAGAATTTTCTCATACTATCCGATTTAAGAGAGTCCGTAATCATGTCTACTATATATTGACATGACTCTTTCTCTTCCTTGCTTATTTTAAATAATCGTGAACTCTCAGAAAATTTTACCAACATATTTGCAATGTAGTTTGAAACCTGTGTATCTTCAAGCAGGTTGATGAGCCTCTCCTTATTCCAAGGAAAAACTGGATCAGTACTATTTAAGGTAGTTATCGCCTGATCAACAAATTCGGGATCGCTGCTTTTCTCTCTGAAGGATTTTCGTAAAAATAGTGAAAACATGAAAAATGGAGAGATACCCAAAATTTGCTTTGTACAATCCATTACCTTATTAAATATTCTGTCATTATCAATCATCTGTCCAATAATGTCCTCATCTCCCCTAATCAAATGGGCAATATTTTCGTAATCATCACGTTTCGTTACGTAACTCTCTATAAGAAAAAGAAGGTCTTTATCGGAGAGCTTTTGTAAACTGTGTTCTTGAAGTTCTTGAATTGTCTCTTTTTTGTCCATAACGTTGGTTATATACTAATTCATCAAGCACTTTCCTGTGATCCCAATATTAAACAACTTAAGGAGTTTTCCTCGATCTCTACTAAGCTGGTTGTGAGAAGAAACCCAATCTCTTTTACTCGCACTTCGCATGCCATAAAAGAGAAGAAAGAGTTCTTGAGAAAATGTCATTAACTATTCGCAGTGAAAGTTAAAACGGTACTATCTAGTGTTTGAACGAAAACTACCCATCTACTGCGTTGCTGTAACAATTCCGTAATCCTCAAGTACAATGGCACGTTCCAGTTACGAAATTGTTATGCGTCTTGTACCTGGGCAGTTTTGGTTCAAACATAGGGTTTTCGTTCAAGTAATATCTAAACTACAATGATTTAAACAGTAATGTAACTCTTCGTCTCATTATATTGAGACATTACGTTTGTGAGTGAATCAGATTCTTTTTATTATCCGATATTTTGTATATATTTTCAACAAATTATCTTCGTTCTCATAATCAAAGATTCTTTTATAACCAACTAAATACTTGTTGGAAGTCGTAACAAAATATGTTGGTATTTAAGGGAAAAGATAATATAATTTTTTGTACCGATGGAAGAGTTCTCCTTCATAGAGTGGATAAAAAAGCAACAAAAGCGGGACAGCAACATTGCCATAGATATAGGTGATGATTGCGCTTCGATACAAATTAATGATAACAAACTGTTCCTCATCACAACAGACATGTTGGTAGAGGGTACACACTTTGAGCTAAAAAAGAGTACCGCCGGACAGATAGGAAGAAAGTCAATCGCATGCAGTATCAGTGATATAGCGGCTATGGGGTGTAGTGCCAAATATGCAGTAGTTTCTCTCTGCTTACGTCAAGACACAAAAACGCAGTTTGCAAAAGAGCTCTTTTTGGGGATGAAGGAGATAGCAGATGAGTTCGGTATTAAGATAATAGGTGGTGATGTTGTGAGCAACAAAAACTTGTTTGTCATTAACGTAACGATGCTTGGAGAAAATGGTGGATTAAAACCAATAACACGAGCAGCTTCGAGAGTGGGTGATACCTTACTGGTTACGGGTACTCTTGGAGGTTCAATAGTGGGAAAACACTTAACATTTACACCTCGCCTAAGAGAGGGTTTAATTTTGAACAAAAACTTCAAGATAAATGCTATGATAGATATAAGTGACGGATTTTTGGCTGATCTCAATCATATTCTCAAGGCGAGTGGGACCGGCGCAGAATTGTATGAGGATAAGATACCGGTATCTTTTGATGCACAGCTCTTGGCCAGACAAACGGGTAGGAGCCCACTTGACCATGCACTTTTTGACGGTGAAGACTATGAACTCCTCTTTACTCTCTCCGAAGCCGAATCATTGAGGTTGCTTGAGTCAAACTACTTTTCCACACGTTTAACAAAAATTGGCCGTATTAAAAAGAACCCAGGTATAGTGTTACACCATGCAAACGGAGAAGTGAGGGGAATTATCCCAAAGGGATATGAACATTTTAAGGAACAATAGATACTCTCCATCAGATACAGCGATACATTTTCAGACAGATGGAGTTGGCGAGACGATAATGGTTGGTAGTCGTATTGGGGCACTATTGCAGGAGGGTGATGTCATAGCGATCACCGGCCATTTGGGCGCAGGCAAGACACATCTGGTAAAAGGTATAGCTGAAGGGGTAGGAGTAAAAGATAGCTCTGCGGTAACAAGTCCAAGTTATGTTTTAATGAATTACTACAGAGGGCGGTTACCTATTTATCATTTCGATGCCTATCGATTGGAATCACCGGATGAGATGTACGATATTGACTGTATGGAATATTTTTGGGGGGATGGCGTTTCAATTATTGAATGGGCTGAAAAGGTGATGGAGTGTCTCCCAGATGAATATATCAAGATAACCATGAGAACAATCAACCAAATGGAAAGAGAGATCCATATCTCAAATTATGGAGAGAAGTACAAGGATTTTATGAAAGGTTTAAGGTCAGTGTTCAGTGCCTAATATACAGATCTTATCTCAAACAATTGTTAATAAGATAGCTGCCGGTGAAGTTATTGAGCGACCTGCTTCAGTGATAAAAGAGCTCGTTGAAAATTCTATTGATGCAGGTGCGTCACGAATCGAAATCCAATTGGAAGATAGCGGAAAAAAGCTGATTAGGGTTTCAGATAACGGAGTAGGTATGGAGAAAGATGATGTAAGATTAGCATTTCAAAGCCATGCTACCAGTAAGCTAAAGAACGATGAAGATATTTTTTCTATCAATACACTGGGGTTTCGGGGTGAAGCTCTTCCGAGTATTGGTTCGATCTCTCAGGCGAGAATAGTATCACGTCCCAAAGGAGCGATAACGGGTACAGAAATTATGATTGAGGGAGGAACTCTCCATGAGATAAAAGAGAAAGGGGCCCCTGAGGGTACACAGGTAGAGGTGCACAATCTATTTTACAATACACCAGTCAGACGTAAATTCCTGAAAAGTACACAAACTGAAATGGCCCATATCTCCGAAATGATCACAAGATTCGGACTTGCATACCCAAACATACATTTCAGTACCTTGCACAACGGAAAGAGTGTTTCCCTTTTTCCTGTTGCCAAAAACACGAGAGAAAGGATTGAGACGATTTTTGGAAATGAGATGTGTAAAGAGTTGATATCTCTTGACAGCGAGGAACCTGCCGTTTCGATATGCGGATATGTGATGCCTCCTACCCATACCCGCCCAAATAGCAAGATGCAGTTTGTCTTCCTCAACGGAAGGTTCATAAGGGATAGCAGTATTCTCCACGCCATCAATAATGCCTATCGCAACCTTCTCATGTCAAAAAGATCCCCTATTGTCTTCCTATTCCTCCATGTTGATAGCGGTGAGGTTGATGTGAATGTTCATCCTACAAAGAGAGAAGTGAGATTCAAGAATGCCGGGGTTATTCATGATCAGGTCTATTCTGTAATTCATTCAGCATTGAAACGGATAGAATGCCACTCTCCATTACAGACGTCAAACCGGGAACACTACTCTCAAATCGAGATCTTGCCAGGGAAGAGAGAAGAGTCAGTGATGGAGTCAATGTCAGACTTTTTTTCAGAATCTCTAGAAAGAAAAAATGTTTCTCCGGTCGGTGCTTATGAGAAGAGAGAGAAACATGAATATGTTTCGCCACCCCTGGATGAATTCATGCCTTCCAAGAGCTCTCTCTTAACCTCATTTTTGCAGATACACAACTCTTATATCGTAGAAGAGACGGACCAGGGTTTAAACATTATCGATCAACACGCCTTACACGAGATTATTCTTTACCATGAAATTTGTGATCATATTAAAAACGCTAGACTGGTTACGCAAAACCTCTTGATTCCTGAGCTCATAGAGTTAACGCCTGCGGAACACGTTGCGATCATGGGCCTGAAGGATGAGTTATTTATCTTGGGGTTAGAGATAGAAGAGTTTGGTAAAAGTACTATAGCCATTAGGACTCACCCGCAAATTCTCAAAAATTTGAATTACGGAGATCTGATTCAGAGTTTATTGGAAGAGATTAACGGCAATGAATTGAGAATAAACACTGATGATATTCTCAGCAAAGTCGTGAAGATATTAGCCTGTAAAGGGGCCGTTAAATCTGGTCAGAAGTTGAGTTCCCAAGAAATTCAGGCTCTTCTTGACAAAAAGAGAAAAAGTTCAATGACAAACTTTTGTCCACATGGGCGTCCGACAATCCTAGAATTCAAGATATCTGAACTAGAGAGACAGTTTAAGAGAACATAACCTCTCTCCATACGGGGATTCAGAGATGTCCTCGGGATAACGCAAATTTTAATGTGTTCGTCCCTTTTTGACCATGCTTGATTGACTCACTTGGGTGTTACACAAAGAAAACTGTTTTGTGTGAGGAGAGTGTCAGAGTACTCAACTTTTCTTTGCTTGAAGGTCTATTAAGGCCTTTGCAAAAGCATTTTCTCCAATTTCAGTTTTTTCTAGATACCCACAATTAAATGTTATTGTCCGTTTTTCTTTCATACCATAAACATAAACCCACAACTCCCTCTTTTCCACCAGCTGTTTTATAGATGTTGGAGTACCAAGGATCTTTTCGACCTCTTTACAGGAGTCGTTGTTTTTAATTTGTGCCCATCTCTTTTCTATCTCTTCCCATTGTGTGCTTGGTGCTTTCTCTTTTCTACTTATGAGCTTTTCCGGTTTATGTTTTGAGATCTCCAATTTCGCACACGAAACCGGTGTAGGTTTTTGTTCACATTGGTTCTCCATTATTCTTTTTCCATTTTCCGGTTCATAAGTTTTATCTCTCTTTCGGTTGGTCCTCGTAATCCCCAAAACCTGCTCTTCAATTTGGTACTCTTTTGTTCTCTTATCATGTAACAGTAGTTGCGATCTCTTCCCCCGTTCCGGTGGTTTTTTGAAATTCTGACACTTTCCCCTTTCAAGAAAATAAAATACTATTCTCACAGTGATTACTACAAAAAGTATTGGAAAAAACAACAACAGCCGCGTTTTCATGTAATCCAAGCATTTTTGTCTCTTTCTCGTTCAAGAAATGTTCGTGGAACAGGCAACTCAATCATCGAGCTCTTTTTCTCACTAGGTATAAATCAAGTTTTGAACAACACTCTTTCCACCGGTATGAAACTTACGTTTCTTATCACTGAAAGGGGTAAAACGCTCCTGTCTGTCAAAGTTTCTCTCTGTATAGCCTACCGTCCCCCTCCGGCTGAATAGGCCCCGATCAATAACACCCTATATTGAGATAATAAGTCATCTTTGTCAAACATCTTTTCCCGAAGCTATTAAGAGATTCATTTGATTTGAGTGGAGTAAAATAGTATTGAATAGTCTGCTGAGGAAGCAATTGTTACATGGGTATTAGTTTTGTTGTCAGCATGGTTGATGAAAAGAAAGGGTGTTGGGAAATTATTTGGATGTGGATTTCTGCGTTATTTATCAGTTATTACTCTCTGCAAAATCTGTTTCAAGTCCTTGATTCTGTAAGGCTTTGGAAGTATGGCAGTAAAACCGTATTTTTCATAACTTGCCATAATAGGGTCATTTGAATAGCCGCTCGAAACAATAGCTTTCACATCTGGATCAATCCTCCTCAATCTTTTAATTGTTTCTTGTCCGTCCATCCCATTCGGTATCATGAGATCAAGGATGACGGCATCAAAAGGTTTTCCTGAATCTCTCTCTTTGTGTAGAGACTTATGGCTCTTCGCCGTTAATAGCCTCATAAGCTTCACAGGAATATATCTTAGCATCTTCTTTTACAATATTCCTGATCTCTTCCTTGTCATCCATTACCAAAATTTTCTTACCAATAAGGGGTGTGTTCTCTCCTCTCACTCTCCCTTTTTGCACATCTAATTTTAAACTAACCCCCCGTTGCAGTGCAGGCAAGTAGAAAGAGAACGTTGTACCAACTCCTTTTTTAGATGAAACCGTTATGTATCCACCATGTCTTTTGATTATGGAATAGGTTGTGGAAAGCCCAAGACCGTTGTTAAACTCTTTTGTTGTAAAGTATGGGACAAAAACCTTATGGACGTTTTCTGGAGAGATACCAATACCATGATCTACTATAGTTGTCTTGATATACTTCCCTTTTGGCAATGGTAAATGGTTCCTTGGACCCAAGATTACATTCTCTATCATCACCTCAATTTCTCCCCCTTCAGGAAGGGCTTGAACGGCATTAATAATAATATTGTTGATTGCCTGTTCCATCTGTTCGGTATCAACTTCAACAAAAAATGGCTCATTGGGTATATGGAATAAGCAGTTTGTCTTTTGGCCCTTCAAGGAAAACCTGGTTGAATCATACATTAACTTGGAGAGGCATATTACCCTCTTAACGGGTTCTCCACCCGTTGAAAAGGTTATTAGCTGCTGAGTTAAGCTTTTTGCACGGAAGAATGCTTTTTCCATTTCCGTCAATCTACCGGCAATTTCTCCATGTGGCTTCACCTGCATCTTGATGAGGCTCATATTTCCTGAAATGATAGTTAGGATGTTGTTAAAATCGTGGGCAATACCTCCAGCAAAGATACCAAGCGACTCAAGATTTTTGACTTTCACCGCTTCTTCCTCTTCAACCATACGGTATAGGTCTTCGCTTGCCGAAATTATCTCTCCATGACTAGCATCATTCGACTCTCTGATAGGTAATTGGCTTTGTTGGTAACCCTCCATTACAATATCACGTTTAGGTTGCTCTTTTCTCTTCTCTTCGTTTTTCATAACTAAGATCTTTCATGTGGTAACGATAACATCGAGATAGGAAGGTTTCTTTTTTTCACAATTTTTATACCAATGGCAATAGTTTAAGACAAATTGTTTTAAGGTATTGGTACTATGAGTCTTATGTTTATATTAGTTGAATCGGTATTCAAAGAGAATTTCTGGTGGTTTTTCTGGTTGCTTCAACTAGTGTGAGTTTTTAAAAGGTGTGGTGTTTCGTAAGTAGTTGCACAGTAACAATTGAAATGCACCTTGTGCGTATCATAGGGAAAACGAAAGTGTTCGTGGAAGTATACGCAGTTTTCTTGGGTTTTAGAAGGAGTGTATTATATTGAGAATGTTGTATCGCATAGGGACACAAAAAACATGCGTTTTTGTTAGAAGAAAAAATTGTTTGTTATTTTCTCGCAATAGAGAAAAAAGTACTTGTGTTCATTTTGTTATCGATAAAACGGAAGGCAATTTGTTGTTTGCATCGTGAATGTGTTGCACGTTTAGGAGATGATGCCGGAAAGCTTAATTACCATTGCCACAACAGAAAATAGTAAGACCAATCTGATCCATTGCTCTCCAATGGTAACGGCCACGTGACTCCCTATCCAACCTCCAAGACCATTACCAGCTGCTAGAGCTATGCCCATTGACCAGCATATCTTATCGTTAAATGAGAATATGATAAGGGCACACAGGGTGTAAACACTTATGACAAAGACCTTGTGGCTATTTGTCTCTACTAGACCCATTTTGCCAATTGAGGTTAAAGTTGCGATGATTATGAAACCAACTCCTGCTTGGATAAATCCTCCATAAATTCCAATAAAAAAAAAGATGATCATGCTCGGAAAAAGAGCTTTTTGTCCCAAACCAACGGATCCACAATTTTGTACTGATTTCTGTCGAAATCTTTTGGAGGGATTCCAGAGGATAAGACCGAAGACGAAGAGCATGATGACGGCTAGTATCCTCTTGAATAAGATATCAGATATGTCAATGGCAATGAATGCACCGATTGTGGCCCCCAACAGTGCTGGCAAAGATAGGTAAAGGCTCAACCTGAAGTCAGAAATGCCCTTTCTCGTAAAACCCGCAACTGCAAATATATTTTGTACCATAATGGCAAGGCGATTTGTACCATTCGCCGTTGCCGAGGGGAGTCCCATGAAAATGAGCATGGGAAGGGTGAGTAAAGAGCCTCCTCCGGCCAGGGTGTTAATAATTCCTGTTACAACTCCAACGGTGAAAATAATAGGAACTTGCCAAGTTTCCATTTTATCCCATATTTAGGTTTTAGACATCACGTATCCTCTTGCCTAAGTATGTCCAATTGTCGGAATTGAGAGAGGTACATTTGAGGCATCATGCAAGGATAAAATTGTTATTTAGGATTTAGACACGAGTGTCTTATTTGTTAATTTTGATTCCCTGCAACATTTACTGATCGAAAATAAAATGGGGGGGTCTTGAGAGAACCGTGCCACTCCGATTGATTCCCGATGGCTATTAGATTGTTGAAAATGTCAAACACATTACCCGCTATCATACAATCCTTTACCCTGCCAACAATTTCTCCATTTTCAATGAGATACCCGAGATCAATATTGACTGAAAATTCTCCAGCTAAGGTGTTACTCTGGCCACCACCGAGAACCTGATCGACAAGGATACCACGCTTCATGTCCTTAATCATATCCTCAAAACTCATGGTGCCCGTTTCAACTACAATGTTTGAGTTTCCAGGAGAGGGTTGCGATGCAAAACTTCTTGTTCCATTACCCGTTGATTTGCTATTCATTATACCGGCCGTTTGCAAATCGTAAATGTAGTTTCTTAGCACACCTGATTCAAAGAGTACGGTTTTTTGTGAAGGTACCCCTTCATCATCACAGATAAAACTCCCCTCTGCATAATCAATCGTGGAGTCGTCATATATGGTAATCCTTTCGTCGATTATTTTTTCCCCAAGTTTTCCCGTTAACGGAGAAGCCCCTTTTTGCACTAATTTCCCATTACACCCGCTTTCAAATGTTGTAAGCAGGTTGCCGATGGCCTTGGATGTAAAGACAACCGGATAAGCCGCGGTATTAATCTCACACTCCCTTTCTGCCAATCGTAAACTGCGAAGGGCTTTCGTTGTATGTTTGTCAAGGTCTTCGATTAATTTTGTTGAGCTCTCTCCTTCGCTCACCCACAAGAGACCATTGTCTCTCACTAAAAGGATGTCAAGGCCTAAACCAATGGATGTTGATTGAGTGTTAACGTCAAGGCCCTTGGAGCTTATTAAACGACTTTTTCCCACACCCTTCGCAATACCAACGCCGCATTCATAATTTGGGTTAACAGCAAGGGATTTTTCGATCGTCTCTTTCCCAATTTGGATCCCTTTTTCAATCGGATAGTCCACGACCTTTTCGTCATAGAGGTTTACCTCTTTGTAAGGGACCTTTGATTGAAAGGTGAAGTGTGCTTCCTGTCCAAATTTAGCACTTTCAATTGCATTTGAGACAACCTTCTCAAGATCTCTCAGATCTGTTGTGCTAGAAAAGCCGATTTTACCCTCCTTGATCACACGAAGACCAACTCCCCTGATCGATTTTGTATGAACGGACTTCAGTTTATTATTTTCAAAACTGATAGATCTTGATTCTCCCTCTTCGTAAATCACCTCAACTGAATCGGCCTTCTTTGAGGCGAGGTCTAATATCTGTTCCTCTATTTTCTCTTTCATCTATTCTCTGATCTTGAAGGTTGGTTTTACCTGCTGCTCTTCCGGTTCTAAATTTTCCGTCTTTATCCTCAATCGCACATCATTGGTACTGTCCGCATATGCGAGCGCATTCTCATAACTAATAACTTTTGAGCTATATAGATTAAAGATTGATTGGTCAAATGTCAACATCCCTTCCTGGTTACCCTGCGACATGGCCTCTTTCAATAATTCGATTTCACCTTTTAACAGTAGGTCTTTGATCCGTGGACTACTTAACATTATTTCAAAAGCAGCTGCCCTGCCCCCCTCAAATGTGGGTATCAGTCTCTGGGATATGACTGCATTCAGATTTAACGAGAGTAAAAGATATATTTGATCGTGTCTTTCTGAAGGGAAAAAATTAATAATACGTTCTATTGCCTGATTGGCGTTATTTGCATGTAAGGTACCTAAACAAAGATGGCCCGTTTCAGAAAAGGTTATAGCAGATTCCATCGTATTTGTATCCCTAATCTCACCTATGAGTATAACATCTGGTGCCTGCCTCAGTGTATTTTTTAAAGCGTCGGCAAAGGTGAGTGTATCCATCCCAACCTCCCTTTGGGTTATTATCGACTTTTTATGTTGGTGAATAAATTCGATTGGGTCTTCAACCGTAATAATGTGGCCATGAGAGTTTGAATTTCTATGATCTATCATAGCCGCGAGTGATGTAGATTTTCCAGAACCGGTACCACCAACAACAAGCACAAGTCCTCGTTTGTCCATTATGATACTTTTTAAGACTTCAGGCAACTGTAAATCATCAACAGTTTTGATATCAAGCTTAATCTGACGAACGACAATGCTAATAGTCCCCCTTTGGTAGAGTACATTTACCCGAAAACGACCAAGAGACTTAATGCCAATAGCAAGGTTCATCTCTTTCTCCTCTATGAAAATTGCCTTCTGCTTCTCTGTCATGGTCTCAAAGGCGAGCCTCTCTGTATCATATGGTTTCAGTAATTCTCCATCACACGGTGTAACTTTACCATCTACACGATAGGCAGGTGGGAAGTGTGCTGTAAGATAGACGTCTGAAGCATCTAGTCTGACCATCTCTTCCAAAATTTGTCTCATATCCATTTTTATTCCAACCCCAAAAAATAGTAAACAAAATTCTTTTTAAGGAGTTACTTCTCGTCTTCATCTTATGATATCTGGGTTTGTCAATAGTTTTCGAATATCATCCAACGCAACAATCTCATTTTCATAAAGCTCTCTTAAGGCGTTATCCATCGTCTGCATCCCAAATTGTTTCCCCGTTTGTATTGAGGAGTGGATTTGGGCTACCTTCCCCTCTCGAATGAGGTTTCTTATAGCAGGGGTTACAACCATTATTTCTAAAGCAGCCACCCTACCCGTTCTATCTTTCCGTTTTACAAGATTTTGGCTGATAACGGCGAGGATTGATTCTGAAAACATTGCCCTTATTTGTGATTGCTGGTCCGCAGGGAACACATCGATTATTCTGTCGATGGTTTTTGGTGCACTTGAGGTATGCAGTGTGCCAAAAACCAGGTGGCCTGTCTCAGCAGCGGTTATGGCTAAAGAGATTGTTTCCAAATCCCTCATTTCACCGACCAATATCACATCGGGATCTTCCCTTAATGCGGAACGTAATGCATTTGCGAAGCTCATGGTGTGTGGGCCAAGTTCTCTCTGATTTATGAGGGCCTGTTTAGGTTCATATTCAAACTCAATGGGATCTTCAACGGTGATTATGTGTACCTTATCTTCAGTATTGATGAGCTCCATCATACCTGCAAGGGTAGTAGACTTGCCGCTACCCGTTGGCCCTGTTACGAGCACCAACCCTTTCTCTTTTTTAGCGATTTCCCCGAGGATTTCAGGAAGCCCTAATTGTGTTAAGCTTGGAATTTTAATTGGAATTGTCCTGAATACAATTCCTTCACCTCTGCTTTGCATAAAGGCATTTACCCTATACCGTGACGTCTCGCCAAATGATATGGCAAAATCCAATTCCATTGTCTCTTCAAAGATTTTTCGCTGCTTGTCATTGAGAATTTCATATAAGATATTATGTACCGTTTCTTTATCTAAAGGTGGTGAATCTAACTTTTGTAAATCACCATCCTTTCTTACTGCGGGAGGTTCCCCGGCACTGATGTGTAAATCTGAAGCGTTCTGATCCTTCGTAAATTTGAGTAACTCGGTAATATCCATGTGATAACTTATCTCCTTTCCGATTGTGTGAGAATATGAAGTGTCTTTCTCATGAGCATGCAATTGCCCAAGCTATTAGGACAGGTATATATTCTTCTGTCTGAAGAGTGAACTCTTCGATAAATTCTACAAGGAATCGAGAAACTCTTTCACTATACGAATCAATGGTAACAGATAATTCTTACAATCATGGATTGGGTTTTCCTTATCTCCCACCAATGGTCACATTTCTTATTCTGATGTGGGGGCCTCCATCACTGACTCTCAATGGAGATTGTCCACCTTTACCACAACCCCCAAGACCTCCAAAAAGCACAAGGTCATTTCCGATTGCGTCAATATTTAAGAGTGTTTCAAATACATTACCGGTCAAGACTACGTCCCGGATCTTTTCGCAGAGTTTGCCATCTTTTATGCGATACGCCTCTTCAGCGCTAAACGTAAACATCTCCGTGTTTGTTTGGCCGCCAAGTGAACCTATTGCATAGATACCATTGTCAGTACTTGCCAACATATCATCAAAGCTCCAATCACGCGGCTCCATATAGGTATTCGTCATGCGGACAATTGGCTCATGAGCATAACTGATTGCACGTGAATTCCCAGTCGGGAGTTCACCCATTTTTGCAGCGGTTTCTCTCGAATGCAATCGGCTCTTCAATATCCCATTCTGTATCAAGTATGTTTTTTGCGAGGGTGTGCCTTCACTATCATATTTAATATAACCCGCCTCTCCCACTCTAGTACCATCATCCACAATTGTTAAATCATCAGAACCAAAACGTTTTCCAATCTTCATCATCTCTCGTAGTCTTTCATTCTCATAGATAAAATCAGCTTCGCTCAGATGTCCGAAGGCTTCATGTGCAAAAACACCGCAAAGCTTTGGGTCGACGATTACGGTATATTTCCCACCTTCGACAGGCCTGGCAGAGAGTAGATCCACGGCTCTTTTTATCACCTCTTCACAACTTTTTTCAAGATTTTCAACATTTGTATATCCCCGAAGATCTCCAACTGAATTATATGCTTGCTGTACATTCATACCATCTTTAGCAATTGCCATAAACGAAACACCGCAGAAAATATTCTCACTTACAATAAAACTACCTTCCAGATTTGCAAAGTAAAGGGTGCTGTGAGAATCCACATATCTCACATTGGTAGTCTGAATTTTTTCTGAAGAGAGGATAATATTATTATATTTGTGACATAAGTCATGTTTGTCTGTGAGCGAAATGTCTGCCGGGTCAATATCAACTTCCGTTTTGATGTGGTCGTGAATTACCTCCGTTTCGGCAAGAGATATGTCCTTATTTTCAACAATTTCTGCCTGTTCACACGCCATCTTTACATAATGAGACAATTTCTCAATATCATTAAAAGCGACAAAGCCCCACCCGCCCTTTACTAAGGCTCGGACACTGCCCCCTATAGCCGTACTTTCACCGATACTTTCCAACTCTTTACCCACATAGGAGATTCCGGTTCCCCTTCCCTCCTGTATTCTGATCTCTACATAGTCAGCTTTAACACTATTTAATGCTCGTTTTATTAACTTTTCCATTTCTCTGTTACTCTTTCCCTTCTCATGCAATTGGGCTATTCGATCGGACACATAACCATCTCTTGCATCTCTGGTATTGTGAGTGTTTATGCACAAATCTTATGCCAAAATTATAGTAATTTCTCAAATTCATCTTTTCTCAGCGTTGCTATTCCCAGTTTTTGCGCTTTTTCCAGTTTTGATCCCGGAGTATCGCCAACAACAACATAATCCGTTTTACCACTTACTGATGATGCTACTTTGCCCCCCTTACTTTTTATGAGTTCTTCTACCTCTTTTCGCGAATATCTATTTAATGTGCCTGTTAAGACAAGGGTTTTACCCTTTAATGGGGAGTCTTCGCTCCCTTTCACGTCTGTTACTTTAGTATTAATACCTGCGGCGAGCAGTTTTTCAATGACAGCTTTTGTGTGGCTATGTGAAAAAAAAGCAACAATACTCCTTGCTATGGTTGTTCCAATTGCATGAATTCCCTCTAACTCATCAGTAGTAGCACGAGAGAGTTTTTCTAACGTATTAAACCGTTTTGAGAGGATGTCTGCCGCATTCAACCCAACATGCATAATTCCCAATGCACAGACCAGGCTGGAGAGATCCCTTCGTTTGCTTTTTTTGATAGAGTTGAGGAGGTTGCAGGCAGATTTCTCTCCCATCCTGTCAAGAGATGTAAGGTCGTTGATTTGCAGGAAATATATGTCTGCATAGTCCTTTATTAAGTTACTGTCAACCAACTGTTCAATTAATGCCGGCCCTAAACCCTCGATATCCATCCCTTTCCTGCTAGCAAAGTACTCTATCTTCCTTTTTGCCTGGGCAGGGCAGTGCGGATTGTAACACCTCAGATACACCTCCTCTTTAACGACAGTTTCGCTGCAGACGGGGCATTTAACCGGTGGAATATATGGTTCCTCTTCACCGGTTCGCCTTTCTTGAACTACCTTAACAACCTGGGGTATAATCTCTCCCGCCTTTTGAACTACAACAAAGTCTCCTATTCGAATATCCTTTCTTTCAACTTCATCAAAATTGTGTAACGTTGCCCTACTTACGGTCGTTCCGCTTAACAGGACGGGTTCTAGTTCGGCTACAGGGGTGAGTGTTCCCGTTTTACCAATCTGAACCCTCATTGTTTTAACCCTTGTTACCGCCTCTTCGGGATGGTATTTATATGACATGATCCAGCGAGGTGCCTTACTGGTAGCACCTAATTCATTATGGAGTGCCAAAGAATTTACCTTAATGACTATACCATCTACCTCATAATCAAGCTTGTTGCGCTTTGATTCCCATGCATTGCAATACGATATTGCTTCATCTATGTTCTTGCATATTTGATAGTGGGGATTAACGGGAAGTCCATATTTCTTGATAGTCTTGAGACAGTCAATGTGATTTGCAAGCATACCATTCTCATAATAACCAAAAGCATAGGCAAACAAACGGAGTGGTCTTTTGGCTGTTATGCTTGGATCGAAGAGTTTTAGGGAACCTGCTGCCGCGTTTCTTGGATTGGCAAAGTGAACTTTACCCTCCTCTTCCCGATATTGGTTAAGGCGTTGAAAATCTTTGATAGGCAAATAGATTTCTCCCCTAATCTCTAGAAGGGGAGGAATAGTGTTGTCTGTACATGAAAGCCTTAAGGGGATATCCTTAATAGTTCTCAAATTTGCGGTGATATTATCACCCCGTAAACCATCTCCCCGGGTAGCACCCTCTGTGAGTATTCCGTTTTTATACCAGAGGGTCACTGCAACACCATCAATCTTGAGTTCAGCAACATATTCAATTGCATTCTCATTTTTTAACCTCCGACGGATACGGTTATCATACTCTCTCAATTCCTCTTCTGAGTAGGTATTTTCAATGCTGAGCATGGGTATTCTATGTTTGATTGATTTGAATTCAGAGATAAGTTCTCCGCTCACACGCTGGGTAGGGGAATCAGGGGTGATAAGATGGGGATAAGAGCTTTCATACTTTTCCAGCTCCTTCATTAATAGATCATACGCAAAATCGGTTATTTCAGGCGTATTCTCAACATAGTATTTCCTGTCGTGATATCGGATTTGTGTACGAAGAGCATCTATTTTTTCAGCAATTTTTTCGGTCACGATTATCCGCGTTCCTTTTGGGAAAAATTACTAATACCATATTAATCCTATTGATCTTTTTAACACCGGTTTAATGGGATTACATACAGGCGTATTATACAAACCGCTATAACTCTGTCAATTAAAGATAGTAGTATGCGGAGAAGGCATAAAATATTGCTTTTTACAAAAAAAGAGGTAAAATAAAGTACAATGTTGCTGTTTCAATAAAACTGTAGTTCAATTTTTGGATGTTGCTTGATGAGAAGCAAATAAACACATATGTGACAATGACTTCTAAAAAAGATGAAATAAAAGAACTTCTTTCTCAAGATAGTAGGAGAAGTGAGAGGCTCTCAGTGCCCGTCTACCTCTATTATTCATATATATCTAATACAGATTGGATCGGACCTCAATCTGTTGAAGATGTAGGGGGGGACGGTTTGAGGTTTCGAAACGAACATGGTATAGAGATGGATACGGAATTGCGACTTAAGATAAACTTAACGAACGATCCGAATCCCCTTGTCTTTAACTGTAAAGTCGTGAGATGCGAAAAAAACGAGAATCCAGAGCAACTACCATCTGCAAAAAATGAGGATCAATATAGTGTAGGAGTTAAGTTTTATAAGATGGAGCATAACGATCGACAAAGATATGTAAATTTCATATGCGGAAAAATACTCTCTTCATACCTCACAGGAGAAGACAGTATTGAAACGTGAAAAATGATGTTCTGCTGTTTCTCCCATACACTTCAAACTTTCTTTCCACTTTTTCGAAAATACTCTTATCGTTGTTGTAATTTCAAACAGCTGTTGTGATTTTAGACAGATATATCCCATTTAATGGTTAAAGCAGAGTTAAGAAAACGAAATCTATTTATGGTGAACACCAATCTCTGGAACATTACAAACGGATTACGACGTACCAGGTAAAGATTTAAGTCTTGAAAATGTTTACTCTTAGTCGGATATCATTACAAAATATGTATGGATTTTGTTCTCAGAAAATCATATCATCTCTATTTTGGAACATGGGAATCAGAACAATCTTTGTTGAAAATTTAAACTTGTGTTGATAATTTAAACAGACCGATGTGACATTTTTTCTGACATTACCTACGATAGAAGAAAAAATTTCTCACCTATTGCTCGCCTAATAACCCCTTACATAAAACCGTCCAGATTTTAAGTATTTGCAACTGTTGATTGCTGTATGGATTTCCCTTCACGATGAAAAAGAATTCTCAACATAAGCCATTTGTTGTTTTTCTTTGTGATATAACTTGGCATGCAATTTGTTAACTTTAACATTAGTTGAGATTAACTTTTGCTCCCTAATGCCCGTACTAATCAAATCATGAATGTAAAAAAAGATCGAAGTAGTTCCAGTCGTAAAAGCTTACAAAATTTTCTTGATAAAATAGATTTTAGAGTTGCCAGAACTAAAGAAGAACTGGAAGGAGCAGCAGCCCTTGTCCACAAAGAGTATGAAAAGAAAGGTTACATCAAAAATTCAAATTCAAGATTAAGGCTAGCAATGCATAATGCCCATCCTCAAACTACTACGTTTGTAGCTAAAGCCGGAAAAGATGTAATTGCCACCACAACGGTCATACCCGATTCGCCTCTAGGACTACCTATGGATGAAATTTACCATAAGGAGCTAAACCAATTAAGAGTAGGCGGCAAAAAATTGTGTGAGATATCAATGCTAGCGTGTGATACGGAACTATTTAGAAATGGAGTGTCAATGATGCTCAATTCAAAAAAACTCTTTCTCGTCTTCTTCCTCTTTAAGCACATTCTCGATTATACAAAGGAGTTTCTTAAACTTGACTTCATCTGTATCACCATAAATCCAAAACATAAAATTACGTATGATTTCCTATTGTTTAAAGATATGGGGGAGTTGAAAATGTACGATGAAGTTAACAACGCCCCCGCGATTGCAAAATA
This sequence comes from Candidatus Scalinduaceae bacterium, assembly GCA_965222815.1. Taxonomy (GTDB): domain Bacteria; phylum Planctomycetota; class Brocadiia; order Brocadiales; family Scalinduaceae; genus SCAELEC01. The sequence goes on from CBDCUS010000013.1 coordinate 2,223,765, forward strand.
TATCAACCTAAACAATGTGGAAAAAGAGTTTGAGAAAGATGATAGAAGGGAACGCTACAGTATGTTTATTCAGAGAAAAATTGATCCTAAGAAGTTCTTAAATAAATATCAATTTACGTATCAAGATTTAAAATATTTCTTCGTAGAAAAAACGGATATTTTTAAGAATGCCTCTGCCTCCCAAATCGAGTATCTGCAAAATTGTTATCCTGACTACAACTTTACCGATATGATTTACAACAACTCACACCAAATATTACCTATTGAGAGCGACCACTACTGGGATGAGAGAGAAGCAGACACAATGAAACCATGCTTGTCATCTCCTATCTAGTGTTTAAACGAAAACTACCCATCTAGCGCGTAGGGTATGTACTCTCTTCATTTAAGGCGTGACGAAAAGTTTCTCGCATCTCACAAAACTTACTATCTCCCAGTTCCTACCCATGATGAGCGAATCAAATCTCTCTTCCTTTTCCTGAAAAGCTTCCTCTCGATGAACTCCTTCAACCCAGAGATTGATTCTATACCCTCACCATTTTGTATGCAGTCCTAAATATGACGAGTAGCATACCGAAACCAAAGCATCCAATTGCGACCAATGTAAGTGGTATACTAGGGTTGTTTTTAACGGTAACAACTACTGCCGTGGAGGTGTTTATATCAAGAAATGCGAAATTCTCACCAAGAATATTTTGTCTATTCTGTTTACCAATAGGGAGGTACATCTGATTTTTTTTGACATCCCCGCCTTCTGAAACTAACTGTATAACAGGGATACGAACTCTGGGAGGGAGGAAGATGTCAGCAAGATAGACGTTTGTTCCGTTTAAGGCAACCGCATCACCGATACTCAAATCGTATTGCTCTCCACCAATGTCCAAGATGATAGATTCCGGCATATTTCCATAAGTGCGAAGTAGGACCTCTTTTGCTCCGTGATCTAAAAGAATGGGGTTGTTGTATCCAAGGAGACGTTCAAACTCTTTCCCATCTCTTCTTAACTTCATAGTTGCATAGATCCTTTTAGGCATCCCATTAGGATACGAAGTGGATTTGAAATCCTCAACCTTGATCTCAAAGTCATCGGTTTCAACCCATGAACCCGCAATCGTGATCGGTTTGCTCGACTCAGATCCGATACCTCCTATTAAGTGTGCTGCAAGAGTAACCAAAAATCCAATATGTACTATGGAAGCTCCGTACAAAGCGATTTTTTGTGTTTTGCTTCTCACCTTTCTGATTACTGAGTCTAGGGTACAGAAGAAAATAGAGATTCCGTACATAATAAAGGCAAAAAACATCACATAGAACCAGATGTTTATGGGGGTAATGTTTTCAAAGAAAAAATTGATATCTTCTCCTGAAAGACCAACAAAAAATTGTGGCCAAAAGTTCATGATCAGACTACCGATGATCAGGAGACCCGTAACTGTAAATCCGATGATGATTCCCGTTTTTTGGGATTTCAGGAAGTCGTATATTTTCATTTTTTTCTTGTTAATAAGTAAGTTTAAGTGATTGATCGCTTCACTTAAAATCTGTGAGAACTCTGGGTAAAGAAACTTGTACCAACATACGTGGTGAGCAGTATTATAAAACCAACTAAGGCCAAAGGTGTCTTAAACTTTTTTGCTTCAGTCCAATAATCCAGGTGGATACACGTTGCATAAAAGAACCATATAATTACCGACCAGAGCACCTTAGCATCCCACATAAAGTAGGAGCCCCAGGCAACAAATCCCCAGAGACCTCCAAATATCATAGATATCGAAAATGCAATGAATCCATACTGAAACCCAAAATCTATTATTTGCTCAAATCGTCTCTGGTTGTCGGAAGAGAAGTACTTGGCTAACGCAGCAGCTGATGAACTCGTCCACAGTGCGTAACAGAAGAAAGATATTGGGACGTGAAGGATATACCATATCGTTAACATAAGCGGTGGAGCATACGTCAAATTTTTTGGGAAAAAAGAGGCGGCAACTAAAAAACAGTACCCAACACAAAAGAGCGAAATCCGGTAAACATAGCTCTCTATTTTAGAATTACACAAAAGCACAATGAATGTGGCAAGGGCAAAACCACCAAATGATTCAAACTTGTTGGTTAAGGGAAAGTATTCAATGGCCAAACCTCTGAATGTTATCGCAGAAGCTTGAATAATTATGCCTCCCAAGAGCACACAAAACCTTACTCTTTTTCCCAGAAAACCAATGATCCAGTAAGAGGTATAGATAAAGAGTGAGCACCAAAAAAAGATGACAGATAACTTAATGAGAAATTGTGGATTCATTGTTTTTTGTTATGAATAGGCAAAAAAACGGTTAGGCGGATTATGAAAAATATACAAATTTCAGATAAAGATCGCTGTTTTTGACAGATGCAATGCCTGGCTTGATACCCAGTCATTACATCTGTCTCTTTTTGTGCCTTGTTGGCGGGATGAAGTCGTTGAAATGCACTCTATTGAGGTAATCAATAGCCCCCTACACTTACTATTTCATCCAATAAGGAAGGAATAACATTGTATAGATCCCCCCTACTTTAGTGTGTAAGGCTGAAAGAATCCTCAATCGTTTCCTCTTTTGATTTTCTGATTGGTTTAGGTTTCACTTCTTGGTGGGTACCACCTAAGCTTCCGTGTGGAGAAGTGCCTGACGGCGCAACGCTGTGCATACCTCCATGAGGAGATGCGCCACCGGGTGCACCACCTCCGTGGGGTGACTGCAAACCTCCACCTCCGTGAGGTGAGGCGCCATATGAACCTCCGTGTGGGGATGCCCCTTGCATGCCACCGTGCATGCTGCCATGACCGCCCGATGGCTCCTTCAACAAAATCTCTGTATTTGCATTCTTTGTTAGTTTTCCAATCAACTCGATAGTTTTGCCATTATAGAGCGTTGTTTTCACCTTATCCCGCACCTCTTCAAATGTCACATCTTTTCCCTCTTGTTTGTCTGTAACCTTTAAAATGTGATACCCATATTCAGTTTTTACTGGATCACTGATGGTGTTAACGTCCATGGCAAAAGCGGCATCGGTGAAGGATTTTATCATCTCTTTTCTCGTAATAGTCCCCAATTCTCCCCCATTTTGTGCCGATGGGCACTCTGAGTATTTTTCAACGAGTTCAACAAAATCAGATCCTTTGTCAAGCTCAGCTTTTATAGTTCCTATTCGCTCTTTTACCTCACTTACCTTCCCCTCATCCTTTATATTTCTTGTGTCCAAAAAAATGTGGCTTACGGTTACGGTTTCACCGCGAAAGGTGCTCAAATTCTCCTCAAAATGCTTCTTTAAATCCTCTTCGGTAACGGTCTTATTTAGATAATCATCTATCGAGAATGAGATATCCAGCGCAACCCTTAGCTCATCTATACTTCCACCTTGCTCTTCCAAGACCTCCTCTAGCGACTTATCTTTCGTTTCAGGATTCTTCTTAAGATTTTCTCGATATATTGTTATCTCCTCCTCAACCCGAGCCGGATCTACCGTAATGTTTTCTTTTTTAATGAATTGTTTCAGTAAAACTTGAGTTATTAAGTCTTTTAATATCTGTTTTTCGATGAGGTGTAAACTTGATTTACTCGCCTTATCTTTTATCTTATCAACTATTCTGTCAAGTTCAAGGCGGAGGATGTTTTCGCCGTTTACGACAGCTATAACCTCATTGGGATCGTGTTTAAAGTCCTCCAACCCTTCATGTATTTTGGCCAGATCATACTTGCCATCCGATGTAGCATAAGCATGGGGATCTTTACCCTTATTTAACTTGGCAAGATCATTTGCCTCCATTTTCAAAGCCTGCTGTTCAAAATTGAGGTTGGCAGGGCCGGATGAATAGTGCCCTCCCTTATCATCACTTTTCCCGCATCCATTTATCAGGGGGAATAAAAAGCCAAAAGAGAGTAGCGTAATAATAATTTTTGTTTTCATAATATATCTCTATTCCTCAACAGTTAAGTATAAAAATAAATACGGAAACTATTCATTGTAATGCAATAATGGAGATTGTCAAAAAAAAAAGAGAGAGCACATGGATGTGAAAATGTCCAAAAAACCATATTTAGAATTAGTAGTATTTTTATACAGATTATAGTATATTACGTGGGCTTATGCTGCGGGATTGGTAAATATAGTCTTATGGAGAACGTTAATAATGTAAAGTTGGGAGCCTGGAGATGAAAATAGTGACGAAATTTGGTACACCGGAAACGGAATCGACTGAGGCGTTGGTGGTTGGCTTGTATGAAAATTCAAAAAATGTGCCACCTGAATTAGAGAGTTGTAACAAGTCCACGGGGAGATTACTATCTCATCTGCTTGAGAGCAGAGATTTCCGTGGAAAGTTAAACGAAGCGGTGGTGGTTCCGACGTACCAGAAAATTTCACCGAAGCGGATCGTATTAGTCGGTTTTGGTAAATTTGAAGACCTCTCTTTTGAGAGAATTCGACAGGCTGTTGGTACTGCGAGCAGGTTGATACAGGCCAAGCAATTAAATAATTTTTCTCTTCTGCTCTGTAAATGGAAAGACGTATCGGTGGAAGATGCCGCTCAATCAATGGTAGAGGGTGCTCTCTTATCCCTTTACCATTTTACGATGTATAAGACGTTCAAAAAGGGGGAGAAAACCAACATAAAGGGTCTTTCCCTGCTCGTACAGGATAAGGCCATTTTACCCTTGGTAAAGTCAGCAGTCAAAAATGCTCAAACAGTGGCGGAGTCCGTCTGTTTTGCTCGCGACCTTGTAAATATGTCTGGAAGTGATGCAACCCCCTCCTTTATGGCAGAGAGAGCAAAAGAGATTGCAAAAAAGACAGACGTAAAATGCACTATTCTCTCAACACCTGTTCTCAAGAGAATTGGTATGGGTGGAGTCCTGACTGTTTCAAAGGGGAGTTCAGAGCCCCCCAAATTTGTTATCCTTGAGCATAAGGCTCCGAAAAAAACAGATGAGACAGTAGTCATTGTTGGTAAGGGCCTAACCTTTGATTCCGGTGGTCTCTGCTTAAAACCGGGTAAAGGTATGGATTTAATGAAGGGAGATATGGCAGGTGGAGCAGCAATTTTAGGTACTTTTAGGGCACTATCCTCCCTGAAACCATCGGTAAATGTTATTGGGTTGGTTCCGTGTGTCGAAAATATGCCCAATGATACGGCCATGAAACCGGGTGACATCATAAAATGCTTATCAGGCAAAACTGTTGAAGTTATCAATACAGACGCCGAAGGGCGCCTAGTCTTGGCGGATGCCCTGAGCTATGCAAAAAGATATAAACCTGACGCCGTTATTGACATTGCCACGTTGACGGGTTCTTGTGTTGTTGCCCTCGGGACCTTCGCCTCCGGTATGTTTGGTAACAATAGTGAACTAAAGGAGCGGATAAGAAAAGCGGGAGAAAGTTGCTACGAAAGGGTTTGGGAATTACCTCTTTGGGATGAATATCAAGAGTTGATTAAGAGTCATATTGCCGATATCAAAAATGTAGGAGGGAAGTATGGAGGCTCAATCACAGCGGCCTGCTTTCTTAGCAAGTTTGTGGAGGATTATCCTTGGGTACATCTTGATATTGCAGGAACTTTTATGGTTGAGAAGGACACTCCCTATGTGCGAAGAGGTGCAACGGGAGTCGGTGTGCGGTTGCTCATACATTTAATTCAGAATTGGAAAACGATACCGGATGTCGTCAAAAAGAGTAAAAAAAAGGGTAGATAAATCAGCTATTGATAATAGCATATCAATAAAAGGTGCGAGATTACATAACCTGAAAAGTATTAACATCAACATACCAAGAGATACCCTTGTAGTAATTACCGGGGTCAGCGGTTCCGGAAAATCTTCATTGGCATTTGATACAATTTATGCTGAAGGGCAGAGGCGTTATATAGAGAGTCTTTCGTCATACGCCAGACAATTCCTGGATCAAATGCAAAAACCTGAAGTTGATATTATAGAGGGACTTCCACCAACCATTGCAATTGAACAACGTACAAGTCATTCAGGGCCACGCTCTACAGTTGCCACTACAACGGAAATATACGATTACCTGCGTCTCCTCTTTGCGAAAGTAGGCACTCCATACTGTTTTCATTGTGGAATTGCAATTACCCGACAAAACATAGACCAAATTTTTCAAAGGGTGTGCCTTATTCCTGAAGGTTCCAGGACTATTATCCTTGCACCCGTTATAAAAGGCAAAAAGGGGGAACACAAAGAGGTCCTACAGACAATAAGACGGAAGGGGTTTGTCAGGGTTCGAGTTGACGGGGTTATATTAGACCTCCACACAGAAATCAAACTGAGCCGGTACAAGATCCACAACATTGAAATCGTCGTTGATCGTTTGGTCATCAAAGAAGATTTTCGTAAAAGACTTCAAGATTCTATTATCACGGCTTTGGAATTGGGTGACGGGGTAGTAATCGTCTCCCGGGAAAAGGGTAAAAAATGGGATGATATCGTGTTTAGTGAACGCTATTCCTGCCCGCAATGTGGATTGGGGTATGAAGAACCTGCTCCGAGAATGTTCTCATTTAATAGCCCCTACGGTGCGTGTCAAGAGTGTGAAGGACTTGGCATGAAAACAGAAGATGACGTGGATAGTGTTTACCCGAATGAAGGGTCGCTGGATTATCGTATTTGCGATGCTTGCAATGGTGCCCGGTTAAGGCCAGAGGCTCTTTCCGTAAAGATTGGGGGTAAATCTATTCATGAAGTTACCACGATGACAATAGAAAAGGCATTTTCCTTTTTCCAATCTCTTCAGCTTGGGAGTAATCGAGAAATAATCGCAAAAGGTATACTCAAAGAGATCCTCATACGCTTAAACTTTATGCTCGACATAGGACTCTATTATTTAACCCTGGATAGGAAAAGTAATTCACTCTCCGGGGGGGAGGTACAGAGGATTAGATTGTCTACTCAGGTTGGGACCGGATTAACCGGAGCATGTTACGTTTTAGATGAACCAACGATTGGCTTACACCAGAGAGATAATGACAAACTGATTCAGACATTAAAAAAAATGAAGGAGTTGGGGAATACGGTCATCATTGTGGAACATGATGAAACAACCATCCGCAATGCCGATTATGTGATCGATCTGGGGCCTGGAGCTGGTGAACATGGAGGTAGTGTCGTTGCTGAGGGTTCCGTGAGAGAGATCATCTCCTGTCAGGAATCATTAACCTCTCAATACCTTACCCATAACCTCAAGATTGAAATTCCTCCGTTTCGGAAAAAAGTGGACCGACACAACTCTATCGAGATAAAAGGGGCACGGAAAAACAATCTGAAATCAATTGATGTCAAGATTCCGTTAAGGCTGTTTTGTTGTATAACAGGGGTCTCAGGATCAGGAAAGAGCACCTTGGTAAACCATATTCTGTACAGGGCATTAATGAAAGAAATTTATGGAAGCCGTCAGAAACCTGGTAACTTTGACTCGATAATTGGTATAGAAAAGATCGACAAGGTTATCGATATAGATCAGTCACCGATTGGAAGGACACCACGTTCCAATCCGGCAACCTACACAAACCTCTTCAATCATATCAGAAATGTTCTGGCACAGACGAAGGAGTCGAAGATACGGGGTTACACACCAGCACGTTATAGCTTCAATGTGAAAGGGGGGAGATGTGAACTGTGTGGTGGGCAGGGGACAAAGAGAGTCTCTATGCATTTTCTTCCCGATATGTTTGTCGAGTGCGAGCATTGCAGAGGTAAGCGATACAATGCGGAAACCTTAGAGATCACTTATAAGGGAAAAAGTATTTCCGATATCCTCGATTTAAGAGTGGATGAAGCGTATGATTTTTTCAGAAACATCCCAAGTATTGAACGTATCCTTCGGACACTGCGTGAGGTGGGACTGGGATATATAACGTTAGGACAATCGAGCACTACCATCTCCGGTGGTGAGGCGCAGAGGGTGAAGCTCTCTACCGAGCTTGCAAAGCAGAGTACCGGTAAGACACTTTACATCCTGGACGAACCGACCACGGGGTTGCACTTTGCAGACATTCACAACCTTTTAAAGATACTGCACAGATTAGCTGACAGGGGTAATAGCGTTATCGTTATTGAACACAATCTTGATGTTATTAAGACAGCGGACTACATAATCGATATGGGACCCGAAGGAGGAAATAGAGGAGGAAAGATTGTTGCCTGTGGAAGTCCTGAAGAGGTCGCTGCGAGCAAGAGGTCATATACGGGGACCTATTTGAAGAGGGAGCTGTCTCAGGGAAGCAAAAGGTAATGAGAGCACATCTTTACGGACACCGTCATTTAGGCGCTTAGAGCGTCAAAGTTACCAGCATGTTGTCATTATTCTGTCAGTTGTTGAAGTTTACATTAGTTAAAACTCTAAATAAGAATATCGAAATATTTACCCTGTTGGATATGTTTTTTTCTTAATACTCAAAAATTATTACCTTTTTTGCATTTTGTAACACCCCGTCACTGATAACATAATTATCTAACAGGGCGGGCAAATCCAAAATTCTAAAACAAACTGGTTTGATATTTAGAACATTGTAATTCGAAATTTGTTTGGGCATTGTACTGCATTGTAAACTGAGATTTGAAATTTATTACTCCCTGTTTGGTTCTGGCTTATTCAGGTTAGCGTCTTATGGTTATATAATACCCTAAAGAAAATTCACAATTGAAGAGTTGACTCAAATCCTGGTATTATACCCTTTGGACTTACTAAGGTATAAACCTATTATTTATCAGTAGTATCCGGTTAGGTTTTGGCGTACATTTTTTGTCATACCCGAACGTTTTTATCGGGTATCCGGAGGTTCGTTCATACTAGATTCCCGCTAAAAGCATGCGGGAATGACTACATTTGGGCAATACAAATTGAACTCGCAAAAACCTAACCGAACACTACTGATTATTTATACGTTTATAAACAGAAATTGGTACTACACTGTAGCGTCTATTCTTAAGAGAGGTTTCCTTTAATGAAGAAGCAAATGATTTCTCCCTTTCTCCTTTTGAGTTTATTCTCCCTTACCTTCAGCTATTCCACTCCTCTCCTCAATGCCCGGGATTCACACGAAACAAGGTTCGGAAATTGTCTCTACAGACTTGACATTGAAGAGGTGCGTAAGGCGTTATTAGAGGGAGCAGATCCGAATGAGAGATGCAGCCGTACGGGTAGGAGCACACTGAATCGGGCTATCGGGGGGCTGCTCGTAGCCGACTCAATGGGAACACTATTACCTCAAGTAGAAGAGAAGGTCATTAAGATTTTAGGGCTTCTTTTCAATGCCGGAGCTAAAATACGACAAGACGACAGTACCATCCTTCATGGCCCTGTTATAGCGGGTGCGAAAAACGTAACACAATATCTCCTGGAGAAAGGTGCAGACTGCAATGGAGTCGACGATAGAGGCAATACCCCCCTTACGTTGGCAGCGGAATTCAGACATCCGGAAATCATTGAACTGCTCAAACAGTACGGTGCAAAACCCCTGGACAAATCGATGAACACACAGATTACCCTTATATCTACTGCAAGGAGGGGTGATTTTGTTTCCATGAAACAGGCATTATCTTCCGGAGCTCTGGTCAATGGGAGAAATCCGGCCGGGGAGACCGCATTGACGGTCGCAATCAGGGAGAGCCACTTCATGATTGTTGAAGAGCTCATCTCATCGGGAGCAGACCCGAACCTGCCGGGACCCTATATCGGCCTGGGATACTCTCCGCTTCACCTCGCTGTCTTTAAGCCCCGGAGATCATTCGAATACGGAGCTGCAGCAGAGATAGTCAGGACCCTGCTGAAGAGTGGTGCCGATGTTTTCTCAGACAAGGGGTACAAGAGACAGACTCCGCTCCATATAGCAGTGGAGATGAATAACGAAATTGCCGTAAGGTTACTCATCGATGCGGGAGCTAAGGTTCTGACACGCGATGATGATGGGAAGACACCTCTCGATTATTCGGAATCAGAATCTATTAGTAAGTTACTTAAATTACATTCAATTTTAGAAACACCGTGAAGTTGTCAGTAGAACTTTTGTTCTATTAAAGGTTTGGTTTATACTAAAACCGATTTGGTTTACGGTTTTACCGGACAAAAGGCGCTGAGGACTTTACTCGCTCAATTTTATACCGGATTTTATCCAAAACCATTACCAGATGAGTATAGTATGAACTCATTTGGTCGAGATAAGCGTGAGCAGATTGAATCTGTGGTCATTCTGTGGTCATTAGGTTAGGTTTAATCTTTAGCATTCATAACACCATTTAGGAGTAACTATTAAGGATTGCCTTTAATGCCACGATAAGGTTGCTTGCATCGCGTTTGGAATAGGTTTCAAGATCGCGGTTGTGGAAATATTTGTTTATATAGTTTTGGAAATGGGAGTCATCCCAGCCGAGATCCTTTTGTAACTGTTTGATATAATATTTTTGCCGTAGGGTTATCCCTCTGCTTGTTGCACGATAATGGAGTGTGCGAACAAAATAGCGCATGAGCTTGTGGAACTGACTATCACTTAAATCCTTAGATGAACGGACACCTGTGACTCGTTCAAGGATATTACGGTATTCCTCATCACTTAAAGAGAGTTCTCTCTTCACAATGTGAATTACCGCCAGTTTTTTATTCTCCATAATATTCTTAGAAATTGTAAACTTATTATCACACTTTGTGACTCATCAAGATTATCCCAATCCCTGTTATTATTTTACCTTTTTATTTGACAGGAATATTATATCGGGTAGGATCTACTTATGGATACACTATTATCAAATTTTTTAAAAATGGATAACTATGTTTATAAAGTATAAAGATTACGATTTGGACTCTTCACCCGCAAAATCATATGGAAAAGATGAGTGGATGACCTCTATTCATATCAGCAAGCTTAGTTCCGATGGCTATCAATCACAACCATTTTATTGCAAAGAGGCTTTTGGGACAAAAGAAGAGGCGGATGATCATTCAATAAATTTAGGCAAACAGATAATTGATGGTACGCATCCTACCCTCAAACTTAATTTTTAGTTAATGTTTGAACCAAAACTACCCATCTACTGCGTTACTGTAACGATTTCGTAATCCTCAAGTACATAAGTACGTCCGGTTGCGAAATTGTTACGCGCCTTGTTTCTGGGCAGTTTTGGTTCAAACAGAGGGTTTCGGTTCGAGCACTAGTTATAGTCTCTCTTGACATCTAACTCAATAGGTAATCCAACTCTTTGTATCCTCTTTATAAAATCGATTAATATTTCTCTCATTCTTTATTATGGAACCTCTTTACCAAACCTTTGAAGATGCAGAAAAGACCCTCCTGAACGAAGAAGATGATGTCACTCGTTTGATTTTCACCAGGCACGGGAAGACACACCTGAACGCCGAGCAGAGATTTCAGCCCTGGACACCCGATGGGGATCAATTAAACAGTGAAGGTAAGATTTCTGCCAGTAAACTGGGGAAAAAACTGGCCAGAATTCCGATAGGAAAGATTTATTCAAGTGACTGGCACAGGGCGATCCATACAGCGCAAATAATCAACGAAGAGAGGAATCTTCCCTTCCTGGAAATAAGTATTAGAAAAGGGCTGAGAGATTTTAATTTCGGGTCACTGTGCGGCTTAACCATAACTGAAGCAGATCGTTTACATCCGGAATTGTCTGAGACAAGAGTGAACAGGCTTCATATTTTTCAGGTCCCCGATGGTGACAATTTTATCGAATTTCACAATAATAAAAGGGAAGAATTGAGTAGAATTATTTGTGACAATAGTATGGGTAACATCCTGATAGTTTCCCACTCCTATGTTACGAAATGCCTGATAATGGCAGCGCTTGATCTGCCTCTGGAAGGGTATGCCAATAAAATAAATATAAAAAATACTTCTATCTCAATCGTTGAACTTAAGGGAAGAGAAATTCCGGGTAGATTACTCGTATTAAACAACAGATAGATCTGTCATTGATGAGTATGTTTTATTATCCGTGCCAACCTTAAGACCGACGTCCCTACCTCTTATGCCCAAAAGTTCGTTAATCGCATACTTCCCGGTTATCGAAGTGACCCCGAGATGCATATCACACGTCTCACTTCGAATGGAAGATGAATATATTAGTTCACATTTCTGTTGCCATATTACCTAAAGCCACGGCCATACTTTAATCAGAAAAGTATACCCCGCCCCACCCTGTCACAACAGCATTAATAATTGTCCAGTATCCCGTAACCTTGCTATTTTTATGCGCAGGCTCAAGAGGAGAAAGAAGTTATGATGATTAACATAACCATTAACTCAGGAAGTATTTAGGCAATTAATGCTTTAGCGCTGAACTGTATTTTGAAGAATGCAGACTGGGAAAATTATTTGTAGTCTATTCAGGGCAAAGGTGTCATATAGGTGTCATATTGGTGTCAATGAGTCCTATATTGACAAAAACTCTCTTTGTGGTATATTTTAGGAGTCAAATATAAATTATGATACCTATATTACTGTAAAGGGACAAAAGTGATCCAACCATATATTTTAGAAAAACCTCATTCTGCTTTTGACCAAAACGAAATTATGGATTTTATTTTTTCTTCTGACGATCGGTTCAATTTTGATAAAGCACTTTTATTAGCAAATCACCCTGTATACTTGTTTTGGGATAAAATTAAATACAAGAAATTTTCGATAAAAGCTCCTATTGAAAAAATCTGGGCTGCAATCAAATTTATGCGCTGGTTTAAATCATCTGAAACAGTAATAAAGACAGAAAATACAAAGAATTTTAGATGGTACCCATTATTGCCCGGTCTGGAAGAATTTCTTCATAAAATGGACTTAAATACTGGGGGACATTTATCATTAACCAGTAAAGAAATTGACAAAAAAAGCAAAATGCAGTTTATCTCTCGTGGAATAGTAGAAGAAGCCATTGCTTCCTCACAATTAGAGGGAGCGAATACTACCAGAAAGCTTGCAAAACAATTTCTAGCAGAAGGCAGAAAACCTCAGACTACAGCTGAACATATGATATTGAATAATTATGAATCAATGAAGGCTATTGAGGAAGAGATTAAAAATAAACCACTCAGTATAAATTTGCTATTTGAACTTCATTCAATGCTTGTAAAAAACACAGTTCCAAAAAACGAAGTACATCAATTCAGAAAAGATACTGACGATATTGTTGTTCAAGATGCTGGGGGGAAATTTATTTATCACACACCTCCAAGAGTTGATTTTGTTGAAAACGAAATAAATCAATTTATAAAGTTTGCGAATGATTCTTTAAAAGAAGAGTTTTTGCATCCTGTTATAAAAGCCATAATGTTGCATTTTTGGATAGGGTACCTTCATCCTTTTACGGATGGTAATGGCAGACTGGCACGGTTAATTTTCTATTGGTATTTACTCAGGAAGGGCTACTGGGCATTTTCCTATTTGCCAATATCAACTATTATTAAAAAATCGCCTTCACAATATGCAAATGCGTATATATATAGCGAACAGGACGACTTTGACTTGACCTATTTTATTGACTACAATATAAGAAAAGTTAACCTGGCAATGAAAGAATTTGAACGATATGTCGAGAAAACTGCCGCCAAAAACAGGAGCATGAATAGATATGCAAAGACTTCATATAATTTAAATGACCGACAAATCAAATTACTCCAATATTATTTTGAAAATAGTGAAGAGTACACAACTCCAACAATGCACATGAATCTATACCAGGTTTCTAAGAGTACCGCTATACGTGATTTGCAGGAACTGTTGAGACAGGATTTTGTTTTTGTGAAAAAGGCGCGGAAAAAAGCTTGTTATTTTGCAACTGACAAAATAAAAGAACTTTTCAAAAAATAGTGTATCCTTATTGATTTTCCGGTAATGAAGATATAGCTTCTTACCCATCCGCTTTTTGTATTTGTGGTTAAATATTTTAACCTTCAGCATTCTTACCTTCGCTTTGCTTCCAGATAGTCCAGATACATCTTCCTGGATTCAAGAATAAGATAGAGTGTGCCCGATACAAAAAATATCTTAATCAGATCAACCAGTCCAAGGGGTACAGTCTTAAAAGCGACACTTAGTGGTGTATAAAGTACAGCAAACTGCATCAATATTGAAATTACAACGGAGCCTACTAAATATTTACTTGTCTTGATATCTATTTTAAAGTTTTTCGCTCGGTACGTTAATACATTGAATAACTGGAACATTACGAGAGTCGTAAAGGCAATGGATTTTGCCTTGACGGCTTCAACTCCATAACCGTAAAACATAAGCAGTGTCCCCGCCCCCATCACAAATCCGACTATTAAAATATTCTGAATAACGTCTCTGGATATTATCTCCTCTTCCCTCTTTCTGGGAGGTTTTTTCATAATATCTTCGTTGAAAGGGTCCATTCCCAGCGCTAAGCCCGGCAGACCGTCGGTCAGGAGGTTAACCCAGAGTATTTGAATAGCCATTAACGGCAGAGGCCATCCAATAATGATCGCCAGGAAAACAACAACTATCTCTCCAAGATTTGAAGAGAGCGTATACTGGACAAACTGTTTAATGGTATTGTAAATGCCTCTTCCCTCTTCAACCGCATTTACAATCGAAGCGAAGTTGTCGTCTGTCAAGACCATATCAGAGGCCTCCTTGGCAACGTCAGTTCCGGTAATTCCCATTGCAATCCCAATATCAGATTTCTTTAAAGCTGGGGCATCATTTACTCCATCTCCAGTCATTGCGACAACGTGACCTCTCTTTTTTAAGGCGCTTAGGATTCTGACCTTGTGCTCCGGGCTTACCCTTGCGCAGATAGCAATGTCTTCAACCATTTCATCAAGCGCATCATCACTTAATGCATCTAATTCCTCTCCGCTTAATGCCTTGTCACCCTCTTTAAACAGGCCTAATTCCTTCGTAATCGCAATAGCGGTCAATTTATGGTCCCCTGTTATTACGACAGTGCCAATACCCGCAGACTTACATCTCACAATTGACTCTCTCACCTCTTCTCTCGGGGGGTCAATCATAGCCTGTAAACCAATAAAGGTTAAATCCTTTTCAACTTCTTCAGGTTCCGGTGTATATGCTTCAGGTAACGGTTTACACGCAAAACCCAAAACCCTCAAGGCCCTATTCGCCATCTCCTGATTTACATCAAGGATCTTCTTTTTCTCCTCTCCGGTTATCTCTTTTACCAGACCGTTTACGGAAATATATTTACAATTATTGAGGATCACATCCGGTGCCCCTTTAATATAAGCAGTGGTTTCCTCGTTAACCCTATGGATGGTTGTCATGCATTTCCTTTCCGAGTCGAAAGGGATCTCATCTATCCTGGGGAACTGATTCTCCATTTCACTCTTCATAAAACCGGCCTTTCCGGCGGAAACAAGCAACGCACCCTCTGTAGGGTCTCCGAATATTTCCCACCTTTCATTGCGGTTTAATCTTGAATCGTTACACAAGGTGCTGCTTCTGAACAATAGTTCGAGATTTGAGATGTTTACCTCTCCATCACTTGCCTGGATAAATTTTCCTTCCGGTGTATAACCATCACCGGTAACTTCGATCAGTCTGTTATTGGCATAGATCTCCCTGACAGTCATCTCATTTTTCGTTAAAGTGCCTGTTTTGTCAGAACAGATGATGTTTGTGCAGCCGAGTGTCTCAACAGCTGGGAGTTTCCTGATCAGGGCATTACGTTTGACCATTCTTCTGACACCAAAAGCCAGAGAAATAGTCACAATAGCAGGTAGACCTTCCGGTATTGCCGCAACAGCCAGGGCCACAGAGGCCAAAAACATCTCAATCGCAAAAGAGGTTTCAAACAGATCGGTTGTCAGATACTCTCTCAAAACACCTACTCCAAAGACAACCAGGCAGATTCCTATCGTAACGTAACCGAGCCATTTACCAAACTTCTTCAGTTTTACCTGTAGTGGTGACAGTTTCTCTTCCGCTTCCTGGACCATGTCCGCAATTTTACCTATTTCCGTATTCATGCCGGTTCTTGTAACGACGGCCTTGGCATGCCCTTTTGTTACAATAGTCCCCATAAACACCATGTTCTCCTGATCATTTACTAATATATTGTTATCGAGAGGGGTGGTGATCTTATTGGACGGAACAGACTCTCCAGTTAACGAAGCTTCATCAACGCGTAAAGCGGCAATATCAATCAACCTTGCATCGGCCGGAACCTTGCTTCCGGTTTCCAAAAGGATTATGTCTCCAGGGACCAATTCTCTTGAGTCTATCTCCTTCTCCTCCCCGTCTCTAATGACCTTTGCCTTGAGTGCGGTTAACCTTCTCAACGCCTCAATAGCCTTTTCTGCCTTAAATTCCTGAACAAATCCAAATACACCATTTAGGACTACTATTGTCGCAATGACAATAGCGTCCAATTTCTCTCCTATCAAAAGAGAGATAACGAGGGCAGACAGAAGAATGAACACAATAGATGAAGTAAACTGATTGATAAAAATTTGAAGTGGTGTGATTTTGTCCCTCTGCTTCAGCTCATTAATGCCATACTTCTCTAATCGCTCTCTCGCCTCTTCTCCAGATAAACCTTTCTGAGAAGTATCTAACGATTTGAATACATCTGATACGTTTAAGTGATAATAGTTATTCATTGCAATTTAAAATGATATTTTACCCTAACCCTGGTAATTTTTAGATCCCTTTTATAACAAAAATTGTGCGGGGAGTACAGCTTCAAGTAACGTATGATAATTGAGAAATTACTCGCACAAAGCCGCAAAGAAAAGAAGAGAAAAACGAATATCAAACAAGGAGTTTCAAGTGTTGAAGGTGAAAACTGATGCGACTCAGATTGATACATAAAGAGAAGATCAAATTATTTATCTCGTACATCATAAAGCTAAACAGGAAGAAATAGTGACAAGAAAACGATTACTAACAGAATAAAAGATTCAACCTGGCTTTAGGGGTTCATACTGAAGTTTGATTTTCCGGCGAAGTCTCTGTTTCTCTCTCTCAGGTACACCATCCAGAGTAACCCCATCAGGTGTTATAGTCAAATCTTTCTTCGAACCAAAAAGCCACCGAAATTTCCTTACTTCCACTAACACATACTGAGGCCCATCTTTCACGGCTAAGGTTCGATATTGTGTCATCTGGGACTTCCCAAAGATTCTAAGAAAACCTTTAAGGGCTTTTCCTTTGAGTCCTCTTATCTGGTCACATACAACAAGATTGTCATATTTGTATTTAAGGAATCTATACGTAATGACTCTCTCATATATAACTTGTAGTGGTGGTGTTGAATCTAAGTCTTCATATGAGAAGCTCTTTTCCTGGGAGTCCCAAAAGAGCGTAACATTAGCAGCTAGATATGGGACATCGGTATCATATGTCTCCTTAATTACTCTGTTCCGATTATAGTCAATTACCATATTTTGCTTAAATTCGTACGCTCTATCTACATATTCTGGGACATCCTGATCCTGGCAATTCACCCTCTTAAAAGCCTGATACCACTCTTTGTAACCAATAAAAAGGGGGAGTGTTTCTTCCAGTGATTCGTGATCTTTCCTTACCTCATTTTCTAATAGATAAACAATAACATCTATCTGGTATCTTACACCGTTTGGTGTTGCAGTTGGATCGTATGCCAACCCGGGACCGGTATTCTTCTTCAAAACTATCTCCATTGCACGCTCGAGGCTTTCCTGATCTACCGTCTTGAAAGGTCCTTTCGTCTGTTGAGCAACCAATACTGATTGAACACCTAAAAAAATCAGGACCATAAAAAATATCAACTTGATTTTCATACTTTTACCTTCTTAATTAGTTTCTGTTGCGGAAAGGAAATTAGTTGAGTAAAACCCGCGCAACTTTTATCATACCCTTGTGATGATTATTCAGACAAAATTTGAATAAAGAGGGAGGATAAAAATGCGCGAGAAATTTGATAGGCAATTATATTTAGAATTTTCCGGAAATGCAACATTGAAAGTGGTAAGAGAATATCGAAAGAAATATGAGTGCATAAGTGAGATTTTAGATAAGAATCCTCAGATATTGACTAAAGTACATACTAATATTAAACGACTGTACAAATCATCTAACAAGGGACGTAAATGTACGTATACAACAGATAATATATTAAGGGCCCTACTGGTTCATAGCCTGGAGTGTACGGGCTGGAGAGAAACCATTGTCAGGGTGTCAGAGAGCAGTTTCTTAAAGGACTTCATCCGATTGGGTAACCGTCCGGTGATGGATTACAGTTTTTTATGTAAGTGTTTCAAAGCGATAGAACCTCAGACATGGAAGAAGATCAATAACTCATTGGGAAGCTATGCTACAGACAATAATCAATTGGATCCAAAAGAGCTTCGGGTAGATACGACAGTAGTAGAATCTAACATACATTATCCTACAGATTCGTCATTGTTATGGGATGGTTATCGAGTGCTCAAGAGGCTTTTAGCACAGGTACGCAAGCATAAAAGAAGCGTCTGTAACCATCGTTTTCACGACAGGAAGGTGAAAGGTTATTATTTGTTTATAACCCGTTACGTGAGTAGTAAATCCAAGAGTCGTAAGCGGAAAGTACGGAGGGTATTTCGAGACCTCATAAATGCGGTGGAAAGGATTTTAGGGATAGCAGAAGAGTTTTGTTGCAAAGTGAGAAAGTTTAGAGACCTTGTATTATCAGCAATTGGGGTAGAAATAGAATCTTATCTGGAAGCGGTTAAGACGATAGTAGATGTTTCGAAACGGGTTGTGCTCAATGGTGAAACTGTTCCAGCGAGTGAACGTACGTTTAGTATATTTGAGCAACATGCGGAATTGATTAAACGAGGCAAGAGGAACAAGAGGGTGGAGTTTGGCCATAAGGTGCTCATATGCCAGACGAAAGACAAATTTATCACAGACTATGAAGTGATGGAGAAGCAACGTCAGGACAATGAACATGTGAAAGAGGTACTGGAAAGACATAAAAAGCAGTTTGGTAAATATCCGGAAGTATTGGCAGGGGATAAAGGGTTTCGGTCAGAAGTAAAAGAGATGAAGAAGCATGAAAAAAAGGTAAAGATACTTGCTATACCCAAAAGGGTGTCAGATTGGGGCAAAGAATTGCTTCAACCGTGGCAAAGTTTTCGAGCAGGGATTGAGGGATCGATCTCGGTCTTAAAACGAGGTTTTCGTCTCATGAGGTGCTATTATCAGGGATTTAAGAGTTTTTCCGCCTCCATAGGAATGGCGATCTTTTCTCACAACTTGGTTAAGTTGGCACAATAATCATCAAAACAATTTTGTTTAATCTGAATTGGTAATAAACAGGGAAAAGGTATAGGAGAGGTATGTAAATATGTTGAAGAAAATTATAAATCATACTTCCTTTCGAAGCATAAATCCAAAAAAGAAAACAATTTTGGTATTAGTATTTCACGATGAAGTTTTAGAAATATAAAGTCAGATGAAAATCACAAATAAACTGGCTTTCCGCAACAGAAACTAATTAGTTATTTTTGAATAATTGACCCTGTTTATAGGTCAGAACCTTTTTTAATTACTATTTGAGCATCTCCGTATTTACTCATAAAATCATTGATATTTCCCGTTATTTCAATTTCAGCATTTAGCTTTCTGTTTATTGGTAAATCCTCCGGTAGTGAATATCTTATGAAAGTAAGCCCGCTCCCTTGCGATCCCTTGAACCCACCCACATAGGATGATATCTTTGAGAACAGGAGTGTCTCACTATCGTAAAAAGAGACAGACATACTTATATCGCTTTTATCTATTTTCCAAACATTAATCTTTTTTTCTAAAAAAAGAATCTCAATATTATAGTGTCCAACATATGTATGAGAAAGGGGAAAGACGTATTCATGTATATTTTTATTGAGAGGTGCTTTTACGAGTGGTATCCAAAGATCAGCCGGTTCCGAAAACAGTAAAGAGATTTTTCCCCAACGGGGAAATATCTTGCCCTGTTGGGACGGTTTTATAAGGAGAATAAGGCATAAGGGTATAAGGAGAACTATGCACAACAGTGTTAACGATATCTTTCTCGTTGTGCCTTTTGTTTTTATACAGGCAGCAATCAGGCCTGCAATGATTAATATGAGGATTAAAAGAATGATTGTCATCTGATAGAGAAATTTATACCGTTTCTATTATTCACCCAGCTGTGTTAACGTCCGAACGATTTTTCCCAGATGGTATGCATTATGATCTGCAACAAGCAGTATTTCTCTCAGATACGTGTGGCCTTCTCCATGAGGGATTTGTGACGTTAAGTCAATTTCAGGATTTTTTACCAAAGCAATTATTTCATCCAGATCACTGAAAAACCCGGAAACTGTACTTTCCAGAATTTTTTCAGTCACTTCATCATTCTCCGATGGCCAGAATTCATCCGGCCATTCTGGAGATTCCCATGAGGGATCCAGTGTGTATCTCAAAATATCTTCCTGAGCAAGGCGCATGTGTTCGAGCTCTTCGTATACAGAACGTATTCCTTTTTGAGGACTTTTATTACACAGTTCTAGTGTAATACCTTTCAGCACTTCTTCCAAAGTATAATGCGCCTGGCCACCTTTTAACAGTTCAATTAACTCCTTTCTTACTGCCTTGTCATCCATTGATTATTTACTCCACAAATTTCCATGATGATGATATTAATATGATAGTCCTTTATGTATGAATATCGGCCTGAATGAGCTGCGCGTATACACGTCGGCTCAATTTAATGGTTATACTGCTTTTTAGATAACACATCAAATCTTAATATAACGTAAAGTGTTTGCTCGCTTGTACCAGCAAATCGTCGTAAGTAGTTATAATCTTTCCCTAACTTAACTATCCACGGGTCAGCACGAACGATTTGTGGATTATTATGCATCAAAACCACAATGTGTCCTGATACTGAATGATCCCATAGACCACGAATGCTTAACGAGGGTTGATGACCTGAAGGACTAATAGGCTCGGAACTATAATTAACAATTGATTCTTTCTCTACTGATACCGGAGTGCTGCGCCTCAAGACAACTTCAGCTCCGGGTAACGTCATGACTTCATCAAAGCTCATTCTGTTCCAATTCTTTTGAATACGTGAAGAAGGCATATCAACGATTACAGAACGAACCGATACCACAACGTCGTCTTGAAACCCGGGAACGCATATCTGCGGGTTTCGTTTAAGTGTTTTAAGTAAGTCAAAGGAGAATGGCGAGTCCCACATGTGTTGAGAAAAAACTAATTCTGTGGGTAGCGATTCATTGTATGATTTTCGAGAAAGCAAGATAGTGTTATTTGCGAGATCCACTTGTTTGACTACATAGTGCGTATCCAATTCACTTAGGACAAGGTCTTGCATCATGTCTGCCCTGGCGTTTATAAGATTAAATTTCTTTAGCGCATCGAAGTAAGCCGGTATTCCGTGTCTATCGTAAAAAGACCAACGATGCCAGAAATGGCCTCCTTTTCGGATTGCCCTACGATAAACATATCCGCCAAGGATAATCGCGATCCTGTCATTTTCCTTCACAATTCGTATATCAGAGAAACTCGATAAGGGTCCACTGCCTCCCCACGATTGATCCATCCGCTCGAGTGCTTGAGTTCCCATTGGAAGAAAAAAATATCTTTCTATTCGCACATTTCCGTCACCAAAGTTCCAAGTAAGATATGGCCGGTTGACGAGCAGGTCTCCGGTTTCAAATCTATGTTCTTCTCGGTCCAATGATTTATCACATCCAAGGAGACCTACCAACAGGGTGCCTATTATTATCATACGGTTATACAGCTTCATACTAATCATACTCGTTTTGAGGTATAACGGCAAAATAACGGGAGACCTTTAGTGAATGAATAACTTGTAATTAATACCAGTCCCTGGGCTTGCCCTCAATTTGGCTGATTACAATTTTTGTGATCTGTTTTTGTGGCCCGACCATTTAGGTAATTCATCATCGATGTCGAAGACACGCATACCGTAGAAAATATGACAGGTTGGTCTGAATTTCTCGGGAACTTTTGATGTCCCTCCAAAATTGAAGAGGGATGGAAACGCAAGCCACATTTTGCGACCTTCATCCGCAATGAGTGTGCCGCAGCACACACAGCTAACTTTGCAGGGAAGAATCCTCTCATGTTTGTTGCGCTCACTGTTATAAAAGTGCAGGTGCTCCATCCCTTTTGTTATTCTAACGTCATGTTTGTGAAATATCGCTGCCCACTGCATAGGAGCACCATGTAATTTCTGGCACGCTAAGCAGTGGCAAATTTTTGCATCGACAGGATCAGACCCTACTTCGTATTCTACCGCATTGCAGTAGCAACTTGCCCGGTATTTTGTGGTAAAACTAACATCCGTAATTGAGGCGTATTTCTCTCCGAATTCTCTCTTCATCGTTACTCTTTTACCCAGGCAACGGCACTTTTAAAATCTGATATATCATAAACAGCTACCTGACCTTCCATAAAATAGGAGCCGATTTTTGTGGCCCATTTCACCCACTTTGAACCACCAACAACTGCCATTTTCTCAAAATCATTTCTATGCTGAATGCCAAACTTCGCATCGTCCCATGCAGCGCCAATTTCCCATCCAGAAAAATTCTCAGCTAAAAACACTACAACTCTCACCTTTCGATACTCTTCTATCAGTTAATCAATCTCTGGAATAAAGACATCTTCAAAATCCCTAGCAGTGAGCTTTTCCGTAGCTTTAACGACAAGGATGTTGCCTTCGGTTTCCGGCATAATTTCAATCATGATTCATTGCCTCCAAATTTATATCTTTTTTCATCTTGAACAAGGATTGATTTGAATTATAATTTGCCTCTGTCCCCGCCTGAATGTGTGTCGGGCTGGTGAACGGATTCATCCGGGCAGGTGATGATTAGTTTGCCGGGTCTCTTTTCTATCAGAAGCAGACATGATGGATAGAATCATTTGTCAATAGATCAGGTTTTATCCTCAAAATTCGTTTATTCCAAAATGAGAATTTTGAGATTCTCCAAAAGCGCTATTTTGTGATTTTTATTTAATTCTCCAATATGCTTAATGAATCTTTTATTATCTATTGCGCGTATCTGATCAACAATTATATCAGAAAGTCTTTCTGAATTTGTTTCTTTCTTGGAAAGATGAATTCTTAAAATAGAAGTTTCTTTTGATATTTTAGAGGTTATGGGGCAAACAATTGTGCTAGGGTGTACGTTGTTTAAGAGATTGGTTTGTACAACAACTACTGGTCGTACTTTACCTGGCTCAGTACCATATTTTGGATTTAAATCGGCTAAATAGAGATGAAATTTTTTAATTTTCATTCAATAAGTTCATCCTCAAATTTTTCGAACTCATCCAGTATTTCCAGTGAATTATTTTTTACCCTCTTTGATTCTTGTTGTAGTTGTTCTTTCAAATCTTTCCTTTTGTTGAGATCATTATAAAACGCTAAAGCTTTGTTGATATATGCGTTTCTTGGTATCTTCTTTTTTTTAGTTATTTTCTCAACTTCAAGGAATACATCGTCTCTTATTTTCAATGATAGTAGTTTTGACATGGTAAACACCTCCATAGTATATACTGATAGTATCACTATACTATTATAAAAAACAGGTTTAATGTCAATCATAAAAAACATCTAGAAGGAGTTTATATGAGTGCTAAAGTGAAAGATCCCTATTCTGTGGACTAGTAACATTTTCTCGTTTTCTACAAAATTTAAGGTGCTAATGCAACTTGGATTGGAACTTAGAATATATACCGGATGAACAAGGAGAGTTTATAAGTAAGGGCTAACCTAATCAACCACAATCCTTCTGAATGTGCACGGTCAGATGGACATACCTTAGTTCCTTTTGAGTTAATCATTTGATTTGAATTCGTATTTCCGCTATTATATAAGGCTATTTAAAAGTAAAAACAAAGGTTTGATTAAATCTATTTTGCAGATTTGTGATGGGTATAACACTCCCATACAGGAGACTAGACAATGAAAATATATAAACTAACACCAAGGAACCCAAGCTCTAAGGTTTGGGAAGGGAGCAATTTTAAGGGTGCCTTAATCGTGAGGGCAGAAAAGTCGGATAACGCCCTAATGCTAGCAAGGTTAAAGTACAAGACAACGCAAACTCATCAGATAGAATCACAAGAAACAGCGTACGGCCCCTGGACAGGTGCTAATACTGATTTCGATTATGTAACCGATACTAAATATTCCATTGAGGGCGATGAAGAAATATTAGATGAAATCACTTAACAGGGTCGCAAATTGGCGAGGGTAACCCGGAAGAAAGAGATATGTTTATTGAAGAGATGATATACTCATCTGATAATGGATTTCGGATAAAATCCGGTATAAAATTGAGCAAGTAAAGTCCTCGGCGTTTACCAGTCCTGGGATAACTGCCCGCCTGAACGACATGTCGGGCAGGCAACCAAGATTTAGTTTTAAAAAGCCAAAAACCAAATCGGTTTTAGTATACAATACATTGGTTTGGTCCGATCCCAATTAACCCCTGACCCCTTTCTTCTTTTCATCTTCTGCAAAACGTGATAGCGATATAACAGGCACAAATCAGGCCTCACTTTCTAATTCAATAATTGCATTATCTACTGTGTTTTTCATTATATTTATACTCTCGGTTGTGGCTTCAGTAGACACACGAGCCATTGCCTTGCTTGCAGCATTCATAAATGTTGTATAATGTTCATCACTATCTATTAACAAAGGGGCAACCTGGCTAACCCAATGTGCCAGATGCTCATCTTCTTTAGACGTTTCGTCTATAGATCCAACAAATTGAGCCTTTTTCAATGCTTCGAGCAATTCTCTCTTATTCATCTCATAATCCTCTTTTTGTTTCCTTTGCAAATTTAAACGCGTTTAAAAACCTTACAATTTGCCTGGAGGCATTCTTATATATTACCTACTACCTGCAGATAACTACCAACTTTTCTTACATGGATTGAGCCTTTTCTATTTGAATATCAAATTGGAAGAGACTTTATCAAGATGTCAGGTTTGAAGCCAGGCTATGCCTTTTATCTTTCCCGCCTTGTAACAAACGTGAAATTCATAATTAAATTGTGTTTTTCTCTTTTTCACTAATGCCGAGAAGGTATATTATCGAGTCCAGGTTTTTTTGTGATATATTATAGTCCGCCTTTTCTCTGACAGCCTTGTGAGCGTTGAATGCTATACCTAAACCTGCCTTGTCAAGCATGAGTAAATCATTTGCACCGTCGCCAATTGCCACTACCTGATCCAGAGTGATATCCTCTTTATTTGCTATATCCTCTAAGATTTTTGCCTTAAATTCACCATTGATAATTCTTCCCGTGACCCTACCGGTTATCTTTCCGTTCCTTATTTCAAGATTATTGGCAAATGCATAATCAAGACCAAGTTCTTTTTTTAATCGATCGGTAAAAAACGTGAAACCTCCGCTTATTACGGCTGTTTTATAACCTATTTTTTTTAATATTTTTATAAATTTTTTAGCGCCTGGAGTGAATGGGATGTTATGGTAAATTTTATCAAGAGCTTCTTCGTCTAAACCTGCCAGAAGCCACACACGCTTATCTAATGACTCATTAAAACTTATTTCACCATTCATTGCCTTGCGTGTTATAGCGCTGACTTCGTCTCCTCTGCCAACGGCCTTTGCAAGCTCATCAATAACTTCAACCTGTATAAGAGTGCTGTCCATATCCATCACAACAAGCCGTTTTGATCTTCTAAATATATTCTCTTTTTGAACGGCTATGTCAACGCCAGATTCGGAGCTTATAGAGAGCAGCTTCCTAGTCATATCTCGAACGTTTATTGATTTGTCGGTGTTAACAATCATCTCAACACAGCTAAGTTCTCCCTGGCTGAGCTGTCTAATTCTTTCTATATTAACGTTTTCAGAATACATTGCCTTAGAAACCCTGGCAAGCACATCCGCTGTTATTTTATCTCCCAGGCATGTGATCGCGTACAAGAAATTATTGTCATAATGCAGTTGGTCTTCCCTTAACGCTACTTTAAAGTCAAGATCAACATTAAGTCTTTTCGCCTCAAGTAACAAATCCTTAAGTAATGATATTTGACCTCCTTTACTTTGTCTCAAGTCTAATAACATAGAGAGCAATATGAGATTATGTATAACAATCTGTTCTATATCAACTATTCTTACCTCATTCTCAGATAGTATTGAGGTAAAAGATGAAACTATACCCTGCGCATCCGGCCCGTTAACTTTTATTACGATAAAATCACCCGAATCCTCCATTTTTCTCCTTATTAATAAGCCTGATCCACTTTAGATGCCTGAGTAAACCACATCAGCGCTGTGAATCATCAGTTTGACGATCATGACGCCAAAAGTCATCTGCCATTGCATTAATTGTTATTTTGATAAGCTCTTCAACAGAACCTACCTCTTCTTTTAAGTTAGCGCCATCCTCATGATATTTGGTCAGTTCAGCAAAGATACCTTCTTTGTGTTTTTGTAAAATATCATTATTCTGTTTTGTAAATTCATCTAACGCAGTCAAGATCGTATTCTTATACACTTCTTCATCCTTTGAGCCTGGATGTTTTCCTGCAAAGACAACCACACAGTGTTGGAAAATACCGTTAACCATTCCTGCATAGGTGTCATATGTTCTGTTAAATTTAATAGCTATCATAATTTTTTTACCCCAATCCTATACGTGTTTTGTAAATTGTTATTATTAGAGCCTACAAGTTTCACTAATCTTTGCAATTCTTTAATCCCTTAATTGTTTTTCTGTCTTTTCTCTGTGTATATCTGTGGCCAAAGCTTTTTCCTTTGCGCTCTTCGCGCCTTTGCGGTGAGTGTCTTTTTTCAATCCCGTGGCTAAATGTTTTTAATTTCTTTGTATCGATAACAGTCCACTAGATGATCATTAACCATTCCCGTTGCTTGCATATGTGCATAACAAATAGTAGAGCCCACAAATTTGAACCCCCTTTTTTTCAAATCCTTGCTCATCGCGTCAGATACTTTTGTTGTAGCCGGGAGTTCCCGAATAGTCTTATACCGGTTAGTGATGGGCCTTCCATCAACGAACTGCCAGATATAAGTGTCAAATGTTCCAAATTCCTTCTGTACTTCAAGAAATCTTTTGGCGTTATTTATTGCGGATGTTATTTTCAGCTTATTCCGAATAATTCCCTTATTTCCCAGTAATGCCACTATTTTCTTGTCGCCATACCGGGATATCTTCACGGGATCAAAATTGCTAAATGCCTTGCGATAGTTTTCCCTTTTCTTCAAAACAGTTTCCCAGCTCAGGCCGGCCTGTGCACCCTCCAGGATGAGAAACTCAAATAGCTTTCTGTCATCATGTACGGGTACCCCCCATTCATTGTCATGATATTCAATATAAAGCTGACTGGTAGTACCCCAGTCACAACGTGTTTTATCCATAATTAATTTTTAATAAGATGGAGTAAAATATTTGTCAAGTGGCGAGATGTAATTCTATTTACTTTATCACTGATCAAGGTGTAATACCAATCTCAGTTTTCCTTTATTCATAATACAATACCAAGATACTTGGTATTGTATTCTAAGTTATTTTATAATAAGAACAAAATAGTTTTACTTGATAGTTAAGCCAATAGCAGCATCCTTTACCAAGTATATCGCACATAAACTGCCATTGGAAAACAAGGGGATCACGGAGTGTGATGTTAAATTGCTGATTATTATCTTTGTGATCTGCTTTGTTGGATAAGTGTATTCAATATTCAAGGTCTGGCCCTGCTCTTGTATACTCATTTCATAATGATTTTCGGATATAATCCGAGAAAAAACGGAGCGAGTATAACTGCAACCAAGATTTGGTTTTCAACAAAACCGAAAACCAAATCGGTTTTAGTATATTATCATTATTATATCACACAAGCTTTCTACCGCACCAGTCCGGGCATCCTCCGGAGTTATCTTGTAGCCGATATTGATTGCTTCTACACCACAAGATCAGGTTATAACGCTCGCCACTGGTAATTTCGTTTGCACCATGCCGGTGTTGACCTCTATGTAATAGGGCACGTCCCAGCTTGTGTTCAATCTCTACATACTCGTCTGATGAAGAAAATGATTCCTGGCACATACGGCACCGCAATCCGTGAAAATAAATTGTTCCATCAGTAAATTCTCTTCCAAGACACACGTTAAAGGTAACATCACTATCGTCGGTATGAAAGCCGAGAGAAACATCTTTTCCCATTTTATATTCCACAACAAACCCGTGGTGCTCGTCAAGCGAGTCTCCTCCAACATCGTTGAACAGTAATGTTGACAGAGGTGAAATGTATTCCGTCATAAGGCAGTTAAGAAAAGAGTCAAAACCAAAATCATCCAGAATTGCTCCGTAGTTATTCATGCTGTTTGGTCTATGTATGGTAATTTGTTGTTTTGCGCACCAGGCTTCAAACCACATAATTTCCTCAAATAATTGCTTACAAAAATCCGGTTTCAGAATATCAAATGAATAGATTCCCGGATGCTCTTCATGCAATATTTGTTGAAATGCCTCCGGTGTATTAATCTGTAGAGCCTGCATAAATGACGGAACAAAGATATTGTCGTTTATAGTATAGAGAAGTTTATGCAAGGGGACATAGTTAAGCTGTACAAAGCTTCGATAGTCACGCTGCATCTCACAATATGTTTCGTATTCTTTGGTCATGCGAAGCCTTTCAAATAAGACTCTAAATTACGTTATCAAGTATTTATTAGGGACTTTTGTTCTTGTCAACTGGTCTGATTCGACTCTTCACTCTTTATTCTTTTGCCCAGGCAACGGCACTTTGAAAATCTGAGATATCATAAATAGCTACCTGACCTTCCATAAAATAGGAGCCGATTTTTGTGGCCCATTTCACCCACGTTGGACCGCCAACAACTGCCATTTTCTCAAAATCATTTCTATGCTGTATGCCAAATTTTGTATCGTCCCATGCAGCACCAATTTCCCACCCGGAAAAATTCTCAGCTAAAAACACTACAACTCTCACCTTTCGAAACTCTTCTATTAGTTGATTAATCTTTGGAATAAAGAGCTCTTCATAATCTCTGGCCGTGAGTTTTTCCGTTGCCTTAACGACAAGGATGTTGCCTTCTGTTTCCGGCATAATTTCAATCACGATTCATTGCCTCCATATTTACGTCTTCATTACTTTTAAGCAAGGCTCGGTTTATCTTACAAAATGTGTTTTGTTATTTTTTCAATCAGGTATTAAGACAGGAAAAGATGTTTGATAATACCAAAAAAAGATATTATTCCTAATATTATCAACGTAAACCTGAACCTGTCATTTGCACGATGATGTCTTCTGGAATTAATCACAAGTCCAATGATGCTCAAACAAAGACCAAAAATCATTAAGTAGAAGAGGTAGTTAATTAATTCCTGGTTCCAGGTAGTACGTACGTCTATGTTTGCAGCTTTGGTGAACATGTTTTCATATTCCGGTTTTGCCCTATCAATGATAAATAGAGCCATAAACATTAGAAACCAGCCGAAAACAGCAAGCCAGCTAAGTACCTTAACCCAAAGATCAGGTCCCTTGCGTCTTTCCTGTCTCATTCTAGAAATATTTACCGGCATTTGTATATATCCCGATGCTATGCGTCGTGCTTAAATATTGTTCTGGATTGAATCATTTGTTAATATAAAAGATTCGGCCCCTGGCTTAAAGACCTCTATAATAGAAGCAACTACCCCATTTATCCAATCATTTTATCTATTGATTTCGCTACCGTAAGCTTTTTTATACAGTAAATTACACTCCTCTTCTAAAATAGCGCCGACAACACGAGTTTCACGGAAGGGTGTGCGTCGTGCCACCTCTTCTGCTCGAATATCGATTTGCCACCATCCGTTAATTTTCAAATATGGAATCGAACTCCCATAATAAACATTTGAAATTCCGGCCCATTCGATTGCACTCTGGCACATGGCACAAGGTTCGGCAGTTGTGTATAAATCCAATTCTTTCCAATTGATCACAGGGTATGTTTTTGCGCAACGGTTAATTGCATCGATTTCACCGTGATAGGTTGGGCTGTTTCGTGACCGATTAAAACCCTCGGAAACGATCTCACCAGTCTCACGTCTGACAATTACAGCTCCGAATGGAAACTCTCGCGCTCTTTTTGCCATCAAAATTGCCCGCTTCATGAAATATTCATGGTCCTGATGTTGTTCCCGGTCAGTTAGTGTCGCACTTTCAGGAGCAGTATGCCTGGAATGAAATGAAGTCTCAGTTCCACTTGTTGCGCAAGAACTAACATATATCGCTACTATTCCAAGTAGTAAAGTATAAGTGATGTTTTTCGGCTTCATCTATTTTGTTATTACCTCCTTATGGAACGACTTGATTCACCTGTACTTTCAAGGATGGGCTACCATGGATGATCTCATGAAACATATCGAAGGAATTAGGATCGAAGATAAAATCAAATAGCCCCTCTCGGGGAATCTTTCACCTTGAAAGATCTCACGGGAGAGGTACACCTTCATTTCTCTGCACAATTATAGTTCAATCTCCACTTGTGTTTTCATTACCAATTTGTACAATAGCTTTCTCTGGTACTACTTATTGAATTCATTATCAATCTCCGTGCAGAACAGTATTGGGTTTGACCCAATTCTCTGCTAGTTTTTAGTATTAGAGAAAACACTTTTGTGGGTAAATTTCGGGTCCATTGGATTGATGGCTAGACCACTGAGCTTGCAAATGTATCGTCAGCTCGAGTAAATATTTTTTATCCTGATAACAAAATAGATAAAGGAGTTTCACATGAATAGTTTACGTTATAATGTAGCAACTTGTCAAACAGACTTTCCAACTCCAAACAAACGTGATCAAATTAGTGGTGTGGTGGATAAGACGATTGAGATGATAAACATGGCTATCGAGGGCTATTCACCTTTTTTACCACTGAAACTTCTGGTATTTCCAGAGTTTGCCCACGGTGCTCCTATGTATTCTTCTGCCGCTGAGTTTCGACAACATTTGACGGTACCTATACCCAATGAACATACAGAACGTTATACTGAAGTTGCTCGAAAGCTCGATGTCTATATACAGACAGGATCCTTTCTGGAAGAAGACCCAAAATGGCCAGGGGCTGTTTTTAATACAACTTGTATGATAGGGCCTGATGGTATTTTAACAAAATATCGTAAGGTCAACCCGTGGATACCTTTGGAAGTCCAAACCAGTCCACACGATCTAGAAGGATACGAAGAGGAACCTTTTCCTGTAGCCGAAACTCCAATAGGGAACTTTGGAGTAGCCGTCTGTTACGATTGGCTATTCCCGGAAGTATTGCGCCAGATTAGTGCTAACGGCGCTGATGTTCTTATTAGGGTTTCTGCTTACATGGATCCCTGGGGAGCAACCAGTCCTATGGATTGGTGGACAGTAGTAAATCGATGTCGCGCTCTGGAAAATGTCGCGTATGTTGTCGCATCTAACCAGGGGGCTAGTATAACCAATTTTCCTGCGTATTCTTGGCCGGGAGGGAGTATGGTTGTAGATTTCGATGGCAGATTACTCGCACAGGCCGATCCCGGTCCTGGCTCAAAGATAGTGGTTGCGCCTATTGATATATTAGCATTACGGCATGAACGTGAAGTCAGACAAGGACATCATATGCTTGCACATTTGCGGACCGAGGTATATCCCGTTTACAAAAAAACATTTTTCGCGCCTGGCCAACATACAAAGGAGCAAAATCTTACAGAAGAAAAAAATAATCACGTCATTACAGAAGCAAAAAAGAATCTTAAATGTTGAGAAAAATTTCAATTATTTTGTCTATTCTTTTTCTTGCGGTCTGCGGAAGTGATAAACCTGAGGGTGAAATATCTGAAAGTTCAAGAGAAGTAGAAGAAGCTTCTATTAACATTTAATCTGAACATTTTGATCAGATCATTGCCCCTTTTAAGGGTGTGGTAATGATGAAACGATTTCTCTCTTCAGACGCAGTTATGGTCTCACTTAGTCACAAATATTTATGTTTCACTCAAGGTCTTAGTTACAATATTCAGGGCTAACTTGCAATCGAAGACCAAACGGCCCTCGAGAGTGGGTTCCTCTGCTTTTCCGTTAAGAGCGTTTTGCGTACACATTAGAGCCTCATTTGACTGTTGCAGGTTTTCAGAGCGTTGCTTTATGTTGTTGTACATCTTCCATCTAAACCATCGTCTTTCATCACAGCTACTGAACATATTGTTTGCAACAAAATAGATAAGTTTACCCTCTCCTAAGAGCTCCTGCTTTCCCTGTTCAAATACATTTAAGGAGGCGGTGTTCAGGTCAATCACCACTGCAACTTCACTTCCATGTACAAAAAAATCACCTGTGGTGGTGTCCCACAAGGTAATGTTCGTAGTCAAAGAATAGCCCCCCCTTTTTGATTTGGAATTTTATAAAAAAAGGAAAATAAAGCTATAGTATAGTTTAACATTTTTAAACGACACTACTAAGTTATTTGTGGAATAGTTTATTATGACTAGACCAGGAATAGACCACAAAAAAAGTAAATAGGTATTTTACCTACTTTTCTGATCAAGTATAATTTGTACATATGTTTTATTACTACTATCGTTGGTTTTTAGGAACTGCTGTCATTTGTCTCTTTTTAGAATGGAAAAACCCTGGCATGAGAAAGAATGCCAGAGGAAGGAATATTTGCAGGATATCTTTTTCTTTATTTTCAATACCTATCTGTTTTCTCGAAAACTAGGAAAACTAAGGACAGCGACCATTTTATTAAATAGAAGCTATTTTTATTTAATTAGTGTCTGTCCCTCTTTTTTTCTATATCATATCATGGTATTTACGTTAATACATTATTCACTGTTCAAGACGTGACCACATTTTCCATATTTTAAGAATGAACAAAGACTGCTCAATATTTTATAATACTAGGGTGGGTTTACCCGCATGTTTTGCAGGAGGGTCCCTATTATTTCAATACCAAACTGTTATAGTATCATGTTCGCAGTTGCGAGAATAAACTTAAGAACATATTTGTTATATATTATGGAGGTTATGTAATGAAAATGAATCAGGACCAGATCAAGCGTTATAGCCGACATCTGATTCTGCCAGAAGTCGGAGTCGAAGGTCAGGAAAAGCTACTTGATGCTAAAGTATTAATTATCGGGGCCGGTGGGCTTGGTTGTCCGCTGGGGCTTTATTTCACCGCTGCTGGTATCGGTACCATTGGTATTGTAGATTTTGATAAGGTTGATTTCAGTAACTTGCAACGACAGGTATTATACCAAACCGATGAAGTGGGGCAGCCCAAAGTCACAGCCGCCACGAAGCGTCTCAAGGCCATCAATCCGGATGTCAACATCATCACCCATGAAACGAAGTTAACCTCGGAAAATGCCCTGGACATCCTTAAAGGTTATGATTACATCGTGGATGGTACCGATAATTTTGCCACACGATATCTGGTCAATGATGCAAGTGTGCTACTTAATAAGATCAATGTCTACGGTAGCATTTTCCGCTTTGAGGGTCAGTCGACCGTGTTCGGACACAAAGATGGGCCCTGCTATCGCTGCTTGTTTCCAGAACCGCCTCCTCCCGGAGAAGTTCCAAGTTGCGCAGAAGGCGGCGTTATTGGCATCCTGCCCGGGATGATTGGTTTGGTGCAGGCCAATGAAACCGTTAAGCTGATCCTGGGTGTGGGGCAGCCACTCGTCGGGCGTCTTTTAGTCTTTGATGCACTGGGTATGAAGTGGCGAGAACTCAAGATTCAAAAAGATCCCAAGTGTCCACTTTGCAGCAATAACCGTACCATTACGCAACTGATCGACTATGAGCAGTTTTGTGGTATCCGTGGTGGTACCACTCAGGCACCTGCTGTGTCCGCTGACATTGAAGAGATTACTGCCAAAGAGCTGAAAGGCCTTCAGACAAAGAACGACGACAATCTGTTTATTCTGGATGTGCGTGAACCGGGTGAGTATCAGATTGCAAAGATTGAAGGATCAACTCTGATTCCACTGCGCGAGATTCCCAAGAGGTTTTCAGAGCTGGAATCTCACAAGGACAAGCTCATTGTCGCGCATTGCCATCATGGCGCCCGAAGTGCCAAGGCCATTGACTTTCTTCAGGGAAAGGGGTTTTCCAATCTTAAAAACCTTAAAGGGGGCATTGACCAGTGGTCGCTTGAGGTGGACACCGAGGTGCCCAGGTATTAAGGGAATATCATGAAGTCATGATGCCATTGCATGGATTGAATTATTTTTCCATATTTATTCTTATTCAATTAGGGCGTCCACAATTTATTTGTCGGTCCATAAATATCAGTAGCCCGCATTAGTACATCTACTTTTTCTTGCACACTGGGTCCAACTGCTATCCAATTGTGAGTTTTATTTATTGTTTGCACACATTGTCGCAAAAACATTTTTCCAAGAGCATTCTTGTCTTTATCTGTTGGAAAGGCAGAAAGAATTTCTACAAGTATTTTCTCTGATATGTTTAGTAATATAGTGTTATCAACTAATACTTTTACCAAGAAAAGTCCTACTACGCTAAATGCATTTTTAAAAGGAACACCATAGTCTTCAGATAGCGTCAGTGGAAAATTTAATTTACGAATATTTTCAGGTTGTACTCTTTTGATTGTACCATCGCCAAACACAGCCTTTTCTATATCCCCTGTAGAAAGAGGTAAAAATCTAAAACGATAGGATGAAAGGTAGGCAAAGAAATCCAGATACTGCTCAAAATCAATCTTCTTTTGTTCATAAAGAACTGATATCAATGCAAATGCAGAGCAATATTCAGGTGCCTTTTTCTTAGTATCAATTTCGTTAACTTTAAGATATATAAAATCTTCAGTAAGCACAATTACGTTATTATTTTGGGCTAATACACAAGAGTCACAAAGTTCAGGCAGAATTTTTTGCTCGAAAAAGCTATCTGATTTATTTGCGCTAGAAATAACACTGATATTATCTGGCTTAGATTCTAGAAGGCTAATACTATTTTCAATTTTACTTTGAATAGTTGCTCTTTTTTCATGGTCGACAGAAGAAAATATTAATTGCCCTTGTGCATATGCCATATGCCCAGTTTGTCCAGGATAGTATCTAAATTTTTCCTTTATTTCTAATAGCAAAGTGATAACAGATTGAGGAACTTTTAGATTTGGCAGATAACCATAAATCTTTTCCAGTAATCCAGTTTCCGAAAGAAACAAAGCAGATGTACCGTCAATGTAGAATGATTCACCTAAGATTATTCTTTTAGCTACTTCTTTTTGCTGGTTTATTTCATCTGTGTTTCCAGAACTAAAATTTATAAATCCCTTATTTTCGTTTGTTATGCAACCAATAGCATTTGTTAGGCTTCCTTCAATGACAGCAAGGAATGCTAAAGGAAGATTTCCTTGACAATAGAGGTCAAAAGAGTCACCTCTTTTTTTCTTTTCGTCTTCTAGGAAGGCAATGAGATATTTTGTGTCTATCTTTTCACCTGTCATTGGAACTTCAATCCTCTTGAACTTATCCCATCTGTGTTCGGATGATAACTTTTCAGCATGATGTCTGCACTGCCAGAAAACATATTTATCTATGGGCAGAATATTTTCTATAGTATATTCTGTTTTGCTTGAACTATATCTGTCATCAAATGAGATATTATCTCCGACTTCTTTATCAAGTAGCTCTGAATATTTTTCTTCAGTTGAGATGATTTTTGTAGCGTCAAGTTCATTATCATCTCCTACAAAATACCATCTCTCCTGATCCTTAAATTTCACAAAACTATTAATACATACTTTTTCCATTGAAGTAAGAGGAAAATCAATCAGGTTGTCGATTTCAACTAGAAGTATGAAAAGGCTGCCATATTGTTCTGGACTAAGGGTTTTTTGGACTTTTGCTCCTGCCACGACAGTTTCCAAAGCTTTATGAGCATCTTTGTTTTTTAAGTAAACATTCGACTCTATTCCAACTTTAAATTCAAAGGTTATGGAATATTGTGGGTATTTCTCAATTAGAGTTTTTGCCTCTGAAAAATCACCACGTTTCATCCTCACAACGATTGTTTGTCCAAGAAGCCTTTCCTTATTCTGATCATCCAAAAGTGCCATTTCATCACTATTAGATAATATTTTTTCTCCTATCTGAATTGCTGTTGGAAATCTTTCCAAGTTAAGGTTTGCCGTAAACAACTGAAGATTTAACTGTAAAGTATCACGCTTATTATTGTCGTATTGTAAAAGTTTTTCTATAATTTTGATTACAAATTCCCATGCCTTTTTCTCTTGAGCAATTTCAAGAAATGGTCTACATTCAAAGTAACTTAAATTTGATAAATCAAAACCTTTAAGTAACTCGAAAGCTTCATCGAAATTCTTTTCATCGTAATTAAGCAAAAGAAACAATTTATCTTTATCAACGCTTCCATCATTTGGTAGATTCTCTATTATTATTTTTCGCAAATTAGGATATTCCTTTGCCATATTTGCCATTCCAACCGCGAATTCCAAGTCATCCTTCAGGCAATCCCATACTTTGTTATATTCTTTGTTTTCTAAATTTTCTATGAAAGCGAGAATGCCCTCCTTCTTAGTAGCAACAAAGAAACTTTTCCCCTCAGTAAAAAGAGTTTTCCTCGCAATGAATTGGAAAACGATAGCCTTTGCCAAGACATCTGAAATTGTTTTTTCGGCTTCTTGTAGGTACCGTAATAATTTCTCAAAATCTTCTGGGAACAATTCAATAAACATCAGGAGATTGACAAGTAATTTGTCTATCAATTGATCAAAATAACATTGCAAAAGTAGATCAATATTTTCTTTTGAAAGTGTTATAAACTCCTGATCATTTTCTTGAACACGAGCAACACTAAGTTTTCTGAAGTTGATTAAGGCTTGACTTCTTGGACCTAATACTCCCCATACAGAAACTTTTTGCGCTACTTCTTCAATCTCAGCCATAAAACCTTCTACAGCCACTTCTAATTTCTTTTTGTCTTCATTCTGAGAGAACATGTTACTTTCTAAAATAGATAACTTGTTATCATAACAAGTAAATTTTTCAGGATTTAGATGTATTGCCCTCTCAATAAAACTCAAAGCTTTTGTGTGATTACCTGACATTTCAAGAAATAAGGAATATATGCGGTAAAAGTTAGATTTTACTCTGGGATCACTTGGAAAAGCCTGTTCATTAATCTTTGAAACATCAATTTGATTGCCGAGTTGATACTCTCGGACTAGTCTTTGCGTTTCTAAAAGCCAGTGATTGTTATCTATTTCTTCAGCCTGTTCTAAGAGTTCCTTGTTTTTCTCATAATCTTCGTTGTTTAGATGAATTTCAGCGAGACATAAGAAAGCCAGCGGGTCTTTGGGATATCTTATGCAAAGGTTCTCATATTTCTTTTTTGCTTCTTTTGTTCTTTCCAGACTTCGCAGTGCTTTAGCTTCTATTATCTCATAGTTCAACTCCAAACCTTCATCTTGTAAGCCCATAATACTTTGCTTAATGTTTTCTAGTGTTTTCAGTATAAAATTTCCATTATCTCGATCTAGCTCTATTTCCAATTTGTCCAAATTCTCTCGTGCTATCTGCAAAGCTTTAGTAGAATCAACATCAAATCCCAAAGCCAATAATTCATCTTTTCCTAATTTAAGAAAAGTGTTCTCTAAATCTTTTGGAAGGAGCATTTCGAACTCAATATTTTCATTGTTGTCTTTTAATTCTGCTAAAGCGTTTTCAAGCTTAATACTTACTCCAGCCCCTTTATCATTAAATACAAAATAAAACGATTTTATTTTTGATATCTGATCCCAGTACATCTTTAGGTTCTCAAAATCATTTTTGAGCTTTCGAGCCGCTTCTGCCTCCTTTTCATTCGGATTTTTAGGGGCATAGGCTTGATAATAAGCTCCTTCGCTAGGCCTATAGCCATCATTACCTCTATCACCTTCATTTCCATAAGGTCTTATTTTTTTGAAATCAGAAAATGCCTTTTGCATTATATCTTCAAAAAAACTCTGAAACTCGGTTGCATTTTTCTGATATACCTTGTTCCAAAATTGTAACCTCAAATAATTCCTATCAGTTAATTCCATATTATAATAATGAAAAAGCAAAGGTTTAGGTTTGCTAAGTTGACATAATTAGGTTGCTAATTAATAGTAACTACAGACCGTTCGAGATTGTAACTTTATGTGAAAATCTTACTCGTATAAACGAATAAGACTATCTTTTTGAAGATATTTAGAATGATATTTTGGGGTCAAACATTTTGTTTGGGGTCACCCATTAGTAGGCTCCTGTCAAGCAAAAAATTCTCCCTTACACGAAATAAATAAATATTTTTCGCGTTATCAATTTTGATAATAACAGAGATTTTAGATTGAGGTTGAGTTTAATATTTTGTTTTATACAAAGATAATACTTGTTATACTTTGTATTACTCGCTGGAGGATAGGGCAACGCTGGAGAGCGACCCGAGCGCCATGCGAGTGACTATACGGATGGGGGAAGGCTATGCATTTTGCGTAGCCCTCTCTCTTTTAAATTTCCGTTAGTCAACAAAAGCGACAAACTCAATCTACTACAATTTAATCAATGTTATCTATAACCATTCAAAGTTTTCAAAACTTTAACACATTATCTACACCCTGATTTTCAATGTTTTTAGTTACGGATTACTATTCCGCTCCAGTCACCCATCCGGTTCAAGGCTTGCGTTTGAGTTTATCCTTTTGGAAGTAGACTCGTTGCCCCTGGCAAATTCATGCCCCAGAAAATCCTCGGTTCCATGCATGTGTCCAATTGATTTTTACAAATCTTATGGCTCTCTGTCCAAACCCTCGTGGCTCACAGCATAGGCAGAATTGTAATTAAAAATTTTTTCAACCTTTTTTGTCTTTATCGATGGAACAGCTTTCCAATCAAATCTAGTGGATTGGCTACCAACCCCTTTACCGGTTCACTGTCCCATCTCATAATAGCTTTACATTGTTGCTCCTTTTATTGTGGATGAAGCGGCTTCCATTTGTTTTTGGCTTGATAACCATAAAATTCAATACCGGTTCCCCGCTCCACCCACATCATTACTTAAATAACATTTCAGAATCAAAAGCTGTTTGGTCTTTTATGATAAAGTAACACGCCCTGGCTATCTTGTTACTTAGCGCTTTTGTTGCTAAGATCTGATTTGTTTTAGACACCTTGCGTTGATGCCAGCTCCTGGCTTGCGGACAGTAGCGTCTCATGAAGTTAGCCGCTTCTACATACGCCCATGCTAAATACTTATTTCCGTTCTTTTTGTTGTTCTCGCCTTTCTTCTTACCATTGGATACTTTTTTCGATGATACACATCTACAGTATGATGAATAATTTGATACCGCCTGAAATCGATTCATGTCCCCAGACTCAAGCATTATGGTTATACCAAGTATGTCGCCTATACCTGGCACTGTTAACAATTTCTCAAATGGGTATCGCAACTTTACCTCTTCTATCACTCTCTTTTCTATCGCATCTATCTGGCCATTTAAAAACTCTATTACTTCACAGTTACTTTGTGCTGACATTACCAGGTGTCTATCTGAAAACAATCTATTCAACTCTCCCTCACCTAGTTTATTTGTCTCCTTTGATCTCAGCTTTTGCCCGGTATTACGGTTAACCATACTTTGCAGGCTTAAGACATAGGCAGTTCTATGTTGTACCAACATCATACGTTTTCTCAGTAAGTCTCTTATTGGACGGATCTCTTTCGGATAGATATATCCTTCGGGTAAAATTCCCAATCTTAACATATGAGCCAACCAGAATGAATCCCATTTGTCGTCAGTATATTTCATCCCGGAATACTGCTCCATCCCGGCGGGATTGGCAAGGTGTACTTTGTATTTTTTGTTCATTAATCCATCTACCAGCCAATACCAATTGTATGTAGACTCTACCACTACACCTTTTATCTTTCTCTTGAATGGCTTCAATGTGTTTAATACCATGTCCAAATCATTCGGCAACCTTTTACTCAGAATCCTACAATCTTTCTTGTCGAGAATTCCGATGAAGTTGTTATCTGAATGTAAATCTATTCCGACATAATAACTCATTATGGCTCCTCCTTAAAAAATGGTTAACAATAATTTAATATCAACTTTATGATATATTGTTAACTTGAAGGTGCCTACTATATGATTATCAAATCTCTCCTTGACTGCATAACTGTTTATAAAAAAGAAAATACTTTTAAGAAAAACTTCCGGAAGAATAGCTGTAGAATAGGTTAAAACCTTGATTAGTAATTAAGCCTTGAAAGAAAATATATACAGCTTTAAATGTATGTGAAAATCTTACTTGTATAAACAGGTAATACTATCTAGTTTGAAGACATTTAAAATATGGTAAAAGTGGTCTGTAACTGCTTTACTGACTAAATATTATAAAAGAGCGGGGTTGTTTTACAAGACAAAAGGTAAGATTCACCGCCGAGCTCCCCGGACAAAAAGCGCCGAGGTTATAGCACGGAGAATCACAGAGGATAGAGACATGTAGATTGACGATTTGCGATTGAAGAATTTAAGTATTAAGGAATTAAAGAACTAATTAATTACCCCAGAATCATTTCTTCTTTCGTAAACCATGCTGCATATTGGTATATTTAAGCTACAACCATTTTATCTTCGTTCTGTATAACTATTTTGGGTTTTTTGCTTTTTGGTGTGTGGTAAAGGGTCAGATCTCCCCTTGACTGCATAACTTTTTTCAAAAAGAAAATACTTTTAAGAAAAACTTCCAGAAGAATAGCTGTAGAATAGGTTAAAACCTTGATTAGTGATTAATCTTTTAAGAAAATAGATACCGCTTTAAATGTATGTGAAAAATCTTACTCGTATAAACAAAGTATAAGTCGATATGTATATTTAAGCAGAAAAGTTAGATTCCCGATCTGGCAGGGCCCGCCAAACAAATAGTCGGGTAAAAATGACAACTCTTCGGCAATATATAAGAATGTGGTAAAAAGTGTATTGTAACTGCTTTACTTACTTGAATATTATAAAAGAGTGGGGTTGTTTTGCAAGACAAAAGACTGTTCACCGCTCCCCGGACAAAATGCACCGAGGACAAGAAGACGCAGAAAGCGCAAAGGAAAGCTGATGTCAAGAGCAAAAGTAGAAAAGAGACATTAACCACGGAAATACACGGAAAATCACTGAAGTTAAATGCAAAAGACATTACTCACACAAAGACACAGAGAACGCAGAGAAAGACTAAAATATAGGTTAAAAGACGAAAGAAGAAAAGAGGCAAGAAAGGGCTGAAAGGAAAGGAAACTTAAACATCAAGTTTTCATTGTTTATCCCTAATCTTTAAGGGAAAAATTGATACAACTACAATTCCAGCAGTGATAAGATTGACGGTAAACCATAGCTCCCTCAGGTGCAATCTAAATATTGGGTTGTAAACCAGGGCCATGATCACTAATATCCATACCCATATTTGTCTTTTTAGACTTACGGCTTTATAGGCCAGGTAGATGAGTGTTCCGCAGCAAACCCAGTGAAGCAGGGTATAATAACCAGATGGATTGCCGGGATATAATGCCCATAAAAGCATTCCACCTGCAATGGCTTGTGGCAACCAATTTCGCTTCATTACTTTTCCCTTCGTACCGAACTATATTTCATATACACTTCTTCTCTGTTTACGGATACATCTTTTGGGGCACTAATGGTTAATATGACTTGATTGGTTTTGCTAATTGTAACTATAAGACCGCCCGTGTATGGGAAAATCTATGCTTTATAGAACTCCACATCCCTGCCTGCCATGTCGGCAACCTTCGCCACCAATGCCTGGCGCTCTGCTTCATCCATACCGATAAAGGATCGAGCCAGTGCTATTTTCTCCTTCATATGCTCTGGATTATCAGGGCCGGTGATAAGGACACTCACCGGAAGAGACCAGGCGAAGTGAAGGGCTTCACGGATACTTACAACATTTGGTACGACTTTTGGTTTATTCCCGTGCTGCCCATGTTCAGATCCCCCAAAGAATCCTCCGTTGGCAAGTGTCTTCATTGCCACTACCCCGATCTTGCGTTCAACTAATTGAGGCATTACATTTTCTATAAAACTCTCATAACTCGGATCTGCTAAATTTACGGGCATCTGACAGATATCAAAGATATCTGTTTTTTCGAGTACGCGCAGATGCGACGAGGGCATAGTATGTCCGGTAAAACCGATATGGCGAGTCTTGCCGGATTTCTTTGCCTCCATCATGACATCAAACACGCCATTTTGCATGCGCTCATCAGTATCCTCCGGGCTGTTCAGGGCATGAACCTGCCAGAGATCAAGATAATCTGTCTCCATGCGGCGTAAAGACCCTTCGAGATGTTTAAGGGCAGTTTTGGCATCTTTGGCAGTGGATTTAGTCATGATATACACAGCATCACGATATTTTGGGGTAAGAAATTCTCCGATATATCTTTCACTATCGCCCGATTGGTATGATTCTGCGGTGTCGAAGAACCGCACCCCTCCTTCAAGGGCGGCTTCTATTGTGGCCTGTGCGTCACGTTTGTTCATCCGCCCGATGTGCCAGCCTCCAAGGCCAAGCATGGTAACTGCCTCGCCGGTACGCCCAAGTACTCGGGTAGGCAGTAGTTCGCCCAGAAGATCACCGGACGATTTCTCTTTGTCTGTTGATAGATTCTGACCGCATCCAGGCAAAAGAAGGCCTGCGGTCAGGGCTGCTAATGATTTAAGAAAATTACGTCGATTTATCATAATGGTTCACCTCTAGATAATTTTTTGAAAAGCGTAATAAATATGTCGTAAATATTACTTAATTATACCACATTTATCTGTCAAAATATTTAATTCCATTGCAGTGTTAAAGTGTAATTTTCGTTCAATGTTACATGAGTCCCAAACTGTTTGCCTTCTCTATTCAAGGTATCTCTCAGCCATAGTGCATCTGATCTTGAAGCCCGGATTATTTTAAAATTCTTAATCTGTGTTGGTGTCATTTGCAGTCGGATGCGTTTACCCGTTAACGGTTCCACATCTGCAAAATACATCAGGCTCAGTTCACTTCTATAACTTTCATAGCTTCCGATTCCCTCGTAGTCATTGAGAAAGTCGCCATAGCCATAGATAATCAGTTTATCTTTATAAACTTCTAACCCTTTAACATGGTGTGATGAATGTCCGTGAATTACATCAACATCCATTCCATCAATAAGTCCATGGGCAAATCCTCTCTGTTCAGAAGGGATTTCGTACCCCCAATTATCTCCCCAATGTATAGAAACCACTACAATATCTCCCTGTTGCTTTACCTCTCTGACGCTTTCTTTAATACGCTGCATTGTTTTACCGGACAGGTCTCTTAAAAGATTTACTCCGGGTCTCTCTTTTAAAGCGGCCCAGACGGGAGATATTCCGCTTGTTACCATCCCATAGAGAAGGTTCAGAAGGTTCAGGGTCAAATCTCTCC
Organism: Candidatus Scalinduaceae bacterium; assembly: GCA_965222815.1. Taxonomy (GTDB): domain Bacteria; phylum Planctomycetota; class Brocadiia; order Brocadiales; family Scalinduaceae; genus SCAELEC01. The sequence continues at coordinate 2,267,296 of CBDCUS010000013.1, forward strand.
TTGACTGCATACCTTTTTTGAAAAAGAAAATACTTTTAAGAAAAACTTCCGGAAGAATAGCTGAAGAATAGGTTCAAACCTTAATTAGTGATTAAGCCTTTAAGGAAAATAGATACAGCTTTAAATGTATGTGAAAATCTTACTTGTATAGACAGGTAAGACCATCTTGTTTGAAGATATTTAAAATATGGTAAAAGTGGATTGTAACTGAACTATAGCTCTTTTGCTGCAAAAAAACTAAGTAATAATAGTAGTGTCCGGTTAGGTTTTTGCATGTATTATTTATATAGTCCCAAAACTGTCATTCCCGCATGTTTTTAGCGTGAATCTAGGATGAATGAACCTCTGGATACCCGATAAGCTTGTCCTCGTGAAAACGGGGAAGCATTCGGGTATGACAAAAGCCGCCCTTGCAAAAACCTAACCGGACAATGTTGAAGTAATATAGAAAATTGCGATACTAAAGTTATTATAAAAGAGTGTGGGTGTTTTACAATATAAAATATTATTCACCGCAAAGGCACCAAGAGCACAAAGGAAAACTGGAAAATATAGGAGACAATACGAAAGGCAGAGGCACAAATATTGACGATTTGGGAATTGCTACTTACGAATGATTAATTTGGACAGGGTAGATGGGAAGAAAAGAAGGAAAACAGTTGATAATAGACAACGTACAAAAGAAGATAATTAAAAATCAGGAAAATGTTCCTTGTTGTTTATTAATTTTCTTCTAATAATTTTTTTACCATTTTGATCAAATCAGGAATATTGTTCTGGACAGTCTTCCAAACGGTATCATAGTCGATATCAAAATAGACATGGATTAGATGGTTGCGCATTCCAATAATTTTAATCCAAGGGATTTCCGGATGTTTGATTCTGTATTCTTTGGATAATTTAGATGCAGCCTCACCAATAACTTCAATGGAGCGAATTATAGCCCTTGCGGTCTTGCCATCTTTGTGAAAATCATCTATGGAATAGCCCTCTACGTATTTACAAGCTTCTCTTGCTTCTTCAAGGATATGCTGTAGGCGGATTTTATCCTCATACAGCATATTCTATCCTCGCTTTTGAAAGAACGTCATCTCTGAAATATCTACTGAGTTCTCCTGGTGTGCGCAAATCAACCTTACGGCCCACCATTTCAGTCAATTCGACTTCCATTCCCGCAATATCCATCAGGCCAGGAATATGTTTAGCTTCAAATTCAACCAGAATATCAATATCGCTATCAGATTTAAAATCGTCTCGCAGGGCGGAACCATAGATTGCAAGTTTAATAATATGGTTTCTCTGGCAAAATTCATTAATTTTTACCTTTGATATGTAATCTGCTAGATCAAACATTATTAAACTCCTTTGCCATAATCAAATACTCTCTTACATTCAGATAAAGTGAAAAGTCCTCGTATTGGATAAAAAAAGATCAATTGTATATATGTGTAAAGTGTAACAAGGAAATTATAGTTCCTTTTACTATCAGTCATTATAAAAGTATGGTGTTGTTTTACAACATAAAAGACATGAGATGCAGGTTTGCTCAGATAAATGTTGATGTTAAAGCTAAGAAAAGAAAAAAGAGAAATTTTATCTGCTTTGTCTGGAAAAGAACGTCCAAATTTTAAGAAATTATAATAAACTTTTAAATTCATCCAATGTTAATCCAGACAGCCTAATAATAAATCTTAATGTTCCTTTCGCTATTTCTTTGTGATAAGGAATCATCTTATTGTTATTTTTTGGCACAAATATAATAAAGGAATAAATCACTTACTTACTGATCGTATTCTCTTCAGGAAGATATTTGAAGTGAGGGTAATCAAAAGCAAGGTAAAGTGTTAACAATTTGCAGTAGGTGAGAAGAATGAAGATTTGGGAATTACGATTATAGGAATAACAAATAACTAATCAGGAAGTAGATAGAAGCTGAGGTTAAAGGCAAGGAGAAGTTTGTTAATCGGATAAATGATACCTACTACATGTTACATTCTGTTTTAATGAAACTGTTTATTGATATTTAAGTAACTATCAGTTTGTCTTTATGCTTTATAATTATTTCTGGATATTACTCTTCGGTGGGATTGGAAAATCCTTTTCTTTCTACAGTTTAATATGCTCTTTCATTCCCCATTTGGCCTTGTAAATGCAATCATCAATTTAGTGTCCTATTCCAGTAAAACCTTCTCAGTCTGCTGAATAAAACCGAAAATAATCAGGTTCTACCGTTGCTTCTATCATCAATGAATGGTCTAACTCAATCATTGTTGGATTTTTACCGAGAAAAACGTAAGAAAGTCTATTTATGTTCTTTCAAATGCTCTTTATCTTTCTCCACGAAATAGGCCTGATAAAATTGTCCCATTAAATCTCTCAGTTTCTGAATATGCTCTTGTTCGGTTGTCTGTTTACACTTCATTGCATGAACAAGCATGAGATGGAGAAGGGTCAATTGTTGTTGGTACATTTTGACAGCTGCTTCATCTTTTTGATCAACCGGTTTTATCCGCTGTGTCATGAAATATTGCGTGATAATGTGCTGGAGTCGATTGGCATGCTCTTCCTTGTTGGTTACCCAGCGCACCATTTGGTTGTGGTTCATTTGGTCTGCATCAGCAAGCTCTTTGATTTTGTTCATCGATTTCTCAATAGTGACGATGTACTCTTCCATCATATCGATACGCATCTTGTCATCGTAGATTCCGCAGGGGATTTCGCAGTGTGCAAAAAGGGACGATGCCCAAAAAGCTGAAACGAGCAGTAATGGTACAGTCGACCTTAAAACGTTTTTATAACTCATTTTTACTCCCCCCTTATAAAAAGTTACTGGTTTATAAGATCATGTAACAGATGAATATTTAAATCTATCATGTCTTCAACATAAAAGCCAACTATTTCTCTTGTACTTAATCAGCAATACACCTTCTTACTAAACCGATAGTTCCCGCCTTCAAACGAGAACACCTTTCTCTATCTCACCTAATAAAGAGTGGCAAAAATCCGTTAAAGAGTCATCTCTTGCACCCATAACCAATACTGTATTGCCTGAGTACACCTTTTGTCGAATATCGACGATGATCTGTTCCCTGTTTGGGAAGAAGAGCGCATCCAATCCTTCACCCCTTAAATCATCAATGATATCCTTCGAAGATACTGTTTTGTCTGCCGTGCCACCCGAATAAAAGATCTCCGGCATGTACAAAATATCGGTAGGCAAAAGGGCTGTTTTGAAGGTTGATACAAGATCATCTCTCAAAAACTTTGTTGGGGCATAGCCATGTGGTTGAAAGATGACGATCAGGCGCTTACTATACAATCTGGCTGCATGAATGGCCATTTCGATTTTCTTTGGATTGTGTGCATAGTCATCTATGACGGTTATCCCATTTTTTTGGCCAACCAAATCCATTCTCCTCTGAACCCCCTTAAATAAACGTAATACCCTCCCTATCTCAACATCTGGAACCCCTTCATTTCTCGCCACGGCTATCGAGGCGAGAGCATTTAACACGTTATACGAACCCGGAACATGTATCTCAAATTGGTTCCCATCTACCTCAAATCTTGAACCTGTAGAACTGCATGAAACATGAGACGCTCGTACATCCGCTTGATTACTCTCTCCATACGTAATACGTTTCTTGTTTTTACCACGAATTTCTATCATATCTGCACATTTCTCATGAATAATTATCACTTCAGAAGTGTTCTCGGAAAACTCACAAAAAAGCTTCTTTAATTCATCCACCGTCTTATGATCTTTGGATATATCCGTAATTACAGAAACCTTTGGTTCATATCTAACGAGGCTCCCATCGCTTTCGTCTGCCTCAATCACAACGCTCCCTGATCTGCCAAATCTGGCATTCCCCAAAGAGGTATCGGTACTATAGTTTTTTAGGTAACCTCCTCCTACAACGGTAGGGTCATACCCGGCTGCACTGAGTATCCATCCCACCATACCGCAAACACTTGTCTTACCATTGCTCCCACCAACTGCGATTCCACGATTCTGGTTAAACAACGTACTGAGTAAATCAGACCTTTTTACAATCTTTACGCCCTTCTCTCTGGCTCTTTTCTGATCTCTGTTATCCTCCTCTATGGCAGTTGATATGACAACACAATCTGTTGCATCGGATATGCCCGAACCATCTTGGGGGTAGAGTTTAATATCTTGCTGCTGCAGTTTACGAAATATTTCTGGTGTCCAACCTCTGTCATTACTTCGATCGGAACCACTAACGCTATGTCCTTGAGCTTTTATGACTTGGGCAAGGGCACTCATACCGATGCCACCAACCCCAACAAAATGATAGGTAAGAACCTCCTTGGTTTTCTGCATACAATGAACTCCATTCAGCTAACGCAAACAGTTCTCGGAAGTGTATTACTTCTATTGTAATGTATCGGTCATTTCCGGTAAACAGCTCTTTCCAATGGTAAACTCTTTTAGTTGCAACACTTCTGCTGCCGTTGCTCCCACATCCGCAAATGATTGTCGAATGCCAAGCGATGTCGGTTTTCCAAACATTTTACCGTATATCAAAAGCGGTACGTATTCTCTGGTGTGGTCTGTACCCGGTGTCGTTGGATCGCAGCCATGATCAGCCGTTATCACGAGAAAATCTTGCTCTTTTACTACTCCAAGTATCTCCGGCAATCTTTCATCAAAAGATCTTAGTGCATTTGCATATCCTTCCGCATCTTTTCTGTGGCCATATTTCATATCAAAATCATTTAAATTTGTAAAAATAAGCCCCTTGCTCTCCTGCTTGATACACTCTATCGTCTTTGAAACACCGTCGTCATTATCATGTGTATGTATCTCTTGAGTAAGTCCCCTGTGTGCGAAAATGTCACCAATTTTTCCCACGCCGATCACATCATATCCACCCCTTTTGGCCCTGTCAAGCAGTGTATCTGTTGGGGGAGAGAGAGAGAAATCCTTTCTTCTCTCTGTTCGAAGATATCCATCGTTGGTTTTTATGAAAGGCCTCGCGATAACACGACCAACATTATGGTCTCCCGTCAATAGATTTCGGGCCTTTTCGCACATTTCGTACAGCAATTCAATTGATATGATATCTTCGCACGCAGCAATCTGGAATACACTATCGGCAGAGGTATAGACAATGGGAGAACCGGTTACCATATGCTCATCACCGAGTTCACTGATGATCTCTGTTCCTGACGCTGGTTTATTACCAAGAATTGGTCTACCAATACTCTCAGAAAATCTTTCTATCACGTCCGCTGGAAATCCCGCCAGATAGGTTGGAAAAGGTTTTTTTGTGATAACACCCGCGATCTCCCAATGGCCAACCGTTGTGTCTTTTGCTGCGGAAACTTCTGACATTTTTCCATAAAAGGCCCTCGCCTCCACCTGTTCTGAAACACCAGAAATTGTACCAATCTTACCGAGACCGAGACTCTCAAGGTTCGGTAAGCGTAACCCTCCAACAGTTTTTGCTACGTTTGCCAGGGTATTGCTCCCTTCGTCATGAAACCGAGAAGCATCCGGCAACTCACCAATCCCAACACTATCAAGAACTATAATAATTGCTCTCTCTAACACCATATCAGATTTGTGTTTGCCAATACAACTTCAGACAGTTTGAAATTTTTGGGATGAAATTAGGAAATGTTGCATAAAAGCGGGGCCAAGAATTTGTGATCCTTAACCAATCGCCCTTTTGATAAAACCCAACCCAATAAAGACTACAATAGGAGAGACATCAATCCCGCCAATTGAAGGTATGATACGTCTGACAGGGTTTAAGACTGGATCGGTTATTCTATAGAGAAATACCGCTGCCGGATGATATGCATTATGCGGGACCCAGGACAAAATAATTCTTACAATAAGTACTATTTCATATAGTGTTATGATTTGCCCAATAAACGAATTACCTGCCATCATCTTTTTTCGCAAAGAATAATTTGAAATGTTAAAATGTTAAGACTGTGGATCTTAACAACAAATACCACCTTAATCAACAAAAATATTATTCTCAGGATGAAAAACAACAGGGGTAATATAGGTGAATGGTTTGAACTATATATCGCTTGAAACTACGCTTGATAATTGATAAAATTTCTCTTTTATCTCGTAAAATCTATCATAGTACAGAGGGATGAACCAGAGAAACTGTAATATTAGTATAAAAACAACTACTTCAACCATAATAGAAGAGATTAAAGAGGTATTAACTCATGTAAAGGAAGAAGAATTTACCCGTTTTTTGGATGCAATTAAGAGTTCAAACAACATATTTGTTACGGGGCAGGGTCGTTCGGGGCTTGTAGCCAGGACTTTTGCCATGCGGTTAACCCATATTGGATTTAAATGTTTCGTTGTCGGTGAAACAACCACACCAAACATTGATAACGGAGATTTACTCATCGCCTGCAGTAGCTCGGGTGAAACTTCAATTACCTGTCATATTGCGAGCCTCGCACGAGATTTGGATGCATTCATTGTCGTTATCACCGCTCATCCCGATTCAGAACTATCGGGTAAATCAACTTTAACAATTGAAATACCTGCACCTGCTCGGGAGATAGGTCATGTTTTTCAGTCTAAATATTCTGTCCAGTTTCGTAGTACGTTGTTTGAACAGGCCTGTCTCGTTTATCTCGATGCTGTTATTTTAACGCTCGTTCGTTTATTGAATAGGGAAGAGACCGAAATGATGAACAGACACGCTAACCTGGAATAGAAAATCGTATCGTACATGTCTGCTCGATATAAACTTATTACTGTTTCGTGCGCAACACCACTCTAGGAGAAACTGTGCAACTCATTGTTCAAAAATTTGGTGGTACATCGGTAGCCGATGCTGCACGTATCAAAGTTGCAGCCCAACGCGCAACGAAAACTTTTTCCCAAGGAAACAGAGTTGTTGTTGTCGTTTCGGCACGGGGAAAAATGACAGATGAGCTATTAGAGTTAGCTTATGAAATTGATACAAGACCATCTACACGCGAACTCGACATGCTCCTCTCTACCGGAGAACAGATGTCATGTGCACTGATGGCCATGGCAATTCACTCTCTCGGTTTTCCGGCAGTATCATTTTCCGGTAGACAAATAGGAATTACTACAGATAGCTCTCACACAAAGGCGAGGATTGTCAATATCAATGAAAAACGAATCTCAGAAGAGCTTTCCCGTAATAAAATTGTCGTAATAGCTGGATATCAGGGAGTTGATGAGCATGATAATATAACGACGCTTGGTCGAGGCGGTTCGGATACTACGGCTGTAGCAATTGCTGCTCTTCTTAAAGCTGATATGTGTGATATATTTACCGATGTGGACGGGGTGTATACCTCTGATCCGCGTATTGTCAAAGATGCACGAAAGCTTACGAAAATCTCTTACGATGAGATATTAGAACTTGCGAGTCTGGGTGCCCAAGTTCTCAATGTAAGATCAATTGAAGTCGCAAAAAAATATAACGTCCCGCTCCGTGTAAGACCAAGTTTTAATGATGGTCCCGGAACCCTTATATGCAGAGAGGTCAGTGAAATGGAAAAAATCGTTGTCAGTGGAGCAACTGTCACAAAAAATGAGGCAAAAATTACTATTACGGGAATACCTGACAAGCCAGGGAGTGCTGCAAAGATCTTTCAAGAGCTGGCGAAAGCAAAGATAAATGTAGACGTAATCATACAGAACGTAAGTTCAAACGGCCTAGCAGATGTGACCTTCACGGTGCTCAAAGATGACCTGGCGTTTGCCCTTGAAACTACGGAAAGGATAAAGAATAATATCAGCGCAACCAGCATCACTGCCGATGACAAGATAGCAAAACTCTCTATCGTAGGTATTGGCATGAGATCTCACTGTGGAATCGCAGAAGACCTGTTCCGTGCATTGGCCGATGAAGAGATAAACATCCAAATGATAAGTACTTCCGAGATAAAGATCTCTTGTGTCATCGACGAAGAGTGTGCAGATCGGGCTCTTGTCGCGGTACATAAGGCGTTTAAGCTTGATGAAGAGTAGACTATCTTCATCAAAAAAAACTTTGTTCATTTCCCTAATACACCTTTAAAGTAGTCAATGGTTTTTTTCAATCCTTCGGCTCTACCTATCTTCGGTGACCAATCCAATAACTCCTTCGCCTTCGTTATGTCTGGCTGTCTACATTTTGGATCATCGGTAGGTAAGGGTTTGAAAACAATTCCGCTCTTGCTCCCCGTCAAATCGATTATCTCTTTTGCCATATCCATCAACGTCAACTCCTCCGGATTTCCAATATTCACCGGATGATTATAATCCGACATCAAAAGCTTACAGATACCATCAACCAAATCCGAAACGTAGCAAAAACTCCTTGTCTGTGAACCGTCACCAAAAACGGTTAAATCGTCACCAACAATTGCCTGTGAAATAAAGGCAGGCAACGCTCTCCCATCCTTTATCCTCATCCTCGGCCCATACGTATTAAAGATTCTCACAATCTTCGTGTCAAGACCATGGTGAGTATGGTACGCCATAACCATTGCCTCAGCAAACCTTTTTGCTTCGTCGTAGACACCTCTCGGTCCAACGGGATTGACGTTTCCCCAGTAATCTTCCCTTTGTGGATGGACAAGCGGATCACCGTACACTTCTGAAGTCGATGCCAGAAGAAACCTTGCCTTTTTGTTTTTCGCAACTCCAAGGGCATTCAATGTCCCCAATGATCCGACCTTTAACGTTTGGATAGGCAATCTTAAATAATCGAGTGGACTTGCCGGCGATGCAAAATGCAAGATATTATCGAGTTCACCTCCAATATAGATATACTCACTCACGTTATGTTTAATAAACTGGAAGTCCGGATTTCCAATGAGATGATTGATATTTGTGGTAGTTCCGGTCAAAAGATTGTCCATACAGATAACCTGATGACCTTTTTCTAAGAGATAATCACAGATATGGGATCCTAAAAAGCCCGATCCACCGGTTACAAGCGTGCGCATATGTTTTCCTAGGGTAATGGAGTGTGAAGATAAACGAAAAATGTTTCATCCAGCCAGTGGGATTTTAATATGTTATATCATCTTTTCAAGTAAAAAATTGTGGGAGTTTCTCTTATCATTGATATATTGACAAAAATGTGTACTCTGGTACAATCACCTCCAAACTCTCTGTCACGAACCTTATGAGGAAAATACGTTGAAATTTACAAAAATGCAAGGGATTGGAAATGATTACGTTTACGTTAACTGTCTTGATGAGGACGTTACCGATCCATCAAAATTGGCTCAAAAGATCAGTAACAGACATTATGGTGTAGGCAGTGATGGTTTGATCTTAATTTTGCCATCCCAGGTCGCCGATGTTAAAATGCGCATATTTAATGCGGATGGCAGTGAAGCGCAGATGTGTGGTAACGGTATTCGTTGTGTTGCAAAATATTGCTATGCTCATGATCTAAAGAAATGTGAAAATATCTCAATTGAGACATTAGCCGGTATAAAAACAGCACTACTTACTATTACAAATAAAACGGTCTCTCAGGTAAAGGTAGAGATGGGGAGCCCGCAACTGCTGAGAAATGAGATACCGATGGAGGGAAAAAACGAGTTTGTCATAAATGAGCCACTTCAGGTTGGCAACTCCTCCATAAACATTACCTGTGTTTCAATGGGAAACCCTCACTGTATTTCATTTTGGGAGGATGTTGACTCTTTAGAGCTTGCACGTATTGGAAAGAGCATTGAGAATCACGAGGTATTTCCTCAAAGAATAAATGCACATTTTGTCCAGGTTATCTCCTCAGATCATATAAAAATGAGAACTTGGGAGAGGGGTTCCGGGGAAACCCTAGCGTGCGGTACCGGTGCAATAGCCTCCTGTGTTGCGAGTATTCTTAATAAAAAGACAGAACGGTCAATAACCGTTTCTTTGCCAGGTGGTGATTTGGAGACTGAATGGACTGAGGACAATAAAACGTATATATCAGGACCTGCCGAATTTGTTTTTACTGGAGAGTGGAATGAATCAACAACTTAGGAATCCTACCAGTTTACTGAAAACTAAATCTTGGTTGCAGTTATCCTCGGTCAAAAGACGCCGAGGACTTGACTCGCTCAATTTTATACCGGATTTTATCCGAAAACCATTATCAGATGAGCATACTTTCTTGACAAAAGGTTCGATCTCTCTGTCACCTCTTATATATCGAGATTTTTAACATCCAGGGCATGGGTTTCAATATATTCTCGACGTTGCTTTACATCTTTACCCGATAAAATACAAAAAGTCTCATCAGCCTTTATCCCATCCTCAATCTTTACCCTTAATAACGTTCTCGTAGACTGATTCATCGTTGTATTTGCTAACTCCTCTGCGTTCATCTCTCCAAGACCTTTGTATCTTTGGATATCAAGTCCTTTCCTCCCGATCTCTCTAACCTTTGGTAATATGTCACGCAAGGAGCTAATAGTCACCTTATCGCCATTGTTTATTATGTTTGTTGGTAGTTTTTCTCCATTATCAGCTTCCTTTATATACTCCTCAATCTTAAACCCTTCATTCTCTATTAACGTTACCGTCTCCTCTATCTCTTTACTTTCATGAAACTCAATTACCCCGATAGAATCTTCTTCACTTTCTCTTTTTTCAACTTCCCCCTCTACAATCTCAACAGTTTCACCTCTCTCCATCTGGTGGCTCTTTATTAAGTTGTTTAGCTCTTCGTCAGAGTAGAGATATTTTCTTTTCCCATCAAACAAAACGTTATAGAGCGGAAAACGACCATTCACCCTTTTTCCAAGATACTCCTCAAATGATATACCCTTTTTACTAAGTAACTTATCAAAGTATTCCATTTTCTCGAGAAGAGTTACAAAAATTTTTAGCTTTTCTCCGCTTAAACTTTTAGTCTCGTCACCATAGACATCTAAAACCATTTCAGCCATACCGATATTTACTAAAGACTCTCTCAACTCCTTATCTCCGTAAAGATACTCTTCATGTTTCTTCCGTGTTACCTTGAAAAGAGGGGGTTGGGCTATGAAAATGTTTCCTTTATCTATTAACTCCGGCATCTGTCTGAAAAAAAATGTTAAGAGTAGTGTCCTGATATGGGCCCCATCCACATCAGCATCTGTCATGATAATCACCTTTCCATACCTTGTTCATTGGCCCCTTTATGGTTGACACTAGTTGCTACTGGAGGTATATTGCGGGTGTAGCCGATTGGCCATCCAAACTGTAAAAAATCACAAACCTCCTCATCAAAATAACCTTCTAAGTAACTTCTCAGTTTTAATATATCAATATTAGAGTGAACTGGGTATCTAATACCCAAGCAATTTGGAACGCCAGAATCTATCACCATTCTATTTGCCTTTGCGAGTTCTTGTAAACTTGTAACAAGAGAACAAATCTTTGGACTACACATTAACTCGACACTGCCGTAACTGGGCCTACAAGACTCAATGTGACTTGCCTTTTCATCTGAAAATACGATCAAACTATTCTTACTAGATAATTTTCTACTTTCGGTTGGAGAAGCAACTTTCTCTCCTGTAACCACTCTATTCCCAATTGGTGGAACTGCCGATTCTTTACAACTAATCTTATAACAAGTATCACTACTAAACGCCCTGCATGTAACTGAACTGTCTGATGAACTTGTGTTATCTTGATTATCAACCTGAACTAGTCATCCTTTATGAGGACACTCATCCTGTGACTCCTGATGAAATCTTTTCTCTTTGTCTTTTAGAAGACAAGTAGCACACACGTGCTCCACTGAGCGGACCCTACCTTTAACCATTGATGTATGGGGAGCACTCTTACTACAATTGCCGGTTTGAAAATCTTTGCAGAAATAACTCCTGTCTGTTTTATCTCTATCTACTCAACCCTGCTCTTTTGCATAATCTCTTGTCTTTAGCTGAAATTTATTGTACCTTTTGGCCTTTATATATGGAGCCAACATCTGATTTTCCAAATTACTAAAGTCACTATCCCAAGTCTTACTCCCTCTCTCAATCAATCTTAGCTTTGCCGCATGCATATCTCTAAGGGCTTCCCATTCATATGTACTTTCCAAATAAACAATCTGTTTTAAATTTTTTAACCTACATTGTCTCTCTATACTAGTCAGCTTTTCCAAGGTTAGGATTTCTAGTTCCCCAGCAATGAATGAATGAAAATCAATATCTCTATACTCTACAGACTTGTTAACGAAGTGATATTCTAAAAAACAATGGGGCCACAACTGAGGAGAAACTACAGTATCACAAGATTTGGCAAATATTCCTGACTTCTTACCCTTTTTACTTTTATCTCCTTCTGTGGGTTGATCAATGTCATCGTCAAACAGCTGTCCTGCTTCATGCATTCTGCTGGAAACTTCTTCCTGCAGACATTCCAGTTCTCTCAGATCATTCAATGTAACTGCCTGGTCTCCCTGAAGATTAATTCTGCCACTCTTTGCCCCTTGCCTACTGCCTGAACCTGCCTTTGAAAAACGCAACTGGGAAGAGTTCTGAGACATCGAAGCTATATCATTCTTAACCTTATCTATTTTGCTTTTTAACTCTGCTTTCCTTAAATCTCTTTTCTGTTTTTCTAACTCAGCCAATTCCAGTTCTAATTCAGCTTCGGAATCCACATTTTTAGATTTATTATTAGCAACTACATCACCTGATTCATCCTGATCAGAAGGTTGGTCAGACTCTTCGTCTTTCCTTGCTGGAGTTGAAGGGGAACTACTCGAACTTGTGGCCTCCATTTCTTTCTCCCTAATAAATCGAGCTTGGCCCCTGGTCTTAATCCTTCTTTTAGGCTTACCCATAACCTGTAACTGACTGGTTGTAAACTAAAAAACTAGAAAATTATTAAAGACCCGAAGATCCTATAAAGGTGGAACGTGTCCAGGCAGTGGGTTAAATTGTGCCACACTACGTATAGGACACTACCTTCCACATTGAGTGCATGCCGTGAAGTGAATCGTCAACGTAACGCATGGGATCGGCCGACTCTAGGATCGTTCAAGCGTAGAATAACCTCAAGAACCAGTTCCTTTGTGCCTCTTCTGCCAAATTAGTGTATTTTGACAATGGCCAAAATAATACCATTTTAAGAGCAATTTGAACAATTTCATATTGATCACCTATTAAGTTGTCATGTTACTAGACACGTTCTGGCAGTAACACCGCTTGACGTCGCCACCGTTTTGCTTGTCATGCGCCGGCAAGCCAGTGCGCGTTCCAGTTCAGTATCCTAGCCTGTTTACGATCCTTGATAGGACCATCAGTTCAGGTACTGTCAACCCCATGGGCGGCTGACAGTACAGTGCCGCTGAGTGCAAAAGTGAACTGTCACCCATGGGTAATAGTTCACTTTACACTAGGCACTTACATGTACTGTTCATGGGAATAGAATTAGTTCAGGAATACACGTGCATAACCTGATAGACACAGTAGCTAGCTTTATTTTAAACAAATAATTACATGTAAAATCAATATAGAAACACAAAAAATCAATGTTATTAATTTCAAATACATGCACTCTTTGGGTCGTTATACTTGGCTTAGTTTTACCATTATGGAGGTATAATAAAACAAATAATGACTAATCCCTCAGGTGACAGGGATACTTTTTGACTCTCGGGATTCAGGGGGGGGTCTGGAAAAATAGCCTGTTACCCTCGGCTGTGCCTCGGGCGACAGACAATTTTTCCAGATGGTATCACCTGTTACCCTAGTGATCAGTCATTATTTGTATATTATGGGATAGTGTTCCCATCTTTCTGTCTGCTTATTATCCATGGACTTAACAAAACCACTTTTGCTTGATAAAACTTTATTTTAAGTTGATATTTCACAGATGTAGCCCATGGTTCTTGATGTGCAAACAAAGTCATTCCATCTAAATCCACTGTTCTTTACTAAACTTGCACAGTGTTCGTTTCCTCCATCATTATCAGGCTGACCAGGATGAAAATCTCTAAATGTAACTGCTCTGTAATTTCATTGTAACAGGGATTATGGGATGCAATCAGCCCCAAAATAATGTGGCTTCCTGGGATGTATTTCACGATGGAGGCATCCTTTGTTTAATTTTTTCATGTTAACACTGATGGTTAACGGTTGACTTTTTAAAATACATTTGTCTGAATCCTTCAAAGCCCTGTTTACGCCCGTGTACAATATTTTCTTTTTTAAAAAGGCTAACATGATATGGATTTCTTTCCAAACTTAATCAAAAATTTAAATCAGATTTAATAATTAGTTACCTTCCAGTTGAAGTCCAGGTCCAGTCTCCTTCTTGTGCTAAATCAGTGCCAGAAATCCAATAACCCCAGACGGAATGTGGAAGTCCGAAGCCTAAAATTATCAAAAACTGTGTTACATGTCGGTGTATAAAAGATTTACAGAATCATTGATATCCATTTTATGGTTTTTATTTTGCTGATATGGCATTTACCATATTAGAATGTATTAACAGAATGTTCAAAAGCATCTTGTATTTTGTCCTTGCAGTAAATTTTTAAGTCAAATACTATACATGTTTGACTCCAGAATACATCTGGGTATAAAATTTTACAAAAATTATAAATAAGTATGTCTATTGAGCTCCCACCCTTCATTTCACACACACACACACAGACACAAAATAACATAAGAGTAGTGGCACATTATCAGGTGTATAACTGAATCATTAACGGTTATTATTATTACATACTGGGATTGTTGAGTCGAGTGTGACGTCTGATGTGTGAAACAAGATGTATATTCTCTGCCTCTGTTTCTATAGATACAAGGAAGGCATTTGCTCTTCTACAGATATGAAATCCATCATACCATGATACTGTGGTTGGAACGAATTGGTAGCAACTTCTATCAAAAGGGGCAGTAAAACCACTTGGGCATACGGATTCTGGGCAAAAAAGGTAATATTTTATAAATTATACTGAAGAGGCTTTTCACTTGTATCAGAGTAACAAGGAGATGTAAACAAATAATGCTACACGAACACAGACTAACAAACCTGCATAAACTGTTTCCAAGGCATTTAATTCTTTTTGCCATTCACTTCTTTCCCCAAAATACAGTTCTCTCTGCCACTTATTATATTCTTCAACCTGTAAAACCAAGACACGCGAGTCATCACTATTAAGGATAATGTTCTATCCGAAGTTTGAAATTCTAACAATCATATATTTTCATTTTCGGGAATTAAGCCAAGAAAGGAAATTGTTATGCAAGAAACACCAAAAGTATCATATCCCTGTGTTTACAACATTTGTAACGTACAACCGTGGACAAAAATCTGCCAAAAATTATACTATTATATTACTTCTGTGTTGAAGATTTTTTTCACTATTCTGTTATCCTTTTAATTTTATTTTAGTTGATATAAAAGGTCAAGAGGTCTGTCAGCATTCTTTTTTGGTTTAAAACCCTTTGTCTGACATTGTCAATCAACATGTTACTTTGTTTATGCTCCGCTGATATCACTTCAGTATAGGTCTATTTCAAAAGTTACTTACCCATGATGAGGATTTCACACGTCCAGTGATCACACATACAGCAAAGATTACTCTTACAGTTTCCATTTCCAGTAAGATCCTAAATAAAGGAAAAAGGAAGCAGGCCATGAGTTGTTTTTGTTAGAAGATACTTAAGTTTGTACGTCCAAAATGTTGATGAAGTGAACGATTTACACAACAATTAAACAACACCTGCAGTGATTGGCCCATTATAATACTTATCTGGGGACCCAACTAAGGGTTATGAGTTTGGAAGGGGTGGTACCAAAATTTCAAAGGGGGCCGGAAGCCTGGACAAATTAAAAACTATCATGGTAACCCAATTTTGGGTTACCTGAATTTTTGTGAAGGTAACCCATTAAAATAGGGCAACCTGTTCTATTTATTCATAACAGCGGTAATATTAAGGCAGACAAGACCTGTTTTCGGTGACAGCTACTTTTCGTTTAAAATATTTATTCACTAAGGTCTACAAACTTAAATCTGCAATGAAAAATCATTGTTTAATTCTATGTTTGAAGTTGAATATAACACTTTACCTGTGTAATATGATTTTTATTTGGGGCTAAATTTTGGTTTTGATGTGTAAACTCTAATTTTATCATCGTCCGAAAGCCTACAGACAACAACGACATTGAATCCGAGTGATATTTTACATTATGCATGTAACAGTTGTATCATATAGCGAACAAAGAGAGGATTATCTTAATTTTATTTTCGGCAACCTCTGGGCAACCCAACCTATAGCTCTCCTAATTTGGCCACCCTTAGCACGGTGTTCTTTCTCAGAGCCCTGATTTAATTAAACTAAATCCGAAATGTCTTATGAATAATTCGTAATTATTTGTAACAGAATGGCCCCTTATAATATTTATCCAGGGGCCCAACTAAGGGTTTTGTATAGACCTAACAGTTAAGTTAAATGATCGTGTACACCTCTGTGACAGCCAGGCAGCTATTCTGTGCAGTGTCTGGTGAACCAATTTAATTTTGCTGCTATAAAATTGCGAAAATTTTCGCAAACCAACAATTTATTTGTATGTATATGCACAATGACACTGCCATCTGGTTTTTACAATGAAACTAAACTAGACAGCCTCAGAATTCCTTGAAAAGTTGCTGGAGTCAGAAAATGCAGCACCAACAAAATATCTATTGTTATATAAAAAAAGTGAAATGTATGGTATGTTCATGGTATTATTTTCATTGGCTAAAGGATGTCTGCAAGCAAACGACAAGCCTAAAACTTAAACTAAAAAATACATCTTCTTAAACTCAGAAGCTTAAATCATTAAAAATCGCTCGTTATTTCACACCAAACAATTGCATTATTTTAAAGTCATACAAATATTAATCAAACCTGTAATATCTTGGTATAATAGTTGCTTCGATGTTTAGAATGAAGTATTGTGAAAGTTTTATTAGTTTATATAGCCAAGATAATTATCTTTCTTCCTACTTGATAAGGTAAATACCAGCTTTTCTATGTAAAATTTCCTACAGGTAAAGTGCGCTTCATAAACTAACACAATATTATTTTATGGGAATTAGGTAACATTGCCAGCTGCTACATAGATAATGCACTTTGTATTTCCAAGAATTTTACAATACTTATATCATTTATCATACGGATTTTAAAAGGTAACGTCCTCGTACCAAGGCCAACGAAATGCTTTGTTTCTGGTGGGAGCCCGACATATTTTATCAACCAAAATTAAAAGGTAGGGTCATTGGTTTATAGTTTTGATAAGC
>CBDCUS010000014.1:0-2927812 GCA_965222815.1 Candidatus Scalinduaceae bacterium
TCTAATTATGGTCTCTCTAAACTATTTAAAGGTCCTTGTGTTGGGGCAGGTAGTCCGCGAACCTATTTTGTAGAGGTAGCGGCTACCCAAGAAGGAGAGGCGGGTTCCCAAGAACGAAAGGCCGTTTGTATTGTTCCTCGAAGTGCTGAAGAGGGTCTAGAGTCGGAACTCCAACAACCTGCTTTTGATGTCTTGGCAAATCAGCCCGTTGCGTTCAACGTCTTTAGTTCCAGCACCCGTTTAGGAGATAAGGTTGGAGATATTGTCACCTTGACTGAAGATGAGATCACAGTTCTCCCTCCGATACATACCGTTTTAAGATATGGAAAAAAAAGTAATGCGAAACCCATTCCAGTCCTGCTTTCGGTTCACCTGACTGAGATTGGTACCTTGGAACTCTGGTGTAATGCTCAGAACAGTCCACACCGCTGGCAGCTACAATTTGATGTCAGGTTAGGTGAAAGTCAAAACGATTTCTCTTCAGTTTCATCAGAGACATTAGATGCAGAGACAATAGAGTTGGCTGCGAGGAAAATTTTTGATGTGTTTGATAAAGAGAAGGGAGCAAAACCTGAAAATCTTGTGAAAGAGCTCGTTTCCGTACTTGAATTGAACAAGGCAAAGTGGTCCACCCCCATCATAAGAAAAATAGCAGATACGCTGTTGGAATGTAAAAATGGTAGGGCCTTGTCTCCCCACCATGAAACTCGATGGTTTAATCTTCTCGGTTTCTGTTTAAGACCAGGTTTTGGTGATCCTTTGGACGAGTGGAGGATTAAGGAGACATGGAAAATCTTTCATGAAGGGGTACTGTTTCCCAAACAACAACAAAATCTTACCGAATGCTGGATTTTCTGGAGACGGGTGGCAGGAGGGTTGATTGCGGGGCAACAGTTGGAAATATATAAACAGCTATCACCACTCTTACAATCTTCTTCAGGTAAAAAGGGTAAGAGTGGAAAGGCACAAAAAAGAAAGGTGTTCATACAGAAAGATCATGAAGTCTGGATGACTTTGGCGAGCTTAGAACGTCTCCCGATAGCGATAAAGGAGGAGCTAGGTAGTCAGCTTTTGAGGAGATTTAGAAAGAGCCTTCCTAGCCAAAAAGAGCTTTGGGCTCTCAGCAGAATTGGGACCAGGATTCCTTTTCATGGCACCCTTGATAAGGTTGTTCCTGCAAAAGAAGCGTCATCCTGGATAACAACGCTCTTGTCTTTGAGGGTTGATGAACCTGAGACACTTGCCCACGCCTTGGTACAATTGGGGAGGTACACGGGAGATCGGGAACGGGATCTTCCCGATACTGAAAGAAATCATCTAGTCAGGTGGTTCGATAGCATTCCGCATGGAGAGTTTTTTAAAGAATTGATGAATAATCCTGAGAGTGCCTACGGACAAAAAGAGCAAGAGTGGATCTTCGGTGAGACTCTGCCGCCCGGTCTCTTGTTAAGCAGGAATGTATGAGTTCTTTGCCAAACCGTTAATGATTCACCCCTCTCGATATTCATAATTATCCTCGAAATTTTACCATTTCTCGTGTATTATCGGAAATAGTTGACTAGACCCTCTTGTCTCTTTTCATGTTACGTTTCGGTCTTTATGGTCAACCTATATCTCTTTTACGTCACTTTACATGGTGTAATCTATGAATGTACAGTAAAAAAAATATTTTATGGAGGTATTTTAATGAAACAGCGTAAAGAAAAACTTCTCTATTTTGCCTTTGGTTTACTCTCTGCTGCAATTTTCGCTCTCTTGATGGGGGCATATTCATCAAATAAACGAAATGAGAACTATGACGAGACAGGGAGGTTTCAGTTTGAAACGAACTTTATCGGGCTGAAAAGTACAATTTATCGATTGGATACAAAGTTCGGTGATCTACACATTTATACCCCACAAGACAATTTTTATGATGTGATTGACTTTAACAAAGATACCTTTGAGAGGGTATCACTCAAATATAGACCGTAAATTATGGAAACACTCGATCTTGCCGCTTTACTTTTAAGCTTAGCTGCAATTTTCAGTTATATCAATTTCAGATTTATTCGGTTACCCACCACGATTGGCATTATGCTGATTGCCATGCTTATGTCCATAAGTTTAGTGGTCCTCAGTCTTACCGGATTTAAGGGTATGCTCAGTCAAGTAGTGATAGTGTTCGATGGAATCGATTTTAACGAAACACTCATGCATGGCATGCTCAGTTTGCTTCTTTTTGCGGGTGCATTGCATGTAAATCTGGAGGATCTGGCCAACCACAAATGGATCATAGCTATACTTGCGACAGTCGGTGTTGTGATGTCTACCTTTATCGTTGGCGGTATTGCGTGGATTGTTTTTTTGTATGTAGGAATTAAGTTGTCATTTGTTTACTGTCTCTTGTTTGGAAGCCTCATTGCACCAACAGATCCGGTAGCGGTGATTGGTATCCTAAAAAAGGCAGGTGTTCCCAAGAGTCTGGAAACCAAGATTACGGGTGAGAGTCTCTTTAATGATGGAATTGCCGTGGTGGTGTTTCTCGTCCTAATGGGTATTGTTTTAGGGGGTCATGAGGTGACAGTACAGCACATAGCACTGTTATTTCTGGAGGAAGCGGTAGGCGGGATCTTTTTTGGGCTGGGGATAGGATGGATCACCTACCGTATGCTTAAGAGCGTGGACAATTACCAGGTAGAGGTCCTGCTCTCCCTGGCGCTGGTTATGGGAGGGTATGCGCTTGCAAATGCAATTCACGTATCAGGCCCTATTGCTATTGTGGTGGCGGGGTTGCTTATTGGCAACAAAGGACGACTCCTGGCCATGAGTGAAGATACAAGAGGCCATTTAGACTCCTTTTGGGAGTTAATGGATGAGATATTAAACGCAGTTCTGTTTTTGCTCATTGGATTGGAGGTCTTAGTTCTGACCTTTAAGAGCAGTTACTTAGTCGCTGGTCTCATCATGATACCCGTAGTATTGATAGCACGTTTCATAAGTGTTGGATTGCCCATCACACTCATGCGTCGTTTCAAAGATTTTAGCCCAAATGCGGTAAAGATTATGACGTGGGGAGGTTTGCGAGGAGGGATATCAGTGGCCCTTGCATTATCTATTCCATCTGGTCCCGGACGTGAGACCCTTCTTACCGTTACCTACATCATCGTTGTCTTTTCAATAGTAGCACAGGGTTTGACAATAGACCGATTGGTAAAATCTAACTAGTGGTTGGACAAAAACTACCCACCTACTGCGTTGCTGCAAAAATTCCGTAATCCTCACGTACTTCAGTACGCTCCGGTTCAGGAATTTTTGCGCGCATTGTATCTGGGCAGTTTTTGTCCAACCACAGGGTTACCGTCATATAAAAAAGATAAAATATTGCTCAAATATTATGAATATTGTACTCTATCAGATTGATGCCTTTACATCCAAGATCTTTCAAGGTAATCCGGCAGCCGTCTGCCCTCTGGAAAGCTGGTTACCGGACATCATTCTTCAAAAGATCGCTCAAGAGAATAATCTGTCGGAGACGGCATTCTATGTACCTACCTCTACCGGGTTTCGTCTGCGCTGGTTTACGCCTACTCGAGAGGTTGATCTGTGTGGTCATGCAACCTTAGCTACGGCATTTGTGCTCTTTCATATCGTAGGCTATAAGCTGCCTACAATCCGGTTTGAAACACGAAGTGGAGAGCTGGAAGTGGAGAGTGACGGAGAGTCCATTATTATGGATTTTCCATCTCGTCTGGCAAAGGTCTGCACTCCACCAAGGGCATTGATTGAAGGTTTAAAGAGGGCGCCCAATAAGGTGTTGTCTTCAGAAGATTATGTTGCGGTATTCGACAATGAAGACGATATCATTGCTCTCAATCCCGATTATGAAATGTTACGTAAACTTGATCTGCGGGGAGTGGTGGTAACGTCACGGGGAGAGAGTGTTGATTTTGTCAGCCGATTCTTTGCCCCAAAGTTTGGGATCAATGAAGATTCGGTTACCGGATCTTCACATTGTGAGCTTGCGCCTTACTGGTCAGAAAAACTCAAGAAAACAAAACTAAGGGCAAGACAGCTCTCTCAAAGGGGTGGAGAGATAGGTTGTGAATTGAGGGGGAGCCGTGTACTCCTGTCAGGGAGGGCGGTTAAATATATGGAGGGGCGCCTAACGTGTGGTTGAACGTAATCTACCCATCTACTGCGTTACTGAAAATATTCCCAAATCCTCACGTACTTGAGTACGTTCCGGTTTTGGAATTTTTTCGTGCCTTGTACCTGGGCAGATTACGTTCAACCACTCGCTATAGTGCCTTAACAAAGTATTTTGACAAATTTCTTTTCCCAATGTACCGGTACAAGCGTTGGAAATTTTGCAGTTTTTTAATTAAAAGATCATGTTTAAATAAGCCATTTTAGAGAGCTAAACCAAGAGTAGATTTGATCAAGAACACACAGACTGACATTGTTTGAAGTTTTCCGCCCTTTATTCCTGATACTTGAAACTCGAAGCTAAATTCCCGGACACTAACTCAAATATCCAGCACCAAGCTTCAAGCCATTATCTGCGTTCCTAAATCTTGTGTACTCATCTGATAATGGTTTTCGGATAAAATCCGGTATAAAATTGAGCGAGTATAACTGCAACCAAGATTTGGCTTCCAGTAAAACCGAAAACCAAATCGGTTTTAGTATATAAGCATCGGCAGACTTGAACAATTACATAATGGGGCTTTTCATCTTCGAGAACAATCTAGTTAGTACAACAGTGGCAGAAATTATAGAAGCATGGATTTGATTTATAAAATACGTACTTATGGAATGAATATTAACATTGTGATTGTGACTTAACGTGTACTTTTCTTAAAGGGTCTCTATAAGACCAAAATTGCCAATTTAAGCCACTATTTTGTAAAATAATGGAAGTTGAACCATACATAAATCAATACTTAGTTTGGTTAGACCCTGTGTGTTTCAAGGCAATGCACAATTCATGACAAATGACTTTATTTTCTTATTGACTGAAGATAATTTCATTGCTTGTTCGTTAAATTTCGTTCTTGCTTCCTCAATGTTTTGCGCAGATATTTTGTTTTTCCTAGTATCACTCGTTTCCCATTGATTACAAGAAAACCATCCTACTAAATAAATACCGTGATTACAATTATTCTCATTAAGATATCTATTTACAAGCTGCGTCTCCATAGCTTCATTAACCTCATCGTGCCAACATCCTTTAACTTCAATAGTGACACGAACGTGCTCTTTATTTAAAAGAACAAAGCCCGCCACATATATATCTGTTCTTTCTCCTTGTCTTCCACCTTCACCTTGACTTTTTCTGATTTCTACTTCACGCAAAGCAATAATCCCCTTTTGTTTTAGGTCATCCGTTAGATGAGCTTTGACAAAATCAGAGAAGTCGTTCTCAGATTTCGGTTTAAACTTATTATTGTTTATTTTATCCCATAGACTAAAGGCGATTGGAGTTTCACCTTGAAGTTTCTTTTCCAATCTTTTTAACGATTCCATCAAAGCTTCAAGCAAATTATCTGCATTTTGAATTAATCGAATAGATGGGTTTCTTGAAAGCGAAAGGAAATCCTCTGGTGATAAGGGGATCCAATTTGTACGTCTCATATTCTCACGGGCCTTAACCAGGTAGAAGTTCAAAAACTCTAATTCAGGTAATTCATTTTGGATGTGCTCAATTGCCCAAATGGCCTCTTCGGTTCCTTTCGTTTCTAATGAACGCAATAAACTATCGCGATAATGTGCCAGACTTTCACGTGGAACAACATTATGTACCCCATTTTGGTTTGGATCGTCTTTACGAGGAAATTTTTTATTCAAACAGATAAATAAATCAGCAGTATTTTTTTCTCCTATGCGATCAGGCAGGCTCTTAGTCTTAGAGAGTGTAGAGCTATTTGGAAGAGACATGAAGACGTTCTTGCCAAAGACCGTGTCGGAACGAATGGCAGCCCAAACAGTATCCCAGCCAGCATCATCGGCTGTGTTAAGTAAGGCTAGGGCGGATGCCTTTGCTCTCTCAAGAGAGTCACTGTCTTTACTCAAAGGAAGTGTCAGCAAAGATTCTGCATATGATTTGGCCTCCTGGCTGTTTGCCCTTAATAGGTATGAAAGTAAATCCTGAAAACAGCTGGGCTTGAGGGAGACATCTTTTGCCTTGTCCAGCAAAGCATCTTGTAATCGTTTATCTAGACAATCTTCGATTTTGCATAGAATAAAAAGACTGTCGTATTTCTCATTTTCTTTATCTATCAATATAAGCAATGTATCAATGACTTCTTGTGGTGCATTTTGATACGCTTGTTTTATAATTTCTGAAGAAGTGTTATCCTCATCTTCGGTCTCACTATTTTCAGTATATCCAATAATAATTGAAGCCCACTTTTCCCATCTATCAGTTGACAAGTTATTCAAAAATTCTGGGTCTAGTTTCTTCAACATTATAAAGGCCTTATAGCCGGCTCTAGCTGGCCGGTAAAAAATATCTTTTCCCAACCAATGTTCAGTATTTGCATCTTTCTCTAATAGGTATTTTTTTCCTGCTTTAACAATTCTATCTCTAAGAAAATCGTCACACACTTTCCACCCTGGTAGGGCCATCAGATCTGAAATAAGTTCACTGCTACAATAGTTGCTGTTATCTTCAAGGGTCATTTTCCGACATAGTTGCCACCATGCATCTAAATTCCCACTCTCAAATCGCTCCAAACATGTTTTGATTTTTTCATATACGGGGGGAGAATTTGTTCTTTTTTGACCAATCTCATTCTGATCAAGTTCCATTTCTAGCTTTCTGTTTTTCTCATAACTGTTACGTTCTTCCACTGCCTGTGGAGAATCAATCGTGACAGCGTCAAAGTAGCTTTGAAATTTATCAGCCAACTGTTTAATCTCTGAAATAGCTATGGAGATTAAATCTATATGGCTAGTATTTAAAGGGTCAAAAATATCATGTATTGTTTCAATCCAAATCTTTTTTATTTCCTGATCCTTTTCTGCTTCTAATTCTCTGATTAACCATTCCAAGTCATTATCAAAAAGGATCTGAGGTCGAACCATCGAAGATGCCAATTTATGTTTTTTATGTTTCTTGACCTTCCTGATAATAGCTTTAATTAGATTTTTTCTTGTATCGTCAGATAAGGAGTGTGGAAATTGATCTTCTTTACCATTTTTAGATGGAGGGCAGATATTGAGATAATTTGCCAGTCTGGGGATAATGGCATCCGCATAAGCATCAAGAATCTCCTTATTATCTAAATGGCTCCATGCACGAAATAATATTTTTTCTGTTAGCTTTACAAGTAGATGCGGATACCCTGTTCTTTCTCCAGGGTTTTTTTTAGCCCATTTTAATGCAGAAGGTAAATCTTCTTTCTTTAGCTGATCAGGAATGTTCATCAGAAAGCCTGCGTAGCTACCGAAGAAGTTTTCCTGTTTAGGAGGTAATAATATGTCGAAAACCTCTTGAGCAGATAGCTGACCAGGCCACAGTGCACATAAAGAGTAACCTTTTAATTGATCCTCTTTGTCTTCCTGTTGTTCTTCCATGGCAAGAGGCTTAAGACGTAATCGTGTTTTGTCGTCAGCAATTATTGACACTGCATGTGTAGCTTGTTCACGTATATGAACGTCATCTAAATGGTCAAGTGCAACGTCGGTTAATAAATTCTGAAGTGACTCAACTCCACACGTTTCAGCAATGTCAATAGCAACCCTACGAACAAGAAAATGTTTTGCTTTATCTTCAATATATGGTCTTAGCTGGGATTCTAAACCTGGATGTTTGAGTTTTTGATATTGAGCATAGCTTCTCCTGTCTGTATCAATAATTTTCTGCTGCTCGAATTTATTGAGTAACGATTCAACTAAATCCCTACGTAATCCTGGTTCAAAACTGATAATATCACTTAATAACATTGATTGTGGATCAGATTTAATTAATTCTTGAAACACCTTCGGCTTAATTGAACACAACCAGGCCATTGTTTCCCTTAGTTGTGGAATGGTCATTTGGTCAGGATCGTTTGAAAGAAGGAATAATGATTTTATTTGTTCAATATTAAGTTGATGTAGTGCCAAATATCGAGCTGCTAGAAACTCAGTGTAAGATTGATGTACAAAACCAAACCGGTAAGGACCTCTACTTGAAAAGAGTGCAGAGTATTTAACAGCTTCTCGTAGATCTCTTTCTGTAAAACCGAAAGTAAGATCTGCAGTTGTATCCTCACCTTCCTGTACCATTTGTAATGTCAGATCTGTCTCTTTCAAATCTGAGATATTTGTATGCATGTAAATCGCAGAACGATTACAGAAAATCATGAGAGCAGCTATTCGGGATGTCAGAGAGAGGCGTTTAGCTGTCGACAACTTACCGATTTGTTGTGTTGCCTGGCGGTCAGGATTGGTCTCAGTACAAAGGTGCTCACACCCTCTAAGAAACAACTCTGATCGAGTATCAGAAAATTGTTTTTTGTGCTTATATTCTTCCAGAATAAAATTAAGTGTTATTGGATTACTGGCCAATGATTGGATTTCCTTCTTTTCAATGGCCTCTATGAAACCAGATGAATCTAAACCTAGGAATTGCGCCGCCTCTGTAACATCTTTTCTCCGAAGGGGTGCCAGTTCATAAACTCCAACGCTTTCTCCACCCCAAATGGTATCAAATTCATCCTTCAATATCTCAGGCCAATCAGCAGTTCGACATGAGATTCGTAAACTAAGACGGTTTGTATGATTTTTGAATTTATGGAATTGATTTCGAAGAATGATTGCTAGTTTGGGAATCTCTAAGAAACATTCATCCAGACTATCCAGAAAGAGATATAAACGATTTGTTCCTTTCAGCCATGATTTTATTGTTGATGACTCAAAAATTTCACAAATCAACCTATTCTCATCACCATATTCGTTTAGGTTCTTGTAAAAGAGTTTATCACCTTTTTCGATGGTTTGGCTTGTAAGAATATCAATTTCTGATTTCAAAGTAGTAGTCTTACCAATTCCAGGTTCACCAAGTAATATTAAACATGGAGTTTCTTGGATTTCTTCAAAAGCCACTACACCATTATGATAATAATGCGCGTATTCTGATTCCGGATCAAAAAAGAACCCGTTGTCATTCAGGCTTATTGTACCCGTGCGGCTACACCAAAAACGTTTCCAATGGAATATATGATTTATCATTTCTGTTGATTATAAAGCACTGTTTTTTTAGAGACAAGGCTCTTTATCATTATTTGTGGGTATAAATAATGATAAAAGGTTAAAATGCTGAATAAGAATATTGACACTTAGAGAAATGTGGAAAAATGATGAACGGAAACATTATACTGTATCCTGTAGTGAAGTAGCACGCACAAAAGTTAAAAAAGGGGTATAAGATGGAAAAATGGTTAAAAGAGAGGAAGATTCAAGAATCTTACAGGATTTTAAAAAATATTTGAACAACTCTAAAAGCTCGCAACTCCTCCACTCTAAGTCAAAGGATAGAAAAAACGTAAGTTTAATCTATTATTTATCTTCAAAAGATACTAAAATATGTTCGTGTGTTAGAGTGAGGTCGGGTTATGAATGAGAAAGATTTTAAGATAGCGCGAGAACTAAAGAGTACATTGTCTGAAGTCGCAAACATTGTAGATTTCAGGGTGTTTGGGTCACGAGCAAGAGGAGATCAGGATGAATTTTCTGATTTGGATGTTTTTATTGAGGTCGAAAATCTTGATAAAAAAACAAAGAAAAAGATCCGTGATATTACCTGGGAGATAGGATTTGAAAATTCAGTATTCATCTCTTTGCTTGTTTTTACGCGTTATGAGATTGAAAATTCCCCTTTAAGGGCGTCTCCTATAGTAAAAAATATTAATGAAGAAGGAGTGAAAATTTGACAGATAGGGAAGCTCTTTTTCTATACCGTCTGAAACAAGCCGAAGAAACTTTTCTAGACGCAGAAAAGATGTTATCTGATAATTTTAGCCCCAGATCGATTACAAATAGAGCGTATTATACCATGTTTTATGCACTTTTGGCAGTATTTCTGAAAACCGGTATGAACATTAAAACGTCTAAGCATACGGGTGTTATTTCATTATTTGATAAAGAGTTTGTTAAAACCGGGGAATTTGATAAATACTACTCAAAAATACTCCATCAAATGTTTGATGCCAGACTGGAAGGGGATTATAAAGAACTTATTGAAATTACGACCGAGGAGGCAGAAGAACATATTAAACTGGCAAGAGAATTTCTACAAACTATCAAAGAGTTTACAGATAGATATACTACACAGTAATAAAAAATACGCCCTGTGGGCTTGGTCTTACATGTTTTAATGAAATAGATGAATTCTTTATTCATTAAAAACAAGGATTGAACTGAAATACTCTTATGCCGATTCTATTAGATTTAATGGTTTTTTACCTCTTTGCTTGAATTTCTGTTTTATCTCGTCAACAATGAGGTAGACACACGGGATTAAGATTAAGATCAGAGAAGTAGAAAAGATCATTCCCCAGACAAAGGTGTTAGCGAGGGGTGCCCAAAGAGGGCTTTTTCCACCAATTCCAATGGCCATGGGAAACATACCGACTACGGTTGTGACTGTTGTAAGGAGGATGGGTCGAAACCTGGTAAGTGAGGCCCTGATGATGGGAAAGTACGGTTTTCTCTCTGTACCTTTTTTTCTTAGATTATTGCTAAAAGAGATAAGGACAATGGAATCGTTTACTATGACACCCGCAAGGCCGACGATTCCGATCATGGTGGGGAACGTAAAGTAACTCCCGCTCACGACAAGCCCAAATACTACACCAATAGTTCCGAATGGTATTGCGAGCATGACAATGACGGGTTGGACAAACGAGTTGAATTGTGTCGAAAGAATCAGAAAGATTAAAAAGAGGGCAAGTGAAAACGACATGGCAACTTCACGTACCGACTTTTGTGTCTTTTCAAATTCTCCACCAAAATGAACTGATACGTGCGGATATTTTGGGAGTATCTCCTCATTGATTATATGCTTCATTTCTCTATTTACTCTGGATGAGTTCGTAATCTTACTGTTTACTTCCGAGCTTATGGTTATGGCCCTTTTCTTGTTAAAATGCATGAATTGAAAAGTAGTAGGTTCTATATCAAGATAGGCAACCTCCTTTAAGGGTATTATTTGACCATCTGGTGTTGCAACATTGAGGTTCAGTATTGATCCGAAGTCCTGCCGATACTCCTCTCTGAAACGTACATAGACATCAATCTCTTCGTTCTCTTCATGAAACACAGTGGCCTTAATTCCTTCAAGGGCTACCCGAACTGCGTTCGCGACCTCTTCGTTAAAACAGAATATTAACCACTGAAAGCGGCTTTTTTTCTCAACTTGGCTTAGAAAAAATTTAGTGCCTTAATTAAATGTTTTTTAGATACAAGGCTCTTCAGGAGAATTAGTGAGTAAAAATAATGGGTTTAAATCTATACGGTTGTGCTGTGAATTGATAAGAGAATAGTAAAAAATCCAGTAGAACCTAAAAACTGCCTCTGTATCTCTGTTTCAAAATGGTTGAGAAATAGCAATGGAGCTAAGTAAAAAAAAAGAGAGAAAAAGACTATCACATACTGCACAGTGTGCACGAAGCATATTGTATGGCTGTAGGGGCAAGGGGCACGTTGCTACGTGCCTCTTGCCCCTACAGTTTTCTGGTATGCTTGTTTACAGCTCTTTTGAGCGGAGAATCATTACCTTTTCAATCTGCATATCCTTCATGGTGTGTGGGATACCTCCCACACCCAAACCTGACCGTTTCAACCCGGCAAATGGCATCCAGTCAACACGAAAAGCGGTATGTTCATTTATCATGACAGCAGATGCGTCCAGACGAGAATATACTCGCATTGCTGTATCAATATCTTGGGTAAATACAGCTGCTTGGAATGCATAAGACAATGCATTTGCCTGGGTAATTGCATCATCAAGTTCGGAAAAGGTATAGAGACAGATAACCGGTCCAAATATTTCACGTTGACTCACCTTCACATCTGCGGGTGGATTAAGCAGGATAGTACATTCGTAACATGAATCTGAAAGTCTCTTTCCTCCCGTTAGTAACGTAGCTCCGGCACGGGTTGCTTCATCTACCCACTCCTCAACACGATTGACTTCGCTCTTTCTGATTAAGGGGCCGACTTCGGTATCGGGTAGAGTCGGGTCACCTACCTTCAGTTGTCTTGTAGATTCTGTCAGTCTATTTACCAGATCGTCTACAATAGATTGGTGGACAAACACTCTTTGTACAGAGACACACACTTGGCCGGCATGATACATACCGCCTTTGGTCAATAGCGGTGTCGCGAGATCCAACTTTGCATCGGCAGCAACAATTACTGGTGCTACTCCACCATGCTCTAAGGCGCATCGTGTTCCGGGTGACAGTTGAGAGCGAAGCATCCAACCCACATTGGCGCTACCGATAAAGGAGAAGAAGGATACTCTTTGATCTTTTACTAGTTGAGTGGTTACGTTCTGGTCTTTTGTTAATAGGGCCTGACACCACTCTTTCGGTAAACCTGCCTGGTGTAATATATCAACAAACCGGAAACAGGATAAGGGGGTATCTTTCGATGGTTTTACTATAACTGGGCAACCGGTAGCAATAGCGGGACCGACTTGGTGAACAATTAGATTCAAGGGATGGTTGAATGCACTCACGGCAACAACTACCCCGATGGGTTCTTTTCTGGAAAATGCCAGTTTTCCTTCCGAGGCTGGATTGAGATTCATTGGTACCTCTTTTCCAGCTTCGGTTCTCAATGTCTCAATGCAACACTGTATCCCCTCTATGGCCCTACTCACTTCAGCCCGAGAATCCATGAGGGGTTTTCCCCCTTCACGTGCGGCTTCTATTGCTAACTCTTCTGCACGCGCTGTCATGATCTCTCCTGCTTTCCTGAGAACCTCAATACGTCGTGATGGTTTTAGCCAGGAATCGCGATTGCGGAATAGCTTGTGGGCATTATCAAGTGCTTTTTCTGTTGCAGGTAAGTCTGCAGTGTCAACCGTAGCTATGTGTGTGCCATCGTAAGGTGCGGTCACATTCAGTTCGCTATCCTTTGTAGTTGAACCGGGTATCATCACGGTAAAATGTTGTGTCATGACTCATCCTTTCGGGATTGCGAAGAGATTGAATCTCTTTGCAAAAGTCTCTTTATGATTATCTATTTCTCCGTATTGGGAGTTCTTGTTATAAGAGTAATCGAGAAAAATCATTCTCACACAGAATTCCCGTATCAGGCTGTATTTCTCTAA
This sequence comes from Candidatus Scalinduaceae bacterium, assembly GCA_965222815.1. Lineage (GTDB taxonomy): Bacteria > Planctomycetota > Brocadiia > Brocadiales > Scalinduaceae > SCAELEC01. The sequence continues at coordinate 13,307 of CBDCUS010000014.1, forward strand.
CTCTTGGTAAGGTGTGCCGTTTCTTCAATCCCTGAGGAGTTGAGAGATGGTGACTCATTTTTCTTCATTTAGTGTATTTCAAACGAATTCTATCATAATAGGAAATATAGATGAATGCAAAGATTAATTCTTCTTGATATTTTTATGGCTATTGTCTGTTGAGGTTTTTAAAATTATGCATATGAGAGAGGAGAGAGAGAGGAATATTTCCGCATGGTGCATCTATGATTGGGCGAACTCAGCCTTTGCAACAACTGTTATTGCAGGTGTTTTACCTATATACTTTGCTTCGGTAATTGTCCCTGCAGATGGGTGGGTGCTGAAATTGGGCGTGGTGAGTATCGTTACTAATGCTGCGACAATGTGGGCTTTTCTCTCTGGAATTACAGCACTTTTTGTATTTATAACAATGCCTACCTTGGGTGCCATTGCAGATTGTTCTGGAACCAAAAAAAAGTTTTTAATGGTTTTTTGTTATGGGGGAAGTCTCTTTACAGCACTCCTGTTTTTTTGTGGTAGTGGCGAAGTCTGGATGACGATGATACTCTTTTTCCTTGCTAACGCCTCTTTTACAAGCGCAAACATCTTTTACGATGCATTTCTTCCGCAGATAGTCTCGGAAAATGAAATCGACCTTGTTTCCGGGAAGGGATATGCATATGGTTATCTTGGCGGGGGCATACAGTTTCTTCTCTGTCTCGCACTGATTCTGGGACACGAAAAGATAGGTATAAGTAAGACGCTGGCAGTAAGGGTCAGTTTGCTATTTTCTGGAATCTGGTGGGCAGGTTTTGCGACAATTACCTTCTTTGGGTTACGTGAAGGTGTACTTGATCAATCCTCTATAAAACATCAACATAAGACATTATTGCGGGACCATTTCTTCAAAGGGATTTCGCATACGTTAAACACCACCCGCAGTCTCAAAAGATACAAGAATCAGTTTCTGTTTCTTATCGCTTTCATGTTTTACAATGATGGTATCTATACCGTTATTAGGATGGCTACAATCTTTGGTAAGGATGAACTTAATCTGAGGGATGAAATTCTTCTCGGTACACTTTTGTTGGTTCAGTTTATCGGGATTGGGGGTGCGATACTCTTCAGCCGTGTTGCCCGTACCTTTGGTTCGAAAAAGGTGTTGATATTTGTACTATTTCTCTGGTCAGGAATTCTCTGTTATGCGTACTTTATCGAAAATTCTGTCGATTTTTTGTTGTTAGGGTTGGCAGTCGGTCTTGTCCTTGGGGGATCACAAGCCATAAGTAGATCTATGTACGGTGCAATGATTCCAAAAGAGTCATCTGCAGAGTTTTTTGGCTTTTATTCGGTGTTTGAGAAATTCTCTGCAATATGGGGGCCCTTTGTATTTGGGATAATACGTCAAGTGACCGGGACTGCTCGACTCTCAATTTTATCCCTTGTAGGTTTTTTTATTACGGGCATAGTGATTTTGTCTTTCGTTCATGAAAAGAGAGAGGGTTCATTGAAAAGCAAACTAACTTGAAGGTATTCAAGTTAGTTTCAAATACTCCTTAATATTCGATCTCTTGTTAATAATAGGTTTGATCTTCCCTTTTGTTGAGGTTAAGACCGTCATTACACCTGGACCATGACCTGCAATGACGCAGTCCGAATGCACTACAATACCGATTGAGACGGCACCTGTTTTGTAGATTCTGCCATAGGAGTGGTCAGCGTCTGTTATTGCCACGAAATCTCCAAAACGAAGCGTACTCAAACCGTATTTCTTGACAATCTGTTCATCAAACATCTGAATATCGTAGTCTCCCGAGTAGCTATGATTTGAACCCAGTCCAGATCCCATTATTGCCGCTGGTACGAGATGGGTTACCGGAAAATTGAGGCCTCCTTTTGCCTCTTTCACTGGTATTTTCAAGAGGAGATCCGGAGAGATGTTCATGGCGAGTACCTCTGGATAATAGTTTGTAAGTCTCAAGCCCGTCCCATTGGCCTTTATTTGCATCTTATCTCCTACGTACATTTTTTCAAGTACTTTTGAAGAAAAGTCTACTAAAACGTGTTCAATCCCTCCATGTTTCCCAAATACGGTACCTTTTGCACCTTTTGCGTCACCAGATATTACCGTTGCCTCATTACCGGCACAGGCCAATGTATTAAGTCCAGCATTTGGGGACCAGTTTCCAATAGATTTTTCTGTATTTGTTATACTGACTCCCGGTTCTACATGGTCGGCAGCCCATCCAATGGCGGGGTCACCAACACGTATGTTATAGGTTATGCCACCAACACTTGGCAGCACGAGGGGGCTACCATCAGCACTAATTACATAAGGATTCCTTGAAAAAGTGGGACTCGATATCTGTCCAACTACAGATTGAACTACTAATTTACTTTTGTTTGTCTTGATCACTCTCCCATGCCCTCAAACTTGATATTGACATAAATACTTCCAGCCTGGCCGATCCAGAACTAAACGGGGTCAATGAATTACAGATTGCAAACTTCAAACAAATTCCAATATTTGTATTATATTAATTGCTGCTTAGGAGATATCCTGAAAGTTTATCTCAATAGTTGTTTTGTCAAAATGGTCAAAATGTTTTCTCATTGATGAGCAATTTACCATATTTGTTCGCTACGTGCCACATGAAATTCGTTAATATAACCTTGACCAATGTCTTATGTTTATGTATATTCTCTAAACTACCTTAATCATGGGTAGTTACGATTTTTCCCTCTAATCTATTACTCAGGCAATTCAATACAAAATGGATATCTATAAAGATGAACTAGCTCCCTGGGAACGAAGAAGCAATTACTATCAGAAAATACAACTGGGTCAAAATGTTGAGTCTGTAAAAGATGATCTAAAAGATCAGACTTTTGAAATGATACAATCCCGACTTTCCACAACAAATGCAATAATTGCAAACCCTAAAATGAGTGACAGTTTAATCCTTGAGATTGGATATGATTTAAAGAGTGTTGGAGATGGAGTTTACGGACTCAAGGCCGCGTTTGAGTGGGGTATTTCGGATGTCGTGTGGCACCTAGAGTTAAACAGTAAATTTTTAAGTGAGTCCTTAGAGGCGTTATATAAAACCTATAAACCCCAGGTGAGAAGATTATTCAAAGATGCTAAATCTGCTTACGGAGATGGTAGTGTTGAGGAGGCCTTGGAGAAGTTCCTGGAATTGGATAAGGAGATCTGTTTTGATTTTGCAACTCACATAACAATAGGTATTATCTATTTTTTCCATTATATAGATAAAGCAAAGGCGGGAGAATATTTTGAGAAGGCCTTAAATTATGTGAGGTCGACATCTCATTACTATACAGGGTATGTACTTTTGTATAATGCATTGATAAAACGTGATTTTGGTTATATTGAAGAGGCTGAAAGCTGCACGAGGGAAGCTATCAAAATTTGCTCAAATTTCACCGAGGCAATGTATCAAAATGCGCTGTATAACGCTCTCTTGAAAAAGCCTGATGTTGCAATCCCTCTCCTCAAAAAGGTGATTAAGAGTGATATTATTTATTGCTTGAAAATTAATAGTGAACAAGATTTTGAGGGAATTAGAACTGAGGTTAACAAACTTTTGGAGGAGATAAGGGAAGAACATAATAGAGAGGCTAGTAATGGTTTAAAAGATTTAGACGGAAAGGTATTGTCCTATAATGAGTGTGTTGGCACGATTAAAAAGTTGGGCTATGATCTACCCAAGACATTTCTTGTTGATTCTCTTACGGGAGGAAATAGTGAAGTAGGGACAATGATAAGTAAAAATACGATTTTTGATGCCTACATTGCGCAACGGTTTCTTTTGCAAACAGGTCAACTCTTGCAAAAGAAAAAACTTGCCCTGAAGGATAAGTGTCAGTCACTTACAAATGAGCTTGAAAACAAAATAGAGGATTTAGGGCTTCAATTGGTTGAAGAAAACAAAAAGAGCCCTTTATCCCGTTTTTTCAGTTACTTCTTGCTTGGTCAGTTTATTGCCGTTCCAATTGGTATGTCTCTTGGTATTCCAGTGGGGATATTTTTTTCTGAACTTGTCCTTTTTGCCCTGTCAATTTTATTGAACCTTGGACGTTCAAGGAATACGGGGAAAGATATATTATCCCTTGAAGAGAAAAAAGAGAAGTTGTATTGGGCCATGAAAAAGATTAAGACGTAAAGTTGTCCTTTTCTATGTTAGCTTTCTTTTATATGCGAAGATGCTATAGCTAGGCAGCGAGTTGTAAATAAAAGAGCCCTAATTTGTAAAGCCCGTAGATTCCTTTGGTTTAAACCACATTTCGTAAAGGGGGAGCGTTATAAGACATACGAAACAGGTACCTAAGATATAATATGATGTTATGAGTGAGAGAGAAAAAGCACTGGAATTGAATCGTATTAACCAGGGACCAGTTAAATTTAACACATTTCCAGTAAAAGCAAGGCTGTATATCGAGATCTTAATCCACTCCCTTGTTAAGGTCATTGAAAATATACGTGACATGACGAAGGTGATGAGGGGAATTGCAAAGGCATGGACATGAGTTATTTCAAGGAGTTCCCTATACGTCTTGGGAAAAAGGAAGCCCTCCTGTAAAAGGGTTTCATTCTGCTCGAATTCTGAATCATCATCATACTCCCCTTCATTACCACTATAGTGGTGAAACGTTTTATTGCGGTTAAAACTTGTTCGTTCGTAAAAGTTTGCGCAGGAAACAAAGAATGCACAACCCATCATTATGAGAAAAAAGGTAATAAATAATTTGTTACTTGTAGGTGATTTTGAAAGTCCTCTTGCCATCTTTTGGTGACTCAAAATAATAAAACATAAAGAAAAAAGCGAACGAGATTATAAACAAATATCCTTTTAAAAAAAAGAACAAAAAGTTTTGAAACGAATACGGGGGGGTACCCATTTGTTCTCTACACTATTGCCTTTTCTTTAAGACGTTCGTATAGAGGTAATTCAATTCTTCCGATCGTAAGAGTAATGAGACGACAAAGTATGTAGCAAAAGATATCAGTAGCGGTACAAAGAGTCTGAGAAATTTGGTCTTTAAGCAACCATCCCCAGTAGGTAGTATTGAGAGAACAGTCCAACATGCAATTGACATAGTGAGAGTGGACAGTGTTGTCTTCAACAATGAGGTGAAAATATGTTTTGAGCCTCTCATCTTAAGTTTTCGTTGAAAAAGTGTAAAGAGAATGATTATTTGGATTGTAGCACTTATGGCGGTTGCTAATGCAAGACCCCCTTCTTTCAGAAACCAGATAAGTGTTGTGTTAAGAATAAGATTGAGGAGTACCATACAAGCACCGACTTTCACAGGTGTCATAGTGTCCTGTGTGGAATAGAAGGCTCGTACAATTACGTGTAAGAGAGAGTATGCCCATACACCAAAGGCGTAGAAGGAGATCACACTAGCTGTTCGATACGTTGATTCTTCCGTAAACGCATTCCTCTCATAAAATAGTTCTACCAAAGGATTTCTTAACAATATTAAACCAATTGATGCTGGTATTCCAATGAAGAGTATTACTCTTATTGCCTGGTTGTAAGTAAGAGCAAAATTTTTCCAATCTTTTCGTGCAGCGTGGGTAGAAAAATAGGGAAAGACTGCTGTTGCCATTGCGATTCCGAAAACACCTAAAGGGAACTGTATCAACCGGTCACCATAATAGAGGACAGAGACAGCTCCTGTTTCTAGGGGATAAGGGATTGATATATTGCCAATAAAAAAGTTTTCGGAACCACCGGGAGGTTTTGAAAATGTGATGGCGATAACACTATCCAACAACACGTTAATCTGAACAGCAGCCAGTCCGAAAATAATTGGCAACATGAGTGTGATAATACGTCTGAAGCCAGAATGAGAGAAATAGAGGGAGGGGCGAAACAGTACTCCCAATTTTTTTAACATGGGTATTTGGATGCCTAGTTGCACGAGACCTCCAAAGAGGATGGCAATGGCGACACCAAAAATCTTTTTTTCTAATGTGTTACCAAATAGGGGCGTAAGCGTGTATATCCCAATTATCCAACAGATGTTTAGTGCGATTGGTGCAAGTGCAGGCATGAGAAAATGTTTTAACGAATTTAAGATAGCCATAGCAAATGCCACCAAGCATATAAATAAAACATAAGGGAACGTTATCATGAGCAAGTTCAAGACTAATTCCCACTTGTGATTAAGTGGAGTAAATTGGGGTATAATAGCAAATGTAATCTCGGACAAAACAGTGATTGTGGCGAGTAAGAGAAAAAGTGCCGTACCAGTGATATATACAAGTTCCATGGCACTTTTTCTCTCTTTTGTTTCTAGATATTCAGTAAAAATAGGAATGAAGGCAGCACTTAAAGCACCTTCTCCAAATAAGCGACGGAAAAGATTTGGTATCTTGAATGCAATTACAAAGGCATCCCAAGCAATACCGGTACCAAAAAAACTTGCACAGACAATGTCCCTGACTAACCCTAAAATTCTACTCAATAGGGTGCATAGACTAATGGTCTTGGCAGAACGTAAGAAATTCTTCTTATCACTCATAATAAAAGCTTTTTAGAGTTTGTACATCCTGCCTACCAGAAAGAGTATCGAGCTGGCAAATGGTCTGGTGGCCGGGCGGACAACAACTTCCCTGTATTAACGTTATCTCCTGTTGGAATTTTGTTCTGGTTGATGTGTAAACGTATATAAAACTAGATGTTGAATTTCTTTTTCTTACATTACAGATTTAAAGAGGCTAACTTTTGTTTGAATCTCCTCGTAGAGGTAAAAATGTCTTTTTCACTTATAATGGCTGAACATACTGCGACCCTGGTAACTCCTACCCTGAGAAGCTGGTCTAGATTGGAGAGGGTTATGGCTCCAATGGCAACAATTGGGATGCTTATATTCTTCAAGGCCTCTTGAATAATCCCAAAGCCTACAGGAGGTTCCATACTCTTTGTCTTAGTAGGGAATATGGGGCCTACGGCGATATAATCAGCCCCATGGTTTTGTGCCTGAATGGCCTGTGAAATATTGTGTGTTGATACCCCGACAATCTTTTCCATACCAAGGCGTTTCTTTGCTTCCGCGACACTGCTGTCTTGTTGGCCCAAATGAACGCCATCGGCATTGACTTCCTTCGCAACGTTAATGCGGTCGTTGATGATTAGCAAAGTATCTGATTTGTCCGTTAATTCACGTATCTCTCTCGCAAGCGATATAAATTTATCATCAGTTACTGTTTTTTCACGTAACTGGATTGCGTCAGCACCGCCGAGAATTGCAAGTTTGGCTGTCTCTTTAACCGATCTTGAAGCAATGTTACTGCTAATCAATACGTAAATTCTCATCTTGTCGGCCACGTCCTTTATAGACATGATTGTTTTCTTATCATAATTATTTATACACTGCAAGTATTATCTCTTTGTTTGTCAGGGATTCAGCACCTTTGCCGGTTTGAATTGTGTTGACACGTATAGAGGTCTTGATATAATTTTCAAATAAAGGTCCAGAAAAAACAACTTTACATTCTTGCCCGTTCGAATGGCTGGTAGGCCGGGCGGGCAAGAATGTAAAGTTGTTTTTTTCAGATCTTAACAGAATTGGAGAAAAAGGATCAGGGCTTGGGAAAAGTAAAAGAATATTGCGGTTTGTTCGGAGTATTTGACTGTAAGGATGCGGTTGAAAAGGTCTATTATGGGCTCTATTCGTTACAGCATCGAGGTGAAGAGAGTGCGGGGATTGCTTCTTCAGACAAAAGGGGAATAGCTCACCATAAAGGACTTGGTTTGGTAAATGATGTCTTTACTCCGGAGATTTTAAAAAATCTGGATAGACCCAATGCCATAGGACATGTTCGATATTCTACATATGGTACAAATGATTATGATAATGCGCAACCTTTAGTAGTAACTTATTCAAAAGGAGAGGTTGCAATTGCACACAACGGACAATTGCTTGATGCATGTAAACTTCGGGAAGAGTATGAGCAGCATGGTTCAATCTTTCACACTACTTCGGATACAGAAGTTATCGTGCATCTCATGGCGAAACCAAGCCATGTCGAAAAAGAGAACCTCTCCCATGTCTTGAACCATTTAAAAGGTGCATTTTCACTCCTCTTTTTGACAAAAGATGAGATGGTTGGTGTGAGAGATCCTTATGGTTTTCGCCCCCTCTCATTGGGTAAGCTAGATGGAAGTTATGCAATTACGTCCGAGACCTGTGCACTTGATCAAATCGGTGCGGAGTACATAAGAGACATTGAGCCTGGTGAAGTAGTATATATCAATAAATATGGATTAAAAAGCGAGATATATTGTTCTCCCAGAAGGATTCGTCCCTCATACTGTATTTTTGAAATGGTGTATTTTTCCCGCCCGGATAGTGTAATTTTTGGGGAGAGTGTTCATATGTTTCGTAAGAAATTAGGGATGCGTTTGGCTGAAGAGTTTCCTGTTGATGCTGATATCGTAATATCCGTTCCTGAGGGGGGAAATTCTGCAGCGCTGGGTTACTCACACTCTTCTGGGATACCACTTGAGCGGGGATTTATCAGAAACCACTATGTGGGGAGGACATTTATTCAGCCTGAGCAGGGAAGAAGAGATAAAAAGGTTGAGTTGAAACTGAACGCTATCTCGGATGTTGTTAAGGGGAAAAAAGTAGTAGTTGTAGATGACTCAATTGTTCGTGGAACCACCTCAAGATCGAGGTTTAGCCTTTTGCGCAAGGCTGGTGCAAAGGAGATACATGTTCGGATTAGCTGCCCTCCCCTTCGTTTTCCCTGCCATTATGGTATTGATTTTCAGATTAAGGAGGAGTTGATTGCTGCCAATCACTCGGTTGAAGAGATAAGAAAGTTCTTGGAGGTTGACAGCCTGGCATATTTGGGTATCGAGGGCATGTTGGATTGCACCTCATTGTCAGATCGTTATTATTGCAACGCATGCTTTTCGGGGGATTATCCCGTGTCTATTGGTGTGAAGACAAAGAACAATAAAAAGAGAGCATCAAAGCCGAAAAAGAGAGGTAAAGGATAGGGTTGGGAAAGTCAACGTATAAAGATGCGGGAGTAGATATCGAAACAAAGAGTAGGTTTACTCGTGATATTTATGGACAGATGCGTAAGACATTTGGTCCTCGAGTAATTGAAAATCCTGGTGGTTTTGCAGGTCTGTTTTCATTAAACTATCGGTCTAAAGAGTACTCAAGAAGGTATAAGCAGCCGGTTTTGATTGCTTCTACAGACGGTGTTGGCACAAAGTTGAAAATTGCCTTTATGATGGACAAGCACAGTACGATAGGTATAGATTTAGTGGCTATGTGTGTAAATGATCTATTGGTGCTTGGTGGTGAACCGCTTTTTTTCCTCGATTATTTGGCTAGTAGCAGTTTAGTGCCAAAGAAGTTAAAGGAAGTTATGGAGGGAATTGCGAAAGGTTGTTGTGAATCTGGTTGCTCCCTCATTGGGGGAGAAACTCCAGAGTTGCCAGGCTTTTATCACGAGGGTGAATATGATCTTGCAGGTTTTGCTGTAGGTGTGGTTGAAAAGGATAGGATAATACAGGGTAACAAGATTGTACCTAATGATGTTGTGATTGGATTAAGGTCCAGTGGATTGCACAGTAATGGTTTTTCCCTGGTGCGAAAGGTTCTGTTTGAAAAAGCAGAATTGAGTGTACAGAGCAAAATTGACCAGCTAAATGGTACTATTGGTGATGAACTTCTTGTTCCTACAAAAATCTATGTTCAACAAATTATGAGTTTGTTACACCAATATAAGATGAAACAGGTCGTGAAGGGGATGGCCCATATCACTGGTGGTGGGTTATTGGAAAATATTCCGAGGGTTTTACCTTCTGGTTGTTCAGTGCTGTTAAGCAAAGGGAGCTGGCCTATTCATAGGATATTTAATGTAATACAGGAGAGGGGAGAGGTTGCAGAAGGGGAAATGTACCGCGTTTTTAATATGGGGATTGGGTTTGTTCTTATTGTTTCAAAATTTTTTATGTCGTCTGTTTTGAAAAAATTGGAGCAGATGAAAGAAGAGGCCTATGTTATTGGAGAGGTTGTCAAAGGTGACAGAAAGGTAAAGATCGTTTGAAGGTGTTTTTTTAACCCTTAACCTGAGGTTTGGACAATTTTATTCCTAAAAATACCATGGTTGCCTATAATGACATAGACGCAAAAACCTAATGGGAGCATTATGCTGGGATACATGATAAACAAAACAAGGAGTGTGATAAAGGTCCCAATTATGGTGAAAGATGCAGCAGGTCCATGTTTTTTCTTAACTACATCAACAATTTTAATGTATTGAACCTTGCTTAGCATTAAGAGGCTTAAGACAAAAGTCACGCTGGGGAGACATGTTGAAACCGTTTGAACGTTAAGATTTGCCTTAAGATATGAATCTAATAATATTAATGATGCGATGGTGCCTCCAGCCAGGGTTGATGGTAAACCGGTAAAGTATTTGCTGCGGGCATTTTCTAATGTGCTTTCTGCTTCGAACTTCGCCAGTCTAATAACCGCACACAAAGTGTAAAAGAAACATACAAACCATATAGCAATATGAGTGTCGAAAGCGTCTATGCTACCAAGGAGGAACGCTGGTACCAATCCAAAGGTGATCATATCTGCAAATGAATCGAAATGTCCTCCCCAAGCAACATTAGTTTTTAGCAGTCGTGCAAGTTGACCATCAAGACCGTCAAATACCATTGCGGCAATGACAAACCAGGCGGCGTAAGAGAGCTCTTTGTGCATGATTAAGACAATTGCCCCAAAGCCACATGCTAAATTACCGGTACTCACGATTGTTGGTAAATAATTTTTAAATTTCATTTTGAATATAAAAGTAACAGAGAGACGTTGGCCAGAAGACCATACTATAATAATTAATTATACAAATAGCAAGCGAATTTAGTGCCGAATAGGGATAATTGACAGGGACACTTTGCTTGTATATTGTTAGTACTTGATATTTAAGAAGTTACCGTTATCATCAAATTTTATCGTTTGAATAAAGAGAAGCTATTTTTCGGTTTAGTGCAGAAAAATTACTGCATGTACTAAAGTGTACGCTGCACAAGCCAGCTGTTCCCATATTGTGCAGAATGAAGAGAAATTCCTTTTCAGGTATAGGGGGCATCAAACTCGCTATTTTCTCTTCACTCAAACTGCCCCCTGATTGGAAGGAAGCAGGTTAAATAAATTCCTTATCTGAAAATTCTTTATCGTAGATCACTGGAGATGTTCAAAATTGGAAAATATTGATAAAATTATACAAATTCTTAAACAAGAAACCCAGAGTTATTTTATGCCAATTGTTACGAAAGTATCGTTGGAGAAAAATCCATTTAAGGTGCTTATCTCATGCTTACTGAGTTTAAGGACGAAGGATCAAGTCACTGCTGAAGCTTCTGTAAAACTGTTTTGTCTAGCAGACAACCCCAAAAAGATGGTGAAATTGACTGTAGCGCAGATAGAGAAAGCTATTTATCCCGTTGGGTTTTATAAAACAAAGGCGAAACGCATTCAGGAAATTTGTGGTACCCTAATAGAAAATTACGGGGGTAATACACCGGATGAAATTGATGAGCTTTTAAAATTAAAAGGTGTGGGGCGAAAGACTGCGAATTTAGTAGTTACGTTAGGATACGGGAAACTTGGAATCTGTGTCGACACGCATGTTCACAGGATTTCAAACAGATTTGGTTTTGTTAAAACAAAGAGCCCGGAAGAGACAGAATTTGTTTTAAGAGATATATTACCAAAAAAATATTGGATAATATATAATGATCTTTTAGTATCTTACGGCCAGAATGTATGTAAACCTATTTCACCAAAATGCAGTAATTGCAAAATTTTTAAATACTGCAAAAGAGTGGGAGTTGCGAAGTTTCGGTAATGGGCTCTCTTTTTTTTACCAAATGGTTACAAAAGTAGAGATGTTCACACTCTTTCTCCGGTGAGTTTTTCGCAGGCTTCTAAATATTTGTTTGATGTAATCTCAATTATTTCATCGGGGAGTGAAGGGGGTGGTGAATTTTTATCCCAGCCACTTTTGTCCAAGTAATCTCTCACGAATTGTTTGTCAAACGATGGCTGTGACTTACCGGGTTCGTAATCCTCTAATGGCCAGAAACGTGATGAGTCGGGGGTTAATATTTCATCGATCAATATTAATCTGTTACAGTACATACCCCACTCAAATTTTGTATCACTGATAATTATACCTTTTGTTCGTGCGTAAGCGCTTGCTTTCTGATATATCTCAATGCTTTTTTGTTTTAGCTCTTTCGCAAGTTTTTCCCCGGTAATTTCAATAGTTTTTTCATAAGAAATGTTCTCATCATGACCGGAAGCTGACTTACTAGCTGGTGTAAAGATAGGTTCAGGTAATTGCTCACACTCTTGAAGGTTTGGTGGCAGCGTTATCTTGCACACGGTACCACTTTCTTGATACTCTCTCCATCCTGATCCCGCCAGATAGCCCCGCACAACGCACTCAACGGGGATTACGTCAACTTTTTTTACGAGCATGGAACGGTCACGTAATATCTCTTTGTCTTCACTCTTTAAGATGTCGATATCGTCAATTTTCGTTGTTAATAGGTGGTTTTCGGTAAGTTCGCTCATAAACTGGAACCAGAATTCTGAAAGATGGGTGAGAACTTTACCTTTATGTGGTATACCATTCGGTATGACTGAGTCAAAAGCAGATATCCTATCGGTGGCTATAAACAGTAAATTATCACCAACTTCATAGATATCTCTAACCTTCCCATGGTTATGAAGGGTAAGGTAGTTGATGTTGGTTCTTAATAGTGCTCCGTTGTTATCCGTTTTCATATCTTTCAAATAGCAAAATTCATGTGACTGTTTGGTAATTTGCTAAGTAAATCAGTTTTTTTCTATTCATTTGTGTAAAAAATAAAACACTCAATCATTACCCATAATCTATTTTGTGGCGTGATTTAACTGTTATGGGGTAAAAACCAAGGGATCTATCTGTTTTCCGTCAACTTGATGCCTGTGCATACTGAAACGAGGAAAATGTATGCAAAATGTTTTTTTGTAAAAAGTGGTCGTGCAACTTTTTACGCAGTTTTTGTGTTCCCTTTAGGTTTGGGTAGAGTGACAGAGCCTTACTAAAATTAGCCATTGAACCGTGCCAGTCACCGAGAGCCAAATTACATTCTGCAATTTTTTTATATAACAGGGCCTCCTCATTTTTCGTGAGATCGAGTTTCAAAACCTTCCTAAAATAGGTTATTGCTAAGTTCGGTTGGAGGGTTTTGAAAAGCTTTTTACATGACAATCTGATAATACGCTCCTTCATCTCTGGACGCAGGTACTTGCGCGCAGGGTTTTTCTTTGCTTGTGAGTAAACGAGTTTATATAATTTAAATGACACCTCATAGGCCCCTTGTCTCTCATACTCTTCAGCAAGAAGAAATATGCAATCAACGTAATCTTTCAAACCTAAGAGGGAGAGAAGATCACACTCCTTCTTCCCAGCTGTTAGGCTTTCGTAACTTCTGATAGCTTGTACTCCCTTTTTATTCAAAAGATCACTTAAGATCTGTTTTACTTGAGATTTTATGCTAGAAGTATCTTTTTCTGGATTATAATCACTATTAAAATCTTTTGTGGTTCTCTTTACGTGTAGTAACCCATCATAAAGGTCTCTTTTTTTAGGGTCTGTTAAGGTCTTATATGCCTGGATTAAGACTTTAATTTTCCCATCTGCTTTAACTCCGTGTGTCTTGTGCCTGTCAGGATGATATTGTTTTACAAGCTTTCGAAAAGATTTCTTAATTACTTCAGCCGTTGCCCCTTCGTCTACTTGTAAAACGTGGTAAAAGTTAATCAGCTTTTATACCTCTTCTATGCAACAATTAAATACATTGTTAATTACAGTAATGAAATGGTAGCATTCCCTTGCGAACAAGTCAACGATTTTCATGTTATAATCAGTTGTATCACGATCTTGTATAGAGCTTTGATTGATGGATAAGAAGAGTTTGGTCTAGTGTTATACGAAATGTTTTTACCTAAGTTGTTTTCATAATGATAGTACCTCGGCGGATGCCGTACTGTTCAATCTTAATATTCAGGCTTGCCCTACTAATTCCCAAATTACGAGCAGAGAGAGTTTTATTCCATTTGGATTTAGTTAACTCATTTTCTATCACCTCTTTTTCAACATATCTTAGGATACTTTTCAGCTTAGTGTCTCGAACATCACTTTTTGTAAACAAACCGGAAAAAGAGGTGATCTTCAACTGAGTATTAAGAAGATTGGCATTTATGGTATTTTCTGTACCTGACATAACAACTAATCTCTCAACCATGTTCTTTAGTTCTCTGACATTTCCCGGCCAATCATACGCAACGAGCATTTTGAATACTTCCGGGTCAATCTCCTTTTTTTTCAGATTTTGTATTTTTGTATAAGAGTCTAAAAAGTGATAGACCAGAGGTATGATATCTTCTTTCCTATTCCTTAGAGGGGGTACAAAGATCGGCAGTGTATTAATCCTATAGTAGAGGTCTTTACGGAACAGACCTTCTTGAACTAGATCCTCAAGTTTTCTATTGGTTGCAGCAATAATCCGGACATTTACCTTAATTAATTTTGTTCCTCCTAAGCGATAAAATGAACCATTCTCTAATATTCGTAAGAGTTTTGCTTGATTTTCAATATTCATTTCCCCAATTTCATCAAGGAATAATGTTCCTCCATCTGCTATCTGAAATAACCCCTTTTTCTCTGAAACGGCACCGGTAAAAGAGCCCCTTTCATGTCCAAACAATTCTGAAGTTAAAAGTGCATCATTAAATGCAGAGCAATTTTGGATAATAAATACTTTATCCTTGCGGGGGCTATTATAGTGGATGGCAGCTGCAAGGAGCTCCTTTCCTGTTCCTGTTTCACCCTCTATCAAGACAGGTTTCTCAGTATTTTCTATTAGCTCTAACAGATCAAAAACTTTTTTCATTGCAGAACTCATACCAATGATATCCTTATACTTTTCCTGATAAGAGTTGTTCAACATCGATACTCTTTGTTGAATAAGGAGCTCCTTCTCTTCAAGCATTCTATAGTAGATCATTACATCCAGTACAACCAGTTTCATAAAATCCAGAGCATACTCTTCGACATCTAGACTTAATAATTTGAGGTTGTTAAAACACTCCTTCGCTTCTGCTGTATTCAATCCAATCTTTGATATATCTTTAGGTTGCTTCAGATTCTCTAGATAATTGGTATTTGAAAGTTTCATACCGGAACCGATCATTGATCCGACATATTTTCCTTCAACAATAATTGGTGCAACAATACCATAGAGACCTGCATGGCATTTGTAGGTAAAAGGTTTCTGCGTAGCATTGCATGGTAGCAGTTTAGTATAAAACTGATTGCATCTTCGTGTACCCTCTTTAGAAGACTGGAAAAAACTACAAAATGGATTTGTTAAGGCTGAACTATCATCCACACGACTACCATATTTATCATAAACCTGGATATCCATAACCCACCACTTATTACTAATTTGTTGAAACGTCTTGATTACGTATGAGTCTAGAATTTTTTTCCAATCTATCATTTGCTTTTTTATTCTCATTCTCTAATGAATCTTTAGATGCCAATTATTGATCTAAATAGGAAATCATAAGGTCAGGTTAATGTTAAAGGTATTAAATATATTTTAGTGAATAGCTTTAAAGAGGATCTTCATAATTTTCAAACCTGAAAAGTCTATTTACTCGGTCAAATTAGGTTTCATCTTGTCTCTATCCATTATAAAAAAATCAATTTGTGATGGGTGTAACCATTTTAGCTTGTTGTAACTCCTTAGGCAAAGCAAAAGGGAGAAAGTAAAACAGCCATTTGGAGCTTCCCTGCCAAACTTGTCTAAAAGGCGAGGTACATTCAATCGATACTTACTCAAAAACCGTGGTAGCAAATTACTTAAAAAAGGTCCTTGGGTTTTTTAAGATAATACAATTAATAACTTCTACATTACTGTCTAATATTCTTCTTTACTTTCAATCTTGTCATTTTTTAGAATATCGTGGATAATATCTCCTGTAATGCTTAAGACCAGGGCGGCAGTAGCTCCTAACGCTAAAAATATAAATGAAATCAAAAGTCTGGTCATAATTTTTTTCATAGATTAATTCCTTGACACATTTTAGTATGGTACCATTAAATAACAGAGCTCTTTAAGAAACTTCCGCACTTGAATTGGGTTGCGTTGGACGGTTCAAGTTTCTAAAAGAGTATTTGGTCTATTTCACAATTAATGTACCGAAAGCCAATTCTTAAAAAAAAACTGTGTAAGGCGTTACTATGGTTATTCTTGCAAAAGGTATTTGGGTAATGCATTCCCTCCGTTTTTTCTAATCAACTGTTTGTAAAAAATGTGGTGAAACAAGGAAAATAGGTGCCTGGTTGTGTAAGTGTTTGTTTGGATGGGTCTTATGTTTGTTTGCTTTTGTTGCTCCCATTCAACTATAGTTGACGGTAGGGAGCTCTCTTTTTCAACTCGTTTAACTTCCTACTGTAGCTGTTCTTGGTTGTCCTATTTGATCAGTGATGTGTGACTTAAGTAATGTTGTGAATGAATTTATACTTGCAATAGGTATGAATTGGTTGTAACCTTGTTTTTGTTACTACAAAAAAAATTTTATTGACGTTTTTCTTGTTAGATCTTTTTGTGAGCAGGGGGGGCTAAGGTTCTGTATAGATCGAAATTCCTTATAAGAAATGAAGTCTAAGAAATTACTGATCGCAATTATCATCGTATTTGTATGTCTTATCGCCTTTATCTCCGGTTATGCTTTACTGAGAATATACACTTCTGAGGATTCAATCAAGTCAAAGATTACGACGGCGCTGGAAGCTGCTACTGGCGGAACATTAGAGATTGGCAAAGCCAACTTTGACTTATTCAAGGGTATCCAATTGGACTCGGTTGTCTTTGTAGGCAAGAAACCAAAAAATTTACGCATCAAAGCAGAAGAGATCATTATAAGGCATGAACCTATGGCGCTGTTGAGGGGGGAGATTTTGATTGATAGAATTACAATTTTATCTCCCGAACTATTTATCGTTAGAGAAAAAGGCGCAATATGGAGATTTATTAACGGGGTAAAGGCCTTTGTAGATCATGCTGAATTTGGTGGACAGTCTGATATGCTGAGAAGCGGCGTTGTTGCAAAGAATACCAATGTTCACGTTTTTGATGATACGATATTTAGAGGAGGGAGTTTGGATATTGAAAACATGGATTTGTTTGCACAACCATTTGGTGGTTCATTAAGAGATTTACATATAAAAGCAATGGTTCATGATGGTTTGTGGAAGGGTTTTGATATTAACGTTGATACAAACCTTGTTACGCCGGAGCTAAAGGTTGTATCAAGGTTGAGAAATAAATTTATGACGGAAGAACTCATGAAAGAGCTTCCTGTTATTGGGGAGAAATTTTGGGAAACATATTTGCCGACAGGTACATTCGATTTCAATTGTTTCCTTGAGTTAAATAATAAAGATAACGGGCAGAAAGTAGATTATAACCTCAACCTTGATGTTCATGATGCTGAGTTTACCTATAAAAAGTGGCCGTTTTTGATTAAACACGTCAATGGGGCTCTGGAGTATTCACGGGATGGCTTATTTCTTCGAAGCCTGAAGGGAAGGTTACAGAATGAGATGTATGAGTCACTTGGTGAGGTGGATGCGTATATAGGTGTCGGTAGTTCTCGGAAGAAAATAGACATAAATATCCCGAATTCAAAAATAACGGAAAAGCTTCTTAAAATGATTCCGAATATTGGCGAGGAGATATTGGAAAAGTATGACCCGAAAGGGGACATAGATCTGAGCCTGACATACGAAAGCAATGAAGACAAATCTAGGAGTGGTTTATCGGTGAAAGTAATGTGTAAGGGGATTGAGGCAAGCTATCCAAATTTTCCTTACCGTTTATCGAATATTGTTGGTCTCTTAGAGATGAACGGGCAAAATGTATATTTTAAAAATGTTACGGGATCTTTTTTTGACGAAGAGAGGATGAACCACTTTACCCTTGAGGGTGAAATGAACATGGAGAGTCAGGAAAAGAGGTTTACACTCTCGATACCAAATCTGAATCTCACTGAACAAATCATTAAATTCATACCGAACAAGGGCGAAGAGATATGGTTGAACAATAAGCCGAAGGGACAAGTGGATCTGGCGCTTAACTATACGGGTTTTAAGGATAGGAGTAAAGATGAATATTTCATTACTGTTGACTGTAAGGGCAATGAGGTAGAATACAGTAAATTCCCAATTAAAGTATCGGATATTATCGGTAGGATTGTAATTGACAAGGAGAAACTTCAGTGTAAGAGCTTGAGAGGCTATGTGGTAACGGGAAAACAACTCTCACGGGCAACCTGCAATGGAGTTCTTGGGTTGATTAACGAAAACAATAAGGCTTTTTTTAGTGTTATAGATATGAGGGTAACCGAAGATCTATTAGATAAATTCCAAAAGTATTTTAAAAGTGAATGGGTGAATATTGAGCCTGAAGGGTGGGTTGATGTTATATTTGATTATGAGAGTAGTGATAAGGAACCCAAAGGTAATTACTCTGTTGTCTTAAATACAGAGGGTTGCGAAATGAGCTTTTCAAAACCCCCTTTTCATCTTACTGAGATACGTACCCGAGTGAATATTGAAAATGGATATTTTATTAGCAAAGACTTTAATGGTACATTTGGTAGCGGTAGGATTATAGGAACTGCTGAGATAGATAAGAATTCACCAGATGGTGAGTACAAGGGATCGTTTAGATTCCGGGATATTGATCTGATTGATTTAGTCGCACATATGCTTAAGGAGCAAAAAGATCTGTCTGGAATTTGTGATGGAGATATTGAATTCCACGGCAGGGGGTCTGACATTAACAACTTTGTTGCAGAGGGGCATGCTAAGATAAGTGATGCTTATATCACCGAGG
Source organism: Candidatus Scalinduaceae bacterium (assembly GCA_965222815.1). GTDB lineage: Bacteria > Planctomycetota > Brocadiia > Brocadiales > Scalinduaceae > SCAELEC01. The sequence goes on from CBDCUS010000014.1 coordinate 32,311, forward strand.
TTCCCCTAATTTTGAATATCTTAAACATTTTAAGCCTTTCTATACCTACCAAAGACACGTTTCATAGTGCGCATCTAAAGTATTCAGTAAAGGAGAAAATTATTCACATTGAAGAGATGAAGTTGATAAGTGAGACAATTGAATTGGGTGGTGTAGGAACGGTGGGTTTTGATGGAAAGCTTGATTTGGTTGTCGTTGCAGGGTTTAATAAAGAGACATTTTCACAGATACCTCTAATTGGTCAGTTAATGGATTATGTGGTAGATGGGGTTAGCAAGAAACTAACCAAGGTGGTAGTGACAGGGACATTTTCCCATCCGGTTAGTACGATAGTAGCATTAGAGCCCTTTAAGCATTCGATTAAGAGCATCTTTGATCTGTTATCAAGGGAGAAGAGTAAAAAAACCGGAAAAACGGAAAAAAAGACTTACATGACTGGAGATAGTAGAAAAGAGGATGTTGATCATGATGACCGTCGAGTAGACCTTTTTTGATTTTTCCTTAACATTCTTTTGTATCTGAATTAGAACGTGTTTTTGTTTCCGATTGTTGTATAATGTATATTTCGTGGGTTGAGAGAACCCAGACATCTCTTCTCCTAAGTTAAAAACATTGTGTTAAAATCTGCCATTAAGATGCTGGTGTGAAATAAGGTATAGTTTATGAAAGAACCGGAAAAGAAATTTTCAAAGCCATTTTCGAAGAACCAATTAAAGTCTCCATTTTTTATCATTATCCTTATTGCAATACTTCTTGCCACCTTTCAAATTTATACCGTTGGGCCCATAACAAAAAACATTACGTACAGTGAATTTAAGTTGTTACTCAAAGAGGGCAGAGTTGAAACATGTCAGGTCACATCCAGCCTCATAAGAGGTAGCTTAAGAGACGAAGACAATTTTGATAATCAAAAGGGATTTGTTACAGCCAGAGTCGAAGACCCCGATCTTGTAAAAGAGCTAGAGACACAGGGGGTAAAATTTTCTGGTGAATATGAGAGCCCCTGGATTCAGACCTTGCTGTTTACGTGGATAATTCCCATTGCCATATTCTTTCTAATTTGGCGATTTGTATTAAAGGGAATGGGTCCAGCAGGTGGTGTTATGTCATTTGGGAAGAGCAAGGGGAAACTATACGTCCAGGATGAGTTGAAATTTACCTTTAAAGATGTTGCGGGTATAGACGAGGCAAAGGCGGAATTGTCGGAAGTAGTTGAATTTCTCAAGACTCCTCACAAATTCACGAGTTTGGGTGGTAAGATCCCGAAAGGAGTTTTACTGGTTGGATCTCCTGGTACCGGGAAAACATTGCTTGCCAAAGCTGTTGCAGGAGAGGCTGGAGTTCCTTTTTTTGGTATTAGTGGTTCAGAATTTGTTGAGATGTTTGTGGGTGTTGGCGCGGCACGAGTCCGTGATATGTTTAGTCAAGCGGATCAGAAAGCACCCTGTATTATTTTTATTGATGAACTTGATGCCCTGGGTAAGACCAGGGGGATTAATCCAGTTGGAGGTCATGACGAAAGAGAGCAGACGCTCAATCAGTTACTTGTTGAGATGGATGGTTTTGATTCTAACAAAGGTGTCATTATTATGAGCGCAACAAATCGACCCGAGATTCTTGATCCTGCCCTTCTGAGACCCGGGAGGTTTGACAGACAAGTTGTTGTTGACAGGCCAGATTTAAATGGTCGTGAGGCGATCTTGGTTATCCATACAAAAGGAGTAAAACTTGACAACGATGTCGACAAAAGAGCTATCGCCGCTATGACACCTGGTTTTGTTGGTGCAGATTTGGCAAACATAGTGAACGAGGCTGCCTTACTTGCCGCAAGACGTGACAAGAAGGCTGTTGGCATGGCTGAGTTTGAAGAGGCAATAGAGAGGATTATGGCAGGGCTTGAGAAGAAAAAACGGCTCATAAATAAACGTGAGAAAAAAATTGTTGCTTACCATGAATGTGGACATGCACTGATGGCAACCTTTCTTTCAACTACAGACGAAGTAAAGAAGATTTCAATTATACCAAGGGGTGTTGCTGCACTGGGCTATACCCTGCAACTACCAACTGAGGACAGATATTTGATGACTCAGGAGGAGCTCTTAGACAGAATATCGGTACTCCTGGGAGGGAGGGCTGCAGAAGACTTGATTTTTGGAGAGGTATCAACAGGTGCTCAAAATGATCTTGAGAAAGCAACTGAAATTGCAAAAAAAATGGTTAAGTTTTATGGGATGAGTGAGAAATTGGGTATCGTTACATTTGAACAGGAGAGTAGGGCAGCTTTTTTCCCGGGAAATGTTGGCACAAAGAGTGAGTATAGTGAAGAAACTGCACGGGAGATAGACCTGGAGGTGAGAAGGATTATTGATGAGACCTTTGCAAAGACCAAAGAACTTTTAGGAAATAAGAAAGAGTTGCTCATCAAGATTGCAAAAATCTTGATGCAGAAAGAGGTAATCGAGAAAAAAGAGTTAGATGAGATACTCGACAAGGAAAATGAGAAATATAGCTGTACGGATGAGGAGAAATGAGATTAACATATATAGCAACTCCTTATCTTCTCTCCTTCTGAAAGGTTTGTCTCCTGTATCTAAGGATTTGGAAGTAAGAAAAATTGGAAAATAAGTCTTTTGAAGAGATAAAGAGAATCGTTGAGGCGCTGTTGTTTGCCGTTCATGAACCACTTTCGATTCGCAAGATAGTTGGAATTATTGAAGGATCTGATCAAAAACAGATTAAAGAGGCGATAACACAATTGGGTATAGAGTACGATTCATACGATAGGGCATTTCAGATAGAAGAGATCGCCAATGGATTTCAGCTGCTTTCGAGGCCAGAATATCATGAATGGGTTTCGCAGCTTATAAAAAAGAGTCATGATACAAGGCTGTCACAATCAAGTCTTGAGACCTTAGCTATCATTGCCTATAAACAGCCCATAATTCGTGCAGAAATTGAGGCGATACGCGGTGTCCAATGTGGCCAGATTATAAGGACCTTAATTGAGAAGGACCTTGTTAAAATTGCCGGCCGTGATGAGATCCTCGGACGTCCGCTCCTTTACGGAACAACGAAGAAATTTCTCGAACACTTCAGTCTAAATTCAATCAAGGATCTCCCAAAAGTTGAAGAGCTTGAAATGCCGTAACTTGATTGTATGAGGAATTTCAATGTTACCAAAATTTTCGAAGTTTCAGAAACCTGCCGTGATAACTCGGGCTTACATGAAAGCACCAAATAATAAATTCCAAATAACAAACAAATCACAACCAGCCCGACGAGCATTCTGGCGGGTAAAAAAACACAAAATTCAAAAATGACCAGTATAATCATTCCAGTCTGCCGATAGTTAGATGGACATTGTAATTTGATATTTGTTTGTTGTTTGTGATTTGAGTCTTGTAATTTAACGATGGTTCTCAAGCCGTTGGGTCCCAGGAAGCCATATGTTTGAGCAATTTCCACCGCCTCATTATGTCCGCTTCTGCGTGTTTCATAAGCTTTTCTGCCATTTCAGGATTGCTTGCCCTTAATGCCTTGTAACGGTTTTCACGATAGGCATACTCCTCAAAAGGAGTTGACGGCTCTTTGCTGTTAATGATAAAGGGATTTTTGCCCTGGGCCTCAAGTTCCGGATTGTATCGATAGAGTGGCCAGTAACCACTTGAAACGGCTCTCTTCATAGCCTCTACACCCTTACTCATATCCATGCCATGTGCAATACAATTGGAATAGGCAACAATTAATGCCGGGCCATCGTATGCATCAGCCTCTATGAATGCCTTGAGTGTCTGGGCCGGGTTTGCGCCAAAGGCCACCTGCGCGATGTATACATTTCCGTAGGTAGCCATGATCATACCAATATTCTTCTTGGGAGTTCTCTTCCCTCCGGCAGCAAACTGGGCTATTGCTCCTAAGGGTGTAGCCTTGGACATTTGGCCTCCGGTATTTGAATATACCTCGGTATCCATGATCAATAATTTTATATTCTCTCCGGATGCAAGCACATGATCAACACCACCATAGCCTATATCATAACCCCAGCCATCACCACCTACAGACCATACACATTTTTTCACGATGTAATCTGCCTGTGAGAGCAGGCTCTTTGCCTCAGGGGTACCCTTTGTAGAGAGCTTTTCCTTTAGTTCGGTAACACGGCCCCTCTGCTCTTCAATACCCTCTTGCGTTGATGTATCCGCTTTTTTAATTGCCTCAAACAGATCTTTCAGATCCGCATATTCGGGGTTTTCGGAGAGACGGTCTATCAATTCCATTGCCTGATGATGAAACTTATCCATGGTCTGTCTCATACCAAGCCCGAACTCAGCTGTATCTTCAAACAGAGAATTTGACCAAGCCGGTCCTCTCCCATCGTCTCTCGTTGTGTAAGGGGTTGTAGGTAAATTTCCACCATAGATCGAGCTGCAGCCAGTTGCATTTGCGATAATCAATCGGTCTCCGAACAGTTGGGTCATTAACTTTATATACGGTGTTTCTCCGCATCCCAGACAAGCACCACTGTACTCAAAGAGCGGCTTTACAAACTGGCTGCCCTTCACATTAGTGACCCTGAATTTGGATCGATCTGTTTCGGGAAGATTGAGAAAAAAATCGTAACTTTCCGCCTCTTCCTCGCGTAACGGTTCTTGAAACTTCATGTTTATCGCCTTCACACCCTCAATCTTATTTCCGCTGGCATCCTTTTTCTGACCTGGGCAGTTAAAGACACAGGATCCACAACCGGTACAGTCTTCTGGAGCGACTTGTACCGTAAACTTAAGTCCCTGGAGATCTTTGCCCGTTGCATCGATAGATTTAAATGCAGAAGGTGCGCCATTGAGTTGTGATGGATCGTAGGCCTTTACCCTGATACTGGCATGTGGGCATACAAACGAGCACTGGGCACACTGAATACAGGCGTCTGGTTCCCAAATGGGAATGTTAATGCCGATATTCCTCTTTTCATATTGAGTAGTAGCTGTGGGCCAAGTACCGTCAGAGGGCATTGCTGATACAGGGAGAGAGTCTCCGTTATTGGCCAGTATTTTTGCTGTTACCTTCTTGACAAATTCAGGTGCGTGTTTGGGGACTGGGGGACGCATATGGATGGTGCTCGATACCTTTTCTGGGACCGGTACCTCAACGATATTCTGCAATGCGTGGTCAACAGCTTTATAATTTAAATTGACAACATCCACTCCCTTCCTCATGTAAGTTTTTTTGATTTCAGTCTTTATGGAATTGACCGCATCCTCTTTAGGTATGATTCCTGAAATCACAAAGAATGCCGTTTGCATGATCATATTGATCCTTGCACCAAGACCTATCTCCTCGGCAAGGGAGATTGCATCAATAATATAGAATTTCATCCTCTTGGATATGAGTTGCTCCTGTACTTCAACAGGTAACGTATCCCAAACATCATCTCTGTTGTGTGATGTGGTGAGGAGGAACGTCGCTCCCTCTTCTGCATTTGAAAGCATGTCTATCTTATCTGGAAAAGAAGGATTATGACACGCTATAAAGTTTGCCTTTTTAATGAGATATGGCTTATGGATTCTATCTTTTCCAAAACGAAGGTGGGAAACGGTAGTTGCACCTGATTTCTTTGAATCGTACACGAAGTATGCCTGAGAATAGTTGTCTGTCTCATTTCCAATAATCTTGATGGTGTTTTTGTTTGCACCGACAGTGCCGTCAGCTCCTAAACCGTAAAAGAGTGAACGAAATTCATTTTTGTCTCCTACATCAAACGATTCGTCATAATCGAGACTGGTGTCGCAAACATCGTCTTTGATGCCGATCGTGAAATGGTTCTTTGGTTTCTTAGCGGAGAGATTATCAAATACTGCCTTAACCATAGCAGGAGTAAAGTCTTTCGAACCGAGGCCGTAGCGTCCACCAATTACTTTTGGATAGGAGTTTAACTTTGATGTGCCCCTGTCCATCATCTCTCCGATGGCAGTCCTCACATCAAGATACAACGGTTCACCTATTGCACCGGGTTCTTTGGTACGATCAAGTACCGCAATTAATTTTACGGTTGCTGGCAAACTGTTGGTAAATGCTTCAACATCAAACGGTCGGTAAAGCCTCACGAGAACGATTCCAAGTCTTTCTCCTTTTGCATTGAGGGCATTTACTGTATTAAGTGCCACCTCACCTGATGAGCCCATAAGGACGATGATACGTTCAGCCTCAGGATCACCGAGATAATCAAACAGCTTGTACTTACGCCCGACTAAACTTGCAAACTTATCCATAGCCTTTTGAACGATTTTTGGTGTTGCTACATAGTATTTGTTAACCGTTTCTCTTCCCTGGAAATAGACATCTGGATTCTGTGATGTACCACGAATGTTTGGTCGGTCCGGAGTAAGGCCTCTTTCACGATGAGCAATTACAAGATCGTTGTCAATCATCGCACCCATGTTATCAAAACTGACCTCCTCAATTTTTTGAACTTCATGGGATGTTCTAAAACCATCAAAAAAGTGCATGAACGGAATCCTCGATTCGAGTGAGGCTGCTTGAGCTATGAGGGCAAAATCCATTGATTCCTGTACGTTTTGAGAGCATAACATAGCAAACCCTGTAGAGCGGGCTGCCATTACATCTGAATGATCTCCAAAAATAGATAATCCCTGGGCTGCAAGAGATCGGGCGGTTATATGAAAGACGGTAGGCGTTAACTCACCCGCTATCTTGTACATGTTTGGGATAATAAGTAAAAGGCCTTGAGAGGCAGAAATCGTTGTAGCTAAAGCACCTGTGGTAAGAGAACCGTGTACCGCTCCGGCAACACCCGCTTCTGATTGCATTTGGCTAACCTTTGGTATAGATCCCCATAAATTGACTTCACCTTTTGCGGACTTTGCATCACAAATTTCTGCAATGGGTGATGAAGGTGTTATGGGGTATATAGTGATAATCTCATTTGTCGCATGTACTACATGGGCACATGCGGCACATCCATCCACAATTACGGTTTTTCTGCTCATAAGTTTCTCCTTGAATTAACGAACTTGGCAAGCAAGATGCGAAGGTTTTATAGAAAAAATTTTAACTAATATAATCATAAGACTTTATATACTTCAAATCTTTATACATAGTGTTATTTACAAGTAAAGCATGGATTATAAATATAATGTTTTTATTAAGAAAGTAAACATAAAACTTTGGAGCAGATAAAAAGGGAGTGCACAGATAATTATTAGGATAATTGATAGCAGCTTGAGGTAAAATATCTTGTTTTTCTGGTTCTGGGCTCATGGAAAGAAATTATAAACCAGTCAGACAAGTATTTACATCTGTTGCAGGTAAGGTTTACGAATGGAATTTTGTAAATGCGGTATTATAATTCTATTTTCACCCTTCATCTTGAAGATATGATTATTTTTACCTATCCCAATAATTTCCTTGCCTTTTTCTCGTACTTTAATACCATAGTGGGTAAGCTCCACAAGCTCTTCAACGCTAGTTAGTTGCACGAAGTTAACTTGTTAAATAGAAAATACATTGTGACACAACGTTATTGGCAGGCCATCCACCTGGAGAATTCTGGTGAAAGTGTAAGCACCAAATAATAAATCTCAAATAACAAACAAATCACAAGAATCAAAGACCAATTTTTTTCCCTGTTAAATCATTAAACAGCTTTAAAAAGTAGTTTTTTAAAGACAAATGTAATTAACGGGATATATATTGAACAGGGAGAGCATACTGGTTTTGGTCATTTCTGACTGCTGATAGGCAGTCGAATATTGTAACTTGGAATTTGTTTGTAGTTTGTTATTTAGAATTTGTATTTTTAACCCATTTTGTAAGTCATTATATTCATAGTAGTTACAGGAAGTGTGGGTATGGTGGCTGTGATAAAGTTTTCCATGAGAAAAAACAGTGCCACCAAGTAAACCATCTTAAAATTACCCTTTTCACCTAAGAACTGAGGTTGTTACATACGATTTTTACAATTGATGTACGATTAAGACTTTTTTTCTCAAAAAAGTTTAATACAAAATATAAAAAGATGGAACTTTATTATTGTCATTATTGTTGTAAAATGTAATGAATGAAGAGCTTTGGTGAATCAGAAGAGAAAGCAAGTGCGTTAGAGCTGTCCGCATTAGAGTATATGGATACGCTCTTTAACTTTGCTATGAGGATGACCGGAAACAGGGAAGATGCGGAAGACCTTGTTCAGGAGACGTATCTGAAGATGCACCGTTTTTTACACACATTTGATGAAGGCTCCAACTTAAAGGCTTGGCTTTTTAAGATATTGAGGAACTCTTTTATTAACAAATATAGAAAAAAGTTGAGAGAACCTCAAGAGGTTCATGATAATAACGATGATTTTTCGTTATACGATAAAATTGCAGGGGGAAATGAGTATGATCCATATGGTAAGAGCAACTTCTCTATAGAAGAGTTTGTAGAAGATGAGGTGAAAGACGCTTTAGAAAATTTGCCGCTAGCTTTTAAAGAGGTTATTTTCTATTCAGATCTTGAGGGGCTTACCTATGAGGAGATATCAGAGGTTATTGGATGCCCTATCGGTACGGTCAAATCGAGGCTTTTTAGGTCTCGGAAGTTATTAGAGAAACAGTTATGGGAATATGCAAAGAAAAAAGGGTATTTGAAAGGGAAATAGGGGGATGATTGGATAAATGACTTGCAATGAAGCGAAAGAGAAACTCTATGAATATCTGGACAATGAAATTGATAAAGAAAACTATTTACATATTAAGGGCCATCTCGAAAGGTGCCGTGCATGTAACGACAAATTTGAGTTTGAACAATCTTTAAAGAAACATATCAAGGAAAGCTCTCAGCCACATACCATATCCGATACCGTAAGAGAAAGTATAGTGAAAAGACTATCTGAAATGCGTGAAGCTCGTGCGGTCAGCACCGAAAATGGACTTGGAGATAAAAACTCCCGAATTATTCAATTTTTTGTAAAGAGGCCTGTTTCTGCTCTGGCAGCCGCCTTTATTCCGTTTATTATTTCTGGATTAGCTGTTTATTTTACACTCTTTCGAACCACTCCCCCTTCCCCCATCATTCGAGAAATTGCTGAGTGCCACGATCAACATGTTCATGGCAACGCTGACCTCGATTTTGTAAGTTCTGAACAAAGTGAATTAATACGACACTTTAATAAGTCCCGTGATTTTAATTTTGTTGTCGCTACTCCAGGATCTAATGGCCACGAAACAAAACTCTTGGGTTGTAAAGATTGTTATCTGGTTGGAAGGAAGAGTGTACACGTAGAATTAGAAAGAAAACTAAATAGGAAGTTCTCTTTAGAGATAATTGATGGTTCTGGAATGAACATACAAAACTTGAATAAGGAGCTTGTTGACGGTAGGGTGTACTATTTCGGCAAACACAAAGGTTATAATGTTGTCCTCTGGAGGGAGGGGAATACGGTGTACAGTCTCACTTCGGAAGCTCGGAAAAATGAGCTTATCCGTGTTGCCAAGGACGGCATACGAATGCGAAGAGGCATGGCACCACAGACCTTTTTGCCTATGAGGGAGTAGTCAGTGGTTGAACGAAAACTACCCATCTACGGCGTTGCTGTAATAATTCCGTAATCCTCACGTACTTGAGTACGTTCCGGTTACAGAATTATTACGCGCCTTGTATCTTGGCCGTTTTGCTTCAACCACTAGTTAACCGAACCATGAAAGATAGAGGTAGTGATGCTATATATCACAACTCACGAAGAATAGTACAGGCATTTGCCTTTTTCGATTTTCGTTTGGCCAAGTTGGGAGAGTACTATGATAACGTATTTTAGACAAAAAAGAGTTATTTTATCAATCTGCTTGCTTTTTGCAGGCTGTACGGCTGCGCCGTATCGGTACAACTTTTCGCTCGTCGAACCACGTAACGATTCGTTGAGTTTAGAGGAGAGCGATATTGGATTCAAGTTTGTGCCCTCACATGAGAAAATTCAGGTCGTAATTATGAACAAAACAGATAAAGAGATATTTCTTGTAAGAGATGAGGCCGAATATATTGATCATAAAGGAAAATCTCATCGGATACATTATGGTTATGATTATGTACAGGAAGTTAGGAACTTTAGCCAAAATGGACGTTTATCCGTTGCCCCCATGCGGATCGATCCGAAGTCAGAAGTTACAGGTTATGTGTGGATAAACAACTGGCCCGATTTCTGCATAGGAGACACCAGGCAATCTCTGGCTTCTCAGCGAATAGTTTACCTCATGGAACCGTTTTTCCCGAAAAATAGGCATCAAGGGAGTGAAGAAGCGCTGAAGGACACAACGTTTACGTTAATATTGCCAATCGATTTTGATGGCTACACAACTCGGTATCCATTCAACTTTCGAATTGATGACGTAAAAGGTTGATGTTACTATATCATTTGTGAACAACTAGATGTGAGTGCAGTTAGATAAATAACAAGACTCTTTTTCTTTGACAAGACGCAGCTGTTTAGATTGTCTATATTACCAAGAGCCTTGCGATGCAAATTACTTACCCCGCAGCAGTTGAATTATGGATACCTCTCTAATACTGTTTGCCAGGGCACCTGTTTCTGGCAAGGTGAAAACCAGGCTCACTCCTCACATTAGTTCCCAAAAAGCTACAGATCTCTACAAGGCCTTCATCATTGATATTGTGACTAGCCTCAAAAAGCTCAAAGGACAAGATCTCACCATTGCCTATACTCCTGATTCATCTCATGATACCTCCTTTCATGGATTGGTTGGGCGGTCCATACCACTCTTTTCTCAAAGAGGGGATACCCTTGGTGAAAGGTTAAAAAATGCCTTTCAAGACTCTTTTTGTAAAGAGACAAAAAGGGTAATCATTATCGGTACCGATAGCCCCACTCTTCCAGTATCTTATATCAAAGAGGCATTTCATGCTTTACGGGATGTACCTATTGTGATTGGGCCCACGTTTGATGGGGGATATTATCTCATAGGTCTTTCCGAATTTACGGGAGAAATTTTTGATGATATAGAGTGGGGATCTGCATACGTATTCAGTCAGACAATAACGAGAATTAAGGAGTTGAATAAACAGTTGTATGTACTACCTCCCTGGTATGATATTGACACACCAAGCGATTTATCATTTTTACGAACTCACCTATTGTCCATGAAATTATGCGGTAGTACAGATCTCCCAAATAAAACTTCTCAACTCCTCAAAATTTGATAGAGAGATTTCCATTTTACATGACATGTACCAATTTTTTCAAAGTTGTTTTCCTCATATTCGTAGCAGTTTTTCTGTTTATAGGAAGATATTCAGTTTCTGACGCCTCTGAAAAACAAATTGGATTGAAGTCGAGCACACACTCTTCACAAGCAGATCTGAGGAAACGAACGAGTGGTTTAGTAAAAATTGAAGAGGAATTTCTTAAATACAATATCGGTTTTTGGTTCCTTAAGCAAATGGGAGTTGTTACCCTTCAATGTAAAAGAGAGAACAGTCTCTTTACTATAACAATTGATGGTTGTACCACAGGTCTTGTTGACAAGGTTCTGCATAGACATAATATCTACAAGACTATTATGGAGTACGACAAAGAGATAGGGAGACTAAAACCCTTAAGTGCATATGAAAAAAAGATCAAGGGTGACGAAGAGAGGGTTAAGATCACGCATTACGACTACGCAAAGAGAGTGCGTAAGTTTACAAAATGGAGAAACGGGGTTTTTCGAAGGGAGAAAGAGATCAATCTCAATGATGACGCTTCATATGATGATGGTATTACAGCATTTTACAATTTTCGGAATGAATCGTATGGAAGGGTAAGTGACGGAGCTATCTTTACGATCCAAACTGTTCACAAAGAGAGCGTTTCAGAATCGAGGATTTCGGTTCGTTCAATAGAGAATTCGGATAATGTGTCAAGATGGAAGGAGAGGATACTTGATGTGAAACTGATTGCTGAGATTACCCTCGATCCTGATGTGATCGATTCTGAAGAGGGGAAACTTGATGTATTGTTAACTGATGATTTTGTTCCAATTGGGTTTATTGCCCGAGATGTCATTGGTTTTGGTGATTTGTATGGTGTCCTGGAACAGGATGAGTAGGAACAGTTATTTCTGATGCGTTATGAGAGGGGTTGAATCTGGTAGGAGGCTTTAAATTATCACCTCGTAAGTGGCTAAAACTGTTAATCTTTAATCCCAGACAAGTGTGGTGTAAATTACAACAGCCCCTGGATGAGAAAGTTGAATCCGATAGCGACATTCCTTATGTGTCTGGTGGGAGGTAATGAGGGCCGTACACTTTCTGTAACTCTGGATTTAACGCTTCTTTTGAAGTTTCTGTAATGGCCCATTCAAGTTTTGAGAGGACAAACAAACCAACTGCAGTCCAGATGAGCTCTCGTAACCTTCTCAAGATGCAGAACGTTATCGCAATACTCGCACTTAATCTAAGACATGAAAAAATCATAATAATACCGCTCTCTTGTCCGCCAACACTCCCGGGGATAAATGATGTGATACCTTTTGCAACCGTTGAAAGAGACTCGATGATATAGGTTGGAAGAAATCCTACTGGATGTCCCAAAAAATAGAAGACAAGTGAGACCTCGATCAACCCCGCTATCCAACCGAGAAAATAAAAAGTAATTGAGAGGCAGAAATTTTTCTTATAATTACGGTAAAATTCCAAAATGTTTTCGTCAAGCTTCCTTAGCCTTTCCACATTCTCTTCAAGGTAACGTATCTTAATCTTGAAGAGACGTAAAAGTCCCAACAGTGAAGAAAAAATCCCCCGTTTCTGGATAAACAGAATAAGAACTATTACAGGTATGCCCAATAACGTTATTGCGATGATGCTTATAAACCGAGATCCAGCAACGTTTAATTGGAAAAGCAAAAACCCAACGCCAAGCATTACAAATACAATCTGAGATATAGTCATCAGTGCCTTTGAAACAACAACTGACGCAATCCCTTCAACCATAGATACATTATGTTTTTTCAGTAAGTACGCTTTTATCGGTTCTCCCGCAAGATTGGCTGATGGGATGATCGTATTGATTGCTTCGCCTGCAAGCCGGATGGTGAACAGATTCGTAAAGCGTATGTTTGTTTCTTTGAATGCGTATTTCCATCCAAGTGTATCGAGGACGAAGACGAGGCTAAAAGGTAGGAGGAGAAGAGGAATTTTCCACTTTAAAAGGGAGAGATGCTGGTAGATATTGGTAAATCCAACCTTGTAAATTAATAGACAAAAGATTGAGAAACCAACAAGTAGTAAAAGTATTTTGAAACTCTTTTTCCGTATCATATCGAACGAAATTGTGATGATGCCCTTACAACCCATATCGTCAAGCTTGCTTTCCCTATTTTGTAAATATCGATAAGCTTTTTGACAAATCGTAAGGAGTCTCTTTTTCAAAAATCAATTTACAAATGGGTTTAGATGCGTGTAATCCCTTATTAATAGGCCTTGCTCTCCAGAATGTAGCCCGAACAGTACTTCATTATAGATCCTAATAATGGATGGGGTTCTCTTTAACTAAGAGAAACATATCTTAGGGATGGTGTTTTCGCTCACAATGTACCTATGCAATTAGAGATACTTATGGGCGTAGAGTTCTGATAGATCCTTAAATAACTTTTCAGACACTTGATCACTGCCTTCACACCTCTTTATTTTAGGCCATTCACTCTTCGGAAAACGAACGTATAAAGGGAATGTTCTTTGGAGTCCTAGCAGCTCCTCGCGGGAAAGCTGTGGCATATTTAAGACTGTCTCTGAGCGGTAATCACCCGCATGGGAGCCTTTTTGCATCAAACCTTTCTCATCACAATATTCTCTCAAGGCTGTGCCCTTGTAAGGATTGTAAAGTGAAACCATTACACCCGGTACATTTATTTTTCTATTTAATTCAATAGTCTCGAAAATTTGCTCTCTGGTTTCAGTGGGAAAACCGATAATATTATTTGCACTCACTCTCAGTTTGGATTTTTCGAGAATTTTAAATGCCTCTAATATTGTTTCATCTGACATATTTCTGCCAAGGAGGTTTTTTCTCAGATTTAAGTTCCCGGTTTCAATACCAAGGCTAATTCCTTCACAACCAGAAGATTCAAGAAGCTTAATATTCGCTTCGTTAATTGATTCAGGTCTCGCCTCTATCCAAAATGGTATATTCACCTCTTTATATCGTTCAATGAATTCTATTATCCTCTCACGCTTTGTTGTAAGAAAGCTCTCGGCTACCAGATATGCAAATTTCAGATTGTATCTCTCTTTTTTCTCCTTCATTTCGTCAATGAGTCTTTTAATACTCTTTTCCCTATAATACCCTCCGTTATTAGCATACAGTTTGTTGAGTCCGTAATCACTGCAGAATCGACAACTGTAGGGGCAACCTCTATTCATCTCGAATGTGCCGGTCATAGAGATTTTTCCACCCATGGGTTTGTAAAATCTTCGCGGTTCAAATATTGTCCAATCTTGAAATGGTAGCTTATCTAAGATGACAGGTTTTCTAATCCCATTTTTGAAGATTTTTCCATTTTGTTTGATCCACATGTTTTGTACCGATGTTATCTCCTGCTCTGCCCTCATCTTCGTACAGAGCTCGACGAGAGCGTACTCACCCTCACCCACACACACCATATCGACACAATCTTCAGAAATAATTTCAGCCGGAGCAAATGTGGCGAAAATACCTCCCACAATCATGGGGACAGTATAATACCCTCTAATACTCTTGAGCATCTCAATTCCCAGTTCATACGTACACTCAATACAGGAGAGGCCTATTAAGCTTGGCTTGTACTCATCTACCATCTTCTTAAGGTCTTCAAAGAGATCTGTGTCTTTATATACCAATCCAAATTCTTCACGATTTGTTTTTCTTACTTGAAGATTCTTTGCCCTCGCTTCGTCACCGGTCTCTTTGGCGGTTTTATAGAAAGTAGTATCAAACAGCTTTACCTGAAATCCCTTTTCCTTTAAACAGGCAGAGATCAGTGATAATCCTACGGGTAGTAGGACGTCCATCATCGTATTACAGTTTATCAATAAGACCTTAAAATTGTCATTTTTCATGTTCATTTTTTTGTAAAAGATTACCGAAAAGAGCGTAAATGTTTTATCTGTTAATGTTATGTTTCTGTACAAGAATAGTAAGCGTTACTCTTATCTTTGCGCTATGTTTCTTACCCAATTCATACCCTCTTTTACCTTGTCCGGAATGCTGTCGAAGTAGGTGTGGTTGTATTCAAATACGATGTCACAATCTTTATTGTAATCCAAAATTATTTCCAGTGTCTTTTTTATATCTATCCAGCCATCACCTGCTTTTTGTGAAGGATGAACAGGTATATGATTGTATTTCTTGCATTGGTCCAGCCCCTTTGTGTTCCATACATGGATGGATTTTGTTTGAGGTGCCAATGTTTCTACGTCTTTAAAAAAATTACGTTTACGACACTTTGATATAAGGAATGTATGTCCTATATCAATACAGATGCCTAACAAGGGATTATCTGAAACAAGCTCCACAAATTGAATTGGTTCGTGGAAATATCCTGAATAACCGCCAAATTCAATATTGATGGGGATATTGTAAACATCAGAAAATTCAGAGAATCTTGATTTTGTATTACAGACCAGATTCGTTACTTTACGTCTGTTTTTTGAATCATCCTTCCAGACTAAATGCGTCACAACAAAGTCAGCCTCCCACCCCTTAGCATAATGGAGTGTACTGTTCAATAATTGAAAAGAGAGTTCTCTTTTCTTTTGAGAGTCGTTGAGGAAAAAGGTTGAAACTCCGGCATGGGGAAAATAAGAGGGCCTAAAAAAGGGGACATGAAAGCTAAAAGGTCTTTTCTTGGCCTTCAAGAATGTTTTGAGCTTTCCTAATTTCTCTCCTTGAAAGTCAAATACTTCATATCTATCCAATCCTGTATGTAAAAGGCCTGCTGCCTTAACTCTCTCCATTTTGCTAAGCGTACGTCTTTATCAGATACTTTCCGAAACTTTCAACTACTGAAACGATACATTCTGTATTGCTGAATTGCATAAAATAATTACTCTTTCCTATGGCAGTTTCTCAGCCATTCAGTTAACTAACAGTATACATATTTTTTACTGAGAGGGAAATATTATTATTGAAGGACTCTTTCTCAAAACATCACATTTTGTATATTTGCTATCCATTTTGATGGGTTCTCTCCCCTTTTTATTCGTTATTTTCTTAAATACTGTAGAGGTAAAAGACTAAAGGGACATCTCATACAAAACATTTGTCTCATTCTTTTGAATGTGTACGCAATGGTATTAACCCATTACGGTTGGTTAATTTTGATCCACTCTTCCATGGGTAAAACAGGCCGAAAGGATCCTGTCTGAGTTGGTACGAGGGGTAAGAAAAACCTGACCATTTCGGAATAATCTTTGGCCTGCACAATGATGTAATAATCGTGTTCTGTAACAGTCACGTAAGATCCTAAGAGCTTAATGCCCCTCTTTTCAGCCTCTTCTCTACTGGCCCAGAAATCGGTTAACATCTTTGCTCCCTCTTTGCTTCTGCCGGGACAATTCTCCGGTGTATGCGTCCAATGAGCGACATAAATGGTTCCTTCATCGTTAGCCATACTATACTACTCCTTATAGAAAAATATGTTAATGAGAAAAGAATTCTTTTGGCGAAAAGTGGTAATAGTACAAAAATTTTTCATACTTTTCCATACAATTAACTGGTGAGAAATTTACCTGCAGATGAGAAAATAGAGAATTCACTTTTTGCTTGATTCTTTAGTGACTTAACCTGAAAATAGAAAAAGGAGAAAATGCAATCTATTTATTTTAACTTTACTTGCCATGCAATCAAGAATGTTCACCATTATTGTAGGATGTTTCGGTCTTGTAATCTCAATACCACTCATTTTGTTCTCAATAACCGCTCCAGCTCGGATTACAACGTTCCCTGAATCACTTTTGGGCGAGTTGGAGTCGGAGAGCGTAAAGACCTCAATACAACCGTCAGTTCGATCCACACTGGAGGAATTCAAGTTTTTGACGAAAAAGCCGGTGTTTTCTACACTTATCTATCCTGAAACAGAGCAAAAGGCCATGTATAACCTTAAGGCCAAAGGCCGCTCATTTTATCAACAACTATGCAGCTGGCAGGAGGGACGTAGAGCACAGCTCCTTTACCCACTGAGCGATTTACGAGGCAGGCCGACAGAGATTCTCTTTCTCCTCTTTTCTATTCTCCTGGAAACGGGAGATGTCTCGTTGGAGTTGAAGAATCACCTTGAAAAAGAGCTTATAGAAGCCCCTGCAAAGGAATGGGGTTCCTTCGAGAAGTCGGCACTGAGTCTTCTCTATCTATCCAAACGGCTCTCATTGGGAGATCTTGGCATATTGGTTCGTTTATCTAAACGCAGCGAATCTATAGCCACATTTGCCGCTTTTTTTCAAAAAATGCCGAACCAATCAACAAATATCTTAAAAATTGCAAGATATCTTACACCAGAAGCAGTACCAGATTTTTTCAATTATCTCGCTCGATGGCAAACAGCAGGAATAGATACCCTCATGCAGGCTCATAAACAGAGTCATGAGGCGTTTTCGTTTTTGCTATTGCATCAAAGATCTTTTGGTGCGGAATGGCCATCTTACGTTTCAAATAGTTACTATCCTATTGTCTGGTTCAATGCTATCCATGTTGCTGATCCCGATTACGCCTTTGGTTTCAAGACCTTGATCATGTTTGCTTCAATCTTCCTCTTTCTGTTTTCAATTACCATTCTCACTTTTCGAATACAGATGAGTCACTATTTACTGTTTCTGAGTATCTGTATTTTATCTACACTTATCATATCGCTTGGACTTGAAAGGGGGCCATTGAATCTGCCCGACCTTCCAATGTTGAAGTTAAGCAATGCTGTTTCGGATAATCTTTTTAATCCCACATCATCCTCAATAGGAGCAACCGGTATGAATCTTATTTCTCTTGTATTTACGATCTTCTTTTTTACTCTTCAAATGTTTCTCTATTTTCTAGGAAGGAGCCACATTCACAGAATCAAAAAGGTGACTGCTGATGCATCTACCAAAGTGAAGCTTTTAGAAAATGAGGACCACCTCTTTGATATGGGACTATACGTAGGCTTAAGTGGTACGGTCCTCTCATTAATTGTGATAACCATGGGGTGGTCGGACATTGGCCTTATGAGTGCCTATACGTCAACACTCTTCGGAATAATTGAGGTTGCACTCTTAAAACTCACTTTGCTGAGGCCATATAAAAAAGTTCTGATTCTTGAAATGAGTGCTCTCGGGAAAGTATGAAATAATGAACAAAACACTACTCATTGTCGTTTGTGATTTCTTAATTATTAGCATCTTGTCATTAGGGAATTTCTCGGACTATTTATCCGGAAGCAACCGGGGGGGAGGCGATCATGCAGGAGAATCCGTGCAGTCAGATATTTTAGATTCTCTGGAGACAACACTTAAGATTGAGAAGGAGATGCAGACAAAATTACAAACATCTATGGAGAAAACAGCAGAGGTGCTTCACAACGAGAGCGATAAAAAGAAAGCGCTTGAGAAAGAGCTACGAAAGTTGCATAAAGAGAGCGTGCGGTTGAATAAACTCCTGCATCTTGAAAAAGGGGAAGTATCAAAAATGAGCTCGCATATGAATACAATCGAGGGCGAACTATCGGAAAAAAAGAGGCTCAATAGGTTATTGGAGGGTCAACTTGCCCGGGAGCAGGAGAGGTCAGAAACCATTGAAACGACTCTCAAGGAAGAAGCCAAAAAGCTTGAACTGACAGAGACAAACTTGGAGACGGCTTTAAATAGTTTAGAGTCTATAAGCAGTGAAGTGACCAAATCAAAAGAGTATGCCAGGGAGTTGGAAAACCGTGTTACAAAACAGATGGAGACTCTTTCACAAAGTCAGGTTGCCTATTCCACCCTTCAAGAACAATTGAAGACACTCTCTCAAGAGAGGGAGGAGTTGGTAAATCAGGCACGGAGAATGGAACACCAGACACAAAACTTGCAAAAGGAACTTAAGGAGAAGGATAAAACCTTGGCAAAAATCCGGGAAAGTTCCCTCCTCAAGGAGTTGGCAAAAAACAGAGAGTTAGCCGAACAAGAGAAGACCATGGCGGTTCAGGAGAAACAGATAGAAACACTGGAGTTGCGGCTTCGGAACTACTCAAACAACGAACTGTTTCAACGGTTTTTAAATAGAAGATGTGATATAACGCTTGAGGCAAACGGGAAAGGCCTCTTCTCACCGGTTTCCTATCGCAATAAAATGGAGGCCGTTTTGGTGAAAACTCCAGACCAAACAGGGATCCTGATACACTATAAGGATTCTCCCCTTAATTGGTCCAATTTTAAAAACGGTCTGGAAACCCTGTCACTTACTTTTCTGCTCAAAGGTCAGGATATCACCACCTCGCTCTCTTCTCTCTGTGCTCTCAAGGCTGATCCTCGAATCCTATTTTTGAAACTGACTGATCCTCTTCCCGTATCAAATGTTATGTTTGAAATAGAGACAGAGATTTCTCGCTTCGACGAAGCACTCTTAATTCGATGCAATGAAGGGAAATACGGCTCTTTTAAATTGCAACTTATCCATGGTAGACCCAACTACTTCAAGGTCCCCTCCTCTCTAAAAACCAGGCTTTTTGGCTCCTTATCACCTAGGCCCGGTGATCTGGTCTTCAGCCGTAATGGGAAGCTGTTGGGAATAATGGTGTCGACAAGTGAGGCCCTTAGGCTGAGCAACCTTACCTGCATCGAAACGTTTCGTGCTGGAAAAACGAGAAATCGTGTAAAACTTCAAGAGGCATATCAAAACTGGGAAAACAGATTGGATTCAGGTCATTACGCCTTACACGAAGGGGACAATGAGTAGATTTGGTTTCATCATAGGGTTTCAGTTCAAGTACTAATTTAACGAGGAAGCTCAATGTCTTATGTGTATCTTTTTCTGGATCATCCCGTTTTCCTCAGAGGTAAAACACGGTAGCTAAGGAACGCAGGAATGGCAGGAAAGGATAAAGAGGGAAATAAAAATATTACTTTTGTATGATTTTTCTTAACTTGCTTGGCGGGAACCATCAAATTTAACTAAAACGCCCAGATACAAGGCGCGTACTAATTTTGTAACCGGAACGTACTCAAGTACGTGAATATTACAAAATTAGTACAGCAACGCCGTAGTTGGGTAGTTTTAGTCAACTTGATCAACTTGTATGTTTCAACCGGAGACCCTTCGGTACGAAGAATCTCTCCAGGAGTTCAAAACAGCCTTGTGCGATAAGGGCAAGCACGGCTGCCGGGACGGCCCCCTGAAGGATAAGTGAAATATTGTCTAACCTGATACCGGTGAGGATCAGTTGCCCATAACCACCGGCACCGATGAGTGCACCCAGTGTTGCCGTCCCAACATTAATGACAGCTGAAGTCTTAATGCCCGCCAGGATAGAGCGTGACACCATTGGGAGTTCAACCAATCTAAGCCTTGCTCCGGGTGGGAGTCCGAGCGCTTCTGCAGATTCCCGCAACTGAGGACGAATATCGTGAAGAGCTGTATAGGTGTTCCTTACTATCGGTAAGAGACTATAGAGAAAAAGTGCCGCAATTGCCGGAGCTCCTCCAATACCAAGTATCGGAATCATAAACACAAGAAGGGCGAGTGAAGGAATGGTCTGAATGATACCAACTATGCCAAGGATAACCTGTCCCAATCCCGACCATTTAGCAGAGAGGGTACCCAGGGGTATTGAGACGAGGATGGCGGCAGATAGTGATATTACAACCAGAAAAAGATGTTCTCCCGTGTGACGTAACAGACGCCCAATAGCAGTCTCCTCATACGAATCAGTTTCCAGAGAGAGATGTGCAGAGAGGAAGTCGGAGGCTATCTGGGTTTCCGGTACCATTTCCAGGTTGGCTCGGGAATTCATTTTGATCATTTCCGATTCAGAGATTTTGCTCTCTAATTTTTGGAGAGTAGTTATCACATGAGGAGCACGCTCTTCCAAACCGGATCGATATAGGATAACGGCATTGTAGGCGGGAAAGTGGTTTAGGTCGTCCTCTAGAATACGCAGGTCATAGTATTGGATCTTAGCGTCGGTTGAATAGATATCAATTGCCTGTATAGTTCCCTTTTCGAGGCCTCGATAGGCAAGGTCATGGTCAAGACCTCTTACATTCTGTTGTGGTAAATGGTAATTTTTACGCAGGATTGGCCAACCGTCTCCCCGGTCCATAAATTCATTACCGAATCCGAATTTCAAATCAGGATGGTGGCGCAGGTCTGAAATCTTTTTAATATTCAACTTTTCCGCAACTGTCTCTTGCATACCAATGGCGTAGGTGTTGTTAAAACCCAATGGTTTTGTCATCTTAATCCCATGCTTGATCAGGGCCTGCCGGATCTCAGCATCGCTCTTTACTCCCTCACCCGCCAGGATCTCCTCGCTGATGGTACCTGTATATTCAGGATAGATATCAATCTCACCTTTTATTAAAGCATTCCACAGTACCCGTGTACCTCCCAGTTCCCGCTGGTAAACAGGTTGTTCACCTGTACTCTGTATCAGATGAGACACTATTTCACCAAGAATTACCGACTCGGTAAACTTCTTAGAACCGATCTTTATCTCATGTCTGGAACTATATACAGCAGGGAGAAAGAGATTCGCAAAGAAAATATTGCATACAAACAGGTGTATGATAAAAAGATATAATTTCACCTGGAATCCCTTCTCATGACATCCAGAGGACTTCGCTGCGCATTGATAAAGCGGGTAACAAAAGGGTCTGCCGGTGACTGTATGAGCTCTTCCAGAGTGCCCTTCTGGAGAACTTTTCCATCCTTCAATAACGTAATAGTGTCACCAAAGAATCCGGCCTCAGCAATATCGTGAGTGACCAGGACAACGGTTTTGCCCAGTGTCTGGAATATCCCTCTCAAATCCTCCTGGAGATCGGCCCGTATCATCGGATCAAGGGCACCGAGGGGTTCATCCAACAGGAGCACGTCCGGATCTAACATGAGGGCACGCATCAGACTCACCCGCTGTTGTTGACCTCCGGAAAGCTGTACCGGGAAACGATCAAGTCCTTCAGATGGAAAATGGGTCAACTTCGTTAATACATTCAGTCGTTCATTGATCCGTTCATCGGTCCAACCTAGGTAGCGCGCCATCAGTACCACGTTGCCATATGCGGTAAGGTGGGGGAAGAGGCCTCCCTCCTGGATAACGTAACCCATCTTTCTCCTTAAAGAGATCACAACCTCAGGGGTAACCCTGGTCCCTTCAAAGAAAACAGACCCACTATCCGCCTGTATAAGGCCTATAATGAGCTTGAGAATGGTTGATTTTCCACAGCCGCTCTGACCAATGAATACCGTTGTCAGGCCGGCTGGAATCGTCAAATCAAGGGAGTGAAGTGCTGCAGTCTGACCGTACGCTTTAGAAACATCTTTTATTTCAATCATAAGAAACTAAAGTATTAATTAATCTTCCATTTCAGATTATGTACCTGTTATGTCGCTCAATATAGAACAATGAGATATTATTTCAACCTATTTCTGATGATTTAGTGATTTTGCTTCAACCACAGGGGTTCAGTTCAAGCACGATTTACGACTGACTCGAAAATCGATAAAAAGACGGGATACAACAAATTTGTGAATTGTGAAATAGAAGATGAAATGTTGATGTGTTATTTGCTCCTATACAAACAACAACATAAACATTATGCACTTATTTCAGGTAAGGGTTAAGAATTATGATATCTCCATCGTGGAATTCAGGTTCCATGATATCTCCCCTTACCCTGAGTGCAAATGTCCCCGTTGTATCTGATTTAACGTATTTTTTATAGCCATCTTCCTGAGAAGTAACGCAGGTCTCTTGCCAATTGCCGGCCTTTGTCCATGAAATAACAGGTACACTTTTTACTTTTCAATATGTGCCGGTTCAATATTAGCTGGAAAATAGTCAGTCTCTCTCAGGAAATCTTCAATATCTATCGTGTATGCCTTGAGAAACTTCATAACCATGGCGAAAGAGGGAATACTCCTGAAATCTTCTAAATCTCTTAAATGAGTGTGAAATACACCCGAGAGCCTGGAAGCTTCCCATAGAGACAAAACTCACGACTCTCTCTTCTCCTTCATAAATCTGCTAATTTCTTGCATAGCGTAAATTATATCTAACCATTTTCCAGCTCGCATCAAAACGAATTCATACCGAGGCGTTAGATTACCAAGCTGTTTTTTCTTTAACCCTTTAGGGGGTATGCACAAAGGTCTTGCAAACATTGTCTATGATACACCCAACCTGATGTAAAATTTCCGTTAAAGCCAACTCGAAAATACACATCCCCCTAAAGTTAAAAAAGGTGTATGAAAGTTCCTTCAGAGACAAATCTTGAACATTCAACAAATGAATGGTTGAACCAAAATGCTTAGTTACAAGGTATGCTTATGCCATAACAAGTGCATACCAATGCACTTGAGAACAATGTAATTATTACCGCAACACATCAGATGGGCAGCTTTCACTCAACAGATCGTCTAAATCGTAATTCCACTAGTAAGACAACTGTAGGGAGAACCCGCCAACAAGTTATTTCTTTAGTGAAAATGTCTCTATAAGTGCTATGATATCAAACAAATAATTTCCATGTTAACCTGGTATATCCTTTGCTTTAAAAATAATCAATTAAGTTCTTTTTGAGGTCTTACCATTTAAACAGAACAAAACATACTGGTAAAATCGTTTATTTTGATAAAGAAAGTTTAGTACTTCAATGGATAATAAGATAAAAAACAAGGACCACTACAATAGAAGATACGCCGCAAAAAGAGAGAGTATAATTAATAACCTGAGTCCTGCTAAGTTCAGAGCTTCTTTAGAAGATTGGAAGAGAAGGAATTCAATGGGCTACGCTATGCTCTATTTCGACGGACTCGAGGAACATTTGCCTGGATCCCGAATTCTTGAGCTAGGCTTTGGCGATGGCAAAAACAGCCTACTCATGGCCCAGTTCGGTGCCGAAGTTTTGAGCGTAGAAATCTCCGAGAAGGCTGTCGAGAATCTGAACTTCTATGCCGATAAACTTGGCCTCACGGAGCGTATTCACGCCGTTTGTGGCGAACTCAACGATCTACAGTTAGAAGAGTGTTCCTTTGACTTTGTTATCGGCAATGCCTTCCTACACCACCTGACAGAATCTCAGGAACAAGCTTGCTTAGCTGAAGTTTCTCGTCTCATAAAACCCATGGGAGAGGCCCGCTTTGTTGATCCGGCACAAAACTTCCTTCTACTTGAATGGATTAAACATGCAATTCCAGTCCACAATCGACCTTCGATCTTCAGTCGCCATAAGTTCAGAGAGTTTAAGGATAAAGACCCGCATCCCAAACGCCCCCTTTCCTCGCAACATTTTCGTACGTTGGGGAAACGATATTTTAACGAAGTAGAAATTGTTCCTTGGGGGGCACTCCAGCGGTTTTCACGCTTTGTACCTTATAACATGAAATGGTTTTGGGTTTTGAACAGCGTCCTAATGCATGCAGAGATTATGATACCTACTCTACTGCATATGATTATTGCCCGAACCCAAACCATCATGTACAGAAAACCGAGAAGAGAATAAACCTACCAAATCTTACGTTTATCCTCCATTTTTTTTACCAAAGTAGATCAATTCTTAGCATAATGGAATCTACGCCTATTTTTTGGCAAAACCTTTCTACTTCATCTTTCTCGTGGGTGTTGTGGTCGTATAGATTGGATTGAATCATGATGTAAGGTAACTTCTTGTTCAATTTCTTTTGTTTATCCAACAATCGGATGAGATTGTCTTTAACTAATCCAACATTACCATTTATTCTAGTTTTCCCATATGTCTCCTGAGAAAAGCCATCTAACGCTATAATTATCGTTGAAGGACCATCTTTTATTAATTTCGTTATCTGTGTGTCGGATAAATTTACTGAAAAGTTCGTCGTAATATAGGTGTTTAATCGCTTCTGTGAGGCATAATTAATCATTTCAAAGATATCTTTATTTAGTAATGATTCACCCATATGATACAAAGACAATACTAATGTTTTTCCAGATACTTCGTCACAAATTTTTCTAAAAAGCTCAAGAGACATTTTCATTTTATTGTTAAAATATTGTTTAGGTGTAAAATTTTTGGCATGAATGCAAACACTACAACTTAATTGACAAACAGGGGTAACATCTATCTTTAAATGTAGAGGATAAGCATTGACTCTTGTATTCCTAAAAAGATAAGAATGGTAAAGTTTGGACATATTCAGGATTTTACTCGGAGAAATGTTTAAAAGAAAAAGGTGTTTTTTTTGATACACACTAAGCAAGGGACCTTTTAGAAATCTGGCATAAGCGAAAGTGTTTAAAGTCTCCATTTAACATGAACCTCAATCATAATCATGTTTACAAATTGTTTTGATGTGTTATTATATTATTATATTAGAAATCGAAAATTGTAACCTTACGTTAAGGATTTTATCTGTAGAGGAGCTGTAAAAAATTATACTAACGCTCTAAAAACCAGAAATGTGTTTGCAATTTCAATGTATCTTCCTATAAACAAGCTCAGTTAGAGACAAAATCCAGTTGTGCAAAGCCGCTGGATCTTTTGGTATTTAACCTGCCCCACTACTTCGCCGTTCAGGCAGGTCAGCAGACTTCTTTCAATTTGAGTTACTTGAGGCTTTAATATTGCATATTGCTACCTGTTTGTTCTCTTTTCAGATTGAATAACATAAAAGACCACCTATCCAATCTGCCTGGTGTTGTTTAATTATACACTTTTCTTAATAATTTTACCACTCTAAAAGAATATCTAGAAAGTAAATTCCTATCATCTTGCCAGATGGCAAAAATCGCTCAGAAGCATAGAGTGAAAAGAAATTAAAAAAAGTTTTTGCTGGGGTAATACACTCTTTGATCATTATAAGGACATGATTCGAGAAGTATTTGACTGTGAGGTGTATGAATCTTATGGCGCCAGAGAGGGATTGATGATAGCGGCAAAGGGAGATGAAGATTATATTTTTCAAATAGTGAATTTGGGAGAGGATTCAATAGTACTAAAATATGTACTTGCCAAATCCTTCATTCAGGACGTGCTGGATAGAGTTGTTTTTGAATTGAGAGAAAAGATGAAAGGGGCACTCAATATTCAACTGATGGCCGTTCAAGAAATTTCTTCCTCCCCTTCTGGTTAACCTCAGGTTATTATTAATGGATAGACCGTTAAAGATTTTATTCTTTTACCAGTATTTTGGTACACCAAACGGGAGTTGGAGTACCCGAGTTTATGAGCTTACGCGACAATGGGTTGCTGTAGGACATCGGGTAACAGTTGTTACTGCCCCCTATGAAAAGTCAGATATCCAGGCTCATGGATTCATAAGTAGGCAAAAAATTGAAGGGATCGAACTGATTGTAGTGGATTCTGGAGATTCGAATCGGATACGTGTTGCTAGTAGAGTTTGGCGAGCTCTACGTTTCGCTTTCGTCTCAATCTGGTATGCCCTTAACCTTAAAGCTGATGTAGTGATTGCGTCATCTGGGCCTATTACAATTGGCCTTCCATTGATATTTTCAAGGATCTTTAGAGGAAAGAAGACTATTTTTGAAGTTAGGGATCTTTGGCCTGCTGGAGGGATTGAGGTGGGATTGATCAATAAAGGGTGGCAGAAGAAAATCGCGTTGTGGTTTGAGAGGTTGTGTTATAAAAAATCTGACCTTGTTGTTTGCTCTTCAGTAGGGCAGAGGAATCATATAATAGCTAGGTTTCCTAAACTGAATATCGACGTTATTCCTAATGCTTCAGATTTAGAATTGTTTGGAGAAATACAAACTGGTGAATTACCCAGCTGGACTGAAGGAAAGAGATTGGTTACACATATAGGATCTCTCGGATTGTTACATAATGTCAATTATTGGATTGATGTAGCGGTAGAAGTTCAAAAGATCTCAGAAGAGGTGATTTTTGTTTTCATCGGCGCTGGGGTTGAACGTGATGAGCTGGAATCTAGGATTCAAGAAGAAAGACTTAGCAATTTTTATTTTTTAGGTCTGAAACCTAAAGTTGAACTACCGTTGTGGGTTCAGAAGAGTAAGGCTACATTGTTTGCCACCCTGAACAATCCTGTACAAGACACTTGTAGTCCTAATAAAATATTTGATTCTTTTGCGTCAGGCGTACCAATTATCCAAACATCTAATGGCTGGATTGGTGATTTGGTAGAGCATGAAAAGTGTGGGATAAACTTGCCACTAAGCGATATTCCAACGAGTGCTCGTTTATTAACTGACTTTGTTCAAGATGATGAGAGGTGTAAAGAATATGGTCTTAACGCGAACAAATTAGCGAGAGGTCCGTTCAATAGAAAAAAATTAGCGATGAAATATCTCGAACATATTACTAACATTGCAGGTAAATAGTCATTAATTGAGAATTGTATTAGAAGCAGGGGCAAGGTCTACTTTCATGAAAATCTCACCTATTATTAGTGCTTGAAAGGGCGAAAGATGGGGGTAAATATATTGATTATCAGCTTATGCATACGGGGGACAGAATTACGATAAAAAGTTGAGTCAGCAGTGTCTTGCGCATGATCCTTCCGTCCTTCATCGTAGAAATATAATTGTGATATAAGCTGAAAGGACATGTATTTCAACACTGTTAATTAATATTTTTCAAAGTTGATCAAATAATCTCTTTTACCACCTAAACACTAAATACCCAGGTCAGTAGGGGCCCTGCCAATTCCTTTGAGTAATTTCTGTGTATCTGTTACTTGATTTTCTATTGAGACATTTCCTCTTGCTTCATGTGGGTAAATATCGTAAAGACCAGCAAAATTTCTTGGAGTTAGGTTTAACATTATTGAATTTGCTCCACACAAGAGGGCTTGTCGTTTTGCTTTCGGATCTAAGGTCTCCAGGGCAGTCGTCACCAGAATTTTCCCGTAGGGATCGATGAGGCGCAAAATAGAAAGAGCCTTAAGTATGTATTCAACATTGGGTGCATTACAACATGAAAGGGTTGTATTGGGGTGGGGAACAAATGGGCCGAATGAATACATATCACATCCCAACTCCTGTGCTAAGAGAAAATCGTCAATAATTGTCTCATTTCTTTGTCCTGAGAGACCTATGAGCCCTCCAGTTGCAATAAGGTAGCCAATACTCTTAAGGAACTTAAGGTATCTGATCCTCTCCTTTAAAGTTGAATGGGGATGTAACTTGGCATAGAGAGCGTCATCGGATGTCTCAAATCTGAATAGGACGGCCCTCGCACCAGCTTCAAATGCCTGTCGGTAAAATGAATCTTCCCTTTCTCCTACGCTGAGGAATAAGAAAACAGGATAAGTTTCCATTATTTTCTTGATTAAATTCAAGATCTCTTTGCTGCTGTACGATGGGTCTTCTCCCGATTGAAGTACGATTCCCTTAAATCCAAAACGTTCCACTGCCTCTTTGACAATATTAAAGATCTGTTTGGCAGAGAGCTCATAGCGGGTGAGATTAATGTTTGAAGAGTTTATGCCGCAATATGCGCATTGACACAAACAGTTATTTGAAAACTCAATGATTCCATGAACGCAGCAGGCATTACCTAAAAATTTCTGCCGTATAAAATTTGCTGATTTATGCAGCACATCCAATTCATCTAAATCTTCACTTAAGAGTAACCGCAGAGCCTCTACCCGAGAAATTGGGTTACCATATGTTGCCTTAGTGATGATATTCAGAATCTCTTTGCTGATACTCGTCTTGTCAAAATATATTTTAGAGAGCCTAGCGTCCGTCTTCTTCAGTTCAACGAATAGCTCTTTCCAGGTATCTAAGATCTCTTTAGCGGTTTCAACTTCTATTTTTTGCACTACAAACCCACCCTGAGCATAGACATAATCACCTACTCGGAGATCGTAGAAATCATTTCTTGCAATCCTCTCTTCACCAAAATACTCGATAGTAATGAGATTATTTGAAATACTTTTTATATTTCCGGGAATGGCGTAGCACATTTTTCTCTTTAATAAACATTCTACATCTATCGAAAAAAATGACATGTATCTATAAAATAGATTCTACCACCTTAGACGAGTACTGGCGAATATTTTTTATAAAAGATCTTAACAGATTTATTTTGTCTACTTGAATTCAGTTGTCAGGAACGATGAGACGTTTTCCGGTGAAGGTGTTGCTAAACGTCTTTATTGGAATTGCGACAGGATCAAGAGGATCCGCATGAGGGGGAAACAATTTACCAAAGAGTTCTCCGCTCACGTGCTGATACGTTTCATCAAATTCTGCATCGAAGGTAAAGAGAGAAGATCCGACACCCTCTTTTAAGAGTGAAAAATTGAGCGTCCTGACCGTAATCTTTTTTTTCCCAATCTGTGTCCATGATCCCTGCTGATTGCTAAAATTATTACCGAGTTGATATGAGTGTATTCCATACCAGCTGCCGTCATCAGTAATTGTTACAATCCGAGACCCACCCTCATCAGCCTCAGTCAGGAGATACGTTCCTGCAATTTTCTTTCCAATGTAAGGCTCCTGCTTTGCGGCACTGGCATCATTTAAGATTAGGTCAGAGAGAAAGAGGGATGTTAAAAGAATAACGGAAAAACAAAGCGAATCAATTTTGAAATATCTCAAGACCTCAATCTCCTCTCAATGATGTTATGTATTGAGAAATTCGATAACATTTTTTTGAGATTTCCACCGGTACTAAACGATACATTACGGATGGTGAATTAAGCTTCTCTGTGGTGTGAGATTTTATAGTATCTAATATAGCTTTTCGATCCATTTGGTATATATCTTTTTCAAAAGTGTTGTAACAGTTTCCCTTCATTATTACTTAACTACCCCCTCAAATGCTGAGCAATCTTTTTGAAGAGTGGTCATTTTACTTGTCGACAGCAATAGGGGTGATTCTCTGGTTTTGGGTATGTTTCACGTTAAACTACCACTTTAGACTATGTTTGTCTAATATTTTTTAAACGAAGAGGTGACTCTCTGTTGTAACCCACTCTGTACATAGTGTAAAAAGGCTTTAATATTCTTGTTTATTTTGATAAAATATTACCTAATTTCAAAATTGTTTTATAGTGTATAACCAAGATAATTTAAATATATTATTTTGTGTTTGGAATACATTGGAATGGCAGAAAAAACTCATGCTATTCAAACAGGGTATTTGAACTATCAATCATAATTTACAGCAAAATGAAATTCAGGTTGAAATCTATCTTACCAACCTATCATTCATTACCTCACCCAATTATTGATAGAGACGGCATATGCTTCAACAAGAGGCACAAATTAGTGGAAAAGCGAAAATCGCTGTAGTGGCCGGTATGCCCCGAAGCGGTACAACAATGTTACACCATGTTCTGGACGACCACCCATATGTTTTTGTGCCGTTTCGCAAGGAAACAGCGTACTTTACTTTTCAATATCAACGAGGATTAAACTGGTACAGGAGTTTATTCCGTAAGATGCGACCGGGTTGCTTGGGTTTTGATGTCAGTGGGAACTACATCCTTATGGAAGAGTCCATCAAACGAATCCTTGATTTTAACTCTGATACACGAGTCATCATCAGTGTTCGAGATCCTGCCGAAGTGGCAATTTCGTTTTATCGACTCATGTACAACTGGGACGTAAATCTACCGCCATTTGAATCGTTCCTCAGCAAATATGACTACCATTTTTGTAGACATCCTTTAGAGCTACGGTTTGGCAGTGGCTTGCTAACACAGATGTTGGACAAGTATCGAGAGGCGTTTGGAGACAACCTATTACTCATCGACTTTACATTGATCAAAGAAAATTTGCTTCAGGTAATGCGTGCGATTGAGGCATTCGTAGAGATCCCTGCATACTACTCTTCAGAAAACTTGGAAAGTCGCCGGATAAATTCAAGCGATCGTATAAACAGTCGCCTGATCTCTCATTGGATAAACCAGGAACACATCTTGTCTACGCTTTATTCATACTATCCTGAAACCTCTTTTTGGTTTCCTGATCGGGCATTTCGGTATCTGCGAAAGCGTTTAGACCGTTTTAGGACAAGTCGAAGAGACCCAAACCGTAACGGACCGCAAGTTTCGGTAGAACATTCTCAATTAGCAAGAGAAAGGATGGCTAGGGAGTCTGAGTACGTTTCAAAACTATTTGTTAAGAATCGTATTTTATTGGGCTCTGGAACAGTATTTAATGGACGATGAAAAACAAATAGTAACATAGGACGAAAAGACCCCCTTATTTCATCTAACTTTTTTCCTTACCTATAAACCATCATGAACATCAAACTTCGACCGGCTTCTAAAAAACGCCACAAGGGCATGATTCTCACAGAGATGGAGATTGTTGATTGTACGGATTATTGTCCTATCTGTTTAAGTACATTACAGCGCAAGAAGGTATCCCGGATCCAGCAATCACCTCCTATCTCATTTCTCCGATGCACCAAATGTAATGGTGTTTCTGCATCACATATGCCTACATTAAAAACAATAGAAGAGATCTATAGAGATTTCTACCTCGCAAGTGATGAAGAAAAATTTACTTTTCACAATATTCAAAGACTTGCAGAGCATATTTTTAAAGACGTAGTTATAAAATCGGATTGTGACATCTTCAGAATTCTTGAGATTGGTGGTGGCGATGGCACACTTAGCAAAGAAATCGCAAAACGAATTCACAACCTAAATCCTACGGTTAACGTAAAAGTAATTGAGGTTGAAATGTATGAAGGAGAGGATTTTTCTGATGAGAGTATGTCGATTCATTTTACTAAAGACTTGAAAAAAGTTGATGGGTTTTTTGATCTCGTTATTGCAAGTGCTGTATTGCATCAAATTCCCCATCTTAAAGAAACATTGGATAATCTCTTCGACCACATGAAAGATGAAGGGATTTTTTATGCAAGCACAGCATTTGTCTTACCACTTACCAGGTTATTCGGTGGAATGATTGACACTTTGTATCCTTTGCACGTTCATGATCTTGGCTGCCATTTTTGGAATAGTATAGTTAAGAGTTTCTCGCTACCGGGAGAGATTGTCTATTCACGTCCTTCACTCGTCGAATCGCAACTCCATCGTGCACCCCTCAAAACTTTGGTTGCTCACATGCTCAAATTTCCAGCACATTTAGAACTATTCCTGTCCCATTACAAAAACAAAAATCCGCTTTGGACCGTCGTGGGTGGCTGGGAAATATTCATCCGTTTTAATAGGACTCGCCGATGAAAGAAGAACGGTCAAAACAATAGCAACGATACTGAAGTCGTTATTTACTTGATACAAAATTTTTTTGATGACGATTGTCTAATCGAACAATTCTATCTCTTTTTCGACGCTACCTAAAATCACGAACGGTTGCTAACCCGTTTTTTTGAATTAGACAAACACCGTTCCTGTCATTGGTAGTTAATTCTTTGCACAAAATTTTAGATAGCCATAGAATTTTAGAAGATAAAGATTTTTTTAAATAATAGATGACATGTCATGATAAACTGAGTGAAGGTAATTCAAGTGTCACCTGTATGGTGTATTAATTACTACAGCTTTCAGATTGAAAGAACGTTATTTTTAAATCGGTAAGGTTTTACAACCAAGTGGATGCTTGCATTGGAGAAAGTTGTTCATCTTGTAACGCTTAATGTGATACTTTGCTCTCGCGAACCTGTAAACGTTACTATTATATAGATAGAGAAATTGCTGGAGCAACGCTAGAGCAGATATTTTTTTACAGTTTCAATTACATAATCTTGATCAACTCTTGTCAGCTCATTGTAAAATGGTAAGCGAAGTAACCGATTACTTATAGATTCCGTTACCTTAAACTGCCCCTCTTTGTAACCCAATCCTATACCCATTGGTGCAGAATGTAACGGTATGTAGTGGAAAATCGCACCTATTCCCTGTTTTGCTAAATATGCCATTAACGCATCTCTCTCTTTTTGTGTATTCAAAATCATATAAAAAATATGACCATTGTGTTTACAATGGTTTGGTACGAATGGTAATTTCAATTTACCTTGTTCCTCTAAACATTGTAACTCATTATAGTAGTGGTCCCAAATTTCAAGTCTTTTTTTCGTGATATGGTCGGCGTTTTCCAGCTGCGCGTACAAAAATGCCGCGATAATCTCAGATGGTAAATAACTACTACCAATATCGACCCATGTATATTTGTCCACTTCTCCACGAAAAAATTTATTCCTGTTTGTACCTTTCTCCCGAATAAACTCGGCTCTTTCATTAAGTTCACTGCGATTGACCAGAATGGCTCCACCTTCTCCAGAACTGAAATTTTTTGTTTCATGAAAACTAAAAGTACCAATATCTCCAATTGCCCCTAAATATCGATCTTTATATGTTGCCATCATTCCCTGTGCAGCATCCTCAACTACCCACAGATTATGTTTCTTAGAAATAGCCATAATTGTATCCATTTCACACCCTACCCCTGCATAGTGGACTGGGCAAATTGCCTTAGTTTTTTTTGTTATGTTTTCTTCAATTTTTCTTTCATCCATATTTAAGGTATCCGATCTGATATCAATAAACACGGGTCTTCCTCCTTGAAGCATAAAAGCATTCGCCGTAGAGGTGAATGTGT
The DNA here is from genome assembly GCA_965222815.1 of Candidatus Scalinduaceae bacterium. Taxonomy (GTDB): domain Bacteria; phylum Planctomycetota; class Brocadiia; order Brocadiales; family Scalinduaceae; genus SCAELEC01. The sequence goes on from CBDCUS010000014.1 coordinate 66,036, forward strand.
AAGAAGGCATAATAATTTCATCACCCGCTTCAATATTAAAAAGCAGGGCAGATAACTCTAAACTGGCGGTACAGGAGTTAGTTAAAAGTGCTTTATGTACGGAAAATTTATTTTCAATCCAGGAATTACATTTTTTTGTGAAAGAACCATCTCCTTTTATCTCTCCATTGAGGACCGCCTGGGAAATGTAATGCAATTCCTTGCCCACTATAAAGGCTTTATTAAAGGGAACTCTCGGTTTCATATTTCGATTCCTCTTTTATTAGAACATCTTTTATGGTTTACAAAAGGATACATCAACGATGTATCTCAAGTTAGACCCATTAATTCAACTATTCCAGCATATGGATTGTAAAAATGACATGCACTGAAATTGTGTTTAACTGTTGATTCATAAGGTTTGGTGATCATGAAAAAACCATTTTCTTTAAAATCTCTTATAGATTTATTAAAGTTCTCGACTTCATAGCATATGTGATACAACGAAATATCATGATGCTTTAATAGATCACGAACAGAACTTGAGCCCTCCGCAGCCTCTACTAATTCAATTTTATAATCAATAGTGGAATTAGAAAGGTACGTGATAAAAACATTTTGTGCTTCTTCCAAACATCGGTATGCTAATATATTTGGGTAAATACATTTAAATGATGCAATGGATTTATCGGTAGATTTTACAGCATAAGCAATATGGTCGAGTTTAAGACCGTGTATCAATAATTTTTCATTCATATCTTAGTCAATACTGGAAAGCTCATTTAACGTAATTATTGGATTATTGATCAACCTTTGCAAACTTCTCTTTATCGCCTCAAAATGACATCTTTAGCTGGATAGGTTTTAAAATCTTATATATACCGTAATAAAAGGTTGTCATTAGAAATACGTCCTTATTATTATAAAATGAAATTAGGTGCCACATTCAATTTTATCGGACATTCCTGCCTGCCAATCTTCACACACATCACATGGACTAAATTTAAAACTTAGGTTCATGTGCCGATCTCTAATTTTCTTGAGAGCACCTGTCCATATTTCTTCTAAAGAGTTCTCGTTAACATTGCCAAAACTTGTTTTCCCATCCCAGTCTCCATCACATTGTGGTACCTGTCCATTCCAGAACACGGTCATCTGTCTGATAAGCCAAGTACAGGGAAGGTTACGTTCTTCTTGGTTGACGTTAATAATATTTGTCCAAGCACCAACTCCATCCGCCCAACCTGTACGGGGTTTTATTTTGAGAGTAACTTTTTTTCCTGATTTCTCCCAATAGGAGACAAAGTCCTCGACTTCATCTTCATTTTCGTCCATTACAATATATTGAAGTGTAATTTTGGGGTAATCAAGATTTCTTTTCTTCTTTTCCTCTATTATATGCGATAATGCATTCATCATTTTTTTGTGGTCACCGTTTACTCGAACTTTTTCGTACGTTTCGGGCTTAAAGCCGTCCATGCCCACTATTATCTCAGGTACTTTAGAGTTAAACAGGTCATCTGTCATTTCCTTTTTAAAGGCATTTAAATTAGAATTCAATGCTATATGTATGCCTTTATTTGAAGCATATTCAACTTTTTGAAAAATTCCCTTATCTAAAAGTGGTTCCCCCATCAATGCTGGCCAAATGATAGTTTTTGGATACTTTTCTGCTACCTCATCTACTATTTTCTTCCACAAAGCAAAAGTCATCGTACCTTTCGGCCTTGTTAGTTTTTCCTGTGGACACATTATGCATGCTAAATTACAATAAGCAGTTGTTTCAACCAATAAGTCCGTTGGAAAGGGGTGTTCTTTTACAAACTGTTTGAGAGCTTCCAAATCGGGTTTTTTCTTTATCATTTTACATCTCCACCTTTTAAAATATGCTGCGAATAAAATTCAACTACTTTTTTGTTGTCATCCATATTCTTATAAATTAAAGCTTTGCTGTTAATGAAATTATTATTCCCTATAGATTTGTCATTAACAACTACAGAGTTTAAACCAAAGAAATTATTGCAGCCTATTTTAACGCTACCCGCTATTGTTGCACCTGCAGAAAAGTAGTTATTTTCTTTAATTACCGTATGTTCTCCAATCTTTATTCCGATATCAAAGAAATTAAAATCATTAATAACTGCGTATTGATCAATAATTGCACCGCTAAGGATAATGTTCCCCTCTCCCATTGAAACATTTTTTTCTACTAATGCATGAGGATGGATCAAGGTTTCAAAGATATACCCTGATTTCTTAGCATGTTGAAATGCAAGTCCCCGTTTATGCATGTGAGAGTAACCAATAGCCGGTAACAACCTTACATTATCTGGAGAATATTCTGGTATTTTTGTAATTTGAGAAAGCGACCCTACCGTAGTTAACCCGTTAGTTACTGGAGTATCTTCAATCTGAACATCATCCACGAACCCAAGTATATTCAACTTGTCCTTATAATAAGTGTCAGCAATATAATATACCTGTTTGCCAAGTGCACCACCTCCATATATGAGTATATTCATTTTCTAATGATCCTTTATATATTCCAAGATATTGTTAAAATCTGTATACAGATGGGGAATATCATCAGGGTCTATCTCCTTACCAAACACAGACTCAAGCTCCATGATTAATTTAATATGTGTCAATGAATCCCAGTTTTCAACTGCATCTACCGATACATTTCCCGAAACGGTACTCATACTAAATACTCTTTTAAAAATAGCTTGCAGCTGCTCTTCATAACTGTTATTTCCCATTTCTCATCCTATTAAATTATTTTAGCAGACTTAATAATCACCTTTATTCAATACCAATTTTTTCTTTTAAATCCACAGGCCACTTATTTACGTCGTGGCCATTTTGGCAATAGAGAGAGTAAACGAATCTTTCAAAACCTATGCCCAGACAACCAGAATATACATATGAACCATCTGGTAATGTAATGTTAAAGGCATTTCCAAAGAAGTCTAGATGGAGATTAATTGAACCAACTGCTATATATGAATTAGAGAAAGGTAGTCTTGCAAGGATCTCATATTTTAGCCTGGAAGTATATTGAAATATATTCTTCATTGCTGAATCATTTGCAAAAAATGGGTCATTGGCTGTCTCAATTTTACCTTCTAATCCATAATATTTCATCATCTCTATCACATCATCAATAAGATTCTGTCTGATTTTTAAAACAAAATTTTTATCACCTACGGCCATAATATCTCTGACCGAAAAATTGATAAGTCTATCCAGGCTGTTAATTTTTGAAGTCTCGTTTCTAAATACCTTATTATAACAAGTGTAAATTTTATTTTGAAAATCTATTTCATTACTTAATGCATAATAACAAGTATCACAGACAGCTTGCTCAAGGCCGAATTTAAAATCATCGAAACTGTTATCGACTTTAACCGAATTATAGTCTCTATTCTTTGCATAGGATTCAGAAAATTTATTTTTATTATGAAAATTTTCTTTCAGACCGGTAGCCAATAGTACTTGTTGGGGAAATTCTTTGAAGTAGTTAATCTTTTTATAGAGGTCAACAGGCCACAAAGTAGGATACTCTTGTTCAGTTGCGTTGTATTTACTGGCCAATCTTTGGACATAGGCATGACAAGATTTAAATATTTTCCAAAAAGTGCCTTGAAACATGTAGAGACCGTCAGCAATTTTAATTACGTCTTTACTCGATTCTAAATATTTCATTGGATTTTCTTGATAAGAAGAATCCGAAGTTTGTTCAAATAATTTGTCTTTATTAATATTTTTTGAAATATACAATAACTCCTTTATCATTTTCGAAAAATCAGAAAAAGAGATATTATCCAAAAAGTCTACGTCAATACATTTGTTTGTAAAATGAATACTTTTGACCTTATAGCTTCGGCTGATAGATGTTTGGATAAATTCAACAACTTTTTCATCAAGTGCATTGTTCAGCAAATATTTCATATTTTTTTTATATCTCCATATGTAGTACGGACAATAGTATAAGGTCTATTTTTTACTTCCATAAAAATTTTAGATAGATAAATACCCACCACACCAATACAGCACAACGATACTCCTCCTAAAAACCATATAGATGCAATAATTGATGTATAACCAGGTACTGGAAGTGATAAAAACAGTTTATTATAGATGATATTAACAATATAAACAAAAGCAACCAACATAAATATTAATCCAAGATAAAATATATAGCGTAATGGTTTATTGCTGAATGAAGTTACCGAATTTACTAAAAGAGCAAATTTCTTGCTGAGGCTGTATGTCGTAGTATCTTTAGAATTTTTGTTTACTGGTAAAGGTACTTGATTGAAACCAGTATTTTCCCACAAACCTGCAATTACAATTTCACTCTCCTCATGTTTAATCAAATTTAAGACGTATCTTTTGCTCATTAATCGTACAGTAATTAAATTTGAAGGAATCTTTATGTCTGAAAGGAAATTGAAAAGTTTATAAAAAAGATAGCCGGAAATTTTTTCAAATAGATGTCCTTTTCTTTTTTTCTGTACTCCATATACAACATCGATAGACTTACAAGCATGAAATTTTTCCCAAAATAGTCCTAACAGTTCAGGTTCCTCTTCCAGGTCACAATCAATAAGGAACACATACTCCCCTTTGGTATGTGAAAGACCTGTCATCATGGCTTTATGATGGCCAAAATTTCTTGAGAGATCAATAACTTTAACCTTGTTATCTTTTTGATTTAACGATACGGCAACATTTAACGCATCATCTGGTGAACCGTCATTTATGAAAATGATTTCATAGTCTTCTGTAATTTTTAGAATCTCATCTGATATTCTTCTGTAAAACTCATTTATAAAAGGAGATGAATGATACATAGTTGTTACAACAGATATCTTCATGCAAAACTCTTCATAAATTTGGGTGCATTGGGACCTTCATTAAAAATGAGGTCAATAATACTTACATAGTGGTCAAACGCACCATACAATTGGTGATATGGTTGATACCCCGAATAATCCATCCAGGAAACCGTAATATTTTCTTCGTTAAATTGCTGCTCATCTATATAATTTTTTGCAGATGGTCCAGAGAGATATTCTCCTCCACCGGCAAATAAACACAACTCAATTAAACGTCTATTTTTTTCATCGCTGCAGGAATAATCTGTTGACCACCGTATGTTCGTTTCAATATTTAAGATCTTCATGATTATTTTAATCAACTGAAGATTGACTTTACTTAAATAAATCTCATCCGTGTTAATATAAAATTCCTCAAACAAATCTTTGTAATTCTTAAAATATGGTGAATTGGAGTAGTTTGTGGTAATTGTACGCCAATGTTTTTTTGCCCAATCCACATCATTTATTATCGTTTCGTTAATCTTTTGATAATATTTTCCTTTTACGGTTACTGGAATACTTAACCACTCACTGCCTTTTGATGATTTTATTTTATTGCGATTTCTCCAATCCCTCCTTGTGTATTGAGTATCATCCAGTAGAATAAATTCATCAACCAAATTAATAATGTCAAAATACCCCTTCCAGGGAATATAGCATGATTGTATCGCTGCAATCTTTTTCCGTTTAGTCATGGTTGTTCTGTATGGAAACAAAAAAGCCTTACTGCTTTCTGGTATAAGGATACCTTCGGCAGTAAGGCTTTCTTTCGAGATTCTTTACGATCCCCTAAAGACCCATTACTTTGTGCCCCCTGATTTCTCAAGGTTTACCCTTATCGAAGTATGTAACGTTTTTATAAAAGAAGAAACGATTTTGTTGCACAAACGAGTAGTGCTTATCAATATCCATTGTAACAAAAGTAATGTTTGTGTCAATACGACAGAGTATGACAATCTTATACCAATTATACTCAACTTATAATTGAGTAAGTATAACTGCAACCAAGATTTAGTTTTTAAAAGCCAAAAACCTAATCGGTTTTAGTATAATTACATCCTGACCAGCAGATGGTAAGCGTTTGCTAGTTCAGTCTCCAAGCAATACTTCCAATACGAGAGATACAGTAAAAACAAAACATCTTTAACTTTTAATTAAGGGTGTAATAGTCACTAATCGGATGAACCACACGTAGGGTTTGAATCAAAGCTTATTTTCTTAAATATATCATCGTATAAAACCGATCAATAATCAAATATTATTTTGGAGGAAATAATATTTGGAAGTGTACATCAATAAAAAAAACAGCAAAGAGTTTTGCTCTGAGAGTGTTAAATGTGTCGTACCAATGAGTCCCTCTCTAAAAGAAAAAAAATTCCACCAATCATCCCTTGAATAATTGTTTGTAGTAAAAAGAGAAGTGAAATAGCCATTGCCATCTCTTTTGCCATACCAATTTCTGTAAAGAGAAAAATGAAAGCTCCTTCTCTTAAGCCAAGACCATTAATAGTTATAGGTATCATGGTAATAAGCCAGATAATAGGAAGAAGCAAAAGGAAATAGATAAAGCTTACAGAGCTCCCCAGTGATATTGATATTAAATAGATTGAGAAGATGCTGAATACTTGAAAAATAATCGAAACGAAAAAGCCATATAATAATATAGTAGGTGATTTACCGTAATCTTTAATGTTCTGAATCAAATTGAACAATTTTTGCAATTTGCGTATAATACTATCTGGAAGGATTTTTTCGAGTAAAAGATCTGTTTTTTCATAAAAAAAGACCAGAGTGAGGCAACATATATCTAATATAATAACAATTATCTTAATCTTGCTATTGATTACATTATAGCAAAAGAAGAGGGATAAGGTAGAAAAGGAGACTAACGCTGCTATCCCTAAAGCTCTCTCAATAATAATTGAACCAATAACATCCTTTTTTCCTACGCCCTGCTTGCTGAGATAATATCCCCTTGCCACATCTCCGCCCACTGCCGTGGGCAAAAAAAAATTAAAATATAAGCTGATAAGGTAATACTTTGTTAAACCAATCACAGAGAAGTGATATTTTTTTGTTCTCAGCAAAATCTTCCAACGAAAACCACCAAAAATATTTCTCGATAGCGCTATCGTAAAAGCTAATATAAAAAGCCAGGGATTAATGCTCAAAAGAAGCTCTGAGATTAAATTAATGTCTAGCTTGAGAAATAAATAGAACAAAAGTGAAAGTGTAATAATCACCTTTATTACTACTTTGACCCTTGGAGTAATAGTTATATTCTTTAATATTTGAATAAAATGCATAAATACAAAATTCATATAAAAAAAGGTCTGCTAATACCTTGCTTAATTTCAGACATATCAAACATTTTTTAAAATAGACCACGATTTTGAGAAAAACCTTGTTTAGTTAGTTGCAACTATTCAGGTAGAACAATAGCTATCTTTCATTCTGATTATACTCATCTGATAATGGTTTTCGAATAAAATCTGCTATAAAATTGAGCGAGTAAAGTCCTCGGCATCTTTTGGCCGGAGAGAATTGAAAACAAGATTTGGTTTCCAGTAAAACCGAAAACCAAATCGGTTTTAGTATATTATTTGGTGCTTACTAGTCAGCCTGATAGCTGGTGGTTTACTGTACAAATTAATTAGTTAACGACAACATCTTGGTAGTTATGACGCTGTAAGCGCCTAATAACACAATGGATAAGGAAAGTCTTTACACATTTTTAGATGAATGGAAATTACAGGGTAACCAAGCATATGTAAGCATGACAGATTGACAAAACAAATCCAGGTTTACATCTAGTCCATGTCAATAAGGTGTAAACTAAAAACCCAGTAATCGCTGGTAATAACCACTCTCTTATTTGGTTTGAGAATTGCTATACATCTTTATTATTTTCAAGCAATGCTAAACCGTAAATGGAACTTCCAAATGGTAGATAAACAAATTTCTGTAACCAGTACTCAACTGTCATAAATGCATTCATTATGGTATTTATCATGGTACTGATGTGCATCTCGTTTGAATATGAGTCTGAATCCTGTCTTAGCAATCTTCCTTTTATTATACGAGTTATGAGCAAGAGTATGCCAGACACAAACATAAAATACTTCACTTTAATTATTTTATAGCCAGCCTTTCGCAATTGTTGGTTTAGCATTTGACATGAATACCTACGCTTATGTCTGCAATGGATATCATAATTTGTCCAGAGGAAAGACAGTGCGGGTACTGTAATTAAAATTCCACCCCCTTTATGTAAAAAGTTGCCGGCAGTTTTCAAAGCCTGTACTGGGTCATCCAGATGCTCGATAACATCCCCAAGGACCACAATATCGTATGCACCGATATGCTCTTTAGGAACATGAGAATTGTTCACAAGGTCGTATTGGAAAGCCTTTATTCCATTCTTTTTTATAATATCAACACCTGATTCATAGTACTCAGAGGCAACTACCGAATACCCTTTTTTTTTAAGATAAAGAGATATATTACCACTACCAGCGCCCAATTCTAAGATGTTAATTGCCCTATTGTGAAACTCTCCCATCAAAGCTTCAATTATGTTATTTCTGTGTAAATACCAGAAATGTTGTCTCGCTTTAGCTAAACTAACTATACCATCTTCCTTATAGTCATCTTTTAAGTTTTGATTTTCGTTAACCATCTCTTCTGCTTTCCCGTTTACCTCTTCCAATGTCTAATTAGCAGACGCTATGATATTATACAAGCTTAGTATGAGTAAATATTTTTAAGAACCAATATTTCGTTTATAAATTGAGACAATCTCATTATTATATTTCAAGTCTAAAAACTTTTTAAATGTTGGTAGGTTTGAATGTGAAATAAACTCTTCAAACACATCTATTTTATTTGGCATAACTATAACTGACTCAGCATTAATCATTCGTTGCTCTATTGCTTTTTTATGTGTTACAAATGCGCAATTATTATCTGGTGGCATGATATCTGCGAGATAATATAACCACGGGTAACCAACGATAAGTGTATTTTTACTACCATCAATAAAGGCATCAATTTCTTGGGCTAATTTCTGCTGGTTTGAGCTTGGTTTTAGCCGCATGGAAAGGCGTACTTTTTGTACACTAAATAAAAAAGGAGATATAATCAAAATGAGCATTAATATTAAAATTATATTTTTGTAAAGAACCGCTCCGCTTTTAGTTAATTTCCATGAGAAGAGGGCCGAAAAAACAACCCCCCATAGAGCTACCAATTGAATGTAGTGTCCAAAACCTCTCACAAAAATAACAGGTAATAAGCTGAATAAAAAGCCTACAACAAAAACAAATTCCTTTTTACTCGGCTTTATGGTTATAAGAAAAAAAGCAATTACTGCAAATGGTATAATGAGTCTTTGACCACCGTCCTGCATGAGTACGGTATCTCTAAATTGGTAATTGCTTGATGCATAGTGTGATGCCTGACCTCCAAATGTCACTAATTTTATGAAAGTGTCGAAAATATCTTGCCCTGTAAGAACACAAAATAATAAAAATGGGATACCTAAACCAAAACCAAAAAGGCACAATTTCAAGAACATATGTTTATAAGTAGATGATATTGATATATCTTTCATTATGGTACTTGGAAACAGGATAAATAAAGCTATCGCTGGCAGAGAAAACATTGATGACTGCTTAGCCATTAAGGCACAACCTATACACACCCCAACGATAAGCGCACTTGGGTATCCGTGTTTTGACGTGAGTATTATGAGCGATAGTAATATGAAGAAATTTTGGAACGGTTCTAAAGTGACAGATTGCCCATCAAGTGTAAAAACTAACAAAACAAAAAAACTGGAGAAAAATATAGCATGTGTTTTATTTAAACCGATTCGCAGTAATAGAAATAGTGTTAAAAGGCCGTTTACTAAATGCAGAAAGTAGACAAATAATTTCTGTCCTGTTCCTGAGGTGAAACCAAAATAGTCAAATATACTAAAAATATAATAAACACCGGGACTGTATGGGGTTGGGAAATCAATAAACGGAGTTAGCCCTTGAGCAATGAACTTACCGGCAGTTAAATAATAACCAGCATCTGGGTTAAGAGAGATATATATTGATGCAAATAGCCAATAAGCAATTGCAATAATCAACATACCCAATATTGCTAGTAACGGTATAGTATCAATAAAATTCCTTATGCAGTCTTTTTTCATTCCATTCATCATGGTACTGTTTTCACATTGTATCGTACAATATCCAGTTGCCCCAAGCGACAGCTATATACGCATCACAGAGAAATCATTTTATCTCATTGTGTACAAATAATCAAAATATTTTAAACAACTATTTTGAAAAGCCCATGTCAACAAGTTGGTTAAGCCATATTAGCGTTCATTACAACTTTATTGAATTTACCTATCTAAAATAAGAGGGTACCAGAGTGGTATGCAAATATATTATCTACAAGTTGAGGTTTATTTTTACGGTAAAAAAGGAAACATGATAAGGAGGAGAAGTGGAAGATAATGGTTGGATTGACGTTTTAGAACAGATTGATCTCTTTTGGTCTCTTTCGTTTCTTCATACATGCTTGGTAGACGACATACGCTGTGGAGATATCCTGAATAGCTAAACCTGTCGAATCAAACAGAGTAATATCATCATCTGAAGTCCTACCCATTTTTGTACCTGCAACAATTTCTCCCAGTTCTGCGTATATATCTCGTTTCTTAAGTTTCCCCTTTGTAACCGGTACATTAATCTCTCCTGAGTGAGATGCCTGCTGCCATTCGTCTATAGTAATTTTACAAGACTTTGTAAGAGCAAGTTCTAATTCCTGTTTTCCTGCAGCATCTGCACCAATCCCATTAATATGGGTACCAGGATCGATCCATGATCTCTTGAGTATCGGTTTTCTGGCAGTTGTAGTGGTCGTGATTATATCGACACCACGGCAGGCCTTTTTCCCATCAGGCTCCGGAATGAAACGCACTTTAGGATATTCCTTAGACATTTCCATGCAGAAGTTACTCATGGACTTTTCGGAACGTGAGTGTACGCGAATCTCTTTGAGTCTTCTTATTAGCAGGATATGTTCTAATTGAGTGCGGGCTTGTGCACCAGCACCAATGAGAGCCATAATTTTGCTCTCCTTTCGAGACAAGTATTTTGTTGCTACACCACCTGATGCACCAGTTCGCATGTTTGTAATGAGCGTGCCATCTAATACGGCAACGTTAAACCCACTCTTCGGGTCTATTAAGAGAATGGTTGCCATGACGGTTGGTAACCCAAATTTCTTATGATTGTTAGGGTGGACGTTAACGGCCTTAATCCCGGCAATGTTCATTCTGGGAGTGTTAATGTAAGCTGGCATGGAACGCAAATCACCATCTTTAAATGTCAGGTAAGACTTAGGAGGTTGGTAAGCTTTTCCCTGTCCAAAAGCCTTAAACGCAGCCTCGACTGTTTTCAAAGAGAGCGGATATGTCAGTACGGATTGTACCTCTTTTGCCGTTATTAAAATTGTCATAACAAGATTTGATGTTAAGTAATTGCTACTTCATCGATAATATTAGGATATTTTAATAATTCATAAGAGTACATCATTTATCACGGTTCTTCAACGTAAATTCTAGAAAAAAAAGGAAAGAAAACATAGATAGTTCTGTTACCATAGAAATCATTGTGATGCTATTAGTGTCAGTATTGTACGGTTAGGTTAAGGATATAAAGTAAGTAATAAGTGATGAAACAATCAAACAACATAAACCAATGCTCAATGATTACATCCCAAAATACATTTTTCATGTTGGTATACCTAATTTTCTGCGAGATGCTTTAAGTTCCTTTGCAAATCCCCAGTTAGACGCTAACGAATCTGCCTCTTCTTCATTTTTCAGTCCCTTACTACCAGAAGAACAATAAGGATGTTTGAGGTAAACGTGGGCTAATTCATGTGCTATAACGCCAATTTTTATATCGTCATTACCACAAGAACACTCCTCCAACATGTCGATATTAAAAAAAACCTGATCAACGTCACCAGGAACAATTAAGGCACATTCAACATCTGTAGTATCTGTTTGAAAAAGAGAAAACATCGGAAAATTTCTTTCATATTTATCCGGTATTTTTCGTAAGACGTAATTGATTAGTTCCCCAAATTTCAGGTCTTTAACTTCATAATCGTTTATAACTTCTTCTTTAATTAACCTATCTAAATCCATTTATATCTTATATCCAATAGACATCTAAACACAACACATTTTGTATCGCAAGATTACAGTTAATTAAACTTCAGGAACTAGTTTCTCAAAATCTTTGAGGGCATGTGGGTTTATCAGGACTGATCTGTTTACGACCTTTTCTTTTTCAAAAATTTTGTTTACGGCTTTTTCAACCTTCTTTCCGTTAATTGTACGGGGTATTTCTGAAACCTGGTATATGGCTTTCGGGACATGACGTGGTGTGGCATCATGGCGAATTATGGCTTTGATTTTTTCGCGTAAGTTATTATCCAGTTTCCGGTCTTCTTTTAAAACAACAAATAGGATAATCTTGATATCTTCCCCGGATTTTCTACCAATAACAATACTGTCCAATATTTCAGGTAATTTTTCCACGGGCCTGTATATTTCCGCGGTACCAATACGCACACCACCAGGATTGAGTGTAGTATCGCTTCTGCCATAGATTATGGCACCACCACCTGGGGTTATTTCGATGAAGTCACCGTGTACCCAAACTCCCGGAATCTTATCGAAATAAGCCTTCCGGTATTTTACCCCACTCTTGTCATTCCAGAAATAGATCGGCATCGAAGGAAATGGCGTTGTACAAACTAACTCACCCTTTTTGCCAACTACTGAGTTTTCCCGTTCATCATAGGCGTGCACATCCATTCCCAGGCCTTTAGCCTGAATCTCACCGGCATAGACCGGCAGGTTCGGACAACCCAGCACAAAACAACTAACAATGTCTGTCCCCCCGGAAATAGAGGCTAGTTGGACATCGACCTTGACATTTTGATAAACCCATTTATATAACTCTACGGATAAGGGTGCACCCGTAGACAAGATTACTCTTAAGGTGTCGAATGAATACTGGTTCTTGGGAAGATAGTCTGCTTTTCTTACTATGTCCAGGAATTTGGGACTTGTGCCAAAATGGGTAATTCCCCATTTTTCGAGGATTTCCCACAGATGACCGATATTGGGGAAGCCTGGTGAACCGTCGTAAAGCACGATGGTTGCTCCGGATGCTAATCCACTTATCAACCAGTTCCACATCATCCAGCCACAGGTAGTAAAATAAAACAGACGATCTCCGGGTCGTAAATCGCAATGATAGCGCTGTTCTTTTAGATGTTGGATTAAGGTCCCTCCTACCCCATGTACGATTGATTTTGGAATACCAGTTGTCCCTGAAGAGTAAAGAATACTTAAAGGATGATCGAATGGTAGCTGCTCAAAAGATAGTTTCACTTCTTTGTGGTTGATAAACTCTTCCCACGGCTGACCTTTAGGAAACGAACTATACGGTGTATCAGTGTATTGAATAATGGCGACCCTTTGAATAGATGTAATTTTTTCCAATACTCCTCTTATTCTTTCCAGACAGTCAAATTCTTTCCCATTGTAATAATACGCGTTTGCGGTAATTAACACCTTCGGCGAGATCTGTCCCAGCCTGTCATAGATACCGCTCAAGCCGAAATCTGGCGAACAGGAAGACCAGATAGCCCCGATACTGCTAGTGGCAAGTGCAGCTATTACGCCTTCTGGACAATTAGGGACTACAGCTGCTACTCTATCACCCACACCCACTCCCAGTTCACGCAATCCATTAGCACAACGGGCAACGTGTTCAGTAAGCTCTTTAAAGGACAGGCATGTACTCCTTTGGCGCTCATCTACAAATATGATTGCCTTTTGCTCCTGCTCGCGATACCTTAGCAAATTCTCAGCATAATTAAGCCTTGCACCTTCAAACCATTTTGTGCCTGGCATGAGAGGCTTTCCCATAATTGATCTATATGATGCGGAAGCAATAATGTCACAATCCTGCCAGACCTCTTCCCAGAATTGAGCCGGATTGGAGACCGACCATTGATGGAGTGTGGAGTAATTGGTATCTCTTATTCCATATTTTCGTTGAACTTTGTGTATTAAGTGGGACAGTTGTGTTGACTTAATTCTTCCTTCTGAGGGTTGCCATAATATTTCAGTCATAGGAGGTGAAATTCTTTATGGATTGCACAAACAAACTCGTTTGTCCGTGCCACCATCTAAACATTAAAAAATAAATTGTTTTATCATGGGGATTCATGGGATTATACGACTGTCCAAAGTTGGATAGCAAGGCAAAAATAGCCTTTTTGTAGCAGGCACAGTTACAGAGAATGGGCTTTCAGAACTGAAGGATGATACGGATTGAAAATTGAAGCATTGGGAATCCAGGGATTCGTTACTTCATTTCGAGGTCATATCTTGAATAATGAATATTATTATGACATAATTGATAAAGCGAGATATTGTAAAGGAATGACAAGGATATTACGTATTGTAAATACCAAAATACTTTTTGTGAAGCCCTATCACTAGGCAAATACCAAATTATTAATTAGTACGATTATGTAGCCCATTATAGAACACAATGACGATATGTATAATATCTTATATTAATCGCTAAAACTGGAGGAATACCAAAAAATGGATACGAAGCTTAAAGAGATGTTTTTTGATGCAACTACTGAAAGTCCTGGTTCGTGGCTTCTGGAGGCAATGCAACTGAAAGTTGCAGCGGAAAGGATAGACTGGTTGTTCAATCCTGTGACTGAAACAGAACAATCTTTGTCCTTAATGTCTATATATCGATTTCTCATGGCTCTTTCATTTGAGAATTTAATAAAAGGGATTTTACACGCACAAGGACATACAGTCATAGAAAATGGCAAATTTACAACTCTGTTTTCTAAACATGACCTTAAATATCTTGCCAATGAATTAGATCCCTCAAAAATAACTATAACAGAGAATGATAAAAATGCTTTAAACAATCTCACCCCATATATAATCTGGGCTGGTCGATATCCTTTACCAAAACATAAACATGATATTATTGCCAAAGACCACGGCAGAACTGAACACCAACACGAGATAGCGTTATGGGAGAAGTTAGCAGAACATTTGGCAAGTTTTTCTCGTAAACCCGGATAGACAACCATTCAAAAATTATGATTATCTGCCATTAAGTAGCTAAAATCAATCAAGGTTTGACCCTGAAATGCTGAAATGTTAGGAGTTTGAACAGACATCCATTTTCAATGGTGCACCTCAACTCCGCATTAGGTGCCAATTTAGATGAACCATAGAGCATAAGATAAGAGATGCTATGCAAGTAATTTGGAAAATTCTGATATATGCCATAACTGGATATCTTGCGTTGTGTCTTATTGTTTTTGTATTTCAACGAAAAATGTTGTATCTTCCGTATCAAACTCAATTCTCTGAAAAAAGTGCAAGCAATGAGGGCTTGCGTCATTGGCCTTCGTATGAAAATTTTCGAGGGTTTGTTACTCGAGACGAGTTGATTGATCCAGAAGGAACAGTAGTAGTATTTCATGGCAATGCAGGTACGGCCTTTCATAGAAGTTTCTATGTCCAGGCACTATCTAAACAGAATTATCGAGTGATTTTATCGGAATATCCTGGTTACGGTAGTCGAGATGGGCGACCAAGTGAAAAAGTATTGGTAGATGATGCGCTTGAAACGATCAGGCTCGCTTATCAAGAATTTGTAGAACCGCTAATTGTTTGGGGCGAGTCGCTCGGGTGTGGGGTGGTTTCTAAGGCTGTTTCTAAAACGAACATACCAATAAAGGGATTGGTTCTGTTTCTACCTTGGGATACATTGCCGGACTTGGCTCAAACACACTATTGGTATTTCCCAACTCGGTGGTTAGTTTTGGACAAATACAACAATATTGAAAATCTGCGAGAATATGATGGAAAAATAGCTGTCTTACTTGCTGAAAATGATGATGTTGTTCCAATACAACATGGGAAAAATCTCTATGAGTCTTTAGATGTAGAGAAGAAACTGTGGGTATTTGAAAACACAAGACACAATCAAGTGCCAATAGGACCACAACTTCGTTGGTGGCAAGAAGTCATAGATTTTATTTCTAATAACGAGTGAAGGCACCTAACCCCGCGTTAACCGGACTTGTGGTACGCGGCGCAAAAAAACGGAATTAGGCAGTGATTGAAGTCTTCGGAAGCCGCGTGAAATGCCAAGTCCCCAAGCCGGTTATGCCAATGTTATGCAATTAAACCATCCATATACTGCAATGTTAAAGACTATGACAAAAGTACCAAGAACTATCTGCACTGTCCGGTTGAGATAGGCTGGATATAACACCGGCAGGAGGTAATGCTCGATGAAACCGCCAGAGTATCCAGCCAGGCCTCCCGCTTGCCTGAGCTGCTGCTCCCATGGAGTAAGCGGACACACCCAACCCTGATATTCGATGAGTGCTCCCCATATCGCAGCCGGAATATGTAAGTAAACAATCCACCGCCACTTTAACACCAGAAACGCACCGAACACCACAAAGCAGACGAACCCGAAGTGGAGAAGTACCAGTAAGTTTGCAGCGATCCAATAAAACATACGGCCTCGCTATTATTCCTCTAAAAACCATTGATCCTTCATCTCTTCATGAAAAAGAGTAAAGATATTCCCTTCTTCAGTTCTGACGGTAAATTTATTCCGCAATCCATTGCCAACGATTTCCTCACAGGTTTGATTTACTATCTCGCAAATCATATGCTCTATCCCGTCATGTTCAAACTTGAGCGGTCTTTCATCCGCTTTGTAACCTGAATACGTATGTATACTAAAACCGATTTGGTTTTTGTCTTTTCAAAGAACCAAATCATGGTTGCAGTTATACTCGCTCCGTTTTAACTCGGATTTATCCGAAAACCATAATGAGATGAGTATACTCGAATAGGATGAAACTTCATATTAATACTAGCCAATAATCAAGAAAAACGGTTCAATGCAATCTGCTCCAGATCATATCTCCGTCCTTATAGACTTCCATTACCCGATGGAATGGAATTGTTTGTAATTCTCCATGGACATCCATCAACTGGAAGGTAGTGTGGTTTCCCTGTTCTAAAAGGATCTTTTCAAAAGAGACACGGATGATTTTCCGCTCAATGCGGTCATAGTACCCTATTTCGAAACTACCTTTTCTAAATTCACTATCCCAGCAGATTCTGTTCAGGAGTTCATGAATGGGTATCATTATTTGTGATTACATCCATTTAGATGATTATATACTAAAACCGATTTGGTTTTCGGTCTTACCGGAAACCAAATCTTGGTTGCAGTTATACTCGCTCAATTTTATCTCGGATTTTATCCGAAACCATTATAAGATGAGTATATATTGTCAGGCTTATGACCTTTCATGCAATCCACATTCAATTTCTTTAGTCTCTCCTCAACAGCAGGGTAGAGGATTACCTCCTCCACCTCAAAATCCTCAAATGCAGGATTTATTTTCTTTAATCTCTCCCTTAAAGAGATAGTGTTTTTACGTGGACTAAAACTTATCATACATGCGGGATGTATGTTCACCCCGTAATTGTTTAAATGTTCTAATGCCTTAAGTTGCAATTGAAAAGCTTCAGGTATTGCACCAGTCAATCTTGAGAACTCATCCTCACAGGTGCCCTTTAGACTTACCCTTACGTAGATACTTGAAAACCTTGAGAGTTCCTCTGCATACGTCGGGTCATTGCCTATGAGTATCCAATTTGTTTCAAGGATAAAGACATAGTCTTTTGGGATTAATTTAAGGACACTGATCAGGTGGTTTTTACAGATCGTCGGTTCATTCCCGCTTATTCTCATCTATCTTAATTTCTCTTTGCTATAGAGATAAGTTTCTTTGCGACCTCTTCAGGGGAGTAGAAATCTCCAAATTTCTCCGGTCTTGTAGTTTCTCTCCATGACCAGCAAAGGAGACACCTTAGACAGCAACCGACACAATCAGCGGTTGATATGCCACCATAGAATTTCGCCGGTCTGAAACGGTAGTATTTTCTCTTATTATGCTTGCAAACTATATTCTTGGTAAGTTCTGCCATTTCAACAGGATTGAACATAAATAAATTATATCATGTTCTTTTCAACTAGCTAATAGCTTTATCTTCTTCAAGTCCGGGACAATATAAAGGTGTTGAAAAAAGAGCTAGGGATATAATTGTTGGTGGTTGACAAATTGATGGTGGGGTGTATAAAATCAGGAAAAAGAGGGGGTTATATTAAAACAAGCAGGAATTGGTTTTTATAAATATTTGCACTTGTTAGTTGAATCCAGGATATAAATTATGACTATGATATTCGAAATATACAGACGCCGTATATTTCGAATATCATAGTGTCTGTATATTTAACTGTTAGAGCAAGGAATAGGAGAAATAATATTATGAATTAGTACCGTTATTATTTCTATTTTCTGTTGGTTTGTATGAAGGGAGTACAAAGGCTATGAAGACACAGAGCGCAGTCGTAGAGAAATTAGAAGTCATTTTTGATAACAATAATGATTTGAAAGAGAAATTTAGCATTGGATTCCGTGTACAACCCTCAACATCAATTTGGAAAGATCGTACAATTGAAGATTTTTATCCTTTCTTTGAAAATTGGCTTGTTTTTAATCCGAGACTAGAAAGTTCAAAGGAATATGTTGATAAATTCAGTGAGTTTTATGTCTTGCCTAATCATCAAGGGGCAATCCCTGAAGCGAGAAATTCTGTAAGGGATAAGCGTTTTGCCGATTGGTTAAAAGAATTCGTAATAGCTAGAGGTGAGTATTTAGACTCAGGTGAGTCTGTAGACATCGTTACTGAATGGGCTAAAGAAAATGCAGTATCGATTGGGCAATATAAAATACCAGCCAAAGGTTTTTCATCATTCAATGAATTTTTTTCAAGAGAACTGCAAGAGGGGGTGAGACCTATTTATGCTGTAGATAACCACGCAGCGTTAATCTCCCCGGCTGACTGTGATGTTTGGAAGGACTCAGGATGGTTATCCAAGCAAAGCCAAATAGAAGTTAAAGGAGACAAGTACGATTTGGCTTGTCTCATTGGAGATGACAAGGTATCAAATAAATATATAAATGGTTCGGCATTGGTTTGTTTTCTGATGCCAGATAACTATCATCGATTTCATTCACCTGTTACAGGAAAAGTGACATATAGAAAAGATATGGATGGCTTATATTTCGGCACCAAAGGCTTCGTGGACTATTTTCATGAGCGACGCCGATCAGTTTTGGAAATCAAAATGAATAATGCGCATCACGTTGCGGTTGTGAGTGTTGGAATCGCAACTATCAGTTCGGTGGAATTATTCAAGAATGTTGGCAACGACGTAAGAAAGGGTGATGAAATCGGAAAATTTGAATTTGGCGGATCAGCTCTTGTCTTATTGTTCGAACCGAATACATTGAAAAGTGTGATTTTTGAAGATGCATTAAAATCATATAAGTTTCGTTCTACCAGGTTTATGATGGGGCAACTTCTTGGCTGGTTAGGATAACGCTCTAACAATTACATACACTCGGACAGTAAAAAAGCCTTTGCGTTTTGCTTTTTACTGCCGGTGATGTGAGGCGTTAGGCAAGAGTAAAAAACATGAAATGGCTTACAGTTGCTGTCAAAGCGAATTTTGGCTGGCCTACTGAAGAAACTGAATTTAATTACCTTGGGTGTAAATACCTTTTGCGGCCAGAAACTGATGAGGATGCACAATCTGTTTCACTACTGTGTCCAGAAGGTATCGATATGGAAGCTGGAAGACTCTTAGTTAATAGATTCTTAAGTGCACTATCTTGGGCAGAAGAAGAAGGTATATCTGAATTATTTGCAGTCGGCTTCAGTGGCAAAAAGCCAATGCGTGTTGGAAAATCAAACACAAGGTTTATTGCGCAAAATTTTAAAGCCGATTATTTGCCTGAACCTAAAGATGTCAAGTCTCTTCGCGCGTTAGCGATATTTCGAGAAGCCTTAAGCATCAATAGCTCTGCTTATGCTTTTTTAGGCTTCTTTAAAGTTCTAAATATATTGTTCGACAGTGGTGCTGAGCAAAAATCATGGATTAATAGAAACATATCAGCAATAAAAGAGTATAGAGCATCAAAGCGTATAGAGGTACTTAAAAAGTCCCAAGATGACTTGGGTAAATACCTATATGTTCAAGGACGTTGTGCTATAGCACACGCGTTTAATGAGCCTGCAGTTGATCCAGATATTCCATCTGAAGTTCAACGATTAAGTGAAGACTTGCCTGTTATTAAAGAGCTTGCTATGATAGCAATTGAAACCGAACTTGGAATTATAAGTAAATCTACTTATCACAGTACACATCTTTATGAACTTGAAGGTTTCGAAAAAATATTAGGAAGTGATATAGTGGATCTTCTCAAAAACGGTCAAGCCATTGATGATGGGATCAAAATAAACATACCTCTGCTTTCCTTGAGGTTAAGAGATATAGATAAATTTCAGAGCTATGAAGGTTTGATACCTTTTGGGGTTCAACAGCATGAAAAATCACTTATCATCCATTTACATTCGCAAGACAATGTTCTTGAACTTGTTATCGTCCTTGATTTTGGTAAGTGGCGTCTAATTTTTGATCCCTTGGTACATGTGAATATTACTGACGATGGAACACCTAACCCTATGCTTGTGAGAAGTGATACTGCTTTATTTGCCAAA
Source organism: Candidatus Scalinduaceae bacterium (assembly GCA_965222815.1). Taxonomy (GTDB): domain Bacteria; phylum Planctomycetota; class Brocadiia; order Brocadiales; family Scalinduaceae; genus SCAELEC01. Next base: position 86,691 of record CBDCUS010000014.1, read on the forward strand.
GGGAAATATTTAAATGGACAGGTCGAGATATACAATACAGAAACCAATAAATTATTAGCTAGGACTGATCCCTTCATACCTGTCAATATAGACTTTGGAGGCACTGCCGATAACATGGATAAAATTTCAGCAGAATCACTTAAGGAAGCTGAAGTGCGAAGATCAACTGAACCTAACAAAGCTAATTCAGCCGACATAAAAAGCGGCGCGCCTGAGTTTTAGCGTTCAGTAAATAAATTAACAATGTATAAAAAATGAATATACCACCTCCCTTACTTGATGATATTGCTGCAGGGAAATGTCTTCCATTTATTGGTGCAGGATTTTCCTTAAATGCCAAGTTACCAGAAAACAAAACTATGCCTGATTGGCCTGCATTGACAAAGTTACTTTCTGAATCTGTTGAAGGTTCTGGGAAGAGTGGAGGGCCAGAGGTGGCCTCAAATTATGAGCGTAATTTTGGTCGAGTGCAATTAATAGAGGCTATAAGGCAGGCCCTTTTTAGTGACGAAGTAGAGCCTGGAAAAGCTCAAAATTATTTTGTCCAACTTCCTTTTGACACCGTGTACACAACAAATTTTGACCTCCTTCTTGAAGAATCATGCTCTATGATTCGTAGGCCATACCGATCTCTTGTTGGAGAATTACAAATTCCATTTCATGGTGGTCCTTTAACAATAAATATTGTTAAAATGCATGGTGATTTGAGACATGAAGAACATATGATCATTACAAAAGATGATTATGATGGTTATTTGGAAAAATACCCTGTTATCTCAACTCACCTCTCTGCGATGCTTATTACGAGAACTGCTCTGTTTATTGGTTACAGCCTTTCAGATCCTGATTTTAACCATATAAGAGAAGTGGTTCGGTCTCGTCTCGGAAAATTTCAAAGGATGTCCTATATTATTCAATTCAACCAATCAAATAAAAAAATTACTGAAATGTTGGATCAACATCTACATGTAATAAATATGCCTCCTCAGTAGAATCTGTGGGTAATTGGAGGTTCTGGTAGTTTTCCAAGTGTATGATATAAAGCTACTTCAATTGATTTAAACGTACTAAAACCAAAAGATTTTCTCATAGTCAGTTTGGCTTTAAGATTAAAACCTTCAACAATCCCGTTAGATAGGCGTTCTTTGACAGAAAAATAATTCAATAAAAGCTCTTGGTGCTTGCGTAACCTCTTGGCCACTTTCTTCATTTCAGGTAACCTTGATCTCATCGCCCTGGTTGTCCAGGTTCTTAAGAACCTCTCGGCACCCCAACGTGTTTTGTAAGTCCAGAAGTGTTGAAATGCTTCTTTGAGTAAATAGCAACGAACCGTCTTTAGATTATATTGAACCAGTTCACGGAGCCTGGCTAACTGTGATGTCTTCTGGTTCCTTTTGTTCTTTAATAAACACCAACGAGACTTTTCAAGGATGGGCTCGTAACCATCTTGTTTTAACTGAGCAGTCTCAGCTCTTCTTGTTTGATCGACAGCATCGTTAAGATATTTCATCACATGAAAGCGATCGAGAATATGGATAGCCTTTGGAGCTTTGCGTTTTACAACCTTTAAATAAGGTTTCCAAAGATCACTGCAAATCGCCTTTAATCGTTCGGATCGTTCTTTACCAAAATCAATAAAGAATCGCAATAATGTTTTGGCACATCTATCTTGTCCTACAAATAGTAGTCTTTTACAAGTAGAGTCTATTTGGTAAACCAATATAAGATATCTGTGTCCTCTTAAATATTGTATTTCATCTACACCTATCGCTCTGATATTTTCTAAGTTACGGTGCTTTAACCCGTATTCAACAACATGTTCTACTGATTCAAATACGTTTTTCCATGAGACACGAAATTGTCTGGATACTTCCTGCCAGGAAAGATACTTTGCCCAATGTGAAAGAAATATTCTGAACGGATTACAGATAGGACTCTTTCCATTAGCCCAAGGAATATACTCTACGGTTACTCTATGCTCAGGACAGCATACACGCCGAGGTCTGTAAGTCAGCATAACTATGTAACCCCACAAAGGGATAAAACGAAAACACCGTTCTTTGAGATGATCATAAGTTGGGGCTGATTTCTTACACAGGGAACATAATCCTTGAGATCCTTTGCGCTCTGTTACTTTTACCGTAATCGTTGTATCATTTAATCTAACTTTGCCGTAGATGAATCCCTTGACAGGATAGCATCTATTGAGTAATGTTTTAATGAGCATTGTTGATAATCTGCAATTGTTAATTATATGGTTATTGAGAGACCTTATTTTAACAAATTGCAGCAACAATGCTTCTGTTTGAATACAAAACGAAGGCTTAATTTTTTACCCACAGATTCTGTGAAAGACCCATAAATATTAAAGTTAAAAAGAACGAAGCAATAGATGATAGGTTATCAAGTTTCTTTCAGGATATTCAACAAGAACTAGATATAAAGGCTGGGAAGAAATTACGAAAAACAAAACCTGAAATATTCGAAGATATATCACAAGATATTGTGGAGGAGTCAGGGCGTTCGCCAGATGCGTCATCACTGTTAACAAGTTCATCAAATATGTGTTTTGTTCTTATGCCTTTTACTGAGCCTTTTAATATTATTTATAAGGAAGTTATTTTTCCTTCAATTATTGGCTCAGGCCTAGAAGCTTTAAGGGCGGATGAAATCTTTTCTCCAGGTTCAATAATGGAACAAATCCGTTCTGCAATTCAACAATCAAGAGTTTGTATTGCTGACCTTACAGGAAGAAATCCAAATGTGCTTTATGAGTTGGGAATTGCACAGACTCTTGGGAAACCAATTATTTTAATGACACAAGACATAGAAGATATTCCATTCGATTTAAAACAAATGCGTGTTATACCATATGCAAAAACTCCTAAAGGACTGCAAGATACCCAACATCGTTTGAAACTTTCTTTGCAAACTGTTTTAGGGTACGACAGATTAGATGAAGCTAGGCACTTAATCGAAAACGGTATGATCAGGGCATCAGTAGCAATATTAGGTGTTCTTTTAGAACATAGTTTGAGGCATATAATCATCTCAAAAGAATTAGTGGATATAAAAAATAGGGATCATTTTGCCAGATCCTATTCGATAGGAAGAATGATTGAAATGTTATCAAAGGCTGAAATAATAAGCAAACAGGAGCATCGCCACTTAAAAGAAGCCACGGCAGTTAGAAATAAGGCGGTTCACGATTTAAAAGAACCAAAACGCCAAGATGCGAAAAAGGTATTTGATTACATAGAAAGCTTTATACGTAAATACATAGGCAAAACCGAACAAATGAATTAACTCGATTCTGAAAAGCTTAAATAATTGTGACAGCGACTATTTATCTAAAAAGGGAATTCAGGGTCAAACGAAACCTGCCAAATCAAACTAATGACCTAGCTTGCTCCGTACGAACCGCATTATTAGCCATCCATATACCGTGATGTTAAACACGATGACAAAAGTACCTAAAACTATCTGTATTTCCCGGTTGAGATAGGCAGGATATAGCACCGGCAGGAGGTAATGCTCGATGAAACCGCCAGAATATCCAGCCAGGCCTGCCGCGTTAGAAAAGGTTCAGTTTAATGAAAAAACGCATTTGTATAGCCATATTAGTTATAGGATTTAGCGGACTGGTTGCTCAGATACTCCTTTTAAGGGAACTTCTGATTGTTTTTTCAGGCAATGAACTATGCATTGGCATTATTCTAGCCAACTGGCTTATTCTTGAGGCTTTTGGATGTTTCTTTCTTGGTAGGAAAGCTGATAAATCCAAAAATAAGCTTGAAGCATATACAATTATTGTGATTCTTTTTTCTTTATCTTTACTCATAGCAATTTTTCTGACACGCATCCTCAAAACAGTAAACGGCATTTCCATTGGTGAAAGTATCGGATTTTTTCCAATGTTTTATTCCTCTTTTCTTATACTTTTACCGGTATGCATACTTCACGGCGCATTATTTCCTTTCAGCTGCCGGATTTATTCCATGTTTTCCAGCCAGGATGCGTCTTCTGTCGGCAGGGTATATGTGTATGATACAGTGGGCACAATTATCGGCGGAATTGTCTGCACCTACCTCTTAATTCCCTATCTTAATACATTTCAGGCATCTTCATTGCTTGCTCTGTTGAACTTTTTAGTATGCCTTATTTTACTTGCCCCTGACTGGAAAACCGGACAATTTCAAAAAACAATTCTGGTTATCTCGAGTGTACTTATCTTTTTTTCAGGATATTTGGTTTTTGCCAATCAGGCGGATAAACTGCATCATTATTCAATCAAAAAGCAGTGGAAAAACCTCAATATCGTTCATTACCAGAACTCCCAATACGGCAATATCTGCGTTATAGAAAATCAGGGACAATACATTTTCTTTCTGGACGGTATTCCAAAAATTATAACGCCTATTCCGGATATACCATCTGTTGAAGAATTTGTTCATCTTCCGCTTCTTGCCCATCCTGAACCCACAGAACTCCTTATCTTAAGCAGGGGAGCAGGCGGAATAATAAATGAGGCATTAAAACATTCATCAATAGAAACAATTGAATATGCAGAACTTGACCCGCTGCTCCTTGATCTATTAAGAAAATTCCCCACACCGCTTACTGATTCTGAAATGAATGATAGAAGAGTGAAGATAAAACAGATTGATGGCCGTCTGTTCCTTAAAAAAACACGGAACAAATACGACGTAATTTTTGTAGGAATTCAAGAACCGTCTAATTTACAAGCAAATAGGTTCTTTACAAAAGAGTTCTTTTCTCTTGTCAATAAAAGACTGAATAAAGGGGGTATACTTGTCCTTGGGTTGCCCGGTTCTTTAGCATACTTAAATGAAGAATTGAAAAACCTCAACAGCTGTATTTTCAATACCCTGGAAACTGTCTTTTCTTATATTAGAGTGTTTCCCGGTGATAGCAGGAACCTTTTCCTCGCATCAGATTCTCGGGAAATTACACAGATTGACAAAATGCATATTATCGAAAGATTGAGTCAGCGGAATATTGCAGCAGATGTGATTGTTCCCAGGCATATTGAGAAAAAGCTACACCCCGGATGGCAGGACTGGTTCCCTCGTTTTCTTGAAGGGGGAAGTCAGAAAATCAATTCAGATTTCACCCCTTTGGGACTGTTTTACAGCATCTCACATTGGAATGCAGTGTTTGCCCCTTCACTACGCGGGATTTTTGGTCAATTTGAGAGGATAAACTTAAGGAGTGTTGTTCTTCTGTTTGCCGTTTTACTTCTTCTTTATCTCTTTTTTCGACCAAAAAAGAGGCAATTCTTTCAGGGAAGCATCTCTTTATCCATTATCACAACAGGTTTTGCCGGAATGATATTTGATCTTATTTTAATTTTTACTTTCCAATCTATTTATGGATATGTGTTTTCATGGATTGGGCTTCTTGTGGCATCTTTTATGGCTGGTGCAGCTTGTGGAGCAATGTTCATAACAAAAGTTATGGCACGGATAGAAAATTGTTTTAAATTCTTTATAAAAATTGATTTGGCAATGATCTGTTTTTCTATTGCATTGCCTTTTATATTTCATGCTGTGCATGCATATCTGTTCAGTCCGGGCGTTTTCTTTTTTTTCAGAATGCTGTTTTTAGTCATTTCTTTTATCAGCGGGATTTTAATTGGTTCTCAATTTCCTCTGGCAAATATGTTATACTTAAGATATAGCAAAAGTTTAAGCAATACAGCAGGATTACTTTATGCTTTTGACCTGTTGGGTGGTTGGTTTGGAGGAATTGTGGGAGCTATTGTGTTCTTGCCTGTTCTTGGTCTTACCGGTACCTGCATAACTGTGGGGCTGCTTAAATTGACAAGTTTCATTGTTCTAATCAGCCAACCCGATCAACATCTATTAGGAGGTAAAAAATGAAAGATTTTTTTCCTGATAAAATTTCACGAAGAGATTTACTGAAAAACACAGCCAAACTATGTTTCAAAGTAGGTCTATCTGCAATCTTCATTGATTGTTTTAAGAGAGAAGCTTTTAGCAATGTAATAACGACTGCACTTAATACAGGCTCTGGTTTTGAACCGGCTTATTTGAAACTTCACAAAACAGGTGAGCTTAAAAAGCGGGCAGAAAAACTCTGGGCTATTATGGAAAGCTGCCAGCTCTGTCCGAGAAGATGTGGTGTTAACCGTATTAAAGGAAATAGGGGATTCTGTCGTTCTCCTGGTGCAACACTTGTTATTTCATCGTTTCATCCGCATTTTGGCGAAGAAAGGCCACTCGTTGGAAGAGGTGGTTCAGGGACAATCTTTTTAACCCATTGCAATTTGCGGTGTGTATTTTGTCAAAACTGGGAAATAAGCAATCTCGGCAGGGGCGATGAAAGAAATATTAATGAATTCGCTGAGATGATGCTTCAGCTGCAAAAAATCGGTTGTCACAATATAAACCTTGTAACCCCAACACACTATTCACCACACATATTAAAAGCCTTTGATATAGCTGCCGAGAGGGGGCTACGGCTGCCAATTGTATACAACACCTGCGGCTGGGAGCGTATTGAAATACTCAAGCTTCTTGATGGAATAGTTGATATTTACCTACCTGATTTCAAATACTGGGATAGTGACTTGTCAGCAAAGTATTCATCTGCATCAGCGAGTTATCCAGTAATTACAAAGGAAGCAATCCTTGAGATGCACCGTCAAGTTGGTGTGGCAAAACCTGCAAAAGACGGGATTATGCAAAGAGGACTAATTATTCGACATCTGGTTATGCCAAATAATACCGGTGGTTCAGAAAAAATTGTGGAGTGGGTAGCAGAAAATTTGCCAAAAGATACCTATGTCAATATTATGTCACAGTATAATCCTCTCTATAAAGCATATGATTATCCGGAGTTATCAAGGAGAATAACTCGCAAAGAATATAAAAAGGTTGTAAAAAGAGCAAGAGAAATGGGACTTACAAATCTTGATATTCAGGGATACTGGTGGCTAAGATAAATGCTTTTTGCCAGGATATTCTATGTTGTATGTACTGACCAATACATGCCAGCTTGATAAGAGAATGAGACATAACGCGAGTAAATGATGCCATTCGTGAAAATAATATGGGTCAGACCTTCACTATTCAAATATTTTCTACATATTAATAGCGACTATTTATCTAAAAAGGGAACTCAGGGTCGAACGAAATCTGCCAGATTAAACTAATGACCTCGTTTACTTCGTACGTACCGCACTATCAACCATCCATATACCGCTATGTTAAACACAATAACAAAAGAACCAAGGAGTATCTGAATAGGCCGGTTGAGATAGGCTGGATATAGCACCGGAAGGAGGTAATGCTCGATGAAACCGCCAGAGTATCCAGCCAAACCTCCCGCTTGCCGGAGTTGCTGCTCCCATGGGGTAAGGGTCCGCAAAAAATAACTTTACATTCTTGCATCTCATTTTCAGGCCATTTTTGTCCTATCTTCATTCGCCGAATCCTCAACGCAGCTCAGGCTGTGCTTGCGGTTCAGCTCAATCTGCTCGACCAAATCTGACCTAAAACTGAGCGCAATAAATTGTAAAGTTATTTTTTTGCGGACCCTAAGCGGGCACACCCACCCCTGGTATTCGATGAGCGCTCCCCATACAGCAGCCGGAATATGTAAGTAAACAGTCCACCGCCACTTTAACACCAGAAACGCACCGAACACCACAAAGCAGACAAACGCAAAGTGGAGAAGTACAAGTAAATTTGCAGCGATCCAATAAAACATACGGCCTCGCTATTTTTCCTCTAAAAACCATTGATCCTTCATCTCTTCATGAAAAAGAGTAAAGATCTTCCCTACTTCAGTTCTCACAGTAAATCTTCTTCGCAATCCATTGCTAACGATTTCCTCACAGGTTTGATTCACTATCTCGCGAATCATATTCTCCTTCCCTTCATGTTCAAACTTGAGCGGTCTTTCGTCTGCTTTGTAACCTGAATACGTATGTACTCGAATAGGATGGAATTTCATATCAATATCGGTCAATAACCAGCATTATTTCCACTTGTGTTTCTTGCTTAACGTTCGGCGAAGGTAGCGCCATACCTTACTCCAGTTCAGGTAAACGTGCAGGGTTGCAAGGCTTAAAGTAGCATAAGCAAAATAGCGGTGTGGTACGAACTTGCGAAGTTCAAATTGAGATTGTAAATAACCCAGAATCCCAGTAATGCAGATTGAAAATATTAACAAGATACTGATCAGGTAATTAAACTCCTCGCGCTTATTCATAATGTACCAACCGCATGAAGGTAAATAACAGCTTCTTTTTGTCCGTCGACACCAATGAGCTGGTTAACTTTATTATCCAGAAATGCGCCCACGCTAACAGAACCTAATCCCAAAGAAACCGCTTGCAGATAAATGTTTTGGCTAATATGTCCAGCCTCTATATATACATAACGAAAGCCGCGTTCTCCATACTTATGACGAGTACGGTCAAAGATAGCTGATAATATAAAGACCACATCCGAATCACCCAGCATCTCTTGTTTTAATCCTGCAGATGTAATCTCTTTTCTAAAATCTCCGCTCTCCACCAGTTCCAACGTATGATTAAGAACGCCGTAATGGTAGATACCCTGATCCAGGGTATCTACATTATTGGCAATTATATAAATCTCAAATGGATAGAGAGCTCCTGCTGAGGGAGTGGAGCGGAGAGGTTGACCATACATTTTACCAGTCGTCCCTTGTGCAGAGAATACTAGCTGTGATAATTGAGACAGAGTAACAGGTTTTCCTGAATAATTGCGGAGAGAGCGTCTCTTTTTAATGGCTTCTTCAAGGGTAATTCCTCGATATTTCGGTTTCGGTAATTTTATTATCATTGTATCTGTGTAGTTCTTATACTGTGGGGGTTTCTCTGGTTTGATACGAAACAGATCTCCTAATACACCACGCCATGTTAAAGTCGTCTCATAATGGAAACTCTCTCCAATGCTTAATTCTTTCTCTGCATTTTCGCTATAAGCTATTGTTATTAGATTAGTTGTTAATAGCACGATAACGGCTGTTACGATATGAAACACCCTTTTGTTTCGGCAAATTCTCAGTAAGACGTTATGAATTATCGCTGTGTGTGTCATGCTTAAATATTGTAATGGATTGAATCAATTGTCAAACGAAATGTATCCTGGCTTCTCTAGCTTCCTATTACTGCTCCTTCGTCCCATTTTCTAATTTACAGTTTCAATCATAAGTGGATTTACTTAATTATATTTGGGTTCAAATTCCGGGATTGGACGACCGTCCTTCCAGTAGGGTGAGATCGAACGGAGGTTTTCGATTACCGGAGGGAGTTTCTCTATAACATAGTCTACCTCTTCCATGGTATTGTATCGGCTAAGAGAAAACCTTATGGAACCGTGAGCCGCAGTAAATGGTACTCCCATTGCCCTTAAGACATGAGATGGTTCTAGAGAACCGGAGGTGCAAGCTGAACCAGAAGATGCTGCTATACCAAGTTCATTTAGGAGGAGGAGTATTCCCTCACCCTCGATAAACTCAAAGCTTATATTAGTTGTATTAGGGAGTCTCTTTTTCTTGTCACCATTTAATATTGTTCTTGGGACTCTTTTAAGGATTTTCTCTTCCAACCTGTCTCTCATCACTTTGACCGCCGTGTTCTCTTCATCGATATGGTCCCGAGCAATCTCTGCCGCCTTTCCTAACCCAATAATAGAAGTAACATTTTCCGTTCCGGACCTTCTGTTTCGCTCCTGATGACCGCCTCTGAGAAATGGGAGAAACCTGGATCCACGCCTCAGATAAAGCGCCCCAACTCCTTTCGGGGCGTGGAGTTTATGCCCTGATATAGACAACATGTCTACCGCACTGTTATTCATGTTTATCGGGATCTTTCCTGCTGCCTGGACAGCATCAGTATGGAAAAGTACTCCACACTTCTTTGCCATTTGTGCCATTTTTTCTACAGGAAAGATGACGCCCGTTTCGTTATTTGCCGTCATAACGGTTACGAGGGCGGTGTCTTCGTTAAGGTAACGAGCATATTCATTGAGGTCAAGGTTTCCATATTTGTCCACCTTAAGCTGTATCACTGCGATACCCTGTCTTTCAAGGTATGGTCCCAATGACTTGATAGCCGGATGCTCAACCCTGGTTGTAATGATCTCTTGCCTGTCAGGATATGCCTGAAGGGCCGAAAAGACTGCCGTGCTGTCACTCTCTGTACCACAACTGGTAAATATTATCTCGTTTGTATATTTGGCACCAATGAGTTGAGCAACCCTTTCCCTGGCTTCCTCTATCTTTTTAGCTACCTGTCCACCGAAGGTATGCATACTTGATGGATTTCCGTATAAACGGGTAAAATATGGTTTCATCTCTTCAAACACTTCTTCATCCACTTTTGTGGTGGCATTGTTATCCATGTATATAACTTTCTTCACAGAAGGGGCTCCTGATTGTTTATGCTCTTATTCATTAAAACCATCTTTGTTGAGAAATATTTAGTGTGTCAGGAAAAGATAAAAATGCCTAAAATTTAGCATGAGAGAAAGTTACAGAAATATTTTTTAACTTTAGGTACTTCAAACTCCGTTGCGGTTATGCCGTGCTCTGTTATCTCTAAAATTAAAAAAACAAATTTCGTCCCGTTATCAATTACTCTGTAGATGTACTACTATATCCGGTGATACCATTTCTCTCAATTTCTCTTCGATGTTATTAACAGTATAGGCGGCGTTGGTACAGGCAGAGCATTGTCCTCTGAGAGAAATAAAGACCTCATTACCAATAATATCTATAAGTTCAATGTCACCACCGTCCTGCACAAGGGTCGGTTTTATCTCTTTCTCTATGATCTCTGTAATTAGGGCTATCCTCTGGAGGTTTGTCATAGTCGGTTTATGCTTCGGAGTCTCTTCTCTGACATGAAGATATTTCCCCTTCTCCTTCCACACTTTTTCTATTATATCTTCTATAGCCGGATGGCAAGACTGGCATCCGCCACCTGCTTTGGTATAGTTTGTTACCTCCTCAACGGTTTTCAAACTGTTTTCCTGAACAATCCTTTCAATAAACCCTTCATGGATACCGAAGCAATGGCATACAAGAGGGCCCTCCGCCTCTTCAAGCTGTTTCAGATCAATACCACGATAATTGGCTATGGCTGCCTCAAGGGCCTCTCTTCCCATTACAGAGCAGTGCATCTTCTCTCTAGGAAGCCCTCCGAGATAAACTGCTATATCCTGGTTAGTTATCTTTTCTGCCTCTTTTATGGTTTTACCTATTATCATCTCGGTTAGGGCTGAAGATGATGCTATAGCGCTTCCACACCCAAAAGTCTGGAATCTGGCATCAAGGATTTTCTCTGTCCCGTCTTCCACCTTTAGCATCAGTTTAAGAGCGTCTCCACAGGTTATTGAGCCTACATCTCCGACTGCGTTGGCATTTTCTAAAACCCCTACATTTTTAGGATGCATAAAATATTCTTTTACTTTATCTGTATAATCCCACATACTCCTCCTCTAAAAATAGTGCCTTCTAAAATCCATTTTAAGCAGAGACAAACGAAAATGCAAGGCGATTGTAATCTAATCACAAGACAGTTTGATTTGCGACAATACTATCAAATAGTGTTTAAACAGAAATCCTGAGTCTGAACCAAAACTGCGTAGGTATAAGGTGCTAAGCAATTTTGTAACCGGGATGTACCATTGTACTTGAGGATTACGGAATTGTTGCAGAAAGGTAGTAGATGAATGGTTTTCGTGTAAACACCAATTATTAAATACTTGCTAAAGTAATGGTAGATTTCTATTATCATCAATGACTGATAAAGGGTTTAAACAAATTTGATTACAGGAAATCTTATAAAATGACAAGGTTTTTGAATACCTTAGAGTATTGAAAGGGTAATTTGTAAGCATCGATAACTGAAATTTGTTGTAATCGCATTGAAAAGTATAAAATTTTGAATGGGGAGGTAATCAATGAAAGCAATGCTGCTAAGAAAGCTTGGAAGCCTTTCAGATAACAAGACACCGCTTGAGTTAGCGACCTTGCCTGTTCCCGTACCGAGAGAGAACGAACTTCTGGTCAAGGTATTAACATGTGGGATCTGCCATACCGAATTAGACGAGATTGAGGGGAGAACACCACCACCGAGATTGCCCGTAATATTGGGACATCAGGTCGTTGGGATAGTAGAGGAGACTGGTAGCAAGGTGGGAGCGTTTAGGAGTGGTGATAGGGTGGGAATCGGTTGGATCTACTCCTCATGTGAACGGTGCAAGTTTTGCCTTGAAGGTAATGAAAATCTTTGTAACGACTTCCAGGCTACAGGGAGAGACGTAAATGGGGGATACGCACAATACATGACGGTTCCTGAAAACTCAGCATTTCGTATTCCAGATCTCTTTTCTCATTCAGAAGCTGCACCACTCTTGTGTGCAGGTGCGATTGGTTATCGCTCACTCAAATTGACGGGTTTTGCAAACGGACAGAATTTAGGACTTACCGGATTTGGGGCCTCTGGGCACTTGGTCTTGAAGATGGTCAGATATAGATATCCCAACGCAAAAACCTTTGTTTTTGCAAGAAGTGAAACCGAGAGAGCCTTTGCTGAGGAACTTGGCGCAGTATGGTCGGGAACTGCTGAAGAGGATTCACCAGAGAAGTTAGACGCTATTATCGATACAACCCCTGCGTGGAAGCCTATAGTTGAGGCCTTAAAGAACCTCAAACCTGGCGGAAGATTGGTTATCAATGCTATCCGCAAAGAGGAGAACGACAAAGAGTCTCTTTTGAAATTAGATTACCCCGTCCACTTGTGGTTGGAAAAGGAGTTAAAATCAGTAGCCAATGTCAGTCGGAGTGATATTAGAGGATTTTTGGAACTTGCAGCGGAAATGTCTGTCAGGCCAGAGGTTCAGGAGTATTCGCTGGAAGAGGCAAACGTGGCCTTATCTGAACTGAAGAGCAAGAAGATTAAGGGGGCAAAGGTCTTGGTAATTAATTGACTGGCATAAAACATGTGGTTCCTGGTGATAGACTTGCTCAATATTGAAACGTAATCGATCCTCAGTTATTTCTCCGTTCATACACTATCTGGTGGGAATGTGGTCGTTCCTCATAATCATCCAGGAGTTCATAAAACAGAGTCGGGTGTTTTTCTCTGAGCTCAATTAAATAGTCCATGAATTTGAATAGCCCCTCGGCGAGTATTTTTTTCACTTTTTTCATTAATGCTCTCTGTTTTTGTGCTTCATAAATGAAAGGTGTGTCAGGATTATTGTGTTTGAAAATTTTAACCTCTTCAATGAAATGCAAAATATAAATCATATTCTCAAAACTTGAATCTATGTCGTGAATGATTGACCACTCCATAAAACCATAAAATGCGTGGTATGCAGGAACATATGCCATTATTATTGTCTCCATTGCTTCTGAAGATTTGTATTCAATGTGGTTTGCATCGTACCGCATCTGTTTCAACTCGTCCATACTTGCGTTTTTTATTCTGGGTATTGTTATTGCAGGATATTTTAGTGCCTGAAGATTTGCAAGGACAATGTTGCGTAGACGAGAGCGAAACACATAACTCTTAAAATAGAGTAACTTTTTCGATCTTTCGGCCCTCTCCTTCCTCTCCAATAGTTTTTCAATTAATAAGGCACCGAGCAAGATTTCAAGGGGAATGGCAGCCAGATGTAAGGTAAACTCATTATGGGTCTGCTGATGAATAAAGAGAAAGAGTATGGAGAGTGATGGTAAGGAGGCGTATAACCAAAATTTTTTTGTTAATTTCCCAACAAATCTGGCAACATTAAAGGATACATTTTTTGAACGTCTCGTTTGTTCCGTAGTGGTTTTTTTATATACCTCCAATAAGCTCGCCTGTGTTGCTATCAATGATCTTAGTCTCTCTTCATCGGTTATCTCTTTTTTATCAACCACGAATATCTTCTCTGAGACAAAGGGTAAGATTGCCATTCTTACATTCAAAGCAATATTTTTAAACAATTCGGCTGTTTCACGAGGAATAACTGTTTTAGAGAAAATTATGAGTGCAAATAGATTTCCTGTAGGTAACATACCTCCAAATCCCAGTGCAGATTTTATCCCAAATGGGATTACAAATTCATCCTGAGCAGGTATATAGGGACTACCCAAGGCATCGGGTACATGATAGACGTTGAAAACTCTGCCCTCCAACTCAGACGATAGTTTTGGGTCGGGATTGAGTACGTTTGAGATACCTATGCCCATTTGGTCAATAAATTGATGAACCATGATATTTTTTTTGAGCATCTCTTCACTTGGCAGAGGGAGAGTGCGATGACCTTTGGAGTGTATTGTTGAATTCCATTCTGGTTCTACTCCCGTAGTCGCTGAAAGAACCAGGCATTTCATATCTCGGTTTGAAGGCTGACCATGTAACAATTTGTCGGTTATACAACGTAATTCCAAATCAAGACTGCTATAAGGGTGTGTTATAAAAAAACGAACGAGAGCACAAGATTTTTCCCCTGTTTGATAATCGACAAAATGGTCAAAAAAATACTGCGTCATCATATGTGTTAATTCATCAGAATTTTTTGCCTTAAATTCCAATTGCTGCATAGCATCTCCAATGTCTGTCATATCTTGTAAGGAGAATCTTGTGAAATCAAACATTACTTTATCACCTTTTTGGGTTTCTCAGTTTACTTTTGATAGTTTATATGAATATAGTATAAATTGCTTTACTATGAAACAAATATTATTTTCACAAGCGTGGGAGGTAATGAAATGAATGCAAAAGATACAAGTGACATACGTTTTTCTACCGTTACAGAATTATATGAAAAGATTAAGAACGAGGATGATTTTCAAATAGTTGATGTAAGAGAAACATCTGAATACGAAAGTGAAAGGATTAAGGATGCAATCTCAGCACCACTGTCAAGGTTTGAGGAGAGTTCCAAGAGAATAGATAAAAATCGTGACTCATACATAATCTGTCAATCAGGTAAAAGGGCGGAAAAGTATGCAAAACAACTACTAGAAAATGGATATAAAAATATTTCTGTTGCAAAGGGAGGCTTGAAATTATGGATTGATGCTGGGTATCCGGTTGAAAGAGGAGAAAGTAAGGTGTGGTCACTTGAGCGGCAGGTTAGATTTACGGCAGGTTTGCTCGTACTCCTTGGAGTTGTCTTATCATATTCCTTTAACTCAATGTTTTTAATATTACCAGGCATAGTAGGGGGTGGGCTCATTTTTGCCGCAGTAACGGATACATGTGGCATGGCAATGGTTTTAGCCAGGATGCCATGGAACCAGAAATGTACAAAATGATAAGGGCATGGGCTACCTGAAATATTTGGAGTTGTGTAAGTTTTCCTCGATGGGTGTGTTAAACAAAAACCAAATGGGTTTTAGTATATCAGAGACAAACCAGCGCAAAAATTTTACCAATTTTTGCAAAAATCGTTATGCACGACCTCTCAGAATTCCGTGCCAATATAACCGGGGTAAGAGATATGCTTTCAGTGCATACATGCTGTAACGCTCTTGTGACTGGTCAAAAGGAAAGGTCTCCTTTGGATTTTTGTCATAATCAAACTCAGCAAGAATAAGACTTCCGTACCCCGTCACAAGTGGGCAGGAAGTATAACCATCGTATGAATCATCCAAAGTCGTACCACTGATTTTGGATAACAAATTGTTGACAAGTACAGGTGCCTGTTTACGAACGGCTGCAGCCGTCTTGGAAGTAGGCAGGCTACTGCAATCACCAATTCCAAATACGTTTTCATATCGATTGTGTTGTAACGTCTCTTTGTTGACATCAACCCATCCTTCACCATTAGCCAGAGGACTCTCTTTTAGGAAATCCGGGGAACTCATAGGTGGAGTGACGTGGATCATATCGTATCTCATGACAATATCTTCATCTGATTCAACCTTTTTAAAGATTGCTTCCCTCTTATCCGTCCTCAACTCTGTAAGGTTGTGTTGAAATTTAACATCGATTCCCTTCCGTTCAACCACACCCATAAGTGCATCAGCATATTTTTTTACTGCAAAGATAACTCCTTGTGGAAGTGCAAAGGTAACATTACACTTCTCTCGTATGCCGGATTTTTGGAAATAGTGTTCGGCGAGATAACATATCTTTTGTGGGGCTCCGCCACACTTTATTTGAGTACTTGGCTGAGTGAAAATTGCATTACCGCCTTGAAAACTTCGGATATTTTCCCAGGTTGAAGCTACCGTTTGATACGAGTAGTTACTACAGACACCGTTTTTGCCAATAGATTCTTTCAGCCCGGGGATTTGATCCCAATCGAGTTGAAGACCGGCTGCTACAACCAGAAAGTCATAACCGATCTTTTTCCCAGTATGAGTCGTAAGATTGTTATTATCCGGATCAAATCGGACAACTTTGTCTTTAATCCAGGTTGCTCCAGAAGGAACAAAATCCTCTGTCTTACGTTCCGACACCTCTTTGGGGAAAACACCAGCACCGACGAGTGTCCATATTGGCTGATAGTAAATTTTCTCTGAAGGTTCAATGATAGCGATCTCAAGAGGGTGTGAACACCCGCACAATTGAGCAGCAACGGTAATGCCGGCTGTACCTCCACCTACAATTACAACCTGGAACTTATTTTCATTTGTCATTTTGTTACCTCATGGAAAGATTGAGAACTCTCTTAATACTTATATATCCATAAACTTTATTATTTTGTATTGTTAAGTAACTGTCCGAAACGTTTTCCAAAGCGAATCAAGAAACCAACCGCGTGTTGTAAATCATGATTCAATATTGCTTTCAGAAGCCCTACAATTCCTACACGCTTAGGCTGATCATCTTTGCAATTCGCAAGAGCACATCCAGCCTGTCCTACCATAGAAACAGTTTTGGGATTCAAGATTCCAGATTTCATTAGAGCTTTAAGCTCATCAGATTTAAGAAGCTCATTCAACCTCAGAGCAGTATCTGAAGCTTGCTTCAATAACGACTCAATATCAACCCCAGACCGAGCTGCTTTTTTATACATCTCATCAAAGGAATCTACCATTACTGCCAGAGTATTTGGTAAATTATCCAAGGTTTTTATAAGCGGCTCCAAGCTATCTATTTTTCTAAGCAAAAGTGAAATGGAATTGATCGTTTTGGGTTCGGTAAGCGGTATGAGTACTTTCATACCATTCTTGAGACGCTCCTCTATATCAATCCCTGAAGAGAGAGCGTTGGAATAAACCTCATCAATCGCATCTGTTGTTATTGACATCGCCGCCGGGAACTTTTCCGCAGAGGTTTCAACATTTGATGCAGATTTTTCAAGAGAATCTAAACGGTTTGAGATTTGTGTCAAAATTTCATATATTTGAGTAGTTGAAACATCTTCTCCTAAATTCGATTCATCTGTTTTCTCGGTTTCCATAATTTTATCTCCATGTTTGATGAAAATCATTTCTGGTTTTGTACTGGAAAGCCGGCATTAGCCCACGCCTTCATTCCTCCTGCAAGGTTACATACTTTGCTAAAACCCTGTTGTTGCAGATAGCTGGCAGCTATATTACCTCGGTAACCTACTCGGCAGGTCACAATAATTTCTTCATCTTTTGGTAAAGAAACACCTTTTAGAAGCATTTCTGTCAATAACAGATGCTTTGCGTCTTCTATATGTCCGGAGTTCCATTCTGCTTCTGTCCTCACATCTACTACCTGTTGAATCTCTCTCTTGTCGAGTTTGTTTTTTAAATCATGGACAGATATCTGAGGTAAACTGGTTATATTAAATCCCTCCTCCTGCCATGCGGGTATACCACCCTGAAGATAGCCAAGAATGTTATCGTAACCGATCCTGTAGAGTATTGTGCACATTTCCCGATACTGTGCATCGTCAACAACTACCAGAAGGATTTTCGATTCAGGTTCTACTGCCATACCGACCCAGTTAGCCATCTGGTCCCCAAAACCAATGTTGATACTCTCTGGGATATGAACACCACCATAGGCAGAGGCGTCCCTTGAATCGATAACGACCGCTTCTTGCATTGTTTTTTGAAATTGGGGAGGGGACATTGAACGATCAACTGGAGATCTCTCCAAAAGCGGTGCGCCCTTGGTATTCATCGCTATAATATACGAAAAACTCTTAGGACGAGCTGGGTATGTCTGCATAAACGATTTCTTAAATTCGTCCAATGACTCAATATTGAGTAAGGGATTCGTATCGCGTTCGAATCCCAGGGTAGAACTGGTCTTGGAACTCATTCCTTTGCCACAAAGTGAACCCTGTCCATGGGCAGGAAAAACCTCAATACCCCCGGGAAGTTTACCTATCTTTTGGTAGATACTCTCATGGAGGTTTTCTACCTGCTGATCTAAAAGTTCCTGCCCTGCCAGATCCGGTCTGCCGATATCTCCCACAAAAATAAGATCTCCGCTGAGTAAAATCCAGGGATCTTCAGAACGGCTTTTATCAGTTACCAAGAGCGATTGAGAATGAGGTGTATGGCCCGGTGTATAGATTACTTCAAGTTTTGCCGCTCCCAGGTTAATAATATCTCCTTCTTTTAACGATTTGTGTTCAAAGGTAACCGGAGCTGATTCGTAAAGATAAATATCTGCTCCCGTGAGGGAACGAAGCTCCTGATTTCCACTCACATGGTCTGCATGTATGTGAGTCTCAATGACGTGAGTAATTTGCATACCTTCATTTTTAGCGATATCAAGATAGTCCTGTATGTCTCTTTTTGGATCAATGACTGCTGCAACTTTTGCTGCAGGACAACCTACCACATATGAAAGACATCCTATTCCAGGAACTCGAATTTGTTTGAAATACATATTGTTATCCTCCCTTTATTGATGGATTATAATCATTTTCCCTATAAATTATTATATCCCTAAGAGAGTGTGCAATGAAATAAATTATGTGAAATACCTTAAAGGATTGATAGAGCTTGGAGCTAAGGATTGTTCCGTTTTATGTTGATTAAGGAGTGAAGGTTGTGAATTGCAAAAAACCACCCGCAAAGCAGGTTAGCATCGGGGTAACACTTAAAAGGGGATGAAGATGTGTCTTCCTTCCAGATGTAGTAAAGTGGAGGTGTTCCATCAAAAAAAAGAGTTTTCTCATAAGCAAATTGATATGAGGTTGCTTTTCCTTAACTTGGAAAGAAGCATAGGGATTTAAATGGATCCACAGCTAACATATCCTGTTTACGTTTATCATGCAAATAGATAGATGTAATAATTATCTCCTTTCCTAAGTCACCGCCACCGAGTATATAAGGTGTTTTTAGATACTCTAATAGGCATATGCTTGAAGCCTATCAGCAGGTAAAAGAGTGTGTAAAAATTGTTCAACATGATACATTCCCTCCTAGTAAATTATCAATAATGATCAGTTAGTAAACCGATAAAAAATTTCAATGCCTCTTACTTTCGTTTCTTCAATTGAAAGTCAACAGACGTTGTCTTTCCCGCTTCAACTGTTACCTCTTTTGATACCGTCTTGAGCTTTTCATGCCAGGCATTGAGTTTGTAGGTTCCGGGTGGAACATTTTCAATCGTAAAGACTCCATCCTTTCCCGTAACGGAAAAGTAGGGATTATCGAGTACGACTACAAATGCAGACATCTCCGCATGGACATTACACAAAAGTGGTACTTCACAAGTTTCGTCAAATTCGACCATCTTTACAACGCCAACATCATAGGTACCAAGATTAAACTGCTTACAGCAGTCTGGTGGAGAGAAGACATTGTGTCGTACACTATCGCTATTTGGGAAATCGATCTTCGTTCCCTTTTGTACCGCTAATACGTGGGGAACAAAAGTGAGATTGAATTGGTCAATTATTCCATGCTCCTCTGGAGCTGGGTAGTTATTGTCTCCTACCTTCTCAATGGCAACCACCACGTTTTCAGGATACTTGGTTCTCTTACATTTTACATTTCCCGTAAGAGTTCCCCCGTTTTCGACCTTAACATCAATCTTTATCTCTTGCTTCAAACTTTCCATCGCCTTTTTTAACTTCTCTTGCATTAACCGGACCTGCTCTTCTGTTGCGGGTTTTCCCACTTCTTGAGCTTTAATCTGTGGAGTTAACAAAATAAGTCCCATAAAAACAAGTAACATCAGATAATATTTTTTCATCTCTTTAATCCTCCAAATGAGAAATTACATGGGTATAAAAATTCACCCATTTTTATCTAAGATTAAAACAATTACCCAGTGTTATTTGTTCCTTCAAGGTATTTTTATTCATAGAGAATAACGTTTAAATAAAAGTCCTGTTCATCCTAATCTGGACGAGCCAGAGTGAAACAGGAGTTAATAAATTACCTGTCTGCGTGCGACGCAATGGTTCGTAAATCACAAACATATAAACAAATTCAGTAGCGTTCGGATAGTGTCTTACAAGATACCCGATAAGCTTGTCCTCGTGAAAAATGTCATGAGGGGGAGAAAGACTATGATTATCTATTTACCGGGGGGGCATAAAGTGATATGAAAGAGGAATTACTTTTTAAACTCGAGATAGCATTGATAGGGAAGCAACTGAACATTTTGCTTTAGAGGTATAAATCCAGCATTTGTCGTGAGAGAAATCATCTTTTCTATGGGTATTTTTACATCATCTGGGGGACCTTCCGGCAAATTACCCTCCCTAAACTCTATGAGAACCAGCTTTGAATCATTTTTCATCTGAGAAAAAAGGGCTTTCAACCAATCTCCTCTCTTTTTTTATCATTTTAGATTAACCGGCACCCCTTGCATGCTCTATTTAGTGCTTGAACGAGAACCCTGTGTTTAAACCAAAACTACCCATCTACGGCGTTGCTGTAAATATTTCGTAATCCTCAAGTACATTAATCTTCTTTGCTGAGTATCTTTTCCACCTCTCTTGCCATGTAGCGTACAATAGCTCCGCAGAATTTTCTTCTCTCAGGCGTATTAAACTTTCCTCTCTCTCTCCATACATGAGTTACCTGAGCACACTGAGTGGTTTTATACTTTTGTTCATACGTGTCCACAATCTTTTTCGTCCTCTTATAGGTGGCTTCTGCACTTTCCTCAGATTTTAGTCTGCCATATTTTAAACCTACTACCATAATCGGTCCGGTTATAGCTCCACATGAAGAACCTTTGCCACCAAACCCCGTTCCAAATCCCGTAGATGCCTTCAACAACGTTTCAGGTACATCTATTATACCCTGATCATTAAATGCGTGTAGAATACTTTCGGCACACCCAAAACCTTCCAGGTAGTACTCTCTGGCTAATTCTCCAACGTCTCTGTTTTTCATTGCGAACCTCCGACTCTATATTTTATTTTTTGACAGGCATCAATAAATAATAGTTACATTGCTTTTACACTAATTCAACCATACTAATTCAATCCGGAAAGATTTTTTTTGTAAAAAACACTACACAAAGAAATAAAGAAATTATATAGTTATCTTTACTTTTAGAAAGATTAAATTTTTTTTGTTTAAATAGATGGCAAAAGATTTTCCCAATATACCGGAAAGAATAGCCGGTCTCAGTGAGTTGGCATTTAACCTATGGTGGAGCTGGAATCCGGCGGCAAGGATGCTTTTTAAATCGTTAGACAGGCAGGTATGGAAAGAGTGCGTCCACAATCCTGTCAGGATGCTCAGAGAGATTCCTGCTGAGATTCTGGCATCAGCTGCGAATAATTCCCACTATTTGAAACAGTATGATAAAACCATGACAGAATTCAACCGATACAGGGGAGTATATATTTGCTGGTTCACTGAGAACATTACCGGTTCAACCTGCCTGCCAGTTGCCTATTTTTCTGCGGAGTACGGACTGCACCACTCTCTTCCCTTTTACGCTGGAGGGCTGGGGTTTCTGGCCGGTGATCATGTTAAGGAGTGTAGCGATCTCGGAATTCCGCTGGTTGCAATCGGTTTCATGTATCCCGAAGGTTATTTCCGACAGAGAATAGGTATTGACGGATGGCAGGAAAGCGTCAAGGAAACACTGGACAGAGACGTAACCCCTATTACGAGAGTCATGGATCACGAGGGAGAACAGCTGGTAGTTAAAATACCATTTACCGATCCTCCGATCTATGTCGCCCTCTGGAAAGTCGAAGTCGGACGGGTCACTCTCTATCTCATGGATACCGATATCGAGATAAATGTCCCCTGGCACCGGACAATTTCATCACAACTGTATGTAGGAGATGTCGAACACCGGCTGTTACAGGAGCTTGTGCTCGGAATTGGCGGCAGTGAGGTCTTGCGGGCAGTTGGAGTGGATGATTATATCTTGCATCTTAACGAGGGACACACATCTTTTTCTCTGCTTGAGAGAGTACGAACCGGGATGACCAAAGGCATGAGTTATGATGATGCAGTTCAATACACCCGAAAGACATCGGTTTTTACAACCCATACACCGGTACCAGCAGGAATTGATGTATTCCCTTTCTCTCTCATCGACAAGTATTTCAGTAGCTACTATTCCCTATTGGGAGTGGGGCGTGACTCTTTTTTCCGTCTGGGGTTGCACCCGGAAAATCCTTCCGCGGGATTTAATATGGCAGTGCTTGCATTGAATCTGACAGCACATCATAACGGTGTCAGTAAAAAGCATGGAGAAGTTGCTCGGCAGATGTGGCGACCACTGTGGCCCAATAAAAAAGTGCATGAGGTACCCATTGATTCTATAACCAACGGTGTGCACGTTCCTACGTGGTTAGAGCCAAAGATGGAAATCCTTCTCAATAGGTATCTCGGCCCGGAGTGGAAACAGCATCACGATTGCCGGGACGCATGGAAGGCCGTTGATGATATTCCGAATCGTGATCTCTGGCAGGTTTATATGTGGATGAAGACAAAACTGGTAAACGCGGTAAGGGAAGTTGCACGCAAGAAGTGGGTAAAAGAGAGGGCTGAACCTCTGAAAGTGATTTCGGGCGGCACGCTTCTGGATCCTCTCGCTTTAACTATCGGTTTTGCGCGCCGTTTTGCAACGTATAAGAGGGCATTTCTGATCTTTTCAGATCTGAAACGCCTGAAACGTTTGCTCAATAACCGGTGGAGGCCGGTACAGATAATTTTTGCGGGGAAGGCACACCCTGAGGATGACGAGGGCAAAAGAATCCTTCAACAGGTCTTTCATAAGGTCTGTGACCCTGCCATGGGCGGTCATATCGCCTTTATTGAAAATTATGATGAGCAGCTTGCTCAATACCTTGTCCATGGTGTCGATGTCTGGCTGAATAATCCTGTACCTCCTATGGAAGCTTCAGGGACAAGTGGAATGAAGGCAGCAATAAATGGCGTACCACAGCTGAGCGTTCTAGACGGATGGTGGTTGGAGGGTTACAACGGTAAAAACGGCTGGGCATTTGAGGGATCCGGATCAGACAACGGAGATGCTGCATCAATATATAATTTGTTAGAAAATAATATTATTCCTCTCTATTACGATCAGGATCAAGACGGAGTTCCTCAAGAGTGGGTTAAGTTAATGAAGGAATCTATAAAAAGCACCGGAGCAGCATTCAGTGCACGCCGGATGGTGAAGGAGTATGCATTAAAGTTTTATGGACCTGCACTGACAGAAGTCTGACCAATCATAAAAGCAGTGAGCTTCATTTGCCTATTCTTCATCCTACTTCCATTCCCACTCTCGGATTTCCGGCAGGTCCTGACCATATTTTGAGATATACTGTTTATGTTCCACAATTTTGTCGCGAATGAACTGTTTGGTATAGGCGGCAATATATCCGAGTTTCGGTACGCGGTCGATCACATCTGCCACGAGGTGGAAACGGTCCAGATCATTGCGGACGACCATATCAAAGGGAGTGGAGGTAGTGCCTTCCTCTTTATACCCCCTGACATGGAGATTCTTATGATTTGTTCTCCTGTAAGTCAGTCGATGAATCAACCATGGGTATCCGTGATAGGCGAAAATAATAGGTTTATCAGTAGTAAACAGTACGTCGAAATTTTTGTTTGAGAGTCCGTGGGGATGTTCTTCGCTTGGCTGAAGCGTCATCAGATCGACAACATTAATTACCCGTATTTTCAGGTCCGGCACATGCTGGCGGAGAAGGTCAACGGCAGCCAGAGTTTCTAAGGTGGGAATGTCACCCGCACAGGCCATTACAACGTCGGGTTCAGTTCCTCTGTCACTGCTCGCCCACTCCCAGATACCGATACCGTAAGTACAGTGCTTAATGGCAGTATCCATGTTAAGCCACTGCCTCTGTAACTGTTTTCCTGCCACAATTACATTGATAAAATCACGGCTCCTGAGGCATTTGTCTGTAATAAACAGTAGTGTATTGGCATCAGGAGGTAGATATACCCGTATGATATCCGCTTTCTTGTTACAAACATGATCGATAAAGCCGGGATCCTGATGGCTGAATCCATTATGGTCCTGACGCCAGACATGGGAAGTTAAAAGATAGTTGAGTGATGCGATCGGGCGGCGCCACGGGATCTCTTTTGACATTACCTTAAGCCACTTGGCATGCTGGTTAAACATCGAGTCAATAATGTGAATAAACGCCTCATAGCAGGAGAAGAGGCCATGACGTCCGGTAAGAAGATAACCTTCAAGCCAGCCCTGGCATGTATGTTCGCTGAGGATTTCCATCACTCTACCTTCAGGAGCAAGGTGGTCATCCTCAGGTATGGTCTTTTCCATCCACGTCCGGTCCGTTACTTCAAAAAGAGCCCCGAGACGGTTGGATGCCGTCTCATCCGGGCCAAAGATCCGGAAATTCTTACTCTCTAGGTTGAGTTTCATGATGTCCCGTAAAAAGTTACCCAGAATTCGAGTAGCTTCTGCAGTAACCCGACCCGGGCTGGGTACTTTCACTGCGTAGTCCCTGAAGTCCGGTATTTTCAGGTTTTTGAGTAACATTCCACCGTTGGCATGAGGATTGGCGCCCAACCGCCTTTCTCTCCTGGGAGCCAATTCAGCAAGTTCTGGTCTCAGTTGGCCATTTTTGTCAAAGAGTTCTTCAGGTTTATAATTCCTCATCCACTCTTCAAGGAGTTTTACATGATCCGGTCTGTTGACCATCTCAGAGAATGGAACCTGATGCGACCTCCAGAAACCCTCTGTTTTCTTTCCGTCTACTTCCTTTGGCCCTGTCCAGCCCTTGGGTGATCGGAGAATAATCATCGGCCAATGGGGCCGTTTTGTAAAGCCTTCTGAACGGACATGGGTCTGGATCGACTTTATTTCGTCAATAACGGTATCCATGGTTGAAGCCATCAACTCATGCATCGCCTCTGGTTCGAAGCCTTCTACAAAATAGGGTTTATATCCATATCCGATAAATAAGTTTTCAAGCTCTTCCTTTCCGATCCTTGCAAGGATCGTTGGATTCGCTATCTTATAGCCGTTCAATTGTAGAATGGGCAGAACTGCTCCATCCCGCACTGGGTTAAGAAACTTGTTTGAATGCCAGGCAGTGGCAAGAGGCCCGGTCTCCGCTTCACCGTCACCCACAACACATGCGACTATCAGGTCTGGGTTATCGAAGGCAGCTCCGAATGCGTGGGAAATGGCATAGCCAAGTTCTCCCCCTTCATGAATAGAACCGGGTGTTTCCGGTGCCACGTGGCTGGGAATTCCGCCAGGAAAAGAAAACTGTTTAAAGAGCTTCTTCATACCATCTGAATCCTGTGAAATGTTCGGATACATTTCACTGTACGTACCTTCAAGATAGGTGTTTGCAACCATTGCCGGTCCTCCATGACCTGGTCCGGCAATATAGATCATATTTAAATCTTGTTCCTTGATTACACGATTGAGGTGAACGTAAATAAAATTAAGCCCCGGAGTGGTGCCCCAATGCCCCAGAAGTCTTGGTTTGACGTGTTCAAGCTTTAGAGGTCCTTTCAGCAATGGATTATCATAAAGATATATTTGGCCAACGGAAAGATAATTCGCAGCGCGCCAGTAAGAATCCATCAGTTTCAACTGTTTATTAGATAGCGTTTCACTCATTAGATCGTTCTCCTCTCCAATCTATGGCTGTGATATTAAGCTATTAATTCCATGCCCCACAAGCTGTTAATTATATTACAAATTCTATAGCCCAAAAAGTAAAATACCTCATTGATCCATAACATAATCGAATTTAACTCGACTCCTTCCATGTTTGATGATAAAATAGATGTTTCCCAAAAAAGATAACTTTCTCCTGTATAGAAAACCTTCATAGAGTTTTATTATTTTCCTCTCCAGCATAAAACTCCTTCATCCCTAAAGCTAGTTTTTGTAACCGTAAATCTACTAAATAATTCACTGTGTTTTTAGGATATTTTCCATCATCTTGCTTCTGACCTGCAGATACACCAGTTAATATCTCTATGCCCTCATCTATCGTCTTAATAGGATAAACATGAAACATTCCGGATTTAACCGACTCTACAACCTCTGGTTTGAGCATTAGGTCATCAACATTTTGATGAGGAATCATAACTCCTTGCTCGTGAGTGAGTCCTTGAGCCTTACATACTTCGAAAAAACCTTCAATTTTCTGATTCACTCCGCCAATAGGCTGAATCTCTCCTTTCTGATTCACGGAGCCTGTCACTGCGATATCCTGCCGCAAAGGAAGTCCAGAAAGTTCTGAGAGAATTGCATAAATTTCTGTGGAGGACGCACTATCACCATCAACACCAGAATAAGACTGCTCAAAGGCCAGACTGGCACTCATGGAGAGTGGTTTATCCTGAGCATATTTCCCTCGAAAATACCCACCCATGATAAGTACCCCTTTGTTATGTGTCTTGCCGCTGAGGTCCGCTTCTCGCTCTATGTTAATAATACCTGCACGGCCCATACTTACTTCCGCCGTAATCTTTGAAGGACGGCCAAAACAGTAATCTCCTAAATCATAGATCGAAAGTCCATTCACTTGTCCCAATTTTTTCCCTTTTATGTCGATCATCAACACACCTTCTTCAATCATCTCCTGAATCTTATCTTCTACCATTCGAGAGAGGTAAATTTTTTCATCTATAGCCTTATTTACATGTTTGCTCTCAATCACGCTAGCTTTATCTTCCTTAGCCCAGTATTGAGATTCTCTTAATAAATCTGCTATGTCACTGAATTTGGTAGAAATCTTATTTTGCCTGCCAGCTAAACGTACACCATATTCGATAACTTCCGCTACACCTGAATTCGTAAATGGCATCAACCCCTCATCGCTACAAATCTTTTTAACGAAAAGAGAATAATGATGAATGGCTGCTTCGTCTTTAGACATAACCGTATCGAAATCGGCTTTAACTTTAAATATCTTTTTAAAATCTTCATCGTAAAAATAAAGCAATTGATAGAGATAAGCATCGCCAATGATGACTACCTTCACATCTACACCTACTGGCTCAGGTTTCATTGCGGAAGATGAAAACAGGTAGAAGGGATCAAATGATTGTATGTCAAGTTTCCGATTCTTCAAAGTACGCTTTAAAGCAATCCAAACCCCGGGTTCAATTAATGTATCTCTCAGGTTCAAAACCAAATAGCCACCATTGGCCTTTAAAAGTGAACCGGCTTTAATCTTAGTAAAGCCAGTACGCCAAATGCCGGATTTATCCATTATACGTTCAATCGTACCAAATAAATTTTTGTAGTTTGGTGACGTTTCCGTAATCACTGGAACTCGTTCTAATTTAGAGTTGTCCACTACCACGTTAACCTTGAATTCAAGAAACTCATCTGCTTTTGGTATTTGCATGCCCGGCATCAAGACCTGATGTCCCTTTTCCTGTTCTCCCTTGAATCTTCCTAAATTCTGTAAGACGGCGTCTTCGACATCATCCAGATATGTATTAACGGCTTTGTTAGGATATCTCTCCTTTAATTCATTTATCAGCTCTTTAACCACAGGAGAGCAAAATTGGCGTTTAAGATCTGATACTGCTTTTTGCATTTCTCTTTCCATTTTGCGACTCTCCCGAGCGGCATTTTCCATCTCTTCGACTAATGTTTCGTGTTTCGCCTCTATTTTTTTTAATTCTTCCTTGCTTATTTCACCCTTTTCGACACTACTCTGTAATTTATCAAATGGGATTGCCTTATCTTTTATCACTGGGCGCAGCTCCGGTACAGACAAAGGCCCCATTTGAACCTCAACCATAGAAAAACCCTCTTTACCTATCCTTTCTTCCAAGTGTTTGTAAAGGTCTCTAAAATGGATTTGTATATCTGCCAGAACCTCTTTGCTACGTTTTTTATATTCCTTGCTTTCAAAAATCTGTGGAAGGTTTTTTTTCAAGCTGATAACCAGATCATCCATATCTTTTGCAAAACGGACTCCTTTTCCTGCGGGTAGCCTCAAAACCATAGGCATGTCAGGTTGAGAAAAATTGTTTACATAGAATGTATCATCGGGGATTGGTCCTTTGGTATCAATTTGTTCTAGGATGTATTTAATGGTGCTGGTCTTACCGGTACCGGTAAGACCAGCTACGTAGATGTTATAGCCTGGACTTTTGACCTCAAGTCCCAATTTAATGGCTTTTAAAGCACGTTCCTGGCCAATGATAGATTCACAGAAATGTAACTCATCAGTAGTCTTAAAGCTAAGAGAGTGAGGATCACATTGCCAGTGGAGTTTGTCCACCGGCACTTCTTGATGTTTTAAATTATTCATTAATTTCTCCAACATATTATTTTATAAAGAATGTTTCTGTAGGCACTATGCAAAGCTGTCAATCGACAAGTTTAGAGACGGTTGCTATACTAAGACAATATATTGTAGTTTTCCATTAAATATTTTCACAGTTCAAACAATAAACTCTTCTATTACATAACATTCATTTATGAATTGGCAAACGGAGAAATATCCAGCAGATAGATTAATTTAGCAAATAACGACCAAAATAGCCCCCGGTAGGTAGTGTGCACATTTCACACTCTGTGCATTTCACACTCTGTGCAAATTTCACACTTTTTACAAACTTCATACCATTCATCAACCGGAAAAAGGATTCACCGATCACCCGATTCCCTCACCCTATAACTATTTGAGAGCAGGAGAAATATTTCTGATAAATTCCATATATATGGCATAAGTTTTGTTATTTATAAAAAATTAAAACGTTGTCCATAGGGAGCTTTTAAAACATCAAAAGAGAGGAGGATAGTTAATATGGCGGTTGTTCTTGTTGTAGAGGACGATAAATACCAGCGCTTACTTTATGAGCAGGAATTATCTCTCGAAGGCTATGAAGTCATAACAGCAGTTGATGGCAAGGAGGCTTTAGATAAAGTCCAAATGTTACATCCTGATATAATCATAACGGACATAAACATGCCAAAGATGGATGGTCTTGAAGCGATTGGAAGGATTATAGGCAAATACAAACACGCTCCAATTATCATACATACTGCTTATAGCCAATATAAGGACAATTTCATGTCATGGGCTGCAGATAGTTACCTTGTAAAATCTTCTGATTTAACCGTATTAAAGAGAACAATCGATGAGCTGCTTACAAAGAAATCAGTAACCGTACCACTGAAAATCTGAAACCGTTAAGATTAACTAGAAAAGAGTTAGAGGGAGATTTGGCTTTTTAGGGGTATCTCAAGAATGAAAATAGTTCCAACAATTCAGATGCAAATAAAAAAGAGGGGGAGATAAAAGGCAACCCTTACCATTTAGTTGCACCGATGAGTAGAGAGCGTAAAAAGAGGTTGTGCTTAAGGTGTGGGAAGATACTTCTTAGCAAATACCTTCACAATTGCATATGTGCTAACTGCAGGTTGATCAATAAAACAGTAAGTATAGAAGAGTACTCCGTCACTATTAGGTTTGAAGATTTAACCGCAAGTTTTAATAATCAACTATGTGAACTCACATAAACAGTGTAGGTCAAGACTCACCACTATTAAGTAGAACGGTAGATCTGCGCAGTCAATTTTTTTTAAGGCATAGCATCAGTTGTGCGTGCTTGGGACTTTACGGTCTCTTTTAACGTTAACTTTTTTAATGGGAGTGTAATAATGGCAAAAACACTAGGAAAGAAGCTTACAATTTTAGAAACTGAAACTAACGAGGAACATAACTTCAGCGGAGAAACTTCTAAAACAGAATCACAACCGGAGACAAACTTAACAGAGAGCGGTGGTATACGAAAAGAGTATCTTAATGATACAAACGTATGCAGGGTAACGTTTAAACTTCCAAAAGAGGCTACCAACGGCTCGGAGAACGTATGCGTTGTAGGTGAATTTAATAATTGGGATACTCATGCCAATCCTATGGAAAAGTGCGA
Organism: Candidatus Scalinduaceae bacterium; assembly: GCA_965222815.1. Lineage (GTDB taxonomy): Bacteria > Planctomycetota > Brocadiia > Brocadiales > Scalinduaceae > SCAELEC01. The sequence continues at coordinate 116,994 of CBDCUS010000014.1, forward strand.
AGATGGTGATTTCATTACTGTCTTTGATCTAGAGTCTGGGAGGGAATATCAGTTCCGTTACTTAATTGATGATTCGATATGGGAAAATGACTGGCACGCTGACAAATACGTTCAGAGCTGTTACAGCGACAGTGACAACTCAGTAGTTGTAACTTGATTGTATAGGAATTTTAAAATCACGTTCTCTATATGTTGTCACGTATATGTTTAGATTATACTTTAGAAAGGAGTGTTGCCTTACATGAAGAACGAATTAAAAGGTACCGATAAGCTCCCTCTCTTTTCATCTTTTCAGGATGAGTTGAGCAGGACGCTGGATAATTTTTGGCATAAACACTCCTTTGGTATGGGGTGGAGCCCTGACATCGATATCGCAGAAACCGATAACGATATTATCGTTAAGGCTGAAATCCCCGGGGTTGACCCAAAAGAGATTAATATCTCAATCACGGGAGATACATTGACTATAAAGGGGGAGAAGAGAGAAGTGAAGGCGGAGAAGGGTAAATCTTATTACAGACTTGAGAGATCATGTGGCAGGTTTGCACGTTCCATTGATCTACCTTCACAGATTCTAACAGACAAGGTAGAGGCAAAGGAGAACCGGGGAGTGCTTGAGATCACTCCACCTAAAATGGAAAAGGCCAAGACAAAGACAATTACCGTCAAGGCTGATTAAACTCATGCATGAGGAGGCGGAGAGAGAATCTCATCTCTTTATTCCGAATTAACTTTATTTTAGGAACGACTCTTATCAACAATTTAATGAAAGGAATAGAGATGCCTTTAAAAGACCTAATAACTTGGAGCCATAGAAAACCAGTACGAGTACAAGACAATTCACGCTACCCCATAGCCAGCTTACAGAGGGAAATGAGTCGTCTGTTTGATGATTTTTTCAGAGATTTTGACGGCTTTGGCAACTTACCTTCTAGAGCAGAGAGCCTCGTTGAATTTTCTCCAAAGGTGGATGTAAATGAGAGTAACAAAGCAATTGAAATTACAGCAGAAGTACCGGGAATGGATGAAAAGGATGTAAATGTAACGTTGAAAGACGATACCCTCACAATCGAGGGTGAAAAGAAGCAGGAAAAGGAAGAGAAAGAGAAGGATTACTACCATCTCGAGCGAAGTTACGGCTCTTTTCAACGCTCTCTCCGTATCCCCTGTGAAATAGAGAGCTACAAGGTGGACGCCTCATTTAAAAAAGGGGTTTTAAAGGTTACGTTACCAAAGAGTGCTGAAGCGCAGAAAAATGTTCGTAAGATAGAGGTAAAAAGTGAATGAGCAGTGTATAGAAATTAATATTTAATTAAGGGAAAAGAGTGAAATCGATGAAGGATTTACGAGAGTTTCATGTATCAAATTTAGCACATGCAATTAATGGATATGTTCGGAACAGGGAATTTGGATGCGCCCATGAAACGATTAGCGAATCCATAGAACAATGGAAGGAGAAAGTTAACTATGAGTTGCTTTGTGCTGAGGCACAAATTATGGTAGAGCTCATGTTGTGTGACATTGTATCTTCTGACTTATCATAAAACCGATTTGGACCGAGAACTTTATTCGCTTGATAGGATTGGATAAGGAGACCGTCATGCGATGAAGCAGACGTGTACCACCTGTGTACATTGTCAAGGCGCTGTTAGCTGGCAAACGCCGCGTTGTGAGTTTGTAAGATAGGTCGATTACACTGATAGATTCTGACTCTTCTAGACAAATGCTTCGAGGAAGTGATCCTTATCTTGATCGTCTTAATGCACCGGTAGCTGCCGCATTCAATAGCTATGTTTGTGACCATTTGAAATTTAAGACTGACAACCCTATTTTCTCTTAAATAAAGAGGTGTTCGAATTATGGAATTGGAAATCGGGGATCCTTGGACAATAGGGATTTGTTGAGGCTGTAGCGGATTTGAAACAGGCAATGTACCTAAATCCCCATATGCAGGTGTTGATCCTTCATGGTGTATTCGACCTGGTAACTCCGTATTACGCTAACGTGATCACGATTAATCAAATGTCACTTGCCCCAGAGATTGTGGGTAGATAAAGTACGGCAGTTTTTACTTCTGCAAAAAAATATGCGATTTTGGCTCCCACCATACTTCACGCTATATTTGGCCTCTAAATCTCTTGATGCCAAATATTGAAGTCTCCACATTTAAAGAAGTATCAGTCCTGCTTATCTATTTAAAAATTGCTTGAGGAGCTGCATCGAGACTCTAAATAAGAGAGGTTCAGAACAGTTGCAATATATTTTCCAGAAACCTCAAGCTTAGGTTGCTAAGAACCTACTTTTCAAGTTGACTTTCCAGTGCCCTTATTCTTTCATTTAAACAGTCCACACATTTATTGCAATCACCTGGGCAAACATAGTGTCCGCAATTCCCACAACTGTCAAACCTACATCCGGAGTGTCCGTGCCTGTGTCCATGTGCCGATACTGTGTTTCTGGATATACCTAATGGTCCGCTGAGAAATACAATGACAAGTAAAATGCTTATGGTTAAAAGATACTTCTTAAACATTACCACCTCCTGAGTACTTTAATGGAAAAATATTAATGTATACTAAAACCGATTGGGTTTTCGGCTTTACTGGAAACCAAATCTTGGTTGCAGTTTTATCAGCTCTAATTGATACCGGATTTTATTCGAAAACCATTATCAGATGAGTATATCCAATCTGTAAACATCATACCTTTATATTTTATCTTCTGTTTTTTACTCATTCACTGCAGTGCAAACCTCATGAAAAACTCTCTTGTGATGTAATGCCATCTGGATGATACCTAATAAGGTCTCCAGTTTTACCGGTTTGGTTAGATACTCATACGCACCCATCTGTTTTGCCTCGAACTCAATCTTATCATCGAGGGTTCCCGTGTATAAGATGACAGGGCAGTTTGGTTTCCTTCTTTTTACCTCTTTTAAGAGATCAATTCCTGTTTTATCCTTTAGCTCATAGTCTGTTATCACTAGATCGAAATCTCTCCATTTCATCTCTTCTTTTGCTTGATGGTAACTAGAGGCCGTGTAAATATCAAAACCTTCACGTGAAATGAGCATTTTCAATCCAATTAAAATCTCTTCCTTATCATCAATGAGCAGTATTTTATCCTTCAATTTAACACTCTCTCTTCAAAACAATTTTATATTATCTGGTTAATAAACCGGAAAATACTCTCTCATACGACATGAGTTCTACCATTATTTGTGCCTCAGCACAAAGCAACTCAAAGTTAAACTTTTCCTTCCATTGTTCTATGGATTCACTAATCGTTTCGTGGGCGAATCCAAATTCCCTGTTCCGAACATACTCATTAATTGCATGTGCTAAATTTGATACATGAAACTCTTGAAGTTCATCCATCGATTTCACTCTTTTCCCTTAATCAAATATTCAATTCTATACACTGCTCATTCACTTTTTACCTCTATCTTATTGTTACAGCAGCGCAGTAGATGGGTAGTTTTCGTTCAAACATTAAGTAGTTGTAGTCAAACGTGTCTCACATTAATCAAACCACATGTATCACATATACGATTATAAGGACCCTGACTAGCAAACTCCCTCCCACATTTTAAGCACGGTCTCCGCTTTTCCCATCTATTTAGTGTTGTTGGAAGATTATCAGCTTTGCATTTTTTCTCTTTTTCTTTACTATTCGCGTTTAAGGTGTTATAAGAATTTCTCATTTTCAAGATACTCCTATACTCATCTGATAATGTTTTCGGATAAAATCCGGTATATAATTGAGAGAGTAAAGTCCTCGGCACCTTTTGTCCGGAAATAACTGCAGCCAAGATTAGGTTTCCGGTAAAACCGAAAACCTAATCGGTTTTAGTATAAAAAGCTAAATCGGCCTTTAGCACTTATCTGGTTCATCTTACCTAGCTTAAATTTTTATTGGGACCGCTACAGATTTCTTTGTAAGCAACTCATCTATTGTTCTCTTTAATTCGGTTAAATTAGAGGATTTTACAAGGTAGCTGTCTGCAGCCCATGACATCAAATTATCCTTATATTGCTTATAAGCAGTGTGAATAACAATTGGCGTGTTTGCAGATTTACCGATAATCTTGCCAATTGCTTCAAGACCGTCCATATTTGGCATGTTTATGTCCATTACGATTATCTCTGGATGCCGCCACTGAACCTTATTTAAGGCCTCCTTGCCATTAGCTGCAGTTATGACCTCACAGCCTTCAAAATTTAATTCCTGCTCATAAAGTAAACGCTGATTTTTGTCGTCATCTACAATGAGAATAACCGCCATATTAACCATCTTCTCCTCTATTGGTATACTCCCTATTAACTATTCGAATCCTTTCCATCATACTCAATATCATCTATAACAAAATATATGCCATATACAGGTAATTAAATCAGGATTATGTCACTGTACTCATAAATAGTGTGATAGTAGTGATTAATAGGGAAATAAACAAAAACTTTGTTCCGGTTGAGGATAGTAAGAAACGGAGGAAAAATGTGTAATTTGCACAAAGTGTGAAATGCACAAAGTGTGAAATTTGCACAAAGTGTGAAATGTGTGCTACAGAGGGGGGGTTAATTAGGGCGTATATTAAACTCTTTGATTTTATTGTAGATTGTTCTGCGGGATATACCCAGGAAGTTGGCTGTCTTGCTCTTATTCCAATGGTTTTTTTCCAGCGCCTGCAGGATTGTGTTATACTCATCACTCTTTTCCTTCACATAGGGAAAAGTTTTTATTGTCCTTAACTCATTCGGAAGGTCTTCAACGGTAATTAAACTCTTACTAGAGAGGACAAAGGAGTGCTCTAGTATATTCTCAAGCTCTCTGACATTTCCGGGCCAATCATAATCCATAAAGATTTTATAGACGTCTTGAGAAATATCTTCTATACTCTTTTTTAACTTCAGGTTGAATTTTTTTATGAAGTGTTCAACCAGAAGCGGGATGTCTTCTCTCCTATCTCTTAGTGGCGGTGGAGATAATACCACTACCTTCAAGCGATAATAGAGGTCTTCTCGAAATTTTCTCTGCCTCACTTTTTCTTGAAGGTCTTGATTGGTTGCCGCCACAATACGCACATCTACCTTATTTGTTGTTGATTCCCCCACACGCTCAAACTCTTTCTCCTGGAGAACCCTGAGTAGCCTTTGTTGCACATTTAAAGATACGTCACCAATTTCATCCAGAAATATCGTACCTCCATCGGCTTGTTTGAACCGGCCTACCTTATCGGAAATTGCACTCGTAAATGCACCCTTAACATGCCCGAAAAGCTCACTTTCAAGAAGGGGTTCCGGCAAAGCGGAACAATTCACCTTTACTATTGGTCCCTGACTCCGTATACCCCCGTAGTGCAGTGCTTCAGCTATAAGTTCTTTTCCCGTACCACTCTCTCCGATAATAAGTACCGTTGTATCAATATCTTTCAGAGTCTCTATTAAAGAGTAGATCTGCTGTATCTTATCATCCTTACCTACAAAATTGAAAAAACGTTGCCGCACTTTTAGCTCTCTTTCTAAATGAAATGTACGCGTCTCATCTTTTACTATCACAACACAACCGACAATAGTGTCATTCATGTCTAAGAGAGGAAATGTATTCAGGGACACCACCTGTCCTTTGCGAATCGTATGCTTACATTCCATACGATACATTTCAATGGGTCGTTTCTCAGCTATCGTTTTTTTTATGGTCTCAATGCACCGCATACAACAGAGAATAGGAAGAGAATCGAAAGTTCTGCCCTTTGCTTCTTCACGGGAAAAGCCACAGATCTTTTTCGCTGCTTCATTAACTTCAATGACTCTCAAATCCTTATCCACGGTTATGATGGCATCTTTTACACTCTTGAAAATAGCTTCAAGATTGGTGCGAACAGTGTTTCTCTCTTCTGCAAGAGTCTTATACTTTAACGCCGTAGAAACCGTATGCAATAATGATTCTTTTCTTATGGGTTTTGATATATAGTCGTAGGCTCCATGACGGACCGCTTGAGAGGCAGTCTCGACATTAGGGTATCCCGTAAACAGAATCACAGGACACTGTAAGTGTCTCACTTTAACCTCTTTTAAGAGATCTATGCCTGTCTTGTCTTCTAAGATAATATCCGACACAATAGTGTCCAAATGTTCCGTAGAGAGTATTTTTACCGCTTCGTCAAAATTCTCAGCGGTATATGCCTCATATCCCTCTTTTAAAAGAAATTCCTTAACGGTAAATCGAATGGATTTTTCATCATCAACTATGAGGATTTTTGCTTTCATCTCTCTCTTCTGCTTCCTGGTACCGGCAGATCAATTAAAACCTTGGTAAATTCTCCCGGTATACTCTCTATAGTGATTTTGCCATCATGATTATGAATAATGTTTTCACTTACACTCAAGCCAATACCGGTACCCTTGCTAGAAGGTTTCGTAGTAAAGAAGAGATTTTTTACTCTGTGTAATGTCTCTTCCGGGATTCCAATTCCGTGGTCAGTGAAGATAATTCGAACATACCGGTGATCCCCACTGAAAATTTTTTTACATGAAATTTCAAGTATTTTATCTCTCTCTTTACCGGGATACTTCTCATTGAGGGCGTATCGCGCATTTTGTATAAGATTCAAAAATACCTGATAAATCTCTTGAGGATTTACCATAAGGGGGGGAATATCATTTTGGATATTATCTTTAACAATGATATGGTCTTTTTTCAACTGTATATCAGTCAGTTTTAAGGAATCGTTAATGAGTCCATGTATGTTAACAGGTTCTCTTGGACCACCTGTACTCCTTGATAAAGTAAGAAGGTTTTTGGTTAAGTCCGATATACGGTTGCCCTCTTTCAAAATTAATGCACTAAACTCATGCTGTCTACTACCCTTATCACTTTCATCCCCAATAAGTTGGGCAAAATTTATGATAGCGTAAATTGGATTGTTTATCTCGTGAGCCACACCTGCCGCCAGCTCTCCTATCAATGCCAATTGACCCGTTCGTATCATTTCCGCCTGCAATTTTGTTTTTTCTGTAATGTCTATGATAATTCCCACCGTTCCTCTGAAACTCCTGCTATGATTATCTGTGATATCGGAATAGTGTCCGGAAGCTACTATTTCACCAAAGGAGGTTACTAAACCTTTTTTTTCTTTTTTATCACTTTTTACTCTGCCATGATTCTTGGATATTAACCGCACCTCAAGGTTTCTCGTCATTCTTCCTTCAGACCTTCGCTCATCAAAGAGTTTCGGTGTTTCGCTCTCTTTCGTCTTCATTACCGAATACTTCTCTAAAACTATGGACCTGCTAAAGTTGTTAGCGTCATCAGGGTGTAATATAGTGCTAAAATGTTTTCCTATCAGCTCATTAGGTTCATAACCCAAACTCCTTATCGAGCTGTTTAAAAAGGTAAAATACCCATTCTCATTGATTTTGTATACTATTTCAGGCATTGCCTCTACAAGGGTTCGGTATTTTTCCTCACTTTGCTGCAACTCCTTTCCTACCTGTTTGAACTCAGTGATGTCCAATCCATACATATTAACGTAACACTTTTCTATTATAGGCGCAAACGTTAAAGCTAATACGCAAGTTCCATACTCAACTTCTACAACATTACGTAAACCGGAATGGAGAGCATCCGAAACTATTTTACGATAGTTATCAGGTAATCTTCTGGTTGTCTGGGATCCCCAAGAATCGAGTAAAGCCATACTAGCCCTGTTGTTATAGAGTATTTTGCCATCTTTACATATCCTCATAACAGGGTTTGGGTCTTCTTCTGGAAATTTTGCTAATCCCTCTATCTCCTTCTCAAATTGTTTACGCTCGGTGATGTCTCGAATGATAGCCGTAAATAAATATTGTTCGTCTTCCAGCTTTTGATATGTTATAGATATTTCTAGAGGTATTTCAATGCCTTCTTTCGTGATCCCTGAGACCTCTACTGTTTTACCTATAATTTTGGATTTACCTGTCTTTAAAAATCGTTTTACTCCTTCATCATGCTCTTTTCTATGTTTTTCGGGGATAAGGGTTGTAATCGGTTGTCCTATGATTTCACGTTTTGAATATCCAAAAATTCTCTCCGCTGCTCTGTTCCATTCGGTAATTGATTGATCGATATCACAAACAATTGCGTCTTGTGCAGTTTCTATCAGATTACGATATTTTTCTTCTGATTTACCCATCCCTTTCTCTATACGTTTCAGTCCAGTAATATCAGTCATGATTATCCTGCATTGCTTCACATTCTTATCTGAATCGTAATGAGGTACACATGAAAGTTGTACGTTAAATGATGTACCGTCCCTCTTTTCCATCTCTAATCCACACACTTTTTGTTTTCTCTTTGTGAAAACATGCCTTCTGCACAGGTAGTATTTATCCCGATCTTTTTTGCTAATGAACAGTGGCAGTTGCTTTTTTATCAATAAACTTCGTTTTATTCCCAACATCATAGCAGCTGTTAAATTAACGCCAAGAATTACGTCTTCTTCACTGATAGTAAAGTATCCAACCGGGGCATTGTCATAAAGATCAGAATATTTTTTCTTGGACTCTTCAATTATTTTCTGAGTTCTGTAAAGCTCTTCATTCTGCATCTCCAGCTCTATCTGGTGCACCTGAAATTCGTGTGCCAGTCTGCGAACTTCTTCCTCTGTCAGATTGTCCAATGGTATTTCTTCCAGTTCGAGTTTTTTCTCTGCTCTTTTACGAAGAGCGGAAGCCTTTTCTCGGTTATCGTCTTTTTTCCCCATATTAACCCTCACTTGATGCATAGGAAATTCAATCTTACCAAAATTATTGATGGGTAAGAAACCCGACCGGATGACACGGACGCACAAGAACCAATTAATAAAATCCAAATAACAAACAAATTCCAATAAATCAAGTTCAAAATGTCCAAACATACTGGTTCGATAATTCGAACATTGGAATTTGAAATTTGTTTGGGGTTTACTCTGAGTCCTCAGCGACCTCTGCGTTAAAATAAAATACTACTCGTTGAGAGTAGTTTTTTTCTCAACTCGTTTTAGAAAATTTAGATACTGTGCCTAGGAGTATAATCGTTTTTATGTGATCTTTTCCTTGTTTTTTCTTAGCCGATCTGTGTGTCGTTTTTAGGTTAGATATTTCTTCATGTGATAGGATAAAAGTTGTCAAACAAAGAGTATGAGATATTCAATGACGTTTGTCTTGATAATTTCCGAATTATTTTCGCGACTTGTAAAGATAAAAATATTAATTTTACAATACAAACAAAACATGTAAACAATTTTTATGGGAACAGATCACACTGGATTTTATCCGGTAACCACTATCAGATGAGTATATGTCATTTATGTCGTATCCCTCATTTATTTTTAAAATATACACCAGATAAAGAAGACCTATCTGTTGTATACATTCTCATTTTCGTATATAATATATTTAAAGTTAGTGCAAAATTTACTACTTTAAGAGCGGACTGTTTTTAGTGCGTGTGTAAAGCTATTTTACCATCTCCTTCCCCCGATAAAATGGGAATAGATAGAGGTAATTATTCAGCGAATTTCAAAACAGAATTCAGGAGTCAGAAGTCAGAATGAAAAACTTTAAATACTATTGTCATGCTGAGTACCAAATAAGGTTCAAAATTCTTATATACTAGAGACATTCCCAACTAGTTGCTGGGTCACAGTCCTTGAAAACTGATCCTACATGTTTTAGACTATTTAAGCATTGTGGAGCAATCTGTACGATTGGTCTAACTCTCAAACCAGTAGAGACATTCTTAACGTATTTGCAGGTTGATGGAATAATTTACTAAGCTGCTAATGCAAACTTACATTTTGATCTAAGTTGTGTCGTAGTAGAAAGATATTCTGGATTCTGTCTCCTGAATTCTGGATGCTGAATAGATACAGATAGAGAATGTATAGCTTTTTGTGCTACCATTTCCAAAAACCTATAATGTACAACTCCATCTGAAGGGAAGACCTGCCGATGATTGAGGATATTCCTCCGATATGTGACAACGAAGATGCAGTGATGCAGGCAACTTCCGATAAGAGGGAGAGTCTCTATCTATCAATATCAGATTTGAATGTTGATATGGTACGATCTTCCTTTGGAGTTGCACTCCATATGCACCAACCGACGATACTCGAATGCTCCAGTGACATCTCTTCAGTTGATCTCATATCCAATCTTCAGTTTATGATGGAACACCAGGATATCGGAGACAACCATAATACCCCGGTTTTCTTACGGTGCTATTCCCGGATGTCCGATTTTATCAGGGAATTATGTGATCAGGGTAAAACTCCCGAGTTATCTTGGATTACTCCGGAAACCTTCTGTGGGGACTGAAACAGATGGGAAAAGGGGAGGTATTGGAAAATCTTAAGCTGGTAACCAGCGACAAAGCATATTATCGGTTTTAGTATATAAAGAGGGAAATAAGATGAGAGAGGCAATGTTTTACGAAAGTCTTAATGGAAAGGTTAAATGCCATCTCTGCAATCACTACTGCGTGATTAAGGAGGGTAATAAGGGAATTTGTGGTGTTCGTGAAAACAGAGGTGGTAAGTTATTCTCGTTGGTGTATGGCAAATCGGTTTCGGTTGGCATTGATCCTATAGAGAAGAAACCTCTCTTCCATTTTTATCCCGGTTCTCCATCTTATTCTATTGCTACCGTAGGATGTAATTTTCACTGTCATAACTGCCAAAATTCGACAATTTCGCAGATGCCAAAAGTTGATGGAGGAGAAATTGCTGGAGATGAGCTACACCCGAGAGAGATTGTTGCTCATGCAAAAAATAGGGGGTGCAAAAGTATTGCTTATACTTACACCGAACCGACAATCTTTTTTGAATATGCGTATGAAGCTGCAAGGATTGCACACTCAGAGGGAATAACGAATGTATTTGTCACCAATGGTTATACGAGTGGTGCTGCCATCAAGAAAATTTCTCCCTTCCTTGACGCCGTGAATGTTGATTTAAAGAGTTTTCGTGAAGACTTCTATCATAAAGTGTGTGGAGCAAGGCTCCAACCAGTTCTCGAAAATATCAAACTGTATAAAGAGTTAGGCATCTGGATCGAGATTACAACACTACTCATTCCAGGTTATAGTGATGATGAAAATCAACTCCAAGAGATAGCCAGGTTTATCAGCAGTGTGGGAGTAGATATACCCTGGCACATTACTGCCTTTTATCCGACATTTAAACTCCCTGATGTTTCTCCCACTTCAGTAGAATCACTCAGAAAGGCAAGAGAAATTGGGATAAGAGCAGGACTCAGATATGTCTATCAAGGAAATATTCCCGGTGAAGGTGGAGAGAATACCTATTGCTTTGGATGTGGAATAGCTCTTATAAAACGATATGGTTTTCAGATCATAGAAAATAACATAGTTGATAGCAGATGCCAGAAATGCAAGATTAAGGTAGATGGCATTGGGATGTAACATTAGTGAAGGTGGACTTATGAAAATTTACATTGGTACAGATCATGCAGGTTTTGAGTTAAAAGAGGAATTGAGAAAGTTCCTTGAGAAGTTAGGTTATGAAGTGGTGGATATGGGTGCTTATGAATTTCGTGCAACTGATGACTATCCAGACTTTGTTTTTCCTGTTGCGAAAGCCGTTTCTGAAGATACTAAAAAAAGAAGAGGAATTATTCTCGGTGGTACCGGTATCGGTAATGGAATCCTAGCAAACAAACTAAAAGGAATAAGGGCTGGAATTATTTATGATGAGTACAGTGCAAAAATGTCGAGGGAACATAATGATGCAAATGTGATGGCCTTAGGGGCCAGAACATTAAGTATCGAGAAGGCAAAAAAGTTAGTAAAGATTTGGCTGGATACACCCTTTAGTAATGAAGAGAAGCACAAAAGAAGGATTGAAAAAATCAAAAAACTAGAGAGTGGCAACCACTAAACTAAGAACCGATAAAAAGTAACCATACAAAATTCAAAGCATGAACATTGAAGAGGACAACGCTGATTATTTTTTAGAAATTACAGTTTTTTCTCTTATCGCATTCATGTATAGTAAGTGAGATTATGAAAACTCCAGAAAATTCAAATACCAATCTTAATGATCTCATCCAAAAGATTAAATCTGAAGGGGTACAGGAAGCAGAAAAAAAATCCGAGGAGATCGTAAAGGAGGCGAAGCTTACGGCAGCCAAGATCTTAAATGAGGCCTGGCACGATGCTAATGCCATTACCGAGAAGGCACAGGAGGAGATAGAGAGGAAGGAGCATATGAGTAAAACAGCCCTTGAGCAGGCAGCAAGGGACATTATCCTCCGAATCAGAGTGTCCCTTACTGACATATTTGATTCCCTAATGAAGAGGGAATTTCAAAAAGTCCTGTCCGGTCCAATCTTAGAAGCAGTATTAATGAAAATAATAGAGGGGTGGCAAAGGGATAAAAGCGGTGACTTGAACCTGGAACTTTTTCTGAATGAATCGGAGAGAGATACCCTCCTTGAAGGGTTCTTGTCAAGGTTACAGGATGAAATAAGGGCGGGTATCGAGATCAAAGTACACCCGAATATTGAGAGAGGTTTTCGTATTGGTGTGAAGGGGAGCCATGTCACCTATGATTTCACCGATGAGGGTATTGCTGATGTTTTATCTGAGTATCTCAATCCGAGACTTTACCCATTTATAGATTCACTCGTGAAAGGTAAACGAGTTTGAAATACAACTACTATTATCTCATTACATCATTACCAAATCTCAGTTTGGAAATTCCTCCTCCTCTGAAGAGAGAGGAATTCCTTACCATGTGTAAGGAATTTATCAAGAGAAATGATTTTGAGATACTACAGTCTCTAGAGATGGTAGAAACAGAGCAGGAAGAGATTTTGTCAGGAGTGTTAGGAAAGTATCTCAATTTTGAGCTACGGCTCAGATGTGCTCTAGCTCTAAAGAGATCTCAGAAGTTGGGCATCGAGATTGAGAGTTTTTCGAACTATGTCAAACCTGATCACGAGCAGACACTTCTTGCAGAGGAGGCCTTTCATGCTCCTTCTCCACTTAAGGCAGAAGAGATTCTCAATAAAGCGAGGTGGAGATACCTTGATGAGCTTGAGTTTGGTCACTATTTTGATCGTGATAGGCTGTTTATCTTCGGTATCAAACTCCAGATTCTTGAGAGAATTGCTCTTTTTAATGCTGAACGAGGCCTGCAGACGCTTAACTCAATTCTCAATCTCGACAAGGTTAAGGCAAACTATTTTAACGCTTTTGCAAAACAATGAAAAATAGAGGCAACGTTGTTGGTGTCAATAAAAATATGGTTACTGTTGAGTTCGAGGGGGACATCATGCAAAATGAGGTTGCCTACGTTCTGTTAGGAGATAACCGCCTTAAAACAGAGGTGATTCGCATTAGAGGTAACCGGGCAGATCTGCAGGTTTTTGAAGAGACCAGAGGATTGAAAAGAGGAGACATTGTTGAGTTTACGGGAGAATTACTCTCAGTTGAATTGGGACCGGGACTTCTCGGCCAACTTTACGACGGACTTCAGAATCCGCTTCATGCGCTGGCAGAGGAGTTGGGATTTTTTCTCCACAGGGGTAAGCATCTTACTGCCTTACCGGATGACAATAGATGGGATTTTATCCCCTGTGTGAATCCTGGGGATAAAGTTGAGGCCTCTGATGCAGTTGGTACCGTCAAAGAGGGTATTTTTACCCATAAGATTTTGGTCCCCTTTTCCCTATCGGGGAAATTTGAGATAATTGAAATCAGTGGAACCGGGAGATATGGGGTGAGAGAACAGATAGCAAGTATAAAGGATACAAGAGGGAGGGTTATTCCGTTATGCATGATGTTTGAATGGCCCATAAAAAGAGCAGTAACTTTATACAGAGAAAGACTAGATCCAACAGAACCCCTTCTGACGAGGGTGCGGATCATTGATACACTGTTTCCCGTAGCAAAGGGAGGAACCTATTGTGTTCCTGGTCCATTTGGTGCCGGCAAGACAGTCCTCCAACAGATAATTAGTCGTAATGCAAGGGTTGATATAGTAATCGTTGCGGCATGTGGAGAGAGGGCCGGAGAGGTAGTTGAGACGATAAAGGAGTTTCCTAAAATTATCGATCCTTTTACCGGAAAATCTCTTATGGAGAGAACAATTATTGTCTGTAATACAAGCTCTATGCCTGTTGCCGCCCGGGAGGCATCTGTGTATACGGCTATTACCATGGCTGAATATTATCGTCAGATGGGACTGGATGTACTGTTGCTGGCAGATTCCACTTCGCGCTGGGCTCAGTCCATGAGAGAGAGGTCGAGCAGATTAGAGGAGATTCCCGGAGAAGAGGCTTTTCCCGCCTATTTAGAATCGACCATTGCCGGTTTTTATGAAAGGGCAGGACGTATAAGGCTTAAGAATGGAGATACAGGTTCAATTACGATTGGTGGAACGGTAAGTCCAGCAGGGGGAAACTTTGAAGAGCCGGTTACACAGGCTACCCTAAAGGTTGTGGGAGCCTTTCACGGTTTATCACGGGAGCGCTCAGATGCAAGATGTTATCCGGCTATAGATCCGTTTGACAGTTGGTCAAAATATCACGGTTTTATCGATATGAGAGAGAGAGATCGCACTATCAATCTACTCTCAAGGGCTCATGAATTGGAACAGATGATGAAGGTTGTGGGTGAGGAGGGTATTCAATTGGATGACTATATTATCTATTTAAAAGGTGAGTTTTTCGATAACATTTATCTTCAACAAAACGCATTTGACGAAGTGGATGGAGCAACGTCCGAAGAGAGACAGAGAAAGGTCTTTGCAATGGTGAAAGAAATTTTAGATTCTCAGCTTCATATACAATCAAAAAATGAGGCAAGGGTTTTTTTTAACAGACTGAGACAGCTGTTTTTGGAATACAATAGTTCTGTGTGGAATTCTCACGAGTTTGTAGAAAATGAAAATCTGATTAGAGAAATATTTGGCAAGCAGAGAAAAGAGAGCTCTCTGTTGGATACCCCTCCTTTTCGGCAGGCGCTTGTCGAATCTGATCTGGATTCACACTTCAGCAGGGCTAAATTAGTTAAGCCAAAAGCCGGTGACAGATTGTCAATGATAAAGGAGGAGAATGAAGAAGATTTACAACAAGATTCTTCAGATATCGGGTAATGTAATCGTACTTACTGCTACCGGTATACGATACGGAGAGTTAGCCTTAATTAAGTCAAAAGGGAGAGACTCACTAGCAGAGGTCATCCGAATTGAGGATAATCTTATTTATCTTCAGGTATTTTCTGGGAGCAGTGGAATCTCTACCGGAGATGAAATCCGCTTTTTGGGAAAGCAGATGGAGGTCTCCTTTTCGGAAAATCTTCTTGGAAGGGTTTTTGATGGGAGCGGGAGACCTCGTGATGGGGGACCTCTGCTGACCGAAGACCTTATCGAGATAGGTGGTCCTGCCGTGAATCCGGCCAGACGCATCATACCTTCCAACATGATACATACCGGTATTCCCATGATTGATCTCTTTAACTCTCTCGTTGAATCTCAAAAGATATCTATCTTTACTACGTCTGGAGAACCCTATAATGAGCTTCTTGCCCGCATGTCACTTCAGGCAAAAGTTGATACTATTATTCTTGGTGGTATGGGTATTCGGTATGATGATTTCCTATTTTTGAAGAATACACTCGAAAAAGAGGGTGCATTAAACCACTCTCTTCTCTTTATACACACGGCAGCGGACCCAGTTGTTGAGTCTATTATGGTACCGGATATCTCTCTTACTGTTGCCGAGAATTTTGCCCTTCAGGGGAAAAAGGTTCTCGTACTCCTGACCGATATGAAAAATTATTGTGATGCTCTCAAGGAGATTGCCATAATAATGGAACAGGTACCATCAAACAGAGGCTATCCAGGTGATTTATACAGCCAGCTAGCATCTAAATATGAAAAGGCTGTTGATTTTGAAGGTGCAGGCTCGGTAACGATCCTCTCTGTTACCACAATGCCTGGAAACGACGTAACCCACCCTGTTCCCGACAATACAGGTTATATCACCGAGGGCCAGTACTATCTCAACGGTGGTAGGATCGAACCATTTGGGTCATTAAGCAGACTGAAGCAGTTTGTGAATAAGAAGACAAGGGATGATCATAGACCCTTAATGGACGCCATGGTTCAGCTCTACGCATTCTATCAGGAAGCACTGGAGAAAAAAGCGATGGGGTTCAGAATGACAGAGTGGGATGAGAAACTCCTGAGATTTGGAACCCTTTTTGAACAGAACTTGATGGATTTATCGGTCAATATATCACTTGAAAAGGCGCTCGATACCGGGTGGAGGATTCTTTCGGAATGTTTTGTTCCCGAAGAGACAGGGATCAGGACTGAACTGGTAAAGAAGTACTGGTGGAAAAGTAAACAGCTACAGTATTCATAACTGCTCAACGGAAAACCATCGAGGTTTCATCGTAATGCAAAAAATAAAGCTTACCAAGACTGAACTGAGGACGCAAAAGAATAACCTGAAGCGTTTTAATCGCTATCTACCAATTCTTCACATCAAGAAACAGCAACTTCAGAGGGTGATCGAGATGGTTAGGGTTGAGCATAGAAGGGTCACAGTCGAATTCAACAAACTTCGTAAGGAGATGATCCCATGGATTGCTCTTCTGGGTGAAGAGGTCGGACTGATCGAAATTTTGAGATGTAAAAAGATTGAAACTCGCATTGAAAATATAGCAGGTGTAGATGTCCCGATATTCGTTGCAGCTCATATCGAGAGGGAAAAATATGATCTGTTGCTCACCCCTCTCTGGGTTGATAGAGCCGTGAACACTATTGATAAAATCCTCTCTCTTAAGGCAGAAGAATTTATTCTTTCAGAGAGACTCTCCTCGCTTGAGAGAGAGTTGTCTATTACCTCTCAGAGAGTGAACCTTTTCGAAAAGGTCAAGATTCCAGAGGCAAAGGAGGCGGTGAGAAAGATATTGATATTTCTTGGGGATCAGCAGGCCGCTGCCATGGGATGGGCAAGGATTGCCAAAAACAAGATAAAGGAGGCGGAGTAAGATGATTGTAGGTATGAAAAAAGTTTCAATTATCATGAAATCGTCATGGATGGATGGGGCTTTATCTACACTCGGTGAATTGGGAGTTGTGCATCTGCATCCAATGAAAGCACTTAAGAACTGCACTCTTTCTGAACTCAAAAAGAAGATACGTTTGCTGGAGCGAGCCATTTCGACTGTTCCTGATCATTTTACCAATACGTTACCCGCATCTCCTCTCAACGAAGAGGGATTACAATCTGCAGAGAGAGTTCTCCTTTTACAGGAAGAGGCCAAACATCTTAAAGAAGAGATTGGTGAACTTAAGAGTGAATACAAAAGTGTTAAAGTCTGGGGTAAATTTAATCCTGAAGAGGTGAAAAGGTTAAGAGATTTGGGGATTTTTGTCAAGCTGTATAGATGCAACAAAAGAGAGCTAGCAACAATCACAAAGAAGTTTAACATCAGTATCATCTCACGTGATGTCTCTTCCGTCTACTTTGCGCTTGTATCAACCGAGAAGGTAGTGGACATACCTCTTGAAGAGATACCCCTGCCTCTTTATGGGTTAGATACGATTGAGGGTATGATAAGAGAAAAGGGGGAGCTTCTGCAGGGCAAATACAGTCAGTTTGATCTCCTCTGCGAGAATGTCTTGGAGATGAAGTCATCGCTAAAAATATTCAAGGAGAGATTGAACTATGAAGAGGCGAAGGCTGGATTGGGGAGAGATGAAGATCTCTCTTATCTGGTGGGTTTCTGTCCGTTACCTTCTCTTGATGACCTCAAGAAACTAGCAGAAAAGCACGCCTGGGCAATCCTTATTGAAGAGCCCTCATTTGATGAACCGGTACCCACACTGCTCAAACATTCACAATGGACAAGGATCTTTCAACCCGTTATGAACTTTATTGGTGTCACTCCCGGTTACCGGGAGTTTGATACAAACGGGATCTTTTTGCTCTTCTTTAGTATCTTTTTTGCAATGATTATGGGTGATGGTGGATATGGAGTGGTACTCTTAATGGGAACTCTTATCATTCGGAAATGGTATAAACAGGTATCTGAGGAGATGCTTATCCTCTTCTATCTCGTCTCTGTTACAACCATTATCTGGGGGGCTCTCACAGGTTTTTGGTTTGGTGTAGAAAGCCTCAGTCATCTGCCAATTCTAAATGCGATGATCATACCGTCCCTGTATAGTTTCTCAAGAGAGAGTGGAGAGACGGTAATGCACCTCTGCATCTTTATCGGGGCAATTCAGCTATCCATCGCCCGAATTTATACGGCGATAAAGCAGTACCCATCGATAACTCTACTTGCAGAAACGGGATGGACAGCTTTAATCTGGGGGATCTATTTGATTGCAAGATATCTCTTGTTGCATGAGAGTTTGAATACCATAGTGTTTGTCTTGGTAGCTATTTGGCTTGTTTTGCTGATACTATTTGGAGAGCAGAGAAGTGATGGGTTCGTACAGGGGTGTATAAGGGGGTTGAAAAGTATTCTTATCAATATAGTGACAGGGATTGGGAGTTTTTCTGACCTGATTTCGTATATTAGATTGTTTGCGGTAGGACTTGCCACAAAAGAGATAGCCCTGGCCTTTAATACTATGGCAGGGGATGTTGGTACGCATAGTGTTTTTTCATTTATCATTGTAGTCGCTATCCTTATCTTCGGTCATACCATAAACATTTTACTCGGGGCTATGTCCGTCATTGTCCATGGCATTAGGCTCAATCTGCTCGAATTTTCCAAACACCTGAGTGTGCAGTGGTCCGGAATACGATATCGACCATTCAAAACCGAAAGAGTTTAATGGCAACGCTTGATAATCAAATTTTGTAGGAGGGATTCAATGGGAACAATAGAGGCGTTAGGGAGCACCGGTTACATTTTTGCCTTGTGTTTTTCTGCTCTCGGTTCTGTGCTGGGAACCGGTGCTGCTGGTATGGCCGCACTTGGAGCGTGGAAAAAGTGTTTTCTCAATAACAAGAATGTCCCCTTTATCCTCGTTGCGTTTGTGGGCACTCCTCTCTCTCAAACAATCTACGGAATGATTCTCATGAATGCGATTAAGGGTGCCCCAGATACGGTCTCTCCCCTTGCAAAGTTTTTTGCCGGTTTGTTTGGGGGCCTTGTGATTGGTGCATGCGCCTGGGCTCAAGGTAAGGCTGCTGCTATGGCCTCTGATGCACTTTCAGAGACTGAAAAGGGTTTTGGTAACTACATCATGGTTCTTGGCATTATCGAAACGGTAGCTCTTTTTGTGATGGTATTTTTGATGACAGCGTTTAGATGATGTGTGGTGTTTATGCTGGAGAAACCTGTTTTTTCTTGGTACTCACTCTCTAAACTGGCCGAGTCAGAACCAAACAGGGGTTAATAAAAAACAAATCTTAATTTATAAATCCCTGAGGGTAGTATTCTATTTTTACGCAGAGGTCGCAGAGGACGCAGAGTGAGAGTAGGGTTTCAATTATACCCGCTTGGCTCAGCCGTTAAAAGGGGAACATATACAACAAAAATTTGTTTTTTCTCTGCGCCCTTTGCGACTCTGCGTTATGGCCTTTTAGTCTGAAATTATCAGTTTAAGTACAATGAAAACTACTGCTTACCTGCCCGAAAGGTACAGGCGGGCAAAACATCGACATCATGTTGGTAAGTCTGGTGCATTAAGTACCTAATAGAGATTACGATTACCAGCGAAGGTCTGATTGGGGAAGGAGATCACTATCTTTATGGAAAACGAAAAGGGGAAAAAGTATGCTGGGACGAGAGATGATTTAGACAGGATTATTGGTGACTTTACGAAGGTCTGTTCTTCTCATCAGAACGGTGACCTATTGAAGGAGATGGTTACGACCATTACTAAATTGGGAAGAGAAAATAACGACAGGGGAGATCTAAAGCTTATCAATAAGGCGTTGAAGGAACTTCGTTATGCAGCAAAGACATTTGTACCCTACCGAAATAGCAGGAAGATTGTCTTCTTTGGTTCTGCACGGACTCAGAAAGATTCTGTTGAGTATAAGATGGCTGAAAGGCTGTCAAGGCTAACTGTTAATCACGGTTTTAAGGTGATTACGGGAGGGGGGCCGGGGATAATGGAAGCGGGGAACAAGGGAGCCAACCGTGAAAATAGTTTTAGCTTGAATATTCGACTCCCTTTCGAGCAACGTCACAATCCATACATCGAGGGTGATAAAAAGGCGATTACGTTTAAGTACTTTTTTAATAGAAAACTCTTTTTTCTCAAGGAATCCGATGCGACAGTTCTTTTTCCCGGTGGTTTTGGTACAATGGACGAAGGGTTTGAAAATCTGACCCTGATCCAAACGGGAAAGAGTAAACCGCGCCCTATTATTTTGATAGAGTCACCGCAGTCGAACTATTGGGGAAATTGGATAACATTTTTACGGGAGGTCCTTGCTAAGGGAGGGTTTATTTCACCCAATGATCTGAATCTATTTTTTCATACACATGATGTTGGGGAAGCGGTAGATGAGATTTTAAAATTTTTCAAGGTCTACCACTCTATGCGATACTTTGGAGAGAGGACTGTCATCAATCTCAACTGTTTATTGAAGCGTGAAGATGTACAGCTCATCAATGAGGGATATAGGTCTCTTCTTCGATCTGGAGATATACGACTATCACAACCCAATTCAACCGATATAGAAGGAGTGGGGGTGAGTGACATGCCAAGGCTTGTCATGGACTTTAACCGAAGAGATTTCGGTAAGTTTCATGAAATGGTAAAGTTTTTGAATACCTTAGCATAACCTGGATAAGCCAGAACCAAATAGGATGTTAAAAAAATTACAAATCTCAATATGCAAAGTCCAAACAAATACCAAATTACAATGTTCGAAGTATTAAATAAATATATTTAGAATTTTGGAATTCGGTAAGTCATGGATCAATCAGTCTGTCGGTATGAGCCAGGGATTGCGGAATATGTTAATGAAAATTTGGTAGTTGGAAATGAAATAATTGTGAAATACTTTTACCAACTAAACAAAGATTGCACAGAGGCCCTGTGGTTGAACTGTAATTACTTAGATTCAAGGCGCGTAAATTTTGGAACCGGAACGTACCTATCTATGTACGTGAGGATTACGAGTTTTTTACCATAACGCAGTAGATGGTTAATTTTAGCTCTACCACTTTGGAGAGAATATGAAGATATACATAGGCACCGATCACGCAGGATTTAAGTTGAAGGAAGAGCTCAAGAAGTACCTGGAGGATCTGGGATGTGAAGTGCAGGACATGGGTGCATATACATTTAATGAAGACGATGATTATCCCGATTTTATTTATCCAGTTGTTCAGGAAGTTGCTGATGACATCGTAAGCGGTTTGGTTGCAAAAGGGATAGTTATTGGTGGTTCTGGCCAGGGTGAAGCTATTGTGGCCAACAAGGTAAAGGGCATTCGTGCCGCAGTCGTCTATGATGAGTATAGTGCGAAAATGTCCCGAGAACATAATGATGCCAATATCATATCTTTGGGCAATCGAACCATAAATATTGATAAGGCAAAAGAGCTGGTAAAAATCTGGCTGGAGACCCCTTTTAGTAATGAAGAGAGACACAAGAGGAGGATTGAGAAGATAAAGACAATAGAGAATAATAATTTCTAGATGACAAAGTTCAACAAGAGCTTGTTAAGGTTATCCGAGGACAATGGAAACGAAATTGAGCTATACCAAGACGATATAATAAAAAAAGGTATTAATTGTTAAAACTCAAGTATTGTACCATTTTTTCAAAAATCTCAGCATTAAGCTCTCCCTTATCAACACATCCTTTAATGATACTAAATGCATTTATAGGAATATCCGCCCTACGATATGCCCTGTCGTTGTTTGTTATTGCCTCATAAAAATCTAGGAGGCCTACTAATTGGCTTGCCTCATTGATATTATTAGCTTTTAGGCCTTTTGGGTATCCGAATCCATTGAGTTTTTCATGATGCTGATAGGTGACTTGACAGATTACTTCTGTAAATCCTGCTTGCTTAAGAATTTTATATCCTTCAAAAGGGTGTTTTTGTATTATTCTGAATTCCTCTTCTGTAAGACGTCTTGGAGCATTAAGGATGTCATTGGGAACATATATTTTACCTGTATCATGTAACATTGCGGCAAGACCAATTTCTTTTGTTTCATCCTCATTGTACCCCATATTTAAACACATGCCCAGTGCCATTGCACTCACATTAATCGAATGAATTGCAGTAGTGTAATTGTTAGTTGATATTGCTGTTAATGTTGAAAAAAATTGAGGTTGTCTAGAATAGCCATCGATGAGTATGTCAATTGTGTTGCTAACCCCGTGCAGGCTTCCACTTCTGGGCTCAGAGAGGGTTTCATTCATAAGTGCAATAAGCGAATCTTTGACTGCAGGTAAATTACCTGAATTGATGTCTTCAGTCATTTGTTTATTAAGGACAGCTTGCATTTCCATTACTGATTCTAGCTTGTCGCTTTCACAAATATACAGCTCTGGGATTTTTCTCCTATCTATTCTCATTTGTGACAATGTGATTCCTTTGTCTTTATAGAGAAAAAAACGATTTGAAACGTCTTTATAATAGAGTTTTGTCTTTTCATATTTATCGTAGAGTGTAGCTTTTGCAGGGAAATAATTGTTGTTTATAGTCATTGTGTATTGGGCTGATTCAGAAATACAGATTAAGACAATCAAAATAGTATGATGTTTTTACCCATAATCTATAATCGGTTTTTTTTACATTCACTGGAATAAAAAAACTGAATTCCTAAAGAAATTAAAAAGTTATCCACAATCTTGAAAGTTGCTACGTAAGGTACAAATATTACACTATCACAAAACTAAATTTTCTGTTAATTGCACTGAAATATTTGATAGTATCAGCGGATCAAATTGTTGCAAAATGGAGCATCTGCATGATTTGCACTGGTTGGTTGGCATGGCCATAAGCCTATGATAGGTAGAGTATTAGATGTAAAATGTTAGGGAGAGGAGAAATATGCGCTGGGGGAATCGAACCTCCGATCCTCCGATTAAGGATTTTCTCACGCTATTTAAGCGAATCGAGTACATTTATTACCTCGTACAAATCCTCTTTGTACACATCTGTATAGATGTCCATCGATGTTAATATGTTCTTGTGCCTCTAATCGATTAAAGGGCCATCAATTGGAATTACAAGGTTGGCCAGTTTCCAAGAGAATCCGCCCCGATGCAACACAAACCTTATTTCTCTTCCCATGTTGTCAGGCACCCAAATAGAAAATTTATTCGTTGAGTCATAAGAGAATCTTGAGTTTTTAAACAGGTCGTCTTTCTCGGGTAGCGATGCATTTTCACTATCAAAGTTGGACGGTTTTCCTCCGCTCATAAGAGTTGCCAACCCACTTGGTGTAACAAATGAATCTACAATCCCATCAATCATTTTTGTGGCTAAACCTGTAGTAAGCACCGTAAACGGATTATTATTTACCTCTGTTGCAGTGTTTTTCATCAGTGCCGAATTGAGTTGCTCCTTTAAGTTTTGGCGAAGAACAGGGAATTCTATATTTTTAGATAGTTTTTCGGAATCATTTTCAGCGATACTCGCTTGAATTGCTGTTACCGTTAGGTATGGGCCGGCAGCAATGTAACCTACAATCAAGGCCATAATAACGACTCCTATCAATATCGCTTTTTTCATTGCCTCTCCTTTCTGAAAGTTTAAACAGACTCTTTATCAGAGGAATTATCGGCAAGCAATTTGATATGATTAATTACCACTCTTGCATATACGAAAACCAATTTGGTTTTCGGTTGTACTGGAAACCAAATCTTGGTTATGAGTATATCTCCGGACAAAAGGCGCTGAAAACTTTGCTCGCTCAATTTTATATCGGATTTTATCCGAAAGACATCATCAGATGAGTATAAATTCACCCTTGTATGCTTCTCGGGTCTCACATTTTAACTTTAGTAGTCTCTGTCTTTGATCACATGTTCTCAAACTATGACAATCTAAGGCTTAAGTTGAAATTTGAAGGCCGGAAAAAATTTCTTAAGATGACTGTATGAGGTATAATATAGTATGAATAAACAATATAGTGCAATTTAGCCTGATGTACCGATAAAGGGCATCAAGCGTTTTTTGCTTCAATGTTGCCTATTTTCCAACCCTTAAGTTTTGATTGCAAATGATTGCAGTTAAGGTGAGATTTGGTCCGATTCGTTTCAAGTTTTAAATCGTGCAATTACGCAGTACAATATCTTTCAATTTTCTCAAGGCATTGTTTGGCGTTTTTAGCGATATCATAATCGAATTTATCATTAAAATATCGTGCTTTATGACAGAGGCCTTTCAGTTTGTTAAACTGAGGCGCTATACCCATTCCAGGGGAGGGTGGCCCTTACCCGTAGTGGGTATTTATGCAATTTTAATCGTAAAATTTTCTTTTAAATGTAGACATTCCGAAGCATTTCTTACCAACCAACTCTGCTTTTTTTTCTGGAACGAAGATTTTTTCTTAATTCCATAAACCTTACAAATTGTTCAGTTGTTAATATTTTTCTCACTTTCAGTATACCTTCGAGTCTGTGATCGGCTTTTTTTGATCGTAGGTTCTTTAGCTCAGAATGGATTTTGTTAATTTTTTCCATACTTAACTCTTGCTTTAGAAGTTCTTCTCTCATTTCTTCTCTTTTAGCCCTTATGCTTTTTCGGATTTCTTGTCCCTGTTCTCTATGTCTTTTTCGATGAGCATTTAGTTGTATTTCCTGTTCTGGATTTAAATCAAGTTGTTTAAAAACTTCCAGCATCCGGGCTCTCATTTTTTCGCTCATTGCTTCACGACCGGAATGAGAGTCTCCAGTGGGCTGTGAGTAAACATTTGATGATAATATTAATACCCCAATAATTCCTAAAGCATATAGAAATATTTTAATATTAACTCTCATATTGGTATCCTTTTCTCTTCTTAAGAGTCATCTTATATAATTTGTTCTCACACCAGGCACAGAGAACACTATGAAATGAAAAGAATAATATTTTTCCCTCTGTATTCTCTGTGACATTGTGTTATTATTTTTTTAGAGAAAATATTCGTCTAAAGAAGTTTCAAAGTCACTATTATCATCTGTCGACTCTTGATTAAACACTCCTAGCAAATAATCCATACACTCAATTTGATCTTCAGTGCTCAATTTCACAATTTTTTCAGATGGTAATTTAATGACGGTCACTACGACAAGTAATACGATTACTACTGTTGCTATAGCAAATGCAGGCTTAGGAATATAAAGGAGTGATTTAATTCCGCCTATTAAATTTGCAAATGGATTTGTTCTCTCTTGAGGTTGTTCTTCTTTTTTAATCTGGTTCCTGATTTTATCCCATGTAGTTGCCGGTGGACGCAGTCTTTCCGTGTTATTGAATGGAGTGACAGTTGTTGCTCTTGCCATACGTTCGTATTCCTTGCAATCTGCACAGCTTGTCAGGTGTTTTTCAATGTTCACTTTCAGCTCTTCTTTAGCCTGCCCATCCAGATAATCAGTTAAAATCAATTCTTGAATTTTTTCACATTTCATTTTCCACCATCTCTTTTTTTAATGCTATAAGTTTTTCCCTGGCCCGTTTGAGTCTGGTACGCACTGTGTTAATGTTGATATTTAGTGATTCAGCTATTTCCTGATAACTTAATCCTTGAATATTTCTTAGTACAATACAGGCTCGTTGGTCTGGATTAAGAGCTTCCAATAAGGTTGAGATCACTTTTTCATGTTGCTCCTCTTCAATTTTTTCGCTTACAGAATCAACTGTCGTATTAAATTCATTTATATCGTTAAACTCAACTGTTCTGCTCCTCTCTTTAGTTCTTTTTTTACTAAAGTTAATAGCTGAATTTATGGTTATCCTGTAAACCCATGTTTTAAAAGAAGATTTGAACTTAAAACCTTTAAGATTGCGATAAACTGAAATAAATACCTCTTGAGTAACCTCTTGTGCCTCATCTATATTATTAACAACTCTATAGGCAACATTGTATACAAAATCAGAGTACGCCTTATATATTTCCTCAAAAGACTCTACACTGCCTTTCGAAGCCTCCATTATTATGTTTTCCGATAGGTTGTCCATTTCTTTCCTATTTACATTAGACAAATTTATCTCATCAAAGTTCCATAATACTACTTTTTTTCTTTTCTGGTAGTGGAAATATCAGGAAATGTAGTGAGGCATAGCTTTAGCCAACTTGAAAACAATTTTAGAATTACAAATAGGTTTTAGTATAAATTGAAGGTAGGATCATTGGAGTTAAATTGAAGAATTACGAGAACCTCGGGAAAAAGAAAAAGAGAAAGAGCTTGAGTCTCAAAAAAGGATAAAAAAAAGAAATCCGACCAGAAGGTAATAACACTATAACCAACAGGAAAACCGGACATGAAGGACGCAAAAGCTCGCAGTTCATCCGGGAATGCCTGAGGGAAGGGTAAAGGATCATGCAAATCAGTGAAGAAAACTAGCAGCGAATAAAAGCAATATCAAACATCAGAGATGTGACCTCTTTTCGTAGTAGCTCTATTTCCCAAACAACTTCTTAAAAGAATTTCCAATACTCCCTCCAATACCCTTAATATTTTGGGAAACACTCCTCACAATACTCTTCTTTTCCTCCGGTTCTTCGCTGGGGGAAGTAGTAACTCCCAATTTTGCCGTCTCAATAGCAGCCAGGCATGAGTTTTGATCATCAGTACTTTTACCTACGAGGGTGGCTGCAATGCCGAAAGGACCAAAGAGTGCGATACCACCTATTGCCTTACCTACGGCAATTGCTGTCTGTTTTGGGTCAAGGACTAGTGAGGGATCTGATAGGGTACCTCCCAGTTTGAAAGGTTTGGCAAGTTCACCTAGGTTAAGACTAAATTTACCTGTAGCCTGGGTCCCAACTCCCTCCTTTGGAACTGGTTTGAGAAACATATTTAGTCGCTCTTGTCTCAAATCGATCTCTCCACCACCTACCACACACATGTGCTCAGTGTCAAATACCAAGACACTACTTGTTGCTAACCCATTTTCGATATCAAAACGTCCTACCATGCAGCGAATGTCTGTCTGAATCTCTTTTTCTTTATATGGATTGAAAAGTCTGTAAACGGAGGCACTGAGATCTGTACCGAGTAGTTCAATATACTGGTTCAAGATCTGACCATCTCCCATTATTATGCTTATATACCCCTCAAGATTTCCCATGATATTTGCTACCGAAGCACCATGACCATTGATTAAAATATCAACATCAAAATCCCCCTCCATTACGTTTTTCATGCCGAGATCGTTAAACATACTCTCAAGTTTTACACCACTGGCCTTAAACTGTGTGTTCACAATTGCATCCTTACCGAGAATGTCGATATTAAGATCTCCGTTTAGGGAACCACCACCGACAGTGGCATTAATTGGTCTAACAACCAGCGTATCATTTTTCATGACTATTTCTGATGAAATGTTATTTAAAGCTAAATTGGGTAGCAAGAGTTGCTTAATCTTGATTGTAGCTGTTCCATCAAATTTGGTTAGCACATCAATTGGTAAAGGAGTTGAAGAAAATACCTTTTCTGGATTTAGCTCTGAATTAGATGATCCTACATCATTAACAGCACTTTTTCTCAGTAGAGATAAAAGTGGTCGCAAATCGAGTGTATCTGAAAAAAGATCTGATGAAAAATGGGTTCTCTTATTTGATAGATCTATTTCTATCGAGCCATAGATTTTATTATTTCCCAGGCTGATCTCGTAATCAGTAATCTTATAGCTTTTGGCTTTGACATCTGAGACACGTCCCGCAATCTGGAATTTTTCATCAAAAGGTACCTGTTTTCCAACAACTTTTGACAATTTTGTCAAATCCTGGGCCTGTATCGTAAAGCCGAGGTCCAGCCCACTCTGATGCAATGGATCCTTGAGAGAACCTTTCAGTTTAGCAATAGTATCAAGGGCTTTGAATGTAAGATCAATAGTACAAGCTTTTTCAGGATTTAGCATATCGGCAATCGGTCCAAGTGTACCACGAACTTGAAATGATTCTCCATTGATATCTCCGTCCGATGATATTTCTAATGGATTATTAAAACCTTGTGCATTAGCCGTAAAGCTTTTTAATTTAATTTCGTGAGTTCCTCCAGATTTTCCATCCTTAAATGAGAGTTTTCCTCTTATAACCTTTACATTGTTAATGGCTAATGCAGGAAGGTTCGTCTTCTCCGTAGATGAAATATTGTCAATATTGAGTCTTCCTGACTCATCCGTCTCTAAAAGAATGTTGGGTTCAAACACAACACACCGTTTTATTTTTATCTTACCAGTGATCAGAGGGAATAGGGCAACATGTATTTCAAAACGCCTGATTTGTAATAGTTCTGGTCGGGAACCCCAAGGTGCATTTTGAAATTTGATATCCGTTAGCACTATCGTAGGTCTAAAACCAATATCGAGGTTAATGTCACCATCGATTGTCAGTTTTCTACCTGTTGCATCGAGTGTTGCCTGGGAAATAAGAGGTTTAAGATCGTTACAGTCGTAACGAGTGAGGAGTATATATACTCCAACAACAAAAAATAGAACCAATGCCACTCCTATCCCTAGTATCAACCTTATCTTGCGACTCATTATTATCTCTCCCGATAAATCTTTAAGTTAACTTCACGCGATTTTAATAGAGTAAGGTATCAAGTCTTTTTCCCTATGGTAGAGTAAAAAAAGATAAAAATTACCAAAATTAGACTAACTATTTCGTCTTTCCACATCATTAATTAGATTCCGTACATTCTTGCTTCAAAAATTCTTCAAAATCTTTATAAAGCGTTACTAATTCAATTATCGGCCTCTACGATGATTTTTAAGGAGTTTATTCAACTTTAGGATTGTGCTTTTCATATTTTGAAATTTGTGACACCTTGTCAATTGATTCCTATTTGCTAATGATTATGTAGCAACAGTTGGGTCAGATAAATCCATGATATGGGAGGATGCGAAGCAATGGATTAGAATTTTAAATAGAAGTGGTAATGCCGGATATAATGACTTGCATTTACCAACCATAGAGGACGCAGCGTCTTTGTTGTAATCAATCAAAATGAATGAAAACTCATACAGAGACCCTGTTTTTGATAATAAACAATTTTGGTTATGGACTGTTGTTATGTATAGTTCGAATAAGGTGATTTGCTAATAAAGGAATAGTATTATGTATTAAAACTTAAGTATTGTACAATTTTTTCAAACATATCGACATTAAGCTCACCCTTATCAACGCATGCTTTAATTATACTAAATGCATCAATAGAATTATCCGCTCTTCGATATGCTCTGGCCCTATTTGTTATTGCTTCATAAAAATCTAAGATTCCTACTAATTGGCTTGCTTTATTTATGTTATCAGTTTTTAAGCCTTTTGGGTATCCGTATCCATTGAGTTTTTCATGATGTTGAAATGCAACCTGACAAATTATTTCATCAAATCCTTCGTTCTTAAGGATTTTATAACCATCAAAGGGGTGTTTTTTTATTATTCTAAATTCATCATCTGTAAGACGTCTTGGGGCATCAAGTATTTGATTAGGGACAAAAATTTTTCCCGTATCATGTAGCATGGCAGCGAGACCAATTTCTTTTGTTTGATTCTCCGTGTACCCCATATTTAAACAAAGGCCTAATGCCATGGCACCCACATTAATCGAATGAATTGCAGTTGTATAACTGTTATTTGATATTGCTGCTATTGTTGAAAAAATATGAGGCTGTTTTGAATAGCCATCAACAAGTGTGTCAATTGTGTTACTAACCCCTTGCAGGCAACCACTTCTGGGTTCAGAGAGGGTTTCGCTCATAAGGACAACAAGTGAATCTTTAACATCAGGTAAATTACCTAAATTTATATCTTCTATGATTTGTTTATTAAGGATATCTTGCATTTCCATCACTGATTCTAGCTTGTCGCTTTCGCTAATATACAGTTCTGGGATTTTATTCCTATCTATTCTCATCTGTGATAATGTTTTTCCTGTATCTTTGTAAAGAAAGAAACGATTTGAGACGTCTCTATAATAGAGTTTTGTCCTTTCATATTTATCGTATAGTGTAGGTCTTGCAGGAAAATAATTGTTGTTTATAGTCATTCTTTTATAGAGTTAATGTTTCAATACAGATTAAGGTTATTAAAAAAATATCATGTTTTTACCCGTTATCTATAATCGGACATTTTAACATTTACTGGAATAAAAATTTGAATTCCTAAAGAAATCAAGCAGTTATCCACAATCTTAAAAGGTAATCCTGTGGTAAATTTGAAATATTTCAATCCATTTTCACACCAAATCATCTTCTCTTTAACTCTTCGCGATATAAGACTTTATTATTATGACTGACGTTTTTAAAACATTAGCCGATCATAAAGATAAGCCTAATTGTAATTATCCTTTTTCAAGAGAATGAAGATATGGCACTGCTAAAACGTTTTAATCTTAGATCTTATATACATGAAAAAGATTATTAAACACATATTAATTCCAGCGATTATCCCAGCTATTTTTTTCGTTGTCGCATCGCTGCCTGTTGAACTCCTCGGCTGCTATATTCGAGGGCTAATTGCAGCCTTTTTAGCTATTGTTGCTGGAATAATGGGCATAGTTGCAGCAGTGAAAGCAGTAATGGGTAAAATGCGTGAAGAAGCAAGTTCGTCTTTTTGGATGGCAAGTGCGTTTATTCTTGCCGTACCAGTCGTTTTTATTGTCTTTAATACTATTTGATACTTAATCTGACCATTTAAAAAAACTTGTGTGTAAAATTCAATGCAGAATTTCAATAATAAAAGGAACTATCTCATATTCATTACTAATCTTATCTTTACAGTTTTTATGTAGTAGCATACGGCTCCAAAAGGAAAAATTATAAGTGTGAAAACATAAAAATAGAGCTTGCTGGCAAATTACTTATTATGTTTTTTAGATAATAACTATCAGGTATTCATATATATAGACATTATTAAAGTCAAACAATGAATAGATGGTGAAAGGAGGAGTTCCGCAATGAGTGGAACAGGATTAACGTTTTTAGTGATTTTCTTTATTCTTGTTATAAGCGTTATTAGTGTAATTTTAATAATCCTTTACAATAAACTGGTTAAGTGGGAAGAAAGTGTTAATGAGGCATGGGCTCAAGTTGTGACTTTGTATCAACGAAAAGTAGATTTGATTCCCCCACTTCTAGAAGCCGTTAAGGATTATTCTTTACACGAGAAAGTGACGTTAGAATCAGTTACTAGCATGAGATCTCAGGCCCAAAAGGTAATAGAAAAAACAGAACAAAAGGTTGAGAAGATCGAGGAAATTAAGAAATCTCAAAATGCTTTGGACAAACAATTGACAAAAATCAGGGTTTTGGCTGAAAAATACCCAGATCTTAAAGCTAGTGTTAATTTTTTAAAAATTCAACAGCAATTAGAGAAGACAGAGGATAATATTGCTCAGGCCAGACAGCAATATAACACCAGTGTAAAAAATTATAATGCTTCAATGAGGTTGTTTCCATTTAGTCTCATGGCCATGTTGTTTCAATCTACCTCAAGAGATTACTTTAAATCCTAAAAGGTGGTTTGAAAAGGAGAAAAATTAAAATGAGAAAACAAGGGATTTTATTTGTTTTAATTTCTTTTATTCTTGTCTTAGCATTAATTAGCCTCTTTGTTATTTTTAATTACAATAGGTTGGTTAAGAAAGAAAAAACGGTACAAGAGGGCAAGGCCCAGATTGAGACGGTTTGCCAAAGACGATTGGATTTGATTCCCAATCTAATGGAATCTGTTAAAGGTTATGTCGAACATGAACGGCAGACACTTTTGGCAATTACACAGGCTAGAACTAAGGCTATAGATGTGTTAAAAGAAACTGATCAGAAGGGATATCTAACTAAAGAAACAATTAAGAAATTAGAGACTTCAGAAAAAGAGTTAATGAAGGCCTTAAAAAGTGTATTTGCTTTGGTAGAAAATTATCCAGATCTAAAAGCGTCTACGAATTTTCTCTCCTTACAAGACCAACTTGAAGGGACAGAAAACAGGATTGTAGTTGCTAGACAACGGTACAACACAGCTGTACGAAAATATAATTCTAAGATAGAAACATTTCCTGGGATTTTTCTGGCACCGATATTTGGTTTTAA
Source organism: Candidatus Scalinduaceae bacterium (assembly GCA_965222815.1). Classification (GTDB taxonomy): domain Bacteria; phylum Planctomycetota; class Brocadiia; order Brocadiales; family Scalinduaceae; genus SCAELEC01. The sequence goes on from CBDCUS010000014.1 coordinate 149,231, forward strand.
AGAAATAGAATTTTATGAGGCAAAAGCAGAAGCCTTAGATTCGGTGAGTGTAAGATTTTAGTGAATTGTTCACAAAGAAAGAATTGCTGTATAACGAAGCTTGTTTTTAAGTTTAATCGTAATATTGGTTATGTTTTAGTGATCGAGACGATAATCCAAAAAGTTCAATCTTTTAAATTATTTAAATAGAGGAAAAATTTTTATCCAGTGATAGAAAGCTCTTATGAGGATGCAAAAATCTAGAACAATTAAATTATTAAGTATTGTGATGGTTATTGGAATTAGTTTTCTAATTTGGCAGTTTATAATGGGAAAATCTTCCAAAGATTTCATTAAGAACTTTTTCGATCATTATAGAGGATTCAGTTTAAGTAGCTTCTTGGAAGCACGTTCTGTAAGAAATAAATATGTGTTTGATTATGCAGAACTCCTTGAATATTCAGTAGAAAATAAAGAAGAGTCACTTAAGTTCTTCAAGGAAAAGTATGGTGCAGAGATGATCATTGTAACGGTTCCTAATTTAGAAGGCAGAGATATTATTAATGTAGCAACACAAATGTTTACCAATTGGAAGATCGGACAGAACTATAACGGTAAAGGTATTTTAATACTATTGGCTGAAGAGGAGAAACAGATAAAAGTCGAAGTAGGTTTTGAAGTGGAAGGTACATTTACGGATTTATTCTGTGGGTACATTGAACGCCTCCAGTTGAAACCGTATTTTGAAAATAATCAGGTTGATTTAGGACTTTCAGCTACTATAGAGGAATTCATTGGACGTTCAGAGGGACGTCTAATAGATGAGGTAATCAATAAGAAGATGGAAGGGTATCTTTCGGCTGGAGCTGGGATAAAAAAGGATGTGAAAATCGGAGAGTTTAAGACTTTAAAAATGGCTGAACCTAATCTACATATTTATTATGTTCCTCAAAAGACACCGGAAGAATTGCATGAAAAAGTATTAGAATCTTATCAGAGATGTATCCAAGAAGCTTACTTACCAATGTATAACGAGGAAACACAGATACGTTTTGCTTATAGTCCGAAATACGGTAGAGCCATGTGCAACAAAATGTACCAAATGTTTTCTAATCCGTATGAAATCTTAGTTAATGGGGATTATGCAGTGCTCTATCATCCAGGTAATAATAAAGTGGGGCCTACTTTTATGCATAAAGGCCTAGATGGCTGGCAGCTGGATGTTTTCAGTATATCCAAATGGGTTCGTTACGATTCAAAAAATAATTGGTTTTTGGGTGGGAGGAATCATCCTTATGCATTTGCATTTTATGACTCTTTGCTTAAGGATTTTGTTTATGACAGAGATTATTATGATGATTACAAATGGTTTTCTCCTATTAAAGGGGGATACAAGGATACTATTGAAGTTTATGAAAAAAAACTTCAGGAAGATCCAGAAGATTTTCAGCTGATTATTCAGTTAGCAGAACTTTTTTTTGATTTAAAGATTGCCAAGAAGGCTGTACCGCTATTGAAGAAAGCGATTGTATTGCAACCAGATGATCCACGGGCTTATCTATATCTGGGATTACTCAATAGGGATTACTTTGTATCAACCAAGAAAGCTATCGATTATTTAGATAAGTATATCGACCTTGTGCCAGATGATCCTAATGGCTATCATTATCAGGCTGTCTGCTATTGGCGTATGGGGTCAAAGAATAATTCAGATGCGTTCAAACAAGCAGCACGCCGTATGGAGGAGTTTAATGAATATTCTGGTAATCTTATTTATGGATATAAGATGACCGGCTATTTTTATTACAAGGCCAAAGAATACAGCAAGGCGAGGATAAGTTTTGATAAGATTTTAGAAATTGACACTACACATGCATATGCTCATAAGATGCTAAGGAAGATAAAAGATAAAAAGATTTAAAAAGTTGGGTAAATATTTACCAATAATATTTCACAATATAAAATCATCACTCAAACTGTCTAAATACTTATGTCAAACAAAAACATGGGCATGATTATGTAAATCAAATATTTTATGATAGTAATATCTCTTATTGCTTTCTCAATAAATAATATATACGGAGAAAATAAAAAATAGAAGAATAGTGAGGGAGTAGCAACGTTACTTAACATTCCGGCAAAATTGATTCAATTTAATAAGATTATTGAAAATCCAAAAACCGGTACAAGTGATATCGCTAACGAGGGGATTATCGTTGAGATAGAAGAAATTCAAGAAATAATGGCTAATTGGACAGTAGTAAAAGTCAAATATTATCAGTAACTTAAACCCAAAACCATTACATACAAAATGTTTTTAGAAGAGAGAAAGGTAACCGTAGAATACCACTCTGTTAGTCTGGAAATAATCGGAGATCTTTCTTCTTATATAAAGGAGTAATTCAATTTGGAAAGTCACTCAATATTTTGCCTTTTTGAGTTAATTATCCTAAAAAAGAACTCATTTTTATCACCCTTATACAAAAGGAGTTTTGTTATGCGTTTTTTTAAATATCTCCCTTTCAGTATACTTGTATGCATCGCTTTTCATTCTGTCTTTGGAGATACGGGTTTAACCATTTACAACCAAAACTTTGCAGTAGTGCATGATGAGATACCCTTAGATTTAAAGAAGGGTGAAAATGAGATTGAAATCACAGCTATTACTGCCCACCTGGAACCCCACTCTGTGATTCTCCGTGATCCTTCCGCTCAAAGGGAATTGCAAATTTTAGAGCAAAATTATCGGTCTGATCCAATCTCCCAAAATCTTCTGCTGAATATGTATGAAGGAGAAACCGTAGATTTTCTGATTCAGAAACAGGACAAACAAGAAATCGTAAAAGGAAAAATTATACGAAGTAGTTATGTCCCTCATCAAAATGCCTGGCAACAATACGGCAATTATTACTACCAAAGACAGATGGCCTATGTTTCTGGAGCGCCAGGTCAACCTATCGTTGAAATTGATGGGCAGCTACGTTTTGGTCTTCCTGGAATTCCTCTTTTCCCTTCTCTGTCTGAAGAATCAATTTTGAAACCAACCCTTCATTGGATAATTGAAAGCAGCGAAGGAGGAGAATTCGATGGCGAACTCAACTATGTCACTGGAGGAATGCGTTGGGAGATGGATTACAATGTTATTTCACCATATGATAGTGATATATTGGATTTGGTCGGTTGGGTCAGTATTGATAACCAATCAGGAAAAACCTTTGAAAATTCTCGAATTAAACTAATGGCCGGAGATGTCAGTAAAATTCAAATTCAAGGTTTGAGAGATGCCTCTATGGCTAGATCTTCTTTCGAAGGGGGAAATGCAAGGGCACCTCAAGTTACGGAAAAATCATTTGATGAATACCATCTTTACACCTTGAATAGGAGAACCACGTTGCGAGACCGGGAAACCAAGCAAGTAGAGATGATTCGGATTTCTGAGATTCCTTCAAAACGGATCTATGTTTATGACGGGGCAAAGATAGATCATAACCGGTACCGAGGGTGGGGATGGCAAAGTATTCGAGATGATAGAAATTATGGAACAATAAGCAATCCCAAGATATGGGTGATGCGAGAATTTAAGAATTCAAAGGAAAATAATTTGGGAATACCTCTTCCTAAGGGTCGTGCACGCTTTTACAGGAGAGACCAGGATGATCAATTAGAATTTACTGGTGAAAACATGATTGATCATACAGCAAAAGATGAAGTTGTTCGGATTTATACAGGTAATGCCTTTGATCTTGTGGGGGAACGGAGACAAACACATTTTGAAACGAATCATTCCGAGCATTGGACCAAAGAAACATTTGAGATAATTCTACGTAATCATAGTGAGAAAGTAGCTGAAATTCTTGTGGTGGAACATCTTTATCGGTGGTTCAATTGGAAAATTGAAGAACCCTCCCATACGTATTTAAAAACAGACAGCAAAAACATTGAATTTCGAGTGCAGGTGAATCCGGACGAGGAAAAGAAAATTACCTATCGAGTACATTATTCGTGGTGAGTCTTGCCAACTACAGAAGTTGAGAAAAGAAATGAATGTAAAAGAAATAATTTTATTATCATTATTAACATTCTCGGTAATTTCATGTAATGAAGAACTAGATATTTCTCAACTTATACAGATCGGGCAAACCAAGCAAGAGATAAAAAAGATATTAGGTGGACCTTATGAGATAAAAATCATTAAGAAAACCAGAGGGAATATTTGGGGACCTGAAGAGGAATTCTGGGACAAGATCCCCAATGACAATAGATTGGAATTGTGGAGATATAAAAGTGATGCTGGTAATTTGAATTTATATTTTATAGGTGATAATAACAACCACCTAGATTACAAAGCATTTGCACCAAAAGGGGTTGTATATGAATCAAACCATTGATGGGCATATTTCAACAGTTAAGATATACCGATGTTATAGCGTATTGTTATCCATATGTATTTTGTGCACATGCGTTGTTTCATACGCAAATAATAGTGGGCAATCACACTATAACAATAATACTAAAGGAGCTATAATTGATGATTCCATGTTCCAGATAGCTGTAGAATCAGGAGGAGATTATTACTTTTGGAAACCCGGTGAATTTGTAACGTATGCTGAAAAGATCCCCCCGGAAATGTTTACAGGAACAGGCAAGACTCCTCTGTTAAGGGACTATGGTACTGTTGATAATAGAGAAATGGTTTTGCCATTCTTAATTACACCCGATACCAAAAACTTTACCTTTCTTATAGGTGTCCAGTTTAATCCGCGGATTTCTCTCATAAAACCATCAGGAAGAATTGCTGAGGATGAGAAAAACAGTAACAGTCTATTAAAAACTTCACACATGCTTTTGGGATACATTGACAACCCGGAAAAAGGCGAATGGAAAGTAATTATTAATGGTTCCGGGAAATACTCTGTTACGGTAAATGTGGATATTCCTTTAAAAATAGAGTCTCTTATTGAACCACCTTCTGATCTAGATCATGATGAAATAACAAATTACTATTTGGAAAAATTATATGCATTAGAGAGAGAGGATGGATTGGATCTCATCAGATCATTACCGGATGATAAAAGGGTTGCAGTTGCACACAGGTTATTAAATGATAAAGATCCTCTTTTATCCTATATCAGTGCAGGTATCTTATTCACGAATGGTTTTGAGGAAGAAGCTATACCAGTTATTGCAGCTATTATTCTCAGTGGAAAAGATAAAAGTGGCCTGAATAACCGCTTGGGGTATGATTGGGTACACAGTGATGATGAAAGTTTAGCCGCAAGGATCATAGTCAGGATCTTAGAATACATTAATCACCATTATAAAGATTTACAACCTAATGAGAAGAAAAGAGCGGAAGAATTTTTTCAACAGCTGGGTTTGCTAGGAGAGTATTCTCATGAAAAAGCATTCCTTTTGATAAACAAGTATAAGTCTATGTTACTGACAAGAGAACCAGACGATAAATGAAAACAACTTTGCAATGAATATCAAAAGAATAATGTTGATCGGTTACAAATTAATAATAGTTTTCCAGAGTTTATTACAAGAGTGATGTAATAGAGAAACTTTATAATAACTTGTTCTTCATGAAGGAATTTAACCCAATAGAAGATGTTGATGATTCGCAATTAATTCTCGATAATGGAGAATGGCCAAATTTTCATGATGCAGAAGTACACAATTTGAATATATGGCGTGGTGATGTAAGACCCGATGATAATGTATGGATAGGGCCTGTTATACGAGTATCATTTGAACTTTGCGCATTGGAAAAACCATATATTGTGGTATTGAAGTTCCATGATTGTGATTCTATTAAACTGGAAGAATTTAATCACCAGAATGCGGTGTATGACTTGACTTTTAATTATGAAGCACGTGGAACTTTAAAAAATGGAAAACCTTTGACGCCGTATATTTCAGTTCGATTTGAGCAAGCATTTGGTCTTGCACTATCTTTTAAGTGTTTTAGAGTGCAGGCAGTAGAACGAAGAGAAATAGAGAATATTGTCTAACCTGAAATATTAAGGTTGACCTGCTATACATGGGCTTAGTGGTTTTAGTCTTTTTTCTAACAAGTATTTTGACATTTTTTAACTGAATCTATTGTGAAATTTTTTAGTAAAAGTTTTAGTAAACCCACCTTAGTATCTGTAGCAACATATTCTTTTGTATTCTCCGTTTGTGTAAAAGGAGTTTATCTTTATGAAAGTCAGCATCCTCTTAAAGAGGAGTTGCTATCTGTTCATGGTTCTGTTAGGAATGTGCGTTTAGGTGGGCAGGGAAAATCTACCTCACTACAAATTGAGTCAAAGTATGGAATGCATCGTTATTCATCCTATTATGGCACGGTCTGGACAGGTATGGAGCGTATTCAGGTGGGAGATGTAGTTGACCTATTTGCAGAAAGGAACAGACTCAACAAGAATGAATTTATGCAGGGTAAAAGTTTTTACATCTGGGAACTGATACATCAGAATCAAATCCTAATCAATTATAAAGATGTCCGAAAAATGGTTCAGGGTAAAGAAGCTATCCTTAATAGATATATTAATCTTTGGTTGGTAATCAGTATTATCTTTCTTATTGTAGTAGCTTCTTTATAAAGAGTATCTTGTTTTTCCAAATACACTTTTCTATGATAGCTGTATTATTCAATAATACATTGTTAGATAAAAGATTAGTTAATATTGCCGATGGAAACTTTATTTTTTTCAATTAACCCTAATAAACAAAAACTGATCTCAGGTCATTTAACTCAATTTTGGCTTGTTACACTGATTGCTCTCTTTATATGGTATGCATTGTATAAATTGTTATCATCTCAAAAAATTAGAAGAAATAAATTCAAATCTTGGAAAACAATGCCACGAAAATGGGCAGTTTTAATCTCTGGAAGCATTGGGTTGTGTATCATAGGGTTTGTCTATGTTGAAAATTGGACTCATTTTTTTCAAATTGATGTACAACAAAATAATCTTCACCTTCACTATTTTCTGCCTAAGCGTATAGTAACTATTACAAAAGGAGATATTGCAGAATTAACACCTAGAGAGAAGAGGAGTAAAACTATGCATTATCGTTTGATTATTAAGACAAAAGAAGGCAAAGAATATACAAGTTCCTTTATAGGTTCCAATCTCTTGGAAAAGAATCTAGAAAAAATAAAAGAAACATTAATGATGAAAAAATAGTATAATATAGTAAAAATGTTGTCGTGATGGAGTGAATAACAGATATGGTAATCAGGTTATGGTTGGATTCTATTTTATCTACCACTGGCCCATGCGTACATGAAAAAAACCATCAATACACCAGGAATGATCTGAACACCCCACAGGACTCGGGACAATATCACGTATGACTTCACCGGAATACTCTCACCTCTACGAAGAACCCACGATATTATGTAACATACCGGTACTACTACTAATGTAAGAGCAAAGCCAATCGGTGCGCCATAGTCAGAGACTGGATTGCTTAGTGGAGTTGTCTCCACAATCAATAGCACCCAGAGGATGATGATTGCTAAATTTATGAATGAATGAAATGGAGTTTTGCTTACAAGGGAGTGACAAAAGGCTAGATATACAAGTCTAAGAACTAACAGCGTAGAAATTGCACCAACGGAGTAATACCCGCCAATTATAAACGTCCATCCATCCATCGCTACGGTTTCCAATATAAATACGTATTTCTCAAGAAAATACAAGATAGAGTACCCAAATCGGAAATTGAGGAAATTGTTCAACATAAATCCAATAAAAAGTCAAGATGTCAATCTAAGGCTGAAGTTTAAGTTTGTAGGCCGGGAATACGTTTTTTAAGATGGCTGTATGTGGTATAACACTCACGAAGTTTTCTATTTACAAAAAGCAATATTATTACGACAATTTATAAAGATTTTTTATTAGGTGACGTCGGCTCCATGCTGTGTGTCCTAGAAATTGGACCTAGCCTGTTAAAGAATCTTTTATTTTGTCAACTGTAAGCATCGAACAACCCTCTTGTCCGATCAACACTCTGTCTCATAACTTTACTTGTCAATAGATTAGGTCTGCTCCTGGTCTTATAAACATAAAAGACCACAGGGAAGAATTTCAAGCAAAGCTTGACGAAAGGATACGATACCGTAACTTTTCCGAGGACGGCGAGATTATCAAGGAAACGAATATTGACGAAAACCTCAGCCTTTACATTGTCAAAAATAAGAACGGAGTAACCTTCCAGAACGTGCCGGGAATAGCTTGGATAGGGGGGGTGGTAAGCTTGGATACAAAGGAGACGATAAAAGCCGACCTGTGATGCTAGGAACAAGTGATATTGACGTCAAGATTAAGTCCGGGAAGTTTAGCGCAAGGGATCTTGTACCCGGAGTAAATATGGCCTCTTCAAACGTTATGGTGTTGATCAATTTTGAATGGGATATTCAGTTGCAGGCTACGAGGGGATCGGAAGTTGCGACGGAGACGAAGCTGAGTTATATAAAGGTGATATGATTGAGACTAAAAGACGGATACTATTAGTGATATTATGACTTAAATCCAGTGAGTTATAACCGTCACTATCTATTTCTCATTCACAGGTACCTACAAAATCACCATGTAATAAATGTCCTGGTAAAGCAGATTCTGGTATAACCATGATTTGTTCTGCAGGTGTACCCGGCATGTGGCAAATAGTTATGTCAGTACTGTCAGGGGTAGTGGAGTTACAATCATCGTCTATACCGTTTCCTGGTATTTCAATCAGTCCGGGATTTACATTTGGATCACTGTCATCACAATCCCCCTGGGTTCCCGTATACCCGTCACCATCATTGTCTACGTCATCATCAAGGTCATCTATGGTGGCTGTCGTTGTGCCGCCAATGGACAGTTCTATCTCTCCGCCTGTTTTGCTATCCATTACATCAACCGTTCCCGTTATCAAGGTAACAGTCGTTGTATTGTTTGTATTAACGGTCTCCACCGTAAAGCGGGTACCTCTTACTCCGATAATGGCACTTGGCGTGATAACCTCAAATTTTGAGCCGGCCGTAACCTGAACATCGAGTGTTCCCTCATCCTCAACCCGTATGATACTGTAGAGGGTTCCGTCTGCTAATCGAACTGACTGGACGAGGTATGTTCCATAGCCTGCCTGGGAATTGATGATTTTGACACTGCTTCCGTCTGTGAAGGTCATTTCATCATTTACGTTGCTTATAACTCTCTCACCGGAGGTGCCATCGGGTGGTATCTCCTGGCCGTTTGCAAGTACGGTATCAATACTAGTGATATTTGTTGCACCTGCACCGAGGAGGTTTGTGGCCTTTTTCGCCTCTCTATGGTTAGGACATCCGATGAGGAGTTTGTCTGTATCGTAGGGGTCCTTTCTTTTAACATAATAGGGGTCATAGCTTGCAAAGTTGGCAGTCCTGACAGGATCGTCGTCTTCGGGGCAGATAAAGGTCTTTTTTTCGGTTACGTAGTTGGCAAGTTCGCTGGAGAGAGGGAGAGGATCATTACCATCATCGGGGTAGCCATCCTGGGGGAATTTTCCGTTTTCGTTGTAGTAGATCTGCATGCCCTGAGATATCTGTCTCAGATTGCTCATACATGTAGTCTGGTGAAATGCAGTACGCTCTTTGAGTATGACAAACGCTGTAATGCCTCCCAACATCGCCACGATGGTCATCGTAATTATGATTTCGATGAGGGAGAAACCTTTGTTCCTGCGTTGATGGTTTGGGTTCATAATGTACCCCTCCATAGAATAGTGACACAAGTTTCAAGGATCTTTTGGGCTTGAGATTGAAATCTAGCAAATATTCTGTTACCTTTGACTATTAAAATGGGTCGGTAACAAAGAGGTAATTATATGAAATCAAAATGAATATATACTGAAATAAATAAAAGTCAATATGTAAAACTATGAAAATAGAAATAATTTGAATGGGATAATCAGTTACAGGCAACGAGAGAATCGGAGACCGTCACCAAAACGAAGTCGTGTTATATATGGGTGATATGAGTTATTATGTATGAAACAGAATTGTCAATAGTGTTTCAAAACAGTTTGTTCAATTTCAACTAATGGTTGGAAAATATTAACGTTAGCTTGCTCTACGAAGCTCCCCTATGGCTGATGAAATGACGCGAAACGCAGAACGCATCAAGAGGCATACGAGACCTAGCGCGACCAAGATATCTGGCCATCCTGAACCAGTGAACCAGACCGCTCCAGCCGCCACAAAGACCGAAAGATTAGATGCAATGTCGTTTCGTGAACATTCCCACACTGAACTCATATTCACATCTTCATGGCGATGCCGCCAAAGAAGGTATAAACAAAGGGTGTTTGCTGCAAGGCCGAGAAGACTGAATACTCCCATAACTTCGAAGATGGGGATGCTCGGGACAAAAAGCTTGTAGGCAATTTGGGCAGCTACAGCGCATGCTGCTAAGAAAATAAGACCGCCCTTAAATAGTGCGACCTTGGCTTTAACCGTAGCGCCCCTAGAAACAGCGTACAAGCTAAGACCATATGTAAAAGCATCTCCCAGATTATCAAGGCTGTCGGCCAACAATGAAGTTGAATTGCCATAAAGAGCGGCCACGACGATAACGAGGAACATAACAGTGTTGATGACGAGGACAATTTGCAGTGTTCCCCGCTGTTTTTCACGAAGGGCCTCTAGAGAACAATTGATATCACAACAATCACTCATCTGCAAAACCTTATTTGGTAATCGAACAGTTAAAAATAGAGAACATATTTGCGCATATCTGACGGTGAACGATGAGGAAATCATAAACCATTAATCTAACATAAGTCAATAGGACAAACTATTACAATTAAAGAAGAAAAAGAGGAGGTAAGAGCACACAAAATTTACGACCTACTGATTGATTCATTTTATGGGTCTTCGACGACCCACTGATTGCGATTTTCTGCACATGAAATAGTAGCACTCTGCTACAGTTATTATCGTTTTGGAGGATTTGGAAATGTGGTTCTCGAAGGCATATCCCTCGTATTTTTTTAAGGGCTGCAGGAGTGCTCTAATTGCTTCGGGTAGCAGGCATTTTCGAGGTGCAGATCCCTTTGTCTCGGTAAGGGTGATGACGCTTGTCTTCCAGTTGATATTTTCCCATCTGATGTTTTTCATCTCTTTGTACCTCAATCCGCATTGCCACATAAAGAGGACCATGGATTTCTTTATGGGATCTTTCACCTCTTCAAAAAATTTTTCGATATCATCCAGATGGGGGATGTTCGGAAGTGGTGCCTTGTAGGGGACCATCTCTATACAGAAATCGAGAGGATTGGCGAAGTTGTTTTTTACCATAAATTTGATAATTGACCTCAGGTAGTTGAGCTCTTTGTTTGTAGCACTGGGCCTTCCAGCGCGGATCTTCTTGTATTGGTCGATAATCGTGGGGGTAATTCTCGGTACCTGAAGGTGTCCGGAGTGAGGGAGAATAAACGTGAGGGAGAGTTTTACATCGTCATAGGTCTTTTCCGCTCGGTGCATCTTTAGCCAGTCAAGGAACTGAGGCATTATGTCCTTAATCTTTGGGTTTATGGTGTTTCTGGGAGTGGGACATTTTCTTCTCGCTTCAAGCTCAGCCGCCCGGGCCTCGCTTTCTGTACCGTAGAATATCTGCTGGACATGTTTACCACCCGCTCCAAGCGGATAGTAGTTTATTACCCATTTCTTTTCACCCTTTGGTTGTATTGACATAAGGGTGATAATGGTATAAGGAAATTTGGGAATGTATAGGAAGAAAATGCAATATTTTTGTTGATAGTTGGTAAGCTGCAGCACAGGCTATAATTACAAGTCTTGGTGGCTAGGTAACTATTTGCCAATATTGTCTTATAATACATATACGCCTACATTCTTCATACACTGAGGGATGTAGGTGTTTTTTTTATACCTTATTCAGCCCAAACACATCTCACAAGTCATCTGCCCCATCATTTCACTAAAGTTCTTTATGGCAAATTCAAGAAATTCTTCATCCTCTATTTTATCAGTTAGTATTTGCTTCTGAATCTTGAGCGTAATATCTGCATCAATATTACCTTTGTTAAACTGTCCAATGCAATTAACCAGCTTCTCTATGCAATCTAATGAGATTTTGTGAAAAAGGACAATCCGGTGAAACTATTTGATGTGAATCTTGTAATGTCGGTTATTTAAAAGCCGTTAAGATTGATTGTAAAGAATGTTATCAAATAGGAGAGATGTGTAAAACATGCAAAAATAAGTGAATGAGAATTAAAGCAGGAATACCTCATAACACTTATCTTTTATGGGAGTAAGATGAAACGGCTCTTAAATGATCCGTGCAGTTCCTTTTTTACCTACTCTTTATTATTTAATATGTGATTTAGGTTGAAAGTCTACTAAACACGTTCAATAAAGAGCCGTTTAATTTTTTACAAATCAAGGCAAATGACACCATTATCATTTTCATTTACCTGCTTATGCAGTTAGCACCACCACAAACAACATATTGTAGGTCATGAGGTTAAATTTTCCACATGAACAGGATCCATTATAAGTGTTTGTTGCAGTAAAGGATAGAAAAGCATACCCCCGGATTTGGATGTTCTATAGCTTTCCGTACCCGCTTGTTATGCATATAGTATATGGTGGTGTAAACTGCATAAGCAAGTTCATTTATATTTTGTTCGAGTTGCTTAACACTTGGCATAGAAAGAGAGCTACTAGTGTGCCAATCGTATGATGTTTTACAATTTATTAAAGAGATATGATTTAAGTTTTAGAGATTGAATATGATAAGAAAAAAATTTTTATTATCATAAAGTTCCGTTGGTTATTTAGATGGTTAAAGTTGGGTGCTAAATGACGAATTAATGAACAGCCATCAGTTTATTCCCACATCTTCCATGTAATACGGGATGTGATTGGATAGGTAACTGTTGAGAATTATTTAGAATATTATAAGTCAGCAGGAGAAGTACTGGATTTTACATTCATGTGCTTTTTTTATGATAGCTTATTGATTTATATACGACTTCACAACTAAGCTCTTTGTTTTTCCTTAAGATTGATATGTCTAAAAAGAAATATCAGCCCTAGAGTAATTACTACAAATTTACAAATTGCGTATACTACTAATTGTGTCCTGTGTACTTCGTATCTTGATGACAACTCTGCTATTGTCTTCTCTTCCTTAATAGCTTCTAATGCTACTTTTGCTTTAAAGTCCGCACTAAAACTTTTTCTCATTTTCGAACCTCCTTTTTGACATTGTAACATCAAAAATGCATCTTAACTACTGGTCCGAAAATCCCAGTCTATTATAATGAGGAATTACTAAAGGAGAAACAAAATGCAAAAAGTTGCTTGTTATTTATAACAAGACTAGTGCCAAATTGGTGTTGATCATATAGAAATGGTGTAAGTTGTTGTGTGTTACGCCACTACTATTAAAATCCTTATCAGTCACATACTATATCAATAATCAAGAGGTACATTCATGTAGCAATATTATACTGTCAAAATCACAATGAAACGTTAATGATTTATGGTTGATTGAAAAAAACATTTGAAAACAATTTTTGCTTTGTAAATTCTTCCCCAGATTTCTTTTAATACAATTGCTTTTAAACCGATAAATAACTATGAATAGTGATATACACTTATTCGCTTAGGTATTAAATTTTATACATTTATGAAGCTGGAGGTGCCAAATGTCACTAATAGATTGGGATGAATCATTCAGTGTGAATATTGAGGAAATTGACGAGCAACATAAGAAATGGATTGCAATGATAAACGATCTGCATGATAGCCTGTTAAAAGATGATAATAATGAAATCAACCATACAGCAGTTAAAACTATGGAGTCGATGAAAGAGTATGTCAGGGATCATTTCATGTATGAAGAAGACTATATGCGAATAATTAACTATCCTGATTTAGCAGACCATCAGAATATTCATTGCAAATTCTATGAACAGTTTAGTAGGTATTATGATGACATGAAATCCAATAAAATTCTTCTGAATACCGAAATTATGAAAACATTAATAAACTGGCTCAAGAGCCACATATTAGAAGAAGATTCAAAATACAGTATCTTCGCACAAAAAGGTGATAGTTCTGCTCATATACCTAAGTTTGATTCCATAAGACTTAGTGTCGAATAACATATTATTGAAATAATTCGTAGATAAATAAACTGTTTTGAAGATCAGAAAAAATGAGGTTGTAATAAATTGCAGACCATGAACAGGAACCAGTGGTGACTATTCGTGTATTAATGGTTATTAAATATACAAACTATTTTTAAAACGTTAACATTATATAAGTCCTCGAAAGAAAGCTTCACGTATCTCTTAGCCAATAATTTCCACCCGTACAAAACAATCCTAAAGCACTATTGACTATTGTGTTTCACATAAAAATCTGACAATCATACCTGTTATTTTCTCCATTACGTGCCTGAGTAATTATTAACCCTAAAAATGACCTAAAAGTGAGAATTTTATAACAGGAAACACAATGGGCATAAATATTAAAGACCACATAAAAGAGTATAAAGCGAGGATTGACGAAAGGATATGGTACCGTAACTTATCTGAGGATGTAGACATAATCAAAGAGACGAATATTGACGAAAACTTGAGCCTTTACATAGTGAAGAATAAAAACAACGTAACCTTCCAGAACGTGCCGGGAATGGCTTGGATAGGTGTCGGCAAGCTAGGATACATAAGAGGCGATAAAAGCCGCCCCGTGATGCTAGGGACGAGTGATATTGACGTCAAGATTTAGTCTGGGAAATTTAGCGCCGGGGATCTTGGCCCCGGAGTAAATAGGGCCACTTCAAATGTTACCCTTGTCATAGAATTTGAATGGGATATACAGTTGCAAGCAACAAGAGAATCCGAGGTAGTGATAGAAACGAAATTGAGTTATATGGTGATATGAGAGATTAATATGAAACAGAATAACAAATAGTGTTTCAAACCACACCGATCTAGAGTGCACTTATCACTTGGTATTCATTATCCACATAATGCTGTCACCTTCCCCTTAAAAAGACAACACGCATCTGTTTTCAGTTTTGCAAAGTCCTTATTTTTCGGTAGACAGGAAAGATGCAGGGATAGTATGTTTTGTCTTGCTTAATAAAAACAAGAAATTCAAATAATTAAAAGAGCAAAGTTGGAAGGTTTTATTAAAAAAAGTTCTTATATAACATCACTAAAAATTGGAAATACTTTGGGAACAAAAATTAAATTGTGATTGTATAAAAAATTAGAGAGCAACTTTAATTACAGATAGAAAAGATGCATAGTGAAATTTGTACCTGCTAATGCCTACAAACTAAAGGATGAAGAATACAAACTATTATGACAAACAATATTTATAAAGGCATAAAAATATAAGACAAAGACCACTGACATATAGAGCTGAGTTAGTGGTTTTTTATTTTAATTCCCTTGTAAGTTAACCTGCAAGGAACTACCTTATTAACTTTTATAAGAATATTTTACAGGAGGATACGAAATGAAGCAGTTAACTTTATGTCTCATAGCGCTGGTTTCTATGGTCTTAACATCCACAAACGTCTTTGCCTCGAAAAAACCTGATAAGATGTTTCGTCCGGAGGCGTATAAGTACGACATTATCGAAGGCAAAGTCGTTGCAATTGACGAACATTATATAACGATTGAAGGGCAGCATCGGGAAATAATTTACAAACAAGGTACCAAATTCTACCGTGGTGACGAGTCAGTCGCTATAGAAAAAGTGTATGGAGGAAATGTATTTAAAGATTGTGAAAAGATTAAACCTTCACAGGTAAAAAGCGGTGACTACATAAAAGCAAGATGGAGCGACCTAGGAGAGGGTGGAGCATTATTGGATGTCTGTCTGATCGTTAAGGAGTAGAAAAATATTTATCAAAATACCAACCAGCAGGTGACCGCTGTGCTTTTGCGGCCAGTTGCTTAGATGGTGAAAGATTATAATAAAGGTGTAACGTTCCAGAACGTGCCGGGAATGGCTTGGATCGGTTTGGGTAAGCTTGGATACATTAGAGGCGATAAAAGTCGTCCAGTGATGCTAGGGACGAGTGATTTTGACATCAAGATTAAATCCAAGAAATTCAGCGCGGGGGATCTTGAACCCGGCACAAATAGGGTCACCTCAAACGTGACGGTTATAATTGATTTTGAATGGGATATACAGTTATTCGCCGAGAGGGGCGCGGAGAGTGACACAGAGACGAAATCGAGTTATATTAAGGTGATTTGAGCGGGTAATGTGAAATAGAATTGTCACTAGTGTTTCAAATCAGTTTGTACGGCTGTAAATTATAGGTGCAAATATTTAACATTTGAGTAAAGCTAAATCCTTTTGGCTCATAAAGCTATTAATACGAGAAAAGTGTTAATCGCGGAACGCAGGGGGGAAACCCCCTGCACCCCCTTTTTTTCACCTTTCTCACAATTCTTTTCCAAGACACAATCTCTTGGATATTTTAAATAATCAAATTATTCAAATTATCAAATGATCAAGCATCATTGCCCGCCTCGTACACACCACACAACGCTGCTGAAGGCCTTATTGAGGTCGTGGAGCACGACACCACTGCCGAAGTTCACGAGCCATGCGTTGGTGGGCCTGTTGGCATGAGTAGACGACCAGTAGTCCGGCGACTGCACATTGTTGAAGGGATCGCCTTGACTCCACTGACCTATGCCCAATGTATCTGGCACGCTTGGATTAAAAACACCGTAATGAACTAGACTCTGATACTCTTTTACATTTGCAAGATGCCAATCTCCCGCAACTGAACCATCGGTAAGATCTCCACCATTATCTGCCAGATTGTTGCAATCGCTCAAAGCAGTGTTCCAATCCCGTTGACCAAAACGGTTTGCGTTTTTGTCCCAGATGAGGTTTGTCAGGTTATCCGTTATGGTACCGTCTAGATTATCCGTAAATCGTGGGTTCGGCCACGCTACTCCTCTCTCCAATTCACCATCATCTCCTGTCGCAAATGACGTTGTCTGCCCTGTTTTCTCAACCGGTGCGTCTGAGCCACCATTATTTTGAACCGCTGCCAATATCTCATCAAGTTTCGTGTCAAGATCAGCATGCTCTGTAGATAGAGCACCTTGCCCTGTTGAAAGACCACTATGCTCTGCCGATAGAGAATTATGATCTGTAGATAGAGTACCATGCTCAGTTGAAAGATCGCCATGTTCTGTTGTCATGTTACCTTCATGGGTCGCTATGTCTGCCTTTATGTCTGTGTCGTGTTGCGCAATGTCGTCCTTTACACCTGCATACGCATTAGTATTCAATGTAACTACTAAAGCCACTACTATCGCTATCATGCTCAAATGAAATATAATTTTCTTCATCTCCTACCCCTTTCTTCTCTTTTTTTTGTATGGGAAACAATAATATTATTCCATATCAATTATAAAAAATAGATACGCTTACTTCCTTTTAACCCAACGTCTTTAAACAAACCTCCTTTCCTTATTCATGATTTACAACGGTACATTTATAAAATAAAAAAGCCTTACTACGAAAGATATTCATGAATTCGATGTGAATTCACATAAATATACCTTCGGCAGTAAGGCTATCTTTTAAGCATAACAGTCCGAACAGCATAACTTCCCTGTATATGCCTTTAGACCCTATTACTTTGCGTGCTCTGATGGTTTAGAGCGTGCCTTTATCGGATTCTTATAACTTGATTCCAGTCTATCTAGAATTTCTAGAATATAACTAGAATATAACATGAAATAAATAACATTATTTGTTGCTTTTGTCAATGTGGCAAACTATGACAATTGAAGACGACGGGAATGAGATTGAGTTATATTAAGGTGATATAAACTTCTTCCGGCGCTATTGAATAGCGCGGAAAGAAGTTTTGATTTCTTGGCCGTTGTCGTTTGTGGCGTGCTCAAGACCTTTGTAACCTTCCATTAATCGAGCTTCCCGAACTATGGCCCATACGCAATCCTGAAGGTTCTTGGTACTAAATTGGCCGTTACCATTAAAGCAATCATGATCGGAGACAGCTTGTTGTATGCTTACGTATTCAATGCCGATTAATTTGCAAAGATCTTTTGCGACTACATGATGGAAAGTCCTTTCCAAACGGTAAAGATCTTGATAGTTTGGGTCTCTATTTTTAAGCTTTGAATTTTCGATTTCTTCCTGAGTCTTATATTCTCTTTGACAGTGAATATACTTAGCTTGCGGGATATCGTCACGGCTATTTGTGCATTCGTAAATATCTTCCATACCGTTAAAATCACCATATTGAAATTTTCTAACAAGCGTGTCAATTTCATCAGTTACTGGGCCGAGTTTCCATGAGATGTCAACCGCGTCACCCATTGAGAAGTTACGAGATCTTACGGAAAACTTGATGGTAGGATAAGCCTTTTTTAAAATCTGTCTGATTTGCTTTGCGGCTTGTGCTGATTGGGTGAGTTCTTTTACTACCATATTTTCGTCTCCATTATATAAATTAATGTTTTTCATATTTAATTAAATTATCGGGTGCGAATCAGGAAACTTTAGTAAAAAAATAAAAAAGTTATCCACATTTTGCCAAGCTTGACAGTTTGTCATTTTTTGTTGGAAATTTTGTGAATATTTTGGGATAAATTTGGGACGATTTTGGGACGGCAGTTTTGTAGCATAATGAAACATAGTGCGGTGAATTGTGGAATTCGGAAAGTTTAAAACAGTGCGAGTTAAGTTATTATTTGAATGGATGTTAAGTGTAAATTATGAGGAGGAAAAGAGATGCGCCCTGAAGGAATCGAACCTTCGACCCACTGATTAAGAGTCAGTTGCTCTGCCTGGCTGAGCTAAGGGCGCTTACGTTGTATGAAATGAGGTGAACATCACATACGCAATTCACCTAAATAGTAAAGTTTAATTTCTGTTGATTTCCGAGCATGCACTTATCACTCTCAGCATACGAAGTGGAAATAGATCGCTTTATGGCACGCCCGGCAGGACTTGAACCTGCAACCGTTGGATTCGAAGTCCACCACTCTATCCAATTGAGCTACGGGCGCATAGATTTGCTAAAATATACTTCCTTACTCCATCTTTGTCAACCTTTAACCCTTTTTTCTATCTTGCGAATCAGGATGTTCAGGGCCTCTCTTTTTTCCAATATACCAATGAGCCGATTATACTCATGAGCGGGGAAAAAGTTTGTGATTATGGGTTTAAAGAAGGTGGCGGCCTGGTTACCGATAAAGTTTAAGGGTTGAATGGATTCAAGAAACATGATGGCAGGTACCGACATCTTTCTCCTGACCACATAGGCTGCCAACTTTTCTAAAAGGGCGATCTCTTCATCACTCAGTTTTGCCGAATCGATGGCGAAGGCGTGCTTTAATTCTTCAACAATTTTTTGAAATTTGAACATTTTAATTTGATAATTCTGTTAGTAGAACAAGAGCAACAGATAGTGGCTTCAATTTCTTGAAGATTGCGAAATTCTTACAGCAACACAGTAGATGGGTAGTTGGTTCAACCCATAGATAAGTAATATATATAATAGTAAAATGCAAAAGAATAATATTCCTGCTACTATGGTGGAAGGGTATATCAATAACGGATGACAAGACATTGCCTCTCTTGTTTAATGAGAAGCAAAGACTTAAACTGTTGTTTTTAAAAAGATTAAGCCTTTGGAGCATTCGTCTCTTTGTTGATCACGCATAAGGGACGTTTTAATAACTTGACCAATTCTTCTCTGGTCTGTAATATATGCCACTTATGGAAATGAAATGGTATGCAGTACACACTCGTTCCCGACACGAAAAACAGGTGGATGCATTTTTAATAGATAAAGGTATAGAATCGTTTCTCCCTCTTGTAAATACGCTGAGCCGAAGGAAGGATCGGAAAAAGTATGTCGACGTGCCCCTTTTTCCTGGTTATCTGTTTGCACATGTCAACCAGGAGCAGCTAAGTGATGTAAAATATACGAGAGGGGTGACAAAGATACTTGGCAGTGATATTGATAAACCGACCCCCGTTCCTGATAAACAGGTGATGGACATCAAAATCCTTCTGGAGAGCAAGGTCAAATTAGACCCGTATCCCTATCTTCAGAAAGGGACACGCGTGAGGGTGAAGGCGGGGCCTCTGAAAGGGGTAGAGGGTATACTCGTTGAAAAAAAAGGTAATTATAAACTTGTGATAAGTATTGATTTGATGCAAAAAGGTACAGCTGCAGAGATCTTTATCTCAGATGTTGAGCCAATCTAATTCAATCACTATTTTTTCTGCTAAAGTTTTACATTTTTTTGAATTAACTTGTTACGATAGGGTAAGAGGAAAATTTACCAGCTCGTGATGAGTATATAAAAAGTGATTATGTTTTAACCGCGAAGGCTCGTTGTGCTATTTTCGGTATAATGCGTAAGTTTTTGGAAAAATGAAAGGGAGGGTGGGTATGATAAAAGAGTTTACCTTGAAATATGTGAATGATCTTCAAGATACATTGAGAGAGAGTAATCTTGAGAATGTTGAGGAGATCGTTAATTACATCCTCTCGGCTTATGAATCAGAGAAACAGATCTTTATTATGGGTAATGGTGGAAGTGGTTCTACCGCCTCGCATTTTGCCTGCGATATCAATAAGGGCGTTTCACTTGGTTTGGAGAAACGGTTTAAGGTTATTAGCCTTAGTGATAATATTCCTACTATGCTTGCCTACGCAAATGATTGTTCGTATGATGACATCTTTGTAGAGCAGTTAAAGAACTTCCTGAATCCGGGAGATATTGTTATCGGTGTTTCCGGGAGTGGTAACTCAAAAAATGTGATTCGGGCGATTCAATATGCGAACGAACGGGACGTCACAACAATAGCATGGTCAGGTTTTGATGGGGGGGAGATTGCTAAGATTGCAAAAAGTACGTTTGTTGTTCCGGTACATGATATGCAAAAGGTGGAAGATGGTCATCTCATCTTAACACACGTAATTATGCAAATTCTCAATGAAAAACTGAGATCGGGGAGTAATCATTCAGCATATTCAAACGCACCGAAATAGGAGCCAGTTTAGGGTAGAGAGGATTTTATCTTGATTTGTTGCTAAGACAATGTAGTGGCAGGGTAGATATTTGGTTTTATACCCATTGCAAAATAGTTTTCGGAATATCTGGGCCAGAGTTTGCCTGAAATTTTGATTTTTCGATTGAACAAAACCGGAGGCCTAGTAATACTAAGTCGAGGAATTTTTGATTGAAAAAAGTATAAATTTCACGTGAAATCGGATTCTAAAAACCTAAAACCAATTTGTGGTGAGTATTATAAGAGACTACATCACAATGTGACTTTCTCTAACCATTGTTTGTTGGAGAGATACCAATCGACTGATCTCTTTATACCATCGTCCAAACTAACGGTTGGTTCCCATTTTAAGAGTTTCTTTGCCTTGGAGATATCGGCCCAGGTAGCCTTTAGATCTGCTTTGTGGAATGAGAACCTCTTCACTTTCTTCTTTTTTCCAAGATATTTTTCGATGAGGTTTATGGCATAATTTAATTTGTACGGTTCATTTCCTCCGAGATTAATGATCTCAAATCCTACTTTTCTCAGGGCCTTCACCGTGCCGTTTGCAATGTCATCTACATAGGTGAAATCGCGGCTTTGACTGCCATCTCCAAAGAGTTCGATCGGTTTCCCTTCATCTATCCATTTGATAAAACGGAACACACTCATGTCCGGTCTTCCTGCCGGTCCGTAAACGGTAAAGTAGCGCAAAATTGTTACGTCCGTCTTGAATAGGTAATGATAGGTATAACAGGTAACTTCTGCCGCTTTTTTACTCGCTGCATAGGGGGAAATAGGGGTGTTAACGGCCAATGTCTCTTGAAAGGGCATCTTTTGGCCTGCGTACAGAGAAGAGGTGGAGGCCAGAACAAATTTTTTGATGCTAAACTCTCTGCACAACTCCAAGAGATTGAGAGTTCCCAATGAGTTTGTTGTAAAATAGACGTTGGGGTTTTCTAAACTATAGCGAACGCCCGCACGGGCAGCCAGGTTGATGACTGCTTCGATTTTATGTTTATTAAAAATACGTTTTAGAGCGCTCTTATTCTCTATATCTGTCTTATAGAATTTAAAATTGCTCTTTTGTTTTAGCTCTTTTAGTCTGAACTGCTTTAACTTTATATCATAATACTCGTTTAGATTATCAATGCCTATGACCTCGTATCTCTTTTTCAATAATGTCTCTGACGTTTTCCAACCAATAAATCCTGCCGAACCCGTTAAAAGTATTTGTTTCATAGACTTTCCTTTACATGAAAAAGAGTTAGATAATTACAGAACAGGTGCGTACAAAATAGTGAATAGGAAATAGTTTGATAGAATGCAGAAGAGCTGCCATGAGGCTTTTACTATATATCAGGTATTGCTTAATAGCAATTAAATTCCTACTAAAATTGTTCAAATTTGGCCGTAATCTTTGATTCTCTTTTCTCAATCGTATGAGTGTATCAAATTTACGATTTGTTCCCCTAATGGGATTAATGATCGACATCAAATAGATTAAGTTTAGGTTTTTTTCTTCGAAATTAAGGCTAACATCTTATACGCTTTTGATGATCCATCCGCGGGCGGATCATCAATATCAGTAATTGCGACGATTATGGTATAGAGATATCCCTCCTCAAAGGTAAATCCTTCAATACCATCGTAGAAGGGGCTCCATTCATCATATGTGCTCTCTCTTATTTGCATGCACTTGCGAGGGCCAACTCCAACACAATCGATGAGATGACTATTAATATGGAAGATTTTTATTTCTGTTTGGTTCCCAGCAGATGTTGACTTGGTGAAGCAAACACTACACATTATCACTATGATAATAGGGAGATATACCAAAGCGGTATTGACAATTCTTAGCTCTTTTATGCTAGGGCAACTTTTTGATGAATTATTTTCTTTCAGTATATGTTTCTCAAAACACACTATTGACCTCCCATTGATGGGTAAGTTATTGTACCTATCCAATGAAACCAATTCGGTTTGTGGTTGTCAAAGATATGAGACATACTTACCTCGTAACAAAGTTTTTTGTAGGTTTGTTTTATCCTTTTGATTCATTATACGTTAGCAGCACCGTTTGTCAATGATAGCACAACCAAATCTGTGGCATTACGGAGAGAATAGTGACCTGAATTTCACCTGTGTTAAATAGTGTGTGAAGCTGGTATCACCCTTTTTTTCTCAGATCCAGTAATGAATGGGAAAACAAGTAGGTGTGCTCACAGTTCAAGGTATCAAACGGTAACCGATGACTTTTTATTGACAGAGTTGTGTAAAAACTTAATATAGAAGTGCACAAAGCTATTTGCCGTTGTTATCATTTCGGTGCTTATGAAGAGTATAATCTTAAATGGTTGTGAACTCACGATTGCCGATGTAGTACGTGTTGCCCGGGAAAATGCCAAGGTGACTCTTGGCAAAGAGGTGAGAGGGAAGATAGCGTCCGTTCAGAAGATAATTAAGGGTGCTATAAAGGGCAAACAGGAGGTGTATGGTGTAACAACAGGTTTTGGGGCCTTGAGTAATGTCTTTATCTCTGAGGGAGAGAGGATACAGTTACAGAAAAACATCATACTCAGCCACTCCGCAGGTGTTGGTGATCCATTTGATGAAGAGAGCGTTCGGGCAATAATGCTTTTAAGGATTCATGGTCTTGCTCAAGGGCACTCGATTATCCGGTTTCAGACGGTGAAGACCTTGGTCAATATGCTCAACCGAGGTGTACATCCTCGTGTTCCGGAAAAAGGTTCGGTAGGAGCAAGTGGTGATCTTGCTCCCCTTGCACATGTGGCACTCGTCTTGATAGGTGAGGGCAGCGCCGTCTATAAAGGGGAGCTGATGTCGGGACGGCAGGCTATGAGAAAAGCCGGTATTCCCGTTGTCGAACTTGATGCAGGTGAAGGGTTGTCATTGGTAAATGGCACTCAGGTTATGACGGGTAGTGGTGCCCTTACGGTATATGAAGCCGTGAGATTATTGAAGACAGCGGACATAGTGGCAGGTATGAGTCTTGAGGTACTTTTGGGTTCAAATATAGAGCTAAATGAAAAGATTCATGAGGTGAGGCCTCATAATGGACAAGGTCTAAGTGCGGAAAATTTAAGAAGGCTAACGAGTGGTAGTGAAATAATCTCTTCCCATCAAGATTGTACGAGGGTGCAGGACGCTTACTCAATAAGGTGTTGCCCGCAAGTGCACGGTACATCCAAAGACGCATTAGATTTTGTAAAAAAGGTAGTAGAAACGGAAATAAACTCTGCTACCGGCAATCCGTTAATTTTTGCGGAAACAGGGGAGATTTTTAATAATGGGGGGAATTTCCATGGTCAACCAATTTCCCTTGCTATGGATTTTCTTACGATAGCGCTCTCAGAGATAGCCAATATCTCCGAGAGGAGAATAGAGAGACTTGTCAATCCTCTCTTAAGTGGTCTACCGGCATTCCTGGTTAAAGATGCCGGACTAAATTCCGGAATGATGATCGCTCAATATACGGCTGCAGCCCTCGTATCAGAAAATAAGACTTTATCACATCCAGCAAGCGTAGACTCTATCCCGACCTCAGCCAATAAGGAGGACCATGTGAGCATGGGGAGCATTGCAGCGAGGAAGTGTAAACAGGTGTTGTTGAATGTTGAGAATGTTATCGCTATTGAATTACTCTGTGCGGCACAGGCCCTTGATCTATTTACAAATCTTAAGGCAGGGGCGGGAACAAAAGAGGCATACTCGGTAATAAGGCAACATATTACTCACCTGGAGGAGGATAGGATACTCTCGGAGGATATTGATAAGATGCGAAAACTATTACAAGAGGGGGTGTTACTTAAAGCAGTGGAGGAGAGGATCGGAGTTTTGAATTAGTTAATGAACGAAAATTGCTCACCTATTGCGTTACCACGAGAATTCCGTAATCCTCACATACAGAGGTAAGCTCCGGTCATGAAATTTTCACGCGCCTTGTATCTGGCCAGTTTTTTTTCAATAACTGATGCGGCGATTGTGTTGTGGATCATTATATTTGTGTTCTTATTTTTCCTATTTCACTATCGATTCATTCGCTGTATAATTAACCGTATTTGGTTTTGTGGAGCTGATGAATCTGTCTATATTCTAAAGATTTCAAATTTGATGTAAAAAGAAAGGGGTTTTTATGATACGTTTGGTTAAGGTCTTTTTCATGTTTGTCATTGTTTTTTTGGTAAATACCTTTCTGATGGGTAGTGATACCTCTCAACGGGGTGTGGCGTATGCACAACATCAGGATGTATTCAATCTAGATAAAGATGAACTACCACAAAAGGTTCAACCTGATGCGCCTGAGACTGAGTGGATAACCGTTGAAGATCGCATAAGTTATATAGTACCTGTCGAAAAAGAGAAATACGAGGCAAAAGAGATTACCATGGAGGACATTGAATTGTGGGAAGTTGTTGACAAATCTCCATTTGAGTGGCATCAGGTAGACTACTATCTTGAAAAACATATAGTCGAGAAACATACAAGGACTTTTGGAAAACAGAGCTGTGAACGCACAAGAGAAGGGACTATCTTCTGGTTAAAAAGTGGAAAACGATGCGTTTTTTGGGCCCTATGGAGTGGTTGGGACTGTCGGTCGGCAGAGCAGAGGAATTAGAGAGTTGTGGTAAGTTTTCGTTAAAGCAGATCTATGGGATTATTGACCTTTTATAACGACTTAGAAATGGACAAACTCTAAGCCTTGGTTACTTGAGTAGTTTTTATTATTTTTGTTAAGGGTGTGATGGGTATAGATGGTAGATTTTTTGAAAGGGGAATTTATGGACATTTTACAACAGGTGAGTAAACTGAAGGATTTTTTAGGAGATATTTACTGTTTCCTTGAAGAGAACGAGGAGAAATTAGAAGATACGGATGAATTTGAGGATATGAAAACAAGAACATGGGAGTGGCAGCAGGAACTCGCCAAGTTTCTTCCGGAGGTCTGAAAACAGAGGTGAATTACACATCGGATCTATTCCGTTGAGCTATCTTAAATGTCCCACTTCGACAAGCTGAATACCATCCCGTAGGACATATGTACCCTTTCTGATAATCATCTTGAGGGGTATAACTTGTTGGGATGAGTTCATTGCTGTTCGTGGGGGGCATGCAAGAAGATATCGTGTATGGGGGGATGGATTGTGTGCCGAAACAGAATTCTTGACCATGTTTATTCCCTTCGAAATGTAAATGGTGTTTTATCTGTTCTTGACTCGTAAATAAAAATTTCTTGTTGATTTTTTGGGTGCTTCAATTATAATTTTCCATAGTGAAATAGTTGTTAATCTGTAACTCTTATTAAATAAGAAAGGGGAGTGTGTATGGCTGAATTAGTGAATGAGAATAAGATTGGTAGTGCTAAGGGGAGTGCGGTAGAGGAGGCGGTGAACGCAAACTTTCAAGGGGAGACGGCGGAAGTAGGTCTCTATCTGGCAATGTCTCGACAGGCGCAAAGGGAAGGCTATCCCGAAGCAGCAAAAGTCCTCAAATCTATTGCCATGGATGAGGCGTGGCATGCTGCTCGTTTTGCCGAACTCAATGGAAAGATAAGTGAATCAACTAAGGAGAACATAGAGAACATGTTGTCCGGTGAAAAAGGTGCGAACAAAGGCAAAAAGGCCGCTTCTGATAAGGCAAAAGAGGCGGGATTAGATGAGGCGAGTGCCTTCTTTGATGAATCGTCAAGAGATGAGGGGCGGCATGCGCGAGCTCTAGAAGGTTTATTGAAGAGATATTTCTAAGCAAACCATTTAATGATGGAGAGACTAATACCTAGATAGTGAAGCGTTCGAGTAGCTGGCTATCTAGGTTGCTGTTTTTTACTGTATGCGTAACCCTCATCTGAGGAAAGCTACCCTCTGACTCGTGTTACAGTTGACACTCCTATGTAGTTTCTGTTTGTTGTACCAATCACAAAGAGATCTTCTCTATTCTAGACTTGAAAATCTCCCATAGCCGATCCTCCAGTTCCCATGCTCAGTTGCAGTTAAGCTCGGTCTTTTATGTTATCCAGGGTCTAGAGGTGGTAATGGGATTTGTACGACAGCGCTTATTACCTCTGAGAGCACTCCCCATCTCTCAAGTTATATTCCTCTACTTCGCCCTGTGAATGATGTTACACTGGGAACCCGCCAGAATATACGTCGCCCGCCCAGCCTATAAACCTTCAGACGGGGGCAGGAACTGGTACGTTCAGGCAGGAAGCCTTATCTCACAAATATTTTAAATGGAAAGTCCTCATCTGATAATGGTTTTCGGATAAAACACGGTATATAATTCAGCGAGTAAAGTCCTCAGCACATTTCTCCAAGAAAATATCAAGAAAATTATATATTTTTTCTTCCAAATTGTTTAAAATAATTTTTAATATACCTGCACGTTGCTTTTTACTTCATGGTTAGGGGGGGCAATGATGCCTGTATTTAGAGAGTTGTTGAACGAAAAATAGCTATCTCTCTTTTTGCCGAAATATTGACGTTAGTAATCAGTGCAAAAGCACGTAAGCGCTCGTACATTCATGTTGTAAAATCAGTGCTTCTCGTATCTGAGTAGTTTGGCTCTGCCACAGGGTTTCCATTCTAGCACGGGAGAGAAAAGGGGGAGTGATTTAACGTGTTTAAAGAAACGGTAATAAAAACCGAACTCATTGAACGCATACATTGGCTTATTCGGTTACGGTGGATTGCCATTCTGGGTCTCTTTATTACTTCGTATTTAGCCAGTAACGTTTTTCATGTTGTGACATGGGTTACACCGCTTTATGTAATTGGTGTCCTCTTAGCGTTATGTAATGTTGTCTTTTTCTCCTATGCAAGAATTCTGAAAACAAAGAGTTATGCCTCAGTACAGAGATGTGCTGGGGTGCAAATTATGTGGGACCTTTTTTCTTTAATGAGTCTCATCTATTTTGCCGGTGGGGCTTGGAACCCATTTATCCTATACATCTTGTTTCATGTCATCATTGCAGCGATACTCCTTGAAAAGAGATATAGTTATTTACAAGCGACTTTTGCTACCCTCCTTTTGGGCTTAATGCTTGCACTAGAATATTATTCAATAATTCCTCATCAACCGTTAAAGATTTCCTCTACCGTTTCGTTTGACAATGAATTTTGGCATTATGAAGTATATATTTTAGGGATGTTCTTTGCCATTTCGAGTACGATTTTTATCTCTGTCTATTTTGTTACCTCAATAATGGATAGGCTCAAGAAGAGCAGAGGGGAGGTGTTTTTTGAGATTAAGTCGACACTGGAGAATATGGCAGAGGGTGTTATATTCATTGATGCGGACGATAAGATCACCATGTGTAACAATGAGATTGAAAAAACGTGGAATGTGAAAAGAGAGCAGATAATAGATAAATCGATAAGAGAGTGTACTATACCTTATTTGGGGGGTGAAACACTGAAGATCATTGAGAGTTTCAAAAATGGAGGTTCGACATCGCAGCACCAAGAGTTAAAGGTGGAGAGTGGCTATATATATAATACCTATTCTGCAATATTTGATAATGATGACAAATATTGGGGTACTGTCTTGACGAGCCATGATATCTCTGAGCGGAAAAAATTGGAAAATAAGTTATTCCATTCAAAGCGTTTAGCGACTATTGGTGAAATGTCTGCTAAAATTGCTCATGAAATACGAAACCCCTTAAGCTCTATCAGTCTCAATGCCGAGTTATTACATGATGAAATTGCGAGTTATAAAGACAGTAAAACTGAGGAGGCTGAGGAGTTGGTTCAATCTATTTTAGAGGAGGTGGAAAGATTGACCGAAATCAGCGAGGAGTATCTGAGGTCAGCTCGATTCCCAAAATTGGAATTAAATACAACTTCTATTAATGATTTACTGAGTGAGCTAACCAAATTTCTCAAAGAGGAGATGGTCCAGAGAAATATTGAGTTCAAAGAAGAGTATGGAAAAGTTATGCCCGAGATATTTCTGGATAGGAACCAGGTCAAACAGGCATTTGTCAATTTTTTTAGGAATTCGTTTCAAGCAATGCCTGATGGAGGTAAATTATCTGTAACAACGCGATATACAGGGAAAAATATTGAAATTCTTATTACCGATTCCGGGTCAGGTATTTCGAAATCTGAGGTGCAAAAGATATTTGATCCCTTTTACAGTACGAAGCTGAATGGTACCGGTTTGGGTCTTGCTTTAACACGTAAAACCATTGAAGAGCATTGCGGTGAGATATTTTGTAAAAGTACCTTGGGTGTTGGTACAACCATGAAGGTACTGTTCCCAATTACACCAAAGAAGAGGAGATAGATTGGTTCATTCAGAAATAAGTGATGCAATATTGGTAGTTGATGATCAGGAGAGCATCCGTCTTGCGTTAGCAAAGATGCTTACCAAGGAGGGATTTGAAGTACTTTTAGCCGAGGAGGGAGAGGATGCCCTAGAGACACTCCGCAAAAGGAAGATAAACGTGATCCTTACTGATCTCAGAATGCCAAAAATGGATGGTATTCAGTTATTGAGGGCATCTAAATTGATCAGACCTGAGGTGGAGGTAATACTTATTACGGCACACGGGACGATAGAAAAGGCTGTGGGAGCTATGAAGCTCGGAGCTTACGATTTTATTACAAAACCGTTTAAGAAACTCGTGATTGTTAACATGATCAAAAAGGCCATTGAGAAACAGGCACTGCTGATCGAAAATAGGTTACTCCATGAACAGCTTGAAAGATCGGGATATGGACAGCAGGCAGACATTATCGGGCAGAGCGATGCGATACGAGACGTTATTAAGATTGCTGAACAGGTTGCTCCGAGCCAGGCTTCGGTACTAATTCAGGGTGAGAGTGGAACAGGGAAAGAGGCCATTGCCTCTCTCATCCATAAAAGAGGCACAAGAAATGATAAACCATTTATCAAGATGAGTTGTGCTGCATTACCTGACACTCTTTTAGAGTCGGAACTCTTCGGTTATGAAAAAGGTGCCTTTACGGGTGCCGCGAGTCAAAAAGAGGGGAGATTTGAATTGGCCCATAATGGAACGCTGTTTCTTGATGAGATAGGAGAAATAGTACCGTCTCTCCAGGTAAAACTGTTAAGAGTGCTCCAGGAGGGCGAATTTGAGCGTCTGGGCGGTACAAAAGTACTGAAAAGTAATGTTCGTATTATCTCGGCAACAAATGTTGATCTTAGGAGTGCGATAAAGCAGAAGAGATTTAGAGAAGACCTCTTTTATCGGTTGAACGTGATTACGATAACGATTCCGCCATTGCGTGATCGAAAGGAGGATATCCCTCTTTTGGTGAGCCATTTTCTGAAGATTTATCAAGAGAAAAATGACAAGCCCCTGGAAGGGATATCCGAAGAGACCCTGGAAATTTTGACTGATTATAAGTGGCCAGGCAATGTGCGAGAGTTAAAAAACGTGGTTGAACGGGCGGTTGTTTTAACACAGGATAATATCGTTACGCCCCATGATCTACCGGACAATATCGTTAAGAATTTGGTTAAAGATAGAAAAATGACAATACCTTTTGGAATGCCGTTACGAGAGATTGAGAAAAAGATTATTGTTGAGACATTAAAGAGGACAAACGGTGACAAGGAAATCACGGCCAATTTACTCGGTGTCGCACCAAGGACTATCTATAGGAAAGTGAATTCACTCGAAGAGGAGAAGAGGGAAGAACAATAGCGTAATAAGTATACCCTAATATTTTCAAGGCTGCGTATAAAACTATCTACTTACAGTTATAGAAAAGTTAATTGATAAGGGACCCTTTTCCATATCGAAGACTTGATATGTTGGAATTTCTATGTTACCAAAAATATCAGCGGATATGAAATCCGACCGGATGACTTGGTCGGATGGGGCCGTCCCCGTCAGAATGATTTTCGCCCGCTCGTCCAGTTCGGAAGGGGGGCTGGCGAATGGCTGATAGGCCGGGCGGATAAGCATCAAATAATAAATTCCAAACAACAAACAAATCACAAGAAACAAGCACAAAACTCCAAACAGGCCATACTGTTTTCAATGAAGCCACTATAGAAAAACCTTGAATTTTACCAGTTATTCTTCTATCCTAAATATCTCAAGAAAGATGATCAATTATCATCTACCGGCATTAAGAGGAGCCTATATTTTTATACGAGGGGTTTTACCGAGAAGGGAACTTTCATGTTACCGGGACAGGACAACACGGTTGTAACCATACTGCGAAAAAGGGAAAACCTTAACTCACTTCTGCATCTCCCAAACAAGTATCTGGCCATCTACAGAGACATTATATCTGTGGTTGAGCCGAATTGGTTTGATTCCATCCTGGAGAAATTGAATTTTAAGAGTTATGTGGCCAGGCGCAAGCTCTCTCGGCTTGAAAACCTGCTTAAAATGGTCCATAAGAGGGAGAATGAGGCATTGCATATTCTTGATGATGTGGTTAATCGAGCAACAAAGATTGGGGAAGAGTCTGCTTGTGATAACAGGTCACAGATTGGAGATATTGTACGCCTTGAAGAGGAGCAGAAGATCCAGAAGAGAGTTGTCGAAACTGTTATGGATGAGTGTAGCGAAACGGTAGAGTTTGTGCAAGAGCGATTAAAACATAAGCTACCGAAGGAGTATCATGATTGGACCGAAATCAATTTTGATCCAACTTCGGTTGCATCGGAACTGCCCATCAAAGAGCGTGTAAGGCTTCAAGAGAAGTGGCTAAGATTAATCGATGAAATCCAAAATGAAAAGACCATATCGAGTAGGCTCAAAGGTGCTGAATCGATGAGGAATTTCTCCTTTCTGTCTGAACAGATCTGTAACCGATTGATAAATGATTCAAGTCGTGAACGATCAATGATGGTTGCACGTTTTAAGTCCTTGCGGGTAGCTATTGAATTGGGGGAGTTATCGAAAATAGAAAACTTTTTTAGTGAACGAACAAACGGTGCATCACTCGTTGATTTAGAGTCGAATTTCTTAAAGTTGGCAGAGAGTTTCAACGAACAGAGTGATCCATCAAATCAATGAATGGGTAAAATACCCACCATATCATTAATTCACCCCTTTTCTATTTTTATGATGGGTATATCATCAGTTGTTTGCGGATGACGATACTCATTTGATCAAAGGGTTTCCTCTCAGTAGATCCCACCACGCCGATAAACAAAAAACGGTCAAATCGTGTGTGTCAAATGGAACCACAACTATCATGATACACGTGAATGATATAGTAGGCGGCGTATGGAAAACTGATTGAAAACAGTTATTGGTTGTTTCCAAAGCAGGTTTTAAGTTGTTTTTAATTGTGCATTGAGTAATTTTGAGAATCTTTTTATGTGTGTTAGCACACCTGGTAGGATTATAAAGCTTGACAGGACCTGCAGACCATATTTATGCTTGTGAGAAATGTATAGTAGAGTTGCTCCTCTCTGTGCACTTTACACAGAGGTTGGATGTGCTTAGGTCGTATCTTAATAGGAAATAAGACTCCATTTATTATGGGGTGGTTTTGCGTAATAAAGGGGAAGGGGAGAGGTAAAATTATGGCTATTTATGCTTTTGACGGAACAACGTGTACACCAAGCGATTTATCTAATGTATTTAAAATGTACGAAGCCTATGACAGCCCGCGAAAGTTTTATGCAACAGGTCCTGGAAGCCGGGGTACCTTTATCAGTAAAGCGATCGAATCTATGACAGGCCATGGAGGCAAAGATCGAATTCACGATGCGTATGAAATTTGGAGGCATTGGAATAAAAAAGGGAGCAAGGAAACGGTTATTATTGGGTTTTCTAGAGGTGCAGTTGTTGCCCGTGAGTTTGCAAATAAAATTTGTGCAGATGGTAAGAGAGTAGATTTTATCGGGCTGTATGACTCAGTTGGGTCATTTGGTAATCCGTTCAATATGCGTGATATTGGTTACAGAAAAACAATACCTGTTGGTGTTTCCTATTGTGCACAGGCACTTGCAATTCATGAAGAGCGTTTTACCTTTCGAGTTATTCGAGCATTGCCTGCAAAAGGGAATAATGTGACGCCTATTGAAGAGTGTTGGTTTCCTGGTGTTCATTCTGATATAGGAGGGACACTTAAAAAGGGGCTCGGTGCGTGTGCCATTTATT
Organism: Candidatus Scalinduaceae bacterium; assembly: GCA_965222815.1. Lineage (GTDB taxonomy): Bacteria > Planctomycetota > Brocadiia > Brocadiales > Scalinduaceae > SCAELEC01. The sequence continues at coordinate 182,413 of CBDCUS010000014.1, forward strand.
GGATGTTTGAACAGGGGATCAAGGCGGGAATAAAACAGTGGATTTGTGAAGAGATAAAAACAGCCAAGAATAATTTGAATCCTGACGAAGAGCCTTCCAAAAACTCCTTCTCCCTTCCTAGAACTTTTTTCCAAAGGTTGAGAACAAGGAAAATTAAGAAAACAGATACACTCTATTGTTAAAAGATATTATGGTTAAAGTGTGTGGTATGCATATCATAATTGGTTGTTTTCATCATTAAAAGAGAGAATATATTTCCCAGCAAGTATAAGACTCATAATGTTATTTTTCAGATTCGAAGACGTTGAACACCTCATAAGAGGAACACCCCTGTTGATTCATAGATGAAACTAGAAACAAGGTACAATATTATCTTGGTAAATTAAGAGCAATCTATTGTTTTACAACTCCTAAACAGAAAATATACTAAAACCGATTTAGACTTCAGTTTTAAAGGAAACCAAATCTTGGTTGCAGTTCTCTCTCGGACAAAAGATGCCGAGGACTGTATTCGCTCAATTTTATATCAGAAGAGTATACAATGCATGATTCAGGTTCAATAACGCTTATCGTTGACATTGTTATTATCATCTCTGCCTCCTTCTTATTCGGGATATTTGCGTATAAGTTGAAGCAGTCGGTTATTCTTGCGTATATACTCGTTGGTATACTGATTGGACCCTATGGTTTTGGGGTGATCCATGGTGTGGGTGAAGTGCACTCCCTCGCGGAAATTGGTGTTGCCCTCCTTATGTTTGTCATTGGGGTGGAATTTAAATTCTCGAAACTCGGCAATATCTGGAAGGTCATCATCTTTGGAGGTGTTTTTCAGATAGTATGCATGGTTGCTGCCGGCTATTTTCTTTCCCGGATCATGGGGTATTCACTGCTCAATTCTCTCCTTTTGGGGATGATAGGCTCCATCAGCAGTACAATGATTATCGTAAAGATTTTGACCGAACGGAGAGAAATGGAACGGTTACACAGCAGGATCATTGTTGGGTTACTTATCGTCCAGGACCTGGCTGTGGTTATTATGGTATGTTTTATTATAAATTTTGAGAACATTGCTGGCGGTAATATTCTCAATTTTGCACAGGTGCTGGGATTTAGTGCAGCGATTCTTGCCTCTATAGTAATTGTCGGGCGGAAACTGTTACCAAAGGTTATGTATCTCATTGTAAAGACGGGAAGCAAGGAGATGTTTCTGCTTTCCATTTTCTCGTTTGCAATTGGTATTTCAGTTACCACACACTTGTTAGGTCTCTCAATTTCATTAGGTGCTTTTATCGTAGGCTTTTTACTTTCAGAGGCAGAGTACAATCTTGAGATCTCGGCCCAAATACGCCCTCTGAAGGATATCTTCATCGTTATCTTTTTTGTTTCGGTCGGATTGTTTATAGACCCTAAGATACTCATGGATAACATCGAATTGGTTGCTTTACTTACCTTTCTCATCATGTTCGGGAAGTTCTTCTGCTGTGCTCTACCTACATGGATGTTTGGGTATGATGGAAAGACCTCCGTCAGGGTGGGTATGGGCATGATGCAAATTGGAGAATTCTCCTTTGTGATGCTGACTATTGGCCAGAAGCATGGATTTCTTTCTCACGAAATATTTTCATCGACAATTGCAGCTGCCCTCATCTCTATAATGCTTACGCCTCTGGCAATCAGTCAGTCGGACAGGGTCTATCTTTTCTTTACAAAAAAGGCCCCTTTGGGTAGATTGTTGCGATATATTCCCCACTATACGTTAGTGGAGAGCAAAGAGAAGAAAAAGGCGATGACTGACCATGTAATACTCTGCGGTTTTGGGAATTCAGGAAAGAGGGTGGCAGACGGATTAAAGGGGGAAAGAGAGATGATTGTAATAGAGAACGATATAAAGAAGATAGAAACACTAAAAGATAATGGATACCGATATCTATTTGGGGATGCAATGAATCATCACCTCCTGATCAAGGCGGGTCTACCGGTTGCGAAGATACTGATCCTGGCTATCCATGATATGCAGACGAAAAAGATTGCCACCAGGTATGCGAAAGTATATAACCCTGAAATTACTGTTTTTGCGAGGGCCCTCTCAGAAGGTGAAAAGGGAGAATTGGAACAGATTGGGGTCGATTATACCATCATTCCAATGTCTCTGGAAGCGAGAGAGATTATTGGTAAAATAAGGGGACAAGAACATTAAGTAAATATCCAAAAATGTTATATCCCAATAAATATTTTCTAAAATTAATGATTTAATGTATGGGCACGATGCCTTGTGCCCATACGGAGGGGAAAACATTGAAGAGAAAAAAACAATCCTGAATATTGTCACCTCCACACGAAATATAATTTTATTCATCAATTATGAATAATACAGTACATACAATTCCGTTTATTAATCTGATGTTGGCGTTTATTCCGGCGATAGCTGTTATTGGAATCCTTTGGAAATGGGGGCTTGGTTACGGAAACTCACTCTACGCCATTTTCAGGATGCTCATTCAGCTTTTGATGATTGGGTATTTTTTAATCTTTATCTTTAAATCAGACAGCTATCTGATCGTTTTTGCTGTTTTGACGGTAATGCTTTTCGCGTCGAGCTGGATCGCTCTGCGTACGGTAAAAATCCCTCGCAGGATGCTCTATCTAAAATCATTGTGCTCTATTTCAGTTGGTGGAGGTACAATTCTACTCCTTGTAACGCAGGGTGTCCTCAATCTCAAACCGTGGTATCTGCCGAGTTATGTTATTCCACTTGCCGGTATGATCTTTGCCAACGCGATGAATAGCGTCAGCATTGCGGTAGAGAGACTTGCCGCGGAAATTGATAGGGACGTTTCGTATGAAAAGGCGCGTGTTATAGCGCTTCGCGCCTCTCTTATCCCGATTACAAATTCACTCTTTGCCGTGGGACTGGTATCCCTACCGGGGATGATGACGGGACAGATTCTATCGGGAGTTTCACCGTTCGTAGCCGCGAGATATCAGATCATGGTTATGTGTATGGTATTTGGTTCGGCAGGTATTTCATCGGCCTGTTTTCTGACGTTGGTTAGGTCCAATTTTCGAGACAAAAAACGGGGGGAGTCTGTGTGAATAACGTAGGGATTGATAAATTACAAATCTCAATCTACAAAACACAAACAATTTTCAAACCTTCCTCAGTGGCAAGAAACGAGGCATCTCAAGAATTGCAGGAAGGGAGAAGAATCGAATCAGACCACTTTTCGTGAGTCTTTTGTTGTATGAATCTATGAAAATACCTAATCGTATTCAATGTATGGGCACGATGCCTCGTGCCCAATAATTCTATGGAATACTGCGAACGTTGTGGACCGGGACTGTTTGCCGAACCGTTTAACGCATTCACGAATGTGGCGTTCTTCGCTGCTGCATGTTATTCATGGTTGCTGGCGAGACGTTGCAATGGTCTCACAACGGGTCTCTGGATCCTTACTGCTCTTATTGTATCTGTTGGGGTGGGGTCTACCCTCTGGCACACCTTTGCAGCACCATGGGCAGAGATGCTTGATCGTGTGCCTATTCTCCTCTTTCAACTCGCATTTTTGTGGCTCTACTTTCGGCGGGTCATACGATTGCGTTACAATCTTGCCGTCGTTCTCCTTACCGGATTTGTCTTGATGGGATTTGTTATGACGCTGTTGCCGCCGATCCTGAACCGTTCACTTATTTATGCACCGGCGTTTATTGTGCTTTTGGTCCTGGGAGTCTACCACTACCAGAACGGTAGGAGAGAACCATTCATTCTCCTTACCGCTGCAGCTCTCTTTCTCTTCGCCATAATCTTCCGTACGATTGACCTCATCGTATGTCCCGTATTTCCGATTGGGACACACTTTTTATGGCATTTTCTCAACGGATTGACTATTTATCTGGCCATTCGTTCACTGATTGTTAATGATCGGGTTTGATCATACATATGAAGCCATTAAAAAATTACCTATTACATTTAAGGCCTCGGTCATGGCCGATAGTTGCAGGCCACATGGCAGTTGGTTACCTTGTAGCGACACCACCATCAGGGTGGATGACGCAGATGCCACGGTTGTGTTTGGGTGCGGTTATTTGGAGTATTTTGTTAAATGGTGGTACCCTTGCATTCAATAGCGCCTTTGATCGGGACACGAGTGATATTGGGTATCTCGATTCTCCACCGCCTGTTCCGGAGAGACTCTGGATTTTTGGTCTGCTTTTTATGATCTGTGGCGGCATCCTAGCTCTATCGATCTCTCCCACTTTTACGATTGCATACTGGATCTGTTTTGTTATGAGTATAGCCTATTCATGTCCGCCTCTCAGGATGAAGGCGAGAGCCGGTTTTGATATTGCTATCTGTGTTCTAGGGTATGGAGCCTTTACAACGTTTGCCGGGTGGTCTTGTGCAAGCGGTCCTCCCTCTCCATTTATCGTGTTTACCTGCCTGGCGTTCACCTTTCTCTTTGGAGCGCTCTATCCCCTTACCCAGATATATCAATCTGACGAGGATCAGTCCAGGGGAGATAAGACCTTTACCATAGCATTGGGTCTTCATCGGTCGTTACTCTTTTCACTCCTTTGCCTTATTTGCTCTTTCTCTCTCTTTTTTGCTCTCTCGTTTCTTCAACACAATCACAGTTATCTTCTTCTCTTTCCACTGCTTGTCTGGTTAATCATACTCATTCCCTGGATAAAGAGGGGTAATGGTTATCCGTCAAAGCTGGGTATGTATCGGGCCCTTTGGGCGTGGATTGTTACCGATGTTACCGTTGTATTTGTGTTTTCGGTACTGGTATAAAAGATGTCCTTCTACTCTGTTAAATGCCTATCATGTGATCATGATATGACCATATCGGCATATACCTTTGTCTGGCTTATCAGATCATAATTTTGCATATCAACCGTTCTTATTTTTTCTAGGGCCTTATCCCTATTTTCACCACCGAGTATGCGTCTCTCTAACAACCTTCTCTTACAAATTCCTTTTTTCACTTCAAGATATATCTTTAAATCGATACTGTTTTTACACTCACACCAAACATCCCTGTTGAGAAGGAGATAGTTACCCTCTGTTATTACTATTTTATGATTTTGTCCGATCGGGATGGCGTTCTCAACCACATCGTGGACCTCACGGGAATAGGTGGGAGCCTTAACAGTATCTCCACGCATAATTCTCGTAAGCATTGACAAATATCTCTCTACATCAAACGTTTGAGGTGTGCCCTTTATGGAGATAAGGTCTAACCGTGTCAATTCACTATGCCTCATGTGGAAACCATCCATCGGGAAGATCTGTACGATATCCGATTTCGTGGTAATGTTGAGATGCTCTCGTAATTGAAGTGAAAGAGTAGATTTCCCTGATCCCGGTCCACCGGTAATGCCAACAATAAACCGGTGAGAACCTTTTTCGTTAAGGTTTGAAAGAATAGTTTTGGATATCTCTTCTAAAGATGGGGCTGTAGATACCATTTCCGGTTGAATCTGGATAGTAAAATAGATCCCTTATATCAAGTTACAGACTGTGTCATTAGTCGTGGATGGTCTTCCACAACTTGCTGAGGTTCTCAGAGATCTTGTTGTGTCCGAGGTTGTTTGCGAGGAGTTCCGCATTTTTCTTAACCACTGCCTTACGGTACTCCACATCATCTAAGATCTTATAGGCCCCCTCTATTAAACCGGTCGTCATAGACCCGTCAGGGGTTGAGGGGATCTCAAAACCGTAAATGGAGATATCGGTCAGATAGACCGGATATTCACGGACAACAGGAGGTACTCCCAGGCTTATCAGTTCAAGGAGGTTGTTTCCAAAGCCTTCTACATCGCTAAAGTAGGTTCCCATCCCTCCATAATAGGCAATGATGCCTGGAACCTCCTCAAAGCTGTAATATTTTACGCCATCAACAAATTCTCGTTTTGATCGGATCCTGTCTTCACCCCAGATAATCTCCACATCTAGGTCCGGCCGTTCAGAACGGCGCATTTTGAGATGATTCGTGAGTACGGTGACGTCATCGCTCAGTTCATCACCGGTGGGTCCTGAGATCAAGAGAAACACCTTTCTGCTCTTGCCTCCATCTTTAAACCGGTTGGCCATGGCAAAGCAGAAGTCGATGGCGTGGTCGATACGTTTTCGGGGCACAACACGCGTATGCTGGAGAAAGAGGAGACAATCGTCAAGAGATTTGCCGTCAGTGGCTAAACTTTTTTCAATACCCATTGTCTCTAAAAAATCGGCGTTGTAAGGGGCCAGTTGGGGAGAAAAATATCGTTGATCAGGGTTTGCTGTCCAATTGTTTGGGATATCGCAGGTATTGGGGATCACAGTGTGTGATCTATTCAGTTTCTCAACAATGTTTGGATCACGGTTAGTTAGCTGTTGAAAGTAGGTACTCGCTATCTTCCACTGGCCTCGATTGATAAAGACGATACCCTCTACATGTGGTCCCGGTACCCCCTCCATGATATACTGCTGTATTAATAGGCTTGCATTGAGAAATCGTTCCCGCTCCAGATGTGAATCGTGCCACCACATCAAATAGCGGGGGAGTCTCTGACTACTCTTTTTTCTCTCTTCATACACTCGATGGATGGCGAGGGCATAGATCAGGTTGACAGGGTGACAGGTGTTGTGGGCGATAATCAGGTCAACCCCTGATTCATCGAAGAACTGTTCAATTGCCTTTTTTGCATCCGATACCCGTGCCTCAATCAGATCCTCAAGGTCGGGAGGTGGAGGGGTGGTTTCATAATGTTTCAGAGTATAGATGACGGTATCATCCTTATGCCAGAGAGAGTCGTTGAGCCATACCCTGTCGTAGAGATCACCACCGTATTTACCGCAGGCGAATGCGAAGCGGTCGGGACTGATCTTCAGATGCGTTTTCAAAGACTCTACAATTTGGTTAATCACAATCGATACGCCGTCATTGTGACAGAGCAGGGTATGAACCGTGCCTATTTTTGCAGAAGATAATGGTGGTTTCATCATAATCTTATTTCTTTTTTGAAATTAGTACATGTGAGATAACTGACGAAATATAACGGAACATAATATGTTAGAACCTATTCTACATGCCAGGATCGACTCTTTCAACAAGCATCTTTTTGCTTCAATTGGGTGTCTTATCTTGGGCCAGCCCAAAAGAGCTGGGAGGAAGGCTAGGATCACAAAAATGAGTTATGCTATTCTGGGAGTGACGTTCAGAGGTATTTATATGCTTTTGGTCAAAATAGTGCAGACATATTCAACAGTGTCCGGTTAGGTTTTCGCATTTTTTTTAACGGAATCTAGGGCAAATGAAACTCTGGATACCCAATAAAAGTGTTAGAGTGTGATTACCCTTCCGTATTTTGGTGAGTATCCTGCTCCCTGAGTTTGTTTAAAGCTATCTCAGCTGGAGTCAGATATTTCTTCTTGTTGTTGCACCTCTTACAGCATGGAACGATATTACCCTTTGTGCTTTTACCTCCCCTTGAGAGAGGGATAATATGGTCCATGGTTAGCTCTTCAGGGGGGAATTGAGTGTGGCAGTAGTGGCAAACGCCCTGGGAAATCTTGCTCTTCCACCATTGCAACTTCCTCATATCCTGTGCCTTCGCTTTTTCCTTGGCAACATGCTTCGGATCTTTCTCTATGTGTATCCACTCAGACATTAGTTTTTCTCCTCCAACCCAATCCTGCCGCGTCAGGATAGGTACAATAAAGATGCAAGGGCTTTGACAAAGGACTACCTTGTGGTTGAACCAACTGTCCAGATGCAAGGCGCGTAAGAATTCGGGAACCGGAACGTACTGAAGTACGTGAGGATTACGGAATTGTTACAGCAACGCAGTGGTGGGTAGTGGGTTCAACCACAATTAAAATTCAGCCGATTTAGGTGTCCTGGGAAAGGGGATTACGTCGCGAATATTGTCCATACCGGTAACAAATTGTACAAACCGTTCAAATCCTAATCCAAAGCCGGCGTGCGGTACCGAACCGAACCTTCTCAGATCACGGTACCACCAGTATGGGTCGAGGCTCATTCCCTGCTCCTGGATACGTGCATCAAGCTTTTCAAGATCATCTTCTCTCTGTGAACCACCGATTATTTCCCCCACCTTTGGGACAAGCACATCCATTGCCGCTACCGTTTTACCATCACTATTCTGTTTCATATAGAAGGCCTTGATGTCCCGGGGATAATCGGTGACGATCACGGGTCTCTTAAACTCCTTCTCGGTAAGAAAACGTTCATGCTCAGTCTGAAGGTCACGTCCCCAGGTTGTATCGTATTCAAACTTTTGTCCCGATTTATTTAAGATCTCAATTGCATCGGTGTAGCTTATGCGGATAAACTCACTCTCATTGACATGGCGAAGGGTTTCCAGGATAGATTTATTAATACGCTTATGAAAGAATTCCATGTCCTCGGAACACTCATCAAGGACCTTGGTGATCAGATACTTGATGTACTCCTCCGCCAGTCCGGCATCATCATCGAGGTCGGCAAAGGCCATCTCCGGCTCTATCATCCAGAATTCTGCTAGATGGCGGGAGGTATTTGAGTTTTCCGCCCGGAATGTGGGCCCAAAGGTATAGATATTACCCAGACCAACCGCATAACACTCTCCCTCCAACTGACCGCTGACGGTCAGAAACGCCTCCTTTCCAAAGAAATCTTGACTGAAATCGACACTCCCTTCACTCTTTGGTGGCAAGGCAGGGTCGAGGGTAGAGACCCTGAACATCTCTCCTGCTCCCTCGCAGTCACTGGCGGTTATAATGGGGGTATTAATGTAAAAAAAACCACGTTCCTGAAAGAAGTCGTGGGTCGCCTTGGCCAGCTTATTCCGCACCCGGGTTACCGCTCCGAACGTGTTGGTCCTTGCCCTGAGATGGGCAATCTCCCGGAGGCGTTCAAATGAGACCCGCTGTTTACCGATTACATATTCCTCTGGATCACAGTACCCGTAGACCTTCACTTCATGAGCTTTCACCTCAACACTCTGTCCACCCCCCTGAGATTTTACCAGAGTTCCCTTTACGGCAATTGAGCTGCCAGGGAAGAGTTTTAAGATTTCGTCCTGATAGTTATCGAGATCAGCGTCAACAATTATCTGCAGATTGCGGAAGCAACTACCGTCATTCAGCTCAATGAAGGAGAAACCTCCTTTTGAGTCCCGTCTTGTCCTGACCCAACCCTTCACGAGTATGTTTTTGTCGATATCCCTACCGCTAAGCGCTTCAACGATATAGACCCTTTTCAATACTATCTCCCAACCTGGTCAAACCAGAACGAAAAAGGAAAAATCTTCAAATAGGTCCTGGCTCTGCCAGGTTGTTTAATGAAAACCTGCGGTTTTCAAACTCTGTCCCAGACCGCAGGGAGGATCGCACCAGGGCAGGCTTTTCCTTTAGGGGCACGGTGCCACGTTCCCCTACAATGCAAATATTCAGCAATCCTAAATTTATCCGAAAAACATTATCAGAAGAGTATAAAACAAAACATCACGATATTGCAATAATTAAAATATGGCAGTACTAAATTGACCAACTACTTTAGGAGATAGTTGTAATTGGCTGCTTTATCAGACTGAAATGGGGAGGTTGTGGGTAGCCAATGGTGCACGATTCTGCGTCAGTTCAAACTGTTTTCAGTGAAATCACTCTTTTGAGTAAGCTGATATCGTATCTATCAGGTGTTTTGTACAAGAAAAACTGCAAAAAATTCAGAATTTGCTTGACAGGTTATTTTGTCTAAAATTGCTAAGAATTTTTGTTAACCGATGGTTAAAATATTTACGTAGTCTATGTGAGGCAGGTTTGCTAAACAGAGCAACCAAAAGTGAAAGCAGGCCGGGGCTCCTACCTTTTTTTCAAGGGACGTAAAGCGGTATTTAAGGGGCAAAAAAATCCTGAAATAAGCACATGGTATAATAGCAATGTTGAATTAACTTACAGCTATTTTCCCATGTGTCCTAAAGGAATATACGGAAGTTCTATGCAAAATTTCCGAGGTTAAAGAATATAGTAAGATTCTATGTAAAGTATAGGAGAATAATATGAGATGTTGAGCGTTTATAAAGTTTGCGTAAGGAGTACGGGGAGGAGGAATTTCACAGACGTTTTGCTAGATGAGAAAACCGGTTGGAAGAGCTGCTGAGATGGCCCAATCCAGATAACATACTCCAGAAAATAATTGATACAGTCAGAAGGTGGCCTTAAGTACTGCAATGAATGGTTCACTCTGAAGAAAGTCAAAATTTACTTAAGAACAAAGCATATCTAACAAGGCCAATAGTTCGCAATTCTTACTGAGAATATTACATGAAAACCTTAACAACTTACTTACCCCAATAAGGTGCTGGCGGGAAAAACAACGACAACATGTTGGGAAATTTGGCGCTGTAAGCGCGTGAAACTATGAACAATGAACCTATGAACACTTATAACAATGAAGTTAGCACAACCAACCCTGAACCTTTAAACCTTTGAACCTATGCACCCCTCCTATGTTTCCATAATGCCGTTATTATTGTCTGGTTTCAGGTCGATCTTTGTGACTGTATTGAACTCTTCGATCTGCCACGGCTCATTACCCCTACAGGTAATCTTGAGGATGTGTCTTTTATTTTTATCCAGACAATTAATAAATTCTATAAGTTTTTGTTGTCTCTCTGTTATCTTCATTGTAATCTTTTCTGTGAAAGGAGGATCTCCTCTTTACCATAAGCTTTTGGTTCAAACACAGGATTTCCGTTCAAGCACCAACTACTAACAAGACTTTCAGCTTACTCATCATCATTGTTGGTTTAATTTCTTTAATTAACTATGTTCTTTCCTTGAGCTATGAACCATGAGCCATCAGCCCTGAACCCTATTTGTTTGATTGATACAAATGTATCACAAACCAAATGCCTAAAAGCTAGAATTTTGTGGGTTTATTCTAAGATACTAATAAATCGATACTTACGTTGTGGCTTGCTGTGAAGAATAGAAGGTGTGTTTGGTGATGAAACTATATTTCTTCTTTTTAATGGTTTTCAAGAAATAGCAAAACACTATGTAACCTCCATTATAGAAAGAAGTTATGAGCTTTCATATTTTGTTGATACAATTCAACGATAGTGAGCGGAAAATGGTATGTGGTTCATGGCTGATGGCTCATGGTGTAGGGCGTAGGAATTAAGCTGGATCGAGTGGTATGAGAAAACTGATGGTTTTTTGTGAGCGTTCAGAGGTTCAGAGTTTACCGTTCGGGTTACAATCCTTTTGGTTTAGAGCTTTGGTAATTTATAGTGAAGGCTAAAAAGATAGAATAGTTGGTATTTAGGTCGATAAGTGTTTACTCAGATCATGATGCACCGCATCGCACAATGATCAGAAAGAGCGCTTTTTTTGCGTTTTGAAACTTTGCTTATTAATGGATACTTTAAACACTTTAGTTTACTTAAGGCAATTTAAACTTCTTTGCCAGACATTTCTTTTCAGACAGTTTTATGTGTAAAGAATTTCCTAAGGACTAACCTGTGAAACGCTTTTTGTATTCGTTCGGGTTATGAGATCCTGAGTGAAATACTTGCAATTTTGAGAAATTTCATTATGCTGTTTCACGTAATTTTAGAGATATTTTAGGGAGGCGCTGTTTTTCGGCCGTATCGATTGGAGATGTTCAGAGTCATTTGACATAGAAGAATCATTGCAACGGTATAACAAAATGAAGGACTTTTCCTTTTACCGCAATTATGGAGATAATTGTTCTACGGCAGATCTTGGAGAGATAGATGTTTCTTGTTGGTGATGTGGGTGGTACGAAAGTTCGCTTAGCGCTCTATGAGTTGGTCGATGGAGAGTTGATGCGTCGGCAAACGGAGAAGTTCATGAGCAGTGATTATGCCAGCCTCGATGAGGTAGTGCGACTCTTTTTGGACAAAAATAGGACATCTGTAACGATATCCTTCTTCGGTGTTCCTGGTCCGATTATAAATGGTGAGGCGCAGGCCGCAAATCTCCCCTGGACGCTCAATGAGGAGCAGCTGAGTCGTGCACTCGATATACCAGACGTTACGCTTGTGAATGATCTCGTGGCAACTGCTGCAGCCATACCTTATCTTACACCCAAAGATCTCTTTACGTTACATCCGGGGGGAGGGAGCACTCTTCAAGAGAGTAGTGGAGACTCAAAACCGAGCAGGGTATTAGGGGCGGATGGTAGGGTGTTTGGTGTCTTGGCACCCGGTACGGGACTTGGCCAGGCATTCCTCTCTACTCATCTGGGCGAACACTCTTTTTGGGCATCAGAGGGTGGCCATGCAGATTTCGCACCCACTTCTCAAATCGAGGTTGAGCTCTTCACCTATTTAACGTCGCATTATTCACATGTGAGCTATGAACGTGTTCTTTCCGGTCCGGGATTGGTAAATATTTACCAATTTCTGAGAGATCGTGGTGGTGGGGAGGAACCTCCCGAGTTACGTAAGCGTCTTGATGAAGAGGATCCCTCCTATGTCATATCGAGTTCCGGATGCGAAGGGCTATATGATCTTTGTGTTCAGGCCCTTGAGATTTTTGCCTCGATATTGGGTGCTCAGGCTGGTAATATGGTGCTTACGATGCTGGCGACCGGGGGGATCTATATTGGCGGTGGCATTATCGTAAACGTATATAAAAAACTAGCTGAAGGTATTACGGTTGCTGCCTATTTACGGAAGGGGAGATTGTCACATGTAGTGGAGAGTACACCGCTGCACGTGATTCTGGACGATCATGCCGCCCTATTGGGTGCGGCCACTTTGGCATCAGGGGGGCAGAGGTGTAAATAGGTGATTCTACTCTCCATGGAAGTTGTATCGTCATATCTAATAATGTTATTCGAGTCTGCTAAATTCAGGTCACATACTATGCAATGGCTCAATCTGGGGTTCTGGAACAGATTCTGATTTTGTTTCCCTGAACGCCTGATGTTCTGGGGTAGATATCGGTATAATAGGTTCGAACAATCATATAAAGGAAACTTCGTGAATTTTTTAATTTCTTTCAAAAGTTTATGAATAATATCATAAGGAGTGTGAATTGGACAAAGAAATGAATGAGACTGAGAAACGCGAATGGCTGTGTATAAATACCCTACGTACGTTATCCATGGATGCGGTGCAAAAGGCAAATTCCGGACATCCTGGAGCTCCCATGGGTCTTGCACCCGTTGCTTTTACCCTTTGGGACAAATATTTGCGTCACACTCCTCAACAACCAGAGTGGCCGAATAGAGACCGCTTTATCCTTTCTGCGGGTCATGCATCTATGCTGCTTTACAGTTTATTACATATCTCGGGATACGATGTAAGCCTGGATGACATTAAGGATTTTCGTCAACTCCATGGGAAGTGTGCCGGACATCCTGAATATGGGCTAGTGCCGGGAATTGAAGCTACCACCGGTCCGCTGGGTCAGGGAGTTGCTACCAGTGTTGGAATGGCTATTGCCGAAAGATGGATGGCAAACTATTTTAATCGTCCAGGTCATGAGATTATTAACCATAATGTTTATGCCATTGCCGGTGACGGTTGTATGATGGAGGGCATTTCGGGAGAGGCCGCTTCTCTGGCGGGCCATCTTGGATTGAGCAATCTGATCTGGATATATGATAATAATAGTATCACTATTGAGGGAAAAACATCATTGGCATTCAGTGAAGATGTAGCTACCCGTTTTACGGCATACGGCTGGAGTGTCCGACACGTTGGAGATGCGAATGATTTAGGATTACTGGGACAGGCGTTTGAGTCTGCCATATCTGAGAGCACGAAACCGACGCTGGTTATTGTGGACAGTCATATTGCCTTTGGCAGCCCAAATAAGCAGGATTCTGCTGGTGCGCACGGCGCACCTCTGGGTGATGACGAGGTGAAAGCAACGAAGAGCAATTATGGATGGGACCCAGAGAGGTTATTTTATGTGCCTGATGAGGTAAAAGGGTATCGTGAGCAGGTAAAAGCAAGGGGTGTGGAATTAGAGGTAGAGTGGAAGAGAGGATTTTCAGCCTATAGAGACGCCTATCCTGAACTTGCAAAAGAGTTTGAGATGATGCAGGGACGTGAATTACCCGATGATTGGGACAGTGAGCTCCCCGTTTTTTCAACAGACCCGAAAGGCCTCGCAACTCGGGAATCGAATAATAAGGTCTTAAATGCCATAGCAGACAAAGTCCCGTGGTTTATGGGTGGTTCTGCCGATTTGGGGCCCTCTACAAAGACCTATATCAAAGAGACCTCCAGTTTTAGGAGTGATAATTTTGAAGGAAGGAACTTCCATTTTGGAATTCGGGAACATGCGATGGGTGCTGTTGTGAATGGTATGTCATTGAGTAAAGTGAGACCTTACGGGGCTACGTTTTTTGTCTTTTCAGATTATGCGAGACCTGCCATTCGGTTATCTGCATTAATGAAACAGCCCGTTGTTTATGTCTTTACCCATGATAGTATCGGGGTGGGAGAGGATGGACCAACACATCAACCGATGGAACATCTCGCATCGCTTCGTGCAATGCCGGACCTTGATGTAATACGACCAGCTGATGCGAATGAGTTGTCCGTAATGTGGAAGCACATAATGAGTCTCAAGGACCGTCCGGTGGCTTTGGTATTGAGTCGACAATCTTTGTCTACCATTGATCGATCAAAATATGCATCGGCAGATGGATCCTTGAAGGGGGCATATATCCTGGTTGAGGGTAAGGGTACTCCCGACGTTATCCTGATAGGGACAGGTTCTGAAGTTTCCATATGTCTTGATGCTTACGAACAATTATCTCGTGATGGTATTAAGGCGAGGGTGGTGAGTATGCCGTGCACTACCCTTTTCCTCAGTCAGGATAAGGCGTACCAGGAAAAGATCTTACCGCGGTCAGTATCAACGCGGGTAGTTGTTGAAGCTGCATCTACCTTCGGTTGGCATAGATTTACGATGAGGAGTGATGATTGTGGTATATTCGGGATGAAGAGTTTTGGGGCCTCTGCACCTTTCAGCGATCTATTAAAGGAGTTTGATTTTACTCCAGACAGGGTCGTTGAGGTGGCAAAGAAGATGATCAAAAAGGCGAAATGAATATAATGCAAAGGAACATCAGGATATTTCCGAACAGAAAAGAGCTCATCCTTGCAACTACCGAAAAAATTATTGGTTGCATTGAAGAGGCGACACGAAAAAGAGGATGTTGTGATTTTGTATTGGCCGGGGGGAATACACCGCGTGATGTGTATGCCCTTTTGTCTACACAACCATATAAAGATAGAGTATGCTGGGACGATGTCTCTCTTTTCTGGGGAGATGAGCGAACGGTTTCACCCGATGATCTGGAGAGCAACTACCGAATGGTGAAACAAACACTCCTTGACCATATTGCCATACCTGAGAGGAATGTTCATAGGATACGGGGGGAAACTGAGCCGAGACAAGCGGCCTCTGAATATGAGAAGTTGTTATCCAGTCACTTCAAAGGGGATCGCCCCCGTTTTGATTTTGTACTGCTTGGTTTGGGGAATGATGGTCATACAGCATCTCTCTTTCCCGGTACAGAGGTGATAGGAGAGAATGACCAATTGGTTGCGGCTGTTTATGTTCCAAAATTTGGTACCTGGAGGGTGAGCTTGACGCTGCCGGTACTAAATGCGGCATATGAGATCGTATTCCTCGCTTCTGGTCGTGCAAAATCGGATATTGTGAGGAGGGTCATGTGTAGTCAAAAACCAAACAAGGAGCTTCCAGCCACTCTGGTTACCCCACACTCTGGTGCGGTCTCGTGGATGCTCGATTCGGATGCAGCCTCTTTACTGGAAAAAGGTGCGTTTGGGGATTAACTCTATTTGATAGTATCTCGTTATTGCCTCTCACATGTTTTGGTCACACCCTGAGACGCTCGTTAAAGACTGTGCATCTTGTATGCTGTTTGCAGTGAACTTATAAAGAATAGTGAAAGGAATTTTTCATGAAGAAACAGGTTTTTGGTCTGATCGGTCTGGGAGTCATGGGTCAGAATTTTGTGTTAAATGTTGAACGCAATGGTTTTGGAGTTGCCGTTTACAACCGAACTGCTCAAGCAACGAAAGAGTATGTAGAGGGTGTTGCAGCTGGGAAAAACATTACGCCAACGTTTTCGCTGGAAGAGTTCGTTGATTCGTTAGAGAGGCCGCGCAAGATTATGCTTTTAGTAAAGGCCGGGGCACCTGTCGATGAAAACATAAAGCAGCTTCTCCCATTACTGGATAAAGATGACTTGATTATAGATGGTGGAAACTCCTATTTTCTGGATACTGAACGACGTGCCAGAGAACTTGAAGAGAAGGGATTCAATTTTTTCGGAATGGGTGTCTCCGGAGGTGAAGAGGGCGCGTTATGGGGGCCGAGTCTGATGCCAGGTGGTTCTCTCAATGCCTATAAGGAGGTTGAATCAATAATGAATGCGGTAGCTGCCAAGGCGGAGGAGGATGGCGAACCGTGCGTTGCATATATCGGGCCTGGTGGATCCGGTCACTTTGTAAAGATGATCCACAATGGTATTGAATATGGTGATATGCAGCTTATTGCTGAGTCTTATGATCTCCTTAAGAGTTCCTTAGGGCTTACGGCGCAAGAGTTTCATGACATCTTTACCGAGTGGAACAGAGGAGAGCTCTCCTCCTTTCTCATTGAGGTGACAGCGAACGTTTTTAAGAAGATGGATGATGAGACAGGAAAGCCTCTTGTGGATTGCATTTTAGACAAGGCGGGACAAAAGGGAACGGGAAAGTGGATGAGTATCAACGCGTTGGACCTCGGGGTAGCGATCCCTACGATAACGGCTGCAGTTGATGGCAGGGTACTCTCTTCACAAAAGGATGAACGTATGAGTGCCGCAAAACTGCTTTCAGGACCTACAGGCGGAGAGGAGAAATTGTCCCCGCAAAATTTGATAAACGCAGTTCGGGATGCACTCTATGTGTCAAAAATATGCTCTTATGCTCAAGGAATGAGTTTGTTAAAGAGGGCATCAGATACGTACAACTATAACCTCGATTTGGGGAGAATTGCCAAGATCTGGAGGGCAGGGTGTATTATTCGGGCCCGATTCCTGAATGAAATAACCAATGCCTATGATAGGAATAGGGATTTGCCGAATCTGCTCATAGATGAGGAGTTTCGAAAAACCCTGCACGATCTTCAAGAATCATGGCGTTCTGTTGTCATGTGTGCAGTCCGGCTAGGCATTCCGATGCCTGCAATGAGTGCCTCTCTCGCATACTTCGATACTTACCGCAGTGAACGGTTGCCGGCTAATCTTATACAGGCGCAGAGAGATTTTTTTGGTGCCCATACATTTGAGCGTACTGACAAAGATGGAATTTTTCATGCTGACTGGGAAGCATAGACCAAGAGTCGGTTTGGGATGAGTGACAGAAAAACGGTGGGGAGAAGGGAAAAAAGAGTGCTGTTTTACCGAGAACGTATCAACCAATTTGTGTTATTTTCATAAAAAAGGAGCAAGGAATGGAGAACTCTGATTCTGCCATAATAGTTATTTTCGGTGCTTCGGGTGATCTGGCAAAGCGTAAGTTGATGCCAGCACTGTTTCAACTGATGCATGACAACCTCCTTCCGAAGCAGACTCGAATTGTCGGGTTTGCCAGGAGAGCGAAAACACATGAAGAGTTTCGTAGTGAAATAAAAGAGGCATTGGTGGAATTTGCCCGATCTAAGCCAAATGCAGGTGTTGCCGAATTGGATGATTTTGCTTCCTGTTTATATTATCAAATCGGAAACTATGATGAGAAGGAGAGCTTTGAGGAGTTGAAGATTTTGTTGGATGATATTGATGGAGAGTGTGGTACACCTCCGGGAAGGGGGAATCGGTTGTTCTATATATCAACACCTCCGGATGTATTCGCTGATATCGTTACCGTATTAGGGCAGACCGATCACGTTGCGAATCCCGAAGATGATGATCGCTGGACGCGAATTATTATTGAAAAACCGTTCGGAAGAGATCTGGATACCGCTCGTGCTTTAAATAAAAAGATTTTAGCGACGTTTGATGAGAGTCAGGTATACCGCATTGACCACTATCTCGGTAAAGAGACAGTGCAAAATATTATGGCCTTCCGCTTTGGCAATAGCATATTCGAACCCCTCTGGAACCGTCGTTATGTAAGTCATATTCACATTAACGTGGCAGAAGCCGTGAGCGTAGAGGGGCGTGGTAGCTATTATGACCATTCCGGTGCCCTGCGGGATATGGTTCAAAACCACATGCTCCAACTTCTGGCCCTTGTTGCAATGGAACCACCAGCCTCTTTTGCTCCCAATTCTGTTCGCGATGAAAAATTAAAGGTCTTGAGTGCCGTTCCCCCTATAGGAGTGAAGGATGTTGGGCTCTCAACTGTTCGTGGACAGTATGCAGCTGGAAACATCGATGGGAGGGCAATCACTGATTATTTAAATGAACCGGGTGTAAGCAGTGATTCAGTGACAGAGACATTTGTTGCCCTAAAGCTCCATGTGGACAACTGGAGATGGGCTGGGATCCCTTTCTATCTTCGTACTGGGAAGGCCCTTAGTACACGTCTCACTGAAATTAATATAGAGTTTCGTCAACCGCCCCTAGCGCTCTTTAGCCACTCAAAAAATCTGGCAAATAAAGGTGTGGGGAAAATGCAACCAAACATGCTTTCGTTACGTGTTCAACCAAATGAGGGTATTCGATTGTCGATAGGTATGAAGGTACCCGGACCAAAGATGGTGTTACAACCTACAGATATGGAGTTTTGTTATGACAAGGTCTTTGATACGGAACCTCCTGCGGCGTATGAACGATTAATTTTGGACGCAATATTTGGCGATAGTACACTCTTTATCCGGCAGGATGAGGTAGAGGCGGCCTGGACACTTGTTGATGGTGTTCTTGATGGGTGGAAGAATGAAGAGACTCCCCATATTCATCTCTATCGGGCCGGTACATGGGGGCCCTATGCTGCTGATGAGTTTATTGCTCAGGATATAAAAAAAATGGGAGCAGTTTAGGCAATTAGCAAAAATATTTTGACCACTCCCTGCTCCGAATTTATTCTGTGAGAAAAATTTTATTCGTGGTGCTCACAACAGTTAGTTATTTAATAACATGCTTTCAACACCTTAATTAGAAAATTTTACCGGGCATGTTGGGACAAGCTCTGGCAAAATAATCATTTAAACAAAAATTCAGGACATCTGGTTCAACCGGCCTATAGGTCGGGCGGGCGACGAGCATTCTGACGGGCGAACAAATTCAAAATTCTTTACCCTGTTAAATCATTTTTAATGAAGTCATTACAACAACTTTCAGAAGTAGTTTTTTAAGATAAATTAAATTACCGGGATATATATTGAACAGGGCGAGCAGACTGGTTTTGATCATTTCTGTCTGCCGACAGGCAGGTGAACATTGGGATTTGTAATTTGTTTGTTGTTTGTGATTTGATATTTGCCTTCCTGTGCGTCGCACGCAGACAGGTAGTTTTTTACTCCTGTTCGGTCCTGGTTCGCCCAAGTTACGCATAATATGGACCTAAGGATTTTGCCGAAAGGTGTGAATTGATATCACACGATACGTGTCATCGTTTCTCATTTGTGCATGCCTTAATTGATACCTTTATGTTCGGGGAGATTGTCTCGATTACCCGTAAATGGTATTCCCAGGAATGTATCGTATCGCGAATGTTTAGCGTGAGAGTTCAACTAGTCGCTAACTCCCTATGTCAGTTTGTAAATTCCCCTGACTCTGTATGCGATATCCATGAATGTTATGGTTTGTTCAGCTCACTAAGAACGGTTACAGCAGGCCACTCTTCCTGAATGAAGATATCAATATTGGAGATGATCGCTGATCTTTACAACATGTTTACTTGATTGAATAATGTAAACGCTGATGCAGGGTTGGTAAGGTGTTATGGAGGGGATGTGAGTGGGTGATACGAAAAAAGGCTCCACCTTGTGCCGTGAGAAGATCTATCTTGTGACCCTTTTTCAAGGGGGGCACCGATTATTAACCACTCTCTTCTTTGACAGAAGGAAAAGAGTTAACAAATAGAGGTTCCCAGATAACATTTCTAGGTTACAAAGATATTTACTTCAAGCACGAACACTGCAGAGCCTTCAAATTTTCTTATATCAGAAGAGTATAGGTAATTCAAGTGAAATTTTCCTGGTGATGGGGTGTTAAAAATGGAGAATAAGATGTTTTGTTACTCCGCAAAAAGCAGGTTGGTGGCTTGGGAACTGTGATTGCGGTGCTACCCATGGCCTCTCCTGGATCAGAACCATTCCCATATTGCTGCTCATCCCGTATCCTACATAAAACGGGAAAGCAATGAAGGGGTTCATGGGTTATTGTAATCCGATTTTCTCATTGTTTTTGTCCCTCTAACTCTTATAATTATCTCTATTCATTTATACATGTGTTCCGTTGAAACCAGCATCTGTATTGCTAAGATGAAAGGGTCACTTTTTTCATGAAACTTGGAGCTAGTTATTTTGGAAGCAGGATATTACGGCATGTGAGGGAGGACATGGCAAAAATGGTTCGTGACGGGTGCAACTTTGTTGTACATACAATGAGTGAACACGATGTTGCCTATCATCCCCGCAATATGATTGATATTGTGAAGGTGAGCAGGGAGTTGGGTCTGGAAGTGTTTCTGGATCCCTGGGGAGTAGGGAGGGTTTTTGGTGGCGAATCGTTTTCTACCTTTGTTAAATTGTTTCCCGATTCGAGGCAGAGGTTAAATTTTGTGGAAGGGGAGATGAAGGTTAATAAGGCGTGTTTAAATGCACAATCTTTTCGAGATAAGATGCTGCAGTGGATAGAACTTGCCGCTCAAACAGGAGCTGATGGGGTCTTTTGGGATGAACCCCATCTCTATTATGGGGAGTTGTCAGACCTTTTTGGTAAGGAAAAGATTGTATGGGGTTGCTCATGTCTTACCTGTAAAGATCTTTTTCGAGATACGTATGGTTATGAAATGCCCGTTGACTTTTCAGAAGATGTTAAAGAGTTTCGGCAAGAGACGATCGTGAAATTTATAGAGTTTTTATCTAATTCTTCTGCAAAACAGGGTTTAAGGAATTCTGTTTGCGTACTGCCCATGCCTGAACCTAAGTATGGGCTTTATCAATGGGATAAGATTGCAAAGATGGAGAACATAGATATTTTTGGGAGTGATCCGTATTGGATCTGTTATGAAAAAGAGGTCGAAGATTTTGTTGGAAGGATTTCGAAGGAGGTCGTACGTCTTTGTGAGATGTACCATAAGGAGGCCCAAATCTGGATTCAAGGTTTTAGAGTTTCAGAAGGGAGAGAACCTGAGGTTGCAACTGCTATTAGAAAAGCCTTTGATTCGGGTGTTAGGAATATGGCCAGCTGGTGTTTTGATGCAGGTGCGTGTATGTCTTATATAAGTTCTGATCGGCCGGAGATTGTTTGGGATACAATTAGCAAGAACTATAGAGAGCTGCAGTTAAGAAGTAAACGGGAATCTGCTCCACACTAATAACTCATTCCGTGAGGTTCCGTGTAAGAGTAGTAGATTTGTATTGTGAAATTTTTATTATGGTGCTTTGAAAACTATGAATGGTAAGATTCAAAAAATTGCGGAGAGGTCAATGTGGGACAAAGAGATCTCTTATGATGATGCCTATTTCTTGATGATGTTAGAGGGGAATGAGATTTACGACCTATTTTATTGGGCGAATCGTATTCGCTACCATTCGTTTCAGAATGTTATCAGCTACTGTTCAATAATAAGCGTAAAACAGGGACGGTGTACTGAGGACTGTACATTCTGTTCACAGTCAAATCGATATAAAACTGATATATCAAGCTTTCCTCTGATGAAAAAAGAGGAATTTTCAGTAGCGCTTGAACACGGACAGAGATTAAAAGCGGACAGTATCGGTGCCGTTACAAGCGGTTATAGTCTTGAGGAGAGTAAAGATTTTGATACGATGTGCGGTTATATTTCTGAGTTGTCAAGGGAAGAGGGAGTTCCCATACACACCTCTGTTGGAGTTATTAACGACAAGATGGCTGCCAAGCTTGTAGACAGTGGGGTAGAGATGGTTAACCATAATCTTGAGACATCGGAGGACTTTTATCCGAATTTATGTACAACCCACTCCTATAAAGATCGCGTCGAAACTATCAAGATTGCTAAAAGGGCCGGTATAGCAATCTGTAGTGGCGGAATCTTTGGGGTAGGAGAGGGTGATAAGGATAGATTGGATTTGGCCTTTGCATTAAAGGAACTTGATGTAGACGCGATTCCGCTTAATTTTCTTAATCCGGTAGCGGGTACCCCCCTCTCTTTGGAAAAATCACTAGCTCCGATGAAGATTCTCCAGGTTATTGCGGTCTTTCGCTTTATATTTCCGGACAAGGAGATTAAGGTTGCGGGGGGGAGGGAGAAAAATTTACGTGATTTGCAGAGTTGGATCTTTTATGCCGGTGCAAACAGCACTATGATCGGTAACTATCTTACTACAAAGGGGAAAACTCCAGAGGGTGATTTGCAAATGATAAAGGACCTAGGTCTTAAATTAGAGAAGAGTAATGCGGTTCATTAAATTTTAAAAATTGCCTTATACCTATTGCAAAATGGTTTTCGGAATTTCTGGGTAGGAGTTTGCTTGAAATTTTGATTTTTCGATTGAACAAAACCAGAGGCTTAGAGATGCTAAGCCGAGGATTTTGTGATTGAGAAAAGTCTAAATTTCATGTGAAATAGGGTTCTGAAAACCGAAAACCAATTTGTGATGGGTATAGTTTGCCCGTTATGAAATATGCAGGAAAGGCAGCTTTGGTGCAATAAGGAGCACTTGTAAAACCCTAACCGGACAATGTTAAATAAAAAAAGAGAAATATTCAACGACGTAAAAATTTCTTAACCGTATGAGATATGATGTAGTTGGATTAGGGCAGTGCTGTGTTGATTACCTGGGAAGGGTTGAAGAGTATCCGAGCGTCAATATGAAGAGAGAGGTAGCCGATCTTACCATTCAGGGGGGAGGGCCGGTTGCTACAGCGCTGGTTACCCTTTCAAGATTGGGAATCTCTACCACGTTCATTGGCAAAATCTCGGACGACTACTTTGGCAATCTTATTCAAGAGAGCTTGCGTGAAGAGGGGGTAAATATAGACTATATTGTAGTTGAAGAGGGAAAAAGGTCCCAATTTGCATTTATCCCAATAGAAAAAAAGAGTGGTGAAAGGACCATTTTTTGGTCAAAGGCGACAGTCTCGCCATTTAAACCGGGTGAGATCAATAAGGATCTGATCAGGAGTGCCCGAGTTCTACACTTGGATGAGCTTATGGTTGAAGGGTCTCTAGAGGCGGCAAAGTGCGCTCGCAATGCAAGAGTTCCAGTAGTTGTGGACGCAGGCAGTTTTAGAGAAGGTTCACTGGAAGTAGCAGCACTAGCCGATTACTATATAGCATCAGAAGACTTTGTGTCCCAATTTTTTAGGAGAGGTGGAACAGAAGAGGCGGCGAGAGAGTTGTTAAAGCTTGGACCCCGAGTGGTTATTGTTACACTTGGTGATAAGGGGTGCCTTACGGTTACCGAAAGTGAGTGCTTCCGCAAACCAGCGTTCAAGGTTAAGGTTATTGATACGACAGGATGCGGAGATGTCTTTCATGGGGCCTTTATCTATGGCATACTTCATAACTGGGAGTTGAAGAGAGTTGTGCAATTTGCCTCGGCTACTGCGGCCCTGAAATGTAGGGGTATTGGGGGCAGAACCGCAATACCCAATCTGCAAGAGGTGAACGAGTTTTTAAAAGATGGTTTATCCGTATAGTAAAAAATTTACACACAATGAGAGAGTGATATGTCAGATGACGTAAAAGAGCAGACCGCACATCAATCTAAGAGATATTCTGCACAGAAAAAGATATCAACGGTATCAAGTGTTTGTGTTACGTTTCTCTATCTGATATGTATGGCACTGATAGGTTCAAACTTCCTAAAATACTATCTCATGTTGGTTACGACTAACCAGTTTCTTCTGATCGCCTTTTACCTCTTTTTATTCATCCTTTTCCTTGAACTTTTCACACTGCCCCTTCGTTTCTATAGCGGGTTCATCCTTGAGCATCTCTTTAAATTATCTAACCAGACGTTTCTGGGATGGGTTTGGGAGGATCTCAAAAAATTTCTCCTCTCCTGCGCACTCTTTATTTTTTTGGGAGAGGTAATGTACCTCTTCCTGAGAAATTTTCCCGATTTTTGGTGGGTATTTACTGCAACTGTTTGGATTTTTTTCTCGATTATTATGGCAAAGCTTGCACCAGTTCTGATCTTTCCCCTCTTTTACAAAATTGTACCCATTGAGAGACAGGATGTGAAAGAGGGGCTCACCAAACTCTCGGAAGGAACGGGAATAACTATTGAAGGGGTGTACAAAATTAATCTCAGTAAAAATACGAAGAAGGCGAATGCCGCACTTGCTGGTTTTGGTAGTACGAGGAGGGTGCTCCTGGGGGATACTCTTCTTGATTCCTATACGGTTGAAGAGATAAATTCCGTATTTGCACACGAATTAGGTCACCATGTCTATCACCATATATGGAAACTATTAACTATTGGGGTTATTACGAGCTTTGGTGCATTTGCATCTTGTCATTTTGTTGTGGTAAATATACTAACGTTTTTTGGGTTTCAGTCGATCTCTGATATTGCAGTATTTCCTCTTCTCTGTATAGTATTTTCCGTTTTTGGTTTTATCTTCTTACCAATCCAGAATGCTTGTAGTAGGAGGTGGGAGCGGGAGTGTGACACATATGCGATAAAAAAGACAGAGAATCCTGAAGCCTTCATTTCAACGATGGACAAACTGGCAGATCAAAACCTTGCGGATAGGTATCCCAAGAGAATTGTTGAGTTGCTTTTTTATGACCACCCGCCAATAGGAAAACGAATAGAGATGGCAAAGAATTTTTCTTCGTCTTTTTAAAAAAATAGAGAGAATGCGCAAAAAATGAGTCTCTTATGTGTATGTTAACGTTCGTACACATTTACACAGGAGCACGAGAAAAGTATATTGACTAGGAATCTATTTTGCTATACACTCAAAGGCAGGAGGTCTACTCTAATTATTTTTATTTGAGAGGGGATATGTGAGACATGGAAAAAAAGAGAAGAAAAGTGAGACAAACAGGTAACAGCGGATTTACCTTGATCGAACTCTTAATCGTGATGGTCATTATCGGATTACTAGCGGCATTTATTGTTCCAAAACTGATAGGCAAGGTTGGGACATCGAAACAGACAGCAGCAAAGGCACAAATTGAACTGTTCTCTACGGCCCTGGACATGTACCGGTTGGATACGGGGAAATATCCTTCACAAGAATCAGGTCTAAACGCTTTGCTTACAAAATCTGATGGAACAA
This sequence comes from Candidatus Scalinduaceae bacterium, assembly GCA_965222815.1. Lineage (GTDB taxonomy): Bacteria > Planctomycetota > Brocadiia > Brocadiales > Scalinduaceae > SCAELEC01. The sequence continues at coordinate 207,849 of CBDCUS010000014.1, forward strand.
CGAATTGGAACGGTCCCTATTTGAAAAAGAGTGTGATACCAAAAGATCCATGGGGGGCAGATTACGTCTATAAATCTCCGGGTGAACACGGAGACTACGATTTACTCTCCTTCGGGGCTGATGGTAGCGATGGTGGCACCGGTGAGGGTGCTGATGTTGTAAGTTGGGAGTAAAAGATGATAAACCCACTTCCCTCCGGGTTGTATGTTAGAGAGGGTCAGATGCAAGTACGACCATGTGTTTGTAATATGCCTTAAACTTGTAAAAAAGTTGAAATGGTTGGATTAGAAGAGAAACTCCTCAATGTGATCTTAGAAACTGACAAGATATCCGAAGCGGATGTCGAAAAAGTGAGACATCTCCAAAAGGAGACCCATGAAAGGGTTGACCGGATATTATTGAACCTTGGAATTATCTCAGAGGAGGATTTGCGGGACTCTTTTGGGACGCTATTTAACCTGCCTGTCTGGGAAATGAAGAGGGGAGAGAAGTTTGAAGTAATTGACTTCCTGCCAATAACATTTCTCTCATCTAATAGGATTTTACCCCTAAAACAACATAACGGTTTTGTTGATATTGTGCTAGCCGATCCTTCAGACCGTTCGCTCATAGAACTGATAGAAACTTCGACTCAGAAGCAATTAAATATCTTTATAGGCTGTGAAAAAGATATCATAACCGCTATTGAAGAGGTGTATAGTACTGAGGAGGGAGATGATGTTGCGTATGGATTGGAATCGGAAGTTGCTGATGATTTAGAGAAATTAAAAGACCTGGCACTCGAAGCCCCTGTAGTAAGGTTGGTGAATAATATCCTCAATAAGGCTCTGGAGATTGGCTCTAGTGATATACACATTGAGATGTTTGAAAACCAGCCGAGACTGCGGTATCGACTAGATGGTGTCCTAAGAGACTATCCTCCACCAACCCGTGACCTCTATTTTGCTACGGTTAATCGAATTAAGATAATGTCAAACTTGAATATTGCCGAGAAGAGACTTCCTCAAGATGGGAGGATACGGTTAAAGGTTGGCGGGAGGGAAATAGATGTAAGGGTATCGGTAATTCCAATGTTGTATGGTGAGGGTATTGTACTTCGTATCCTGGACAAGTCAAATGTGTCGCTGGATTTGTTAAAGCTCGGTTTCGAAGGCTCTATCCTGGAATTATTAAAAAAACTTATAAAAAAACCGGAGGGGATGATACTGGTTACCGGTCCTACGGGTAGCGGGAAGACAACAACACTCTATGCCGCACTCAAAGAGATTATATCACCTTCATTAAAAATAGTAACTATCGAGGATCCTGTGGAGTATAGTATTGAAGGTGTTAATCAGATACAGGTTAATCAGAAGATAGACCTCAGTTTTGCTGCGGGTCTCCGCTCTATCTTAAGACATGATCCAGATGTAATCCTTGTTGGTGAAATAAGGGACAAAGATACGGCAAGTATCTCTATACAATCAGCGTTAACCGGGCATCTTGTTCTCTCGACACTCCATACCAACGACTGCGCTTCTACTTTTGGTCGGTTACTTGACATGGGAGTTGAGGACTATTTAATTTCCACTTGTGTTATTGCGGTCCTTGCTCAAAGACTTCTAAGAAAACTGTGTGTCTGTAAGGTTGAGCACTCTATGGATAGAGATACTAAAGTGAAAATGGGAGTGCCCGAAGAGAGTACAATCTATAAAGCAAATGGTTGTGAAGAGTGTGGTAATACCGGGTATGCGGGGAGGGTGGCCGTTTCAGAGTTACTCGTTGTAAATGATGCTATCAGAAAACGGATTATTAACCATGATAGCTCGAATATCATTGAGCAGGAAGCCATTGAAAATGGTATGAGAACGTTTTGGAGCGATGGTGTTGATAAGATGGTCAAGGGAATTACTACGTTAAGTGAATTGGAGAGGGTGCTTGAACAGTAGTTTTTTCTTGTCAATGACATGGCTGACGCAAATCTATTGTGTTCTCCATGAAGGTTCGATTTTTCCCCGAAGATAATAACGTTTGAAATTCTTTATCACCTCCCTGTGTCAAATTTGAGAATCTTTCCTGCCCGTTTTTTTTCTATTGAAATTGTAGTAATCTTAACTATTTATTATATGTAGAGGGTAAATTATCTTGAAACAAAAATTGAATCCTTATGAGAAAGGACAAAATGTCGCGCAACATGCTCTGTAATGTATGTTTTTTGACAATGTGTCACAGCTGGGGTTGCTTCTTTCTTGACATGAGAGTTGAGGAGATATTTATTGAATAACTCTTAGTAGTTACAAAAGAAAAGGTTAAGATAAAGACTAGTTATAGCGTGAATTATAACTAGTCTTAATGGCATATTAATTGCTCATTTCCCCAAATTTAACCTACGGTTTTCGGGACCAGTTAGCTGTTTCATTCAGCATCAACTTTAATAGAAAGTTTGTTTTTTATGTTTGCGTTATTGTTAATTTTTTGGTAATTTGATATAACACATTTAATTGGCCTTTTTATTTGGATTAAACTTAACTGTTATGAATTTGGGGGGAGGGGTATACTGATTATGTTAAATAAAGTGTTATTTAAATCTGTCATTTTTGTGTGTGCTGGTGTAATGCTAGTGCTAGCTTCAAATAATAAAGCTTTTTCGCAGGAAACAGAAGCTACTGTGGAAGAAAACATACCCAGGGAGAAAGCGCTTATCGTTAAATATATAAATGCGGATCTCGATTCTATTGACCAGGCATTTAAGCAAGCCGAGCCTCTCAAGGTTGAGTTGCAGATGCAAGATAAGGCTTTTCCAAACGGTGGAGGTTCTGTAAGTGCTATCGAGGTGAGAGGGGTGCATAACGGTGACAAAATATTTTTTAATTTCAGCTGGAGCGATAAAACAAAGAATGATAGGGTTATTGCCGATCATCTCTATCGTGATGCTGTGGGTATGATGTTTCCCTTAGATATCGTTACTATTTCGCCGGATACTCCATTTAGCCCAAGGATGGGTGACAGAGGCAAGCCGGTAAATATATGGCACTGGAAAGCTGATTGGGAAAGAGAGTTGGATTCTGAGTGCGGATTTGAACATATGGAGGATCAGTATCCTGATATGTTTACCGATTATGATTTCCATACTCATCCACTGCATTTTCATGATCAGGAGTATCACAGCATACCCCTTATCTCGGGTGGTAGGGCTGCGGGAAACATGCTTTCGCAACCAAATAAAGGAACAACGGTGGAAGATCTAAACGCTATCGGTTTTAGCACACTGACTACTCAGGATCACCAAGATGTACAGGGAACTGGGAGTTGGGAAAATAGCGGATGGAATGTGACAATGTATAGGAGTTTGATTACCGCAGATACAAACGATGTTCAATTTATACCTGGCGTGGAGACCTTTTTTAACGTAGCGGTTTGGAACGGTGAAGAGGGTGACAGAAACGGGCAAAAGTCGATTAGCGCGAGATGGAATCCAATTAAGCTTGAAACGGTGAAATATCCGGAATAATAAGGTGTTCAAAAATAAAAAATGATGGACGAAAAATTATAGATTTTAAGGAGGGGAATAATGACGCTTGTTCACAATTGGCATCTTGGGAGAAAGATGGAGTATCCATATTTTGAGTCAAGGCCGAAACAGCAATTTGCAGCTGTCTTCAATATTAATAGATGTATCGCCTGTCAGACCTGTACTATGGCCCATAAAAGTACGTGGACTTACAGTAAGGGGCAGGAGTATATGTGGTGGAACAATGTGGAGACGAAACCCTATGGTGGGTATCCGCAATTTTGGGATCATAAAATATTGCAGCTGCTCTGGGATAACGGTAATAATCCTATGGAGTGGTTTACATCTGATGAAGACAAAGACGATATTACTGCGCCTTATGGGCTCTACAATAGCGACACAATCTTTGAATTGGCCCAAACGAAGGGTCTCAATCAGCAGGCGGTAGGTTATATACCTGATGATAAAGAGTGGAGATTTCCAAACATTTATGAAGATACCGCTTCAAGTGAGAAGACAAACTATGAGACGGGAGCGGCAAATGAGTCCTCCGAGCTTCCCGAGCACAAGAGATGGTTTTTCTATCTTCAGAGAATCTGCAACCACTGTACCTATCCAGCCTGTCTCGCGGCTTGCCCAAGGAAGGCGATCTATAAACGAAAAGAGGACGGAATTGTCTTGATAGACCAGAAACGTTGCAGGGGATACAGGAAGTGTGTAGAGCAGTGTCCGTACAAAAAACCGATGTACAGGGGTGAAACGCGTATTTCAGAGAAGTGTATCGCCTGCTATCCTCGCGTTGAGGGTAAGGACCCTATTACGAAAGGGAGAAGGATGGAGGCGAGGTGTATGGCCGCCTGTGTAGGAAAGATCAGACTCAATGGTCTCTTATCAGGAGACTACACAAAGCCGGATCCAAAGAATCCGATGGACTGGTTGATCCACATTCACAAAGTCGCCTTACCTCTGTATCCTCAGTTTGGTACGGAGCCGAACGTCTATTACATACCACCCAGATGGGCACCGAGGAGCTACTTGCGACAGATGTTTGGCCCGGGTGTGGATGAGGCGCTTGAAAAGTATGCAGCCCCTTCAAGGGAATTGATGGCTGTGCTGCAGTTGTTCAGGACAACACAGACCATGTTTGCAAGATTTGAAATTGAGGATGGGAAGAAGATTTATGAAGCTGAGGTGCATGGTAGGAAGGTCGAGGTATACAATGATACGGTTATCGGTTTCGCATCGGACGGTACTGAGATGGTGAGGGTTCAGGTTGAGGAGCCTACCTGGGAGAGCGATGAGAAGAGGATGATTACATACTAATGGTCATAATTGAACTGATATTTTGAGTTTTGAGATAATGGAGGATAATAGGAAATGAGGTATCCAAAACATATTGGATTGTTTATAGCATTTGCTTTTGTGGCAATCTGTTTTGCTGGCGTATGTTCCAGGAATTCTGTAGCTGAGGAGTGGAAAGGTGGTTTTGAGGCATTTAAGCCTGCGACCGATGCGAAATATCATCAGAGGAATACGGGGAATATCCACTGGAACTCTTTTGAGGAACTCCCTGCGGACGAGGCAAAAAACGGTACTCCGAAACATTCTGATATCTACTGGATTGAGGGGGAAAAAGGGTGGGTTAATCGTATACAGGAGGCCGAAGGTCAATCAAGGTTGCATCACCGAACACCGGCTAATTTAAGTGCAGATAAATATCATAGTCCCTGCCCATTATGTGATTTTCCTACATACTTTTGGCTCGATAATGGCGCTATGGACAGCGATACTATTGGGCTTATACAGGCAGATTTTCCTAGCTGGACCCAAACTGATGGCGTTTGTCGCAACTGCTTTGAAAATTACACGGTACGGTCAGGGGCTTGGTATGATGGCAGTCTCGCTACTACGACTGATGAATATGTGATAGGGTATATGAAGTCAAGAGATATACAAGACTATTTTAAACATGTGAAGTGATAGTTACATCTGGAGTGAATTTATTTATGGATAAAAACAAAACACAAGAAGTGGAAGAGTTGTTGGCGGTAAGTCAGGTGTATCAGTTTCTCTCAACTTGTCTTTTCGAGTTTGATAAAAAGACCTTTGAACTTGTCACGAATGAAGAGTATTTGGGTGAGGTTGAGAGCTGCCTTGGTAAAAGTGGAAACGGTGAGTTGTCCGAAACGTTTCGATCGCTGAAGTACGAGCTTCAGAACAGTAACGTTGATACATTGGCTCAGGGCTACCGATCGACTTTTGGGAGCGCTACTGTTGCAATGGACTGTCCGCCATTTGAGATGTATTTTAGCGGTTCTCATATATGGCAACAGACTCAAGATCTTGCCGACATCTCTGGTTTTTACAAGGCATATGGTCTTGAGATTGCCGAGGGAGACTCAACGAGCAGGTGGGACCATGTTGCAGTGGAACTTGAGTTTTTGCATTTTCTGACGTATAAGCTTGCGTATGCCATTGAAAACCAACATGGGGAAGAGGAGTTTGACCTATGCCTAGCTGGTAAAAAGAAGTTCTTGATGGCTCACATTGGCAGGTGGATATCTGCCTTTTCGACAACGGTTTGGAAAAAATCACCTCTGGAATTTTATCGACAACTGACAAAATTGGCAAATGCATTTGTCCATGTTGAAATGGAGAAGCTAGAAATTAACACCGAAGAGGTGGACGCATCTCATGGAAATGAGCCCGATTATATGCAGAGGCTTGAAGGTAAGAGCGCGATGGCATGTGACTCTTGTATGGATGAGGAAGAGTATGGTTAAGGTTGAAGAGAAAGAGACAAAAGAGCTTGATATTCAATATGATTCGCAATTGGTAGACGATATAGTGTACAAAGGTTTGGCTGCGATGGAAAAGAGGGGTGAATATGATCTCTATGCTGAGTACCATGAGAAAAGGGATGCCATTTATGAGCTTGAGCCGGAGATGAGACCGAAGAAGTTCAGGGAGCTTGACAACGAGTTCTTTGAACGGTTAGGGTACGGAGGCTTTGTTTCTGAGGTGTTTGCCGAGTTTCCTAACATTAAAGAGGTGGTAGAGGAGGTACATGTAAGAAGGGCTACAACTCGGCAGAACGAAGGATCAAACGTAGTTGATGAAGGGAAGAAAGTCATTATTCGGCTCTATCCTGAACTATTTGTTGAAGGTTACGAGATTTGCAAGGTGATGAGGCACGAGCTCATGCATGTTTCTGACATTATGGACAAGGATTTTGGATATCGTGTTGAGGATTTTGATCCTTCACCTATGGAGGACCGTATTATTCGGGATAGGTACCGACTTTTCTGGGATATTTATGTCGATGGTCGATTGGAGAAGATGGAGAGAGAGACCCTTGACACACGGGAGAGCCGGAAGAGAGAGTTTGACTCCTTCTTTAAGAAAATTCCAGATGATGCCAGGGGACAAATATTCAATAGACTCTGGGTGGCTGATGTTCCGTTAACGCATGATAGGATTGTTGAGCTCTCAAGAGATATTAATAAGGTGCTGGCTTTGGCTGCAGTTGAAAGTGATCAGGGAGAGAGTGAAGAGGAGATGAAGAAGATTGGACCGCTTCCTGGTACAACATGTCCTCTCTGCGGTTTCCCATCGTTTGATTGGGTTGAGGAGGTAGCGAATGATGAAGATATAGTTAAGGTGTTAAAAGAGGACTTTCCAGACTGGCAACCACATGATGGTGTTTGTACCAGATGTGCCGAATATTACAAAATTAAGGCAGGAAAATGGTAGGTGAATGTGCAAAATATAATTATATATAAGAAGGAGGGGAGTTAATGAAGCTTACACGTAGGACATTTATTAAGATTGCTGGAGGAGTAACTGCAGCTGTTTCAATACCAACGAGGAGGGCCTTGGCCTTTAAATCGCTAAAGCCTGCGGTCGAGGCGAACAACCCTCTCGATGCCTATCCTGAGAGGGGTTGGGAAGATGTATACCGGGACCAATATCGCTATGATCGCTCGTTTGCGTTTTGTTGTTCCCCCAATGATACTCATCAGTGTAGGGTGAGGGCCTTTGTAAGGAATGGAGTGGTAATTCGTGTTGAACAAGACTATGAACATCAGGATTACGGTGATATACAGGGGAGGAAACCGCAGAGGACATGGAATCCGAGGATGTGTCTCAAGGGGTATACCTTCTTTAGAAGGGTATATGGTCCGCACAGGTTGAGACATCCTCTTCTCAGAAAAGGGTGGAAAGAGTGGGCAGATGATGGTTTTCCAGAGCTTGATTGGAACAATCGAGAGAAATATAAGTTTACGTCGAGGGGTACTGATGAGCAATTAAAGATGTCCTGGGATGATATCCTGGACTATGTTGCTCGCGGTATGATTCACATTGCAAAGACATACAGTGGTGAGGAGGGGAAGAAGAGACTTCTTGAAAGGGACAAATATGCTCCTGAGACGCTTACGCATTGGAACGGTGCCGGTACCCGGTGCTTTAAAAACCGTGGTGGTATGGGGTTATTGGGTGTTATTGGAAAATACATGGGTATGTATCGTTTTTCCAATATGTTAGCCCTTCTCGATGCAAACGTAAGAGGGGTTGGGCCCGATAAGGCGATGGGTGGTAGAAGATTTTCAAATTACACCTGGCATGGTGACCAGGCCCCTGGCCATCCCTATGTTCACGGCTTACAGGCGTCCGATGTCGATTTTGCGGACCTCAGATATACAAAGTTGCTGATACAGGTAGGAAAAAACCTGATTGAAAACAAGATGCCTGAGGCACACTGGTTGACTGAGGTAATGGAGAGGGGTGGAAAGCTCGTGGTGATTACACCAGAGTACAGCCCATCTGCAACCAAAGCTGACTACTGGATTCCTTGTAGAACTGGTGCTTCAGACACATCAATCTTTCTCTGTCTAACCAAGGTGCTGATTGATAATAAGTGGTATGACGAAGACTTTGTCAAAAAGTTTACCGATTTCCCACTGCTCGTTAGGACAGATACGCTGAAGAGGTTGAGGGCTGATGAGCTCTTTGACGATTATAAATATCAGGATCTTGAATACAGTCAGAAGGTTCAGGGTTTGAAGAAAGAGCAGAGGGAACAATTGGGGGATTTTGTTGTATACGATACAAAATCGAAGGAGTTTAAGGCCATAACGAGGGAAGATGTTGGTAAGAAGCTTGTTGCTAAAGGGGTTGACCCTGCATTAGAAGGTACCTTTAAGGTTAAGACCGTTGATGGTAAGGAAGTGGAGGTGATGACCCTCTTTGATATGTACAAGATACATCTGAGAGACTTTGATGTTAAGACAACGGCGGATATAACGGGTTCTCCTCCTCATATGCTTGAAAGGTTGGCCAAGGACATTGCCACCATTAAACCGGCAGCTATACACTATGGTGAAGGTATTAATCACTATTTCCATGCGACCCTTCATAACAGGGCAACCTATCTGCCTTTAATGTTAACGGGTAATATAGGTTATCATGGATCTGGGTCCCATACTTGGGCTGGCAACTATAAGGCCGGTAACTTTCAGGCATCGAAGTGGTCAGGTCCAGGATTTAAGGGCATAATCGCAGAAGACCCATTTGATATGAATCTCGATCCACGTGCAGATGGGAAGAATGTACATGCTCATAGCTATGCTATGGATGAAGAGGTGGCGTACTGGAACCATGGTGATACTCCTCTGATAGTTAATACACCGAAGTTTGGGAGAAAGAGCTTTACCGGAGAGACACACTATAACACTCCAACCAAAGTTCTGTGGTTTAATAACGTCAATCTGATCAACAATGCTAAATGGGTTTATGAGATGTTCAAGAATGTTAATCCAAGGATTGACCTGATTATGTCGAGCGACATTATGATGACCTCATCCATTCAGTATGCAGACGTTGGATTCCCCGTCAATTCCTGGATGGAGTTTGAACACTATGAGGTCACCTGCTCCTGTTCAAACCCATTTCTACAAGTTTGGAAGGGGGGTATTAAACCACTTCATGATACAAAGGATGATGTGATGGTTCCCGCCTTGCTCGCAAAAAGGATGGGTGAGATCCTTGGCGATGGGAGATTTGCAGATTACTGGAAGTTTGCGCTTGAGGGAAGACCGGAAATCTATATGCAGAGACTCTTTGACGGGAGTGTTCCAACAAGAGGGTACAATGTTAATGAGATGATTGCTGGTAAATATGGAGTGCCAGGTGGAGCACTCATGAATTTTGGTACCTATCCGAGGACACCGATGTACGAACAGGTGGTCTATGATCGTCCTTTCTTTACTGATGACGGTAGGCTTCATGCCTATTGTGATATACCTGAGGCAATTGAATATGGTGAAAACTTTGTATGCCACAGAGAGGCGGTTGAGGCAACACCATATCTGCCAAACGTGATAGTAAGTACTAACCCTTATATAAGACCGGAGGATTACGGTATCCCGAAGAGTCATATGGGTGCCGATGAGCGGCATGTAAGGAACATTAAGATGCCCTGGAACGAGGTGAAGAAGACGAAAAATCCTCTGTGGGAGAGGGGTTATCGCTTCTACTGTGTCACTCCAAAGACGAGGCATAGGGTGCATTCTCAGTGGAGTACGGTGGATTGGAACCTTATATGGAATAACAACTTTGGAGATCCATACAGGATGGATAAGAGGAGTCCCGGTGCAGGTGAACATCAACTTCACATCAACCCTGCGGCTGCAAAGGACCTTGGTATTAACGATGGTGATTATATCTACGTAGATGCAAATCCTGTTGATCGACCATACAGGGGTTGGAAACCGAACGATCCTTTTTATAAGGTTGCTAGGTTAATGGTAAGAGCCAAATACAATCCATCGTATCCGTATCACACTACAATGATGAAACATAGTACCTATGTTGCAACCGAGAAGAGTGTAAAGGCCCATGAGACGAGGAAAGATGGAATGGCTATGTCGTCTGACGGTTATCTTGCAAACTTTCGATATGGATCACAACAATCTATCACTAGGTCGTGGTTGATGCCGATGCATCAGACGGATACACTCTTTCATAAAAAGAAGGTGGCTATGGCCTATATGCATGGTGGTGAGGCCGATAACCATGTAGTAAATACTACACCTAAGGAGACGTTGGTGAGGATCACGAAGGCTGAAGATGGAGGTCTCGGTGCAAAAGGTGTATGGGAACCGGCACGAACCGGATTTACCCCTGCAAACGAAAGTAAGTTCATGAAGCTCTATCTTGGCGGTGGAACTACTTCTGTTGAGTAGTGGTTACATCTTTACTATTGTTAAAAAAAAGCCCCTAACTCCAAATTAGGGGCTTTTTTTCATTAAAACAGATGTTGCAGTCAATCATGAGCGATTGCTCTGCAAATAGAATTTATTTGAACACTGTTGTTAAGGATTGCCGATTGCAGGTACTATTGCTTTTTCCACCCTCTTGGATCCCATCTCAGCCGTTTTTGAGTCTCCCCTCTTTGCAGGCATTTCTTAAGAAAGAGGGGGTAGAGAATTTATCTATTAGAGACATTAATATTGAGATTATGGATCTGTTACTCTCGTCAGATAAAGTGAAAGAGACCCATGCTGTTATCGTAAATAGGTTGAAAAGTTGTATTGAGGCTTCTGGGATAGGACAACATAGGGGTGAAATAGTATCGAGACTAGAGTGGGCACGAGACGTAATAGAGGATGAAAATTTAGTTCAAAATGTAGAATGGGCCAAACAAACGCTCAGATCACCCGGTTTTTATGATATAAATAATTATACTGAGAGTTGGAAGATAATTGACCGCTGGTTGCAGGTATTTGGAATGCTATACTATCCGTCTGAGATTTCAATTGCCGACAATTCAATGAGATACAGTGTATATTCTACGGAAGAGGTTTTTCAGGCTGTCAATGACGAGCAAGAGAATCCCTATTGCGACCTATTAAGGAGACACGTCCTCGATTCGCTTCAAATAGAGGAACGGTGTCTTGTTGGTATCTCAGTTACTGCGACTTCACAGGTAATGCCTGCTTTTACGATGGCTCGGTTATTGAAAGGAAAGTATAAAGACATTCACATAACCATGGGGGGCAGTGTCTTCACAAAACTTATTGACAATCTGAAGAAAAACCAGAAACTCTTTGAACTAGTTGATAGTTTTATCGTATTTGAGGGTGAACATGCACTTCTCGGATTGATTGAACAGATTGACGGTAAACATGATTTTCATAAAGTACCAAACCTTGTTTTCAAGGAGAGTGATACAATATACGTGAATGAACCATTTTTTATTGAGGATATAAATTCTCTCCCTACTCCAGATTACGATGGTATTCATCTTGATAAATATCTAGCTCCGGTGAGGGTGTTACCACTACAGGCATCTAGAGGTTGCTACTGGCGTAAGTGTACTTTCTGTAATCTCCATGTGGACAATTTACGTTTCAGGTCGAGAGATATAGAACTATTGATTGAAGACGTAACTATGCTGAAAGAAAAATATGGTACTAAATACATGTTTTTCAGTGATGAGTGTATGCCCGTAAAGCAATTGTATACTCTGAGTTCACGATTGATCGACGAGGAGTGTGACATTAAGTGGATGGCAGGTGTGCGTTTTGATAAGGGGCTTACGAGAGAAACATTGCAGAAGGTAATGGAAGCCGGTTGTCTTAAGTTAGTGTATGGTCTTGAATCTTCAAATAGGAGGATTCTCTCATTAATGGAGAAGGGAACTGAGACGGGAATTACCAAAACTATTATCGATTCTTGTATCGATTTAGGTATTGCCGTTCATATGTATGTTATTGTTGGTTTTCCCTCTGAGACCCGTGCGGAGGCGTTTGAAACGCTTGATTTTGTTCTGTCTCATGATAAATTTATGCAATCAAAAGGTGCTTCATGTCTAGTCTGTCTCTTTGAACTGGAAAAACATGCCCCCATTATGAGAGATCCAGGTAAGTACGGGTTGTCCAGTATTGGACATCCCAAGCGAGACGATCTGAGTCTTGGCTATTTTTATGAGACAAGCCGGGGTATGTCACCTGAGGAGTCAAGTGATGTTTATGAACAGATAAAATCTGAAATAGATAGACGTTTACCGATATTCCCATACAATTTTTCAATGTCAGATGGATTGCTCTATTTAGATCGCCCTCTCTCTGAATGTAGCGAGTATTGGTTTAATGATCATCTTAAATCATAAGTATTGAGCCACATGAGCAAGAGGAATATTCATGAGCCCATTGGAATTTTATATCATGCTTTATGTTTGCAAGCATCCTCATCTGAGTGAGATAGAAGTAACTGTCCGGTCAGTCATCAGGAAGAGCAGGATGTGAGTGTTAGGAAAGATTTTTTGTGTATGTCTATAATAAAATAGGTAGTATCATATGAAGGATGAGATAATAGACCAGGGGAGAAGGCAATTCTTTAAGGAGAGCTTCTCTTTTGTGGGTAATAAGATTCATGAGGTTGTAAAAAACAAGATCGATTTTACATCTCAAGAGAAGCCTAATACGCTCTCAAAAAATAAATGTTTTATACGACCACCTGGAGCAGTTGCTGAAAATGAGTTTCTCTCTTTGTGTACGAAATGTGATGAATGTATAAGGGTTTGTCCGCACAAGAGTATTCGAAGGGTAAATGAAGAGTTTGATATATCAGATGGAACACCTATGATCCTACCGGAAGAGATACCGTGCTATCTCTGCGAGGGTTTTCCTTGCATAAAGGCGTGTAAGGAGGGAGCCCTGGTTGAGGTTCAGGATAAGGGTGATGTTAAGATGGGTAAGGCATCTATAAATGAGTCACACTGTATGGCTTGGGGGGCACAGTTTTGTGAACATTGTGTAAGAAGTTGCCCAGTACCAGGAGCAATTTATCAAGATGAAAACAGGCCATTAGTTGATAAGGAAAAATGTGTGGGATGTGGTATTTGTGAGAATGTTTGCAATACGGTGAATCAGCCGATTGCCATAAAGGTAACTCCCGTGCATGAGAAATTGGCAACAGAAAGGAGTTAGCTCGTGAGTGAATGTAATTTGCCATTTACGTGTGAATTGTGTGAAAAAATTTCAGAATGCAAGATAGACCATCATGAACACAATAAATGGGCTATTGGCAATAGAATGTCGAAGATCGGTCAAAAGATCGTGATCATGAGTAATAAGGGAGGTGTGGGGAAGAGTACGGTAACAACAAATCTCGGAGTATTTTTATCAAAGTTGGGGTACCAGGTGGGGATTGGTGATGCAGACATACATGGACCCAACATACCAAAAATGTTGGGAGTTGAGGGGAGGAGACTCAAGAGTAATAAGCTTGGTATTGAACCGTTATCTGTCGGTGAGAATTTGAAAGTTGTATCTCTATCATTTCTCATAGAAAGGCCTGATGAACCTGTTGCATGGAGAGATGCGGCGAAGTATGATTTTTTGTGTGAGTTAGTAGGGAGTATTAACTGGGGAGAACTCGACTATTTGCTTGTAGATTTACCACCGGGAACAGGCAATGAACCAATTACGTTAATTGAGTTATTGGGTAAAATTGACGGTGCAATCATTGTAACAACTCCACAGGATGTTGCTCTATTAGATGCCCAAAAGGCAATTTTGTTTGCCAGGGATAATGATATTAATGTTATAGGACTGGTTGAAAACATGAGCATTTTAACCTGCCCTCATTGTAATGGGGAGATCGATGTATTTAAGAGTGGGGGTGGAGAAAAGATTGCGGAAAAAATGGGCGTACCATTTCTTGGTAAGATTCCACTAGATCCTCAGATCACAAGACAGTGCGACGAAGGGAAGGCGTTCGTCGCTGCAAGCAGTGATTCTGACTATTCGTTTGCCTTTAATGAAATAACAAAAAAGATCAATAAGCGGCCAGAGGGAGCTTAACGTTATGATTGATAAAAATTTAAGAAATATAAATTATATGAGAATATCAGTTACCGATCTATGCAATTTAAGATGTACATATTGTATGCCGGTACAGGGAGCAAATCTACTGAGGAAGGATGAGATTCTCAGCTTTGAAGAAATACTGAAAGTTGTGAAACATGGTGTTGACCTCGGTATTAACAAGATTAGGTTAACGGGTGGTGAACCGCTCGTAAGAAAAGGTATTGAAACATTAGTCAAACGGATTGCGGAACTTGATGGGGTTAATGACATAGCGATGACGACAAATGGGACCTTTTTGAAGGAATTTGCAAAGATCTTGAAAAAGAACGGTTTGACCAGGTTTAATGTAAGTTTGGATACATTACGTTCAGACAGATTTGACGAGATAACGAGAGGGGGTAGTCTTCAGCGCGTACTTGATGGTATAGAAGAGGTTTTAGATGCAGGTTTTCTCGGGACGAAAGTAAATGTGGTCGTAATTCGTGGAAAAAATGATGATGAGATTCACGATTTTGTTCGTTATATATTCGAGAGAAGAGTAGAGTTGAGATTTATTGAACTCATGGCTTCTGGATGGAAAAACATGGTTGATGAAGAGAGGTTCATGCCATCTTCCGAGATACGGCAGCGTGTTGAAGAAATTGGAGAGCTTGTTCCTGCCAAGCAGAGGGTTGGTGGAGGACCAGCAACCATTTATAAAATTCAAGGTGCCTTGGGCTCTTTGGGTTTTATTTCAGCCGTTTCCAAACCTTTTTGTGACAAATGTAATCGAGTGAGGCTTACATCAGATGGCATGTTAAGATCATGCTTACTGAGTGGAGGTGAGGTCAACATTAAAGAGTTATTGCGTTCAGATACTTTGGAAAGAGCAGACTTAGAAGAGCAGTTGACGAATGCCTTTATGCGAGTGACGATGATGAAACCCGCTATTCATTCTGGAAAAAACAGTGCTGTGATGCATCAAATCGGAGGTTGATACGTGATGCTTAAAATAGCCGGCGATCGATGAGAATCTCTATTCACGTTGTTTACATACGGAACATTTTATAAAATATTTATGAACAAGATTAGTTTAACGCATATAGACGAAAGCGGTGCTTCAAGGATGGTGGACGTTGGTGAAAAAAGAGTAACCGAACGGGTTGCAATTGCTCATGCAATGATTACGATGAATCGTGAAACATTTTCACTTATTATGGACAAGCAAATTGCGAAAGGAGATGTCCTTGAAGTTGCTCGTGTAGCAGGAATAATGGCAGCAAAAAGAACATCCGACCTTATCCCGATGTGTCATCCTCTTAATCTGAGTTCTGTCAAGATTGATTATACACATAACAATCTTGACTCAATTGAGATTGTATCTGAGATTAAAGTTTCTGATAAAACCGGAGTAGAGATGGAAGCGTTAACTGCTGTTACAATTTGTGCTCTTACAATCTATGATATGTGTAAATCTGCCGATCGATCGATGAATATAAGTGGGGTGCATTTGGTTAAAAAATCGGGAGGAAAAAGTGGCACTTATGTAAGAGTGTAAATGAGTACCAGTCATCTTTGGACGGAAGAAGTGAGCAAACATATCTTGAATCTGGCTGAAATGCCATAAGATTCTCCACCTGATACGTAACCATCCGATTCTTTAGTAAAGTAGTAATCTGACTTATCAAAAATTATGCGCTTGGAAAATACAAATGTTGTGGTACAATATTTATACTGTGCTACAATATTCTTGGTATCACTTTGTTTTACTGCCTTTCAGCACCCCCCTAAATAGTTACCATGATTCTGAGTGAAAGCTAAAAATAAGTGCGAGTTCAATTAAAATTCATCATTTCCAAGTTTTGGTCATTTTCGGTGAACCATGCAGCTTTCTTTGCGGTTCTTTTGTCTCAAAAACCTTAAGTCAGGGATGACTCCGGTTAGGTAAGAATTATCCCTGAGAGCAATGTCAATTCAAACATTTGTTTCATTTCATTTGCGTAGAGTTGAGATGTAGATGTATAATTGGATACAGTCCTTTTTCTTTGGTTGAAAGTTTACGCAACAGATTGCAACAGCAATTACCTTAAGTAGCTGAATTCACAAGAATTCCTCTCAATTTTTGAAGCAGTTTTTGAACATCAATAATGGTGGTTAGTGAGGGTTTGGAACCAATTGGAATGATTACGATTTTCAGAGAAGTAAGATAAACTTGAAATTTATATATGATTATGTCTACGTTTGTATACAAACACTATCAGAAATATTCTTTTTGTTTTGATTATTACTTTTGTAAGTGACTACTGATTTAATACTTACCTATTTATGCTCAATAAGAAAGTGGTATTGGTGTAATATTTGCGTGTTCATAGTAAAATGATTATACTACGAAAGATATAAATATATAAAAATATATTGCTTTAATTTTCGATAATGTTTTCGATAATAGTTTTGTCTTGAGAAATTTAGGGGATGTTTTCAGGATGAAAGCGAGAGGGCGGAGCTATGTCCTCATAAGAGATGCAAGATGAAAAAACTTTGTTCAAATCATCTTCTAATTTCATTGCTTATCTTACACTCAAGGCGAAGTCTTTTTCTTACTACAACAATTGCATTAAAAATATATGAACATAATTGAGAATCAACTAATTGAGGTGTTGAAAGGCTTTTTGATTAAGAATAGGCGTGTCGTGGTGACCGCCATTCATATCCTGCAGGTGGTGTTGGCAAACTATCTGGCCTTTCTCCTGAGATTCGAGGCATCACTTTCCCCTGCTTATGTAGAGCAACTGCTCGCTTCCCTTCCCTACCTTCTGGTTATCCGTCTTATTCTTTATCTTCAGGCGGGTCTCTATAAAGATCTCTGGCGCTACTCAAGTATCAGCGACATGATCAGTATTATCAGGACCGTTTCAATCGGAAGCGTCTCATTCTTTATCATCAACAGATATATTCTCGGGAATACCTTTTACCCACTCTCAGTGTACGTGCTTGAGTGGATGCTGATTCTCTTTATCTCTTGCGGGACCAGGCTTTTGATCCGGGTCTGTTTTAAGAGATATCAAAACTTTCAATCGTTAGCAAAAAAGATCCTGATTGTGGGTACGACCGCCGGTGAAGCGATTGTCCGGGAGATGAAAAATAACCCAAAGTCATCATATATCCCGATCGGGTTTATGGACGAAGACCCCTACAAAAAGGGGCTTGAGATACACGGTGTTCCTATTTTTGGGCAGATAAGCACCCTGGCTAGCGTGATAAGGAAGCAGAAGCCCGATGAAGTCTTGATATCAATGGCTTCAACCGAGAGTAAAACGATTAAGAGTATCTACGATCAGTGTAAGCCCTTTAACATCCCTATTAAGAAACTTCCCGGGATAAACGACATCCTTGTTGGTAATATATCTGTGGAAGCGAGGCTTGGACAACGGTTAATCGATGCGAACATGGTAACGGAAGCCCAGATACAGGAGGCCCTGGCCTTACAGAAGAAGGAGGGGGGGATGTTAGGTTCGATACTGGTTAAGAGCGGGTATATTAAAGAGGAAGAGCTGTTTTCCTATCTGACCGAACAGGACGGGATTTCCCGCATGAAGCCGATATCGCTTGAAGACCTCATCCAGCGAGAGCCGGTGAGGTCAGACATCCAATCGGTGAGGGAGTTTATCCAGGGGAAGACGGTGATGGTGACGGGTGCGGGCGGTTCAATTGGGTCTGAGCTGTGCAGGCAGTTGATTAAGTATAACCCTGCTCATTTGGTACTCTATGAGAGATATGAGAACAGTCTGTTTCAGATAGATCATGAATTAAACCGTTTTGAAGAGGATAGGGTCAAGAAGAACTTTACGTCAGTGATAGGTGATATGCTTGATACCAGAAATTTGGAGTATGTCTTCTCCACACACGGGCCTCAGATTATCTTTCATGCAGCGGCACACAAGCATGTTCCCCTGTTGGAGCAGAATCCACTGGAGGCGGTAAAGAACAACGTATTTGGTACAAAGAATGTGATTGAGGCAGCGGTCAAGTACAACGCGGAGAGTTTTGTGTTGATCTCATCGGATAAGGCGGTGAATCCGACAAGTACGATGGGGGCGACAAAACGGATAGCGGAGTTTTTGACGATAGCGATGAATGCCTTTTCCCATACAAAATTTTCCACCGTGAGGTTTGGTAATGTGCTGGGGAGTAATGGAAGCGTTATCAAGATCTTCGAGGAGCAGTTGAAGCGGGGAGGGCCATTGACGATAACGCATCCGGAGATAAAGAGGTTCTTTATGTTGATACCGGAGGCGATACAGCTTGTCCTCATGGCAGCAGCGCTGAGGAAGGGGGGAGAGATCCTGGTGCTTGATATGGGAGAGCAGATAAAGATTGTAGAGCTGGCGGAGAATCTGATAAGGCTTTCTGGTTTTGTACCTCACGAAGAGATTAAGATGGAGTTTACGGGTCTTCGGCCAGGTGAGAAGTTGTATGAAGAGCTGTTTGACAAATCGGAACAGGTGGTGAGCACGCTTCATGAAAAGTTTTGGTTGACGATTCCTGAGACCCCATCGTTGGGGGAGTTTAACAATCACATTGCGGAGCTTGAACGTATTGTTCGCGACAATGCGATAGAGGAAGTGGTCTCTGCAATTCAGGATATCGTGCCAAGTTTTAAGTGTGATAACATTGTAAAACCAGATAATATTAACTTATGAGAGTAATCTGAATAGTTTATATTTTGTGTTACAATCGGTAAGTAGGGGAATTAGTTTAATTCCTGTTTATAGTACGTAACCTATTTATGTTAATCAAGATGGATGAACCTCTGAGAAAATAAAAAGTTTGGAGACAATTTTATGAAGGTTGTATTACTAGCGGGTGGTTTTGGAACTCGACTGTCTGAAGAAACAGAAGTACGCCCGAAGCCAATGGTGGAAATTGGTGGAAAGCCCATTCTTTGGCATATTATGAAAATTTATTCTGCCTATGATATTAATGATTTCATTGTTTGTCTTGGTTACAAGGGCTACTATATAAAAGAATATTTTGCCACCTACTCTCTACATATGTCTGATGTTACTTTCGATTTGTGTAACAATAATGTGAAAGTCCATCAAAACTGTACTGAACCATGGAAGATCACATTGATAGATACTGGTGAAAGGACAATGACGGGTGGGCGTATAAAGAAGGTGAGAGATTATTTAGGAGATGAAACTTTTTGTCTTACGTATGGTGATGGAGTAAGTGATGTTAATATTAGTCAGCTGGTTGATTTTCATAAAGAACAAAAAACGCTAGCTACTTTAACAGCGGTACAACCACCTGGACGGTTTGGAGCCATAAATTTAAAGGATAAACAGAATAAGATTTTTAACTTTAAGGAAAAACCTAAAGGTGAAGGAGCGTGGGTTAATGGTGGTTTTTTTGTGTTGGAGCCTCAAGTATTTGATTATATAACTGATGATATGACTGTTTGGGAGCAGGAGCCATTGCAAAAATTGGCACATGGGGGTATGTTGTCTGCTTTTAAACATAACGGGTTTTGGCAACCGATGGACACTTTACGTGATAAAATGTATCTAGAGGAACTTTGGAGTACGGGTAATGCTCATTGGAAGGTCTGGTGATTGAAAATGGTAAAATCTGATTTTCTTATTATTGGTGGCGGAATAATCGGTATTAGTATTGCCAGAGAGTTGAAAAAGATTTACTCAGATGCGAAAGTTGTCTTGATCGAAAAGGAAGTAGATTGTGGTTTACATGCAAGTGGGAGAAATAGCGGAGTTCTGCATGCAGGCTTTTACTATTCACCGGATAGTTTAAAAGCTAAATTTACTCGACTCGGCAACAAACTATTGACCGAATATTGTGAGTCTCGAAATATTGCTATTAACAAATGTGGAAAACTTGTTGTGGCGAAGGATAAAGTCGATCTTGTTTTTCTTGATGAATTACTTAAGAGAGGGAAAATAAATGGTATTGAATTGCAAGAGGTGTCGGAGGATGAGGCTAAATCAATCGAAAAAAGGGCAAAAACGTATGAACGGGCAATATTTTCTCCTACAACATCTACAGTTGATATAGGCGAAGTTTTACAAGCTTTGAAGAACGATGCGATACATGAAGGAATTGAGATTCGCTGTGACAATTCTTACATAAAAAGAGGTGTACAAGGTGTTGTGACATCCTTGGAGACGTTCCAAACAGGATATTTTGTAAATGCTGCAGGTCTTTATGCCGATAAAGTAGCTTTAGATTTTGGTTTTTCAGAAAGATATCGGATTTTGCCTTTTAAGGGGCTTTATTTATATTCGGATGAACCTGCCGGCAATCTTCGCACGAATATTTATCCCGTACCTGATTTGAGAAATCCCTTTTTAGGAGTACACTTCACAGTGACTGTTGATGGAAAGTCTAAAATAGGACCGACTGCTATTCCTGCTTTTTGGCGTGAGCAGTATAGTGCCTTTGATAATTTTAAATTCTCTGAACTTGTAGATATTGTTATGAGACAGGCAAAACTTTTTACTTACGCTAATTTTGATTTCAGAAGACTTGCATTTGAAGAAATTAGAAAATACTCTCGTGCACGGATGGTTTCGCTAGCATCTGCGCTGGTTACTGACATAAAAAAAGAAAATTATAAAAAGTGGGGAAAACCGGGAATTCGAGCACAGCTGTTGGATATCAAGGAAAAAAGATTAGAAATGGATTTTGTCATAGAAGGTGACAATCGATCTATGCATGTTTTAAATGCGGTATCTCCTGCTTTTACCAGTTCTTTTCCATTTTCGCAATATATCTGTAAAGAAATTCAAACACATTTAAATTGAAATAAAGGGGTACAATAATGAAAATATTAATTACGGGGAATATGGGGTATATTGGTCCAAGTGTGGCTCAGAGATTGAGATCATCTTATCCTGGTGTGGTTTTAGTCGGGGTTGATAGAGGGTTTTTTGCAAACTGTTTAACGAACGCTGAAATACTTCCTGAGTGTAGGGTAGATGTGCAATACTTTGCTGATGTGAGAAATTTTCCAAAAGAGATGTTAGTAGATACCGATGCTGTAGTACATTTAGCTGCAATTTCAAATGATCCGATGGGAAAGAAGTTTGAGGAGGTGACCTATGATATAAATTATCGTGCAAGTATAGAGTTGGCTAAGAGTGCTAAAGAAGTAGGAGTAAAAGCTTTTGTTTATGCTTCTAGTTGTAGTATGTACGGTTCCGCTGATGATAAGCCAAGGACAGAGGAATCGTCACTTAATCCACTAACCGCCTATGCAAAATCTAAGATTAAGACTGAGAAGGACCTGGTGAAATTAGCCGACAAGGAATTTAAGGTTACCAGCCTCCGTTTTTCTACTGCTTGTGGGATGAGTGAGCGGTTAAGACTTGATTTAGTATTAAATGATTTTGTTGCAGGTGCAGTAGCTTCAAATAAGATTACAATCCTCAGCGATGGAACACCTTGGAGGCCCCTCATTAATATTAAGGATATGGCAAGAGCAATTGATTGGGCAGTATCCAGAGATATAAATAATGGAGGAGCATTTCTCGCTGTAAATGTTGGTAGTGATGATTGGAATTATCAAGTCAAGGATTTGGCAGAGGCTGTCGCAAAAATTATACCTGGTGTGGAGGTCTCTATTAACGAAAATGCACAACCTGACAATCGTTCCTATAGAGTAAGTTTTGATCTTTTTAAGAAAATGGCTCCCAATCATCAACCTCAGGTGGATCTCATGACATCGATAAAGGAGTTGAAAGATGGTTTAATGGCAATGGGTTTTGCAAATACTAATTTTCGCGATTCAAAATTTATGAGATTGATGGTCTTAACAGATCTGCAAGATAAAGGATTGCTTACCAACAATCTCGAATGGTCAAATAATCAATAGGTGTTTACGGTAACTTTTTAAAATAACAAATACAATATGATAAATGAAAACAATAAATGTCGATTTTGCAACAACCAATTAACTTATACATTTGCTGATTTAGGTATCTCTCCGTTGGCGAATTCATATCTCAAGGTAGAACAACTTCAGCAGATGGAACCCCATTTTCCACTATGTGTGTATGTATGTGAAAAATGCTATTTAGTGCAACTTCCTGAATTTGAAGCCCCGGCTGATATATTTGGTGATTATGCCTATTTTTCTTCCTATTCAGAATCATGGTTAAAACACGCTAAAGATTATACTGAGTTGATGAATAAACGTTTCAATTATAATGCCCAGAGCCAGGTTGTTGAAATTGCAAGTAATGATGGTTATCTGCTTCAATATTTCAAAGAGAGGGGGATACCTGTATTAGGAATAGAACCGGCAGGGAATGTAGCAAAAGTTGCCCAGGATGCGGGGATACCTACGATTGTTAAATTTTTTGGGATACAGACAGCGAAAGAACTTGTCAATGAGGGTAAACAAGCGGATCTTCTCTTGGGAAACAATGTTCTCGCTCATGTACCAGATTTAAATGATCTGGTATCTGGAATGAAGCACCTACTTAAGCCCCAAGGAATTATAACTATGGAGTTTCCCCATCTGCTTCGTTTAATGGAAGAAAACCAATTTGATACTATTTACCATGAACACTTTTCATATTTTTCTTTTATTACGGTTGAAAAGGTATTTCGTGAGCATGGATTAACTATTTTCGATGTTGATGAACTTCCTACACATGGTGGGTCTCTGAGAATTTATGCGAGACATGTCGTTGACACAACTAAAGAGATCAGTAAAAAGGTGTTCGAACTTAAAGATAGAGAAGAAAAAGAGGGATTTCTTCGATTGGAACACTATCTTTCATTTGGGAAAAGAGTGATTGAAACGAAAATGAAAATCCTAGAATTCTTTGTGAAAACAAAGAGAAACGGGAAATCAATTGCTGGCTATGGTGCACCAGCTAAAGGGAATACCTTACTGAATTTTTGTGGCATTCGTACCGACTTTATTGACTACACGGTGGACCGAAGTCCACATAAACAAGGGCATTTTTTGCCAGGAACGCATATTCCAATCTTTGGTCCTGATAAAATTAAAGAGACAAATCCTGATTACTTGCTGATTCTGCCCTGGAATATTAAAGACGAGATTATGGAACAGATGGCTCACATAAAAGATTGGGGAGGAAAGTTTGTGGTATTGATACCTGATATTGAGATTTTTTAATAAATGAGTAATCTGGGAGAAACTAGTCCTGTGTAGTGCCATGAAAATTGAACAAATCCTCAACATGAACGACGAACAATATAGTAAAGAGGGTTGGAAATGGAGACCTTTCCCCCCCCCTCACACATACATCTTAAATCAAAATACACCTATTTGTTATTAATCCGTTATCTCTTTTAATCGATTATTTTTATGATTTTTTGTGAAACAACACTTAAAGGTGCCTTTACTCTTCAACCGGAAAGATTAGAAGATGAACGCGGATTTTTTGCGAGAAGCTGGTGTGAAAGAGAATTTGAGGCCCATAGTTTAAATACAAAAGTGGTACAGTGTAATATTTCATTCAACAAAAAGAGAGGAACGTTGCGTGGAATGCATTTTCAAAAAGTACCCCATGAAGAGGTAAGGTTGGTTCGATGTACTATGGGTGCAATCTACGATGTAATTGTAGATATACGGCCTCTTTCCAAGACTTTTAAACAGTGGTATTCTATTGAGTTAACGGCAAACAATAGAAAAATACTTTATATCCCGGAAGGATTTGCACATGGCTTTATTACCCTAGAAAAAGATACTGAGGTCTTTTATCAAATGTCCGAGTTTTATGCTCCTGAATCTGCTAGTGGTGTTCGTTGGAACGATCCTGCATTTAAGATTATATGGCCCATTGAAACTACTGTCATTTCTGAAAAGGATGAAAAATTTCCCGACTTTAACTTGTAGAATATATCTTTTTAGAAAATGAGAAAATCTCCTCTTCAAACAATTGGTGACACGAGCAAGCATGGTGAAAACATGTTTCAGCTGATGTCTGAGCTATATCCCATATGCCGGAGTATTACGGGTGATGGGGTGCGCAATACATTTGAAATTCTGAAAAAGCATATTTCATTAACCGTACATGAGGTACCAACTGGTACAAAAGTATTCGATTGGACAGTACCAAAGGAGTGGAATATCAGAGATGCGTACATTAAAAATATAAAGGGTGAAAAGATTGTAGACTTTCAGAACTCTAATTTGCATATTCTAAATTATAGTGCACCTGTTAAGAAAAAAGTATCTTTAGGTGAATTAAAAGAGCATCTCTTTACCATACCTGAGTATCCGGATTGGATACCCTATAGAACATCATATTATAAGAATAATTGGGGATTCTGTTTAAGTTACAACCAATTCTTGAAACTGGAAGATGAAGAGTATGAAGTTTATATTGATTCATCACTTGAAGATGGAAACCTAACGTATGGTGAATTTTATATTGAAGGGGAGACAATAGATGAAATATTGTTGTCATGCCACGTATGCCATCCTTCACTTTGTAATGACAATCTATCTGGGATTGCACTTGTAACGCTCTTAGGGAAATACCTAGCTTCATACACACTTCGTTACTCATATCGTATTCTCTTTGTTCCGGGTACTATCGGTTCTATTACATGGCTTTCTGATAACGAACCAAATCTCTCTCGGATTAAACATGGCCTGGTTGTTGCATGTGTAGGTGATCCCGGAAAGTCAACCTATAAAAGAAGCCGAATTGGTAATGCCGAAATTGACAAAGTTGTTGAACATGTCTTGAAGGAATCTGGAAAACCGTATGAGATTGTTGATTTTACGCCTTATGGTTATGATGAAAGACAATACTGTTCACCAGGCTTTAACTTACCGGTAGGTTGTCTGCATAGAACTCCACATGGGAAATATCCTGAATATCATACATCTGCTGACAATTTTGACTTTGTACGGCCTGAGTATCTATCTGACTCATTATCGAAATATCTATCAGTGATACATATACTTGAAAACAATAGAAGGTACCGCAATAAAAACCCGAAATGTGAACCGCAGTTGGGTAAGAGGGGACTCTATACAGCAATGGGAGGAAGAAGCAATACCATAGTTGATCAAATGGCACTATTATGGGTATTGAATTTGTCAGATGGAAACTATTCTCTCATGGACATTGCAGAAAGATCTGGAATGAGTTTTGACTCGATTAAATGTGCC
The DNA here is from genome assembly GCA_965222815.1 of Candidatus Scalinduaceae bacterium. Classification (GTDB taxonomy): domain Bacteria; phylum Planctomycetota; class Brocadiia; order Brocadiales; family Scalinduaceae; genus SCAELEC01. The sequence continues at coordinate 233,368 of CBDCUS010000014.1, forward strand.
GTTGACGCTTTGGTAAAGCACGATTTATTAGTGGAACATCCTGGTGAGGATTTAAAATAAGTATAGTTTCATGGCAATCTTGAGCAATCAAACAGCAGTTGTTACTGGAGGAAGCAGCGGTATCGGCAGAGCCATTGCCTTTGGACTTGCTGCCCAAGGTTCAACCGTGTGTCTTGTGGGACGTAACTTAGAAACTCTTTATTGGGTAGCTAAGAATGCGAATGTTAGCCCTCAACATTTTAAGTGTTATAAGTCTGATCTCACTCTGGATGAAGATATTCAAAAACTTAAAGAAAGGTTGCGAAGTGATTTTGGACAAATTGATATACTGGTCCATTGTGCAGGTGTAATTTCGCTGGGAAAACTGGAGGCATCTGCAATCGAAGATTTTGACTGGCAATTCAGGACTAATGTACGTGCACCTTATTATCTAACACAGAATTTGTTGCCTCTCCTTCGATCAGGCCATGGGCAAATAGTTTTTGTAAACTCCAGTGCAGGTCTAAGAGCGGGTAGAAATATGGGCCAATATGCTGCTACCAAGTTTGCCCTAAAAGCCGTTGCTGATAGCCTTCGAGATGAAGTAAACAAAGATGGTGTGCGTGTGTTAAGTGTTTTTCCTGGGCGTACGGCTACCCCAATGCAAGCATCCATTTTTAAGGAAGAGGGCAGATCCTATGAACCAACACGTCTTATGCAACCGGAAGATGTTGCCTCGGTCATAATCAATGCTCTCTCTTTACCTCAGAGTGCTGAAATGACGGAACTATTCATTAGACCTATGAAAAAGAGTTGATAGTATTTGGATTGCACTTTTGTTAATAAAATGTTTTCATAAAGTTTTGGTTAATGTAGTGAATGCAGTTATGTGCGAGTTCAAAATTAAGGAACCGTGATGAACACTAAGAAACATGATCATCTTAATCTTGTTGGGTTAATTCCGGCAGGTGGACTTGCAAACCGTATTGCTCCATTACCTTGTAGTAAGGAATTGTTTCCGATAGGGTTTAGGAGTATTGACAAGGCCAATAGTTTTCGTCCTAAGGTAGTGTGTCACTATTTGTTGGAAAAGATGCAATTGGCAGGTGTTAAACAAGCGTACATTATCTTACGTAAAGGAAAATGGGACATTCTTGATTATTTTGGTGACGGTGGAATAGTAAAAATGAATTTAGCTTATCTTTTGTTGGGACTACCTTTTGGTGTACCCTATACACTAGATCAGGCATTCCATTTCGTAAAGAATTCAATGGTAGTATTTGGCTTTCCTGATATACTTTTTCAACCAGATGATGCCTTTGCGAAGTTGCTTGAAAGTCAATTTACTTTTGATGCGGATGTTGTATTGGGGCTATTTTCAGTTTCAGAGCCTCATAAGTGGGACATGGTTGATTTTAGCAAGGATGGAAAAGTACGTGAAATTGTGATAAAATCTCCTCGTTGCCAACTCTCCTATGCATGGATTATTGCAGTTTGGTCTCCTACTTTTACCCATTTTATGCATACATACTTAGCAAGAATGAAGAGGGGAGAGGAGTCTCGTCTAGAGGATAATCAAGCGGTAGGAACAGAAGAGATTTTTATCGGAGACATTGTCCAGGCAGCAATTGTGGATGGTTTAGAAGTAAGAGGGGTTCTATTTCCAGATCGAGATTGTCTCGATGTCGGTACCTCGGAAGATTTAATGAAAGCTATTCGTAAATTTAAATAAATTCATACAATAATCCTTAGAAAGTTAGACAGTGATTTTATACCAGAGTTTTATGACGTTCCTTTTATTTCATTTTAAGAATTTTGTAACTGAGATATTCATTACAAACAGAGAATTGCATGATATTGCCAGTACCAAAAAAAGGGAATATGGCAAAAAATTCTTTGAGAATGCAATATAAGCATATGAATTCTATTGATACAAACATAATAAATTCATCAGAAAAAGAATCTTTACTCTCATTTGTTATTCCCATTTTTAATGAGGAAGGTAACATAAAGAAACTGTATGAAGAGTTAGTAAGGGTCCTGGAGAGGGGGCTAATTTGGGAAATCATATTTGTTGATGACGGTAGTTCCGATAGAAGTTGGGATACTATTAGCGAAATATATAAACACGATAAGAGAGTTAGAGGCTTAAGGCTATCACGCAATTTTGGACATCAGTATGCTATTTTTGCTGGTCTTTCAGCAGCTCAAGGGAGCGCGGTGATAACGATGGATGCTGATTTGCAACATCCACCATCCTTAATCCCAAAACTTTTACAAGAGTGGCATTTAGGATCTAAAATCGTTCATACCGTTAGAAAAGATAATGAAAACGTATCCTGGGGAAAGAAAGTAACTTCGAAATTATTTTACAAAATATTTTCGATCTTAAGTGGTGTGGATCTATCAGCAGGAATGGCTGATTACCGATTATTGGATAGGCAAGTTGTTAATGAATTGGTTCGATTTAAAGAGGGCGCTCTTTTTTTGAGGGGGTTGGTTGAATGGTTGGGATATAAGAGTTCTAAGGTTGAATTTAACTGTGGAGATCGATTTTCGGGGGAAAGTAAATATAGTGTAAGAAAGATGTTCAAATTTGCATGGACAGGAATTACAAGCTTCTCTCTAGTCCCATTGCGCGTGGGAATTCTCTTGGGACTTTTTACAAGTTTGTTTGCCTTTTTTAGATTAGGGCAGGCTCTCTATGTAAAGTTTGTTACTGGTGACGTAGTCCCAGGTTGGACATCAACGACTGTAGTCATAACGTTTCTGTTTGGGGTTCTCTTTATACTTATCGGAATTGTTGGTGAGTATATTGGCCGTATCCTCATGCAGGTTCAAGATAGACCAAGATTCATTATTAGTGAACGGATAGAATCGCAAGAATTACTGAGCAAAAAGATGATGGCCTCAACATCATCATCTGATGTTTTTAGCTTTTCGGGAAAAGATGACGTTACGAATAAATATGATACTGAGCATTACGATTGAAGCAGTTCAGAGAATATAATATTTTCATGCCTCGAGTTTTTTTTAATTTTCTTTGTTTTTTCTTTAGAGAATAATTGTGATCAATAAGAGTACTTCTCATGGATAAAAGACTCCCTACCTTTTTTGTAATTGGTGCTTCTCGCTCCGGGACTACCTTTATATATAAACAATTGACCAAACATCCTCAGGTATATCCTTCAAAAATTAAAGATCTCTTTTTCTTTAACAGAAACTATGATAAAGGTCTTGACTGGTATGCAAGCTTTTTTGGGAATGCAGACAAATATTTGCAAATTGGTGATTTTTCCATGGAGTATTATTTGCACCCTGAATGTGCACCTAGGATAAAGAAACATATCAAGGATGCTAAAATAATTTGTAGTATCAGAGAGCCTGTAGAAAGGGTATTTGGCAATTATTACTGGGAACAATTGACTTACACTCATGTTCCGAGAAAGGAATATAATAAGATGACTTTTGTTGAATACGCCCAAGTTCCTAAAGTTTTCTTATATGGAGATTATTACAACACGCTCAAACCTTACTATGAGCATTTCCCCAGAGAAAATATCCTTATACTCTTTTATGATGAGTTGAAGCAAAACCCACAAAAATACATTGGTAAAATATGTGATTTTTTGGGATTAGATAAGGAGAAGCTATCCAAATTGAGCAGTGAAAAAATCAATAGATTAAGGGTCCCTCGAATTCCAATTATAGCTGCTGGTTACAAACTTTGTGAGCGGTTAAAGAGCTCTAATAGTGTAGGTGTTGTGTCTGGATTACGAGACAATAAAATATTTAACTTAATTATGTTTAAAAGTATTGAAAAAGATGAAAAACTTTTCAGAGAATCATTACCAGAATTATGGCCCCTGTATCACAGATATGATAGAGAGCTTGAAGAAATGTTGGGGGTTGAGCTACCTTCAACGTGGAAAAAATTTAGCTAAAAGATACAAATTAGATGAATTTACACGATTTGCATCGGTTGGGGGTTCCTCTGCGTTCGTATATTTACTACTGAGTAATTTTCTTGACTTCATGCATTTACCACTCTGGTCTTCATCCGCCTTGAGTCGAGTAGCAGCAATCCTTGTAGCATATTTTGGACATGTCCGTTTTACTTTTGGACTTAGTTCCGGGAATTTTGGTATGGCTTGCAGGTTTGCAGTATCTCGTGCAATTAATATTGGACTCAGCGTTTTGATAACCTATGTCGTTAAACGTCTCTTTGGTTATCCGTATTGGGTAGCATCTATAGCAGTTATTGTCCTGATTTTCCTAGTGTCATACCCAATAGGTAAGTTTTGGGTTTTCAAAGAAAACTCGCAAAAATCACAATAAATGTATCCATAATATTCTAACGTATGTTTTTTTTATTTGGTAGTCAGAAAGTGATGCAAAAACTAATTGTTAATGCAGATGATTTCGGTTTAACTTCGGAAATAAATCGTGGAATTATCCATGCCTATAAGAATGGGATTGTTACCTCTACCTCTTTAAGTCCTACAGGTGAGTTTTTTTCTGAAGCGGTACAATTGATAAAGAATAATCCGGGTATAGATGTTGGGATTCATTTAACATTAATTGAGGAGAAGTCTGTTTTACCAAAGAGACAGATTCCTACATTAGTAGATAATGACTGTCTCTTTAGGAAAACATCGTATCATTTTTTCTCAGATTATCTGTTACAGAGAATTTCAAAAAAAGAGATTAAATCGGAGTTACGTGCACAGATTGAGAAACTTTTTGATTCAGGTATCAAAATTACTCATATAGATAGTCACCAACATATCCATATGTTACCAAAAATCTTGAAAGTGACTATAGAGCTCGCGGAAGAGTATGGTATTCGATACATCCGTTATCCAAATGAGAAGATTGAAGTGCGTAATCTGCTTAATTTGAAGAAAATTCCTCGGTTGTTACAACAAATCGCATTAAATTGTTTTTGCCACTATTCAAAAGGTATTATGAAAAAGTACTCCGTTGATAATTTTTACGGTTTCAAAGATGGAGGCCATCTTACCAAAGATAATTTAATGGATATTCTCAATAAAAGAGTTGATGGTATCAGTGAGATCATGTGCCATCCTGCTGCCCGCAGTGATGGAAGAACTTGGGAAAGATATTCTCATTGGAACTTTAATTGGCAAGATGAATTGGACGGTTTAGTAGATCAAGATATTTTGAAAATAGTAGAGAATAGAAAAATAGAGCTAATATCTTTTTTGAAATGAATGTCAAAATAGAGTAGTTTTTCAAATCTCTAGTACAGGAAACCCTTTGCCGAAGGGTAGTATGTGTTAAGCAGGAGAAATTGATAGTTGTATGACATAGATTGTAATTGCCAGGCGCTTAATTAAAACAAACAGCAAGGACTTTGAGTTTTGTTATGACCCAGAATAAACCAAATTATCATTTATATGTATTTTTTACTCTTATCGCTCTTGTGATCTTTCATTTGTCGATACATATTCCATTTATCATGACAGACTCTTTTGGTAAGGTGGATGCAGCAAAGTTGGCTAATGACTGTATTAAGGCCTCTTATAGTGGATTTCACGATTTGGAATATTCAATTAATTCGTGTCCATTCTATTATCACGTTCTGACTTTTCTGATTAGGTCCCATCTAATTTCACCTCCAGACATTCCTTCTTGGATGACCTTTGCAAGCCTGACTTCGAGTGCCGTTGTTACGCTTACTTTGTTTATTCTTGTGTTTCGATTAACTTCCTCTTTCATTGCTGCTTTAAGTGCTTCTCTTCTGTTACAGGTAATGCCAGTTTTTTGGCAAAATAGTGTGTATGGATTTCCCACAATGGTAGCTTTGGCTTTTTTAATGATTTCATTGGTTTCGTTCCAATCTGCCTTAAATGTACAGTCAGGCAAACGAAAATACCTATTATTTGTTGGTGCTTTTGTCTTATATCTATTGGCTATTATGACAAAGCTAGACACAGTATTGGTGAGTGCTATATACTGTTTTCTCGTATGGCAATCTCGTAATATCTTAAAGACACGACTGATATGGATTGTTTGTCTAACTGTAATAGCAGGTGTTGCTTTTTTGTTGACGAAACAGTATGCTGAGTTTCTTAATATATCTCAGGAGACTGCATACAATAGTGATTTAACAGCATTTGAAAGTAATTGGCGGCCTTCTTATCGTGTGCTTCTGAGTAAGAGCAATCTGTTGATTATTGCGAAATCGGTTGGTTTTCTGAGTATACCAATTTCGATGATCGCATTGGCTGTGATAGGATGGAGGAAAAAATGGATATCCACTGTCATCTGGCTGATGCTTTCAGCGTTACCACTTGTACTGTTTTGGGGGATTCGGCCTGGAAATAGTGCTCGCCACAATTTGATTCCGGCGCTGTTTTTATGCATTCTACTCGCGTTACCTTTTACGCTCCCTAATTGGAGGAGATGGATTTGGGCAATGCTACTTTGTGGTGTTGTTTTGATCAATTATTTTTATTTCTCACCTCATGTAAGTCAGCGATCTCCATCAGGTAATTTGGTAGCTAGTACCGTTTTACTCAAAGAACGTATGCAATATCCACATTTGGCAGGGAAAAGGATTGCGATTCTTCCCCATAAAAAGATTGCATTTATCGGTAATTCGCATGTACAAGCATTTTTTCGATTTGAGTTGTTGAGTAACAAACTGTTTAAGTACCTTTCCCATACAAGGCCTTCAAGAGGTGTGTCAACGTTGGAAATGTTAAATGGTAATCAAAGGCGATCATATCTCTGGTTGTATCATAATGATAACTTTAAAAGTGAGATGTCAGAAATCTACTCTTTGATTGAGCGTGGATATTTTTTAGTAATTGCAAATAAGAAATTAAAAGATGAGCTAATTGGTTTACAAGTATTGAATGGTAAATGGATATCACTTTATCAGTATGAGCCAATCCTGGATACGGTACGATTAGGAGATTAGATAGTTTTCAATAGAGACATGGGTAATTCAATGCAACAATCATATCCAATAATCAGCGTTCAATGTAAACACAAAAATTCCATATGTTCTGTAAGATACAATGTTGTTATCTTACCGGTAATGTTCTTCTGCCTGTTCTTTTTACAGATCAATACACTCTATGCTCACTCTCCTCATGATGTTATCAGTTCCCTGGAAATCTCTCCCAAATATCATGAAGATCAAACACTTTTTTTAGTTGAACATAAAGGATTTATGGTGCGGTCAAGTGATGGTGGTTTTACTTGGAAAAAAGTGGTTAAGGGTATTGATGCGAACCATCTCTTAACTTCTCTTGAGGTGTCACCAACATTTCATTTGGACAAAACGCTGTTTTTATCAACTCAGGGTGATGGAGTTTTCAAATCAATTGATGGCGCCAATTCATGGTTTAAGGTCAATAATGGGTTATGTAAACGAGTAGATTTGTTGTCTATATCCAAAAACTATCTTCAAGATAATGTAGTATTGGCTGCTGGTAGCGATGGGGGACTCTACAAGACCAAGGATGGAGGCCGTGAGTGGTCTCTTGTTATTGATGAAAAGGTAAGAATACGATCAATAGCCTTTTATCCCGATACTGACGATAGGCGTATTCTCGTTGGTGATGATGACGGCAATCTATATTTTTCTACCAACGGCGGTGAGGAGTGGAAGTCGGGTTTTCAGTTTCAGAATTGTGGAGCAATTACAGCAATAGCAATTAGTCCTGATGTTTCAGTTACTGCTGTTATTTTTATTGGCACAGAAAAGGGTGGTGTTTGGAAAAGTATGGATAGTGGTATCTCTTTTATTAAGATGAATAAAGGTGTATCTGGTGATTATATTACTTCTCTAGCCATTTCTCCTAACTATGAAAAAGATTCTACCGTGTTTGCATCGACTTGGTATGAAGCGGTTTTTGAATCGGTTGATGGCGGGAACTCTTGGAAAAAGTACAATAATGGTCTGACAACCCACCGACAGGCTGATTCAGGAAGTCATAGGTCACCTCATTTTATGGACTTGAGGATTTCTAAAACATTTTCTGATGATAAAACGATTTTTTTGGGAGGTTTTGACGGTCTGTTTAAATCCATAGACGGTGGACACAATTGGATGCAGATGGAGACAAGGCCGTTGCGATTGATTATGGGTTTTGATCTGTCACCAGGACAGGACACTAATTATACTATAGCTCTCACCACCTATGGTGGGGGTGCCTATACATCGATTGATCAGGGAAAGACATGGTCTATTAAAAACATTGGGCTTATAACAACCCGACTGTTCGACATTACTTTCTCTCCCGATTATCATTTAGATAAACAAATATTTACCGGTTCAATGCTGTATCTCTTACGAACGAAATATGGCAGCAATAGTTGGGAACCTATTAAAACGTACAAAACAAACTGGGTATTCCGCTTTTGTTCTTGGCTGGAAAGCATTAACCTGCCATATCACCAATTCATAAGAAGAATTGCTGCAAACAAAATGATAAAAATAGGTATTAATCCAAATTTTGTAGCGCTCTCTCCAGATTTTGCAAAAGATAAAACTCTTTTTATAGGTACAAGATCAAAAGGTGTATTTAAATCTTCTGACGGTGGCTTGAGTTTTCAGCAGATATTAGATGGCAAGGGCAACAAGACAACGTCTCTGGTTCTCTCGTCAAACTTTTCATCCGACAAAACAGTGTTTGCCTGCCTAAGAAGTGAAGGTGTATACAAATCGATAGATTGTGGTAAGACATGGCAACAACAAAACAGTGGTTTGCAATTTCAGAAATATTCGAAGACTCTACTAAAATCAGATTATCTTCTCGTTGTGTCACCTGATTATAAAAGAGATAATACCGTTTTTGCGGGGACTGATGTTGGTCTCTTTAAGACGACAAATGGAGGGGACAATTGGAAAAGATTAGAATTGTCCATTTATGGTGGAAGTATGCAGAATATTAAGAGCCTTGCGATTTCACCAAATTATCGGAATGACCAAACGGTTATGGTAAGTGTGAATGGGAAAGGGTTACTCAAAACAGAAGATGCTGGAATAACGTGGAATGAAATTGGTACAGAATTAATGAATGATAATTATCTCTTTCATTTTTTACAATTCTCTCCTCTCTATCCTGCCGATAATACCATTTATGGAGCATCACATGAAGAGCTATTTAGATCCACAGATTCAGGAAATTCGTGGGAAATAGTAAAAAGACCCGTTAGGTATGAGGATATGCGAGATGTAATAAAATATGAAGGGAAATGGGAACTGTTAGAGGATGAGGGATATAGCGCAAGGAGTGTTAACTATTCTGAGGTTGCAAATAATCGAGCAGCGCTTACATTTGTTGGCACAGGCGTTAGTTGGATCGGGACGAAGTCACACAAACAGGGAATTGCCAACGTGTACATTGATGGTGATTTTAAGGGAACTGTCGATCAATTTAGCAGTGAACGTGAAAAACTTGTTCAACAATTTTCCATAAAAGAGCTACCAAACGGCGTGCACACAATTATCGTCGAGGTAACTAAAAACAAGAATACTCAATCAGTAGGCAACGCGACAGTAATTGATGCCTTTGATGTTTTACCGTAAAAACAAAGTGTGATTTGTGATTTTGAAATCAAAGGAGGTTTCGTTTGATACAATTGACTTTTAGACAAAGAGCTATCTCTATGCTTGTTTATTTGGTGCTCATGTACCTAACCGTTTTTCCCTGCTATGTAGTGTTTGCCCATGATCCACATGATATAGTAGATTCATTGGCTATCTCTCCCGCATATGATAAGGACAAAACAGGTTTTTTAATTATGCAGGAGGGTATCATTTTAAAGACAAGTGATGGTGGATTTAGCTGGAAAAAACTGGTGAATGGTATTGATACAAAATACCGTTTACACTCTATTACTGTATCACCAAATTTTGATATTGATAAGACCCTCTTTTTGTCTACAAAAGGTGATGGAATATTTAAGTCACAGGATGGAGGATCTTCGTGGTTTCGAGTAAACCAAGGTCTTGACCATTTAGTCATCGGTTTGTTAGCAATGTCTCCAAGCTACAATAGCAACAAAGTCGTTGTAGCAGCAGGCAGTGAAGGGGGTCTCTATCAGACAAAGAATGGGGGTGGTGAGTGGCATCAGGTTATTGATAACAGTAAGCGTATACGTTCAATAGCCTTTTACCCTAATGCCCAAGATAATCGCATTCTGGTTGGTGACGTAAGAGGTAACCTATATCTCTCTACGGACAAAGGAGAGCAGTGGCGTTCTCTCTCTAGCATTCAAGATTGTGGTGCTATAACCGCTATTGCAATCTCACCTAATATTTTATCTGATGGCGTTATTTTTGTTGGAACGGAGAAGGGTGGTATCTGGAAGAGTAAAGATAATGGAGCATCATTTCATGAAACGAATGAGGGTATGTCTGGTAAATATGTTACATCCATTGCTCTTTTTCCAGACTTTGGATCGAATCCTATCGTTTTTGTAGCAACTTGGCATGAGGCAGTTTTTAAATCGAGTAACGGTGGCGATACTTGGTCAAAACAGAGTACTGGACTTGCTAAACATCGACAAGCTGATTCAGAAAGATTCCGATCACCTCACTTTAGGGATTTACGGATTTCTAAAACATTTAGTAATGATAAAACGATTTTTTTGGGTTGTTATGTTGGTGTGTTCAAATCTACAGATGGTGGGCATACATGGTTAGAGATGGAGACTCGACCTCCAAAACTGATTAGGGGTATAACATTATCACCATCAGACAACGGCAAATATACAATTGCTCTCATTACTTTTCTTGGAGGTGTATACACCTCAGATGACCGGGGAAAGACATGGTCAATAAAAAATAAAGGCTTGGTGAACTTGGAAAATAATGTTCAGAATGATATAGTATTTTCTCCCAATTATCATGTGGACAATCAGATGTTCACCGTTGCCAAAAGATGTTTTCTAAAATCAGACAATCAGGGGAACGGATGGGATCACATATCTCTTAACAATGTATCGTGGAAACGTAGCTGGAAAGGAACCGCTGTTAATGGATTAAAAAAGCTAGGAGTACCAAAACGAATTAGTAAGAGATTTTTTGGATATTCAGAATCCAAAAGAAAGTGGATCTGGCCTTATCGTCTTGCTGTTTCTCCAAGTTTTGCATCAGATAGAACTATTTATCTTGCTGGAAGAATAGGTAATGGCGTCTTTAGATCTACTGATGGTGGGTTGAGTTTTTCTGAAGTTTTGGAAGGCAAGGGACAAAAGGTTACATCACTGATTATATCTCCCAATTTTGCGTACGATAAGACTCTGTTTGCTTCTGTCAGAGCTGAAGGGGTATATAAAACGACTGATCGGGGGGGTTCATGGGAGCTTAAAAGTAATGGTATCCCAATAAAACGAAATGTCAAATTACTTGTCTGGCCTAATTATCGATTAGCTATTTCACCTCATTACGGTAAAGATACTACTTTATTTATGGGGACAGAGAGAGGCCTATTTAAAACGGTCAATGGAGGGGAAAATTGGATGGATTTAAAAATTAATACCTCTTGCGGCAGTGATACAGTGAAGAATATTGCAGTCTCTCCCGATTATAAAAATGATAAGACTGTGTTCATGAGTTTAAAGGGTAAAGGATTATTCAGGTCTCAAGACAGTGGATTGACATGGGAAGAGATTGGTTCAGAGTTAATCAACAACAATTATGATTTGCGGTTTATAAGATTTTCTCCCCTTTTTGCTATTGATCACACTATGTATGGAGCTGCTGATGAAGAGCTTTTTTATTCCACAGATATTGGAAATACATGGAAAATTATTAAAAGGCCGGTTAGATATGAAAATGTACTCGAACCCTTACAGTTTAATGGCGAATGGGAGACCGAGATTGATAAAGAGTATAGTGCTTCAAGTGTGAGTTATTCAGAGGTAGAGAATAACAGAGCAGTACTTAAATTTGTTGGTACAGCGGTGCGCTGGATCGGAACAAAATCTAAAAACCAGGGAATTGCTAATGTCTACATTGATGATGAGTTTATGGGAACTGTCGATCAATTTAGTGATGAACGAGAGGTTGGAGTCCTGTCATATTCCATTCAAGATATGCCATATGGCCCGCATACTATTACGATTGAGGTAACGAAGAAGAAGAACCCTCAATCTTTAGGTTACCGCATTGTTGTCGATTCCTTTGATATATTGTAGGTATAGTAAAAGTACACAACATCTTTGAATGTAAAATGAAAAAAGTCGGTTCTTCATGATGTTGTTTAAATAGGAGTTTTCTGGTTGGGATGAAGGATAACTGCGTTATAAAAGCGGAACTATATGTAAAGATGTGATGTTTTGCAGAAGAATGGAGTGCTTACAACCACATTCCTTTCTTTGGTTTTAAAAAATAATTACTATTTTAGATTGGGGGGGAGGGGAACATAAAAAAAGAAAGGTGGATTTTATGATGCTAGTAAATGCCATTCGGAGATGCCTCAAGAACAAAAACAACCCGGTACCTATAATTTCCACTTTACCTAAAGAAAGTATAAGTTATGAATGGCTAAATAAAACCTTATTTCCATCGATTCTTGTCAAGGGTGGGAATGCATTCCGTCCTCACTACACATGGGGAATTATGCAAAGTGTTAATTTGGCAAGAGAGTTAAATATCCCTAAAGTATCTATCATGGAGTTTGGTGTTGCTGGAGGTAATGGTTTGGTATCAATGGAGAGAATCGCCGAAGAATTGGAAACACTTTATGGGGTAGAAATTGACGTTTATGGTTTTGACGCTGGTTCAGGTCTTCCGAAACCAGTAGATTACCGAGATATACCTAATGCCTATATTGAAGGTACATTTTCAATGGATATAGAGAAGCTGAAAAATCGTTTGAAGAGAGCTAAACTTTTTATCGGATTGGTTGAAAATACCGTAACAGATTTTCTTAAATCAGATTATGCTCCTGTTGCCTTCATCTCAATCGATTTAGATTACTATAGCTCTACTATGCAGGCTTTACGTATTTTGGATGTAGGAAATGATAGACTGCTGCCGAGAATATATTGTTATCTTGATGATGTAATGGGGCGTTCAAGCAGTGACTTCAATGGAGAGCTGTTAGCAATATCTGATTTCAATGATTCTCATTCAATGGAAAAGATATCTCGTATCTATGGGCTTAATTTTTTATTGCCCAAACCACATAGAGATAATATGTGGACAGAGAAGTTTTTTATGGCTCATATATTTGACCATGAGCTATACGGAAATTATGATGGTCTTTCATCAAAGAGAGATCTAAGTTTAAGGGAGGAATGGGCCAACTAAGTTTTTGCTGTATTTGTGTTTAAAGGGTGGAAATATGAAATCAGGACAGGTGATCAAACCAGATTTTCTTATTATTGGTGCTCAAAAGTGCGGCACATCATGGTTGTGGGACATGTTAAAGCAACATCCGGGAACAGATTTGCCCAGGAGAAAAGAACCTCACTTTTTCAGTAAAACAGTTAACTACAGAAAAGGTCTTAACTTTTATTATAACTCCTTTAACCATCTCGATGCTTCTAAAGTGACAGGGGAGGCTTCCACATCATATTTTTACGACAAGGTACGTTTGAATGTTCATCTTGAATTTAAGGATGTAAAGACGGATAACTCTTTGCCAACTATCCCTGAATTGATTACGAGAGAACTTCCCGATATAAAGATTTTTGTTATATTGAGAGATCCAGTAAAACGTGCAATTTCTGCACATAATCATCATATTAAATCTAATATATATTCACCTTTCTTAAAATTTCAAGACGCTATACAGTTGTATCCAAATAGAATTACCGTTGGGTTTGGACAATATCTGAAATATCTGAAATTATGGAAGGAATTTGTTCCTCCCGAGAGAATGCGTATCTTTATTTTTGAGGAAGATATAAGGGGATTTCCAGAAAGAACAGTAAAAGAGACATATAAATTCTTGAATTTGGACTCAAATTTTGTTCCCGAGAGTTTAAAGAATCCAATACACAAGAGGATGAACTGGTCCAATCAATTGATAAATTACTACTTAAACTTAATAGTAAAGAAATCAAATAATAAAAAATTCATTAATCGAATCAGAGTCTTCGTTAAAGAAAAAAAGATGCCGAGATTTATAGATAAGATTGCTTATAAGATTACACCGCTTATAAGCGAGGAGGATATTGAGTATCTCAGGAAAGTTTATCTCCCGGAAAAAGAAGAATTGGAGCAGGAGATTGGTAGATCACTAGATTGTTGGAAGTATGAATACAAAAATAAATTTTAATATTATAAAATATTTTAATAAAATTGAAAATGCCCAGCATATACATACTAAATGTGATTAATCATAAGATTAAGAATTTGTTTGGAAGTTCAAATTCAAAAAGTGATGCTATTATTACAATTAAGCCTAGTACTGGTTGGCAGATTATTAATTTCAAGGAGTTGAAAGAGTATAGAGACCTATTTTATTTTCTGGTTTGGCGTGATATTAAGGCCTTATATGCACAAACGATCTTGGGGTTCATGTGGGCGATACTCCAACCACTCATCCAGATTGTCCTTTTTAGTATCATTTTTGGAAAGATCGCCAAAGTTTCTTCCGATGGTGTTCCGTATATCTTATTTTCCAGTGTGGCGATCGTACCGTGGACCTATATTGCGCAGGCTATGACTCAGTCTAGTCAAAGTCTTATTCAGGGAGTGAATTTGCTTGGGAAGGTATATTTTCCTCGTTTGATATTTCCTATTACACCTATTTTATCTAGACTGATAGATTTCTGGATTTCTGTAATAATTATTTTAGGTGTAATGTTTTACTTTCGAGTTGCTCCCACATGGAATTTACTCTTTTTCCCACTGTTTTTTATGATGATGATGTTAATACCTGCAGGAGTTGGGTTGTGGTTGGCTTCATTGGCCATACGGTTTCGTGATGTAAAGCATGCTATGATTTTTTGTATCCGCATACTTATGTACACAGCACCTATCGTTTATTCCGCATCTACGATGCCTGAAAAATATCGGATTCTGTATTCTCTGAACCCAATCGTGGGAGTTATTGAAGGCTATAGAGCCTGTCTTCTTGGAGGTCAGATACCCTGGTTATATATTTGGCCAGGTCTCATTACATCTATCATATTGTTTGTAAGTGGAGCATTGTATTTCAGAAAAATGGAGAGAATTGTTGTGGACGTGATTTGAGAAAGATAAAGATTGAGACCATGACATTTCAAGTTTGATGTTGAAAAAATGCAACGAGAAAAAGTATATAATCTGAAGTCAATAGGAAAAGAATATGAATAACTCAAACTTAGCACTCAAATTGGAAAAGATAAGTAAATGTTACCGAATTGGTATTAAAGATAAGATGCATGATACTTTTGGTAAATCTCTGTTTCATTTTATAAAAAGCCCTATCAAAAACTATCATAGATACCGCTCGCTTTATAGTTTTGACGACATTGATCATGATCAGAAAGATAATCATTCCGATATCATATGGTCTTTGAAGGATATTTCATTTAAGGTGAAAAAGGGGGAAGTTGTAGGGATAATTGGTGCAAATGGCGCTGGCAAATCTACTCTTCTTAAAGTTCTTTCTCGAATAACAGTCCCCACAAGCGGAAGCGCTACGATTTGTGGTAGAGTTTCAAGCCTTTTAGAAGTAGGTACCGGTTTTCACCCGGAACTAACTGGTAGGGAGAACATTTTTCTTAATGGGACTATTTTGGGAATGAGAAAAAAAGAGATAGATAATAAATTTGATGAGATTGTAGATTTCTCCGGAGTGGGGAAATTTCTCGATACCCCAGTGAAGCGTTATTCAAGTGGAATGAGAGTGCGTCTAGCATTTGCTGTTGCCGCTCATTTAGAACCAGAGATATTGATTATTGATGAAGTGTTGGCGGTTGGAGATGCACGGTTCCAGCAGAAATGTTTGGACAAGATGGAAGATGTTGGAAAGCATGGACGTACTGTCCTATTTGTTTCCCATAATATGACTGCTGTTACTCGATTGTGTCATCGGGCAGTTCTCTTAAATAATGGGTCAGTAAAAGCTGATGGACTGTCGAAAGATGTTGTCAGCGGTTACTTGCACTCTGAACGATCTGACAAAGCAGAACGAAAATGGGATGATATCTCTGGATCTCCGGGTGATGACGTGGTACGTTTATGTTCAGTTCGAATGATAACTGAGACTGGAGAAGTAAGAAAGCTTTTTGATATTAGAAAGCCAATTGGCATTGAGATAGAGTATGAGGTCCTTAAACCAGGTTATGAGTTCATGATTTACTGTCATGTACGGAATGCAGAAAGTGAAAAGATTTTTACAACAATTGATAATGAGAGAACGTGGAAAGGAACATCACGAAAAGTAGGGCGGTATGTGAGCAATGTCTGGATCATGGGTAATTTGCTACAGGAAGGACTGTTTTTTATTGGATTGGGCATTAGAACCATAGGCCCAATTGTTGGAAGGGTAAAAGAAGACGATGTGGTTGCATTTCAAGTAAATGACAGTATGGAGGGTGACTCTGCACGTGGTGATTTTATGGGAAAAATTGGTGGGTTTGTGAGGCCACTTCTGAAGTGGGAAACAATTTTAAAGTAAAACGAAGGATACAGGAACAGTTTATAATAAGATAAAATCTATCAGTTAGTTAAATCACTTTGCAATACTGATTATATAAAAAGAAGGTTTATATTCTGAAACAAACCTAGTTATGTCTCGTAGATATCAATATATAAAAATGGAGAAAAGGAGGTATTTTTGTTTGCAGCAAAACCCTGTAATTCTGGCTTGGGTGCTGTTTGCTCACACGGATACGACACTTCCTTTTAAACATTCACACTATCTAAACTTAATCAATAAGTATTTTGCGTATTATAGAGAATTTAAAAGGAAACTCAGAATCTTAGTTCGTTTTATTAAAAACCAGATTAAAACGAATGGTAATATACCGTTGATTGAGTTGCCAGTTTATGGACAAACATGTATACCCGTTCATAAAGGATATAAGGTGTTTGATTTAAAACGAGGAAGAGTAATAAAACTATTTCAACGTGATGTAGAGAGGACTATAATTGAAAGTGAAGTGAAACGTTTGGAAACTATTAAACCTATTGATTTTGCTCCTTCGCTCAAAAGGTGGAGCTTTGAGGCAAAATGGTATGAAGAAGATTATGTTAGTGGCCTTTTAGACTATTCAAATGAACCACGGAACTCATCGAATTTGTTAAAAAAATTTTACCGGGATGTTATTCCATGTTTAGAAGGCTTGATAGCATTTAAACCTACAATTATAAAAAATGTAAATGTTTATAGTAATGAAATCCTCCGTCTTTTTGAGGTTGGTGAAGAGAGTAAACAAAATCATAATGGTGGAAATGAAAATAAGATCAGAAATTTTATTACGTCCACAGTTAAAAGATTGTGCAACCTCGGCGATAAAGATATATTCCTTGTATTTTCTCATGGTGATTTCTGTCCGGCGAATATAATCAATACAAGAAATAAGATACGGCTTCTTGATTGGGAAAGCACTGAATATAGAAGTATCTTGTTTGATTTTTATAGTTACTTCTTTTTTCGTACTGTCCACCAAAACCTTACTGTTGAAGAATTGGTTTTTGAGATTTCACAGGCGTTACCCAATTATCTATCGCGAATATCTGCCAAAGTGCCTTCATTATTGGAAAACTTTGAACTGTATGATGAAGCATATCGATGGTTGTATTACGTTGAACGAATCAGTATGCTTGTAGAACGTGAGAGGACTGATATTTTATTAAATGTTATGCAATACATCTTGGATTTTATTGATGCATTTAATCTATATGAGGAGATCTTGTCACGGGAGAAAAATTAAAATACCATTTTGAAGTTATCATGCCTTAACCTCATAACCCAATAACTACTCAAATCAACATGATCAACTGTTGGTTATTAATCATTTGTTACTTACATTTATTTCTTAATGAAAAATGCTTCAGAATCAAATCTTACTATCTGTTTAAAATACATTAAGGAGGTTGTATAAAATTGTGTGGTATTTGCGGTATTACTTTCTTTAATAACTCACGCCCCTGTGCTGAGGGACTATTTAATATGAATAGTTCGTTGAAGCATAGGGGGCCTGATGGAGAGGGGTTTGCTTTGGTATTGCCTGAAGAAACGGTGAAACTTTTTTCTAGTAGCGACTCTCCAGATACGATTAGGGAAGCACTCCCTTCCATTGAAGAAGCTTATGGATTAAGCGCAAAAGCTGGTTTGGGCCATCGCCGTTTCTCGATCATCGAACCTACAGCTGCTGGTCATCAACCATGGTATGATGAAAATGGAAAGACAATCCTTGTCTTTAATGGTGAGATTTATAATTATGTTGAACTGAGGGAAGAATTAAATCAGTTGGGATTTGGACCCTTCCGAACGAATTCTGATACTGAGGTGCTTTCGGTAGCATACCGAGCATGGGGTGCAAATTGTTTTCAACATTTTAACGGGTTTTGGGCCATAGCTCTTTATGACCTGCAGAAACGACAGCTCCTCCTGTGTCGTGATCGATTTGGAAAGAAACCACTTTACCTATACCGACATGGTTCAGATGTACTCTATTTTTCATCAGAGATTCGCTCTATTATGTCAGTCGTTCCAGGAGGACGTAAATCGTTTACGGTTGATTGGGAATCTGCTCTACTCTATCTATTGTACGATAGACGAAATACTTTAAAGGGTGTAATGTGGAAGGATATTGAATTATTACCCGATGCAACTTTGCGATGTATTAATATTGATAGCGGACAGTATAAAGATGTGAAGTATTGGAGCTTTCCTAAGCAGAGAAAAAGTGAACGAGCTTTACCTTTGAAAGAAGCAATTGAGGGGTTTAAGGACGTTTTTTATGAGGCTGTCCGGTTGCGATTGCGTGCAGATGTTCCACTCGCGGCTAATTTGAGCGGAGGAATGGATTCAAGTTCAGTTGTTGCTGTTGCGCAAAACATTCTTGGAGCTGATAACAAATTGGAAACCGACCTCATTCGTTATCGTGATGCACCAGAGCTGGATGAACATGAATACGCTAATGCTGCTGCCCAGTTTGTTGGAAGTAATCATCGGGAGAACTTTATTTCTTCAGGACATTCATGGTCTTTTTTTGAAAGTATGATTGAGGCTGTTGAAGAGCCGGTACATCACATGGGTTTTTTTACTCAATGGTTAGGCTGGAAGGCATTCACAGATCAGGGCATAAAGGTTATCCTACACGGAGCATGTGGTGATGAGCTTTTATGTGGTTATCCTTGGTTAGTAGAAATTGATGATTTAGATTCACTCAATCGACTCAATTTCCGCCGCTATTATCAGACGCATCCCTTCTTTAGTATTGGTGAACAAAAGAAAGTTTTACGTAATATTATTGGTGGGAGGGTTTTCCCAAGGCTTACAAATCCCTTGCGCTCGTTAGCAGGTAAAATTGATTACAGGGTATTCTGCAATGAGTATACACCTCAGATATTCAACAATTTTTTCAATCATGATTTCATGAAGCGGGCAAATGTTATTAATATGACTTTTAATCGGCGTTGTGTGCATGCGGATGCGAACCTTTCCAATCGTATTCGAGCAGACTTTGAGTGGCTTCGCATTCCATATTGGTGTAACACAATGGATAAGAGCATGATGGAAATTCCAGTCGAAGTTAGGATGCCCTTTCTTGACTACCGCCTTGTTGAATTCACCAGCCGTTTACCTATAAGCTACATTTACAGAAATGGTTGGACCAAATATATTTTACGAGAAGCGATGGAAGGCCTATTACCTCCAAAAGTATTATGGCGTACGCAGAAGCAGGGCTTCCTTGCCCCGACGAGGAAATGGTTGGACTATCATCAATCTGATGTAGAGGATTTACTCCATCGCACAAAATCGACGTTGTCGGCATTTGTTAACATAGATGCGGTTATTCGAGATTATCGGACAATTCCGTATAAGGTGTTGTGGCGTATTACGAATTTGGCTAAATGGTTGGAAGTGTTTACTCCACAGATAGACGGGAAAAATAATTGAGAAGATTTTGCGTGCAAAAACATTTTCAGAAGTTTTTTAAAGTTGAGATAATCTTTGATGACATTATAACAATGAAAAATAGAATGCGATTCTGGAGGAGAGATGATTAGTGAACCGTTGGTGAGTGTTTGTACTCCAGTGTATAATGGAGAGGAATTTTTAGAAGATTGCATAAAGGGAGTATTGAAACAGACATATAGAAACATTGAATATATTATTGTGGATAATGCATCAACAGATAAGACATCCTTAATAATTGAAAAGTATAGAAAAATTGATTCAAGAGTTAAGGTTTTTAAAAATGAGAGAACTGTTCCCATGATCGAAAACCTTAATTTGTGTGCAAAACAGTGCTCTGATAATGCCAAGTGGATAAAATATGCTTTAGCAGATGACTATCTGTTTCCAAATTGTGTTGAAGAAATGGTTAAGGTTGGTGAGTTGGATGAACAGATTGGTATCATCTCTGCTTACCGCCTTTACGGTAATCAATTAACTAACAGGGGGTTATCAATTGATCAAAATGTCTTCAATGGTGCAGAAATTCTAAAAAAGCAGCTGTTAAGAAAATTGCACGTTGTTAGTAGTTCCCCTAACAGTAATATGTATAAGAAAAAGGTCTTTTTTGAATTAAAATGTTTTGACACGAAACTTATGCATTGTGATACTGAGTTGGCATTTAGGATAATTGATAAATATAAAATAGGATTTGTCCATTATGTTTTAACAAGGACAGGCTTACACCAAGGAAGGGGTGAGAGTTACTCAATTACACATGGAATTACTTTGATGGAGTATATGGGATTTGGGTATAAACAGATAAATAATTATAAAACGGTTTCTTTTAATGATGAAGAGTTGTATGGTTTAAAATCTTTTTATGCGAGTAAGATAATGGATTTCCTTGTAACAAAATTTGCCTATCTTGAATGGAGAAATATATGCGTGATGTTGAAAAATACACCACTGGATATAAAAAGAGAATTAAAAAAGACACTCTTTAGGAATTTACGAAAATATATAATAATCTATTTCAAATCTATTTTTAGGATAAAAAGTTATCTGAAAAATAGACCTACCTACAAACCTATAAAATCCCAAACGCAATAGAAATGAAGCGTAATTATGTTGAGAAACTGTAAAATAACATAAATGAGAGGAAAACAAATGTTATTAAGTGATATAATTTTAGAAACGAGTGAGGCTGCGCTTCAAATTCAGCTAGATGATGGCTCTTTTCCCCCTGGACATAATGGTCCTTACCATGATCAGGAGACTCCTATAAGGAATACGGCGCATTGGTTGATAACGCTGCTAAAGGCTTATGAGATTTCCAATAATGCTAAGTTTAAAGATTCTGCATGGAAAGCCGCTCAATTTTTGCTTCTACCATCAGGCCGTCCCATGAATGCAACATTTTTTTGTCGGGATAATCCGGAAAAAGATTTTTGCAATGGGCTTATCGGGCAGGCGTGGGTGATAGAAGCACTTGCAATTGCAGGTGTAACATTGGAGGATTCTCGGTATCATGACTTAGCAAGAAAGATATTTCTATTGCATCCCTTCGATCATAAAGTTGGTTTATGGAGAAGGGTTAATGTTGATGGAAGTTATCATACCTATGATATAGCCTTTAATCATCAACTCTGGTTTGCTGCTGCGGGTGTAATTCTCAATAGTAATGCTAATATCCCAATCGATTTGGAAATAAAGCGTTTTTTAGATCAAACAAGAGAATCTCATTTACAAGTTGATGATTCCGGAAGGATTATTCATAGCATCTCTCTTCCCAAGCCATTATCAAAACGGAACCGAATCAGGAAATTTCTACGTAGACAGAGTATTGTATTAAAAAAGATTAATCAGACTGGCTACAAGGATGATCGCTTGGTTTCTAAGGAGATAGGTTACCATGCATTTAATATGTATGCTTTTGCCCTCTTAAAACAGTGTATTCCGAATGAGCCTTTGTGGAAGAGTGCCAAATTTTTGTCTGCCTTAAATTTTATGAACAAATCTGAGTTTGTTCATGGGTTGGAGGATAATATATATGGTTATCCTTACAATCCTCCAGGATTTGAAGTGACTTTCACAATTCAAGAATTTTCTTCTTTCACCTCTTTCTCTAAACCTTCTGAGTGGTGGGTAGCACAACAATTAAGCCGCTGTTATGATAAGGATAAAAAGATGATGAGCAGATCAACAGAGGATGAGAAAACACATGCCGCCCGACTGTATGAAGCCACCCGTTTGACAGATTTAGAGTTTCGAATTTAAAATCCACTTTTATGAAGTTTTTTACTTCTTACTAAGAATCGAGACATATCTACCGTAAGAAATTGAGATAATTGTCACAATGATACTGAAGAACCAATCAATTGTCTGTTTTGCTCCAGATCCTTGGGATTCAATGTGGAGGAATCGTCATCAGATTATGTCTCGATTAGCTCGAACTAATAAGGTGTTGTATGTAGAACCTCAGATAAGTAATTTACGGAATGGACTGGGATCATGTATCAAATCATGGATCGGAAAGGGAGAGAAGGATGAATGTTTGCGACATATTGTAAATGGTTTGTGGGGCTACAAACATCCCTCCTTGGGTTTTAAAAGTAACTGGAAAATTTTAAACTGGTTTGGAATTCTTTACCGCATCTTTGCTATTCGTCGTGCTCTCATGAAACTACAAATGAAACATCCAATTGTTTGGATTGTGAATCCCCAATTTGGTGATATGGTCAGATATTTGGAGAAATCATTAGTGTGCTATCACGTTGTTGATAATTATTCGGCAGCTCCATACTGGACAGAACAGCATCGCAAGCTTTTGGCAAGAGCCGAGAAATATATGTTATCGATTGCAGATATAGTTATAGTTACTTCACCATTTCTTCTGGAAAAACAGAGGAAACATAACAATAATGTCCTATTGGTAAAGAATGCGGTAGATTATGAAAGATTCACATTTCAAAAAGAGGCGAAGAAAATACCTGAGGATATTACCAATATTTCAAAGCCTATCATTGGGTATGTTGGAGGATTAAATGAAAAAGTTGATTGTGGTCTCATTAATAAAGTTGCACTTGCAAGACCAAATTGGTCTTTTATTTTTGTTGGACAGTGTCACAACTATCCAGGATCAGAGGTAGAAAAATTGTTGAAAGATCCACCAACGAATGTTCATATTTTAGGTCAACGTAATGTTGAGGAGGTGCCCAATTATATTCATGCTTGCAACGTGTGTATACTACCATACCGTTGCGATAGATATACCGAGGGGATAGATTCGTTGAAACGGTATGAGTATTTTGCATGTGAAAAACCTGTTGTATCAACTGATGTTCCTTTTGTGCGCGAGGATAGCCAGGTAGTATATATAGCAAAGAATGCAAACGATTTTGTACAAAAGTTAGAAGAGGCGTTAGTTTCAACTGATCTAGAGCGGTGTGCACTCCAGCGTTCAATAGCCCTTCATAATACATGGGATAAACGAGTTGAGCAACTATCACACATAATTCAGGACTCTTTGAGCAAGAAGTCATTGCAAAATTGATAATTAACGTGAATAGGTATTGTAAACGTTACTTTACATAAGTGTTAACAATTTTCATGCTCACACATCAAAAAAATTGCTTAAATTTATTCTGTTTTTCGATACACATGATCATTTCATTAGACGAGAAGATGGAATTCAAAGATATCTTTTCACAAATGTTTTAAAAGATTTCTCTTTTTAACCATAAGCCATACAAAGAGCTACAATAATTTTAGAATTAGAACCAGTAGTTTATTCCCTCGTATTTGTTATCCTCCCATGAAAACAATTCACTAGTTTCATCTTTTTAAACGGAGAGTGCCTGCTATTTTTGCGAGTTTTTGGCTAGATATTTGCGGATATATTTCTCTTTTTTAACCTTGAAAAAAAACGTTAATTTATATATTGTTATAATTCTAAAAGTTTAAATTTAATCGTTCATTAATTGAATGTAGCGATAGTGCATTAAATTTAAGAGATCAAGTAAAAGCATCCTTTTTGGTTATTCTTGTTATAAATTATAAAATATAATTTATAAAAACTTAATAGATGGGAAAGCCTATAATGTGTACAACAAACAAAATTAATAGAACGGTGAAATTTTACTGGACAATAACATTTTTCGTTTTTTTTGTATCGGTATCTTTTCTTTTACGTGCTGACAAGTCATACGGACAGTGCTCAGAGAATGCAAAATATATCATCTTGATGATTGCGGATGGTTGTGGCATAAACCATATCAATGCCACGAATGATTATACGAACAGCGTCCCAAATTATCAGACAGGAACTGGTGGCTGGGTTACCCACTGGATGTCTACCTATCCCGGTTTCGATAGTGGTAATAACCCTGGCGAATACGATACAACCAAGGCGTGGTCAATATTCATCTATAACTCACAGAACCAAACGGACAGTGCAGCTTCAGCGACTGCACTCTATACGGGGAACAAGACAAGAAATAATAATATCAGTGTTTCCGAAGATGACTCAACCCGATTTTTTTCCATTGGAGAGAAGGCCAAGACATTAGGGCTCGGGGTTGGTGCTATTAGTACCGTTCCCATCTCTCATGCAACCCCAGGTGCATGGACTTCTCATAATGACAATCGATCCAATGGCTATGCCATTTCTGATGAAGCCCTATTTGGCGATCCTAATACAACCGGTACCCCCGCAAGTGACATTAAGTATAGTGGCGGTCACGGACAGACATTTCCCACGGTTGACGTCCTTGTCGGGGACAGAAGGTCCGGTTACGTTAATTCGGCTATTAGGCAGCAGATTATTGATGATGGTATTTACCGTCTGGTTGAGGCTATTTCAGGGCAGAATGGGGGTACAAATCTGAAAAATGCGGCTGCCGAAGCTGGCGTGATGAAATTGGCAGGACTATTTGATCACGTCTATCATACCGCCAACGGTTCCGGTGCCGTGATCGAAACCCCAACACTTTCCGATAGCACTACCGCAGCCTTAACGGTACTGAGCAGATACCCCAACGGTGCGGTACTCATGATTGAGGGTGGTGCCGTTGATTGGGCTGGTCATGCAAACAATATGGACGATATGATCGGTGAGAAGATCGATTTTGATAATGCCGTACAGACGGTTATTAACTGGGTAAATGCTGCGAATGGGAGTAGCTGGAGCAATACCCTCCTTATCGTAACTGCCGATCATGAGTGTGGTTATCTGACGAAGGGGTTAAATGTATTCCCGGATGTTGCCCTTGGAGTAGTAAACGATGCAAACATTGCGAAAGAGAAGGTGTATGAGAATGGCCCAGGTGACCCAATTGTTCCAATAGGGAATGGGAGCCGGGCAAGTTGGGATGATACTAATAGTAACCAAAAAATTGATCCGGGAGAAACAACATATTGGGTTTGGAATGGGGGAGGGCATACCAATACACTCGTGCCACTCTATGCGAGAGGTCCTGGTGCTGACCAGTTTGCTACTCACGCGACGGGTGTTGACACGGTCCGCGGCTCCTATTTTGATAATACCGATGTCTTTACGGTGATGGATTGTGTATTGCAGAACATGCCGCCTACGCTCACTATTGTCGAACCGGATGGAACGGGTGATGTGGTAACGGTAGGCGATTCGTACAATGTAACATACGATTTAGCCGATCCAGATGATGTAGTAACGGTGGCGCTGTTCTACGACACAAACAATACAGGCTTTAATGGAACGGCAATAGGAGGCTGTTCAGCAGCTCCTGAAGGAATCGGAGTTACCTGTTCATGGAACACAACCGGTGTAACTCCTGGTACGTACTATGTATATGGAGTAACCAACGATGGTGCAAATCCCGATGTGAAAGACTACTCTCCTGGTCAGATAACGATCAACGCGGTGGGTAATACCCCTCCGACGCTGAGCATCACTGAACCAAATGGGACAGGTGATACGGTAACGGTAGGCGATTCGTACAATGTGACATACAACCTGTCCGATCCAGATGATGTGGTAACGGTGGCGCTGTTCTACGACACAAACAATAGCGGCTTTAATGGAACGGCGATAGGAGGCTGTTCAGCAGGACCCGAGGGAACCGGAGTCACCTGTTCATGGAACACAACCGGTATGGCCCCTGGTTCGTACTATGTGTATGGAGTAACCAACGACGGTACGAATCCAGATGTGAAAGACTACTCTCCTGGTCAGATTACGATCAACGCGGTGGGTAATACCCCTCCGACGCTAAGTATTACTGAGCCGAATGGGACAGGTGATACGGTAACGGTAGGCGATTCGTATGATGTAACCTATGATTTAGTCGATCCTGATGATGTAGTAACGGTGGCGCTGTTCTATGACACAAACAACAGCGGCTTTAATGGAACGCCGATAGGAGGCTGCTCAGCTGCTCCGGAAGGGAGCGGAGTTACCTGTTCATGGAATACAACCGGTATGGCCCCTGGTTCGTACTATGTGTATGGTGTAACCAACAATGGGACGAATCCCGATGTGAAAGACTACTCTCCTGGTCAGATTACGATTAATACATCGGGGGGATCAAATACCTTGACGATTCAACCTTCTACAGCAGATTCTTATATACGTGATGGTGCATCATCGGGGAACAATCATGGAACTCAAACCAGTATCTGGCTAAAGAATGCAGTTTCAGGTTTTCAGAGGAGGGGAATATTGGGATTTGATTTCTCAGCACTTGATGATACTGCGGTAATTGAGAGTGCATACCTTGATCTCTACTATTTCGACAACAACATAGGGGTTGATCCCGTAGGTGAGACGGTAGAGGTCAATAGGGTGACGCGGACCGATTGGGTAGAGGGTGAGGTGACCTGGAATAACTATAAAAATGCAACCCCATGGACAACGGCTGGCGGGGATTTCACGGTAACCGATCAAGCAACAGCCATAATGCCTGCAGCGTATGGTTGGGTGCGATGGACAGTGACTGATCTGATAAAATACGCGCAGGTTAATACCTCTGAGATAGCAAACGTATTGCTTAAGTTCGCTACAACTCCTAATGTGGGAGCGCGTTTCTATTCTAAAGAATTTACAACGGATCCATCAAAACAGCCGAAGCTGATTATTAATTATTCAACGGGTAATACACCACCAACGTTGAGTATCACTGAGCCAGATGGGAATGGTGATGTGATAACAGTAGGCGATTCGTACGATGTAACCTATGATTTAGTCGATCCAGATGATGTGGTAACGGTGGCGCTGTTCTACGACACGAACAACAGCGGCTTTAATGGAACGGCGATAGGAGGCTGTTCAGCTGCTCCGGAAGGGAGCGGAGTTACCTGTTCATGGAATACAACCGGTATTGCCCCTGGTTTATACTATGTGTATGGAGTAACCAACGATGGGACGAATCCCGATGTGAAAGACTACTCTCCTGGTCAGATTACGATCAATGCGGTGGGTAATACTCCTCCGACGCTGAGCATCACAGAGCCGGATGGGACGGATGATACGGTAGTGGTGGGTGATTCGTACAGTGTAACCTACGACTTAGCAGATCCAGATGATGCGGTAACGGTTGCGCTCTTCTATGACACGAACAACAGCGGCTTTAATGGAACGGCGATAGGAGGCTGTTCAGCACAACCTGAGGGAACCGGAGTCACCTGTTCATGGAACACAACCGGTGTAACCCTTGGTTCCTACTATGTGTATGGTGTAACTAACGACGGTACGAATCCTGATGTGAAAACCTACTCTCCTGGTCAGGTCACGATCAGTTCAGTGGGACCGGCTACGTTGACCGTGCAACCGTCAGCAGCAGATTCTTATATACGTGATGGTAGATCATCGGGTAACAATAATGGCGCTCAAGCTAGTATCTGGCTAAAGAATTCAATTGTAGGCTATAATAGGAGAGGGATATTAGATTTTAACTTTTCAGTACTTGATGATACTGCGGTAATTGAGAGTGCCTACCTTGATCTCTACTATTTCGATAATAACATAGGGGTTGATCCAGTGGGTGAGACGGTAGAGGTCAATAGGGTGACGCGGACTGATTGGGTGGAGGGAGAGGTTACGTGGAATAACTATAAAAATGGATCTGCATGGACAACGGCTGGCGGGGATTTCACCACAACCGATCAAGCAACAGCTATAATGCCTGCAGCGTATGGTTGGGTGCGATGGACAGTGACAGACCAGGTAAAACACGCTCAGAGTAATACATCTGAGATTGCCCATATGTTGATTAAGTTTGCTACTGCCCCAAATGTGGGAGCTCGTTTCTATTCTAAAGAGTTCACAACGGATCCATCAAAACAGCCGAAGCTGATTATTAATTATTCAACGGGTAATACACCACCAACTTTGAATATCACTGAGCCGGATGGGACGGGTGATACAATAGTGGTGGGTGATCCGTACAATGTGACGTACGATTTGGCGGACCCTGACGATGTGGTAACGGTGGCGCTGTTCTATGACACGGACAGCACAGGTTTTGATGGAACGGCAATAGGAGGTTGCTCATTAGGATCTGAGGGAACAGGGGTCGCCTGTTCGTGGAACACAGCCGGCGTAGCAACTGGTTTTTATTATGTGTATGGAGTCACAAATGACGGTACGAATCCTGATGTGAAAACCTACTCTCCCGGGCAGGTTACGATCAATTCTGCGGGTAATACACCACCGACGCTGAGTATTATTGAGCCGGATGGGACTGGAGATACAATAACGGTCGGCGATTTGTACAATGTAACCTATGATTTATTCGATCCCGATAATGTGGTGACAGCATTTTTTTTCTATGATAACGATAACATAGGATTTGATGGAACTCTGATAGGTGGGTGTACAACTGCACCGGAAGGAGCTGGAGTTAACTGTTTGTGGGATACCACTGGAGTAACACCCGGTACCTATTTTGTCCATGGTCTAGTTAACGATGGTACAAATCCGGACGTTACAGCCTACTCTTCGGGTCAGGTAACGATCAACTCAGTGGGACCGGCTACGTTGACTGTGCAACCTTCTGCTTCAGATACATATATACGTGATGGTGCATCAGCGGGTAACAATCATGGAACTCAAATCAGTATCTGGCTCAAGAATTCAATTGTAGGCTATAATAGGAGAGGGATATTAGATTTTGACTTTTCAACACTTGATGATACTGCGGTAATTGAGAGTGCATACCTTGATCTCTACTATTTCGACAATAACATTGGGGTTGATCCTGTAGGTGAGACGGTAGAGGTCAATAGGGTGACGCGGACCAATTGGGTAGAGGGTGAGGTGACCTGGAATAACTATAAAAATGCAACCCCATGGACGACGGCTGGTGGGGATTTTACGGTAACCGATCAAGCAACAGCCATAATGCCTGCAGCGTATGGTTGGGTGCGATGGACAGTGACAGAGCAGGTGAAATTTGCACAGACCAATACATCTGAGATTGTGAACTTACTGGTTAAGTTTGCATCAAGCGCAAGCTTTAATGCTGGAGCACGTGTTTATACAAAGGAATTTACAACGGATCCATCAAAACAACCTAAATTGATAATAAATTACACAACTCCGTAATGTTCTTTCTTAACCGCAGACGGTTCAAAGGTTCAGGGTTCAATGTCAAACTCGTCTGCTATTTTTTAGTAGATTGGACAACAAACATATAACGAAAATTGAGTTTCAGGATGTTTGCGTTTATACAAGACTGATCTGAGTTGAAATTCTTGGATTTATAAAGAAACTTACCGAACTACAACAAAGGTCACCGAAAGAAAGATATTCGAGTACCATCAAAAATGAATGATTGAGCAGATACGATTTGTCCCAGTAGACACAACAACTAGCGCACAAACCTACGACTGATTTATTCAATAAACCAAATGGCTATAACTCACTCCACTTATATAAAACACTGTATTTAATCCTATTCAAAAACCAAACATTTTTCGTCTATTGTAAAAGGAAGGACTAAAGGTTCTAGATATTTTGTTGTTTTCTCGCTCTCATGTTAAGATACCGAAAGAGTATTCATGTTGTTATCGTTCACTTCAAAAAGCTTGTTTAATTAACCGCCATCAAACCTTGTAGAAAGCCAAATATCAGCAGTTTTTTATCGAGAACAACTTCTTCGTTTTTTTAAGATGAGCGCATATAACTATGTTAATCGAGTCTTGAAAGTTTTGTAAAGTTTTCCTTATAAATTTTCAGCTTATACGGTAATAATGGATATAAGTGTTATCATAGCTACTTACAATCGATCTACTCGTTTGAAGCAAGCACTGGAAAGTTTTGAAAAAATTATAGTTGCGCCCGGTGTTACCTGGGAGTTGATGATATTTGATAACAATTCGACTGATAATACTAAGGAGGTCTGCAGAGAGTTTCAAAAAAGGAATCTATTGATACTGAGGTATTTTATTGAGAGACGTCAAGGAAAGGCATATGCCTTAAATGTTGGAATTCGTGAAGCGAGGGGTAAAATAATAGTCTTTTCAGACGATGATGTAATTGTTGATCCTTTTTGGCTTAAGAACATTTCAGAGGAGTTTGAAAATGATTCGTCCCTTGGTGGGATTGGAGGACGAGTTGAATTATTTGATGAAACGGACCAACCAGTAACAATTAGAACATCCAAAGAGAGGATACTATTCACATCACCTCGTCAATTAGTTAACCCTCCTATAATTGGCGTTAACATGGCCTTTAGAAAAAGTGTATTCGATAAAGTAAAGGGGATGGATCCAAGTTTTGGACCTGGATCAAGAATTGGCTCAAATATTGATGCAGAATTTATCTATAGAGTCCATAAAAAAGGGTTTAAAATGGTCTATTCTCCAGATGTATTAGTTTATCACAACCATGGAAGGAAATCGGAAAAAGTAATAGATACATTAAATAAAAAGTATTTGATAGGACGAGGTGCATTCTATTGTAAATATGTGCTAAGAGGAGATTTGAATATTTTTTTGATGGCCTCTAGAGAAATATATGGGATCTGTAAAGGTATTGTTAAGGATATTCTTCATGGGAATCCTGTGAATAAAAAAATAACCATGATCGGTGCTCTTATGACGGGTGTTGTTTATCAGTTAACTGATTTTCGAAGATGTATTGATAAGTGAGAAACATTATCGAATCTCTCTAAGTTTATGATGGGTTGAGAACCCTTATTGTAAAAATAGTACGAAAGCCTTTTTTATTAATTTCGAATAATGAGGAGATATGATTATGACGTCTGAATATGTACAACCTCTTGATGCGGAAAGTCTTAACCTTTTCGCTGCAAAAGGGACACAGGGTGGTCCCGGTATAAAACAAGTTGGTAATGCCAACGGAGTCAAAGTCAGACGGGTGATTCAGACCACACAGGACTTAGCCAATGTACCATTCAACGAGTTACGTATCCTAGATCTGGCATGTGGTGAGGGTGTTTACTCCATTGAAGCAGCGCTTCGGGGTGCTGAAGTTGTGGCAATAGACGCAAGAAATGATCGTATGAATGATGGCGTTCAAATTGTTGAGCGCCTTGGTATTAAGCGGATAAAGTTTGAGCAAAATGATATTCGTAAAGTTAATAGAGAATCCCATGGTGAATTTGATGTCATTTTTTTTCTTGGTATTCTATACCACTTAGATGAGAGTGATATTTTTCCAATACTTCATAATATCTTTACAATGTGCAAAAAGTTTGTTGTGATAGATACGCACATTGCAATGAACTGTCTGTATCGGGTGAAGCACAACGGTCATTTATATGAAGGTTTGCAGGGGAGAGAGCATGCCGACAGTGATTCAGATTCGGTACGTAAAGGAAGATTACTCGCATCTTTAGATAACGCTCTCTGTTTTCAGTTTACAAAAGAGTCTCTCTTTAGAATGCTTAACAACATAGGTTTTACATCAGTTTACGAGTGCAACGTACCACAAGAACCGTTTAAGCCAAAAAACCGAACCACAGTAATTGCAGTGAAGGGTACACCTGTAAAAATTTCATGTTATCCTTGGGTTAATGACAAAACGGAAAACGAGATCAAAGTGTTCCTAGAAGATATCGAACAAAGTACACAGAAACATGCAGGTCGATCAAGATTGAGTCTTAAGCAGTTTCTCAAATCTATAATAAATCGAATATTGCGCCCATTAAACGTTGAAATAAGACATATTGAAAACAGTTCAAAGGTTTCCAGCTAACTTCTATTGTTTCTTTTATCAGATAGTTTTCGTCGTTTTTGGAAAACGAATTTAGGTTGTTCCTCTCTTGTGTATTTCACGGCTAATTCAGTTTAATACTCTTGGGCATTCCTATTTTTTTCATTCTAAAGGAGGTCTTGAAAAATGCACGTTCATAATGATATAGGTATTTTAACCTTTGTTCCTGACCATTGGGAAGGCTATTGGAGACCAAAGCATTACATTATGACCAGGCTTGCTCGTTATTATAAGATACTTTGGGTTTCACCTCCTTTAAACTTGAAAAATATTGTTAATGCTAACTCTACAAAGAATCCACCAAGGGGTCTAAACAAGATCTCTCCTTCACTGTGGGCATATTCTCCAGAGTGGTATTCTTTACATTTGTCTAAGAGGATGTTCGGTCTAAAGAGTTTGAATAGCTTTCTGCAATCAGTACGAGTAAAAAGAATTAAATCTTTGCTTAAACAGATGGGCATTAAAAGGCTAATACTTTATGTATGGAAACCCGAATATAGTTCTTATGTAGGGAAATTTAACGAAGAATTTGTGTGTTATCATGTGGATGATGAATATACATTTTCCGAGGTAGACTTACCAATCAGTGCTGAAGAAAGTTGGATGCTGAAAAAATCCGATGCCGTCTTTATTTTATCAAAATCTTTGTTAGAGAAGAAAGGCAAGTTAAATTCTAACACCTATTATAGCCCAATGGGTGTTGATTTTGATCATTATCGGAAGGTTGTAGAGAATGAGAACATTCATTTTGGCGATATTTTTTCAATTCTCAAACCTCGAATTGGTTTTGTTGGTTACATAAAAAAACAGATCGACCTCGAATTGCTTTTAGGGATTGCTCGAAAGAGGAAGGATTGGTCAATAGTATTGGTTGGTCCAATTAGTGAAATTCATACTGAAATAAAAGAATATGTCGAACTATTGAGGCTCGAAGACAACGTCTATTTTTTAGGCGGTAAAAAACATGAAGAGTTACCCGGTTACATTAAAGAGATGGATGTTTGTTTGATGTGTTATCGTAACACTGCATATACAAATTATATATTTCCGTTAAAACTACATGAGTATTTGGCATGTGGGAGGCCCATAGTCTCTACCTGTTTGAAAAATCTTAAAGAATTTAAAGAAGTTTTGAGATTTGCGGATACGAGGGATGACTGGATTGAAAAGATAGAGGAGTGTCTCAAAGATAACAGTTTCGAATTGGAACAAAAAAGGATCGCTGTTGCAAGGGAAAACAGTTGGGATGAGCGTGTAAAAGAGATTAGATCAATTATTCAAGAGAAATTAGACTAAGTATCAATATATTCGATACTTATTGATATCCAATTGGTTCAGTTATCTTCAGATTCTGCCGAGCAGGAAAATATTATTGTGCGCCCTGCGTCTGGTTAGTTTTCGTTCAACTAACTAGCTTTTTTCGTATTTGAAATGCATAAATTTATCAGAAGTAATCACTCTAACATATTCTGGAAAAATAGATCCATATGGATTAGATCTACCCTCATTCACTATTATTGCATAAGTTATGAATATCGAACAATGGATATTGAATTGTAACTATTTTTGCTTGTGTTAAACAACTCGTCCATTTTTGATAATTGTTTATGCACATATATTTTCCTAAATTATTGACCAATTGTTTATGTTATGTAACGATTGTCCTGACTTTCCTTGTTATTTGGGTTCCAGTAGTTTATCATTTTCATGTTTCAAATGAGATTATTACAGATGATATCATAGAGAGGGCTCGTACTATACCCGACGATTCAGTCCTCTGTGAAATTAAATCTTTTTTTGCTTCATCAGAAAGTTGGAATACAAAACGCTTAGTCGCTGTTTCTGAAGAAATTGTGAATGGAGAGGTTACGTTTCATGGGAGGGATTCCAAGAGAATTACGTTGCCTTTTGATGCTGATGAAATAGAAGATGGACTTTCCGGTTGGCAATTGAGTATGGCTAGCTTTGAAATCCCAAAAATTTTGCTACTTGCTTATGAGGAAACAAAACGTGATGATTTTCTCATGACAGCAAGGGATGTGATCTTTGGTTGGGCTACATACGAGGGTAATGCGTGGCTTCCAAAGGGATTTCTCTGGAATGATCATGCTGTTGCTGCTCGAATTTCAGTATTAGCAAAATTCTGGAAGCTTTACCGAAATCATCCAGATTATGATTTGGAAGTGGCCAGAACTATTTTTCAGATGGTAGCAAGAAGTGGTAAATTATTAACCAAACCATCACATTTTACCTTTAATACAAATCACGGGGTAATGCAAAATTTGGCTTTATTACAAATTTCCCTTGCCTTTCCTACCTTACCAAACATTGATTCTTTTACTCTTCATGCCTTTGATAGATTGCGTGAGCAGATAGCATTTTATATAAATGATGAAGGGGTGGTTCTTGAACATTCAGCAGGGTATCATAAAGTAGGAGTTGAATTTATTGGTATGGCATTCAGATATCTAACATTACTGAATGTTCCTATACCTAAGGAGTGGAATATTAAATATGAAAATGCAAAAGATGTCTATGCTCAGTTAAGACGTCCTGATGGTACTTTACCAATGTTTGGTGACACGGGAAGGGGAAAAGACAGATTGGGGCCTTTGGTTACAAATGTGGATATTCATGGAAGAAGTGGAATTTTGGAACACAAAAAGAATTGGATTCCCAAGAAAGCTAACATTATCTATCCAATTGCTGGATATTCAATATGGTGGGATGGATTGGATGAATGGCGCGATGAAGATAAGTTAAGTCAATGCGTAGTAGTTTGGTCCAATTTTCCCGGGCATGCACACAAACATGCTGATGATATGAGTGTATTGCTATGGTCTGGTGGGCAAACATGGTTGACGAATGTAGGCTATTGGACTTATGGAACAAAAGGACGATCAGAGGCTCTATCGTGGCAGGGTTCAAATGCACCCCATCTGGTCGGAGAGAACGCCAAAAGCCTTCGAAATACAGTATTAAAATTCCACGGTAATTCAAAGCAATTGTCTGTAATAGATTTGGAGAGAAGTGGTCCACGTAGATATGTTGCACGTCGACAGATTATCCACATAAAACCGAAACTATGGGTAATAGTTGATTTTACAACAGGGGGTAGAGATAGTAAAACAACTACTATATGGACAACGTCTTCCAATGTTGAATTAGACACGAATAATATTTTGAATTCATTTAACTTGTTAGGAAAAGATTCTTATCTGCAATGTAAAACATTCTATCTTGCTTCAGGAGGAACAAAAGTGAGAACTTTTAGGGAGAGCCTTGCACCGTTTGCGGGATGGGTAACAAATAGACCTGCTTCTGCAATAGTTGTTGAACAACCAACAAATAATTCTTGGTCGGTGGCAATTTGGCATTTAGAAAATACAGCAACTCCTTCCTTGCAATGTACTAATCAGCCTTACATGAAAGACTGGAAAAGTCCCGATAAGTGGCAAATTGTAATTCCAACTAATAAAGGCTTACTTAGCATTTCTCGTGATCGGGGAGTGATAAATGTGAATGAAGGTTTTGGCAGTAATACTACTAAAGGGACTAAGCTGATAAAAGCAACAGACATTACGGATAAACATGCACAAATTCGTACCGGGTATGAAGATGCATCAAATAAATATCCGAAATTTAAGCCACTCATGGATTACCGCTGGAAACTAACGTATTTCTTAATTATTGTCGTTATAGTGCAGGAAGTGTTTATCGGCTTATATACAAAGTTTCATGGTAAACACTATGTAGACGTTAGAAAGCTAATGATCATTGGTTGGGTTGGTATAATTGGAGTCTGGTTTTTTATGGTTTCATTAAAAGCGTAATTTAATAATTCGGTAATAATAGTTAATGTATTGGGTTCTTTCTCAGAAATATGTTGAATTTGTAAACACTTTTTGGTTGCATATAAATAATCTTCTCTTTTTTCTGTAATAAATTCAATTGTATAGGAATTCCCATTTACCTGTTACTAAATTAATAGATTAAATTTTTTTGTGTAAAAGCACACCCGCCTGAATGAAATAGTCAGGTAGGTAACCAAAATGGCATGAAGCAACCTACCCCGTAGTATATATATATTAGGATATAATTTGTATGAATTAATAGGAGGAAAGCACTTAACCTCAAAAATACACACAAGTTATTATTCAACAACAGGACATGGATGTTGTTGCCAGCCAGGATGAATCCGTATAGATAGTCCCATCCGGTATACTGAACCTTCGGATGAGGTAGCCATTTTGAAAGAGTTGCGCATGATGCGCTAAATTCACTGAAAAGAAGGGTATTAGATCTTTTAACGTTTCGTTCCATGATAGTTACAATTTTTGGCAAAAAATTTGCGCGATTACTCACAATCAGGCTATTTGTAA
This sequence comes from Candidatus Scalinduaceae bacterium, assembly GCA_965222815.1. Taxonomy (GTDB): domain Bacteria; phylum Planctomycetota; class Brocadiia; order Brocadiales; family Scalinduaceae; genus SCAELEC01. The sequence goes on from CBDCUS010000014.1 coordinate 270,000, forward strand.
CATCTTATTGTTTAAAAAATAAATAGTGAAAACGCTTAAATGAAGGTGCTTTAAAAGAGAAGATATCCTTTGAAATACTTTTTAATCTATAGGGTAGCAGGAGTGATTGAAGCATGATTTAATCACATATCATAAGGCTTTCTGAAACAAATCTATGAAAAAAGTTCTATTAGTTGCACATTATTTTCCACCACACACATATGTCGGCGCACAAAGACCTTACAGATTGGCCAAATACTTTCCAAAATATGGATGGGAGCCTATAGTCCTTACAGTAAAACGTTCGGACATACCACCTGAAGGAATAAAATTAGTAGAAACTCCACATAAAGATATAAAAGGAGTATTAAAATCAAAGTTTGGTCTTAATCCTGATAAAGGTACTCATCATCAATTAGGCTTAACGTTATCCAAGAATGATAACTTTACAAATTGGAAAAGCAAGATTATCAAATTGGTAAATGAAGTGGTCTGTTATCCTGATAGTGAGAAAGGTTGGTACCAGTTTGCTATAAAGTTTGCTTCGAAATTCTTGTTAAAAGAGAGAGTGGATGCCATTATTAGCACGTCATCACCCGTAACATCACATTTAATAGCGAGAAAATTGAAACAAAAACACAAAATCCCCTGGATAGCCGACTTGCGTGATCCATGGATGCAAAACCCTTATCATAACAAATATCCTATAATAAAGTATTTTGAAAGGAGATTGGAATTACGAACTTTGTCAGATGCTGATGTAATAGTAACAGTTACTGATCCGTGGATAAGGCTGTTTCAGAAACTCCACATGAAAAAAAGAATCGTTTGTGTGACGAATGGTTTTGATAAAGATGATTTTCCGAAGATACCAACCAAATTAACAAGGAAGTTTACTCTGACCTATACAGGTTCTCTTTACAACGGTAAAAGAGACCCTACCTTATTATTTGAAGTTATTGAACAGTTGATTATTGAAAAAAGAATCAACAAAGATTTAATAGAGATAAGATTATTTTCACAAAAAGAAGCTTGGCTAATGGAGGAGGTTAACAAGTACAATTTATCAGGAGTTGTTAATTACTATGGACAAATACCGAGAGAGGAAGCATTAAAAAAACAGCGAGAATCACAACTGTTATTACTTTTACTTTGGGACAACAAAAACGAAGAAGGTTTCTGCCCGGCCAAGGTGTATGAATACCTTGGTGCTGGCAGACCTATTATTGCTATTGGTGGGAAAGAACACGTTACGAGGGATCTTTTAGAAAAGACTAATGCCGGAAAGTATACGTGGAATGCAGATACTTTAAAAAATGTTCTCTTAAACTATTACATGGAATTTGTTGAATCAGGAGAGGTCAAATGTCATGGTAATAATTGTATTGAAAATTTTGAGTACAGATCAATTGCTAAAAAATATTCTGAAATTTTAAATGGATTGGTTGTGAAATGAGAGTAGCTGCTACGCGATTTACAAAGAGAATGAATTACAACAACAAAATAGTGTGGTTAATCCCTGTTTTGTTCATTGCTATCATCACAGGTATTGCAGTAGTTGATAATAATTGGTTATATTTTGGTGTAGCACTACTTCCCTTTGTCATTTATCTTTGCTTTAAAAAACCAATTCTTTTTCCTTTTGGTCTATATGTTTTTCTCCTTCCCTTTGATAATCTCCTATCGGTAGTTGGATCTGGTGGAGGTGCGACATTAACTAAATTGTTGGGTATACTGACAATTCTGGTGCTTTCCTTAAAAGGAGGCATTGAAAACAAATTGAAAAAACCTGATGCCATTTTGCTTTGGTGGGTATTATTTGTTATCTACGCTTTTTTTACTCAATGGTGGGCACTGAAACCAGAGTTTGTTCAGGGCCGTTTTACCACAATTGTGGGTCTTTTACTTCTCTATTTAGTGGTTGCCTGCTATAAGTTTGAAAAAAAAGATTTTGAAACTGTTAAGTGGTGTATTTTGTTGGGGGGAGTAATTGCTGCATTTATCACTGTTTATTTCTCGACTACTGGTCAATTTATTAAGGGAAGTGGTGGAAGAACGTCACTATTGTTAGGAGATACTAAGGTAGATCCTAACAACCTGGTGCTTAGTTTATTACTTCCTGTTTCAATTTGTATTGAGATGATGTTAGATAAAAGCAAGAAAATAAAAACAAAAAGCTTATATTTAATTATGTTTGGTATTCTTCTTTTCGCTGTGTTTGCTACAGGGTCAAGGGGGGGGTTAGTGTCGGTGGGAGTTGTCATTATTAGCTATATCTTGTTTTTAAAACAGAGGCTAACTCTTGGCATCATTTTAATAATTGCAGGTATTTGTATCTTATCTATTATCCCTCCTCAATTGTTTATTGGGAGATGGGAAGGCGCAATAGCATCCGGTGGTTCAGGTAGATTAGATATTTGGCATGTTGGATGTGTTGCTTTAAAAAAGTATTGGGTATTAGGGGCTGGACTAAATAATTTCACTGAGGTATTTATCGAATTTCATAAATATGTTGGAGTTCCTCTCCGCTTAGGCGGTGCTCCAGTTGCACATAACACTTATCTCCAAATTGCCGTAGAACTGGGTATCGTAGGTTTTTCTTTAACTATCTGGGGAATTATAAAACATTATCGAGCGATAAGCTCACGGTTTATTCAATATAATAGTGATATCGTTATGCTGAAAGCATCATTTTGGTCGATTTTGGCATGTTGTTTTTTTATTACTACAATTATGAATAAATCATTTTGGCTACTTTGGATGATGATTATGATGCACAAAAATATTTATGTTGATAAATCTAAATAGCAAAATGTTTATGACAAAAGAGATAGCTTAAACATTGAGTAATTGGTGATAGTTAATGGATGGAATATTAAAAATACACAAATAAGAATAAGCATGAGGTAACAGAAAGTCTAATTGAAAAAGTTTATAAGACAAAAGAAATGAAAGCAAGCGAACAGAAAACAATTGATGAAATTATCACTAAAATGCCCCAGAACATCAGATATGCTAAGTCAAAGTTCCAACGTCTACGACGTATTGTGGATTTCCCAGATGATGCTTCCGTGTTGGATATTGGTGCAGCACATGGGGTGTTTGTCGCTGTATGTCAGATGCTAGGATATCGCAGTTACGGCATTGAGCCGTGGGATGATGCTCGCTCCAATGCTGAACATCTATCAAAATATTTGTCTACGCCGATTAATATTTATAAAGCATCTTCAGAGGACTTACCTTTTAATGAAGGGAGTTTCGATATTGTCCACGCTAACGTTGTATTAGAGCACGTTCTTGATCTTGATGCAACGTTAGCGGAAATCTTTCGTGTTCTGAAGCCGGGAGGAGTATTCTGGTTCAGTTCTACCAGTTCTATGTGTCCTTTTCAGGAAGAGATCTCTGGATTCCCATTATTCGGATGGTATCCAAACTCGCTCAAGCTCAAAATCATGTATTGGGCAAAGGAACATAAACCTGAACTTATAGGCAATACTGAATTTCCGGCTATTCACTGGTTTACGCCTTGGAAAGCAAACCGCGTCTTAAAGAACCATGGATTTAGAAAGGTATATGACAGATGGGATATGAGAGGAGAGAATGAAGGCGGAAACATGTACAAGTTTATACTGAAGCTTATTCGCATGAGTAAAGTTAACAAAGTTATAGCTGACGTGTTGATGGGTGGGTGCAGCTATGCAGCGATTAAGTAATATACGATTGTCATATTTTGGCTTCAGACGGCGGAGGCGTCATTTTGGGTTAGATTAAACGTGTATATTTAAGTAGTCAATTTCTACTATGTAGTATAACAGTTTGCACCTGGGAGTTTGCATTAGTTTTGCGCAACACATAGATTATTTATACCCTTCTGAAGTAGGAATGATTGTTATTATGCAATTGAGAAATGATTAAAATTTGTTATATTATTGGACAACTCATAAAAGGTGGAGCTGAAGGCCAGATATATCAACTTGTAAAAGGTATTGATAAGGAGAAATTCTGCCCAATAGTCATAAGTCTAAGTCAGAGTGGATATTGGGCTAATGAAATCCGGAAACTAAACATTCAAGTTGTAGAACTTCAAAGGAGAAAACACAAAGAGTTTACAAGACTATTTAAACTTATCAAATTACTCAAGACAATAAAACCCGATATAGTACATACACAAATGTTTATTGCAAATTCTTACGGAAGAGTTGCTGCAATCTTTGCTAGGGTGCCCATCATTATCGGTCATGAACTAAGCTTACCACTAAGAGGGAAAGATAAGAATATATATAGTGTTTACATTGATAAGCTACTTTCACTATTTTCTCATGGAATCATTTGTAATTCAACTATGGCTTCAAATATCCTTATAAGAAAATACTATTATAATGCCAAAAAGGTTTTTACCGTACATAACGGAATAGTAATAAGTGATTTTCTAAAAGGAATTAGTCCTAATAGCCATAAAAAGTCTGCACAGAAAATGATTGGTATAGTTGCACGTCTTGCGCCCGTAAAAAACCATCTGTTTTTTCTCGATATGGCAAAAATCATTTTAGATACAGTTCAAAAAAAAGATATAAAATTTTTGATAGTGGGAGACGGCCCATTAAGAAGAGATTTGGAAGAATATTCAAAAACATTGGGAATAAAAAATTATGTAATATTTACTGGTGAGAGGAATGATATTCCAGAACTAATGCAGGAAATGGACATTTTTGTTATGACCTCCATATATGAGGGTATACCAAATACAATTATGGAGGCAATGATGGCAGGTCTTCCTGTTGTTTCCACTGATGTAGGAGCTATAAGTGAAATTGTTGATAATGGCGAAACGGGTTTCGTTTGTCCTTCACATGATATTAATATATTTGCAAAAAAGGTTATAAGTCTTATTAATGATGAAAATGAATCCAGACGAATGGGGGAAAATGGTAAAAAGAAGATATTATGTGAGTATGGAATGGAAAAGATGGTTAAGAAAATAGAAGATATTTACTTTAGTATCTTAGATCAAAAACATCATATTTAAAATTTTACAAAAATTGCAACTGTAAGTTTTTAAAATTAATCCTTAGTTGTGCCGGATGCTTCGCGCTGCACGATATAAAAAAAGAAATGTATATTAAACCATTAGCAAAAGGTCTTATAAGTTTTATCCCTGGAAGTTACGAGCTTTTTGCGAAAAAACGTACAGGAGGAACTGTTTCTGCGCGCTATTGTTACTCCGTTTGGCTAAGGCACCTTATTATGGCTTACAATAACGGTCTTTCAAAAAGAATTTGCTCTGTAGCTGAACTTGGACCTGGTGATAGCCTGGGGATCGGGCTAGCCGCCTTAATCTCAGGAGTAAACAAGTATTATGCTTTAGATGTTGTAAAATTTTGGAATATCACAAGGAACGTAGAGATCTTCGATGAGTTAGTAGGACTTTTTAAGAGACGTGAAAAGGTTCCGGATAAAACAGAATTTCCAGGAGTTAAACCTGATTTGGATAACTACGAGTTCCCCATAAATATATTGACTAACGAGGTACTTGCTGAAGCAATGAATCAACAAAGATTAGAATCGATAAGGAAAGACATTTTAAATTTGGATAGTATGAATAAAAATAACATAAAGATACAATATGTTGTTCCATGGTATGATCCAAAAATCATAACAGAAGAATCTGTAGATTTTATATACTCTCAGGCAGTATTGGAGCATATTGATCACCTTGATAATACTTATCAAGCATTATATCGTTGGCTTAATACTGACGGTGTTATGTCTCACACAATTGATTTTGGGTGTCATGGAATAGCAAAGGTCTGGAATGGGCATTTGGCGTACCCTGATTTAATGTGGAGTTTAATAAGAGGAAAAAGGCCCTTTCTCTTAAATAGACAACCACATTCAGTACATATTAATCTAATGCGAAAATATGGTTTTGAAATTGTTTGTGATGTGAAGAATAGAGATTATTCGGGGATTCAAAGGGAATATCTCGCCAGACAATTAAAGAACATGGAAACCGACGATTTAGTTATAAGAACTGCTTTTATTCAAGCTAGAAAGAAATAGTTAGTTTAAATACTTTGTAAGTAAGTAACTTGAATAAAGCTGATATGTTGTTTTTGCCACGCTTTGTCAATTTTTATTGTGTACGCTTAACAAAGTAATGTTTTATATATATTTTTGAAATTCTACATCTTTAATTGATAAGGAAAAATGGGGTACAATTTTTGTGTGTCTGATTACTAATCGGCAGACAAGCCCATACCCAACAAAGGTTGTGAAGTAAACTATAGGATAGTTAGCAGTCGCCCACACGGCCTAAAGGGCACTCTTCAGTCTGATAATCAGTCTGGTGGGAACGAGACAGTTATTTTAAAAGAGTTGTGTAGCATGTACTAACTGATTTTTGTGAGGTATTTTAAAATGCGACTTGCAGTTTTTACAAATGTGTTCCCTGCACATGTTCAAACATTTTTCGCGCGTGACATAAGAGCACTTCTAGAGGCCAACATTGAGGTAGATATTTTTCCTTTCTATTCCCTTGATTCAAAATTATGGCAATACGTCCCGGAAATTCTAAATGAGGAAATTTTTCCAAGAAAAAAAGTTCATCATATCAATTTGTATCAGTGTCTTCGTTTCCCAAAGCATTGTTCATTGGAGAAAATTAATAAGTTTCTGCACGATACAGCAGCAATTACTATTTCTTCAGCGAAGTATGGTATAAGACCTATTGCAAATAGTGCTTACATATTTCTTAAGACATGGGCATGGGCTCAAAAATATTCAAATAGCTATGATCACATTCTAGCATACTGGGGCAATTATAGTGCAACCTGTGCTTATATTTTTCATCGGCTCTCTGATAGAAATATACCACTATCTATATTGCTTCATGCAGGTATGGATCTTTATAGAGATCAAATATTCCTTAAAGAAAAATTGACTTATGCTGACAATATATTTGTTGTGTGTGACTTTAATAAACGTTTTATAAAAAAACTATACCCTCGTATATATAGCAATATTGAAAATAAAATTTACCTTCATCATTTAGGTTTAGATCTTAACAATTTTCCTTTTAAAGAATCTAATGAAAAAGAGAATGGTCAAAATAAAATAATTGCAGTCGGAAGGTTTGTTAAACAAAAGGGTTTTGATTATTTGCTAAGAGCACTCTATGAAGTAAAGAAGCGAGGTATAAAATTTGAGCTTCTACTTGTCGGTGATGGGGAAGAAAAAGAGTCTCTTCATAGTTTGGCTAAAGAGTTGAAAATTTTGGATCATGTTGATTTCTGTGGTTGGCGGACAATTGACGAAGTAAAAACCTTAATGAGTGAGTCTACTGTTTTGGTACACCCTTCTCCTGATATTGGTGATGCAGTTCCTACCGTAATTAAAGAAGCGATGGCTCTGGGGACTCCCGTAATTGCTACAAATGTGGCTGGTATACCCGAGTTGTTAAATGATGGAAAGTCTGGAATATTAATTCCACCAAAAGATGTTATCTTATTAGCAGATGCAATAGAAAAATTATTAAGTGATAAAAGGATGTTACGAAAATATTCCATTGAAGGCCGTAAATTTGTGGAAGAAAAGTTTGATCTCTGGCGTAACGGAAAGCTTCTGGCAGGCAGAATTTCTTCAACTAAAAGATCTTGATGTTATGGTATGAACCTTGTATTTCAGATATTATTATAATATAATTATATATATAGCTTGAACCAATAGTTAAGCTGCATTTTTGCTGCAATTTTTTCGATGCGAACTGAAAAAAAGGAGCAAAATTGCGAAAGAGATATGAAGACAAATTTGAGTCCAAAGTAGCCCTGAAACAACTTAACGAATGCGAATAGCTTTATAAAAAATTAACAATAACATGTTGGTAGTTTAGGTGCTTTAATCGCTAATAGACTTATGACCATTAATTCAGTCATATTGCTGTTGGTAGGGATGACCTAATACCGTTTCCTATCATGTTTGTCACTTTGCGTGCAAGATCCAGGTATAAACATTTCAAAATACATACATAACTACTCGCTTTATTAACCCTAATAAAAAAAATGGAAATGAGTTTTTGGTATTGGTTTTTAAGAAATATTATTCTTCCAGCTGGAGATCTTGTTTATGGACAGAAGATGATAGGTCGTCTTAATTTCTTAGAAGAGGCACAGTGGTGGGATAGGGAACATTTGTCGACTCATCGTGATCAGAAAATAAAATCACTTGTATCTATTGCATATAATGAAGTTCAATTTTATAGAAATCTGATGGACGATGCAAATGTGAGGCCTGATGACATAAATCATGTCGGTGATTTATACAAAATCCCAATAGTTACAAAAGAGATGTTACGACAATCTTACCCTCATTTTACTACTAGAAATACAGGAAAAAAGACCTACGAGGTTTGCTCATCAGGTTCCACTGGAGCGAACTTTAGGGTTAGAGAAGATTTTGAAACTGCTGGTTGGCGTCAAGCATCTTTCCTTCTCTCTCTTGAATGGGCTGGGTGGAAAATTGGCGAACCACATATTCAAACTGGCATAAATCCTAAACGAAACATTAATAGAAGGTTGAAAGATTTCTTTCTTCGTTGTTACTATGTTTCCGCCTTCGATTTAAGTGATCACAGTCTTAATAAAACATTAGATGTTCTTGAGAAAAATAAAATCCGACATTTGAGGGGGTATCCAGGTAGTCTGTATTTTCTGGCTCGGCATGCTTTAGAAATGGGCTGGAACCAACCTTTGCAATCAATAGTAACATGGGGAGACAATCTCTACATGCACTATCGCAAGACTATTGAGGCTGCTTTTAAAACTCGGGTCTATGACACATATGGATGTGCTGAAGGAATGCAAATTGCAGCTCAATGTGGTAATAATAATACTTATCACGTACATATGCTTGATGTCATTGTAGAATATCTCGACAATGATGGGCAATTAGTATCGCCAGGAAACACTGCTAATTTAATAATTACAAGATTACATGCTGGACCAATGCCACTTATTCGTTACCAGGTAGGAGATATCGGAATATCTGGAGGGGTGAAACAGTGCCAGTGTGGTAGAGCTTGGGAAGTCATGGATTCCATAGAAGGGCGTGATACAGATATAGTGCTTACCCCTTCAGGTAAACGCCTGATTGTACATTTCTTTACTGGAATTCTAGAATACTTTCCACAAATTGATTCGTTTCAAGTGCTTCAAGAGGAGCTTGGTTCAATAGTCTTACGATTAGTTCCTGCTTTAGGGTTTTCCAAGAGTGTTGTTGATGAAGTAAAGAGTCAACTGAAAGAGAAGGGTGATAAGGATTTACAAATCGACATAGACATTGTTGAAGAGATTCCAGTGGCTCCATCAGGTAAACGCCGATTTGTGATTAGTAAAGTCTGGAAATCTGCTGCATGTGATCAAAAGGTTTGATGATGGATGTATTGTTAGACGCACAAAAACAACGATCTGTAAATGCCTCCTGGTAAAGTTTAACCAGCGAGTAGGAACGTGTTATTCGTTGTATGTGGACTATCTACAGAAATGTAAATTGGTACAAGTATTCAGAAACGTAAACTTGAGACATTAGGTCGTTGAGAAGTATAACTGAATGGGTTTCTGGACCAGAAGCTAAGTGCTCTAAGTTATAAAAAGGGTAACGTATTTATGACGCTTGCAGTTCTAAATTATTCTGATTATTGGAAATCTTTGAAAGAATGTTTTTCATATTAAAGGGCTTTGCGATTTTTTCATAATGTTCTTGAAAATATTTAAGATTTTGGCTTTAAGGATAGTTAAGTCTGAGAAACCGTTTGGAGTTAGGAGTTTTCTCTGTATTACTGAAAAGTATATTTCAACTTGATCTAACCAACCTGCATGTATGGGAGTATGATCTTGGATTGCATTGGGATACCACTCTTGAGAGACGAAAGCAAGAAGCTGTACCTCGATGCGATGAACCATTATCAGTTACCCAAAAAACACGTTTTGCTGTACGGTATGGTGTTTGTTGCATTACTAAATTTTCCAAACGACGGTAGGGTTCAATACCTGTTTGTTTTTCGCAAATTCCAAATATCTTAGCATGATGCACATCCCAGGCAGCCATGTATGCCAAAGAGTCTTTACGTTCGTATTCAGATTCTACTCGGCGTTTTTGATTAGGAGCACAGGGTGTTGTGGTACATATTCTTTTGCGAGCCTGGATACCCGTTTTTTCGTCGGTACTAATCACATAATCACCTGTTCCCAGTGGTTTATTTTTCTAGATTCTGTCATAAAGATCAAGAACGATTCCAGCTTTTTTGGCAAATCTAGGTCACGGGGAAAGAACCAACTTCGGTAATACCATGGTTTGAATGCATACGTACTAAGCCATCGCCAAACATTAGACCCACTGAAGGAAGCCACTATTCCTGATTTGATGGCTTCTTGGGCAATATCGTTATGGCTCAAGCTTGAGAAAGGAATTTGATGTTCGACGGTTATCTCACAGATGGCAAGGCTTTAATTTCCACTATAATCTCAGGGGAAAAAATAGCAGGATCTTCCCTATCTTGGCATATCTTGGAGACCGGCCAAACGTTGCTCGAAAAAGCGCTGTCTCCATTTGCTAACGTATTGGCCATGTTAACTCCAGCCTCTTGCCAATTTTTTTATTCTCCAGGCCTTCAGAGGTAATGAGGATAACTTTGGCACGAACAACATTATCATACGGTGACGTATACTTTTACGGCATTTCTTGTAAGGGTTTCTTTTCGTAATGGGTCAGAGTTATAGTATAAGGGCTTTGTTAGGCATATTGCACCTTCCTATTATGAGGTACAATAACAAATATCTAAGATTAAAGTCAATCACAATACTTCACCGTATTTATGAATTTGAAAACTAAGATACAATAGTATTATATTGCGGAGGAGGTATTAAATTGACTTCTTAAAAACATTTTGTTGCATACCAAGTGCTTAAAGAATATGTAATACTTTGGTATACCAGATGCTCAATACAGTCATCAACTTTACACTAATTATTTGTGTCAATTCATGTTCATTTGGGTGGCAGACTTTATTGAATTTCCCAAACATTAAAATAAAACATCATTAAGATTAAAATATTTTTACGAAATACCGATAAAATAAAATAATGGAAACAGTAGAAAAGTTCAAAGATATTAAAAAGAAGGAAAGAGAATTAAAAAAAGAACTGGTAAGTGTACTGAAAAAATACGATGTTATAAGCAATAATTATATAGGCAAAGTTGTTTTAGATGTAAATCAAGGAGGGATAAGAGATTTAGTACTTCATCATAAATTGTTATTTTGACATATAATTCGATTGCTTATAAATTTAAAGTTAGAATAAAGGATATAAGACCGAATTAATATTAAATTTAAACAGATTCGATTGCGAATACCCTAATAAAGGGATTGAAAAAGACCGAACTCACGCAGAAGGGCAGGTATTTTCTAGCTGGCTTTGGTTTGACCTTTTTATTGGTCACCAACCTTGCCGGGAAAGCATGGACTTTTTGTTGAACAGAGAAAAGGAGGTAACCAATGTCATTGTATCATAGTTTTTTAGTCTCATATCAATCTTCTTTTAAAAATATTAGGGTTTTAAAGCCTATTTCTTTAGCAATTTGTTTTCTTTTAATATTCGTAGTAGGAAAAGTATCAGCTGATTATTTTGTTTCCAACAGTGGTTCAGATAGCAATCCTGGTACGAAAGCCAGCCCTTATAGAACCTTACAGAAAGTAGCCAAAATGGTTAGTGCCGGTGATACAGTTTATGTTAGAGAGGGTACTTATGGCAATTTTACAATTTACAATAAACATGGAAAAGCCGGTAGTTGGATCACTATTCAGCCTTATAATAATGAGGAAGTGATAATTGATTCATACAAGAACAACTATGCTAATGGGGTGCAAGTAATTTCGCTTAATGATTGTAGTTATATAGAACTTAATGGTCTTGAGGTTAGAGAATCTAATCCTCTTCTTGATAGCAATGTTTGGGAAGACTACGCTATGAATGGTAAAGCGATTAGCCATGATGGTATAAAAATGAATAACACCAACCATCACATTAGGATTATTAATTGTACTATACATCATTTAGGGGCTAATGCTACCGGAATGTCCCAGTATGGTCACCATTGTGAATTCATTAACAATCATTGTTATGATGTTGGTAAGTGTAAAAGAGGATACGGATTATATTGGGCTGGAGATGATAATATAGTTAGAGGGAATATTTTTCATGATTGTTATGGTCGTGGGATTAACACATATTCTGCGCATTCGGGTCATTATCCTGATCGTAATTTGATTGAGCAAAACATATGCTACAATAATGGCAGATCAGATTATGGGAAAGGGTGGAGTGGTTTTCCTGCTAATGGACAATCAAGAGGTCCAGGTATTATGGTAGGAGCAGTGGGAAAATGTTATGATAACATTATTCGTAATAATATATGCTACGGGAACATTGAGTCGGGTATAGTCGTGTATAGTAATGCTAATAGAACGGTAGTAGAAAATAATACATGCTACAATAACACTATGTATGGTGTGCTGTTGTGGAGGTGTGCGAACGTTAAAATTAGGAATAACATCAGTTATCAAAATAGTCGGGGTGATTATTCTGAAGGAACAGACGTAACAAATCCAACCCGTTCAAATAATCTTTTCGGGGTTGATCCCAAATTTGTTGATCTGCCAAATAGAAATTTCCATCTTCAGCCAGCTTCGCCTGCAATAGATACTGGGTTAGATACCAATGTAACTCTGAATGATTATGAAGGAAATCCACGACCTATTGATGGAAATGGAGACGGTGTGAAAACATGTGATATAGGAGCCTATGAATACTTTGTTGATTTATCCAATGGAATAACTCCTCCCAAAGGGTTTAAAGTTTCCACTATCTCTTTTTGATTCCTTGAGGTGGATTGGTTTGTCACTTCCATTTTTTAAATTAATTAATGAATAATCAAAAAGAGACAAAAGGATAACAAAAGGATACCTGCTTGACCAACAGGCTGTGTCATAATAGAGTTGCATAAAACTTCAAAATGATGTATGCGTACTAAACTATTAAAGCAGGAAGATGTTTTTTGATAATACATACGAAAATTGTTCTGCTTTAGTAATCCGCAAAAGGTAATTCCTTTTCTTTAACTTATATGTTTTTCAATCAGGGAGGAAGCGACCCATAGGTCGCCCCCTTCCAACAGAACGGATTGTACCGGTCAGGTAAACCGCTCTTCGATCAGTAACCAAAACTAATTATGATTCCGCACCGTGAAACGGTCTAATGAGATTAAACCCTTCTGTTTAAATCACTTCAGGTTGAGTGTTTCCGACCAAATTCTGATCGCATTGATTCTCAAATTAATGCTGTAGAGATTTTAGTGCAAAAAGTGGTGTTTTACCGTATTAAAGAGAAAATTTTAGCAGTAGGGGTATGATGCATCGTATCCTTGCATGTTTCTTTCCGATTTAAAATCGTATAAATAGCATTCCCAAAATCATATCGTACTTCTTGAGTCTGATTTTCCCGTTTTCACATTAACGAATTGAGATCGTAATTACCAAAATCCGCCAAACTACTCGTCGGACAAGTATGCTGGATAAATCATTGTAAAGCGTTCGGAGGTTTAGCGTTCACCGTTCAGAGTTAATTTTTTATTAACCCCGAAACTATGAACCGTGAACCTGTAAACACTTTTTTTGTATTGATCCAGCCAATCCTTAAAGATACTGACGGCTAGCTTGAAGTCATATCCAATCTCAATCATAAGATCAATGTTGTTGATGTTATATTGACAACAAAAGCAGTGAGCTAGATTGTTTTTTGGATTGACTGTTGCCCTGAGCTCGTGACAGGGTGGACACTCAAAACGAAAAAAGTCTTCAATAAACTTTGAAAAAGGTGCCATTTCATCTAATTGTTTGAACAGAAAGTGCCAAGGTAGATCATTTTAATAGATCTTAAAACACGTTTCGAATACACCTGAAAATCTTCTTAATAAAGTCCAGTCCTATTAAAAGTGAGACCGTGGTGAGAAAGTATACGGCCAATAGTACTCACCGATGGTTGTGGCCTGATAATTGAGTTTTCCAGTACCTTTCGTATAGCATAAGCGCCACAGGCCGTGTTCTGGTTATAAAGAGAGAGTCTGGTGAAAATAACAATACCTCTGTTTTCTGATCCGGAATATTCAGAACTCCTTGATGTCACACTCATTTCGCAAATGAGGTTGAATAAGTACATGGTTGACATTATCAAGACCGACGCTCTTTTTTGCCACTTCTTACCGCTTCAAGAATACATGAGATACAGAGGTTACTTGCTCTTTGAGCACACCGTCTGCTGAACGTACAATGAGCTTAAGCGCCTCTTGTGTGAAGGTATTGTAGCCGAGCCATATTTGGTCAAACTCAGAGAGCATTAATGCCTTCATATCATCCAGATTGAGCCTTCTGGTAATGACAGAGTCGGTAACCCTGCTTTTAATATTCTGGTTGACAGAAAGGGCTAGATTACTTAAAAGCACTGGCTGTCCGTTGAAAATAATATGATGATTTTTCGGGAAACCTTCAAACAACAGCCTCAGTTTTCACAGCGTAGTTATCTCCATAAGATGGGAATCGTTAATAATGGCAATAATGGTCTTGCCCTAGCTGTTCAAACTAAAAGCCTTTCAATAAGCTGTTCTTAACATTTAAAGTTGGAAACCTCATAATCGATAGTAAATTCCTGGCTTAGGATTTTGATTGTAAAGGTATTGTCTATTTTTACATTTCTTGGCTTTCCCTTATCACTACGAGAGGTGTTTGTCATGCCGGTGATACCGTGATTTTTATAACAATAATGTCATGTTTGAATAGTAAGCCAGGTAAATTTCCTGGCGTTATTGTCATCATCAATGAAGATTAAACCGGCAACAATCTTTATCCTCTCTTCATGTGTTTTGCCCTTGTCTTGTTGGCGTTGTGCTTCCGTCCGGTAACAGTGAACATTTTATTACTTCCAGATTGTTCCAGAAGCACGGCTAGTATGTCATGCTAGGCACACGTGAAAAATGGTCTTGACAAACAAGTCCACCTCAGTTATTAATTTCAAATTAGATTCCTCATATAAGATTTTTTATATCGACTAAACCGGATGAGCCAGTAATTAATTTTACTTGCGGTGAACGTATATTGATTTTACAAATTACTTGAAATCAATAATTCTTCCGACTTGTTCGGTTTAGGATATTATCAACCGTATAAGAGGTTTTTACATTTTATGATTTATTCATGTGCTACTTTGAAATTACTATACATATAAATTAACAGTTTTTTTATTGGTGTTTTATTGTCTAAGGCTTAAAAATAAAATCATAGAAACCATAACATTGGATATTAATAGCTGATGTTATATTTGTTATATTGATCTATAGGAGAAGTGATGAGTAAAAAATTGAGAATAGGATTATTAATGAATTCATATGAATTGCCATTATGGGAATTTATTCTTGTTGAACGGTTAATTAATTCCTATTATGCAAGCATTGAAGTAGTCATTTTAAATGAAAGCATCAAACATGAAAAAACTTTATTACAAAAAATAAAAAGCAACTGGAAGCATATTCTTTTTATTCTTTACGCTAGACTTGATCAAATACTGTTCAAGGTGCAACCGAATGCTTTCGAACCAAAGGACACAACAGATCTACTTAATGGAATACCAATAATTAAAGCTAAACCAATTTCTACAAAATTTTCCGACCGCTTACAAACTGACGATATTTTGAAAATTAAACATCACAATTTAGATATATTAATAAGATTAGGATTCAAAATATTGAAAGGGGATATTTTAAAATCAGCCAAATATGGTATTTGGTCTTACCATCATGGTGACAATAATGTGAATCGTGGTGGACCAGCTGGATATTGGGAAGTTATGGAAAATTGGGATGTGACTGGATCTATTTTGCAAATCCTAACTGAAGATTTAGATGCCGGGAAAGTTCTTTATCGATCCTTTTCTCAAACTGACAAACGTTCAATACATAGAAATAGAAATAATTATTTTTCGAAATCATTGTCATTTCTACCAAGAAAATTAGAAGAATTATATAACATAGGTGATGAAAAGTTTTTTAAGAAAGTAGACGAGCAAAACAAATATCCTAATTTCTATTCAAACAGACTTTTCCGCCAAAAAGATTTTAATAATTGGAGAACATTAAAACTAATTACAGTTCATTTATTAAGATTTATAAAATTTAGGTTTGTTAACTATATTTACTTAGATCAGTGGATTTTATTGTTCAGCATCAGATCAGGTTTGTCTACTTCATTTTGGAAATTTAAGAAAATAATCCCACAAAAGGACAGATTTTTTGCAGATCCATTCATAATTCAAAAAGAAAACAAGTATTATATATTTATTGAAGAATTCCTCTATAAATCTAATAAGGGCCATATTTCCTTTATTGAAATCGATGAAAAAGGGAATTATGCGAAACCTGTTAAAGTAATCGATAAATCGTACCATCTTTCATATCCGTTCATTTTTAAAAATAAAGATGATTACTTTTTAATTCCTGAGAGCCAAGCTAATAAAACCATTGAACTTTATAAATGCATTGAATTCCCGTTTAAATGGGAATTTCAAATGAACTTGATGGAAAACATAGATGCCGTTGATGCAACATTATTTTACCATCAAAATAAATGGTGGTTATTTGCCAATATTGTTGAGAATCCCGGTGCTTCTTTATTGGATGAACTTTTTTTATTTTATTCAGAAGAACTTCATACAAAAAACTGGATTCCTCACCCCTTAAATCCTATTGTTTCTGATGTAAAAAAGGCAAGGCCCGCAGGGAGGATTTTTTTTCACAACGGAAAGATATTAAGACCTTCTCAAAATAGCTCTAATAGATACGGTTTTGGAATAAAGATAAATGAGATAAAAACTTTAAATAAATATGAATATGAAGAAATCGAGATAGAATCAATTGAACCCAACTGGGACAATCAGATAGTAGGAACTCACACCTTTAATAATGCTAAGAATTTAACAGTGATAGATGGAATTATGAGAAGAAAGCGATATTTCTAATGTTAAAGCAAGACCAGCTAACAAACGTTATATCATGTTCTTTTATGAACACCGATGATGGTCATGTGTTAGATCTCCGTACCTGCACAACGCCAATAGAAAAGTAACAATTAATTTACAACCAACTAAATATCAAGCATACGCCGTTAGGCAGAAAATATGTAAAAATATCTCTTAAATCTCAAAGATGTATTATCGAAAATAATGAGTAAAAAATACGAAAACATTGATATGGTAGTGGTCATAAATTAATGGTGCTCGAATTTGTTACTCAACAAGCTAAGACAATGTTGATACAAAAGGCACTTCATATTTTAATCTCAAAAAGAGACTTTTCAGGTCCAACTAAATTATCACATTCGGGGCATTCATATATCCTTCTCCACGTCGAAAAAAATCTCTCTTTACCAAAAGGATTTTCCTCTTGCTCATTACTTGCTTGTTCACTCGTGGGTACTATTACTTTAATAACTTTGTTATCTATCTCTTTTAAATTATCAATTTTAGAATAGCTAGCGTCTGAACACGCAATTTTACACTCCTTGCCTAACAATTCATTTGCTTGCTTTATTTGATGGGAAAACTGATTTATATCGAAGTCTTCTTGAAGCACATCACTATTTACTATTAATCCATGTTTCTCATCCACCTATCTGACTGCTTTATTCTGCATAAATTCCTTGCCTTCCTATTATGTTTACACAATCCTTGTCAGTACCATTTACACTTGTTTTCTTTTCTCTAATTATCTCTTCTAAAACAGTCTTTACTCAGAACTGCATCACCTCTTTTTTTCAAGCTTTCCTTTGGGTTTGACAAAGTTAGAATTATCCTCTTCTTCGTTCCCTACCCATTCACACTCTTTTAATATCTCTTCGATTCCATCTTCAATCCCCCCTAAATACCTCGTACACTTCTCTTCTGCCCACGTTTTACTGATAGATGCATTTCCTCTTATTACGTCTAAGATTTATTATCGTTTTATGATGAGATTTTAGGCCACCCAATAATCATATGAATGAAACATTATGACCCGTCCGAACAGATTCATCCGGAGGGGTATAACGCGTGTTCAAGCTGTTGTGAACTTCTCCATCCAAACGAATATCCATATATCAACAACTTTAACATTTTTAACATTGCCTTAGAATCATATTGAGAATTACCTCCCTTATTACAATTTATGTCAATTTCTATATCTTCCATGGATAATGATGCTACAAAGGAATCATATACTCTCACAGGATCTTCATCTTGTACTTAGTCTTCTATATTCTTAGGAAATAAGTCCATCTGGTATCTATTCCCTTTCTTATATGCCAAATGTCTAACTCTCCTTCTATTATTTATTAATATTAATATCTACACCAATGCCAAACCAATTGAAACATATTATATCAATCGAGAGAATTGCTACACTGCTGAAAAATAATTGTGATACAACCTTAGTAGACGTGGTTTTCTACATTGTCAATAAAACTCTTTCTCATTATTGGGTCTCCTTTTAATATTTAAACATCAAAAATGTATCTTAGCTACTGGTCCAAAAAATCCAGTCCATCATATTACTAGTAGTACTCAATAAAGTACGGTTAGGTATAGAGAACAATTTTTGAGATATATGATGCTAAAGACTGGACATACTGCATGAAATGGCCTTCATAGCGGAAGTGTCGAATCTGCAAAGGCTTAAACGTGTTCTGTCTTCTTTCATATGATTAAAATGTATGGCAATCACTACAAGTATTTTTGTATCAAAATTAAATAATATTGTAAATTCAATGAAACCTTATAGTTAGTTCAGGTAACCAGCCTTGGTATGCCATTTGCTTTGCCATAATGATTCCAAATTTCACTCATTCTAATTCTATATCAACCTTATTCTGCTTGGGGAACAGACGTAATCAATTAGTTAAGCTTTAGTATCATTTATAAACCTTTGCGCTTTTAGATTAAATGAACTTTTTGATAAATAAGGAGGGCTCAATAGGCTTAGAATTCTTGACAAATTCTATATTAAAAAGAAATAATTACAATCATCTTAATTTCTATGGAGGTCAAAATTTGAAAACATTTAATATCATAAGATTTTGTCAAATAATAATTTGTTTTCTTTTATTTTTCACATTTGGAGGCAGTTGTTTAGTTGCATTGGAAAAAAACGTTGAAGGAAACACCTTATACGTATCGGTAAAAGGTAATAATTCTTGGAACGGAAGATATCCAACATACCAAGGTGGTCTTGACGGCCCTTTTAGATTTCCTCAGAAAGCAGCTAGAGTTGTCGGAGCAGGTGACACTGTTTATATTAAAGCAGGGACATATCCTGGCCTTCTGATTGTGAATAAACATGGAACATCCAGCAAATGGATTGTTTTTAGACCATATCAAAACGATACTGTAACGTTTGATCCATATAAAGATAAATATAATTTTTCTGCTAGAGCAATTGATGTTAATGCTTGTAGTTATATAAAATTTGATGGGATTAAGATGACAGATTCTAATCCACTTTTAGATGGTGGTACTTGGAAAGAATATTCTTTGAATGGGAAAGGTCTCGGTCATGGCGCTAGTATTGTACATAATGGTTGCCATCATATTAAATATTCGCATTGTACTATCTATCATGTTGCTGGTTCCGGATTCATGTCTGGTCCTGATTCACACCACCTAGAAGCTATTGATAATATTTTTTATGATATTGGTAAGTCTAAAAGGGGATACGGATTGTATTGGCTCGGGGATTATAACATAATTAGGGGGAATGTTTTTCATGATTGTTATGGTCGTGCGATTAATCTATGGTCAAGTTATTCTGGTAAGTATCCTGACCGTAATTTGATTGAGAAAAATACATGTTACAATAATGGCAGGTTAGATTATGGGAAAGGGTGGAGTGGTTTTCCTGTTGGAGGGGAACCAAGAGGTACTGGCATTCTTGTGGGATCTAATGGTAGAGATAATGTTGTCCAGAATAATATATGCTATGGGAATCTTTTATATGGGATTAGAATATACAGCGGGCAAGACTACACCAAGTTAATTAATAATACATGCTACAACAATGGTAAGTATGGTATTCTTCTTGTTAAAAATCTAAACGGTACCATTGTAAGAAATAATATTTGTTTTAAAAATTCATGGTGGGAATATCGTGCTTTTGATAATGTTACAAATACTTCACTAGATCATAATATTTTTGGAACTAATCCGGATTTTATTGATCCAAACAATCTTAACCCGAACAAAAGAGATTATCAATTAAAACCTACTTCTCAAGCAATAGATGCCGGATCTGCTTTAGGTGCTCCTGCTAATGATTATAAAGGAAACCTACGACCGGTGGATGGAAATGGCGACGGAATTCCTGCCACTGACATTGGCGCCTATGAATATGTTCCTAATAATACAAGTAATACTAGGAATACTGTGACCAAGAATACTGTGACTAAACAAACTGGGTCTGAATCAAACACATTAACGGTGCAGTCTACTGCTACAGATGCTTTCCTAAGGGATGGTATAAATTCAGATAGAAATTTTGGGGAGAAAAGTTATATTCATTTAAAGAATTCAATATCTGGATACCAGAGGGTGGCAGTCATTGGCTTTGACTTTTCAAAACTAGATGATTCAGCAGTAATTACAAGCGCATATTTAGATCTTTATTATTCCAATAACAACATTGGAAACGATCCAGTTGGTGAGACAGTAGAAGTTAATAGGTTAATGCAAGCTGATTGGGTTGAAGATCAGGTAACTTGGGACTTCTATAAAGACGGAAATAAATGGATAACTCCGGGAGGAGATTTCACGGTAACTGGGCAGGCAACTACTGTTATGCCTGCTGATTTTGGGTTTGTGCGATGGACAGTCACAGACCAGGCAAGATATGCTCAACGAAATACATCTGAGAAATTACAGATGCTTGTCAAATTCGCTTCAGATGTAAAACACAATAGTGCTGCTGTTTTTTCTTCTAATAATGATAAATATAATTCTGCAATGCGTCCTAAGCTGATAATTAATTATACTACAGAATGATGTTGACAGAACATCGTTGGTTGCTTTCTGGCAATCAACACCCAGGATGAGGAGTGATCCTTCTTGCGCCTGCTCGATCTGTTTGTTGTCCAAACATTGTACTAACTGAAAGAGTTGTTAGTTTCGATCTCCTCTTCCTGGGTGTTATAGTTTCTTTGTGACTATTTGCTCTAATCCAATCTTTTACTTTTCTCAGTTTGGATCGTAGCCGTTTCCTACTAGGATTCATATTTACAGTCATATTAAAACCCTGAATATAGTAATTATTTCTGGAGAAGGAGAAACATTCAGGAAACACGCCTGCTTGGTTCGCTATCACATCACCAGTATCAGGCAGTGATAGCATCAAGGTACAACAGTTGGGTTGTCCCACAAAGGTGGCTTATTGAAATGCTTTAACCGGATGACGGGAAACTGACATGTCCTTGTTTTTAGGAGGAAATCGGGCAGCAATTCCCGTGATCTATCCGGTCAATTCTATTCCACGAAAAATATTTCTCACAGACGGTAGAGGTGATGAATGTCCTCTTGTAAGTAAAATACTCTCTCCTTATCAGACGGGTATCATGGATCGTTATTATCAATACCATAAGAACTTTGACTTATGGCAATCTGACGGAAAACATTTTGTGTTTAGTATTAAAAGAAAAACCCATAAAACTGTTATAGAGACCCTACCTGTAAGAACCTTTTCTATGGTGTTTTAAAAAGCTACCGTTCTCCTCGTGACTCACAATGTCAACACAAAACCAATCCAAGAAAACAGAAAAAGATTTTGCTCACGGAAAACCCTAACTGGACACCACTGATATTTAATGAGCTTGTTTTTTACAATTGGGTTAATTTTAGGATGACATTTAATAATATTCTTGATTTTTATTTGTCGTTTTTTTATTATTGCATTCTTTCTAAAAATCAGTTTTCTCTCATTCAATAGTTACACGGCAAGCTATTTAATTTTGTTGTAGATAAATGGTGATTAATTTTTACAGATGTGTGTAGTGATTTAACTCCTTTTTTATACTTAAATTACAGCAAAAAAACTTAAATTACAGCAAAAAAAGAATCTTACTTTTTAAGTGCTAAGCGTAAGGTTATTAGTGGTAAGTGAATTCTCTGTCTCGACATGCTTGTACTGTGCTTAAAAAACGAAATCGTAGGTATCTTAAATGCTAAAGAAATGGTAGTTTGGAGTGATAGTTTCAATTCTGATCGCAGGAAATATAGTGTTGAAAAGTAAGTGGAATTTTTCAAATATATCTATTCAATATACATGGAATATTTATAGAGATATTGAAAAGCTACCAATTCATCTTGCGTTTTTAGTTTTCTGGGTATACGCTTGACTCTAGTTGCCGCCACATGTAGTATGTGAGGCATGAGTGAGATTAAGCAGAGAAAATTTCCGAGAAATATGCTAGAGATTGAGGAACAGTTTTCTACAGAGCAAGCCTGTCACAATTATCTTGAAGGTCTTCGCTGGCCAGATGGTTTCAAGTGCCCTTGTTGTAATTCAAAAGAAGCATGGAAAACACAGAGAGGAACATTTTTTTGCCAAAAATGCCAACGTCAAACCTCAGTGACAGCAGGAACAATATTTGAAGGGACAAGAAAACCACTCCGAATTTGGTTTAGGGCCGTTTGGTTAGTCGTGGGTGAGAAAAACGGCATTAGCGCCTTAGGGTTGCAGCGAGAGCTTGGATTGAGTCGTTATGGTACAGCGTGGACGATGTTACAAAAGGTACGTCGTGCGATGGTACGACCGGATCGAGAACAACTTACAGGAGAAGTTGAAGTAGATGAGGCAATGGTTGGAGGGAAGCAATCAGGTAAACGAGGCCGAGGTGCTGAAGGTAAAGAGTTGGTTTTAATTGCAACAGAAATTGATGGAAAGAAAACAGGGCGTATTCGCATGGAATGGATAGCCAATGCTGAGGCAAAGACTCTGAAGGGATTTATTAAAAGACATATTGCACAGGGAAGCACTATTGTAACCGACGGCTGGTGTGGGTATGTTGGTTTAACAAAACTTGGTTATAAGCATAAGGTTGTTAATGGAGAATCTGTTGGTAAAGATGAGATTCTACCAAGAGTCCACCGTGTTGCAAGCCTCTTGAAACGGTGGTTGTTGGGAACACATCAGGGAGGAGTAAACACAAAAGCAGGTCTTAATGTCTATCTTGACGAATTTACCTTCCGATTCAACCGTCGAACATCCCATTCACGTGGGATGCTTTTTTATCGTTTGCTTCAGCAGGCAGTACAGGTTGGTCACACAACACAAAAAAATATTATGGGAAAAAAGCATCCAAACACTACATGTAGTAGTGGCTAGAGTAAAGCGTATACCCATGTTTAGTTTTTTCAAATTACTTAGTAAGGTTTACGCTAAAATATCAGCGATCCAAAAAATAATCTTTAAAATTGTAGGTATTTTCAGCAGTGTCCTGTTAGGTTTTTGCTGGGCGACTTTTTTTATATTCGAATGCTTTTATCCGGTATCCAGAAGTTTGCTTATACGGGATTCCTGCTCAAGACATTCGAGTTTACTAGCTTGAGAGCAATAAATAAAACACGAAAAACCTAACCAGATAATGTGGGGTAATCTGTAGAGGTGTGAGTATTGCATGAGAGCTTTTGTGACTGGCGCAACTGGATTTGTTGGTAGACACCTAATTCGTTTTTTGGCCGATAGAAGTATAGATGTTATTGCATTTACGAGAAGTAGGCATAAAACAGTTGTTCATAAAAATATTATATGGGTTGAACAGACTGAACTGTCTGATTCTGAGTGGCTTAGAAAGCAACTCAGTAATGTTGATGTTGTCGTGCATTTGGCAGCATATGCTCATCAAACCAGAAAAACAGATCTTGCTGATAAAGAAAAATTCTATGAAGTTAATGTCAATTTAACAAAAATATTACACAATGCAGCGAATTCACAAGGTGTTTCTCACTTCGTCTTTATCAGTTCAATCGGTGCTTGCGCATCGAATTCAGATATAATTCTCGATGAATCCTTTGTTTCCAACCCAATTAATGATTACGGAAAGTCTAAACTTGAAGCGGAGTTAGATCTCAAAAAGGAGTTGAATAAGAAGAATACAACTTCTGTTACAATTATAAGACCCAGCCTTGTCTATGGACCTTCAAATCCAGGAAATATGGAAAGACTGGAGAAATTTATTTCGTTAAGAATCCCACTGCCATTTAAGAGTATAAAAAATAAAAGAAGTTATCTTTATATTGAAAATATGACGGATTTTATATATCAATGTTTAGTTAATGAAAAATCTAAAGGTCAACTGTTTCATCTTGCAGATGACGATATATTGAGTACTCCCGAGTTAATCGAGTTAATTTCAATGTATAGAGGATTGGACGTTTTACAATTTAAGTGTCCATTGATTATTCTTAAGGCTTTAGGTATGTTTGGAGACTTGCTGAAATTGGTTATAGGTCGTTCTATTGGTATCGATAGCTATAGTATAGAAAAACTGACTGGTTCGCTATTTGTAAGTAACGAAAGAGCAAAAAAAACTATGAATTGGAGTCCTATTTATACAACCAAAGAAGGTATCGAGAAAACATACAAAAAATCAGGTTGCTGACCTTGGGAAAAATGTGAAAAAGGTAAATTTAGTTGTTGTTGCTCACCCGGATGATGAAATATTAGGCTTTGGTGCGACAGGCTTCAAGCTCGTAAAAAAGGGTGAGTCTGTTCAACCCGTTATTCTGTGCGGAAAAGTTGATGCAAGAAGTTTAAAGCCATCAAACGAAGAATTGTATGCTAATTGTATGCAGGCAAATGAAATGGTTGGTTTTGCTAAGCCGGTATTGGGGAGCTTTCCTAACATTAAATTAAATAATGTTGATCATTTAACTTTGGTGCAATATATCGAGGAGCAAATTGTGAAATACAAGCCTGATAGATTGTTTACACACCACCCCGCAGATCTCAATGATGATCATCGTCAAATTTCTCGTGCGTGTATGGTTGCTAGTCGCTTATATCAAAGACGAGAAGATATTCCGCCAATAAGTTCGCTACATTTTATGGAAATACAGTCCTCGACAGATTGGTCATACGAGACAAATGTGGATGGTTTTAGACCTAATTTGTATGTAGAAGTTGAAAATGAGATTGACATAAAACTTAAAGCGCTAGCGTGTTATCGTAATGTAATGCGCAAATATCCAAATCCGAGAAGCGTTGAATCCATTAAAGGACTGGCTGCCTATAGAGGGAGCCAAAATGCTCAAATTTATTCGGAAGCCTTTCAAACTATTTACCAAAGAGAGTTGTCGTGATTTATCGACTTTTCGGTAAGAGGATATTGGATCTTTTAATAGCTTTAACGTCAAGTGTACTTTTATCACCAATTTTGGTGGCTGTCGCAATCTTGATTGCCATTTGTGATACTGGGCCAATTTTTTTTATTCAGCAAAGAGTTGGACGTTATGGAAATAACTTTGATTTTTATAAATTTAGAAGTATGCCTATTGATACCGGCAATATAGCTTCAGATAAAATAGGTGAAGTCAAACTCACATGGATAGGAAAGTTTATTAGGAGAACTAATATCGATGAATTGCCACAACTGTTAAATATTTTTAAGGGAGATATGAGTGTTGTTGGTCCAAGACCACCTATAAAAAATCAAAGTGAACTGATTGAATTAAGAAAAAAAAATGGTTCGATCGTCTGTGCACCAGGTTTGACTGGTTTGGCGCAAATAAGATCATTTGATGGAATGAGTGCTGAAGAAAAGGCTAAATTTGACGCAATATATGCAAGAAATATTACGTTTATTGGTGATTTAAAAATTGTTTTTAGTACGATTGTATACTTATTTAAACCGCCTCCGGTATATTAGGAAAAACTGATATGAAAGGGAAAAATTTTATGAAATTTGGGTTTGTTACGTGTGTTCAACTTGGTTTGTCGTGTATGGAAGCGATTTACGAAATCGCCGGTAGGCTTGATCTAGTAATAAGCCTTAAAGATGAAAAGTCAAAGGATAAATCAGGACGAATATTCGTAGACGAGTTTTGTAAATTACATCAAATTAACGTTTTAAAAATTGATAATGTAAATGAGAAAAGTGTAATAGAATCAGTATGTGAGCTTGACTGGTTGTTCATAATTGGATGGTCACAGATAGCATCTAGTGAGCTTTTAAGCGCGCCTAAACAGGGCGTACTAGGAATGCATCCCACTTTGTTACCCGCAGGAAGAGGTAGGGCTTCAATTCCATGGGCAATCATAAAGGGGCTTGAAAAAACAGGTGTGACTCTTTTTAAACTTGATGAAGGTGTAGATACAGGGCCAATAGTAGACAGTTTTGAAATTGAATTAAAGAAAGATATTGATGCTACAGAGTTATATGATAAGATCACCGCTGCTCACGCTACTTTAATGAAAAATGCATTCCCCAAGTTGTTAACCAATAATGTTTCATTGAAAGAGCAGGATAATGAAGCGGCATCCATTTGGCCAGGAAGAAAGCCGTCAGATGGAGAAATTGATTTAAATGGTTCCGTTTATAATGCAGAACGCCTTATACGTGCGGTGACTCGACCATATCCCGGTGCCTTTATCATAGAAAATGGGAAAAAACAAATAATTTGGTCAGCTGCTGTTGTTCATACTGAGCCATCTGATGAATGTATACAATTTAAGGACGGTTGGTTAAAAATAAATGAAAGTGATGTGTGTATTCTGTAGAGTCAAAAGATTTTTTTAAATTGCAAAATGAATTAAATACTTATTTTTCCCATCAATAAAGGTTAATTATTTCAAGGTTAATTTCAAAAATCGTTACTTGTAAATAGGAGAATTTGAAACCATTATCACCGATTTTCACAGATGTTTAAATAACCATAATAAACCTAAAAAATTCTCTAGTTCTCAATTCAGTATACCTGTAAATCTTTTACTACTCAAATAGGTTGTTTTTTGTATAACACTGTCCAGACCTTTTCAAACCACGTTAACCTTTCAATTGTAGCAATACACAAGGGGATATTTTCTTTTTTTGTTGTTTGTTGCGACAGATAATTTCAAACAAAGTTGACCTTGAACCTAATACAAAAAAGAATATATTGAATTTTGGTAGAGAAGAGAAATTAAATGAAAAAAATATATAATGTATACAGTAAACCTAACATCGTGCTTTTCTAAGGTTAGGGGTTGCATCTTTAGGATCAACGTAAGCAGATAGAGAAAAATATTAAGACCCGTACTCTACAAAGTCGATATATTGAGAAATCAAAATAGATAGCTGAAATTCTTTATAACTGTATCAATTGAACTGAAAAAGTTTTTCCTTGTTCAGAAATGTAGTTTTTAAAAAGTGGTGTCATTGTAAAATTACCGATATCGGGATGTGTGAAATTATAGTAGAATCCACACAATCCATGTTCCTAAAGCAATCCAGCAAAAGGAACTGAGCACTCTTAATCTTGAATAATATATCCTCGAAAATCTAACGTATATCAGGAAAAAAAACTCCTGGAAAAGAAAAACACCTGCAATAAGATAGGTTACTTCTAAATGACGGTGTACTGAATATTTTTTCCTGGGGTATTTCTCTGCTGCAGTTTCATAGGCATTATGGATAGCTAACACTTCATTTTTGATTTGCGAAGATTGACATAATGTTACTTTTCCAGAGTTCATGCCATTATGGATAGTTCCATTAATACTTATCTGATTATCTTCTCGAGAGATTCTCATTAGGCCGCTGGAAAATGGAAGCACAATTTTCCATTTCTCAGGACCTTCCCAGAGCTCAGTATACGGTTCTTCGCTAAATTCCAAATCTTGACTATTGCTGTCTTGAAGACACCAAATAGCAACTACCCATGAATTATCTGCTGGTTGCTCAATTGCGATGGCGGATGCCGGACGATTGAGGACCCACCCAGCAAACGGTGAAGAACTCCCCCTAAACTGGCTGATCTTTGTGTTCTGGGAATGTAATATAAATTTCACCAATTTTTCAGTTCCTCCAGCATCCTCCAGAAGAAATGATGCAGGTGTTATACCTGGTTTAAGATCAATTTGGGGAGAAGTCGTCCAAATTGTTCGAGTTACACTATTTTGTTTGCCTATAGTGTGATCAATGATTATCCAAACGCTTGGTTTAAGTTGTAAGATTTGTCGCCGTACAACATATTCTTGTGGGCCTCTCCTCTCCAGATCAATAACAAACAGTTGGTCTGAAAAGCCGGATGACATGAGCCTTGTCTTACGTTCACTACCAGTTGGTTCGTTAAGCAAGTGGGGGGCATTCGAACCGGCCCAGGATTCTGCCTCCTGTCGTCCTTTTGTTCCATATTTCCAGTATCCCACATTGGTCCACCAGTTCAGTCTTTTGGCCCACAATAATATACTCAACTCGTCTGCATGTTTATGAGCGTGCCCTGGGAAGTAAGACCATGCGACCACTGTTTGGCTTAATTTATCGACAATTGACAGCTCATCTAACCCTTCCCACCAGATGGAATATCCAGCAACCGGATATAAAATGTGCGGTTGTTTAAGGATTCCTTTTTTTTTCATTGCTGGTGGTCTAACATATTTGTCATTACCATCATGATTAATTCTGTGCTTACCGGATGTACTTCTTTCTCCAATGGTATCGCCAAACATGGGCAAAGTTCCATCTGGACGCAGTAATTGAGCATAGAAATATTCAGCCTTTTTATGTTTTAGTTTCCAATCCTCCGGAATAGGCATATCCAATAATGTTAAATACCTAAATGCCATAGCAATAAATTGCAATCCAGTTTTCTGGTATCCTGCCGAATGTTCAAGAACCACACCTTCATCATTGACATAAAAGAGCATCTGATCACGCATCCTTTCAAGTGCAAGTTTTCTAAAGAACTCAATATTTGGCAAAGTGGGGAAGGCAAGGGAGATCTGCCATAGAGCTAAATTTTGCATAATGCCGTGATTTGTTGCAAAGGTGAAGTGTCCGGGTTTGGAAAGAATTTGAGCACTTCGTCCAACCATCTGAAAGATCGCCTTTGCCACCCTCTTTTCATATTTTGGATGGTTCCGAAAAAGCATCCAAAATTTTGAGAGTACAGAAATACGTCGAGCAACACAACCATCATTCCAAAGATATCCTTTTGGAAACCATTTGCTTCGTTCGTAAGAAGCGTAAGAGAAAATCATGTCCCTGGCAGCCAGAAGATAATCATCACGCCCGGTTATTTCATATGCGTTAAGCAAAACATTCGGAAATGTGAAAAGGGCTAAGGGATACTGAAGACTTGAAGGCGCATCATCAAACTCATGAACATTATTGGGTAATTTGGTAATCCTAGTGGGAGTATCCAAGAAATCGATTTCTCCACGCAAGATTTTTTCTGCTCTATCAATCAATTTATCCTGATTATGTCTATCAGATAATCCAAAGAAATCTTTGATTTCTTTCAGAATAGCATCTTGAGGTACATAACGCGAAGTACGTATCATTTCTTCGGTGATAGAAATATTCGGTACGTAGTAGTGGTGGATTAAAGAAAACCAAATCAATATTAAAATCAGAGCAGGTAAGAGGTAGCTTATAACACGAATTTGAAAATTGTTTCGAAATCGCTGCATGAGATTGTGATTAGGTTTCCAGTTTTAGGATCCTTGAAGAATTCGTGCGATTGAGTGGCTATTTCAAGATTCGCTAGCTAGGAGTTTTTTATGAATGGGAGTTCGTATATCGCTGGTAATCCAACGTTTTTATAATTGTTGTGAGCTCACTTTCGATATACTTTGCATCTTCGAACGAAATATAATCGTTCCAATCTTTTGTTTTGGCTGTTATTTTGCGATGCAAATGTGGATCGACTTTAGACTGGTATTGAGATAGCTCTCCTTCTATGAGAGCCTCTTTTTCGAAGGGAATTCCTAAAAAATTGCAAATTCTCTTAAATTCACCTTCAGTGTTTTGGGTGAAATCTTCGTACCTGATAAGGAGAAAAGACTTTTTTATTTTAGTGCTATATCTTAGCGCCAACTCGGTTTCTCTTTTGTAACTTTCACAAAAGCTTTTTGGAGACAACTTCAGCCATTTTTTGTCGGTTTGAATCTTTCCTCGACGGACGAATGACGTGTAAACATCAACTGGATGACGACATATATAAAGTGATTTACACTGAGGAAATGCCAGAGTTAGGTGTGGTATATATTGAGTACTCTTTGGATTTTTCGCTAAGATCATGTTGCCACCACGTGCTTTTTGGGCAAAATGAAAGTACGATCTTACCACCAAATGGTTTAGATTTATATACCACCACCATGTCATTAAGTTTAGACGCTTTAAAATTTTCAGATTTATTGAGGAATACAACAGGTGATGTATTAACCGGATTTTTGCAATTGATGCAAGAAATTCCCTGTATACAGTTTGGTCTTTCAGCATATAGGACAGAGGATGAAACTCTTGATCTGAAGGATGGTCGAACCCATCTTTAAGCAAATATGATCTACTCGAGTAATCCAAAATCCTTACTTCGACAAGATTTATTTTCTTCGGTCGGAAGGTGGAATGTTTCTGCAATGTCCGGTATAACATAGATGTCCCACTTCGTTGATCTCCTACTATAAAGGTAAATGGCTCATGCTTTATTTTTTTAGAAATCATCGTTAAATTCATTTTTTTAACTCCTAAACAGGTTGAGATTTAAATGGAGACAAAAAGTTCAAATTGTTGATAAATAGAAGATAATAGTTCTTATGCACGAGCCCCAACTGTTGTCACAAGTTACGTAGATCCTTTCGCATTTTATTTTAGATGATAATTAACTGAGAGCATGCTGAATCTTACATATCAAATCATCAATTTCCAATGCAAAGGACAAAATATTATTAAACATTCTCAGATTTGCTAAGGAGACTTAAACAACAGGCATTCCACAATGTTGAATATTCGTGTAATTTCACTGGGGAAAATAATTTTAATATATGTAGTCTTCCGGTAGCAGATTACGCAACCATCCATTTCCTTGATGTAGGCAGGTATGTCTTCCATATCCTTCTCGCCTATAAAATGAACATTGCTCTCAAGTTGAAGCAACTCGATATCTCTTTTAATATCTTAGTGGCGTTAGATAAGGAGTCAACTAGCACCTTTGAACAATTCTTTCTTTTCGAGCGATTCCACTAGATAATAAGAAATTGCTTTCTAGAGATTTTGTAAGCCTAGTATAATAGTTATTGAGAGTCAAGGATTTTTTGGAAACTATACGCTGTATTGATTTCTACTTGTAAAAAAGTGGAGGAGAAATGGAAGACAAACCCTATCCGTCCCTACCTGACTGCTGGACAAGTCAACCAAATTCAATGTAATATGTCATCAAACAAAGTAAAGATTGTGTTCATCTAGCCTCGATTAGAGGAGTAATAGGAGTTTGGGTATCTTCGGTGGCAATCTGTGGTAAGTGTGCAGTTTGCGAGATCATTCAAGATTAGTTGAATGAAAGGAGACTTTATAGTAACTTTAGATTTTGGAGTACTTCATGGCCACTCTTAACCTATACTGAGACAAAAATATTATATCTCTTTTGGAGGGTTCCATAATATAAACTAATTATTTTCTTATTTTTACATCCAACTCTAATGATGAGCTAGTTTTTGTAAAGAAAGTATTCTTATTTCCGATGATTGTCAAGGAGCTGGGAGAAGAATGATAAGAATTTAAACAGACAAAACATTTGTGTTTTTCAATAATGTATAAAAATAGATTGATTTTTTTAATAATTAAACTACATTTAATTTATGTAAAGAACCAAATCCTTTTTTTGTTTTAAATATCATTAAAAGTAAACATGAGGTAACATTGAAAGAGACATATTTATGAATCATAAAATAAAACAAAAATTAAGAATAGGTAAAGCAGCAGCCAAGAAATTATTGCTACAAAAAAGCAACACGTGCTGTTATTTGTTGTGGGATAGTGTATTTATTGATCAGCTTGGAGATGTGTATCACTGCTGTCATAGCCAACCAGGTGTATCGGGAAATATCTATAAACAAGACTTGTTAAACATTTGGAACCGAGGTATTACGCTAAAAATATTTCGACTTATGTCTTTAAATAAATGTCTGCCATGTTTTGACAACTGCACAATATTATCCAAGGAACAAAAGCAAGAGACAAAAGATGGTATTATGAATAGCCCATCATTTAATAGAAAGTATCCGAGAAGGATATGGCTATTGTATGGATTGGCTTGTAATTTGCGATGCACAATGTGTCCCCAAGATCACCGGTCTAGGATAACAATCGACAATAATGTTCTTAAGAAAAATATTAATTGGAGTGAAGTTGAGGATATTGAATTTCAAGGGGGAGAAATACTTGCCATAAAAGGTGCAAAAGAAATGTATCTTTGGTTGACAAAAGAGATGAATAAAAAGGTAAATTTAGTTACCAATGGAACATTAATTAATGATGAATGGGCTAAACATTTAGTACAAGGTTCAAACAAAATACGAATATCTGTCAACGCAGCTACCAAAAGAACCCATGAATTCGTAAATAAAGGATCCAAGTATGAAAAAGTTATTGATAATATAAGAAAGCTCATTTATTACAAACATCAGTTAAATTTGGATACACAGATAACATATCATTTTACTATTGTGCGGGATAATATTCATGAGATTGCAGATGCAATTGAGGTTGCTGATAGCTTAGGTTGTGGGAAGATCGCTTATGGTTATGATTCCCCAGTGCCCGCCGCCTTAAGAGAAAAAAAAGACTTAACGGAGCAGATTAAAAGTATGATTTGCAGGTTGGCGAATAGCAATTTCAAGATAGAGATAGATACAAAAAGGTTACAACAATTAGGCCTGTTATAACATAAAGCGAAAATGAGATTAAATGTTTGAGTACCCATTAGCACTCCAACCATGAAATAAAAACTTCATTTTAATATCGAGATCTTTTCGGATCATCACAAAAGTCTTTACCTAATTTCTCACGACCAATATTTCTTAAAATAAGTACTCATATTACATCCACAATTTTTTAAGTGGTTTGACTCAAAAGACACGATACGCTCTTGGTCTGTACACTCTTTAAATTTGTGTTAACAGGTTGGATATCACCTTTTCGTTACCAATTCTCTAAATCCTATGAAAATTATTTGATTTCCGTTATTGATGCATACCATCTTTTTTTTATTGATAAAATGAGTTCAAGTGGCCACTTATCTACCTGTTCGCAACATGTAAATAGGACAACGAATTTCTGTTATTGTTTTTTACTTGATATTGGCAGAAGAGGTAGGTATTCCTTTTAATAAGTTAATGCTCTTTTATTTGACAACAATGTTCCTGCTTCGGTACAATGCTCAAGTCGTTTTTTCCGATAATGAGTTGGTTAATTCTGATTTGCCGATAGCTAAAGACTTTATAATTGTAATTGTTTACACTCTTTTCATGGTAATTTGTTTTTCATCTTTTTGCTAATCAGTAATATCCAGTTAGGTTTTTTCTGGTGAGAAATTCTTCATATCCGAATACTTGTATTTGGTATCAAGAGACTCTTCCATATGACATTTCCTTTCGAATTATTTGGTTTACTCTTTAGTCAAAGAAGGAATTTTCAATTTTTTTAATGCTGTACCTATGATAAAGAAAATTAAGGTAAAGAATTCCGGCATTATTAAATTGCAGTTTGTTGACGATTTTCCAGATGGTATATTGGTAATAGGAGAGGTGGGAAAAAACATACCTTTTGAACCAAAGAGGGTATATTATATTACAAACTTGTCCAATCCTAAAGCTATTAGAGGAAAACATGCACACAAACAGCTAGAGCAATACATTTTTTGTGTTAGTGGAACTTTTCGTTTGCATCTGGACGACGGAATAACCAAGCAAAATATTACCCTGGATAGTCCATATTACGGAATTAGGTTGGGTCCTATGTTGTGGCATACGATGTCCAAGTTCTCAAGAGACTGCGTTATCTTGGTTGTTGCGAGTGACTATTTTGATGAGGGAGATTACATCCGGAACTATAACCAATTCTTAGAATATATAAAAAAATGATACCATTTTTGAGTTTACAGAAGAGATACTTTCTCTATCAAAAAGAGATAGACAAGGCAATTGGTGAGGTACTCAAACGAGGGCGGTTTGTTCTAGGCTTAGAACTGGAGAAGTTTGAAAGAGCATTGGCGAATCATCTTAAAGTGAAATTTGCTGTTGGTGTCAATTCTGGAACCGATGCTATTTTTCTGGCTTTAAAAGCGCTAGGAGTAGGAATAGGGGACGAAGTTATTACGGTTGCCAATACTGCCACTCCTACTATTAGTGCAATCAGGATGACTGGGGCTATGGTGGTTTTTGTAGATGTTGATGAAAAGAACCTCAATATGGATCCAGCGTTGATTGAGAGAAGAATTACCAAGAGAACAAAGGTATTATTACCCGTTCATCTGTTTGGCTATCCGTCTCCCATGGATAAAATTAAAAAGATAGCGAAAAAGCATTCATTAAAAGTTGTGGAGGATGCTGCTCAGGCACAAGGTGCATCATTTAACAATCAGTATGTTGGAACAATAGGGGATATTGGTTGTTTTAGTTTTTATCCAACCAAGAACTTGGGAGCATTTGGTGATGCAGGGGCAGTTGTCACAAAGAACGGAAGGTTGGCTGGAATTATCAGGCAGTTACGAAATTATGGTGAGGTAGCTAAATATGAAAACAGGAGAGAAGGTGTAAACAGTCGGTTAGATGAGATACAGGCTGCAATTTTGAATTGGGGATTACCAAAATTACAGGTGTGGAACAAGAGACGAACAGCTTTGGCTAAGGTATACCTAAAAGAGCTTAAAGGTTTACCTATTATTTTACCGCCAGATTCTGATAAGAATTGTATTGGAGTTTGGCATCTTTTTGTCATACGCTGTCGAGCACGGAATAGGCTTAAGAAATATCTGAATGATAAGGGTATCGAAACAGCGATTCACTATCCCAAACCGATTTTTAAACAAATCGCATATAAATACCTCAACTATACTTGTGATGAACTGCCCGTCACAAACAGGGTTATGTCTAAAATATTATCACTACCGCTTAACCCTGAGTTAAATAAGAACCAGATCCTTGAGGTATGCAGGGTTATCAAAAAGTTTTATTCTCAAAGCAGATAGTCTTCGCAAGCGATTCTGGGGGGGGGGGAATGGTGTAAACCTCAGTTTTTATTTTTTGAAATAAGGCGACTAATATGGTATCTTTGCATTGGTTTCTGACCTGTGAGCATATTTTAATTTCTAAGAGATTGACCTCTTCTACATTGCATTATGGATATTGATAAAAAAAAGAGGGTCCTTGTGACCGGTGGTTCTGGATTTATTGGTACGAACTTTATTCGAGAAACTTTACTTAAAAAACCTGATTGGTACATCGTTAATCTGGATGCACTTACTTATGCGGGTAATCAGTATAACTTTCAAGACCTTAAGATAGAACAGAGTGAACGGCTCCATTTTGTCCTGGGTGATGTGAGAAATGATACCCTCCTTTCACAACTCTTTTCTCAATACAATTTCGATTGTGTCGTTCATTTTGCTGCTGAATCTCATGTCGATAGATCAATACTGGGGCCTAAGGTTTTTTTAGAGACAAATGTGCTCGGTACATTCACCCTTCTTGGAGAGAG
Source organism: Candidatus Scalinduaceae bacterium (assembly GCA_965222815.1). Classification (GTDB taxonomy): domain Bacteria; phylum Planctomycetota; class Brocadiia; order Brocadiales; family Scalinduaceae; genus SCAELEC01. Next base: position 305,824 of record CBDCUS010000014.1, read on the forward strand.
TTTAAAATCTTGGGAAGCCAGAAATAAACCTAATGATTTTCGTTTTCTCCATATATCCACTGACGAAGTATATGGAAGCCTAGGACCTAACGGTTACTTTACTGAAGAGACTCAATATAAGCCATCTAGTCCCTATTCCGCTTCCAAAGCCTCCTCAGACCATTTTGTAAAGGCCTACTTCCATACATACAATTTGCCCATTCTTATTACCAATTGTTCGAACAATTATGGTCCATACCAATTTCCCGAGAAGTTGATACCACTTATGATTTTGAATATCATTGAACAAAAACGCTTGCCTCTTTATGGGGATGGGAAGAATATTCGCGATTGGCTTTTCGTTAACGATCACTGTGAAGCGGTGCTTCAGGTTGTTGAAAGGGGGGTGCCAGGGAACACTTATAATGTAGGGGGAAATTCTGAACGCCAAAACATTGAAATTGTTCATCTTCTTTGTGATCTTCTGGACAATCGTCTGGGGCGTACGGGTAAGGAGTCAAGTCGTCATTTGATCCAGTATGTCAGCGACCGCCCTGGACATGATCGACGTTATGCAATTAACGCAAACAAAATACAGAGTGAGTTGGGGTGGAGTCCTAAGTACGGATTTGATGAGGCTATAAAGCTTACGGTTGATTGGTATCTCAAGAATATGGATTGGGTAAAGTCAGTACGAAGTGGTGATTATCGAAAGTGGATTGAGGATAATTATGAAGACCGTTAGAAATTGTCGACTGAACAACGAAGTCTTGGTTAACTTAAAAAGATACCTCGTTAATGCTGAATATTGCGCTCAGCATTGATATGACTATCGCCCCTATTGCACATCCCATAAAGAGTATTAATGCGGGTTCTGCCAATGAAATCAATCTCTTAATCCTCTGCTCTACATCGTTATCCAGGGTATCCGATACCCGGATCAGCATCTCGTCAAGGGTTCCCGTCTCCTCTCCAACCGTAAGCAAATGGTATGCTATTCCGGGAAAAAAAGACTTAGGACCTAATGGGATGATCAAGCCTTTACCCGCCTTTATTTCGGGCTTTATCTGTTCTATAATCATGCCAAGGTATGAATTACTCAGTACCGCTTTTGCAATGTCGATAGAATTTAATAAAGGTACTCCATTTTCAAGGAGAGTACCAAGTGTCCTTGAAAAGCGTGATACATCAATTCTCCAGAAAATATCTCCGAGAATCGGGATCTTCAGTTTTTTTTTGTCAATAGCTTCCTGGATAGTACTCTTTCTCTTTAGCCTCTGGTAGAGAAAGTACATGCCAATCAAGAAAAGAATAACTATCCACCCGAACTTTGTTCCGAAACTGCTTAGATTGATTAAAAGTTGCGTAGAAAGCGGTAACGCGATACCAACTTCCGCAAAAATAGTGGAAAATTTAGGTATTACCAGCAAGATCAAAGCTGCTACCGATAATACACCAGCAAAGATGAGAAAAACGGGGTACATGAGTGAGGAGGTTATTTCTGATCTTATCTTTTGTGCCCTCTCCATAAAGGCACCTAAACGTTTCAATACCTTAGGTAAAACACCGCTCTCTTCACCAGCCAATACCATATTTACATAGACTGTCGAAAATATATTGGGAAATGTAGCAAGTGAATCCGCCAAAGACTTTCCACTCTTTAAACCCTCAAGAATTTCCAAGATCATCTCCTTAAAATTCCTATTTTCTTGAGCTTCAGACAAAATTTTCATACTTCTGTCTAAAGGAATACCACTGTCGAGGAGGACTCCGAGCTCTTGCGTAAAAAATACCGTTGACTTCTTTATGGTGCGGTCAGATAAGAAATTACTCTTTCTTGTGGTAGCAACTTCCTGAACATTTAATACTATGTAACCAGATTTCTTCAGGAAAGCGATAAGTTCTGCTCTGTTTGCCACCGTCTTCTTCCCCTCTACAACAGCACTTCCTCGCGTGAGAATACGATATTTGAATGTACTCATGTTTTATCTATTTCTGTTTCTTCTTGGTTTAACGTTTGAAGTACTTTTTCCTTGAGAATTTTTTCCTTCTGTGGTACCCGTATAGAGTTTAAGAATCATCTCATTTCCCTGCCAGTCCATAATTATCCTGTCTTTTTCTATGCTCTTAACCTTATAACCCTCGACATCTTCTCCCTCTTCAACGTAGATAGTTTTCTTGTTTCTTACCCCTACCTTAGGGTTGTTTATCATAGCCTTTTTCACTTTCCCCGCCATGATGATGCCGTATAAGACAATCTTTCTGGGTGGTTTGGGTGGAGGTCTCTTTATTTTGGATTTTTTCTCTTTTTTTGGAAGGTTTTTTGGAACTTTGGGTTTTGTAACCCACTCTTTCCTTGCAGCAGAAAAGATATTCTTGGAAGTGACAATATCAAAATCTTCGTTTTCCTTTTCATCTGGATTCGAAACCATACCAATCAAAATTGAGTTCTCAAGATAAGGAGAGTTTTCCGGGATATTCGCTTTTGAAGGTGAGACTGGTGTCTCATTAGCAGAGAATGCATACATTACAACACTTATTATGCTTAACAAAACAACGATACAGAGAAGAAGGAGATTGAGTGTGTACAGAGAATAGCGCAGACCATGAAAAGACTTTAAAGGAAGCTCTGTATTTCTGTTTTCCTGACTTTGAACCAAGTTTTCTGTGTTTGTCATGTTATCACCAGGCTAAATACCTAACTGAACTTTTTATGTCTTTACATCTAGCTTTGCTATGGTAGAGAGTGTTATGGTTGCAGATACCCCTCTTGAGATATCAAAACCAGAGCTTCTCAATCTAAGATCGTCAACGAAGATAACTTTTTCGTTTTCATACTCAATATTATATAAAAATGATTGGATCTTTGCCATCTTGTCGACATCATTGATCTCTACTTTTGCATGGATAAGCATTAAAGATGGTTTCTCCGTAATCAACTTTCCCTTCTTGGAGGAGCTCCTTGAAACAATAATCCCGTTTTTTCTGGCAACGCTCTTAATAAATTCTTGTAATTTTGCCTGGGCCAAATCCTCCGTCTTACAGAGAAAAAAATATTTTTCAAGAGAACTATAGGAGGTCCTTAATTCTTCTAACCTCTTCTGATATAAATCCTTGTTTTGTATGTTTGAACGGTATTTCTCCAATAATTCACTCTTCATGGATAATTTATTGTCTAATTCACGAATAGAGTGAAATAAGGGGCTAAAGAAGAGTGAATCGAGCAATATTACCAATACTATGAATATGGCAACGCCTGAAAAAATAAGAGTTCTCTTGTTGAACTTATTGAAGAGTAGATTTTTCACTATTTTTTATATTAACCTTTATCTTGAATTTCTCTTTTCCATCACGCCCTTTTGTAACTGAAGAGGTAAACTTTACTTGACTAAATATCGGTGATTTTTCCAGTAAAGTTAATACGGTAGTTCCTGACAATCCGCTCCCCTCGATCTGAAAATAATTCTCCTTCATTGATAGCTGTTTTATCCAGGCATCATCGGGTAAAATTTTGGTAAGTTCAGCAAGTAAATCAATTCTTCGGCTGTTAATGTTGGTGATAGCCTCTAATTTTCCCGATTTTTCTAGGATTTTATCTATCTCTTCCCTTGTTTTACTTACAACGGTTACCTCAGGCTGTAAAGCCCGCAATTGTGTAGTGATACTATTTATTGCCTTGCTCTTTTTGTGTCTAATGATACCGGGTATGATAAATGCAAAAGAGATAACAACTAGGATTAGTACACCGGTGAGCAAGTATTTTGAAATAATATTTTTTTTACTTAACTTTAATGCATCAAATTTGTCGATATACTCTGATACTCCACTGAGTGCCGCGCCCAATGACTCTTTGCTCTTTTCCCACAATTCTACCGTTATTTCACCACAATCGAAACCTGGGTCATCATTACCATCACTATCCAGCAAAATGAGTTTATCTGGCTGAATTTCGAGAACATTTTCTGCTAAATCGTCACTGTTTCTGATCAGGGAGGATTTAACAAGGGTTTGGCCTTCGTAGCAATTGAATGTGGTAAAGTATTGACACCTATTCAAAACAATTACCTTGCTATCGTTGACAAATGGGATGTAAGCTAAGGAAGAGACAATAATCCGACTCGGCTTTATGCTTAAGGAGTCAAGTTTTGTCATGAGTTCATCCAACTCTTCTCTCTTAATCGCAAAAACAAAAGCCTTTTCACCATGCTCGGAAGAAATGGAAGGGTAAACGTCGTAATATACTTCACTTTCAGGGTAGAGGATAAAACTGTCGAGTTGGTATGAGATTGACTCTTTCAGCTCATTTATGCTTGAACCTGGTAACTCAAGTTCCCGCACAATAGTCTTTTCCCGTGGCCATGACAAAATGATATCTTGCCCTTGAAATCCTTCAGCGTCAATCAGAGGTTTGAGATCCAGAGCGTCCTTCAAAAAAAAATCCTTTACTACCATACTTTCAAGTGTGGAGCGGAAAAACTTTTGCGATACCTTTGAAATGGTCAGATCATTCTCATGGATAGATAAACCAACACTTTTTGGAAAAAACATTATTATACGAGTGTAGGAGATATTAGATTGAATAATTGAATTAACTACGTAAGGTCAATGATTTAATTATACTACGTATCATACTGGTGTCAACAGCATTAACGTTTCAGAACATGTTTATCTTAGTTAATGATATCTAATAATTGTCAATTAATGCAAGTGATTTGAAAGATTAATGTGGAAAAGTCCTGCGAAACCTGTTTTGGTATCTGTTAGAGATATTTGATATCTTTTAAAATGTCAAGTAATTTTTCTAGATCATCTCTGGTATGAGATGACATAACCGTTATTCTAAGCCTGCTGGATTTATCGGGCACTGTTGGGGGACGGATAGCGGGTATTAAAATCTGTCTCTCATAAAGATATTTTGCTACATCTAATGTCTTTTTTGCATCTCCTATCAAGATGGGAATGATTGGACTTGCTGACGGTACAATTTTAAGGTCAAGTGATGTCAGCTGCTCTTTTAAATAGTGGACATTACTCCAAAGTGTCTGTCGGAGGGAATGGTCATTCCGTATTAAGGTAATTCCTGCAATCGATGCAGCACAAACTGCAGGGGGGAGTGCAGTTGTGTACATAAAAGTTCTGGCCCTGTTCCTGAGATAGTCAATAAAGTCAGTATCACCGGAGACAAATCCTCCTAAACTACCGATTGCCTTGCTTAAGGTACCCATAACGATATTGATCTCCTTTTCCAGGCCAAAGAGCTCGATAACTCCCGTGCCCTCTTTACCGAAAATTCCGGTGCCGTGTGCCTCATCAACCATAACCATTGCATGATGGTTGTTGGCAATAGCAACAATATCAGGGAGTGGTGCCAGATCTCCATCCATGCTGAATACGGAATCTGTAACGATTAATTTTTTCTTATACTGTGTCGAGTTCTTTAGTACCATTTCAAGTTTTTTCATGTTGCAATGTGGATAGACTCGTAAGGAAGCACCTGATAGTCGACAACCATCAATGATGCTTGCATGATTGAGTTTATCGCAGATGATAATATCTCCCTTTCCAACTAATGAACTGATAGTGCCCAAGTTTGCCATATAACCCGTCGGAAAAACCAGGGAGGAGCTTCTGTTTTTTAGTCTCGCTATCTCATGTTCAAGTTTTTCGTGCAACTCCATGTTGCCGGAAATTAATCTTGAAGCTCCGGTTCCCCATCCATACTGCTTCACAGCGTCAATAGCCGCTTTTATAACGAACGGGTGGTTTGCAAGTCCGAGGTAATTGTTTGAACAGAAGGATAAGTATACTTGATCTCCTATCATAACCGAAGGACCCTGTTCGCCCTTTATAACCCTCATCTCTCGGTAAAGGTCGGATTCCCTCATTTTCTCTAATTCATTTGATATCTCTTTCATCTTTCCATACCTTTTGTTTCAAATCACAATTAGTGCTTTGTGTAACGAATAAAATCATGTTGTCATAAGAGGCCTCTCTTCTATATAATGAGAATTGAAAGTTTCTCATTTGAAACCGAATAAGCTTGATGCGGAGCAGATTCAGGATTAAGATACCTCTGCATCATTCGTCTCTATTTCATTGGAATGTCCCTCATCAACACTATTATACGTAACAGTTTTTATTTAATGATAGTAATTTTTGTAGTATCTTGTTTGAATCATAATTGGTTGTGAATGGTTTTAGTAAGGGGGCAGGAAGAAATAGCAAGTTCTCAGCTCGTAACCCTAAGGGGGTAATTATGTCTAATTGTATGGTAATCTTTATTACGACAAGCTCCATAGAAGAAGCCAAGAAAATAGGACGCACATTGGTCGAAGAGAGATTGGTGGCGTGTTCAAATATCATGTCACCGATACATTCCATCTATCGTTGGCAAGGGGAGCTGTGCGATGATGAAGAGGCCCTGATGGTCTTAAAAACAAAGAGAGAACTGTTTCCTCAGATTGAGGCAAGGGTCAAGGAGCTCCACAGTTATGATGTGCCTGAAATAATAGCGATGCCAATAATCGAAGGTTCCGAAGATTATCTCTCCTGGCTCAAGAATGAAACTGGGTGAACATCTTCCTGATTGTAAATCAAAATTCGCTGTCCGAATTCAAAAATAAATTTTAACTCCCGGAAAGTCTAGATATTGATTAAGCAGAAAGCCTGTGACTGGACGAAAATTCCCCAAGTACAAAGCGCATAACAAGTTTGTAACCGGAGCATACCCAAGTACGTGAGGATTACAGGATTATTACAGTAACGCAGTAGATGGGTAGTTTTCGTTCAATTATTAGCTGTTTCTTTCCAATATTTTTGAGACAACGTTCGTTGTTGAAACTCCCTCAACAAGTGGTGCGAGGATGACTTTCCCACCATAAGATTCTACAAACTCATGCCCAACGACCCCTTTCTCACGCCAATCTTCTCCCTTTACGAGAATGTCCGGTCTTATTCTCTCTATCAGTTTTTCGGGTGTTAGCTCATCGAAAAATACAACATAGCTGACGTCTTCCAGTGCAGAGACTAATCTTGCTCTCTCCTCTTCGGGAACAAAAGGTCTTTTGGGTCCCTTATGTTCCCGTACTGATCGGTCAGTGTTGAGGCCAACAATTAAGAGGTCACCCTGGCACCTCGAAAATTTGAGATACTCGATATGCCCAACATGGAGAATATCAAAACAACCGTTTGTAAAGACGATCTTTTTGCCACTTTCTCGATCTTTTCTTAACGTCTCTTCCAACTCATCAAGGACCTTAATCTTGGAATAGAGAGGGTTTGCACCTCCCATGAGTGCACTCAGTATTTCACTCTTGGAGACAGGGATTGCACCAATTTTTCCAACTTCAATGCCTGCCGCAACATTTGCAATCATTGCCGCATCCTCAAAGCTATTACCTCCACCAACAATAAAACCCAGAACACTCAAAACCATGTCGCCTGCACCACTGACATCGTAGACATCCTTGGGTATTGTTGGAACCAAAGTATACTCTCCCCCTTTGCGGTATAAGAACATCCCATCTTTGTCTACCGTTACCACAGCATACTCGAGATGTAGAGTTTCCAATAATTGTTTACCGGCTGAAATTAAACTGTTTTTGTCTCTTATCTTGATGCCCGTTGATAGTTGAGTTTCGAATCGGTTTGGTGTGATAGCAGTTGCACCCTTGTAAATGGTGTAATCTTCTCCCAGCCGTGGGTCCACAATCACGGGTATGTTTCGCTCTTTTCCTAAACTGATGACCGTTTCAATGATCTCTTTGCACATCACACCTTTATTCATGTCTGAAATCAATATCACATCACACCGTTGTACCTTCCACTTGATATTTTCGATAATGGTCTTTTGAATGCTCCTCTCTATTGCATGCGTATTTTCATAATCAATCCGTAAAAGTTGCTGAATTGCCCTCCCTGCAGATTGGAGATGGCCCATCATCCGGACCTTCACGGTTGTTCTTCGTGTTGCATCCTCCACCATTCCACCTGCATCAATTTTCAAGTCTACCAAATTTTCTATTAACTCTTTCCCTTCAATATCGTCTCCAACAACCCCACAACAGTAAACACGTGCTCCAAGATGTACAAGATTATTCGCCACGCTTCCAGCACCGCCAGGACGCAACTCCTCCGAGGTGACAGTGATGACCGGTATGGGAGCTTCCTGTGATATACGTTTTACCTCTCCCCAAACATACTTGTCGAGCATAAAGTCTCCAACGAGTAAGACGTCTGGTTTGCCAATAGTTGACAATAGCTGTACGAGATTCTTGGACAATTTATTTCTTTCCTATCAAGACAGATATGGATCTCGGTGATGGTATACTCATTTTCTCAAGATTGTGAAATCCGGCTTCTTGGAGCCACATCTCTATCTCGTTAAACGAGTATGACTTACCGTTCTCTGTAAACAACAGCATATTAAGTGAAAACAGTGCCGGGAAGGGAGGAGATGTTTTATCCTCGTTTAAGATAAAATCTTGAATAACTATCATCCCACCTGGGTTTAATGTATCGTATACTCTCTCAATCAATGCGGAGTTCTCCTCTTCTCCCAGACAGTGAATGATGTTTGAGAGAAAGGCTGCGTCATAGTTCCCGTCAATTCTTTCATTAAAATCGCCTTCCATCAGCTTAATTCTATCCGATACATCTGTCAGGGAAATTAACTCTTTTGTGATCTCCAACGTACCGGGTAAATCTATAATTGTTGACTCAAGGGCTGGGTACTCTCTGCAGAAATATACAGAATAGGTGCCGGATCCACCACCGACGTCGATCAGGGTCTTGTATCCCGAAAAATTAACTTTTTTTGACAATAGGGGAGCGTTTACCATGGCAGTATTGTGCATGGCCCGGATAAAATTGCTGGTCTCTTCTCTCTTTCTCTGGAACATATCCGGTCTTCGTGAGGGGGTTCCGGAAATAATTGACTCCTGCAACTTACTCCAGCTGTTCCACATCATGTCCTGAAGGATGATGATATCACCAATGTACTCCTCTTTACCCTTGATAAATACCTCTTTTCCCTCATCCGTATTACGAAACAAATTATTATCCTTTATAAGGAACCCAACACTAACCATCGCATTTAAAAAGGTTTCGGTAGCATCACAATCAAGACGTAAGCGAGTTGCAATTTCGTCAGCAGACAAACTTGTCTCCCCAATCGTGTTAAACAGATCAAGTTTGGTTGCCGTTAATAACACCCTCGGCTGAAAGAAGGAGTAACCAAGTTCAAGTATTTCGCTCCGATATCTTTCAATGGTTTTGTTCTCTTGGTTCTTCATAACGAAACTCGGTATCTGAACGGAGTTAAGCTTTAACAACTTGAGAATGTAAAAATTATTGAGTGAAAGTCTGTACGGTCTCTACATGTAAATCGTAAACTATCTGTTTGTGCTTACGTCTTTACAAGAGAGTATTCGATGTTCTACCATTTACAGAAATAGATACAGTTTATGAATAGTGGATGTGGAGAATCGTGTAGTTTATCTTTTCTGTAAGTATCGAAAGGATACCATCATAAAGTAAAAGTGTCAAATATTTATCAAAATTGCCGATTAGCAAGATTTGCACCTTATACACCCATCACAAATTGGTTTTCGGTTTTCAGAACCCTATTTCAAGCAAACTCCTGCCCAGAAATTCCAAAAACCATTTTGTAATGGGTATACAATATTTCTCTTTTTTATTGCAGTAGAGTATGCTCTTTGATAAAATCGCTCTAATTGCTGTAACATATATGTATTATAACCATTTAAGATTCTCATTGATTTATTGATATTTATAAAAATATTTTTTTATTTTTTAGAAGTTTGGAGGTGAGAGACAATGAAAGAGGGAATACATCCGGAATATGTTGATACCGTTGTTACGTGTGGGTGTGGTGAAACCTTTGAGACGAGATCTGCAAAGAGCAAACTTGCTGTTGAGGTCTGTTCAAAATGCCATCCGTTCTATACCGGTAAACAGAAATTTGTGGATACGGCCGGAAGGGTTGAGCGATTTAAACAGCGATTTAACTGGTCTGATAAATCGGTAAAGAGTGGAGAGAGCTCCGAGGAGAAATAGAGGACGGGGATGAGAGATGCAGATCCATGAAAAATTGTTAAAGAAGTTCCAGGAGAGGTTTGATCGTTACAACGAACTTGAAAAACTCATATCAAGCCCGGAAGTGATGTCAGACAGTACCAAGTATACCTCTTATGTGAAAGAACATGGTCGGCTTGCAAAGTTTGCCGGTAAATATCAGCAATTTGACCAGACGCTGAAACAGAAAGAGGAGGCCGAGACGATACTGTCTGAGAGTAACGGTGATAACGATCTCTACGATCTCGCCAAAGATGAGTTTGGTACTCTAGAGAAGAGAGAGAAGGAGCTCTTTGAAGAGATTAAGAATCAATTTGTAACGGAAAGTGTTGAGTCTGACAAGAACGTTATCATGGAGATACGTGCCGGTACCGGAGGTGATGAGGCCGCACTCTTCGCTGCAGATCTCTTCAGGATGTATACAAAATATTCTGAAAAACAGAAGTGGAAAACAGAAATACTTGATTGCAGCCCGACAGAGATAGGAGGATTTAAGGAGATTACCCTCTCTATTGAGGGGGACTCTGTTTACCAGAAGCTCTGTTATGAAAGCGGTACCCATCGGGTGCAAAGGGTACCTGATACAGAAACAAGCGGGAGGATACACACTTCAGCGGCTACTGTGGCAGTATTACCGGAGATTGAGGATGTTGAGATAAAGATCGATCCACAAGATATCGAAGTTGATACCTTTCGCTCTTCCGGTCCTGGTGGTCAAAAGGTCAACAAAACGAGTTCCGCGATCAGGATTACCCATGCACCAACCGGACTTGTCGTTAAGTGTATGGATGAAAAATCTCAGCATAGGAACCGTGCCAAGGCGATGCGCATATTAAGGAGTCGTCTTTACAGTTTCTTGGAAGATCAGAAGAAAGGTGAGCGAGACAAAACTCGGCGTACTCAAATCGGATCGGGAGATAGGAGCGAAAAGATCCGCACATACAACTACCCCCAAAACAGGATTACCGATCATCGGATCAATCTCAATCTCTACAGTTTGGAGAAGATAATGCTTGGTGAGATGGATGAATTGGTTGGAGCTATGATAAATTATGGGAAAGAGGAGAGGATCAAAGAGTTGACGGAGAGTTTGTAACATTGTACTCATAACCAATTTTGTAGAATCCCAAGATGTTCGCTTCCTTTTTCATACGGCTCATCCACACAGTAAATTCCACTTCTTCTTTTTCACCCATCTTGTAGAGCCACGAAATTGCACAAATTCTCTTCTTTGTGAAACTATGACACAAATTCAAGAATCAGATATAATACGTCATCTGCTCCGTTGGGCAGTTGTCACATTAAAGAGATCGGATATCGAATTCCCACAGAGTGATGCGGCAACGCTGCTCTCGCATGTTTTGACGTGTGACAGACTGGAGCTCTATACAGAGCCAAACAAAACACTCCAGGAAACGGAAGTCGATACCTATAAAGAACTTGTCGCTCAAAGAGCGAGACATGTTCCCTTACAATATATCATAGGGCATACCGAATTTATGTCACTCGATTTTGTCGTAGACAAACGGGTCTTAATCCCCAGACCTGAGACGGAGACACTGGTGGAAAGGGCGTTGGACAGAGTAAAGAGTGGGACATTTTCAAATAGAAAGTTAACTATCATAGATATCGGAACCGGCAGTGGAATTATTGCCATATCCCTAGCCCTGCATCTCAAAGAGAGCAAGGTCTATGCATGTGATATCTCGAAAGAATCTCTGAATGTTGCTGAGATAAATGTAAAAAATCATAAGGTTTCAGAACAGGTGAGTCTGTTACAAGGAGATCTTTTCGATGCATTCGATGGAGAGCTTCGTAAGGGGAGTGTTGACCTTGTCGTCTCGAATCCTCCCTATGTTACAGAAACTGAGCTCTCATGTTTGGAGCCTGAAGTGAGGGACTATGAACCCCGTACTGCATTGGTTGCCAGTGAGAATGGGTTGTATTACTTTAAACGGATAGTAGACGGAGCTCCTAAGTGGTTACGGCCTAATGGGTACTTAATACTGGAGATTGGAGAGACGCAGGCCAAAAAAATTGTTCAACTCTTGGTACAGGCAGGGGGCTTCGTAGATATACAGATAGTTCAAGATATTCAAAAGAGATATCGCATCGTATCAGCCAGGAGAAGGTAGGAGACGTCAATAAATGAAAATAACGACTTAAGTGTATCCTGAACAACGCGCAAAAAGGACAATTCCTTTACAATATTGGATAGCACATAACGCTAAATATGATAGAACTTAAAACATAATATGGCTATCTTAAAAAAGATCATGTTGATATAGTGAACAATCATATCTACTAATGGTTCAGACCATTCTCCTTCGATTCGATAGACCAATTCAACTGTCTGGGTGAAAAAGAGAAATAACTAAAATATAGGTACATATTAGTCAGAAATTAGCAGAGAAAAGTTTGACATACCACATCACTTGTCACTTGTGATCTCCATTTGTTTTATAGGTTTTTATAACCTTCTCAACATTTTTAGTTAAGCCACATCAGATTTACCCCTGACTTCATCATACTTATTTTTCCAATTTTTACCATTGAACACTATTTGATCATTTTTCACTATAAACCCTATGCTCGCATGTACTGTGTCACAATTGTTACACTTTTAATGTCACAAATGTGAAAGATTTACAGTAACAAAATACCCTCCAAATGTAACTATTGTCTCTATTGTTTTTTCCTTAATTAGGAGTAGGATGAATCACGTGAGTGCCTTTTATCCTTTTAACTAAAATCGGGAGGTTATTAACATGGGCAAAAAGCTTACTAATTGTAGTGAAATCGCTGGATTCTTATTAATAGTTTTAAGTTTTTATTCTCTATATTCCCCAGAATTCTCTTACGGAACGCCTCAAATCGGTAAAGAGGATAATACAACTTTGGCTTCAGGATACGTAGCAGAAATAGTTTCCGAAAATGCGGCGGGAGCAACATCTTTGACAGTGCAACCTTCCGTCGCAAATACGTATATACGTGACGGAGCATCATCGGGTATTAATTTTGGAGAAAAATTTAGTATCTGGCTAAAGAAATCGATTGTGGGTTTCCAAAGGAGGGGTATTTTGTCATTTAACTTCTCAGCACTTGATGATTCTGCAGTAATTGAGAGCGCCTACCTTGATCTCTACTATTTTAACAACTCAATTGGGAATGATCCAGTTGGCGAGACAGTAGAGGTCAATAGATTGACACAAACCGGATGGGTAGAAGGTGAGGCAACGTGGGATGATTATAAAAATGCAACCCCCTGGACAATGGCAGGAGGAGACTACTCAGCAACTGGTCAAGCAGCAGCCACAATGCCTGGAGCTTTTGGGTGGGTGAGATGGCCAGTAACAGCGCAGGTAAAACATGCGCAGAGGAATACATCTGAGATCGCGCACATGCTGGTTAAGTTCAGCTCAAGTGCAGCTCACAATGCCGCAGCACGTTTTCTTTCTAAAGAATCTGGAGATCCATCAAAACAGCCTAAGCTCATCATAAAGTATACTACTCCAGCACCCGCACCGGTTGGAAAAACGGGTCAGACAACTTCGTTTGAAACAGGAGACGATGGGGAATTGCAGAGTGGTGTTGCCTGGCCTACTCCACGTTTTACAGATAATGGAGATGGTACGATAAAGGATAACCTGACAAATCTCATCTGGGATAAAGACGCAAACCGTTTTGGAATTAGAACCTGGTCACAGGCCATAACCGACTGTAACAGTCTTGCAGCTACCGATTATGTTAATCTTTCAGACGGTTCCGCTGCGGGTGATTGGCATCTGGCCAATGTAAATGAAATCGCAAGCCTTATTCATTATGATGTTTTTAGCCCTGCTGTGCCGGACACATTGGGTACAGGTCAGTGGAGGCAAGGAGATCCCTTCAACAATGTGCAGTTGGTTCGCTACTGGTCATCTACTTCGTTTGCCTTCGATTCTGCTGGAGTTTGGGTCGTGGGGTTCAACCATGGGTTTGTAAACAATGGTGTTAAAGGCGGAAGTGGGAATGTCTGGTGTGTACGAGGCGGACAATGATATTAAGTTTTTTGTAGTCTTTGGTAAATGGGACAAGGATGATAGCAAGAAATTTCATATCCTCATTACGAACCAACTGAAAGCATATGCTAAAACTGTTATCAAAAACTACCTAATCAGGTGGGACATTGAATACTGTTTCACGGAAATTAGTCATATTCTGAGATTTCATTTTATTGCACGAAATAACATATTAGTATTTTTTGAATAACCTTTCGAAACGAATGGACTACTTATAATAAAAAATACATACTCAAACAATCTGTATAAAATGAATAACCAATTCCCTCTAATTGTTGGAGAAGGAATAATAGGGCTACTCTTAACTAATTTAAAATTGTGAGCAATAGCAAGTTCTATGATTTCTGACTCTGTGAATTCTTGCGTGTGACCTCTATAATTTTCGGTAGGAACACTATTTACGTTACTCCACCTTAATATAGGTTTTTTGCCAATAAGTTTAAGAAAAAGATTCCTTGGACAATGTGCATTTGGAGTTGAAATAATGTGAAATCCATTAGGTTTTAAGACTCTATAAATTTCTGATAGATACTTTTTATACTCTGAAATATGTTCAATGATCTGATTGGATAAGACACAATCAATTGAATCCGAATCAATTCTCATATGAAGGCAATCACTACAAATAAATGTAATTCCCTCTGGAGAATTTCTTTTACAGTATTCAATATCAGGAGCATATATGTCTATACCAATATATTTATTAAATATTGGTATAGATTTTTTAATTTCTACCAAATTGTCACCACGGCCACAACCACAATCTAATAAAGCATACGTGTTTTTATCTTTTAATTGTCGTGAAACGTGAGAAATTAATTCAAAATTTCTATTTGAATTAATTTTCTTATAATCTTCACCTGTTTTCATATGTTGATCAATTATGTTTTTAATCTTTTCTATATTCATATTATCATCATTAAAGTGTTACACTTCAACTATAACTTACTCACTCAATAACTGTCTTATACTCAATGGCAAACCCTATTTCCCCAATGAATACCTCACTGTTTCACATTAATAGGCAGTCCGGCCCCTATCGATTTAACATTAGCCACCAAAAAAGTTCTTCATAGAATCCCTTTAAGCCTTAATGAAATTCTTTTTATAAAAAAAGCACCTTCATTGTAACCCGCCCTTGAATTCTGTGGCTATCAACATGAACCAAGCACAGCTCATCACAAGGTCGCAAGCATTTGACGTTCATAGATAATACCCCTCAATTCCATGAATCCGCTCATGTAACGTCACCATATCAACAGACTAATCGGTATGTTGCATGCAAGAGATTCTTTAATAATGTTCGGTTTTCCTTCTTGCATGGAAGCAAACAAAACTGAATCGCAAGCATTGAACTATATATGGGAATACTATCGTGGACGATTCCTTGAAGTTGGTTCGGTACTCCTTGTAGTCCGGAACGTTTTACCGGCTCTATGGTAGTCAGTGCCAAGTCTAACCACTTATATGCATTACCAAGTCAAGTTGTGTTGACGATGCTAAATTTCTAAAGATAATAAAAAAAGGATCTTCTCTCAATCAGGTGGTAAAAGCTTTTATAATTTTTTTTAAAAGTATCATTCGTCCAAGAACCCATAGACCTTTCGTTTATTGACTTTGATTTTATTGTTACCCCTTCGAGTTTACTAGTATGTATATGATTGTCACAATTATTTAATATTTCAATAGCTATATCGTTTAAAAATGTTAGTAAATATCTTCACACTCGTTTAGTTTACCATATTCGCTAAAGTATGAGGCCACAATCCGGAGTATGTGCGTTAACTATGTTACCAAATGAGTCGTAGTCTACCCTTTTTGTGACGTTTCCACTGAAATCGACAATCATTTAAGAGGTCGGGGCAAGTCCATACTTGAGAGGTTACATAGGGTCAGCCCTTGAAGATAGAATGCGTAATCTCATATAATTTCCTCCTAAAATCTTCACTTGTTTTGCTTTGCGAATCTATGCGTATTGCTGCTTTATTGACTGCACTTACACTTACTCCATACTCTCTCCTATTGCTTTGTTTGTTAGCCCTGTATACGCCTTTAATATATACAGGCTAACAACTCTGGCTTCAAAAGGAATATACCTTTTTCTTTGTAGTAGTACGGTCTTGTCTATTTTATATTTATGTGTATTCACATCTATCACCATTTCAAACACACCATCATCACTTATTCTCTTTTTTTGTGGCAAGTCAGCATCTTCTTTTTCTGTTCGATCTATGAACTTCCTCTACACTCACTCAACAAACTTATTGCTTCCCAAAATCATTCCATACTTGATCTCTTCAAGAAAATCTTTCTCCCGACCAGACGCATCCCGAATCAATCTTCTATTTTCACTCTTGGATTCTTGATGATCACTACATATCCCCGATAACACCGCTTCACTGTTTACCCACTTATTTCTCTTTTTGATGTTAACATAATCATGATAGCTACTCCACTTATACTCTCTCAGCTTTTCTACTATACCGGCTCGTATGGGATTCAAATGGATATATAAACTTAAATTATTCCAGTAAGATTCACCTTCAACAAGAACGTTCTTATATCTTCCCTGAAAAAGATGTCCACTTCGTTTGTGATTACGATTGTAGTACATGCAATAAGCAGTCTGTATCCATTGCATGGTCTTTGAGAGGTTTGCTTCATTCGTTCGTAAAAAGAATGTGATAATGATTACCCATCAAAATAAATGCATATATATCTAGTTTAAACTTCTCTCTGGCAATTGCCACGTATTCTAGAAATCTGGAATAATCGTTATCGGTGAGAAAGATCTTCCCTCTGCCAACACCTCTTGACATAACATGATAAATTGCACCTTCATATTATATTATCCAAGGACGTGCCATAGTCTTATATTATCATACCAATAATCTGGTTTGTCAACCATATTCTACATTCAAGGTGACCCTATACTCCTCCTCCTAAGCTCTCTTTCTAAGAAATGAATAAATGTAGTAGGTGTAATTGATCAATAAGAAGAGATTTTAAAACTATACTTAAATGATATTCTTCAACAACGTACCCTTTTAAGCATCCAAGGTTTTCAGGTTTATAATAATACCTAAGTTGAGAGATTTGTATTTGTTAAATAAGCTTAAAACCCACTTAAAATGCGATAGCAATTTGTTATAATACATTTCCCGAAAACAAAAACTATCATCCAATAAGTGTGGAAAGTATTATGAACAAAAAGGTATTTAAAAGCAAGCGCAAGATTAACGCTATAGAAGTGACCAATGATACATTAGCTGGCAGAGGAGGGATGAATCTATTCGTAAAGTATTTGAGTAGTGTAGACATATACCCGATATTAGAAGGGTTTTTTGGAGGTGTCAGAAGAAATACTAAAGGCCTTCCGGTGTGGAATATATTCAAGCAGATGCTTTGTTGGTTTTACGATGGAACGAGTCGTCACCTGAACTCCTTTGATCGCCTAAAAAGAGATGAAGGGTATTCATCAGCAATAGAGAATGGCCAAGATGAGGTGGTTTCGTCACATCAGATAAAACGATTTTATAAATCGTTTTCATGGGTATGTGGAGGGTCATTTCGGAAGATATTACGAAAGATGTTTATTTGGCAGCTAAGGTTAGCAAATCCTGAGGTCATAGACCTAACAATAGATACAATGGTCATGAACAACGATGAGGCGCAGAAACGCTATGGAGTACAACCTACCTACAAGAAGGTAAAAGGTTTTCAACCTTTACAAGCCATTTGGAAGGGCAAGATAGTCGATGCGATCTTTCGAGGTGGAAAAAAACACAGCAACTATGGCAATTCCGTAGTGGATATGATAAGTGATCTTGTGCAGGCAATCCGACAGGAATAGAATGGAACAGTCACCATACTAGTCAGGCTAGATAGTGGATTTTTTGATGAGAAGATCTTACGAGAATGTGACAAGCTAGGAATAGGCTTTATTTGTACGGGTAAGATGTATAAGGGCGTAAAGGAGTATGTTGGAGTACTGTCTGAGAGTCAATGGAAGTTTTATAGAAACAGAAATCAAGAGTGGGAGTATTTGAAGTTTGGTTATCGATGTGAATCGTGAGAAAAATTTTATCGTGCAATATACACCCGATTGAGCCATGAGGGAGACCAAAGGTTATTGGACTTTGCGCGACCAGACAATGTAATTCTCACAAATATAGGGATAAATCCAAAAGTGTTAGTGAACCGCAGCACCAAGGAGGAAGAGAAGGTTGGCCAAGACAGAAACAATTATTGAGAGCCATAACATGAGAGGAGCAGATGAATTGCCGCATCGAGGATTAAAGGACTTTGGATTTGAAGAATTACCATTTAAAAGGTTTGTGCCCAATAGTGTTGTATATTATTGGATGCTCATATCATTCTTTTTGTTTGAGACGTATAAAGAAGATGTACTAAAAGAAGTAATACCTATAGGCAGCTATGCAACAACATTAAGGAGAAGGGCATTGGATTTTGCTGCGAAGATAATAGGCACGGGTAGGCGACTAATCCTGAAAGTAACCCAGGCAGTGATGGATAATTTAAGTTTTGATGTTTTATGGTTACGAAGTCAAACTCCCATACCAATAGTTATTTAGCTGTATTAATTTTGAAGCTGAAATCAAATTATCTGTAGGGGAGGTACGTCCTTGCTCGGGAAAAGTAGATCAAAAATACGATCCTAAAGAATTTGTTTAGCAACGGAGCTTTTATTACCAGACCAAAACAATTTTCGATAGGTAGAATTGAACTGTTTTCACATTTTTTTTTGTTGTATATTTAAAATCGCTTAATTTAGGTATAAATAAGAAAGTGAAAGATTTTACCGAATGTCTTAACCCTGATAAGGTGTATGATGTTGATGAACATATAACATAAAAAAAAAATTTTAGAATATATAAATCGGCAGCTAAAAAATAAAAATTATTCCTAAATAAAAACAATACGTATTGTTATTTGTTGTGGGATACCGTATGGATTAATCAATCAGGTGATTTATATAATTGTTGTCGCAAGCAATCAGGAATAATAGGCAATATTTATAAGCAAGATTTACTAAACGTATGGAACAAAGGAATGAAATTAAAAATATTTCGACTTATGTCTTTAAATAAATGTCTACATTGTTTTGAGAATTGCATGACATTAACCAAGAAACAAAAACAAGAGACAAAATATAGTATCTTGGACAGCCCCTTATTTAAAAGAAAGTACCCGAGAAGAATATGGATTTTATATTGATTAGCATGTAATTTAAGATGCACAATTTGCCTGCAAGACCAACGATCTAAGATAACTATTGATAACAGTGTTCTTAAGAAAAATATCGATTGGAATAAAGTTAAGGATATTGAATTTCAAGGCGGAGAAATACTTGCCATAAAAGGTGCAAAAGAAATGTATCTTTGGTTAACAAAAGTAATGAATAAAAAGGTAAATTTAGTGACAAATGAAACGTTAATCAATGATGAATGGGCGGAGCATTTAGTAAAAGGTTCACGGAAAATACGAATTTCTGTCAATGCGGCCACAAAAAAAACTCACGAATTAGTAAATAAAGGATCCAAGTATGATAAAGTTGTTGAGAATATAAGAAAGCTCATTTATCACAAACATCATCTTAATTTGGATACTCAGATTACATTTCATTTTACTATATTGTACTAGAAAATATTCATGAGATTGCAGATGCAATTACGGTTGCTGATAGCATAGGTTGCGAGAAAATTGCTTATAGTTATGATTATCCAGTACCAGCAGCCTTAAGGGATAATAGTGATTTAAATGATCAGATAAAAAGTAAGATTTGTGCACTAATGAATAGTAATTTAATTTGATACACCTTTTTACGGTTATCTCTGCTACTTCAAGATATTCAGACGCTTCTTTTATACTAAAACCAATTTGGTTTTCGGTTTTGCTGAAAACCAAATCTTAGTTGTAGTTATCCCCGGGCAAAAAGCGCCGAGGACTTTACTCGCTCCGTTTTTTCTCGGATTTTATCCGAAAACCATTATCAGATGAGTATACATCAACTTATCCGCTCCATCTTTTTTTAAACGTATCGATTTCCTCTCTACTATAAAAATGTTGCGCATACTTTGTGTTATACATTTCATCTGTGAAAGTTTTAGGCAGTTTAACAGACTTTCTAAATTCCTGGTATATGGGCGCGTAAGCTTTTTCCCCCCCTATATTACTATCTAATAAAGAGATTTCGCCAATATTTAAAAATTCCTTAAATGCTGCTCGATAGCATTCATTTAGATTTTCCAATCTTATCAATAATACATCGGCCAGTTCTTCGTTATATATTTTCCAACCCTTTGACGTAGGAAACTCACTTGCAAAGATATCAATACCAAGCACACCTTTAAATTCCCGTTCAAAAAAATTACGTGATTGATCATTGCGAGCATTTTTTTTACTTATTTCAATGAACAGCTTTGTAAGTTCTTTTACATCACCAATATTGCCGGTGAATTCAAATTCATGTCTGTATGAAATCAATTTGTATGTGTGCCCTTCATCTTTACACTCTACTTTGTCTATTATTTCAAAAAAACTAGAAATCTTACGAGGTATCGGATCTCTAACAAGGGTTATTATCTTAATTTTCTTCTCATCCAATCTTTTACCTATTTGTTTTCGTAAATATTGAGCCAGCCATGGTACAGAAATACCCATATAGTGAGCCTTCGCAGTCAGAAAATATCTTTTGCTTCGTTCTTCTCTCATCTTTATAAAGGTATCAGAAAGACCATGTATATGATAAACTGGCATATTCAATTTCAAATTTTCCAATGATTTTTTAATAGTTTTAGAACCAACTTTGCCCATTTGGTAGATTAGCAATGGTGGTTCTGTAAATTGTTTATCCTTCCTGTAGAGTCTATACTTATAGTAAGCTCTAGCAGTATAGTAATTGAGTGCCGCAATTCGATTTATTACTCTCCAGAAAGTACTTTTCATACCGTTTATATTTAAAAAATGGATTTTCCCGAAGTCCCAATTCTCACCATTTTAAGTAGTCTATTTGTACTGCACCTCTTTTGTCAAGCAGCATTTTTTGTAGTAGGTACTAGTAGTTCTTTCTCGAACAGATCTGGAGTTTTATAGTTCAAAGAAGAGTGTGGAAAGTCAGTGTTGAAATTATCTATCCAAGTTATAAGTTTTTCTTCAAGTTGAGGTTATGATTTCCACTCATTATCCAGATAAGATCTTCTTTTATTGTACGTATAACCCGTTCAGTGTCGACATTACCTTTCGAGTTATTGTAGCAAGTAAATATTTGTTTTACATGGGTATACGCTTTACTCTAGCCACTACTACATGTCGTGTTTGAATACTTTTTCCCCATAATATTTTTTTGTGTTGTATGACCCACATGTACTACCTGCTGAAACAAACGATAAAAAAGCAACTCGCGTGAATGGGATGTTCGACGGTTGAATCGGAAGGTAAATTCGTCAAGATAGAGATTAAGACCTGCTTTTGTGTTCACTCCTCCCTGATGTGTTCCCAACAACCACCGTTTCAAGAGGCTTGCAACACGGTGGACTCTTGGTAGAATCTCATCTTTATCAACAGATTCTCCATTAACAACCTTATGCTTATAACCAAGTTTTGTTAAACCAACATACCCACACCAGCCGTCGGTTACAATAGTGCTTCCCTGTACAATATGTCTTTTAATAAATCCCTTCAATCTCCAGCATATTTCTCGGAAATTTTCTCTGCTTAATCTTACTCATGCCTCACATACTACATGTAGCGGCAACTAGAGTAAAGCGTATACCCAGGAATTGTATTTTGATGGTTTAAGATTGGGGATTAGGGCGAAGGCAACAGCTTTTTGTGGATACTCAATACCAAGTAATCGATTTACTCTGCACTGGAAGGGTTTTAAACACTATTGGTAATTCTGTTTCAAATTACCCTCAAAAGCACCATCTCAAGCTAAAAATAGCAATTCTTTATAAAAAAAGGAAGGAGAAAATGGAAACGCCCATATCTGCGATATGAGAACATTGGGAATAAAATTTTTGGAAACATTCATGTCAATGAGATATAATATTTTTTATGAACATTTAGATAGTGCTTGAACGAAAATCTTGTGGTTGTAATATTCTATGGGAAATGAGACAAAGAGTGAGAATGTAAATGGGTTTCATGGCGTGATCGAATACCATGAAGTCACAAAGCACCATCCAAATCGTTATGCCCGCTCTTCCGGCTATCTCGATTGGGAAACGGAGCCAAATCCCTTTAGGAGGTATGAGGGAGTACAACCTATACCGCTTCCTTTAACAACAATTGATCCAGAGGCTGACTATATTGACTTGTTCAAGAGGGAGAGTAACAACTTTAGATCCTTTTCCTTGCAAAATATTGCAACTTTTCTTGAGCTGTCTATGGGGCTTTCTGCATGGAAAAGGTTCGGACAGAGCTCCTGGGTTCTCAGGATGAACCCTTCAAGTGGTAACCTCCATCCAACTGAGACCCACCTTGTCCTCCCCCCGTTACCGGAGTGTGGTGATCATGGGGGGGTGTTTCATTACAACCCTTTCCTACACTCCTTAGAACCGAGAACTGTATTTAACGAAGCTTTCTGGCAGAGAATACGTCACCATTTTTCTTTGGATGGTTTTCTTGTTGGGCTTACGAGTATCTATTGGAGAGAGGCGTGGAAGTATGGTGAACGGGCATTTCGCTATTGTAATCATGATGTAGGGCATGCAATGGCGTGTTTAAGTTTTTCTGCAAATCTTTTGGGATGGAAGGTTACCTATCTCAACTCACTCTCCAGTAGTGACATCGAAACCATCTTGGGATTCACAAAGACGCAATGGAAGGAGTTTGAGAGGGAGGAGTCAGAACTCCTCTTGTTTGTCAATAGAGGGGGAACAGACGGCTCTCTACCGAGAACCATTCCCTCAGCTATTGTAACAACTTTTGATTCTTTGCAATTTCATGGTGAACCAAATCTCTTAAGCAAGGACCACGTGAATTGGGATGTCATTGATGATGTATCGTCTCTGACGGTAAAGCCGCGGACGGATGAGGTGATATATCGTTATGATGATCATGAATATTATGAGAAGAAACTAGATAGAGAGAGTGGATCAGAGATCATTCGCCAGAGGAGAAGTGCTCAGGCATACGACGGCGAAACGACCATTCGAAAAGAGGATTTTTTTGCCATGTTGGATAAGACTATCCCTCGGAGCTGCAGCGCTCCTTTTGATCTTGAACTGGGAGAGGTCTTGGTTCACCTTCTCCTCTTTGTTCATAGGGTGATAGGGTTGGAGAGCGGACTCTATTTTCTCATTCGTAATGAGAGCGATTTTGACGATATAAGAGCAAGATGCCACTCTCATTTTTTATGGAAGAGAGTACAAGATGCTCCCAAGACATTATCTCTCTATCTTTTACAGGAGGGAGACTATGTTCGTGAAGCAATGGGGGTAAGCTGCTTTCAGGAAATTGCCAGTGATGGGGCCTTTTCTGCCGGGATGATTGCGAAGTTTAGAGAAAAGATAGAGAAGGGTCCTTATGTATATCGACAACTTTTCTGGGAGACAGGGATGATCGGGCAGATCCTTTACCTCGAGGCGGAGGTCCATTCAGTGAGAGGGACCGGTATCGGATGTTTTTTTGATGACCTCGTACACGAAATTCTGGGATTTAAAGACAATGTCTATCAAAGCCTCTACCATTTTACCATTGGAGGGGCATTAGAAGATGAGAGGCTCACGACACTCCCACCTTATCACCATCTGGAAAGGCGTAAATAAGTATAGCATCGAAGACATTGATTGCTTCGTAACAATATGGTGTAACCTGGGAATAGTGTGATGAGTATCTGTCAACTTGGGCAGCAGCTTTAACTGGGTAAATATGATTGATTGCATCCGTCATATGTGTTACTCTGCTTGCATATTTCTTTGGTAGAGAGTAACAACAATCTACTCTAAACTCGTTATACCTTTTACGACAAAGCTTATGTTTAGGAATTGGAGAGACTATGTCGATTAGAGAAAATTTAGAGGATGTAAAAAAGAGGATTTCAGAGGTTGCGGTCAGGATTGGTAAAAGGGCCGAAGAGATAACCCTGGTAATGGCAACAAAGACCGTGGATGTTGAACGAATACGGGAGGCAGTGAGAAATGGCGGGCATATAATAGGTGAGAACAAGATCCAGGAAGCCCTGAAAAAATACGCAGAACTAAAAGAGGAGGAGGCTGCCTGGCACTTTATTGGTCATTTGCAAACCAATAAGGTGAAGGATGTATTGAAATTTGCTGACATGATCCACTCCGTAGACAGAATGAGTCTGGTTGAAAAATTGGATCAGCGACTCATGAAGGAGGGGAGGTCGATGGACGTTCTCATCCAGGTTAACACGTCGTATGAGGAGAGTAAATATGGAGTCTCTCCTGAAGAGGCCATCTCTCTGGTAAAGGAGGCATCACGATACGATACATTAAAAATTAAAGGACTTATGACAATTGGACTCTTTACCAATGATGAGGTAAAGATCCGCAAGTGCTTTAAGTTGTTAAAGGGCATTCATGACTCAGTGATTAAAGAGGGAGTTGAGGATGTGGAGATGCGGTATCTCTCCATGGGGATGTCGGGGGACTACCCTATTGCCATCGAGGAGGGTGCAAATATGGTGCGCGTTGGTACGGCTATTTTTGGTGCAAGGAATACCCCCGATGCCTACTACTGGCCTTCAGAGCAGGTTGATAGGTGATCAATCATTCTTCTACTTGGATTTAATGTGTGATAATGCGTTCACAACGTCCAGGGTTAGAGGTATGATGGTGCTGTTCTTCTCACCTGCCATCTCGACGAGTGTCTGCAGGTAGCGTAGTTGTAATGAAACCGGCTGGCTTTGCATGATCTCAGCCGCTTCAGCTAAAGTTTTAGCCGCCTGCTGTTCTCCATGTGCATGGATAATCTTAGCACGTTTTTCACGTTCCGCTTCAGCTTGTTTTGCCATTGCTCGCTGCATTGTATCAGGGAGCAGAACATCTTTAACCTCTATAAGTATAACTCTGACTCCCCAGGGTGATTCGGTCTGCTCCTTAATGATTTCTCGCATCCTGAAATTAATCTCATCACGTTTTGAAAGCAGATCATCAAGGTCAGACTGTCCTAAAACGCTTCTCAGTGTGGTTAGAGCAAGCTGAATGGTTGCCCGCTGATAATTCTCCACATTGATAACGGCCTTTTCCGGATCAATTACTTGAAAATAGACGACAGCATCCACTTTAACGGTTACATTATCCATTGTTATCACTTCTTGAGTTTGTAGCACCGTATTTTTAATTCTAAGACTAATTTTCGTCATGCGGTCAGCAACGGGGATCATCATATTGAAGCCGGGTTCCCTTATAGAGCAGAGCCTCCCAAAACGAAAAACTATACCTCTCTCATACTGTTTCACAACCCTGATGGAGATACTTAACAGTGTCGCTATGACTACACCCAAGATAGAAAGTGTGTAAATAATCCACTCTGCCATTTTTAGTTCTCCTCTATTTTTTAAGGTTAAAATTAACTGGAACAATTATTATGAAGCAAGATTTTTATAAAAGCAAGTATAAGATGTGCAGAAATGCATTTTTTTTATTTTTTTGGGAACCTTTTTTATCTGAAAAATGTTTTTTTAAATAATAAAACTATACTTCTTTTACTCTCCTTTATTTATCTGAGATAAAGGCTTGTTTAGAATACGCTTAGGTGCTAAACAAGCCTTTATTAAGGATAGAAAAAAAATTACACACTCCTTACTTGCATTTTCAGTAAAACTCAAAAGTTTCAACAAAAGTTTAATACAATTTTCAGAGCTTATTAGATCAGTAACGTTAAAGTCAAATTTATGAGTGGGAGATTCGAACACAACTGGATACTCCCTAAAAGTGTACAATACCAAAAGGAGTGAAGAATTCTTTGAAAAGTACCATGCAGCGACAATATATTCTGCTCAGAATATGAAGAAAAAAGCTAGCCTCCACAATCACTTCCGTTACAGTCAGGAACAACATAGTACTGTGCTTATCCCATAATAAAAAATAGATAAATTACCTGTAACTATTCAGCGGAAAAAATAGAAAATAAATAATTATTTTCTTGACAGGGTTTTTGGGCTAAATTGTCAATTTTCTGTGTCACAACAAGCTGGTTAATAGTTCTTTGATAATGCCGTGTAGCAGGCCTTTGGAGGTGTTTGATTTGTATGTTGCTACCCCAGTTGCCATGAAAATTTTCAAGTGTCTCAAAAAGGATTACAGAGACAAAAATCTGGGATAAAAAGCATGTGATATAATAGTGCAGAATTGATAATTCAAAGCTATTATTATTGCCCGAATGGTCACTGAACCACTCGGCAGTCAGGTGCTACCCAGTGACAATAAACAACATTGATATAGATGCTACGCTCAATAAAGTAAAGGTATTGCTCAAAGAAGAGAAAGATATGTCTCCGGCAGTCAGATCAATGATTGAGCTACTGGCTTTAGTCGTGTCCTTACTCGCAAACCGTTTAAACCTAAACAGTAGTAATAGCAGCAAACCTCCGTCAAGTGATCCGAATCGCAAGAAAGGCACAAGGCAGAAGGGTGAGAGAAATGCGGGTGGTCAAAAAGGCCGTGTGGGTGTAACGCTTCAAAAAGTTGACAACCCTGATGATACAAAGATTATCAAATTAGATAGACGCAGTCTTCCACGAGGCACATACACGGAAGTAGGATACGAATCACGGCAGGTATTTGACATTGATATTTCACGGGTTGTAACAGAGTACAGGGCGCAGGTACTTGAGGATAGTCAGGGCAAAAGATTTGTTGCTCCTTTCCCCAAAGGGGTAGAGAAAGCAGTCCAGTACGGAACTGGCTTAAAAGCACATTCCGTCTATATGTCGCAGTTTCAACTGATCCCTTACAACAGAATAGCAGACTACTTCCGTGAGCAACTGCAGATACCTGTAAGCATAGGCTCTATTTTCAACTTTAATCAGGAAGCGTACGATTTATTAGGTACCTTTGATGAAAAGGTCAAAGTGAGATTGACCAATGCAGATTTTTTACATGCCGATGAAACCGGTATTAATATCAATGGTGACAGGCACTGGTTGCATAGCACATCAAACGATTTGTGGACGTATTTCTTCCCTCACAAAAAGCGCGGAAAAGATGCGTTGGATACAATCGGCATATTGCCCGGGTTTAAGGGGATTCTCTGCCACGATCATTGGAAGCCTTATTATAAATACGGCTGTGACCATGCACTGTGTAATGCACACCACTTGAGGGAATTAACGCGGGTGTGGGAGGAGGATGGACATCGATGGGCAAAAAAGATGAAAGCACTACTCGAAGATGCCAGTAGTGCAGTTAACATTGCGGGTGGTCTGTTAGAGGCTAGTGAGTCTGAGAAATACCTGAAAAAGTACCGAAGTATTTTAAGAAACGCAGAAGTTGAGTGTCCTCCACCAGATGAAGCTGGTCGTAAGGGTAAAAGAGGTAGAATAAAGAGAACGAGAGCCCGGAATCTTTTGGAACGTTTGATTGAGTATGAGGGTGATGTTCTGAGGTTTATGTATAACAAGATTGTTCCATTTACGAACAATTTGAGTGAAAACGATATAAGAATGACAAAGGTTCAGCAGAAAATATCAGGATGTTTTCGTTCCATGGATGGAGCAAAGATTTTCTGCCGTATCCGTAGTTACCTGTCTACGTGTCGTAAGCATGACGTAAAATCAAGTGAGGCGTTAGATGTTCTGTTTAGGGGAGGTTTGCCTGATTTTACAAATTAGAATTATGTGGATTTATGAATCTTGATGAATAGTTACAATTACCTTTACCTAATTGTTAGGCTTGTACTGATGAAAAATGTCTTGAAATAATAATAAATTGTTTTAAAGTATTGTGCCAAAGTGTATGTATACATGTACGACTTTGAAAGAGAGAGTAACATGCATCATTGTACGTATACTCTTTAGAGATTTGAGTTAAGATTCCTGTTCCGGAAAATAATCGACCTCATGACGGTGCCTTGCTATGTACTTATGCTATACAAGGCATTATCAGTCCCGATTCCGGCGAGATAACAATGAATATTTAGATATATAGAGGGAACATTAATGATCGGCAATTCAATTTTGCTTATGTTTGTTGGTATGGGGGTTGTATTTCTATTCTTGGCACTTCTCAATTTTGCGATATCCCTGTTAACATATTTTACCCGAGAGCATACGCATAAGGAAGAGACCGCCCTGGCGGAGGAAGAACTTGCACGAAGACAAAAGAAGAAGAACAAGGGTGTAAAACGAGAGGATAGCGGTGTAAATACGGCAGTCATAACTGCAGCTGTGCATGCATACAGAAATGCTTAAAAAAATAACAAAGTAGCGTCTGGATGAATCCATTCTTCAGTCCGACTACGATCTGGTTGGGACGGGTCTGACATTAGTCAGGAGAAGTGACCTCTGGATTGTGAATATAAAAGTTAAAATTTTAATTATCATGAATATTCTCATTTAAACGAAAGGTTGGCTATTGTGAAAAAAGTTAGATTCATGGACACATCTTTCAGGGATGGATTTCAGTCTGTTTATGGAGCACGTGTCCTTACTCAGGATTTTATGCCTGCGGTAGAGGCTACAGCAGAAGCCGGAATTAAGCATATGGAAGCTGGTGGTGGGGCTAGGTTTCAATCTCTTTTCTTTTACTGTAATGAATCAGCATTTCATATGATGGATACTTTCAGGAAATTTGCCGGCCCAGATGCTGATCTTCAAACCCTTGCCAGGGGGATAAATGTAGTGGCCCTCTCTCAATCACCGAAAGATATTATTAATCTCCATGCCGTTCTGTTTAAAAAACACGGTATGACAACAATCCGCAACTTTGACGCGCTCAATGATATACAAAATCTTGAATATTCCGGTAAGTGTATCACTGATGCCGGACTGCATCATCAGGTATGCGTAACCCTCATGGATCTACCTGAAGTCTGTGGCGAAGCTCACACCGCAGAATTCTACCTTCATCGCCTAAAGGAGATTATGGATTCAGGACTTCCGTTTGGTTCTGTCTGTTTTAAAGACGCAAGCGGTACAGCTAACCCACAGAAGGTATATGAAACAATTAAAGGTGCTCGTAAGATGTTAGGAGATGAAGCATTAATCTGGTTCCACACTCATGATACAGCGGGTGTGAGTGTAGCGTGTTGCCTGGCGGCAATTGAGGGCGGAGCAACTCAAGATGATAATCTCGGCATTGACCTTGCCAAAAGTCCAGTATGCGGGGGTACCTGTCAGCCCGATATTATCTCAATGTGGCATGCCCTCAAAGGTAAGGAATGGACACTCAATATAGATATTATGAAAGTTATTGAAGCAGAAAAGATTTTTGAAGAGTGTATGAAGGATTATTTTATCCCGTTAGAGGCAAAACAGGTTTCACCGATCATCCCACTCTCTCCTATGCCTGGCGGTGCATTAACGGCGAACACAATGATGATGCGCGATACTGGAACGCTCCACCTCTATCCACAGGTCATAAGAGAGATGACGGAAGTTGTTAAAAAAGGTGGATTTGCCACATCTGTTACACCGGTTTCACAATTCTATTTCCAACAGGCCTATGCTAATGTTACCCAAGGTAAATGGAAAAAAATTACGGATGGGTATGGTAACATGGTACTTGGCTATTTTGGTCGCACACCGTCAAAACCAGATCCCGAAATTGTAAAACTAGCTGAGGATCAACTGGGCAAAAAGCCGTTCGAAGGTAACCCGCTTGAGATTCTTGAACCTGGAATTCCTCAGGCGAAGAAGACTTTAGAAGAGCATAAATTAGAAGTCACCGATGAAAACATCTTCATCGCATACGCATGCGGTGAAAAAGGGATTGAATTCTTACAGGGAAAGATGAAAGAGAATATCAGAAAGGTTTCCGGAGATACTATGGCTGGAGTAAAATCTGATGTTCCAGCGAAAGCTACTGGTACAAAAGCTCCTGGAAATTATACGGTAACGGTTGATGGTAAATCCTTTAACGTAACTGTCGCTGAGGGTACAGGAGCAGTGCAGACAATCACGCAAGCTGCAGCTTCACCTGTTATAACAATTAAAGGTGAACCGGTTGTCGCTAGCATGCCTGGGTCTGTTACCCATATCGAAGTGGGAGTTGGAGATATGGTGAAAGAGGGTGATGTTCTCCTTGTACTTGAGGCGATGAAGATGGAATCTCCGGTTAAGGCCCCAAAAGAGTGTAAAATCATCGCGATAGAAGTTACGGTTGGTGACAACGTAAAAAATGGTGACACACTTGTTATGATAGAATGATTGTTGATCACAAAACAATTACCATCTATAGTGGAAACCTTTAGATTTAATTCATTTTGGGTTTAGTAGTAAAGAGTGGAAATTTGAAATCCCCACTAACGTGTAAATAAAAAATATACTATCTCGAATTTTTAATGCCAAAAAAAGCATGAACATATTAAATAAAAGAAAACTTTTTTTTCTCCTTATCACCCTCTTTTCACTTGCTTGTACGGCAAATGCTCAGGAATATTTTAAAACTTCAAAAAATATCGTAACGGTAACAGTTCCATCCGATTCAACACTTCTCAATGTATCGATAAAGAATGGTGCTATGTTTGCTATAGGTGACGAGATCAGAGAAGGGGACTTTATTGCACTAATTCTTGACAAAGATCATAACAAAGTTACTATTACTTCTGGCGCTTCCGGTGAAATTACCTATATTAATACCGACCTCTACAAAAAATATACACACCTACCAGCCGGATCAACCATCCTCAAGATCAAAAAACAGGACATTGTCGCCCACTCCACTGAGAGTGCCGGTGATGTTGAGAAATTATCATTTACAACGGTTTTCAAGAACCTGGTTAAAAGTACCGGGTTATTCGCACTCATATATGATAATGCCGTTAACTGGACCGAAGGTGTGGGGAAAATCCTCATGATAAGTGTCGGTTTGCTTTTGATTTATCTTGGTATTTCAAAAGGGTTTGAACCACTTCTCCTTATTCCGATAGGCATGGGGGCCGTCCTCTCCAATATCCCTCTTGCTTTTATCAATGATGAAGGAGGTATCATTCGATATGTTTATGACTCAGGGATCAAAACCGGTATTTTTCCGTTAATCATTTTCATGGGTGTTGGTGCTATGACCGACTTCGGTCCACTCCTTGCCAACCCTCGCACTACCTTACTCGGAGCTGCAGCTCAGTTTGGTATCTTTTCAACTCTGATCGGTGCTATTATCCTGACAAAATTTGTACCTGGCATTAACTTTTCACTACAAGACGCTTCATCTATCGCCATAATTGGAGGTGCGGACGGGCCGACTTCGATCTTCCTTGCTTCCAAACTGAGCCCAAGGTTGCTTGGATCCATTGCTGTTGCCGCCTATTCTTATATGGCCCTGGTTCCTATCATTCAACCTCCCATCATGAAGCTCTTAACTTCTAAGAAAGAGCGCCAGATCAAGATGAAGCAACTGAGATATGTGTCGCATCGTGAAAAGATTATCTTTCCCATTATCGTTATCATTCTCACTGCGCTGCTACTTCCTTCAGCGGCGCCCCTTATCGGATTCCTGATGTTCGGCAATCTTATGCGTGAATCATTAGTTGTGAAGAGATTGAGTGACACTACTCAGAATGCACTCATCAATATCGTGACAATCTTCCTAGGACTTGGCGTTGGCAGCAAACTTTCTGCTGACAAGTTTCTCAATCTTGAAACACTTGGGATCATCGTGCTTGGTCTTTTTGCATTCTCATTTGGAACAGCAGCTGGTGTAATAATGGCAAAAATCATGAATATCTTCTCTTCCAAGAAAATCAATCCCTTAATCGGCTCTGCAGGAGTCTCTGCCGTTCCTATGGCGGCAAGGGTCTCCAACAAGGTTGGACTGGATGAGGATCCCCACAATTTTCTCCTTATGCACGCTATGGGACCAAATGTTGCAGGCGTAATTGGTTCCGCAGTCGCGGCCGGTATTCTTCTCGCGGTTTTTATGTAAAATTGGGGATGGGAGGAGTATTATCATTCCTCTTTTCTCCACCCCCACCAACCATACGGACCTTCTCATGGGGGTGGAGAGGGAAAGTTGACTATTCAACCAGAAGCTCCATTATAAGTAAATGTTGTTATTCAATGCTCACTGGAGACCCAGGATAGAGCTTTCTGCCAACATCAACGAAAACTTAAGGACACTCTCTTGATTGACTCAAGTTTATGCAGACATTGATCAACCCTCTCTTGCTTCCATAAAAGATAACGACGTGAGAGACAATTCATTATTACACATATATGGTAAATATTGTGTGGAGATCTGTTGGTAGAGAGGTTGCTTTTATTGTTTGAAATCTTCTCAGAATTTTCTTGAATTTTTATAATAATGTTTTATCCTATCGGAGTGTTAAATAACAGTTAATTATCATCTTATCGAAAAGTTGTATGAAACTTTGTGTCTCTAAAATTTGTCACTTGTGAGAAGTTATAGCTATGAAGCATGACCACATATTAGCCTATATCGTTACTGTGTATGAG
Organism: Candidatus Scalinduaceae bacterium; assembly: GCA_965222815.1. Lineage (GTDB taxonomy): Bacteria > Planctomycetota > Brocadiia > Brocadiales > Scalinduaceae > SCAELEC01. The sequence continues at coordinate 338,563 of CBDCUS010000014.1, forward strand.
CAGATGGTGAAGCAGACAGATCCTGTCTATTTAATTCCTCCTGGAGAGTTAGTATTTGCACCACTCACCAAGCAGGAGATACAAGAGGGGGGGGGATCTCTAGACTCAATATCAAAATTCGTTGCGGTCTCTTCACCAAACAAAATTTTTATAAAACCGTCATGGGGTGGATTTAAGGAAGTTCGTCTCGATCTATTAATCCAAGCGTACTCAATTCTGATTGAAGAAAAAAATAAAATACCCAATAAGATAATAAGCAACTCAATCCCTCATATAATCATTCTGTATGAAAATCAGAAACTGAACCATAAGATAGAAATTATGATCTGGCAACAATTATTTGAAAAGGGTGATGTCTTTTTGGGGAGAAGAGCGTGTCTGCATCATAAACGAATACCTTCCATAAGTACCTCTGATTGTACACTTGATCAGCTTGGTGAAAAAAAGGAGGACATTGATTTGGGATCTTATTGGGCCGGTTATGTTGCAACATATGCAATTGCTAACGGCCAGGATATTTTGGAAGTTTATTGTACCTATTTAAGTTCTCTCTTGTCGGATAAAGTTATCACCTTTCCGTTTTTTAAATAGTTCTTGGATTTTATCGAGTCTCAAATATTGTGATCACATAGTACTGAATCCGTTGCTGGAAATTTTTGGATGAAAAACTTGAGTAATTCATTTTTTGAGAAACTACTTATTCTATCAAATACCGAATGTTTTTACAATCCTCTTCTCTTTAAGGGTTCTTCCAGAATAAACCAATGCTAACTTCTTGTTCTCTTAAATCTAGAGAGGGTCTTTGCGTTGGTTTTTTGACGATATCAGCATCAGTATTGGATTGTGGATGGAGCACGGATTCTAGATATTATTTTGACCAGTAACCTGGATTGTTCACCGCATCTTTTGTAACAAATTTTAAAACACGTTGATGCAGGAAAATACTATGAAGAAAAAAAATCCCGTTTTTTCTACGTTAAATCGAGATATACCTTCAAGTATAGTAGTACTCTTTGTTGCCTTACCACTCTGTCTTGGAATTGCGTTGGCAAGCGGAGCACCCCTATTTTCTGGTCTTATTGCTGGAGTTGTTGGAGGGATACTTGTAGGGGCAATAAGTAAATCCGCACATGGAGTCAGCGGACCTGCTGCAGGACTGGCTGTCATTATTCTGACTGCACTGAGTACTACGCCATTTGAAACATTTTTGCTGTCCGTAGTCATTGCTGGCATTATACAAATAATCCTTGGTTTGTTAAGAGCTGGGATTATCGGTTACTATTTTCCCCTGTCGGCTATAAATGGAATGCTTGCGGGCATTGGAATCATTATTTTCATAAAACAGTTACCTTTTGCATTTGGGTATGATGGGGAGTTGAAAGGACCTGATTATCATGACTATATGAGTGATGGTAGTACGTTCACAGCCCTTATGCAATTTTTTGAACATATAACACTCGGTGCAATAATAATTGCTATTATTTCAATGGTAATTCTATTATCATGGGAATTGTACTTGACGAAAAAATTTAAAGTATTTAAATTAATACAGGGCCCTATAGTTGTTGTAGCTGCAGGTATTATTTTTCAACTTTTAACAAAAAGTTTCTTTCCTCAATACCATTTAAGTCATGAGTTTCTGGTACATGTACCGGTTGCGAACAGTGTCTCCTCTTTTTTGGGACAATTTACCTTTCCCGATTTCAGCCAGATAGTAAATAAAGAAGTTTATATCCTTGCCGTTACCATAGCAATCGTAGCCAGTTTAGAGACACTTTTATGTGTGGAGGCGACGGATAAGCTGGATCCTCACAAGAGAGTTACACCAACCAACCGGGAGCTATTTGCGCAGGGTGCCGGAAACATAGTATCCGGGATGATAGGCGGGTTGGCGATTACCCAGGTGATTGTTCGGAGTTCTGCAAATGTACAGGCTGGTGCACAAACAAAAATATCTACCATCCTTCATGGGGTTTTTCTCTTGATTTGCGTCGCCTGTATTCCCGTAATTCTTAATCTTATCCCTTTACCTGCCCTTGCATGTATCTTACTCATGGTTGGATATAAATTAGCGAAACCTTCTTTATTTGTGAAACAGTACAGACTGGGATGGGAACAATTTGTGCCGTTCATTGTTACTATTCTTGGAATCGTCTTTGAAGACTTGTTGATAGGACTCGCGTTAGGCTGCTGTGTAGGTTTTGTCACGATCTTATATCGTAACTTCAGAAATTCTCACTTTTTACATATGGATTCGTCTGCTGGTGAAAAACAGTTAAAAATTAGCCTTTCCGAAGATGTAACCTTTTTAAATAAAGGGACGATCATAAGAGAATTGGCTAAAATACCTAACGGTACATTCCTTACACTGGATATGAGTAAATGTTATAGTATAGAATATGATGTAAGGGAGGCGATTACGGATTTTATTGTCTCTGCAGACGATAGAAATATTAACGTAAAGCTGATAGAGCCACTAGGCAAATCTACTGGGAAAGAGGAGATCTACTCAATGAGGCTGAATAAATGGGTCTATGCTCTACCGGTACAAAATAAACCAACAAAGAGTTCAAAACGGTAACTTTGCTCTTTAGCTCTGAAACTGATAAAGATTGCATGGCAAACATAAATGTTCTAATACGTAAATAATTTAATTGGAGGATTGTGGGTAATGCAAATAGTTCGAATGGGGCATATCAGGCAAACGGCATTACGTTGTATTCTTTTAGTAATATCAGTGATATTAGTAGCACAATTTTCTGACATCCCAACCATTTTTTCAGAGGAACATGGTCTATCAATCGAAATCCAAGTAGATATTCTCATGAAAGCGGCAAACAAGGATATGGAGGCTAAGAGATGGAAAGAGGCGGCAATGAGACTTGAGAAGGTGAGGGAATTGGGTGTCAACCTTCCCGAAGAATTTCATTTCCTTTATGGCAAAGCACTTTTTGAAACAGGAAATTATGAGTTATCGTTATCAAATATTGTCAATTACCTTACCTTAGTAGGTCAGGATGGTACATTTTACGAAGAGGCAATTACACTCCTTGTCGATGCGGAGAACGGACAAAAGGAGAAAATGCGTCAGGAATCGGAGTTGAAACATCAGCAGATAGAAGCCGTCAGTGAAATTGAAGATAATATGGTGCTCATAAAAGGTGGCTGTTTTGAAATGGGTGATGTCTTTAATACGGGAGCAGTTGATGAGAAACCGGTACACACGGTATGTATTAGTGATTTTTACCTTGGCAAGACCGAGGTAACACAGAGGCAGTGGGAAGAGATAGTTGGAGAGAATCCCTCAAAATTTAAGGGTAATGACCGTCCGGTAGAAAGGGTCAGCTGGACTGATGTCCAAGACTTTATAAAGAAGTTAAATAAAAAGACAGGCATACACCATCGTCTACCAACTGAAGCTGAGTGGGAATATGCTGCGAGGAGTGGAGGTGCAAAGGAGGAGTGGGCTGGAACGAACAACGAATCGGAAATCGGTGAGTATGCCTGGTTTGGAACTAACTCTTCTGAGACGGGCACTCACGACGTTGCAGAGAAGAGACCAAATGGGATTGGCCTGTACGATATGATGGGAAACGTATGGGAATGGTGTTCGGACTGGTATGACAGTGACTATTACACGGAAAGTCCAGAGAAAGACCCGAAAGGGCCGTTAGAAGGAACAAATCGTGTAATACGAGGGGGCGGCTGGAAGAGCAAGCCCGATCATCTACGGACGGTAAACCGTAATGATTTTGTACCGACGAGTAGAAAATTTACCAATATAGGTTTTCGTCTTGCGTGGTCTCCTTAGAACACTCTATTATTCTGAGAGATCGATTGAAACCAAGTTTAATGGATAGAGTATGTATTCTTATCCACACTATGCTACCTATCTAACCACAAACGGCTCACATTCATTCCTCTTTGCTCCAACCGATAAGTTTTACACTATAATACAAATTCACTTTTCCCATAATCAAAATTATGCTTTCCCAAAATTATATGGTACGTTAGATATGAATTCGTTTTACAGAAAGCAGTTGTTGCAAAGTGGACCGACAACAATTATCATGTGCTTTTATATGGGGATGGGAGGCCCGAATGTTTTTTCCCTTAAAAGGGAATTCAGCAAAACTGCTCAGTTATTTATAGGTTTCGGTTTTTTCATGTCTGCACAATTTGTGAAACATGGCATTGCCGATAAATGAAAACTAAAAACAGCGCAAGATCTCAACTTTTCAGTTTCAAGGAGATGTTTTTTAACTTTCCAGGTTTAATATTCGAAGAGTTTCTGTTTAAGAAATTTGTGGATTGAGAGCTATGGCTGAAATACAATTTAAAAAGTAATAGTTTGAAAAAATTATAGGGAGTACTGACCAAGGAAGAGATAGGTTTTTTAAAAACCTTCCTAAATGGGTGTATGCTAAATAACAACAGAAACAGAAAGAATGACGATTACGTAAAGGAGTAAATGGGAAAAGCATTAAGTAAAAAGTATCTACAGCGAGAAGGATTATTACAAAAGTGCAACACATTGGTTTTTCAATTTTTTATTAATTCGTTTTAATTCTAAAAAATTATTTAGGAGACTCTTACAATGCAAGCTTTAGATCATCTTTTTGAAAAGAACAGGAATTGGGCAAACAAGATAAAAGGATCTGATCCTGAGTTTTTCTCAAAACTCTCTCATCAACAAACCCCGGAGTATTTGTGGATTGGTTGTTCTGACAGTCGTGTACCGGCAAATCAAGTGATTGATTTGCCGCCCGGTCAAATCTTTGTACACCGTAATATTGCTAATCTCGTAATCCATACTGACCTAAGCAGTCTATCAGTCATTCAATATGCAGTGGAAGTATTACGGGTAAAGCACATTATCGTTTGTGGCCATTACGGGTGTGGTGGTGTTAAAGCCTCCATGGATAATAAAGAGCATGGATTGGTTGACAACTGGCTTCGGAACATTAAGGATGTGTACCGCTATCATAAAGACCAACTTGACTCGGTTCAAAGTGAAGATGACAGATTTAATCTGCTCTGTGAACTCAATGTAGTTGAGCAGGTGAACAATATATGTCACACGACAATTGTGAAGAATGCATGGGAATCTGGTCAGGTGTTAACGGTTCATGGTTGGGTGTACAGCCTTCAGAGTGGTCTATTAAAGGATTTGAACGCATGCAAATCCAATGGATAAGAAAAAGTAGCTTAGTTAGTGCTTGACCTGAAACCCTCTGTTTGAGTCAAAACTGCCCAGATACAAGGTGCGTAACAATTTTGTAACCGGAACGTACCATTGTACTTGATGATCACGGAATTGTTACAGCAACGCATTAGATGGGTAGTTTTATTCAAACACTATTTACTAAAAACAAAAAAATAAGGTTAAGGTATCAGGTGAATAACCAGGTCTGCTGGCTTGTGTGTACCGGCCTCACTCTACTGGAAAATTGGTTTTATTCAGGTAAGGTAGACGACTTCCTTAAAAATAGACCGTAACTTCAAAATTTCTGAATCCCTATTTTCAGCAGATGGAGGAAGAGCGTAGATGTTTGCTTTAATGGTGGTGGTATTTGTGCTTGGGTATCTGGCCATTGCACTGGAACACTCGATAAAGATTGATAAGGCGGCTACTGCCTTATTAACAGGGGCATTGTGTTGGGTAATTTATGCAATGGCTCCTTCTGATATCCTGCAATTCAGTAATCGGGAGTCGATCAATACCCTTGTAAAATCAGAACAGACGACACCTGGATTTAAAAAATATTTGCGGGAGAAGATTGTCAACGATAGTATTCACGCGCATTACGATTCTCCTGAGGAGATCTTTGATCGTCATGAGTTGCACGTGCCTATCCATCAAATTCCCTCTGAAGAAACAGAGGTGATTGTCCACCACTTTATCGAACAGGATATTGCCCACACATTAAGTGAAGTCGCTGCGATCCTCTTTTTCCTGCTGTGCGCAATGACTATTGTGGAAGTGGTTGATGCCCATGAAGGCTTCAGTATCATAACCGAGAGGATTAAAACCCTCAGTCGTGTGAAGCTGATGTGGATTGTAGGGGGTATTACGTTCTGCTTTTCAGCTGCACTGGATAACCTTACCACTTCAATTGTGATGACGGCCTTGCTCAAAAAGTTAATGAAGGGAAAGAGTGATATCTGGTTGTTTGCAGGTGTGGTAATCCTGACTGCTAACGCCGGAGGTGCATGGTCTCCCATTGGTGATGTAACAACAATAATGCTCTGGATTGAGGGACAGATTACGGCAGTTAACATAGTAGTGAAATTGCTTATTCCCAGTTTGGTCTGTATGGCAGTACCTTTGATAATTCTTTCGTTTAGGGTGAATGGTGATGTGGAAAGACCGGTGGACATGCTTAAAGAGGTTCGGGATCGCCATAGATTGACTGACCCGACAACAGAAAGGGAACGGGTGATTGTATTCTTTCTCGGAGTTGGAGGGTTGCTCTTTGTCCCTCTGTTTAAGGTAATTACACACCTTCCTCCAGTAATTGGGATGACATTCAGCCTGGGGCTCCTTTGGGCCGTTACCGAGTTAATGCATCATAGTAAGAGCGAAGATGTAAAATCGACAAGAACCGTGGTAGGTGTGCTTAGGAAGGTGGATACAACGAGCGTCCTATTCTTTCTTGGTATTCTTGTCGCTGTAGCAGCTTTACAATCTGCCGGACACCTCGGTTATGTTGCTGCATTTCTTGACAAAAACGTTGGTGATATATACGTTATGAATGTAATAATTGGATTGCTATCGTCTGTAGTAGATAATGTTCCCCTTGTGGCTGGTGCAATGGGTATGTATGATATTGCTCCTTCTGGGAACTTTGGTGTTAATGGTGCCTTTTGGGAGTTCTTGGCCTACTGTGCGGGAACAGGAGGAAGTGTCTTGATTATTGGATCTGCAGCAGGTGTAGCAGTCATGGGCATTCTTAAAATAGACTTCATCTGGTATTTGAAAAGGATGACATTATTGGCATTGTTAGGTTATTTCTCTGGTGCAGCAACTTACTGGTTTTTGAACAACTCAGGGATTAGTCTTTTTGTCCATTAAAACTAAATACCCCTCGGGATGGACAGTATTGCTGAAAACTAAATCTGACATTCGATACTATGAGCAGGTTTGTATGTGGAAAGGAAAAATGTTTCAACGGGTAATTTTGTATATTCTCATTGTTAAGTGCTCATGAAGGATATGAGGATTTCACGGTATGTGTCAAGGGGTAAGCGAAGTAAAAATTTTCTCTGAAAGAGTTAGTTGATGGGGTTTTTGGGAGGTGTGGAATAAATTGCAAAGAGTAGTTGTTCCATTAATGGGGTGAGATCGAGAGGTTCTTATTGGGTCTTCCATAACGTGAAGATTATACTTGGTTTCCTAACAGTATCACAAACTGCTTGAGTAAATCATTATCGTACTCTCCGTTACTGTTGGACATGAGCTGCAAAACCTCAAAGGGACTGTTCGCCTTCCTGTATGGTCGCTCTATGGTGATGGCGTCATACATATCAACAATTGCGACTATACGACCAAAAAGATGGATATCACTCCCTCGCAATCTGTAAGGATAACCACTTCCCGTCAATTTTTCATGATGCTGGAGGATCACTTTAATAACATTTTCAGGCATTTGATTGGTGATCTCTTCTAAGAGTTTTTTCCCTTCAACAACATGCCTCTGTACAATATCAAATTCGTCTTTTGTTAATCTGCCGGGTTTGTTAATTATGCGCTGGTTTATCAAGCTCTTTCCAATATCATGGAGCATTGCCCCCAATCCAAGTTCTACAAGGCCTGATTCGCTGATTTGATTCAGTGATGCTCCCAATCCTATACTCAGCGTGCATACGTTCAGTGAATGAATGTAGGTGTAATAATCTTGTGATGTGATCTTAATGAGATGATAAAAGCTATTCACATTATTTATAACACTCTCAACTATCGTTTCAACAATTTCATGTGATTTCTCTAAGTTTTCACTTTTTCTTGGATGTTCAAGGATCTCTTTAGCAATCAGTTTAGAATTTTCCCGGAGTATGCTGAATCGTAACTCTTGTGAAATATCCTCCTTGTGTGACATTTCTTGTGTAAGTTGTTGTAGATACTCTTTATATAAGGGTATATCACCTTTCAGGATCACAAGGGAACAGGTTGTTTCACGTACATCATCAGGTACAGTAATTCCGTGTAAATCGTATATTTCAGGACCGAAATAACGCTCTAATTCGATATCTCTTTTCTTGTACACATTGAAGTTGACGGTTGATCCAGGAACGAGTGTCTTTATTTCGATAGGGTAATGGGCAAAAAAGACCTTATAGTATTTTTCCACATTTTCCGGTTTGTCGAAGATAGGCCCTACAAAACCGTCCCTTGTCATTACAGACGGTTTCCCTTCTGTAAGCGAAGAGAAATATTTCCTCACCTCAGCTAAATCTTCGTTTGATACGAAAATACACTTTACTCGATTCTCTATGAGTCTATAGAGTATCTCTTCAGAAAATGAGAGTGATTTCTCACGAAACAAGACAAAACCGTTTTGCTGTTTAAGGTAGATATTAAAGTTGAGTATCGTGTTTGTCTTTAGATCTTCCGTAGGGATTTGATAAAAATTCATTATACTCTTTCAAAAATAATATTCTTGACAAACCACCTATTTACACCCTCTCTCACGTGAAGGGTAGTGAAAAGGAGCCACAACAATTGGACATTCTTTGGTAAGCAATAAAATCTTGTTCTGGAAAACGGTAATTCACAACTCCTCGTCTTTACTACCAGCAAGCATGTTCCAATAACTAAAAAATATTATTGATATTACAATTGCATAAACCATACTCATGCACATACTATAAAAGGCCCAGCATGGAAATCCAAGGATCTGTCTCTCTCTAGTTAAAAAAAACCACGGTGCGGTAGCCAGCAGCAATATAATGGATAGGCACATAACTTTAAACTGTTCATTGCTTTCTTGATATGCAGTCCCAATCAAAGAGTGGAATCCGTCAACCAATTCTCTTTAAAAAGGTTTCCCTAAAACAATAATCGGAAAGGTCTTACAAATCTGTAATACAAATTTCAGTAATGAAGAACAATTCTTCTAACCAAAAGAGAGAAGAATTTTTTCACGTTCTATATTGTTTTTGTTGCAATGTTATGTAAATGATTACTCTAAAGAAAAAGAAATATTCTTCTGAAATAAGTCCTAAAACCCTCCATTTTCTATGAAAACATTTTTATTGCCCAAGTTTTTCGATAAAGCACATGTTTGACTTACTTTGTTTATAGACAAATTATGTTAAAGAAACTCACTTTTTATGTAAATGATATTACGAATAGTACGATAATTAAAATAATTAGTTGTAAATTGTTCCATTGTCTCAAAAATAGGGGTAAAGAAATTCTATTAAAGTGAACTTATCAATACTACTCATAATAGAATGAACAGATCCAATTAGAAAATTGATATAGCATTTAAGTAAAATCTCTTTTTAGTACTTTATTACACGCAGCCATAATTAGATTTTATGATTATTCTATGATCAAAAGTTCTGATGAAACAGTATTGCAAATTAAGGTTTAAGAAAAATGAAAAACATAAAGAACAATTTAAAATTAAATAAGAGTCAACTACTCGATAAGGCAAAAGAGATAATTTTTGAGATAATTCTCATAATAAACAAATATTCAGACTATACTACTTCTCCTAAAAATAAAAAACTCGAGTTCTTGTCTGATGATAGAATTCGAAATATAAACGAGTCTTTGAAACTCCATGAATTTATTGCGATAGAAAATAAAATCAATGAAATATTACCTCCACACTTTGAAAAAGATCGAATTTTACTTAAAGTAAAATTCGATGAATTAAAATCTCAGTTATTGGATTTAGCGGAGGATTTTGAAAATGCCACTAGTGATACTATCAATTTCTCTGGTTATATTGATGAGAGCGTATCTCATATTGAAAAAAGTGTTGAACTAAAGGAAGTCGAGGAAATAAGACAAACCATAACAAGTGAAATCGGAACGTTAAGAAAAAAAATAACATTAAAGCAAGAAAAAGACATTGAAATGATTAATCTATTGTGTTTCAAGCTTAAAGCACTTGGAGAACAATTAATTCTAGCTAAAGAGGAAGCCTTGATGGACGGTCTTACTCAGCTTTATAATAGAAATGCATTTAATAAGAAGCTTGCCGATGCCTTTGGTAAAAATACGGTACGAAGAAAATCGTTAACACTCATCATGGCTGACATCGATTATTTTAAAAAGATAAATGATACTTATGGTCATATAGTTGGTGATGATGCTATTCAAAAGGTAGCAAATGTTATGAAAGGAATATTTAGACTAAATGATTTTGCTGCAAGATATGGTGGAGAAGAATTTGCGATTTTAATAGAAAGAATTGACAAAAAAGCTGTTCACGATATATGCGAAAGATTTCGATCTGAGGTTAATAATATAGCCTTAAAAGTTGATAATGAAATAGTTCCTATATCTATAAGCATTGGTGTATCGTTTTGCAGAAAGACGGATACTCCAAAAACGTTAATTAACAGAGCTGATCGGTCTCTGTATATGGCTAAAGGGAGTGGTAGAAATATAGTAAAAACGGAAGACGAATGTTCGTTTGCTTTGCAAAAAGACTCCAATACAACAACTAACCAAGAATTGAACGTACTTAAAAATAAAGCCTCATTATCACTATCTTCATAATTTTTTTTCTGTAATTTGAAATCTTTGTAAATTATATCATGTTTTACTCTGCCACATATCCCACTCATATAGTTCTTTATTAATTATATCACACAAAAATAAATCCCTTTACTATTAGTCACTACAACATGTCTCTGAACTTCTATCATGAGATTGTCATGAAAAAGATATTCAAATGTCTAAACCCTGTTTACATGCTTAGTATACACTAGGAACTTACAGCTTATTCTCCCAGTTGTATGTCTGCCAATCAGTTGTTGAATGATAAATAGAAAAAATACCTTTTTTACACATCTCTTATAATCACACACAGACTCCGTATACTTCTTCTTGAGGATCACCAGTTCCCTTCATTGAAGTATCTCTTGCCTAGTAATATTACTTCCTTGAAAAGCACCATAAGTGAGAGACTTGCCCGTACGATTGTATTCATCCGGGCTGGTATCTACATATAAACTACAACAGATTGGATTAACAACTGATAAAATATCTTGATCGTTTGATTTCACCATCGCTATCTCTTTCAAAATTTACTTCTTATCTTTTACTCCATAGTTTGAGATAGCGATTATATAATTTCTTTTTTAACACACATGGCCTTTTGATACTTCCCTTCCTATCTACTATCGGGCTGGTACTAACCATTTGTTTCATCCAGCTTTGTGGTTGATAGGCCATGTGTTAGTTTTATTAAACAAACTCTTTAGAAAAGAGCTATCATATATTCTCATAAGATGATCATAAGTGTATAAATAATTGAGAGATACACTGATTTATTTTAACTGGCCATATTTGGCACGAAAATTGAGAATAAGTATTGTATGCTGAACAACTTTTAGTTGACCCTTAATTTTCATATTGTATTTTTAAAACGTTATTCAAGATCTCTTTTGAGATAATGGTATATCTTTTGTTAAGTAAAAGATTGAATAAACAATTTAGTTGATTATAATTCGAGATATAAAATTGTTGTATCTTGTGAGGTTATTCACAGAACATTACTGCTTAAACATATTGCTGGATACCATAGGCATCAATACAGATTAGCAAAAGAAGGAGAGATATCTTTTGGGCAGGCTTCCACAACGGCAGCAGTAATTCCTGAAATACAAGAACCCATTTTTTACTTGAACCATTTGTGTCTTGGTTTATTGGATTCTGTAATCTCATCTAACCTCAGCTCTTTTTTAATCAGCAAATCTAATTTTTATCTAATGAAATACAAAAAAGAAATTAACGTTTTTTCTACTTCTCCAGTAGACATTAAGGAAGAGCATAACATTATCAGTGCAGTTTGTGATGAGTTAAATAAAAATGCCCTTTTAAATTCTTATGGAATTACTTTCCAGGATACAGGATGGAGAGATGTCTTCCCTGCTCCAGGTAATCCCCAAGAGATAATAAACAAACTTCTAGATGAATGTGATATTTTTGTCTGTATCTTTCATAAACGATTTGGATCATTCAGTGGTAATGAGGAATCACTCGCATTAAAAGAATTCCTTATAGCCTATGAAAAATGGAAGTCGTATAAAAAACCTTATATTATGTTTTATTTCAAAAGAGTAGAAGTTAATTCGTTGCATGAACTGAAGGATCCACAATTGATGAAGGTTTTTGATTTAAAAGAGAAGATTAATAAAGAGGCAATGCTTATTTTTGGCGAGTTCAAACATCCAGAAGATTTTCGAGAAAGATTTTTGAAAGATCTAAAAAGTTGGATAGTACAAAATGCTAAAAACATCGATGAGATAGAAAAAACAGAACCAGAGAAAGTACAACGTAAAATCCAAAGTGTCCCTGTGCTATATCAAAAGTGGATAAACGATCACTGTAATTTTATGGAATTTAATGCATTAAGAGCGAAAGATAATAATTTTCAATTCAAACTTTCTGAGGTGTATATTCCCCTTAATGCTAATGCGCCTGTAAAACATTCGATGAATGTAGGGTGCACTTCACAGGGGGATCACGATTTGAAAGAAGAGCAGATAGATTTAGAGAAATTGGTAAGCAGTTGCAAGTATCTGCTTATAGAGGGAAATCCTGGATCAGGAAAGTCAACTTTCTTAAAGCACCTTTCGTACAAACTTATACAAAAAAGTAACATTAGTGGACTAGAAAATTTTCTACCCGTGCTGATATTTTTGAAAGATTTAAAAGAATTTCTTGATAACCAAGAACTCAAATCTAAAGCATCGACAGTTGAGTCTATTTTAAAAGATTATTTTGAGAACACTGAAAATGGCCTTGATCTTGAAACTGTTTTAACCTTTTGCAAGGCTAAAAGTGCTATCTTCTTCCTTGATGGTCTTGATGAGATAAAGCAGGAGTATAGAGATATTGTTGTAAAATCTTTTGCGGATTTCATGGTAAAGCATGAAGGAAATAAGCTTGTCGTATCCGGTAGACCTCATAGTATGGAGGGAGCTGTAATTGATATATTCGGAGAATGGAAAGTAACAATTCAATCCTTAAATTCAGAACAAATTGAAAATTTTATTAAGAAATGGTCCAAGTGCATTGATCATAAATGTTCAAAATTAGGGATGAAATCAGTTCAAGATATAATAAGTGAGATTAAATATCTTCCAGAAATACAGCAGTCGGTTGATTTACCACTCATGCTTACGGCAATATGCATCCTCTACTATGAAGGAAAGGGGCTTCCCGGTCAGAGGACAGAACTGTATAACAAGTTTATAAAGAATCTTCTCGCTAGAAGATTCAACAAACCTGAAACTATTTATGATTTCTTAAAAACTCTGGCTTTTCAAATGAATTCTATTGATATTAGTGGTGCAGACCGAGTATTTGCGACTAAGATATTAAGGTCTTTTTACAAGATATGGGGTGAGGAAACAGAACAGGAGTACAAACAGAGAATTGACCGAGAATTCGATAGGATACAAAATGATTGCGGAATTCTAAAATATGAAAATGGTCAGTACAGCTTCTCGCAATTATCATTTTGTAAGTTCTTAACTGCTGCTTTTATGGTAGATGAAATCATAGATCAAACCGAAATTACAACAACTTACTTGGATAACAACAAAAAAAGGGAAATATTTGAATTTTTTATAGGATATTTAAGTATTTTTAACAAGGGGCTAGCGAATCAAATTGTTGGTGAAGTAATAAATGCTGAAGATCATGAACCATATGAGAGATGGATGCTAGCATCTAAATCCCTAGTTGATATTCAGGATGATAGAAGACAGACTGATGTTCTTAATACGGCAAGAAAACGCCTGCTGTCAATAATCAATGATGGTGGTGTCAAACCAGAGATTCTTGTTGAAGCAGGAGAGACTCTTGGTTGGATAGGAGACTCGAGAGAACTTGATGAATTTATACCAATTGCTGGAGGGACATATACTTTAAACCTTAACATTGTAACGTTAGAACGTTTTGAGATAGGGAAGTATCCAGTTACAAACAAGTGGTTTTTAGAATTTATCAAAGAAGGAGGATATGAAAACCGAGACTACTGGAGTGATGAAGGAAGGAAATGGTTGGATTTTACAAAAGCAACTCAACCAGCATTATGGAATTATCGAAAATGGAAATGTCCCAATTCTCCTGTTATTGGCGTTTCATGGTATGAATCATATGCTTTTACAAGATGGTTAACACTTGAGCGAAATGATGGTTATGAATATAAGCTTCTGGATGAAAATGAGTGGGAAGCAATAGCATCAGGCGGGTGTTGGGCGAAAGGGAAAAAATATCCTTGGGGTGATGTGTGGGACAAGAATTGCTGCAACAGTAGTGAAACAAAAATAAAAAGTCCTTCTCCTGTAGGTATCTTTAAAAACGGGGAAACGATAGATGGAATTTCAGATTTGTGTGGTAATGTCTGGGAGTGGACGACATCTGATTTTCATTCTCATAAAAAATTAAATGACTTTCTCTTTAATGAAAATATACTAGAAACCTTTAATAGTGGTACGATTGGTGAATATTCTACAAAACCGGATAATGAGACGAACCTCCCGGTTTTACGTGGAGGATCATATCTTGTTGAGAGAGATTTCTGCAGTTGTTCTTTTAGAAGTTGGTTTTACCCATACATCAGATATGAAGATATTGGTTTTCGCTGTGCTAGAACAAAGAAGTCTTAGGATTCATTCTGAACCCCTTCAAAGGGTAATAAAATTAAAAGATTAAATAGTTTCTACTGATTAGCTAATAAATACGGATGGCATGAGTATTGCGATTGTACAAAAACATATATGAGCAATTTATAGTGGGGGGTGCAATATGAATAAGAGTAAATATAAAACGACAAAAAATCATACTAGATGTGAAAAATTGTTTACGACAAAATTTAATGTAAGAAAATATAGCGATTGTGAATATGTATCTTCCAACAACATGTCAACAGTAAAGGATTCTAATGCGAGAGTTATGGCTGTTAATTGTATGCAACACCTAGTAATTGCATCACCTCTACATATAAAAATTAACATTCCTGGAGCCATACCCACTAAAAGTTTTCAAGGAAATGCAATCCACATAGAAGGAAAGAAGCCTTTTTCATCGCATAATCTCACGAAAAAATTTACTGTCATTGACGAACAGGAAAAGGATAATAGTATAACAATAACCTGAACAATCTTTCGCCAGAAAAATGGTATGTACTAGCTTCTTTTATGATATGATAGCAAGAAAAACAGGAACCTGAGTTCAACTATTTTCCTATTTTCGCCTCCATAAGGAATTTTTGGTACCTCATCAATCTAGTCGATAATGTTCCAATCGATATTATGTATTAAATAATTCACTCTCCACTAAGGATTTTACTACAATTACTCTCCTAAAAATATCATCTCTTCATTGACTGAATGACCAAAGTTGAGTTGTCAACTCGTAGTACATTGGCTGGATAATTCAATACTTACGACAAGCCTCGGTTACCACTTCTTATACACTTAAATCCTAAAAGACCGCATACAATTATCAACTGTTACTCCATTGTCTTCTTTTTGTAAACAGCATATTGACCTCGTTTCGGTTTCAGAGGTATAGCAAGCGCCCTGAAATGAAGCGTAATAACTTGGTAAACTAGCACTCTATAATCACTATGAGATTGGTAGATAATAGTGTTGTCGTTTTAAGCATTAGGTTGTTAATTTAAACAGGTCATTTCTACAATAAGTGGAATACTAAAGAACCAAAAACAATTTACCTGTTATTTGGAAAAGATTTGAGGAAGTTACAAATTATAGAATACATTTTACCTTTCACAATCTTGTTTAAATTATTTTCCGCTTGAATGGCAAACGATACGGCTCAGTAAACGTAAGTGATTTTGTGTAAAAGCCCTGTTTATTTATAACAAGAAACACATTTACCATAAAACACAAAAATGTAGATTATTAACCACGATAAATCATAAAGTTCTGATTTTTGTTTGAATTACAAACCATAAGCAATTTCTATTGGTTAATAAACCCTAGTTTCATGTGACGAAAAGGTTTAACAATAAGCAGGTTGCATGGCACGATGATTGCGATTTTATTTATATTTATGAATAGTATGAGGGAAATTGAAAATTCATAAACAATAAAGTTTAAGAAAATATGCAAAGCAAGAACTTAAAATATCAGGTAACGATTGTTTTCGTATTAGGAGTTTTTGCTTATTACCTTGTTTATAGAATTATTTACACTATCAACCCGGATGCCTTAATACTATCTATAAGCTTTTATTGTGCAGATGTATTTGGATTCTTTTCACTGTTTCTTCTTTTTTTTCAACTATGGAATCCAATAGATGCCAAAGCACCACCACCACCTCAGGGTTTCTCTGTAGACATATACATCACTACATTCGATGAAAGCATTTCCATAATAAAAAAGACAGCTCTTGGTTGTGCCAGTATAAGATATCCACACAAAACGTATATATTGGACGATGGGAATCGCCCTGAACTTGCAAAGAAGGCAGCAGAATGGAACTGTGAATACATTACGAGAAAAAGTCGGCAACATGCCAAGGCTGGAAACCTAAACAACGCACTTTCGCTTACAAAAGGTGAATTTGTAGTTGTTTTTGATGCAGACTGTGTACCAACACCGAATTTTTTGGATAAGACACTAGGTTTTTTTCAAGATCAACAGATGGGATTTGTTCAGACTCCTCATAATTACTATAACGTAAGCTCCTTCCTTTTTACTATTAAACATGACAAAAAGAAATATTGGAACACACAAGATCTTTTTTACCGAGTAATTATGCCAGGAAGAGATTATTGGAATTCTTCGTTTTTTGCTGGATCTGCGGCGGTGTTTCGTAAAAAAGCTTTGGTGGATATAGGGGGGTTCGCAACAGGTAGCATTACAGAGGATTTCCATACTTCAATTAATCTCTATTCACGCAGTTGGAAAGGGAGATATGTTAACGAAATACTATCAAATGAACTTGCACCAGAAGATGTCAAAAATTACCATACACAGCTTCAGCGTTGGGCAGAAGGTAACATTAGTATGATTTATAGGTGTAATCCTTTGTTTAAAAAAGGGTTATCTATTCCGCAAAGGATATGCTTTTTTTCAACAATTTTTGGATGGTTTTTTGGATTCCCAAAGTTGGTCTATTTGGCAATACCATCGATTGCAATCTTGTTTGGTATACTCCCGATACGATCGTTTGATTTTGAATTTATGTGGAGATGTTCATTTTTTCTCATCGTTTTAGTCTTTGGATTCGAATTTGTAACACGTTGGTACGGTAAAATAATATATTGCGAACTTTTTACAACTATAAATTTTTTTGTTGTTATTCAAGCAGCTTTTAGAAGCATTTTTAAGTTTAAATCGATCTTTAAAGTAACCCGTAAAGACAATATTGAAGAAACCTGTTTATTTCATATTTTGCCACAAATAATACTCTACCTTTTTAGTTTAGCAGGAATTATTTGGGCTGGGTCAAAGATCTATTATGATATAGAAATTAATTTAGTAGGGGCAATAGCAACAATTTTTTGGAATGGCATTAATGGAACTTTTGCTTGTATTTCTATTGAAAGAGTGACTAGGCCTCACTTTAAACGAAAGGAATTTAGATTTGTTGGTGCAGCGCCAGTTGGCTATTCTCTTAAAGATAGGGAAAGCATAGTAAATGGGATAGGTATTTCCAAGAATATAAATGAGAACGGTATTTCCTTGGTATCATTCTCCTCAATACCAAAAAACAAAAAATTATCGCTAACTTTATATTTAAACCAAGAGGTTTTTCACTGCAATGCTACTACACTTTTTACCCACCGTAAAAAAACAGTCTACGGAGAAGTTTTTACGAGTGGCCTCAGATATGAAGATTTGAGTCAGGAAGAAATAGAGACAATTCAACAATACTGTTTTAACACTCTCCTTCCAGTATTCCAATATAAATATCGCCACAAATCACCAATTCTGTTTGAAATATTTTTCAAGTATTTCAAAAAAGTACCATACAGAAGATATCATCGATCAAGAATGTTGTTTCCTCTTGTTGTTCAAATTAATAAACAAAGGCCCATTGTTACTACCACTGATGATTTAAGTAATGGTGGATTATCTTTCATGAGTTATTCCCCTGTTAATTTAGGAAATATACTATCTATGGAGATTTTCTCACCAACTGGCACATTGGTGGTGAAAGGTCAGGTTGTACAAATGAAGGAAATTGTGGAAGGATGTGCCTATTATATTGGTATTCAGTTTGTACAATTTTTTGAGCATTCGAAAAAGATTATTCTGAAGTTGACAGGCCAAAAAGAAATAAAACCAGTTAACTCTAATAAATCATCTAAGTTTGAGTCTCGGCTCTGATTTTATCAATATAATTATTATATGAATTTAATCTATCTCATCAGAAATAAATGGTTTATTTTGGTTTCCTCAACCATTCTATGTGCAATTTTCGTACTGACTTTTCAATACGTTTACAAAAATGATATTTTTTTAATCCGCATGTACAAAAGCAAAGATCCCGATTCTTTGAAGATTATAAATCTCTATGAAGAGTGGATGAAGTCTAAACCAAAACGTGAAGAAATTGGTCAATATTTTCGGCTCTCAGAAATTCTTACAAAAATTGACAAGAAGGGAGAAGCGATAAAAATTTTAAAGAAACTGCTAAAGACTTTTCCAGAAGATAGGAATGTAAGGTTATGGCTTGCTGTTGAACTTCATAATCAACAGAGATACATAGAGGCAGAAGAACATTTTATGCTACTGTTAATGGAAGAAACTATAAAATGAAAAAGATCTTCATTCTTGTTGTGATCGTTACTATAGGCATTACGGGTATTACGGTATATACTTACGCCAACGAAGTTAATGAAAATGGGTTATATTCACTCTTAATTGGTGCCAGAAATGCAAATAAAGCAGGACTTTCTGAAAGAGCCATTAAAAGATATGAGGCTTATTTAAAAGAAGAACCTGAAGACAATAGTGTTCAACTTGAGTTTGCTGAATTTCTTAACAGTAGGGAATTGTATAGCAGGGCAGAAAAGCACTACGAATATTTAGTTAAGAACATAGATAACATTTCGGATGATGATAGATTCAAGGTAAGGCTCCTGGTTGCAGCTGCGCGAAATGCAGTTCAGAACAAAAGGGAAGGGCGTGCAGTTGAGCTTTATGAAAAGGCTTTCCAACATGGCAAGGTTGGTTCCAATGCTGAACTGGAGTTTGCCGAACTTCTTAACAGTAGGGGATTGTATGACAAGGCAGAGAAGCACTATGAATATTTAGTAAAGAATATAGATAAAATTACGGATGAGGATGATAGATTCAAGGTGAGACTCCTAGTCGCAGCAGCTCGAAACGCGGTACAGAATAAAAAAGAAAGGCGTGCTGTTGAAATTTACGAGCAGGCTTTCCAGTATGGAGAGATTGATCATAAAGTTCAACTGGAATATGCAGAACTGCTTCATAAGAGAGGCCTTTACACCAGAGCAGAAAGTCATTTTGAATATTTAGTAATGAACATGGAAGAGATAGCTAGAGATGATGATGAATTCAAGGTAAGGCTCTTGGTTGCAGCTGCGCGAAATGCAGTACGGAACAAAGAGGAAGAGCGTGCAGTTGATCTATATGGCCTACTTTTACTATTTAGTAAAGTTGAAGCTACGGCGAAACTAGAGTATGCTGAACTCCTTCAAGCCCTAGGTCTTTATGATAAGGCAGAGAGCCAATATAATGAATTAGTAAGGAGCATCGACAACATAACGGATGAAGACTATGAATTCAAGGTGAGACTCTTGGTCGCAGCAGCTCGTAATGCGATACTGAACAAGAGGAAAGGGCGTGCCGTTGAACTTTATGATCAGGCTTTCCAGTATGGAGAGGTTGATTACAAAGTTCAACTGGAATATGCCCAACTGTTGCATAATCAAGGTCTGTATGGTAAGGCAGAGAGCTTCTATGAAGATTTAGTGTTGAATATCGAAAAAATAGTTGGAGAGGATGATGAATTTAAGAAGAGACTTCTTGTTTCAGCTGCGCGAAATGCTTTACAAAACGGAAGGAAAGAACGGGCAGCAGAACTTTATGATCAAGTCTTCAAGTATGGAGGGATTGATTTTAAAGTAAAACTGGAGTATGCTGAACTTCTTCATGACCTAGGTCTTTATGATAAGGCAGAGAGCCAATTTGAGTATTTAGTAAAGAGCATTGGCAACACTACGGATGAATACGATGAATTCAAGGTGAGACTCTTGATCGCAGCTGCACGAAACGCAGTACAATATAGTGGGAAAAAGCGTGCCGTTGAGCTTTATGATCAGGCCTTTCAGTATGGAGAGGTTGATCACAAAGTTGAATTGGAGTATGCTGAACTCCTTGATGCTCAAGGTCTGTATGGTAAGGCAGAGAGTCACTATGAAGATTTAGTGATGAACATCGAAAAAATAGCTGGAGAGGATGATGAATTCAAGAAGAGACTTCTTGTTTCAGCTGCGCGAAATGCTTTACAAAACAAAGAGGAAGAGCGAGCAGTCGATCTTTATGGTCTCGTGTTACTATATGGTAAGATTGACTCAAAGGTGTTAGAGGAAATCGCCGGCGTTTTTGCCAGGTTTGAAAGATTTGAGCAGACACTAGAACTATGCAAGGAAATTCTGGTTGATGACCCCATTAATCCTGAAATCTTGATTCTAAAAGTTAGTATTTTAATACACTTAAAGAGATACTCTGAAGCAAGGAATACTTTGTCAAATATACCGCATAAAGAAAAGAAAATTCCAAAGTTGTTACAACTAGAAGCTGATATTGAGGCCTGGTCAAGGAATTACAAAGTTGCAATTGAAAAATATCAGAAACTCGTTGAACAATTTCCTGATAACAGCAATATCATGCTTGGATATCTTAGAGTCCTTTCCTGGGCAAAAGAGTGGCCACTAATCATACATATTATAGAAGAAGAAAAAGGTACTTTTAAGTATGCAGATGACGTCAGATCTATTCTATCTGAAGCGTATTTATCGTTAGGACATGAAAAAAAGGCTATCGAGATGTGGAAGAGTATTAATACAAATTCAGTTTTTTGGAGAACAACACTTTTAAAAATTGTTGATAAATTCCTCGCACGTAAGAACCTAACCGATTCGTCAACAATCCTTGAAAAAGCATTAACTGATAATAGGAATGATGTTTATCTTGTCTCAAAACTTGCAGTTGTTTATACTTATCAGAAAATGGCGGAGAAGGGGCTTGAAATGCTTAACCAATTATCCGTTTTGCCCAACACACAACATGTTATTGATGTCTCAAAAGCAGAAATACTTTCTTTAACAGGACGCTATGATGAGGCATTATCTATATTGTCTACTTTAAAACTTAATGAAGGTGAAGAAATTGGATTACGGGGACTTGTCGTTGAACTGGAATGCTATTATGCAATGGAGGAAGACAAAAAACTCCTTGAGAAATCTACTCTTTTACTACGAAAACTCTATAATGTTGACTTGTTTGATAAAGCAAAAGTTTTGATACTGCAAATTCTTTCTCAAATCAGAATGGGACAATACGAAAAATCTATTGAAGGAATAGAGTTATTATCAAAAATGCATAAAAATGATTTGAGCCCAAAAATACTTACTGTTTTGTTACACGAGGAGAGAAGGCTTTTAAAGAAGCGGCAGAAATCTATTAAAGTCTTAGGTAGATTGTTGTCAAAATATTCACCCTTAACAGAAATCGTAAGGCCAAAATTATTTGAACAGATACCACTTTCAGCCTGGAAAGTTGCTGATGAATTTGCCAAGCATCTCAACCAAGATGTAACGCGAGAACTTGCAAAGGCTGAGTTAAATGCCGGTAATTTTCTGAGGTCTTTAAAATTATATGAAGATCTATATGAAAAAAGCAGAGAAACAAAATATAAACTTGGTATGCTTGAATGTTATCTGAATCTCCAAGATGGGACAGAAATAGACGAATTACTCAATGAAATTAAAATACTTGATTTACCCAGAGGGGAGGTTGTTCGATACCTTGATTTATTGGTGCAAGCTAACGGTAACAAAAAAATCTTTTATGAGAAGTTATCCATGCTCCCTCAGGATATTTCTCAGGTTATTGATGTAAAATCACTCACGATAATTGTACATCTTAAAACAGAGGAGTATGAGACCGCAAGTCAATTAATCAAAAAATATCTTTTAGATCATGAGAATTTAGCAATTTTCCAAGCAATTGTGCAAAAGATTGGATATTATGATAAAGGTAAGATAACTGATAACTATGCTTTTACACGTGATTGGCTGGATAAGGCTCTAAAAATGTTTCCAGATGATACAGAACTTAGATACCAATACGCTAAACTGTTAGCTACTCACACAGAGTATGATTTGGCAATTGAACAATTTCTAATACTCCAAAAGGCTATTCCAGGTAATGTGAGAATTCTCCGATGGTTGGCACAAATAAATAGTTGGCGACAAGAGTATGACATATCACTGGAGTTTTATGATTTGTATGCAGAAAAACGTCCCCATGATTTAAAAAGCAAACGTGAAATAGCCAGGGTAAATAGTTGGGCCTTGAGACGAAAAGAATCGGAAGAAGCGTATGAAAATCTTTGTGAGAATCTACCAGAAGACTACGAAATCTATTGGGAATGGGAAGCTAAGAAGAACAACTGGTTAGGGAGGAAGAGAAATGCAGCTATCTTCTACAAAAAACTGATTGTATCTCATCCGAAAGATCCTGAGCTATTATTCGATTTAGGCCAAATGTATTCCATGTTAAATTATAGTATTAAGGCTGAAGACTATTACAAAAAATTGCTTACGTATGAACCAGAACATAATCGAGCGGCCTTTGCTTATGAGTCGGAACAGTGGAGACGTAAACAATCGTTAAACATTAAACCTTCCTATATCCGTCGAGATGGGGGTGGAGATGATTTCGGAAACATTAATATTACAATGTACAGGACTGATGTTGAGTATTCACCAATGAGAATTTCAGAGTCAATGGATATTTCATTTGGTTTTGGGAATACACTATTTAAATTTAAGGGGAATGGAGGTTCAGACGCACAACACCTCACACTGAATTTATACAAAAGTTTTCAGAATGGCATTTCTACTAATCTAGCAGGAGAGTTGACATCCTATTCAGAAGACCGACATGAAACAGCACAGTTTGATGCCGACATTAACTATAGATTGTTTGATATTTTCAATATTTCTTTATTAGGAGGACGAGAGGATGTCCTCCAAAATAACATTAACTTGAATAACAAGAGAGGTCGTTATTATACCGGGGGACGTTTTACATGGGATATTTCTGAACGAATAGACATCTTCGGTCAGGTCAAACAGTATTGGTATAATGATAGTAATGATGCAACAGAGTTTTATACATTTGCTGGTTATAAATTATCTTTGTACCCCAGAATCCTAAGATTTATGATAGAGACATACGGTTTTGATGTCCGCTCTAAACGTAATGAGTATTGGTCTCCAGTGAAATACAGAAAATATATGGCGGGTATTAGCTGGAGGCACTATCTTGGTAAAGAACATTTTAGTGGTGCCCCTAAACTGTTTTATGAAATTGCCATAAAACAGGGAGTGGATGTTGATGGTATCGATTTTACAGAGCCAAAATTTCAATTTGGTTGGGACAAGAAGAGACATTGGAATATAGGGTTTGAAATTAAACCCATGCGATCAACAGTTTATGATGAAGAAAGGGCAGATTTATTCTTTAAATATCGCTTTTAAAATGATTGAAAGCATAATATCTGAAGAAACAGTAATTCTCAATAAGAGTTAAATTATGCCAGCCAAACACCTTGTTATCCTTATAAGCATCTATTGTATATCGTATTTAGGTTTTAATACGATTCAAAACTCTCCCGAAAAGCAATTACAAGCATGGTGGAAATCCTACAAAAAAATTTTCATTCTTCGTTCCGGTTGTGTGCAACGCCCAGAAAATGATTACGACACAGTAAGTGAAGGTCAAGCATACGCGATGATTTTCTCAGTCTTTATGAATGACAAAAAGACGTTTGATCGGATTTATCATTGGACAGAAAAACATCTTAGCAGAAATCAAAGAATTGGAGACCATCTTCTTGCATGGTATTGGAAGGATGGGAATGTAGTAGATTGGATGCCTGCTTCGGATGCGGACTGTGATTACGCATTTGCTTTACTGCTGGCTTCATATAAATGGAGAGAAAAGGCATATAGCGAAAAAGCGGTATGGGTAATTAATGACATTATGAAATATGAAACTGTGCGTAGAAATGGCAATCGTCTTTTCCTATTACCTGGGATGTGGGGAAATGAAGAAAAAGGATTTCTGATACAAAACCCTTCTTATTACCGTCCAACCCATTTCCGTTTGTTTTATGAAAGTACTCAAGATAGGAGATGGCTCGACTTGATTGAAACTGGTTATTTAATTCTAAGTCAATCTGCAAATAAGTTGGGTAGTATAAATGGTTGCGGCCTTACTCCAGACTGGTGTATTTTTGATTCTGCAGGAAATGTTTTAACTTCTGACGAAAGATCAAGCGATTATGGTTGGGAAGCAATGAGAGTACCAATACAAGTTGGTTTAGATATCCTTTGGTATAAATCTGAGAAGGGGAAAGGAATTATTGAGAAAATTAATACTGCTATAAAATCATCAAATACAGAGCTAAATGATATTAAAGCAGTTTATACTTATACAGGAGAACCTGCAGTGAAATATGGTAGCTTGGCAGCAACTGCAATGGCCTACTTTACCACTCAGGTAATGGATCACCAAAACGAAAAATTGAAAACTATATTCCTAAAAATGCTTAACGAGGGTTCTTCTATTCAAAGTTATTACGGACAAAGCCTAGCATTTTACCCGCTTGCACTGGAAGGAGGAATTTTAGAAAAACCTTCAAACCTTTCAAAAAGGAATAGATAGTAAACACAAAGCTGTTTGTGGGAAAATTCAACAGAATACCTCTTTGGAAAAGGAGAGGGATTTTTGTTAAACATAACCATATTGCTGGTTAAGATAAATATTAAAGTTGAGTATCGTGTTTGTCTTTAGATCTTCAGTGGGGATTTTATAAAAATTCATTGTACTCTTTCAAATATAATACTCCTGACAAACCGCTTTCTTCCACTCTATCTTACGAGAAGAGTAATTGAACAAGATCCTCAACAATTGGACATTCTTTGGTAAGCAATAAAATCTTGTTCTGGAAAACGGTAATTCACAACTCCTCGTCTTCACTACCAGCAAGCATGTTCCAATAACGATAAAAGATCAGTGCTATTACAATTGCATATACCAGAGTCATGCACATACTATAAAAGGCCCAGCATGGAAATCCAAGGATCTGTGTCTCTCTAGTTTTAAAAAAAAACCACGGTACAGTAGCCAGCAGCAATATAATGGATAGGATACATAACTTTAAACTGTTCATTGATTTCTTGATATGCAGTCCCAATCAAAGAGTGGAATCGGTCAACTGATTCAATTCAAAAACGAGGATATCCTAACTCTATGATCTGAAATGCCTTACAAATCTGTAACACAAATTTTTGCAATCATGAACAACTGTTAGAAATATCCAGACAAAGAGTTTCAATTTTATCCTTTTATGATTCTATACTGTTCTTGTTATCATGTATATTACGATTTTGAACAATGATTCAAATGGTGAAACGTTTATACTCATCTGATATTGGTTTTCGGATATTATCCGGCATAAAATTGAGCTGATTTAACTGCAATCAAGATTTGGTTTCCAGTAAAACCGAAGACTAAATCGGTTTTAGTATATCAACTTTCTCCTGTTCCGTAAAAATAGTTACAGCTCCGATTGTCACAAAATTTGCAAAAAGACCCCACACACCAGCATGAAATCCCCACGGTTTTGCGGGTATCAAACCATCAATCATATGGGCAGTCATTATCGAAATGGTTACACTGATACCTGCTATCAATCCCGCAAGTACGGCACTACTTTTCAATTTCTTACAGTGCAAGCCAAGAAAGAGTGCAGGTGCTGCCTGGCTCAAGAGGTCGAGCTTTATCTCGACCAAACGCCATATCGTTTGCGGTAATACGATGGCAAGATAGGTCATCAACCCCATGACCAACCAGGAGACTATCTTTCCCATTCGGGTTAGTTGCGCTTCTTCTGATTTCGTTCGAATGGGTCGGTATATGTCTTGGGTGAAAAAGGAGGAAATTGATAACAGCGCAGAATCGACCGTTGACATGATAGCAGCAACTGCAGCGCAGATAAAAAGAACGAGCAGCATTCCAATCCCCGGTATATGATCTGCAATATCTGCAAGCAGGATGAGTACGACCCTCTCACTCTCTCCCCTGTTAAGCCCTGCAAACTGCACTGCACCTACAATACCAATTAAGACCATCAATAGAGTTGTAAAGAGTGGCATAAAGACCATTATAATAAATGATCGTGCAAGAGTCTTTTCATCCTTAGCAGCATAGATTCTCTGTATCGCATGCGGATAGAGGGGTATTCCAAAGAAGACGATCATTAAGGTGCTCAACCACAATCTCTTCTGTTCAAGATCGGGAGGCTTCCAAAATTCCGGGTGCATCTCCTTTATTTTTGAAGAAACTAACCAGAATCCTCCATAATGATACACTACGATGACAAAGATAAAAATGCATCCAAGGAGCAACAAGATACCCTGTATGGCATCAGTCCATGCAACACTTCGCATACCTCCCAACGTCTCATAAATAACCATAATGAGTGCCATAGCAATGACCCCCCAAGTGAATGGGATAACACCCCCGGTAGATGATTCAACAATATAGCCTACGGCCTTCAGGTTTGTAAGGATGTATGATCCTAAAGCAAAGATAAAGATCAGGCTTGTTATCAATTTCAGTGAAGAGCTGTCGTAACGTTGAGTGAAATAATCACCTGTCGTAATAAACTTTTTCTTTCGAGAGAGTCGATAGAGCTTTGGGGCATAGAGCAAATAGGCACCTATCACAGCCATCATAAAGGAGACGCTCACCAGAAATCGATAACCATCACGATAAGCCTTACCTGCATACCCGACCATAGTGACACCACTGTATTGAGTCGCATAGAGGGTAAGGAATAGGATGAATATGCTCATACCGCGTCCGGCAAGGTAGAAATCTGACATCGAGTCCTCCCTCCTTGCTGCACGACCGAGAAGGCCAATCGCTATCAGGGAGAGAAAATAGAGGGACATGAAGATGATTCCGCCGGTCCCGAGAAGTGGTGTTGTTGAGGTCATAATATCTCCGAAATCTATGCACGATAAATTACTCAGTTAATTTATCCCTCTCCCTTGAAAAAGAGAGTCTATTTGGCAACACGTTTTATCCTTTTTCTAAGTAGCAGGGGGTGTGCTTGTGCTAGTCAACAAGGAATAAAAAGGTCAAGATATATACAACAAAATGGGCAATTGTGCAAGACTATTATGGTATTCAAGAGATGCTATTCTCACAAAAAATAAGCGATTTAACTTTTTTGAAAAAGGTGTGAAAATTGACCATTTTTTAGTAAAAAATTCAATTTTAAAGTTGATAGTTAATGTTATTTACGTTATATTCGCAAAAATATAACGCTTTTGTTAATATTTCCGATCAAGAGATGCAATGTGTGATACCTACCGTTTGCACGGACGGCTATGGATTGAGGGGCCTGAAGGGACCTTCCTCGGTTATGGACGTGTTGTATTATTGGAGCGAATTCAGGAACATGGCTCTATCAGCGCGGCTGCTCGCTCCATGGAAATGTCGTATCGCCACGCCTGGAAACTGGTGGATTCGATGAACCGTCAAAGCCTCCATCCTGTGGTTGAAAAGAGTACGGGGGGACGTTGTGGGGGAGGGGCCCGACTGACAAAGGCTGGACAAAAGGCAATCGAATGTTTCTGGTCTGCTCATGGGGATTTAAAGAGGTTCTTGCTTGAACGTTCAGAGCAACTTGATCTCTAGAAGCTATTTATTCGTTGGGTTTTGTGCACGAAATCGATTTTCAAACAGAAAAGAACAACCACATGAAAAGAATAGCTCTTGTTTTTATATTGTTGATAACAGTCACACTGCTATTCGGTACTTTATCAGTAGTGGCCGATGAAATTCGTGTAGCGGTGGCTAGCAATTTTACCTATGTTGTAAAGAATATCGCTAAACATTTTACCGCGAGAACAGGACATACGGTTGCGTTGATCTTCGGTTCTACGGGAAAACACTACGCCCAGATTAAAAATGGTGCTCCCTTTGATGTCTTTCTTGCAGCTGATGTTCGGCGGCCGGATTTGTTAGAGCAAGAGGGTGTGGCTCTGCCAGGAAGCCGGTTTACGTATGCTGTGGGGAAGGTCGTTCTTTGGAGTCCAAAGGGGGAGTATGTTGACTCAGCAGGAGAGGTTTTGGAACGGGGAAGATTTCGTCATCTGGCTATAGCAAACCCGAAGCTCGCTCCATATGGCAAGGCAGCTCAGGAGATCTTACATGCCCGAAAAATCTGGGATACATTACAGGGAAGCATTGTCCGTGGAGAGGATATCGGACAAACTCTTCAGTTTGTCAAGAGCGGTAATGCTGAATTAGGATTTGTTTCCTACTCTCAGATAAAACGCCCAGGATATCCTCTTGAGGGTTCGTTCTGGGAAATACCCCAATCACTCTATACCCCTATCGAACAGCAGGCGGTACTATTAAAAGAGAACAGCATAGCACGAGCCTTTCTTGCGTTTCTGAAAAGTGAAAAGTCTCGAAATCTTATTCGTGAGTATGGGTATAGTGTACCATGATACTGAGTAACCCAGATTTAATTGCACTTGCCATCACATTCAAACTGGCGGGAGTGACTACCGTACTCCTCCTCTTTTTAGGTACACCTTTGGCTTGGTGGCTCTCGCGTACCCGATGGCGATTCAAGTTTCTCTTAGAGGGTGTGGTAGCCTTACCGCTTGTTTTACCACCTACAGTGCTCGGTTTTTATCTACTGATAACCCTTGGACCTCACGGGCCGATAGGGGAGATATTTCAATTTCTGGGTGGGCATCCACCCGTCTTTACGTTTACCGGGCTGGTCATCGGTTCGGTACTCTATTCACTACCTTTTGTGGTACAACCACTCCAAGATGCTTTTGCTGCCGTCGGTGAAAGGTCACTTGAAGTTGCTGCTACACTGCGAGCATCACCAGGAGACCGCTTTTTTACGGTGGCTATACCCCTTGCCCGTCCAGGATTCCTTACTGCCGCCGTTCTTGGATTCGCCCATACCGTAGGTGAATTTGGTGTCGTGTTGATGATTGGTGGAAATATACCAGGCAAGACCCAGGTCCTTTCTATTACCATCTATGATCATGTTGAAATGCTTGAATACAGTCACGCCCACTGGTTATCGGGAGGGCTCTTGCTCCTCTCCTTTTTCATGCTTATGACAGTATATGCCCTTAACCGTCGGTTTAGGGTAGTCTAGCAATGATAGAGGGTAGGTGATTGGGACTGTTGAGACATCGGTGTAAGGAGAGGGGCATTGTACAGAAATACAGTGATGGAAGCATCATGGCTATTGAGATAAAATTACAAATTAACAAACAGGATTTTCTTCTTGATGTAGATCTGAATATTCCCGAGAGAGGTATAACGGCACTCTTCGGCCCTTCAGGCTGTGGCAAGACTACCCTTCTTCGTGCTATTGCTGGATTGGAGCAGACCAATGGTGGATTCTTAAGAGTAGGAGAGACGGTCTGGCAAGATCATAGACAGATAATCCCTACGCATAAGCGCCCATTGGGTTATGTCTTCCAGGAAGCAAGTTTGTTTCCACATCTCAATGTACGACAAAATCTGGAATATGGCTTTAAGAGGGTACATGATAAGCAACGTAAGATCTCATTGAATCGTGCGATCGAACTTTTGGGAATCGGGTACCTGCTTGAGCGAAAGTCCGGTTCACTCTCCGGTGGCGAGCGGCAGAGGGTGGCAATTGCCCGAGCACTCGCTGTCAGTCCAAGGCTCTTACTGATGGATGAGCCACTTGCTGCCCTTGACATGAAAAGTAGACTAGAGATCCTACCCTATATCGAATCCCTCCATCAAGAATTGGAAATTCCAGTTATCTATGTTAGTCACTCTACTGATGAAGTGGCCCGGCTTGCAGACTACCTGGTGTTACTTGAAAATGGCAGAATCAAGGCCTCGGGAGCTATCAGCGAAATACTAACCCGTCTTGATCTCTCCATTGCCCATGGGAGAGATGCAGAGGCGCTTATCAAAGCTACCGTTTCAGGACACGACGAAGAGTATTATCTCACGTACCTGGATTCTGCAGGGGGTCGTTTTTCTGTGATACACAAGGAGTTGCCTGTGGGTAGTGTCGTGAAACTACGGATCGCCGCTCGTGATGTGAGTCTTACTCTGGAGCCACAGTCAAACACCAGTATTCAGAACATATTTCCCGCTACAGTACGAGAAATAGTTCCCGAAGGGAGTGCCCAAGTCGCCGTAAGCTTGACGATAGGAGATGTTCCCATCTTGGCCTGCATAACACGTAAATCTGCCTCTATTCTAGATTTGAAACCTGGTAAATTAGTATATGCTCAAGTCAAAAGTGTCTCCTTACTCTCCTGAATGAAGGACCAGAATTCAATTGGATCTTATATCAACATTTGATTTAATAGGTTCTGAAACAGATATGATATTTTTGAATTTTTAACTTCCTTCAATAGAAAATAGGTAACCCGGAGAATGGATATATTAAATAATTTAATAGAACCATATGCCATTGTAGCATTTTTTATTGGTCTGGTTAGCGCTATTTCGTTACCGCTGGGTACCATTACTTCAGCGTTTTGGAAACCTGGAGACCGGGCTATGGCATTTCTGATGGCTTTCGGGGGCGGAGCTTTGCTAGCTGCATTAACGATTGATTTAGTAGGCTCTGCCCTTAAAAAAGGTCATTTTCATATCCTGGCATTTGGATGTATCGCTGGAAGTTTCCTCTTCATTGGCTTAAACCATATAATCAATGACTACGGAGGATTTCTCAGAAAGGCATCCACAACCGTATATTACATTCGCCGAAAGGGAAGAGAACGTTTTAAGCGAATTCTTTCGCATGTAAAACGTATAGATTTGTTCAACAATCTTCCTGAGGAAGAGGTTGAAGAATTAATCTCTTGTGTCGTTAGACAGAATTATCCCAAAGGAACAACAATTTATCAAAAGAGTGATCCAAGTAAATATTTATATATTATTGAAAGCGGTAAGGTCGATCTTTTAGACCCTAAAGATGGTATGAGATCGTTTTCTCATTTAGAAAAAAAAGATGTTTTTGCACGGATGGCCTTTTTTACGGGTCGTCCTCATGCCACAGTAGCTGTTGCAACCACGAATGCCAGTATCTGGCTAATACCGAAAAAGAACTTTGAAACACTCATTCAACATACACACCAACTTGCTGAAAAGTTGCGGAACGTATTAAAGGGCGATGAGGTCGCTAAATATTTAATTGAGCGTCAAGAGATGTCTCTTGAGGATTCAAAAGAGTGGGTAGAAAGAATGATTCAACACTATCGTGGTGAAGATCTATCCAATAACGACAGACTGGGAACTGAAATGGAGTTTAAGCAAATAGTTGGAAAAATCAAACGGATACCGATTTTCCAAAATTTACCACTTGATGAGATCGACAAAATAGCATCACTGTTCTTTCGCAAACACCATCAAAAAGGGTACACCTTCTTTCATCAAAACGAACCAACGGATAGGATGTATATTATTGATCATGGGGAAGTATCATTGATCGACCATGAAAACAAAATGAGGATGATGATGACCTTAACCGATTATGATGCTTTTGGAGTTATGTCGTTCTTGACAGGAGCACAACACTCAATGACAGCGGTAGCAGCCGAAGACTCAACGGTCTGGATCTTACAGAAACAGGATTTTGAGCACCTACTCAAAACCTCTCCTCAATTTGCACGTACAGTCGGTGACTATATTAAACAGGGAGAAGTTTCAGACTATTTAACTCTGAAACAACACTTCGATACCAACCAGGCCGTTCGATGGACCCAAAAAGCGGTCAAAAGGATGGATTTCGGAAAACAGATACCTTCTGTTAAAGAGATGGTAAAAACCTTCAAAGAGAATAGCGGTGCACCTGTTGCCATTTGGATCGGTATCTTCCTTGATGGTATACCGGAGTCGTTAGTAATTGGTGCGTATATGGTCCATACAAGTCATATCAGTCTCTCATTAATAGCAGGGTTATTTCTTTCTAATTATCCCGAAGCATTATCAAGTTCAGTGGGAATGCGACAGCAGGGCCTCTCCTTTAAACGGGTTTTGTTAATGTGGACTTCACTGATGATTTTTACCGGAATAGGAGCCTCATTGGGAAATATGTTTTTTGCAGAAGCACCCGAAATGCTTTTCTCATTAATTGAAGGAATTGCTGCAGGTGCCATGCTAACCATGATTGCAGAAACTATGTTGCCTGAAGCCTACTTTAAGGGAGGTTCTATTGTAGGTATTTCTACTCTCATGGGATTTCTCACCCCAATTTATTTCAAAACGCTAGAATTTCCTTTCCCGTAACGACTGTTTTAAAGGTTTCACGGATTGAATATTTTACACCTCCATTGAGAGTTAGAGGACAATCCCTCACCTCCCTAACTAAACATACAAAGTCGCACATTGGTATGCTAACTGATAAAGGTCTTATTTGCATCCTCTCTATCAATCAAACCAAGATTATCGTTGCACTCCACAACTATTCAACTCATACAAATTTTAATGATACTTTGTAGACTGCAATTGTTATTATTACCTCTTGATTTCCCATTTTGACTGATCACACTCCACGGTAAACAACTAGATAAAAAAAATCATACTTATTTATTATTAACTAATAATTAACAATAACTTTATACCTAATTAACAATGACGCTGTATTCTAGGAAAAAATGAGAGGTGAGGAATCTCGTTAAAGTAAAGTCATGAAGGACCTTAACTCGAGGAAGAATCAAAAAATTTAAAAAAAATAACCTGATGAGAAATAAATAGGAGGAAAAATGGTATGCACACTTTAACCGAAAGAAGGAAATTTGGGAGAATAGGACTGGAGGCTAGAAAATATAAAGAGATAGACACACCCTGTATAGCAAAGTTTTGTGTAAACCAATTTAAAGGTCACGGTAACACCTCTCATGAATGGGAGATCGTAGCCATTCAGAATCTAAGTGCAGGTGGTATGCTGTTTACCTATGATAAAGATTTGGGAATTAATACAACGATTAATCTCACATTAGAAATTTCTAAATCTCGGTCTACCATTTGTTATGTAGGAAAGGTGGTTCGTATTCTCGAACTCAAGCATCTTACCGGATTTTGTACTGCTGTAATGTTCACAGAGATTATTTCAAAAAGGAGTGGCGTGATGGAGGTAACTATTAACAAAATTTTGCGAAAGAGGAGTGGGAAGAGGGAATTCTTACTCAATACATTTGTGAAAAAGGTTAATTTCATGAAGAGGGGTAGTGCGGTTGAGATACCATTACCTGAAAACTTGCCCACCCTACAAAAGGAAGAGGTGAAAGCGTGTGGTAGTTGTAATCAAACCATTTCTGCAAGAGATTCTGTAATAGAACAGTGTGGACAACTGCTCTGTCAAAAGTGTTCAAATTAATACGGAATTATTCCTCAATGGGAAAAAATGGTTATAAGGAGAAAATTAACACAAAATTAACAATATCTTTATATTTAATTAACAATAACTTCCTATTATACATCATCTTACATACGAAATGAAAGGAGGGTGTTTGCTAAATGTAAACAGCAATTGTCCTTAAGGTGTTGGTACGTTACTATTTACACTGTTAAAACATAAAATTTAAACCGAACAGTCAACTGGAGGTAAAAATTTAAAAAATGGGGGAAAAGAAATTGAGAATCTACATTGTTTCCTTGTTCTTGCTGGTAAGTTTTTTCGTCATAAAACCAATACGGGGGTTTTCCGCAGTGGAGGTTGGAGAGGGCGATCTGCGATGGCAACTGAAACAGATGGAGGAGGTAATAAGAAGCCAACAGGCAATGCTTGAGGCATTAAAGACAAAAGTAGAATCGCAAGAAAAAGTTTCACAATTCTCTTCTGAAGCTCAAGATAAGGTAATCGGGGAAAGAATTAAAGCGTATCTCCACAAGGAGCAGGCCGAGGGGAATTTGGCTAAAATGCTGAGACTTCCTGTCGAGATAGGGTATAAAAAAGGGTTCTACTTTCAGACAGCGGATGGAAGATTCAATATGAAGATGACGGGAAGGCTCCAGATGCGCTACGGATATGAGAACCGTGATGCTACGGGAGACGATGACAGCTCATACAGGCTTCGCCGGGCGCGATTGAAGTGGGATGGCTATGCGTATGACCACTTTAAATATAAGATTGAGCTTGCCCTCAAGTCTACCGGTACGAAGAGTACGGATTCTGCTGACAGGGACAGGGCAAAGGCGGTTGAGTTGATCGATTGGTGGGCAGAGTATATGAAATACAATTACGCAAAGATTCGATTTGGACAGTGGAAGGTACCCTTTAACCGTCAACGTGTGGTCTCTTCATCAAAACTCCAGATGATTGACCGTTCCCTAGCGCAGGAAGAGTTCACCATGAATCGGCAGATCGGTGCACAGATCTCCGGAAAGGTATTCAACAAACAGTTTGAGTATTACCTTGGTATGTTTAACGGTAATAATAGAAACGAGTCAAAAAATGGTGACACGAGACATATGTACATAGGTAGGTTGTCCTGGTGTAATCCCGGTGGGTATGGAAAGGGGATAGGAGAGCAGGAGGCTGATGTGGCCTGGTCTGAGAAACCGTTGTACCATGTATCAGCGGCTATTTCATTTGACGATTCTTCTGATTTGAAATTCACTCTAAGAGACGGTAGTAGTGTTTCACAGGATCATGTCGACAGGACTCATGTTGTGGGTGAGTACGGACTCAAATATAAAGGTTTTTCCACAAGCGCAGAGTTTTACTGGAGTAAAGCGCACAATATTGGCACCGAAGACATTGCAAACAAGGGTTTTTTTGTGCAGGGAGGATATTTTATCATACCTCACAGGTTTGAAGTGGCAGGCCGTTATTCGTATGTTAACTTTGATGATCAATTGGAAGATGACTCCTTAAGGGAAGTCGCTCTTGGTCTCAACTGGTATTTTGAGGGGCATCACAATAATAAACTCCAGTTTAACTACATTAATGTCGAAGAGGGGAAACCGGTAAAAGATGTAAATGACAAATTTTACCGTCTACAGTACCAGATAGCCTTTTAGGATCATCACAGGGTTGGAACTCGAGTAGCTGGTACAAAATTTCTTTTAGATATACCTATTTGCATATTTAATATATTTGTTAGCGGGCGATGGCATTTGCATTGATCAAGGTACATGGATTTAAGACTGCGTGTCTCTCGGTTGTTTTCACTTCATTTATTTTAGAAAAAGAGTATAAGGAGTCATAAGTGGTATGAAAAATTCGACACATGTTATTGTAATTTGTAGTGTTATATTGTTACTCTTTACTATTTCGAACCAAAACAATTGTGTTGCTGATGTGGCATATTATAAGATTACGAAGGATGGCAGGATATACATATTCACATCAGCTGCCCGCAAGGCAGATTTTGAAAAATCGGGCGAGTTGGGTAAGGGTATCATCAAGATAGGATATGGCCCGCAAGGAGAGACCGTTGTTTTTGGTTCGGACGATGCTGTTTTGGAGTACGAATCTCACCGGTCGAGGCGGCTGCTCGATAGGATGAGTAAGGGAACGTATGAGGAGTTTCGCAAGGATGGCAGGATATACGTATTCACATCAGCTACTCGCAAGGCGGATTTTGAGAAATCGGGTGAATTGGGAAAGGGTATTATCAAGATTGGGTATGGCCCGCAAGGGGAAACCGTTATCTTTGATTCAGATGAGGCAGTAGGAGAATTTGATAAGCGGTAAAGAAAGGAATAATTATTTCAACTAATAATAAAGGAGAGATGAATGGCTGTTTTAAAGAGAACATTTTGGGTAATAACCTGTTCAGTTTTGTGTCTAACCGGTATATCCTTTACCAGCAAAGCGGATGAAGTAGATGTCTATAGTAAACATTATAACAAAGTTGGAGGTGTCTCAGGTAATTTAAATAGTATGGGTTCAGATACCATGAACAACCTGATGACATTTTGGGCTGAAGGGTTTAACAGGTTATACCCCAGTGTAAAGGTACAGATAGAGGGCAAGGGCTCTTCAACTGCACCGCCAGCCTTAATATCCGGAACGGTCCAGATTGGTCCCATGAGTAGGGCAATGAAGTCAACTGAAGTGGATAAGTTTGAAAACAACTATGGTTATAAACCAACACAGATCAGGACGGCTCTTGATGCCCTGGCTATATATGTGAATAAGGACAATCCCATTACAGGACTTAATTTCCCACAAGTTGATGCTACCTTTTCAAAGACAAGGAAAGGTGGATACAAAGAGGATATAACGACGTGGGGGCAACTTGGTTTAGAAGGAGATTTGGCAACGAAACCCATAAGTCTCTATGGTCGGAATTCTGCATCAGGCACATACGGATATTTTAAGAAAAAGGCCCTTTTTAAGGGAGACTATAAGAGTACGGTAAAAGAGCAGCCCGGCTCAGCTTCTGTTGTGCAGGGTGTTACCGAGGATCGTTTTGGCATTGGCTACAGTGGTATTGGCTACAAGACATCCGGTGTGCGTGCAGTGCCCCTTACGAAAGAGGGTGATGATTATCACTCCGCGGAGATGAAAAATGTATTAAACGGTTCGTATCCTCTGGCTCGGTTCCTCTATGTATACGTGAATAAAAAGCCTGGTCAACCACTTGATACGTTGGTATTAGAATTTTTGAAATATATCTTGAGTAAAGAGGGACAGGAAGTGGTTGTAAAAGATGGGTATATCCCATTACCTGCATCAGTTCTTCAAGAAGAGCTGAGAAAAATTGAGTAAAAGAAAATGAAATCTATAGTAAAACGCAAGATTATTGATAGAGCCGCACACTGGGGTATCAAACTCGGAGGTGCGGCTGTGGTTATCGTAATACTCGCACTTTTTCTCTTCATCTTTATAGAAGTATATCCACTCCTGAAAGATGCGAATGTGTTAGAGGAAAACAGATTTTCTTTAGTTGGTACACCAGTCTCCCTTGGAGTAGATGAATATCAAGAAGTTGCCTATGTGGTGTACGACGAGGGTAAAATCGATTTTATCTCGCTTAAAGATGGCACGTTAATAAAGAGCCATACTCTCAAGAGTATCGAAAATTCCCGCATAACATCGGTGTATGAAGATAAACATTTTCTTACTATAGGAACTGATGATGGCAGAGTTGTGACAACTAAAATTGGATTTTCTGTTTCGTTTGAGAATGAAAAGAGGATCATTAAACCCTCGGTATCTGAAGGGCAATTATATCTTTTAGACGAGAGAGGAAAAGGGCTACCCTATATTACCTCTAAAAGGGATGAAGATTCGATCGTTACTGTAAGCTATACGGAAGATGGTAGAGTTATCATGAAATCAACAATAATTGAAAGAGATCTTTTTGGTAACGAGGAGAGGGAGGAGACAATAACTGACATTTCCCCTATTGTTCTGAAAGGGGAAAAGAGTAGCGAGATCAGGATCACTTCTCTTACTCTCGATCTATTTTTAAGAAATCTTTATCTGGGGACCTCTTCAGGGGACGTAATACGAATAGACGTGAGTGATCGTGACGATCCATTGCTACAAGAGCGGATAAAAGTTTCAGATGATCCGGTTACCGCTCTGGGATTTTTGTTAGGAGATGTATCTCTTGTCGTTGGAGATAAAAGAGGGAGCATAAGTGTATGGATGCAAGTGAGAGATGAGACAACCTCTGATTGGTCTCTTCATAAGGTTCACACCCTTGAGTCTCACCCCGCAGAAATTCTCTCTATTGTACCATCTATGAGGAACAAAGGATTTGTTACTATGGCATCCGATGGATCGATCCATCTTAACCATGCAACTTCGGAACAGACGCTCTTACGATTAAATGTGAAAGCTATGTCGACTACCGTTGCCTTTTCACCAAAATCTGACGGAATACTTGGAATCGATTCCAGCAACGAACTGATTCATTGGAGAATCTCGAATCCCCATCCGGAGACCACCATGAAGACCCTCTTTGGAAAAGTATGGTATGAAGGGTATGAAAGACCCGAGTTTGTATGGCAGTCAACAGGGGGGTCAGATGATTTTGAACCAAAGGTGAGTCTCGTTCCCTTAATTTTTGGGACGATAAAGGGAACGGTATATGCCATGATATTTGCTATTCCAATAGCCATATTTGCCGCACTCTATACCTCCCAGTTTCTCCACAAATCACTAAAAATGGTTAAGCCGGTTATTGAACTTATGGCTGCCCTACCTAGTGTTATTCTCGGTTTTCTCGCAGGGCTCTGGCTTGCACCATTAATGGAAAGTATCTTTCCTGCAATCACCCTTATGCCGTTTATGATACTACTCTCAATAGCACTAGCGTTTTCTATTTGGAAATGGACAATACCTTCACACATAAAGGGTAAATATAGATTCGGTATGGAGGCCTTTTTCTTAATACCCTTCATCCTTTTAGCGATATATGGTTCTATAACATTAAATACACCTTTCGAGTCACTCGTATTTAATGGTGATTATAGGCAGTGGTTCTCAGACTATATCGGGTTACCCTATGACCAGAGAAATGCCATCGTTGTTGGGTTTGCAATGGGATTTGCTGTGATACCCATCATTTATACCATAGCTGAAGATGCAATGAACAATGTCCCAAAAAGTCTGATTTCAGCATCCCTGGCACTTGGTGCAGTCCCTTGGCAGACAGCGGTAAGGATCGTAATACCTGCCGCAAGTCCAGCAATTTTTTCTGCTATCATGATAGGTTTTGGAAGGGCTGTTGGAGAAACCATGATCGTACTTATGGCGACAGGAAATACCCCTATTATGGACTGGAATTTTTTTAATGGCTTTCGGGCGCTTGCTGCAAACATTGCAGTGGAAATTCCAGAAGCACCATTTGGCGGAACTCTGTATAGGGTTTTATTTCTTGCAGCCTTACTCCTTTTTATAACAACCTTCATCGTTAATACTCTAGCAGAACTGATTAGACAGAAAATGCGAAAGAAATTTAGTAGCTACGGATAATGAAAAATATTTTTAAGAACGGTGACCCCTATATTTGGCTTACGGCAGCTTCTCTTACCATAAGTATCCTGATGGTTACAGGACTAATTGCTCTAATCCTGGTAAAGGGTCTGGGAATGTTCTGGCCTCATAAGTTGGTTCGTTTTACCCTCAAAGATGGTACTGCTGTTATGGGGGAAATTATAAAAAAGGAATCGATACCTAACCAGAAAGATTCCTACAGAACAAAGTTAAAGATTGGTAATAGAGAGGTATACGCCTTAGACTTTCGTTGGATTGAGAATCAGGATATTGCCTCTCAGGAATATCCTGATGGTGCAGTGACCATTGAAAGAGAAGAGTGGGGAAACATGTATGGGTTTTTTAAAGGGCTGAAGGTGGATAGCGGAATCAAACCTTTTGAATTAGCAGATATGAAACCACTGCTTAAGGAAAACGAACAGCTTCATACAATGATTCGGCACATTGAAAGGAAAGAGATTGGAAAGATTAATCACAAAATTGAAAAATTTCGTCTTGAGCTGAAAGGACTGACTAAGCAACCAGAGCAGTCTGAAAATGATCCGAAAAAGATTGAATCAATTAACACGAGCCTAGAGGATCTTGAAAGCTCTTATCAAAAAAAATTAGAAATGCTTACCGATCTCTATTCAAGTGCACGAGAGCGACAAGTTGTGATAGAGCTGGTTGATGGGAGTGAACGCGTATTACCCCTTTTTCAAATTATCCGTATCTACACACCCAATGAAATGGGATTAGGAAAAAAATCCTATCATTATATACGAAAAGTTTGGGAGTTTCTTGTAGATGAACCGAGAGAGGCAAATACAGAAGGTGGCATTTTTCCGGCTATCTTTGGTACGGTTTTAATGGTTTTCATAATGACCATCGTGGTAGTACCCCTTGGCGTTTTGACAGCCGTATATCTGAAAGAATATACCAGTGACAATGTTTTTGCACGACTGGTGAGAATATCTGTGAACAATCTTGCCGGTGTACCCTCAATTGTCTTCGGAGTCTTTGGTCTTGGATTTTTCATATACTTTGTTGGAGGGAGTATTGATAAGATGTTTTATCATGAGGCATTACCAACTCCGACATTTGGCACAGGTGGTATCCTCTGGGCGTCTCTTACCCTTGCACTCTTGACGGTACCGGTTGTGGTTGTGACGACCGAAGAGGGATTATCTTCTGTTCCAAAATCGTTAAAAGAGGCCTCATATGCACTTGGAGCAACGAAATTTGAAACCTTGTGGAGAGTTGTTCTCCCCCAGGCTACTCCGGGTATTCTTACCGGTACAATCCTTGCAATGGCAAGGGCAGCAGGAGAGGTTGCACCGTTGATGATCACTGGAGTGGTTAAACTGGCACCTTCACTCCCCTTAGATGGTTATTTTCCCTATATACATCTTGAAAGAAAATTTATGCACCTTGGATTTCACATTTATGATGTAGGTTTTCAGTCTCCTAACATAGAAGCGGCCTTGCCAATGGTATATACCACAACACTTGTCTTAGTTGTCACGGTGCTTGCCCTCAATCTGGGTGCAATAATATTACGCAATAAACTGAGAAAGAGATATACGGTCTTTTCAGTATAGGCGCTTAGAACGCCAAAATTACCAACATGTTGTGGATGTTTTGAAATTGTTAAAATTTCATTAGTTAAAATTCTAAATAAGAATATCCAAATATTTACCCTGTTAGATATCTTTTGTTCTTAACCCTTAAAAAGTTATTACCTTTTTTATATTTTGTAACACCCAGGCACTGATATCAAATTATCTAACAGTGCGGGCAAATCCAAAATTTAAATTTCTCAATGTTCAAAACAAAAAGTAGCCTGAAATTCTTTCGTTTTTGAAATTGGAATTTTGGTGACTTGAAAATTGTTTCGAATTTAGGTTTTCGTGCTTAGAAATTATTCTATTAAAACATTAAAAAGAGAATTTTTCCGCTGTAATCAGCTTTTTTTCTAAGCTCGTTTTAGAAAAATTTTAGGTACTTACATGAGGTAATGCCTAAGGTGTTGTTGATAATGTATTAATGTTTGTAATCTGTTAGCTTTACTCACGCTGCAAGCGGTAATTTTTTGAGTCTTTTTATAAGGGTAATTCTTCCGATGGATCAAGATATTAATAAGATAAAGGCTGAAGATTTTAGTTTTTATTATAATGGAAGCAAGGCTATAAAGAATGTCTCTATGGATATCAAGGGAAATAGAGTGACAAGTGTTATTGGTCCATCAGGGTGTGGAAAATCTACATTTTTGCGTTGTATTGACCGGATGAATGATCTTATTCCCGGTATCAAAACCGAAGGTAAACTTTTTGTCGATGATCAGGATGTGTATGCCTCTGATACCGATGTTGTGACCATTAGGAGAAAGGTAGGGATGGTTTTCCAGAAGTCGAATCCTTTTCCCAAGTCTATTTTTGAGAATGTTGCCTACGGGTTGCGAATAAACGGTACAAAGGAGAAGAGTTATATACAACATAAAGTGGAGAAGAGCCTGAGGGATACCGCTTTGTGGGAGGAGGTAAAGGATAGATTGGGAGATAACGCCTATGCGTTATCAGGTGGGCAACAGCAGAGATTATGTATTGCAAGGACCTTGGCCGTAGAACCTGAAGTGATACTGATGGATGAACCGGCATCAGCCCTGGACCCGTTGTCAACTGCCAAGATAGAGGAACTCATCCATGAGCTAAAGAAACAGTATACTATTGTAATAGTTACCCACAATATGCAGCAGGCAGCACGTATCGCTGATTTCACAGCTCTTTTTTTGCTTGGAGAACTTATAGAATATGACAAAACAAGTGTTATATTTACCAATCCAACCAAGAGATCGACCCAGGATTATGTAACGGGGAGATTTGGTTAGAGGCGTCAAGAAACCACAATTATTTATAGGAAGCGGATCATGGAAAGACATTTTGATGAAGAATTAGATGATTTAAATAACCTTCTCTTGAGCATGAGTACCCTGGCAGAAAAGGCTATTCAGAATGCGGTGAAGTCGCTATCAGAACGAAATGGGGATTTAGCTGCAGAGACTATTAGATCGGATGATGCCATAAATCGATTAGAAGTTCAGATAGACGAACTGTGCATTAAGCTTTTAGCGCTTTACCAACCGGTAGCAACTGACCTACGGTTTGTCACCTCTGCGATGGAGATAAGTAAAGATTTGGAACGTATTGCTGATCAGGCAGTCAATATCGCTGAACGGACACAGGAGATAATTAAACTCCCCATTATCAAACCGTTAATAGATATACCCCGTTTGGCAGAACTATCCCAACTGATGGTTAAGGACTCCATAAACTCTCTAGTCAACAAGGACGAGGCATTGGCTATCGACGTGTGTAAGAGAGACGATGAGGTAGACAAAATAAATGAGCAGATTTTCAGGGAACTCCTGACATACATGATCGAGGATACGAAGGTGATCACAAGG
Source organism: Candidatus Scalinduaceae bacterium (assembly GCA_965222815.1). Taxonomy (GTDB): domain Bacteria; phylum Planctomycetota; class Brocadiia; order Brocadiales; family Scalinduaceae; genus SCAELEC01. The sequence goes on from CBDCUS010000014.1 coordinate 381,495, forward strand.
GCAGTAGAGCTGATATTGGTGGGGAGGCATCTAGAACGCATTGCCGATCATGCTACGAACATTGCTGAGTGCGTCATATTCTTACTAAAAGGAGAGTGGATAAAGCACAACATAGAAAAAAGCAATCCACTCAGACAAGAGAGATTGAGTGGCAGTTAAGAGGATCGCTTCCCCGACCAAGCACCTCTAGTAATGACTCTCTATTAACTATTTTCTTAAAACTCATTGTATCAATTCAATAAGAATGAGAAGTGGGTTTAGTACCTATACCCGTTTCACACGTTACCATTGATTGTGTCCCGTCGACGTCCTCTATTGCTTATTCGGCTCTTTCCATTTTTATCCGACCATCTGCGTATAATTTACACGATGAAGTAGTTGTTTCATTCTACGAACAATTTAATTTACTTCGATTAAAGACACTGATACTCCACGAAGGCCGATAATCTGCCGAGTACATATTTTTTATGAGATCCGCTTCTCGTTTTATCTGAGACTCTCGCAACGCTCTTTTCAGGTTAGCTATCTTATCTCGTGATCGAGTAAATATCATCATACAAGATAGCAAGTGAGAGATGTCCAAGGTTATTTGTCTCGATAATTTTCTTATATTTTCGTAAGTGGTTTAAATAAAATTAACGAATAATTAACACAATATTTATATAGCCTTAACACTTGAATTGTTTAATACAATATATTTGATACAGTGCCTGTAGTTGTTTTTTCTGAAGTTATGGATTTTTGGTTTAAAGATATTGAATATAAAAACCTATTTATGGTTATAGCGCAGGTGTTAACGCCCATAATAGCACGTATTCTGGCTATATGCTTTTCTCCCTCAAGACTTGAAGATGGTTGAAGACATTAGTTGTAAGAAATTTATGTAAAAATTTTACAATATGTTGTGAAGAATGTAGCACAGCATGGAAATATTAGAAGGAGGAGTAAAGAGAATGAAAAGAGACTGGATGGCAGAACTTGCCTCACATTACCAAAAAATGCGTGAGATGTATCCTCAAGACAAACTGATGATTCTCTTCGACATTGATGGTACCATATTGGATATGCGGTATATGGTGCTCAACGTGCTTAAGGCTTATGATTTGAGTGAGAACACAGATTACTTCAAGAAGCTACTGGTACCAGATATAAAGGTTCATGAAAACCAGGTGGAGGAACTTTTGGAAGAGCTCCAAATTCAGCAAGAGAAGCAGGCGGAGATTCTTACGTGGTATAATGATTGTCGTTGGTCTTCAGAGTTTATCTTGCATTCCCACCGTCCATTCTCTGGTGTACTTGAGGTGATTAGGTGGTTTCAGTTACAACCCAATACTACTATAGCCTTAAATACCGGAAGGCCGGAATCATTAAGAACAGACACGTTGCGATCCCTAAATAAATTAGGGAAGGAGTATAAGGTCCTCTTTTCTGACGAATTATTACATATGAATCCACACGGTTGGGGAGAGGAGGTTGAAAATACCAAGGTTGCCGGGATTCTCCATTTTCAGGATGCCGGTTATCGTATTATTGGATTTGTTGATAATGAGCCTGATAATCTGAAAGCGGTTTCTCAAATAGATTCTCAAAAAGAGATACTCCTGTTGCATGCTAATACTATCTTTGAATCTAAAAGAAGCGGTTTATCCCTGAATATGGTTAAGGGGAAGGAATACGATCTGACCGAACTGATTCCAGAAAATGCTCTTCCACAACATATCCAATTTGTTTGGCATGGTATAAACGATGAAGGAAACCTACGTCAATTTCTCTCCTCTGATATTAGTTGGGGTGAATGTGATGTTCGTTTAGATCCAACAGGCAAAAACTTAATCCTCCGTCATGACTCATTCGTGAAGACACCGTTTACCCTGGAAGAGGAGTGGTATGAGTTTGACAGTTTTCTCCGTTGCTTGTTGCAAACAGGTAAATCAATTAAGTTAGACTTGAAGGCAGGTGGTATTCTCATTGACAAAGTACAAATGTTCATTGATGTGCACCAATTTAACGAATCGCATTTATGGTTTAACAGCAATGTTGAGAGGTTGCAGGAGTCAGGCTTCAGGAAATTAGCAAATGCATATCCAAATGCTATCTTGCAATGCCCGGTTGATTTCCTTGCGCCTTTAATTTGCAGTGCTCCGGAGAAGGCCAAGGAGATTCTTGATATGTTTGCCTCTTGGGGGATAAACAGGTTTTCCATTAACTGGCAAACCCATGATATGCGTACCTTCTTTGATCAAATGGACAGTTGGGAATTTGGCGTCAACATCTATAACGTACCCGATCTTGAGTCGTTTTTACAGGCAGTACTTCTTATGCCGGAGTCTATAACTTCAGATTTTAATTTTCCAAAGTGGTATTACTACGGAAGAGGGTCTGGAGAGGGAGGAGGTCATTATGAATACTCTCTACGGTGTCGGCAGAAGATTAGTAGGAGAAATGGAGTAAGAACTTCCAGAAAGGTATCTACACGCTGAATTTTCGTTATGAGTGAAAAATGGGGTATTCCTTTCTCTTATGTAAATCAAAATGTTCCTGTCTTGATCAACGGCCATCACTATTGATATTTTTGGACCAAATCAAAAGGGAGATAGCCCCTGTTTGTCCATGTCCCACCGACGAGAACTTCGGTTGAGAAAAGTTCTACCCATCCATCTGGTAGCTTTGTATCAAGCTCTTCTGATAAAGTAATCGATACCATCTCCTTATCATTCAGCCTGACTACCATAGGGTATAGGGTCTGCCCACTATTTTCGTGAAACTGTATCTTTACATAGTTCGTATAATTAGTTGGGTTGATAAGACTTATCTGCATGTCACCATAAAAGTAGGGTAAGACGTAACGTATAAGGTTCTTAACGGCTACATTTATGTGGACGGAAGCTGCTCCATCTGAAACCGTTATGATAAAATCTCCTCTCTCTTTTCCCAAAAGCGAAAATTCAACACTTCCAGACTCACTGGTGGTAAAATCGTTACCAATAATCTTTAGCTTTGTCCTGTCCTGTGAAACAACCATTAATGAAAGCCCTTCCACAGGTAACCCATCGTGATCCAGAACAACCGCATTTGCAAACGCAGTCTCTCCAATATCAAGCAGTATGTTCATCGGAGATACAATAATTTTGTTTTCTCCGGTGGCAACTGTTGTATGAGTTTCATCGTCAGCTGCAAAAATAGGATTGATCCACAAGATTGCAAAAAAACAGACAATACGATAGATAATTAACCTTTTGTTCATCTCTTAAACATCCCTCATGTACCAGTTATATCGGTTCTCTCCGGCCAAGGAACTTAAGTAGAATAGAGGTAAAGGAACACCGGAAAAACTCTAGAAATGCTTTGCAATCTATAGTCTCTTTACTAGTGTATAGTAAACTAAGATGATCCGTGTGTCAATATGACAATCTATGACAGAAGAGTGAAATATAAATTATAACATAATGAAGATACCCATTAAAGTTGGTCTAGTATAGAAAGAAAGGTTTAGCAAGAAAGGATCATCTATTTAACTTTATCATGAAGAATTGATTAAAGGAATTGTTAAGTATGAATAGGCAATGAGGAAGCAAACACATCAGTAGTTTCCGGATTTTTAGAGGTTGTCGTTTCTGACAATCAGGACGTACTTGAAACAACACTAGGATCCCGGACCGGAACAATGTTTTGGAATTGGAACTCCATATCTACACACAAGATAAGTTTTCAAGTGCAATTCGACTCGATGGGAATTGTAGGATTGATGTTTCGTACAGAGAAAACAGTACTGTTTTACGAGAGGGGAGTGTGTTACGGATCTTTAATGATATCGGTGAAAGTATTGAGATTAAGGAAAGTAAACAGAGGATGTCACTAAGCTTACTGAGATTTTAAAGGAAAAATACTCATCTGATAATGGTTTTTGGACAAAATCAGGTATAAAATTGAGTGAGTAAAGTCCTCGTGGTTTTGTCCGGGGATAACTGCAACCAAGAGTTGGTTTCCAGTAAAACCTAAAACTAAATCGGTTTTAGTATATTATTAGATCCAGCAGTACACAATAGTGTTAGTGTTAGTGTTTATGGTGACAGTTTGATTTTCAACAAAGTATGCTAGCCTAATAAGGGAGGGAGGTAAGAGCCATTACGGCTCTTACCTCCGCTTCTCATCTGAGATGAGAAGTGGTTCACACCTAGGAAATACCAGGTAATTAGAGGATCTTACCTGTTTCCGTGGTAACGTACTAGCAGGCAAATCAATACATCCACTCTAAATAACAGATTATTCATCAATGATATCTTGAAGGAATTGTACAATATCATTGTCTCCCCAGTTCATAGCACCCTTTGCCCTTGATGTAATCTTGCCGTCTTTCCCGATGATGTAGGTAGTGGGCAACTCCTTCACCAGATATGATTGAAACGTCTCGCTCCTGGAATCAACCAACATTGGGAATGTCAAATTTTGTTTTGATACGAAGTCCCTAACCGCACCGATATTATCTTTGTCGGAAACGATGCCTACAATTTGTAATTTCTTTCCTCGGAATTCCTTCCACGTTGCTTCTAAGGTCGGCAACTCTTCACGGCAAGATTCACACCACGTTGCCCAGAAATGTATGATAACTGCATTGTCCTTGGTATCATCCAATGAAAATAGATTTCCCTTTAAATCGATCAAGGAGAAGGAGGGGGGTGGCTTCCTCAATTTTGGGTATTCTATTCCTCCTGTTGCTGTAGGTCGAGGTTCGGTCTTGAATACGCCTTTTTTCGCAAAGGTCTCCAGATATCTTACCACTGCTAACCGTTCTTCCTCAGAAAAGACCGGCATATTTCCATTAAGAACGGTTATCCGATTTTCCCACTCCTCTGGTTGCAATCCTTCCACGTCGGGTGCAATATGGCAGTTGCCACACCGTAATTGGTAAGTCTTTCTCCCTTTTTTACCCGAGGGGGTTTTTATGTAAGAGAGGACCTGTTCTCTCTCTTTCTCCGTAATAACCGGCATCTGCGGACTCTCAACAACCGCAATTTTGTCCTTCCAGTGTTGGTATTTGAGACGAGAAGGATGGGGAACAGCATGACAGGTGCTACATCTTTTTACGTAGGTATGCCCATCGGATGTTGTTGAACCGGGTAATTTCTGGATCGTTTTACAACCGCAAAAGAGTGCAATCCCAAATGAGAGCAGTAACAATGCAAGGGCTTGGGGTTTCAAAGTATTCATATATAGTTCTCCTTCTGTTAATTTTGACTAAAGTACATGATGATCAAAAACCCAATATATCGAGACCGGTCCTCTCTTTTGGTACACGCCTGCTTTTTCTCAAGGGATACTCAACATAGTACGAGATTGTTGCCGTAAATTCCTGCTCTAATTGCGTACCATGGAGGTTTTGAAACAGCGGGAAGGAAATTTGTGCATTCAAGATGTGATTATGAAATGGCTGCCACTGCATTCCAAATTTAACGTCAAGCTTGGTTCCGCCATAGTTGTCCGGATCAAACAGGTTGCTTCCGAAGGGACGGTTGGGATTACCCATCATGTGTCCTGTCCCGCCTTGCTGAATCTCTCTCGCTTGACCATCAATGTCACCTTCATACTGTCCGTTAAACTGGAGCTCTGCAACGAGATTGTGGCGTATTTGGTACATTCCATATAAATCAAATTGAAATTTGTCCCCAAGATTATAGCTTTTGTAGTTCTCATACAACCGTGAAAGATAGCTTATATTGACTCCCCACCAGTAGGGTGTCCTGGATCCCTCATAGAGTATGCCTACAAAAGGGTCAAACGTACCTGAACCCAACTGCATGCTGTATGGAAGTAAACCACCTCTCTCATCCTGGTCTATTGAACCGGTTGGTATACTTACCCCCAACAGAATGGATACCTGATTCGTAGGAAACAGGTGATCATCTGCATACACTAATGTCTTTGTCATGAGCATTGTATCTCCGATACCCTGTGACTGCATCCTTGCTTTTCTATTAGCCCTATTGATCATAGACATGTCCTTGTTCACGTACATACCCATAGCGCCAAGAAAAAATCGGTCAGAAAAGGCATAGCCAACCGAAAAGTTGCCCATGAACATATCCATATACTTTGGTACAATAGCATACTGCTTTAGGGCATCCGTACGGCTTCTGTTGTGCGTTCCCCTTCTCAAGCCCACCATACGCATCCAGTTTAAGTTTGTTTTGATCCTAAATTCATGGGGCTCCGGTGTTCCTCCACCCGGGATATTGAGAGGCATGTTACCTCCACACTTCCCACAACAGAGACCGAGAAAGAGGGGATAGTGCAGGTTTTCAGGGAGAGCAAGCTCATTTCCAAGATCAATGTCCTTCTCTTCGTCACTCTCCTGTAGGTTGTGATCATGTTTGTATTCCGCTTGAGCCAATGTCTGCAATCCCGGGAAAGGTTTGTTGACACTATCATCACTCGATACAATCTGGGAATCGAGTTTATGTTGAGTTGCCTCATACGCAATCAAATCGTTTAAATCAGATGTGCTAACATCAGCACAACATCTGTCAGTTAATATAATAACCGATAACAGCCACAACGAAAAGCAGAGAATAGTTCTATTTTTTGTAAAAGTACATACCATGAAACTCACTCCTTACAAACATCTAAAAAGAAAAACGGTTCGATTATTTTATAGTTAAGTTTTGCGAAAAAGAGAGGTTGTCCCGAATTGTCACATGAGTGCCATAAAGAGCTTTTACTACTCAAATGTATGATATCTACTCCGGCTTGACATCATTGTCAGAGTGAAATGTTGTCCAAGGGATTGATCCACAGCATAAAAAATAGTGCAGCTTGCGTTGTCATCTGCTCCTCAGATCATAGTCGACCATAAGGTGTAGACAGAAAATATCAGCATCGTAACCAACAGTGAATGGTAAAATGACATGAATTGTCTACCATTCAAGTGTAAATTCGAGCTTTTATCCAGAGATGCTGGGAAGATCTCTTTGAGTTTGTCCTCAATCGGGCATGGGGGTGTGATATCCCCAAAAACTACTACCGAGAGGGTGCAAATGAAACAATCCATTGCATATTATGGATTACGCAGACACGCAATACATGTGTCGTAGAATATTTGACACAAATGATGGGACCTAGACTCTTGGAGGTTTGTAGAGTTGGGTTGATGGGGAGTTTTCCAAAATTACGATACTATTTTTTAAAGAAGTCGTAAACGGGAAGTGGGACATTAAAGAAGATGCTGATACACAATAATCAACTTTCTGACTGAGAAAACCATAATCTTGATTACAATTACGTGAAACTATTGTTGGTTCATGCCTTTTATTGCTCTTCCTAGAATCTGGAGTACTACAGCAACAATCAGCGCATGTAGTTATATCGTTACCGCAACAACATAACTGAGCAAAAGCAACAAGGTTGTTATCTATGTTCACTACATTCACCTTATCCAATTTGTAAAGCGTTATTTCAGAAGAGAACAGTGCTAAAATTGATAGCAAGGCAATCCAGTTTCTTAATTTTCTATTCTTCATACTCGTTATTGAAATATTAAATGGTCACATGTGTGGCTCATATTTTACATAAAAGAATATACTCTTGTCAAAAACTTAATTACCTAACGAATAAGGTCATAGTATGATAAAGGTTAACCTTCATGCGAGAGATATTGTGAGGAAACATTTAGGTACATTGTTCCACTTCAATATGCTTAAATTGGTCTGTCCCCCTCACTTTTTGGTTAAACAAGGATTGAGACTATAACCCAAGAAATTGAATTGATAGACCACACAGGCATATTGTAGCACCGGCCAATGCGTGACCATATCGCTCTAATTTCCCAAGAGGAAGAAGATCGGCACCGAAAAACAGAAAGATAACAACGCTCAACATTGTCATGATTGTCACAAAACTAAAGACGCACACTACCAATGCCAAGCCGAAGACATTACTCTTAACGGCCGGGTACATGAGGAGGGGGATTAAGGGTTCACAAGGACCAAAGATAAAGATAACAAAGAGGATCCAGGGGGTAAGATTTTTCTTAACTGTTCCTTTATGAATATGAAGATGATCGGTACTGTGAGAATGTTTATGGATTGACATGCTCATGTCTTCATGGGCATGCCAGTGTTTGTGCGGCTGTTTCCGGAAAGCGGTCCGCATACCCCAAACGAAATAGATAAGACCGAAGCTTATAAGTATCCATGCCGCAAGCTCACCACGAAACGATTCAAATATCTCTAAATTTTTTATTGAGATACCCACAGCAATGCCGAGAAGTCCTAAAACTACAGAACTCAGGACATGCCCAATACCACAGAGGAAAGTTATCCATGAGGTCTTCGTTAACGACCACTGCTTTGCCTTTGAGAGAACAATAAAGGGGAGATAATGGTCCGGTCCTAAGAGTGTGTGAAATAGACCAATGGAAGCGGTCGTTATAGTGATTGCAGTTAATTCTTGATACATATGTTGTGTTTTTTTATCTGTAATAAAAAGTAATAGGCACCAATTATCCTTTAAAAGTTTATACTTAATGATAGTAGCATATTTATTGGTTTAGTAACACACTATTTTCAAAATTTTTAGGAAATTATCTCTTAAAGCTATTCTACAATTAAGGTTGGGCATACTAAGAATTTTCTAGCCTGATACTTATATATATTTCGTAGTTATAGATTGACTTTTGTTAATAAAACTGTTACTTTTTGAGCGTACTATAGTTATCTTTGTTCCCCATTAATCAACATCTGGAATAGGAAAAGAGACCAAGTAGTTTTTTCTGAATATTTACTACGTATATTTAAGAACTAATTTTTTTTAATAGAGTGGAAGAAATTGTCAGGTTTGGGGTTTCAATAGACTCCCGACTACTCAAACAATTTGATAGATACATAACAGAAAAAGGTTATGAAAACAGATCTGAGGCTATCAGAGATCTTATTAGGAATAATCTTGTTGATAAGGAGTGGAAGGTTGGGACAAGGGAAACCGTTGGTACTATTACGATAATATATAACCATCACAAGCGTGAATTGACAGATACACTTACGAGTATCCAGCATGCGTCTCACACTTCAATGATCTCTACACTACACGTTCACCTCGATTCCCATAACTGTCTGGAAGTGATGGTTGTCAAAGGGAAGGCCAAGGAGATTACGAATATAGCCAACAGGCTTATCGGGACAAAAGGCGTGATACATGGTAAATTAACGACCACAACTCTGGGGAAAGAATTACGGTAGATTTTTGTAACAATGATCTCCGATTTCCAGCCGAATGAACCAGGAAATAGTTAGTTTGCCGTACCCTTCCGAACGGTTTGGCTAGGAGTGAATACGTCAAGCCCATAAAGTTTCAAAGATCATTGACTTCTCCCTTAATCCCTTCCTTAAGATTCTGAGTATGATTAAGAAACGTTTTTTTGTATCAAGCCAAATCCGTGAGTTTATGATTTCGTATCCAGATTCCACTATTATGCTGTGCATCCAAAGCGCGAGATGTCATTTCTCTAGAAACCTATCTCTCATTTTCAATTCTCTACTTTGCTTTTACGGGGAACAATTACACGCTTTAAGAGTAGTCTAAAAGAGAACGTTCATTATGCAATTCATCGTAACTTTAACAAACGTAGCAGCTTAATTACATTGTTGAATACTTATACAATTCCATGAGAAACGTTTAATATGAGGAAGAAATATTTTCAGTATCTAATCTGTATGTGTCGTAATAATATATGCTTATGAGTATTTTGTCTCTGATATTATCGATGTCGAATGCTATTGGCAATTATTTTGCTTAAGTTGATGATAAAAAAAGGGAGACATGAAGAAAATCATCCTTTATATCCATTGCAAGATGATTTTTTAGAATTTCAGGGCACAAACGAGGTGTGTCTTTAGCTGTTTTATATATTTTATGTATAATAAAAAATCTGGGTATACGCTTGACTCTAGTTGCCGCCACATGTAGTATGTGAGGCATGAGTGAGATTAAGCAGAGAAAATTTCCGAGAAATATGCTAGAGATTGAGGAACAGTTTTCTACAGAGCAAGCCTGTCACAATTATCTTGAAGGTCTTCGCTGGCCAGATGGTTTCAAGTGCCCTTGTTGTAATTCAAAAGAAGCATGGAAAACACAGAGAGGAACATTTTTTTGCCAAAAATGCCAACGTCAAACCTCAGTGACAGCAGGAACAATATTTGAAGGGACAAGAAAACCACTCCGAATTTGGTTTAGGGCCGTTTGGTTAGTCGTGGGTGAGAAAAACGGCATTAGCGCCTTAGGGTTGCAGCGAGAGCTTGGATTGAGTCGTTATGGTACAGCGTGGACGATGTTACAAAAGGTACGTCGTGCGATGGTACGACCGGATCGAGAACAACTTACAGGAGAAGTTGAAGTAGATGAGGCAATGGTTGGAGGGAAGCAATCAGGTAAACGAGGCCGAGGTGCTGAAGGTAAAGAGTTGGTTTTAATTGCAACAGAAATTGATGGAAAGAAAACAGGGCGTATTCGCATGGAATGGATAGCCAATGCTGAGGCAAAGACTCTGAAGGGATTTATTAAAAGACATATTGCACAGGGAAGCACTATTGTAACCGACGGCTGGTGTGGGTATGTTGGTTTAACAAAACTTGGTTATAAGCATAAGGTTGTTAATGGAGAATCTGTTGGTAAAGATGAGATTCTACCAAGAGTCCACCGTGTTGCAAGCCTCTTGAAACGGTGGTTGTTGGGAACACATCAGGGAGGAGTAAACACAAAAGCAGGTCTTAATGTCTATCTTGACGAATTTACCTTCCGATTCAACCGTCGAACATCCCATTCACGTGGGATGCTTTTTTATCGTTTGCTTCAGCAGGCAGTACAGGTTGGTCACACAACACAAAAAAATATTATGGGAAAAAAGCATCCAAACACTACATGTAGTAGTGGCTAGAGTAAAGCGTATACCCATGATAAAAAATTCAAAATGACTCTTACCGTGCTTAAAGGATCCACAAATTCAGAACTCAGACAAAGAGGGTGGTGATCAGGTAATATGTGCAGTCGAAACAAATTGGTTCTCTTTTTTGGATATAGTAGTCTGTTTCCATTTATTTTAATAGCGGTAATCGCACATATGGTGTCTTACACCTCATGCAAGAGACAGAGCCAAAACCAACTTATTTCTCTCACGGAAGCAAAGAAGAGGGAGATTGAAGACTTTTTTACCTCTATCAAAAGACAGATAGGTGCAATCTCTGAAGATAGATTCATAGTTGAAGCTACGAGGTACTTCAGTGACAATGGCCCTTATTTCACATCAGTACCACTCTCTCCTCTATCAGAGAGACATTATCGTTTGGAGAAGAGAAATAGATTCTCTGCTGGATCAATCCTCAATAACCAGGAAAAAAAAGAGTATCAACACTTTATCACCGAACATTTGAAACGATTTGGTAATTATGAGATCTTCATTGCTGAGCCCTATAGCGGAAAAATTGTTTTTACAAATTCTCAAGAGTTAAATTTCTCCATCTCTTTGCTGATTGGACCTTACAGCAACATCAATTTTGGAAAATCATTCCAACTGGCAAAAAAGTGCAACAACCCCAATTACGTAATAGTTACAGATTTTGAACATATTCCGCCCTCATACAATAGAGTTGCAGGCTTTATTTCATCACCAATTTATGATGGTTCGAAAAAGGTGGGAGTTCTTATAGGGAAAATACCGATTGATGAAATTACCTCGATTGTGTCAGATGACCATAACCGGAAGGGCTCTGGAGTAGGTAAGTCAGGAAAGATCTATATTGTTGGAAAAGATCTTACCCTGAGAAGTTTTTCCCAGGCGGTTACTGAAAAGGGGGAGGGGCCTTTTGCACAAGTGGAAAGAACCGACATACACGAGGGTATACTCAATACGATGAACGCAATGGAGAAAACAAAGTTTTTCCAGAGAGTTGAGAGCAGAGGAGTGCGCGAAGCAGTTTCGGGTGAAACGAGCGTAGGAATGTTTTCCGATTATCGCTCTGTTCCTGTAATGAGCGCATATACTCCACTTGAAATCGAAGGTCTTCACTGGGGTATTGTGTCGGAAATTGATCAGGCTGAAGTGTTTGCCTCTGTATATTTAATGAGAAATTACTCATTCGTTATCGGTAGCGTCTATTTTATCATTCTCACAACGGCTTTGATCTGCTATATATCAAAGGAGAAGCAACGACGTCTGCAAGAGCGAGAAGAATGTGTAAAGCAAATCCCTGGAAAATCTATTTTAGTTCCCAATCGAATGAGGCCGAGAAACTTTGACACTGTAGAGAGTAAAGCGGGGCATTCAGCCGCTGCAGACCTGAATTTTGAAAATGTAGAAAAAACTTCTGATTTCTTACAGAGGTGTAATGTTTTCTCTGAAAGAGAGGATCGTCTCACGAATGAATGTATCGATGTCATGAATGAGATAAAAAGTACCATTGCTAAGCAGTCAGAACAGATATATCACATCTGTGATACGACACAACATGCGATTTACGGCCAGGAAGATCGGTATAATAGTAAAAGGACTAAAAAAGTGCGGCAAGCAGACGGTTTGATGGACAGGAGCGACACTAAAAAACCTCTCTAAAGTTGTTTTGGATATTGAGAGGAAAGTCTTGTCTACATCTATTACTCTGTTGATTAAGGGCCTGAAGAACAAACTCAAGCAACAGAGACGTAAATAACTCACAATAGTGATCACTTGTGCGACCGATTTGTGCGTCTCTGTATCTTGCTAATCAACATGCAATTACATTCAAACCACAATAGTAACGCTCCATACAACCCTTCTCCCATTTTTCATGTATACCCATTACAAAATGGGTATAGTAATAAAATCTGCTCTTGATTTAACCCTCTCAACCACTCTATAATGAGTTACACGTGAACGAAACTGATCTTGAGAAAAGGGTGGGACAGGACATTAAAGCAGAAGTTTTGCTCTCTTTTAAGTAGAATTAGTGTGATTTATTTTGTAACGCTGATCATGAAACGGTAGTTTTAATCAAACAACGCTTTACAAGAAGATGCAATAATGAATAATCTTAATGTAAGTCTCCTCAGGGAAGACTTTCCAATCCTGAAACGAAAAGTCCACGGCAAGGATTTCATCTATTTGGATAACGCAGCTACATCGCAGAAACCCTCAAGAGTAATTTCAATCATTGAAGGGTTTTATCGAAACCAAAATGCGAATATTCACCGAGGTATCTATCAATTGAGCGAAACTGCAACCGCAAAGTATGAAAATGCACACCAAAAAGTTGCCGGTTTTATTAATGCCTTACACGCTAAGGAAATTGTCTTTGTAAAAAATGCTACAGAGGCCATAAATCTAGTTGCTTATAGTTGGGGAAGGGCTAACGTTGGTCCTGGTGACGTGATTCTTCTTACAGAAATGGAACACCACAGTAATCTGGTACCTTGGCAACTACTTGCCAAAGAGGTTGGAGTACATTTAGAATTTATACCTGTGGATGGTGAGGGTCTGTTAAATTTGCATGCTATCAAAAGAGTAATCAAAGGAGATCTCAAGTTAGTTGCAGTGACCCATTTGTCCAACATGTTGGGAACAATAAATCCGATAAAGGACATTGCAGATTTTGCCCATGAAAATGGTGCGCTGATACTCGTCGATGCAGCACAAAGTGTTCCTCATTTACCTGTGGACGTTCAGGAAATAGAGTGTGATTTCCTGGTGTTCTCCGGGCACAAGATGTTGGCACCCAACGGTACTGGTGTTCTATACGCAAAGGAGTCCATTCTTGAAAATATGCAGCCTTTCCTCGGTGGAGGAAATATGATTGAAGAGGTGAAACTGAGGGAGAGCACGTGGAATGAGGTACCATGGAAATTTGAAGCTGGTACCCAGGCAATTGCAGAAGGGATTGCATTGGGAGAGGCGATAGATTATCTCGAAGAGATTGGGATGGAGAAAATCAAATCATATGAGGGACATCTTGTTGAGTATGCAATGGAGCGCTTACGGGGAATTGATGGATTAGTCATGTATGGACCACCACCCCATAATCGTGGAGGTCTCGTGTCTTTTAATATCAGAGGTTTTCATCCCCATGAAATTGCTGCTGCACTCGATTATCAGGGCATAGCGATCAGGGCAGGTTATCATTGTGCTCAACCAATACATGAAAAGTTGGGAATTAGTGCATCGTTAAGGGCAAGTTTTTATCTCTATAATACGGTGGAAGAGATCGACACATTAACGAAAGGATTGTGTTTAATAACAAAGGGGGTAGTAACATAAATGGATATTGTTTTCAAGGAGAACGACACCATCCTTTTTCAGGGTGACAGTATAACGGATTGTGAACGAAATAGAGCAGACCCCACAAGCCAAGGGAACGGGTATGTTATGCTTACGTCACTTTGGTTATCCGCTAAGTATTCACAATACAATCTGACATTTTTAAATCGTGGAGTAAGTGGAGACCGGACAAGGGATCTCGTTAATCGTTGGGACTCTGATTGTATTTCTTTGCAGCCTGATTGGATTTCCATCTTAGTTGGCATTAATAACACAATGGAAACCTCAGTGGGACAGTTTGAGAAGGAGTATCGAGTATTATTGGAACGTGTGAGAAAAGAGTTGGATGCTCAGATTATCCTCTGCGAACCTTTTTTGCTCTCACTTGGTAGTAATCAATGGAGAGACGATCTAAATCCAAAAATTAACGTGGTCCGGCAACTTGCCATTGAATACGATACCAAATTGGTACCATTGGACAAAATATTTACAGAGTCTTGTAACAAGAAACCTCCAGAGCATTGGGCTCCTGATGGTGTACACCCATCATCCGTAGGGCATGCGTTGATTTCTCAATCATGGATTGATTGTGTGGAAACATAACCTTTTAATGAGTTGGGAGTAGTATCATTTTTTTTGGGTATACCATTCCACTCTTTACTATGTCATCATTTCTGAATTATCCTTCCGGAACAAACAGACTTATCTATCTCCTTGTTCCGGTTCAAATAGGACCATCTCCTAAATCATTTTTTGTTACAGAGCCATAACAGAAAATGTTATTGACCAGTAACAACTGTGAAAAGTGATGGAGTAAACTCAGATATCAAAAATCATAAGATACGAAATTATTTATACTTAGCAAGAAGTTATAATTTATTTTCATATATTTTGGTATTCGGCACAGATATTGCGAACTTCTATTGGCAGATGCTGAGTCAGTGATGAAGAGAGCCGTTAATAATTTACCGTAGAGTTTTTGTTTAGAGACCTACAACAAAAGAAACTGCTTTCAGAGGAGGTGCATATGAAGAGCTTACCATGAGTTGCCGATGAAAATATTCAATATGGAGAGAGTGAAATTGTGGAGCAGTACAGGCACCTACATTCGAAATTGTTTTCATCAGCGAAGAGGGTTAATACCGTTAGAGATAACCTTCAAATTTTATCTAAATTACCTTGTATTAACAAAGTAAATAATTTTGTGTAATCCTTAAAAGGGATAAAATAAAAAGGGGGGATAGAGATGGTAGCAAAATTGCGAAATATTAAATTAGAGAACTTTTCTTCAGGAGAAGAAAAAGTCAACACAATGGAACTTGGACAGGAAGCAAAGAAAACCGATGAAAAGTTATATTGTGAAAAAAATAGTGAGGTGAAGAGAAAAGTGGTGGAAGACAAGTTTGATGCAATTGGTTTAGTAAAACTCCTTCTAAAAGATTTCTGACAATTGCCTCTCGTGCAAAGGGGGAGAGAAATTGCTTGCTGTACGAAAAACTTTACCTTATTTATTTGAGAATTGTAGGTTGCCGGGTAGCCATATCAGACCTGAAAATAGCGTTACCCGGCAATTTTGCAACGAGAGAGAGGTACCAAACAACACTCTGCGGAATTTGTTAATTTAAAGCAATCTGATACACCGAAATAACATCATCTAACTGATTCATCGCTTCGATAACCGCTGTTCCAGGAGGTTGATCAATATTGACAAAGATAACTGCCTCTTTCGGATCGGTTGAATTTTGTCCATCTATTTGAGAATTTCCCAGTGTTAAATGCATACGTGAAATATTGATCTCGTGATTACTGAGGATGGATCCAATTTTCCCAACGACACCAGGTCGGTCATTATTGTGGATCACAAGGAGATAACCATCAGGAACAACCTCTAGATAAAAATCATTAAAGCGCACAAATCGATGGTTTGTTTTCCCGAACAGTGCACCTGCAATAAGACTGTTTTTTGCTTCACCATGTACCGTAAACGTTATCTGGTTTGCGTAATCTTGCACCTGGTGGATATGTTTCTCTTCAACCTCTATCCCGCTTGATTCCGCCAGACTAAGTGCATTTACGTAGTTGACCGTCGTATCAAGAATTTGAAACAAAAACGCATGTACAATAGTTGAGGTTAAAACACCAACATCATAGTCGGTAACTGTTCCAGTATAGCTAATAGTTAACTTATTGACTTTTTCCCTACTTGATTGATAAATTTGCCCCTGAAACGCCCCTAGTTTTGAGCAAAGTGTCAAATAAGGCTTTAAGACCTTAAGCACTTCGGCGCTGACGGAAGGGAAATTCAAACCATTTCTAATTTCTCCTGTTTTTGCGTAATCCCGGATCTGCTCTGCTACTTGTACCGCAACATTCACTTGTGCCTCAGTAGTAGAAGCTCCTAAATGGGGGGTACAAATAACATGATCATGGTGTATGAGGGGATTGTCTTTCTTTGGCGGTTCCTCTTCAAACACATCGACAGCAGCTCCTGCAATCTTACCTGAATTTAAACCATCAACCAGTGCAGTTTCATTTATGATACCACCACGCGCACAGTTGAGAATACGAACACCTGTCTTCATTGACTCTATCGCCTTTTGATCAATTAAGTTACGGGTTGAATCATTCAGCGGAACGTGGACGGAAACATAATCTGAGCGTTTACAAAGCTGATCCAGCTCAACCAACTCAACACCATACTTAGCTGCAATCTCAGGGTTTAAAAAGGGATCACTGACCAAGACACGCATCCTGAGCCCCTTCGCACGATCAGCAACAATCTTTCCAATATTACCAAACCCGAAAATACCCAATACCTTATCGGTAACTTCCGTACCAGTAAATTTAGATTTTTCCCACAATCCCTGATGCATACTCTTATCTGCTTGAGGGATGTAACGTGATAAAGCCATAAGCATAGCAATAGTATGTTCGGCTGTTGTTGTCGCATTACCGCTGGGTGTGTTAACAATGATAATTCCACGCTCCGTTGCAGCATTACAATCGACATTATCTACACCGATCCCTGCTCTTCCAATAATCTTTAGCTTTGTTGCACAAGCAAGAATATCCTTTGTTACCTGAGTTGCAGATCTTATGATTAAGGCCTCAGCTTCACGTATTTCCTCTTTTAACTCTTCTGGTTTCATACCAGCTTTGTAAGTAACTTGTAAGTTATCTTCAGCATTTAGTATATCAATGCCATCCTGAGACAATTTATCTGAGATGAGTACTTTCAACGTTCTTTAGTTTCCTTTCCAAAATTAAATGTAGAAAAAGTAATATATGTTAAGTCGTTTTTGTTCAAACAGAGGGTTTCCGTTTAAGCACTAAGTATCTGAATACCTAGATCTTAATTCTTTTAGTTTCGCATATTTCATAAAGACGTAGAATGAGGTTGTTGTTGCTGCAACAAAACCGGGAACTCCGTCCATAAACCCACGTTTAAAGAAATAGCCCTTAATAAATCGAAAGAGAGGTCTCAAGACAAGCTGAAGTGTTACAAAACGGGTACCTCTCTTTTCCATTTCATTGGCACTCATATCGGTATACTTGTCAATCGTGCTCAGTTGGCCTGAGAGGTTCTTATAAGAGTAGTGCAGCATGTCGTTCTTTAAATATTTTGCCTTTCCATCTAACTTGATCTTTGCATGAGGCTCTTTTACCCAACACCCCTTATCTTTCCGGTACAAGCGGAGATCATAAGCAGGGTACCAATCGCCATGATTTATCCATTTTCCCAAATAGAAGGTCTTTCTAGGGAAATAGAAACCACTCCAGTTGGAAGAGGTGTCATTAAGATGTGATTGAATCTCACGGTAGAGCGCTGGAGTAATCCTCTCATCAGCATCCATGAAAAGGATCCATTCGTATTGAGCAAGGTTCATGGTGTAATTTGACTGGTCCTTAAATCCCGGCCATTTTCTCTGATATACCCGATCCGTATATTTGCGGCATATATCAATAGTCTGATCGGTACTGAACGAGTCCACGACAACCGTTTCATCTGCCCACGTTACACTCTTCAGACAATCTTCAATCTGATCAACATTATTAAATGTCATAACACATGCAGATACCATGACTTTATCCATCTAAACTCCATGAATTCTTGTTTGATTTTCGGTTTTCCTGGAAACCAAATCTTGTTTGCAGTTATGTCATCTCAATTTTATACCAGATTTTTTCCAAAAACCATTACCAAATGAGTATAACTACTATCAATAGGACATCCAATACATTCACAGCTTCCAGAAAACTATGCTGAATACTCGTGATCTCTTTTCAAAAGAGAATTACAATTTCAAATCATAATATAACAGATGTGAAATATCAACTGGTTATTCTTGACTATATGTAAAATAAAGGCAGTGAGAGTCTTTCTTTTTAGGGGTGTTACATTACCATTTATCACTCTTGGAAGGTGGAGGTGGGTAATCATAAGTAGCCGTTATAATTGAACAATATTCAATTTAACAATGTCTCCATCGATAAATAAGATGTTAAACGACAGAAAAGGATTACTTTGTTTGCCACAAACCGATATGAGCACTTGACAAATTGGTAAATGTATTTAATAATCTGGCTCTATTGGGTGCGGCTGTTGTTGATGGTTCAATTGCGAGTCTACGACAGTATGGGACATAGTGAAGAATTGTGTCTAGATTGTTGTATTAATCTGAACTACTAAATTTTTGACCCTCTCCGGTTACACCAATAGAGAGATAGAGGTTGATAAGGAAAATTTTAATTAGAGAATGATCAAATTTTTTTATGGGGTTTTCATATGAATAAGCCATTGGTAGGGATTATAATGGGCAGTGATTCTGATTTGGAAGTTATGAAAAAGGCTGCTCAGATGTTGGAGAAGTTTGAAATTGGGTATATGATGGAGATCATTTCAGCCCATCGTACACCCAATTTAGCACATGAGTATGCTCTCAATTCAGTCAGTAGAGGATTGGAAGTGATTATAGCAGGGGCTGGCGGTGCTGCACACCTTGCAGGAGTTATTGCTGCATCAACGCCTCTGCCAGTTATTGGTGTTCCTATGCAAACGAATAGTTTGGGAGGAATGGATTCTCTCCTTTCAATAGCACAAATGCCATCCGGGATACCGGTTGCTACAATGGCTATTGGAATGGCAGGTGCGACAAATGCTGCTATCTTAGCAGCACAGATCTTGGGGACTAAATTTCCGGAAACGAGGGATAAAGTGAACGCATACAAAAATGAAATAGCTGAAAAGGTTATAGAAAAGAACAGAAAATTGCAGAAGGACAAACAGTAGTGTAACAACTCATTAAGGATATTGAATTATGAGTTCTATTTGAAATTTGATGTGAGACCTCTTAATTATATGAAACGGATAAGAAGTGTAATTAGTTTTTCTTTTATCGTTATTACTATGTTTATAACCTCTTCGGTTACAGCACACAAAAAGCCAACGATGGAAGAGTTGATTGCCTATCTGGAAACAAATATACCGGTAGATACAGGTATTACGACCCATTTCTCAGCTCAATTAGTTGGCAAACAAATGTTAGGCACCAAACAAGAAAAATACAGAGTGAAGATATTAAACAAAGATTTGATGATAATTGAAAAAGGAGATATTAAAATAGCAAAGGGTAGCCGAGACAATAAATCAATAGCAACAGCACAAACAAATTTCACTGAAGTGATAAAACTAAAGAACTTAAACCCAAAAATTAGCCTCATATACAAGATAAACCCTACCGTAGGAGATGAATCAATTAACGTAATCTATCCACCCCACATAAAAATTAGGATAAATGCCAAACCAACAAGAAAATGGAAGAGATATAATACCGATATTGATCGGGTAATCGCTATGCTCAATGATACAGATGTGGGAACACTTGAACCATTTTCAGAAACAGATAGCTATTTACTCCTAACGACCGATGAAGAGGCGGCAAAAATAATTGGAAAAACGCTTAGTCATCTCATACTATTGTGCCAACAATAGGGGTGTCATGGGTCGTTTCAACCCTACCTCTCACTATTAAATGGGGAAATAGTTAACTCAGTAATATATTAAAACCGATTTGTTTGTCGGTTTTATTTGAAACCAATTCTTGGTTGCAGTTATACCCGGACAAAAGGTGCCGAGGACTTTACTCGCTCAATTTTATACCGGATTTTTATCCGAAAACAAGTGTCAGATGAGAATACCCTTAACCGATCACTTCTCTTGAGACTCCATTCCTCCTGGATCTGTCGGAAAGATATTATCATACAGTTTTGGATACAATTTTTTTGCACATTCCGGGCATACACTGTGGCTGAAAGTGGCTTCGGAATGCTCTTTGATAAATGCTTCGACCTGATTCCAGTAACCTTTATCATCCCTGATTTTCTTGCATGAGGCGCAAATTGGCAATAAACCATGCAACAATTTCCGATCAAGCTCTCTTTTTTGTGATACAAGGAAATGGACTATCCAGATGGCAAACAGTGTCAACCCGCGATTGATAATCGCTTCCCGCAATTCACCACCGGGAGGTGAAAAGAAAAATCCGGCAATGGCAAGCAGTGAACAGATGATGGACATGAGAAGGGTAAATTTTTTGTTAGGACTTGAAAAAGACCATAATACAACTGCAATGTAGGGGATTGCAGCAGCCACACCAAGTGGTATGGATATGTCTATTACTAAAATAGTGAGTGTGAGTAATCCGCAGACAAGATAGTGACGCATGATTTTTCTGCGAATTGTATCTGAGTCTTTTTTTTTAGGGCCACCCATCATACAAAGCTCCTTAGAGTCACTGTCGCTCTGAATATTTTGATACTTATCAGAAAAGAAACAGACGCTAAAACATGAAAATGGTGTACTATTTATCTGAGAGTTTTAGCATATATACTAAAACCAATTCGGTTTTACTGGAAACAAAATCTTGGTTTCAATTATCCACGGACAAAAGGCGCTGAGGACTTTTCTTGCTCAATTTTTTACCGGATTTTATCCGAAAACCATTATCAGATGCGTATTTATCATTTAGAATATCCCAATTCTTGAGTTACTTAATGGTACCAATACTGTATTTCTTGATAAATGTCAATATGACAAACTATGACAACAGAAAAAAATCTTTATTGCTTAGATTTGGAGGCTGGAACAATACTGCTCAAAATAGTCTTCATTTTGTGGTGTGAGAACCCTTAGAATAAATATCACCTTACTAAAGGATGAGGCAAGAGAGCATTTAAATATGACCTGAACATCTGAAGGAATCTTGCGGTTATTTATAAGGGTAAGGGTGTTTGTAGAGAGGGTTTGATAGATTAATGGACTTTCTAGGGGTTTTTAGTTGCGATTTTGATCTTATCTGAAGCTGTTACTTAATTACGAACTACCAACATCTCCTTGTTTATTGGAAATTTCTTCAGATATTCTTTTACGTTTAAACTTTTTGTACTGTTCCCAGATAAATATTATCAAGGGAATTACCACAATTTGTATGAGAAACTGCCAGTTATTCTTGAAAAAACTGGTTAAGCTCCTCGCTCCGGAAACTTTTACTACTATCTCCCTAGGCTCATCCAGCACATTGCGAACCCTATCTTTACCACTTATTGATAATACTACCCCTACTTGAAGATAAAGCTTTTGTAATCCCTCTTTTATTGCCTCTATTTCCCACCGCCAGATATTTGGATCAATATCGGAAATAGGTTTGATATTTGAATCATGTAAACTGCGGACACTGATTCCGCTGGTGCCATCAAGGGTTGCAACCATGAGATCGGAAACTTTAATGACTTCAGCTTCAATTTTTTCTATTGGAACACCCTCCCGCTCAGACAATTCTGACTTTAATATATCAATAGCATTTCTTGGAGACAATTCAAGGGTAACCACATCAATATCACCCTTTGTCATGGTTTTGGGGATATTATAGAGCATACTACCTTCGGGTAAGTTTTGCTTAAAATCGTCAATACTGTTCTGTAAATAGTGAGCGGACGGTTTATCTTCAACAGTAATAAGACCCAGGATACTCTCCACTTCCTCACTTCTCCTCTTTATCTCTTTCTCTAGATCCCGAACCTTCGTTTTCTCATCATTTAGTCCCGATAGGACGAAAGCATACCGCTCTTCTAAATCCTCCATTTCAGCTCTCTCTTTTTCCACTTTTGCTAAAACATCACTATATTGACTCTCCCGTATTTGTAACTCGAAGCGGAGATTATCAGCAGATTCTGATAGATGACGATTCTCTTCAGCACTAAACGCAAGCTCTTTTTGCAACTTTTTGTGAGCATCGTCAACTCTTGCAATCTTTTCTCGAAGATCAGCTACCGATCTATCAAGTTGTTTCACTCTCTTAGTTTTTTCAGAAATCTCGCTCTTCAGCTTTTGTATCTCCCCTTTTTGGGAGATATGGAGCTCTTTGTTTCTGCTAAGATTTGAACAGGAAGTCAAAAATAACATGAGTACAATAACAAGGATATTCCTTGCGGCTACGGTTACTTTCATTTTGATATCACTGGTAGCTCTTTTTAATTTCATGAATATACACAACCCTTTTTCGAGTGTCTTTTGTGTTAATTTCTATGAACAGAATTAACACGTACAACAAGTTTATTGCGAAGGTTCGGGGTATTATCTCCTCCGATTTGATAATCGTCAATAATAAAACATTATCTGTTTTCTTGTTTCAAGAGTGTAGATTTTTAGAAAAGTTTCAAGTTCTATGATGGGTCATAGAAAAGATATGTTTATTTAGGTTTGGTACCGTGACCTCAAAGGGATAGTAAAAATCAGAATTATCCGAAGTGACGTAAAAGAGAGAGTGGTGACAACAGTAACTACTCTATTCCTATTTGTTGTGACTGAGAATGGTGTATCTTATGACTGTCCAGAAAAAAAGTTGAAAGATGAAACAGTGTTGTAAATATGTTAGATCATAAATTCGAGTTTACTACAATTAGGGAAAATCCTTGACTTTTCTGTTCATTTTTGCTAATTATTATAATCCTAAGATATTGCATATCATAAGCTTACATAACAAGTGGGGGATTAGCTCAGTTGGGAGAGCGTTTGAATGGCATTCGTAGAAAGGGTATTTTTTACAAAATATATAAGTGCCCGATATCGTGTCTGTTATGTCGCTATCACCATAATACCAAAAGACTTATACTTTATTTCTTTTTCTGCTGATTCCGGTTGAGACCGACTGATTCCGTTGGAGTTGACTACGTTTTGACTACAATTTGACAACAGCGGTTTTTTTAGTTTTCCCCATAATTGAGTTCTTGATTGGGAATCAAACGTTCTAACCTTGCCCCTTCCATGGAAACAAAAAATCAAGATATTTTCTGCTGAACCTTTGTCATCCTAATATCATTTTTACCCAAATTATTCATAAAAGGAACTATCTTGTTATACATAAACCGGAGTACATCGTCCTCATACTCTATTAAACGCTCCAACAGATTACGCGCTTTTATTCTCTTTATACTCCCCCTCTTGCCTTTACGTTCAGTTTCATCAGGCGTATGACACTCAACTTCCGCTTTTACTACCATAGTTCTCTACTTTTGCAAATATTTCTCAGACCCATCAGCTTCTAACAAACCGTCCGCATTGTTAACCACATGGCTCGCCTCTTCCCGCAACTCTTTCATTTTTTTTTACCCACTGATGTCCATCATCCTCCCATACCCTCGTTAATTCCCTCAAGTGATGAGTTTTACACAGCACATGTTTACTGCCGAATTTATCATAAGGCTTCCAATGATCATGACAAAGGATCCCTCTAAATCCTGGTAATATACCAATTGCATCCAACGAATCTTCCCCACGCTTTTTGTCAGGAAAGAATTATGTCCACAAACCATTTGATGTGCTATGCAACCAGTACTAGTTTCCATTAATATTAATATCTTTCTCCTCTTTAATCAGTCTCTTTACTTTATCGAATGTAGTGTCTATATCAAGCTGTTTATTGTCACTGGATAGCACCTTATATTATTCCTTATGATAAGGATAGAAGACAAGTATAGCCTTGATTTTGTTATTTGTTATTAACAAATAACAAAAAATGTTATTAGTTAATAACATTTTTATATGTTGGGAATTTCATTAAATCAAGTAACTATCAACAGTATAAGGGGCTACAGCCAAAACATTATTTACTGCTATATTGGCATTGTATTTGTACTTTAGCAAGCTTTGCTTTTAATCTGTGGTTACTAACAGGACATATATAATAACAACGTCTACTTCTCATTAGTTTCTTGCTTTTGACAGAGGGATGAAGTAAATTTGAGCTTACCTATAAATAAATACTTAAATATTAAAATATTACTTGACTTTTGTTGGTCACTTTGTTAAGCAACATTACATTTCTAAATAATTCCCTATGATCTGGTTTTAACTTTGGTAAGAGTTTCATATCTACGTAATGTGGCTCAAAACCTCTGTCATTCTACAGATTGCTAACTTCAGGAGGTTAGTATATATTTTAACAATGTATCAGTACCGAAACCTTAACGAAGATTATAAACACAACAAGATTTATAACAGTGCAACGAATTGGCATCTTCGTGGCAAATTATCACTTTTTTTACGGAAGAGAGGGGTAGAAATAGAATGATACTGAAACTGGAAAAATTAATACGTACTGGAGTTATTACATTAGCCGTTGCGTTTTGCTTTGCACATAACGTTAGTTTTGTGTATGGAGTTGATGGCTTGCATGTGAAAACAGGTGGTAACGTCGGCATCGGGACAACGAGCCCTGGAACAAAGTTATCGGTAGACGGGAACATTACACTCCCTGAAGGATCAGCGATCTATTCTGATAATGGAGGAGGGTTTTCTGCCAGTGGCAGAATGGTTTACAGAGATCCGACTACAGACATAGTTCATATCGGATCACCAAACTATGGCAATGCCCTGTATATAGATCCATATGGCAATTATACAGGTGCACCTGTGGTTATTAATCCAGTTGGCGGCAACGTCGGTATCGGGACAGCGAATCCACCTATGAAATTTTATGTAAATGGAAGCGCTGGAGGTACTACGATCTGGAGTGCTTCCGACCGTAGCTGGAAAAAAGACATTAAAACTATTACAAAAGCACTCAATGGTATCATGAAGATTCGGGGTGTTCAATACAAGTGGAAAAATGGTTCTGTTGATAGAACTACCGGATTTGATGATAAAACACACTATGGAGTAATTGCTCAAGAAGTTGAAGCGGTTTTCCCGTATCTGGTTAGTAATTTCAGTGAACCCAAAAACCGTAAAAAAGAAGATAAGCTCGATGGCCACTATAAAGAGGGGAGACACGATGGCAAATATGTAGAATACAACGCTTTACTGGGAATCCTAATTGAGGCAGTAAAAGAACTTAAAACAGAAAACGATACAGTTACGGCTAAAAATGAGCAACTCAGAAATGCACTCACCTCTTTAACAGATCGGCAGACAGCTCTTGAGGAGATGTTCCTCGCAATCTCCACCACACATCCAAATGAGAAACTGGCAAAACTTGATAATGTACTAGACGAATAAAGATGAGAACAGTGAAATTTGAACAAGAGGAGGGGTGGAAAAGTATAAGGCGAATGTTAGGTTAAAGAGAAGTAGCGTATTTAAAAGTGAGAATGAGTAGACCAATCAATAAATGAATTACAAGCCCTTGTTACAGTAAATGTATTCTTAATTAAGGTCATTACTTTAAGAAAGGTAGAGATAAAATGATAGTAAAATTAACGAGATTGTTAAGTATAACAATTGTTGCATTAACTGTGGGGTTTGTAGTTGTCAACAAGGTTGGTTTTGCACAAGGCGCTCATACCAAACTTTTACTTCATTTCGATGGTACCGATGGATCAAAACTATTTATTGATAGCTCCAGTCAGGGGCATACAGTAACTGCTCATGGAGACGCAAAGATATCAACTTTCCAAAGCAAGCTCGGAGGTTCAGGTGCCCTGTTTGACGGTAGTGGGGATTTCTTATCTATACCGGACAACGCCGATTGGGATTTTGGAACAGGAGACTTTACGATAGACTTTTGGTGTAGGATTTCAGATATTAATCTCTCTTCAGGACTCCTCAGCTCCAGTACCGGCTATAATGATTGGCTCAATGTAATCTTTAATCACCTGAATAAAGAGATTGAGTTTAACGTAATGGGTAGTATCAATAGATGGACTTGGGACCCACAAGCGGATAGGTGGTATCATATCGCCCTTGTCAGAAACGGATCAACGTTGAAAGCATTCGTTGATGGGAGGGAGTTAACATTGTCTGCCGGTGGAAGAGACAGTTCTTTAGTCTCATGTTCCGGAGAACTGAGATTGGGCTTAGACTCCGGAGGTTCAAGATATATGCATGGTGACATTGACGAACTCCGTATCTCAAATGGTATAGCAAGATGGAATTCTCACTTTACTCCACCGAGAGAACCCTATTACTCTATTGCTGGTCCCGGCTGGCTTATGAGTACGGCAGATCCCATCTCCCCGGCTGAGGCTGATGCCTATTACAACAGCAAAATGGGGAAGAGCATACGGGGTATCGAAGCGGTAGCAGAATCTTCACATGCAGCCACTCCCGAAATTACCGAACTCGCGCGCGCTTTGCAACACGATCCAAAATTGATCTACGACTATGTACACAACAACATAGACTATGTCCCCTATTTCGGGTTAAAGAAAGGGGCTACCAAGACCTACCTGGATGGCAGGGGGAATGACTTTGACCAGGCCTCCCTGATGGTTGAGCTGTTGCACGTTAGCGGATATTCCGCGCAATTCGTATACGGCACCATGACAATACCGGGAGCTCAGATGATAAATTGGATCGGTGCCGATGGTGGTGCGCAAGTTGTTGGCTCGGTTATTCCTTCAGGAGGTATCCCGAATACCAATTTGTTGGGAGATGGTACCTTAGATATGGACAGAATCTGGGTAAAGGCCACCATTAATAGCGCGGACTACCTTTTCGACCCGGCGTTTAAGTCCTATGCTGAGCCTGCTAAGATTGATATCGGACAGACCCTTGGCTATAACAGGAACACCCTCATCAGCGCGGCAACATCGGGTGCCAGTGTGGGGAGTGACTATGTCCAAAACCTCAACGAAACAGGCTTGGCAAATAAGCTGAAGGAATATTCCACCAATTTTGTGAACCAGATAAAAAGCCAACATCCCAACAAAGATATGAAAGACATTATTGGGAGGAGAACTATTGTGCAAACCAATATTGACCAGTATCAGACCTCTCTCCCTTTTACCACTACGAATACACAGGTATGGAGTGACATCCCAGCATCATACATTGCCACAATAAACATTACGCATGAGGGTACGGGATTTAATCATACATTTGATGTTCCTGAGATCGCAGGAAAACGTCTGACCCTCACCTACAACAGTACTCATCTACCCGAATTGAGACTGGACGGTTTAGTAGTCGCGACCGGTAGCACCACTACACCGGGCAATACATATGATCTTACAATCACAATAGACAATCCCTATGCAAATAATGGAGGAACTTATACTGATCAAACATCTGTATATAAGGTAGAAAGCGGTTCTACGTATGCCATTGTTTCCCAATTTGGTGGAATGTCAGATGGGGTGATAAAAAAGCGACAGAAAGAGCTCGATAATTATCTGAACCAGGGGTTATCAGATACCTCTGAGCAGGTCCTTGGAGAGGGGTTGAACATCATGGGCCTGACATGGCTCTATGAAACGGATCTTGCTGGGTCTCTTCTCGAAGAGTTGGCTGATACCATAGATATCCCGCATCATACTGTAGGATTGATGGCGCAGGAGGCCGGCTATTACGTAGATGTACGTAACAATGTGAGCAGTATTATCTCCAGACACAATATAGCCAGCGACAAGTATGCTCACTTTAATTCTACCGCGAGTATTAGCAGCACTTTTGAACACGGAGTGTTGGAACAGTTGTCCGGTTTAGTCAATCCTGCCGCATCTACGATAAAACTCTTTCAGATTGCCAATGCAAACGGGAAAAAGATATTCTTTGCAGATAATGGGAACTGGTTGTCTTCTATTAAAAACCAGCTGATAAATTACTCCTCATCTCAACTGAATGAACTTCAATCATATATAAACCAAGGCCGTACCCTTTTTCTCCCGGAAGATGGTCAGCTTGGGCTGGGCGAGTGGCAAGGAACCGGTTATATACGAAGATTTGGAAATAGTTCTCTTGGAATGATAATTTCCGGAGGATATAATGGTGGGTATGGAGGTAATACTGGGTATGTTTCTCCACCTGCTGTCAATCATACCACTCAGGTAAATGTTACTCCCGTAAGCAGGAAAGCCTCCATTCCCACTCCTAAGTCTAAGGACCCGGTGGACATGACCAGCGGTGAATATCTCTATGACCGTACCGATATTTCCTTGGGAGGCTCTCCCCCCCTCGGCCTTGCATTTGCCCGCTCCTATAACAGTGGAATGAATAATTCAGACCGGTCACTCGGTTACGGATGGACCCACAACTACGATATCTACCTGGATCGAGTCAGCCACGGAGATCCCGGTCTGGGGGAGAGAAAGCCGATAGACTCCGCCGCCCTCATCACCGATCTGTACGTAGCACTAGACCTCATGAAAAATGAGGACAACGTTAAGGGGTGGACGATCATGGCACTTGCCCACAAATGGGCGGTTGACGAGTTGATTGATAACGCGGTATCCGTCCACCTTGGCAGTAATGTTGTCGAATTTATTAAACTTCCAGACGGCACCTACTCTCCACCTCCCGGCATTACGACCAAATTAATCGACAATGGGAACGGTACCTTTCGCTTAGAGGAGCGCTTCGGTACACAACTAGATTTTGACTCAAATGACCGTATTGCGGATTGGACAGACATAGACGGCAATACCCTCTCATTTACCTATAGCGGATCAAAGCTGAGCTCGGTGCAGGACAGCTTTGGCCGTACGCTGAGTCTTTCATATAATGGAGACCGTATCAGCACCGTAACAGACTCGACTGCTCGGTCAGTATCCTACTCATATAACGGCAGTGGAGACATGGTAAGCGTTACCGACCTCGATAGCAAAACCTGGAATTACGGTTACGATTCTAATCACAAAATGACGTCGCTGCAGAATCCCCTCGGGATAACGACCGCCACAAACACCTACGACACCCTAGACAGAGTGAACACCCAGACGGTCCCAAGGGACGGGGGAGGAACGGTGACCTATAACTTCTACTTCTCCGGTTTCAGAAATGCGGAGGAGGATCCGGATGGGAACCAGATCATCTATCACCTTGACGACAAAGGCAGGACAATCGGTCTTGAAAATGCTTTAGGGTACAAAAGCACAAATGATTTTGATGGAGAGAACCACATAGTGAAGACAACCGACCCGAGAGATAACGTCTCCACCTTTCTCTATGACGGCAACCACAACCTGACAAACGTTACCAATGCCCTCAATCAGGTTACCGTTAACGCCTATGACGGTCAATTCAGGCTGACATCGGTCACCGATCCGCTCAATCACACCACACAGTTTGGGTACGATGCTGAGCACCACCTCACCTCAACCACCGACGCCGTAAGCAACTCAATCGGTGCGACCTACTACGCGAATGGTCAGGTGGATACTACTACCGATGCCAGAAGCATTGCTACAACCATTACCTATGACACCAACGGCAATCCCCAGACCACAAAGACGGCGAGTCATCCTACGGTCACCTATAGCTATGATCCTGTCGGCCTGATGAACTCTCTGACAGACCGGGTGGGTGCAACGACGGCTTTTAATTATAAGGATAGCGGCCTGGTAACTAGCCGGACAGATCCGCTGAGCAGATCAACCGTATCAACCTACGATGATGCGGGCAGGTTGTCTAATATAACAGACCGGAATAGCAACACCATAACCTATGCATACACCCCAACCGGTAAACCGAAGAAGATCACCTATCCCGATTTGAGCGAAACCAACTTTGTCTTCAACCAGCACGACAACCTGACATCGATGACAGATTCGGTGGGGGCAACGACCTACACATACGACGCCATACACCGGTTGACCACTACTACCGACGCGAACGGATTTGCGGTCACCTACGCTTATGACGAGGCAAACAATCTGACTCAGATAACCTATCCGGGAAACAAGACGGTTACCTATACCTATGACGCCCTCAACCGACTCAAAACCGTGACCAACTGGCTGAGTCAGACAGCCACCTACACCTATGACGCAGCTGGCCGGCTAACGGGTTTAACCAATTTCAACGGCACAACAACTGCCTATGGCTATGACAACGCCGATAGGTTGACCTCTCTTGAAAACAGGAAATCTGACTCCTCAGTTATATCAACGTATAATTTCACCCTCGACGGCAACGGCAACCGGACCCAGACGGTAAAGGATGAGCCCCTGGCGACCGTGATACCGATAGAGAACATCGCCTATACCTACAACACCCAGAAGAACCGACTGCTGACAGCGGGCACGACAAGTTTTAGCCACGACAATGAGGGGCAGCTGTCGGGAAAGGGTGGCACCTCCTACACCTTCGATTATGAGCATCGTCTGGTCGGTGTAGGCAGTACCGATACCTTTACCTACAACGGTATCGGGGACCGGTTAAGGGCCGTAAGGAGCGGAACGGAGACCCGCTATATCTATGATGCAGCCGGTAACCTGCTGGCAGAGGCGGATAGTTCGAACACCATTATTCGCTACTATGTTCACGGTCTTGGTTTACTCGCCATGGTAACCCCCTCCAATCAGACCTATACCTACCACTATAATGCTATTGGCAGCACCGTAGCCATAACGGACCAGAGCCAGAACATGGTCAATAAATATGCCTACACCCCTTTTGGCAGGCTGGCGAATGAGCAAGAGACCTTTTCTCAGCCCTTTAAATTTGTGGGCAGGTATGGTATTATGGCAGAATCGAACGGTCTGTTTTACATGCGGGCAAGATACTTTGATGCTGAGACCGGTAGGTTTATCAGTGAAGACCCTATTGGGTTTGCAGGCGGTGATTTTAATCTCTATGCATATGTTGGGAATAATCCAGTACTGCTGATTGATCCGTTGGGATTGAGTGAACAGGGAGGAGATGGTGACAAAGCAAGCATTTTTAATAGAGTTTTAAAAACAATAGATGATCTATCAATATTTCCTATTAGAGACTCTTTAATCTTCATTGGGAATAAATATAACAAAGCAATTGGATGGGAGCGAGTTTCGGTTCATACCGAGAAATCAACTAGAAAAGGGTCACGCAAATCCGGGATAAGCATTCAAGAAGTTTACGTAAATAAATATACTGGTAAGAAAATTGTGCGCCATAAGCTTGTTAATGATAAAGGGAAAGTTGTTGATGATCATTTCCGACCTTATTATAAACCAAGGGATGGAGATTTATCAAATTGAAGGAATTTAATATGAGTAATGATTCTGATATAGATATGTTCATAGTTGATGTGTTACGGCATGATATAGAGCAAGTATCTTCAATTACTAAAATATTAAACGACAGTGGTTGTATTGGCTGGAGAGAATTTTGGCCTCATGATTTTGCAATTGAGGAAGTTGTATCTTCACTTAACCGTTTGATGAGGCGCTCATTTGTTCAGCAGCTAATCTATGATCGCGAGAAGGGAGTTTTGATACCAACTTCTACAATAAATGACATAGTTTCTAGTGAAGAAGAATACTGGTTTGAGTTGACTGCTCATGGAAATGCTGCTTGGGAAAAGTGGAAACCACCAACCACAAGTAATTAAGATAAACAGGGACAAGACAAAGTAGAAAATAGGGACTATTTTAAGAATAGCCTATGGTCAAAATTATTTAAGAAAGGCATTGCTATGAAAGTAAAATTTAATTTACCCTTAGTCCTCGTCTTTATCACTTTCTGCTTTACGATCACACCAGCATTAGCTGTTCAAACCACAACTACCTACACATACGACGATCTGAATCGTCTAGGGATAGTTATCCAATCGGATGGTAAATCGATTATCTACGATTATGATGAAGCGGGTAACATTGTATCGAAAATCTCTATTGAGAATGGCCACCTCGATGATGATGGTGACGGGCTCAATAACGCGACGGAAGTTGCCAATGGCACTGATCCCAACAATGGCGATACCGACTCCGACAGTATGCCTGATGGCTGGGAGGTGACGTATGGCCTCGACCCGCTCTCGAATAACGCAAATGAAGATGCCGATTATGATGGTGTATCGAACTATGACGAATATCTTGCCGGCACACATCCGAACCAAATACAGACCGATTTGGTATTGGCAAATAAGACAATAATCTCAGGCATGGTAAAAGAGTACCGGGCGACAAATTCAATAACATCGGGGCCTGCCTACATAGTTGATAGCGGAGCCGTCGTTACCTTCAAAGCCGGAAACACCATTACCCTGAAACCGGGATTTTCAGCAAATGGTGGATCTGATTTAAGTGCAACAATAGAGTGAGAACAAAGGTTAATTCGGGAATTTGACCAAAAATGGGCGGTTAATCAATTGATTGATAATGCTGCATCTGTAAAGAAGTCAATACGCAGAGCCGCAGAGAACGCAGAGGAAAGAAATTAAGGAAAAGATACTGTTTCTTCTTGGCGATCTTGGCGCCTTGGCGTGAGGAAAAAAGTTTTTACACAGAGTCGATAAAGCGGAACGGAGACCCGCTATATCTATGACGCTGCCGGCAATCTGCTGGCAGAGGCGGACAACACTGGTACTATTACCAGTTACTATATTCATGGCCTTGGTCTGCTCGCCACGGTGACTCCCTCCAATCAGACCTATACCTACCACTACAACGCTATCGGCAGTACCGTAGCCATAACGGACCAGAGCCAGAACATGGTCAACAAATACGCCTACACCCCCTTTGGCAGATTGGCGAATGAGCAGGAAACCTTTTCTCAGCCCTTTAAATTTGTGGGCAGGTATAGTATTATGGTTGAGCCAAACGGCCTATACTACATGCGGGCAAGGTACTTTGATGCTGAGACCGGTCGTTTTATCTCTGAAGATCCGATAGGGTTTGCAGGCGGTGATCTTAATCTTTATGCGTATGTGCAGAATAATCCGGTTCTATTAACTGATCCAAGTGGGCTTGATACTTGGGGTATAGGATTTTCCTTTACTTTTACAATTTTTAATCATTCTCTTACTCTTGGTGCCCAATACGTAAGGGATGATCAAGGAAATTCTGGAGTTACTGGAACAGTTGGATATGGACCAGGTGTCAGTAGAAACTTTGGTGCAACTGTAGCTGGGGTCGTTGATTTTTCTCAAACTAACGCAGAAACGATTTATCAACTTCGTGGTGCTGGCGGGCAAACTGGCGGTGCAATTTTTGAAGGTTTTGGAGGCCAATTCGAAATTAATTATGGAGATGGTTATGTCGGCAGTACAACTAGTCTAGGATATGGAAGCGGAGGAGCTATCTATAGCCAGGTGACAGGAACTAGGTTATATGAGTTTGGTCAACAGGAGAAACCATGACAACGGAAGTAAAAAAAGAGCTTTTATGCTCCAACAGAAAAATTATTGCAATAAATAGGTTGATGCTATGTGTTGGTATTGTTATGGTGCTACTCCTAATGTGTGTCGCCATATATGGTCTTTGTGCTTCTGGTATTACTTTTTTTACTGTAATATATCTTTTGCTGACTTTGTTAACATTTATATTCATAGTTTTTATGATACTAACAGTAAGAAATTATGAAATATCTGAAGACGGTATTTATATAGAAGGAAAAAATGTTCCTTGGAATAATGTTAGGTCTTTAATAATGCCGTTTCAAAGCAGGAGAATTCTCCTGCTTATTTACAAAAGAAAAAATAAAAGAAAATGTGCTACATTAATTGCAAATACAATAAAGGACAAACGTTCATTTTTTCCAAAAACGCTTCATTACGACTTTCAAACTGAACTGGAAAAATATATCAGAATAAAGATAAAACAAGATAAGAGACCTGGTATTTTCTCTTGATACAATTTATCCAAATGTTTTGCAAGTGGAATTTTAATCTTTTTGCTTAAGTGTGGATTAATCTGTTTACTAGGGTTGTTCTGACGACCTACGTTAATGAATTGGGGTCTTAGGGCTACCAATTAACTCTATTAACCTCGTAAATAAATCTACAGTTAAATATTATTTTAACAAATAATAAAGGGAAAAACAGAATGCTAAATATACCTGATTACAAACTAACTTCATGTCTGTTAAGCATCATCTTTATGGTTTGTTGCCTTTCGCTCACACCAGTATTAGCCGTCCAAACCACGACCACCTACACATACGACGACCTGAATCGTTTAGGGATAGTTATTCAATCGGATGGTAAATCGATTATCTACGATTATGATGAAGCGGGTAACATTGTATCGAAAATCTCTATTGAGAATGGCCACCTCGATGATGATGGAGACGGGCTTAATAACACGACGGAAGTTGCCAATGGCACGGACCCCAACAACAGTGATACCGACTCCGACAGTATGCCTGATGGCTGGGAGGTGACATATGGCCTCAACCCGCTCTCGAATAACGCAAATGAAGATGCCGATTATGATGGTGTATCGAACTATGACGAATATCTTGCCGGCACACATCCGAACCAAATACAGTCCGATTTGGTATTGGCAAATAAGACAATAAACTCAGGCATGATAAAAGAGTAC
Source organism: Candidatus Scalinduaceae bacterium (assembly GCA_965222815.1). Lineage (GTDB taxonomy): Bacteria > Planctomycetota > Brocadiia > Brocadiales > Scalinduaceae > SCAELEC01. Next base: position 416,503 of record CBDCUS010000014.1, read on the forward strand.
CGGGCGACAAATTCAATAACATCGGGGCCTGCCTACATAGTTGATAGCGGAGCCGTCGTTACCTTCAAAGCCGGAAACACCATTACCCTGAAACCGGGATTTTCGGCAAATGGTGGATCTGATTTAAGTGTAACCATAGAGTGAGTATGAAGGGAAGTTAGGGAATTTGACCAAAAATGGGCGGTTAATCAATTGATTGATGCTGCTGCATCTGTAAAGAAGTAATCACGCAGAGCCGCAGAGAACGCAGAGGAAAGAAATTAAGGAAAAGATACTGTTTCTTCTTGGCGATCTTGGCGTCTTGGCGTGAGGAAAAAAGTTTTTATACAGGATCGAGAAAGCGGAACGGAGACTCGTTATATCTATGACCCTGCCGGTAACCTGCTGGCAGAAGCGGATAGTTCGAACACGATTATCCGCTACTATATCCATGGCCTCGGTCTGCTTGCCATTGTAACTCCCTCCAATCAGACCTATGCCTACCATTACAATGCTATTGGCAGCACCGTAGCCATAACAGACCAGAGCCAGAACATGGTCAACAGATACGCCTACACCCCCTTTGGCAGGCTGGCGAATGAGCAAGAGACCTTTTCTCAGCCCTTTAAATTTGTGGGCAGGCATGGTATAATGAGTGAGTCGAATGGCGTATACTACATGAGGGCAAGATACTTTGATGCTGAGACCGGTAGGTTTATCAGTGAAGACCCGATTGGGTTTGCAGGTGGTGATTTTAATCTTTATGCGTATGTCGGGAATAATCCAGTACTGCTGATTGATCCGTTGGGATTGAGGGAAGAGGGGGGAGATAATGGATTATCGAATTGGGCCAATAGAGTTTTTCAAGGTAGTAGGTACGGCGGAGGTTCAGGTGCTAAAGCGAAATTAAGGCTTGGTTCCTTCAGAATTGAAGCTGGTATACATGATGTTAAAGGAAAAATGGTAGGTATAAAAGGAATTGAAAAGTTTCATGAAGAAAAAATGGGGATATCTGCACAAGCTCTCAATCATGAATTATCCGCAGAAGTAAAAAATGGAGTAGGAAGTCTTAAGCCAAGTTATACTTATCATAATATTTCCTTAAAAGATTTTACAAAAATAGAAATAGGAGGAACAATAATTAATCCGTCTTCAGGTGCATCAATAAATATAGAACTTCACATTCAATTAAGTGAAATATTTTCCTTTGGTAGATAATTATGATAAAAATATGTAATAGAATTATTATACTTAATTTTATTATAAGTTTTATAATAAGTTTTTTTCTGAATACATTTACAATTTCAATTGAAAATATTCAGACTACTAGAGAATTGTTAATGTTCTTGTGGGGAGTATTTTCTGTTATTAGTGGTTTGGTTTGGTTGGTATATGTATTCTACCACTGGGCTATGAATGAATTTAAGAATAAAACCATTAAAAAGATATGGTTCTTGGTGATTTTTTTTGGAACTATGGCATACGTAATCGGCCCAGTTGTTTATTATTTTACAGTTATAGAACAGGGTAAGGGATTATTAAGTAAGGACAAATAGATAGATAATAGGACAATAGCGACCGTTTTTGTGAATAGGGTAATTTAGGTTTATATATGACCTAAGGTCAAAATGATTTAAGAAAGGTATTGCTATGAAAATAAAATTTAATTCTCCTTTAATCCTCGCCTTTATCTATTACTGCTTTACGATCACACCAGTATTAGCCGTCCAAATCACGACTACCTACACATACGACGACCTGAATCGTCTAGGGATAGTTATCCAATCCGATGGTAAATCAATTATCTACGGTTATGATGAGGCGGGCAATATTGTATCGAAAATCTCTATTGAGAATGGCCACCTCGATGATGATGGCGACGGGCTCAATAATGCGACGGAAGTTGCCAATGGCACGGACCCCAACAACAGTGATACCGACTCCGACAGTATGCCTGATGGCTGGGAGGTGACATATGGCCTCAACCCGCTCTCGAATAACGCAAATGAAGATGCCGATTATGATGGTGTATCGAACTATGACGAATATCTTGCCGGCACACATCCGAACCAAATACAGTCCGATTTGGTATTGGCAAATAAGACAATAAACTCAGGCATGATAAAAGAGTACCGGGCGACAAATTCAATAACATCGGGGCCTGCCTACATAGTTGATAGCGGAGCCGTCGTTACCTTCAAAGCCGGAAACACCATTACCCTGAAACCGGGATTTTCGGCAAATGGTGGATCTGATTTAAGTGTAACCATAGAGTGAGTATGAAGGGAAGTTAGGGAATTTGACCAAAAATGGGCGGTTAATCAATTGATTGATGCTGCTGCATCTGTAAAGAAGTAATCACGCAGAGCCGCAGAGAACGCAGAGGAAAGAAATTAAGGAAAAGATACTGTTTCTTCTTGGCGATCTTGGCGTCTTGGCGTGAGGAAAAAAGTTTTTATACAGGATCGAGAAAGCGGAACGGAGACTCGTTATATCTATGACCCTGCCGGTAACCTGCTGGCAGAAGCGGATAGTTCGAACACGATTATCCGCTACTATATCCATGGCCTCGGTCTGCTTGCCATTGTAACTCCCTCCAATCAGACCTATGCCTACCATTACAATGCTATTGGCAGCACCGTAGCCATAACAGACCAGAGCCAGAACATGGTCAACAGATACGCCTACACCCCCTTTGGCAGGCTCGCAAATGAGGTAGAGACCTTTACTCAGCCCTTTAAATTTGTGGGCAGGTATGGTATTATGGCAGAATCGAACGGTCTGTTCTACATGCGGGCAAGGTACTTTGATGCTGAAACCGGTAGGTTTATCTCTGAAGACCCGATTGGGTTTGCAGGTGGTGATCTTAATCTCTATGCGTATGTGCAGAATAATCCAATATTGTTTGTTGATCCAAGTGGGCTTGATACTTGGGGTATAGGATTTTCCTTTACTTTTACAATCTTTAATCATTCTTCTACTTTTGGTGCTCAATACGTTTGGGATGATAAGGGAAATTCTGGAATTACTGGAACCGTCGGCTATGGACCGGGTGTCAGTAGAAACTTTGGTTCAACTGCGGCGGGTGTCATTGATTTTTCACAAACTAATGCGGAGACAATCTATCAACTAAGTGGAGCAGGTGGGCAAACAGGTGGAGGTATTTTTGAAGGTCTTGGTGGCCAACTTGAAATTAATTATAGTGATAGCTACGTTGGTAGTACAAGTAGTATCGGTTGGGGTGGTGGAGGATCGGTTTATACTCAAGTAACAGGAACCTCATTCTTGTTTGGGACTGGTCAGAAGGGAAATAAATGAAAATAGATAGAAAAGAATCTCTTTTTCGTTCTAATAGAAAGACTTTAGTAATAGTTAAGTTAATGCTATGTGTTAATATGATTATGGTGCTAGTAATCGGTGTTTCCTTTTATGTTTCTAATATTGATTTTTTTCTGATAGCTCTTTTACCCATCTTGTTTATATTTTTATTGATATTGTTTATGATGGTGACAGTAAAAAATTATGAAATTACTGAATTTGGTCTCTGTATAGAAAAAAATTATGTTCCTTGGAGTGATATTGTGTCCTTAAGAATGCCATTCCAAAGCAGGAGAATCCTTCTGATTATTTACGAAAAAAGAAATAAAAGAAAATACGTTACTTTAATTGCAAACAAAATTAAGGATAAAAGTTCATTTATCCCAAAAACACTTCAGTACGACTTTCAAACTGAACAGGCACGTTTTGGAAGGTTACACCGTTCCTATTTTTGACAATGTAAAGGCTGAGGTTTTCGTCAATATTCGTTTCCTTGATAATATCGACGTCCTCAGAAAAGTTAAGATACCGTATCCTTCCTTCAAGCCTTTCTTTTGTATTCTTCTTCATTTTTGTACACTTCTCTTGAATAAGTACTAGATTGTGACAACATCAAACGGGAATACAATGCTTCTTTGCTCCTTTTTCTACCGCTATGTAATTATAAATAAAGAATACTTCTATTAACCTCAATGATTATAATAACTTAAAAATGAGTGGTTTTGTTTTGGCGTGTTGTTTGCGCTATTACATCTGCTATTTTATTTTCAATTGTTTTTGAAAGGAATAAACAGATGGAAAATGAACGGGAAAGAAGGGAAGCCATTGATAGGGTTAAGCTTGTTTTGAAACAATTAGATAGTCTCGAAGAGGAGCTAGAAAACCTTACAGAAGAAGAGAGAGCGGATGTTGACAGAGGTATAAAGGAGAGAGAAAGTTTCAATCTTTCAATGAGAAGCCTAAACGCTTCAAAAGATCTTGGAATACTTAAAGAAGAAGATCTAAACAGCTTCAAAAAAACTTTAGATGGTCTCAATGAGGAGGACAAAGAAAATGTTCTTGCTCACACTAAAGCAATATACCAGTTGTTAAGAAAAAATTTGAAAGGTGAATGACGCTTCTAAAATAATATAGAAATCTTTTTGAAGGAAAAAAGAAATTGAAAGCATAATTGGGATTTTAAAACGATCAGCAAATGTTATTGATTAAAGCCACAATTTTATTGTTTTCACGTTAATAGGTAATTGAAGAGGTAACACATGTCAGATCCTACTGAATATTACAAGAGAGCTTTTGACATTATACAGAGAGGGGGCAAATTAAGGGCACTGCCTGACGTGATTAGAAGACACAAGGAGGTTTTCAATAAAGTGCATGATTGTCTTGGCAAAAATATTACAAGTAAGATTGAAAAATGCAATTCGCAAGATAAAGGCATTCTGCTTGTTGGAAATGATGGTAATTTCATAATTGGGGCGGTGGCATTTGCCTGGGCTTGTCATATACAAAAATACCGACTTGCAATACCGGATACTACATATCTCAGCATTTCAGATACTCTGTATGGATGGTTTTGGTGCCAAGATTATTTTGGACTGGATGAAGAAATAATAAAAAAAGATTTAGATTCTCAGATTGGTACATTAAACAATGGCAGCAAAAATATTGTTCTCTTTTTCAGAAGCATAAATATTAAACACACTGACTCATTGGATCGAATAGCAAGAGCAGTAAGGAGCCCTAGATTAATCTTTTCTTTTCTAACCGGACAAAGGAATCAAATATGTACAGAGTTTCAGGGCAGGGAAAAATATTTGATAACAGGTGGCGTGGAAATGCCACAGTTGATAATTCTAAATGTGAAAAAAACTGTGGGATTGTCTAAGGAATTTTTGCAGAATTTTGAAATAATAAATCTTAATGGTGGGGGAGAAAAACAAAATGGGAGAACTCTACCAAAATCAAAAGAATATTTGCGGTTGGATGATATAGATGGAATATTTTACGCCAAAGCAAAGGGGAGAAACACAGAGACAAGGCTTACATTATCGGGCCAGCCGTATAAAATACTTTATTGCCTGTTTGATGCGTCCAGTTCTGAGAGTAAAAAAACATCAGTACCTATTGATAAAGTATTGTGTGAGGCTGGAATTAAAAGACATAAAAAAGGAGATAACATTTTAAAGGACAAGAGAGATCAGTTACATGCCAAAATTAGCTCTATTAAAGATAAATTTGAGGATGCATACAATGATAGAGATCGTATAAAAGTCATTGGAGGATATTGTGAATTGCACATAAAATGCATTGACGATCTTGATGACACGTAAGTCCTCTTCTACTTACCTCACTTACTATCCCCGGTACCCAGTAAATTCTTCTGTTTTCATATCTTCTTACATATCTGATAGTTATAACCCTCAACTTACTAAAACTCAGTAAGTTTCGCCTTTTTACCCTGCCTCAGAGTTATACATAATTTTTTTTGAACACAATAATCAATTTGTTATTCTTGTATAAGCATCATAATCACACGTACTTAAGTGCTGCTTCCTATTAACCAGGCTTACAATAAAAGCAATTATCATTGTGAAATATTCTGAGTAAGCACATGCTTCACAATGTTTAAAGAATTTCAAAATTACCATCAACATTATAAAAGGGGGGGAGTTTTGAAGACAGCGAAAGAGGTTTGTAAGGAGTTGAGAATTCCGTATTACAGGCTTGATTATCTAATTCGTAATGGTCTTGTTCCGGAACCAAGAGTTTTGGCTAACAAACATAGGATATTCTTAAATGAAGATATTCAGCGAATTAAAGAAAAGTTGTTTGAAATGACTTCCAGATAATTTTTACGCCTAAGAGGTATTAAACAATCATAGGTGAAAACAGCCGGGATTATAGGAGATCTGTGGCAAGGAAGGCACCATAAGTGAGAGTTTTGTGAGAGTATTTAGGTACTTTGAAAGGTGCAGCGTTGAGGGTAACTGGAGACCACAGGAATTCGCTAGTGACAGCGAAAATTTTGAGTGTTCAATCAAGTTGTGTTGTGGGTAATGATTTGAAGTGACTTTAGATATTTATTGGAGGTAAACAATGAAATTGAGCCAGACCGACCTAGCAGAGAAATTAGGTGTTAACATTCGTACCATCATCAATTGGCGGAGAAAAGGTCTACCTTTCACGAAATTAAAGTGTGGAAGTGTCATGTTCGACATGCAGGCGGTAACCAAGTGGTTAAATGTTAAGAACGCTAAAAGTGAGGAAGCTAAACAGTACAGTAAAGCACGCATTCACCTTGAGGTTTTTAGGGCAAAAATTGCTAAATTGGAATACGAGGAAAGAATAAAAGAATTTGTATTGGCGGCGGACGTCCAAAAAGCGAGGAAGAAATGTTCCTTGAGACTGATAAATGTACTTATGAAGGTGCCTGACAAAGTAGTGATGGCTCTTGATAAAATGACGGGAGACAAGCGCCGTGATCCTATCGAAGTGAGGGAAATGTTATTGGAAGAATTAAAAACAGCTTTAGAAAGCTTATAGTCTTATCTATAAATTTGAGCATGTCACCAATAAAACTATGATAAATCAGCAAAAAGTAAACAAACCCAATTTGTTTTCTGAAAATATTCCTGAAGAACTCAAGGAGCACAATCAATGGGTTGTTTATCGTATGGAAGAGAGAAATGGAAAACGAACAAAAGTACCCTATCAAAGTGAAGGTAGAAGAGCCAGTTCAACTGATCCTGGAACATGGTGTTCCTTTACGCAAGCTTTCAATACATATAAAACTAAAGAATTTGACGGTATTGGCTTTGTATTTACGAAAGATGATCCATATTGTGGAATTGACTATGATACATGCGTAATCCCTGAAACAAAAACCCTTGAACCTTGGGCTAAAGTATGGATTGATAAATTTGCTTCTTATTCAGAATATTCACCTTCAATGACAGGTGTACACACAATTGTAAAAGGTAAACTTCCCTCCCAAAGAGGAAAAAGGAAAGGTTGTTATGAAATTTATGATCATTCCCGCTACTTTACTTTCACAGGTGACAGAATTGATACAAAATATTCACATATCAAAGAACGTCAGAACTTAGTCGAGGAACTATACTTATCCTTAAATGGCATATCTGAAAAAAACAAAGCTGTTATCCCTTTCCCTGAAAGACATGAATTCATTTATAAAGAAACTGAAGAATTAATAAATAAAGCGCAATCAGCTAAAAATAGTGAGAAGTTTTCAATCCTTTTTGGCGGGCAGTGGAACAAACTAGGCTACCTTAGTCAGTCAGAAGCAGACCAAGCCCTTTGTAGCCAGATTGCGTTTTATACAGATAACCCATACGTTATTGATCAGGTGTTTCGTAGAAGTGGGCTTTTTCGTGACAAATGGGAGCGTCAAGACTACCGAGAAGGAACCATTAAAAAAGCCTTAGAATTAAGAAAACAGCATAATATATCAGATAGTGTTAGTATTCACAACACAGATTTGGGGAACTCTCAGAGAGTTATAAAGGATTACGGTGACATTATCCGGTATTGCAGCACATGGAAAAAATGGTTGGTTTGGAATGATCAGTATGGAGCTTGGAAAATTGATGATAGTGGCGAAATTTTCAGGATAGCTAGGAAGGCAATTCAGAATATTTATCAAGAGGCGGCTGGATTGAATGACCCTAAGGAAAGAAAAAAATTGGTTGCATGGGGCTTGGCTTCAGAATCTGTTACCAAGATGCAGGCCATGGTAAAACTCGCCGAAAGTGGAGAGGGAATATCAATATCACCAAATGATATAGACCTGAACCCATGGCTTCTAAATTGTTTGAATGGGACTATAGACCTCCGAACCGGACAATTAAATAATCATAACAAGAGAGATCTTATTACAAAGGTGATACCTGTTGCTTTTGATCCAAATGCAAATTGTCCGAAGTGGATAAACTTCCTCAATAGGATCATGGACGGAAATCAAGAACTAATATCTTTTTTGCAAAGGGCTATGGGATATGCACTAACCGGAGACACAAGAGAGGAGTGCTTCTTTATTCTTCATGGATGTGGCGCAAATGGTAAATCTACCTTTATTAAGACAATTGGCACACTATTAGGAGATTATGCTCAAGCAGCAAGTTTTGAAACTTTTCTCTCAAAGAAGCAGGGGAATGTTGCAAATAATGATATTGCAAGGATGCAGGGTAAACGTTTTATCTCTGCAGTTGAAGCTGAAGAAAGCAGAAGGCTTGCTGAAAATGTAATCAAGCAGGTTACGGGGAAGGACGTAGTCGCTGCAAGATTCCTTTACGCAGAATACTTTGAGTTTTTACCACAATTTAAGATATTCCTAGCCACAAATCATAAACCAAAGATCAATTGTAACGATCCTGCAATATGGAGACGTGTAAAACTTATTCCATTTGCCGTTACGATACCACTGGAACAACAGATTCAAGATCTGGATGAGCAATTGGAGGATGAGCTTTCTGGAATCCTTAATTGGGCGGTGAATGGTTGTTTAGAGTGGAGAAAGGAAGGATTACAGACGCCTGATGAAGTCGTAATTGCGACAAAGGAGTATAGAGAAGAAATGGATACCGTGAACGCTTTTATTGATGAGTGTTGTACCTTGTCGCCAATGCTAAAGGTAAATGCCACAGTAATGTATACGGCCTATAAAAGATATTGTGAGTTGAATGGTGAAGCATTTCTATCAATGAAAGAATTTGGTAAATCTCTGAATGACAAAGGTTACGAAGCAAAGAAATCTAATGGCAAGATTTGGCGTTGTGGAATGGGGTTACTAAATCAATACGGGGATTTTGAGTCTTTCACTGAGAACAAATCTGACGAAACTTAATGTTACTATCATCCATATTGATACGTTCTGCAACTATTGGAAGAGAGATCAAAAATCTTTGGGGGGGTAACACAGGGTACCGTAGTGTACCAAAAAACATAACTTTCCCATGAAGGGGATTCCTAAAAAAGTTTACTCAAAAGGGTCACTACACCACCCTGTGTCAATTTAAGTAATTGTAAAAGTGGAAGTTAGGCAATTTTCTGTACATATTTATTACGTCAAGATGAATACAGTTTGGAAAAGGTGCAACAAGGGAGAAGGACTTATTTTGAGCTTTTATGTGAGTTAATACGAGAAAATACAGAAGAAGTATAAAAAAATACTCTAATGATTAAGCGATACGTAAATATAAAAGAAGTTGCTGTATACACCTCATTGCCAGTTAAGACGCTATACGAATGGGCTAGCCTGGGCAAGATCCCATCGATCAAGATCGGTCGCCGCGTCCTTTTCGATCTCAATGAGATTGATGTGGTAATGGGCAGTTTAAAGCGTCCTTACCTTCAACATGAGAAGACTGTTAATAAAATTATTGGAGACCTTCATGGTAATGCTATATAATGCGACCGATAGCGTCTTACAGACACAATCAGGCTTCGGGAAAGGAGGTACAGATGTTTAAACGGAGCGATGTGTGGTGGACGTGTATAAGGCATAATGGTAAGAAGATTCAGAAGAGCCTTGAGACTTCCGATAGGAAGCTTGCCAAATCCATAGAGGCAAAAATCAGGACAGAAATTGTAGAAGGCAAGTATTTAGAAAAGCCTATTGGTAAAGACAAAACCTTCAAAGATATGATGGAGAAATTTATGAGAGAACACGCTCCAAAAGTCTCAATCAGTATGCAAAGGAGTTACTCCTCATCTTTAAAGCATCTTATTCCTTCTTTTGGAGAGTCAGTCTTATTATCAATATCCCGAAAGAAGATATCAAGTTATAAGGTATTAAGAAAGGAAGAAGGAGCAAAGCCAGCCACCATCAATCGTGAGTTGGCAATGTTTTCGAAGGCTTTTAATCTGGCCGTCGACGAATGGGAGTGGCTCAAGGAAAACCCTGTTTCTAAAGTTCCAAAAGAGAAAGAGGATAATAAAAGAGATCGATGGTTAACACAAGATGATGAAAGCAGGGTTGTTAAGTATTGTCCAAAATGGCTTAGAGACATAGTTGTTTTTGCTCTAAACACAGGCTTACGACAAGATGAATTACTTTCTCTTGAGTGGTCGAGAGTGAGTTTTGCACGTGAAACTATCATTATTAATAAAACCAAAAATGGCAAGCCAAGAACTGTTCCTCTCAATCAGATTGCAATTAATATACTAAATCAGAAAGCAGAAGAGAAGATAATAAGCATGAAAAACCTTGTTTTTTCAACTTGTAATGGAACAAAGATTCTTCCTTCAAATCTAAGAAGGGCATTTTATTGCGCATTAAAAAAGGCCAAAATCGAGGATTTTAAATTCCATGATTTAAGACATTCATTTGCAACGCGTTTGGCTCAAAAAGGTATAGATTTATACAAGATTGCCAACCTTATAGGGCATGAGGATATAAGAATGACCCAAAGATACGCTCATCATTGTCCAGATAGTTTGAGAGATGGAGTAAGGATATTGGAGCACAACTCCAATCTGAATAATAGTTGACTACAATTTGACTACAATTGGGGAAAATCCTTGACTTTTAAGCTTGTTTTTGTTAATTATAATGATCATAAAATATTGCATATCATAAGCTTACAAAACAAGTGGGGGATTAGCTCAGTTGGGAGAGCGTTTGAATGGCATTCAAAAGGTCAGGGGTTCGAATCCCCTATCCTCCACCATACCACATCAAGACTTACGAAAAACATGCTTTGTCATTTTCTTGAAATTGTGTCATTTTTTTGCCATTGCCATTTTCACTTTCTGCCTCTGTGCCGTAATTGTGCCGTAAACTCAGGACATCATCTTTCCTATTTTGCATTAATTTATTAAGCGTATTTACTGCTTTGCGTTTATGTCCTGGTGCAAGGTGTGCATATCTCAATGTCACAGTCAACGTCTTGTGTCCTAATAGCTCCTTTACAGTGGTCAAATCAATTCCAGCCATTACAAGCTGGCTTGCGAAGATATGCCGAAAATCGTGGAATCTGAAATCAGGGATACCGGCCTTTTAATGCCGTATTGAAGCTATGTTCTATAACGGTTATTGGTTTCCCTGATTTGATTTTACTAGCAAATATAAACGTGCTTATGTCATCATGTGCTTTAAACATGCAAGGACACGGTTCACGGTAGCAGGCTTGTTATACTTTAATCGATTGCTCTAATGAAATAGATAAAAAACAAACTGCATGTAACAATTTCTATTCGTTACACTCAGATATTGCTTTTGTCTTAAATTGTTTATTAGGATCAAATACACCTAATGGAGAAGGCAACAATTTTCTTCTTTACATACATTGGATCCCTTAAACATGTGTGAAATAATGGTTATTGAATATAAGGACTCACATGAAGAATATTGGTGAGACGTGGTTTGGGGTGGGGGACAAGCTTTGCCAGTGGCAAAATCTTTTCAATTTACAATATCTGATAAGAAATGACCTTTAAATAAACAAGTTTGAAGTGCCTTAAGTGAGCTAAAATGTCTAAAGTTAAAAAGAATTTACGCAACTTTAGCGCACTTTAAACTTTAGGCACTTTTAACTTTTCAAAATTATCGGGCGAGCTTTACCAACCGTCAATTTTAGGTCACATTGAATTTCCTATACTCGAACTTAGCTCTAACATTAAAGGGGGTACAAATAACGGGGGACGGCCATTTAGCTTAAGTTTCTCTTGTCACTTTCATGGTAAAGTACTTAAAAAGAACATTTTTTCGACTATCTTGAACGAGCCGATAATTGAATTTACTTGCCTTAAAAGTATAATGATTTTGCGGACTACTTAAAAAAAACTCTTCCAACTTATTGGCGTTAGGATAGTTATACATCAGAGAAAAATTATAGTTTATTTAATTTTTCATACTCACCATAGAGAAAATCTTCTTCGTTTCTTATTCTGCGGTGAAGAACCGAAAAAAGTTCTCCAAAATCCAATAAATACTTCTCTCTTACAGCTCCTTTGTCATATCTATCAAAAATTTCAAATGCAACGTTAGAAACATTCCCCAAATCCTTTGCAAATATCTCTAATCCTTCTTTTAGTTGCTTATTTTTCTCTGCTTCTTTCCAGAGAACAGGATAAAATTTTTCATCTTCCTCTTTAAGGTGCTCAAGCAGACTCACTTTTACAGATTTGAGTTTGGCTCGACCTTTTTTTGTAAACATACCAAATTCCCTACATTCCTTGAGTCCGTTAATAATTTCAGAATGCTCCTTCTTAAATTCTTCAATTAATGCTGACATTTTTGTCTCCTATTTTTTGTTTCTGGTGTTTTTGTTTTGGCATTTACCTCGTTAATGGTGTTTAATTTTCATAAGATATAATTTATCGGTTAAAACCCATAAAACTTTAGCAATCATAAGTCAACGGAAAGATATTGCTCAGGAGTTTGTTCTGCATCTTTGGTCAAAAGTAATGAGCAAGATAATTACAAGAGGAAAAGAGGTGTTAAAAATAGCTGTCTGAGTACGACGCACATGCAGGTAAATCTCAAATCACAAATACAAACAAATTACAAATACTAATGTTTACCCGCCAGCCCTGTCCAACCTTATAGGCCACTCGCTAGTCCCGAGAATCATTCTGTCGGGGATAGGAGCGGTTTGTAAATTATTTGTTGTTTAGAATGTATTAATTGGTGTTCATCCGTATTCATACCTTTTTTGGTACTTACACAATAGTTCGCTTTTCTTTGTAAAATTAATTGGCAAGGTTTTATAACATCCAGAATCTAAAAATATGGTTGAAATATTACAATAATCTGTTCTAATCATAGATTCGGAATGTGGGCGAATCCGATTATCTTTTAAAAACTTATATGCAAAAGGAGTGTATTGTGATACGAAAAATTTTGTTATTGTCAGCCTCACTTGTATTTGTTTTGTCGGGTTTTGCTACTGCGGAAGATGAGGCTAAGCCTGAAAGTGCCTCAGCCAAATGGACTGAGTCCCAAAAAATGAGCTATATTATCGGTACTCAAATCGGTGGTTTCTGTAAACAGAATGAGCTTGAGCCAAATGAAGAGCTGTTTATGAAAGGGTTGAATGATATTGTAAAGGGGAACGAACTGGCAATGTCACAGGAAGAGATATCAACGGTCATGACAACCTTTCAACAGAAGGCTGCCGAGAAAGCTCAAGCAGCACAAAAGGCTGCTAGTGATGAAAACACCAGACTTGGACAAGCTTTCCTTGAAGCAAACAAAAAGAAAGCAGGAGTCAAGGTGACCGATTCTGGTTTGCAATATAAGGTGATAACTGAGGGAAATGGTGCTAATCCCAAAGAGACAGATAGAGTAAAGGTTCATTATCGGGGTACCCTGATTAATGGAAAAGAGTTTGACAGTTCATACAAACGTGATCAACCGGCTGAATTTGGATTAAACCAGGTCATTAAAGGTTGGATAGAAGGTTTACAACTAATGAAAGTAGGTGGCAAAAGTGAGCTTTATATTCCATCTGAACTGGCTTACGGTCTCAATGCTCCACCAACTATTGGTCCTAGCCAGACGTTAATCTTTACGGTTGAATTGCTTGATATCACAACACCTGAAACACCTGCAACACCGACAGATCCGTAATGAGGAGCACGATTCTGAGAGAGAAAGAGTAAAGGGATAATAGTACTCCGATTTTGAAGCCGGCACACCTTTATGCCGGCTTTTATTATCGTGTCATATTCGATTAAAAGCCGTCTCTAACCTCTGCAACGCTTCTCTCAAAATTGATCGAGGACAGGCAATATTCATCCTTGCGAAACCAGCTCCACTTGGTCCGAAAAGGGAGCCCTCTTCGAGTCCAACTTTCGCCTTATGTATCAACCTTTTTTTTAGCTCTTCAGGAGATAACTCTAACTTCCGACAATCTAACCATACCAAGTATGTTCCCTCCGGTTTGACAACGGTTATCTGTGGGATCTTTCTCTTAAAATGGTCAAGTAAGTATTCCAGATTGCCGTTCAGATATACTAATAACTGTTCCAACCATTCATCACCATACCTGTAAGCTGCCTCCATTGCTATCAATCCTAAAACATTGGGTCCCGGTACAACTCCTTTTCGGGCCTCATGAAATTGTCTACGATATTTTGCGTTAGGGATTATTATGACTGATGCATACAATCCTGCTAAGTTAAAGGTTTTGCTTGGGGAGATACAAGTAATAGAATTTTGTTCAAATTCCTGAGACAATGTAGCAATCGGCATATGTGTAACATGCGGGAAGAGAAGTTCACTATGCACTTCATCCGAAACGATAATTGCCCCATTCTTAGTGATTATTTCTCCGATCTCTATTAGTTCGTCTCTGGTCCATACGCGTCCAACCGGGTTGTGTGGGCTACATAAAATGAGTAAACGTGCACGTGATGGTGTAGAGGGCCTTCCAGCTCTTCGATTAAATTTGATTTTCAGGTCGTCAAAATCAATTTCATAGTGGTCACTCCTAAGTAAAAGACGATTTTCAGTGACCTGACAACCACTATCCCTGATGGCAGACCAAAATGGGTGATACACAGGTCCTTGGAGAATAATGTCATCTCCTGGGCGGGAAAAAGCACGGACAGAGGTGTAGAGAGCAGGGATAATACCGGGAGTGAAAATAATCCATTCGGGTCTGATCTTCCAGCGGTACAATTTTTCCATTCTATAGATAACAGATTCAATGACAGATCGAGGATTTTGTAACGGATATCCGAATATGCCATGTTCCACTCTCTCTCTAATTGCATCAGTGATGGGTTTCGCTATCGGGATATCCATATCAGCAACCCACATTGGAATAATGTCTGAAGTACCAAAAATAGCTTTTGTACCATCCCACTTCATACATCCCGTGTTTTTTCGTATGAATACACGATCGAAATCATATATCATTTTTTACCCATTCCTATTATTGAAAGAAAAGTTTCGAAACTGCATTATACTCTAAGTTGGCTAGTTTCGAAACGATATTTGGCTCAATCCCTTCGCTCCCTATAAAAACTCCATCTACTTAACCGATTGTTTGCCATAGAAAATATGGAATTTATGACTTAAATTCTTAACAGCCATCCAAAACAGTTATATGCCTCTTATTTAAGAAATCAGGAAAAAATAGCTTGACTAATTGGGTAAATATAGTATAGTAAGCGTATCTTATATACAATATATAGAGATTTGTCTCGATTGATTAGCCAAAGTGCTTGTAGTAAACAGATCCTTGTGGGTTATTTATTAATGGCATTTTTTACGAGGGAGTATAATCTATGAAATACAAACGAGATGACAATCTGGATCATTTAATGGAACAAATTGAAGTAGAACAGGGTCTCATCTTTTTGAAGAAGATACTCCCCCAATGTAATGAGTTACAGAATATTCTTTCAAAACTTATGTACGATTTTTATTCATCTTTGTGCAAAGAGGGGTTCACAAAGTCACAGGCGATTGAAATAATCAAGGCACATGGTACCGGTATTAATAGTAATTAATTGATTTGGATCCATATGGTTTCGCAGAAGAGGGCTTGCTGATTTCCAGTGAAAGAAGGTGAGGGTTTGTAATTGCAAGCGGGAGTACTTCTCTTCCCCCAAGTACGAATTGTCGGAAAGAATCCTACCTAACTCCAGACCTAATATCTTCCAATATTTTTATCGTTTCATGATTTCATTTACTCCCGTGTTGAATCCGACCCGGAGATAGTAACAGATTGCATTTGTAATGAATTGCACCAAGAGAGAATTTTGCAAGTTTGGAATTTTATTTATTCTTTTGCATTTTATAGGGCTTATATTTGTAGAAACAAGTTGTGCGAGGAATAGAGAGATGGAAAACAAAATATGTATCGTTCAGATGGGCTCAATTGATGAACGTATCATCCTCTATGCTAAGGTAATTCTCGAAAGAGTGTTTCATGAACAAGTTGATATCTTTACCCTCACCCATGAACTGGATTACGCCTATCACAAGAGACGAAAACAGTATTACTCAACAAAGTTTCTCAAGAAATTGGAAGAATTGGAACTTGTTCAATATGGGAGGGTTTTAGGGATTATCGATGTTGATCTCTATGTACCAGAACTTACCTTTGTCTTCGGAGAAGCAGATTTAAAGAGTAGGGTGTCAATAATATCATTAACGAGATTGCGACAGGAGTTCTACAATTTACCGAAAGACCTCACCTTATTTAATGAAAGGGTAATTACTGAGGCTGTTCATGAACTTGGGCACACATATGGATTACGGCACTGCGAAGATGACAGTTGCGTGATGTTTTTTTCAAAGACATTGGGTGACACGGATAAAAAAGGTTCCGATTTCTGTAAGAAATGTGAAAACCTGTTGAAGAGTAGGCAAGAATTGAGTGGGTAAAATCCCTTTACCATGACGGAGCATGGTAAAGCATTTGGTACAAGCGCAAAAAGATGAAATTAATAGCATCTCAACAACCGTACCTTTTGCCGAATGTAAGATTGGGGAGTTCCACCCTTGTTTTGACTTTTGTTAACAATTTAGAATGTCTGCTTTTTTCTTCTGATATAAACCAGTAACAGAGTAGAGAATTTTTCTCTCGCCTCATAGCAGGTGCAGAGCTATATGTTCAGAGTAGAAGGGTAATGGTAAATGAGCTGTTTACCACTCAATCCTAGTGGCATCTCCCCAGAGCAGTTCTAAGTCGTAGTAGTTCCGCTCTTCTTTTCCAAATAGATGCACCACAACATCTCCAAAATCCAATAAGATCCATTTTGCCTCTCGATAGCCTTCACTACTCAGTTTTTCAATTGAGTTTTTTTTGAGCTCTTTTACTATTTCATCAGATATGGCATGAAGTTGTCGTTGGTTAATGCCCGTACAGATTACAAAATATCTTGTGAAAAAGGTTAATTTGCTAACATCGAGAACTATGATATTCTGTGCCTTCTTTTGATCAGCAATTTTGGCACACGTTATTGCTATATCTTTCGAATCTAACGTATGGAACCTCCTGATTATTCAAAAACATCTTCTCTCCAGTAATGAGACCAGCATAAACGGGTAGAGCCAATTGGAAGAAGTACTGGATTTGTCGCGTAGTTTAGCTCGATAGTTGAAAAGCTAGAACTAAACTACGCTCAAAAGTTACCTCTGACGAAGTGACTACACTTCATCTTCCTCATCATCAATCTCTTCGTCATGCTCATGCATTGACCTGAGTTCTAGCAAACTCGTACCGCAATAGTAACAAAACTTTGCATATTGTGGATTAGCCGACAAACAGTCCCCACACCTTTGGTAGAGCAAGGTTCCACAAAGCATGCAAAAGTTTGCACCTTCTACATGGTGATCAAACCTACAATCTGAATTGGGGCATGGTACATCGCTTGTCAGTTTATTTGAATCGTCTTCCATGTTAACACTCTGCATACAGAGTCAGTTAGTTATAAAAAGAGTATTCGACTCTTGCCGTTACTTAAGAATATGCAAAAAAGCACCAATCTTTGGTGAAAACTTAACTATTAAACCTGCAAAGACAACAGACACCATAGACATCAACTTAATAAGGATGTTTAAGGAGGGGCCTGATGTATCCTTAAAGGGGTCTCCAACGGTATCTCCAACCACAGAAGCTTTGTGTGATTCTGATCCCTTCCCACCAAATTGCCCGGTTTCTATATATTTCTTTGCATTATCCCATGCACCACCGGCATTGGACATAAAGACCGCCAGGAGAAATCCTGTTGCGAGACCACCGGCTAATAATCCCATGACCCCGGGGACCCCTAAGATTAATCCTACAACGATCGGAAAAATTATGGCCAGAAGAGCAGGAAGCATCATCTCTTTTTGTGCACCCTTTGTACTTATGGCAACACATGAGGCGTAATCTGGTTTTCCTGAACCGTCCATAATTCCTGTTATTTCTCTAAACTGTCTTCTTACCTCTTCAACCATCTTTCCTGCGGCCCTACCAACAGCTTTCATTGTCAATGCACAAAAGGTAAATGATATCATTGCACCGAGGAAAAGCCCCACAAGTACTTTGGGGTTCATAAGGGTGACATCATAGTAACTCATCAAGTCACCTATCTGAAGCGAAGCGGTGTCCAAGGTTTTTCCTGCAATTTCTACAACGTGTTGTCCTGTTCGCTCGAGCCCTACTTTCACCTGTTCAACATATGTAGCTAAGAGTGCCATTGCTGTAAGGGCTGCAGATCCAATCGCAAATCCCTTACCCGTAGCGGCAGTTGTGTTTCCTAATGAATCGAGGGCGTCAGTTCTCTTTCTTACAATCGGTTCCTGCTCACTCATCTCTGCATTACCGCCTGCATTATCAGCAATAGGGCCATAGGCGTCAGTTGCCAAGGTTATTCCCAGGGTGGACAACATACCCACTGCAGCAACACCAATTCCATAAAGACCCATCGCCGTATTGGAAAAACCACCAGCAAATGCAAAGCTTAATATAATACCAATGGCGATAGCACTTACGGGTATAACCGTAGATAACATACCGGTAGCTACTCCATCAATGATAAGTGTTGCTGAACCGGTTTTCGCATGACTTGCAATGGTTTTCGTAGGACCATGGTCAGCAGAGGTGAAATATTCTGTACCTTTTCCGATTATGATTCCGGCTATTAAACCCGTTGCAATCGAACCCCAAATGCCGAAGTGGCCAGGAAGCAAAAACTTTATAACAATTGCGGAAGTAATCAAGATCAAGATTGAGCTCAGGTTTACCCCTTTTCCTAATGATTTTAAGAGTTCCTTTTGTGATGCACCCTCTTTTGTCTTTATGACCCTGATACCTAAAACAGATAAGATAATACCAATACCGGCAAGGCACATAGGCAACACAAGACCCGCAATGCCGAGACCACAGGCTACACCCAGTGCTGCTGCGGCTAAAATTGAGGCGTAATATGATTCATACAAATCTGCACCCATTCCGGCTACGTCTCCCACATTGTCTCCCACATTATCAGCGATGGTTGCCGGATTTCTCGGGTCATCTTCAGGGATATTAGCTTCCACTTTACCAACCAGGTCGGCACCAACATCGGCAGCCTTTGTAAAAATACCGCCACCGACCCTGGCAAAAAGCGCCTGTGAACTAGCACCCATTCCAAAGCAGGGTAGAATTACAGCCATTTCCATAAGGCTAATATCGGTAAATTGACGAAGTATGAAGAACCATACCGACACGTCCAAAAGGGCTAATCCAACAACGATGAGGCCCATTACGGCTCCACTCCGGAAGGCTATGCGGAGACCTAAATCTAATGACTGTTTTGCCCCTTCAGTTGTTCTCGAACTTGCGTTTGTGGCAATTTTCATTCCCAAAAAGCCTGCAAGACCTGAGAAAAAGCCACTGGTAAGAAAGGCAAATGGTACAAACGTGGACTGAACTTTTAATCCATAGGATATGAACAAAAGTACAATGAATACGAAGATAAAGAATATGAATACAACCTTGTACTGCTGTTTGAGATAGGCATAGGCTCCATCCCGAACATGTCCGGCTATTTCAACCATTCTCTTATCCCCTTCAGGATAGGCCATCACTTCTTTATAAAATTTACGTACAAAAAAAAGTGCACAAACAGCTCCAAAAGGTGCAAACCACCATAGGAGAGGGATTGATTTACCCTCAGCTGACTTTTCATCACCACTGTGGGCCATCGACGATTCTTTTTTCACGTTTTGCTGCAAATGGTCAGACCTCTTTAAATACTCCTTTGCTGAAGTCGCATGTGAGACTCCTTGCGATACGAATGCTATAACAACGAAAACCAAAACCGCGTAAAAGAGGTTCCGTTTTTGAAACATTTTTGTCATCTTTTGTACCTTTCTAACTGTTGTTCAAGTTGTAATTTTTTATCTGCAACTGTTTTTATGATCTCTGACGTCTTCGTGTCATGATCGTCTGGGTTTCTCGTAATATACCCTTCCCACTCCTTAAGGGCCCCTTGAGCATAGTCTATGGCCACTGTCAAATTGCCCTCTTTTTCGTTTCGAAGTGCCGCTCTCCACAATATATAACACAACGTCCTTTCAACCGCAAGTCTATTATGTGTTGTTAGACCATATTGTAATGATTTTCTTACCCAGTATGAGGCTCGCTCATAATTGTCCCTGTTTTCATCTTCCTTGAGTCTTTTTCTATAATAGTCGGCAAACTCAATAGTTTTTGCATCAAATTTATGAAAATAGAGATAACCAATTTCAAAAAACAGTTCACCACTAGTAGGGTTTTTTACGGCACCTTTTTCAGCAAATGTTAATCCAGCCTTAATCCATTTCCACTTATCCTCTGGCGATTCCCACTCGTGGGCAATGTTATAGCACATGTTCCAAGCTTGAAATATCCAGATAGATGGAAAATGCGGTTGCAATTTTGCGATGAGGTTATTTATAGCGAGCAATTCATAATATTTCTTCTCTTGATGCCTTGCAATACCACGTATCCATAAAAAATCGACAAGTACTCCCCTAAAGCTACCAAGTAGGGTTATGGGAATTGTTTCTGTTGGATCAACAGCTAAATAATCCCCATCAGATCCCCTTCTCAGAACGTTAATTTTGGATTGTAAAAAGTAGAGGCCGAACAACAGAGAAATCATTATGGTGATCAGAATCACCAGCCTTGGTAAAGAGTTTTTTTTCATGCAATAATCTCAAGCGAATTCCCTTTTTTTAAAGACGAGGAATGATATCGGCAAACAAACGACGACATAGAAAAACATATAACCCAAACTGACGAATACTTTTTTAATAGGAATGTTAATGCTCTCAACAAAATAATTTCCAATATTAAATTTTTTGAAATTTGGAAGTATGTAGCTCAGGGAAGTCAACGGTGCTGTCATTACACTATTCAAAAAAATTACAAAGCTGTTTGGCTCTTTTACAACAGCTGATATTCCGTGTTCATGGGTATGATCATGTTCTCCCGCTATGTTGATCACCGTTGAGATGTCACGCATGAAATCGGTAATATTACCACAAAAGAAAATAAATAAACAGAAAAGAATATTAACCGGTAGGGAAAAAAATGTTGACCCTAATGTGGCAATTACAACCATTAATACAAATTGAGCAGAAATAACGACGAGCCCCTTTAGGAAATTGTATTCAAAACTTTTTTCCCCGAGAAAGAGTCTGAGGCTTTCAGAACTCACTCCAAGAAAATCTCCGGAACGTTTTGGCGTCATAACAATGGTTAAATTAGTACCTCCTCCTAAGACATCACTGCTTAAGTGCAGATGAGAAGGTTTACTGTTTGTGACCGTTATCGTTTCTCTATGTGATTCCCCCGTATAGTGATTAATAATTTTTACGTTCACAGGGATCTTTTTTTTTCGGTTATTTCTGTTTTCTACATACATGTTTGTCTCAATCTCGATTTTGTCAGAAGTATGCAGACTCTGTAAACCGGTAAAGTACCAGGAAGAGGCACAACTTTTCTCACCTTCAATCCAATGAATATCTCCACTCTTTTTTGCAGACGTTCCGGTTACTCTTAGATGAGACGGTTCAAATAGTTGTCGAGCTGTCAACCCATGATGGTCGTTATCCCTCTGGAATGATGCCACAACCTTTATCAATACATAGCTGGAGCTACCCAAAACCAAAACTAATAATCCTATTACGTACACAAAACCTGCAACTTTACCAAGGATAAAACTGTACTGACTAACGGGTTTTGTGGTTATCGTCCAGAGCACCTTGTCCTCTATGTCCGATGGAATAGAAGATGATGCGAGCAATATCGCAGCCAACATCCCGAAGAAGGTGATAGAACGCAAACAGACCGATTCTACAATTTTCATTTTATCACCACTAACAACAGGCATAAATGCAGAACAGCATATGGTTATCAGGCCAAATGCAATGAAAATGTAGAGAATCTTGCTTCGAACTGCTTCCTTAAACGTTTGCTTTGCTATGACGAGTGTCTGTTGCATTTATTTTCAATATTCATTCATTGTGGAGTACATTGTCATAAATATGCTTGTTAATGCTATTGATAACGTATGGGGCCCAGGCCTCTAAGTATTTGGCGGTTTACTATCCTCTACTAATTACTCGGTATTTTGTCAGGAGGTTTTGTCCGTTCCTGCACTATCTGCAAGAATAAATTTTCGAGGGTATTTGAAGGATGCTTGATCGACACAATTTCACCATGTTTTTCAGTAATGAGTGACTTCACCTCTTTCATGGTTTCATCAGATAGATTACGGAGTTGTATTTCCACCAAATCCTTATGGCAAAGAAGATTGTCGATGGTACCGGTAATTTGTAATGTACCCTTTTCAAGTATTGCTATCCGGTCACATACGTCTTGAACGTCTGAGAGAAGATGAGAGCAGAGAAGAACGGTTTTTCCTTCTGCTTTTAATTCAGAGATAATATCTTTTGTCTCTTTGGTACCGATAGGATCAAGACCGCTCGTTGGTTCATCAAGAATGATTAAGTCGGGATCATTGATCAATGCTTGCGCAATACCTATCCGTCTCAACATGCCCTTTGAAAATTGCCTTAAAGGTCTTTTTCTGGCAAATTCTAGTCCCACGAGCTTTATAAGTCTATTTGCCCTCGCCTTACGCTCCTTTTTTGGGATACTGAATAACTGCCCATAAAAATCAAGAGTTTCGTCTGCATTTAAAAAGCGGTAAAAGCAAGATTCCTCCGGAAGGAATCCAATCCTACTTTTTGTTTTTATATCATTCGTTGCTTTTCCTAAGAGAAAGGCGTTACCTTCCGTGGGGAAAATTAAGCCTAAAAGGAGCTTCATGGTAGTCGTTTTCCCTGAGCCATTCGGCCCCAACAGCCCAAAGATTTCACCCACGTTGACCTCTATGTTTAATTTATTTAAGGCGAGTACCTTTTTTCTACCCAAAAAACTCTTGTATACCTTGGTCAAATTATTTGTCTTTATGGCTAAAGTCTTATCCAAAGAATTCGAACCCTTAATAAGTTAATGTAATAGTTTAAAAAAATATATGCGGAATGTACACGGAGATAAAAAAGTAACATTGATCGATACTTGTTTATCTTGTGCCTTTTGATGATGAGGTGTAAATTTACATAAATTAGGATAAAAGTCAAGTGAAAATAAATGAGAATATTCAACATCTAAATTCAGTATAGAGCTAACGAGAACCGCTTTCTTAAAGGGGCTTTAAGTGAGAGTATAGCGACGACAGGGAAGAGTTATTACGGGTAAAAACGTATGTGAACCGTGAAGATATCAAGTAGAATTACAACTTAGTGAGATAGACGGAGGTATGTTAGACTTCACTTTTACTTACGATACACATCGTATGATTGTAACCGTGATTCCAACAATTGTGAGAATCATGAGGAAAAAATATTCAAGTATGGTAATATCTTCTCTTTTCTTTAAATATTGTATCAATTTCTCCAATTTCTTCTCTCTCTAGTGGTATCGATCTTGATACCTATTAAAATCGTTATCTTCCGGTGTCTTACGTAAAAATACCAATAAATTTAGAGTGTCCCTCCCTCATGAATTTTTGTTGTAGAACGGCGCGATCATTCGGAAACAAAAACTCATGAGGAGGAGGGACTATTCTACCCATTGAGTAAAATTGGAGGGGTAATCTTACACAAAAGGTGGAATATTGATTCGTTTATTAGGTTTTTGCTCTCATTATATATTTGTTAATCATGCGAAATTGGACCTCAGGTTATTCAACTTCTCGTTTAGGAAGATTTTAACTGGTTGACATTCTATGTTTCGGTACAATGTTACAATTTTCATGCCAATTTGTATTGGTCGAAATGTGTTTCAACAATTTAGTGAGAAATATTGTGTTAATTATATATTAATATGAAGGTTATGATATGATGAGCGGAAATATATGAACCTTTTTTATTGGAGGAAAGTGCATATCTTTTTCTATAAACTGTTGATGTATTCAACAGGGAACCAGTTGTGATAGAGTTATGCATTACATTTGAGGGATCTTTTACTTGAGTTAACAGGTAGATTAAAGTAGCCTTTCTTAGTTAATTAGAGAGCATACAAACATTGACGGTACCTTTGTCAGCGCTTTTCTTAAAGAGGAGTGGCAATAATGAGAGTAAACAGATTGGTTGAAGGTCTTACGAAAATTGCACTGTAATGGATTCTCATCACTTTCTATCATATGTATCTTCAACATGATAAATCGAATAAACGGAATGAGGTTATTGAACAGAAGAGAGCTTGGGTCAAGAAGGAGTTACCCACAAACAAAGGAATTCAAAGGAAGAGAAATCGAGATTGGATCCTAGAGAAGGAAAAAAGGATTTTAATGTGAAAGTTAGATTAACTAAAACATACTCACTCTTTTCCATAATGTCTATAATGTATAGAAACTGACACTAAATTGATTAAATATTCTACAGAGTGTATATTTTTTCTACGATGAGCTGGGGCATAGGCAGCCATCAGTTTGTTCATGTGAAATCTGTTAGTTGCTCTTCAACGATATTTAAAGATGTAATATTGACTCTTACCCATAAATTCCGATAAAGATCCGCATATGTACAGTGTTAGCATTCTCACGGGACCATAGTTGTTTACCGCTCACGATTCCAACTATTTAACCGTCTACTCTCTATACTCATCTGGTAATGGTTTTCGGACAAAATCCAGTATAAAATTGAGCGAATCAAGTCCTCGGCATCTGTCCGGGTATAACTGCAACCAAGATTTGGTTTCCAGCAAAACCGAAAACCAATTCGTGATAGGTATATACCGGAATTATGAGAAAGACAACAAAGGTGAGGGCAAGAGAAGATACTCTATTCGCCTCTCAAATTCACTATTTTTGAGTTGAATATGCTAATTTTATTAGTGTTAACTACAGAAAAGTACGGTACCATAGTGTTGATAAAAAATTGAGTAATCTGGTTGTTTCCTTTTAGTTTGTACTGTGGGCTTTTAGTGCTGGACATGTGTGACAGATGTCCCGATCAATTATCTCTCTTATTAGGGGTGCACAATTCCAAAACGAAGAAGTTTGACTGGTGGCAACCAAATTGAGCCGGTGCACTAACATGGAAGTGGAATTAGCAAAATATAGATCGATTTTAGATAATATTTCTGATTTAGCTTATGCGTGTGATACAAACGGGAATATTGTGTATGGTAACAAGCTATTTGAGAAATATACAGGACATAGACCAGAAAAATTTTATGGTAAACCTTTTACCGCACTTTTTGATGAGGAAAATGTGAAAACAGGGATGGTTGCTTATGAAAGAACGTTGAGAGGAGAGAGCCCTCTCTATGAACTCTGTTTTAAAGAGACCCGTACACGATGCGAATACAGAAATATTCCGTTACGAAGCATAAAAGAGGAGATCATAGGTGTTATCTGTATAGCTCGGGATGTTTCCCGCCGTGAACGGATTCAGGATGAACTTACCGAACTGAACAAATCTTTAGAAGAGCGGGTACAAAGGCGAACAGAGGAGTTATCAGAAACAAACAGAGACCTTCGTCTTGAGATTAAAGAGCGAAAGAGGGCTGAGAGATCTTTGAAAGAGGCACGAGATGAACTTCAATCAATTATGGATAAAACTACGGCTGTTATCTATCTCAAAGACGAGGAGGGGAGATATCTTTTAATTAATCGTCAGTTTGAAAAACTGTTTAATGTGAGCAGAAAGGAAATCGAGGGGAAAAGTGATAAGGATTTGTTTCCAAAAGATTTGGCAGAAACACTTCAAATAAATGACCGTATAGTTCTTGATGCAGGTACTGCTCAGACAATAGAGGAACTTGTTCCACAAGGGAAGGAGTTACACACCTATATTTCTATTAAATTTCCACTTTTTAACTCACTCGGTATTCCAGACAGGGTATGCGGTATTTCAACAGACATTACAGAACGGAAGCGAATGGAGAGTGCATTAAGAGAGTCAGAACAAAAATATCGTAGGCTGATTGAAAACCTGCAGGAGAACTATTTTTTCTACTCTCACAACACGAAGGGTGTTTTTACCTATCTCAGTCCTTCAATCACAAATATACTCGGTTACACAACGAGCGAATTTCTTACTCACTATTCAGAATATCTGACAGGCAATTCTATCAATGAGGAAGTAGTACATTACACCGAACTTAGTATCAAAGGAGTCAAACAGCCCGCTTATCCTGTAGAGATCTTTCATAAAGATGGGACAATACGAATGTTGAATGTTCAAGAGGTACCAGTCTTTGACAAGGATAATAATGTTATTGCTGTAGAGGGAATAGCGGAAGATATTACTGAACGCAAAAAGGTAGAAGCTGCCCTTATGCAATCAGAAAAATTAATGGCCATGGGGGTAATGACTTCTGGTATCGCCCATGAGTTCAATAACATTCTTGCCATTATCCTCGGTTTTGGACAATTATTAAAAAAAGGATCCGGTAGAGATCGTAATAAGTTGGAGAATGGGATTCGTATTATTATTGATGCTGCAAATGATGGGGCAGATATAGTGAGAAGGATGCAAGATTTTACCAATTTAAAGAAAGATCCTTTAAAGTTAAAACCCGTAGACTTAAGAGAAGTGTTAAAACAAGTAATTGATTATACTATGCCGAGATGGAAGAATATGGCATTGGCCAATGGAATCATCTACCACTTAGACATGAAAGGGCTCAGGGATGTACCGCTCACAATGGGTAGTCCATCTGAATTAAGGGAGGTATTTACGAACATAATAAATAATGCACTCGATGCAATGCCTGATGGTGGAACACTTTCACTCTCTACTTGGAGAGAGCATGATAATCTGTTTGTAACAATTTCTGATAGCGGGGAAGGTATGTGTGAAGAGATAAAGAAGAAGGTGTTTGATCCTTTTTTTTCCACTAAAATGCCTGAAGGGAGCGGGTTGGGTTTGAGTTCTACGTATGGTATAATTGGAAGGCATGGGGGACGGATAGAGGTAGAGAGTGAGGTAGGAAGCGGAACTACCTTTACTGTTTCAATACCCGTATCCGACGTAATTGTCCGTGAATAATATGTATGCCATAATATTGTGAAATTTTTTAGGAGATTTTCCAGTATGTCTGACGAAATACAAATTGAAGAGTTTTTAGAGTATATCTGGATGGCTGAAGAGGATCATGGTACAGTGAAAAGGATATATATGGATGATAAGTTTGGGCATACCACTGCCGAAAAATTTCTCGACATAATGGATAATAGAGAATTAATTCAATGTGATGATAGCAAAATTGTCTTGACTGACACGGGAAGAGGTCAGGCACAACGAATTATAAGGCGCCACCGGATAGCTGAACGATTAATGAATGACGTGCTTGAGATAGGTGATGATGTGTTAGAAAGCGGAGCTTGTCAATTCGAGCACTTTGTTAATGAAGAAATAATTGCAAGCATATGCACACTGCTTGGTCACCCAGTTGTCTGTCCCCATGGTAAAAAGATACCACCTGGGGAGTGTTGTGTAAGTGCGAAGAAGGCCCTAGAACCGGTAGTAAGCCCACTTTCAAAGTTGAAAGCCGGTGAACGTGCTAAGGTTGCTTACATCACAACGAGGCTACATGCTAGTTTGGACAGGCTCTCCTCAATTGGTGTTATTCCTGGATTGGAACTCACCGTTCACCAAAAATATCCGAGTATCGTTATCCAGTTTGGAGAAACACAGCTGGCACTGGATAAGGATATAGCAAGTAACGTATATGTAAGAAAACTTGACCTTTAGTCGAGTGGTAATTTCGAGCTAACACCACACCTAGGAGTGTATGTTTTACTCAGACATAGACTCTATGTCATATTGACACTCTCCACAAAGTTGCCAAATCGGCGACTGTCACATTGGCATTTTACAAAATAAGGGGTACCTACTTTTTTAATAATAATTATTCGTTGATTGCTACAAGTCATTATATATTCAGTGGATAAGAGGGTAAACGTTTTGTTTGGCAAGATATTTGCTCTATTTATGGGTACAAGAAAAAGTGCTTAAAATTTTAATAGGAGGAAAGCAATGGCAGCAAAGCAGTTGGCATTTAAAGAGGACGCAAGATTGGCAATAAAGCGTGGCGTCTCTAAATTGGCGAGTGCAGTAAAGACTACTTTGGGACCGAGAGGGAGGAACGCGGTTCTTGACAAAGGATGGGGAAGTCCAACCATTACAAAGGATGGAGTGACAGTCGCAGAAGAGGTTGACTTAAAAGATCCTTACGAAAACTTGGGTGCAAAACTGGTAAAGGAGGTCTCTTCTAAGACCAGTGATGTTGCGGGGGATGGGACCACTACCGCTACAATTTTGGCCGAGGCAATTTTTAACAATGGGTTAAAGTGTATCTCTGCCGGTGCAAACCCTGCAGCCCTTAATCGTGGAATGAAGGTGGCGGTGGATAAGGTAGTGGAAAAGTTAAAACAGATGAGCAAACCGGTCAAAGACCAAAAGGATATCAATAACATAGGTACCATTGCTGCTAATAATGATAATGAAGCGGGCAAGATGATAGCTAACGCTATGGATAAAGTAGGAAAAGATGGAGTGATTACGGTTGAAGAGGGCAAGAGTCTGAGCACGGATGTTGAGATAGTGGAGGGTATGCAGTTTGATCGTGGGTATTTGTCTCCAAGCTTTGTGACGGATAAAGATAATATGAAGGTAGAGCTTAAGGATGCCTACGTCCTTATCCATGAGGAGAAAATTTCTGCTATTAAGGGGATTGTTCCTCTCCTTGAAAAGATTGCAAAGTCTAAGAGACCTCTCTTGATTATGTCTGAAGATGTTGAGGGTGAGGCTTTGGCTACCTTGGTTGTCAATAATCTACGTGGGACGGTGTCTTGTGCTGCTATTAAGGCACCAGGTTATGGTGATCGCAGGAAAGCTATGATGGAGGATATTGCAATCCTTACAGGTGGTAAGGCGGTCTTTAAAGATTTAGGTATTCAACTGGAAAATATACAGTTAAGTGATCTTGGGACTGCGAAAAAAATTAATATAGATTCAGAGAATACAACGATCGTTCAGGGTGGTGGAAAATCCGATGCTATTAAGAGCCGCATAAGTCAGATTAAGATGGAGATTGATGAAACTACATCAGATTATGATCGGGAGAAACTACAAGAGAGATTAGCAAAACTAGCAGGCGGCGTTGCACAGATAAATATTGGCGCAACGACTGAGACCGAAATGAAGGAAAAGAAAGCACGCGTGGAGGATGCCTTACACGCAACACGTGCTGCAATTGAAGAGGGAGTTTTGCCTGGTGGAGGTGTCGCGTTACTGAGAGCTTCTGAGGTATTAAATAACCTTAAACAGAAGGGTGATGAAAAATTTGGTGTAGACATAGTAAGGAACTCGCTCAGCGCTCCTCTGAAACAGATTGTGAAAAATGCCGGACTTGAAGGGACAGTAGTCATGCGAAAAATCTTGGACTCAAAAGATGACGCATTTGGTTATGATGCAGAGAGAGAAGAGTATGGTAATCTTTACGAATCTGGAGTTATAGATCCTGCAAAAGTTACCCGATGCGCCCTGCAAAACGCCTTGAGCATTGCAGGTATACTCCTGACATGTGACTGTTTGATCACCGAAGTCCCAGGTAAAGATGAACCGATGATGCCTCCAGGTGGTGGTGGAATGCCTCCAGGTGGAATGGGAGGTATGGGAGGAATGGGTGGTATGCCAGGAATGGGAGGAATGGGTGGTATGCCAGGAATGGGCATGTAAAATTTGGTTACTATTTTTCATCAGTATTTATTATGTTCGTTTATTGAAGGAGATAACTATTATGGCAATAAGACCTTTAGATGATAGGGTTGTCGTTGAACCTCTAGAAGCAGAAGAGAAGACAAAAGGCGGTATTGTTTTGCCTGATACGGCGAAAGAGAAACCGACAAAAGGTAAAGTGATATCCATAGGAGAAGGGAGACTCTTGGATAATGGTCAGAGAGCTGCACTCTTAGTTAAAAAGGGAGATCAAGTTCTTTATGGGAAGTATGCAGGAACAGAAATTACCGTTAGTGGAAAAGAATATCTCATTATTAAAGAGAGTGATATCTTGGCGAAAATTGACTAATATATTCAGGAGGTTTTACTATGGCTGCTAAACAGCTTTTATTTAGTGAAGAGGCGAGAAGAAACATACGGAACGGTATTAAGAAATTGGCTGATGCTGTTAGGGTAACAATGGGTCCTACTGGAAGAAACTTGATTTTAGAGAAGAGTTTTGGGTCACCATCGGTAACAAAAGATGGTGTCTCGGTTGCAAAAGAGGTAGAGCTTGTAGAGCCATTTGAAAATATGGGTGCGAAGATGGTATGCGAAGTAGCTTCGAAGACGAGCGATGTAGCAGGAGATGGCACAACAACTGCAACAATCTTAGCAGAAGCTATTTTTAATGAAGGAGTAAAATCGGTTGTCGCGGGTGCAAATCCAATGGCCTTGAAGAGGGGTATCGATAAGGCCGTAAACGAAGTGGTTGAAGCTATAGGTAATGCAAGCAAGAAAGTGAAAGACCGATCACACATTGCTCAGGTTGGAACTATTTCCGCTAATAATGATGCCTCGATAGGAGATCTATTGGCTGATGCGATGGATAAAGTTGGGAAGGATGGAGTCATTACGGTTGAAGAGGCCAAAAGCATAGAGACGACCTTAGATGTTGTTGAGGGTATGCAGTTTGACAAGGGGTTTATTTCTCCCTATTTTGTAACCAACGCGCAAACTATGGAGGTTATTTTTGATGATCCCTATATTTTAATACACGAAAAAAAGATATCAAGTATGAAAGAGCTCCTTCCTCTTCTTGAAAAGATAGCTGGTGCTGGCAAGTCACTTCTGATCATATCAGAGGAGGTTGAGGGTGAGGCATTGGCTACTTTGGTAGTTAACAAATTGCGTGGAGTCATCAACTGTGCTGCTGTTAAGGCTCCCGGTTTCGGTGATAGAAGAAAGGCTATGCTTGAGGATATAGCTATACTTACAAGAGGACGTTTGATTTCAGAAGACCTAGGTGTAAAATTAGAAAGCCTGGAACTGAGTGACCTCGGAACTGCAAAACGAGTCGTAATCGACAAGGATAATACTACAATAATCGAGGGTGCTGGAAAAAAGGCCGATGTGCAGGGCAGAATTTCTCAAATCAGGAATCAGATTGATCAGAGTACTTCCGATTATGATAAAGAGAAGTTTCAAGAGAGACTTGCAAAACTAACTGGTGGTGTTGCCGTAATCAATGTGGGAGGGGCCACTGAGGCAGAAGTGAATGAGAGAAAGGCATTGGTTGAAGATGCGCTACACGCTACCAGGGCAGCAGTTGAAGAGGGAATCGTTGCCGGTGGAGGAACGGCATTTATTAGAGCAATTCCAAAGGTTGAGGAACTTCGCAAGAAGTTGAGAGGAGATGAGAAGATTGGCGCAGATATTATTGCTAAAGCTATCGAAGCTCCCCTCAGACAGATTGTCTCAAATGGTGGAGAAGACGGTCCAGTTGTTGTGGAAGAGGTGAAGGAAAAAGGTACCAATATTGGATTTGATGCAAATACGTGTGAATATGTAGATATGTTTGATAAAGGTATAATAGATCCAGCAAAGGTTACCCGGACAGCTTTACAGAATGCAGCAAGTATCGCTGGATTGATGTTGACAACAGAAGTGATGATTACGGATTTAAAGGAAGATGAAGATGAAGCTAACTCTGTCGAAGGAAGTGTCTGTTAGTTCCGAAGCTGTTCTTGAGATTAATAGATGGAACATGGTCGGATTGTGAGAGCTGTTTTGATGAAATACCACCCATTTTGAAGATTTCTGACGTTATAAAAAGGCCACTTATGAATGTGGCCTTTTTGTTTATTTTGTGAAGAGAGTTGTTTTTATATATCAAAACTTTCTTGACATTTGTTATATCAAGAGTATTATGGATATCACCTATCTAAGGTCAACGGTTATTTTTAACTTGTTATGTTGATTGTGTTTACCGTTGCTCTCAAGTCAGTATACGTTGTAACCTATTGACAGGATTTGTAATTCATTCCTTAGCTTTCCCATGAAAAAAGAAGATTATTATGATGTACTTAACGTGAAGAGAGATGCGACTCAGGTTGAACTTAAACGCTCTTATCGGAAGATGGCCGTAAAGTATCATCCCGATAAGAACCCTGGAGATAAAGTAGCTGAGGAAAAATTTAAGGCAGCAGCTGAGGCATATGAGGTCTTAAGTGACCCACAAAAGAGACAGAGGTATGATCAGTTTGGACACGAAGGTCTCAAGGGTGTTGAGTCTCGGGGCTTCGGCAATTTTGAAGATATATTTGATGCCTTTGGTGATATCTTTGGCGGTGGCGGTGGTGGCGGGATCTTTGAAGAGTTTTTTGGTGGTGGATCCAGGTCGAAAGCCACAAGACGTGGTGCAAGTTTGCGATGCGATATTGTCTTAGATTTTGTTGAGGTTGCGACTGGAGCCGAGAAAACAATCGAGCTTACTAAGAGAAGCTTTTGTGAAGAGTGTAGGGGGACAGGTGCACGAAAAGGTACGTCTCCAGTATCGTGCCCTTATTGTAACGGTAAAGGTGAGATACATCAACGGCAGGGGTTTTTCACCTTAAGAACTACTTGTCCAAAGTGTAAGGGTAGTGGGAGGATAATTGAAACACCTTGTCATAAGTGTCATGGAAAAGGACTCTATCCCAAAAAATCTAAAATCAAAGTCTCTGTACCGGCTGGCATTGAAGATGGAACCAGGTTGCGTATTAGTGGGCAGGGGGAATCGGGAGAGAACGGTGCACACCCAGGAGATCTCTATTGCGACATACATATTAGGCCTCACACAATTTTTAAGAGGCAAGATAATGATATCATCTGTGAATTCCCGATTACATTTACTCAAGCCGCATTGGGGTGTAATATTGACGCACCAACTGTTTCAGGAAAATGTATAAATGTCAAAATACCCGCTGGTACGCAAAGTGGAGATACCTTATCTGTCAGAGGTGAAGGATTTCCAAATGTGAGGGGGTTTGGAAAAGGCAGTTTACTGATACACGTAATTGTAGAAACGCCAACGAAGCTAACTCCTAGGCAAGAACAGTTGTTGAGAGAATTTTCGGAACTAGAACATAAGAATGTGACCCCCAAACGAAAGAGCTTTTTTAAAAAATTAAAGGATTATCTGTAACCTACATTGAACTATAGTAAGTTTCGACTTTGAAGTTTTGTAACTTAGGTGAGACACCACATGATGAAAAAGAGAGGAAAAAGCCAGCAATTGCAAAGGATGTATCTAATTTCAGATTGCTCAATCTAGGTATCAATAACCTGAGCTATCTGTGGTGATGGAGGTGATTTTTCGCTATGTCAAAGGTAAAGAGAAATAATGATGAAAATAGAGAAGAGATGAAGGGTGATCATGAAGCTACCAAGCCACGTATGGAAGCAGAAGATCAACTCTTGAGCGAAGAGGAGGAGCAAGAGATAGTGGAGGAAGGACAGCAAGAGAGTGAAAAAGTATCTGAAGAAGAGGGAGGCGAGCAGTCTGATAGTGAAGGGGCTGAAACTGAAGAGCAAACTATTTTGACACTAGAGGAACTTGAGGAGCTCAGGAAAAAAGCCGAAGACCACGACTCTCTTCTGGATCAATTGTTAAGAGCAAAGGCTGAATTTGCAAATTACCAAAAGAGAATGCGTAAAGAGCTTGAGTCTACCAGAAATTTCGCTATTCAAGAGCTTGTGCTTGATCTTTTTCCTGAATTAGATAATTTTGAAAGGGCCCTCAAACATGCAGAGGAGTCAGACGACCTAGATAAGGTTGTTGAAGGGGTGAGATTAATAGAGAATCAACTCTTGAAAGTATTAGGAAAATATGGAGTAAAACCCATAAAACCTTTAGGAAAACCTTTTGATCCAAGCCTGCATGAAGCGGTAGTCGAAGAGGAGAACAATGATCTACCTCACCATACCGTTACGGGAGAATTTCAGCAGGGTTTTTTGTTGAAAGATCGCGTAATCAGGCCTGCAAAAGTAAAAGTTTCTAAAAGAACGGTTGATGAAGATGAGAGCGAAACTGATGAGGTAAGTGACGATGAAGACTCTTCGTAAATTTTATAAAAAGGATTAGAAAGATGCCAACATATGATTATAGATGTAACGCTTGTAATCATGAATTTGAGTTATTTCAATCGATAAAAGAGAAGCCTATTAGAAAATGCCCAGTGTGTAAGAAACTAAAAGTTGAACGTCTTATTGGGGCAGGCAGTACAATTATCTTTAAGGGGTCTGGTTTCTATCAAACCGATTATAGGAGTGAAGAATACAAATCAAGGGTTAAGGCAGAGACTTCATCATCTGACAAAAAAGATAAGACAAGTAAGAAAGAGAAGAAAGAGAAAAAAACAGATGCCAAAGATTAAGTGTCGGTATTGCGAAAAAGATATTATCTACAACTCGATCAGCGAGGTTCCCACATTCCCCTTTTGCTGTGAGCGTTGTCAGCTGATGGATTTCGGTATGTGGTTAAGCGAGGAGCATGGCATTGAAGATCCTCTTCGAAGCGATATAATAGATGGAGAACAGAAAACTACTCATCGATAATCTGAACACTTGTAAAGCGTTTGGCCAGCTAACAAACTACTCCTTTTATCCAACCTTCAAAGTTTCATTCCTGAAATATTATCTGATGTATCATTTGTAAGCGAGTGCGGTTTTTTCTTGGTTTGTTTAGGAAACAACTTTCAGATTATAATCGCAGTATTTATAGGTATACCGTGTGGGGTGAGGAGAAAATGCAAAGATTCATACAAGATTTGGGTGACATTTTTCGTGGGATTACAATGTCATTTGATTTTAATAGGTTGCTTTTCTCCTTTTTGGGAATTTTTGTTAGCATTGTGTGGATCGTGCTACTCCTAACAAGCTTCAACAGTTTTGGGTTCGTTAACGTGAAGCTCTCTCATTTAACAAATAATTTTCTGTTTACCCTTCACCCCAACTTTTCGCTCCTATTTGCAAATATCTCAGATCTATTATTGGGTGCTGGATTGGGTGAATATATAGCTCTGGCTATTTTATTCTTAGGATTGATAGCAATATGGTCTCTCGTTGGGGGAGTTATCACTCGTACGGTAGCACTAGAGTTTGCTAGAGACGAGAAGTTTAAGTTAAAAGAGACAATTCTGTTTGTATTACAAAAGTTTTGGTCATATTTTTGGTCACCAATTATACCTGTTTTGGGTGTGTTGTTCTTTACTGCCTGTAATATCATTGGAGGGCTTATTGGTCAAATCAAATATGTCGGTGAGGTAGCTATTGCTGTAGGATTTCCCTTAGTCATTATTTCAACTTTTTTAGTTCTATTTATAGGAATAGTTGGGGTAATTGGGTTTCTTCTTATGTTTCCTACAATAAGTGCGGAAGGTTCGGATTGTTTTGATGCAATGAGTAGATCGTATAGTTATGTACTTGCTAGGCCAAAACGTTATCTCTCTCTTCTTTTGTCTATTATTGGTTGTGGAGCTGTTTGGGCATTGTTTGTTAACGGCCTTGCTTACCTTATTATACAGACCACCTTCTTTACGATGGGATTGGGGATGGGGCAAAAACTTGATTCTATAAGGGTGTTACTATCTGGGAGTGTGGATCCCACTCTTCTTGGAAGAGACGGATTTGTATCGCTCGGTACATGGTCGTTGAAATTCTTCACAGTTATGTTGGTGATCTATCTGTTATTGGTTAAGGTAGTTGCTGGAAGTTTCGTGGTCGTATTCGCTGGTACAGCCAGCACTATATCTTATTTCATTTTGAGACAAGATGTTGATGGGACTGCGATAGGAGATGTATATTATGAGGCGATAGAAGAGGAGATCAATGAGGCCGTATTAGTTGATGATAAAACAGGTGAAGATATGACTATTGAGCGCGAAGTGTAGGATAAATTTTTCCGTTTGAGAATCTGATAGATATGTCATCGTCAGTTAAACCGTTTGAAAATAGTCAAGATTTTGTTACATCCACCTATTTGCAAAACATCAATATAGTTTCTATAATTAAATGCATAGGAATTTCTATGTTACTAAATTTGTTGGCAAGTAAGAAACCCGACTGGATGACTCGGACGGTCGAAAAAGCACCAAATAATAAAATCCAAATAAGAAACAAATATCCAATGAATCAAGTTCAAAAAGTCCAAACATACTGGTTTGATAATTCGAACATTGGAATTTGAAATTTGTTTGGGGTTTGTAAATTGATATTTGTAATTTATTAACTCCTGTGCGGTTCTGGCTTGTCCACGTTAAGCATAATAAGGATCAAAGGATTTGCCGAAGTCCTAACTTGTCGTATCGTCTTTTATACTTTTAAAAGTGTTAATAGTTTTTTTCAGATCTGTTATAGCCTCTTGCTATTTCAGAGGTCCTTTTTTAAATTATAAGAAATGCTTTTTCCAACGGTAACTATTATTGGCAGACCGAATGTGGGGAAATCGTCACTTTTGAACTGTTTGGCAAAGAGACGGATTTCAATTGTAGATTCCGTAAGCGGTGTTACAAGAGATAGAGTCTCTGTTGAGATTGAACACAATGGGAAGCTGTTTGAGCTCATTGATACTGGAGGTATAGGGGTTAATGACGTAGACGAGCTTACCTATGAGATTGAAACCCAGATTGAGTTGGCCCTCCAAAAAGCGGATCTTATCCTTTTTGTAGTTGACGTTCGTGAAGGGGTCACCCCACTGGATGTTGATATTGCAGAGAGGCTTCGAAGGATAAAGAAACCTCTCCTCCTGGTTGCTAACAAGTGTGATACACCAAAATTTGAACTTCAAGCTGGTGATTTTTACAAGCTGGGGATGGGAGAATCGTTGACAATTTCTGCGGTGGAGGGGCACGGCAAAACAGATCTGTTAGATAAAATAGTGGCAATTTTTCCTGATTTAGTTCCGAATGAAAATATTGCAAAACCGATTATGAAGATTGCGATAGTGGGGAAAAGAAATGCGGGAAAGTCAACGTTGATAAATACCCTCGCTCATGAAGAGAGGGTAATTGTTAGTGAGACACTTGGTACTACTCGGGATTCAATCGATGTTAAATTTGAGTTTAAGGGGAAACCTTTTATTGCAATCGATACGGCCGGAGTGAGAAAGAAGAAACAGATCCAGGGTTCAATAGAATTTTATAGTATGGCGAGGGTGGAGAGGTCTATTCGTCGTGCTGATGTGGTAATATTGCTGATCGATGCACCCCGGAAGATCTCCCAAGTGGATAAAAAAATTGGTGATTATATCAAGACTCAATATAAACCTTGCATACTGGTCATTAACAAATGGGACCTTGCAGGTGAAGTGGAGACAGCAAAGTTTACCGATTATGTTCAATCTCGTCTACCCGGATTGTCATTCTCCCCTTTGTCATTTATGAGTGCAATGAATGGATCAAACGTAATAGAGACGATTGCCTTGGCCCAAGAGATCTTTGAACAAGCAAATACGAGAGTTTCAACGGCAGAACTAAACAGAGCAATTGAACACGCTTTTCGCCTCCATCGCCCCACAAGGAAAAAGAGCAAAGTTGCAAAGATTTACTACAGCACCCAGGTAACGGTCTGCCCTCCAACGTTCGTTTTATTCGTTAACGATAAATCTTTTTTTAATGCGGATTATGAACGCTATTTGTCTAATCAGCTACGTAAGACGCTTCCTTTTCAGGAGATACCCCTACAATTTTATTTCCGACCCAAAAATAGAGAACCAAATTTATCTACAGAATAGATAAAAGGTATTGGAAATATTCAGTAACAATTGGGAATGTGAATAGTAGCCTTCTTATTCATCATCTCTTGGAAGGTGTAGACCGCACTCTTTATGATCATCGTTGAGGGCATAATTAAACCACCGCCAACGTCCAGCCCGGCGGGTTTCATGAGGGCCAATTGGTGTTGTACAGATAATGCATCCAAGTGAAGCGTAGTGCCATCCGTCTCTCTCAATCTCAAGTAATTTATGGATTGGTACATTATGTGTTTTTACATAATCCTTAACCCGCTCCTCCGTCCATTCAATTAAGGGAGTCACTTTGAGCAGAGGTCTCTCCCTGCCGTTTTCCTGTCTATGCTGGATAATTTCTAGCCGCTTTATTTGCGACCTACTGTTTGACTGGTCGGCTCGAATGCCTGTAATCCAAACATCTAAGGTATCTAAGATCCTATTATTTGGATCAACCTTTCTAATTTTACAGCAATACTCCTGTTTGGCCTTACTATTGAAAAAGATCATCTCTCCATGATCACGAACCATCTTACTTACGGCATTGAAATCGGGCACCGCCTTTTTAATCTTGATCTTGTATCGCTTCTCCAGCTCACGCATAAGATCATA
Source organism: Candidatus Scalinduaceae bacterium (assembly GCA_965222815.1). Lineage (GTDB taxonomy): Bacteria > Planctomycetota > Brocadiia > Brocadiales > Scalinduaceae > SCAELEC01. Next base: position 455,130 of record CBDCUS010000014.1, read on the forward strand.
GGTTTCTGGAAAAAGACGCAGGGTATCAACCGTATAGACGTTTGGTTTCAGAATCCCGGCGACAATTACCATGTCAATAAGTGCAACGCCTGACCATTGTCCGCTGGTTCCGATGGCTGCTCGTGTACCAAACATCCGAAACAGTTCCGCCATCAGTTCCCCCGGATCCTGGATCTCTTCTAATTTGTTTACTAGGATCTTATCGATTAACATTTCCTGGTTTCCGCGTACTCCCCATCTCTCCTTAACAACAGTAGCTTCATCAAGTCGTAATGCATTACCAGTGCATGAAATCGACAGCGAGGTTGCAAACTTATTACTTTGGAACTGAAGAGAATACCTAATAAGTTGATATATTTGATACTACTTAATGCCTTAATCGAGATATTCTGTTATAGGAAGGTTATGAGAATATTGATCTAATAGGGAAGTAGTTCAAATGGATATTTAACCAAAAACAGCACGTTATTTCATATGCAAAGCTTTATATGCTAAAACAATGGATGTTGGTATTCAAGACTAAAATGGAATAATCGTGTTAATTACTGGTGGCAATAGAGCGATATAAAGACTAGAGACATTTTCCTTGACTTTCTTGACTGTTTTTTAGATAGTAATTATCACCATAATGGACTAAAATATTTTACATTTTTGATGATATTTGAGGTGTTCGTGTGTTATTAACGAGACTGAAACCTGCAGTTTCTGAGAAGTGGCTTCTTGCCCTGGCAGGTGCAACGTGGACCACGATTGGATTGATGCTTTGCCGGTTATCCTTTACCTGGCTTGAATTGGTTCCCTGGCGGGTTGCTCTGGCACACGGTCTCATTGGTATCTCCTGCGCCTGCATCCTTTTCCGTTTCGGGTTCTCCTATATTGCGGATAAAAATATTAGGCGTATCTGCTTAAGCAACGGGAAGAGATGCATATTTGCATTTCAGGCATGGAAGAGCTACATACTCATTGGTGTAATGATCACCCTAGGCATTTTTCTGCGTAATTCTCCAATACCAAAGCACTACCTCTCTATCTTATATACAACGATAGGCGGGGCACTTCTCATTTCAAGTTTCAGATACTACTTTTTCCTTTGGCAAACTTTGAAAAAGAGAGAAAGTAAGTAGATGTTCATACCACTCATGAACTGCACCCATTTCAAAATAGTTTTTTCAATGGATTTAACTATTTGACCATCATAAAAAACCATGGTCTGAGTAATGGGGAATCCAATTTGCCTCCCACAGGGTTCGATACTTGGAATCCGACTCACGCACGACCTCACTAGGTTATATTTGCCTTGCAAAGAAACAGAAGAACATTGTAAATATGATAAATTTTTGCTAAATATCATGTTAACTAATTCTGTAATTTTAATCTTGACAAAACAAATGCGATAGGATATCTAATAGCGATTATTCCATGATGATTCTTTCTACTACGCTAATTAATTTATTATTGACAAGTTGTGTTGTGCAAATTTCTGACTTTTCAGGAGTACAATTACATGCAAAGAAGGTTGTTTGCCGTTACTCGCAATTTTTGCATCATACATGCTGATGCAACAAAAGCGGCTAACATATCATATTTCATCACCATCTTGCTTCACTATTCACGAAGCACACCAAAAAAATTTAACCAATTGAGATCTCACTTTTCTATATTCTATTTCGGGAGGTTTTACGGATATGTTTGTATGCTCGTATCAACGAGATATTTTTACTGTTTAAGCGTAAACGGTAATTGAATCTACACAGGTAACCGATAAAGGCAAACTCTGGGTGATCAGGGGACGCAAAGGAAAGGGTTTTTAATGATGTACCTGCCTTAAAGATAGCCTTACTGCCAAAGGTAATCAAAATCGATATCTTTCGTAGTAGGGTTTTTTTGTTTCAATTTCACAATAAGCATCAACAGATTGCTATTACCAAAAGACTAGATGGTTAAAGTACCCTTATTTTCTCACTCTGGTTACGTGGAAAATTATGTAATGAAACTGTTAGAGGATCATACGTTAGTATTGAGCACATTGTTGAAATATTAGCAACGAATGAAAAAGATAGGAGGTAATCGGATGAAAAAAGTGATACAGAAGTTACAGATTGGGAATCTTTTATTTTGCGCAGTTCTCTGGATTATGGCCAACCAAGCATTTGCCGGCCTGAATATCACCTACACCGGGGCAAGTTCAGACGGAGTCTTGTCCCCAACGATAGATAGTGCAGGTGTTGTTGACGGGGTCCTTACAATCGACCTCAGTAAGGCCCTGACCGGTAAATGGGACCATGCTGTCACGGCCAAAGAGCGTGCCGAAGGGAGTTCCGTTTACGGAAGAGGTGTCTATGATCCCGATAAGTGGGCGGTCGTTTACAAGTATCAGTCGGTCAATATACCGGAAGATGTAACAATAAAATTCAAGAACCATCCAAGCAGGGCACCAGTCGTGTGGCTGATTGCTGCCGATGCTACAGTAGCAGGTACTGTTGATGTAAGCGGTGAGGATGGTGTTGCTGCTCCTGCCCTCGCGGAACCCGGCCCGGGTGGATTTCGCGGATGCGTAGGGTTTTTCCACGAAAACACACCGGGAAGCGCAGGATTTGGTCCTGGGGGAGGAGAACGTATTTGGAACGATCCTGGTACTGGAGGGAGTTACGGAACACTCGGTAGTAACGGGACAACCGCTTATGGAAATCCTTCGCTCATCCCTCTTGTCGGAGGTTCCGGAGGCGGTTCATCATCTAAGACCAAGACATTGGAGGGAGGTGGCGCCGGGGGTGGTGCTATCTTATTCGTCTCTCCCGATAACTTTGTTATTACCGGTTCAATTATTGCCAAAGGTGGTGATGGTAGTTGGAGCCGTGGTAGCAGAAGTGGTGGCGCTATTCGGCTTGTAACTGGCACCTTGTCCGGAAACGGGAAGATTGAGACGCTTGGTGGCAATGCAAAAAATAGTTCTCCGGGAAGTGAAGGTCGTATACGCATCGAGCGGATATCAGTAGATGAGGCCGATGGGGTCTTACAAGTGGTTCCGGCACCAAGTGTGGTAGAGCTTGATGAGAACGGTGTCCCCTTAATCTGGCCTCCCGATAAATCTCCGGAGGTTACAATAGTCTCGGTTGGCGGTAAACCGGTAGGTAGTGACCCCCGGGCTTCTTTTGGTGTGCTCGGGCCCGATGTCTCAATACCTGAGACAACAGAGACAGATGTGGTGGTTGAGACCATCAATGTGGAAGAGGCGGCAGAGGTCTATGTGCGGGTAACCAACCGGAATGTACACTCTGCTGAGGTTCAGGCATCAGCTGATACCAAGAGAGTTGTTTCAACCGATCCGTTAACCATCCACTGGACTGTCCCGGTACCTGTAAAACTTGGATATTCGGCTCTTCAGGTGCGTGTGGTGAGACCGTAGCTATAGGGTGCTTTCTATATACCGAATAATTTACCAAACGGGCTTTGATGATTTCTGTCTGCCAACAGGCAGGCGAATGTTGTAATTTGTTATTTGTGTGTAGTTTGCTATTTGAGAATTACATTTTTTAACTCCTTTCTTGTTTTGCATTGTTGAAGTTACTCATATAAAAGGTGTTCAGATGCTGCCAGAGGAGTTTATCTAAAAAAGACACAGAACGTTCAGATTTATATCTCGTATTTATGATTCGAAAAACGCTGATTATTCCACTGATATTCACTCTTTGGTCACTTACTGTTATTACAGCGATTGCAGAAGAGGTTGAAGATTCCGTACTTTTGCGAGAAGTTACATCACGTGAGATCACCACTCATGTAGGGGGTATCGGTACCGCCCTGGTCGGTAACGTGGTCTCCCGAGAGATTACACTCTATGTGGGGAAGAGTACCGAACCACCCTATGCACGGCCGATTTCCCGTGAAATTTCGCTTGTCGTTACCTCTGACAGTCCACCTGGGTCTGTTACAGAGCTTGTTGCTAGGCCTAACATCTCTGGAGAGGGTGTAACACTTGATTGGAGTAGATACGACGAGGTCAACCAACACGATGTAGACCACTATCTCATCTATCAGTCCGATAAGGCGTTTGCTGATATTTCAGGTATGAAATCTTTCTCAAAACTTCCAGCCGGTACCAGTACATTTGAAATTCACGGCCTTCTCCCCTGGAAGTTGCGCTACTTTGCCGTTGTCGCAGTAGACGTGCTCGGGAACTTTCAGACAACCGTTCGTTCTGCAGGCTCGTATCCGCTCATTCCGCAAGTGATCTCACGTGAAGTGGGAATCTATGCGGGGGCTGCAGTTAAACCGACATTCCCGCAACCCGTTTCACGCGAAATTTCCCTGCTCGTGGCAGACTCTGTACCTCCTGAACCCATTGAAGATCTCCAGGTGCAGATCGATGATGCCGGTAACATAACTCTCGATTGGAGTACCTACGATGAAGCTTCACAGGCAGATCTTGTCAACTACCGGATTCTCGTGCTTGACCGACCGTTCATGGATGTGAGTGCCATCGGTTCATTCCTGAGGGAGGTAGTGGTGCAGAGAGGAACTACTTCCTGGACCTTTAGCAACCTTCCGAAAGGTAAGACTCTCTATTTTGCCGTTGTACCACGTGATAGCGGAGGTAATTTCGTCCCTTCAGTCCACTACGCAGGTTCCTATCCTTACATCTGGAACGTGATTTCACGAGAGCTCACGGTGCATGTAGACGGAATTGACAATTATGTTCAACCTCAGACCATTTCACGGGAAGTTACGGTTGCCGTTACCGATGACTTAACACCGGCAGCGGTTACGGGCATAGAGAGCGGATTTACGGCCAAGACATCCCGTTCCGCCTTCGGAGCGGTAGAGCTCGATTGGGGAAGTTACGATGAGGTGGGCCAACATGATGTCCTTCACTATCGCATCTATGTCAATACCCAATTTTTCGAAGATGTTACGGATCTAGAACCGTTTCAGACTATTCCGGCAGAGAGAACTTCCTACACCCTTACAGGACTAGAAGGAGGCGAGATCTTTTATGTTGCCGTGGTTGCCGAGGACATTCTCGGTAATTACAATCAAACTGTCCGTGCAATTTCTGTCAAGGCCTCACGCAGTGCACTGGGTGAGGTGCTCAAACTCAGTGTGACCAATCTCTCTGACTCGTTGGTGTTTACGTGGGAGCCACCGGAGGATGCAGACCTCTTCCTCGGTAGATACCGCATCTATTTTGGTGGTGATTTACAGCCAGTTGTTCTTGACCGAAATAAGACCAGATACACAGCTACAGGGTTAAAAGAGAGTCATGGGTACTCATTCCGCATCACTACCGTTGACAAGCTTGACAAGGAGAGCCTGGGGACTACGCTCTTTGCCGCAACCCTGTTGGCTAACCCTGAAGTGATAAAAGTAACTTCCTTTAATGAAATGGTGAGGCTTGAGTGGACTCATGTGGAACCGAAGAATCTTGTCAAACACTATGGAGTATATGTCAATGATTCACCGTTCACCTCGGTGGCAGGGATGTCACCAACTCGTACAACAACTGGTAATCGGGCCGACATTACGGGGCTCAAGAACGGTACAGAATACCACTTTGCCGTAACCACTGTCAATATCTCAGACGGTGAACGAACCGAAGTCGAATCAGTGAGAGAAACACCGGTTATACCGACAGTACCAGATCTAAAGGTAGAATCTATCACTATCAACACACTGCCGGAACATTTCGGTGATCCGGTCGAATCATCCTTTAAGGTTACCAATACCGGAACAGCGTCAGCATCTACAGGCTGGACCGATCGTCTGCATCTTCTCCCGGCAGGTTCGGTAAGTGGAGGTATCGACCTTACATCCATTGACTCAGGAAACGTTGCGCCTCTCGCCCCTCAGAAAAGTTATACCCGCACCTTCTCAGGCCATATACCGGTAACGGCAGATATGAAGAGCGGGGATTATGTTATTGTCGCTCAGACAGATTTCGAAAATCGGTTACCCGAGTCTGAGGAGGGGAATAACTCTCGGGTAAGCCAGCAGTTTTCGTTGCAGTTGCCACCGCTACCAGACCTTGTGATAACAGATATTGTGGTACCATTAACAGGGGTCCCGGAGGAGAAGATCAACCTCTCCTGGACTGTGACGAATAAGAGCAGCGTACGACTTGACGGTTCCTTGAGAGAGCGCGTCTCCCTCTCTTCGAATAAGGGAGACGAAGGAATGGTCCCCTTAGCTGAATTTACCTTCAATAATGAAACGCTTGATCCGGGTGGTTCCCTTGTACGAACTCAAAAAGTTACCTTACCCGTTGACAGTGAAACCGGAGACGTATACGTTGTCGTCACCGTTGATAGTGACGATGATGTGATAGAAGAGGATGAGACAAACAACTCGGCCGTCAGCTCAAAACCCATCGACATTCAGGCCTGGTTGACCCTGGAGGTCTCTACCGATTCTATTTCCGAAAATGCAGCGGACCCAGTCATCAAAGCAACAATTACTAGGAACGGGAATTTCTCTCAGCCGCTTAATGTCGCGATTGCGGTTGATGATGTCGATGAGTTAGCTGTTCCGAGCAGTGTGACCATTCCCGTGGGACAGTCGACGAGCCAATTTGATATCAGGGTCATAGCTGATGGGATTATCGATGGTACTCAGCAGGTGACCGTCACCGCAAATGCAGACGGATATCAGGGAGATACCGCCTTTGTAACGGTCAATGATGCGGACATTCCCTCTTTGTTTTTACAATTGGATGAAAGCATTATCCCGGAAGGGAATACGATCATGGCTCAGGTTAGCCGAGATCACGTAACTGATCAGCCAGTATCGATTTTCGTTACCAGTTCAAATAATCACCAGTTAACGGTTCCTAATTTTGTTACGATCCCTGCCAGTGAAGCTGTATCACCACCCTTTTCTCTTGTAGCGGTCGATGACACATTACCAGAGATAGAGCGTTCCTATACTGTTTCCATCTCATCCATCGGATTTACGGGAGATTCTAAAGACGTTACTGTTATTGATGATGATGTACCCCTGGTGACGATAACCATCAATGTTGACGCTGTCAGTGAGGGTGCAGGGTCAATGGCTGCCATCGGTACTGTGAGCCGTGACACCGCCTCCCGGGAACCACTCGATATTATCTTGTCGAGTGATACCCAAGAAGCTGCACTCGTACCTGATTACGTTACGATACTGCCGGATCAAGCTTCCACCACATTTCCTATTGCAGCCGTCGATGATGACAAAATCGATGGTACCCAAGAGGCAGTAATCACTGCCACTGTATTTGACAAACGAACGGGTCAGTTCTTGACGGAAGCCACACCGGCTTTACTTAGAGTCACGGATGATGATGGTCCGACCCTGCTCCTAACGAGCAGTAGAGACCTCGTTGCCGAAGGAGTTGAAGATGCTGCCACTCTTACGGTGGAGAGAAACAGCGGTATCGATACCGACTTGACAGTGACCTTGACCTCCAGTGATAACGGTGAAATAATCGTTCCGGATACTATTACCCTGCGATCTGGGGAAAGTTCAGGGAAGTTTACCGTATCAAGTGTCGAAGACGGTGTCAAGGATGGGAACGTATCAGTTACCATCACTGCATCCGCTGAAGGTTTTGCTACTGGTTCTACTCCGATTGTGGTATCAGACAGAGAGCTTCCTGACCTGGTCATTCGGGACATTTCTTTACCAGAGATGGCTGCAACCGAGGAGCTCGTTGATTTTGGCTACCGTATCCAGAATCAGGGTGTAATAACCGCATCCGGCCCAATACTGCAGCGTATTTTCCTCTCATCCGATCCGGTAATTGGTGATGATACGCTGCTGGAGCAAAAAATACTTACAGATGACATTCCAGCAGAACTCTTTTTCGAGAGGTCTATTCCGGTGCGGCTGCCCAGGGTTGCTGGTAACTACTGGTTGGTAGTCGTCACAGACGTGGAAAATAGTGTAAGCGAGATCATCGAGGAGAATAACACCACGATCAGTGCAAAACCCATTCACGTAACCAGGGCATATACGGCTACGGTACAAACTGATGTCGAAACCGGTGTTGCTGGCAAGCCGGTAGATCTCTACGGGAGAGCCGTGGTTACCGGCACAGATACACCGGTACCTTTTGTCCTTGTAAACATTCATATCATGGTTCGCGATACGAAAAGGATTATCTCTGCACTAACAGACTCACAAGGAAATTACACCCTAACATTCCAGCCGCTCCCGGGTGAAGGCGGTAAATATCAAATCGGAGCCGATCACCCGGGTGTAAAGGAGACGTCTGTTCAAGATACCTTTACCTTGCTGGGAATGCACGTAAAACCTTTAGATACAATAACTGTCCTTGAAGGTGAAACCACATCTGGAAGTTTTAGTCTCAGAAACCTGAGTGATGTGCCATTGTCAGGAATTACGGCTACCGTAAACGGGAAACCTTCAAATCTTGAGGTGACAGTTACGGTCGGTGGTGAAGGGGAACTTCCGGGATTGGGTGAAATTCCGGTCCAATACAGCATCAAAGCTCTAAGTGCGGATACAACAGAGGGTGTAATCCTGCTTCAACTAGGGAGCGCTGAAGGCGTAAGCACAGAAGCAGTGCTTCCGATAACGGTTGAGCCACTGCGTTCCGGTCTTGTGACTAATCCAGAAAAGTTGATTGCGGGAATGGTGAGGGGTTGGCAAACTATCGTTGAGTTTGAAGTGACGAACCGAGGGGCAAAGGAGAGTGATCCGATCCAGGTACTAATCCCTGACCTCTCCTGGATGAGTCTTATATCACCGGATACTCTATCATCACTCCAACCTGGAGAATCTTCAACCGTCACCCTTCAGCTTACACCAGCCGATGACCTTACACTCGGCGAGTATAAGGGTGCCTTAGTACTCAATGTTACAGAAAGCAGTCTCTCCATACCCTTCTCCTTTCGATCCCTCTCGGAGGCAAAAGGTGATTTACGGATTAAGGCGGTAGATGAGTACACCTATTATGCTGAAGGCTCTCCTAAACTTGCAGGAGCTCTTGTAACAGTGAAGGACATAGCTGATGGTTCGATTATTGCAGAGGGTGTGACCAATATCGATGGAGAAGCCTTGTTTGAGGGGCTTGCCGAGAACTACTATGACGTCATAATAACGGCAGAAAAACATTCAACCTATCGGAGTAAGCTACTGGTACACGCGGGGATCGTCAACGAGATCGAAGCCTTTCTCTCACGCCAGACCGTTGAGTACATCTGGAAGGTTGTGCCAACAGAGATAGAGGACCGTACAAAGATCACGATTGAGACAGTTTTTGAAGCATTTGTTCCCATTCCAGTGATAACTATTGAACCGGCACTTATTGATCTTGAAGAACTTACTGCGGACATAAACCAGATAGACCTTAAAATAACCAACCACGGTCTAATTGCAGCGAATAATATGTATTTGTACTATGATAATCATCCATTATATAAATTTGAACCCTTAATTGAGGATATCGGAACTCTTTCGGCAAAGAGCTCAATCACTGTTCCGCTTATAATACGCCGTTTGAACGATACACAGCAAATAAATCCCAAATCTAAATCAAAGAACCAATCAGAAACAGTTGAATCTTTTTTAGATTGTCTACCAAGAGTAGGGGCAAAATGGGAACTAGTGTGTGGCCCATTTGGTATTTGGTACGACGTACCGATACCAACAATTGGTTTTGGTGAAGATTGTGGTCTTTTTAAACGTACAAAACCACCTAAACCTAATCGCCGTGATCGCCCATATTCTGTTTCTCCAAAACATACAAACTCAAATGATTGTTCTTGTGATCCAAAAACATTTGAGAAAGTATGTGGGAGTTACGGATTTGATTGGGACTTATTTGTACTTAAAAAGGCTATCAAAGATGCAATTAATGCTGTAGCTCCACCATGGTTCAATCTAAAGGACCTTGGTTTATCCTTAAAAGTCAGCACTGAAATGTGTACATGTTGTAAATTTAACAATCGAAGTCTTGAGGGAAGTGTTGAAGGTGAACTAGAGGTACTTATAAGTATACTATTGGGTTTAAGTAAAGAAGGTGATTTCTTGACATATGATCCCAAAGACATTACAGGATTGAGTGAATTAGGAAATATTATCAATGTCAAACAGAATTGGGAGATCGATTTAGGGATTGGATTACCAGTGAAAAGTTTTGTGAGAGTTAGTGGAGAGAAAAAATGTTTTGAGGACCTTAAAGGTTGCGTACGCGGTGGAACAAGAGTAGGATTTGAACCGAAATTTGCTGCTAAATTAATATTTACTTTTACAGATATTGAAGGTAAAGAACAAAAAATTTATTTTACAGGTAGTATTCTTTTTAAAACAGGAGTGTCATTATTTATAGAAGATTGCACAGACCAAGAGCGAGTAGTAAAAGCTTGCATAGAAGATTTAACCTTTGAAGTTGGTGTAACAGGAAGTTACAAAAAAGGAAATAAAACTCACGAGTTAGGACTAACAGTAAGCAAGCTTCTTTACGAAGGAAATTGCAACACACACCCATCAACAGAACTAGAAAATGGTTTAATAAGCAGTGTTACCCCTTTAGCAAGTCAACAATCAAATTATGCTCAAAACGAAACATCTAAACAACCTACTAACCTTATTGAGAATGATGGAGGTGGAGTCTGCGCTCAGGTTCGTATGCAAATAGATCAGGAAGCGGTGATATCACGTGATGCATTTAACGCTTCAGTGGAATTGATTAATGAATCGGAAAGTGCCCTAGAAGACATCTACCTCCATATCCATGTGACGGATAATTTCGGAACAGATGTGACCGATCTATTTGTTATTAAGTCTCCTTTATTAACAGGTATCAGTGCCGTTGATGGTAGTGGGTCAATTTTACCGGGAACGAATGGTAAATCTTCTTGGACAATTATCCCGACATTAGAAGCGGCCCCAGAAGTGGCAACCCCCTATTTTGTTTCAGGGCTGCTTTCCTATAGTCAGGAGGGAAGTCTTATTGAGATTCCTCTTACACCAGCCAGTATTACCGTTTATCCAAACGCTAATTTAAGAGTGCACTATTTTCACCAACGGGACGTATTCAGTGATGATCCCTTTACGAATGAGATTGAACCGAGTGTTCCGTTCACACTTGGCGTACTGGTCCAAAATATAGGTAAGGGTAATGCAAAAAATGTACAGATACAATCAGCACAACCGCGAATTATTGAAACAGAGAAGGGTATTCTCATTGGTTTCCAAATTATCGATGCTGAGGTATCAGGTCAAAAGAGGGGCCCCTCTTTGACTACGAACTTTGGAGATATCGGTCCGGGAGAAATAAAGGTGGGTCGTTGGCTCCTCACCTCGACACTCCAGGGTCTCTTTGTCGACTATGATGCGAAATTCGAGCATATTGACGGCCTCGGTGATCCTCGACTTTCCTTGATTGAAAGTGTCGGTATCCATGAGATGATTCACCAGGTGGAGGCTACGGGCACCTTTGATGACGGCCTGCCCGATTTCCTCGTCAATGATGTCGCTGACCATGAGGATCTGCCGGACACCATCTATCTCAGTGACGGTACGACCGGTTTCGTGCGAGTGGTTATGGATGCGTCAGTTGATGGAAAACCAACACTGGGTGATCTTGAAATAGAGTTGACAGCTCCGATACCGGAAGGCTGGTCCTATCTCCGCATACCGGACCCTGCAGACGATAAATTCCGTCTCTCGCGAGTCGTTCGCTCAGATGGAATGGAGATCCCCGTCGACACTAATGCATGGACAACAAATAGGACTTTTGTTGGTATGAGAAAAAAACCACTCAATGAAAATAGGCTTCATCTCCTTGACTATAACAGCACAGGGAGATATACCTTCTCTTATACAGAGAAACCTGCAATTGATAAGAGTGCTCCACAAAGCAGGGTGTTGGCACTGCCAGGCAGCAGTCTGGCAGAGATTCCCGTCCAATGGTCGGGTGAGGATGATACCGGCGTACACTCGTATGACATTTTTGTTTCGATCAACAACGCACCCTTTATCCCGTGGCTACGCAATACGACCCTGCGCGGCGCTGTTTACAAGGGTGAATTTGGCAATTCATACGCCTTTTACAGTGTAGCGAAGGACTTTGCCGGTAACATCGAGGAAGCACCCTCAGTACCTGATGCAGTAACTTCGGTTCTGCTTGAGAACAGAGAGCCGACCCTTGACAAAATTAAGGATATCACCATTGCGGAGGGTGATACGGTGAGCTTCACGGCAACTGCAGCGGATCCGGACGGGGATAAAGGGGGCCTGCAATTCAGCATCGACCCTGGGGCACCAAGTGGTGCCACTATCGACCCCACTACCGGTGAGTTGAGCTGGGTAACGGGTGAAGCCCACGGCGGGGCATCATACCCTATCACAGTTCGGGTGACGGACAATGGTTCCCCCAATAAATTTGCTAAAGAGTCATTTACCATCACTGTCGAAGAGGTTAACACTGCCCCTGAATTGTCACCTATCCAGAATAACTCAGTTACAGAAGGGAAAAGTGTTACTCTTCAGGCTCACGCGACAGATGGAGATCTCCCGCAGCAGAAACTGACCTTCTCCCTTGAAGAGGGTGCTCCGGTAAATGCAGTAATAGATCCCCAGTCAGGACTCTTTACCTGGGATATACCGAACGATCACGGTTCACAAGTTCATCTGATAACAATTAAGGTCACTGATAATGGAGATCCTAAGATGAGCGGAACCAAGGAGGTTATGATTACGGTGCTCGATGAGGATGAATCACCAATAATCATCTGTCCTCCAAATACGACAATCTTCTGTTCTGAATCGATAGATCCTGATGAGAACAGCTCGCTTGGAACGGCAACTGCCACCGATACCTGCTCTGGTGAACTCTCGATCAACTATCGTGATGAGATAACGGGTGAAACAGATTGCAGCTCATCTGCTGTCATCAAGCGTACTTGGACGGCAACCAACGATTGCGGCACCTCATCGAGTTGTGTACAGACGATATTCGTGGAAAATACCCTGACTGTTCTCACTCTATCACAGGGGATGAACCTCTTCAGTTATCCATCCACTGTGCCCGATAACACCGCGACCTGTCAGGATCTGCTTGCATCAATTGGGACTTCAGATGAGATCGAAAGCATATCGCGGTTTAATACTGATACTCAGAGTTTTGATGTCTGTGATTTTGCAGGTGGTGAAGAGTTTCCTATTGTCAATGGTGAAGGGTATCTCATCCGGATGGTTACGGACAAGGAGGTTACTCTCCCCGGTGGACCGGTCTGTTCCGATATTGTCCTTACCGAGGGTTTCAACTTGATTGGCCATGCAGCACCACCGGCTGACCTCACCAGTTATGGTTTTCTTGATGAGCTGGGTGCCGACAAGGTCAGTTCAATACAGCGTTTCAATCCGGAAACAGGTGCGTTTGAGAGCTGTACGTTCTATTTCAACGAGGAGGAGGGTATTTCGCAACCGATTGGGGTCAATTTCCCGATAAAGGCGGGGGAGGGGTATATCATTCATGCGAGAGTGAACAGCTCGGTTGAACTACCGGGTTGTGAAAATTAGTTGCATAATGAGGAATTTTAATACTATAGCTCTTTTAAATCACAGAGAGTTAACCTTTTTCAAAAGAGATACAGTATAGTTTTGAAGAAACCGGTTTGATCAATCAGACTCTGTAAGGTAGAAGGAAATGAGAAAAAAATTAATAAAACATTATCTGGTCATAACACTCGGTGCCCTGACTGTTTTGGTGTTCGGTAATAGTGTTGAAGCTGCTCCATCAGTATCGGACATAACGGTTACCGATGTAACGGCAAAATCGTTTTCTGTGGTTTGGGCCTCCAGTGAACCGAGTAAACCCGATTTACGCGTTTATGATGATCCTGATGGACGTGTGCCAACTACCGGAATTATCCTTACTCCTCAACCCATTGTGAGCGGTCCTGCTGAGATTGCAGTTCAGGCAGAGGACAATGGGGTGATGAAGGTACGGGTAACTGGGCTTTCACCGGAGAGGAGCTACTATTTCAAGACAATTACCACATCGAAAGAGACGGGTGACATTACAACTTATCCCGACTCACTTCCTCCCCTCTTGGTTTCTACTGAAACCAGGGCCATGAGAGAGAGGGTTTCCGGTGATGTCCGTTTCCCTTTAGCAAACGATCTGTTGATAAACGAACTTTACCTTGAAGACGGAAAAACACCTTCTTACGGATCCTTGGTTGTTCTTTCCGTAGAAGGTGCAAGCTCGCCCCTGAGCAGTTTTGTGGGAGACGGTGTGGATCCACCATTTACGGTCATAGATCTCAATAACGCATTCGATTTTTCAGATCGGAAAAACCTGAATATTCTAGGTGGAGAGGTCTTCACACTTTACAACCAGAGGGGGGTATTGGGGCAAGAAAAGCTGCTCTGCAAGGTGCCTCCAAACAGTAACCTGATTCAGGCACTCTCTCCAACATGTAAAACTCTGCCAGTAGGTCAACCGGTCGATCTCTGCAACTGGACAGTCGTACAGTATGAGTTTGACAAACAATCTGATGCCAACTGGCTATTCGATGACACCTGTACTGCCGTTACTCAGGATATCAATGCTGATGCATCTATTCTCTTAGGCAATTTTGATATTACACAACAAGTAATAGAGGGCACTATTGAAGTAAATACGGACTCAGATGATGACTTTATCGGGTTTGTCTTTGCTTATCAGGGACGGGGAAACTATTACCTCTTTGACTGGCGACAGACCGATCAAAATGATGATGGACGTTTAGCAGAGCGAGGTATGACCCTAAAAAGAGTTAACATGGAAAATGGAGAGGCACCAACTGAGACAGATTTGCGATTTACGAAATACAGCAGTAATGTAACAATTCTCAAGCACAATACTATTATTTGGAAAGATTTTACCAAATACACCTTTCGGCTAGAATTTCATGCGGGGAGTTTCACTATTATGATTAGTGAAGGTCCAACCATTCTAGAATACTGGGCCTTGGATGACAATACCTATTCATCAGGTCTTTTTGGGTTATACAACTTATCTCAAAAGAGTGTTGTTTACGCTGATATCACGCAAGCAAATACTACTGTTTGGGAAGATTTTGGGTGGTTAGGAGAATAGGATGGCACTTTTAACAAGCCACATAACACGTTTGGGGAGGGTTTAAAAATTGTACCAGATGGAGGATCAATCACGATCAAGTCTGGTAAATCACGAGAGACGCCTACAATCAAAAAAGAGGTCATCATTTATGCTAACGGTGGGGAAGCAGTCATTGGAGTGAGATAAGAATTAGTTCCACTATATAAATCCCTTCCAACCATTAAACCAATTTCCACATCTCTTTTTTAATTCGTGATTAGTGACTGATGTTTTCTAGTCAACGCAATGAAAATAGTAAAGCGTGGTGGTTATGCAATTGCTTAAACCAAATTTTATCTGATTTACGACCTTTAGAAGAAAGGTGATATATAAGGAATGGACAAGAAAGGGATATGTGAATGTTTGTTTTACCTAGTGGTAAGTTTATGCCTGCTCTGCTCTGTCAGTTCTGTAGAGGCGAGTACAGGCTTTAAAGACTCAAGGCTGGATTCGGGGAAATATATAGGTGATGCTAATGCAAAGACCTCTCAGATAAGCAATGACAACAATGGACACGTCTATGTGATATGGGAGGGATATCGAAATAGAGAACCGCACATCTATTTTAACTATTCAGAAGATTACGGAAGAACATGGAGTACAACTGCCATGAGGATTAATAATGCAAAGTTACCTGTTGGAAATGGTTCTGGTGCCTTTGACCCACAGATAAGTAGTGACAACGCTGGACACGTCTATGTTACATGGATAGATAAACGGAACCGGACACATGGATGGCAAGGTGTTAATATCTATTGTAATTATTCAGAAGATTACGGAGTGACGTGGCAGGTAAATGATATAAACCTTGATGTGGGTGGAGGAGGTGTAGGAACTTCTCTTGCACACCGGATTTGTTGTGATGAGAACGGGAACGTTTATGTTGTATGGTACAGAGTTATCAATGGAAATATAAACCTCCATTTTGCTTATTCAAGAGATTACGGAGAGACATGGTTGTCAAATGTTTTAAAGAGAGATTGGAGTGGTGAATCCATCGAGTTGAGCCATGACGAAGATGGTCATGTGTATTTGACATGGTACGATGAACGAAATGGAAAAAGCGACATCTATTTTAATTATTCGAATAATTTTGGGGTAAGCTGGCAGGCAAACGATATAAGACTCGATACAGGCGATGAACCGGGTGCGAATGATTCGTATGCTTCCCGGATCAGCAGTGATGGTAAAGGTCACGTCTATGTAATGTGGTATGATAATCGAAACGGTCAAGACGATATTTATCTTAATTATTCAGAAGAATACGGTGAGACGTGGCAGGAAAATGATATATGGATTAAAACGGGTGATCCAGGAAAAAATGTCCCCTGGTTTGCGCAGTTACGCAGTGACGAAAAGGGTCATGTATATGTGACATGGTACGATAACAGAAACGATAAATCTAATAATTTTGTATCTGATATTTTTTTTAATTATTCAAAAGATTGCGGAGAGACGTGGCAGGATAGTGATATACGGTTAGATACAGGTGATCTGCCAGGGACAAATGATTCTAGGGCTCCGAATTTAAGTAGTGACAGGAATGGATATGTATATGTGACATGGCACGATTATCGAAACGGTCAAGCCGACATTTATCTTAATTATTCAGAAGATTATGGAGAAACGTGGCAGGAAAGCGATATAAGGTTAGATACAGGTGATCTACCTGGAGCAAATCATTCTCATTATCCGCAGTTAAGCAGTGACAATAACGGGTATGTATATGTGGTTTGGGATGATATGCGAATCAAAGATTCTACCATCCATTTTAACTATCTTGTCGTAGATGGATTAGCCAATCTGAATGATTCAGTTAAAGTTAATCCTATTGAAAGTACTTACCAGTGGACTTCAGATACAACTGGTTGTCCTGCTGATTTTGTCGGGCAGTTTAGGTTTGATGTAGAGATTGAGAATACGAGTGATGGGCCGCTTACTGACTTAGTAATTCAGGTTGTTGAATTGACAGGTGGAAACAGGCTGAATATTGCGGAAGTTGAGTCAGGGAACGAAGAAACAAAGTTGATAATTCCAAAGAGAGACGACTATTCTGATGGAGAACTCAATTCTGCTGAGACTGTTATATTACCTTTTGTGATATGTATGAAGGAGTGGAAACCGTTTAAATTGCTTATTGATCTATTAGGTAAACCAGATTCTTCAAAAGAGACTGAAGATTGAGAGATGATGAGAGTAATGGCAATGAAGATTTTATTTATACTAAAACCGGTTTAGTTTTCGGTTTTACTGGAAACCAAATCTTGGTTGCTGTTATCCCCGAACAAAAGATACCGAGGACTTTACTCGCTCAATTTTATACCAGATTTTATCCGAAAACAATTATCAGATGAGGATAATATTTCTCCGCTTTTGACTCAAATCGAATATTCAGGATGGGTATAATCCCTATTTTTTTAGTTACGAAATAAGTGTAAATCATGGTGTGAATCGTAAATTTCTGAAAATGAGACACTGCTCGTTAAAGGCCGTTTGAACTGCTGGAATGTAAATTAATCCTTCCTCGGAGAGTGACCAAAAAGGAGAACTATATTGAATTTTACTACGCTTAGCATAGCACGAATGATAACACTGTTTCTGATAGTATCAAGTTATACATCTATCGCTTACTCATTTCCTGAGGAGAAGGAGTTCCACTCTTATTGGTATAATCACGGCGCTGAAATAACACGTTTTGAAGTTGAACAAGTTCGATACGGTGAAATGCATCAAGGCTATGCAGTTTTACTATTCGTTACCGAACCTTTTCTTCCTGATAAACAGGTGAAAGCAGATTATGAGTTGTCAAGAGGACAAAGTATTCCGGTCTTAAAACTCAACTTTATCAAAAGATTCAATACCGGTATTTATGATTACTCGATGATGAAATCAGTATTTACACCAATTTCTGAAGAGACCCACACATCAAATAAGACGCTTAAGGTGTCAATGACAAGGCAGGATTGGTGCGGTCATGTCTATCTCCAATATAACCTAGAAAATGATAACTATAAAGTAAAGCAACATTCATATTTTGAAAAGGAAGGAGATAGTTACGTTTCCATACCATCAGTACACCTTGAGGATGAAATCTTGACACTCATTCGTATTGCTCCCGATTCCCTTCCCTTGGGAGAGATTGAGATGATTCCTGGAAGTTTCTATACCACATTGAATATGATCAAGATAGGGGCGGAAAAGGCTTTTGCGGAACTGACAGAGATAAGAGAAGAAGATGGGGGAGTGGTTTCTCAGTATAAGGTATCCTACCCCTCTTTGGAGAGAACGCTCTCTATCCGTTTTAACCAAAACTTTCCGCACGATATCCTGTCGTGGAGTGAGTCATACCCCAGTGGGTCAGGAGATAATACAAAGGTACTAACAACAAATGCGCAACGTACCCATGCCGTTATGATTGATTACTGGAATAAAAACAAAGTTACCGACAGAGAACTTCGAGAAAAGCTCGGCTTGAAAAAATAATGTAATGAAGAATTTCCATTTTTAACCTTTTTAGATAGTTGTAATTATCAACTTACCAATAGTACATCACAGACTCAAGGTTCTCTTTTTTCTTGACTTCAATAAGAAATAGCATTACTATTCCCTATCTACCACAAGAAACACCAAGAGGCATCATATGATGTTGATACGTTGTAGTTCTTTCACAGGGTTTGCGTTCAAGTATTACGAAAACTTTCTTGAAGTCTACTGCCTGCATAAACGTAAATACTATTGTCTCACTTTCCTTATAAAGTAATTGTTGATACATAACTATCATGTTACGTAAAGTAATTGCTACCCTTTTATTAATTTTTCTAACCGGATGTATCCAACAGGACCTTCGAATCGTCCTGAGGCCCGATGGGAGTGGTGAATATCATATCAAAAAAGTTACCTCGCAGATTGAGAGTGCTTTACTAGCAAATATACCTTCCGAATTGCGAGAGGAAACGATGAGTGATCAAAAAGGTGTTGAGAAAGAGTATCCCGGCGGTCTAAAGAGGGTATCATATAGCATCACCCAGAGTCCTGATGATCCTGCTAAATATATTGAATCAAGTGTTTATACCTTTCCGGAGCTTGGTAAGGCGCTACCTGACTTAGAAAACGTTATCAAGGTGGGGCCACGTTACGCTTACCGTGACAATAGGTTTGTGATTTTCTTTAATAGGGAGAAAGAGGAGTTTGATGGTATGCAAGCGGGAGAGACGATAAAAGAGGCCTATTTGAATCTAACGATTGAGTTACCTGTTGAGCCTGTGTCGTCAAATGGACAGGTTCAAGGTAAGACGGTAAGTTGGAAGTTTGATGCCGAAGATATAAAAAGATATCAAGAGATGAAAATGGGAGAAAACTTGATAGAGGCGTCTATTCCCTCATCAGCGATACAGATTGATCTAAAACCTCGACTGGTTGTGGCGAAGGAGAAAGAAGCTTTCAGTCAAGATGGAAAATTTGAACCTCTCATTTTTTTTAATGCACGGTTTCCCCTTATTGGTGGTGATGAGAATGGGCAGGTAAAGGCATCGCTCCATGTCAATTTCCCTCTTGATACATTGCATCTCCCAATCACTTATAGAGACCTAAAGGTAGAGTCACTGGTTGTGAAAGGTGAAGAGAGGGAGGCGGATATAGTATCAAAAGTTGCGGGTCTCTTTGATGGGAAAAACCAATGGGGACAGGAGACAGGGGGATTTCCCGTACAATTAGAGTTTCCGGTAACGGATCCCTGGCTTAAGGAGATTGAGAAACTTCAAATGACCATGGAGGTTAATACGGCATCAGAAAAGAGTAACACTTTTTATGATGTGCCGTCAAAATCTCCCTCTCTCCTTGTACCTAGAGAATCGAATCACATGCCGGATAAGGTAGCAATTTTAAAAGTTGAATTTGGTAGCCCCTCTGCCATGTGGCCACTTCCGGGTATTACTTTGATAACAACAATGGTACCGGAGAAGATAAACGGCTTTTATCTTGATACCGATTATGGTCTGCGTTATAAAGCCAACTCTGTCCAGTCATCACGTAAAAAGAGTGGAGATTTCTGGGACGAGAAGATCCGTTCTTTCCTGGTTAGTGTGTTTAAGGAGGAAGAGTTCTATGAATATGAACTTGGTTTTACCAAAATGCCTCATTCACCTTTCCAGTTAATGATTGAAATAGCAGGTAAAGAGGACTTTAAAACCGGTACACTTCTACTGGAGCATATTGATGTCTCACCTTAAATATTTTATTTGTATTACACTGGTATTGGCCCTGCCCAGCTGTTATCAAGTAGAGTCCACCATCAAGTTAAACCCTGACGGGAGCGGTGTTCTTACCTCTTTGCTCAATTTTGATAACGCAACAGAGGAGCAGCGAGAACAGATAAAGGCGATGTTGGCCCGTCCCAATGCGAGTACAAATCTTGATCGAGCCTCTTTGCAAAAGGATTTTCCACCACCCTATTTTGAAATTTTAGCGTTAGAGAGTGATCAGGAAAATCTTCGTTTCAAGTCAGTCATTAAATTTTATGATATCAATCGCCTACTTGCCGTTAATACAGAAAAAAGCAACCTGAATGGAGTAGATTTTGAGGCAGAGGGGGATAGGCTTACCTTTACAATTGAAAGATCATCACAGCAAAGTGGTTTGAGTTCCGCTCTTCAATTTACTCGTATGGGTGGTGGCCTTGATACAAATAGGTATCCAAAGGAGACGATACGATTTGTTGATATGAAATCAGAGGATTTTATTGAATTCTCTCACGAATACAGAGGAAACGATGCGGATAAGCAGATTAAGTGGAAAGATGAGTTGACAATCCCGGGAAATAGGATTAAACGCAATATTATCAAGTACAATTTTGCCGATTACCCTCTATTGGAACCTGTTAAAGTTGGGTTTATAGAGGCAGCATGGAATCGCAGCAAACAACCCAAAAGCACGGTATCACAATCGTATCTCGAATTAGAATTAAGGGTAGCTATGCCATCCGATCAGGGTGCTACGTACCTCGGGTTCGACGATCTCTATCTTCTATCAGGGAGCTACTCTGAAAGCCGTGAAGTGGAACTGATTGAGACTTGGTCAAAGGGATTTCACTCATTTAATGACGAAAGCAATCTGGCCGGAAAGAGCAGTTTTAAACTGCCTCTTTACCTCTCCTTCCCCACCTCACCAGTTGAAGCCCTGGATCCTACGAGAATTCGTATACGACTTTTAAGAGGGAAGAATTTACATAGGGTGGATCTCGGTCCAATCCGCTCTGAACATACCTACGAACAGCCACCCTTTACAATCACAACGGGTAATCTCGATAGAGAGGACCTCTCATTAGAGATAAAAGGACCGGTTAATCAAATTAACCGTTTTCTCGTTAAAACGAAAAGGGGAAACCTGTTCCCCATTAAGGAATCGAGCTGGACAAGAGGTGGGGATCATGGAACTGTTCGATACTGGAAATTTCTCCCTCTAAGGAATCTCGCTCTCTCAGCCGAAATATATGACTCTGTTGAATATACCTGGTTGGATGTTGAGGTTCCCAAACTTCCTTTGTCACCTGAAAAGAGGATTCGTATCGTAAGGAAAGAGAATGAAGAGAGGGAGAGCAAAGAAAGTCGGGTCAAGTTACCTGATGATCTTTATAGAGACCGAGCAACCTTTGAAAATTATTGGGAATCTTTAACAGATGATGAGGTGGTCCCGTCCCTCCTGGAAGTATCAACTAAGATGGAACTGTTGAAGGAGAATGATGCTATCTATTCATGGTATCAAGCGGACCTTGTAAAGAAGTTGAAGGAGCGGAAAGAGTTTTTTGAGTCAAATAGATCAGAAATAGCCAAATCACTGTTTAACCTTTTCTTAACAATGCCCGATCAGAATGGCAACACGGCAATCGCCTATTTCCTCTCTAATGGAGATCTTACAGAGTTGATACGGGATGAAGCGCTTGAAGCGGTGAAGAGTCGAAAACTGAAGAACGGTATTGATAGATTTTTTAAGGGAGAGTTGTCAGCTATGGAGAGGAGTACCTTTCAAGAGGTTTTTAAAAGATCTGATTATTGGGTAGAGA
The DNA here is from genome assembly GCA_965222815.1 of Candidatus Scalinduaceae bacterium. Lineage (GTDB taxonomy): Bacteria > Planctomycetota > Brocadiia > Brocadiales > Scalinduaceae > SCAELEC01. The sequence continues at coordinate 477,293 of CBDCUS010000014.1, forward strand.
GTCTTGAGATCCTTAAATTACTCACCAGGGGAGTAAATGCTGATATTGCCCTTGCAAAGAGAGCATTAGATGATAAAGGGCAGAGTATTCATGTTCGTCAATACGCACTTGAAGTCTTGATGGACCGGAATAGTGATTTTTCCCCTTCCGATTTGAAACCCTATGTTCTCGATCCAGATATGAGAGATTGGACACTGAATGCTATAAATAATAGATTAGGGAATTATAGCTCATCAAATCAAATTTCGAAAGAGAAGCTTATTACCATCTTAAGTCCCCTGAAATCACTCTTTGAAGACCTTGCTGAACACGAGGATCGATATAAGTCTGATACAGCCAATAAAATTGTTATGGCCATTCGGTAAACCTACAATTATGCCTGCTAACGCACAGGCTGATAAGTGTGTCCAAAACTACATATGTGTAGGCACCATACTCTTACAATAGCCCTATACTTTTAGGAACAGAAAGATAATTTCACTACCATTCACATATCTTCGGTAAATATTTCATGTCATTCCCTGACCCCCAAAAGAATCTTTGACCTTTTTCAAATCGATATAACAGAAAAATAGTGTTTAAATATTTAACATCTGGCTCAAAATAACAACATAAAGTTACTGTAAAATATGTTCTTAGGAACTCCGATCTGAACAAATGAAAAAATGTTATCCCTATTAATGAATGAGACTCTGAATAGTTTCTTGATCACATATACCCACTAGATCACCTAACAGTAACTCTTCTAAGACTATTGACATAAAATAGAGTTAAAAATACTATACAATTTTCACACAAATTATTGATTGAAGAAAAACCGGTTATCATTACTCTTTAACGGCACTTATATTGCGATATTACTCACTAAATCTTCTCTTTGCGTTTTAAGATTTCCATTTCATGAAAAGTAATCATAAATTGAGACACAGTCTGCCTACCGGTAGTTGTGACTCATGATGGACTATTATATAGCTGAAAAATGACAGGGAGCAACTGAATGATGAATTTCCTTGAGGATAATGGCAATCTCTTTGGCTCTCCAATATAGATAATTTTAACGCATGTCAAATAGGGTGAAAATACTACCAAATGGAGATACGATATGATTTCAAACAGTGAAGAAAAAAGTGATATTTCTCAAAACAAACTCCTTCAAGGGCTCAACGATAATGAGATTTTTGAATTGTGTGCTTTAGGAAAGCACAGGTATTACAATACAGGAGATACTCTTTTTAAAGAGGGAGACTCCGATCAGACTGTTTATTTCATTCTGCAGGGAACAGTAAAGCTAATTCAAACCTTACATGAGAAGGTAAAAGAGATAGCGGTACTCCAGAAGGATGATGGGCTGGGCGATACTGCATTTATGAAAGATGCTAAAAGGATAGTGACAGCGGTGGTCCTAAAGTCATCGCATGTCATGGTTCTTGATAAAATAAGTAAGGATATGTTAGCGCCGGAAATCCAACTGCGCATTAATAACAATTTTAACCAGATGGCTTCGGAACGTATTGTTGGTCCTATTCATCGGGACACTAAATTAGTCGACCAAATCCAATATATAGGGTCTAGAATCAAAAAGTTGATCCATACAAATAGCGAAGAATATAAAAATACAGAGTTAATCCGGGATATTCTGGAGAATATCCAGAGTTTGCCCGTATATTCAAGCAACCTGTTTCTTCTGTTGCAGAGTGACAATGCATCGGCAAGTGAAGTAGTTGAACAAGCAAAACTGGACCCTTCGCTGGTCGGTGTAATACTGAAAACAATAAACTCGGCATATTACGGTCTGCGATGCAAAATCTCAGATGTCCAGCACGCAGTCACCTATTTGGGATTTAATCAAGTCTATCAGTTAGTGGTCGATCACGGAGTGAAAAGTACCATGCCGGATGCTCCAGAATTTCATGAGTTACAATGCCACTCTAATGTCGTATCATTTTTCTCGTTCGAACTGGCCAGATTATGCAAAAGTAACAAACCTCTAATGCATAGTACAATAGGATTATTGCACGATCTTGGTAAAAGTGTCACTCTTTTAATGAAGCAGAAGCATCTAAAGCTGGCAATACTTATTGATCTGTTGGATGATGCCCGAATCGGTTCTCTCTTGCTTGAAAAATGGAATGTCCCTACTGATGTTTACAAGTGTGTAGAGTATCAATATTTTCCTGAATTTTTTCCACCATCTGAGGTTCCAGAAGAGCTGAGAGAATATGTCTCAGTGCTTTATCTCTCCCACATATGCTACGAGTACGCGAAGGGGAATGAAAATGAAGAGCTTCCTGTTGCGTTTCTAGATGAATACGTTGCGTTTCTCAATTTTCCCGATAAGTCCTTTTTGTCTTTATTTAAGAATCACATAATGCCGACAGTCTATAAGAAAATGAGCGCTTGCCCTGAGAATGTTAGAAAATTCTTAATGGAGAGTAAAGGTAAGATTGTTGAGGCGGAGTCTCCAACAGAGGTGGATGCAGGCATAGGTAACATTTTTTAGAGTTTGTATCATATCAGAATCGTAACTCTATTGATTTTTTCAGATCCTTTTGCAATATTTTATCCGAAAACCTTTATCAGATAAGTATATTCATAGAGGCAGAGAAGAGAAAATAACCTACCAGCTCAAACCACGATTCCAGCAATCCAAAGATACGATAGTTCGTAAACTACGATATATCGTTGACAATCTTCCTGAAGTTGTATATTTATACCGGTATGAATATACAATTTTTTCAATCAATTGCCCTCTCAGTAGCCAATGAACGTTCGGTGGATTCTGTTTTTAGCACTATTGTCGATAGTCTTGCTGACGATTCTAACGTTGTCCTAGCCAGGATCTGGATCATAGCTCCGGGAGATATCTGTCATAAATGTCCCTGGAGAGAGAGCTGTCCTGACCAGTCTAGGTGTCTACACCTGGTTGCAAGCAATGGTAGATCACTTCATAAAGAGAGATGGCCGACACTCTTAAAAGGACATTACAGACGCTTCCCCCTTTTTACTGCTGAGCCTGACAACGTTACTGCTACGGGAAAGATAGGCTACATTGGAGGAACTGGAAAGGCTGTTTTCCGCAACGATATTCTCAAGAATTCAGCATGGTTGATGGATCCAGAATGGGCGAAACGGGAGAAGGTAGCCAGTTTTGCCGGGCAACCCTTAATGTTTAGAGGAGAGACTCTCGGGGTGCTGGCTCTTTTCAGTAGAAGTGTACTGGACCAGTCACACCTGGCTATGCTTCGAACCTTTGCCTCAAATGCCGCTGCAGCTATTGCTAATGCGAAGGCCTTTGAGGAGATAGAAGAGTTACATAGACAGTTGGAACTGGAAAATGAGTATCTGCGCGACGAAGTGAGGGAGGTACACCCATTCACAAATTTTGTAGGACGGAGCTCGACATTGCAAAAAACCCTGCAGCAGATAGACCTGGTGGCACCTACTGATGCAACCGTTCTGATTCAGGGAGAGTCCGGTACCGGTAAAGAGCTCATTGCCCTGGCAATTCATCAGCGGAGCAGACGTCAAAATCATCCTCTCATAAAAGTGAACTGCGCATCTATTCCGCATGAACTCTTTGAAAGTGAGTTTTTTGGGCACGTTAAAGGTTCCTTTACCGGTGCCCTCAAGGATAGAACTGGGCGCTTTCAACTTGCAGACGGGGGTACCCTCTTCCTCGATGAGGTGGGAGACATACCGATTGGGTTGCAAAGCAAACTGCTGCGAGTACTTCAGGAAGGCGAGTATGAGAGAATTGGTGAGGATCGGACTCGTCGTGTTAATGTGAGGATTGTCGCCGCTACCAACAGGGACCTCAAGAGTGAGATGGAGGCAAACCGGTTTCGGTCGGACCTATACTTTCGGCTGAGTGTTTTTCTGATGGAGGTCGTTCCCCTTCGGGAGAGGAAAGATGATATTCCCCTCTTAGCAGAACATTTTTTGAGACAGAGCTGTAGGAACATGGGATTTCAGCCCTTAACCTTGAAGAAGAGGCACATTCTCCAGCTCCAGGAGTACGACTGGCCCGGCAATATTCGGGAGCTGCAGAATGTGATTGAACGTGCCGTAATTGTATCGAGAGGGGAGGCGCTCCGACTGGATATACCGGAAAGTAGTCCTAAAGGTTCGGTACCGATTGCACCCCAATTGGGAAAAACAATGAGAGAAACCGGTGAGGTCCTCACCTATGAAGACTTGAGGCGGCTTGAAAAAGAGAATATCTGTGCTGCCCTTCGCCGGACAAACTGGAAGGTATCAGGAGAGGGCGGGGCGGCGGAACTCCTTGGAGCAAAACCGACCACGCTGGCATCTCGTATAAAAGTGCTCGGTATTAAAAGATAAACATAGAGTTTATTCTTTACGACGGATTAGCTCCTAACCTCATCAGCTTATCCAGTATATCATTGACATTAGAGACTTCTGATAATCTCGTAAGTTATGTATTAAATCATTTACTCCTTTCTTATAATATTGAAAAAGCAAGTGAGTTTTTTTCTTGCTCCGCACTATAAGAGAACAAATCGCATACCAATGGTCTCTCTAGAGGTTAAGCTCCTTTTAAATAGGGTAGTTATGAAAAAAAATGAAGAGTGAATTTTGTGACGAAATTTAGTGAATTGCCTCGGGGACAGTCTTATTTACTATTATTCGTGATTCTTCAGTGGTACTATAAGCCTAATAGAAGGGAGTTGGACTCATAAGGAGTTGTATATTCTTGAAAGGTGTCAATTATTTCTGGAGGCACTATAAATTTCAAAGTAATAGAGTGTCAAGCCCATGACCTGCCTGATCGATCTCTCATTGAGAAGAGGGCTTGACACTCAAGGTTATCTGCCTTATCTCTGACCTAGAGAGTTCGTAAAAAAGCAACCAGGTCAGATTTCTGCTCTGCCGAAAGTTTCAGACCTTGGATCAAGTTGAAAAATTCAACTGTATCTTCCAGGGTCAGGCACCTTCCATAGTGTAGGTAGGGTGGAGAGTCTTTGATTCCTCGCAGGGTATAGGTCTTAATCATACCCTCAGCACGTCCATCGTAAAAACGTTCTACCTGGAGATCATGAGCGAGATTATCTGTATAGTATGGAGCCGGATGGCAGGAGGCACATACTATCGTGAAAATCTTTTCACCCCGCAGCTCAGACTCTGTGGATTTCTTAGGATTCAAGTGTCCAAGTATATCAAGCTTGGGAGCAGGGGGAAAGGCGATCATATTCTGCATTGCGGACATGGCTGCAACTTCTTCCCGTGTAAAACGACGAGCACCCTTTTTCAATACGATGACAGAATCTCCGTTAAAATAGGCAGTTTTTGCCCTCAACCTCGCTGAAATCCTCCAGTGACCGTAACGCCCGTTTGGAACCGAAGAAGTGTTGGATATTCACACACCGCGGGCTAACACTATCTATACGAAAACGTGTCTCCTGAGGACGATTATCCGGGTTAAGGTGAAAAACAGCGCTGGTATGACCGTTGGTGTGGCACATAAAGCATGAGACGGCTTTCTGCGCTTTGTCCGCCTTACGGTCTGCCGTCACGTTGAACTGTTGTTGCGCAACGGGAGTAACCAGAATACGCATACCTTCCAACCGTAAGGGGGTAAGTATACCGTTCAATTTCTCATAGTAGTTGCTGAGGGTAATCTCTTCTCCACCGGAAACATCTCCCAGGTCAGGCCGTGAGATCAGGTAGAGAGGAGGTGGAAACTCCGGCAGATAAGCTTCCGGCAGGTCAAAATCCACATCGAAGCGAACAAGTTCCGGGTGGGTTTTTAGTTGCATTGGAGCCACAACCATTCCACCGGTTGCATGCTTGACATGCGGAAGGGGGTATAGGGGAAAATGCCCTTCTGCTTAATCTCTTCAGGTTCCATTTCACCTAAACTCTCCCAGGATATTCCACTACTCAATTTTGCTGTTGGACCAACGGCAACGGTTTGCCACCGGACATTATGGCATCCGGGTCGGTTTTTCCCGATAAATCGTACCGTTTGTTAAGCAGAGCCATGTGTTTGTTCATCACTTCTGGCTTTTCCGCTATGTCCCGTTCCCGAACGCCATCAAATGATTCAGTGACCATTACGGGTATGTAACTGGACTGCTGTTTTTTCATCTCGTCTGCCTGCACCGGACCGAAAACAAATGGCAAAGCAGCGAGCATGAAAATTGATATCCCAACGTACTTCCATTTAATTCTTTTCATAAACCTACACTTTCTTCAATTATATGAAATTGTTAGTTTGACTAAATCGGAATAAGGCAACAATAGGTCAAAATCAAGTTTTTTTTGATTTACAGATACTTAATTAACGATTGATAGTAGAACAATTACAATCTACTTATTGCAACTCCTTGTGGGAATTTCTTAAAAGAGATAAGAAAGATAAACTATTACGATATAGTAAAATTGCATAAAGAATTAGGTTGCCCGTTGGACTAGGGAGCCAATTAGTACATTTAAGTAAAAGCAAGAGAAGTTTAAACATGACGAGTCCGGGAAATTACCCGGACTCTCTTTTTTTATTACTGAATGAGTCAATTTCTGATTATTTTTCATAGCTTGAAATATAGAGTTTGCTCAAGATTCCAGAGACTGGTAAAAAATTCGATTGATACAGAATAATGCAAACCAGAAAAGATGCATTGTTGAAGTGAAGTAGTCTTTAGTTGTTCCAAATGCACAAGGAACACACCATGCCTATCCTGTATAGGCACTCTTATTCAATGGGGATTTGTGCAACTTCCCGATAGGACATGCAAGAATGCTTTAAAGAAACCTTAGATCCCTACTAAAGAAAGCAAAAGGGGGAAATAGGACTGTATGTAAAATAGGTGAATCCAATTCTTCATATTCTTTTTCATCAAATAATTTTGTGGCAATCATCGCAATAACCATGGCTTATTTCGGCAGTTGTATGGGATTTTATGTATTCTTCTACTGATTTCCACGTGCCATTTTCCATCCATATTTTATTACAAGATGAACACATAGTTATTAATCCTCTAAACTCCTGAACACTTGAATGGTATTCTACTATAACAAGGAGAACCTCACCCTGTTTTCCAAGTATCGGCGTTGTAATTACTTCATGCACTATTTCCCCTCGTGAAGTATCATGTCTAAGTATTGTTCTTGATTTCTGACCACTTATAAATGTATTTTTTAAGGGACAGGTATCGGTTCCCAATTTCCAGCAAGGTTTTTTTGAAGAATATAAAAATTCATAACACTTTGTTAAATTAAGCGTTATTTTACGGTTACTAAAAAGCTGTGACATGCTTTCGTTTATATCAATTATTTCATATCTTTTATTGATTATTAATGACGAAACACTAAATTTATGAAATACCTTGTCGTGTTCTATCATAGCTTTTACCTTTATAATTCAGTATGAATACTATTATTATACAGAGAAACTGATTTAACCCGTTGACCAATAGCTTCATACATGGCTTCTTAGGAATGGTGTAAGGCTCCTTATTCACAACCTTGATTATAAGGATTGCAAATTTAATGCCATTATTGATTAGTTTGACATGCATTTATAAGTGTTAGTATAATCAGGAGATATGGAATCTGATTCGTTTTCAATGTATATTTATGTTATGACGTAATAACATAAATTGTTATGACCCCGTGGTATATTAATGAATATATCAATACTAAAGCGGGTTAAATGTGAGCATTTCCAACCGCAAAATTTGAAATGAGAAATAACACCCAAGAGTGAGATATTTGCGATTGATTTTATTACCGGCTACTATTATATTCGATGATTCTCATAAGTTTCTGTTCATACACCGTTAATTTTCGGATACAATCTATTATGAACAATCAAAAGCTTCTTCTTAAGATGTACGATCGGCTGCTTATGGCGTTTGGCAGACAATACTGGTGGCCGGGAGAGACAGCCTTTGAAGTGGTAATTGGTGCAATTCTTACGCAAAATACAAATTGGGGTAATGTGGAGAAGGCAATTAAGAACCTGAAAAATGCAAAAGTTTTTACACCAAAAAAGCTGTATGAAATCGATAGAGACAGGCTTGCAGAGCTCATCAGACCATCAGGCTATTTTAATATCAAGGCCAAAAGGGTAAAAAATTTTATTGAGTGGCTCTTCCTATCCTATTATGGTAGCTTATCAAAGATGTTTCGTCAGGAACCGGGAATCTTACGTACTCAACTTCTCTCTGTGAACGGTATCGGGAGAGAGACGGCAGATTCAATACTCCTCTATGCAGCGAAGCATCCCACTTTTGTTGTTGATGCCTACACGAAGAGGGTTCTGGTGAGACACGGTTTCATTTCTGAAGATTTTGAATATGAAAATATAAAGACTTTTTTTGAAGATCATCTACCAAGAGATCTGGATCTTTACAATGAGTATCACGCACTTTTGGTCAGGGTTGGGAACCAATTTTGTAAACCAAAGATGCGGTGTGAAGAGTGTCCACTAAAAGATTTTTAAATAATATTGGAGAAACGTTACTAGGAGATTTCGATTATGAAACTTCTGTTATTAAGGGGAGGGCATGTGATAGACCCGGTGAACCACATAGACTCTGTTTCAGATGTTCTCATATCGGACGGCAAGATATCCGCTTTGTCCCCGAACATAAAACCTGAGTCGAGTGAGATTGAGATCATCGACCTCTCGGGGAAGCTTGTAGTGCCGGGCCTCATTGATTGCCATGTCCATCTTAGGGAACCGGGATACGAAGAGAAGGAGACAATAGAAACAGGTTCACGTTCGGCTGCAATGGGTGGTTTTACCACAATCATGTGTGAACCAAATACAAATCCACCTATTGATACCATTACGGCAGTTGAGGACCATGCGAGAAGGGTGAGAGAGAGAGGCATAGTAAACATTTTTACAAAAGCCTGTATTACCAACGGCTCAAGGGGTGAAACGATTACGGATATGGAGGAGCTGAGTAACCACGGGAGTGTTGTTGCGTTTTCAGATGATGGCAATCCTGTTTTAAGAAAAGAGATAATGGTGAAGGCCCTACAAAAAGCTGTTGAGAGCAAGAAACCCGTGAGTCCACATTGTGAGGATTCTGGATTCCTATCGGTACATGATATCCCAAAAGAGGAGCTAGGGTTTATTCCAGGAAACATCTTTCAAAATGAGTCAAATTTTGTCAAACGGGACATCGATTGTGTTGAAGCTACCGGTTGCCACCTCCATTTCTCCCACATAAGTCTAAAGGAATCTTTAGATTACATTGTCCAACAGAAAGGGAAGGAAAATATAACCTGTGAGGTTACACCGCACCACCTGTTACTTGATAGTACGTATCGTGATAATGCTGAATCATTACCGCATGTAAATCCTCCACTTCGTACCCATGTCGATGTGCAAGCTATGATGAGTGGGCTGAGTCAGGGTGTCGTAGATGTTATTGCATCTGACCATGCTCCACACACGCTGGCTGATAAGGAGTTGGGTGCTCCCGGTATCATTGGTCTGGAAACAACATTAGGTGTCGTAATTACGAAACTTGTACGGCCGGGTATTATTTCTATGAATGATGCTGTCAAGAAGATGTCGACAAATCCCGCAAAGATATTTAAGGTATCAGGGGGGAATTTATCTCCTGGAGCTGTTGCAGATGTCACCATTATCGATATGGAAAAGGAGTGGGTAGTAGATACCAACGAGTTTGAATCGAAATCGAGGAATTGCCCTTTTAATGGATGGAAATTGAGAGGGAAGGCAGTAATGACTATTGTCGCAGGCCGAACAGTAATGAGAGATGGTAAAATAGTTGCTTAAGGAGTTTAACAGTTTGTTACCTTTTCGGTAAATGCCCTGACAGGTTATCTCTCTTTTTCTGGAAATTATTTTCTGTTTTACTAAAAATATTGTACTGAAATTAGCGACTGGAGGGAGCTCGCTTTGAATGTAATTATTGATGGTTATAATATGATATTTGGTGTCCCGGAGTTAGGTGCCCATATCGATAAAAGTGATACGGAGACGTTACGGAATCGTCTTCTTTCACTCCTTGAACAGTACAAAGAGAAGAGAAGGCATGAGCTCATTGTCGTATTTGATGGGAACGTTGGACCGTCATCAACGTCGAGTTTTTCAGGAATCGACGTTATTTTTCCCAGAACCGGACTTGATGCCGATGAAGAGATTAAGTGTTTGGTAAGTAACAGCAGCAATCCGAGGCAGATAATCGTGGTTACCGGTGATAGAAGTATTATACAATTTGTGCGCAAATATGGTAGTAAGGTTGTTGGTCCAATAGAGTTTTTTAAAGCGGTACAGGGGAAAATTGAGCGATTTTCTCCAACTGGACACGAAAATAACAACAAAATTCGTGATGGTAAAGAACCCATGAGTAAGATCATGGGACCGTCGAAGAGTGAATCTCAATATTGGTTCAAGATATTTTCTGAAGCAAAGGGCAAAACCAAAGATGATTGAAACGTTTGTGAGACACTTTATTAGGAAACTTGAACATGAAAAGAGCTCCTCTGTACATACGTTAAGGGCATACGAAAAAGATCTTTCTCAATTTGATACTTTTTTAAAGGAAGAAAAATGTGAAGGAGTAAAAAAGATAAATCACCTCGTTTTAAGAAAATACCTTGCCGTTCTCAGAACTTTCAACTACTCAAAAACCACAATTGCCAGGAAGTTGGCAGCCCTACGCTCATTTTTTAAGTTTCTCAACTGCGAGGGCATTCTTGATTCAAATCCTATTGAAACATTGCGTATCCCGAAGCAATCAAAAAAATTACCCAATTTTTTAGCTATCGATGATGTGGATACGTTGATGAATACGCCAGATACTACAAAGTCGATGGGGTTAAGAGACAGGGCTATCTTAGAGACGTTGTATAGCACAGGTATGAGGGTAAGTGAATTGGTGACCTTAGACGAAGAGGATGTTGATCTCTTAGGAGGAATGGTAAAGGTACAGGGAAAGGGCAACAAGGAGAGATTGGTGCCTATTGGTGGTTATGCCGTCAGAGCAATAGAGGAGTATATCCGAACAAAGAAAAAAAAAATATCAAATAAAAGTTCTCCACTGTTTCTCAACAAACTTGGCAGACGCCTGACATCAAGGAGTATCGGTCGTACCCTTGAGAAATATGTGAAGGTTTCAGGTGTAAATATAAGTACTTCACCACACACATTGAGGCATAGCTTCGCAACACACCTCTTAGATAAGGGGGCAGATCTCCGTTCGGTTCAGGAGTTACTCGGTCATGCAAATCTTTCTTCAACCCAGATTTATACTCACATAACGACAGAACGTTTAAAGCAGGTTTACGAAAAGGCCCATCCTCGGGCATGATAAGGGATCAGTCATACGATGTTACTGTATCACGATGTTGACAATCTTTCTCGGTATAATGATTATTTTACGTACAATTTTTCCATCAATAAGTTCACGTATCCGTTCTTCATCCATGATTCGCCTCTTTAAAACATCTTCGCTTATCTCTGACTCTACGGTTACCCTGCTTCGAACCTTACCATTAATCTGAATAGCCATCTCTACCTGCTCAGCTTCAAGAACATCCTTATTGTATAAAGGCCAGGGGACAGAAAATATTCCAGGCTTGTTACCAGAAATAGTCCAGAGCTCTTCGCAGATGTGGGGAACAAAAGGGGCAAGGATCTTTACTATTGTTTCAAGTGCGTGCCTCAAGACGTTAAAATCATTGATACCTGTTTCACCCTCGAAATCTCTCCCTCCCTCTTCATCCCTGAAATTGGTTACGTTTGTGAGCAGTTCCATGATGGAGGCTACGGCAGTGTTAAAATGCCATGACTCTTCAATATCCTCCGTAACTTTTTTGATGGTTATATTTGTCTGTCTATAGAGCTCTTTTGTCTCTTTTGAAAAAAGAGTCTCTTTTATCTCGCTCCTGGGGACACTCTTAAACTCACCCCGCAGAGTAACAACGTTTTTCCACAATTTGTTGAGGAAACGAAATGCACCGATGATACCTCTATCATTCCACTCAGCATCTCTTTGTGGTGGTGCCATAAATAAGGTATATAACCGCTGGGTATCAGACCCATATTTTTCTATAATAAATTCGGGGTTTACCACGTTCCCCTTTGACTTAGACATTTTTGCCCCATCTTTCACAATCATACCTTGGGTGAAAAGATTCTTAAACGGCTCATGAAACCCCAAAAGACCCAGGTCAGACAAGACCTTTGTGATAAATCGTGAATAGAGAAGATGCAAAATGGCGTGTTCAATGCCGCCGATGTACTGATCAACAGGAAGCCATCTGTTAACTATTTCAGAATCAAATGCTTGGGAGTCATCGTTCGATGAGAGATACCTCAGATAATACCAGCTGGAATCGACAAAAGTGTCCATAGTGTCAGTTTCCCTTTTGGCTTTCCCTTTACAATTTGGACAGGTTGTATTGACAAACTCTTCAACATCAACAAGAGGACTCTGTCCCCTTTTCTTAAACTCAACGTTCTCTGGTAAGAGTACGGGGAGATCCTGCTCTGGTACGGGAACGATACCACAATTCTCACAGTACACAATAGGTATTGGTGCCCCCCAATATCTCTGTCTTGAGATCAACCAATCTCTCAATCGATAATTAATACTGTTTGTTCCAAATCCATTCTCTTCAAGAAAAGCGATAATTTTCGGTATCGCCTCTCTATTGTTCATACCGTTAAACTGGCCAGAATTGACCTGAATTCCATCCTCCACGAAGGCCTTATCCATTATTTCAGTTTGGATCCCCTTGTCGTTATCTAAAGATTCGATGACTTGTATTACGGGCAAATCGTATCTCCTTGCAAAATCGAAATCACGTTGATCATGAGCTGGTACTCCCATTACCGCACCTGTACCGTATTCCATGAGTGCGTAGTTTGCGATCCATAAGGGAACTTTTTCACCATTAACAGGATTCGTTACATATCTTCCGGTAAAAATTCCCTCTTTCTCTGTTCCTTCAGCAGTCCTCTCTACGAAACTCTGATTCTTAATTTTGTTGACAAACCGTAGTACAGACTCTTCGTTATCTCTACCTTTCACCAATTCGGTAATGATCGGATGTTCGGGAGCAAGAGACATAAATGTGACACCACAAATTGTATCGGGTCTTGTGGTAAAGCAGGAGATTACATCATCGCTATCCTGTAGTGTAAAGTCAATTCTTGCCCCTTTACTCCGGCCAATCCAATTTGCCTGCATCGTCTTTACCTTTTCAGGCCAGTTTTCTAGCGTCTCAAGATCATCGAGTAATCTCTGTGCGTAGTTACAGATCCTAAAAAACCACTGCTCTAAATCCCTCTGGGTTACCGGGGAATCACATCTCTCACAGAGACCTTCGACTACCTGCTCGTTGGCAAGTACCGTGGAACAAGATGGGCACCAGTTTACGGATGCCTTCTTCTTATATGCGAGGTTGTTTTCGAAGAGCTTTAAGAATATCCATTGTGTCCATTTGTAATAATCTGGATTACAAGAGGTAATTTCACGGTCCCAATCGTATCCAACACCCCACTGTTCGAGCTGCGATTTCATTTTTTTTATATTATCTTTTGTATGAATGGAGGGGTGTATCTGTTTCTGGATCGCTGCGTTTTCAGCTGGCAAACCAAATGCATCCCAACCGATAGGTGATAACACTCTGTAACCCTTCATAATCTTGTAACGGGTCACAACATCTCCAATGATGTAATTCCTCCCATGACCGACATGGAGTGTCCCGGAAGGATAGGGGAACATGACGAGACAGTAAAACTTCTCTTTCGCCTCTTCATCTCCATTGCGGGTATCTACTCGGAAAAGACCGCAATCCCTCCAGTAATCTTGCCACTTTTTCTCGATTTCTCTGAAATTGTATTCGATGATACCCATAGCAGTTTTAATTAAACGGCACTTCACAATAGAGCCAGGGGAGGATTATATCAACCGGTGTACATTGTTTCAAACAAAAAGGATTGGTTCAAGCACTCATCTCTAATCTCGCCATCTTGGAAAGTATTGATAAGTTCATTTATCGCAAGATTGTTTTACAGGTGAAAGACGCAAGCTTTGAGATTCAAGATTGAGGAGTGATGACTATCGCAATTGATGTATGATTATCCGACGAGCAAGAAGTTCGGTGGGTTTATTGATTTGACAATCGCACAACGGTTAAACTCTTATGATTTCATATTTACAACAATTCCCATAAAAAAGTCCCTAGCAAGCGAAGTGCTCACTAGGGACTTTAATTATGTTATTAAAATATGAGAATCAGATCCAATCTTCGGACAGGATGTCACCTTCAAGACCGACAACGACCTGTTTAATTGGTATCTTTCGAGTTGCTTTGTCTGCAGCAGCCTTTGCAACCTGTACCAGACCTGAACAGCATGGCACCTGCATAATTTGAACCGTTAAGGTATTAATCTTTGAGTCATCGATGAGGGACTTAATCTTCTCAACATAAATTTCCTGCTCTGAATCGAGCTTGGGACAGGCGATAGCTAAACTTTTCCCTTTAAGATAGTCTTTATGGAAATCTGCCAAGGCAAAAGGGACACAATCAGCTACCAACATAACATCTTTCTCTTGGTAATATGGTGCTTGAGGGGATACAAGATGTAACTGTATTGGCCACTGCCTAAGTTGCGATGTGCGTTGACCTGTTTCATCTGCTTGGTCTGTTTTTTCACTAAAATCCATTGTTTTTGATCCTGGACAACAATCACTCATTTTGAAACCTCCTTTAAAAATTTTTCTTCTAAATCAACGATAAATTTCTCGTATCTCCTCGGCAGTTCTTCTCCTACTGAGGCATCTGCAGCACTACACTTCTGGAACAGTTCACCAACTTGTTTGTCGGTTAACTGACGGTCAATCCAGGGATATAAGATTTCATCCTCTTTTTTAATATGTTGGGTTAATAGGTCTCTGTAGCCAAAGAGATGTTCTTTGATCTGAGCCTTGTTTCCGGTTTCAGCTCCTTCAACAACATTTCGAACATGGTTTCTTCCTGTATCGTGGTCCTTGTACATTATCTGAATAATTTCTCCCTGCTCATCAACGTACTTGAACAGAATGTCCTCTTCCTTCATGTGGTGAAACTTATCGGCATAGCCGCGTATAAAGTCCACACAACCCATGATGAGCTCTTTATCAACTTGATCGCTACTCTCCACAAATTCCGTAATAGCAGGGATTAAGGCCAAGAGTCTTTTTATGAGTACATGCTCATCAACAAGATTTTTCACAGCTGGAGAATAATTTATCTCCTTCGGGGCTGCTTTTTTCGTTAAATCCACTTTGGGTTCAGGAATATCGCGATCCGGATACATCGCCTTTTCGATCCGGTACATCAAAGTGGCTTCTGTTTGTGGGTCGAGATTGTGAATCCCCACCACGTCACTTAAGTAGCAACTTCCAACAGAACAGGGTACACAGCCAATACCGTATTCTTCCAAGATGTTGCCTACTTCAGGACATGTTTCTATCGCTTCTTTTATTTCTCTCGATCGTATATCGCCCAACATACCCCTCCTTAAACATAGTAAATTATGAGGACTGTATATAAAATGTTAATTATAACTGATAATCGAATAAAATGTCAAGTGTAGATTACTTTTTAAGGAAAAAAATTGAAATTGGGCCTTTTACCGGTCTATAATGTCTTATATGGTTCATTTTGTGGTAGGTATGTTGGGGTAAAGGAGTATAATTCTATGAATGAAGAGATTGCACGGGTATTACTGGAAAAAAATGCAGTTGCATTAGATGCGAAGGAGCCATTTACCTTTGTATCAGGCATGAAAAGTCCTATCTATTGTGATAATAGGCAGATGATTGCCTACCCTAAGGAGAGGTCTCAAATAATCGATGCCTTTCTAAATGAATTGAAAATATTTGATTTCGATGTTGTTGCGGGTACATCAACGGCAGGTATACCTTGGGCAGCTTGGATCAGTGAGAGATTATCGAAACCGATGGCATATATTAGAGGGGCAAAAAAGTCTCATGGAGCGGGTAATCAGATTGAAGGTGCAAGCGTTGTGGAGAAGAGAGTCATTGTTATTGAAGACCTTATTAGTACGGGAGGCAGCAGCTTTTCTGCCGTTGAAGCGGTGAGAGAAGCGGGGGGTGAGTGTGTCGGTGTCGTAGCAATATTTACCTATGGTTTTGATAAGGCCTCGACGATGTTCAAGGAGGGGAGTTGTGAACTGATGGCGATTACGAACTTTTCTACCCTCGTACATGTTGCAAAAGAGAGTGGTATATTGGGAGACAGGGAGTTGGAGGTTGTATTAGATTGGAAGAGAGACCCGAAAGGTTGGGGGCAAAAACACGGTTTTTCCAATGGGGATTGCATTCAATGCAAAATGTAAAATGAGCATTTAGCATTATAAAATCTATTTATGACATACTCATCTCATCCTTTTCACATTATTAACTGCTAAATTATGAATACTTTCCCTTTTTTATAATATTGAAGAACTATTTAACTGCTGTCTGAACGGAAAACCCAATGTTCGAACGAAAACTGACCAGGTACAAGGCGCGTAATCATTCCGCAACCGGAGCGTACTGATGTACGTGAGGATTACGGAATTATTACAGTAACGTAGTAGATGGTCAGTTTTCGTTCGAACATTAGCTTTCTAACACTTTTCTTACAAACCCATCACACTCCTCTAATCTCTCTTTCGCATCATCATATTCGATCTGCAGCTTATGCATAACGATGGCAATTTTCACACTGTCTTTGGCTCTCTTTAAGAGAACACGTGCCTTCTCTCTATCGAGATTCGTAACAGCTATTATGATCCGCTCCGCACGGTCTCTCAGTTTCTTATTCTTGATCTGCAAATCAACCATAAAGTTTTCATACACCTTCCCCCTCTTAATCATTGCCGCTGTAGTAAGTGTGTTGAGTACAAGCTTTGTTGCAGTACCCGCCTTCATGCGCGTAGAACCGGTTATTACCTCCGGACCTGTCACTGGTCTAATGATAATGTCGACGGTTTCAGCAAGGCTCGTACCTGGATTACAGCTAAGAAAAATAGTGGAAGCACCGAGTCTTCTGGCCATGACCAATGCACCGTGAACAAATGGCGTCGTTCCTCCTGTAGCGATACCGACAACGGTATCGAGAGCGGTAATTTCATTCTCTCTGAGTACCTCTTCTCCGGCCTCGTAGCTATCTTCTGCGCCCTCTATTGATCGGGTAAGCGCTTCCATTCCCCCAGCAATGATTCCTTGCACCACCTTTGGATCTGTCCCAAAGGTAGGGGGGCATTCGGAGGCATCCAAAACACCTAGTCTTCCACTTGTACCGGCACCCACATAGAAGAGTCGACCTCCCTTGTTAAACGATTCGACAATTAAATCAACGGTTTTCGCGATATTATCATGCTCTTTCCGAACGGCGTCGATTACGATTGAATCCTCCGCATTGATGATATCTACAATCTCTGATGTCGATTTCTTGTCGATTTGAACACTGTTTTGATTTCTTTGCTCGGTGATGAGTTTTGAACGATCTTTCATTTTATTAGGCAGAATAAGCGTTCAGGATAAGGATTTTAGATTTACGAATTACAAGGTATCAAGTTATTCTGTTTCACTTCCACATTCGGCGTATCTATCCGAACCTCTCTTTTTTAAGTTTCCTGGTAGATATGGACATCGCGTTGTGGGAAAGGTATTGAGATTCCTTCCTTATCAAATCGTTCTTTTACAGATCGTGTAATATCCCAATAAACGTCCCAGTAAACGTCTGTCTTCGCCCAGGGTCGGCAAACAAAATTTACTGATGAATCACCCAGTTCATGCAACCGAATCATTGGCTTTGGAGAACTCAATACCAATTCGTGTGAGGTGACAATCTCCTCCAGAATTTTTTCTGCTTTATTGATGTCATCAGTGTAGCTTATTCCGAACACCATGTCCACACGCCGTGTATCGCTGCCGGTCACGTTTGTAATCACGTCACCCCAGATTGTCCCATTAGGTATGATGATAATCTGGTTGTCGAAAGTCTTGATTGTTGTGGAAACAAGACTCATGGAATCAACAACACCTTTCTGTCCACCGGTTTCAATTATGTGTCCAACATCATAAGGTTGATAGATAAGAATCATGAGCCCTGCCGCAAAATTAGACAGCGTTCCCTGTAATGCAAATCCTATTATAAATCCTGCTGCCCCAATACTTGCTACTAATGGACCTATATTAACGCCCAACATTGACACTGCTACTACAATTCCAATGATCATTGTGATCTTTCGTACTATTGAAACAAAGAATTGTCGCAGCAAATCAGAGGTCTTCTCTGAAACGGACACAGCTTTTCTGGTAATGCTACTTAATACGCGTGACAGAATGTAAAATGCCAGTATGGTTACAATGAAAAAACCAATGTTTTTTGCCCAGAGAATACCGCCTTCAGATGACGTTAACCATCCTATAATCACTGTCTTGGTTGCACTGACATCTTGAATATCTACGTTAATACCATTGGTAACGCTTACATATTTTCGATACTCATCTACATCACCGCCTTTTGCTTCCAGTGCCTCAACGGTAGCTGAGAAACGATTGATTAACGCCGTACGTTCTTCTTGAAGTTTAGTAATATTTGAGACAATCAGCTCTTTTGTTTTCGTTTTCAGTTCAACATGGTCTTTACTAACTGGAGTAATTGTTTCTTTTATATCTTTTTTCGCTTCTTTGATTTCCTGGGTCTTTTGGTTTGCCTCTATCTCCGCCAAACTTAACTCAGTAACTTTTTGTTTTAATAGGTTCAGCCAACCATCTGCTTCCACCTCTAACTCTCCTTTGGTCAGAGGCGTAAGCAATAATTCCAACTCTTCAACAGGAATTTTAGAATTTGCAGTTGTGCTAGCTGAGTAGGCGCTTTCGTCGCCACAAACCTTACTATTGAAAATTATAGTGACTAGCATGAGAGCAATAGATACTGATAGCAACAATTGTTTATTGTTCATATTATTTTATCCTTTCACAGTTTTCGAAAAAGCAAAGGAGAAGCTCATCTGTTTACTTCCCTGTAAAGAAAACTTACTAATAAGCGTAGCCAAAACCCGATGACTTTTATCCCGTTTGATATGATAAATTGGTAGATTTATCAATATAATAAAAAGCTAAATGACTAAAAGCAATATGAAAAAACAATAAAATTATTTAGGGATCAGTACGTTACGAGGAAGGGAATAATTGAGGAGAAAATAATCCGGATAGTATTTAGTGTATGTCAATAAATTACAGCAAGCTCTTTAATAAACTCTGCGTCCTATGTGTCTGGTGAACTCTAGCTTTCCCTCTTTATTGCTCAATCAGAATTTCGAAATTCTCCAGAGAATCGTTACTTATTGGTGAACCGCTAAACGGTTTCTGAAGGGAGGGTATACCAGGATTACAGCTGAGAAATATGGTGGACTCATCGAGTCTACTAGTCATGACTAATGCACCGTGAACAAATGGCGTCGTTCCTCCTGTGGCGATACCGACAACAGTATCTAGAGTGGTAATTCCATTCTCACTCAGTGCCTCTGCTCCCTCTTCAAATATTTTTATAAAGTGCTAATTGGAAATCCTAACATGTAATATCAAAATTGAATTTGCTATTAACATCACATAACATAAACACTAAACAATCGAGAAAAGATTACAGAAGTATCTAGAGTAAAATAAGCAGATAATTTAATGAATATTGCTACCAAGTTCGATCTTGTATTATTAGTCCTGAAAGCTATATTAAACCTTTCATGGTGTGTGCAAATTCGCGGTTGAACGTCTGATAAGAGCAACTTATGTTGTTGTCGTTAACTGATTTTATACTTGTTTGCCCCGCCTCCGGCATTGGGTGTGTTACCAACAATTTCACTAAAAGCGGTTTTTCTATGAAGTCACAACCTTTATGTTATGACATGGGTAATGCTGGGGACTTATTAAAACATGGGATACTTGCTGAGTATACTCAATGGTGGTGTCGTATCAACTCTAAACCAATTTGTTTCCTCGATCCGTTTGGAGGACGTCCGTGGACTGAAACCCCAAAGACTCAAGTAATATCAAGAGTTAAAGCTCTTGCAGACTTTGCATTCTTACTTGCTCAACCAGAGCCAGAGGCTCGCTACTATGGTAGCGGCCATATTGTCAAACATATAGCAAGAGCTATTGGGCAAGATGCGCAAGTTCTTGTTTCAGATCGCGATAGTGATGCTCTCGAAGATTTATGTGATTCAGGTCTTGTGAAGTTGTTCTACCCGGGCTTTGATACTAAATATGGATTTTCTATTCTTGATACTAACATTGAAGCCAATCTTTTACTTCTTGATCCGTTTGAAGATTTTATTATCTCAAAAGATATAGAACATAAGTTTCAACAAATTAAAAAATTCTCAGAGCGAATGGCTGTTATAGTATTTATACTGAATAAAGAACCGCAGAATAGAATAGGTAAACAATATGCTGATTTGAAACAGAGATATCTTTCCCAAGCATGGACATTGTGTTGTCCAAAATTAAGAGACCAAGGAGTAAGAGGGGAATCAGAATATATAGTAGAAGTTCTACTATTAATTCCGGCCTCCTTGCGCTTGCTGTCTCAAGTAAGAGAGCTTAGAAATACATTAAAGCGATATGCACAGCGTCTCACAGATGTACTTGGCGCATCAATACAATTTTCGGAGGGAATGTAATTGGAAACCTTACAAACAGTTCTGAAACACTATTGGGTATTCTGTTTCAAATTCCCTGATGTTACAGGGTATTGTAACACATCAAAATCCACGCAAACACGCCTATTATTTTCTCAGTCACGACAATTTTTTTCTATATAATATTACTTCTTATTATATAATACTTCTTTTGCTAATCAACATCTGAAGATAGCGCATTTTATTGTTTTTTCTTTAGAGATAGCGATTTTAATACATGTTTAATAAAATAATAATACAAAAAGTATCGAAATATTTGTTTTCACAAATCGTAATCAGTGTTGTCGTCTCGATTTGTTTATTGGTAAGTTTATCAACTCCTAGATTTAATACATTCGTTAATGGTAAATGTAGTACTGCTTCAAGCAGATATCACATATGTGGATGTAAAACGGAAGCACACAGTATAGACCTTTGTTGCTGTGAAGACGAGACATATACCAATGGTGAGGAAAGCTTATTTACTGCATTTATCCGAAGTATTACGTGTGCTGGTGTTCCAGACCAATATACTGCAGTAACATATAAAATTAGTTTACCAGATAATGGTAATATTTTTCAGGGCATTTGCAGATTTAATTATATTGAATGGCTAGAAACTGCAATTCCCGCTTCTATTACGATTCTTCCCCCAGACAAGCCCCCAAGACTTACCTGACTCTTCAAAACACATTTCTAATCTTATAATTTGCAATTACTACTATAGTGGCATCAGTACGCAAATATTGGGTAATGGTTTTATCATATGTATCGTGTGCATGCGAAATACCTAATTATTTCAGTGTTATTTGCGGTTAGCTGAAAAAATTTACTCAGAGTAGAAGTCCTGTGCGTACACAGTGATTGCAATCAACCTTTTTTAATACAAAAGGAGTCAGTTGTGATACGTAAATACATAAAATTAGTATTACCTTTTTTATTTATTAATATCATAATATTTTTTAACCAGGGTATCACAATAGGATGTGATATATGTGGAATAGGTGGCTTTGGAGGCAGTAAGGGTGCCTTAAGGGGCCAATCAGTTGCTACATCTGAAATCGTGGGGAAGAACAAGTTATCACTTGGTTTCCTCTTTGAGTATCAGGATTGGAAAGATAATGATCCACTAAAGGCCCATGAGCAGCATGAAGAGGGTCGCGATTCACACTCAAGAATAAAAGATAAAGTTTATAGTGCGATTTTCGGGTACGGCGTTACTGATAAGCTATCAGTAACCCTTCAGATCCCCTATGTGGAACGGCGCACGAGACAGGTAGAAGAACACGATTTTCTTGGCCAAAGGGAGAGGTCTGAAGGTATGGGAGATATAATTGCCTTTGGTAAATATCGCTTTTATAACAAACTCTTTGGAGCCACTGCCATTCTTGGCATTAAGACCTCCTCAGGAGAGGTAGACCAGCGAGACAAGATCGGAAGCAGGTTCGAACCGGAAGAACAACCGGGTACTGGATCGATAGACTGGATATTTGGAATGGCATTAAACAAACATGTTGGCCCTTTTACTCTCGACGGAAGCATTCTTTACCAGCTCAAAGGAAGTGGTGCTCAAGATTACACATTTGGTGATATCGTAAGGGCAAATATACAGTGTGCGTATACTCTTAAGGAGCGTGGGAAATATCCGGGCGTAGATTTATTGGCCGGTGTAAATGCAATGTTTGCTGAGAAGGATCACGAAGATTCTGAAAGGATAAGTGATACAGGTGGCACAACGGTATTCTTTTCACCTGGATTATCCAGCAACATTATCAAAGGTTTAAATACATCCATTTCTGTTTTCGTACCTATTCTCCAAAATCTTGGCAGAGATCATCAGGAGGTAGATTACAAAGTTTTGTTTAGTCTAGGGTATAACTTCTAGTTTATCCCAGAAAAAGATGTAGAAATATGTATTGTATTCATTATACCGGAAGGAGTTAATTTCCTTCCGGTATAAAAATCTAAAATTAGTTGTATACTTTTTGTGCTACGTAGGAGGAAATAAGGAAATTGGAATATAAAGTTCTTTTCACAGTCTTTGCCGCTGTTTTTATTGCGGAACTAGGAGACAAAACACAACTAGCTACGATGCTGTTTGCTGCTGATAAGGAAACAAGTAAGCTCGCAGTATTTATCGGAGCTTCATTGGCGTTGATTTTTGCGTCTGGTATTGGTGTCCTTGCTGGTAGTCTCATCTCACAATACCTAAGTCCAAAGCATTTGAATTATATTGCTGGATTTGGTTTCATTGGTATAGGGATTTGGACTTTTGTCAAAGCATGATTGTTTTACACAGCAAATTAAAATGCACCTTAAACTTCGTTGAGCTTCATTTTTATATTGTTTTTTCTTAAGATTTTCATCCATAATTTTCAGTGATACAAACTGATCTGAAACACTATGTGGAATTCTGTTTCAAATTTCTCTGCGGCCATCAGGCAAAAACCCACTCCGGAACGAAAAATAAGCATTTATATGTCAATATTGTTTTTAAAATTGAAACAGAACTCTAGCAAACTGTTTCAATGAACGAAAAATAGAGCTTTTCGATCCCGACGGAAACCGGCTTTATCTCACCCACGATGAGCGTAAGAGCTATCTTGATAACGCGTTAAAGGGCGATCGTTACGTTCGTACATTCTGCACTACCCTTTTTTATACGGGCTGTCGGATTTCTGAAGCCCTTAAGCTTACCCCAAGGCGAATTGACCTATCCGGCAATCTCGTTATTTTTGAGACTCTCAAAAAAAGACGTAAATGGGTCTTCAGGGCCGTTCCTGCCCCTAAGGAGTATTGACACCATGAACATGGTTCACGCAATCAAGGATGCTCAGAATGGCCAGAAAAAGGCTGTGCTCGATCAACCCTTATGGGACTGGTCAAGAACGACCTCCTGGAGGCGTGTTAAAGAGGTGATGGATTTCTCCGGTATTCAGCCCGGCCCGCATCTTTGCCCCAAAGGATTGCGTCATGGTTACGGGATTCACGCCATCGATGAAAAAGTACCCCTTAATATGCTTCAAAAATGGATGGGACATTCCGACCTTAAAACTACTTCCATTTACGCCAATGCCGTAGGAGAAGAACAGAGCAAAATCGCTTCCCGCATGTGGTCTTAGTTCGTATTAATGTTCTGTATCTCGTGGGGGATACGGATCGTTTCCAGGTGCTATAGTATCTTTGCTCCTGATTTTTCCATCAAGGCCTTTAGTTATCAGTTCTCCGCCGCCTTGGTTTTTTAACATTTCCCTTGCGGCATTTTCAGCATCCTTTTGCGTTTTATGCCGGCTTGATGCTTTGCTTGCATCGTTGCGTTTATTAACCCATTCGTTTCTACGCTTATAAACTATACGGTCTCTGTCTTTCATATTTTTCTCCTTTTTAAACTAATTACAATCTGCCAGATCATCTAAGTTATTTCTTGATGTACCGTCCCGATCAGTCCGCAAGTATTTTCCGGTAGGGCCATTCACAACCCTTATCTCTGTTCTTCCTGATTCCCATGGTACATAATAGCTGTGCATTCCCATCTCTATATCATAAATTGCATCTGCCTTTCTTCTGGGAGACCAAAATGATCCCGGATTGCATAAAGCCAAAATATCGCCATCTCTAACTTTTTGGGTTTGTCTTACAGTTCTGTCAGCCATTTTTAATTACCTCCTTGATAATGTTATAATAGTAATGTAATATATACGAAAACGTCTATAGATAAGGCAAAAAAATATAACTTCTTAAAATTACAAAACGTCTACGGCATTATACGTATTGTATATAGTCATGTCAAGCGATAATATTGAAAAAAATAATAATTTTTCTGTGAGATTAAAAAACGCCAGAGAGTTGAAAGAGATGAGCCAGGGCGACCTGGCAAAAAAATCAAATCTACAGCCTTCTGCCATATCACATTTTGAAACCGGCAAGAGAAAGCCGTCTTTTGATAATTTGAGAAGCCTGGCTGATGCCTTGGACGTGACAACGGACTTTTTGCTAGGGCGCACAGACAATCCAGCGGGGCTTGCAGAGCCTGATCAATTGCATAGACATATGCAGAGAATGACAGAATCAGATAAAAATATTGCAATGGATATAATAGAGAGGTTGGCTGAAAGGTCTTCAGAAAAGAAGAAAAAATAATAATGAATATTTTGCAATTACAGCAAATAGAGAAAATAGCTGACGATGTCATACAAGGCCAGGCTATATTTGCTTTACCGGTTGATCCTTTTCAAATAGCCCGTAATAAAAATATCATACTAGAGAAAAAATCAGACTTGGAAAAGGGTGTGTCTGGAATGTTAATTCGTGTTGGTGAAGAATACGCTATTGCCTATAGAGACGATATTACAAACGAAGGCTATAAACGATTTTCTGTAGCTCACGAATTGGGCCATTATTTTTTACCTGAACATCCGGAAAGTGTTTTTGATAATAACGGAATTCACAACTCCAAAGCAGGGTTTAATTCTGATGATAAATATGAAAAAGAAGCAGATTGCTTTGCTGCTGCTCTTTTGATGCCTGATAATCTTTTTGAGCAAGAGATGTATAAGACAGATGACGGCTTTGAAGCAGTGGAAATGCTCTCTAACTGCTGCAAAGCGTCCCTTGAGGCCACGGCAATAAGATACATTCGGAAAACTTCAATAGTCGCTGCTGTCATTAGAAGTCAAAATGACAGAATTGATTATTGCTTTATGTCAGATTCATTGAGAAATATTGATAGTTTCACTTGGATTAAAAAGGGAGATTTTCTTCCAAAAGAAACAGAGACTTTTCTCTATAACAAGGATAAAAACAAAACAAGATCATCACATCAAATATCGAATGATACGAATTTAGATATCTGGTTTGATGGTTGCCGTTCAATATATGCAATAGAAGAAGTTATAGGGCTGGGAGAATACGGAAAGACATTAACAATAATTACATTAGATACTTCCCAAGACGACATTGACAATGAAAGCGATGAATGTCCAGAAGAAAGATGGCATCCAGCTTTTTCGCATAAGTAATTCCTCTCCCTGTTCTTAAAAAAGACTTTTTTAAATCTTCACCTATGCCCGTCGTTAATGTCCGCCTTTCCGCCTTCCTCATGCTTATCCCATTTGTCGGTTGAACTCATTGGCCGTTTATCCTGGCCGTCTTCTTTAGATTTTCAAACCCGAGGGCAAGTGTGTCTACGTTCCCGTGTTGCTTCGCTGTCCGCTCCATTCACTGACACAGAGTTGAAACCCGAGCATAACCGATCTTCATGGCAGGTAATTCCAAATAGTAAAGAAACTCGATAATTTATTTTGAATTGTTACTTTGATTACTTTACCGGATATCTTGCCTTTTTATACCGCCAAATACAAGCTAAAAACCGGGATTGGCAAAGAGTAAAACAAACCCCCGTTTTCTTTACTGGTGTTCTATGTACAATAATACAAATTTTCGGATGATGAATATGGTGTTTCATCAGGTGTGTAGATTCTTTTTTTCTCTGTTTCCTCTTAAAACTCCTGTATGCAGTTTTCGTATGTATTGGTATGACATGTCGTACATTACAAAAAATTACGATACCATGACGCAATCCTTTATTTCCGCAGGCAGTGAAATAAGGAGTTAAGAGGAATGGATGTAGGGGGTGACGTCTTTTTAAGGGGAAGACGACAGGTAGCTAAAACGGTTAGAGAAAGAACTTGGATTTACACATTTGCTTTCTTTGGTAGATTTTTCTCAAAAAATTATATTGTATCTTATCCTGTTTTATGACAACGTGTAGTTCATTGGGGTAGATATTTATCTCAAAGAAGTATATAATAAATGGTAATAATAGAAACTTTGGCTTTCACACGAAGAGTAACCGCATTGTTATCGGATGAAGAATATACAGCAATGCAATGATTTCTGCGTTTTAAGCCTGATGCTGGAAATATTATTCAAAGCACCGGCAGAGCACGAAAGTTGAGATGGCGAAAGAGAGGTCAAGGGAAAAGAGGCGGTCTACGTGTCATATACTTTTACCATGCAGAAAAAGGTACTATATGGATGCTGGCTCTTTATGAGAAGAAAGACAAAGAAGATTTATCAAAATCTGACAAGGAAGTCATTAAACAATTGATACAGGAGATTAAGAAATGACAAAAAAAAGCGATTTACTTGATATTGATCTGAATGAAGAATTGACTGCTATCCGTGCACAAAAGGCAGGAAAGAAAGTGCTCCGGAAAAAGAAACTGAAAGCCCCATCAGATGTAGCAAAAATCAGGCATCGTTTAGGGCTTACACAGGAGGCATTTTCAGGGTTAATGGGAATATCGGTTCAAACCCTTCGTAATTGGGAGCAAGGTACACGAGAACCACGAGGACCAGCAATGGCTTTATTACGTATTGTGGAAAAAAACCCGAAAGTTCTTTTCTCCTGATATGGGTAAAAATTACAATGCTCCATTACCTTGTTATGATTTGTCATGAAACACTATTGGCCATTCTGTTTCAAATTACCTGCCTAAAAATCTTCATTTCAGGTCAAATATTTTCTCTTAAACGGGAATAATCCTTTTGTTATTGAAACAATACTGCGCTAAAATATTCAGCTATTCTGTTATAAAATAAGAGAAGTTTCATTGTCATATTTTATGGGAAAGAATTATTAAAAAGATGATTGTTACAATGAATCCAGTTTTATCAAGGAAATTAAAAACACTTCCTATCGGTGCGGGTGTCTACCTCATGAAGGACTCAAAGAGTGAGGTTATCTACGTGGGGAAGGCAAAAAATCTGAAAAATCGGGTAAGAAGCTACTTTCAAGGCTCGAGCGATGAGCGGCTATTCGTTGGATTTCTTGTCAAAAGGATAGCGGATATTGAGTTTGTCTTAACGGATACGGAGAAAGAGGCACTCATACTTGAAAACAACTTAATTAAACAGTTCAAACCACGGTTTAATATTAACCTTCGTGATGATAAAACGTTTGTCTCCATTAAACTTGATCTCCAGGAAAAATTTCCCTATCCGGTTGTAATTCGCCAGATTGAGGATCCGGGACCCTCGGGTAATGGAGTAAACAAGAAGAACAAAATCCTCTATTTTGGCCCTTACTCATCGACTAATTCAGTGCGGGAGGCGTTACGATATATCAACAGTCTATTTCCCATACGGAAGTGTTCTCAAAACGTCTTTAAAAGTCGAGTGAGACCCTGCCTCTATCATCAGATTGGAAGGTGTGTTGCCCCGTGTTGCGATCTCATTGATGAAAAATCGTATAAGGAGATCCTCGATGATGTCATCCTCTTATTACGGGGGAAGAACAGTGAACTCATGAAGGTTCTACGGGAAAAGATGGAGAGAGAGTCAAAGGCTATGAGATATGAGATGGCGGCAAAGATGAGGGATAGGATTGTTGCTATTGAAAAGACAGCGGAGAGACAAAAGATCCACACAATAGAGTTTGTGGATAGAGATGTATTTGGCTACTACAAAGAAGGTAAAAATATCCAGATTCAGGTGATGTTCATAAGAAACGGGAATCTTGAGAATATCGCATCTTACCGGTTTTCGACACTGAATAATTCACGAGATGAAATTTTTCGCTCTTTTCTGAATCAGTTTTATGGACAGACACGGTTTATCCCGGACGAGGTTGTTGTACCAATTGAGAGTGCGGATAAGGTGATTTTAGAAGAGCTTCTGAGCGAACAGAAGGGGAAGAGAGTTCATGTTATATTTCCAAAGCGGGGTGAAAAACAAAAACTGCTTGAGTTGGCAATAAGAAATGCCGCAAATGCATTCAAGGTGCATGATACCGCTGGAGAAACTGTCGATGAGACGCTTACTTCGTTAAGGAGTCAATTACACCTGAAGAATGTGCCCAAGAGGATTGAGTGTTTTGATATCTCAAACATCGGAGGAAAACATTCTGTTGGCTCTCTGGTCACTTTTGAAGGGGGAAAACCGGTAAAGAGCAAATATAAGAGGTACAAGGTGAAGACGGTTATGCAATCGGATGATTATGGCATGATGTATGAGGTACTATCGAGGAGATATTCCCGTGCATTTAAGGAGGATGATTTTCCTGATCTAACGATCCTCGATGGTGGGAGAGGGCAGTTGGGTATGGCAGTAAAGGTGTTTAAAGAGTTGGGTGTTGACGGTGTGGATGTAGTAGCGCTTGCTAAGGCAAGGAGTCATAGCAGCAAGAACAACGATCCGAAACAGAAGAGTGACGAAAGGGTCTTTCTCTGTGGTGAAGATGAACCCATTATCCTGGATCAGGACTCTTCAGAATTAAGGCTTCTCCAAAATGCTCGAGATGAAGCACACCGTTTTGCACTCGCCTACCATAAGAAGCTGAGAAGTAAGCACTATTACGTATCTCCCCTCGATAAGATTACGGGGATTGGGAGTATCAAGAAGAGAAATCTGTTAAAAGAGTTAGGAAATATGCAAGGCGTTCGCAATGCGTCGATAGATCAGTTGAAAAGGGTGAAGAGTATTACCCGGAAAGATGCAGAGACGATATATGGCCATTTTCATCATCTTTGAGGATTTATGATTATTATTTGAACGTAAATCCTCTGCTTGAACTACTAATTTGAAGATTGAATGATGAATAAACTTAGGAGTGAAATGACAGCTGTTCGGTTACGGGAAAAAGAGAGGATAGTCAAGGCGATTACGTCACGAAAGAGTCTCGTTGTGCACGGGGCAACTGGTATGGGTAAGTCCTACCTCATTCAAGAGGTGCTGAATGAGTTAAACGATAAAAGTGTGCTTTACTCCCCAGATTGCACCTCCCTAAAAAGAATGTTGTTGGGGTTCTTACAGCCACCTTATCCGCACACTCTCCTTAAAAATCAGAACACTCTCGAGTTAAAGAATATATTTTTCAAAACTCTCAAGAGTGAGTTACCGTATCTGATTATTGACCATATAGGAAATATTACCTCACGATACTGCTCTTTTGTACAGTCACTTGCTCGATATACCTCTCTTCTCATTGTTACAAGATCATTGTACTTAAGGGAGATGAAAGATTTGGCTATTGTTACGGTCCGATTTGATACCTTAGAAATCGCACCATTAACAAGAAATGAGAGCTATCGGCTTTTGGATCATCTGATAGGTCTCCTGAAAATAGGGGTACCAGATGTAGATGGTTTTAAGAAGGCGGTTTACCTCTTTTCCAAAGGGAACCCTATGGCGATTCATGAGATTTGTTCATATGCGAAAAATGACAAATACCTGGTGAAAGGAGAGACAAACTTCAAACTATTGAATTTAGATAGAAAAATAGATGAATTTACACGAAAAGGAATTTCGTTATGAAAAGGGAGGCTACTGTATCGCAAACAGAGAGAGAGACAAACCGGTCCGTTGAT
This sequence comes from Candidatus Scalinduaceae bacterium, assembly GCA_965222815.1. GTDB lineage: Bacteria > Planctomycetota > Brocadiia > Brocadiales > Scalinduaceae > SCAELEC01. The sequence continues at coordinate 507,350 of CBDCUS010000014.1, forward strand.
GTGCATATGGAACAAGGATTGTCAGTAAATCTAGAGGAAGTATTACAACTCATCGGAAATCTGGGGAAAGATTTTTCCAGAGAGAGAGAAATGGTTGTAGAGCTGAAAGGGAGACTCTCCCAAGGCACCTTCCATTTAGCCGTACTGGGTCAATTTAAAAGGGGGAAAAGTACATTCCTGAATGCGCTTCTTGGGAAAGAGATATTACCGACGTCAGTTGTCCCGCTGACAGCAGTACCGATCTTTATTAGGTCAGACAATTCGCTTTCCGTGAAAATTTACTTTGATGAGAGTTCCGATGAAAAAGAGTACTCTTCAAAGAATGAACAAGATATTATGGACGCACTCTCGGAGTTTGTTGCTGAGGAGAAAAATCCAAAGAACAAGAAGGGGGTGAGAGAAGCTGAAGTGTTAGTCTCCGCGGACATTCTCTCACAAGGTGTTGTCCTTATAGATACGCCTGGTATTGGTTCAACCTTACGCCACAATACCGAAGCAACACTCAATTTTCTCCCTCAATGCGATGCCGCGTTGTTTCTGATTTCAGCCGATCCACCAATAACAGAAGTTGAGGTTAATTTTCTCAAACATCTTAAGGGAAAGGTATCTCGAATATTTTTTATTTTCAACAAGGTAGATTATCTTGATGAGGATGAGAGAGAGAAAGTCGTGAGCTTTATCAAACAGGTCTTGAGTGAACAGGCGGGGTGTGTCACTGAACAGACTGTCTTTTCCGTTTCAGCAAAGCAGGGTTTGAAGGCAAGGCTTACCGAGGACCTATTTCTGTGGAACGAGAGTGGAATGGGAGTCGTAAAGGAGCATCTTATAGATTTTTGTCTCGCCGAAAAAGCAGCGGTCATCCATGAAGCCGTTTCTCATAAAGCATGGAATATCCTGGACGACATAATCATGCGCATACGTCTTGCGCTGAGATCACTCCAGATGCCACTAGAGGAACTGGAAAACCGTCACAAAATCTTCACTGAAAGCATTCAGAACATTAAAAAGGAGAGGGTAATAGTAAATGATGTTTTGGCAGGGGATAGCAACCGAATGCATGAGCTGTTAGAGGAGGAGGCAGAGAATCTCCGTAAAAGGGCGCGTGATTATCTGGAGGGCATCGTGAGAGAAAGCATCGCAAATGAGAGCGAGAATGTTATTAATGAAGAGGCTATTCAAGAGAGTTTTTCAGAGGTAATTGCCGGATACTTTGAACACGAATTTGGTCTTATGACAGAAAACTTTAAAGAGAAAAGAGATGAGGTACTAACGCGCCATCAAGAACGAGTTGACGGTTTAATCGATACCATTCGGAAGGCAGCTGCTGAACTTTTTGAAATACCTTCCACACATCGTGAAAACCTTACGCCATTAACGATTATGCAAAAACCGTATTGGGTGACCCATAAATGGGCATCTAAAATCAACCCTATCCCCCAATCGGTGAGCGACAGATTCTTCTCATTAAAGAGGAGGCGAGAAAAAGCTATAAGACGGTTGCAGGAACAGATTGATGAACTGTTAGTCCCGAATGTTGAAAATGTACGCTGGTCACTGTTCCAGACAATGGAGAGAGAATTTGCCTTATTTAGCAATACCATCGACAAACAGTTTAAAGAGACAGTTTCCGCTACACATGGGGCAATTGAGACCTCCCTTATCAAAAGAAAGGAGCATGAGGCAGAAGTTGCGGATGAGGTCAAGAGGCTGAATAATACGTTGAAAAAATTTGAAAATCTTGTTAGGAAATTCCCAAATTCCGACTCACTTAAAGCATAATTGCATGCACAGGTATTTCAATGTTACCAGAAATTATTTGCGGTTATGAATACAGCCAGATGACTTGGTCGGACAGATCCGTCCCCGCCAGAATGATTGTCGGGCTGGCGAATGTCTAATAGGCCGGGCGGATAAGCACCAAATAATATACGAAAACCGAGATTGGTTCTCGCTTGACCAGATTAGGAAGATTGATAGAGATATGGAAAACGATATTAACAGAGGACGTTTCAATGGTTGTATTCCCTCTTATGAAAACGCAAAATTTTGTGCTGCGGTAATGGATACCAATCGAGCGCAGTGGCAGAGACCCGATATTGTCAGCAGGCTAATAACTCGCTCAAACATGACTGTTGTGGATCTTGGAGCGGGCACAGGCTATTTTACCGATCTCTTCTCTCAACAACTACCTGAAGGTAGAGTAATTGCGCTTGATCCGGAAAAATCACTGATTACGTGGTTAGATGAGCGAAAAAAGAGAGACTCCTTAGATAATGTATCTATTTATCAGATTGAGGAAGATGACCCGGGGATTGACCAGCTCAATTGTGAAATTGACCTGCTCTTTATCGGCTATACTTACTTTCATTTCGATCATCCAGTAGAATACTTTCGTGAAAAAGTTTTTCCCTTTATTCAGGAAAAAACGGTTGTTGCAATTGCCGATATGGCACCTGTCTTTGGTCAGGGGCGTAAGACTGTGTCCGAACAGCAGGTCATAGCTGAAATGATCGAATCGGGTTTTGAACTCAAGGACGAACCCACTACTCTTTATGACCAGTACCTGCTTACATTCAAAAAGGTTCCCTAAATTTCAATGAGAAACGACAATAACATAAAGTTGTTACCTATTCAGGAGGAACTAAGACGTTTAAGAAACAGAGAAATAGCGGAACACTCTCAACGGTTTTTCAAGACGGGCAAAGGAGAATATGGGGAAGGAGATAAATTTCTTGGAATTCGTGTACCACTGTTAAGAAAATTGGCGAGACAATATACAAAGACACCAATTGAAGATCTCTCCACATTGCTGAAATCTCAATTTCACGAAGAGAGGTTATTATCCCTTATCATGCTTGTAGGCCTATTCAAAAGAGCAAGAGAGATAGATAAAAAAAGTATATACCATTTTTATCTTGATAATACCCAGTTCATCAACAATTGGGACCTAGTAGACTGCTCTGCAGAACACATTGTCGGTGCTTTTTTGTATGGAATCGACAAAAAACCGCTCTATACCCTTGCGAACTCTTGTAACTTATGGGAACGGAGAATTTCAATTATGTCCACTTTCCACTTTATAAAGCAGAACACATTTGTTGATTCCCTTAAAATATCTGAGGTTCTGTTACATGATGAAGAAGACCTGATCCATAAGGCCGTTGGCTGGATGCTAAGGGAAATTGGGAAACGGGATATTGAAGTAGAGGAGGGATTTCTAAAGAACCATTATAAAAGTATGCCGCGTACAATGCTGCGGTATGCAATCGAAAAATTTTCAGGAGAAAAAAGGAAGCGTTATTTAACGGGAGAAATTTGAAGACAACGAACATTTCATTGTTACCAAAATTATCAGGTACAAGTCGCGTAACGATTTCGGAAGTAGTTTTCGTTCAAACCCTAATTATCATTACGAATATATCGCTTTATTGTTTCAGAAAGTATTTGTATGTCAATCGGTTTGGAAACATAATCGTCCATACCCACCTCAAGGCACTTCTCCCGATCACCTTTCATGGCATTAGCCGTCATGGCTATAATCGGAATGCGATGGTTCCGGACGGATGAACTTTCATCACGAATTGTCCGTGTGGCCTCATAACCATCCATCTCAGGCATCTGACAATCCATCAAAACCAGATCATAATCTCTCTTCACCAGAGACTCAAGAACTTCTCTACCATTTGTAGCTACATCCGCTGTATATCCAAGCTTCTTATCCAAAATACGCAAGGCAATTTTCTGATTGATGACATTATCCTCAGCCAAAAGTATTTGGACACGTTGATTGTGCTCCTCGTCGATAGAATGACGCTCGATAATGGATTGAGAGGTATCTTTCCCGCTATTTGTCGATTCCCCGGTAACTATCCTGAGACAATCAAATAACTCTGACTGCTTAATCGGCTTTTGCAGATGAGCCGCAAAACCTAGCCTTTCAAAACGCTCAGCATCCCCTCGTTTCCCAACAGAAGTCAGCATAACAAGAACAAGATCTTTCAGTTGTGGATTTGCCTTAATTTCCGTAAAAAGTGATACTTTATTTGCCTCATGCATGCAATAGTCAAATAGGGTCACCTGAAAAGGATCATCCTCGTTGGCAGCAGCATGAAGTTTTTTTATCGCCACTTCACTTGAAGCAGCCTCTTCGACACGGCAATTCCACGACTCAAGATATGTTCTTAAGAGATGACGACTTGTGTCGTTGCCATCAGCAATCAGCACTCGGAGACTCTCTATATTTCCCAGCTCAATTGGTACCCGTTCTTGATCAGATGGTTGTTTTTCCAGTACAGCCGTAAACCAGAAGGTAGATCCCTTACCCTCTTCACTCTCCATACCAACTTCACCTCCCATTAATTCTGCTATCTGTTTGGATATCACTAGCCCAAGACCGGTACCACCGTATTTTCGGGTGGTAGAGGCGTCTACCTGGGAAAATGATTTGAAGAGGTGATTCAAACGATCAGCGGGGATGCCAATACCGGTATCTCGAACAGCAAACCTCAAAGTAGCATCTGAATCAGTTTCTTTAGTCAGACTTACGCTCAGGGCTACCTCACCATCTTTCGTGAATTTCATGGAGTTATTAACCAGGTTAATAATTACTTGTCGCAACCTGCCGGGATCACCACGTAAAAGACACGGGATTTCTGGACTTATAAAACAGGAAAAAGCCAGTCCCTGCTCATCCGACTTCACTGCGAATACGTCGATAGTACTCTCTACCATAACCCGCAAGTCAAAGCCGATTATCTCCAGCTCCAGTTTTCCCGCTTCTATCTTGGAGAAATCGAGTATGTCATTGATAATGGTTAACAGATTGTCTGCACTATCGCGAACTATGTTTGTATATTCACGCTGCTCAGCACTCAAGTCAGTCTCAAGCAGCAGATTTGTCATACCGATAACACCGTTCATAGGTGTTCGTATCTCGTGACTCATATTGGCAAGAAACTCACTCTTTGACCTGTTGGCAGTTTCGGCATCAGTTTTCGCTGAGCGTAGACTCTCTTCCGACCTTTTTCTTTCAGTGACCCTGCCCAGCTGAGTTGCAAGGCTGGTTATCGTTTGCAACAAGGAATCATCCCGCTTTAATATCTGGTTTGAAAAGAATTCCAAAACTGCTGCAACCTCTTTTCTCTCCAATACAGGAAAGGCAAACCCACTTTTTACGAGGAGATCATCCGCCAATTTAGCTCGGGGAAAATTGGAATCCCTTGTTATGTCGGTAATCCATGCGGGTCTTCCACTTTCCAATACCCGTCCAGGTAACCCAATACCCCTAACAAATGTAGTTTCTTCAGTTATCCTCTTAAACTTTTCGTACTTATGGGGTTGATCAAAATACCATATCCCAGTAGGAATCAAGGTCTCTTTTGAATCTAAGAGATATACATGTCCAACCGAAAACCCTGTAAACATACACACCTTACTGAGACAGACCTGCATGGCCTCTTCTACAGAAGATGCCTCATTTACCGTAACCGTTATCTCCTGTAATAGATGAACAAGTTTTGCCTCAATTTGCAATGCAATCTCGGTTTTGTTTCGTGATTCCTCCATTTTCCTGCGCTCAATAATCTCTAATTCAAGCTCTCTATTAACAGTTGTCAGCTCTTTGGTTCGCTGTTTTACCTTGGTTTCAAGAGATCTGGTCAGTAGTTTGAGGCTATTGCGTGATAAAGAAAGCTTTTCAAGCATATTCCTCATTGATAGAGCCAGGTCACCAATCTCATCTCTTCCCAACGTTGGAACATCTACCTGTCCTTCACCTGATGAGATACGATCTGCAACTTGTTTCAGCCTAGATATCGGTCTGGTAAGCATTTGCATTGCAAATGCAGTAATAATAGTTATAACAAAGACAGTTATTGTTGTTAAAAGCAATAAGCGTCTTTGAAGGTCACTGGTAGTTGCATGAATAACTGAGTGTTTGGCAACTGCACCCAGCGTAAGTTTACGATCAGGGTGAATGGGATCAAAACTGATGCGATTTATGGATATTCCAACATTACCCTCTACATAAGTATATTTTTCTACTCCATCCTGAAAATCCAATTCTCCTGATTTTTCCTTGATTGGAAAATCATCGAGATATCTTGCGCTACGACCAAATTCAAATGCGTATCGCTTTTGTGCATCCGGATGGATTATGTAGTCTCCTGAGGTGTTTGCAACAAAATAGTAGATATTCTCCGGTGGTGAAAAGAGTGAATGTGCCAGCTTTTCAAAATCTGCATTAATGATGACAAACCCAAATTTCTTACCATTTATCTGATCATAAATTGGTACCCCAACACGTATTACAAGTTGATAGGGAATTTGAATAGCATACCTTTCCCTGTTTAGGTTGATTTTGGAAAAATAAACCTCTTTCTTATCGAGAGACAATATTTCCTTAAAATAGTCAGCTCTCCCTTTCTCTTGCAACTCCTCATCTGTGACAGTAAAAACATGAGAACCTCTCCTCTCGACACGTACTAACTCCCTGCCATTATTACTTTCTCCAACAAATCTGATTTGGGTATAATGTGTACGTTGCTTCAAAACAGTAGCAAATATAGCTGCAAGATGTTCCTCCCATGTTTTTTGAACGGGGTTTTCCTTTATAACATATCCATCTGTTTTCGAGGTCTGAACAATACCTCTTACGGGGGGTGAGTCACTGAGAAATAATACATCTTCCCTCAAGGTTTTCAGATTGTTTTGGAGGATATTACTCTCCTTTCGCAGTCCTTCAGATAGATTTACCAGCGATTGATCTTGTAGTAGATTACCCGCCTCTTTGAAAGATATGTACGATATACCGATAATACCGGTACCCGCGATAAGGAGAGAAATCAATCCCGTTTTTTTGGCAATTGATAATTTCATGAGATAGTTACTATTTACCACTAGTTTCCGTTTAGGATTACCAGGGGCGACTGATTTTATATAAAAACTGGTAGGATTGATAGCTTTGGAGCAATAAGTAAAAGAGCCAAAATCAAACCGGATAATGTCGAGTAAAAAAGGAAACACATAAAGAAAAGCTTTAAAATATCACAAAGTAGTGACAACAAATTTGAGTCATAACCAGTTTAAGATATGAGTTACCCACCACATACGAAATTTTAAGGGCAGACTTTCCACTGTTCATTACATATTTTCTACCGGTCCAACTGCCAAATTTCAATAATAAGTAAAGGCCTATGGATCTGCTGTTTGGAATAATCCAATAATCTGCTAGCTGGTTTTTTTAATAAATTCGCCCCTTGGTCGGGTACTCAAATGTACAATCTATCTATTTATCGACATCTATCGAACAAAAATGAACATTCACAATGCAAAAGGTTTCAAGAATCGGCAGCGAAAGTATCATTTGTATTAATTTTGAGGTTTAGTACAAGCAATTTTTGATTTATGAGGGTTATCCATAATTATTTATCCTTAAGGATTCAATTAGATCTCACATCATGAAGTGTTATTAATATTACTCCTATTTTGTATGGATGGTGTAGATAGTGTGAGGAATTACCCAAAGAAAGGATGGCGTCGTGTAAAAATGTATAGATATACTAAAACCGATTTGGTTTTCGGTTTTACTGGAAACCAAATCTTGGTTACAGTTATCCCCGGATAAAAGACGCCGAGGACTTTATTCGCTCAATTTTATACCGGATTTTATCCAAAACCATTATCAGATGAGTATATCTTTTTACCTGACCGCTTTACTATTGACAGAGTTACTATTATACTTTAGTTTAATACATGTATTAGTTACTATTGTTGTTAAAAATCCTTTAGATAAGAAAACGATGAGCATCTATCAGGAACTATTTTTGTTTTTGGAGCGGGATTTTCTATCTCAGATAAAATGAACGGTATACAAATGTTACAAAAAGAGAAATTATGTAAATGGAAGAGAGTTTTCATTACAACTCTCTTGGCGATGTGTTGGCTCTTCTCCGTGTCTTCGGGCGCTTCCGCTTCGGTGCGATCATATCGTGTAGATTATACCATTACCCTTAAACCAGATTTAGATGTCGCTGAGGTATCGATCCGTTTGGAAGATGGTGCCCTCTTGCGTTGGCTCGATTTCCATCTCGATTCCGAACAATTTTCCAACCTTGAGGCTGATGGGAGGTTGCGAATCGGTGGAGAGCGTGCCATCTGGGAACCACCCAATGGACCGGCGGTTCTGAGTCTGACGGCAAAATTGAACCATAAGCGGAAGAATGGGAAGTATGATGCACTTATGACAAACGATTGGGCAATATTTCGTGGTGACAATATGGTCCCAACGGTGAAAGTTCAGGCGGTTAAGGGTGCAGTATCACAAACAAAACTCCACTTCGTTTTACCAGAGGGATGGACCCATGTGGATACTGGTTGGCCTCGGGAGAGCGATGAAAGTTTTACGGTGGATAATCCGGGACGTCGTTTTGACAGGCCGGTAGGTTGGATGATAGCTGGTAAAGTAGGTGCACGGTGCGAATTTTTCGGAGCAACTAAAATCTGTGTGGGTGCACCGGTAGGAATCGGTTTCAGGCGAATGGATGTACTGACTTTTTTTAATTTCATTTGGAGTGAAGTTGAACGTGCTTTCCAGAAAATACCTCGTAAATTACTCATTGTAGGTGCTGGAGATCCGATGTGGCGGGGTGGATTATCTTCTCCCAACTCATTTTTTCTGCACGCTGATAGACCTCTTGTGTGCGAGAATTCGACCAGTCCACTGCTGCATGAGCTGACTCACGTTATTACTCATATCCATGGGAAAATGAATGATGACTGGATTGCCGAAGGACTCGCTGAATTCTATTCAATCGAACTGGTCTACCGCGCCGGTGGCATGACGGAAACCCGTTACCAAAAGGTGAGAAACTGGCTAAAGAGGTCGAGTAGTGATGTAACAACCCTTCGAGTTGCCAATTCGAAAGGTCCAGTTACTGCCCGATCCGTCATCTTCTTCCAGGATCTTGACCACGAGATTCGACGTCTCACGAAGGAAAAGTACACCATCGATGACGTTACCCGTAAATTGATGCGGCAGAATAAGGTTTCACTCGATGATCTACGCCGAATCTCAGAGTATCTGGTAGGTGACAAAATTGCTCTATTTGATATATCTCTCCTTAAAGATATCTAATGAATCACTGTTTACGTTGTGGAGTTGACAGGTTTAAAAATGTAAGGGCAAATCAATTTTTTTGTGAGTCTTGTGGTTTTACCTACTTTCAAAATGTTGCCTCTTCCGTTGCCGCCATCATTGAGTGCCATTATAAAATACTTACCTGTGTCAGAAAATATGATCCATGTAGAGGTATGTTGGGACTTCCTGGAGGTTTTGTAGACATTGATGAATCGGCAGAATCGGCACTGAAAAGAGAGGTCTTTGAAGAGTTGAAAATTGAACTACCAGAAATGCGTTACATAGGTTCTTTTCCGAACCTGTATCCCTATAAACAAGTTGAGTATTATACACTTGACCTTTTTTTCTCTCTTAAACTCAAGGAACTACCTCAAATAACAATTGGTGAAGAGATCGCCGCAATACAATGGTTTGAAAGAGACAAAATTAACTACGATGATTTCGCCTTTGAATCTATGAGAAAGGGATTACAAAGGTATCTAAAAATGGAGAGTCTTCAACAATGAGAAATTAGATGAAATCGTCACTTGAGAGACCGTCTCTTTATCAAAACTACACTTCAAAAAGTTACCACTTTCAATGGCTCTTATCAAACCGTACTTCAATACTCTTTCATTGTGAATATTGAATTCAACTCAATAGGATTTCTTCCCCCATTTCTTTCAGTTTTGAGTTGTCTAGGCGCTTGATAAAAAGAGCGTAATGCAATGCTTTTCATGGAGTTGGTTTAAAGGGTTCTTATACGATTGTCATTTCTCTCATTGGGTATAGTACAACAAGATCCATAGCTCTTAAAGCACATTCTCGTAATCTATCTTCACAATTGGACTTTTTACTGAACTCCCAATTTAATTTGTACCATGTAGATTATAAGGAATAGATTTAAGTAATGAAAAGTAGATACTAATAACACATCAATTACGTGTTGTTTGTTTTGGAGTTCTCATTGACTCCAATACCCACTTTTGTCCACCAAACCATTTGGCTAACTGCACATTATTCATACATTTTCTCTTTACAATTCAGAGTGGAAGTTGTAGATTAACAATGTTTTATATCAACCCACTAAGTATTTCCTGAGCCATAAGCTTATTTTATCGTACGTTGTCTGATAAACCTAAATAAGAAGGAGACGACATATCGTGAATAAACGAATCGTAATCTCTGTTATACTTGTTTGTGTTTTTGGATGTGGTAATGAACATTTGAAAGAGAAAATTAAGGATCTGGAGAGTGAAAAACAAAATGCTCATATGAAGTTACAAGAACAGAGCACTCGTTTGGAAGCCACCTCTGATGTGATCAAAGCCGTTACCTCTCTCATAGAGAATATACACGAAACTGAATTGAAAATTGATGACAGAAAGCAGAGATTACGTAATGTAGAGAGTGTAGAAAACAGTGTTGGCGCAAAAGAAGCGATTTTAAGTGATATAAGTGGGCTCTATGATGAACTAAAGATGCACAGGCAACGAGCTGATGAATTGCAGAAGAAACTAGAGTCTTTTGTAGAAACCAATACCCAGACAGAGAAATCGTTATCGAATCTAAAGAACGTTGTTAAAGAGAAGAGCTTAAAGATAGATGATCTGGAAGAGAAAATTGATAGCCTTAAAAGACAGATTGCTCATCTTGAAAACTTGCAGGGAGAGTTAACGAATAAAATAAACTCATATGCGGAGTCAGCAAAGGAACATAATGCAAAAATTAGTCGCTTAGAAAATGAGTTGGTCTTGAAGGAGCAGGTACTTTCCGGAAAAGAGTCAGAAATAAAGAAGTTAAACGAGAAAATTAACACCGTTTACTATCTAATTGGTGAGAGTGACGATTTAATCAATAGGGGTATCATTGCCAAAAGAGGTATTCCCATTATCAATACACTCAATCCATTTCGTAAGAACTACACCTTGGGTCCGAACTGCAGCTCCTCTAAGTTTAAACCGGAGAGGAAAGCAAAAACTATTTACAGAATGAGTGGTAAAATTGAGACAATTTTACCTTACCGCGACAAAGAGTTCTACGATATATATTTTGAGGACGGTGTGTCCGTAATAAATATAAAGGACTCAAAAAATTTTTGGTATGTAAAATATCTTGTAATTGCAACAAATTAATCGGTTAATCGAAGGATAAGTGTATGGGTTTAAATTGTGGTTTAGTTGGTCTTCCCAGTTGTGGAAAGACGACAATCTATAATGCTATAACAGCTGCTGGCGCTGCTAGTTATGATGGCTCCGCCATGCATCGTGCAACCGTGAACGTACCCGATACACGAATACAACCACTCGTGGAGATGTACGCACCTCCAAAGGTAGTGCCTACTACAATGGAGGTGGTGGATATACCTGGCATCAAAGTTGGTTCTACGGTAGGAGAGGGTCGCGGAGCTCAGTCTCTTGGCCATATCAAGGACGTGGAGGCGCTACTGCACGTTGTACGATGTTTTGACGATGAAAACATACCTTTTGAGTACGAAACAATTGATCCCATCCGTGATGTAGAAACCGTTGACCTGGAACTCATGGTTGCCGATAGCCAAACCTTAAAAAATAAGATTCAGCGACTCTCAAAAAAAGCAAAGATTGGTAATAAAGATGCATTTCGTGAAGTAGCTGACTGTGAGAAAGTAAAGGTGCAACTTGAAAATGGAATCCCGGCACGCAAACAGAACCTTAACGAACATGAACTGACCAGTGTTAGGGAATGCAACTTAGTATCATTGAAACCGGTCTTGTATATTGCAAACATTAAGTCCATGGATGATTCGGATAACAGTTACGTTAAGGCGCTTCAATCTATTGCTGATTCTGAGGGGTCTCAGATAGTTACTATTTGCGGCAGAGATGAAGCGGAGATTAGTCAGTTGGAACCTGATGAACAGCAGGAGTTTTTACGTGAACTTGGCCTGAAGGAGTCTTCCATGGAGAGATTGATTCGTGCTGCTTATCAAATGCTCGGAATGGTAAGCTTTTTTACTGCGGGTGAAAAAGAGGTGCATGTTTGGACATGTCATAAGGGGGACAAAGCCGCAACTGCCGCTGGTAAGATCCATACTGATATGGAGAAAGGCTTTATCCGAATGGAGGTGATTAGTCACCAGGACTTGATCGAGCTCGGTAGCGAATCGGCTGTAGCCAAGGCTGGAAAACAGCGAATCGAAGGTAAGGATTATGAAGTGCAAGATGGGGACATTGTGATCATTCGGTTTAGCAAATAGAAGGCGGACTACACCTTAAAGAGGGTCCCTTGGCAATTATATCATAAGCGTAGATCCGTAACTAATCATGAATCCAGTTAACTTTTTGATTTTATACGAAACGTTATCTCTCCAGAATTTATATTGATTATATTACACTCCTCGCATTGAAAGAGCAGGGTACCATCATGGTTTAGATCCAGGATTATCCCTGAATGTGAATATTTTGATCCATGATTGACGACAATCCTTTCGTTAACAAATAATAACCTCTTCTTTATCTCTCTTCGGCTTTGCTCAAAACCCTCTTTGCCAAGCTCAACAAAAGTTTTGAAGAGTAGGTGGAGGAGTTGTTGAAATATTTCAAATCGATCGGTTTCAAATCCCAACTCTTTCTGTATTGATGTAGGAGAATTGCCATAACGGGGTGAGGAATCGTCGTTACTATTTACGTTGAGACCTATTCCAAGGACAGCGAATGTCTTCTCCCCTAAATCAACTGTCTCACAGAGTATGCCACATATTTTCCGATTATTGATCAGGACATCATTTGGCCATTTTAAATCTGGTTTCAATCCATAATCTTCCAGTAATACGGCTACTGATAGGGCCGCGATCTGTGTAATATTTTGCCTGAATCGTATCACCTGAGATTCAAGGGGCAATAAAATAGAAAATGTGAGGTCTTTGCCCGGTTTTGAATACCAAACCCGATCGAAACGTCCCCTCCCATGTGTCTGCTCTTCCGCCCAAATGACTGAATAGTTGTTTAATTCCATGCTGTGTTGTCTCAAAAACGTGTTTGTAGAGGTCAGCTTGGGAAATTTGTAAATGGTAAATTTTTGACCATTTATGGTAAATATTTCTTCTTTTTCTCTACTTATCATCTCATAAACTAGGGGTGTCTGTAAACTCTTTCTCTTTTGTGAGATTTGTGCAAAAGAGACATGATACAGGATAACCAGCTTATTTCAATCAAATTGTGTGTTTGGACGAAAACTGCCCCATCTACGGCGTTGCTGTAGAATTATGTAACCTCACGTACTAGATGTACGCTCCGGTTATGTAATTATTGAGCGCCTTGTATACCCATCTGAGAATAGTTTTCGGATAAAATCTAGTATAAAATTGAGCGAGTAAAGTCCTCGGCGCCTTTTGTCCGGGGATAACTGCAACCAAGATTTGGTTTCTAGCCCGCCCGGCCTGTTAGCCGTTCGGACGGGTAAAACCGAAAACCAAATCAGTTTTAGTATACCTGGGCCGTTTTTGTTCAAACAGTGGGTTTCCGTTCATATACTCAATAACTGCGCATTTACAAATCAAAAAGTTTGTACTATAATCTAACCACACAATAAAGACTTCAGAATAGATAGGGGGGATCGATCTTGATTTGGATATTTGTTGGGATAGCAGCTGCATTTGCAGCATTCGTAACCGGAATCGTGTTTCTTGTGGTGCGCAAACCTAAAGAGCGATGGAGCCTCTATACAACTCTATTTTTTTCATCTTGTGCTCTCTGCTACGTGTCAATGAGTTACCTTGTAACGCCTACAACAGAGATAGAGGATCCTCTCAATGAATTAGAATTATCTCTGAGTGAAATCCCCGCTTATAAACAAATATCAATGTATGATACGCAAGCGTTTCAACGTATCAAAAGAGAGATCCAACAGGCACTGGCAAAAGGGGAGAGCAAATCTCAAATTATACAGAGAATTCGCTTTATTATTGGTGGGTTGGTGGAAAAGTATCTCCCGATTTCATCAGATAAAGCACTACTTGGTTACATGAATGTGGTGATACAGGAGATTGAAGAGTTAGCCAATCAGAGTCCGGAGCTATGTTATAAATTTTTGTTTCCTCAGCAATATGGCACTATTGATGTGACAAAGTATATTAAGCCGGAAACTCAGCAAGCTGACCTAGAAGCGTTGGCTGCCGTGATAAGGAGTGGAGCGGAGGCCTCGGCGGAGATGAAAGATTTTCCCGAATATGATGCACTAATACAGAGTATTATCATTAATCTTCACGAAACATACGGTGATGACGCACTACTCCTGGAAAATCCTCATGCACCGGGAATAGACAAAAGGAAGTTTTGTCGTATAATGGTTGCGCTCTATCGGGAAATACTTAAGTTACCACAACGAGAGAGTTGTCTCGTATTACGTAGCATGTTAACTGCGAAGTAAACGTGCTTAATACATACTAAAGCCGATTTCAATTTTTATCTATAAGGAGGGGATACGTGCGTTGGAAGCAATTCTTGGTATATGCTAAAGCTATGGATCAAAGTGAAGCAAGAGCATATATTTCAAGCCACAATGAACAGGAATACACATTACTTGATGTCCGACAACCAGACGAATACGAAAAGGAGCATATGGCCGGGGCGAAATTGATTCCACTCGCACAACTGCCTGAGCAATTTGGAACACTTCAACCTGAATTGCCCATACTTGTCTATTGTGCCGTAGGGAATAGAAGTCGCGTCGCTTCTCAGTTTCTTGTCGGTCGCGGGTTTAAAGAGGTATATAGTATTAAAGGGGGAATTCTTGCGTGGAATGGTAGATTGGCAACCGGATCGGTTGAGTCCGGTATGTTTTATCTTAAGGGAGATGAATCCCCGGAAGAGATTATTATTCTCGCCTATGGCATGGAAGATGGCCTCGGGAGCTTTTACCGTTCAATGGCAAAAGGGCACAAGGACGAGGAAACCAAAGGTTTGTTAGAGAAACTCTCATCGGTTGAAGACAACCATAAGCAGCGACTTTTCGAGGTTTATAAGGAACTAAACACCTCATCTCAAGATCAGGACGATTTCGAGTCAAAAATCGTTACGCAGGCAATGGAGGGTGGTTTAACGACCGAGGAATTTGTCAACCAGTATAGCCACACCCTTGAAACGGCGCGAGATGTCCTAATAACGGCAATGGTGATTGAGACACAGGCGTTAGATCTCTACTTACGATATGCGGAAAAATTACGAGATGGTGAACCAAAAAAGATCCTCTATAATTTGGCGGAAGAGGAGAAACACCATTTAAAAGAACTGGGGGAAATCTTAGACAGGCAACGTTAATTTGATTGTATGGAATCAACGGCATTTATACCCATCACGAATTGGTTTTAGGAATTTCAGGGAATAAGTTTGCCTGAAATTTTGATTTTTCGATTGAACAAAACCAGAGGCTTAGTAATACTAAGTCGAGGATTTTGTGATTGAGAAAGATCTAAAGTTCTGGTGAAATCGGGTTCTGAAAACCGAAAACCAATTCGTGATGGGTATATTCCAACCTTTTATTTATGGATAGGGAGGGTAATCATGGGAGTAAAATACATAGTCATAGTGTTCGTAGTATTGCTTTTTTCATATACTCAGTCAGCTGCCGACAATACTCCAACGGAGAGTACTCTCGATGATCAGGAATCCGTTGAAGTTACCGTTTATAATGACGATCTGAGTCTCATAAAGGATGTCAGGCAGGTTTCACTCCCTTTTGAGGAGGGTGAATTGCGGTTCATGGATGTTGCAGCACACATTATGCCTGAAACAGTTCACGTAAAATCTTTAAATTTTCCGGAGAATCTCTCTGTCCTTGAACAAAATTATGAGTATGACTTGATGAGTGCGGATAAGCTGCTCGACAAGTATGTAGGAAAAGAGATTAAGATTGAGGTGTGGAATGAGTATCAGGATAGAAAAGATGTCGTTGATGCCATTCTGTTGAGTAATAACAGCGGACAGATATTTAAGATAAATGATGAAATCTTTCTTGGCCATCCCGGTATTAAGATCCTCCCGGAAATCCCGGAGAATCTCATAGCAAAACCAACACTAACCTGGATCTATAGCAACAAGAGCAAAAGTGATCATAAGCTTGAAGTTTCCTACCTTACGAACAATATTAGCTGGCAGGCGGATTATGTTGTTGTGTTAAATAGAGACGATACATCAGCTGACTTGTCAGGCTGGGTTACCCTGGACAATGAGAGTGGTGCAACGTATAAAAATGCTACTCTTAAATTGATTGCGGGTGATGTGCACCAAGTTCAAGAGAGACTTGAAGAGAGGAGTGGATATGTAATGAAAGAGATGGTGATGGCCGATGCATCACAGTTTGAAGAGAAGGCATTCTTTGAATACCATATTTATGATCTCCAGAGAAAGACGACCATCAAGGATAAGCAAACAAAGCAGATACGGTTGCTCGAGGCAACTGGTGTGAAGGTGGAGAAGGAGCTTCTTGTCTATGGTATTAAGAGCTATTTCACAAGACAATACATGGAACAGAAACTGAAGCAGACGGTAAATGTATACATCAAATTTAAAAATTCCAAAGACAATAGTCTTGGCATACCTCTTCCTGAAGGCATAATGGGTATGTATAAACAGGACGAAGGGGGAAGTTTACAGTTTGTCGGTGAAGACAGAATAGACCATACCCCCAAAGAAGAGGAGGTAAAACTTGAAATCGGTGAGGCCTTTGATGTGGTAGCCGAAAGAATTCAGACCGATTATGTGAAGAGGACGACACGGCTTCATGAATCAGAGTGGGAGGTCACCGTAAGAAATCATAAGGAGGAGGCAATTACCATTGGTATTATCGAGCCCCTGTTTGGGAACTGGCAGATAATCAGCAACAGTCATCCATACACGAAGGTAGATGCCTTTACAATCCGATTTGATGTTGATGTACCAAAAGACGGTGAGGTTAAGGTCAAGTATCGAGTTAAGGTGGGGTTGTAATCTCTACAATTAGATGTATGGTTCAGGCGGACATGATACCATTATCGATCACTGTTGTTTGTTGTTGCAACCTGTCCTCTTGAGATTACGATGTAATGATACAAAAGCTGGAGGTTGGTAGCCAGTTAACAGTAGACAATATTCAGGGTGCTGTTGGCAGGGGACAGGAAAAGGGAGAGGAGTGATAGATTTACGAATTACGATTTGGCCCCACCTTGGTGTGACCCGCTCTGGGGACTGGGCTAGCGATTTATGATTGAAAATTAATGGAAGACACAAGAACACTGAATAACACTCACTGCAATGAGCGTAGAGGGAAAGAACTTTCAAATGAACAATCTGTTTCACCTATCTCTTCCTACAATTCCTGCTTTCCTAAGAGGTATAACTGTGTGTGTTGAAGAATAACCGCTGAGGAAGGCAGGAATGACAGGAAGGAAAAAAAGAGTTAAGTAGGGTGGGCATTGCCTACCGCATCATACTCATGCGAAGGATATCTTTGTGAGAGGATATGTGACAGTGGTTCCGCTACTATCAGTGACCTGTACATGCTTCCAGGGCTCTTTGCCATCAGTCATTCTTGCAAAGTGAAAGGGCAAAGGTTGCCGCTGCTTTGGACTACCACTCGGTTTTACCGTAATTTCAATTTTTAAGATTTTTTCATCGGTACCTGGATCATCATGCTGCTCTGCAGTCACTTCATCATCAAAGGAGTCAACCATGACAAGGCCATCTACCCGGAGAATTTTTGATTTTGGTCTTAAATCCCATTCTGCTTTTGTAACCTTAATTTTCATTGTATGCATTATGGTCTCTTTTTCCTCTAGAAAATTTTAATATCACGTCCACGTTACATATTTATTTGTAACTCTTCCGCCTCGGATTGAATCGGTCATTGACTAAGCGTATATAGAAGATGGTGACAATCCATAAGGTAACTAATAGATAGTAAATACGGTAACAGATACTCAAAAAATTGCAAGAGTAAAAAATGAAAAAAATAGGATGATTTTAGAGGAATTTTTATATATTATGTGCTTTACATTACTATCATACGTACCAAACAGAAATGGAAGGGGTGAAATATGTACGTTCTTGGAGTTGGCAGGACAAAGTTTGGAGTACTCTCAGAGACCATGCCGGAATTAGCGTATCAGGCAATGTTTAATGCCATAAACGATAGTCCAATTTCTATTGAGGATATTGGGGCCGTCTATGTGAGCAATTTTTTGGGCGGACCTTATGAGAAACAGTTGCACCTGAACTCTGTAGTTTCCAGCTTACTACCAGAGTTGCGACTCCCTATCATTCGAGTGGAGACGGCCTGTGCCTCGGGGAGCAGTGCGCTGTATCAGGCAATAATCGCTCTGTCGAGGTTCGACAATATTTTGATTGTCGGAGTTGAAAAGATGACCAATGCCACTACGGAAGAGAGCAGCCAAAACCTTGGAATGGCTGGAGACAGGGCAGCAGACCAAAAGCAAGGCTTAATTTTTCCTGCGCACTACGCCCTGGTTGCTCAGCAGCACATGCAAAAATATGGTACAACTCACGAAGATCTTGAGTTAGTAGCATTTAAGAATCACAGTAATTCAAGATTGAACCCATTAGCCCACTTTAACCATAAGGACGTAACCCGTGAGATGATCAAAAATGCTCCAGTAATAGCCTCACCCTTAAATCTCTTTGACTGTTCTCCTATATCTGATGGAGCTGCTGCGGTAGTGATATCAAAGAACCAAATGAGTGATCGTGATGTGACTATAATCGGGTCAAGCTTGTTTACCGATCATATCTCTTTGTCTCATCGAAAAGTACACAGCTCTCTTGAGGCTGCAAAACGGGCCAGCAAAGAGGCGTACCAACAGGCAGAAATAACACCAAAAGATCTCGATATTGTAGAGGTCCATGATTGCTTTACCATTAATGAGCTGGTGGCAATGGAAGACCTTGGGATATGTGAACCGGGTGAGAGTAAAGAATGGGTGAGGGAAGAAAAAACGACCATAAAGGGAGAGGTACCCATAAACACCGATGGGGGACTTAAGGCAGACGGTCATCCTATCGGAGCAACGGGACTTGCCCAGGTATTTGAAGTGACAACCCAATTACGGGGAGAGGCCGGCAGCCGGCAGGTGGAGGGTGCAAAGATCGGTCTCACCCACAATATTGGTGGTGTAGGTGGTACAGCCGTAGTACATATCTTTGAAAGGAGGGGGTAACATGGTATTTGAGTGTGAAGATTGTCATAAGCAGTGGTATTATGATGTAAAAGTGTGTATCTTTTGCCAGGGAAATGTGGCCGAAGTTAATCCAAAAAAGAGTACCGTACGAGGAATTACGAAGATAGAGATCCCGTCACCTGGCCATACGAGAGTTCCCTACTGTGATCTCTTATTGGAGGACGATTATGGAAACTTTCAGATCAGAAAATCTTTTACTGAATATAAGCTGGGTGATCTCATCGAAGAGGCACCGAAAGGGTCAAAGCAGGAAGCGAAAAAGAGAACGGTTGGGCTCATAGGGGCGGGAACAATGGGGAGCGGAATTGCTCAAGTGTGTGCCCAAACTGGATATCAGGTAATCATGATTGATAGACACGAAGAGATTGCAAGAAAGTCACTAGGAAAGATCGATAAAATGCTCTCTAAGACCACAAAGGAAGAGCTGAAGAAGGAGATTCTCGGAAGGATCAAGATCACAACGAACTTTTATGATCTGGAGCATGCGGATCTTGTAATAGAGGCGTTGACAGAAGATACACAGCTTAAACAGGAGGTATTGAAGGAGTTGGAGCATGAGTGTTCTCAAGATACAATATTTGCAACCAACACATCATCACTCTCTATTGATGAGTTATCTCAGGTCCTGAAAGATCCAGGTAGGTTAGTGGGTCTCCATTTCTTCAATCCGGTACCTAAGATGAAGCTCGTTGAAATAGTGAAAGCAAAAAACACCTCTGATGCTGTTGTTGAATATGCTAAAGAGGTCGCCACAGAAATGGGAAAGACTCCCGTTGTTACGGGGGACGCACCCGGTTTCATCGTTAACCGGCTGCTACTCCCTTTTTTAAATGAAGCGATGGATAAATTTTCCGACGGGACATCAACGGCCGAAGATGTTGATAAGGCGGTTACCTTAGGACTTAATCACCCCATGGGACCTCTGGCCTTATCAGATTTGATTGGGCTTGATGTGTGTAAGGCGATATTGGACGAACTCTATGCTGGATATAAAGACCACAAGTACAAACCGTGTAAAACACTATGTGATATGGTTGAGAAGGGTGATCTAGGGAGAAAGACAGGGAAGGGTTTTTATCAATACTAAAAAAATCACATAAAAACAGAGAGGCACAAAGAATTACGACTGAGAAATGAGTTTGGAAAATACGAATTGCTAATTTTACACTTTGCATTTTAGTGGTCCTGGCTTGGCCAGGCGGGAGTAGATATACAAGATGATTGATAAAGGAAAGATTGTTGAAGAGATCGTGGGTAAAATTCGGACGGGTGATGTCCAGCCGTGGAAAACTGAGTCGGTTTTGTTGGAAGAGTACGGAGTTAAGGCGCCCGAGCAGTATCGTATTGCAGCTCTGAGTAGACGAAGGGTTATAGAAGAGTTTACTGGTCATACATTCAACTACCTGGAACTACCGGAAAAACCATATCTCATGCAGTGGCGATGCCCGAAAGATAAGTCCATCTGGCATATCGAGGCGCGTGATAAGGAGACGGTTTGTACCCGATGCGGTTCTGCCCTTGAACCTTATGGTGAGGACGAGGAGAGGTTCAGACCACTTGCCAATAATTATGTTGGTGGTAGTGAAGAGTATTACTCTTATGCGGGACAGATCAAGGTCTTCGGTGATATTGACAAGACCTTCACCAATATCCTGGCCTATGGTCCAGGATTTGGGTCACTCGGTATCAGTGTGGGGTGTTTTAGAGTGAATAAACTGGGTGGGGCTGAGATAAAGGTTGGAAAATGGGCAGGGGCTTCACGTAACTTAGGCTATGTCTTTAACAGCGAAGAAGATAGGGAGCAAGCGGTCCAGGCAGTAAAGGAGTATCTACCAACGTTACGAAATGAGATGGAAGAGAAATTTCTTTCTGAGTTTTCAGGTGAGGTGTATGAGGTAGATTTTGTGAGAAGGCAACACCACGGGCAGTGCTTTCTCTCTGTCTGTTTCCATACCCGATTTGAACATGCCAGAGGGCATGGGGATACCTCAGCAGCTGTGGGATTTGCCAGAGGTAAATTGGACGAGAAATTTGGAGAAATGGGAGTGAAGTATCTGCAAAGTCTTATTGCTATGGGCTTTGACGGCGACCTCAAACCCTCACCACGTAATCGAAGGGGGCGTTATGTTTCGGCGCAAGTGAAGTTACCGATATCGGCATATGAAAAGATGAGTAAAACCGGTATTGAATCACTTTTAACCTACATGGAGATAGACCGCCAGGGAGTTATGCAGGAGCAGGGACATTTTCTCTATTCGGGAATGGGCGGTGAGATTATACCCGCTATTTATCGCGGTACAAAGGTAAATCCTCGTCCATACAACGTCTCTTGCACTGAAAATGTATATGTGGAGATCAGAGGTGATGAGATTATCTATGGTGTAGAATTACCAAATCTCGAAGCGGGTGCATCATCATCCAGAGAGGGACTGATTTGTCCGGCAGCAAGAGAGGTCCTCAAGTTTATGGGAATTGGTACATCACGAGAATTTGCTGCAGCTACAGCAGCGATCACACTGGCAGGAGAATTCAATTTCACCTTGCTCCATCTCCGTGGGGAGATGTATGCGAGTAAAGCTTAGGTTCAAGTATAGGAATTCAATGTTGGGTAAAATTATTGACCTGTTTCGTAATTGTGCAGACTATTTAATTGACACATCTCCCTCTTTTGGTTATACTTTCGGTATGAAAACTGCAATTTCAATTCCCGATTCTGTTTTCCGAGCAGCAGAGAAGTATGCGAAACGCATGCAAAAATCGCGTAGCCAGCTTTTTTCTGAAGCAATGGTTGAATATCTGCAAAGGCACACACCAGATGAAATCACCAGAAAGATGAACGAGACAATTGAATCAATCGGTGATTTCGACAACTCTTTTGTTCGCAAGGCATCACAGAATCTGCTTGGGCATAGTAAATGGTAAAAATTCAACAAGGCGAAGTTTGGTGGGCCGATTTGTCAGAACCATCAGGATCCGGCCCAGGCTTTCGACGTCCAATACTTGTGATACAAGGAAATCCGTTTAATGAGAGTAAGATATCTACAGTAGTGTGTATTCCCTTGACAAGTAATCTGAAGTGGGCAAGTGCACCGGGGAATCTACTGCTGAAAAAAAGAGCAACGGGACTTACAAAGGATTCTGTAGCAAATATATCTCAAATTGTTTCACTTGACAAAAATGTTCTTACTGAGAAGAGTGGAAGAGTTTCGGATTCTTCACTCAAGCAGATTTTCAACGGTCTGGACATTGTATTCAATAAGTAGTGTTTGAACGAAAGCTACCCATCTACGGCGTTGCTGTAATAATTTTGTAATCCTCAAGTACATGAATACGTTCCTACAAAATTATTACGCGCCTTGTATCTAGGCAGTTTTCGTTCAAACACTGGGTTCCATTCAAACACTAAGTATAGCTAAACTTCTTGTCTGGGCAGACGTGGGGTTGGTAGCTTAGGTGTAGTTATCGATATTTTATACTGTAGGAGAATTAGTAATGAGAAGTACTAATTTTATTATTACAGTACCCCAATTATACTCATCTATATGTGCGTCTAGTACAGAAAACAATTCATATATAACATTATGTTTCAAGTTCCACGAAACTTGTCAAATAAATCAATCTAATTCCCTAATTTCCAATAATGAATATTATATTTAAGTTAGAAAGGAAGGTACAGACATACATTTTCCTTAAATCTTCTTACGTTATAAGTTACATAATTCTACCGGTTAATTAGTATCACTCTCAATAAACAAAAATTGTCAGTATTGATAGAATTGAGGAAATAATAATGAATAACAAAGTTATTGGTAAGATTGTAGAAGATGGTAGCGGTCGCGGTATTCCCGATTTGCTTGTTGCTGTTTTTGATGTTGATCCAAAAATAACAAACGAAACATTATCTGCCGGATTTCCCAATCAAATAATATGACATTATATAGTTCATTGGGGTAGATATTTATCTCAAAATTGATACGGGAGATTAAAAAATGACAAAAAAAAGCGATTTACTTGATATTGACCTGAATGAAGAACTGACTGCTATCCGTGCACAAAAGGCTGGAAAGAACGTACTCCGCAAAAAGAAACTGAAAGTCCCATCAGATGTGGCAAAAATCAGGCACCGTTTAGGCCTTACATTGGGAGCAAGGTACGCGAGAACCACGAGGACCAGCAATGGCATTGTTGCGCATTGTAGAAAAAAACCCGAAGGTTCTTTTCTCATGATCAGGGAAAGACTTATTCATGAGCCAACCTTGTGGTCAAAGAGATTGAAGAGGTTTGCAAACAGTTGAAATTCATAAAATTATAACGTCTGATAATATATCTTATGTTATGTTTGATGCCTTATCAATATTAGATAGAACGAATTCACATCGAGTCAACCTTATAACATCCATCCCAAACCGTTGTATGATTGTTACACCCCGGACATCCCAGTTTTGGCATAAAACTTTCATAATATTCGTCGTTACTATCTCTCTTTTCAATCTGGTCACAACAAACAGCTCCTAAGTCTTGTAAAATTAGAAAATCAGATAACAAACCATATTGCACTACGATTCTTCAAAAGCGGACTACATCAATAAAATCATATACCCTTATAGCCAACATTGGGTTAAATTGGGGAATATTCCCCAATTTTCCCACTAGTCCCCAACTATTACCTCCTCTCGAATTTCCACAGATATCCCATTCTTAGTAAAAAAGTATCGTTCTTATCCTACACGTTCTCAGACACTTATATCAACCCTCAAAATTAAATTCAAAAAGGCCAAAGAGCTTGGCACAACAAAAGCAAAAGCAATTGCAAAACACAGATTCTATTTTTTTAAGTGTTTGTGCAATGGTATTTTGCAATAAAATTTTTATACTCATAACAAGGAGCTTTATCATGAAAAAAAAACTCACTTTAATTGGATTTTTTATAATGATGGTGTTTTGTTTTGAAGCAGTGACGTTTCAAGCCTTAGCGCTGAATCTAAATCCCACCCCGGTACCGAGAGAAGACATAGCACTTCCTAATATCTATGTACCACCTTCAGGAGAAAGGAATGTTATTATTTTTATTGCCGATGACTTAGGAATAGACCGCTTAAGACAATATATCCCTATTACCGGTAATACACCCCTCGACTTGCCCGCTACACCAACGATCCGAAGACTTCGGATGAGTGGCGTCATCTTTGATAATGCCTGGGCAAATCCGGTGTGTTCACCGACACGTGCCGGATTTCTTACAGGAAGACACTCCTTCCGCACCACTGTCGCAAACGCTATCCCTATCGGACCAGACTTACCTGCTGCAGAATTGACCCTGCCGGAATTAATATCCACAGCGGGGTACGTTTCCGGCTTGTTTGGTAAATGGCATTTGGGAGGAGGTGTAACAGGCCCTAACGATCAGGGCTTTGACTGGCACCAAGGAGTCATAGAAGGGAGTTTGCCCGCCTACGATTCTTGGGTCAAATACGAAAACGGTGTGCAAATTGACGGGAACACAACAACACCGGCGATTGTAGACCCGGTAACGCAATATGCTACTGAGGCAAATGTACAGGACGCCTTCGACTGGATTCAGACTCAAACGAGCAATTGGTTGGCAGTTGTGGCCTTCAACGCACCCCACACGCCTATGCACACGCCGACGATCAATTGTGACGGTGTAGCTTCCCTTGTCCCTGACATTAACGGAATGATCGAGTGTATTGACCAGCATATCGATTGGCTTTTATTACAGCTTGAAAGTATTGGGGAACTTGAGAAGACGACGATCATCTTTATTGGGGACAATGGTACAGACAGTGCAAGCATCCTTGAACCTTTCAATGCCTCACCCCATCCGAGTCACAAAATGGAAGTTTACGAAGGTGGTATTCGGGTGCCTTTTATCATTTCTGACGGTTATCACCTCCAGCATGGCACAGTTGCACCAGCATCAAGCGGCCTCGGGTACATAAGCAGTCCAGGTCGTCGTGAGAACGCGATGGTTCATACAGTAGATATTTTTGCAACCGTGGCCGGTATCGTCGGAGTTGTATCCACTGCTCAGGATTCAGTTTCAATGCTTCGGTATTTGGCGACTAACTTTATTCCTGTTCCGCGTCAGTATATGTATACTGATCGCTGTTCTAGTTCAATGTTCCAAGCTGCAATACGAGATAATCAGTACAAACTGATCTATCGGTTGGACTATAATGTACTCCCACTTACCTCTATTCAGGAACTGTATGACGTGGCAGATCTTGAAGAGATGAACGATCTTTTTGGAACTGGCATTGCTGCAGAAGCATTATTGTTGAGCGAGCTCAATAGTATGTGGGCATCGGAATGGTACGATCCGCTAACTGGCTGTCCCTAAAGCATGCAATTAGTATCAGAATGCAAGGTCTAGACCGGGAATATGCTTAAAAAGTGTTGCCTGAGGTCTCTCCTCCCCAGGTAACACCACACCTGGGGAGGAGTATGTCCACTTTGAATGGTATTCCAACAGGTCTGTCATCAACTCAAAGTATAGTTGAATGTATTCTTAAAATGAGGTGATTTGAAGAAACAAGTTGCATGTTGAGAAATGACACAAAAAGAATACCTACACTCCTCCGTGTATGAAGAGTGTAGGTATTTGGATAGTTTACTAAACCTTGTCAATATTTTGTTTTAGATGTTACGATACCTTAGACTTTTTCAATCTTCGTCTCGCAGTTCCGCCTACGATTCCAATTAGACCGATACTGAGAATAGCTATCGTAGCAGGTTCTGGTACTGGCTCGACGGTCAACTCTTGGATTCTAATTTCATCACTGGCTCCATCTACCCATACTATCATTGGGGTTCCAGCAAGGATGAGAGGCAAATCAGCGTTAAATGGATCGCTTCCATTGTCGTGGAAGATGTCATTTCCATCGATAGTAAGATTGAAATCGTCATCAGAATCCCAAAATGCGAAATCGACTGATTTTAAATTAACTGGCTCCGAGAATACAAACATCAACCCCTCATCAAAGTCAATACCATCAGCAGGTCCGCTCTGACCATCTAAATAGTTGCTGTCACTTCCGTTTCCCATCTGTACCCCCAACCCTGTTGTACCATCATACACACCGGCGTTCTGCCCAGTTACCTGGAACCACGGGCTTGAACCTTCTTCAGCACTCATATTTGCCCATGCCGTAACATTCACAGAAACTCCATCCACCGTAAGGTTGAGTGAATCATGTGTACCCGTGTTAGCACCTGTAAAATCGTAAACAATAGAACCAGCTGTACCAACCTTAGCCATACAAATTAATACCAATAATCCAACTGTAAGTCCTTTAATGATCTTCATCTTCTATCTCCTTATTAATAATGTACCATTTTTTGTTACCTAACAATAAATATCTCTGTTAAATTCCCAGCTATTACCAATATTTAATAGTGTTCGAAATGTATGTTTTTTCAATTTCTTGATCAAGCTGTAGGTCTATTAAGCAGATACCATACCAATACAATTCATATTCCAAAATATATGTTATAATATGTTAATATAATGATACTTAAGACTTTTAATCCCCTATATGCTGCAAGATTGTCCTGTTTTTATTCCTTACGAAATGTCATATATAGTTGATACCCAGACAACAATAGTTTTCAAAAAGAATGTTTGCTATTCAGCCCATTATAGAAAGAGGATAAATACTTAAAAGAGCTTTCTCTTTCTACTTATTCAAGTTATCGGCTGTTCTAACCGTTTAGTGTATACCTTGTTCCAGTTGACAATGTTTATGCACAAGCATTAATCATCACAAAAATGTATTTGATGAAGTGGTGGTATGAGTTGTCTGGAGTTCACTAAATATGCTCAGTCAACCTTCGAAATAATTAATGGCTGTTTAAATGTTTGGACGTTTCGGCCGGCTCCTGTCTTTCCTAGAAGCCCCCCCTATCCTTCATGTATTCAAGGATTAAGTCAGTTCTCTCTGTTTCCGACTCCCTCTCATTTCCAACCAATTCGGTACGCCAAAATGTTTATCCGGTAATACTCATAGTCAGCTTCGTCCTTCCATGCAGGTCGTGTGATAGTGCCAAAAACTCTTGTCTTTTCGTATAGAGCAGAGAGAGCAATAACTCACCCTCATTAGCTTCCGCCCCACTTGCACAAAAAAAACTTTTTTCCAGACGTTGAGGAGTAATCTGTACAAATTTTTCAGCAAGATCAACAATTCGTTGTGTTAAATAGATAGTGGTCGTATGTTTGGGTGTATTAACCTGTTGGCAAATTTTTTCGGTTATTTCTGGAGAACAATGACCTGCATTGAGGACAGAGACACCTCCATAGAAATCGAGATAGTGTTTTCATTAATGGTCAAACAGATAGTGACCTTCCCCCCGGACTATCTGCATAGGTTCTTGATAAAAATGGTAAACACAGGGGATCATGAAATCATTCTTTTTCGAATTATTTCATGTGGACCAAAATATGATTTTTTATTTTTCATGCCCTATTCCTGCCGCTGGAATACCAACCTTTTTGATAGCAAATCCGGTCAATATCACAACTCAAGCCATTCTTTGACTCTGCTTAAGATGATCTCACATCGGGCACGTTCGCTGCACAGTGAAAACTCTCTCTATGTATAATCAACATTAAATTTTCTGCATATGATATTTGATCTCAAAAAATTCTGATATATAATTCAATAGAGCCTGTTGCACAAACCCTATTTTTCCCACAAAAGAGATGAAAGTATGCAAGAGAAATGATATACTGAGTCCATCTTCAAGAAAGGGGAAAAATATGGGTTATAATTTTATTGAGTGTAACAGAGAGCAACAGTATTTACTCCCACCGAGCTTATTGGATTGGTTACCGGAAGGAGATTTAGCCTGGTTCATACTTGACGCAGTAGAGCAGCTGGATCTGAAAGAGTTTTACAAGAAGTATCGTCGAGATGGATGGGGCAGAGCCGCTTTTAATCCAAAGGTTATGGTGAGTTTGTTGGTATATGCGTATAGTATAGGCGAGAGGTCAAGTCGTCGAGTAGAGAGTCTTTGTGAACGAGATATAGGCTTTAGAATAATAACGGCGAATCAGAAACCAGATCATTGCACGATATCGAGATTTCGCAAAGATAATGAGAAAGAGCTTGAGGGTTTGTTTACGGAAGTACTGAAGCTGTGTGCAGAAGCAAAGATGTTGAAGGTAGGAGTAGTGGCACTGGATGGGACAAAGATGGAAGCAAATGCATCATTATCATCGAATCGATCAGAGAAGTATATAGAGCAAGAGGTGAAAAAGATACTCAAGGAGGCAACAGAAACAGACAAAGCGGAAGATAAGCTCTATGGTAAGAGGAATCGAGGAGATGAATTACCCGAAGAGATGAAAGACAGAAGGAGCAGGCTCAAGAGATTACAAGAGTGTAAGGAGCGTCTGGAACTTCGTGCTAGCGAATTAGCCAAGAAACAACAAGAAAAGATAGAGATGCGAGAGAAAGAGGAATCCGAACAAGGAAAAAAGAAACGAGGTAGAAAGCCAAAGGCACCAGAAGAGATGAAGAATAAGGAGGCAAAGGGAAATATTACAGACCCTGAAAGCCGGATAATGAAGACGCAGTCGGGATATGTACAAGGATATAACGCACAAGCGGTAGTAACCAATGAGCAAATAATAGTCGCAGCAGAGTTGACGCAGGAAGAAAATGACGTAAACCAACTCCATCCATTGCTCAATAAGGCGAAAGAGAATGTAAGGGACATAGGGATAGAGAAAAGGCTTCGGGTAGGATTGGCAGATGCGGGATATTGGAGTGAGGGAAATATGGACAAAGGATTACCTGATGAACTGGAGCTGTTTGTAGCGACAAAAAAAGATTGGAAACAACGAAAGGCTCTGAGCGAACAAAAAGCACAACGGGGACGTACACCGGAGGGTTTGTCGAAGAGAGATCGAATGGAACGGAAGTTATTAACAAAGCGTGGGAAACATCTGTATAGTAAACGGGGTCAGATGGTTGAATCGGTGTTTGGGCAGATTAAAGATGCACGAAGAATAAAGCGCTTTCTCAGACGAGGGATCGATGCATGTTCGAGTGAATGGAAATTGATTTGCGCCACACATAATCTATTGAAGTTATTTCGAAGTGGCAAGGTTAATTGGTCCTAAGTTAGGAATCAGGACATCTTTTGTACAAGTAAAGCAAGATATAGTTGAGCACACCGCAGAAATTATTTTCTCCATTTACGTTTTCACTGCATTAATCATCAATCATACAAAAACTTGTAACCTTGATTGTTTATTTATAAAATGAACATTTAATTACTTTATGCAACACGCTCAATAGAGTTTAAATTATTTATTTACCAATTATCAGAAGAAACTCCTGGTTCCGTTTGTATGGTTTCCATTCGGGGAGATTGTCCAGATTATCTATTTGCCATTCCTTGCCAATCGCTTTCCTCAGATATTTAAACGCCTCATCCTCTCTCCCAAGTCTAGCATTAGACGCAGCAAGGTAATAATAGTCTTCTCCCCATATCCTTGTGGGAGGGAAAACATCACGGCTAAGATCCAGTGCTTTCATATAGGACTGCTCTGACATCGTATAATTACCAAGCTTGTAGTTCAAAAGCCCTACATACCTGTAATATTTAACACGCATATGGAGTGCTAATCGAGATGGATCATTTTGCAGCATTGTGTTTACTTTATTCAGCTGTTTCAGAGCTTCATTATATTGATTGTTTTGGGTGAGACCGTATACGTAAGGTACCTGAAAATAGGGATTGCCAGGATACTTTTTTGCAAGCCATTTAGAGTTTAGATAAAACTCATTCCAATTTTCCTCTCCACGATAAGTTCTCAGGAGAATCTTTCTGGCTTCCAAAGAAAGCAATGTACTGTTGTCACGGACACGTTCAAGTTGTCTAATACCTTTTTCCTTATCACCCGTGGATCCACCAAGCAGAAATGACAATGCTTTTACAAATTTTGGCATAATGGCAGAGAAATAGTTATATATACCCAGGCCAAGATAAGCGTCGTGATATTCCTGATCTTGTTCTACTATCTTTTTAAGTAAATTATATCCTTTTTTACCTTTCCAGAAAGCCTTCCACATTTGACCGTTCAGGATATAAAATCTTCCAATATTACCGGTTGCTCCTCCTAGACAATATTGAGCACTCTCATTATTGGGATCTTCTTTGATCCGTTCACGGGCAATGTCAATGGCTTTGTTGTTCAGGTAAAGTATCTGTTCTTTCAGCTTCTCTCTTTCCACTTCTGTATTGTTACTAAGATTTTGAAACATATTGAGATAGAGACCACCTTTAAAGAGATAGGGCATGGGGTCTTCAGGCCATTCCTTAATAGCCTCATTAAAGATATCCTCAGACTGTTTTATTTCCATTTGATAAGACAAATCCATTGCCATTTGTATCGTCTCTATTAGCGAGTTCCCTTGTGGATTATCACTCGATACTGTTTCCGCATGAGAACAATTGCATAAGAAAATGCTAATTATTAATATGGAAAGGAGATAAGAAACGATTACTGCTTTTGTACATTCCAATTTTGTCATTTTCAGGTCATCCTTCTGATTATGTAAGATAGTCATGGTTCAAGACTTTTCGAAAGTGCTGTGTGGAAAAGTTGCTCTATACAATCATAGTAAAATAAAAAATAGATGAATTCAATTATTAGATTTCTCACTGTTTCGGGACTTTGAGAAGCTAATAATTGCCATGTGTCGCTTCCTTCATCACTTCCAGCGTACTTTCGACTTGGTCACATCTTGGGCATAAGCGTACAAGCTAAGACTCCTCGGGCTCTTTTCAACAAAATCCTCCCACACTCATTCTGGCATTGGATAAAAAACATTTGGATTGTCGACAAATTGATCCAGGCGTTTTCGGTAAGACCTCACTGTTGTTTCAACAAAGGAGTCATCGTAGTATTGCGCTTCAATGCGATATACTTCTATCTCAGTTTTCAAAAACGAATAAAGATACGGGAGCACACAGAGATCTGTTGAAAACATGATGTGGTTTCTGCTGTACTGGTCTACTTCTATGGGCCTGATCTCTCCTTTCTCATCCTTAAGTCCGTATCCCATATATATACATGGCAGCCTACAGATCGCTTGGTATTTGATTTGGTAACCGCCATTGCCGACAGGCAATGCTCCAACAACATGCTCGGCAGGGAGCCATGCATATTACATTCTAAAGGAAGGGGAGAATCTTTTACAAGCGAGAAAAGGTCATTAAATGATGATTCTATGGAGGTCGTAACTCTGTTGACACCAGATTGTTCCAACACTTTTATAGCACTTGAGTTTAATATATTAAATGAAAAATCGGCAATTATATTGAGTCCGAAATTCTTGACATACGGTAGTACTCCCATAATGTGGACAAGAATACCATCAATACCGATATTCACAGCTAATTCACAGAGACACTCAACTTCCGTTAACTCACGTGACATACAGATAGTAAAACATGAAAAAAGTACAAATTATTAGGGTGAGTTGGTTGCATACAATATAGAACTAAACAAAACAGAAAATTTAGTAATGCTAAAGAGATGATTTACAAAGGGCAAAAAAAAGTGAGGAATTTGTGAGAAAAATGTAAAATTCTTCTGAAATTGGGGTCTAAAAAAACTATTTGTGATCTATCTTGATCGATAATCTGGAGCTGTCGTCTTGCATTTATTCGTTTTTCGACATCTTAACCTCTCTTCATGCGATTATCTTCGGGACTCATTGAGAGCGCTGTATTGACAATAATTCGATCTAAGACTTTTCAATGCATTTTTATGTAGTTGAGAAATCCGACCTTCTGACATGTTGAGAATTTTAGCAATCTCTTTTACACGCATATTTAGATAATAGCGATAATATACAATCAAACCCTCATTTTTTCTCAGTTTATCGATAGTTTCTCTTAAATTGTTGTTTGACTCTTCTGATTCTAAAATATTAAGTGGGCCATCTTCATTGGAAAGAGGAAAATCAAAATCTTTCTCCTCCCCATTTGCCTGTAAAATATTAAAATGATCTTTGTTCCTTGGTGTATGAATTAAAGTATTTTCTCTCAGAAAATCAAGAATGTAACCTCTTATCTTTAAATATGCATAGGTCTTAAATTTTACCTGTTGTCTTTTGTCAAATTTTTGAGCAGCCTGTACTAACCCAATAATACCAGCCCCAACCATATCTTCCCTATCAACGTGAGGAGGGAGCCGTCTTGAATACTTCCTGACTAAGCATGTTACAAATGGCAGGTTATCTATTATGAGATTATCTCGGATTGCAAAGGGTAAAACTTGTTCTATTTTTCGTAAATAACGCCACTCTAGAGCAGTATCTGGCATCTCATCCTTTCCCATTATACATGAGTGTATTGATAATTTTAAATGGTCAATGGATTCTATATTTTCTTCAAGGTTCATCAAAACATGTGCCAATATTTGAACTCCAAGAAAATTTCCCACAGTGTATTAGATCTCCCTTAGTATGATTAGAAGAGAAATTAAATTGGAAATCTGATTATTTCATATGAATGGAGGGTATGTTTGAACAATATAGAAGTAGCTTAAAAAGAAATGTATTGCCTAACACCCCATATTTAGAGGTCTTAGATAATGCCAAAAAACATGGAGCCGATAGATATCTATTTATTAAAAAAGATGTGGTAATTGAACAATTACCTATGAGTAGAGTTTTAGATCAGACAACAAGATGATGAAAAAAATTAATTTTTATCTTGTTCTATCTCTTTTTCAGGTAAACGGATAAAAATTTTCCTTCATAGAGGGTAAAATTTATATTGCCATGCTGGGTTTCTATAATTTCCTATTATGATGATTCTTGATTAACCCAACATTGATGGCAGTAACCGTTCTCTTTATGCTTTTTTATTGTGCACAGATTGAATTTCATATTCTCTTTAAAAATTTTTCTTTACAAGTAAAAGAAACTTGCTTATTATGCAACGTTTTGTTCAAAACTCCCGTTTTGGTAAAAGACATTTGAATTCACTATCATGCCGTTAGCTTCCAGAAAAGTATAACAATCGATAATTTGGTAATAACGTCTATCAGATCAATTATACATTTGATGAGTGTATTTGAAATGAAACAAGAGATTGTTGCAGAAAACAAAGGAAAAATCTTATTCATGGATGATGAGGAACAGATAAGATTTACTACTGGTGAGTTACTGAGGATAATTGGTTACGATTCAGTTATTGCTGGAAATGGTTGTGAGGCGATAAATCTCTACAAAAAAGGGATGGAAAGCGGAAGACCGTTTGATGCAATAATATTGGATCTTATAATTCCAGGTGGGATGGGCGGAAAAGAAGCTATGGAAAAACTCCTTGAATTAGACAAAAGTGTCAAAGTCATTCTTACAAGCGGTTATTTGGATGATCCGATATTATCAAATTTTAGAGAGCATGGATTTGCCGGTGTTGTCACGAAACCATACGCAATAGAGGAACTTGATAGAATATTGTATGATGTGATATCGGGGTTTCATTTATGACGATCACTGGTTAGATCGGTTTCTCCTGAAAATTTTCACCTAGTATCTTGCAGTGCGCGGTTAATGAAAAAATATTTCATAAATTTGATACTTTGCAATTATTATGGGATCTACTCTTCATATAAAAAATACAAATACAATTCTCTACTGTGAGAAATGGCAACAGACCATGGAATTTTACCGCGATAAATTGAAACGAACTATTACCTATGAATCAGACTGGTTTGTTGAATTTAAGTTAACAGAAACTGCCCATGTGAGTATTGCAAACGAGAGCAGGTCGACAATTAAGAGTGGAAAGGGTGCAGGGATCACACTTACTATCGAAGTAGAAGATATCAACAAAGCGTGGCATTACATGCATGCCAATGGAATTTCCCCTGACAAGATCAAGGACAAATGGGGATCGTCGGTCTTCTATTTCAGTGATCCAGAGGGACATAGAATAGAGGTGTGGTCAGCTAAATAGTGGTTGACTGGAAACCCGAGGTTCAACCTCAAAATATGCGAAACTCTAAAAAGAAAGCGAAGAGCCGGAATATAATCCCAATACTCTTCGCTATTGAATAGATGAAGAACGTGTCATGTTCTACTCCCTGGTTTTTAGACTGTGCCCTTTACCGTCGTTTTCTTCTTCCTCAACATAACTATCATCATCTTCACATTTTCGCTTCTTTCGTTCCACTTTACGGGCCCGTTTCTCTTCCTTCCGAGCAGGCTGCATTTCCCTAAGCTCAGCTTTTCGTGCTTCTCACTCCTTATTACGTGCAAGCTTCTTAGCTTTACGTTCAGCCTTACGTGCTTCCTTCTCTTCCTTGCGAGCAATCTTCCGGGCTTTACGTTCAGCCTTACGTGCTTCCTTCTCTTCCTTGCGAGCAATCTTCCGGGCTTTACGTTCAGCCTTACGTGCTTCCTTCTCTTCCTTACGAGCAATCTTCCTGGCTTCACGTTCAGCCTTACGTGCTTCCCTTTCGCTTTCTCGTGCATACTTTTTATCCTCACGAGATTCTTCCCGTAACTCTTTTCGGTACTCTCTTTCAGATTTTCGCTCAGCTTTATGCTCTTCTACCCACTCATGTTTACCTGCCCAATCAGGCTTAGCTGCAACTGCAAAATGGCTAGTTGATAGAATAGCAAATAAGAAAATTGTTGTTATCACTCCTATTTTTACTCCCATTATCTGTCAACCTCCAAAAAATAACTACCATAAAAATAACATATTAACACAGTATTTATCGTGTTATTTTCGGTAATAATGAGAGAAAGTTTAGGCGGTTTTCTCAAGAAAAGATCTCAGGCAGTATTTCCGTACAACTTAGGCCTCATGAGAGATAATTAATAGTTTTGTCCCTTTCTACCACTACACTGCTAATATCTTATATGGTAATTCCTTTTTAATTGGTGCAAGTATTACAGCCGGTACATTTGAAAAACAAAATCGCTTAAGAAAATGATTTATAAATAGAGGAAAGACTTTTTGTTTGTAAAAATTTAGTATCTTCATCCTTAATCGAATCAAAGGACGTATGCTCTAATAAGTATAAACGCCCCCAAGAGTAAACTCAGGGGCGCCTATACGTGACTCATGGGATATCTTACACAGTGTCAAATTATCACAACCAACAGATGCCTTACTCTGCTCCTTCCTCGGGAATCTGGAAGAGTACTCCCAGGTTGATACTCCCATGCTCTGTTTGAGGATCACCAAATTTGTTACCTAGGTTCAGGTTTGATGCGGTATCATCTGGTGGAAACAACACCAGTGTTGAGAGGAACTCCAAAATATTTTGTTTCTGCCAGTATGAGAGAGACTTGAAGTTATCTCTTGACTCTTGAGCCTCCCCACCGTGCCGAAAGATTACCTCCATTAGATTAATACTACGTCCGTCATGACCATAGGGGGGTGTAGATCCAACGCCCCAAAGAGGTTCAGTCATAAACTCCTTGACTAAATCCCCATTATACTCCCGCTCATAGAATTCTGGTCCTAGATCATGTCGCTTGAAATCAGCAAAGATGTTCTTCACTAGGAACGATTTCCCTACAGGGAGAAGCTGCGGATATTCATCATCATCTTCTCTCTCCTCAAACAGGGTTGTTGCAGTTGCAAAGAGTCGGTTGAAGATCCCGTTTTGTGGATCGAACTGAGTATCAACATCTGCTACTCGCCGGTCGTGCTCGATAAGAAGGTTCTGAATGTGACACTTTGTACACCCAATCTGTTTCATGAAATGAAGACCGCTTTTCGCTCTTCGAGTAATCTTTGTCCTTGCCGGCTTAAAATAGTTCAGAAGGTAGAATTCCATATGGTCGACTACGGCCGGATCAATCTCGTTCACCACAGCGTCAAGATCTCCATCCTCGTCTGGCCTACATACGGGAGGCCTTTCGAAGATGTCTTGCTCGGGACCGAACACCATCCATGCCGGGCTCACTATCGACTCAGGATTTGACGGATCTGTGGCTGAACAGAGTAAGGGATCTGGACACTCCAAACCCATCTCTGCCTTAAAAGCACCAACGATGAACTCACGTATGGAAATCGTGCCACCCTGGTGAAAGAAGGGGCGAACACGAAGATCCGAATCTACACCTTTCACTTTAGAGGTATCCACACTACCGTCCGGGAAAGCCTTGATCTTACCGTATTTGATACCTTTACTATTAAGCTGAAGGGTAACTTGCTCATTGGTGTCCCCAGCTATTTTTAGCGCCTTTTCTCGGATATCTCGTAGATCATCGGTAATTTCATCACCCAGCATTTCTATGAGTCCTAGTCCAAAGAGATGAGGTGCATCACGACTGTCAGGTCGAGTAGCCACGTCTCCTCCGAATCCTGCCGAGCCTTTCGGGCGACCATGGCATGCTGCACAACTGTCCGCTAATCCGGCTCCTAGTGCCCGAACCTCAGTGATGTCACCTGTAGAGTTGTTGCTGACGCGTGGACCTTGCCCTTGCTCTTCCGTAAATTTGCGTTGGAAAAGTTGACGCCCTCGACGAACCGAACGGGCAGGATCTCTCTTGATCAGATAGATTGCAGATCCCGGTGTAAACTCATCACCTCTACCTACACCAATTTGTTCATCGAGTGATTTTGCAATACCAGCATCGATCGCATTAGGCGTTTGCGTTATGTCTGTTAATTGCGCCTCTGCAATTGAGAAAGGAAGTGTTGGAGCCGCAACAACCAACACCCATACAAAGAGAGTGTACATCAATTCTCGCCGTCTTATAGAATCAAAATAAGTTCTTATTATTTCCATTTTAACCTCCTATCCAATCTAAATTCCCTCACTGCTTTGAATGTAAAACAACAGTTGTTTTATGCATCCAGATTAGACCGATCTTATCGTTGTATTAGTGAATCAATTGCATCGATAAACTAATCTTATAGTGAATGAAATTTAGAAAAACATTACAAACATGGTAACCTATTACGTACTCTAAAGATTTTAAAACTGATAATGATAAGTTAAATACGGCCGCTATATTTAACGGGATTGCAATAGTCATACCAAAACCTATGAATGATCTATCTGTTTGAATTTTGGAGAGTTAAAAAAATTCAATACCATGGACAAAAGGATTTTAGAGAAGGGGATATCCTTCAGCTGGTAGGAGATTGCGTCGATTTATGTCTTCAAGTCCTTATATATTGGATATCTTCTGGTGTAGGTTAATTATTTCATTAAAGTCAAATGTGGTTTCATTAACAAGCGGTTGACAGTTTCTAACGTTTATATAAATCAATTATCAGTATATGGCAACTGAACGAATGTTATTACCTACACGTATTAGCAAAAACGTATTTCTGAAACTAATCTTTTGATCCCACATTCGGTCTCTCTGAACCCTTACGGAAATTTATAGTACCCCTACTGTTGTCCTGAATTGATAAGTAAAATTATACAATACGTCTTTTCATGCCTTGTAATATATGTTGAATTAGTTCTTTACAATTCTGAGAGAAAATAGTAGATTAACCACTTAATTCGTAGGGATAGTGGTTGAACAACTCCCTTACAGAAAGGACCCCTCCTTCGTGATGTCTGTTTGTTTATCAGTCAATGACAAAAATCACTAATTCAATTCAGACGATTTGTACAAAAAAGAATGCAGAATACCTTTAATGTAATTGTTGCGACAGATTGTGGCAGTACGACAACCAAGGCAATACTTATAGAGAAAAAGGGAGATGAGTATAGGCAAACCTTTCGGGGTGAAGCACCGACTACGGTTGAGTCCCCTTTTGAAGATGTGACAAGAGGAGTTCTCAACTCGTTTGCAGAGCTTGAAGAGCTGTCCGGTCGCAAGTTGCTTGACGGAGAGAAAATTATCATGCCGGCAAATGACCAAACGGGAGTTGATATGTACATCTCTACTAGTAGCGCAGGCGGAGGGCTTCAAATGATGGTCGCAGGTGCGGTCAAGACGATGACGGCTCAAAGTGCACAGAAGGCGGCTCTGGGTGCTGGTGCAATCGTAATGGATGTTATTGCCTCTAACGATAAACGTCTGCCTCATGAAAAGATTGAAAGAATCCGGTATCTTAGACCGGATATGATACTGCTTGCAGGTGGAACTGATGGGGGTACGGTTACCCACGTTGTAGAACTGGCAGAATATATCGCAGCTGCGAATCCTAAACCGCGGCTAGGTACTACCTTTCAGTTACCCGTAATCTACGCAGGTAACAAAGATGCAAGGGAGAGGATCATCGGGGTTTTAGAGAGTAAGACGGCATTGAGGATAACGGAAAATTTGCGGCCTCAACTTGAAAGAGAGAATCTCAATCCAGCCAGAAAAGAGATCCAGAGTCTCTTCCTGGAGCATGTGATGGCTCATGCTCCAGGTTATAACAAATTGATTTCCTGGACAAGTGCACCCATCATGCCGACACCCGGTGCAGTAGGTGCAATTATGCAGGCAATTGCAAAAAAGGACGCTATTAATGTCGTTGGTGTTGATATTGGAGGGGCAACCACGGATGTCTTCTCGGTATTTGAAGAGATTTTCAATAGGACCGTGAGTGCAAATTATGGTATGAGTTACAGTGTATCAAATGTGGTTGCTGAAACGGGTATTGATAATATTATGAAGTGGCTCTCATTTGATATAGAAGAAACAGACGTTCGAAACAGGATTAAAAACAAGATGATACGTCCAACAACGATACCACAGTTGCTGGAAGATCTCAAGATAGAGCATGCTATTGCGCGCGAGGCGTTAAGGTTAGCATTTGAACAGCACAAGTCCCTCGCCGTGAGCTTAAAAGGTGTCCAGAAAGGGAGAGACATATCTGAGACATTTAAGCAGACTGAGGAGCAGGAGACCCTTATTGATATGAATAGACTCGACCTCATCGTAGGGAGCGGTGGTGTCTTATCGCATGCTCCGAACAGGTCTCAGGCCATGATGATGATGATTGACGCATTCCAACCTCAGGGGATCACGATGCTTGCCGTAGACAGTATCTTTATGATGCCTCACCTTGGAGTTCTTTCCACTATCGATGAACAGGCCGCTACCGAGGTTTTTGAAAAAGACTGCTTGATTTATCTCGGCCATTGTGTCTCCTTAACAAACACGGGGAAAAAGGGTAGCAAATGTCTCGATTACAGGATAGTCTATCGGGACAAACAGGAAAAAAGTGGATCACTTCTCTATGGTGAGCTCAGATCTATCAATTTGCCTTTGGGTGAAGATGCTGAAATCGAATTGACGCCTGCAAAACAGTTTGATTTGGGGAGGGGCAAAGGGCAAAAGGTTACAGGAAAAGTTTCTGGTGGTGTCGTAGGTCTCATTATTGATGCGAGGGGGAGACCTCTTTCGGTTTCAGGTGACAAAGGATTACAGAAAGAGCAAATTTCAGAGTGGAGCAAGGCATTTGAAGCCTATCCCGAAACAAGTTAAACGAAAACTACCAACCTACTGTGTTACTGTAACCATTTCATAATCCTCACGTACTTAAGTACGTTCTGGTTACAAAGTATTTACGCACCTTGTTTTTAGGCAGTTTTCGTTCAACTTGTGGGTTTCTGTAAAAAGATCACATTTACTATTAAATTAATTCCACATTATGACACACGCATATACTCCTGGTTTACGGTTGTCTGAAAAGATGGTAATCAGAAAAAAACGGTTCCTACCTCTTACGGGCGATGTTACTGTATCAAAGGGTGACATGGTAAAAGCGGAAGATATTGTTGCGAAAACAAACCTTCCGGGAAAGGTTCACTCCCTAAATGTCGTAAATCGTCTGGGGATTATACCGAAAGAGATACACAGTTTTATGCTAAAAGGTGAAGGAGACGATGTCAAGAAAGATGAACCATTGGCTGAGACAAGGCCGATGCTTAAGTTTTTTAAGTCAATCTGCTTTTCTCCCGTCACAGGTAAAATAGAGAGCATTTCCGACGTTACCGGTCAAGTACTCGTGAGACAACCACCTCGTCCGGTAGAGATAAATGCGTTTGTTGACGGGAAGGTTGTAGAAGTGTTTGAACGGGAAGGTGTGGTACTTGCGACACAAGCAACCTTCATTCAAGGGATTTTTGGCATAGGAGGTGAAACTACCGGTGAATTAACGGTTGTTGCAAAATCAAGGCAAGACATTATAAAGACTTCAGATATAGAGAAGGATCTGAGTGGGAAGATCATTGTTGCTGGCTCCCTTATAAACTATGATGTGATACAAAAGTCGCTGGATGTCGGCATAAAAGGTATTATTGTTGGTGGCATTAAGGACAGTGATATTAATGCGTTGCTTGGTTACGATCTGGGGGTTGCGATCACAGGTTCTGAAGACATAAATATCACCCTCATTGTTACGGAAGGTTTTGGACAGATTGATATGGCGCAAAAGACTTTTGAAGTCTTACAATCAAGGGCAGGTTCTATAGCATCAATAAGCGGAGCGACCCAAATTCGTGCTGGTGTCGTCAGGCCGGAAATTATTATCCCCTATAAGGAAGGAGGTGGTGCCTCAGCTCTTGATCCTTCAGCAGGCACTGCTATAAAGGAGGAGACCGTTGGTATTTCGGTGGGTGATCCTGTTCGTATAATTCGAACACCATATTTTGGAAAGATTGGAAAGGTTAAAGAACTACCCAGTGAATTAAGAAAGATAGAGACTGAAGCGGTTGTTCGTGTCATAGAGGTGGAATTTCCAGATGACAACTCTGTTGTAATACCGCGATCGAATGTAGAGGCGATAGAGGGTGGATAGAGTTAACCTTGATTCAACAACGATCAATATGATATAAGATCCTGTAAGTTAAAAGGAAATTTAATTGTGATTTACTAAAAAAGAGTATGAAAATGTGCAGACTTTCTTCTCCTATATTTTCTCTCATCTTCGTTTTCTCATCCGCCGTTGCAATCTTTGCTGCAGAAGAGAAAGTGCTTATTCCTCCGACAGATTTCCAGGCCTTTGATACCCCTTCTGACGACGGAACGGGTGTATCACTGAGATGGCCTTCTTCACCCAGTGAATCAACAGATACTGAATATGTTGTGTTTATGGCGGAGAGCAGAAATGGTCCGTTTGTTACGGAAGCGCTGAGGATAAATTCACAAACAATGTACGAGGAGAACTCACACTCTCAATTTCATTATGCGGTGATAGACCCTGAAAAGATCTTAAGTAGGGCGACAGAGAGGAAAAACAACAAAAAGGAGAAGGGAAAGCATTTCTTTAAGCTTGTCCTTACGTCAGCCAGCAGTACGGTTGAAACGCAAAAGATCGTGTCTGCATTACCAACAGGTGATTGGTTTAATTGGAAAAAGCTCAATAATTTTGTCTTAATGATCTCTTTTGTTCTCCTCCTGCTCTTCTTTATTAACCATGCTAAAAAGAGCCCTAGCCTCTTTATAAGGAAGATAAGCGGTCTTGATGCTATTGATGAGGCACTGGGACGGGCGACAGAAATGGGAAAGCCCGCACTCTTTGTTCATGGTCTCAACGGTATGGGAAGTATTTCCACTATCGCTGCAGTTAATATTCTTGGAAGAGTTGCTTACAGGATCGCCGAATATGATACAACCCTCAAGGTTTCAAATATTGATCCCATTGTGATGTCGGTTAGCCAGGAAGTCGTTAAGGAGTCATACCTGGAAGCTGGACGTCCTGATGCATACATTGAAGATAACATATTCCTGGCCGCTTCTGAACAATTTCCCTATGTTGCTGCGGTGAGTGGGATAATGGTACGTGAAAAACCAGCAACAAATTTTTTTATGGGTTATTTTTATGCTGAATCTCTTATTCTTGCAGAGACTGGTGCGAATACGGGAGCTATCCAGATTGCGGCTACAGATTCGTATACCCAACTTCCCTTTTTTATTACAACCTGTGATTATACGCTCATTGGCGAAGAGCTCTATGCCGCCAGTGCATATCTGTCTCGGGAGCCCCTGCTTCTCGGCAGCCTCCGTGCACAAGATGTTGGAAAGGGGGTCTTAATAACGGCTCTTGTTA
Source organism: Candidatus Scalinduaceae bacterium (assembly GCA_965222815.1). GTDB lineage: Bacteria > Planctomycetota > Brocadiia > Brocadiales > Scalinduaceae > SCAELEC01. Next base: position 549,688 of record CBDCUS010000014.1, read on the forward strand.
TAGGGACAATACTTGCCACGTGTGGAGTTGGATTTGTGAGTTATCTGTTTCTGGCAGGATGACATACCCATTGCAAAATGGTTTTCGGATAAAATCCGGTTTTTTTAAAATTGGTAGTTTGTTTTTAGAATATGCGTCATGTTCGTCAGGTGTAATGAGAGGAGCAGCAGAGTAGATGAACTTTTTAAAGAGAACAATCCCCTTGGCCATTGCCTTTATTATGGGGGTAATGATGGCTTTTCAATACTATGTACCACACGAGATGTCACAATCCTTGCTCAAGGTAGTTTCACGGTGGGGTATTACAATTGGTGGCTTTGCCGTCTTTTTAGGAGCATATAGCCTCTTCCACCTCCATTTGACAAAGATTAGGAGAAAACTCCCCGGTTGGGGGTATAGTATATTTGTATTCTTAGGCGCAGGCATTACTATCATTTTTGGTCTCTATAATGGAGGAGAGTTCTTCTGGAATGATAAGCAGGAAGGGACGATGTTTGAGTGGATGTATTTCAATGTTCAGGTACCTGCTGGTGCCACGATGTTTTCTATCCTGGCATTTTTTATGGCATCTGCTGCATATAGGACTTTCAAGGCAAGGACGAATGAGGCAACTATTCTCCTCATTGCTGCTATCATAGTAATGCTTGGCCGTGTACCTATCGGTACAATGATTTCACAATACCTACCCATCGTTGCTGACTGGATTATGTCAGTTCCGAACATGGCCGCAAAAAGGGGCATCTTAATTGGTGTATCAATAGGCGCTATTGCTACGTCATTAAAGATAATTTTTGGTATTGAAAGGGCATATCTTGGGGGTGGAGATTGATAGAAAGGTTGATGAACATTGATAGGCGTTTGATTTTTCTCTTTGTAGCAATGGCGGTAACGATCCCCCTCCTTGCCAGGTTCAATTTACCGGTACGTGCCACGAAAGATGTTGAAAGCATCTACAATAAGATCGATTCTCTCCCGAAAGATTCGCACATCCTAATAGCATTCGATTATGACCCCGCATCAAAGGAGGAGCTCCAGCCAATGGCTGAAGCTCTGTTGCATCACTGTTACCGGAACAAGATAAAGGTGATTGGCATGACACTGAATCCTGGTGGGACCGGTTTAGCAGTTCAGGCCATTGAGGAGATTGGAAAAGAGTATGGACGTACAAACGGTACGGACTTTGTTTTTCTTGGGTATAAGACAGGGGTTGAGCTGGTGATGATAAATATGGGGGAAAATATCTTCTCAGCCTTTCCTGAGGATTTTCATGGCAATGCCACAATTGATCTACCAGTGTTAGACGGTGTTGGTTCGTTGGAGGATTTCGATTATGTTGTCGACTTGGCATCTGGCTCGAGCATCGAGGCGTGGATCGCATTTGGAAAAGAGAAGTATGGCTTTGACCTTGGAGCGGGGTGTACGGCCGTCATAGGACCAGACATGTATCCGTTCTTGCAGTCTCAACAGCTGAATGGTTTGATGAGTGGTTTAAAGGGTGCTGCCGAGTACGAAACACTCATTAAACGGGAATCATCCGCCGTTGCAGGAATGTCTCCCCAGAGTGTCGTACACGTACTTGTCGTCCTGTTTGTTCTATTTGGAAATACTGTATACTTTATGAGCAAACGGAAGAGATAGATGATGAAAAGAAACAGAGACACTTACATCCTATTTTCAATCCTGATACTTTTCTTTCTTGTCAATATTGTTTACGTCTCTATTGGCTGGTTAGATATCCGTGACAATGGACTTGGTATCATTACGGGTGCAGCCTTTACGCTTGCCATGTATAGCTTCCTCTACAAAGACAATCCTGTATTTAAAATTGCCGAAAACCTCTTTGTGGGGGTTGCTATGGGATATTGGCTCATAATCACCTGGTTCAATATCCTCAAACCGGATGTCTTTGAAACCTTGATTGTTCCAATCTTTAAAGATACCGGAAAACCTCCTCAATTGAGCATTCTCTTTCCCACACTACTGGGCATATTCATGCTCTTACGGTTTTCGAGGAAACTGGCATGGCTCAGCCGGTGGTCATTTGCATTTATTGTAGGTCTTGGAGCAGGGATCACTATTCCCAATTTTATTCATGCCTTTATCTTAAAGCAACTTACCTTTGATTCCTTAATCACTACAAGTATCCCTGTCAGTATTAATAATTTTCTGGTTCTCCTGGGTGTGGTGTCGGTCTTAATCTATTTTTTCTTCTCCGTTGAGCACAAAGGCGTTGTTGGTGGAGTCTCCGTAATAGGTATTTGGTTCTTAATGATCGCATTTGGTGCTTCCTTTGGCTATACGGTAATGGCGAGGATGTCACTTCTCATAGGACGAATTCAGTTCCTTATTCGGGACTGGCTTGGATTACTACAATAAAAAGAGTGAGCATGACAAGGATACTTCTCATGTTCACTCTTTTTATAATTTCGAAATGATACCGGCCCTCAACAACGGTATCATTATCTCATGGTGGCCGGTAAGGGAATACCCCTTTTTACCGGGGCGCTTGACAACGTTTGTCACAGGTCGATAGTGTTGGATCATATCCATATTAACTGTTGTGAAATTGTCTACTTTCCGACCAAGGTTTCGGGCAACTGTCAACGCCTTCAGAAAGACCTCCGGCATGATAACGGCAGACCCCACATTGAGCCATACTCCTCCTTCAAGTTCGGTAACAACTGAGCAGAGAATGCGAAAATCAACATGGCTCGAACCTCCTAGATCTGCAACAGATATATTTGGGTGCATATGGATCGTATCTGCCCCAATAGCAGTGTGTATTGTCGATGGGATATTCAATCTGGCGGCAGCCGCAAGTAGACTAAACTGCCCATGACGGTTTTTTTCATCGATTATAATCTTCCCTAGCGCTCTACCAAGTCCAGTTTCATCGTTATCTCCCACTTTGGAATATCCACCGGAAGCTGCTCGCTGAAAGGCTTCAACCGTTTCCTGAGCCATTCCAAAGCTTCCGTCGGCAAGGCTGTGCATGACGTCCTCGGAGGTCTCCCCGACAAGTGAAATCTCGTAGTCATGGATCGCCGCGGCACTGTTCATTGCTACGGCAGAGACAATTTCCCGTTCCATGAGGTCTATGATGAGGGGAGAGAGGCCACACTTTATTACGTGGGCTCCAATTGCGAGCACAACATGGTCTCGTTGTTCTACGGCCTTTACAATAGCATCGATCACCTCCCGCAGGTAGTTCCCTGCAAGGATCTTTGGTACTGAATCTATGAATGTGTCAAAGTTTTCCAGTTCTGTGACAGTGGAAAACTGTTTCAGGTTTACTAAGTTTTTTCTCTTCTTGATCGAAGAGCTGCGTATGCCTGAAAGATTTATTGGTCCCTGTTCTCTCTTGCGTTTTTCCAAGACTCAAAAGTGTGCCTTAACTATGTTATAAATGTAATGTGCTAGCCAAATATTTGGGTATGGGCCTTCTCTTTCGTTCGGTTTTTACAACTTCACTATGTTAGTCAGAGTATTATCATAAACCCACCTGTCCAGACCTGCTTGGTTTAATGAGGCAATCAACTTGGAAACAGTTATTATGATAGAGATGGGGCGGTATCCAACATCTCTACCTTTCCGCTAAACGCCCCCCCCTTCTGTACAATAAATTTTCTGCACGTTATCGTACCATAGACCTCACCATGTTTTAATATCTCGACCGTACCCGTTGCATAAACGTCACCATTAATTCTTCCCTTTATGATTGCATTCCCAACCCGAATTTTCGATATCTCAATAACCCCCTTACTTTTTAAATACAACTCTCCATGCGTTTCAATATTCTTACCAAAGAGAGACTTTACCTTGTGATTACTCAAGTCATTACGGTGATAACAGTGACTACAAGCAACTGCCTGGGCGTTCTTATCGGTAAATACCTCCCTTCCACACTTAAAACAGAGAATCCTTCTTTTTCCAATGGTTGATACTTTCTTTACTTCGGACGGTGAAAGAATCTCTTTTACGTTAATGTGCCGGTTGCAAATGCGGCATGGTATCGATACACAACTAGTAGATACCGAAATACTCCCCTGACAATAGGGACAGAGTATGTCCTTTGTTCCAGAAAACTCTCCTGTCTTAGAATTCATAAATCACATTTGATACCAAAGCTATCACACATGGGCATAAGCAACAGATGAAAATAAAACTTTAGGGATTTATCCTATCACTTTACAGATCTTTCCAAACGATCCTGTTCCTCCACTGTGCTTCTCTGTCCTTCCCGGGAATCACTCTTTTCCTGTTTAAACCCATCCGGATTAACGTCACATTGTCCAACAAATACAACACCCTCTTCAATAACCAGTGTCCTTGCCTTCAGATCACCGAGCAACTGAGCCTTCTGTTTCAATTCCACCCTCTCAGTAGCAACAATATTGCCATCAACTCGACCTTCAATCGTCGCATTTTTCACTTTTACATTTGCCTTAATACCACCAGTCTTTCCTACAAATACTTCACCCTGGTCTGTTATCATTTCACCCTCAAACTTTCCATCAATTTTCAAGGCTTTATCAAATTTGATTGTACCATTGATCTCAACGTCCTGGGTTATTTTTGTGATCGAATCATCGCTCATTCTTGACTCCTTTCTCGGTTGATGTTTTTCAACAATTTTAACACGGTTTTCGGTTGTTAATTTTTCCGTTGTTACAGATTTCTTTTCTACATTTTTTTTAAAAAGACTCATATCACCCCTTACCTTTATCTATGGTAACGTCCCATAAGTTGTCCTTCTGCTAGAATATTACCCTCAATAGCACTGAGGATCTCTGCTTTTGTAGCTCCAGCTGGTAGATCAATATTCGTACCAACTGCATACAACCGAAAATAATAGCGGTGTGTGCCCCCTGGCGGGCATGGACCACCGTAACCAATTTTCCGGAAGTCATTTGTCCCTTGCTTGGCCCCATTCAGAACCTCTCTTGATCCTGGGATACCTTCAGGAAGTTTCAGTGTTTCCGGTGAAAGTCCATAGAGCACCCAGTGAACCCATGTCCCCATTGGTGCATCCGGATCATCACATATCAGGACAAAACACTCTGTTCCTTCGGGTGGTCGTGTCCATGTGAGAGGAGGTGATATATCAGGGCCGTCACAGGTATACTTCTTTGGTATCAGTGCCCCCTCTTCAAAGGCGTCACTCGTTACTGCTAATTGCATTATGTGGCCCTCCTTTTCAAATTGATTAGCTTGGGTTTCCCCGGGAGTGAAAACAAAAGTAATAACGCAAAAGTAAATCATCCTTGGATACTTGGTGTAGTATTTTGTCATGATAATGCTCCGCATTATGTCACAGTATTTTAATGATTCGGTTTTACTTACTAATAAGAATCCCACCACTATTGCCGTCCGAGGAGTGAAAAGTTAACGGCATGGGACAAATCGCACAACTGTTTTATTGTCCCTAACTACTTCACCAAGAAGAGATATTGTTCGATCTATCTCCTTTATAGTATTACCAAGACCCAGTGAGAAGCGAAGTGAACAGTGTGCCTCTTCTTCGGACAGCCCCATTGCCAGCAAGGCAGACGATGGTTTAGGTGATCCCGACCGGCACGCTGATCCTGAGGAGAGACTAACTCCTCGCTGATCGAGTGCAAGAACTAACGATTCCCCCCGTATTCCCGGTAGCGTCATATTGAGTGTATTGGGTAGCCTATTTTCTAAATTTCCATTCAATTTTGCCTCGGTAATTATTGACCGAATACCTCTTTCCAACTTGTCACGTAACCTTTTAACCCTCTCCATTTCATGTAATCTCTGCACTGAAAGTTCAGAGGCCTTACCGAGACCGACAATTCCTAATACGTTTTCAGTTCCCGCGCGCACTCCCCCCTCCTGCTTACCACCACTTATCAGTGGTTCCAAGTCAACTCCCTTCCTGATATATAACGCACCAATCCCCTTAGGACCATACAATTTGTGGGCAGACAAGGTAAGAAAATCTATGCCCAATTCTCTTACATCTACCGGAATCTTACCAATCGCCTGGACACAATCCGTATGAAATAGTACCTTACGATCATTCGCCACACGAACCAGTTCAGCTATCGGCTGGACAGAACCGGTCTCATTATTGGCCATCATCACACTTACCAAACAGGTCCTATCCGTAATTGCAGAGTACAAATCATCAGGGTTAATGATATTCGTATGATCAACTTTTAGGTAGGTTACGGAAAACCCATGACTTTCAAGCCACTTGCATGTATTGAGAACTGAGGGGTGTTCTATCGCCGTAGTAACAATGTGGTTTTTTTCATTCCAGTTTGCAAACGCCACACCTTTAATGGCAAGATTGTTTGCCTCGGAACCGCTACCGGTAAATGTGATACGCCGTGCAGTACAATTGAGGAGCTGCCCTACGCTTCTTCTTGCAGATTCAACTGCAAACCTTGCATCCTTTCCTTCAGTATAGATGCTAGAAGGGTTTCCATGACCGTTCACAACAAAGTGCTGCATGATCTCCTTCACTTCCCAGTCGAGGGGCGTTGTTGCATTGTGATCGAGATAGATACGCTGTTCAGTAGATTGAGATTTCTTAACCGTATCCTCCATGCCAACTGGTTTATCGTACTCACCTGATCCGATGACAACCTTTTCCTTACCTTCCGAAGCCAAGGCCACATCACACAGGAGTGTCTTGTAAACCGGAAACCCGGAAATAGGATCGTAACGCTGGAGATCAGTTAATTCATTTATGTTGCAATTTTGCCACTGCTCTGGTCCAACGGGTCCACCGCCTCCCATGTTTGCATCAATAGATCCCTGTACTATATCATCGGTGACTAACGCACGCATGGTAACCTTACCCCGCTCATTCACGATATGCACGAGGTCACCGTTTTTGATACTTCGCATTTCTGCATCAGCGGTATGCATTGTTACCGTTGGTTCTGATCTCTCTTTTAATAAACCAGGTACTCCATGATGTTGAGAGCGAAAGTCTGTGGTCACCCGGGAACCTGAATTAAAGATCAGTGGGAATTTATCTAAAAGCTCCGGTTGTGCGAGTGGTCCCTCACCCGGTTCTGTGTATACGGGGAGTGGATCATAGCCGTGCTCTTCAAGAATTGTCGAGGCTATTTCAAATTTCCCCGTTGGCGTATCGAAGCCCGGCTTACCATCCGTTCGTAACAGACCCTTTTCCCATTTCTTATACTGCATCATAACCGTAGGTATTTCTACTATTCCATTTCTCCTCTTTACCTCTTCAAGGGTAAAACCTGAACCCTTTAATACCTGTTGAAGAAGCTCACCCTCATTTTGGGGGTAGAGATGCCCATATCCAAGTCGTTGCGCAAGTTCTGCCAGGATAAAGAAATCGTTACGCGCCTCTCCCACCGGTTCTACAACCCTTTCCCGTATACGAAATATCGGTCCATAAACCATATACGACTCAATCTCATACATGGTTGTTGCCGGCAGTACAATATCAGCGAATGCAGCATCTGCTGTTAACTGACGATCAATAGTAACGAGAAAGTCAAGACTGTTCAATGTCTTTTTCCAAATAGCCGGTTGAGGCCAGGAGGTAATAATCGAACCACCCAGAATTATGAGAGAGCGAATTGGATACGGTTTTCCCTCCAGGACAGCGTCCGGTAATGCAATTGCGTGTGACTCTCCCCGGTATTCACTGTAGACGGGAAAACGATCCCTGCCAAGGGCCTTTCGAACATCAGGATTGGCAATGTGGTCTTCACGATTGATTGGAAAATGGTTTTGTCGCATTGAAAAACAGCGACCTCCCGGAACATCAAGCTGTCCGGCGATCGCCCAGAGAACCATTGTTGCCCGAATGGCCTGTACCCCACTGTCACTATACTCAAGCCCTGTATACATCACTGTTGATGCGCCCTGTGCCTCTGCAATCCTCCTGGCAAGAGACCTGACTGTCTCGGCTGGAATACCTGTAATAGTTTCCACGGTATCCGGTGTAAAATGTTGCACATAGCTGGCAAAATCGTCAAAGCCTACGGACCAGTTTATTACAAAGTCATCATCGTATAGCTCCTCTTCTATCAGTACATTACACATACCAAGGGCGAGAGCACCATCAGTACCAGAGCGAAGGGGAATCCACTCAGCATTAGTTAATTTTGCCGTCATAGTTCTTCTCGGATCAATGACAACAACTTTGGCACCCTGTTTTTGAGCATTCACAATCCTATTGAGATCGAGTGGTGGACAATCGGTGGCCGGGTTTGTGCCCCAGACAACGATTAGTTGGGAATTCTCAATATCAGAAAACATGTTCATGAGCATTCCCCCCATGGTTACATGGGGAGCTATCATTGCAAATGAAACGTAACAGAGGGCACCTACTCCCAGTGTATTGGGAGAACCGAAGGGAAACAAAACACTCGATGCCGAGGAGACTGCGACACCCTTTGGTTGAAAGAGATCACACATTGCAAGTTCGAAGCTTCCCCTCCCCGTATAAATGGCAGTGGCCTCCGGACCAGACTCACACTTGATCTCATTCAGCTTTTCTGTAATGATTTCGTAAGCGTTGTCCCACGATGTTTTCTCAAAATCGAATGTCCCTTTGTTCCCTTTGCGGCGCATCGGATGTCGGATACGGTCTTTGGAGTAAACAATTTCTGCAGAAAATTCTCCGAGTTTGCATATCATCCCTAAATGGGAGCTTTTGTCTGGTTCTACCGTACCAATCTTTCCCTCTTCATCATAGGTAACCGTAACCCAGCAACCGGCAGGGCATATACCACAGATTACGTTTCTTTTATTATTCATTTTATTGTGTCACAAGGCATAATATAATTAGTAATATTGAAATTCCTATGCATACAATTAGTGTAGTTGGGGCATATTTCAATAGTAATGGGGATATTATTCAATTGGTGCAAACAGATTCAGACTATACTGTTTATCAGAATCAAAACACTGCCTTTCGATGTAAAAGCCACATTTTTGAGCCAATTCGTCTATCTCTTCTAGTGAATATTTGTACGAGTTCTCGGTATGTATATTCTCATTTTTCAGAAACGGAATATCCAGGTTAAGTTTTTCTATGCCGATCTGCTGTTCACAGTTACTGGTTAAGTACATCTCGATGCGTCCAACGTTCTCGTTATATTTCACTTTATGGTGAAAGTTATCAACATTAAAGTTTCCACCAAGTTCCTGATTAATACGGATGAGGAGATTCAGGTTAAATTCTGCAGTGACACCTTGTGCATCGTCGTAGGCTTTTTCAAGGAGAGTTCTATCTTTTCTCAGATCGATGCCTATTAATAATCGATCTTGCTGATGGGTGAGTTCTTGGATACGATTAAGAAATTTTGCAGCCTGCGATCTTTCCAAATTACCGACACTCGAGCCCAACCATGTAATGAGTCTTGCATTCTCTTTTCCTCCCGTTCCCTTTAGCTGGCTAAGTCCGTCATCATAGTGTGCGGCAACAGCCGTGATCTCAAGATTCGGATACGTTTTAAGTAATGCGTATGAGCTCTCCTCAAGCATTTGTCGAGATATATCAATGGGAGTGTAACAACTCAGCCCCTCTCCTCGCAGAAAGGCTTCGATCAGGATCTTTGTTTTCTTTGCGCTTCCGCTCCCCAATTCAACAAGCGTAATCTCTTTGGAAAATTGTGAAACAATATCGTCCGCATAAATCTCAAGAATATTTGTCTCTGCGCGTGTAAGATAGTATTCAGGAAGCTCACAGATCTTCTCAAACAACTGAGAACCTGTGTGATCGTAAAAGTGGACAAAGGGGAGGTATTTTGGGTTGGATGTTAGCCCCTTTTCAACATCGGCGGAAAACTCATTTGAGGAGTACTCATCCCCGGTTGCAATGAGTGTTAACCGCTCTTCAATCGTTAAAGACGACACGACAGTATGCCCCTCCATTTAACTAGTTTTCGTACAAACATTTGGTTTCCATTCAATGACTAACGATAAACACGTTTACAGGAAATTCTCTTTTTCAACTTTCTTGGTTTATACAATTATATATGATCGTTTCTTTGCGTGCATTATTTATAAAAAAAGAGAACTCCAAAGTTACAAGCACTTGTACAGAAACATACTATATATTGTAGAATTTCTTCGAGGGTACAATATATAAAAATTGGTTTGATATTTCAAGTTGTTTATGTGTGCCAAACATTATTGTGAAACACTGTAAACTTTTATCAACTCATTTATGATACAAATCTCATTTTATAAATTGTCGCTAACAAACAGGTTATTCACAAAAGTTTTATTTTTGGAAGATTACTCTGATATGGAGAAGTTGGAAAGATGCATCAGATATTTGGCTAAGGATAATGAAGGAGAATTGAGTGAGTGTTAATGAATAGTTAAATCAGATAAACAATAACAGGGTGCTTTTGGGTAGGTATTTTTGCGTTAAGATTAAGCCAGGTCATCCGATTGCTTTCCCTTGGTTTTCATCTTTCTGATTGCAACAACTGCTTCAAGGATTATCCAGAAAGAGAATGAGAGCAGGAGAATTGATAAAATGGTCAAGACCCAGTTCCTTGTTTTGATAAAGTCTCCCAAACTCATGACCATAGCAATTGATGTCATAATGACGAGAAAGATCATCGGTATCAGTGTAAATAGTACCTTTCTTCCTTTCCTAAAGAGGTATACACTTAAGACCAGTAAGCTGAGACCGGCAAGTAATTGATTTGCCGCACCAAAGATGGGCCATAAACGTTTCCAACTAAGACCTTCACCTCCAAAGATGAGAATGAGAGGAGTGAAGGCAGCAATTGCTGCTGATACGAACCTGTTTGTAAGTATCTTTATGTTGTATATCTCTCCCAGCTCAGATGTAATGTATCTCTGGATCCGGGTTGATGTATCAAGGGTCGTTGCTGCGAAACTGATAACAATGACAGCAATCATTGTTGTTCCAAATCCATTGGGGAGCTTGAGACCATTCTTGAGAAAATAGGCGCCCCCATTTACAAAAGCACCTATTTTTGCATCCATACTTCCAGCAGCTCCCCAACTTGAATAGTGGCTCTTCCAGGCAATAACAGTTGCGAAGCCCGCTGTTGATGCAAGAACCGACATCAACCCCAGTGTCCCCTCTCCCAGCATGGATCCATAGCCAATCATTCTGGAATCAGCAATAGTATTGAGTTGCTTCGAAGTTGTTCCCGATCCAACAAGACCATGAAATCCGGAAACAGCACCACAGGCAATTGTAATAAACAAGAAGGGGAACCAAGGCATCCCCCCCTCTATCTCTAGATTGAGTGCAGGGGCAACCATTTGTGGATGTACAATAAAAAGCCCCAGATACATGATACCCAAGCCAACAAAAAGCTGATGAGAGTTAATAAAGTCCCTGGGCTGAAGTAGTAACCAAACGGGAAGGATTGAGGCAACAAATGCGTAGATCAAAAGCAAGACAATCCATGACTCAATTTGATCACTTGCAAATACAGGCAAATGTATGGGAACGAATGTACCAATATAGATAAAGGCGTACAAAATAAGTAGTGCAATGATCGAAGGGATGAGGATACCAAACTTTGTCCTGTAGATGATTATACCAATGGTAACGGCGATAACGATTTGAATGTTAACGGGAAGAACCGTGGTTGGGAACTGGACAAAGAGTGAAGAGATAATAAATGCAAAGACTGCTATAACGACCCATGTGAGAAAAAAGATAATGGTAAGGAAGAGGGCTCTCGCCCTTTTTCCAATGACATATCCTGTTAAATCACCAACAGAATGCCCTCTGTTCTTTGACGACATGACCAGACAACCAAAATCATGAACGGCACCGATGAAGATCGTACCTAGTACCACCCACAAGACCGCTGGCAACCACCCCCATATTACGGCGATAGCTGGCCCCACAATTGGGGCGGCACCAGCTATTGACGTGAAATGGTGACCGAAGAGGACATATTTGTTGGTGGGGACATAGTCAACACCATCGTGAAATTCATGAGCTGGTGTTTGACTCTCTTGATCTATCCGATATATTCTCTTTCCAAGATATTTTGCGTAGAACAGGTAGCTGAGAAAAAAACATATAAGTGAGAAAAAGGCTATGAGGGCCGCATTCATTGTTGAAGATATTTCTTATTGTATTGTGCCGCTGTTTTACCCGTAACTACAAACTGAGTTGAAGAAAATAACCTCATCAAGAATCCTATACATAACATTAAAATTGCACAAGGTGCACAAATAACATTACACGAAAAGCGATAAGGCTATGTAAGAGTGCATACATCTAAGCACAATGATTTCAAACGTTACCTTATCTTTTGAACTTCAAGGTGTTTTATTACAACGTTCCTTTTAAGGATCCTCTACGAAAAATTCTCTGCTCAACTACGAAGAACTTGAAATCAATGTATTGTGATTTCCTCTTCTCTGATTTCTCTTGCTCCCATAGCTTTAATTACGCTTGTTGGAGTGAGAGCGGGCAATTGATACTCTTCAACACAATAAACATCTCTTTTTTGCACACCAAATTCTAAAGCATCTTTATGGTTGGGAAACCATATATCTATGTGCTTTCCTCGAATAGCACCACCCACATCCTCTGCCCTGAAAACGGTACATGGAAAACCTTCGACTACGAGAGCTGATCCCAGTTTAATTACTTTTTTGTCAACCGCTATCGTTCCCCACCTTGCCTTTACACCTATTGCTGTTATCCCGTACCACTTATCTGACGGATCTTTATCACAACATTTTATACAAGAACAGTAAGCAGTTACCGTGAATTCATCAGCTCTCATATTACTTAAAATAAATAGATTTAACAGAAACATCAAGATTCCCATGGCAAAAACTTGTTTCATTTTGCACATTGTAGAAACTGAAACCATTTTTTTTAATCTACACATCTTCATTCTCTTTCTTGTCAAAAATCTTTAAGTCAATTAAAAATACTACAGGTATTATCGGGCTTATCGGCATTTTAACCATAACATTACCGTCTCTATTACTTTTTTCATCTCTTATCAATAAGTTTGCATACTTCCAATCAAGAGGTTTTGTATCAAAAAGGCCACAAATCCTTCTTTGAGGGTTCAAAAAAGTGTTTGTTACACCAACAATTTCTGTATAAATTATCCGGAATTGGTCAACGTGCTTCCAAATTATCTGATCCTGTTGTAAAGAGTCCCGGAAATTGTCTTCTGTTAGGGTTATATCACACACCTTAAAGACTGAATCGTCACTTTTCAGTGGGACGTATATATCAAATTCATAGTGAACTGAAACAGTGCATTCAGGTTTTGCCATGTAGGCCAACGGGAGCAATTATAATACCAAAGCGTGGACTTTTGACGACATGGACATAAGCTCTTGTTATTCAAGAACTTTCGAAAATAGGTGGTTTTGTTGACAAAAAGTTTATCTGGCTGAATAAAGGCAATTGATTATCATAACCTATGATAAATCGGTTACAACCGGCCAAATATTTTCACTTTGATTGATCGGCAGGCTTTCTTACAGGGGAAGTAAAAGCGTCAATGGTCCTTCACTGCTAACCACATGGTTCTATGCTCCCCTTAATTACTAACGTAAGAAAACTAGCGTTTTGTCAATCTTATTCGTAATAAAGAGATTCTCTTCAAAGTCCAAAGCCCGCGGGGGGATTCGAACCCCCAACCACATCATTACGAATGACGTACTCTACCATTGAGCCACACGGGCTGAGAGTAGATAATCTTTACTGGTTAGAATTAAGCCCTATAGATCCAAACTATGGAAAATTCATGGCTTATGATGTATTTCTACGTACGGTATCGAAAAAACTCTATCCTAAATATCAGCAATTTCTTACGAGTCCCAAAATCCCAGTCGTTATTAACGTAAAATCAGTATTATTTTTTTTTATATGTAGATGACTCCCATACCTCACACTATTCGCAATAATTCTAATATCTTTTTAGCCTGAATGTCAAGTTTTATCCAGGACTTATTGATTATACGTTGTTTCTCAACGTAAAAAAGTCATTAATTTTAGATGTTCCTATATGATAGATATATTAACATCTAGTAATGTACCCTCACATAATTCTTATTGCCACCCATCTAGCTTGATCTTGAATAGAGTGCACATCAGTGAATTTCAGCTTAATTGCCCCCTCTTCTCTCAGCACATTCCATACGCTTTCATCGAAAGTTGAGCTTTGAAATGTGTGATTTTTTACTGTGGAACCAAATACTGTCGCTTCCGCTACTGCATGTCCTCCATACACAAACACCTTCCATACGGCATCATCATTAATATCGAAAATTGCTTCCGTCTGTCCGCTATTGAGTAGAGATGTTACTCCCTTTAGGGAGTAGAAAGTAGTGGCTTTGATATCTCCATTTACTTCCAATTCCTCGGTTGGAGAAGAGGTGTTAATACCAACTTCACCATGATATTTTGTACCATGTTCCATAATAGTGAAAACTTCTCCCCCATCATCGTCAAAGATTCTCAACGCATCAGCATCCCTCGTAATTGTAGTGTATTCTCTAAACGTACCATCTCGTGAGCTATTGCCCTCAAGTCGAATTGATGTTGATCCCTTTTCTACCGAATAGATATGTAAATCTGTCTCGGGGGTAGCGATGTTGATGCCAACTACACCAGGATGTTTAGATCCATATTCCATTATAGTAAATATTTCGCCCCCATCATCGTCAATAATTCTCAACGCATCTGCATCCCTTGTAATTGTAGTGTATTCTCTAAACGTACCATCATGTGGACTATTACCTTCTAGTCGAATTGATGTTGATGTCTGATCTTTTGAAAACAGATGAATATCCGTTTCGGGATTTACTGTATTGAAGCCGACATTGCCGAGTTCATCAACAAAAATAACATCGCTAGGATTACCATCTTTTGCATCAAGCGAATTTCCAACCCCTTCAGCTGTTTCTCCATTTGATGTTGTTTGTGGTGATTCATCTTCCAGGAGGGTACTATCACCTCCTGTTGTGGTGTGAGAGCTTTCTATCTCATTTGCATACACTGTTGCATCGTCAAGAAGATATGCAACACATGACATAATGACTACCAAACCGAAAAACCCTCTCAATGACTTTTTCATTTTCTTCCCTCCTTTTGTTAGAAATAAATGCAAATCTTGAATGTGTATCTGTATTATTTATCAACACTTACATATAAACAAAAAAGCCTTACAACTAAAGATATTCACTCGAATATTCCTTGGCAGTAAGGCTGTCTCTTAAGCTTCACTTCCTTGTTTACTTACGGACCCTATTACTTTGCGTCACCTGATTGCTCAGGGTTTGCCTTTCCTATGTATGCCACCTAACTAGTAGCCAAATAGAGACATTTCTCTCTATTTATACTATTCAATTTAAAAGTTTTTGTCAAGTATGAAAACAGGTTTTGTTCGATAAGAATTGATTAACGGATCAAATCATATTAGTACAGGGGAAAAATGGTTGTATTGCAAGGTCTATGAATTGTGGTATGAACAAAAGAGGTAGTATAAGGTATAGTGATATTGGTGATATTATTGTTGATGAAAAATTTCAAAATTGTTGGGGTAATAGACTCTATGATCACCGGTATTAAATGAGGTCTGTAGATCCACCTCAGAGGCTATTAGCGTTAATTTAACCAATATTGCTAGCTGCCCAAAATTTCCAGCAAAAGGTAAGTAAGATGTCCACCATTCATGTAGTCGAGATTGTGCTCTTTTTTATAAAATCGAATAATCTAATAAGAAACGAGCAAATATTTAAGAACTATCATTTTTCTGAATAATCTTAAAAGAAGGTTTGAAAACGAAAATTTTACTCTCATTGTTGTTGTGTAAGCACTTAATACTCAAGATGTTAGTGCCTGTGAGCAGCTCATGGGTGAAACCGCTTACGTCGATCTCTTTTTTTACCCCCACTTTTGATTGAATCATTTTTATTCCATTAATATAAGCAACAAAACCACACTCACTTTGAATACTCAATGTAAAGTCTGTAATACTTGAAGGGTCATCTACTGTAAATTTATGACGTAAAAAGAGGCGGTGAAAACTTTCCTGCAATTCAATAAACTTTATTTCAGTTTTGTTTCTAGCTCCAAAATCACCCGAACCATAATTCCAACCGGTGTCGTCATAATCAATATGGTTCCATTTTACATTTGAATTAACAACACCTTTAAAATACTTCCACTCAACCTCATTTGGTATTTTAAGTGAACGAGCCTCTATCGTATGACCATACAGAGCTAGTAGAAGTATGACAAAACTAAGTTGATAAAATCTATTAACAATTGGCAAATGAACCCATCGATTTCTCTTTCCGCTCTTTGTAAAAAAAATTTCTCTTGTTATCTTCATAGGATTCGTTTCTTTATATTTTATATCTCGAAAATTAAAATTGGTTTTCTAAAGAAAATATCACATCTAATATTTTCTTATTTTACAACTCAAACCTAATGCCATATAATATGATTTACTCAAATATTTTGTAAGCATTGATAAAACTTAGGCTTATAAAATCCGTTATCTCCTTGTATTGATACTATTTTTGTAATTTGTTTCTTTTAAACGTATATTAAAGTTTACGGTTAGTAAAACAACAATGTCATACATTGTCATATTGACAGATATGATAACTTACGTTAGTTACGATAGAATAATGTGTTATTCATAAGAGAATGATGGAAACTGGGGAGGAGAATAGTAATATGCGGCCTTACACTTTGTTAATTATACCACAGTATAATAAAGAAAGATTTTTTTGTTTTTTTCGAGTAAGAATCATTTGTATCATGACTATTTGTTTGTTCATTATTCAGTATACAACAACTGTCTATTGCTCCCAAATTACGATGCAGTGGAAGGGAAACAGTGAAACCGACATTGCTGGTTATCGAGTACATTATGGAAAAACAAGCAGGTTTGGTCCTGGTGTTAGTTTTGACAATTTTACGTATGATCGGGTGGCCGATGTTGGCAACAATACGAGTTTAACAATTCCCACAACTGAGTATCAATCTGGTACTCATTTATACATAACTGCTACAGCTTACGATTTTGCTGGTAATGAGAGTATTTATGCAGATGAGCTTGTTCATGTTGTATCCATTAATAGTTCTGATAATCAACCTCCAAATGCAAATGATGATGTGGCCTCACTAGCGAATGGGACCTCACTCAACATGGATCTTATTTCCAATGACTTCGATACTGACGGCTCAATTGATCCTACTACCTTAGTTATTGTAAACATTCCAACAAACGGTAATGTCGTGAACCATTTAGATGGTACTGTTACCTATACACCCAATACAGAATTTTCGGGTACTGATTCATTTACTTACACCGTACACGATACGTTTGGTGATAAATCCAATTTGGCAACAGTTGTGGTTGATGTCTACTCTGGGGTAATTTCAGATTCGCTCAGAATACAGCCTCCTGATAAGGATACATTTATTCGAGATGGAGTATCTTCGGATAATAATTTTGGGTCTCAAGATAGAATCCAATTGAAGTGCGCAATAGACGGTTATCAGAGATGGGGCATTTTGGGATTTGACATATCAAATCTTGATAAATCGGCGACAATTACAAGTGCTTATCTCGATCTTTTCTATTATAATAACACAATAGGAATAGATCCTGTTGGTGAGATAGTAGAAGTAAACAGAGTGACACAAAAAGATTGGGTAGAAAAAGAGGTAACATGGGATAACTACAAAAATATAACTGCTTGGTCTCGTGAAGGCGGTGATTATACGACAGCAGATCAGGCAACGTTAGCTATGCCTGCTGATTTTGGATGGGTACGATGGACGGTAACTGAACAGGCAAAACATGCACAGAAAACTGGGTCAGGGACCATGCAGATGTTGATTAAGTTTGCTTCAAATTCAACACCCAATGTTGCCGCTCGTTTTTATTCAAATGATTATGTAGTCGATCCTTCAAAGTGGCCTCGACTGATAGTTAATTATACTACAACTGGTAATATTCCACCAACACTAAGCTTAAGCGATCCGGATGGAGCAGGAGATACGGTGCTGGCAGGTGAAGTGTACAACATCACCTATGATTTGGCAGATTCCGATGATGTGGTAACAGCAGCTTTTTATTATGATATTGATAATACTGGTTTTGATGGTATAGAGATAGGAGCATGCGCATCATTGATAGAAGGAGAGGAACTCATCTGTTCATGGGATACAACAGGTATACCTCCCGGTGGATATTATGTTTACGGTAGAACTGATGACGGTGTAAATCCACCTATTCAAGCTTATTCACCTGGAAGAATCTCAATCAATACGTTAGGGAAAAGTTCCGTTATGGTACAAACTTCTAGTGTAGATGCTTATATTAGGGACGGTACCTCTTCAAATACAAACTATGGAGCGAAAACAAGTGTTCAAATAAAGACTGCAATGATTAGTTTTCAGAGGAGAGCTATTTTTCGTTTTGACTTTTCAGGGCTCGATGATAGAGCGGAGATTTCGAGTGCATACTTGGAAATGTATTATTCAAATAATGTAATCGGAAATGATCCTGTTGGCGAGACAATAGAGGTAAACAGAGTGACGAAAAAAGATTGGGTAGAAGAAGAGGTAACATGGGATGTCTACAAGAATTCAACCGCATGGTTTATGAGGGGGGGGGATTATACGACGGTAGATCAAGCAACGGCGATCATGCCTGATGGTTTTGGCTGGGTACGATGGGCAGTAACGGATTTGGTGAAATATGCTCAAAGTAATTCAGCTGAAGTTCTAGATGTTTTGGTAAAGTTTGCCCCTACTTCAACTCCTAATAGTGCTGCACGATTTTGTTCCAGTAATTTCGAAGACTCTTCAAAGCGTCCCAAGTTGACTATACATTATACTACTCAATAGAATTTTGAGAAAACCTGTTCGCTCATCTTCGATTGAAAGAACACTATAGGGTTTAGGAGATGATAGGTTCATGTAGAACTGAATCTAAGGATGTGCAATGTCGTTTTGATACTAATATGTAATACATGAGAATTATTTTGATCAATAAATATGAATGGATAAGAACAAAATTATTTGGTAATATCGTACTCTAGAGAGTCAAATAAAGTTGAATCCAAGACATTAAAAAAAGGCAACAGAACTAAAAACTTAATCCTATACTGACAGTTCCTACATTTTTTACCAAATCCCCATTAGGAAAGTTACTATCACGATGCTGATAATTATAGCTAATTTCACCAAAGAGCCAGCTACGAGGAGCTGTATACCTACCCGTTATCTCCAACCTCATCGAATCAATCTCTCGATGTTTATTAATTAAGGTTCCTGGTGGATTGGTTTCACTATCTTGAGCAAAAATTGCCTGCCTGTCACGAAACCTTCTTCGTTGCCAGGCTGGAGAAAACGTAATAGAAAAATTTCTTGAAAATTGATGAATATAATCCAACCCTATCTGGGTCCAGTGCTGTGGATTATTACGCGTACCAACAGGAATTATGGTTGTGGGTTGGCTAAGAACAGCGATATTTTTTGACTGAAATTGCTGTTCTACTAAACTTCTCTCAAATTTTATCGTCAAGTTGTCCCTCTCGGTAACATTAAACCTATATCCTAACACAGCTTTGTAGCCATGAAAATCAGCGAACTTTCTACCATTGAAACCGCTACCATAATTTCTCCAATTATAGTTACTTTCAAGAAAGAAGTGGCTTTTAGCTGTAAATCGCCACGTTATTCTGAGTGGTATCGTATTAAGACGAGAATCAAGGCCTCGTTGGACATCATATCTTATGTGCTCATATATAAAACCTGTTGTAATGTTGATTTTAGGCAAGGGTTTTATTTGCACATTTCCTCTCAAGATGTTTTTGTTCCGGTCCTGGTTTCTACGAGAAAATTGTTTGTAGGAACTATCTACATTGGTATAACTTATAGAAAAATTAAGCTTATCAAAAAAATTTGGAAGATTTATGGTAATATTTGCTGTGTTAGTGGTGAATGTTCTTCGTGATGAGAAAGTATTAAATGCAGAAGTAAGGGGCGCATCACTGATGTTTTCAAGGACCTCCTCCTCACCTTCCTCACCTTCATCACCTTCTACAACATCTGTGGGATCAACTATTAGTGCATTTGTACGCCGAGTAAAACTGCCAGGTTGAGTGATAGTTGTAACCCGGTCTGAGAGTTTTATGCTAAACCCACGTGCAAACCTGAAGTTTACTGAACCGCCCCACATGCGATTAACTCGGTCTTGTTCAGTGGCATGATTTTCATAGTTGCCTTGGTAGTCAAGGATTTTATAGCCATAATCGAAATTGAATCTATGATTCCTTACTGGTAATGTAAGTGAAATCTTAGGTTCATACGTAATGTACGTATCATTATGCGCCCTTCTGTCTCTGCTTACGGCATTAATAATATTATCGTCAAATGTACCTGTTATTTTTAGTGAAGGATTTATCTCAATTGGACCAAGGTGGAGATGACCCGATGACTGTGGGATTCTCTCTAAAATTTCGAGTATCCTCTCTTTTGGAGAACGATCATCAATTTCAACTGCTGAAGCATCAACATTAGACCATAATCCAACAATTATGAAAAAGATAAAACCAATGAGGTATGAATGTATCCTAGGAGTAGTCCCAGACATTTAAATTAGCTCCTTTCAGCTGCTAATTTATCATTTAACCAGAAATAAGGTAAAATTGTTATTTTGCTCAAAATTATATTGCATTTTGAAATAGAAAAATTTTCATATCTATTTTCAAGATGAAAAAAAATCTTTAGAAATAAGAAATCATAGTAATATAAAACGGAAACTATAAGTTGCTTTTCAGGGATGAGCTTTTTTGAATATTCCGTCTAAAAGAGCAATTTAAACTCTGTGGCAAACGATACTTAATAAGTGGATTAGTGGGATGATACTTAAATTGACATTGTACCCACTTATAGAGAAAATGCAAGGGGAAAATAGCATCAATAATCAGATGAAATAGTTTGAAGAGTACGTATATAATGAAAAATCCAAAAAAAAACTTGACAAATTTGAGTAAAAGCAATATCATCATAACACTTCCTCTTTTTGTCGCTCGCATCTTTATTCAACATCTCTTTGGTGCACAACTTATTATAAGTGTAAACACGCAGCATTTATTGAAAACAAGCCAAAAGTGAAAAGTTAATGGTGAGAGTAACTATTAACCAAATAGATATATATATAAGACTTATCATTTTTGAATACCTTTTACCTATATATCCTAGAGATAAATGACTTTTTAAAAACTGAAACAATTACCTCTATAATTTCTTTTCTAACTATATACCTCACAAACTGCTAATTATCAAATTAAACTTATACACGTTAACTAATTACAACGGCTGATCAACTGAAGTACACCCATCGTGTCAAAAAATTTTTCATAAAAGACGGCCATTCCCAATGTTATCAGGAAATAAAACATTAATGACTTAACAAGCAACGTTAATCAACCGATAATGCAATATACAGTGTTAAAGCGACGCTTTATAAACTCATTAAAGAGCAAAGTCCGTACATGTGCCGAGAGCTTTTGATGGTGATTAGCCTACCTTACAACATCCAAAGAATATATTAAGAGATCTTAATTAATCTATATAAAACCAAGGCTTTTTACTTCGCCCTTCCATGTATTTTATGTATGGAACACTTAGCTTAAAATATCTCTATGTAGTTTTTAAATCTAATTGTAAGAGTTTTATTCGTTAATATCACCGAATCGATGTGGATAAACGTAGAGATTAACCAGACGGTAATATCACTGCGAGCGATTAGTTGATTGTAAACTTTAAATATTTTATCAAAAATCTCTGTCACTTTTCAGTTTCATGAATTTTTTCAAAAAGAAGCATTTACATTGGGTTTTTAGGTAATAGTGACAAGTGTGGGATGAAGCAACAGTGCAAGGTAATTGGCTTAACTGGTGGTGTCGCGAGTGGTAAGAGTACCGTTGCACAAATGCTAGGATCACTGGGGGGCTACATAATCGATGCTGATAAAATATGTCATGGCCTCTTAGAAAGCAGAGAGATTAAAAATTCAATCAGGAAAAGATGGGGTAACAAAGTAGTAGATGATAACGGGAAAATAGATCGTCACTTGCTCGGAAAAGTTGTTTTTGCTGATGAGAGAGAACTATTCACACTAAATCAAATTATCCATCCCAAAGCAATAAAAATCATAAAGAGTGCAATCCATGAACTTACGGCTAATGGAAAAACCAACTTTATCGTTATTGATGCCGCGCTGCTTGTCGAGACAAATCTCACAACTTTGTGCGACAAAATAGTCTTTGTTAAGACAAATTGCGATATTTGTAGAAAGAGAGCCAAAATAAATCGTAAATGGCCTGAGGATGAGATAGAAAAGAGGGAAACATTTCAAAGTTCAATGAAAGATAAAATGAAAAATGCTCATATCATTATAGACAATAGCTTCTCGAAAGAAAAAACTCTAAAGCAAGTTAAGGACTTTTTGGAACAATTTATAACAAATGTACAATCCGGAGGTAAAAATGGTTACAACAAAAACTAAAAACTCGCGTACAAACGATAAAGATACAAACGAAAGGTACGAAGAGATAAAGAAAGGCGATATGCACATAACTTCACTTCAAAAAATGACCATTAAGGAGTTACAAGAGACATCCAAGAGAGAAGGTATCAAGGAGTATACAGGACTAAAAAAGCAGGATTTAATATTTAAGATCCTTAAGGAGCGAGTTAACCAAAACGGCCTTATGTATGGTGAAGGGGTTGCTGAAGTTTTACCCGAGGGATTTGGCTTTTTACGTTCCCCTGACTATAACTATCTACCTTGTCCCGATGATATTTATATATCACCATCACAAATTAGGCGTTTTGGCATTAGGACCGGTGCAATAATTTCCGGCCAAATTCGACCTCCAAAAGAAAATGAGAGATATTTTGCCCTGCTCAGAGTGGAAGCCATCAACTTCGAAAATCCAGACATAATGAGTGAAAATATTGTTTTTGATGACTTGACCCCACTCCATCCCTCAAATCGTCTCTTATTAGAATCGAAGAAAGATGAAATTGAAATGCGGATAATTGACCTCATCACTCCGATAGGGAAAGGACAGCGTGGTTTGATTGTTGCACCTCCGCGCACAGGTAAGACCGTCCTGTTGCAAGAAATCGCCAACAGTATTACAAAAAATCATCCTGAAGTTTATCTCATAATCCTATTAATTGACGAACGACCTGAAGAGGTGACAGATATGGACCGTTCCGTTCAAGCTGAAGTAATCGGGTCGACATTTGATGAGCCAGCGAGCCGACATGTTCAGGTTGCAGAGATGGTAATCGAAAAGGCAAAACGGATGGTTGAATATAGGAAAGATGTTGTCATTTTGCTCGATTCTATTACGCGTCTTGCAAGAGCATACAATACAGAGATACCCCATAGTGGAAAAATCTTGTCAGGAGGTGTGGACGCCAGCGCCTTGCAAAAACCAAAAAGGTTTTTTGGTGCTGCAAGAAATATTGAAGAAGGAGGAAGTTTAACAATCATAGCTACCGCACTTATCGATACGGGTAGCAGAATGGACGAAGTAATTTTTGAAGAGTTTAAGGGAACTGGCAACATGGAACTTCATCTGGTCAGAAAACTTGCTGACAGAAGGCTTTTCCCTGCAATAGACATAAATAGATCAGGTACAAGGAAGGAAGATCTGCTGCTTGATCCCGAAGAGTTGAAGAGAACGTGGACATTACGGAGGGTATTGAATGAGATGAATTCTTCAGAAGCCCTAGAACTACTCATGAAAAAATTAGCAAAGGTGCCAACCAATGCGGAGTTCCTGATGAGCATGAATCTGAAATGATACAGTAATTTTAAATACTATCTCTCCTATTTAAAACATGAATAAAGCCTGCACATTCATCCGCTTGCATTTGAGCTATTTCCGTTTTTTCCCCATCAAATAAACCATTAAAATCGAGATATCAGCAGGCGATACACCTGAAATCCGTGAAGCTTGACCCAATGAAACTGGGTGGATTTCGTGTAACTTTGTTCGAGCCTCTTTCCTCAACCCAGGAATATTTTCATACTTAAACGATGAAGGAAGCAGGAAGCCTTCCATTCGCTTGAATTTCTCGATCTGTTGTTGTTGCCTCTCAATATACCCTTTATATTTAATCTCAATTTCTATCTGCTCTTGGGTAAGAGGTGAGATGTTTAACTTTTTCAAATCATCGTCCATTTTAAGTAAATCACCAAAACCAACTTGAGGTCTTCTCAGTAGTTTTGCCAACGAATCTGTCCCATTTCGTTTGCGTTCAAGAGAATCAATATTGTCAGATATTTCTTTCTCCTTTACCTGAAGCAGCTTCCATTGCTCTTCTTTAATTAAACCAAGTTGATATCCATACTTCATAAGCCTTCTATCAGCGTTATCATGTCGAAGGATCAGACGATATTCTGCCCTTGAAGTAAACATTCTGTAGGGTTCACACGTCCCTTTTGTTACCAGGTCATCGATCAAAACGCCGATATACGCCTCTGAACGATCCAAAATAAAAGGCTCGGTACCCTCTATTTTCTTTGCTGCATTTATTCCAGCCATAATACCCTGGGCCGCTGCCTCTTCATATCCTGAAGTTCCGTTTATCTGCCCTGCCAAAAAGAGGTTTTCGATCACCTTTGTTTCTAAAGAGTGCTTAATTTGGGTAGGTGGAACATAATCGTATTCAATAGCATAACCATAACGTGTAATTTCTGCCTCTTCCAATCCCCGTATCGAATGAACCATTGCTTCCTGAACATCGAATGGAATCGAGGTGGAGATACCGTTACAATAGACTTCTGAAGTGTTGAGGCCTTCCGGTTCAATAAATATTTGGTGCCTGGGTTTGTCAGGAAATCTGACAAGTTTATCTTCGATGGAGGGGCAGTAACGTGGGCCTATTCCATTAATTTGTCCAGTATAAAGGGGTGACCGATCTAAGTTTGACAGAACAATATTATGGGTGACATCATTCGTATAGGTTATATAACATTTCACCTGTCTTTGAGGAATTCTAACAGTGGAAAATGAGAATACGGTAGGTTGTGGATCTCCCTCTTGTTCCCTTAAAATGTTATAATTAATTTTATTACCATTCAGGCGAGGAGATGTCCCTGTTTTGAGCCTCTCCATCTTAAAGCCAAGACTTTTCAAATCGTCTGACAATGTGTCAGATGAAGGTTCACTCACCCTACCGCCTTTAACCGTATTGCTTCCAATGTGTATAAGTCCGTTTAAAAAAGTGCCAGTTGTAAGGATTACCGCTTTTGCATGATATCTGATGCCACTCTTGCTAATAAGTCCAAAAGCCCTTTCATTTTTAACGAGAATTTTATCGACGGTGTCCTGCCGCAAACAAAGGTTATCTTGTGACTCTAGTCTTCTCTTCATTGAAAACTGGTATAGTTTCTTATCAGATTGTGCACGGGGAGACCTAACGGCGTGTCCTTTACTGGCGTTTAACAACCTAAACTGAATTCCCGTTTCATCGATTACCTTTGCCATCTCTCCACCAAGTGCGTCTATCTCCCGTACTAACTGCCCTTTTGCAAGGCCACCGATGGCAGGATTACATGACATCTGGGCAACAGTATCTAAGTTGATAGAAAGCAGAGCCGTGCGCATTCCCATCCTTGCAGAGGACAATGCAGCTTCGCATCCGGCATGGCCTGCGCCGATAACAATGACATCATAGTCTAAGTACATTTTATTTCTCAATTTTTTATGAGTTGTTAGCAATGTTTTTAACAACTCTACCTATTTTGCCTTTTCAACAATCCTCTTCTCTCTAATAACCGTAACAGTTACTTCACCCGGATATTCACACTTTTCTTCGATCCCTTTAGCAACATCATGGCATATTTTTGCAGCAAGATCATCACCAACTTTGTCTGGGTGGACAATAACACGCACCTCTCTCCCGGCCTGAATTGCATATGCACTTTCAACGCCATTAAAGGACAGTGCAATACTTTGTAGCTCTTCCAACCGTTTAATATATTTCTCAAGCGTTTCGCGTCTTGCACCTGGTCTACTTGCCGATATAGCATCGGCAGCATTTACTAAAACTGCGTATACTGTTTCAACTTGAACCTCTTCATGATGTGACGCAATCGCATTCACCACCTCTGGTTTCTCATTCAATCTCTTGGCAATATCGGCCCCAACTAACGCGTGGGTGCCCTCAACATCGCCACTCACTGCCTTACCAATGTCATGGAGAAGTCCGCACCTTTTGGCCAACTGCGAATCGAGATTTAACTCACCAGCCAGGATACCCATGATTTGTGATACTTCTATTGAGTGTTGAAGTTGATTCTGTCCGTAGCTAGTACGGTAGCGTAACCGACCAATCAAATTGCTTATTTCTGGATGCAAATCTAAAATTCCAAGATCGAAACTTGTCTGTTTTCCCGTTTCCAGAATTATTTGTTCAATCTCTTTTTCGGTGTCCTTCACAACCTCTTCAATACGTGTTGGATGAATCCTACCGTCCAAAATTAATTTCTTTATGGCAACACGAGCAACTTCCCTTCGGACACTGTCAAATCCTGATAGCACGATGCTTCCTGGTGTATCATCTACGATAACATCTATTCCCGTTGCCTTTTCAAATGCTCTAATATTCCTCCCTTCCCGACCGATTATACGACCTTTCATCTCATCGCTCGGTAATTCAATATTACTTACAACATTTTCAAGCGTATTTTTTGCGGTACAACGTTGTATTGCTGTACAAATCAAAGAAACAGCGTTTTCCTCAGCAGTCTCTTTCGCCTTTTGGGTTTGTTTTTCAATCAGATTAGCGCATTCCTGTTCCATCTCTTTTTCAAGACGGCTTAATAAAAGTTTTTCAGCACTCTCCTTTTCTAAACCTGAAATTCTTAGGAGTGCTCCTTTCTCTTCTTGTATCAAATCATCAAGTTCTATCTTTTTCTTATTGAGTTCTCTCTCCTTATTTGACAAATTCGAGGCTAAGTTCTCAAGGTATTTTTCCTTCTTTGTTGAGAGATCTATCTTCCTCTCAAGATTGTCCTCACGTTTACTTAACCGACGTTCCAGATGGCGCAATTCCTGCTTTGTCTCTTGCGACTCCTTTTCAAAGGCTTCTCTTCTTTTATAGATTTCCTCCCTAGCAACAATATCAGCATTCTTGATAATGACTTCAGATTGCGACTTTGCGTCTTTTATGATGTTCTTGGATGTTCTCTCATTACCGATCCGTCTCAGCTTAAAAAACAAGAGACAGATAAAAAATCCAATCACGACACAAACGGGCAATAAAGTATAAAATATTGCCGGATTCCTTAGTATGTCATTAATGGAAAATCACCTCCTTTGACTACAAAACCAACAATAGGATTGTGTAAAATAAGGCCTGATTCTATATTACTAAAATTCCATAGTCAAGCAATATTTAGCCATATGAATTAGCTATAAACGCTGTTGTGAAAAGGAATAACCTCCAATATCATAAAATATTGACAATGGAACTGCCCTAGATATAATCTAACAAACACTCAACTTTTTAATGAATTGTTTTTTTTACCCTTTTATGATACCGTTATACGGTACGAATTGAAGAATGTGACTATACCGACAACATATTACGGAATAGAGGTATTATAACCACCATTTTAACACCTCATTTAAAATGTCATTCAATACTATTCTATCGCAAGACCATGTTATCAATTACTTTAAACGTGCGATTGAAATCAGTCATCTCACGCACGCATACATATTCACTGGACAGACAGGTGTAGGAAAATCTCTCTTTACAAAAGAATTTGTAAAAGCCCTTATTTGTAAAAAGAATATAAATGGTCATTGTGACGCCTGCCACAATTGTGATCGAATTGATGCTCTTGATCATCCAGACATACATTGGGAGATCTTAGATAAGAGAGACAGATTTATAAAAATAGAGAGAATACGGAACCTCCAGTATAAGGCAAGCCTCTGCCCCGTAGAATTATCCTACAAGATTTTTATTATTAAAGATGCGGAAAAAATGAATGAAGAGGCAGCAAATTGTTTACTCAAGACCATTGAAGAACCCACATCAAATACTCTCTTTATCCTTATCACTAATTCACTTTCAGGTTTAAACGAGACGATTATTTCCCGGTGTCAGGTAATAAGGTTCAAACCTATCCAGACGCGAGTAATTAAAGAGTATTTGATGAAGAAGTTTAGCAAAGAGAGCGATGAGATAGTGTGGGCAGCCAATTACTGCTGTGGGAGTTTAGGGCAGGCTTGTACATTGCTTAATGGAGCCCATTTCCAAAAAAACAGTGATGTGATAAACCGAATATTACGTTTAAACAAGGAACAGAATCTTTCTTGTGCTGAGGAGTTTGTTCATTCTGCACTAACACCCTCTCGTTCATTAGAAGAAGGTAGGCAATCACTTCGGTATGTTCTTAATTGTGTTTTACGTTATTATCGTGATCTCTTACTCTTTAAAATCATGAGAAGAGACAAAGAAGACTTTGAAAGCCTACCTATTTTTAATACGAACCACACAGATTCTCTCAAGTTGCAAAGTACCCTCTTTTCCCAAGAAACAATCATGAAGATAATTAATGAACTTTTGCTTACAATAGAATATCTTGATTGTAATGTAAACATCCCCTTATTAATCGAAAATCTTATTACCAAAATATCAGAAGCAAGCAACTTGAGGTAATGTATTTTTTTAGGTAAAATACACCTAGGAGACATCAAACATTAATGCGTTCAATAACTTCTGCACATCGCTTACACAAGGTTGGATGTTTTTCAAGCTTACCTACTTCCTTGCGGAAATTCCAGCATCGTTCACATTTGTTACTCTCCGACACTTCGACCTTGATCTGTAAAATATCAAAATTCTCCCCGACGTTTGCCGTATCTAAAGGTTTATCGCGAATTGCCACTTCTGACACGATCAAGATCATGGGTAAGTCACTGAGATACTTCTCCAAAAACTGAAAAAGTTCGTTGTCGTTTGTGTAGAGATAAACCGTTGCTTCAAGGGAATTCCCGATTTTCTTTTCCGATCTCATTTTCTCCAGTTCTCGTGCAACATCAGACCTTATCTTGATTATTTTGTCCCAACTCTCTTCTAACCCTTCATTAACATGTTTTTCATTTGTTACTGGCCAATCTGCCAAATGTACACTGCTACTCTCATATTTTGTCTCCATCCAGACCTCTTCTGTAGTATAGACAAGAATTGGAGCCAAAAGTCTGACCAAAACATTGTTGATTCTAAAGAGAACTGTTTGAGCGGCTCTCCTTTCAGTAGAGTCTTTCGAAAATGTATACAATCGGTCTTTCAGGATGTCAAAGTAAAAAGAGCTCATCTCAACGACGCAAAAATTGTGGACTGTGTGATATACTCGGTGAAATTGCAATAACTCAAAAGATGATGTTACTGAATTAATGAGTTTCTCGGTCTTGAGTAATGCCCACTTGTCAATCTCCCAGAGTTTTGCGTATTCAACAGTATCTGTTTTTGGATTAAAATCACAGATGTTTCCAAGAAGGTATCGAAAAGTGTTTCTGAGCCGTCTGTATGAATCTGACATGCGTTCAATAATGGCACGGGAGGTATTCATTTCACTTCTATACTCCATTGATGCTGTCCACAATCTGAGAACATCACCTCCCAACTCTTTTAAGGCATCACTAACAGATACGAAATTGCCAAGAGATTTGGACATTTTTTCTCCTTTTTCATCAACGACAAATCCATGGGTCAATACTGTCTTAAAAGGTGCGCATCCCCATGCAGCAACTGAAGGAAGCAATGAGAGCTGGAACCAGCCTCTATGTTGATCGCTTCCTTCTAGGTATATATCTGCTGGAAAAGAGAGATCGTCACGTTTATGGAGAACAGAGTGATGACTTGAACCTGATTCAAACCATACATCAAAAATATCGTTCTCTTTTTCAAACTTAGTTGAATTACACTTTAAGCATTTTGTACCTTGAGGCAGAAACTCCTGAGCATTTTTATAAAACCAGCTATCTGCTCCAAACTTTAGGAACATATCACGTACGTAGTAGACAACATCAGCATCTAAAAGCGATTCCTTACAATTCGTACAGTAGAAGACAGGGATAGGTACTCCCCAGGATCGCTGTCGGGAGATACACCAATCTGGACGGTCCTTTATCATGTTAGACATTCGCACCTCTCCCCAGGGTGGTAACCAGTTCGTTTTTTTCACCTGATCTAAAACCTGTTCTCTGAGACCGCAGTGGTCTAAACTCACGAACCACTGCTCAGTAGCTCGAAAAATTACCGGCTCCCTGCAACGCCAACAGTGTGGATAGGAGTGTTGTAATTTATCCAGAAACAGTAAAAGTTCAAGTTCTTCTAATCTCTTTGGTATTGATTTATTCCCCTCGGTGATTTTCTGGTATGCAAAGCTCCCGGCCTCCTCGGTAAAAAAACCTGATTTATCAACGGGACTCAAAATAGATAGGTTGTAACGTAAGCCTGTTAAATAATCATCTTGACCATGACCAGGAGCTGTGTGTACGCATCCGGTACCATCAGAAAGGGTAACGTAGCTGGCCAAAACGATAGATCCAGACCTTTCCATCATCGTGTGGTGATAGGTAACTCCTTCCAGAGAGATACCAGTTGTAGTCCCAAGCAATTCATACTTCTCAATTTTCAGTAGACTCATAATCGAATCAACCAAGCTATCGGCAATTATGGTTACTTCGCTCTTTCCTGTTTTGGGATTTTGATATCGAACAGCTCGATAGGTATAGTCTGGATGCAAGGCTATTGCAAGATTAGCCGGTAGTGTCCAGGGAGTGGTTGTCCAGATCAGGATGAACACATCTTCATCCCCGACATCCTGGAAAATGTGAGAAACATCATCATTAATCTTGAAGTTAACATAGATTGATGGACTCGTTTCATTACGGTATTCTAGCTCCGCCTCAGCAAGGGCTGTTTCACAACGCATACACCAGTGTATGGGTTTTAACTTTCTATAGATGTAGCCCTTCTCAACAAGTTTTCCAAATACCTCGATTATGCCGGCTTCATACTGTGGGGTAAATGTGAGATATGAAGCGTCCCAATCAGCGGACACACCCAAAGACTTGAATTGCTTCATTTGAATCTTTACAAATTTCTCTGCATACTGTTTACATTTTTTTCTTATCTCTGTTCGTTCCATAGTTTTTGCTTTAGCTCCAATCTCCTGCATAACCCTATGCTCAATTGGAAGACCGTGACAATCCCAACCTGGAACATACGGGGCATTATAGCCCCTCATCGTATAATACCGCACAATAATATCTTTGAGAATCTTGTTCAATCCGGTACCAATATGGAGATCACCAGTAGGATAGGGAGGTCCGTCATGCAGAATAAATTTCTTTGCACCAGATCGAGCCTTACGAATTTGAGCATACAACTCTTGTGATTCCCAACTTTTGAGAAAGCCAGGTTCCCTCTGCACGAGGTTACCCTTCATAGAGAATTTAGTTTTTGGCAAATTTATTGTATCTTTATAGCTCATTAAATTGGCTCTCCCATCTACCTGAATGGCCTCATCGTACTTCTCACTCCAGTAAAACTTTTTCGTTCTTGTTACTGACCTGTGGGAACCAAGAAGGAAACGAACTCTTCTAGTTCTCTTTTAGTAATATTGCTGACAAATATTTCTTTCTCTTTTGATCTTTTTCCCGCGACAATGTTGACATCAGAAATCTTTCTGTCCAGCCATTTCGCAATGATTTTTTCAATGGCCTTGTTTGCCTTTCCTCTCTCAGGAGGGACCGAGACCGCAACTTTAAGTTGGCTGCCGTACTCTCCCACTATTTTTTCTTGACTCGAGTTCGGTTGAACCTTTATGGGTATTACGATTCCATCACTCTTTTCTCTTATCCCGATCATCTCTTCACAATGATTCTGTATCAATAGTAAATGAGCTAAATTCTCCTGTTGGTTGCTCGACTTTAACTTCAATATGTGACACTGTTGCACTGGGTGTGCCTCTCTTACACCACTCTAGAGCCTTATCCACATTCGCTTTTGCCCCTTCAAAGAGTGCTTCAACACGTCCATCCTTACAGTTTCTCACCCAACCTGTCAAACCTAACTGACAAGCCTTCTCCTTTGTACCCGCCCTGAAAAACACTCCTTGAACTCTCCCCTCCACAAAGACGTGTACCCTTATCTGTTCCATCTTTCAGGTAACTGCTCCTTTCCGTCCCTCAGGTTTCGATCACAATTCTATGAACAGGATACGTTGTTCGGTTATCCTCTCACAGATGTTGAATTATCCAGTCCACTATTTCTATACCCACGAAGTTGTAACCAACTCTAATTGTCAAGAGTAGTTTGGCTTTTTACTCCTCATTGTGTAGATAATTATGAGGAGCATATTCAACTTGTAAAACGGAGTGATATCTGAGACTTGAGACACACATTAAGAGTTAATTGAGACGATAACCGGATGCCAAAGTGTAAGACTCATAGCCGCAATGTAATTACTTCAAAAAACGAGAGATGATACCGAAAAGATTTTAAGACTTTCTGCCCATCACACTAAACGGTGGGGATGAGCATACACTTCAGAAATTACAAAATTCCCTGCTTATAGAATTATAAGCAGGGAATTTAAAATAGATTTGTGCTAAAGCAAAGACACATCCAAGACCCATCTAAAAAATTGCGATTCCGCACAATTCTAAAAATCTGTTTTAATTATTCCGCATAGATATGGTCACTCGTACCTGCTGTCGGAAGCTTGTGTAAACCCATAAAAGTAAAAATAACGGTAGGAAAAGCGACAAGCAATATTATCGAAAGCAATACAGGCCGAAACGCTTTTGAGATCTTTGTTTTTGGCAAAATCAACGGTAAATGTAGATATGCCAGATAAATAAGCCAGTTTATTAAAGACCAGATCTCTTTAGGGTCCCAACCCCAGTATGTTCCCCAAGCACCTTTTGCCCAAATAGAACCTGTGATTAAGCCCACAGTTAAAAATGGAAAGCCAATCGAAACGGATATATAGGCCAGTTTGTCAAAGGTAACATCCTTACCTAAATTGCTGTCTGCACCGGGCATAACAATCTCCTGTGTATTGCCGTGGTAAATGGCCCTATAGATCAGGTAAATAATTGCAGCTGAAAACGATATGCTTAAAGCAGAATATGATATGAAGTAATTGATTACGTGAATTACCAGCCAGTTACTCTGTAAGGCAGGTGGCAATTCCCTTATGGTGCTGTCTGTCCCAATCGCACAGTATAAAAAAAGGGCAGACAATAGGCACTGAAACGCACCGATAATACCCAGCCGTGAACCATGAACCCGTACGATAAAGATCGTAACAAGTTCCATAATAAGATATACAAGTGCAATACTCCAGGCGAAGAAGACGAAAGATTCAAACTTGTCCGACATAGGAGCGTGATTTGCCTCAAACCATCTCATCAGCACCAAAATTGTATTGAGTATAAAGGCGCCTGACATAACCCCGAGAGCAATAATACGCATAGTCGCCGTCCTCCAAACTTCCCTGACGATGTATGCAATGATCCCTAAAATAAATGCATAAAAAGTAATGTTCAGCATGAAATTCATATCTGACTCACCTCTTCCTTTTTCTTTGATTTTCGCCTCAAGAATGGCTTTAGATAAAAAATAAATACTACACCAACACACAAAATAATAAATCCGGAATAGACTACGACTATACCGGGATTTTTTGTTACTTGAAGACCAGAATAGAGTCCACCCTCTGGATCATAACTCGATTGATAAAAAACATACCCATTATATTTCAAAGGGTCATTAACTTCAATGGTTTTAGATAAAACGGTATTTCCATTGTCAATAACCCTGAGTTTACTTTTAAAATCTTTTATTTCCATGCCGAACTTTTCATACAAAAGTGCGAAATTGTTGTCTGGATACCATTTTGCTGGTGTTTGCCCAAGTATCCAATCATCAACCTTACCTCTTGGACCAGCAATCTCAACACGGAGAGCGGGCTTGTTCATGGTATCTGATTTCTTGGTGACCTCATTTTGAACGCTATAGGAGGGGAAAAACTTTGCAATCCTCAACTGAAATCCAGTTCCGCCTATTTCACACTTCTTACCAACCTCCCAATTGACGATCTTTGTTACCTTATCACCTTCAATATAAGCGATCACTTTTGAACCCTCTTTGTGTTGAACAATTCTTACTCTGTTCGATGCAAGGGTGAAATCGTCCGGGACATTACACGTTACCCGAACATCCTTATATTTTGTTTGGTGTGCCTTATCCCAATAGTCAGGATATTTGGAGAATGACCAACGTGAGTCTACACCCTGAGGTCCACTAATCTCAACCCGCACAGCTGGGTTGCTAAAAGCCTGGTCTTTCAGTGGTTTTGTACGATTCGTATAATCTAAAGTAAACTCCTTAATTTCGATCTTATATTCGGTTCCTTCCACTTCAAAGACGCTCCCCACTTCGATCGGAACTTTTTTGTGAATGTCCTGATCTTCCAGATCCAGTCCAAGCGTAGGTTGATTACCCTTCCCAATGGTCTTCGTAAGCTTCTCAAACTCCGCATCGCTGTTCACCCAGAAGTACTCAACCCTCATGTTGCGTTCTGAATCGTTGTACCAGTTAAGGCCCTTAGCAAACAGCCACCCCTCAGCAGTAATATCGTTAGACCCAAACATTTGAACATATATTGCGGGGTTAACGGGGTCATTGGAAATATTTATCGGTTTTTGGGTATATTCCGCATCAGGATAAAAATCCTTAATGGTTACTGAGTAGTTGGAATCCTTAATGGTATATTTTTTGCCAACTTTAACCGTAAGAGGAACTTGACTATCTTTATCTTTCACATAGGAAATGAGTCTAAATTTCGGTGGGTGCTTTTCAATGATAAAATCATCAAGGTGTACCTCAAAATCCAGAGGAATCTTTTTATAATCTCCACGTCTTAGATAGTAGTTTACCGATTTGCCTTCATAAACATTTACACCACCCTTTTCGCCCAGTTGGAGGTCGATAAAACAGCCAATCATAATAAGAATAATACTAATATGGGTGAGGAGAAAGCCAATTTGAAGTACCGTATTTCTCCATCTCTTAATAGTACAACTACCAAGGTTTACGCACAAGAGAAGCAAAAGGAAGGCAAACCAGTAGGAGTGAAATACATCAGTAAACTGAACAATGGTAAAAAACTTTGTGAGCCCTTCACCGTATCTTGCGACATACTCTTCGGGTGTCAGTTGTTGAAGGATAACCGTACCCAAAATACAAGAAACGGCAAGTATTATGATGATGATTACTGCAAGCTTGACAGAACACAGGAATTGCCATGTCTTACTCTCACTCTTACTCTTTTCTACTTTTGAAATTGCTGCTTTTGACATACTTCCGTACTTCTACCCAAATACCTTTATCTTTACACATTTTCCACCCTTCTAAAAGGTTTCAAGTACATGTAAGAAATTATTTTTCTAATATTTATGGAAACACAAACGATAACAACACTCAGTCGACCACTACCTCATTGGAAGATACAAAACTCTACCCTCCCCTGTTGCGCACTATTCTCTCCTAGTTGGTGCTTGGTTTGAGGTTTTTGCGGACCGTAACCGGCTACATACATCCGTCGTGGATTAATGGACTCGGTGCTAATAAAATAGTGCAAAATGCTAAGGGCTCTATCTACAGAGAAGTGGTGGTTCGAATCCCACTGATTCTTAGATTTCACCATTGGGTCTCGCGCTGCGTATCCATCGATCCTCATCATCAGTGAGCTTTTTTCCCTTAGATACTCTGCAATTTTCTCCAAAGCTGCATCGCCATCTCTTTTTAATACAGCAAACCCTGAGTCAAACAGCAACTCTTCGGGGAGTTGAATTACAGCCCCTTCATCAGTATAGGTAAGCGTGGCACTCTTGCTAATAGACTCTACTAGGTTTCCTAATTCGGAACGGATCTCCTTAATTGGCACCTTATAAAGGCCGCTCTTTTGCGATGCAGCAAAAGCTCTGCTCTTCCTCAACTGAGCTGTCAAACTATCTATTTCGTATAACTGATCACGAACAGTAATTGCTTGTCTATGGTTTGCTTTGCGTAGGGCTTCCAACTCAGAACATCCAGTCATGAGTCCCATGGATATAAAGCAGAGAAAAATGAGTCCGACAAACTTTAACAGATTTTTCAAGCTTTGTCTTCCTCCCATAGCCGCAACACATTACTGATTAGTAAATATAACACTTAGAAATGTCCTTTTCAAGTTTATTTCTTTTTAATTTATCTCTACGAAATTGTAGAGCTCACCTAATATACGGCCTTTGGATCAAAAATCCTTTTTTCCGCTATTTCAACTTCATTGGTTTGTTGATTAAATCTCCTAAAATAGCATGATTTGTATCCCTCATGGCACGCTGCTACTTTTTGTTCAACTTTAAAAACAAGTGAATTTCCTTCACAATCAAAGTATATCTCTTTCACATGTTGTAGATGGCCTGAAGTCTCTCCTTTGAGCATCAACCTGTTTTTTGAACGGCGAAAGACGTGGATTTTGCCCGTTTCAATCGTCTTTTGAAGGGCATCCTCATTCATATAGCAGAGGGTTAACACCTGATTGTCACCTATATCAACAATAACAGCCGGAATCAAACCTTTTTCATTAAATTTTAAATTTTCTTGTAACCCCATCATTATTTCCTCCAAAATTTGACCTCCCAATGGAGGCCGTGTAGTTTTTAATTATACTGTACATTTTTTCAGCTGTCTGTTTGGGCGTTAAAGAACGAAGGAGGGCGGTGATTACAGCAACACCGTCTGCTCCATTTTCTAATACCTCCTTGATATTACATTCATTAATCCCCCCCAGGGCGATCAGTGGAATTGAAAGCTGCTCCTTTATTCTCTTCATTTCATGCACACTCAGTAACTTTGTAGAGGGCTCCTTACTCAATGTACGATATACCGGACTTATCGTTACATAATCTACACCCTCTCTAGCTGCATTATGAGCCTCATCTAGGCTGTGTGCTGAAAATCCAACTATTTTGTCAGTTCCTACCATCTGCCGAACCAAACCTACACTCAATGATTGCCAACCGAGATGGATACCATCCGCATTAACTGCCAGTGCAATATCTACCCTATCGTTTATTATCAGATTTACACCATGCTCTTCTGTTATGCTTCGTAGTTTCATTGCCAACATATATAAATCTCGAGTACTTAAATCCTTTTCCCTTAATTGAACCGTTGTCACACCTCCCAATAAGGCTTGAACAATGTAATTACTGAGATCGCCTATACACGCTTTTCTGTCAGTTATTAGGACGAATTCCAATGACTTCATACCAATTCTTTCTCACTATACCTTAAACTCTGCCTCTAAACCAAGATGCTGTTTGTACCTTTTCTGTACCGGCTTAACAACGGTTGTAATAAATTCGTTGACTTGCTTCGGCGCCCTACCGACAAAATTTTTTGGGTTCATAATATTCACAATTTTATCTTTAATGTTAGCAAATTCCTTATCACTCTGAATCCTTTCCAAAAGATCGTTATCTGCCCCATTTTCTTTTATCCGGGTTGCCGCTTCCATAGAGTACAAACGAATCTTTTCATGGATCTTCTGCCTATCACCACCCGCCTTAACAGATTCCATGAGGATATCTTCAGAAGCCATAAAGGGTAATTCCTGATTCACACGCTGTTCAATCACCTTGGGATAGACTACCAATCCCCTGGTAACACCCAGTACAATGTTTAGCATTGCGTCAGTTGCAAGAAATGTCTCGGGTATTACTAACCGCCGGTTAGCAGAGTCATCTAGCGTTCTCTCTAACCACTGCGATCCGCTCGTAAACTGTGAGTTAAGACTATTACACATTATATAACGCGCTAATGACGTAACCCTTTCACACCGCATCGGATTTCTCTTATAAGGCATAGCAGATGATCCAATCTGCTTTTGACCAAACGGCTCTTCAATTTCTCTCAAATTTTGCAATAACCGTATATCATTCGCAAACTTCTGTGCAGATTGAGCTATACCCGACAAAACATCTGTAATTTGGCTATCTGCTTTTCTCGGGTATATCTGTCCCGTAATTGAAAAAAGTTTACTGAATCCCAATTTATGGGCAATCTCTTTATCGAGGAGCTTAACCTTCTCATCATCGTTCCCAAAAAGGGACATGTAACTATTTTGCGTCCCAATTGTACCTTTTGCACCCCGAAATCTTAAATGATTCATTCGATGTTCGATATCTTCTATATCAAAAATAAAATCCTGAATCCATAAACATGCACGTTTCCCCACTGTTGTAAGCTGAGCTGGTTGATAATGGGTAAAACCTAAGGTAATGATATCTCTATTCTCTCTAGCAAAAACAGCGAGTGAATCGACAATATTGACCATTTTCTTTAATAAGATAGAAAGACCATTTTTAATCAATAGTAAATCTGCATTGTCCTGCACAAAAGCACTTGTTGCACCTAAGTGGATTATAGGTTTTGCGGTTGGACATTGA
Organism: Candidatus Scalinduaceae bacterium; assembly: GCA_965222815.1. Classification (GTDB taxonomy): domain Bacteria; phylum Planctomycetota; class Brocadiia; order Brocadiales; family Scalinduaceae; genus SCAELEC01. The sequence continues at coordinate 588,274 of CBDCUS010000014.1, forward strand.
TCTCCGTAAGCGTGAATATGTGCCATCACATCGTGCTTAACTTTCAGTTCATGCTTCATGACATTGGAAAAGTCAATGTTGCTTTGGTATTTCACCATTTCATCAATCTGCTTTTTTTTAATCGCCTTAATTCCAAGTGCACGTTGGGTTTCTGCCAACGCAATCCAGAGTTTTCTCCAGGTACTATATTTATGGTGGTCTGAAAAATTATAGTTCATCTCCTTACTAGCGTATCTTCCGGCCAGTGGACTTTGATAGATATCTTCTGTTTTCTGTTTTTTTGCCATTCGTCTATTTTCCTCCCCCCTCCTTATGCACTATTATCTTGAAACTTGTTTGTACTTAATCAATGCAAACCCGTAATAATTTGAACTGTTCTCTCCCACCTTAAAAGAAAATATACTTTTTCTTTTACGCTAATATTTTTGCATTCTGGGATAAGTAACGGTTGCTTTTTGATCATAAAGGTTATAAAAAAAATGCCATCCGTGTTACGGATGGCATTTTTTCTTACTTTGTTTGTTTAACTATTTCGAAGAGTATGCATCTCTTACTTCTCTTCTTTTTCTGGAATCTCACTGACAATTGCATCAGTCGTTAATAACAATCCAGAAATACTGGCTGCGTTTTGGAGAGCCGTCCGAACTACCTTTGTTGGATCAATCACTCCCGCTTTAACCAAATCGGTATACTCCTCTTTGGCAACATCGTAACCAAAATTACCGCTCCCTTCTTTGACTTTTTGGACGATCAATTTTCCATTACAACCAGCGTTTGTAGCAATCTGTTCAAGCGGCATTGACAACGATTTGCGGATAATGTTTATTCCAATCTTTTCATCTTCGTCAGCTCTGCCTTCTACTTTTTCTAAGGATTTTTCTGCTCTTAAAAGTGCAACTCCTCCACCCGGTAAAACTCCTTCTTCAACAGCAGCTCTTGTTGCGTGCATCGCGTCCTCTATTCGTGCCTTTTTCTCCTTCATCTCAGCTTCAGTTGCAGCACCTACATTTATTTTGGCTATCCCTCCTGCAAGTTTGGCCAACCTTCCCTGCAATTTCTCTTTGTCATAGTCAGAGGTCGTCATCTCGATCTCGTTCCTTATCTGATCAATTCTCCCTTGAATTGCCTTCTTCGAGCCATCTCCCTCAATAATCATCGTGTTTTCTTTACCGATAACGACCCTTTTTGCTCTACCCAGATCAGAAAGCTTTATGCTACTAAGGTCTATTCCCAGGTCCTCAAAGAGAGCGGTGCCTCCCGTTAACGTGGCGATATCTTCGAGCATGGCTTTTCTTCTATCTCCAAATTCGGGACTCTTTACAGCCGCGCACTTTAGTGTTCCTCGAATCTTATTAACCACAAGGGTTGTTAAAACTTCTCCTTCAATATCCTCTGCAATGATAAGCAATGATTTTCCCGTTTCTGATATCTTTTCCAATAATGGTAAGAGATCTTTTAAGGTTGAAATCTTTTTCTCATGCAAAAGAATATAAGGGTCTTCAAAGACTACTTCCAATTTTTCTACATCGGTAACGAAATAGGGTGAGAGAAACCCTTTGTCAAACTGCATACCTTCAACGAGATCGACTGTAGTGTCGAGACCCTTTCCCTCTTCAACAGCTATTACTCCATCCTTTCCCGCCTGTTTCATGGCATTAGAAATTTGTTCCCCAATTTCAGCATCATTATTTGCGGCAATTGTACCTACCTGTTTTATCTCTTTATCACCACTGACCGGAATACTCATTTTACCAAGCTCTTCGATTATGGATGAGACCGCTTTATCAATTCCCCGCTTAATACCTACAGGATTTGCACCTGAAACACTACATTTAAGTCCCTCACTATATATAGCTTCTGCTAAAACTGTTGCAGTTGTAGTACCATCTCCTGATGTGTCGTTTGTTTTCGATGCAACTTCTATTACCATTTTTGCACCGATATCCTCGTATGCATCCTCAAATTCAATTTCCTTCGCAACCGTTACCCCATCTTTCGTTATTGTTGGGGAGCCAAAACTTTTTTCGATTATAACATTTCTTCCCCTGGGTCCCATTGTTACCCTAACAGCATCAGCCAATTTACTAATTCCTACCTTGATGGCTTCTCCTGCATTTTGACCATAAACAACCTTCTTCGCAGCCATTCGTTTCCTCCTATACCGCAGAGATCTATAATTACTTCAATTACCCAAATCATTTAATCGATTATGGCAAGAATATCATCCTCACTCATCAACAGATACTCATCATTGTCGATCGTTATTTCAGTACCAGCATAAGAAGAAAATACAACGGTATCCCCTTTTTTGACTTGAAACTTTGACCTCTTGCCGTTATCCAAAAGTTTTCCATCTCCCAAAGCAATGACGGTACCCTCTTTCGGTTTCTCTTTTGCGGAATCGGGCAAAACGATTCCGCCAGCAGTCTTTTCTACTGATTCAAGCCTCTTAATTAATATTTTTTCTCCAATCGGTTTTGTTTTCATGTTCAGACTTACCATCCTTTCTCCAAAATTATTTCTCAAAAACTATTACCTATAAAACTTCTCTAAGGATTGTTCAACTGCATACTTTATCATCTCTTTATTGATAGGTTTGTAAATCAGTGTGTATGCATTTGCTTCGATCGCTCCCATCTTTAACTCTTTTGAAGTATCGGCAGAGACAAAGATGCAAGGCATTATAGACTTCTTCTCTTCTTTAATAAACTCAAAGGTATCGAAACCACTAAAATCTGGAAGGTGAATGTCTAAGATTAAGAGGTGAAGATATTTCTGTTTCGCAATTTCAACCGCTTCTCTTCCACAACTTGCCAAATAGGTGACATAACCCTCTGGTTCAAAAATATCTTTAAGACTATAGAGACAGTTTTCATCATCATCGGTTATCAGAATGCTAAAGTCTTCTTTTGTATGTCTTAACAAATGCATCATACTAGCAAAAAAGAGATTTATCCTGCTACTCCAGACCACAGAAAATGTATTTTCCTATCATACTTTTAATATAAAAAAAAGGAAACTATCGTCACCAAAAAACACGCAAACAAAATGCCAATACTATTCTATTGAATAATTACCAGACGCAACATAAGCATAAGCCATGAGTACAATATGCCTTACGTATACACAGGAAACCGTTTGTCTTCTGCCACTTTGGCGTTCAACTCTATTACAAATATTTATTTCTGTCATAATGGCATTGAAGAATTTTTCAATTTTTTAGTAACACTTGAAAATGAGAAATGAGATGGTATTATGGGTAAAATGTGATCACAAATGGTATCAATCAATAATTATTTTGTTATTCAACCTGTTTTACCATTAACTATACACTATGAAAGAGCAACTAGTCATTTCGGATAGTGAAGGTACGAATGATAACCAGCAAGCGGGTATCATATCGAAACTCAGTTCAATCTTAACACTGATCAAGTTTTCCCATACCATCTTTTCACTTCCGTTTGCAGTTATGAGTATGTTTCTTGCCGCGAACGGATTACCCACACTGCATCAATTTATTTTAATCATTTGCGCGTTAATTATGGCCCGCAGTTGTGCAATGACATTTAACAGACTGGTTGACGCACGGTACGATATCCTCAATCCCAGGACGGTTTATCGCATTCACTTACAAAATTCTGTTGGTAAATCTACTCTTTGGATCTTTACCATTATATGTACACTGCTCTTCGTAGGTTGCGCTGCCGGGTTAAACAGGCTCTCCCTCCTCTTATCACCATTAGCCCTTATCATTATCTTTGGGTATTCGTACACAAAAAGATTTACAAACCTATCGCACTTCGTGTTAGGATTGGGATTGGCATTTTCCCCAATAGGGGCATGGGTTGGGATAAGAGGGAAATTTGAAGTCGCCCCATTTGTTCTGGCTCTCGCTGTTCTTCTATGGACTGCTGGATTCGATATTATATACTCATGCCAAGATGTACAGCACGACATTAAAACGAAACTACATTCGATACCCCAAAGGTTAGGGGTAAAAAACTCTCTGAAGCTGGCACTTTTGTTGCACTTTCTTATGTTACTTGTTCTCTTCTCATTTGCCTTTTTTACCGAGTTGGGTATTATCTATATTATAGCCGTCTGCTTTGTTGGAATTATGCTCTTCTACGAGCATTCACTCGTAAAACCACACGATTTGTCAAAAATTAATTTGGCATTCTTTACCGTTAACGGATCTGTGAGTATATTTTTGATGGTTATCACTATCGTAGACATCTATCTCTTAAATCCTGCTTCTCCCTAAAGGTCAACCTCCTTGACGGGAGTGTCATGTAAATCAACAAAATTATTTACGGCCAAAAATCCAAAAAATAAGAGTAAGAATGATACTGATAACAATACACGTTGTGAGTGGAAAATAGAAAGTGAAATCCCTCTTCTTTATTGCTATATCTCCGGGTAATCTACCTAGAAATGGAATTCTCTCTCCCAAAATAAAAAAAAGACCAACAATTATCAGTAAAATACCGATAACGATAAACAACTTTCCCAGTTCAGGCATAATCATAACATCTTAAATCATAATTTGTGTAAACTCTTCTTTTGATCCCCCTTTTTCCCCTTCTTTTTACTATCTCCGCTATATGATTTAAAAGATTCCTTAGGTCTAATATCGTTCGTTAGGAATTTCTCACCAAAATATAGTTTCTTTGCCAACGGATCGTTGACAAGTTTTGCGGTATTGCCGCTTGTTACAATAGATCCATCGCTGATGATATAAGAGTGGTCTGTAATACTCAAGGCCTCCCTCACGTTGTGATCTGTTAACAAGATACCAATCCCTTTATCCTTCAGAATCAAAACAATATCTTGAATTTCAGCAACAGCAATTGGATCGATGAAGGAAAACGGCTCATCTAAAAGTATTAATGAGGGTGAAGTCGACATTGCCCTTGCGATTTCAAGACGTCTTCTTTCCCCACCGGAAAGGGTGTTTGCATGTTTTTTCGATAAATGGGTTAGTCCCAATTCACCCAAGAGTTGATTCAGCTTTCTCCTCCTACCCCGATGATCAAATTTGAGTGTTTCTAAAATTGCGAGGATGTTCTCCTCAACAGTTAAGCGTTGAAAAACAGATGGCTCCTGTGAAAGAAATCCCATCCCCAACCTCGCTCTCATATAGATTGGCAAATGGGTAATTTCTTCTCCTCCGAAAAAAACCTTTCCATAGCTTGGCCTAATCATACCAATTACCATCGAAAAAGCCGTGCTCTTTCCCGCACCGTTTTGTCCTAAGAGACCGGCTATCTGGCCAGCATGAACTTCGAAACTCACATGATTAACAACGTTCTTTTTTCCGTATGTCTTTACTAACTCTATCGCCTGCAGTAGTTTCATGATTATCCAGAATTTATTTTACAAAATTAATAGTACTCAATGGCCAAAAAACGATAAATGCCTTTCCTACCAAGCTATCTTCAGGAACAAACTTCCAAAATCTACTGTCATTACTGTTTCTGCTATTATCACCAAGCACAAAGTACTCTTTCTCTCCCAGTGTTACGATCTCCTCTGTACCCCATTGACCTGAATCTGCATAATAAATATCTCGAAAAAGTGCAATATTCTTAAAAATTGATTCGGTATCGCTGCCACCAATTTTAATTTTACTGCTGAATGTATGACGGTCGACGTTTGTTAGATCAACTTTAAATGTGTGTGAAAAGACAATCGCGTCATCTAACTTTACTGAAAGACTCCTGTCAACATGGGAAAATTCGATCCTATGCGTCCTATTTGGATCTACGAAAACTTCGGCATCTTCTATGACGTTCAAATCCGATCCTTTCAGATAGGATATCTGTTTTCCATTTTTAGATCGTATAAAAGTTTCATACACGTTATCTCCTGACTCAAGTATAATGGAGACCCCTCCGCTGTCTCGCAAAGTAACCAAATCAAACGAAACCTTAATGTCTCCATCTATAGCGTTAGAAGTCCTTCCGTTGTAAATATTGGTATCGGTAATTTTCCTTGAAAAGGTTGCATAGGAGAAGAGATCCTCACCGGTGGGTACTGTTAAATGTAACTCCTCATTCTCTTTATTCCAAAAGCTTTCGTTCATATCCCAGACCTTTACAATCTCCTGTTTTGCTTGAAACCTACTATCAAAAACGGGGACCCAAAGTTTATTTTGTACACCTTCAGGTTTCCTCTGTATCTTCCCGTCAATGTAAATATCACCATTGACAATTTGAAGTTTTTCACCCGGCAACCCAATCATTCGTTTAATATAATTCTTTCTTACAACATGAGTATTGGTTGAATTACACTGTTCGCAGACGACCTTTGCCTCAACACCGCAACTTTTGCACGTTACTCTATGGTACTGTTCCAATCCCAGGTAGCCTTTAAACGTGTTAAATTTGGCATCAATAAAATTCTCTTTTTTAAGACTCGTATCAGAGCATTTTCTACAAATCATAGATTGTTGGGAAAAAAAACCGCACGATCTGCAGCCAACATCGATATAGGGAAAGATAAAAACGGTGACATCCCACCTCTTCGGTTTACCAAAATCGTATATGAACTTATTAACCAGTATTCTATTTCCCCCGCTCTTTCGATAATCAGACATTCGTATGCTATAAAAACAGTTGGGACATTTTATATAACTGGCGTTATGGTCACAGTCAAATTTCCATGAACAGTTCGGACATTTCACAACCTTGTGCAAACCTAACAAAGTAGGGGCCATTGAACCTGTAGGAATTTTAAATGCCTCTACAACAAAGATTCTCAATATAAAAGCGAGGAATATTGCGATCAAAATTGATTCAAGATTTTCGCGGACAAACCCCTTCCTCTTCTTCTCTTTTTTCTTTTCGTTTTTCATTTCCATATTAGGTTCTACCTTTGACATAGCAAATATTGAGAAAAATCTCCCCTTTCCTCTAGAAACTTTCAATTGTTTTTTATTTTGTAGAGCCTTTTACAGGGTACCATAGCATACTCAATGGTGGATCATTAAGAAAGGAAATTTATCCTTCAGTACTGAGGACAGAGAGAAAAGCTTTTTGTGGAATTTCGACATTCCCAACATTTTTCATTCGTTTTTTTCCCTCTTTCTGCTTTTCAAGAAGTTTGCGTTTTCGTGTGATGTCACCACCATAGCACTTTGCAGTAACATTTTTGGACATTGCACGAATCGTTTCTCTCGCAACAACCCTACCTCCAATTGCGGCCTGGATGGGAATTTCAAACATATGGCGGGAGATATCCTCCTTCAACTTTTTTACCAAACTCCTCCCTTTTGCTTCAGCCTTTTTTCTATGTACAATACATGAAAGGGCATCCACCCTATTGCCTGCAACCAAAATATCCAATTTCACAAGATCTTCCGGCACATAGCCCTTGAACTCATAGTCTAATGTACCAAACCCTCTGGTAGATGACTTTAGTTTATCGTAAAAGTCAAATATAATTTCACCCAATGGCATTTCATACGTCAGAATGGCCCTCTTTTCACTGAGATATTCGGTACTCTTATATTTTGATCTTCTCTCACTTGCGAGTTTCATAATTGATCCAATGTACTCTGCAGGAAGTATAATTTTTGCTTCTACTATCGGTTCCCGAAATTCATCTATCGTATTTATAGGGGGTAATTTTTCTGGGTTATCGACCATCACTTTTGTATCATTATGAGTGAGTATCTCATAGGTTACCGTTGGAGCTGTTTGGACTAATCCAACATTGCTCTCCCTTTCAAGCCTCTCCTGAACAATCTCCATGTGGAGAAGCCCAAGAAATCCGCATCTAAAGCCAAATCCGAGTGCCTGTGATGTCTCCGGTGCAAAGGTAAACGAGGAGTCATTAAGCCACAGTTTTTCTATTGCATCTCTTAAAGGCATAAAATCGGTATTATTGGCAGGGTATAACCCACAATACACCATAGGTAGGGGCTGCCGGTAGCCAGGTAAGGCAACTTCAGCAACCTGTTTCTCAAAGGTAACGGTATCACCAATATGTACATCATGAATTGACTTTATGCTGGCAATGCAGTATCCAACACTTCCGGTAGTTAATTTCTCCTTTGAGGTCATCTCCGGTTTGAACAATCCTAACTCACTCACCACAAATGATCTTCTCGTTTTCATCATGAAAATCGTGTCGCCAACTTTGATTGATCCATCAACTATCCTGAGGTAGATAACAACACCACGATAATCATCATAAACAGAATCAAAGATCAATGCACGTAACGGTGCATCAATCTTACCTTTCGGTGGAGGCACACGGTTAATGATTGCGTCGAAAACATCGTCTATACCATATCCGGTTTTAGCACTCACCTCCAGCACCTCGTCTTCCTCAATACCGAGGATGGAGACCATCTCTTCCGCAACCTCCTTTGGTCGTGCCGATTTAAGATCGATCTTACTGAGTACCGGTATGATCTCAAGATCATTGTCCATTGCCAAATAGACATTTGTCAGGGTCTGAGCCTCAATTCCCTGAGACGCATCTACCAGCAGCAAACTCCCCTCACATGCACTAAGGCTACGTGATACTTCATAGCTAAAATCTACGTGTCCAGGTGTATCGATGAGATTTAACGTATAAACCGAATTATCTTTTTTGTAATCTAAAGAAACGGCACTTGCCTTTATGGTAATACCTCTTTCCCTTTCAAGGTCCATACTGTCTAACATCTGATCTCGGAGTTTCCTTGAACTTACGGCATCCGCCTTTTCCAAAAGGCGGTCTGCAAGGGTGGACTTGCCATGATCGATGTGGGCTATTATACTAAAATTTCGTATTAAATGAACATCCAAAAGAGGCTCCTCTTAAGAAAAGAGATATTACAGAGATCTCTAAAACTATACTTTCCCGTTCCAACGCCATCCGACAGACGTTTGTCTGATGGATGGCGTTGGAACGGGGTGTACAAAACAGAAAACGTTCATAAATTAAAATCCTCTGCAGTGCAACACTCTCGCAAGGCAGAGGATTTTAGTGATAGCAAGTAAAAGCGCTTACTTTTACTGTGCAAATTTTCTCACATATGCGGCCATAGCCTTAATCTCTTCTTCAGACAGCATATCTCCAAATGGGATGTAATTTTCATTCTCTTCTTTCCCATTCGTAATCGAGTGTATAAACTCCTCATCCGTATGTTCAGCTTGCCATTCAGCATTCGTAAAGTCTTGAACACCAAAATCAATGCCCTGGCTTGTGCCTTTACCATCTGCACCGTGACACATCTCACACTTTTCAGCGTATATTGTATCTGTATCTACTGCAAATGCACTCGTATTTACCAAACAAAAAGAGGACACTGCAAATAAGATTAAAGCAACTAATTTAAATCTAAACATTATGTAACCACTCCTTTCAAAAAAATTTACAAAAAATACAAAATTGATAAGAACGTGAATAGAGAAATAACAAAAATTTCAGTTCACAAGTTCCATCAATTTCTCACCAAAAAGTCTCAAAGCTAACGCCCTATGGCTTATGCGGTTTTTTACCTCCGGTTTCAATTCCGCAAATGTTTGTCCATACCGGGGCACGTAAAAAATAGGATCATATCCAAAACCATGTGCTCCATGAGGCGCGGTGGCTATGAGCCCCTCACACTTCGCTTCAACAACTAATAGTAGTTTATTTGGGTCTGCCAGAGCTATAGAGCAACGAAACCTGGCCGTTCTTCTCTCAAAGGCAATCCCATTCAACTCTTCCAACAGTCGATGACATTTCTCTTCATAACCAGTATCTTTACCGCAATAACGAGATGACAAAACACCGGGCCGTTTGTCTAAGGCATCTACTTCTAGCCCGGAATCATCTGCCATAACCCACATCTTGCAAAATTTGGCAAGTTCTTGTGCCTTTTTCGTAGCATTCTCTTCAAAAGTTGCGCCGTCTTCAACAACATCAGGAACATTTTCGAAATCCTCTAAATCCAGCAACTTCACCGAAATTCCAGAAAGAATTTCCTTAATTTCCCCTCTCTTTTTTTGATTTGCCGTCCCTATTACGATACTTTTCTGCATAGTGTCTTAAATAATCACAGTGAGCCTTTTAAAAGGTATTTTATTCCTGCAACTATTCATTGATCGTCCTCTTTTGCAACTCTGTTAGTTGATTAATTCCCTGCTTCGCTTGGTGTATCATTGCAGAGAGTTCTTCATCAGAGAAAGCGTACTCTTCTCCCGTACCCTGTAGTTCAATGTATTTACCAGCTCCCGTTAGTACCACATTCATATCAACTTGAGCTTCGTAATCTTCTTCGTAGCAGAGATCTAACAAGGACTCACCATGTACGATCCCAACGCTTACGGCTGCAACGCTGTCCAAAATCGGTTCGGTAACAATTTTTCCGCTTCTCTTCAACCAATCAATAGCATCCCTTAAGGCTACATACGAACCTGTTATCGAAGCCACCCGTGTCCCACCATCAGCTTGAATTACATCGCAGTCTATCCAGATAGTCCTCTCACCAAGGGCAGACAAATTAACTATAGAGCGCAGTGATCTACCAATGAGCCGTTGAATTTCCTGGGTGCGACCACTCACTTTACCACGGGATGCCTCTCGAGAAGCCCTTTTCGAAGTAGAGCCCGGTAAGAGTGAGTACTCAGCGGTGATCCACCCTTGACCGGTGTTCTTTAGATAATTGGGTACACTCTCATCTACGGAAGCGGTACAGATAACCTTAGTATCTCCAAATTCTATTAACACAGAACCTTGTGCAAATTTAGTGAAATTTCTCTCAATTATTACGGGACGTAGTTCATCTGGTCTCCGGCCGTCTTTTCGCATTATCTTTACAACCTAATATTCATTTTGTTTTACCACAAATAAGAAGCTTTAATAGGGCTTTTTGAAGATGCAATCTATTTTCAGCTTGATCATAAACAATTGAATTTGGACCATCGATAACTTCATCGGTTATCTCCTCTCCACGGTGAGCTGGGAGGCAATGCATCACAAAGGCACCCGGTTTCGCAGCAGAAAGCAATGAACCATTTACCTGATAATCTTTAAAGTCACTCCGCCTGGTTTCGGCCTCTGCCTCGCTCCCCATGCTAATCCATGTATCGGTATACACGATATCCGCATTGCTAACCGCATCAAACGGATCTCTCTCTTGTTCTATACAGGTAGTGGATTTTGCTATTCCCTTTGCTATTTCCAGTGATTCACTTTGCAACTCATAATTCTCTGGAGAGGCAATCTGAAACGAAACACCAAGTTTTGCGCACAAAAAAGCCAAAGATCTTGCAACGTTGTTTCCATCTCCAACAAATGCGATTTTCACCCCGTCAAGTGTACCGATTTTCTCTCTTACCGTATAGAGATCGGTAAGGGCTTGACAGGGATGTGTGTAATCGGAAAGGGCATTAATAACGGGTACGGTAGAGTGGCGCGCCAATTCAACTACTGTTTCATGAGCAAAGGTTCTAATGGAGATACCATCTACATATCTTGACAAGATTGCTGCAACATCTTTAATAGATTCTCGCTCACCAAGATTAATATCCTGCTTCGTTAAATAAATTGCATGTCCACCCAGCTGAGTCATTGCGACTTCAAAAGAGACCCGTGTTCGCATTGAACTTTTTTCAAAGATCATTCCAAGCGTTTTGCCTGCCAGGGAGTGATCAATCAGTTCGTTCTTGTAGGAGCTTTTCATTTGGGATGTCAATGCAAACAGCTCTTCAATTTCTCCAACTAAAAGATCCGCAATTGTAACCAGGTTTTTACTCTCCATCTCTATTTTATCCGAAAGAGAAGAACAAATAACTTATCGCAGTGGATGGATTCGCTCTTCTCGTATTAACCCCTTTTCCCAATTAATATTATTATATCACGCTTTTAACACACTCTTTAAGATATCCAGGCCTTCATCAATGTGCTCTTTTTTTACGTTTAACGGTGGCATAAACCGGATGACAGTTTCATGGGTGCAGTTGAGCAGCAAACCTGCATCCATACACCTCCTGACAACATCTGAAGCTGGGATCGTAAGCTCAATTCCAATCATCAGGCCAATACCCCGTACATCCGAAATGCATGGTAGTTCGTGTTTAAAGTTTGTAAGTATGTCAGTAGCGTACTTCCCCATTTCTATCGCATTATTGAGGAGATTCTCTGCTTGAATAGTCTCAAAGACGGCAACTGAGGCTGCACAAGCGAGGGGATTTCCACCAAACGTAGAGGCGTGAGTTCCCGGTAACAGACTTTTAGCCACCTCTGGCTTTGCCTCCATTGCGCCTATGGCTGTTCCATTTCCAAGAGACTTTGCAAGTGTCATAATGTCTGGATCAATATCGTAATGTTGATAGGCAAAGTATTTCCCCGTTCTGCCCATTCCAGATTGTACCTCGTCTACAATAAGAAGTATCTCCCTTTCGTCACAAATTCTCCTCAGCTGCTTCATGAAATCGTGATCAGCGATATTGATACCTCCTTCTCCCTGGATCGGTTCAAGCATTATACCACAGGTCTTATCATCGATCGCCTTTTCCACTTCACTCACGCTATTAAAGGGTACATAGGTAAACCCCTCTAAAAGAGGTGCAAAGCCCTTGTGATACTTCGGTTGGCCCGTTGCCGTTATCGTTGCGAGAGTCCTCCCATGAAACGAGTCATCCATCGTAATAATTTTGTACTTACCTTTTTGCGAATTGTGTAACCTCGCCAGTTTTATTGCCGATTCGTTTGCTTCCGCCCCACTATTACAGAAAAAGCACTGTCCATGAAAAGAGTTCTCCGAAATATATTTTGCCAACTGGCCTTGAGGTTTCGTGTAATATATGTTCGGCATATGCACTAATGTCGCTGCCTGTTCTTGAATTGCCTTTGTCACATGTGGATTACAGTGTCCTATAGAGCTAACGGCCCAGCCAGAAAAGAGGTCAAGATATCTCCGGTTATTTTCATCCCAGACATGAACCCCATCTCCCCGAACAAAGACTATGGGATTACGAATATAATTTGGTATCATATATTTATCGTACTGCTCAATTATTTCACTCTTCATCCGTTTTATACTCTCCGCCAATCATTTTGTATATTTTCTCTCTTCATATGAAACTTTGGAAGGTCATCTGATTTGAATAAACTGAATGGAGAACCAAGATATCTCAGTTCAAATTAACTTACCTAACTCTCATCCCGTACCCAAACCTGCAAACAGGCATAAGTCTTATAGCTCTTTTTGATTAAACAATAATTTGTGTTCCGATTCCCTTGTCAGTAAAAATCTCTAGTAAGAGAGAGTGGGGAATATTCCCATCAATAATATGTGCTTTCCCTACACCCTCGGTCAAAGCGGATATACAGGCCTTTGCCTTAGGCAGCATACCTCCCTTAATTATGTTACTTTCAATTAACCCATACACCTCATCCTCATGCAGTGTCGATGCAAATACTTCAGGATTAGAGGGATCAGTTGATATCCCATGGGTATTTGAAATAAATACCAGCTTTTCCGCTTTCAAATAGCGAGCGATAAAGCATGCAACATTGTCAGCATTGACATTGAAGTTTTCTCCCGTTGCACCCTCAGCTATTGGAGGGACGACGGCAATGTGACCACTATCACACAATCCACTTAACGTATCGTATTCGATTCCTGTCATCTCTCCCACATAACCGAAATCAAGCTCCTGGGATTTACCGTCCTCTTTTACTACATATTTTCTAGCCTTTAAAGGGCTCGCATTCTCACTCCAGACACAAACGGCATCGGCCTTCATCTCTTTTATCTTGTTGACAATTAAAGAACTTATTCGATTAACGAGTACATCAATTGCTATTTCCAGAGTCTCTTTATCCGTAACACGATATCCATGAACAAAGACGGGATCCTTCCCCCTGTTCTTCATCTCTTCACTTATGTACGGTCCACCTCCATGAACGATTATAGGTTTCATACCAATGGCCTGCATAAAGACCACGTCTTGTAAAATACTGAGGAATGTGTTAATATTAACCATGGCACTGCCACCAAATTTTATTACGACTATTTTCCCTTTAAAGGACTGAATGTAGGGAAGTGCCTCAATCATGACCCTGGATTTCGTAATTGCTTCCGCTATTGTTATACCCTTTGTATTGGTTTCTTTCAGAGATCTCAGTCCAACATGTGATGAAAATGCGTTATCGCAAAGTATATTTGTCACCGTGCTCGTTTGACTCTTACCACCGATTATCTGTGTACTCATTTAATATGCTGTATATCGTTGAATGTGAAAAAATAGAGAAAACAATTAAAATAATATAGCATAATACCTTATAGAGACCGGGATTATAGTCTTTCCTGTACATGCGTGTCAAGGTTAAATCACCTGTTAATCAAATCATCGAGTTTTTTTCTATGACAGTGGCAGATGGCAATTGCAAGAGCGTCGGATGAGTCTAGGGGTTCTGGTAACTTTGACAAATGTAAAATAATTTTTACCATCTCCTGGACCTGTGATTTTTGTGCATTCCCAACACCGACTACCGATTTCTTAATGACTGTGGGGGAATATTCTGACAAGGGGACACCTGCCAGAGCTGCACACAGAACCGCAACACCTCTCCCCTCTCCAATTTTGATAGCAGCCTTTACACTCTTCCCATAAAAAACCTTTTCAACAGCGACATGATCGGGTTTATACTTTTCAAAAACAAGAGATAATCCCTCATAGATTCTCTTAAGCCTATCGGGAAAGAGATCACTCCTCCTGCTCTTTACTGCACCGTAATCTATGAGTGCTAAGCGGTGCCCCGTATCCTCTACCACACCAAATCCTGTTATAATTGTGCCCGGGTCAATACCTAATACTCGCATAATGTTATAAAGCTACATATTAATTCAGAAAAGTCAATATTTTATGAAGAGTTTCAATCTTAAGAGTGCCATCGCTTGTTCAAATATGAAGTGTGAAAAAATAGCTCTTCAATAAGCAATTACTTTTTGTTATATTTAGTGTTTATACGAAAACTACCCATCTACTGCGTTTCTGTAACAATTTCGTAATCCTCAAGTACAATGGTACGTTCCGGTTACGAAATTGTTACGCGCCTTGTACCTGGGCAGTTTTGGTTCAAACACAGGTTTTTCGTTCAACCACTATTTACCATTTAATAGTAATGCATTAAATTTGCCGGAACATAACAATGCCCAGACCAAATCTTTCAACAGATCTATGCGGGATCAAGTTGCCAAATCCAACTATCCTGCCATCTGGATTCCTTGGCACCTCTCGACCTTTGTTAAAAAGAGTCGCTGATAATGGTGCTGGAGCGGTAACGATTAAGTCTGTCGGTCTTACGCATCGAGAAGGGCACAAAAACCCGACGGTCGTTACCTTTGAAGCAGGTATGCTCAACGCTGTCGGATATTCAAATCCTGGAGTAGATGAGATAGCAAGAGAATTCTCTGAGTCAAAAGAAGTTGATGCCCCTCTGATCGCAAGTGTTATCGGTACAGATGCAGATGAGTTTGTGCGTGTGATAGAGAAGTTGTCGGATACACGGTTTTCGGCAATTGAACTCCCACTTTCATGCCCTCACACTCCGGGATTCGGATTATTGGCTGGTCAGGGGACACCCGAGAACACAAGAGAGATCGTGTCGGTAGTCAGAAAAGCTACTGAACTTCCCATTTTTGTCAAGCTCTCACCAAATATTCCGGGTATTGGAACCCTGGCAAAGGTTGCGGAAGATGCCGGAGCAGATGCCATTACAGCCGTGAACTCATTGGGGCCCGGTATGATCATCAATATAGAGGCTCGATCCCCCGTTCTCTCATTTAAGGTGGGTGGAGTCTCCGGTAATGCCTTGAGGCCGATTGCTACTCGCTGCGTCTATGACATTTTCGAATCAGTCAAGATCCCCATAATAGGTGTTGGTGGAATCTCAACCGGTCGCCATGCCATCGAGATGATAATGGCCGGGGCAACTGCTATTGGAATTGGTACGGGGATTTATCGAAGAGGGATAGACGTTTTTCGTAAGGTCTGTGAAGAGATGGAGGCCTGGATGGCCGAAAACAACGTGAAAGATTTAGAAGAGATCAGAGGTGCTGCGCATGGCTGATGAACTGATACGGTTTGGTCAACCGACAATGGTAAAGATTGATGAGGTCATAAACGAGGCCAACGACACAATGACCTTTATCTTCAAACAAAAACTTTCATACAAGATCGGGCAGTTCTTGATGGTCTGGTTACCGGGCATTGATGAAAAACCTTTTGCAATTTCAAACTATGGTAACGGCTTTTTTGGATTTACTGCACTCGCACGAGGTAAATTCACAAAAGAGTTGCATACCAAGAGTGTTGGAGACCTCGTGGGCGTACGTGGACCTTTCGGTAGAGGGTTCACCATTCCTGACACTATAAAGAACGGTAGTGAAAATGCATGTGTTATTGGAGGTGGTTGCGGTATGGCATCACTCATCACACTCATTGAAAGTATACCGAATGGCAATGTAACCGTACTCAACGGAGCAACGACCAAGTCTAATCTCCTATTTGCAAACCGCTTTCACAACACGATTTTCATTACGGACGATGGTAGTGCCGGTGAGCGGGGATATCCCATTGACAGGTTAGATGAGTTGCATCAGGAGCGAAACTTCAGCATGATCTACACCTGCGGACCTGAGATCATGATGTTCAAGGTGTACGAATTTTGCAAAAAAAACCGTATACCTTGTGAGGTCTCTCTAGAGCGATATATGAAATGTGGTATCGGCATCTGCGGACAGTGTGTCTGTGACGGGCAGATGGTATGTAAGGATGGACCTGTCTTTAATTCCCTAGAGCTCAATGCCATGAGCGATTTTGGGAGGTATTCACTGCTTAAAAGTGGACAGAGGGTTACCGTACAGGATTATGGTAAATGGCGTCAAGAGTAGAAATATTCATTAATAGTATGCGAAAAATATTCTACTACCTCTTTTAGGATCTGATCTATGGAAGCATCTGCCTTAAGCATCTCTAAACCTCTTTCGTCTTATCTAGAATTTTTCTTATTTCTCATACCAGTGACCCCTTACTTGTCGAGTGAGGGCATTGCATTATTAACATATTCTGTAAGTGCCTGATATTGTGTCTGTTATGCCGCTATCATTTTATTACAGAGGGACTTACATTTAATTTCTTTTCCTGCTGATTCCGGTTGAGTCCGACTGATTCCGATGGAGTTGACTACGTTTTGACTACAATTTGACTACAGTAGGAAACTGCATAAAACAAGGATATAATGTATGATTAAACTAGCAAACCCCTGCCATAAACTCGACATAACAAATAGATTATCCACTAGTGAATCACCAAATCAAATTGCATCAAATTACAATGTCTCAGGGCAAAGGATCAGGCAAATCAGTGAAGAAAACTAGCAGCGAATAAAACCAATATCAAACATCAAAGTTGCCCCCCTTTTCCATTTCATTCACACTATGTGAGTTAAATATTCACTCCCCGATATATTCTAAAAAAGTATGAGGCCTCTCTTGATAATGAATTATGTTATAAGCCCTTTTTATTGTGTTCAGGTTATGAGAGGGATAAAATATTAATACATGAAGACGAACAGGTAACATACCCCCCTCCCTTCTTGTACTTCATATAAATTAACACTTTTTTAAATTAATGTAACCGGTGCAAAAGCCCATATAATGTAAAGCCTGTCTTGAAAATCTTTCAGTCTAACGAGGTTAAGTCAATAAATAACAATTTCTGATCTTAAATAAAATAATTGTGACTAAATTGTGACCGAATCCAACGGAAGCAAAAGGAATGAAACGGAATTATCAGAAAAGTTGGTGTATATTAACTTCTTGTACAATAAACAATTACAGTCGTAACAGGCACAATGCCAGTTGGTTATAAAAACCGTTAAAAATACCCATTTTATAAATGGGGTTCAAGAAGTCGTGGGTTCAAATCCCGCCACCCCGACCAGTAATGGCAAGGGTTTAGGTAGGCTACAGCTTGCTGAGCCTCCGTCTTATATCTTCCTCCATCTCGATGAGGACCTTATCTGTAATCGATCCCTTTGAGTAGAGTTCTTGGTATGATTCAAGCTCCGTTTTAAGGCAGAAGCGCTCAAGCAGTTTCTTCTCCGCCTCTTCAACAAGAAACGGTTTTTCTTTCCATATCGCTTCCATGCGCGAGACAGTTCTCTTACGTAGTTTGTTGTATATTTTCTCTGCCTTTCCGGTAACGGTTTCTGTAATTACCTTATGTTTTTTTACTCTGTTCAATTCTTTCAGGATGAGGGTATTTACGCTTAACCTCACCCGTTCCCTTTCATAGAGGGTCTCAAGCATTTCATCTTTTCCGCGTTTGAAGACAGAATCCAGGAAAGGCATGTTCCTAAAAGTGTCTATTCTATCCAGTGTGCCCGAAGTGGATTCGACATATATCTCTTTTCCTTCTTGCAGCCTGTCAAGCTGACAGTCTATGTCTATCAAGAGGTCCTTAAGGTTGTCTTCGCGAAGCATGCCATCCTTAAAGCGGCTTTCATAGAGCTCTTTCTCAAGATACAGGCAATGGCCAAGGATTATATCCGATTCATTCTTGTGTCCGATCTTTTCTTTTAATTCTATTAGTTCATCCTTGATCGCATCAATAGATACTGTGTAACTGTTCCTCATTTCAAGTGTGATCTCTGCGTCTATGCCTTCAAGAGCGGAAAACTCCGATAATTTTTCCTGTACCCTCTCTTTTACCTCAAGCATAGCCTTCGAACGTTCAAGACGTTCTTTCCAGGAATAGCTGATGAGCCCGAGCACCGACATCAAAGGTTTTATGGTGAGCCCGTTGGTAAAGAGATTGGTAAGCACAATCCCGAATGTAAGCACAAGGAGATAAGGACGTAACGGCAGGGTTTCCGGTATGCTCAGTACCATCACCATAGCCAGCGCTCCACGAAGCCCTCCCCAGAATATGACAGTCTGAAACGCCTTGCTCACCTTTTCGGTAAGTCTGAGCCTTTCCACAATTGTAAATACGGTATATACCGCAATTGCCCTTGCGACAAGAACAAATAGCGTACCCAGGAGGATCGTATGTATATTTTCAAAAAGGAGCGTGAGGTTGATGCTCAGTCCCACAAGCAGGAAGACCAGGGAGTTGCAAATGAATGCGAAATATTCCCAGAATGACTCCATATGCCCCAGTACCTGGGGCGAGATCTTGTTCCTGCCGTAGCTGCCTATTGTAAGCCCTGCAATCACCGTCGCGATGACCCCAGAGACATGCAGCATGTGCTCAGCTATGATAAAGCTGCTGAGGGCGAGAACGACACTTAATGTTATCTCGACAAGGAGATTATTCCATATCTTTCCTATGAGCCAGGAAAACAGCCCCCCCATAGCCAGTCCGACAAGTGACCCGCCAAAGGCAACGAGAATAAAGTCGATCATACCTTCGCCGATATTTGAAATTGAAAACGTGCCCGCCAGTACGATACCGAGTATGATTCTGAAGACCACAAGGGCGGTCCCGTCATTGAAAAGACTTTCTCCTTCTACCAGGAGATGCAGGCGCTTTGGCGCCCCAATTTCCTTAAAAAGTGCCACAACAGCGGCCGGGTCAGTAGCTGATATCAGAGCGCCGAACAGGAAGGCCACCCATATAGGTAGCCCGAGGAAATAGTAAACGAGTATGCCTGCAATGGCAGTTGAGATCAGGATAGCCGGGACTGCCAGCATGTAGACGGCAAATACATTTTTCAGGAGGCTCCTTGCATCCAGGGTGAACGCAGCCTGAAAAAGGAGCAGCGGAAGAAAGACGAAAATCACTACATCCGGCGTAAGCCTTAATTCGGATAAGGGAAATAACAGGGGTATGTTTTTTGATATCCACCCTGTGAGAAGCCCAATTACTACAAGCCCAATGGTAAAGGGGAACCGGAGCTTCTTTGAGGCTACGGCCACAACTGAAGCCATGAACAGAAGCTCCACCACTATTATAACGATGCTAAAAGCTGTGTCTTCGTGCATAGTTTAATCCTGTTAGGCAGTTGCTTAGCTAACAGTGCAAGTAAAGGGGGCAGGTCTGCCGTTGGTTTAAGTCCCTGTTGATCACTAATTAAATCTATCCCCCCGAAATCCTATCACATCCGGAGAGCCGTTACAAGGGACAAGTGTCCCCCTTTATAAGGAGGACAGAAGGGGGATTAATCGTTTTGGTATTCGGGATTGGAATACTGCTTTGAGCGCCTGCAATAATCTAGTAGAAGGCGCTGCAGGTCTAACCGATGGATCAGTACCGGGAGATTGGCACCTAGCGAATGTAAAAGAATACCAGAGCCTTATTCATTATGGTGTTATAAATTTTGCCGTGCCAGACACACTAGGTACTGGTCAGTGGTCTGAAGGTGATCCCTTCAACAATGTGCAGTCGTCGAGCTACTGGTCGTCTACTACCCTTGCCAACAATTCCGCCACCGCGTGGAGCGTGCTCTTCGTCAATGGCAACTTGAACTTTATCAGTAAGGGCTTCAACCTCTTTGTGTGGTGTGTACGAGGCGGGTAATGATGCTTGATCATTTGGTAATTTGAATAATTTGATTATTTAAAATATCCAAGAGATTGTGTTGTAGAAGAAGAATTGGTAATAAAAGAAAAAGAAGGGAGTGCAGGGGTTTTCCCCCTGCGCTCCACGATTTTTTTGAATGGTATCCAAGTACTCAGGTATATTTATTGACCAGATAGTGTCTTAATTGTTTAGAAGAATCATATCACCTTAATATAACTTAACTTCGCCTCCGTCACAACCTCTGACTCTCTCGTTGCCTATAACTGGATATCCCATTCAAAATCGATTAAGACCATAACGTTTGAAGTGACCCTATTTATTCCGGGGCCAAGGTTCCCCGCGCTAAACATTTTAGATTTAATCTTGACGGCAATATCGCTAGTTCCTAGCATGACAGGACGGCTTTTATCGCCTCTTATGTATCCTAGCTTACCAACTCCTATCCAAGCCATTCCCGGCACGTTCTGGAACGTTACACCATTCTTATTTTTGACAAGGCACAGACGAATAAGATTACTGCTGACAAATATAGGGCTACAGGGGTTCTATCCTGCACAATCTCCGGCTATGTTTATTCGAATATCTACAATGATAATCGTCGATGGGTGATAGGTCCTAAGGTAGTTGATAACATTGGGCAGTATTATGATTCCGACTTATAGTCTATTACTAGTTTATGCCATATTAGCGATTAAACGTATTGTTGATATCACTGGCACTGAAACAGCAAACGTGCCCGCTATTTTCCTTGTTTGTTTTTATGTTCTCTTTTTTTTTATTGAGCCTTCAGTAAGAATTTTTTTATAAAAATACTATCTAGCATATTAGCTTTTTCTGCTATTTCAATAATCGCGGTTTGTAAAATATTAATTTCTTGCCTTTGTTCTGCTACCATTTTTTCTAATGGCGCAATTTTAGGAACCTCTCCGGCATAAAAGCGTAAGCCTGCAATACTTACGAGGGTCAATAAAGGTAACAAGAAATACGTAAGAAGTAACCCATTACTTTTTTTCTGACTAATAGTAAAGATGTTCATTTTAGTATCCTCCCAGATAAAAAGTGTTATAAACAGTAGTGTTAATATTATCTGCAAAGGAGGATTTTTCTTTAATATTTCTTTGTCATACTATGTCATAATTTGTCCTCTTGACAAACAGCGTATAATTAGTTCACTACCAATTCAATTATATTTTTATCAAAGGGGTAGGTATTATGAAGAAACTTGTCTTGGTTATTGGTTTTTTGTTATTTAGTTCTACGGCACAGGCACTTACTATTAGTGCAGACGGAACATACACAACGGATGAAAGTTCGGGACTTGATTGGCGAGCGTTTGCAGGTACTATAAACAAATCTTACAACGAGATTTCCTCTCAATTTGATGTTGGTGAATCATTCGAAGGATGGCGATACGCAACATTTAATGAAGCAATAACCTTCATATCAAATATAGCTGCATCTAATAATATCACACCAGAAGTGCAAGCATGGAGTACAAACAATATAGGATTAACCGACGCAGTAGGATATTATTTAGGATACACACACACTAACAATGCGAATCAAAATGGGATTTATGGATTAACCGGCACCCTCAACCACCCACCCCCAATAGGAACTACCGCAAAGAGCATTTACCTTCAAGAAGGACAAGGAGACGAACTTTATAGCTTTAATGTAAATATCAATTCAATCTCAACACCTGCACACTGGCTCGGGTCTTACTTGGTCCGAAACACTGTTCCCGAACCTTCCACTCTGCTATTATTAGGAACTAGCTTAGTCGGAATTGCAGGGGTAGAGGTAAGACGTAAATATAAAAAAGAAAGCAGCAAATAATAGCTAACAATTTATTTACCTTTATTGATTCATTATACAATCACCTACATTCTTCATACACTGAGGGGTGTAGGTGTTTTTTTATGTCTGCCTCCACAAACCACCGACAATACCGACATAAGTCTAGTTTTGGTGTCAATTCTCTTAAACACCAGTAATATATCAAGCGTAATTATGCGATGAATCTAAACTGATAGATGTAATCCCGTCTAAATGTCACAAATGTTATATTTTGGTGTCACAATTGTGACACTTTTATAGTAACAAAATACCCTCCAAAATGTAACTATTGTCTATATTGTTTTTTTCTTAATTAGTAGTAATATAAATTCCATGTGGTTTATCTGTGTAAAACAATTTGATAACCAAACATGAAAACTTAGTAGAAACTGGGTACATAAATACGAAAAGAGATTAGAACCAAACTTTTTACGTTTAGGTATTTCTCCTCTCAATAAGAGAGTAAAGGAGAATCTGTCAATCTTAGATAATTAAAGGGGAATAACAATGAGAAACAAAGGATTATTTAGAAACTTACTTATGTTTTTGTTTGTGGCTATAGGTCTGAGGGCAATATGTCCAAGTATAATTTATGCTGATTTGAGCGATGGATTGGTAGCATACTATCCATTTAATGGGAACGCAAACGACGAAAGTAGCAATGGAAACCATGGAACTGTATTTGGTGCAACTCTCACAACAGATAGGTTTAGGGACATAAGTAGTGCTTATAGTTTTGATGGAGTGGATGATTACATCAATATAGGACAAAAACCTGATTTTCCTTCATGGGACGTTTATGCTGTGAGTCTTTGGTTTCTGAATGACGGTGGAGGAAGCCAGGGAGGCTATGGCCAAAAGATAATTAGTAAGGGTACGTGGTTTACTGATTTTCATATGCAGGTAGGTGGTGCTGGCTATGTAACTTGGTGGTGCTCTCAAGGCGGTTTTGATGGGATTACTGATAAGAGCAAAAACTACAGGGACAACTTTTGGCATCATGTTGTTATAAATAAAAAAACAGCGACTGAGGGTGAATTGTGGGTTGATGGGGTCTTGAAAGGCAGTTCTACCAATCTTGCACGAGTAGTGAATAGTGTCAATTTAATGATTGGATTTACAGCGCATGGAGACTTTGCTCAACAAGAGTTCTGGAGCGGCAAAATCGATGACGTTAGTATTTACAACCGCATTCTATCCGAATCAGAAATTGGGGAACTTTTTGCAGAAGCTCCTTCCTACTCATTGACAGTGCAACCTTCCACCAAAGACACCTATATTCGTGATGGTTCATCGTCAGACAACAATTATGGAGCTGAGACCAGTATCTGGCTAAAGAAAGCACCTGTGGATTATCAAAGAAGGAGCATTCTTTCATTCGACTTTTCAGCACTTGAAGACTCTGCAGTTATTGAGAGCGCTTACCTAGATCTCTACTATTGGAATAACTCAATAGGGAATGATCCCGCTGGCGAGACGGTAGAGGTCAATAGATTGACACAAACCAGTTGGGTAGAAGGTGTGGCAACATGGAATGACTATAAAAACCCAACACCATGGAACACACCTGGAGGGGACTACACAACAACTGATCAAGCAGCAGTGTTAATGCCTGGAGCCTTTGGCTGGGTACGATGGACGGTGACAGAGCAGGTAAGATATGCTCAGAAGAATACGTCTGAGATTGCGAATATGCTGGCCATGTTCAGTCCAAGTGCAGCCAACAAAGCTGGAGCGCGTTTTTATTCTAAAGACTATGCAGATCCATCAAAACACCCTAGGTTAATCATCAATTATAGTGGGGGGACTGGATCACAAACCGCACTGGTAGAGAGAACGGGCATGCAGAAAGGCTGGGTCTCTGGGGGAGGAGACGATGGGGAGGTGCTTAGAGGCGTTGTCTGGCCAAGCCCACGATTTACGGACAATGGAGACGGTACGGTAACTGATAATCTGACACTGCTAATATGGGACAAGAACGCTAAACGGTTTAGCCCTCAGGATTTTATAGCTGCGATCGATTCATGTCGAGGATTAGCAGATAACGGGGGAGACCTTACAGACGGGTCCAAAGCGGGTGATTGGTATCTTCCTAATATTAAGGAGCTCCTTAGCCTAATTCATTACGGACTGGGTCCACCTGTAGTGCCAGACACTTCTGGAACAGGTGGCTGGAGTCAAGGGGACCCTTTCAACAACTTAACGGATAGTACATACTGGTCCTCTAATGTGTTTCTATGGAGTCCGCTCAATGAAGCATGGGCCATAGACATGAGGACCGGCGATACAGTAATCTTGGAAACAGAAGTGGAGTGGTGGGACCCTCACTTACCTGACGCTCCTGATGATGCTAGTGTCTGGTGTGTACGAGGTGGGCAATGACGCTTGGTCATTGTAAACCTTAGTTAGTGCTTTAGCAAATCAATTGATTAGAAAAAATGAGTAAAGGGGCTACAGGGTAAATTCTCCCTGTGCCCCCACACTTTAAAAGGCATAAGTTGTAACGCGATGCCCGACCTAACCCACCACAACCAATGCCTCACGATTTCCCAATGCTGTCTTTATCCGCATCAGGCTCATAAAGCTGGGTTAGAACAAGAGAATGGTCCACAAAGCATAACAAACGCTATTCCATGAACTGGTTTCTGTTTCCCAACTAACAATATCCTCGTTATCACCAGTTCCTCCTTTATTACCATCAGCTCCATAAGAAATGATATCATAATTTCCATGCTCACCAGGAGACTTATAAATGTATTCTCTTCCCCAGGGGTCTTTAGGTATATATACCGGTCGCGAAAAAGAATTCGAGAATTCTCGAGACAAATGAATCTGAATATGTCATAATCCTTTTATGACAGAGTTTATTCTTTCACAAGAAGAAATATCTAGCCTGAAAATAAGACACAAAGCGGCTAAGAAAAAGCGAGAAGCAGACCGTATAAAAACAATTATACTTCTTGGCACAGGATGGACAATCCGTGAAGTAGTCGAAGCCCTGTTGCTTGACGAAGAAACAATAAGGAATTATCTAAACCGTTATAGATGCGGTGGATTAAAAGCGCTATTGAGTGATAATCTGAAAGGATACGGTGGCAAATTATCCAAATCAGTACTAGAGCAATTAGATAATCATCTCAATCAACATACTTACGTAACAATAAAAGAAATAGTTTCTTATGTCTCAAAACAATTCAAAGTGAAATATAGCATAAGCGGAATGACCGATTTGCTTCACAGATTAAACTATACATACAAGAAGCCAAAATTGGTACCCGGCAAAGCAGATGCAAAAGCCCAGGAAGAATTTGTAGCATTTTACAATGAGTTAAAGGAAACCAAAGGTGCTAATGACTATATATACTTTATGGATGGAGCTCATCCGCAACACAACAGCGTAGCTGCGTATGGTTGGATCAAAAAAGGGACTGTTAAAGAACTAAAGAGCAACACAGGACGCAAAAGAGTCAACATCAATGGTGCCATTAATATTGAAGACATGAGTCCTGTAGTTGGTTATAGCAACACGATAAACGCCCAGTCAACGATATCTTTACTGAAAAAGATAGAAACAAAACATCCGGAAGCAGAGTCAATTTATACGATATGTGATAATGCGAGATATTACAGGTCAAAAAAGGTGATGAAGTATTTAGAAGAATCTAAAGTAAAGCTTGTGTTTCTGCCGGCGTATTCACCAAATTTGAATTTAATAGAAAGACTTTGGAAATATTTCCGCAAAATAGTTCTTTATAATAAATACTATGAAACGTTTGACGAATTCAAAAAAGCATGTAAATCTTTTTTTAGACGGAGCAAAAAATACAAGGAAAAGATATCATCTTTATTGACTGAGAACTTTCAAAGAATTGGTACAAATACCTAAAACCATTTCGTAATGAGTATAGCTCTTTTTCAAATAGGGACCTTGCCACTTTGTTAACCCGTCAGGCTGTGATATTAAAGCGTTGAGACCGGTTTCTTGTGAGGGGGATTTGCCAGTATCCAGATTATACATGTCTAAAGCAGTTGAGAACCATTCAATTTGAGCTTCTGCAGCCGAGTGTTTAGTTAGCCCGTTCCCCCGACCTCCACAAGTAGGATTTGAAGCTAAATATCCGATGCATACATAGAGAACTGTCATTAATATTAATAGCCTAAGTATTATATTTCTCCAATAATTAACTTTCGATCTTTGTTTTTTCCCCATTGTAAATTTCCCCTTACACTCTTCTTTCAAATTTTTACACACTTTTACTCCTCTAATTATCGGCCTCTAGAATGATTGTTTAATGGGTTGATTAGACTTTTCATTGAATTAATACAAGAAGCTATGCCTAACAAAATAGAAGTAAAATCATGGTGATATTGAAAGGGATAAACTTTAACTCGTATACAAATGAATGCTAAATTCGAACCGGAACTCTGGGAGGAATATACGTTATTCGTAGGCCTGAACGGTTTTGGGGGCAGGGGGTACTATGGCCAAGAGCGTTTTAGAGTAAAATATGACAACCATATCTGTTATTTTTCCAAAAATGAAAATGATATTTATTATGCAATATTATTTCTTATTTTATATAATACCCTGATTGCGAATGTCTGATAAAAAGCGTTATGTTGTATTTCCTTTAGAAATACCGGTTTATTTGGATAGCATAGTAGCAGTCTATCTAACAGTTATGATTCTATAAATTTGAGTGCTTCTTATCTCATTACCATTCATTGTAATCTATGATTTCTGCCTATCTTGTTGACATCATAATTTTGTTAATAGCGGCAGTAATTACTGTTCCTTTTTTTCAGGTAGCTAGACTAGGTACAATTCCAGGTTTTCTGATCGCTGGTGTAATAGTTGGGCCATTTGGATTAGGTTTAATCAGTAACGTAAGTGAAATTGGACACCTTTCAGAAATTGGGGTTGTTTTTCTACTATTTGTCATAGGTATCGAACTCAGACCATCTCGCCTCTGGTTGATGAGGCGTTTAGTGTTTGGCCTGGGTACACTTCAGGTGTTGCTCACAGGTCTCTTGCTAGGATTGGTAGGTTATTTTTTCTTCAATATTACCTTGCGAGTAGCTATCTTAGTTGGGCCTGCGTTAGCGCTTTCCTCAACAGCATTTGTTCTCCAGTTACTCACTGAACAAAAGTTGCTCAAATCGACATATGGACGAACTTCTTTTGCGGTCTTATTACTTCAAGACCTTGCCGTTGTCCCATTTCTGGTTTTGGTGCCATTATTGACGATGCCAGATATGAGTATCGGTGAAGATATTGGGCTTGCACTGGCCGAATCCATAATTATTTTTGGGCTAATCGTTCTAATAGGTCGTTATCTATTACACCCTGTCCTTCATCGCGTTGCTCTTTCCGGCAATCCGGAGGTTTTTACAGCATCTGCGGTTCTTGTAGTTCTAGGGACAGCTATATTAACAGAGCGTATTGGGCTTTCTATGGCTATGGGTGCATTTCTGGCTGGATTACTTATCTCTAATTCATCTTACAAGCATCAGGTAATGGCAGAAGTCCGGCCTTTTCGTGGACTTCTGCTAGGTCTATTTTTTATGTCTATGGGTATGTCTCTCAATCTCAGTTTGTTACTTGGGAACCCCATACTTTCACTTGGAATCGTGAGCTTATTGATTATTATAAAAGCCGTGATACTTTTCCCTATAGTTTACCTCTTCGGACTCAAGGCAAAAAATAGTTTCGCAGTTGCACTAGTACTTGCACAGAGTGGTGAATTTGCCTTGGTGCTGTTTTCTTTAGCTAATAAATCTAATCTTATGGCTGATGAGTTGTTTCAACAACTATTACTAGTTGTTCTACTCAGTATGCTTCTTACGCCAGCGCTTGCGCATTTTGCTCAGCGCCTTATTAAAACTCAGTATATAAAGAGAATAGGAAGCACTGAGATACCTGCTGTGGCACCAATAGTAATAGCAGGATTTGGTCGTGTAGGGCATCGAATAGGAGAAATCTTGTCAATTGCAGGCAAGCCTTTTGTAGCGTTAGATTCAGATGCGTTAATTGTCAAAAAAGAGCGTGCAAACGGCCATCCTGTTTTTTATGGTGATGTGCGCAATCCAGAGTTATTGAAAGCTGCTGGTGCAAGTAATGCCCAGGTCATTATTGTGACACTAAATGATTTGGATGCCACAGAACAGGTAGTTTCATCACTACGGAAAACACATCCAGAAACAAATATTTATGTGCGTGGACATAGTTTGAATCAGTGCCGTGAATTACGAAGATTAGGAGCATCCGGCGCTGTATCTGCACATGTAGAAGCGAGTCTGGAATTGGCCCGTATGGCACTTACAACCGTTGGAGTCAATAAGAACGAAAGGGAAATTATCCTTGGAGACTTCCGACGAACATATTATACCCAGACAGATGATGTAATTTGATTGGAAAAGACAAATGATCAGAGATAGAATTTTAAGTTTATAGTATAAGAATTTAAATTTAGCCACATATTTGTGCAGATAAGTACAGATAAAAAATCCGTGAAATCCAGCGTTAATCTGTGGCCTAAAATCGAAAGAGGGAACCATGAGAATAAAGAAGATTTTATGCCCGGTGGATTTTTCTGAGCCTTGTAATCTGGCAGTGAAATATGCAAAGGAACTAGCATTATTGTTTAACTCAAAGCTTTATCTGTTGCATGTGGTGGAGCATCTTCATGGGGACGAGCATTACATGATACTCCAAATAACTCCTCAAGAAATAGCAGAGAAGAAGAACAAAGAGGCTGAAGAGAGATTAACCCGTATAGCCAAAAAGATAAAAAAAATACCAAGAATTAAGACAGAAGTGCGTGAAGGAAAAGCCTTTGTTGAAATTATCAAAACAGCAAGGAAAGATAATATCGATCTGATTATTATGGGAAGCCATGGTCGAACTGGACTGTCACATGTTCTTATTGGAAGCGTAGCCGAAAGAGTTGTTCGCAAAGCACACTGCCCAGTGCTGATCGTCAAAGATAAAGACACCAAATTTGAAATGCCGTAGTTCTTACTATAAAAACCATAACCACATTGATATACTTGTTTACGACGGTTCCTGATCTACCAAAGTTATCATTGAAACACTATTGGCCATTCTGTTTCAAATTACCCACTCATTTCAACATTCATTATTTATCTGCACATTACACACTTCTCTGAACAAATCCTAAATTTGCGTTTGAACTTTGGATGGGATATCGTTTATTCGTAGCCATTGAAGGTTTGGGGGGAGGACTATGGACAAAAGCGTTTCACATAAAAATCTGACAACCATACCTGTTATTTTCTCCATTAAGCGTCAGAGTAATTATTAACTGCATTTGCCCAATTCCCTTGCATGACTTTGAGAAAACTAAAGGGCATCATTAAACCGCTTTTCAATGCCGATTTTCAGCTAAACATACCCTTTGCTTGGAGTGAGTAGCCAGAGGGCCGTGTTGGAGATTCTGTGGTGTTTATTAATTGTTTCCTCTTGTTCAAAGGGAGTTGTTTACAAGTGGATCAAAGACAAGTGGTATTTGATTAAGAGGTGTTTTTCAAAAAGACATCCGTTCTCGTAAATGATAAGGAATTTCACTATTATCGTGGATGTTTTACTAAGATTGAAAGTTTATAATAAGGATATTAGAAATAATTCACTGATAAAAAAGGGGAGTTATCTGCCTTGCACTGTTTTCACCTTATTTTCACCTTGGTCCTCCATCTCCCATTTTCTCACCTAAGTTTACCAGTTTCAGCACATTTCTCCTCTAATACGAAGAAGGTTGTAGCTTAATAACTCATTTATCAATCAATATGTTATCCTTGGTTTGAACTTTGCTGTTATCGTCTAAAACTTTACCCTCTAGCTCATTGTGTGACATATCTAAACTTCTCGGTATCGCTCCACGAGAAATGCTCGTAAGTATAATGTCATCAGAGGCTTCTGTATCAACTTTTTTGTAGATTAAGGAAACAAATTTGTATGCTCTGTTGACGATGTCTGCTGGTATCTGGTTCTTGAGATCAGCTATCATGATACTACACATAAGTTTGATTATGTTGCTTGGGCTCGGATTGTCTGAGAGGCTGTCGAGGTTCTGCATGACTTGCTTTACCTCCGGTGAGTTTATTGCAGTTTTTTTCCTTGGTCTTGCCATAGACGTTCTCCTGGTAAATTTGCTGATTTACCATAAAGCACTATAGCATAGATGCTTATGACTTATCAATGATATTCTCCTATGGCCAGTATTATATAAGGTTGAATAATAAGGCTTTGAACAGTAAATAGAGGGTTTTTAGGGATATTTTTTTGTGAGTTAAAACTGTCGCACTGTCATAGTCTGTCATACTGTGTCCTATTGACAAACACAACATCATTGTCTATGCTCCTACTATAATAATATATTAATTTAAGAGTATCCGAAAAAGGTAAACCTTGAGCGATCAAGGGACACAAAGTAAAGGGTCTTAAAACTACTTGCGATTGATTGATTTTAGAAAAGATAGCCTTACTGCCGAAGATAGTTGATTTACATGTCTTTAGTAGTAAGGTTTTTTGTTTTAAAAGGAAGAGGAGATATGGAGAAAATATTATGAACAAACTAATGATCAAAGGGGAAACAGGTTCTTTTCTGCTTGGTTTGTTAATATGTATGCCAATAGTTTGTAGTTCGATATTTACGTTATTTCTATCACAAAAAATTTACGGGGACACGTTTTATATCGACCTTATAAATGGTGACGATCAAAATGATGGTTTATCTCCATCAACACCTTTGAAAACTCTAAAAAAAGCTGAAACCTTAACCGGTGATCATAACAATAAAGTTATCATAATGAATGATAAAAGTCTGGAAGAAGACACTAAAAAATTAAATACTAATATCATGGAAGAGCCTGCTCATAACGAACAAATTAGTAGTGAAATAGATCGGATTGTTCTTGGTGCAGAGGTAATCACCGGTTGGAAACAATTCTTACCGGGTGTATGGCAATCTCCTCTGGGGGTATTACCCAGACGTGTGGAGAGTAATGGTGAAAGGTTATTGTTCGGAGATTACTTTAATGATATATCTGATTTAAGACATAATCAATGGTTCTGGGGATCGGGCATTTTGTTTCTAAAAGATCTTGCAGGGAATCCGGATGAAACAGGCAAGAAGATAATTGCGGTTGTTAAAAATGGTGGTTGGAGTGTGACTTCTGGTGATTTTAACGGAGATGGTATAAACGATATTTTGACGGCTGATAATATTTTTGATGGGTTAGCCTTTAATACTGGTGAAGTTTATATATATTACGGGAATGACGAATTATCGACTATGCCTGATCAAACCATTTTAGATCCTGATGGTAAAGCACAAGATCAGTTCGGCTTTTATGTCTCTTCGGCTGGTGATGTAAACAATGATGGATTTGACGATCTGATTGTTTCAATAGATTTTGGTAATAAAGTCTATTTATTTATGGGTTCTTCACAAGGATTGAGTGATAAACCGGACAAAACCCTTTTACCTTCCAGTGGGTTTACTGGATATTTGTTCGGACATAGAATTGCATTACGTCATGGAGATATAAATAGTGATGGGTTTGCAGATATATTAATCGGAGGGGGCGATGATCCTCAATACTTTTCTCTTTTTTATGGTTCTTCTTTAGGAGTAAATGAAGTACCGGATGAGGTTGTTTCATTTTCAGGTACTACTATTAAGGGTGCCGTTGATGTCTCATTCATTGGAGATGTAAACAATGACGGTTTTGATGATATTGCGTCAAACCCTCACAAGGAAGGATCTACAAATAGCACGGATGTTTATATATTTTATGGGTCATCAGAAGGGATTGATAAAAATTCATCTGATGTAATAACAATCAATATCGGTTGGACGCATCCGTATGGAGTTGGAATTAGAAGTGCACCTGCAGGTGATGTAAATGGTGATGGTATTGATGATCTTTTGGTTGGTAATCAGTGGGCATTTGGAGATTTTCAGTCAGAAGGAAAGGCATATATTTTTTACGGGTCGTCTCAGGGAGTGTCGCAATCTCCAGATGTGACTATTGATAATCCCAGACCAGGTTTCAATCAGAGGTTTGGTGCTTCAGTTGATGGTATTGGAGATTTTAATTATGACGGTTTTGAGGATATCATTATTGGTAGTTCTTCCATCTTAAATCCATTTATTTATTATGGTGCATCCGAAGGTGTTGCGAAGAAACCATCCTTGACGTTCACTGATGTGTTGTCCGATGGTTGGTCTGTATCTCATGCCGGTGATGTTAAGGGAAATGGACAAAACTTCATAATTGTGGGTGAAAAGTTTGGTGGTGCATACTTATACGCATTAAAAAGAACCAATCTGGACGTTGTTAACGACTACGTTACATTTACCCCAATAGAAGGTACGCAAAAGGTTACGTCTGATATTGCGGGTTGTCCCGAAGGGTTTAAAGGTAAATTTTGTTTTGATGTAAGGCTCAATAATAGTAGTAAGAGAAATCTTACGTTTCTTGAAGTTGAGATTGCGTCATTAACAAACGGAAATGTGATTCATGAGAGTGGTGCAGGTCCGGGGACACTATTAACAATACCCAAAACAGGTAATTATGAAGATGGAGTACTGGTGGCTGGTGAATTTGTAGAATTTTCTATAGAAATTTGCTTGAAAACGTTTGAACCTTTCTTATTTATTGGTAACTATTCAGCGGAAAAAATAGAAAATAAATAATTATTTTCTTGACAGGGTTTTTGGGCTAAATTGTCAATTTTCTGTGTCACAACAAGCTGGTTAATAGTTCTTTGATAATGCCGTGTAGCAGGCCTTTGGAGGTGTTTGATTTGTATGTTGCTACCCCAGTTGCCATGAAAATTTTCAAGTGTCTCAAAAAGGATTACAGAGACAAAAATCTGGGATAAAAAGCATGTGATATAATAGTGCAGAATTGATAATTCAAAGCTATTATTATTGCCCGAATGGTCACTGAACCACTCGGCAGTCAGGTGCTACCCAGTGACAATAAACAACATTGATATAGATGCTACGCTCAATAAAGTAAAGGTATTGCTCAAAGAAGAGAAAGATATGTCTCCGGCAGTCAGATCAATGATTGAGCTACTGGCTTTAGTCGTGTCCTTACTCGCAAACCGTTTAAACCTAAACAGTAGTAATAGCAGCAAACCTCCGTCAAGTGATCCGAATCGCAAGAAAGGCACAAGGCAGAAGGGTGAGAGAAATGCGGGTGGTCAAAAAGGCCGTGTGGGTGTAACGCTTCAAAAAGTTGACAACCCTGATGATACAAAGATTATCAAATTAGATAGACGCAGTCTTCCACGAGGCACATACACGGAAGTAGGATACGAATCACGGCAGGTATTTGACATTGATATTTCACGGGTTGTAACAGAGTACAGGGCGCAGGTACTTGAGGATAGTCAGGGCAAAAGATTTGTTGCTCCTTTCCCCAAAGGGGTAGAGAAAGCAGTCCAGTACGGAACTGGCTTAAAAGCACATTCCGTCTATATGTCGCAGTTTCAACTGATCCCTTACAACAGAATAGCAGACTACTTCCGTGAGCAACTGCAGATACCTGTAAGCATAGGCTCTATTTTCAACTTTAATCAGGAAGCGTACGATTTATTAGGTACCTTTGATGAAAAGGTCAAAGTGAGATTGACCAATGCAGATTTTTTACATGCCGATGAAACCGGTATTAATATCAATGGTGACAGGCACTGGTTGCATAGCACATCAAACGATTTGTGGACGTATTTCTTCCCTCACAAAAAGCGCGGAAAAGATGCGTTGGATACAATCGGCATATTGCCCGGGTTTAAGGGGATTCTCTGCCACGATCATTGGAAGCCTTATTATAAATACGGCTGTGACCATGCACTGTGTAATGCACACCACTTGAGGGAATTAACGCGGGTGTGGGAGGAGGATGGACATCGATGGGCAAAAAAGATGAAAGCACTACTCGAAGATGCCAGTAGTGCAGTTAACATTGCGGGTGGTCTGTTAGAGGCTAGTGAGTCTGAGAAATACCTGAAAAAGTACCGAAGTATTTTAAGAAACGCAGAAGTTGAGTGTCCTCCACCAGATGAAGCTGGTCGTAAGGGTAAAAGAGGTAGAATAAAGAGAACGAGAGCCCGGAATCTTTTGGAACGTTTGATTGAGTATGAGGGTGATGTTCTGAGGTTTATGTATAACAAGATTGTTCCATTTACGAACAAT
Organism: Candidatus Scalinduaceae bacterium; assembly: GCA_965222815.1. Classification (GTDB taxonomy): domain Bacteria; phylum Planctomycetota; class Brocadiia; order Brocadiales; family Scalinduaceae; genus SCAELEC01. Next base: position 622,856 of record CBDCUS010000014.1, read on the forward strand.
TTGAGTGAAAACGATATAAGAATGACAAAGGTTCAGCAGAAAATATCAGGATGTTTTCGTTCCATGGATGGAGCAAAGATTTTCTGCCGTATCCGTAGTTACCTGTCTACGTGTCGTAAGCATGACGTAAAATCAAGTGAGGCGTTAGATGTTCTGTTTAGGGGAGGTTTGCCTGATTTTACAAATTAGAATTATGTGGATTTATGAATCTTGATGAATAGTTACATTTATTGTTGATATATTGGGTGTAGCCGGTACAGAAGAGGAGGCCCCACATGTTAAAGATTTGTGATCTTTGTTCCTTGGTAATAGGTGTGATATTTTGAAATAGTTTGTGATAGGTGGTCCAGGATTGGGCAAATTTAGTATACGTGTAGATGATGATACAGGCGAAGTGGTTACAATCAAGGAAAATGGAAACGTTGGTATAGGCGATCCCTCACCTACGGAAAGGCTTGAGGTAGCAGGAACAGTCAAGGCAAACAATTTCAGAGGTGACGGTTCATTGTTAACGAATCTACCACCCGGACCAAAAGGCGATAAAGGAGATCCTGGACAACAAGGGCCAGTTGGTCCACAGGGTGCTACAGGAGCAGCTGGGCCACGAGGAAGAACTGGACTACAGGGGCCGGCAGGTCCACAAGGTCCTCCAGGTGTTATTGGTGCAACAGGGCCTCAAGGACCACCTGGTGATTCTCATTGGTTGCTTGATAAGTTAAATATATATTATAATGCAGGTAATGTTGGTATTGGAACAACGAGTCCTAACAGGAAATTAACCGTACAAGGTAAGCTATTTGGTGGTGGAGATTTTGGATTAGAAATTGACGGTACCACAATTAAAGGTGCACTTGCGCCAGGTGTAGCAGCTTTGATTGAGGATATACCAGTAAAGATAAATGCTCCTGGACAGACTGTAACATCCCTAAAGTTACAAACAGGTGGGAATGATAGACTCGTGATCGACGCTGATGGGGACATTGGAATTGGAACATCAACTCCCAACGAAAAGCTTCAGGTGAAGGGAGTCAGTCTATTTGATACAGTACGCTTGAGTGACACGGGTAACAACGGTGTATTCTGGGACTTGGAAGAGACAGCAAACAATGACTTTACCTTGGAATATGGGGCAGAGATGATGCGTGTTACAGCAAGTGGGAACGTCGGTATTGGAGAATTGAATCCAAGTACAAAACTACATGTTGGCGGAACTCCTGGAACTGACGGCATTATGTTTCCTGATGGGACACTGCAAACCACAGCAACATTGATTGGACCAGCGGGGGCTGTTGGAGCACAGGGGACTAAGGGTGACAAAGGTGATCCTGGAGCTCAAGGAATACAGGGTATACAAGGGATTAAAGGTGATAAAGGAGATTCTGGACCAATAGGCCCCCAAGGTGAAAAGGGTGATAAGGGTGATAATGGAGAACCTGGGCATTTGATTCCGACTGGTACTGTTCTAATGTATGGCGGTGTTTCTGTTCCTTCTGAATGGTTATCATGTGACGGATCTGAGGTAAGCAGAATGACCTATGCAGCTTTGTTTCAAGTTATCGGAACAACCTATGGTTCAGGTGATGGTAGCACGACTTTTAATCTACCTGACATGAGCCAGCGTTTTGCGTTGGGAAAGGCAGATTCAGGTACAGGTAGTGAGTTAGGTGAAACAGGTGGTGCAATAGACCATGAACACACTTATGACACTGTAATTGAACACACCCATAACGTTGATCCACCGAACACAACAACAACAACTGATGGGATACACGAACATGATTTGTCTGGTGGTGGTTCTGGTGCACATGCTCCCTCAATTGGATTGCCGCAATTAGTAAGAAGTGCTCCAACTTTTCCGTCTGGAAATCATATACATGAACTGAATATTCCCGCTTTCAGTTCTGACTCGGCGGGTATTGCTTCAGGTACGACAAGTAATAATAATCCACCATTTTTGGTAGTAAATTATATAATTAAATATCAGTGAATCTCTAGTGTTTACAAAGAGAGTATGAGAAGAGGAGATATTCACATCATTTTTTTAGGCTATTAAATAAGCAATTAATAAAGAGAAATATCGAAGTTTACTAATTTATCATTGAATACTTAAAAATCATCCAATCTCTATGATTTATCCAAAGTGTTATGGGCAACGAAAAGGGCTATCACTAAACACCTTCATAAGCTGATTTGTGGGTTGAGCAATTCGATAAGGCGTGAGTGATTCGGAGGCCATGTGGACGATTCTGGGGGGCTTGTTAAGCATTTACTCTTGTCAGGTGTTCTGTGTTTTGGTTGTAAGCTAAGCTTGAAAAGTATGACTTTAGATTAAGATGTTATAATTTGAAGAAATGTATTAAGGTAAACCTCCAATTCTGATGTTACAATCATCATTAATGACTGCTCTGGCTTTTGTATAATATGCAGTATTGAAGGTTGTGCAGAAATTACATACATAACTTGTTAATGAAAAATAGGATCAACACGTTAATAATTGAGATAGAGAAAAAGAGGTCAAAATTAAAGAATTAGAAAATAGCTGATAAGTTTTTTAAGATACTCAGTAATATATAAAAATTTTATACTATATCATAATTTTCTAAAAACACTGGTCTGTCTATTTAATAAGAATGGAAAAATCAGAAATGCGTAAAAAACTTACTGGTCATCCGGGAATGCCTGAAAGACGGACAAGGGTGCATCTTTATAGGAATTGAATCAAGTCTTGATTTCCTAAAATTATCAGAGTAAAAGCTTGTTTGCAATATTTTAGAGTTCGTATATTTAACTTTTCGTCAATAAATAAACATTGACACCATTATTCGAAATAATTTAAAATCATATACGAGCGTGTTGCATAAAGTAATTAAATGTTCATTTTATAAATAAACAATCAAGGTTACAAGTTTTTGTATGATTGATGATTAATGCAGTGAAAACGTAAATGGAGAAAATAATTTCTGCGGTGTGCTCAACTATATCTTGCTTTACTTGTACAAAAGATGTCCTGATTCCTAACTTAGGACCAATTAACCTTGCCACTTCGAAATAACTTCAATAGATTATGTGTGGCGCAAATCAATTTCCATTCACTCGAACATGCATCGATCCCTCGTCTGAGAAAGCGCTTTATTCTTCGTGCATCTTTAATCTGCCCAAACACCGATTCAACCATCTGACCCCGTTTACTATACAGATGTTTCCCACGCTTTGTTAATAACTTCCGTTCCATTCGATCTCTCTTCGACAAACCCTCCGGTGTACGTCCCCGTTGTGCTTTTTGTTCGCTCAGAGCCTTTCGTTGTTTCCAATCTTTTTTTGTCGCTACAAACAGCTCCAGTTCATCAGGTAATCCTTTGTCCATATTTCCCTCACTCCAATATCCCGCATCTGCCAATCCTACCCGAAGCCTTTTCTCTATCCCTATGTCCCTTACATTCTCTTTCGCCTTATTGAGCAATGGATGGAGTTGGTTTACGTCATTTTCTTCCTGCGTCAACTCTGCTGCGACTATTATTTGCTCATTGGTTACTACCGCTTGTGCGTTATATCCTTGTACATATCCCGACTGCGTCTTCATTATCCGGCTTTCAGGGTCTGTAATATTTCCCTTTGCCTCCTTATTCTTCATCTCTTCTGGTGCCTTTGGCTTTCTACCTCGTTTCTTTTTTCCTTGTTCGGATTCCTCTTTCTCTCGCATCTCTATCTTTTCTTGTTGTTTCTTGGCTAATTCGCTAGCACGAAGTTCCAGACGCTCCTTACACTCTTGTAATCTCTTGAGCCTGCTCCTTCTGTCTTTCATCTCTTCGGGTAATTCATCTCCTCGATTCCTCTTACCATAGAGCTTATCTTCCGCTTTGTCTGTTTCTGTTGCCTCCTTGAGTATCTTTTTCACCTCTTGCTCTATATACTTCTCTGATCGATTCGATGATAATGATGCATTTGCTTCCATCTTTGTCCCATCCAGTGCCACTACTCCTACCTTCAACATCTTTGCTTCTGCACACAGCTTCAGTACTTCCGTAAACAAACCCTCAAGCTCTTTCTCATTATCTTTGCGAAATCTCGATATCGTGCAATGATCTGGTTTCTGATTCGCCGTTATTATTCTAAAGCCTATATCTCGTTCACAAAGACTCTCTACTCGACGACTTGACCTCTCGCCTATACTATACGCATATACCAACAAACTCACCATAACCTTTGGATTAAAAGCGGCTCTGCCCCATCCATCTCGACGATACTTCTTGTAAAACTCTTTCAGATCCAGCTGCTCTACTGCGTCAAGTATGAACCAGGCTAAATCTCCTTCCGGTAACCAATCCAATAAGCTCGGTGGGAGTAAATACTGTTGCTCTCTGTTACACTCAATAAAATTATAACCCATATTTTTCCCCTTTCTTGAAGATGGACTCAGTATATCATTTCTCTTGCATACTTTCATCTCTTTTGTGGGAAAAATAGGGTTTGTGCAACAGGCTCATACCAAAAAGTTTTAAAGCTCTTTAGCGTAATAAGCAAATATTTAGCTTTGTCCGGCGTTTCGCTGGACTTTCACGAATTGATAGCACTTATCGGCGCGGTAGCCCATTTTGTCTCATCGCTCCGGCTCACCGTCCCGATAAGCCAAAACGTTCTACCGCGCCTATCTTAAAGTAAAGAGCATACATCTTGAAGACTAACAATATTTACCAAAAGTGGGTGTCCTCGTTAGATCTGACAAAGACCCGAGTCACCAGATTCCCATCCCTAATTTTCCTCTGCGGCGGTCCCATTTCTAATAATGGAAAAATGTTTCAATCATGTCGTGATATCTTCTACCACTATGTAAAAAATAAAAATTTTCAGTTCCAAGAAAACATTGTTTTAGCTGAAGAAGTTTTCCTCTATTTTGAGCACTCTTCTTATAAGGATTTACTTAGTTTTGAAAAAGATATCGCCGAACTTTCAGATATGACTGTGATTTTTTCAGAAAGCCCTGGATCAATTGCAGAACTTGGTTCATTTTCAGTTCTCGAAAATGTTAAGGATAGACTCTTAGTTGTTATGCATCAGGATGATGCATACAAAGAATCATTCATTTGGCATGGTCCAGTCTTGCATCTCAAAGAACTTGCTAAGAGTAACAAACAGTATGATCCTATCGCAATATACAACTGGCATAAACTAAACAAAGATAATGGTATTCTTAATGAAAACGATTTTTCTGATGCTCAAGATCTCGCAGAGACGATTGAAAATATTCTGTCAAAATCTCCAAAAACCGAAGCATTCAACAGAAATCAAGTAGGTCATATAATGCTTTTAATGCTCGATATGTTAAGCGTCGTTCAACTTGCAACACTTGATGAAATGGTTAATATTTTAAAGCTTTTAAACATTATTAGTAAACGTCGAGTAGTTGAACAATATTTAAGCTTACTAGTATCTCTTAAATTTGCTGACAGAAAACCATATGGTCATAACGTCTATTACCTTTCTATTTCTAAAAGCCCTTGGCTTTCTTTATCATTTGTGAAAGAAGAAAGAAATCGTGATTTAGATCGCTGGAAAAGTGGCTTTTTAGAATACTATTCGCAAGAAGAAATTCGAAAATACAGGGCATTAGGATCATATATGAAATCTAAAGGTCTAATAGGAGAATAAACATGACATCGAAGTTGTTGAGTATAATGTCAAAAGATCTACTATTGCAAAAAGAGGGACTAGATTATTTGATTCGAAGCTCTCCTCACCGTTACAAAGTTTATCAGGTACCTAAGCGTTCTAGATCTGGGATGAGAACAATAGCTCAACCAGCTAAAGAAGTTAAGAGACTTCAGTACTGGGTCATACATAACATATTATCTTTCCTGGAAATTCATCCTTCAGCTATCGGGTATGTTCATGGAAAAAATATTCGAAACAACAGTGAACCACATGCTAATAACCCTTATTTGCTGAAACTCGATTTTAAAGACTTCTTTCCTTCAATTAAAGGAAAGGATTTCCTTAACTATGCAGAAAATAAAAATCTTGAATTTGATGAATATGATTTGAAAAGGTTAGTGAAAATTCTTTTCTGGCTTCCAAAGGATCAATCCGTATTGCAACTATCAATAGGTGCACCATCATCTCCATATCTTTCAAATTTAATAATGCATACATTTGATAGTGAAATTTCCCAGTTCTGTTTACAAGAAAGAGTTTCCTATACTAGATATGCGGACGACATGACTTTTTCAATGCAAAAGAAAAATTTAAGAGGATTGGTTCTACAAAAAGTCTTTGAATTACTAAGGCACCTTTCATTTCCACAACTTGAGATCAATGCTAGGAAGACTGTTTTTGGTTCGAAGGCTCATCGCCGCATGGTAACAGGACTTATTCTTACAAATAATGGTACTATATCCCTTGGACGAAAAAGGAAACGCCTTTTAAGAGCACAGATTCATCATTTTACAAATGGAAAATTATCTGATAAAGAACGAAGTAAACTCAGGGGTATGCTTTCCTTTGTACGTAATATTGAGCCAGATTTTATCAGACGAATGGAATTGAAATATGGTCACAAAACTATAAATAGTATATGAAGAAAGAATCTTGATACAACCCAAGATAACTAATAGACAAAGTTAAAGTGTTTGGGTATGGATGGTAAGTTTCTTTAGATTTGCAGAAAGTTATCAAAATATCACAAAAAGACATAAGCGTTATGTTTAAAATGTTAAAAATTAATACTTCATTTAGGATTTAGGAAAGTAAGTATATGCTTATCACTCCCGCTGTTATCGTGGCGATTGTTTCAGTTATTGTCGGTTCAATTTTTACATATTTAGGATTCCGTCTAAACAGAAAGAAGGAAGAATTTGCTACTCACATTTATGCAAGGTCAATTTTCAAAGAATTATTTGAGCTCAACCGTAGTATAGAGGATAAATCCGCTGAATACCTTACTACTCTTTTGCAGATGGTTCCTAATACTAAACTTCCAAAAATATCAAATAGTCATGACCTTATATTAGCGATTGATAATTTAATAAAGGAAAAGCAATTAGACTCATCAATAGAAGAATTAAAAGAATTCGCATCAAGGGTGTCTGCTTTTCATTATTCAATACCTTCTCAAAAAATGCTTATACTTCATAGCATTATTGAGCTAATTGAACGCCATGGAAATCTTCTCAATAACTTTGAAAGATATATTGGTTTACATACAATATTGGTTAGCAAAGATAATGGATTCCTAGCCACTGAAAAATGGCTCCAAGAATCACGAAAATTTTATACCGAAATGAAAAAAACAGGTGATTTTTCGTCAATGGTTCGAATGGGTATCACTTTGGTCGGTGTCGAAACGGAAAAAGGTTTTACTGATACAGCATTAAACCGATTAAATGAATTAAGCTCTGACGAAATTATTCAAAATGCAGGCTTTGACACTGATTTTTTACAACGCAGGTTTCAATTATTTAGGAATAATATAATAAAAACTAAATAAATTCTAACCCCTACCACCAAGAAAATCAGTAGGCAAGATTGAAGGGTTAAAGGATAGTTGGTAATGATTTTTAGATTTGCAGTATTTTTTCAAGAATTTGTCATGGTATACCGAAAAAACTGTGTATGCATGTTTCGCATAGACTAGTTTCAGTCTCTATAACTTTATTGAATGATGGATGGTAGCATGAATTCAAAAATCTCAAATAACAATAAATGGGGTCCAATTAAGGAATGGTGGATGGATCCTCTAAAGTTCTCGATAACGTTTATAATTGCAACATCAGTGACAATTTTTCTTGTCAATCGTGCTGCTGAGGAGAGAGTCGAAGAATTAGAAAGGAAAATTCTTGTACTGCAAGCTCAAATTGGATGGAGCACAGCTGTTATCCATGATTTTATTAAAGCTTCAATAGCGTATTCACATGCTACTTATGATATGTATAAATCTGTATATCTAAACAATGTTGCTAGCCCGGAAAAGAAAATATTTGTCGAAGATCCGCGTGGATTAAACTTCGCGCATCTATATATTCTATAAAATATTTTTTCGAAAATCGAAGTTCGGCTTTAATTAAAAAGCTTGCTGAGTTTAAAACCATTTTGGAAGAGAGAAAAGAATCATTTCTCATCTTACAAGGTAAAGAAGGTAAAAAAGATTACTATAAAATCATAACTGTCCAAATTAGGAGAAAACCAAAATTTTTTTTTAAAACAATAACATGCTGTCCAAATTATCTCAAATGGTGAAAACCCTCTATTGTCAATACTTTTAGGCTTTTTTAATCAAATTACTACGGCCTGATATTGGCTTAAAACAGGTTTATGCTGTCCAAGTTAAAATTCAAGTCTTAAAAGGAGAAAAACAGATATAAATCCTTTATTAGTTAAACTTATAGACAAATGATCAATTTATTTTGGACACGTGTGCTATAAAATACAAAATAAATACAAGAACAAAGCAAAAGAAATAATAATTTTGCTTAGGAGAATTATAGAACCACATGAGGCTACAGACAAACTTTATGATCCCAACAGTTCAATAGAACTAGTTTGAGCTATAATAAAAAATGAGTGAGTTTTCAACTCCCACTACCCATACAGCAGAGGTCAATTGGAAGATTTAGCAAGACAATGTTTAAAAATTTCTAAAGTAATTACAATAATTTGTTAAAGATTAATTTCGTTTCCGTTATCTTGATTGTCATAGTTTATTAGATTGAATTTATGATTTAAGATATATAAATTCTTATTAATTTATATCCTTTGTATTCCTACACTATAAGAGCACGTTATGTGCACATAATCATGTGTAAATTGGAGGAAAAATTGTATGAAAATAAGCCTTTTGCTTGTCCTTTCAGGTTCCGTTTTCCTATTAGGCTGTGACAACTTCAAAGAGCCCTATGCAGATTTCACTGTAGGTAAAGTAGATGAAACTTCAGCGCAGGTGACAGCAGCTATCCTTGTTGGCGACCCTCAAGTCATTTCCCGAGAGACTTTGATAAATGATCGGGTTCGGGAACTCGATCATCTAAGTGTTTTAATCCGGGAAAGCAAGGACGTCACTTTCATACCACAGTTAAGCCGTGATCTGGCAGTCATTAGCAGCTTGGCTCTAGAGCTGGGAATATCATTCAACCCACCTACTGGAGCTGCCTTTGTACGCAACGAAGATATTGAATCAACCAAGTCCCAGATTGAATTGGTCAAGCTTCGTAATGAACTAAATCAGTTGAAAGGGCTCGTTGAGACCGATCCAGGTAGCACTGCACTAGATCCTACTAGCGTATCTCCCGGGGTAACTGAGGGTGTGACCGACCCTCCTGTAGTAAGCATTGAATCAAAGCTTGCAGCGGCAATTACATCCGCAACGAAAATACTGAATGACCTTGAAACGACATCAGGAACAAAGACAGCCCGCAAGTCACAATTATCAGCCTCTCCAGAAGAACATTTCGAAGATCTCAACGCCTACCGTGCCCGCCTGCGCCAGCGTGAGTCAGAGGTGCGTCTTGATGACGTCCACGATGCTAACGGAAACACATTGTACCGGCTTCAGTTCCATGCTACATTGCTGCCAGGTGAAGTCAAGAATAAATATGGTGTGCTTGACTTCGAGATCTTGAAACCAAAGGTGACAGATGCAGAAATACAGTCTCTATATGACTTATGGTTGAACGGTCTCATGATGCGGACGATATCGCCAACTGCGGAGGAAATTGAAGGGGAACGTCTACTATCTGCGCTTTTGAAACAAGGGTTTTTCAAGCGCGTCTTTATATCAGATGTACCAACAAGGTCTGGTGGAAAAATAGAATTAATCTTATTTACCAACCCTGGCGATTATGAAACTATTCTTAAGATGCTTGAACCTGATGGGATTTGTGAGTACCTCCCTAAAGTAACTGAGAACAATCTACGAATATTCAATGCAGCCGGTTCTCAGAAGCAGGAATTATTGCGAGCAGATGCAAAACGAGTTATCAGTTCCCTTAATTCATTACATGGGATTGAGGTTTTTATATCCACCATTAAACAATTAAATGATAATATAATAAATGTTCCAACGGAGGCTTTTCTTGATAAGTTGGAAATTTGTATTGTTGATGCTATTTTGGCAGCAAAAGACATCATTAAAGATACGGATGAGGAGAATGTCAGAACTGAGGTACCTAAGGCCTTCATGGATAAATTCAAAGGCACGGAAGAATTCTGGGCAGGCGAAGCCTACACCTACCAAGCACAGCCTACCGAACGGGTGCAGCGCATTTCCAGCCTTGCTAGCGCGGCCAACTCTTTGCAAATGGCCATGTCCTTAGCTGCAACTCTTCCAGTCCATGGAGTTGGTATCCAAGCGGGGGCCGGGGCGACAAGAACCGCAGTAGGGATGGTAGATGCTTTAGAGCGTAGTCCGACTGTCATCGGATATACCGACCGCAACTCCGTCAACACCAAATTAACCACTACTGCACCACATTTCGGCTACGTGTTTGGTCCGAGAGCCATACTCGATGCTAAGTCTAACACACTAGAATATCGTCAAATTCCAGCCTCTCACGCAATTTACGCTGACATCTCCGTGCCTATATGGTGGCCGTCGCTAACCCTAAAAATTCGTCGCGCATGGGCTGGAAATTGGCATGAAGGCAAGACGGTTTTGGCTGCTAATACAGGTGGTACAGCAATCAAGGTTCGGCTACTTCCACAGCGATACAATCTCGATCTGATCATGCGTTATATAACCTCTGAGAACCCATTGCTCAATTTTTCGGAAAAACCATATATCGAACGAGTTACTCCCGATAAGGTTTACACATGTACCGAGCGAATCGAGTTTTTAGTCAAAGGGAAGCATCTTTGGCGAAACGCCCGCGCCTATTTGCGCGGCAAACGTCATGACACGCTGGATGTGCTTCCGGACATGAACGGAATCGTCGTAGGTTTCGATATACAGTCTTTGCCTAAGATACCAGAGGGGGAAAAAAACACAGATCTTTACGTTTGGACCAGCTTTGGATATGACAATTATCCAATTGAAATAATCGATAAGGGGAGTGGTGAGCCATGTGAAACAAGTCAAACCTCACCCAGCTGCAATGATGGGGCAAATTGAAGGGTTGGGGGGAGTAGAGAGATAAGGTTTTTTAGTTAATCCAAATAATCGACAACTGAATTTTTAACTTTGTGAATTGAGAAATGAAGAACCTCTGTATATGAGAAGAAAAAAGATCCTCTTTCAGGGAAGCCATGCAAGTCGGGAACGTGATCAGAGCAAAGGACGAAATGATACCCCTGAGCAGCTGAATCTCACGGAGCCGATACATGAAATTTTTCAAAGAAAAGCGTCTACCTAGACGTGTCCTGGAAGCAAAGAAAATAACCGATTTACTAAATCATTCAGAAAAATATACAATTATTTGGCTGACGTTCCTCTCTACTGGATTAAGGCTGCCTAAACTTGTGAATTTAACGTGGGATGACGTAGACCTTGACAAAGAAATTATGCCAGTAATTGGATCAAAAACCGAGACCAGTGTCCGAGTTATTCATGTACCCCGGGATTTGATAGTTGAGTTAAAGAAAATGAGCAAAAATCGTGAGGGGTATGTATTTAAAACAAAGCTAGGAACTCAATAAAAAAACAACCTGCTAAAAAGATTCAAGCAATGTCTCAAAAAGGCAGTATTCGAGCCAAAAGGACATAATATCCATAGCCAACGTTACACAACCTTTGCAAAACTTCTTGCCAGCTGTAGACCACCCAAAACACATTCAAGCACTGCTTGGCCACAAGAGTACACTCATTTAACTTGGTATCTACACGAAAGTTTATAATGAAGATCTCATGGCGGGCGTTAAGGACATTAATGTGAGAGAGGGTAATTGCTAAAATATTTGTTGCTTATACTGCCAGTTTTTATGGATTTTTGTGCCCAAATAGCGCACAAGCTTACTTTTCATTTCACGCACATTCCGACAACACTTTTTATTTATTTCCTAACGTTTCCAAATCATCTCGATAACGCTCTGTTCAGTTTCCATATTCTACGATTGTCATAGTTTATCATATTGACTTTTGTTATAGATTAATAACAATTTTTGTTATTTTGTTATAACAAAATTTTATATTAGAATTTCACTATTATTCATATCCTTTAATTACAAATACTTAGAATTTTTATACTTGTAAATTGGGAGCGGCACCGTAGTTGCGAAAAGTAGTTTCAATCTTTTTAAATTTCAGGTGACCAGGCTAAGGCAATACAGAAAAAATAACCTGTTGATTAAATTGAATCACAAAATGGAAAGGAGTAAAGAATTTATGAATATTAAATTGATACATCTTTCTATTCAGCACCCTAGACGATTTCTAATGGGTGCGTTTTTCATTGTTTGTCTTGCAGGGTGTTCCTCGATTAGTATTGAGTCAGCAAAGAATCTCGGAACTGCAGGTAAAGAGGCTTCAGTACAGAGCTCTGCGAATGTCTTCGTTTCTAACGACGAATATCAACGTGCAATGGATGCAGAGGCATTCTTTCATGCTTTTGCAGGAACGAGCATACCTCAACAGCTGTCTACCGATTATGAAGCAATCCAAACCGAACTGAACGCACGCAAAATAGTATTTTCAAAACTAGGAGATGTCTACGACGCGTTTTCCACTCTTGCGGCCACCAATGCAGCAACCGGTGTAGAAACAGCAATCAATGGACTGGGTAATGCTGTAAATGATTATGCCTCCACTTTTAACAAAAGTCCTGTCATTTCAAATTCTGCCCAGGGTTTTATCGCTGGAATAGGCGGACTGGTTGCCGCCGAGATCCAGAAAAGAAAAATCAAACAATCTAGTGTGTTGATCCGAGAGCGGCTGAATGAATTTGACAAGTTGTTTAATGATCCATTGGTCCGATCCCAAATTATCACATTCAAGCAAAGTATCGCTCAAACACGAGCATCTGCCATTAAACTCCTATGGGAAAGTGGCATAATAGACCCAAGTCCATTGATCAATCAAATGAGTGCCGACGCTGGCCTAAAGGCAAGCAAAGAGGCTGCCAAGCTACTCAATAACCAAACTATTAATAAAAATGGTACAAATTCAGATCTAAAGGACAGCAAGGAGGCTAGCAAATTAATCATTAACCCACCGACCAATAAAAAGAGTTCCGATGCAGATCTAAAAGGCAGCAAAGTGTCTATCAAGAAAGTCAGTAAAAAAGAAGATACAAAAGATCAACTTATGTCAAGAATTAGGGATGGACTTGGGGGAGTTATCGAAAACCGTTTCAATCAAAAAATTAATTTAATTGAAAGGGGATACGTTGCTGGTTTAAAGGCTGTGAAAGAGCTAATTGAAAAACATGAAAAACTGGAGGATGGGGAGGAGCTGAACTTGGCACGGCTACGCCAGATTGTTGCTGAGTTACAGCGAATTACCGAACTTATTTTACCGAAAGAAAAGTCCTCTGTGGAAAAGTAATTATAGGAGACCAAAATGTCTAAGAAAAAAAATACTACTATACAAACTATCGTGATGGTAGGTAATGTGAATAGTTTACCGTTTATTTATTTGGTTAAAAGGTTTTTTACTACCGGACTATATTGCTCGTAGTTTACGGCGTTGATTGTGGGGAGAGAACTACTCGGAACCCGTAAGAATCCTTGCGGGACGATGGATCACTTCGATCACGGTAAGCTCCACGTAGACGAAAGGAAAATACGCTCCGCCAACTTCCTCCCCGAAGCACACGGGCTGAACCTTCATCCGATGACAAATCTTTGCACCACTCCCATACATTCCCGCTCATATTGTAACATCCATAACTGGATATCCCCTTCGGATAACCATATACAGGACAGGTGGTCTCATCTCCTCTGTTTGTAGCGTTCCTGCACTTTCGTTCATCCCAAGCGTTTCCCCAGGGATAGACATGACCTCTCACTCCCCGAGCTACCTTTTCCCACTGCGCCTCAGTTGGAAGGTCCACGTTCGCCCACTTGCAATATTCTACCGCATCATGCCAGTTGACACATACAACGGGATGGTCTGCAAACTCTTCAGGAAAGTCTCCATCCTTCCATATCGGATTACCAAATTTGGAATCCTCTGGTGCTCGGTATCCGGTATCTTCAACAAATTTTTTGTATTGTCTATTTGTTATACAATATACACCTATATAGTAGTTCTCTACGTTTACTATCCGTTTCGGACAGTCCTCATCCTTACCGTCACCCATTTCAAACTCTCCACCCGGTATTTTTACGAGGGTAGTACCATCTTTTTCGTTAACGATAAGCGGATATACAGCCCTGTATCTTTTTTCTCCTGTTTTTACCAAAAATGTCATGTTGTGTCCTGCTTGAAAAGATAATTATAGTTTTTTATAACCAGTCTCACTCTTTAATTAGTGCTTGAACGGAAACCATGTGGTTGAACCAAAAATGCCCAGACACAAGACGCGTAATCATTAAGTAACCGGAACGTACTCAAGTACGTGAGGATTACGGAATTATTGCAGCAACGCAGTAGATGGGTAGTTTTCGTTCAACCACTAATTACTGAGCCTCTAAAGGAAAGCCCGTAACTGAGATTTCACCATCTTTCCTGATCAGGTATTCGACCTTTTTTCTCCCGATTTCAAATTCATGTTCGATATAACGACTGCTCATATGAATAAACTCTTGGTTTGTACTTGACAGTAAATCGCAATTACCTGGATAGTTTTTTCTGTATCGCCCTGCAATTAGGAGATCGCTCGCCTCCAAAAGCTCTTTTTGAAATCGGTTATTCATTGTGAATAACTCTCCCTTTGTGTAGCCCGTGAAGACAACGACGCTCTTACCTGCTCGTTGTACCGCTCTTGCCAATGCTGAGAGTCCTTCAGCATGGGCAAACGGCTCACCACCGGAGAAGGTGACTCCCTCAGTTGCCTTCTCAGATACTATCCATTCTGACACTGAAGCGACGGTATGAAATTTAGCCTCTCCAAAGTTAAGAAAAGCTGGATTGAAGCAATCTGAGCACCGAAATGGGCATCCCTGCACCCATAGGACTGACCGTAATCCTGGTCCGTTAACCCTGGATCTGGGCAAATATCCAGCCACGGGAATAGAGAGTTCTTCACGCTTTTTTCCGGTATACAGATTCATTTATTGTTCACATCATGTCGGAATAAATTTCAAAACCTTTCGAGGAACAACATCCACAATACTAAGAGCTATCTCCCAAACACCTCCTGAACCCTCACAATATGTCGCGGCATCTTCCCTCATCACACGTCGATCATTCTACCCCGGCGTTTTGCTACTGAGTCTACATCCTCGATTAAGGGAAGTGAATCTCGTGATTCAGCAGCTTTACGGCAGTTACCCTCAGCCCACTTACGGAGTTTGTCAATCTCCTCCTTTCTCGACCTAGAGAGAGGAATTATTTCTCCAGCTACTTTCATCAGGTGTTCATTTCTCAGCTCCTTGCCTTCATCCGCAAATGCCTCGTACAAGCTGCTCTTTACCAACTCTTCCAGCTCAGATCCGGTGAAATCTTCTGTTGCATTTACAATAGAAGATATGTCGAAGTCTGCTGGATCCCGATTATGTTTGGCGATATGTATGGCAACAATTTCTCCTCGCTCCTTCGGTGTAGGGAGGTCAATAAAAAATATTTCGTCCACTCTCCCCTTTCTCAGGAGTTCGGGTGGTAATTTGTCAATGTCATTACCGGTGGCGACTACAAACACCGGTTTTTGCCTCTCCTCCATCCACGTAAGCAGATTGCCAAAGACACGAGCTGATACTCCCCCGTCTCCACCCGTTCCAGCCAAACTCTTCTCCAATTCATCAATCCAGAGTATTGCGGGGGCAACCCCTTCGGCAACGGCGAGTGCCTTGCGCATGTTCTCTTCAGATTGACCCACCTTACTCTGAAACACCCGCCCCAGATCAAACTTGAGGAGCGGCATTTGCCACTCTGCTGCAACTGCTTTTGCACAGAGGCTTTTCCCGCAACCGGGTACGCCAACCAACATTACTCCCCTGGGGTAAGGCAGACCAAAATCACGTGCCTTCTGTGTAAAACCTCTCTTTCTCTGTTTAAGCCAGTTTTTCAAAATCCCCAATCCTCCTATGAGACCAAAATCTTCCACCGTGGCTGTGTATTCAAGAATCCCGGACTTTCGAATAATCTGCTCCTTCTCTTTCAGAATAGCTTCCACGTCAGCTCCTGTTAATTGACCACGGCCTACTATTGTCTTGGCAAGAGCGTTCTCAACCTCACTCTTGGTGAGTCCCTGGCATGCCTTGATTAATAAATCTTTGCCTTCATCATCCAGGTCTATCATTACCTTTGGGTTCTCTTCAACACTCTCTATCAGACTATCGAGATAATTTTCGTATTCCTCTTCTCGGGGAAAGGGGAGCTCAACGATGGTTACGTCCTTCTCAAGTTCAGGTGGTAGATACATTACTGGTGTTACCCAGAGTATACACTTACCAGTCGCACATAAATCTTTTACAAGATCTCGTATCTTCCTGATCACATACCTTGAATTGTTGTATTCATCCCTCAAAAAGGTATGAAAATCCTTAAAGAGAAAGAGTGCCGGTTCCTGATACTTTTCAACAAATATCAGAGAATTTTCAGGTGAAGGGTGTTCGTTCTGTAGAGAATTTCCGTCTAAGTCCACAAATCCACGGGTAACAGACCAAATATACAACGGTCTTCTCACCTTCCATCTTTCTCTATCATTGAGCAGATCTTCAACCCTCTCAATAACGCGATCCTCTTCAGCAGAGATAATGGTTATTATTGGATATCCTGCGCGGATATATGTGCACAACTCATTGTTGAATTCACCGGTCATTACAAATTCTCCGATTCAGAAATATCGATGTCGATTCCCTCTTTCTCTTCCTTATAATAGTCATCAGTCAGTTTTCGCTCTTTCAATTCACCTACGGCTTTTTCTACTAGATTCGTAAATTCCAGACACTCCTCTCCTCGCGCACCTTCTACGTTAATGGAGGTCTTACCCTCTCTGTCTATAGTTATCTTCATTTTCTTCATGAATTTCTCCAACTATCTGTTTTGGTGTTAAGCTTAGTGTTTGAATTAAAACGGTTTTAGTGAAATCTATAACGGTTCGCATACGACAAGTTCGATCTCTCCATTTTCATTTACCTGCTCCTTTTCTATGATGTATCCCTGTTCCTGCACCTGCTTTTTAATAGCAATATGGGAATAGTTCTGGTTTAAGGCGTGCAAGAAATCCTCTTGTCTGATCCCTGTTGTACCCTCAATTCCCCACCAGTCAGTACACACATGAAAAGATCCGTCCTTCTGACGTTGAAACCCTATATCATATTCACTTCCGGTGTTGATAACTATGTGGCCGAAGGTGTTTTGTCCTTGATACCCCCGTATAGGCAGGTACTCCCCCACTTGAAATTCATACTTGAGTTTACGTAATGTTTCACAAAGTATTGCTTTGTCGCGTACTACAGTTTTTACGGTAGTAAAGTGTGACATCTCTTCTCCTTGGGAGCAAGCCCTTTTAAGTTTGATAATGTAGTATCTATTCAGCATCCAGAATTGAGTACTTTCACGAGTGAAAGTACTCAATTCATTGTCCCCCGCTGGCGGGGGTAGGGGGTGGAGCTTCCAACTCCTCAATAACACTCAGAATTACCTCACGTACACCGTTCATGTTATTCAATACCTGCTCATCGGCAAACCTTAACACCTTAAATCTTGCCCGCTCCAGAGCATAGGTCTTTCGTTTATCTTTCTCACAGGTTTCGTTCGACTGATGGGTTAATCCATCGACTTCAATTACCAGTTTTAACTCTTTGCACATAAAGTCAGCTATGTATTGTAATACTGGTCTTTGTCTTCTAAATTGGTACCCATTCATTTGACGGGCACGGAGGGTGTATTTCCACAAACATGCCTCAGCTTTTGTCATCTCTTTGCGCAATTTATTAGCAAAGGGCTGCAATTTTCTATTGTAACCACAATAGTTTGAGTTGTCGGCTTTCAAACTTTCACCACCCCCTTCACCCCCGCCAGCGGGGGACAGTTATTCCCCCTACCGCCTGTGCGGGTCTAGCATTTACCTGGGCCCATCTATACATGGCCGTAATCTCATTTTCACGAACCTGAGAGAGCGGTTTTATCTCTTTCAGACTCCGCATGATGTCATCAGTCTTCAATTCTCGCTCCCTATCCTCAAAGGCGGTGTAGAGGCCGTTGATAACGGACTCTCTTATCTCCGCTCCACTGTATCCTTCACTTTCTTTTACTAAAAGATCCATATCGAAATCTCCAGTTTCTCTGTTTATGTTATTGATGTGGACATCAAAGATCTCTTGTCGCTCCCTCTCTTGGGGAAGGCCAACAAAGAAGATATCATCAAATCGACCTTTCCGTAAAAATTCAGGTGGAAGTTGAGCAATATCATTTGCCGTAGCAACAACAAATACCGGAGACTTTTTTTCACTAAGCCAGTCGAGGAAAATACCGAAAATCCTTTGGATGAGTCCGTTATCGCTATTTTGGTTTAAACCGCCGAAGGCCTTCTCCAACTCGTCTATCCAGAGAATACATGGACTGACAGATTCGGCCAAATGGAGGGATTTCCGCAAGTTGGCCTCTGAGGCACCAAGAAATTTGTTAAATACTTTACCGAGATCCAAACGCAAAAGGATTACGTCCCACTCCTTTGCGAGAGCCTTTGCGCAAAGACTTTTGCCGCATCCAGGAACACCTACGAGTATAACCCCTTTTGGCGGTTGAAGGCCAAACCTTGCCCCCTTAGCAGAGTAGGCAACTCTCCTTTTCTTGAACCACTCTTTTAAATTGTTGAGGCCTCCTACCTGTGAAAAACCTTCAAGTGGGTTGCAGAATTCCAAAATGTGAGCCTTTTTTACTATTTGTCTCTTCTGGTTTAGTGCCTCCTGCATACACCCCAGATCAAATCGATTTCTCAGGATAAGCGTCCGTCTCAGAACCCTACCTGCCTCATCCTCTGTAAGACCTAAGAGTGCCCTTGCCACCCCCTCTCTCAGCTCTCCCTCCAGAGAGTTTACTCCCCCTTTGACCGAAAATTCTTCCGATATCATATCTACCATTTTCTTCAAAGCTTCCAAATCAGGTAAATCGTAGAACAGTACGGTAACATCTCCCTCCAATTCTGGGGGGAATGTAAGAACGGGAGAGAGAAAAACAAGGCTTTTTCTTTTACGCTTCACCTCCCAGATGGCATCGCGGATTAAACGGATAATAACCGGACTGAAATGCTGGTGTATATCGAGAAAAACGTATATTCCCGATTCGTCAGACTCAATCATATGTTTTATGGCGTGTAATGGATCTCCAGCACTTTTGGCAAGTGATTCTCCATTGTGGGATGTGAGCCCATTGGTAGTACTCCAGACATAAAACCCCATCTCTCTTCCATCAGGGATAGTCTCCCTGATTCTTTGTAGAGATGCTAATACCCGTTCCTCCTCATAAGAGTGTACATACAGGAGGGGGAAATGAGATCGTATTAACGCTTCAATCTCTTCCTCGATTTTATTAACTGCTGATGCATTTCTGATAACCGCCTCGAGATCTGATATAAATTCTGAGGCCTTTTTGTAGCGATTGTGGGGATCTTTTTCTAGGATTTTACCTAGTACGCCCATTAAACGATTATCAAAATCTCCAAATTCTATCGGTTCCATAATAGGGCTATCATAAAGAATCTTTTTCATTAAACCTGCTTCATCATCTGAAATAAACGGTAGTGAATTTGTTATCAGTTTATAAAAGGTGATGCCCATAGACCACAAATCTGCACTGCATCCAGCGGCTCCTTCAAACTGTTCCGGAGCCATATACGCCACAGTCCCTGCATGGGAAGAGATTGTTACTTGTGAATGTGCCATGAGACGAGCCATACCAAAATCGAGTATCTTTATTTTTTCGTCCTTACGGAGAATTATGTTGGCGGGTTTAATGTCCCTGTGCACGGTAAGTCCCTCATGAGCATAATCCAAAGCATCAGCTACCTGTTCTATGAAAGAAACTGCTTTTTCCAATGGGATTGGGCCACTTTTTTTAAGAATCGTATCAAGTGTCTCTCCCTCTACGGCCTCACTAACGGTAAAAAAATACTCTTCCGTCTCTTCAAATCCATACACCGCAGCAATAGCCGGATGCACGAGAGAGTGCTGAGTCCGAAATTCTCTCTTTAACAGCTCCTTCGCCTCCTTATCCTGGCTATGGGGGATGCATATGGCGATCTTTTCAGGGTAACGGTTTTGTTCCGGAGCACAATTAGCTGCAAGGAATACCGTTTTGAACGCTCCTGTTCCAAGACGTTCCAGCAAAACAAAGTCTCCCAAACGGGTGCCAGATTGAAAAAGTTGATGAGTACTCATTTTTTTAAAAAAGATTCGAAAAAGTCCAGTTCATCACACCTTATTTTCTCTTTTCTCTTGCTTTCGTTCGCCCCGTAGACTCTTCAGTATGCTTTCTCTCCCTATCAAGCCAGGCAATGATATCATTTTTCCGAAATCTCCATGCCGAACCTATCCGAATACCTGGCACAATACCTCTTTGGGCATAAGCATAGAGTGTCTTTTCAGCAATCTTGAGATATTTTGCTAATTCCTGTAATGTATATATTTCATCCATCTGTTTATGTCCCTTTACACATCCATCATCCTTGTACTCCTTCTATTCCTGATAGTGTCTACCTTCACTTCATCCTTGCTTTCAATGAGTGAGGCGTTTCTGGCTTTTCCCTCCTTTACCCACTTTCTCAGCGTATCGATCTCTTCGGAATGGGATTTGGCCATAGGCACCATGTCAGCAATACTCAGGAGCAAGTCATCTGTTTTCAGTTCACGCTCATTATCCATAAATGCGGGAAACATAGCATCTTTCACCACGGCTTCTATCTCTGCTCCCACATAACCCAACGACACATCGGAGAGTTTCTCCAGATCAAAACGTTCATCTATCATTGAATACCCCTTCTTTCTCAAGTGTACAGCAAAGATCTGCTTTCTCTCCTCCCTTGTGGGCAGATCGAGAAAAAAGACCTCATCAAACCTCTGTTTCCTCAAGAATGCAACAGGTAGTTGTCTTACATCATTGGCTGTGGCAAAAATTACCACAGGTTTCTGTTTCTCCTGCAACCAGGTCAAAAAAGTACCAAGTACCCTGGATGAGGTGCCGCTGTCTCCTGTTGATACCGAAAGGGCCTTCTCGATTTCATCAACCCAGAGTATACATGGTGCAATGACTTCGGATATCTGCACGGCTTCCCGGATGTTTCTCTCAGAAGAGCCCAGAGTACCACTGAAGACAGCACCCATGTCCAGGCGGAGTAGTGGCATTTTCCACAGACCGGCGGTCAGTTTCGCACAAAGGCTCTTACCGGTCCCCGGTATTCCAATTAAGGCAAGACCCCGGGGTATGTCAAGCCCGTAATTTTTAGCCTCATCTGAAAAGGCCCTCTCTCTTTTTTTCAACCACATCTTTAAGACTTCAAGCCCTCCTACATTCGTCTCTGACTCGGTATGAGGATAAAATTCAAGAGCGCCACTCTCCCGAATGATCTCCCTCTTTTCCTGGGTAATGATTCCAATACACGCCTCGGTTAGTTTCCCTCCATGTGACGAAATGATGGCTTTCCGAAAGACCTTCTCCGCCTGGGTCTCAGACAGTCCCAGCGTAGTTTCTACAATTTTATCTCTCAAGGAATCACGAATGTCCAAAAGAGTTCCGGTATTACCTGCCACTCTCTCAAGTAATTCATCAATCTCTCCACTAACCGGTTTTGGACAGTAGAGAACAGTCACCTCCTCTTTCAGCTCTTCAGGAAGCTTGTAGGAGGGTGTAATAATAACGATATTTTTCCACTTTTTATGCCTTGAGAGGGAATAGGTCAAGTTGCGAAGCTTACGTATGGCGCTCTTTTTTATTTCCCAGATCAGGTGGAAATCTTTGAGAACAAAAACCGCACTCCCCTTATACTGTTCAATGATGCTTAGGATAGTATCGGGGGTTGCGTTTGTCTTGCAATCAAACTTCTCTACCGATTCCACATGGCAATGGAACTGGTCGGCAATATCCCACGTGTACAAACCACACTCCTTTGGCCATTTGTTATCTCGGGTAAGGCTTTCCAGGCCGCGTATTATTCTATTCTCCTCATGGCTAACCACATTGATAATTGGGATTCTCGCCGTAAAATTATCAATTATCTCATCCTCAAATTTCATGTTTCACCTCAATTTAGATCTTCACAAGTGGATAATCTTTCAAAGGGAGTGGTATTTTCCTCTTTTGACGGTTTAGTACATACGATGCATTCCCTTCAAGGGTATCCTTAAGTGATATGGTTAAACGTCTGTTTTGATCCAAACCAAACCCAACGGAGAACCTCCTTTTGTCACCTGATGCACAGGGTGGTACCGCATAGAGGAACTCCCTATCTTCAGGATTTAAAGGACGGATTTTATCAACTTTCTCACCATTACCCTTCCCAATATGTACCTCACCATCTGATCCTATATTTACCGAAGAGCCCGGTAGGATCATCTCTGATTTCTCAAATATTACCAAACCCAAGGTTTGAGCTCCATCTATCCCTGAAGAGATATATTTTTTATATACGGGACCTCCGGTTGGATAATTTGTCCCTTTCGGTATGATCGGTACATAGGTATAGTCCATCAAAGAACGGTTCCAACTCTTTAAACAATAATCATGCACCAGTGGTTGGGGAATTCCATCTCCTAAGTAACAACAAGCACCTCTGGCAATAGCTTCAAAGGGCTCTTCACAATGTACGCGTGCATTGGGAAAATGATCACAAACTCTCTCCTTCATATCCAGCAATAGACTAGAACCACCCACCATAAATATTGCCTGAATATCCTCTTTCTTTACGTTAAAACGAGCATCCGCTGAACTTATCGCCCGATCAATAGTTTGTGTAATAACTCGGTAGAACCCCCTCTCCCTGAGGATTTTTTCTAGATCACTTCTCGAAAACGTGTGGCTTATCAGTGTACCGGTTTGATCATTCAATTGGGTAATTTTAGACTCCTCTTCACCATTTGAAATTGCAATCTTCGTATTTTCAATCTCTGTTAAGAGTGGCAATCCCACACTCTCGAGATCCTCTTCGGTGAGATTTTCTTCCCGAATAAGATGTTCAAGCATCCAGGAATCAACTTTCATCCCTCCCAGCTCTTCACCTGCTCTCCCCATTACTTCACATTTTTGAAAGCTGTCAGATTGAATATTAATTTTTACAATAGATACATCAAAAGTACCGCCTCCAAAATCAAGAACTCCGTAGATGTTTCCATCTTTAAATCCGCGATTATATCCCAAGACTGAAGCAGTGGCTTCATCCAAAATCCTAATCTCGCCATTAAAGACTGATAGTGCCGCATTCTGAATCCAATCTACATAATGGTCAAAAGACTCGACAGGAACCGTCAACACAAGCTCCTTCTCAACAGTATCAAGACTTCCAAGAGCAAACGTTATCATACGGGTCAGCAAATCGTTGGCCGCTTGTCTAAAATCTATTCGCTTACCGTGTATCCTTCTAAATTTGTTGTGATTGTGGAGTATATCCAGTTTGAGCCAGCGAAACGTGGAGGGGTGGTCCAACTCTCCCTCATCCATTACCTGAGATCCCAACAAGGTGCGTCCATTTTCACCATACTGTATTAAAGATGGTATTATGGACGATGCCTTCTCCTCTTTAAGAGAAGGATGCCGGTAGTGAAATTTTCTGGATACACTGTCCAGGTGTATCATATCAACCTGCTCATCTGCCTCATTTTTTCGAGCTATTACGCTATTACACGTTCCAAAATCTAGAGCCAATGCCATTATAAATCCTTTCAAGATTTAAACATCTCATAATCCCTATTCTCCTCAACCTCTATTGCCCCTTTATCCGGAGCATCTTCACTCTCATCGACGATAAGCCAATCGGCGAAAGCCTTTTGAAAGGTAACCAAGATTTTCAGTAGACAACAGGTGAGCGATTCCCCCCCTTCTCTCGTTAATTGTTCTAATCGCATCCTGTTTTCAGAAAATTCAAGGGGGGTACATGCGATAGGGGTACGAAGAAAATTGAGGTTCAATTCAGACAGGTTTGATAACCATTCAATAAAGTGCCACTTTGACATTTCGCTCTTCTCAGGGAAGAGAAGCCTTGAAACTAAAAGGAGAGGCCAATGCTCTTTTGTCTCTTGTGGGTCAATGTCCGATGATTCAACCAAACCAATCCGCTTGCCACGATAGAGAGCCTCTGCTACCTGAAACGGATCGGGAGATCTCATCTTACTCCTTATATCGGCCTCGCTCTCTTTTTGACTCTCCCAATAGGAGATCAGATCTTTAGTTCCACCAGGGAGCCTCTCTCCCTCTTCACACTCGATCTTCCCAACTTTTTGAAAAGCTGTGAGAACCTTTTCTAACACCTTTACTTTAGAGTCCTTTGATGGTCTAAAATAGTTTTCTTGCCACCTCTCACACAAACCTAATACATCGATCAGATTCATTGTACCTACTGCTTCAAAGAGGGCCTCTTCGTTTCCCGACTCCTCCAATGCCTTTCTATAGAGATCTGAATCAAAATGCTTTTCGTGACCAAGGGCCTTTTGATAGTTTTCGGTAAGAGTGTCATCTTTGCTGTTGATGACTGTCTGATTAATGCGTGCCTGAAACGTCTGTGAAGCCATAATCCATACCTCGGCAAAGAGTCTCCCATCTTCATCCTTTAAATCGTGATAACCTTTCACATTACCGGTAACCAGATAAAACAGGGCCTCTTTCTCACCGGAGCCTGGAAGTCTATGTTGATCTCTGATAATCGATTCAATCTCGCTTGATTCTGTCTTTATCCATGCGGTAAAAATTGTATTGTTAATCTCCTGCTTATAAGGCAATTTCCTGACGTATCTCCATACACTTCTGTCGATATCAGTGTCGCCAGCTTCCAAGTAGGAGAGTACTCTTCTCAAAGTCGTTATCTCACTGCTCAACTCTTCAATCTGGCCAAGTTTAAGATTCCTCAAGATGGTCAGAGCTTTATTACTGCAGGGAATTCTTGCTTCTTTTAATAAGAGACCAACTTCACGCTGCCTCTCTCTATCGAATATTTCCCAGAGACGATCATTTTTATCCTGATCATCCATATTCACTAAAATATCTCTCACCTTTTTTGTATGAGGATTATCTACCAGACAGTTTACCAAGACATCCACTGAACCAACATCGTCACTCTCTTCCAGGTACTTTATCGCGGCCAGATGCTGTAGTTTGCTCATTAAACTTGAACTCTGGAGTTTTGTTTTGGCAGACTGAAAGTCCATTTTGTTGCCTCCTCTTCATGAACTGAAGACTCTCAAAAGTGTTCATGAAATATCCAAAAAAGAATCGCTTTACTATATAATAAGAATATAGCATAAATATACTGTTTATTCAAGAAATTATAATTTATTTAAGAAAATAGCAATTCTATGAGAATATTCTGATATCTACCAGAAGTAATGTTTGATGACATAAATCAATTAGTTAAGACAGTAAAATTGCTCTGATGCTATAATTCAAGTGAAACCGGTATACTTATCAGTGATAGCGCCATATGGATGTGTTATTGGTTTTGAGCCACACCATATCTGGACTATCACCTCTGTTTCCCTGAAAATGACCACTGAAATTCTTTTGAGAGAAGTTTTCTCATGAATCACCATCTCTCTCCATATTGACCTTTTCATTTCTCTTGATTAGGTTAATCGAATACTCTATTATTATGATCCATGGATCAGGTTTGCCATGGAACATTTACATGAATTTCTTCTATATTTAGTTTATTACCGGTATCTTTTGAATGACGAATAGATGTGATAACGTTACTGTTTCGGCATCACGGAAATGTCTCGTTACCTAAATCCTTAAGAGTATACTACTCATAATTTCTGCCAATTTAGAAAAAATTTTTAACGTAAGGTGATCAGATGTGTCAAAAAATAATCATCATTGACGGAAGTTCCTATATATTCCGCGCCTTTTATGCAATCAGGACATCCCTTTCTAACTCAAAGGGACTTCCCACCAATGCTATATTTGGTTTTGCTCGAATGTTGTTGAAGGTAGTTCGGGATGAAAATCCAGAATATGTGGCAGTGGTCTTTGATTCAGCAAAAAAGACCACACGACACGAATATTTTCCTCAATACAAAGCCAACCGTGCTTCTATGCCGGAAGATCTAATCCCCCAGATCCCTTACATTCACGACCTTGTCAAATCCTTTAACATTGATGTAGTATGCATGGACGGGATTGAGGCAGATGATATTATCGGTACCTTGGCCGTCCAATCGAGACAAAAGGGATTGGAAGTCATAATCGTAAGTGGTGATAAGGACATGATGCAGCTGGTTGGTAATGGAATTACCATGCTTGATACGATGAAAGAGAAAAGGATTGGACCGAAAGAGGTAGAGGAAAAATTGGGAGTTGCTCCTTCAAAGGTTGTGGAGATTATGGGGCTTATGGGAGATACATCAGATAACATTCCCGGTGTTCCCGGTATTGGGCCGAAGACCGCTTTAGAATTAATTAATGTGTACGGCGATATTGAGAATACCCTTGCCCACGCTGAGGAGGTAAAGAAAAAGAGCGTAAGGGAGAGACTATCACAATTCCAAGATCAGGCCAGATTGAGCAAACGGCTGGTAACCATTGTTACGGATCTCGACCTGGAGTGCGATATAGAAAACTTTAAGGTAAGGGAGAGGGATAATGAGGCTGTAGTCCGTATTTTAAAGGAGCTGGAGTTTAATGCCCTTCTCAAGGAGTTGACCTCCTCTCCCAAATCTATTGAAAAAGCGGAGAAAAACTACCGTACTGTTTTAACAAAAGACGATTTTGATATACTGTTGAGAGCCCTTAAAAAGTCAGGAAAGTTTGCAATTGACCTGGAGACTACCAGTAAACATCCCGTTGTAGCAAAGATCGTGGGTATTTCACTCTCTTTTACATCTCACGAAGCCTATTATATCCCCGTCGCTCACGATTACCCCGGCTGTCCCAGTCAGTTAGATTTTGATGTTGTGTTAGAAAAACTGAAACCGGTCCTTGAGGATCCAACCATTAAAAAATATGGACAGAACATTAAGTATGAAAAGATCGTACTGAAAAGGGCAGGGATCAATTTAAAAGGAATGACTTTCGACACTATGATCGCCTCCTATCTTCTGGAACCGAACAAACGGAACCATAACCTGGATGATATAGCTCTGGAATACCTGGAGCATAGAATGATCACCTATAAAGAAGTTGCCGGGACGGGACAAAAGGAGATAGGTTTTCACCAGGTAGAAATTCCCACGGCTTCAGAATACTCCTGTGAGGATGCGGATGTCACCTTTCTTCTGACCCAAAAACTTACACCCATGATCAAGTCAGAGGGGTTGGAAGATCTCCTCCAAACAGTGGAGATGCCCCTGGTGGAAGTATTGGCAGAAATGGAGATAAACGGAGTGAGGATCGATGTCGATCTGCTCCGTGAGGTGTCAAGCAAACTAAAAGAAGAGTTACATGATATTTCGGAAAGAATTTATCAGATAGCAGGTGAGGTGTTCAACATCAATTCCCCAAAGCAGCTTGCCATCATCCTTTTCGAGAAGCTAAAGTTACCAACTTCCAAAAAGACTAAGACGGGATACTCCACAGATGAAAAAGTACTAGAAAGATTGGCATACAAACACGAACTTCCTTCGGAAGTGCTCAACTACCGCAAACTGAAGAAATTGAAATCTACCTACGTGGATGCATTACCTGCCCTGATTAATTCGGATACCGGCCGGGTACATACCTCCTTTAACCAAACCGTTGCAGCCACGGGACGATTAAGTAGTACTGAGCCAAACCTGCAGAACATTCCAACCCAATCGGAGTCAGGGATGGAGATAAGGAGGGCGTTTATTGCGGACGAAGGAAACCTGATCCTATCAGCTGATTATTCACAGATAGAGCTGCGGATCCTGGCCCACCTTTCCGGAGATCAAATCCTTTTGGAATCGTTTCAGCAGGGAGAGGACATCCATACCCGGACCGCCTCCGAGGTTTTCCACTTGAATCCACAAACAGTTACCCCTGAAATGCGAAAGATGGCCAAGGCCGTTAACTTCGGAATTATTTATGGAATTTCTGCCTTTGGATTGGCCAACGGGATCGGAGTGAGTCAGAAAGAGGCGAAGGAGTTTATCGACAACTATTTCCAACTCTACAAAAAAGTAAAGCAGTATATTGATGAATCGATTCGAAAGGCCCACGCAGATGGTTTTGTATCTACCATGCTGGGGAGAAGCCGCCGCATTCCGGAATTAAACAGTTCGAACAAAAACATGCGTGAATTTGGTGAAAGGATGGCGGTAAATACCCCCATACAAGGATCTGCCGCGGACCTCATCAAACTGGCAATGATAGATATTTCCAAGGAACTGAAAAAAGATGGATTGAATTCGAAGATGATCATCCAAGTGCACGATGAATTGGTCTTTGAGGTGCCGGTATCGGAAAAAGGCACCATGGAAGAGCTTGTCAGAACTCGTATGGAGCAGGCCTATCCCCTGCACGTCCCCCTCACCGTTGACCTCTCATTTGGTAAAAACTGGAGTGAGGCACATTAAGTAGGAGCCAGAATCCAGAAAAGAAGAATATTATGCTTCCAGCAGTTTGCTTACCCCATCTTGTTCAACTTATAAAACAAAGAGCTGCGCTTTTTTCCAAACAATCTGGTCCTGAAATTTTATTGTGAGATTTCTTTTCATTCTATCCCATTCAACTTGAATTCTGGCTCCTGATAATCATATAATTGACAAACCGTAAAAACACCGTTATACTCAGCATAAAAAGTAAGACATTTTTAAGGGGGGTAAGTCTATGCCTGTCGCTACTGTATCATCAAAAGGACAGTTAGTAATACCGAAAGAAATAAGAGAGATCCTTGGTTTAAAACCAAAGCAGAAGGTTTTATTAAAGATCGTAAAAAACCATGCAGTTATAGAGCCGCTTCCTGAGAAACCTGTTGAAAATTTTTGCGGTATCTTCAAAGAGGGAACCTCTCTTACCAAAGCATTATTAAAACAAAGAAGGGAGGATAAAAAGCATGAAGAAAAAATGTCTGCTGGACTCGTTCGCTCTTCTCGCGTATCTAAAAGAAGAAAATAATTATGAAAAAGTAAAAAATATCCTTTCATCACGTAATACCCGCATCTTAATGAACGACATCAATATAGGCGAAACCTATTATATTCTTGCAAGGGAACGTGGCATGAAAAAAGCAGACTATTTTTTGCACGTTATTTTACCCATTTTGCCCATATCTCATATCGAAAACAGGTTACAAGAAGTAATTGCGGCATCTAAAATTAAGGCAGAATATCCCATATCTTACGCGGACTGTTTTGCCGTTGCTACTGCATCTAAGGAAATGGCTACAATTATTACTGGAGATCCAGAATTTAAGTTTGTCGAGAAAATAGTAAAAGTTGATTGGTTGTAAATTATACAATGGCTAAAATCAAAAGAGTTCTGCCCTCCTGCACCCTTTCTTTTAAGATGTCAGTTATCAGGATACAGCTGTCAGATACGGTTTTAAAAGTTGACTCATTTATCGCTGCCCCCTGTAAAGTGTACCCTGTAACCTTTCTTCTACCTCCTGTATTCTTTTTTTCTATCCCAAAATTCACCCTTACATTTTTTCTTTTATTATACTCCTGTGCAGATCTCCCTGCTATCAACTGGATACTTTTTGGAATTACCTCACGACCACTGTCAATAACCAATAAATGAATATGATTTGATGTAACAGCATAGTTTAATATCCTTAATCCAAACCTTTTTTGCCTCAAATAACCAGTACATCAAACACTTGCAATCTCTAAGAAATCCCAAAAGAAATTCTCTCTTATGGCATCTGTGTGTGATATGCCTTATATGCTCAGGAATATAATGTCTTTTTGCTCTTGCCATGTGTAGTCCGACTATATTGTTCTTGTTACCACTAAAAAAGTTGTTATTGGGCTGAAAACGTCCCTATTTGAAGACTAAAGTCTACTATCACCAATAGTTAGTATAGCCCGACCAGGAATTGCGGGATTCTTTTCACAAATCAGTTTGCAAAACATCATAGCCTACAAGCATATATATACGTGTTACTGGTCCTTTATTCTGCGGAAATTTGAAAGTTCCAAGAGTTAATTCTCCTTCTGCTGCTAATTTTCCAAATTGTTCCATATGAACTCCGAAGAAAAGTTTGGGCCATTTGTCAGTCGCAATACAGGGAATGTACTCAAGATCACACTTCATCCATTTTTTGCGCTTATCTTCGTATCCTTCGCTATTTCCAGCTAAGAACTCAACCTGTCTGTAAGCACTTGGTTCAGCTCCCGGCGCTTCAATAAAAAGATATAAATTGTTTACCATCACATCAGGTTGACAAGGGAGGAACGGGAACATGTTTCGCTTAAGTCTGACATCGAGTTTTCCGTCAGAAATTTGGCTCTGGAACTGATGCCATGCCTGTGGAAATTCTTTATCGATTTCAAATAGACGCCAGCCGTTTCCGGGCAAGTATTTCTGTGCGACCTCCAGAGCTGCATTTCTCAATACCTCTCCTCCCTCACGTGCCGTGTAATTCAAATGCATAATGACATCGGAAACTGATTTAATGTTGAAATAGTTACTTTTTTCTGGAAGTTCGATGAGCCAACAGCTAACTGCACCACGATACTCAAAGGGTAGATAGCGCTCATCCCGGAAGTTTAACTCAAACATACCTGCATCGTTTAGACCACTGGATGTGGCAATAGCATCGGTAGCGGTATACTGCTTAAATATTCGTGCATCGTCAGGTTGTGGCTCATAGCTGTTTCCCTTTTTATCGTCATTGCAACAATCGGCAGGTTGCTCTATCAAATAAGGATCCACCCGAGTAGTACTACTCAGTAAAGTCAGGCGACAATGAATAGTGGTATATGGACCAGTAACACATGGAATGGACAGACTGACATTTTTGATGCGCCGCATATAATGGCCTGGATAATCATGATCAAACATCCATTCAGGAATTTCAATAATGCAAGACCCGGTGATGAGCAGTTTCAGAAATTCTAGTGGGAATTTGCATAGCAGAGAGAAGTGCGTTGTTAACTCATACTCTCGTAAATTTTTATCAAGATATGCCTTCTCCATTTCACGTAGAGCTATATCCAGACTTTCTCCAGCTGTTAGCCCCTCATGAAGATTATCCCATATATCAACCGAGAGGAAATTACGTTGCGTATGGCCACATTCAAAGTTAAAGGCACGCTGGGCCTGACGCGCAGTGCACATGGCCAGTTCATACATTCTGTAGTAAAGAGCAGCCAGCTCCCGTTGCAACCATAGGTAGAGTGCATGATTGGTGAACTTGTCTCGCAGGACGTCTAAAATTTCAGTAGAGTTTTCGATTTGGCGTTTATGGTTATTAAGTTCCCTCAAAGCAATATCTTTGCGGCGATTAGCAGCCAAAATTTGCCGTTCAATTTGATCTATCTCGATTTTCAAAACTTCAACCTGATGCTCCCACTCATCTTCCCGACGATCCCACCCAGCCTTAGTTAAGGCAAGGGAAGCACTCGTAGTTGCGGTGTCTGCAAAAGAATTGGCAATCCGGGAGATTGTGGCAAACACTCCCGCAAGTTTGCTTCCAACTGGTATCTGATCCAATGACCAGGGAATAGGAATTCCGACCCAATGATCTTGTGTCGTGCCCATAAATTGTGCAACAAACTCAGAAGCTCTCGCTGCTTCTTTAAGCCCCAGCGATACACCCGTCAAGGTCTCGTATGCCACCTCACCACCAATCAATCCGTTCTCAATCAGGGTCTCAAAATAGCGCAAACGAGTTTGAGCGATCTCTTTACTCTTCTCTAAGGCCTGTTCTTGCCAATCGGCTTCACGCCACTGGTTTTTGCGAATATCCAAAGTCAGATTTTGCAACTGTAGTTCATGGG
Source organism: Candidatus Scalinduaceae bacterium (assembly GCA_965222815.1). GTDB lineage: Bacteria > Planctomycetota > Brocadiia > Brocadiales > Scalinduaceae > SCAELEC01. Next base: position 654,923 of record CBDCUS010000014.1, read on the forward strand.
TTGCACGCAGGCTTCCGAGATATTCAGCATCACCTTTTTCAAACGCACTCAAAAGAGCCGAACCAAGTCCACGCACTTCATTGGCTAGCTCTATCGCCTTCTTCACTAGGAACTCAAATCGATAAGCACTGCTTGGACAACACCAATCAGCATCGTCTAGACATGATTGAGGAGTGACTTGCTCCCCATAACAGTTGGGAACAAGAGATAGCCAATCTTTACGCTGAGGATTGTTCCCCCAGTACGGTATTTGTTTTTTAGGATGACCATTTGGCAGACGATAGGCATTAAGACAATTATGGATAAGATCCAAACGGTCGTTAACCTGATCATACACGGCGAGTAGACGTGGACTGATCGGTGCTTCCAGCGGTTCAAAATTCGTTACTGTCTTTGGTTCCTCAGTTGGGTCTTCAACAATAATCGATTTTGGATGTTCACCAAGAATCCTTGCAGCAGTGCTGACAATAACCCGCGCTTGCTTGGATGCCTCTAGTGTATTCTTACGCAGTAGAGCATCTGTCCACTGGAGCAGGGTTTCGAGATAGTGCAAGATAGTCGCGCGTTTCTCTGCCAAGTCATCCGAAATTAACAGTAAGTCTGGATCAGGAGCAGGCTGTGCGGGAGGTTCTGTATCTGGTATGCACCAGATTTCTGATAGGTCGGTTTTTAGAGGATCAAGGAAGCAGGCGTACCATTTCAGCGCAGCTTCAAATCTGCAGTGGGCACGTAAATGTGCGGCTATAGCCAGTATGGGACTAAAGAGTGATGTCGGAAAGAGTGGAGCGCCCGGCATGAAATATACACAGTAGGGGTAGGCAGGCAATCCTCCGATAAAGTCACCTTCGGGTTCTGCCAGTGCGATTTCAGGTAGCACTACAGCCATGTCTGATTTTATATCATAGCGAAAGCCTGGCGCGTGGGCCGGTTGTTCATCTTCACCCGGAGGTGGTGGTGCCGGGAAACCTATGGGAGCCTCACCCTGTTTGATTTCGAAAATGAGACTATCCGCCCTCCGACCGACAAAGACGAGCCGTGGCTTATCGTCTGCATCAGGGTTGATACGTACCCCTTCATGGGAGCGGCGCAACTGCTGACACTCGCCGTTGCGGATACAACACCAGACAAGATGGACCATCGGTTCTGAATTGCAATAAAGCAGTCCGGGTAGTCGTTCAGGTCTATGCCAGTCAGAAAGTAGATTATCCACACCCTCTTCTTCATCACTGATACCCCAATCGGCATCCTGCTCCAGCTCTTTTTCTGTGATGTGACACGATTCAATCGTCCAGAAATAGTATTCGTCGATATTAGGAGGATGGGGTTTACTGCATTCAACGCAGCACGATGTTTCAGAATGTGCCGTACGTGGAACAAATTCAGTGACGGCCTGTGGTTCTCCAGCAGCTGCTACTCGAATAAAATTAGTACTCATCCGAATTGCCGCCTGAATCCAGAGCGGCAATTTGCTCAGGGATTCATCACCGGTCAGCGTTTCATCGGGAGGACCTACGCCCTCTTCGAGTCCCTCTCGTTCAGAGGGAAACGGCGATAACCACGAATGCCTGGCATCGCGCTCAGGGAGACCATGCAGCCCAAGGCCTTCAATTGTCGGTTCAAAACGATGCAAATGAGAGGGCTCACTCTTTTGAAGGAGCACAATTCCAGGATGTTTTGGTCGCTCCTTGTCAGTCCAATATTCCAACCCACCTGGTACCGGGATAGTCAAAGTTGCATTGCGCAGCTCCTTCTCAAGGAACCGGTATGCCTCACTTCTGCGGGCTTCCTCTTGTTTCTTCCATGCGATCCAGTTTTCACGATAAATCTCGCGTCGTTTGCAAGCCTCCCATGTGTAGAAGTATTTAAAATGGCTGTCCCACAGCAGGGTAAAAGCCTCTGTTGGACTGAAATCAGGTTCGAGTCCGAGACGTGCACGCTGAATAAAAGAATGTATTTTGCTGATCGCTGCCTCAATGCGGCTCGCCTTTTGACAAATGCCAACGTTGACATCCATAAGTAATAGGTCGCTGAGATCTGCCGCAGTCTCTGCAAAACCACCCCAGGGGAGCTCCACCCGGTTCATACCGATAAGATAGAAGATGAGTGCTTCTCGCGCATTTTTACGCAATCTGTTGTTTAAATCCCCAATCTCACTATATCGGCGTGGCTCTCCGTTTTCGATACAACCGGCACGATAGAAGGCAGTGATGTTAACATTGCCACTTTCGCTCTCACCAAGAGGAATGACACCTGGATCGGTCGAAGAAACCAAATCAGGCCGCAGCTCGCGGATCTCCTTCGGGAAAAAATATGTTTCCACGCTTCGTATCCATCTCTCTGCCTGCCACACTCGGAAGAGCCAGTGAAAATTCACCAGGTTAGTACTGGACAAATCGTCACCACCAGTTAACTCAATACCATCGAAATAACGAAGGACAAGATTTTTGTGAAACAAATCAATGCCTAAATGACGGCACCCGTGGGCAATAGGATCTGTGTGGCCCTCAAGCCACTCGTGTAAGGCATTGACTGCCGGTGCCTCCCGTGCTTCTGAAGCCTCTTCTCGAACTCGCGTATAGTCAAACAACGCTTCAAAAAAGAGATCGAACAATCCCTGTTTACGCTCCAAAGTAGGTTGAGCTCGTAGGTCTTGATCGGGATCATGAGGATGAAAGTGTTGAAGGACAGGCAAAAAATTGAAGTTATAATGAACGTGGTGTGTACCGAATCCTCCATTTTGACGAAAATAGGATACACCAGGGAAATGATCCGGATGACTAGGGAAGAAGTCGAATTCGGATTGTCTGGAGTCAGTCACAGACTTTGGTGATAAATCCTGGTTATAGGCACAAAGCAGCGCCTTGAGCGATCGTAAAAAAGTACACATTATGTCGCGTATCGTTGGTACATAGCAGGCACTCAATGGGGCTAGAATTGACAGGTCTGGATCTGTTGTCTCTTCTTGTTTGAGAGGACCATCTTTGACACCAATAAATAAACGCTTATGGGGCGGAACAATCCATTCATTTTCTGTATCCGGTCCACAATACTTGATCATAAAACCTGTCCTCTGTGGGCATGCGTCTTCAGGTTCAAGGGGAACAAGAGGCTTGCGGTAAAAATGGATCTCTATTTCATAAACACTGCGTTTTAGAGAAAGTGGTGCGGAGCAGTATTCAGGCCCCTCTTCACTTGGCCAGTCTTTGACAAGAACCGACCATATCTTCTGTCCTTGCTGCAATCGCACAAACCATTTTGCATCTTTCTTCGTTTCCTCATATTCCAGTTCGAATGAAAATTTATACTCACCTTCGTTTTCCACCAGGAGCAGTCCGCGCAAGACGTAAATGTACTCCTCCAATCCCCCAATGACCTTACTCGTACGGTCTATTCCTATTCCGTTACGGCTTCCCAGAAATCGTTGCTGTTCCTCTTTGAGTTGATAGTCCAGGGGAGGCAGGACGGTGGGGATGGGTACGTTCATAGCGTTCTTCGCATCTCCGAATGCTTCCGCTGGTCCACGCATCTCCTGCCATGCGATAGGCGCATCTGTTCCCCGGCGATATGTTCCTAACAAACCTGTCCCAACAAGACCAATGAGTGCCGCAAATGCACCGCCATGGGGTTGTGGTCCCCAGGTAACTTCAGGCACTTCACCGGAATCAACCTCCCAGGTAGATTTGGCGAAATTTTCATCTGCCCATAGATGCCGCAACACCTGCCAAGAGAGGAGGTTAATATCTTCAGTAGGTGTGCGGCCGGTAACTTTTACGACATTTTCTGCAAGGTACTCAGTAATGATCTTGCAGCGTGCATAAAATAAAGCGAACGATTTCTGAAAATATTTCCAGCGTTTTTGTTCATCTGATTCCTGAATAAGGGCCTCATCCGCTTCACCCATGTTGGGAAAAAGAAAACTGAGAGAACAAAGGTCGGTCCGGGGTGCAATATAAAGTTTGCGTACTGCCATTCGCTCAGAAAAATCCAGATTGCGAACACGACCCAATTTCCAGATAACGGATTCGTCCGTTAATGCTATGTTAATCCATAGCTTTTCCGCTTGAGGATCGTAGTTGAAAGGACCACCCGATGGCGTGTTCCACATGGGCTCAGATGTATTTGCTAATTCAGTGCGATATTGCTTCTCTTCTAATGATACAGAAATACCTTCATTCTCCAACACACCTGGAATAAAGTGTGAGCCAAAAGAGTGCAAATGATCTGTTGTACTCTCTGGTACCTGGTACTGAAACTCATCCTGAAGAATAGACACAATTCGAGTCCAGGTATATGACGAGATTACTTCATCAGTGATCGTAACGGCGAGCAGTTTATCGCGCAAATTCCAGAGAGAAAGTCCCGGTGGTGAGTCATCAGGTAAGTCAAACGGACGACACAACGCTTCATTGAGTGGTTGCAGTTGAGGAAGATCTGCTTCGTGAAGATGTTCATCGGCAGTAAAGAGAAAAAGAAGCTGACCAACGGAAAACTGTGATGCGTAGATTTTTCCAAGCACCTCGATCATTCGAAGGATGTTTGGCCATCGTGTGTTCCACCTATCGAGAGGATTGTCAGGATTGAATCCTGCAAGCACTGAAAGTGCATCCATATTCTCGATCAGCAGTTTGAGAAAATGCGGTAGCTTGTACGGGCATTTATATGCCATCTGGGCATAAGGCTGCAGTAAATCAAGCATTAAATCCAGTGCCCATGCGAATTTTGGATCGCCCGGATCGGTCAGCGCGAGTAGATGCATGCGCTCTGCCCCCCTTGCATTAGGCAATGGAGGATCATTTTCATCGAAAAGCGGTAATTGTAGCATATCACGAGACCGCTGGAATGCATATAACCACCGGATAAATAACAGATTTATGGTACCATCGGCGTTGAATAGTCCCAACACGACGCAGATGTCACGTAGTTCTACAAATGAGTATCCTGCTCCTTCAACTTTTTTAAGAATACGCCAAAGTCGAATGAACACAATCAACTTCCGAAGAGCATCCTCCCTATCTTCCGGCACGATGAATTCGATGACAAATGTATTGAGATCACATGGCTCACAGTCAGGAAAGTTCTCATCACTGCTACCATCATCACTAACAGCAGAAACGAAAAACACAAATTCTGATCGCCACAGTTCAAGAAACTCACAATAGGTAAGACAGGTGGGCTTGAGGAACTCATCGAGCCGAACTACAATGTCAAGCCAGCTCTCTCCGTTGATCTCTGCCGAAGGGAAACCGTAAAAAGCAGGCAGGTCAGCGTTGTCGATATCGTTTTTAAACAGAATTTCCAATTCCTCCGGATTAATGTCGAGATACTCAATAGCGATTTCTTCGCGGACAGGTTCTCTCCAGCGATAGCCCTCGAATTCCAGGGGTGGATTCTCTGGGTTGAGTACAAATTCGCTCGTTTGTTCGTGGAATGTCCTCATCGTCTCATAGCGATTTGTACGGAGCGCTTGGAGGTAAGTGCGATTTATATCAAGGGGCTGAGAATAAGGTAATTTTGAATGAGTAAAATCGTTTCTTAGATGTACGTATGCGTCCGGAGCAGCGACAGGCGTCGCTGGAGACGAGAGCGCAGGTAAAACGTCGGAAAGGGTAGTTGGTACGTGGCAAAATTCTTCTGGATCAGGATCTTTTCCATGCTCACACAAGATGTGGCCAGCCAATTCCTCACCGGCTGTGTTATGGACTACTTCAGGAGGTGGTTCCGGAGCAGTCGATGCCAGCGCCTCCAGGCACTCATTGACCAGATCGATCCAGGGAAGTTGGATATCAAGATTGGCACGGGTAACCAACAGATCACCTAAGGGGCCACAGCGGCCGGCAATGTGATCGGAAATGCGTCCCCCGGAAACAACGACTCCATCAATGACGACGGTATCTATTGGAGGAAATGGCTCTTCACACGTTGAACCTTCCGAGAGTCGAAGCATTTCGTGCAGATAGGCGACAGGTCCCAGCGGTGACAGATACATCGGTGGAATACAGTTGACGAGGCAACCATCGGTATTGATCGGGCTGAATTCCTCATCGCCATTGTTTTGGCCTGGAGGAGGGCCTGGTTCTGCATTGGCATGAAGGAGGTTTGCAAAGTCATAGGCAACCGTGCCAATAAGGGATTGACGGAAATCCGAAAGCGTTAAATTGGCAATATCTGCGCTTAGCGTAAAGCCACGCGCAAATAAGGCCTCAAGAATAGCATAACGCAGGCCCAGAAACTGTGGATCTGTAGGTGGTGCTTCAAGAGGAAATACGATGTCGGTCAAGACCCATAACTCATCGATCGTGCGCAATGCTTCTTCCAACCACGCACGGGCTTTGCCATCATCCGGAAAGACCTCATTAATAGCATCCATGGCAAAGTTGTCCAGCCCGGAGCCAAATACAAAGTCGTTTCCACCACTCAATGTGTGATATTCATCTGCAAAAAGCCGAAAGGGATCATTGAGTGACCGATGCAGGGTGGGAGGAGGTTTCAACTTTTCGATCTCCTGTGCTTCGGAAGCATAGCTGACATTAAAAAATTTGCCTATATAGCTGATAAATGAGGCGACACGCTCTTCAGCAGTGCCCTGCAAATGCAAGGAGTTCGGTATCAGATGGAAACGTGGCGGTTTATCCTCTGGGAAAAACAGTGTTCGCCATTGTGAAGCTGTGACAGCAGCCAGTTCTTTCACGCTTGTGATATTAAGCTCTTCCTCAACCGCATCGATCAGCGGCTGATGATCACCAGTCAGAGCACACAGGACAAGATCGAGATGACCAGATGCATGTGGCCCATCAGCTTCTTCACCCACGGCTGATTCCCAAAAAGTTGCGATCTCTTCACCGGTAAAATCGAGCCAGGCCTGTACCAGATCCTGGACATCAGTAATCTCACATTTGGGAGCTGATCCAAGAGTTGCACCAAGCTCAACCAACCTTCGAGCTGCCTGGTGACGTTTGACATCAGCCGGCTCTTCAATAACCCCACCATCAATGGCCCGGGTTATCTGATCTAAAATCTCCTTTTCGCTCGATAAAGTTGCGAGCAGGTACCGCTGTTCACTTGTCGTTTGGCGGGACATCATCATGCCCAGGGCATACCAATATACTGCTGAAACTGCAAAACTCGGAACCAATACAGCCTCTGTTGTGGTAAGAATAATTTTAACTGTCTTTATCTTCGCTTTTCCATCGGTCTCAGTAATTTGCACTGGCACGTCTAGACCTGCTTCGCTAACATCGTTATTGATGACAGCGGAGTTTGCTTCAGCAGTCGACAAGGCAAAGACAAAGTTGGCTAGACGTTCGGCTGTAATATTGTGTATGGCATAGTAGCTCTGTAGTTCAGCTTCAAACCGATTGCGATCCCTTTCCTCATCTTCGTTAATCGGTTCGGTATACAACCTGTCCAGCGACCTGGATGGTTTTGGCAGAGATTCTATAAAGATAATCTCTTTAGCTATGTGTAAGCTCTGCTGTGACGAAAGTGATGTGAGGTCAAAATTTCCTGCTCCCGGGTCTTCATTCAAAACCGTCAGTACTGCATTACGCAATGGTTCATATTTTAGAGGAGTGCCGTCCTCCGGCATATCAACATGGGCATCATCCGGATCAAGCTCATGGCTCGGTACAGGGAGAGAGAGATAGATGCTCGTAGTATCTTGTCCTTCTTGAAACTGGCCGGGCTCTGGTAATTCCCCCTCAACGACCTGAACATTGTAATAAACCTGTTTGTGGATAATTTCATTGCCATCACGTGTGATTTCAAACAGAATATCGCTAGTTTTGTATTCTGGCTGATTATCTACCTCGATAATGGCCGTGGCAACAGCTTGTGGAATCCATGTTGGAAGTGGCTCGTCCGGATTTATTATTACAAAATGTTGTACGATACCGGTATCCGGGTTGGGATTCTGTGGCAGGGGCGGTGGGTTTTCCGGAGCTAGGTAACTCGCCTGACCGATGTTTACCCCTTCAGGATTCTCAAATGAAATATCAAAAGCCGTGATTGTGAGTCCGTTCAAGAAATCTGTAAAATTTTCACCAGTTGTTGGTTTTTCTGGAATCACTCGTATTATGATAATTGCCATAATTTCTTTTCCTTTCAGAACTTATAGAAATATACTTCTCATTGAATTATAAATTTCTGGCATATGAAACATTTATTTTCAACGTAAGTGGTAGGCCCACCAAAAAGCACGTTGGGCAAGCAATGCCTACCATACTTCATTGCTCACTTTATCCTAATTCCTGCAACCTTTTACTATTGACATTTAAGGCAAAATTTATATAATTTTTCCATACCAATAACTACCAGCCAGGAAGATCTAATGAGTTTTATCCGCAACGAATTTGATAGTAAATTAAACAGCCTGGAAGTTCGCTTAATGGCTTCATAAAAAAGACCTTCTCATCATGATTTTTGGTATCATCGTTGGAACCGTTGTCATAGCAGTAACCATATTAAAACTGTTCTAAATCCCAACCCACTTTTGCACGTTTTCTTTTCATTCTGAATTCTGGCTTCTGACTCCTGTATTCTTTTTCTTTACCCTTTCTTTTAAGTTGCCAGTTATGACAAAGGGTACAGTTGTCAGATTTCAGTTATCAGGTACTGATATAAACCCTGTCTTTTTTCTGCCCTCTGCCAACTGATACCTGCACCCTTCTTACCTTTTTCCCCTCGATAATTCGGCATAATCGCATAGTCAGTACGAACTATATGTAGCGCTTGGAAGTGCCTACCATACATGACCTAACTCTTGCCAAATATTCTTTCAAATCTATCCATCACCTCTTTAGTAATTTCCCTCACTGTGGATGGTCCCAAAACGCGTCCTTCTTTTGGTAAAACTCCTCTTTTGCGCAATATGCCACCCTTCTCTTCAAAAACCGGGATTCTGTGTTCTTGTTGTTTAGTTCTACCCGAATTCTTGGTTAGCTTTGCATCAAAAATTACATCCCTTCCCCTGATTGTAACAGAATAATCAGGCGTCCAACTTTGAGATTTAAACTTTCCGGTCTGTACTTTTGGTTTCGGAATTACCGAACCAGGATCCGAAATTCTCCTTAAGATACTTCCCAATCTATCTTCGTTTTGACGACCAGCATATTGATTTTCTAATACTTTTGGTCCAGCCTTAAGAGCTTTGGGTGCTGCTTCACCCGGTGGTAAGGCTTTTTGTGTCGCTTTACCCGGTGGTAAAGCTTTGGGTGTAGAGCTTGATGCATCTAATGCTTTTGAAGGAGTCTTTCCTACCCATTCTGCTTCTAAACGCTCTCCAGTAGCCTTATCAGTCACAAGAGGTTTGCCAGTACCACCAGTCCCACGGAGGCGTTTAGCTAAAGAAACAGTTTTGCTAGCGGTTGCATAGGCTCCCACGACTTTTGCGGCAACAGACCAAACATTCTTTGCTGTTTTGACATACGATTCTGTAGCTTTCTCAAAATCTCCCTCTGAAATATTTTGAACGGTCTGAACAGCGCCTTCGACAGCTCCAACAACCTCTTGTTTGGTCGCTTCAACCTCTGCCATCGCTAGATCGGCACCTATAGCAGCTACCCCTCGTACGAGTCCCTTATTGTGCACACTAACTTGCACCTGGTATGACAATTCTTCAACTCCTAAAAGAACATCTCCTGCACGTTCTCCAAGCAATCTACCATATGCGCCGACTGTTGCATCGAGATATTCACCATATGCTCCCACAGGATCGTCTGCAATTTCTTGCGCTGTTTCTGTGATGTCACTCGCCGTTTCTGAGATAACGTCCTTAACATCCTCAAGTGTTGGGAGTTCAAAGGAGAAGTCAATAGTGCCACTAGGGTCTATCCTATTAATAGGATTATCTGATCCATATCTGAAACGGTTTGTGCCAGCCGATAGCCGAATGGGATCAACGGCTGTCCACCTTCCCAACCAACACGCATAATACCGCGCCCCATGATAATATAATCCGGTTTCCTCATCCCTTTCTTTTCCTGTATACCGATAACGCTTCAGACTGACCTCCGCTACCGAACGTCCCGCCCGATAAGCCGATGTGCCATAAGGATGATATTCCTCATTTGAAATCACGTTCGCTAGATCATCCACCTCAATCATGGCTGAGCCAAGATAGTTGCTAAGCTGATAGAGCTGCACAGATGTGGGGTTGGTAAGATGGGAACAGTTTTTAACAGTTAACGTATCGACCAATGCTAACCGCTGACTGCCGTCACTAACATGCAAGGTTTCCCTTTCCAATGCAACGGTTTCACCGTCGCCAGTGTATTCACGATACACCTCAAACCCTCCCATGTAGATTCGCTCTTTCTTTCGCGTCAGTGTTTCATCACAAACAGCCAAGCGATCCGTTACCTTTCGCACCCGCTGTCCCCCTGCGTCATAGACATAATATGTCGTTTCAGGAATTCCTTTATTGATTACCTGCGGTGAAGAAGCCACCATCTGGTCCTTAAAATCTAATTGCATGATTGGCAGATGTGGCATACTGTTCATATTGCCGTGGGCATCATATTCATAACGTTGAGAGAGGTTTGGTGCAGCGATGTAGTGAGTTGGGCACGGTTCGGCTGAATTCTTAAATTCACTCGCATCGCTGGTTGCCAAGAGGCGATTATTGTCCAAAGCATACTGATAACAGCGCTTCCACCGAAGATTCGCACCACCGGTATGGGACACTCTCAAGATGTTACCAACCCTGTCGTAAGAGTAAGTCTCAACATATCGTTGCAACGCTTCCGGGCTATTGGGATGCGGAATACCAATTAATGGGATAAATTCATTTGCATTTCTCTGCATGTTGTTCTGCACGGCATGCTCTCGCCCCTCGGCGTAGATTAGACGATAGAGGGGGTCATAGGTATAAATACAATGTGGATCTACCTGGGAATTGGAAAAAAACACCGATTGCTGGGCATTATCGCGGACAGTCGTGATATTACCTACCGGGTCATAAGTATAGTTCAGGTCTTGCAGCTTTGTACCGTCCCGGTGTCGCTTAGTGAGAAGCCGGGTCAAACGGAACGTTTTCGGCTCATATTCGTAGCTGGTGGTGAAGTTCGTTCCATCATGAGTGGCATAGGTAATGCGTTCACGTTGGCCCCTGGCGTTATAATCAATATTGGTAGCAAATGGCGTTGCTTTGAAGACGCCGCGAAGTCTGACTTCCAAACGTTCCAGGAGACCTGCCTCGTTGTAACCAGGCACGGTTTCGCTATCGTCAGGCATAACCATTGAGATCGGACGGTTGAGTGCATCGTAACGAGTGCGGGTAGTAAAGACCTCACATTCCAGAAACGGTTCAACCACATTACGGATGGCTTTGACTGAATCAACACCATTCAGAACTGACCAATCGACTGTCTGTCGATATTCCTGTGCAAGTTGACGACTACTTTGCAACTTATTACCCTTGAAGTCGAAACAGTGATTTGTTGCAACACCTGCACCATCATACTGCTGATAAACTCGACCACGCAGGTTGAGGCATTCTGCATCGGGATGCGTCTCCCCAAAGACAGTCATCTCAGCCAATAATTCTTTTGTGTTTTCGGATTGCACAAACAGATGGGTAGGTCTTCTCAGCACGTCGTATTGTTTACGTATGGCATGTCCGCGGCTGTCCCAAGCCCAGATCGGATTGCCGGCGATGTCCATCAGCACCCGCCGTTCACCCGCATCCATACTGTATTCATAGGGCTGACGGTTAGCTACGTCATAACCACTGATCTTTTCTGTCTCAACGTTATCAACCTCCAACTCAATTTGATATTCCATCACCGTATTGTCACGCGCGTCGTTCACGCGCAGTGTCGCACCCTCAATGTCCTTATCGGTACGCGTTTCATACTTTCCGTCTTTTCCATTGTCGGCGACAGATAAAAAGGGCCGCCCCAACGTATCAAAATGAGAGATGCCGGGAGTATCAGCGTGGAGGGAGGTTTTCCGGGCAACGTCCTGCTCTTGAGCCCCCAGTCTACCGTCGATGCGTGTCTGATGCCAGGTAGGAAGATACTCAGTTTGATCAATACGTCGAAAATAGTCTCCTACGTCTGAGTCATTGGCCGGATCAGCAACGAGTACGGTATCGTTTACATCCCAGCTCTCCTGCCGCCACGGATCGAAGATAATCTTCTCCCAGGTGTGATTAGGTTTCAGCGTAGCAACAACGCGGCCGACCGGATCATAGAAGAGCGTAGGGCTGACGCCAACGGTAACGCCAAATTCAAACATATGATCTGCGCTAAAGAACGGTTCGTACTGCTTGACCGGATTACCCTTGTTGTTGAAGATCGTCAAGCCGCTCGTCGTCCAGCGTGGGCTAACAATATTGCCGCCTTCTTCAACCACTCCCGGCTCTGCCTGCACCTTTTTTTGAATAGTGCGGCCAAAACCGTCCGAATAGGCAAAACTTATCTGGACTGCAGACTCTTCACCATCGCCCAGATCGGTGATGTGGGATTCACGTGTGATGATTACGGCAAAGGAAGGTTGCTTCAGTCGCTGAAAACGGGCTTCATCATAGATAATACGTGAGGTGGCTTTACCCAGCAGTTCTGTGGCAATCGGTCCTCTGGGATCGGCAAAAAAGGCATCAATCTGCTTCTGGGTCAATTGAGCCTGAAAACCTTTCAGGGAGTCTCCTACTTTTTCGGACTCTTTCCCCATCACAGCTGTCCCAGCTACCATACCCAGGACATCAAATGCAACAGCTGATCGGTTGCCATTAGGGTCCTTAACCACGCGGGGAGATAGTACACGATAGTCGTTTTCTGAAGTTACGGTGTTCTTTAATGGGTCTGTTGTACTCAACAACAGAAGAATGTAGTGGTCATATTCCACTGTAGCAATCTCTCCGAACGGATCCCGAAAGCGATGCGGCATATAGAATCGAATTTGGGCAAAGCCCAACTCCTGGTCAGGAGTATCATCTTCTGTAGCTGAGAAAAAGATTTGCCCCGACGGAATCCACCAGTTGATATCTCCATCAAAGTGGACATAACGTCCCTCTTCGGTCAGCATCTCCTCATTAATTCTATTGCCAAAAATGATATCGAGATGCTCGGGTGTGAAGGCTAATTGATAGCTTTCAAAAGGTATCGCCAGAGACTCCAGCTCGCCCAATGGCAGCGGGCCAGTCAGGTCGTTACAGCGGTAAAGGGTACGCACTTGTTCCAGCAGGCGTTTTTGCAGAACTCCGGGAATCGGAGTAGCGTGATACGGAATCGGTTTGGCTGAATAAACCGCCTCCTGCAACTGAGTAAATGCGTAACGTATCTTATTTTCCGGTAGTTCGAGCCCGGTTACTTCATAGGTGCGAACTTCACTCGCCAGTGGAGTACGGTAAGCGTCATCTTCCTCTACCTCATTGGTGTATTCATTCTCGGTAAATGTCATCAGAATCTGGCATTGTTTTTTCTGGTCATCCAGCGAAAGCGTTTTGTCAGCCTGTCGTCGTCCATAACCGATGTCAATCGACTGGAGCACATTGCCAAACTCATCGGTGGCCAAAACGCAGCTGTGACCCACCCGCGGATCGACCGGATTACGCTCGTAGTGGTAACTAATCGACTCGCGTGCGTTGGTAAAGAAGACGCTATGGCGATTAGGTCCTTCGGCTTGTATTTGCTTGATGGTGAAATTCTGTTCGGTGACAGTGTAGGGATGGGGTTCCCTTTCGGTCCCGTCCAGGGCATAGACCTCCTGGCGCAACATGGCCCCCTTAAGCGCTCTCACTGCTTCCCTCTCCGCTTCCGGGGTCATTCCAGCCGGCATCACCGTGTCCGGCAAGAGTTGTCGCTGGAATTCATCATTGGTCAGGGCCGGTTCCCGATAGTACTCATCCTGAAAAAGCTGAGAAATGCGTGGTCCTCTGAGATAGACTCCGGTGTGGAACCAGCTTCGTGTCAAAACCGGTGGAATGTGAGATGCTTCATCGATGTTATCGCCAGTAGGAAACGTATCGCTTTTGCTAAGCGCGACAAACTCTTCAGTATCGATCTGCTCAACCATGCCAAAACCGCGGAACTCACGTTCCACACCGTCAAAATAACCGTGATGATAGCTGTAACGAGTAACAAAGCGATTGCAGCTGATGTGATCGTATGTCTCTGTTCGCTCGACCACATGAACCGGGAAGGGTAAACGGGTAATCCAGGGGTTACCGGCGGTCTTGTCCGCCAGATAAAATTTTGTCGACGAAGCGTACTGAACTCGTGTCTCAGCGCCAAGATTGTTGCACGAGGCGATCATAAGATGTGGTTTCCGTCCACCCATTAAATCAATGTAGCGCATCTGTCTCTGGCCATTGCCCGGTAATGGCGATGACCAGACGAGGCAGGCAGTTCCATTACCCAATAGATCCGTCACCGTTATGTCTGCCAGATTGTCAACAGGAGGAAAATGGTTGATGATCTCTGCATCTGACCAGCCATTCCCTGCCTTATTGAAATAGATCTCGATTCGGTCGTGTTTGAGGTAGAGAATATCAGAAATACCGGAGCCATCCACATCAGCCAAACGAATGCGCCGCTGGTCAAAAATGTTCGGTGTATCGAACCAGGGGGCATTATCCATGGTCACTTTGCTTCCGAAGTTACCATAGCCCAGGTTTGGCCAGTAGCAGACTAATCCATTGCGAATTCGCACAAGATCGGTCAGCCCATCGCCGCTCATGTCGGCCAGGTAGATGGACAGCGTAGCATCGGCAAAGAGCAGTCGTGGTCCGGTTTCATCATCAATCGACTGGGGAGTGCGACGGCCATCTCCATATCCCTCTTCCGCCAGAGAAGGATACATGGTAAAGACATTATCTTCAGTGACCAATACATCTGCGTGGCCGTCTCCCGTTAGATCCACAAAGCGCAAATTCGGGTCATCCCAGGCGACTGACGGCAAAGAGACAAAAGGTCTATGGCTAGTCCACGACTGGTCATGGGTACGTTCATAGAAGCCTAGGACAGGTCCTTCCAGGTTAACCAGATCAAGCTGCCCGTCGCCGGCCAGATCAAGCAACTGCTGGCCACTGTTGAGCGCCGTCAGCGATGGCTTCTCTGCAACCCTTTCCTGCGGACCAAAGCGACCATTTCCCAAGTTAGGTTTATAAAACCAACCAGTGCCCTGCTGGGTCAGGATCCCCGAAATTCCTTCACCGTCCAGATCAGTCCAGCGATAGAGTGAGCCATCGAGTCCAACCGGTAGATTTTGCAGACTTTCGGCATCGATCTCGTTTATTTCGTCTTGAATCTGCGCCTCACTGTATTCAAAGTCGACCGGTGGCAATGAGCGTTTCAAAAAGGTCCCTTCTTCCTGTAGCAGATAGTCGGATTGGATCACACTGGTCATCACGGTATTAATGAGGCTTTCGTTATACGCAAAGCTTGTTGAGCTTACCAGGTAATCATCCACACCCAGTTCGTCCGGGAAGTGGTGAAACATGAGGACCCGTTGGCAGAGTCGATAGGTACGCACCTCGAAGCCGGATCGATAGCTGGACATGGGGTCCTGTCGTATAAACCAGGGCTGCTGCTCTTCGATTGTTGATTCAACAAACTTGCGACCCTCTTCATCTTCTGGTAATTGGCTGTAGTGGCCTTCGCCATAATCGAAGACGACATCAAACATCCAGTCCTCACGCTCTCGAAGGTTTTCGTTGGTCAGGCGGGGTGTCTCGTTGCCATAGCGAATGCGTTTCAGGTAGCGATTGGCCGAACGCGTACGGTCTGTACGGTTTCGTTCGTGAACCTTTGAAGTATCTATGTTTGCAGAATCTTCAGCCTTGTATTCGTATACGATAGCGTTGCCCTTGTCATCGTAGCTTTCACAGATAAGCCAGCTAAAGATTCGCCGAGGATTATGGGGATCACATATACGACTTTCTGTGGTTCGACCGTAGAGGGTTGTTACATTGTCACGACTAATCGAGCGCCAGTGGGCTTCATCTGTTTGCTGGTTGATCCAACGTTCGATGCGGGCAAAGAGGCCTTCTATCCGTGGACGGTAACGCTGAATTAAATACGTTGCTCCGTCAAGAGTGCGGATTTGGCTGTGGCGTACCAGATCACAATCTTTTTCTACTAATACGGGAACCAGATCCTCTGCACCGGATAGGATAAAGACGTCTGATTCATTTCCATCCTGATACCTGGGGATCCCCTTATCTGTCTTTCTTGTGATTGAGGGGAGAGAGAGATTCCACCCGAGGCCAAATGGGCCATTGCCGGCTCCGGAATCGTAGCTCAGGGCAAGTTGGGGTGAAAACCCCTGTCGACCAGGGCTCGTGGCAATGGGAATATTCATCGATCCGGTTCCCGTAGCAGGATTTACGCTGAATTTTTCATCGATCCCTCTTATGGCACCCCCACCTTTTGGCAGCTCTATAGCAGGTGCTGAAAAAGGACCTTTCTCCTGAGAAGACTCTGTTTTGTCGCTACGTTCCGTTGTTTGGTTGTTCTGCATATTCAATTCCTGAAATAATTTCCCCTACAGTTTTACACGAAAATCATCAATACTGTGATAAGTATTACACGTTTCCTGGTATGCTATCTTTAGATATTTTGTAAAATCAGTTTTTTTATTATTTTTCATTAGTTATTCCCTATCTGGAATGAATACAAGAGTGTAAAAAAACGATTGACGGCCACAAATTTAATGATTTCTCATGCTTGTTATAGGTACTCTTCATCCCAAGATTCTTACTCATAAATTAAAAAGCCTTACTGCCGAAGTTATTTAACATAAAATCTTTGCAGTAAGGCTATCTTTTCAATACGGATGCTATCTCTTAATTTACATCCTTGTATCTTTAAAAGACCCTTCCCTTTGCGTCCCCTGATCACCCAGAGTTTGCCTTTTTGTAAACCTTTTATTTAGTGTTCTATAGTGGAATTTGTAACTAAAATGTGATTAAATCGATTGATCTATGGCTCCTCCAAATTGAATATCTTTTGTTTTCTCCATATCTGCACGACTCAAAAATTATTGTTGTTAAGGCTAATTCTTTAACAAATCTAATACCAATGTAGTTATAAATAATACTAAAGACGTAGAGTTATATACCGTATGGAGTTGCTATTTTTATCTTAACATTCTTGCATCTGTATTTGTTATGAAGCTATAACAAATTTTGTTATTCTGTTATAACAAATTGCTCTTTACCAAAGCCCTTTTGATTCTCTTATTAAAAGAAAATTCATTTCTCTGTTATCTTTTGTAGATGCAAACACGCTTATGAAAAGTTTTTGTACTGAAATGTAACTATAACTTAAACTCTTCCCTTCCATTTACTACCTACCAGAAATATCATATCTATTCGGATGGGCTTTACTTTCATTGAGTTAGTAACTTTTGCACCGTCTCACCTATCACTGTTTGCTGAAAAGTTAAATATTATGAAACCAGGACTTTAATCTATGACAAAATATGACAACCTATGACATATTCAATCTGCAATGTGAATACCAAAAAACATTTTACTTGGACAAAAGTTTGAAGAGAATCATAAGGTCTTACAATATTTATTTCTATTTCTCATAACTTTGGAATTCAAGTTTGCGACATTTAAAACGTCAAATGGTTAGTTTGTCAAAATATTTAGATTCCTGTCTAAACTTATAGAATTCTAGGAAATCAAAAATTTGAAAAAATAGATCCACTAATTGTTTTGGAAACACCGATTTGAAATGTAAGAAAGTGTGAAAAAGGGAGTATTATATTAATGGATAAAGAAACTGTTATCAAACGCTTAAATCAATTTATTTAGCGATTTAGTAAAAGAAGTTCTCCGCATAAAAAGATTATGCTCTTTGGTACATACGCGAAAGGATCGGCACGGGAAGAAAGTGATATCGATGTTGCTGTTGTGCTGAGCAGTATTGATGAAGATGTTTTATTATGAGAATCCAAGCTATTTCGCCTGAGAAGAGATATAGATGGAAGAATAGAGCCTATCCTATTAGAGGAGCAAAACGATCAAAGTGGTTTTTTAGAGGATTTATTGAAAAATGGGGAAATAATTTATAGTGCTGATTAGGGTATTGCTTTCTCAATTTCTAAAGATCTTTGTAAGTACTTAATATCACTCTCTATTTCCTTTATCTCAGCGTCTATGTTTTGTATCTCAATAAGATTTTCCCAAGATGGATGTTCTGATACTTTACCTTCCTTTATCTTATCTTCAAATTCTTGCACCCTATTGGTTTCATATCTTGTTAGAATCTCAATCTTTTCTATCTGCAAATTTCTCTTTTTTTCTTTCAAAGCAAGCTTTGAATCTAAAGTTATATATTCATCTGCAGACATTGAATATTTTTTTTAATTATATAAACAGTTCCCATTAAGGGTGACTGAGTCACATGAAAAAGGAGTTTGATCTGTTCCAGAATGGGGCTAACGGTGACTAATTTCCCGAATCAGAATAGTTTATTATCAGCTTAGGCTGCTTTGATGGATCCGTAGTGAACTCTTTCGTATAAAATCGTGCTCCAACATTGGTGCTTGCACTTGAAACAAACTTAACCAGTAAGTTAACAATCTCAGAGGTATTGGTCTGAGCAAATTTCACCTGTTCTGTCACTGTCCATCGCACCCAACCAAACGCTGCAGGCATCACTACTGTGGCTTGATCAGTTACCGTAAAATCCCCACCAGCCGTTGTCCATGAAGATCCGTTTTTATAGTTATTCCAGGTCACCTCACCCTCTACCCAATCGGTCCGCGTCAATCTATTGACCTCTACCGTCTCACCCACTGGATCCACCCCTATACTATTATCAAAATAGTAGAGATCAAGGTATGCACTCTCAATTACCGCAGTATCATCAAGTGCTGAAAAGTCAAAATCTAATATTCCCCTCCTATTAAAGCCTACAATTGAATTCTTGAGCCAGATACTAGTTTGAGCTCCATGATTGTTTCCCGATGAACTACCATCACGTATATAAGTATCGGCGGCAGAAGGTTGCACGGTCATCGTAACCGGTCCCGCTGAATTGATCGTGACCTGACCCGGAGAGTAGGCCTTCACATCCGGATTCGTACCGTCATTGGTTACTCCATACACGTAATAGGAACCGGGCGTAACCCCCGTGGTGTTCCACGAACAGGTAACTCCACTCCCTTCTGGGGCTGCAGCACAGGCTCCACCTATCGCTGTTCCATCAAATCCTGCGTTGTCAGTGTCATAAAACATCGCCACCGTTACCACATCATCCGGATCGGCTAAATCATAAATTACATTGTACGAATCGCCTACGGTTACCACATCCCCGGTTCCATCCGGTTCACTTAAGCTCAGTGATGGAGGAGCATTTCCAGTATTGGTCGTATAATTTACAATAAGTTTAGGATGCTTTGAAGGGTCAGTTGTGAAGTCTTTAGAATAGAAGCTGGCCCCAATATTCGTTGCTGCTCCCGAAGAAAACCGGACTAACAGATGCATAATCTCAGACGTATTACTCTGTGCATATCTGGCCTGCTCCGTCACTGTCCAACGTACCCATCCAAAATTGCCAGGCATCGATACCGTTGCCTGATCAGTTGTCGTGTAGTCACCACCTCCGGTTGTCCATGCAGATGCACTTTTATAGTCATCCCACGTAACCTGACCCTCTACCCATCCGGGTTGTGTCAACCTGTTGACCTCGACCGTCTCACCAGTGGGATTGTTCCCTATCGATGAACTATAATAGTAGAGGTCGAGATATGCACTGGTAATTGTTACAGAATCATCCAGGCTTGAGAAGTCAAATGAAAAAACCCCTCTTCTCTGAAAGCTTGATACTGCTGCCTTTATCTGGATACTCGATTTTGTCCCATAATTGTTCCCCGAGTTTGATCCATCTCGAATATAGGCATCAGCTCCTGAGGGCTGCAGAGTTAAAGTCCCTGTTCCTTGAGCATTGATCGTAATCTGACCCGAAGAGTAGGCCTTCACATCCGGATTCGTACCGTCATTAGTTACTCCATACACGTAATAGGAACCGGGCGTAACCCCCGTGGTGTTCCACGAACAGGTAACTCCGCTCCCTTCTGGGGCTGCAGCACAGGCTCCACCTATCGCTGTTCCATCAAATCCTGTGTTGTCAGTGTCATAAAACATCGCCACCGTTACCACATCATCCGGATCGGCTAAATCATAAATTACATTGTACGAATCGCCTACGGTTACCACATCCCCGGTTCCATCCGGTTCACTTAAGCTCAGTGATGGAGGAGCATTTCCAGTATTGGTCGTATAATTTACAATAAGTTTAGGATGCTTTGAAGGGTCAGTTGTGAAGTCTTTAGAATAGAAGCTGGCCCCAATATTCGTTGCTGCTCCCGAAGAAAACCGGACTAACAGATGCATAATCTCAGACGTATTACTCTGTGCATATCTGGCCTGTTCCGTCACTGTCCAACGTACCCATCCAAAATTGCCAGGCATCGATACCGTTGCCTGATCAGTTGTCGTGTAGTCACCACCTCCGGTTGTCCATGCAGATGCACTTTTATAGTCATCCCACGTAACCTGACCCTCTACCCATCCGGGTTGTGTCAACCTGTTGACCTCGACCGTCTCACCAGTGGGATTGTTCCCTATCGATGAACTATAATAGTAGAGGTCGAGATATGCACTGGTAATTGTTACAGAATCATCCAGGCTTGAGAAGTCAAATGAAAAAACCCCTCTTCTCTGAAAGCTTGATACTGCTGCCTTTATCTGGATACTCGATTTTGTCCCATAATTGTTCCCCGAGTTTGATCCATTTCGAATATAGGCATCAGCTCCTGAGGGCTGCAGAGTTAAAGTCCCTGTTCCTTGAGCATTGATCGTGATCTGACCCGAAGAGTAGGCCTTCACATCCGGATTCGTACCGTCATTGGTTATCCCATACACATAATATGAACCGGGCGTAACCCCCGTGGTGTTCCACGAACAGGTAACTCCACTTCCTTCCGGTGCCGCAGCACAGACACCTCCTATTGCCGTTCCGTTATAACCAATGTTGTCAGTATCAAAATAGAATGCAGCAGATACAACATCATCAGGATCAGCTAAGTTATACATTATGTTATACGTATCTCCTTGCAAAACTTCATCCCCTGTACCTTCCGGCTCAATTATACTCAGGGACGGTGGTGTATTAACAGCATTGATCGTGATCTGGCCCGGAGAGTAGTCTTTCACATCTGGATTCGTCCCATCGTTGGTTACTCCATATACATAGTACGAACCAGGGGCCATACCGGTTGTGTTCCATGAACAGGTAACTCCGCTCCCTTCAGGAGCTGCTGAACAGCCTCCTATTGCTGTTCCATTAAAGCCGCTGTTGTTCGTGTCATAGAAGAGCGCCACCGTTACCACATCATCTGGATCGGATAGGTTGTATGTCACATTGTACGAATCGCCTACCGTTACCGTATCACCTGTCCCATTTGGTTCAGTGATGCTCAGCGTCGGAGGGGTATTACCCACCGCGTTGATCGTTATCTGACCAGGAGAGTAGTCTTTCACATCGGGATTTGTACCATCGTTGGTTACTCCATATACATAGTACGTACCAGGGGTTACACCGGTTGTGTTCCATGAACAGGTAACTCCGCTTCCTTCAGGAGCTGCTGAACAGCCTCCTATTGCCGTTCCATTAAAGCCTGTATTGTTTGTGTCGTAGAACAGCGCCACCGTTACTACATCATCTGGATCGGCTAAATCGTATGTTACATTGTACGAATCGCCTACCGTTACCACATCACCCGTTCCATCCGGTTCGACAATAGTGAGCGTAGGCGGCATGTTCTGCAATACACAATCCATCACCGTAAAGACATCGCCATTGTCAAGATAGGAGCCGCGGACCGTGTCAACACCCGTCGCGTGCGTAGCAAATTGGTCGGCACCCGGACCTTTCGCATAGAGTGGCACGAGTGTATTGGTATGCCCTCCCCCATTCCAGACCCAGTATGTTGTTTCTCCCGGATCAATTTTATTGTTACTATTAGTATCATCCCAACTTGCCCGGCTTCCATTCCCTATCGGAACTATAGGGTCACCTGCACCATTCTCATACACCTTCTCTTTCGCAATGTTTGCATCGTTTACTACTCCAAGGGCAACATCCGGGAATACATTTAACCCCTTCGTCAGATAACCACACTCGTGATCAGCGGTTACAATAAGGAGGGTATTGTTCCAACTACTCCCATTCGCCGCATCTACCCAGTCAATGACCGTCTGTACAGCATTATCAAAATCGATCTTCTCACCAATCATATCATCCATATTATTTGCATGACCAGCCCAATCAACGGCACCCCCCTCAATCATGAGTACCGCACCATTGGGGTATCTGCTCAGTACCGTTAAGGCTGCAGTTGTGCTATCGGGTAGTGTTGGCGTCTCAATCACTGCACCGGAACCGTTGGCAGTATGATACACGTGATCAAACAGTCCTGCCAATTTCATCACGCCAGCTTCGGCAGCCGCATTTTTCAGATTTGTACCCCCATTCTGCCCTGAAATAGCCTCAACCAGACGGTAAATACCATCATCAATAAGCTTCTGCCTTATGGCCCCATTAACATAACCTGACCTTTGGTCACCAACGAGAACGTCAACCGTTGGAAATGTCTGTCCATGACCACCGCCATAAAGAGATGCGGTAGGGAGACCGGTCGTATTAGGATCGCCAAATAAAGCTTCATCCGCAATGGCATAGCCATTGGCTCGATTGTCATTATGAGAGGTCCAGGCACCAGGGGTTGCATGAGAAATGGGAACAGTACTAATAGCACCAACCCCAAGCCCTAATGTCTTGGCCTTCTCTCCAATGGAGAAAAATCGGGTTGAGTCATCTTCAGAAACAGTGATATTACCATTTCTCGTCTTATTTCCCGAATAGAGTGTACTCGCCGCTGCTGCACTGTCCGTTTGGTTCTGTGAGTTGTAAATGAACTGTGACCACGCCTTTGTAGTGTCGTATTCGCCAGGGTTGTTGTTACTATCGAAGAGGGGATAGGTGGACATCCAGTGTGTAACCCAACCATTAGTACCATTCTGATAATCGGGGACACTATTGGTATAGTCGTTCGTGGCATCGATATGGTTTATGCCACAACCATCAGCAATCATCAAGATAATATATTTTGCATTTTCTGAGCACTGTCCATATGAATTATTGGTTCTTGCAAACAGTGACAAAGCCAGAAAAAAAAGAGCAAACAGGAAAAAGTATAAAGTTTGGTAAGCAGACCATCCATTGTGGTCTATTTTTCTGTTTAATAGATTAGTTATCATAATTTGATTCCTTTAGAATGCTAAAGGTTCGGGAAGCCGGTCATTCATATTTCAAGTTATTGAGGACACAAATTTTAAACTCTCTCTCTTTCCAGTAAAAATAGAGTATTGAAAATATGGCTCTATTATATTATAAAGTTAAAACTTGTCAATATGACAAACTGTGACAAACATTTATAATTACAGTTTTTTATATAAATCATATTTATTGTGTTGCTATCTATTTCTCAATACAGCAATGTAAGAGAGATTGCGGTATTTATTATCAAAATCGAGGCCATATCCTACAACGAAGCGATTTTCAATGTCAAAGCAGCAATAATCGGGAACGATCTGCTCCTCTCTTCTCGCTCTTTTGTTGAGAAGGACACAGATCTTAATCGACAAGGGGTTTTGCTTTTTAATCAACTCTCGAATCTTTGCAAGTGTCTTACCAGTATCAAGTATGTCGTCTACAATAAGGACATGTTCATCTCTCAAGTTTAGATTGATATGGTCTAAGGTATCTCCTTCACCCGTTGGGTAGGTTGCACCCCCTACGTACGTATTAAGACGAAGGGTATCAATTTTAACGGTAAAGGGAATGTGACGTATCAAGTCAGAGAGAAATATTAGGCTTCCATTTAAGATTCCGATTATTGTCAACTTTTTGTGCTCGTAATCAACCGATATCGTTTTCGCTAACTCCTCAATACGATCTCGGATCTCAACTTCTTGAAATAACACTTTTTCGATCTCTTTATCCATGTGATAGTTTTTCAAGAGTAACTTCTAATGGCAACCATGATTGTGAGAAACGATATGTTTTTCTTAGGAGGGTATATTTAGCCTAATTGCTCATTTAGGTTTTAAAGACTTCTTGAGAGTCTCGTTTTAATTCGATTAATATTCTTGATTGTACAACACCTGCTTTTTTTGATCTACAAATTAATAGTAAAACCGAAATACTAAGCTTCACCGTCTTTTTTCTGACCAGCACTTAAAGGCTCCAATCAATTATCTGTCTCAAGTCTATCGATAACACCTTTCACACTCTCTGAAATATCATCCGGTGTTTGCATATGAAAATTTGCTAAATATTCTGCTGCTTTGTCAGTATCTGTACCTTTCAGGAGGTCAGGCCCTTTTAATTTCATACGGGATATAATACCTTGCCACTCTTCTGCACTCAACAAACCTGCTTTCTGTTGAATTCTCTCTCCAGTATGGCAGAGAAGGCATTTGTTCTCAATAAGAAACGCTTTTGTTGCGGGATCAAATCCTTTTGTTAGCTCTTCTAGATCAACAGATGCCGGTTTCAACTCATTAAGATGGACTTGAAGCCATTTAATTACTGCTGCCATCTCTTCTTTCGTAATAAAATGCTCATTTCGATTGGCAAATGCAATGATCTGGACCCACTCGCGTATGTTTCTGTCTGGTGAATAAACGATTCTGTTGATGTTGTGACATTTAGTACAGACCGTTTCAATTATCTGTTTTGCATCCAATTTATCTGTTCCTCTGTTTCTCTGTTCCTCTGCATTTGCGGTCTCATCCGTAACAGATCCCATAAGAAAAATTACCATAAATCCAATTATCCAACTACTCTTTATTATGTTCAATGGTATCTCCTACCTATAAATATTTTTACAGCAATTACCTAGTTATTATTTCTCATTTACTTCACATTGGAAACAGGTTTCTGCCAAGATCGGGGAGAGATATTTATTACTCAGAAATTATACTGGATTCCACCCGTAATGTTGATCGCCAAATCATTGTCTCCGTAAACTTTCCTAATTTCCTGGTTAGTCTTGTAGATCGTCCCCGATGCATTGATATTAAATTTGTCGGTAAATTTATAGTTTGCTTCTATGTTAAACTCAAAACCTAATGTACTACCCAGATTATCTGGTATACCTAACGCCGCCATAATTGCCTCAAGAGAATCGGTCTCTTTCCACCAAAAATAGGTAAAGTTTGTATCTACAGAGAGTTTTTCACATGGTTTTGTATTTAACCCAATATTGAGAGCCACTGCACCGGGATTTACAAAGTTAGAATTTGCATCGGTGTCTCTGAGTGACGTGTAAGGACTATCATGCCTCATTAATGTACGTCCACCCAGTGCTCCCAAAGAGACGCGATCATCTATCATAAAACCTTTAGATCCCCAGACATCGACATGATCTGAGATTGCATCGAACCCTGTTGCCTCACTGTCGAAGGGGTCATTATCACCGGAGGCATAAAACGCTCCCAAATGAGGTGCTATCTTTCCATTCAACATTGGATATGAAACGTCAAAATATGCAACAAATGCCCTTATATTTTGATCTCTCAACGGTATAGCCCCTACTAGCGAGACGTTATCCTGATTCCCAAATACTCCATATAATCCTGTCAGTAAATTTACTGGCCCTATCGGTCCATACGTGGTAAAACCGAAGTATAACGCTTCTACATCTTCGTCTCTGCCAGCACGTCCACGCCCATGATCACCCTCTTCGTCTATGTTGAAGTGTATCGACGGTTTTACTATTGTTTTACCGATATTAAATTGAAGGTGTGCAATATATACTTGCTGATCACGGAAACTTGTTATTTGGTTAAAATCAGAAAGCAGGTCATTTTCTAGCCTGTTCGTACCGTAAAGGCTCCAATCAACACCCTTATATGAACCGGTAACGCGCACACCGAGGTCTGTATCACTATAGATAGAGCCAATAAGATCAGATTTGTAATCCTGTATACCCACCCTTACGTTTATGCCGAACTTCTTGTTTACGGCAACTTGAAGCCATGACTCTTCAAGTGCAAGATCAGTCTCTTCATCATCATCTTCTCTTCTATAATTATTATTTGTAAGTACCGTGTTTCCCCTATCAAGAAGTGCGTGACCACCGACAGCCAAGTGTAGCTTCCAGCGATCAGGATCAAAGAGCTCTCCACGTACAATTGCCTTACTCTCAAAAAATCCTTGTCGTCGTCTCGCACCACTCGTATCGTCGTGAGTCTTATCATTAAAATCGTAGTTGTCTCTCATTTCGCCCCAAATATCCATAGATCCAGAATATTTATAATATAAGCCTTTAAATATACCTTTTCCTTTTCGTGCACCCTTTTCTATCTTTGTCAAGAGGTACTGATCAAACAGATGTGTTGCAAGGTCATGGTTATCAATATCCTTTAATAGCGCAGGGGCCTTTGTGTACATACGGTCAACAACATGTTCCCATTCTGCCGAATTCAGTTCGCTCATTTTTTTAATGATTCTATCTCCAGTGTGACAGTCCAAACAATAATTCTTTATTAACAAGTTTCCTGTTTCTGGGTCTAGATTCTTTGTTAACTCTTCAGTATCTACTTGTACCGGCTCTAATTCTTGAATATTATGAGAAAGGAAGTTGCATACTTCAACTATTTCGTCTTGAGACAGTGTATTCTTAATTTTTTGGTCCATTTGAATATCACTTGACAATATCTTAAGCCATTCATTAGGTTCTCTTTTTGGTGAGTATGCAATTCGATTAATATTGTGACATTTGGTGCACAGAGAATTAACAATCTGTTTGGGGTTGAACTCAGCAGAAAAAGTTTCTTCAATTATTTCATCTATTTTAAGTTGATCACTCGTATCTTTTACACTCTCGGAGATAACGTCTGGTATGTCCATATGATAATTTGAAAGATATTCCACTGCTTGATCAGTATCTGTACCTTTAAACAGGTCAGGCCCTTTTAATTTCATACGGGATATAATACCTTGCCACTCCTCTGCACTCAATAACCCCGCTTTCTGTTGAATTCGGTCTCCACTATGACAAAGAAGGCATTTATTCTTAACGAGAAACTCCTTCATCGCAGGATCAAATCCCTCTGTTAACTTATCAATATCCACAGACGTTGGTTTCAGTTCTTTACGATTGACTTGAAGCCATTCAATTACTGCTACCACCTCCTCTTTAGTAATAAAATGTTCTTTTCGATTGGCAAATGAAATGATCTGTACCCAATCACGTACATCTCTATCCGGTGAATATACAATTCTGTTAATGTTGTGGCATTTAGTACAGACCTTTTCAATTATGCGTTTTACGTCTATTTGATCTTTTCCTCTGTTTGTATTCTCAGATGCTTTTGCAGCTCCATTAATAATAGATCCCATCAGAAAAATTACAATAAACCTGATAATCCAGCTATTATTTGCCCTGTTCAATCGTACCTTCTCCATGATTAATTAATATCCGTTGGCCTACTCTTCAACGGCCCCTTTTAATCGAGGAATCCTTGCTTAATCTTCCCCACTGTTTAATAGTGTTACCTATCAATAAAAAAAGCCAACGCTACTACCTATCCTCTTATTACGAGGATATTTAGTAGGCGTTGGCTAACTCTTCAACGGCCCCGTATGCTCCAGGAACCCTTGCTTAATCTTCCCTCACCATTACAAAAATACTTAATGGAAATAATTGTAAATACATAGCATATTTTATCAGCAATAGCAACATCTATTTTATACATTACCTAATATTCTAGAAATATTCAACTGAGCTAATCCACCTGTGATTTTGCTACCAAGTTTGTTGTCGTATAAGCAAAAAAAGTTTTTATCATATATCCATTTAAATATGAAGGAGAGACCTTATTATTCTAATTTTTAATATAGATGAATGAGTTTCGGTTATGTTTGTGAACGGTGATTGCCTGAGAAAAAAATATCAATAAGAATTTGACAATTATTCTCCAACTGAGATAATACAGAGTATCAATTTCCCTTTGTGGAAAGAGAATTATTCTATTCATACATTGAAAAGTAATTTTTTTTAATAGGAGAGGAGAACTGCTATGTCAAATAGAAGAGAATTCATGAAAACATCAGCGGCTGTTGCAGTCGGAGCAGTTGTTGGCCATGTATCACCCGTAATGGCTGATTCTTGTTCATCATTACCAAAGGGAATTGTCTATACCAGCAAAAACCCGGGTAAATGGTCTCAGAAGGTGAAGGGACATGCTCCAGTCGTCAATGTGGAAGGGAGCAAAATTTCCGTTACTACAAACCACGGAATGTCAGAGGCTCATTATATTGTGAGGCATACGGTGGTAACTCAATGTGGAGAGGTTATAGGGGAAAAGACCTTTTCTTCTTCAGATAGTGAGGCAAAATCTGAATTTGAACTACCAGAAGGTGGCTCTAAATATGCGTGGGTTCGCTCTACATTTTATGCTACCAGCTTCTGCAATAAACATGATCTGTGGGTCACACAGTTTAAGGCTTAGGGTAGATTTGGGTCAAACATCAATTCAGGCCTCAAAGAGTGGTGGCCGCATTCATTGCCGGACTCTTTGGGGTCACTAGTTTGGTTCATACACGAAAAAAAATTGACGGTTTGTTTAACTTATTCATCCCAATTCCATTGAATCATGAAAACTTAACATGGTAATCAACTACATAATTATAGCAATTGTTCTTATTGTAGGATTTGTTGTTCTGAAAACCTTCTTTAAGACGATGAAGTTTCTTTTCAGGATTATCTTCCTCATCATCATCGTTGGGGTGCTTGTTTACTGTATACCTCCCCTACGCGAGTATCTCTTAGGATTCGTACATTAGCAACAATTTCATAATCGTTTTTCTCGAACCCTTACTTAATAAATAGTGGTTGATCAGAAACTGCCCAAATATAAGGCGCGTAATAATTTCGTCACCGGAACTTACTCATGCACTTGAGGATTACTAAATCATTACTGCAACTTCGTATATGGGTAGTTTTGGTTCAACCAATAAACAATTCAACAAAGCACTCTACAAGATAAGCAAGATACTCTATATCAATATAGTCCTCTGCATTGCTATCAAGGAAGAGCTTGCAGCTAGCTTGATACTCTTCATCAGCGTCCCAAAAGCAGAGGTAGAGAGGTATGCGTGGTAAGAGATTAAAACGGCAGACAAAATCGGCCGTTATCTTTCCCTGCTCTTCCCTCCCATCAAGTTCGCTGCAGCGGACTTTCAGGCCATCGATGTTATTATTAAAGGCTTCAGCAATCTTCTCTTCAGATTTCTTCTGAAATGCCTTAACATGTGATGCCGTATTCCTAAAACACCCCAATGTAACCCAATCTCCCGACAAAGGCTGTTTTCCCATTCTGATGAGGTAGTCATAGACTATGATCTTTGTCCAAGAATCTTTACAGTATTCAATGTTCTCAAAAAGACCTTCCTTACGCATTTCATATTTTTTGTCCATCAACTTAATCGTTACACTTTCACTTCCCTTACTATTTTCATAATGGCAACCAGTTGTAAGAGCAGACTCTTTAAAGTTTATCTGTTTAGCTCTCTGTTCTAGCTCATCACTTACGCGTCCGTAATTGTCTTCCAGAGTAATTGCACCTTTACGTGATGTTTCACTGTCCTTTTCTTCTTCAGCAAACGGGCAATCTGATAGATCTCGCTTTGCACTGTTAACCTTTAGTGCAAAAGCCATACAGGTCCGTTCTCCACACTCACCACAGTTTGTCTTTGGTAATTTCTTTAGTATCTCAATCATACAATAATTCCCTGATCACATAATTAAATTTCTATTCCTCACTCTACGCCATGAAGGTAACAATAAATTACTTACCATGAATTCTCCGTCTATCATTATCGATGCACAATTTACCCAGCCTCATTTTTGGTATACAACAATACAACAGGGGCGGAAGTCAAGAATCCTTTACGTATGTTTCCAATTCTATAGTGATTGTTTTTAGATATTATGTTTGTCTCAATTCTCTCAACACTACAATCAAAGTTTACCGATAATTTACCATCAGAGATTTATAGAAAATGTTTAAAATGTAAGTTCCCATGAATGAGTGTAACATCATCGTGACGAACCTGTACCAACATTACTGTAGCAGCGCGGATTTCTGGGCCAATTCAATGATCCGCGAAGGAAAGATCCCAAGGTGAATTGTACCCCAGATGGTGATAATGAGGGCAAGTATGATGTAGGGAGAAAGTGAAAGGGGGGCAAATTCACGTGAAGGTTGTTTCATGTACATGACAACGGTGACTCGCAAGTAATAGTAAACTGAAATAACACTGTTTATTACGCCAATTATGGCAAGGACAACATAGCCAGACTTAATAGCGGCACTAAAGATATAAAATTTTCCCATAAAACCCGCAAAAGGTGGTATCCCCGCAAGTGAAAACATAAAGATGCTCATCACTATTGCCATGACGGGATGTTTATATCCTAAACCACTGTAATCATCGATCCGCAGATTCTCCTCCCCTCTTTTACCAACTACCATGATTACAGCAAAAGCTCCCAGATTCATAAATACATAGACTAAGAGATAAAAGAGTATACTGGCTGTTCCTAAACTGCTAGCGGTAACGATGGCCATAAGGGCATAACCAGCGTGTGCAATACTGGAGTAGGCAAGCATCCTTTTTATATTTGTTTGGGTAATAGCTACAATATTTCCTACGGTCATGGTAAGGGCAGCTAACACCCACAAGATTACTGACCACTTCTGCTCTAAACCCGATAAGGAGATCAAAAAGACCCGTAAGAAGACTGCAAAAGCTGCTGCTTTAGGACCGGCAGACATAAATGCCGTAACCGATGTTGGTGCTCCTTCATAGACATCGGGTACCCATTTATGAAAGGGTACAGATGCCATCTTGAAACCAAAACCGATTATGAGAAGAGAGGCCCCCATAACAATCATGGGATTTGAAAATGCATGGTTACCGGTAATAAAGGTTGATATCTCTCTGATATTTGTGGTGCCGGTAGCACCGTACAAAAGGGCAATACCATACAGGAGAAAGCAGGTTGCAAAGGCGCCAAGCAGAAAATATTTGAGAGAGGATTCATTGGAATCTAACCGATCTCTCCTGAAACCGGCCAAAACGTAAAGCGAGATAGACATTATCTCAAGACCGAGGAAGATGGTAATTAAGTCTGCCGCACCCGCCATCAACATCATTCCCATCGTGGCAAAGAGTATCAATGTATAGTATTCTCCGTAGTTAACCCCCTCCTGGTGTAAATAGTTTACAGACATAAGAATGACGATTGCCGTACTGATAAGGAATATGTAGTTAAAAAATATCGAAAAATTATCGACCACAAAGGTGTTACTAAACGAATATACCGGTGAACCCGTTTGTGCAAAGGTGATCAGACCCGTAATTAGGACTGCAAGAAAGCTGAAATAGCCGAGTGTCTCCTTAGGGAGCCTCTTGAAAAAAACGTCGGTTATGAGTACTATCAAACCTGTTACGGTTATGAGGATAAGAGGTGCGATACTTCCTAGATCAAATGGTGGGATAGTTATTTCCATAACGTCTCTCCCTTCAGTACCAGTTTCTCCTTATCCTTTTCCAGTCGGTCAACGGTACTTTTATATTTCGCATCCACTTGAGACAAGAGATGATTGACAGAAACATCCAGTCTCGAAATAATTGGTTTTGGATAGATCCCTATCCAGAAAACAAGAATAACGATCGGTAAGATAATAGCCCATTCACGTCTGTTTATATCTTCCAGTTTTTTGTTCTTTGTGTTTGAAAGCTTGTTGAACATAACTCTTTGAAACATCCAGAGCATGTAACAGGCCGAAAGGATCACACCAGTTGTTGCAAGGGTAGCATAGAGTACATTGGTCTTGAATGTTCCTAACAGGACAAGAAATTCACCAACAAAACCATTTAAGCCTGGCAGCCCGATGGAGGAGAAGGTAACAATCATAAAGAAGACGGTAAAAATAGGGATCTGCTTTGCCAAACCGCCAAAATCGGTAATCATTCTGGTATGCCGTCTCTCATAAATCATTCCGACAAGTAAGAATAAGGCACCCGTACTTAGGCCATGATTAACCATCTGAAGTATGCTCCCCTCTAATCCCTGGACATTAAACACGAAGATACCAAGCATAACAAACCCAAGATGGCTTACGCTTGAGTAGGCAATGAGTTTTTTCAGATCCTCTTGAACCATTGCAACCAGTGCACCATAGATGATTCCGATAACAGCCAGCCAGGCGATAATAGGTACAAACTGGTGGCTCGCATAGGGAAACAACGGTAAGCTAAAACGAACAAAACCGTATGTACCCATCTTCAACAAGACCCCTGCCAATATAACACTTCCCGCTGTTGGCGCCTCAACATGAGCGTCAGGTAACCAGGTGTGGAATGGAAACATGGGAACCTTGATGGCAAAGGCAAAAAAGAAAGCTAAAAAGAGCCAGAATTGTGTCCCCATCGGAATATCAAGGTTATACAATTTCAACAAATCAAACGTATGTTCACCCGTTTCCCGATAGTTTAGGGTGTGAATGGCCAAGATGGCGAGGAGCATCAAGACGCTCCCGGCCATCGTATAGATGAAAAACTTTACCGTTGCATAGATCCTCCTAGGACCACCCCATATTCCAATTATGAGATACATCGGTATTAGCATCAATTCCCAAAATACATAGAAGAGGAAGAGGTCCAGTGAGATGAATACCCCCAACATCCCGGTCGTCAAGACAAGCATGGAGACCATGTACTCCTTAATCCTCTCCTTTATATTCCATGAAGCGAGGATGGCTATACTGGTAAGAAAGCTTGTAAGGATAAAGAGGAACAGACTGATTCCGTCAATGCCCACATGGTAACTAATACCAAACTCCTCAATCCAGGGCACCATCTCTCTAAATTGAAATTCATGTGTGGTCAGGTTGAAATTGAAAAACAGAGGGAGTGATATAGCGAATGAACCTATTGCCGTAATAAGGGCAATCTGTTTTATCTTCTCCTCTTTTTTCTTATCGATAAAGAGGATCCACATAGCGCCCACAAGTGGCAGAAACGTAGCTACGGTTAAAATTGGAAAGTTCATCTCAAAATCTCGATTCTTCTAAATTTCAGTATTACGTATTTAATTAAAACGGGACATTACAACAAAAACAGGGCGCAGATAATGATAACAATCCCGCCAAACAGCATAGAAAGCGCGTAGTTACGCACGAAACCGGTTTGGAAAAGCCGCAAGGCTTCACTCTTCAGCTCGACCAATCGGGCAACGCCATTCACAAAACCATCTATCACCTTGACATCAATCCATCTCCAGAGGAAAAACGAACTCTTTATTGTCGGATTGACAACCGTTGCATCATAGATCTCATCAACGTAATATTTATTGAGCAGGACCTTATAGAACAACTTAAACACGCCTGCTATTCTTACTGGCAGATCGGGTTTCTTGACATACAATACGTAAGCTAAGAGTATTCCCACCAGTGCAATACCTGTTGAGAGGCCCATCATAGAGAACATAAGGTTTTGCGAAACGTGATGTGCTTCACCACCATCATGAATCCCTAAGTGTCCCCCACCTCCCACAACGGGAGCCAGAAAACTGTTAATGGCACTGGCAGCCGGAAAACCAAGAAAACCTCCTACAACTGAAAGCAACGCGAGGACCATTAATGGAAAAAGCATGTTCATGGGTGATTCATGGACATGCTTCTCAACGTGCTTATCCATCCTCGATCTCCCGTGAAATGTCATAAAAAGAAGTCTGAACATATAGAAGGCTGTTAAGAGGGCAGCGAAAGCACCCAACCCCCAAAAAATCAGATTCCCTTTGGTATAGGCTTCAAGTAAAATCTCATCCTTACTGAAAAAACCGGCAAATGGGGGTATTCCAGCAATGGCAAGGGTCCCAATTAAAAAGGTTTTGTACGTTGTGGGAAGATGTTTTCTGAGTCCACCCATCTTTCGCATGTCCTGCTCACCTCCCAGGGCATGGATAACACTTCCAGAACCCAGGAACAGCAGCGCCTTGAAAAATGCATGGGTGACGAGATGAAAAATTCCCGTAATAAATCCCCCAACACCACACGCAAGGAACATATACCCTATTTGACTCACCGTAGAATATGCCAACACTCTCTTAATATCGTTCTGAACAAGACCGATAGTTGCTGCAAAGAGTGCGGTTGCTCCACCAATTACGGCTACCACGGTAAGTGAGAAAGGAGACATGACAAAGAGTACATTACATCGTACAACCATGTATACACCTGCTGTCACCATGGTGGCAGCGTGTATGAGAGCGCTAACGGGAGTTGGCCCCTCCATTGCATCCGGGAGCCAGGTATAGAGCGGTATCTGAGCCGATTTACCCGTTGCTCCTAAGAAGAGTAACAGAGTAATAGCGGTTACCACTACGCTTCCCGTCGTAAGTTGCTCCGGTGCTGTATGGAAGACATCGGTGAAGTCAATTGTGTTGAATGTAACGAAAATCAGTAATATCGCCAGGATAAAACCAAAGTCTCCAACACGATTAACGATGAAGGCCTTCTTCCCGGCACTCGATGCAGATTTCTTTTCAAACCAGTAACCAATTAAGAGATACGAGCACAATCCAACACCTTCCCATCCAATAAACATGAGAAGAAAATTGTTGGCCAAAACCAGCAACAACATCGAAAAAGTAAATAAGTTGAGATAGGTGAAGTAACGGTAGAATCCATCATCGCCATGCATGTACCCTATTGAGTAGATATGTATCAAAAACCCCACGCCGGTAACCACCAAGATCATTACCGTTGAGAGTGGATCTACTTGGAGCCCAGCAACCGCTGTAAATGTCCCAGACCCTATCCAGGTAAAAAACTCTTTCTCAAACAGACGATGTTCGGGTGAGAGCTTCAAAAGGTCTACGAAGACGAGAATTGAGACGAGAAATGCCAGACCTATTGCCGTACAGCCAATATAGCCAACAACTGCTGTATTGAGTCTTTTTCCACATAACCCGTTGACTATGGATCCGGCAAGTGGGAACAGTAGCACAAGACCAATTAGGTCCAAAAACGATTCTCCAAATAGATTTGGCATTTTTATCCTTTTACCACTTCATGATATTTATATCATCAACATTGACCGTTGATTTGTTCTTAAAGAGAGCGACCACGATTGCAAGACCCACAGCTGCCTCTGCGGCAGCAACAGTCATAATGAAAAAGACAAATATCTGTCCATCCATCGCATCGTGTTGTCGAGAGAAGGTTACAAAAGCAAGATTTACCGCATTTAACATCAACTCTATGGACATCAAAATGACGAGAGCATTCCTTCTAATGAGAACACCGACAGCCCCTATTGTAAAAAGAGCACCTGACAATATCAAATACCATGATAGTGGGATCATTTCCTTATTCCTTTAGTCCTTTTTTGGCTAAAATTATTGCACCTATAACGGCAGCAAACAACAAGATTGAGGCAATCTCAAAGGGGAATATATAGTCGGTGAATAGCAATTTCCCGACAAGTTGTGTATTCCCAATCTCACTCATCTTCTCCGGGGTATACTCACCCTTGATTCCTTGAATAGCAGGTTTCAGCGTTACAATACCAATAACAACAAACAAAAGTAAACCGAAAAATATTGCTGTTGCTTTTTGGAATATCAGTCTATCCTTCCCCATCTCTTCGTCAATTTTATCAATATTAAGCAGCATGATGACAAAAACAAAAAGTACCATAACAGCACCAGCGTAAACCATTACCTGAACAACTGCAATAAATTGAGCATGGAGAAGTACATAGAGTACTGCAAGGGAGACCATGGTCTGAATGAGAAATATCGCACTATAAATGGGGTTCTTCTGAAAGACAACACCACCAGCACAAATGATGATGATCACACCCATTATAATAAATAGCAAAGCCTCTAACATAATATCTGATCTCCGAATTAACGGTAACTTATTTTTTCTTCTTCAAAGGGACAAGCAGTTTTGACTTATCATAAATAAATCCGTCTCCATGAGAAGAGGCAAGTTCATACTCCTGTCGTAAAAAGATTGCATCCTCTGGGCACACTTCTTGGCAATATCCGCAAAAAATGCAGCGTAGTATGTTTATTTCGTACACCTCTGCATATCGCTCACCCTGATCATTCTCGGCACCTTCAAGTTTAATACATTCGGAAGGACAAACGGTAGCGCAAAGTCCACAGGCAACGCACTTCTCCTTCCCATTCTGGTCCCTCTGTAATTCGTGTAACCCTCTAAAGCGGGGATATGGTGTCCATTTCTCTTCGGGATACTGCATTGTCACAACCCGAGAAGGAGATAAGAAATGTTTTAATGTTAGCGCTAACCCTTGTAACAACGGTTTTATCATAATTATTATACCTCTCCTCAGACATTATTAGCATTACAGGTAACATCTGTTCGGACTACACTATCCGAGTAAGACCACAACGAGTCCTGTTATCAGGATGTTAGCAATGGCGATGGGGAGTAAAACCTTCCATCCGAAATTCATCAACTGGTCGTAACGAAACCTAGGAAAAGTAGATCGTATCCACACAAAAAAGAAAATACAGAGAAACAGTTTAATCAAGAACCAGACAACCGGCGGCAAAAATGGCCCCCTCCACCCGCCAAAAAAGAAGGTGACGGCTATAGCGGAAACCGTTAAGATGTTGGCATATTCGGCCATAAAGAATATTGAGAATTTCATGCTGCTATATTCAGTATGGTAACCTGCAACCAGCTCAGTTTCCGCTTCAGGCAAATCGAACGGACACCTGTTCGTCTCTGCTACAGCGCTAATAGCATACACCATAAACCCAATTGGTTGAAACAAAATAAACCACCATTTCGATTGAGCGTTTACAATCTCCACAAGACTGAGCGATTGGGTCAACATAAGGACGCCTATCAGTGCCAAACCTAATGAGAGTTCATAACTGATCATCTGTGCTGCAGAGCGCAATCCCCCCAGCAGGGAATATTTGTTGCTCGATGACCAGCCTGCCAAGATGATACCGTAAACACCTACCGAAGTGACCGCGAGTATATAAAGAATACCGATATTTACGTCCGTGATAACCATATCAATGCTATAACCTGCAATAGTTAGTTTGTTTCCGAATGGGATAACCGCAAAGGACATAAGTGCAGGAACTACTGCAATAACTGGTGCAACAAAAAATATTATTCTATTTGCCTTGAGAGGAATGATGTCTTCCTTAAACATCAATTTGAGACCGTCTGCGATAGGTTGAAGGAGCCCATGCCATCCGACCCTCATCGGGCCAAGCCTCACCTGCATATGTGCCATGACCTTTCGTTCTACCCAGATAAGATAGGCTATCGTTAAGAGGAGTAACCCGATAACGATACTTATCTTAATACTTGCAACAACCATAAACAAAATGGTATCTATCATAAAATCAATTCCCTTAGGTTCCACTCTTTAACCGGTGCATTCTTTGCCCACAGCACTCAAGAATGCCGGCAGTTTCGTTGATAACGTTTATCTTCTGACCACACACTTTACACACATAGGTGGCTCCCTCAACGGGTTTGTGATGGACCGACGTCCATGTTTCCGTCATCCCACCTGGTTCAACTCGCCTCATCTCCTGTCCACAGCATACCAGCACCCCAAAACCTTCTCCTATCACCTCAATCTTCTGCCTACACACCTCACAAAAGTATACCTGCCCTTTTTTACCCATAGGTTAACCCTTTATACTTTTAAAAGTTTTACTTTCGTATATACACTGTCTCGCACTGCGTTGACGTGTACCCACTCATAATCCTCTGGAACAAAAATCATCCCCACTGGTATTTTTTTTGAAACCGTTGCTTTTACTTTTATTACACCATGAATTGATTCAATCGAAACCTCATCTCCACTCTTAATATTTAATTTGCGAGCATCAATTCTGTTAATCTGGGCCATGCATTCCTGGGAAACAGAGACAAGTGATTGTGAATTTCGAGAGAAGCTGCCCAAGTGGTTGAGACTCGGCCCTGTCAGTAATACAAACGGATAGCCTCTCTTCTTCTTCTCAACCGGTTTTGGTTTAAAAATATCAAAACGATATCTCTTTGCCTTTAATCGATGTTCAGTAACCCAATTAAACCCCCATCTATTCATCCGGCCATAATCCATACCCGAAAAAATGGGTACCGTATTTACTATCTCATCCAAGATCTCTTTTGGTGATGTGTAGGAAAGCGACCCACCCATCTTTTGAGCTATTTCACAGAATATCTGCCAATCCTGTCTCGCCTCTCCCACAGGGGGAATGGCTGTCCTGAGGCGCTGTACCTCCATTGCCATGTTCGTATAGGTTCCATTTTTTTCAGCAAATGTTGTTGTGGGAAGGACAACGTCCGCACGTTGTCCAGTCTCTGTCAAAAACGTGTCCTGGACAACAATAAATTCAATGGCGTTGAAGGCCTCCTTTACAACTTTTCCATTTGTGAAATTTACGATCGGATTCTCTCCAACGACAAATATACTCTTCAGCCTACCTTTTATTGCAAGATCAATAATGTTATCGCCGTTACCCTTTGCAATCGAGTCGGAGAGTTTCACATCCCACGACTCTTCAAACCTTTTTCTATTTGATCGATCATCGATCTCTAGGTATCCGGGGAAATATTCGGGTACAACTCCCATATCGTTTACACCTTGAGAATTATTATTAAACCGTGAAAAAATGAGGGATATCTTACCCACGCCTGCTCTCGGTGTAGAAGCTTTGTTAATCAATGCACAGAGATTCATCAAGGCCTTTATCGCTTCATGGCCATATGGGTCTTCCTCAATATCCTTTCCGCAGACAATATAGCAATTACCCGGTTTTGCCAATAACTTTGCAGCAGCAAGTATGGTCTCTTCAGGAACTCCGGTTATCTGAGACGCCTTCTGTATCGTTGAAATTTTTAACGAAGATTTGAACTCGCTGATACCCTCAGTAAATTTTTCTACTCTTTTAAGATCGATGAGTTTGCCCTCAACAATCTTCTTAATTAAGGCATTAATCAGTACCGTTTGTGTACGGAACCCATACTGCAAACGTATATCGTTTTGTGCAATACTGTCAAAGTGTACGTCTCTTAAGTTTGCAATGATAAGGTCAGCTTTATTTAATCGAATTGCCTTTCGAGCGATAGTACCTATTACGGGATGAGCCTCTGACACATCTGTTCCAATAAAAAAGAGAGTATCAGCCTTCCCCATCTCTTCTAATGAAGTTAATGATGTGAACCCGTGTACGATAGATTTGTGAATAAGCGCATTAAGAAATGGTGACTTAATATTTGAAATGTTATCAATGTGATTGGTTTCCAAGACAGTTCTACAGAACTTTTGAAAGACATAATTGTCTTCATTCGTTGTTTTTTCTGAACCAATCCCGCCAATCGAATCACCGCCAAATTTGTTTTTTATCTCTGTGAATCTCTTGGCTACATAGTCGATGGCCTCTTCCCAGGGTACAGGTGTCAAAATACCCTCTTTTCTAATCAACGGGCCCTTAAGACGCTTATCGGAGTGAACAAAATCGTGTCCAAAACGACCTTTAACACAGAG
Organism: Candidatus Scalinduaceae bacterium; assembly: GCA_965222815.1. Classification (GTDB taxonomy): domain Bacteria; phylum Planctomycetota; class Brocadiia; order Brocadiales; family Scalinduaceae; genus SCAELEC01. The sequence continues at coordinate 694,576 of CBDCUS010000014.1, forward strand.
ATTTCCCTCGTTGTTTCCCAAATCATCCCTTGATGTAATTCGGAGAACGGTGTTGCTCTTTGTATTAATCTGAATACTACACCCAACAGCACAGTAAGGACAAATAGACATAGTCTTTTTCAATTCCCAGGGCCTTGCCCTAAATTTGAATGTTCTGTCCTGCCACGAACCGGTAGGGCAGACCGAGAGGCAACCGCCGCAAAAACTACAGTCCAGTGGTCTATCAAAGGCAGTACCAATATGAGTATGAATTCCTCTCTTCTGAAAATCTATGGCTCCAACACCTTCTATATCTTTACACATCTTTACACATCTTCCGCATAAGATACACCGATTCGCATTAAACTCCAAAAGAGGATTATCCCGTCTCATCGGCTTGTTCATTCGCACCGTTTTGAATCTTCCCGCGCTCAATTTAAGATCATGGGTAATATCCTGTAAACCACACTCACCAGATTTATCACATGTCGGACAATCGAGCGGATGATGAGCGAGCAGATACTCCATCACAGATTTTGTATATTTCACGATCTCAGGGGTCTTTGTTTTAACCTCCATTCCCTCTGAAACAGGCTGCGCACAAGAAAACCTATGTTGAGTCCGGCCACGTTCCGTTACTTCAACCATACAGAGCCTACAGCCTCCATACTGTGTCAACTTTGGATGGTGACACAACCCGGGAATATAGATACCGTTCTGTTTTGCAGCGAGAAATATGTCAGTACCTCTTGGTACGGTTACACTTTTATTATCAATCTTGAGAGTAATCATTCTTATTTAATAGCCATAAAATTGCATTTCTCATAACATAAGTTGCATTCAATACACTTATCTTTATGTATTATCACATCTTCCTTACGTGATCCCGTAATCGCCTGAACGGGACAATTTTTGAGGCAGAGTAAACATTTTGTACACTTGTCGGTAACAATCTCATACTTATGGAGCGCAACACAAGTCGCTGTTGGACATACTTTATCTCTGATGTGTGAAATATATTCATCACGAAAATAGCGGATGGTAGATTTCACTGGATTTGGTGCAGACTGTCCCAATCCACAAAGCGACATCGTTCTCACTTCATCACACATCTGTTCCAGTACTTCCATGTCTTTCTCTTCTCCCTCTCCGCTCGTAATCCGATTAAGGATATCCAGCATAAGGGTGGTGCCAATCCGACAGGGCGGACATTTTCCACAGGACTCTTTCGCGCAGAAATCCAGGAAGAATCTGGCCATATCAACCATACAAGTAGTTTCATCAACAACAACAAAACTCCCGGAACCCATCATAGCACCGGCCTGTTTTAGTGATTCAAAATCAACGGGTGAATCCAAAAGGGATTCAGGAATACATCCTCCCGATGGTCCACCTATCTGGACAGCCTTGAATCGTTTTCTCTTCTGTATTCCTCCCCCCATACTGAACACAATGTCCCGAATCGTTGTACCCATGGGAACCTCCACCAGACCAGCCTGTTTTATCTTACCCGTGAGAGAGAATATTTTCGTACCTTTACTATTTTCTGTTCCAATGCTTGAAAACCATGAAGCACCTCTATTCAAGATAAGAGGAACGTTCGCAAAAGTTTCTACGTTGTTTAGGCACGTTGGTTTATCCCAAAGGCCGGCTTCTACCGATTGGGGTGGCCTGGTCCTCGGCATACCTCGCTTCCCTTCGATTGAAAACTGCAGTGCCGTAGACTCACCACAGACAAAAGCACCTGCCCCCTCCTTAACGGCAAGATGAAGATCGTAACCACTCTTTAAAATGTCCTTCCCCAGAAAGTTCATCTTTTCTGCCTGCTCTATCGTGTGTCTTAACCTTTTAACTGCTAAAGGATACTCGGCACGCACATACAGATATCCGTAACTCGCTTTAATCGCATACCCAGCTATAATCATACCCTCCAATACCGCATGAGGATCCCCTTCTAAAAGGCTCCTATCCATAAATGCACCGGGGTCTCCCTCATCGGCATTACAGAGAATATACTTTTCATCAGAATCATATTTCGCAGTTGAGCCCCATTTCCAGCCCGCAGAAAAACCTCCCCCGCCTCTTCCTCTGAGGCCCGACTTACTGACCTCATTAACAACCTCTTCAGGTGTCATGGTCTCTATCGCCTTTTTAAGAGCCTGGTAACCGCCCCGTGCTATATATTCCTCAATACTATCGGGATCAATGATACCGCAGTTCCCAGTTACGTGCTTCATTTGGCTCTTGTTAACTTCAAGTTCATCGAAAAATGGCAAATCCTTGTACGGTGTAACATCTTTACCATCTTGATACATCTGTGACAAGGCATATTTCTTTACCACATTTCCACCTCTCACATGCTCTTCCAGGATTTGGGGCGCCATGTTTTTATCTACATTTTTATACGTTACCCTTGTTCTCCCGGGAATAATCACGTCGACAAGAACCTCTTGAGTACACAATCCAATACACCCGATCGGTACAATATCTACCGAAAGTTTCTGTTTTTTAAGTTCTTCGCTTATGGTCGATAAGACCCCTCTTGCACCGGCACCTAATCCGCAGGTACCCATGCCTATCATGATCTTTGTCCCTTTTACCGCTCTCTTTTTTTGTACACTTGAAACTACTTTTTTTGCCATACCAATATCATAAAACAGAAATTTATCTTTTCAAGCAATCTGACTTCGAGCCTATCGCGCTACTCTTCCTCCTGCGTGGACTTTACAGACAGTCACTCGTATGGTAACACTCTAAACTCACCTGAGACACATGTTGAGTAAAACACGCCCCCCCCCCATACACTATTTTGATTCTTGAATAACATTCGATACATTGTCAGGCCCCAGTTTGCCATGAACATCTTCATCGATCATTGCAACGGGAGCCAGAGAACACGCCCCGATACATGCCACCTCCTCGAGAGTAAACAGTTTGTCCTTGGTAGTGGAACCAACCGAGACATCGAGTTCCTCACTAAATTTCTCTACTATCTTAGGTGCTCCTTTTACATGACATGCCGTTCCACAGCAAACCTTAATGATATGTACTCCTCGTGGCTGTAGATGAAATTGTGCATAGAAGGTCGCTACTCCAACGATTTCACTTGCACTCATATTCATTCGCTCCGCAACAAAATTGATAACTTGCTCCTGAAGGTATCCATACGCCCCCTGTATCTTTTGCAAAACGGGTATCAAGGCACCTTGCACGCCCTCATATTCATCAAGAATGGCTTCAGCTTTAGAGAAGTCTATCTCCTCATTTTGCCCATCTTGTAACATATCTGATGTATTCATAACAGTTGATTAGTTTTAGTTAACGATCAATTTCTCCTAAGACAATATCTAGACTGCCGACTATCGCTACAACGTCAGCAAACAAACGGCCAACAACCAGTTTTTCTAAGGCCTCCAAATTTACAAATGAGGGAGGCCTAATTTTAACCCGGTAGGGCTTCTTCGTCCCATCACTCACGATGTAATATCCAAGTTCTCCCTTGGGCGCTTCGATACTGGTATACACCTCACCAACCGGCGGACAGATCCCCTCAGTAACTATCTTAAAATGGTGAATCAGTGATTCCATGCTACTTTTCAACTCCTCTTTTGGTGGTGGAGAAAGTTCGGGTGCATCCGCCATATAGCTATCAGTGGGGAGGTTGTCCATAGCCTGGCGAACAATCTCATTACTCTGGCGCATCTCCTCAACTCGTACTAAATATCTATCGTAGACATCACCATTCTGCCCAACGGGAACGATAAAATCAAATTCATTGTACGAAGAGTAGGGCTCCGCCTTACGCACATCCCACTTTACACCAGATCCGCGAATACTCGGTCCACTGAGTCCATAATTAATCGCATCTTCTGCAGAAATTACTCCTATCTCTTTCGTTCTCAGCAACCAGATTTTGTTTTTTGTTAAAAGCGTTTCATAATCCTTTAATCTTGACGGAAAAGTATTGATGAAGTCACGGGTCTTTTCCAAGAAGTCATCGGGAAGATCTTTTGCCACACCGCCAATCCTGAAGTATGAAAGGTTCATCCGGGCTCCAGAAACCATTTCAAAGAGATCGTTAATCGTTTCTCTCTCTCTGAAGCAGTAAAAAAAAGCGGTCATCGCTCCGATATCAAGGGCGTGAGTTGCAAACCATAAGAGATGGGATGATATTCTTGTGAGCTCGCAGAGTAAGACTCGAATATATTGGGCCCTTTTGGGAATTTCAACACCCAGAAGCTTCTCAACCGCAAGAACGTAACCCAAATTATTTGAAAGAGGAGCTAAGTAATCGAGTCGGTCGGTTAGGGTGATAAATTGATGATAAGTCTTATGTTCTGCGATCTTCTCCACACCGCGATGAAGATACCCAATATGGGGTGTAACATTAACGATAGTTTCACCATCTAAATCGAGGACCAGCCTCAAAACACCATGGGTGCTCGGATGCTGAGGCCCCATATTTATCGTCATTACCTGCTGCGTCTCTGTCATCTTTCTTCTTTTCTGTACACACCCCTCAGGGAATTGGGTTGTCTGCCTTTCAGCGGATAATCTTTTCTTAATGGATGCCCTTTAAATCCATCAGGTGTTAATATTCTCACTAAATTAGGATGACCCTCAAAGGTAATCCCATACATATCATAGGCTTCCCTTTCATGCCAATCGGCCGTCTTCCACACACCGGTAACGGATCTGAGAGTTGGATTCGTAACAGGTAATTTAACTTTAAGCCTTACTCTGTGATTTTTCTTAATCGAATAGAGATGGTAAACCACTTCCAGAGAGTTGCTTTTGTCAAGCGATGTGGTATCAACACCACACAAATCGCTCAGGAAATCGAAGGCGAGCGCGTCATCATCATGAAGGAATTGCGATACCTCCTCAATAGCGTCCTTATCTATGGAGAAGGTCATCTCCCCTCTGAAATTTTTCAAATTAAGTACTGCTTTAGGAAAACGAATCCTTAACTTATTTTCTATTACGGAACTATATTCAGACATGGCTGACCATGATTCAAAAAAAGTGAATTACAGCAACGAATTTAAATTCTTATAATGTACCGTTTGAGTAACGGAAGATCAAATCCACGAAGAGCCCTCCTCAGACGTAAGGTCATTCATCAAGAACGGACTCTTTATCAATCTTTTTTTGTAACTCCATAACAGCATGGATTAAAGCCTCTGGTCGTGGTGGACATCCCGGTAGAAAAATATCGACAGGAATGATCTCATCAACTCCCTGCACCGTACTGTATGTATCAAATATTCCTCCGGATGTGGCACAGGCTCCCATTGCAATCACCCATTTCGGCTCGGGCATCTGATCATAAATCTTTTTCGTCACATCTGCCATTTTATAGGTTACTGTACCCGCAACAATCATTAAATCTGACTGACGTGGTGAAAATCGAAAGACCTCCGCACCAAATCTTGCAAGGTCGTATCTTGGAGCCACAACCGCCATCATCTCAATAGCACAACATGCCAAACCAAAAGGCATTGGCCAAAGAGAGTTCTTTCGAGACCAATTAACCACCTTATCAATCGTTGTCGTAAGTATTGTATCACCAAATACAGTCTCTAATCCCATTCAAAACCACCCCTTTTCCAGATATAAGCATAGCAAACCATCAAGATCATTATGAAAATTGCCATCTCAATCAGGCCAAAAAGCTTTAACGATTTAAAAACGACAGCCCAAGGATAGAGGAATACGACCTCTATATCAAAGATAACAAACATCATGGCAACCACAAAAAACTTGATGGAAAACCTCTCTCTTGAACTCCCAACAGGTTCAACACCACATTCATACGGTGAGAGTTTCTCTTTCGAAGGTTTCTGCCTTCCTAAGATGGCAGAAATACCAACATTTGAAAAGGCAAAAAACACTACCGCGATCAGTATCATTAGGATAGGAATGTAACCGATTAGCATAATAGTTTTCGCTTGATGGCCAAAATGGTAAATTGATGAGACACAACGGCATAGCCGAGTTTCATCTCTTTCATTAGTTGTGGGAAGGTAACAAAAAAATCAAATTTAGTCAACAAAAAACATTAAGAGCTGCTCATTGTTTACCGAACGATTCAGGAAAAGATTCCTTTGAATTTTGCCACTCAGCTTTAGGCCGAGTCTGGTTGTTCGGGTCGAACTGAACAGCTCAGTGTAGCCTAACATTAAGGATCTGATTCTGCGAACTTCGATTCGAACAAAGTAAAGATCATTTGCTTGAAGAGCGGATGTAGGTGGAGTGGAAATTTGATACCCATCCGGTTAACTGGTTTCCCAATCCCAACTGCCCGTTTGAATGGCGTTGACGGGTAGAGACAGGTACATATGCTTAGTTAACATTGATACGATGCAACTAGATTTTGTACTACCTCTACAGCATATTGAACGTCAGATCTCTTTATCTCTTTATGGGTTACCATCCTACCCAAACTCCCCTTGAAATAGATAGCACGCACCCCTCGTTCACCCATATTCTCTACAAGCTTACCACAGCCCAGTTTTGGTAGATTGAAGGTAAAGCAGACGATGTTGGTTTGTACCGTCTTCATTGCAATATCAAAACCATCTATTTTCGCAAGGCCTTCGGCGAGAACACGGGCATTTTCATGATCTTCTCCCAATCTCTCAACCATTTCCTCGATCGAAATGATTCCACATGCAGCCAAAATGCCAGTCTGCCGCATGCCACCCCCCAACATTTTGCGAATGCGTCTTGCCTGGTTGATAAATTCTTTCGTACCTGCCAGGATAGAGCCAACAGGAGATGCCAATCCTTTAGAGACACAAAACATAACTGAATCACAGTACCGTGCCAATTGAGCCACATCAACACCCTGCGAAACAGATGCGTTAAAAATCCTCGCTCCATCCAGATGGATACGCAACCCATATTTCTCAGAAATTTTATAGAGTTCATGTGCCTCTTCTGGAGTCACGACAGTTCCACCTGCAAGGTTGTTGGTGTTTTCATAGACCAATAGGGTAATTTTAGGATTAATGGTTTGGTCACCTTTGATATGAGACTCTAACTCATTTCGATCAAAATAACCTAATGTATCCGTTTCCAGAGGACAGGTTGTGATGCCGGCCACTGCTGCCGTATTTCCGGATACCATAGTATTTATGTGGGCATTCCTGTCACATATCAAACCCTCCCCATGTTTTGTGTGAACCATTATGGCAATCAAGTTTCCCATCACTCCACTGGGTACGAAGAGGGCATCTTCCTTTCCCACTCTTTCAGCCGCCAATTTCTGAAATTTGTTGGTAGTACCGTCTTCACCAAAACCATCGTCCCCTATTTGCGACTGTTTCATGGCCAGGAACATTTTGTCCGTAGGTTTGGTAACGGTATCACTCCGTAAATCTACAATTCTCATGTTTGGTATTGGAAAAACCTAAACTCCAATTGATTGTTACATACACTTTGAGAAATATTGACGGTAAGAAAGGCAGTTACAATGAACGTTCAATATAGTGTGCCTAATTATGAAACGTATGAAAATTGTGAAACGTTTTACTAAAACCTAAGCATACCCCTTCATCCAACGGGTCATCCACCAGCCCTCCCTCTTTTCCCCGGCAATAATTTCCTTTGCCAATTCTGTATAGTCCTGAGTGCCGCGACTTTCTGGTGCGTATAGGGTAATCGGTTGACCTGAAATTGGACACTCTGCAAGTTTGGTGCTTTCCCGTATCAGAGACTTAAACAGTTTATGGCTGAATTTATCTTTGATCCGATCCACCACCTCGTTACTAAGATTTGTTCTGATATCGAACATGCAAGCTACAATACCGGTTATTTCCAGTCCAGGGTTGAGTGTCTCTTTAACAAGATTTACCGTATTAATTAAAGTGACGAGTCCATTGAGAGCTAAGACTTTCGTTTCTAGAGGAATCACCACCTCACGAGCTGCTGTCAGCGCATTCACAGTGAGAATCCCTAATGACGGAGGACAATCAAACAGCACATAATCGTAACAATTGGCAACCAGAGCCAAGCTCTCTTTCAGGATGGTGTCCTTATCTTCCCTGTTCAGGAGTGTCCTTTCGATAGAAGCCAGGGTAACATTGGAGGGAGCTACCCAGAGATCCTTCACGCATGTCTCCTGGATTATCTCCTTTAAAGGCACTGCATCGTTAAACACATTGGACATCGATTGATTGAGCTCATTGATCCTTATCCCAAGCCATGAGCTCAAATTCCCCTGGGGATCCAGGTCTATTAAGAGTACCCTCTTGCCCAGCTTTGCTATACAGGCCCCGAGATTAACGGCAGTTGTTGTTTTTGCAACACCACCTTTTTGATTTGTTATTGCTATGATTCGCACAGAAACTCTCAGTTATTCAAAATGTTTTTCAAGCCCTTCAATATCGTGACTGTCACCTACAACCACCAAAATGTCTTTTTCTCCCAAGACATACTCTGGAGCGGGTAGCTCTTTAATCTCTTTTTCAAACATGATCCCATCTTTATCACTCTTTTGCTTTACCTTTTTCATGATCATGATGACATTAACACGATATCGTGATTTGATATTGAGCTCTTGAAATGTTTTCCCTATGAAGTCCCCCTTTACTTCAATCTCAGCCAAATTGTAATCTGCACCCAACTCAATATATTCCAATACCCCAGGTTCCAAGATGCTATGCGCTACCCGTAATCCCATATCCTCTTCCGGAAAAACAACCCTTGTGGCACCTACCTCCTTTAAAATTTGGGCGTGTAATCTTGAACTCGCTCGAGAAACAATCTCTTGTATACCGAAATTCTTTAAGATAGTTGTGGTCAGGATGTTTGACTCAACATCTTCTCCAATACTCACCACAGCAACATCTACCTCTTGAATACCGCTCTCTCTTAGCGCATCTTCATCAGTGCTATCTAATTGCACTGCTTCAGTAACCATATCCCTGATTTTTTCTACCAATAGATGATTCCTATCAATAGCAAGTACCTGTGCCCCTTTTTGTATCAGGATTTCAGCAATCTTGAAACCAAACCGACCGATACCAATTACCGCAAACTGTCGCATAAAAAACGACTCCCTTCAGCAACTATTTTTGTAATTATTCAGCGAATTTCAAAACAGAACTCAGGAGTCAGAAGTCAGAATGAAAAACTTTAATTATTTTTGCCATGCTGCATACCAATATAAAGTTCAAAATTCTTATATACTAGAGACATTCTTAACGTAGTTGCAGGTTGACTGAATTTTTTACTTAACTGCTAAGGCAAACTTACAGATTGATCTAAGTTGTTTCGTAATAGAAAAAATATTCTGAATTCTGTCTCCTGAATTCCGGATGCAGAATAGATACCTATTTTTTCAATTGCTTCATGCATAATTACCCCACTACTATCCGCTCTTCCGGAAATCTGATCTTCCTCTCAACTATCTCCCCCCCGATGATTAATGCCAAAGTCAAAGGCCCTATCCTTCCGACGAACATCAAAATAGCAACAGCTACTTTCCCTCCCTCTGAAAGGTGCGGCGTCAAACCACAACTAAGACCAACGGTCCCAAATGCAGAAAATGCCTCAAAGATAACATCCCGAAAGGGAGCATCTTCTGTCTTGAACAAGACAAGTGAAAATAACATAACCGTGAAGAGAGAAATTATTAAGATGGAAACCGATTTCAGTACCGTCCGTTTAGGAATGGTACGTCCAAATATCTCTATATCTTCTCTCCCACGAAATAGATTATAAACGAGAACAATAAGTACAAAGAGCGTACCTGTTTTGATCCCCCCTGCAGTCGATCCAGATGAACCACCAATGAACATGAAGTAAATATAATATAAAGAGGTTGGTGAGGCAAGGCCACTAACATCAACCATGGTAAATCCCGCCGTTCTTGTTGTAACAGATTGAAAAAGAGAAACAAAGATCTTATTCTTACCTGACAAGGAAGATAACGTATGGTTGTACTCAAATGTGTAAAAGAGAATTGCACCCAATATAATTAATATTCCCGTTGTGGTCAACACTATCTTGGTGTGAAGATTGAGCTTTCGCTTTCTGCATTTCCCCTGAGATGGTGTCAAGAAGTTGAAGAGATTAATCAAAACGATAAATCCTATCCCACCCGAAATAATGAGAAAGACTATTGTGAGGTTTGTCATGGTATCAGTTTGGTATGGAGCCAGACCCTCACGAAAAAGGGAGAAACCTGCATTACAAAAAGCACTTATCGAATGGAATAGTGCGTAGAATAGATCCTCTCCAAAAGTTTCATTAGACCAGTGGATGGCCAATACCGTAGTTCCAATCCCTTCAATGATAAAGGTCGATATTACAATGAATAAGACGGTTTTTCTTATTTCGCCACTATACTCAGTGTCAAATACACCTTTCATAGCAACCTGTTGAGAGATTAAGAGCCTTTTACCGATTGCGACACTAAGAAACACGTAAGATGTCATTATCCCCAAGCCACCAAACTGAATGAGCACAAGTATGACAATATGGCCGAATCGGGAAAAGTAGAGTAATGTATCCTGCACAATTAAGCCGGTTACACAAACCGCGGACGTAGAGGTAAAGATAGCATCAATAAACGGGGTACCCCTACCGTCTATTGTAGCATGTGGCAACATTAGCAGGGAAGTACCAATAAAGATAAAGATAATGAAACTTATAATTATAACAACCCCTGGCTTCGATCTATAATTTTTCATTATCTTCATATACTGTATAAAAATAGTATCTGAATCTAATTCTACCTATTTTTAATATGTTACCTTGTGATAAAAAAGAGGTGTGCAATCTCATCTATTGACGTAACAGTCATAATGAGACATATGACCCAGAGGCAAGTTTAATGACTTGGAGTCTTAGAATAAACTTACAAATGTAACATTCGCTTGTTCTCCACAATTTACTGTGTTCCTGGTAGGTAGGTGGTAATGGAGAAGAAGCAAAACAGTCTCTCGTGAAAGGTATTACGCTGAGAACAAGTGAACTACTGAATAAGGATGCATGGATTATTTGCTAATTAAATACCTTATGGCCAACCTTACGTTTCAGATTCATAATCATTTCCCGAAACATTAATTTTTTGTCCTCCAATGCCTTAAGGTGAAATGGCAATACACAGCCGCAACGATCACAGTCAGCCAGAGGCCCCATCATACATGGTCGTTTCCTCTTACCTTGCGGGTCGAGACAAAAAGATACCTGGCGGAAGAGACAATCTGCTGTTACCTCTTTACATTTCTCCGACTTCATCATCTCAAGAACGTATCGTGGTACAGCAATAAAATCACCATATTTCTCTTCCTTCAGCGCTATTAATTTGTCGACAATACGGTCTCTTAATTCCCAGCCTGGCCAGAGTTCATCGTTATACTCTAAACCTTTTACCGGGGTGTGCATCTGAAAAAGACACCCTTTAATTGGGGTATCGACCCAATCTTCAAGAAATCTTTCAATCCCCGTGTAGTTGATCTTATTAACGACCATGGAGACAATTATCTTTAAATCAGGTCTATTTGCATTCTTTCTAATCTTTGCATAACAGCCTTTGCCACGAATCTCATCGTGCATCTCCTCCGGGCCATCAACGGCAATATAAAAATTCACATCGGGCCAATTTGGAAGCGGTATCGTACCATTCGTAGCGACCAGGTTCGATTTAAAATACTTCATGCACTTTTCAATCAAGTCTTTACGTAAGAGGGGTTCCCCCCCTATCCATGAGCATTGATAAAACGGGAAATCTGTCTCCTTTAACTCCTCCAACTTATCAATCCATTCAACATCCGTTAGCTCTCTCTCCGCTTCGTAGTCATGGGCATAGAAATAGCAATGTTTGCAACGGAGATTGCACCTGTTCGTTATATCAAATGAACTAATGGCACCTTGCGGTTTGCCAAAGAGATCAAACCTTCCAAGATCATACAGCTTAAAAAAGAATTTTGTTGTGCCTTTCCCAATGGTATATGAAGAGATGTTAAAAAGTGAATCCCTGAAGGTCTTCTTTGGGCCGACATTGCCACGAGATTTTGAACGTGAATCAGAATGTGTGGCTTTTTCGGATACAGTTTTTGCTTTCATAATATGTAACACTTAATCAGATAATCTGTGAAAATGCAACTAATAATTTGTTCATTGTCAGTCATAAAGAGTATTAGCCTAAGATGATAAAAATAACAATACCAATTTTTCAAGTTTACGAGTATTAATATATCACTTCCCACTGTTACAATTAAGAAGCATAACACCTCACTTCTAATAAATTTACCGTCTACACTAAAAATAAAATGGACCTTGAAACACCTAAATTTTTACATTTGACTTCATGCTTTTTATGTGATATTTTTTATTTTATAAGTTTTATTAATAATAAAGGTGTGTATGGGGTTCTATCAGTTAAGTTTTTAGCAAGTTTTGTCATAACATTCTTTTCCTTTTCCACTCATAACGCTTAGAGGAAAAATTGGTAGCACATGTTACTTTATTCCTTAGCTGAACACGTATTAGGAGGATGTTCAGGGAGAAGGAGGAAAAGAGAGTAATAATGAAGTTTGTTTAAAATTATTTCTTTTACAAAACCATGCACACCTTTTTCCTCAACATATTCTCATAACTCACCTTTCCAACATCTATAAATGACAATGCCAAACGTAAGAGTTAGTGTGTAACCTCTTTGGCTGCTTTCTCTCATTTAAAGAGTAAACCCTGATAAATTGATAATTGCAGAATAGTCAACCCCTCCCCTCTTGAATACGACTTATACCGTATCTTTACAATCTTCTATGGCCATAAAGAGAGACCATGATAAAAGAAAGTAAGGAATTTTAATTTGTTAGACTTCATATTACTTCTCCCCTTTATCTTTCTCACTGCGGCAATTGTAACCTGTTGGTTAAGGGTGTTTTGGAGAGGATCAAGAGCAGTACCATTAACCCTTTTATCCATAGCGATTAGTTTGGGTCTCTTTCAAGGGATATTGGAATTTATTACCATTGTGCCGATTTTGCTACTCCTGATATGTTGTAGATCTGTTTCAGAGGGTGACATCAACAAAATAAGCGGTAAAACTCTTTCAACTCACGGAATCTTTGTCATCCTGGTGGTCTTATTCTCATATCATCTGCTACCCGGTTTTCATAATCCAACCTTCCTCCACCACTTAGTGCTTGGCCCCAATAGCCCACCATATACCCTATACGCCAATTTCGATAAGGCCGTCGTTGGTTTTGCTGTTTTGTGCTTTGTTTGCCCTCTTATTAATAGCCGCGCTTCAATTTATGCTTGTCTTACAAAAGGATACCCCATTTGTATCGGTACAATTTCGGTTGTTTTGGGACTGTGTCTCATTTTGAATGTTATTCAGTGGTCCCCAAAGCCGATCACTGCCCCTTCATTCGTCTTCTATCCATGCAATTTATTCTTTACCTGTGTTGCAGAGGAGGCCTGTTTTAGGGGATATCTTCAACCAAGGATCCACAAGCTATTTAAGGTAAAAAATCTTTTTGCTACATGTATAACTGTCATAATATCAGGTCTACTTTTTGGTCTTGCTCATTGGGGTGGAGGTATATCCTATATTGCTATAGCATCCCTTGCCGGTATCGGGTATTCATGGGTATATCAACGAACCGGGCAGGTTGAAGCCAGTATCCTTACACACTTCCTCTTAAATGCCATACACTTTCAAATTTTTACCTATCCATATGCATTGAATTCTCCATAGAGGAAGTGGGTACCCAGCGATCATGAGTAGTATACCGATGAGGTAAGTGAAAAATGTTTGTATATTTCTCATTCCTCATCTATCATCATGAAATAGAGAATAATTTTCTCCTTGTTTCGGTAAATTGTCGTACTGGTTACGACCAATGCTAAACCTGTCGGGGTGAAAAAGATACACTGTTTTCGGAAAAAGGGAGTGTTATTGTGAAAACTGCTATATTTACTGTTGAGGGAATGTCCTGTAACCATTGTGTTGACGCCATTACGCAGGGCATGAAAGTATTAAAGGGTGTCGTCGACGTAAATGTCAATCTGGAGAAAAGAAGTGTCCAAGTGGATTACGATGAGAGGGAGATTGATCCTCTCGTAATGGAAAAAGCCATCGAAGAACTCGGTTATGATGTGAAAGGGACAGAATCGTATTGATAGGACTCTTATAGCTCAAAATGGACCCAAGAATAATAATTAATCGTAGGCGAATGAAGCGTGATAGTAAGAGAGATTGGGAGAGCCTCGAATTCCGATAGAAACCCTTTGCTATCTATGATGGTAATGTTGCAAAATCCAGTCGATGAGGACATTTCCACCAAGGTCGTAGCCGGCTTTTTCACTCTCAATCCACTTATGCTTTGACATCTCATCGATACACATTTGTATTTCAGGTCTTAGGAGGAGCAACTCCCGAATAGTGTTTTCACGAATTTCTAATTCGACACGCACCTCCTCGGGACAGACCATCATCATGACAACAAATATGAAACGCCACTCTTCCTTATCCTTCAATTTCAAGACTTTAGGACCGACTTTAAACATTTCTATGATAAATGAAGGAGGATATCTATCAATTGCCAACCAGAATTTATCTTCATCTCTCCTAAAGACAACCATTGTATCTCTCCATTTTTTTAGGAAACGGTACATCCGTAGCAGGCTACAAAGTATTTCTGAAAAAGAGAGGATTTCACGAATTCCGTTTCCAATTTTACGAAAATTTGGAAAAATTAACGGGTTATTATAGAGATTTTTTAGACATTTGTAAAATAAAATTTTGATTATTCAAAACTTTTTTTATCACCATTTAGCAGATTTGATATCGCTTCATCCAAAAATGAAGCCCCCTTTGTTAAACGTATTTTAATTACGAGTGACATGATGGAGACATCTTGAAAAGTCAGACGCTTCATCTTGACGGCATCCTTCTGGGTGACAACAATGGCATCAACGTGCAGAGATTTCGCTTCAGTAATAGTGTCATCTAATTCGACCTGTGTGTATGCGTGATGGTCGAGGAAAGTTCGAAATTGTACCACATCGGCACCAAGCTCTTTGAGTGTATTGGCAAATGATTGTGGATTCCCAATTGCACAGAGCCCATACACTCTCTTCTTACTCAACCACGAAGTTTCCACCCGTCTCTTGTCAAGTAAACTCTCCAGATATACGGGCTGGTGGTTTGATTCGCAAATAGGAGTGGGAGGCTTAAAATCCTGAAGCTTTGAATAAATAGCTCTTAGGTCGCTCTCTGGGACTTGATCGCAATGAGAAAGAACAACCAGGTCCGCCCGTTCAAGGCCCTTCAACGGTTCACGAAGTGTCCCTCTGGGTATGAGATGCTCACCTGAAAATGGGTTCAGTGCATCGATTACAACTATGTCGAGATCACGTTTCAGCTTAATGTGCTGAAACCCATCATCAAGTATGAGGCACTCTGCACCATAATCTCTTATCGCCTTTTGCCCATTCACTATCCGGTCCCTGCCTAGTAAAACGGGAATATTATCAAGATTATCTCTTAAGAGAAGGTATTCATCATTAACGTTCAATGTACCCTCTATCGTACAATCTCTAGATAATGGTTCTTTTGCTAATACGGCTGCTGTCTGATCGCCATAGCCTCTGCTCAAAATTGCAATCTTCTTATCCTGAGAAGTGAGATAATGTGCTAAAAACTCAACAAGCGGTGTTTTGCCTGTCCCACCAGTTGTAATGTTTCCGACGCTTATGACCTTAACAGATAAGCGGTGACTCTTAACAATTCTGTTACTGTAGAGAGCCCTTCTTATTTGTAATACGATTAGGTAGAGAAGGGAAAATGATGAAAGGAGGAATCTAATTGGTGCTGAGATAAGGTCGTTTTTATGACCCGATAGAATTGATAAATAGTATTCCTTAATCATTCCAGAGGAACCGTCCAGTAAGCGTTATCCAGAAATTGCTTCCATGATTTATACTTATGAGAACTCAGTCTTAGTCGTAAGTTTGGACAGTGTTTGGGCTTAACAGGTTTTCGAATTAATTTTACACCAGCCTCATCAGGCCTCCTCCCGCCCTTGTGCTTATTACATTCAGTACAAGCGCATACAATATTAGTCCACGAATTACCTCCTCCTTGTGATCTTGGAACAACATGATCCAGACTCAATTCCGAAAGCGGAAACCGTTTGCCACAATATTGGCATCTGTTTTCGTCTCTGGCAAAGATATTCTTCCTATTAAATTTAACATATGATTTAGGAAATTTATCATAAAAGACGAGACGAATAATCTTTGGAACCCTAATCTCAATTGAAAATGTATTCACACTCTCAAACTCTTCCTCTTCCCGCCACCTACACTTGTCCCGGTAAGCAGAGATTTCAACCCATCGGGAAAAATCGTAGGAGTTGTACTGCCCATTATCTATTGAGATAACTTCTGCACTCTCCTTAAACAATAATACGAAAGCCCTCTTCGCATTAACAATATGAACTGCGGTAAAAAACTTGTTGAGGACCAGTACGCTTGAGTCTAAGACACTACTGCTCTGCATAAGTAATACACTCTGTTCAATTGATGTTAGTCTTCACATTCCACAATATCTTTCTGATCAATCTTTTCAGGTGCAGAGGAACTCTAATAACTCCTGAAATGTGAAATGATATTGGGCAGACGACAAAACGATGCTCTTTTACGAGTTGCGAATTCTACGTAATCTATAAATAGTATCAATTAATAGTCCTTTTTCAAGGGAAAATGCGAGAAATAACGGTACTACCAGAAGATGGATATTATAGAATAGGAGGATTTGATTTTTTTATGGACATACAGTTGTCTCAATGTACAATACACTTCCATGCATTTTGTATTTTCCCCTATACATTCTCTCTTTAATAAAAAGATTAGGTCGACACCCAAAAGTGTTCGAATAGCATGTTTTGCGATACAGATTTTCATCCTGTTTTTTTTTGTATTGAGTGGCTATTTCCCACTTTCTGCAGATGCTTCATCGCAAGAAGTAGATGAGAATCTAGAACATTTGAAAACCACGAATGAATGCCATGGATGTAATCTTTTTTATGCCGACTTGAGACTGGCTAGTTTGAGCGGTGCGAACCTAAACAGTGCGAACCTTTTCAGTGCCACCCTGATCGGTGCAGACCTGACCTATGCAAAACTGGCTTACACATATATGGGCAGTGCAGATCTGACAAGAGCGAAACTCGTCCATGCAGACCTGACGTACGCCAATCTCGAAGGCGCTTACTTGATAGACGCCAACCTGAGAGATGCCATACTCTCTTATAGTAATTTGAGTAATGCGGACTTGAATGGTGCCATATTGAATAACGCTGATCTATCGAATGCCAATCTGAATAGTGCCGATATGAGTAGTACCACAATGGATGGTGTAAACCTGGAAAATGTACAAGTCAAGGATGCTTTTTTTCTGGGAGTGAGAGGTCTTACTGATAAGCAGATAGACTATCTGAGAATCCGCGATGCCACTGTTGAACCACTTGACATCAAAATTGAAAATTCTGATCATCATAAATAAGAAAAAATACCATGTTTTTAAGATTTTACAATTGCTGCTACGTACATGGAGGAATCTATGACAAGGGTTGATTTCCACAATGCAAATGAGTGTTGGAAGATAATAAGCGCCGATATCAAGAAGCATGCTCCGCTTCTCAGTGCAATAAAAAAATTCGCTTATGAAAACAAAACACCAGCTGAAATTGTCTTTGGTACTTCCGGCTGGAGAGGTGAAATTGGCACAGACTTTACCTTTAACAATGTCCGCATAACCACTACAGCAATTATTGAAATGTTCAAGGAGGAAGATCCAGAGGTGATGACTGCACTTGGTGTCAAAAGCTTTGATGAGATCAAACGTCTTGGAGTTATTGTAGGTCATGACAATAGATTTCTGGGTCCAGAATTTGCCTCTTCGGTAATGGGTTTGCTGACAAGCGTAGGTATTAAGGTGTACTATGCGGGAGAATCAATTACCCCTGAACTTTCCGCGTCTGTTGAAATGCTCCATGCCGCTTGCTCAATAAACTTAACACCCTCCCATAATCCATTTAATTATGCCGGTTTTAAATTTAACCCCGCAGACGGTGGTCCCGCAGACACGAATATTACAAAAATAATCGAGAGAAACGCTAATAGGAAGATGGCTGAAAAATCGATAGTTGAGGAAGCGGAGCCTGAGGGTGTCAATAAAATAAATTCGATAACCTTTTATGAAAAGTTCATTCAAAAGTGTGGTATTGTAGACCTAGAGACGATCAAACGTTTTATAGAGGAAAAAGATTGTTTCATCTGTATCGACCACATACACGGTGCTACGAGAAAAAGGCCAAACAAACTTCTCGGAGAAAATTCCAAGATTGTGTATTTAAGGACGAGTGACGATTATCTCTTTGGTGGAGTACCTCCCGAACCGTCGGAAGAGAATATGAGGCTTGTGATGGAAACATTGAACAGGAGGGAAAGTAGATTGAAACTCGGCGTAATAATGGATCCTGATGGTGATAGGATACGGTTTACTGATGGTGACGTTGATATTTCAATGAACCACTTCGGAGCTATGGCCTTACATTTTTTGTATACCTATAAAAAAATCACAGGTGTGCTCGTAAAATCTGTAGCGACCAGCAATTTTGGCAATGCTATCGCGGAGAGATTGGGTATTCCCATTAGAGAGACGGCAGTTGGTTTTAAAAATTTCAGACCCTATATGCTACGGGATGCAAAAGAGCGGGCGATTGTTGCTTACGAAGAGAGTGATGGTATTTCTGGTTTTAATAATACCCTGGAAAAGGATGCGATGTTTGGGCTCTTCCTTGCGATTGAGATGCTGGCAGCCACAGAAAAGAATCTCGGAAACTATCTGAGAGAGTTGGAAAAAGAATTTGGAGCATTTTTCCCCAAACGGGCAGCGGTTGAAGTTGACCGTTCCTTGGCCGGAAAACGATTGTCCGATAAATTGTCTCTCCTTAAGGAAACTTTGGCAGTGGGAAATAGAATAAGTACAGGCATGGTAATAAAAGATCTAATAACGGTAGATGGAATAAAGGCCGTTCTTGAGGACGATTCATGGTTTTTGATTCGACCCTCCGGGACAGAACCAAAGGTGAGATTTTATGTTGAATCAAGATCTCCCGAAAACATTGATGATATGGTAACTCTTGCAGAAACACTGACAAAAAAGGCTCTTCAATAAGACCCTTCTCTGTTTTTTTAGAAATATTAATAAAATGGGTTCTCACCAACATGAAGGAGATCAGATTATTACATCACTATTCTTCTGTAGTTCGTGCTCTCCCTACCTGTACACAGCGAGATGAGAGTTATTTCTATTTTCGCTTATTTATTGACTATTATCATTTTTACGTCAACTTTTTCTTAAGCTCCTATGGGTAGATAGGTTGAAATTGATGTAACATTTGCCTTGACATTGAGCAAATTTTACATTGATTTACTCGATAAAGTTATTACAATGACACCTTAATTTTTTCTATTTCTAATAACTTAAGCGCTTGATACTAAAAATGTTATAAGGGGAGTAATATTGTGATAAACGTGAGTATTTTCTTTTCTTCGCTCAGCCACCAGATTTGGAGAAGATTCTTTCATTTTTTTCATAGAGAGAAAGTATACGTCTCGTTAAAAGAGAGAAAGGGTGACTGTAAAAGATGCGGCAAATGTTGTCAGGCTTCGATTCGGTGCCCAAAACTGTTATATGATGAGAACAATCTTGCTATGTGCATGATTCATGATCGCAGGCCCGGTATGTGTAAAATTTACCCTTTTAACAGTAAAGATTTTTTTTCACATATTAAAGATAAGTGCGGTTTTTTTTATATTCCTGAGGTGAAGGAAAGTAGAGCCAATACAATTTTGAGAATGAAAAATACCCAATCTGCCTATACCAGACAATGAGATGAACCACTTTGCCCGGAACCTTTTTTTTACATCTGTTGTTTTCTGAGGTTGTAAGGTTAATTGCTCCGAATGTTTGAAGATTCCATTTGTTGATTACCTTTTAGCCACCGTTGCCTTGATAATTGGACCAAGAGAGGAGTTTATGATGAAGTTTTCGAAAAAAGGATTTTTCCTAATCCCCATTGTTATCTGTTTTTGTACAACAACATATGCCCAAAAGCTCCAGCTCGATATCCAGGAACATCTCCTTGATAACGGGTTGAAAATATTGATGTTGGAAAAACACGATACCCCAATCGTTGCACTACGAGTTGTTTATAAGGTTGGCTCTGCAAATGAACGTCCCGGGATTACGGGGGCATCACACCTGTTTGAGCACATGATGTTTAAGGGGACACAAATTTTTGGAACCAGGAGTTACGAGGAGGAAAGACCTCTCTTGGAGAAAGAGGAAGAGCTTATTATTAAAATTGAAACCGAAAAGGCAATGGGAGCAAGCGGAAACAAAGAGTCAATAGCAACACTCGAGAAGGAGTTGCAAGATATCTGGAAGCGACAAAAGGAGTTGATCGTCAAGGATGAAATGTGGTCAATTTATCTAAAAAATGGTGCGACGGGACTCAATGCATCCACTAGCTCTGACGGCACCTTTTATTACTGTAACCTCCCCTCAAACAGGCTCGAATTGTGGGCCTTTTTGGAGTCTGACCGGATGCAAAATCTTGTCTTAAGAGAATTTTATTCGGAACGGGATGTCGTAATGGAAGAGAGACGACTTCGCACGGAAAATAGCCCCTTTGGCTTATTAATTGAACAATTGAATGCCGCTGCGTTTACGGCCCATCCCTACGGTTGGCCGGTTATCGGGTGGATGTCAGATATAAATAACATCAAAAAGAGTGATGTTGCACGATATTTCAAACAATACTATTCACCAAACAATGCTGTTATTGTTGCGGTTGGTGATTTCAATCCTGATGAGGTAATCGCACTTGTAGAGAGATACTTTGGTGATATTGAGCGCCAACCTCCTTCACCGGAAGTTACCACAAAGGAGCCGAAACAGATAGGTGAACGTCGTGTTTATGTTGAATACGATGCCAATCCTGTACTCTCCATAGCCTATCACAAACCCGCGATCGGACACCCAGACCAATATGTTTTTGATGTGATTGAGGCAATACTTTCGAATGGAAGGACATCACGACTGTATAAGAGTCTGATTGAAGAGAAACAGATAGCTGTTATGGCTCACGCGTATGGCGGACCATCAAAATTTGCTGATACATTTCTCTTCTTTAGCACTCCGAGGAGCCCGCATACTGCAGAGGAGGTAGAGGTGGCGATTTATGAGGAGTTGAAAAAATTACAGACAACACCTGTATCCGAACACGAGTTACGAAAGGTTAAGAACCAACTCGAAGCCGATTTTATCAGAAGTCTGGAATCCGCTTCAGGATTGGCAAACAAGATTGCTTCCTACGAGGCGATCTATGGATGGGGATACATTAACACCTTAGTAGAAAATACCTTGGCGGTTACCCCTGAAGATATAGTACGTGTAGCAAACAAATATTTTACTCAAGCAAACCGAACTGTCGCTATCTTAGTGAAAAAGGAGAAAGGAAATAAGAATGAAAACAAAGAGGGCTAAACATTCACTAAGCTTAATCTCACTAGTTTTAACAACCCTTCTCTGCTCCCTGTTTACCTCATTGCAATTTGATTCACATCTTGTTTATGGTGATCATGGTGATCATTTGGGAAGAGGACAGGATCTATCAGTGGGGATGAAATCTTCAGAACCCCAGTCAGAAGGGGCTAAAATTGTTTCGAAATTTAGTTACAGACCAATTGAATTTACCCCTCCAAAACCAAAGAGAGTAGTTTTAGAGAACGGAATGAGAATCTACCTTCTTGAAGACCACGAATTGCCAACATTTAGGATTACAGCTCAAGTCAAGACGGGTGCTATCTATGAACCTAAAGAGAAAGTCGGGCTTGCAAACCTTGTTGGCAGTGTAATGCGAAGAGGAGGCACGAAAACAAGGCCCCCGGAAGAGATAAATGAAGAACTCGAATTTATTGCAGCATCCGTTGAAACGTCAATCGGAAGAGAATCCGGTAGTGCCTCGTTGTCAACAATGAAAAAAGATATTGATAAAGGGTTGGAAATCTTTGCCGACGTTCTGATGAACCCGGCCTTCCCCGAGGAGATGATCAAAAAGGAGAAAGATGAGATACTAGAAAGCATAAGGCGAGAAAACGATAGGCCCGGACAGATAGTTTTTCGTGAATTTAGAAAGTTAATTTATGATGCTGATCACCCGTATAGCAGGAAAACGGACGGCTTTAAAGAAACTATAGAAAAGATAACAAGAGATGATATGGTTGCATTTCATAAGAGGTACTTTCGTCCGAATAACTTCATCATGGGTATTTCAGGCGATTTTGATACAGATGAAATACTGAAGAAGATAGAGCATGTTTTTAGGGGATGGGAGAAATCTGAGATAGATTTCCCTCAAGTATCGCCTGTTGTAAAGCAGTTTGAGAAATCTGTTAACTACATCTACAAAGACGTAAACCAGGCCCATGTAGTAGCTGGTCACATAGGCATTAACCGATTAAATAAGGACTATTTTTCGATTAAGGTTATGAACTTTATCCTCGGCAGTGGTGCCTTTATCGCTCGGATACCAAGCAAAGTACGTTCTGACGAGGGATTGGCATACTCGGCATATAGTGCCTTTTACACACCGAGAGACCTCGGCTTTTTCTTCGTTTCGTGTCAAACGAAGAGTGAATCGACGGTAAAGGCCATAAATCTTGCCCTTAACGAGGTGAAAAGAATAAGAGAGGAACTTGTTGATTATAATGAGTTGGAATTGGCGAAGGATACCTATATCAACCAATTTATCTTTAAATTTACTTCAAGTGCTAGTATTGTAGGACAGATGGTTGGGATCGAATATGAAGGTCTCCCCCTTAACTATCTTGAAACGTATGTAGATCAAATAAAAGCGGTAACCCGGGAAGATATATTGCGTGTTGCAAGAGAGTATCTCCATCCGGATAAGATGAAGTTTCTTGTAATCGGAGATATGGAGCAGTTCGACAAACCTTTGACACAATTTGGAGAGGTAAATACAATAGAGTTAAATAAAGATTAAGAGTGCGAAATACCAAAGAAGATTTATTCATTTCTCCCAAAAGAGAAATATTTGGCAGAAACCAATCACCACTCCACTCCCCTTCATTGCACACAGGAGAAAACTCTCCTTATTTGAAACTGAATTAGTATCGTTTCTCCCAGCACATTTGTTAATCTATCATGTCTACTCTTAACGAAAAAAAAATCCTTATTACGGCCGGTTCCACCCGTGGGTATCTTGATGCCGTCCGCTTTATATCTAACACTTCAACTGGCAGGCTTAGCAGTGAGATTGCTCTTGAAGCACTGGATCATGGCGCTTGTGTCACCTACGTATACGGAAAGGATAGTGTTTTTCCTGAGACCGAGGACCGTAGCGATATCAGTCCGGATCTCTTAGAGTTGATCGAAATTGAGACAAATAGAGAGTTGGAAAACACTATTCAGGAAACGCTAAAATATCACAACTTCGATGCTATTGTTCATGCAATGGCTGTGTCCGATTATGTGCCGAAAGAGAGGAGTCCCAACAAGATTTCATCTGAGAAAGATGAGTTGATAATAAAACTCATAAAAACACGAAAGGTAATAAACATGATGAGAAATGTGTGGCCAGATTCATACCTCGTTGGATTTAAGTTAGTGACAGGAAAGAGTGAGGAAGAGATGCTACATATTGCTCAAGATTTTTTAAGAAAATGTGGTGCTGATCTCATTATTTCAAATGATTCCCAAGAGATATCCGATAAAGATCATATTGCATATTTCGTGTCTAGCACTCTGGAAAAGAGAGATAAATTTTATAATAAAAAGGAGATAGCAAAAGCTCTTTTACGCCATTTGGAGCTGCATATTGGATAAAACATTTGTTAAAATTTGATTGACTAGTTACCTGATTAAAATATAATAAGAGTTTGCCTATCTGTTGGGGCATTGTATCATAGGTCAGTTCAATGAATCGACTGCCAGAACCACTTTTCTTGATAAGCACCAGAGATAGCATGAGTTAGGTTCTTGTTAATTTATTTCTAAAGGATTGATTACTTTATGGAATGGGATAAAGAGGCGAGTGCGAGGTTAGAAAAAATACCGGTTTTTGTCCGGAGGCTTGCACGTACTAAGATAGAAAAGTTTGCCAGTGAGAGAGGAAGAACTACTGTCACCATCGCTGATGTCGAAGGTGCAAAGGCAGGCTTTATGGGGACGAAAACTGATGGTAGTAATGGCGATATGAGGAGTGCCGATCCATTTGCTGCCGACCCTAGTGTAGATGATGACAAGTATGAAATTCTTAAGAGATCGGGTGAATATGAACTAGAAGATGGGTACCCTGCAATGTACAATATTAGCATATGTCGCGGCGAAGATGTTGACTGCCCGTTTTTGATTATTGGAGTGAAAGGGCTTTTACAAAAGATAAAAGAGAGGCTGAAGGAGGTTGGCTTTAGTAAACTGCTTATTAGCAAAATTGATGGTAAGATCCTCCCCCATAACAGGCTAAAGATAGCATTAGCAAGTTGTCCTAATGCCTGTTCACAACCCCAGATAAAGGATTTCGGTATACACGTACGGGCTAAAGTAGCGGTTGAGGAGGACATTTTGTGCAACGGTTGTCAAAACTGTCTGAGATCTTGTAAGGAAAATGCGATTAAGATATCAGGTTTGACAAACCAAACGCCGCAAGCTCCAGTGGAGAGGGAGACTCCTCCTTCTGATGGGAAGAGTAGGGAAGTTACGATTCATTACCATCGCTGTCTCCATTGCGGTCTCTGTGCAGAAGTGTGCCCTACGGGTACGATAAAAAAGGAGAAGCCGTGCTTCCGGGTTATGATAGGAGGAAAATTGGGAAGACATCCACGATTTGCAGATGACCTCATCGAGTATGGAGATGAATCAGACGTGCTCAGGGCTCTTGACATATGCATAGATGCAATACTGACTGAACAGAAGGAGAAGCGATTTGGAACATTAGTGGAAAAGTTAGGCATTGATGAGTTTAAGAGAAGGCTGGTAACTGAAGGGTACAATCCACTCAGACACACGATTAAGAAAGAGATGGTGTGTCCTTAGATGAAAAATCTAAAATAGCGTAATGTCTTAGTAAGGTATATTGTTGATCGGAGCGTGACAGAATGAGAGAGTGAAGTGGTAAGTCTATTCTACTATTACCGTTCATTAGCTCGAATATCATGCAAGCAGGGGTTGATGACGAGATCAACCAAATTTGGCAACTGCCTTTATTTAATTTTCATAGAAAACGAAAAAAATGACACTGAATACAACTGATAAAAAAATATTACAAAGAATCCAAACAAATCTACCCCTTACAAACAGACCTTTCCTCGATCTGGCCAAGGAGCTTGAATTAGATGAAGATTTGGTAATTGAAAGAATAAAATTTATGATTGATGGAAAATTTGTACGGCGCCTTGCTCCCATCATAAACACTCAGGCGGTAGGAAACTCTGCCACTTTAGCGGCTATTAAGGTGCCGGAGGATAAGATAGAAGAGGTTAGCGAAATTATTAACGGTTATAGCGGAGTTTCCCATAACTACCTCAGAAAGGGAAGGAACCAACCCATCCCACTGAATATTTGGTTTACGATGTCTGCCCCTTCACAGGAGAAGCTTGAAGAGAATATTAAAGAAATTGAAGATCGTACGGGTTTAAAAGTTCGTTGTTTACCAACCACAAAGAAATTCAAGATAGGGGTAAAATTTAAAATTTATTGATTCCCCCTCATCATTAAATCATACGCCCCACATCTCTTTTTGGGTCGTTGCCTTTCACGGGTACAAAAATCGAACATGAAGGAGTTCAGAGTTGAGTGACGACAAAGATATTGAGTTGATAAAACATATGCAGGATGGTATACCGGTTACAAAAACACCATATAAGGACATTAGTGAAGCCCTGGGAGTGACCGAGCAAGAGGTTACCGATAGAATTAAAAAACTCTTAAAAGAGGGCAAAATAAGACGTTTGGCCGCATCGATAGCACATAGGAAAATCGGCATTAACTCCAATGCTATGACGGTCTGGAAGGTCCCAAGCGATAGGGTAGATGAATGCGGCAAGATTATGGCAGCTTTTGAAGAGGTGACCCACTGCTACGAACGGCCTACATTTCCTGATTGGGAGTATAATGTCTTCACCATGATCCACGGATACACAGATAAAGAGTGTGAAGATGTTATTGAAAGAATAAAAGAGAAAACCGGACTGACCGATTACGTGATTCTCTACAGTGAGAAAGAGTTTAAAAAGGTAGGCGTGAGAATATAGAAACAGGGTTGCTTTGGGTAACCAGGATAGTTCCATCTCGGACAGCTGAGGGTTAGGAAAGGGAATATTTAACTCCTTCCAGTTCATTTCTCCGGGCAATTGGCAAACCTATTAACCAGGTGTATCTCCATTTCTCGGCAATCTTTTTCAAACATTCATACACATTACTGTTGAGCCTGTACTACACAACCAGTCTAGTTCCTATCAGCCCAATTTAAAGGGTTGCTAGGCAATTTGAAAAAGTACAACTAACCAACTCAAACGGACTCTTCACTTTTCTTGGACAAACTGTCCTACACATTGTAGCTCATGCATAGATTACCCCCTCTTCACTGATTTCAAAACAGGAGTGATATTGAGTTTTTCCCAGGGTAAATTGTTATCGCTATACATCTTTGTAATTGTTAGGAAAAACGAAGCATATCTGTCGAAAAATGAACTGATTGACCAGTGGCTCTTTTGCTTTTTGTATAGTGCTTGCAAAATATAATATTCTTGACTATTCTCTTTGTATAGTTCCCAGGATGGGTAGTTTTCGTTCAAATACTATTTAGGGTAAGTGAAAGCGTTCATTTGCAAGGTTTGTGCTTTTATAAAAATTAATTGAACTGTGAAAAGCATCTAAAGAAATGAGGTCATAAGAACATGGTGGTACACGAAGCTATTGAAGGACTAGAACCCAAGTTATTGTGGGAGAGTTTTTATCAGATTACTCAAATCCCAAGGCCATCGAAAAAAGAGGGGAAGATAGCAAAATTTATAACTGATACCGCCTTTACCTATGGACTCCTTTCCAAACGGGATAATGCTGGTAACATCTTAGTATCCAAACCTCCTACAAAAGGAATGGAACAATGTCCAATCGTCGTCCTCCAAAATCATATGGACATGGTTTGCGAAAAAAATGCAGAGACGGAGCATGATTTTGAAAAAGAGCCGATACGGATAAAGCGTGAAGGTGATTGGATCACAGCCAATGGTACTTCACTGGGAGCGGATAACGGGATCGGTGTTGCAGCAGCGTTAACCATCATTAAATCGGATACCATTGTCCACGGACCACTTGAGCTACTCTTTACTGTTGACGAGGAAACTGGCCTTACGGGCGCAAAGGCTCTCCAAAGTGATTTTGTACGTGGCCGAATTCTTCTCAATTTAGACTCTGAAGAGGAGGGTTCCCTGTTTATTGGAGGTGCGGGCGGGTTAAACACCTCTTTAACGAAAAAAATTGAATGGATAGACACTCCTTCCGGATGTGTTGCATACAAAGTTAAGGTTGACGGCCTCTTTGGCGGTCATTCAGGTTTGGATATCAATAAAGGGCTAGCCAATGCAATTCAACTGATCATACGGTTCCTATTCCATCTCAATCATGATATAAATGTTCAACTCTTTTCCCTGAATAGTGGAGAAAAACACAACGCCATCCCGAGAGATGCAGAAGCGGGTATTGTCATAAAGAGTGAAGATGAAGCCCCCTTACAAGAGATGGCAAGAGAATTTGAAACGATCTATAAAAATGAGTATCAGTTTACTGAAAAGAGCCTTCGGTTACGTACAATCCGAATTAAGGAAACACCTTCCCATGTCTTTCGTTCAGATGTTCAGAATACGCTCATCTCTCTTCTCTATACACTCCACCATGGGGTTTTAACAATGAACCTTGGGGTACCCGGTCAAGTTGAAACATCATCGAACCTGGCAGCCGTTCACACTCTTGAAAAAAGCGTTGAAATCTTAACCAGTCAGAGAAGTTCACTCGTTACGGGAATTGATGATTGTGCCAATAAAATTGTTGCCGCCGCTCTCCTTGCAGGTATGGAGGTGAAACAGGGTAACGGTTATCCTGTCTGGCAACCGAATCCAAACTCGCAGTTGTTAAAGACTTCGCTATCACTCTACCGTGAATTATATGGTTGTGTACCTGAAGTCAAGGTCATTCATGCTGGATTAGAGTGCGGTATAATCAGAGATCACTTTAAAGGGATGGATACCATCTCATTCGGCCCCACGATAAAGTGTCCCCATTCACCTGATGAGAGAATGAATATTCAATCAGTTAAAAAATTCTGGGACTATTTGGTGCATCTCCTTAAAAAAATCCAATAAAGATCTGATAGAAAACAACGGATTCAAGATAGTCGTAATCCATGTATAAATATTGCGCAGAAAGAAGCTGGTATCTATTGGCCCGCCACTCTTCTGTTGCCGCTTTTCAAAAAAGCATCTTGCCCATTACCGTTTATCTCTTGGCAACGTATTACAATCCGCCTTTTCTATAACAGAGAGCCGTCTATCCAACAACTCCCTCCTATCAGATTGACGCTGTCGAGTCGATTTTGGGACATAGTGTCCCGATCGAAATACAACATTGTCCATCCCCATCTCAGATGCCAGCTCTATCAACTCTACAATTTCCCTATCAGTTATCCTTCTCTCTGCCTCTCTTCGTTCTTCTTTTCGTTGTTCCACTATGGTACTCCGTTTGTGAAATCCCCGTTTAAACGATTGATTTGAAATCCTGACACCATAGCTCGGTTCTTCATTAATCGTTGGATTACCGCGTCGAATGACAGTAGCCTCAATATACTTGTTATCAACTCCTGATAAACTGAGAGGATTTACATGACAATTTTCAAATCCATAATATCTCCTGATCATCAGTTTAATCCTAATCGACTCATCTAATTCTAACTCCTGATCTGTCTCTAAAAGCAGATAGCCTCTCAAAATCTTGCGAATCAGGCCTTCTGAGTAGCACCAATTCCCACCTCTCTTATTGAATTTTCTTATTTTACACGGAATACCCAGAGATAACCTCGTTGCGTTACTCCTTTTCTCCATAACATCTCTCTCCTATGAACATCTGAACGCCTAGGTTCAGGTTTGCCTTTTAAATCGCAAATATTCTCTTCTTAATCAATAGCCTTCTAGAATACTTCCACAAATACCGTCAATCAATACAAAACAGAGTTGTTGGCTGTCACACTATTTCACTTAAAATCAAAACCCACTTTCTCTAACAATCGGTTATTAGATTCGACTGAAGATTTCTCACTCATGTTGAATCGAACTGCATCGTCTTGTAGCTATATGTCTTAGTTTCAGTTTTACATTAACATTCAGATGTATGTAGTTTTATCACTATCTTATAACCTGACAGAACACTGCAAACTGCTCCATACAGTAAAATAACGTGGAAACTCTATCTCTATTTGTCACTGGTGCTACCTACCGTACGTCACCAATAGGAGCAACAACAATCATGCCAAAGTGGTTAGTTTATCCAAAAACAAGATAAGCAGTAGAGTAGACAGATGTTATGTAAATTAGTAGGAATAGGGTAGGTTGGAAAAGCATACTTTGTTTAGCCTGAAGTGTCAACTTCATTTGACAAAACATTTACTCTTCCCCAGAACAGATCTCCTTAAGTCTTTCAAAATAGTCAGGGAATGTCTTCGCCACACAGCCAGGATTTTCTAACTTAATACCCTTTGACCTCAAACCTATCAGTGCAAAACTCATTGCCATTCGGTGATCATCATATGTAGCTATTTGAGCAGGATGAGGAGGAGTAGGTTCAATCATCAGGCCATCGTCATATTCGATCACATTCACTCCAATTTTCTGAAGTTCAGTAACAAGAGCAGTAATTCTATCGGTCTCTTTGTAACGAAGATTCTTCACGTTTCGTATTCGCGTTTTCCCCTTTGCAAAGACTGCAACTGCTGCCAATGTTTGTACTACATCGGGGGTATCATTCATGTCGATCTCTATCCCCTTTAGCTCTCCACCTTCAACTTCCATCCAGTCGTCACCTTTTTTTACCGAACAACCCATTTTGCACAATATATCAATAAATGCAGCATCGCCCTGGAGTGAATTGGTGCCCAGACCCTGGACCCTTACCTTTCCTCCCGTTATCGCAGCAGCAGCCAGAAAGTATGAGGCGTTTGAGGCATCTGGTTCAACGATATACTCGCACCCCTTATAGCACTGACCAGCTTCAATCCAAAAGTCTTTATATGAATCCTGCTTAACCGTTACACCAAATGTTGTCATCACATCTATTGTCATATCGACATAATTTTTTGAAACGAGATCTTCTGTAATTACGAGATGGACATCGTGAATCGCATAAGGTGCCGCTAAAAGGATGGCACTGACATACTGACTGCTCACATCACCCTTCATCGTAACCCTCCCCCCCCTCAATCCGTTCGCATGTATTACAACCGGTGGACAACCGGTCTCTCCCTTTGAGCTAACATTTGCCCCAAGCAAATTGAGGCTATCAAGTAACTCCTGAATTGGCCTATTCCTCATCCGTTCAACCCCATCAATCTCATAACTACCACACCCCAAGGTAAGTGCGGCAGTCATAAAACGAACAACAGTTCCGGCATTACCTGCATAGAGGTGAGCCTCTCTGACTGGGACCTTTCCATTGCAACCGTTAATCGACAGGGCACTATCATCTGGTACACTTTTCACCAATATCCCTAGTTTGTTGAGGCACGCTATCATAAATTGAGTATCGTCGCTCATAAGCGGATTCCTAATAACAGATCTTCCTGCTGCTAGAGACGCCGTTAATAAGACTCGGTTTGTGTAGCTTTTTGAACCAGGAACAAGAACGGTCGCCCCTATCTTGCCAACTGGTTTTATCTCCAATAAATCGACCACAAATTTTCTCCTTACAGTCGTCAAAAAATCATCGACTAAAAAACTAATGAACCGTAAGTATATCAAGTAATCATACATAAACGATTTCTTTTCATTGCGATTATATGATGCCGTCAACTCATCATCAAGAATAAATGTATAATATCCGACTTTTTTTATCCATTTTTAAAAATTATCAATTTTTCCTATGCAAAATTGTGGTATAAGTTATATAATTTATCTCCATTTATAAAATCACTACGATATTTTTGAAATTCGCTTACATTTGAAAAGGAGTTATTAGTTGGACAAAAAGAAGAAAGTTGTTATCGGTTCAAGAGGAAGTAAGTTGGCCCTTATACAGGCTAATTGGGTAAAATCACAATTGGAAGAGAAGTATCCGGAGACCGAGTTTGTTATTGAAAAGATAAAGACAACGGGGGACAAAATAACGGATGTACCTCTTGCGAAGATCGGTGGTGTTGGATTATTTACGAAAGAGTTAGAAAATGCGCTTCTGGAGAAAAAGGTAGATCTTGTCGTTCATAGCGCCAAAGATGTTCAAACGGAGATACCGGAAGGCCTCACATTGGGTGCATATACGGAACGTAAAGACCCCCATGATGTACTGATTAGTAAAGATAACGTTGCTTTGCGGGATCTGCCGAAAAATACGAAAATTGGTACGAGTAGTTTGAGGCGACGATCCCAACTTCTCGCTTATCGACCGGACATTGAGGTTGTCGATATCAGAGGAAATCTTGATACCCGGTTACAAAAAATAGAATCGGGAGAGCTAGATGCTATCATAGTAGCTATGGCAGGTCTGTTGCGTTTTGGACAATCCGAAAAAGCAAGTGACGTAATACCCTACGATATTATGCTTCCAGCGGTTGGACAAGGAGCGCTTTGTATTGAAATACGAGATGGCGATTTAGTTATTGAAAAAATTGTCTCGACAATTAACGACCATAATACACGATACGCCGTTAAGGCCGAAAGATCGATGCTTGCTAGGCTTCAGGGGGGATGTCAAGTCCCCATCGGCGCTCACGCTGAAGTCCTCTACCCTGTTAATATAAAACTTGAGGGTATTATATGCTCACTTGATGGGACCACTATCTATAGAGATTCAGTCGCTGGTAAGGTTGATGATTGTGAAATCTTAGGAGAGGAGCTTGCAAATAAGCTTTCAGGAATGGGCGGTTACCATATTTTAAGTGAAATCAGGGACAATCTCGCAAAATCCTAAATCGAGTAGTAAGGGAAACACC
Source organism: Candidatus Scalinduaceae bacterium (assembly GCA_965222815.1). Taxonomy (GTDB): domain Bacteria; phylum Planctomycetota; class Brocadiia; order Brocadiales; family Scalinduaceae; genus SCAELEC01. The sequence continues at coordinate 726,867 of CBDCUS010000014.1, forward strand.
ATCTTATTTCCCTTACTACTTGTAATATATACCCATTCCAAAAACCATTTTGCAATGGGTATATATTTACCGTTAAACGGAGGGTTTCCCCGCAAACATAAGTGGTAATCATCTCTTTATACCCATTACGAAGTGGTTTTAGGAATTTCAGGTCTGGAGTTTGTCTGAAATTTTGATTTTTCGATTGAACAAAACCAGAGGCTTAGTAATGCTAATTCGAGGATTTTGTGATTGAGAAAGATCTAAAGTTCTGGTGAAATCGGGTTCTGAAAACCGAAAACCAATTCGTGATGGGTATATCAACTCAACCAACGTTGTTATATTCCCGGACCCGAAAACGGACCCCCAACTCTTCGGCAATCTTTCTGCAACTCTCGATGTCAACCCCCGGAACACTGACAACCGATACCATCACATCGGGTATAAACTCCTTAGCCTTTTTGATAAATGAGATGAGAGATGGATATGCCCTGCCATCAAATGAAGGTTGACACAATCTTTGATACTCGTCTGCACTATCACTATTTAAACTGATACATATGGTATCAATCAACCCCTCAAGCTCTTCACAGATCGACCTACCATTAATCAAGTCCCCGAGACCATTGGTATCAAGTCTCACTACAGCGCCCCTCTCCTTCAAATATCTCGCTACGGAAGTCAATACTTCCAAACGCTCCGTAGACTCTCCAAAGCCACAAAAAACTACTTCATCGTAACGTGATGGATCTCCGATAGCCGTTATTAACTCTTCTATCGTGGGGTCACTCTCTAGCCCGAGATAATAACCCTTCACATATGGGGCCGTTTCTCTTGAACAGAAGAGACAGCGATTTGGACAACGGCTTGTTATGTTCAGATAGAGTGAATTTCTGATCACATATGCAATCTTACCTTGAGTATCGATCTCTCCGATACGAAACAGTTTCTTAGCATTGTGAGTTGTTATCCTTTTGATGTCGGCAATTGACAGTTTTTGTAGCTCGGCAAGGAGGGGAATAACGTGATCAAGATAAGAGGGTTCATTTCGTTTTCCTCTCTTAAGTTGCGGTGCAAGAAATGGGCAATCTGTCTCCAAGAGCAGCTTTTCCGCCGGTACCGTCTTAACAACCTCTCTCAATGCAGTAGATTTGGGAAAGGTTACGGGACCTGCAAAGGAAATATGAAAACCGAGAGCCAGAAACTTATCTGCACACTCCTTATCACCACTGAAACAGTGAATAACCCCTTCGATATCCCCTTCATAGGAACGAAGAACATCGAGACAATCACTACTTGCATCGCGATTGTGAATGACAACGGGAAGCCCCATTCGTTTTGCCAATTCTAAATGTCGGTGGAACAGCTTTTTTTGTTCGTCATGTCCACTGCGATCACGGTAATAGTCGAGACCAGTCTCGCCAATCGCTACAACTTTCTCTTTGGTTGCTAACGTTTCTATGCTGGCCCAATCATCTTCTGAAATATGTGATGCCTCATTTGGGTGGATGCCAACACTTGCATAAACCTCACTAAATCTCCTGGCAAGGTCAATAGATTTCATACTTGACTGAACATTTACACCTACGTTAATAAAGTATTCAACACCAACCTCTTTTGCCCGCACTATCACTTCTTCAACTTCATTTCCGTAGTCAGGAAAATCGAGGTGTGTATGGGTGTCAATTATCATAATATATTAGTTTCCTCATCATTGAAAATTTTTACCGATCTGACCGGTCTATAAGTAAATATAATTCATGTAGTCAAACCAAAACTGCAGAGAGGGTAGACGGATAATCGTGTGGTAACAGGAACCTTCTCATCTGTCTAACTACTCACGAACGAAAAGATTATGAACTATTTCGACAAAGCTGTAGAGTGTGGTAAACGTCCAACCGCCAATTCCATCATACCTCGTATCGAACCAAGTCTGGATTGAGTAATATTGTAGATTTACCCTCGACCTCTGTTTAAAAGAGGTGATTATACAGCAAGAGAGCTCGCAACTCCAACCATTTTCTTCATTATAGAGATTACATAAATGATAAATTTGTGAAAGAGATAGCGTCGACAGCATCCAGACCAATGTCTCTCTCAGGGCTGTCAATAAATTTGGAGTGGCTTCCAACTGATTTTTCCGTACAGATGCCGACATTGCTTACATTTTGCACCAAATCGTATTTGCAATCCCCTATAACATGTGCTAACTTATCTGAATCTTATATCGGATAAATCGTTTTCCTTTGGGCTCCCCTATTACCATCTTGAGGAGTTGTTCACTCTATCTCAAATCTTGACGAAAACTTCATTATTGCCGGTTTTAACTATTAGTTAATTCTTTGAAAAGGAGGAAAAAATGTTAGCGTTTCTATTTCCAGGACAGGGTTCACAAAAAAAAGGTATGGGAGATACCCTTTTTGATGAATTTCCGTCAGAGGTAACCGAGGCAGACAAAATTCTCGGTTATTCTATTAAGGAGTTATGTATTGATGATCCCGCTGATACGTTAGGACTCACGCAGTACACACAACCGGCGTTATATGTGGTGAATGCTTTATCATATTTGAAGTCCCAACAAGAGACGGGCCAAAAACCAGATTATGTGGCTGGCCATAGCTTGGGTGAATATAATGCACTGTTTGCTGCGAAAGCATTTGATTTTGAGACAGGTGTAAAGTTGGTACAGAAAAGGGGAGAATTGATGAGCCAGGCAACAGGTGGTAGAATGGCTGCCGTGATCGGCTTAAGTGAAAAAGAAATTAGTAAAATCCTTACGGATAACAACCTGGAGAGTATTACCATAGCTAATTTCAATACACCATCCCAATTGGTAATCTCAGGACCAACAGCCGATATTGAAAGAGCACAACCAATTTTTGAAGAGTCAAATGCACGGAAGTATATCCCCCTAAAGGTTAGCGCAGCATTTCACTCTCCGTACATGAATGCAGCAAAGAGAGAGTTTGCTGAATTTTTGGAGGGTTTTGAGTTCTCAGAATTGAAGATACCCGTAATCTCGAATATCCATGCGAAACCCTATACACAGTCAGAAATAAAAGAGAATTTGGCAGAACAGATAACCCATTCGGTAAGATGGACGGATAGCATACGATACTTGATGGGGATAGATGAGATGGTTTTTGAAGAGATCGGTCCCGGGAATGTCTTAAAGGGATTAGTTCGTACTATAAAAAGAGAGGCAAAACCCCTAGTAGTACCAGATGGGCAAGAGTAAAATTAGGAATAAGAGAATACGCTTATTATTCAAAAGTATAACAGGGTAGAGACTAAATCGAAATGTAACATTTATCCCTCTTTTTTGTTCCAACCTGAGACACAATTAAAACAGCTTAAAACTGGTAACATCATCAAATTCTAGAAAAAATTTCTCTTCACCTCTCCCTTGTCCTCCTGGATGAACATGCGTCAAGATCCAGACTCACCCTTCTCTTCGATAGCAAGACTTGTTTGCTTCTCTGCACTCGCACTATTTCTGAAATAAGAAGTTACTGCATATGGCCGTTATCTCCAAAAAGATTACGCAAACCCAGAACACCTTGTTATTCACCAATCAAACCATTTCCATTGCTGCAAACAGATTGTTCTCTTCCTGTTCTTTCCAATTTCTCTCTTCGTAATTGGCAAATGTTTTGCGCTTGGCTTTAAGAGCAAAACATCATACGCAATAGAATAATAACTCAAGAGAGATATTCCAATTATTTCATAAAGGAAAAGGTTGTAACATAAAGTCAATGCAGGGTCTCAGGTACAAGATTTGTGTGGTTATCATTTTGTCTCTTCTTGGGGTGTATTCAGATACAAATGAGATAGCAGCACATGAGAGAGATCGTGATACAAGCCAAGACCCCATAGAGAATACTCCCCATCAAGATGATACTCCCAATCGTTCAAACCGAAACCCCTTCCATACATCGTATAGAAGGGCAGAATTTACCGATCACAATATGAGTCTGGATACTAACATATTTGATTCTATCTTCTCACTAACGAAACAGAGATGGAAACCGCAACATCTGAAAAGCACCTACCATAGACAGTCCGTTTGTTCTGGATTGGAAAAAAGGTCTTTGGTTTCATATTTCATGAGCCGATGGCGCTTGAGATGTAGAAAACCAAAGAACCCGAATCCCATATCTTCGCTTTTATCGATAAGCCCTTTAACGATAGAAGCGGGAAGCCCTGAATTTGTCCTCACATTAACGGGCAGTAATTTCCTAAAAAGATCCAGGGTCTCCTTTAATTCACAGCGGATTCACCCCACTTACCTCTCTAGGACACAATTAGAAATCTCAATTACAGCAGAGATGATAGAGACACCCGGTGAATATCCCGTAATCATTATTAACCCTAGACTGAGTGGAGGCAGATCTGAAATACAATACCTTACGGTAACTCAGCCAGCACAGGTAGAACCCCCACCTGAGGGTTCGTTTGGGAAACGATATGAAGACCTAATCCCCTCAGATGCAACAGTCGAATCGTATGATCCTAAGCGGTTTTCTCTCATAACGGGGAATGTGAAAGATAGATCAGAGAATCCTATCCCTGAACTTATGGTATCCATACATGGACACCCTGAATATGGATCAACCAGAACCGACAGTGATGGACAGTTTTCCATCCCGGTTGAAGGGGGAGGAACAATGACAGTTGTTTATAAGAAACTAGGATTTATAACAGGTCACCGCCAGGTCAATGTCCCATGGAACGATATAGCTCTAACAGACACAATTACCATGATTTCAGAAGATACACTATCTACTACCGTAACCTTTGATGGAAACCCTTCAACAACGATAACACACAAGAGTTCAACCGTAACGGACGAGCATGGTAGTCGCTCTGCGACAATGGTATTCAGAGGAGATAACCGTGCATTTTCCATAGACGCAGAGGGCAATGAGTTAGCACTTACGTCCATTACGACCCGTGCCACCGAATTTGATACTCCGGAGTCCATGCCTGCTAGACTTCCTCCAAATTCAGCCTATACATACTGTGCTGAGCTCTCAATAGATGGGACAAATAGTGTAAGATTTGAGAAACCTGTCCCTGTATATGTGGATAATTTTCTTGGATTTCAGGTAGGAGAGGTGGTTCCTGTTGGGTATTATGATCGTAAGCGTGCAGTGTGGGTACCAGCAGAGAACGGAGTAGTCGTAATGCTCCTGGATACCGACAATGACGGAGCGATAGATGCTCTTGACAGTACAGGAGACAACCAACCTGATGACCTGAATAGTAACGGTTCTTTCCGTGATGAGGTCTTTGGCCTGAACGATCCAGCTCAATACAGTCCTCATACTACTTACTGGCGCTTTGAAACAGTGCACTTTTCACCCTGGGATTGTAACTGGCCGTTTGGTCCTCCTGCTGATGCCAAACAACCAAATCCTCATGGAGAAGCCACCGTTAGCCAACAGGCAGAGATAAAGGATGACAGGGATTGCACAAGCTCATATGTAGAGCGCAGGAGCCGTATATTTCACGAAGATATCCCTATCCCCGGTACGGACTTTGCCCTGCATTACGCGAGCAACCGTGTAGTCGGTTATAAGACAGACATAAGCGTACCGGTTAGCGGGGAGAGTGTGCCGACAAGTCTTAAGAGGATTCATGTTACTCTCTGTTTAGCGGGACGGTTATTTGAGCAGACACTGGATCCATTACCGAATCAGAAGGTTGATTTTGTCTGGGATGGCCTTGATTACCTGGGAAATGTTGTGACGGGATTGATCATTGCGGATGTAAAAATAGGATTTGTTTATGATGCTACCTATTACTCACCGGGTAATTTTGCTCAGTCATTCGCACAGGCCGGAAATGATATAACACGTATTCCTGCAAGGCAGGAGGTCGTCTTATGGAAAAAAAATTCACATACAATTTATCGAGCAGGTAGCAGAACCGGCACAATTGCTGAAGGCTGGACGGTTTCTGCCCATCACACCTGGCTCCCATATAATCCCAGCATCTTATACAAAGGAGATGGAACAACGAGTAGAAATCATATACAGCGTATCACTACAGTGGCTGGCAATGGGCAATCTGGTTACAGTGGAGACGGTGGACCTGCTATTGAAGCAATGTTTGATTGGGTAGATGCAATAGCCGTGGACAGTAGAGGAGATATGTATATCGCAGATTCAGCTAATTATAGAATAAGGAAGGTGGACGCAAACGGGATTGTTACTACGGTGGCTGGTAATGGGCAATGTGGTTATAGCGGTGACGGTGGGCCTGCTACTGAGGCTGAGCTTGATTGGGTACTTGGATTATCCGTGGACAGTGCGGGTAATATATACATCAGCGATCAGGGAAACGTAAGAATAAGAAGGGTAGACACAAACGGAATTATCACTACAGTGGCTGGTAATGGGCAATCTGGCTACAGTGGAGACGGTGGGCCTGCCACTGAGGCGATGCTAAACTCGCCAAGAGGTATAGCCGTTGACAGTATGGGTAATATTTTCATAGCCGATGCCTACAATTCTAGAATAAGGAAGGTGGATGCAAATGGGAATATTACTACGGTGGCTGGCAATGGGCAATTTGGCTACAGTGGAGACGGTGGACCAGCTACTGAGGCAGCGCTATCCGTTACAAGTTTTATAGCCATAGATAGTATCAGCAATATTTTTATTGCCGATGGCAAAAGAATAAGAAAGGTGGATGCAAGCGGAATCATTACTACAGTGGCGGGAAATGGGCAATCTGGCTATAGTGGAGACGGTGGGCCTGCTACTGAAGCAGCGCTTGGTCAAGTGCTTGGAATATCCGTGGACAGTATAGGTAACTTTTATATAGGTGATACCTACAATTCCAGGATAAGGAAAGTGGACACAAGAGGGATTATTATTACGGTGGCTGGCAATGGGCAATTTGGCTATAGTGGAGACGGTGGACCTGCTACTGAGGCAAAGTTTGATGGGGCTGGAAGAGTGTTCGTAGACAGTATAGATAATATTTATATTGCAGATCCCCATAACTATAGAATAAGGAAGGTCTCATTCCCCGAGGCCTTTATTGGTCCTGTTACGGCTGGAGAGACAGCATTTACGGATGAGAACGGCCTGGGGTATATAATGGATAGTACAGGCCTTCATAAATCCACCATAAACCTTTCAACCGACAAAACTCTTCTCACTTTCGGTTACAATGAGGATAAGCAACTGATATCCATAACAGATAGGTTTGGCAACAAGACAACGATACAGAGAGATACATCCGGTGTGCCCATTTCCTTAACTTCACCGGACGGTATTGTTACCGGACTTTCCGTCGATGGTAGTAACCATTTGATACAGGTAACCTATCCTGACAACTCTAATTTCTCCTTTACCTATAAGCCAGATGGGCTCATGACAGATGAGTATGACCGGAATGGCAATCACTTTGAGCATATTTTCGATGGAGGTGGTAAGGTTACGGTTATAAATGATCCTGAAGGCGGAACATGGGACTATCTACGTACAGTGGATAGTGACGGTAACATAACGACGACGGTAATGACTGGTGAAGGCAATATAACAACCTATGTGGATCGAACAGAATCAACCGGTGCATTCACTTCGGTAAAGAGAGATTCGACAGGGGCAATATCATCAATCTTTCGTTCATCAGACGGCCTTAGTGAGGAGAGAGAGCTATCCTGTGGCATGACACTTGATATGAAATACGACCTTGATTCAGAGTATAATTACAGTTACCTCAAGGAGACCTTAAGGACTTCACCAGAAGGGCTTTCACAGGTAACCACAAATAGCAGAACCTATGAAGACACCAATACAGATGACGTACCTGATAGTATTACGGATAGAGTAACAGTAAATGGAAAGGAGTGGATATCAATAAATAACACCCTGACCGGTATGATTACAAATAGGTCTCCTCTCGGGAGAGAAACGACAACCAGATATAACACAACAAATCTCCTTACAGAGGAAATTGCTTTCACAGGGCTTATCCCAACAACGTTCAGTTACGACACAAGAGGAAAGCTGATAAGCACAACAATTGGAGAGAGAACTACGACAAGGGCCTATGATGAAAATGGCAAGATTGATTACGTTATTACACCTAACAATAAGATCTTAGACTACACCTTTGATATCATAGGACGACTTATACAGGAAGTGCGTCCTGACGGTACTTCAATCGGTTACGAATACGATACAAACGGCAATATGACGCTCCTCTTAACGCCAAAAAATGTCGTTCATACCTTTGATCACACCGGCAATGATCAGCGTAAGAGGTATACAACACCCCTATCTGGTAGTTACCAATATGTATACGACAAAGAGAGAAAACTAAAGGCCGTTACCTATCCATCAGGTAAGGTAATTACAAATACCTACACGAATGGTTTACTTACAAATACGCAAACACCGGAAAGTATAATTGACTATACCTATGGCTGCACGAGTCTCTTGTCTGAGGCAAGCATGGAAACGGAGAAGATAACCTATACCTATGACGGTTCACTCCTCAAAACAGACACTCGATCCGGAATCCTGAACCAGACAATTGGTTACACATACGACAATGACTTGAGAAATTCTTCCATAACATATGCTGGACTCACAAATAATCTTGGCTATGATGACGATGGACTTCTTACCTCTATAGACAGTTTCACCATTACAAGAAATGCAGACAATGGGTTACCGGAAACAGTCAATGACGGAACATTGACACAAACCAGGAACTTTAATGGATATGGAGAGATCAATGACTACTCCCATAATGTAAATGGCAGCAACGCTTACGATGTGAGTGTTACAAGAGACAACACCGGAAGGATAAGAGAGAGGACTGAGGTGATAGGAGCGGAAACGATCAAGTGGGATTACGTGTACGATGACCTTGGTAAGTTAACTGAGGTGAAAAAGAACAATAGTGTTGTTGAAAGCTATGAGTACGACGCAAATGGTAATCGTACACTTGAGACAAATACCACAAGAGGAATAACGGATAAGGCATTTGACTATACCAATGAAGACCATATTGTTACGGCGGGAAACGAAGTATATGTATTTGACGAAGATGGTTTCCTGGCCGAAAAGGTCTCAACGTCAGGAACCACTTCATATAATTATTCCTTAAGAGGGGAGCTCCTCAGCGTTGACCTTGCAGACGGTAGAAGTATTACCTACGACCATGACCCTATGGGTAGGAGGATAGCAAAGTGGGTTGATGGAGCAATGGTAGAGAAGTATCTCTGGGCTGACAAAACAACCTTGCTTGCGGTGTATGATGGGTCAGATAACCTTCTCATGCGCTTTACCTATGCAGATGGAAGGTTACCAATTTCTATGTTGCGTGAGGGTGCCACATACTATATGATGTACGACCAGGTAGGCACGCTCAGACTAATAGTCGATTCAAGTGATAACATCACGAAAAGGTTAGACTATGACTCCTTCAGCAACATAATTAACGACACAAACCCTGGGTTTACCATACCATTTGGATTTGCCGGTGGTCTGCATGACAGGGACACCGAGCTGGTACGATTCGGCGCAAGGGACTACGACCCAACCATAGGCAGATGGACAGCCAAAGATCCCATAGACTTTGCTGGAGGTGATACAAATCTATATGGGTATGTACTCAACGATCCGGTTAATTTTATTGATCCGGAGGGGAAATTTTTACAGTTTGCACCAATTATAGTACCGGTTGCAATTGGTTCTTATATCTTTTATAAATGGTGGACTTCTCCTTCTCATAAGGGGGCTAGAAATGCTAATGATAAATTAGGAGCAACAAAATCAAATGAGGAATGTCTCTATATGCTGGAAGAATATTATGATGCTCGCCAAAAAGCAATACATGAAATGGGATTGGCAACAGAACTTATGCATAATACTCGACCATTAGAAGGACCGGCAAATTCAATTCCATGGACTTTTGTTCCTTCCCCTAGAGTACCTGTTCCTATTAATTAATTCTAATTCAATATTTCCGAAAATTTAATATTTCAAAATATATGATTTATATTACAGGTATTATTGTATGCATTGTTGTCATTTTTGCGAATATAATAATCTATTCTGTTAAGGCCTACAAACATGTAAAACTAGGAAAGACTGATGTAAGATTATATTTAATAATTTCTTCAATTGTACTATCAATATTTTTTGTATTCATTTTTACATTCGTCTTATTATATAACTACAATTTTGAGAAAGGAGTAAATCTTACTTCTAAAAATAACACTGATGCATACAAACATCTCAATAATGCACTAAAAATAAGGCAAATTTTAGGACCGATTGATACTTTCTTTGATATAAAATTCTTTGGTTTTTCACCTCTTTTTCCTAGTGAAATGCTTACTCGTAGACGTTTAGCAAATGCATATAGACTTAATGAAAATTACCAAAAAGCCATAGAAGAATATGAACAGATAGAATCCTTTTATAACAATGATTTTGATGTAATTGCTGGTATGGCTGATTCGTATTTTATGTTAAGTAATGTCGAAAAGACTGAATATTACTATGCAAAATTAATAAATACTAAAAGAGATAACAAGGATGTTAATTATTATTTTCATATGGGGATGGCTTATTTGATACTTATGGATTGTGATAACGCAGAAATGTATCTAAAGAAATCAATCGATTTAGGTAAAGATAGTAAAGGTGTTAATCGTTTAATAGAAAAGTGTAAAGGTAGAACGATAACCAATACCGACGTTAAACATTCTGGACAGCCAACAATGGATTAATAGGAATCTGAATACAGGAAGTGGGGATAGTCCTATTACTTTTGCAAATTATTAACTAACTAAAAGAATAGGACACCTTGATTAGTGAATAAAGCAAAGAGGATACCGCTGTTTACAGTGCACGTAAGGTGTGAAGTATCATATTGTTACAGGCATATTTTTTTATATAAGAATTATTTAGGTAAATTTACATATGCGAATTTCTTTAATAATTTCTATTGTTACCATTTTTCTATTAACAAACGTAGTTTTGTCGCAGCCTACTAAAAGCTATGAGATAGAAACACTACTAAAATTTAGTGTGGAAAGCAAGGCAATCAGTAGTGTACCAAATCATATTGATATTGTTGTTAGTAATCCAAAAGAGTACTATGAATCTCAACTAAATAAAGGAAAAATACACAAAACTAATATACCTAACACCGTGAAAATATATGATACTTTGGTTTCATTTTTTAAACCATCAGAATATCCTCATCATGATGTAGGAGACATTATTTATCTTTTTTTATTAGAATCAAAACAGGAAAAAAATAATTTTATTGATAGGTATAATCTAAAAGTTCACATTGTCCGTATTGAGTATGAAGGATTTAAATTTACTGAATATATTTATAAATCAGGTCATTATGTAATTTTGCAAGTTAAGACGACTGTATATGTTTGTGAACTACACCCAGACATTTTTAATAATGAAAATGGAAAATGTGGGAAAAAATTAATAAAAGAAGACCTTTATAGATAACACAAACAAAGATCAAGTAGAGCATAGTAACCGGGTTGTATCATATGAGAATAAAAAAGCTAAAATTCTAATAAGTCTAGAATTGAACGAGTAACAGTACCAAGCACTTTACATAATACCCCCAGATAACTCCTTTCGGCTAGGCCACACAAAGAGAAAATCTATTGGGAGAAGACTTTTTTCAGTAATAAAAATTATATAACCTAGATATACCCATAAAAAATTGTTTTTAGGTTTTCAGAACCCGATTTCACATGAAATTTAGACTTCCTCTGTCACAATGTCTTTGGCGTTTTTTCTCCGGAGAAAGTCCTTAGTATTATTACTAACCTCAGGTTTGTTCATAGTAGCAACTACTGATATTTTAGCGAAAATCCCCCCCTAAGAATAAAATAAATATCAACGCAGGAATAAGAAGTGGAATATCCGGTGCAGTTGGAGGATTTGTTGGAAAAGCAATGCTAAATGGAGGAGCAAAATTAATTGATGCTGCATTGTACAGTGGTGCAATTTCTGGAGCAGTTTCGATTGGATTGGCAACGGAGAGTGCAATGGCTGGTAATAAAGGTTATACGATTTTCAACATGTCAGGTAGATCAGGGGGATGTCCTTAGTCACTTAATTATAGACAAGATAATGTCCGATGAATTTAAGATTATATATCTATGATGGTAAATTATATTTTGGTAATAGCATCTGCAATAATGATGGGATTCTCTATTGGTTATTTCTGTATTCTTATTGGCAAACTAAAAGAATATGTTGCTTTAAGAAAGCAAGAAAAAAGTAATTGGGTAAAATCAATCATTGATATTGCATGGAACGTTTCAATTCTAATGATGTTTGGATCTATAGCACTTCTATTACCATGTAAAGTAATTTGGTTATTCCTGCATGAAAATATGGCAAGAAAAATGTTTTCTCTTTATCTATACATGTTTGTACCTAGCTTAATTGTCTTTTTTTTACTTTTTATAAAACAAGGAAAAATAAAATGGAAGAAGGAAGATTGATAATATAAAGATCTGTTTCTCAATAACTCCCTTAATCCAGTCTTGAATTTATAATTACCGTCACGGAACATGGGACCATCCATAACCCCTACTTTGATTAAAACAATCTAGGGATTACAGTATCCAAGGATTAAACTTGAGATGACTATTCTGATTGATTATTTTAATACTACTTAGTTTCTGTTGCGGAAAGCCAGTTTATTTGTGATTTTCATCTGACTTTATATTTCTAAAACTTCATCGTGAAATACTAATACCAAAATTGTTTTCTTTTTTGGATTTATGCTTCGAAAGGAAGTATGATTTATAATTTTCTTCAACATATTTACATACCTCTCCTATACCTTTTCCCTGTTTATTACCAATTCAGATTAAACAAAATTGTTTTGATGATTATTGTGCCAACTTAACCAAGTTGTGAGAAAAGATCGCCATTCCTATGGAGGCGGAAAAACTCTTAAATCCCTGATAATAGCACCTCATGAGACGAAAACCTCGTTTTAAGACCGAGATCGATCCCTCAATCCCTGCTCGAAAACTTTGCCACGGTTGAAGCAATTCTTTGCCCCAATCTGACACCCTTTTGGGTATAGCAAGTATCTTTACCTTTTTTTCATGCTTCTTCATCTCTTTTACTTCTGACCGAAACCCTTTATCCCCTGCCAATACTTCCGGATATTTACCAAACTGCTTTTTATGTCTTTCCAGTACCTCTTTCACATGTTCATTGTCCTGACGTTGCTTCTCCATCACTTCATAGTCTGTGATAAATTTGTCTTTCGTCTGGCATATGAGCACCTTATGGCCAAACTCCACCCTCTTGTTCCTCTTGCCTCGTTTAATCAATTCCGCATGTTGCTCAAATATACTAAACGTACGTTCACTCGCTGGAACAGTTTCACCATTGAGCACAACCCGTTTCGAAACATCTACTATCGTCTTAACCGCTTCCAGATAAGATTCTATTTCTACCCCAATTGCTGATAATACAAGGTCTCTAAACTTTCTCACTTTGCAACAAAACTCTTCTGCTATCCCTAAAATCCTTTCCACCGCATTTATGAGGTCTCGAAATACCCTCCGTACTTTCCGCTTACGACTCTTGGATTTACTACTCACGTAACGGGTTATAAACAAATAATAACCTTTCACCTTCCTGTCGTGAAAACGATGGTTACAGACGCTTCTTTTATGCTTGCGTACCTGTGCTAAAAGCCTCTTGAGCACTCGATAACCATCCCATAACAATGACGAATCTGTAGGATAATGTATGTTAGATTCTACTACTGTCGTATCTACCCGAAGCTCTTTTGGATCCAATTGATTATTGTCTGTAGCATAGCTTCCCAATGAGTTATTGATCTTCTTCCATGTCTGAGGTTCTATCGCTTTGAAACACTTACATAAAAAACTGTAATCCATCACCGGACGGTTACCCAATCGGATGAAGTCCTTTAAGAAACTGCTCTCTGACACCCTGACAATGGTTTCTCTCCAGCCCGTACACTCCAGGCTATGAACCAGTAGGGCCCTTAATATATTATCTGTTGTATACGTACATTTACGTCCCTTGTTAGATGATTTGTACAGTCGTTTAATATTAGTATGTACTTTAGTCAATATCTGAGGATTCTTATCTAAAATCTCACTTATGCACTCATATTTCTTTCGATATTCTCTTACCACTTTCAATGTTGCATTTCCGGAAAATTCTAAATATAATTGCCTATCAAATTTCTCGCGCATTTTTATCCTCCCTCTTTATTCAAATTTTGTCTGAATAATCATCACAAGGGTATGATAAAAGTTGCGCGGGTTTTACTCAACTAATTTCCTTTCCGCAACAGAAACTACTTATAATTTATATATTAGGAATACAATATGAAGACAATGACCGTTAGTAATTTTAAGGTACACGCACTTAAAGTGATTGATCGGGTATCAAAAACTAATGAGAAAGTTGTTATAACAAAAAGAGGTAAGGCAGTGGCTGAACTTATACCAATTCACACGACTGACAAAGAAGCAATCCCTGGTAAGTTGTCATCAACATTAATTTTTGAAAATGATATTGTAACTCCTTTAGGTGCTAAAATGTGGGAAGTGTGCAAATGAAGTATCTCCTTGATACTCACTCATACATGGAATGGTGGAATATACATCCAAAAAAGCTCTCTCGTAAGGTAAATTTACCATAAAAAACACTGAAAAATACGAAGAAGTACTTTTGTCGACAATATCAGTCTGGGAATTTTGTAAACTGTTAGAAAAAAGCAAACTTGGCATATCATGCGATAAAGAAAAGTGGATCGAACAAGCTCTGGAGATGCCTAAGTTAAGAGTGATCCCTTTAACCACTTCTATTGTGTATAGATCAACTGTATTACCAAAGCCTTTCCACGATGATCCTGCTGATCAAATAATAGTTGCAACTGCACGTGAAGAAAACGCTACAATACTCACAAAAGATAGTCGTATCCTTAACTATGAACATGTAATGAAGTTGTGGTAATTTATATTGTGGGTAGACAATAGTACATCATAGGATACTTTCAGTATCTACTTTCCCCCTCAACATTTTCTAATGCTTAATTGCGAAAGTGACTCCTTTTCCTACCAGAAACCAACGTAATAGAGTCAGGTATTACGTCTTTTCTTCCCTCATCCAATACAAGAAGATGGATATGGTTAATAACAATGTTTTATTAACTATTCTAGATGCGACATCTTTTTTTTTCTGGGCACGCCACTAATCAAGGTGTGCCCCCTGATACACAATTGGTCGGTGCGGACTTACCATAATTTCCACAATTTTAAAGAGCTCCCCGTCTATGCTTTCCTACTCTCTTGTAAAATATTCTTGAGGAAACTATTAAAAGTGGATAAAATGAATTTCCAAATATTTAATAATCAGAGTGTATTTATTGGAGGTAAATTAGATGAATGAACGTATTGTGTCTAACCCTCAAGTTTGTGGAGGAGAGCCTTGTATTAAAGGTACTCGTATACCTGTCCATGTAATTTTAAGTCATATTGCAGCAGAAGAAGACTATGGATCAATTTTAAAGGAATTTCCTCGTATAAAACAGGAAGATATTTTAGCTTGTCTGGAGTATGCTTCGTACTTAGCTACAGAAAAAGCAGTAATATAAATGAATTTTATAATAGATGAAAATGTGAGTCTTGGGCTAGTGGAAAGGCTAAGAAGTAGTGGACATAAGGTAATTTCTATTGCTGAAGAGCCAAATCGAGGATTTGAAGATGAGGACATCTTTACATTATGTAAAAAAACTAAGTCAATACTTATTACAAGAGATTATCATTTTACAAATCCCATTCGTTTTCCTGCTAAATGTACAAAAGGCATTATTTACATCCGTATTATACCTTATCAATATCATATCACTTTATTAATTTCAATATGTTATTCACTCAAGATGTAGACACCCCCCCCCTGATCATTAGTTTTGAAGTAGGATGTTAAAGCAATTGCACGGACGATTCTACCAAACTCAGATATTACCTTTTGTACTCGGAATCCGAATTAGAAATACACGCTACACTCCTACTTCTCAACCTTGGCATGAGTGAGACAGGAGTTAGCGAAGCAGACATCTAATGCTCAAATGCGACCCCTTTAGACTCTTTACGTGGATTGTCGCTCATTGATCAAATTCTTGATTACAACGATATGCACAACCACATCGAATATTTATAATTTGATAACTCTTCAATACAGCTTCACCGTTCACAAACTATATACAAACTATAAGCCTTTATCCATAAACAATGAGCCATTAAACTGCCAGCAATATCCTATAAACCAAAAGCTATGTCTATTCCGTTACACTGTTTTCAAGACCTATCCTCAAAATTGCGAGGCAATATCATATCTCTTTATTGACAATTTGGTAAAATTTTTAATAAAATTTTGAAGGGGATGTTTATCAAGAATTGTTCAGAGTCGTTATTGTCATTGACAGATGTTTCGACACAAAACGCTTGTGTGATTACATGTTAGTGGCGTTTGCTATCTGTAGGCATCTTTTCGAAAATCAACTGTGAGCATGTAGATAATACGTTCCTCCCTGTCAACGACATAGAAAAGCCTGAATTTTCCAATTCGGTATCGCCAAGTATCCGGTGAATATCCTTGTAGTTTCTTAATGTTATTACCCCAGAATGGTTGGTCCTTTATTTGCGGATAGACGTAGTCATTGAGTTTCTTTTGAAGGAAATTAACATACTGAGATGGTATCTTCTTTAATTGTTTCTGGAATTCATCTGTTTCAAAAATACGAAAATCAGACAAGGTTGCCTCGCCTGTCTTTAACGTCCTTAAGTCCTCGCTTAATGCTTTTATTCAAACTTGAATTGCTTCTGATTTCAGCCATTTCAAATTCATCCACGCACTCGATACTCTCAACAAAGCGAAGGACAGCGGTTTCAATAAAATTAGAGATAGGTCGATTATCACTTTTTGCAAGATCACGAAACTTTTTGTAGATCTCGTCATCAAGCCTGAGAGTTACAGTTTTAGACATATATACGCCTCCAAATGTGGTTAAATAAATTTTTATAAAAAGAATACAAAAGAATCCGTTAGAATTCAATAGAAAACTATAATGGACTGGGAATTTCGGACCAGTAGTTAAGATGTATTTTTGATGTTATAATGTCAAAAAGGAGGTTCGAAAATGAGAAAGAGTTAGTGGAGAATGTTGAAGAATAATATTCAAAAGGATAATGATCTCAAAAGACTTTTATCTCGTATAGATAGAAGAAAACCTCTCAATCTTACAGAATTGATAATCAACTCCCAAGAAACTCTATACTGATCATTAGTTTTGAAGTTGGATGTTGAAGCAATTGCGCGGACGGTTCTCCCAAACTCAGAAATTACCTTTTGTACTCGGAATCCGAATTAGAAATGCACGCTACACTCCTACTTCTCAACCTTGGCATGAGTGAGACCAGAATTAACGCGGCAGACATCTAATGCTTAAATGCGAAGGCCGACCCCTTATCCTGTCCATTGTACTTTATCCAAATTTCTTTAGCAACTCAACATGTGAAACTTTCTTGGGAACACTCATCAGTCTTCGTTCTAATTTTTCTTTAAAACCTTTTGCTAAGTGTAATCCTGCATCCGGATCTCCTATAATTTCAATGAGTTTTTGCTCTATAAGTTCTTCAAGATCATCTACGGTCAAATCACTCAATTTATTCATAGCTATTTATCTCCCATTTAAGCTATTGCACCGCAAAAACTTCTTTTTTTACAGTAGTGTTCTGTTAAGTATTTACATGTTTTTTATATTGCCATAATGCTATTATTCCCGTATGCTTTTTATTAATGAGAGCCTGGGATGAACGGAACTCTGGATATTCAATAAAAGCTTTCTAATATTATTAAAGCTTCGCATGCAAAAATCTAATCGAATATTACTGGTCAATTCTAATAATTCCATATTGAAATTACTATTAAATTCTATCTACTCTTTGGTTGAAACATGTATATAAAGAATTGACAACAATAGTGGGTATAACTGTGCAGCAACATATTAGAGCAGAAATAAATATTGCATTATCTAAATGTTAAGTCAATAGCGGACCTCTTGTCTTGCATTGAGGAATACTGTCAATGCTTAAATGCGTGCCCTATTACATTGAAATGGCTCTCCTCCTTTCTTGTGGTCCTTGTTGTCAGATCTTGCATTGTGACTTAACCTTTTCGAATATTTTTTGTATTTGTGGTTCTTTCTTTAAATTCAGCTTTATATTGCTTACTTGTTTGCTGACGGAAGAATAACTAATATTAAAAATTTCTGCAATCTCATAATTCCTGTATAAACCTGTATTCCATAATAGTAGTATAAGTATGTCGCGTTTTTCTTTATTTAAGCCGCTTATCCTCTTGGGATCAATGAGACTGTTGATATTGCATTCTAAAGCTGAAGCAGCCTTTCTTATAGTTGTGTTCAAATCTTCACCTCTTAAAAGCAGGCGTTTTTGAGGAATTTCAACGTCCGGCTTCTTTTTAGATATGTATTTAGACTTAATATAATCACAATACTCTTTACTCCCGAAAAGTGAACCATGCCAAAAATCCTCCCATATCCTTTTTTCCTCTTTAGAATAATTTTGAACTATTTCCTTATACCCCCTGTTTTTATCTTTTCCTGAGATTTGAGAAAGAAGAACAACTGTCCTCAACCATTCAGGAGAGGGTTTTCCATAAGCATATATTTTATAGCTACTCCATTGGTAATCTACCAATCGTCTTACAATTCCTGCCCGTAATGGATTCCGATGAATATAACAAGAAAGTGTTAATAGATATTTATCATTTTCAATGAGAAAGGATTTGAACCGCCCTTGAAATAAATGTCCACTTCGACAATGCTTTACGTTAAATCGTCGTGTATAGGTAACTCCTAACCACTGCATGCTTTTTGAAAGATTTGGTCTGTTGGTCCTAAGCAATAAATGATAGTGATTGCCCATAAGCACATATGCAAAGATGTCAACGTAAAACCGTGCAGACATTTCCCCAAGTATTTCCATAAACAACCTATAGTCCTTATCATCCCGGAAAATCTCTTTTCGCTCGTTCCCACGTGATAGAACGTGATAAAATGCACCTTCATATTCAATGCGCAATTGTCTTGTCATACCGACACAATAGCAAATCGCTTTCTTTCTGTCAATATATTATTCACAATTCAAGATGTGACACCTTATTTATTGTTTACTTGTTTGCTGACGGAAGAATAACTAATATAAAAAAATTTCTGCAATCTCATAATTCCTGTATAAACCTGTATTCCATAATAGTAGTATTAGTATGTCACGTTTTTCTTTATTTAAGCCGCTTATCCTCTTGGGATTAATGAGACAGTAGATATTGCATTCTAAAGCTGAAGCAGCCTTTCTTATTGCTGAGTTCAAATCTTCCTCTCTTAAAAGCAGGCGTTTTTGAGGAATTTCAACGTCCGGCTTCTTTTTTGATATGTATTTATACTTTATATAATCACAATACTCTTTACTCCCGAAAAGCGAGCCATGTCGAAAATCCTCCCATATCCTTTTCTCCTCTTTAGAATAATTTCGAACTATTTCCTTATACCTCCTGTTTTTATCTTTTCCATTGATTTGCGAAAGAAGATCGACTGCCCTTAACCATTTAGGAGATGGTTTTCCATAAGCATATATTTTATAGCTACTCCATTGGTAATCTACCAATCGTCTTACAATCCCTGCCCGTAAAGGGTTTCGATGAATATAACAAGAAAGTGTTAAAAGATATTTATCATTTTCTATGAGGAAGGATTTGAACCGCCCCTGAAACAAATGCCCACTTCGACGATGCCTTACGTTAAATCGTCGTGTATAGGTAACTCCTAACCACTGCATGCTTTTCGAAATATTTGGCCTGTTAGTCCTGAGCAATAAATGATAGTGATTGCCCATAAGCACATACGCAAAGATGTCAACGTAAAACCGTGCAGACATTTCCCCAAGTATTTCCATAAACAACCTACGGTCCTTATCATCCCGGAAAATCTCTTTTCTCTCGTTCCCTCGTGATTGTACGTGATAAAATGCACCTTCAAATTCAATGCGTAATTGTCTTGTCATACCAACACAATAGCAATTCGCTTTCTTTCTATCAATATTTTATTCACCATTCAAGATGTGACCCCAACTCCCAACTCCAAGACGTTGACTTTCTGCGTCTTCATGCTAAAGGTATTGAACACTGCGGTATCGTCTACGCGCATCAACAAACTCCCATTGGTGATATAATACGTGGATTGTCACTCATCTATTAAATTCTTGATAACAACGATATGCAAGACCACATCGAATTTTTATAATATGATAACTCCTCAATCCTGCTTCACCGTCCACAAACGTATATATACAAACTATATGCCTTCATCCATTAACAATGAACCATTAAACTGCCAGCAATATCCTATAAACCAAAAGCTATGCTCTTTTCCGCTACACCGCATTCAAGGACCACCCCAAAATTGCGAGACAAAATTATATCTCTTTATTTATGTCAATATGATATTTACTATTCAAGATATGACACCTACACCTAAAGTTTTCTATTGCATTCTTTTGGAGTCTTTTGTATTCTTTTATAAAAATCTTTTTAACCACATTTGGAAGCATATATATGTCAAAAACTGTAACTCTCAGGCTTGATGACAAGATCTACAAAAAGTTTCGTGATCTTGCAAAAAGTGACAGTCGACCTATCTCCAATTTTATTGAAACCGCTGTCCTTCGCTTTGTTGAGAGCAACGAGTTCGTTGATGAATTTGAAATGGCTGAAATCAGAAGCAATTCAAGTGTGAATAACAGCATCAAGCGAGGACTCAGGGACGTTAAAGCTAAACGAGCCAACCTTGTCTGATTTTCGAATTTTTGAAACAGATGAATTCCTGAAACAACTAAAGAAGATGCCACCTACGAATGTTAATTTTCTTCAGAAGAAGCTCAATGACTACGTCTATCCTCAAATAATTGTGTTCACATCTTCCTCTCTTAAAAGCAGGCGTTTTTGAGGAATTTCAACATCCGGCTTTTTCTTTAATATGTATTTAGATTTAATATAATCGCAATACTCTTTAATCCCGAAAAGTGAACCATGCCAAAAATACTCCCATATCCTTTTCTCCTCCGACACCTTAACGTTCGTTAACACATTTTAGATGAAGACAAAATACTCCATTTTATTTTTTTCTCTAATAATTTTTAGTTTGTTTGGATACTGGGTCAAATGTCAGACTGGTACAAACTTTTCAAAGTCAATCAGTCTGAGCAACATTGAACCATTCAATTACCTCCAGGGAAATGATGTCATCTCTGTACCTGTACCTGGAACAGTATTATACGACTCCTTCAAAACAAGATCCATTGTCAGCAACTGGAATTTATGGATGAGAGAAGAAGGCAAAGTCACTGTGGGCTATGATTCTCATGGAATAAACAATTCCCGCTGTCTTGTGGTTAAAAACAATGGTACAAAACGCTGGGCATACTCTCACAATAAATATGTAGAAGTCTTGGAAGGAGACGTATTCAGCTTTGAGGGATTTGTAAAAATTCAGGGAGATATAATATCTGCTTATGCATGTATAGCTACATATGATAAATTCAAAAAGCCTATTAAATGGAACTATATTTCCGAGAAGGTTGATACAAAAGGGCAATGGATTAAGGTAGAAAACAGATTCGCTGTTCCCAACAATATCAATTACATACGTTTCAGGTTATCTGGAATAGGTATTGGTGAGTTCAAATTTGATAATATCAACTTTAGAAAAGAGACGCTAATCGGCAGCGAATAATAGGGGCATGGTGACGCCTTTCAAATACCATCCATACAAAAGTTCAAGTGAATTTCTTAACTTTATTTACAATCGATAAGAGAAAATCATTTTTACTTATATAGTTGTCTCTAAACTCTGAGAGATAGCGCCTAAAATAGGCCTTAATGCTCGTCTTGATCGTATTCTTACCAACAAAGCCTGAATAGCTATCCCTATAGTCTATTTTCAAATTAACAACATTATTAGGAGGTATTTCGATTGACAGAGTAACTAATTGGCCTTCCAAATTATATGGCACACTTTTACCATCGATCATAACGCTACTGATAGAAACATTGCTACATTCTTTCTTGGTAACAATATATTTGTTAAAATTATTTGATGTATTTTTAATTTCACAGTTATTAGTGAATATTTTAACATAAATTTTACCATTTAATGAAGACCTTTCAAGATATGACTTTCTAATTATGTTCTCTAAACCATCCCAAATAATATTTTCGTCAAGTAAATTTATTGACTCAATAAAGCTTGCCATTCTGGCATATCCCTCTTTTAAATAATCATGATGCTCAACAATAAATAGAGGTTTTCCCATAAACATGTCGAAAGCTAAATCTACCACTTCATTCGGATATCTTCTTGTAAAGAGTGGGAATGATTCGTATTTTGTAATGGCCATATCTAAAAGCTGAGAAATCTCTATTTCACCGGTTTTGCTACCATGTGAAACTACATCTGTATTCACTGCAGCTAAAAAATTATTACACTTCAAGATTCTCATGGCATGTGTAGAAAAAATTCCCTGAGGGAACACCATTACATTGTCAAATTTAATCCCAGTCGTTCTTTGGTGAAGTTGCATCCACTTTTTAGCCCGTTTAACCCTACTATTTAATTCCACAAAATCTTCTGAACCAAACTCACTACCCGAATGATCACAACCATGAATACTAATAGTAAATTTATCAGGTCTTTTTAGAAAAATTCTTGATACCTGGCGACTCGTCCTTCTGAAATTCCAAGGGATAAATGCTATATTTGTTGAGAAATAATAATTATTCATTAATTGTAGCAATTTTTCATAATTTAAAAAACCGTAACTAGGACGAAGGAGTGGGTCGTCAAAAATGAAGCTCGCATAATTGTTATCACTATGCCAACACAAACCGATAAAAGTAGACTTAAGATACATTAGTATTGGAACAAGTTGAGAAAAACATTTCTTAACATCTAAATTCCCAGATATCTTTTGCTCAATATCTAAAATATCTTTGGAAGCAACGATGAATAAATTACAATTGTCTTTCTTGATTTTTATAAAGAACGCTCTTTCTCCAATAGAAATTAAAGGCTCCATAAAAACAACGTCACCTCTTACATTAATCCCAAAATCAATATCTCTATTAATTGGGCCAAAGGATAATCCAGAAAAAGGCCCGCAAATATCCTTGAATTTATCACTAACTTTATATTGGTAATTATTGTGTTCAAACTGAGAAACGGAAGAAACAACTCCCTCAGTCAACAACTTAATGACCTCATAAGAAGACTGAGAGGGAGCAAGAGCATATATGAGCATTGAATGTAATTTGTTCATTAAATCAATTACAGAATTGTCCGTTTCTTTAAAAACCCGGATTACATCGTTCATTGTTTCACTAGATGCCAATAGACAAAGATTTTTCTTGTTAAGTAACTCCTTCTTATTCGTCATAAATTGTTCCACTGAAAAAACATCGCACTCTAATCCCATGAAATCAAGCAATTTTTTCAGATTTTTATCAACAATTTTTAATTGGCAGGAGTATAAAATGGAAGCTTTAGGGAACATATTTTATATCTCAGCTTACTAAACTATAAACTAAAAAGGTTTTCGTGATTTAACTAGAGAGCGCATTGCATAATCAGGAAACAAACCATCTAAAATTGGAGACATTAATTTGCATAGTTTAAAAATTATTCCATGCGAAGAATGAGGCACCCAGCAGAAATTCTTTTTGTTTATGATTTCAAAACCTGATGCTTCAAATGCATTAGCATACTCATCCAAAGTAGGCAGATAATATTCCCATTTTTGTTTTTCAATTTTGTCTCTTAACCTACTTCTAAAAAAGGGAAATTTGTTATTCATATCAATCATAATACAATTACCACCTTTTACCAGCAACTTTATAATGTTTTCCGTACACTCTTTTGCTTTATTTAAGCGATAACAATATCTAAAAGTATTAACACCAATTATGAGATGAAAGGAATTTAGAAAATCTTCTTTATCGGTATCTGTAGCTTCAGACAAAGCATTAAGAAGATTTTCGTTAGATGCTAAAAAAAATTTTACTTTCGCAAGTTGTGCATCATTTAAATATCCTTCTGATTCAATTCTAGCAGCATCAATCAATTTTTCTGAAAAATCAGTTCCATAAGCCACCTCCATCTGTATATTATGCTTTGTGAGCAAGTTAACCAAATAGATAAGATTCATGCCTGCCCCACACCCAAATTCTAAGATCCTTAAACCATTAGGAACATTAACTGTCTTTAATAATTCATTAATAACATCTAAGTAAATGGCTCCATAAACATTTTCTAACAAATAACTAATTCCTTCACCCGCAGTCTTTTTAGAATACTTCTTGATAGCTTCTTCGGTACTGTATTCACTCAAAACAGATTTCATATTTCCTCCATTAATTGTATACAATTTAAAATAACTTCGGACACCATACTAAATGGTATTTGCATTCTCATACTACATGTGATAATTTATTTACATCTTTCATTGAATACCTCCTTTTGCTTTTAGAGTCGCCTCTTTACATCATAAGGGGTATTCTTTTTATCACAATTTCAAATCACTACTATAACTGCATAGCATAGCGGGGACCATAAGAAAAGCTGAAGATTTAAGGTGTTAAATCAACAACCACCCCTAAAAAAGGTGGTTTGAAAGGCGACCCTAAGAGCGTGTTGCATAAAGTAATTAAATGTTCATTTTATAAATAAACAATCAAGGTTACAAGTTTTTGTATGATTGATGATTAATGCAGTGAAAACGTAAATGGAGAAAATAATTTCTGCGGTGTGCTCAACTATATCTTGCTTTACTTGTACAAAAGATGTCCTGATTCCTAACTTAGGACCAATTAACCTTGCCACTTCGAAATAACTTCAATAGATTATGTGTGGCGCAAATCAATTTCCATTCACTCGAACATGCATCGATCCCTCGTCTGAGAAAGCGCTTTATTCTTCGTGCATCTTTAATCTGCCCAAACACCGATTCAACCATCTGACCCCGTTTACTATACAGATGTTTCCCACGCTTTGTTAATAACTTCCGTTCCATTCGATCTCTCTTCGACAAACCCTCCGGTGTACGTCCCCGTTGTGCTTTTTGTTCGCTCAGAGCCTTTCGTTGTTTCCAATCTTTTTTTGTCGCTACAAACAGCTCCAGTTCATCAGGTAATCCTTTGTCCATATTTCCCTCACTCCAATATCCCGCATCTGCCAATCCTACCCGAAGCCTTTTCTCTATCCCTATGTCCCTTACATTCTCTTTCGCCTTATTGAGCAATGGATGGAGTTGGTTTACGTCATTTTCTTCCTGCGTCAACTCTGCTGCGACTATTATTTGCTCATTGGTTACTACCGCTTGTGCGTTATATCCTTGTACATATCCCGACTGCGTCTTCATTATCCGGCTTTCAGGGTCTGTAATATTTCCCTTTGCCTCCTTATTCTTCATCTCTTCTGGTGCCTTTGGCTTTCTACCTCGTTTCTTTTTTCCTTGTTCGGATTCCTCTTTCTCTCGCATCTCTATCTTTTCTTGTTGTTTCTTGGCTAATTCGCTAGCACGAAGTTCCAGACGCTCCTTACACTCTTGTAATCTCTTGAGCCTGCTCCTTCTGTCTTTCATCTCTTCGGGTAATTCATCTCCTCGATTCCTCTTACCATAGAGCTTATCTTCCGCTTTGTCTGTTTCTGTTGCCTCCTTGAGTATCTTTTTCACCTCTTGCTCTATATACTTCTCTGATCGATTCGATGATAATGATGCATTTGCTTCCATCTTTGTCCCATCCAGTGCCACTACTCCTACCTTCAACATCTTTGCTTCTGCACACAGCTTCAGTACTTCCGTAAACAAACCCTCAAGCTCTTTCTCATTATCTTTGCGAAATCTCGATATCGTGCAATGATCTGGTTTCTGATTCGCCGTTATTATTCTAAAGCCTATATCTCGTTCACAAAGACTCTCTACTCGACGACTTGACCTCTCGCCTATACTATACGCATATACCAACAAACTCACCATAACCTTTGGATTAAAAGCGGCTCTGCCCCATCCATCTCGACGATACTTCTTGTAAAACTCTTTCAGATCCAGCTGCTCTACTGCGTCAAGTATGAACCAGGCTAAATCTCCTTCCGGTAACCAATCCAATAAGCTCGGTGGGAGTAAATACTGTTGCTCTCTGTTACACTCAATAAAATTATAACCCATATTTTTCCCCTTTCTTGAAGATGGACTCAGTATATCATTTCTCTTGCATACTTTCATCTCTTTTGTGGGAAAAATAGGGTTTGTGCAACAGGCTCCTAAAAGGGTAAAATTATTTCCACAATTTGAGTTGTTCTAACATTCTATCTTGTTTCAACTGCCATCTTACATATTTGCGAATTCTCTCTTCATCCAAAACTATCGTACTCACACAATACCCTTTCGCCCAAAAATGCCTTCCCCAGTATCTTTTCTTCAGATCCAAATATGTGTCAAATATTTTGATAGCACTTTGCCTTTCACAAAACCAACTATCTCAGATATTGAATACTTCAGTGGAAATGACAACACCAAATGTACATGATCTATTTGTACATTACCTTCTAAAATCTCCACCTTCTTCCACTCACACAACTGCTTGATTATATCTCGTACTGTCCTACCAACTTCTCCTTTTAAGATCCTGAAACGATACTTTGGGCACCATACTAAATGGTATTTGCATTCCCATACTACATGTGATAATTTATTTACATCTTTCATTGAATATCTCCTTTTGCTTTTAGAGTCGCCTCTTTACATCATAAGGAGGTATTCTTTTTATCACAAATTCAAATCACTACTACAACTGCATAGCATTGCTGGGACCATCAGCAAAGCTGAAGGTTTAAGGTATTAATTAATTTCGAGTTGGGTTTGGTTTTTAAATGTTTTATCAAATAGTGACATCTTTTATTCCCTCCGGAGCCGCCCACCCTCACCCAAATGAGGGGTGGGTGGCGGAGAAGGGAGTAAAAGATATTCCTTTTGGAGAGCAATTCTTCAAATAAATCTATTTTTTTCCTTATTTTTACCCACAAATTCTGTCAAAGAGCCATAATTAAAGGCCTAGACTAGAACAGCGTGCTCTGTATGGAAACGAAGTTTATCATTCGAGCCTACCCACCCTGTATAATTTTTCATACTTGGTTAAGTCCCGTGTTTCTTCTACAACTTGCAAGTTAGAGCGCTGTATGGTCCCCATACTCTTTGGCATCTGTTTGCTGCTCCCTTGGTTGAAGCACTGTTGGTAATGTACCTTTTTGCTATTATTACTTCTCTTTGACTTCTCGATTTTCTTGCCATACAAGCGTTGATTTAAGTCCCTGAGCTTGTCTTTTTCTTGAACCAACTGTTTTGTGAATTCAACATCACGTTTATGAACACACTGATGAAGAAAATTGTAATAATTGATTTGCCAATTAAACTCGATGTGCTCCTGCTTAGTCAGTACAATAATCTCCTTTGAAAAAGGCGAGGTACCGTACCGTAGTGCTTTATGGGAAGCGAAGAAACGGGAGTTAAAGACATTGAGTCAACCATGACGCTCATTATACTGAAGAAATGATCCTGTGTCCCGTACTTTTTTTGTTAATCAATAAAACATACTGCCTGGCAGAATATTTATGCCCCCCCTGACCGAATTAGGCTATTAACCGAACAGTAGTGACTTTTTATGACTCTATTCTCGCATTGCTGGGTGCCTCCAGAAATCCAGACTCGACTGCACCAATGTCGGGAGCAGAGCCGCGAAGAACCTGGGTACCATCCGAATCCTTATAGAGATATACTGGATCACCGTCGGCCCTTGTGATGGGAGTTGCAAGGGTTATGGTATTTGAATTATAATCTATGGAGGAGATATGTGCAACGTTGCTCACACTACCGACCGCAATCCAGTCAGCATCAGCACCACCCCATCCAGGCTGAAAAAACTCGGCAGCATCAACGATCAGTGATGTGCCAGAGCCAGTATCAGCGGCTGCCACATGGGTCAACGGACCACCCTTATCAACGGCAGGGGAGCCTGTTTTCAACGAAAAATCATTGTTATTTGGGTCTGTAAGAAGCGGATTTTGGTTTTTTATGGCACCGGTTTCTCCGGATGCAGCACCTCTAAATGTCATGATATTAGAAGAGTCATAATACAGATTGTAGGCTTGATAGCCCTCTGAACCGAAAAGGAATCCGATTGCACCGGACGAGTCCACTGCATTATAGAATATGTTGTTAAGACCGCTGGACGAAGTAGAAGCATCATAAATGTGGGCATAGTCCATCCACGACGCGAGTGAGCCTTCTCTCAAATCAACATAGGTATTGTTATAAATAGTGTTATCTGTATTACCGGAAGCCGAATCATTAAGGTCGACATAACTCCCGAGTGATCCAACATGTCTTATCTTATTATATCTGATAATCAAATTTGTGACCGGATCATTGCAGGAAGCTGTACCATTAACTAGACTGAAGTGGACGTTGTCACCAGACACCTCAATAAATTCATTGTTTTCGATTAGTGAATACGACGCTGTGTAACCTGTGTCTCCTCCAGAACAAAAGGATTGCCAGAAGTCCATGTGTTTGTCACCGGAATCGATCTCACCTATAACCGTGTTGTTGCGTATAGTCCACCGATCCATGAACTGACGGATCATATCATCCGACATATTATCGAACGTATTTCCAGAAATCAGTACATCGTTTCCTTTAATGTTTATACCAACGCCTGCTCCATTGATATAGTTATTCAAAATCTTAATGTTGCCACAAACAGCGCCGGAATAAGGAGAAGACGAAAAGCCGCCGCCTACTTCAAAACCATCAATGACAATATAATGTCTCCCTTCCAGATTCCACGAACCTGTCACCAGCGGAGTTTGACCATCTTCTGCCTGGAAAGTAATCCACTTGCCAACCAATCCGTCTCTGGTTGGAGTCACCTCTTCGTTGTATGTTCCCCCGCTCACAAGACAAGTATCACCGGCTTGGGCGGCGTTGGCGCAAGCTTGTATGGTTGTATAGTCTCCACCACCGTTTGGCCTCACAGTAAAAGTGGCCGCAAAAGCTGGAGCGGGCAAAACCAATATTAATGTAATGAATAATGATATTTTTTTCATCGATGCCTCCTTCCAAATTGATATATTAAGCTCATCCTGAGGGAGCGACCCAAATCCGATCTCCCCTATCCTAACATATTATCGAACCTCGTACTCCCAATCCTGAGTCCCGCTCCGATGTATAGCTCCTCTAAAAATCTCCACCGCTCACCATCGCCTGCGCACTCATACCCATTTTCACCACAGTGGCAATTTGTAATCCAACAAATATCCAGACAAACGCATACATAAAAATATCGTCAAATTATAGTAGAACTTTAATTGCAAATATTTTTACACTTGCTTTAATATAATAATTGCTGTAAGTACTGTATTTCAAGATAGAGCATATCAAACCTTTGATTGTTTATCAAGGACTCATTCCCATTTATTTTGTAGATATATTTGACAACTCAAAGGTACAAAGGCTTCATGCAAACTTTTTGCTTTTAATTCATTCCAAGTCTGCTTTTTTTATATTTCTATAACTTTATAGTATTCACTGAAAATTTTAAATAATTGGTAGAAACACCTAAATCTATTTTTGAATGGGTATATTAAAAATTATTTTTTAAGCAGAATTTATTATAAGTTTCAGCAACTGTTAATACAGATATATTACTTTTGTGAACATACCTGACTAATTCTTCAAAGTATCGAACTGAACATCCAAAATCTGAAGGTTTATCAGCAATGTCATGTGTTGAAACTATAAGCCATGCTTTTTTATTAATAGTTTCATTTATCAATGTTTTGATTTCCCTAATGTCGTTCCTATTTTTTTTATCAATAAAGTACGATTTAAGTAAATTTGTATCTATTTTTATCCTATTAAATGTTTGACCACCTCCTCTACAACAATTATAATAGCTTCCGGCTATTTCTTTAATTTTCGGATGTGGGTTAGCTATTGGATAAGAAAAAGTTTTAAACGTCGTATTGGGAAATTTTTCATTTAATTTCTTTCTATTCAGCAGTATAGATTTATTGTATTGCTCTTTATCGGTTTCCCAAGATTCATCGTGGTTATAGGTATGACATCCAAGCTCATGTCCATCCCTCAAAATTCCAATTATATCCTTTTCAATAAATCCTTCCCCCACTGGCAGTTTTTTTCCCATTAACCCAAAAGAGGTATAATATGTTGCCTTGAATCCATACCTATTTAATATTTCTCCTCCAACTAAATATGAAGAACGTGAAAAATCATCAAAAGTAAATGAAATTACGGCATCTATATTTTTAATTTTGCATATTTTCCTGTTAAACGTTGATGACATCTTTTTTCTATAATAATTCTTAATTCTATTGAAATTTTTCTTTTTCATCCTACGTTCTTCTTTTCTTTCATGCTTCTAATTGTAATTCGCTCTTATTTTTGTTTCTAAAAACGATTTGCATCATACCCGAAAACGACAACATTCGACATTAAGTTACCAAACTCTAGCCCAAGCCGAACTGACTATGAAATCTGCAGTTCGTTTTTAACCGTGTCAGCTTTTGGGGGGGGGGGGGGGGGGGGGGCAAACATTCATTTTTCAGATTTTCTAAATGGTTCTTGGAACAATTCTAAAGCTAAATTAAATGGTTCAATACCTCTAAATAAGAAAATATTGAAACTGCAATAGCTAAAAATACAGCTTATTGACAATATAAGAATACTGGTAATAGGGTTGCAGTTTTTAAATATTACAATATATTCTTCAAATATCATTAGAATAAATTGACAGAAAACAACCGAGAATACACCTGCTATCATATACTTCCACAAAATTGTTAATAAGAAACTAAGATTTACCCCTATAGGTTTTCCAGCATATAAGAGTGCTGGTATCAATGTTATAGTCATGTAAATTGAGTAAGCAGCAGCGACACCCTTTGGTCCCCAAAACAGGCCAATAATGATTGAAATACTCGCACATATTACTCTAACAATACCCCATTTGAACCATCTATCTGCTCTACCAAGAGATAAATGAACCCATCCTGATGTTGCATGGATAATCATTAAACCAATACTAGGTGCAAAATATCTGAATATTTCTCCTGCGGTTTCCCATTGTGCTCCTAATAAAAGTATTACAAGTTCTTGTCCTGTCAGTGCTAATGTTATACTTAAAGGTATAGCGACGAAGGTAATTATTGATAAAATCTTTTTATAGTTTCTTTTGTATCGCTTCTTATCATCCTTCAACTTGCTTAAAGTTGTTATTGATACACTTGAAAGGGATCCAGCTAATTGGTTTGGTAAAAGCATTGCAAGATGATAGGCTCTATCATAGTACCCTAATGAACTTACACCATAATATTTTCCGATTAACAATTTATCCAAGTTCCTACTTACGTACGTTACCGTAAAATTACCATACGTATCGAACACAAATCTTAATATTGAGTAAGTGTCTTCACTTTTTTTGGGGAGGCCTGGAATCCAAGGGCACAATACCCAGCCTCCAATAGCCATAAAGAATGGCATAGCCACGCGCCTTATTACTATGGCCCAGTACCCGAAACCTGCCTTCGCAAATGCAATTGCAATTACTGTACTTAATAATCCTGATGTCACTTCATTCATAGATGTTCTAAAAAAGCTCATATTCCTTTTTAGCAATGCTAAATGCTGAACTGGCAATGCTCCGAGTACGATACATAGACTCATTGCGATTGAAATGTGATACAGTCTTGGTTCATGGTAACACCATGCAATTATTGGTGCAAAAAGTATGAATGATACAGCCAAACAAGTATTAAATCCACAATTCAGCCAAAACAAATTACTCACTTGCTGGTGGTCTAACTTGTCTTTCTGTAATACGTATTCTGTGAATCCATTTTCCCCTAAATTTTGTAAAAGAAGACTGAACACCGTGACCATAGTAACTAAACCAAAATCACTTGGGATAACTAAGCGCGCAATCCAAAAAGTGCCTATCATTTGCACTAAATAACCAGTTATCTGTGCGAACATTGTTATAGCAGCACTTTTTACAGCGTGTTGCTTCAATTCTTCGCTTTTAGTTAAAAGATTAAATTGGATATTATTTTCTTTTCTACGCAATTGATCCTACAACTTAAAGAAAAGCGAGTAATAATATTACCAAAATTATGACCATTACCAAAAATTATGACTACTACCAAGAATTTAATTCTTATTCTTTCAATAGTTTTCAAAGCCTTTTTTGATATTTAACATTTCGAATAATATAATTTCTTTTCGTAGTTTTATTCCCTAAAAAAACTACGAAAAGAAATACAAACCATAAAGGAGATGCATTAAATAAAAAGGTGGCCTCTGTGAAGTTATGAATTAAGAATATTGTGAAAAATGATATTTTGAAGGATGCTAAGTAATCATTATTATAAAATTTTTTATTAATTATTCTAAATGAACAATAAATTGCAAACAGAAGAGACATTAATCCAATGATTCCTAAATTTAAATATACTTCTAAATATCCATTATGAGCTTGCTTTGGCAAAAATATGAAATGCTCAATTAACTCTCGTAGCCTATCTCCTAACCAAAATGCACTGTACCCCGTACCGATTATTGGATTGTTTTTTATACCTAAAACTGCTTCCCAAAGGTCCGTTCTCCCTGATAGAGTTAAATCCCTATCGGCAATGCCTAAAAGAACATCACTAATACCACTAAATATTAAATCAGTTAGGCCCGTTGTATACATAATTACCAACACAATAATAACTTTTATTAAGTTTTTCTTTAAAAACTTAGAGAAAAATATTGAAAGTCCAATTATTAAACATGCATTAGTTGTCATACTGTTTGCAAATTTTAACAGGTAAATAGATAACAATAGATATAAAGTATAAACTATAAACAAATCTGGTTTTAGTAAATACTTTCGGTTTTTTAATAATGGAATCCAATCAATTAGGAATACCATTATGTTAATGAGACATAATATAGCTAATAAATTTTTATGAGTAGTAACGCCTGTGTAAATAAAATTCCAAGATGCAGTCTGATATCTACCAATATCTGGATAAAACTTGCAAAAAACAATGGAAAGCGGTACGAGCAAAAACATATTTCTTTTCATAATAGCCTTAAATGTATTAATTGGTTCTTTTTCTGTAATAATAACCAACACCATAAGCAATGCATTAAAATCTTTAATATACCTCTTAAATGATATAAATTGATGATCACTCCACAGAATACTTATAAAGCAATATACAAATAGAAAAATCCATGTTTTTTTAATTTCAATTACTTTGTATACTATCTTTCTTCTTTTAACCAGTATAACCAGACCCGATATAAGTATTATTAAAAAAAATAGTTGATCAATAGGTTGGCCGGTTTCAATTGCAGAGACAAAATCAACTTGTGCTTTTGTCCCATGTCTAATGTTAAGCCATCTTGAAACATTTCTTGACAGCACAATGGTTAACCATATTGCAGGTACTAAAGCAGCTCTGCTCTTGATTTTTGTGTATTTTTTATCTATCCTTAGTGCTACAATAAATAGCATTAAAGCTGCAATAAGGGTTAGAAATGACACTTTCTTATTACCTTAATCAAAATCTTGTATCTTGAAATTTCCTTTCTCTCTAACATAATCAAAATTAGAGACTAAAAATATAAGGCACTTAGTGCTCTTATTTATTAATACGATGACGTATTGTGATTGACTTTTACCCTAAATGTTTGCTATTTTACCTTGTAAAAGGAGGTGCAATATGCCTAAAAAAGCCCTTATACCATTGCTCTTACTCATTGCGAAAAGAAAAATTTGCAAGAAATGTCTCGGAAATATTCGTCACCTTATTATCAGGTCCTACGTGCCAAGGTTATTCTCCTTTCCTCTGAAGGATTGGAGAATACAGAAATTGGCATTTGCCAAGGCAAATCGTTAGCAAATGGCGAAAACGTCTTTTCGAACAACGTTTGGATGGTCTCCAAGATATGCCAAGGCAGGGACGTCCTTGCCATTTGTCCCCCTGAGATTATAGTAGAAATTAAGGCCTTGGCCTGTGAATTACCCTTTGAACGCCAAATTCCTTTCTCCCGATTGAATCATGCCGACATCGCTCAAGAAGCCATTAACTCGGGAATAGTAACTTCAATTAGCGGAGCAACAGCCTGGAGATGGCTTAGTACAGATGCAATCAAGCCATGGTATTACCGATGTTGGCTCTTTCCTCGTGACCCGAACTTTGCCAAAAAAGCTGGAATAGTTCTCGATCTTTATCACAGGATCTGGAAGCACAAACCACTATGAGCTACTGATTATGTAATCAGTGCCGACGAGAAAACCAGTATCCAAGCTCGGAAAAGAATCTGTACCACAACACCCTGCTCTCCTAATCGTAAACGCCTCGTGGAGGCTTAATACGAACGACAAGGCGCTTTGTCCTACATGGCTGCCTGGGGTTCATCTAGCCAAAGTGTTTGGGATTTGCGAAAAACAAACTGGTATTGAACCTTACCACCGTTTGGTAGATTTAGTAATGCAACAAAAGCCATACCGGACAGCAAAACGTGTTTTTTGGGTGACTGATATTGGCTCATCATATCGTGGTGTAACTTCTTGCATTCGCCTCTCAAAGTGGTATCCCAATGCAATCCAAGTTCATACTCCCATTCATGCTAGCCGGCTAAATCAAGTTGAAATATACTTTTCAGTAATTCAGCAAAAACTTCTGACTCCAAACGATTTCCCAGACTTAGCAACTCTTAAAGCTAGAATTCTAAATTTCCAAAAACATTATAAAAAATCGCAAAACCTTTCAAATGGAAATTCACAAAAGAAGATATGAAAAACATTCTTTCGGAAATTTCCAATAATCAGAAAAATTTAAAATTGCAAGCTGCTTAAAATACGTCATCATATTTATGACTTAGAGCACTTAGGAAAACAAAACTACTAGCATGTTGGTACTAATTAAGTTTTTAATTTGTTCCCGTTTACACCCATTAAAAGGGGCTTGTTTTCTAAGCATATCTTAGAAAATATCTAGATTCTTTTAAGCTTATTTTTTTCAATCAATAAACAGATTATAGATTATTTCAATAGATAGCACGGCGCAAATATTATCAGTGTTACTTCTTCGGTTTTTGGTATGATCATCAACAATTTTTTCAATATAGTTGCTATTAAAGATATCCCTCTCTTTACATTTCTGGCTCAGCAAAGTTTCCTTAACATATTCAGACAATTCACCTCTGATCCAAGTTCTCATATGATAATATTTATTTCTTCCAAGAAAGTATTTTTCAATATTTAGAGGGCGCAAAACATTATCCAACCGTTCTACCGGCCTTGGCAGTTTATGATTATAATACCATTCCATTTTAAAAAGAAAAAATCGCCATAATTTAAATATTTTTGATGCCCAAAATGGTAACTTCCCAAGTTTTCCTAAATCAGTCATAATATTTCCTAAAACATTACTTGAATCATAAATTATTCTTTTTGATATTTCTTCATCATTTAAAACAGAAACCGGTGCTTGATAAACCAATTTTACTAAATCGTTATCCATAAAAGGTGATCGTTGAATAATTTGTGAGCTTTCTACAGAGTATCTACCATACTGAAACCATGGGGCTTGCTTAAAAAGCGCAAATGTTAATCTATCATAGTTGTTTAAGTATGTTTTATAGACTTCCGCTGCTTTCTTCAAATATTCTATAAATTGTTTACTGAATAATTTTTCATCAATTGGACTAGGTTTAAAAGCAATATATCTTCTAAGTAATTCTTGTCCATAGTTACCAGTTAATCTGATATCGGCAATATCTCTTGCCTTTTTTGAAACGTATAGGTTAGGAGCCGCTGTTATATCAACACATCCATCAGACAGGTAAATCGTTTTATGCGCAAATTCATTGAAATTTTTTAAAAAATCTCTGTCTGCTCTAATAGTATGGTGCTTTTGCCCAGATGCTTCAGCAACTTCTTTTGACACCTTAACATCATATGAATCTCGGTAAACACCGCCATAAGTAAAGCATGGCAATTTCCCTGGTTGAATATTACTAGCAGCTAATATCATTCTTGTATCTAAACCACCGGTTAGTGACAGTCCCACTTTCCCTTCAGGTAAAAAGTATTTAGGTAATATTTCTCTAAAAACGTCTTTAATTTCATATAGAAAATCATTTGCATTCATTTTCGGTTGGTTTTCAAACATACTTGGTACAAAATAATTGTTTTTATCAATTTTACCGTTATTCTGAAACGTCCATAGTGATCCTCCAGGCAATAACTTAATTTTTTTAAATAGTGTTTTATCATTCATTACACAACCACACCTCAAGTATTCTCCAAGGCTGTAGAGGTCAATTTCTTTTAAATGTGGCCTTATCTTCAATATAGCTTTTGCCTCTGACGAAAAAATAAACTCAGATCTATCGTTGTAATAGTAAAGTCTTTGCATTCCATATCGATCAATAAACAAACTAATCTTTTTATTTTTGATATCTACTACTACTCCATGAAAAAAACCGTTTAGTTCAGTGAAAAATTTACTTTTTGTTTCTTGGTATAAATCAATTAAATATTCGGCTCTGCTTTTTATACTCTTATTTACTTCTTTTTTTGTATACTTATTGACATACTCGCTGTCTTTAATATTTTCACCAAAAAAAAGTATTGCTAAACTTTCTTTCTTATCTACTATTGGCATACAATCACAGAATGAGTTTTTAATGTTAACCCATCCACCATAAAACCCGATATCCTCTACAATAAATTTGCCAGAATTATAAAATTTTTCATGCATCATACAATCTATCATATGATTTAAATATTGTAGATTTTCAGACTTTTTTTTCTTATTTATAATTCCAACAAGACCAGGCACTTTGACCTCCTATTTAAAATTTATTTCTGTTTGTTTGAAGGAAAAGCAGTTTAAATTATTACGCCTGAGGGAGCGGTCTGTCTGGAGTGTCTTTGATTGTTGGTAAATACTCTACTTGTACAAATGATTTATGCAATATACTGTTTGTATTTTTCTTTGTAGACATAATTTCTAGTTCTTACTAAGATTGAGTAAATCGATAAAGGTAACAACTCAACAATATTTTTATGCAGTTTTAGAAACAATGCAATTTTACCTTTTAATGTTAAAGCTATATAATATCTTGGTACATCAAATCTTTGAAAGCCATTGTTTATCTTAAACTCTGTTAGTTCGTCCACACCTTTTTTACCATAGATAAATTTCCTGTATATCAAAAATTCAATGTTATTATCTGCAGATAGCTCTACAGCTTTTGCTAACAATGCATTAGTTGGTGCCTTATCGCGGTGCTTTATCATCGACAAAATTTGCATTAAACTAGCACATCTTTCATTGTAAACAATCTTGATGAAACCTATAAGTTCGTTTTCAAAATATGCACCAATGAAGTCACTGTTACTTTTAAAAGTTGAGATTTCTTCTTTTATTCTGTTAAAATCTTTACCATAGTGAGGGTATGGTCTGCCTTGACGGAAAGGTGTTTCATTGAAAATTCTTTGTATACCCCGTATAAGATCATCATCGAGAGCAACTTGTTTTACTATAACATCATTCTTTTTAGCCCTTCTAACCAAATTACGCGTCTTATCTTTAATCTGCTTATCCCACCAATTCTCATAAGTCGTTATTGGAATAGCTGCGAGATTGTCCATTTCAATAGTATTATCATATTTTATTTCGGTGTCCTGTATCGACTGAATAAATGTAAATATATCTAATTTTTTTTTCTCTCTTTTCAGTATGTCTATGATTAATTCAGGATCTTTAAGATCTATATAGCTTTCAGACCTTAATTGGCCAATTTTTAAAAAATTCCCATTAATTCTTATTTTTGTACCATTTAAAAAGAGATTTTTACGGTCTATCTCTTTCAATCCTATTGTATTCTCTATCGTTTTAATACTTTTTAAAATAGAAAACTTTTTGAATGTGTTTAATATCTTTTGTTGGTAAATATATTCATCGTTTCTAATTTTCATATTAGATATATCATTCTGTCCACATTCGATGCCACTTTTTATTTCTTCTTTAAGCTTTTTATTTTCTATTTCAAGTTCTTCAATTTTTTTTAGTGCTTCTATATTGTTATTTCTGAACTGTTTTAATTCTTTCTTCGGGACCATGCCTTCGACTTGCAAGATATACCTATTTTCATCATCAATTATATAATACTCACGTAAATTCTCCGGTATCTGTTCAAGACTGTTATAAATTCTTGACAATTTCATTTTTTTCCTTATGATTTGATATTGGTTAAGGTAGGATGCTTTTGGGGAGGTAGCTTAATAGGGAAAGCAAGCCAAGGGGTCCTTGGTAAGTTCCAGGTTCGATTCCTGGCCTCTCCACCATGAAAGTTTGTGTTCGTTTATGCTTGCGGCCTAATCATATTTCGACAATTTTTAATAAGGCCTTTCTTTTACGATTTTTACGCCAAGATAACCCAAAATTTTCCCTAAATGGTCACAAAGTTTCACAGAATACTTTATAGATACATGCTGCCCAAACAGCACAGAAATAGGTACAATACCTATATAAATTGGTATAGCAGCAAGCGATTTAAATGTGCCTTTACTGAAAAATGAAAGCTTCATCGAGTTGGTGAGCCCTCTGGTGAATGCTCTTTTTATATAATACATTTTTTTTCTTCTTTTTGCTTCTATATTCTCATAAACAATAGCCTCATCGCACCATACAAACTTTTTATCACGTTCTAGCATTCTTTGAAAGAATTCTACATCGCCGCCTCCGATCTTACCATATTTTGGATCGAACGGAGCTTTCATATTGTTAAAAATATTTCTATTGAAAATCACATTTCCGGTGCGTGTATATTTCGAATTCCTTATTAGATAGCCGGTATGGAATCTGCCTCTCTTAAGTAGGTCGCTTTTTCTCAACCACTTGGGTATTTCTTCATCGTAATATGGCTCAACTGGTCCCAAAACACCATCGGCTGAAAAATTTTCAATTGCATTAAATAATTGCTGAAGCCATATATCATTTGGGAATTCATCATCATCAAGGAATACAATATATTTTCCATCAGCTTCCTTTATGCATTTGTTTCTTGCTAAAGAAATACTTCTCTCAGGCTCATGATAGAATTTTATACTAAGTTTTGTTTTGTTTTTAATTTGTTTAACAATTGCTTTTGCGGAAATTTCCGGGTCATTATCAATAATGACAACATTAAATTGTAAAAATTCTTCGGTAATTTGTCCTTCTAATTTAGAGATTAGCTTTTCTAATAGATATGGCCTTTTGTAAGTACATATACAAACAGTAATATGATTGTTTTCTGTAGATTCTTCTCTTAGTTGCTCTTTGCTGTCCTTCACGGTGCTTGCCTTTCAAGTGCGATCATCAAAAAGTAGCAGATAGTATGCCCTATCCTATTTGTATTAAGTGTTATTTATTCATAAATTGATAATAATCCTTAGAAACTTTATCACAACTATTTTTGAATGCATTAAACATATTTTCAATGGAAGCCACTTTTAAAATGTGCTTTCTCGCATTTTCTGATAATTGCTGTCTTAACTCAGTATTATCAATTATATAAAGTATCTTTTCCTTCAATGCATCTATGTCATTATTTTTTACAATAAAACCTGTTTTCCCATCTAAAAGATAATTGACTTCAGGTGGCTGATTACCCTCTTCAGTTACAACAGGTAGACCCCAGAACATTGCCTGATTTATACCCAACCCGATATGACCAGGTATTGAAAACACATCAGCCATTTTAAATATTTTGCAAATTTGTTTATTTTCCGGATCGTGTATTTCCCCTAGATACCTTATATTTTTATTTTTCTTGATTATTTTATCTATTTTTTCATCAAATCCAGATCCTACAATCACTAAGCCGATATCTTCGCGCTCTATTTCATTAAAGATTTTAATTAAATGGTCTAATTTTTTTCTACCACCACCAATATCTATTCTTCCAGTAAATAAAACTACTTTTTCAAATTCTATCTTAAATTCACTCTTAATTTCTTTTTTTGTTTCTTTAATCGTAGGGAAATCCTCAAAATTAATAGTGTTATTTGCATAAAAAAGTTTCTTCCAATTTTTCTTTTTAACATTTTCTTTTTCTATCTCCGAATATAAGATTATTGCATCTGCTCTATTATGCATGTAATGAAACAGAAAATTTTTAATTCTATTTTTCTGGTCATCATAATTAATTGCTTTATTCCAATAGACAAATGGAATATTTTTGTATTTTAGCCAGTGTGCAAGAAACCAATATATTGGATTTTTTAAATGTAGAAACAAGATAACTATATTTGGTTTAACACTTTCTATTTCTCTCTTATATTTTCCTATTTTAAATTTAATCTCTTTAAAATGAAACAGAATTGGGTTCATGTTTCCAGTATGCAATCTGTCGCTTCGAACAATAAATTCATATCCATAGTCTTTGAAGCGCTTATAAAAGTAGTTATAGACTGATACTCTATAATGCATTACTTCATTGCTTATTAATAACACTTTTTTCATGGCATTATCTCATTCGAAACTAGAAACTTACAAATCACGTATACGATAAGATGACAGGTTACAACGTATCCAAAAACCCCTCAAATTTTCTACTATGTTCGCAAAAATATTTAATGGAGTATTTTGTTCGGAACTACATGAATCCAATCAACATTATTTTGATTTCCGTGAATTGCAAGGTGGCACTGCAAGCCAAATGCGTCAATGGGAGTTGGTGTCAGGAATTGTAACGGAGCAGTCGTGTAGAATGCGCCATTCCTCACGGACCATGTTTGTACAGTGTACATTGGAAAGGGGTCTACGACGATCAAGCCATTGCAGCAGCCTACACTTTAATGGAACGCTGCCTGGCTTCCTGTATAATTGCAATTCTTTGGCAAGTAAGTTCGTAGCATCGCTTCTCCACAACCAACATCAAGAAGATCACTATCGGCACTGACACTGTTTAATATGTCAGCAATTGCAACGTAGCGAGGGGTCTGTCTTGGCGAATCCAACTCCTGCCAGTCGCCTGCTTCGTCATCGTATATAACAATTTTGCACCTCATGTAAAGTATTTTGAAACCTTTGCACGACCAAATCGATCAACATGCTAATAAAAGTCGCTCCTTAAATAGTGTTTAATCAACTTGATCGTACTATCGATTGGTATCCGGTTATCAAGCAGTTTGAAACATTATAATTTTGTTAATAGATAAGCTAATGATTTATACATTGTTGCTTGTCCCCAATGGATCATAGGTATTTTCACCTTTTTCCGTGGTAAGATTCTGTAATAAAAATAACCGGTCTTGTCTTGCATGTTTTCAATAGTCCATTTCGCAACCTTTATAGCCAACTTCAGGGAAGACTCATCATTTTCTGAGAAATAGACTAAGGTATCTATTGCCTGAGAAGCACACTGTATATCTATTGGGTAAGCACGATTTTGATAATATTTTGGTCTTCCACTTGGTTCGAAGAAATTTTCTTTAAAATACTTAAATCCACGGTTAAGATTTTCAACAAACTCCTCATCGCCTGTATTATCAAGATATCGTTTAAGACTATCCAAATTATACGCTGTATGGAAATTGTCAATCCAATGGTAATTGGATGATTCCCCGTAATACCACGCTCCGTCGGTAAGTTGGTTTGAGCAGCTGTACCTCATTGCTTCCTTTGCAACTTCCAAATATGTGTTATTGCCGTTAATTCTTGTTGTCCTTGCCAACATTGCGGCGCCAAACATATTAGCATTGTGAACAGAATTTTGAGTAAACGCAACATAACTTATACATGTACCCGAATCTGTCTTTTCCGTTGGCAAATCAAGAATCCAATCACATATGTTAATGGCTATCTGTAAATATTTATCGTCCTCAAGGATTTCATATGCATCCAGAAATACTTGTCCTATAATCCCCGTCCAAACGATTGTTGGTTCATACTTTGGTATTTTACCACTTCTGGAAGCATACTCAAAATGATTCCCCCAGCAAGGCTTAGAATAAAATGGAGAATTATTTTCTATTAACCAGTCAAGACATTTAACTGTTTTCTCCTTGTAAAGTGAGTCTTCTGTAAGCACAAACATCTTAAGATATCCCCATGCTATATATCCCCTTCCTTTTGTAGAGTCCAGGGGCCTTACACCTAATATCGGTCTGAGATTAATGGGACATTGTCTAACTACTTGTTGTAATATCTGTTGAGCGAATGTGTTTTGAAACGTTAATGGCCTCAGATATGAAGAAAGACCATCAAAGGGTTCATATCCTTTATAATCATGGTTCTCGATCCATTTTTCTACCTTCAGAATACTCTTTCGTAATATTTCCTTCATAATCAATTCATTCATAGATCAAATGGACAAATGTTTATACGCATTTAAACATTGTCTGTCAATTTTTCTCTAAGAAAGAATAAGCTCTCTTCAAATTAATTTTCTGTTTATCCCAACATAACTCTTCAAATATTCTTTTTCTACCAATCTCTCCCATTTTCTTTTTTTTCTCTTGGTTTCTCAATAAACTGACAACAGCATCCCCAAAAACTGTTATATCGTTTTTTCCTACGTTTATGGCTGCTTCTCCTGCCGTTATCACACCTTCCTTTGTTTTAAACTGAACAACAGGTTTTCCAAACGTCATATATTCCATAATTTTGATCATTGTTGAATTATCAGTGAAACTATTCCGGAATTCGGGATTTACACAAATATCTGCTGTAGCGAAAATTTCGTAAAGGTCTTTGTTCGGGATGTAACCAGTAAAAGTTACATACGTGTCAAGCATCATCTTTTTTGATAGTTTAACCATATTCTTCCAATCCGGTCCTGTCCCAACAATAGTAAATTTGATATTTTTAATTTTCCTTTCATAAACAATGTATTTAACTATATTTAAAAGATTATCTATCCCCTCCTGATTACCTATAATGCCAACATACGCCACCAGGTAATCAAATCCATTCTTCAGATTATCATTTGGATCCATAAATATTATTTTGGATAAATCAGGCCCATTTCTTACAACAAAAACCTTATCCTTACGTTTATTGCATCTTTCGATTGCTATCATTTTATAGCTTTCGTTTGTAGACACAACGACATTAGCTGTTTTGATGGATAGCTTTTCCATAAACAAGAGACTTTTAAGAAAGAGACCTTTTTTATTAAATTTTGCACAGAAATTTTCCGGGCAAATATCATGATGGTCAAAAATATACTTGACCCCAAATATTTTATAAAAAAGAGCTATAATACAGATATGGTCCGGCGGATTCGCACCGTGTATTATTTGAAACGGTTTCTTTGCATATATGCGAATGCTAAGGACGAGTTCCCAGAAAAGAGCATTTGAGTACTCGATTAAAAACCCGAATTTGCCAGAAGCTTCAAATGGTATAAAATGTCTATAAATGTCAATACCATCGATCTTTTCATACTTTAATGGTGCCTTCTTGTTTTGAGGGCATATGATTGTAACATCATATCCCATTTCCTTTACAGCCATGGCCTCAGACCACACTCTCACATCATGTGGTACGGGATTATTTTCAACAATAAACAGTACATGTTTTTTCATTACCATGCAATACCTACGTAGTTTTTCCTTTTCTCTTTATCTTTGAAATCAATATTAACCAAGTCAAAAATGATTTTGTCTACCGGGACTTTGTTTAATAAATCACAAAATATCTCATCCTTATTCACAACAACTATAACATCTGAATCATCAATTATCTTATTAGCATCATCTGTTACAAATTTTGAGATGAATGGTATCTTTTTTAATATATATTCTTTATTAGCACCCACCAATTGCGAGAAGTGAACATTTTTGTCATATATTTTAATGTTAAATCCTTTGCCTAATAGCTGTTCAATAATATCAATTATGGGGCTGTTGCGTAAATCATCAGTACCAGATTTAAAGCTTAAGCCTAAGAAACCTACCTTTTCCTTTCCAAAATCTAATATTTGTCCGTAAGCATATTTTCTTTGAAGCTCGTTGCTTTTTTCAATATTTTCAAGAACTGGACATTCTATATAATAATCGTGTGCTATTGTCCTAAGCGCCCTCAAGTCTTTAGGCAAACAGGATCCTCCATATGCAAATCCTGATTTGAGGTAGTATGATGAAATATTTAGTTTTCTATCCATACAAAATATTTCCATTACTTTGTGTGAATCAATGCCAAGCTTCTTACATATATTTCCAATCTCATTTGCAAACGTAACCTTTAATGCATGAAAAGCATTATTCACGTATTTTAAAAACTCAGCAACCTTAACATCAGTTACTATGATCGGCGCATCGAGACCATCATAGACCGTTTTAACTTTTTCTATCGCCTTGATGTTATTAGATCCAAGAAGTGTATAAGGTGGATTATGATAGTCTTCAATAGCAGTTCCTTCTCTTAAAAACTCAGGATTTGATACTACAGCAAAATCTCTATTGTTTTCCTTCCTTGATACTTCTTCAATAATTTTCGCAACTTTTTCATTTGTTCCGGGTAAAACAGTAGATCTTATTACGACAACATGGTAACTATCATTATCAATGATACCTTTTCCAATATCCTCTGAC
Organism: Candidatus Scalinduaceae bacterium; assembly: GCA_965222815.1. Taxonomy (GTDB): domain Bacteria; phylum Planctomycetota; class Brocadiia; order Brocadiales; family Scalinduaceae; genus SCAELEC01. The sequence continues at coordinate 771,719 of CBDCUS010000014.1, forward strand.
ACCTTAAAAATAGCATTAAGATCCAAATGGCCTTCCGAGGAAGAAGGGGTACCTACACAAACAAAAGAAACTTCTGAATTCATGACAGCCTCACGGCTGTCATTTGTTGCTGATATGTTGCCAGATTCATATTGCTCAAAAATTAAATCTTCTATACCGTTTTCTATAATTGGTGATTTTCCTTGATTGATAAAATCTACTTTCTCTTGATTCAAATCTACACCGGTAATCTTGTGACCATTCTTTGCAAGACAACCTACGCTCACACATCCCACATATCCCAAGCCGTGTATACTTATGTTCATTTTCTTTTCTCCACAAAATCAATCTCCCTAACTTTCTTTTTCTCTATAAATGACCTTTTTGATTTATTCATTTTTTGAAATATGCCAAACACAGAGTTACAGAGAACCTATGTTGGTTATTGTATTAACCAACATAGTCTTCTATGATATTTATTACCGTGATTCCTTTTCTAAACAACGACTTTTCTGATATTTAATAACTTCTTTTTACAAAAATTTGTTACTTCCATAGGCAGTGCATCCCAATACTCCCCTTCGTATTTGAATTGTATGTAGTCAAGGAATTCTTTATAAAGTCGTACTGGGTATCCGTCTAAGCTGTCTTTCTCTTTATTAAATATTATATAATCCGGGTGGGTGGTCATTAAAACCATGCCACCCTTTTCGACAACCCAATCTAGTTTCTTTTTCCAGATGTCTATAGTTTTCTCATTCATTATGACAAACAGTGTAAAATCCTGGGGAAGTGAATATGGGAGTTCAACGTAGCCCTTATCAGCGACTCCATTTGATATCCAGAAAGGAAAAATAGTACCGACACCTTCAGATTGAGGTTCGAATGGGTCTGTGTCAAAGGTTGAGGAATCATATTCAATATCCAGGTCATGCAACCATTTTAAGTTGTTATGCATTGAGGGGGAGCAGAAGCCTTTTGCACCCCACTCTTTGATATACTTGTTGATCTTTAAAGCACGGTTCTTGAATATTTTTCTGGACCTATATAACTTACCATCATGAACAAGGCCGTGTACGCCTACTTCAAATCTGTTATCCGTAAGATATTGACGGAGTTCCTCCGATACCTTATACCGTTCAGGTACAAAATTAAAGCATGAGCGAAAGCCTAATTCCATCTCTATTTCTGCTAATTTACGGCATTTTGCCTGGCCCTTTGCCGTCTCAACATCGTGTGTAAGTACTAACGCAAATCTCTTTCCCTCCGGCCAACCGGACCAGCCTTCTGGTGGATTTCCGGCCCTTTCATCAATAGGCCAAACGTCTGAACATGCCGAGCGTTTTTTCCGTACATATAGTCTGCGAAGTCCTATTTGGAGGCGTCTGGGGATGAAGGGTTTACAGTAGTAGTAGAGGTTGTTTAGTGGGTTCATGGTTGATGCTGGATATTAGATGCTTGATGCTTGATTCTCGATGCTAGATTCTCGTTTTGGCTTTGTGTCCAAGCTCCACAGATCTGATAAAATTTGTTATCATCCTTCCAAGATGGTCGTATTCTTTACATAGACTTCTATAACTCTCTTCATCTACAAAAGATTTTGTTTCGTATAAGGTATCTAAATGATCTGTAGTCTCATCACAAGATCCTAAAGAATAAGTAAGATATTTGATGAACTCTTGCTTATATCTTCGCCTTCCAAAACCTTCGACTATATTACTCTTGATGGACTTACTTGATCTTCTTATCTGGCTTCCCTCTTCATACATCTCAAACTTTGGTAATTTCAAGCTCATTTCATGGATTTTTATAGCTAATTTATGAGCCATCTTATAGATATCCAAATCCTTATAGCTCAGGTACATAACCAACCCCTTTCACGAGTATCTAGAATCCAGGATCTACACTTATCATATTCTTTGTGCAAAGGTAACAATCCCTCAATACCTTAATTCTACAATTGTTCAACTCATAATTCTGCTAGTTTACGACAACTCTCCTGGTTCAGGATTCAACAGGTCACGCAAAACAGGCAGAATAATTTTTTTACTCACCCCAGTTTGAAATAATTGACTATTGTCAATAAATACGCACTAATATCTTCCATATGGTTACGTAAAATATTGTATACTATGTCGATGTTGACAGTTTCATATTCATGAATAAGTATATTTCTGAATCCAACGATAGAAACCATCTTCTCTGTCATCTCTGTTTCTATTACTCCTTTATTCTTAAGTATATAGAAGATTTCATTTAAGCTACCAGCAACACCCCACCCTTCATCTGAAATAATATGGCTACCTATATCAATACATCCCTGAATAGCATGTTGGAGGTTATGTAATACGACATCTTGTGTATCAAGATCATTTTTTAATGATTCTAAAGAGCAATTTCCTTTATCTTTAAGCCTTGACAGGTTATGCCGTACAAGTGAAATTTTCTTTAAAACCACAGATTTATTAACCATCCTGGTTTCCTCTCATTGCAGTAACCATTCCCTTGCCCATACGATCTTCAAGAAATTTAAAATCAAGACATTGGATTAGTCTGTCGGCTCTGAATGATCTATGTTTTTCTTTTTCAATTTCTAAAATAACTAGCCCCTTGCTCAGAATCTGATAGGAGAGTAATTCACCCGTCTCTTGCAAAAAAACAATGTCTACATCTCTTTCTATCAATCTGGATATCTCAGTCTGGTAGCGAACCCTAGTCTTCACGCCCTCCATAAGATCTTTAAATGGAGTAGTTAGTAGTGCAATATCTACATCGCTGTTTTTGACATCTTTTCCGGTAACTATTGAACCATAGAGATAAACCGCAATAACTCCCTTTTTATCGTGAAAATATTCTACGATTTTGTCTTTTACGTATTTTGTTGATGATTGATGGATCATGGCCTCTATTCTGGTTCAAGGTTCAATGTTCAGCGTTCTGGGTTGATAGTACTTGGCTGATAGCGAAATAGATTTAAACGAAAAGTTCAAAGTTTGAAGCTCACAGGGCTATAATGAAAGCTTGTGGTTGATATTGGGTATTAAACTCTTGATTCTCGATGTTAGATTCTTGTTTTGGCTTTGTGTCCAAGTTCCACCCAAGTGGAATAACTGGTTCCACAGGGCAGACCCTGAAGGATAAACTTCATTTCCCTACAGGGCACGCGGAGCAGGCTGGTTTCATAGCTTATTGTAATAATTTAAATTCAAAAAATCACCATTTTCAAAACTTTACTAACACTTGATGGTCCTACATGATCTTCTTAACTGGCTTTTCTCTTCATACATAACAAACTTTAGTAATTTCAAACTCATTTCACGGATTGTATCGATACTTTATGAGCCGTTTTATCGATATCTAAATCTTCATAATTCAGCTACATAACTAATTCCTTTTACAAGTATCGAGTATCCAGGATCTAAACTAATCATATTCTTATGTACAAAGGTATCTCTAAGTGATACATTCAGGCTTAAAGAGTGTTGTGACAGCTATAATATTTTTTATTACTTTAATTTTAATAAAGGAAGATTTGGGGATTCCGGTCTTGGACCAAGTGTTTTACGTGAAGGATCCACTATCAAATCAAGCTCTTCTAAAACTAACTGACCAAGCAATGGTTCACAGAGTGGCGGTCCAATAATACAATCAGTAACCATAGAACGATTACCAATTGAAACCTCCAACCCTTTAGCTACCCAACGTTCTTCCTTTCTTTCGTCTGCATAAGTTACCACTACTTTTTTCTCCGGTACTAATCCAAGTTTTTCAGTTTCATCTTGTGGTAAGAAAACCATTACCGCTCCGGTATCAACGACCATATCCAGTTCGGAAGATTGTATCTCTTTCTCCTTAATATATCCTTTTTGAGCCGCCCAGACATTCCCATAGTTTCTTAATAAAACTTTTGCTTTAACTTCTCCCATAGTAGAATCCTCTATTTATTTGCAAAATAATAATGAGCAGATGACTTCTTGATAATGGTTGATGGTATCTAAAATGAACTAAAGTTTAAAGTGAGCTTAAGTGACTAAAATTAAAAGTGAACTAAAGTGTTAAAAATACTTTTTCTGTTGGAGGTTCTCTCCGCTTTAGGAATAATATGGTTCATTACGTAACTAAAAAGCTATTTAGGAATTTGGGAATTTAAGAATTTAGGAATTCATATGGTCGTCGTTCAGGGCTCAGCGTTCCCCAGTGAAAGAGGTTTCACATTTCACCCTGAAGGATAAACTTCATTTCCCTACTGGGCACGCGGGGCTGGCTGGGTTCAAGGATCTAGATTCATGGTTTATAGTGACAATAGATGTTCGATTCTTGATCCTAATTATGGCTTTGAGTCCAATCTCCACAGATCTGACAATATTAATCAATATGCTATATAAGTGTTAAGCTTATGCCATAGATCACCAAACATGAGCCGTTTTATCGATATCCAAATTCTCATAATTCAGGTACAAAACTAACTCCTTTCACGAGTATCGAGAATCCAGGATTTATACTAATCATATATTTTGTACACAGTCAACAATTCCTTAATCCCTAAATTCTTAAATCCCTTAATTGTTTTTTAATCTTTTGCCATGAGCTATCAGCTATAAGCCATTCTCATCACCCCATATACTTATATAACAGATTTCCGACTATTTTAAGTATTGGAATTGGGGTTTTTTGAAATAGCTTATTGTGGAAACCGCTGATTAATGGATTATCATTAACAAATACATTATCTCTTATGTCATATTTATAATAATTAATAGCGTACTCTTTGGTGCCCCATCCAGCTTTGAATCGTCTTAGTCCGCTGTTTCCCGACTCTGTCCTGCCGAAACAGAGGCTTTTGTATCCGTTCCGGCTGTACCATTTTATAGCCTCCCACATTAGGAGGTTATTTGCTCTAAGCTGCTGATATCTTATGTCTGACGCACCATATTTGAAGACAGCCTTTTTCCCAAAGTGAAGATAGAGAGCTCCAGCAACAGCTCTTTCCTTATATGAAGCCAGCACAACAAAACCAAGATTTTTTGAAATAACATATTCATACATATTCTTAAAAAAAAACTGGGCTGAGGTGGTAAACCATGCATCTTTCTCGTCAGGCAATTTAATCGATAAAATTCATTTAAAGATGACAACGAATTACAGATTTTAACGTTTATGCCCTCCCTTATTGCTTTTTTTATGTTTCTTTTGGTGTTATCTCTAAAACTTGAGTAGATCTGCTCTTCACCCGGTGATAGATCAAGCACATGACCATAATAGAGTGAAGATGGGGTTGACTCCTGAACAGGTCTTGCTCCTCCCCTTATTTCAATGGATTTCCAACCTTCCTGATTACCATATTCAACTAATGTACCAAATGTGTCACTATTGTGATTTTCACTGACAAATATGGGATCAGCGCTATCGGTAAATGGCAGAGAAACTCCTTTTTTGCCTGTTATGAAGTTCTCAATTTCCATAATGGGTAGGGTAACCAACAACTTATTGTCCCTAATTAAGATAAAGTAGAGGGGTTTATAATGATATGATTCAGTGAGTACCCTTGCCCAGCTTGAAGAATGGAAAAAAGAGTAACCAGGATTCGAGAGCAGCAGCTTATCCCATTCCGGGTATGTTATGGGGTTTATTATTTGGAGATTCATAGTCCGCAGATTAACGCAGATTAACGCAGATTTTTTATTTCTCACGCAGAGCCGCTAAGCCCGCAAAGAGTAAAGATAAAACTCATGATTCCTTGTTGATACGGTATTAGATTCTCGATGCTTGATTCTTGATGCTAGATTCTCGTCTTGGCTTTGTGTTCAAGCTCCACAGATTTGATAAAATTTGATATCATCCTTCCAAGATGGTTGTAAAGCGCGATCGCAAAGGTGAAAGGTCAAAGGTTTAAGATATAGCTACATGATTACTGGTTGATACTGGGTATTAGATTCTCGATGCTCGATTCTAGATACTAGATTCTCGTTTTGGCTTTGTGTCCAAGCTCCACAGATCTGATAAAATTTGTTATCATCCTTCCAAGATGGTTGTAAAGCGCTGATCGCAAAGGTGAAAGCTCAATGCTCAAAGGTCAATAACTAAAAAAAGAACACAAGGAACTATTTAGCGTTTCTGTGTAACGAATTTATGAGTCCTTTTATCATAGATGCGATTTCTTTTCCCTCTGATTCAAAATGTAAGTAGTCTGAATTCGAAATCCACTTCTTTCTTTTAAATATTTCAAGCAATGTCATGGTTTCATATAAAGATCCACGAGAAATATTACAATATTGTACAAATTCTTTTTTTGAAAATCGCTCCTTTCACGAGCATCGAGTATCCAAGATCTAAACTTATCATATTATTTGCAAAATGGTAAATCTTTCTTATTCCCTAAATTCTTCAATCCATAATTCTGCTATTAGTTTATTTCCTTTCTCCTTCATGAGCAATTTGCCTAATTTCTCTCTTTTGAAACAAATTCCTCTATCTTCTCACCAACTCTTATCTGCTGGTCATAAGTGAGTTGTGGGTACATGGGGAGGGATAAAATTTCTGATGCTAAAGCCTCCGAAACAGGAAAATCACCCTCTTTGTAACCCAAGTTTGCATAGGCTTTTTGAAGATGCAGCGGAATCGGATAGTGAAGGCCTGTGGCAATGCCGTTTTCCGATAGAAACGCTTGAAGTCTTTCCCTACTCTTTATCCGAATGATATAGAGGTGATATACGGCTTTGGACCATTCCGGTTCGAAGGGTGTTTTTACCCCATCAATGCCACCAAGTATTTCATTATAATGGCTGGCATTCTGATAGCGATATTTGTTCCAGTCTGGCATGTACCTGAGCTTGACCTGTAAGAATCCCGCCTGTAATGCATCCAGTCTTCCATTGTATCCCTCTCGTTCATGATAGTATTTTGTTGTTTGACCATGATCTCTTAGCAGGCGTATTGTTCGAGCTATCTCTTCATTATTCGTCGTTATGGCTCCCGCGTCTCCAAATGCTCCCAAATTCTTCCCAGGATAGAAACTAAAGGCTGAGACAAGACCCATTGAACCTGCAACTTCCCAGCTTCCGGTCTCTTTAGACTGGTATCGAGCGCCATGTGCCTGGCATGCATCTTCAATAACAATCAGTTTATACTTGTTTGCTATTTCCAAAATTGCATCCATATCCGCCACCTGTCCATAGAGGTGTACGGGCATGACAGCTTTCACCGGTTTTTGGGTTGAGGTGTGGATGAGTTGCTCTGTTTGATTATCCACGTAGCATTTGGTCTCAATATATTCTCTTAACAAGTTGGGATCTATATTGTAGGTATGTTCATCTACGTCAACGAAAACTGGCAAAGCTCCTGCCTGTGAGATAGCTTCCGTTGTGGCAATAAAGGTGTTGGGAACGGTTATTACGATATCTCCCGCTTTTACACCTGCAGCCATCAAGCCAAATCTGAGAGCATCTGTACCGCTATTTAAGCCTACACAGTATTTTGTGTTGCAAAAAGCGGCAAAGTCCTTTTCGAAACCTTCTACCATAGGGCCACCTATGAATCCACCTGTGCTGAGAGCTTTCTTAAAGACTGACAAGAACTCTTCTTCCAGTTCCAGATGGGGATTAATTAGGTCTATAAAGGGTATTTTTTCCATTTTTCCTCCGCAGATTAGTTTAAGATTTATGGAATATGTATGATGGCTCGAAGCGAAAAAGCTCAAAGTTGAAAGCTCAATGCTCAAAGATCAAAAGTTAAAAAACAGAATACGAAGAACTATTTGCTGTTTCGGTGTAATGAATTGATGAGCCCTTTTATCATAGATGCGATTTCTTTTCCCTCAGAATCAAAACGTAAGTAGTCATCATTCGCAATCCACTTCTTTCTTTTAAATATTTCAAGCAAAGTCATAGTTTCATATAAAGAACCACGAGAAATATAACAATATTGTACAAATTCTTTTTTTGAAAAACGTCCCTTTCCCTCAGCAATATTCATTGCTATGCTTGTTGAGCTCGCTTCTATTTGTTCAAATAGACGGTAATGTTTCCTATTCGAATTAATATTCTCAATAAGATCAATAACACTCACCGCAAAATCAACAGATCTGTTCCAAACCTCTAAATCCTCATAACCGAACTTCATACATCGTCCTTACCCTTTATGCTTTGAGCTTTCATCTTTGAACCTTCAGTGTCATCTGTGCAATCTGTGGATTATCAGTTTTCAATCTTCCGAATAAAACGGGCGGGGTTGCCAGCTACTATGGAGTTTGGGGGGACGTCCTTGGTAACCACACTACCTGCCCCAACAATGGAATTTTCACCAATACTTATGTTTGCAAGTATCGTTGCTCCAGAGCCAATTGATGCACCCTTTTTCACCACTGTCCTCTCCACTTTCCAATCTTCTTCACTCTTCAACTCTCCAACGCTATTTGTGGCGCGTGGATAGGTGTCGTTTATGAAGACAACTCCATGTCCCACCAAAACGTTATCCTCAACGGTCACACCTTCACAGATAAATGTATGGCTCTGTATCTTACAATTCTCGCCAATTTTAGCATTCTTCTGTATCTCAACAAAGGTTCCTATCTTTGAGTTGTTACCAATTTCACAACCGTAAAGATTGACAAAATTAAAAATCTTAACATCTCTTCCCAGCTTTACGTCATCGGCTATGGTGGAATATTTCATTTTTGGCTTCAGTTTAAGATTTCAATATACTGAACGCTTATATAGCGTGTCTTACACACCCCGACTGCTTGCAGAGCCACCCCTCTTTATAGAAGGGGATTATTTCGTGCCACGGCACCACCAAATCTTTTTTCAAACGAATTAATAACGTTTTTTCTCAACCTTAACTTTTCCTCCTCCATTTGAGAGTGACTTTGATGATGCCTCCAGGATCTGGACTACTCTGAGGCCTTCTATTCCGCTTGAATCCGGCTTTGCACCACTCTTTATGCAATCCAAAAAGTGTTGACACTCCACTTTCAACGGTTCTACCTGGTTGAGGTAAGGCGCATACATATCTCCATAGTGATAGGAGTACTGAAATTCACCAAATGTATCGTAATGTGGTGGGGCATCTACCCGTTTATCGTATATCTTGAGCTTTTCCATTGGTTCAACATCATTGTAAACAAGCATTCTCTTACTACCGACAAAGGTTGTCTCCCTCACCTTGTTCGGGTCTAACCAGCTACTCTGGATAGTGGCAAATCCGCCATTGTTAAAATCAACCGTTAGATTTGTCACATCTTCGATCCCTTTCGTTATATGCGCCTTCCCTTGACAATTAACGTGTGCGGGCTCTTCATTCAAAACGTAGAGGATAATTGAGATCTCGTGTGGAGCAAGGTCCCAGGTGACGTTAATGTCTTTTTGGAATAGGCCAAGATTTAAGCGCCTCGAGCTAATGTACATGATATCCCCAAGATCACCTGCATCAATGATTGCCTTGATCTTTCGAACCGGTGCTGAGTAGATAAAGGTATGACCGATCATAAGGGTAAGTCCCTGTTTTTCCGCCAGTTCAATTAACTCCTCGCACTCCTGAACAGATGACGCCATAGGTTTTTCTATAAAGGTATGTTTCCCCGCTTTCAAACTCTTTTTCGCCATCTCATAATGTAAAAATACCGGTGTCGCAATTGCAATTGCATCTATCTCCGGATCATTTACAAGCTGATCATACTGAGTAGATGTTTTAACACTTGAATAGAGGGACTGCATATGCCCCAACCTCTTCTTATCACTATCACAAACAGCCTTTACCGCACATTTAGGAAGAGAGCCAAAATTTCTCACCAGGTTTGGCCCCCAATACCCGCAACCTGCAACTGCAATATTAAGCATCTAAACAACTCCTTTCAATTCATGCCTCTTTTCTTAATAAAACCTCTCTCACTTGTGATAAAATAGCAAAGGGAGTCTTAATCATGATCTTGATGTCCATCCAGAACGATCTGTTTCTTGAATAGTTTATATCGAGCCGTGTCATCTGATCAAAGGTAAGCCGGTTCTTTCCACTCACCTGCCACAGCCCCGTAATTCCCGGAACAGTATTGAGACGTCCATTATGCCAACCGTCATATTCCTCGACTTCATAGGGAATTGGGGGACGAGGCCCAATTAAGCTCATATCCCCACGAAGTACATTAATGAGTTGTGGCAATTCATCAATACAGAACTTTCTCAAAATGTTGCCAAATAGAATAATGTTTCTATTATCATCTAGCTTGATCATAGGCCTCGCTTCACCCACATTGTTCGATTTTGTACTATTTATGAGACCACTCACATACTCTTTATGGATCGACGTATTTTCCTGATGGGGATTCATGGTCCGAAACTTAATCATAGTAAAGGTTTTACCCCAACACCCAACCCTCTCTTGGAGAAAAAAAACAGGTCCCGGTGAGACTATTTTAATGAATATGGCAATGCAGAGAAAGAGAGGTGATACGAGCATCAAGCATACAAGAGAGATGATAATATCGCTAATACGTTTGCCTAGGGGAAATCCACAGTTACAGATGATTCTCAGCTCTTGAAAACGCTTCATATTGTAGGCTGAAGTTTCATCTTTGTTATAACTAAATAGGGTTGATCTCGTGTTTTTTCTTCTTTCATTGGAGACTGGTGATTTCTTGCCGTGTGATTCTCTCTCATGGTTTCTTGCATAGAAAATTTTCTCCCTATCAGTAGGATAGACAAAAATATCAAAATCGACAGATTTCTCCATTTTGGACACTACTTTAGATTCAATATCTTGAACAAACCACATTGCACCTTTTTGGTCTGTATTATGCAGGATAACACCTATATCCTTACTCGTGTACCAGCCAGCCTCATCGATGATACGCATTCCACGATTACCAAGTACTGTACTCAGTTGCTCTCTAGTCTTCAGGCTTCTTTCACCCAAATAGAAGACTACAAGGGAAAAAGCGGGACCATTTCTGTCAGACCTTGTAATTTCTTGAAAAAGAATATTACGAAATTGTTCTTGCGAACAGATACTGCATTCCTTTTTAAAGAACTTCAACTTCTTCAACAAGTTAGTAATCATGGTTGATGGTTGATATTGGATATTAGATCCTTGATGCTCGATACTAGATACTCGTTTAGACTTTGTGGCCAAGTTCCACAGATATGTTGAAATTTTTCAAAATATTCACCGCATTGAAATCCAAGGATTAAAGCGAAAAGGTTAAAAGTTAAAGATTAAAAGACAATTTAGGGATTTAAGAATTTAGGGATTAATTGGTTAATATTGGATATTAGATACTTGATTCTCGATGCTTGATAGTTGATCCTCGTTTTTGCTTCGAGGGCAAATTCCACAAATCTGCTAGCATTGGTCAATATATTCACTGCATGAAAGATTAAAAGAGAATTTAGGGATCATTGGTTTCTGGCTCATAGCTGATAGCTCATCGTGTGAAACTGAAAAGTTGAAAGTTCAAAGGTCAAAGCTGAAAGGGTAAAATTCATGTGGCTGATATTGGATATTAGATACTTGATTCTCGATGCTAGATTCTCGATTTGGCTTTGTGTCCAAGTTCCATCTTTTTTCCGATGGAATAGATTTCGTATTTGATTGAGCAGGTCTCAAAATCCTCAAAACCAAACTTCATCTATCTTCCTTGCTTTTTTTCTTTTAGCTTTGAGCTTTCACCTTTGAGCCTGGTACTGCAATTTACCTATAACCTAAATTATTCCATCAGTCAAAAGCCTTTAATGGTTACAAATTTTCCTCACAACCGTCGATAGATGAAGTCCGGGATATAGTATTTCCTTTTATTGAGGATTACACCCAGGATGTTTCCCCCATGATTTTCAATCCTCTCCTTAACAGCATTCGCCACGGGCCAACGTGTATTCTCGGCTTCCACTACCAGTACAACCCCGTTCACTTTTTGGGATAGGGCAATGATGTCCGTGGACTCGTCTACTGAGGGTGAATCAATGAGGATGAGATCAAACTTTTGCTTTAACTCTCCCAAAACACCTTCAAGTTTTGGGGAATTAAAGATTGATGTTATATAGTCGCCATTTAACGTAATCTGCCCTATATGTAAACTGGATTCCCCAATTTGATGGATTATCTCTTTGACGGTTTTTTGGTCTTTAACCACTTCAGCCAGTCCACTCTCAGGTCTGATATTGAATAGTGAGGTGTGGGATGACTGGACATTCGCATCCAACAACAAAACCGATATATTGAGTTTTGATGAACACACTTTGGCGAATTCTCGCACCAAGGTTGATGTGCCCTCCCCCTTCCGTGATCCGATAAATTGGACAATCTTTTTTTCAGTTTTATGAAGTAACGAGTTAATCGTTTGGTAGAGGTGTATCATCTCCTCTTCCAATTCAATATTCTCAATACCAGAAAGAGATTTTTTATCTAATGGATCAGGTGATTTCCCACTCAAACCTCTCTTCTCCTGATGGGCATTTTCTAGCGCTTCATATATTTTGCTCATAACTGGACTTTAAAAAGTGTTAGGTTCATGGTTGATAGCGTGAAAGCTCAAAGGTCAAAGGTTAAAGCTGAAAGTTCAAAGGTCAAAGCTGAAAGGCAAAAAACAATTTAGGAATCAATGGTTCATTACTCATGGTCTCTATTTTGGTTCAGAGTTCAACGTTCAGCGTTTTGGGTTGATAGTACTTAGCTGATAGCTGATAGTTAGATACTCGATGCTGGATAGTTGATTCTCGTTTATGCTTCGATGTCAAATTCCATACATTTGCTAGCATTGGTCAATATTTCACTGCATGAAAGGTTAAAGATTAAAAGACAATTTAGGGATTTAAGAATTTAGGGATTCATATGGTTGATATTGGATACTGGATACTTGATTCTCGATGCTAGATGCTTGATACTTGATGATAGATTCTCGTTTTGATTTGAGAACAGGTTCCATGTCTTTTTTCCGATGGAATAGAATGCGTATTCCACTGGGCAGGGCTTAAAATTCTCAAAACCAAACTTCATCTATCTTCCTTGCTTTTTCATTCTTTGAGCTTTGAGCTTTCACCTTTGAGCTATTTACCATCTGCCATGAGCCATTATGCTATCATTGTGTTTGAGCTTTAATAATCTCCTCTAACTTAACCATCTCTGCATCGACCCGTTCCTGAAATTTGGATTTCAACTCTTCTAATTCTTTCTTCTCTTGCTCCATTTTTGATAATTCCTTTTTGGCTTCGTCCACGAGAACAGGATCATCAGTTGAGAGCAACCTCTTCTGCTCTAGAGAGGGATCTGTCTCAGTTTTGTCCCCATTCGCTCCAAAAAAAGTATAATTCCCATAGTTAGACAAGATCATCTCTTTGTATGCATATAAGTAAAATGGAACCGCCACTGCGAGGAGGATAACTGCAGTGATCATACCCCATTTCAAGACGGGAATTTTTCTCTCCCCCTCAAAATCGCGTATAACCTCTCTTACTACACCAGCCCTTACCGGCCTCATCTGGTATCCATATCCGGTTATGAGCGCATTGTCACAGAGGATGTTTAAGAGCCGAGGAACACCTTTTGCCTTTTTAACTATCTTATTAAGAGAATCCTTTGTGAAAACTGTTTTCACATCAGCCACATCTGCTTTGCTCAATCTATGTTTAATGTAATCTACGCTCTCTTTCATAGAGAGAGGGGTCAGCGTTGTTCGCACAGCGATACGCTGTTTGAGCTGTCTCAGTTTATTGGTGTCTAGTATCTTTTCAAATTCAGGCTGGCCTATCAGCAATATCTGGATCAATTTATCAGTAGTAGTCTCTAAATTGGATAACATGCGGAGATTTTCAAGTGTTTCAAAAGGCATGTTTTGAGCCTCATCGATAACAAGGACAACATTATGTCCCTTTTTGTATTCCTCTATCAAGGCCAGTTGAAGCTGATTTACCATCTCAAAAACTTCATCTGCCATGGGAATAATACCAAGTTCCTCAAAAATAGTATTCAGAACAGCTCTAAAGGAGACGTTTGCATTGAAGATATAGATGGTCTTTACCTTTTGCTGATCGATGCTCTTGAGATATGAGCGAAGTATAGTGGTTTTACCGACTCCAACCTCTCCAACTATCGACATAAAACCTTTCCTTTTCTCTACAGCATAGACAATTGAGGCCAACGCCTCCTTATGCCCCGGACTTAAGAAGAGAAATTCCGGATCGGGGGTGACATTGAAAGGTTCCGTTTTGAGTTGGTAATAGTTTAGGTACATGGTAGATAGTTAATAGATCATGGCTGATAGCTCATGTAAATAGCTCAAAGCTGAAAGTTCAAAGCTAAAAGATAAAATACAATTTAGGAATTGAAGAATTTAGGGATTAAAATACATTCAAGTGACTAAAATGACCTAAAGTTGCAAAGTACCTAAAATATTATAAAGAAAATTTCAGGCTGAATTCATTGCTCATGGCTGATAGCTCATAGTAAATAGCTCAAAGCTGAAAGATAAAAAAAACAATTTAGGAATTTAAGAATTTAGGGATTAAAGTACATTCAAGTGACTATAATGACCTAAAGTTGCAAAGTGCCTAAAATATTATGTGAGGGAAGAATAAAATATTGAAAGACTATATGAGTTAACAGTATCAATCAATTCAGGAATTTTAATTTTACGGTTTTTTATATGCAACGGTAGCGAGCACCTGCAGACCTAGGCGTTTCTCTACATCATCATGCGTCTTGATCGTATCGTCGAGGAATTCACGCACGTAAGCTAAACCGATGCCACCCGCAAGTCCCACAAAGAGGGACATGGCAACATTACGCCTCTTTTTTGACTTCACAGGTTCATACGGAATTGTGGCAGGTTGAAGGATACTCACGTTTGTGATCTTGCCAGCATCAAGTGCGGCAGAGATTCGGACTTTTTGATAGCTGTCCCGGTACTGACGATACTCATCCCTGGCGACATCTACCTCTCGCTGCATTCCCGATAGAACGGTTTCATGATTTCCCAACTCGACCAAGTCCGCCTTTCTCTTGGCAATTATCTGTTTTAAAAACTGTTTCCTTGCGATCAAGGCCTTGAGTTGTGACTGCAGAGTTTCCAATTCAAGTTGTATGGCCTGATAGTTGGCATCTATGCCGGTAGTTAGTTCGGTATTGGTCTCCTGTTCCTTTGTTAGCTCCTTCTCAGCAAAACTGATCTGTTTCCGCAGGTCGATAAGCAGCCGGGAATCATCCGGATACCTGTTCGCAAGTTCAACCTCTCTAAACCTGAGATCTATTAGTCGCTTTTTTATATCATCTGCAACGGGATTCATGACTCCAGTAACCTTACTGATCTCAATCGTTTCCGAGCGCTCCTCTAAATTTTTTTCAAGCCACGCAATTTTCCCTTGTGAAGCGTTAATTATACCATCAACATCATCTGATTCTTTATCTAATTCGCTTATCTGTTCCAGGAAAGCAAGTTTTTGCTCTTCCAACGACACTATCCCCTGTTTATCACAATACTGTTTATATTTTTCCTCCTTTTTTTTCAGTTCAGAGAGAAGCTTCTCGGACTGCTCACGGAAGAATTTTGGTGTTGCCAGCTGTTGATGCACTTCAATATGTCTCTCCATATAAATATCAATAAGGGTCTCCAGCACCTCTCTTGCTATCCGGGTGTCTTGAGACTTGAAACTGAGGTTTACGATCTGGCTGTTTTTGCCCGTACCTACCGTGAGATCAGTAAAAACTTTTTTAACGGCCTGCTCACGGGGTGCGCTTGTGCTGCCTTGTCGTGAACCAGGAAGCAGATTTTCTGCTCCGATCTTCTCAACAACCCTCTCTATGACATATCCACTGGTCAGTATCGATAGTTCCGCGCTTAAGTCGTCCTGTCGGCTCATATTCACGCCCGGACTCAAGACCGATGTATCCCACGATATGTTTTCTCTACCACCCGGTTTGATCAAGAGCTGTGCATGCGATTCATAGACATCAGGCGTAGTAAACATTAAAACCGTCCCGACAATACAGCCCAAAACAAAGACTATAACGATCTTCCATTTGTGGCGAAACAGGACAATGAGGATATTCCTAATCGAAAATGAGCCCCCGTTCTCTTCTATGTTCCCTTTATCTAAATTGTCAAATTGTTCTGATTGCATATAGTTAACTTTTATTTGTTGCTAATAAGTGATAACTTTTTTGTACCATTTTTTGTTAATTTTATTTTAACTATTGGTTGTCTAGGATCCTCCTCCTATAGGACGGACTCCGATAGTGTTTGAATTATTCAATCCTGAATTCGAAATTGTGGCATTAAGTGAATTAGGAATTAATCCCGAAATGTGTTGTGCTACCCACTCATTCAGTCTGACAATCTGTGTACGTGGTACAAATAACATATCGTTGGGCCTCATAAAGTATTGGTCACTTTCGGGATTATGAAAGGAACTTTTCAGATCGAGGAGTGACGCGTAACGCTTGCCACCAATATTTTGGAGAAGTACAACTTTTGAAATTTCTGCATTGCTCACATTAAAACCACCTGCTGTCAATACCGCTTCAAGGGCGGTTATTTTACCATTAATAGGTTGAAGTCCGGGTGCGAGGACTGCACCGCCTACGTAAACGCGCTGGTTCGCCAGGGAGCGTACGATCACGGTAATTTCCGGATCCTTAATCTTCCCCTCGTATAGTTTCGTAAGGTGTTGATCCAACTGTTCAGGCGTTAGGCCCGTAACCTGAACATCATCCACTATCTGAAGGGAGATATTACCATCGGGTCGAACTGTCTGTGTCTCATTCAGTTCTGGCCAGTAGAGGAACTTTACGTCGATCGAATCACCCGGCCCAAGGGTAACCAAGGGTGGCTCTAAGGGTTCAATAGGAAATTCGACACTTTCTAAATTGGGTATGGTCTTACATGAGACAACAAAAAGACCTATCAGCGCAATAGATATAAATCTGAGAACCATTACCCTCTGCATATTTCTGATTCCTGATAGTAGTGGTTTTTGTCGTAAATTCATTAATGTATTATACAACCACAATAATATCCTATTTAGCGTTTGAACGAAAGCTACCCATCTACCACATTGCTGTAATAATTCCGTAATCCTCATCTACAATGGTACTTTCCAGTTACGAAATTGTTCCGCTCCTTCTACCTGATCAGTTTTGGTTCAAACACTGGGTTTCCGTTCAAGCACTATTTATTGTAAGTACTATAAAATTGAGTAGTAATTATGTATTTTTCTATATTTCAAATGTACGATTTATCAACACGAAAGAGCTAATAAACATCTATTCTATTAATTCACGACGGCGGAATCAACAACCAAGAAAATTTCCCTGCCCGGTCAATGAGAGGCCGAGTAAGGATATAGGCACTGTTCTGGCACGTAAAGCGTTTAGATTTCCTCAAAAGATGGAGCTCCGCCCTCTCAGTCACATCATGTTTTGTGCCATAAAGATCTCACAATAGGTTGAACAAAAACAACCCATCTGCTGCATTACTGTCACAATTCTGCAAACCATAAGCACTCTCACGTTAGCAGGTTACAAAAATTTAATACGACCAGTATCTGAACAGTCATGGTTCAAACAGAGGGTTTATTTCATGTACTAAATAGTGACTATATTTAATCCAACAGTAGAAAAATTCAAAATAACAATTTTCCCTAAACCTGTAAGTGATATGGATCACATCCAGGTTTAGGGAAAATTGTTAACTACTGGCTGATCAAATGTGAAAAATATATTATACATTAAAATTTAATATTAAGGTTTTATCTACTTCCCTGCTGGTAAAATGCAGCATTATTCACTTTGCAATAATTTTAATAAAAAACAAGGTTATATAATATTTCTTTGTTAGAAATATATATTAGGCATATACGTTTGACTCCCATAATATATCCAAATTATCTATGTATCTTGTTTAATAACAATATGTTCTGTATCATCGTCAACACTCGATGATGCCGCGCGGCTAAACAAAACACAACACGTTTTACTCCAAGGAGTTGTGTAGTATCAAAGGGAGTAAAGCGTATATGCCTAAATATATATTATGATTTGTATATTTAGTTTGCATTTGGAAAACCGTATTAACTACTCCTTTATCAATTATTGAATTTCCTCTTTTAAAGAGCCTATTGCGTAAAGCGAATGAAATGTTCATTACTACACCTATTCTTTCATGAACTTTTATTCGTAACTACTTTGAAGCTCAGCACTTACTATTAATCCATACATACCTTTCATACTTTTTTTTGGATATCTTCTATATAGCAAGTTATATACCGGTAAACGTGTACGAAAAGGCTTACTTTAAGTTCTTTAATACATGACACATAGAAGATCCGACATTTCACATTCAAGTAGGAAGTGTTACATACCTTACACCTCGTTTCGAAGCTTGAGAGTAAAAGCATGTTACCGGACAATATACAGCCACAATTGATAGTGTTAAAAAACTAACATACCAGTGTTAACTTTGTAACACAAATATCTGTAAGTTGAACTTATTGTAATCCTTATACACTTTTTTACTGTGGAAACACAATAGTAAATTGTGTTTGAACGAAAACTACCCATCTACAGCGTTGCTGTAACAATTCCGTAATCCTCAAGTACAATGGTACGTTCCGGTTACGAAATTGTTACGCGCCTTGTACCTGGGCAGCTTTGGTTCAAACACAGGATTTCTGTTCAAGCACTAAATAGTAGCTTTTGACAAGAAACAACTTCTGATAGCAAAGTCATTACGTATCATCGAAATCACTGCTCTCCCAATGGAAAGAAAAAAACTTTACGAAGTTAACAATGTTCGGTTAGGTATTTGCTTAGGTGACTTCAATAAACTCAAGTTATCAGAAGCGCAACCACACCAATATGGCTGCTAAAACAGACAGGAATAACAGCTTCAAATCAAAAATAAAACTCGTAAATACCTATCCTGACTCTTCATTAACTAATAATGATTTACATCAAAAAATTGTGTTTCCCTTCCAAAGTAACGTGCCATCTCCTCAGCATCAAATTGGTCATACACCCTCCACCCCCGATAATTTCTCTTGGCTTTTTTCACTTTTCCCGCCTCTTCCCACCTCTTTATGGTCCTCGGAGTTATTCCTAGCTTTTTTGCCACCTCAGTTATTGTAATCATTTTGTTCATGAGAAAAACCTTCCTTTCTTCACCCCCCATTTTAAGATTGTTTAACAGTCCTAAAGATTGAAATGATGAAATTATTTTGCAATGATGATATCTCATCGAATCAGCTGTATATGCTTTACAATTTCTATACCAGTCAACATGTTGCAAAGGTAAATTATCTATAACTATCTTGTATATTGGACTTTAAAAAGTAATATTTCTCAAGAACCGACCTGTCACTGTATCTTATTCTTGACAATGTTTTAGTATAGTTGAAATTACCAGCCTTACTCGCGATTCCACATTTTTAACTCAACTTTCAGGAGAGACTCTCCAGATCGTCGATTTGAAGAGTCTAATTAATTAGACTCTTTATTACAATTGGTAGATCACAATTGTGCAACTTAACTTTTCTCCATTAAAAAGCAATGTCGTTACCTTATATGTAATGGGGCCTTACGTTACTCAAACCCTGTCAACCTTCGAAAGTATTAGTAATTGGCGTCTATCTTGCATTTATTAAATATTGACACAGTCATTATGCTTACAATAAATGGAATAATATTTCTTATAGACCTGAATAGTAAAATTAGGGTAAAATTGCTTCATGTTTCTTTTACATTAAGGAGATAGAACTATGTTAGTTGCTGTAACCGGTGCTACCGGACTCATTGGAAGTAGAGTTGAACTTTTTTTAAAGCAGAAAGAGTTTCGCACAATTAAAATTCGTCATGGGACACTTGCAGATAAGAGTATCGTCTGGAAAGCAGATGAAGGAGATTGGAATTCTGCTTTTTCAGAAGGAGTTGATGGAGTTGTTCACTTAGCAGGTGAAAATATTGCAACGGGTAAATGGACAAAAGAGAAAAAGGAGGCGATAAAACAGAGTAGAGTTGAAGGAACAAAAACTCTCTGTAGTAATATCCTCAAACTCCCAAAACCTCTTAAGGTCCTTGTCTGTGCCTCTGCTATTGGCTACTATGGAGACAGAGGTGAAGAGATATTAAACGAGGAATCTCCGAGAGGAGACAAATTCCTCTCAGATGTTTGCGTAGATTGGGAGGAGGCTACGAGAGAAGTATCGGAATCGGGTACACGAGTGGTAAATTTGAGATTTGGCGTAGTTCTTAGTCAGTCAGGTGGCGCTTTAGCTAAGATGTTGACACCCTTTCGGTTAGGAATGGGAGGTAGGGTAGGAAGTGGAAAACAGTATATGAGTTGGGTTGCCATAGATGATGTCGCAGGTGCAATATATCACTCATTAGTGAACGACAGTTTAATTGGCCCTGTAAATGTTACAGCCCCAAACCCTGTAACAAACAGGGAATTCACAAATATTTTGGGTCGTCTCTTAAAGAGACCTACCGTAATGCCAATGCCTGCCTTTGCAGCTAAGCTGGCCTTTGGTGAAATGGCAGATGAGCTTCTCCTATCAAGCGCACGAGTGGAACCAAAAAAGCTGTTAGACACAGGATACCACTTCCAGTATCCAAACCTTAAAGATGCCCTGGACCATGTTTTACAATCAACGTAAGGATTTAATGGGTTAGTCGCAAGAAAAGAGGGGTCCAACTGGACAATTGTTCAAGCTCTATCTATACTCATCTGATAATGGTTTTGGGACAAAATCCGGTATATACCCATCACAAATTGGTTTTCGGTTTTCAGAACCCGATTTCACATGAAATTTAGACTTTTCTTAAGCAAAAGGAGAGTCAAAGGAGGGAACCTCCCCCTCCAGTGCTCACAAAACCGTACAGGAACCTCTCGGCTCATACGGCTTCCATCATCCAGCCGTTGGTAAAACACCCATACTCCAGTGAGCAAAGAGGTGTGGTTCTTTACGTGCAATACGCCCCAACCAGTACTCTGCTCTCCTTCGATGATTGTTAAACCTCTTAAATTTCCTGCGGACCCATAACACTAATGCATTATTCAGATAACGTAAAGCAGTATGCACTTGCGATCTATAAAAGCATCCATAGTAGTTAATCCAGCCCCGAATGATTGGATTAAACATCCTAGAGAAATCCTCAAGGGATTTCCCCGGTTTTAAATGCAGCCGCCAGTCATGTATTCTTTGATGCATTGCCTTCATTGCTTTATTGCTCATTGCAGGGAGAAAACTAACAAAAAATTTTCCGTAACGGCTCTTTGCCCTTCGAGGACGGAAAGTATAACCCAAAAAATCAAACTTGATTGCTGAATCCTTCTCTCTTCTGACGCTACCCTGACAATAAACAATTCTGGTCTTATCTGGGTGTAGCTCTAGACCACACTCAGCAAATCTCACCTTAAGCTGCTTTAAAAGCTCTTCTGCATCTTCCCTACTATGACAGTGCGCTAATCCATCATCCGCATAGCGAACCCAAGGAGTACTTGGTGCATTCCTTGTCATCCACAAATCAAATGTATAATGAAGAAATAAGTTGGCCAAGATTGGGCCTACAATACTTCCTTGCGGTGTACCCGACGTTCTCTCTATTATCTCTCCATCAACATTCTGAAATGGGGCAGTCAGCCATCTTTTTAAATAAAGGATAACCCATGGACAGTCGGTGTGTTTGTTGATTGCCTTGAGAAGGAGATCGTGCCGTAGGTTATCAAATAGTCCTTTGATATCAAATTCAAGTACCCAGTTATAACGCCAGCATCGCTTGCGTGTAACCTTTATTGCCTGAATCGCTGATTTCCCCTTTCTATATCCATATGAATCCTCATGGAAGTATGGATCTATTAGAGGTTCCAGTTCATTTTTAACAACCATCTGTGCAACCCGATCGGCCACCGTCGGCACTCCGAGGATTCTCTCTCCTCCTCCCTTTTTTGAAATAGCAACCGCTTTAACTGCCGGTGGGAAGTATGTTCCCGATGACATTCTATTCCAAATCTTATAGAGATTATCTTTGAGATCCACCTCAAACTCTTCAATTGACTGTCCATCAACTCCTGCTGCACCTCCCTTTGCTTTTACTTTTCTAAATGCTTCCATCACTGCATGTTTCGAAATTTTAAACGACTTTGCTTTGTTCAATGATTCCTCCCATTACTGGTTGATCAATTTACATTACTGGATGATCCAGAGACCTTTGCTCCATCACTATTACCGTGACTTCATCGCTCATACGCTCTGGTCCGTCCCTGTGTTTCGCTTCGGTACTCAAATCCTTGCAGGTCTTCTGCTTGGATCGCTCCCTTAACATCGAAACGACAGGTTCCCAAGTTCCCTATAGAGCCCTGTGTTAAGTTCATGCCACCTCCATGCCGGCCGCCGCCTGGACAGTAAACAGGTTTCCTCCAGACTTATCCCAGATTAAGGACACCCCCCTGGTTTTGACGACATCCATAAGTTTTCGACAATTTCTCAGTGGTTCACTTGTGTTCATCTCCATAACACTCACCTGACAGAATCTTTGTCCTGCCTTTTCCATTAACGCTCCTCACATTAGCTCTTTACCAATGCAACTTAATGGTGGTTTGAAACCCCTCCCTGCAGAGTGGTTTCGAGGGGCCACACCCTCATCCTCTATACAGCATTGCTTGAAATTGTACAGCAGCAATTACTCAAACATAATTGCTCCTCATTTCGCGCATTCTTGGCGCCCAATCCTCAACTTAGTATTACTAAGTCTCTGGTTTTCTTCAATCGAAAAATCAAAATTTCAAGCAAACTCCTGCCCAGAAATTCCGAAAACCATTTTGCAATGGGTATAAAATTGAGCGAGTAAAGTCCTCGGTGCCTTTTGTCCAAGGATAACAGCAACCAAGATTTAGTTTTCAGTAATACCGAAAATCAAATCGGTTTTAGTATATCAGATGTACTGCTTTAAAATATAGAGCGCTGCCATACTCTGAGCTTCCTCACAGAGTAAGTCATAGTTAACCCTCTTTTTCCATAGTTCAATTGTTTCCTTTATTTGGCAACTTGCAGCAAACAACTCCCGATTACAGACATCTTCGTTAATTGATCTTGCCAAACTGTACACATGTATCATTATATATAAACACTTTCATGCACTGTTACTCTTTTCGAACTAATTTAATCACATAAGCCATCAATATTCCTCAACCAATTTTTCGTTCTCTTTCCGAATAAGATAACCTTGAGAAAACGTACTCTTTTTCTATTATCGGATTGAACAAGCTGAAAGTTAGAAGATGGATTTGCGAGAGATTAAAGATGCTGTGCTTCACAACATATCAAGGAACTCCTATTATGGCAGACTTTTTTAGCAAGGCGCTTTTTGATTCAAATAAAGCTACCTACTAACAACAGTAACATGCTATTCAGAGGTCGGTGTAAGTTTGAGAGAAGCCTTTTACACTCAAATCAACTGTGGGAAATGTGTGATTGCGACTTTGGATCGAGTGGATAAACTGAGAGTTGAGGAGGCGATGTATGGGTAATATGGTCGTAAGCTTCACTTGGTAACAAATTCTGAGCTTGCTCGTTTAGTTTGGTGGGCAAAAACAAGTCTTAGAACAAAGTTCAGCGTGAGTTTTATGTTGGATCCTTTACAGACCTACGATTAAGGCGAATGAAAGATTGGTGATCCAGAATGGTGTACACTTTCATAAGCTTTCA
This sequence comes from Candidatus Scalinduaceae bacterium, assembly GCA_965222815.1. Classification (GTDB taxonomy): domain Bacteria; phylum Planctomycetota; class Brocadiia; order Brocadiales; family Scalinduaceae; genus SCAELEC01. The sequence goes on from CBDCUS010000014.1 coordinate 795,379, forward strand.
AATGGAAATATCGGGAATGAGGAGAGTAACACCTACTTGTAGCGTGTCAGGGTCTTCGATCATCTCTCTATTTGCTTCATAAATTTCACTCCATTTTGAGGCATCACCATAGTATTTACGTGACAGATTATATAAATTGTCTTGCGAAGAGACCTTATGCACAATCTCGGTTTTTAGATCAACGTCAACGATTTGTTGCTCTTCTTCAAGTTTTATGCTCTCCTTACAAGGTAATTCGATGTTACCTTCTCCTACTTGAACTATCTCGCTGTTCTCTATTTTATGGACAAATACAGAACCATATCCCTTCCTCTTTTCATCTCTTAAAACTTCAAATTTATAGGGAAATTCTACACTTTCATCTCTACCAAAATCTTGAATAATCTGACTCTCTTCAATAAAATTTTCTCTGTATGTTGTTTGGGTTATTATGGAAACTGTTTGCTCGTTTATTGAATCCCTCATCGTATGAAGAATTCCAACAATTGAAATAGTTACCAAACCAAGAACAACACCGATCTGTTTCTCTCTTTTCATAGCCAATTCCTCCTCTTCAATTATTTATACTCATCTGATAATGGTTTTCGGATAAAATCCGGTAAAAAATTGAGCGAGTATAACTGCAACCAAGATTTGGTTTCCAGCCCGCCCGGCCTGTCAGCCGTTCGGACGGGTAAAACCGAAAACCAAATCGGTTTTAGTATATACTCACATGAAAATTTTTTGTACTGTTTACGATACTTTGTTAATTCATAATATACATTTACGAGAAAAAACACGCAATACACATGCCTCTGTTTTTGATTACTTAAAACTTTTGTTGAGTTGTGATAACCTGCCCTGAAAGTGTGTCAACATTCAAACAGGTACACCCTTAAAAAATGTCTGGCTCGCAAACTCCATTATGACAATCTCCCCTGTTTGCCATTTAGTAAGTGGCTATGGCCAAATGACCGCTAGGCCGGTCAGACAACTACTGCTCTTACGTTGCTTCTTCTCCTTTTGGGTATCTGTTTCGCAATACTTGACTTTGCAGTGAATCAGTTATTATATTGTAGTGATTGAACGAATACTACCTATCTGTTGCGTTGCTGTGAAAATCTCGCAATACTCAAGTACTAGAGTACGCTACTGTTACGAAATTTTCACCCGTCATGTACCTGAGTAGTTTTCGTTCAAACAGTGGGTTTCGGTGCAGGCCTACATAAAGCAATATTTCTGCCTAAAACATGAACACAATGTGTAAAAAACCAACATTTTAAAAGAAACCGCTCACTTTTCGGTTTCTCCCGTATACCAAAAAATTTTCATGAATGTAATTATCAAACATTATCTTGCACCGAGGTAGAAAATTATGGTACACTGCCTTTTTTACATTCGGCTAAGGGTATTCCATAATGTCGATTTTTACCGTTTCCCCAAAAAAGGAGCTAGCCCTTCAAAAGAGAATGCAGCAGTTAAATATCCGTGAAAACGATATTGAAGAGAAATTTGTTACATCTTCTGGTCCAGGTGGGCAGAAGATAAACAGATCATCAACATGTGTACAACTTCTCCATATCCCTACTGGCATACAAGTAAAATACCAGAGAGAACGCTCACAATCTCTCAATCGTTTTTTTGCACGTCGATGCCTTTTAGATAAAATTGAACGGAAACAAAATGGTTCTGTGCAGGAAGAAGAGAGTCGTAGAGAAAAGATTCGGCGGAATAAGAGAAGAAGAGAAAAACGGGCAAAAGAGAAATATAAAAAAACCTAGCATATTTCATTGCTAGAGGTTACACTTTCTACAGCATACCCATCACAAAATAATTTCTTGAATTTCTGGACCTGAGTTTGCTAGAAATTTTAATTTTTCGATTGAACAAAACCAGAGGCTTAGTAGTGCTACGTTGAGGATTTCTTGATCGAGAAAAATACAAAGTCACGTGAAACCGGATTCTGAAAACCAAAAATCAATTTGTGATGGGTATTTAATAGTATATTATTCGTTAGCGAGCAACAAGTTCGATTAATAAAAGGAGAATATATTATGAAAAAGTGCACAATTTTTTCTCTTGCAAACCTGAAGGGTGGGGTTGGAAAAACTTCAATTACCGTTAATTTGGCAGGTTCATTAATTACCGATAATGAAAAAATCCTCCTCATTGACAACGATCCCAATGGTAATTTATCATCTCATTTCGGACTTGAAATTAACGAAGAGAGCTATACTGTAGAAGACGTATACGTTTCAAAGAACCCTCCCAGTATTTTTGATATGGCTGCTGAGGTCAGACCCAATTTGTGGGTGTTGGCCTCCTGTCCGGGTTTGGGCAGCGTTGTTTCCTATTTATCATCCAAACCAAACCGGGAAATGCGACTAAAAAATTTCCTGGATAAAACGAGCAGGGAGTTTGATTATATCTTGATCGATAATCCACCCACTTTAAACATACTCACCTTAAACTCGCTAGTGGCCTCAGACCGAGTAATTATCCCGACCCAATTAGAAGATTTTTCGGTAGAAGGTGTACAAAAAATAAATAAAACCATTCAGGATATAAAAAAACGTTTTAATCCAGAATTGAAAATTCAAGGGGTGTTACCTAATATGGTAAATGACAGAAGGAAGATTAGTAGATCTGCTCGTGAAAAATTGGAAGGTTTTAATGTCCCCGTTTTTAAGTCCAGCATTCGATCTTCTGTTAAGATACCTGAAAGTGCCGAAATGTATAAACTCCTCATTGAACACGGAAAAAGTACCGCCGTTAACGGAGATATTATAAACTTCAGAGACGAACTGCTCAGTGCCTTATAAGTGAAACGGATTTAAATTGAAGAGAAAAATTCACTTACCCTGTTTGCAATATTATGCTCCCTCTCACTGTTGCCAACACCCCGATAGTTAAAGCGTAACGATACAAATGGCCTCTCCGCTAAAACATTGGCAAGTGTTGCAATTACATTGTTCTCCATATCACCACCCAGATGAGGGTGAGGCGGACATAAAATGAGCGGTAAAGGATTATGTACCTCTTCATCATACGTGATGATCCCCTCAACCTTCATACCATGCGATTGAAAAAAACGTGTTCCTCAATCATGAAATGTTATTGAAACCCTTTTGTGAACGGTCAAATTGAATGAATTTGGTGTTCGCTCTATACTCTATGAAAAGGGGAGATGTACATTACTCAAATGCTATCGATTTGAAAACTTATCTTGATATGAAAAGAAAACAGTATTTGAAGTTTCTGTCCTGGAACAAACTGGTAAATCTAACTTTTTCCCTTATGAAACTCCCCCCCGTTGACAATATAAGAGAGGATATCTAAGGATGTCGAGAAAAATTGACGCGTGAGTAAAAGGGATATGACCCAACACAGGAGCCAAAAAAGAGAGATTTTGGGTTGTCCTATCATACTCCGAACACCCTATCAACAACCTTTTCTCTTCTCTTCTTGTGTATATAAATAGGTTTTGCTATCAATCCAGATCAAAACCATAAATATCGGCAATAAAAAATAACATGTTAACCGGTATATTTTCCCTAACTTCCTGGTGTTATGCATTCTTAACACTCCTTTTTGATTAAGGTGAAAAATATTTATCGTGTCAATATGCCTCCCTATTGTTAAACTGTTATTATTGCTTTTGATATTTAAACTGTCAATCATAAAAATATGTATGTATAACTCATTATTGGAGTACTTTTATAAAAGTCTACAGAAGAATCCCTTTTCAAGATCCCCATGATAAATAGTCCTCAATGGAATAAACCAGTTGTAAGTCCCTATTTCCATCAATTTTCTTTAGACCTCATCGACAAACTAACCGACTTCCAAAACAAACATGGTGAGATGAAAATTGACAAAGAGTCCCATCTCAAAGAGTTAAAACAGATGCTCTCATATGAGATTAAGAGACCTGACTTCCTCACCTTTGCCTTAAAGAACTATTCCGAACTCCTTTCTTACATTGCTTCCGGGAGAGTCAGTATCAGGATACATATCGATGAAACAGGTCGGATCTGGTTTGGGGTGGGTTAATGATGATTGTTCAAAGATGATAGTTTTTTGGCTCATGGATGAGGTATCAAGTGAAAAGAGATTAAGCACAAAGCTGAAAGCTCAAAGGGTAAAGCTGATTGTTTATAGCTGATAGTTATTCTTTTCTAAATACAATTTCTCCATCCTCAACAATAGCCTTAACACTATCACCTGCTTGAAATTCCTGGTTCACAATACAGAGTGAGAGCTTGTTTTCTATCTCACGTTCAATTGCCCTCTTGAGAGGTCGAGCACCATACCGTGGATCATAGCCGTCAGATACAAGCTTCTCTTTTACCTCTGGTTCAATTTGGAGAGAGAGTGGTTTTTCTCCTAATCGCTTGATAAGCTGACCGAGAAGTATATCAAGGATACGGCTTATATGCTCTTTCGATAGTGAATGAAAGACGATCATATCATCTAATCGATTGATAAACTCAGGTTTAAAATACTTCTTCACCTCTGAAAGAACAAGATCCTTGGCCTCATCGTGGCTTATGACCCCAGGTCCCGTTTTAAAGCCAATCTCCTGTTTTTCCGCAAGCATCTCACTTCCAATATTTGATGTTCCAATAATAATGGTGTTTCTGAAACTAATAACATGGCCTTGTGCATCGGTAAGCCGTCCCTCATCAAGAACTTGAAGTAACATATTGAAGACATCCGGATGCGCCTTTTCTACCTCATCCAGAAGTACTACCGCGTACGGAACACGTTTTATCTTTTCGGTAAGTTGCCCCCCCTCTCCATATCCTACATAACCTGGCGGCGATCCAATAAGTTTTGCAACCTCGTGCCGCTCCATATATTCCGACATGTCCAATCGGATAATACGTGTCTCGTCATCAAACAGAAATTCAGCCAAGGCTTTTGCCAACTCAGTCTTCCCGACTCCTGTTGGCCCAAGAAAGAGAAAGGCACCGATAGGCCTTGACACCTCTCTGAGTCCTGCCCTGTTTCTTCTTATCGCATCAGCAATGGCCTTTACAGCGGCTTCCTGTGCAACAATACGTTCATGAATCTTCTCTTCCATATGTGCCAGCTTATCTGCCTCAGTCTCAAGCATCCGTGAGGCGGGTATGCCTGTCCAGCTTGAAACCACCGCAGCAATGTCTTCAGATGCAACCGAACTGTCTTTCTCTTTCAACTCCTTCTGCCATGTCTCCTTTTGGCTGGCCAACTCCTCTTCAATCACCTGGAGCTTTGCATGATGTTTTGTCGCCTCTTCAAAATCCTGTTTCTCAAATGCCTCTTTTTTAAGAGCAGAGTGGGTTCTTTTTTCATTTTCCAATCTCTTAATCTCAGGAGGTGTATAGTGCAATTCAAGATGTTTCTTTGAACCAGCTTCATCCAACAAGTCAATTGCCTTGTCGGGTTGTGCCCGATCGGTTATATAGCGGTCAGAAAGGTGTGCAGCAGCATCTATTGATTCGGGAGTATAGGTGATCTCATGATGCTTTTCATAATAGGATTTCAGCCCCTCAAGGATCTGTTTGGTATCCTCAATTCCTGGCTCTCTAATTGTTACCGTCTGAAATCTTCGTGCCAGCGCCTTATCCGATTCAACATATTTACGGTAATCATCGTATGTTGTAGCACCTATCAACTGCAACTGTCCCCGAGCGAGGGCAGGCTTCAATATATCGTGTGCCCCCATACCGCCATTCCCACCCCCACCCCCGATACCAACGACGGTATGTAATTCATCAATAAACAGGATAATACGTCCTCCGGCATCAATAACGGAGTCCCTTATTGATTTGAGCCTCCCCTCAAACTGACCCCTTACACCTGCACCTGCAATAAGAGAAGCCATATCTAAGGAGAGAATCTTTTTCGTTAATAACGAATGGGGAACTTCTGCAGAAACAATTTGTTGAGCCAGTCCCTCCACAATTACGGTCTTACCTACACCAGCCTCACCCACTAAGACAGGATTATTTTTCTTACGACGCGATAAGATCTGTATCACCCTTTGTATCTCTTTCTCTCTCCCAATTACAGGATCAAGCTCTCCCTGCCTGGCAAGCTCAATAAGATCTACTGTATACTCCTTTAAGACATCCAGTTTACTCTCATCATCCTTGTTTGCAATCCTTCTACCGCCTCGTATTTCGTTAATTGCATTGCGAACTTTGTCCAGTTCGAGTCCGGCTCCCGCAATTATCTCGGAAGTTTTCCCTGCTTGTGGGTCAAAGAGTGCAAGAAAGAGGGATTCAGTGCTTATCAACTTATCTCCCATCTTATTTGATTCCTCTAAAGCAATCTCAAACACCTTCTCAACCTCCTGAGATATGATTAACTGAATGTTGCCATCGGGCAGTGGAGAGGAGACTTGATTATCAATTGAGGCAAACACTCCATCAATAAGTCTCTTCTTAATAACTTCCGTGTCAAGCTTGAGCTGATCTATAATCGATACGATTGAAGAGTCCTCCTGAACGATCAGGCCCAAAAGGACAAATTCTGAGGTAAAAACATTCCGCTTCATATTTACGAGTTCCATTGTCCCAATGTTTGTGGCATCCAACACTTTCTTGGTACAATATCTTATATATTTTTGTAACATTGAGCATCTCCTTAGGGGTAATCTCTAACGAATCATCTGAACGTATAAGATATACCTACAGAAACGAATATCATGTCACTGATTATATAGAATTGTTCCCGATTAATACAAACTTATTTCAATACTACTGATGTACGGTTTTAATGTGGTGGTGGAGAAGTCTATCAATTCACCCATGTATGAGTCTGCTAATACAGATTGGAGGAAATGCTATTCGACTTTTTAAAATAATTGGGATGGTAAAGGAGGTATTAAGAAGAATAAAATTGGTAACCAGTTGCACAAAAACAACAAACGTTTATGTTCATATAGATAGAGAAGATATGGGAAGTGTTATTAAAAAAACATGAAGTTCATTGTTTATAAATTTCTCCTCAAATTTATCTCTTTGGGTTTAGGAGTGCAATTTCACGTACAGAATCTTTTCGTGTAGCCAATCTTTCGATAATAGGTTTTGAGAGATCCTCTTTGATGCCTTTATCTCCAGGATCTTCCTCCACGAGATTTAAATAGATTAAGACAAATGCAGCCATGACATCTATGGGTTGAACAAATGTGGGTTCAACCAGATCAGAGCTCTTAAAAAACTTAAATTGCCCCTTTCGTTCTCCGTTTTCATCGGTAAAGAGTTCTACGATCGTATAACTCCCTTTTACCGTCTCAGATAGGACACCCTCAAACAAACTAATAAGATTTTTCTTTTCATTAGCAAGATGCTCGAAACCCTTTTTATAATTACCCTGCTCATCTAATGCACCGGCAATTCGAAACCAGCCAGGAAATGAAATTTTTCGAAAAAATTTCTTAATATTACCTCCATACAGCACTTTTTCGGCAAGCTCTTTTTTAACGAGGAAGAAGAAGAAAGGGACCTTTGCAGTATAGCTAAATGCCCTTATATCAGTGTGATTCACTAAATATTTAATAAATTCATCATTTTTGATAGTATCCTCATTAATCGTATACCCAAGATCTCTCCACTGATGTATTGTATCCGTTAATTGATTTTCAGGAATCTCCAACATCTTGACTGTTGTATGACCGCTTTCTTTCTCATTTACATGTTCTGAAACAACGGTACCTTTTCGAGTTTGTCTGTTTTTTATGCGTTCAATTGCCATCTGATATTTGACTAATTTCTTAATTGTACCGGCGTTTACACAGTCAGACCCATTACGAAAGACTAGTGAAGCAGGTTTTATAGGAAAAATTATCAAGATTAGGATGCTGATGGTAAAACAAAGAATTCTAAAGGTTATTTGCATCTATCATTTCCCTCTATTTTAGCTTTATAATAATAATTACTGATCTTATAGACTATTAACTTCACTGCTTATCGTCACAATAGGAAAATTTTTCACCATATTTTTCATTTTGTGATTTTGATAATCTTTAGTATTATTGATATCTTATTATTTTAACTGATAGAAACTGTCTCAAAGAATTGCCAACGTATGTATACACCTAAATCTTTGATTGATATTATTTATTTTTGTCAATTTGCTAATACTACTCATATAATGTGTAAGCCTTTGTTTTGTTAGGTCTTAGACAAAGCTTGCTACCTCTTTAAAGTCTTTCTCTGCCCATAGAAATGTTAAAATTATCACCAAAATCAGTATTGTACCAAGTACCAGGGATTGCGTATCTCATTTCAAAAAGCAGAATCCAAATTGAGTATGACATCGTGAGGAAGAGATCTCATGATTTAATATACAAACGTGCTGAAACCTTTACAAAACAGCTATTAAAATTCCTCAAAGTAAACATTGTGGTGCTAGGGCAGGAAAATGTGATTAACAAACCCTCAATAATATGTCAAAATCACACATCAATAATGGACATCCCGGCAATCTTGTACACAATTGGTGGAAAATCGCTCTTTTGTACAAAGGAGGAACTCTTTAAAATTTGGGTTTTTGGTAAGGGTATCGACACCCTGGGTATGATAAAAATATACAAGGATGACAAGATGACGGCTAGGGAGCTTCGAAAAGCTGCAAAATACTTACAAGACCATGTTTGTAATAATGGAGCTTTAACACCCTATTTGGTTGCGTTTCCGGAAGGTACCCGAACAAAAGATAAAGATTATAAAATGAACGACTTTAAACGTGGACTCTTTAGTATTGCAATAAAATATAATCTACCAATTATTCCCATTGCTTCATATGGAGGTTTGGATGTTACTCCAAAAAGCTCCTGGACTTTTAAGAAGGGGACAATATATGAAAAAGTCTTAAAGCCTCTTTTTCCTGCAGATTATAGCGGTGGCAGCATTAAGGAAAAATCAATCCAGCTACAAAATGAGACGCAGGAAAGTATTAATCGGGGACTTCAGCAGCTAATTCGGGAGTATGGTAATGAAAAAATGTAGAGTCATTTGCGCTTCACAAAATACACTCTTTTCCAGTCATTATCATTCTCTAGCTACCCTATTTCCTCTCTCAAATCACAATGTTTTCACTAATAATCCGGACGATTAAGCCGATAACTTCATGTAACAGAAATAGATACTAATTCCCTATCAATCAAACAATTTTTCAACTGGAGAATAACAAATAATGTGCGGTATAGTTGGGTATATCGGGAAGAACAGGGCGAAGCCCATTCTTGTAGAAGGGATAAAGAAGTTGGAATATCGGGGCTATGATTCATCAGGCATAGCCGTCATAGAGGACCACACGATTCTGTGTAACAAGGCCGTTGGTCGGATCAGTGAGCTGGAAAAGGTGCTGGGAGACAACTGTGTTGAGAGCAACATAGGCATAATCCACACCAGATGGGCGACACACGGAGCACCAACCCACGACAATGCCCACCCCCATGTGGACTGCACAAACAAGATTGCCCTTGTACATAATGGGATCATTGAGAATTACACCTATTTAAAGACGAAGCTTGAGGAGAGTGGGCATATTCTCAAGAGTGAGACAGATACAGAAGTCATCGTCCATCTTGTTGAGAGCCATTTTAAAGGGAACCTTGAAGATGCCGTCAGGAACGCCTTAAAGGAGATTGAAGGGGCCTATGGCCTTGCCGTAATCCATCTGGACGAACCGGACAAATTGATTGCGGCCCGGCATGGCAGTCCGCTGATCATCGGTATTGGCAACGAAGAGTATTTCGTCACTTCCGATGTCTCCGCAATTATCGAACATACCAAGAACGTTGTCTACCTGGATGACGGCGAACTCGTGGTACTTACCAAGGATACCATGAAAACTACCGATATAGACAGCCTTCCCATATTAAAGCGGATCGAAGAGGTCCTGTGGGATGCCAATCAAGTACAAAAGAGTGGGTATGAACACTTTATGTTAAAGGAGATATATGAGCAGCCACAGACCTTACGTGAAACAATGTTGGGGAGATTTACGACCGATGATAGTGTCGTTCGTTTGGGAGGCTTACAGGATAAGGGAGAGCTGTTACGGAGCATCAACCGTGCGGTAATTGTCGCCTGTGGTACATCCTGGCACGCAGGACTTATTGGAGAATATATGCTTGAGGAGCTGATGGGGATGCCAGTGGAGGTTGAATACGCTTCAGAGTTTCGGTACCGAGACCCCATCATTGAGAAGAACACCATGATAATAGCCATCAGCCAATCGGGTGAGACGGCCGATACGCTCGCTGCGATTCGAGAGGCCAAGAGGAAGGGGGCGGCTGTTCTTGCGATTTGCAATGTCGTTGGGAGTAGTATTGCGCGGGAATCTGATTGCGGTATTTTCCTCCATGCAGGCCCAGAGATCGGGGTGGCGTCTACAAAGGCCTTTACCTCGCAGATTGTATCGCTTTTTTTGCTCACGCTGCATTTGAGGCAGCTGAGTGGAAAGGCCGGCGATTTGGACAGAGAGCTGGTAGAAAGGTTGAAAGAGGTACCCGGTCAGGTACAGACCATCTTTCGTAATGATGAACAGATTGAGGAGATATCGCGTATTTATAAAGACAATTCAAACATCCTCTATTTAGGGAGGGGGTACAACTATCCGGTTGCGTTGGAAGGGGCATTAAAGCTCAAAGAGATCTCCTACATCCATGCTGAGGGGTATCCTGCCGCAGAGATGAAACACGGCCCAATTGCCCTGGTTGACAAGAATATGCCCGTTGTCTTTATCGCCACAAAGGACGCTACCTATTCGAAGATCCTCAGTAACATAGAGGAGATCCGGGCGCGAGGTGGAAAAGTGATCGCAATTGCGAGCGAGGGAGATAGTGAGATCTCAAAGACGGTAGAACATGTTCTCTCTATTCCGGAGACGGTAGATGCACTCACTCCTATCCTATCGGTGATCCCTCTTCAGTTGCTCTCCTATCATATGGCCGTTATGCGGGGATGCGACGTAGACAAACCCAGAAATCTCGCTAAAAGTGTTACGGTTGAATAGGGATAATAAGCATACACAATTTTCCCTTTAGTCATGATTATATCAATACCGATTAAACGAACTATTAGCAGATTTTGTTGACGCTCACAAACTTATTATTTTGGTCAACTACCATCTCAAACACACCATGTATTCCATTTTGTTTTATGAATTGCCTTAATACAGAAGCGGGAAACTTCACCTTTTTCCCGCAATAAGTCCTTACTAACACAGATGTTGCCACCCCTTCATAGTACGCGGAATAATCATCATGAGAGATGTTCAAAGAAAATTGAAAACGTTTATGATCGGTATTCACTATTTACCTATTACTGTATAAATTATTAACTCTCAATAAAGAGATATCGCATAACCACACTTCTCAAATTAAAATTATTGACTCCTTTTACATCTCTTTATACAATCTCACATGTTTACATGAATTAACGTGGGATTGTGGGATAAAGTGTTTCGTTACAGAAAATCTTAATAGATCACACACGGTTCGGATCCGAGCACTATTAAACCCTGAATAGTTTAAATTGTAAAGTTATGGTTCAAGAAAATTTTCACTTTTTTTCGCGCTCCTCTTTTTGTCATTTTTGACTCGTCTCTTCAAGCTGAACGGTAGGAGTCACCAGAGCTGCCCTGTGCGATTCTACGAACTGAATTTCAAGTGAATGGCAATCGAGCGAAAAAGCTTGAAGCAAGAAGTATCAATATATCGGTAATTAATTCTTTTAAAGTATTAACAACGGCGAACTATGTACTCGTCTCATAATTTTAAAGATGATGAAACTTCCCCATACACCAAACCACGCTTTTACAAAATGGATTAGAGTTGCCATAATCGTGATAACGGTACTGGTCGTCGCCAACTTTCTAGGCATATCCCTTTGGAAACCTAAGGTTGAAATGCGTCCGATTACACAACCTGTTGGTGAACTCGGTTCAGAAGAGAGAGTCACAATGGAGATCTTTGAAAAGGTATCTCCATCTGTAGTATATATTACCAACAAGAGATTGAAACGAGATTTTTTTTCATTTACAGTTACAGAAATCCCCCAAGGTACCGGTTCCGGTTTCCTGTGGGATGATGATGGACATATCGTAACAAATTTCCATGTCATCTATAAGGCCGATGAGGTGGCCGTTAGACTACAGAACGGTAAAAGTTTTGATGCAGAATTTGTAGGTGCCGATCCCGACCATGACTTGGCTGTCTTACGTATTAATCCAACAAACCTTGATATACCGCCTGTCATGATTGGTAGTTCCAAAGACCTACGTGTCGGTCAAAAGGTGCTTGCCATAGGGAACCCATTTGGTCTTGACTCTACTTTGACAACTGGCATAATTAGCGCATTGGGCAGATCGATTCAATCAATGACAAACCGGTATATTCATGATGTAATCCAAACAGATGCTGCAATTAATCCTGGAAATTCAGGAGGTCCGCTCTTAGACTCTTTTGGTAGGTTGATTGGCGTAAATACGGCTATTATAAGCCCGAGCGGTTCCTATGCGGGAGTAGGCTTTGCCGTTCCGGTAGACACGATCAACCGCATTGCCACACAGCTAATCACATCAGGAAGGGTAGAGCGTCCAGGTCTTGGCGTCTCTCTCGTTCCGGACCATATCATGGCCAAATGGGGTATTGAAGGGGTCTGTATTCTTCAGACATATAAAGGTAGTTCGGCTGAAGCTGCGGGGCTGAAAGAGTCAATACGGCTACCAGGCGGGAGAATTGAGTTGGGGGACATCATTGTTGAATGCGATGGTTCACGAGTAAAAGATAGCTCAGACCTTATTAAGATTCTCGATAGACACAAAGTGGGAGATGAAATCGAGCTGGTACTCTTCAGAGATAGTAAAGAGAAGCGGGTTGTGGTGAAACTTCAGGCAATTAACTAATGAATGCTTCATCGAAGATTGCCTGCCTGCTGCGTTTTTGTAATAGATCCGTATAATTAACAAAGGTTTCTGAATGTTGTGACCAAAAACTAATGTGCTCTTTATATCTGGAAATTTTTGTTTCAACCAAAAGAGATCAGTTTTCGTACAAACCTGCGCCACATTAATCCTACTATTTTGTGTGTTTGCACTGCTCACTGTTTATACACAATGAGAATACTTAAACCAGTTAAAACAAAACAAGGACATGTTCGTCTTAAGGGCAAAATATCTGTTAACAGATCCACATACCGTTATCGAGAACGGCGCCGTCGTTATTAGTAATAACAAAATAAGTTTTGCCGGGAGTTTCAATGACATTTCTAAATATCAGCTTCGGAGTATAACAGACCTCGGAAACTCAGCAATAATACCCGGCCTCGTCAACGCTCATACACACCTTGAGTTGACACATCTTGAAGGTAAGATCGATTTTACCGGAAGTTTTGCTGACTGGATTAGTGAAATCATAGAGGCAAAAAAGAGCTGGACACTGAACGATTTCACTTTGTCGGTACGTGAAGGGATACGTAGATCTCTTGAAGCAGGATCCACAACCATAGCTGATGTTACAAGAAATGGTTTTTCTTTGGCAGAACTACAAAATAGTTTAGTGAGAAAAGTTGTATTTTATGAGGTAATAGACTTTGACCCCTCTGGCACAGAGAAAATTATCAAAGAGTTCAAGACAATGATTCATTGTACCAAAAGAGACACGCTACTTAAGATCGGTATCTTTCCCCATGCACCATACACGGTTTCAAATGAACTTTATACACAGTGTGGAAACGTGTCAGACGAGTTGGAGATACCTCTCTCAACACACATCGGTGAAACAGATGAGGAGATAGAGTTTTTGACAAAAGGAACGGGTAATTTAGCATGTTTGCTCAGTAAACTCAATATGTTGAATAACTGGGTCGAGCCAGGTTTAAGACCAATAGCATATCTCGGTAATATGGGAATTTTGAACAGTAAGGTATTGCTTGTCCACTGCAACTATGTTTCGCAAAAAGAGCTCATGATGGTAACGAATGCTAACGCTCGAGTAGTATTTTGCCCGAAAAGTCACCACTATTTTCAACACAAGAACCACCCGTTTCTAGAATTTATCAATCAAAATGTCAACGTAGCATTAGGAACAGATAGTCTTGCAAGTAATGACTCGCTCAGCATCCTTGATGAGATGAAATACCTCTACAATGAAGAGAATGGTGTAGATCCACAAGACATTTTTTCAATGGGTACTATTGGTGGTGCAACGGTGTTGGGATTAGCAGAACGTATTGGTAAACTCGAACCGGGATTTAACGCAGACATCACGGTCATCCAACTTCCTGAAGATAATTATGAAAATTTTTTTGACCGTTTTTTTTCCCAAAAATCGCACTGTATTTTTAGCGTTGTTTCCGGCGCTGTCTGTTTTGATAAATACGGACTTTATAATCTATCGTAACACATTTACAGAGTTTGCACTTTTAAAGAATTGATACAAGGAGCAATTTTTAAGATGCTTGATATAAATCTTATTCGGCACGATTTCGAAAAAGTAAAAAGGGCCATAGTAAATAAAAATGAAAAGACCAACGTAGAATCTTTACAGGAACTAGATTCAAGACACAGGAAGCTTTTATATGAGTGTGAGCAGCTAAGACACAAAAGAAAGACAACATCGAAACAGATTAGCGGATTAAAGTCTGGAGAAGAGGAGACCTTAACCTTGATCAAGGAAATGAAAGGTGTATCAAATGATATTAAACAGTTAGAAGGCAAGATAAAAAAGGCATCGGAAGAGATACACAACATGCTCCTCAGAATTCCCAATATTCCAGCCGATGATGTTCCTATAGGGACAGACCCAGAGTCAAATATCGAGGTGAAGAGTTGGGGAGAGAAGAAGGAGTTCTCCTTTACACCTCTCCCACATTGGGAGCTAGGTAAGTCACTGGATATCTTAGATTTCGAGAGGGCATCAAAAATTACAGGGGCAGGTTTCACCCTCTATAAAGGTGCCGGTGCGATGCTGGAGCGTGCCCTCTACAGTTTTATGCTAGACCTTCATACGAGAGAACACGGATACACTGAAATAATACCTCCCTTCCTTGTAAACAGAACTGCCATGATTGGTACCGGACAATTACCAAAACTCGAAGAGGATATGTATAAGACTTCAGATGAGGAACTTTTTCTTATCCCTACTGGTGAAGTTCCCGTCACCAATGTCCATGCAAACGAGATATTATCATACCGAGACCTTCCAATTAACTACGCCACTTACACCGCATGTTTTAGACGTGAAGCGGGATCACATGGAAAGGATACACGTGGTATGATGAGGGTGCATCAATTTAACAAAGTGGAACTCGTAAAGTTTGTACGGCCAGAAAACTCATACCAAGAGCTTGAAAATCTTGTGTCGGCAGCGGAAATGGTAATGCAGTTACTCGGCCTTCAATACAGGGTAATTGAGTTGTGTTCGGGTGATCTGAGTTTTGCCGCTACAAAATGTTACGACATTGAGGCCTGGTCACCTGGAGTGAATAAGTACCTCGAAGTCTCCTCTTGTAGTAATTTTGAAGATTTCCAAGCGAGAAGATGTTCTATACGTTTCCGAGATGAGAAAGGTAATGTACAATTCTTGCATACATTAAACGGTTCTGGAGTAGCACTTCCGAGGACCATGATCGCAATCATGGAAACGTATCAGCAAGAAGACGGTTCCATTGAAGTTCCACAAGTGCTTATACCTTATATGGGTGGATTACGTATTATAAAAGCCTCTTGAATGAATACTCCAATATCGTACTGGCATTCTTTCTAGCGGACCGTTTTACATGAAAGATTTCAGAATGTAAACATCGGATCGTCATGGTCTCTTCATGCCTAAGCTCTCACCATAACAACAGCAAAGTCACAAATCACCTTCCCATCTTTGCCTCATTGAAAAACTGAGTTGTCGCACTACAGACCTTCTGATTGGATTAATGTTACAACAGCTTGTGCTGCTGCTGCTTCTACTCTCCCAATCGGTCCTAACCCTTCCGTTGTGGTAGCCTTTACGTTTACCCGTTCAGGTCTCACATTCAATATATCAGATATACGGTCCGCCATTTTACTCTTGTAACGTCCAATTTTGGGCTCTTGAGCAATAAAGGTTATATCGACATTATTCACACGCAGGCCTCTCTCTTTTACGAGTTGCAAAATCCGTTCAAGTAAAATTTGGCTCGATACCCCCTTCCAATTTGGATCGGTATCAGGGAAGATCTCACCAATATCTCCCAAAGAAGCAGCTCCCAAAAGTGCATCACCGATGGCATGCAATACGACGTCTGCGTCAGAGTGACCCAATAGGCCCAATGGATAATCTATGAGAATACCTCCAAGAAACAGTTTTCGTTTCTTTGCATATCGGTGAATATCGTAGCCAATCCCTACATACATGATGCATTTAGAAGATACAAGAAATCAATACCCCTCTTTTCTCAACTCGGTGATCTTTGCCTGGGCTTTCTTTATTATGTTCTCATCTTTACTCGTTTTCAGGGCTAACTCATAATACTGTATGGCCTTTTTATAATCTTTAAGATGTTCATCATAGACCGTTGCAGCCTTAAACCTGGCTGATCTGTTCGTATTAGGATTCAACTGAAAACATTTGATGTAATACTCTACGGCGACTTCATAATCCTGAAAAAAGAATCCCTCAAAGATCTCAGCTAGCTCATACGCAGTATCGTCTGCCAAGTCACTCTCAGGATAATGGTCTAAAATCTTTTTGAACCGCTTAACCGCAATATTTAAATTCGTCTTTTTGTTCACAATGTTTAATGATTTCTTATACATCCTACCATCCTCAAACAGGATATTCGCCTCTTCAACATTTTGGGTTGGCTGTATGGTAACTGGCTGTTCAATGATCAGAAGGTACTCATATTCCGGAATTTTGTTGAGGGCCTTCATCTCTTTTCTTACCTGCTCCAACCTATTAGGATAGCCTATATCGAGATAGAATTGCGCCAAATCAGCCAATGCTTTCTTATACTTCTTTCTCGATGAATTGAGAGCATTTACAAAATGCTCCTCCCTCGCTTTAGATCCAGTTTGATCTTCGAGAAATTTTGTCTTACACTCATGACAATATCTTTTGTCATCAAGAATTGTCTGAGAACAATATTCACATTTTGCTGCCCAGGAATAATTGGATAAGAGAAGTGTAAAAAGTGTTATAAAAAAAATGAGCGCCAGATACACTTTCATTTTTATCCTAGGGAGAATGGAGCAAACACCCTTATTGCATAGAAGACCAATTTGTTGAAAAAAAATTAGATACTTCATGATAAGACTGCTTAAATTGCATTTTTATAGAAATATCGGGCAACAACATTGTCCACGACACATCAGAGGAAGTCTGTGATGGTTAGTTGTGACTACTTTTACGTATCAACTCTTTCGTACGTTCGTGCAGTAACTTCAAATCAGTAATCTGACGATTTATCTCTTCCCGTTCAGACCATCTGTGGTCTCTATGAGCGGAAATTTTATTCCCGATCTCCTCGATGACTCGATCGACAACTTTATCAAACTCAAACATCATCAAATTGTTAAATCTTTCACATACGGCATCAGTCCGCTTAAAAAACTCCTTCCGATACTTTCTCCGTTTTATTGGAAAGATCGAAAATCCTACCCCTGCGAGTATCAATGTGATTGAGATACCGATAACATTCGGAATAATAAATGCCAAAAAGGTAGTCAAACTTATGACAATGCCGATTGCAAGCCCCTCTAAGACAATGAAATTGATAAATCCGTTTTGCACAACCCTATGCATCCTCTCCACCTCTAGTTCGCCATCAAGCTCCTGGAACTGTTTTGAATACTCTTTTAAATTAGCATACTCTTCAGATCCGATACTATCGAAGTGGTGATCCTTCCGAATCATTGCACCTTCGCTTGCCTTACGTTGATTATCGATCTCTGTCTCTACGTAATCGTAGGCCATATCCCACAAGATACTGTTGTTTCTGTCGATATACTCAATGGCATCTTTGATAATTCTATCCAAGTCAGTACCAGGCCCAGAAAACCCATAAACTTCCCGTTTAAACTTTTCATCGATCTTGTCTCGTGAAAATTTCATGGCAATTACCGACCGTATGTTTACATAGTAATTCAAAAAGCTATCAACTTTCTCTTTCAATCGTGAGAAAATTGATTGAATCTCGGTTTGATACTTAACAAGATACTCTCGCATATCTTCTTTTTTGTTTTCCAACCGTTTCTCGAACATCTCAACATTCTTGATTTCGGTATTACATTGCTTTACCTTTCTATCAAGAATATCTTTTCGATCACTTAAGATATTTAATAGGTATTGAAGCGGACTCAAGATCTTTAGATCCATTTTTGTCTCAAAATCTAATTTGTCATAGATAAAGTCTTCCACCTCTTCAATGTTGCTTCTACGCAACAACTCTTTATCTTTAGAATCTTTCGCAATAGATGCTTCCTTTGTTGACATTTTAATGATCTTTGGTTCAAAACCAAAGATTCGATAAAAATTCTTCTCAATAAAGGGCAATATTTCATTCGTGTCCTCTTCGGTCTTTAAGTCGATCTTATTCAGTATGACTACAAGCTTTCTCCCCCACTTTCCTTTGAGAAGCTGTAAAAACAGCCTTTCGCTTTCCGTAAATGGGCGGTCTGCAGAAGTAACAAAAAGGACCAATTCCGCTCTATGGATAAAACCTTCCGTTATCGTTTGATGTTCTGTAATTATTGAATTCGTTCCGGGTGTGTCAACGATAGTAATATCCTTCAGCGCTTCGAGTGGATAGGTCATCCGACACTGATGGTCATCAACCTCCTCAGAAGAGACATTATCACCATACGTGAGCAGGGTAATTTTGTGTGTAGAGGGTGTTGGTCCTGCTGGTAAAATCTCTTCTCCACACAGTGCATTAATAAAGCTAGATTTTCCTGCATTATATTCGCCAGCAACTATTATATAGAGAGGTTCCCTCATCTGAGACGCCATTTCTACAACCTTTTTTTCTATCGCTACATCACCAACTCGATAAAAAAAACCTTTAGCCTCTTCAAGAAGATTGATAACGTGGGAAAAGCTATCCTCTTTTTCTTCAGTTATTGCGATTTCCAACATAGCGTTCATAGAGCTAAAATAACAAGCTTACCGTACAATTATATAAATGAGCTTTGAATCTCCCCTAATTGATTATATTCTCTCATATGCATGCGTCAAGAATATTTTCTTTATATTAAGTGGTTAAAACCGGTTATTTTGCAGATTGAAACAGTAACCGTTTCTCTTAGAACCCCCCACTCAACTCTTTATATATCGACACCTCACGCATTGCCTTATCCTTGATACCCTTATTCCAATAAGCAAAACCAAGGTTGTTGTGGGCGTCCGGAAATGTAGGGTTTATCTCTATGGCCTTGAGAAGTATGGTTATCGCCTCGTCAAACATCTCCTTTTCACAATAAATCATGCCAATATTACTATACGCCTCAACAAATTTTGGATCGATCTCCAGTACCTTCTGAAATTCCTTTATGGCTTCATCATGCATTCCGCGTTCATAATAGATAAATCCAAGATTATTGTAGGCTTCCTTAAAATTTGGATCAAGTTCGATCGACTTCTTAAGTTCTAAAATTGCTTTATCGTACATCCCCATACCATAATAAACATTTTCAAGAGAGTAGTGGATCTCTGCACTATTTGGGGCTATATCAAGTGCCGATTCTAGTTCAGCTAAAGCCTTGTCAAGAAAACCCATCCTAAAATAGGCGTGACCAATGTTCCGGTAAGCCTCAGCATTTTTTGGGTCAATTTTGAGTACCTTTCGAAGCTCTTCAATACTTTCGTTATATCGCTCCTGTTCAGCGTAGAGTAGTGACAAATTGACTCGCGCCTCAATAAAATCAGGTTTTATCCTGATAGACTTTTTATACTCAACTTCAGCGTCATTATATCTCCTTTTATTCCCATACAAAATACCAAGATTGAAATGTGCATCTACATCATCAGGGTTAGACTCAATTTGATTATTGTAGTGTATGATCTTTTTGTCATCTTCCTTCATACGGTGTGTATGCTTGTCTATGTGTTTGTCATATCCTTTATCGAAATGCTCCTGCTCTTCATTCATTGCATAGCTAACACCCATAAAACAAAAAGTAACGAACGAAAGCAGCAAAATGATAAACATGCCCTTACTCATAAATACCTCTCTTTATCTCCAAAAAAAACGTGTTCACCTAAATAGAATTATTGAGTCTCATGACTCGCCCCTAATTTGTCTAGTGAAGTTGGTTCATTGTAGTAAAGTACCTCTCCACTAGGAAACAGCTGCTAAGACAAAACCGAACCATCATGCAATGGGTTTATTCATAGAAAAACACCAAATACGTTAATTTTGTTCCAAGGCAACTCTCAATGTCCACCGCCCATTATCTTTGCCTGTTCTGCTTTTTTCTCGGCTGATAGTTGTTGGAACAGTTCGAATTCAGCAGAAGCGTCCTTTGCCATCCCCTTCAAAAGGTATACAACACCAAGATTGTTGTGGGGTTGTGGAAATTTGGGGTCAATGGCTACAGCATTCTTATATGCCTCTATCGCCTCATCGTACTTCTCTTTTTTTAATAACGCTGAACCGATCTCATCATATGCAATAGCAGAAATCGGGTTTATCTCAATAGCCTTCTGTAATACTTCAAGTGATTCATCATACATCTCATTGTATCGAAAGGCTATGCCGAGATTAATATACCCCTTGGGATCTTCCGGAGCGAGCTCCAACACCTTTTGATAAGCAACAATTGCTTCGTCCATCATTCCGCGTGTATAATATGCACGTCCTAAATAATTGTACGCTTTTACCATTAACGGGTCTATCTCTATCGCTTTATTCCACGCCTGGAGGGCCAAATCGAAATTCCCCTTTTTGATGGTATCAATCCCCAGTTTATAATACGCTTCCGCATCAGTGTTACCCAAATCAGGTAGTTTCTCCTCTACCTTCTCTTTCTCCTCCTCTTTGACAATTTCTTCGAAAACCGTGTTCTCAGACACAGGAACATCATTTCCACAGCCATAGGTGAGTAAAACCAAGAAGAGAAGAAAGAAAATAGAGTTCCGTGTTAAGTTGTAAAATTTTTCCATACAATATCCTCAACGTTCGTATAATAAATAGTAAGTTGTAAACAGATACCATTACAGATATGCTAAGACATACGCTCAATCATGAAGTTCGCAATCTCCCGGAAAACTCCTTTGTTATGAACGGGAATTTCATCTACCAGAGATTTTGCCTGTTTTGTTAAATCTTCTGCATAATCTTGCGCACTCTCCAAAGCACTGTATCTTCGGTAAATTCCCAATACCTCTTTTATGTCATTCTCGGTCGTCGCCTCTCTCTCTTTTGCCATAACCCCAGCAAGGATCTCTTTGTCTTCGTCGTTTGCAAGTGCATAGGTGTAGGCATATAAGAAGCTCGCCTTCCCCTCTTTAATATCAGAGCCGACCACGCCTCCCCGCCCTTTCCCTTTTGTCAGATCGATCAGATCATCCTTGATCTGAAAAGCGGGACCCATAAGTTTGCCAAGTTTCCAAATTTTATCGACTACTTTGTCCGAACCTCCTGAAACAATTGAACCTCCAACCATACCACAGGCTAGATAGAATCCAGTTTTCAATTCTACCATATCCAGATATCTTTTCACGCTAAAATCTCTGGCGGCTCTCGCATTAATGTCCAGTGCTTGGCCCTCTACTGTCTTCTCATATGTCAACGTAAAAATCTCAATGAGCTTCATCTTTTTTTCCAACGATATTGGGCTCGCGAGGACACTTTGATAGGCTCGGGCGAGTAAATAATCTCCAGAGTTGACCGCATTTGCGATTCCATACTTTACCCAAACCGTCGGTTGATCTCTCCTCATCGTATCACCATCCTCGATATCATCATGGAGGAGAAACATATTATGCAAGATTTCTATTGCTAAAGCAAAATGCAAAGCATCATCGGGGTTACCGCCTAACTCTTCGCATGTAATAAGACATATGGCAGGCCTGATACGTTTTCCACCAGTACGTAGATGGTGCCAGATGGGTTCACTCAAATGGTCATCCCTCTCAGGAGGAATAAATTCCTTTAAGAGATTATCTATTTTTTTACCATAAGAGTGGATCGATTCTTCTATACTTATCTTCATGATTGCTTAGTTGTGATTACCGAGATAATAGCGGACTAAAAAAAGGTTGTTCTTGGATCATCCTTTTGTATAACCAGAGAACCTGTTATGCCCTCCCCAGAAAAAGCCCGGTACGGGTGTCCACCTTGATACGTTCACCAGAATTTATAAACATTGGGACTTTTACAACATATCCAGTTTCCAATTTTGCCGGTTTAAAGACATTGGTAACGGTATCACCTTTCACCCCAGGATCTGTCTCAACGATCTTTAAACTGACCGATGCTGGTAATTCAACCCATACAGGATTCCCCTCGTAAAATGAGACATCAACTTTGGAATTCTCAGACACGTATGGCATCTTTTCTCCGATTACTTCCTTTGAAAGAAGAATCTGATCGTAGGTTTCCGTGTCCATAAAGCAGTACCCATCTCCATCCTGATATAAATACTCCATCTCTTTATGCTCAAGAAAGACATCATCAACCTTGTCTGTAGATCTGAAACGCTTTTGGATTACATTTCCCAATTTCAGACTCTTCATGCTCACCTGCATATGAGCACGACCCTTACCCGGGGTAACATGTTGAAAATCGGATACAGAATAGAGCTCTCCGTCAACGTTAATAATGAGTCCTTTTCTAATATCAGTGGCATTTATCAATTCCCTCACTCCTCTACTAAATCCGTCTCACAAGGGCATCTTTAGAATGTCCTTATTCGCTTAACTCTTTTTTGTTCAGTGGGTCCCATCCATCCCAAACTGTGAAACCCACAGTTACACAAACTCCAACATTACCGAATCAGCCAGTAAAGTCCCTCTCGTAGTCAACCTCACCCTTTTATCATCGAGATTGACTAGGCCTGTTTTGACTAGGCTATTTACCTGTCGTTCAAAAAGCTCCATAAGATCAAAGCCCGACCTCTCTCTAAACTCTTTTCTTGAAATTCCACGGGTCATTCTGAGAGCCATGATGAGTATCTCTGATGCTCTCCTTTCCCGAGAAAGTCTCTCAGCAAAGCTTACCAAGTTGCCTTGAGTGTTAACAGTTGAAACATACTCTTCCACGCCCCGTATATTACTAAACCTTTCACCATTAAGATAGGAAAATGCCCCGGCACCAATACCCACATACTCCATGCTCTTCCAGTAGAAGATGTTATGCAGACACTCTTTACCTGTTTTCGCATAATTTGATATCTCATAATGCAAAAAACCGCTCTTTTTAAGGGTCTCCTTCAAACATTCATACATCATCAACTCCTCTTCCTCTTCAAGTCTCTTCATGATGCCTGACTCGATTAATCTCAGAAGAGGTGTTCCCTCCGCGTAAGATAGGCAATAAGCAGAAATATGATCAGGTCCCAATTTTAAGGACTCTTCTAAGTCTAATTTCCATTCACCGAGGGTCTGCCCAGGATACCCATAGATAAGATCAATGTTTATATTGCTGAATCCGTTTTTTCGGAGAAGTAAAAAAGTGTCTTTTGCCTTTTCTGCAGTATGGATTCTCTCAAGCAACTGTAAATAGACATCACAAAATGTTTGGACACCAAGGCTTATGCGGTTAATCCTGCTTTTCTTTATTATCTCTATCTTGCTATCGCTCAATGTTCCCGGATTTATTTCGATTGAGTATTCAACAAGCTGTGAGTCATCAATAGACTCAGAAATAGTGCGAAGCAATCTCTCCAGTTGCATTTCTTGCAAAACAGTTGGTGTACCTCCACCAATAAAGATAGTCCTGAAAGGATACCCTTTGGCTCTTGAGCGAAGCTCGTTCTCAATTGCCCCAAGATACTCCTCGACTAATCCCGGTTTCACACTTACCGAATTAAAATCACAGTATAGACACTTTCTCTCGCAAAAGGGAACATGTATATAAAGTGCTTGGGAACCGCATTGTACACTCATCGATTAACGTGATTTATGGACAACTCTATGGGAGAGCACGAAAATCACTCCTATTGAACAAACGGTAGACTCCCATAAACTAAAATTTGTCTTTACGTTGTGTCCTCTCATTCTTACTCCTCATCTGTCAGGTTGAATGTCAAGGAATTCTCACTTATGCTTTTTTTTGTTTGAAAACCCATTTACAAGGAACCGGAGTTTCCACGGATAATATGCTTGTCATGTTGCCGAACGAATTAATAGATGATGGGTATAATTGTGTCAAACTTGAGTAATAAACTGGCAATCATAAAAGAGATGCATATGTCAGGTGGGGTATACATTGGCCTGATAGATGTACCCACAATCTGTTTTTCTGAATTCAGAACTCGATTTCATTTATAAATAGTGAAATGAAAATCCACTACAATCTAATTATACTCAATATCTTTTCGTACCAACGGGACAAAAATGCAGCCAAAGAGCTGTTCCGTTATCACCCCCTCCTCTGTCTTTGTAGCTCTCACTAATACTTGCTGCTCTCGATTACCTATGGGTATAATAATCTTACCCTTTTCTGATAGTTGTTCAATCAATGGCTTCGGTATGTCGTAGGTAGCCGCAGTGACAATTATCCCCTGAAAGGGAGCCTCCTCAGCATATCCGAAGTTTCCATCTGCAACGTGAGAGTGTACCCTCTCCCCATATCCAAGTTCAGCCAGAAGCACCATCGCCTTTTCCGCCAGTTGAGGCCTTATTTCAACCGTATAAATGTTGTCCAATATTTCAGCAAGTACAGCAGTCTGATAACCTGAACCCGTACCAATTTCAAGAATTTTGTCGTCACTTTTAAGTGATAGTGCCTCAACCATATAGGCGACCATGTAGGGTTGTGAAACTGTCTGTCCCTCATCAATTGGTAAGGGAGAGTCGTCATACGCCCTATCCCACAGCTCTACTGGTACAAAACGATGTCGTGGTATTTTCCTCATAGCATCCAGCACTTCTTCATTGACTATCCCCCTGTTAATCAACTGCTGTTGTACCATTTGTCTCCGTTTTTCACTATAGAAAGAATTTGACGACATTATTCTCATTTGCATCTAAAACTCAATGAAATTTTGTGACTTATACTGTTACCACATTTGCTGTCTCTCTGCTCATCTCACTTATCATGATCTCCCGGTAATACTCCAACCTAGTTACAGGATTATCCAATTGTCCACCAAATCGTTTTGATGAATCATTGTAAATAAGCCTAACAGGTATCTCCTTAATATGTAATCCCAATTTCCATGCCTGCATCCATAACTGTAAAGGCATTCCATAACCATTTTCGGTAAGATTCATTTTTTTTAACACGCAGACTTTATAAGCCTTAAAACCACAAAATGAATCGGTTAAATTGAGATTAGTCATTTTGTTCAACTCTTCGGTTATTTTCCTGTTTATTGCATACCTATCCGGTGGAATGTTCTGACTGTATTCATCCGATATGAAATACCTCGATCCGGACACTATATCATACTTGGAAATATGGTCTAGAAACGTGGGTATTTCATCCGGCATATGTTGTCCGTCACAATCCATAGTAACCAAATACTCATATCCCGCTAAAATTCCATATTTAAATGCATCGATTATGGTATAACCATATCCTAAATTTTTAGGATGGGTAATCAGCTTAATATCACTAATCTCTGACAAATATTTTTGAGTACCATCAGTTGACCCATCATCAATTACAAGAATATCTAAATCGTACTCCTTGATCTGTGATATTAAGTCGTTAACGTATTTTTTCTCATTGAAAGCAGGCAGTGCAATCAGTGCGTTCATTTTGTTCATTTCTCTATATCATCATTATATAATGGTAATGGAAAATCGTTCTCGATTTAAAAGCTTAATCTAATAAGGATAGCAGTTTAAATCAAGGAAAATATATGATTATTTTCCTTGACAATCAAAAAGCTCCATGATAAAAGCATCATTCAGACTTGATAGATGCGCAACGAATGGATGCATACTCTTAGCATACGCTAACCCATTATTTTCTCTGAAGTTATACTGCCGGATGTTAAGAAGAGTGTTGAAAGTGACATCACGTTATGGTCAAAAGATAAATTGGGTGTAATGAACAAAGAGTATCCAAAGAGTGAATCAGCACTTCTGGCAAAATAACGGAAAAGAATTGGAGAGACCGTTTGCTTTCAAGCAGAGAAACTTGGTTTAAAGAAGTGAATAAAAAATAAGTAAAATGTATGGTAGAATCGAAAAGAACCGGCTTATCAGTACGGGCGGAACGTGCTATTTTGCTTCATACAGCTATTGGGAAGGATTATGATTCCGAAACCCACCTTGAAGAACTGACAAACCTCGCTACTACAGCAGGCGCAAACGTACTGGATGCTCTTATACAAAAACGTTACAAAGTTGATCCCCACTATTACATAGGTAAAGGAAAGGCACAACAACTTGCTCGCTTATGTAAGGGGAAGAGCGCGGATGTGGTAATTTGTGATGACGATCTTGCCCCTGCACAGGTTCGGAATTTAGAAGAAATTATCGAAACCAAGGTTATTGATAGGAGTGAGCTAATTTTGGATATCTTTGCCACAAGGGCAAAAACTGCTCAGGCAAAGCTTCAGGTAGAACTTGCGCAGCTAGAGTACACAAAACCTCGCTTAAAGCGTATGTGGACTCACCTCTCCCGCATTGAGGGTGGTATCGGAACAAGAGGACCCGGTGAAAAGCAATTAGAGGTTGACCGCAGGATCATTTCAAAAAAAATAGTAGCCTTGAAGAAAAAGCTACGTCAAATCGAACAGCGTAGAACAAGTCAGGTACGATCAAGAAGAGAGTTGACGAAAGTTTCGCTAGTGGGATACACAAATGCCGGCAAATCAACGCTCATGAACAAATTAACGGGTGCCAAGGTATTTGTAGAGGATAAACCTTTTGCAACCCTTGATACTAAATCTAGCCTGTGTCAATTGGGGCGCGGCAATAAAATTGTTATAAGCGACACAGTTGGATTTATCAGAAATCTCCCCCACCATTTAATCTCTTCATTTCTTGCAACCCTTGAAGAGGTACGGTGGGCAGACTTTTTATTGCATGTCGTTGATGTGAGTGCTTCTGACTCAACCGAGCAGGTCAAGGCAGTATATCAGGTGCTCAATGAGCTTGGTAGTGATAAAAAACCAATGATTACCGTACTTAACAAAGTCGATGTCTCACACGACTCATCAATAATCACCTACTTTCAAAGCAAGTTCGATAATACCGTAACGATTTCAGCTCGTACAGGGCAGGGGGTAGAAAAACTCAAAAAAGAGATTGTTTGTTTCACAAATAAAAAGCGTAAGGATATCAAACTAATCTGTAGCGCAAGCAATGGAAAGTTGCTGGCTTTCATCCACTGCAACAGTAAGGTACTAAATCAAACGTTTGAAGATTCATACGTTCATTTTCATATTCTCATAGATGAAAAAAAGATTTCCAGATTGTACGAATTGGGAGCAAATAGTTCCGCTATACACCATATATAATGCGAGGCCACAGAGAAAATTCACAACTGCTTGTCTACAAAACTATTGCCCCCCTCCACCCTTTTTAACTCTCCCAACGAAAAAAAGTGCCGCCATAACGATAAATACCAGAACACTTATATTTTGCGAGATTGTCAAACCGTCAAAGAGAGGAGGATTGTCATCCCTTAAAATTTCCATGCAAAAACGCAGTACAGAGTACAACATACAGAAGACAATCATTATTTCACCATCTCTTTTACGATATTTGAAAAAGGCATTTGCTATAAAAAAGATCGCAAGATTGCCCAATGATGAATAGATCTGTGTTGGGTGAACAGGCAGGGAATGATCATCTGAAACATCAATCAAACCCTTTTCAAGATGGTCTACAAATGCTAGACTTCCATCGATCATATTATTCAAATCTACACTCTTGGGAAAACTGACAGCCCACCACATATCTGGATCACACACATCACCCCAACAACATCCATTAAGAAAACATCCTATCCGACCAAAAAACAATCCCATTGCGATAGAAGGTGCAATTATGTCAAAGGTGAACAGTAGCGGCAGTTTCCTCCATCTCACAATAACTATCAAGGTAATAGTGGCAGCAAGCAATCCACCATAAAAGACTAATCCACCTTGATATATCTTTAATACATCCAACAAGTTATCTTTGTAGAGGTTAAAATTCTGGACAACATAGAATAATCTCCCCCCAGCAATACCGGCAAAAATAAGGTAGATACCAAGATCCGAGATATATTCCGGTTTAAGTCCTTCCCGCTTTGCTCTCATACGTGCAGCATAGAGGGCTACAAGAAACCCAATCATAAGCATAAAGCCGTAAGCGTATACGGGGATGCTCTTTCCAATGAGGGGTATCGGTATATGAAACAGGGTCCTAAGCATAGAAATTAGCTCCTTCTGTCGCTAATTTCTTGTATTTGCTTCGCAAATGAGAAATCATATTTCTATATTCTTATTTAAAGTTTAAATAGTACTCATCGCCAACTCAATTCCCCTTTTAAGGGGGGATTAGGGAGGGTGTTATATCCCCAAAGGATGGTTTTGCCCTCAGGCAAAACCCAGGGAACATCATTAGTAATTTTTTAGTTGGTTTATTTACAATGTAAATTCTATACAACCAAGTTTCAACCATCCAAAACAATATTGTCTATTAATCTTGTGTTCCCTATCCATACAGCTAAAGCCACAACTACCGTTCCGTTGACCTCGGTTTTTTCTTCTAATGTCGCAGGATCTACGAGAGATACATAATCAATTCTTGTATCTCTCCAATTATGAATTATCTTTTCCATCTCATCTTTTATCACTTTTACTCTCCTCTCATTGCCCTTTACGAGAGACTTGGCCTTTAATAGTGCCTCGTAAAGAGAGAGCGCCTTCATACGTTCATCAGAGCGGAGGTATCCGTTCCTGGAACTCAAGGCCAGCCCCTCTTTATCCCTCATAATAGGAAGCACTTCAATATCTATTTCCATATTCAAGTCTTGGACAAGCCGTTTGATGATTACGCTCTGTTGGTAATCTTTTTGTCCAAAATAGGCCCTATCAGGTTTGATTATGTTGAAGAATTTGGTTATAACGGTAACAACACCCTTAAAATGACCTGGTCTCATCTTGCCACATAATTTCTCAGTAAGTTTATCCTGTTCAACATAAGTACAAAATCCTTCCGGATAGACCTCCTCCTTACAAGGTGCAAAAACAATGTCTACATCTTCGCTGTTTAAAATTTCAATGTCAGCTTCCAACTGATGTGGATAGGTTGCCAGGTCATCTTCTCTATCAAATTGCATTGGGTTTACAAAAATGCTGACGATGAGTTTATCGCACTCTTTTCTTGCACTTCGCAATAGACTAAGATGTCCTTCATGGAGTGCCCCCATCGTAGGCACAAAACCTACTGAATACTTCTTATATTTTATTGTATTCACCATTAATTGCATTTCTTGTATGCTGCGAACGACATCCATACTTTAAGACCTTAACTTCAAAGTGATTACTGAACAAAACTGCGAGGCACAAAGTGAATACAAAGGGAAATACAGTACTGTTTTGTGTGAGCTGTAATTTTGACCCAACTGGTACCTATGCGGTAGGAAAAAGCAAAAGAAAATGGTATCAATAACACAATTTTTTGTCAAGCTTTACCTAGCAACGTGAAAATATCAATTTTTTGCCAGGAGTTATGCTTTGAAAAAAGTAGAAGAAATTGTGAAGGACATCCCCCCTTCAGAGGGAATGTAAACTACAAAAAAAAGCGATTACCGACTTGAAAAAGACGGTAATCGCTTTGTACATCAAAATATCATCCAACCTTCTCAATAAAACAAATACACCCTCAATCAGGCTGAAAAAATCATATAGACAGTATTAAAAAACGTATTCAATACCGATACCTGCAATGTGTGCATCATCGTCCAAACCAGATGTTCCTTCAGCATGACCTCTTGCAGTACCAACGGTATCTTCATTAAAGTGGATGAACCTGTACTCAGGCCTGAGGAGAAGATTTTCGTGCAACCTTATATTAAAGGTAGCGGTAAAATCCCACATTGTCTGACCAAAGAATCTCATCCCATCAGCATCATCAAAATACTCCAATCTCGTTGCAAGCTGATACCGGTCAGTAAAGTCGTAGATACCGTAACCTGCAACACCCCACCAATGACCTTGACTTGCTCCTACGACTGTTGTACCATCAGCAGCGAGATTAGCTACACCATCCTCTACAACACCATAATCGATGTTTAACATCCATTTTAGCTTGTCGGTTGCTTGCCATGAGGCGATAAAGTCAACCATCTGGGTAAGCCCACCATTTGTATCTCTACGTTGGTCGGATACGGTAGCCCCTGTTCTCTGCTCCCAACCCTCGTTTCCATGGATCCCGGCCAGAGAGAAGAACAAATCTTCATTTGGCTCATAGGAGAGATACCATCCAAATGACTTCGACTCGTTATTGTCAATAAACGAATCCCATCCATTTACACCGTAGAGTTTCAGGGTAAGACCTTCAGGCATAAAGTTCGACAGGTCCATGCTTACACCGGTATGGGTAAAAGGGATTGCGTTATTATAGAGGATACCGTGCTGGTAATTGGGGTTATTAATGTTCTCTACCAATTCGAGACCTATCCAGGTGTACATCTTTCCAGCCGTAAAGGTGATACCCTTCCCGATTGGTGCTTCCCAGGATATATTGGCAGCAGATATGGTAAAGATATCGTCCCTGTCAAGATCGTTTGTACCACCACCTCCATCTGTCGAAAAGGTTGAAGTTTCACCATAAAAGGTAATCCTCTTTGCAAGCTCACCCATATACATATGTGCCTGCCAACCGATTGGATGTTCGTCCGTAACCGCTTTATCAAAAAAGAGCGCAAAACTCTGAAAGGTGAACGAGTCATTATCATTCTCACCAATAAAGTTAACGCCGCCGTTTGCACCGGTAGTGAGAGAATTCTGTCTAGTCGCCGCATCACCATGGAGATCAAAGTTATACAGGTAGTTAACATCAACAAAACCGCTCAAGGTAACATCCTTGAAAGCGCTCAGGAACGGAGACTCCTCAGCCCACTTTCTTATCTCAGATCTGATGGAAGAAGTTTGTGCCGTCCTCGACTGCTCAATTATCTCGGTCCTCAGCTCTTCCCTAAAACCAATCGTTGCTTCACGGGCAGCCCTCTGCACATCAGCCTTTGTCTCTACGGCTACCTCTTGAAGCATCTCTTGTCTAATCTCTTCCAACAATTCTGCCTTTAACTCCTCCTTCAACTCTGCCTTCATAGCTTCCCTCGTAGCCTCTTGTGCGAACGAAACGCTACCAAGCGACAATACAAGAACCGCAAATAGCGGCAGGTACAACAAAGATTTCTTATACATAAACACTCCTCCCCAATCACTAAAAAAATAAGCTAAAAAAGCATCAGGTTACTCACACGTGCAAGTCGTGGGTGACACGTGCCTGCCCAATGACAACGAGCAGATCTCGTACAAAATAAATCACTCCCATCAGATCGCAACTATCTAATAGGACTCTATTCTCGTCTCATACAATCTTATATCGACCTCGGATTAAAACCAGCTCCAGAATTACACCGAATGTGCCTTTGATTACGATACCACAAAGCCATAGTCCGAAAACTGCAATGGAATAAAAAGCTGTTAGGAAACATAAATGTGGCAGTTCAACACCGAAAGAACAGAGGAAACGGTTTCCCTCGAAACGTACCACCGGCAGAAACACAACACTAAATGTGGCTGATTTTAAACAGTTATATTAATAAAATCAAGTAAATTATTATTATAAAAATTTCCTTGAGCCACTATTCTTCTAAAAATTACCAACATTATTTATTATATAAAATATGCAATATAAAAATATGCACTCATTTAGCGAGATTGTTTTAAGGTAAAGACAAGGCATCGGCAAACAGCTTATCGGACTTTAGGAGAGGTAAAAGCGCCCTTTTAAGACTATCGAAAGCCGAATGCCTTGAATTTACACCGACAAAATTTACCTGAGATAAAACTGATAAATCAGATTCAGTTTTATACGAAAATTTAGCAACACTGATGCCAAAAAGACCCCTTGTGGTAATTATTTGGCAGTACCCTAACTTTAAACAGGAGTATGCTTCAAATTTACGGAGAATCCAAGTAAATCATTTGCCTTAAGAACTGATGATACAATACATTGTATGAAAATCTTGATTCACACCTTAAACCCCAAACTTTCAGTTCGCCTCAAAAATAGTTCTATTTTTCATCAAGATTTGATAGTCTACCCGCTAAAGAACAGCGACGAATAATCGGCTAGTATCAGCCATTACCACAATTATTGGTTCCATAGAATCTATCAATCGAAAAATATTTATCCTCTTTTCTTGATGATATAGTGGCACTTAAGATTAAACGATCATTTCTGCACTTCTTCGATACTCTGTCAACTCCAAAAAGAGGTACTACAGATTGAGAAATGGAGCAATTGAACCAATCATTGATAGGCTTTTCGGTAATTTACCATTAAAATTCCCCACTATCTTGTATAAAGTCAGCCTAAAACCTCTGGGGAAAACAAGGGTCTCATCTAAAAACAGTAATAAAAAGTGGTTACTAATAACGAAGTTTTTCTTAAGTAAAAGAGTGCAAAATATAACAATAACCAGAATAAGAAAAACAATACCCTCAGATAGAAAAATTCGTTAGCAATTAAAATGGTCTCATTCAGCCAACATGTAATATTAATGTATTTCATCACTGGCTAACTCTTTTTCACTTGGGTCACCCAAATGTTTATCGCCAGAGTGAATGTGTATCGAATCCTCCAGGGGTGTTACATAGATTCTCCCGTCTCCTCCCTGTTCGGTTCTGGCAACATTTCTGATAGTTTCAATCAACTTTTCTATCTTATCGTCCGGTACAACAAATTCCAGCTCTTCCCTCTTAACTGCATCAACCCTCTGCTCGTATACCCTCCCCCGATACACCTGCTTAATCGTCTTTTTCTGCTCACCAAACCCTGTGGTTTGGTTTGCCGTGATCCCATGATATCCCAAACCGTAGAGTACATCTTTTAATTCATATGTCTTTTCTGGCCTTAAAATAACCTTAACAAGCTTCATATACTATTACCTCCTTTTTTCATAATGATAGAAAATAAAAAAACGAGTTAAGCGCTTCTCACCTACCTTTACTTTCAATAGTGCCACCTCATCCATATGACCTGCAAGATGGGCAGGTAACAGTCCCCACACTCCGTTGAATAATATTTCTCTCGTTGTTTGTGTTAAGTCCATCCCTCTCTTTGCTTAACGCAACTTATGACCTCACAAAACATTTTCTTCGCTGCTGATCGTCTCTTAATACTATCTTAAGCATTGA
Organism: Candidatus Scalinduaceae bacterium; assembly: GCA_965222815.1. Lineage (GTDB taxonomy): Bacteria > Planctomycetota > Brocadiia > Brocadiales > Scalinduaceae > SCAELEC01. The sequence continues at coordinate 828,871 of CBDCUS010000014.1, forward strand.
AATATATGCAGCGTTAACAAAGGATAGACGGTACAAAACCTTCCGAAACTTTTGAAGTAGTGATATAATAAGAGAACTATACTAAAACCGATTTGGTTTTTAGCTTTTTAAAAAACTAAATCTAGGTTGTCGTTTTAATCGCTCAGTTTTATCTCGGATTTTATCCGAAAACCATTATAAGATGAGTATATCAAGTAACAGATAGTATTGAGGGCTCGTGTTCCCATGTCACACCAAAACCAGCTGACAGAAAAACAGGGCCTTTCTGCCCTCGCAGCTTAACTAAAGTAAAGTACGTTAAACTATATTTCCAAGGCAATGTCAAATCAAAACTGCATTTTAACACCTTATTTGTAATCCTCAAATTTTTCCAGCAATCATACCTACGCTATTGGACATTCAGAATATCCACATCAACAAGCTTGTACGGTGCCATAAATCCCCCTGGAGAGACCAATTTGCCCCTAAAGGTTATCACATCACCCATTACCAAATTTTTCAATTTATGTTTGTTTGCCCAATCAACCCTCAACTCAATATCTATAGAGTTATCCTTGTTCCTAATCCCAATTTTATTCCAATCATAAACGGCAATTCCTTTATAACCAATTTCACCAGACCATCTTACATACTTTCCTTCGAACTGATCCTTCCAGACCCTCTTTCTCTCTGCTCTGCCTAGCGTACCCCTCCTTCCAAATAGCTTATCAAATTCCTGAAATGAGATATCCAATTCGATCGGTGTCGGTTCATCCTTAATCACATTTCCACTCTCACCCCTCTGTACATTAGTGGAAAAAGAATTATTTCCACCTTTCGTTTTAGGTATTGATTTATCCAAAACAGCACCATCTATCCGTTTTCCATCCTTTAAAATATTTTTATGCGCATACTCTCGCTGGAGAGGTATTTTTGGAGAACCATCAAGCAGCCCCCCCGTATTACCCTGTTCTCTCTCTTCTAATTTTCTATTATCGGACAAGCTCGTATGTAATTTCTCATCGCTACCTATTTCTGTTTCAGTGCCAGAGTTAACCCCAGGCGGCACTGAACTCTCAAGCTGTGGCACTCTTTTCGTAATACACTTTTCATATAAAAATTCAAACTCGTCCTGAAATTTCCGTATAACATCAATGTCATCAATAAATAGGGCATTCTCATAATTAAACTTCTCAGAATACGCAGACCAGTGATATGACCCGGATACGACTATCTTAGAGTCGAAGATAGCAAAACTGTTGTTCATACTACCCCCGATTGTCCCTTTGAGGAACTGGAGAGAGAAAGCTTCGTCTTGTAAAAACTCAACTACTGGATGGTAGTTCTGCTTTTGCTTGTAATCAAGTATCACCCTTACCTTAACCCCCCTCGCCTTTGCTTCATAAAGAGCCTCTGCAATTTCCCCGGAACTGAAGATGTGCATTGCAATATCTATCGATTTTTCTGAGTTATGAATAGTCTTAATAATGTTGTTCCTAATCAAACCGTTAGGAGAGAAAAAAACCTCTGTCTTAGCATGCAAGGTACCTATTAATACTATGATAATAGAGAGACACTGCCCAAAAAACCTAAACATGTACACAATATGAGACGTAAACATAATCCTCCCAGAAATATCTAACATAACGTAATGAACAATTCCATGTGTTATACATAAATGTCAAAAAACTTGCAAGAGTAGAAAAATATGGCTGATATCTGTCAATTGATGGCCCAAGAGTTCAAAGAGATATGAATCTCTTTGAACTCTTTGAAAAAAAGAACCATACAATAATATAATCTTACACTATAATTGAGAAGCTTTTACTATCACGAACTTAAGTCTTGCTCTTACAAATGTAAGCTGCTATCTTTTACATCAAATCCATTCGACGAACTACTATCTCCACTACTGTTTGAACTCTTTTATACTCTATAATTGTTCTTTAACTTTTTTTTCTGGCACAAGCCTTGCTGAACCAAACGCATTTAAAGTAACATAGATAGAAAAACGAGGAAATGGATGACTTTTCCTAATTACCTTTAACAACACGATTTGCGAGATCGGTGGGAAGTTTCGCTTTCAATATCTTGGCCTTTGTTGCTTCGGTGTTGTACGCTGATCGTTTGAGAGAGATTTTTTTCTGAACAGAATCGAAGACCATATATGAGGCCTTTGGTACACCGTCCCGGGGCTGGCCTACTGAACCGGGATTAATATAGTAATGTTGATCGGGGTTTGGTTCGATATCAAAATCTTCCAGCCTTACCATTGTCTCTCTCTCAATCATCATAAGGCGGTTATCGAACTGGTCGGTTGGGATGAATATAGTAGCCGTAACCTCTCTCTTCTCCTTTGTGTAGAGGTATGCAGCCGGTTTATGTGTGTGTCCGGCAAAGGTAATATTGGCAAAGAGTGTTTCATAGCTTAGAGTTGCCGCGTTCTTTGTGTACTCATAACCCTGAGGATAGACTGGAGTGCTATGAACCAACTCGATTCCATGCTGTTTCAGCTTTTTTCTATATTTAAGGGAATGGAGAAACCTGCTGTTCTCCTTTGTGAGAACCGATGTTGTCCAATTTGCTGCCTTTGCAGCAGATGAAACCATTTCACTGGTATAAGAGGGCTGCCCAATGCTGGCTTTGTCATGGTTTCCGACTGTTACGAAGGCCCTTTTTCCAGAAGAGAGAATATAGTCAGAAATGGACTTTTTATCAGGAGGATCGATATCAATATCTTGAATAATAGAAATTATCTCATTTTTTAAAGATGATTTTCCATTTTTTAAAAAATTGATAATGGTGCAACATTCGTTCGGATTTGGACCGTAACCAACAATGTCACCGGGAATCAAAAATGTATCGATATTTTCATTATTATTTATTATGTCTAAAAAAACAGAGGCCAATGCCTCCAGGTTACTGTGAATATCTGAAAATATAGCAAATTTCATTTTTATGCCCTTATAAAAGATTTTGCAAAGATTGTTTCAGCTGTTTCGCCGTGGCTATCCTGTTTGAGGGATCTTCCTCAAGCGAAGCCATTATTACCTCCTCAAGTTTTTGAGGAATCGAACTGTTTATGTCTCTTGGTGGGATCTTTGAATCCTTCCATTTCTGTTTTGTTAAGGTTTCATAGATGACTGCACCAGTTGAGTAGATATCAGTCTTATCATCTAGAGACAAAAAGAATGAGATTGCTTCCAGGGGAATATCCTCCGGCTGGTTTCTTAGATTTTGCAACAGCTCTATTTGCTCGGGTGAAGCATAATCCAAGCTTATGCCTTTAATTATATCTGCTTTTCTTATGGCAAGCTCAAAATCAATTAAATAGGTTGTATTGGTATTTGGATCTATCATTATATGGCCGGGTTTTATGTCACAGTGTATGAGATTCTTCGAGTGGAGATGATCCAGTGGATCACAAACACTGATGTAACATTCAATAATATTTTTTATTTGAGCGGAAAAATCATCGGCCAGTTTTTCTTGAAAATATGCGACGAGATCGGTATTACTTGTATGATCAAGGACAATAAAATATTGGGTTAGGACTACCTCTTGATCCTTATACATGGTCTCTTGACCATAATCGTAGACCTTGGGGATCTGTTTTTGGTCTAACTGATGTAAAATACGGAATTCGTCATCAAATGGCATGTGCGGACAATATTTAATACCTAAATTCTCTTCGTTCTCCAATACGGCATAATTTGACTTGTGCAAATTTGCAACGGTCTTAAATGATTGAAACATGTAATCTTTGATCCTGTACATTTTAGGCCCTTATTGATAGATTGTTATTTTTTTTCGCTTGCGACATTAGTATCTATATGGTATTAAGTTAGAGTTTATTATGGAAGAAGTATATCAACAGTTTTCCAATCTGTTCGGTTAGAGTAAAAGATATAGAAAAACAAACTTTCTAAGCGGCTATTTATGAACCGGTTAGAAAGTTTTCCCTTAAAACAAATTGACCTTTTTTTAAAAAATTCTTTACAAAGGAGGTGTATATTGTATTAACAAACGGGAGCATAGTACCAAAAATCCATTTTAATGTAAAATGATTTTTAGTACGGAAAAAGAATTAAATTTATTTTACTAATTGAAATCTGTTTAAGTGTTTTTGCCCTTTATTGAATCGGAATACACAAGACAGATGAAATGTTTTTCAAGGTTAACATAAAAATGAAGGAGGGGAATAGTGGGGTATTTTCTTTTAAAAAATAATAAGTATAAGGGTGCGATGAAATGGATCAACCTGGCCTATTTTCTCGTGTGTGTTTCATGCCTTATTTATTTTGGCTCAAAGGTTGTATGTGCCGGTGATCCGAGCGGTGAAAACACCTTTTCTGATAGCATTGCAGGACTCAAAGTCTCTATCGATATGACATGGACACTTGTTGCCGCATTCTTGGTGTTTTCTATGCAAGCAGGTTTTGCATTCTTGGGTGGCTTCTTACAATCAAAGAACATGCTGGGCTATATGGCACACTGTTTTGTCGATGGAACGGTTGGCGCACTCGTTTTCTGGATGTTCGGATTTGCATTGATGTTTGGAGGTTCGGGAATCCACGCCGGTCTTGAAAATGGAAACTCAATTATTGGTTATAGCGGTTTCTTTCTTGCCGGTGGCGCATATGATGTCCAGTCTATCATGTTTTGGCTTTTCCAAATGGTATTCTGTACAAAGGCAGTCACTATTATTGCCGGAGCAGTAGCTGAGCGTATGAAATTTGCCCCATATTTGATCTATAGTTTTGTTGTATGTGGCTTTATCTACCCTATTTATGGGCACTGGGTATGGGGTGGCGGCTGGTTAGGAAATCTCCCCATAGGATCAGGCGTAATGGATTTTGCGGGATCAGCAGTAGTGCACACTATTGGTGGTATGCTCGCCTTGGTTGGGGCATTTTTCCTGGGACCTCGATCTAAGAAATTCAACCCTGATGGGTCATCAAACGCTATCCCAGGTCACGACCTTACACTGGTAGTCGTTGGTACACTGCTTTTGGCATTTGGCTGGTTCGGTTTTAATGCTGGTAGCACATGCGCTGCAACGGACTTAAGGATCTCCGTTGTCGCCGTAGATACTTTTATCGCTGCAGCAGCTGGGGCCGCTATTGTAATCTTTGTATCGTATGCTTATTTTGGTTTTACAGATATTGGTCTTGCCTGTAACGGAGCACTTGGTGGCTTGGTAGCTATAACCGGTCCTTGTGCCTTTGTTGCGCCTTGGGCTGCAGCAATAATTGGTTTGATTGCCGGACTCGTTATGTGGGGAACCGTTATCTTTGTAGAATCGAAACTAAAAATAGACGACCCTCTTGGTGCAGTAGCAGTGCATGGTGCAAATGGTATTTGGGGTATGCTTGCACTAGGAATCTTTGCTGATGGGACCTACGGAGGCGTAAACGGCCTCATTACCGGTTCCGGTGCACAACTTCTCGCTCAAGCCATCGGTGTAGCCGTTGCAATGGGATGGGCACTTGGAGTTGGTGCTATCCTGTTTTACGTACTCAAAGTAACGATGGGATTACGTGTTTCAGAATTGATAGAGCATGAAGGCGTGGACATCCACCTTCATGGATCACCTTGTTATCCTGCACAGGAGGAGATCACTTCTCAGGTAGGTCCTGAAATTCAAGATGAAATAGAGATTAGAGAAACCGCATTACTGGAAGAATCGCTTTCAAGGGATGCGAGCAGGGAGAAAATTTACTCTGAAAAACTTGGAAGATGGATTTACGCTAAACCGAAACAAGAACCAAAATAATTATCGTAAATCATATTGAAAAAGTACCTATTGGTTTGTATAATGTTTTAACTTTTTATTAAATCCAAAGAAGGAGATTGAAATATGAAAAAAATAGAGGCTATAATCCGTCCCGAAAAATTTGACATCATAAAGGATGCCCTCACTGAGCAGGGATATGCGGGGATGTCTGTTACAGAGCTAAAGGGACACGGCAACCAAAAGGGTGTTAGTGAAGTCTGGAGGGGCAAGAGGTACCGAGTGGACCTCCTTCCAAAGATAAAGCTTGAAATCGTGGTGAAAGAGGAAGATGAGGAAAAAGTGATCAACACTATTATCACCGAGTCGCAGACAGGTAGCATTGGAGATGGAAAGATATTTGTCCATGATCTCTCAAATGTCTACAGGATCCGAACTGCAGAGCAGGGAGATATTGCAATCTGATTAAGCAAATCTTTTTTAATTTTTAATAATGTATTACCGTTTAATATTCGCCTACCGCTTTGCGGATAGGCGAATATTAAACAAATACAAAGAGGAAATGCATATTCTTGCCTCACCCTTAAGTGAGATTTCAAATAGTTGGTAACGTAAACTTTCCTCTTTTGTATTAGTTAGTAGGTAGGATGAGTTTGTAAATTTGGCCAGTAGCGCCTAACAAGCGAAACTGAAGAGAGCAAAACCCATAATTGGTTATACGGAAACACTAACTGTCGCAAGTAACCTTTTAGGGTTTTTTCGTTTATAGAGTCACATTGGACCATCTCCATGAAGAAACGTTGGCAGAAAACTATGAGTAAGTATTTTAAGGTGTCTATTTTTTCGTTTTTTGTAACAACCGGTATCATCATTGCTATTCAAACAATTCATGCAACTGTTACTGGTGATACAACATCAGTATTTTCAAGTTTTGAAAACCGTGAGTTAACCCATACCTCGTTAAACCTCTCGTGGACACTCCTGTGTGGGTTCCTTGTATTTAATATGCAAGCAGGATTTGCTTTTCTCGGAGCAGGTTTCCTACAAAAGAAAAACACCTTAAACTATTTGACGATGAGTTTTATAGATTTTTGCATTGGTGCTCTCATTTACTGGGCATTGGGATTTGCTTTAATGTTTGGCGGATCATACCTTGCATCGGGACTTGACAGAGGAAATGCGGTCATAGGTTTTAGCGGTTTCTTTCTGGCCGGTGGCGCTTATGACCCTTCAACTTCAGCTATATGGTTTTTCCAAATGATGTTTGCCGCTGCTGCCAGCACCATTATAGCAGGTGCCGTTGCAGAACGTTTCAAGTTCAATACCCACGTTATAAGTAGTATAATCCTCTGCGGTCTTTTGTATCCCATTTATGGACATTGGGTATGGGGTAACGGCTGGCTAGCAAACCTCCCCTTTGGGTCAGGTGTAAAGGATTTTGCAGGATCTGGAGTAATCCATGGAATTGGAGGTTTGGTTGCCTTTGTAGGAGCATGGATGGTGGGACCGAGGTTTGGAAAGTATAATCCAAACGGAACTCCAAACATGCTCCATGGACATAATCTATCATATATCGTACTTGGAACCCTCTTTTTACTATTCGGTTGGTTTGGATTTAACGCAGGCAGCACGCTTGCAGCTTCGGATCTCAGGATCTCCATAATTGCAACAAATACCTTTCTTGCCGCTTCTACCGGTGCAATTGTTCTCATATATTACTCTTATTATACAACCAAAACAACCGATGTTGTCATGGCATGTAATGGTGCCCTGGCCGGTTGTGTAGCAATTACTGCTTCAGGAGCATTTGTGCCCCATTGGGCCGCTGTGGCCATAGGTTTGATTGCTGGCATAATTTTAAGGGTATGTTTATATGTTATGGAGTTTAAGCTTCGGATAGATGATCCGGTTGGAGCTGTCTCCGTCCACGGGGCAAATGGTTTGTGGGGATTACTCTCCGTTGGTATATTTGCGGATGGCTCATATATGGGTGTAAAGGGGCTGATAATGGGATCTGGATGGCAATTGCTAGCCCAGTTTATCGCTTGCCTCACACTCATTGCCTGGACGTTTGGTGCCGGTTACCTCTTGTTTACCTTTTTACGAAAGACGGTTGGGCTTAGGGTACCCATTAAAATAGAAAATTCTGGACTTGATTTGGCTGAACACGGTCTCTCTTGTTACCCTGACCGTTAGTGTAACAAAGCTAGTTAATCCCATTTTGTTATAATAGAAAACTGCAGAGAAAAAACAAAAAAAACCGGTATCTTCTTTTGGAGGAAATACCGGTTTTTTACCTTAGTAAGTTCCACCTGGCAAGAGGAGAAACGGAGACTGGTAATTTCAACTGTCTCACACCTCCTTACATAATCTGGACACTATTCTTTATAAACGTAAAATGTATTTCTTAATAGTATACGAAAAAAAGAAACTTTACTACGAAACATTTGATGACATGGAATCATTAGAAAAGCATATTAATGATCGAAAAGGGTATTTTCAAAAAAAATTCCAAAAACATCTTGCTTATATCGTTAAGGGAGAAACGATTTTAACAGCCAAGAAACACCTTGATTGTGAAAAAGACTCTATGGAAAACTAGTGACAATATTGGCTTGCAGTTGTTGAGCGTTACTTATCCTTTTAAGAGATAATTCTCCAATTGCACAATGAGCTTTCTTTTTTTAACCATTATACCAATAAAGCGTAGTAACCATTTCTTAATTATTCTAATTTGGGAGTTTCACGTGTACTGCAAGTTTAATCAGAGACTTTGCACAAAAAAGAGAATATCTCTCTTTATTCTGTCAACTATTTCCATTTTAGCCCTTTACCTATTTTTTCATTTTGATGAACTCTATTTTAACTATAACCCAAAGAGAGCAACATTTTCCAAATTAGAAAAAATCAGAAAAAAGAAGAAGTCCAAAGTAATGCACTATTTAGATGCGCAGAGAGAGACAGGAGAAGAGTTAGCTCAGAATGATAATATAGTTAACCTTTTTAAAAGACTCTACTATTTGTATAAGAGTAATTCATATGGCGCTCTCGAATATACCCAAATAGAAGCATCTCTTGACAATTTTTTTGTCACTGAGTTAGAGAATTTCTACGATCTTCTGTTTGTAGACAAGAGAGGAAACATCTTTTTTTCTATCAAGAAAGAGGATGACTTTTTATCAAATGTATATAGTGACAATTATAACGGCATCACACTCTTTGAAAAATTGAGAAAGAGTAAAATCAAAGAGACGGAGTTTGTCGATTTTGAGTATTATTCTGTCTCAGATGAACCGGCCTCATTTTTTGTCTCACCTGTATTAGGAGACAATGGCTTATTGGGATATGTAGTTCTGCAATTGCCAATCAATGATATAAACTCAATTTTGACCGACCGGAGTCATCTTGGAAAGAGTGGTGAAATTTATATCGTCAATGCGCAGGAATTAATGCTCACACAATCACGATTTTTTAATGAAAACACTATTTTAACCAAAAGAATAGATACTTTAGCAGTCAAAAATGCACTAAAGGAGAAAAGAGGTAACAAAATAATTGAAGATTACCGGGATAAGAAGGTCTTTAGTTCATATGAGAAATTTGATTATCAGGGTACCACATGGATCATCATAGCAGAGATTGATGAAGATGAAGTCATTACGAAGATTTACTGCAACAGAGAGAAAGAGCTGTTTGACAAGGCTTGTAAGTTTCTTGATGGATCACTAGTCATCGCTACTCAAAACAAAAATTTTGGATCAGAGTTGAAAAAGATGGAGAAATATCGCAAGGTTGACTTTGATGAATTTCAAAAAACCAATAACAACGAACTCCTCTATACCAAAGGGGTTGCTACCTGTACGGCCTTAACGATAAGTTATCCGGGAAAGTTTGGTTATCTCGTACACATTTCCCCTACTGATGATGTCTACAAAAATATTGGGTTAATTACCAAACTATTTTTGAAGGATAGATATACGAATTATGTTGACGCTGTTTTGAACCGAATCAATAGATACGACATCATTCAGTTCGAAAAATCTTTCTTGAGGTTTGGAATTTTTGCCACTCACACAGCTAGCTTCAAAAAGATATTGCACAAGCTTATTAATAACAACATCGAATTGTCCCAAATAAAACTCCTCTTGAAGAGTTCGGCTACCAACGTGGACATCTTTCTTGATTATACAGAGGATTGCGTCTTGAGTAGGTGGCAGGAAAATGGACGAGTATTACCTCTTTCTCGTGATTATGAAAATATCATGGACTTTGGTGAAATCATTAAAATTGTCAGTAATTATCAAGGAGAGAGCGCGAAGAAAAAGAAGAGATCAAGGTCTTAGTTTTTAAATCAGAAATTTAATCTTATTAATGAAGGGCTCATAAACTGTTTAAAAAAATCTTTTCGATATGAGTTAATATTTAAATTAGCAGATAAGTCACATTAGGAGGTTATAATGTTTAAATTAGGTAAATATCAATTTGATACATTCAAATATAGACCGGGTCACAGGGCAAATTATGCTGTTTTAGAAAAACCTGGAGAGAGAGAGTGGGGAATAAAATACTCTCCTTCCTACAGTTATTCCAGAGAGTTTGAAGTACTAAAAAAATTGTCTCATCCGCAAATTCCAAAACGGTATGATTGTGGAAAAAGTGATCTCTATGAAAACGACAAACATGTCCTCAAAGAGTATTACATAGTCGAACAGCATTTCGAAGGAGAAGACATAGTTCAATACTACAAAGATAAAAGTGTACCTGATACGAAAGAGATTGAAAATGTCATTAAGTACTTCTCAAGTGTTTCTCACCCATTACAATACCTTCATGCGAAAAGGAAGAGCGTCCACACTGATATCAAACCGGGTCACTTAATAGTCGACCCAAATACGGGAGTCGTCGGACTTATCGACCTCGAATTGACTATCAAGATTGGTGAAACCATTAAAGGAATGACGAGGGAATATGCGTCTCCAGAACAGAAACAGATGGGAGACCTCCTGAAGAATGCATCTGATAAAAAAGAAGAGAAATCTGCATTGTCACAGATAACGATTGATGGTCGGAGTGATTTGTATTCGATTGGCCTCATCTTATTTGAAGTGCTAACAGGACAGTTGTGGGTAGATTCCGCTCAACCCCCTATCGAAATTAACAAATCTGTCCCGCAGAAACTGAACACAATCGTTATGGGTCTTCTTGAAGAGGATCAATCGAAAAGAATCGCTTCTGCCGAAAAGCTTGGGGAGGAGCTTTCCAGCGTCTGAAACATTCAGCCAAATGGTTAATGTTTTTGCAGAAAATGATGTTTAAAAGGTATACAGCTCCTCAATCAACTGTTTACTATAACGTAGTGGAGAAATAAAATATCCCCTACGAGACCAAATAATTACCCTGTTATGAACATAAATGGCTATTGCTGGTAAGATAGTATCACTACGAGAGATCCTGAAAGATCCGGAACGGTTCCTGATAGACAGATTTTACAGATCACATCCACCACAGGGATTTCGTATTGAACTGTTTACCGCAAGGAAGTACACGTTAGCTCTTAAGAGTATTTTATCTTTAAAGAGCATATACCTCAATAGATATGGAAGTTGGCTCGATAAGTGGAATATTTCAGACAAACCCCGTTTGAGCAGAGTAAAAGAAGCCGTAAAAAATTTTAGACCCATACCTCCACCAAAACCGGTATTTTGTCCCTACTGTGAGAAACGTGTGGTTCCCAAGAGGCTTTATAAACTTGATATTGGAGATATTGTTCTCTTTTTTTTCACCGCCGGTTTTTGGGGTATCTTCCTTTTTGTCATTTCGCTCTTTAGAAGAAGGTGTCCAACCTGCGACTATAGCTTACGAGGTTTCAAATCCCTCCACAAACATCAATAACTGCATAATTCCTCAGAGTATCAAAAACATCAAACTAAAAAATATTCAGAATTGGTGAACGGAAGCAAAATCCAAAAAATAAGGCGCTGCTTATCCAAAAGACAAACAGCGCCTTACTTAAATCCTCACTCTACCCGTCTATTCTCGTACGAAAAAAAGACAGGTTTAAGATCTTGTTATTCTACGTAGAACACCCTATTTCAATGTTCCAATAGCTTCAACTTCCATGTGATAAGCAGCCTCACCATGGAGCGTAATATCAAGACCCGAATCCTCTTGATCCTCATCAGTCCTTAAGCCCATAATACTCCTAAGGATAAGCCCAATTATCAATGTCACAACAAAAGCATAGGCCCATGCAGCCAAGAAGCCTATGCACTGTTTCCCCAATTGCACAAGGCCTTCCATATCCCAACCGATAAAGAAACCATCAACACCGTCAGGTCCCGTCACCATCTTCGTACAGTAGAGGCCCGTTGCAAATGCACCAATAGTTCCACCAACACCATGTACCCCAACAACATCCAATGCATCATCATACCCCAAAGCGTTTTTCATCTTGGAAACGGCAAAGTAGCATCCTACTCCTGCCATGATACCAATCTGGACAGAGCCGAGAGGACCCACAAATCCACACGCAGGAGTTATAGCGACCAAACCTGCAATAGCCCCAGAAGCTGCACCAAGTAGGGTTGCTTTTCCCCGATGGATCCATTCGCAGACGACCCACACAAATGTTGCGGTCGCGGCTGCAGTATTTGTTATGACCCAGGCAAATGCTGCCCTGCCATCAGCTGCCAGTTCACTTCCTGCATTGAACCCAAACCAACCGAACCAGAGTAGACCAGCACCTAACGCTATCATTGGAACATTACACGGTGGTCGAACATTGGAATCCTTACGCCTTCCAAGAAGTATAACCAGTGCTAAAGCTGCTGCTGCTGAATTGATGTGCACAACCGTTCCACCTGCAAAATCCAATACATCCAGCTGCTGCAACCAACCACCACCCCAGACCCAATGACAAATAGGATCATACGAACAGGTGGCCCAAACTGGGATAAATACCAATAGTGTAGAAAATTTCATGCGCCCCTCAACGGCACCAAGGATAAGACCCACCGTAATTATGGCAAATGTGGATTGAAAGGCGATAAAGGTGTAATCAGATATCGTCCCCGACACACCGTCAGGCGTAATTCCGTGCAATCCTGCCATACCGAGACCACCGATAAAACTTCCGTAATCGGTACCGAATGACAGGCTATACCCCCAAAAGATCCACTGGACACTAATTATGGCCATACACATAAATACCATCAGGATCATGTTTACGATATTTTTCACCGAACTCATTCCACCGTAAAAGAACGCCAGGCCAGGCGTCATGAGCAATACCAGGGCCGATGCCGTAAGTATCCATGCATTATCACCGGTATCAAGGGTATCATCTGCCCATACAGCAGTGGACGAAATTATAATAAAAGCAAATATTAATAAGGATATAAAACTAAATCTTCTCATTCGCTAACCTCCTAAATAAAGGAACAAAGTTACTATTGCACATACCTCTCCCCTTTTGCAAATCTTGCTAATGTTTAACCTAAACCGCTTTATCTCCAGATTCTCCTGTCCTAATCCTTATCACTTCTTCGCAAGGATACACAAAGATCTTACCGTCACCAATACTCCCGGTTCGAGCAGACTCCACGATAGCTTTTGTAACCTTTTCCAAATCCTTGTCTGCAACAATCACTTCAAACTTCACCTTGGAAATCAAATCAACACTATATGACCTGTCACGATATATCTCCGTAATACCCTTTTGCGTACCATGACCCTTCACCTCTGAAACAGTCATTCCTGCTACTCCCAAGGCCTTCAAGGCCTCTTTAACCGCTGTAACTTTCCCATCTCGAACTATTGCTTCAAGTTTTTTCATTACACCCTCCTGTTTAAATCAGTAAAAAAATTTAACCCTTTATTAAATACCCCAAATAAAAAACACCTCCCCTCCTCCTCCTTGATCTTCAAGGTTCTTCAGAAAACGATACTGTCAGCACATACCAAAGTATCTTCACACTAGAGTAATATAAATATCGCTTAAAGTACGCAATGAAGATACCAAAACAGTCATCACACAAGAAGAAAGCGTATAAACTGTGATACAATAGGTAGTTATCTACAATAAAGCAAATTTATCAATACGTTATAAATTAATCTCATTTTTGGTGCAATCCAGCCTGCACCAAGAGCAGTACTCAATATAAGCATTTATATATCACATACTTATATTAACAACAAAACAAATAGCCCTTAAGAACTTGAGTTTATAAATCCGGCTCAATTCTACCATATCACATTAATAATTCGAGTCAAATCAGTAACAGACAACAAAAAAACCCCGCTTATATATACATCAGCGGGGCTTTTCGTGAGTTTTTATATCTCTTAAGCAACGGCACCTTGTGATTCTTTACCTCCAGGAGATTCCTGAACAGGATAACAAGCCGTACCGTGAATGTTTATGTCCAACCCCTCCTTCTCAACATCTTCTGACACCCTCATCTTGGAATTGCCTTTACTACCACGCAACATACTGAAAATCACAAAGCTTAGGCCTCCAGCCCACGCAAATGCAACACCACATGCAATCACCTGTGAAAAGAGCTGACCGTAGTGACCAGTAATCACCCCATGTACATCTCCGTATGAGCCATCGGCAAAGATACCCACTGCAATGAGACCCCAGAAACCGTTTGCTCCATGCACCGAACAGGCACCGAGCGGATCGTCAACTTTAAATTTATTGGCTATGATCCATACTGAAATTAAGTAGAGAACAGAACCTATGAATCCAATCAAAACCGCAGCCCAAGGTGCAACATAGGCACAAGGCGCAGATACAGCAACAAGACCTGCTAGACAACCATTACACGCCTCTCCGACATCGGTATGTCCATGAATCAGGTACGTGAGAAACATTACAGTAACGGCACCAACAGCACCAGCAAGAAGTGTATTTGCAGCAATTACGGAAGCCCTCAGGTCACCCGCGGCCAACGTACTTCCTGCATCATACCCCAACCATCCAAACATCAGGAGTATCGTACCGAGAATCATATAGCCCACATTATGCCCCTCTATGGTGTTTGAAGAGCCATCATCGTTGTACTTCCCTTTTCTTGCACCAAGGAAAGCTGCACCAACAAATCCAATTGTACCACCGATTGCATGAACTACACCCGAACCGGCAAAATCACGAACTCCTGCACCATAAGGAAGATTCCAAAGCCAACCCTCTCCCCATACCCAATGGCCATAGATGGGATAGATAAAAATATAGACAAAGAAGAGAAGAAGCACATAGGAACAGAGTTTCATTCTCTCCGCAACAGCACCGGCAATGATACTACCTATGAAGGTTGCAACAACAGCCATAAACAGAAACAGCAATATTGTTCTCACATCATATGCATCTCCCAGCAACATAAAACCGCTGGTCCCTAGGTATTCGTTTCCTTTACCTATATGAGCTCCTAAGAATTCAAATCCTCCAAACATGAGCCCAAACCCCACAAACCAGTATATGAGCACACCCAGGGTGGTAGCAATGAAACAATGGGTCATATAATTTAAAGTATTCTTTGCCGGAATCAACCCACCTAATAATACAAAGCCCACCTGCATAAACAAAATGGTAAATCCGGTCAACATGATCCAAGAAAAACTGTTCGATAAATTAATGCCCCTAAGATCGAGCGCAAAAGTTTTCTCTCCAGTTGGATCACCTGCTTCAGAAATGCCAAATAACAGAAAAACAGTGATGCTGGCAACAAACAGATACAACCACAAATGTCTCGTTTTAAACATCATACGCTTTTACTCCCCCTTTCTCCTATTATAAAATACCCAAAACTAAAAATATATAATAGACAACACAACAAAATAACGACCCCTTTGTAACATTAAGTCCTCTTATTTAAGTTGATGGTGCTGAAAAAAACACCCTAATAAACTCTCTTGAATTTCACTGACAATCGCAACGTAGATACCAAACCCTTCTGAAGTAAGAAGAAAATCTATCTGCTTCTAAAATCTACCGTATAGCGTAAAAAATTATAACAAAGAATCAAAAGGCTACAAGTCATAAAATGTTATTTCATAATATCTTATACCGGCACTGGATTATTAGTTCAAAACAAAATGAGAAAAAAAGTTAATACAACTGTAGCTTTGAAGAGAAATCCAACAGTTCCAACCAAACGCAAAAATGGCTTGTTTCAGCCAATAGAGATCTCTAGAATCTATCATTCGATCCAAAAAGGAAACTCAGCCTTGCATTTAAATTTTTTTGTCTCATAATAGAGAACAAATTGTACAAATCTTACTAAGATCAACAAGGAGTTTCATGACTTCATATCGAACAAGGCGAGGGAGAAACAAGCTCATGCCTTTTAGTACTTTAGGAAAAATACATCGAGATATAGACAAAGTCAAGCTAATTCTCAAGAAGAAAGACAAAATTTTCTTTAATAAGTACCACCACCTATTTGAGCAGTTGAAGCAATCACGTCAGAGATTTATTGATACGATAAACCTGAAGATGGAAGATGGCTCTTCACGATCCATAAAACTCTTTTTAGTCCAGCACAACCTCGCCTTTGGACCAGGCCATGGCGTCCTTCAATTTATTAAAGAGATACACCTTCCTAGAGGAGTACTGAAGACATCGCATTACAAGTTAAAAGATAAAGTAGAGAATTGGATCCTTGAAGAGGTTGAGGCTACCGCCACTACTATGAGTCTCTACCATGCACTCCATAATTTAAAGCTTGGCGGTGCATGCTGTGCTGTTGCACTCTTGGAACTTAAAATGGTTGACGATCAAATCAAAATGGCCCCCATTAATCTGAACGATATTGAGGAAGCGTTGCTCGCCAGAGAGATTGGGCAGCGACTTGTAAAATACCATATCATGGGACCTGAGAGTTTATGGCTTGAACCTGATAACCTTACCACAAACGAACAAATCCTCAATTGGGTGGAGGATGAGGCCCTCAAAACCCTTTTACGACGACAACTGCTTTCACCAAGGGATAAAGAACTTTTCGATACGTTGAACAAAATCCATAGACATTCTAGAGAGATTATCAACGTTTCAGAGTCTTTTGATAACCATAGAAGAATACTGGAAACACCATACCACGATGAGGCACTACTCTGGTTAAAGGATTGGAGGGCAACGAGACGTGGCGAAATTGCGATAGAGGAGTTGCTATCGAAAACCTCAAAAGTGGGAAAACAATATAGGCGCCAAATATTGAGAATTTCTTTAAAGTACTGGGGATTTCCCTCTTTAGCAAAAAATATCTTGTCTGTTCAGCGTCTTCTTACCGTAATGAACCTTCCGTTTAAAGATCTTAGACCGAACGGTCAAATAGTAATTCTTGACACGGGAATTGCCCCTGCTATTGTCGAAAAACATATAGAAAAACTATCGGAACTCTCTGATGAAGACGTTGTCGTCATGAGTGTTTTAGCAAAAAGACTTGGGGGGAGTTCGCCGGAAATGATCGTACAGCTCTGTCGGATATACGTTGAAGCGGCCTATAATTTAGGAGCTAAAGTTGTACTTCTCTGCAACACAATGGATGCTAATGCACGAGAGATTCTTTCAAAAGAATTCACCATACCCGTTCTCGGCCCCATTAAACCTGCAATACAAGCGGTAAAAAGATATTTAGAAACAACGTACCTCGATACACAAAATATTGGTATTCTCGCCACCAAGGCAACGATTGCTGCAGGCACCTATGAAAATGAAGCAAGCGACTCCGTCTCGACAGCAAAAATATATAATGTAATTGCCCCTCTGTTAGCAACATTGGTTGATACGATTGCAACCGGAAAAAGCGGATCTGAGATCTCAGATCCAAGAAATGTTGCCATACTCGAAGAAAATCTACTTCCCTTAATTGAAAAGGACATTGATATTCTCATCCTTGGATGCACCCATTATGGTATATTCGAGCAAATGATACACGATTATTGGATACGCTGTACCGGAAAAGATGTTTTTATCGTAAACTCTTCTAAAGAGCTACCAAACTTTACTGCAACCTATTTGAAAGAGAACCGTATAGTATCTACCAGGAGTGATACTCACAATGGAGCTCGGTCCCACATGGCTAGTCAGGAAGATGCTGTAGGGTTTCAACAGGGAGTTTTGAAAATCAGCGGACGTGATGTCGATGTCATCCCGATAGATATTGGAGAAGTTGTCGGAAGATTGAGTGAGGAGGATAGGTCCTTTCAGGAAACCGTATTCAAGGAGAGCAGCGAAGACGTACATATCAGGACTTTCATTATCAACTCAGATCTATCTGCTAGGGCAAAAGTGGCAATTGCCGATACACTGTACGGAACCGGTAATATGAACCTAAAAAATTCTGGGAGAGAGATACTACCCATAGAGCTAACAGATGAACTCATGATAGAACTGGTATTGCTCTCCATCCGGGACAACGACATGTTAAGGATCCTCTCTTCCGTCATGGGAACCCCTCTTGAAATTATCGAGTTGCAAAATAGTAAGGGAATGTCCAATATTGTTGTGAAAAGTAACACTCAAAACTACTTTCTTGTGGGAGAAAATAACCAGCTTATTCGTGTCCTTCACCCACAAGAAAAAGAGTTCTTTACAGGATTACTCTTTTTTAAAATGGCCGCAAGCAAATACATACATGTTGAGAAACTTGATGTATCATTTTTTTTCAGAACCTCTTTCAAACCACATCAACTACGTGAATTAGATAAATTTAATGAAGCGCTCAAAGAAATAAAAAAAATTAAACAGAATATGGTTTGGAACTGTGAACACCCCAAACACTCAAAAGAGTCATCGCTGAAAGTAAAGCACTACCTCGATAAGATCGGCTTTCATTGTGTTGAGTTGGAAACAAAAATATATGAGAATATTATTCACACATATGTCATTATCCACATCCTCGATACTGAAATGATCGTTGATATCTCAGCAAGTCAGTTCGAGTTAACGAAAGGCACTGAAGGGTTATCGTTCATGAGGGAACTGGGGGTAGTAGTTATCCCACGTTCAGAAGTGGAAAAATTCCAGAAAAGTGATCCGAAATCACTCCTTTTCTATCATAACAAACACCCATAAATTCTTATAGTGTCTGTCTGCTTGACTTGAAAATAATTATCCGGTAAAATGCATCAATAATTTTACTAAAAAACCGATAGAGAAGGGGTGACTTTATGCATAGAAAAGGTAAAACGGTAAGAAAATGTTATGATTGTATCCTTAATTTGGGTGACCATTGTGCTGTTTATGAAGAGCCGCACGATAGATGGCATCATGCTAAGTGCTCAAGTTATAACGATAAAGAGCTCTATAACGAATATCTCGAAAATCTAAAAAAACATCCCGTTAATGAAGCCAAAGAGCGGAGAAAGGAAAAAGCAAAAAAGGTGCATACCGAGGAACACCGGCAAGGGAGAAAGAGTATTTAAGTTGAAAAGTGAATTAATCCTCCGGTTTGTGACCTAAAAAACAAGGAGAACCGGGCAGCTTGCCGTATGCTGGAGACTGTGGGTATTTCATCCATTAAAATTATATGGACATTTTACCGTTCAATCATGTCGCAGAGAGTATCTAACTGCTTTTCATGAACAATACATTAATTAAGGGCAGTTCCAAGCTTCTTCAGTACGGTACTCTTTACTGTATCATAATCTGGAGGAAGTTCAACCGGCAAATTAACATATTTTGGTTTAACTTCCTCCAATTTGTTCTCATGATACTTGATTTTAAAATCTGTGAATTT
This sequence comes from Candidatus Scalinduaceae bacterium, assembly GCA_965222815.1. Classification (GTDB taxonomy): domain Bacteria; phylum Planctomycetota; class Brocadiia; order Brocadiales; family Scalinduaceae; genus SCAELEC01. The sequence continues at coordinate 848,326 of CBDCUS010000014.1, forward strand.
CAACCCGTGAGCCGTTGAAATAATAACTATCCGCTCATCTTTCTTAATCTGATCCCTTTTAACCAGCTTAAATAATACCGCCAATGCAACACCCGTATGGGGACAGTTGAAGAGTCCCGTAGTATCAGCCAATGCTGCTGCATTCGCAAGTTCATCCTCTGTGGCTTGCTCAACAATCCCGTTAAATAATTTTAGTATCCGAATCGCCTTATTGATACTAATAGGATTTCCTATTTGAATAGCGCTCGCAAGTGTTTTTTGCGCTTTTATCGGATGGTACTCTTTAAACCCCTTTTTATAACTCTGATAGAGGGGATTTGCCCTTGCGGCCTGAACACACACTATTCTGGGAAGTTTCGTAATCATACCCATATCCCTCATCATGAGAAATCCTTTACCGAGGGCACTGATATTACCCAAGTTCCCTCCCGGTATTATGATAACGTCGGGGACTTCCCAATCAAACTGCTGGACTAATTCAATGCTGATGGTCTTCTGTCCCTCAATCCGAAGAGAATTCATCGAATTTGCCAGATAGATAAGATTTTCCACGCAAATCTTTCGCACTATTTCCATACAACCATCAAAATCAGTATCGAGAGAGAGTGTTAATGCCCCGTTCGCAATCGGTTGTATTAACTGTGCTGTGGAGACCTTGTCTTTAGGCAAAAATACTATCGCTGGAATACCTGCTGCGGCACAGTATGCGGCAAGAGCCGCTGATGTATCTCCTGTCGAAGCACACGCAACACCCCGTATCTCTTTCCCTTCTGAAATCATCTGCTTCACCATAGAAACTAAAACCGTCATACCAAGATCCTTGAATGAGCCAGTATGAGCGTTTCCACACTGTTTAATCCATAACCCATCTAGACCGATTATCTTACCAAGTCGTTCTGCCCAAAAAAGATTGCTCCCCCCTTCGTAAAGTGAAACAATGTTTGTATCATCAACATTGGGGCAAACTATCTCCTTTTTTCCCCAAACAGCACTGCCATAGGGCCATCTGGTCCTCCTGTAACGTTCGTCAAAAAGCTTTTTCCACGCTTCAGGTTTCCGCTGTTTCAACTTTTCTATATCGTGCCGGACCTCAAGTAAGCCCCCACACTTTCTACAGTTGTAGATAATCTTGTTCAGTTCGTATGTCTCATCACAACCTGAAGAGCACTGAAACCATGCCTTCTGTCTCATTGTTATCTCTTATTGCATATTTAAAAAAAAATTAAAAAGCAATTATAAAAATATCACTTTGTATTACAAGCAAAATAATACCGCTAGGTATGTGTAAAGTACCATCATATCGGTCACCGGTTTTCTTTACTATTAGCGCGGTGAAAAGAGATATTATGGCCCTAAGAAATAGTGCAAATGGAATAATGTGAAGAATCTGCAGGTTTGTGTTTCTGAACAAAACAACTATTCAAGTAAAAGCAGACCAAAATATTTAACATACTCATTTTTATGTTCAAGAAATTTTATCTCAAAACCATTACTTCGCACGGTACCGAAGACATCGATGCCACACGCCTCCATTGACGGCCTTGCATCGGTAGGTATCGTACACGATTCCGCCACATTGCACTCTGTACAAAGTGGACATGGCCCTGCACCCAAGGCAAAAGCTTTATAGAAACCCGCAAAATTAGCCTTATGCTCTATAGCGAGAAGCATATCCTTAAAATCTCTTCCGGGTGGCTGTCCTTCAATCAAAAGCGCACTTTTATAACAATTCAATAGCTCCCGGGTCTCCTTATATGATGGTGTATAGGGAGGACAGGTCTTAAACTTCCCAAATTTTGAACAACCGAAACGACACTTCAACTGTACCCAGGGTTCGACTATTACACTCTCGGTAGATATTAACCGTGAAGTCGTAGCTCCCAGCTTTACCAGTTCAATACATAACGATTCCACTGTGTTATCATTTATACAATACATATCTAAATCACCCGAAATTCACTATTAATAAAACAGAATAGTATGTTTAAACGTATCAAATGTCAACATGAAAGTACAAATTGACAGTTCTTACATAATATGGTATTTTACTGACCTGTACTCATACCAAAAATCTCTTCATATAGCGTTACTTTTGCCACTACATCTACCAGCTTGAAGAGGAATGTATAATTTCCACATTGACGTTAATGTATTGCTGTTTCAATTGCAATTTGTAACGAGCCTGGTCACATGAAATATACCTTGCAACAAATTAATGATATTATAGCAGGAGAACTGTTAGGCAGTGGAAAAACACCTATTACGGGCGTGTCAAGTATCGATCAATCAAAAGAGGGAGACATCAGCTTTATCAAAGATGAAAGCCTTATAGATAAAATATATAAAACCAAGGCCTCTGCCATTGTCGTTCACAGGCAAATAAACGATATAGAGAAACCTTTAATCGTCACTAAAAACCCCTTTCTGGCTTTCACAAAATTTTTGCAGGTAGTCTCTGATCAGAAAAAAACCCAACTTCGTTCTCTCCATGAATCTGCTATCATTTCAAAAAGCTCCTGTATAGGCAACAATGTCTCTCTCGGAGCACACGTAATTATCGATGAAATGACAAAGATTGGTAACAACGTTACCATCTATCCAAATGTCTATATTGGAAAAAACTGCTCAATAGGTGACAACTCAACAATATATCCAAACGTTACAATCAGGGAAGAGGTCGTGATGGGCAGACGAGTGATAGTGCATCCGAGTACTACAATCGGTGGAGACGGATTTGGCTATCTACAAATAAAACGGAGGCATGTAAAAATACCACAGGTCGGGTCAGTCGAGATTGGTGATGATGTTGAAATTGGATCAAATGTTACGATTGACCGAGCAGCCCTTGATAAGACGATCATTGGTTCTGGTGTTAAGATCGACAACCATTCCCACATAGCACACAACGTCATTATTGGGGAGAACAGCATGCTAATTGCCTATGCAAAGATTGCGGGTGGAGCAAGAATCGGTAAAAACGTCATGATTGCTGAAGATGTAGGCATCACAGACCATGCAGTTATTGGCGACAACTGCATCATCGGAGGTGGTTCTAATGTGTATAAGAGTCTGGAACCGGGCTCCATAGTCTGGGGTTCCCCAGCCAAACCAATTAACCTGGAAAAAAGGATACAGATACTCCTAAAGAAGTTACCGGAAATTTATAAGAAAGTTAAAGATATTACTCTTTAGAGCTTAACCAACCCTCAACACAAACATGCCTCTCTCCCCTCACACATCTGGAAAAAAACTATTTCGAATCAACCACCTCTACATCTTCTATCATAAAGGTAAAATCGTAACTCCTCATATAACCATCAAAATGAACAGGGAGAAGAAGATAAAAGAGTGAGTCAATAAGTTCGGTATCTTTTTTTACCTGAGCACGCTTGGGAAGCATTGCATGGTCCAAGTAATCAATTTCCGTAGCGGTTACCGTCGACCAACCGTCACCTATGTCTGATCCAGACCATACATTAATCCATATTTTCCCCTCTGCTTTAGCTTCGGGATCGATTGTAATTGGACGTGAAAAGTAATTGTTATTTATAAAACCCTGCATCGCCCTTGCATAGCTCTCCCCAAATAGGAGATGATGTGTGGACCCCCATACATCAATAAATTCCGCCTCATTCATGATAATGGAGATAGCACTGTCTGTCTTGTTATGAATCGACACACGAATCGATTCCGCAGTAGGGACAAATTGAAATGAGACATCACCATCATCATGTCTTAGACCTTTATCATAAGGACTGACAAGTGAAAAGTCATAATGATACGTGTGATGTACACAACCTATGAAAAAAAGAATTGCTATTAAAATAAGTCTGAGCAATATAACCATTTTATCTCATTTCCAATGTAACAAAATAGCGTATAAAGTAAAAACAAAATTTAGATTGAACAGTGAGTTCGATTTTTTGGGAAACATGAAGAAGTGGAATATGTGATGGGCGAATATCACGCCAGCTTGCAAGAATTTCGAGGATTAATAATAATGTGCTCCTCTTGTAAAAAAATTAGGATGGAAAATGGCAAATGGAGTTCATCTGAGTACATTCAATCACACACGACAGGAGTTGAAATAAGTCACAGCTATTGCGACAATTGTTTAAAGTATTTTACGACAGAATAATACCAAAGTTTAAATATCACATTTTCACCTCACGTTCGGAGGCAAATTGATCGACCTTTTTTCAATACCCAGCTGCTTTTTTTGGTCAAGTTAACTCAACTCATCCAGGACAAACTCTCGATACTCTCACAATTTGAATCTTGAAACAGTAATTCGAAAATTAATAAAAAATCAAAAATAAAGTTAGAAACTATACCGCAAAAAGAAATAACTCCTGTCATCTTTTTCAAACTGACCAAAAAATGTATCCTGTACTCCCTCAATACAGTTCATACCAAAGGTCAGCTTGAGATTATCGTTTACGTCATAACGGATTTCCGGTTTTATGAGAAAGCTCAAATGGCCGTCCAAATTAAATGCAAACTTTGTTTCAAACTCTAATGAATCTGAAAATTTATAGGTAACCGTTGAAAGGATAGAGTTTGTAAATACACGTGCAAGGCCAGATCCAAATACTTTTTTGCTTACCTTCTGTCTTTCCGTAGACTTATCTCCCATATACTCTAAAATTACAAAGATATCATGATCATATATGATGTTTGTCCAGGTGTAATCAAATCCAAAAACATATTGGAAATAGTTTTCATCATTTTCACCGTCATACATAAACTGAGCCACTTCTCCATGTATACCCAATCCCCCAAAAGTTGTAGCAAAATCCCCCCCTACAACTCTCATGCGATTGTACCTTGGTGTTAATGATTCATTATCTTCAACAGTTGCCTGGGTCAAATCATCATAACCGTCATAGAAGCTCAAAGAAAGATCCCATCCGGAGATGTGCCTTAAAATTCGAATTCCAGTTTGTGAATTTGAAATGTTATCTGAAGGTAAATTTCTACCGTTTATAACTGGTATATTCTCTGGATCTAGAAAAGAATGCCTCGAATCCAGAAGAGGCAAACGTGTTGTGGTATATGTTGGAATGAAAACAAGATCAAATGTGAAGTCATTCCAATAGTAGAGTAAATTTATAGCCGGGACACCGATCTTCTCCTCTTCGACAAATAAATCTATATAATCCCGAGGATTCAGGTTGTCCGTCGGATTGAATCCGTCCGCCTTTCCCCAAGAAAAGATCTGTTTACCAATCCTCACATCAAAATTGTTAAAATTTAACTCCGCATAAAATTCTTCCAGATCAAAACTTAAACGTCTAATACCTTTGTTTTCTAACTCATCAATATAACTTGAACTGTAGTTATCATTGTCAAACGTCAATTTAGGAGAAACAAGAATCTTGCCTATATTTCCTAGATATTTCTCATATTCTAATTTTATTACACCTTCCATGCGAATTATTTTGTCATCACTGGAATCATTACGAAAGTAAGAAAAATTTCTGTACTCAAGATACCCATCAAACATATCACTGTAAGAAGAATATATATTCTCGATTTCTCCGAAAAAACCCTGTTGTTTCTTATTGATAACACCTGTTTCTTTATTCTCACAGTGTTCCTGTGAATATCCATTATTCAGGATAATAAAAATGGCAAGAAAACAGGATATAAATAATCGAATTAAATGATTTGCGAACTGCATATGGTTTGTGTTTTCCAATACCCACCTGGCAGAACCAGAAGCAAACAATAGTTAATGTTTTAAGGCAATTATGATCATATGCCAGATTTGTTTAGCAATTTTCTTTTAAAATTGCCTTAATCTCAAATCACGAAATACAAACAAATTACAAATACCAATTAATGAAACGATTAACTACATTGGTTTACAAATAATATTGTTTGGACATTTTGAACTTTTTTAATTAGAATTTATTTGATATTTGGATTTTATAGTTTGGTGCTTATGTGCCAGAAAACTTTGTCACTCACCCTATCGAACACCTCTCTTTAAAGTCCTTTCATGAAACAGTTTTTCTTTGAATCCATTATTATATTTAAATTCTTCTATAGTTACGATCGTCGTATTTCCATTCAAATAATTTTGCATGGTCATTGTTTTAGCTGTCCAGATTTCTTGAATTAATTCCCATTCTAGCAGTTCGGTTTTCAGGTGTTCCCCCTTTTTATTGTAAAACTCAGCCTTTAAAATAATCCACCGTCCTTTGTCAACCCATGCCATAATCTTGCTATAAGCGTCTTTTTTATCTATCGGGATACTTTCAACAACATAACATTCTATACCCTGAAATGATTCTGTTTTAAGAACGGTGTGAGCATCTTCATTAAGGTCACGAGTATTCAGATCAGAATAGTTGAACTCGGTACCGAAAAAGGAATCATGCTTCGAACTTGAGGCAATTCTCCTGGTTTTCCTCAGTGCAGGAAGATACACCCATTGATCATCATCCTTATCGTATTTTTTAAAATTCCAGGACAAAAATGCCGTATCCTTGATTTCTGGTGGTGAGAGAAAAAAGAACATAAACTTTTCATCTATTCCCCCCTTTCCGTCGAGGTCTATCCATATCCACTTAGTTTCACGAACCTTTTCCTTGCCATCGGAATAGATAATATTGAACTTCATCTTTGAAGTTGCATCGTTTCCATTCTCACGTTCGAGGACATTATTCATAATTTGTGTTCCCGTCAATTCATTTGCATTTATTTGAGTAGTAAAAAAGCACAGTAACAAAAATAATAGAGATACGAATTTCATTTTTAAGGCTCTATTGCTTAACATTTATCTCCTCCTGCTGGAAAAAAAAATAGTATTGTCGGAATAATTGTTAGTGTACTTACAGCACAAATGAGCATTGTCACACACACCATCCATCCAAAATGAATGAGGGGGGTAAAGTTAGAAAAAACTAAAACAAGGAATCCTGTTGCCACTACAACGGCATTTATTGTTATCGCTTTCCCCGTACCAGTAATTGCCAATTTTGTGGCATCGGCTGTAGTAACGCCTCTTCTCTTTTCATCAGACTTCCACACCAGGAAATGAATACAATAATCAACACCAATACCAATTGCAATGCTGCTGACGATAGAAGTTCCTACGTCCAACGGCACGGAAAATAGCGTCATAATCGCATAGTTACTTAAAATAGTGAACCCTATCGGCAAAATCCCTATTATTCCCAGGGGTGATCGAATCATCAAGGAAATCATAAATAATACCAGTACAAATGAGATCATGATGCTCCAGAGTTGACCCTGAATGATCATGTCAGCTACAACAATAATCATAGTAGAAATACCGGAAAACACGACATGAATATTACCCGGAAGAATGTCCTTACAGTATAGTTTAATAGCACTGATAATCTGTTTGTTTTCTGTTGATTTATCTGTCCTTAAAAGAACTCTCATATTCGCCTGTTTATATTGAGAGTCAACGACATTCTCAAGCTCATTTCCTCCCGCCCCTTCATAAAGCAGGAGATATTGAGCTATTTGGTCATGTCCTCTAACTTCTACTTCCTGCTCTACTTCAACCTCCTCGCCATCTTCTTCAATCCAGCTCATCTCAATTTCGTTTTCCACGGCCCGGGGAACTCTTTTGTGTGATTCCTCTTCACCATGCATTACATAATTCATCCGTTCGATAAAATTAACTATGGAAATTACTTTACCAACGACGTTATGGTTTTCTATTTTCTCCTGTATAGTGTCAATTTGATTCAGCAATTCAGGACCAGCGAAATCACCCTCATTATTTGACCTTAAAACAACATTTATCCATGCTACACCGGCAAAATACTTATCAAAAAAATCGTGCGCCTGTCGAATATCAGTAGTACTCTTAAACAATCCCGTGGGAGTATAATCTATGTTTACCCTACTTGCACCATAACCTGAAACACACAGCATTATAATAATACCTGGCAGCACAGTCCATTTTGCACTCTGTAAAAAGATTCCCCACCTGTTGAATAAATTTTGTTGATTTTCACCGCCTCTTAATATGTGCCTTGTTTTTATTGGAAATTTTTGCAAGATTAGGGTAGCGGGCATTATAGAGAGTGAAAAGACCATAGCACTGAAAATACCAAAAGCGGTAAATATTCCAAAATCTCGTATATCAGAAATTTCTGAAATAGCGAGTGAACTGAAGCCTACCATTGTCGTAATGGATGTCATAACAATCGGTTTTGCCATTCTATCCATTGTATTTCTGAGTGCAGATTCCTTATCCACACCACATCTTAATTCACCGTAATAATGGGTTAAAATGTGTATTGCATCGGCGGTACCTATGGCGATCAGCACTACAGGTATCACACTTCCCAAAATGGTAAATTTTATTTTTAACATAGAGATTAACCCAAGAGTCCAGATAACGCTAACCAGTACCACTGTCATAGGTAGATAAATTCCTTGTGCATTCCTGAAAAAAATAAATAGCAAGGATACAATCACAACAATCACTATTGGGATTAAGCGTTTAAGGTCATTTTCAGAATGTACCCCTTCCATCACCCAGAGTATGGGAGTACCTCCTATATATATTTTTTCAGGTCCACTTTCACCATCAATAATTTTCTTTAATTGAGAGTAAAGGAGCGTTGTGATATTCGTGTATTTCTCCGGATATGCAAGCTCAAGAGTTATCATGGTGCTTTTCCTGTCCGAAGAGAGATATATTTTGTCAAACAACTCATTTGATATCGCTTCGGCCTCAAGGTAGTTAAGGTCTTCTCGAGTATCCGGTACACTACCAATCAAGGGATCAACTTTTAAGCCATATTCAGTCTCTTTAATATGCTCAACCGTGAAAAAACTATTAACCTCCTCAAGCGGGAAAAGATTAATTCTCAGGTTTGCAAGCCAAGCGCTAAGGGTACTGAATGATTGCTTCTGACTTTTAATAAGTTTTTCAAGATTAGCAATTTCATAGATATCATCACGGGAGATACCATCTTTTTGAATTTCTTTTAAAAGGAATTGTATTTCGCCTGAAGTATTATGAATAAATGCAATCAGTTCTTCTTCATGTTTTTGGGTGATTATGGTGATCGCTTTAAATTGATCTGTTAATCTCTGAATCTTTTCAAGAGAGGATCGATTGAATATGTTTTCTTTCGATTCAATACCAATGATTATCAAATCATTTAAATGGAAATAATTTTTCACAGCATAGAACAAGTCCTTTGTTTTATTACTTGATGGAATGAATGCCCAGGCATCTTTTTCTTCCTCCATTTTTGGAATATAATAGATGAAGGGAATGGTTAAGAGAGATATTATGAGAATTACAGTCTTTGGTCTTGAAATGGAAAACCTGATAAGTTGTTTAATCATCAATTTCTTTATAGTTACTCATTTTAGATACTGACTATTTTATCCACCTATAGTGCCAGCATTGCTGCATATAGTGAACGAAAATGGGTTTGCTATACAGTCAAAAAGTTAATTATACCTTTGATTGAAACATCACTTCAATATATACTTCACATTCAGTGGTTACATAATTCGATTAAATTGGAGAGAACCTTCATGGTCATATTTATTTTTTTCTTTCCATTTTTATTTGAAGAGATACTTTGAGTCTATCTTTAGGCTGTAGCTTTTTCTCGAAAAGTTACTCCGGTTCCCCCTGTAATTAGCCTACTTTTAATTGGTTTCATCTGTAGAAACTTTTATAAAGGAATCGTCACCATTTACTCCAATAAGAGAACATCTGCCCGTAAGATTTTGAAAGAAAAGATGGCCATTGTCCAAAAATCTCCATAAAAAACTTGGTAACATTAACCCCCCATAGTGAAATGGGTACATAAAACCAGGAAAGGTATGGTTTCAGTCTTACAGGCCGCCAGGAATATAAGAAGGTGGTAACAAGAAATGCTAAAATAATTTAAAACACGGTAACTCCAGCACAAGCAGACAATATAAGACTGATGGCAGCAGCTACCGCTACTACTACATAACCAATACCTTTGGAGACTTTACCAAGGCAATAATGTTTCTGGTAGAGTGTGCAATCTTGTCCTCAGGGACATCTTCTGCATCATTAAATGCACACGTTGCTGCCATGACAAACGTATTGGCAAACCCAATAGTCAACAGGGCTGTTAAGCTATGTGTGCTATCTGAAATGTGTAAACCAACCAGTGTGCTAAAAAACATATCGGCATATAAGCTTCTAATCGCATATGTGATAAAATATTGGAGAGGTTCAGCCCTACCGACAAGGTAATGTTTTTTCTTAATATAATGCTGCTTTGCTTAAATACTAAGAACAGTTTTGTACAGATGTATATTAAGTATATGTGGATCTGCAACCACTTAGTCATTTTTAACTTTCCGAAAGGGTACCTAATTACTGAGCATCACTATCAGGTAGAATTCATTAAACATTAACTTTCAGTATGAGAAAAGTTTTAAAATGAACAAACATTAGTGATATTTACATATGATAAAGTTTTTTAATTATGCTAAATACTAATCAGTAAGATGAACAGGACATTGACATCTGGTTATTCCCTGCTAATTGATTTCTATTCATTGTCCTCAGCTTATCTTTTATTCCCACCACATTCCCCTGTGCAATATCACTCCTTGAACTCGCCATAAACTCGTTACACTGCACCCTGCGCTCATTCTGGTCTAAACTCAACCCGTTATGGTAGAGGTATGACATTAACACGATCTCATCGGAAAGGGGGAGCATACCGTTCTTCACCAGCTGCTCCGTAAACCTCATGGTTGTAAGAAACGGATTAACAAACTCACCATTGACATCTGTCTTAAAAGGAGGAGCCGGCCACTCTTCCGGCATCTGTAAGAGGTCCAGCTCATAGAGCATCCATCTCTGGTCAAAATCTTCCCCTAATTGTACCCCCGCAATCCCCGAGTCCCTCTTCGCACGCCTTGCTATCGATGTCCCCGGGATGGGTCCCATAGGTAGAGTTACAACAAAGTCAGGCTGCATCTCTACAAGATACTCAAGACTTCTCTCCATTGTTGCTTGAGTCTCACCCGGGCATGGTACCATCATAGCCACAATTGTTGCAACTCCGTTTTTTTTGAACTCTCTCACCATCTCACGTGCATTCTTTAAATACTGCTCCGTATCACTGGTCTTCTTGAGAACGTTTTCCAGGATGTGTTTGTCCGTGGATTCCAACCCAATGAAGGCCCCCATGAGCCCCTTTGCAATTTCACCATAATCATAACCAGGAAAGGAGTAGGTAAACGCACTTATCTTTCTTCCCGGTATCTGTTTGATGAGCTCACTGATATAGTCAGGCATTGGGGATGGTCCGCTCAACCTACTCACCTTCATCCCGTAAGCATCAATCTCACTTACCAACTGTTCAATAGGCCTCACCCTTCGTTTGCCAGCAATTCTCGTATGTACACAGAAACCGCATCTGCCATATGAGCAACCCCTACTGTCCTCTATGGGAACAATATGGATCTTACCATCCAGGCCTGGATAGATTTCCTCTTCATACGCAGGTCTGGGGAGATTATCCATACTGATCTCTCTCCTTTTTGTTCGTATGGTTTCACCTCCCTGCCGGTAAATGAGGTTTGGAATATCTTCTATGTTGCCGTTATCGTAGGCGAGTCTCGCGAGTGGTACTATTGCAGAATCACCGTCACCATAGGTCATCATATCGAAGGCGTCGGTATAGTTAAAAATCTCAGCACCAAACCAATCGACATGTGGACCGCCTGCAACGAGAAGGAGATCAGGATTACGCCTCTTCAACTCCTCATGTATTTTTACATTGTCAATAAAGCCGTTTGCATAGAGCTTTGTGCCGGCAATCTTCACCCCATTACTTTTGTAGTAATCGTCAAGAAAGTCAATGGTCTCCTTTACGAACACCTCTTTTCCTCGCTTTGCGATATCCTCTATCGCCTTTACGTTATTAAAATCAAATACCTTTGGACTGTACCCTGCATCAACAAGATAGGAGGCCAGCAGCGCCGGCCCATTGTCAAGCATCAATCCACTGGGAACCGGACCACACGACTGTACGGCATAGGAAACGATAGGGAAACTCCTCTCTCTTGTTACGCTCATTATTATTCTCCTATTATAAATAACCAACAAAAAGGGTTCAGATTATCTTTAATTATAGGGATTTCATCAAACTCCAACAGATAAAGAGTCAAGATCCAATCGATCGTAGGGCTTCTCAATAAATGCTGTCCTTTTTTTAAGAAATGACATCATAATCCCGGAGATCTCCTTTAAATTCAACCGAAGGGGGATTGCATGTTCATTAAACTTCTCGTAATAGATCTCCTCTGCAAATTGATAAAAACCGATCTCTTGAAAATATTTAATCGTGTTTCCCTCTTTCGATTTTGTTGAATTGGACAAAATAATTATGTCTGTGATGCCTTGACAATAGGCATAATTGATAACGATCTTACACAATCCATGGGTAATGTTTGGGTTTAACCGTTCATCTTTTACTACACAAAACCGGGAAGCCTCTGCCAAGCGAATATCTTTTTCTCTCTTTAATCTATCAACATTTATATAGTTCTCGATGTTGTAAGGTAAACCAGTATCCTCAATCAGCCGGACCGTCCCAACTGTTTCGTCCCCTTTTTTTGCGATAAAATTTACCGTCATTGGCAGAGAATCAAAACAGTCTTGCTCTCTCCCGTCAGGAAACTGCCTTGTTTCTATGTAGTTTAACTCTTCGCCGAAGATACGATATCGTAACCGAAATAGACCATCTAATTCTTGAGGAGTTCGCGCTATCTTTATGTCGAGATTCATAATATTCTCTACTTGTTGACCTTACTATTTATGAGCGTGCAGGCATCCTGAATGGTTGAAATCCCTCCAACCTCTTCGTCAGAAATAACAACGTCAAACTCCGACTCCAGATCATATATGATCGTAATCATATCAGCAGAATCAATTCCAACATCGGAAAATTTTGCACTATCTTCAATAGTTTCCGGTTCCACCTTCACAATTGTGGCAACTCTTTTCTTTATCCTCTCCTTAATTGTCTCTTCCTTAACTATTTCCATTCTCTTTTCTCCCCTAAATTTTCCCAAACTCTCATTAAATTAATAATATGAAACAGACCTTCTGTAATGCGTAGTACCTTCACCCTCCTCCTCTCAAAAGCATCTCGATTAGAAAAACTTACCTGATAGTATGAATTGAGTAAACCAGATCCGTATACACCTCTTCTGGCTAATTTCCATTTGATTGATTCACTTTTTTCACTACCAACGTTGAATTATTCCCACCAAAGCCAAAAGAGTTTGAAAGAGCCGCATTGACCTCTCTCTTTCTCGCCTTATGAGGAACATAATCGAGATCACATTCAGGTGACGGATTTTCTAGATTGATAGTAGGAGGAATAACACCGTTTTTGATCGCCAAAAGGGAGACTATGCACTCTACTGCTCCGGCAGCACCGATGAGATGACCGGTCATCGATTTCGTAGAGCTTATGGGAATTTCATAGGCGTTCTTGCCAAACACCATCTTCATTGCCTTCGTCTCTCCCTTATCATTCGCCAATGTTGATGTCCCGTGTGCATTGACATAATCAATATCAGTGATGCCGAGATTCGCATCCTCAATTGCCATAAGCATCGATGTGCAGATCTCTCTCTTCTCTTTTGATGGCATTGTCATGTGAAAGGCATCACTGGTTGCCCCATAACCGGCTATCTCGCCATAAATGCGCCCCCCCCTCTTGCAAGCGCTCTCTTCACTCTCAAGGACCAGCATACCGGCCCCTTCACCCATAACAAAACCATCTCTTTCCTGATCAAATGGTTTACTAGCTCTGGTTGGTTCTCCGTTTCTCTTGGAGAGTACCCTCAGGGAACAAAAGGCAGCGAGATTAAGGGGGAAAATAGGAGCTTCCGCTCCACCCGCCAAAACAACATCAGCGCGACCCGATTTTATCATCTCTTTTGCAATCCCTAATGCCTGGCTCCCACTTGAACAGGCGGTCGAAACTGTAAAGTTTTCACCTGAAAGTGCGAAATAGTCGGAAACGACATTTGATACCCTCCTGTTCTCAAGTGGAGGTCTCGAACGAATGGTATAATTACCATGTTCAATTGCACTCTTCTCATCATAGTAGAGCAAAGTCACGGCACCAACACCCATTGATACACCTATGTTGTCCCTATTGAGACTTTCTAGATCCAGATCCGCATCAACTACTGCCATTTGAGCTGCTGCCAAACCCAACTGGGTAGATCGGCACAAATTATCAACCAAATTGTCAGGCAAATATCTATATGGATCAAAGTCCCCTATCTCACCAGCGATCTTTGTGGTGTAGTGATCCGTATTAAACCTCGTAATCTCAGACACCCCGGATCTCCCTCCAATTAGAGATTCCCAAAACGGCTCAATACCGATTCCAATTGGCGAGACAACCCCTATCCCCGTAACGACAACTCTCTTTTTACTCGTAATGGTATTCATTGCTCACATTGGGTTACGAACAAAAAAATAAGGCCATCTAATAAAGAATATAATCTCTTTGTCACTTTTTTATAACTGTTTAAAAACAAGCGATACACTGTTTCCGTCCAGACCAAAGTTGTTTGAGAGAATCGTACGTATTGGTTTTGACACCGGCTCCTTAAGATGAAAAAGAGAGTTACACTCCTGGTCAACGTTCTCTAGGCCGTTGGTCTGTGGTAAAAGCTGTTTTTTTAAGCTTAGAAGAGAGAAAACCGAATCAATAGCACCTGAAGCACCCATTGAGTATCCCAGACTCCCCTTAATTGAGCTCATTGGTATCTTCTTCGCGTCTCTACCAAAAACTGATCGCATCACCTTCGACTCTTCCCTATCCTCCTCTATTCCCGATATACCACTTGCGTTGACATAATCAACCTCCCACGAATGAACGGAAGCAGACTTTAATGCCTTCTCTACACAAGATACCTTTGAATAAAAGCCCGATCTCCTCTGGTCCCTAATCCCATGGTTACTATTAGAGGTCCCGTAACCAACAAGCTCTCCATAGATGTCTGCGCACCTTCTCTCCGCACTCTTTAATGTCTCTAAGATGACAATCCCCGCCCCTTCACTCAGCACAAAACCTTTTCTCGCATTATCAAAAGGACAACTGGACCTCTCTACATTTCCTTGATTCGTAGTAAATAACCCATTACGCCGTAACTCATCAAAGACTCTTGCCATCAAGGGTGCCTCACTTCCACCTACGACCATGGCATCAATATCCCGTTGTTGGAGAATATTGAAGGCTTGAACAATTGCGTAATCAGAAGAGCATCCACCGCATGAAAATCCGATGTTTAGTCCTTTCATACCATATTCAATAGCTATCTCACCTGATGGCGCATTTGTAATATTTTTTTGCATTAAAAGAGGATGGACCCTCTGGGCACCTCTGGTATAGAGAGTCTTAATCTGTTCTTCAATAATATGTAAACCGCTGTAACCACTCCCAACAAAAACCCCAATCTTCTCTCTCTCAAAACTATCATCAATGTTTGCATCTGTAAGTGCCATCCCTGCTGCAATCAGTGCAAATTGTGTAAAACGGTCAAGCTTAAGACGGGTAACCTCCGGTATGTAACGGTCCAATTTACCCTCTTCTATCTCGCCCGCAGAGGTTTTGAGACCACCTCCATCAAATCCTCTTATGCCTGACACACCCATAAGATATCTTTTCCAGTTAATGAATTTTCCAAATCCTAGCGGACTGACTATTCCAATACCCGTAATGACAACTCGTTTCTTCATCGCGTTCACTCAATTAAAATCAGTTACTCCCATTTATTTTGCCCACTATTTCTTCTACTTTACACCGCTAAAATTACTCATGAAATACATCCGAACACCCTAAATCAAAATATATGATCAAGGATGTTTCATCGGTTACCCACAAAAAAAAGTGTAATTGAATCGCAATTCTCAAGATCAAATGAAAGTAAAGGATCATGTGTGAGTAAGAAACTAATACAACACCAAAACCCAGAAAACCCTTCTATAAAGGAATCTATCAAAGCAGAATAACTCCAGTATGAGGTATTCTTACAGAGAAAACTGATTCAATTACACCTTCGACTTATAGGCCCTCATGTCCTACACAACAAGGCAAAGACTCGTTTCATATGAGCCTTAAGAAATAGATCATCGTGATTCATTTTTTCATCATTCGTCTGTATGCTGCACAACTAACCTCTTGTACTAGTCCATAGCAGAATCTTTTTTACTCTTTTCAAAGATACTCTAACAAACTGATCAAGTGAGAGAGCAAATGAGTTGCCATAAATAAATAATTGTTTTTTATCTTTAAACTATCTGTTTAAATTACAAGTTATGCCTAATGAAAAAGGATCCAACCCTTAATTTGTTATGGAGTCATAACAAAAAACGTTATTGGTGGATAACAAAAGATAAAAAAAGTTGGTCGACACATTGTTGAGGAGTGAAAACATAATTAGTAGTTTCCATCCATCAATAATTTACAGAAACTTGGGTACAGGAAGAAATTTTGCATTGGTATGTATTATCATAAATACCATCCTACAAAAATTAAGTATTTATTAATCACAGAATTCCCAAAGCAAATTTGTAGATCCAGGTTTTATACCCAATCCAAAATGGTTTTAGGCTTGTACCAATTATTTGAAAATTTTCAGTGGGTAATGAAAAGATATCGTCTTTGTTTCTTTCTATCCGTTTGAAAAACGATTTACATGCTTTCTTGAATTCTTCAAACGTTTCATATTATTCTAAATAGAGTACTTTCATACGGAAATATTTCCAAAGTCTTTCAATTAAATTCAAATTTTGGGAACAGGGTGGCAAAAACAGAAGCTTTATTTTAGATCCTTCCAGATATTCTTTCACAATTTACGATCGGTAATATCACGCATTATCATTATATATAGATTCTGCATCCAGATGTCTTGATTCATTCTCTTTCAGTAAAGATATTGTTGACTGTGCATTTATAGAATCACTATAACCAACTACTGGATTTATATTTTCAATATAAATGGTCCCATTGATATTGAGCCTTTTACGTCCTACATTACTCTTAAGTTCTTTCACTTTTCCTTTTTTGATCCATCCATATCTTGCAACACTGTTATGTTGCGGATGGGCGCCGTCCATACAGTAAATATGGTCATTGGTACCTTTGGTTTCCTTTAATTCCTTGTACAATCCTTTAAACTCTTCCTGGGCTTTTGTGCCTGCTTTTCCTGGTATCAACTTTGGATTCTTGTATACATAACTCAGTCTACGAAGCAATTCTGTCAGTCCACTCATACTATATACCCATTACGAAGTGGTTTTAGGAATTTCAGGGCAAGAGTTTGCCTGAAATTTTGATTTCTCGATTGAACAAAACCAGAGGCTTAGCAATGCTAAGTCGAGGACTTTGTGATTAAGAAAGATCTTAAGTTTTGGTGAAATCGGATTTTAAAAACCGAAAACCAATTCGTGATGGATATATACTGCAATGAGAAAAACTATTCGCATACAAATACCACAAATAATGTTTCGCGCAACCAGGTAATACCTGCCTCCCTACCAGTCTTTTCCTTAGATCGCATCAGGAAATACCTGATACACTTATCTAATAATGGTTTTCGGATAAAATCCGAAATATAATTGAGCGAGTAAAGTCCTCGGAGTCTTTGTACGGGGATAACAGCAACCAAGATTTGGTTTTTAGTAAAACCGAAAACCAAATCGGTTTTACTATATCAGATTTATCCAAGGTGACAAATCTTCCAATTTATTGTAAAATCTGAACATAAGCTTAAAGAGACCGATCCTGCATCCTTTCAGTAATTAGCACTTTTACGTAAAATAATGAAGAATCCAAAACTGAAAATTACCTTCATGATCTTGACCTTCATTCTCCTGGCAATTTCTTCTATTTTAACTCTTATTGTGTTAACCAATAAGGGAAGATTAACCTCGTTGATTGAAAAAAAAGTTCGGAAGGCAACAGAGATGGACATCAATATCGAAAATATTCACATAGACCTCTTTTCAGGGCTCAGGATTAACCACATCATATTAAGAGAGAGAGATGTAGCAGACCCCTTCACGCTTATGTGTGGGTCTTGCACAGTTTCCTACAACCTCCTCGATATACTAAAAGGGCAAATAGCAAGGGTTTCTCTGTCAGACATTGAAATTTCTATCAACACGGAATTGACAAAACCGGGAGGCTCATCCGCTCTTCCAGATAAAAAATCAACTAAATTGAGAATTGGAGAAATGATTCCTCATTTCATCAATATCAAAGATATAAGCATTGAAAATGCAGCAATAGAAATTAAGAGCGCGGGCAGCATCATATCGGTTGATAACATTAACCTGCTTATAAACGATTTTCATTCTACGGGTAATCCGAATTTTTCACTATCGGGAAGGGTCTCCTTTTCACCTTCGCAAAGTGTCCGGCCTTCTCTCATAGGAGATCTTACTATGAATGGTAGTTATAATCTTTTGGAGGACAAACTTATCCTGCGGGACACCTCACACATTGCCATAAACAAAACTCCCTTGATTAAGATTGCCGGAAGTGTTCGTTCACTTACCGCCACCCCCGAGATAAATCTCACGATACTTACAGATACTATCAGTATGGACACAATACCCGCCCTACTGGAATCGTTCGGACTGTCCCCAGATGCATTACCGGTAATCAAAGGGGAGTGTAACATGAGGCTTGCTATTCGGGGAGATCTTGATACGTTGCAAATTGAATCAAATACATCAATAAAAGATCTCTGTATAAAAAATGAGAGGGTGCTTTTTTCTAGTAAAGATCTTGAACTCCCCATTGTGGGAGAGATCTCACCATCTGCAGAGAAAGAGAAATTAATAATTGACGGAGAGTGTACGATAAACGAGGGTCAACTCCTGATCGATAACGAACAGATAATGACCATAGACATCCCTATTCACTACTCCTTAAGATATCCTCATACTTTAGCGGTTTCCTCACACACTATGAAGGGCAATCTTTTTGTCGATGGTACCCCTCTCCCTATCAATAAGCTCATATCAGCTCTAGAGATTAACCTCGATCTGGATCAACCTCATACCATAGAGATTGGAACTACTCTCCAAACTAAATTTTCAGACCCACTCTTTATTTTGGGAACATTTGACAAAGGAGAGCTGGAGTTCAGCAATATTACCATGAAAATAGACGACATAGATTGCAATACGCTCTTCAAGACTATGACAAAACTTATACCAGAGTCTTATAGAGAGTGGGCACTTAATGGCTGCCTATCTCTTAAGGCAACCGTAAACTCTTATGATAAAAGTAAGGGAGAGAGCAGACTCATGAGTACCAACATCTCTCTCACGGGACTGGGGTTTGCTTCTCCAGATTATGAATATTTTGGTGAAAAGATAAGCGGAAACATCAAGACAGATATTACCTTAGACTCACTTTTCAACCAACTCTCATTTCGTACCGATTGTTTCGTCGATCCCTTTCTCATTCAGTTTGGACAGTTTACCACTGACATGAAAAGTAGGCAAACTCGGCTCTCTCTGAGCAGCGAATACTCTCCTGAGGCAAAAGAGCTATCACACATATCGGGCAAATTATCATGGAAAGATGTAGGGGCATTTACCATAGATGGAGAGATACTAAATCTACCATATGAACCGTACCTTGATCTAGAACTTGCGATGGAGGATCTATCCCTTCTACCTCTCTTTGAGACCTTTGTAAAGGATACAATCCAATATTCTCACCCTTCACTATTTCAGGCACAGATAGAGGGTGAATTAAACGGACAGTTCCGCTTTTCTGGTTCTCTAAACAGTGGAGATGTTCATGGGAATATCAACATAAAAAAGACAAACCTAACGTACAAGGATGGTTCCCTAAAGGGTCTCAACCTTCATCTCCCCATCTCTCTTACCTATCCAACGTCGACAAAAATCATTCATAAAGAGGATGTATCCGATTCACAATTTGGTGTATTTGGTATAAAGAAACTTACACAGGGCCCCTTAATAATTAATAATCTGAAAATGCGCCCCACCATTATTTCAAATAATTTCTATATCAAAGATCCCCTCAGGATACCTCTCTTCGGTGGAGCCATAGAGATAAATGATGTCGCAATCGATGATATCATTACCCCGGATCGTAGAGTAAAATTTGTATTTCAATTACAGAATATTAACCTAAAAAATATGACCAATGCTTACAAGATTACCCCTTTAGAAGGGACGTTAAACAGTTCCCTCATACCCATTGAACAGAAAAATGATCGACTCTATTCGAAAGG
Organism: Candidatus Scalinduaceae bacterium; assembly: GCA_965222815.1. Lineage (GTDB taxonomy): Bacteria > Planctomycetota > Brocadiia > Brocadiales > Scalinduaceae > SCAELEC01. The sequence continues at coordinate 868,639 of CBDCUS010000014.1, forward strand.
AAAAATGAATGTTAACATTTTTGACGGTAACATTACTATAAACAACCTTACATTAAACAATGTTTTCACCTCCCTCATGGGCGTTGAGTTTTCAGCAAAAATTAATGATCTGAATTTGGGGAAGATGTCAACTACCTACCAAGATTGGGGTGGCATCACTGGAATCGTCAACGGAGAGATTAAAAACTTCAGATTAGTTGCAGGCGAGCCTTCAAGTTTTGTCATACAATTAAAGACGAAAAAAACTGACAAAATCAAGCAAACCGTCAGCACACAATTCCTGAAGAAATTTGTTCCCGGTATAGGAACCGTTCTGGAAAAATTCGGTCTCACACATTATAAATATGCAGTAATGGGCCTACAAGCCATACTCGAAAATGATTACATTACCTTACAGGGTGCTGTAAGAGAAGAAGGAAAAGATCTTTTTATGAAAGGTGCAGGGCTAAAGAAGTTAGAAATTGTATTTTACGATGCAAACAAAAAGATACAATTTGAGAAATTTATGAACTCATTTAAAGGTATATTGAGTTCTGATTTTGAGGAGACCCAAGTACAGTTTTAATAGTGCGATTAAACGAAAACTACCAACCTACTGTGTTGCAGTAATTATTTCGTAATCCTCACGTACTTGAGTACGCTCCGGTTCCATAATTGTTACGCGCCTTGTACTTGGGCAGTTTTTGTTCAATCTCTGAATATACCAGTAACTTTGGAAACATTTAAGCCCTTTGATGCCGCACAAAGAGAAACCACCCCAATTGAAGATAAGTTCTCACCATCCCTTTTTTTAATTGACAAAAAAAGTGTTCTGCTATAAAGATACAGTTTTACCTTCCACATTTTTAGGTTGTTATGTCGGATTACCCACCGCGTGAGCCACGGCTCTGAGCATATATTTCTTATTCGCACAAAGTTTTATGGCTCCATCACAACCATATACCAAATACATGCATGTCGAACACAAGTGCAGATTGCTCCAATTGAGACAACGGGAATTCACTAGTAAGGAACCAGAGGAGAGGGACAAAGGTTTTCCAACAGGACTTTCTCCCGGTCAAAGAGGCGAAGTCCAAGTATCTTTTGGATATTACACACAAAAACAAAGACAGTGCGAAAAAGGCTAAGGGATCATTGGATGGTCCAACACTCAGTACAGAGTTAATGAATGAAATGGAGGCAGTTGAACATACTAAACGTATTGCTATGGTAGTCATATGTAACAGTTAAAAAAGTAAAATATTTTTTAGATGACGGGAGCGCAGTAATATCTATAGAAGGGATTAAGGAAGGATTCACTACCATTAATATTACAAGTAGTGAGCTTGATATTGAAGAAAACATTACCGTGAAGGTCAGAAACCTTAAACCAGAAGCTCATATAATCGCACCAGAGTCAGTTAATGTTCGCAGTATCGTTGAGATTGAAGGAGAAAATGTGGGTACAGATACGGATGTGTTACATTACCACTGGTCTTTACAAACACCAGCAAATCTTAATAGCAAAGTGAAATTAGGATATCTTAACCCAAACAAACCGATTTTTATTCCTGACGTACCAGGTATCTATACAGTAAAACTTGAGCTTAGAGATGGGAAAGAACAGAGTAGCACAACTAAAATTATAGAAGTTAAGTAACGTCATAAAACACAACAATAAATTATGATGTTCAGAAGTAGTAATCTACAGTAGTAGCCATCTATTTTAAAAACAACGAAATTGACTATTAAAGGAGAGACAGAGATGACGAAAAAGGTAAAAATTCCACTGCTTGTAGTATCCACATTGTTGCTCCTATTTGTTCATTACCACTTACTCATTGCGGAAGAGAAAAATTACCCTCCGAAATGTGTTATTAACAAATCCGACCATATCGTTCGGGTCAATAAAGATGGTTATGCTATTCGCCTGGAAGGAAAAAGCGAGATTCACTTGAAGAACAGTGTCGGTAAAGACTCATTCGAAGAGTATGTCAAGAACATGCTGGATAAAGCGGAATGCTTAGCAGATTGTCGTAAGAGTCTTCATGGTAATGGGAAGACAACCGCCAAAATCCTCATCCATTTTCATGGCGGTTTGAGTCCATACTCGGTTACTGATCAGCGCGTCGAGAAATTTGCGGAAAAGATCATGAGTGACAAAGGTAATGATTGGCACTATCCAATATTTTTTTCATGGCTCTCTTCTGTCGGAAGTACCTATGGAGAACAGTTGGTTTCGATTCGGCAAGGAGAGAAGAAAGATATTATGAGGGGAGCGTTGGGTGTGCCATTTGTTTTTCTTTCCCAAACTGGAAAATCGATCGGTAAGATCCCGGAAAACTCCTTTTATTGGGCTTCAAATACCAAGGATATGATTGGTGATCGATTCAACTCGCGATTTCTAAAATCATATCTGTGGAGAGAGGCGGATAAAAACATAGATGAGTATGTGGGGAATAGGAATAGAGTGGTTTACCATATACGCACAAGTGGGAAACAAAAAGTTCGATCGAGCAGGTTTTTCAATACAAAACGAGACTATTTTCTCCGATACCCTTTCATGGCAATCACCTTTCCAATAAGAATATCAATAGGTAATCTTGTGCATAGCACATTTGGTACAGACTCATGGAAAAACATGAAACGAAGAACAAGTAATATATACTATCCAGTCCATTTATTTCACTCTCATGATGAATCTGCTTTCAAGTACGCTGCCGGTGGAGATTTTTTTAAATATCTATTTAATAGAATTGAGAGAAATACCAGTAAATACCAATACGAAGTTACCCTTATTGGACATAGTATGGGTGCATTCTTGATAAATAAACTGCTCCTAGAATATCAAAGAAAATTCAGAAAAACAAATATTTTGAAAAATATTGTCTATATGGCAGCTGCATGTACGATTAATGAGGCAAAAAATGCTCTTACACCACTTTTAGAAAAGATCCCTGCTGGAATAAACAACAATGAAATCCCTAAATTTTATAACCTAACGCTCAATCGAGTTGCCGAAATATCTGAACCTGTTGGAATCGGTTATGTAGGGTACCTTGCCCCATCAGGTTCCTTACTCAGGTACATAGATAATCATTATGAGAAACCAGAGATGATGCTCGACCGAACAATGGGTTCCGAAGCAAATATATTAACTTCCATAAAGGTCTTTAATAGTGAGACGGACAGCTCTACACATTTTAAATCATTTGACAGATTACCCGGCTATATCCCCAGCAAGCATGAAGACTTCAATAACTGTCCTTTCTGGAGACAAAAATTTTGGTATGTCGAAACTGAAAAAGGTACGAGCCACAGTGGAGAATCAATCAATTGTTATTTAGAAAACTGGCTTGAAATTGAATCACTTTTAGAACTAATATTACAGATGTTTCGGTTACCTGTTGATGATATAGAAAAAACCATAGGAGAAAAAACGGTGCTACACAGGAATATCGATAATCTACCGGTAGTTGACTATCTACCACAAGTTGTTATGTATCTTCTCAATAAGAGAGAGGTAGGATCTTTAACGAAACGAGAAATTGCAACCAAACTGAAAACAGATGTAAAGGCGGTGAAGAGAGGAATAAAATTTATTAAGAAACAGAGGAGAGTAAACAGAGATTTGAACAGCAAAATTCGTAAAATTGAAATAATGTACTAGAAGAAGATGTCTGAAGATACCAAGGTTTGTATACAGTAAGAAGTAACTTCCTAGCCCTATTTTTGATTTATGTATCTTATGCAACATGAGCAATGTGAATAATGAGGCTTTATTCAACGAACCTTTTATCACAAATTTTTTTCGTGTAATATCCTGTTGAGTAATTACATTACTTATGTTACTATTCTTATTAATTAGTCTCTAAGTCGACAATTTCCAGTCAAAAAAAGCAGGAAATTGTCGACTTAGAGACTGCTCCACAACACCTTCGGTGTGTTAAAAAAAAGTGTTTAATAAAAAACAAATGAAAAAACTAATCCAGAACGGTGAACTCTGAACTTTTGAACGCCTACGAATTCTCATCTGTTCTATGTACTTAATCCTAGGAGTTAACTTCGATAACGCTAAATTGTATTGGGAGAAATAATCATGAAAAGAGATCAGGTAAGATATTTTGGGCTTCCATTATTAGTATTCTTTATCGTAAGTTGTGCTGTAATAACGGTTAATATCTATTTCCCCACGGAAGCAGTCGAAAAGGCCGCAGAAAAGATTATTGACGAAATTGAGGGTGGAGAAGAGACAGAGGCGATACCTGAGGGAGAGAGACCGCAGAGTCTCTTCTGGAGGAGCGTTCCTAGATTTACCATCAGCTGTTCATCGGCATATGCAGAAGAGATTGATCTCAACATAACAACACCCGCTATACGCAAAGTAATTAACAGTATGAAGGTGAGAAATCCTGAAATTATGCGGTACAAGGATTTGGGTGCTATTGGAGAATCGCATGACGGGATGGTCATCATTCACGACATGAAGGGACTTGGTGGAGACGACATCAGAACGGTAAAACGACTATTGAGAGCAGAAAATAGTGATAGAGAAATTTTGTATACGGAACTAGCAACCGCAAACAACATTACGCTATCTGAGATACACAAGATCAAAACCATATTTGCAAAAACTCGCAGGGAGAAGGCCAAAACTGGTCACTGGTTCAAAGATGATGCGGGTATTTGGGCACAGAAATAATTTTTATAGCATAAAACAAATAGAGAAGAGTTAAATGGAACAGATAGAGATGAGAAACATTGCCATTATCGCACACGTAGATCATGGGAAAACAACACTTGTAGATCAAATGTTAAAACAGACAGGGATATTTCGTTCAAATCAGGAGGTAGCTGAACGGGTACTCGATTCTAATGATCAGGAGAGAGAACGAGGTATTACGATAGTTGCTAAAAATTTCTCAATTCAGTACAAGGGCCTCAAACTCAACATCATTGATACCCCGGGACATTCCGATTTTGGAGGTGAAGTTGAACGCATATTAAAGATGGCGGAAGGAGTCCTACTGCTGGTAGACTCATATGAAGGGCCTATGCCCCAGACAAGGTATGTGTTGCAAAAGGCCTTAGATTTGAATCTCAAACCCATTGTTGTCATCAATAAGATTGATAGACCCGATTCGAGACCGAATGATGTCCTTGAGGAGATATTCGATCTCTTTGTAGATCTCAATGCCGATGACAATCAATTAGATTTCCCCGTTATATACGCTAGCGCTCGAAACGGTTATGCTAAACTTGATATAGATGACAAAAATGGTGACCTGATACCCCTTTTTGATGCCATCATTCAACATATACCAGAACCAAACGTAAGTCTCGAAAAACCATTTCAAATGCTCGTGCACACCTTAGACTACAGCGAATACGAAGGTAAAATAGCTATTGGAAAGATTGTAAATGGAAGCATCCAATCAAACACCGGCGTAGTATGGTTCAGTAGAAGTGGTGAAAAATCTACCGAAAGAGTAAGAGACATATACTCCTTTGTCGGTTTAGGACGTCAACGGATACAAAGTGCTTCTGCCGGGGATATCGTAGCAATAACCGGAATAGAAAATATTGAAATCGGTGATACACTAGCGAGTATGGAAGATCCAAAACCCCTTCCGATTATCGATATCGATGAACCGACTCTGACCATGATATTCTCCGTAAATGATTCACCATTTGCGGGGCAAGATGGAAAATATGTGACAAGCAGAAACTTAAGAGAGCGACTTTACAGAGAGTTGCGTTCCAATGTATCGTTAAAGGTACACGATACGAGTAGTAGTGAATCGTTCCATGTTTCAGGAAGAGGGTTGTTGCATCTATCGGTATTGATTGAGAATATGAGACGAGAGGGGTACGAGCTTCAGGTATCAAAACCGAAGGTAATCTTTAAGGAAATTAATGGCAAAAAGGCAGAACCAATTGAAATCGTCGTAATCGATGTCCCCAAAGAGTTCGAGGGTCAGGTTATCTCACAATTGGGAAGCCGCAAGGGAGAGATGTTGAATATGAGGGAGGTAAATGGTCGGACACATTTCGAATTCAAGATTCCATCACGAGGATTAGTTGGTTTGAGATTGCGACTCTTGAGTTCAACGCAGGGAAACGCCATCATGTACCACAATTTTCATGAGTATGAATATTTTAAAGGAAACATCCAACATAGAACACAGGGAGTTTTGGTCTCCATGTCACTTGGTGAAACAACCGCTTACGCTTTAGACGCATTGCGTGAAAGGGGAATCATGTTTTTTAACCCGGGATGTAAGGTTTACGAAGGAATGATCGTTGGTGAACACTGTGAACAAAACGATATCGCCGTGAATGTCTGCCGGGCAAAGAAAGCAACAAATATGAGGTCTGCAACCGCAGATAAGGGTATCCGATTGGCTCCACCACGAGAGTTGACACTTGAAATGGCATTAGAATATATCGAAGATGATGAACTGATAGAGATCACACCAAAGACTTTTCGGCTCAGGAAGAAACTGTTAAAGGAAAACGACCGTAAACGACAGAGAACGACAAAGGGTATCCCGATCTAAATATTAGGAAAGATAAAACATGGACAAAGTCTTTACTTCGACCCCTAACAAAATGGTTGTCAGAGCTGACAAACATAAAGCCAAATGACTCTTCATAATTTACCCCAAGCAGTTATTGACAGTTTGCAATGGGTATAAAATAACTCGCTATGAAGAAAATAGTGTTATTGCGATTATTGTATAACACGGTAGTCGATAAATCGAAATTTCTTTCACGCTCCAGCTTGGTCCTTCTCTATTCAGTTATTGTACTGCGACTCTTTGTCAATCTTAGATCCTCCTCTACCATTTCATGTACCAGTCTCTCAAATGAGAAACTGTTTTTCCATCCAAGTTCTCTCTGGGCCTTTGAGCTGTCGCCAAGAAGGATATCAACCTCTGACGGTCTCACAAACATCGAATCAACCACTATATACTCCTTATAGTCAAGTCCAACATATGAAAAAGCGACCTCTAAAAACTCTCTGACAGAATGGGTCTCACCGGTAGCTATCACATAATCGCTTGGTTTATTCTGTTGGAGCATTCGCCACATTGCATTTACATATTCCCTAGCATGCCCCCAATCCCTCTTAGCCTCCAAGTTTCCAAGCCTTAACTCCTTAGCTATTCGCAATTTGATCTTCGCAACATGAGATGTTATTTTTCTTGTAACAAATTCATAGCCCCTTCGTGGAGACTCATGGTTGTAGAGGATTCCCGCCCAGGCTTTTATCCCATAAGCCTCACGGTAGTTCCTGGTAAGGTGATAACCGGCAACTTTAGAAATCCCATACGAAGAACGTGGGGAAAAAGGGGTGTTTTCGTTCTGCGGAACTATCGAGGTATTACCAAACATCTCACTTGAGGCTGCAAAATAAAACCGGCAATCAGGTGCACAATCCTTAATCGCAGAAAGTATATAGTGGGTACCATTAATATTCGTGTTCAGGGTAGAAAATTCATCCTCAAATGAGTAAGCAACAAAACTTTGAGCTGCAAGGTGGTAACACTCATCAGGTTTCACTGACCTCACCACCCGATAGATACTAGGAAAACTCTCCAGGGAAGCAGCATGAAGTTGAATCCGATTCTGAATATGCTTGATTCGTAACAACCGATGGTCGGGATCTTCAAGCGCCACTTTTCTCACAATTCCATGTACTTCATATCCATTTTCCAGCAATAATTCAGCCAAATAGGAACCATCCTGGCCGGTTATACCTGTAATCAACGCTCTTTTTTTCATTTTAACCCTTCAACTCCTTATCTTATTAAGGTTCGATGTTTTTGAGGCCCCTTAGCATCTGTTTCAAAGTGATTGTGCCGGTAAAAGATCTCATGTGCATCCCTGTGTCACCTCTTCAATCTTCGTTCGACAAAAGAAGAAAATCATCCTCTATGCGCCTCTGGTAGCGACACCCTATACTCCGTACAGGGCTAAAGGTATCGCACCTTTTTCGAGCTTATAAACCAAAGCTAATCCTTGATAGATAAGCTACTGGTTTTGCCAGTAAGACTATAAAAAGTTCAACTATCATGTAGGGAGTAAACTGTTCCTCCCCGTCAGAAAGCGTTGTCGTCTATCCTATCGGCAGAGTGTGGGTTTGCTGTTGATGTGACGATTAGAGCAAACTGGAGAGACAGAATCAACGAAAAAGTATAAAATTTTATTACATTCAAGATATGATGGTAAATAGCATGAGGTATGTGTGATCTATCCTCTCACTTGCAATACCACTATTTTGACCTAATCGTCTGACACCACTATTGTATTGATGTTAACCAAAAGCGAGATATAATATATATAAAGGAAAATTATCTATTTTCTTGTAGGAAACTTAACCTCAATCCTAATATCGATGTCCTTACTTGCGTTACAAAGGGCTTCTGGTAATATCACTCCAATTAAAATGAGCAAAGTGAGAAAAAGTCTCGTGGTAGGCATCTTACCTGAATCAAAAAATATGTGGGAACGAAGAGCCCCCTTAAGACCTAAAGATGTTGCATGGTTGGTAAAAAAAGGAATTCAAGTAGAGGTCGCCAACAGCAACCTTCGAATCTTTAAGGACTCGCAATACCAACGCGCAGGCGCCAAAGTGGTTTCTAAATTCAAGAAAGCACAACTCCTTGTCGGTATAAAAGAGCCTCTCCTGGACACGCTGATACCAAACGCCGTCTATATGGTATTCTCCCATACTACGAAGGGACAGGAGTACAACCGAAAACTTCTTACCGAATTTGTACGAAAGAAGATTACCCTCATCGATTATGAGCATTTGACCGGTTCGCTAGGAGAACGACTCGCCTATTTCGGTAGGTTTGCCGGTATCTGCGGTATGGTTGACACACTCCATGTTTTTGGTCAAAAACAGAAACTTCTCGGGATACCCAATCCATTCTCGGATCTTAAAAAAGCTGTATCTTACGGTAATTATCGGTCGGCTAAGAGAGCCCTCAATCTTGTAGTTGAGAAGATTCGAAAGAGAGGCTTTGAAAAGAGGCTGGCACCATTTGTGATTGGAATTTTGGGACACGGAAATGTTTCTCAAGGCGCGCAGGAGGTATTAGAAGAGTTGGGGACTGTTAATATCCATCCAAGGGACATCGGCTCGCTCAACCAAACCCGTACCTCCCACAAAAAAACAATATACAAGCTGGTTTTTCAACGTGAGGAAAAACTCAGATCTAAAAGGGGTAAGAACTTTTACTTTGAAGAGTATCTCCATCACCCTGACCGGTTTGAGTCAAATCTGGATCGATTTCTCCCCTCTCTTAATATCCTCGTTAATGCAAGTTACTGGGATAGTCGCTATCCACGGTTGTTACCAGCAAGAATGCTAAAAAAACTTTCACATACCTGTCCCGATTTTCGTCTGTCGGTAATCGGTGATCTATCATGTGACATTGAGGGAACAGTACAAATAACCAAAAAATCAACAACACCCTCTGAACCTGCTTACGTCTATGATCCGGTTTCAGGTAAAATAGTGAGCGACCTTTCACATAAAGGGATTGCCGTCATGGCCATCGACAATCTACCCTGTGAATTTCCGAGGGAGTCTTCAACGGAATTTGCTGAACAGATACGCGATTTCATCTATCAAATTGCAGCCCATGGTATTACCGATGTTACAAATCATCACGCACTACCAAAGGCCGTTCGCAATGCCGTTGTATCGGAAAACGGCTCACTATCACGCAAATTCAACTATCTAAAAAAAAACCTTCTATCGTAACCAATAGTAGTCCAGCTCTTGGCACGCAAACAGACAAAAGAGATTTTAAAGAACCTTGCATTAATAAATCGTGAGGCTGGTTTGCTTATTATTAGGCACACGTGCTTTTTCCTTCTGTCTACGATATCGATATTACTTGAATAGACTCTTCTTAATAGAAAATTTCTTCATTTTGTTCAAAATCGTACGCCTATTTAAGCCGGTAAAATCGGCTATCGCATTTACTCTCCCCTTTTGTTCCTTAAAAACCTTAATAAAATAATCCCGTTCACATTTTTCTAAGTACGCTTGCATTTGCTCATAAGAGGGGATGTTCTGTTTCATTGTATCTGGCGGTGAGAGAAGCAAATTATCATTGTGAGCATGAGTCGCAATCAAGCCTGTACTCTGTATCGTCTGAGACTCTTCCAAGAGAACCGCTTTTTCAATAACACCTTCCAGCTCTCTTATATTTCCAGGCCATGAGTATGACATAAGTTGTTTTAAGGCACCAGGAGATATACCGGAAATGCTCTTTTTAAAACGGAGATTGAACTTATCAATGAAATGGTGTACCAGGAGAGGAATATCATCAGCTCGTTCTTTAAGTGATGGTAGGTTAATAGCAATAATGTTAAGACGGTAATAGAGATCTTTTCTAAACTTCCCTTTCTCTATTAAATTGAGGAGATCCTGGTTTGTAGCCGCAATGATACGGATGTCCACCCCGATACTCTTCTCCCCCCCTACTCTCTCAATCTGTCTCTCCTGCAATACTCGCAACAGTTTGACCTGAGTGAGTGTTGAAAGCTCTCCAATCTCATCCAAAAATATAGTTCCCTTATCGGCAAGCTCAAACTTTCCCTTTTTATCACGAAAAGCCCCCGTAAAAGCCCCCTTAACATGTCCAAAGAGTTCGCTTTCTAACAGGGTCTCTGGTAGGGCCGCACAGTTTACGGCAACCATCTCTTCATCTTTTCTCAGACTATTAAAGTGGATAGCCCTTGCCACCAACTCCTTACCCGTCCCGGTCTCTCCCGTAATGAGAATAGTTGAATCGGTTTGAGATACCCGTTCTATAAGATTGTAAATATTCTGCATCACATAACTTTTACCGATTAGGTTGTGAAAACAATACCGTTCTCCCAATGCAGTCTGTAATTGACGGATCTCCTCATTCTTAACGTCTAATTCCTGTGAGAGATCTTTCAACATTTTCTGTGATTCTTTGAACTGAATATCTTTCTGTACCCGTTTGGTAACATCGTTGCTGACAGAAAGCACACCCTGTATTTCACCGTCGCTATCAACGAGGGGCATGCATCTCAGATCCAAAAAGTGGGTAATGTTATCCGGAGAGATTAGCTGTAACTCTCTTACATTAAGGGTCTTTCTTGCCTTTATCACATCATTCAAGTTCTTAACCAGTCCCTGTTCAATAGACTTAAGACGTAGTGTGAGGTAACTTGTACCCTTTACCTCATTACAGTGGACGCCCCACGTTCGTTCGGCAGCCCTATTCATCAAGACTATATTGAGCTCTTTGTCCAATAGAATGACATCGGACTCAAGATTATCGATTATGGACTTGTCAATAGTCCCATCCTGTGCCACAAAATGGTGCGGAACTCCCTCCTTATCACCATAATAGGCTACAAGCCCACTCTTAGTTAAATCTCTCTTCTTTCCCATCTTTTTTAATCACCTTTAGAGTAAATGGGCACCATATTGCCCACAAAGTAATAATCTCTGTAATGGTACTCCTTCATCAGGCCCTACTTAAAACTAAAATTTCAAATTCTCTCTAAACTTGTGCAGTACCTTACCATTTTTGGGAACGTAAATCAACATATAATGGGAATATATATGCCCAATTTATGCTTATCGCATTAGTCCAAAAAAAGTGGTTATTGTAACTTCCGATTAATATTACACTTAAAATATTTGGCATATGCATTGCTAAATTATACAATAAGAGCAAAACAATAGCCTCTTTTATCTTCTAGAAGAGAGACTATGGTGACGCTTCATAGAGATTTTAAACGATATTATTCGCTACTCTACATTTATCACATTTTTTAAAGGAGAAATAACGATGTTTCCACTATCAAGGACACTAGAAACACTTTTAGGTCTTCAAGAAGCAATGGATCTGGCACAAAACCCCGATTTTTTTGAGAGCACTACAACCAGCACGGGAGTCTATCCACCAGTTAACATTTTTAAAAAAAATGGGGACTTGGTCCTCGTTTCGGAATTACCGGGTGTTAAAAAGGAGGATTTAAATATTGAGGTAAAAGAAAACACAATACGGTTAGCCGGAAAGCGGACCATAGATTATGGAAAAGACATCAGCTACCACCGTGCGGAACGTACGGACTTGCAATTCGATAGGACTCTGGAACTTCCCATTAATTTAGAACCAGATCAAATAAAAGCTGAATATAAAGATGGCCTCCTGGTTATTTTTCTTCCCCGTGCGGAGTCAGACAAACCGAGACAAATTACCATACAATAATACTACTGAAAGGAGAATATTATTATGGACAGCAAAAAGAAAGAAGTAACAAAAACCAAAAACAAAAAGCCTGCAAAAACTGAACATGTTGGAGAGAGGACAGTCCCCGGCAAATACTATATCCCTCAAACTGATATTGTTGAAACGGACAAAAGCCTTATTGTAACGATGGATGTGCCGGGTGTGAAAAAAGAGAACATCCACATCAGGTTGGAAAACAACACCCTTGAAGTTGACGCAAAGATAGACTTTTCTCCTTATGAAAAACTCACTCCGGCTTATACTGAGTACAATGTAGGACACTTTGCACGAACGTTTACGGTATCAAACATCATTGATACAGCAAAGATTGATGCAAATCTTGATGACGGGGTATTAACCTTGACACTGCCGAAGGCCCCCAAGGCACAGCCAAGGAAAATCGAGATAAGATAAGTCTAATAAGGCACCATTAAAAAAAGAAGTCTTAAAGATCCATCTGAAAAAAACGAAAAAACGATAAAAAATGAACGTAAGGTTTGTCGGAAAAGGTGAATAATTGTAATGTTGCTTATTATGGGGAGCGCACACAGTAGCGCCCCCCGTATAAGCAGATACAATAGAAAGTAGGAACAATAACAGCTCATGCGAGTTTATTACTAATAAAGATTGAAACCATATAGGGCTCTATTTTCCCTTATACTTTTTCAACCAGACGATCTGATACGGTTCCAAAATCAATGTTTTGCTACCAATTTTTGTATGCGTAAGGATATCAATTAAGGGAATATCAATCTCATGAGGTAGAACTATATCCACACTCACTCCAACGAAATTAAAGAGTGCGAGTATAGACTCATCCGTCTCTTTTGCATATCGTTTTATAGCAAACACCCTATTTCCCAGATCTAAAATCTCAAATTTATTTAAGGGGTGAAAGGCCTCTTCGTTTATTCGTATCGATAAGAGTTGTTTATATCTTTTGAAGAGGACTTTTTGCAAACTACCCTCTTCTTCAAGCAGTTCTCTTAAATTGTCGTAATTTAATTTGTCTCTGTTAATTGACCTGTTGATCCTTGTTTTCCTTACCGCTTCATGATAATTTTGTGAACCAACAAGTGAGTGAAAATAGATCCCCGGGACACCGGGCATCACCAGTACAAACGCTTGTGAGAGAATCATCCTCTTTACGCGAGTGGTATCATCCTCTTTTGGGTCTGTCAAGAGATCAATATAACTGCAATTCAACTCATAGGGCGACTCTTCCTCCTCTCCAATCGCCCTATAAGCAACTAAACCACCATGTTCAAGAGTTGATTGCACTAAAAATTTCATCTCTGTTTCATCCAAAATTTCATTTACAGCCCTTACGCCAACTCCATCATGACTTGCCGTAAAATTAAAGAAACAGACCCCATCACTGGGAAGCGTTAGCCCTTTTGCCCATTGCGTGAGTTTTTTTGTATCGGATTTTAATATGGAAAATGCTAATAGCGGAGGAAGGGCAAAGTTATACACCATCTGCGCCTCGTCATCACCTGCCCCAAAATAGGAGACATTTTCACCGTGAGGGACATTTGTTTCGGTAATAACGATGACTTCAGGGGCAACCGCATGCATTACTTCTCTCATAAGCTGGATCAACTCGTGAGTCTTGGGTAGATGAACGCAAGGCGTCCCGAACTCTTTCCATATAAATGCAATTGCATCGAGCCTTATCAGTGAAGCCCCTTTTTCAATATAAAACAACAATACGTCTAATACCTTGAGCAACACTTTATAATTGGCATAATTCAGATCTACCTGGTCACTACCAAATGTTGTCCAGATATTTCTTATTTTTCCCTCATCATCGATAAACTCCGTGAGAAGAGGTGAAGTTCGTGGCCTGACAACATTTGATAAATCGGTACTCGGATCAACATCAATAAAGAAATTTTCATACTCGGGTACATTTGCCAAATAACGATTAAACCATTTACTCAATTGCGATACATGATTTACGACACAATCGAACATAATCCTGTAATTTTTCTTAATTTCATCTATATCTTTCCAGGAACCCTTAAGTGGACAGACACCTTTGTAATGTACTATTGAAAAACCATCATCAGAAGAGTAGGGATAAAAGGGTAAAATGTGGACAGAGTTTACGACATCTTGAACATATTCGTTTAAGAACCTGCTCAAGGTAGCAAGCGGAGTCTCACCATGATGAAAAACCTGGTTACCGTATGTAATCAGAATAATGTCATTTTGCGTTAAATAATAGGGGACACTTTTCACCCTCTGTTTATACGTAAGGATTAGGGCAAGTACTTCCTCATACGCCTTGGCTGAATCCTCTTCAGAATAGATAAACTTTAAAGACTCCTCGATAAGTTTTAACCTGTTTTCAGTCGTATGTCGTGTGTAGTGCTCTTCGTTGGCCATAACGGTATCTTTACAGAAATTATATTTATTCTATAATAGTTATTTCATAAGATGGTGTCAATGGTGTAATCTCATAGATTCTCCTTTCTCAACAGGTTATTTCTTTATATAATTAAGAAGAAAACCAGTGGCTATTTAACCTTTATTTCAATAAAATCATTAGACCTCTATATATTAGTAGGAAAGTCTGTGAAACTCTACCATAGAGAGAGAATGGTTTATATTGATAGAACAAAACCGCTCTTTCTATTCAATCTGCAGGGAAATAGTGGAAGTATACTCAAACTTCATTTCAATTTCATAGAACATTTTGTAAAAAAGCCATGAACGTCTGCAAGAGAGCGTTAGACTCCCTAGTAATTAAATTATTACTATCCTTCTTCTGTTTTGTTATAATTTTACTTATGAATACAACATACGCCGGCAATAAGAGCACGAATACAGACACTAAGATCGGAGAGAGCGAGAAAGCAACCTTTGCTGGGGGCTGTTTCTGGTGTATGCAACACCCATTTGATGAGTTGACGGGTGTCGTTTCTACTGCAGTGGGATATACCGGAGGCCAAAAGGATAATCCAACATACGAAGAGGTGTGTGGCGGAAATACCGGACACGCGGAGGCAATTGAGATTCTCTATGATCCTTCACGTATTTCTTACACAAAACTGCTCGATGTCTTCTGGAGAAATATCGATCCCACCACACTGAACCGGCAATTTGCAGATGTTGGCACACAGTACAGAACAGCCATTTTCTATCATAGTGATGAACAGAAACGATTGGCTGAAGCTTCAAAAATTGCAGTGGAAGAGTCGGGGCGATATGAAAAACCGATCGTTACCGAAATAACAGCGGCAACAAAATTTTATGAGGCTGAAGAGTACCACCAAAAATACTATGAAAAGTGTCCTGTCAGATACCGTTCATATAAGTCCGGTTCAGGCAGAGAACACTACCTTCAGGAAACCTGGAAAACCGATTCATAGAGGCTAACTATCCTTACATGAGTAAGAGTGTTGACAAACGTCCGTCATGGGACGACTACTTCATGGAGGTCGCACATGCAATTTCAAAGAGAGCCACGTGCGACCGTGGAAAAAGTGGATGTGTAATTGCGCGAGACCGACAGCTTATCGTATCTGGGTATGTAGGCTCTCCAACGGGTTTCCCCCACTGTGATGAAGTAGGGCATCAGATTAAAAAGATAACCCACGAAGATGGAGAGATAACCGAACACTGCATGCGAACGGTTCATGCAGAACAAAATGCTATCTGCCAGGCCGCCAAGATCGGTGTTTCAATCTCGGGTGCAACCATCTACACCAGGATGACTCCATGCAGGACATGTGCAATGCTCATCATAAACTGCGGCATTAAGAGAGTGGTCTGTGAACGGAAATATCACCAAGGTGAAGCTTCTGAAAAGATGTTCCAGGAGGTGGGAATAGAAATCGTCTATAAGTACAACGAACATCAACAATACACACACAAATTCAAATAAAAACATGAGATTACCTATTTTTGAATACAGTTCAACTATTCCGTTTTTGGTTCTCTTAATGTCCATGCTCACCTCAGGCTGTTCCGAATCGAAGCCCCCTCAAGAAATCGCAAGATACTTCTGGGGTGCGATAGTGGCAAAAGAGACTGATACTGCTCATAAATATGCTACCACAGCTTCTGAAGATACAATTGATTTGCTGGAAGAGCAGTTTAACGTTACAAATGTTACCTTAGGTAAGATCCTGATAGATGGAGACAAGACAACGATTGAGACGACGATTAAAATGAGCAAGAGCGGTTCGGATGAAACAGTGCCTGCTCAGACTATATTAGTAAAGGAAAAGGGAGTGTGGAAAGTAGATTATGGTCAAACGAAAGCAACTTTCTCAATTCACTTTGCCTTCACAGAGATGTTACATAATATTCAAAGATTTGGTAATACATTCTCAGAGAACCTGGAGAAGTCCCTTGAAGATCTTAAACAGAACATGCCGGAAATAGAGAAAAGGTTGAATGAGTTGAGTACCACTGCATCAGAAAGGATTCGGGAAGCTTGGGAACAGTATCTTCCGGAAATCAAGAAAAAGGTTGAGGAATTTAGAAAGGAGTTGGAAAAGGCCTTACAAAAAGGGGACAATGGATCTAATGATAACCAACCACAAAAGAATCATCAATCTGATGAGTCAATCAATCTTTAACTCCACCTTTTTTTACTTTCAACTTTCACAGGTAACATTGAGGAACCCGTTCTATCGTTAGGAACTTCTCACCGAAATGCCCTCCAACCTATGAACCGTTGAGCAGTTTCACCTTAAGATAGGACTCATAAATTCGGTAAAAGGTTTCCATTGATGAGATGTCAATCCACTCCTCCTTTGAATGCAATTCACCAACTAACGGTCTTGACACAATAACGGGAATATTATATTTACCAACAAATCGTGCATCACTTCCTCCGTCTTCCCTGCAAAGGGTTGTCTCTCTACCCGTCAATGACTCAGTCACCCTGAGATAGTCTGAGTCGGGTGATAGATGGGTCGGTTCCGCGCTAATCACCGTACTAACGTTTACGCCCTCTCCGAGAACTTCACACACCAGCCTCTTCATTTGACTTACCGAATACGGTTTTGGGAATCGAATATCAAGGGTGGCTTCAGCCTCTGATGGAATGCGATTCAGTGTTTGATTCGTTGTACGCATAATTGTCAAAGCAAAAGTAGGATACCAGTGGCCATCGCCCTCTCTCACAAATGGTGCAAATTTTTGCCGAAGACGGGTTACGGCCTCCACGATACGTTCCAGCGGGTTATCACCAAGCCACGGGCGTGCCGCATGTGAAGAGTGTCCCAAACACTGCATTAAAAGATGGAGTATCCCCTTCTCCTCCACGATTACCTCTTGAAGAGAGCCTCCGTCCGGAATCATAGCAACATCACAACGAAGTCCGACCTCATCAAAAAGAAACCGAATACCTGATTCACCACCCACTTCCTCATCAGACGTAATTACAAGCCCGAGAGAAAGATTATCGTATCTCGTATGAAAACTTCTAAAAATCTCTAGAAGGATTGCAAGGGGCCCTTTCATGTCAGCCGATCCCGGTCCGTAAATCCTGCCATCAGCAATGTGGGAACGATAGTCTTGTTTGTCCGGATGGGTAATAACATCAAGATGCGCACAAAAAAGCACCTTAGGCTTTACAACGTTCTTGGGAAGAATAACCAGAGAGGTTATTCCTTTATGACAATATTTCTTTATTGTAATATTATCCAACGCTTCTATATGATTGATCACAAATTCGAAACATCTTGAAACGTCATCCGGACGTGATGCATCACTTGGAATTAAAATCAGGTCTCTCGTTAAAGCGACCAGCCTCCTCTGTAATTCTGATGATGATTGTGTCATGTGTTATTTTTTCTCTTTGCTTACGACATTGATATCACAATAACCTAGTCCCGATCATAAAACCACCTGACAGGTAATATCGATTCTATCTCTTTAAACAGTCTCAAACAGTCTTCCAAATCCGGACCGAGGCAGAGAAACTGGCCCTTTTGTATACCGCTCTTTTCATCAAGATTAAAATTTATCGGCATAATGCCTCTCTCCAATCCACGGTGAAAAAGTTTACCGGTCTCTTCGAGAATATCCAAAATACTCGTGTCCCTAAGCGGCAAAATAAACCTAAGATTGCGCATGACCCAAGCCCCGTGAGGCATAAAATGTCGCGCCAGAACTGATGGGTAGGTTGCACCTGTTACCCGAGCATTTATTTCACACGCCCTTACTTCAGTGACACCTAATCGATCGATAACAAGAAAATCGATACTCGCTGTCCCCCTATATCCCTGGTCATGTAACCACGCTGCTGCAGAGGTTGTCTGCCTTAACAGCTCTTCGTAGACAAAATCTCCTTGAGAAAAATAGGGTGGAGGTGAGAGGTTACCCTCATGGATACTCTCGCCACTAAGAATCTGTTCCGTTATATCATACAGGGTAACCGTTTCATCATTCAGAAACATTTGAACACTTGGTGAACCAACGTGTCGTACGTTTTCTGCAGATTCGTCAAGCCACCCCTGAACCATACAGGGACCTTCAAAGAAAATATGCTCCGGAATACTCTTGGTGTGGTAGGGATTGGCTGGCAACTTGAGCATTCCAATGCCTGATGCGCCTATTTGTGCTTTTACAACTACCTCCTGATAACCTTTCTTGCGAAGCTGAGTGACACACAAGGAGACATCGTCTGGTGAAGAAGCTGAAAAGGTATCAAAGACCGGATAACCTTTTTCAGATAGATAGTGATGAAGCAAATATTTATTATTTCCTTTCCTACTACCTTCAAGGCTGCTAATCGTCAGTTTTTTGAGCGCTTTTGCAACCTGTATCAATATAGAGTCGCTCACAAAGCCATCAATCCATGCAGCATCGTGTTGACAAATTGATGATAAAGACTCATTAATCTCTTCCCCGTTCATTTTGTCTACATTTGGCAGGATCGTAGAATAGTCAGAGTGTGGTACTATCACTATTTCGGGTAGACTCAAATCAAGCACTTCCCGAAAATAGCACATGAGCATTTCATCGGGTGGCTTTTCCAGAACAAGCAGATTATTCTCTCCCTTGAATAATATATCAATAATCGGGATAAGTCTGCCACCATATGTTTCCACACCCTCAATCTCCTGTTTGAGGTTCTCTATTTCTCCATAGTTCCCAAAAAAGAGAGAGAGGACATTGGCAAAGAAAATAATGCTACGGTCCCAAAAATCTGGTAATTGACCTGTTCTTTCTTTTACTTCAACTGACATGGTTTGTTCGCGTCGCTTTTGAGTTAGAGCATCCAGCCCGCCAAAATGATCGTAGGGTTGACACAACTCTTTCAAAATTGTTAGCCCGAATGGCCTATAGGTACCGGTCGAGAAATCACTTACCTATAATAAATTCAAATGTTTTTATATGTGCTTACACACAAAACCAGAAATTCCGAAAACCATTTTGCAATGGGTATATGAACATATAAAATAGGTTTATTCTTCCATCATAAGACACAATGAATAAAGGCTTTTGCATGTTCCTTCTCTTTAACGAAATTCATATTCAGAATGTTCCTTAGAATCGTTGAAAATGATAGAGCTACATAGATATATTATAATCTTTTATCTCTTTTTCTGCATCAGAAATTAATAAGAGTTCAAATTTCATTAAAGTTTTTTTCCCTGTTCATATGTTGATATATTTTGAACGATTATTTTCGCTTAAGCGATTGATTATGCCCTACCATTTCACAACCTCCCATTACCCACTTTAATTTCCTTCAAGATAAAACTCATTTTCTAATAGTGTTGTTGATTTCACTTCTTAAGGTCTAATGCGGAGCTGAGCGAAGTAGGAACGGGCTCAAGCAAAGCTTGAATTTCGAGACGACTTATGGATCCAGCGATTCGTTCGGACGCGTGAGTCAGTACGCAATCGAATAAATCAGATGAGGACAACGATCCCGGAAAATCCTCAGAGGAAATGATGAGTGGATGAGCTAATGGCTACTATATTGCGAATTTCCAGAATTTTTTAGCCTCTCGAAATACTCCAAAATGTACTCAAATCCATCCTCGCCATCCCTTTCCCAGATATTGGAATAAATATCAAGTCATTCATGTCTGATGTGTTGTAATTTTAGTGAGGTTGTTCGGTAGTTATGTAGCAGATTTCATGCTAGCCGAAGGGCTACCTCAGATCGCAGTGATGACCTGAATACTTCCTATGTAGTCAGATAGGACTTGCATCTCTCAATACTCACTCACAGGGTATCACTAACCAATTTCATCCCCTCGGAGAAAATCCCAAGGCTTCACATTTAGCTCGACACAAGAAATTGTATGGTTAGTCGTTTATACTGAAGCCGCCTTTGGATTTGGCCCATATTGGTTTTCTTCAGGTGTGCTGTCAAACACAAAGAATACTAGGAGTATAATACCACCTATTACTGGTATAAATCCAATCAATAGCCACCAACCACTACGACTAGTGTCGTGAAGTCGGCGAATAGAAACTCCGATGTTGGGAAGAAGTGTCGCTAAACCATAGATGCTTCCGACAATACCTGGTCCACCCACAAGACCTTCAATAAAGCCAAGTGCGATGGCGATAATCGCATTGAAAAGAGCAAACATCCAATACTCTTGCCGTCTGGCTCTCCCACTGAATACAGCATACTTCTTCAACACGTCAATATACCAATTCATATTTTTCTCCTTTCGTTATTTCCCCTGTTGATTTGATACTAATTAGTTTCTGTTGCGGAAAGCCAGTTTATTTGTGATTTTCATCTGACTTTATATTTCTAAAACTTCATCGTGAAATACTAATACCAAAATTGTTTTCTTTTTTGGATTTATGCTTCGAAAGGAAGTATGATTTATAATTTTCTTCAACATATTTACATACCTCTCCTATACCTTTTCCCTGTTTATTACCAATTCAGATTAAACAAAATTGTTTTGATGATTATTGTGCCAACTTAACCAAGTTGTGAGCAAAGATCGCCATTCCTATGGAGGCGGAAAAACTCTTAAATCCCTGATAATAGCACCTCATGAGACGAAAACCTCGTTTTAAGACCGAGATCGATCCCTCAATCCCTGCTCGAAAACTTTGCCACGGTTGAAGCAATTCTTTGCCCCAATCTGACACCCTTTTGGGTATAGCAAGTATCTTTACCTTTTTTTCATGCTTCTTCATCTCTTTTACTTCTGACCGAAACCCTTTATCCCCTGCCAATACTTCCGGATATTTACCAAACTGCTTTTTATGTCTTTCCAGTACCTCTTTCACATGTTCATTGTCCTGACGTTGCTTCTCCATCACTTCATAGTCTGTGATAAATTTGTCTTTCGTCTGGCATATGAGCACCTTATGGCCAAACTCCACCCTCTTGTTCCTCTTGCCTCGTTTAATCAATTCCGCATGTTGCTCAAATATACTAAACGTACGTTCACTCGCTGGAACAGTTTCACCATTGAGCACAACCCGTTTCGAAACATCTACTATCGTCTTAACCGCTTCCAGATAAGATTCTATTTCTACCCCAATTGCTGATAATACAAGGTCTCTAAACTTTCTCACTTTGCAACAAAACTCTTCTGCTATCCCTAAAATCCTTTCCACCGCATTTATGAGGTCTCGAAATACCCTCCGTACTTTCCGCTTACGACTCTTGGATTTACTACTCACGTAACGGGTTATAAACAAATAATAACCTTTCACCTTCCTGTCGTGAAAACGATGGTTACAGACGCTTCTTTTATGCTTGCGTACCTGTGCTAAAAGCCTCTTGAGCACTCGATAACCATCCCATAACAATGACGAATCTGTAGGATAATGTATGTTAGATTCTACTACTGTCGTATCTACCCGAAGCTCTTTTGGATCCAATTGATTATTGTCTGTAGCATAGCTTCCCAATGAGTTATTGATCTTCTTCCATGTCTGAGGTTCTATCGCTTTGAAACACTTACATAAAAAACTGTAATCCATCACCGGACGGTTACCCAATCGGATGAAGTCCTTTAAGAAACTGCTCTCTGACACCCTGACAATGGTTTCTCTCCAGCCCGTACACTCCAGGCTATGAACCAGTAGGGCCCTTAATATATTATCTGTTGTATACGTACATTTACGTCCCTTGTTAGATGATTTGTACAGTCGTTTAATATTAGTATGTACTTTAGTCAATATCTGAGGATTCTTATCTAAAATCTCACTTATGCACTCATATTTCTTTCGATATTCTCTTACCACTTTCAATGTTGCATTTCCGGAAAATTCTAAATATAATTGCCTATCAAATTTCTCGCGCATTTTTATCCTCCCTCTTTATTCAAATTTTGTCTGAATAATCATCACAAGGGTATGATAAAAGTTGCGCGGGTTTTACTCAACTAATTTCCTTTCCGCAACAGAAACTAATTAAGGTCCTCTCCAGAAAAAATGTATAATAGAGTTCCTGAAAATATTTTTTAACCTATTATTTAAGGAGGAGTAAAAATGAAATTTTATAATAAACAACGAGAGTATTATTGTGGTAGCGATGTACATCCTAAGACAATGAACATCAGTATTCAAGACAAAAATGGGGAATTGATTGTTCATGCGGGGTCTGTCTATATCCTTCTTTTTATAACCAAAAAAGTCGTTATTGGACAGAAAACGCCCCTACTTGATGGTTATAGTTCAATCTTTTCAAATAGTTAACGTGACCCGACACCAGATGCTAAGATAAACCCAGCAAAAGTTAATAATAGAGCATTTGAAGCAAGTAACGAAGCAAAAACGCTCCAAACAGTTCTGCCAGTTTTATCAGTCATCTTTAGAGCTGCATTGTACCCCTCTTTTGCTGAATCATTCATACTACCCAACCTTTTACGAAAATTATTAGATTGTTATCTCTAAAAGTTAAATATACAGAATTTACGATATTCGAAATGAACATCCCCATTCAATTTCCCTACCCTTTCAATTTTTCTTGGGTGGTTGGGGTTGGTTGGTTTCTGAAGACTTGATTGTTCCACTTTTTTCTAATTCTTCTTCTTTAATCACGCTTTTTCCAAAACTAAATCCGCAGTCAATCCTTTCCATTTCTCGCATAACATAGTCTTTAATATTGGCCAAAGGTTCTTCTGAGAAAATTACAAACCTCATTAAGTTTTCTGCGTACATCTGCCTTTTTTTGTAGTGACTGTAAAAAGCAAAACTAAGCGCAGCTAATCCAGTAACTGTCGTTTGAACTATCGCTAATTTAAAAAACTCTGTATGCCAACCAAAATGTCCGATCGATGGCCACAGTAAGACAAGTACTCCGGACACTAAAGACAATACAAAAAATATCTTATTTGTGATGTAGTAACTTCTTGTTTTAATAAAGATGTCGTAAATAATTACGTACTTTTCAACATTTTGGTTTTCCTCTTTTTTGTAATATTTTTCTTCAGCATATCTAATCAGTAAGCGTGCACTTGTTTGAAAAAGATCCTTCTTTATAGGTTTAAATATTCCCATTGGCTTTTGCTCTTAAAAGATGTTTTGATGATAACATTTAAATAAATAGCAACTACATTATATGAAACAGGTAGGCCCAGTCTATCCCCAAACCCTTCAATTTTGACTGCTGGGTTTGTTGGCGCTCCCTTTTCAACATTTTAGCTTTGGTAGTGTAGTATTTTTGCCTTATGCAGTCTAGGGGAGATTTGACCAGTTACCTTTTAAACCGCACATAATCTGGTGGTTGGATTCATGCGATGGTTATGTGAGTTCGTGAACTCTTTTGTAAATAGTTACTTCTTTTTTAAGTCGCTCTGAAAGTTTATCTTCTTCAATGTCCAGGTCGTAATCCATTTGCAAACCAAGCCAAAACTGTGGAGACATTTTGAAATAATGTGCTAATCGAAGTGCTGTATCAGCTGTAATTCTGCGTTTTCCATGTACTATTTCATTGATTCTGCGTGGAGGAACACCAATATCTTTGGCCAGTTGATTTTGACTTAACTCCATTGGTTTCAAAAATTCTTCCAAAAGTATTTCTCCAGGATGGATTGGTTTAATTTTTTTCGTGCTCATTATACAACCTCCTAATGATAATCGGTTATTTCAACGTTTCTTGCTTCACCATTAGACCACATAAAACAAATTCTCCATTGATCATTTATTCGAATGCTATGTTGTCCTTTTCTATTACCGTGCAATGCCTCAAGGTGATTTGATGGTGGAACTTTCAAGTCATTTAATTTTGTAGCTCTATTCATCACATTTAAAATTCATTACTTTAATCCAGATATTCTTATAGCTTTCTTTAGTTCCCCTCTGCCCACCAAGATCAACTATGTCAACGAGTCCCTCAACCTCAATTCGCCCTTTACAATTAATTTTTTCATCCGTAGTAAGGACGACCTGAAATCCATTTATATCCATGTAATTCTCGAACTTCATTTTTAGTTCATTGGTGTCTGGATCGAAGGAATTATGCAAACCTGTTGGATGTTGCTTAGGAAACTCTGAAATATGGCCAATTATCTTTACTATTTGATTTTTGCATTTTTCCCAAGCACTCCAATCGCTTTCATCAATTACACAATAATCCGCATTTGTAAGACCGGATTGGAAAGTAAATACAATTGCCGCAATTACTATTAAATCAGAATATTTTTTCATTTTTGCTTACGTCTCGCATCAGGGGTGGCAATTAACGCTGCTCCTACGTCTCTCTGCTATTTGCCATCCGCTGTATGCGTTTGATATCTATTTATTCTTTGTATAAGAGTTCGTCTGGTAGTATCATTTGAGCTTTTGTTTGAAATTGAAGTTCAGGTACAATCCAATTGTTGCCATAATTATAGCAATCAACGTACATATAGAGAGGACCCTTTTCATAGAGTATTACAGCGTATGTTCTGATATTAGATTTTGTTATTTGATAAACTTTAATTATTTCGTGACCAACCATTTTCCCATATGCAGTTTCTATTTAAGTAAATCCTCCTTTCATGGCCAATAATGACGTGGTGTCGTTTTCAAGTGGAGAACCTTTCATCCATATTGAAAAAGCTTTATCAAAACCTTTTTTGGCATAAGCATCAAAAGCTTCCGTAACAATTTTTGGGGGCTCAATAGCATATGCAGAGGTTGTAAGTAACAATATTATTGTCGAAAAACAAATAAGCCTTAGTATTTACATTGTTAAATTCTCCTTTTTTGTTAGAAGTTGATATTTTATATGCTTTCCCATTGGATGGTGAGCTCTCTTGGATTTACTCCAAATAAACTGCCCGTTCTTGACCAACAAATTTTTTTAATTCCGTTTTCATCTTCAACCTCAAGACGATGAATTGCTCTATTTGCTGTGAAAAGGAATGGGCCAGTAAGAAGAAATCTTAATTCTTTTTTCGTAATAATTAAATTATTATTTTTTAGCCTAGTTATTTATAAGCTCCTCAGAGCTAATGAAAGGTCTAGCAATATAATAAATTATAAAAATAAATATTGTTAAACCTAAAATATTTTCAAGCATTTTACTGTTGATTATTATTTTTTTTTTGCCCGGCTGATTGAGTTGTTATGTTCCTTTAATTAAGCTTGCAGGTCCCCAAGGCATTACCTGCCATTTATCTCTATTTTTGGTTAAGGGAAAATTGTAATCATTGCTCATGTCTTCTTTTAAAACCTAATAGGTTTCATAAAATGGGCCGAAGGGTCGGACCAAGCTAACCTATTGAGTTTATTCGTTTTCATCCCAATAATATCTGTTTTTAAATCGTAGAAGACCATTTTCGGTGCCTAAATGAGCATTGTAAGGAGTAGATGGCTCTTTGAGCACAAACTTGTCATTGATACTACTACCCTACGTCCTTGCGACTTTAAACCTAATTTGTCCTTCGTATCTTCTACAAACTGTCTGTTCCCCACCGCAATACTTTCTGTCCAGCAAGAGTCTCTTTTGTCACCATCAATATTTATAGCGTCTTCAACCCATTGCTTATATTCGTTCCTCAGTTGTGCTTTATTAACCAACCCACACAATTCCATTAATCCATTCAGATCTATTAAACCATATCTATCTGGTGGGTCTTGTATTTCATTATATCCAGTCATTGCCCATTCTGAAGGATGATTCACTACTCCTGCCCTCACCATATTTAAATCAATATAAATCAAACATCCTATTAGATGTTGATCAGTTGCTATTGCAGTGGCATGATATCTGTCTTCCCAAAACGCTCCTTTGCGATTTTTTCTCTGGTTATATTCTTGTGCGGTTCTCCCTGCCACTAATTGAATACTCTTAGGTTTCACCTCTCTCCCTCTGTCAATAACCAACAAATGAATATGATTTGATATGACAGTGTAATTTAATATCCGTAATCCAAACCTCTTTTTCGCTTCAAAAAGCCAGTGCATCCAACGCTTCCGATCTTTTTTAAAATCGTAAAAGAAACTCTCTTTTATGGCATCTGTGTGTAATATGCCAAACATAATCTTGTATGTATTGTCTATTCGCACGTGCCAAAATGTATACTCCCTGAAACCATCTTTTTTGCACCAAAAAGTTGTGTTTAAGAGCAATATTGAACTCTTTCCTTAAGCTTATTGTCTATACACCAACCATTTAGCTTGGTCCGACCCTAAATTAAAACCGGATTTAGACTGCCCTTTTATCTGTTCTTCCGTTAGGCCTAAATTTACAAGTTGGCTGCGAAAAAAATTATTTAGTTGGCTTTGAAATCTCTCTTGATCTAACCGCGAAATTGGTGATTTGGGGGGGGTAATGCTCCCAACTTTCAATCCCCTTTAATCTAAAGTTATCGCCCAACGTTAAGGATTTTATCTGTAGTTGAGCTGTAAAAAATTACAATAACGCTCTAAAGGCCAGAAAGGTGTTTGCAATTTCAATGCATCTTCCTGTAAACAAGCTCAATTAGAGATAAAATCCTTAACGATAAACAGCTTCTATAGGCGCCGTATATTTCGAATATCATGGCATTATATAAAATAAGAAACGATACACCATAGTAAAATACATAGATGTGATTGAGAAAATAAAAGATGTGTTTGTGGGATTTTGATGTGAAACAGAATACAACATAGTGCTTCAAATCAGTTTGTATGAAACAAATTATAAATGAAAATATTTAAGATATACTGCGGAGTTGAGGAGCAACATTGAAAATGGATGTCTGTTCCAAGTCCTTGTTCGCCCCGTCTGTGGCGGCACAAACCGTTGCTCCTCAAGTCCTTGTTCGCCCCGCCGCAGGCGGGGCGAACAAGGACTTGGTTCATGACCGCCGAAACTTATCTTATTAGTTGCATTATATGCTTTTTTCAAGTCATCGAAGAGCAATACTGATTAACCTGATAATGTTCAGCTCCATGATTGCACGATAGCGTAAACAGTCGCTTCCCGTTAGAAAAATACCTTATTTCCCGTAAGTTATCTTATCACACAATTACATCACAGTTATTTAGCAGGTAGTTCATTGAAACACTACTACGCTAGCCATCATTACGCACAAAATTTTGATACCACATCGTGAACGATTGTAACCTCCGATCCAGGGCAGCTCAACATGTCTTGCAGATAAAGTAGACTCCAGATCCTCGACACACTAGAACCAACAAGAGCCCCCGCAGTGCGAGACAATGGTGATTTTAGCCGGGTACTTCACCCGAATGTTGCCTCAGCGCGGCCAACGCTGCTAATCAGCCGCACGGATCTTTGCGTCGGCTGGATTAACCTTGTTAGGCAGTTAATTGCCTCTAAGATAAATCAATTTCATCACTTAGTGCATCCAAGAAATTACCATTAAAGTAGCCTACCTTTCGAAGATATCTTTCTTTTGATCTAACTAATAGGCCTGCAGACTCCAATTTCTTTAAGTATGCGTGCGCAGTAGAAAGACTACCGGCAATACCGTGACTTACTAAATGGTTTGCAAAAATTATGGGTCCACGAAAAAGAACATTAACGAAGTCTTGCGAATACATATGTGGATCCAATTCACGGATTGCATTTTTTACCTTTTGCATTGCAATTCGTACTTTATTTGCACGGATAGTGGATTGTAAAGAAGCCCGATTAATTAATTCTATAAACCAGATCAAATAGGGAAAGAAGTCGTTCGATTCATGTGTACTTTGCAGTAACGAATAGTATGTTTCTCTGTCCTTAAGAATTTCACCTGATAGAAATAGCACTGGTGCTCTTAGCAGCCCTTGTTCTACTAGGTAAAGAACAACCATTATTCTACCGGTTCTACCATTACCATCGGTAAACGGATGAATTGATTCGAATTGATAATGTGCTAAAGCTGCTTTAATAATTGGATGGATTTGATCGTTGCTGTTCATCCATATAAATAAGTTATCAAGTAAATCTCTCAGTAATTTCTCCCCGTCAGGTGGGGTATACATGATTCGCCCGGGAGCTTGTTTTAATGCGGTTCCCGGAACTTTTCTGACTTTTACCGGCTTATTTCTGATGATCGAACAAATTTCTTCCATGATGTTTGTGCAAAGAGGTTTCTTGGCATGTAAAGCGTGATGTATCGCATCACCATACCGATGGACTTCTTTCGTCATCGGGTCAATTGCTTCTTGGGGTGACTCAGATCCGAAAAGCTTCCCATCTGTTGTAATAACTTGTTCAATTTCTGAAGAAGCTTTTGCTTCAAGTAAAATTACGCTTTGGTACAACGCTGCCTGATTTGGCAAATGCTCTGCGGTAGCTGAGAGTTGTGCAAGTGCCTCTGCTGCAGGTACTAGTGCCTTGAACAATTCAATCGATTCAAGATTCTGTCTTGGTGGCAGTAAAGGTAAATCATAATATGGTTTTTTTGGATCAAACATATCTTTATTTGCGAAAACAGGTATTATTTTCGCAAGTATACACCACGAACTTGCGAAATATCAAGTAAATTTGCAAGTACAAGTCTGACTCTTTGATAGATACGTTGTTTATTGCAACTTCGGATTATTCATTTTCCAATACCTAACAAGTTATTCTATAGTTTCTATATAGTCACGAATATTACAAAATATTTGACGTATTTCAAGTATCTTCTTATACTTACCTAGCTTTATAGTATCTTTTTGTAATGTTATACTCATCTCATAATAGTTTTCGGATAAAATCCGAGATAAAATTGAGCGAGTAAAGTCCTCGGCGTCTTTTGTCCGGGGATAACTGCAACCAAGATTTGGTTTCCGGTAAAACCGAAAACTAAATCGGTTTTAGTATATCTATCAATGATAAGTATACCATCTGAAATAGCTGCTCTTTTCAATTCCGCTTTGGCAAAAAATAATATCCCCCAAGTGTATCAGAATCATTATAGAAAATGGTTACGGTATTACCTTGATTACTGCCAGAAGTATAATTTTCAAAGTAGTCAAACAGTAAAAAAGGCAAAGAGTCCACTTGATTTCTCATCTGAAACGATACGCAGTATATAAACAGTAGGTAATAACATCCCCCAAATCCCCCTTCAATGGGGAACTTTGATTTTAGTGGGGGTGAGATTGCATAGTAGTTAGGTCAATTGCCCAGATATACTCATTACAAAATGATTTTTGGAATTTCTGGGCAGGAGTTTGCTTGAAATTTTGATTTTTCGATTGAATAAAACCAGAGGCTTAGTAATACTAAGTAGAAGATTTTCCCCGGACAAAAAAAACACCGAAGACTTTGTGGTTGTGAAAAATGTAAATATCATGGGAATAGGGTTCTGAAAACCACGAATCAATTTGTGATGGGTATAAACACCTCTACTTCACTCGGAATGACGTCCCACTAAGCGAAGTCGAAGTGTATCAAATATTGATATTTTTCATGTTCGTTTAATTCATCACATAGTGGTTGAACCAATTGCCCAGGTACAAGGCGCGTAAAAATTACGTAACAGGAGCGTACTCAAGTACTTGAGGATTACGGAATTTTTACAGCAACGCCGTAGATGGGTAGTTGGTTCAACCACTACATGCCGAGGTATTTTGCGTAGAGCCCCTTTGCCATATCCTTATCATCTGTCCCCGTAATTATGGCCCTCCCATCGGGAAAGAGGGTAAAACCGATGCCATCA
Organism: Candidatus Scalinduaceae bacterium; assembly: GCA_965222815.1. Classification (GTDB taxonomy): domain Bacteria; phylum Planctomycetota; class Brocadiia; order Brocadiales; family Scalinduaceae; genus SCAELEC01. The sequence goes on from CBDCUS010000014.1 coordinate 898,940, forward strand.
ACCCTGAACCGTAACATAAATTCATTGCAACTCACCTCTATCGTCGGCCGTAATCTTTCAGCCAACTTCTGTATGTTCGTCTCACCAACATTTCGGTATGTCACCTGTATCGCATTTCTCCCACAGAGAAGGGTCGTCAAAGTACCCTCCTTCGCGTTTAAGAACTCATAGTTGTGTGATTTGCAGGCAGGACAGTCATTTAATTTTCTTAAATCTTGCACATCCAACTGTTTAAATTTACTCTTCCAGACATCGATATCACAAAGTCTTTTACTCGTAGATTCAAAATCTTTGATGAGGATCTTAAGCGCCTCGGTTACTTGAATAGATGCTATCATACCTGCAATGGGACCGATAACGCCTGCCGTATTACAGGTCGGGAAGCTCCCAGCTTGAGGTAAATTTTCAAAAACACACCGCAGGCAAGGGGTCTGAGAAGGCATAATGTTCATCGTTAACCCTCTGCTCCCAATACAGGCCCCGTATATCCAGGGAATAGTATTCTTTACACAAACATCATTAATGAGAAATCGAGTCTCAAAATTATCTGTGCCATCCAGGATGATATCGGCACCACTAATCAACTCTTCAATGTTCGTGTGGTTAACATCAGCAACAATCCCCTCTACGGTGACGTGAGAGTTTACCCGCTTCAACTTATTTTGTGCTACAACGGCTTTGGGAAGGTTGTTGCTAATATCGTCTTCATCAAAGAGTATCTGTCTTTGAAGATTGCTCTCTTCTATGAAATCTCTGTCAACTATTCTCAGATGTCCGATACCTGCGCGCACAAGATAACAGGCCGAAACGCTACCAAGGGCCCCGCAACCAATTACAACGACAGAGCACTGCATCAATCTCTTTTGATGGGCTATTCCAATAGGGTGAAATTGTGTCTGTTGTGAATATCTTGAAGGTACTTCAACCATTCTTCGTATGAACCAAAAAATCAACGACAATAAGGTATGATTTCTGAATTCCTATGCATGAACATATATCGCTCAAGCATTTTTGCCCTCACCAATTCGGCTAAGAGGAACGAGGCACTTAGCAAATGGTAAAGATGTGTTTTCAACTACAGCGTGATTAAAAAAACTTGAAGGATTCTAGGCAATTCACAATCCGTCCCATATATCAGATTTGCTATTTTGTACTTAAACGGAAACCCTGAGTTTAAATGAAAACTGCCCAGGTACAAGGCACGGAATAATTGCGTAACCGGAGCGTACTCAAGTACGTGAGGATTACGGAATTATTACTAGAACGCAGTAGATGGGTAGTTTTCGTTCAAACACTATTTTTGTATGACAACCTTTGTCTTCGGTTCTACAAAGTCAAAAAGCTCCTCAACATCCTCATTCCTTAAACGTATACATCCATTAGACATCGCCTTACCGATTGATTCAGGATCCGCTGTGCCATGAATTCCGTAACCATAGAGTCCCTCTTTTTCCACAAAGCCGATCCAACGTGTCCCCAAAAGATTTTTGGGATGACCAAAAGGATATACGCCCTCTGGAGAATACCATACGGGATTCTTGAGTTTATCTTTCACATAGAAAACATCTTCCGGTGTTTTATTATACTTCCCTATGCCTACAGGAAATTGTTTTATATAGTGACCATCCAGTAACACCGTTAAGGTAAAGTCGCTCTTATCGACCAAGAGTGAAATCTCACCTTTCAGAATCTTTAACCTCTCTCCAACCCTAATCAATGAGCGTCCTTTATGATTAATCCGCATAATGAGCCTATGGGGAATATTAAATTTAGAGGCAATCTTAACAAGACTATCACCCGCTTTGACCGAATACAAGAATGAGTCGGGACAAGGAACCTGTGAAAACACCAACTCGTCATTTAAAAGATCAAGCTGCTTCTTTATCTCTTTTCTTTTGTTATAAGAGGTATCAGTAAAGTACAAGTCAGACAACATATTTCTTGCCTCATATTTTCTCCCACTCTTCATATACCCTAACGCCGTGTCAAGCGTGCTTGGACTCATCTCTTTATGTGCCTTAACTTCTTTTCGTTTTTTAATCTCTTTGTGTTTCTTGCTCTCCTTCTTCACAACCTCTCTTTGGGGTTCACTATCAACATCTTCATCTGGAATTTCCAAAATATCATCTTCGTAAATGAATCCGTTCTCTTCCTGGTCACCAAATGCCTCAGCCGATGTATTGAAAAGATTGTGACTAACAAAACATAACAAATTTATTAACAAAAATATAAGCAGAAAGCCTTTTACAGAAACAGTTTTTTTAAAGGGTGCCTTGAAAATAACCATTTATTTCCTTTTTTTAAATTTTCAGTATAATAGACCAACAGAGAGTAAAAATCTTCTCGATATACAAACAGTTATCCAGAAACCATCACACAAAAGTGTGAACGTCTGATACTCTTTTCCCGGAAAATAATATACGTGAGAGAGTTCGAAAATAACACACCAAGATTTTCATGTCAAGTTAAAATGCACATCAAAATAAAAGCATTGACAATATATAGTACTATATGCTATATAATAGGCCTCATTCGCGTGGTGAGCATACTCTTCAGTAACGTCCAAACCTTGAGGGTGATTTATTCATTCCAATAAGAGTTGTTATTTTATCGATAATTATACAAATTTAGGAAAGCGTAGCGAGAATATCATGCTTAAGACTTATGTAGCTAAAACAGAAAAAGTAGAGAGAGATTGGTACCTGATTGATGCGAAAGATCAGGTTTTGGGAAGAATGGCAAGTAAAATCGCTATGATTCTTCAGGGTAAAACGAAACCTGTATATACACCTCACGTTGATACGGGCGATTTTGTTATTGTGATTAATGCTGAAAAGATCAAGCTGACAGGGAACAAAATGGAAGATAAGGCTTACTACACCCATTCAGGTTATCCAGGAGGGTTCAAAAAACATCCCGTAAAAACCTGGTTACACAAACATCCCGATATGGTGACAAAGTTAGCGGTGAAAGGAATGTTGCCAAAGACAAAACTTGGAAACGTTATGTTGAAGAAATTAAAGGTATACGCTGGAGCAGAACATCCTCACGAAGCTCAACAGCCAAAAATTTTGGAATTTTAATAAGAAGGTATAGAGTATAATGATTGATAAAGCAGGTTATTATTGGGGTACTGGAAGACGCAAGACATCGGTTGCAAGAGTGCGTATTAAGGAAGGCGCGGGTGCCATCGTTGTAAATAAAAGGGAGCTCGAAGATTTCTTCCCCAGAGAGAGGGATAGATTCGTTGTTTGCTTACCTTTAAAGGCGACAAAATGCCTTGACAAGTTTGACGTTTTTGTCAACGTAAGAGGTGGTGGTATTACCGGCCAGGCCGGTGCTGCATCCTTGGGTATTGCAAGGGCCCTGGTTAAATCTGACCAAGCGCTGGCAGACAGTTTGAGGAGTGAGAGCCTTCTCACCCGTGACAGCAGAATGACAGAACGAAAAAAATATGGTCAAAAAGGGGCAAGAAAAAGCTTCCAGTGGACGAAAAGATAATCCACCACCGTTTTTTCCTAATCGCTGCTTTCAAGTAGTGCATTTCACTTTTCGTGTTCGCAGTTAATTCTTTTGTACGAGGCCTCTCGTAAGTATCTACCCTTATGTGCAAACTGTATCGCCTTTTTTGCAGTTGTCCAACTGTTTTAATGAGCGACAGCCAATAGAAGAGTATGAATTGCTCTTCTATTCAGTAGTTTATGGATTGAGAGAGGATCCACGCTACCCTCTCTCTGCAAATTCACCGTACCAACATAGCCGTTTTGTCGAAGACGAGTAGTAAGGAGTAAGAAATGGAGAACAGGCACGCAAATTTGATCCATTATTGAAAAAAGTGAAAACGAGTTCCAACATCAATCCTTATCTCTATCCTTAAACATCCTTTCCAATGCAACGCCGTGGTCGGTCTCCTCGTTAAAAATATCCAACTCCTTTCGATATCTAATATGACACGAACGACAGGAACGCTTAACAACGTCTAATTTTACCTTAGCTGTTGAAATCTCTTTCTCCTCACAGGTACGAAGAAGTTCTGACATGGCACTGTTAAATTCCTCTTGAAACTCAGAAAATCCTTCCGGGATATCCTGACTTTCCAGATCCAACTGGTTAAAAGAGCTCTCTATTTTGTCGCACAAACTTTTCGCATCTTCCCACTCTTCCCACTTTATTTTACTGGATAACAAGCGGGTATCCTTCTTCATCTGCTCCATCACCCCCTTAAACCCCAACTTAACGTACCATTCAGTAGCATCGGCACTGGAAGGAGCACTGGCATCATATTCAGCTTTATCTTGATTACAAGAGATTAAAAATATTATGCCAATGAACGATAACTGAAAAAACTTCTTGAAAAACAGATTATACTTTATCACCATCATCAAAACGAATTCCCTTCTCCCTAAAAACTAAACGCTGAACAATTTTTGCTTACAAAAGCATGAAATGCAAAAGGGATGAGAATTGAGTAATATCCTCACCCCTTTTAGCCTACCTATTCGTTTAGCAAAAAAATCAAACGAAAAATATAAAATCAAGGGTTGGTCAAAATTTAGAATAGACCCTTTACCTTCCCGGTTTCTACATCCACATCCACTCGTCTGAAAGCAGGATCTGAGCATGTCCCAGGCATGAGTTTTACAGCACCTGCGATCGGTACAACAAATCCGGCTCCTTTGAATGTCAATATATCCCGAATACTCAACCTCCAATTTTTCGGAGCACCCTTCAGTTGAGGGTTATCTGTAAGAGAAAGGTGTGTTTTTACCATGCAGGTCCCTAACTTAGCAATCTCTGGATCTGCCTCCATCGCCTTGGCCTTTGCTAATGCGTCCGGTGTGTAATCTACACCGTCGGCACCGTAAACCTGCTCTGCAATCAACTCAATACGTGTCCTTAATGGAGTGTCTAATTCATAAAGAAACTTAAAGTTGTTTTCTTCATTGCAGGCGTCAATTACGGCATCAGCCAACTCCAGAGCTCCTTCGCCACCCTTTTCCCAGTGTTTAGAAAGAGCAACACGGGCTCCTGCCTCTTCGGCAACCTTACGAACTGCTTTAACTTCATTATCTGTATCAGTATAGAAATTGTTAATACAGACCACGGGATTAATCCCGGCCTTCTTGACCACATTAATGAGGTGAAGGAGGTTTGTTTCTGCACCCTTTACGGCCCATTCAACATTTTCTTCATTATAAGATGGATCGAGAGGACGGCCCGGAACAGGAATAGGAGCTCCACCGTGACATTTGAGTGCCCTAATGGTTGCAACAAGGACCGCCGCATGGGGAGTATTTCCCGAAAAACGGCACTTCAGGTTCCAAAACTTTTCAAATCCTATATCTGCACCAAAACCAGATTCGGTTACGTTATAATCACCGAGTTTCAACCCAATCCTATCTGCAACGATCGACGATTGACCAATTGCAATGTTAGCAAAAGGACCTGCATGAACTAAAACCGGTTGCCCCTCAATAGTCTGCATCAGATTCGGATTTATAGCATCGACCATCCAGGCGGTCATTGCACCATCAACTTCCAGATCGGCAGTAGTTATCGGTTTCCCCGATTTATCATAAGCCAAAACAATTCGGCCCATGCGTTCGCGCATATCCTTTAAATCCTTCGCGACCGATAGGATTGCCATGATCTCTGATGAAACTGCAATGGCAAATCCAGAGTTCATCATGAAGCCATCCATCTTCCCACCAATTCCGATCACCATTTCACGAAGAGCCTGTGCACAGAAATCGATGATCCATTTAGATTCAACCCTATTTGGATCGATATCAAGACGTTTCAATTTCCTTTTGGCTAGCTGTTCATCATTGTAATTAAACTCATGCTGCAATCTTGATGTCAAAGCGACCATGCCAAGATTGTGGGCATTCATTATCGCATTAATGTCTCCTGTAAGTCCCAATGAAAAAGGGGTCAAGGGGATACATTGCGAAAGACCACCCCCCGCAGCTGATCCCTTTATATTCATCGTAGGTCCACCAGACGGCTGTCGGATGGCACCGACAACGTTTTTACTTCTTTTACCCAACCCCTGGACCAAACCCATCGTTGTGGTAGATTTCCCCTCTCCCAAAGGAGTTGGGGTAATTGCCGTAACATCAACATATTTGCCATCCGGTTTTGACCCTAACCGGTTCATAGCTCTATTAAAATCAATTTTAGCTACATAGTGTCCATGAGGGAGAAGCTCCTCCTTTTCGAGACCTAACTCTTCAGCTAATTGATAAACTGTTTTCATGCGGGTCTCAGAATCTTCTGCAATTTCCCAATCTGCATGTTTTGTAGGATCTAACGCCATTTCATAACCTCCTTTTTGTTAACTTTCATTAAATTAAGACTCTTAATTCATGCTTCCTGACAATCTTATGATATTAATATCTAACAAGATCTATACACCTAATCTACACAAGAGATTTCAAATCGATAAACCTGCTGATTATAATAAGAAAATAACCAAGGTCAAGAAAAATGATTTCACTGAAATGATTCGAACAGAAGCTCACATCCCATTATCAATGATAAGACTATGAGAAGTCAGATATTTAAGCTCTTCATATAACAAAATGTTTAGCGCTAAAAAACAATTGACAAATCAAACGAGAATAGTTTTAATATGGCCGTAAAAGATTCCTACACTATTCACCACCCAATAATTATTAATATGAGTGCCATAAAAAAAACACTTACTGTTTGCATCATACTCATCATGCTCTTATCTCTTCAATCATGCGGAGCCAAACGTTCACCGGTAGAGCAATTAGCTTCACGCTTGGATAATGTACCAGAATATACAATCATCTTGGATGACATGCAAACCGGTGGAAGTATTTTCAAACAATATTATCACAAATATAAAGTTATTATAGGTGAAAAGGCAAACTATACTGGATGGGAAAAGGTATCTGAACCTTTTTACCGTCAAAATGAAAATTATTTGGGGATGGCGCTTTTATCTAAGACCGAAGATGGTTTTGTTACCAAGACGGCCTCACCACCCGGATATCAGTATGTTGGAAATTCTCGTTACGGTGAATGGAGAACCGATAGCTCAGGCCACTCCTTTTGGGCATTTTATGGACAATACATGTTCATGTCCCACATGTTTGGAATGTTTAATAGACCTGTCTATCGTAACGATTATAATACCTATACCGATTACCGAAATAACAATAGACCGTATTACGGTAAAAATAACCAATATGGTACAAACGGTACGATCACTAAACAGACACACAAGAACTTTTTTGCAAGAAAGATGGCAAAACAGAACATGGCAAAGAGAAGTTTTAGAGAGAAAGTCGGACAGAGAGTAGGAAGAAGCCGTAGTCCATTTAGAAGCAGGGGAGGAGGTTTTGGCAAATAATGATCTTTAATAATCTCATTTCCGCTTTTATCTATCTATTATGTTGCTATTTTCTCTTCTGGTTGGGAAAACTTGCATATAGCAGCATCCATCGAGATTTTCATGTAAGTGACGAATTGGTAAAAAAGGACAACTGTGCTTTTGCTCTCTCGCTTGTTGGCTACTACTTGGGTCTGGTTTTCGCAATTGGTGGTGTGGTTGTAGGCGAATCAGACGGTTTACTAGAAGACCTTATCGATATTTTCATTTATGGTCCTATTGCTATTATTCTCATGAATTTATCTACAATTATTAACGATAAACTTATCTTATACAGTTTTAACAATAAAAAAGAGATCCTTCAGGACCAGAATGCTGGAACAGGTGCTGTTGAGCTGGCCGTTTATTTGGCTACTGGAATGATTATCTATGGATCTATCTCTGGAGAGGGTGGTGGGATTCTGACGCTCTTTGTTTTTTGGGCCATAGGACAACTATCTCTTATTATCATTGGTTACGTTTATAATTTCATCACACCTTATTGTATACACGAGCAGATTGAAAAAGACAATGTAGCCGTAGGTATCAGTTACGCTGGTGCTATCGTAGGAGTTGCAAATATCGTGCGGCACTCTATAAGTGGAGACTTTTCCAACTGGAGTGAAAGTCTTATCACGTATGCTGGATATTTTGTCTTAGGCATCATTCTGCTGCCTCTCATACGGTTATATACAGACAAGGTCCTTTTACCAGGTGAAAAATTAACCGATGAGATCGTTAATCAAGAAAAACCAAATCTTGGTGCGGCATTTATCGATGCGTTTTCTTATATCGGCTCTTCATTCCTCATTACTTGGTGTATCTAAGTTCAACATCACCAAGAGACAGTTTAACTTCCCACGCGTTAGCAAGAGATGACACTGAAATTTTATACGTTGCAAAATTGATTTTCTTGAGTCCTGGGTAAGAAACACTATTTTCACAAGGTACTCATTCCATATCAAATCTTCATGTCCAACCAACATTTAGCAACTCAAAGCAGAATACTCAAAATATGCATATTTGCCACCGGTTGTGCAGGTATTGTTGCTGAATTCGTACTCTCCACTCTAGCCAGCTACCTTCTCGGGAACCCCATTCTTCAATGGACCATAATAATGTCTTTGATGTTATTTGCAATGGGACTCGGAAGCAGGATAAGCAAATATTTTCATAGCAATCTACTTGACAATTTCATTTTTCTTGAATTCGCACTCTCTCTCCTCAGTGGTATGTCTGTAGCACTCTGTTACTGGGTTTCAACATTCAGTATACATACAAGTCTACTGATCTATTCTTTAAGCATACTCATTGGACTACTTATTGGTGCAGAAATACCCTTAGTAACTCGAATGAATGAATCGTATGAGGATCTGAGGGAAAACATATCATCTGTCATGGAAAATGACTATTACGGATCTCTTGTTGGAGGACTTTTGTTCGCTTTTTTTGCTCTTCCCTTTTTTGGCCTCACCTATACCCCAATTGCCCTTGGTATAGTAAATTTTTTGGTTGCCTCTCTCCTTTTTTGGAAGTTCAAACATTTGATTTTTTATAAAAGAACCATCAAAATCTCATTCTGGACAATTTCCTCTTGTTTCTTAATCTTCCTGTTTGCTGTTAAACCGATTGTACTCTTTAGCGAGCAGAAGAAATACAGAGACCGAATCATCTTCACGAAGCAAACAGCATATCAGAAAATAGTGATAACTCAGTGGAAGGATAAATACTGGCTTTTTATTAATGGGAACGAACAGTTTTCAACATTTGATGAAGAAAAATATCATGAACCTCTTATCCACCCGGCAATGTCTCTTGCCGAGCAGAGACAAAACATATTAATACTGGGTGGTGGTGAAGGTCTGGCAGCAAGGGAAGTCTTGAAATACCGTGAGGTGGAACGTATTACCATTGTTGATATCGACCCAGAAATGACTGAACTTGCCAAAAACCACCCAGTTCTTACCAAAATCAACCAAAACTCAATGGTTAATATAAGGGTACATGTTACAAACCAGGATGCCTTTAAGTTCGTAGAAAACAGTGAAGAATTGTATGATGTAATAGTTGTTGATTTGCCAGACCCAAATTCAATACACCTTGCCAGACTCTACTCCAAGGAATTCTATACGCTTTGCCGAAAGAGATTGACAAAATACGGGGTTTTTGTTACACAGGCATCCAGCCCCATCCATTCAACCAACTCATTCGTATGTATCATAAGAACGATGGAATCAGCAGGGTTTACCGTCCTACCCTATCATAACAATATACCAACACTTGGAGAATGGGGGTGGTGTCTTGGGATGAGAGAGGGAACAGTAACTGGAGATGAACTGAAGTCCAAGGTAATGGAAATCGACTTGAAAAATGTCCCTACGTTATTCCTCAATAGAGAGGCAATAATTTCAATGATTCATTTTGGTAAAGGAATATTGAACAACAAAGAAGAGATAAAAATTAACACTATCTTAAATCCCATTCTCGTAAAGTACTACAAGCGAGGCGCATGGGCGGTATATTAATTGCCATCGAAGCAACAGAGGTTCATGACACGTTCTACCATACACATATCATTCCCCTCCTACGTACCTCTTTTCGGATTTAAAATCTGATTCAGTAAATTGAATAAAGCTTTTATTACTACATTTCAACACAAATCTACTGATAACTCATTGTGCTCTCAACGCCATTACGCATACAAGATACCCTCATAAGATCAATACCCATAGTAGGTGGAGTCTTTCTTAGCCTGATTCAATATGGTGCCAACAACACGAGTATCAGACTCTTTCAAGTAATTTGCAGCTTGATTAACCATTTTAACAGAAGCCTGTCCTGATTTGACTACAAATATTACACCATCAACTAAAGGTAACAAGGGTCTCACACTTCCTAACGCTTCAAGTAATGGTGGCGCATCAACCAGTACAATATCAAAGCGTTGCCTTAAGATATCCAGTACCTTAGTAAAAAAGGTAAAATACTGTGGGCCTTCATTTCGCAAATCATCACGGCCTGAAGTTAATAACGAAAGGCTCAACCCCTCTATAGTTTTAAGGCACGAGAGTACCTCATTTTCAATCAATCTACTCCCCACCATACGTCCCAAACGTTTTATAATCGCAGAGTAATCCTCTTTGAAATGAATCCTTCTGTCCTCATAGCTCTCTACATGTCCTGGCTCGAAGACATAGTCACCCTGTTTCCAGCTAAACAGTTTTTGAAGATGCTCTTCCATTTGAAGTTTTAAAGGGCCTTGTAGTTGACTTTGATTAACATAGCCCGAGTTAATGAGGATATATCCCATAGGAAGACCTGTACGCTCGTTTCGGTCTAAAGCATCTTTCAACTGGTTCTCGTCAATAAATCCACCACGAAGGAGCATTGTTCCCAATCGATTGGCAAAGGGAACTTCCTTACTGTGTAGATGGACAAGTCTACCGTTTTCAAAAACAGCTGTCATCGATTGCGAATCATCTTTTACAACAAGTTTTCCACTCTGTTTTTTTAAAGAGATAAGAAAGAACAGATCATCGATACTACAAGTATCTAAGCTACCATGACTAAGGTTCTTTGAAAGTATTTTGGTCATTACATTTAACAGACCCTCTTCATTACCGCAATCTAAACCAAACTTGTTATGCAATGATGGCCGTTGTAGGTCTGCATCGATCATGGCCACGCGAAGCCCACCTTTTGCTAGGTTAATGGCTGAATTTGCAAGAACCGTCGTCTTCCCCTCACCAACCGTCGCACTTTCGATCAAGAGAACTTGTCCAGATATCCCCGACTGTAAAAGGGGTAATCCGCAAATAAGATTACTTGATACATTATAATACCTCCCGTTTCTCATACCGTCTTGCTTCGGCTCGTTCAGCTTAAATTGAGACCCGTTCGTAGGTAAAAGAAGTGACTCTGTCCTCTTTAAATACTTATTATAGGGTAACATACCTAATACGGGAAGATCGAGACGTTTCATGATGTCTTCAGGTGTCCTTACCGTCTTATCCATGTACTCAATGAAGAAAGTAAATCCTATGCCAAAAACCATGCCCATAACTGCGGCCAAAGTAATATTAAACATGACTTTTGGTTTAATAGGGTGACGGGGAATAACTGCGGCATCAACAATGCTAATGTTTTGACTCTCCATATTACCAGTCAGATTAATCTCTTTAGCTTGTTTCATCAATATATCATAGATGGCCTTATCACTCTCTGCCTCCAATTCTAACATACCGTAGTTAGTAAATTTACCATCATGAAAATCAGTCTGTGAACTCTTTTCTGCCAAACTCTGTGTTTCTGTACCAACCTCTACTACAGCCCGATCCAATTCTATTCTCATCGACTCTTTTAACCGCTCGACTTCGTCAACAATACTCTTTTCTAGCTGGCTAATGCTTGAATCAATCTCAATGATCTTTGGATGTTTAGGACCATACTTTGTATTCAGCTCCATCTTATTGGTCTTTAGTTGAACTAATTGTCTACGAAGGTCTTGGATAACATAATGGTCTTTAATTTCTGGTAACGCAAAAAAACTGTCACTGTCAACCGGGTGGAAATCAAGCTCTTTAAATTCAAATTCGTTAATTGAAAGAAGAGATTTTGCAAGCTTAATCTTTTGATCTTTGAGCTGTTTCTTCAGCCAGTTAAAGGTAGTTTGAGAAGCCATACTTTTTAATTGATTGTTCCTCTCAACAAATGCCTTGACATGTGCATTCGAAATGCGTGCAGCCATTTCTGGAGAACGATCGGAATAGTTAACCCTTACAATGTTGGTTTTGCCAACAGGTACAATATTAAGTTTTGAAAGATACCGGCCCACTATCTGTTTCTGTTTTAAGAGTCGCTCATCATCGTTCACAAGTTTTCCACTGTTTTCTCTTTTTGGAGCTCCTGGAACATGAGATTTCTTAGGAGTTAAAACTTTCTTGATAAATCTTTGAAAGTTGCTCATTTGAGAAGCAAAAAAACTTGGTTTTTCTTTATGGGCATCATAATATGCCTCCAAGTCCAAATCTTCAGCAATCTTTCTGACCAGACTCCTACTAACAAGTAATTCGCACTGTGTTTTAAAAAAGATGTCACCCTGGGTGCTATTCATAGCTGAAACTTGAGTTATTCCTTTAACCGGTGAAGAAAGCCCTTGGATACTCACCTGAGCTGTAGCCTCGTAGAGCGGTTTCGTATAATAGGTTTTGACTGAAACCACGGATATCACAACGAGAAAGAAGATGATGGCAATCCATTTATGTTTCCAGATAATAGAAAGATAGTCAGCAAGATGCACTTCATGCTCAAATGTTGTACTTGGTGGAGTAAAGTCACGATTCGTTTCATTTCTCATTTTACATATCCTAACATTTTAAAGGTTAAAAATATCGTCCTGGAACCTTAATAATGTCATCAGGCATTACAATATCTTCCATACGTGTATCAATCTCTTTTTCTCTACCATTTATCAGACGAATGATCTTTGTACGTTTCAAGGCAGCGTTTTCGGTATGCCCTCCTGCTCGCGAAATCGCTTCCCGAACAGTCAGACCTGTCTCCCATTCGAACTCACCTGGATGCCTGATCTCTCCATTAACAAATATCCTTGGAATTTTATTCACATAAATGGTATCACCACTGGCAACATAGAAGACATCATAAGCAATCTCATCATTGTATTTGGATAGATCTAATGTTATAACTTTGTTGTCTGCAAGATTCACTGGAGATACAACCCCTTTGTGATTGTTAAGTTGATTTGGTCTCACTATTTTAATCATTCTTCCTGCCTTGTCTGTGAACCCGCCAGCCATGGAAATGAGTTCTAATATGTGGGTTTTTCTTTTCAAGACATAACTCCCAGGTTTTTTTATTTCACCAAGGAGAAATACCTTTTTATTCATGTATTGTTTAATGCTCACCGACACTTCAGGTGTTACCAAATAGCCATCAGCCAATCTATGTTTGATATGATTTTCAAGCTCGAAGACGGTAAGACCTGCAGTCTGAACTTTACCGATAAGGGGAAAGGTAAAAGCCCCCTCTTTTGACACTTCGACAACTCGGTTCAAATCATTGTTGTCCCACACCTGTATATCAAGAATATCATCTGTACCTATGTGGTATTCATCATCAAAGAGAGTTTCAGCATAAATACTTGAAGAGAATATTTTTAAAAAAAAGACGAGGCAAAAACATGACAACAATATCTTTACAATAATTTTGTAACCCATCAATAAATAGCTCCTAAAAATTATGTTAACAAAATTAATAGTAATTGAAAGGGAAATCCACTGTCTGTTTTCTTAAACTTCCAAAACTATACGTGCTCTTTTAAATCTACTCAGTAACAAAACACAAACTGTTCAATCTATACAAACCCTATTATGGAACATGATTTAAAACTGTTCTTTAACGTTATTATCGAAAATAGCATAGAAATCTAAAGGTATTTCTGATGAAATAGTCAAAGAATTGAAAACCTACACCACAAACGTATTTACCGCAATTGAAATGCCACTATGCCTAACAAAAAAAATAAACATAGCAGTGATAATCAGTTTTTTGAGCCAAAATAGAGATTTTTGGGTCAGGGCCACAATTAGGAGGAGTTTTATAGGCAATCAAATCACATGCAAAAGTTTCTCGATCAATAACCTTTTCACAAAATGGGTTATAAACTAAATTGTTGAAAGGTATTATTGACAAATAGATACTCTAGTTGACAAGAGAAATGGACACTTCTTAATTTTATTCTTAAAAACGATATTATAACGTAACCCTTTGAGTTTGTCTAAATAGTCAACAAATTCTCTCATGGAAAGGCAGAAAAATAGACATTGCTACTTTCACGGTTTAAAAAACTTTCCTCGTTCACATTTTAACCCAACATGGAGTATAGAGTTTCCGTACTTTGTCTATTTTAGATGATAAGTGGTTTGAATGTAAAACCCAAATAGAGTGAAGATACTAACTAAGCTGTGGAACCTTCATTGCTTTTTTCACTATTCAACGGAAGACACATCCTTAAGGACATTAATATTTTGTCCGCTGGTTCTCCAAGTTCAGAGTAGGGTTGTATGTTGTAATTGCAACTCTTTGTTTCTGATTCTTTGATGCTTACTAAGTTTTTGTAAATTGTCCCCACCAAATTCTTCAGATCTAATTCTGAAAACGATTTTGTTTGCGTAGTTCTTGAAATGTCTTTTTGTGTAGCTGACTCTACCGATTTGCCATCACCGTCTAACACAGCCTCCGTAGAAACATAACTATGCAATTTATTCCTCGTCATACACTTTATGATTTCAAAAAGGATTGAAAATGGTATCGGTTTTCCACTTGAATCAGTCAAATAGTATCGTATTATGGGATTTATTTTCATCGATTTTAGGTATCCATGAAGCAGTTCATTAGCCCCAAGCCTTGATGTTTGGGTACGGTGAATGATGTAGCCAAATACCGTTTTCTCCTTCAACTCAAATAGAGATTGCTTCTTGAATCTCATAAGTTCGCTATCAAAATCTGTAGAATATTTACCATAGTTGTTGGCTTCCATCTCCTCCTCAACTATATTTGTTTCATCTAAACATAAAGCAATAGCCAATGACATGCAGGAACCGTGTATCTTCTTTATATCTTCGTTTTCCTGAGAAAGAGACGGTTCCAAACATTTAATGTAAAATTTTTCGGGATTTTTTCCACCAGAGGCTAAAAAATATAAAATAGAACCTAATGAAAATATGTCACTATGTTGACTTGTCTGCTTAACAATATAAGCATGGTAATATAACTTGGGTACGATTGGTATTATTTTGGTAGGTATCGTGACAATAAATAAGTTCTCTTCAATTCTTATATCCTTAATCTTTGTTATTTGTTGTGCGTTATCTTTACTCCCAAAAAACACCTCTTGACTTTCAAGCCAGTCACCCGATTCAAGAATTTTATCTCCAATATTAAGAAATGTTATAGTTGTATGATCATCATCACTATTACTTTTTTCATCGCAAATGGTAAAATGGATTTCATAACCGTTGTCTATCTGTTCCGGAGCTCGAAAGGGTATTGTGCCTAATGCCAATGCTCCCGGTTCCTTCGAACTCCTGGCCATTGTGTCAGAACCGTTAATAATTGAGTTAACGCCACTTACAAAACCCAAGTCGGAAATCTTAATGTTGAAATAATTAATTTCAGGGGGTTGCAATGAAATTAAAAAATTACCAGGCTTAATATCCCTATGTGCCAATACCCCATCTTCTGAAGTTGTCTCATGAATGTTTCGCACAGATGCTAATATCTGTGTAAACAGGTCTATGATAATGCGGTATTTGAGCGGATTAGAAAGTTTACCAATCAATCGTAAAATATTTATACCACTAAAATCGCTTATCCCTTCAATCTCTATCCTCTCATCTAGTTGAGCCTTGTTATTTAAATCATCGAAGAGCTTTCGTATGAATATCTCTTTTCTCTTCCTAAATTCAGTTAGAGCATCGCCAAGTTTATCACTCACGGTATACAATTTATGATCACGCCAAGGATGTTGATAGATTATTAAATCATCCAGAGTACCATGTTCTGCTCTCATTACAAAAAAATCACCTTGCAGCTTTTCAAGAAACTCCTTAGGAAGGTTATTTACAATACTTTCACTATTTCTCTTTGACGACTCTACGTACTGCTCCCTGCTAACAAACTCCAAAACCTCCTTTTCATCCTGAGTCTCTTCTCTAAGAATATTTTCATAAGGTGGTACCACAAAGATATTTGAAAATCCAACATACTGTACAAAATGGTCAAATTTATCTATACCAAATGTTCTTGTCTTGTTTATCTCTTCATAAAATCTTCTCAGTGCAATTTGAGAAAACATTAAACTTTGATCATCATATTTAAGAAATTTAATTGCATAGAACTCAGTTGCACTTGAAGGGTTTGATGAATTGGAAGCCAATGCCACATTGGCATATCTACCGCTTCCCATAATTACAGGTTTTTCATCATATAAAATAAAAAATATCTCTTTAATAATCTTCTTTCCATTTGTGTCTTCTAATCCAGTAGCTATGTATAGAGGAATTGCCTTAACCATTCTTTCTCCAATTTCACAAACAATTATTATAAACAATAAAACAACTCACCCACTCCAATCAAACTGAAAAAGATAAGCATTCAAGCAAGTTGTCTCATCAATATTTTTCCGTCGGAAGCATTACAATCTACACCACTCATTACTGAGAGAGCTGTTAAGTTAGTATGGAACTATCAATGAAAAGTCTCAAAAAAATCCACTCTTTCCGCAATGCTCAACTGTATGCTACGGGGATAACAATCAATTAGGTGAGTATATATCAGGTGTCGCTTCCTGACAAGTAATTTTTTCCAAGCAAACGTATCTAGTAATTGTAAGGAAACCCTGTTTTTGAACAAAACTGCCTACGAAAACGAAGGTAACTTGTTTACTTTTTAATCTTCATGAAAAAGTGGACAGACCTTCTCTCGCTCAACATAAATATATTCATCTGTGAACAAGCATTTTAGTTTTCCGATAAACCTTGCGACAATGACAAGCTGACAATACTCTATTTTTGATTCAACACATTTACACTTTCTCTTTTCTATAAAAACAAGCTATTTCAGCGACCACTGACATCTCTACTTTTTATTTGACACAAACCTATTCGTTGATATGTTTAAAAGAGTAATTATCAGCAATTGAATACTATGTCAAAGATGAACAACATCCATTTGAGGAGTGAGTTGGGAATTATTATATTCTCAATCATACTACTTGGATCGTATGCTACCGTTGCCCAGGTACTCCTGATCAGAGAGTTTTTGGTAATTTTCTTTGGTAACGAGCTTTGTCTCGGGATTATCCTTGGTACGTGGCTGATGGGTGTTGCGTTGGGGGCGGCATTCGGTGCTAGGATCGTTGCAAAGATAAAATGCTCCCAATCCCTCCTCGTAGTATCGCTCTTCACCACCTCTATTTTATTACCGTTGGAAGTAGTGTTGATTAGGATTTTACGACACATCTTAGATATACCTACCGGAGAGTATATCCCACTCCCTTTATTATTGTTCTCATCAATATTCCTGATTGCGACATTCAGTTTTGCCATCGGATTCATTTTCCCCATGATATGTAAGATTATTCAAGGTATCACGAGAGATCCGGCAGCCGACATTGGTACTGTATACTTTCTTGAGTCTATTGGTAGTCTTATTGGTGGATTGGTATTTACCTTTGTGCTTGTTACAAGATCCACCCCTATATCTATAATTATGTCCTTTGATGTCCTCATCTTAACTACAATCATTTTGTTGCTTCTTTTTCCAAAAAAAGAGAGAAGAGGCCCACATCAAAACAATAACCGGCAGCCCATTGAACTTGCCTGCAATTCAACCAATAATGCCTCTACCCCAATGGCAGATTACCAAAGAAGCTTCATGAAGAAAACGGATGATTTTTGGTACAAAAGACCGACCATGCTGTTATATGGATTACTCACCAGTGTACTCCTCTTAGCTACCGTCGTCATCCTCATTGCAACAGGGGGAGCAAATGCCATTGATGATTATTTTATAACGGAACGATGGAATTCACTTAATCCCGGCATCGAACTCTTGGAATCGATAGACTCAAGACATGAAAATATTGCCATCGGTGTAAGAGATGATCAGTACACCGTTTTTGGAAATGGGCAGTACAATTTTGCTTTTCCCGATGATTATGAAACCTCACAAATAGCTCACCTTGTTATGACACAGCATCCAGATCCCAAAAATATACTGCTCATTGGCGGTGGTGTGGGTGGTTTGATCAGAGAAATGTTGAAACACCCGATCAATCAATTGCACTATATTGAACTGGACCCAGCATTACTAACAATTGCTCATAAATATCTTCCGCATGATGAAAGGAATTCGCTCTTCGATAATAGGGTGACCACGTTCCATACGGATGGGAGACGTTTTGTTAAACAGTCAAAGGGAAAAAATGTATACGATCTTATTTTTGTAAACATTCCCGATCCATCCACATCATTCATTAATAGGTTTTACACCTTAGAGTTCTTTCAGGAAATAAATCATATATTAAATCAAAGTGGAATCTTTGTTTTGGGAATTACCTCTGCAGTAAATTACATGGGAGAAGAGGTAGGTAATTATGCCGGTTCTGTTTACCATTCATTACACAGAGTCTTTCCCAATATACTTGCTACCCCTGGTCAGGAAAACCTGTTCTTTGCAAGCAACACCCTCGATACCGCTACCTTCGATATACCAACACTTATTAAACGCTATACCACAAGAAACATCAGATCAGAGTATTTCTCTGAATACCTGTTTTACTCCCTGTTACCTCCCGGAAGGATAACCTCTCTAGAAAATGAGCTTAAGGGGAATGAGAAATATAAGATTAACAGCGATGATAAACCGGTTACCTATTTCTACAATCTCATGCTATGGGACAAATTCTCTGGTGCACGGCTTGGAAAGACTTTAAAATGGATAGAAGGAGGGAATGTAAAGGTATTCTTAATTCCTATATTTTTATTTCTACTTTTCAGATATTTGTATGTTATTATCTTGAAACGAGGAGTTGAGGCTCAACAGAGATTTAATTGTGTTACCGTTATTGCAACAACCGGGTTTGCGGGGATCTCCCTTGAGATCATCCTGATCTTCTCTTTTCAAAACATATACGGTTACATGTATGAGAAGATTGGTCTCATAATATCACTCTTTATGCTGGGTTTAGCAATGGGCAGTTACTCTAGCAATAGGATGATACTCACGGGGGAATTGATGACCAGGTTGAGACCTGCAACTCTCTTACAATCTTTTCAACACCTCTTTAGATCTCCCATTAACGGGTGGAAAGAGATCCCTAAAACTCACGTTAGTAAAAAAACCTCATTAAGTGAGCTGTTCTGGATCAAGAGATTAATACTCTTGGAAATTATTTTCGTCTTTTACGCGGTTATTCTCCCAGCTATTTTGCACCAACTCACATTACAATTTTTCGGGTCTGAATATCTATTTATGCTTTTCGTCGTCATCACAGGCATACTCACAGGAACTGAATTTCCGATCTCTAGCAAATTGCACCTTCACCGGAAAGAAAAAATGGGAATGACTGCCGGAGTCATCGATAGTGCAGACCATGTTGGTGGATTTATTGGCGCCATACTTGTCGGTGTGCTATTTGTCCCTCTTTTTGGGATTCTGGGTTCATGTTTGATTGTAATGACCTTAAAACTCGTAAGTATGCTTCTCTTATTACACCTCTATTCTCAGAAAAAAAAACACTCTAAATCCTGACAATGAAGTGCCCATTTTGCAACTTTGATCTTGGTAGTATTGACATCATTAAGGCGTGTGAGGGTTGTCTGACCTCTAAAGGTTGCACGATGATACGATGTCCCAATTGTCGATATGAAACCATCCCGGACCCTGACCTCCTCAGAGAGATCAAGAAGATGCGAAAGAAAAAGAAGAAATAGTACTCTTCAAATCAGCAAAGGTACCTACGAAAATGTAACGACCAAAACAGTGTTAATTATGGGACCGCTTATCTACTCGCTTTTCCTACGCAGTAAACACTCTTTTCGGGAAACCTTTTCATTGCTCTATTGTCGCAGTTAGGCCATTGGAAAAACCTTTAAGTACTTATACCCATCACAAACAAATTACAAATTCCAATGTTCGCCTGCCTGTCGGCAGACTGTAATGACCAAAACCTCTCTTTTTCGAATTTTGTGCTTATTTTATTGTGATTTGTTTATTATTTGGTGCTTAATCGCCGATAATTTTGGTAGCATTGAAACTCCTATGCATCCCGTTAGGGTTCAGAAAAATAGCAAGTAGTTTTTTTCTGAATCCTAACTCCAGACCCCGGGAATTGGGTGTTGGCAATTACCGCACGCACTCCCCTCCAGAGAGTTCTGGAGAATTGTGTGGCCGGCCCTCCTAATAACCAGCTCTTTACAGTCGGGACAGTAGGTATTCTCTCCAGGGTGTCCTGGTACGTTACCTAAATATGCAAAATTGAGACCGGAATCTAAGGCGATATCTCTTGCCCTTTCAAGGGTCTTGATCGGAGTTGGGGGGAGATTCTTTATCTTATAGGTAGGGTGAAATCGTGAGAAATGTATCGGTACGTCCGTACCAAGATTTCTGTTTATCCACGAGCACATATCCTTTAACTCTTCATGACTATCATTAAGGGTTGGTACGATAAGCATCACAACTTCAAACCAGATACCGAGATCCTTTAGTGTGAGAAGAGTGTCCAGAACCGGTTTCAGTTCACCACTGCAGGTCTCTCGGTAAAATTTCTCGGTAAAGGCCTTAAAGTCAATCTTAACTGCATCGAGCTCTTTACAGAGCTTTGTCAAGGGTTCTTCCTTGATATACCCATTTGATATCATAACGCTCTTTACCCCTCCCCTCCTTGCAGCCCTGGCGGTGTCGTAAACGTATTCATAAAAGATCACTGGTTCTGAATAGGTGTAAGCAATCACCTCACACCTCTCCTCTTTCGCAAACTTCACAACTTCCTCAGGTGGAAGTTTCATATTATTCAACTGTTCGGGTCTAAATTGTGAAATTTGCCAATTTTGACAAAATTTGCACTCTATATTACAGCCCGCAGTTGCGATCGAATATGCCTTTGCCCCTGGTAAATAGTGAAAGAGCGGTTTCTTCTCAATGGGATCAACATTCAGGGCACAGACACGAGAGTGAACGAGGGTATAATACTTCCCTCCACGGTTTTCCCGTACCCCACAATACCCCCTCTCAAGATCAGCAATTTTACACCCTCTCGGACAGAGTTCACATTCAACTCTCTCATCGGTGAGCTTTTTATAAAACATCGCCTCTTGTGCAGAAAACTCCTCTCCATCATGTAACTCAGATCCGATAAGGAGCGGAGAAAAAGGGAGAAAGCCGGTACAGGCCGCGCATGCAGCAATTGCACCCGATTTTATGAGCTCTCTTCTTGAGATCACACCACTATCCTTACATTAAATCCCACAGAGTTATTGAACAAAGCCACTCTGGTTATACGGAAACAACCTTATAAATCTTATTTCATTTCCTCTCAATTGTCAAGTTGCAGAAAATGGATTGATGTGACTACACCAAAATGGTACTATCACTCTTTAGCATAACAAGAGAGTTGGTAGCTCTTCGATAAGTCAGTCACTTTTACCATGAAAAACAGTCTGACACCTGAAAAAAATGTCGGAAATACGGCAAACCTCATCATCTTTCTCGGTATACTGTATACTGGCTTAAGTATCGCGTCTCTTACAGGATGCGGTTATCTCTCCTCAAGAGGATACGGTATCACAAGCGTAATCATTGGCTGCATAATAGTGGGTTTAGGGTACAGTACCCGTTATGGATGCAATGTATCGTTATACAGTGCCACCCTTCTCTTTGCAGCCCTTGCACTCTATTTTGCTTATAATTTTTTTGCCAACCATTCAATGAGTTCAATCCTTCGATCAGGTCTGTGCATATGGGCCAGTAGTAGGCTGGTGAGGAGTATCCCTCAAATGAAGATTCTTAAAGAGAAGGGCTCTGCTCCTGATAGAGAGAGCCGTTACAAGAGTTTTTTTATAAAAAGATTGCGACAAAAATAGCCTTCACAGGAAGAATCATTGATGAGCAATACAAGACCGCTCTATCTCCAGAATGGTGCAGTGAAATGTCACTTTTCCGAATACGCTTTTGATGATCAACAGATATGCGTTTAACGAGTAATTATTTTGACTCATGTTTTGAGGGATGGTAGTATGCTTCATTCAAACTCTATTCTAACATTAAGTACATTTTGAGGTGAAACGTGTAATGGGAAAAAAGAAGGTTATTCTGGCATACTCTGGAGGACTTGATACCTCCGTCGCTATAAAATGGATACAAGAGAAGTATGAGATGGACGTAATTGCCCTGGGCATCGACCTAGGAACGGAAAAAGATCTGAAGCCGGCAGAAAAGAAGGCACTACAGATTGGAGCTATTAAATCGATGACCATTGAAGCAAAAGAGGAGTTTGTCAACTCCTTTATCTTCCCCGCCCTGCAGGCAGGGGCTCTCTACGAGAAGGTGTATCCGCTCGCAACTGCCCTTGGAAGACCCCTGATAGCAAAGCTCCTCGTTGACACCGCACAGACTGAAGGAGCAACCGCTGTTGCCCATGGCTGTACGGGTAAGGGTAATGATCAGGTCCGGTTTGACGTCGCCATACATACCCTTAATCCATCACTGCAGATCATCGCACCGCTGAGGGAGTGGAATATGACACGAAACGATGCCATCGATTATGCCCAACGGAACGGCATACCCGTTGAGGTAACCAAAAAGAGCCCCTATAGCATCGATGAGAACTTCTGGGGGAGAAGTATCGAGTGTGGTGTCCTTGAAGATCCGTGGATAGAGCCTCCGGAAGAGGTATACAAATGGACGAAAGAGATAAATAATACTCCCGATGTACCAACATACGTTGAGATCGGTTTTGAGAAAGGCATTCCTCTCTCTCTCAACGGCAAATCGAGAGACGGTCTCAGCTTGATTCAGGAATTAAACAATATTGCGGGAGAAAATGGGGTGGGCAGGATAGACCATCTGGAGAACCGCGTTGTCGGGATTAAATCGAGGGAAATCTATGAATCTCCCGCAGCTATCGTGCTCTTTAAGGCACACCATGCACTTGAAGAGATGACGATGACCAAAGACGCCTTGAGATTTAAGGATTTGGTGTCAACGCAATACTCGGACATGGTCTACAGCGGTTTGTGGTTTTCAACATTCCATCAAGACCTAACCGCCTACGTTCTTAGCAGTCAACGTTTTGTGACCGGTACAATCCGTCTTCGACTCTTCAAAAGCAACTGTACGGTCGTGGGGAGAAAATCACCTTTCTCACTTTACACACACTCCCTTGCTACGTACGACGAAGGGGACACCTTTGAGCATGATGCGGCAACAGGTTTTATCAAGATTTTCGGTCTGGCAACCAAGACACAGGCTCAGCTCCAGCAGAAAGCAGCAAAGGGTGAGAAACGGCAATGAAGATTTTGGTAGTGGGTGCCGGTGCTGTCGGCGGCTATTTTGGAGGTCTCCTTGCAAAAGAGGGTGAAGACGTCACCTTTCTTGCACGGGGTGAGTATCTTGAATCAATCAAGAATACAGGTCTCAGAATACGGAGTTCACAGGGTGATCTGACACTCCGGGTACATGCTACAGAAAATCCTCAAACACTTGGAGAAGTAGATCTCATACTGATGTGTGTAAAGACATATGACACGGAAGCCGCGACACTCCAATGTGTGAAGAATATTGGGAGAGAGACAGCGGTCCTCTCCCTGCAGAACGGTGTCGAGAATGAAGAGACCATTGGAAAGCTTGTAGGAAGAGAGAGAGTGCTTGGAGGTGTAGTCTTAATAGCATCTGAAGTTAATGAATCTTGGGAAATCATCCACTATTATTTAGGAAAAATTATCATGGGAGAGTTGGATGGGAGGGTAACCAATAGGATACGGATGATTTCTGAGACGTTTCAAAGAGCAAACATCCCCTGTTCAATCTCTGACAATATCCAACGTGAATTGTGGAAGAAACTCGTCTGGAACGCCAGTTTCAACTCTGTGAGCACTATTACAGGGACCTCCCTCCATGAGATGATGGGATGTGAAGAATCCCGAAGAGTGATCCGTCTTACAATGGAAGAGGTTTTGTGTATTGCAAAAGGAGTTGGCCACGATATTGATTCATCGATAATCGAAAACTATTTCATAGAGCCAGACCGATCTCGTGAAATGCGGACATCAACGCTCCAGGACCTATTAAAAAAGAAACCTCTCGAGATAGAAGCTATCAACGGTATTGTTGTCAAAAAAGGAGAAGAGCACTCTTTGCCAACTCCCTACAACAGCACACTGTATGCACTGCTTAAGCTTATTGATAATCGATCCAAAGGATAAAGATAAATAGAGATACGTATATAAGAGCCACGCTGTTTGTGAAAACTACTTTGGAAGGTACCCCTCTCCCCTTACCACACTCTTCAGAAATAGATGTTGTAGATGTTCTTCCCAAGGTGTAGGAATTGACCTACTCGCAAATGACACCTTAATCTCAAAAGAGTTAGCCGGATGATCGGCAGTCTACTATTTTTCTCATGCAGGTTTATCCATTCAAATAGGTTGCCAATCCTCTTAAACACCTCTTCAAACAAAGAGTTCTCTAAACAATCTATCGTATTTCTTAAACCCAATTCAAATGAGCAAATAAAAGCGAGCCCTCCTTCTCGCTACTGTTTGAGTAAAAATACTCATTTACAAACCCTTTTACCCCAACCTATTAACCTATCCACAGATGGCTTCATTAGAATCACCTGATTACACTATTTATGCAACTTTATTTCGTACCTATATTCAGTCCCTTTCCCTCCTCTTTTATTGTGGTATCTCGTTTGCTCAAGATGAAACGTGTGGAGACGATTACGATCTTTTGAGAGTTAACGAACATATATTTACAGTTGAGGACTTGGTCTCTGACTGTGATTTTCAACCAGTCATAAGGTTTTCTGAAGAACAGGATACCAATGGTTCGTATAGTCCGTAAACCAATTTATCGCCGAAACTGTTCAGTCACTGTTTACATTAAGTAATCGTTTTCAATTAAACATTATAACAACACAAATATTGTGTGAGGAGGTGATGGTAATGAATAACAGGGTGTAAGATTATTACAATGGAACTAAAGCTTTTATCAGAAATTAGGAGAAACAAATTATGAAGAGAGAACTTGTCAGAAACATATTTTCCATGATAATTATCAGCGCATTTATCGTTGTATCTACAAACCTTGCAACAGCTGAGGAGCGAGAACCAACTACGGTAACAAAGGGAACTATCGTAACCGTCAATAGTGATACCGGTACGATTGTAATAGAGGATGAGTTAGAGAAAGTTTTATCTCTGACTGCGGAGAGTTGGATCGAATTGGCATCCTTTAATGATGGTGATAAAGTAATCTTTGAATACACTCCTCAGGGTCTTATAAAATCGATGAACAAGATCGAATAATCTCCCTTAAGGGGTGCGGTTATAAAGGTTACTCATTACAAGTTGTCTTACCAAAAACAGAGGTAAAGGCCTCTTGTAGGGGAGGGGAGGATCTAAGATATTGAATGATCAAATTCTCCCCTCCCTACTTTTTTGAATTATGGAGGATAGAGATATGAAGACAGGGCATTCAAGAAAATTATTTTTTATGATAGTGGTAGGTACATTTTACCTTTTCAGTGAAAGTCTCGGTATATCAGAGGAGAGAGCAGCTACAAAGGTAATGAAAGGAAAGGGGATGATCGTAACGGTTAGTGCCGAAACCGGTACGGTTGTTATAGAGGATGAATTAGAAAATGTTCGCTCTCTGACCGTTGAAGGTTGGATAGATTTACTATCCTTTAACAGTAACGATAAGGTCACCTTTGAATACAATTCTCAAGGGGTTATCATATCGATGAGTAAAATAAAATAGTATCCAGGGTGGCTGTAGGTATAACGATTTCGTATTACCGGTTATCTTTTTTGTAATGGTCAAGCCCTCTATCAGTCTGAAAAGAAATACCTTTTTATTTTTATGAGTATTTATTATATCGATAAATAAGCGAGTCTGCATCGCTGTAAGGAGGTTTGCAAGAATGAAAAATATGTTAACCATTGAGGAAGTTGCGAAAATAGCAGGGGTGAGTACGAGAACAATAATAAGATGGGAAGAGGAGGGAAAATTAGAGACAATAAAAAGGGACAGGAACGGTTTTAGGCTGTACAGTTTCGAGAATGTTGAAAGGATAATGGCAATCCGCTACGTGAAATCGTATTTATAATGAAGAAAAACAGAATAATTTGAAAAGGGTATTAATCGGGTGAAAGCTCCATAATTCTGCTGTATGGATACTCTTCCCACTCTGATACCATCCCTTTTCTTACCGGATTAAAAAACAATATACTATCAAAAGAAGCTCACACTCTCTGACAATATGAGTACACAAAATTCAACCACCTCCACCGGTAAGAGAAAAAAATAAAAGTTTAAAGAACAATAAAGAGAGGGTAAAAGGGTGATAGCCTACAGTGTAAGAGTCCTGGCACAACCGAAACCGACAAGGTAGTCCCTGATAAAAGGTACTCATCTTTTTCATATCGACAGGGATTAAACCAAATTGGAATAGCGTGCGGTACGGTGTTTTCCTATGACAGCCTCTCTTCAAGAAGATGCATAAAACTCGTCTTACCCCTGCCCCATTTTCCAAAAATACCAATACAGAAAGGGGTTTTAAATCTTTGTCAGTAAACATTGTATTAAGGGTATGAATATATTTATCAAACCCTAGCTGATCTTCATCCCCGTAATTATCGGATTTTACATTATAATATCCAGAGGTATTAGATGTTCTTAGAGTAGTTAATACAAGGCCTGTTGGATTACATCGGTTGTTAACTCATCATTTTATCGTAGCGTTAAGAGCCGCTTCAATAGCCTTGAGGAGAAGAGGATTTTGACCCATCTGCCTTATACCGTTTAGCCACAGCTCTCTTTCAGATGGGGTCAGTTCCGATTTGCCGATTGCCTGTTCAAGGTTTTTGAGAAACCTGCTCTCAATCCTCTCGGATGTATCGCCTCTCTGGTTCTCAGCAACTTTGTCACAGGGGCTATTTTTGCTCATATGACGAACGCCCTTTTTTGTTAACCACGCACAGGTTGAATCGGTTTCAACAAGACCGGTAGAGATGAGCTTTCTTAAAGGTTTCCAGATATTCTTCTCTTTAAAATCGTACTCTTCGAGAAGCGCTTGAAGGGTCTTCACCCTGCTGGAACCGTGCTCTTTCCAGAGATTATAGAGGTTTTCAAGAATGAATTGTTCGAAGGGAGATCTTTCCATATTTAGCTCTTGAATGAAAATCCTGTTGTTGAGCAAAAACTACCCAGATATAAGGCGCGTAAGAATTCTGTAACCGGAGCGTACCCAAGTACGCGAGGATTACGGAATTCTTGCAGCAACGCAGTAGGTGGGTAGTTTTTGCTCAACCACCTTTACATCAGGAAGTGAGTTACTAACCACCACGTGATAATACTTCCGACATAGCCCAATGCAACGATCGGAGCCCATTTTATGTGAGACATAAACGTGTAGTGCTCTCGGTTAACACCCATTACGGCAACACCTGCCGCTGATCCTATCGATAACAAACTCCCACCCACACCGGTAGTCAAGGTGATGAGCAACCACTGATCGAGTCCCATCGGCATATCCATTTTAAGCACTGCATACATAAGTGGTATATTGTCTCCAACGGCAGAAACGATTCCAATGGCAACGTTTGCAAAGGTATATCCCAGAGCACCGTACAGAGCATCTCCAATTAAGGCAAGATGGCCCATATACTGCAACGCCCCCACGGCCGTCAAGACCCCAAAAAAGAAGAGGAGTGTATCAAACTCCACCTCTTCCACTTTCTTGAAGAAATCGTATCTGGATACCCTGCGCCTATCTTTTTCAAGACCCAGTTTATTCCTTAAAAACTTCTCTTCCCCCCACTGTTTCATGTAATACGTTATGAACATGAGAAACCCCATACCCAGCATCATGCCCATAAAGGGGGGCAGATCGAGAAATTGATGAAAAGAGACACCTAATGCAATAGTGAGTGCACCAAAAAATATGGTCCTCTTCGCTCCCGGTTTGAGGGCGGCAACTTCCTTGTCACATTCAGGTTTTCCCCTAGGGACAAACAGGCTCATGATGAATGCTGGAATAAGCCAGTTGACAAGTGAGGGGAGGATAAGATAGAGAAACTTAAGTGTCTCAACCTTTCCCTCCATCCAGACCATCAATGTCGTGATATCCCCGAAAGGGCTCCAAGCCCCGCCGGCATTAGCAGCTACTACAATATTGACAAAGGCAGGTACGATAAATTTTTTGTTACCACCACTTACCGCCAGTGCTACCGTTGACATGAGCAGGGCACTGGTCAAATTGTCAGCAAAGGGAGAGATGATAAAGGTCAGACCTCCCGTGGCCCAGAAGAGGGACTTATAACCCATTCCCCTCGATAAGAGCTTTGCACGGATGGCCTGGAATACATTTAGTGATGTAAGGGTATTAATGTAGGTCATCGCAACCAGGAGAAAGAAAAACAGACCTCCGATCTCCGCAATGAGGTGTTCAATGAATTCATGAGGGCCACCCCCATGCCTCACCTCATAAAAAACGGTACTATCCTCGCGCAATGAATAGGTTTTGGTTTCAGCGTGTCCACCGCCATGCATCATCTCATACACACCAATACAAAGCCACATCAGACAGCTAACCAATACGATTGGCTTTGATTTCCTCAGATGTAGCTTATCCTCGAATATGATAAGGACATAACCAATAAAGAACAAAAACAGTGAGAAGTAACCAACCCAGCTATTCACCAAGTTCGTCATGCCATCCCCCCTTAAAGGAAATAAGTATGAAATTGATCAATAAACTCATATTCAAGGAACAAATATAAGGCAATTGTATAAGGCTTTAAGTCCGAAGCAATTATGAGGACTGCTCGTGAAAGATCTCTGTTTGAATGATTTCAGAATGTACTACCAACAAATGACGCCTCATTCGTCAATCAATCCTGGAGCATTGATGCCTCCATTAGTGCTTGAACGGAAACCCTGTGTTTGAACCAAAACTGCTTAGGTACAAGGCGCGTAACAATTTCGTTACCGGAACGAACCATTGTACTTGATGATTACTGAATAGTTACAGCAATACGGCAGATGGGTAGTTTTCGTTCAAACACACCATTATATTGTCTTCAAAGCTCAACACAAGGAGAATTTTATAAGAGTAATTCTCTTCTCCAAACCTATACCTCATTGAACAGATGTTTCAATCCTCTCTCTCCATTTTTCAACGTGCTGTTCAGCAATCTAAAAATTAGGCGATACAATTTGGGATGGGAGTACCACCACTGATGTGAAAAAAGTCTACCGCTTGTATAATATGTGTAATACGACAGAGACATATGCAGAGGTTTGACCAGCTTATTGTCAGGTTTGTATCACTTCAACCTACATTGAGTGATTTTATTACTGCAATCTTTTTCACTATGAAATCGGGAAGTGCATTCCTGTTAACAGTGGTAACTTCATGTATTTCCAGATCGCATCTCTTCTTGACATCAAGGATAAAATCATCGCCACCAAACGTTATTGTGCCGATGACAATATTTGATGAATCAAGGGCATTAATAGCGGCCTCTTGAAAGGTGTGAGAAAAGCACTCCATCTTACCGATCTCATCGAGGATGATAATGTTCTCCCCTACCGGTTTAATAGAGGGCACAGCAATGTTCTCAATATTCTCGATACTTACCCCGTACCTTCTGATGTGAAAATCTGACTTGATATCCTGGTGTGCAAGATAACCCTTTTTACCATCAAGGGTATTCATTAAGAAACCAACTCTTCTCCCCTCCTGTCTCTCCTCTTCCGTATAAAATCCATTAGAGGAGATAGTTAATCTCTCAACTACCTTTTTGATGACCGTAGTCTTTCCAGATGATGGAGCACCGGTCAAGAAAATGTTTCTCTTCTCATTCATAATTCCTTACGTTCTCTGAAATATTTTACGCTTGCTTCATCCTCCAGATGCTCTTCACACTCTCTTGCATTACCACAAGCAGACCAACCCACTCTTTTTCACTATACTGTTGGACTGCCTCCATCACTTTGATGTGAATTCTACTCTGATTCCGCTCCCTTAAGCAGACTATGAGAATTCCATAATGAGATTCATAACGACATTGAGTGAATCCTTTATCAGTGGTAATAAGAAGTCGTCTTTCACCTTGTATCTTCTGCCACAAGAGATCATCCGCCATTCCCTCCTCTGAGGCAGCTCGATTATCCATCACTTCGTGGCCCAACTTCCGTAGTGTTTGTGCCGTAATTAAGGGAATATTTTCATCTACAAATATCTTCATTTTATTACTGTGAATTTGTTATTTTCCAATTCCTTAGATCGGAGTTACCTGCTCTTCTGCAAGAGTCGCTGCGTAGTCGAGACAGGCATAAATATCTTCTCGCTTTATTGAAGGATAGGCATCAAGAAGCTCCTCAAGTGTATAGCCGTGGGCAAGCATTTTTACAATTTGATGTACGGGAATTCTTGTCCCTTTAATGCAGGCTTGTCCATGACAAACCTCCGAATCGATAAAAATATGTTTGTTCACAACCATACCTCCCTTTAATGAAAATATTTTGACCAATCCCTGCTCCAAACTAGCAGAGAAGTTTTTCAACAATACTTGTTGTTAGTCTTGCCGTCTGTCTATTTAGCACAAATAATATACGAAAACCGATTTTGTCTTCTGTTTTACTGAAAACAAAATCTTGATTGCAGTTATCCCCGGACAAAAGAGGCCGAGGTCTTTACTCGCTCAATTTTATACCGATTTTATCCGAAAACCATTATCAGTTGAGTATATTAACTCCTTATCGGTTCTGGCCAGTTCAGGAGAGGACTCGATGATTACAAAGTCATTACAGCAACGCAGTAGACGGGTAGATTTCTTATAACCACTCTCTACTCACTAAATTGTTCACCCTCCTTGAGAGAATTTCTGATGAGATCCTCCAACTCCAATTCTCTTCCCACCTTCTCAAAAAATATTTCATGGCATTGATCACAGGACGTAACTAAATTATCAAACTCTGATTTCACTTGTGAAGAGTCGTGTTGTTTACTGCACAGCATCAATTTATTGAGAGCACTGATAAACTTGTTGCTGAGGGCTATAAACTCACTAGATATTCCATCATTTTCAATCATATAGAGCTCCACGCAGTAATAGCCAATACCCTCTTTGAGCTCTTGTGTCCACATATCCATCTCAACCCAGTCGTTGTGTTCAACTGACCTAGCCAACCTCCTCATCACCCTGGATGCCTTCTGCATCGCCCGGGCAAGCCCATCCTCTTCAGGAGTGTCGGTCTCAACCTCTTCAAACCTCTCAACCTCAACTTCCTCCGCTTTCTGACAAGAGAAAAGAGAGAGACAGGTCCCTAAAATTATTGTGCAGTATAGTAACACCTTCTTCAAATGTAACCCTCTATAAATACCATCAACATGGTTCCCCAGTCTATTGTGTTAATATAAATTATTTGATTCCACAAACATCTCCTTACCCTTTTTCATCGTGCTGATAAAGAGAGTGTTGTCACTATATGGTCATCCTCTGTCGATTCTGTGATGTCAACATCGAGAATAAATAACTGCTCATTGGGAATCTCTCCCTTTGCTATGAGGTGGTCCTTGATCTCTTTTGCCCTCTCCTGAGCTAAAATTCTTAACTTAGCATCGTCAATAACGATATTTTCAATAAGACGTCTTTTAGCAGCTGCAACCACTAATCCCGGTTCAACCTTATTTGGTTTGACCTTTGATTTCTCAACCGTGTTCACTTTTTCCGGTTGTGCACCCTGTTCACCATTCTCGATTTTCGTTATCTCGGCTCCATCACTCCCAAACAGCTTCTTTGGATGATGGCCAAAATCCCTCTTATACATCTTAATGATGAGACGCCCGTACTCTTCATCTGAGAGTGAGAGATCTTGAGTTTGTGAATTATCCTCCCCTTCCGCGACCTTTTTCCCTCCCTCATGTAACATTCTGTTATGCAGTTCTCTCACTGCCAAGGCATTGCGGTCTTTCACATCATCTGCTGAAGCTTTGATCTCAAGTCTAAGCGTGGGTCGTTCGTAAAGGCCCTTTGCCAATTTATCAAGCTTTCCAATTTCTCCATCACTGAGTGCTGATCTACCATATGCAAAATCAACAGATCCGAGATCTTCGTCTCCCCCACCAACAAGTTTAGCCAAAACCGAGAAAGGTGAGGTCACGAGCTTCGTTGCCATATTTACTAAGGTCTTCATAATAACACGACCATAATTAAACTCCGGGTCATTGAGATCTCCACGAATCGGTAAGTCTAAGTCAATTCTCCCATGACGATCTTTCAGTAAGGCAATTGCAAATTTAATGGGTAACTTAATCGCATTTTCGTTTTCTAACCGATCTCCAAGGGTAAGTTGATCTACCAAAATTTTATTCTCACCAACAAGTTTGCTTTCTGCCAGTTTGTATTTCAGATCTAACGACATTTTCCCCTTCTCAATGGGATATCCTGCAAATTTCGCAGAGTATGGGGTAACCGTTGTGAGTTCCATGTTTTTGAAGTTAATCGATATATCTGTATGTTTTTCAACACTTAAAAGATTTATTTCCCCTGCAATGTTCACGGGTGAGTGTTTATCAACAGCACCTTTTAATACAACATCCGCCAGTTTTCCAGGCTCTGAAGTTACACCTTTGACACTCCCGTTAAGACCCTGTATAAAGGAAGTAAAATTTGGTTTCAGGCTCAGGTCGGTAAAATCTGCCGAACCATCTTCAAACCTAACTTCATCAATGGAAATGGGAAAAGAGGTGAGATCAAAAGTTGAACTCTCCTCGGTTATCCCATGTTCACTGTCTCTCTTCTGATCACCTTCTTCAGGCAACACCTTGGATAAGACAAGCTTCTCCTCACCCTCTTGGCTATCTGACATTGCCAATACCGTAGATAAATTTATGGTCCCATCCTGCCAAATAATGACCTTTGCGTATGGTTTCCTGACTGCAACTTGAGAAATGTTGAGGCTATAAGGCATAACGTCACAAACCATCTCTTTTACTGATAGCGAATCCCACTTAAGCAAATCCTCGGAGAATGCTTGGTCCGAAATACTAACGCTCTCAATCTTCGCACTACCTTCATATCTCACTTCTGGTCCTTCACTCCCCAAACTCATATAGTTAATCGTTCCATCGAGGTTTGCACTACCTGAAACCAAATTGATCTTTGTGAAGGCATTTATTGTTGGTTGAAATGATTTTAAAGGCAATTTGTCTACCTTTGTTTGTAAAACAGCTAAAAGAGGATACAAACCCGCCTCACCAGTAACCTGGACCGTACCCGTTTCATTCAGCCCTATATCTACTGATATTTCCATTCTTGAATCTTTCTCGCTGCTCACATTTTTTAGTTTTACCGTTACTGGATCAAATTTTAATTTCTGTATTTCGGGTAGTGTATGGTTCTCCATGAAAATCCGGGATTCTGTCACATTTATCTCATTAACGGCAAAACGCCAGCTCTGTACCTCTCTGCCAGTACCGTTCACATTTGTAAAGAGCCCCCCATCACCTTCACTAGCCGTAGCAGGAATAAATAGTTTTTGGGAATGCATGATACCATCCTTTTCAAGTCTATCGTGAAATTGCATATTATTGACAGAGACTTTGTCAACGCCCACCTCCATTTTTAAGAGATCAATGTCAATACCTTTCACGGTAAGGGAAGGTATCGAGAACAATTCCACCGTACTCCCCTTTTCAACAAGTTCCAGTTTTCCAAGGTGCATGTTGCCATCTACAAGTTTTAAGTCAATAGCCCCTCCACTCATCCCCATCTGGTAACCACCTTCCATATCAAGAAAACCGTCAGAGATTACGAAACCAACCTGATCCTGGATGTATTTCCACAAAGTATTGGTCTGTAGTTGAGAAAGGGCAAATTGCCCTTGAGAACTCAAAGGGTTGACGGATACTCCCCCTTCGCAACCTATCCACTCTCCTCTGTCTGTTTTTGCAGCAACGAGAAAGCTACCAACGCTATCCTTTTCGGTACTAAATTCCTCTAACGAAAGTTCTATAGGAGACAAGAGTACCTCAAAAGGTGTAGGATGCGATAGATCGCTAAAGGCAATACGACCTCGTTTGATCTCGAACCGTGAAACGAGAACTGGGGGCAGGATACTGCTCTGTTCAGTTGAAGAGTCGCTTGTCCCCAGAGAAGCCATGAGGTCCGAGAAATTAAATTGCCCATTCGGTAATATCTTCACCTGCCCGTCTGGAGCAACTATGCGTATCTGGGCAAAAGTAAATGCTCTGCGAAAAAGTGATGAAAACTGAAAATTGACATACAATTCATCAAGATGAAAAAACCTCTCACCATTCAGTTCACTCATGTCAAAACCTCCCACGGTAAATGAGAATACAATTGGGTTGATTCTGACCTGTTCAACGACAACATTACGACCAAACGTCTCAGTCAAAACTGACGTTAACTTCGATCTCACAATTGTGGGTGCGATAAGAAAACCTGCTATCATATATAAGAGAAACACGGTGGCTGCAATAACGACAACCTTCATGGTCAACGATAAGCTTTTGTAAAATGATCGAATACCCATAGAACCCCCTTGAGTCAACAATTATTAAACCTATTTATCATTTCAATCCATATCCAAACCACACGAATATGGAGTATGGTATCAATGAGAGATGTCAATAATAAAAACAAGGCTGGAAGCACCGCTTATACAGGTGCTTCCAGCCTTTTATACATTACCTAAGCAGCACTTCTACAGCCTCCAAGAACCAGCCAAAAAGTACCGAAAAATTTAGCAGCTAATTTCCTTGCAATTGACATAACTCCCTACCCCTTACTCTATTTAAAACAATAACCAGCACTATCTGCTTGCCGTAACACACAAACAAACCGCTTTTATTACCATCCATTCTATTAGATAATAAAGAAATTTGTCAAATTTATTATTGAATATTTATCTGAAGAAAGACCTGTTAAGAATTTCTGTCGAAAGTAAGTAAAGGGGTATTAATTTCTTTTTATCTGTTTTGTATAACGTATTTTAAAATATTTCAGGACTTTTTTAAACCTAGCGATAATCTACAAGAGTAGTATGGAATAGATAAAATAGCGGTTCCGTGATTTATACATATTGACCTGCACTGTATCCGGATGACCAGGCCCACTGGAGATTATATCCCCCCAACCACCCGGTTACATCTAACACCTCTCCGATAAAATAGAGTCCTTCCACTTTTTTCGTTTCAAAAGTTTTAGATGATAATTCAGCAGTATCCACTCCCCCTTTTGTCACTTCTGCCTTTTGATATCCCTCGGTAGCAATAGGATAGACATGCCACTTATGAAAAAGTTCAGAGATCTCGTCGACCTCCCTGCTATTGTACTGATTAACCGGTTTATTCTGAACTGCCCCTTCTAACCAACGTTGGGCGAGACGCTTGGTCAATAGCTCTCCCATCAGATTCTTCATATCAACTTTTGGCCTTTCACGCTTCCACCTCTCTATTAACTCTCCTGTATTGAAATCGGGAAGTAGATTGACAACAATTGTCTCACCCGGTTCCCAATAATTTGAAATTTGCAGTATCGCAGGACCGCTGAGACCTCTATGGGTAAAGAGGATCGCTCCACGAAAAGTGTATCTACCGCAGGAGACCTCTGCATCTACCGATATCCCGGACAAACCTTCCAAATCCTTTAAGACTTGATTACTCAATGTCAGGGGAACGAGACCCGGTCGACATGGTACAATGTTAATTCCGAACTGTTTCGCCACCTCATATCCTAAAGGGGCAGCTCCTTTTGCAAGCAGGGATAAGCCTCCGGTAGCTATAACCAAAGATTCTGAAGAGTAATTACCTCTGTTCGTTGTTAGGGTGAAGAATCCTCCTTTCTCAATGTTCTCAATGGTGCATCTCGTCTGTATCGTTACTCCTACCGTATTACACTCAGCCACTAATAACTTTACAATATCACTTGCATATCCATTACAGAAGAGCTGACCAGATGTCTTCTCATGGTACCCCACATTGTGTTTATCAACTAACTCAAGGAAGTCATACTGGGTAAAACGTTTCAAAGCAGACTTACAAAAATGGAGATTACTCGATATATAGTTGTCCGCACCCACCAGAAAATTGGTAAAATTACAGTGACCGCCGCCTGATAGCAGGACCTTTTCTCCAACTCTTTCCGCATATTCTAAGAGCAGGACCCTACGTCCTCTTTTACCTGCCGAATACGCACACATGAGCCCTGCTGCCCCCGCTCCCACGATGAGGACTTCAAAATGTTGCACTCTGCGCATCACCATCTAAAAACATAAGGATTCAGAAATATGAGATTGGTTTTCGGATAAAATCTGGTATAAAATTGAGCGAGTAAAGTCCTTGGCGCCCTTTATCCGGGGATAACTGCAAACCAAGATTTGGTTTCCAGTAAAACCGAAAACCAAATCGGTTTTTGTATATTCATACATTCATTGTGTCTCTTCTCATTATTTTGCGAATGAACTACAACTGTTCTGATTCAAGGTGCGATTATTTGGTAACCGGATCGTACTAAGTACGTGAGGATTACGGAATTTAACCGTAACGCAGTATGTGGATAGTTTTCGTTCAACCACTATTTTACAACTTCTCTCTCTTTCACAAGAGGGACAAACCGTACGGGAATTGTTTTTATGATCTCTATTTCTCCTTTATCGTCTTTTTCAACAATGAGCAAATCTTGACCAAGATAGGAATTATCAACCGGGATCACCATCCTTCCCCCGCGTTTTAATTGCTGGATCAGTGCACTTGGAATCTTGTCCGCTGCAGCTGTTACAATGATTGCATCAAAGGGTGACTTATCTGGCCATCCGAGCGATCCATCCGCTATTTTAACATCAACATTATGATATCCCAGACGCTTTAACCTCTCGGTTGCCTGAATGCCCAATTTATCAATTATCTCAATTGTGTACACCTTTTTTACAATTGTCGCTAAGACTGCCGCCTGGTACCCTGAACCGGTGCCGATCTCAAGAACAGTATCATCGCTGTCGAGTTCCAACATCTCGGTCATCAGTGCGACTATATAAGGTTGTGATATCGTCTGCCCTAACCCGATGGGAAATGGTGAATCATGGTAACTGAATCCTCTCAACTCTTTAGGGACAAACAGGTGGCGTGGCACTGTTTCCATAGCCTCAAGTACTTTCTTATCTTTTACGCCTCGTGCCTCTATCTGTGACGTTACCATCTTCTCTCTTTCCAAAACATAATCATCCTCCGATTTCACAATTGCCTTCTTTGCAAAAACGAGTGAATTCACTCCAATACCATCTGGAATTGGTAGACAACGAAAAAGAGTACAAAGCAGGAGTACAATAACGGTTAATATTATCACCAGTTTCATTTGAAGGATAACGAAATATTACACCAATTCTTTCGTTGAATAATTTTCTTTCAACCACTTTTCGTTCTTAAACCTTTATTATAACACGATAAGAGTGGGTGTCAAGATGACCATAATTAATAAAGTAGTATGCTTTACCCTTGAAGAAATCAGCCATTACGCTTATACTTATTTTCATACACTATCACAATTCCTTGAAATTTACGTTTCTTAAGAAACCAAATAGAATGGAGAGAGGAAAAAAAAAGAAGAGAAAGAGTCTAATAGAAGAGACATTTGTTATTGATACAAGCATCTTTACTAATGTAGATGTCAGTGCATCATTTGGAAAGACGCCTACGGCTGCCTTAAGAAAATTTTTACGCTTAATTAGTAAAATGGATGGCCCCCACTTCTACATGCCTCCCTCTATTCACAGCGAACTTATGAATTTTGTTGATGTAGACAAAATACCAAAAGATCTTCAAGTCAAGATTTTCCAAAAACCACCAAAGAGATACGAAATGACCGTCCCATCCTTTTTACTTTATGAACTGATTGAGGATGTCCGTCTTCGCATTGATAAGGGTTTGAGAGTGGCAGAGCAGGCTGTGAGAAACGTTTTGACGGATACCAAACCGGAAACCATCACAAATCTACGAAAAAAATACCGTTCTGCGCTGCGAGAAGGTATCATTGACAGCACGGAAGATGTTGACCTCATTCTCCTGGCTAAGGAACTCGATGCTATTCTGGTCACAGCTGATACGGGAATTCTGACCTGGGCAGATAAACTTGGCATCCGTTATATTGAATCAAGAAACCTCCGAGGAATTTTAGACAGCTTAGGAAAAGATCCAAAATAACCTCGTTTGTTTATGCCCATCCCTTAGGGTCCGCGAAAAAATAACTTTACAATCTATCGCGCTCAGGTTTAGGCCAGATTTGGTTGATCTGATCGGGCTGGTCCACAAGCGTAGCCTAAGCTACACTGAGAATTCAGCACGTGAAGATCGGGTCAAGATGGTCTGAAAATGAGATGCGAGAATGTAAAGTTATTTTTTCGCGGACCCTTAATCAAAATGGGAAATACCCTCCCAATATTTCTGGACAATATCATAGGTAGGATAACATCGCCTTTCGAATTTTACCTCCCAATAACGTCCTCTCTTTCTCCGGCTCATTAATACTGCATTTACATTACATTTTTGAAAATGATCGAATAGCTTCCCTATACTCTCCTCATTGATGAACCTGACTTGAAATTCTTCAACTACCATCTCCCCAGATATCGCACTCTTCACACTCTCAAAGAGTGGGAGCAACAGATCCTCCCCGGTATCCTTGATAATCGTTTTATCAAGCGGAAGCCCATTATCAATAAGGTAAAAAATTAATCTGAACAGCCTCTGGATAAAAAACTCTGCCGGAGTTTCTAACATCAACGAGGAACTTACTCCTATATCACGACAACACGAATTCGCCGTAACATACTTTATCATTATCTCTTCCGGACTCGTTGGCTTTAATACAACACCTTCACACCCCTTTTCATTAAGCCCTTTAACGATTTTTCTTATCTCTCCTATATCTGAGATGGTGTGGGTTCCAAAACAGGTTACCGTGGGAATATTATACCTAGCGAACAATCTATACCTCTCTTCCGGAGATAAACATTTGTCCCTATTCTTCTCTCTAACGTCAAATGCAAAGAACTGAACATCCTCAGCAACATAGGGCGGGTATTCTCTGTTATAGGGATTTCCTGGACCAGCGATCTCCCCACAAACTATTAGATGTGGATTATCACGAAAAAATTCTTCACTATTAAAGAAATCCCTTACTCTATCAGTACTAAAAGGACATACATAACTCCCCCGTGTGAAAGCGAGAACTTTCCCCCCTATCTTGGTTACTCTAACGTTGTAACCATCTACCTTTTCCTCAACATAAAAGGGTTTGTTGAAAGCTGCATTTATACCATTCTCTAACTGTAAGATCCTTGCTATTTGGGGAAAGTGAAAGATAATACCCGACTCAGTGACGATCGAACCTTTATCAAGCTGCCCAACTTTTTTAACAAATCGATAGTAGAGAATACCATCGAACTCATCAGCCACTACCTTATGGTTTTCTATTGCCTCTCTCCACTGATCTTCTGTTATATCAACTGTTGATATCATTTTCAAAATTGCTGATATATTATTCATTTTTGGAATAGGTATATGCAACAGCATTTTCACGATGAGAGTTTTCACGGCATAAACTTTCTCTATGACATACTTAACTGAATAATAAAGTTACACACATGTTAAATCAAGGGTAAACATTTGGAATTTAATGTGAGGAGAGTCAAAAAACTCAAAAAAGTAATATGTCATGAAATCCAATAAACTCATCTACCCACCTTGACAAAGGAGTAGATTAGTAGTATTTTAAAGATAGATATTATGACACGATGTTTGCAAAAAGGAGGCACACTATGCTCTCTACTCATAAGAAAGCGAAATTTGCAGTTATTATATTCTTCATCTATCTGTATGCTCCTATTTTACCGGTGTTTGCAGGAAATAGCTACGATGGCTATTATAACTACATCGGAACATGGCCTGTCGAGAAAGACACCGTCTACGCCGAAGATGTCCAAGGTATCG
Source organism: Candidatus Scalinduaceae bacterium (assembly GCA_965222815.1). Taxonomy (GTDB): domain Bacteria; phylum Planctomycetota; class Brocadiia; order Brocadiales; family Scalinduaceae; genus SCAELEC01. The sequence continues at coordinate 939,163 of CBDCUS010000014.1, forward strand.
CCCATAGCGATAACTCTTGGTTTATCACGAAGTCGGGGGACTCAGAGGGTTCGGTCCTCTATAAAATAGCGGTGACCGAAGATCTAAGCAACCCACAAATTTCAAAATCGGTAACACCGATAAGTAGCGGTCTCTCTCAAAAAGGTTACACTGAATATAAAGGTATGGACTCAAGGAGGAACCCAACGAACGGTATTTGGTACCTTCTCATAGGTGTTCAGGGGAGGAGCGGTGCCGGAATCGCTTTTTATGATGAAAACCTGTCCTTTAAAGGAGTGGCTCATCTATCAAAACAGAGTGCGGCGGGTTGGTGTGCAATTGACAACTCGGGTAAAATCTACTCTGCCGTCAATAATACGGACTATCTCAACTGTTATGAGCTTAATTGGAGTTCATTGGCCTCCGATATTGTTCCAGCCGTTTTTGCACCATCTAAAAAGATATTGCTCAAAGATTCCCATGGCAACAGTTTAACAATGGTGGAATATCAAGGCGGAGATTTTACACCGGAGGGAGACAAGCTCTTTATCGTCACGGGTTTTTTTGATATCAGCACATCCCCACATGGGATACACGTCTTTGATGTATCCACATCATCCAGTTCATTCAAGAGAATTCGCAAATCGGAACAGAGCGGACTGTTTCAATACAGCTACGACCCATCACCGCTTGATTATGAAGAGCCAGAGGGACTGACCTTTTGGGACCTCACCGATGGGAGAGCACCACACATTGATGGGGAGCTTCATGTATTACTCTTGGATAACGATGCAGATTTCCCGGTACCAATTCCTTTTCCACCATTCTTCACAATAGTTGACGATGATGACGACGTTTATATTAAGCACTACACAAAAGGTGTCTATGTTGATCACACATTTTCGGGCACCTCTAATGGGGATCCTACGAAACCTGACAAAACCATTTCGGCAGCAGTTAATAGAGCTTATGATGATATGGAGATACGGATTAAGAGTGGCATCTATCCCGAATCCCTCTCCATATCAAAACACCTACACATGGCCCACTATTCAGGAGCTGGTAGGGTAACTATCGGTAACTGAGAACATTTTTTCCCACTGTTAAAGAGATGTTTATACAAAAACCGATTTGGTTTTATGTTTTACTGGAAACCTAACCTTGATTACAGTTATCCCCAAACAAAAGACGCCGAGGACTTTACTCGCTCAATTTTATACCCGATTTTATCCGAAAACCATTATCAGATGAGCATAAGAATTATTTCCCACTGTCTGCACCTCATACTTTATGGTACAGTCGAGTTTAGATTTGAGCAGCTGTTTCAGGACAATACCTTTCTGGATCGAACATGGCAGGAAAAATTCAAAAAAAGTATCCATCTGCAATAATTACCATAACCAGCATGGCTGTTCAACGGCAGCGGTCAATTTCGCACTAAAAATCTTCAGGATTGTGTATGTACAATAGTGAGAGAAACACGCTTTATGGATGGATACAAAGGACTTGAGCAATTCACAAATGAAGTGGGTAAAAAAATCTCCAATTCATTCCAGGCCATTCAATAGCTTGGGAGGAGTTTATTTATCAAGAAAAACTTTTATGGTGGGTTATGATATCGAGTATTCCACCTTGATTGACATCGAGCACAACCTTGCCAACATATTTATATATATCATATTATACTTCGTCAGAATTAAAACGAGTATTTTTTAAACTCTTCCCTTTCTTCCAGATATTCTCTACTAATTTTATTTCACTCATTCTGGCTTACCTCCTCTTTTTCTTCTTTGGTTGTCACACTGACTTTTGTTATAGACCAATAACATTTTTTGTTATTGGTCTATAACAAAACTTTTTTCTGCAATTCTGACCTACAATTTATACCCCAGGCTAACAATACCTTACGATTTTTTAATCTGAAATACAAGAAAATGGCATAGTTTTTGTTTACTTAATTCATTTTATATATTTTAAGAAATTGGGGTAATAATTATATTTGGATAAAAATAGCTCTGGAAAAATATTGATTGCTGATGACGAGGAGAAATTCTTAGCGCTAATCGCAGAGTTTTTGCAAAGCAAAGGGTATGAATGTGATTGCGCATCTAATGCTAATATAGCTGTGGATATGCTACAAAAGAGAGAGTACGATGTTTTTATATCTGATATAAATATGCCTGGAAATCTGAAACTGGAGTTCGTAAAGGATATACCGAGTATTGTGGAGGGGTTACCCGTTATATTGGTAACAGGGCATCCATCCGTCAACACTGCGATCAAGTCTTTACAACTGCCCGTAGACGCATATTTTGTTAAACCATTCGATTTCTACAAATTGCTGGAGCAGATCGTTAAATCCATTGTGCGTTATCGATCTTACCGCATCGTTCGTATGACACACCAACGATTGCATGAGTGGCAGAGGAATTTAGATAACATTGCAAAATTAATAACAGAGGAGAAATCTAAAGATTCAGTCCCTCGAATCGTTAACACTTTTTATACCATAACCGTTCAAAACATCATTGCAGCCCTGATGGATCTAAAAAATCTGATGGAGAAACTTATTATAGGAAGTGATGAGCAGTATGCGTGCAATCTGTTAAACTGTTCCAGATTAAATACCCTCAATAATGGATTAAAAGCATCTGCAAATATTCTAGAAAAAACCAGAAGTTCATTTAAATCGAAAGAGCTTGAGAAATTAAGAAAGAAGATTGAAGGCCTTGTTGAAGAGATGAAGAATTGATTGAACAAATATGAACATTAAAGACAAAACCTATTTTGACGAACATTTCAAAGAGTTCCTGGTTAAAAATTGGGGATCTGATAGGGCATCGATACCCTCACCAAGTGTTCAGTTTGCAATAGATGAAACGTATGGACAGCTATCATTAAAAATGGACTTGCTGACTATGGAGAATATCCATACGATTCTTAAAGAGAAAGATGAGCAAAATCCAAAATTTGGTGAGAAGGCAATAAAATTGGGATTTATCAACAGGGAACAATCGGAAAAAATCCTACAATTCCAATTGTCCCATCGAAACCTCAACCTTTTAGAAAAGATGGTACTAAAAAAGCAACTGAAACAGAAAGACGTCTGGAAGATCCTGTCCGAGTATGAACCACCTGAATGGTAGTCGCTAAAATACCCATCACATCAGCCTAAGCTCATTATAATTTATACAGAAAACGGTGTAACCACCCCACAAGCTCCCCGCACCGGATGAGAAGACAGGGCTAACGACCTGTTGCATTGATCTTGGCAATGAAACTGCTTGCGCAAGCACTGGGTAGGAAGGAGACATTCGAGCTGGAGTAGCCTGGCCGAACCCATAATTTACGGATAATGGAGTCGGGACGATAACAGATTCCAAACGAAGCTGAAAATCAATTTTTTTTAGGTGATGCACGCCCCTGTTTGGTGAAATAATTTCAAATACTCGATTCTAAAGTATTTTTCTATAAGCAAGCGTTTATTGTCAAGGCAAAATAATTTAGCTGGATAGAATTGAACAATTGCTCTTTTTTTGTCGTAAATTTCAGATCGCTGAATTGGGGTAACAATTATTTCCCATTGTCTGCATCTCATATTTATGGTAAAGTCAGGTTGAGATTTGGACAACTATTTCAGGACACCATCTTTCTCGATCGAACATGGCAGGAAAAATTCAAAAAAAAGGATCCATATGCAATAATTGCCATAACCAGCATGGCTGTTTGACTGAGGAGCCCTTTTGTTTATTGATAGAACGTAAAAAGCCTGAACTTTCTCTTTCGGGAAAAGATCTTATGAAAAAGAGAGGTCGTCTGAGAGAGTGTAAGAGGTGTGCTCACTTCAATTTATGCTGGGCAGAAGAGACTTATAAACTGGCCATCCGAAGAGTAAAATCGAAATAGTTTTTTTATTCAAACACAGGGTTTCCACCCATGCACAAAATGGATCTTGTTACAGTCCATATATAATATTTAAGAATGTGCGATTACGTGAATCTTCAAATCATCGATCACACCTCTCCCTCATTTCAGACTTCATGACCTCACGGATTTGGCTTGATACTAGAAAACGTTTCTTAATCTTGCTCATAATCTTAATCGTCATCAAACAAAGGATTTAAGAGCAATATTATGAGTAAAAAAATTTAGTATCAAGTTATAATCCAGTATGGATTAATGAAAAACAGATCAATCAGAAAACATCTCGTAGAAAGATAACATCTTATGTAATTATTGCAAATTTACGGGGTCTGGAGTTCTGAATTTAATACACAAACTCCTTTCAATGTTTGCAGTGGAAACACTCTTGCCATTACCACGCATAACCTTACAAACAAATTATTGACGATATGGCATTTATATCATATAACTTACATTTCTCAGAAATGGAAGGAAGAGACGAATAAATTAGAATTCTATAATTATTTTATTGAAAACGGCGGTACGAATCGAATTGAATATACCGTCCTTATCCTGCGTGACAATATATATGAAATGATGGAATGGAAACAATTCGGGAAGGACTTTAAAAATTTTGGACTTGATTATGGTAATCCGGATTTTGTTAAATATGCTGGAAGTTATGGTACCATAGGCCACCGGGTGAAATCTACCGATCAACTAACTGAGTTCCTTGAAACATCTATTAATTGTGATGGGGTCCATATCAGAGAAGCTCCCGTAGACTATTCAGAAAATAAGCAAGATTTGATAGAAGAGTTTAAATCAAAGTCATGTATTGTACCATGAACACAAGTGGAATGTATGTCACACCATTCACACTTGTGTCCTAAACCACATAATCGTTCCATAACAATAACCTTACGTTCTTAAAACCTCCTTATTAACTCTTTAAAAGTGTAATTTTTTAGCATCCGTTTCTCTGAAAAATAGATTGAAAAACTAATATTTATGGAGTACGTATGAACAAAGAAAAGATTAATGATATTCCTTCAAATGATAGCATTCCCTCCACTGATTCTCTTAAGACAGCTGTCGAATACCACTTGAAAAAGACATTAGGACTCGGTTTAAAGGGTGTTACCACAGTTGATGAAGCGGTAAAAGAGAGTCTTATCCTTCACCTCTACAAAGCGCTGGCACTTGCCCTGCGGGACAACATCATGGATAAATGGATTGTCACAAACAGGACATATAAAGAACAAGGGGCAAAACAACTTTACTATCTCTCTGCAGAGTATCTAACCGGAAGGTTCCTGGCAAACAACGTGATCAACCTTGATGTGCAAGGTGAAGTAGAAGACCTTTTGAAAACTCTTGGTTTAAGCTTTAATGAAATAGAGGACAGAGAAATGGACGCTGGTCTGGGAACGGGTGGTTTAGGTCGTCTGGCAGCCTGTTTCTTAGATTCGATCGCTACCTTACAGCTGCCCGGCCATGGTTATGGTCTGCGTTACGATTACGGAATATTTCGTCAAGACATCCTCGACGGATATCAGGTAGAACACCCTGACCAGTGGCTTCAGCATGGGAACCCCTGGGAGATTCAACGCGAAGAGGATGCTGTAATTGTCACATTTGGAGGGAGTATCAAAAGAGATAATGGTTGTACAAATAAACAAAAGAGCGAGATAGATGGTGGTGAGACGGTCTTTACAATCCCTTTTGATACCCCTATTGTTGGCTTTAATAATAGCACCGTTAACACCTTAAGATTATGGAGCACTTCTGTCCCCGATTACGACCAGTTTGATATCAAGGCGTTTGATCAAGGTGATTATGAACAAGCCTTAAAAAATGTTCTTTGCCATGACGACCTGACAATGGTCTCTATTCTCTATCCTAATGACAATCATGATTCAGGAAAGCGGTTACGTCTCAAGCAACAGTATATCCTTGTATCAGCTAGCATGCAGGATATTATAAGAACATATAAAAAAAACCATACCTCCTTTGAACTTTTTCACCAGAAAGTGGCCATTCAGATCAACGATACACATCCATCCCTCGTAATCACTGAGCTCATGAAGATCCTCATAGACCAAGAGGGGATTGAATGGGACCAGGCCTGGGATATCACAGTCAAGACCTGCGCTTACACAAACCATACTGTGTTGAGTGAGGCCCTTGAACAGTGGGACGCAAAAATGATGCAGGAGATTCTTCCAAGAAATTTTGAGATTGTTGAGATCATCAACCATGACTTCTGTGTATCGGTTGGGGAACAATACTCCGGAGATATGGACCGTGTTCGTCGTGTCTCTATCGTGGAAGAGGGAAAGGTGAGAATGGCAAATTTAGCTATCGTAGGGAGCCATTCGGTCAATGGTGTTGCGGAACTGCATACCCAAATTCTCAAAGAAGAGGCGCTGTGTGATTTTTACGAACTCTTTCCTGAAAAATTTAACTGTAAGACGAATGGGATCACTCCTCGAAGATGGCTGCTTAAGCCGAATCCGGAACTAGCAAATTTGATTACGGAAAAAATAGGCAACCAGTGGATAACCGATCTATCGGAACTTGAGAAACTGGAAAAATATGCAGAAGATACCCTCTTCCTGGATACGATCATGGAGATTAAACATCGCAACAAAGAACGGTTAAAGGACTACGTATATCGACATAATCCAGTCAAGGATCGAGATGGCAACATTGTTGAAAAGATAGAAGTTAACCAAGATTCAATATTTGATGTACAGGCCAAAAGATTGCATGAGTATAAAAGGCAGCTGTTGAATGCCCTTCATATTCTCCTCTTATATAATGGGTTAAAAGATGCCCCCAACAGAGTAATCACACCAAGAACATTCTTTTTCGCGGCAAAGTCTGCCCCGGGATATGAAATGGCAAAGGCCATTATAAAATTTATCAACATCCTTGCACGAGTTATTAATCATGATCGAGACATTAAGGATATGATTAAAATCGTATTTTTAGAAAACTACAACGTATCACTTGCAGAGATCCTCTTGACGGCAGCGGATGTGAGTGAACAGATATCCACAGCCGGACTGGAAGCTTCTGGGACGGGAAATATGAAACTTGCCTTAAACGGGGCGCTCACAATCGGAACAATGGATGGGGCAAATGTTGAGATGTCCAAAGAGATCGGAGAGGAAAATATGTTTATTTTTGGTTTAAAAGCGGATGAAGTAAAACAGTTAAAGGAGAACGGCTATAATCCCAGTGATGAATGTAACAGATTTGAGGCCATTCAAAGGATCATCAATCAATTATATTCCGAAGAGTTAAGTACCGATCCAGAGGAGAGAGAAATTCTCAAACGGATTGCAGACTCATTGGTCCAGGAGGACAAATATTTCATCCTTAAGGATTTAATCCCCTATCGAGAAGCGCAGGACAAGGTATCTGAATTGTATGAAGAAAAAATGTCCTGGGCAAAAAAAGTGGTACTTAATATTGCAAGGTCGGGTAAATTCTCAAGTGATCGAACTATTAAACAGTATAACGATGATATTTGGAACTTAAATAAGATACCGATAGGTTAATTTACGAGTCAGGCATTGGAAATAATTTTTGCACTTTATGCCTGAAAAGTAATGTTGGTTCGCAAATAAGTTTGAAGTGCCTTAATTGAGCTAAAGTGTCTAAAGTTAAAAAGATTTTCTGGAACTATATTACACTTCAACATTGTCCGATTAGGTTTTTGCGAGTGTCATTTATTGTCCCAAAGCTGTCATTCCCACATGTTTTTAGCGGGAATCTAGGACACGAACAAACCTCTGGATACCCGACAAAAGCGTTCGGGTATGACAAAAGTCACCCTTGCTAAAACCTAACTGGACACTACTGAGTGCACTTTAAACTTTAGACACTTTTAACTTTTATCGTATTTGTGGGCGATGGTTTAACCCACAAACATTTTCAGATAACATTAACATTCCAACTGCATTTATATACTAACATTGATATGGTTTTCGGTTTTACTGGTAACCATATATTGGTTGTAGTTCTCCCCGTACAAAAGACGCCGAGAACTTTACTCGCTCAATTTTATAGCGGTTTGTAATTACGGGTTGACCATCTCTCTCACCTCATTCCAGACCTCATGTGACTCCATACAGAGTGATATCTTGTCACTGTTGAGTTTCTGTTGAATGAGATTCCACAACTCTCGGTATATTTCCACCCTAAGCGGTCGAAAATAGCGATATTTACCATCAATACAGGGAACAAATTCACCTAACAGAATATCTGAGTTTTGGTTTCTCTCCCTCATTACATTCGCCAGAGATGGGAGAAATCGAAAACCCCCAAGGCTAACAAACTTGATCATTGTTTGGTCCAACCTGCTCATAAGCTTAGTGATCAACATATCATATCTCTCAAACCAACCATCACATCGTATTATGGGATCGAGGCAAATACCAATAAAATATCCCGCTTCCTGTACCATTACCGCTGCATCAATCCGTTCATCTATTGAAGGTGTTTTATGTTCATACTGATCTACCGAATCCTGGGGAGTAAAGGTCCACGAGACAATCACATTTCCCTTCTCAAATCCTTGCTGACGAGATCCATCTAAAAGGTTTTCAATTGTTGTACTCTTTGTCCTTAGTTCCAATCTGGCTTGAGAAAACTGTGAGAAGAGCAAGACAAGTTTGCGTGAGAGGGACGTTAGGTCATCAAATACGAGCGCATCACACAATTCACCAGCATGAAACAGTTTTTTTTTATCCCCTGATGCAAGGATAACGTCTCGAATTTCCCGAAGTATCTCATCATGATTAACAAACAGGGTGGGTACCGCATTTCCCAAGTAGCTCTGAAGAAAACAGTATTCACAATCAAAGCTACAGTTATTTCCGTGAATGATGTTATACTCAATACCTCCTCTTATACCATCCTGATACCTGAATTGCTTAACCATCTTGCCTCTCTTCTCTGCAATTGCGAGACACTCTTTACTCTCTTTGAAAATTCCATCGATTGTATCACCAAAGACATTGATTTTCCGATAGTCATCAATATACTCAATGGATACTTCAGGCAGTTTGTTGAGTATCTCATGGGTAACAGGTGAGTCTGCAACGCCATACTCAATGTAAATTCTTTTCAGATAAGAATACTTCATAGAAGCGATCCCATTTTCTGTTTGGGAGCTCCAAATCCTCCACCCCCTGGAGTTCGAATACTTAACACATCTCCCCTCTTGGCAAAAACCGTGGCCTTTCCCGCGAGGCGACGTCTCTTACCATTCGAAATGAAAACGTTCTCTCCAACCTGTCCACCTTCACCCCCTTTTAAACCGTAAGGCCTGTTGACCCTCCTCTCTGAAAGTATTGTTACGGTAGCTTCCGCAAGAAACTCATAATCTCTCACAATGCCATCCCCACCACTATATCTGCCAATACCTCCAGAATGTGACCGAATTTTATATTGCCTTATCCTGAAAGGATAGTTATGTTCTATCGCCTCTATTGGAGTATTCATGGTATTTGTCATATGGGTTTGAACGGCACTTAATCCTTTTTTGTTCGGCCTCGCGCCCATTCCTCCCGCAATCGTCTCATAGTACGTGAAGGCCTTTTCACGGACCATATCATAACCACCAATTGTAAGATTGTTCATCGTCCCACAGCTTGCTGCAGGAATCTTGTCAGGAATAGCCTTTGACAGGGCCCCCAAAATGACATCCACGATCCTCTGAGAGGTCTCAACATTTCCACCTGATACAGCCGATGGCAATGTTGCATTTACAATTGAACCTACCGGTGCCACAATACGTATCGGTCGCATACAACCTGAATTGGAAGGGATGTCATAATCAACTAAACAGCGAAAGACGTAAAATACAGAGGAGAGTGTTACCGCATACACGGCATTTACCGATCCTTTTACCTGTCCGTTTGAACCGGAAAAATCGACACATATGTCGCTACCTTTTACCGTAATCTTGGTTTTGATTTTGACATGAACATCATCAATACCATCGCTATCAAGAAAATCAGAGAAATCATATTCTCCATCAGGTATCTCTCGTATTACCGACCGCATGATCCTTTCAGAATAGTCCTGGAGCTCTTTAGAATATCTCACCATCTCTTTTAACCCATATTGATCACATAATTCACTTAATCTTTCACTGCCTATTCTATTTGCAGAAATCTGGGCAATGATATCCCACTTTTGCTCCTTTGGTGTTCTCACATTCGAAGAAATTATCGAAAAGATAGCATCACTCTGTTTACCTCCTTCCACTATTTTTACGGGAGGAATCCTCAGCCCCTCCTGATAAATCTCTGTAGTATTAGACATTGAACCCGGTGACATTCCACCAACATCTGCATGATGGGCCCTATTTGCCACAAAGAAGGTTGGTTTCCGACCTTTCTTGTAGAAGAAGGGGGTAACAACCGTTATATCAGGCAGGTGGGTACCTCCCTTGAAAGGATCATTCAAGACCACTGAATCACCCCTGACCATCTTTACCGCCCTTATAGCCTCTTGTACCGATAGTGACATTGAGGCCAGGTGTACGGGTAAATGTTCCGCCTGAGCAACGAGATCACCTCTGGTATCAAAGAGAGCACAGGAAAAATCTCTCCTCTCCTTAATATTGGTTGAAAAAGAGGATTTACATAATACAACACCCATCTCTTCACAGAGAGAAGAGTACAGATTATTAAATATTTCAAGATTAATCGGATTACACAAAGAGCACTTAACTCCTTTCAAATTCAATGGGTCCACAAATTTACTAATGATGAGATGAGAGTATAATGATACAACAATCTATTTCAAAGAGAAATTTAATCATTTCGCTGAGGAGAGCAAGTACTTACGGTGAATTATTAAGAAATGTAAGTACACCGTTTTTACGTACTATCCATTACAAAACCAATCAAAAGAGAGAATAGAGCACTATTTATCTTTAAAAATATCCCCATTTAGGTGATAATATACCCATTGCGAAATGGTTTTCGGAATTTCTTGGCAGGAGTTTTTGCTTGTAATTTTTTTTCGATTGAACAAAACCAGAGGTTTAGTAATGCTAATTCGAGGATTCTGTGATTGAGAATAGTCTATATTTCATGTGAAATCGGGTTCTGAAAACCGAAAACCAATTTGTGATGGGTATAACTTACCGAGAACTTCCGATGTTAAGAGTTCAATCATTTTTCAGCATGAGTAAATCACATCTTATAGTAAATGAAATCTTCAAGAGTATCCAGGGAGAATCTTCCCATGCGGGAAAACTTTGCACCTTTATTAGGCTGACCGGCTGTAATTTAAGGTGTACGTACTGTGATACCTCGTACGCTTATGACAAAGGTATCGAAATGTCCTTGAAGAGTATCGAAAAAGAAATAGGTGGTTATTGTTGCAAAAATGTCTGTATTACGGGTGGAGAACCATTGTTACAGGAGGATGTCACGAAACTTATTGAAGTACTCTTGAAATTGAAATACCACGTGTCTGTTGAGACAAATGGAAGCGTAGACATCAGTTCACTACCAAAAAAGGTGATCAGGGTAATGGATATTAAGTGCCCTGACAGCAGTATGCATACAGAAATGGATTGGAACAATATAAAATGGCTCAGACCAGATGACGACGTTAAATTTGTTATCTCATCTAAAGAGGACTATGATTGGGCAAAACAGATCACCATAACATATGATCTCGTACGCAAATCAAACGTGCTATTTGGTGTGGTATATGGTAGATTAGAACCAAGAGTATTGGCAGATTTAATAGTAAAAGATAATCTTGATGTCCGGTTCCAGTTACAACTTCATAAGTATATCTGGCCAAACATCAGAAGAGGTGTGTAATAGATGAGTATTTGCACTCGATCACCTGAAAAAAAACTTGCAGTCGTTCTCCTGAGCGGAGGTCTTGACAGCTGTGTCACTTTAGCAGTAGCTCATAAACAATATAGAGTCGCCCTGCTTCACATACAGTATTCTCAACGAACTCAATCTCGTGAATCGACGGCATTTCATGAAATAGCCAACTACTATCATGTCCCAGAAGATATGATACTCATAACGAAATTGGGTCATTTAAAAAAAATTGGGGGATCAAGTCTAACCGATACAAAAATCGCCATTGATAAAGGAGAGGTGCATTCAGTCACACCCAATACGTATGTACCGTTCCGGAATACACTTATGCTCTCAATTGCCGTATCATGGGCAGAAGTTATCAAAGCGGGAAAAATTCTTATTGGTGCCGTAGAACAAGACAGCCCAAATTACCCCGATTGTAGGCAGGAATACTATGAAGCCTTTAATAAACTCGTAGAGGTAGGTACCATGCCCTCAACGCATATCGATATATCCACTCCCTTACTAGGGATGAGCAAATCTGAAATAGTGAAAATGGGTGTCGAACTCAGTGCACCTCTCCCACTTACATGGTCCTGTTACGAAAATAATGATCTAGCGTGTGGGAGGTGCCAGAGCTGTTTACTTCGCTTGCGTGCATTTGAAGAGGCCGGTTATACGGACAAAATCCCTTATCTCGAAAAGAAAAGCTGATAAATATTTTTATAAATTCAGTTAAGTCTTCAGTAGTGTCCGGTTAGGTTTTTGCAAATGCATTTATTATCATACCCGATCACTTCCCCGTTTTCATGAGGACAAGCTTATTTGGCATCCAGAGGCACATTCATACTAGATTCTCGCCAAAAGAATGCGGGAATGACTGCCTTTTGGGTAAAAAATAGAACTGGCAAAAACCTAACCGGACAACGCTGATCAGTCTTGCCCTTTAAAAAAGGAGCTCCCAAACCTTAGTAGAGCGAAAGCAGAAGATAAAACAGCTTCATACAGATCCACCAGCTGTGGTTCTCAAGGAAAAAAATAAAATCTCAGAAGAACATTTCAGGCTCTTCCTCCCTTCACTTTAACTCTTCTATCTCTTTTGTCTCTTTTTTTGTTACTTGAAACTCTGGTAAGAACTGAAAGCTTCTGCTATTGATATCATCGTTTTCACCCTCAATAGTTATAACGTTTGTACCGGGGAGAAGCTCGTGACACCAACCGCTGAGATCAAGCTTCTTATCTGTTTTAAACTCCGATTCTATCATTTTTATCCCATTGAGATACGCAATAAAGGCCCCGTCACTCTTAACTTTTAAGAACATCTTTTCAATTTCATCACAATCATCAATCGTAAACGTTCGACGAACCACGATCTTTCTATACCTCCCTCTCATATCATCCAGTTTGGTATTGTGGATTACGCCAGCAATATTCCCATAGCCAAAGTTGCTCTTTCCTTTCAGCCATTTTGAGTCGTCAAAGTTAATATGGGAAAACTTAAAAGGAGGTCTTGTTACCCCTTTAAAATACTTCCATTCGGCACCCTGACGAATATCTACTGGCTGAGCCTGCACCTCATCTACAGACTGAGCCTGCGCCTTAAACATGCTCAATCCTAGCAGAACAGTTATCAGACAGGAAGACAAGAGTGAAAAGATACCACACGTATTACCAAATTTTTTCATAACTTGATACCGCTTCATTTTGCTTACCTCAAAAGAGTTTACAAAAATGTTTACTAAAAGAATCTACATCCAAAGGAACGTTTTCTTCACGTTACCCCTTTTCCTTAACCTACGTATATATTCGTTATTTTAATCCAATACTAATCTCATGTCAATATGACAAATATTTTTATTCCTCTCATACGATATCTATTAATCCCCTTAAAGACTCTTAACATACCCATTGAAAATGGTTTTCGGTTTTCAGAACCCGATTTAAAGCAAACTCCCGCCCAGAAATTCAGAAAACCATTTTGCAATGGGTATAAAATTGATTGTACCAACTCCCTGTTCGAGTATAATACAATAATGATACTATAAAGAAAGATTCGTAGTCACTCAACTACGCATAAGAGTGTTTCAAATTTGGATAGACCGTAACGCACATCTTTTAAAAAACTAGTTCAAAAAAAAAGCTAGATATTTTGTAATTATTCAGCAAATTACAATACAGTTTGTTCTCAGTTCATTCGTGGTAGAAAATACTCTGGATTCTGACTCCTGGCTTCCGTATGCTGAAGAAATACAATATTTTACCAATACTTTTTGCTTTTTTTATAGCGTAAGAGGAGGATATATGACAAAGCATAATGTATCAATCTTTAGATCGTATCCCTTTCATGTGGGACAAAAGATCAGGATCGAGGGCACCAGACGTGAAGGCGATTGGGAGGTTGTTAATATAGGAGAGCACAAGGTTACCTTACGATGTCCCATTTCAAAAAAAGAGTTCAGCTGGGATCATTTCTGCTATTACGTTGAAGAGAAAAATGATTACCCCTGGCCCAAAACAGAATAAAAAGAGACACAAACCTGAATCGGAATAAGAACAACTATTACTCCGATAAGCTCAAGACTTTTTTTCCTCCGACTGATTACGTTTAGAAAAAATCTTCGATTCCTTCCCAGAGATGATCCTCTGGATATTCGTGCGATGCCTCCAAATTATCAATATCGCAACAACTGAAGATAGGATTGTAAGATATTTACCCGAACCAAATGGATCGTTTTCCCGCATGATTACGCACCCTACAATAGCTATAGAACCTATCATTGACCCCAGAGAAACGTAGCGAAAAAGTAACACTATCACAATCCAAATAGCAAGTGAAATCACTACTGATAACGGTGCCAACCAGATAAAGACCCCAAAACTTGTGGCAACTGCCTTTCCCCCTTTGAAACGGAGATAGACCGGAAAAACATGACCGAGTATCGAACACAAGCCACAAAGAATAACCAACAGCTCTCCAGAGCTAGTCGGAAATTGTAGTTTGCTGACGCAAACCGGAATGAAGCACACCGATACAAAACCCTTCAACAAATCGAGAACAAATATGATAATTCCATATTTCCGACCAAGGGTTCTACCCACATTTGATGCCCCTATGTTACCGCTCCCATGCTGCCGGATATCAATGCCCTTAGCAATAGCTATGATATATCCAAATGGCACTCCACCAATTAAGTATGATAGGGTAAGACCAAAAATGTATGATAGTAGCATTCGTTACAAAATCCCTTGTATCTGTAAAAGTTTATGTTATATCTCTTTACCACCAAAGCTCGACATGTCCATACATCTCCCAATATGTTATCTCTTACCAAATAATTCTATTAACCACCAGCAAAATCGATGGCTCTGGTGAGATGATAAATAGGATTTGAGAAGAGTTTTTAGCAATTTCTCCTGATTTCGAAGGGAATCGGTATCAGTGTCAATGTCATGCCTCGCTGCTTCCTCCCCATGACAACGCATTTTAACAACAGGCGTGATGATACGCCCAGAACTTAGATATTCCTTCATAAATCGGAACTTGTCGCCTTTCGTTATGTACCGCGTGCATGGCATCTGAAAACAATTTTCGAGAGAAACCTTTCTCTTGAATTTCTCCCATGATCTATCGAGTCGCATAAGGTTCTTCATTCTGATCTTGGGTTTCAACTCATCATACTGTTTGGATTTGTCTAAATCTATGATATAGGCAACAAGTTCGCTATCGTTAACCGTTTGCAGAAGAATATTTTTTAAGTTTAAGTCTGCATGATAAATTCCGGCATCATGCATCTCTTTTATAGCGTGCGCAACTTTGGCAATGATCTCTCTCTTCCGTGTCAAAAATGAGTTCTGATCACATTTCAAAAACATCTCCATTAGATCAGTCGAATTTTCGATTTCCCTCGAAATAAGCTTACTCTTAAACAACGGCCCCAGTACTTTGTTTTTTAGAATGGCAACTATTTCTATCGTACGGATCCCTTTTTTGGATGCGCTCTCACAAATTATGAGCTCCCGAATTGGACGCAGACCTTGACAGAATATATCTCTCAAGATCATCCCAAACAATCCACCGTGCCAGTAATCCCTCACAACAAGACTTCCCTGATTAAGGCTTTTCAGAAAAATACTTTTGCAAGGTGTTCTTCCATGGTAAGATGCGGTAGGTTCGGAATCTTTAGTTTCGTGATCGAGTGCCCCATTTGATGATTTCCGCGATTGAATTTGTGGAGACCGAACGTTGTCATCTCTATATAAACAAAAAATTCGATTAAGATCCTGTTCCGTTAATCTTTTTTCATATTTTTTATGGATAAATAATGTAACCTTCCCCTTTTTTAAAGTGGTAAAGTAGTCGGGTAATTTTACTCTGTTCATGAGGAGGGCAATTATAACAAATTCATCGTGTGAAGTCAAAAAAGAGGCAAAAAACAATTGAAATCATTACTTCAACTCAGTAGATGAGTAGTTTTCACACAACCACAAAACAGATTATGAAATTTCACTTTAAAAGAAAACCTCAAAATATTCTGATAGTCCGCCTAAGTGCCTTAGGTGACGTGGTAGATGTTCTCCCTGCATTGCGCTCATTACGGTTTCACTTCCCCAACTCAAAAATAGGATGGTTAGTTGAAGATAGAGCATGTAGCATTCTTTCCGGACATCCAGATATCGATGAGATTATTGTGTTTCCACGAAAAAGGTGGCAACGAAACATTTTGAAAAGGAGTACGTTCTTTGAAACCTTAAGCGACATAGTATCATTCTATCGCAAACTTCGCAATGAGGGTTATGATTTCGTATTAGATTTTCATGGTAAT
Organism: Candidatus Scalinduaceae bacterium; assembly: GCA_965222815.1. Taxonomy (GTDB): domain Bacteria; phylum Planctomycetota; class Brocadiia; order Brocadiales; family Scalinduaceae; genus SCAELEC01. The sequence continues at coordinate 955,724 of CBDCUS010000014.1, forward strand.
CTCAAGAGTGGAATCATGACTATTTTAACGGGTTCTAAAAACAGGATTGGATTTGGAAAAGGACATTCCAAAGAGTTTAACTATTTATTCACAAAATACCACATCTCCCCCCCCAATAAAAGAGTACACAGAATAGATCGAAACCTAGCGTTGCTCAGCAGTTTGGACATCGATACCCGGTTCCACAAACCTGAACTTCCCATATCAAAACAGTGCCAAGAATATATTTCTCTCTTTTTAGAGAAACAAGATATCTCTTCGAAACCCATAATCTTAGTACACCCTTGTACGAGTGAGTATGGTGCGTACAAAAGGTGGTCAACGTCAAATTATGCGTTTCTAACCGATATGATTTTAGAGAAGTTTGATGCTAACGTTATTTTCACATGGGGACCAAACGAACTTGATATCGTCAACGACATTGTTAAAAAAATGAATAATAGTGCAGTTGTTGCCTGCGATACTACTATAAAACAGCTCGTAGAACTAATACGTCATGCCGATCTCTTTATTAGTGGAGATACCGGACCATCGCATATAGCTTCTACTCTCTGCATACCTACGGTCGCAATTTTTGGCCCCAAGGATCCTGTAATTTATGGGCCATACAACTGTAATTCCATAGCCGTAAGCAAGGATTTAACTTGTAGCCCTTGTAGGCAGAGAACATGTTCAGACACCAAATGCATAACGGAAATCTCACCCAAAGAAGTATTTGATTCGGTTACGAAATTGATGAATGAATTTGTATTGAAGTAATTAACAGAAAGATGAAGATTACCTGAAATTCAGACAGGGAAACGCAAGTCATTTTGGCTGAGCCCTTAATCAATTCTATCATCAATAATTCTTACACTGCCTGAACAGACAGAATCAAATATGTCCCTTGCACTCTCACCCTCTATATGATAAACTTCCCTTCGTTTTTTGTCTCACATTATTACCACATGATCTTTAAAACATTCTCGATCCTTACCATCAATAGATAGCGACCGTTATTTTAACGCCTTCAGCGGACTATTTCTTAGCAATTGAGGTCTCGGAGGGTGTGTTTTGGAACAGAGAATGGGAAAAATATTACTAATGAAAATGATAATAGCCAATGAAGATACTTCATCTCTATAGTGACTGGAAATGGACGGGACCGGCAGAGCCTGCACTCAATCTCTGCATGGCATTAAAAAAAAGGGGACACGATGTAACCTTTGCCTGTGGTAAGGCCATGGATGATTATCCATTCCCGCCAGACTCCGAATCTGTTGAAAAGAGTGCATATGAACGCGGATTGGTTCCCGTAACCAAATTTAGTTTAACCAAACACTTTCGACTTTTCAAGGCAATGAGTGATATTAAAAAACTAATTGCCTTTATGGATGATGAAGCATTTGATTTGCTGCACGTACATCGGAGCTATGACCACTTAGTTGGTGGAATCGCTGCCAGACGTACAAAAAAATTTTTACCTATTGTTCGTACGAGCCATGACGGAGTTGGTTTGATACGGGGGCTAAGAAACACGATCTGTATAACAAAGCTTACCGATTCTTTGATTGACGTATCTGAAGAGGCGAGAAAGGCTGATGCCCTCAATTTCAGGGTACCTGATGACAAAATCTTCAGGATTGATGCCTCCATCAACTGCGAGCGATTTAAACCTCAAAATGATCGTAACAGCTTTAGGGAAAAGTTGGGGATAAGTACGGAAGATATTGTCGTGGGTATTATAGCGAGGATCCAAACCCACCGCAGATTTGATGTCCTGTTAGAGGCTCTCAAGATGGCCAGGAGAGATGAGCCTCGACTACGAATGCTCGTTGTCGGCAGAGGAACGAAAGAGAAACAGTTATTGACAGATCCTGCCAGGAAGATGGGCCTGGCAGATGCCATAATCCATACCGGTTACCGAACAGGTGATTATGTAGAGGTTGTATCGTGTATGGATTTTAACGTCTTCCTTGTCCCCGGTTCAGACGGATCCTGCCGTGCGGTACGGGAGGTAATGGCCATGAAGATACCCGTAATAGCAGCGAACAGAGGCATGCTACCCGAAATCGTAGATCATGATACGACGGGATTTGTCATTGAAGACACCCCGAAAAACTTAGCAGCAGCATTCCTTACTCTCTCTAAAGATGAAGCGCTGAGAACAAAATTCGCGGAAGCTTCACTAAAAAAAGCTCAAGAACAGTTTTCCCTAGAATCTATGGCTACCAGGGTAGAAAAGGTTTATGAAAGACTCTTGTCCAAATCTTAATCCAGCTCCAAAGGAATAGTATACAACTCTTTTTTTGTGACACCTTTCCAGTAACCGATCAAACCTTCAGGTTCAACTTCAACAACTTTGGTTATCTGTTGAATCTTGATGTGATCGGGTTTGGGGGGCAACCAGAGCATTGCCATATAATCCCCCTCTTTTCCAATATTCCGCGGAGTAGCCACAATGATTTTCTCCTTCGAAAACCCATTTGCAATGAGGGTTTCTATCGATTTCTCTTCCAGATCAAAGCTCGCATGGAGGAAAAGATAGACGTTTTTTTCAAGATCTATATCTGCTTTGGCATCTCTCTGATGTAACGTAATCCCAAACAGAGCAATAATTGAAATGATACATATTCTCATAAACACGTTCAGCAAAACAGGTTTCATCGTCTTGATTTCCACACCTGCGGGTATCCTTCTATTTTTCATGAATTTTCCCCTTAGAGTATTTCCCTAAACCATTTACTAAACACTTCTCACCAGATGATAATTAGGGTAATACAAGGTATTTAAAATTGGCCAAAATCAATTTATATAAGTTTCAAACACTGTGATTCCAAAACTACAACTTCAAGAAGTATAAATTCCTTTTGTTAATAAAACAACAGTTGCATTTATACATAAACGGATCGATTTTGTCAATGAGGATGTGAATTGTTGACTTCATCATGAATGCAGATCTCTATTTTCCTGAATATCTATTCAAATTTCAGTTAGTCAAAGGTTCAATCACAAAAAAAACACTTGCTCACTAAATGGGTTACAGTATATCAAACTGTTCAAATTATGAAATATGTTACGTATTCGTTGTGTAGTGTGACACTAAATTTTTCATAACAATTTTTGTTACTGACTCATAACAAAAATTGTTATAAATCAGTAACAAAACTTGATCCTGGAATTTAATCTCCACATTTATCTCTTAATTTACAAGAATTTACATACTTTTTGTCTAAAAAATAATTATTGGTATCGTATATGCGAAATAGAATTGTGAGATTTGGGAGTCTAATGAGTTTTACAGTTTAGCCTCAAAGTTGAAGCAAAGTGTGAAGACAAGCTACTGCAAAAGAAATATTGGCTAACATAGGGATTGCTCTATTTATTGTACTCTATTACACTTATAGGGAGGGAGGTGAATACTTGGTTAGAATAGAGAAAACTGCGGTGCTTCACTCAACACAACTAAATCTCAAGCAATACACGGCTAATACGAAGGTACCAGTTTGCTTGAAAGCCTAGCAGACTCAAATTTCCAATATAGTTTCAAATAATTATCAATGAAACAAAAAACATAGGGTTTGCATCTGACAGAAAGGCCATTGCCAATTCATTGGTTTATTTGCTATAAATGCTTATCTCCCAAATTTCAATTTTATTGTATACACTAAAGGTCTTAGGAGGAAACTAACGATGTCAAAAATCACAATTAATGGTGTTACGGTTGATCCGCTCGCACAGGGACCAGCTCTAGCAGCGGCTAGTCTAGAATCAGCCGATGCGACTGATTCTAATTACATACTAATTCAGACGAAGAAACCGTTAAGCAAGGATATGAAGAATAAGTTGGCAAAGATGGGTGTCGTGATATTGGAATATGTGCCGGATGATACCTATCTGTGTAACTACTCGGGAACGGATCTCAACCAAATTCGCTCGCTCTCTAATGTCGTTTGGGCCAACATCTATATGAAGGGTTTCAAAGTCTCCCCTTCATTGACGATCAAACCTGTCGCAGCACCTGTAGGAGAGCGAAATATCCTGGACTTAGAAGCAGCCCCGGCAAACACTCTTGACACAACTCCCAAGGTAGTAGATGTCATCTTCCACTCGAACGTCGATGCGCAATCCATTCGAGAAAAACTGTCTGCTGCAGTCCATCTTGATGTATCGGATCTGAATATAATGCCACACAAGATAAGACTCAATGTTCAGGCAAAATATTTGAACGACCTTGCAAACATTGATGAGGTTCGACATGTGGAAGAGGTCCTCCCAATGAAACTCCATAATAACATTGCACGTCAAATTCTGAACGTCGAGCCTCCACCGAATCCTGGCATGACCTTTGAAGGAGCTGGGCAGACAGTTGCAGTCTGCGATACTGGCTTCGATACGGGTTCGACCACGGACGTGCATGAGGCATTCACGGGTCGTGTCGCACGGCTGTACGCACTCGGGAGAGCAAATGCCAATGATCCGCACGGGCATGGCACCCACGTTGCCGGATCAGTGCTTGGTGACGGCAACTCTACCACGCTTGGACATACTGTCAGAGGCACAGCTCCAGCGGCACGTTTGGTTCTTCAGTCCGTCTTAGACAGCGGAGGTGGGCTCGGTGGATTACCAGACGATTTAAACGACTTGTTCCAGACACCCTACAACGATGACGATGCTCGAATTCACACAAATTCTTGGGGAAGTACACTGGGCGATGGGAGTTATAATTCCAATTCGGCTGAGGTAGACGAATTCGTCTGGAACAACCCCGACTGTGTTATCATCTTTTCTGCCGGCAATGAAGGTGTGGACCGCAATGCCAACGGTGTGATAGATCCTCGATCAATTACACCCCCGGGAACTGCCAGGAACTGTATCACGATTGGCGCTACGGAAAACAATCGGCCCGATTTCACTGTTACCTATCAACAAGGATTCAGTTATCCAGCAAACCCGATCGCTTCTGACCGAATGGCAGATAATCCAGAAGGCATGGTGGCTTTCAGTAGCCGTGGGCCTACAACCGATGGGCGTATAAAACCTGATCTCGTAGCACCTGGGAGCTTTATTTTGTCAACACGATCTCGGAATACGAATTCTACTGGGTGGGGGCTTTCCGCAGATCCTCTCTACTATTTTAACGGTGGAACCAGCATGGCAACTCCCCTAGTGGCAGGTTGCGCTGCACTGGTACGAGAATACCTCCTTGAAGAACGTCAACTAAACACTCCCAGTGCAGCCTTGGTCAAGGCTATGTTGATCAATGGCGCGCAAGATATAGCTGGCCAATACGTGCCTTCGGAGACCGGTGGCATACCGAACAATTCCGAGGGCTTCGGACGAATCGATATGGCCGCTACATTGAGTGCGTCAGTCCAATTGCGAGACGAAGCCACTGCGCTTGATACAGGTGACGAAGAGACCACTACTATCACTGTCAGTGATGGTGCTTCGCTCAAAGTAACTCTCGTGTGGACCGACAGACCTGGTCCCGTTTTGCAAAACGATCTCGATTTGATTGTCCGGACGGCAGATGGCCAGGAACGTCATGGTAACGTTCCCTCTAATTCAACGGCTTTTGATCGCACAAATAACGTTGAGCAAGTTGTCTGGGAAAACGTGCCCGCAGGGGATGTTGATATTATTGTTCGTGCACACCGAATACCTTCATTTGCTCAGTCTTACGCGCTAGCAACACGAATAGATGGGGGTAGCCAACCGCCACGTGAATTGGAAATCAACGGACCCGAGATTCAAGGAGAAATTAACCCTGCTGGTGAACAGGACCTCTATACGCTTAGAGTAACGACTGCAGGGAGGTATACGATTAACACTTCTGGTACAACAGATACGTTCTTGAGTCTTTTTGGTCCAGATAGTGAAACAACGCTTGTTGCCGCAGATGATGACAGTGGACCTGGGACATTGTCATTAATCGTTCAAGATTTGGTAGTAGGAAACTATTTCGTACAGGTCCGTCATTTTAGCCCAACTGGAAGGGGACCCTATGGAATCTCAGTAGCATCAAACAACAATCCCGGACCAGTGCAGATGCAAGTTGATGGTCCGGAAGTCCAAGGTGATATTGGGCAGCCAGCGGAAAGTGATCTTTTTACTTTTAGTGTGGCTACGGCAGGAGTGCATAGTATTGAAACATCAGGTTCAACTGATACGTTCCTTGCCCTGTTTGGGCCAAACAGTGATGCCAACCTCATTGCCCAAGACGATGATAGTGGACCTGGTTTACTATCTCGCATTCAGATATCTCTAGCAGTCGGCACCTATTTTGTCAGAGTCAGGCATTTTAGCCCTTCTCAAACAGGTGCTTATGGAGTCAGAGTTCGAAAAGTTTGATGGTAAACAGTTATATGGTATTGATTCTCACATGAGGAGTGAAATATTAATACCGCCTATCTAACATGTTCGATGGATAGAGATATATATTAATTTACCAACCTGGCCTAGACAGAACAGATAAACAATTTACGGTTTTTGGTTCTGTATAGGTAAGGTTGGTAAAATACTACTCAACGATTATGATCAAATGATCCTCATTTTTAAAAACCTTTGGTGCGAGTCGATTGACATCCTGGACGGTAACGGCCTTTAGCCTTTCACCATATTCATCGTCCGCTTCAGGTGAATTGCCATCAAGTATCTCCATACTTATATAGTATGCCTGACTCACACGATCCATACGACGCATACCTCGTCGTCCTAAGGCTGCGTTAATTGTTTTCTGTATCTCATCTCTATCGAAAGTTTCCTCTCGTATGGTGCGTATCTCCTTTTGAATGCCGGCAATCGCTTTTTCAATGTTTTCAGCTCTTGTCCCCATTGCAATGCGATACCACTGCGCATCCCTGTACTTTGGAAAGTACGTACTGATGGAGTAGGCGAGACCCTGCTTTTCCCGAAGATTGAACGCAAGTCTATCTGAAAAGAGACTACTCAGGATATGAAGGGCCGGTTGGTCCTCCTCTTCAACCTCACAGGTATTTGCTACAATAATGTAAGATTGAGACTTCCCGATTTTATTTTGTACTCTCTTGCCGAATTCCTTAATCTGTGGTTTATGTGCGGGTGGCTGCCACCCCGATTCCCCCCACTCCCCGCTAAAACTACTCTTAACAAGATTCATAGTTTCCTCAACGGGCAGATTACCGGAAATAGTCAAAATCAGGTTTGAGGGATTGTACAATTTATCATGTAACGCCTTTATATCACCAAAACTGAAATCCTCTATGTCGTTCACATTCCCAAGCGTCCAACCAAAACCGGGGTTTGAAACAAAGAGATTGTCATATAACAATCTTTTTGCAACTTTTGGTGCACTTAAGTCTGCCGTGGTAGAGAGTGAAAGGAGATTTTTTTTTGCCAGCTCAAATGCATCATTTGTAAGGAGAGGTTGGGACACCATTCCAGCTAACATTTTAATTCCTTGCTCGAAAAAAGTGTCGATCACCTTCAACCGCACATAAACGAATCGAGCTGAATTGTAGTAGTCGTCATAGGGGATGTTAGGATTATCATATAGTTTGATCTCCGCACCGATAGTTTCCAATGATTGATACAGTTTCTCTTGAGGATGCGTCACCGTTCCCCCTTCAAGTAACATTCGCTGTAATAGCTCTGCCATACCCCACTTTTCCCTCTCCTCTGGCAGACTTCTCCCTTTTGCCAACAGGTGTATCCCAACTACACGACTATCCCGGTTCTCTTTTACCACAACGGTCATACCATTATCCAATGTTTCCCGGTGATAGCGGTTCTGTCCCTCTCCAATGGAACCCTCCTTTTGAAAGGCAGGTGACATCAAAGTAACTACGGGTATCTGGGATTTTAGATATTTCATCGCAACACCTTGAATGGATTGGGGAGTTACTCGAATGATACTGTCCATATAGCTACGGAGAAAGGTATACCCACCTGCAGCAAGATAGCTAGATTTCATCATGGCATAATAGTGCAATTTTTCCTGCAGGTAGATTTCATGAGTAGCCCTTGAGACTAACATTGGTTGGATATCTTCGATCGATACCGAATTGTTCGCCATCTCTCCTACCGCATGTGAAATCAGTTTCACAATGCGATCAACATCAACACCGAGAGGGAGTTGGGCGGAGATCTGTAACATCGAGAAATCACCATTAAACGTAATGGTAGCACCGATAGAGTTGACCAGATTTTTATGAGATTCTTCTTTAAACAGAACGTCGAGGATTGAGTCTTTCTTCCCGCCTAGAAACTCTGCTAACAGTTGAAGTGAAAAGAATTCCTCAGAGGCTAGACAGGGCAATAGGTAACCCATATTGAGATACTGTCGATCATCAGGAAATTTACCGCTCCCATTTGCACGTGCAATACGCAGCGATTTATACTGTTTCAATACAAAAGGTTTATGTTCAGGAAGGTGACCAGCGGGAAATGAGCCATACTTCTCTTTAACCAACTCCACCATCTCAGAGGTTGTAAAATCTCCGATGACCATCAATATCATGTTGTTTGGTACATACCAGGTGCGATAATATGCCAGAACATCATCTCGTTTTAGGTGAGAAATAGTGGAGACCGTTCCAAGGACGGGACGTTCATAAGGGGTACCCGCGAAAGCTGTCCTGATAAAATGGTTGCTTACTTGATACGTTGGTGAATCTGCATCCTTCCCAATCTCTTCTATAACAATTCCTCGCTCTTTTTCAAATTTCTCCGGAGGTAAAGTTGAATGAAAAAGCATGTCTGCCTGGATATCCATCCCCTCTTTGATGTACTCCTTCGGCATCAAGATCATGTAGTTGGTATAGTCGGGCCCTGTATGGGCATTGTTATAACCACCATAATAATCCATTTCGCCATAAAGTTCCTTCTGAGTGCGATTTTTTGTGCCGTTAAAGAGCAGATGTTCAAGAAAATGGGCCGATCCGTTTGTCGTAGCATCTTCATTACGGCTTCCCGTTTTGACAATGGTAAAAGCCGTAATCATGGGGCTCGCATGGTTCTCAATGAGAATAACCTCCATTCCATTTTCGAGATAGAAGACCGATGCATCTTGAGTCTCACCTAAGAGATTCAAAACCCGATCTTTCCCGTCATCAGCGTGAGACGTCAAGGGAAGCATTCCAATAAGGAGAAAGAGAACCGGAAAGAGATACCGAAAATATTTCTTCATTTTATAGAGACCTTAAAAGATAAAAACAGCTTGTATAGAAAGAAGCCGATAGGTAGTAAAGGTACATATTATATAGAATTTTACAAACTATTACTTCATATTCTTATGAATTTTTAAAAATTTTTTTTATGCCAACCTGGTCCAGAGTGCAGGGCGGATTGAACTAGGGCAGGTTTTCCCTAAACAGATTCATTAGACTCATTAATGAATGATAATTACCGTCAGCAATAAAATTGTTCTCGATACCGGACAGAGAAGGTTATATGATGTAATCTAAGGAAGATGTTTGGTAGTGTATACCCATCTGATAATGGTTTTCGGATAAAATCCGGTATAAATTGAGCGAGTAAAGTCCTCGGCGTCTTTTGTCCGGAGAGAACTACAAACAAGATCTTGTTAAGTAATGTTATGGAAGGTCCCTCCCCTCATGGGAAAATACATCGAAACTCTTTTCTTCACATTTTCAGAATACTGGCATAACCTTGGCTCAGAGATTCTCTTTGCTTCCGATTACTCTCCCTGGTACAAGAGTTATTTTTACTGGTTAGTAGGCTTATCAATAGCCGTATGGGTCTTGGAGTTAGTGGCCCCCTGGCGAAAAGAGCAGCCTGTATTGAGAAAAGACTTTTGGTTAGATGGATTTTACCTTTTTTTCAATTCATTCCTTTTTCCCCTAATTGGCTATCATGCATTATCTCATTTAGGAGTAGAATTATTTAACGATCTTCTTGGTATCTTCGGATTGAATGATATTACCGTAATCCAAACAACCGCGCTACCCAAATGGGTACAGCTAATGACCATGTTTTTCCTAGCAGACTTCATTCACTGGAATATACACCGTCTCCTCCATAGATCCCCGATGCTCTGGGAATTCCATAAAGTGCACCACTCCGTAGAGATCCTCGGATTTGCTGCCCACTTGCGCTTTCACTGGATGGAGACTGTCATATATAAAAGCCTGCAATATATTCCCCTATCTATTATAGGGTTTAGTGTCAAAGATTTTTTTATTATTCATCTTATTGCACTGCTCATCGGTCACCTCAATCATGCAAACGTGCAAATTACCTATGGACCCTTTAAATATCTGCTTAACAACCCTGTAATGCACATATGGCACCACGCAAAGAAGTTACCCACAAGATATGGAGTTAACTTTGGGATATCCCTCAGCCTGTGGGATTATCTTTTCCGGACAGCCTATATTCCGAAGAGTGGAAGAGATATCAAATTAGGTTTTCAGCATGATGAGAACTTTCCTCAAACATTTTTTGGGCAGATATTCTACCCACTGAACAGGAGATCATACGTTCAAAATTCATCAAAAGGATAGAAACAAAATGCAAGAAGAGGTACAATTTACGATCAGGGACTACCATTTAGATAATTCTTTTAAGAGAGCTCACTATCTGTTTAAAGGTTCTGAAGAGACGGGATGGGAAATATACCGAAATGGTTCACACTACCTCTCCCTATCTTCCGGATATAGGCTCATGGAGGTAGAGCGATGTGGGATTTGCTCAACCGATTTGGATAAACGTTTCTTACCCTTTCCCCTTCCCCAGATTACCGGGCATGAAGCTATTGTCAAAGATCCCCAGGGAAATCGTTATGCAGTTGAAATAAACGCTTCACACCATTCACGTGGTATCGATGACTCATGCCCCTTCTGCAACAATGGACTACCAACGCACTGTCCGGAAAGATTGGTTTTGGGAATTGACCGTTTGCCGGGAGGATTTGCACCCTTTTTGTTGGCTCCAATACACAATCTTGTCCCTCTTCCCGTAACACTTCCCCTTGGCACAGCAGTATTGATTGAACCATTTGCTGCCGCACTCCATGCGGTAAAGTGTATCAAACCTGGGAAAAATTCAAAAGTTGGCGTGCTCGGTCCCGGAAAATTGGGTATGTTGGTTCTCTCTGCTTTGGCATGTTTCAGTAAGGTAAATTCCCTGAATTTAGAAATTGTGGCCATAACGAGAAATGACCATTTACTCTCTATCGCTAAGCGAATTGGTGCGACATCATCCCTCCTTGTAGAGGGAATCGGTAAAAATCTTCCCTCCAACTTTGCTGATATTATCATAGACACAACGGGAAACCCAGAGGGCCTCAATCTTGCCGTTCGTTTAGCAAACAGAGAGGTACATCTGAAATCCACAACCGGACGGATAACATCCGAATTGCACCATCTTACCGAACTCGTTGTTGATGAGATCTCTCTCCTCCCATTTTCAGATTCAGGGGAAATTATCGAATATCATTTGCATAAATATTATCCAAATCAGAAGAAGCCTCCTTCAATAGCTTGGTTAAGCCATAGCACTATTCCCAACTGTTTAGTTCAAGGATTCAATGTTATTCGAGGTAGTTCCCCCAGAGAGGTCTTTGACAAGTTGGAAAATGATGCTTACAACCCTCTTCAAAGAGTTGATTGTGCATTTGTCGATTCGCAAGAGATGTTGGACACGGTTATTCGACCGAATTGCTCACGTGAGAACTCTTTCATTCGTCCAAGAGGAGTTATTTTTGTGAAACGTAACGCAAAGAACATCTCTTCGCCTCTCTTACAGGCAATATCTCAGAGAGGAATGACCCTCTCTACCAGTCGATGTGGAAGTTTTAAAGATGCCATAGGTTTTCTGGAAAGAATCCCCCACTTGAAAACTCTTGGGGATGAGATGATCACACAAATTTTCTCAATAGACAGGATTGAGGAAGCCTTTCAGGTTGCCCGTTCAAGATCATGCATTAAGGCTGTAGTTGAGAACAGAGCAACTTGAGGTTGCACATTATACAATCGCTTTCCAATAGAAAAAAGTGGTCGTGATCAACCATCAACACCTCTATTAACAATCAGCCATTTCTTATAGAGCATCAAATACCGTAACCGCTTATGAAGAACGGTCATGAACGGGTACGATGAGGACCGGGCACGAAGAGTTCTGTAATACTCCTTCGCAGACACTACCATATATTAAATGATAGACTCCGCCATGGCCATGAGAACCGACAACAATTATATCAATCTCTAACTCTTTTGACTTTTTAAGTATTGTTTCAACCGTTGCACCCTGGACAAGAAGCGGAGTTGTCTCAATTCCCGCTTGCTTAAGAGCCTCTGCTAGTTCTTGTAAATCCTTATGTTCTTTGTTAAATTCCTGGGCAGCTTGTTCACGAACCATCTCCGGTCCAAAATTTAAACGTCCAATCTCAGGTCCAGGTTCTGTAACATGGAGTATCCATACCTTTGCGGATAAAGCTAAAGTCAGAGACTTTGTCTTATCTAAAACCTTTTGAGATGCATCGGACAAATCAATCGCAACTAAAATATTCATTCTTTCCTCCAATTTCTATGGTATGCGTCACCTATCATTCAAATCTCTTATAAAGCTAGTAAATTACTTTTTTATTGGCCTCCTGTCAATTGATTTCCAGATTGATTTTCAACTTGTCACTTGTCAATTTTATATAATTCTGATATAAAAAAAATATGGAGTTCAAAAAAGTAAAGATAGAGAGCCCTCAAAGTACAAATATTATCATCGGACAGGCCCATTTTATCAAGTCGGTCGAGGATATTTACGAAATTATGGTTGGATCGGTGCCAAATGTCAAGTTTGGTATCGCCTTCTGTGAGGCATCCTGTGACTGTCTGGTGAGGAGGGAAGGCAATGACAACGAGATGATAGAAATTGCCACAAGAAACGCTTCCCGCATTGCATCAGGACATACATTTGTGGTTGTCATGAAGGATGCATTTCCAATAAATGTACTCAATGCCATTAAGGGGTGCCAAGAGGTTTGCACAATTTTTTGTGCCACAGCAAATCCAGTAGAAGTGATTATTGCCGAGACAGAACTTGGTCGTGGAATAATGGGAGTTATAGACGGCTTTGTCCCAAAGGGGATAGAGGGTGAGCAGAATGTCAAGGAGAGGAAGTCTCTTTTACGTAAATTTGGTTACAAGCGATGAAGAGAGTGATATCGTAATCATTCGCCTTCCTTATCCCTATGTTGAAACCAATCAGACAATATCCTATTTGGATCAAACCTCTTCTTGCAATCATTCAACCACTTTTCAAAATTTTCTAAGTCGATTGGTTTTCCAATATATTTTACAATGCAAGTGCTTTGCTTGATTTATCAGTTCATCTGTCCATTGACCTGCAATTACTCCAAAATTGGTCACCTTGCATCCAAAATTCAGCTGATTTTCGATAAAATCAAGACCCGTAATATTTGGTATATTAATATCGGCAACTATGAAATCAGCACATCTATGTTCTGGTGGGCAAGGGCAACTCTTCCCTAAAAAGAGTGGGCACATACTTGCTTCAGAAAAGGCAAAGACTTCATATCCTCTTTTTTCGAAAATCAAAGTAACGAAAGAACGGACAAGTTCATTATCTTCAAAAACGAATGCTCTCATTCCCATAAATCTCGTTCAATTTATTATAAATTTGTTACACTTTGATTATTCCTGCTATCTAAACTTCTTCCCCTAAAAGGGATTACTCAAATCAGTGTCATAATCATCTTCAATTGACTCATTTACCTCCTGATCTTGAGTATATTTTCTAATCTTCGCTTCATCCAGCCCAACACTATTCACACAGTATTCTCTCTCCCAGAAGTGGTGACCGCAAAAATTCTTGTTCAAGTGTATGAGAATACCTATACAAGAAAATGTTGAAACGACAACCAGTTACACGATATCATGTTTTCATCTTTTAAACAACTGTATGGAGAACCCACCAACATGTTTTTTAATATAGATAAAATAATAGTGTAAGTTCTTTAAAATCAAGTAAATATTTTTTCATAAGGTGCTGGTATACCCTTTGCGCTCTAAATAACCACTGAAGTTTAGTACAAAGACTTCTTATTTTAATGACTAAAACTTGAGGGATTAAATCTTTTTGTGAGCTCTCTACGTTTGGGTGGTGTGCACACACCCAAACGTGTACTGAACATGATTCAGTAAAGGTGTCTAATAACTACAGGGAAGTAGTTGCCCGCCCGTCTGCCTGAATGGCTCTGTCGGACAGGATGCTCTAACTCATAATGGCTCTTTACCACCCTGTGTTTAACATTATTAAAGGACGAAATTTATATGATCTTTTCCTCTGTTCAGGGGAGGGTTAGTGTGTGATTTAAAAACTTAGGAGGTAAGAAGAATGAAGACAAGAAAAATATTTTCTGTATTAATTACACTACTTGTTATTATTGGTTTTACTACTATAGGGCAAGCTGAAGAAGAAAGCATGCTGGGTAAGATTAAGGAAATGTTTAGTTCTGGAACTGAGGCAGATGAAAAAGATGCGGCAGAGGCAGAATCTGAGAATCTGGAGACAAGGGAAAGTGCCGATGTAGCAGAATCTGGGGCTGATATCACTCCCCCTCCCAGCGAGGAAGAGGGAGAAGTTATATTAAACATAGATGGAATGACTTGCACAGCTTGTGAAGATAAAGTAAAAGCAGCACTCATGAATTGTGAGGGTGTTGAATATTGTGAGGTAAATTGGTATGAGGGTAAGGCAACCGTAAAGGTTGCAAAAGGTTCGTCAAATACAACCGACATGATAAATGCTGTTGAAAAAACAGGGTATACAGCCTCAGCCAAATTAGAAGAGAACATTCAATATGGCGCAGAACCTGAAATTAAAGGAACGGAAGAAAGTGAAGCGATCGAAGAAGAATCTAATTACCGAGAAAAATGGTAGCCTCAAAATTTGGTAGAAAATAGTAATACTCTGAAGTTGAAGTACCAAAATTAAACCTTTAAATAGAATCACACACTATTAACAAAGGAGCGGAATTTTATTCCGCTTCTTTGTTATGCATTTACTATGTACTCCCTGTCTTAACACGAGAAATCAAATGTAACATGGTGCCAGAGGTGGGAGTCGAACCCACACCCCCTTGCGGGGACCGGATTTTGAGTCCGGCGCGTCTGCCAATTCCACCACTCTGGCTCACTTCCTTAAATAAAAGTTTCTATCTTGGCATTTTTTCTCAAACTCTCCAGGAGTTGCTCTTTCTTCTCTTCACGGTAAAAATTCTCAACCTCTTCTCTCACCTCTTCATCATCATAACTCACCTCTTCCCCCTCACTTTTCTCCGTCACCTTGATGAGATGGAGGCCAAATTGAGTTTTTACCGGTTCGCTCACCTCTCCAACTTTCAGTAAAAATGCTGCGTTGGCAAAAGGAGCCACCATGGTTCCCTTTCTTTCAAAAAACCCCAGGTCACCACCCTTTTCAGATGAGGGACAGTCAGAATTTTTTTTTGCAAGTTCGGCAAAATCAGCTCCGTTATCGATCTCTTTTTTCAACTTTTCTATTTTTTCCTTCGCTTGAGCAAGCTCCTCCTCACTTGTCAGGCCTCTTGTATCAACCAAAATATGGCTTGCTCTCACCTCTTCTCCATTAAAATAGTCTTGATTTGAATCAAAATAGGCCTTCAACTCCTCCGCCTTAATATTCTTACCCAGATACTTACTCAAGGCAACGGTATTTCTAATCTCTTCTCTCAACTGTACAATTGAAGAGCCCCGAGACTCTAAGACCTTCTCTAAAGTAACTTTCGAACCTTTTTGACTGGAATTGAAAAAGAACTTAACCTTTTCCAGTTCAGCCTGTATTTCATTAACACTGACGATAATTCCCTGCTCTTTCACAAACTGTTCTAACAACAATTTATCTATAATCTGGTCCAACACAAGACTTTTCGTTGAATCCGTTATCTCTTGATTTAAATTTTTATAGACGCTTAATCTCTTCTCAAGCGCCTGTGGCGGTATTGCCTCTCCATTCACTATCGCAACACAACCCTCCATTTTTCCCCCCTCTTCCTTAGCCAAGATCACACTCCCAAATTGAAGAACAAGGAAAACAGACAACAATAATACGCGAAACTTCTTAAGCATCTCCACTCCTTTCAAACTGACCAATCAAACAGAATTCATTTAACTCCAACAATCAACTTCGAATCTCGATTTATTGATATTTTCTTTATCTTTTTAAAACCAACCTTAACACACCACTCTTTTATCTCCTCTTCCGAGTACATCGCACCTCCTAAGGTACCAACCAACATATTCAAGCCAAAGAGTGTGCTAAAGAGAGGACTCGTTTTCGGAGAATTTAAGGAAAATTCTTGAACAATAACTATACCCTTTTTCACCAAAGAATACCAACACTTTTTCAATATGTTACGATTCTCTGAAGGTTTATACATATGCAAGAGATTGGACACAAAAGCAGTGTCGAACCGTTCTCTCCCGAAACCATCTTGAAGGCAGTTTCCTCCCTGGGTCTTAACCCGTTCCGCCAATCCCGATTCACCAATATACTCTTCGGTTATTTTTATCACATCAGGAAGATCAAATACCGTTGCCCGTAAAGCGGGATTCTCCTTTGCAAACCTTACGGCATATGTTCCCAGCCCACCACCAAGATCCAGGAGGTTTTTATACTCTTTCAGCTGCAATTTTCTGCAAACCTCTTCAACTTGTATCGATGCCATATTATGCATCGATTTTAGAAAATCTCTTAACCGGAGCTCATCTACACCCTCCTGCACATCCTCAAAAGCCGTAGGTTTCCCCGTCCTAACTGCATCACCCAGCTTTGACCATGGATCCCACAAATTGTGAAAATGATGAATCCTATCACCTTGATAGAGAGAAGTCCCTTGTATCAAATAGCGCTTGGATAGAGGTGTATTCTTGAAGATGCCCTTAATCTTTTTGAGAAACCCAAGCGAGACAAGGGCATTGAGGAGCATCTCGGTAGATCTGGGATTGGTACCCAGCTCGTCCGCAACATCTTTTCCACTTTTGTCATCTCCGCCAATCAGCGTAAAGATGCCCATTTCCACCGCAACAAAAAGAACTTGCGACTTCCAGTAACCGTAACCGAGTTCATGAATATAGTGAAGACTATCGTAATTGGGCATAGATTTTAGCTCTTAACACGCAAAAGTTGTGAAGAGCCGGATTTGCAACGTTTATTTTGTGTTGTTGTTATCCTTTGTACGGACATAAAGAGACAATTAAATCCCTTGTAACTAGTACTTGACTCCTTTATGGTTAACCCAAAATTGCCCAGATACAAGGAGCACAAGAATTTTTGAACCGGAGCGTACTCAAGACGTGAAAATTATAGAATATTATAGAATTCATACAGCAACACAGTAGGTGGGTAGTTTTGGGTCAAACACCAGCTAGTTTTTCAAGAGAGCTCAATGACATCTCAAAATGGTTGATCAGTTCCCGGTTCAATCCCTGAGAAAGTAAATCCTCTTCATCGTAATCACATGAAAGATCCCCATTTCCCCCATCTCTCTCGTCCGATAATCTCCTTAAGGTTTCAAGACAAAAGTTATTGACGTTTTCAGCCAAGAGAGTAACCCTCTCATCTTTCAGTTGATAACGATACTCATAATGAAACTTTGAAACAGATTCGGCATCATCTTTTCTCCTCTCGTAATCCGCCATCCCTTTAAATATCGTCTGTTGATGGTAGAGAAGATGTGCCGTGATACTGGGCATACGTAACATATTCATCTCTTTGAGAAATTCAAAATTCTCCCTCACATCACTGAGCGTAGAGTCGGGTTCAAACATGATGAATCCGTAATTTGGTTCAATATTACACTGCCTGAGCATCTGTATGGCCCTTTTATTCTGCTCAACTGTCGTCAATTTATTGAGCCTGTTTAGCGAGTTCTGGCTGCCGCCTTCCACACCCAAAAACACCTCTTTCAAACCTGCTTTCACAAGAAGGTTGAGTGAATGGGCTTCAATATCGTTCACCCTGCACTCTATCCCAAACTCAATCTTTACTCCATTGTCGACAAGAAGACGGGCGAATGTACTTGCCCGCTCTTTACCCCTCCTCCCAGGTCCGAAAAAGTTTGCATCGGCAAAGTAAAAATAGGTCTCTCCAAAATCTCGATATATATCGAAGATCTCATCAAAGACGTTTTCTGGACTCCTCCCACGCCAGGAAGAATCGTCACCGTAAAACCGGTCAAGGTAACAAAAAGTGCAGTTTCCATAGCAGCCCCTACTTCCAAGGACGTACGTAGCAACCCCTTTTTTTCTCAATTCCTCAAAATTGTAGCGAAAAGGAGGGGGAAAAGTATCGAGACGTGATACGACAGACCTTGGATTCGTCGTCACAATGTCACTCACCTTAAGCGTATAGGACCGATGATCGTGAATATGGTTTTGCCCATACAATTCATCTCCACGCTCACCACCATTTGGGAAGGAGTGAAAAGCAAGACCATCAATTGCGTTTAACTTTGGTGTGCCTTTGCAAGTAACCACCGTATTGGCAAGCTCCTGCATGGTTATCTCCGGTTCACCGATAGTAATTGAATCAACAAAGGGATAGTTCAAGAGAATGTCTCTATAGGCAAATGTTGGAAAATGGCCGTAAAGATTTATGTGCGCATCTACCCCCTCTTTCCGCAGATTTGAGAGCATCTCAAAAACCTCTTCCGTTTGCTCCCATAGGTAGACAAGATGTACCCCTAACAGTTTAAAATTCCGCCTTTGTAACTCTTGTACCGTTTTCGGAAACGACCATCCAAGAAGATTTGCGTCCACAACGTCTGTCTTGAAATTATTGGCTTTTAAGACCGAAGCAACGTATCCGGTCATAAGACAGGAGGAGAGAGGAGTGTTTACCACATCGGCAAACTTTTGCTGATTTTTTGGTCTTGGATGCTCTAACAATACAATGGACATATAATTTTAACGAATATTCCTTATTGGGTAATGAGTGCTTAAACGTACACACCGTGGTTAGGCAAGAATTGTCAAGATATTTAGTATGATGATTTCGCAACCGGAACGTTCTCAAGTACGCATGTGTTCATGTACTGGATGATAAGGAAATTATTGTGGTAACGAAGTTGATAAGTAGTTTTCTTTCAACCGCTATTCACCCTTTTCACCATTTAAAACAACCTCTGATGTTTCCTCTTTAGCAGTTTCTTTGGAATCAGATCGTGTCGAACACCCTATCAATTTGCCAATCTCCTCTTTTACGGCGAGGATCGCCTCTTGATCCAGTTTCGGATTTAGGACCTTTGTCTCTTTCTCCTCCCTACTGTTTTGCAAGATCAGAAACTCATCACCATCTTCTCGATTTATCGATTTGAGTGTCAACACCTTCTTTCTCATCAAATATAAGGCAAGGACGTATCGAAAACTCTTATTTGAAGCGTGGTCTTCATTTTCAGAACGGATAAACAGATCGTAAAACACCTCTAAGTTCGCAAATTGCCGTACTGGTTCAGCCTTTTTCTGGACCTTAGTTTTCCAATAAGAGAAGGAATCTACGTCTTGATTCGTTTCCCAACAACGTAAACAGAGGTCCTTTCTCGTATAGGTAGCAACATTGTCATACAGTGCAGAGAAGTACTCCTCTTCCTCTTCAAACAGTTTTTCACAGCGAGAACAACTCTTCGCCCCTTTGCTTACATGCCATTCCATACTTAAACCGTTTTCTTAAATTACTAATCCTCACATAAAGGCACAGAGATACAAAGATGTGAACCACAATTACAGCATCAACAACAGTTGTCTCAATCTCATTTTCAGACCTACCAGGCTTGTCAGGACAGCAAACAGACATCATTTCTTTGTGCCTGTGCCCACCCGAACGACGTAGTCGGGCAGGCCTTTGTGTGATTACTTTTTTAAATACAATGTTTTTCTCAATTCTCTCAAATTTAACAAAATGTAAAGTATTTCACAATGCAGTTGAGACAGATTTCTTTCTACTTTCATTTAAATCATCTTCGTAATACTCCCTGACACCCTTTAACGAACAGACACTGCCACACATGGTACAGGTATCTTCTTCCACTGGTGGTCGCTCACCTCGTATCTGTTTAGCCTTTTCGGATGTTATAGCAGTCTCATACTGAGTTTTCCAATCGAGGTCACGCCTCGCAATACCCATCTTCAAATCCCGATTTTTCGCTTTGCCGTTGAGTTTAACCATATCGCCAACATGTGCCGCAATCTTGGCAGCAATTACCCCCTCTCTTACATCATCCGGTTTCGGAAGCGCGAGGTGTTCCGGAGGTGTCACATAGCAGATAAAATCAGCGCCATAACGAGATGATAAAGCGGCACCAATAGCCGACGAAATATGATCATAACCGGGTGCTACATCAGTGGTGATAGGACCGAGCATATAAAATGGCGCATTATTACTCATCCGTTTCTGAATGATAACGTTTGCCTCTATCTCATCTATCGGAATGTGCCCGGGTCCTTCCACAATTATCTGTACCCCCCTCTTTTGGGCGTATTCTGCAACCTCCGAGTTAATGATTAACTCCTGAATCTGGGCACGATCGGTACTATCATGTACTGCACCTGCCCGTAAGCCGTTCCCAAGACTTAATATAACATCGTATTTTTTCATGATATCAATTAGTCTATCAATCTGGTCATAGAGGGGATTCTCCCTCTTATTGTGATTCATCCATGCCGTTAAAAAAGAGCCACCTCTACTTACCAGCCCTCCAAACCGGTACCCCTGTCTCTTTAAACGTTCCAAGGTAATGAGATTGATACCGCAATGGATTGCCATAAAGCCAATCCCCTCCGCCGCCTGCTTTTCAATAACTTCAAACAGGTAATCTGCTTCCATATGAATAACCGAATCTTTTTTATGGATAGTCTCTATTGCAGCCTCATACAGAGGCACGGTCCCTACCGTTAATTTTGTAGCATCGAGTACCCTCTTTCTCACCTCTGCCAAATCTCCCCCTGTTGAAAGTTCCATCAGCGTGTCGGCCCCGGTATTTTCCGCAACGAGTGCCTTTTCCACCTCCATATCAAAGTCTATTATATCTGGAGAAGTCCCAATGCTTGCATTAATCTTTGTCCTCAGCCCTTTCCCAATACCAATAACTCGTGCCTCCCTTTGCGGATTACCATATATTACAATCTGACCTTTCGCGATACCGTCACGGATAAATTCAGGACTTACATCATCATATTGCGCCGCTTCTCTCATTTGAGGCGTTATTTCACCATCCCTTGCCCTCTCGAGTTGAGTCTTCATTCTGTCTTCCCCTTTTTAACTGACATTAAATTACGGCTAGAGTATGGTAAAATTCTAGGATAATACGCTATAATTGTCAAAATGTTTTTAGTGTGATATTTAACATAAGGCGAGAAACGGAAAGCACAATTAACCCATCTGTTCTTTCAGCTTTTTCCACCACCCATTCGGATCCGAGCTTTCAATTAAGGCCATCAGTTTCTTTGCAGAACCACTCTCCATAGTACCACGAGCGTTCTTGATCCAATCTACCGCATCACGGCGGCCCTGTTGTACCTGATACTCCCTTGCTTGGAGTACACACTCCAGGGTATCCGCATCTTTCGCTACTCTGCTCTCTTTTGTCATCTGATCTGAGAACTCCTTCATGAGATTTCCAATCTCAATTCTCTCAGGATCTTTTAAGGATTTGATCTGATCTTGAGTTACCTCATTTTCGCGTTCCTTTACGTTGAGGTATTTTTGCGCTACTTTATGTAAATCATTTGTCCTTGCTTCGTGCAGATCGTGAAAGAGACACATCAAAACTACCTTAAGCGTATCGATGTTTTCCGATTTCGCTAAAAAATATCCTAAAACTGCACATCGAAATGAGTGTTCAGCCACGCTCTCAGGTGCACGATTTCCGATTAACCACCACCCGCTTCTCTGAACATTCTTCAAGTGACCTACCTCGAAAAATAATTGTATTAATTCCTCCATACACTTCCTCTCCTCATAAAGTTCTTGAAAGATAATACGCTTTCCGTTTCAACTTCTCCATCCATTTCTTCTTTTTCTCCTGGAATTCCGTTTTGACCAAACATCCGATATCCTCTTAAATACTATTTGACAATATATTTTTTCACTATACACTGAATCATTTTATTACCTGTTACTTACTTTGTGAAATAACTCAACCTCTCTCACCCGTAGAGTCATCAATCTTTTTTAATATTTTAGATTAATTTTTAAGGAACCAAACAATGCATTTCCCACAGTACCGCCCCCGCAGATTAAGAAGCAGCAAACTGATGCGTGCGCTCGTCCGTGAGGAACACCTCTCGGTTAATGACCTTATTATGCCACTCTTTGTACGTCCTGGTAGTGGCCATAAACGTGAAATCTCTTCAATGCCAGGAAACTACCAATTTTCAGTTGATACCTTAGTAGATGAGGTTCGAGAACTCGCAGATCTTGGCATACCTGGAGTTATCTTATTCGGCATTCCCGAAAAAAAAGACGAACTAGGAACCGAAGCATATGCCGATGACGGAATTATACAAAAAGCGATTCGAGCAATTAAGCAGAATGTTTCAAACATCCTCGTTATAACGGATGTCTGTATGTGTGAGTATACAGATCATGGTCATTGCGGTTATATACGAAAGGATGAGAAAACGGGTGAGCATAAGATCGACAATGATGAGACCCTAAAACTTCTCTCCCAAGAAGCACTCTCCCATGCAAACTCAGGCGTAGACATTGTTGCCCCAAGTGATATGATGGATGGGCGTGTGGATGCTATTAGGACTATTCTTGACGAAAACGGTTACGGGGAAATCCCCATAATGTCTTACGCAGCCAAGTACGCCTCAGCATTTTATGGCCCCTTCAGGGATGCTGCCGAATCACCTCCCAGTTTTGGTGATAGGAAATCGTACCAGATGGATCCGGCAAATACAAGAGAAGCCTTGCGCGAGGTGTCCCTCGATATAGAAGAGGGTGCGGATATCGTAATGGTAAAACCCGCACTACCGTATCTTGATATAATCAAACTCATTAAGGATACATTCGAACATCCGGTAGCCGCTTACAATGTGAGCGGTGAATTTTCTATGGTAAAAGCCGCCCATGAAAAGGGGTGGCTCGATGAAAAGACTGTCGCCATGGAATCATTGATGGGAATGAAAAGGGCAGGCGCAGATATTATCCTCACCTACTGGGCAAAGGATGTTGCTCGCTGGCTCCAATAGTGTTAACCGCATAAACCTTAGTAAGACAAAAAGACCGGCAGAGGGCGCGGAGAAAAACAAATTTCTGTTGTAGGGAGCGTGTTGCATAAAGTAATTAAATGTTCATTTTATAAATAAACAATCAAGGTTACAAGTTTTTGTATGATTGATGATTAATGCAGTGAAAACGTAAATGGAGAAAATAATTTCTGCGGTGTGCTCAACTATATCTTGCTTTACTTGTACAAAAGATGTCCTGATTCCTAACTTAGGACCAATTAACCTTGCCACTTCGAAATAACTTCAATAGATTATGTGTGGCGCAAATCAATTTCCATTCACTCGAACATGCATCGATCCCTCGTCTGAGAAAGCGCTTTATTCTTCGTGCATCTTTAATCTGCCCAAACACCGATTCAACCATCTGACCCCGTTTACTATACAGATGTTTCCCACGCTTTGTTAATAACTTCCGTTCCATTCGATCTCTCTTCGACAAACCCTCCGGTGTACGTCCCCGTTGTGCTTTTTGTTCGCTCAGAGCCTTTCGTTGTTTCCAATCTTTTTTTGTCGCTACAAACAGCTCCAGTTCATCAGGTAATCCTTTGTCCATATTTCCCTCACTCCAATATCCCGCATCTGCCAATCCTACCCGAAGCCTTTTCTCTATCCCTATGTCCCTTACATTCTCTTTCGCCTTATTGAGCAATGGATGGAGTTGGTTTACGTCATTTTCTTCCTGCGTCAACTCTGCTGCGACTATTATTTGCTCATTGGTTACTACCGCTTGTGCGTTATATCCTTGTACATATCCCGACTGCGTCTTCATTATCCGGCTTTCAGGGTCTGTAATATTTCCCTTTGCCTCCTTATTCTTCATCTCTTCTGGTGCCTTTGGCTTTCTACCTCGTTTCTTTTTTCCTTGTTCGGATTCCTCTTTCTCTCGCATCTCTATCTTTTCTTGTTGTTTCTTGGCTAATTCGCTAGCACGAAGTTCCAGACGCTCCTTACACTCTTGTAATCTCTTGAGCCTGCTCCTTCTGTCTTTCATCTCTTCGGGTAATTCATCTCCTCGATTCCTCTTACCATAGAGCTTATCTTCCGCTTTGTCTGTTTCTGTTGCCTCCTTGAGTATCTTTTTCACCTCTTGCTCTATATACTTCTCTGATCGATTCGATGATAATGATGCATTTGCTTCCATCTTTGTCCCATCCAGTGCCACTACTCCTACCTTCAACATCTTTGCTTCTGCACACAGCTTCAGTACTTCCGTAAACAAACCCTCAAGCTCTTTCTCATTATCTTTGCGAAATCTCGATATCGTGCAATGATCTGGTTTCTGATTCGCCGTTATTATTCTAAAGCCTATATCTCGTTCACAAAGACTCTCTACTCGACGACTTGACCTCTCGCCTATACTATACGCATATACCAACAAACTCACCATAACCTTTGGATTAAAAGCGGCTCTGCCCCATCCATCTCGACGATACTTCTTGTAAAACTCTTTCAGATCCAGCTGCTCTACTACGTCAAGTATGAACCAGGCTAAATCTCCTTCCGGTAACCAATCCAATAAGCTCGGTGGGAGTAAATACTGTTGCTCTCTGTTACACTCAATAAAATTATAACCCATATTTTTCCCCTTTCTTGAAGATGGACTCAGTATATCATTTCTCTTGCATACTTTCATCTCTTTTGTGGGAAAAATAGGGTTTGTGCAACAGGCTCTAGGGGAGCAAAATTGGAACCCCTACTTTTGCTCCCCGTCCTTCGCGCCCTGGTTTAAGGAAGCTCTCACACTCATCCAGCGTTAAATAAAACCGCTATCCTTGTGAATCGCATAACATCATATATTATGCATTTTGCACTGTGTCAAACGTGGAAGTCACTCACTGGGGCGAAGCGCAGCGTAGTGCAGGAAGTGTGAACTGATTTGTTCTACAATTCTTATTTCCAGAATTTCCACCAAGGTTTATCTAAAGTTTTCTCAGGATAAGCAGTTCCTGAGATATGGTGCTGAAAAACTCCTGCGACCTTCTCTTTAATGTTTTTCTTTGGAAAAGGTTTTGCCTCTCCAAGAAGAAAGTTCGAAATTATGAAATCCAATAGCTCTAAGTCGTACTTATCATCTGTGTTGATATATTGATCCCTTTCTCGATTCACTCGTGTATTATTAGGGAGATATTTGGAACCTTGTTTTTCAAATTGGACAGAGTAGATACAATGTCCCGTCCAGCTCCTGTAAATATTCAATGTCCCATCATCTAAGTGAATAAACCACTTGTCTTCCATTTCAAGAGGAATCACTCCTTTGGAAATCTTGGTATACTCCTCTTCGCTAAATTCCCGGGAGTAATTGAGTGTCTTGTTTTTATGGGGTAGTTCTTTAGTCCTAGATATCCAATGTTGTAGTGCTTCATTATTCATATTTAGTAGAACGTTTGAGCTAACCTGCCGAGGTGCCTGGTTGTATGGCTGATACAGGTTGAGTTGTGGTTTTATTCATTAATTTCCGTCGTAACGCGTTTTATCGGTCAGGTTGATTGATAGGGGTTAGGCTACTTGTCTTGTTTCTCTTCGAATGTAGCAATAAGAAAACTACTTAAAGTTCCGGCCAAATTTACAGCAAGTTCGGCATGTCTTTTTTGAGGTTTGCTCTTACTAATGCCTTGGCCATGTGAGTCACCGTATTTATTTCGTAAACTTGCAAGACCTTCTACCACTGTACCGCAACCAGATAATATTTGCTTAATAACATTCTCTCCATAAAGATCTGGACTCAAATTAAGAACTTTTGCTGTTTGTTTGTATAATTTTGGCAAATTGCCACTTGAATCTGGTATTTCCCCTAACGTTTCTAAAATATGTTTACATGTTGATTCGACTAACGTTCTGGAAGATGTTATAGCACCCTCAGGGTCATTTTCTCTTCTGTCAAAACATTTCTGCCATGCATCTTGCACACTTTCAGAATTTGTAATTGCCAATAATTCTTGCACAGATAAATTTGTTGGATGAATACCCGATTGCTCCAATTGGTCTTGCAAATCAGCAAATTCGGACCATATAAAATATCTTCTTTCCCTATAGGATGGAAATTTTTCTTTGATAAAATTCCAAAATTGAGAGCCATATCGACAGCGAATTAACCACTCGGGAAGAAATTTAGTTAGCGCAGATTCGCTTATTATATCTTCACGAGCATTCTCATATTTCTCATAGGAAAAGTCTTTGCCCGTCGCTATACCTATACAAGTATCTTGTATTTTTTTAATTCGTTCTTGTATTCTAGAGGGTGCCATTACTTTTGTAGCCTAACGCTATGCATAAGCAACCACCACCTGTGCGTATTCTTGCAAGTGAGGCTTGGAGCGGCAACCTCAATAGATATTAAACCGCATGGTTATTGGTGGTTGGCTTCATGCGATTGTTATACGCCGATTTACAACTTTTTCACTGTTAAACTATCTAATAACTTTCTTGACATATCTTTTGTCAATAAACAAACCGAAACTATTGAATTTAGCTTACTATCCTGTAGAACCAGTACAAAATCGTCATCTTTGGAGACTGCCTGACGAATTTCCTTAATGTCTATGTCTGATACTGATAGTTGGACTTTATGTTGACTTAAATAACCCCTGAACCAATTTTCAACATCACGTTTTGATAAATATTCACTTCGGTTTGTACCCAAATCGTGTATTACCCCTGACATGTTGTGAAAGAAGTGTTCAAATTTTTCACCACAAAAACTACCTGAGCGAAAAAAATCTTCGAAACTTATATTGTCGTTGAACCTTCTGAATTCAAATATGCGACTCAGCCGTGGAAAATGTTCTAAAAAAACTCGCATTACCTTTTTACCTAAAATGGCACCGAGAATAGATTCTTGCCTAATATCCGAAAGAATACGAATAGAATGCTGTGATGATATAAAAAGAACAGTTACAGATGCTCCAACAAGGTCTAAGAAAAACAGGTATGTAAAAAGCATTGGAATAGAAATATATTGGTCATCTCGAAGATTAACCATAAGTAAAACAGGTTTATCTGGAACTCGTATAGCTTGTTCTATAATCTTGCTAAGATTACGGAAATCTCCTTTTGTGGAAAATATGTGCTCGTCAAAATCAGAAATGGACAAAAAATCTCTGGAAGTGGCTTTGACAACTGTTTCTTGAAGTTCAAGCTCGAAATCTTTTACTTTAATCTTTTTTACTTTATCGAGAAGATTTGGAAATAGAACGAAAAACAGAATGAAAAATGACACCCATACCATGATAAGTGCAGGTGTTGTAGATATGGGCAAAGGGGCTACAATAGATATAAATGCAAACCAAGCACATGCTACTATAGCAGTAACTAATAAGAATATTGTAATTCTTTTTAATACAGGTTTTAATAATAGCCAAAACTTCAGATTCTCTAATTTGAAGATGTTAATAGAAGTATCTGATTGAGAATTATTTATCGAAGTAGTAGACACTAAGATTGCTTTTAATATACTAATTGCATCAATATGCGTTTTTGCATGACAAAATGAATAGTATGCTTCGGAGTGTGTATTATTACGTCCTGGACCCAGTAGCACATCTACTAATATCTTGGTTTCTGACATCCAAGCGCTCTTAGCTTTAATGTCGTCTTCCTTGAGTTTTTCACCTTCCTTTAATAATTCTTTTAAGCGGTACTTAACTTTCTTCATTATTATCCATTTAACATTTATCGTATAATGGCGTAATTGAGCGGAAGGTTCTGTGGTCACTTTGTTATGTGTGGCCACAGGGTTCTTTCCGCTCGAATGTCTTGTTCGCGCCGTAGGCGCGGGCAAAACATTCGACTTCTCAATTACGCCATTCGCGCCGCATCAGCGGCGCGAACAGTTAAATATACAGCTACCATGATATTGGAAATATACGGCGGCTGTATATTTCCAATATCATGGCAATTTTAGAAAAATTTCTGTAAAGCTAAAAAAAATTATCAGCGGATTTTCTAGAATTACAACATAAGTCGCCCTTAAAGGACGTTCGAAATCGTTAAGGGTATTATATAAAATTACGAAATAATATTACACAATAAATGCATTACCATGTTAAATAAACACTAGATATGGTTACCTAATTGTATTCTAAAACGATTCGCAGAATATAGACAGTGGGGTAATAATATCCCTCTAATCCCCCTTCAAAGGGGGATTTTGATTTGAGTGAGGATAAGATAAAAACAGTGGTTGAGCGAAAACTGCCCAGGTACAAAGCACGGAAAAATTCTGGAACTGGAGCGTACTCAAGTACGTGAGGATTACGGAATTTTTTACAGTAAGGGTTCTGGAAAAATAAACTTTACAATTAATCGTGCTCAGGTTTAGGCCAGATTTGGTCGATCTGATTGAGCCGAACCGGAAGCGCAGCCTTAGCTGCGTTGAGGATTCGGCAATTGAAGATCGGACAAATATGACATGAAGATGAGATGCGAGAATGTAAAGTTATTTTTTCCAGAACCCTAACGCCGTAGATGGGTAGTTTTCGTTCAAACACTAATTACCGGATTTTACAAGCTCTACAACCTTTTTAACCCGCAATAAACGTTCGGTGCTCGCAGGATGGTTCCGGAGAAAACTTTTCGATCGACTCTTTGGCATCTCTAGAGCAAACCTCTTCCAGAGTCCGACACCCTTCTCTATGTCATAACCTGCACGGTGAGCATAGAGAAGGCCCAGGTAGTCGGCCTCTCGCTCATTATCCCTACTATAAGGTGCATAGAGAGACTTATACGTAAGAGGAGCAAATGGTCCCGTAATACCGCTGAATATACCACACAGTGTCGCCACACCCATGCTCTTGGGGACGTGTTTTGAGGTCAGATGTGCTAACTCATGCCCCATAATAACGGCCAACTCATTATCATCCTCTACAAAATGAACTAGTCCTAAGGTAAATACAACCCCCGAAAACCCGGCATATGCATTAATTGTACCCGTTTGCTTAAGAGCTATTCCCACCGAAGGGGCCTCCTTTGGTTTCACCTTACATGAGAGGGCAAGTCCCCCCCTATCTATTGCAACTATGTGGGTTTCATCAGCTTCAAAGACAATATCCCTACAATCATCAAACACTTTACCATCTATTGTCTTTATAAAATCACCAGCTTTGAGACCCGCCTCTTTCGCGATACTATCGGGAGCTACCCTTAATACGACACAGCCTTCGTCTGAAGGCAGATTAAAGAGTTTGGCAATCTCTTCTGAATTACCACCAATAAGGGCACCGATAACGGCACGCTTTCTGATTATACCATCTGGTAACGTATTCAAGATGTTAAGCCCCACCTCCCAAACTCGCCCCCAATCATCTATATAGGTTTTGGTGGCCTGTTTTTCAATCTCTTCCTCTAGTTTTTCAAGTTCACTCTTAGAAATTGGCGGTCCGGTATTGGCACATCCAATGGTAAAGATGAAGAGAAGCAGCACAAAAGACAAGCTTAAGATCCAGGTCTCACCATTTCTTTTTAACACGACTTATCACATCCTCACTAGTTTTTATGAATTATAGGTTCTGCTATTTAATCAAACTGGCAAAGTAATCGGCCATCAAAACCATTAGTCTCTTAACAAAAATTTTTTAACCAAATTTCTCAAAAAATATTAAGAGCGTTTGTACTGCACCCCTTTTGCCAAACACCCTTTTTCCCCATCGCCCTCAATACACATCAGCCTTCAGTAAATCATCTCTTGACAAGAGATCGTGCTACATCTATTTTATACTCTTTATTTTTTTTCTCAATGCAATATAAGAGATTAGACATAATCACAGGTTTAAAAATAACTAAATCCTAACCTGGACAAACCAGAACCAATCCGGAGTTAATACATTACAAAGTTCTATTTAGTTATGTTTCTCAAAACCTAACCATATTCATGATCACAAAAGCAAAAAGTGTCTGTCAACTCGATTGCCCCGATACATGCGGAATGATATCATCTGTCTCTCAAGGAAAACTTATCAAAGTTCAAGGAGACCCTGATCACTTTGGGACTAGAGGTTTTCTCTGTCAAAAAGTCAAAAAGTATCCTGAAAGAGTCTACAGTCTAGACAGGCTATTATACCCGCTCAAAAGGACCGGAAAGAAGGGTTCTGGCAGGTTTGAGAGGATACCATGGGATGAGGCAACGGAAATAATAACAAAAAAATTTCACGGAACAATTTCGAGTAATGGGCCTGAATCGATATTCCCCTTTTCCGGTTCGGGAACCCTTGGATTGGTTAACGGCAGTGTTGCCGGTAAGAGGTTCTTCAATCGTCTCGGTGCATCACGTCTCGACCGAACTATTTGCTCAAAGGGGGGGAGGATTGGATACAAGTATACACTAGGGGCCTCCCTGGGAGCAGATCCATTAGCTATTCCACGTTCAAAACTCATCATATCGTGGGGTACCAATCCCTATTCTACGAATATCCACCAAATACCTCTCATACGGGAAGCAAAAAAAAACGGAGCAACATACATCGTCATAAACCCGTACAAGATAAAGTCTGTGGGAATGGCTGATCTTTTTCTTCAACCGACACCTGGAAGCGATGCGGCCCTCGCATTAGGAGTTATGAACGTAATCATTAACCACTCTTTATATGACAAGGAGTTTGTCGAAAAGCATACAGAGGGGTTTGAAGCACTCACGCATAGGGTTCAAGAATATCCCCCGGAAAAGGTAGAAGAGATTACGGGTATTAGAAAAGAGATGATCCAAGAATTTGCGAAACTGTATGCTCTCCACATCCCATCATTTATCTATGCGGGATCTGGGATGCAACACCACACAAATGGCGGTATGATGATACGTACCATCGCATGTTTACCCGGTCTCATAGGTGCATGGAAATATCCAGGTGGTGGCATCTTCTATCCAACCAGTGAGTCATTTCCCATTAACTGGGAAGAGATTGAAAGAGGCGATCTCTGTCCAAGCTCCCCGAGATCCATTAATATGAACCAATTGGGAGATGCTCTCCTCCACGCAAGTCCTAAAATCCATGCTCTCTACATATACAATGCAAACCCCGCTGCCGTTCTCTTTAATCAGCGAAAGGTGGTAGATGGCCTCTGCCGTGAGGATCTCTTTACCGTTGTGCATGAGCAACTCTTTACGGATACGGTCCGCTACGCCGACATTGTCCTGCCAGCCACAACCCAATTCGAACAAACGGACTTGCATTTCTCCTACTTTCATTTATCACTTCAACTAAACGAACCCGTAATCGAGCCTATCGGTGAAAGCAGATCAAACATTGATACCTTCAAGATATTAGCACAATCAATGGGTTTTGAGGATGAGTGTTTTCAGGAGACAGCCGTAGATATAATTACCAGTGCTTTAAACACAGAAAGTCCTTATCTAAAAGGAATAACGTTAAACAGATTAAAGGACGGTCGTGTAGTTCGATTAAGTCTCCCTGATGAGTTCCACATGCCATATCCGGACCTTGTTTTCCCCACACCATCGGGAAAGATCGAATTTTATTCTGAGAGGATGAAATCAGAGGATTTTGACCCCCTACCCTCTCATTATCCTGTTGAGGAAGGGCCCTTACGCTCTCCCGAGCTCTACAATAAATATCCCATTAATCTCCTTACACCCTCTGCAAAATCATTCTTGAACTCAAATTTTGCCAATATTCCTTCATCAAAGAGGATAGATCATCGGCCCACTTTAGAGCTGCATGCAGAAGATGCAAAAAAACGTAACATCTGCACAGGCGATCTTGTAAAAGTTTTTAATGATCGTGGCAAATGTTATCTATGGGCTGCTATCAATGATAGTATCAAGGAAGGTGTAGCCTTTAATACAGGAATCTGGTGGAACTCCTTAAGTCCCGGCAGATGTAACAGTAACCAGACAACACCTGACCGAATCGCAGACTTGGGTGGAGGTTCAACCTATAACACAAATTTGGTCCAGATTGAAAAAGTAAGAAATCAGAATATTTTGGCGGATTTCTTCCCCCAAAAAAACCATTGAATTATTATCGTATTTTGCTTTAATGTTCATATCTATGAGTTATAAAAAAATTAAAATTCCTGAAAATGGGAAAAGCATTGTGATCAATGAAGATTTTTCCCTGGACGTCCCACATAATCCGATCATCGGTTTCATTGAGGGTGACGGCATAGGTATTGATATTACCCCCGTAATGCGTGCCGTGGTAGATGCTGCAGTTGAGAGAGCATTCGGTGGTGAACGCTCAATTGCTTGGATGGAGATCTATGCGGGTGAAAAATCAACCCACATTTATGGGGAAAACGAATGGTTACCTGAGGAAACACTGCAGGCACTGAGAGAGTATAGTGTAGCTATCAAAGGGCCTTTGACAACACCTGTAGGAGGTGGAATACGTTCTCTCAATGTTGCATTACGTCAATTACTCGATCTCTATGTGTGCCAACGTCCTGTCCGTTATTTCACGGGCACGCCAAGTCCGCTTAAATCTCCTGAACTTACCAATATGGTGATCTTCCGTGAGAATTCTGAAGATATTTATGCCGGCATTGAGTGGGAAGCAAACAGTAATGGGGTAAAAAAGGTAATCGATTTCTTGCAAAATGAGATGGGAGTGACCAAGATCCGGTTTCCAGAAGGTTGCGGTATTGGCATAAAACCCGTCTCTATCCATGGCACAAAACGTCTTGTCCGTAAGGCTATTCAATATGCCATTGATAATGATCGAAGATCGGTAACCTTAGTTCACAAGGGTAATATTATGAAATTTACCGAAGGGGCATTTAAGCAATGGGGATATGATCTGGCGAGAGAAGAATTTGGTGCTCTAGAGATAGATGGTGGACCATGGTGCTCAATGAAAAACCCATCAACCGGCAAGGAAATTATTATTAAAGATGTCATTGCAGATGCATTTCTACAACAGATCCTGTTGCGTCCCGCTGAGTATGATGTAATTGCCACTCTGAACCTCAATGGAGATTATATCTCTGATGCCTTGGCCGCTCAAGTAGGTGGCATTGGTATCGCACCGGGAGCAAACCTATCTGACAAAATTGGACTATTCGAGGCCACCCACGGTACGGCACCAAAATATGCAGGACAAAACAGAGTTAATCCGGGATCATTAATCCTATCCGCCGAAATGTTACTACGTCACATCGGTTGGCAGGAGGCCGCCGATCTGGTCATAAAAGGTTTATCATCTGCAATCGAAGCAAAAACAGTAACCTACGATTTAGAACGCTTAATCGACAACGCAAAATTACTCAGCTGTTCAGAGTTTGGTGAGGCAATCATTCAACACATGTAACAAACCCGAACAAGCCTTGGAGGAGTATTACATAACAGCGACACAGTAGAGGAGTGTACTGCAAGAAGCCTAAAAAGTCGTTGGTACAATAGGCTTCTCCCATCGAAAAGAGTGATTTACTACTACACTTTTTACTATTGACAACACTATCAAGCAGATGTATACTTGTGCGTAATGATAGATTTAATGTCGTTTATACCTATCTACATATAAGATCTATGTCGTACTATTAAGTAATTTTGTTTCCTTGGTAGATCTTTTTCCAATCACCTATTAAGCAAATCTGCCCACTGAATACATGCAGGTTCGCTTTTATCATACACGTATATTGGTTAGTTATAGAAGAAAATCAACCATCCTTTTATATTTATTCTATCTCTTATCTCAAAAAAAAGATTTTCAAATAACATTTACGGAGCAACGCGCTTATGTACATTATCTTTGGATGTGGTTCAACCGGAAATGCTGTTACCGACACCCTAACGAAAATGGAGAAAGAGGTGTTAGTAGTGGACCGAGACAAGTCAGTTTTGTCAAAATGGCAGAATTTACACGTTAACGTACTCGTTTCTGAATTAACATCTTTTGATATAAATAATCCGTCATGTGTAAAAGCAAATATAATCATGATCCTTACGGGAGATTCAAAAAGCAATTTAATTCTGCTAAAAAAGTTAAAGGATCAATATCCAAATAAGTTCACGCTTGTCAAGGCTTCAGAGCAAGAGGAAGCAGATACGTTAAAAGCGAATGGCGCCGATATGATTTTACATACAGGCAAAACATTGGCACAAACTATTTTCCCGGAACTTGAAGGGATCGAAATGAAGCAGTCTGCCTTTACTCTGGTTAACACCATAAAGGAGGCGAACAATAAAGGCTTAGCCATTTTTTTACAAGACAATCCTGATCCAGACGCAATAGCTTCCGGGCTTACTCTGAAACACATTAGCAAATTTTTTGATGTAGAAAGCAACATCTACTATGGGGGAAGTATTAGCCACCAAAAGAATAAGGCTCTGATTAATTTATTAAACATGGATTTAATAGAGGCAAAAACATCTGAAGAAGCGATGGAAATTATCAGAAATGCGGGAAAAATTGCATTGGTGGAGGCCTCCATCCCCTCTAAAAATAATATTTTGCCTGCAGATGTAATACCCAATTTAATTTTTGACCATCACCCCGTTGATCTCAATTCGGTAAAGGGAGATTTTATCGATATTCAACCAAAATTGGGAGCAACATCTACGATAATGACAAAATACATTCGCCAGCTAAATATCAAACCAAATCATCAACTTGCCACAGCACTCTTGTATGGTATTAGAACAGACACAAGAGAATTTACCAGAAACACCTCATCTGATGATTTGATTGCGGTATCGTATCTTTCTCCCTTGGCAGATGCCAATGTATTAAGTCAATTAGAATCACCTCCCATGAGTGCAGAAACACTTGACATCATTGGAAGGGCCATCCGCAATAGGGAAATTAGAGGCTCGTATCTCGCATCATTCGTAGAATTTATCAGCGAGAGAGACGCTTTACCTCAGGCGGCAGAAATGATGTTGCAGTTAGAGGGAATCAATACCGTACTGATCTTTGGTATTAACGAGGATAAGGTTCAATTGTCGGCACGAAGCCGAGATACAAGGGTTAATTTAGGAACTCTTTTACAAAGCGCATTTGGTAAATTAAATTCCGGAGGTCATGCAACAATGGCTGCTGGAGTTATAAATCTTGGTATCCTTGGTGATGCGAATGACCGAACTTCTCTTTTAAAAGTCACGTCTGATGCTGTCACAAAAAAGTTTTTTTCTGCAGTCGGAGCAGAATCCGAAAAAGAGAAGCTATCGATAATTGAAGAACCAAACGCTCGCATAGCTCGGATGTAGAAATGTAATAAAGAGAGAATCAACTGGTACCTCAGCTTAAAAGTGATTCCCCTCTCTGCTGTTAGAGGAATAGTGATGAGAATAATGGTGAATATTTCTCATTTCAAAATTTCTTTTAAACCGCTTCTTTAGCCCTTGAATGAACCAGTTTCTCACAATCGGAATCAGAATGAGAAAACCAAGGATATCCGTTATCAATCCCGGGGTTACCAGTAATACACCAGCTACTAAAATAAACAGACCATCTAAGAGACCATCCATAGGTATGATCCCATTCTCCAAATCATCTCTTATGTTTCGATAAATAGTGAAACCTTGACTTCTGGCCAGAAAACCCCCAAGAATACCTGTTATTAAGACAACTATTATGGTGAATAAGAGCCCCAGATATTTCCCAATATACAATAATAGAAATAATTCTACCAATGGCACGAGAGTAAAAAGTATTATTAGTCGAATGAGCATACGGCATATACCCCTGTAATTTTATCAACGAGAAACTCTTATAGTTTTTTCACAAAATACATTCGATGTCACATCGGAAAACTGGCAAAAAAAATATTGTTACAATACGAGAGTTTGAAAGAGAGACAAGCCTGCTGAAGTTTTTCTCATTTACCCAGGCATACCCCAAGAACTTCTTTCTCGACAGCTCACATACAAAATCACCAGTTGGAAGATACTCATTTATCGGTTACGATCCATTCCTCACAATTGAATCGAAAGGTCGAAACATTGTCATCCAAGACCGTAAAGGAACTAAGAACATTATAGGCAATCCTTTTGATGAATTGCGTACTTTATTAGAAAAATTTCATGTAGAAGACAACCAAACTCATGTGCCATTCACGTGTGGAGCAGTTGGATACTTTGGTTACGATCTATGCCATTTTATAGAAAAACTGCCTACAACCACAATTGATGACATTGAATTTCCTGAAATGTATTTTAGTTTCTATGACATTATAGTTGCCTTTGACCATCTAGAGAAGAGATGCTACCTGATATCAGTTAATTTTAGTCCCGATACGATTAAAAGTACAGAGAAAAGAGTTGATGATCTATCGATGAGGTTGACTCAAATTGCCAGCAAGCGTGAAGAAACTCTTCATGCTAAGGAGGTGAAGAAGCGACGAATAATCAGCAATTTTTCAAAACAAGAATACCTCTCTACCATCTACCGTGTTAAGGAGTATATTTGTAAGGGAGACATTTACCAGGTAAACCTCTCACAAAGGTTCCAGACCCAGATCAATACCTCGACACACGAACTCTATAAAAGATTGAGAAACATTAATCCTGCACCATTTTCCTGTTACCTGAAATTTGACAATAAATGTGTGATTAGCTCTTCTCCTGAAAGATTTCTGTCAGTAAGAAATGTGTCAAACCACCATGGTAACAAACACATGGAGTGGAGAAAAGTCCAAACAAAACCAATTAAGGGAACACGACCGAGATATGATAACAGCGATCTGAATGAGAGAATGAAGTTAGACCTCCTTTCAAGCA
The DNA here is from genome assembly GCA_965222815.1 of Candidatus Scalinduaceae bacterium. GTDB lineage: Bacteria > Planctomycetota > Brocadiia > Brocadiales > Scalinduaceae > SCAELEC01. The sequence goes on from CBDCUS010000014.1 coordinate 992,639, forward strand.
AGAAAGACGACGCAGAATTAACTATGATAGTGGACCTAGAGCGAAACGATCTCGGCAGGGTTTGCAGCTACAATACGGTAAAGGTTACGACAAAAAAGGAGCTTGAAGAGCATCCCACTGTTTATCATCTTGTTGGTACCGTTGAGGGAATCCTGCATCCACAAAATGACGTCATCGACTTAATAAAGGCCACCTTTCCTGGTGGCTCGATCACAGGAGTACCTAAAGTGAGAGCTATGCAAATTATCGATGAACTAGAACCAACCAGGAGAAATGTGTATACCGGTGCAATGGGATACATGAGCTTTAATGGAAACATTGACTTCAATATAGCTATTAGAACATTCTTGGTTAAAGATGACAAAATCTTTTTTCAGGTCGGAGGAGGGATCGTTGCTGATTCTGATCCCCAAGAAGAGTATGAGGAGACGCTACATAAAGCGAGGGCTCTTATAGATACATTGATGTAATTATAATGAACCCTTACACCAATTTTTTCATAATCTACACGTATACCAAATTTGCCCTATCCAGGACCACCTATCACAAACTATTTCAAAAGATCACAAATCTTTAACATGTGGGTCCTCCTCTTCTGTACCGGCTACACCCAATATATCAACAATAAATAAGAAAGGTTCAAACGTTTTCAAGCAAATTTCTATAGAAAATTCTACAAATTCACCAGCCACCAGTACTCCATCTTCATAATTACCTGTTTTGGGTATTGTTAATAGTGTCCCCGGACCTGCACCGCTCTCATGAATCACATTTCCGTTTGTTAAGGACGCAATCTCAACTTCAAGAAACGTAAGATTTCTCTTACTACTATTATTGAGCCTTACATCAAAACAAAATTTACCTTTAAACCCTTCGGGACAACCCGCAGTATCAGACGTAACCTTTTGCGTACCTTCTATTGGGGTAAATGTAACGTAGTCGTTAACAACGTCCAGATTGGTTCTTTTTAATGCGTATAAGTATGCACCACCAAACTCTTCACCCACAATTATGAAGTTTTGTCCATTTCCCTTAACATCACCGGCATGAGAAACAGACCAACCATCGGACAACACATCAGTGAACGTCAAGGAAGGTTTCTTCGCAACACCTTCTGATTCACCAAAATAAATAAATGGATTTAAGATGGAAGAACTACCAATAATGATATCCTCAAAACCGTCATAATTAAAATCTCCAATACCATCAACTGAAGCACCAAACCTCTGATTGAAACCTGGTCTGGGATTATCAATGGTGACGTCTGGAAAGATGGAAAGTTTTTCTTCTATTCTGAAAGGACTCTCCCTTCTCTCCTTTTCAAATAATCGGTTCAACATGGTACCTGAAGATGAGCCATAAAAAATATTTGCCTCTCCTTCCATTTGAAAACTGCCAAATGCCCACTCGTTCCCTATTAAGAGATCGTCAAAACCGTCTCCATTTACATCACCAGCTGCTGAAAGTGTAACGGCAAACCCAGATGGATGGACCCATCCGATATCTATTGTGATTACTTGAGGAAGATCTTTGCTAACTCCTGCCGATGATCCACTATACACATAAACATCGTTGAGACTTGAAGGAGCAACTAATTGAGGGCTTACGGCAAAATCATCAAAACCATCGTGATTGATATCCCCAACAAATGAAAGGTCAACAAAACCATGAGTGTCAGGATAAGTAATAATCACATCTGGATTAACATTTTTACCTGAAGACCCATAGTAAACAAAAACATAGTTAGTTTGCTCTATGCTTCCAACTTCGCTTCCAGCTCCACTTCCAATCAGAATATCTGCAAATCCGTCACCGTTTGCATCTCCATGTCTAAATGATATTCTATGGCCAAAACCAAATGCAGAAAAGCCATTGGGAGGAACAAGCATTATATCAGGTTTATTGCTCAATCCTTGCTGAGATCCCATAAAAAGGTAAACCTTATTAACGCCCCAACCCATAGCAACAATGAGTTCATCGAACCCATCATTATTGACATCTCCTGCAGAGGCAACATAAAATCCAAATTGGTCATTCACGTTCCCCTCTGGATCGGTAAGAATCATATCTGGCATAATAGGGAATTCTTTATCACCATAATACACATACACTTCTCCAGTATTGGCAGCTGGCCCATCAAAACTTTCATCAGCTGTTACAACGTCCATTAGACCATCTCCATTAAAATCACCGGAAGTTACACTCCAACCACCATTCTTAACAACCGCTATTATCTTCTTGCCTGTTTCATCCGGATTCCCTTCAATATCCTTTAGGTACAAAATGCCAGATTCCCAGGTCCATTGATTATTTCTTAAATCAGTGATATCATTAAAGACAAATCCGATCGATAAACTTTCACCATTACTCTCAAGCCTTTTGGGAAAAACTCCTAGAGGGGATTGCCACACACCCGGTTTGTATTGTACCCAACCAGTAATAACTTTTGAACCTAGGACTATCCGCTCTATCTCGCTACTACTATCCTCCTTTTGAGCTGACCCTTCTAAGGTATTTGCAGATAATCCTGTAAAGTCTTCTTCAAGAATTGTATCGTTGATTATGATAACTTTCTTGCGATCACAATTTAAGGTTCCAGCTCTTTTTAGTGTTTTCAAAGCCGTTAATGGAGAAAGCCCATCATTTCTATCATTCCCATTTCTCATATCAACGTAAATAGCTTCACTATGAAAAGTCTGTGACCAAACAATAGGTGAGATGACAAAAAATCCTATGAGAAAACCCAGAAACAGGAAGAAATACCATCTACTAATTTCTACTTTACTTATCTTGTCTTTCATAACACCCCTCCTATTAACAAAATTCAGTTGAAATTCTTCCTCATTTCCCAATACAAAAGGAGAAGAGTAAAATAGATAGTTTCGACTAATTATTTCGCAAGGGTCTATCCCTTGGTGACCTAACTCGGTCTTCTCAAACGAAACAACCTTACTACTGGAATGATATATTAATCACTTCTGCAGTAAGGTTTCCTTGACCTGGATCACTTTACTTTTAATATGCAAACTCCTTAACTCACCACATATCTAAGAACCAGAGTCTCTTATTTCATTAAATTTTATTTATTAAGCAAATTGTAATTATAAAGAGTTTGTACCATTATGTATGAAAATGCAAGAAAAAAGAGAATACGTTTCTCCCACCGAGTTTCCCCATACTAGCATGCGATAGAACCAAATGAGATGAATTTTCCATGTTTTCATTCTACCTTGTCATTACTTAAAAAAACTCTCTAGAATAAATTGATATTATTGATATGAGTAAGTGATGTTTTTTTAAAGATTTTAGAAATAACTCACATTTTGATCGTTACCAAATTTTCAATTGACGTTTCATTGAATGATTGTTATCATTCAAAAGTAATTATATTTTAAGAAGTTATGGTTATTTCTGTTTAGAATAAGGGATACGGTTATTGACAAAAGTCGGGATTGTTGGGGCCACCGCATATACAAGCTTGGAGTTGATTAAAATCCTGTTAAGGCATCCTGAAGTAGAGATCACCTATCTTGGTACAAGAAGTAAGGCAGGTATCAAGATTTCTGAAATTTTTCCTGTTTTAGCAAAGATCTTTGAGATGCCTTGCTCACAATTGAGTAAAGATAGTGTGCCAAGAGGTGTTGATCTGGTTTTCGTTGCCCTTCCACCAACGGTCTCTATGCATTTTGTCCCCCAATTTCTGGAAGCAGGTATTAAGGTAGTTGATCTGAGCGCTGATTATCGTTTTCCTGAAAAATCGGTCTACGAAAGATGGTATAAGGCAAAGCACACCGATCCATCCCGTCTTGAGACCGCAATTTATGGTCTTCCTGAACTATTTAGAGATAAGATTAAGACGGCAAGCCTCGTAGCAAATCCCGGTTGTTATCCAACATCTGCGATTGTGGGTTTAGCGCCCTTGATCCAGAAGGACCTTGTTTGCCTTGACGATATCGTTATAGATGCAAAATCAGGAATTTCGGGTAGTGGCCGTGAACCAAAGGAGTCGTCACATTATTGCGAGAGGAATGAGAATATAGAAGCATATAATGTTGGGGTACATAGACATACACCTGAAATTGAAGCTGTTATTGCCTTGTTGGGGAATTCGAACCCATATGTATATTTCACTCCACACTTAATCCCCATGACACGGGGACTTTTGTGTTCAATTTACGTGCAGCTAAAGAGGCAGATTACAAATACGGAGATCAGAAAACTTTTCAACGATATGTATGGAGGAGAACCATTTATTCGACTCAGTGCCAATGGTGCTTTTCCAAAGACAAAGGATGTATCCAATACAAACATGTGTGAACTTGCAGCGCAGGTTGTTGGTAAACGTGCTATCATTCTCTCAACAATCGACAATTTGATGAAAGGTGCATCTGGACAGGCGGTACAAAATATGAACATCATGTGCGGCCATGACGAGACAATGGGGCTCTTTTAATTTTGAGGATTGCACCATTCAAAGCGGTTTTAGTATATCATATGAGGAATACAAATGACAAATAAAGTAAAGGTGAGGTTTCCTCCTAGCCCGACCGGCTTCTTACATATTGGTGGTGCGAGGACGGCCCTTTACAACTGGCTTTTTGCAAGAAACCACGATGGAAAGCTGGTCTTGCGGATAGAGGATACGGATCAAATACGTTCTACTCAAGAGGCAACACAATCAATCTTAGATAGTTTAACATGGTTAGGATTAGATTGGGATGAGGGCCCCTTTTATCAAAGCCAGAGACTTGCTATCTATCAAGAATATGTGGAAAAACTCTTGAAGCAAGGAGATGCTACCTACATTGATGATCCTGAAAAGGGGCGGGCCGTTCGCTTTAAGATCAAGGATGTTATAACTGATATTGATGATCTTATACATGGGAAAATTAAATTTGATACAGCTCTTCTCGAAGATTTTATCATACAAAAGGGGGATGGTTTCCCAACTTACAATTTTGCCTGTGTCGTTGATGATGGGCTCATGGAGATAACCCACATCATTCGAGGTGATGACCATATATCAAATACACCCAGACAAATCGCTCTCTACCATGCCCTGGGATTTGATTTACCCAAATTTGCTCACATTCCCATGATCCTCGGGGAAGATGGTACCCGTTTGAGTAAGCGTCATGGAGCAACTTCAACCGTTGAATACCGCGAATTAGGTTACCTACCTGAGGCCATTATCAATTTTATTGCCCTTCTCGGTTGGTCTCCAGGAAACGACCAGGAATTTATGACGAGACAGGAGATGGTTGAGAAATTTTCTTTAAAGCGGGTAAACAAAGCGAGCGCTCGGTTTGACACGGTTAAGCTTGATTGGATGAATAGTAAATACATTCGCGATTTGCCTGCTGATTCGCTTGCAACGAAACTCCGTTACTATATTGAAAAGGCAGGTTTTGATAGCTCTCAACTGTCAGTCGTCTGGCTCCAGAAACTTATAGAGTTGTACAAAGAGAGATTTAAGACATTATCTGAATTTATGAAACAAACGTATCCTTTCTTTCCAAATGAGATTGAATATGATAAAAAGGCAGTTGAGAAATTTCTCAAAAAAGATGGTGCATCCGTATTAATAAGTGATACGTATGAAAAACTACAAGAGCTTGAGAGATTCTCAATTGAGGAAATTGAGGATTGTCTACGGAAGATAACAACACATCATGGGATTGGTTTTGGAAAATTGGCACAACCGTTAAGAGTGGCTATTGTTGGAAAGAGTGCAAGTGCCGGAATCTTTGAAACATTAGAACTCTTAGGAAAGAAAAAGACACTCAACCGTCTCGAATATGTACTGAAAACTTTTTTATAGTTACGCGCAAAACAGTATCAGTAATCAATGGAGAAAAGCTATTAGATTGTTTATAGCAATTGAAATTGAAAAAAGAGTAAAAGATCGTATACTTGAGTTTCTCAACCATTTAAAAAAAAGTGATTTAGGAATACGTTGGGTAGCACCGGAAAACTTGCACGTAACCGTAAAATTTATCGGAGATATAGATCCAATTATTCTTCCATCTCTAATTGAATCTCTTGAGAATGTTGCTTCACATTTTTGCCCTTTTACCATTCAAATAGAAAATATAGGTGCTTTTCCAGCAACAAAAAAACCGCGTATACTATATACTGGTCTAGGAGACAGAGAAGAAACTCTCCCAAGAATGGTTGAAGAGATCGAGGAAGAATTAGAGAAATATGGTATAAATCGGGAATCGAAGCAATACGTTGGTCACATTACCGTTGGCAGGACAAAGTCACAAAAAAACATTCACAAACTTATTGAGTTTCTCCATTCGGATTCAGACCAGTTTTTTGGGAAGGAATGCGTCAAGCATATTTCTTTAATAGAGAGTGAGTTAACTCCAAAAGGTCCTATTTACAGAACATTAAATAGATTTACCTTACACAATGATGAGTACAGGAACCATTAAATTTACCGAATCGCACAACTGGATTTTATTAAAAAGGAAGTTTGTCACAATAGGAGTAACCGATTTTCTATTGAACGAAATGGGAAATCTTATATCCATCAGTCTACCAAAGCCTGGAGATGAAATTGTATCCAGCATTGCTTACGGAGAAATAGAATCAATGAATGAGCTACGGGATTTAGTAGTGCCCATTGATGGTGAAGTTATTAAGATCAATACAGACCTATATACCAATCTCAGAAAATTGCAAAGAGATCCCTATAAAGATGGGTGGTTTGTCACGGTAAGAATTCTAGAACCCGAAAAACTTAACCTACTTATGGATGAAGAGGAATATAGTGCGTATACGAAGAGTCTTAAAAAAAAGCGTAGGAAGTCATGAGATTTACCTTTAAAGTAAAAACCCGTTCACAAACAGAATTGATTGATATATCAGGAGAAGTTGAAAGTATTGTAACAAAGTCTCGGTTGAATGATGGTGTGTGTGCTGTTTTTTCTCCTCACACAACATCAGGTATAACAATTAACGAAAATGCTGACCCATCAGTCAAAGTGGACATTTTATATGGATTGAACAAATTGATACCCTTGCATGATAATTATACCCACGCGGAGGGCAATTCTGCGGCTCATATTAAGACTTCGCTGATTGGGTCATCTGAAACTATTCCGATCAGTAATGGATCTCTTGCTCTCGGTAGATGGCAGGGTATTTTTCTCTGTGAATTTGATGGGCCAAGAACGAGGGAAGTACAAGTTCAATTGTGGGGAACACCATAGGGCTTAACGCTCTCATATACCCACCTGATAATGGTCTTAGGATAAAATCCGGTATAAAAATTGTGCGAGTAAAGTCCTCGGCGTCTTTTGTCCGGGGGTAACGGCAACCAAGATTGGTATACATTAAAACCGAAAACCAAATCAGTTTTAATGTATACCGTTTTCAGATTGTTTAGGACAGCTCTGGCTGTAAGTTCTCAAGTGCGTGGAAACAGATGAAATATCTCCGAAATAGACTTAGGCACTTTTGAGGAATAACTCCAACGTGTCTTTATAATTTGTTTATACCATTTTTTAATTGAGGATTCATGAAACAGCTAAGCAAAAATAGTTAATTTACCGCTTACAATCGTTTTACGCAAGATGCACGAAGATGACTGTTGGAAATTAAGAGATGTGTTTAAGGTATTTCTATTCTATTTTCTTGTGATGATGATGGGAATACCTCTCTTGTTTCACATACTTAAAAAGCTCTTTGGACTTGATATAGCTGAGTTTGTTGGACAAAATGTTACCATTCTATGCATATCCCTAGTTATTAACGTTCTCACTTGCCTCTATGTGTTTTCTATCATTCGTGTAGGTTATAATCTGCCGTTACGTGTACTGGGATTGACACTCGAAAACTGGAAATCCGATGTGTGGATAGGCCTAAAACATTACATCGTGATTCTTCCTGTTATTATTTTCGCAAGCTATGTTGTAAATTATGTATCTGAGTTATTTGGTATTCCTCCAGATAATCAAGAAATTATTACAAAACTTTTAGAGGAGGAGTCAATAGCGGTACTCATTTTTATGGTCTTTTTTGGAATATTGGCGGCACCTATTGTTGAAGAGATCCTTTTTCGGGGCTTCCTCCAACCGGCAGTTAGGCCTATCGTCGGCAAAACAAATACAATTATTATCAGTGGAGGTCTCTTTGCTCTGGTACATCTTAATGCACATGTTTTCCTCCAAATTTTTATTTTAGGACTGTTATTGGCATATCTATTTGAGCAAACAAAGTCTTTAATAGCCCCAATAACCGTTCATCTGTTGCATAATTCGATAACATTAGTTTTTCTCTTAACATATAAACAATTTTTAAAGGGTCATGTTTAAGAACGTTGATGAGCAGTTAAAGATCATTAAAAGAGGTATCGTTGAGCTCGTTCGTGAAGAAGAACTTGTGGGGAAACTCAAGCGATCAATAGAGACACACAAACCTCTGCGTATTAAGCTCGGTCTTGATCCTACTGCACCTGACATACATATTGGCAACGCTGTTCCAATTCACAAGCTACGTCATTTCCAAGAACTGGGACATACCGCTATTCTCATCATTGGGGACTACACAGCATTTGTAGGAGACCCTACCGGTGTAAACAAGACAAGACCTCAACTATCGCACAAAGAAATCAAACAAAATACAAAAACGTATTTAAACCAATTAGGCAAAATTCTGAATTTAGAAAAGACAGAAATACATTACAACAGCACATGGTTTAGTGAAATGAAATTTATGGATGTAATTTCGTTGGCCTCAAAAATGACGGTAGCAAGGATGCTGGAACGTGATGACTTCACCAAAAGATACAATTCCGGAGTTCCCATTAGTCTACACGAATTCATTTACCCGTTAATGCAAGGATACGATTCAATAATGATTAGAAGCGATGTTGAGATTGGAGGTACCGACCAAACATTTAGTTTGCTCGTGGGCCGTGATCTTCAAAGAGACAAAAACATGGAACCACAGGTTGCTCTTACTACTCCATTGCTTGAAGGAATCGATGGTAACAAAAAAATGAGCAAAAGCCTAGGGAACTATATCGGAATATGTGATGAACCGAAAGAGATTTTTGGAAAAGCAATGTCTATTCCAGACAATCTCATGCGCAAATATTTTGAATTAGCTACAGATGCAACTTTAGATGAAATAGACCGCCACTTGAATGACCATCCACGACAGGCAAAAGTCAATTTGGGAAAATCCATAATCCGTCGATACCATAATGAAGAGACAACCGAAAGGGTAGCAAAAGAGTTTGATAGAATATTTAAAGAACGGAAGCTCCCAGATGAAATCCCACAAGTTACCCTTGATCTCGAAGCAGGAGAAGATAAGAAGCTTTGGCTGGTAAAACTTTTGGTACTTAGCGGTTTTGCCAATACAAATGGAGAAGCAAGAAGATTGATAACGCAGGGAGGGGTAAGTATTGACGATAAGACCTTAACTGATCCATCACTTGAAGTTGTAATGAAGACTGGAATGATTCTCAAGGTAGGAAAACGTCGTTTTGCAAAAATTGTCCTTAATAGTACCTCTTAATTACCACTTTTTCCTTAAGTTTTTGCAAATAAGCCCTTTTCTTTTTGAGAAATTCTTCACGAAAAAGTATCTGATAAATTTTGTCTTGCGCCTCTACAAAGGAGAGAGTCTTGGCGAGAGAGATGTCCTCAACTTTAAAAATGTGGTAACCAATAGCCGTATCAACTATTTGGCTAATCTGATCTTTCTTGAGTTTCGCAATTTCTGCAACAAGGTCTTTCCTAAAATCCACCACTTCATCAAATCCCCATAAACCACCCTTATATGAGTGTGGACCTTCAGAAAACTCTTTGGCGATATCAGCAAATTTTTCACCGCTATTCAATTTTTCCAATAGCACTTCAGCAAAACTTTTTGCCTCTTCGTGTGAATCATAACTCGAAAATCTTATCAATATCTGCCGAAAACTTAAAGTCTGATCTTCTGAGAAATCGTCGATATGCTCTTCATAATAGCTCTTCATTTTTTTGGGAGTAACAATAATCTTTTTATAGACATTCTCCCGTAAGATTTCATCAACCATGATATCTTTCTTTAACTCTGCCCTCTTTTTCATAGGATTAATACCCTGTTTATGGGCCAACTCATAAAATTTAAAAAGAGAACCAACTTCCTCAACTGCACCTTTTACAAATGACTCAAGTTGCTTTTCAATCGATTCAGATTTTGCAGGGTCAGCAAGAAACATCTTCTCGGCTTCCTGTACAAGAATCCTCCTATCGATTAATTCTTCGACCGCATTATATATTAACTCCTGTTTCTTCTGCAACAGCTCTTCTCCGGTATAGTTCTCCTCTGCAAGATAGAAGGCCTCTGCTACACGGTTTCTCACATCAAACTCAGTGATTATCTCACCATTCACAACAACTCGCACCGCTTTTAAGTTATCGGCATCCACGCGATACAAACAGAGAAATTGTAGAAACATACATAAGAATAATCCGAAAAATTTCACGAAGTTTCCTCCAATAATCATTCCACTCTTTTAGACAAACAACGCAACAAAATAGTTTAGGGGCTGAAAAGAAACTGATTAACTCATAAATAATTCTATCAAACTAAATTATAACATGTGTGGATTGAAAAGCAAACGTGTTCATTCCATTATTATCACACCCTTTTAATCCAAACGAGTCGAAAAGTGATTTCAGATTTACGAATTGAAAGGTAGAAGCGAGAATCCAGAAGAGGATACAAAATACTGCATTCAAAACACTTTTTCCTTAAACTGATGAATCATATTCTGAATACTGAATTCTGAGTACTGTATTCTGGCTCCTAGCTTCTACCTTTCAATTCGTAGATCCAAAATCGTCATTCGTAATTAAAGACCCAATACCCTATCCATTTCCCATTTTGTAAAGAAACAGTAAACTCCTATGGATTAAGTAACCCTTTTACGAAGTCCGCAGTCCCTTCAGGTGACATCCTCTTTCTGGGTAAACGAAGATATAATTCATTACTGTCCAGTATTTTCACCTCTCTTTGAGAATGGTCAAAAAGAGATTCCGCTCTCTTCATGTTTTCAAAAAAGAATATAATTGCACCATTGACTCTTTTCAAAGAACGTATATGATAGTTTTGAGCTCCAATCCTGATCTCACTTTCAATCAAAAGATTTTTTACTGGCTTTGGAATGGAGCCAAATCTATCAATCAGCTCTTTCTCTATTTCAGTCACTCCCTGCAGAGAAGATAAACGATTAATCTTCCTGTAGATACTGATCTTCAACTTAAGGTCCGAAATATAAGAGACTGGGATATATGCTTCCAGATGTAAATCTATATGTACGTCAGCATATACCGAAACTGATTCATTCTTCTCCTTACGGATAGCTATTTCCAAGAGCCGACAAAACATCTCATATCCAACCGCTTCTATATGTCCGTGTTGTTGCACACCGATGATGTTACCAGCACCACGAATCTCAAGATCACGCATCGCTATCTTAAAACCGGCCCCCAATTCTGAGAAATCAACGATAGCCTTTAACCTCTTTTCTGCCTCAGGGGTAATTGGCCTGTTTTGAGGTAATATAAGATAGGTATAAGCACGATATTTATACCTCCCTACCCTGCCTCGCAATTGATGTAAATCGGCTAATCCAAAAGTATCAGCACAATTGATAAATATCGTATTCACATTCGGGATGTCTAATCCCGATTCTATTATTGTTGTTGAAACGAGGATATCGGATTTACCATCAATAAACTCAACCATTATCTTTTCCAGTTCCCTTTCGTGCATTTGGCCATGACCGACTGAAATCTTTGCTTCGGGAACAATTTTTTTTATGAGTGCTGCAACCGCATGAATGTTTTTGACTCGATTGTGGACAAAATAAATCTGTCCATCACGATTCAACTCACGAACTATCGCTTTCCTGATCAAATTTGTGTCAAATCGCACCAAATGTGTCTTAATAGCTTGTCGTGCCTGTGGTGGTGTGTTGAGCGAAGAGATATCCCTGGCACCGAGCAGAGACATATGCAAGGTGCGTGGAATTGGCGTTGCAGTTAACGTAAGAACGTCAACCGTTTCTCGAAATCTCTTTAAGCTCTCTTTGTGTTGCACACCAAACCTCTGCTCCTCATCAATAATGACCAGACCTATATCTCTAAAAATAACATCTTTCTGCACTAACCTGTGCGTTCCGATTACAATATCTACCCTCCCATTTTCAATATCTTCCAGGATGATCTTTTGCTCTTTTCGGGTTTTAAATCTACACAACATATCAATCCGAATCGGATAATCAGCCATCCTTTCAGAAAAGGTCCTATAGTGCTGTTGGGCCAAGAGAGTTGTTGGTACCAAAACGGCAACTTGTTTTCCATACATAACCACTTTGAACGCTATTCTCATTGCTATTTCAGTCTTTCCATACCCCACATCACCGCAGATTAGCCTATCCATCGGTCTTGATGATCTCATGTCTCGCTTAATCTCATCTATCACCTGAAGTTGATCTTCCGTTTCTTGAAAGATAAACTCCGATTCAAACTCTCTTTGCCACTCCTCATCTTCCGGGTAAACAATACCTTGCTTCGCATCCCTGATAGCTTGCAGCGAGAGAAGTTCGCTTGCCACGTCCGCAACTGCAGACTCGGCCATCTCCTTCTTCCGTTTCCATGTCTGTTTCCCTAATTTACTCAATCTGGGAACATGGTCAAAACCACTGATATATTTTTGTACCAATTCAATCTTTGTGACCGGAACATATACTTTAGAACCTTCATCAAATTCGAGAACGAGAAACTCACCAACACTCTCAGAATCGCTATCATCTTGAAGCATCTGCATTCCCAAGAACCGGGCCACACCATAACCAGCGTGTACTACATAGTCACCCTCCTCCAGATCGAGAAATGTATCAATTGCCCTTGTTTGTACAATCTTTTTTGAATCCCTCCTCTGCTTGTAACGACTGAATATCTCATGGTGAGTAAGAACTGCGAGAGAAATATCCTCAAAAATAAACCCATGATTCACGTTACCAATGTGAAACGTTACCTGTTCAGGGAAAAAAGGATCATCGGTTGTTCCCCTGCCGTCGCATGATGGTTCTTGAGATGGTTTGGTGAGTACATCAGAACCTGATAAAAGTTCGCATAACCGCTGTTTTTCAGCCTCATTACTACAGAAGATTACGGTATGCTTTTGAACTTGAGCAATCTCTTTAACCTGATTAATTGCCACCTTAACCTCTTTATCAAAATGGTCTGGTACGGTTATAGTAAAAGAGTGAATACCGCCCCGTTTAAACGGAAGCCGGGAAACATACACTTTTGTTATACCTGTGCTGGAATTGACTATGGTATCGAGAGAAACGGCGTTCGTTCGAGACCGCAGATTTGCATAAATACTCCTCATCTTCTCTTCAATATCAATAAATTCCTTAAAAACAATCAAAGAACCTTTCGGCAAATATTCGAGCAGAGAGACATTCTCTCCATTCTGTATGCTCTTGTGTCGTGCTCCTCCATTACCCCCATTTACAAAACCTTTCTCATTTGGAGTATCTGTGGTTTTACGAGATGAGCTTTTCATAGTATCTGTTTGAACACCAAAAAGCTCAAACCCTTGTACCGTCTTGTCCGTTAACTGGGTTTCCGTATGAAACGTACGAATCGAATCCACTTCATCTCCAAAGAATTCAATACGATAGGGCATTTCTGAAAAATGGGGAAAAACATCTAAAATCCCCCCCCTCAGACTATACTCACCTGGAAATTCAACCATTCCTGTCCGTTCAAACCCCGCTTGTATGAGCCAGCTTTCTAGAAAATCCTGCTTATGCTCCCATCCAGTCTGGATAGTAAGGATATTTTTTGCAATATTGACCGGTGACGGAACTTGTTGTAAAAGCGCCTGAATTGGTGTTACGACAATTTGATTTGCAACACCTTTCGTCTCATTGTGCTGTAACATCTTATGCAAGATGCTCATCTGCCGCACAACCGTTTCTTTGTCACTTGGAGACTCCCGAAGCGAGAATTCGTCTGAAACGGGGAAGTAGAGGACTTCACTGGCGGCAAAGATGCTGCAATCCTCAAAGAGCTCTTCCGCATCTTCTCTTTTTGGAGTAACGAAGAGTATCTTCCTTTTTTTGAGCATTTTTACATCATCTGCTAGGTGCGAAATTAAAAAAGCGGAAGAGGAACCCCATAGCCCTTGGAGGGAAGACTCTCTCCCTTTAAGCAAACCACTGACAAAACTCTGATATGTCACATCTCTTTCAAGTGCCTGAAACAACTTCTTCATATGAAAAATAGTACCTCTACGTTAGTTGGTTACATAGAACTCTCATTTACGTACAACCATTAGATTAAAGCTTGCCATAATTATACTTACCTCATAATACCTGAACAAGAATTATCTAGTATTTGAGCAAACACTATTCATCGTTGTAATAATTCTATAATCTTTACGTACGTGAGCACATGCCTGTTATGAAATTATTGTCTATCTTCTATCCGTGGAGTGAAGGTTCAACCGCAGGATTTCCACTTAATTATACCCATCACAAATCAAAAAAATGGAAACTTCCAGTCTCATATCGAAATTCGAGGCAATCCTTGGAATTTTACAATGCAATTCGCAAACTCTTCCTTATGAGAATCTACTTAACATATTAATTCTGCAATGTTATAATTTTCTATTAAACAAAAGTTCAGGCTCTCGGTATCCCTATGAAAAGTGAAGTCTTCTTTTCTCAAACGAAAGAGGGGGAACCACACCCTTCGATAGCCCAAAAAATTGCGACCCTTTTTGACGCTGCAGAATTCAAGAGTGTCATCAATCGAGGCGATATGGTTGGGATTAAGACCAGTTTCGGAGAAAAGGGGAACATCGGTTACATTAGGCCTCCATTAATAAAGGCTGTTGTAGATAGGGTAAAGGTAAGTGGTGGCAAACCCTTTCTCTTTGAAACCAATACCTTATATGTTGGGAAACGGTCAAATGCGATTGACCATTTAATGCTTGCCCACGAACACGGTTTCACTATTGAAAACACCGGGGCTCCCGTTATTATTGGAGATGGACTGTTCGGGGAACACGATTATACGGTACAGTTGGACCAAACGTGCTGTAAAAATGCCCATATTTCAGGGGTTGCAAAGGCCGCGAATTCCCTTATATCGGTTGCCCATGTTACGGGACATCTTGCCACGGGTATGGGGGCAACATTCAAAAATGTCGGCATGGGCCTCTCCTCAAGAGGCGGTAAACTTGCTCAGCACTCTGGTGTACTCCCTCAAATAATCAAGAAAAATTGTAACCTATGCAATGTTTGCAAGGTTTGGTGTCCTGCACATGCAATCACAATGGGAAACGAGATGGCCTTAATTGATCCGGAAAAATGTATTGGTTGCGGTGAATGCCTCGCAGTCTGTCAGTTTGATGCCGTGAAGATCGCATGGGATGAGGATACCATTAATTTGCAGAAGAAGGTTGCTGAATACACTCTTGCTATCTTAGAAGAAAAACGGGACAAAGTTGCATTCTTTAATTTCCTCACCCATATTACCGTGCATTGCGATTGTATGGACAAACCTTACCAATCAGATATCCCTGATATAGGCATCATGGCATCTAAAGATCCTGTAGCCTTGGAAAAGGCAACCATTGATATGGTAAATGATCGAACAGGAAAAGACTATTTCCAATCTATTTGGCCAAAAATTGACTATACTGTCCAATTGGAACATGCACATAAGATAGGTCTGGGAAACATGGAGTATACCTTACATTCATTACAATAATCGAGGATTTAACCTCTTTTACCAAACCCACTAATATAGTCAAAGATCTTTCCGTAGCAGACAACCGCCCAAAATATGCAAACACTTTGGCTATATATTTATAATAATGAATTTACTAAAACATAAAGTTGTAATTATAGGACTCGATTCTGCACCACCCGAACTGGTTTTTGATAGGTGGATTGATTCCCTTCCAAACATTAATCACCTTATCTCAAACGGAATCTATGGTAAACTGGAGAGTACAATTCCGGCAATTACCTGTCCTGCTTGGGCATCAATGGTAACCAGTACTGACCCGGGTAAGCTTGGTATATACGGCTTTAGAAATAGAAACCACTACGACTACAATGGTCTGGAATTTGTTGATTCAAACACTATTAAAGAGGAAACCATTTGGAGTCTCCTTTCAAGGCATGGCAAAAGATCTATCGTCATCGGTGTACCCCAGACATATCCTCCGAAACCTTTTTACAACGGCTACTTAGTAACATGCTTTCTTACTCCTAATAAAGAGTGCCAATATACCTATCCTGATGAACTCAAGCATGAAGTTGAACGTGTATCGGGAGGATATATCTTCGATGTAAGTAATTTTAGAAGTGACGAAAAGGATCAAATTATCCACACAACTTTTGAAATGACGAAAAAAAGGTTTAAGCTTGCAAGACATTTTCTTCAAAACGAGGATTGGGATTTTTTTATGATGGTAGAGATGGGTACAGACAGAATACAACATGCCTTTTGGGAATTTTTTGATCATAGGCACCCATCCTATTTACCGGGTAACAAATACGAAAAAGTGGTATTTGATTATTATCGGTATATAGATGATGAAATAGGCAAGATCATTGCGCTATTAGACGATAACACCACTTTTCTGCTCGTTTCAGACCATGGAGCAAAAATGATGGAAGGGGGAATCTGTATCAACGAATGGCTGATTAATAACGGATACCTAAAACTTACCCATTATCCTGAAATGATTTCACCAATAAGCAAACATCTCGTTGACTGGGATAAAACAATGGTTTGGGGTGAAGGTGGTTATTACGGACGTCTATTCTTCAATGTAAAAGGTCGAGAACCGAGAGGAATTATCCCCTCGCAACAGTATGAAATCGTGAGAAATGAATTAAAATTTGCACTCGAAGAACTGAGAGATCGGAATGGGACAAAAATAGGTACAAGAGTATTCAAACCAAATGAAATCTACACCGAGTGCAGAAATATCCCACCGGATTTGCTCGTATATTATGGAGATCTCTCATGGAGGTCTGTGGGCAGTGTTGGTCATACTACTATCTGGACAGATAAAAATGACACTGGTCCTGACTCGGCAAATCACGCTCAACAGGGAATTTTTGTTCTTTCAAACGCAAACCAAAATCACTCCGAGAAAAGGAGCGGTTTACACATTATGGATGTAACCCCCACGGTATTAAATCAAATGCAAATAGAAATTCCATGGTACATGGAAGGGAATGTTATTCGGTAGACAATAAAAGGAAAGTGTGTGGAATACAACGCTCCATGAATAGAGGAGAGGTATCCATTGATGATAATTCTTGAGACTTTTATCAAATTGTTTCTTAAAAAAAAGTATTGAAAATACCAGAAAATCGCATTGACATAAGGACTTATACTTGATAGCATGTTGCCACAGATATACGATAGTTGTAAAAATCTATTTTAATACAAGAAGGAGGAGGTAATTAATGCAAACTACGACAAAAAGAGATTTGTGTGAAAAGATTGTAAGAAAAACAGACAACTCACAACTATTAGTCAAAGAAACAATTCAAATGTTTTTGGACAAGATTGTTCAAGAATTGGCTCAAGGCAATAGAATAGAGCTGAGAGATTTTGGTGTCTTTGAGGTTAAACAGCGAGCTGCCAGGAAGGCGAGAAACCCACGGACTGGGGAAGAGGCTTTTGTACCAGCTAAAAAGGTCGTGGTATTTAAGGTTGGAAAGCTCATGAAAGAGAAGGTAAATAATTCGCAATCAACAGAACAATAAACGCAGCCTAGCAATTTCTTTGGTTCAACAATTTGAAAAAGAATTATTATTGTATATTGCGACAGGGATTTCCTTTAAACCTACATACATAACTGACACCCTATCTATAACACACATCATGATTGACAAGATTTTCGAAAACAACTAATCATCTATTTTTCACAAAAAACAACAATCACCTTGACTTTTTGTTTCATCGGAAGGTATAATCCGTAAATTACAATTGCCCTTAAAAAGGATTGTAAACCTTTTATCTATAAGTTTTTTGCCTTAAGTTTCTACTTGTACTTAAAACTAATACTCTGAATACTGAAAAAGTGAGGTGTATTATGATTTCGGATTTTAAGGTACATATAGAAAGAAAACGCACGAAGAGTAAGGAGAAGATGCAAAGGCTATATTTCATTAAACAGAGATATGAAAAACTGATACTAAGACCTAAAAAAGAGATAGAATTTGAGATAGATAGTGATTTACGAGAAGAAAGAAATTATGAGGACGAGGGTTTAAAAGGTTGTCCATGATTTACCACAACTATTACATCTGTTCTCACCGCTATATTGCATTTCAACACTCTTTGAATAAAGTATAATTTCTCTTGCAACTCCACCTGCAAGCAAAGACGCTGATTTATCTCCATTACACCCATCTTATTTTTTGAAAAAAGTTCTCTCTTTTTAATTACATAGACCAATTTATAATAACGTAGAATTGAAGAGCAATATTCGGGGCGTAGCGCAGCTTGGTTTAGCGCGCCTGCCTTGGGAGCAGGAGGTCGGAGGTTCAAATCCTCTCGCCCCGACCATTCATATCAAGAACTTACAAAACCTTGATCAATCCCATTTTTCCACTGTCGCCATATTATCACCTAAATTTAATTTCTGGATCGTTGATCGTAGTATTTCCGGGCCCAGATGAGCATACCTTTGTGCGCTATTAATGTCTTCATACCCGGACAATCCTGCAACTGAGTAAATATCTGGTCTCTTTTTAAAATAGCCTGGAAAAGCTACCTTAACAGATAGTAATGGATAAAAACTTACGAGTCCGATCACTGTAAGACCTTGGAAGCAAGCAATACCTCTTTTAACTACGCCTTATCTTTCATCAATTGTTACCGTCTCATAATGAGATCATAGAAACCAAATCACTACACAAACCCCACACTCTACCCGATATTGTGATTCATGATCATCGAGCTAACTAGCTAAGGCAGAGAATCTTACCATAACTTATGACAATTCTTTGGCACAAGCTTTACTTTGGTACATCTTTTGTGATAATAAATCGTCATGTTGTCTCCCTGTTTTTGGCTTGCCTCTCATTTGTTGGAGAGGCAAGCTTTTTCACTTTAAAATAGAGAAAAAGTTCGAATATGGAAAAAATCACAAGTATTGCGTGCGCAATTAATCAAGACATCCACAATAAGAACTACGGATCAGCGTATGCTACGATTAAGAAAACCATAAAACATTGGAAGATTAAGGATAACTGTGACTTGCTGAGTAATGATGCGAGGATTATGGTAGAGCTCTACCTCCAAAAGCAACATAATCAAAATAATAGTTGATTGAAGCTGACTTTCTCACATTCTCACAAATATCAGAGCGAAAACACGTTAGTATTTTATTATTCAAAACTACCTCCAAGCAAACCAGGAAATTGTGATTTATACGGTTAACATCACATCCAAGTGTGTTACCTATGCTGAAATGATCACCCAACCCTACGGAAATGGCTGTAACATTTAGGAAATATTAGAAAATACTTGAAAGTCTTAAGCTATTATGGTATAAGTGGTAACAGTCACAATAAACACGATACCAGGAGGTTAAAAAATAACGTAAATTGGTTCTTTCCTGCTTTTGGTGCAGGAAGCCTAAGGTCCAAACCTCTCGTCTTGACCAACTTTTTTAACTGCGCCAGTAGCTCAGCCGGATAGAGCATCGGATTTCTAATCCGAGGGTCGAGGGTTCGAATCCTTCCTGGCGTACCTGTGTTTCGGATATTAAATGGTGGGCGTAGCTCAGTTGGTTAGAGCACCAGGTTGTGGTCCTGGGGGTCGGGGGTTCGAATCCCCTCGCTCACCCATCATTTCACTTTCAACGTATAAAGTTCCCATAACCTCTCGATCTGATTGATCTTCGAGGGGTTCTAACCTGTTGTGAATCACTTTCAGCTTAGGACCATACTCTATAAATATAGAAAACGGCTCTTGTAGCTTTATATTGAGTTTCCTGTCCATGAGAATGAGGTTCGAACCTAAACAAGCCAGTATCTCTCTCTTTACCAAAAAATTACCAGATTCAAATCGTTCTTTTGCTGTCTCTGCAAAAGAGAAGGGTTCTTCTAAATTATCCAGCCAAGTGTCGAATCTATGATTATTGTCAGCTATCAATTGTTCAAACCGTAGTTTCTCCTTAGTAAGTTTTTCTTAAGAATCATGGTAAGTATGTAAGGGGTGTTTAAAAGGAGGATCTCCTGGGAACTTTAAGATATAGCAATCCAATCTCCTGCGACATTGCTATACCCCCTTCTCTTGCTTCTGAACCTCTTCCAATTCCTTCTCCATACCCCTCTGTTTCGCACCAATTAACGCACTTCTCATATTCCCAAAAATCTCAGTTGCCTGGTCTACGGTCAATTCACCTCTATCACCTTTGAAGCACAAACCTAAAGTTAAATAATCTCCTTAGAAATCATCGTAGAAGCCGATAATTAAATAAACTAAGGTTTATAGAGATTTTGAAAGAAGACTTTAAGGATAATTTGAAATGAAAAAAAAAGCAAAGACTAAAAAAAATGATGGGTTTAAATTATATGAATAAGTGGATGAAATTTCTCCGCGTAAATAACTTTCACCGGGTAGCATGTAAAAAACAGCATGTTAAAACCGTAACAAATTGTATGCGCGGATCTCACATAAGGTAGCGTGACCGTCGCTATCAAATTTCAATTAGCAAAATATTTCATGTTACGCAAAGACCTGTTTGAACTACTCCGAAATAACTCCATGGATCTGGTTGAAGTCGCCAGACATTTGGAGATATCTCAAAAAAATGTGGAAGATGACCTAAGGCACCTTATCAAGAGCTTTAAGCATGCCGATTATCGTCTGGTAGTTGCACTTACACCAGCATACTGCCGTAAATGTAACATTACATTTCATAAAGACAAATTACACAAACCTGGCAAATGCCCGCAGTGTCAAAGTACTTGGACAGAGGGTCTTTTGTTCGATATCGAACAAAAGACCCGATCTGAGATCGAAGGAAAATAGGTACCATATTGCTTTGTATCCTATTGTTGCTTTTTTATTATTTTATTTACAAGTTATATACTATTATCAAATAGGATCCTTGTGCATGCAAACGGAATATTCTTCCTTACACTGCCCTGTTAATATTGTCAACTCTCTGCTTAAAAGCGCAACAACAACACCTAAAAACTTTATATAGAAGAACAAAAATACAAGATAAAACAAATTTTTTTTATATACATGCAGGTATCAATCAGAAAAATTTTTAATCTCACTCCTCGTAAATTCCCTAATTTTTCAAGATATTAAACACAGCAGCCTTACGTTCATACCAAACATTGAAAAAAATCAAACCTCATTATAACATACCTTAATAAAATAACTTACAAGTCTATCAGAAAATCAAGCTGTTTTTAATTAATTAAAATTCATCTAGATACAGTCTAAGGCGTGGCAATTAAGTAAATAAAAATGACAGACACATTACGTTTTGAATACAATAAACCATTTTCGAATACTAATTAAAACAATATTTGGAGGGCATCGTTCGACTTTAAAAGGTACAAGTTTTGCGTAATAAACCAAATGCAAAATAACACTGATCAACTATGCTTCGACAGGTTATTACAAAAGTGAAATTATTCATTTGTTTATCTTTATAATGAGAAGGAGGATTCTGCTATGTTTTATTTTGATGAAAGAAGGAAATATCAAAGAATTGAAAAGCCATATATGGTAAGGTTCCGAGTTAAACCTGATGAGAAGCAAACGGCAGTTACCTCCAACTGGGATTTGGTTGCTGTAAAGAATATAAGCGCTGGAGGAGCCCTTTTCCGTTATCCTGAAGATTTAGGGGCTAACTCAAACCTGGAATTAAAAATAGATATTTCTCACTCCACGCCTGTCATTCATTGTACTGCGAAAGTAATCCGGGTTGACAGACCTCAACCTAATTCGATGTTTCACATTGTAACAGAATTTACAGAGATCGAAGAAGAAGAGAGAAATATGATGGACGCAACTATTACAGAAGCCATGGTGTAAAGATATCATACTTCTTCGGCATTATTTATAAAGCTACAAGATGATAGGAAATTGCTTTATAGAGATTTTGTGATAGTAGTAAAATGTTAATAATATTCAAGTGTTTTTATGCCCTGAATGGATCTATTTTATTAAAAAGTGAATGAGAAATGTGGCGTAATAACATCTCAGATTTAACACCTGATTACGCTTGATATATGAATGGTGTTTAAGAGAAATGACAACAAACTAGACTTTTGTCAATATTGTTGGTGGTTTGTAGAGACAGAAAAATTATATGAAGGGTTATATAAATTTATGATAGCGACAACAGAGACTCGTATCTTTTGTGAATTGCCTATACCCCAGGGCAAGCTTCATTGTTATCACCTACTGACCTTCATGGTTTCAATTTTGTGTAATGAGTCAAAATGAACGACCAATAGAAGGACTATAAGATTCGAGTGATCTTATAATTCTCCACCCCGAACGGCTCGCACAAATAGTGCGTCTTCAAAGTTGCTGAGACTGCAACCACCGGCACTGAAATGGACAACCCAGGCGAGCCAAGCGCTATTGAGATCAGAGGTCCAGACTAATGTCTGTCTTTTGTTGAAGGATGGGTTTATGTATAAATCGCCATTCAAGTTGGTCTGCTCCAACAATGAGACCGATTCATCCAGGGTCGGTAAGCGCCAGTCACTATAACCTGCAAATTGTGTAAGGTTTAACGTATCAATATAATTCTTTATTTTCTTATATACCATTTTCTCATCAGATCCTGATTGCTGCCAGATCAAACCTGTCGCTCGATCAATGACCACTTTGCCACCATTGATTACCTTATCTTCAAACTTGTTATCAATGTAGTTGCGAGGCTTATATCTATCTAAAAACCTTTGCGCCTTTTGGTATGTTAAATAGCTTTCTGTTTTCCTTGAAAGGGTAACCGTTCCTGCTTGTGGTGGAGCAACCTTATTTTTGAGTTCTTTCACCATTTCCCTCTCTTTATCACTCTCTTTCTGAACTTCACGATTAGCTTCATTCGACAACTGGCGATGATCGAGATGACTTTTTTTGGATGGAATATTTGTGCAACCGATAAGAATGGCTATAACCCAAAACGTAATTGAAATCTTAACAGCTCTTCCCCAATCTTTAAACAGATAGAGCTTCATCTGCTTAAGATTCAATCGATCGGGATTCCTAACGTTTTTTTTCATAGCTGTATCTCCACGATAATTGCTTATACACAAATATCATATTATCAAATTACTCTTACCTTTCTTTAACTCTTCAAAGCATCTCTCTTTATTTGCATCAACCAAACGGTTTGGTAGAGTTTGTTGAAATGTACAATAGTAACACCACAGATGGAGAACAATTATCTGGCAAAAACTTTACACCATGATAGGACCATATAATGAGAAGGGTAGTAAAAGAGAGTGAAAAAGGCAACTAAAAAACCTCACTATCTTGAGCAATTATTATATATAAAATTGCTTACAATTAGTCAAAGTACCTCGATTTCACTGTTGGAAAGTCTCTACTTCAGAGACAGGTTGATTTAGTAGAGTTAAGCAAACTCTTCCCAAAATAAAGAATTATTGGAAATTCCAGATTATGGGGAAGAAACCTGCCTAATAAATATCAGAAACATGCATTCGAGATAGGAAACAATGATCATTTTCCTTTTCATCAATCATGACTTACAAACGTCTGATTTTGAAAAAATTATTTCAAATCAATACAATATACTATGCCCTCTATCTACCATTAACTTTAGATAAAGGCACAGCTATCTCTATGTTGTGACAACTTCCAATATCTCCCATTATCTCACATCATTTTGGTATAAATTTTGCCATATAATTTTTATCCATAATGGTAAAGATTGTTTCTATTGATGTCATGCAGTTACAAAGATAGAATTTCTTTGAAACAGTAAGTGTAGACGATCATGGTGCAATACGTCACTTACTGTTTGGGGGATAAAGTGATGGATTCAAGCACACTTTTAAAGTTGGTTTTGATTGGTTTTATTATATTTTTTCTTGTAAATCGATATTTTGGAATCAGGAGAAAATAGAAAGCCTCTCCTAACACACTAAGAGAACGTTCTGCAATTGCGTACAGCACGTCCAAATGAAGTATTTTCTTCCACCCCGAAGCTCGCAAACCAAACCATCGGTAGATATCCAGTACTGCCTCCACCCGTCAAATCCGAAAACTGCAGGGTTTCAATTATAGCACAGATTAGCTGCAAGCTCTTATATTAAGTGTCTTACATATACAAAACAGTTTTCCCAAAATAATATTGTAAGTTGAGAAAATGTTTATTTTTCAGGCTTTAGCCCTTAAAACTCCATTTTATTGTAAACTCACCAATACCAACACAAGCCCCCTGCCTTTATCTAAAGATGACATCGCCTTTCCAAGAGTAGCCCCTTGAGCCTTCTCAAAGTCGTCCACCTTCATGACATGTCCTGGAGTATTGGAAGTTGTCAGCAAATCTCCTGCCTGAATTGGCTGGTCAGAGGCGTCGGCCTTGCAATATACCCGTCCGGTTAACGCTACCGGATATTCACCGTCTGCAATTGAGCCAGTCTGCCCCATAAGCATCCCCGATCGAACTCCTCCAGCTCCACTAATGATACCCGCCACTGTCCTATCGTACGGTTTATTACTGATCAAGAGCTTACCTGGATTCCGGGTATCGATACAGGCTACCATACCCGGCTCAATTAAAAACGCTTCCTCATTGATAGCATCCTTCAGATTATGTGGCTTCTCAATAGCAAATTGTTCCGAAAGATCGGAACCTCCGGTTATTCTGATAATCTTCGTTTGGGTAGTTCCGTCAACGTCAAGTTCATAATCAGGGTTTGTCTTGCCAATACCAACTTTACCATTTTCCTTCATAGTAACAATTTCACCTTTATCGTCATCGATAAACCTCAATGCACTTCCCGTTCTCTTGATCGTTGTATATTCTCGGTATGATCCATCTACTTTACTGTTTCCTTCGAGTCGAATCGATGAAGACTTTTCATCATGACTGTATATATGCAGATTCACCTCAGGCGTAGTCGTACAGATACCAATAAAATCGCATACTCCTTCAGCGCTATCAGCATTAATTACACCCCCACCAGTAGTTGCCCCTTCATTATCAGCTACTACGGTTTTATTTCCTGACAATCCCACACCAATTATACATACGGTCGCTACCAGAGCAATTATCTGTTTAACATGTACCATTTTTCCCCCTTCATCTTATTTAATTCCAGTCCCAAAATACCCGTGTCTATTTTAAGAGGCACAAAAATCATCTAAACCTCAACTTCTCTTCAAAATAGCATTCCTTAAAATAACTCAGAGCATTTGAAACAAGTTAGTAAACATTGAAAAACAAAATAGCTTTTAGAAACATACTCACTTACATAAGTGAAACCTCAATCAATTGTAAGTCAAGATCTCACTTAAGTCAATATGACATTTAGAGACATAGAGTGAAATCTAAATATTCTACCCATTATCGTTGTAAACCCATTGCAAAATGTTTTTTTAACGGGTATATTAAGAGATATTTCTTAATCTATATTCAAAAGTAGTTAAAAAGTAGTTGAATTATCATGGCACTTTGCTTTAATGTTTATATCGGAGCTAATTTGCTTTGCTTAGTTTAATATATTAAGTAAAATTGAGGACGTTAATTTAGGTCTTTCCCAAAATGCCATGCACACGATTCATGTGAGTGTAAGTTAATCACTTTTTTCAATCTGTAAATGTAACTCTTCAATGTTGATCTACCTATTAAATATGAAGGACTTAAGAAAATTCATACCTCTCTCAATTATAATACTCATCTCCTTGAACATAAGCTTCTCTACGATTACATTCGCTGATGTTGAAGAGGACCTTGTTACCATTTTAGAGGAAGAGATATCACAAATCAATAATGAGCTCTCAGATATAAAGAAAGATGTGACTGCAATCAAACAGATGCTTACGGCTATAACGAAACGAATGACACCAAAGATAGTAACCGTTAGCGTTGACAATGACCCGTTTATGGGTGACGAAAATGCACCGATTACATTGCTAGAGTTTTCAGATTATGAGTGTACGTTTTGTGGTAGATTTGCCAAATCTGTTCTCTCAAAATTGGAAAGTGAATACATAAAAAGTGGTAAAGTAAAGTACGTTTTCCGTGATTACCCTCTCAACATACATAAAGGAGCACAGAAAGCTGCAGAGGCAGCACAGTGTGCAGGAGATCAGGGGAGGTATTGGGAGATGCATAACACCCTCTTTGCAAATCAACATGACCTGACCATCGAAAAACTTAAGGGTCATGCGGAAAAACTTGGGCTTGATACAAACCTCTTCAACTCCTGTCTCGATAGCGGTAAGTACGCCAAAGAGGTCCAGGATGATCTGAGAGCTGGCCAGAAGACCGGATTGAAGAGTGTCCCCTCTTTTGTTATCGCCCCTACTACTTCAAACGGAATTATTAAGGGGAGATTAATTTCCGGTGCCATTGGCTATGATGCCTTGAAGTCACTCATCGAAGCTATGTTAAAAACCCCTAAAAAATAGGGGTTTTTAACCAATCTGTATGAGATCAAGTTTGTCTTTAAAGTTTGCCATAATCTTTTCTATCAATAGAGAATCCTCCGAGTCTTGTGACTTCCCCCTTTCGTTCACAAAAGCAAACGCATCTTCTCGTGCCAACTTTAAAATGACATGATCATGGATGATGTCACCGATCTTGAATTCAGGAATACCGTGCTGTCTTGTGCCAAAGAATTCTCCCGGCCCTCTGATCCTTAAGTCCTCCTCCGCTATCTTGAAGCCATCGTTTGTCGCCACCATTGTCTTCAGTCTCTTACGTGCTCCCTCGCTCTTCGGCCTCCCAAAGAGTAAACAATAGGATTGGTGAGAACCACGCCCTATCCTCCCCCTCAATTGGTGAAGTTGAGCCAGACCAAATCGTTCCGCGTGTTCAATCGCCATTATAGTTGCATTCGGAACATCGATACCAACTTCGATGACGATAGTTGATACAAGAATATCATATCGGTGACGTATAAAATCCGCCATTATGAACTCCTTCAGGTCTGATTTCAACTGTCCATGCAAGAGCCCAACCCGTAATTCAGGGAATACTTTCTCCTGCAGGATTTTGGCCTCTTCCGTCGCAGCCTTGAGTTCGAGTTTTTCCGACTCATCGACCAGAGGGTATACGATATACGCCTGTCGCCCCTTCTCTATCTCCTTACGAATAAATCCATACGCATCGTTTTGCTTACTTGCTGTTACCCCAAATGTCTTTACCGGTATCCTGCCGGGTGGCAACTCATCAATAGTGGAGACATCGAGATCTCCAAACACCGTCAAAGAAAGTGATCTGGGTATGGGAGTAGCCGTCATTACGAGAACATCAGGGTGCGGATGGTGTCCCTTGTGCCGTAGTCTCGTACGCTGCATAACCCCAAATTTGTGCTGTTCATCAATAACTATCAGCCCTAATCTTTTAAATTGAACATCTTTCTGGATCAGGGCATGCGTACCCACAACAAGATCCACTTCACCTCTTTTTATCTGATCAAGACACTCTCCCCTCTCTTTGATTTTTAATCCCCCTTTCAAGAGTAGGACTCGCAAATCGGTATTTGCAAGGTAACGGTTAAGGGTACGATAGTGCTGTTCTGCAAGGAGCTCTGTTGGTGCCATAAATGCAGACTGTACCCCATTGGCAATTGCAGCAAGCAATGCAAACAGCGCCACAACAGTCTTTCCCGAACCGACATCTCCCTGGAGCAGCCGATTCATAGGTTTCCGGCTAGACATATCCCTCTGTACGTCGTTGATGACCTTCTCCTGGCTCTTCGTAAGGGTAAAGGGAAAAAGTTTAAGGATTTGATTTTCGATACCTGGGTCTACGGAAAATTGATACCCCTCTGCCTCTTTTATCCTGCATTTCTGAAGTGCCATAGCAGATTCAAAGAGAAAGAATTCCTCATATTTCAGCCTTCTCTTTGCCTCATTCAAACCATCGAAGGAATCGGGAAAATGGACAATTCTTAATGCGTTCGCAGCAGGCATGAGTTTCTGTTTTTGGATTATGTCTTCCGGAAAGAACTCCTCTATCAAACACAATGATTCATCTACAACTGTTGTCACCAACTTACGAAAGAGGGTCTGGCTCATATCCTCGGTTAGTGCATATACGGGTACTATTCCCAAACTATCCCCACGGTCATCTTCTTCGGTAATTACTTCGTGATCAGGGTTTGTCATCTGCAACTTCTCTTTATAGCGAGAGACCCTGCCATAGAGCAGTACCAAATCACCCACTTGAAACTTCTCCTTCAAGTAGGGTTGATTAAACCACTTCACCATAAGGGTGTCTGTCTCATCAGTAACCGAAATCTCAAAGATTGTTTTCCATCCCCTGGTACGAGAAGATCTCATGCGGGATACCGCTCCTTTTACCATTGCGGTATCTCCCTCTAACAATTCAGCTATCTTTTTAATTTCAGAACGATCCTGGTATGTACGGGGAAAGTAATAGAGGAGGTCTCTTGGTGTGTAGATACCCAACCTTGTCAATGTCCTGTACCGCTTTGGACCAACACCTTTTATAAATTGGATCGATTTATCTAAATCTGGCGTTGTCACTGTTCACCACCACGTGTCTAAAGATAAGGAGTGCAAAGGAGAGACATTCCGAATGTTTTATAGAAACCTAACCCGAATGAGTAGAATAAGGATTCAAGATTTACGAATTACGATTTGCGATTTTTGATTATTTTACCGCAGCACAGTAGTGTAAGGCAAACCTAGTGGTTGAACCAAAACTGCCCAGGTACAAGGCGCGTAAAAATTCTGTAACCGGAGCGTACTCAAGTACGTGAGGATTGCGGAATTATTACAGCAACGCCGTAGATGGGTAGTTTTGGTTCAACCACTGCTTAATCTGGTTTTCGAAGTGAGAGCCCCAGCTCTTTGAGTTGATTCTCATCTACCTCTGAAGGTGCATCGGCCATAAGGCAGGTAGCTTTCTGTGTTTTCGGGAATGCAATCACCTCTCTGATATCATCAAGCTTTAGGAGCAGTGTAACCATCCGGTCCAGACCCAAAGCGATACCGCCATGCGGTGGCGCACCATATTTCAATGCCTCTAGCAAGAATCCAAATCTTTTTTGTGCCGTAGCTTCATCGATATTGAGCAGGCTGAAGATCCTCCTTTGAACATCGGGTCTGTGTATTCTGATACTCCCTCCTCCCAGTTCAATTCCATTTAAGACAAGATCATACGCCCTTGCCCTTACATCCAGTGGCTTCTCTTCCAGGATCGAGAGATCTTCACGGTGTGGAGAGGTAAATGGATGATGAAGAGAGTCGTACCGATCTGCCTCTTCATTGTATTCAAGGAGAGGAAAGTCAACGACCCAGGAAAAATGGAACTCATCATCCTGCATTAATCCGATCTCTTTTCCAATAGTGAGCCGGAGCTGAGCAAGTGATTGAGAGACTACACTCTCCTTATCAGCCACAAAGAGAAGCAGATCCCCCGGCACCGCATGAAAACGCTCTATTATTTCAGACTGAAGCTCCGGAGAAAAGAACTTTGCAATTTGGGAGGTCAATCCATTTTCATCAACCTTAAACCACGCGAGGCCCTTTGCCCCAAATTGGTTGACAAAAGTGGTAAACTCGTCAATCTCTTTCCTTGAAAATTTTGCACAGCCGGTAGCATTGATTCCCCTTATCTGCCCACCGGATCTGGCTACAGACTGAAACACCTTAAAATCAGATTTTTCTCCGATATCAGTTATCTCATGTATGGTCATCCCAAATCTCAAATCAGGTGCATCACAACCGTAACGATCCATAGCATCTCGGTAAGTGATCCTTTTGAAGGGGGCAGAAAGCTCCTTCCCCACCGTTTCCCTGAAAATCTCTATCACCAATCCCTCGATGATAGTCAAAATATCATCTTCATTTACAAATGACATCTCAAGGTCAAGCTGCGTGAATTCCGGCTGACGTTGCGCCCGTAGATCTTCATCTCGAAAACACTTCACTATCTGATAGTACCGATCCATCCCTGACACCATCAATAGCTGTTTAAAGAGCTGCGGAGATTGTGGTAGGGCATAGAATTGCCCTCTGTTTATCCTGCTGGGGACAAGGTAGTCTCTAGCCCCTTCAGGTGTGCTTTTGGTCAAAATTGGTGTTTCTATATCAACAAACTCATTACGGTCAAAGTAACGCCTGGCAACTTGGCAAACTTTATGACGAAACACCATGTTCCTTTGCATAACCGGACGTCTCAGATCAAGATATCGATACTTGAGCCTCAACTCTGTTGAAACCTCAGTATCGGCCGTAATTTCAAAAGGTGTTGTCTCACTCGTATTCAACAGTTCCAAAGTGTCTACAAATACTTCAATCTCACCGGTATTCAGGTCAGGATTTGTCATACCTTCAGGTCTTTCAGAAACCTTCCCCTTTACGGCGATAACATATTCTGATCTAAGACCAGAGGCCCTTTCATGAGTCTCTCGATTACGCTCTGGATTAAATACAATCTGCGACTTACCATATCTATCGCGCAAATCGATAAAAATTACTCCCCCGTGATCCCTTCTCGTATCAACCCAACCTGAAAGCACAACCTCACTCCCTGCATCACTCTTTCTTAATTGCCCGCACGTATGGGTCCTTTTTAAATCAGTCATTTATCTATTCCTTCTCTATTTATATATACAGCGTAAACCCGGATAATCATTATTGAAGATATTCTCTCAGGTAGTGACGTACCGTACACAATGAACCGTGTTCATTCACGAATAATTTTTATTACTTCTCCTGGATCCTTGGCCAACTTCTCCTCACCCGTCTCCATATGCTTTAACTTGATTACGCCTTTTTCCAACTCTTCTGGTCCAATAACTATAGTAAACTTTGCTCCGATCTTATTGGCCATTCTCATCTGGGCCTTTGGACTTCGACTCTCATAGTCCATGTCAACTGATACACCTGCATGCCGGAGACTGTTCAGTAACCGGAAACAATAACTCCTGGTCTCACTGCCAATTGAGACAAGGTAAGTGTCCAGTACAATAGGTGGGTTTTCGGATTGAGATTCACTCTTTCTCGTCTTCATGAGAGCAATCAACGAGGCCTCAATCCCCGCAGCAAAACCAACTGCACCTATCGAAGGTCCCCCAATATCGGATATCAAGTTATCATAGCGTCCACCGGCACAAATAGTGTCCCTTGCACCCATCGCGGGATGGGTAATTTCATAAACTGTCTTCGTATAATAGTCTAATCCCCGAACAAGATTTTGATCAACCATATACTCAAGATGGATATCATCAAGAGTGTTCTTTACCGTTGTGAAGTGCTCCTGGCATCCGTTACAGATATGATTTTCTATGCTTGATACATTATTACAGATCTCCCTACATTTTTTCTTTTTGCAGTCAAGTACCCTGAAGACGTTCCTTTCGATACGTGCCTGACAGAGTTCGCAGAGATCCTCTTTGTATCTTTGTAGCTCTTCTTTCAAAAGATTCCTAAAACCGGGTCTACACTTTTCACATCCGATAGAATTAACCTTAACCTTATAACCGGACAGTCCCAGCCGGTCATAAACCCTCGTTGCAACCTTTATGGTCTCAACATCGAGTAACGGATCGTAAGAACCTACCGCCTCAACACCCATCTGATGAAATTGCCTCAACCTACCTGCTTGTGGTCGCTCTTTTCTAAACATTGGCCCTATATAGTAAAATTTCTGAAACTTTTTTGATTTATGAAGCTCATATTCGAGATATGCACGCATAACAGGCGCAGTGTTCTCAGGGCGGAGCGTAATCATGGAATCAGTTGTATCTCCAAACGTGTACATCTCTTTCTCTACAATATCCGATGTCTCTCCAATACTTCTGACAAAAAGACGTGTATCTTCAAAAACCGGGGTCCTTATCTCGTAATATCCACTCAATTCAAACTCTTCCCTGGCTACACTTTCTATCTCGTTCCATAAGACTCTCTCCTCCGGAAAGAGATCCTTCATACCAAGCGGTGCCTTAATATACCTCTTCTTCCCTGTATCCATTACCAATGAGTTCCCCTCTATCGCTTATTCATGTTAAGAATGCAGAAAAACAGACAACGGAGACATGAAGCATCGAGAACTCTCTAAAAAGTGTAAATTATTCTTATTAAATTTAATTTTTGGAATTATATCAGTTTAGGGTTAATATTCAATTATATAATCAGATACACCCATTATGAAGTGGTTTTCAGTTTTCAGAAACCGATTTCCCCTCCATGAAAAGATCGCTTTTACCGAGTCATAACGGAAAAATACTTGTTTTTTCGTACCCCTTTACGCTAAAATGCCATTTATGAAATTTTCATGTAGTTGTTTGATGTTTTTTTTTTACAGGAGTTGCGGAGATGTATAGAAAGAAAATTAAGGTTTTAGATTGCAGCATTAGAGATGGTGGTCTGATCAATAATTACCACTTTACCATGGATTTTGTGAAAGCTATATATCGCGCCACCTGTGATGCCGGTGTAGACTACATGGAGATTGGAAAAAAACTGTGTGAGAGCGAGGAGTATACACGTGAGAAGTATGGGAGATGGAACTTTTGTGATGAGGAGGATCTCAGGCAAGTGGTTGAGTCTTATGAGTGCGAAAATCCTCCGGTTTTGACCGTGATGTTCGATGTTGGGAGAGTAGATATTGAATCGCTTCTTCCGGCAGAACAGAGCGTTGTTGGGATGATCCGTACCGCCTGCTATGTTCCAGACATCGATAAGGGACTCTATTTAGCAAAACGAACCAAGGATCTTGGTTACGAAACCACCATCAACATTATGGCATCTTCTGCTGTTATAGAGACCGAACTAATTGAGGCTTTAGAACAGGCTAATGAAGCCAAAGAGGTGGATTACCTCTACCTGGTTGATAGCTATGGAGCCTTCTATTCAGAGCAGGTTACGAGCTATCTGAAGCTCTATAAAGATCACGCCCCAAATAAGGAGTTGGGTTTCCATGCCCACAACAACCAGCAACTCGCCTTTTCCAATACACAACAGGCAATTATCGATGGTGTAAATCTCCTCGATGCAACCATTAACGGTATAGGCCGGGGTGCCGGTAACTGTAATTTGGAACTCCTCCTTAATTTCTTAAAGAATCCGAAATTTGATGTCAGACCCTTATACAAGGTGATTCAAGAAGAGATGGTATCTCTTCGTAAGCAGATTGAGTGGGGATTTAATGATATCTATGGAATCAGTGGTCACCTTAACCAACACCCCCGGGAAGCAATGAAGCAGAGAGCGAATGCTGAAATCAGAGACAACTGTTATGACTTCTTAATTGAGTCTACAGCTGATTGATGGCGTCTCTGCAACCACTCGAATAGTTTATTTGTACGAAACAATATCAAAGACCATAAAATTCATAAAGGCACCACCTAATCGACTTTACCAGGCGAAATATACGGTACGTTAGCATTCCGTGCAATGTACCTCTCCCAGTCCTGATTACTGATGAATGCCCCTACCACTCAAACCTGTCATGTCTCAACTTCGTACTTGAACAGAAACGCAGTATTCGAACTAAAACTGTTTAGATACAAGGGCGCGTTGATTTCGTAACCGAAAAGAACTGATGTACTTTAGGATTATGGAATTTTCCATAATGCAGTAGATAGTTAGTATCCGTTCACCCTCTACGTAACTGATAGATAAAATCCATGAGTAAAGAGAAGAGAACGCTTTCTGCAGATGCCTACAAGGAAGTCCCCGGTAAGGAGTATCGGCCGTACATTGGAAAAGAGGAGTTCCTTCCCGAATTCACCTTCAGGGCACTTTTCACAGGAACAATTTTGGGGGTACTGTTTGCAGCCGCCAATGCGTATGTCGGCCTCAAGGTAGGTTTAACCGTAAGCGCATCTATACCTGTAGCTGTTATGGCTGTCGCAATCTTTCGTATCATTGGAAAAGGAAGCATACTTGAAAACAATATGGTTCAAACCGTAGGCTCTGCCGGTGAATCGCTGGCTGCTGGTGTTATTTTTACCTTTCCGGCCCTCATCATTTGGGGTATGAAACCGGAGCTAACGAAGGTATTCGTTTTCTCAATTCTTGGTGGATGGTTGGGGGTTCTTTTCATGATACCCCTTAGAAAACTCCTTATTTGCAATCAACACGGTCGACTCCCCTATCCAGAGGGTACCGCTTGTGCAGAAGTCTTGGTTGCGGGTGATAAAGGAGGAGCGGAGGCCAAGACGGTTTTTCTCGGATTAGCCATTGGCAGTCTCTATGAATTCTTGATGAACGGCCTCAAACTCTGGAATTCCAGACCATCCTGGGAAATCCCTTTTTACAAGGGGGCAAAAATACCGGGAGAAATCACTCCCGCGCTTCTCGGAGTAGGTTATATTATAGGTCCTCGAATTTCTGCCATAATGTTGAGTGGAGGTGCACTCGCATGGCTCGTAATTATCCCCCTCATTACGGCAATTGGAGAGAGCGTCTCCAAACCTATTTTTCCATCCGAGACCTTAATATCTCAAATGAGTATCAAGGAGATATGGCATTTCTATATCAGATATATTGGAGCAGGTGCGGTGGCCTTTGGCGGTTTGATAACTCTGATCAGGACACTACCCACCATCTTCGAAACGTTTCAAACCGGTATAACAAACATTCGGCTGAGAGGAGAGAATAATGAGCTGAAGATACGAACAGATAGAGACTTGTCTCTGTTGATTGTCGCTGTTGGAGCAGCCATACTCACCGTCTGCATCTGGTTGGTCCTTGCCTTCTGGACCGCTTCAACCATACCAACAGCCCTTAATCTCCTTGTTGCATTTCTCATGGTCATATTTTCACTCTTCTTCGTAACGGTATCATCAAGGATCGTCGGCCTTATCGGTTCATCCTCAAATCCCGTATCAGGAATGACGATTACGACCCTCCTCCTAACTAGTCTGGTCTTTGTCCTGATGGGATGGACTACCGACCAACACCTCGTAATAGCTTTGAGCGTAGGAGCAGTCGTATGCATATCAATTGCAATAGCGGGAGATACCTCTCAGGACTTAAAGACCGGCTTTCTTATCGGTGCAACACCGTGGAAACAGCAGGTGGGTGAATTTGTCGGTGTGTTGACATCGGCAATCTTTGTTGGGTGGGTGCTTTTACGACTGCACAAGGGAATAGGAATTGGTTCAGAATCGTTGCCTGCACCCCAGGCGACACTCATGTCACTGGTGGTAAAAGGAGTAATTACGGGAGATCTTCCATGGAATTTTGTTATTATGGGTATATTCCTGGCTGCAATTGTAGAGCTTGTTGGAGTCCGTTCGTTACCCTTTGCAGTCGGTCTCTATCTCCCCCTCTACCTCACGACGCCCATCATGGTAGGAGGTGTTCTTCGATACTTAACGGAAAGAAAATTCAATGAGAACCAACTAAAGAATAGCCGTGAAAATGGTGTACTCTTCAGTTCCGGCCTGATAGCAGGCAGTGCACTCATTGGTGTAGGATTAGCTTTGGTGGCATCTTACAACAAATCGTTGATTGATAGCCTCAAAATAGGTTTTAAATGGATGGAATCATATGATATGATGATATCTGTATTGATATTTGCGGTTCTCGCATTAACCTTGTGGGCAAATATTAGAAGTGGTGCCAGCCGTAAGGATTGAGTTACTGACATTTAACTGTTTACCTTTCAGTGTCGTCCTGAAACTGGAAACTACAAATTTTGAGTAACAGCAAAGGAACAGATTCAATCAAAAGAGACAGCCTTATACTACAATTTATCACAATTATTGGGTTTTGAAAAGATGTTGAACAGAGAAAAATTCATAAAAGAGAGCATGGCAGCTAAAAGTTTTTTATCTCTATTATATATGGCAGCATTAATTGTCGGAGTTTTCGGATCACATGCTATGTTAAGTACCTGTAAAGCGGAAACAGACGAAGGCGATCTTCAAAAAATTATGGAAACGGCCAATGAAATCCTCGCTGAGAGATTTTGTCCATGCCAGTGTGGGAGATTCTTACCGGGAAGTCCCAATCCACCAGCCTGTTTTGGATGCAGTGCAGGAAAGAACGAGATCTCCTATGTCCTTGAAAGTCTTGAAGGAGGACGAAAACCAGAAGCGATTGTTATGGACCTCAATAGTCCGATCATCATTGATGTCTTTGCCGACTATACAGATCCCAATTTAGCAAAAGTTTGGAAAATGGTCAAACAGGTCTCCAAAGAGCTTCATCAGTTTCGGATTGTTCTCAGAGCACCAGGATTGACCCGGGAAGCTCTCCGAGCGCTTAAACTCGTTGAGTGCGCACGATTGGATGGGAAATACAGCGTCGTACAAGAGGCCATGATCAACCATCAGGGCCCGTGGGATTGGGATACCCTCATCCAACTCGCTGCTAGACATGGACAGACCCAAGAACAGACAAAGGCATCTATCAACTTAATCGATGTTGAGGCCCAGATTGCAAAAGACCAGCAGCATGCTAGAGAGCGTGGTATTGGGATGTTTCCGGCAATTACCATAAACCACCAGATAACCCCTAACACTGCACAAGCGATTCACCGGAAGATCTGGGAACTTTTGGGCAAAGAGAGTATTTAATAATTCCTTATACCGTTCACGGGTTCGCCGTAGGAATATGGAAATCGGATTGGGACACAAAGGAATCATCTATTGAGACACTTTTTACACTTTGCCTTTTGAGAACCCCTTTTGACTTTTTCCCAGTGACTCTTTTTTCCTGGGATTTCATAAGGACGCGTAATGGACTATGAAATCATCACTCAATAGTTAAGTTTTTAGGACTCACCGGTGCTTCCACGTCTATAAGAAATCCAGACAGAGCAACAAAGATTCTGCCAGTAAAATTAATATCTTTACGATAAGCATGGAGTGTAATTTCTTGACCCGGTTTTACATAGATCCTTACTTGTTGGCTTCCAAAGACCCTCCATGGATAATCAGGATCGTTAAACGGTACACTTCCAGTAACTGATATCGGGTAAATATTAGTGTCGATATTAAGAGATATATACAAATCTACTCCTTTCGCAGTAAAACCATTAATACCTATACACTCGATTACAAACATTTTATCACCAGGTATATTCTGTACAATAACTTCACTAAATTCTGAGCCGATGTCAATATTTATAACCTCTTGAGTCTGGAAACAAGTATTCACAATATCCTCCTTACGGTGGCAATAAGTTAAATAAACAAATTAAATAATGCGATTCACATAACTCCTGCATAAGCTATGTGGTGTAGTGGCAGCGAAACCATGTCAGACAGATGTTATTGCTAGCACCGTTACATTTTAGTTGCAATGAAGGTTGAATCATCACTGTGATGAAAATAAATCTTACCGTGTAATTTCCCTCCCTTCACAACAGCCCAACCACGGCCACTCGCAGTATCATTCTCGTCGTTTCCGAACCAACTGAATTCTGCTCTTTCCCCGGTGTACTCCACATCCATTTGACCATCCACGCAAAGAAAATGAAAATTACCGGTGTCTCCATCAAAGAGGATGTAGGCAGTTTCAGTCAGGTCTAGATCTTCCTTTTCCCACATCTCAGTTTCTATAATCTCCCAAGATCCTTGGAATGGATTCTTATTCATTTTAGTGCTCCAAATTTTTAGGTGAACGTCCCGACAGCCCACGGTCGGGAGGAACGTTGAGATAATCAGCAAGAGGATTGTTGGTACGGACTATCAACTACCAAAAAACTACCCGAAGACGATCAACTTTAGATCGAACCGGAAGGTAACGCAGTCTGGTTGATTGTCTTGTTCGGCTTTGTCTCTGATTAGTGCTGTAAAATCAAGAAATTATGCTGTTGCTAAATTGTGTGCTTCGGTTTTGGGAAAGTGT
This sequence comes from Candidatus Scalinduaceae bacterium, assembly GCA_965222815.1. Taxonomy (GTDB): domain Bacteria; phylum Planctomycetota; class Brocadiia; order Brocadiales; family Scalinduaceae; genus SCAELEC01. Next base: position 1,030,717 of record CBDCUS010000014.1, read on the forward strand.
ACCTTTACTTCTCTCTCGATTTCCTCCCCTGCCTTACTTCTGGTTATTTTCATATTATATCGAACCTGTAAATTAAGCCAGAACTCAGGTTCTATCCCGAAATACTTACCAAGTCGTAGCGCAGTATCTGCAGTGATTTCTCTTCTACCATGAATGATTTGACTAACCCGGTTAGCTGGTACATTAATATCTTTTGCCAACTGATTTTGAGTAATTTTCATTGGCTTGAGAAATTCTTCTAATAGCACATCGCCTGGAGTGATTGGAGATAATTGTTTTGTCATTTTTTTACCCCTTCTGATAATCAACAATCTCTACTTCAGTGGCATTTTCACTCTTCCATACAAAGCAAATACGCCATTTATCATTTATTCTTATGCTGTGTTGGCCCTTTCTATTGCCTTTTAATTGTTTAAGTCTATTTCCTGGGGGAATTCTTAGGCTGTTTAGAGAAACGGCTGCATTGAGAACTTCAAGTTTTACTCTCGCAATCCTGGAAATGCTTCCGAACTTTTTAACATCCAAGTCATTGAAAAGCTTTTCCGTGTTCTTGCACTTGAAAGTTTTTATCATTACCACAGTTTATGACGACTGACGTCATTCGTCAAGCAAAAAATTGGGAGCCGACCGTCCACGGTCGGAAGGAACGCCCGGTTCAGTGAAAAAAATTGCAGAGCAAAGTGGCACAAATTATTTCCACTGGAACCGCTTGTTAGGTGCTCTCCTTTGATTCTGCAATGAGCTCATTTAACTCATGACCTTCTAAAGAAAAACTCATACTTTTTTCATCCTTTACTTCATGCAATGTAGCAATAAGCCAGTGAGAATCATATGTTTTACATAGCATGTACTTTCGTGGATCTCTGCTCGTCATCGGAGAAAAAGCACCTTTTGAGTTGTAGCCCGGCGTGTGGTGAAGGCGCGCAAATAGAAACTGTAAAAGTTTTGCCACTCCTCCTGCATCATGTCCATCGTCTTTATTCAAGACTCGCACACGAACATACCCCGCTCGCAAAGATACTATAAGTTCAACATCTACCGGAGAAAATGGCCCCTCTACACGGCAGGCAGCGATTACTCGTTTAAATTGCAACACTTCGGCCTGATTTTCATTACTTTTCCAAAACTCTGTTTCGCCGATATTACCAGCAGAAGTTTTGTACTCGTCTTTCTGAATTATGATTTTAGAGACCATAAACGTAATGCTTTGTATCATTATGATTTCCTCTGTTTTTACGGCACCTAACGTTTTACTTCACTCGCGCGTCTTTTTGCGACGGGTGAAAGTGATGGTTATGTGAGATTGCTTTTCGTGCCATTTTGTTTAGTTGTTGATAGCCTTTCTTCCATATACTTAACCATTTCTGGTTGAAGTATACCTACCTCGTTTGAGGCATATTCGAATATGGCCGCACCAAGTTCTGTGCTTTTGTAACGTACAATCAGTCCAGAATCATCACTATTGCCGCTTTCTTTGAGCGCTTCTGGTGTTACTTTTTGGAACTCTGACCTTAGTGCTCCGATTTCTAGCAATTTTCTAATGGATTGTGATTGTGATAATGAGCCGAGCATCTGCCTCATTGTTTTTTGAGCAGGGTGAGATATTCCATTTTGAGTATAAGCTACGACTAATAACCACCAACTTGGATAATCAAGTGTTTCAGCGAAACGCTGTACCGTAAGACGTTTTTTTGAATCTATCTCTTTAAAGGCAGATAAGATTGCGTCAATGATTACTTCTTTTGCCTTTTCTGGCTCGTTATCTGGATAATATGAATTAACACGGATATTAGAGACGTCAAATAGAAGTGGATCATTGTCAGAACGAAAAAGTAGCACTTCTTCAGGCAAGCGCACTGCTTGAGCAAGCCCTACTTCATAAAGGACATTTCCATTTCTTACTGGCCTATCATCTACCCTACCGATTGAAGTAATATCAGCTAATACAAGACGGCTTCTGGAAATACCTGTGAGAATCTCAGTGAGGATGGAATCGCTTATTGTTTTCGTATCAACGCGATGCGCTTCTAGTTTTCTATCATTAATAGTAACTCGACCAACTGCCGGCTCAATCACTTTTTTCCAGCGCGATTTAAATGAGCCGGAAAAACTCATAGCAACAAAAATTTGATCCTCTCTAGGAAAGGGAGGATAGAGAGAATAATATTCCGACGGATACACTGTTCTTAAGTTCTCCTAAACTTTTATATTTATTCTATATCTGACGGCATATTATCGTTGCATATGACGAAAGTCAAGTTTAATTCTCGTTATTTGACCTTGACATTGATATATTGTTCTATAAAATGCTTTTAATTTTATTATTATACAGAATAATCTTAATTGTCTTAAACTGTTATGCTTCTACCGTTCAAAAATCATATCATTAACAAGTCCCTTGTTAAGGAAAAGCACGTTCCTTATTATCTGAAATGGATTTCAGATTGCTATTCATTTCTCAATGAACCCGATTCAGTGATTTTGAATCTTGAACAGAAGAGACACTTCCTGAAACATCTGGCGAGAAATCATGAGGAGTGGCAGGTAAAGCAGGCTGATAACGCCTTGAGGCTCTATCTCCATTTTCTCTCCTCATTACAACAAAATGGATCTGATAAGTCTCCAATGATCGAAGAAGAGAGTAACCTTCTGGAAAAAAGGACAAGAGATGTGCTTCGCCTTAAGCACCGATCATATAACACCGAGAAGACATACATTTCATGGCTGCGTACCTTCTTGAAGTTTATCAATGGGAAGAAACATTCGGAATTGACTGGTAGTGATATCCAACACTTTCTCAGTTTTCTTACAATTGAACGGAGGGTATCTTCATCCACCCAGAACCAGGCATTGAACGCACTGGTATTTGTTTACCGGCATGTACTGGATAAGACAATAGGAGATAAGGAATTGAACTCGGTCAGGGCGGTATCCAAAAGACGCCTGCCGGTAGTTCTTACCTTAAAAGAGATACGCACATTATTTGATAGTCTGTCAGGAATCTATCGCCTTATGGTGAAGCTGATTTACGGTTGTGGACTCAGGTTGAACGAATGTCTGAGTTTGCGAATAAAGGATATAGATATCGAGCAAGAAATTGTTGTAGTCCGGTCTGGAAAGGGTGATAGAGATCGACGAACCGTTCTTCCCGAATCGATTAAGGACGACCTTGTTACCCACATTTCTCAAGTAAGGATTCTGTACGAACAGGACAGAAAGAACGGTATTAATGGCGTTTACCTTCCTGACGCCCTGGATAGGAAATATCCAAATGCCGGGAAGGAGTGGGGCTGGTTCTGGGCTTTTCCTTCCCAATCCCTCTCGGTAGATCCACGTACCCATACGGTTCGCCGTCATCACATGCATCCCGCATCTCTACAGAAGACTTTTAAGAGTGCTGTAATGAAAAGTGGTATCACAAAACCGGCATCGGTACATACCCTACGACACAGTTTTGCAACACATCTTCTGGAAAATGGGTATGACATCAGGACAATCCAGGAGCTGCTCGGACACAGAAACCTTCAAACCACCATGATCTACACTCATGTTGCAACAAAAAATGTACTTGGTGTGAGGAGCCCTCTGGACGAATGATTTTATTATGAGCCTAAGGTTAAAACACCTTCCAAACAAAAATCCCAATCATAACAACACTGATGACGAGCTTCGCAATTGCCCCACCGAGAAAACCGACTATGGTACCAACCCCCGATTTAAAGGCCGTCTTAAAATCCTTGCCAAACAGTATCTCAAACAGCACTGCACCGAAAAAGGGGCCAAAGATTAAGCCGATCAAGCCACCCACAAAAAAGCCCGCAATACCCCCTATAATGGACCCAATAATACCCCACCTGGTTGCTCCAAATTTCTTTGCCCCGATAATACCCCCAAAGTAATCGAGTATTAAGGAGAATATGGTCAAGAGAGCAAAGATTATGAGCATCATCCAGGTTATACTATGAAATCCATCGAAGAAGGCGTAGAGAAATGCTCCACACCAGATGACGGGTGTGCTCGGAATGATAGGAAGCACTATCCCCGCCAACCCTATAAACATTATTATCAGTGATACGATTAATATTGTGATAGTATATTCTCCCTCATATCGGCATGAGATCTCTGCCTGCCATCTTTGCTCCCATCCGCCATGATACTTTGGTGAGCCTTCTCTCATGTTTCGTAAGCTCCGTGTATAGAGAGACTGCACTCTCCCCGGAATCAAAACCTTTACTTATGGCCTCTCCGGCACATATGCCAGATGTCAACGCACAGGAGATCCCCTCACCGAAGGCGTTCAAGAACCCAGCCGCCTCTCCAACAAGCAGCACGTTCCCCTTCCCCAGGTAAAATTTCCCCTCCGGGCACATATTATTGCCTACACAACCCGACTTGCGAACCATCTTCTTGAGTTTAAGACCGAATCTATTCTGTAAAAATTCAGTAAATTTCAAGAGATACGGGGCAATTATTCCCCCCCTCTTTACCGCAGTACCAAATATCTGTAACCCGTCTTTCACACTAAACCAAGCATAGACATCACCGTATTGTGGATCGAGAAAACCGTGATAGAAATTGGAATCGAGTTCGGAATCACCTTCATAATAGTTTTGATATGCAACAAACCATCTCAATCCATTTTCAAACTCCGGATCAAGTTCAGCCCGAATCAGGGACTTGCCCCCCTCAGCACTAACCAGGTATTTACCGGTAACTCGAACCTCCACATTTTCTCTCAAATCACGACATCTGAGTACTATTGAGTCGCTTTCGACATCAAAATCTACCAGTTTGAGAAGGTCCTTTACCTCTGCACCTGAGCCGCAAACCAGCCAATTGTCAAATTCCGAACGCCACACGTTTGGTGCCCCCCTCCCATCCTTGATGAATGGCATATCACGGTATCCCCCATCACAATCCCACATCCGAACTCCTTGCAGAAGCTCGGGCTTCACATAGGCAGATTTCGGAATTTCCCCAAAATATTTGTCCGTTATATCTTGCGATTTCCTGAAGATGATTCCGGAGCATATCTTGTATCGGGGAAGTCTCTTTTTCTCAATTATCAGAACCTTCAAGCCCCTCTCTACCAGTACCCGTGCTGTCATCGCACCGGAAGGACCTGCTCCCACAATTACCACATCATAATTTTCTTGCATCTGTTCACTCAACCTTACCAGGCCAGGTTATTAAATGAAAACAAACGGTTTTCAAACTTTTCCTTAAAAATGAAAGATTACTGACTATATATTGCTTGAACGGAACCCTAGTGTTTGAACGAAAATGACCCAGATACAAGACGCGTAAAAATTTCGTAACCGGAACGTACTCAAGTACGTGAGGATTGCGAGATTTTCACAGCAACGCAGTAGATGTGTGATTTTCGTTCAAACACTATTTAAACCGAATATGCCTGCGAGAAAAATAATCTTTTGTCAGACTTGCCACAACCCCGCTCAATGCAATTATTGCAATAAGGTTCGGTAGTGCCATCAGACCTAACGTGATATCAGAGAAATTCCAGACAAACTCTAATTTCATTACCGCACCCACAAAAAGGGCAGCAACATATACCCACCGATAGGGTATTATGGCCCCTTCCCCAAAAAGATATTCCGCACAACGGTCACCATAGTACGACCAGCTTATGGCCGTTGAAACGGCAAACAAGATCAGACCAATAGCGACAATTGTACCTCCAAAGTAGGGTATCCCCGAACTGAAGGCATTCTTTGTCAATACCGAGGAATCGGCCTCACTCATCCACTCCCCTGTTATGATAATTACGAGAGCGGTCATAGTACAGATTATGATGGTGTCAATCAGTGGTCCCAACATTGCAACGAGCCCCTCACGTACCGGCTCCTTTGTCTTGGCTGCCGCATGGGCAATCGGGGCACTTCCCAGACCCGCTTCATTGGAAAACGCCGCCCTCCTTACCCCCCACGTAATGGTATACAAAACTGTCGCACCAGCAAAGCCACCAATTGCCGAAGTAGGTGTAAACGCGTGTTTGAAAATCAGACCAAATGCGTGAGGGATGTGAGTAAAATGGCAGCAAATGATAAAGAGAGCACCAGCCACATAGATAGAAGACATAAAGGGAACAAGCTTACCGGCAACCTTACCAATCCTCCGAATTCCACCAATGATGACAAGACCAACGACCAGAGAGATGATAATCCCGATAATCGATTTCAAAAGTATCCTTTCAGGGACAAACGTGACCACCTTTGTATCATTCGATCTCATAAGCGCACCTTCATTATCGATAAATCCCAGCTCTTTCAATATTCTCATACCGCCTGGTGATCGCAGCACAAAGGGGCGATTACCCTGAGTCAAATCTATGATCTCGATTCGATCTTTGGCCATGGCGATCTGTGCCGAGACGAACTGTGGTTTATTATCTGGATGATTGTTGATGTTTTGTAAAAAATCACCTACAGAATCATTGTCTGTGACATCAATTCCCAGTGAACGTCCATCACTCACATCTATAAAAAGATCTGCACCCTCAACTCCACTAATCTCCCTCCCTTGATTTAAGAGAGATAGTGGTGTCTCTTCACTATATTTTTGCGTAGCAAAATGGTCAACAAAGGCGATGGTCATTGAATTTGACTGTACCATATTACCACCGCCAAAGGTGGCAATAAGACCACATGAAGCAAAGAGTATGGCCAGCCACTTGAAGTTGCTTCCCAACCCCTTTTCGATATAATACATTGGCCCTCCGCTTACCGTCCCGTCGCTATGGACGACACGATACTTCTGTGCAAGCGTACACTCGGCAAACTTGGTGACCATACCAAAAAAGGCCGCCACCCACATCCAAAAAAGTGCTCCTGGCCCACCGGTATGGATGGCAATAGCCACACCGGCAATATTACCTACTCCAACCGTTGCAGAAAGTGCGGCACAGAGAGCCTGAAAATGGGTAATATCACCAGCATCTGCCGGATTATCATATCTACCCCTGGTGATCGCTATACCGTGCCCAATCCTTCTCAATTGTGGGAAGATCAATCTTATGCTAAAATAGACACCTGTCCCTACCAGCAGGATGACCAAGGGCATGCTCCATATATAGCCTGACACCTGTCCCAGGAACCTTGTTATCTCGTCTAGAATTGTCATATTCATAAGCTGTAATGGTTTATTAGTGTGATAATCGCCTGAAAATAAACTGTCTTACGTTGTTGTTTCGTTCAAACTCATGACTCCGAACTTAGGTTAATAGCGATTCCTCAATCCCTCTCAATCCACCCCCCCCCTAAAATGAGATCTCCATCGTAAAAAACGGCAGCCTGTCCGGGTGCGATTGCCCGTTGAGGTGTGTGAAACACGACCTTTACCCGGTTCCTTCCAAGAGGATACAGTGTTGCCGGTGATTCATCATTCTGGTAACGAATCTTAACGGATGCCCGCAGCTCAGTATCCAGGCTTTCAAACACAATCCAGTTCACCTCTCCTACCACAAACGTATCCTTAAGAAGCTCTTCAGCGGTACCAATCGTTACAACGTTTTGTACAGGATCAATGTCCACAACATACCTGGGTTTGTCGAATGCAATACCTAATCCCTTTCTCTGCCCAATCGTGAAATTGTGAATACCGTCATGCTCCCCCAGAATCCTTCCTCCTCTATCTTTCACCACTCCTCTACCAATTTGCATACCAGCCCTTTCAGCGACCAGATCACTATACCGGTTTCCCGTCACAAAACAGATCTCCTGGCTTTCAGGTTTGTGTTTCGTTTTCAGGTTTAGCTCTTCGGCCTTTTCACGGACATCGCCCTTGGTTAATTCACCAAGCGGAAAGAGGGCATAAGAGAGTTGCTCTTGGGTAAGGGGAAAGAGCACATAAGACTGGTCTTTCTTGGTATCTCTCCCCTTCTTCAAAAAATATCTACCATTGAGCATCCCGACTCTCGCATAATGCCCCGTGGCAACATAGTTGGCATCGAGATACTGAGCATACGTCAGAAATTTTCCGAACTTAAGTTTCTGATTACAGGTAATACAGGGGTTTGGCGTCTTTCCTTCCAGGTACTCTTTACAGAAATAGTCGATAATGCTATTAAATTCCTCCTCAAAGTTGATGACATAGAAGGGAATATTAAGAGATGCTGCAACATTTGCTGCATCTTTCGCATCCTCCTCACTGCAGCAGGTTGCCCTCTTCCCATCATCACACCGGTCTCCTTCAACATTTCCAAGACGCATGAACAGACCGATTACCTCATATCCTTGTTCAACTAAGAAATGGGCAGCAACACTGCTGTCAACACCTCCACTCATTGCCACGACAACCTTTTTCTTCATTCTCCTTTATCATCCCTTCACCATACCTGTAAAAGCAGGATCATAACAACAGATACGTATGTAGCCAGAAACGGAAAAACTGCCAATGCTCTTAGAAAGCAAGAAACCCCATGGGACCGCTCGATAAAAATAATAAAATCATAAAAAAATAGCAAAAAACAATTTTCAGAACTTAAGGGGAATTGGCGTAAATGACAACAAAAAGACTACGAGCATCAAGACACCGATGCACTTACGTTTAAAATCTAGTTGTGTATATGGGTCAATTGGCGGGGGATGTTTAAAACCTATAAACAAAAGCAGAACAGCAAAGACAAACCAAACAGGGTTATGATATCGTACAATAAGATAAATGGTAAAAAGACAAAATATTGATATACCTATCTTGTACACCTTTCTACTGTGATCTCCCAACAGTGCATAAATAACATGTCCCCCATCAAGTTGTCCGATAGGGAGGAGATTGAGAGCCGTTATAAAGAGTCCAGCCCATCCAGCAAAAGCAACGGGGCTCAAGTAGATGTCATAACCCTGGGAGACCTCTCCTATCACCATCTTTGAAAAAAAGGAGAAGAGTATCGGCTCTCCCAGCCCGATATAACCGGTTGAAGCTTGAGGGACAGGATGAACCTCAGAAAGAGAGAGGCCTATAATGGTAATTGGAATGGCAAAGATCAGGCCTCCAATGGGACCGGCTACACCGATGTCAAACAGAGCGCGCTTATTGGGAATATGCCCCCTCATCCTAATAACCGCACCAAGCGTACCAAAGAGAGAGGGAAATGGAATAAAGAGCGGCCATGTTGCATCTACATGATGCCTTCTACACATAATGAAATGCCCCATCTCATGCGCAAGCAGGATAATGATAATAGAAACCGCATAACTGGGTCCATTAATATAATAGGTTGAAAAAATTGTTACAAGAAAAAGGAAAATATTAATGGTAGGTATATCAAAAAAAAGAGGATAAGAGAGTATGCTCTTAACCAACCCCCTTTTGGGAAGCTCTTCATTCATAGTAATAGTAAAAGTATAAAAAATCTCCTATAACGTTTAAGGGCCTATGTCTCTTCCAAAGCAACGTATGGAAAAATCCCGTTTACAGCGAAAAAACAGATAGATTCTTGGCCAAATGGTCCTCTCACACCAACCCGATAACTATTCTGACAAGTTTACCAGAGATGTTTTTTATTGGGTATTAATCCAAAAATAACATTCAAGAGAGAAAGGACTTACGAACGTGTTTATCCGAACTGTTTGGTAGGGCTGGTTACACAGGAAAGGTACGCTTCCCACTATTGTTTTAAAACCTTTTTCCTTTACAAAATGAAAGAGGTAATCCACTCTGCCATTCCGTAAAGACTTATAAAATAATATCGTGTAATTTTAACTTTACATGAAAACCGTGTCAAGGGAAAATGAAACCAATTTCTTTATCAACTCATTGCTCTCCCATTCACTGATATTGAACTTCTACAATTGACACACTATTATCTAAGTGATAAACTCCCCCTATTCAGTTTCGCTTTTTACATCAAAAACCTTTGTCAAGATTTCACTACTGAATTACTTTTTTAGGAGGAGGGGTAATGGTTAATAATAGCGCTCTTTTTATCTTCAGTATTGTATCTGTTCTGTTTGTTGCTCTTTCTAATACCGTAGTAGAGGGGATTGAAATCCACCCTACACAGGAGCAAATTGAAGAAGTCATTAAATACGGAGAGACTCACTCCAAAAACATCTTCGAATCAGATCTGGTAAAACCGGCTACCTTTGGAAAATGGCCCGAAGTTGGAGGCGGTTTAACAAAAAGCAAACTTATCCGTCTCTCCGTTATATCGGCCATGAAAGTAAGGGCTAAAAAGAGAATTACCGATGAAGATGTGAAGACCACTCTTGAATCCGACACTCTCGCCATAAGCTACAGAGGTGGACCGAATGTGTATACAATAAAATTGATGCAGGGTTCAAGGGTTATCGAGCCAAAAGTGATTAAAAAACCAGATATGGGGAAAAAAGAGCTGAAACACAAAGCTCTCTTCATCGTTGCCAGCTTTCCCTATTCAGAAATCGATGTCAATGCAAAAACCACAGTTATTATTGAAAAAGATTTTGGATCGGAAAAATATGAGGTAGACTTCTCCCATTTTAAATGAGATAATGCCACACTAATTTATTGTATCGTCTGTCTTACCATTCCACGTACAGCACGCAATTAGTGACAATCATAAGGAGGATAGTATATGGCTATTACAAAACAGTTAACACTTCTAGTTGAGAGTAAACCAGGTGTTTTAGCAAAGGTTTGTTCCGATTTGGCGACAAAGGACATTAACATCTTGGCAATTTCGGTACTGGACACCATTGATTCAGGTCTGATCCGGATGGTCGTAAGCGACCATGAACAGGCCAAGAAAATTTTTGAAGCATCCGGACTGAATATTATAGAGACCGATGTACTTTTAGTAGAGATGCCGGACAAGCCTGGCGTTCTGGCAAATATTGCAAGGCAATTCTATAAGGCGAGTATCAATATTGAGTATGCATATGCGAGTATCGGTCAAAACGGCGGAAAGTCTTTAGGGGTCTTCTGGGTCTCTAATTTAAAAAAGGCATCTGAAATAATGGAGACCCAAGGATAAGATAAGAAATTTGGTTATCCTTTTACGGATTCTGGATTCACAGTAGATTTCGGATTTCAGAATAAAGGAGAGAAAACAATCTCTTGTAAAGCCATCTGCCTGTATAAGACGTACAAGCAGACAAAAACCACGAAGCGCCAAAGGTCAGAAATAAAAGCGCAATGTAAAAAGGAATGAAAAACTTCCGCCATAAACAGCTTTCACAATGCTAATTGTTAATTTTATACTTTGCATTGAATTAACCTGTATAACGCTTAGCACTGAAAGCACATCAATCTATTTCTTGGTTGAACGAAAACCTCCCAGGTGCAAGACGCGCATTAATTTCGGAACCGGAACGTACTCCTGTACTTGAGGATTGCAAAATTAATGCAGCAACGAAGCAGATGGGTAGTTTTCGTTCAACCACTACTGCAGTATCTCTTTCACCTTGCCCGCCAGATAGAAAGAGCCGGTCACACATATCAGGGAATTCGCTTCAGCAATCTTCATTGTCTCTTTTAATGCGTCACCAATATCTTCTATCACAATGGGTTTTTTGTGAAAGAACTGCTGAGCAATACCGGCCAATTGCCCCGGATCGGCTTCTCTCGGATTTCCGGTTCTCGTTAAAACCAGTTCATCTACAGCAGGTGTAATCTCTTGAAAAATACCCTCAATATCCTTATCTCCTGAGAGCCCTATCAGTAACACCAGGTAGTCAAAACTAAAATTTTCCTCTAAAGACTCTCTGAGGACCTTCATTGAAGCAGTGGTGTGAGCCGTATCGAGGACGATAAACGGTTCCCTTGAAACTACTTCGATTCTCGCAGGTAACCTGACCCGAGAAAAAGCATTTCGAACGCTTTCATCATCTATCTTAATATGATTATTATCTGCGAGAATCTCTAAGGAACCTAATGCAGTAGCACAGTTCTCCACTTGATGAACCCCGATCAGTGGTATAAACATGTCCTTATATTCCCTCCTCCAGGTACTCATGGTACATTCTGTACCGTATGGCCCGCCTCTGTTCTGTTTTCTCACATCTCTTATTAAGACATCTCTTCCGATCAGACACAAACGAGACTGTTTTTCCCTGCAACATCTTGAAATGACCGATAGCGCTTCAGGTTCCTGGAGAGAGGATACGACGGGTACCCCTTCTTTGATGATACCTGCTTTTTCACCCGCTATGCTCTTCAGCGTAGTCCCCAACTTATCGGTATGATCATAACCGATGGTCGTTATAACAGAAACAAGTGGAGAAACAATGTTAGTAGCATCCAACCTCCCCCCCAACCCTACCTCCATTACTGAAATATCCACCTTTTTACGTGCAAAATAGAGAAGCGCAATTGCCGTTATCGTCTCAAAGAAGGTTGGAGAGAGATCAAAATCTTCAAACCTTTTTCTCTCGATATAGGGTCTCAGCTCATTCACAAGTTCTACAACCATCTTTTGTGAAATCGTCCTATTGTTTACCTTTATCCTCTCTTCAAGAGAGACAAGGTGGGGAGAGGTAAAAAGACCGGTATTGTACCCCATAGTCTGCAATGCGGTTGCGATCATAATAGCCGTAGAGCCCTTGCCTTTTGTGCCGGTTATGTGAACATATAACCCCCCTTTATGCGGATCGTCTACAACTGATAAGATCTCCTCCATCCTCTTGAGATTGAAGCTCACCAAATCGTATTTGTAATTTGTCAACCTTTCATAATCAACCGCCTGCAAGAAAAATTCTACTGCCTCTTCATACGTTGTTAAATAATTCTGCTTCTTCATATAGACTCAATACTTTCTAGAAAAATGGGGGGAGAAATAGGCAACAGAGGTTATTTTTCTTGACAAAGAAATCAACTTAGCTTACAAACTTACTCTATGAAAACCGTTCAGGTCAATCTTGATACATATAGTTACCCGGTTGTCATTGAGAAGGGTATCCTCAGCCAGGTAGGAAAACTCACCTCCGAGATTTTGAAGCCAGGAAAAGCTGTAGTCGTCACCGATACCACGGTAGAACCTCTCTATGCAAAAATAGTCTTAGATAGCCTATCGAAAACCAATTTTGATGTCAAGCTGGTTTCCATCGAGCCTGGTGAGGAGAAAAAGTCGATAACTGTGGCAGAACAGCTCTATGAATCTCTGTTCGATCATATAGTTGATAGGAAATCAACCATCTTCGCTTTAGGTGGTGGAGTAATAGGTGATCTGACGGGCTTTGTAGCAGCCACCTTTATGAGAGGTGTCCCCTTTGTCCAGATACCGACTACACTATTGTCACAGGTTGACAGTAGCGTGGGAGGAAAGGTTGCCGTGAATCATCCGAGAGGCAAGAACATGATTGGCTGCTTTTATCAACCGAAGGCGGTCTTTATTGATACGGACACTCTCAAAACACTCCCAAAAGAGGAGATGGTAGCAGGGATGGTTGAAGTGATCAAATATGGGATGATTAGGGATGCGGATTTCTTCTTATATCTGGAAAAACAGCTCCCCCAAATACTCCAGCTTGATGATACCGCATTGGGAGAAATAGTCTACAACTCCTGCCGTAACAAGGCAGAAATTGTAGAGATCGATGAGAAGGAGGAGGGGATACGGGCAATCTTAAACTACGGACACACAATCGGCCATGCATTGGAGACGTTAACATCATACAAAACATATCGACATGGAGAGGCCGTTGCCATTGGCATGATATACGCAACCAAGATTGCCTTACGCATGGATCTCACTGATGAGACCGTATTGGGAAGACAGGAAGCACTATTGAAGAGATTAGGCTTGTCTCTTGATTATGGAAGATTGAATCCTCATGATATCGTTAAGATACTGTACCAAGACAAGAAAACAGTCGGAGGAAAACTAAGGTTTGTACTCCCAACAGGTGTTGGGACTGTAATAATCAGTGACAAAGCGGATGATACCACTATTTTAAATTCCCTTACTTCAGATTCAATCTCAACTCAATGTTAATGGGAACCAACGGACGAGTTTATTACACAGAAATACGACCGTAAACTATCAAACCAATACTTTTTTCATACCACAACCGGCAAATAGCAGCAGGATTTATATGATGACAAATACCGAAAGTCAGATCACCGACGACCTAGAACACCTTCTCCGTCTCAATATGATTGCAGGTATCGGAACCATAACCTTTCGTACCCTCATTGAACAATTTGGTTCGGCAAAGAGAATACTCGATACGAAAAAGAGTAAACTGGAATCAACCCCCGGCATAGGTCCAAAGATAGCGGAGAGGATAGCAAACGCTTCAAAAGAGATTGATGTTGATCGTGAGATTAAGCTTGCTGAAAAAAACAGCGTAAAGATTGTACCTTTTTCAAGTAAACAATACCCTCCCAACCTTAAGGCAATATACGATCCACCATTGATACTCTACATGAAAGGTACTATAGAGAAAGAGGATACCATCGCCATTGCAATCGTTGGCTCACGCAAGTGCAGCTACTATGGCCAATCCCAGGCGGCAAAACTGGCACGACAGTTGGCACAAGTTGGTTTCTCTGTTGTAAGCGGAATGGCAAGAGGCATCGATACAAAAGCACATTTAGGAGCCATGAATGGTAAGGGGAGGACAATTGCCGTACTTGGATGCGGATTGAGTACTGTATATCCTCGTGAGAACAGAGAACTGATGGAGAAGATCGCTTCGCAAGGTGTCGTAATATCAGAACTCCCCATGAATACTCCCCCAAACAGCCGTAATTTCCCACCGAGAAATAGGATAATCAGTGGACTTTCACTCGGAGTATTGGTGATAGAATCAACGTTAATGAGCGGGTCCCTCATCACCACAAGATGGGCCCTGGAACAGGGGAAAGAGGTATTTGCCGTTCCAGGTAACATTGACAATAATTACAGCAAGGGCACCAACAAGCTCATAAAAGATGGTGCCAAACTTGTCGAAGAGATCAATGACATTATTGAGGAATTGGGCCCTCTTGCTGAAGCACTTAACATAAACGACAATAAAAGAGTTGAAGACATGAGGAGCCTAACATTAAACACTCAAGAAAATAAGATCTTCTCCCTTCTTTCAAGCACACCAAAAAACATAGATGAAATAACGATACAATCAGGCATACCCGTATCCAATGTGACAAGCATACTGCTGATTTTAGAAGTAAGAAACTTGGTAAAACAACTCTCGGGGAATCGTTTCGTCAAGAGCTAACCCGAAAGAGTCAGATGAGTATTATATATGTACAAATTACGATTTTCTTATTGTTTCTCTCTTTTCTCATTTTATATAATACCCTGATTCTTAACGTCCATTAAGGACGTGTTACGTTTTATTACTATTTTTGAAAAAAATTTGTTCATTTTTTTTACTTGACAAATGCTCTGATTTAGTATATGAGTTTCAATAGATGCACAAAAATACTTTACCTCTTATATCATACATATAATTTGTTTCTTGTAGAGTATAGTATCTTTCTTGTATTATGCCTTGTCTATTCCAAATTTTTTACCTATCCATTTCTGCGTTAATTACAAAAATCAAGACGTATCTCAATTTCCAATACAATTATCGAAACTGCTTCTCTGCTTTACTCAAGTTGGACCATGTTTTATCAAATAGTCTCATTAAACAGAAGTGGAAGTCGATATAGCTTGCTATATTGAGTAGTCTCCTTTGCTTTACATCAATTCCAGATACAATACTAATCTGGAACTTGAACATGGCAGAGAAGCAGTTTATCGAATTCCCTACTTTCATAACAAAACTTAGAAAAGCAATTTCCTATTATCCACAAATAAGGGAGATGAGAATGAAAGAACGAATTAGTTGGAAGCACGCCATACTGGGTGCCCTGTTACCCGTTCTAATAGCAGGGAATCTGTCAATCGCAGGGACTTTTCAGGCATCCAGCCGGCAGGAGCTTGCGGTGATCGAGGCGGATGTCCGCGCCGCCCAATTTCTTTCCCGGGCCACCTTTGGTCCGACCAAGACAGACATCGCTGCATTGTCGGCTGATATCCAGGAACTTGGAGTACATTCTGCTTTTGAGAACTGGATTGACACACAGCTTACCCTGCCAGCTACATTGCATCATCCATTGGCCAAAGAGATGATTCTGGCCGATGGCTATCTGCGGAACCCGGATCCAAACGCGGCACCATACTTTATCGGAAGCCCTTCCACCACCAACTACCGTCACTATGCCTGGTGGCATGCGGCAATCTCCGCACCTGACCAGCTTCGCCAGCGCATGGCCTGGGCCCTGGCCCAGATCTTTGTGATTAATGAGATCAGTGCTGGTTCAAGCAGCAGGGCGCTAGATGCACCAAATGGTGAACCCAGGTATCTCGGGGTTGTGGATTATTACGACATGCTGGTGGAAAACGCCTTCGGCAACTACCGGAGCACCCTGGAGGATGTGGCCTACCATCCGGTCATGGGGGTCTTTCTGAGCCACCGGGGAAACCGAAAGGCAAACCCGGACGACGGAACATTTCCCGACGAGAATTTTGCGCGCGAGATCATGCAGCTGTTCAGCATTGGCCTCTACGAGATCAAGCGTAACGGAGACTACGTCCTTGACAAAAACAAGGATCCTGTTCCGGCCTATGATAATGATGACATCGAGAATTTTGCCCGAGTCTTCACGGGGCTGGATTATTACGATTCCGACGGTAACGGGAGTCCGAACACGAACTTCCACGAACCGATGGATAAGTATGAGAGCCGGCATGACGTAGCCGAAAAGGTGCTCCTTAACGATACCGTGTTGCCTGCTGGCCAGGGAGTCGCGGATGACATCGGTGATGCACTGGATAACCTGTTCTACCATTCCAACGCAGGGCCATTCATCGCCCGCCTGCTGATCCAGCGGCTGGTCAAGTCGAACCCCTCAAGCCGTTACATCGACGCCGTAGCATCCGCCTTCAACGATAACGGCGCCGGTGAGCGTGGTGATTTCAAGGCCGTGCTCAAGGAGATTCTACTCAACTCAGAGGCGATGGAATCCTATAGCTTCCGCACCAGCCGCAAGGACCTTACCCTGAGGGTCGAGGGGGGTGGCACCGAGCACTCCCGCTTGCAGGAACCGGTGGTGCGTTATGCAGCCCTCTTCCGGGCCTTTGATGCCTATCCAGAGCTGATTATCGATAGTGCCCCGGTTTCGTATCCTTATTTTTCCATCCCCAACCGTTCGGGGGTGCTGAACCAGGAGGCCTACCGGTCGCCGAGCGTATTCAATTTCTACCGCCCCGACCACGTGCCCCAGGGGGAGTTGCAGCACTACCGTCCACAGGGGCGCTTCCCCAACAAGACGGTCTCTGCACCAGAGTTCCAGATTATGACCTCGGTGGCTGCCAACAACTTTGCCAATACACTACGCAACGATGTGCTGGATGCGGAACTCGATCTGTCGGTGCGCAAATACAATGCTGGTACTGATACGACATCCTCCATCCCACTCAAGATCCGGCTTGATTTCAGCGACGAAATAGCTTTGGCCTCTGATCCGGGTGCCCTGCTCAGCCATCTGAATATTCTGATGTGCCACGGAAGTCTGAGCGACGCGGCCCTGACCAGTCTGGTCGGGATTATCGAGAACACAACTACGAACGCTGAAATCCGCGCGGTAGGTGCGATCCTGGCGTTGCTGACCGCGCCAGACTGTGCAGTGCACGAATAAAACTGCAATTTAATAAAGACTCACAAACTACAAATGTACTTAGGGAGAAAAAAATGAAAAAGACAAAAAGCAGCAGAGGAGAGGGCCAGACACGTCGAAACTTTCTCCGCGCCATGGGTGGTTGCGCGGTCCTCGGCACACCCCTTTTGTCCACATTGCTGAATTTCAGCATAGCGCGTTCAGCTGCGGCGGAAACTAACACCTCGGGCTACAAGGCACTGGTTTGCGTCTTCCTGTTCGGAGGCATCGATAGCTACAATATCCTGGTGCCGACTGACGGTGATGCGAACTCAGGCCCTTACGGCGATTACCTCGCAGCGCGAGGCGCTATCGGGTTAGATAGCGGGACACTCCACGAGATTCTGGATACGACTGATGGCCGGAAGTATGGCCTGCATGAACTCATGCCGGAACTGCAACAACTTTATAACGACGGGAACCTGGGATTTGTCGCAAATACAGGCCCCTTGATCGAACCGGTTGGAGATAAAAACAGCTATCGAGATTTTCGTCTGCCCCTGGGGCTTTATTCACACAGCGACCTGCAGCGCCACTGGCAGACATCCAGGCCGCAGTCCCGTACCGAGATCACCGGCTGGGCTGGGCGCATGGCGGACGTTTTCAACAATACGTTTGACCCCCCTCCAGAGATCCCCATGAACATTTCAGTGGCAGGGTTGAACATACTGGAGACCGGCGACGGCATAGCCCCCTATGTGATCTCCCGCAACAACGGCGCCATCGTGCTTAACGGATATGGAGGGACAGGTAGTGCCAATGAGATACTTACCCAGTCTACCGACAACCTGCTTGACCAGACCTATGCGAATCTTCTCAAACAGACTCATGCACGTTTACGCGGTCAGGCCATTGATGCCGCCGTAGCTTACAATGAGGCAACATCGAACAATCCCTTTTCTACTGAAGTTACAAATGCCCTCAACGGTAGTGGCAGTCTTGGCCAACAACTGTTGCAGGTGGCCAAGGCTATCGGCGCCAGAGAAACCCTTGGTCAGGATCGACAGGTCTTCTTTGTGGCGGTGGGCGGTTGGGACAACCATACCAACCTCCTCACCAATCTGACCAACCGGCTTCCAGATGTTAGTCAGGCTCTGAAGGCCTTTTATGACGCGACAGTTGAGCTTGATAGTGATACCCCTGACGTTTCCAGTAATGTAACAACCTTCACCGCCTCAGACTTTGCACGCACACTCTCACCCAACACCAACGACGGCAGTGATCATGCCTGGGGTGGCAATCACATCGTCATGGGCGGAGGGGTGAACGGTGGTCGATTATTCGGTAGTTATCCACAATCACTAGCACCGGGCAACGATTTGGATACGGGTCGTGGTCGCCTGATTCCCACCACCTCGGTGGATGAGTATGCGGCAGAACTGGCCATGTGGTTTGGAATCGGCAATGATGACACTTTAGAGGCCATTTTACCAAACATTCGCAACTTTTTGTCCGCCGGTTCGGCCCCACCATTGGGTATGTTCATTTGACCTGCTGATCTTTCCCTTATCCCTCAAATTTCTGACGATGCTCAAGCAGCTTCGCACAGCAAAGGTTGAGCTCGATGCAATCAAAAAGCACGACATAGGTCTGTGCTTTGGTGGGCATAGATACGCCCAGTTTACGTAATAGGTAAAAGTCTCACGTGTGGTATTTGATATGCCCTCGATCTCTCGAACAATTTCCTTACGGGCATTCTCTAGGAATAAAGGCAATCGCATCGATCTCAATTAGTACCTCTTTGGGGAGCTTTGATACCTGGATCGTAGATCTTGCGGGTGGATGATCAGTAAAATATTGAGCATATGACTCGTTCACCGCAGCATAATCATCCATGCTTACCAAATAGATAGTCGTGCGCACGACATGCTGCATACCGGCTCCTCCAGCCTCCAATATCCCCTTTAGGTTTTCCAGAACTTGTCGAGTCTGCTCACAAATACCTCCCTTCACAACCACACCCGATCGCGGATCTATCGGTATCTGACCGGAAATAAAGAGCAGATTATTAAGGCCAATCGCCTGAGAATATGGGCCAATCGCTCCTGGGGCATTGTTTGTTGAAATGACTCTCTTTTGCATCTGATACCTCCTATCTTAGTAAATCCTTATTATTAACGTAAAAAAGAATTTTCAGGCTCTTCACCACCGAGTTCGTACATCCTGCCCGACCATTTGGATAGGTGCTTCCGCACAAACAACATGTAATCAATTGATTTTTTACATTTTAAATGGAACATCCTATACAATCAAGTGATATGTCCTTGAATTCTCTAAACCAATCTGATATCCTAGAGGTTTCTATTTTAAGCACTTACAGCGTTAAAGTTACCAACATGTTGTCGTTGTTTTGCCCGCTTGTTCGTCTAGCTTAGCCATTCGCGAGCCCGACGCACTGTCTGGCGAGGACGGGTACCTATTCGGGCTAGTACGTTGTTGTTTTTGCAGTGCTTAAACTGAAGATTTCAGACTAAATTGCTAATTCTCACGCAAAGCCGCCAAGAACGCAAAGAGAAAAAAGTATGATGACTGAGAATGAAACTGGAAAGGTGGTTTGTTGTTGCTGCAATTATAATTCATAAAGCGCTTGGTTCCGATCTTTACGAAATCGTGTATGAGGTCTTGATGAAGGATGGCATCAAACGGATCGTAAATGGCCTGGACAAATAACCCCTATGCGTCTTTGCCTGAAAATTGTTTTTTTTAATATCAAAATATCGAATTATGATTAAGGAAATGTAATGTCATTAACTAAGACCTTAACCAATACAGACCTATCACATATCTATGAAAAGGTCATGAATAAACAACGTCTTGAGTTTGAAGACGGTCTGCGGTTGTTTGCGTCTCAAGACATTCTCACCATTGGTTATCTTGCAAACATAGTAAGAGAGAGATTGAACAACAATTACGCCTTTTATGTAATAAATCGACACATTAACTACACAAATATCTGCAAAAATAGCTGTAAATTTTGTGCATTTAGCCGTACTCAAGAGAGCAGTGACGCATTCCTCCTGAGTATTGATGAGATACGGGACAAAGCGAGACAGATCATTGAAGATGGTGCTACTGAACTGCATATTGTCGGAGGTCTCCATCCTGACGTCGGTCTTGATTATTACCTGAGCTTGATTGAGTCTCTTCACAAGTGCTTTCCTCACCTACACTTGAAGGCATTTACTGCTGTAGAAATTGTCCATTTTGCCGAATTGATGGGAACAACAACAAGAGAAATTCTGAGATTGTTAAAGAATGCGGGGTTAGGTTCACTCCCCGGTGGCGGTGCTGAAATTTTTGCGACACATATCAGAAATGAGCTCTGTCCCGAAAAAGTGAGCGGTGAAATCTGGTTAAACACCATGCGTGAGGCCCACACCTTGGGGATTAGAAGTAACGCAACACTATTATATGGCCATATTGAAAAAGATGAGGACAGGCTCAATCACCTGTTACAGTTGCGAACCCTTCAAGATGAGACGAACGGGTTTATGTCGTTTATCCCCCTGGCATTTCATCCAAAAAACACCAAACTGCAAGGTTTCTCCGTGACACAAGGGATCTTAGATCTGAAGATGCTTGCAATTAGCAGATTAATGCTCGACAATTTTGATCACATAAAGGCTTACTGGATTATGCTGGGGATTAAATTAGCTCAAGTTTCTCTTAATTTTGGGGTTGACGATATTGACGGAACAGTCATTGAGGAAAAAATTACCCACTCCGCCGGCGCTGAAACACCAGAATCATTAACGGTCAATCAAATCATATCGTTAATAGAAGAGACCGGGCACGAACCAGTCGAAAGGGATACGCTTTATAACAGGGTAAGACATCCTCCTAGATAATTGACTTAAGCAAACAGAGTATGTTTCATGGAATTGGATGGTGTGTGGTGCCAAGAAACCGGAAAACGGGCATACTGAAACCGACAAATTTCAAAAAAAAGGCTCTTTAAAACATCTGTTGAGATGTTTTAAAGAGCCGTAAAGACCTATGCTACTATGTTATGACCCCGTTCCAAAATTTCGGACGATCTTAACAAGTTTCTTGATAGCTGCCTCAGAAATCCTACCTCTACACTTCGTGCACCCCTTATCGTTGGATTCAAGATGAGCGATCATCTGTTCGTCAGTAACTGATGACTGCCAGTTTGCATCGGTGAAATCAGGAACATTCATCTTCCTGCCTTCAGCTGTACCTTTCCCACCATTTCCATGGCAGAAAACGCAGGTTTCCATCGTTCCGAATGAACCCTGAATACCACCGGTTGCAAAAATGAAGAAAATAGTTTTTTCAGGATCACCAATTAAATCTTCAGCCTCACCTGCCCTACTCACCTGACCCACTGCAAAACATGAAACAGCAAGAACTGCTATTATGCACAAAAAATTAAATCTTTTCATTTTGGTTCATACCCCCACTAACTATTATTTAAAATTGTTACTTAAATTAACTTTGTCTGCCACTAAATTTAAGTACGTTCTATGTACTAAACCATTTCAGAATTTAAGGTTACTTTGGTGTCATTTTTCTGTTCTGAGATTCAGTTTCATATACTTTATGACACGCCTTGCAGGAGAGCGTCAGGAACCTCAAAGAGTGACCTGCAGATTCAACAGCTCCATCATCTGCAGCTTTCGCTGCTTTTTCTATATTCTCAATATGTATCGATACCAACCTGACGAGAGCAGCCCTGTTTTTGTCTCCAGGAGCACGTTTTTGCTCGTTTGCCAACATCGCAGTTGCAGCATTTGCTACCTCTTCATAATTGTATGGATTAAACTCATCACCAGGTAATAATCCGTTATTTCTCACCATTGCATCAAAATGTTTTTTGCTTTCACTACAAATTTCTTGATCTGTAGCTCCATAGCTCACAGCTGTACCCATCACAAACAACGATAATGCGAAAACACTAGCTATAAAAATATTCTTTCTCTTCATTTTACTTCTGCCTCCTTAATTAAAAAATAAAATATGAGCCCTCTATCGGTTAGCCTTAAACCTAGTAATACTTTGATCTTACAGTAGCTAACTTTGTAAAGTTCAACAAACTATTTCTCGGTTTAAAAACTTCACCCCCCTTCTCTTTCTTTATTGATACCTGAAACTGGAAACTAATCTAAAAGTCACAAAATTGGAATAATATCAACATGTACCAAGAGAGTCAAGCAAAAAAAGATAATGACCAATTATGAAAAAATACCCTATTAATAGCGGAAAAACTATGGTGCTGGCGGTATCTCTTTCTCCTTTTTCTTATATAAATTTGGATAGATGTGAATATCCAAATGCTTATGGCATTTTGCACATGTTCGCCTCAACATCCTTACCTGCCATTGCGCATCCTCAAGGGCTCCTTCCCTTTTACTATCTTTTGCAACCTTGACCAACTCTTCTGCAGCAATCTGCATCTTCTCCATCAACTCTTGATAGGTCCAGTCATCAAACCTTGCAAATTTGCTCCGAATTTTCTTCGTTACCTGGACCATGTTTTCTCCGGATTCCCGGATAATCTTCCAATGTTTTTTTTTGTATTTATACCATCCAGACATCCCTTCCACTACCTTATAGTCTACATCAATTTCGTGCATCAACTTTGCCAGCTCACTCTTCTCCTCTTCCGGTTCTGCGGGAACAACCTCATCTCCCCTTATCTCGCCATGAAAAAACACCAACGATAAACAGACAATGATTAACCACTTATACATAATCTAAATCCTTTCCTATTTTATTCCACAAAAGATACGCAGAAAACATGCCAATCTAAAACTACTGAACAAGAGCAACGTAACCACAGACATCACAGCACCTTAAAGAACTGACACTCACAAGATAAAAAATTATAACAAATTTCCGGCTAAATACAACCGTTATGTTGTATCATACAAACCAAAGTGACGAGTACGTCTATCCATCCTGTCTGCACATAAGTAACATGACTTTGTACAATAAAAAGGCAGGTGCACTCTCCCAAAATCACTACTCTGTTCCCACCATGAAGTTATCGTCCGTTCGACGGGGGCGACTATTTCGCCTGGGTGGGGACATTATCTCACATAAGATAGGACTCTCAGTGTATTAAATTACTTGCAAATACGTATCTCCAACAATATAATCCTCCCAATAGTTCCAAAACCGACAATTTAAGCAAACGAGATCGGTGAGGACGATGACATATGAGCATTAACTATCTGTTAACAAAGTGAGTTAAACGTATTATGGCTGGTTGTACAGCAAAGAGAGAGTGACCGGCGTTTAACCTGTTGAATCGGCTAATAATCAGAGCATGCCTCATTGAATAATAGCTTTTGAGTTCATTTCATGTTGAGTAAACTCCTCTTTTACTTAGCATTACTAAAAGCTCACGATACTCTATTCACATGAACTGGGCCAGTCGTGATTAACGTCATTTTGAAGATCGTTCGACTCTTTCGTTCAGGTGGGTGCGTTAACTCAGATAAACGAGAATTTTCTATGCACTAAAACATTGCCCCAACCGGATTTAGTAGGGATAAGAGGTGCGGAAAGAGGCAAAACAGATTTCTGAACAGAGCTCTTCGAAATCTGTTTTGCCTCTCTTTTAGGTTTAAAACAAATCATGAAATGGACAAAGACATTAATACCAACGTTAAAAGAAGACCCGAATGATGCAGAAGTGGATAGCCACAAACTGATGGTACGCTCAGGGATGATTAGAAGATTATCCGCTGGTGTCTACTCTTATCTACCCTTAGGCATAAAGGTCTTAAACAAAGTAAACACTATCATTAGGGAAGAGATGAATGATTCAGGTTCCGTAGAAGTTTTATTGCCCGCGTTACAATCACTCTCCATCTTTGAACGCAGTGGCAGAATAGGTGTTTTCGGCAACGATTTACTCTGCATGAAAGATCGACACGGAAAGGACATTGCCCTGAGCCCAACTCACGAGGAGGTAATTACAGACCTAATAAAGAACGAACTTGGCTCCTACAAAAACATGCCTCTCATTCTCTATCAGATTCAGACAAAATTCAGAGACGAAGCGAGACCGAGATTTGGTGTTTTACGTAGCAGAGAGTTTCTTATGAAAGATGCCTATAGTTTCGATGTTGATACTGATGGACTCAATATCAGCTATCAAACGATGTACGATACCTATTGTCGTATCCTCAATCGTTGTCAATTAGATTATATTGTTGTTGAAGCAGACACGGGCGCCATGGGTGGTGATGTTTCCCACGAATTTATGGTACCGAACTTCAATGGCGAGGACATAATAGTGAAATGTACGAAATGCGATTATGCCGCAAATCTTGAAAAGGCTGTCGCGGCGAAGGTGGAACCGGAAGATGAGGTGATTACTGAAGAGCGAAAAGAGGTCTCAACCCCTAACATGTGTACAATAAAAGAGGTGAGCAGCTTTCTCGGTGTTAAACCGAAGAGAATGGTGAAGACCTTAGTCTATACATATAAGAACAGCCAAATAGCCGTCCTCGTCCGTGGTGATCACGATGTCAATGAAGCAAAGCTTGCAAAGCAGCTGTCACAAGATTCAATTGAATTGGCTGATGAAAAAACAGTTGTCACCCTTACTAATGCTCCCATCGGTTTTGCAGGTCCTATTGGATTAAATGCGCACATTATTGCAGACCGGGCAGTAGCGAACATGAGAAATTGCGTAGTCGGGGGAAACAGAGCCGATACCCATATTATAAATGTAAATTTTGAAAGAGATTTCACCGTTGACCAAATTGCCGATATCAGATTTGTAGGAGAAGAGGATACGTGTCATAAATGCAGTAGCCCAATTTCAATTTCCCGTGGAATTGAAATCGGCCATGTCTTTAAATTGGGTACGAAATATAGTAAAACGCTAGACGCAAAGTACCTGAATAAGAGTGGAAAGGAACAGCCTATTGTAATGGGGTCCTATGGTATCGGCATAAACAGGATTATCGCGGCCACCATTGAGAGATCACATGATAAGGACGGCATTATCTGGCCAATGCCCTTGGCACCGTACGAAGTCTTAGTCGTACCCGTAAACATCAAAGATCGTTCCTTTATGGCAGTCGCCACAAAAATCTATGATGACTTGCGCAGAGAGGGAGTGGAAGTTTTACTCGATGATAGGGACCAGAGGCCCGGTTTCAAATTTAAAGATGCGGATCTCATTGGAATTCCAGTCCGCATTACCGTGGGAAAGAGCTACCAAGAGAGAGGTGATTTGGAGATTAAGGTCCGCTCCAGCGGCGAAATATCATCTTCAAGGCTCGATACTATCGTCCAGGAGATAAAAACCCGTATACAATCTATGCAATAAAGAACCAACAATACCCATTGCAAAATGATTTTCGATTTTCAAAATAAAGCAATGTCTGAGATTACCCAACCCAAACCGGTAAAACTTATCATTGGAATGCTTTCAAGCGTAAAAACACTCTTTAAAGAGGTTTCCACACTCCTTGAGGAACAGTTTGGAAAGATTGAGATCCAAAGCGAAATTATCCCCTTTCATTATACCGACTACTATAGAGAAGATATGGGAACAAATATATTGCGTATGTTTTATAGTTTTAAAGACGTTATCGATCCGGTAGAGCTTGCGGCCATCAAAGTGTGGACAAATAAGTTGGAAGAGACGTTCAATAAAAATGAGAGGTACCGTATGAAAAGACCGATAAACCTGGATCCGGGATACCTTACCCAATGTCAACTCATTCTTGCCTCTACAAAAGATTTTTTCCACAGGATCTATCTTCAAAAGGGCATCTACGCAGAAGTTACCCTTTACTATAAATATGGTAAATACGAAAACCTGCCATGGACCTATCCCGATTACCAGACAGCTGAGTATAAAAATTTTTTTTTAAAGGTGAGATCTGACCATGCAAAAGACATTAGTCATCATTAAGCCTGATTCGGTGCAACGCAAATTAATTGGAAAAATAATTACCAGGTTTGAGGAAAAGGGACTTGAAATACTGGGCCTCAAACACCTCGTTATCCCTGATAGCTTGGCAAGAGAGATCTATTCGGAACATAAAGGGAAAGAGTTCTTTGAAAAACTTTTACAATTTATGACATCCGGCCCCGTAGTAGCCCTTGCAATCGGAGGGACAAACGCAATAGAAGTTACCCGTACAATGATGGGAGAAACTGCTTGCCATAAGGCAGTTCCAGGAACCATACGTGGGGATTTTGGGTTGAGCAATCGATACAATTTGATACACGGATCGGATTCACCTGGATCTGCAGAGAGAGAAATTGCTCTTTTCTTCCGCACGGAAGAGCTGTTAAGTCCTACATAATGAAACTTTCAGTCTATACGACCAATGAGGTCAATTATCGCTAAGGGGAAAAAATGAAATGGAAATCATATAGAGTGTTGCTCTTGATAATTCCCCTCTTTTTTGCTAGTTGTGCAACACAGAAGGCCCACCTGCCACTCGACACAAAAAACGACATTCTCCCCCAAATTGCTAGAGACAGGCTAGAAATACTCACTTTCCCCCAGGTAAAGGAGCATATATTGTCCGAAGAGAGAAAGGTTGAGAGTCTTAAGTCAAAAGTCGGCATAACCCTCACAACACCGGAAACCAATGGGCCATTCACCTGTAAAGGTATATTTGTCTTACAAAAACCTGAGAAAATCAGAGTGATAGGATCTAAGTTAGCCACCACCGTATTTAACATGGTATCCGATGGTGAAAACTTCTGGTTTTATCTCCCAAAGCAAAAAACCGTTTACACGGGGAGATGTAACACGAAACGGGTCACACACGATAACGCATACCTCTATCCCGATGACATTGCCGTACTTTTAGATCATGAAAAACTGTTCGAGGGGAGATCTGCCTATATGGAGACGTGGCCGACCTTCTGGCTTATCCATATATTTGATAAAGATGGTGAGGTTTTCACCCCTTATGGTAGATTAAAGATCAGCAGAATCGATAGAAGGATAGAAGAACTTACCCTGTTTCAGTCTGATAGCCTCATCAAGGTGCAGGCCATATTCCACGATTACATCACCATTAACGACTATACCGTACCGAAAGAGGTCGAAATAAGTTGGACGGGATCAGACACAACACTAAACATCACCTTTAAGGATCCATCGATTAATGAAATCCTGAAACCGAAGGTATTCCAATTCAAAAAACCAAGGAAGGCAGAAATTATCCAAGTCAATTAGTCACTTTAACTCCCCGCCAAAATGCTACTCGATCTTTGATCTTACTCGCAGCCTCTTTTGGTGACGGATAATACCATGCGGCGTCTCTGTTCTCTTCTCCATTCACAACAATTGAGTAATAACGTGCTGCCCCTTTCCAGGGACAATGGGTTTTTGTATCACTTGGCTTAAAGTATTCCATATGTAAGGATGAAGCTGGAAAATAGTGGTTGTTTTCCACAATAACCGTATCTTCACTCTCTGCCACTATCTCTCCTCTCCATATTGCTTTCAAACTCATCTCTTTTCGTTTAGTGTCGATTATTATCAGAAAGGCTCATCAGATCACTCATGAAAATGTATCATTCAATTTTACCTATTTGCAGATTATCAAAGCAGGTCACAGCATCGGCTTTTGTCCATAGCCCTATCTTTCCTCCATTTTTAAATGTAGCATCCATAACTTCAAGATACTTTTTGCTGTTGAAAAAGCACTCGATGTGATTACCTCTCATTGTAATAGTAATGCTATACCACTCTTCGGTCTCTATGGGAATCTTAGCATTGGCCAACTGTTTTCTCCTGCCTTCAATGACTTTGTAGACACGAAAATTATTTTCTAAGGGATTGGCACGAGCAATGTAATAGTTGTCCGCATCCTGGTAACGCCAAATGGGTCCACCACCCTGATCCTCTCTTCCCTTTAAAGCCTTAAAGTTGACGGAAATTTCCAGGTCTTGGTAGGTTGCTTCATCCCACACAATAACATTAAAATGGTATCCATTATACTCTTGTGAAAGTTGGGCTAAAACTTTATTTCCGTTGTCCCGGTAGATTTCCCAATTTCCTAACCCTCCCTTGCCAGTGAAATTATTCGACCAACTTGAAGGTGTTTTACCAACCGTATCACTTTCAAAGGTAAACGTTCTTTCCGGTTGCACGAAAGATTCATTTGGAACCGGGGTCCTGTTTTCCTGGATAGGTCTCGATTCTGAATCACATCCTAATAACAGTATGATAGATAAAGAAAACAACATCAGCTTTTTCATCTATTTTCCTCCCATTACTTAAATAGTGTTCATATCTCTATAAAATCTCTTACAAAATTATTTCTTGAGTTTTTAATATCATCAGGAGTTCCAATCGCTTCTATTTTACCTCTATTGATAACAACAATTTCATCCGCTAAGGAAAAGGCCTCATGATGATCATGTGTTACGTACACAATGGTTACGGAAAAACTGTCTCTTAAGACTTTAATCTTATTTCTTATTGTCGATTTCAATTTTACATCCAAATTGGCAAGGGGTTCATCCATCAAAAGAATTTTGGGATTTAAAACTAAACTTCTTGCAATGGCAACTAACTGCTGCTGGCCTCCTGAGAGTTGACATGGATACTTCTTTTTGCATTCACTCATACCGAAGAATTTAAGAATCTCGAGGGTTACTGTTTTTGCGTCTACACCCTTTCTTAATTTCAATCCAAAAGCGATATTATTATATACCGTTAAATGAGGCCAGAGTGCTAAATCTTGAAAGATAAAACCGATCTCCCTTTGGGAGGGTGAGATCAACACCCTTTTGTCTTTCTGCGCCAATTTACCATCAAGGAGAATCTTACCAGAGTCAGGTTTTTCAAGACCGGCAATCAATCGCAAAATTGTTGTTTTACCACTGCCAGAATTTCCGAGGAGACAGGTCAATTTGTTCTCATCGAAATCTAGAGATAGATCCTGAATAATACGCACCTTTCCGAAACATTTTATCACATTTTGTAAAGAAATAATTGGTACCACTCTCAACTCCACTTTTGTCTGGTTACAATCCTATTTCCCATAAAAAAAAGAATCAATACAACCATTGTAATCAACAAGACGATAAGGCTCATTGCACTTGTTACACTTTGAGGTGCATTTGCCATAATTGTATAAATTTTAATCGGCATCACCGAAGTTCCCGGTGGATAGACTAAAAGCGTTGTACCAAGCTCACCAAGGCAAAATATAAAACCGATCAAGAAGGCACCGTACATGCCATCGGAAATTAAAGGCAGAATTATTCTTCTTACTCTAAAAAGAAAATTTGCACCTATGAGTTGGGCAGACTCTTCAAAAGAGAGAGGGATCTGCTTGAGAGAGTTGCCAATCACTCTTTGTACTATAAAAATAAATTTCCCTAGATAACCGATTATGATTATCCAAAATCCTGAATAGATACTATTGAAGTTTGGGGTATTAAAAAACTTGATCATCCCAATGCCAAGGACCGTTGAAGGGATCCCAAACGTTATAAGTAAAACGAGATTGATAGATGACGCCTTTTCTCGCTCTGAAATATAGGCAAAGACAAGCCCGAAAAAGAGAAGTGAAAAAGCTCCGATAGCAGAATAGAGTAACGAATCAAAAATATTTGGCCGTAAAAGAGTTAGGGCCTTCCAAAAATCAGCCTTACCCCTCTGAAAAGATTGCATGGAAAGAACGGTTGTGGGAATAATAACGGAAATAAAAAAATAAAACACATGGATAACAAAGATGAGATGTCTTGATCTCTTCAGTTCAATGATTTTGACCGTATGAGATTTTGGACTCACGGAAAGAAAAGGGGCGTCTGAAAGATAATATCTTTCTGCCATTAAGAGTGAAATAGAGATAAAGATCAAGACCATTGAATTTGCCACAGCCAATTCATAATTGTAGAAAGCGGAAAACTGTGTAAAGATTTCCGTTGTAAAAACATTAACGGAGAGAAAAGCAGGAACAGAAAACTCGGAAATTGCTAAAACAAAAACCAAAATAAAAGATGAAATTACCGCGGGTTTCATTAATGGGAGGAGAATATTCAACATAACTTTGGGATACGTTGTCACCATTATCCCTGCCTCTTCGAGTCTCGAACCCACATTTGTAAAACCACTTGAGATAATAATCATTGATAGCGGAGAATAGATAAAACTTAAAACAAAAATAACACCGCCAAAACTATAGATAAATGATTGCCCTCTCCCAATTATCATGAAGAAATCCACCCATGAAACAGCAAGGATGTAAGGTGAAATGAACAGGGGAATAAGAAAAACCAATTTGAAGAAGTTTTTTAATACCAGATTCGTTTTCGTGAGAAAAAAAGCAAAAATTCCTCCTATTAGAGTGGAGATAATTGATACCGAGCATGCGAGTCCGATACTTTTCACAAGCAGAGAGAGGGTTTTTTTATGATAAATTTCACAATAATTCTCTAGCGTAAAATTGCCTTCGCTGCATAATGAACTAAAAATGATCGTACATAGCGGCAATATAACCAAAAAGAGGAAGGATAAAAGGGTAAAAAGATAGATTGATTTCTTCAATAGCTTTCGACCCACTCTTTAAGATAGAATTGTATCTCTTCCAGTTTTTGGGCGGTCTGATCATATTCAATTTCCATCGGTTTGACGGTATCGAGAGACAAAATATCAGGAGGTATGTTCACTCCTTTATGTAATGGCATCTGGGCGCACGATAGCGCAAGTTTTTCTTCCGTTTCTCCCGAAAGTAGATAGTCAATAAGCAGTTTCCCCTTTTCATTATTGGGTGAATTCTTGATAAGAGAAACCGTATTGGGCATGACCAAATTCCCCATTCCTTTTTGGTCTAAAAAGACCATACCTAGTGGGGCACCCTCTTTCACGGCAAGTATAGCGTCATCCGTATCCGTCAATCCACACCACACCTCTCCCTGTGCAACACGCTTCTTGACATCTCCGTTGCTTGTCGCTATCACGACACCATTTTGCTTTAGTTCTCTCAAGAATTGTTTAGCGCCTTCATCTCCTAACGATGAGAAAATCGCTGCAAGGTGAAATGATGTGGTGCCGAAAAGTGGATTGGCAACGGCAACCTGGTCCTTATATTTCTCATTAACCAAATCGAAAATGGATTGTGGGGTATCTTCACTCCGCATCAGATCGGTGTTATAGATGAGCACCCTGGCACGAGCAGAAAATCCAATCCAATGGCGCTGCTTATCTTTAAAATGATCTCCAATATCCGAAGCCGCTGGTGAATCATAGGACGCAGTAATTGCCCTATTTTTCAAGATAACTGCCCTAATCGGATCACCGCTCCAAAATACATCGCACTGGGGGTTATGTTTTTCAGCAATCAAGCGATTCAAAATCCCCGTTGACTTGGTCTCTTCCGTATCAAAGAGGGCCCTGGTTTTTATGCCGGTCTGCTTTTCAAAACCTTTTAATACCGGTTCCGAAAATATTTGGTCAACAGTAGTGTAAACAACTACTTCGTTGATACTCTTTTCAGAGCAACCCACAATTGTTACAGATAAAAGAGTGAATAAAAAGATTAAAGTAATTTTGTTCATCGTGTTGTAAGAGGTAAAAATGAGAAAACATATTCTTAGTTTACCATATAACAGACTACGGATCACGCGAAAATCTACTTGTTGTGTGAGGTATTGAAGCGAGATGTGACATTCAGGTATTTTGGTAGTTTTACCATATTCTTTAGATTGCAAAGCGTTTTATAAGGAAAGACTTCTACTGCACGATTGATGATCCATGCAGGTAGCCATCCTCCCGGATCAACGTGCAATTGCAGGGTAACCTCGACGTTTCCACCATTTAACGGTTTCAGCCTCCAAAAACCTTCAAAGTTCGAGACCCTTACTCGGTTTGGTTGTGCAGATAAAAATCCTTGATACTCCTTCATTGTGATCGTTACTTCCGAACTCGCCGGATCGTCTAAGACACGGATGTAATTCACACTGTCCCTGTCCATAACCGGCCATGGTGCATCAAGTACATAGTAGGTGATATATTCACAAGAGCTTATCTCCTTTAACAGGGATGAGTGGGTGCAACGAAACAGCAATTGTGTATGAGCTTGAATGTCTCCAAATAGGGTAAGAATAGTCTCTATGGATGTCTCCAGAATAGCGACTCCTCGAAATGTCTGAAACCCACTTTCCGGTGTCTTCGATAAGAAGATTTGAATCCCCTCACCCTCTTTTACTCTCTTCCAATCCTCTTTTATCTCCTCACTATAAGAGAGTGGCATGAAGAGGGGAGACCAAATCAGAACGAGTATGCCGTTACACAATATCTTTCTTACAAAACAGTACATATCGAGAAAAATACAAGTAGAGGGTTCATTGTATCCTAATCCCAGACATACCCTTTGCGATGGGTATAATGTCTTCAGGTACGCTCATAATGAATGGTAGCAGGATCATAAACAGATATCAATAACAGGTACAAGAGTAACATGTCGCAAACATCATAATATTATATAGAATTGAAGCTATGTATACAGGTAAAAGTCAACTTGTCTGACCACTTTTTCTTATTGTAAAAATAGGTCATTCAAGGTAAACTTCTTGAACATAATTTATCGTATCATTTTTTGAAGGATCATATATGAGCGAGATGAAAACACGGGACCAGATTGATGACAAATACAAATGGGATCTCTCTCGTTTGTATGCATCGAACAGTGATTGGGAAACAGACTTTCTTAAGGCGGAGAGGGAGTACTCTCAGCTTTTATCATTCAAAGGGTCTCTGGCCAATCCCCGTAAACTTGAAGAATTTATGCCCCTCTATAGCGACCTTTCCACTATTGAAGAAAATTTGTGCGTCTATGCAATAGCACGCTTTTTTGAAGATACCGGTAATACAACCTATGAAGAGATGAAGGGGAGGATTGAGCTACTTATCTCAAAGATTGCTTCTGAAACTGTCTTTATCAAAAAAGAGCTCTCCTCTTTGACGAAAGAGAATATTGATGCAATGCTGGGTAACAATCCTCAACTGGTGGAGTATCGCTTCTTTTTTGAAAGTTACGCCAGGTATAACCCCCATATCCTGTCCGAAGAGACCGAAACTGCTCTGGCAGAGCTTGGAATAGTAATGGGGAAACTTGATGACATCTTCTCTGCCTACAATAACAAAAATATACGGTTTGAAGAGTTTGAACATAAGGGAGAAACGATCCACCTATCTCATGCTCGCTATTCCCAAATGTTAGAGTCTCCTGATCGAGAACTCCGCAAAAAAACGTTCGATTACTACTATCGCCCTTTCCAGCAAAATATAGATGTCTTGGCAAATACCTATGCCGCCAATGTGCTCGCAAACATTAAACTTATGAAGGTTCGCAACTATCCTTCGATGTTGGAAAAGGCCCTGTTTCCCGATTACTTACCATCCGTAGTATTTCACAATCTCATTGAAGTAGCAAAAGAGAATATCGATGTGATCAGTGAGTTCAACTCCCTAAAGAAGAAGGAGTTGGGTATTTCAGAACTGCACTTTTATGATAATTATGTTCCACTGGTTGAAGACATTGACAAAGAGTATCCATATCAAGAGACAATCGCGCTGGTCCGCTCCGCTCTGAAGCCCCTCGGTTCGGGATACTTAGCAAAATATAATGACACCATCAAGGCTCGCGTCATCGATGTCTTTGAATCTCGTAACAAGCGGTCGGGCGCCTTCTCCTGGGGAAGTTACGCCAGCCGTGGTCTCGTCTTTTTAAATCACACGGGAAAGTTTTCCGACGTCTCTACGTTTGCCCACGAACTGGGCCATTGCCTGCATCGCGACTACTCTATCGAGAACCAACCCTTTATCTACTATCAAAACCCAATTTTTTTGGCAGAAGTAGCTTCGACAGTAAATGAAACGCTCCTCTTTGATCACATGTCCCAAGTTGCAGAATCGAAGGAGGAGAAAAAATTCTTCCTCTATCATAACATGAAACGGATTGAGGCCACCTTCTATAGACAAACAATGTTCGCCAATTTTGAAAAAGATATTCACGAAATGGCTGAAGGTGGCGGTGTACTGATGTCAAAGAGTATAACGGACGTTTATAAAAGAAACCTTGCAGTCTATTTAGGTGAAGGGATGGTTATAGATGATCAGTTGTACTACGAGTGGGCACGCATACCGCATTTCTATAACGCCTTTTACGTCTATAAATACGCTACGAGTCTCTCCGCTGCAATAGCATTGTCCGATCGTATAACTACCGGTGAAAGGGGAGCTGTTGATGATTACCTACTATTTCTTGGTTCAGGATCGCACAAAACACCACTCGAAATACTCAATGAAGCGGGTGTCGACCTTACAAAAAAGGATGCGTATGAAGTAACGGTGAGAAAATTTCAAACGTTATTAGATGAGTATAAGTCTTTGTAGGAGAATTAAATATGAAACTGCTCAGTTTTTGCCTTTTGTTCTTTTTGGTTTGCACTACCTCGGTGAGTGCCAATTCGGACTTAAACATACAAAAACGGTATCCGAAGTCAAAGTCCGGGATTATCAAATTTGAAATTACCGGTACCAAAACAGGAACTGAGGTGCTCTATTATGACGATTGGGGCAGACGAGAGGCAAAATATACGAGCACAACAGCGGAGTTGTTTGGGACACCCGTAAAGAGAGAGACTCTCACGCTTCTGGAAGGAAACGGCGAATGGATAAACACGATTGACCTTAACAACCGAACAGGTTTAAGGATAAAAAACCCGCGATATAAGAAATTTACCGGAAAATCACAAAAGGAGTTGGAACATGTCAAAAAAAAACGATTGCGGGACATGGGTGCACAAAAAGATCAAGTTGAGAGAATTGCAGGCAAAAATTGTGAAGTCTGGGAAAAGTATACCGGTGAACAGACCTGGACATGGAGAGGTATTATCTTGAAGAAAGTTTCTGTGGGATGCTTTACGGAAACAACTACGGTTGCTACAGAAATCATGGAGGGTGTACCTATTCCGGAAGAGAAGTTCTCAATCCCCCCTGACATTCAAGTGAAGACCGTAGATATGTATACCTTGCACGGCAATTAGTGTTTGAACGATACCTACCAATTGCAAAATAGTTTATTGAATGTGACTGCTCTTGTCCAATTTCGTGGAGTATCAGGGGAGTGGTGGAGAATTGGAAGAAATTTCTCTTATCCAAGATAGCATTGCTCCACCACCCCAACATTGTTAGTGGTTTACTGTACACCTTTACGTGAGACAAATTAACTTTTGCAACGGCACTATACCTATGTGTCAAGGTAAGGGTTCCAACTGATCTAAAATGAGAGCATTGGAACCAACATCGATAGCATTGTCTCGTTTATCAGTGCCCCACTCTTCATTATTTAATCCATCTAATTTATCACCCAGCAGGCCATCGATATTCTCATTAATATACTCTAAGTCCCCTTCATTAGGACCACCGCAACCTGTGTTCACGCTTACAGAACGTAAATCGTCATTGTTCGCTTGATTCTGGTCATCAGACAAGCCAATTTCTGCCAGAATATTATATTTACAGTCGTAATCAGGACCTTCAGGAACATGAACATCAAATGTGAATACAGCTTCCTCTCCAATCTCAAGTCCGCTTACATATTGTGTTTGATAGAAGGTATCATTAATAAAAATTTGAAACAATGAGAGAATAGTATGGTCAGCATCTTCAGTGCCAATGTTACGAACAGAAGCGGTGATCGTAAAATCTGCGGAAACAACTTGACTGTTGTCCAGTATTTCATGGTTATCAATGGATACAGCTGCCAAATATTCCACATTGTCAATCTGCACGGCATAGTCAGGTTGGATAACTTCGTTGCTCTTAGATTGATCAACCACCTCTATAGCGTGATATGTCGCGTTGTCTTTCTCAAAAACTTCATAAATTGAATCAGTATAATCAACGATAACGCCGAGGTAGTAGTTTTCATCTATAATCAAGTCATCAGGGACGGTGACGGCAATTGCTTGCGTCATTACATCATCACGTGAAACTGTTATACGTTTTGTGGCAATCAACTCATCTGAAGTTTCAATAAGGTTGTCGTATGAGATGTAAAATCCGACATCCATTGTTTGTCTCGAAGCCCCGTTGTTTTCATAGGTAAATTCGACCTGAATCAATTGACCGGGATAAACTTCGTATTTAGGTTCACCTGTTTTAAGAGTAGTCGATTTCAATTCATTTTCTGACTCCGTTCCATCTCTGTTGTACATCCTTGTGTATCCATGCTTACTATACTCTCCTTTCCAACCAGTGTATCTAAAGTGGGATACTGAGACATCTTCTCCCGCATTAGGGTTTCGCCCATAGAGAAATACCGCGCCATCCCCTGCGTCCTCACCAAAATATGCTTTGCATGTGTCACCGTTTACGTGAATGTGTGTCCAAGATTGTCCCATTACGTTACTCTCGTTTCTTTCATGATTAAGCCCTAACGCATGACCAAACTCATGCATGACGGTACTCTTAAATGGCCTAAAGCCCCCACCATAGGTAGTAAGTTGAGATTTTGTCATGTAGGGTGTAAATTCAACCCTTGTTCCATCATAGTTAATTTGCATTGGAGTGTAAAAGATTACATCTGCTTCAATAATTTTATCATTTCGGCTCCATCTCATACATTCGGCCGGAGGGGTCTTTTTAGTACCCTTGGCAAACCATACCTCATTTCTATCATTGTTAATCCCAACGATAGGATCGAAAAGCTGTAAGTTAAACCTGAAGTTACTGGGATTTCTATTTAAACGATTAAGGGCAGTCTCCAGTGCCTCAGTAAATGGATCACCGTATCCAAAGCTTACAACAGAAGCATTCATAGTTATTGAATCTGTTTCCCAACGCACTGGATCGCCATTGTGTTCATCATATTCAAAAGCAAACGCAGTGAATGTGTTCAAAAGAAAACTTAACACAATCAGAGCTAGAACAAGGCACCTTGCCTTACATTGATCGCTCAATATTCTGAGCGATAGATAACCGTTTTTAATCAAATGTAATTTCATTGTTTTTCTCCTTACTTTTAAATAGTATAGTCTTCACTACTTGTATTAGATCTCCTTTCTCATATTGTTTCTTGATCTTTTACAAGTCACTGAGACATAGATTAATTATTAAAATGTGTAGTAACCGAAGGTGTACGTATCGGTGTAGGAAGAGTCGCCACGAACGGAACACTTGGATCTGCATTAATGAATGAAGCTGGAGAACTCTTCGTTGATTTACCTATTTTTTCTAGCTCATCATTCACTGCCAAAAGAAACTCATCTACAGAGATAGCTTTACTTTCAGTAATTTCCTTATTCACATTAGGATTAGTTAGATTTGTATCATCGTTATAAGGAATGTTACCTACAGAGTTATTCTCTTTTTTTTCAACAGGATCGGCTTTACCCAATTGGATCTCACCTTGAGAAGAGATTAGGATTTCACTGCCGTCATTGTCATATATTTTGCCATCCCTAACCCTTAAACGTCCATATTTCCATTGAGCAAGTGGCCTATTTACAACGGTGTTACCTTGAACAAAAAGGATGTCCTCTTCACCGATATTAAAAGTTGGCATATGAGTGACTTTGAGCACAACTCCGTCAGACTCTCTTAAACCTCCTAAAAAACGAAGTGTAACCTCCTTTTGATCAATAGATCCTTTAAGTACGTTGTCTACCCTATACGTTACGAAGGTGTATGGAATACCAAGATCTGTTTCATTTGCCGGTTTTGAAGTAGCATACTCAATACTAACAACAGCCCCTTGAAAGACGAGCTCTGCTTCCGAAACAAGGTAGTTAAGAGTAGGTGCATCGCCTGGATTCCCTACAGCTGTTCCCGCAACAAGGTTGTTCGGCAACAGCGTCCATAATGTAACAACGATGATGAGAAAATTAATTTTATACTGAGATTTTTGTTGTTTTAAAGTATTCATCTTCGAATTCTCCTTAAGAAATTTAAAAGGTTCTATAATTTGACAATTCCACTTCCTATATTAGAACTATTCACTACCTGTACCACTTTACAGCCGAAAAACTTATCTCGCTTTTACCCCATTTTCCCCTCCTCTCTTCTCATGCACAGAGTCTGAAATGTTACACAAATATTAGAAAGAGTTAACTTAGTGATGTGCTAGAGCGATTAATGTGCCAAGTATCTTAAATCCTATGAACTTCATTGTGAAGCTTGGCATAAATGATTGGGAATGTGCCGGATAAGAGTAGAAATATTTACGTCAGGTTGGATTTAGGGATAATTTGAGGTGCGTAGAAACTGGGGTGGAAGTGGGTATTGGGGAATATTCCCCAAATATTACCCATTAAATATTGTCTGTTCGTATCAATACCGGTGAAAAGAGGACTGTGGATGATTATCTGTTATTTCTTGGTTCAGGATCGCGCAAAACAGTAGTCGAAATACTTAATGATTCTGGTGTTTACCATACGAAAAGGATGCATATGAAGTAACGGTAAGAAAGTTGTATTGGTAAATCCAAAGAGACTTGCCGGTATGACCGAAAACCTACTATAATATGCTATCGAAAATAGATACTTGTGGAGAAAGAGATGATTACTGTTGATGGTTCATATGGTGAAGGGGGAGGACAGATTCTCCGAACCTCTCTTGCTTTATCACTCGTTACCGGCAAGCCTTTTACTATCAAAAATATACGTGCTGGCCGTAAAAAGTCGGGACTTATGCGTCAACACCTGACTGCAGTTAACGCTTCTGCAGAAATAGGTAATGCTCGGGTCACCGGGATCAGAATCGGTTCAGACTCTTTTACCTTTGAACCCGAAACGGTTAAAACAGGCAATTTTCATTTTTCAGTTGGTACAGCAGGAAGTTGCACTCTTGTTTTCCAAACAATACTCCCTGCCCTTATGATGGGGAAAACCCCTTCTCAAATTGTTTTGGAGGGAGGCACACATAATCCCTTTGCACCTCCATTTGACTTTCTTGAAAAGGCATTTCTCCCCCTCATTAATCGAATGGGTCCAACTGTTTCAGCCGTTCTGGAGAGAACCGGATTTTTTCCAGCTGGTGGCGGCAGGTTCAAGGTCTCAGTCACTCCTTCTCAGAAACTTGAAAGAATTGATGTAGTTGAGCGGGGTAAGATTATAAAACGAAGGGTTTGTGCAACTGTCTCAAAGCTTCCTTTGAATATAGCCAACCGTGAATTAAGGATTTTTCACAGCAAACTTGGATGGGATAAGGATTGCCTGCAGGCACATGAAGTAACAGACTCTCGCGGACCCGGTAATATCGTTACAGCTGAAATATGGAGTGAAAACGTTTGCGAAGTATTCACGGGTTTTGGAGTGAGAGGAGTGAGAGCTGAAAAAGTCGCAGAAAATACCGTAAAGGTTGTAATGGAATACTTGTCATCCGATCAGCCGGTGGGAAAACACTTAACTGATCAACTTCTTATACCAATGGTACTTGCTGGGAGAGGTAAAATCAGAACCTATGCTCCAACCAAGCACACAATAACTAATATCGAAGTGATAAAAAAGTTTCTCAAACTTGAAATCACCCTCAACAAGGAAAGTAGCGGATGTTGTGAAATCTACGTGAGATCGTAAAGAGAAGGGCAATCACCTATTGGAGAAATCGTAAAAATCTCTGCCTATCATACAAAAACTCAACTGATAGGCACATCAGTCAACCTTCTCCCTCTTTTCCCTCTGGCCAGTTTCTCCAACTGGTTGAAGTGTTCCGGTTCTCCTATTACGGCCACCTTATCTCCCACCTCTATTCTGCTATTATCAGTAGGATTAAACAATATCTTTCCCGTCCTTTTTTTAAGGGCAACGATTATGACCCCATTTTTTGCACGGACATCTGCATCTTTAATTGTCTTGTCCGCCAGCGCAGCTCCTTCTTCAACCAAAACTTCCTCAATCTGAATCTCCATATTACCCGTTTTTGCCGTCAACTCAAGAAAATCAACCACCGTGGGTTTGATAATAGTATGAGCAATCCTGAGACCTCCAATGTGATAGGGAGAGACAACTTTGTTCGCACCCGCCCTT
Source organism: Candidatus Scalinduaceae bacterium (assembly GCA_965222815.1). Classification (GTDB taxonomy): domain Bacteria; phylum Planctomycetota; class Brocadiia; order Brocadiales; family Scalinduaceae; genus SCAELEC01. Next base: position 1,071,361 of record CBDCUS010000014.1, read on the forward strand.
ATCAGTTTGTTTTCGGCACCCTCCTCGCTGGCCCGTGCCACGATAAACAGATCTTCCTTTAATCCCTTTGCAGTGAGTACAACATAGAGATTCTGAGCGTCTGAATCAAGGACCGATATCAGGCCTTTCGCTTTTTCAATACCCACCCTCTTCAGGAGTTCATCTTTTGTCGCATCTCCGTACGTAATAAGGGAATCGTCGTCTGCATCGAGTTCTTCTTGATACTCCTTTTCCACAACAACAAAAGGAACCCCTTTTGCCTTAAATTCGTTGCAAATTACCTTCCCCATACGACCATAGCCGCAGACAATGTAATGATCCTTCAGCGACTCTAATGCTTTTTTCAATCTTCGCCTCCCAAAAACTTCCTGAATCTCACCCTCAAATATCACCCTGACACCATTATTTATCGTATATCCAACGACACCAAGACCGAGAAAAATAAGACCTATCGTAAATGCCTTTCCCTTTTCTGAAAGTGGTGCCACCTCCTGAAAACCTATCGTGGATAGGGTAATGATCGTCATATAGAGAGCATCAAAGGGTTTCCATCCCTCAATAATAGTGTAACCTGATGTACCCACCACGAGAACAAAGGCAAGTAGGAGTATGGGTAAAATAAAATTTTTTGAAAAAATGATTGCACTTTTTTGCATTAAAGATTGAATATCACAAAATCAGGTAACGTTAATGGATACATCGAGCAGGCAGCAGAATATTAATCCACTGACTACACCTTATAATTACTATAATCACCGTGAGAAGTCAAGAGCGTCTGTTGTAACGAGATGGTTTTCAAATTGGTAACCACTTACACTTTATACTTCAGGGAATCATCTAGTTTTTCTCTTTCAAGAGTGATTTCAACAACAGGTACACAGCAAAGACACCGGGATCTAATTTCCCCACTCCTCTCCCTTGAACATATCGGGCTCGTCCCCCCTTTGCTTCAAGATTGCGTGTCTGTTCAGCCGCATCCTTTGCCGTATCAACAATATGTTCTAACCCCATTCCACCCTTTGCACTCTCACTTTCTAAAGCATCATACACAGGATACAATACGTCTAACATTGTCTTATCTCCTTTGACACATCCCCCCAACTCTTCTATTCCTCCAATCCCTCTATGTAGAGCCTCTTTCCACTTGGTTGTTGATTTCCACTCTCTTAGATCACTCCTCTCGGTATGAGAAGAGAAAGCGGTAGCGGCACGGATAAAGAAAACAGCATACAGTGGACCACTCGTTCCACCCACGGCATCTGTTAAACGTTTGGCAATTCGCCTAAAGGCTACATTGACATTATACACACTAAAAAAACGTATATTACTCAATAGAGCGCTACAAGCAGTAGCTAGTGTATCACCTGCATCACCATCTCCGCACTCCGCATCTAAACTGTTTAATGTTTCTCTCGCCTCAACTCCCGCTTTACACACCTTGTTCATGACAACCAGAAACTCTTCATCCACAGCATCAGCACTATTGCTCATAAAACTTTCAAAATCACTATCCAAGGTTCTGGGTGCATCAATGTATAGGGGAGAGGATGAAGGTGAATAGTTGCTGTCCGGTTTCCAGTTCATTCTTACAAAATTGGATTCGCCAACATCAAGCAGATCCAAGAACCTATCATCAACCACCGTAAGTAAAGTGAATGAAATTCCTCTCATATCAAGAGAGGTCATGTAGGTTCCACAATAGGCCCTACACACCTCATATCCCCTTTCCCGGAGATACAGTATCGCCTTCCTGTGGACAACACCCATCTCTAATCCCGATACGGAACCCAGATTGTTTGTCAGCAAGACCATTTTCTTAAAACTCCTTGATACTGTTTTGCCACTATTTTCAAATTCGTCTTGCTGTTTGGCAGCCAAAATCGCATCAATGAGCACTGAAACAATTTCATCACCGGACGATATAGCTCTTCTTGACACCCCCCTTTCTCCATGTATGCCAACTCCGATTTCCATTTCACCTTCAGGCAAGGTAAATAGGGTAGACCCATCAGGTCTCTGACATGAGCTCAATGCACATCCCATTGAATGGATGTTATCATTCACCTTTTTTGCCATCTCAAAGACCTCGTTTAGCTGCTCTTGTATGCTACTTTTGTGGCGTTCTTGTTGGAGTGCAAGAGCACCAGCGATCTTATAAACTAAAATTGTACCGGCGACACCTCTTCGTTCAGCTGCCTTAGGCAGTGAGACATCATCTGCAACAATTAACTTTTTCAACAAAAAACCTTCGGAGGATAGGATTTCACAGGCCATACCAAAGTTAATCCTATCACCCGTGTAATTTTTAATAATTACCAGGACACCTTTCTGCTCCCCCCTCTGACCACTTGTTCCATGTAAGGTTCCACAGTTACTGAAAAGAGTCCGAATTCCATCTACAATCGCACCGACACCGGGAGAAGCGAATACATCACCACATATTGCAGCTGATAACATTTCATGGCTAACGAAGTGAGAGTGTGCCGGCTCGTGACCACTGCCTCCTCCGCACACTATCGCTACACGACACCGCTTCAGCGTCCTTTGTGGGTTGACGAGGATTACATTCCTCCCACGCACTAATACTAAATTCCCAAAGGAGTTGAGAGCCACCCCTTCTAACGCCTCTGTAACACACGCATCTACATCATTCACAAAATGACCCATCTCAAATTTCCTTATCAAATAAGGCATTTATCTGGCGTTTTAAATCCGAAAAATCAAATGGTTTTTTGACAATGAAATCTATATTCAACTCCTCTTCACTCATCGAATTGAGATTCTCACCCCAGCCCGTCATGATACCTATCTTTGGCCTCTTTTCTAACTTGTTCAGGTTCTTTATCACATCATATCCACATACTTCAGGCATGGCCACGTCAGATAACACTATATCATAATCGCCAACCTTTGCTAATGCAATAGCCTCTGCGCCAGTAACAACAGTTCTGACTACATGGCCATCTTTTGAAAAGAATATATCCAGAAGTTTGCATATCGCCTCATTGTCATCTACCACCATGATGCGGAGCCCCTTGCTTTTTATTTCGTGTTCCGGTTCAAGTTGTCCTTTTGTAGCTTCGGCCTTATTCGATATGGGGAAATGGAGAGTAAATGTGGTACCCTCTCCTACTTTGCTCTCCACCTCTATCTTCCCGCCATGTCTGCTTATTATGCCATAAACCATACTCATACCCAATCCGGTTCCTACCTCACCCTTCGTGGTAAAGAATGGGTCGAATATTCTCTTCTTTACCTCTTCAGACATACCCTCTCCATTATCTGAAACGCGTATGATTGCTGTGTCAATATTGCTCAGAGTAGTAAATGATATACGGCCACCATCAGGCATGGCATCAAGTGCGTTGATTATCATGTTAACAAACACCTCTCTTATCTCTGTAGGATTACACAATATGGATAAAACATTCTCAATGCCTTCCGTACCTATATGGTAGTTTACACCTTTGGCGTTTGCCATATTCTTCCATCTGGGCATTGTAAAATCAATCGCCTGTTTTAGTAAATCATTTATATCATGATGTACAAACCCTGTCGCATCTTTCTCTGTCCTGGTAAATTTAAGCATCCTTCTCGTTATTGCAACCCCATCATTGATCGCTCTTTCAATAGTTCGAATTGTATCCATAAACTCTTTATAATCTATATAGCTTCCCTCCAGCAACTGTATATTACCTGAGATGACGGTTAGTATGTTGTTAAATTCGTGGGAAACACCGGCAGTTATCGTACCTAATGAATTTAATTTTTCTGACTGCAAGAGTATTTCCTCTGCCTGTTTACGTTTGATAAAGAGACCTATCTGACGGCCGACAGCCGTCATCATATCCAGCAAATCCCTATCCGGCTCTCTTATCTCGCGACTAAAGAAGCAGATTGTCCCGAGTACTTCACTACCGATGATAATGGGAAAACCAAAAGCACTATGCAACCCCTCTTTATCTGCAACGGAAGCCCTGAGAAAATTTGTTTCATGAATAACATCTGCGATCCATACCGGTTCAACACTTTCCCAGACTCTGCCGGGTAGTCCAATTTGCGGAGGGAAGGATATTTTTTTGGTAGCGGCTTTGAATTCTGGAACCTCAAGAGAAGATACATGCCAGATCTCTGTGTTATGTAAAACTTCTTTTTGTCGGTCAAATTCCCAGATTTCACCAAGATCCCACTCCAAAGCGATACATACAGCTTGAATGATTTTTGAAGACGCTTCTTCGATCGTGTTCGCTTCTGCCAATACTTTTGTTACTTCGTGCTGAGCGATAAGTCGTCTCTCCGATTGTTTACGCTCTGTAATGTCTTCATTAACAGCTAAAAATTTCGTTATGATACCCGCGTCATCTTTAACTACCTTAATGGTTACCGATTCCCAGTACATTTCTCCGTTCTTTTTCCTATTACAGATTTCACCCCTCCACTCATTTCCGGATTTTATCGTTTTCCACAATTCTCTGTACACTTCCAGAGGTGTTACATCTGATTTGAAAATACTCATTTTTTCCCCTAGGACCTCTTCTACACGGTAGCCGGTAATTTTTTCAAACGTCAGATTTGCATATTCTATATTGCCTTTGGTATCAGTAATTATGATCGAACCAGGACTTTGTTCAACGGCATGAGTTAGCTTTTGTACCTCCTCTTCAGCCTCTCTGCGTTTGAAAACTTGGTTAAGGAGAGAGAGAAGACGATTCATATCCAATGGTTTCAGTTCAGAAGATATGACACGCTCTTGTTTCGCCGCTTTAATAGCTTTATCTAGTGTGGCATGAGCAGTTATGCAGATACACTCTATTGATGGGGAGATGTTCAGCAAATTGTTTACAAGTTCTGTGCCTGTAATATCAGGTAGTGTAAAACCGACAAGAGCAACATCGCATCTATTCTTTTGTGACAGGTTAATTGCATCTATACCATTAGTGGCCGTCTCAATAGTATACCCATCGCCTTCTAACACATTTCTTAAATGGACACAGAGCTCTTGATTATCATCAACAATGAGTATGCGGGAGCTTGTTTCTCTAGTCATTTTTGATTGATCTTGCCACACATCTAAATAACGAGTCTCTAACAAAAATCTTTTGCCTTGTGGTGCCAAAGAGTGATCGAAAAGTTTTTCCAGATTCAGTAAGAGTAGTAAAATAGTTTATAAAACTCAAGTATTTATTGAAAATTATGCTCTGAATCGAACTACTTTTCAGAAAGGGGTAATAACATAGAATTTAACCAGAAAAAAATGGTATGTATTGCTAAGAAAAGTGATGTATTATATCATTGATAAATAATGCCTCTTAATCCTTGATTATCAGTGTTCAGTAGTCCAAACCACTGGGTTTGCAGGTCACGCGGTACCCGAGTATCAGATCAAATCAGGAGTGGCAAATCTGTAAGATTTTGTCAAGAAATGACCTATCTTCATATATGACAAATGGATCGAAAAAAAATTTTGTTTGGCATAAAAATCTTTGTGGCTATCTCACTTATCTCACAGCTGGGAATCTTTATCTATTCCTCGTATCAGAATGGTGGAATATCTTTCAAGCTTCCTTTTCATAAAATGCACTATTGCCTTCTGGGAATTGCCTTATGCCTGTCATGGCTTGAGGGACCCATCTCCGGCCTGCGCATCTATTTTATCATGCGAATCATAAACCCGTGCATTACACATCTATCCTCAATCAAAGCCGCGTATGGCAATATTTTCCTGGGGGCGGCAACTCCTTCACAAACTGGTGGAGGTGTTGCACAGATTTATTTCATCTCCAAGGACAACATCCCTATCGCTCAAGCCACTGCCGGGTCCATCTTAACCTTTGTCTGTACTTTAACCTTCCTGACGACCTCGCTGATTTCAACCTCCATGTTCACCTCTCCAAAACTGGGACACTCTTTCCAATTAATGATGAAAAGCGCTGCAATCTTGGTGGCATCCACAACCCTGATACTTCTTATATCGATCCTTTTCACACACCCAATTAACAATTTCAAATTTTCGTTATTTATCCGTTTGAAAAAGAGAGGATTAATCAAGGATAAAAAGGGGAAGATCGAGAACCTGCTTAAAAAAGTTGCGGCAGGACTCGTAACTTACAGAGAGTCTATATTGTTAATGTATAAACGAGGCCTATTCCCTCTTTTCTTAGGATTTGTTTTCACCTGTCTGTTCTTTGCAATACGGTTTATTATTCCCTATTTCATAATTATTGGTCTGGGAGGCAGTACAAATATAGTGGAAGTAATGTATATTCAGTTGTTTATTACCCTTATCAGTTATTTTAGTCCTACTCCTGGGGCCTCTGGCGTAGCAGAAGTGAGTTCTCTCGTGTTGATGGCATCCTTTGTAGAGAATCCATTGATCCCTGTGTATACTTTTTTATGGAGGTTGTGCACTCTCTACGTAAACTGTACCATTGGGGGATTTTTGCTCTATCGAGAGGTGAGGAGGTCTGACGACTCTTCATAAGGTGTGATACAGTATACCCGAAGGCTCTCTTTTCTCATGCCTCAACCACTTTCAGTTTTCTCCATTTCCCACTCCGATATCTTAAGTAGAAGGTTGTTGCAATAAACGGGATCGTAAAAACAACTCCGGTCCAGGTGGTTTTTGGTGGAAAATGTAAAATACGAATCATCACTACGGTTTCCGCAGTAAGCAGCCAATGAAAGGAGACGGAGATAACCATCGCCCAGAAGGTATCCCCTGCCCCTCGAAGAGCCCCCGAGTAAACGAGTGCAAATCCATCAGCAATCACGTAAATCGAAATCATTCGGACCATATACTCGGCCAACTCAGAAAAGTTCTCTCCTACCTCAACTTCTGTTAGGAAGAGGGATACCAGGGGTTTGGGAAAGAGAACAAACAAACCAAGCATTAAGACAGCATAGAGACCGGCCAGTTGTAAACCAGATTTTGTCGTCCTCTCGGCGTTGTCTGGTAAATTGGCTCCCATATAACGACCCACCAAAGAGGTCACCCCTATGTTCACACCAATTAAGGGTATATATGAAGCAAGGTCCCAGTTCAAGGCAATGGTTAAAGATGCCGCAGCTTCAAGACCGTAAGAGTGGAAAAGCAGTACAATGAGATCAAATGCCATCAAATTTAAAAAAAACTCCAATCCACCGGGGTAGCCAAACCGTAGGAGTTTTTTCATTATGATCCAATCAAAATGAAAGCTCTTTGAAATCTCGAACTTTCTATGTCCTTTGTGGTAGAGGATATATCCGATAGTAACAACCACAAGTCCGCAACTACTTCCAATAATGGTTCCAATTGCAGCGCCTCTGATTCCCATAACCGGGAAACCGGCTTTACCCAGGATCAACATATAATTGACAACCACATTGATAGACATAGTAATGAGGGAAGAGATCATCACAATCCTGGTTTTCCCGATTCCACAAAAGAATCCATTCAGGCTATTTCTTACGATACCCAAGATAGTTCCCAGCATTAAAATATCAAAATAGACATGAGCGAGTTCCTGCTGTTCATGACCATGACCAACAATTTTAAATAGCCAGTGTCCGATTGGGATACAGGCCAACATAATAGGATAAGCCATTACTGAGATAATAACCGCCTGGATTACTACAACCGCACATTTTTTCTCCTGACCTGCACCGAAATATTGAGCAACCAAAGGGGTAGCGTATCCCGTTAAGCCTATAAAAAAAGTCGTGAACATAAAAGCTGTCAACCCACCACTCATGGAAGCTGCCATATGCGTGGGGCTTAATTGGGAGAGAAAAAGTCGATCGGTAAACAGCATGACGGTTTCACACGCTTGAGAAATCACCATAGGCATTGCTATTGCCAGAAGTTGTAAAATCCCACCCGGTCCGGTTAAATACTTATTCAAAGAACGATCCATGAACGCTTCTCTTTAAAAAATTTTTCTTATGAATATGCTATTTTAAGATGTGTATGTCACAGGTGTATTAGAGGAGATATCCATAATTTCTATTCATAGCTATTGAGGAAGTGGTAGAGATGGGTGGCCCTAAAGTTGTCGAAGGGTGATTATGGAAGGGTTACCTAATTACGGGTCTGACGATTATAAATTTTGATTTATACTTTTGATTAGAGTTGCGCAGATGCAGAAGTGTTGATTTTTCTAAGAAATAGTCTCCTTCCATGCCATGGGTCTTTGCAATTTTGTAGATAAATTCGGCAATACGTGAATGACTCTTTTTGTAACCAACACTCATGCAGTAAGCAATGGCATTCTCATACGCCTCTCGAGCCTCTCTATATCTCCCCTGTTCAAATCTGCTATTCCCAATCTTCTCCTTTGCATCGATTATCTGTTCGGTAACCTTCCTCCTTTCGTATTCTGGGCTCTCCTTTTGTAGAGCAAGCAGATTTGCTCCCGCAGAGATCAAGTCTCCTTCATACCAGTAGGTTATTGCCCGATGATACTTGAGATCTGAAACAAGAGGGATTCCCTTAACGATACCACCATGGGTCACATAATTAATTGCGTCTGTAAAGGCCTCCCTGGCATCTCGATACTCCCCCTTTTCAAATTTATCTTTACCTATTCTTAATAGTAACGATGCAAGGCTGCGTGCCCTCTCTTCCTCCCATTCGGAAATTGAAGACGGCGTAATCCATTGCACTATTTCCCCTTTATAGAGTCGTATGGAAAACTCCACGTATCTTTCGATCGGCCTCACTTCCTTCAACTTATGTCTGCTTATTATGAATGACAAAAAACGGGCATCACAAGCAGGACCATCTGCAAAAATATCCCATTCAGGTTCTCCATCAAGCCACTGCAGAAAAGAGTATCTTGCCTGAGTTACGGCTAATCCTGATAGAGCTCTTTTTACTTTGAATCGATTGTCACATTTACCCGATAATAAACGGTCATAAATGTCTGAATACTCCTTTGAAAGAATCAATTGTATCTCTTCTATGTAAGACTCTCTCACCAAATTAATTACTATCTTGCTTGTTGCTGTCTCAATGAGTGTTTCTAATAATATATCCCACTCTTTATTTGACCGAAGAGTCTCTCTCTCTTTCCGTTTCAACTCTGATAATTCGTCTGCTATCGTAAGCAGAAGATCTACACACTTACCTTCATCATGTAATCTCCTCCGGATCATAGCAGATCGGAACTGAGCAATAATATCTGTTGGATAATTGTGGAGATGCTGTTCATAGCTCTTGCTAGCTTCGTCGTATTTGGACATGTCCTCGAATTCTACAGCTTTCCTGAGGTCTCTTTTTTGCGCGTTTGGATTGGTAATATAACTAAAAAAGCCAAAGCATCCCAGCAGAGTTGATAAAACAATGCCCACTACTATCCATCTGTCTCTCATTTCCTGTTTCTCCTTATCTCATAAACGGTTAGAAGAAACTACCTGTTTTAAAACCGGTAATACAGTTTTGGATATGATGTTTTACCTATTCCGAGTAAGGGAGGTCCTTACTCAGAATGGATTTATATAGGATTATCTTATTTTTTCAATAGGTGAGATCTCTCTTTTCGTCCTCAATGAGTCAGTACATAACAACGGTTAAGCCCCTTCAGCATCCATAATCTTGTCAACACGGCGGGCATGACGGCCGCCTTCAAAAGGGGTCTCTATCCAGAGCTTAACCTTCTTTTCCAATAACCCTTGGTCTACAATGTCTGCTCCAAGGCACAAAACATTTGCATCATTGTGCCTTCTGCTCATCTCCACAGTATGAAGGTCGTGACAAACGGTCGCACGTACCCCCCTCACCTTATTTGCAATTAAAGACATCCCCAACCCTGTCCCGCAGACCAGAATGGCCCGATCACTATCTCCCTTGGATACTGACCTGGCTGCCTCAATTCCATAATCAGTGTAGTCAACAGAGTCCGATCCGTTAGAGGTCCCACAGTCAACGACATCATGTCCAAGCTCAGTAATAATCGTCCCGATCTTATCTTTAAATTCAAACCCTCTATGGTCAGAGGCTAAGGCTATCTTCATGTATACACCTACGTATCCTTTCTTCTTGAATAATACCGTGTCGAATAATTTCAAACGTCCTCTCTTGAACCTTTACTACGGTAGATGGAGTTCTGAAATGTGTTGGTCCGCCATCAAGCACTATATCAATCCTCTCACCGAGGTAAGCTATTACCTGCTGTGCATCAATGGCCGGCTCTCTCCCTGAAACGTTTGCGCTAGTCGAGGCAACAGGGATATTCGCTTTTTTCATGAGGTCTCTGATCACCCGGTTATCAGGGTTCCTGAAACCTATGGTTGTCATATCCGGGAGCATCAATACGATGGTAAGAGGCCCCGGCCAGAAGGCCTTCATCAACTTTCCAGCAACCGGGGGTATCTCACTTATCCACTCCCTTACCTCTTTGTAATCGGCAACCATGATAGCCATCTTCTTCTCTTCAGGTCTCTCCTTCACCCGGTATAAGAGATCAATTGCGTCTTGATCATGCGCATTTGCTCCAATGCCATATACAGTCTCAGTAGGAAACGCCACAATGCTACCCGCCAGCAAGGCTTGTGCTGCCTTATCAATATTTTCACAATAGGACTCATGGTCCTTTAGATCCAGATGTTGTGTTCTCAAATCACTACTCGGCAACCCTTCTTCTACCATAAAAAACAATTTTTACTATACCATTTCCTCATAATAATATCAATATTTAAGTGCCCCAGCTACACTAGAAACGAAACCGTTCACAGAACAATTTGGTAAATCGGCATCGAATATACTAATCACCCTTTTCACCTTGACAAAAAACATACAAGGTGATAGATTTAAAAGATGAGACAACAAACCTTACCTCTCCTTCTATTCATCTATTTTATCCTCCTATCTCCGGTTGTTATGGCAATCGAGATTATGGATGTTGACAAAATTACTCCCGGTATGAAGGGATACGGAAAGACCGTCTTCTCCGGTAAGAGAATCGAGGTCTTTAACGTTGAAATCCTTGGAGTTTTAAAGAATTGGGAAGCCCGAAGCGATATGATCCTCATCAAGATGTCGGGTGGCCCCTTACATAAGACCGGAATCATATCGGGGATGAGTGGAAGTCCCGTTTACGTTGAGAACAAACTGATCGGTGCTGTCTCCCATGGCTGGAGCTTTGCGAAAGACGCCATCGCAGGGGTAACCCCCATTCGTGCAATGCTCGATGTCCTCAAAATTGAATCAGAGATTGATGGTTCTGCTCTGGTAAATCGAGGCAAGGCCTGGAGTGTACCGGCAAAGAGCCAAGACCCGGATCTGGTAAACCGGTTGTTAGAGCAGGAATCTCTTTTCAAAAATGGAGTGGCAAAAAATCACGATTCACAAAACCCCTTCACCATTAACCTTGTCCCCATCCACACCCCACTGATGGTGTCCGGATTTGACAGCAGGAGTCTAAGGAGGTCGAGTCAACTGTTCAACAAATTCGGATGGTTCCCCTTTCAGGTGAATAGAGAGGAGAGAAGCGATGTTAAAGATGTTCAGAACTTTACACCCGGTGCCTCAGTCGCGGTTGAGATAATCAGAGGAGATTTAAGCGCATCAGTAATTGGAACACTCACCTATCGGGAGGGAAACGACATCCTCGCATTTGGCCATCCCATCGTTCAGATTGGCACTACTGATCTGCCGATGTCGACGGCCCACGTATTGACAATACTGGCATGTCAGTCAGGTTCGGTTAAGATGGCAGTTCCTGAAAGAGTAATCGGGAGTATTCGGCAGGACCGAAAACCAGCAATCGCCGGAAAGATCGGTCAATTTACCCGGATGATCCCCTGCCAGGCTGAGATCAAGGGTGTACTGGATATAACCTACCATTTTGAGATTGTCCAAGATAGACTTTTGACACCAAATCTCTTTCAAATGGCTGTTGAGAGTGCGCTGCTCGCTACCGAAAACTCTCTTGGTGAGAAGTTAATGGACCTAAAGCTCGATATCGAGATAGCTGAGAGACATAACCCTATAACCGTTAACAATGTCTTTTTTGACCCGGGACCTTCGTGGTTTCAGATACACAATGTTATTCAACCCATCGCGTCCCTTATGAGCAATGAATTTAAGCCGGTAACTATCCAATCTCTCAAACTATCGGCGACCATTTTGAAAGCCGAAAAGACCGCATCGATCGAAAATATTCGGGTCAGTAATAAATGGGTCGCTCCCGGAGACGAAGTACTCCTGCACGTGAGAGTAAAACCGTATAAAGAGGAGGATCTCTTTCTCCCCGTAACGGTAAAGATACCGGAGAGTGTAAGTCCGGGAAGTACAATACAGGTGACCGTCTGTGATGCAAATAATAGCGAACTCTTAGAGATGAATAGCGCACCGGGTAAAATAGTTCCGTGCAATTTTGAACAACTCGTACATACCATTGAGAACGGAAAAAGTAACCAAAATATTATGGTAAGGGTACGGTTCAATAAGAGAGGATTAACCTATAGGGGGGAAGATTTTCCCTCCCTTCCCAACTCCCTCCTCAATATCATGGCGCTATCCAACCAGAGTGGTGCAGTGAGTTTACAGAGTGATATTGTGAAACAAATTGAAACAGAGTGGCTGATTACTGGCATTGAATCCATCAATTTATTTGTAGAAAATGAGAGTTAGATAGTGTCACATCTCTTAAAAAACCATAATCATATAATGCTCCGAACACTTTTCTCTGCAATTGTGATCCTTGTGCTTCTCTCAACCTCAAGGACACAGCTGCTCTATGCAGTTGGTACTGAACTGTGGGTTGACAGGGCAGAGTCCGATTTTATTAAGGGAAAATTAGATAACATCTCTATCCATAGTTCGGGGAGGCTCTCGCTATCGCCAGTCAGAAGCAAGAGAAAAGAGATACCGGCAGCCTATGTCTGGTGTCAGGCAACTGATGGAACCGGTTCTTCGTTTATTGGTACCGGCGATCCCGGCACAATATTCACTATCACCCGAGACGGTGAAATAAGGGAATTCTATAAGACACCTGAGATGCACGTTCAAACGATAGCCATCGATACGTTCGGGAACCTCTTTGCTGGTACAATCCCCCACGGAAGGATCTATCGGATTACCCCCGACGGTGATGGCGAACTATTTTGTGACCTACCGGACCCGTATGTCTGGGACCTACTCTTTGATCAGGGGGGAGACCTGTACGCAGCAACGGGGGATAACGGCATCATATATAAAATATCCAAGGAGGGAGTGCCGTCAGTTCTTTTCAACTCTCCTTCAACCAATATCCTCGATCTTGTTGTAGACAAAGATAATTCACTTTACGCAGCTTGTGAACCGGAAGGCATTATCTTTAAGGTAACAGAAAACGGCAATGCATCCGTACTCTATGATACGAAAGAGGATGAAATTCACTGTCTCGCAATAGATAGATTTGGCGTGCTCTATGCAGGAACATCGTCCGGAACAGCCCCAACCCTTCCCTACCCCACACAGGCTCAACCGGAACTGGTACCACCGCCTCCCCCTCCATCAGAAGTCCCCTTTGAAATAAATGCAAACTCATATGACCTGACAAATTCTCTTCTCAGATCGGGTGATGGAGAGTCGAAGGTGGCGTTTGAGCTACCTGTTCCCACAGCACAAAACTCTGTTTATCGGATTGATGGAGAGGGGAGAGTGAGAGAACTCCTCACAATTGAGGACTCTTTTATCCTCTGTCTCTCCCTGGACAACAACGAAGAGCTCCTGGTTGGCACAGGAAACCGGGCACGACTTCTCAAGATCAATAAGAGTGGTGATGTCAGTCTGCTTTACGAATTTGATGAGTCTCAAATTTTAGACATTTTTCCCCATACGGATGGGAGCAAATCGGTAGCAACGGGAAATGGTGCAAATATCTATCTGCTCACAAATGAGTACTCAAGGAGTGGAACCTATGACTCTGCGGTATACGACTCCTCATATGTCTCAACATGGGGATCCATATCCTGGAACAGCCATACACCACCACAAACAGACGTGAGGCTCTTTACAAGATCGGGAAATAGTAGAAGACCCGATATCACCTGGAGTGACTGGTCACCGGGATATGGGGAGAGCGGTGAGAAAATCACCAGCCCGGCAGCACGCTTTATTCAATATCGGGTCCTCCTTATAACCCGTAATTCTGCTATCACTCCAACCATTGACCACGTTTGCGTCCACTATCTCCCTCAAAATCAGGCCCCTATCATCGAGAGCGTTGAGGTAACCGTAGATGAGGAAAAGAGGGATGGAAAGAAAGAAAAGAGAGATGATAAGCGGGAACACACAAAATTGATCTCCTGGACATCGAGTGACCCAAACGGCGACTCGCTCACTTTTCACCTCAAGTACCGGGAGATCGGAGAGACGGAATGGAAGGAGTTGAAACGTAATATCAGCGATAAGGAAGAGTATCCCTGGAATACAAGATCTCTGCCGGATGGCTATTATCAGGTGAAGATTGTGGCAAGTGACATAAGCAACAACCCGGAATCTCTAGCTCTGACCAATGAGAAACAGAGTAGCACATTCTTGGTAGACAACACACAACCCGTCATTACCCAATTGACGAAGATCATCAAAAATGATGACGACACCCTGACCATCACCGGAAACACAAGAGACGAGTTGTGTACGATACGTGAAATTCGTTACTCTATCGATGCGGGGAAGCAGAAAATAATCTTCCCCAATGACAACATCTTCGACTCAAAAGAGGAGACCTTCCAGCTTAAGATCCCCTATACCTCCTCACAAGGACACAACGTAATCATTGAAGCGGTAGACGCAGAGGGAAACGTTGGCAACAGTACAAAACTGTATATTCCTTAACTGCCTTCTTTTTACCTCTTAGGAAAGCAGGAAATTCAGGAAAAAGAGTGAAAAATCACTTAAGTGAGCGAACGGGACGGACGTAGCGGTTTTTATTACGCCAACGCACACTGCCGAGACTGAAGTAGACGCTCCACGCCTGCCCCGAGACATGTGTATCGCAGGACCAGATCCCCCACTGTTCACCACTAAAGAGAGGATCTATGTAGAGGTCGTTTCTTTTACGCGATTCAATGAGTGACACCGCTTCATCCAGGGTCGGTAGTCGCCAGTCACTATATCCGGCATATTCCATACTATTTAAATTCTTTACCAGCTCCTTCGCCTCATGCCACTTCATATAGTTGTCGGAACCGGACTGGAGCCACATCAAGCCGGTAGCATGGTCCAGAACCACATCCACTCCCTTTTCACTCCTCGCCTCATAGCTGTGTTTGATTGTGCTGTGTCCATAAAACCCCCACTCATCCTTTTTTCGGATAGAGATATTCGCTATTGAATAGACCTGAGAAAGTGACAGATTCCTGCAATCGGTACGCAAGGTTATTGCCGATGCACCCCCTTCTGCTGACGGTAAACTCTTAACCGTGAAGATGAGGGATGATAAGATAATAAATGTGAAAAAGTATCTCTTCATAGTATCTAAATTATAAACGCATGAGAATATCAGGCAAGTGTTTTCTTACAGGAACATGGTGTATTGACTTTTTCGGATCTTACATCTATAGTAATTATTTCACAAAATGGATAGAAGAGAATGGACAGAAGGAAGATTATTCATGTTGATATGGACGCCTTCTATGCAGCAGTGGAGGTCTTAGAGAATCCTTCACTCAAAGGTCGTCCGCTCATTGTGGGAGGCAGTCCCAACAGTCGATCGGTCGTCTGCTCGGCAAGTTACGAAGCGAGGAGATATGGGATAAGGTCTGCTATGGCCTGTTCCCATGCCCGGAGACTGTGTCCTGGTGCCCACTTTGTGAGACCCAATTTTACTCGCTACAAAGAGATTTCACGAAAAATCCATGAAATCTTCAAGCGATATACGGTTCATATCGAAACTCTGGCCCTCGATGAGGCGTGGTTGGATGTAACCAGAAACATTTACAATATACCGTCGGCAACCCATATTGCACAAAAGATTAAGGATCAGATAAGGGATGAGGTACATCTGACCTGTTCTGCTGGAGTCTCTTATAACAAATTTTTATCTAAGATCGCCTCGGATGAGAGAAAACCCGATGGCCTGTTTGTTATCACACCGGATGACGCACCGGAATTCCTTAAATCTATGGAGGTGGGAAAGATATCAGGTGTCGGCAAGGTTACCCAGAAAAAACTGGAGGCACTCGGAATAAGATACGGAAACCAATTGCAGACAAAAAGTGAGGATTTTCTCGTTAAACATTTTGGGAAAATGGGTAGACACCTTTTTCAAATCGTTAGGGGAGACGATCCCCGTCCCGTCTGCAGCCATAGAGTGAGAAAATCGATGAGTCTCGAAAACACTTTCGAAACCGATTTGCTCTATGGTGTACAACTTTTACGAGAGCTGGTAACTCTTGTTCATGAATTGTGTGAGAGGCTGGAAAGACAATCACTTCAGGGAAGGACCCTAACAGTTAAGATAAAATTTGACGATTTTCAACAAATTACCAGGAACATTTCACGACCTGAACCCTTTCATAGCCGTGAAGAGATCCTTGAATATTGCAGGAGAATATTAGAAAGGGTCTGTAATTTTGAGTTTGGTAAGAGAGGAATCCGCCTCCTTGGAGTAAGTGTCTCAAATTTTGCTTCGAACAACCGAGAATATGTGCAGTTAGATTTTCGCCACCAGCTCACGCCCTCACCGCATCATGGTTCACCGTTCACAGTTCAGGTTTCTGAAACTGCTACCTTCGGGCAGTAAACCTTAACTCACAAATATTTAAAATGGATATTTCTATACAGTCAAGCTATTTTTTTTAACCCTTGGTTTTGTTAAATCGGTCCATATCAGAAGTCGTCGCATTCTTTTTTTGTTCTTAGTGAGCTCTGTGGCTTTGTGCGAAAATTTCTTTCTTCACGGTTATCTATTCATGTTACATTAAGGAAGGTAACCCAGAACCTTTGAACCTAAAAAACATTGAAATTCAAACACCCTTAATCTATCATTTCTATATGTCAGTAAAGAGCGATACTCCTGAAGTACCCATCATACGACCACCGAGTGAATGGCGGAGTATGCTCGTACGCCTTACCCGAGGGTGTGAATGGAACCGCTGCCGATTTTGTGGTATCTATCCCCATCTCGGAGAGCCGAACTTTACCACACGATCGGTTACAGATATCAAATACGATATCGATCTCCTCAAGCAGATACACCCCCATGCAGAGACGGCTTTCTTCGGCGATGCTGACCCACTGCTGGTGGGAATTGACTCCTTTACCGAAATCACCAGATATGTTCGACACCTCTTCTCGCTTCGACGGCTCACCTGCTACGCCAGGGCATCAACGCTCTGGAGACTCAAAAGTGAGAACATCAAGCGTCTGGCTAACGCAGGATTGGACAGAGTGCACATTGGACTTGAATCGGGAGACAGAGAGACATTGCGTTATCACCGGAAAGGACACACCCCCAAATTGGTGAAAGAGACCTCATCCTGGCTCAAGGAGGCGGGTATTGAGATCTCCTTTTACGTCCTCCTCGGTCTTGGGGGTAGGGACCATTGGCAGCGGCACATCCAAAAAACAGCCCAACTCATCAATGAGACAGAACCGGAATTTATACGGATTCGACGGTTGTGGCTCTATGAAAGCGATGATCACTTTTCCGGTCCTGAGAGTCCGCTATTACGAGAAATTCGGAACGGCTCTTTTAAACCCCAAACCCCTGAGGGAAGCGTGAGAGAATTGAGGATGTTGATTGAAGAGCTCAACAACCTGTCCACATTCTTGGCCTGTGACCACCAGAATAACTATGTACATGTTTCAGGTATCGTGAAAGAGGACAAGGTCGATATGCTTTCTGTGATTGATGACTTCCTTACCCTTCCGGAAACAAAAAGAGAGGCCCACTACCTGGCAGTTGGATCACGAATATAATCAGAATCGTAAATTTAGACTCTCTTCAACCGGAATCATTCTGTAACCCTTCACATATAGGCCTTTTTGCAACTTCCTGATTATGTGGATTTGCAGTGTCACATAATATGTGAATATTTAATCTAAAATAAACAGATTGAAGGGTACAATTACTAATTCTCACGCAGAGCCGCAAAGATCGCTAAGAAAACACAAAAAAGAATTAAAAAGATAAAAGCCTCTTTCCCTTTGCGTTCTTTGCGGCTCTGCGTGAGGACTCTTTTTTTATTTGTTTGAAAATTATTTTTTAACATAAAAATATCGAATTAAGTCGGAATTGTAATATTGAAGGATTAAGGAATTAAGGGATTTGGAAATTCCTAAATTCCTCAATCCCCTAATTCCTAAATTTTAAAGATAGTTTGCCAAAAGTGGTCAACATATCTTTATTAAGAAACTTGGTGAACCCGTGAACGGTTACGAATAATTACTGCTTTCACAACGGAGCAAGCGTGAACTCAACCCAATGCGGTGTTCTCTTAAAAAGAAGGGAAGGCAGTGTTGGCTTTTTTTATTGGCAAACTTTAAAACGGATTAATCACTTGTACATTATTAATAATCTGTCCATCATTTAAGTCTTCCGAATATAGCCGTGAACAGTGTGATCTTTGTGCTGCTGTAATTATCAAGGAATCCCAGTAGGAAATTCTATTGTGTCGGTGAGTTTCAATTGCCTGAATAACCATTTCATATTCGATTTCTATGACGGTAAGGTTCCCTAGTAACTCTATTTCTCGTTGTGCAATACCAATGGAAAGTGGTTTCTCTATCTTTTTTGTTACGGTTACAAAAAATTCACTCAAAACCTGGGTAGATATTACTCCGGAATCATTCTGTAATCCTTCAAATATAAGCCTTTTTGCAACTTCCTGATTATGTGGATTTGCAGTGTCATGCGCATATACGATGATATTTGAGTCAATAAAATAGTTATCGTTCATGAAGCTCCTCTCTTGACCATCTTCTTTTTCCTATCTTTACTCCGCGAGTTGAAAAGGCTTCTTCAAGTTCCGCAATGACAGTTGTTTTGGACATCTCTTCTCTCTCCACGAGTCTTTCCAGATAGTGTCTAATCATTCCGGTAAGGGTTGTCTCTTTATCAATAGCAATCTTCCTGGCTTTCTTTAATAATTTATCATCAATTTTCATTGTAATGTTTGGCATAATAAGCTCCTTCAAGAGATTCTAAGAAAATGTAATAATATGTGCTTAAGTATATCACATAATATGTAAATATTCAATCTAAAATAAACGGATTGAAGGGTACAACTACTAATTCTCACGCAGAGCCGCAGAGATCGCTAAGAAAACAGAAAAATGAAATTAAAAGATAAAAGTCTTTTTCCCCTCTGCGTTCTCTGCGGCTCTGCGTGAGGGATCTTTTTTTATTTGTTTGAAAATTATTTTTTAACATAAAAATATCGAATTAAGTCGGAATTGTAATATTGAAGGATTAAGGAATTAAGGGATTTGGAAATTCCTAAATTCCTCAATCCCCTAATTCCTAAATTTTAAAGATAGTTTGCCAAAAGTGGTCAACATATCTTTATTAAGAAACTTGTTGAACCCGTGAACGGTTATAAATAATTACTGTTTTCACACTTGACTTTTATATATTATAGTACTATAATTATCTCTTATTAAGTTAACCTAATTTAGCTTAAGGCACGGAGCAAACACGAACTCAAGCCAATACGATTTTCTCTCATCAGGGAGGATAGCCGTGTTGGCTTTTTTTATTGGCAGAATAAATAAAGGCCAACGGAAAAAATTGTCTGATTTTGTGATACCGATCACAGACAAAGTTTGAAATAGGTGATATAATTTATTTGATCTTTTACCACGAAGGAGGTAAAGACGCTTTGAGCTTCCTTCGTTTCTCCCTGCCGAATGTAGAGTTTGGCAGGTTTTCATGGGTTTTGGTGTGTGGTGATACCCCACATTCAAGAACCCTATAGCAACGACTTAAGGGTTCAGGAAAAAATAACTTTACAATTAATGGCGCTCAGGTTTAGGTTAGATTTGGTCGAGCTGATTGAGTTGAACCGCAAGCGTAGCCTTAGCTACGTTGAGGATTCGGCGAATGAAGATCGGACAAGGATGGCCTGAAAATAAGATGCAAGAATGTAAAGTTATTCTTTCCTGGACCTTAGGCACGGAGCGGACACGAACTCAAGCCACGCTGCTCTTTCTGAGAAAAGAGAGCGGTCGTTGTATCGTTTCTGGCAATGAGGATGATTGCAATGGATGAAGAAGTTGCAACAACTGTTTGCGGAGGATTTTTTAATCTTTGTTCAACATCATTTAGCGTATGACATTGCCAGGATTTTATCACTTAAACAACTATAAAAAAAAATATGGGAGGTGATTGCTAAAACATAAATATTTTAGTTTTGAAATGCTTTTATAATTATTCAACAAAGGAGGATAGAAATGATTAAAACAACATTTTGCGCTTTGCTAGTATGTGTTGGTTTACTGATTGCTGGAATGCAATCTAAAGCACACGCACTGGTCCTTGATTTGAGTAGCTCCGAATACATGGGGTTCGTTGACCCCGGCTCACCGGCTAATCCGGTTAACGAGGTTGGCTACATCAATACACTAAAAGATGTTACGCCCGGTACCATTGATACAGACATAAGTGGACGGATCTACGATAGGACGAACTCGAACACGATAGGGGACACGGCTGGCCCTTTGGCGGTCCTGGCAGGCGCGGTTAAAGACGAAACAGACCCATTCGACCTGGCTACCGCATTCCAATACGTGATTGGGAAGTATGGGAATGTAACCCATGTGTGGTACAACCCAACAGGGTTCAGCCACATTGACATGGGCATCGTGCAAAACACATCCGACGGCGGATTATCCCATACATCGAGTTACAATCCCGTACCTGAACCTACCACGGTAGCTTTACTTGGCATAGGTTTAGTCGGTATAGTAGGCGCAGGAGTAAGA
This sequence comes from Candidatus Scalinduaceae bacterium, assembly GCA_965222815.1. GTDB lineage: Bacteria > Planctomycetota > Brocadiia > Brocadiales > Scalinduaceae > SCAELEC01. The sequence continues at coordinate 1,092,251 of CBDCUS010000014.1, forward strand.
CGCAGACGTAAGGAAGCGCTGAAATAAAGTAGGATTGTTAGAATAACGAATGGTTCTAGAAGCAGACACCTACATACTTCGTAGTACACTGAAGGATGTAGGTGTTTCTTTACCATCACTTTCGCTCTCGTCATTACCGCCCTCCCAATTCCCGTCCGGACCCACCTCATCCAATCCCCCACGTATTCCCCAATGCGAACATAATCCGCACCCTGCTCATAAAGCTGGAAAGCACGTAAGGCAAATCTTTTTATCGTATTCACACCCACTCCAATAACTCCGGGTTTGACGAGATACCCCAGAAAGTCAAACCCACGTTCAACTCTACCAATAAACGTCTTATCCGGATGTTGCTCCACCTTCAGCAGATTGAGTGTTTCATTCACAATGCGGATTACCATACGCAGCTTCCAGCGTGTGGACATCTTGGTTCTCCTAGTTCAGTTCCAGAACCAACAACTATGCTGCTTATGGGCATCGGTATGGTTGGTCTTGTAGGTGCTGGAATTCGGAGTAGGAGAAAGAGCAAGAAGTAACTGAGCACAAGATGTAACGTAACAACAGAGAGCGCGGAGTAGGAAGGTGATATCCATCTAAAAACTCTGCGCTCTTTGCGTTTATGGCAACCTTCCGGACCGCAACAACTTACCCTGTACATATCCCTATGTAGACATTCCTCAATTTCCGTAATTCGAATTTATTCCAAACTTTTAAACAATGACCTCCACAAGAGGAATCTCTTTCGCGACACAAATTATTCCCCTTAGTACACACATCCATTAAACTACTAATCCTCACACAAAGACACGGAGACACAAAGAAAGGCACTACTTATATGTTGGAGCGTGTCCCCTCCAGAATGACAAGTCTGTCAGGCCAAACGAACCTATATTATTTGGGCTGTTTACCTTGTCAGAACGGACTCATCCGGGTGGGCAAAACAGGTCCCCCATCCCACGTTTTAACGAGTTTAATGCTGTTTCTCTTTTCGTTTTCTCCGTTTTCCTTTGCGCCTTTGTGTCTTTGCGTGATTATTTGTTTGTAAGCGTTGACAGGATTAGGGTTTAGGGTTCTGGGTTCAATGCTTTACCACACTTTCGGTGCGTGAGGGTTCGCAAACCTAGAACCTTTGAACGGTGAACCCCGAACCTTTTAACCCTCAACGCTTAAAAATGTGTGTAGGTAATTTCCTGCAAACGTAAACGCCGCTATTACGACCTGTTACGTAACCAACTGCATCTTTGTGTATCTTCTCCTGTATGCCATTTCCTTCGAAGTTCCTCCCCCCATTAACAACTATCACCATAAGCTCCTATAAATATGAAAGTTACAACAAACATCTCTTTCGGCATCTATTTTGCTTTATTTGGGTACATTTTACTCACAATTTGATCTGACTACTTCTGAAGTTCGTACCGCACTATAGGCCCTATTTCTCACCTTACTCTGTATAAATATTTTACAGATGTAAAAAAATGGAACAGATACCTCCTTTTCTGTCAGCAAAAAGATAGATGGAAACGATAAAAAAACAGATACCTTCTTACCGTTTATGAATGCTTAACAGATAGTTCACAAACAGCCCTTGAACCATTTGATTCAGAAAAAAACATCTCTTATCACTAAAGGGAATTAAAAAAACAACAGCTATGGTACAAGCGTTGCACTTAACGGACACTCTCCTCTCTTTTTAATCTTACTTTACTATTACTTTTTTGTAAATTGGAGGTCTTACCTATGGGATCAATGTTTTATCGTGTCGTAGTGAGAAGTGGTTTACGGAGCATTACCTTTTTTGGAGTTCTCGCCGCACTCATGCTGTCGTCTCACTGTTTCGTTATGGGTGCTGATGGTTTTGAAGGTACTACGACCTTTCATCGCCAAGCGCTCTCAGGACTCAAGAGCGGAAAGGGGTTTACTGTCGAAGCGGTACCGGTTCAGAACGAAACGGTCACCCTTCTTTTTGAGCCAACTGAGATTAAGGCAAAAAGATACCGTGCGGAAGTGGTCAGGGAAGGTGGCACCGTCGAACCGCTCGATCAGTTACCGATCAACCTCTTTACGGGTAAGGTGATCAGGGAAGACTCCTCCTCTTCGGAAAAGGACTTTGCGAAGCTCTCCTTTAGTCATCCGGGTAATCTTGTTGAAGGGCTGATGAGGGTTGATGGTGTACTGTACGATCTCTCTTCTATGGCACAAAAACAGAATATAGTCCTTACGATAAAAGAGATACCGTTAGATGACCTCAAAGGGCTCTTTCTGGGCTGCGGTGCCTCCCTCTGGGAGGAGCTAGCCCCCCTCATGGAATCCGCTGCAACAGATGACACAACAGATCCATCATCCTCAACTCAGGCATCAGAGGCTGCCACAACGTTACAGGAAGTCGAGTTGGGAACCGAAGCAACAGCCTCCTTTGTTGCAATCTTTGGCAGTGAATCAGCAGCCAATAATAAAATAATCTCCATCATCAATGCCCAAAATGGAATCTATGAAACCGACCTTGGTCTGACCAATAAAATTGTCATTCAGCGTGCATTTTCTTCGACTGACCCCTATTCAGAGAGTGACTCCAGTACCTTACTCTCTCAGTTTCGCAGTGAGTGGGAAGCTAGCGTACCAAAGATATACGATGTGGCACAGCTCTTTTCCGGGGTAAATACCTTTGAGAGCTCTGTCGTGGGACGAGCTTGGTTAAGCGCAGTGTGTACCACCTTTGGTTACGGTGTTAACGCCTACTACAACCAAAGCGATAGCCTCTTAAAGGTCGTAGTTTCCCACGAAGAGGGGCACAATTTTGGAGCTAACCACTCTTCAACGGGTATCATGAGTCCTACCGTCAGTTCAAGTTTGACAAATTTTGCACCTGAGAGCATTACAGAGATAGAAAATTTTGTCAATAGTATCAACTGTCTTTCCGATGTTGTTTCAGGAAATCCTCCAACCCTGGACCCTATTGGCCCACAAACAGTCACGGAGGGCATCACATTACAGTTGACCCTGAGTGGATCAGATCCTGATGGCGACCCGGTTACGTACAGTGCCACACCCCTGCCTGTTGGCGCGACTATGAATCAGGAGGGGACCTTTACCTATCTTCCACCGTTTGATACCGTTGGCTGTAGTAGCTCAACATCAAAGAGCGTCCTCTTTTCGATCGTCGATTCCAATGGAAATAGTGACAGTGAATTGGTGACAATCACCGTGCACGACAATCCCGGCAATAATCCACCTGTCCTGAACAACCCCGGAAATAAGACGGTACAGGAGGGACAATCACTCAACTTTACCTTGGAAGCAAGCGATGTCGATGGTGACACAATCACCTTCGGCTCTCCCGATTTACCAGTCGGGGCAAGCCTTTCACAAACGACGGGTCAATTTCAGTGGACACCATCTCAAGGTCAATCTGGTTCGCACAGTGTGACCTTTACCGCAACGGACTGTGTGACAAACTTTACCGTGAGCGAGACGATCACGATTACGGTTGAAGAGATTGTACTACCTCACCTCACCTCCTTGAGTCCCACCGAAGGGCCAAAAAGCACGGTCGTGACTATTAGTGGGACCAATTTGCTCGGGAGCAATACCATAGTCTATTTCGGGAGTAAAGTGGCCTCCATTATTAGCAGTTCTGATAATGGTGTAAGTGTTCATGCCCCACGCCAGAACAAGAAAACGGCCGCTACCGTTTTGGTAAAAATCGTTCGTGACGGTGCAGAGAGTAACACCCTCCCCTATACCTATACAAAATCACAAAAACCAGGTGGTGGTGGCGGTCGTGGTGGAAAAGGGAAAAATAAATAGTTTTCTTCATGGCATCTCTGAGAAATGCGTTGAGGTGGGAAATTGGGTATGAGTTAAGGTGGTAAACACCCCATGCACTTTCTACGCTCTTAAAAAGCTTTGATGGACTTAAAAATGGAACAAGATGCGATTGAGCCGTAAATTAATGAGTAACAATTAATTTACGGCTTGAAAGCGTCTTCTTTTTTTGTTTTTCTTAATGTTCTTAGTATCTTTGTGTGATTATTTTTTTAAATGAACACCCCTCTAATGTGCTTACTCAAGAGAGAGGGCACAACGGAAGCCTATCGTGTCATTTTTGTATGCAGGTTCATCATAATCTCGATTTGCACACCGGATATGAATAAGTCCGGATCCGTTCCATGAACCACCCCGTAACACTTTACATCCACTCAAATCCTTCGCACCTTCTGAAGGATTCATCTCATAGATAGAGACACCAACATCCTCCGGTTCTCCAAAGTAGGGACTCTCCTCTGCCACGTCAGGTCCCTGTGGATCTTTTTCAGGACCATTGCTGTAATATTCACTATCGTACCAATCAGCTGTCCACTCCCACACATTCCCCGCCATATCAAGACAGCCATACACGCTAGTCCCATTGGGGTACTTGGTAACTGGAGTCGGTTTTTCAATCCTTGCCTCGGCACAGTTTAACATCTCCTTATCAAATTCGTTACCCCAGGGATACATTCTCCCATCACAACCACGGGCCGCCTTCTCCCACTCTGCCTCGCTAGGGAGCCTCTTCCCCGCCCATTTTGCAAACGCCTCCGCCTCATACCACGAAACAGTGACTACGGGACAATCGGGATCTCCATTGAGAATAGTATCCAACCCATTATTCTCATGGCGATTTGATTGTGAAATGTGTTCCCATCCACTATCAGACCAATACTCCCTCTTCACATATCCACCAGACTCAATAAATCTCGTATATTCTGCATTGGTAACAGGATATTTGTCGATAAGGTATGCGCGTAAAGTAACCTCTCTTTGTGGAATCTCATTATCAAATCTGATCCCCTCAACATTCTGATCAAGGTCTAGCAATCTCTCAATATCTTCTCTTGTGCTCCCCATGAAGAACGGGCCCTCCGGGACAAGTACCATGTTGTTTGGAATCTCTTGTTTGTCTTTTTTATTCTCTATCATGACCATACGATATCATAGAAGAGCTTCTTGTGAAATAGTTATTTTCTTAGTCAGCAACTTTCCGTATGCCCACCTTTGCTATCCCACTCTCTATTAAATCTAACTCTTCGGCAGCCCTATGAGATAGGTTAAGGATTCTGTCGGTTGACGGGTCGAAACGGTCGATGATAATCACCTCCACACTTCTTCTATTTCTTAAATTCGTTACTACTATTTTCGTATCAAACGGAAGAGATGGATGTGCTGCGGTCATTTCGTTCCGGTCGTATCGTACACCACTCGCCGTCATCGCACCATCATATTCATCAGATATGAATGCGGCAATACCTGTTTCATCATATCCTGCCGATTGACTTTCACTCTTTTTTTCGCTACCAACATTTTGACCACCGGTTTCTAAATCGTGAGCTCCCCTAAGCCCTGTTTCTCTCCCCACGTTTCCCTTTTGGTCACTCACCTCACTGTCAACTCTCTTCCCGTTATCTTCATTCAAATAGTAATCATGCCTGTTAACCTCTTTCTCGGGTATTTTACTCCTCTCTCTCTTTTCAGCAACTCTCATCTCTGGCGTATCCTGATAAACTTCTCTCGGATTTGGAACGTCACTGGCCGATTCCGCTTTAAGAGAGTCATAGTTATGCATACTCCCACAACCAATAATACAGGCCATTACCGTCAATAGTGCCAAGAAACTTTTACACCGTATGTTTCGATATTCAATCATATCCCCTCCCTATCTATAACAAATTTAATAGATAAAATTCATTTAGAGTAGCTGGTAGTTATTGAATCCTGTATTGAACATATTAAAGAGACAATTACAACAAATTATCTCATATGTCAAGAAATGTTTATGAGTAGGAGGTCTGTATTATGGGTTTTCGGTAAGTGGTAAGATGTGGTGGCAGAAAAAGAGAGGTGAGGAGTAACAAGACAACTGCACCAAACATTTAATCTATGTAGCCCCCCCTCATAAAGAAACGAGGGGGGACAAACCAACCCATTGGGCGGGGAGGAACAGAGTAACCCAAAGGGTGGAATAGTATTCTTTTCGTTCGTAAATATGGTTATGGCGCTTACATGGGTAATTACTCATTATTGTAATGAAGCAATTAACACTATTATCGACACCTTTGCTTTTGTCTTTATAAAAAAAATGATTCTTCACATATGTTTATCCTGTTCCAGCAATTTTTCAAATTCTTCTGCTGATACCGGTCTACTCAATAGAAAACCCTGTATCTCGTCACAATCCTGCTGTTTGAGGAAGTTCAACTGCTCTTCAGTTTCCACTCCTTCTGCAACTATCTTTAGGTTCAAGTTTTTCGCCATTGCGATAAGTGCCATAATGATTACAGAGTCGTTGACGTCGAAGATCACTTCATTCACAAAAGATCGGTCGATTTTGAGCGTACTTAGCGGGAATTTTTTAAGATAACTCAAAGAGCACAATCCCGTACCCAGATTGTCAATAGTGATACGGGCACCGACATCAACCAACTCTCTCATTTTGTAGGAAGAGGCATCTGTGTTCTTCATAGAGGTATTTTCGGTAACCTCCAGTTCCAACAGATTTGGTTCCATCCCTGTCTCATTCAGGGCCTGGGCAACCATTTCAATTAGATTTTGTTGGTTAAACTGGAGTGCTGAAAGGTTTACGGCCACACGTAAGGGTGTGAATCCTGCATCCCTCCAGGCCTTATTTTGAGCGCAAGCCGTCTTGAGGACCATCTCTCCCAAGGGTACGATCATTCTCGTTCGTTCCGCTATGTTCATAAACTCTGCGGGATAGACTATCCCTTTATCTGGGTGCCTCCATCTTGCCAGGGCTTCCATACCAACAATCCTACCACTCTTAATGTCCATCTGTGGTTGATAATAGACCATAAATTCTTCTCTCTTAATGGCTTGACGCAAATCGTTGACCATTGCCATTCTCGCATAAGCATTACTCTGAAGAGGTGGTTTATAAAACTGAAAATTGTCTCTGCCTTGATCCTTGGCATGATACATCGCAATATCAGCACACTTTAACAGGGTATCAGCATCCTTACTGTCAACAGGGTAGAGGGCAATCCCTATGCTCGTGGTAATATCTATTTTTTGAGACTTTACCGTTATTGGTTGTCTCAAGGTTTCGTTGATCTTGTTGGCCATTTCAGCGGCATCTTCTGCATGAGTGATTCCTGGCAATAAGAAAGTAAACTCATCATCTCCATGACGTGTTACCGTATCGTTCTTCCGCACAGTGTCCACAAAGCGTTTTGCAACCTCTCTTAGCAACTTCTCACCAATAGAATCTCCAAGTTTATCATTGATTTCTTTAAATCCATCAAGGTCGAGGAACATGACCGCAATAATAGTATTATTTCTCTGTGCATGAGCAATTTCCAACGTAAGACGATCTTTAAAGAGGACCCGGTTTGGCAAACCCGTTAAATAATCGTAGTAAGTTAATAGGGGCTTTTCCTCTTCACCATTTTTCTGTTCGCGGGTATTGCTCCACTCGCGTAGTGCCCTTTCACAGATGTATGGCATATTTATCAAGGTTGCTTCAGAGGTTACGAGATAATCAAAGGCTCCCAATTTGATCACCTCCTCCACAACACGTTCATCTTCGTGATGAGTTAAAACCAATACGGGTATTTTCACCTGGTCATTATCTGCTCCGCACAGTATGGCGCCGTTTCCATCAAGCAGATTAAAATCGACAACCACAAGATCAGGCGAATACTTTGCCAGGCTGTCACGAGCATCAACGAGATTGTGAACCGTTGTCTGAGTCATGTGAGGAGATCGGTTTTCAAATGCATGATCCAGTAATTCAATATGTAAAACATCATTTACGACAAGTAAAATATGAAGAGGTTTCATTTTCATAGCAAAAAGAGGTAAATTATTCAAAAGATTCGCATTTCAATGCCATCCATTAATCCAACAAAATTGAAAACCACAATGACAGTTGGTTGTTGTAGCCATCTGTTTTTTGACATGTACCTGGATTTCTCAAAAGAGGTACAGAGCACAATTCAGTTTCACACATTACTCTCACTTCAGTGCACTCTTCCCAATACCTTCCCATTAAAGAATCCCGCTATTTTTTAGGAAAACCTATCAATAAAAAAGCCCTACTACCGAATAGGAATCCATACGTCATATTCGGTAGTAAGGCTTTCTTTAGAGATACATCCTTGTACTCTTTTTAAGATCCGTTACTTTGCGTCCCCAGATTACTCTAGGTTTGCCATTTTCGAAAATGCACTAGTACGATCTATCAATTGTGTTGGCAAATTATCACTACTACGACCACGAGAACAACACAATTAACAACAAATTTTTCACAACTATACTATAACCCTATCCACTTGTCAATATTACAAAAATAGAAACATTACAATTGTTTTAGATTTAATCGGATACACTCAAATCGATCTGATTATTTTCTACTATGGTATTGAAAACAAAGAACTTGACACGATAATAACATCTGTTACCATAAGGTGATCTGTTGGCTTGTCTCAACAACAAAAAAAAACGAGAATTATTGGTGAATCTGTGATGAGTTGTGTAACAATTACAACCGTCCATAGATTTTGGCTGTTCCCCTGATATCTTCCCTCGCATCAACCTACGATAAAGAGTATAAAAATTGAGGACTTGCAATGAATGAGCAATTAAGTAATTCTCAAATGATTGAAACACTTTTATCTGAGACAAAGTCGCCATTAACGCTGCAACAGATCTGTAAAAGGGTGTTTAAATCGGAAAGCAGTCGAGAACAGTGCACGCAAAGCTTACAGCTTCTTCTGGACGGAGAAAAGGTTTTCCTCTATCCTTCTCTCCGGAGAAATTCAAAGGAGCGGTACTGGCATCTGCCACCGAAACAATATGTGAAAAATAAGATTTACCAACTGTTTCAAAAAGATTGCAAAGAGCGTACGCTAAAAAGTGTCAAAGGTATGTTCCCTCAATGGGAGCTTAAATTTTTTGACGAAGCCTTAGCTCAACTATTCAGTGAAAGAAATGTTTTTGAGGTAAAATATGGTCGAACCAGGTACTTAAAAGGAATACAGAAATTAACCCAGGAGTTATCAGAGTGGTTTAATCCCATTCGAGAAACGAAACTATCAGTTGCTGAATGGGAAACTTTTCTTAAAGGAGGAAAGTTACCTGAAATCCAAACAACTCAAAAAAAAATCAAGGCTACTCTAGAGGACTTTATGATCAGAAGATGGTACCAAGAGGACCGGCACAAAAGGTACGGTTTAGAGACCATCCCAATAAAGTGGACAGGAGACCGTTACCTCACCTGGTGTAATGAAAACGGATATGATGCAGATATTGAAGTATTCAACAATCGCCTAAAATCGCTTTCCAAAGAGGGGAAGGTTGAATTGACACATCACTCCATACCTGATCAAATACCCGAAGATGAGAGAAAGTATCTTTTTAAAATTCGTCATGACACTATTGCCTATTACTGGAGATATGTCGAGGAAAGTTGAGCTATGCCAGTAGAAAAATACCTACACCTTAACCCATTTATTAAATCATATATTAATGAAGATGACATCTGGGGTAATGACGATGATTTCCAAACGGTCAGTTCAATTAATAAAGAAGTTTTAGACGTCCTCTGTAATGATATAGTGGAGGTGAGAAATCAACTGCACACAAGAGTAAGGTTTCTCGTTGGAAGCTCCGGTTCAGGCAAATCTCACATTATTTCGTGCCTCAGACGCTATCATAGCCAGCATGCCTATTTCACCTACGTTTCAAACCCCCCTCTTCAGCACTGGGAGATTAGCAGGCATATGCTTCAAAAAATCATATGGGCGTTAGGTCAACCAGTCAGAGAAAATGATACGGTATTAGAGTATTCCCAAATGCGTCAAATTGTGTATGGGCTTTTGATGAAAACAAAGAAGTTTGCCAAGAGATCGTTTGACAAGGTACATAAGAAGTGGAAGAGGACAAAGAAAAAACACTATCCAAAAATTTTCAGTGAATTAATGGCGGTTGCCGGACAGAGTAGTGATCTAAAATTGACACACCAAATTACCAAAGTGTTGTTGAGCATACTTGATCACGAAAAAGAGAGTCTCGCCCTTGAATGGTTGTCTGGTTCCAGCTCTATGAGCAACAAAGATCTTGAAACAATTGATGCAGGTGAACCAATGAGCAATTCTGAAATAAAACTGCTTCTGACAGCCCTTGGTTACCTCACAAAAGATATCGGTCCGATCTTAATAGTCTTGGATCAGCTTGACAGAATGAAAAATGATCATATCGAAATATTTGAGACAATTCTGTTTGATCTCTTCGACAGTACGAATTTTTACGTGGTCATTAGTCTGCTTGAAGATGCATTCGATACCTGGGCGACACATCTCACCACACCATTAAAGCAGCGGATTGGGACACCGTCACCTGAGGGTTCGTTAACATTACCGATCGTACATGTGAGGGCAATACACAACCGTAGAAATAAAAGAGCCCTTATCTTCCAGCGTCTCTCCTCAGAAGAGCTCATTGAGATGCGCCACAAAGATAAGATAGAAGACCCCATATTCCCCTTTACTGAAGAGGTCTTAGAAAATGTACTGGGAGAAGATCCCCTCTTCCCGAGGATCTTGTTAAATGAAGCCCAGTTCCAGTATAGAAGTGTCATAACCGGCGCCAAACCTGAAAAGGAGTGTCTCCTTACAACGATAGAGGAGAATTTTTTAGAAATCAGGGAATCAATTAATGCCGAAGAGCTGATAACGAACACAACGTTTATTGCCGATAGGCTTTCAGAACTATTTGAAATAATTTTGATAGGAGATGGTGAAACGACCACCGTATACGAGGATGGTCCATTCATCACCGAGAACATTGTGAAGAATTTTATCGGTTCCGACAGAGTGTACTCATTGGGTGACAACAAAATCCGGTTAATTGGATATGATGTTCAACAGGGAAGCAAATTCCCGAATGTTCTCAAAAAAATAGTAGATGCCTCCTCCAACACAATTTTATTTAGAGACGCCAAAATACCAACCACCGGAAAAGTCACTCAGGATCTTTTAGAAGAGTTTCAAAAGGATAAAACCTTTATCTTGTTAGATAGTAACGATATTCGTGATCTCTATGCATTGGGAAGGTTGCTGGCAAAGATGCGCCAGGGTGATTTTAATGACAGTAAGACCGATCCGGATCCTACCCCTGCAAATATCCTGGACTGTCTCTCAAAAATGGCGGTCTTAACAGACAAAGAGATCGTACATGAATTTAAACGAATGGCAGAAAACAGATCAAAAGACAATGGAAATAAAATCATACATCAGGAGAAACCATTTCAAACTCAAGATCACCCTCCGGAAGCAGCAGAAGAAGTGGTTAATACGCTAACAAATCATATTAAAACAATCATGAGTCGTGAGAGATGGGTCTGCTTTGAACGTCTCCTGTATCTCACCTATCAAAGTGGTGTACAGAACATTGATCAAAGCAAACTTGTCGGAAGCTTACAATCCGATGAGCTGAAAGGACTTTTTGAAATTTATCCCTCAGATCCCAATTTCCCGAAACTGAAGAAAATCATTGTCTGGAAAGAGGAGAGTCTCAATGCTTAAGCCTGAAATTTTTAAACTGGAAATAACATCTGACTTAAGAGACAAATTGGAGCAGAAGGTATTCAGCACCCTTTTTGATAATATTGATGAACTCCCTCCGCTTCGTAGGACAAAGGAGGGGATCCCCTCTTTTACGGTAACAGAAATTAAAGAGAGGCTAAAGGTCCTCCTTCCCACTTACGCAACAGAGATCGGCCAATATTTTCAGATTACCCCTAAAGATAATAGCATTGATGCCTTTGACGTTGGAAATCGACTTCATGATTGGCTAAAAGAGACAATCTTGTTTTTCCGCAGGGAAGGCGCCGAATCTCTTCGAGAGGGATTAAGCATGCCTGATCCGGATGATACATACCAGTTTGTCTGGGGATCTCTGTTCCATAGAAAACTTATATCGTTAGCACAATCATCAGGGTTATTAAAAAACGACAGTGATATTGAGAAGTGTGATATACTCATTGAATGTATCAAATTGTGGGTAAAAGAGATTTGCAACAATCTCAAAAAATTGGACCTAAAGAAGTTCTCACCTTCCGTATATTTCTTAGACCTGGAAACCCAGCTGAATGCGATACTATCGTTTGGCAACAAAAAGATCCATTTACGGAGCAGGCCAGATGCCATAACCCTCAATCAGGACAATGGAGAGATATGTCTCTGGGAGTACAAGTATGGAAACCAGGGCAGGTATGAACTGCAGATCGCACAAGTACTGTTTTACATGTCACTGATTGAGGCCGCAAAAGGTATTCCTTGTAAACGAGCAATCTTGTGGTCATTTAGCCCCTATGAGGAAATTCTTCCAGAGAAAACCAGAGAAGATATCAAGTTTGAAGAGCCTGCTCCCCCCTTCCCCGCCGAAGTTGATGATGCCTTTACCGGATATATCGGAAATGAATTGTCTGTCAGAAAATTAAAAGTAAAGCTTACGCTTGCAACAAAAAAAGAGCCAAGGAAGATGCCGGATAACATTATGTTTTGCGGACCTGCTGGATTGGGTAAGACAGAGTTGGCAAGAAGAGTTGCTTTGTGTTTAAAATTACCTTTTATAAATATACCAGCCACCTCCTTTCATAATTTAGAACAATTGGTCTCTGAAATAGACCGAACTCTTAAGACACATAACCTAGAAACAGAAAAGTGTGGCACCGATTCAGGAAAACCCAAGCTAAAATATCCCCCACTCGTTCTCTTTATAGATGAAGCACACAAGCTTTCAAGAAAGGCCGATGAATTTCTCAATTTTTTTGAACCAAGAGAGCGAAGGGCGGTAGTAAAAGAGTTTGTCGGAGATTTCGTTGACGCGACACTGTTATTAGCAACAACCGACAAGGGTACGTTGCCCTCAGCGTTCCTCACCCGCTTCAGAATGATAGACCTTCTCCCTTACTCCATAGAAGAGGTGGGAAAAATCATTTCAGACGAGTTCAAGAAAAAGGATGTTGCAATAAAAGATGACGTATGTCTGGGGATTGCAAAGGTGGGTAGGCTTGTACCCCGACTCGCCTTAAGTAGGATGGGAGATTTTCTTGAACACAATGAATACAGGGCCGGAACATATCCCTTTTCAATGGACGGTCTGCAAAATATGTTAAGAGAAGTTTGGCAGGTTGACGAAAACGGGCTTACGACCAATGATTACCTCTACCTTGAATGTGTCAAAGAGCAGCCGAGAGGCATTCTCGTATTGAACAATTTGTTACCATGTCAGATAGAAGAGATCAGGAACATCATCGAACCCTACCTGATGCAGATAAACGCGGCCAAATCGACAAAGCGTGGACGTACCATAACTGAATATGGACGAATGATACTGAAAAGCAGGCCTGAGTGGCTGTAAGAGGAAAATGTATTTCAATGCCTCAACAACCTGGCAGATTCAAAACCCGTTCGTTTGGAATTTTCTGTTTGGTTACCCACCAGAATGCTCGTCGGGCTGGTTATGATTTGTTTGTTAATTGGATTTTGTTATTTGGTGCTTATTAGATATCCTGAATATTTGTGTAAGTAATTACTTTACCAAAGCTTGTCCCTGTATTTCTAGAGTAGGGAGAGGTCAAAATATTTCTGTTAAGCGCCTATTGATGAGCGGATGTTAAGAATAGAGTTTACTCCTTGGATGGGGATTTTTTTGGTTTTGCACTCAAAAAATAGGCGGCTATTTTTTCCTTCATTTCATTATCCATTTCTTTTCCGTAGAACCTCAAAAATAATTCTTTTTTCAAATCAGGCTGTTGAATATTTTCAGTCTCTTGGAGTGAAGCTTGAATTATTGTTTTGGAAAATCCGAACATTGAGCATCCCATCTTTAATCGATCTTCTGAAGTTTTATTCTTCATTAGGTCTCTTATCTTTTTTTCTATCTTTGGATCAGTATCATTCATTATCGATTTTCCCATATATATCTTTTAAATTCAACCTTTCTACCCATTTATCTATGTACATATTGTCGATATCATCGGTTGAAACCAATAGATTTTTTATATCTGAAATTTGCATTTCAGATTGACTATCCTTTGCCCACCAGAGTTTTGATAAAATTAAATCCTCAAGACTTACTATCCACATTGAAGTTTTATCGATGACAATTTGGCGCCTTCGTTAAAACTCAATTTGCCGGAACTCTTCCTGCTTTTTTATGATAAAATCGATCTTTATTACATACTCATTGTGGATAATATTGAACATGCCGGGTTTGCTTACCGCTTGTTCTATCGAATCTTGATCTATGTAGAAATCGTCCTTAAAAAGACTAACTATAGTCACTATATCATCTCTCTTTATTTCAAGAACAATATCAATATCTCGGGTCATCCGTGGAAATGCATAATAATTCATAGCAATAGAGCCTGTAACCATATAGGCAATCCCTGAATTGTTTAAAGCTTGCGTCACCTCTTTTAAAACTTTTAATTCTTCGTTCATATTATATATTAACTTGGACCTGATAGATATCTGGTATAGTTGTTCGACAGTACGTAATAGTTTTCATCATACTACTTAGACATTTCAATAAACGGTTCTTGTGAGACAACCCGTCATATTCCTACCTCGATGTCATCGTTGCCTGATATATGCAATTTGATAGCGCATCCTTAATCTTTATATCTCTTTTCCTACCTGTAGAGTATATCCGAATTACTTGGAAAATATCCACCCCTTTTCCCCCTTTGGAAAGACATCATTGCATTATTCTCTCTTTTGAAAAGGGGGTCAGGGGGATTTCCTCTCAATTCGACGGCGTTAGGAAAGGGGGTCAATAGATGTAAAGACTTTATTTATTAGGTACTTACAACAATAACAATCTATTAAGTTTTTATCCTTTCGAACCGATAATAGTAAAAGATTATTTCTGACTTAACAAGTTTTTAAGGAATACCCCCTAACACATTATTATTTCAGGACTTACCAGGGGCACGATGCATCGTGCCCCTACACAGATTAAATGAATAATTCTGGAGAGTCATCATCGGTAAAAAAAAACAAAAATCAGGAAAACAGAAAAAGCAAAAGGCCAAAAACAAGCCCATTCTTTTCGAAGAACTTGAACCCCGGCTCATGTTGTCCGCTGATGGCCTGGGAGCCGCCAGCGATGAGTCCTTTCTGCAAGACCAATCTCTCATCTCTGAAACCGGTAGTGTAGAAGTCGTTTACGATCAAGGAGAAGAGACCACCGCTGAGGCGATTTCCCAATCGCGTGAAATCGCCTTCATCGACACCGGCATAACAAACTACGAGCAAATCCAAAATGATCTGCAAAAAGGAGGCAATGATGGACGTAACCTGGAAATCGTATTGATAGATAGTGAACGTGATGGAATTTCACAGATAACGGAAACACTTGAGAAATACAACGATCTCAGCGCCGTTCACATCTACTCCCACGGCACTGAAGGGGAAATCCGTCTTGGCAACAGCTGGATCGACCAGACAACCCTGTCACAAAATTCCGAAACAATCAACGCCTGGGGCGATGCCTTGAATGAAGATGCTGATATGTTGATCTACGGATGTAATCTGGCTTCGACAACCGAAGGAGAACAGTTCGCAAATACCCTGGCCCAACTGACCGGTGCAGATATCGCTGCCTCTGATGATTTGACCGGTAGTGAAAACCTGGGTGGGGACTGGCAGCTGGAATATCAGACCGGTCAACTCGAAACAAGTGTGGCTTCCAGTTCCGACCTCCAGCAAAACTGGAATCACCTGCTGGCTACCACCAGCAACGGCACGGCAATCTTTCGGAACTCCGGGGACAGTACACCCGATATGAACGACTGGGACGGCACAAGCTTTGGAACAGCATCCAACACCGCGAACGTGGGCAGTTGGCGCCTCATTGAGGCAGCGGAGGCACCAACCCGAGACGAGATCATTGCAGTTGGTGTCGACAATATAGGATTTGTAAAAGGAGAGATCTGGGATGGTACCTCTTGGACCGAACTTTCGTTCAATTCACTCGCGATTACCGGTGACACAACGGTCCAGGGATTCGATGTGTCCTATGAGAGCCAAAGCGGTGACGCGATGGTGGTCTGGAACAACGGTGCGGGTGGTACGGCGAGTGTTTCCTATCGCACTTGGGATGGCACTACCTGGTCAGCAGAACAGACCATCACTGCACCCGATAGTGGAGTAGCTAATCAAATTCGGCTCGCTAGTAACCCTCTTACTGACGAAATGGTGATGATTGTCAGTGACGACAGTGGCGATGAATGGTCAGCAGTGTGGGATGGTTCTTCTTGGGGCAATACCCAGGTTCTTGACACATCAGTAGCGGGTGATGGTACCGAGATAGCTGTTGCATACGAAAGTCAGACAGGCCATGCGATGGTGGTCTATGATGGGGTCAACAACTACAACGACCTGACGTATCGGACATGGAACGGCACCACTTGGAGCGGCCAGCAGACGCTCACATTACCCAACAACTTTTTGTACGAAACCGATGCCGAGTTCACGACCATTGCTTCTGACCCCACGAGTGATCGAATCGCGATCGGAGTCGTTGCCGGAGGTACACAGAATCAAGTTCTCTTCGCTGTGTGGGACGGTACTACATGGGGAGACAAGCTGATGGCAACCGACAGTGGCTGGACAGGCAATGCACTTGATGCAGCTGTAGCCTTCGAAAGTCAGTCTGGTAATTTGCTGGTGACCTATGGTGAGGTCTCAACTACCCCTCGTTACCAGACATGGTCAAGCGGTAGTGGTTGGTCCGGTGAGCAGAATCTTCCTGATATTGGGTCTTACGCGCAATCAATGAAACTGGCCTCAGACCCACTCAACGATGCGATTATGCTTTCGGTGCAGGACAGTGACAGCGACCTTCACTACCTACTCTGGGACGGAACCTCCTGGGGCGCGGATAACGAGCTATCGACCAACACCGGCGAGACTTCTCTTCAGCCGTTTACCTTTCTGTTTGATCAAGATGTCAACGATGCGCCAATTGATATTACTGTTCCAGACGGTCTGCAGCTTGCCGGAGACTGGGCGTCACATCTATTTATTGCAGATGCACCGGAGTTGCGAGGCACGTCCGATTTTACGATAGAGGTCAGTGTTACGATCGGTGCATCAGTCCCTGCAAACGAGGAAATAGTTAGTAAGACGGCAGATTATCAGAATGAAGGTATCACGCTCAAAATTTTAAACGGTGATGTCGAGTTGATCATAGGTGACGGTGACGGTGACCCGGTTCGAATGCTTGCAGGTATAGCGCTGCTTGCCAATACCGATTATCACATCGCGATGGTACGAAGTGGTAATGACTTCAGCATCTTTGTTGATGGTGTGCTGGAGAACTCGGTAACCGTGACGGGTTTCGTCACATCAACTGACACCATGGATATTGGAAAAAATTCCTCCAATATCCTGAAGGACTTCCGATATTGGGATGACGCTCGATCGCAAACCGAATTGGTTCAATACGCCGATGAAACACTGGCTGGCAGCGAGTCAAATTTGCTAGTTTACTATCGTCTAGATCAGACCTCCGGTACAACCGTAATAGATGTGACGGGTAATGGTCATGACGCAACCATGTACGGGTCGCTGAATGATTCCAGTTGGGTCAGGCTTAATATAGACGAGAAGGCAACGAACGGAACCACGGTAGGAAAGTTATCAGGGGTTATTGATCCCGATATCGTTGACACACATACATTTGCGTTTGCTCCTGGAGGTGATGCCGGAGGGGCATTTGCGATAAACGCTACGACCGGTGAAATTACAGTCGCCGATACTAATCTCATTGACTACGAGACCGCAACAACAATGAACGTTACGGTGCGAGCTACTGATTCAGGCGGCCTGACGTTCGACGAAGTGCTGACGATCTACATCAACGACGTCAATGAGAATCCGGTTGTTACCAATCTCGATAACGACATTGTGAACTATACTGAGGGTGACGGCGCAATATTGATTGATCAAGGTGGGAACGCGTCAGTAACCGATCCAGATGTGAGCGACCTTTCGGGTGGATCCCTGAATGTTGAGGTCGACAGCGGGTTGCAGGCTACCGAAGATGTTTTCTCGATACGCAACGAGGGTACAGCCCCTGGTCAGATAGGAATCAACGGCAGCAATGTGACTTATGGTGGGACAGTGATAGGAACCGTGACTGGTGGCACAGGCGTCACTCCGTTGATGGTGACTTTCAATTCAAATGCAACATCTACCGCAGTGACTGCTCTTGTGCAGAACATCACCTATGAAAACACGGACCTTGCTACCCCCACTGCAGGGACACGTAGTGTCACCATTGATATCACGGATGGAGATGGCGGCTCTAGCCTGACGCAGAATGTGCTCGTCAACGTGTACGCTGTCAATGATCAAGCGATAGTGGACCTCAATGGCTCGAATGGTGGCGGTACAGATTTTGCTGTGACATTCACCGAAGGTTTAGGTGCTGTCAACGTCACGGACATCGATGCGACAATCAGTGATGCCGACCATACGACTTACCAAGATCTCGGCGTGAATCTCTCCGGCTTTGTGGATGGAAACAGTGAGAAAATTACGATTGCCGGGTACACGTTTACGAATGGTGTTTTTGACAATACCATACGGACAGTGGGAAGCACCGGCTTCGAAATAGATTTCGATGGCAGCGGCTTTAGTATTGTGAATGAACTCGGTGGCTACATGCCAGAATCTGACCTACATTCGCTCCTACGTGGAATTACCTACGAAAACGTTTCGGATAATCCGACCGCCGGTGACCGCACCATCGATATCATACCACAGGATGCTGGCGGGCTCATCGGTGTGACCTCAACCAGCACAATAACAGTGAATGCAATCAATGATGTACCAATAGCCCTTGGCGACACCGCTACGGTCTATGAAGGTGTGCCAATAACCATTGATCCACTCTCCAACGACAGTGATGTAGAGGATGATGTATTGGAGGTGACCGAAATTATCGATACGGCCAACGGTAATGCGGTTACAGTGTTAACCAATCCAGGCGATACCGCGGTATTGCTTTCAGGAACAGTGATAGAGCTGCGTGTTGACGGACGGATTAAGGTAACCGCGGCGGCTTCCGGTGCTGAGAGTTTCGACTACCGCGTCTCCGATGGCAATGGAGGTAGTACCACAGCTAGCATCAGTCTTACGGTTGGTAGTGATGAGGCTACTGCTCTGGCCACAGGATTCGTCACCACCTGGCAGACGGACAACCCAGGAACATCGGCCAGCGACACGATCACTATTCCTATTGGGGTTGGAAATACGAACTTTACTGTCTACTGGGGTGACGGCAGCTCAAATACTTATACAGAAGGACCAATCAGCCATACTTATGCGGCACCTGGCACTTTTACGGTTGCCATTGTTGGAGATTTCCCAGGTGTGAACTTTGATGGTGATGGTGACGGTAACAAGCTACTCTCTATCGAGCAGTGGGGTAACATTGCCTGGCAGGATTTAAATGATGCTTTTGATGGTGCTGATAATCTCGTAATAAATGCTGTGGATGCTCCAGACCTTAGCGGCGTAACTAGCCTGGCAGAGATGTTCAGGGGTGCGACCAGCGTCAATCAGGATATCAGCGGTTGGGACACATCTAACATCATCGACATGGCTGGTATGTTTCGAGATGCAACAGCTTTTAATCACGATATCAGCTCTTGGGACACCTCCAGTGTTACAGATATGAGAGAGATGTTCAGGGGGGCCAGTACGTTCGACCAGGATATAAGCGCTTGGAATACCAAAAATGTTACCAATATGAATAATATGTTCAACGGGGCCAGCGTCTTCAACCAGAACATTGGTATATGGGATACCTCCTCAGTAACGAATATGTCCAGAATGTTTTACAACGCAGACATGTTTAATCAGGATATAGGTGCGTGGGACACCTCCTCGGTAACGAATATGTATGGCATGTTTACCAATGCCAACAGCTTTAATCAAGATATAGGTAACTGGAATACTTCAAACGTTACTTCAATGGGATTCATGTTCGGAAATGCCTCTGTCTTCGATCAAAATATTAGTGCATGGGACACTTCAAGCGTTGTTAATATGTATGCAATGTTCTACAACGCCAACTCCTTCAATCAGGACATAGGTGCATGGAATACTGCTGGCGTTGTTTCGATGGAGAGTATGTTCCAAGGAGCATTCAACTTTAATCAGAATATTGGTGCATGGGACACCTCCAGTGTAACGAACATGAAAAGTATGTTCTACAATGCCAACTCCTTCAATCAGAACATTGGTATGTGGGAGACCTCCAGTGTTACGAGCATGTACAACATGTTCAGTGGCACGGACACATTTAATCAGGACATAGGAAGTTGGAACACATCAAACGTCACCAATATGAGCAGGATGTTCTACGGTACCAGTGCTTTTAATCAGGATATAGGAAGTTGGAACACATTTAATGTAGCCAATATGGATAGCATGTTCCAATATGCCAATGCCTTTAATCAGGACATAGGAAGTTGGGACACATCGAGCGTCACCAACATGCGGAATATGTTCTGGAATGCCAACGATTTCAACCAAAACATCGGCACCTGGGACACCTCTAGTGTGGTGAACATGGCGAACATGTTTCGGGAAACCGCTGTATTCAACCAAGATATCAGTGTCTGGAATACATCCAGTGTCACAACTATGGGACACATGTTCAATGGTGCCATTGCTTTCAATCAGGATATCAGTGGCTGGGATACGTCCGGTGTAACTAACATGGAGCATATGTTCCGCAATACATCAGCGTTCAACCAGGATCTCAGCTCGTGGAATACAGCTTCCGTCACGGATATGAGATGGATGTTCAACAATGCGAAAGCGTTCGACCAGAGCCTTGGTAACTGGGATGTCACAAGCGTTACTAATATGACAGCCATGCTGGATAATACTTCACTTTCCATTCGTAACTATGATGCTATCCTGTCAAGCTGGGCAGCACAATCAGTTCAACCAGGACTTACCCTTGGCGCCTCTGGTCAGCACTACAGTCTCTCAGCTACAGACCGTCAATTGCTTATTAATGAAGGTTGGACAATCATTGATGCTGGTTCCGACAGTGTCGTTACTATCGAATTCGATTCTGCAACTTACAGTGCAAGCGAAGGTGATGGTATCATGACTGTTACCTATACAGTAACTTCAGATATCGTCAGCACAACGGACAAGGACTTTACATTCACTATTACAGGAGGTACAGCTACTGCCGGTGTTGATTACACCTTTGCTGCACCGGTGACGATCACGGTGACAGCCGGAGACTATACCACGCCTGTTACCCAATCTCAGGTAATCACGGTTCATGATGATGGAACACCTGAACCTGATGAAACCATTGATCTTTCAGTAATTGCAAGTTCAGGAGAGAATGATGTGGAATTCGGCGCTCAGTCTACAGTAACGGCAACAATCGTAAACGAACTGCCAACGGCAGCAAACAATACCGTCATTACCAACGAAGACACTACTTACACTTTTACCGCATCAGACTTTAACTATAGCGACCCTGGGAATGACCCAATGGTCAGCGTTAAAATCACTACACTGGAAACTGTTGGAGCTTTACAGCTCTCTGGAATGAACGTTACCCTCAACCAGGTAATCACCAAAACCGATATCGATGCGGGCAACTTGAAGTTTGTTCCTGTAGCTGATGCCAACGGAGCGGGCTACGACAGCTTTGGCTATAGCGTGAACGATGGAAACGTTGATAGTACGTCTACGTATACTATGACCATAGATGTTACTGCTATTGACGATGCGATTGATATGACCGTTACCGGCAATACGGTGTTGTTTACTGAGGATGCCGGAGCGACGACAAGCCTCTTTAGCTCCTCGATCGATACGATTGAAACAACAGATACCATTAGTCAGGTGGTGCTAACCATGGCAAATGTAGAGTCTGGAGACACACTGACCTTCGGCGCTACCAATGTTGATCTCAATACCAACGGTGCTACAGGACCTGACGGTAACGGCTTTACCTATACCGTTTCGAGTGCGGGTTCTAGTCCGGTAGTGACCATTACCCACGCCGGCACAGACGACAGCACAGTCAACACGATGCTCAACAGTCTGGTATTTAACAATACAACGAACAATGATCCGAGCACGACGGCCCGTACGGTAACCCTGACCAGTGTGACAGACTCGGGCAGTGGATTGACTGCAGATGGTACGGTGGCCACGGTTAATATTACTGCGCAGAATGATGATCCTGTCGTGTTGACTAATACCGGTGCCAGTACCTTTGAAGAAGGAACAGTGGTCATCACGCAAGCCATGCTTGAAGTAACGGATGTTGACAATACATCTGCGGAAATCACCTATACCATTACGGTGGATTCAGTTCATGGGGTAGTACGAAATAATGGTAGTGCATTAGGTGTTGGCAGCACATTTACCCAGGCTGATATCAACGCAGGTCTTGTGACCTATGAAGATTGGGACTGGATGCCTGCGTCTGACAGCTTCTCATTTACTGTCAGTGACGGTGCTGGTGGCACAATAAGTGCCACGACATTTAATATCACGATTAACAACATCAACGATGCCCCTCAAGGCGCGAACAAAACAGTCACTACAAATGAAGACACGGACTACGTGTTTTCTTCAGCTGACTTTGGTTTTACTGACACCAACGATTCACCTGCAAACAACTTAATGAATGTCATTATTACAACCGCACCCACCAACGGCATCTTATTTTTAGATGCGAATAACGATGGCATTGTTGATGGTGGTGACACGCTAATTGCAACTGATGTGGTTGCTGTCGCAGATATCACCGCAGGCAAACTCAAATTCAAACCCGCTGATGATGCCAGTGGCACAAGTTACGATTCCTTTACCTTCCAGGTTCAGGATGATGGTGGTGTAGCCAATGGCGGTGTAGATACCGATCAATCGGCCAACACCATCACCATCAATGTAACGGCGCAAAATGACGCTCCAGTACTGGACAACAACGGCCTCATGTCGCTTACGACGATCACCGAAGATGACACCAACAACAGTGGCGATCTCGTCTCCACAATCATCGCAAGCGCCACTGGAGACCGTATTACAGACGTAGACGCTGGAGCGGTAGAAGGTATTGCGATTACTGGCCTCACGAGTAGCAATGGCACGTGGGAGTACAATACCGGCTCAGGTTGGACCGCCGTGGGTTCCGTCTCTGATACCAGTTCACTCTTGCTGCGCGCTACTGACAGCTTGCGTTTTGTCCCAGACGGTCTGAATGCTGATACAGCGTTCGTAACCTTCGCAGCTTGGGATCAGACCTCCGGAGTTGCTGGAACCAAAGTGGACACGTCAAGTTATGGAGGCACTACTGCATTTAGTGCAGCACTTGAGACTGCCGTCATCACTGTCACTGCAGTCGATGATGCAATTGATATGACCGTTACCGGTAATACGGTCTTATTTACCGAAGACGCAGGAGCGACTACGAGCCTCTTCAGCTCCTCGATCGATACGATTGAGACGACAGACACTATCAGCCAGGTGATACTGACCCTGGCAAATGTGGAATCAGGAGACACCTTAACCTTTGGTGCTACCAATGTTGATCTTAATACAAACGGTGCAACTGGTCCAGATGGTAACGGATTTACCTATACGGTTTCGAGTGCAGGTTCCAGTCCGGTGGTAACGATCACCCACGCCGGTACAGATGACGGTACCGTCAATACAATGCTCAACAGTCTGGTATTTAACAACACAACCAATAACGATCCGAGTACCACTGCAAGGACAGTGACTCTTACAAGTGTAACAGACTCTGGCAGCGGCCTGACGGCAGATGGTACAGTGGCTACGGTCAATGTTGCAAAGGCAGACGATGCAATTGACATGACCGTTACCGGCAATACGGTACTCTTTACCGAGGATGCGGGAGCGACCACAAGCCTCTTTAGCTCCTCAATCGATACGATTGAAACAACAGATACCATCAGCCAGGTGGTACTGACCCTGGCCAACGTCGAGTCAGGAGATACACTGACCTTTGGTGCTACCAATGTGGACTTAAACACCAACGGCGCTACCGGTCCTGACGGTAACGGATTTACCTATACGGTTTCAAGCGCGGGTGTAAGTCCGGTCGTAACCATCACCCACGCAGGTACCGACGACGGCACCGTCAACACGATGCTCAACAGCCTGGTATTTAACAACACAACCAATAATGATCCAAGCACAACAGCCCGCACCGTGACCCTGACCAGTGTAACCGACTCAGGTAGTGGAACCACTGCAGATGGTACGGTAGCTACAGTCAATGTTGCAAAGGCAGATGATGCTATTGATATGACGGTTACCGGCAATACGGTGCTCTTTACCGAGGACGCTGGAGCGACCACAAGCTTATTTAGTTCTACTATCGATACGATTGAGACGACCGATACCATAAGTCAGGTGATACTGACCATGGCCAATGTTGAGTCAGGTGACACGCTCACCTTTGGGGCTACCAATATCGATTTAAACACAAATGGCGCAACAGGTCCTGACGGTAACGGTTTTACCTATACGGTTTCAAGCGCGGGTGTAAGTCCGGTCGTAACCATCACCCACGCAGGTACCGACGACGGCACCGTCAACACGATGCTCAACAGCCTGGTATTTAACAACACAACCAATAATGATCCAAGCACAACAGCCCGCACCGTGACCCTGACCAGTGTAACCGACTCAGGTAGTGGAACCACTGCAGATGGCACGGTAGCTACAGTCAATGTTGCCAAGGCTGATGATGCGATTGATATGACGGTTACTGGCAACACGGTGCTCTTTACCGAAGATGGTGGAGCGACCACAAGCCTTTTCAGCTCATCTATTGATACGATTGAGACGACTGATACGATTAGTCAGGTGGTATTGACACTTGCTAATGTCGAGTCAGGTGACACGCTGACCTTTGGTGCTACCAATGTTGATCTCAATACCAACGGTGCAACAGGCCCAGACGGTAACGGCTTTACCTATACGGTTTCGAGTGCAGGCTCCAGTCCGGTAGTGACGATAACCCACGCCGGTACAGATGACGGCACTGTCAACACAATGCTCAACAGCCTGGTATTTAACAACACAACCAATAATGATCCAAGCACAACAGCCCGCACCGTGACCCTGACCAGTGTGACGGACTCCGGTAGCGGCACCACTGCAGACGGCACGGTAGCGACGGTAAATGTTGCCAAGGCGGATGATGCGATTGATATGACCGTTACCGGCAATACGGTCTTATTTACTGAGGACGCAGGAGCAACTACGAGTCTCTTTAGCTCATCTATTGATACAATTGAAACGACAGATACGATTAGCCAGGTAGTACTGACACTTGCAAACGTCGAGTCCGGTGACACACTGACTTTTGGTGCTACCAATGTTGATCTCAATACCAACGGTGCAACAGGCCCAGACGGTAACGGCTTTACCTATACGGTTTCGAGTGCAGGCTCCAGTCCGGTAGTGACGATAACCCACGCCGGTACAGATGACGGCACTGTCAACACAATGCTCAACAGCCTGGTATTTAACAACACAACCAATAATGATCCAAGCACAACAGCCCGCACCGTGACCCTGACCAGTGTGACGGACTCCGGTAGCGGCACCACTGCAGACGGCACGGTAGCGACGGTAAATGTTGCCAAGGCGGATGATGCGATTGATATGACCGTTACCGGCAATACGGTCTTATTTACTGAGGACGCAGGAGCAACTACGAGTCTCTTTAGCTCATCTATTGATACAATTGAAACGACAGATACGATTAGCCAGGTAGTACTGACACTTGCAAACGTCGAGTCCGGTGACACACTGACTTTTGGTGCTACCAATGTGGATCTCAATACCAACGGCGCTACCGGCCCAGATGGTAACGGATTTACCTATACCGTAAGTAGTGCAGGTTCCAGTCCGGTAGTTACCATTACCCATGCAGGTACCGATGACGGTACCGTAAACACAATGCTCAACAGCATGGTCTTTAACAATACAACCAATAATGATCCGAGTACGACAGCCCGTACCGTGACACTGACCAGTGTAACAGACTCAGGCAGTGGCACCACTGCTGATGGTACGGTGGCTACGGTGAACGTTGCCAAGGCAGATGATGCAGTTGACATGACTGTTACCGGCAATACGGTCTTATTTACTGAGGACGCCGGAGCGACTACAAGTCTTTTCAGCTCTTCGATCGATACGATTGAGACGACAGATACTATCAGCCAGGTGGTACTGACCCTTGCCAACGTAGAGTCAGGTGATACACTCACCTTTGGAGCTACAAATGTAGACTTAAACACAAATGGAGCTACCGGCCCTGACGGTAACGGCTTTACCTATACCGTTTCAAGCGCAGGTTCCAGTCCGGTAGTTACCATTACCCACGCAGGTACTGACGACGGTACCGTCAACACGATGTTGAACAGCCTGGTATTTAACAACACAACCAATAATGATCCGAGTACCACTGCTCGCACCGTAACCCTGACCAGTGTAACGGACTCAGGTAGCGGCACCACTACAGACGGTACGGTGGCTACGGTGAACGTCGCAAAGGCAGACGACGCGATTGATATGACCGTTACCGGTAATACGGTGCTCTTTACCGAGGACGCTGGTGCAACGACAAGCTTATTTAGTTCAACTATCGATACGATTGAGACGACAGATACTATTAGCCAGGTTGTACTGACCCTGGCAAATGTTGAGTCAGGTGACACACTTACCTTCGGTGCTACCAATGTAGACCTTAATACCAACGGTGCTACCGGTCCTGACGGTAACGGCTTTACCTATACGGTCAGCAGCGCAGGAGTTAGTCCAGTAGTGACAATAACCCACGCAGGTACCGATGACGGCACCGTCAATACTATGTTAAACAGCCTGGTATTTAACAATACAACCAATAACGATCCGAGCACCACTGCCCGTACCGTAACCCTGACCAGTGTGACGGACTCTGGTAGTGGTCTAACGGCAGACGGTACGGTAGTGACAGTCAACGTTGCAAAGGCGGATGATGCAATTGATATGACCGTTACCGGCAATACGGTGCTCTTTACCGAAGATGCTGGTGCAACCACAAGTCTCTTTAGTTCCTCGATCGACACGATTGAGACGACAGATACCATCAGCCAGGTGGTACTGACCCTGGCCAACGTAGAGTCCGGTGACACCTTGACGTTTGGAGCTACCAATGTGGACTTAAATACCAACGGTGCAACAGGACCAGACGGTAACGGATTTACCTATACGGTTTCGAGTGCAGGCTCCAGTCCGGTAGTAACGATCACCCACGCCAGCACAGACGACGGTACGGTCAATACGATGCTCAACAGTCTGGTATTTAACAATACAACCAATAACGATCCGAGTACCACTGCCAGGACAGTAACTCTTACCAGTGTGACAGACTCAGGCAGTGGTCTGACAGCAGACGGTACGGTAGCAACGGTCAATGTTGCAAAGGCAAACGATTTGCCGACAGCGGCAAACAGTGCAGTAACAACTAATGAAGATACAACCTATACTTTTGCTGTATCTGACTTCAGCTTCTCAGATATTGACGGTGATACTATGGCCAGTATCAAGGTTACCTCACTGGAAACGGTCGGTGCTTTACAACTTTCCGGTGGAGACGTTACGCTTGACCAAGTAATAACCAAGGCTGACATAGACGCTGGTAATCTAACGTTTGTGCCTGCTGTTAATGCCAACGGAGCAGGATACGACAGCTTTGGCTTCATTGTCAATGACGGTACGGTGGACAGCGCGTCGAGTTACACCATGACGGTGAATATCACCGCGGTAAATGATGCCCCGGAAGTGAGTGGACCAATCAGTGTTGGGACAGATAAAGACATAGGCAGCATACGTGTGAATTTACTACAAAACGCTCGTGATGTGGACACGAATGATTCCTTAACGGTTAATTCGTTAGTCTTGACCTCTGGTAATAACGTTGGCATAGCCATAAATAACAACACTATTGATGTAAACATAGATGCTTATGACTATCTGGCCCTGGGTGAGACGGAAACGATTACCTATACATACAACGTCAGTGATGGTACTTCGGATGTTCCTACATCAGTAACTGTTGTAGTTACCGGCACCCTGATTGATAATACCGTCGATATATTTGGTGGTAGTGGTACGGATGATGGAGGAGAGAATAGTGGTGGTGGTGAGAATTCTGGCAGTGATCATAATGAGAATAGTGATTCTGATGCAGGTAATGATTCAGAAACTGACAGTGGTACTGATACAGAGAGTGACTCCAATGTGAGTAGTAATAACGTAACTGCCTCTGCTCCGGTTTCAGATATTGAAAGTGATGACATAGTTGATATTTACAATTTGTTAATGGGTGAAGGTTCCGGCCTGACAATAGACGATAATAGCAGTATTCTAAAACCAACCGGTGTTGGTAGTAGTGGAGTGGTAAGCAGTGGTGGTGTGTATCAAACAGCAAAAGTAGAAAATGAGATAACGGGAGAGGAAAACGCTGATATTCAGAAAGCAGAAAAACATAATGAGGAGTCTCTTGGCACTGAGATGGAATTAAGGGTTAGGGAAATGAGTAACCAAGACCTTGCCTCTTCAATAGAGCGTTCACGAGATCATATCGAATCACTTGAAAATGATGAGAGAATTGTCAGTAAGAGTATAGTGGGGGCGACTTTTTCTCTATCGGTAGGTCTGGCTACATGGGTGCTTAGGGGCGGATCAATAATAACAAGTCTTTTTATGTCGATGCCGTTATGGAAACGGTTTGATCCGCTACCTATGTTGACTCTTTCAAGCAAGAAACGTCATGAAAAGATCAAGGAACTTCATAAGATCGAAGAGGAAGAGAACAGAGAGAACAAAGCAGTCGCTGATCTCCTTGATAACAATATCACGGAAAAACAGAAAATATCAAAAAAACCAAAGAAGGTAAATAAAGCTAAAAGGGGGTGATAAAACATGATCAAAATTTCTCCAGCAGTAAGGATCAGTCTTGGGCTGGTCTTTATCTCACTGAGTGCATTGATGTTTGGAAATTTTACTAAATTGATTCCAGACCAATCCACAGTTATTTTGGAGAAACGAAAATATGCGGCTGATTCATTGGCTGTACAATTTACAACGTCTACACGCAAAAAAGATATTGTTACCATCAGGAAAACCATGCAAACCATAAAAGATATGTATCCTGATGTCCTTTCTCTGGGATTACGCAGTGCAAATGGGAATATCCTTGCTCAAACAAAAGAACATAAAACACACTGGGTAGCACCTCCCGGCGAGGAGTCGACGGCAACACATTGGCAAATACCTATCTATCGTGGAAGAAAACATCATAGTACGTTGGAAATCAGTTTTATCCAGAATGATACGTTTGTTGTGTTGGGTTATCATTTGAGCCCTTTCGTTATTCTGATAGCAGCTTTTGCGTGTATTACCTTTGTGGGTTTTTTCTTATTCATGAGGAGAGTCATACGGAACCTGGACCCTACCTTAGTCATGCCTAGTCGGGTAAAATATGTATTTGATACGTTGACGGAAGGTGTGGTCCTCATGGATACGAATGAACGCATAGTTCTGGCGAACCAGGCCTTAGCGGACAAACTTGAATGTACTATTAATTCGTTACTAGGATTAAGGGTTTCTGAGCTTGGTTGGAGAGATCTTGCGTCAAATAAAACATCTGAGGAGATGCCATGGTTAAAGGCTATGCGTCAAGGAGAAAACATCTCTTCAGTTCAACTTAAATTTCCCACAAAGTCTCAAGGAATTCGTACTTTTTCGATAAATGTCGCGTTGATCCATGAAAATAATGGTAAAAGTCGCGGGGCACTGGTGACCTTCACAGATTTGACGGAACTGGAGAAAAAAAACAGTCAACTCTCAAAAATGGTTGAGCAGCAGCAATTGGCGAATGCTGAAATAGAACGCCAGAACAAGGAATTGGAGATACTCTCTACACGCGATCCACTTACCGATTGCCTAAATCGACGAGCATTCTACACAAAAGCAGAACCATGTATAGTAAAAGCTACTGCTGAACAAAGTCCTGTGTCCTGCATCATGACAGATATTGACAAGTTTAAGTCTGTAAATGATACCTACGGGCATAGTATTGGAGACCAGGTTATTAAATATCTGGCCAATACTCTTAAATCTTCTACAAGAGCAGAGGATATTGTCTGTAGATTTGGTGGCGAAGAGTTTTGCGTTTTATTGCCAAGATGTTCTGCCGAAGATGGAGCCAAAATCTTTGAACAGATTCGAATTAAGATTGAAACGCATGGTGCCAGGGCTATATCAGAGGCCCCCGGAATCAAAGTAACTTCCAGTTTTGGGGTGAGTGAATTGAACTCAAATACACGAAGTGTTGATGATATGATCCAGCAGGCGGATGCGGCTTTGTATAGAGCAAAAGAGAGTGGTCGTAACCGTGTTGTAGTCTGGGATGAAAGTATGAACCAAGAGGAAGAGAAGGCTGTACAAGAGGTTCCCTCAGTCGGTTGAGGGCGAGAATACATAGCTTGTTGTTGAACGAAAACTACCATCTACTGCGTTGCTGTAAAAATTCCTTAATCCTCACGTACTTGAGTACGTTCTAGTCACGAAATTTTTACGCGCCTTGTATCTGAGCAGTTTTGGTTCAACTCCTAAGTTTCCATCTGACCATTTTTGGTAAAATATTTTTTAATAGATTTTTTCTAACCGTCTATCAATCACCAAATGATATTCTCAAACCTATTTGGTTTTCGGTTTTACTAGAAACCAAATATTGGTTGGAGTTCTCACCGGACAAAAGCTTGCTATATTGTAGAAAGTATTTAAGCCTGTAATGAATAACGAATATCGAACAAGGAATTTCGAATTATGAAGTTTTTTTATCCCTCTTTTGATTCGCAGTTTTTACGCTTGTTACAAAAATAGAAATAAGTTCATTATTTTCACTAATCAGGGGTTCAAGATTTGATATCGGTTTTATGAGATCGGCTTTTACAATCATCAATAACCATATCCTTGTTTCGCGTAACTCCTTAAGGGAAACTTTCATCTTGTGTATAAAATCAGAACGAGATTCTGCGCTTTGTGCTTCTCCGTAATTAGGAGCGGGAGATGTACCACAGCGAATGAGTTGACCGGTAATGTGATTTCCCGCCCTGGTTTTTGGCAAGGATTCCGCTGTGCGAATAATTCTTACGGCAAAATCTATTAAGCGTTCTTCAAGATCAAATTGTCTCTTATCCTTCGACATTCATTATTCCTTGTTCGATATTCTATATTTGGCTCCTTCTAAAAAATACCAAAAATAACTTAGTGCTTATGACCCTCCTCCCCCTACTCTTCTCTCACCTTATAAGAGACTCTTTTGTTGTTTAGGAAACGGACGCTACTTTGTAAACCTGCAGGTATAGTGTAGTCGGGGTTGGGAAGTTCTATTCGTATACCAAATGTTCCGCTGGTAGCATCAACAACAGTGTCTACGATCTTCACCTTTCCGATATAGGATTTGCCAACAGGGTACTCAGGTGTAATCTCCGCCGAATCTCCCACTTTGAAGGAATTGAGCAATGAAACCGGAGCGATTACCTCAACATTTAATGGATCGAGCTGAGCCAACTTTAATATAGGTTGTTTATCAACCAGCTCACCGATTGAAAGAAACTTTTCAACTACAACACCTCTTATCGGACTCCTAATTATTCGTCTCTCAACCAATTCTTTGGCCTTTTTAAGTTCCAGGTCTGCTATATGTTTCTGTTCCATGGCTTCCTGTAACTCGTGTTCGGCAATTAACATTTTTGTCTCTGCCAAATCTGTTTCATCAAGGGCTATTATATTCTTTTTGTACAACTCTTTCTTACGTTCATGCTCTCGGATAGCAAATTCAAGATTTACCTTTCTCGCTTCTATAGTCGCAATCGTTTCCGACACCGCGCGCATAAGTTCAAGGGTCGCTTCTTCTACACGTGTATCAAGTCTTGCTAAGACCTGTCCCTTTTCTACAAAATCACCCCTGTCAACCTCAAGATCCTTGATAATGCCAGTCACTTCGCTGCCTAAATTAACGATAATGTATGGTTCGATAAAACAGTCCAGTTCAGGAACTGATGACTCTTCAGGCCCCTCGGCCAACAACGGTAAGGATGTGGCCAAAAAAGAGGCTATAACCAAAACAACGAAGTTAATTATTTTGCTAAAATCAAACTTCATATTAAGACCTTAGTTTTATTATAGAAAAATCTCTATACAAATATTCACAATGGAATACTACACTAATGTATCATCAATATCTCTTTAAACACTACTACCTGAAAAAGCGATAGTATTTTCAAAGGACTCATCAACCTTCATGAGATTTTTTCGAATATGGTAGTTTCTTTTTTGAACTGATTTTTGAGCAATCGAAATGTACCTGTTTCCAACCCAGCGTCCAAGCACCGTATCCGGATTGATCCATTTACTCACAATCTGTCCCATTGGTTTTTCCCTATAACGCGTGAGGAGTTCGTCTTCTAATGACGCCGCTAACTCAAAACTACCGTTGTCTCCTTGCCTTCCACAACGTCCGTAGAGTTGTCTATCAATACGTTGTGACTCATTTGGTTCAGCTGCAATTACGTGAAGCCCCCCTAACTCATTAATTTCTGGAGGGATGTCAATGTCCGTACCTCTCCCCGCCATGTTTGTGGCAACGGTGATTCCTCCCTTTTGGCCTGCCAGAGCTATAATCTCAGCCTCTTCCCTGTCCTGTCGTGCATTGAGCACACGATGAGGTAGTTCTGCAGCTACCAACAATTTGCTGAGATATTCGGAAATGAACACTGAACGTGTACCTATCAACACAGGTCTGCCTTCGTTAAACAGTTTACTAACCCTGTTTACTATTTTCCTCCATTTTTCATCTGTATTGAGATATATATTTGTTGGATAAGCGCGTCGGAGAATACTCTTATTGGGTGGTACAGTAACCACCGGGAGCCGGTAAACGGTCCACAATTCACGAGTCACCTCTTTTGCAGTCCCTGACATTCCCGCAAGGTGATGATAACGACTAAAAAAACGTTGGTAGCTAATGCGGACCTGAGGTTCGTTCTGTGGGGTTATTTCGCAATTTTCTTTGGCTTCGATAAGCTGATGAAGCCCACGTTCCCATTTACTGTCGGCCTTTACTCTACCTGTGTATTCATCAACGATCTGTACGCTTTTGTCTTTAACAACGTATTCCTTGTCTCTCGTGAAAAGATGTAATGCTGTTAATGCCTGCCTTACTAACTCTTCACGCTGGTTTTTTGATTTCCACACACCATCAAGAGGCTGTGCGATTTGTTCCAGATGAGATTCTCCTTTTTCAGTTAGGTTTAGGGTTTTCCTTTTATTATCAATTAAATAATCGTTATCTGGTAGAAGCTTAGCTGATAACTCAAGTGCTTGACGGTAAACCTGTTCTTCATAGTCATTGTTTACCTGCTTTGAAATGATAAGAGGTGTACGTGCATCATCGATCAGTATATTGTCGGCTTCGTCAATAATGGCAAAAGATAAGCCTCTGAGACTCAATTGGTCTAAACGATTATTGGTTTCATGGAGCCGACTTACACTCATCTGTATATGACCTGATTTCCGGCCAAACACTAAACGGTCCTTCAGATAATCGAAGACAATCTCTTTATTTGTACAGTACGTAACATCAGCACCATATGCCTTCTGACGCTCTTTTAAGTTCATCTTATTGGTAACCACTCCAACCTGAATACCAAGGGCCTGATAAACTGGCCCCATCAATTCAGCGTCTCTTTCCACAAGGTAATCATTTACGGTTAATACATGTACGGGTATTCCAGCGAGCGCGGCAGCACATGCTGGTAGTGTGGCGGTAAGGGTCTTACCTTGTCCTGTTTCCATTTCAGCAATCATGCCGTTTAAGAGGACCCAACCTCCGATAAGTTGGACATTATAGTGACGCTTATTGAGTATAACACCCGATACTTCACGTACAAGTGCGAACACGCGGGCCACCATATCCAGATCCAAACCTTTGTTTCTTATATCATGACGTATGGTATCGGCATGGGTCTTAAACTCATTCTCACTTACGCCTTTGAAAGTATCCTGAAAAGCATTAACACGATCAACGATGGTATAAAATCTCCTTGGCCGTGTTCTTATCAGATTTATCATATTTCCCAGTACGTCAGTTACCATATTGTCCAGCCTCGATTCATTGTGTGTTCTTCGTTCCGGATAAAAACCTTGCGCTATTTTCTTTGATAAAATAATTTTAGACATTGAAACACCTTAAGAAAAGTTGTCGCAAATTTCGGTACCACTGAAAGGCTAGCGGCTCAAAACCATGATCAAAGCGTACATAAACCCGTCCACCAATTTTTACGTTGCTTATCGCTTCGGTTGGTTCGATGTGGAACTGGTAATGCTTTTCAAGTGGCCTCAACCCCTCACTGTCAGAAGGATCTATGGCTATTTTACCGCCACCAACAGTGCTGAGGATCGGACTTGGTAGTTGTTCCAGCGCTTCAGGAGTTTCCTGTTTTATCGTAGCTGAAAAAATCTGTTCTAGATGCTCAGCGAAACGTATTTCGGTGCCAGAGTTGCACTGTCTCACAAAATCTACATCAGACTGTGAAACTACCACCTTTATTAAGGGTTTATGCATGTTGAGTACATAGGCTATTAGCGAACCCTTTTTAAGATAACGCCCAAGTATGTCCTTCTCTTCCGGCAGTATAAAAACACCATTGACTGAACTCGTTATTATGAGTTCATCCAGTTTTTCAATTTCCCTGTCAAGATTCGCACGAGCGGTCGAAATCTCCTCTTCTGTAATCCTGGCTTTTACCCTGTCTGAGAGTATTTCTGCGTCATGACGGGCGAGAAGTGCCCGGAGCTTGGCCTCTAACACCTTTACACTAGCAGAAAGGAGAGGATCATCACATTCAATCAAAATATCTCCTTTTTCCACATGAGAATTGTTCTGTTTATGTATAGTTTTCACGAAACAATCGGTCCTCGCACGCACAAGAGATTCTTCAGGTACCCAGGAGACTCCTTCAGATCGGGTCCATGAGGGGAATGGCATGAAACATGACAGTATGGCAACAACCGTAATAATTACTCCGGGGAGAACTAAGGCACGAGCACGCGTATCATTAAGAGCGGGACTGCATAAGACAAAATGAATTTTTTTAACTACGGGGAGTGCTATCATCCTGATAAATGACCAGATAGCCAAGAGTATTCCGATAATAAAGAATTTTTTTGCGACAAGGAGTATGATACCCGTATACATGAACATACGGAAAATAAAAGAGGCGATGGAATAAAAACATAACCAAAAACGTTCACCTGGACCAACATAGGGAGGTTCGTCATTCTCTATTCTGAGTAGATGGCGTTTTGTTAAATGTCCCAGGTATTGCATACTCCGTTGAGTAAGGTTCGGGATCTCCAATATGTCAGACATAATATAATAGCCATCATATTTCAGCAGTGGATTAATATTAAATAAGACAGTAGTAACACTAGCTATAAGCATTACATTGTAAGCTATAGCACGAATAAGACCCTGCTCCAGATTAAGCCAGAGAAAAAATGTTAACGCTGCCACAAATAGCTCTATAATCATTCCAGCTGCACCAACGGTAATACGTTTCCTCTTATCGGCAAAAGCTGAAGAGGAAGAAGCGTCGACATAAGGTATTGGTATAAACACCATGAGCATGACACCCATCTCATGTACTTCACCACCTCGCACCTTTACGGCATATCCGTGCCCAAACTCGTGTATTACTTTAATAATTGGGTAACAAAGTCCAATGAGTAGTAAATTCTGCGCGGAAAGAACCTGGTCTGTTATGTTTTCCGTAAGTTCAGACCAGTGTGTACAAGCCAACACCAAAGCAGTGCCCACTACAGCCAACCATAGGAATACACCCAAAACACTGAAAAATGGGCGTGCAAACTCTACTGTCCTTGATAGAAATTTGTCAGGATCAATGAGGGGAATACATAAGAATGTTGGGGAGTTCAGTTTTTTTCTCCATTCACCGCTCTCGTGTTGCTTTTGGCGGCGAAACAGTTCCGCGGTATCTGGTGGTACGTCGCACAGAAGTATATCTGCTGCATGTAACTGCCCTAATATCCGCACCATGTCATCCTGAGTTGGGGCATCACTTCCGTAACGTTCTGACGCCTTTTCCCATAATGTTTGTACCGTAAGTACACCATCCATGAGGCCAATGATTTGATAAACAATGGGAGTAAACCTATAAAGTTTGCCTGTAACATGGTCTTGCAACACAAACCACTGTTCTCCACCATAATAGTGCCGGTGGATCCGTGCCTGATTTCTTATTCGTGGTTGTAGCTGTGAAATCCGATACCAGTATGGACTAAAAAGAGATTTTTTCATACTTAATCATTCTTTTATTGTAATTTGCCAAATATCTTTCTTAAGAACCTAACCCAAACGAGTCGGAAAGGGATTTAAGATTTACGCACACCAGAAAAATCTTCGGGTAAAAAATTACGATTTGGTATTTATTTTTGGTATTTAAATCGTACATCTAAAATCGTAAATCGTAATATTTTGACCAAGACACTAAGGCCACCATGACCAAGCCCAAAGGCGTAGCCAGTCAGTTAAACTATGGGTCAAGATCCAGATAAGCCTGTTGTTACCAACCCCTATTTTACCAAAACCTTCCATCCCGGGACGTAGACGTTCAGATATCTCGTCAAGTTTGGCCTCTACGAGAAAAAAGCTTACTCCTTCCTCTGTTTGAGAAACAGGTGTGATCTTTTCAACAGTAATGGGAAATTTTGATTTGGGAAGGGCATTGAGTACCAGATTTCCTGTTTGCCCCACATTAATTCTACTGATCTCTCTCTCATCCACCTCCAATCTTACACGGTAATCATGAAGGGGTGAAATTTCAAAGAGTACCTGACCTCGCTCCACAGGGGAACCAAGTGATTGGCTCAGATCTCCACTTACCACCAATCCATCAAAAGTAGCAATTAATTTTGTGCGAGATAGCTGGTCGTCGAGGAGAGCAAGTTGAGTCTCAGTCTGGTTTATCTGTTCCTTTAGAATTTTCATATCAGCCCTCTTACCAACTGCCATAGCTTCCCTGTGTTGTTTAGAATACTGTTCTCTCTCGCTTTCTAATTTAATATGTTCCAACCGAAAGTCACTATCATCAAGTTTGCACATTACCTCTCCATTTTTTACCGAATCACCTGCCCGGACATATGCCTCAAAAATGTATCCATCATACGGAGCAACTATAGCATGTTGGACCTTACCCTCAATTGTGGATTTAGCAGCGACACGGTATTCACCCTTGGCAAAGGTAAAGAAAATCACCATTACAAGACTCAGTACGGAAAAAAACTTCATTGCCATACGTCCTGGGCCAAAAAGTTTTTTTACTTGAAGACATAAATACTCCCCTATTTTATTGATAAGCAGTCTGTCATTCCTTCGTTTTTCCTCCAAGACTGGGGCTACCAGGGCAGTTATACTGTCACACAACTCAACTACTCTTGTATCAAATGGTTTATCAAGAGAACGTTCAAGAGTCAATGCTCCGTAACTCTCACCACTGTTATCAATAAATGGTATTGTGCATATGGTAACATGTTTTTGCTGTTTGGCCAACTCAACGTGTGCGCATAGTATATCATTACTGATCTCCTTAGATGTTACCGGATAGACAAGGATCTTTTGTTGATCAACAGACTCCTCCATTGCAGAACAAATGGCACGGATCATATTCATCTGTTTCTTAAACTTTGCACTATGGGAGAGCGCTTGTACTTTGATACTTTTACCCTTTATAAAACCAATACTTACCCTGTCACAATCTAGACGTGTTGCCAGCAATGTCACAAAAGAGGTAGCCGCAGATTGAAAACGGTCTTCCTGAAGAGTATGAGCAACAAGGTCAACGGCACATGCAAGGCGTTCATTGGTATTAACGACTTTATGCAAATCTTTACTGATTATCCATTTTTCTAGCCATGATATCCCCCACTGCAAATGACGCATAGCAGTCTGAAGTTGATGTTGAGGACGGTCAATTACTTCCATGGCCACAGCACCATACAACTTTCCATCAATCCGTACCGGAGATGCTATCTGGAAAAATATCTTTTCAGAAGGACCACCATTAGCACCTGATGCTATCTTTATTACAATACTTTTTTGCTCATTCAATACACGGTCAGTTATTTTTGCAAGAGAGCTTTGTGTCCTTTTATTTGGAGGCCAGAATGCTATAGGTTTAATTTGACCTGTACCAGAAGGACCAAGGCCCACCACACTACCATTGACTCCACCAATAATGCCGGACTGTAAACCCAACCAGCTATGGCAGAACTCTTGATCACTATGAGCCTGGGAGAACCGCTGCCATAGTGCATTGCTTAAAAATTCTGTCTGATCAACTTTATGAGTCTGCTTTATAATTGATTATCTCTCCTTTGAACTAAAACGTTTTGGCGAATGAGCATCAAGAGTACCACGTTTTTGATACCACCATATAGTGAGGCTAGACGAATAAAGTCCCTACCCTCGCAGAATTGCACCCATTTTACCAAAACTTATGCAGTTATCTGCTATCCTTAAGGAGACGAACTTTGTACTGGGCAATAAACTGTAGTATGTCAATCTTCCGGATACCTCTTGATAAGGAGCATAATTACGATTTGGTTTGTTGTTGAAAAATCCTGTCTCCCTACACAAACAATCAATCACGAGAAAAATGTCCAACTGTCATAGGCATAGAGGGTTTTACAATAATTTTAGCAAACTTTATGCCTATTGTGTTTTTTTATATAAAGCACCTTTTTTTAATTTTTTAGGTAGTGATACCATAAAGATTAGTTTCAATCAATATTTGCAGCATTTTTTGCTCTTTAGAGCGAAGAGTTCTATAGTATGAGATTTATCACCCTGTTATCAGTAATATCTGGTTAGTTTTTGAACGTTTTATATATTGTCCCAAAGCTGTTATACCCTCATGTTCCCCGCTTAAAGTCTACGGGTACAAGTTTTAGCAGGAATCTAGGTTGGATGAACCTCTGGATACCCGATAAGCTTGTCCTCGTGACAACAGGGAAGCGTTCGGTATGACAATAGCCGATTTTGCAAAAAACTAACCAGACAATTTTGATTGAAAATAAGATTATTCCTTGTCGAACTTGGAGTAAGGGGAATGTCCGCAAAAAGAATACACTGAGGATACGCTTTTCTCTTAAAAGCTGTGTGTGAGAATTGGTTTGTATACTTTCGACTTACAGTCCCTAGTACTGCACGACAAAGAAACCTGCCCGACAAATGCAAGTCATGAAAAAGAGAACAATTTGCTATTTTATTTTGCTCTTATTATTGAATTCTTCTCGGAATAAATCTTTATAGATTTTCGCACATAACATGCCAATTGTTAGATTTTAGGTTTATGCCAAAGAAGGGAAATATGAAGCCAGTTATTACAAAATCACTTATACAAAAAAAATAAATTGCACTTATTGTAGGCAGTATCTTTACATTTTTTGTAGTAATATTGTATTTGTTTTTTATTTCAACATCAATTCCCTTGAATATATCATGAGCTAATCTTGACTTTCCTTCATATCTCTGATCTCTTTCACTATGATAATCATGTTACCTTTTATCAGACATCAATAGCGGAATCAGGTGTTGTGGTAATGTGGTTGAGCACACTTCCAAAATTTTTACATTTAATATCGTATTAATATAATCTTTGAAAAACCGGGCCTCTTGCTTTATTGTACCACTCTATCCATCCACAGCGAGCAGCTTGACAGGAGAGCTCTATTTAAATCCCTCTCATCGAAATACCATAGACGTTGTTGATGACTTCACTCAAAGGAGTAGAAACTTTTCTATTGTAGTGTCTTTACAAATCGTAATTTTTTACCCGACTATTTTTCTGGCAGGCATAAAACTAAAATACCGTTCCGACGAGTTCGGGTTAGGTAATATTAAGTTTCGTTATAGCACCTTGGAGGGACAAAGAAGTGTAAATTCTTCAACACTGTGTTTATTATTACAACATGATGCTCAAAAAATTGTTTTTTTTACGAATGGTCAATAATGCTTTGTATATTAGTCAACACTTCATTAAGGAATGATACATCAATCAGTAAGAGAGACTTTATTTTGGTTAAATTAAATCGATTATATTTGTAAAGCCAAGTCTTGTTGCGGTTTGTTAATGTTTACGATGAGATGCAACGTATTGTGTATCCTGCTGAGAAACAATGATGTTCTTTGATACAGGCACTATTTTTGCACTTTACAGTTTTATAAATCAAATAATTACAACTCCTTGTCATCGATTCTTAACGGTAAATTTATGATGAGTGAGCTTTAACCATGGGAACCAATACCAATCTATGTATGAACATGAGAGGGATAAAAAACCGGGTACAATTACGCGTACACCTGTTGTAATAGGAGTATTTGGGAAAATCTAGCAACAAGGACTGAATTCATGTCGTTAATTATTGTCAGAGGAAAAACCAAATATGATTGAAATGTTCGTTAATCCTTAAACGCGTAAAATTCACCTTCATTTT
Source organism: Candidatus Scalinduaceae bacterium (assembly GCA_965222815.1). Taxonomy (GTDB): domain Bacteria; phylum Planctomycetota; class Brocadiia; order Brocadiales; family Scalinduaceae; genus SCAELEC01. The sequence continues at coordinate 1,132,975 of CBDCUS010000014.1, forward strand.
TTTGCTAGATAACCCAAATATGGCATCTCATGCATTTGAAAACTTCATGAAAGCCAAGAATATTTTCATACTCATACTATTGGTAAATCTGATGATGTTTGCTAATAATATAACGGATGCTGAGGGCAGTTATGGAAAGGCACTTCTGGAGATTATGAAGGTAAGGCATTCGAATGGTCCAGAGACGGAGGATACCACTTTAGAAGATCGGGTTCCAAGTGTAGAATTCTTTTCAAACGATGTGAAATTTCTTAAGTTGTCGCTGCAAGATTGCATTTTTCATGCGTTTAAGAGTAACTACGACATTGAGATCGCACGTTTTGATCCGCAGATCAGCGAGAGTGAGATCAAGGTTGAAAAATCGGTATTTGATCCTATCCTCAGCGTAACAGGAGAGACCCAGGATTCTGAAACACCGTCAAACAGTCTTTTACAACTTGGACTTGGTAGTTCACTCTCAGATTTTGATTCAGATTCTCAAACACTCGATATCAAAGCAGAAAAACTGTGGTCAACAGGTGCTACATTTACAATCGGTCTTAATATTAATCAAAACCGTCTTGAACCTTCCCCATTCGCCTTTTTTAACCCTTTTGTTGATTCGTACATAGAAGCCAAAATTAATCAGCCCCTTCTGAGAAATGCTGGGATTTTCTACAATAGAAGTAAAATCTATATTGCCAGAAATAATAGAAAAAAATCCCTCCTGCAGCTCAAGCAAACTGTAATTGGTGTAATTGATGATGTACAGAGAATTTATTGGGAATTGGTGAAGGCTATCGAGGATCTGAGGGTAAGAAATAAGTCTCTGGAGAGGGCAAAGGATCTCTTGAGGAAAAACAAGATTCAGGTCCAGGTTGGGACATTAGCGCCAATTGATGTATTGGAGGCAGAAGAGGGTGTTGCGAAACAGGTTGAAGGCGTTATCATTGCTGAAAACAGTGTTGAAAATAAGGAAGATGAGTTAAAACAAATCATGAATTTACGGAGAGGTTCTGCCCTTTCAGATGTTTCGATCATACCGTTGGACAAACCGGTATTTGAGATCAAGAATGTTACCCTTGACGAGTCATTAAAGATTGCGTTGGAAAATAGACCGGAGCTCCTTGAGCAGGGGCTAGATATTGAAAATGCAAAGATTACTGTGAAGCAGAGAAGAAACCAATTACTTCCGAAGCTCGATTTCGAGGCAGGAATCCGTTATGCAGGGCTTGCAGCAAATAAGGGGAATTCGCTTGATTCAACTTTTTCTGAGGATTTTCAAACTGAATTTTTCCAGGTTGTGTTAGAAATACCTTTAGGGAACAGGCAGGCCAGAAACAACTATTCCAAAGCGAAATTTGAAGCAACGAAGTCGGTTCTTGCCAGAAGGAGACTTGAACAAGCCATCGTCGTTGAGGTGAGAACAGCAGTGCGTCAAATCAAAACAAATATTGAGAGGGTAAAGGCCTCAACAAAGGCTAAGGAGTTAGCGCAAGAGAGATTGGTGGCAGAGGAGGGGAAGTTTAAAGTAGGAAGGACTACAAGTTTAGAAGTGGTAAGGGCCCAGGAAAACTTAGCAATTGCTGAAGGTAAGGCCATAAATGCAGTAGTTGATTATCATATTTCATTAGGTAATTTAGAGGCGGTAAAGGGTACTATTATAAAAAAAAATAATATCGTAATAGAAGAATATTGATATAAGTTTATCTGGGTATACGCTTGACTCTAGTTGCCGCCACATGTAGTATGTGAGGCATGAGTGAGATTAAGCAGAGAAAATTTCCGAGAAATATGCTAGAGATTGAGGAACAGTTTTCTACAGAGCAAGCCTGTCACAATTATCTTGAAGGTCTTCGCTGGCCAGATGGTTTCAAGTGCCCTTGTTGTAATTCAAAAGAAGCATGGAAAACACAGAGAGGAACATTTTTTTGCCAAAAATGCCAACGTCAAACCTCAGTGACAGCAGGAACAATATTTGAAGGGACAAGAAAACCACTCCGAATTTGGTTTAGGGCCGTTTGGTTAGTCGTGGGTGAGAAAAACGGCATTAGCGCCTTAGGGTTGCAGCGAGAGCTTGGATTGAGTCGTTATGGTACAGCGTGGACGATGTTACAAAAGGTACGTCGTGCGATGGTACGACCGGATCGAGAACAACTTACAGGAGAAGTTGAAGTAGATGAGGCAATGGTTGGAGGGAAGCAATCAGGTAAACGAGGCCGAGGTGCTGAAGGTAAAGAGTTGGTTTTAATTGCAACAGAAATTGATGGAAAGAAAACAGGGCGTATTCGCATGGAATGGATAGCCAATGCTGAGGCAAAGACTCTGAAGGGATTTATTAAAAGACATATTGCACAGGGAAGCACTATTGTAACCGACGGCTGGTGTGGGTATGTTGGTTTAACAAAACTTGGTTATAAGCATAAGGTTGTTAATGGAGAATCTGTTGGTAAAGATGAGATTCTACCAAGAGTCCACCGTGTTGCAAGCCTCTTGAAACGGTGGTTGTTGGGAACACATCAGGGAGGAGTAAACACAAAAGCAGGTCTTAATGTCTATCTTGACGAATTTACCTTCCGATTCAACCGTCGAACATCCCATTCACGTGGGATGCTTTTTTATCGTTTGCTTCAGCAGGCAGTACAGGTTGGTCACACAACACAAAAAAATATTATGGGAAAAAAGCATCCAAACACTACATGTAGTAGTGGCTAGAGTAAAGCGTATACCCATGTAAGTTTAATATAACTTGTAGTATTTAAACGACAGAGGTAATTAAATGAATTTAGGAAAAAATGAATGAGAAAAATCTTATTTATCGATCCCGATAGAAATGTAATAGATAGGCTAAAAAAGCAGTTATCCTCGATGCGTGTGGTATGGGATATGGTGTTTGTCGAAAGTGGAAGTGAAGCCTTGAAATTATTGGAAAGCTCTTCCTATGATGTGCTTGTCTCAGAAATGCATATACCGGATATGGATGGTGTGGAATTCTTTGATATCGTTATGAAAAGGTATCCAGGAACCGTTCGAATTATGCATGCTGAAAATTTAGATAGTGAAAGAGCACAGTCTCCTGCTAAATGCACTCATCAGTTTTTGTTGAAACCGTGTGCGCCTGAGGTAATAAAGTACACAATTGAACGAACCTGTAAACTTCAAGACTTAACAAGAAATGAGAAATTGAATCGAACGATTACGGGAATAAGGAATTTACCCAGCCCTCCTAAAATATACGACATGATTATTAAAGAGATGCAATCACCGGAACCTTCTCTCGCTGATGTTGGTTCTCTTATTTCAAAGGATATTGCTTTGTCAGCAAAGATAATACAGTTTGTTAATTCTGCTTATTTTAGCCTTCCCCGGAAGATTGTTGATCCTAAGCAAGCAACCATTTATCTGGGATCAGAAGTTGTAAAAGCACTTGTACTCAGTAATCATGTCTTTTCTTCATTTGAGGATGAAGCAGAGACTCTTGGCTTCAACATCACACAACTCTGGAAACACAGTATGACGGTGGGCCTTCTTTCAGGTGAAATTGCTAGCACTGAAAAGGCATCAAAAGATGAGGTAGAAGAAGCAGTAATTGCTGGCGTATTGCATGACATAGGCAAACTTATTTTGCTAAAAGCTCCAGAAAAGTATAAAGAGATAATGAGTGTTGTTGAATATACTGGAAGTGACTTTTTGGACGCGGAATATGCTATCATGAAAACTTCACACGCAGAATTGGGAGCATATCTGTTAGGCCTATGGGGTATCCCGGATAGCATAGTTGAGATAGTAGCATTTCACCATGAGCCCTCTACCTTAATAGAAAACGTTCTTGCAACCATACACGATCCTAATGTAAAGGCGAAAGATAATACAACCCCAACCGGTGGAATTTTAAAGTCAAGCTCAGTCAAAAAATTTGTAAAGGGACTTACTGGATTGGCTGCCGTACACGCTGCCAACGCGTTGATAATCCAGAATAATTGTACTCCTAAAACTACTATCTTTCCTGGTATTGATATGTTGTATTTGGAAAAAGTCAATTTAGAAGATAGATTGCCTAAATGGGTAGAATGTTATAACAAGGTAACCAAATAAGATCTATTATGCGTAAAATACAAAACAAAATATTTGTGATGTTTCTCTTTGTTATAATCATACCCCTCATCATTGTCAGTGTATATTTCACGCTGCATATAACGAGATTTATAAAACAGAATGAATTAACAGAACTGAAACGAAATACAGAAATTAAAGTAGCACGGACATCATATATTCTCGGCTCTGCAGAAAAAGATATAAAAAGTCTTGCCAGTAATGTTTTACTTGTAAACTTTATCGACGCTCTTACAGAAGAAGACGCAGAATTAGTCAGGCAATACCAACATAATTTGGAATCGATGCTGAAGGAGTTTTTAGAAAATGAAGGGATTTATGATCAGATATGCTATATAGATGAATCAGGAATTGAAACAGTAAGAGCAGATTTATCACACCAAGGTTATGCCGATATCGTTCCATATGATAAGTTGCAGGACATAAGCAACAGAAATTATTTTAAAGAGACGGTAAAACTTAAGGAAGGAAACGTTTATGTGTCAGAACATTACATAATGAGAGAAGACGGTAATAACGATTCAAAAGGTAAGCCTGCTTTGAGATACGCTACACCTGTATTTGACAGAAAAAAGCGAGAGAGGGGTGTTCTCGTGTTTAACGTTGCAGCGAATAATTTACTTGAGAGTATCTCCGGTTTCAATTTTATCGATGGAATTGAATCAAATTTGTTAGATAAACATGGCAATTATCTTCTCCATACTGATGTATCAAAGATATGGAGTGGCATAAGTGATAACAATCCGACAAGTAATATTAAGAGTGATCTACCTCAGGATGTTGTAAACATTGTTTTAGAGGGAAAATCTGGAATTAAAATGGTCGATAATAAGTTCCTTAGTTTTATACCAATCAAGTATGACTCTTTGAATACTGGGAAGTACTGGGTTTGTTTTGAGAGCTTGGATGCATCAAAGGTCTATTCTAAAATTTATACTATTTACAAAATTATAGGATCATTAGTTTTGTTGTTACTAGCTGGCATTGTAACGGCTACGATAATTTTCTCAATGAAAATTACAAAACCGTTGAAGGAGTTAGTAAAAGGTGCTACTGCAGTCGCAAAACAGGATTTTAATTATTATATCAAGTTTAAGTCCAATGATGAGTTTGAATTTTTGATTTTCTCGTTTAATAAAATGGTCAACAATTTAGGAAAGGCGAGAAAACAGTTACAGAATTATACACATAATCTGGAGAAAAAAGTAGCAGATAAGATGACGTTACTTAAGGGGAAACTAAAAATGAGTGAGGTCTTGGTAGAAGTTGGTCAACTGCTACGGGACGAAGAGGATATTAACAAGACTATGGACTTTATTGTGCATCAGATTTCCAAGACATTAAATGTTACGTTCTGTGAAATACTACTCCTTGACAAAACAGATAATTCGCTTTGTATGGTAAGTGGCGTTGGTTGGAATGAGGGTGTGGTGGGCAAGGCGACAGTTGACGTTGGATTGGATTCTCAGATGAGTTATAATTTGAATGAATTAAAACCTTTTATAATTAAGGATTTACAGAGTGGTATAGATTTTTCAACATCTCCACTCTTGGTTGAGCATGGGATAGTTTCAGGGGTAAGTGTACCAATGGTTGTGGGTGATCATATCATAGGTGTGCTGGGAGTTTATTCGGATCAGTTGAAAGAATTTCCAAGTGATGAAATAAACTTTCTTCTGTCTGTAGGGTATATTATTGCGTCTGCTATCAAGAGCAGACGTGCAGATAAAGAGATAGAGAGTAAAAATGAATATACTCACAGCTTGATAGAAACGGCAAAAGATGCAATTGTTTGTATTGATGATAAAGGGGTTATTAATATTTGGAACAAATCAGCGGAGAAGGTACTTGGATATTCAGAGAGTGAAATATTAGGAGAAAAAATCACAAAAATTATACCTGAGAAATATAGGAAGCGAGATGAGGAAGAGCTAAAGAGATTCTTAAAAACCGGTGAATTTGGAGTTACCGGAAAAACAATAGACGTCCATGGAATAAACAACAGAGGAATTGAAATACCAATAGAGATGTCTTTAGCGGTTCAGAAAACAGAAAAAGAAAAGACCTTATTTACGGTAATCATCCAGGACATCACAGAGAGGGAAAAGATGAAAGAGTTGGAAAACTAAATAAACAACTGCCTTGGCTATCATAACGTGTAAGCTACCCAACACCAAAACAGTTGTCGAGACAACGAAGTATTTTTTCCCGCTTCAAGGGAACTCTTCTTTTCCAATGGTACTAACTGAACTGCTATTATTATATTCATCTGATAATGGTTTTCGGATAAAACCCCGCATAAAATTGTGCCAGTAAAGTCCTCGGCGTATTTTGTCCGGGGAGAACTGCAACCAAGATTTGGTTTCCAGCCCGCCCGGCCTGTCAGCCGTTCGGGCGGGTAAAACCGAAAACCAAATCGTAATGGGTATAGAATAACCAATAAATTTGAGAGGCCAACTTCATGCCATATTTAAGGCTTATTCACTCTGCCTCTATGTTTAAACTAACCTTACCAGCACCCATAACGCCTGCGTCCATAATTAAAGTGGCGTCTATGCCTCCCCAAATTAAAATTGAAGTTTAGGCTATTATATCTATGCAAATTATAACCATGTCTTTTGTATCTGCCGTAGTGCTTCTCCTGTCTATAATGCCTCCCATTGAGTCCGTGTCTATTATATTCGCGGTAGCCATAGCTGTAATGCTTTGAGTTATAATGCCTTGAACCATAATTATTATGGTGCCCATAGGCATAGTTATAAGACAGAAATATACTCAAACAACATATTGCAACTACAATTAGATTCTTCATCATACACCTCACTTTCTATATAATTAGACAACGTTAAGACGAGAAAGTTCCTATCATTTTTACCTTTATTATTAAACTGTTCACTCCAATCAACCAATTTCTCTGAACAATTCAATAAGATTTGATGAAAGTCAGTAGTGTCTTGTAAGGTATTTGCTGGTTCAATTTATATTGCCCAAAAGTAGTCATTCACACATGCTTCTAGCAGGATGCTAGTATGACTGATCCTCTGCTGACAAATTATTATTACACTCAGTACGAGATGAATATTTGCGAGTGACAGCAGAATCAACTTGACAGGTAAATTTGCACTGTAATATTAACTCATGATTCCTCGCATACTGCAATTATAGACTAATTACTCTCGTTATGTTTAATTAGAACGATTACAAACTAAGATTTTGTTAATATGCCCATTGCAAATGTTTTTCGGAATTTCTGTGCCAGAGTTTGGGTGAAATTTAGATTTTTCGATTGAACAAAACCAGAGGCTTAGTAATACTAAGTCGAGGATTTTGAGATTGAGAAAAGCCTAAATTTAATGTGAAATTGGGTTCTGAAAACCGAAAACCAATTTGTGATGGGCATATTGTCGATGATGTTTCTGTGGGATATTGATCCAGCCAGCATAACTTTTACCTCATTGTTAGAAATGTATCGTTCTCATAGCTGAGACTAAAGTGGAGAGGCTCATCAGCTTTTAGAACCTGTGATGTTCTGAACGAAGTGTGTAGAGAACAGGCGCGTTACTATTACAGAGTTTAATAATTGGCAGCCTCATTTTGTAAAATGTTTCTGCACCAACTTTTCCACCAAATCTTTATATGAATGTTTAACAAAAAAACTATGTATTTGTTGACGGTAATTATTGGTAATACTTACCCCTTCAATAATCACATCATAAATTTGCCATTTACCATTCTTTCTAAATAAAACGAAATCCGCCAATACTTCCTCTTCTGTTCTTTTAATAAACTTGATTTGTACTCTGGCACGTTCGTTTCCTTGTTCCTCTTTCACGGAAATGATTTTTTCTCCAAAACGATGACTGGATATTCTGGCATAGGCCTCTTTAAGATAACGGGTAAAAATTTCTATGAATTCTTTCTTTTCCTCATTGGAGCGTTTTTCCCAGTGTTTCCCCATAACGTTTTTTGTCATATCTTCAAAATTGAATGCATATGACATTTCATCCCAGATTTTTCGTTTACGTTCCTTTGTCATTTCCTCCAGCTTTAAAGATGTGTCCTTAAGAATCACCTCTCTAACGAGATCTCCCGGTTCTCCAGACCACAGAGTGGAAGTAGTTGTAAGAAAACAAACAACAATGAATAATTTAAACAATGTTTTTTTGTATTTCATATCATATGCTACTTAATTGATATTTTTCCAACCGTATCCCTGAAAAGCATCAATAATTCATCTATATATAAATCGTTTAAGGGCTTAAAAAAATCGGTTTATTAGTATATCATCCATAAAATAAGAGTTGCTAGAAACAATAAGCAAGGAAGGGGCGCTATCTCACAATATATCATCCGTAAAACCGTTTATTTTCACTTTTTCACCTCACAAATAGTCTAGGACTTCGATTAACATATATCCTCCTAAATATATAATATTTTAGCACTTACGAGGTTTAATCAACTACATGTTCTCGTAATTAATGGTAGTATTAGGGGAGGTAATATAACAATTGCGATAGTATGAAGAGAAATGTTTTCGCATGTAATACCACCTCCCTAAATAGTTGTTTTTATTAATTATATCAAACACGTCAATATGACAAACTGTGACAAGGAGTGTTTTTCTATCTGTTTTCAAAAAAGCATAAAAAAAGAAACAGACACAAAAAGTTAACATATGAAATAGAAGATGAAGAGTTTTTTGAATGTGCTAGAGAGAACTTCAGTGTAATGAGGGGGTATATTACAATTGGGTATTTAAATATCAGGATACACAGCTTGCTATACCCATTGCAAAATGGTTTTCGGATACAATCAGGTATAAAATTGAACGAGTAAAGTCCTCGGCGTATTTTGTCCGGGGATAACTACAACCTAGATTTAGTTTTTAAAAAGCCAAAAACAAATCGGTTGTAGTATGTATTGGAGACAGAATCTAAGCTCAGTCTTTAAAGGCAATGCAAAGATTGGGGACTGGTCAGATTATGATTGGTAAGTATGAGCAAAAAGAAGAAGAATAGGTTCTTTTATCTATCTCTGTATCTGGAACCGCAATTATATGAACGAGATCAAGGTTAATCAAAATATTTATCATAAAAATCGCTGGGAATATCATAATTCTTTCTACCAGCGATCGCAAAGTAGAATAGTGGTTCTCCTTCAATTGAAAGGCGATGACGATATCTCTCTAGATGATATAAATCCAAATACTCAGAAAATATTAAATCTCGAATCATTCGTGAAAATCCACTAGAATCACTATTATCAAGGAATGTTTCCTTTATATTAAATGCCACCCATCCTTCTGATTGAATGATATTAAAAGCCTCCATAAATGCCCTTGGTGGGATGTCCCCAAACCCTAAAGCAGCAACAGTTGTAAAACAGTTTAAAGACCAAGAAGATAAATCTTCTTTTTCGTTTTCCTCCAAATTACAAAAATCTATAACATGATAAGCATCATATATTTCGGGCCTGTCTCGTTCCATTGCCCGTTTTGCTTCCGGAATAATATCAACACCTACCAGTCTGGAAACACCATATTTTTTAAGTTCTGCTCCCATTATTCCGTTTCCTGCTCCTAAATCTAAGACCCTGAGCTCTGTGAAGTTTTCAAGAGTTTGTGCCATACTAGTATTTAGAATTTCAGTTACTTTTTTCGGAGAGCAACATTTGAGACGATCATAAAAAATCTGTTCGTATAATCCGGGGGTGTTATAGATTACATCGTAATCATGAAATCGTATCTTTTTTTTCTCTTTAGATTCTAGTAAATAAAAAAACGCTTCATCCTGATCAACTGTTTGACATTCATTCTTTGGAAATTGTATTCTGTATCGCTTGTTATTCATGATTTCTTTATGATGAAATACTTTTATTAATAGAGACGAAATGTATTATACACACGTTCATTTTTAAATCATCAATATTTTTATAACAAATTAGTATAGAATCGGTTTATTATGAATGCAAAAACAACGAATGAAACACTATTGGTAATTCTGTTACATATTTACCTCTCAAATCACCTTAATATAACTCAATTTCGCTTCCGTCATTACCTACCCCTCTTGTCGCTTTTAACTGAATATCCCATTCTAAGTCGATCAAAACCGTAACGTTTGAAGTTACCCTATTTGTGCCCGACGCAAGATCCCACGCGCTAAACTTCCCGGACTTAATCTTGACGTCAATATCACTCGTCCCTAGTATTACTGGACGGCTTTTATGGCCTCTTATGTATCCTAGCTTACCGACCCACCTATCCAAGCCATTCCCGGCACGTTCTGGAACGTTACACCGTTCTTATTCTTCACTATGTAGAGACTGAGGTTTTCGTCAATATTCGTTTCCTTGATAATATCAACGTCCTCGGAAAAGTTATTGTACCGTGTCCTTTCATCAAGCCTCTTTTTGTATTCTGAGTTAGTGTCCATTTTAAGTCATGTCTACAGTTGGACATTCAGATGTTCTTTTTGTGTGTTCAGATTATGTGTGGGATATAATATTTACTAATTCAGACTGACTGGGAACATACCCCCCCCTTGCTTCTTAAGACTCCTTTGTCTTTTCTGGATCCAACTTTAAACTTTGCCTCAATTCTTCATCTCTCTTGATCGCCTCTTCCTTTGCGCACTTCGTGCAAGGTCCATACTTACGATGCGCCGTTGAACGCCTCTTGCAATAATCAAAATTTTTCATGTCCATTTTTACAAATTACACATTTATTAAAATTTATATTAAACAAATCATAATAGCTTGCCGATAATGCATTAAATGCATAAGTCGTTAGGAGACAAAATGAAATACTGGTATCACAAAACCGCACAAGGTACAATTTATATTGTGCATGCTAACAATGAATATGACATCATGTTTAAAAGAAACTGTGTAGGAACATATGATGATCCTCAACAAGCAGTAGACGACTTAGTCAGTGGTCACGCAATTTGGTCAGCTTTTGGTGACCCAAGCACACTTGACATACCTGAAGAAATAGGAGAATGGAAGCAAGGCCAATCGAAGAAATGATTCATTTAGGAACATACACCCTCTATCACTAGAACCCCTTTATCCTCACAATACCCATATAAAACTTATCCTCAGGAATAGCCGCTAATAGAGCAAAAGACACAAGATCTCTTACTATCACTACCCGATGCTGTAGAGACTACAAAGCTGGATTTAGAGATAGCAAAAAAGATATCTCTTGAGGCTAAAGGATATTAATACACTGACACCTGAGAAGCTACAGGATCACGGTAGGAATGCCGATTACTCGGCATCCCCCGTACAGATCCCAGCTCGCACTGCTAATGCACTGGGCTCCTGCTTCAAGTATTGACGCGCATGCGATCCAATGGATAAGGATGACAGATAAAAGGGCAAGGTAACCAGTTATTGGCTATCCGGTACATCCGTTCCCATGTTATACGGTGTTTCTGACTTCTGCGGCGCAATGACCTGCACCACATTCGGAGAATCTCAGACCTGAAACGGCTAAGACTTCTACCATTCCAAGGCACTCCATAATACCTGTAATGACCAATAATCACTGATTTAAGCCATTTGCCTGAATCAGAAATAGACCAATGCAATCTTGTTCTCATGGTCTTCTTGAGATCCGCTAATTTGTTCCGTAGTTTCTTGACAGAAGTCTTCCTCAGCACGGTAAATTTCCCCAACCTTGATTTGCTGCAGATGTGGGTGAAACCCAGAAAGTCAAAGGTTTCTGGTTTACCCTTACCCCTTTCTTTTCTTCTCTCCACTGCATATCTGCCAAACTCAATCAAAGAAGTCTTTCCCGTGTGCACTTCTAGTTTGAACTTCTTGAATCGTCTCTTTAGTTCCTCCACGAAATGCATGGCCTCATGTTTGTGTTGGAAACCCAGCACACTATCATCAGCAAATCTCACCATTACAACATCGCCAGTTACCTTACTTCTCCGCCAGCTGTTTGCCCATAGGTCAAACACATAGTGAAGGTAGATATTCGACAGCAGAGGGCTTATACTGCCTCCCTGAGGAGTGCCTTGCTCTGTCTTATACCACTCTCCATCCTCCATTACACCAGCATTCAGCCACTTCTTTATATGCCGTATAACACGCCTGTCTTTTATCCTGTGCTCGATAAATCTTATGAGCCACTCGTGGTCGATTGTATCAAAGAACCCCCGAATGTCCACATCAAGCACCCAGTTCACTTTTCTTCCCTCTATGGCCTCTACTACTGCATCCAGCGCATTGTGCTGATTGCGTCCCGGTCTGAATCCATATGAGAATCCCAGAAAGTCCACCTCATAGATGGCATTCAGCACTTCAACTGTAGCTCTCTGCACTATTTTATCTTCTAGTGCTGGAATTCCTATTGGACGCTGCTGACTACCATTACCTTTAGGGATGTATGTCCGTTTAACTGCCAAGGCCTTATATATCCCTTTTCTCAGTCGTTCAGACAAATTATTGATATTCTCTTCAAGATTTGCACCGTACTCCTTCCATGTCTCACCATCTATACCTGCAGCTGATTTATGCTTTAATTTGAGAAAGCTTCTTCTCAACCGTGTGATATCATAGACATGGTGCCATAAAGATGTGAACTGTTCCTTCCTGTTCCGCTGTGCTGCATGCCGTATCCTCTCCAGCTCATTTGGCAGGATTATCCAGCTCTGTGTCTGGCTCCTGTTTCGCTTAGATGGATTCCTCTCAGCCAGTCTCCTTTTCTCCACCTCTTCCTCCATAGGCTTGTTGTCGCCTATCTTGTTCAAAGGCTTCTCAGATAATATGAGACTGTCTGACTCCCTGTATCTGTTCATCATTGCTTTGCTCCCTTAGGATTTTCAATGCGGACCTTAATACAATCTCAAAAGGCCAGATACAGGACCTCCCGATTCCCGCGCAAAAAGTTTCCATGCATGCATGAGGTCTCCGACCCCGCCAAGTCATTATAGCTCTCACCAAAGCGAACCATAAAATTTTGCCTTCTGTGTCCTTAAAGCACATCGGCACTTGAACTTAAATCCATTACGAGGCTCAATACTCAGCCTGCACTTTCCCCTGTCAATGCTTCGCTAATGATGTTACCATCATTGACGCATGACTCGGGGTTGGTGTGGGTAGTTAGCCCTTCACCATAGGGCACTTTCAGCCCCTACTTCTTGCCGGTTTTAATCGGCGCTCTTAAGGCGCGGACGAATAAGATTAATGCTGATATGTATAGGGTGACAGTTTTCTACCCAGCACAATCACAGGGTTTGTTTATTCAGAATATCTACAATGATAATCGTCAATGGGGTGATAGACCCTAAGGTTTTAGACGCGATTAGGTAGTATATTGATGCTGAGATTGTTGAAAATGACACAGAAGGTGATTTATGATATTATTCTCTTCCTCCAGAAATCACCGAAAATACCGATAAAAGTCTAGTTTGTTGTCATTGCCCATAAACACATCAAGCCAAGACAGGTAATTACTTTAACCTATATTCAGATATATTTCCTAATGTGAGTAGGTGTAATCTACCTAAAAATGTAACAAATGTTGCACATTTAATGTAACAATTGTGACATTTTTATAGTCACAAAATACCCTCCAAAATGTAACTATTGTCTATATTGCTTTTCGATTAATTAGCCCGCATTTCTCACCGGTTGAATTAAAACCGGGAAAATTCATAAAAATCTGCTCATTTTATGTAATCTCTCGAACTAAAAAACACTTTTTATACTGGAAGTTCAAATGTTTTATTCTGTTCTTGAAGGAAAGAAGAAAATTGTACCGCAAAGAGGATTTCTAGGCGTACATCTCCCTCTATAGTCATCTTTGTCTCCCTTTGTTTCTTCAAGGCTAATTCAAATTATACCACAACTTTACACAATAACGGATATGCATTACGCAAGTTTTCGTAAGCTTGCTGAAAGGTTTCCTGATAGGGGTAACCGTTAGCCAAAGAAACACAAATCCGTCTAATACTGATTCGAATTTGAGCTCCTATCTTAAACAGTTTGTTACGTATCGTGTGACATTGTGCCTTTGCAAAGTCCGTTGAACGCAAACCAATTCGTCTGAGTTCATCTAACAATACATAGGCAACCGATGAAAACCATAACCTCAGCTGGTTTGCCCTTATTGTCTCTGTACTCGTTCTGTCCGCAAATAAATATAACTGCTGCTCTTTAATACGATTTTCCATTTCCCCGCGTGCACAATACTCTTTCTCATAAAGACTCTTGGCATCAATATCCTCGCGCTTTAGTGACGTTACCACAAAGCGTGGATTGGGACCTCTTCTCAAATATTCCGCCTTACCAATCACTCGCCTCTGGGTTGACCAACTTTTCAGTGTGCTATATACAAAATCTTTATACACACGAGATGCTTGTTCTGTTTGATCGTACTCCTTGTGAGCTTCTTTCAGTTCATCTTCAATCATCCGTAGTAAGCGGGCATTCTTTGCTAAACCGAATAGATAATCAACCCTGTTCTCCTCACACCAACGCATCAATTCTTCTCTCGCAAATCCGGAATCTCCCCGGAGAATAATTCTCACATTTGGCCACTGTGTACGGATATGTTTGACAATCCTTTCCACTTCTTCTTTCGACCCTTCACTACCATCAACATTCGAAGGTCTCAGCTTTGCGCACAGCAACTGGCTTCCACAAAAAATGTATAAGGGCAGATAACAGTAACAGTCATAATATCCATGAAAGAAACGACCTTCCTGATTACCATAAAGGGTATTGTCTGTCGCATCTAAGTCCAGTATTATTTGATCTGGTATCTCTTCTTTTGAACGCAGGAAAGTATCTATAAAAAATTCTTCGATCTTTTCTCCACCATACACTATCTTTTTATACCGCTCTTTCCTTGTCGCATCAGGAGGCGTTAATTCCAGCCTGTTTAATGTACTCTTACCTGCCAATGCCTTTCCCTTGTCTCTTCCGCAACGCCTATCCTGACCACTTGGATCTTTTTTGCCACATAATATGGCAAGTAACTGATCTACTCGCAGACTATCGTGATCACTCAAGTCTTCGTATCCTAATGCTATCCCATATACTCGTTGAGAAATCAGTTCTTCTACGGTGTGTTCAATTTCATCTTGATCACGATAATCTGTGAAGCAGCGTGAAAACTGCTTCAAAATACCTCGACCATGCTCGACTTCTCTCAGGAGAAGAGCTCCGGCATCTGTAGAAATTGTTCCTCCATTGAATTGTGCTACTACTTGACGCTTTGCTAGTTCTTCAAAATGAAAAGTTGTTTGTATACACTCTGTTTGCATCCTTGTTCTCCCATTTATGATGATAACACTTTATTAACAGGTTGCTTATACCACACACAAATGGATAAAACAAGATACCGGTGAAATATACGGGCTAGTAGTAGAATTAATATTTTAAGTTTCTTTTATCCTTTTTACTAAAAGCGGGAGGTTAATAACATGGGCAAAAAGCTTACTAATTGTATTGCAATCGCTGGATTATTATTAATAGTTATAAGTTTTTATTTTCTATATTCTCTTGAATTTTCTTACGGAGCGTCACAAATCGGTGAAGAGGATAACACAACATTGGCTGCTGGATATGAAAAAAAATCGGCTTCTGACAATGCGGCTGCATTAGCTTCGTTGGAGGTGCAACCTTCTGCCGCAGATGCTCATATTCGTGACGGTGAGTCATCGAGTAACAACTTTGGAGACAAAACCAGTATCTGGCTAAAGAAAGCGATTGTGGGTTTTCAAAGGAGGGGCATATTGTCATTTGACTTTTCAGCACTTGATGATTCTGCAGTAATTGAGAGCGCCTATCTTGATCTCTATTATTTTAATAACTCAATAGGAAATGATCCCGCTAGCGAGACAGTAGAGGTCAACAGATTGACACAAACCGGTTGGGTAGAAGATGAGGCAACGTGGAATGGCTATAAAAACGTAACACCATGGACAACGGCAGGAGGAGACTATACAGCAACCGATCAAGCAGCAGCCTTAATGCCTGGGGCTTTTGGGTGGGTGCGATGGACGGTTACCGAACAGATAAGAAATGCTCAGAGGAATACATCTGAAATTGCGAACATGCTGGTTAAGTTCAGCTCAAGTGCGGCTCCTAATGCTGCAGCACGCTTTCTTTCTAAAGAATCTGCAGATCCCTCAAGACATCCTAGGTTAATCATAAATTATACAATGAATGGTGTGGTAGAAAGACCAGCACCAGCACCGGTTGCGATAACCGGACAGACTTCATGTTTTGACGCGGACGGAAACAAAATTGACTGTGCAAATACAGGACAGGATGGAGAATTGCAAGAAGGTGTGCCATGGCCTATACCACGTTTTACGGATAATGAAGATGGAACAATAACCGACAATATGACACACCTCATATGGGACAAACACGCACAACGATGGCCCCTCCTCTCTTGGATGGAAGCATTAGAGAGATGCAACCAATTGGCGGCGGCAGCGCCGCCCGCAGACGGGTGGAAAGATGTAGAACTTACTGACGGCTCAGTCGCTGGAGATTGGCACCTACCGAATAAAAACCAATTACTGAGCCTTCTATCTCACGGGACACCCGGTGGAGGAAGTCCCGGATATAATATCGATGTGTTTGAACAGATCGAAGACTTCGATCATGAAGAGGGGGCATCGTACTGGTCCTCCACGACTGCTTTTGAGAATCCGGTTCAATTACCTGAGAGAGCATATGGTGTATCGTTCATAAATGGGCAAGCAAACGATCCGGATAAGGCATTTGGGTTGAACGTATGGTGTGTGAGGAAGACGAGATGATATTCGATGCATGAACCCCTTGGTATATTCACCAAATAAGCAAACGAGATGTCATGATACGTTATCACGCGGCAAACTATAATATCATTATGGATGTATTGTTTTTAGCACGACCATTGACGAAGTAAACAAGCCGAGGTGCAGGGGGTTTTCCCCCTGCGCTCCACGTTTTAATACCAGCATATATTTTATTATCACACCCGCCCTTACCCATCTCAACCAATGCCTCACGTATGCCCCGATACTGACAGAATCCGCACCTTGTTCATAAAGCTGGGAAACACGCAGTGCAAACCATTAACTATGCCCCTTAATAATTTTGGTCACAAAATGGTCACAAACAACAGGATTTCTTCACCAGCCAATTATCGTAACTCCTAGTATGACAATATGGGCGATACTGGACTCGAACCAGTGACCCCTTGCTTGTTGAGCAAGAAAAAGAAGGATGTTAGTTCTTCGGTTTAGCCCATACTGTTTTGTTCTGTTTAGGTTTATGGCCAAAATGGGGAAGACGATTTACTCCCTGTTTTGGTCTGTTTTGATTTGCTTACTTGACAATTACTTAACAGTCCGCCTATTACGATGTGGGAATGGAAGATTTTGATTATTCCAAGTATTTACCTGCTCCTCGCATTTGTTATATACCAATAAGATCAATCACTGATTAATATCCTTATTATTTCGTTTTCTAGTTTGCTTAAAACAATCATTGCAATAACCGTGACTAAGATTTGCTATTGTATGTGAATTTATGTAATCCTCTACAGCTTTCCATTTACCATCTTCCATCTGTATCTTTTTACAAGATGAGCAAATTGTTAATATCCCCCTGAATTCTTGCACACTTGAATGGTACTCTTCTATTACATACAAAACCTCCCCCTTCTTTCCCAAAAAAAAGCACTTTTATTCATATCTGTTATTTTATATTCCCTGTCGATAATAAATGTTGGAACACTGAATTTATCAAATACTTCTTTGTATTCTACCATAGCGCACTGATCTGCCCCCGTTGTCTGTGTCAAATTTAGTAAATATGCCTTTCCCTTCATAATCGATTAAAAGCAAAAAAGCCAACAACATTTCTATAAATACTTAAAAGAGTATAGAAAATGGTGTTGGCTTACTATGCAACAATCCCTTTTAGGGAAATGAATTATTGCCTGGTATTCCTACATCAAGTATAATCAGTATTTAACGAAATAAGCTAGTCAAGTTTTTTATCCAACAAAAGATTGGAAGTTAATTAAAATGCAAAAATCAAATTTTTCTTTTTATAATAAGCAGGTAATAATTAAAAGTACTGGTGAAATTTGTAAAAATTCAAGGAACTTAACTAAAGCTGAATTATTCAAAAATGTGATTCATAGATTTTTAGATTATCTTAGGGAGAAAGATTCTCCTCTTCTGGATGTGTTTGCGCAAGGGATATCTAAAGATAAACAGGAGAAGACTATAATTAATCTTTTGCAAAGACTTTCAGCATTGCCAAAAGAAAAAATAATTAAAACAACTCCCGAATTTACAATTTTTTTTAAAGATACTTATTTGCTTCACCAATTTGTTGAAAACTTATATGATTACTGGCGTAGCTTTGAACGGTTTTTGGTATGTTGCTCTGACAATAATAAAGAAGTGCCTGCCCATACAAAACCATATAGAACTTTCAATATAACAATAGAATCTTTAAATCATCTTGTTCGTAAGGTGTATAGAGATATCTGTGAAAATATTACTAATGATCATCCTCGCATATATCGCCAAATGCCAGCAGGTTGCCAGGTAGGTCTCATTGTGGCTAGAGAAAACTGGTCATGTCCTACTGATCCTTATAATAAATTAAAAGGTATTCATTTCATTAAACAGGTTCTTATTGAACCTCCTTTAATTATTGACCCTCCTATGAACAAAAGAACTGGCCAGTTTAAAAAGGTTGATTCTAATCCACTTGATGATATACGGTTTAACTGTGAGGATTGGCTGTGTTATCCTGCAAAGGTTGGTGATCTCGTTATTTATCTTTTTTTTCATAACAAATTTATTGGACTAGGAACCGCCCTTGCGAATTTGTTTGAGTTAGCAGACGATAATGATCTTAAAGGAAAACCTGATGCTGTGTATGCATATGGGGTTCCAGGAGAATCACTTAAAAAATTTGGAAATCTGCCGACAGTATTTTTTGATGATGAAAAAAATAACATGCTCGTAGCTGCAGTTCCAAGATCAGATGATTTCGGTTATTTTGGTTATATTAAGAAAATGATGCTTACCTTGCATAATATTATAATGATGAAGAAAGGCAGGCTGCCAATTCATGGTGCTATGGTAAAAGTCAGTCTTAAGAATGGCAAATCTGCTAATGTTATTATTTTGGGAGACACTGGCGCAGGCAAGTCAGAATCATTAGAAGCATTTCGTGTTCTTGGAGAGAAATATATTCGAGACATGACAATAATATTTGATGATATGGGTTCATTAGAACTTTCAAAAGATGGCAAAATAAAAGCCTATGGGACTGAAACAGGTGCATTTGTCAGATTAGATGATCTGCAGCCGGGATTTGCTTTTGGGAATATCGACAGATCAATAATCATGAGTCCTCAGAAAATTAATGCAAGAGCCATATTGCCAGTTACAACCCTTAAAGAAGTTCTTCAAGGTTATCCTGTGGACTTTTTATTATATGCAAATAATTATGAGGAAGTAGATGATACTCATCATTTTTTTTATGAGTTTCACTCTGTGGATGATGCTCTTGAGGTATTTCGTGAAGGAGCTAGAATGGCTAAAGGAACAACTACTGAAAAAGGCATAGTTCATTCTTATTTTGCAAATATATTCGGACCACCTCAATATGAAGACCTTCATGAAAAATTGGCAATAAAATATTTCAAAGCACTGTTTGAATCTGGAGCTAGGATAGCACAACTGCGAACAAGGCTTGGAATTCCTGGTTTTGAAACAAAAGGTCCTGAAAGTGCCGCGGAAGCTCTCTTTGAAGTTTTATCAAAATAAATATTTTTTGTATTAGCATCAGCCAAAAATGACAAAGAATTTGGATTAGAGATGAAAGAAGCTCTCGTTAGGATAAGTACTATTTATTTTGTTGCTCTATCTATTACCCAATCCGGAACCTTAACATTGTTGTCGTGTCAAATTTAGTAAATACGCCTTTCCCTTCATAATCGATTAAAAACAAATCTAATGGATCTTTCATGTCTTTCTCATAACAAACAGCATATTCCATTTTCTTTCCTTTTACACTGACTGTATATATTCCAACTAAATTTTTCTCAATTTATAAAATTCAAGTTTAGTTTCTGCCAGAAAAGTTTAATGGTTGGTGTTCAAATCTTGGAAAAGTTTGACTACAATCTTACTACAATGGCTCAAAAAGGTGGTTGCAAACGTCTCTTGTTTTGTCGTAAGTCATTGTTTGACAATATGGGCGATACTGGACTCGAACCAGTGACCCCTTGCTTGTCGAGCAAACGAAAGAAGTGATAAAGTTTTTCAGTCTAGTTCTATCTGCTTTGTTTTACTTAGATTTAAGACCAATTCAGGGAGTTTGGTTTTCTCTCTGTTTTGGTCTATTTTGATTTGCTTACTTGACAATTACTTGACAGTTGGTAAAGATTTGTTCTAATAAGAAGAATTATAGAATTTCTTCATATTTAGATGAAAGGATATATGGTGGAAATAGCTCCTAAGATCAGTGTGGATGATAATATTCGTTTTGGTAAACCGGTAATTACCGGAACACGCGTTCCAATTGACCTTATTTTAGGTAAACTTGCTGGAGGGATGACATATCAGGATGTTATAAGGGAATATGAAATCACTTATGAAGATATTTTGGCTATACTTGACTATGCGGCTAAAACATTATCAAAAGAAGAAATTAAATTAGTAGGAGAAAATGCTTAAATTTGTTATTGACGAAGACCTTCCCCGTTCTACCGGAATCACCCTTAAAGAGAATGGTTATGATGTCTTGGACGTTAGGGACCATGGTCTTCGAGGTGAAAGTGACGAAAAAATTTATAAGTATGCTCAAAAAAATGAAGCAGTAGTTCTAACCGGACACTGCTGGTTGAAAGCAGCATTATGTGTATCTCCATATTTCTTTTTTAGATGCCTCATCGCATAAATTGCTATCTTAGTACCAGGCAACCTTTCTCCTTTTTCAGTTTCTCTTCTTTTACAATAGCGATATACCTCTTTTAATGTATCGACAAACTCTTTATTAGGAATTCTAGACCTCTTTCCCCTTCCCAATCCTTTCGTATTTCGTTTCCCTTTGAGACTATTTTGCAAAACATCTTTTCTTTTCTGCTTTAAAGGCCTAATATTTATTACTTCAAACATTTGCAAGAAATCATCAGGTAATCTATCAATTTGCTTTGTGTTTAGAATCACAATATTTGGATCATATCTAGTCCTGTCTGATTTGCCACCGTTACTGTATGTTTTAAACCCACGAATTATCCTGGCCAATCGTTCCAGCACATCAGTGTACTTAAATTTTATATCTCGCAAAAACAAAACAGTCCCTTGTTGATACTTATTCATTAACCCGTTAGGTTGTGAAAATAGACTTGCTTTTGTCTCTTCCTCGATATAACCATAAAAATCCTGGTGTACGAGGCGTGAGTATTCAAAATCATGTCCTAGGCAAACATTGCCTTTGAAAGGATAGAGGAGTGGATGGGAATACCATATATAGCTTGCTATCCCACTCAACATGTCGTAGTCACCCCCGATTAACAAGATGCCTTTGTTACTTGCCACAAAACTTTCAATCTGATCGACTACATTGTCACCAATGAGCTGCATAACACCGAGAAATATGTTCGTTTCTAATTCGTCAAAATCACCTACTTTATTACATGCGATCTCAAAAGCATTTTGGTAATATTCATTTTTAGTAGTCAAAAGTAATTCCCTTTGCCTGTTAAATGTCCCCAAGATCTGGATATTGGCTTCAGTAACTCTTTCACTGTTTAGAATACCAGGTATCTTGGCAATACCTTCCTGTGTAAATGCATGTGGCAAAGTTTTGGGGTGTTGGTTTTTCCAAATGGAGGTATTTTGGAATTCTAAAGTATTATATTCATCTATTGAAAGCTGAAATATAGAGTCCTCGGGGAATCTCTCTCTATTCATCTCAACAGCTTTATTGAGATTTCTCTTTGTTATCCCATAAATATCTGCCAAATCCTTATCAAGGATCACTTTCTTTCCTCTTTCAAGCAGAATTTTGTTCCCTATATTTATTTCTAATAGAGGTATCAAATTAGTCCCTGTCTTTCTTGTAATGAATAAAATAGCGGTTCACTCCTAGGCAGTTAAGACCCCCTGAATTATCGACATTTAAACACTACTTGTTAAAAGTAAATATTACGGGTACTCATATGTTGCTCTCTTCAGAAAAATGTAAGTTGTTTTTGATCTGGTAATTTTGTTTTTCTGATTAATTTTTATTTAAAAACAGCCAAATTGGGTAATATGTTTCCCAATTAAACAAAGAAAATATCTTACATAACACTCTAAATATTAGGAACTAATAATAAATATTTTTATAATCTAGTATAGTTATTAAGACTTTGAGAATATGAAATAGCAGAATATGGGTAACAATATACCCAATTCATCACGAAGTTATTCATGAAAAATATATAAGTTCCAATATTACAATACCATACATGCTTTGGCACATGTGTTGCTTTTTTAATAACCAGAAAAAAAAGATTTTTTCAGAAAACCATAGAAACTTTTCTTAATTAACTTAAATTACATTTTTATAAAAATTTGAAAGGAGTCTAACAATGTTATTATCAAGAGAACTTGAAGCTTTGTTAGGATTGCAGGAAGCAATGAACCGTACGTTTGATACTGGTTTCTTTCAGAGTGAGACAAGCAGCAGAGGCGTATATCCACCGGTTAATATCTTTAAAAAGGATGGGGAGATGGTTTTGGTTGCTGAATTGCCTGGAGTAAAAAAGGAGGATCTCAACATTCAAGTAAAAGGAAACACTGTGCGACTTGCTGGTAAGCGTAATATTGAATACAACAAAGATGTGAGTTACCACCGTATTGAACGTAACTCCTCTAAATTTGACAGGACATTGAGACTGCCAATAAATGTTGAGTCTGATAAGGTGAAAGCTGAGTATAAAGACGGTCTTCTTGTACTCTCACTGCCGCGTGCGGAGGCAGATAAACCAAAACAAATTTCAATCCAATAATTATCTGATAGGAGGATATGATGAGCAATGAAACGAAGGCAGTTACAAAATCTGAAAACAAGAAGCCTGAAAAAACTGAATATGCCGGCGAGAGAACAGTACAGGGAAAATATTATGTCCCTAAGACTGATATTGCAGAAACAGAAAAAAACCTTGTGGTAACTATGGATGTTCCGGGAGTACAAAAGGAAAACGTAAATATCACTCTTGAAAACAATAATTTGGAGGTTGATGCCAAAATAGATTTTTCGCCATATGAAAAGCTTGATCCGGTATATACCGAGTACAACGTAGGACACTATACGAGGAATTTCACTGTATCAAATACTATTGATACGAAGAACATTGATGCAAATCTCTCTGATGGGGTATTAACATTGACTTTACCAAAAGCACCAGAAGCCTTACCAAAAAAGATTGAGATTAGGTAACAATAAATGGGTAATTAACATCCAAGTATTGTTGCGACGTGAATCAAAATCATTATTTTAAATCCCTATAACTTTAAATTTTAACAGAAAAGGAGGCTATCATGGCTTGGCGAGACTTAATAACATGGAATAGAAAAAGACAGCAACAGATACAACCAGAACATCAACACCCTGTAGCTACGCTTCATAGAGAAGTTGATCGGTTATTTGACGATTTCTTTAGAGGATTTGATAGATTTCCGTCTCTTCCATTCAGGGAAGAGAGGTTATCTGAATTTTCACCAAAGATTAATGTAAGTGAAAACGATAAAGAGATTGAAGTTACGGTAGAGGTACCGGGGATGGATCAAAGCGACGTTGATGTCTCCCTGAGAGACGACCTGCTCACAATCAAAGGGGAGAAGAAGCAGGAAAAAGAGGAAAAAGATAAGGAGTATTACCATGTAGAAAGAAGTTATGGGTCTTTTTACCGTTCCTTGCAGGTTCCCTGCGAAGTTGACCAGGAAAAAATCAATGCAGCATTTAAGAAAGGAGTACTCAAAATAACTCTTCCAAAGAGCCCTAAGGCTCAGGAAAACGTACGGAAGATTGACGTAAAAGGTGAATGAACCTGTATGCGCTTACTATGGAAGCAGATGTTTTGAAATATATACTTTAGTACTTTCATAGTAAGCGTAAAAACGGTAAGAGGAGAAAATTTGTTTAGCAAAATTATGAAAGTTTATAGGTTATCATAATAAATTAATCCTTCTATTCTAAAGGGGTTACCATAATGCCCTCCAAGGTGAACCTGGGACTGTAACCAATACGATTTAAACAAAAACTTTTCATGCATTAAAATCAGTTTTACACAGTAGATGGTTGAAAAGAGAGCTATATGTAAATATGAAACTAAGGAGGATACAAAAAATATTCCCTTCGGAGTACCTTCGCGACGGATCCATCTATATTTTTCCTCATTTTTACCTACAAATTCAGTCAAAGAAGTTAACTTCTTTTTATCCATAAGTTCATTATTTTGGTTATACACTTGATTGAAGTATTTGGATAATAAATATTTAAGAAGAATGTGATAAATTTCTATCCATTGTTACTATACCACTATTCTAATTATTAAAGCTTTGTGACACTATTCCTTCTGCGAAGTGAATAGGTAAATTCTTTATTTTTCTTTGTAGAGTTCTTAAACCAATTCCAAGTAATTTTGCAGCTTTTGATTTATTACCTTTTGTTTTTTCCAGTGTAAACCTAATAATTTCATTTTCTGCTTCTTCAAGGGTAAAGTGTTGCGGTATCTGGTAGAAATCGGCATGTTGTGGTTGGGTAAGTAATAAGAACGAAGGCAGGTATTTTGCTTCGATTACTTCTCCGGGAGCAAGGGCCATGGCGGCTTCAATTGCATTTTCCAGTTCTCTCACATTTCCGGGCCATGTATAGTTTAACAACATTTGCATTGCATTTTTATTGATCCCCTTTATCCCATATCCTTTCTCTTCGTTAAAATTATTAATAAAATAACTGACAAGAAGAGGGATGTCTTCCTTTCTTTCTCTTAACGGCGGAACTTCAATGTGTACAATATTTAATCTATAATAGAGGTCTTTTCTGAATCTTTTTTCATCTATAAGTTTCTTGAGATCTTGATTAGTAGCTGCTATTACCCTTACGTCTACTTTTAAAGTTTCATTCCCTCCAACTCTTTCAAATTCTTTCTCTTGAAGAACTCTCAGCAACTTTACCTGTGTGCTTAAGGATATGTCCCCTATTTCATCAAGAAATATTGTGCCATTGTTAGCTAGCTCAAACCTTCCAACTCTTTTAATAATTGCACCGGTAAAGGCTCCCTTTTCATGTCCAAATATTTCTGATTCCAGGACCCCTTCATTAAAAGCTCCACAATTTACCTTAATGAAAGGTTTTGAAGCACGTGTGCTATTATAGTGAATGGCCTTTGCAACCATTTCCTTTCCTGTTCCGGTTTCTCCTGTAATAAGTATGCTGGTGTTTTTAGGTGCAACAGAGTTTATTATATTAAAAACATACTGCATTGGTTTACTTCTTCCTTGCATATTACCAAATGTAAACATCCCTTTTATCTTGTTCTCAAGTTCTATCTTTTCCAAAAATAGTACCTGTTTTTCAAGTGCCTTCTCCATCACAGTCATTAAGAGTCTCGTCTTCACTGGCAACTCATAAAAATCATACGCACCATTTTCCATTGCATCTATTGCGTTTGTAAGAGTCGGGTGCACTGAGAGAAAAATCAACTCTACGTATGGTTTTAAGCGCTTTATCTTGGTAAGAAATGTTGTGATCTTGATTTTTAGAATATCATAATCACAAAGAATAATATTTATGGGTTCGCTTTTTAAAGTTGTATACACTTCATTTAATGAAGAAACCTGATAAACGTGCAATTTCTTTCTTTTCAAATAACCGACTATTTGAACCCATTCTGGTTTTCCTTTTTCATAAATAGTAAGAATCGTAATATTCATCTGTTTTGTTCGTAATAAAGTATGCCAAAATTGTAAAATTTATTTCCTTATCATTTGTTATCTGTGTCATATTTGCACTTATTAATCGCTCTATGGCGTTAATCAGGCCAAATTGACATAGCTATAGTTAATAAACTTTTACCGATTTTAGCAATAACAATTTGTTTCATTTTTGTAAGACTCTTCATATTAATAACTTATAAAATAATATCCATTTGGCATGGAGTTTGTAATTCTCATGTCGCATTGAAAAAGTTAGCGTTGTTCCAAAACAGAAGATTTCAAGTCCTATTTTTACTAGCTTTTCATTGTTATAGATGAGATTAATGGAAAAATTAATTCTTGTTGTATTCGCCCTCTTTTTTCTTGTGGTAATGGTTTTTTTAATGATCTTGTATTCATTGTTCCATTCACTAAAAAATGGCAAAAAAATATTAATACGATTAAAAACACTTCTTTGTCAGTCCGTAAGCTTTAGGAGAACTATTACTTAACTCTATTTGTGAGAAAGGCATATCCCTATGGTCTGTAAAATTATTGAAGTAGAGAATGAGGAGCATATGTCAGGCTCTATAGTACTAAATGTTAGCAATATGAGGAGTAATAAATGTGAAGAAACTATAAAAAATGTTGTGTTGAGGTGTCCTGGTGTAAAGGAAGTTCAGGTAAGTTATGAAGAGGGTACAGCAATAGTTAATGTCAATGTCTTTGAAGTAAATGTTATAGAAATAAAGAATGTTGTTGAAAGTGTTGGATATTCGGTAAATACGGTGTTTTTTAATACTGAATAATAGGACAAGTAGCACAAGTAATACGTTTTCAGTACCAGCAAAAGAAAAATAGTGCAGATAAACAACCAAGGTTCCGAATTCGACAGAAGTTGCAAGTTTGCATTAGATTCAAAGTCGTTAGTTCAATAGTGATAACTGCAAACATAACACAAATAGATTGTCTGGAGTGAAAATTACCTCTCTGTTTGTGGAGAGTCTCAAAAAAGAATTCATACAAAGTTAGGAAACACATAGGGTGATAAAAAAACTGTCTATTTTCTCGATTTTGAATTTATTTTTTCTGTCAATTGTTTGTGCAGATACCATATCTTTTGATGATGGTAATGGTTATACGACCATTTCTGGAATAATAAAAGAGGTTGATTATGACAACAAAATTATCACTGTACTAAGTAAGGTTAAAAAAGGAGCTGCTAAAGAGATTCATATAGAGATTTTTAGTGGTACCTGTAGCATCTTTGTCAGGAACATCGATAGTCTTTTATCGATTGGAAACATCACAATGCTGTTACCAGATGATGATATATCGATAAAGCTTAGAAAGAGAAAAGGAGGGTATGAGGCTATTGAAATAGAGAAGAGAGAAAATGTGAAAAATGACTTCTCTTAAGAAAATAATATGTAATATACCACATCCACAATTCATGAAAAATAATGACTGTTTAATACTTAGTTAATCGTTTTTTTCTCATAGAAGGGGATTAAAAGATGTTAGTGAATAAATATATAAACCGAGTTTATCAATCAGGAATCTTTGTAGTATTAGAAATAGTTTTCTGCACTTCTCTAGCAAATGCCTCATCTCAATTGAAACGCTACGATGAGTTTACGCAACAATATACCGATGAAGAGCCGTACACCTTCAAAGAGGAAGACTTCCTAGAAAGCGACATTGAGGTAGAATACCCAATTACTGCAGACATTGAGGATGAAGAGATAGAAGAAGTTGTACTGAACATCAAAGGTATGACTTGTGGTAAGTGTGAAGAGACTTTGAAAACTGCACTATTAAAGTGTGATGGTATTCAAGAGGCTAAAGTAAGCCACAAAGAATCACATGCAGTCATCAAAGTAAATGTGTTTGAGGTCGATTTTGATGAAATTGTAGAAGTGGTAAAAGTGGCAGGATTTTCTGTGGTAGGAGAGGAGTAAGGTATTTTAATGAGAAGTTTTTACAACAATTTTTTAGGGAGGAATATTATGGAAAAAAAATTTGAAAATGATGATTCTAAAAAGCGTGGTAGACCTAAAAAGAATTCAAAAGGTGTTCAGGCTAAGAAAGTACGAAAGCAGAAGCTTTCTGACAAAGAGGAGTAGTTGAATTCGAAATGGGAGAAGTAGTGTTACAGCGCTTCTCCCATATTTTAATCTTTTAGAAGGCTTGTTACAGGAGAAAGATCATTTTTGACGGTTTGTAAGATGTAAATAAAAAGAATAAATGACCAAAATATTTAGACAATTGTTAAAGTGAGTTTTTTTAAAGAATAAGAAGTTTTATTATTAAGGATAATTTAGTTTTATGGAAACCTTCTTTGATGTAGGTACCTGTTTGACAGGTATAATTATTTTTTTTGCAAGAATTGCGGATGTTTCAGTTGGCACGATAAGACTGTTAGCCATTGTGTCTGGTAGAACTTTTTTGGCTTTTCTTTTGGGTTTTATTGAAATCAGCCTGTGGTTGATAATCATAGCAAAAGTGTTAAATGAAATTTCACAAAAACCACTCCTTGGTGTTTTTTTCGCACTCGGTTTCTCAGCTGGCAACGCGGTGGGTATTGTGTTAGATAAAAGGATTGCATTGGGACACATAGTGTTGAAGGTTTTTACTCGAAACGATGGTGAAAAAATAGCGGAAAGGATTCGACAAACAGGCTCTTTGGTAACCACTTTTTATGGTGAAGGAGAGTTTGGAGTTGTAACTGAACTCTATATGGTTTGCAAAAAAAGAGAATTAAAATGGGTTATTCAACTGGTTAAGACATTTGATCCGGAAGCATTTTATCTTACCGAACCAGTATTGAGTGTAAGTAAAAAGTTTACTAATTTTTTAAATCCTTTGTCTAAGTATGAGAAAAATCACCGTGTTAGAGTTGATAATAGGACTAATCAAATTTTGAACCCGGTGAGCGAAACTGCGAGGTGATGTATGATCAAAAACGTAATGATTTCCACAGGGAACGACTGCAGATGACAATGTGAGAATTGTTTTGTCATCAATGGACTACAATAAAAGAATACTGTGAATCATATTCCAATCTAAACATTTCAAAAAAACACTCTCTGTATATTGTCCACGATTGTTTTACTTATTTGTTTCTCATTGTAACCTTTTTAACGTAAATATTTATGAACTCATATTGGTAAGGATCATGAAATGAAATGTTTAATTATTGCTGCTGGCCAAGGTACGAGGATAAAAAAAATCGGCACAAGCAAACCTCTCATACCTCTTTTAGGATTAAGGATTATCGAACGGGTTGTTTCTACACTTTACAAAGGTGGAATTAACGATTTTTATGTAGTAACAGGGTATAATGGCGAATCTGTAAGAGCATTTCTTGACTCCCTGTCAAAAAAATTTGCCATTCATATGACCCACATTATCAATGATGAGTGGCAAAGTGGTAATGGTTTATCGGTACTGAAGGCAAAAGAGATTATTCAGGACAATTTTATTCTTGTAATGGGAGACCATCTTTTCAGTGTGGATTTAATCAATGAAATTAAAGAGAAAACGCTTCTCGAAAGTGAAGTAATTTTGGCAGTTGATAAAAACGTTAATAATCCTTTAGT
This sequence comes from Candidatus Scalinduaceae bacterium, assembly GCA_965222815.1. Taxonomy (GTDB): domain Bacteria; phylum Planctomycetota; class Brocadiia; order Brocadiales; family Scalinduaceae; genus SCAELEC01. The sequence continues at coordinate 1,162,625 of CBDCUS010000014.1, forward strand.
TGATATTGGTGATGTTACCAAGGTCGAGGTAAATGGTGATAAGGTAATAAATATTGGAAAAGATTTAAAAAATTATAATGGGTTCGATACCGGCATCTTCCTTTGTACACCAGGGATTTTTCAGGGAATAGAAAGAAGTATAGGAGAGCATCAAGATACCTCCTTGAGTGGCGGAATAAGGTTTCTGGCAGCAGAGGGAAGAGTTAAGACTTTCGATATCAGAGAGAATTTTTGGATAGACCTTGATACCCCCTTCGAATTTAAAAAAGCCGAACAGTTACTCATGTCCCAAACTAGTGGAAAGCAGAAAGACGGACCGGTTTCAAAGTATATAAACCGTCCCGTTTCGAGGTTTATCTCTCGTTCTTTATTAAAAACTCCTGTTACGCCGAATCAGATTTCATTTTTTTCATTTATCCTTTCAGCCTTTGCCTCGCTGCTTTTCATAGCAGGAAGCTATAAGTGGTTGTTAATAGGAGGCATATTAGCACAGTTATCATCTATTGTTGATGGATGTGATGGGGAAATAGCCAGGCTAAAACAGTTGCAAAGTAATTTTGGTGGTTGGTTTGATGCAATACTCGATCGTTATGGAGACGCTTTGCTTATTTTTGGGCTAACGTGGCACTATTATTCCATGGATAGAGGTTCATATGTGTATTTCCTCGGTTTTGCTGCTCTCATTGGATCAATTATGATTAGCTATTCTGCGGAAAGGTATGACTCTTTTGAACATAAATATCAAATTCGTTTACGTAACTTACTCCCATTAAGTAGAGATGTAAGGATTTTCTTTGTGTTCCTTGGCACTCTTTTTAATCAACCATTATTAATACTCGTCACATTGGCTTTACTGACAAATTTGAAAATATTTACAGATATATACGCTTATTATAAAAGGGCAAGTAAATATGAAATCAGTAAGAACGAGAGAGTCGTTAACTACGAGATTAGCATTCCAGCAAATGATGAATATTCAAAAGTTCGTGAAATAGCATAAGCATGATACCTGGTACTGTAACGAGGTTTAACAACAACAAAAGATACGGATTTATTTCCAGTAAAGAAGTAGAGGATGTCATTGTGCATTACTCTGCAATCCAGAAGGAAGGATTTAAAACTTTTTTGCAGGAGATAAAGTAGAATCTGAAGTCAATTCTGGGAATGAGCGGTATGAGGACTTAAATGTTGTCAAATTATGAATTTTATGAAAAACACCAGGATTTATTGAAAGGATAATTACGGAAATGAACGCATTAATGTTAGCTGCCGGTAATGGTACCAGGCTTCTCCCTCTAACAATTGACAAACCAAAGGTTATGATAAAAAATATGGAGTGTGCCTATCCTGGAAAGACTTTTATTTAGTTTAAAAGAAGCGGGAATAAGGAAAGCTGTAATCGTTGTCGGATACAAGGCAGATAAAATAATTGATTATTTTGGTAATCAGTGAGTGGAGAAGTATTGAAACAGAATATAGAAAAGTTAATACGTATGAAGATGCAATACTCACATCTGCCATTATGGGAGAGGATGTGTTAAATTGAATTTGCAAGTTATATTTTTTTGATTGGATATATGAGTAAAGGAGGTTTGATATGAATGATAAAATCAAAATAGCAATAGTTGGTATTGGAAATTGTGCCAGTTCATTAATTCAGGGGATTGAATACTATAGAAATAATAGTGATACTATTGGTCTCATGAACTATGACCTTCAGGGCTATAAACCAGGAGACATAGAAGTGGTTGCAGCCTTTGATGTTGACAAAAGGAAAGTTGGTAAAGATGTTAATGATGCAATTTTTCAAAAACCAAACAACACAACAGTTTTCAAAATAGATATTAAGCCAAACGGCACAATCGTTAAGATGGGTAACATATTGGATGGAATTTCTGACCATATGAAAGATTATCCTGCAGACAGAGCATTTTTACCTTCTGATGAAAAACCTTGTGATATTGTTCATGAGTTGAAAACCAGCAATGCAGAGATACTCCTTAATTATTTACCTGTTGGTTCAGAAGAGGCGACAAGATTTTATGCAGAATGCTGTCTAGAAGCAGGCGTTGCATTTATAAATAATATACCAGTCTTTATCGCATCGGATAAAAACTGGTCTAAAAGATTTAAAGATAGAGGATTGCCAATTATTGGTGATGATATTAAAGCACAGCTGGGCGCTACAATAACCCACAGAACGTTGGCTAAACTTTTTGTGGATAGAGGTGTAAAACTCGATAGAACTTATCAGTTAAATACCGGAGGAAATACAGATTTTTCCAATATGCTTAACAGAAGTAGATTGAGGTCAAAAAAAATCTCAAAAACTGAATCTGTCCAATCACAATTAGACAAACCTTTAGAAACAGAAAACATCCATATAGGACCGAGTGACTATGTTCCGTGGCAAAATGATAACAAAGTCTGTTTTTTGAGAATGGAAGGCCGTATGTTTGGTAATATTCCAATTAGTCTGGAAGCCAGACTCTCTGTTGAAGATTCCCCTAATAGTGCTGGTGTGTCCATTGATGCCATAAGATGTTGTAAGATAGCGCTGGATAGAAAAATCAGTGGTCCTCTTATTGCCATTTCCGCTTTTACTATGAAACATCCTCCGATCCAATATCCTGATAGTGTTGCTAAAGAGATGGTAAAAATTTTCATTCATGGTGAGAAATGTAATGGAATTAGTATACAAGAACATAGTGAAAATAAAATCAATAGATTAAGCCTTAGAAACAATTTTAATAATTCTTTGCATAAAGAAAATCTCTGACCTGCCCCCCCAAAACGATCCAGTTGTAAAGTTAGTATTACGTACTATAATTGGATTAAGAAAGGGGGAATTACATGCCACAAAAACTATACAAACCTGAAAAAATAATTAATAAGCTTCGAGAAGCTGAAGTAGAATTATCCAAAGGACACCCAACAGGAGAAATTTGTCGAAAGCTGGGAATTACAGAACAGACCTATTACAGGTGGCGTAAACAATACGGAGGGATAAAGGTTGAACAAGCCAGGCGTTTCAAGGATTTAGAAGTTGAAAATGCAAGACAAAAAAAATTGGTAGCTGATCTGTCTTTAGACAAAGAGATATTAAAGGAACCCGTATCAAAAAATTTTTAAGTCCGGCAAAGCGAAGATGTGTAGCAAGGCATATACAAGAAACGTTTTTAAGAATTGTTTTGCAACGTCGGGTATGTAAGGTTCTTGGTCAGGCAAGATCTACACAAAGGTATTGTGCCAAAAAGTCTGATTATGAAATTGTATTTTTAGTATATACCTTGTTGCTATTGTTACCAAATTCTATTCTTAATCCACATGTAAAAGGAGTAAATATGTTTTTTTGATTATCTGGTACAGTTAAGAGCATTACTTTATAAAGAGCATTTATATATTTGCTAGTAGATCAATAAAATTACAAGCATATAATATGGACTAAGTATTGATACAAAGACAGAGTGTGTTTATAAACTATCAGTTTTTTAAACACAACTTTCTAGAAAATCCGAGGAAAACTATTTATGAATATTCTTTTTTTAATGTATCCGTGGTCTAAAATTGAAGCAGAAACTGATACAACGCTTCGACTTATCTATGAGGCCTTCACGAGAAAACATACCGTAGCACTGGCAACACCAAATAACCTAACTATGCGAGATACTGTTTCAAGTGCCCTATGTAATGTTCTGAAAAAGAAAACATCTATACCCAGCAATATTATAAGTTTTTACAAAAAAGTAGAATTTAAAAAATCCAGGCTCCCTTTGGCTGGATTTGATGTAATTGTTATGCGCTGTGAACCGCCGTTAAATGCAATTGCACTCAACTTTCTCGATTCAGTGCGCAACGACGTCTTTATTATGAATGATATTGATGGATTACGGATCGCCAATAATAAACTCTATACCTCAACCTTTGATGACCCAGAAAACAAATTTATTCCGGTAACACATGTCTCCAAAAACATTGAATACTTAGAAGAGGTTTTAAGAGAGTCAAAAACCGATAAGATGATTATGAAACCTCTGGATGGGTATGGTGGTCGTGGTATTATATTAATTGAAAAACACGCGCAACAGAGCTTCCATTCGCTGCTTGAGTTTTATATTAACAGCCGTGAAGGTGGAAATTATGTAATTCTACAAGAATACGTTGAAGGTGCAGATCAAGGCGATGTACGCATTCTGATGCTAAATGCAGAACCGATTGGAGCTATGAGGCGCATACCGGCACATGGAGACATCCGTTCCAATGTCCACGCCGGAGGTACGGTTGTGAAACACAATTTGACAAAAACTGAAAAAGGATTATGTAAACATATTGGTGCTAAATTGGTCAGAGACGGTCTCTTTTTTGTTGGCATTGATGTCATTAATGGTAAACTCATCGAAGTGAATGTGTTGAGTCCGGGTGGGATTGTACGTATAAACCGGCTCAACCGCACAAAATTACAAAAGCAGATAATTGACTTTGTTGAGGGAGTCATCTCTTCTAAAGAAGCACTGAAAATTAGGAAAACTGCATTTAAACAGGTGATTGAAGATGCAATCGTTGTCTGAAAATGCCTGCATAGAGGCAATAAAAGAGGGCAGGTGCTTCCAGGCTATCATTGAAGATGGAGCATTCTCTCTCAAGATTGATGAGTATAGTTTTTTTGTATGTACAGCAATTCATAATGGACATCGTTTACGTCAGGAATTAGTTAATAAATGTGCATTGGATGAAGCGGAACGCCTATATGAAGAGGACCCTTTTACGGGTGAGTTAATCTCTTCATTGCCAATTACTCTCGTTGGACTCGATTCGCGCTACGAATACGATTTAAACCGTTCCCCGAAGCAATGTGTATATGATCGGGCATGGGGAAAAACTGTATGGAGCAGCCCATTATCTGAACAGGATTACAAAGTAAGTCTCCATAAACATCACGTTTTTTATCGTGTCTTTGGAGTACTGATAGAAAAATTACAGTCACAGTTTGGTGCCTGTTTGATTTACGATATTCATTCCTACAATTACCAACGATTAACGACAAACAACACACCTGTTTTTAATATCGGCACTGAACAATTGGACAAAAACCGATGGCGTGCTGTAATACGACATTGGAATAAAAACCTGAATACTTCTACCCTCCACAATATTAGTGTACGTTCCGCGACGGATGAAGTGTTTTTTGGACGTGGATACCTTACAAACTTTGCGAGACAACACTTCCACAACACCTTAGTATTACCTACAGAAGTCAAAAAGATTTTTATGGATGAAACTACTGGTGACATTTACCCTTTGGTGTTGCCTGAATTAAAAGAGGTATTGAAGCAGTCAATTTTAAGTAACGCACTCTATTTCTCTAAATACCATACAAATAAAAGCCATACCAAGAAAGCAGTACTATTATCTTCAAGCATTGAACCTTCGATTCTCAAGTTGGACAAACAACTCTATCAGCTTGCCAGGGGGATTGAAACCTTGACGTATATTACTCCACAAAATATAGCAGTTGAAAAGAGGCGTTTTTTTGCAAAAAATTGCAACTACATTCCATCATTTACTTATAAGCATTTAGATATCAATCCCTATGAATTTCGTGAAAAACTCTATCGGTTACCTGTTGATGATATATCCGATGTCAGCATTCAACAGTTTTATCGAGATGTTATTGATACCTACTCCATAAAAGTCGACCTGATAGCATCGGTTGGCAAAGAGAAGTTTCTCTACAATTCCTTACGATATTATGGAGAACCATCAGAAAATGACAATAAAACGGCAGAATTTTTACTGTACGCTAAAGAGTTTGAGCCTTGCGAAGAGAGAACGATACCTGCCACAGAAATACGAGAGTCATTTATCAAGGCTATTAATAAGCTTCAGATTAAGTGTCGAGTTATACTGACAGATAAGATTATCGCAAATGCAATGGCGAAAACAACAAGCAGATTGATTCAAATAAACAAATCCTCCCGGGTTAATAAAAGGGAACTTAAGGCATTGATTCATCACGAACTTGAAGTACATATGCTAACTACAGTTAATAGTGAATATCAGAAACTGAAAGTCTTTAAGCTTGGATTACCAGGAAATACACTTACACAGGAGGGCTTAGCAATCTTAAGTGAGTACATGACAGGCAACATGACATTAACGCGACTAAAGGTGCTCGCATTGAGGGTCATTGCTGTTAAGATGATGATAAAAGATTACGACTTTTCTCGAACATTCAAGATCTTAATGGACGATTATGGATTAAATCAAAATGAGGCCTTCAAAATAACTGCGCGTGTCTATCGGGGAGGTGGTTTTACAAAAGACTTCCTCTATTTAAGAGGACTACGAATGGCAATACAGCTATTCAAAACTTGTGATATAAGCCCATTATTTATTGGTAAAACCTCATTTGAGTATTTGGATATAATCTTTGAGCTTGTTCAACGAGAAATGATTGATCCACCGACTCTGTTGCCACAGTTTATGAGTAAGAAAAAGAGCAATCGCCCTAATAAAATTCTTGAGTATCTACTGGACACTATGCGTTGAAAAGTAATCTTAAATATCTTAAGGGGTCATACTCTTAAGTTTTTTGCTTACAAAAACCGTTACTTTGAAATTGCTTGGATTCATTGTCACCATTCAATTTTAGGTGATAAGTCTCTGAAACATCACAGCAAAACTGAGAAATGCAAAAAATCCTACTACATCGGTAATTGTCGTTAAGATAATGCTAGATGACTGTGCAGGATCTATCCCAAGTTTCTTCATAGCAATCGGAATTGTAGCTCCAGCAAAACCTGCTGCTATCATATTCACAATCATCCCTAAACCAATAACGACTCCCAGGAAAGGATTACCCCTCCATAACCAGGCTATAACAGCTGTTATGAGACCTATGATAATTCCATTCAGGGAGCCTAAGATACCCTCCTTCAAGATTAACCCCTTAAACTTGCCCTTTGAAATTTCCCGCATTACCAACCCTCTCATGACAACGGCCAAGGTCTGTGCTCCTGCATTGCCACCCTGTCCTGCAACGACAGGAAGAAAGATTGCTAAGGCCGTAATTTGGTGGATAATGTCCTCAAAAACTGCAACTACACCGGCTGCGGCAAATGCAGTTGCCAAATTTACATTCAACCACGGGAGACGTTTGCGAAGAGAAAACCATATTGATGAAAATGTGCGTTCCTCAGGTGCTACTCCAACCATCTTTTGGATATCTTCACCAATATCTTCCCACGCCTCCTGGATTAGTTTTTCTGCTTTCACAATTCCAAGTAATCGATTTTCGCTATTAACAACCGGTGCAGCTGAATATCTGTGCACTTTAAAATAGTTAGCAGCTTGCTCTCTACTTGAAAAACTGTCTATAGAAAATATCTCCCTTTTCATAATTGTTCCTAAGGTAGCGTCTCTGGATGCTGCAATGAGATCGAACATTCTCAATACACCTACTAACTGATGATCACCATCCACTACATAAGCATAAGCAAATGCTGCCTTCCTACGTGCCATAAACCTAATCTTGTTGATAATCTCTTTCACTTTTATGTCAACATGGAATGCCAGATAGTCTCTGCTCATAATACGACCGACACTGTCTTCCGGAAAGGTGAGCAATTCTCTGATTAAGCCCTTTTTCTTTTCGGGAGTCTTTTCAAGAAGGTTGCCTCTCAATTCATCCGGCAAGCTGAGAATTATATCACTGAATTTTTGAGGATCTAGATTGGTAATAATTCCTTCGAAGAATTCATCTGGTACCTGAATAAGATATGAAGCAACGAGACTTGGCTGTAAGTCATAAATAACCTTTGCGGACTGTAAAGGAGGAAGAACTTTCAAAACCTCAATAGCCTCGTAATCATCCAAACTCTCGATTATTCGGGCAACCTTTGCATGATCATCATCGATAAATTTCTTGATAACTGATAATACGGCTTTATTTATTGACATTTACAATCTATTCCATTTTTGACAAGATAAATAATCTCTTTATCTGAAAACTCATATATTCGTTTCAGGATATTGTTGGACATAAGGTCTCAGTAAAAAAACTTTTTAAACTGCAAAATCTGTTACTACACTTTCGGGTTAACCTTCTTTTTTAAGGTTAAAAAATCAAGCAAGGAATTGGCTACATAAAAATTTGCTATGTTATTCTCTGATTACAGAAATACCTAACCAACCGCTCCTAAACTATTCTAACTAACTTAGAGATAACAAAATATTTGAAAAGAAAATCACAAATGTATTAAAATATGTTAATCTTGCAGAAAAAAGATTATTATCGTTTTCCCTTGAATACCACTTCATATTCTGATACTTGAGACGGAAGAATATCGTCAATTGTTTGTTCGAATTTCTTGATCCCATTACTGGAAAAGTTAATGATAGTAAATTTTTTCTCGAATTTTTTATCACTATCTTTCCTTACAACTTTTAAACCAAAGGAAGCGATTGAAATATCATCCCTTGAATCATTCTTTATCTCCCCCTTCATAATTGTAGAAGCACCAGATTTTAAAAATATAACATTTCTTATATAAAAATCTTTACCAATTGCCTTAAAACTTTTATCATCTAAAGGTGCTGTGTATGCCACTTCGGTCGTTTTCTCTTCAACATGTACTAGATTTGATACTTTGTCTTCAATTTCTACTACATCTTCTAAACCATCTTTCTTTTCAATTAATTGTACCTCAATTTCCCCTTTAAAGGTTGTTATTATCACATTGTTAAATAATACGATATATTTGGCAATATTTTCACCATCAACTCCAAAAATAAATTGATCGAATTTATTTGTACTTCCCTTACGAAGATTTACGGTGATGATATCAAGACTTTCCAATAGATCGTTATCTTCATCATAAAACTGTATTTCAATATCAGCTACGGAATAATTTCTGTTTGATTTGTTTACGATTTCTCCTCTTATCTTTGTTGCGGAACCAGTGGAATAAAAACCGATATTTTTTACAAAAATGTCTTTTGCTGATCCTGAAGGTTTTTGGGTATCAGTCCTATCAGCGTCTAAAGTCTCTGTTTCACCTGCTGTTTCATGCAAAGTTGATCTCTTTTCTTCTATACTGGTGGCAGCGTATTCCGGTTCTTCATATTGTTTTCTCTTTGTAACCCTATCCTGAGAACCTTTTCCCATTGCCAATAGCATTTTTTCCTGTTTCACCAATCTTTCTTCAATCTTATTGATAACCGCCGCTTGTTCATCAATTACCTTCATCAGGGTTTCTAACGGGCTTTGAGAAACATGATAAATCTTTTCAATGACAGAAACGTTAACCTCTAGAGCCTCTAGTCTTTTTTCGATCTCTGCTGATCGATTGTTTAATACATCAATGGTATCTTTAAAAGACATTGCAAGATTATTTGTCTTCAGGAGTGAACTTGTTTCCTCAACCTTATCAATCCTTGCATTCAGGTTTTTTATTGAATTATTGATTTCAACATTATTGCGGTTGAATTCTTTCTGTTCTATTACTTTCGTCTTATAATTGTTTTCCAGTTTAGTGAGCCTTTTGTTCATACTGTCATATAATTTATTCCATACTAACAGTGTATTTTTTAAATCTCCAGGGGCTTTCTGCTCATCCGCAGCATAGTTAATGCTACACAAAAAAAGAGAGAACAGACCAATAAAAATAGCCTTCTTCATAGGTAATATTTCTCCATATAGTAAAAAATTTTAATTTACCGCCATACCAATTTTGTTAAAACTCCATAATTACTAACTATTCTCTAGGCAAAATAGAGGTTATAAATAGGAGCATCAAAGTGCCACAAAGATTTTGATCTCTGGCAATTTGAGAAAAAGATATGTGTGTAAGCAGGTTAAGAAAATAACAGTATATATTATCATTTATATTGTTATTATAGTAACTATTTTTTATCGAATTCGTTGTTGTTTTGCATTATAATAAGCGCAATTCATACCAGCACAAACCAGAACCATGAACCCAGGATAAAGCCAAATGATTGGTTAATACTTTTAAAACTCACATAGAAGTTTTTTGGAAATACTTTAATCTGGATGATACGCTTGGTATTCTCATTGCCATATTTTTCTAAATTCATAAAGAATCTGTATATGAAAAAGGCTTTAGTAATTATCATATTATTTTGGTATTTGGGTGGTGCAATTGTGACTGCTCAACAAGAGAGCTTGTCCCCAGCATCTGTTGATATGGCGATCACATCCACTGAAGTAGTGAATATCAAAAAAATTAAAACTCTGATTACTGAAATTGAAGAAAAAATGGAGCTTGATGAAGCCTTTCGCACAAAGTTGCTCAAACAGTATCGAGCAGCATTGTATCAACTGGCTTTATCTCAACAACACAATAACGAAACAGAATATTTAACACAGCGTATTAAAAATGATCCTGAAGAAACAAGAAGAATCCGGGAAAAGTTAGAGAAGGCTAAGACATCTGACAAACCAGAACAAGTTTTACCCCCTGATTTGCCAGGGCATCAAACATCTAAAGAATTAGAGCAACAAACCGCAAAAAAACAAACTGACTTAGCGAATTTAAAGGGCAAATTGGCCAGCGTTGAGGCAAAAATACAGACACTCCTGGTACGTCCCGATACGATCCAGCAAGAACTAATCACTGCGAAAAACAAACTTGAGGAGATTGAAAACAGCATCAAAGACCCACCATTGAAAGACGAGACCCCGTTGGAAGCCAATGCCCGTATAACCTTGTTGAAAGCCAAGAAAAGTGCGCAATTCAGTGAAGTCAGTAAACTAGAGCAAGAACAACTAGGTCTCGATGTAAGGAGAGGATTATTACTCGTAACACGTGAAGCTATAAGCTTAGAAATATCACGCATAGAAACAGAAGTCGAAGCTTTGGAAGGTTTGGCCAACAAACTTCGTCAGGAAGAAGCTAAACAAGCTCAATTGATGGCTGAAACGGCCAAACGTAAAGCAATCGGAAAACATCCTATTATACAAGGTTTAGCAGAGGAAAATTCCAACCTTTCCAGCGAATTAGCAAATGCAACAGAACAGATTAGTCAAGTAATTCCGCAGCGGGAATCCCTTAGCAATAATCTCAAGCAATTCGGCCTTGATTATGAGAATGCAAAAAAACAAATCAAGATTGCAGGCAGATTAGATGAAGCTCTAGTAGAAATCCTACTAGACCAACGAAGAAGGCTTCCAGATTTACGGCAAAACAGAAAAAATAATAGGGAAATAGAAGCAGAAATCATATCGATAAGGCTAAGCAGGTTTAGACTGGATGAACAAATTAGAACACTTAGCAATATTCGTGAGGAAACATTACGTATTATAAATGAGAAAATTCAAGATACGTTACCTGGGAAAAGCGGAGAGGATATTGAAAGTGAAATTGCAAAGCTGTTAACCAGAAAAAGCGAACTTCTTAACCAGTTAGATACTGCGTATGGAAACCTGCTCAAAGCATTGGGCCAACTCTATTTCGAACAGAAACAATACATAAGCGAAGTTGAAGATTACGCTTCTTTTATGAACGAACAACTGATGTGGGTACCAGGTTCGTCCCCTTTGGGTATGAAAACCTGGTACAAGCTTACCAGTTCATTGAATTGGTTTTTCTCCCCTCAAAATTGGAAAGAGTTAGGGATCTCTTGTTTAAGAATCATAAAAAATTCGCCTATTTTAGCTGGAATAACCTTTATAGTCACACTCGGGCTGTGTATTTTCAGAATCAAATTAAAAAATAAGCTGGAGAGTATTTCCAAAATCGTAAAGAAAATATCCACGGATCATTTTAAATATACTATGCATGCCCTGCTTATTACTATTTTGTTGGTTATTCCTTTCCCGCTACTCATAGGATTTATCTCATGGCAGTTACTAAGTATGGAAGGAGTTATTGAATTTGTTAAAGCTTTTGGCTATGGACTATTTTTTGTTAGTTTTTTTGTTTTAAGTTTACAATTTTTTAAGAAACTTTGTCACCCCCATGGTCTTGGAAAAGCACACTTTCGATGGAAAGATGTTACTCTCGCTATCCTTCGCCATAATATATCTTGGTTGGTGCTGATTGTCTCAATAGCAGGTTTCTTCTCAACTATGATAGAATGGCAAGACAATGATAATTATCGTGACAGCCTAGGGAGATTGGCATTCATAGCAGGAATGATTGCCTTTGCTGTTTTCATTCAAAGGGTTAGCAGACCCAGACAAGGTGTTTTTCAAACCATTATTGTGGAAAAACCAAATGGATGGCTATCTCGTTTGGAATGGATTTGGTATCCGAGTGCTATAATACTACCACTATTATTAGCAGGAATTGCTGTTTTTGGGTATTACTATGAAGCATTTCAATTAGGCCTTAGGTTGTTGCAGACTCTGTGGCTAATCATTGGGGCTACCATTATCTACCATTTTGGTATAAGATGGTTTCACGTTAGGGAGAGAAAATTAGCCTTGGAACAGGCACTAGAAAGACGTAAAGCCACAGAAAAGATATCAAAAGAAAAACCACAAGAGACACCGGAAGCAGGCTTACCACTCTTTGAAGAGCCAGAGGTGGACATCTCTACGGTAAAAGAACAAACAAGAAACCTGCTTAAATCTTTTATAGGCATGTCAGTGGTAATTGGAATATGGATGATCTGGTCTACTATTTTGCCAGCACTCAATATCCTAAACAACATAAGGTTGTGGTCATATACCGTTGAGGTATCAGGGGAGTCTACTCAACAATGGGTTACTCTATTGCATATAATCTTCTGTCTGATTGTAGGTATTATTACTACTGTTACTGCAAGAAACCTACCTGGTGTACTTGAAATTATCCTTCAAAATTTACCATTTCAACCAGGGGGACGGTATGCCATTACATCCATAAGCCAATATATTATTGCTACGATTGGTATCATTGTAATCTTTAATATTCTTGGTGTAAACTGGTCACGTTTGGGCTGGATTCTTACAGCGCTTAGTGTTGGTCTAGGTTTTGGCTTACAGGAAGTCGTAGCAAATTTTGTTTGTGGGATTTTGCTATTTGTAGAACGTCCTATACGTATCGGTGATATCGTAACAATCTCAGATGTAACAGGAGTTATCTCTAAAATCCGAATACGTGCAACCACTATTACAAATTGGGACCAACAGGAATACGTAGTACCTAATAAGGAATTCATTACTGGTCGCATCCTTAACTGGACCCTTACCAATAACACTAATCGTATCATCATCAATGTGGGAATTGCCTACGGATCTGACGTAGAACATGCTCGGAGCTTATTGTTACAAATTGCTAAAGAACATCCAGAGGTCTTAGACGATCCACCCCCCATAGCTATTTTTGAAAAGTTTGACGATAGCACGTTGAACATATCTCTTCGCTGTTATCTGCCAAATATGGAAAAACGTCTGGTAGTGAAAAATGATCTTCATACCGCAATTCATAGCAGATTTAATAAAGCAGGGATCGAGATTGCGTTTCCTCAACGAGATATTCACATGAAAACAATTTATCCAACTTCTGATAGAACCAGGGATTACATCCGGAAAGAACGTAAGAAGGGAAATGAAGATTTGGACATTTGAAGGAATCTATTGGGTCTATAACTCTTTGGCTATATTTTCACTCGTTACGATTCCATCTAACACATTAATATCTTTCCATCTTGTTAATATTATTTTGAGAGGAAGCGCTTTCTGTTTGTCTCCACCTACCAAGAGAAGGATGTAAGGTTTGTTAATCTGTTTATGCAAGGATTTCTCTATTGCACAAAAATTTACCGTAATTATTGAACTGAAAAAAGTTGCAGCATCTATAAGATCTTGTTTTGAAACATTTATATTTTTATTAGCAATTCTTTTGAGCCTTTCAAGTTGTTCGTACTCATCATATTTGAATCTTCCGTTTTTCCGTTTGAATACTTCTCCAGCTAGATAATGAAATAAAAACCCCTTACTATCAAATGGAGCACATGCGATTTCACCTACAATATCAAAATTTCTCAAGAAGGACTGCAGACCCAAATTAGAAATGTGACGTATAAAACCTGATGGAGTACAATTGCATCTTGTACTCCCTAAACTAAGGACAACTATATCGCTTTGCAGAAATTCATTATCAATACCTAGCATTTTCTGGGTTCTGATACGTTGCTTGACAATTTCAAATAAAGATTCTTTTTTGTACAGGTTAGTGATTTCCGGTAATTGATAAGTATTTGCTATTTCAATGTTTAATTTCCGGTTTAATAATTGAGATACAATGTGAAGTGGGGTCTGTTCTATTAAACTATTGGAGCGTAAAGTAACACTACAAGACAATCTTAAGTTTATGCCTGTATTATCGAATTCATCTGATAAGTTACTTAATGTTGAATAAATACAGCTCCCACCTGAAGCTAAAACTGAAAGCTTCTTCTCTTTGCTATTGTTATTTACAACAATGTTCCTTGCATTTAACTCTTGAACTATTACATGAGAAGCATACTTACCTATTTGATTGATGTAGGAGTTAGGATGAACAAAATAATCTGAGTTTTTTAAAACTACTATATCTCTAAGACCGTAAGTGTCTTTCAACCTTTTTTCCAGCTCAATATTTCTCTCCTCATAAATCATCTTTAGTGGCGCAATTTTCTTACTTGTCCATCCAGACAACCTTTTAGAAACCAATGATTGTGAAACATTTAACTCATTAGCAATCTCCCTTTGAGTGACAAATCTGGGCCAACTGTCATAAATAACCTTTGCGATCTTATAGTCAACTCTCTGGTAACGTATAGAAATCCCGGATTTGCTGTTATTGTTAACATCTCGTTTTTTTTGCATAATTGACTAACATAACAAGGAAGTTCAAAACAAAATGGATCCAATATTTTGATGTTTTTTTAATACGGTTTGCTTAATAATTTGCAATATTATATTTCTTCAAACACATTCTACAAAAAATATTGACATTTACAATATTTATTACTATTATAAACACATTTAATATTTTTGTTTTATTCACAAAGCTATAGAAACTTTTACAGACAATGTGGTTTCAATATGAAACTAACAAAGAATGAAATAAGTGTGCTCAAGTTACTGGTAGAAAATCCAATAAGTACGAGTCAGGACATATCAAACTGGCTTGAGATAACTGCTCAAGGAGTTGGTAAAATAAAAAAGCAACTCGTGGAGAAAGGATATATAAAAAGCCAGGAATTAAGTCTGGATTATGAAAAAATTGGCATAGATATACATGCAATTGCTTTGGTAAAGATTTTACCAAGTGTTTTTAAGAAATTTAAAAATAACGAGTTAGACAAAGTTTTAAAACCCTCAAATGCTATCAGATCTTATTCAATACCTGAAACAGTCGTAACCCACATAATAATTTATGCCTTCAGGAATATTAAGGAATATGACTCGTATTTCAGGAATCTTTTAGGAGAATTTGGGGACTATGTAGAGATAAAACACTCCTTTGTGCTTTCCTCAGGGAGCACAATTAAATCATCATCTAAGGCTATGCTTCTGGAGGTTCTGGATGCCTGGAAATTTGATTAAGAAATAGAATGAACATCATAATGGAGAAGAATACGGAACAGGATAAAGGCTGGACAAAAAGAAAAACCACTTAGATTGCCAAATCCCAATATCTCATCCACCATTCAAGTTAAAATGATTTTAGCCAACTCTTAGGAAAACTGTTGCCGTAAGTTATTTCCTACATATATGTTGGCTTTTCTAACTATTAAAAAAATAAATACATAAATGGAGGTAATATAAGATTATGATAACTGTTAAAGAAATTCTACATGACAAGAGCGATGGGATTTTTACTGTGACACCTGAACGCACTTTATATGAAGCATTGAAAATTATGTCCGACAAAAACATTGGGGCAGTAGTAGTAGTAAAACATGGAAAAGTTGTTGGAATTTTTTCAGAGCGGGACTTTGTTCGAAATGCCGTAGTCAGTCACAAGATATCAATGGATATGAACGTAAATCAATTAATGACGACTATAGTGTGTTATGTACGACCAGAACAAACAATAGATGAATGTATGGCATTGATGACAGAGAAACGCACTCGCCATCTGCCAGTGTTGGACGGAGAGAAGCTGGTTGGTATTATAAGTATTGGAGATATATTAAAACACACCATAGCTGAAAAAGAGTTTAAAATCAAAAATCTTGAGAATTTTATTTCAGGAGGATTATAAAACGAGAATGGAACAAGCAGTGAGTTCGTAATACCAATGTAAGAGAAATGCCAAAACCAAAAATCCTGATAATAGACAGCGAAAAGGAACAACGTGAGGTTTTGTATATATATATTTTTTCAAAAGAAGGATATATAGTTAAAGTTGTTGAAGATGGTGGTATCGCAAAAAAGTTGTTAAAAAAATAAAGCTTTGACTTGGTGTTATGCGACTGGGTTACGCCAGAGGTTTACGTATACCGTTTAATACCGTTCCTCAACAAATTAAAAAAAAGCCAAAGATAGTTGTAATCACATGCTGGAACGGGAAACTCACATCTACACAAAAAGATGAAATGGATGTCGATTTTATTGTCAAAAAACCCTTTGACTTATCAATTTTACTGGAACAAATATCTGTTGCGACTGGAAAGTAAGACTTTCATATTGATGATTTCGCAAAAAGGAAAACCTTTGAAATAGTAGATAGAAAAACTATTAAAATATAAAGAGGAAGCTGGCAAAAGGATTATAACGAACTAAATATTTTTGAGAGCTACCATCAACCAGGATAGAACTTCTCGTTTCTGGAAACGTGGGAAACATTTACCAACTACTTTATAAAAAGCAAAACCGGGAGAATTTTTTACTCAAGTATCAATTTGCCTTTTTACCATGCACTTTTTACCATGCACATGAATTCTACAATTCGTATAAAAGAGTTAATGAAAAAGGATATTATAACTATTAGAGAGGAAGAAAATCTGGACCAGCTTATGCTCAAATTTCTTAGGTATAATTTTCATACGCTACCGGTTGTTGGCAAGGGTAACAAATTGCTCGGAGTTGTCAACTACGAGGACCTCACGAAGATATTTATTCCTAATGCCCATTCGATTCAAAGGGAACATGGATTAGCACATATCTGTAGAACTGTGGAGGAAGCCTTTCTTGAGGCAGGTATTCCAAGTGATTTTGAAACCAATTTTTGTGGTACTTTGTCAGATATAATGAAGACAGATATAGTAACTATCGAAGAGAACATGACGTTGATAGAGGCAAGAATACTTATGAGGACACAAAATGTAACGAAGATGCATGTCACCAATAAAGGTATACTTGTTGGCTTTGTTACATTGTTTGACATAGCAATTGCGTTTTTAAAATTAATAAATATTGCTAAATGAATAGATACTCAAAAGTACAACAAAACCAACATTTCCATTTAATGGTTCATCATGAATATTATCAATTCATTATAAAATTAACAAAAAATGAAATATTTTCTCTGAGTTTGCTAACTTAAAAACTGCTAATAACAAACCAAAAAATACTACTTGATATATAAACCAACATGGTAATAAACAAAAGAGAGATTTACATGGAATTTATACAAAAAAACCGGAAATACAGCATGCTTGGTGATAAGCTGAAATCGACAGATTTATCAACTAAACCCACTCTTAGGCTTGAAGAAACAGATAATAACACACGCACCTTAAAAACCGGTCAGTCAATTGTATTTAGCGATTGGATCCTATTCAAGATGCAAATAGAGGAGGCTGGATTGAATCAAGGTAAAAATATAATATTTGATATGTCAGAGGTAATTACAGTAGATAACCGCGTATTGGATAAGCTTATCAAGATGAAAAGTGAATTTGTAAGAAAAGGGCTCTATCTGAATATAAATGTAACAAAAATATCATAAGTTGCATAAATATCAATTTGTAGTAGGAAAGAGTTGAAAGCTATAAGACATATTACTATTTTGCATATCCAACCCTTCATGACACAAATGTACTTGAAGAAAGGCTTAGAATAGCTTTTTGTACCGGTAATTGTTGTTATCGGCAGTAAAAAACCTTTACCTTTTTGTATTCATGAGTCTTTCAGGTTATTTCAAATACGGGTAAATTGTAATGAACCGGTTTTAGACTGTTATTTACAATTTCCTTGAAATTTTAAGATACTTATAAACTACTGTTTTCCCTTTAATTATAAGATCTACAGGCTTTTTTCGGGGGAACTTAATTCGTCAAACTAACCTCTTTCCTTTTGGCACTAATACGTGAGGTTATAACAATGTCAGCATCCGAAATAATCTCCTCCAACCAGATATTAGACCTCTACCCTTCGATTACACAAATACCCATTAACAATCAATAGACAAATAAACCACCATATATAAATTTTTTAATTTCTTCAATAATGATCATAACTTGTCACCTTGACTACCAAAACTCAAAAGAAATATTAGCAAACCGAGAATTTACATACTCTCCAACTATTAAAAAGCAACATTTAAAACCAATTAAAAAATAGTAGTAACTCCTACGGAAAATATAATTCAGTAAACAACATATACTACTTCTTGCTACACACCAAATAAATAATCTTGACATTTACAACATCTATTGTTATTTTGAAAAATATTTAGTTTATTGTTTCACAAAACCACTTGTAGAAACAAATAGCAGTATTATAATTTCATAATGAAACTAACCAGGAATGAAACACTTGTTCTTAAGATGCTTGTAGAAAACCCATTAAGAACAAACCAGGACATAGCAGACAATCTTGAAATAACATCGCAGGGTGTCGGCAAAATAAGAAAACAACTTACTGAAAAAGGCTTTATAAAAAACCAAGAGTTAACTCTTGATTATGAAAAATTAGGTATAAATATACATGCAATTGCTTTAGTAAAAATCCTACCCAGTGTTTTTAAGAAATTTAAGAATAACGAGTTAGACAAAGTTTTAAAACCAACAAATGCGATCAGATCTTATTCAATACCGGAAACAGACGTAACCCACATCATAATTTATGCCTTCAGGAACATCAAAGAATATGACTCGTATTTCAGAAATATTTTAGAGGAATTTGGAGATCATGTAGAGATAAAGCACTCATTTGTCCTCTCATCAGGTAGCATACTTAAATCATCCTCCAAACCTATGTTACTAGAAGTCCTAAATAGCTGGCATTAAGAAAAAGATAAGAACTGCTTTAGTTAGTTTAAAACATAAGAGAAAATAAAAGCAATGCCCTTCATGTTACATAACATAAAAGTGAATTTGTGTACGAAATGATATTAGTAGTCTTTATTTGAAAACAAGATAGTTCATGCCAAGTGAACCTGCTAAAAAGATTAAATTGAAGGCTTAATCAATGTATTAAATCACAGATCTTGTGATACAAGACATGGAGAAACAATAGATAAACAAAAATATCACAGAAATAGAAGCGAGAATTAAGATGAGAAAATCTATTATGATAGTCAATGAAGAAGATAGGTGGCACAATCTCTATGATGATATGTTAAAAAACACAGATTTCGAAACCATTCATGCATATAGTGGTCTGGAAGCTCTTTCTTTTTTGGAAAAGAATAAACCAGATTTGATTATTCTCGATATGTTTTTGCAAATTGTAACTGGTGAAATATTTTTTTTATTCATAAAAAGTATGCCTCAATATGCAGATATTCCATTCATTGTAGTCAAGAAAGAACGTAAGTCGGCTTATCAGAACCTCAGAGATCTTGATCCAGATGTAATTTTCCTTAATAGGTTTTCAATAAAAGAAAACTTAATTGAAAAAATCAAAAAACAAATAGGATTGTAAGTAATTAAACTCACGCAACACCATTGTTTTTCTAATTTCCTTGATTTCTTTCTTGAGTTTGAGATGGAAATGTTAGATCAAAGCATGAATAACAAGGACTTTACATACCGCCTGGTGCTCATCATGAGCATACAGACTACATTCTGAACAAAAGCACACACCTTCTCCTTTCAGAATGAAAGTCTTGGTGTTATTGAATCTCATATGATGATGTGGCAGGCAGTATGTGAACCCTTTTTAAGGCCAGGGAATATGTTCTATGATAGAACACAAGCTTTTATCGATAATCAACCGCTTCTATTGTTAGTCTCTGAAATACAAGACATTTCTATAACTCGTTTGCATTTCCGTCTACTTCGATTGTCATAGTTTGCCATTTTGACTTTTGTTAGAATATATACATAATTATATATCTTTCCGATAAGATATTTTTGTTGTAATCTATGTTTTAACCAAATGTTAATAACTAAAATATTGAAATATCTTTTTTCACCAATCGTAATAAGTATTTTTATATCGATTTGTTTGCTAGTAAATCTCTTTATACCCAGATTTACACCTCTGTTTTTAAAAGGGAAAGACAAGGTATCATGTGAAGAGCATATATGTGGATGCAATCTTACACCCCATAGCTCACAGAGTTGCTGCTGTGTTGAAATACCCAACACAAACAATAGGAAAAACCTCCAAACTAACAACTCAAAAGAGTTATTTTCTGCATTTATTCAAAGCCTTGCATGTGAGGGTGGACTGGATATCTTTGCGGTAGGAACATGCACTATTTCGTTACCCGAAGAGAGTGAGTTTCTCCCTGATATTTTTCGCTTTGTCTATCTAAATAAATTGAAGCCTATCTATCCTTATTCATTTCAAATTTCACCACCTGAAAAACCTCCGAGAACCGTCTAACTCTACAAACACATATCTTAACTAATTATTTTGCAATCTCCATGAAAGCTTTCAGGGGAAGTGTGCATGAAAGTTGAACATAATACCCGTATGTTTTGAGGTACTCATACGTTTACGTGTTTTATTATGAATCTCTTACAGCTATTACCTCCCTTGAAGCAAATGCATTCCTTAAATTGGTTAACCAATTCAATTGCAGATTGCAATTAAAATCTTATAAACATTAAGGAGTTAGTCGTGTTACGAAATCAGAAAAAAAGTATATTTCCATTTCTATTGTTTTATTGCATTATCTTTTTAAGTCAAGATCTATTATTTGCCTGCGACATATGTGGAATTGGAGGTTTTGGAGGCACTCAGGGAGGCTTAAGGGGTCAATCAATTGCTTCACCCGAAACCGTTGGTAAGAATAGACTATCACTTGGTTTCCTCTTTGAGTACCAAGATTGGAAAGACAATGATCCACAAAAGGCCCATGAACAGCATGAAGAGGGCCGAGATTCACACTCAAGAATAAAAGACAAGATTTATAGTCTGGTACTTGGATATGGTGTTACTAATAATTTCTCTGTTACTCTTCAGATTCCTTATGTGGAAAGGAGAACGAGGCAAGTGGAAGAGCATGATTTTCTTGGACAACGTGAGAGATCTGAAGGGATGGGAGACACCCTTGTGTTTGGGAAATATCGGTTTTATAATAAGCTCTTTGGTGCTACTGCCATATTCGGCATTAAGACACCCTCAGGAGAGGTAGACCAACGAGACAAAATTGGAAGCAGGTTTGAACCGGAGGAACAACCCGGAACCGGATCGATAGATTGGATATTCGGAGTGGCCTTAAACAAGAGAATTGGCCATTTTACCTTTGACGGTAGTATTATATATCAACTAAAGGGAAGCGGTTCACAAGATTACGAATTTGGAGATATAATAAGGGCAAATGCACAGGGAGCGTATACCCTTAAGGAGCGGGGGAGATATCCTGGTGTAGATCTATTAGCAGGAGTCAATGCACAGTTCGCAGAGAAGGATCACGAAAATTCAGAAAAAATCAGTGATACTGGAGGGACAATCATATTCTTTTCACCTGGAATATCCAGCAACATAACTGAGAATCTAAATACATCTGTTTCGGTTCTCGTACCAATCCTCCAAAACCGTGGTAGAGACCATCAAGAGATGGATTACGAAGTATTATTTAGTTTAGGGTATACTTTCTAGACAATACAAAGAAGAGAGAGTAAGATTACCGAGTATCTACTCTATTCCGGAAAGGAGGTGTTCTCCTTCCGGAATAGAAGTTTTCCCATGGAAAATACAAATCAATTGCTCTTTATATTAATATTTAAGTATTCTCTTCAGCATATCTTTCCTTATCGTCAAAATAGCCATCAATAACAATTGCAAGAGAAAGGATTTTAATATGGAATGGAAAATACTGATAGCAACATTTACTTCGATTTTCCTTGCAGAACTTGGAGATAAGACACAAATTGCTGCAATTATCATGACAAGCAAAACAAAGAATCCTCATATGGTCTTTATTGGTTCCATGTGTGCTTTTGCCGTAGTGACTGTAATAGGTATTACATTTGGTGCTGCCATGACAAAAGTTATACCAATTCATATCATTAAAATTCTTTCCGCAGTTGCATTTATAACCGTAGGCATATTGATATTAATTGGAAGGTTATAAACAGGTAAGGAGAAAAGGTAAGCTAATATTCAAAACCAAGAAGATGTAGGCAAACTGTAGAATTGACAATGACAAACTGTAAAATCATTTAAGATTTTACAGTACTTTAATATAACTCAATTTCGTTTCCGTCACAATCTCCGATTCTCTAGTCTCTTGCAACTGTAAATCCCATTCAAAATCGATCAAAACAGTAACGTTTGAAGTGGCCTATTTACTCCGGGGTCAAGATCCCCCGCGCTAAACTTGCCGGACTTAATCTTGACGTCAATATCGCTCGCCCTTAAAATCAACAGGGCAGCTTTTATCGCCTCTTATGTGTCCTAACTTACCTCTAAGCCCATCCAAGCTATTCCCGGCACGTTCTGGAACGTTACGCCGTTTTTATTGGTCACATTGTATAAACTGAAGTTATTGCCGCTCTTGTTCTCGTTGTTTATGACTACCTCTTTGGAGAAATTCTTATAATCAATGGTTGTGTCAAATGAATAAATCAAACCGTTTAATTCTGCCATATTATTGGTTATCCTTATCAAAATCGTGAGACGGATTTTCGATTGTTGCAAACTCAATAAATGCATCATTTGTCCTGGTCTTTTTTTTTCTCCACGACCAAGCCGTGACCCAGGAGTCTGAAAGATCCATAAATTTTACGGTTTGTATGATGCAACCATAAACAGGCTCTCCAGAAAATCGACTGAAAACGCTTGAAGGCCTTGGTTCGTTGTATCAATATCTGTTGCCATATATACAACAACTCTGTTTGATGTCGAAGTCCCCACCTCTTGTCAATCATGACAGTTGTAGAGATCTTAATGTGGCAAGAAACTATAAACTTGTTAAGTCTTTCAATATCATTCTAGAGTAAAGACGAGAGCGTGAAATACTATCACACAAGGACACATTCACTTATAATTAAAACCCATTTCTAACAACACGAAAATAATCCACCTCATACACCCAAAATACACCATAGTTTTGCCAAGGTACTCTAAACCAACTTCGTCGAGTAAGGGTTCCCGGACTCGCACCTTTTCGCTAGCGATAGCACAAAAAACTAACTTGCCTTTACACAAAGGCTTACAGAACCTCACCGATCTTCACAAAATATCTGTCTTTCATGAGTATTGGCAATAAATTTAACGAGTGCCAAGTTAACACTTTCAACAACTTTTCATTTTTTATAGTTGACAATACATTCCTTGTGGAACATAATCCATTACATTCCTGGATTAGTAAAAGTTGATATCATTCAATAAGTTACATCTGAGATCTTCATAACATCAATAAAACTTTAAAAAAGCAACCACTATAATTCTTAACCAAGAATGTCGAAAAGCTAATCCAGAAGCATGATCACATCTAAAATAAACATATAATGTTAAGCAAGGAAATTAAAGAGTCAACCACCTTGAATTTTCAGACATTTTGGATCAGGGCTTTTTAGCGAGTTCACAATTGAATACGAGGACACATTAAGTGAGCAATTCGATAATCAATTCAAATAATCCAACCAAATTAATCTCACAAAAAAAATTCGCAGAAATACTTGGAGTTTCGCGTTCTGCAATTTATCAACACGTACAAAAAGGAAATATTACTTTGACTGACGGTAAAATTGATCCAGAAAGAGCAAAAGAAGAGCTTGCATCTAATATTGATTTAACTCATGGCAGATCTAAAGTGTTAATAGCTTCCAAAGATATAGAAATAGAACAAGACCAACGACAAAACGATACCATCAGATTCAGAGATGCAAAGGCAAAAAGAGAACATTATCGGGCAAAACTAGCAGAACTTGAATATAACGAAAAAGCTGGCATCTTCGTCATTGCTAAGGAAGTCAGAGACGCAAACGAAACTCAATACCGGGTATTTAGGGACAGGCTTTTAAATATTCCTAGCCGTATTTCTGGACAGCTGGCCGCAGAAACAGAGCAACAAAAAGTCCATCATTTAATAGATAACGAAATTAAGAACGCTATTGAGGTGGATTTTAAGGGTACAAATTTTATCTAAATCAGAAATAATGTGGCATGAAAGCGTTTTGCCCTGGTTGAAACTGGATCCTGATTTACCATAGTTAAATGGGCAGATAAGGAAATTTAGATACGGGTCGGTCCTCGTTTTAAGCATAGTCAGCTTACTACGTACAATAACCGGTAAATCGGAGGCACCATTCTCATTATTCGATTTCGGCTTACTTTAACATTTATTGAATATCCTCATAGATTCAATCATAGAAAACTTATTGAAATAAAAAGCAAGGATACTGCAAAGCCGGAAATGTTTAGTCATATCTTGAAAGTCAATGAAATGGTTGATCATGACCAAAGAGAAAAAAACAAAATATATTGATTTGCAGAGGGAATAGGGATTTGGATTATCGGAAAGAGTGTCAATGCATTAACTATTTCGATTTTTATGCAGTATTTCAGAAAATCTAATACTGGGCATGTCTAAAAATGATCGTCAGAGAAAACACCATACATGGTACACGACAACTCATAGAAGAGACATAATGTCAATTACACACCCTACTTGCCTGTCACAGTAGTCATGTTGACATCTACTTGTTGATAATATTGAAAAGTTGCAGAGGATGAATAACGGATTGACTTACAGTCAATATCTCTGAAGTGAAATATTGATAGCCATGGAAATATTATTTCGGTTTTTTCTTGACACAACAAGTACATATGTATTAATATATCGAGCATTCACTTATAAATTGTAATTTACTATTTATCTGATGGCCAAAAAAAGACATGTTTATAGAAAAAAACTCCGTGAGGAGATGGGACTTGACGAAGGCAAGATAATCCCCATTGTGGCAAGAACGGTTATATTTCAAGGGTTCCCTTCACAGCAAGGTTATGCAACCCAGTACGATTTTAATCAGGCATTTTTAATCTGTGTGGGCTGTGAGGCACTATCCGTTGGGCTCTCGCTTAGATATGCTGAATTGATTTTGACATACCTTTCATGGCGTACAAAAGCTAAGTTCTACAAAGCAATAAGGGAGCAAAAGCTAGTATTGACACTCACGCCTTCAATAATAGAGGCTATTGATAAAGAAGCCGCACGTACCGGCAAGCGCGTCAGAATACCAACTCACACCCCAGCTGGTTCGCTTTTATTGAATGAAGCCACTGGTGTAACAATAGGAAAAAACGTTGTAACTGATCAAGAGGTCTTTTTTGAATCGGGGAAGGAATTTCACGATAAGCGGATAAGTCCCTTAACACTATTGATCGAAGAGGAAGGCGCTCAAACTTTACATGTTGACTCATTCAAGGGCCTGATAAAATCATTTATTACGATTGAGCTATATTCTATCGTGAAAAATCTCGATAAACTTTTCGAGTAAAAATTTTTAGACTGAAGTAGTACATATTCACTAATCAGTAATATATTACACACTAAAAATACGGGTTGTTTTTTTATCTTTTTAGTTAGGAGTAAAAAATGAAGGTTCTAAAATACTACAGTTTTTCAATGCCGCTTGAAATGTTTCTTGAGCTGAGGCAGATAGGACATGAGATGGATTATCCTATTGCCGGACTCATTAGGAATAGTTTGTCTCACGTCCTTAAGGACAAGAAAAGACGGTTGGAAGTGTTGAGAGGCGAATACCAAGAGGAATAATGAATAAAGAAGAAATATTGAATACATTAAATTTTGCAAAAAAATACAAGAGTGAAGGTTTTTCTGTAATCCCACTTATACCAAAAGGAAAAAAACCAGCTATTACTTCATGGATTGAATACCAGAATAGAATTGCCACTGATGATGAGCTGGAGAAGTGGTTTGGAAATGGTTCTAAGTATAACGTTGGTATTGTTACGGGTAAAATATCTAAAATTGATGTTTTAGACCTTGACAGCCAAGAAGCAATACAGTACGCAAAAAATCATAAATTTCCAGAAACTCCAACCGTAAAAACCAATAAAGGTTTGCATTATTATTACTCACACAAAGATGGAGTGAGAAACTTTCAAAAAAGAGATGCTCTGCCAGGGATTGATCTACGTGGAGATGGTGGATATATAGTAGCACCACCCAGTCTTCACCCATCTGGATATCATTACCAGTGGGTAGATGGAAAGGGGTTTGATGATATTCCTTATGGGGAACTTCCAGAAGTTGTTCTAGCGAAAAAGCCACAAGATAAAAAACATTTAAAAGAACTTTATAAAGGGGTACAAAAAGGAAACCGTAACGATTCGTTAGTTAGGTTAGTTGGTTCATGGCTAAATGATGGGCTTACCTTTGAAGATTGTTTAGAAAACGCTAATATTTGGAACAATAAAAATAATCCGGAATTATCTGAAAAGGAAATAATAGGTGTTATTAGAAGTATTCAAAAAAAGCACGAAAACAAAAACTTTACAATTAATACCTTAGAGACATGGCAAGACCCCATACCTTTTGATGACTATTCGGGGTTACCCGACTTTCCTTCTCATGTATTACCCATTATAGGACGTGAGATGGTGGAGGCTACAGCAGATGTTAACCAGGTTGATTTAGGACTCACTGGGGGAATTTACCTTGCTGTGTTGTCAACATGCTTGGGAGGGAAAGTTGAGGTTGATTTGCAGAAGCATAAGGAGTCTGTTAATTTATATGTATGTCCTGTCCTTGACTCTGGGGAACGAAAAAGCAGCACAATGAAACGTATGACTAAGCCTATTTACGATTACCAAAAAGAAAAAAGAAGAGAATTATCTGCTTCTGTCGCAGAAAAGGCAAACACTAACAAGATCAGGGAAGCACGACTAGCACACCTACAAAAAAAAGCTGCAACCTGTGACAATGAAATTGACAGGGACGAAATCCAGCGCAAGGCAGCCAGGATAGTAATGGAAATCGAAGAGAATCCAGTGTCCAACCTTCCTGTATATATTGTAGACAACATAACAACCGAAGCCCTCGGTGATGAAATGGCAAACAATAATGAACGAATGAGTATGATCAGCGCCGAAGCTGATATTTTTACAATCATGGCTGGACTTTATAACGAGAAAGGAACGAACCTCGATATTTATTTAAAAGCCCACTCCGGTGACTATTGGAGCAACCACCGAATAGGAAGAAAGGATAAGTTCATGGAATCGCCATGCCTGACAATGTGTCTGACGGTTCAACATCGCATTATCAAAGAGATTGGTGAGAATAAACAGTTTCGGGGTAGAGGACTTTTAGCACGCTTTTTATATGCTTATTGCAAATCAAAAATTGGATACAGACCTCGCCAAAACAAAACCATTCCTGATGCAGTACTCAGAAGTTACACAAATCATATCTACAACCTGATGGATATACCACTTGAAAATCACGTTTTAACATTATCGCCTGAAGCTTCTACTGCATGGGATGAATTCTACAATGATATTGAAAACGACATGAAACCTGAAAATCCTATGGAGGGAATTAAAGACTGGGGGTCTAAGCTTCCAGGAGAAGTTTTAAGGATAGCAGGGTTGCTACATGTTGCCGAACACGATAAAGAAGCAATCGACTTACCTATTTCTATCAATATTATCAATGATTCCTGTGCAATTGGAGCATATTTTCGAGAGCATGCACTTGCTATATTTGGGTTGATGGGCGAAGATCCATGGATTCAATCAGCTAAAACAGTATTGGACTATATAAAACATATTAAACCGGATAAATTTAAAAGAAGCGATATCTTGAGGCATAAAAATGTCTTTAAAACTGTAAAAGATGTTATGCCAGGTTTAGAGGTACTAATCGAGAGGAATTTTATCAGAGAAGTTAAAAGTGAATCAGTAGGAAATGGAAGGTCGGAAAGAGGAAGACCAGAATCTACCATATATGAGGTTAATCCGAAAATTAAAAACACCTAAAAATCATTGATAAAAATGCAAAAATAGGGGAATACACGCCTTTATTAGAAATTACCTATTTTTTAACATTATTATCAATGAAATCAGAGGAATATAATAATGAATTTAACTGAAAAATATATGTCAAGAGCAAATACTAATCGAGGTTTAAATAAGAAATATGCTAAAACCATTGATAATATTGATAAAAATAGTGGCGTAATAATTCATTCAAAAAATCTTAATAATGAGATCGAGCAATATTCAGGGAATGAAGGGGAAACAAGTAAAAATAAGGTATTTTCTTTTGTTGAAGAAAATAAGCAATGCAAAACACAGAACATCAGGGAACCCCAAAAAGACCTTTGCCAGCATTGCTTAACAAAACAAATACAAAGATTATGTTGGGGTACCCACCATGATGGTCACACTGGGTGGGGAAGTTTTTGTCTGGAATGTGAACCATATCCATATGATTTATATCCTGGAATGTTGAGGAAAGGTTATGAATGATTAGAATATACCAAGATTGGGATCTAAGATAAGAAATAGCTTTACAAATTAGAGAGTCGTAATGTCGCAGGCAATCGTGGCCATGAAATACATATTAGATTAAGACCTTTTCATGAGGTTGGATAAGATCAGAAAAGATTTTGAGCAGAGCTTTAAAAGTTGAAGCCTTAGAGTGAACAAGGCAGCAGTTACACCGGTTAGGAGAAAAGAGTATTGTAAAAAACAAAACTAAAGTATTTAACAGATAAGTGTAAAGGTACTTTGAAAGGAATAAACGATGAGGGTAGCTGGGCACCGCAGGGTTCCGCTAGTGACAGACAATTTTTCTAAGTTAACTTATAGTTTTGGTGCTTATCAGAGAACGGTTAAAAGGGTTTCAAGGTAGAGTTTCTGAATACACCTCTCCCCTACTATGTTTTGTTTAATCAGTGAATAAAATACAAGTTATGTGGTTTAATATGAATAAATTGCAACATAGATAATGTGTCTTTGAATGATTTTCAAGAGACATTAAGTGCATATAGAGAAGTTTATTCTGGCGTTTCAGGTAGTAAATTGAAATTATGAAAATCGAGATTGATAATTCTCAATTAATAAATGACATCGTTGATAAGGTGGTTACAGCAATCACCCCCCTACTGAAAAAAAGTTCACACGTAAACAGCAATGAAATGCTAACCGTAGATGAACTTGCAAGTTACCTGAAAGTTACCAAGTCATTCGTTTACGAAAAGGTACACAAAAGGGAAATCCCTTTCCGAAAAATTGGTAAATTTCCTAGATTCCTGAAAAAGCATGTTGATTTGTGGTCAATTAATCCTTACCATCCAGATTTGAGTCATTACAACCTTAATCATAAGAAAGGAGGTGAAAACTATTGAAAGGATTGTATAAACGCGGGAAAACGTACTGGATGGCTTACAGTATTAATGGCAAGATGCGTTTTGAAAGTACTGGAGTAACCACGAGACGTGAGGCGGAGTACATTCTAGGTTGTCGAAGAAAGGAAATCAAAGAAGGAAATATTCCTGAGATCAAACAAGTTAAAAACCACAAATTTGCAGAATTAGCACATGATTATTCAAAGTGGGCTGAAAGACAGAGAGTGTACAAGACCAAAAAAATTTGGATAAGACAGCTGGTTGAGGTCTTTGGCAATCTTAATGTTAAGGATTTGGATACCAAGACGATTGAACAGTGGCAGAGTAAGAGGTTGAAGTATAATAAACCTGCTACCGTTAACCGTGTCCTTGCCTGTCTAAAGCACATGGTTAACAAGGGTGTTCAGTGGGAAATGGCAAGTGAAGAAACACTAAAGAAAGTACGCAATGTAAAGCTCCTGGAAGAGAACAATGAAAGGCTTAGATTCTTAACCGTTGAAGAGTGTCAAAATCTTATTGGCTGTTGCAGTAACCATCTTAGTCCAATTGTAACCGTTGCTCTTCATACCGGTATGCGTAGAGGAGAAATCTTAGGATTGAAATGGGAACAAGTAGATTTGAATCATGGGTTTATCTTACTTGATACAACCAAGAACGGAGAACGTAGGGAGATTCCTATTGATGGTACTCTGGAAAAAATGTTTGAGAATATGCCACATGGTGTAGAGAGTGACTATGTCTTTACCGACAAAGATGGGAATCCTTACAAGTCAATCAAGCGTAGTTTCGGTACAGCTTGTAAAAGGGCAGGTATCCATGATTTTAGGTTTCATGATTTGAGACATACCTATGCATCTCAAATGGTGATGAATGGAATTGATATAACAACAGTAAAGGATTTGTTGGGTCACAAGTCTTTGAAGATGACCTTAAGGTATGCACATCTTGCACCTGGACATAAGATAAAGGCGGTAAATATGCTTGATAAAGTGCTAACAAAAAACACGCAACTTGACAATTACTTGACAATATTCAATTCTGAAGAACCAACCTCTTCTCCTAACTCCTTGTATGACAATATGGGCGATACTGGACTCGAACCAGTGACCCCTTGCTTGTCGAGTGAGGGCAGGGCATTTTTAACATATTCCGTAAGTGCCTGATATTGTGTCTGTTATGCCGCTATCACTTTAATATAAAACGAGTTAAAACTTTTTACTTTTCCTGTTGATTCCGGTTGAGTCCGACTGATTCCGCTGGAGTTGACTACAATTTGACTACAGTAAAAACTCACTCTTATAAGGGAAGGTTAATCTAAATGTAAGTCATAGAAAAGTAAAATAATGCATTAAGAAAAAGAGCATAACATATCAAAGACTATCTCACTATCTTAGTTTGTCGCATAGCCCCAAATAAAAATATAACCATTAAAATATTTTAGTCTTATAGTACAAAAATATACTAAGACAAAATGTTTGTTTTTTCTTGACAAATCATCTTCAAAATGCTTATGCTAACACAAAAACCTTGTTAGCAAAAAAACTCCAAATATATTAAGCAATTTCTTTTATCCTCAAGAAATGTTGTTATAAACACTTTTTATAATGCTTTAGGAGTAGGATTAATGACAAGAAGAGTTTTTGCTATTTTATTAAACTTTCCCTTCAAACAAAACTTTTCGATCAATTCCGAAAGCAAGTTTCACATCTTACCATCACGTTTTTTTGTTCTTAAAGTGACTCAAATAACTTTAAATATTTCAATGGGTTTCTATGGGCTTTTTTCTAGACTTTTAGATAAACCATTTACCTGTAAATACATAAGGTTTTACATTACAAATAAACCCCTATTAAATATTCAATTTATTTTACCCTGAAGAAATAGGTTGTGCGTTTTAATAAGTACGGCCTAGTTAAATAATTTGATATTTTGCGACTAATACCCGGCTAGTTGGGTTAAGTATGAATTTTGAAAATTAATTCAGTTATTCATAACGATAAAGGCAAACCCAGAGTGATCTGGAGACGCAAAGTATAAGGGTCTTTGTAAGCCGCGTTGTAGTCTTATAGCTTAAGAAAAGATAGCCTTACTGCCGAAATGTTCTCTGCGAATATTTTTACAGTAAGGCTTTTTTATTTGGATTTTATCCCGATTAGTTGAAACAAAAAGAACACTAGCTACGGATTGTCCTTCCTTCAAGGGCTAAAAAATTAAATGTTGAAATGAATCTTTAGTTGCTAGATGTAACAATAACTTTCTTAACATTTGTTATGGAATCATAACAAAAATAGTTTTGTTTCCATAACAAAACGTAATCCTAAAATTTAACCTTTGTCCTTATCTATTTAATTTGTAGGAACTTGTAAATTCTCTATCTTCAAATAGAAAGCGGTATCGCATTTGTAGTAGTAATTTTTAACTATTATTTTAAGAAAATTGGTGATCACGAAAAGCTTAAACTCTACGTAATCAGGTAAAGCACAAACTTAATGGGCAACAAGTTTAAATAGGGACGCCAGATAGTGTTGTTCTAACGCATAAATATATTTGTGACTGTAAAAACAAAAGCAATATTTATCCTTCTTCTCAGACTTTACTTTATAGATACAAAATAAAACAGAAACTGTAATTGTAGTATGTCGTTTTTGATGTATTATTTCTTCAACTAAATAGGAGATGATCCTTTTATTTAAATTACGATAGGTTTTGCCAAAGTTATTTAATTTTATTGGGAAGACACTTCTAATATTTACAAATACAAAGAGTAAAATATTTAAAATCTTGATCAACCATTATCCTTAATAAAATATATAGATTATTATCCGCTTAAAATAGTGGAAAGTTCTTTTTATTGCATTATATAAATAGCACGAAACAGAAAGACCACAGTTACAGCTTCATTTAATAAAACCGTATTTGAACGTTTCATAATAAGATTGATTTTTAACAATCAAGCATGAACAATAAAACCGTTATATTAGCAGCCTTTTTCATTAGCTTGATTGCCATCATTATCAGTATTGTTTGTATATTAAAAGTATTTAACCAGCCGAGGATTGCATTCGTAAAATCACAGGAACTCGTTTATGGTTACCTGGGTATGCAAGAAGCTCATAGTAAATACTCAGAAAAAGTCAAAGAGTGGCAGTCAAATAAGCAAGTACTGGAATCAGATTTCCAAAAAGACTTAGCAAAATACAAAGAAGAGGCCCAGAAATTATCTGACGAAGAAAGAGCAAAAAGGGAAAACTATCTCCAAAAATTACAGGACAATCTAAAGAATTACATGATTTCAATCAGCAAAATGGAAAAAGAAGAAGATGAAAAGATGACACAGGCTGTTTTAAACCAGATAAACAGTTATGCTGAAGAGTATGGCAAGCAAAATGGATATGATTTTATATTGGGTACAACGATTTCAGGTAATATCCTTTATGGAGATAGTGGCTTAGACATCACTGACAAATTGTTAGATGCATTTAATAATGCTTATATAGGAGAAGAAGACCATTAATGATTACCCTAAAGAATTACTTATTTGGAATATCATTTTTTTCTTTCACAATTTTCATTTTTGGCTGCCAGGAAAATAAAGTTACTATTGAAGATTTTGCTGAATACTGTGCTTGGGTCGTAAATACTGAAAACGGTTTAGTGAAGACAAAGTCTATCAGTGGAATACATCTAAGTGTAAAATATTTACCCCCTGAATATCTGGCGTATCAAGAACTTAAAGATGAGGAAAATGTTACCGCATCCGATAAAGAACGCACATTAGGGCTTTATAAAAACAATGAAACGTTTTTACTTACCATTGCTCCTGATGAACAAGAAAGGCTAGGCGCAGATATCATGCAAACAGGGATTAGAAACTACCAGGAATTTTCTGAACGTGCGTCAAAAATGAATTTTGGAATGAACGAGTACGTTATCCTTATAACCGGTGATAGAGAGTTCAAACCGGTTTTATCCAATATGGAAAACGTTTATGGCCTAAGTAATCATCGGAATATTTCTTTTGTTTTTGCACCGGAAGATGAAAATACGATTTTTAAAAATACCGAAAAGCTTGATTTCGTTTTTAATGATGAGATTTTTCACACCGGGATCAGTCATTTTGTTTTCCATAGGAATAGCATAGAAAAGATTCCTCGCCTTAGTTATTTTTCTCAAAACGGATAAATTAAAAATGAAAAAACAGTTTTTAAAAATTGTTTCCTTAATATTGGTCATAAATCTTTCATATCTACCATTTTTCCCAATGTCTTCGCATGCCTTGACCAGCGGGCCAAATCAACCGGAGTTCGCAAGCTTTGAACCGGTAGCAACGACAAATATGGTCAATGAGTTTACGGGTGATTTTACGTACAATCTTCCTATTTTAGAAATACCCGGACCAAGTGGCAGTGGATACGCATTATCATTATCTTACCACAGTGGAGCTTCTCCGGAAGAAGAAGCGTCTTGGGTCGGATATGGTTGGACCCTGAACCCTGGAGCAATTATACGGCAAAAGCGAGGTTTTCCGGACGATTATAATGGCAAGGAGGTGATATATTCAAATAAAGTTCCTAAGAACTGGACGATAAGCGCGGGGGGGCATATTGGTAACTTGGAGGCATTTAGCATAGATGTACCTTTAGAGTTGAACGGTTCAATCAGATATAACAACTACAAGGGGTTTGGATCCGTGAAAGGTATTGGTGTTAGTGTGAAAGGCCTTATAAGTCTGGGTTACTCGATATCAAATGGTGAAGGCAGTTTTTCCGTCTCTATTAATCCTGGTTCAATTCTGACAAACGAAGCAAAACAAACTCTAAATGATAGCTTTTCTAAGGGGTACGGAATTAAAAATAAGTTTAGCAGTTTTGCTAGCTTGGGAAAATTGAACCTGATTGGAAGTCAATATGGTTTATTTTCTTATGCAGAAACTGTCAGACCAACCACGACAACCAGTTATACTGGAGCTTCTCACAACTTCAATGTATCATTAGAAGGAGTACCTGGTGTCGTCCCAGCCGGCGCTGAAGGGGGTTTTTTCAGTAACTATACTTGGCAGCAGAATAGAGAGAGAGAAGAAACATTGGCTTATGGATATATGTATTCGGGAGAAGCTGCTAAAGATGTCCTGGGTGAAGAGGAGACTACTGATGAAGAGAGAACTAACAAAGGATGTGTAATGGACTATTATCTTGAAAAGGATACTCCCTATCAAAAGCGCGATAAATTTCTAGCGATACCATTTAGCAATGCAGACTATTTTGTTGCTACAGGGGAAGGAATTGGAGGCGGTTTTAGGCTCCACAGTAAAAAAGTAGGGCATTTTTACCCAAATCAAAAGAGAAGCGAAATTGGCATATATCAGGAAGGTTTGGAAGGTCAAGCAGGTTGCAATGTCGGTATTGGGAAAGATGCCGGCATAGGTAAGCAAACTTTGGAGGTAAAAAAATGGAAATTAAAAGAGGAAGATAATGGTTTTAACTTTCCAACAACGGACGAAGGCGACGAACCATATTTCTTTAGATTCAGTAACGACTTAGGTGGAAGCGTAGAATTTGCATCCGATGATGAGCCTATGACAGCAACTATTGATGAAGATTATCATCCAGACGTTCCACTCATCAGTCCGTTAATCAAAGGAAACAGAAGAAACAGAAGCGGTAGATCGTCTTATATCACTTACCACACGAATGCTGAAATGGTAGATTCTGTTCCCAGTGATAGCCTTGATGCCATCGTTTTTTACAAATCCTACACTAAGGATAAGGCTACGCGTAAATTTGTGAACCGGACTGGCGGCGATAGTAATCCAATCAGCGATGGGATTGGTGAAATAGTTATTTTTAACGAAGACGGTCAACGTTATGTCTATGGATTACCAGTGTACTCAAAAAATGAAATCAATATGCATTACGGACTTCAACGGGATGGCCCTAGACAGATTGAGGAAAACTATTTAGCTTATCGAGATATCAGTGACAACTCAAAAATCCCAACGATAGTAGGCGAGGAACGACGTGAGCCTTATGCCACAAGTTATCTTTTAACCGAGATCACTACACCGGACTATATCGATCGTACCCTGGATGGCCCTACCCCTGACGATTTTGGAGGCTATACAAAATTTAGCTATAAACAGGTATATGGCACAAAAGATGGTTATAAAGACACGGGAGAAAACTGGTATAAATGGCGCATTCCATACACGGGTTTACTTTACCAAGAAAATAGTCTCTCTGACCCAAGTGACGATTTAGGATCATTGGTAGCTGGTGAAAAGGAAATTTATTACCTTGAATCGATAGAAACAAAAACCCACAAAGCTATTTTCTCTACAGAGCCTAGAGATGATGGCATTGAGGCGGCAGATAATGATACGGCTGCGAATGACCCTAGTGCGAGTGGTATCAGAAAGCTAAAACAACTGGATAAAATTAGTTTATATGCTAAAGGCATAGGAGGAGATACTCGACCTCGTTTGATAAAGACGATAAACTTTGAATACGATTATTCTCTGATGAAAAATCTACCAAATAGTATTGTCACAGGTAATGGAAAATTAACTCTAAAAAAGGTCTGGTTTGAATATGAGGGTGTTGTGAATACTAAAATAAGTCCGTATGTATTCGGATATCAATATGGTTATCAAAAAAAGGGCCGATACGTACAATTTAGTTACCCAGAAAAATACAAAAATTTGTATCAATCAGAAGAGGATAATTATGGATATTATTCACTGGATAATCAAAACCCTGGTTACAGCCCTTTTAATATTGATCGTTGGGGAAATTATCAATATGGTGGAGGTGAACGGCATCGCAAATTAAATCCCTGGGTAAACCAGAATCCAGACTATACTCAACTCGATCCAAAATTCGATCCAGCGGCCTGGCAGTTGAAATTCATACGTCTGCCTTCCGGTGGAGAAATACATATTCAATATGAACAGGATGACTACAGTTATGTTCAGGACAGACCAGCTATGGCTATGGTCAGCCTCTCTGACCAGTCTAGTGATAATGAGAATGAATATTATTTAAATACGTCTGAATTGGGCATATCCAATAATGAGGATTTAATAAAACTTAGAGACTTTATACGCAAAGAAATCGTTATACCAAAGAAGAAGATCTACTTTAAATTTTTATACAGGTTATTTTCACCTCATAGTATTTTATCTCCGCTAGTTCCTAATCTAGAGGATTGCAATGCAGAGTATATTACAGGGTATGCGAATGTCAGTAACGTGGAAATAGATGGAAACGGCCTAAAACTAATTTTAGCGGGTGGCAAGAAACCTAGAAACGTGGGTATTGATTTCGTTAAGACTCATCGGCTTGGTAAGCTTGTTCTTGAAGACGAGTGTGATGCATCCCGTGATGGTGTCACAGAGACTGGATCAGTACAAGATATTGTCATGTCGTTTTTATCATGGCTTGCTGCGGATTTACTACCAGGTGATTCTGAGTTGTGTCCTACATTTAATCCTGGACTTTCCTACTTTAGAATTCCATTAATAAAAGCAAAGAAGGGAGGTGGTATTCGTGTCAAGAGGCTGATGATGTTCGACCGGGGAATTGAGGAAGGAGACGCTATATTATATGGGAATGAGTATATTTACAAAACTTATGATCCAGAAAGAAAGGAAATTATCAGTAGCGGGGTTGCAACAACTGAGCCGTCTAGGGGAAGAGAAGAAAACGCCCTCGTCACATATCTACCACGCTTCTCACAAGGATTTCTGAGTAAGATCATCGCCGGGGAGGACAAAAAACAAGTCGAAGGCCCCATTGGTGAAACTATACTTCCGGCACCGTTGGTAGGCTATTCCAGGGTTATTACGAAAAACATTCATAGTGGTAAGACGAATACCGGTATCGTAGTAAATGAGTTTTACACAGCAAAAGATTATCCTTTTGAAAAGTATTACGGAAGGCTGCTGTTTAGTGTAGGACTGGAGTATTTGGATGAACTACTATCTTGGCGGCTGTTTGGTGGGGATATCCCAAGTAATCTGAGGTCAGAGTTTGAAGCTAATGGAATCGGTCTTTCTAGTGATGATATCACCATTTCAAAACAAGACATATACGATAAGTGGGTTATTACCGATCAGAATAAAAACCGAAGGTATATCGTTAGGAAAGATGGAGACAAACTAAACGTTTACCCTGAAAATGAAGTGGGTGATGGTGTTAATGGCAAGGGCGTTGAGGTAACAAGCATGAAGCAGGAAGATGATTGGCTCATTATGCCTTTAGGCCTATTTAATTACTATAAAAACAATCTTTGGCTAACACAGGGGTTTCGGTTCATCTTGAACAGTATGCATGGTCAGCCCAAAAAGATTGCTGCATATTCAAGTGATTATGGTGACATCCATAACCCGGATACGAATACATTAACGAGTGAACAGGAATTTACCTATTTTAAACCGGGTGAA
Organism: Candidatus Scalinduaceae bacterium; assembly: GCA_965222815.1. Lineage (GTDB taxonomy): Bacteria > Planctomycetota > Brocadiia > Brocadiales > Scalinduaceae > SCAELEC01. The sequence continues at coordinate 1,200,729 of CBDCUS010000014.1, forward strand.
AATGTTCCAATGATGTACGCAATAAATGACATACGCGAAGAGAGCCCGGGAAAGGAAGTAGAGATCGTTTCTGAGGCCAAAGCTGTAGAAGATATAACAGAAGATGGAAGTGTAGAGGGGGACGCAAATATCGGTGTATGTTCAGCCATACCGGTGCTGTTCATTTCGGGAATAGGTTCTATTAGTTATCTTGAGAGTAAGTTGCGTACTCATGTAACGAGTAAAGTTATTCGATACCCTGCGATTCTCAAATCGGTGAAAACCTACCAGGATGGTGTTTATCAGCTTTCCGAAAACGTGGCCTTTAATCCCGATACAGGAAAACCCATTTTAACACGCACAACCGACGGCTATCATGGCTTGCCTCTGCAGGGAGTTCGGCACGAGGGTTATTACTATAACTATACGTTTCCTGCATCACAACAATATACAGCCATGGGGCAAAAGGCAGAAAACGAAAATAAAATCGTAAAGTCTGAGGAGCCACGTTTAGTCATTAGTAAAATTTTTGAGGAAAACAAATATTACTTGGAGTTCAATCGCTACGACACGGGAACAATATGCGATGAGTTAAACAGTTTTGTACCAGGGGACCTTGTAGAATTGACTCTAAAACTATGGGATGAGACCACTGAACTCTTTTATTATGAACCTGATGGTATTTACCATATAGGAGAGAAAACAGGAAATAGAATCGAACTATTGCCGACATTTTCTTATAGCAGTATCCCTCAAAGTCGAACTCGTGTAATCGTTAGGATTATACGCAGCGGACGTACTAACCTGCTCAATGCAACAGCTGGGACTATCAGGACATACGGAGATAAAAAAGATGTTGTGTTCCATCCAATTGACCGAATAACTCGTGAGCCAAGAGAGAGACTTGCAGATTGGCTAAATGACTATATTCAAGATTTCATATCAAGTGGTCTGGATGAATCTGACCCTATACGTATCCCAGAAGATATTTTGAAAGATATTTTGGTTCTTGATTCAGAAGGTAATTGCAGTCTCCCTGATGACTGTAAAATTGCTTTTCGTCTACCAGAACCTCATGATAATCAAAGACTCAATAGAATAGAGACTCAATGTGGAGATTGCAGCACCACCTTTAATGTATTATCATTTAAAGAAGCGGGGTTCAAGATTGATCCATGGACTGGTGATTTAGTCTTTTACAGTGGAGAGGGAACTTGTGGGGAACAGCCTGTACCATGTTTCCATTTTTGTCCACAATACTACGGTAACGAAACACTCGATGGCGTCATTGATACCAGTGCGCAGACATTTAGTGACCACTGGAATATAAGAGGAGCTCCACTAGGCGAGGTTTATGATATTACGAAATCTTCTACTCACAATCCTTACGAGATAGGGGCAAAAGGGAAATGGAGGCCCAAATCTACTTTCGCATATCTTACTGACATCATAAGTGCCAACGATGACGGTCGGGTTTACAAGGATGCCGGTGTATTCAATGACTTCACTTTGTTTAACTGGAAACACGAAGATGCAAATGATACCACTAAATGGTTGAGAACCAATACAATTACTAAATATTCCCCAAACGGTAATCCATTGGAAGACAAAAATATTCGTGATATATACAGCACCGCAAAATTTGGTTATCACCATACCGTTCCATACCTGGTAGCGCAAAATGCTGAATACACATCGGTAGATTTTGAAAGCTTTGAAAATTCGTACGAAAAACGTAGTGGCGGTTTTGTTGTTAAATATTTTGAAGATGGACTGTTGTATTTGGAATCTCTTGGTTCTGTAGATAATACAGTTGCACATGCTGGATCTAGATCATTTAAATGGAATGTAAACAAAAATTTCAAATTAAAAGGTTTACAATTAACAAAACAGATACAAGATAATGGGCTTTCTCTAAAGGTCTGGGTGAAATCAGGAAATCCAAAATTAAAATTGAATGATAAACTCGTATTAAAATGTATTTTTTCTCCTGATGACTCTCTGGGAAAACCTTTTAAAAAGATAGCAAAGACAGGTGAATGGTTACTACTTAAGGCAATTATAACCAAATCTGAACTTGATGATAAATCCATAGATACTTATCCAATGGAAATACAGTATAAACCTGATCCGAGCGAAATATATTACGGTGCTGAAAAAGATATATGGCTTGACGATATTCGCATCCAGCCACTTGATACCCAGATGACTACCTATGTATACGATACAGACACCTTACGTCTTTTAACCAGTTTTGATGACCAGCATTTTGGATTGTATTACCAGTATAATAGTGAAGGAAAACTCGTGCGTAAATTGATTGAGACAGAAAGGGGAATAAAGACAATTCAAGAGACACAGTATCATACGCCCCAGGTTGACAGATAAAACTAATGTGCAGATTTTCTGTAAGGACTATGGTTGTCCAGGAATTTCTAAGATATTTACCCGAAGAAATATGAATATGAAATTGTCTAATTATAAGTTAATTCATATGTTACGAATTTGTGTAATATTTTTGTTTATAAGCATCGGATGCCTCCAATGCTGCAAACAATCTATAGCCCAATCTATTATCGATACTATTGGTGAGGAATTAATAGGGGAGGTGCCGGAGATACCATCTGATATTAATGAGGAGGATATAGGAAGGATATACTTTCCAAAAGTCAATAAAGTCAAATACAATGACAGTGATCTTACAAACAGGAAAAGCAAGAGGTTGATTGTGCGAAGTAATTTTTCTAAGACTCAATGTTTTAATAAAAGAATCAAATCAGCAGAGCTAAATGTTCTATTTAATCTTGGAGAAGATTACAATTACGTCAAAAATAAATTTACCTCTTCTGTACAATTACGTATACGAGGATATGCCTCTTATCCACATGAGGAAACTGGTGCTGCAATAATTAATAAACTCGTTAATCTTGAAATTGATGAGAACACCCCGGAAAAACTATTCAATACATCATTTTCTGTTTTACACAAATCAATTAATAGATTTGAAATAGAAGTTTTACATTATGATACCAACCCAACTAGGACAGATATTGATGATGATATTCATCTAGAAGTCTTTTACACAGAAGAGTTTGCTGTTGACGTAGAAACTGATTCATCGATTATCACCGTTGAACCAATCATAAGCCCAAGTGCATCCAATCTACAGGCGTTCCGCTGGAAAACCAGTTGCCCCGGTATTCCTAACTACCAGTTCCAGTTATTACGATTATATAGCCTGAATCCACGATTGATAACAGAAGATCCATCTACCCCTCCATATCCAACACTGGATACAGAAATATTTGCTCATGTAGACTGGAGTAAAGCCTTAACGATAGAGACGGAAAGCTCAGCAACTTTCCTTACACTGACCATAGCAGAAGGTACGGGTTACTACATCTGGCGTGTCAGACCCATTGGAAATTATTTCGAAGGTAGCATTGCCAATGATGCCAACTGGGGAGTATGGAGTGATGCACCGAATGATGGCGATTCAATACAATTAAGTGCATCTGATTCAAACCCCTGGGCTTTTTTTTATAGGCAGTTTGATGACGATAAGAACTGGATATACTCCCGCACCTTTACCGAAGGAAATAAGATATCTGAACAAATCACCTATGCCAATGGTCTGTTTCAGGTAAAACAGAACCAGAAACGCCTGCAATCTGAAGAGAAAATATTGGTGAACCAGACCATATACGACTACAGTGGTCGGCCTGCCATTAATTCGATGGCTGCACCGGTAGCTTCGAATGCCCTTGGCTATGTTAATAAATTCATGCGTAATGGATCATATCTTTACTCTGCAGAACACTTTGATGACGATTACCGCTATAAAAATCCTGCCCCGGCAAACAGAGGAGCGTTATCTGCATATTATTCCAATGAAAATCCTGATATCAATATCCCCATTGCAGAAGGATATCCATTCACACAAACGTTGTATTATAAAGATGGCACCAGCAGGGTAAAGGAACTAGGCGGTGTTGGTGAGACGCACAGGATTAAGCGGGATAATTCCGAAGCCGAAAGTCGTACGGTTAAGACATACTATGCAAGCACTTCAGATGAGGAATTAATTTCCATATTCGGAGACGAAGCTCCAAAGGCCACGAGTGTCTCCAAGGTTATCACGATGGATCAAAACAAAACCGCAACTGTGGCTTATAAATCTGCCTCCAGAGATACTTTGGCTACTTGCTTAGCATTGAGTGATGGGAATACAGACCTGCTTGAACCATTGCCCTCCAGACCCGATCCTCCTAACAAGACTACGCATACTATAACTGAGAATACATATTGTGGTGAAGGATGCTTTGAATCCCGAGCGGAACTAACATTTACCAAGCCAACAGATCTTACATTAGACTATAGAATTACTCCTAATAAAGTTGAAGATCTATGTACAGACTCTAGCCAGTCCTGTGACTACACTGTTTACATTTCCATTAATCGAAAAGACGAACCTGATGATCCCATGTATCCCAAATTCTATGAGCTGAACGTAGATACAACAGCACCTACATTTAGATGGTCAGAAAAGATATTTGACGTACAACCTGGAAGTTATCAGGTTAATAAAAGGGTGTTCGGATATAATATTAATCCTGAATCAACAACTACAGAAAATCCTTCGGGAGAAACATATCGAGATGAACAAGTTACAAATTTATCTGAGGTACTTGAAAGTGAAACAGATACTGCTCTTGAAGAAATATATGGTTTACTGAATGATTCAAACCTGGATGGTCTCTACGAACATCTTGGTGTATCTGAAGATGATGATTCTGATAGTACAACGGTTAACACAGGTTGCTGCACAATAGAGATTCCAATTAAACGCTGTGAAGCAAACACATGTCCAGAAGATCGCAACTTCGAACGCCATTTTGAAGAAGTATGGCAAGGGACTTCTTACGTAGAACCAACCTCTGATGGAAAATTGAAATACCTACCTAACTATGCGCCTGAGCAATTCAATGAACTCATTATTAATATGGAAAACGATCCATACACACCTTATGATTGTGACGAAATCTGGCAGTGTTGGGATGCACTCGTGAGATCTTATGGGTCAATGAAGGATATGGTGGCAGAAGTGAACAATGATTCGGATCCGACGAATGATTTAGAATATGATCTGTTAGAACAGTTTCTTAACTGTTCGGGGCTGCGTTTACGGGGTTATACAGATAATCGATTTGGAGATTTTGAAAATCCCGGATATTTATCCCATGCCTACGCTTACTTTGAATATACTCCAGGCAATAATGAGAACTGTGAAAATATTTTTCCTGAGGAGGGGAGGTCTAAGGTGCTTAACAGCTTTTATCTATGCGTTAAGAACACACCTGAATATAGTTCGGAAGAAGCGTTAGACACCAGGGCCAGAAAAACTATAGGCGACCTTGTAAGATCCTGCAAAAATATATGCGAATCGAGAACATTGGGTCTTTTACTGTCTCTTATGAAGCTTTATACTGATATGGGTTTAGACATTCCCGATGATATCACCTGGGAGGACATTATTTGTAGAGTCCAAATGCTAATTGATCGCTGTAAGGAAGGTTGCAATTTATCAGTTGAGGAGAGTTCTATTTTTATTGATGGAACTTGGCAGCATCGCATTCGAAGAGTTGGCACTGAAGAAGAAATTCAAAGGATGAGAGAGTCAATGTCATACAGTTATGAGTTAAGCCTACCGCGGCGCAGTTTGCTTGTCGAATGCCCTAATGGGTTTGAACTTTTGCAGGAGGATGTAGACAGTACAGATATATTGGTACTTTATCTAAACACCGAATTAGATAAGTTCCGTGCAACCCTTGATGATACACGGAAAGGAAGATTTAATTATATTGAGGCGTTAACAGAGTTCTTTCCTCTACGTAGTAGAGATTATTTTACCAAACCCTCAACAGGAGTATGTTTTCAGCCTCCTGAATTTGAAGAAGATAAATGGACAGTTTTAGTCTCCTCAAATGTACCTTCTAAATTTATCATAAATGATACCTGCCAATTAGCTTATCAGATAATGGATCCTGAAAATGAACAGATAATTGAACTAAAAATACTTTGTAATGAAATGTGCCTGGGCTCAACGTCGTGCCCAATATGTTTTAGGTGGGTATCCCCGGTAAAAGAAGCCATACATGAATTTACACCTGTAAGCTGCGAACAGCAGGCTGCTGCCCATATCAAGAATATCATCCAGCAACAAGTTGCCACTTGTATAGGAGCAAAGCGTGACGAGCTTCTCGCAGAGTACCACAATCAATGCCTGAGACCCGATAGTATCGACGACCGGTTAACCCTTACCTATGATCAGGGATACTATCACTATACCCTGTTTTACTATGACCGTGCAGGCAATCTGATACGGACCGTTTCTCCTAAAGGAGTTGATGAAAAATCCGCCAAAAGAAATCAACACCCGAAACACACCTATGTAACCGAGTATGAGTACAACTCACTTGGTCAGCGTATTAAGCAAAAAACACCTGATGCAGGGGTAGTGAAATACTACTACGATAATTTAGGACAACTTCGTTTCTCACAGAACGATAAACAGAATAATGAAGGTACTTATGCATACACCATGTATGATTATCTGGGCAGGGTTGTGGAAACCGGGAAAAGCTCTCAAGAAATCGCAAATTTTTATACTCATGATAATTTGAAGGACGAAGATTTCCCTGATTCTACACATGACAAAAGCGAAGTTGTTACAACCGTATATTCAAAAGAACATCCAAGTCTGGGACGGCAGCAGGATTATTTGCAGAATAGGGTTAGCTATATGGTTATCGACGATGACGGCAATCCGGGGACCGCCCAAGATAGAGTATCTAAGTACTTCAGCTACGATCCCCATGGCAATGTGAAATGGATGGGGCAGGAAGCCCTGGGAATTGAGACGAAATATATTGATTATGAATATGACCTGATTAGCAGGAATGTGCTTAAGATCAAATATAACGCTTATTATGAGAGTCCAGATTTAATGGATAAAATGGATACGTTTTATCACCGTTATTGCTATGATGCAGATAATCGTCTGATACAGGTTGAGACTTCAAGGGATGGGAAGATGTGGGATAGAGATGCACGATACGAATACTACGCTCATGGCCCGCTGATGCGCATTATACTTGGAGAAGACAGGGTACAGGGTATTGACTATACCTACACGATCCATGGCTGGCTGAAAGGCATTAACCATCCTGACCTGCTAAGCGATGTTAGTAAAGATCCAGGGCAGGACGGAATAAATGATGGATTGAATAGTACCGTTGGGAAAGATGCCTTTGGCATGGCATTGACGTATTATAATGGCGATTTTGTGAAAGATGGTTCTCCATTTAAAATTAAAATAGACGATACGATAAACGAGCCAACCCATCTAGCACCTTTTAAAGAACTTTATAATGGTTTCATCACCAGTTTGACAAGTAATATTGCACCAAATAAATCAGGTCTTGTACTGAAATATGAAAAGCTAGTTGGTGTCATATACTATTATGATGAGGTTGGCCGATTGTTAACTGCTTTTTTTGAGCCTTACGATGATGATGAAGGTTGGCAACATATGAGCAAGGATTATGGTGCGGTATACAAATATGATGCAAATGGTAATATTGAAAGACTAACTCGAACTGGCTATGCACCACGCGGTATAATGGATAACTTAGCATACGAGTACAATCTGCATACCAACCGTCTGAATTGTGTAAAGGATAGAGTTGCTGATGATCGTTACGACAACGATATTGATAACCAGACAGAAAATAACTATGCCTATGACGAAATCGGCAATCTGATAAAGGATGACAGTGAAGATATCGAAAGGATTGACTGGTCACTGTATGGCAAGGTGAAGCAGATAATCAAGAGTAATGGCGACATAATGGCGTTCCTTTATGATCCAACTGGCAATAGAATCGGAAAAATGGTGATACCCCGTGGTGAGTCTCAAACTAAAACTTATTATGTCCGGGATGCAAATGGTCAAATTATGGCAATGTATAGCGGTAAGCATGATGACAGGTTAACAATAGACATGCCCATTTATGGAAGTGATCGCCTGGGTATGCACAGACAAAAACCTGGCACGGAAAAGACATCTGCACCGTATTATGAGCGAACATTGGGTAATAAGGTATACGAGCTGAAAGACCACCTTGGTAATATCAGAGTTACTCTAAGTGATATCAAACAAAACGAATCTGGAAAGTTTACGGCTGATTTGCTTTCTTACCGCAATTACTATCCCTTTGGCTCACTTATGCCTGATAGAACATATAAAGCGGAAACATATCACTTTGGTTTTAATGGCATGGAGAAGGATGATGAGGTAAAAGGAAGCGGAAACAGCTATACAACTTTATTCCGGCAATATGATCCGAGAGTGGGTCGGTGGCTGAGCATAGATCCCAAAGGAAGCGCATTTCCGGCTTTTAGTCCTTATAATGGTCTGGGAAATAATCCTGTTATAGCTGCAGATCCAAATGGTGGTATTCCTACATTCGTAGTAGGTGGAATTCTTGGTGGATTGACTTCTGGTATTTCCGAATATGGAAGAGCACAACAAGATCCAAATTATGAATTTTGGTGGGGAGGAGCTCGTAGAGTAACGGCAGGTGTTGTACTTGGGGGTATAACCGCTGGTATTGGCAGTGCGATTAGGACTGGTGTAATTGCTAGTGAAGTAGGAATAACAGCCGTTGCGATAGTTCATACGTCAAATGCGGCAGCAGCACAATACGCTGAAACCGGAGAAGTTAACTACGGAGAAGCCTTTTCTCAAGGTACATATGCGGCATCTTCTTTTGCTGTTGGAGTTGGAGCACAGGGTACCCAACCACAAATACAACATGTGGGTGCTGGTCTTACAGGTGCTATGCTCGGTGTTAAAAAAATTGCAATTAATATACTAGGGCATTCAGAGCCAATAGTGAGTACTATGCCAGAAGAGCCAATAATGAGTACTACACCAGAGCCAATAATGAGCACTATGCCAGAAGAGCCAATAATGAGTACTACACCAGAGCCAATAATGAGCACTATGCCAGAAGAACCAATAATGAGTACTATACCAGAGCCAATAATGAGCACTATGCCAGAATATTAGATATAAGGGGGAGCGTATATTTTATTTTTCTAATGATTTAATTATGTTTATAGATGTTATCCTTAAAAACTGATGGCAGTTTATACATTTTGCGAAACCTTTCATATTGACATATCATGTATGAATTGCTAGTGAATATGCATGTGGCAATACCTTTACGATTGAAATTTGAAGTTGCTTTGTATCACCGACTATCATATTTTATTTGAAACACATGACTATTAAAATAAACTTTTTTATATTTCGCCTTCTGCGTTTTTTACAAGTTATTGTTTATCTATCGATTCCTTTTCCCTTCCTTTATGCCCAGACCAACCACACAAATGAGTGCTTAGAACTAGTCCGAAATATTTATAAAAAATTAAACACACATGAACAGACTTTAAGTATTGATAAAGTTTATTATTTAGATTATCAAGTTAAAACTAAAATGCGTGATACTATAAGATACCGAGACACAGTATCTCATATTGAAGTCTACACTAATAACAAACGGGCACAAATGCTTAGTGATGAAATGTCTGTTTATCAAGATGAAATACACTGCTTCACGGTCTTGCCATCTCAGAAAATCATTAATTGGAATGATTCACATATGAATCTGGGCAAAGAAATGAGGATAAAAAGCATAGCTTCCTTTCAAGATAAACTCTTTGAAGTTGCCGAGGTGGATGAGTGCAATGATATACAAGAAGCAACTGTTAAAGCTAATAAACAAGTTGTGCTGGTACTGGACAAAGAATCACAAAGGCAGTTTCCCTATGTGTCTCTTACCTTTCAAATCGACACCGAACAGCAAACAATCCACAAAATCCTCATTGACTACCCCGAACCCCACAAAATTGCCCGCATAGAACTAACGTTTAATGACATAGTCTACGACTACAAAACGGACAAACTGGATAAACCAGTCATATCCCTCATCTTTAATGAAAAACAGGAACTTTTACCAAAATACAAGGACTTCAAACTGATAGATAGAAGAAGCCAGAAAAAATAATGAAAATCATATTTATTTGCATTTCCAGGTCTGTGAAGGGGATCCGGGGAATCAGGTGTCACATCGTGAAAAGTAAATTAGCTTTGATAATCATCTTTTTATTTTTGCGTCTTTGTTTAACCTCAGTTTCATATTGCAAGCCTGTTTACTAACAGATAAATATCAGAGACTAAATTTTTTTACAATTTCACAATTCTTACACAACCCCATGCTTCATAATACATAAAGTAGTATGTCGCGTTTATCTTTATCCTTTCCACTTATCCTCGAAAAATTAGTGCTGTCACGGATACCAAGCCCTAAAGCAGATGAGATTATATACTTAAAAACCACTCCTATACCCCCCACCCACAATCTTGATTTAAGGGACTGAGTATAGCGTTAGCAGATCAAAGGCCTTGTTTGCGCTTCTGTGGACATTTGTTAAGTTTTGCTCTTGTCTGCTGGCCTGTATTTTGATTGTAAATTGCGCTTGTAAAGATGATATTTGATTATGCATTTTTTATATTTGAAGAAGCGTATTAAGACAAACCTTTAATTCTGATACTACAATTATCATTGATGACAACTCAGGCTTTTGTATAATATGCTGTATTAGGGGTTGCAAAGAAATTATAAACAAATTTGTGATTTAGATATATTTTAAAATTTGTCGTGATATTCGAAAATGACTGACACATTATATTTATGGGGATGGGAATGCCGAAAAGTCGCTAAAAACTTACTGGACTTCCGGGAATGCCGGAAAGACGGACAAGGGTATTTCTTTATAAGAATTGATTTAGGGATTGGTATAACCAAAATATTTTTAGCATAAGATAGTTTAATAGTAGTCTGTTTAATATTGGGATTACTATGGAACATTTGCTATGTCTTCAAAAGCAATAGATCAAGTAACTGTCTTTCTGTGTCATGCATCGCAAGACAAAGAAAAGGTTAAAAATTATTACAAGCTTCTTGAGCGTGATGGATTCCAGCCATGGCTAGATGAAGAGAATCTATTGCCAGGCCAGAATTGGCAGGAAGTGATACCCAACGTAGTAAGGAACTCTAATATTGTTATTGTATTTCTCTCATCGATGTCAAAGACAAAAGAAGGCTATGTCCAGAAAGAAATAAAGTTTGCTTTGGACACTGCAGAAGAAAAACCAGAAGATACAATATACCTAATTCCAGCAAGACTAGAGGATTGTGATATTCCGAAAAGGTTAGCATCATGGCATTGTGTAGATCTCTTTAAGAAAAATGGTTACCAAAAATTAGTATCTTCTCTTTTGGCGCGTGCAAATAAACTCAGTGCTCAAGTGAATACTGGAGCTGATCGAAGAGTTGTAAATTTTGATGAAGAAGACACTCGTGATGAGTGGCTTATATATCAAGTAGCATTCTTGTGGCACGGACTGAATCCCCCTCTACAGCACGCGCATTGGGATTTGATGACCAGAGAAATCGAGGATACAAAACGGATGTTACATAATGCAGTAGATGATGGTATGTTGTCTGTAAGTAGAGAGACTCGGACTACCGACGGGGGCATTACACGTTATGTGACACGGGATGAATTGAAAAAGTTTGCTGATTCGATTGGTCAAAAACCAGCTTTCTTATTTAAAGAAACCAGAGATCTCTACGAAAATAGAGAAGTCGATTCTAAGATTTTCAAAGATAATGGTTCTCAAACAAACTGCAAACTAGAAGAGGGGAGAGTTCATTCAACAATGAAAAAAATAGAGAACTTGCTTTTCCAGATAATTATGGAACAACAAAACTTGTTTGTCAGAAAAAGCTATGGTGAAACAGCAACAGAATGTTTCACTTGGGAAGATTTAGACCGGTTTAAACAAGAAAATACTATTGCTAAAGTTCAAAGAAACCTGAGAGAGAGCGGAAAATTTAGTGATCTAGTTGATATGCTGGCAAAATTACCCGAACGAAGACGAAACGATATATACCAGAAAGGACGTTATGTATTTAAAAAAACTTGGGCTGAGTTGGGAGAAATCACTATATCCGGCCAAACCGATGCAGGACAAAAAGCAGAAAAAATGATTGCCGACACAATTGTAGAGTTAGCAAGAGAACAGGTAGTGTTAGAGTCATAAGGAATAAATGTTTTGCTATAAGATTAAACAGTCAATACCTTGAATATTGAATATGCTTAGCAAACAAAGAGAAACAAATAGCCATCTATTCCGCTTTTTCAAGGTAACACCATTAACCCGCTAGGGGATGCCTGAAAGACGGACGAAGGTATTTCTTTATAAGAATTGAATTAGGTTTTGATTTTTTGAAAGTGTTTTAGTTGAAGCGTCTCCAATATCATAGAGTCTGCATATCTTACAGTGAGTTCGTGGATAAATGTTACCGTCAGAATGCTGTATGCTGGATCTTCGATCAGAGTGCCCACCACATCTACCCATGCTGGCACTAGTCAATATGTTCTCTAAAGATCCAAACCAAAAGTTTGGCCAATATCGCCGTTTAATTGTACGGTGGGTAGATAAAGCGATCTCTGAATATGATGATGCCCGGTCTGCTTTACTCAATCAGCTTAATGAAATGCAACGATCAGATGAGGAAAAAATTCGAACAGGAAGGTTTATTTATATTTTTGCTTTTTCTGATGCAATTGAGCATTTCCTATTACTAACCAGGAGACTTTTGCGTGCATTAGAACAATTAAAAAACTTACCACTAGTTCAGATTAATCGCGATGATCGTCGCTACATTAATGCACAATCGCAGCAACTTAAGGATGCTCGTGATTTTTCTGAGCACGCGGTCGAGATCATTGCTGACGGAAAATTTCCAGATGCCGGTTCTCTATTTCCAAGACTCACTGACGATGATGCCGGAATCGAGGTTGGCGGAGAAATCGTATCATTTGCCCAACTAGCCGCCACTCTTCGCAGATTTCATTCTATTGCCAAGTATTTGCTTGATATTAAAAGTAGAATGGAAAGTGAAAATGAAACCCAACACTAATGTTAAGTCTAAAAACCAATGAACACCTATAGCTGCAAAAACGCATAAACCCCGATGGACGGCAAGTGATGCCGGAAAGAATGACAAGAGTATTTCTTTATAAGAATTGAATTAGGTATTGATTTGCTGAAAGTGTTTTAGTTGAAAATAGAACAGAAGCCGCTTTTTTAACTATAGAACTAATAAAGAAAATGAAAATTTCTTGGAATATTGTTATACAAATAACAGTCCCCATATTAACACTATTTATTGGTTTTTTTCTAAATAAGTTATCAGAAAAGAAGACAAAAGTACTATTTTATTTTGGTCATATTTCTAACTTCAGAACCAGGGGAGAAAGCTATACCGATGTATATACTCATAACATTATCTTAAATAATTGTGGAAAGTTACCAGCAAATAACTTAAGAATAGGACACCATATACTTCCATCACATTATCAGATATATCCACAAATTGAGTATTCGATCAATAATTTACCTGATGGAGCACAAGAAATTGTAATACAAAATTCATTCCAAAGGAAGAAATAACTATATCATACTTATATTTTGAACCTCTACAATTACATGAGATTCATTCTTATATTAAGAGTGATGAAGGTTTTGCTAAAAGAGTCTATATTACTCAGACAAGGCAGTATCCACAGTGGTTCAATTTTACTGCTTTTCTACTTATGGTCATTGGGATAATCTCATTGATTTACTTATTAACAAATGGCATAATCCTCTTATTGAAATAAAGTCCAGCAAGACGAACCAAGATATATACTTGTTAGAATTGAATTAGGTCTTGATTATTGAAAGTGTTTCAAAGAAACAAAATATCATAGAGTTTGGAAATTTAATGTTATATTTGTAAACTATATTCGAAAAGGGTATTAAATGACAAATGATAATGACAAACCAAAACCAGATAATACAGAAACTTCAATACCGACTGGCAATACTGGTACAAAAGGTAACAATCCAGATGATGAAACCAAAGAAAAATGAATAATTCAGATCTTTGGAAACAGTACGATGGATATACAAAAGATCTATCGGACAATCTAAGGAAACTTGGTTTTGCTGCTTCTGCCATTTCATGGTTTTTCAAATCTTCCACATATTCCTTTCCAAAACCGATTTTACTAGCCTTGGGTTTTATTGTTGTTTTCTTCACCGCAGATATTCTCCAGTATTTATTTGGAGCGATTTTCATTCGGTTTTGGACACGCTACCAAGAAAAAAAGAAATTTAAAAAAGATGGAACTATTGAAGGAGATTATTTAAAACCAGCATGGCTCGACTACCCCTCCTTCACAATGTGGTGGATAAAAACCATAGCTTTATTATGTGGATATATCTTTATTGGATTCCACATCTTCAAGTTTTAAAGTTTCACACTTATAAATTTGTCAAATGTTCAGCTACAAACTACCCAAGAAACCCAGTGGTCAAAATTGAAGGGGTGGGAGATATACAACATTGATGTATAAAAATCGCCTGATGCTCCGTATAGGAACATCAGGCTAAATTGTACTTCGCTGTTTCTTCATAAGCACGCCCCTTTCCTTTTTTCCTTCGAATCAAATTCGCAGCCAAATAACAACCTCGCAAAGACATCGTCTCCCTTTATTTACTTTTTGAATTTTACTGCACGGTTTTGTTTTGGTATTGTTATTAGTTTCAAATAGCTCTTGCAGAGAAGCTGAAAAAACTGCCGGATACATAGGCGATACACAGCCGCACACAAATCTTTTTAATAAAGGCATTTTAGGTCTTCAAATTTAAGAAAAAAAGAACATTTTAAACAATTGTCATACTTTGTCATATTGACATTTATCATAAAATAAAGTATTTGTAACAACAAACAAAATCATTGGGCATACCAACGTCCGGGAATTATTGAGAAATATATTTAGTGCTTGAACGAAAACCTTATAGTTCAACAACCAATTAGGTATTAATTTTCTGAATGTATTTAGTAAAAGTGAGTTTATTTCAAATATAATAGAGTCCCTATATAACTAACTATTTAACACAATCCAGAGCCTTATTCTCTGATGCCAATTCAAAGGAGATGATAATGGCTAGAATTGATGAAATACAGAGGCGTGTACTCGCAGATTCTGAAAAAACAACTGCGCTTTGGAGACGGTTTTTTGGCGAAAAAATACACTTTACATGGGATGAAACACGGCCAAAGGACTTTCTCGGAGGACAACAGAGATTATCAAATGCTTTAACGGAGCTTGTTAATGAGGCTAATGTGCATCTCAATCAGAATGTTCAACCCAATCGGATTGGTGAGGCTTCGTTGTTCATAAGACAACCACATAATGATAGGTTAGTTCTTGTCCATTCTACCTCAACTGCGCTTCGTGAATCAGACGGAACGGATTCAAGAATTTCAAATTGGGAAGAAAACTACGACGAAGTTCAAAAAATTCTTTTCTATTCACTTTATGACCGCCTAGCAACAAGCCGTAATGATGAATGGTCACGGAAAAAAAGAGGCCTTACAGGGTGGATTGCAGTATCAGGGCATTATCTTCTTGTTAACGGTGAACAGGATTCTGTTATTCTTGGACTCATTGATAAGATACGACCTGAAACATCACCAGCTTGTAATCTCTATGGCCTTCCTTACTGGGGGCATCGAATGTCAGAAGCACCGAGTGATCCGAAGCGTCCAAAACGCTATCTAGGTATTCCTATTAAATCTGTTGACTCGCCTAGCACTACGATCGGAGTAATCCGATATGCATGTCCCCTTGAAGGGGCACCACTAACAGAAATTGATCTTGCCTTTCTTGAAGAAATAGGATCGATCCTCTCTGCACTTCTACACCTTGAATGCACAAAGGTCAGGGCATTACGCGAAGCAGAACTTCCTCACCAAGTCGAGCGATTAAAAAGAAATGGAAATCTTCAAAACTTCTTATCCTTTATGTCTGTAGGGTTAAGATCACAAATAATCTCAACCTACATTGATATTGGACCAACAATAGGACGTAAGGAACCCTGTGTTCGCCTCGTTGATGCAGTTGGTATTGCTGGTACTGTAGCTAAACATAGAACTAAAATATGTGATTATTTGGGGCAGACAAATCCACCTGGATTTACTTGGTGGCTTTTTAAAGAAGCACCCCCAAGACCAACAGTCAGCCAGTCCGTCATGTTAGAAAATTCATGGAGTGGGGATAACACTGAGATTTTTTACCAAGCAGCTCTTTCAGGACTTGGCATAAATGAAAGCACTGAAATTCGCCAGGCAATTAAACGGTACAAAATAAAAATTATGGGAATGCCAATTTTATCCCGAGAAGGAACAACAATTGGTGTACTAAAAGCCGAGTTTCCAACCAGTTTTGATGATGCTGATTACTTTGGCACTGAAGACTTAAATTTTTTTACAGAATGTGCCTATGTTGTGCGTGAATATCTAGAAAACATTTCGGAAGTTTTAACAGGAAAATATTTCAACAGTACTCAGCCTAGCATTGGAATATTCTTCCGAGCACTTGCGGAGATTCTTCGCACAGATTTAATACAGAAGGATGAATCTGATGAGTTTTGGAACTCCCTCAGTGATTACATTGAGAAGAATAAAGAGGAATTACGAATTGAAGGGATGCAGGTATTCCGCAACGTTCCAAGCCAGGCAAGAAAAGAACTTGAGAGAGGAGTAATGGAAGTGGTACGGAAACTACCAATCAAGCTGATAAATCTACTTGAATACCTTCTTAAGGCAGGACTAAATGATTCATAAATACAATGTAATCTTAGGAGTTATTGGAAATTTTAGAGTAGTTTATTTCTTGGTTTTTTAAAATTCAAAAATACTTCATATTACTTACAAATATCAAAACCGAACCATATCATACAACCGAAGGGCCGCTTTCATTCATCAACTACCCCCAACCACTCAAGAAAACCAGTGGTCAAAATTGAAGGGGTGGGGGATAGTTGATAATGTTTTAGTTATTCTGAAATTGTTCAACATTTGTTATTATGTCAATATGTTAGGAATATACAGAAGCTGTATAGTTCGAATATCATAGTATCTGAATATTTAACTTTTGGGTAACAGAATATGAATTCGTTCATATAAGGAAGACTAGAATGGCTATAGAAAGAGTCCTAAGTTTCTTGACTCATCCCGGTAAACACAAAGAAGATCCACCACAGATAAGTGCTGCCGTGATACCCAAGAAGGGCAAATTATTCAACATGATGGCAGACATTTTCTCTAACTCTGAAACCGACTGTAAGATACCAATAATATTTATTTCTGAAAGTGGAGACCAGGAGAACGATGTTAGAGATGAAATTGTGAGTCTTATATCGTCTAAATCAATCGAAGATGGAAGAGTATTAGCCAATAGGCTGCAAATGGCAACAACTGAAAAATCAGGGATGGGATTGTTATTTTTCACTATTGGCAGTGATAGAAATGAAGGGAAAATTGTAATCTCAAGATTTCCTGCTGATGAAGGCATTGTAGCGGAAAGAAGTTCAAAAATCTTAAAAGTAGAATTTGTCGAAGAAGTATTTCTAAAAAGTGATCGTTCGTATAAATCTGCTATGTATAAGACTCCGTTAAAGCACCCTGACCTTTGGACAGGTGTTGCAATAGACAAGCAGGTTAATCATGAGGCAAAAGAAGTCGCTGCCTATTGGATAAATGATTTTCTAAAGTCTGATTTCCAGACCACTCCACGTCAAGGCACGAAACGGCTAGCTATGGCGCTGAAAAATGCCATCGATAAATCGAACGATCCTGATGTTAAACATGAAATAACCTCTTCTGCGAAGCTTGCAAAGAATATACCAGCAAACGCCATGACAATTGCTGAATTTTGCGATAGGTTTCATTTTTCTGAAAAAACCACAAAAGAGGTTTGTAAGCAGGTATCATCCTTAAGATTGCTAGAAGATAGATTTGTTTTTGATTGTTCTGAATTTGATAAACACCTGTCATACAAATTGATAGAACTAGATAACGGAGCCATATTGTCAGCACAGGCCGCAAATTTTGATGAGTGTTTTGAAAGTGAAAAAGTCGAAGGAAATAATAACGACTACAGGTTTACAACTAAAGGTACGATAGTGGAAGAAAAATTAAGGAGGTCAAAATAATTAATGGAAGTCGAAAAAGAATATAATGAACGTTACGAAAACTACCTCAAGCCATTAGCAAATAAAATTCAATATAAATTGGAAGAAGATCTAGAAAGCGTACCTAGGATTGACAGAGTTTATGCTAGAGCAAAATCTCCATTACGATTTATTGACAAAGCAAAAAAGGTTGATCAGGGTGTCAGCAAATATAATGATCCCCTCACACAAATACAGGATCAAATTGGTGCAAGAGTAGTTGTTTTCTATACTGAGGACATTAAGTGCATCGAGTCTGAAATAGAAGGATATTATAGATTTATTGAAAAAAAGGATCTAATACCAGAATCTGAGTATGAATTTGGATATATTGGCAAACATTATGTTCTCATGATTCCCGAAGATGTCATTGATGCTGATATCGATCGAGGAAAAATACCCAAGTTTTTCGAATTACAAATAAAAACCTTATTTCAACATGCCTGGAGTGAGGCAAATCATGACTTGGGTTATAAGCCAGAACAGAAATTAACATCACATCAAAAAAGAAAGCTTGCTTTTACTGCTGCACAAGCGTGGGGAGCTGATCAGATATTTTTAGAGTTGAGCACAGATTTAAATGCCTAACAAGGCGTAGGACATGAATGCAGACCACAGGACGTGATTTCTGACTGATGAAGGTTTATGGTTTTCAAATTGTTTTATTGCACTTGTAAGATAATCAGTGGTCTGCATCAGTCAACTTGACGTTAAACCTGTTAAAGCAAATTAACTCCAAAAAATTAGAATAAAATGCCAATACGTAAAATAGGAAATACTTGGTTTGCTGATATCCATGTAGATGGAAAAAGAACCCGTAAAAAACTTAGTAGTAATAAGGCCGTCGCACAAAGAATGTAAGATGAGCTAAAAAAAAAGATTGAGCTTTCACCGTTTGGAATCTCTGGTAATGCTTACGACTTGAAGCGCTTTCAAGATTTATTGTTGTCAGAAATCCAAACTCGCGTAAGCACTCAAACATTACACGATTATACTGTTATTCTAAACGGTGTAACTGACCATCTAAAGCACGCCTCTCTCACAACAGTAAGAAAGGAGTTTAACGATTACCTTCACTAGAGGCAGGAAGCTGGAATATCTACTCGGACACTCAACCTGACCATAGAATTAACAAAACGACTGTTTCGCTATGCGATGGAAAATGGTATGATTGTCGCCGACCCGCTTTCAGGTTTGCGCAAACTTCAAAACACCAAAAAGGTGAGACGATCGCTCTTGCCCGATGAGGTTAAATCGCTACTGAAAAACTCTGGAAAACGTCGAATTATTTGGTTAACCTTCTTGAACACGGGCTTGAGACGTGCGGAACTAGTTGAGTTGAAATGGAAAGACGTTGACCTTGAAAATGGCAGAATCACCATTTCAAAAGATTTACCGGGAAAAGGAGTCGGCCGGGTGCCCATGTCGGAAGAGATAAAAGCGGAATTAGTATTATTAGGAAGAGGAGAACCAGACGATTACGTCTTCACGACCAAGAACGGGACACCTTATCGAAATAAGCTCATGAGGGAATTCAGAAGGTGCCTGAAAAAAGCTGGAATAAATCAGGAAGGAATATCGATCCACAGTCTCCGTTACACCTTTGCAACGACCCTTGCAAGCCAAAACAAGCACCCAAAATATATTCAAGCACTATTAAGATATAAGAGCATTACTACTTCAATGGACATCTACACGGACGTCTACGACAAAGACCTATCAGACACAATAAATGGCCTCAAATTTTTATAAATTTCTCCGTTAAAATCGCTATCAATTTTGACCAAATGTTGACGGTGTATAATTTTTATATACCATTTTGGGGTTATTTGACCAAATTTTGACAGTGATTTTGTCGCGTTTTGCTACACTTTACGGTTCTTTGCACGACATGAAAAATTAAAAACTTTAGATCTAAGCCGTTTATTATTATGTAGTTATATGAAAAGAAAAGGCTTGGGCCCACTAGGACTCGAACCTAGGACACACGGATTATGAGTCCGTAAATTATTGTTATCACATAATTATTTATATATTTATCTGCCTATATTCTGCCCTAAATATTCACTCCCGCACTCACCGATTGTTATAGGCTGTCCTATTGACTTTTTATTATATTAATGATATATAGCTTACCATATGATGTCGTCCAATAAGACCAAAATAGATTGTACTTTCTTAAAAAAATGAACGAGTAAAAAATCTCATGTTATTCAAGAAAACTACTACCTATTTATTGTTGCAAATACCTATGTGGACTCAACAGTAGCAACAAAATGTGAGTAACCTAATAGTGAATTCTACAAACGAGCACATCGTACTATACTCAACCATCAGCTGGTTAGCCTACATCATCGGAGAAAGATATTACGGTGGTATACATTATGTTTGGTGCACACCGCATTTCGATCATTCTTCTATACCATCTATCAATTACACGGTACCACCATCCTCAAGTCCTTTGGAGATCTACCTGAACTTAGCTGAGGATGTAAAACGCGGTGATAGGCATAGTGCAAAAATTGCTGCAAATAAGGCAGGCCTCCTCCGGGGCATGATACTAAAGAGAAGTGCGGGAGATATTACAGCAGAACATGAGAGTGAAATCGCATCGATAATTGATACCGCAGATCCAATGTACTTTAGACCTCTTATCTTCGTTATTCCCTACCATTTAGTAAACGATAAACTAAAAAAAGTACCCGTCAGCCAACGTGCGCACCCTCTTTCAGTCGAGTTTATCATTGGTAATCTACCACGTGACTGTTTTGATGTAATTAATTTTGGTGGAAAAGAAATATGTTTAAATTTCTAGATGAATCAAATGTTAAGGATGTATTTCCAGCTGGACATCACGCTATTCAATTTGTCCGGGAATGGGCGGTTGCTGCCTTGAGGAGCAAATCTAAACCTTCAATGGAGGAACTCACTCCATCTCAAGTTAATCTGGTAAAACGTATCATTCAAGAGATTGAGTTGTGCGAAGGAATTCCAGTAGCTAGACTTTCAAAGAAAAAGATCGATTACTATACTCTTCTTATCTCAAATCGAATTCAAGCGCTTTCAAGGCAGCAGCTTAAGTTAGAAAATAAGAAAGGTAGATATTTGCTTGAGAAATTGAGATCTAATTATTCAAGACAAAAGGAAGAAACTATTATACTAGAAACAAAAGCAAACAGAGAATACTTTGATCCAATTGATACATTCATCTTTGATCTGAAAAAGTCAATAAAAGCCAAAGAAATGGTTGTATTTTGCGGGGCAGGTATTTCGTTTAATTCGGGGTTACCATTAGCAAATGATTTAGTGCGAAGTGCACTTAAAAAACTAAGTCTTTCTAAAGAGAAAACTGAAATTATTATAAATTCCAACCTTCCTTTCGAGGCATTTATTGAAACATTGAGTGAATATAGCAAAGTAGATAGGATTTTTGATATATTTGATCTCGGAAAACCCAACACAAATCATTTTCTGTTGGCAAAACTAGCGAAAGAGAAGTATGTACAAACAATCTGCACAACTAATTTTGATCAACTGATTGAAAAAGCTTTCGAAAGTGAAGGATTGATTAGGGAAGATGATTTTCAAGTATTTTATAAGGAAGATGATTTAGACAATATTGATTGGGATGATAACAAAGTACGGCTTATTAAAATACACGGAAGCGTTGAGGATAAAGATGACATGGCCATTACTTTACAGCAGGTAGCCGCCGAAGAACTATCTGCACAAAGAATGAGTGTCATAGAGCATGTTTTTTCTAAAGGGACACATAAAAGTGTATTGGTTTTAGGGTATAGTTGTTCCGACGTATTTGATATCTCGCCACAGATAGAGGCCATGCGAAAAAACCATAAAGAAGTTATTTTTATAGATCATTGTAAAAAGGAACGGGCAGTCAAAAACATAAAAGACAAAAAAAAGAAAAATCCATTTCAACATTTTGATGGAAGTAAATGGGTATTATATAATACTGACGAACTGGTGAAAGGATTATGGGATATTTGTGAACAAAAAGATAATTATATGTTTTCAGAGATCACTAAAGGCAAGACATTATGGAAAAGATATTTAGATGATTGGTTTTTAGAAACTGAAGATAATTATACACGTGGGGCGAAATATATTATTGTAAGTGCAATCTTTTTTTCCATTTCAGAATATAAAAGTGCAGTTGCATATTGTGAGCAAGCGTTAAGTATCGCAAAAGAAATTGGCGATAAAAAGGGTGAAGGTATCAGTTTTAGCCACCTGGGAAGCATCTACTATATACTTGGTAATTATCATAAGGCTATAGAGATTTATGAGCAGTCATTAAGTATCGCAAGAGAAATTGGCGACAAAAAGGCTGAAGGAGTCAATCTTGGTAATCTGGGAAATGCTTACGATAACCTTGGTGATTATCAAAAGGCGATAGAATTTCATGAACAGTCATTAAGTATCTCAAGAAAAATTGGCGATAAAAAGGGTGAAGGAGCCAATCTAGGCAACCTTGGAATTACCTACGATAACCTTGGTGATTATCAAAAGGCGATAGAGTTTTATGAGCAGGCATTAAGTATCACAAGAGAGATTGGCGATAAAAAGGGTGATGGAACTCGTCTTGGCAATCTGGGAATTACCTATTATAACCTTGAAGATTATGAGAAGGCGATAGAATTTCATGAGCAGGCATTAAGTATTGCAAAAGAAATTGGCGATAAGACGAATGAAGGAGTCAATCTTGGCAATCTTGGAATTATCTACGATAGCCTTGGTGATCATCAGAAGGCGATAGAGTTTCATGAACAGTCATTAAGTATTGCAAAAGAAATTGGCGATAAAAAGGCTGAAGGGGCCTATCTTGGAAACTTGGGAAGTGCTTACTATAGTCTTGGATATTATGAAAAGGCTATAGAGTTTCATGAGCAGGCATTAAGTATTGCAAAAGAAATTGGCGATAAAAAGGCTGAAGGAACTCGTCTTGGCAATCTGGGAATTACCTATTATAACCTTGGAGATTATGAGAAGGCGATAGCGTTTTATGAGCAGGCATTAAGTATCGCAAGAGAGATTGGCGATAAGACGAATGAAGGAGCCAATCTTGGAAACTTGGGAAGTGCTTACTATAGTCTTGGATATTATGAAAAGGCTATAGAGTTTCATGAGCAGGCATTAGTAATTCTTAAACTAATGTTGGGAAATGAACATCCTAACGTAAAATCTCTTGAAGCCAATATAAGTATGATAAAATCTCAATAAAAAATATAGGTTTAGCTACTTAAATAAGGAATAGCAGTTCATTGAGTGAAATTTTATTTATTATTTATATAATGAGTTTCTTTGAGTAAAGTAAAAAGTAATTTCTTTTAGCTGCAAATCCTTTTATCAAAGCTTTAATCTTCAATAGTACATCGTAACTTAATAATATAAACAAAGTTTTAATCTTAACTCCTCTTTTACACAAACCAAAACTACTTATATCTTTCAATATCCACTCGTAGAATAAAAAAATAGAAGTGTCGCTTTTTTAGGGGGAAGGCTAAGCATTATGTGGATAATGATTACAAAGTCATAAGTACATTCTAAATCGGAGTAGTTTGAAACACTATTGGTTATTCTGTTTTATTTTGTTCCCTCATATTACCTTAATATAGCTCAATTACGTTTCCGTCACGACCTCCGACTCTCTCGTAATTACAACTGCATATCCCATTCTAAATCAATCAAAACCGTCACGTTAGAAGTGACTGCATTTGTGCTTGATGCAAATTCCCAAAAATCATATCACCTTAATATAATTCTATATCGCTCCCCTTCGGCTTCGATTATCATAATTCGTTATATTGACTTTTTATTAGATTAATGGTAAGTAATTTATTCCTTACTGATAGATAACATGTAGTTTTCAGATTATCTATAAACATATAAATTATTGGTTCAAATAATAGATTATGAAAATCGGACGTAACCAAATATGCCCTTTATGTAATAGTGGGAAAAAATATAAAATGTGCTGTGGCAAGCTTCTTCTAAACGAGAATCCCATGTTATTACAGTCGTTTCCAAAAGAACATTTACGCGAAATGAATAAGGAACTTGAACGTAACAAAGCTAACGAATTAATCAGGGAACAACAGCAAGGGCTCGGAAAACCAATTATTGCAACTAAATTTAAAGATCAGCAAGTGGTAGCTGTTGGCAATGCTCTTTATATTTCTCCACAATGGAAAACATTCCTGGATTTTCTATCTCACTATATAAAGAAGACAATAGGAGAAAAGTGGGGCAATTTAGAAATTAAAAAAAAATTTGAAGAGCGTCATCCATTATTGCAATGGTACAATAAATGCTGCAAACTAGAGGGGGAATCCCTTGACGGATCCCGTAAGGTACACTCGATTCCTGCAACAGGAGCTGTTTATTGTTATTACGGGACTGCCTACAATTTATATCTATTGGAGCATAACGTTGAATTGCAAAAGAGGTACATTGAAAGACTTAAAGATATAAACAATTTTCAAGGTGCATACTATGAACTTATTGTTGCAAACTGCCTCATCCGATCGGGATTCGAACTTGAATTAGAAGATGAGACTGATGAACAAATAAAACATTGTGAGTTTTCTGCAGTTTCGAAGACAACAAGGAAAAAATATTGGGTAGAAGCTAAATCAAGGGCTGTGGCTGGCATTCTGGGCAAAACAGTTAAAAATGGAACAACACAAAAAGATCCAACAAATATGTTATCAAAGCATATTAACAATGCTTTTCAGAAACCAGCTAATGATGAAAGATTAATATTTGTTGATGTAAATACAAGTTTCGGGAATGAAGATGTTCCCTCTTGGATCAATAGGGCTGGAGAAAAGCTAGATATGAAAGAAAAAGATCTCAAGCCTGAACAAGCGGCATATGTATTTGTGACAAATATAGGTTTTCACTGGAATTTAGATAGCGAAAAAAGAGGAAATGCAATTTTAGCACATGGACTCGGAATACCGGACTTTGCAAAAAGAGGTCATTTCAGGTTAACTGAACTCTATAGGAGAAAGCAGCTTCATATTGATGCATATAAGGTTATGGAATCATTTAGTAATTATCCCAAAATACCAATGACTTTTGATGGTAGTTTACCGTCAGAAACCTTCAGTGATAATCCTCAACATCTGAAAATCGGAGAAACATATTTCTTTGAGGATATCGGAGAGAACGGCCTGACAGCAACAGTTACTAGAGCTACAGTTAGTGAATCAGAAAAACTTATCTATATTGGCACAGACAAGGGAATTTTAACAAGACCAATATCTGACCATGAATTAACTGATTACAAGAACCATCCGGATGCTTTTTTTGGCACTATTCATAAACAGGGGAAAAACACAGATGATGAGTATGATTTTTTCGAAAGTATGGTTGAGACTCATATGTCATACCCAAAGAGTCATATTCTTAAACAAATTGAAAATTGGAACAATACAGACGAATTAAAAAAGCTAAGCCATGAGGATTTAGTACTGGAATATTGTGAAAGACTTGTTGCTCATTTAAGGACCGAACGGATAAAAAAGTCAAGTTTGACAAAGGAGAAATAAAAAAACATAATAGCATGCACAGCGAAATAATACCAGTGATGTAGGAATTGAGTGACATTAGTTTTATGTTTGTAAATCATCTTGTATACTTTAGTCACATACCGGCACTCGACAGTGACGCTGTCGTTAAATATTTTTACCTATAATTTACAACAGTACAATAGAGACGCGTTATGTTGTATTGTCTTTAGAAATACAGGCGTATTTGGATATCATTGCAATGACTATGAAATTGCTAATTTGGCTTTGGCGAGCATGGCCTATTCTTAGTTTATTCCCCGTGATATTTATTCACGCACTCCTGATTCACTACTTTTGTTTAAATGCAAGCACTACTAATAAAATATTTTCTTACGGGTCACAGATTGCTGGCGGACTTCTGATTTTATACTCAATTGATTCTAATATTGGGGTTATTAAAGGAAAAACACTCATTGAAGTATTGGTCAATTACATAAAGGAATGTCCTTTAAAAAAGTTGCCTCTCCAAGTAGAAGTCCATGACGGTGTTAATGTGGTAGCAGGAGGGAAAGCAAAAGTTGCTTATTGTCGAAATCCAAAAACTATTGACGCAAAGATCGAATATCTTCAAGAGCAAATAAAAAATGTAAAGCGAGATCTTGAACAGGAATCAAAAGATTTGCACAATAAGATCGACCTACAGGCAAAAAATATGGGAATCGAGATTCAAAAAACAAAATCCACATTACAAACAATTGAATCAAGAATGGAGAAAGTATATGTAGGTGGTATAAAGGGTCAGCTATTTGGTGTATTGCTCATTGTTTACGGAGCATTTTCAGGCTATTTTGCCTAACAAATGGGGAGAATTGGAGTCAGGAGTGTTGTTGAAATTCCATTGTGGCTACCGCACAACACACCTTTGTTGTTAAACATTTTCATCTATGATTAGTATGTGTACCAACTATTTCAGCAACTATTGACCATTCTGTTTCATACTTCATTACTCATCACCCTTATTTATCTCGCCTTCGTTTCCGTCGTCTTCGTTTGTCATAGTTTGTCCTGTTGACTTTTGTTAAATTGTATGATAAATAATTTCTAGTATTATGCTCTCTATTTCAGTCAGATAGTAGTTGCATGTTATGCATAGAAAGGATGGTAGCAGTGTGGTCCCATAGCTCTTTATGGAAAAAAGCAAAAGAATTTGCAACTAGAGCCATGAATGAAGAAGATAGAACCAGTCCATTATTTCCCTTCTGGTGTGCGTTGACCCTAGAAGCATTGGCAAGAAGCTCCCTTGCTAAGGTGCATAGTTCTCTGTTGGCAGATGTACAGAAGAACCCTGATAGCATCCTATATGCGTGCGGCATATCTGGAATAAAATCTCCAAAATCAATTCCTACAAAAGTGGTTTTTATGCGTTGTAAGAGAATAATAGAAAAGTTTACTGAGGGAGATTATAAGTTTGCTATGCTACTGATGGAAAAAAGAAATGAAGAACTGCATTCTGGTGCATCCCCATTTGACAACTGGCCTCATGCTGATTGGCTTACAGATTATTTCCGTGTATGCCAGGTATTACTCGAATTTGTTGACAAAGAGCTAAAAGAATTAGTAAGTGAAAAAGAAGCTGCTGTAGCAATTAAAATGTTGGAAGCTTCACGTACAAACAAAAAGGATGAGGCTTTTAAAATAATCAAAGAAAAGAAGGACTTATTTTCCAAACTACCAGTTACAGACCGACTTGAAAAAATAAAAAAAAGCGAAGAATTAAGGTTGCATGATAATCGGTTAAGGCACAAAGGCAAAGATGTAAACTGTCCTGCTTGTGAGGGCTCAGCCATCATTGTTGGAGAAATCATAAAATCTTCAAATCCACGAGATGAAGATGGTGAGCTTGTTCAAACTGACATTTTACTGCCTGAGAAATTACACTGTTACTCGTGTGATTTGTTATTAGATGGATATGATTACCTTCAAGGTATTGGACTAGGAGAGACTTTCCAAATGAAAGATGTTCTTGATCCAGTTGAATACTACGAGATTGAGCCAACAGAGCACATCGATTATCGCGAATATTACGATTATAATGAATTTAATGATTATCGAGATTAATTATAAGGTTACATAACAAGTCATTGGTGACTGCATTAAATATTTTGCCTATAATTAGCTTGTTCACAAACTATTCTGAAGCACTATTAACCATTCTATTTCACATTAGCGACTCGTTCAACTTTATATATGAAAATTTTGTTTCCGCCACGAATTACGACTCTTTTGTCGCCTGTAACTAGATATCCCATTCAAATTCCATGACAAGGGTATGTTTGAGGTGACCCTATTTGTGCCCGGCATAAGATCCCTACGCTAAATTTTCCGGACTTGATCTTAACGTCAATGTCACTCGTCCCTAGTAGTAAAGAGCGGTCTTTATCTCCTCTAATATATCCAAGCTTGCCCCCCCTATCCAAGCCATTCCAGGTACATTCTGAAAGGTTACGTAGTTCTTATTCTTCTCAATGTATAGGCTGAAGCTCTTCTTCAATATTCGTTTCCTTGATTGTCTTTGTCAAAATCATGAGACGGATTCTCGGTTGATGGAAACTCGACAAATGCATCATTTGTCCCGACCTCTCTTTTTCTCCACGAACACGCCGTGACTCTAAAATCTGAAAGATCTATAAAATCTATGGTTTGTATATTACTTCCATAAAGAGGCTCCTCAGAAAATTGACTGAAAACGGTTGAAAGCCTTGGTTCGTTGTGTCAATGCCTCTTGTAACATCAACTCTGTTTGACGTCGAACAATACTCCCCCTCTTGACGTCCACGGCAGTCGTAGAGATTTTAAAGTAGCTAGATACTGTAAACTTGTTAAGTTTGGTGATGTCTTTCCAGAGTAAAGAAGACGAGAGCGTGAAAAACTATCCCATAATGAAATATACAATTATAATTAAAACCCATTTAAACAGTGTGAAAGCAATCCACCACAGACACCCAAAATACTCCATAGTTTTGTCAAGGTACTCTTAAACCCATTCATCGAATAAGGGTGCCCGGACTCGCACCTTTCCGCTAGCGATAGAACGAAAAACTAACTTGCCTTTACGTATTGACTTACAGAATTTTACCGATATTCGCAAAATATTTGTCTTTCATGATTATTTGCCGTAAATTTAATGAGTGTCAAGTTGACACTTTCGACAACTGTTCGTTTTTATAGTTGACATTATATTCTTTGCAACACATAATCCATTACATGCCCAGATTAATAGAAGTTTATATTATTCAATGTGTTACATCTTATATCTTCGATGATATCGACAAAACTCTAAAAAAAGCAAACACTTTAACTTTTAACCAAATAGGTCGAAAAGCTAATCGAGAAACATGATCACATCTAATCTAAAACAGACCTTTCATGTAAAGCAAGAATATTTGTCAAGCAGGTAGCCAGTACTTTCTGTTAGTATGATCTAAAACCAAAGACAGGAAGAATTACTATTCGGGCAAAAAAACCGTTTCTACTGAATTCGAGGGTATATTAAATGAGCAATTCTATAAACAATTCAGATAATCCAACCAAATTAATCTCACAAAAGAAATTCGCAGAAATACTTGGAGTGTCGCGTACAGCCATTTGGCATCACGTACAAAAAGGAAATATCACTTTAATTGACGGTAAAATTGATCTAAAGAAAGCGAAAGAAGAGCTTGCTTCTAATATCGATTTAACCCATGGCAGATCTAAAGTGTTAATAGCGCCCAAAAATATAAAAATAGAAAAAGACGAACGGCAAAAAGATACCGTCAGATTCAGTGACGCAAAGGCGAAAAGAGAACATTATCGTGCGAAATTAGCGGAATTAGAATATAACAAGAAAGCTGGCATTTTCGTCATTGCTAAGGATGTCAGAGACTCAAACGAAACTCTATACCGGGTACTTAGGGACAGGCTTTTAAATATTCCTATCCGTATTTCCGGGCAACTAGCCGTGGAAACAGAGCAACAAAAAGTCCATGATTTATTAAATTATGAAATCAAGAAAGCTATTGAGGTGAGTCTTTGATGGTTTGCACACTCGTAAGAGAAAAATCATTTGTCGTGAATGAGCTTAATCCGGACTGAAACTGTAACCCGATTTGACTATCGATGAGAGGGCGAGACGAATTTCGAATACTTACTAAGAATAAGGTCTGAGCCGGGTCCGATCTACTTTCATTATCCACGTTGTACTGTTGATGCTCTATTCGAACCAGGATCAGGTGAACCTAAGAGTGCAGAACTTTCAATACCACCTAATGATCCAAACACACCGATAGTTGTACTATTAATTGGCAATATTTAAGCAGATACGCCTACGACCCTGGGCATTGCTGTACCACAAATTCCCAAAGGCTATTCCCAGAATCCGTTTAAATACTGCTGTCATAAAGGTGAAGTCACCCCTATTCATCCATTTGACATCTACTTTAAATACCCTTGTCGAGATATATATGATTTATCCTATAAATTATAAGCATGGAGAACAATGTCTGAGTGTTCAACACTACATTAGACTTGTTCTTTCTTATTGTTCCAAAGGGCTAGGGTAGCTCCCAAAAAGCCAAAACCTTATGGCCTGCCCTTTATATTTTCTTAAAAGGTGTTACCGGAAAGGTGGGTAATGATTATGACGAAACAGGAAGAGGAACCGAAAGAAGTAAAAAAAAAGGGACAAGAAGATTTAGAGAAAGATACAAAGGTAGAAAAACTTGTAATCGGAGATCTTTATGATCCAAAGAAAAAAGCAGAGGCAGAAAAATTTTTCAGAAGTAAAGATTTCCAGGAAACGGATCAGAAAATAAAAAAGTTTTTTCGGGATTTCAGTGACAGACTGAAATCTTTTGGTCCTGCAAAAAACTTTACAAGTGAAACCGACATAAAAAAGAAAAACACAGGAAAAATAGTAATTCCGGAATTTACAAAGTATCCAAAACTAATTGATTATATCCAGGATTCACCAAAACATAAAAAACACCTTATACTTGTAAACGGCAAAAAAAGTAATGCTATTAAGATTAGCTGGGAAATAAGTGAAAAAATAAACGAGATTTATCCTACTTTTTATTTAGATAATTCTGAGAAGTGTATAGTCCTGAAGTACTTGGATCTTATATCTTATGATAAATTAGCGGCAATTGCTCCTGCACTAATAGGAAGAGAGTGTCTTTTTGTCGCTGTTGCTAGCTCCATTAAAGTCTTGCGCTCATTACCACCCTCTTTTTTGCACATTTGCAAAGTTTTTGATTTAGAAACGGGTAAGTTTTTGGATAAACCAGGAAAAACTAGCGATAAAATAGTTAAGCATCTGTCAGGTAAGAGAAAATGGCACAAAATTTCTGATGAAAAATTTATGGATGTATATATGAGTGCAAAAAGAGCTTTAAAAAAAAGAGGAATTTTCGAACCTGGAGTAGATGCAATTTTGAAAAGAATGACAAATATTTTTAGAGATAAGCATAAGTTTAAAACAACATTTTTGGGAATAAGGAAGGAATATTATAACCGCGGTATTCACTTATGCAAAAGTGATAAGTAATTTTTTTCCTGTGATATACCCCTATTTTAATGGGGTATCTTAGGTAATTTATTCTCAAGTAACGAAAAGTAACAAAGTAACATTTTGTGTATTTGCTTGTTTGTGGTAAAACGATTCTCAATTAAAACTTTTTCAACTTTTTTTCAATTTAAACGGTGATATTATGGATTTTAATTGTGTGAAGAATGTGCATGTAATGTTAGATGTGGAAGACTACAAACGACTGCGACACTTAGCTCAAAAAGAGGATTTTACCATTTCGGGACTTATTCGGGCTGGTGTCAAGATGGTTTTAAAGAAATCCGACAAAAAAGAAAAAGGTTTACCTTTCAGTAGGTAGCCCCATTGGAATCCTTAATGCCCCACCTCGAAGCTTGGAGGCCGTCAAGGTAGGGCAGCTTAAGACAGGAAAACCTGCACATACAGGCGGGGTTCGCCCTTTTTCATTATGCCGTTTTCCTTATTAGTTGATAGTAGCAAAAAGATACTAATGATGCAAAGTGAAAACTTTCATCGGGGACAGGGTGTTAAAATAGTCGGCAATTACAACGTTCAGGTTAGGAGTAGTGATTATATGTATTGGTTATTTACCACCTGATATTATTACTTTCATGTCTTGTGGAATCCTAACATCATCAATTTCCACTGATAAGACGGGTATATGGTTGCTCTGATTGTTTCAACATTGAAGAAGATGCGAATATCGACAGGTCTCTAGAGTAGACTTGGTTTGTAATATTTTTAGTAAATTTGAGTCCTTGACGTTTAGGAATTAGTGTGATTTTACCTCCAATCAATTAAATTGGCTTTGTCTGTCTATTTCTTACGGCACAACATGACAGTAAATATTTAAATCAATTATCGTTAAGCAATGAGTAAGTATAAGTACTATCAAGAAAGCCATAGGAAAAATTACAAAGTAAAGAAACAGGGGAAGATTGATTGATCGGAGGATATATAAAATTGTCAAGAAATATAATCGACCATGAAGTGTTTCAGAACGGAAATTTGCTTCGTGTTTTCTTGTATTGTTTGGTTAAGGCATTATGGGAAGATGGACCAAAAAAGGTTCGGGGTGTTAGATTGAATAAGGGTCAATTTGTCCATGGATTATTGGTCGCAACCGAGGTTTTGAAGATACCGAGAACGACGATTTACAGGAATATGAAAAAGTTGGAAGACCTGAATATAATTGAAATGAAAGTGGAACCCAGATTAACGATTATAACTGTTTTGAATTACAGTATTTACCAAGATTCTCAATCATACTATGGAACAAAGTGGGAACGAAAACAGAACTCAAGTGGAACTGAAACGGAAACAAAGAAAGAATTAAAAGAATTAAATAAAAAGAAAAAATATATAAAAAAGAAAAAATTTCTCGATTTCGTCTACCTGACAGAAGAAGAGTACCAGAAGCTTTGTGACCAGTTTACTGAACCGGTGGTACTTAAAAAGATACAAGCCCTTGATGATTATGTTGCATACAAGGGCACTAAATACAAAGACCATTACCGAACAATTCTTGCATGGCACAGGAAAGACGAGGGTAAACAAAAACCCGTTGATAAATACGCGGGTATTATTTAGGGGGATTTACTGGATGAGTGAAAGGATAGTTTGTCCAAATTGTTCTAAATCAAGAAAAAAGAGCGACGCAAAAGATTTGCAGATCTACGGTGACGGGTATTACTGCCACCATTGCCAACGAGGGGGTAAGATTGATAAGCGGGGAGAGCTTGTACCGCACAATGGGAAAAAACCGCCATTAAGCAAAGATATTTTGAGCGGCAAAATGACTGAGAAGGCCTTAGAGTTTTTCACACAAAGAGGCATAACGGCTGAGACCGTGAAGAGGAACAAGATTGAATTTGATGGCAAATACATCATGTTCCCCTACTTCTGGGGTGGTGACTTGGTCAATATCAAATACCGCTCACTTGATAAACAGTTTATACAGGAAAAGGACAGGGAAAAAGTTTTTTACGGCATCGATAACACAATGGGTGAAGACGAGGTTGTAATCGTTGAGGGTGAAATAGACGTACTGAGTCTACAGGAGGCAGGATACATGAGTGTGATTAGTGTCCCGGATGGTGCACCGGCGCCAAATACTAAGAATTTTAAGAGTAAGTTTGAGTACTTAGACAATTGTATTGATATCTTTGCTGACAAGAAAAGGATCATCATCGCCGTTGACAATGACCCTCCCGGAATGACTCTAAGAAAAGAGTTAATACGACGACTCGACCCGGTAAGGTGTTGGGTCGTGACGTGGCCAAAGGAGTGCAAGGACGCAAACGACGTATTGTGCAAGAATGGCAAGGCGGAACTCATTAACGCAGTAGAGGATGCCAAGCTTGTACCGATTGCGGGTATCCAAGATGCCGACATCTTCAAGGCGGAGATTGATAACGATTACGTAAATGGTGGGATCGGACCCGGACTATCCACGGGTATACGTGGGCTAGACGGCCTTTATTCAATCAGGGGTGGCCAGATGACAATAGTTACGGGTACACCTAGTCATGGAAAATCAAGTTTCTTAACTGCCGTACTCGTGAATCTCGCAATTGCTGAAGGCTGGAATTTCGCATTATTTTCCCCTGAAAATAATCCGACCAGCCATTTTATCGAACGGATAATGGCGCTTTACATTGGTAAACCCTTCAGCAAAGGCGACCGCGAGCGCATGACATGGGAAGAAAAAGAGAGAGCACAAGCTTGGATTGCACCGAGATTCAAACACATTACGTCAACGATTGATAAATGCTTCACGGTCTCAGACATTCTAAAGCTGGCTAAAATCTGCGTACAGAGGTACGGCATTAAGGGAATGGTTGTCGATCCATGGAACGAGATCAATCATGAGCGTAGGTCTGGCCTGACAGAAACGGAACACATTTCGAGGTGTTTGTCTCTGTTTCGCAAGTTTGCGAGGATTTACGATGTGCATATTTGGATTGTGGCACATCCTGCCAAGCTACAAAAAGACCCAAACGGAAAGCCTCCCATACCGACAGCATATGACATTTCAGGGAGTTCCCACTTTTACAACAAGGCGGACAATATTTTTTGTGTTTACCGGGATGTCTTAGACGAACAAAAGAGGGTCCAAGTCATTATCCAGAAAATACGATTTAGTGATGTGGGTAGACCGGGAACGGCATACCTCATGTTTGATACCCCTACGGGTCGTTATTACGAAGCACGAGAAATGACGCAAAAGACTTTTGCGGGCTATGAATTCACTGGAAGTCATATACCGTACAAAGAAACCGCTTACACAGGATAAGAAATGGAGAAAGATCCGTATTTGAATAAATTTGATAAGTGTATTGAAGCCCTCAACAAGGTCTTCGTTGAAAACACTTTTGATTACATTGAGAAAAAGCACCCGGACTTGTGGGCGAAGATGCTTGATCACGAAACCGAAATAAATGATACATGGGGAGTTAGCATAAAAGCTTTTGAAACCCACTTAGTAGCGTTTTATCGATTAAATTTACGCATGATTAAACTTTGCAAGACGAATTCTTGAGGGTAACAGGTGACAGAAAGCTTCCGCTAGCTACAGAGTGTTTTTCTAACTTAACATATAGTTTTGGTGCTTACGTTAGGAGACTGTAAGAAGAGCTCCAAAGCAGAGTTTCTGAATTTCGACAAAAGTGAAAAAATGGTTAAACGCTACGCAAATATTAAAGAAGTTTCTGAATACACATCGTTACCGATAAAAAGTCTCTACGAATGGGCCAGCCAAGGCAAGATTCCTTCCATTAAGATCGGTCGACGTGTCCTTTTTGATCTCAATGAGATTGATGTAGTAATGGCCAGTTTAAAGCGTCCTTACCTTCAACATGAGAAGACTGTTAATAAAATTATTGGAGACCTTCATGGTAATGCTATATAATGCAACTGATAGCGTCATTCAGACACAATCAGGCTTCGGGAAAGGAGTCACAAATGTATAAACGAAGCGGTGTTTGGTGGACGTGTATAAGACATAATGGTAAGAAGATTCAGAAGAGTCTTGAGACTACCGATAGGAAGCTTGCCAAATCCATAGAGGCAAAAATCAGAACTGAGATTGTTGAAGGTAAGTATTTAGAGAAGCCAATTAGCAGCAAGAAAACTTTCAACGATATGATGGAGAAGTTTATGAAGGAGTATGCTCCAACTGTATCAGTTAATACCCGAAAAGCGTACAGCTATTATTTAAAAAACCTTCGTAGTTTCTTTGGTAACCCAGTTTTAAACTCTATAACGCCTAAGTTAATTGCTCCATACAAAGTATATCGGAGAGATAAGGGTGCAAGCCCATCAACCATTAACCGTGAGCTTTACATGCTTTCAAAGGCTTTCAATTTAGGGATTAAGGAGTGGGAGTGGGTTCAAAATAACCCTGTTTCCAAAGTACAAAAAGAGAAAGAGAGCAATGAGGTGGATCGTTGGTTAACAGATGGTGAGGAAACAAGACTTTTTGATGCGTCTCCCCTTTGGCTTAGGGATATAATCATCTTTGGTCTAAATACAGGACTTCGGCAAAATGAGTTACTTTCTCTTGAATGGTCTCGGGTGGATCTATTTCGTAAAACAATACTTATTAAAGAGACTAAGAATGGTAAACCAAAAACACTACCACTAAATAGTGTTGCCTTAGCTGTTCTTCAAAAGAAATTTGGTGAAAAAGTAAGAAGCATTAAAAACGATTTAGTATTTCCTAGTAATGCAGGGACAAAGATTTTGAAACGCAACCTTATCAGGGCATTTGCTTATGCGTTAGAGAGAGCTGGGGTAAGGGATTTTACTTTTCACTGCCTTCGTCACACTTTTGCAACAAGGTTAGCCCAAAATAGTGTCGATCTCTATTCGATATCAAAGCTACTTGGACACAAAGACCTCAAAATAACACAGCGTTATGCACACCATTGTCCTGACAGTTTAAGGAGTTGTGTGAAGGTTTTGGAAAAAGCTGACTACAATTTGACTACAGTGGAGAAAAAAGAGGGTTTAAAACATATCTAAATTTATCGTAACTCCTTGTGAGACAATATGGGCGATACTGGACTCGAACCAGTGACCCCTTGCTTGTCGAGCAAGTGCTCTAGCCAACTGAGCTAATCGCCCATGATTTCCTTTCCGAGTGGGTATAATTATCAAAAACAGGATAAGGTGTCAAGTGAATTCAAAGTTTGTGGTTCAACCACTTGGTTTCCGTTTAAGCACATGATAGGATAGAGAGAGTTTTGATCATTGATTCACCATTTCAACTGGTTACACTACAAAAATAAAAAACTGTTGTAAAACTAGGTATTTTACATAATAATGAAGCTTATTTAATATTTAGGGCCCAGCCAAAAATACCAGGTTATTTTTGGCTGGGCCCTAAACCGCTTATGCGGTTCATTGAATTTCTGAAAATTAGCTACTGAGCTAATTTTTATGTATAAGGAGTAAGAGATTGGCAGATCCTATC
Organism: Candidatus Scalinduaceae bacterium; assembly: GCA_965222815.1. Taxonomy (GTDB): domain Bacteria; phylum Planctomycetota; class Brocadiia; order Brocadiales; family Scalinduaceae; genus SCAELEC01. Next base: position 1,237,568 of record CBDCUS010000014.1, read on the forward strand.
GCTGAGAGGATTTCCGAGCTAAGGAAGAGACATAACGCAGTAATTTTGGCACACAATTATCAACGAGGAGAGATTCAGGATGTGGCTGACTTTGTCGGAGATTCCTTGGGACTTTCTCAGCAGGCCGCTAACACGGACGCTGACTTGATTGTATTTTGCGGCGTACACTTTATGGCAGAAACCGCCGCAATGTTGTGCCCTGATAAAACAGTCATTATGCCGGACGAAAATGCCGGATGCCCTATGGCAGCCATGATAACGGCAAGAGAGCTGAGGGAGAAAAAAAAGCTCTATCCCGATGTTACCGTCGTCTGTTACGTTAATAGTACCGCTGCCGTCAAAGCGGAGAGCGATATTTGCTGCACATCTGCAAACGCGACCAAGATCGTAGCCTCTATTCCTGAGGACAAAGAGATACTGTTTGTACCTGATAAGAGCCTCGGCGCTTATGTTTCATCATGCCTAAACCGGAAAATGATTTACTGGGATGGCTATTGCCCTTCACATCACCGGATCCTGTCTGAGCATTTGGTAAAATTAAAGTCCGAACACCCGGCGGCGAAGATCGTCGTTCATCCTGAGTGTACGCCTGATGTGATTGCTTTGGCAGACCATGTTGCCAGCACAACCGGTATAATCAAATATGCAGGCAGTAATCACACAAAGGAATTCATTATCGGGACGGAGATTGGCATCCTCCATCGCTTACGCCAGGAGAATCCCGAGAAGACCTTCATAGCTGCTACTCCCCTGTCCGATTGCCCTAACATGAAATTAAACACTCTCGAGAAGCTCATGTGGTCATTAGAAGATCTTCAATACGTTGTTACCGTACCGGAAGAGGTCTCCGGAAAGGCGAGGAAGACAATCGAACGGATGTTGGAGCTTTCGTGAACGTTCTAAGGTTCAGGGTTCATCGTTCTGGGTTGCTCCATTTACCAATCAAGATTATAAGGTTAAAACCGTAGTTTTGGATTTAATCGTATCAATCATATTCTTTGTCCTGGGATACCATACTGATAAAATGGAGTATACCCTTATGAATACTTTAGAATTCGCATATCTCATTCTCGGGAGTTTAGGTTTGATAGGAATTATATTTGCGTTTATGCATAATCGAAAAATTAAGCACCGAAACATAAAGTTAAATAAGATATAATGCACAATTCTCATATAACCAATATGTCAGTAGGCCGAAAGTCGCGTTACGACAGAGCTTTCTTAAGGTGTTTGCCCGTATGTGAATTTGGCAATTTTGCAATTTCTCCCGGTGTACCGCATCCTACAACACCCCCCCCCTCATGCCCCCCCTCCGGACCGAGATCAATGATGTGGTCTGCGCTCTTTATCACGTCAAGGTTATGTTCAATCACTATTATTGAGTGCCCATTCTTAATCAGTTTTTGGAAACAATCGAGAAGCTTGCGAATATCATCAAAATGCAAACCAGTTGTTGGTTCGTCAAAGATGAAGAGCATCTCCTCCCCTCTCCCCCTTGCCATATAGGTTGCCAATTTGAGACGTTGCGCCTCTCCGCCAGAAAGTGTCGTCGCTGCTTGCCCCAATTTTAGATACCCCAAACCGGTATCATCAAGGTATTGAAAACCTTGTTTTATCACTGATAAAGATCGAGAGAGACCCGTTTCTCTTCTCTCCGTAACGGTATTTTTAGGGCGATGGGAGAAGAATTCCATCGCATCTTTAACGGTCATTTCCAATACTTCACATATGTTTTTCTGTTTATACCGAACCTGCAGTATATCGTTTCGAAAACGTGTGCCGTGGCACTGATCACACGTAACATAGATATCGGCAAGAAACTGCATGTCAACTTTAATGTATCCACACCCTTCACAATGATCGCATCTGCCACCCTTTACATTAAAAGAGAAGGAGCCAGGCGTAAACCCGTAACGTTTCGCCTCTTTTGTTGATGCAAATATCTTTCTTATAGCATCAAAGACCTTCACATAGGTTACCGGATTGGACCTGGGTGTTCTGCCGATAGGTGATTGATCTACCAATATGACGTTATCAATGTAGCCGTTCATTGTTAACTCCTCATATTTTCCAACAAATCCCTGAAAGGTTCCTAATTTCCTTTTGAGGGCTCCATAGAGGGTATCCTGTACCAGGGTGCTCTTCCCGGATCCAGAAACTCCGGTTACACAGGTGAAGGTCTTGAGTGGGAACGTGACATCAATGTCTTTCAGATTATTTTCTGACGCACCTATGATTGTAACACTGTTGAGATGAGTTGCTCTCCTGCCAGCAGAGAGATTAATCTTTCTCTTTCCTCGTAAGTACTGACCTGTCAGTGAACTGTTTTTCGAAGGTATATCTTTCACGCTACCTATATAAACGATGTTTCCACCATCCTTCCCTGCACCCGGACCCAGGTCAATGAGTGAGTCGCATGATTGCATTATCTCTTTATCGTGCTCTACAACTAAGACAGTATTTCCAATATCCCGCAACTCTTTAAGGATCTTGATGAGGCGTTTTGTATCGCGGGGATGTAACCCGATACTTGGTTCATCTAAAATATAGAGGGTATTTACGAGCGATGCGCCCAACGAGGTAGTGAGATTTACCCGTTGAGATTCACCGCCGGACAATGTACGGGTCATACGATCTAAAGTCAAATATCCCAAACCTACTTTTACCATGTATCCAAGCCTCTTCTGTATCTCCAGCAGTATGAGCTTTGCCACTTCCCTTTCAGATTTTGTGAGCTTCAGTTTTTGAAAAAAGTCAAATGCCTCGTCAATAGACATCCTGCAGATTTCCGCTATCGTATAGTGGTCTATCTTAACGTGGAGGGCGGACGGATTTAATCTTGAACCATTACATTCAGTACACACGTTATATGCCCGGTATTTACTGAGAAAGACACGTACGTGCATCTTGTATCTCTTTTTCTCAAGTTTATCGAAGAACTCACGGATACCCCAAAACTCTTTTGTCCCTTCCATAATCTTCTTTACCTGCTCCTTTGTCAACTTCCCGAAAGGTGTGTCAAGGGGGAGATTGAATTTGAACGCAGCGGCCTGTAGCTCCTCAAGCAGATCAGAATAGGCGGGGGAATTCCAGGGAGTTATTGCACCCTCATTAATAGACTTTGTTTTGTCTGGTATCACCAGATCCATATCAATCTCAATGGAGTGGCCAAACCCCTGACAGCTTTGACAGGCACCAAGTGGATTGTTAAATGAGAAGAGATGAGGACTCGGTGTCGGGTACTCCCGATCACACCGACTACAGCGAAAAAAACTGCTAAAAGATACTTCTGTCCACTCAACATCATCGATAAAGAGGCTCCTAAACGTCTTTTGGTATATGCCGTTCTCACTGCCACTGTCGTGTTTCATTTGATCTCGGTTTTTCTGAAATACCATTCGCAGATATCCGTGTCCCAAGCGATAAGCGGTGTCAAGGCTATCAACCAGACGGCCCTTTATCCTCTTCCCTGTGACCAGCCTATCGACAATACCTCCAATTGAGGTACACTTGTGAATGTTGAAACTTTTGGGTACTGAAGAGATGTCTATTATGGTGTTATCTGCAAGGATTCTGATAATGCCTCGCTCCCTTAGGGCCGCAAGCTGCATCTTACCGGAAATCCTTTTACTTATGAGGATTGGAAATGTGACAAGTAATCTCATGCCCTCTGGGAGTGACAGCACATAATCTGAGATCTGCGATATTGTGTCGTTCCGGACCTCTACACCGCACTCTTCACAGTATGTTTTGCCTATCCGGGAGTAGAGTAGACGCAGATAATCATTCAACTCCGTTGCTGTTCCCACCGTAGAGCGCCGATTTTTTACCGAATTCTTCTGCTCTATCGCAATTGCGGGAGGGATCCCCTCAATGTGATCGACATCGGGCTTGTCGATTCTCTCAAGGAATTGACGTGCATACGCGGAAAAAGATTCCACATATCTCCTCTGTCCTTCAGCATACAAAGTATCAAACGCCAAACTTGATTTGCCCGATCCGCTGACACCCGTGATAACAACAAGCTTGCGTAAAGGAATATCTACATTAACGTTATTTAAGTTATGGACCCGAATGCCCCTGGCTACTATCGATTTCTTCAATGTATTGAAACTCTACCCTATCTATTCCCCAAACTGTATCTTATGCAACCTTTCATACTCTCCCCCCTGTTTAATCAGCTCATCGTGTGTCCCTATCTCAACAATGGAACCTTTTTTCAAAACGACTATGCGATCAGAGTGTCGTATCGTTGAGAGGCGATGGGCTATGACGAAGGTGGTCTTCCCCACCATCAGGTTGTCAAGGGCATCCTGAACGAGCTTCTCGGATTCTGAATCGAGAGAGGAGGTTGCCTCGTCCAGTATCAGGATTGGAGCATTCTTTAATATCGCCCTTGCAATCGTTATCCGTTGTCTTTGACCGCCGGAAAGCTTCACCCCCTGTTCCCCCACTACCGTGTCATATCCCTTGGGAAGACTCATAATGAAGTTGTGTATATTGGCCGCTTTTGCCGCATCCATTATCTCCTCAAGGGTAGCATCCGTGCGCCCACAGAGAATGTTTTCAGCAAAGCTTCTATTAAAGAGGAATGATTGTTGGCTAACGATTGCAATCTGGTCTAAAAGGGAATCTCTCTTGATTCGACGAATATCAATATCGTTGATCTCAATAGATCCGCTTACCGTATCGTAAAAACGAGGAATAAGGTCGAGCAGTGTGGATTTTCCCGCCCCGCTTTTACCCACAATGGCAATTAACTCCCCTTTATTTACGACGAGATTGATGTCGTTAAGGACCAGCTTACTATCATAGGCAAAATTGACACCTTTAAATACAACCCCTTTTTCTATCTCCTTAATCTCCACTGCATCAGAATGGTCTAAGATTGTGGGTTTCTGATCTAGCAGCTCAAATATACGGCTTGCTCCGGCCAAAGATTCCTGAAGATTGCCATAACATTTAGCAAGTTTTTTTATTGACGTCAGAATCATGAAACCCGTTACAGTAACAAACCCCCCCAGTTCACCAGGTGTAACCTGTTTTGTCGTTATCACATAACCACCAAATATGATAATTGCGGCCAATCCGATCGAATAGATGAATTCAGTAGTACTCGAGTTCATGGCCTTTGCCCTAACAGTCTGCATCATTTTTTTAAAGTATCGGCTATTTATCTTTCTAAATTCCGCGCTCTCCTCATCTTCCATCTTAAACGCCTTGACGATTCTTATTCCGGTAAACATCTCTTTCATGGCATCCGTTAACTCTCCCAGATGTTCGAGGCTTCTCCTGCCATGCTTTTTTATCTTTCTGCCAAAGATTAAGACAGGCACAACGATAACGGGTAATACGAAAAAGGTCAGGAGTGATAGCTTCCAACTAAAATAAAAGGCAAGTGCAAATCCAAATAACAACCGCATCGGATAAAAAATAACATTGTCGAAGAGCATCGAGAGACCAAATTGCGTAGCAAAAATATCGTTAGTGAGACGAGAGATCAAATCGCCACTCTTTCGATTCTCAAAATAGCTGAGTGATTGCGGGAGCAGGTGTTCACAAAGCTGATTCCGTATATCTACGAGGGCACACCACATTACGCGGTTCTTGAGATACTGTTGTAGAAAGTTAAAGAAAAAGATAAAGGGTGCGAGAACAGCAGCAATGATACCGATAAAGGTAAATGAACTAGTCATTTTTCTCGACCATCTACTCCAATTGGATACAAATGTTGACTCCTTGATCTTTTCAACCGTATCTCTCCTCAAGTTCAAGAGAGAAACATGTGCATTTTTCTGCCGGTCGGTACTCTCTTGATCGATTGAAACACCGATAGGGTCACCCTGTGTCAATCGGTCTATTACCGGTTTGACCAAGGCCAGTTGTGCCCCGCTAAGAAGGGTAAAAATACCCATGCATATGAGTGTAAGGAGTGCCATTTGCCAATGCGGTCTTGCATATGAGAATAACCTGGCACACTCCCCAACCATCGAATCTCTTTTCATTCAAAAATTTCCCTATTTAAATAATGGTGAAGACGCAACTTATAAAACAACCATGAAGATGTTATCACGCAAAGGTATTTTGTCAATAAAAAGCTTCCCCTCTCCTCTCAATACATCAATATATCATCATTATCACAATATTTCTTATTGACCTGTGAGAAACATGGTAGGTATAATCAAAATTCCATTCTATTGTAGATAAGTGGTTACTCTCATTTGATCGGGCTTATTGCGTGTTAATAAAAACACTTCAAAAATATTTAATAAAGGAGCTGTTTAGGACTTTTCTCCCAGCCTTCTTATGCTTTGAATTGTTGATGTTGCTTGGATTTTCAATACAACTCCTCCATAAAGGCCTTGATGTCCCAAGTCTCTTACATATTCTGCCTTACCTAGCATTATACGCCCTACCACACGCCTTACCAACATCCTTGCTCACCGCTACGGTTATGACGTACGGTAGGTTAAGTGCCGATAATGAGATTACGGCTATCAAGATTGCCGGTGTACACCTGTATAAGATAATTGTTCCCATCATTGTTACGGGTATTTTCTTTAGTGTGTTAACATTATATCTTAATGCCGAAGTGTTACCCAAATCATATTTTCAAGTGAGGAAATATCAGGAAAAGGCGGTAAAGCAGGTTTTAGCCAAACATTTTGTCACCGCTAAGAAGAAAATAAATGTCTATCCGTATCAAGTGTATATAAGTAATGTTGAACATGGTATTTACAAAAATATCGCTGTCTTTGAATATGCCGAAGATTTCATCGTCAATATCATTTTGGCAGAAGAGGGGGAAATTTCTATTAGTTCAGAGGAAAATGTGGCAGTACTAACATTGAGACGTGGTGAATTTATTAAACCCGGAGGTGAGGGTGAAGCGAGTGTGCCGAAGATGGGTAGTTTTGAGGAAGCAACATTTGATATCCCGTTTAAGCAAAGAGTTCGCAACACATCTCTTAAATATACAACATTAGCAAATATCCTTGCACAAAAGGGGAAAGTAAGTGAGGATTTAAAAGAGACAAAAGAATTTTTTAAAGATGCAGAAAAAACTATCGATGATACAACGGAAGAGATTGCTACAATAAATAATAAAAGGAAAGATATTGCAAGGTCTTTTGAAGCAGCCAAGTCTGAAATTGAAATTTCAAAGACAAACATTTCGAAGCAAGAAAAGATAATAAAACGGACAAATATTGATATTAAAAATTTTGAAAACTATAAAAGCGTTGCACAAAACAATCTGAGAAAAATAGTGGAAAAGGAGAGAAGGGATTATGACGATACTAATGTAAACGTTGAGTCAGACGATCTGGAGCAGAAAGGAGAAGAGGAGCTCCAAAAGAGAGCCTCTCTGATAAAAAAGACAATTAAAAGAGAAAACATGAGGATCAAAAATGCCAAAAGGAAGCTTGTAATAGCCAATAGATTGATAAAAAATGAGATCGAGAGAAGAGACAAAGCTATGAAGACAATTGAAGAATTGACCCCCATCAAAGAGAAACTAGATAAAGAATCTGACCTCCTCACAAAACGTATTGAGAGCGCAACCAAACAACAATTAAAACGGGAATTGTCAGTTAATATTCATAAAAGGTTATCGCCCTCTTTTTCCTGTATTGCTTTTATTCTGATAGGGATTCCCATTGGAATCATGACAAGAAGTAATAATCTGCTTATAAGTTTGGGTATTAGTTTTATCGTGGTATTGCTATTTTATTACCCTTTAGTTGCTCTCGGACAAATATTAACGGAAGATTCTATGTATCCAATCATTCCCTCATTGTGGGGTGCTAATATTTTCAACCTCATTATCAGTGTAGTGCTTTTCAGAAAAGTTTTGAATCAGTAGTTTTAATTGCGCCGTATTCAATCACAATCTATCAATTTATCCAGATCTCATCAACAACAATTACGATAACGATCTTGACTTTTATAGCGAAATAGTTATAGTAAAAGATTCAGTAGATCTTGTAGTTTCATTCAATCATTTGCGCCTCTATTGTCATGAGAATTTCTGGTAGGTAATATGTGTAGCGATTCTGTCCACAGAAAAATTTTCTCCAAAGTGTAAAATGGCAAATTTTCGTTTTTATAAACCGGATTTTAACGTCTCCCTAGGTAGCAAGTGGACTAAGGCAATTATGATTCTCATCATTGTCAATGCCGGTGTCTTTGTCATTCAACTCCTGTTTTCAACAATCAGTTCTCAATGGGGTGCATCTCCTCTAATTCCGGAATCAAATTTTGGTGATGAACTCGTCCAACAACCTATAGTGGGGCCAGATCGTTTTACTAGCCTATTTTGGCTCTATCCACAATATGCTATTGGAAAATTGTGGCTATGGCAATTTGTTAGCTACATGTTTTTACACAGTATCCATGACCCATGGCACCTCATTATTAATATGTTGGTTTTGTGGATGTTTGGGGGTGAAGTAGAAAGGGTAATGGGCACGAAAAAATTTCTGACCATGTACTTTACTGCCGGAATATTTGCAGGAGTTATGTGCTGCATTTTCACACCATACAACCCTATTCTTGGCGCTTCGGGTGCCATTTTTGCTATAGAAATAGCTTTTGCAATGTTTTTCCCAAATGTTACCGTAATCTTTTATGTGTTCCCAATAAAGGCCAAATTTCTCGTCATGATTTTTGCGGGCATAACAATCTTTAACTGCCTCATACCATCCGGGGGGAATGTTGCCCATTTTGCACACCTTGGAGGACTTGTATACGGCTTTCTCTTTGTTCGCTATGAACCAAGGGTCAGCCAGTTGATAACATCATGGCAGAAGCAACAGAGAGAAAACGCCCATAGAAAGGGTGACGAACTGAGAGATGAAGTTGATAAATTGTTGGATAAGGTCAATCGAGAAGGTTTTAAGAGTCTTACGAGAAAAGAGAAGTCTTTTCTCAAGAACGCCAGCAAAAGATTTAGAAACATGAAAGAGAAAGATTAATCATTGACAACTGTAAAATTTTTTTTCGGGGGGACCTATCGTAACGAGAAGGTAATGAAAATATGATTAAGATAGCAATAAATGGTGTATGCGGCCGGATGGGGACAAGAATTGCCGAACTCGTTGCAAAAGAGAGAGAGCTTGATCTCGTCGCAGCACTTGAAGATGAGAACCACGAAAAAATTGGAAGAGATTTAGGCCAAGTGATAAACCAAGAACTCTCCGGAACTATCATATCCCATGAACTCCAAGTGAAACCCGATGTCCTCATCGACTTCTCTTCGCCGGATTCAACAGTTGAAAGATTAAAGTCCTGTACCGAGCAGGGTATTGCAATCGTAATAGGTACAACTGGACTGGACGTAAAGCAAAAGGAGAGCATAGAGAAAGCTTCTGGAAAGATAGCCTGCCTTTTTTCTCCAAATATGAGTATTGGCGTTAATTTGCTCTTTAGTCTCGTTGAAACAGTATCAAAGATCGTCGGTAAGGATTCTGATATTGAAATTGTTGAGGCACACCACCGTTTTAAGAAGGATGCACCGAGCGGAACCGCTTTGAAGATAGCAGAGAAGATATGCTGTGCAACAAATCAGAACATGGATGATATTACGATTTATGGACGTAAGGGTATTACGGGTGAAAGACCCCCACAACAGCTGTGTATTCACTCGATCAGATCGGGTGATATTGTTGGAGAGCACACGGTAATTTTCGGCAATGCGGGAGAACGGCTTGAACTCGTCCACAAAGCTCAAACACGAGATTCATTTGCTATCGGAGCTATTCGCGCAGCATCATTTTTGTCCCAGAAACCACCCGGACAATATAGAATGGAAGATGTACTCAAGGAGTTGTCGTAATCCAAAACAGACATGTTTTAACAATTGCTCACGTAATTTTCACTTCCTTGCCACCTATCAACCCGAACAATTGCTCACAATCAAATAAAATGAGTATGCCATCTTGGCATATATTACCGGATGGTTAAGGAACATGATAAAAACAGAAAAAATCCATTCTTGTGTAAGCCTTATCATGTTAAAGATTTATGAAGTTTTGCGTCCTGGCGGCATGCTGTTTGCGAATGGAATTACATGCTTGTAAAAAGCTTTTATGAGAATTTCACGTTTACCGTACTCAATAGCTATCCAATTGACTTGATAAACTTTCAGAAGAGTGATTATGGTAACTATTCTGCGTGAACCGACTATTTAAATGCTATTAAATTTACAACGACAAACATAGGCCTTTAATATCAACTTTTTTGGCTGTTCCAGGGTGTATTTTTTAGGGAGGAAATAATGGAAAAAATTATTGGGATTGATTTGGGTACAACAAATTCTGTTGTTGCCGTAATGGAAGGTGACCAGGCCGTCGTAATTACTAATGCTGAAGGAAACAGGATTACACCTTCAGTTGTCGCCTTTACAGACAAAGATGAACGACTCGTTGGACAACTTGCTAAGAGACAAGCCGTTATTAATCCGAAAAATACCGTTTTTTCGATTAAGCGATTTATGGGAAGAAGACACAACGAAGTTGCACAAGAAGAGAAACTTGTTCCATACGAGATTGTCGGCGGTCCTGATGAATTGGTTAAAGTTGGAACAAAGGGAAAGAGTTTCACTCCTCCAGAGGTCTCTGCAATGGTCCTTCAAAACCTCAAAAAAACTGCTGAGGATTACTTAGGTAGTGAAGTCAAAAAGGCCGTGATAACAGTACCCGCATACTTTAATGATAGTCAGAGACAGGCTACAAAAGATTCCGGAACAATAGCAGGTCTCGATGTTGTCCGTATCATTAATGAACCTACGGCTGCATCATTGGCATATGGTATCGACAAAAAGACGAATGAGAAGATCGCTGTGTTTGATCTAGGTGGTGGTACATTTGACGTATCAGTACTTGAAGTTGGTGAGGGTGTTTTTGAAGTTCTCTCAACAAATGGCAACACCCATCTAGGTGGTGATGATTTCGATCAGGTGTTACTTAACTACATTGCGGATGAATTTAAGAAGGAGCAGGGAATTGACCTGTTACAGGACCATATGGCCTTGCAACGCCTTAAGGAAGCTGCAGAAAAAGCGAAATGTGAACTATCTACTTCCACAAGTACTGAAGTAAACTTGCCGTTTATCACGGCTGATCAATCAGGTCCGAAGCATCTTACCATGAGTATAACGAGGGCAAAGTGTGAGCAGTTGACCGAGCACCTTGTTGAAAAGTGTCGCCAACCGTGTTTGACAGCTATGGAAGATGCAAAGGTGAAACCCGGTGATATAAATGAAATAGTACTTGTGGGTGGATCAACAAGAATGCCTAGCGTTCAAGCTCTTGTAAAGGAATTGTTTGGGAAAGAACCAAATAAAAGTGTCAATCCAGATGAAGTAGTCGCGCTGGGTGCGGCAATTCAGGGAGCCGTACTTGCTGGAGAAGTTCACGATGTCCTTTTACTTGACGTCACACCGTTGTCTCTGGGGATAGAAACCTTGGGTGGTGTGAGTACCACCTTAATCCAGCGCAACACAACTATTCCAACAAACAAAAAGGAGACATTTTCTACTGCGGCTGACAATCAAACTGCGGTAGATATCCATGTGCTTCAGGGAGAACGCTCTATGGCATCCGACAATCGGACATTGGGACGATTTCAATTGGCAGGCATCCCAGCAGCACCTCGTGGTATCCCACAAATAGAGGTTTCATTTGACATCGATGCGAATGGAATCCTTCATGTCTCAGCAAAAGATCTTGGAACGGGCAAGGAGCAATCGATCAAAATTCAGTCATCTTCCGGATTGTCGGAAGATGAGATCAAGAAAATGCAAACTGAAGCAGAACAACATGCCGAAGAGGATAAAGGCAAAAAGGAGTTAATTAATGCACGGAATGAAGCGGATCAGGCAGTTTATGCAACGGAAAAGACGTTGAAGGAGCATGGTGACAGTATCAGCGAGTCAGATAAGAGCAGTATTACTGATGCTATTGAAAAACTGAAAAAACTCAAGGACAGTGATGACGCTGCTGGTATTAAAAAGGCCATTGAGGAGTTGCAAGCTGCATCTCACAAACTATCACAAGCATTGTATGAGAAGACCGCAAAAGAGCAGCAGGCACAACAGCAAGGAGCAGAATCCAAAGCTGAAGATCAGAGCTCAGGCGAGGAGCCAAAGAAAGACAAAAGTGATGCAGATGTTATTGACGCAGATTATGAGGTCAAGGATTGATGCGATAGGAGAAATACCCTATTGTAATAGGAGAAAGATAAAACAGGTCGGGTATAGCCCGGCTTGTTTTTTTTGAGGAAGAAGTGAAGAATGAGATTCGATAAATTTACGATAAAGTCGCAAGAAGCCATACAAGAAGCCCAACAGTTTGCTGCTTCTAAAAACCACCAACAGTTGGACCCGTTACATCTGTTATTCTGCCTACTCAAACAACAACAGGGGGTGGTGATCCCTATCATAAAAAAATTGGGGGCAAATAAAGATGTAATACTTACGAAAACAGAGAAGGCAATCAATTCCCTACCACAGGTAAGTGGCTCCCAAGGACAGTTTATCGGTAACGAGTTAAATGAGATCTTTAACAATGCGCTCATCGAAGCAAATAGACTAAAAGATGAGTACATCAGTACCGAACACCTTTTTATCGCCCTAGCAGACAAGAAGCAGAGCAGTGCGGGAAGGATTCTAAATGAATCGGGAGTCAACAGAAACGAAATTTTTGCAGCTCTTAAGGAGATAAGGGGTAGCCAGAGGATAACTGACCCAAATCCAGAGGAAAAATATCAGGCATTGGAACGCTACAGTAAAGATCTTGTAGATCTGGCAAGAAAAGGAAAGCTGGATCCTGTTATAGGCAGAGATGAAGAGATCAGGCGTGTTATTCAAGTATTATCCCGTAGGACAAAAAACAATCCTGTATTAATTGGAGAACCGGGAGTTGGAAAGACTGCAATAGCTGAGGGGTTGGCACTGCGGATCGTGAATGGTGATGTCCCTGAAGGGCTAAAAAACAAAGGTTTGTACTCTTTAGATATGGGAGCCCTGATAGCGGGTGCAAAATTTAGAGGAGAGTTTGAGGACAGGTTAAAGGCAGTATTGAAGGATATCGATGCTGCTGAGGGGCAGATGATCCTCTTTATTGATGAACTCCACACTGTAGTCGGAGCAGGTGCTGCTGAGGGTGCGGTAGACGCGTCTAACCTCCTAAAACCAGCCCTTGCCCGTGGTGAGCTCAGATGCATTGGTGCCACCACATTGGATGAGTACCGAAAGCACATTGAAAAGGATGCTGCTCTGGAGAGGAGATTTCAGCCCGTGTTCGTTGGTGAACCTTCGGTTGAAGATACGATAGCAATTCTTCGAGGATTAAAGGAGCGCTATGACATCCATCACGGTGTGCGAATTAAAGATTCAGCGTTAGTAACCGCAGCTACACTTTCGCAGCGCTATATATCTGACAGATACTTACCAGATAAAGCTATTGACTTGATAGACGAAGCGGCATCAAGGCTTAGGATGGAAATAGATAGTATGCCAACGGAGCTTGATGAGATTGAACGCAAAATTACCCAACTAGAAATAGAGAGAGAGGCTTTGAAAAAGGAGAAAGATGCAGAGTCTAAAAAAAGGATGGAAAAGCAGGAGCGCCATCTATCAGAGCTTCGAGAAGAGTGTAGTGCCTTAAGAGCACAGTGGGAAAATGAGAAGAAGATTATTAAAGAGATACAAACCTTAAATTCAAATATTGACCAGGCGCGTCTTGATGAGCAAACAGCCCAAAGAAAAGGTGAACTTGAAAAGGTTGCTGAAATACGCTATAGCCTTTTGAGAAATTATGAGCAACAACTGAAACAAAAGCATGAAGAGTTGTTAGATATACAAAAAGATCGATGTCTGCTCAAAGAGGAGGTTGACTCAGACGATATTGCAGATGTTGTTTCAAAGTGGACTGGGATACCTGTATCGAGAATGATGGAAGGGGAGAGAGAAAAACTCGTTCAGATGGAAAATCGTCTGAAAGAGAGAGTAATAGGACAAGATGAACCAATCGAGGCCGTATCCAATTCAGTGAGAAGAGCACGTGCAGGCCTGCAAGACCCGAGTAGACCTATTGGGACCTTCTTATTTCTCGGACCTACTGGTGTGGGAAAAACAGAACTATGTAAGGCCCTCGCCTCTTTTCTTTTTGATGACGAAAATGCAATGGTCAGGATTGATATGTCAGAATTTATGGAGCAACATTCCGTAGCAAGGCTTATTGGTGCCCCCCCCGGTTACATAGGATACGAAGAGGGAGGAAGATTAACCGAAGCTATCAGACGGAGACCATATTCCGTAATCCTGTTTGACGAGATTGAAAAGGCGCACCGGGACGTGTTCAACATTTTATTACAGGTCTTTGATGATGGAAGATTAACTGATGGACATGGAAGAACCGTAGACTTTAAAAATACTATCATTGTTATGACATCAAATATAGCAAGTCAGATTATTCAGACGTATGCTGGTAACGAACAGGACGAAGAGCTTAAAAAGAAAATTGAAACGGTATTAAAGGAGGTTTTCAGACCTGAATTCTTAAATCGCATTGATGAAACAATGATTTTTAATAGTTTAACACATGAACATTTAGCCAAGGTAGTTGAGATACAACTGAAAGAACTAAAGAAGAGGCTACAAGAGCACAATTTGACGCTATTGGTAACAGAATCAGCGAAGTTAAAATTAGTTGAAAAGGGATATGATATCGCCTATGGTGCAAGGCCCTTAAAGAGAACAATACAGAGGCTGATTGAAAATCCTTTGTCATTACAGATTCTTCAGGGGAAATTTAGTGACGGCGATGAAATAGTAGCTGATACCGAAGGAGATGCTATTGTATTTAACACCAAAGCTCTTGCACCCTCTTAACTCGTCAATCTGCTACTCACTACTCTTAGGAGAGTGGCAACCTTTTTTTATTGCCAAAACTTGCTTATCCAGTACTTCCCATCCAAAATGTTACCGTTATTCGTTCGAGCTTAAGGGTGTCCTTACCATGATGATTATCCCCCATCCACTCTGGCTCGTACGGGGGAGTAGCGAATATACCCATTGCAAAATGATTTTTGGAATTTCAGGGCTGGAGTTGCTTGAAATTTTGATTTTTCAATTAAATAAAAAACCAGAGGCTTCGTGATGCTAAGTCGAGGATTTTTTGATTGAGGAAAGTCTAAATTTCATATGAAATCGGTTTCTGAAAACCGAAAACCAAATCTTGGTTACAGTTATCCCCGGACAAAAGGTGCCGAGGACTTTACTCGCTCAATTTTATACCGGAATTATCCGAAAACCATTATCAGATGAGTATAAAACATAATTTTGCATTTACAATTCATTTAATGTACCATAACGCTCTTAACCCGGATATAAAAAGAGAGATTTCACCTTTTCTGTGTAATCAAACAACTTTATGGGGGCAACAGTTCCCTCATAAAGAGGTAAAATAATTTTGAAATTTGACAAAAAAAAGATAGTCTTTCTATTGGGAATTCTTGTAAGTGCCGTTTGCTCATGGCTTTTTATCAGGAAGGTTGAGTGGACAAGTTTAAGTAAGGCCTTTTCAGAAGCCAAATATATCTATGTCCTCCCTACAATCATCTCTATCTTTGTTAGCCACTATGTAAGGTCCATAAGATGGGCGTGGTTACTGGCACCAGTAAAAAAGGTCTCTTTCTTTAAGCTCTTTTCAGTAACAATCATCGGTTTCATGGCTAACAATGTCCTTCCAGCAAGGGTTGGTGAAATAGTAAGGCCAATCATGATTGGCAAGAAAGAGAATATCAGACTATCCACAATTGCTGCCACAGTTATCATAGAAAGAGTTTTCGATATTTTAAGTTTGATTGTATTAGCCACCATCACTCTACACCTTCTTCCTGCAAATATAAACCAAAATAATCCAAATGAGATTGCCAATGATACAAGTTCCACCATATTCCAGGAAATAGAGCGAGATGAACAGAAAGGGAATAATCTAGACGCCCTGGAAACAGCAGACAAGGGCAAAATAACCAGGTCCACCATCATCCAAATAAAGAAATGGTCGAAGCTCTTTACCTGTTTTGGAGTTCTATCCGTTCTCTTCCTTTTCCTTTTATCAATATATCCAAAAGAGGCATCCAAAATTACGAAAAAGTTGCTCTTCTTCCTGCCTCACCATCTGAAAGAGAAACTCATAGGATTAATCGACTCATTTATCTCAGGTTTACAGATATTTGACGACAAAAAACAGATACTTTTTATCGGAATTCTTTCGCTCGTTATATGGGTACTCAATGTTGCGGGAATATATATTCTAGCCTATTCCTTTAACCTTGGCCTATCGTTTATTGGTGCCTGTTTTGTAACCATGTGTATATCCCTGGCCGTTGCACTTCCTCAGGCCCCTGGTTTTATAGGCGTTTTCCACATTGCCACACAGAATACTCTCTGTATATTCGGTATTGGAATGTCTTCAGCACAGAGTTATGCAATACTCTTGTGGGCGACATCTATTATCCCAGTTACCTTAATAGGGTTCTTGTTTTTGTGGAGGGAGGGTATGGGTATTATGGCAATAACGAAACAAGAAGAAAACGCATAAGAATAGATGTCTCTAAAATCCTACAATGAATAAAAAATTAGGAGATTAATATACCCATTACGAAGTGGTTTTAGGAATTTCAGGGCAGGAGTTTGCCTGAAATTTTGATTTTTCGATTGAACAAAACCAGAGGCTTAGTAATGCTAAGTCGAGGATTTTGTGATTGAGGAAGATCTAAAGTTCTGGTGAAATCGGGTTCTGAAAACCGAAAACAATTCGTGATGGGTATAACATGCAATACACCGGACAACTGATACACTCACAATATCCAACCAGGATTCATCGTCTCTCTCCTTAAAGCCTATCCTTTATATCAACGAATTCGTCGCCTTCTCTGTCTCTCCCCAAAAATTCTTACCAAGAGATAAAATATGCATAAACCCGAAATAAAACCGCCAATATGTGCCCACCAAGCAACACCCCCCGCAGAGGCTGATGCGGCAATCGATGCTGCTCCGTTAAAAAACTGTATAATAAACCAAAACCCCAGAACAACTATAGCAGGTAATTCTAAGATTTGCCATATAAACAGGAGAGGAAGTATCGTTACTACCCTCGCATAGGGAAATCTTATTGTGTAGGCACCCAGAACACCAGCTATTGCCCCACTTGCACCAATGCATGGGATCTCTGAATTGCTATTCAAGCAGACATGAACTAGAGATGCAATTATCCCACACAAGACATAAAAACAGAGGTATTTAAAGTGTCCCAATTCATCTTCAATATTATCACCAAAAACCCACAAATACCACATATTGCCGATAAGATGAACAAAACCACCATGCAGAAAGAGGGAGGAAAAGAGGGGGAAAAAAGATGTTAAGGATAGCGAATCATGCATCAAAACATGATCAACAATCTTGCGAGGAACCACACCATAATTGATTAAAAAATCATCCAGCTTTGTCTCTAATGAGAGTTCAACAAGAAACATAAAGACATTTACAACAATAATTCCTACGGTTACATAGGGAAAAGTGTTTGATGGATTTCTATCTCTTATGGGTATCATGATCGCGGATTTTTGAAGATCTATCCTGCAAGTGATTACCTGAGACGGGCCAGAACCCTGTAATAAGGGAAATGATTACCAGGGCATACGGTTTTTCGAACGTTGCAATGCATAACAATATTATCTTTTGATATATTACAACGTTTTTGGAGATAATTAACCAGATAAACGAGTGATGAAATTTGTGAATCTGTAGGGTATCTATTCTCAAAATTCCCTACCAGGCAGATACCGATGCCATATTTATTGTACTCTCCATTTCCCGCATGTGCACCATCTATCTGGCTATTCCATCTATTACCAACTTCTATTTGACCATCTCTTGCACCATTACCATTCCCAATTAAGAAATGGTAGCCTAAACCATTCTCCCATCCCCTAACCTCCCGGTGATACTTCCCAATTGACGTGGCATTTCCAGAATTGGAGGCACTGTGATGTATCACAATATATTTCCAGTGCCTGGGTTTAAATCTATCCAACTCACTTTGGACTGCATTTGGAATAAAAATTGCGGGCTTAGGAGGTGTCACGGGTGCAACATATTTCGTTTCCATTGGAAGTCTCGTCACTTGAGTACTACATCCGTATAACAGAGGTAAGATGAACAGTAACAATTTGAGAACCAAACCTTCTAATTTAATCATATCCATCCCCTAAAAAAAATTGTGTAAGCCGTTAAAGCGGGAAATTATAGAATTAGATATCTCTAGGCAAAAGTAGCCTGTTTTTCTTGTCAACTTTTCAAAATAGGATGCAATACTAGAAGGATTAAGTCTCAAAAACGTGTGGGTAATTGTGAAGATTTATATTATCAATTTATTGAAATAATGTCAACGGATAAGTGTCCAACTAGGCATCCATCTTCAAATTATATTGAAAAGAAACCGTTCTCTGTGGTATAAGATAATATTCTGAAACTCGGTAAGAGTGCTATAAGGAGACAATCATTTGTTGTGCCTGCTAAATGTGTGAACTTACTCCCTTCCGGTAGTTTTTATTACCTAAAGCGAAATCATATTGACATGAAGAGTCTAAAAAGGGTATCAACACGTTATGTTGTCAGCTTCCGATTTATACATGATTCTGGTAATTATACTTATCTGATAACGGTTTTTGGATAAAATCCGATACTTTTAAATGGAAAATCTCCATATCGAGTTACGTGCATTCTACCTACAAACCCATCAATACCAAGTAGTATGTTTGGGCAGGAATACTCATTGGGTAAGCACAAATCTTCTCGATTAATTGAGCGTGACGGCAGATACAATATGGATAAGATTAAGAGAAAATTAATTGTATTCGATACTGATGGTGTTATCTTTAGAGGTCAATACCTGTTGCAACTTTCGTATCATTCAAGCTTTCTTCATTACTTTCGTGCATTTTTCCTCTGCTTTTTCTTCAGTGTAAATTGCTTATCGATGCGAAAATTACTAGAAAGAGTATATGGAGGTCTAAAAGGAGCAAGTAAGGACGATTTCTGGAAAGTTTACGATACAATGAAGTTGGTTGATAATGCAAAAGAGGCCATTAACGCAATCAAAGTGAAGGGACACTCTGTAGCATTGATAAGTAGTGGTGTTCCAGATGTCCTTATGAAGCATCTAGCCAAGAAATTGGAAGCCGATTGCGGATATGGAATCGATACGATATTTAATAACGATACTTTTACCGGAGAAATTTGCGGATTGCTCTCCTATCACGATGGGAAGACAAAGGTTGTTGAACATTTGTTAAAAGAGAATGGGGTTTCGTGGGATGACGTAATAGTTGTAGGAGATGATCGTAACAATTTAGATGTAATGTCGCATGCAAAGATCAGTATTGGTTATAACCCCAATTATCAAGTTCGCAAAAGAACAAAATATGTAACCGATAGTTACGACTTAAATAAGGTTCTCTCCTATGTTGATATCGATGAAGGACCATCTTTTATTGAACTGAGTAAGAGCTTAAGTAGAGAATTCACCTATTCTTGGAAGCAAGAATTTAGGAGAAAAGGTGTTCATGTGTGTACGGCTTTCATTCCTTTTTTTGCAAATATTTATTACACACTGACACTTTATATGTTAATGAGTATAACCATACTATTTGCTTTTTCTGAATGGTTAAGGTTGAATGGTATTTCTCTTCCAGGAATTAATCTTATAACGAGATACTGTATTCGTACGAGTGAGCAAAGACGTTTTACTCTATCGCCGATTACCTTATCTGTGGGTGTCATGTGCGCCCTGATCTTCTTTCCTAAGGCAATTGCTTGTTCAGTTATACTAATTGTGGCATTCTCTGACAGTATTGCAACTATGGCGGGAAGATTCTACGGTAGAAACAGAGTCCCTTATAATCAGAGAAAAAGCCTGGAAGGTACTCTCGCTTTTTTTCTCTCCGCAACTATCTGCACTATTCCCTATTTTCCTTTATATATTGCATTGGTTGCCTCTTTTGTATCATGTATAATCGAATCGTTACCCATTAAAGCCGACAATTTAACTATCCCTCTAGGAACTGGTCTGTTTTTGTCTTTAATGACAAATTATTGATCATTTTCTCTCTGTTGGGTTCAAGAAAAGCCCACTAGGAAAAAGTACGGACAAAACCAATGGTTGAAACAAGGAGTTACAAAAAACCCGAGCTAATTGCACCTGCCGGTAATCTCGACAAACTGAAAATTGCCGTCGACTATGGTGCTGATGCGGTGTATGCAGGCGGAAAAGAGTTCAATCTCAGGAGCGGTTCTGCAAATTTTACTCTCGATGAAATTGAGGAGGGAATCGAATATGTACATCAGAGAGGAAAGAGTTTTTATGTTGCCCTCAATATTTTTGCCCACAATTATCATCTCAATCAGTTAACAACATATTTGAATTCACTTGCAAAATTTCCCGTGGATGCCCTGATTGTGTCTGATCCTGGAGTTATACTCCTTGTAAAGGATTGCTTACCAAATGTACCCATTCATCTCAGTACACAGGCAAATTGTACCAATTACCAATCTGCTAATTTTTGGCATCATCAAGGAATAAATCGTATCGTGTTAGCCCGGGAGCTGTCGTTAGATGAGATTTCTCAAATAAACGGTAATAGTGATTGCGAAACAGAGGTCTTTATTCACGGTGCAATGTGTATCTCCTATTCCGGTAGGTGCTATCTCAGCTCATACATGGCCGATCGTGGAGCAAATCTCGGGGATTGTGCTCAATCGTGTAGATGGAAGTACGCTCTTGTGGAAGAGAAACGGCCAGGTGAATATTTTGAGGTTTATGAAGACAACGGTTTTACCTCTGTTATGAGTTCACGTGATTTGTGCATGATTCAACATATTCCCGAGTTATTAAAGGCCGGTATTAGTGCTTTTAAAATTGAGGGGAGAATGAAGAGTCAATATTATGTTGCAGCCGTCACGAGAATTTATCGTGAAGCAATTGATAGCTTTTTTGATAGTAACGTCTATGAGTATCAGACTCAGTGGTTGAAAGAGTTGGAAAAGCTTAGTCACAGAGAGTATTGTACCGGTTTCTTTCTGGGTAACCCGGGTAAGAATGGACAGGTAGTAAACTCGGGAAATGGTTATGCACAACCCTATAAATTTCTCGGTTTATTCGAAAACCATATAAACGGAAAATATGCTGAGGTCTTGGCTAAAAACAAGATAGAGATTGGTGACGAAATTGAAATAATGGGTAAGGTGATAAACCAAGATTTTATGCAGACGGTACATGAAATATTAGACCAGGAGATGAAGCCAATTCAAAAGGCCAATCCTGGTCAGAGGGTATTTATTGCTCTGGAAAGATCCATTGAAAAACACTTTGTGATAAGAAAAAAGATGGAGGAGGGATAGATGAAAGGACTCATTTTCGCAGTATAGACACACACTGCCCTTTTGTAGCGAAATAGAACGGTTACGATTTTTGCCCACTGCTTTCACAAAATGTACCTATATCACCTTTGAACCTGTTATGTCTTAAATGAACATGCAAGAGTATTCGTAGTTTGGGGTTTCAAGATGATGTATAGATTGCGATACATGCATAACTCTCTTTACTCCCCATCTCAATCACCAAATACCCCCCACACATGTGAATGGGTTCTTGACCATATCAATATAATTAATAAATTATTTCTGCCCTATTTTGTCTTTAGATGATAAACTTTCACTGATGGCCTTCCAAAGCCTGTTACGCTCATCTCTCCTTTTTGTCTCCAGATACTTGAAGTACCTATGTTTGATCAATACCAGTACCTTAACAGGATTCACAAAAAGTGTTCCAAAATATCTCCAACGGTACTTGATTAAATAGCTCATCTTTTCTTTCAAGTAATTAAAAGAGTGTTTTTAACTCTTTGATAATCGGTGAAATCCTTACTCCTCTCGTTACAGGCGAGAAAATCTTTATCTCAGTCACCATTTTGGACATCTGGTACCTGAATAACCCGTGCCCGATAGAGGGTAGCTCCACGGAGGTCCCCAGCAACCTTAATAGTAAAATCTGTATACTCCCAGAGATTGAGGGGTATATACCTAGCTTCCATCAATCCATGTTTGTAGCAGCTAATACGACCATAAGGACCCTCTATATCGTTACATTCTACAACCTTTCCGGTTATCTCTTGATATCCATCTTCAAGTATAACACGGACAAAGCTTGCACACCAGAGGTCGTCAAACAAATAGCCACACAGCTCAACCACCATCCCTTTGTAAGGTTTTAGATCGAGCGGCTGTGGTACTGTTGCTGCCTCCATCGAATTTGTCCAACACTCCACCTTCCTCCCGTCCGATAGTATTACATTGTAACCAACAACTTCCCCTTCAAGAGTATTTAATTCGTGCAAATTATCTCCCTACTCTATGAGCAAACAACCAACTTTAAACATTTTTTCCTTCAGAAAGCAATGCACGAAAATAAGAGCGCAAACATGATGCCACTTTTCATTAAAGGTAGTTGATTGTTAAAGTTCTATGCCGTAATGAGATAGCAACAACAACCATATTTGCGATAACTATTTGTTATGGTCTCATAACAAAAATTGTTATTCTTCCATAACAAATAGTAACATTGAATCTACAACACAGCTTGTGTTTAGGACTCGCAAAGAGTCAAATGGACCTCTCATAGTGTTGATTTACAGATTACCGATGAGATAAAAAAAAACTTCTGGAGTGAAAAAAGTGAGGACGATTTCAAAGTATACAAAGGTGTGGTGTTTCAAAGACTTGATAACAAAACATACTGGCTATCTTGCATTCATGGGGGGAGTTACCAGTCCAATGGTACTTGATAACTTTATCGTCTTTGAAGGGGGAAAATATGGTAAGATTGGCTAATAGAAATTTGATGTTCTTCGGCACTTGGTAACAATCCCAACGTATCTTATTTTGTGAAAGCAATTACCGTGTAAAGTTTCTCAGTGCAAGAGAATCAGACACTATTCTCCGGCTACTCTGCCCCCTCCCCCTCTTCGAGATACTTACTCGGATCAAACTCAAACTTAAAAGGTTCTGGACGTTTAGGTTCCTCTGTCTTGTTTTCTTGAATTTCTTGATCGTTGGGAGTTGTCTTTAACAATGCCCTTTCTCTCCCCTTCGGTAACACAATGATCTTCGTTATACGAGAAGAGAGGTCGTTTGTATTATCTCCATCATGAGAATCCACCTGATACCCATAGCTTGCGCTGAGCTTTTCTAAGGCCTCTTTTAAAGACAGCTTATCAAAGTCTACACTCACTTTCTCCTCCTCATGGATATTCCCAACCACTTCAATCTTCATCAACTTGCTCAACTCCTCAATAATTTCATATAATGGGGCATTATCTGCATGAAGAGTCACCAACTCCCCATTTACTTCCAAATCAAAATCTGTTGTAGCAAGATCCTTATCGTCCTGATTGTCTATTGACTCCTCTCCAAATAGTACTGGAGAAAGGGATAGAACTAACAGGAGTGAGCAAACAACAGCACATTGAAGAATTCTCAATACCCTAATACCGTTTACCATAATACTCTCTCCTTAATAATAGATTCCCAAAAACTCGATGATCCGACAACCCACTCGCACCTCTCCCCAAATGAGCTGTTCTTTTTCACGTTTTTACTTTAAAAAATTGGTGTTATCAGTAAAATTAAAAGAGATGTGTTGAATTCAATAAATTGGGTAGCGCTATTCATGCTACAATGCGATCCCGATACAACCCTAACCCGAACAAGCCAGAACCGAACAGGTGTAAATAATTTACCTGTCTGCGTACAACACACAGGTAGTCAAAATACGTTTGTAAAGACACTATTGTGGATGTCCGCTCTTCTCCGTTTTGAATTCTTGATACATGAGATCAAGGTCTATTTTTTTGTCTCCTCGAAGAATCACAATTTTTCCTTTCTCTCCAGGAGATTTACTCCTCATCTCATACACAAGATCAAACGGGGTTTCAATAGGAACACCATCAACAGATAAGACAACATCACCTTTTTTCATTCCTACAATTTCTGCCGTTGAACCCTCTGCTACGTTATGAATCTGCACCCCTTGTTCTGATTTCATTACAATAAGACCTAATCTCACCTTTACTACTTCGGGATCACAATAGTCTACCATCCAGGAAAAATCGCTCTCCGGTAACGGGATTTGGACATCTTCTACCTTCATGATGTTGTGTTTCTTATTTTCGGGTATCTCAATTTCAATAGGAAGAATAGTACAGTAGGATACCTTCAACCTACGGAATAATCTCTTTGGAATTCCAAATCCGTATCGAATGTGACCTTTTCCTGCCAAAACAATCAACTGTTTCCCTGCTCCCTCACTTCCTTTTAGATAATTGGCAGCTGTCTCCGCCATAGTTTCATCCCACAAACACTGAATTCGATAAAACTTTTCAAAATCGTCTAGTGTGCTCACACCGTGTACATCATATATGGATTTAATCCGTTTTCGGTGATATTCATCAGTCATATCAATTTCAGGGAGCTCTTTTTTCTCCTCCTCTGACAAATTCTCAATCCCCTTTGTATTAATTTTCTCTCTAAGCCCATTATTTGCGTTTAAGGCGATGATTCTTATTTCGTTCGCCTTTGCAAAATCGAAAATCTCTTTGTAATAGTCATAATCGTAGCCCCAATCAGGTAACCAGACCTCCTTAAGAAACTCTTTTTCAGCCATTATTCCAGAAACGAATGCATCTAGTTTTTCCTGCGATCTTCGTTGGAACATCTCCAGCCCTATTGCAATGTCACCTCCAGATTCGCCAAAGAGAGTTTTAATGATTTTCAATTGCACCTGATGCGCTCGGTAATTATCATGTGTCTCTCCGATGAAAACAGTACGATAATCCTTGATTACATTCATTAAATCATCTTCAGATATTATAATACCCGTAAGATTATGAGTTATATCATTTACTGCAAATTGGGGTGCCGATTCACTTTCCTCGTCAGCCACGCAGAAACGCGGCAAAACGAAACAGGAAAAGAGTAGCACAAGATATGGGATGGTTCTGTTTCTCTTCAACATGTACGATTTCTCCATCAAAAATTTTGATCTTCCCACCATAATTATCATAAAATAGTATCGGTTCAAATACCAGAAAGAAACATAACACTTCTCTCAATTTGCCACTCTATCGAGAAACGTTAAACACAGCAAATGAACAGCTCTTCAACCGTAGAATTTAGAAAGATAGCATAAACTTTCTCCTGAACCTTACTTCATTTTCACTTGCTTCCACATTGAATCCATCTCTGCTAACGTACACTCCTCTATGTTTTTCCCCGATGTGGCGAGCTGTGTTTCAATCTTCACAAACCTATCAATAAATTTTGCAATGCTCTTTCGTAACAATCCTTCTGAATCCATCTTAAGAAATCTTGAAAGATTCACGGTCGCAAAGAGTAAATCACCAATTTCCTCTTCAATATGCTCTTCCTTTTTCCCCCTAATGGCCTCCTTCACCTCGTCCAACTCTTCTTGAACTTTGGCAACAACGTCATCTATCATCTCCCAATCAAAACCAACGCGTGCAACCTTCTTCTGAACCTTTTGAGCTTTTTGAAGAGCCGGTAAATGTTTCGGTATGTTGCCGATAACCGATTGGGTTTTCGTACTTTTCTTCTTATCTGCCACCTCTCTCTTCTTGATCTCGTTCCACTGCGCCAGGGCATCTCCCGCATTTTCAACAGATTCTCCACCAAAAACATGGGGATGCCTCCTCGTCATCTTCTCAAAACAGACTTCCATGACGTTGTTAAGATCAAAGATACCGTTGTCATCAGATATTTGACAATAAAAAATTATAAGAAAAAAGAGATCGGCAAGCTCCTCTTGTAAATTCTCAGGATCACCAGACTCAACTGCATCGACCACTTCATACACCTCTTCTATTAAGCACGACTTTAAGGTATCGTGAGTCTGTTCTTTATCCCATGGACAACCGCCTTCGCTCCTGAGCTTCTTCATAAGATCTGTTAAGTTTCTAAAATTCTCCGTATACACTCTAAACCTCCTATTATCTCTCTCTTGTCTCATTTCCCGTTATAGTTGGAGCTATTACCTTCTTAAACCCTGCTCCTCTTGCAACATCCATAACATCAACGACGTCACCATAAGGGACAAACTTATCAGCCTTTAAAACAAGTACCTCTTCTCCCGTATCGAGGATCACTCTCCTCAGAGTTTTTTCAAGCTCATTTGCCTCAATAAGCTTCTCTTTTAAATACAATTTCCCATCCCTGGCGAGCATTAATACCGTTTTCTCAGTGTGACTTGTCTCAGCATGTTGTGTGGAGGGTAATTCCAGTTTGATGTTTGGTTGTTCGATAAATGTGGAAGTAACCATAAAGAATATCAACAGTAAAAAGAGAACGTCGATCAATGGAGCAATATTTATTATTGGTTTTATAAATCGCTTTGGTCTAAATTGCACATCAATTCCAAGAAAAAGGGTATAAAGACAAACATTTCACTATATTATCTAAAACGTGTCCTGCCCTCCAGAACAGTGATCTGACTCACACAACACTTTAAAAAAATAGCCCACTCTTACGTTAGAAAAATATCCTTTCTTCTCAACAAAAAAGAAACTACCATGAGAACGAGACCTTACTCCTTACTACGCTTTCTCGATGCCCTCTTCTTTATTCCACGTAAGCTCTCTTCGTCCTGCTTTCCAGCAGAATAGAGTTTATTGAGAAGTACCATCGAATATTTTTCCATATCAAGTATCATATTATCTACTTTCCTATCAAAACTACTGTACGCAATGAGGGATGGTATTGCCACACTCAGTCCGATGATGGTTGTTCTGAGGGCCTGAGCAATCCCCCCTGAAAAGGCCTTTGTTTGTCCTAATCCGATCTCAGATATCACATCAAAGACCTGACTCATCCCAAGAACAGTTCCTAATAGCCCAAGGATTGGCGCAATTGCTGTAATAATTTCCAATACTATCAACATACGATCCAATGCTCTTGCCTCTTGTCTGCCTACCGCCTGAATATCTAATACCTTCTCCTCTCGTGTCAGATGTTCGTTTATAATTGCACGTTTAATAATGTTGGAAAAAGGACACTTTATCAGATTACATTTAGCGAAGATTGTTTGAATGTCCTCTGACCGCTTGTAAGAGTGTATTAAATCAACCAATTCCGGTCTTATGATGTTATTTCTTCTCAGATTTATCGCACGTTCCAGTATTACGGCAAGCGCTAACACCGAACAGATAAACAGAGGTATCATTATCGGACCTCCACCCGCTAACCACTCCACCGTATCACCTCCAAGTCTTAAAAAAAGTAAAAATTAAACCTTACGTTAATAAACTTTTCATTAACGTAATCGGGGAATTTGTCCAACATTGTATTCTGGACTGATGTTTGAACCTTGGATGCAAGGAGATCATTACCAGCTGTTTTCGATATAACGACATTAATAATCTTACCGGAAGGTAAAACCTTAAATTCAACAACTACGGGTTTATACTCCTTGGTTACCAGATTAATCGATGCATCGGTACCATACTGCACTAACCAAAACAACCTAATCTTATCTCGTATGTGTTTATAATAGGGCGCATATTCGTGCTTTTTTATATTAAATGACTCGCTACCTTGGACTGGGGCATTTGAAATGTTATCTTCAAAAAAAGGAGCCTGGACAGTATCACTGGGTGAAATAGTATTGAGCTGCTCTTCTGGTCTCTTAATATTTTCTTGCATACTCTCTTGCACCTCTTCCTGATGATAATCTTTGGCAATTTGATTCGTACTCTCTTTCGGTATGGATACCAGCTTAATGTGCTCTTTGTCTGTGACTGTTTCTACCCGCTTTTGTAGCGCAACATCTTCTGCCTCTGCTTCAAGCTCTACCTTATCATCCTCTGCAACAACTTCTTCTTCGGTCTTTATTTCATTATCCAAATTCTCTTGGACTGGCATGTTCTGAGGAACAACAACATCTGAATCAAATGAAGTGGTCTCTATGTCCAACTCTTCATCTTTCTCACTTTGATCATGAGCAATATCCCCATCAATTACTTTCGCTACACTCTTTTCCAAAGATTCTTCACTGTTCATAAGGGTATCGCTTTCTTCAATCGCCTGCGCCTCCCTCTTCTCCTCTACCTCTTCAGCAGTTTCGACCGTGGTACTCGCTACAATTTCCTCCTGGATCTCTTCCTCCTGAAATCTATTCTCCCTCTCCTCTTCCATGGGAGATAGTGTCTGTATCTGTGGTTCAAGCTGCACATCTGCTTGCTGGGGTAGTATGGCTGTTCGGTACTCAGGCTCCACGACATGCTCCTGAGTATCATCCGTTAATCTGGGTTCACTATTCATATCCTCCTGCCCTGCATACATATCCTTAGCAACCGAACCAACTTCCCCTATCTTCTCAGTGTCGTCTTGAGGTGTCTCATTAGTAACCTTCTCTGATGTATCAACAAACACCTCCCTCTTCTCCTCCTCTTCAATCAGCTTTTTCTCAATCTCTTCTTCTTTTACAATTTCCTGGATTTCATCCTCTTCTCTCTCTTCTTGCTTGGTTTCAAATGAGACCTCAACTATATATTCCTCCTTTTTTGAGCCATCAGCAATGGAACTAAACTT
Source organism: Candidatus Scalinduaceae bacterium (assembly GCA_965222815.1). Lineage (GTDB taxonomy): Bacteria > Planctomycetota > Brocadiia > Brocadiales > Scalinduaceae > SCAELEC01. Next base: position 1,266,294 of record CBDCUS010000014.1, read on the forward strand.
CGGTTTAAAAAATTGACTCAAACTAGCTGAAGTAAAGATAAAGATTAGGTGTAAGATGCAGGATATGGCCAGAAAATAGTAAAAAATACTTTTCGTTTCATAATCTAAGGGTGATCTCGGATACATATCGTATATGAATGATAGGTAAAGTCGGTCTTCTCGCTCTAGAGAGAAAACCGTGATATCTTAGAGGTTTGAAAGTGAAATGTTCGTAATTGTTGAGAAATGGCTTGCTTTCGGAGCAGCTGTGAAGTGTATGTTGGCTAGCGGTACAATCCACTGTACGAATAAGTAACAACTACCCAATTTTAAAATTTCCTTCCGGAACTTACCACAAGTGTCAGGAACCTGAGCAGTCTCAGACCGTGGCAAAGGAAAACCATTTCGCCACAAACTATCTCTAGTTTTCAAATCCTTTCATCAACAACTAGTAACATTTGCAAGAAAACGGAAGCCGTAACCTTGCAACTAACTATTCCTCAATTATTTGATGGGAAAACGTATCAGCATCAGGTTTCTCCTTTTCCGCTCTGCCCAGAGAACTATTTAGATACTGAAAATAATCGCTATCAGTACTCAAAATCAAACGGGTCTTATTGCTTATAGTCTTCTTATAGGTCTCCAGGGTTTTCGTAAATGTATAGAATTCAGGAGCTTTTTTATATGCATCCGCATAAATCCTAATTGCTTCAGCATCTGCTACACCCCTAGTTTCTATAGCAACTTTGTAGCCTTCAGATTCGATTCCCTCCAACTCCTTCTTCATCTGGCCCAATATTTCCGCCTCTTCCCTCCTACCTTCAGATTCGTACTTGCTCGCTATTCTCATCCTTTCTGAACGCATCCTATCGAATATCTTGGGTATGACTGTCGATACATAGTTGATGTGCTTAATCCTTACATCGACTAATTCGAGACCATATCTTTCCGTCAACCCCTTATTTGCCATCGTTCGAATCTCTTTTACCAAATTCGTTCTCCCCTTATCGATATGGATTTTCTTTTGAAGCTCAGCCTTCTCCAACTCTTCTGTGGTATAGGTCAGTTTTCGATTTGTATCCCTGAGGATCTCATCTAAGGGGTATGCACTGACTACGTTTTTTACTGCTGACTCTATAACCTCATCAAGCACCCCTTGCCCCCTGTTTTCCAATCCAAGAGATGTATAAAATTTCAAGGGGTCCATAATTCTCCATCGTGCCCACGTGTTAACACCAATATTTTCCTTATCCCTTGTTAAAATATCGCTCGGTTCTCCATCCCACTCTATAATCCTTTTCTCAAAATATCTCACCGTTTGTATAAACGGAACTTTTACATGTAAACCGGGTTCCGTAACCGTTCTCACCGGCTTACCAAATTGAGTTACCACTGCCTGCGTTCTTACATCTACTACGTAAAATGAGCTAGCACATAGGATGATGGATCCGACCACTACTACTATTGCAATTATTATCAAGATTTGCGCGCGTGGTTTCATTGTGGTAATTTACTTTCCCCCAAGTTAAGAAACGGCAATATTCCTTTTTGATCCTTGTCGATTATATAGATCTCCTCACATTCGGGAATCACTTTCGCCATTGTTTCAAGATAGAGCCTTCTTCTGGTCACATCTTTCTCCTTTTCGTACTCCCTCCAGATGGCCAGGAATGCCTTGGTGTCACCAGTAGCCTCATTTATTCTCTTTACCTTATAGCCCTCAGCTTCCATAATAACCTGCTCTTTCTTTCCTCTGGCAGCCGGTATTATCTTATTCTTTTTCCCTTCAGCTTCATTAATAATCTGATCTCTCATCTGAACTGCCTTATTAACAGCATCGAATGCGTCTTTTACCTCGGCTGGCGGATCAACACCCTTTAAATTTACCACTTGTATATCTATTCCGCAACCATACAAATCAAGGAGGTTCTCCATCCTTTCTCTCGAAATCTCTTCAATGTCCCTTCTCCCTATCGTCAAGACTTCATCTATTGACCTATCGCCTATGGTTGTTCTCATAACCGCTTCAGAAACATCTCGTATGGTGTCCCTTACATTTCTTACATTGAAAAGAAATGCCTTCAAATCCTTAATTTTATACCTTACAACCCAATTGACAACTGAACAGTTTCTATCGCCTGTTAACATCAGGGAAACATCTTTAGCACCTCTAAAATCATAAGTTATGTCACTCTCTCTACCAGAACGCTTAGTCCTGTAGCCAAACTCTTCGTTATAAATTCGTTTTACCTCTCCAATGTAGACCCTATCAATTCCAAATGGCAACTTACCATGTAGCCCGGGGCCAAGAGTCTTTATATACCGACCAAACCTCAATATTGCTGCTTCCTGATTCGCCTTCACCGTGTAAATGGAAGAGTATCCTATGATGATAATAGCAAGAATAATCGCGATTGGGATGATATACTTTTTGAAGGGCTCAAGCTGTAGGCTATCAAATTTGAAATCTGGCTGTCTTCTATATTCGTCATTCATAATTGTAGCAGCAACACCTCAATCTAATATGACAAGGAAGAATTAAAAGATATGTCTCTCTAAATCCAAGATCACGGGTAAATTTCAGATTAATTGCATATCTTATACCCCCGTGAATCAGAAATACTCATTGTACAAACAGATACCTCACGAGTAGCGCAATATATACAATCTACGTATAGTCCAATGAACACTACCTTACCAGAAAGAGAACAGTACTTCAACGACTAATTTACCATATGTACTTGATAACAATCCTTTTTAGGAATAAAAGCGAACCGGTTTGTACAGTATCCGGTCATATCAACGGATTCTATAGACTATAGGAAGAGATGTCAAGGTAAAAGGATCATGCGTATTATGCTTCGTTGAAAAAAAACAGAAACTGAGATCGTTCCCATACCATCGATTTCTGAAAACACTATCTTTGGAAGAGAGACGCAATTTCATCTCTTTCAAAAAGTGATAAGTCTTGTTTTCTACCCTGTTTAACGATCTTCAAACCTTCCCCACTATTCGTCAACCTACCGATTACCTCACAATCAATTCCTTCCTGTTGGAGATTTCCTTTAACTGATGCACTAACAGAAGGGTCCACAACTATCAATAACGCACCCGATGCAACTACACCCATCGGATCAAGCCCGAAGTCAGTACACAAGGTCCTTACTTCCCCGATACACTTGATCCTCTCAGCATATACGATAACACCAGCATTGGCAACATGTGCCAGCTCCCATAATCCGGTCGATAATCCGCCCTCGGTGGGATCGTGCATTGCGCTCACATTTCCACTCTGATTTGCTATAAGTGCATCTTTTACAATACTGATACCAGGATTATACAACAAATTTTGGACCTTTTTGACAAAGGAACTATCGTATTTCCTTAATAATTCGCTCTCTTTTTCCCGTGCAAGAATCGCCATACCCTCAAGTGCTATACTCTTGGTGAGTAAGATTTCATCACCAACCTTGGCATTCGTGTTCTTCACCAATTTTCCCTTATCTACTTCACCAAGCATATGTCCGGACACTATCGGTCTCTTTAAACCATGCGTTATTTCCGTATGGCCACCGCAAAGAGTTATGCCCAGCTCTTCGGATGCACTATTAATGTCCGAGAATATCTTCCTTACCATTTTCTCGTCTGTTTTATCTTCCGGTAAGAGAATAGATGCTAGGAACCATTTAGGAGTTCCACCCATCGTTGCTATATCATTTGCATTAACCTGTACGGTATACCACCCTATCTCATGAGTCGTAAAAGTAACGGGATCAGTTTTCACAATGAGGTATCTGTCACCACAATCAATCACCGTTGCATCCTCACCAATTTTTGGTCCGACTATGACTCTTTCGTCACTGCACGCAAGAGAGTCTATTAAATCACCAAGGAGCCCTGCGGGTAATTTACCAACCTTCAATGGATGCATCTATTTATATAATTCCTCCTATATCTCTCAATCCTATCTTTTCGCGGCAGGCAAAGGGTTCTCCATATCGAGTACCAATTAGTTGACCATAATATCGCCCATACGTATGCAGTAATCCAGACACGCTTTTCCATTTATCTTGAGAATAGGCAAATTGAGACCTATACGATTTGACCACTTTTACCTTTTTTGCAAATTCGTCACTGATGTCAAGAATAAATGCGGGTGTAAATTGTACTCTCAGATGGGTCCATTGATAATAGAAAATACGCTTCGGATACCACGGATCCCCAGCCATGTCAGTTTTGGTAAGCTTTGCGTAAAATCTAGAAGCCTCACCTATCTGTGACGCCTGTACATGATCTGGATGAGCATCCTCCCAGTATGGAAGAAATAATATCTCTGGCTTAACATTACGAATAACCTCCGCTACTTTTTTTCTAACCTCTACATTGTCAAATAGGTAGCGGTTAGGAAATTCAAAAGTGATCCTGCTGGTTAAAGCTAATAAATTGGTCGCCTCCTCACACTCTCTTCTCCGCCGTTCTGGTTCACCATGTGGTGTAGGTTCACCATTTGTAAGATCGACAACATGGACTTTGTGACCAAGTTTAAGAAGTTTTAAGATGCTACCACCCATTCCACATTCTACATCATCAGGATGTGTACTAACGGCAAGGACAGTAAATCTGGAATCGGCCATTTAACAAATTAGATGTTAAAAAAGGTTTGCTTAGCAGATGCAATTTCATGGCTCAACACATTGTTACTTTTCAAAATCCCTAGAGCTCTTTCGGTTACGGCCCTGCTGTTCGTGTAGAACCCAACATACTTTTCATGTTTTTTTCGGGAAGGAACCTCTTCGGCAATGAGGGAAATATGGATCCTATTATTCGTAATAATAGATATCCAATTTTCCCGTATAACATCGGCATTTTCGGTGAGAAAGTGCACATTATACGCAATTTTCTTAATAGGTTCGTCTGCAATACCAATGACAAAAATTTGGTCAGCGTAATCAGCTAATTTAATAAATCTTTCACTGTATACCAAAAATCTACTTAACTCTTGAAATCCTGTATATAAAGAACACTTTTTTTTGTGCAGTTTTAGCGTATCTTCAATCACCCTACTCATCAATAAGAGAGTTCCCCGTGAGGTTGTGAAATGATAATCGCCATCAAGCGCATCTAAGTGAAGGTCTTCTAGAAGAGGGTTCGGTTTGTGATATTGATCCAGGGCCCTTACTTCTCGTATCAGATTATGAAATGGATTACTCAATTTCAAATTTCCCTTGCTTATGTTTGTACTTTGGATCATCGATTTCTGAAATCCTGTACATATACTCGTCTAATGTTACCTTATTATGCCAATGTCCGGTAAAACGTGCCGTATTCATAAAAATAACGAATAACCCAACAACAAGACCTGCATAAACTGCGTAATGTACCTTCTTCCCAATCCCCACAATTTTCATATCAAGGGCACCACTTACCGGACACACATCTACACAGTCATAACATGCCCAACACTCTTGACTATATACATTCTTCTTCTTGTCAACCTCAATTAAAACAGGACACGCCTTGGTACACTTTCCGCAATCTATACACGTTTTACTGTCTCTTACAATTCGAAAAGTACTTGCCCACCCCAAGACACCGATGATTGCACCATACGGACAAAAATAACGGCACCAATAGTTCTTATTAAAAATTGAAAAGAGAAAAAGGAGAGACAAGACTATTATGGCAAGCAAGGAAAGGTTGCGGAAAAAATTTAACATCATGACATCCGCAACCTTCATATATGGCGCACGGGTAAAGATAATCTCAAGCTGCTGTGCCGGCATCTTAATTAAGATTGAGACTGCAAAAAAAGCGAAAATAGAATATTTCCAGGCACGCGCAATCGAATCTTCAATGTGAGACGGCCACATTTTTCTTGGAAGAGCAAATGGTGCAATCAGGGCAATGCCAATAAAAGAGATCATGACATAGAAGAGTGTATGAGAAAAAATGTAGAGAGACTTGAAAGAGCTAAAGCTGATAACCTCTAGGATCATCAATACGATGATAGGGGTAGTTATCATGCTTAAACCGCATGTGAGTTTAACCGGAAACCTCTCGACCCAATATCTGACGGTCTTGTTGAATTTTGATTTTATCCAATCTCCCAATCTCCATGCCCATTCAGATATGGTACCTACCGGACATATCCAACTGCAGAACCCCCTCTGAAACAGAAATGATGTAAGTAATATCGATGCAAAGATGATGAAACCAGCGGGATGAACAGGATCTACTTTCCCCGTACCTAAGAAATATTTGAGGCTCATAAATGCGCCTATGGGTAAACACGCCTCTATCCCTGGTGGCCTTGAAAACAAAGTGGAGGTACCACCAGTTTCACAATAACGCACAAAAAAATAGAATTGACATCCTATAAATATCAAAACAATCATAAACGCAATCTGAGAAATCCACCTAAACCGAGTAGGATTCAACCACGGTCTTCTCCTCTGTTTTCTTCTCTGCCCTGATGTATCCTCCGTTTGCAAATGAGGACTTCCCGCTAAATTTTCAACAGAGGTATCTATCCTTGGTGCTGCCAATACATTTCTCCAAACTATATGTTAAAATTTTAAATTTCTTAATAGGGTGTCAAGTATCATGTTATACTATATAAATACCTATCTGAAAGTGTCAAGTATTTTTGTCTTGTCGACACTTACGGAAACACCACTCACTGATATTAACAATTCCGTAAATATTTTTGTTTGACTGTAACAGTCCACACTATATAATCAATACTCATAAATCGTTGTATTTTCGCAGATAGACCTTTTAAGGGTTTTTGTATTCGTGATAACACGCCGCAAATCAAGATTGGTTACTGTTGGTTCCTTAGAGGTTGGTGCAAATGCTCCTATCTCTATCCAATCAATGACAAAGACCCCCACAAATAACATAGAATCAACGGTAAAACAGATACATGAGTTAGAGTCTCTGAAATGCCAAATTATTCGGGTTGCAGTACCAGATGTCAAGGCAGTCAAGTGCCTGGGTGAGATAAAAAAGAGGATCCGTATTCCACTTGTTGCAGATATACATTTTGGTCACAATCTTGCCTTAGAAGCGATACATCAGGGGGTTGATAAAATACGGATCAACCCTGGTAATATGCAAAAAAGGGAGAAGTTAGAAGAGATAGTGCGTTTGGCAAAAAAGAGACATATCCCGATTCGAATAGGTGTTAATTCAGGTTCAATTAGAGATCAGAGGCAAGATGAGACAGATTTAGTCGAATTAATGGTCGATACAACATTACGATATTGTGAACATTTTGAGTCACTAGGTTTTAAGGATATCATAATCTCTTTGAAAGCATCTGATGTCCAAAAGACCATGCAAGCGTATCGATCTATAGCTGGGCAATGTGATTATCCTCTACATCTCGGGGTAACTGCTGCAGGTTCTCCTGAAGATGCCGTGATAAAATCTGCAATTGGCATTGGAGGGCTTCTGTCAGAAGGGATTGGTGATACATTAAGGGTATCGTACACAGGACCTCCACACCAAGAGGTAAGAGCGGGATATAAGATATTGGAAGCCATCGGTTTAGCAAAAAGCACTGAAGCTGAAATTCTTTCATGTCCAACGTGCGGACGTTGTGAAATAGATTTGGTAAAAATTGTTGATGAAGTAAAAAGTCGTCTTCCTGCGAAAAAACAATCTATACAAATCGCAGTTATGGGTTGCGTGGTTAATGGTCCTGGAGAGGCTATGGACGCTGATATTGGTATTGCTGGAGGAAACGGATTCGGTTTTCTTTTTCGAAAAGGAGAGAAAATACGGAAAATCCCTGAAAGCGAGATGGTTTCAACGCTGCTTGAAGAGATAGTATCTTTACAGTCATAACAATAAGATCGATTAAAAAATGAAAAATGTAATTATTCTTGGATCAACAGGTTCTGTCGGAACAAGTGCTTTAGAAGTTATCAGAGATCTTAGCCATCATTTCAATGTTGTCGGTTTAACTGCTAACTCCCGTTGGGACCTCTTGGCTGAGCAAATTAATGAATTTAAACCAAAAAGCGTTTCTCTTGTTGAGGAGAGGTGGATTGATGATTTACAGAAAAGGGTGAATGGAACGTCTGTTCATATCCGTAAAGGCAAGGAGAGTGTACGTGAAATCATCTCTCAAGAAGAAGCAGACATTGTAATTTCTGCAATCGTGGGTGCCGCGGGTCTCCCAGCAGCCATTGAAGTAATCAAAACCGGTAAGACATTGGCACTTGCTAACAAAGAGGCGTTGGTTATGGCTGGTAACTTAATCATGTCAATGGCCAAAGAGAAAGGTGTACAAATCCTCCCGGTAGATAGCGAACATAGTGCAATATTTCAAGCCCTGATGGCCGGTAATCCTCATGAGGTAAAAAGAGTTATCATTACCGCTTCCGGAGGACCGTTCTGTAATCACCCGCAAGATAAGCTCTCCGAGGTTTCTCTGGAAGAAGCCCTTAAACACCCCACCTGGCAAATGGGGCAAAAAATAACAATTGATTCCGCTACATTAATGAATAAGGCATTAGAAATTATCGAGGCAAAATGGCTTTTCAATTTAGATATATCACAGATCGATGTTATCATCCACCCAGAATCAATCATACATTCACTCGTTGAATTTTGTGATGGTTCTGTTATTGCACAAATGGGACTACCGAGTATGAAAGTACCAATCCAATTCGCATTAACCTATCCACATAGGAAGAACGGCAATGTGAAAAACCTCGATCTTGCCAAACTTGCAAACCTCACATTTTTACAACCTGATACGGATAAGTTCCCAGCGTTGAAATTAGGTTTTGAAGCTGTAAAGAGAGGAGGCACCGTGGGAGTAACACTGAATGCTGCTAATGAGGTAGCCGTTCAGGCTTTTTTAGAGAGAAAAATTAAATTTACAGATATCACAAAACTGGTCGATAAGGTTATACAGAAACATAACTTTATACAAGACCCTGATATAAAAGATATCATGCTTGCTGATGATTATGCACGTAAGGAGACAATGAAATGCCTCTCTTAGGTATATCAACCAATGTTGTTTTAGTAATCGCTGGAATAGGACTGCTTATTTTTGTTCATGAACTTGGTCATTTTTTGGTAGCAAAAAAGATTGGCGTACGCGTTCTCGCATTTTCATTGGGTTTTGGACCGGCCATAATAAGAAAAAAAGTGGGAGAAACAGACTACCGACTCTCCCTCTTTCCTTTAGGTGGGTATGTGAAACTTGCCGGTGAACAAAAAGATGAAACGTGTACTGGTGGAGAATGGGAATTTTCATCAAAAAGACCGGGACAGCGCGCAGCCGTACTCGTTGCAGGTGTTACCTGTAATACAATATTGGCGTTTGTCGCCTTTATCGTTGCCTTCCGAGTAGGAGTTCCTTTTGTTACTTCAGAAATAGGGCAGGTCATACCCGGTTGGCCTGCTTGGGAAGCAGGCGTTCTACCCGGTGACAAAATTACTAAAGTTGATCATATCTCTAACCCCGATTTTGAGGATGTCTTTGTCTCTATAGCCCTCAATAACTCACCTGAAGGAATTAAGGTGGAATTGGAAAGAGACGGAAAGATACAAGATGTTAATATTGTCCCTAGATTTGATCCAACACTTGGAATTCAACGCATTGGAATCGCTCCAGCAACCAGCTTGGAAGTGGGCAAGATCTTTTCATTTGGAAACTCTGATGCACCGGCTCAAAAAGGTGGATTGGAAATTGGAGACACAATAATTGCAGTTAATGGTGAAAGTATCTCAACGGAAAATGAATTTCGAGAATTGGAAAGAGCAAACCCGGGAAAAGAGCTGGTATTGTCTGTTTTACGAAACGACAGAAAGCTTGATCTCAAGATAACACCGTCAGTAGATACCAGATGGATGATAGGACTCTCCTGCACAACTTCAAAGATTGATAGCATAAAATATGATTGCTTAGCAAGTTCTATCGGACTCAAAAAAGGCGATGAAATAGTTAAAGTAAATGCACAACCTGTCGCAGGTTACTCTGAATTGGTAAATACGATAACAAGTTTGCCTGATGGAAATATTGAACTGGAGATAATTAGAGATCACAATACAAAATTTATTGCGTGGAACAAAACTGGCGCAGAAACCGTTCAACAATTTCTGAACGGATTTACCCCTAGCTACGGACTCACAGTGGATGCAACAGTAGAAGGTTTTCCCTCAGAACAGATAGGCATAAAACCTGGTGACACAATCGTATCGTTAAATGGTGAGGAGGTGTCAAAGTGGGAAGATCTTCTCCAGATCATTGCAGCAAGCAATGGCAAACAAGTGCAGATTGCTTGGACGCGTGGCAATGAAAGAATCGAGAAGCAAATTGTACCGATTAAGAGTGAAGATAGCGCCCAAGGTAGAATGGGGATTAGATTAAAAGAGAAGAGGATTACACGGAAATACGGACTGTTGATGTCGTGTGTAATTGGGACCCAGAAGGCAATAATAAATATAAAGAGAATTTATATGACACTACAAGGGTTTGTCTCACAAAAATTGTCAACAAAAGCATTGGGAGGCCCCGTACTCATCGCTCAGGCATCCTATGAATCTGCAAAATCTGGAATTGGAAAACTTGTCTATTTCCTCGCTATCATCAGTATCAATCTTGCCGTTCTCAATATTTTGCCCGTCCCCGTTTTGGATGGAGGACACCTCCTGTTTATTGGAATTGAAAAGATAAAAGGTTCACCTGTTAGTGAGAAGACCCTTGTAATCGCCAATTACATAGGATTAGCCTTAATTCTATCCCTCGTTATTTATGCAACGAAGAATGACATTATGAGAATTTTTCAGGTACTTTAATTTTACCATCAGTCTCTCTGGTCATTTCTTTAAGTTTTTTTTCTAGCAACATACGATACGTTTCTATCTCCTCCTTAACAAGTTTAGGAGGTATTTTTATCGGTTCTCCATAATTAATAATTGCCTGAGAAAACGGCTTTGGAATGAGGAATCTGTCCCAACTCGGAAGAGTCCAATAGTTTGAACTCCAAATTGACATTGGAATTATTGGATAACCTGTTTTCTGGCCCAAATAAATTATCCCTGATTGCGCTTTATAGACCGGTCCTTTTGGACCATCTGGGGTAATTGCTAAAGCTCCCCACTCTCTTGCACTCTTTATGATTGATAGCATTGCCCTCCCACCACCCCGAGTTGTAGAGCCCCTTACCACACAGTAGCCCAACCACTTTATCACCTGAGCAATGTATTCACCATCCGAATGTTGGCTGACTAAAACCATTATTCCTAAATTTCTTGCAGCGTACCCTGGGATCAGCATAAATGGATGCCAAAAGGCATAGATAACCCTTCTCCCCTGTACTTTTTGTTGCTTGGGATAGTTATGAGGTCTCTCTTCAATTCGAATAGTATAAAACAGAAGCCTAACAAGAGATGAACCAAAAAAACCAATAATGTAGAGTTTCACTCTTTTTAAAATTTGAGCCAAGAAATCTCCCCTAAGTACTGTTTTTTTGAATTACCGAATTAGCTTGATTTTCACTAACTGCAAACAGTTACGGTCTTTTACCGGTATCACTTTTGTAAAAATCACTGAAATGGACAAATGCCTTTTATACTCATCTGATAATGGTTTTCGGATAAAATCAGGTATAAAATTGAGCGAGTAAAGTCCTCGGCGCCTTTTGTACGGGGATAACTGCAACCAAGATTTGGTTTCCAGTAAAACCGAAAACTAAATCGGTTTTAATATAGTGTCTTGCAGAATTAACAAATGCTTCCTCCTATCATTTTTTCAAGAATCCAGTACTCCCCTCACTTTGATATACTATAGGATGATAATGGTCAATCAAGTTAAAAAACTGAAGCAGTAGCTCCTCCGCTCTCTACCCTATCTATGCTTACTACAGAAAAACTTTCTCAAAGTGATTCTTAATCTTTTTTCAATAATACTCTCACTCCTAAGGCCTGACTAAATCTGTAACATTCAAGAAAGTCTTCATTATATAAAATTGACATAGATGACTACAATAATTTAATCACAAAATACCCTAATCAGAACGAGTCAGAACGGGATTTTCAGATTTACGCCCACCAGTAAAATCGTCGGATAAAAATTACGATTTAGGGTTTTTTTTGGTAAAAATTGTAATTCGCATATTATAAATTTTTGCCATAGATTGTCCCTGTCTGCCCTGTTAAATTTTTTACTAATTAAGGTGTTGAAGGTATGATATTCAATAAAAACTAACTATTGTGAACTCAACAAATAACATTTATTTCTCAGGGTAAATTCGGAGCAGGGACTGGTCAATATATGTTTTTAAGAGACGAAAAGGGGTACGTTATGATTTGAACCGGTACCTTCCTCTCCTTCGCAGTAAATTCAATCAATATCACTTCCATGAGGCAAAGCTAACACTTCTGCTTATATTTTAAACTTAGACATTTTCAATAGAGATATCACTCATATTCAAAATTCTTCCAAAGACAATTCTTCATTAAATTTACAGAAAATTGTGACGATAAGTAAATTAAGCTCGACATAGTTAGCAGTAAAGAGAGCAATGTTAAGGTAAATATAAGTTGTCTATAATTTAATATTTGTTCAGATCTATATTTTTACTTTATTACACAAAATTGTTGTTCCCAATCCACTGATATTCAGGGATGGGGAATAAGGTATTAAGTTAATCCTGTATCTCTCTCAGGTTTTTGTGTTACCAAACTAATATTGGTATATCATACTATGGACTCATGTTGCCCTTTTCAACAATCCAGAAATTCAAATTATTCTTCTGTAATACCCTTTACTACCATATCCCTCATAGGAGATGTCTCAAATCTTTTAAAAAAATATTCAGTAGTCTACAGAATTATCAAGAATGCTTTTTTTCATCTAAGAGTGTTGAAAAATCTCGTAATCTGTTTCACTCTTATTGGGATCATAGGCCTCTGTACTATTGTATTTGCTGATCAGGAGGTAATAGGCACTTCTTCAATCTCTTATGATAACCAACTTACTCTAGATCCCATCAATATGCTTCTCGATCTGGGTGAAATTGGTTATGCAACCGCATTTATTATGAACAGAGATGGAATACCCATCGAAGGTACAGAAATTGAAATAAATACAGAAGAGACTTCCATTATCACAATTGAAACAGACAGTATCAAGACTAATGAGTCAGGTATATCCTCTTTTACCATTACAGGTAATCAGGAAGGCGATAGCCTTATTACTGTCTCAAATGGGAAAACTTCATCACAAATTCATGTTACCGTTAGGAGGCTTAAACATTATGTACTTCCATATTTCTTTGGAAACATGCAGTTAAGCATTATCAACCCAACAGAGAATACAAATTATATAAAAATTCAGTTTCATGAAAACAGTGATAGGCCAATACCCGCTATAGTAGAAATGTTGGATCAAAAGGAGATGAAAACTGTACAAGTTTCAAAAAAGATTAATATTGAAATAGTGGATGGATGGGTAGAGATTTTCTCAACGAATATTGCATGTGGCGGAGTGTGGACGAATAAGGGTTTTCTCCCTTTTTACAAAACTGAAACAGTTGACTGATATAGCTTTTTTATTCGAAAAATATGAAACAAAGAATTCACTTTTTTCAGGAGAAAATATAATGAATCCGCAATGAGCAACAAAATATAAATAGAGTCAATATTCTGAATCATCACATAATTAAGGAGATGCATATGTATTGACTAAAAACACTTTCGTTCACCTGAAAACGGCAAACTACTTGAAAGAGTAGGACGCAAAACCACTGACCTAAGTCAATTATATTTGGATACGGTTGCAGTGTTGCCAGGCAAAAACAGCGCTCTCAAGTGAAAACCTTCGCTGTGAATTGCAGGGCTAAAACTGGGAGATACTGTTATGTCTTTTTATTACACTTTCTTTAGACAAGGAAGAGCACTGTACCTTAACTCTTCCTTCTACACAATATTCTTTATTCTATTCCTGACGACCTTTCTGCACCCCTCTTATGTTTTCTCTGACAACTCTCTCTATTCTTCTTCTACTGATACTTATATCCGTGACGGAAAATCATCGAGCAGAAATTTTGGTACGCAAGCTAGTATCCAATTAAAGACAGCAATAACAGGTTATCAGAGGAGAGGAATAGTTGGTTTTGACTTCTCCAACTTAGACAATTCCGCAACAATTACCAACGCATATCTTGACCTCTACTATTACAGCAGCTCAATTGGTAATGACCCTATCGGCCAAATAGTTGAAGTTAAGAGATTAACACAACAAGATATTGTTGAAAACGCAGTAACGTGGGACAGCTATAAGTATGCAAAAGCATGGGATGTCCGAGGTGGTGATTTTACATCAATAGACCAGGCTTCTGCATCAATGCCCAAAAGTTCAGGGTGGGTGCGCTGGACAGTTACTGAACTCGCTCAATACGCACAGAAAAACACATCGGAGATTATGCACTTAATGGTCAAATTTGCTTCTGGAACAAACGCCAATGCTGCTGCAAGTTTCTATTCTCATGACTTCACACATGATCCTTCAAAGCACCCTAAATTGACAATAAATTATACCATTAACACAAATGTCTCACCAACGCTAAACCTCACGAAACAAAAAGGAGAAGCAAATGGTGAAATATTGATTGGAGACACATACCCAATAACGTACGATTTAGAAGACCCAGATGATACTGTAACAGCAGCATTTTATTACGACACGGATAGTAGTGGACTTGATGGAACAGCAATAGATGGTGAGTGTGCTGCTGCTCCTGAAGGTACAGGAATGAGCTGTTATTGGGACACAACAGATATGAGCCCCGGTACATATTACGTATATGGTGTAACAAACGACGGAACAAACCATGAAATCATCACCTATTCTTCTAATACAATAAAAGCGAAATCTTCTTTACTAGATCCAGCCACATTAACGATACAACCACCTCACAGTGATTGTTATATCCGTGACGGAAAATCATCGAGCAGAAATTTTAGTACACAATCTAGTATCCAATTAAAGACAGCAATAACAGGCTATAAGAGGAGAGGAATAGTTGGTTTTGACTTCTCCAATTTAGACAATTCCGCAACAATTACCAACGCATATCTTGACCTCTACTATTACAGTAGCTCAATTGGTAATGACCCTGTCGGCCAAATAGTTGAAGTTAAGAGACTAACACAACAAGATATTGTTGAAAGCGAAGTAACGTGGGACAGCTATAAGTATGCAAAAGCATGGGCTGTCCGAGGTGGTGATTTTACATCAATAGACCAGGCTTCTGCATCAATGCCCAAAAGTTCAGGGTGGGTGCGCTGGACAGTTACTGAACTCGCTCAATACGCACAGAAAAACACATCGGAGATTATGCACTTAATGGTCAAATTTGCTTCTGGAACAAACATCAATGCTGCTGCAAGTTTCTATTCTCATAATTTTACTAAAGATCCTTCAAAACAGCCTAAGCTGACAATACTCTATACTAATAAGAAAACAGATGTCGACAACGACGGATATTTCCTTGAGATTGATGACTGTAACGATGCCGACGGCTCTATCAATCCGGGTGCCACAGAGATATTTGACAAGGTTGACAACAACTGTGATGGTGATGTAGACGAGGGTTACACGGACAACGACAACGATGGATTCGCACTGGAGATCGACGACTGCAATGATACCGATGCCACAATCAATCCAGGTGCTCCAGAGCTCTTTGATACTGTCGACAACAACTGCGATGGTATTGTAGACGAAGGTTTCACGGACAGTGACAACGATGGATTCGCACTGGAGATCGACGACTGCAATGATACCGATGCCACAATCAATCCAGGTGCTCCAGAGCTCTTTGATACTGTCGACAACAACTGCGATGGTATTGTAGACGAAGGTTTCACGGACAGTGACAACGATGGATTCGCACTGGAGATCGACGACTGTAACGATACCGAGGCCTCTATCAATCCTGGTACCACAGAGATATTTGACAATGTCGATAACAACTGCGATGGCTCTGTTGACGAAGGATACACAGACAATGACAACGATGGATTTGCACTGGAGATCAACGACTGCAAAGACACCGATTCCGCAATCAATCCAACTGCCACAGAGATATTTGATTCAATTGATAACAACTGTAATGGCACTGTAGACGAAGGTTTCACGGATAGTGACAACGATGGATTCGCACTGGAGATCAACGACTGTAACGATACCAATGCCGCAATCAATACGGCTGCTATAGAAATATTTGATTCAATTGATAACAACTGTGATGGTACTGTAGACGAAGGTTTTACGGATAGTGACAACGATGGATTCGCACTGGAGATCAACGACTGTAACGATACCGACGGATCTATCAATCCGGGTGCCACAGAGATATTTGACAAGGTAGACAACAACTGCGATGGTACTGTAGACGAAGGATACACAGATAATGACAACGATGGATTCGCACTGGAGATCGACGACTGCAATGATACCAATGCTGCAATCAATCCGGGTGCCACAGAGATATTTGACAAGGTAGACAACAACTGCGATGGTACTGTAGACGAAGGATACACAGACAATGACAACGATGGATTCGCATTGGAGATCGACGACTGCAATGATATCGATGCCACAATCAATCCGGGTGCTCCAGAGCTTTCAGACGGTATCGATAATAACTGTGACGGCTCTGTGGACGAACTCGACAAACTACCTGGTTCACTAACGATTCAACCATCCAGTATAGATACATTTATTCAAGATGGTGTATCATCAAACAACAATTTTGGAACTAAAACGAGCATCCAAGTAAAAACTGCAATCAAGGGGTATCAGCGGAGAGGGATTCTCGGTTTTGATTTTTCAGATTTAAACGATTCTGCAATAATTACAGACGCATACCTTGATCTCTATTATTTTGATAACTCTATCGGAGAAGACCCTGTTGACCAAGTACTAGAGATCAATCTATTAACACAAACAGAATTGGTTGAAGCTAAGCTAACGTGGAATAATTACAATAATACCGAACAATGGAATTCTGCAGGAGGAGATTTTGTACCAACTGATAAAGCTACCTTATCGATGCCTTCATATTTTGGATGGGTAAGATGGAGTGTTACCGATCTGACTAAATTTGCACAGGTAAATAGCTCTGAGAACTTGTACGTTCTGATTAAGTTCGCTTCTGGATCTACTTCCAATGTTGCCTCCCGTTTTTATTCAAATGACTTTACATCAGATTCATCAAAATGTCCTAAATTGATAATACATTATGTATATCCAGGTACTATTGATACTGACGGGGATGGTGTTACAGATTCAGAAGATGCTTTTCCTGACGATGAAGCGGAGTGGGTAGACACGGATAACGATGGCATAGGAAATAATACGGATATCGATGATGATGATGATGGAATGTTAGATACATGGGAAGTTTCTCAAGGTCTTGATCCTCTTGATGATGGAAGCATTGATGATAATAATGGACCAAATGGTGACAATGACGGTGACAATATTATAAACTATGACGAATTTATTCAAACAGTCAAGAGTGCTACATTTGAATGGATTGCAAATTCAGAACCTAACATAACCGGATACGAAATACACTACGGACATACAAGCTATAGTGGAAATAAAATCAAAAATTATGATTATGTTCAACCTATCGTTGGAAACCAAACAAGGAGTACTATAGATTTCCTTGACGTTGGTAGAACATATTACTTTGCAATAAGGGCAATCGCCCAAGAAGAGCAGAGTGATTTTTCTCAGGAAATCGATCATAAAATTACCGATTGAGACTTTTTTTATACATCTGAATTGATAAAAAGCAACAACCCTCTTCAGAACAGGTATTCCACTCCATCGACAAGCCAGCATACCTTGCTGGCTTGTCGACTAACCATCTATTGACATATCAACAAGTCCTTCGGCAAAATCATTGGATCCTTATTATGCATAACCTGGACAAATCAGAACGAAATAGGAGTTAAAAATTACAAATCTCAAATCGTAAACAACAAACAAATTCCAGTGTTTGCTTGCTGTCGGCAACCAGAAAACGACCTAAACTAACCTGCTCGCCCTGTTCAATATATATTTACCGTTAATTTAATTTGTCTTAATAAACAACTACTTCTGAAAGTTGTTGTAATGACTTCATCATTTAATGATTTAACAGGGTAAAGAATTTTGTGTTTGTTTATTAGGATTTGTTTCTTGTTTGGGATTTATTATTTGGTGCTTATTCGCTGATAATTTAGATAATATTGAAATTCCTATGCCTATATTTACAATGTTTTTTACATATTATGAAGTAATAGGTATGACAATTGCTCTTATTATATAGTAAAATTTCACCCATATACTGTCGTACTTCACCTCTATTTTTTGGTGTAACATATGATGGTTGATGCTTTTTGTACATACGTAATTTCTCACTATGACAGTGATTACTACTCTATACTTGATACTCGAAATTTTTCAAATTGCTACAATACTGGAAAGGAGCTTTAGTTGTTATGAAATTCGCAAAAAAAGGTGATAAAAATACAACAAAACGATGGAAATTCTGGACACTCTTTGTTTTTACTCCGGTTTTCATTATTGGATGTTCATCATTGGCACTATTTGTTTTATTTGTAAAGGACCGTATTCCAAATAAGGAGGGTTTAGAAAAAGGTCTCATTTATGCAAAATTACATAAACATACCGAAGCACTAGAGGAATTTAAAAAGGAGTTAATCAAAAACCCAAACGATGCCAATATTCATTATCACATGGGAATTTCATACTTTAAGTTGAAAAAATTTGAAAAGGCTGAGTCAGAAATGAAATATGCGCTGAAGATTAAACCAGAATTTAGTGATGCCGTTATCCAGCTTGCATACATATATTTAACCTCTGCAATTGAGCTTCAAAAACTTGGGAAGGATGAATCATCCATTCTCAATAAATTATCAATGGCTGAGGAAACGTGCAAAACGTTAATACGAACAAATCCGACTCTTTTCCAAGCTTATACATTATTGGCTAATATACATTTAAAACTTGGCTTACGCTATAGCGCAATAAAAGATTATCAGGATGCTCTTAAGATCGATAACTTGAACATTGATGCTCACATTTCTCTTGCCAAATTATACATGCAAACCGGTAACATTGATATGGCAGAAAATCAATGCAAACAGGTCTTGTCTCATACTGACGTAGATCATTCTGACATCCAACTTCTTCTAGCTAGAATATATGAGTATCGGGGTAAACTTGATGAGGCCATTACCTGTTTGAAGGAATTATTAGAGAAAAATCCAGACTATAAAGATGCGCACACACAGCTATCTGTCCTATTCTTAAAAA
This sequence comes from Candidatus Scalinduaceae bacterium, assembly GCA_965222815.1. Lineage (GTDB taxonomy): Bacteria > Planctomycetota > Brocadiia > Brocadiales > Scalinduaceae > SCAELEC01. The sequence goes on from CBDCUS010000014.1 coordinate 1,285,636, forward strand.
CTGCACAATTTGACAGCGCATTAAGTGAGGCAGAGCACTCAATTAGGTTGAGTTCTTCAGCAAACATACCGCCTATCGTATATTTTGTTAAAGGATGCGTATTTCTAAAAAACAAAGATTTGAGAAAGGCCATTCCTTTATTAAAGGAGTCAACATTAAAACTTCCCGTTCTACCAGAAACACATCATTATCTTGCTCTCGCCCTTACTGAAGACGGTAGAAATGAAGAGGCTAAGACGGAATTTAAATCTGCAATAAACATTGACCCTAAATACCTTCCTGCCCAAATTGGGCTTGCACGACTCTTTGAAAGCGAGGGGTTACATAAAGAAACACTCAAAATTGGTAAAAATGTTTTAGAGATGTATCCTGATAACGTAGATACCCTGCAAATTGTTGGCTCAACATACCTCAAAATAGAAGATTACAAATCAGCTGCAAAATCGTTTAGAAAAATTGCTGAACTGAAACCGTCATTGGGTGAAATCAATTTTGCCTACTTAACTCTTTCAGCTGGTCAACTCAACAAATGTATTAAGCAGTGTGAAACGATTATAAAAAAAAGTCCCAAGACAACGAAAGCATATGACATCCTTGGTCTAGCACATATGAGAAAGGGTGATATTGAGCAAGGTATTGCGCAATTCAAAAAGGTCATTGAACTAGATAAAGACTCAACAAATACCTACTTAAATTTAGCCAAAGCTTATATACTCAATGAAAATAACCAGGAAGCGATAAAGACATTAGAAACGCTCCATTCAGTAAATCAGAATAATCTGGAAACAATGATGCTCTTAGCAAATCTTTTTGTCAAACAAAATGAACTTACTAAAGCAAAGAATTATCTCAAAGAGTTGCTTGAATTAAATCCCAATTATATACCTGCTTACAAATTAGCGAGCTTATATTTGTTGCAAGGAGAGACAAAAGAATCAATTAATTTATTCAATAAGGCACTCAAACTTGATCCAACTAGCCCGGTTCTCTATATCTGTCTAGCTGTCGCTAATCAACAGGAAAAGAGAGCAAACGCATCTATTTTATATGGTCAAAAATCCCTTGACCTGAAAAGCGATGAGCCTGCTGTAGAAATTATCGTAGCAAATTTGTTCGCATCAAGTGGCAAGGCAAAGAGAGCGAAAAAAATCATAAAATCATCCTCATCACTCACATCTGATGTAAAGAAAGAGTATCTCGATTTCATAGATCTTTGTCAACAGGATATTGAAAAAGGTAAACAGATCACATTAGCACTCAATAAAGCAATAATTGCGAAAAAGAAGAGCTTTCTTCATTACTCTCTAAAAGAGTGTAGAAAAGCCATATCCATATTCCCAGATAACCTCATACCTAAATTGCTCCTCGCCACTATTTATACCTCCTCACACCAACAGGAAGAAGCTATTAAGGTATATAAAGATATTATAAACCGGAGGCCAGAATTTGTTTCATCTTATAACGGTTTGGGTGAAGCTTACCTTTTGGCTAACAAACAAAATGAAGCTATCACACTCTTCAAAGATGTAATTCGCATGGATGACAACTCGGTTCATGCTCGTTTAAATCTTGCAACTCTTTTATTCAAGCAAGGCTTTTCAGAAAAAGCAAAAAATGTGATTGAAAAGGTTGTGGAGATCGACCCTGAAAATCGTACTGCACTCAATTTGTTAGGGACAATTAATCTTTCAAATGAAAAATTCAGAATGAATGATGACCAACTCCCAATAACTTCTCAAAGTTATGGAGGTTCATTGGAAGAGATTCTGAATAGTGCAAGGGTACAGCTTGAACAAGGGAATCTTGATAAATGTATCGATAACTGCAAACTGGGATTAGAAAAAGACTCATCAAACACTCAACTCCACAACATTTTGGGATTAGCATTCTTAAAAAAGGGGTTGTTAAGAAAAGCAGAAAGAGAATTTAACAAAGCAATAGATATAAATACCGATTTCATACCTGCATACCTGGGCCTTGCCAACGTTACCATGAATCATAACCAACCAAATATAGCAAACATCCTTTACCAGGCTGTCTTGAATATTAACCCCGACACTCTTGAAGCACGTATTGGTCTAGGCAATTCATATTACCTGTTAGGAAATCATCAAGCTGCGATGGAGAATTTTAAAGAGATTCTTGATACTGACCCTCATAACGTGCAGGCAGGCATTGGATTAACACGAACTTATTTGGCTCTAAAAGAGTTAGATTTGGCTAAAGATATGGTTCAGAAAGTCTTAAACATCAATCCTCAGAACGTACATGCTCTCACATTACTTTCACGAATAAACTTATATAATAATATACCTGAGTCTATCAACCAGCTGAAAATCGCATTACAAAATAATAAGACCTTCATAGACGCATACAACCTTGGTATCCTGTACCTCCATGAGGAACAGTACGAAAAATCTGTTGTCTTATACAAACAAGCTGTAAGAATTTTTCCAGAAAATGCACAATTCTGGTGCAATCTTGCCATTGCACATCTTTTACAAGGTGAGTATGAAGATGCAAGGAACGCATGTGCTCAGGCATTAGCTATTGAACCGAATAGTATTATTCCAAACTTATGTATTGTATACATCTTTTTATCACGGGGTGAGTATGAAAGTGCAAGTTTCGCTCTACAAGAGATACGAAACCTAAACGACTCACAGAAAAGCGGATTTGTTGATCTCATAGCACATTGCAAAGATACCATTGGATTAGAGAAAACTGTTGTGAATCATTTGTGTCGTGCCATTGCATTTGCCAGTACTCAATGGTTCAGCCCTACTCTAGGAGAATATGAGGAATTGGCAAAGATCATTCCATCGAATACAGTTGCATATTATGCCAAGGCAGATATATTATTTGAAATGGGTGAGACGGTTCAAGCGATAGAGATCTGTAACAAAATTTTAGAATTTACTCCTGAATCATCATTCATCTATAATAAACTTGCAGACTTCTATTATCGTAATGGACAAACTGATGAGGCAGTAATTCATTATAAAAAAGTAGTAGAAATCGACCAGCTCAATGTTAGCTCTTACCTGAATCTTGGTGTATTACAAGAGTTAAAGGGTTCATTGACAGAATCAATCAATGCCTATAAGAAAGTTATCGAACTAAATCCTTCTTCTCCTGTAGCATACAACAATCTTGCCTGGTTATATGCGACAAGAATACAAGACAAATTAGACGATGCCTTGACTTTAGGCAAAAAAGCGAAGACCCTTGCTTCTCAAAATGCAGAAATCATTGATACTCTCGGATGGTTATATTATTTGAATGGTGAGTATGAAAAGGCTATTACAGAGTTGAAAATTGCAGTTAAAGTTGCGCCCTGGAATCCTATTATACGGTATCATCTGGGTGCAGTATTTTATAAAAAGGGGTTACACCAGATGGCATTAACAGAAATGGAACGGGTACTAAAAATTAGCAAAACATTTCCTGAATCAAAGAAAGCGAAATTGATAATAGATGAGATAAAATTGAGCAAGTCAAAGAATACCGAAGAGATCAAGGCATTGTAACAAAAACTTTCATTTCACTGTCAATTTTATCATAGTTGGAGATTTTATTCAGAGCAGAAACAAACTTCGTTTACCATGTATCTTTTTTTTCAAGTACAGGATGATAAACCTTGCTTTCACAAGGGATCCAATACTAAAATTCTCTTGGTAGGTATGAAAGATATAGTTAAAAATGGCTTAATTCAGGCATACCAAGTGGAAAGACATTAAAACCCATTTCAAAAAGCTCTTTGTGAGGCAACGTATTCCTACCGTCAAAAATGAATGCCGGTTTCTCCATTGCATCGAAAATTTTCTTATAATCTAAAGTCTTATAACACTCCCATTCAGTTAATACCGCAATCGCATGAGCATTCTTCGCGGCCGCATAGGGGTCTGAACAATATTCAACATTTTCTGTACATTCTTTCAGCTCAATTTTTGCGTTTTCAAGTGCTTTTGGATCTGAAATAGCAACATTGGCCATCTCTTTTAACAGTTTCTTAGTAACGTAAATTGCAGGAGATTCTCTCGTATCACCGGTATTTGCTTTAAAAGCGAAACCGAATAAGGCAATCCTTTTTCCGGCAATAGTATTAAACATCGACTTTAACATTTTCAGAACAAACCGCTCCGTCTGATATTTATTCATTCTGACAACACTCTCCCAATAATCAGCTACTTCATCCAATCCGTAGTGCCTGCAAAGATATACAAGATTAAATATATCTTTCTTAAAACAAGACCCTCCAAATCCAATACTTGCATGTAAAAATTTTCGGCCTATTCTGCTGTCAGTTCCGACTGCATGTGCCACTTCATGAACATTGGCTCCCGTTTCTTCACAAAGTGAAGCAATACTGTTAATAGATGAAATACGCTGAGCTAAAAATGCATTCGCTGCTAACTTTGATAATTCCGTACTCCATACATTGGACGTTAGTATCTTTTCCTTGTCAGTCCATGCAGAATATAACTGAACAATTTTTTCACGTGCTCTTAATCCTGATTCGGTTTCCCTGGACCCGATTAACACCCTGTCAGGATTTTCAAGATCTTGAACCGCGGTACCTTCAGCAAGAAATTCCGGGTTAGACAATACATCGAAGGTAATACCATTATCATTCGAATTAAGTATTCTTTCCATGGCTTCTGCTGTCTTGACAGGCAGGGTACTTTTCTCCACAATAATCTTACTTGCATTAGACAGCTTCAATATTTGTCGGGCTGTTTTTTCCCAATATTGCAGATCTGCTGCATAACCTGCTCCGTAACCAAACGTTTTTGTAGGAGTATTAACACTCACAAAAATTATATGAGCTTCTTTGATGCCATTTTCTACGTCAGTACTGAAGAAAAGATTTTTATCACGTATCTTGCGTACAATTTCCAACAATCCAGGTTCATAAATTGGAAGATTATCAGAATTCCAGGCTTTTATTCGTTCTTTATTAATATCAACAACTATTACTTTATAATCAGGATTTTTCAAAGCAATCATCGCCATAGTCGGCCCGCCAACATAACCTGCACCTATGCACAAAATTGTTTTTTCATTGCTCATTAATAAATACCTCTTCTATTTTTTTTAAATTCTAACACGAAATTATACACAATTTCATCAAATAGGAAAAGAGCAAATACAGCACCATATATTGAGGAAAATGTCACCATTAAGTTTATTTATTTTACCTGCCATATCGATCAAACAGGTACCTGCAACCAGCCATACTTAATAACTACTATTACAAAATTTTCACAGCAATTGCTTGCCTCTTTTATCATAACATTCTTACAGATTATATAATATACATTCTAGACATTACAGTTTATTAACATAAAATAGAGCAATTATCAGCATGCGAGCATGATAAAAACATATAAAATCCTTTTCAAAATAAGAAGGTATTTTTTATCGTAATCCCAAATCACTCCTATAACTGCATAGCATATCTGGGGCCATCAGCAAAGCTGAAGGTTTAAGGTATTCATTAATATCTTAATCTTGTAACATATAACCCCATTTCATGAACTTTTCCCATACTCATAACCATAGCCATAATACTCGGAAACTGATATCTCACACCTGTTCATTACACAACCTACTACTCTGCATTCATGCAACGTATCAATAGCTCGCTTTGCAAGGCTCTTCTTTGTTGCTTTATTATTAATAACAAAAACAATTCCATCTGAGAGAGGGGCTAAGATAGCAGTGTCAGGAAAAGCAAGAACAGGTGGAGTATCAATAATCACATAATCAAACTGCTCTCTCAGCTGAGAAACAAAATGGCCCATCTTATCTGATGCAAGCAGTTCACAGACGTTCACTTGTCTGTTACCTGCCGGGATTACGGTTAGTCCAGGTATTAATCCACTAGCAGCACACTCTTTAAGATCGAGGTCATCAGAAAGATAGTCAGATACACCTTTGTCAGAGTTAAACCCGAGCAATCTGTTAATCGAAGGTTTACGGAGATCACAATCAATAATAACTGTCTTATTTTTGTTATTACATAATGTAATTGCCGTATTCAGTGCTATTGTACTCTTCCCTTCCTTTTGAGTTGCGCTTGCAATAATTAAAACCTTGCTTCTTTCTACATTTCTCAACACTTTCTTCAGTGATATCTGCAGTCGTCTAAAATGAACCATAACAGGACCTTCCCAGGTTTGTTTTCCAAGAAAGTCATAATATGATACTATATGTTCATCCACATTGTTACCATCTATTTTTACTGTAGGATTGAATGAATGTGTCTCCCTCACTGACCCAATTACTTCTGTTTGCTGAATGATGTGCTCTGCAGCCTGTGAAAGAGTTTCTTGCTGACTGTTGATCGAAAGAGAATCATACCTTGAGGGAATTCCTTCTCCTCTCTTTTCAATAGCTGTCTTAATATAACTTTCACCCCCTGATATCTTGCTGTCAAGTTTCAAATGCTGATCCTTTGTACTTGTCCCATGAATTATTGGATCATTTTCTCTCTTTTTCCTTTTTGCAAGAGAGGAAGCAGATTCACGGTTCTTACGTTTTTTTGATTCACTCTCGGTTTTTTTTAATGCACCTTCAATTTTAGACATCTAGATACTCCGCTGAATAGTATTATCACCACAAAATGTCATGATAACAAGGGATATTTTGTTCACCGCTATTTTAGATGAGGTCTTCCTCCAACCCACTTATTACCTCCTTTACAATACATTCATCCATTGTTTTCTTTTCTTCAACATAACCAGCCAATAACGTAGCATCACAAACTGTGTTTATGAGACGTGGTATACCATTAGAATAAGCATAAATTTCATCACATGCTTGTTGAGTAAAGACCGGCACCCCATTAGCACCAGCAACCTTTAATCTATGATTTATATACCCCTCAGTATCATCTCTATTTAATGAGGATAAATGACAGGCCACAGCTATCCTCTGTTTTAGTTGTCTCAGGCTTGGTAAAGCGAAAATCTCACGTAATTCTGGTTGTCCGACAAAAACAATTTGAACAAGTTTTTGTTTGTCAGTTTCAAGATTTGAGAGCATTCGTAATTCTTCAAGCACTGGCACCTCGATATTTTGCGCCTCATCAAAGATGAGGACAACAGGTAAATTCTGTTTCAACTGCTCCTTAAGATAATTATGAAATTTATGCAACAAAAGATCCTTCGTATCCTCTACCTCGGCATCGATTACAGATAGATCATGAAGCATCATTCTCAGGAGCTGTTCAAATGTCGCGTGAGGGTTTACAATAAATGAATATTTCAATTTATTCTTTTTTTTTGCCAGAATAGCCCTTAAGATCGTCGTTTTGCCACTTCCAATTTCACCGGTAAGTTGTATAATGCCCTTTCGAGTCTCAAGGCCATACGTCAAATATGCCATAGCCTTTTGGTGCGCCTTACTAAAATAGAGAAAAGCAGGATCTGGCGTGAGATTAAATGGATTTTCTTGTAAGTGATAGAATTCTTTATACATACAAATTCTCCTCGTCTCTTTCCTTTATCTCGTAGACCTGCTTAACTGAAAAAACCGGATAGGCTTAAATAATTTACAGAAAAAAATTTACTCAATTTCAGGGGTGCAATTAGGTCAGAATGCATTACTCCTGATCTTATGGCTTGTATCCGATTGGATAACAATAGTGGGTATCATCCCGATAGCTGGAACATTTAGATATTCTTGCATCTCTTCTATGCTCTTAAATCTTGAATCAATTTGTTCTAGACCAAAAATCAGGCCTATTCCTAAACCAATCCCCAAGATAGTTCCCATCATAATAATTTTTATCTTGTCACCTTTTAACGGTTCATAGGAAATCCTGGCTGGTTCGACTATATTAAAGGGATTGCTCTTTGAATCCAGTGACATCTCTTGGACCAGTTCAGCCTTAGATTTCTGCATAAGTCGCTGTTCATAAAGTTTCTTGTTAATCTCGTAATCCATCTGTAATTCAAACAGGTTCTGTTTGAGCTCAGGTATATTTTCAACAGATGGTCTAAAATTATCTATTTTACGCTCTATCTCTTTCTGACGGCTCCTCAATGAACTCAACTCCAGTCTGAGATTGAAATCCTTCTCTACCATGCTTTCATACCGTGGATTGTTTACAATCTTTTCCTCGGTAACAACCACTTCCGATTCCTCTTGTAATAGTTTTTTTAAGTATGTAAGCTCATTTTGTTTCTGGGCAATACGTGGATGTTCGTCATAATACTTTGAACGTAACATTGTTATCTCTATTTCCAGGTCTGTTATCTGTTCATTCAGTTCTTCCGCTTTAGGATTAGGGACTTTAATCACTTCACCAGTTATCTTTTTCTTCTCAGATGCTTTGCGATCCTCTAAAAATTTCAACTTCTCTTCAAGGGCAACTATCTCACCTTGAACCTCTGCTAATTCACTTTTGGCTGTATAAAATTTTGGTAAGACACTGTTTTCATTCCCCGGTAAATCATTAATATGTTCCTCTTCAAACATCCGAAACTTCCGTTCCGATTCATCGAGAACCCCTTTTAGTCGTTCAAGATCTCCCCCAATAAATTCTAACGTTTCCCGGGCTTCGCTTCTTGAAGCCTTCAAGCTCTGTTCCATAAAGTTTGAGACCAATCCATTGACTATTCCAAAATTAATTTCAGGATTTTTCCCTGAATAGGAAACCTCTATGAAGTCATGGCTCTTTGTACGCAGCTTTACTTTCTTGAGAATTTTACGATATACTTTTTCTAATGCGCCCATATCATCAGCTGCTATCCCCTCATCAAGTCCCACTTCCTCAATGACTTTCGTAACTGATTGCCATCCAAGCATTCTTTCTCTAACTGCTTGGAGTAATTGCCGTGCATCCAATTGAACATTTCGCTCAGACAATACATTACTCAGTACCTTAGATTTTTCTACGATCAGCACGCACTTTGACTCATATACTTCTGGCTTATTATATGCAAAAAAGACCGATCCCGAACAAAATATTAGAGTTGGGATAATCAACAACCACTTTTTCCTAACGATCAATTGCAAAAATTTCTGCAAATCAAAAGTTGTTACTTTTTTTTCTGTCATGAAAAATAATTTAACTACGAAAGTTAAAAAAATTTTATCTCTATTACAACTGTTATTATCGGATTTTAATCTTACATTATTAGCCTTTCATGAAATTTTATTATTTCTCTCGCATCCTTTTGTTCGTAAACCCTCCATCCTCTCCAATCCCTCTTAGCCTTCTTAATTTTACCAGCATCTTCCCATCTTTTAATGGTACGGGCTGTTACTCCAACCTTTTCAGCTATCTGCGTAATAGTCAATCTCCTACTCATGAAATTCACCTCTCAATTAAAAATCAATTTCATATGACTGTCATGGTTAGACATAGAATATCTATGACACGATACAAGGCAATTGACATGCCATCGCGTTTCTCATCAACTCAGATTGGTTCAGTTTAAACGTAAAGTTAAACAGCCGGAATGAGTTAGCTATATTTGCTCTATTTGTCTTCTCAAGAGAGAAAGAGATGGTAACTTGAAATGTGTAAATTTTTGTTGAAAATATTGCTCGAATATTCTGTTTTTTTGATATCGAAATGAAGTGAAATAACGAATTGTTGTTTTTTTCTACTTTATTGTATAAATTTTTATCGAAAACTACTACCCGTGGGACTACCACTCCCCTTTGGTCCACTAAAGCCTAAACCATTATATTGTACACCGCCAACAGTACTGCCAAGCTGTTGAGCCGGTTGTACCGGAAAAAGAAAATCTTTTAATTTGTAACCAATCATTCCTACAACTGTGGGTGGTAAATACACCACATCATTTGGTCTGAGAACAATGTTCTTCTCTGTCCTCCCGTTTTTTATGATATCGTTCAAATTCAAAACAAGCCTTTGAGGATTTTTGTTAGGGTCCTTTGTCCCCCGAACCACTTTTATTTTCTTAAAATTGTCTTTCCGTGTCAATGCCCCAGACTGTGCAATCACGTCTAGAACCGTGAGATCACCGGTAAAGGGTACTGCCTGTACACTACCACCTCCATAACTATAGACATAAACCTTCTTACTATTGAATCCCAGTACTTGGACGGAAACAGATTCCTCTGGAATATCTTTCAGGTACCTTCCTAGCTCCTGGTGTATCTTTTTTCTCACTTCCAAAAGTGTCAACCCCTCAACATATACATTTCCCAAAAGGGGCATAAAGATATTTCCATCAGGTGCAATAGTTGCCCTTGTCCCAATTTCCGGATTATCTTGAACATTAATTTCTAGGACATCTGGGGTAGCAAGCCTATATTTCCCATTGAGAAGCTCCAATCTATTCTCTGCAGTTAATGTAGATCCTGTTTGAATCTCATCAAAAGTAGCACAGCCAGCAAACATCAACAAACAGAGTAGCATCCATAGATTTTTTCTTTGCATAATGAGTCCTCTTAAAATATGGTGAAAGTTAAGGAATCTATACGATAGGAATTGATGGAAATGTATTCATTTTCTTTTATAATCTATATTATATTTTTTTAACATTTCATACACATATGCTCTTGTCACTTGAGCAAATTTTGATGCCCTGGTTATATCATATGAGGTCCTCTCTAAAAGTCGTTCGAGATAGTTTTTTTCAAATTCTGCTTTTGCATCCTTAAAGGTTTTTTCATAAATTTCGCTTCCATAGAGAGCCGAATTATCAACGTACCGTATTTCCCTTGGTAAGTGTTCAATGTTAATTTCTTTTCCCGCACAAAGGATGCCAGCACGCTTAATAACATTTTCCAGTTCCCTTACATTTCCTGGCCAATTGTGCTTTTCTAAAACCTTGAAGGCATCGTCTGTGAAACTGACGTTTTTTTCATCTAACTTATTCTTCTTGAGAAAATAGTGTACAAGCAAGTTCAGATCTTCCTTTCGCTCTCTGAGTGGGGGAAGCGTAATGGGAAATACATTAAGCCTATAATAGAGATCTTCTCTGAATTCATTCTTTTCTACAGAATCTTTTAAATTCTTATTTGTAGCTGCAACAATTCTTACATTAACCTTTATGTCATTCGTGTCACCAATATGTCTAAAAGTTCCTGTTTCTAACACTCTTAACAATTTTATCTGTAATGTAAGGGACATTTCCCCAATCTCATCTAGGAAAATAGTACCCTCATTCGCGATCTCAAATAGGCCATATTTTCTTACCAAAGCACCCGTAAAGGCTCCCTTTTCATGTCCAAACAGCTCACTTTCCAGTAAAGTTTCAGGGATAGCACCACAATTTATCGGAATAAAGGAGCGCCCATTTCTTGGACTTTTCTCATGAATTGCCCGTGCAACAAGTTCCTTCCCAGTTCCACTCTCACCTTGAATCAAGACGGTTGCATCAGTCTCCGCAACCTTTCTCATCATCTCAAATATTGGTTTTAAGATCTTAGCTTTCCCAATTATTTCGGGAAAGATGCTCGGTTTTCCCTCTGTTTCTTTTAATCTCTTCCGCTCATTGAGAAATTTCTTGTGTTTCAAGGTTTTCTCAATTACAAGCAACATATCATCAATATTAAATGGTTTGCTAAAATAATCATCTGCTCCTAACTTGACAAGCTCAACAGCTTGTTTAATCGTCGAATGACCCGTGATCACAATTACCGACGTTTCAGGGCACTTTTCCTTCACATATTTAAGTACTTCGATACCACTAACTTCTGGCATAATAACATCCGTTATGACGAGATCGTATGATTTGTCAAGCAGCTTCTTCTTCGCATCCCCGCCATGGGAGGAACAATCCACCGTGTAATCGACTGCAAGTAGATCACTAAGAAATTCTCTCATGCTTAAATCATCTTCAACAATGAGTATATTAGTCTGTTTTTTCATCATCATGCAAAACCGGAAAAGTGAATATAAATTGGGTTCCCTGTTTTTCTTTGCTCATTACATCCACGTCACCTTTGTGCATCTTCACAATTCTTTTTACAACTGATAGGCCCAACCCCGTACCCTTACCAACATCCTTTGTTGTGAAAAAAGGGGTAAAGACTTTCTGAACATTTCCAGTGCAAATTCCATGCCCATTATCACTTATTAAAATCCGGACCTTATCATGATCCAACGACGGAGATGCTTTTATTACATCGGTCATAATCTTTAACTCTCCACCATTTTCCATTGCATCAATCGCGTTGGATATAATATTAACAAATACGTGGATTAACTCACCACTAATTCCCAATATTGAGGGGAGATTTTCTAAAAAACTCTTGCGAAGTACAATCCTCTTAATCATTAATCTGTGGGACATCATCTTTAAAGAATCGTCTAGTACCTCATTAATGCAAACGGGTTCTTTCGTCACTATCCTTCTGGTATAATCTAAAAGACTACCTATCGTAGTCCGGATGTGGTCACAACTGCCTAGCATCTGCTCCAAATTCTTTATAAATATCTTTTTGTCAAATTTGTCGATGTTCTTTAAGAGCAACTGTATCCTTCCCATTACTGCACCAAGTGGGCTGTTGACCTGGTGTGCTATCTCAGCAGCTAATTTCCCCATAGAAATGAGCTTCTCAAATTGAGTAATCCTCTTTCTCATAAACTCCTCTTCAGTCAAGGCCCTGTATATTTCAGACGTACCCACTATCTGACCTGCACTGTTTTTAATTGGAGACATTGTAACGTTGATAACCACTTTTTCTCCATCCTTTTTCACCCTCTCAGTTTCAAACTTCTTGACAACTTCATTTTCAACTATCACCTTATCAAGTAATCGCTGCTTTTCATCCATCTTGCCCTGAGGTACGATAATATCGATCTTTTTACCTACAACTTCTGCCTTACTGTACCCAAAGATCTTTTCAGCATATAGGTTCCAGGACAAGATAGATCCATCTTTGGCTATTCCAATAATCCCATCGCCTGCATTTTCTACCAAAGAACGGAGGTGGTCATCAGACATTACCGGTTTGTCAAACCCTTCGTTACTACTGTTATCTCTTAATTCTGAATTTGGTTGATGTGACATGGCAATTTAACTGGAGAATGGTTGTTTTTGATGAGATGAAACAGTATATATATAACTTTCTAAATAGTTAATGTCAATCAATACTTTCATATAAGGCTTTTAAAGTTGACAAAAATTACAATTTCTGTTAGATTTCTAAGAAGGCAAAGCAATTGCTATGCACCCTAAGTATTTGTTATGAAAAAGCTTATAAGTACCATAACCCTATTTTTATTTTTCCTTAGCCCTACCATTTACGCTCAACCATCGCTAGTCAGCTCAGATGAGAAAAAGGAACCAATACGGACCATAGATCAGACTCCTTACCAAAAAGTGTTTATTATCCCGTTACACAACATGATCGATGGAGGACTGCAAAGCTCTCTGGAAAGAAGAGTTGCTATAGCCAAAGAGAGTGGCACTGATCTGATCGTACTAGAAATTGACTCCTTTGGTGGAAGTTTAAAACCGGCATTTGAGATATCAGAATACATTAGCAACATTAATTTTGCTAAGACAGTAGCCTTTATCCCCACCAAAGCAATTTCCGCTGGTGCGCTCATAGCAATTTCATGTAACGAAATTTTCATGGCCCCACAATCAGAGTTAGGTGATTGCGAGCCTATTGTCCCCTCTTCTGAGGGGGGATATAAAACCGTGGGAGAGAAGATTCAAACCGTATTGAGGACAAAGTTCAGAAAGTTTGCTGAAAAGAACGGTTATCCTGTTTTGCTTGCAGAAGCCATGGTTACCAAAGAGATTGAGGTTTACTTTATCAAAACGAAAGATAAACCGGAAGGGTACTATATTTCGGGGAGAACACTTAAAGAATTAACAGAAGAGGAGCTAAAGAGAATTACGTCCAAGAAACTGATAATTGAAGAGGGAAAACTCCTCACCATGCATGCAAATGAGGCATATGAATATCACTTTGCTAAACAGATCGTGAAGAACAGAGAAGGATTACTCGATTTCCTTGGTGTTGAAGAGGACAAAATAACGGTACTGAAAACCAACTGGTCTGAAGAGATGGTTCGATTTCTCGAGAAGATAGCTCCCGTTTTACTTGGAATTGGCTTCGTTGCCCTCTGGATGGAATTTAAAGCCCCCGGTTTTGGACTTCCAGGGATAATTGGAGTCCTCTGTCTGGCTACCGTCTTTCTTAGCAAACATCTTGTGGGACTTGCCGAGGCACCGGAAATTATCATCTTCTTTCTCGGTATTGCTTTACTTGCAGTAGAAATTTTGATTATTCCGGGATTTGGTGTCGCGGGAATAGCGGGTATTATTCTCATATTGATAGGTGTTACCTTATCATTTCAAGACTTTACCCTCCCCAAGACACCATACGATACAGAACTATTTACAAAAAATATTTTTACCATTTTAAGCAGCCTTTTGGGAAGCGGGATTGCTATCTTTATGCTTGTAAGATATATGCCTGGCATACCCATCTTTAGTCGTTTGATTTTAACAGCTGAGGAGACAACAAAAGAGGGTTTTGTCATTTCCCCTCAACCAAAAGTTGAAAGTTGTTTAAGAGGAAAAAGAGGCACCACCTTAACTACACTTCATCCTACAGGCAAAATTGAAGTAGACGATCACACGTTCGATGTTGTAACATGCGGAGAGTTTGTTGAGAAAGGACACACCGTGGAAATCATAGCAATTGAGGGTAACAAGATAGTAGTAAAAGCGATCTAAATTATTTTACCATATTTACATCAATGGAAACCAAGAATGAGTTTTTCAACTGTTCTCACATTGTATATCATTGGCCTAGTGGCCATTACTGTTGAGCTTTTTATTCCAGGTGCAATAGTAGGTCTTTGTGGCGCTGGCTGTGTTATTACGAGCATTATTCTCGCTTATGTCCACATATCAAATTTATTGGGCCACATTTTGCTCGGTCTCGGTATCTGTTTTATACCGATCTTTTTTATCTCATGGTATAAGATCCTCTCCAAAACTTTTACGGTAAAGGCCTCAGAAAAAGGGTTCTCTTCTGCAGAGGATAGATCAGAAGATCTCTTATCGGCAGAAGGTGTCGCACTTACGACATTGAGACCTTCAGGAACTGCTGATATTAAAGGCAAAAGAGTAGACGTGATCTCAGGTGGTGAGATGATTGCAAAAAATACAAAAATAAGGGTAACGGAAGTAAAAGGTAATAGAGTAGTTGTTAAACCGGTAAAATTATAGAATATACAGGAGGAAAATATGTTCACTATGCCCATGCTTGCCATATCAAAGCAGATGCTAACAGTTGGAATTGTTGTAGGTTTAATTTTTCTCGTTATTATTCTCCTCTTAATTTTTAAATATGGTTGGTTATATATTCAAGCTTTAGCATCAGGTGCCAACGTTGCACTTACACAACTCATTGGAATGACATTCAGACGAGTCAACGCTCGGATTATTGTAGAATCTCGCATCATGGCAAAAAAGGCGGGTTTGGATTACGAAACACCCCTCCTTGAAGCACATTATCTAGCAAGAGGAAATGTACCAAATGTTGTAAGGGCTTTAATAGCAGCCGACAAGGCGAAGATTGATCTCGGGTTCGATAGGGCTTGCGCTATCGATTTGGCGGGGAGGGATGTCCTCGATGCAGTCAAAACAAGCGTGAATCCGAAGGTAATCGACTGCCCCGATCCAACCAAGGGCAGGCAGACAATTGATGCGGTAGCTATGGATGGAATACAGCTGAAGACAAAAGCACGAGTAACTGTCCGGGCAAATATCGAACGTTTGGTGGGAGGTGCTACTGAGGAGACAATCATTGCACGTGTCGGTGAAGGTATAGTAACTACGATTGGATCAGCTGAAACCCATAAGAAGGTATTAGAGAATCCGGACTCCATATCTAAAAGGGTTTTAGAGAAAGGGTTGGATTCGGGAACTGCATTCGAGATTTTATCCATTGATATCGCTGATATTGATGTAGGAGAAAATATAGGAGCAAAACTCCAAGCAGATCAGGCAGAAGCTGACAAAATTGTTGCACAGGCAGAGGCAGAAAAACGAAGAGCAATGGCTGTCGCAAGAGAGCAGGAGATGAAAGCCCAGGTAGTTGAAAACAGGTCAAAGGTTGTTCTTGCAGAAGCAGAGGTGCCCAAGGCAATTTCGCAAGCATTCAGGGAAGGGAATCTGGGAATAATGGATTACTATCACCTTAAGAATATTCAGGCGGATACCGAAATGAGGACGACAATTTCCAAGACAAGTGATGATAGCACAAAAACATAACGGAAACGAGAGTTTCCTTATTTCAATGAAAGCTTCAATCAAGGAAGGGGTTAATCTATGGATGTTGGATTTAGCCAATTAATCTGGGCCATAATATTTGTGATATTTCTTGTCATCACCGCCCTGAAAAACCGGGCAAGGATGAAGACCGGTCCCACGAGAAAGCAAAGTCGCGGGAAAACAGTGAGGAGAAGGGAAAGAGGCGAACCGCTGAGTAACTTCTTAGAGGAAATTTTTGGTATTGAAGAACCAGAGAGAGGACCAAAAGTTCAGAAGAGAAAGCAACAGATTAAGGCTGGAGAAAAAAAACCACGAGCTAAACAAAAAAGAGTTGAACCAAAACCGAAAGAGAGAAAAAAGATTGGGGAGTTTACCTACTCTTTGGCCGAACGTTCAAAAGAGGCTACGAAACCTCCACATCCCAAAAAGGATGAACGTGTTCTAAAAAAACGTCCGTGGGAAACAAAGTCAAATAAAGATCTTCAAGATGCCATTGTATTTGCTGAAATTGTGGGGCCACCCATAGCAAAAAGAAAGAACCATCGGTTGTTTTAACCCAATCTTGCTGGGCAAGATTGTCAAATGAAACTGGTACGTTTCATTATTTCTCCTGGTTTCAAACTCGAAGAACTGTTTATTTTTCCACAACTCTGTTGTTAAATGCGCTCTTTTGAACGATTCCAGATCATAAATTGTAGGGGCTGACTCTCAAACAGCTTTTATTAAGTGGCTCGTTTGGGAAACGAGCCCTACAATTTGTGATGCACTCCCTTATTTTGTTAAGAGACGTTCAATCGCCAATCTTGCTACTTCTGCCAGGAACTGCGCACCAACTCCCAGGGCATCTTCATCAAAGTCAAATTCAGAGCTATGGGCAGGAATATTTTCCAATCCTCTCTTTTGGGCACCTATCCTTACAAGACAACCGGGGATTTCCTCAAGATAATAGGAAAAATCTTCACCTCCCATGCTTATAAATTTCGAATCTACGAGCGCTTGATCCCCAATAACATTCACTACCGCCTCTCTTGCTACCGTTGACTCCTCAACAGTATTGACAACGGATGGGTACCCTTCAGCAATATCTACTTTAACATCTGCGTTATGTAATGTGCCTGCCGCCTTTGCGATACGTTGCACACCCGCAATAATCTGCTCCCTTACATGAATCTCTGTTGTCCGTATCGTACCTGAAAGCGTTGCACTTGCGGCAACTGCATTGGGGACGGTACCCCCTTCAATTCTGCCAACAGATACAATTGAAGGATGGATAGGGTTTGTCTCCCTAGATACTATCGTCTGCAGAGACATAACGATGAGGCTTGCGACAACAATAGCGTCAACGGTATCGTGTGGTTGCGCTACGTGCCCACCCTTCCCTTTAACGGTAATGTCAAATCTATCAGTAAATGCTGATATGGGGCCCTCCTGAACGACCACCTTCCCAACTTTGTAATGCCTGTCCAGATGACAGGCAAATATTGCGTCTACCTTGTTAAGTAACTGAGAACCCATAATCTCTTTCGCTCCTGCTCCACCCTCTTCTGCCGGCTGAAAGATAAGGAGCACGTTACCTGCTTTAAGCGACTCTTTGAGTAATGTTGCCGCACCCAAAAGCATAGCTATGTGTCCATCGTGCCCACAGGCATGCATTACGCCGTCTACTTCGGATGCAAATTCAAGACTCGTATCCTCATGAATGGCAATAGCGTCCATGTCAGCCCTTAAAGCTACTATGGGTCCACTATTGGTTGGCGAACCAATCCTTCCAATAACCCCTGTTCCTCCAATGCCGGAAGAGAGATCAATGCCGAGTTTGTTCAACTCTTCAATAATTATGGCGGCCGTTTTTTTTTCTTGATAACCAAGTTCCGGGTGTTTATGTATCTGTCGACGCAAGCAAACCATATGATCGAAGAGTTTCTTTGACACTGTATTCATATTATTCACCACCTATCCCTCAAGAAAAGTGTTAATGTTGATGGTAACGATAGACTATAATCTACTTGCCAAAGACTGCAAATCCTATCTCTCAATGTGTTCCAATCTCATTGTATACGAAACCCTTACAAAAATTCTATAAGAAATTTCCTTCATTAGATTTAAAAATAAAACATTATTAATTATGGCATTGAAGTTCAAAACACTCTTTCTTCGGAACTACATAATGATTTCACGGAAACCTTGTGGTTATAACAAAACTGCTCTGATACAGGGTACACTGATTTCGCACCAGAAATGACCGTAGTGTTTAGGCGCTTGTGGACATTTCTGGTTCCTTACCACAACACAGCAATTGGATTGTTTTCGTTCAACCTCCAAATAAAATGACATTTGCATTCCCTCACAACATGTGATAACGTAAAAACGTACTCACTCTACACATCATTCACCTTTCAAGTCTCCTGTACAATACAATGAGGTAGGTAATTCAACAATTCAGCATGAAACATTATTTCATTCTCTTTTTTCGACATACTAAAGGTACAAAATTCACATGGATATGAAATTCCAGAAGGTCTCCTTTCACGAAAATAAGATCCTTTTTGGCAGAGATTCTACACCATCAATTACGGCTGTTGAATTTGATGGCAACAATCATATGGATATATTTTTCCGAATAGGAGGAAAAATAACCACCAGAAAAGAGATATTCAAACCCTTTCTTTTCATAAAAGAACCTGCGCTTCTCAACGATTGGCGCCATACCTATAAGACGAGAAAGCTGGAGGGAGATGCGTACTATCAATGCCTCGTATTCTTGGACTGTTGGACAGATTTGCAAAGGTTATTAAGACATCTAAAAAGAACCACCGGTACAACATCAACGAGTTTTAATGCTCCCTATTATTATCTGAATGATCCGGTTCTTCAACACCTCCTCATAACGGGAAAAACACTCTTCAAGGGGATCTCTTTTCATGACCTTGTGAGACTCCAACTTGACATTGAAACCTACTGTGAAGAGGGATACGAATTTTCAAATCCTGAAAGGGAAAAAGATAGAATTATCGTGATCTCGCTTTCAGATAGCAGCGGTTGGGAATACTCTCTCTCAGGAAAAGAGTTTGATGAAAAGAGAATGCTGGAAATTATGGTAGAGCAGATTAACCTAAGAGATCCCGATGTAATAGAGGGTCACAATATTTTCAATTTTGATTTGCATTATATAGAGTTACGTGCAAAAAGACACAAAGTGCCTTTAACAATTGGACGAAACGGAAAGCTCTTGAAATCGCATCAATCGCGCCTCAACATTGCAGAACGAACAATTGCCTACCGAAAATTTGAAGCGTATGGCCGCCATATTGTTGACACCTATTTGCTTGCACAGATGTATGATGTTACAACTCGGAAATTGGAAAGTTACGGACTAAAGATTGTCGCCAAACACTTTAACGTTGCAGCCCCGGAAAGGACCTACATACAACCTGAAAAGATAAATTGGTATTTCCACCATAACCATCATGACCTTTTGAAATATGCAATGGACGATGTGAGAGAGACAAGGGCTATTAGTGAAATTCTGAGTCAGAGTTTTTTCTACCAGACACAGATCTTTCCCTACTCTTTTCAGAATGCCATAATACGGGGTAACGCAACCAAAATTGATTCACTTTTTATTCGAGAGTATCTAAACGCAAACCACTCGATCCCCCATCTACCGAAACCGAAAGAGTATTCCGGTGGATATACTGATATATTTTATCAGGGTGTCGTAAAGAAGATCCTCTATTGCGATGTACAATCGCTCTACCCCTCCATAATCCTCACCTTCAACTATCTGCCAAAAAAGGATCTACTGCACATATTCAAATCACTACTTGAAGACCTGAAGGATTTCCGATTGAAGGCAAAACAGATGGTTGACGTTGCCAAAACGCGAGCAGCAAAGCTCTATTTTGAAGCCCTTCAATCCACGTTTAAGATACTCATTAACTCATTTTATGGATATATGGGATTTGCTTATGGCCATTTTGGTGATTTTGATGCGGCGGGCAAGGTTGCCACAAAGGGGAGAGAGCTCATCAAATCTATGATTGTCTGGCTTGAGGAGAGTAAGTGCAAGGTGATTGAAATTGACACGGACGGTATTTACTTTGTGCCACCCGAAAATATCAGGAAAGATGAGGAGGAAGAAAAATTTGTTCAAGAACTCTCAGACATATTACCGTCAGGCATCAACCTCGAACTTGCCGGCAGATACAAGGCAATGCTTAGCTACAAGATCAAGAACTATGTCCTCCTTGATTACAACGACCATATGATCATTAAGGGATCAGGCCTCCGTTCAAGAGGTCTGGAGCTCTTTCAGAGGAAGTTTATGGAAGAGATCTTTTATCTCATACTTACGGGCAAAGGGGAAGAGGTGGAAGAGCTCTTACAAAAATATATCCATGAGCTTGTCAACCATAAGTGGAACAAGAGAATGTTTATCAAGACCGAAACGCTTCAGGACTCGCTCCCCGTTTACTCTGAGAAAGTAAGAAAAAAGAGACGAACGGCATCGGCATCATATGAATTGGCCATTAAATCAAAACGTAATTACCAACCTGGTGACCAAATCTCCTATTATGTGATTGGAACGAAAAGCAGAGTGAGGGTATTTGATAATTGTAAACTCGCCTCAGAGTGGAATGAGAAAGAGCCTGATGAAAACGTAGAATACTATAAAAAGAAACTCATAACCTTATACGAAAAATTTCAGCCGTTTTTCCAAAAGTCGTAAACTTGATATTATACTCAAGTTAATCAAATTAAGTTTGCACGGTGCAATACGCGTAATGAAGATATCGCAATACCCGACGAATCTGGTTCAAGCATAGAGGTCAAGTTCTTCCTTGACTACATTTAGTCAATTATTTATTGGAGTGAAGATGACGAGGCTTTTATAGCTGAGGTTTCAGAGGTACCAGGATGTGCATCAGATGGAACTACATATCTGGAAGCTGTAACCAATGTTGAAGTTATTATTCAAGAGTGGATGAAGACCGCAAAAGAACTTGGACGTCCAATTCGTAAGCCTAAAGGTAGGTTAGTCTTTGCATGAAAGTAATAAAACGACCGACAATCGCATCGGGGGAGGTCAAACCTTATCTTTTTACATAATCACTCTTTTTTGCTAGTTTATCGTCATGGCGCGTCCATTACGGAAAGAATACCCGTGCCATTTAACCTCTCTTGGAAACGAAATAAACTGTATATTTATAGATGACGCTAAACGTAAAGAATTTCTCAGTATATTAAAGGATAGCTTAGAATAGTATAATGAAAACTTTTTGCGTACAAAAGTTTGTGAAAACCGCTACTCCCCCATAGTGAAATTTAACAAATAAGAAATTAGCACCTAAAGCTCCATAAAGTAATTCAAGAAAAAGAATCGTAAAAATAACGCCTGTTTATGGTTTATTTCCACCCAATCACTTTATACCCTTTGGATCTCAGGCACTCCTCAATAAATCTTTTCTGAGTCGGATCGACCTCTTTTGCACGAAACAGACCCCACATGATCCCTCCAGCAGCTCCACCAGCTGCACCTGATGCAGCACCACGGCCTGCATGGCCAACTACTGCACCAGTAGCACTTCCAATTGCGGCACCT
The DNA here is from genome assembly GCA_965222815.1 of Candidatus Scalinduaceae bacterium. Lineage (GTDB taxonomy): Bacteria > Planctomycetota > Brocadiia > Brocadiales > Scalinduaceae > SCAELEC01. Next base: position 1,307,470 of record CBDCUS010000014.1, read on the forward strand.
GAAACAGTTCCAGTCGCTGTTTTACCCCCTATATTCTTTCCCTGGCTAGTCTTTATTCCTGAAGCTTCAGCAAGCGCTATGCATTGATCAATATCATAATTTGCAGCTGTTTTCCCGACTGCATTAAGCTGATTATTCGGATAAAGAACCGGTCGTTGCAGTGCGCATCCCACAAAGAGAAAAAGGGAATTGATAAGAAGAAATACTCTAATAGAATTTTTACTCATTGTGAGTCCTCCTTTCCACGTTATACCGCCTCTCTTATTCCAGTATAACACATTTCACATCCTTTTAAGGAATTAATCTAAGGTTTTCTATTAGAATATGTTGGGAACAATATAAAAAGTAATTGAATACTTCAAATGATTATCCATCAACTGAAAATACAAACTATGCTTAGGTTCAAATTGATAGATATTTAACTTAAGTTTTCATCGAATCAAAATAGTTAAATTGTTTGTAGTAAAAAAATATTTAAGTTAATTTGTTGTAAGAATATGGTTTTCCAGAGATTAAACTCTCAGGTTATTTTCCTACAACAATGCAAAACATGGTTAGCTTGCTGGCTGATTAACGTGTTCCACTTTTTTATCTTTTTTCGCAAACATCTTTCTTGACAGCTAGATCTAATCTTCCTAATATACTAATTTATGTGAGCAACAAAACCTATGAACGAATGGAGGCTGGATTTTTATGAGACACATTCTTGTGACAACTGATTTTTCAGAGGGATCGGAATCTGCATTTGATCATGCAAAGGAGCAACTACAACTCAAGGAGAAAGGGGAAGTAAAAATTACTCTTCTTAAGGTAATTGATGTCATAGGGCAAGCAAATATTACGTTTGAATATGGCTTGGCCATTTCTGACAAGAAAGGTATGATGGAAAAGTTGCAGAGACAGGCTTCTGAAAAAATTGGAGAGTTAGCAAAAAAACATTTTTCCGGTCTGCCAATAGAAACCGTCGTAATTAAGCCAAAAAAGGCAGTATATCAAGAAATCATCGGTTTTGCAAACATGAACAAAATTGATCTTATAGTTATATCAACTCATGGAAGGACTGGTGTTAAACACCTCCTATTAGGAAGTGTAGCAGAACGTGTAGTACGCCTCTCGCCATGCCCTGTTTTGGTAATTCCCTGGTCAAAAAAAAGTGATACTTAGTTACTTGAAGATAAGACAGGTATGGTTTAGCAAATACTTTACTGCATCATAGAAATCCTTGCTTTGTTATTCGTAATGAGCAGGAATCCACGTCTTCTCTTCATACTCCTGCCACTGACCTGAAGGCACATGCCGTTCTTCATAATGGCCTTCAATTCTCCGACTGCCATCGTATTGTTCAGCAACCCATACTCTCTCTTTCTTTGATGTATCTACCCACTTTCTTTTTTTTACATACTCAAAATGGCCTTCAACATAGTTCTTCCCCTGACCAGAGCTGACCTGTCTCTCCATCTGTAGTTGTCTTTGCATTTGTGCGTATTCTGCCTCTTCTCTCTGCCTATCCAAATGGTCCCCTACTAATGCACCACCTATTGCACCCGTTCCAGCACCTATCGCAGCTCCCATACCGGCATTACCTGCTAAAGCCCCAATTATTGCCCCTGCAGCTGCTCCAGATCCTGTCCCAACTGCAGCACTTTTTTGAGTAGTAGTCATACAACCCGTTGTAAAAACTGTAACAACCAAGATGCAGAGAGTCATGCCAACCAATTTTATCTTCATCTTCCATCACCTTAAATAAATATCCTAAAAAATAAAATTTTAACATTCCTAATTAAAGAGCCCATACCACTTAAGACTTAAGTAAACCCTAACCTGTGAAACAATAGTTGTTTGTGATGTGCGTAGTCTCCATTATACGAACCTAATCCCAAGTGTCACGATTGTAATTATCGGTATAACTATCGTTAATTTTAGTTCGTAACATCAATTATTGTCATACCCTTGCACATCTCTCAGGTTATCATTCAAAAGGAGAACCAGAATTGGATTCGTTGTAGGAGTTGCACTCAAAACTTCAGATGATCATCTTCGAGGGTAATGAGAAAAGCAAAATTTTTTAAACTTGTATAAAATTGTTATACTTAGCGATACAAAATTCAGCTACTCTTGTTAGCGGTTTCAATTCTTTTAAACAGCTCTTTAGATGCTAATCTTAATTCAGAAAGAGTTTCCGGTCTCTTCCCAATTGCCTCATTAATCTTGAATGGTTTTCCAAAAACCATTTTCACCCAATGCTTACCTGTTAGCAGGTCAAATAAGGTTCCACCCAATACACTTATTGAACCGTCAAGATTAGATTCTATTTTAAGCGGCACAATAAATTTACCACTTTTAGCAGCAACATATGAAATTCCCCTTCGAGGTCTAATCCTTTTACCTCTTCTTATACCACCTTCAGGAAAGATCACAACCCTTTCACCACTCTCTAATTTCTTTAGTAATGCCCTGCTGGATGATTCCAGATCACTACACTTTCTGGTACGAACTGCTCCAACAAAACGGTAAAAGAATAGGACCTTATAGAAATACTCATCCGCCATGTAGAAAAGGGGAATATATTTTGCGCGAAATGGTAGTGCAATGGAAACCGATATGGGGTCTAAATAGGAAACATGATTTACTGCAAGAATAAAAGAGCTACCAGCTTTCAGGAGATTTTGTGTTCCCTCAACCTTAAAATCTAGAAAAGTCCGAAACAAAAACAGAAAGGGCCAGTACAATAATAATTGTACTATTTTTGCAACGATTCTAACCATCTTAATTAATTAAGTAGAGATTAGGATAAAACAACTTAAATCTTACGATCAATGTTGTTGCAAAAAATAGTACCGTAAATACCTCTACGAATCTACCTTTTTATCACGTCTCGCCTTTTGATAGGGTTGGATGGATCGTTTGTGTACTTTAAGGCTCTATTTTTTTGTACTATACTTAAACCGATTTGGTTTTCGGTTTTACTGGAAACCAAATCTTGGTTGCAGTTATCCCCGGACAAAAGACGCAGAGGACTTTACTCACTCAATGTTATACCAGATTTTATCCGAAAACCATTATCAGATGAATATACTGTGATTTTATTCTATGTTCATAACAAAAGAACTCTTCACCTTAACTTTATCACTGTTTTTCGAATTACAGAGAGTATTTACGGTTTCACGGTCCCTTGAGCAACTCGATAGCTACCGTCTCACTTTTAAGAACCATGGCTGTTTTAAAAGTAAGTTTTGCTGATTTCCCATCCGGAGACACTTCCTTGTCATACTCCACCTGCACAACTGATAGATCATTCAATTGGGAAGCTTCGTCTCCCAAAAGTTTTCTGATTACGGTTCTCGCATCCCTGTTATTAAAGTTGCTCCATGTCCCTTTTGCTGTATTATTTATCATCCCATGCCAATAAGTGTCCCCTCTCTTTTCATCAAACAAGAATGCGTTCTCATTCAGTGAAGTCGAACCTTTTCTCCATTTCATCTCAGAAAGACTCCCATTACTACAAATGGGGACAGTAGCTGAGTACTCCGATTTAATAATATTATCTTGCAGACCTTCATCCGTTGCTGCTTCTGAAATCGTGGTAATGAGCATAATCGAAAATAATAAGAGTGCCTTTGTAATATGTTGTAGCATTATTAAATCTCCTTAAACATGAACAAAACCAGTTATCACCATCTAATAGATTTACAGCCAACTTAGTAATGTTAGCCAATATGACGATCTCTAAAAATGACAAATATCATACCAAATTAATTATATATCAAACAAATAGAATGTAAGGTATTTACAAAATTGCACTTGCAATATTTTTTCTCGTAAGGAAGAGAATTGTAATATCCCATTAAAATGGTGATATAAGCCTGCATTTTTTCTTTGATTATGTATAAGTATCAAGCTGGATTGTAATTATGTATGTTCAATTTTATAAGACAGATTCAACTATAGTTGACAGCTGCTTTCGATTGATTTTGCATTAATATACCTATAATCATCTCACAAAGCGTCAAGTGTTTAAATTGAAATAGCAAAAAAGGGATGCCACAGAAGTTATGTACATTTCTCTGTTAAAAGGTGCATGAATCCACTCCCAATAAATCTGAAAAGGATTGGACTCGAGATGTTTAAATCAAACGTGCAATGGGTATAGAAGTACCTATCTCCGAACGCCATCCGAAATGCTACTATTCGGTCCCATGGAGACCAGAAAGCATAGGTTTTGGTATAGTTTATGACACATGATGCTTGTATTTGAGGCTTTTCAATATATCATGTAAAAAAAAGGATTTTATGTGATCTTATGTAATCTGATTTTTTGTCCATTCCGTTAACCATTGTAAGTGGCCCTCTTCCATCTTAATGATAATATTATATTTTTCAATTGTTTCGTTATCTACAACATCTAAAAAAAGACATTTTTGTTTCCTATACATCTGAATACCCTTCTGTTCGAGAAAAATGTCCGTCTTGACAATCGTCTTTTGCCCCCCAATGGTACTAATTAGGCCAAGAATGATACATAATAATCTTATAGTCGTTTCAAGCGGCAGAGAACGGCTGCCGTATTTTAAGATAATCTTGTTCAGCTCCCTCTTATGCAAGTTTTCATCACTACTTAACTCTTGAAGCTTTTGCTTTAGGACATCGTCCTTTGCCAATCTTGCCTGAATTTTATAAATACTTGTTGCTCCAACTTCTGTGAGATGATTAAATTGCAGGTATAATAGTAACCTTCTTGGAAGTGTTGGCATGAAACAGATGATGAATTGGTTTTAAGAGGAAGAGTCCGACCCTGGGAGGTCCGATCTTTAAATGTTTCGATAAATTCCACACTCTTTCCAGATATTGCACTCCTTTTTTTGATCAGGCCCCTTGGTAATATCGTAATGATTTTTGTTTATTGGCAACTTGTTCAACACTAGATATTTGTTAATTTTACAATAGTCCCAATCCAAAATGGGAAGTATTTGATATAACCCTTTATTAAATTGAACATATTTTGTATTTTTCCTCTCTTCCGTCTCATAACTCATGACCCCTCCCAACCACGCTTTAGCATCTAGCTCCTTAAATCCCCTGTTGAGCGGTTCATGCTTTATTAGAGAGACAACCTCATGAAAATAGAGAGAAGCGGGATCACTCCAACCGGGGTATTTCTTCTCAATCTCCTTTTGAGAAATGATGCTTTTATAAATTTTTATATCATACCCATCACTTTCGAGGCATTTAATCATATTATGTGTGCAATCATTGAAATACCCAATATCTACAAAAATTATTGGTGGGCAAAACCCCAATACGTCTCTTGTCAAATTTGGCAAAACGGCTGAAGTTTCTCCACCGCTTGTTGTCAAAAACAATTTCTCTTTGAAGGTTTCATATGCCCATAAGATCCTCTCTTTACTATCCATATTGAGAAACTCTTTATTGGTATTTTCTAAATCTATCTTCTTTTCTAATTTCATAGTCGGTTACGGTAATCTTAATTGAAATTACCTATCATTGAATAATAGTGAAAAATAGCCCTAATTTAACAGAGTAGTACCCTACTTCAACATCTGGCACGCTTGACTCCCAATTAGGCAAAGAAATCAATGTAACAATCTCCAAGAGAAATGTCAATAGAATCAATAGTCAGTAAGCTGTTTTGATGATGTGTACTTGAAAATGTAAAGCCCCCATCTAAAATACCTTTCGTCGTTTTATATATTCATTCTATTACACAGACGAAACGTCTCTTTCAAAGTCTAATACATATGTCATGTTTATTGCACTATTATATTGAAAGATCTCCCACTTTACAACACATACTTAGAATCACTGTCGCATTTTTCCTTTATACAGGGTACAAGAACAAAGTACCCTACAAACCACATCTGACTCTTCCAAGGAAACTTCAAGTACGCTTTTCCCAAGAGAAGACCATCCCTGATTCTTCTTACATCATCTACAAGACCAAAAAAAGAGAGCCCATGTCGTCTATAGTCAAAAGAGAGGCAGGCTTCACCATCAACATATGCATCTTTGATGTAGGTATCAAACTTAAAGAGATCGGGTGGTATTTTATTCTTAAACAGATTCGTACCATAACCCTTTTTATCCCTTCCAAATGGAGTAATAAACTTTTTACCCGACCACTGCCCCAAAGGACTCTTCAAGGTAATCCTGATCAACAACTGTAACCACAAGGGATTTTTTGGGTTAAAGGAGAGGATTGCACCCGCAGTTTCTCCCTCAATTTCATCAAAATTTGGCACATTTTTTTCGTTAAAGAACCTGTCAAGATCGCTCATTGAACATTTTTGTAATTCATGAATAACCTCTTTTGCACCGGTTTTGGAGAATCGCATAGCTCTTCACCAAGTACTTTACCTTTCTTTTTTTATGTATCAGTGGGTAAATTTACCAAATAAATAAGCCTTAGTTAAGATAATGTATACCAATTGCTGTAAGTTTGCGTTTTTTATTTATTGAAGATCAGGGTACCTTAGTATGAATAATATATCTGTGCCAAATTTTATTAGCTCACAATGAGTTAATGATCACAACCACATCAACTAAGCTCTCAAGAGAGCCCCATGGACACTCAAACCAGCTCCGAATGCTAGCAGAATACACCAATCTCCGGTTTGAATACCCGCATGCAAAAGCTCCTGTAACACAAATAGGACTGTCGGAGATGACATATTCCCATATCTGGCCAAAATATTGCGAGTTGCCTCAAATTTTGTTTCAGCAATACTCAGCTCGTCTCTTACAGCGTTTATTACGTTCTCCCCACCCGGATGGATTGCCCAGTGGTTAATATCCTCCAATTTCAATCCTCTCGATTGTAAGAGATCCGTCACAACCCTGGCAACCGTTTTACTTGCAACTGTCGATAATTGCAAAGATATCTGGTTATGTAGTTGCCCGTTTCTATATATGTAACGTATATCTTCTCGATATTCAGGCATACACCTGTTCGCAGATGCGATAAGTTCCAATATCCCTGGACGACTCCATAGAACGGATGCTGCGGCACCATCAGCAAAGATCGCATTAGAAACAATCAAGCTTAAGTTATCAGCCATCTGAAAGGTGGCACTACAAATCTCTACTGAAACGCTTACGATAATGCCTTCACGATCCCCTTTGATCATATCTCCGCAAATCTGTATATTTGGAATCGAACCTCCACACCCGCTGCCTACGAGATCATGTATTCTCATCTGATCGGAGAGACCGAGCTCCTCGATGAGATAAGTTGATATACCTGGGCAAATGTAACCTGTACAGGTGTTTACCACTAATCCGGTTATATCGTCCTTCACAATCCCAGCTTGATTAATGGCCTTCTTGATAGCCCGAGAGGAGAGTTCAACAGCCCATTTCGTAAAACGATCGATACGCCTGTCTGGATCTTCGTTCACAAGAGTATCCAGATTCTCGACAGCAATATGGCGTCTTTTAATACTTGGATGGGCAAAGATCTTAACCAATCTTGACAAGCTTTTCGGCCCTAAACCCTTCGAATAGTGTTCTCTGAGGAATAGTTCCGCTTCTGACTGATTTATCACATAGGGAGGGGTAGCAACTGCAAGAGAAGCTATAGAGACACATTCACTATTCATCTTTTCTGACATACACTCCCCTAATATTATTCAAATACCGTCATTGATCTAAAAACTACACAATTAATCGGAATCTTTATTATCATAAATAAACACAATCTGATGATTGTTTGATAAGAACTTTTCCCCTTAATGTCCACAATTACAGATCCATGCCCAACCATCTGAGCCCCCTTCGAATGTAACGTGTACGTTTCCAAAGAGGAGGTTTAACTCCTAACCAATATCCCAAAAAATTCATTGCTGGTAAAAATGGTAATCCTAATGCCTGCGGATTAATAAAATTCATATGTGTCGCAATACTCGAATCAATTTTTTTCTTGAGCCACTCTAGGTGAACAGCGGGAGAAAGGTAAAAAACTGGTTCAAGCATTTCCAGAGGCGAGATGTTTAACACCCCTTCAGATCTGGCGATATTTTCCAGTTCAGTCCCAGGATATATTCGTATTCCAATCATGAAAAGTGCAACATCTCTCTCTCCGATACACTGTTCGGCAAAATCAAGGGTCTCTTGTACCGTCTCCTCAGTTTCACCAGGCCCCCCGAACATAAATATCCAGAGACAGGGTATCTTGTTTCGTTGTACAACCTCAGCGGTTCGATAAACCTCCTTTGCCGTGTAAGATTTTTTCAGACGTTCAAGAACAGTATCTGCCGCACTCTCAACCGTAATCCCAATTCCGACAAACCCCGATTTCTCCATGGTTATAATAAGGTTGTCATCTACAAATCGTGGATTTAACTCAACCGTTTGAAGTCGGACATCTGTTGAAATCTTCGAAATACTCTCACACAGAGCTATTGCATGATCATAGGGTGAGTTAAAGACATTATCAACAAATTCAATATCTCTCATCCCCCTTTTACCAAGATCTATAACCTCGTTTGCTATAGTGTCAGTATCACCTAACCTGTAATCGCTGCCTTCAATCTTTCTGTAGGTGCAGTAAACACACTTAAAGTGGCAACCTAGCTTTGTTTGTACTGGTACCGGAGAGAATCTAGAGAGATAAGATGGCATATGGAGCCAACGATGAAAATCTGGTAAAAAATTTGTACCCAAAAAACGTTCATTGAAGCCAGTATTCATGATGAAATCGGTTTCATCACACCACGCAATTCCGGGTATATCTTTTGGAAAGTCATTTTTTGAAAGCGCCTCTAATAATTTCGGAAAAACAACCTCTCCATCACCCAAAACTGCACAATCAACCCCGGTAAATCTGAGTAGCGCTTCCGGCATTACACTTACGGCAGCCCCCCCGAGGGCTATAAACGCTGACGTCTTACTGCGTACGGTTTCTACAAGCGGTATCAAATCCTTGTAAAACGAAGCGGGTTGCTGCATATCATTATTATCAATATTGCGCAAGGAGATACCAACAACATCTGGTTCTCTCTTTTCTATTACTGCGTACAAGGAAGCTACCGGATCTCGTATAAACATTAAATCCAGGATTTGAACCTGATGACCTGCTCGTTCACAATACTCTGCAACTAAACAGGCACCAAGAGGAATAACGGGAATCGGTTTGCGGTAGCGGTTGGCGATTATAAGAAGGACGTTCACGATTCAGTTTGATACAAAAAATGGATTTCCAAAAGCAAAAAAACTTTTCAACCAAATTAAACCTAAGGTTACTATGCCTGATGATGAAACTATTCTTGCTCGTATCATTCACTTCTAAAATGAGGAAATTTAACTACTCGTTATCAATTATTGAATTTCCTATACATATATTTAGATTAGAAGGTTCTCGCATCATAAGCATTTTAAAGCTGGGATCCTTTTCCCCAACGATTTATGGCAAACCACCTACTTAATTACGTTTTACCTGTGTCTTTACCTATGTGAACTCAAGATTTACATCTAACAATAATTTATACTTTGTTTGCTAGTATTATATACAAATTGCAACGAAGATCTTTGATTTACGTATTAAATAATTAAAGCTTTTTAGTACTGTAAAGAAGCATATAGTCAAAGATAGGGGCGCCCCAATGACGCCTTACATAGAGCGACTTGTTCAGTTAGTAATTGAACACTAGCAAACCAAACATTCGGCCCCGATAAGATCTCTTAGTTGAGTCCGAACCTTATCAGTGAGAGATACCGAATATTTTTCAGATGCCTTTATCTTGATAACTTCTCTAGTCGGGATCTCAAACTCTATAAAGACCGGGCACTCTCCTCTATTGTCAGCTAAAATATCCTTGAGACGATAGAGAAGGTTATCATTGATTTTTGCATAGTCCAGGGTTATGGTTGCATCCTGAGAGGTGCGCTTCTTTGCTGACTTCTCCAGCTCCTTTGCAAGGACGATTTTTGTAACTCTGAGAGAGGGCTCGGTGTCTCGAAAGCTTACGTTTCCCTTAATAAAAACGACCTCATCGGTCTGGAGGAACTCTTTTTGAGATTCCAGGTCATCCTTAAAGAGGACACATTTTACAACTCCCTCCACATCCTCTATCGAGAAATAGGCAATCGGTGCACCTTTTTTTGTCGTCGTTATCTTGATACTCTCAAGTATCCCTCCCAAAAAGATTTCGGCACCATCTGATAATTCTGGAAGGTTTCCCGTCGAAGTATTCGAGTGTTTTTTTATTAACCCCTCATATCTCTTCAACGGATGGGAAGTAACATAAAAACCTAACGCCTCTTTTTCTGCCTTCAATAGCTCCTTTTCAGACCATCTTTCGGTCTCCGGCAAGTGATGATACACGTCAGGACCCATATCTTCATCCATGTTACCAAAGAGTGTCATCTGCCCCATACGGCGATCTCTGTTTAATCTACTCCCCAGTTGTAGTAAGGTGTCAATACCTTCCAGGAACTGTGCTCCATGTCCGGATAATCCAGAAAAGCAACCCGCCTTCACGAGACTCTCGATCACCTGCTTATTCACCAAACGCAGGTCTATGCGTTCACAGAAATCGTATATGGAAGTAAATTTTCCCTCCATCTTTCTTGCAGAAACAATGGACTCTACTGCCTTCTCCCCCACATTCTTTATCACTCCCAAACCGCACAGGATCCTCTTTTCTGTAATCATGGTAAAGTCCGAATAACTCTCGTTTATCGATGGAGGTAACACCTCAATACCCATTCGACGACACTCATTCATGTAATCCACTATCTTATCATTGTTCTGTTTCTCACACGTCATCTGGGCGGCCATATACTGAGTCGGGTAGTTTGCCTTCAAATAGGCAGTTTGATAGCAGACCATGGCATAAGCTGCAGAGTGTGATTTATTAAATCCGTAGCCTGCAAAATGCTCCATCAACTCGAAAATCTTCACTGCAATCTCTTTTGATATCCCTCTCTCTCCTGCCCCCTCGATGAATTGGTTTCTGAATTTTGCCATGACCTCGGGCTTCTTCTTTCCCATTGCCTTCCTCAAATTATCAGCCTCATTCAGAGAAAAGCCCCCCAACCTATTTGCAATACGCATCACCTGTTCTTGGTACACAATCAAGCCGTACGTCTCTTTGAGTAACGGTTCCAGTTTTGGGTGAAGATAGGTAACTTCCTCTCTACCGTGGCGGCAATTGATAAAGGTATCCACCATCCCGCTCTGTAGTGGCCCGGGTCGGTAGAGGGCAACGAGAGGGAGAATATCCTCAAATTTGTCAGGCTTGAGCTTGAGTAGTAGGTCCCTGAAGCCACTGCTAGTCTCTACCTGGAACACCCCTTTTACATCTCCCTGGGACAACAATGCATAGGTCTTTTTGTCGTCTATGGATATTTTGCTCATATCGATGTCCCTACCTGTTGTATCCTTTATCAGTTTCGTTGCCTTATCAATAACGGTGAATTTCCGCACTCCAAGAAAATCTGCCTTTAAGAGACCGATCTTTTCGACCAGTGTTTCGCCATCAAATTGTGTTATTACGATATCCTTGTTCTTTGCCAGGGGAATATAATTTGTTAAAGGTTCATCGGAAACAACCACCCCAGCAGCATGGGTAGATGCGTGACGACTCAACCCTTCAAGCTTTGCAGAGATGTCAAACAGCTCCTTGATCTGTTTCTCATTTTCGTATAGAGATTTCAGTTCCGGCTCCTGTTTTAACGCCTCCTTTAAGGTAACACCCAAAGTTGGAGGAATCAATTTTGCCACCTTATCCACAACAAAGAGTGGTATGTTCATCACCCTGCCAACATCTCTGATTACCCCTTTTGCCTTCATCCTACCAAAGGTGATAATCTGGGCAACATTACTATCACCTCCATATTTTTTTCGTACGTATTGAATAACCTTCTCTCTCCCCTCCGCGCAGAAATCGATATCCAGGTCAGGCATGGAGAGTCTTTCCGCATTGAGGAATCGTTCAAAGAGTAGATCATACTTTATAGGATCTACGTTGGTAATTCCAAGTACATAGGCGACCAGACTCCCGGCACCGGAACCACGGCCGGTTGCGGGTATATGCATCCTATTTGCGAAATCGATAAAATCACCAACGATGAGGAAATAATCGACAAAACCAGTCTCTTCGATGACCTTAAGTTCGTGCTCAAGTCTTTCATCTATCTCCGGACTAATGGTTTGATATATCTCTCTGGCCCCAGCTCTACAAATCTCTCTCAAAAACTCCGGATTGGTGATACCTGGTCTATAACAGGGAGATTTCTCATCGACAACAAATCTCGGCAAGTGCATCTCATCGAAGTTTAGCTTAACATTGCATCTGTCTGAGATCCTCACGGTATTGGTGAGTGCCTCTGGCAATTCCCGGAAGTTTTCCTCCATCTGCTTTTTATTCTTAAAGTAGAACTCATTTGAAGTAAAGCGCATCCTATTAGATTCATGCAGTGTTTTGCCGGTATTGATGCAGAGAAGTACATCATGGGCATAAGAGTCTTCAGGATCCATGTAGTGTACATCATTAGTCACAACAGTCTCTAACCCTAGTTCTCTACTCAATGCCATTCCCTTCTTGACGAGATCACGCTGCCCCTCAATGTTGTTATCTTGGAGTTCAATATAGAAATTGTCTACTCCAAACATATCCTTATATTGAGAAGCAGATTCAAAGGCCTTATCACTATCTCCTTTCAGGAAGTGCTGATTTATCTCCGATTGCATGCATCCGCTCAAGCAGATGATACCATCTGAATGTTGGTTTAACACATCCTTATCTATTCTGGGTTTATAATAAAACCCATCGAGATACGAAGAGGTTGCTAATTTTAAGAGGTTCTTGTACCCTTTATTGTTTTCCGCCAAAAGTGTCACGTGGTACAGCTCCCCCTTTCCACCCTCTTTTTTTAATCTGCTTCCCGGTGTGACATACGTCTCAAATCCAATAATGGGTTTTATCCCGTTTTCCATAGCACATTCGTAAAACTTAATAGCTCCAAACATGTTGCCGTGGTCTGTTAATGCCAGGCTGTTCATGTTTAAAGACTTAACCTTATCAACAAGCTCGCTAATCCTGCACGCACCATCCAGCAGACTATACTCACTATGTACATGTAAATGGACAAAATCATTTTTCATAAATAATCACACCCTTTCATTATTCACAATAAACCTAGTCCGTACAAGTCGGAAAAGGATTTTGAATTTACGAATCACGATTTACGATTTTTGCTATGTTTTTAATTCAGCAGTCAAAATATGGAGAATCCAGAAGTCGGAATTCAGTACTCAGAATATGATTCATCAGTTTATGGAAAAAGTGTTTCGAATGGTGTATTTCAAATCCTCTCTCTTCTGGATTCTGACTTCTGAATTCTAGCTTCTCTCTTTCAATTCGTAAATCCAAAATCGTAATTCATGAATCACTCTTGCTTCATATTCAACTCCTTGATCTTCTGTTGCAAACTCTGTCGATGCATACCTAGATCTTCCGCAGTTTGACTAATATTACCCTTATTCTCTTTCAGTTTCCTGCTGACAAAGTCTCTTTCAAACAACTCAACGGCTCTTTTTTTGGCATCCCGGAAGGAGAGGCTGTAGTCAATGTTAATAAAAGTAGTACCATTGGTATCTGAGTTCTTGATCTCATCCGAAAAATCATCAATTTCCAACCTCTCACTGTTAGCCATTACTATTGCACTCTCAATCTCATTTTGCAACTGTCTCACATTACCTGGCCATTTATACCTCATGAAAATCTTTGCCGCCTCCTTTGAAATTGATTTTACACTCTTTTTATGTTTTGCGGCATAAAAGGGGATAAACCTTTCGGTCAACAAAATAATATCTTCTCGACGCTCCCTCAATGGTGGAAGTAAAATCTCAACAACCTTCAGTCGGTAGTACAAATCTTCCCGGAATCTCCCCTCTTTAATCTCATGAAGGAGGTCCTTATGTGTTGCGCTGATGAGCCGGACATCAACATGCAGGGTTTCTGTACCTCCCAAACGCTCAAAACTCTGTTCCTGTAGGATCCGCAAAACCTTTGCCTGTGTATTGGGACTCATATCCCCAACCTCATCAAGAAAGATTGTCCCACGGTCGGCCAGCTCAAATTTTCCTAATCGCCTCTCTGTCGCACCCGTAAAGGCACCTTTTTCGTGCCCAAACAACTCGCTCTCGATTAAGGTCTCAGGCAGTGCCGCGCAATTCATGATTACCATAGGATTGTCTTTGCGTGTACTCTTTTTATGAATTTCCTTGGCTACCAGCTCCTTACCGCTTCCACTCTCACCCTGAATCAAGACCGTTACATCAGACGGACCCGCCTTCTCTATTCTGTTGAAAACCTCCTTTACCCCCCGGCTTTTGCCAACAATCTCACCCATAGACTCCAGTCTATTAATCTCCAAACGCAACCGGGCATTCTCTTCCTGGAGGGAGTGTTTTTCAAATATCTTTTTTGCTATCAACCTGAGTTCATCTATCTCAAAGGGTTTTGAGACATAATCATACGCGCCCTTCTTCATAGCATCCACAGCAATGCGTTCTGAACCATACGCCGTTACGATTACGACCATCGGAGGGGTACTCAAACGATTTATCTCCTCCAAAATCTGAATACCGCTGACCTGGGGCATGTTTACATCAAGGAAAACGAGAGGTGGGTTTTCCACCTTTATCTTCTCAAAGGCAGAGACACTATCGCTTGCTTCCATGACATCATACCCATCCTTTTCCAGTGCCATTCTCATACCGTATCGGGCCGCCTTCTCATCATCAACTATTAATATCGACTTCTTCATACCATTTGTCTTTATGCTGTACTGACTAATACCCCCTCACTCGAAGGAATCTTCATAATAAACTTTGCAGAGTTGCTTCCCTTATCAACATACACTACACCACCAATCTCTTCCAGCTTCTTTTTCACAATTGACAATCCCAAGCCGGTTCCAGTCTGTTTCGTCGTATAAAATGGTTCAAAAATTTTATCAACAATTTCTTTCCGAATACCAGGTCCGGTATCCTTAAATACAATCTCAATACTATCACTCTTGTAAATATAACGAGCTGAGATCGTCAACCTACCCCCTTCGGACATCGCTTGAATTGCGTTATAAATGATATTAAAAAAAGCCTCTTTTAAGGAGCCTTCATCTGCCGTAATCGTAGGAAGGTTTTCTGAGATCTTCAACCGAATCTCAATGTTGTTCATACTGGCTTCATGCCTCAAGACAACAAGAACCTTATTAATCACTTCATGAATCTTTACGTTAGACTTACTGTCAACCTGCGGTTTAGCAAACTCTAACAGTTGATACACAACTTTTGCTAAACGATCAATCTCTTCAACAATTATGGACAGGCTCTCTTGGGTTTTCATATCACTCCTTAAATCCTCTTTCAAAACCTGTACAATAGCCTTTATAGAACTCAACGGATTTTTTACCTCATGAGCAACACTCGTAGATAGTCTGCCAAGACTCGAAAGTTTTTCGTTTTCATACATCATCCTTTCCAGCTGAAGCTTCTCCTGAATGAGCTCTGCTTTGGCCATTGCGTTACTTATCTGATTTGCAATGATCATTAACTGTTCAAGGTTATCGGCCGGTAGACGGAACCCTCTTTTCGATTTTCCCAGTGACAGCAAACCGACCAATTTCCTATCCTTGAAGATAGGAAACAGAAAGAATGCGTCTAAACGTTTCATCTCATTTATGATAGAGACATCGGTAATTTCATGTCTGTCCAACAACGCAATCTCACCTCTATCAAAGTACTTAATCACACTCTGAATATCATCTTTTACGAGAAGTACACCATTCATCGAACCAAATATCTGAGTTCTTCTCCCTTTAAAGAGTATCAAATTAACATGCCTGCTTAAGGTTGCCTTTTTAATCGATCCAACAACATTTTCCAGCAGCAGAGACAGGTCTATCAAGAGATCGGTGCTGATCTGATGACTCAAATCATGGAGGAGGAATTCGCTATCTGTGATTCTTTTAAAAAATAACCTCCGCATCAACCCCTGTACCTTATCTTTTAGCTTTGGAAACCAATAGACAAGTGCGATAACAAAAACTGCCTCTAATACCTTTGCATTAACCGAATAGTTGAGTTCCAGGTTTTTACTTAACTGTTTTATCCCAAAATAGTAGAAACCGATAACAAGCAATGCCAAAAAAGAGTAAAAGACACTCCTTCTGAGAACAAATTCCATATAGTTGTAACGGTAAACATAGTAGGCAAAGATAATGCTCGGAAAGATTGATGAAAGCATAGTTGCAAGGATCAGATAATCACCGATATACGAAATGGTCCTCCCCTCTATGAGAATGGTAACAGCAACAAGTATCGCAATGAAAATGAGAATCCAAAAGATTGAAAAATGGAATTTTCTCTCCTCTCTCTCTTCAACCTTGGTAGAGAGTATACGTGATATTACTGCAGAAGTGAGGATCGAAAAAAGCAACCATACAACAAAAAGCTTAACAAATGGGGACATACTCATCAGGATACGTGATTCATCTGAAAAGATAATCTTGTCCGCCGTAAATGAGAGGAGGATAATGGGAAGATAGATTATGGCAACTATAGAAAAACGATGGAGTTTTCTGACACTCCAACCATTTTCAAAAAGGAATAACACTGAAGTATGGAGAAGAAGACTTGGCATAATTCCCATACCCGTACATGCAATTGCATTAGATAATTGGGTGATAACGGGAATATTTTCTCCAAAAAGCATTATGCCACAAAGGAAAAGAGCATTGCCATAATGCCACATTGCCACACTGATAACGAGAAACAGAAAGACAAGCTCGCTCCCCTTTTTGTTCTTCCTCTGCACAATCAGAATTGAGAGTACCGTATGAAGGATAGAACCGAGAATGAAACCTATGATTGCTACAATCTCATGTAAAGTCATGATTTTGAAATAGAGAAGTTCGTTCTGTCACTCATCAGTCGAAGTAATAGACGAACCAAAGATCCCTCAAATAGTATAACAGACCGTAAATTATCTCAATCTCATTATGAATTCATTAAAAGCCCAAGCTGGGCAAGCCAGGACCAAACAGGGGTTAAAATATTTTTATTAAGATATTATTGATATAAATAGCCATTCACCTTGCACACATGGCAAACCGTCTTCGCGCCACCCTTTCGACCACTTACCTCTTTTCGAGCAGACTGATACTTCTCACTGTTCCAAATCTCCTTAAATGACATCTCCTTTATATTACCAAAAGAGTGCGTTTCACTATAAACAGAGCAGCAGGGTAATACCGAACCCTCCCAGTTTATCACTGTTTCAGCCCATAAAAGGCCACACCGATACTTTCTCTTCGATTGTTTCTCTTCCATATCAAAGATATTGAAATCGGGATTACTCGGCAACCATTGAGAATCTCGCTCTATAGATTCCTCCGCGGTCTCAAATATCTCCTTCCCCATATCTGTTCGCATCTTATTGAGGATCAGACGAACACCTACCTCTTTTGCCATCACCTTGGCTTCCTCAATCTCGTGTTCATTGTGTTTAAACACATGAAACAACCATACTATCTCCGTATAACAGTTTTTTAACTGCTTCTTCTTCTCCACTAAAAGCCTCATATTGGCAAGAACTCTATCAAAATCTCCATCAATATGATACATCAAATAGGAGGATCTGCTAACGCCATTACAGGAGATGTAGATCTTTTGCAAATTACACTTCATGAGTGACTCTGCAAAATCGTTACTGACCGGAAAACTCAGGTTGGTACTGATCTTTACTGCAATTCTCTTCTGATCGGCATACGCTGCCATTCTTATCAATTCTCTGTTGAGGAGAGGTTCTCCCCAATTGTACAACCTGATGACGAGCAAATTGTCACCTATATCGTCTATCAGTTTTTGAAAATCTGAGTAGGCAAGAAACCCTTTTTTAGCAGAAGCGTCCCGCTGTCCGGTTGGACAGAGGGGGCAGCGCAGATTACAGATATTGCCCGATTCTATCGTAATCTTGGTCGGATAGTAGTAGAGATGAGCAGAACCTAATGCGGACTGAACCCGACCCATGAGAAGATTGTATGTTTTCTTTGGGCTGATGATGCGTAAACGTCTCTTTAATTTCTGAAACATCTTATTCCGGCAGTATAATCAGTATCTAAAATTTCACTTAAACGCAATTACCGGTATTCATTTTACTGAAAAGAGTAGGAAATTGTCAAATCGGTCCCGATTCCAATTATACAAATCGTCCATATTGATATACAGTTAGGTATTATATGATAAAACCTTTCGCATATCAAACGAATCATTCATATCATAACGCTATCTTATCATGATATTTCTCTCATTTCGTGCAAAAACTGCTCACAATACAATAAACCCATATATTAACAATAGTTATGACACAATCACTCCTCATCTCTCTATTGGTTAATTGAGAGTTACAAGGGGAAATGAAACCGTAATGGTCGTGCTCTTCCCTAACTCACTTTTCACCTCAATCTCCCCGCTGTATTTTCTCATCAACTCTTTTACTATGGTTAATCCTAATCCCGTACCATCCGGTTCAACCGCTTTTGCATTTCTGGATCGATAAAACTCGGAAAAAATCTTTTGGATGTCATCTTCGGGTATCCCGATTCCCGAATCGAAGATCTCTACCTTAATTTGATCTTCAGCTGCTACAATTTTTACCTGTATGGTACCACATTCATTGGAGTACTTTATTGCGTTACCGATCAGATTTGTTAAGATAATATCCATATCGTCTGGAACTATTTTTAGATAAATCGACTTTTCCGTGGTAGTTAAGGTAAGTTTGATACTCTTCTCCTTCACCTTTTCCTGCATCAGTTTAAGCGTACCATTAACGGCTTCATTTATCTCTACCAATTTACTATCGCTCTCTCTCGGCTTTCCTGTCTTTCCAGTAACCAGATCAAGTAGGTCTCTCACGAGTGTTAAAAGAAAACCGGTTCGCTTTTCAGACCTTAATATCAACTCTTTTGCCTTCTCTGAGACTTCTCCCGCATACCCCTCTTCGATCGATTTTAAGAGGCTTTGTATCGCACTTAGAGGTGCTCTGAGTTCATGGGTAACCTTGTAGGTAAACTCGCTCTTCTCACGCTCTTTTGTTTCCAGTTTTTGATATGCATCAGTAATTCTGTCCTTGAGAACAACTATCTCTTTTTCCCTCTCCCGGAGATGATTGACAATTGTAGTAGCCAAATATGCCGAGACACTGAGAGAGGTGATACAGAAGAAAAGTGTCGACAAGAGATAGAGGACGTTATCATAAACCGGATTTGAAAACAACTCCACAATCTGAACATGAGGGATGATATGGAGATATTCCAGAATTGACATGGCTACAATCAGGAGCAGGGTAAAGGAGGTTTGGAGATAGCAGGACCTTCTGGGTAGGAGTATCGCGGCAATGATAACGTGAAAGATGAAGTAGAATATCATGGGGCTCTCGACTCCACCGGTATAATGTGAAAGCGCAACCAGTGCAATGCAGTCAACCGTGATCTGCATATGGGCAAACCGTTGATGTGATTTAATATACTGACGATAAGATATGCATTTGATATAGCGGTGATAGAGAATACAAACGAAGTTAAAGAGTACTATACAGGAAGCGATAGTTAAAATTGACGTAATGGGCAGCTCAATATTGAGGATACCGTAGGCAATAAACGTGGTGACGCAAATACCTGCGATAGTTATCCAGCGAATGGTAATGATCCATAAAACCCGTTCGATGAGCTCTGTCTCTACTGAAGGTTTTTCCGATACCGGAATATCTGGTAGCATGGTTTCATAGAGTGTACAAATTTGCCCTACACCATCTTTGAAAATAAGACGTATTCCATGAGAAAAACTATTCTCAATTCAGTGGTTAAACGAAAACTGCCCAAGTACCAGGCGTGTAATAATTCTATAACCGGAACGTACTCAAGTACGTGAGGATTACGGAATTATTACCATAACGCCGTAGATGGTATTTTTCGTTCAACCACTATGTGTAAAAAGTTCTGCAACCTTTTTTAGGAGCTCTTTAGGCTGGATGGGCTTCTCAATGAAAGCATCAACCGGTAAAAATGCTTCATCTTTTTCCGGAGAAAAGCTCACCCCCTTTTGCCTGGATATGGCCGTAACCATCAGAATGGGTATCTTCCTGCAACTTTTGTATTGAGAATCCGGTTCTTCACTCCTCAGTTCATACGCCACATGAAATCCCTCAGTATCCGTCTCCATCATTACGTCAAGTATTATTAAATCCGGTAGCTCTTCTCTCGCTTCCCTTAACCCTTCCCGTCCGCAATTTGCAGTGATTACGTCATAGGAATTAGCCTCAAGAGGCATCCTCATCGCCTCTACTATATCCAGATCATCATCGATGATTAGTATTTTTTGATTTACCATATAAATTAGCTCCTTCTCTCGCTAATTTATGAATATTTTTGCTTTGCAAAAAACTTTTACAGCTGAATATTGTTCCTCTAGAAAGAGAGAGTATTCGTTAACATTAAGATTAAGCAGGAAACGTGGCCACCAAACAGCTCGAACGAAATGCATGTTTTTGTCATTAGGTATCCCTAAGGACCCTGGAAAAAAATAACTTGTTGTTTTATCGCGCTCAGTTTTAGGTCAGATTTGGTCGATCTGATCGAGCAGAACCGCAGGCGTAGCCTGAGCTACAGCGAGGATGCTGCGAGTAAAGAGCGGCCAAAGGTAGCCTGAAAATGAGATGCGAGAACGACAAGTTATTTTTTCCAGGGCCCTAAGAGAGAGTTCCACACATTTCCTCTATTTTACGTAAAACGGTACTCACTGTTTCAGGGATCGATTCCTTTAACTCTTGAGAGAGGGTTGTACCATAGTTGATTCTCTTCGGTTGCACACCCACTACCTCAATTTCTGGAGAGGATTCGAGTAGCTCTGCTATTTTGAGAACCTCTAAGAGATCTGTGTCGTGTAAAGAGTATCTCTTTTTTCGGTAATTTGCACGAGCGTTATCAGATTTAAAAACAGTAATGGTACCTGGTGGTTGTCCTGTTTCAACCGCATCAATAAAAATTACTTTTTTTGCCCCAGCCATAAGGTCGATGAGTTTAAATCCTCCCGTTCCTCCATCAAAAACCTTAACATTTTTGGAAGTTCATGTCTTCCCAGTTCATCTATTACGTGAATACCAACACCCTCATCCATTAAGAGGAGATTACCGATCCCGATAATTACGATCTTGTTGTCTTCACCCATTTACAAACTCTACCTTCATGAGATGTGTAGCGCACGATATGCAGGGGTCGTAGGCCCTTACAAGCATCTCTATATCGACTATGATTTCTTCCTTCTGTTTGTTCAATATTGTTGGCACCATAGACCGTAAGTCGTTTTCTATATTTGCAAGGTTTTGAGCTGTTGGGATAATATAATTGGCGTAAGTAATCTTACCATTCTCATCAAGTTTATGCTCATGGTATAGGGTTCCTCTCGGTGCTTCTGTAACGCCTACACCTCTTCCCCTCTGAGGTACTATCTCAGCCTTTTCGTCTTTCAAGCCTGTTGAAATGAGATTATCAATCAAGCAGATACTCTCTTCAAAACAGTGTACTATTTCAACTACCTGGGCAATGTTGTTCATATACGGATTGTAGCAGGGATGGTGCAAACCCATATCCTCTGCAACCTTTTTTGCCTTAGGGTGTAATTGATCGAAATTGTTGTTAAATCGTGCAAGTGCTCCGACCATATAAGAATCTCTCTTTGATTTCGCGTGTTTTGCGGTCGAGTAAGTAACCACAGACTCTTTGACTCTGTCAAGATAGTCCGCTGCCTCTATCTCTTCACCACCGTCACTTGATTTTATCTTACCGTCGTAGAGGGCGTATTCATCGGATTTCGTCAGTGATATGTATTCTGTTTCCCTCTCAAATTCAGGTGTTTTGAGATGTTTAAAGAATCTTACTGTCTCTTCCATATCGTACCTTGAATCCTCAATCCGTTTTTTAAACAGAGAGAGCTCCCTCGGTTCCGGGAGTTTTGAAAAACTCCCTATCTTCAAGGTAATAGGGTGAATATGTCTCCCTCCAACCAAGGCACACAACTCGTTTGCAAGGGTTTTGAGTCGCATACCTCTTAAAACCGCCTCTTTATTGTCTCCTGCCATCCCAAATACACTGCTTACACGAAAAAAATCCGGGGCTGCAAGAAAGTAAACGTGTAGTATATGGCTCTGGATATATTCTCCATTGAGTAACAGCTTTCTCAAATTTTTTGTCACTGGAGATGGATTAAAATCGAGTGCGGACTCTATAGCCTTTATCGAGGTGGTCGTATGCGTAACCGCACAAATGCCGCATATACGTGACGTAATGTGAGCCACCTCGCTATACGCCCTTCCAAGTGCCATTGCCTCAAAAAAACGGGGAGACTCGACAATGTCCATCCGCAGTGTCCTAATCTTACCACCTTTGATATCTATTACGATATTGCCGTGTCCCTCGACACGTGTTATATGTTCAATATCAACATGAAAATCGTGCATTCTGTCTATTCCGTATATTTCTTAGCTATTAACAACAGGTGTTCCCTGCCACATGAGTGTCGGGCAGCCTGTACTCTCGCATGTCATTGATACTTTTCTTTACTATTTCCACCGAAAAGCATGTATTGAGAAATAGCCTCTTCGACTGTCAGTCCGTGTTCACTCAACAGATCCTTGTGTGACGAGAGGTTCGGATCGTCTATGAGACCGCGGCAGCCAACGCATCCATCATGATACGTGGGACAGATGGCCTTGCAACCTGCCCTTGTCACGGGCCCTAGGCACACCATACCCTTCTCGAAAAGACAGACATTTTCTCTCATCTGACATTCGACACACACAGGATGGTTCGGTATACGTGGCTTTTTATCAAGTAACAACGCCTTGGTTACCTCAATGAACTCATCTTTGTCGATGGGGCATCCGTGTATCCAGTGATCGACCTTGACTACTGCCTCGATAGGTCTCGTTGGGATAGTATCAAACTTCTCCGCCATCGCACCGTAAACAATGTTTTGCACCTCTCTCATCTGGAATTGATTTTTCAGACAGTTTATGCCGCCAATTGTGGCACATGCCCCCAGGGCGATCACTATCTTTGCCCTTTGACCGATCGTCTTGATCCGTTCTATTTCAGAGGACCTGGTGATGCTACCCTCTACAAATGCGATGTCGTAATCATCTCTCTTTTCACTCATAGCCTCTCTGAATGAGACAATGTCTATTAATTTGACAAGTTCAAAAAGCTGCTCTTCAAGGGTGAGTACCAATAATTGGCACCCCTCACAGCTTGAAAATGAGAAAAAGGCTACTCTTGGTTTACTCATATCGCTTCCGAAAGAAATTTTAACGTATGGTAACTAAATTCAGGTCCGTCAAGACAGACGTAGATACCGTTAATTTGACAGTGTCCGCATTTTCCGACACCGCACTTCATACGTCTCTCCAATGACATGATAATATTATCTTCAGGTATCTGCTTAATCTGAAGTTCAAGGAGGACATATTTGTACATGACCGGAGGACCTACCACCACTGCGTAGGTATGAGCGGGTTCCAGATCGAGATGGGGAATGAGCCTCGTAATTACTCCCGATTTGCCGGACCAGTAATCATCCGGTTTATCCACTGTCACCAACACCTCAATGTCGTTTCTCCGTTTCCAGTGCTCCAGTTCATCCGCAAACAGTATCTCTCCAGGATTTTTTGCTCCGTAGAGAATGGTTATCCTGGCAAAGTCATCCCTTTTCTGAAGGACATACTGTATCAGTGAACGCAATGGTGCCAATCCAAGTCCACCGGCAATAAATACGATATCCCTGTTTTTCATTTTGTCCACAGGGAAACCATTACCCAACGGACCTCTGATACCGAGACATGCTCCCGCTTCCAATTTATGAAGAGCGGAGGTAACATCCCCGACTCTTCTCACACAGAGACCAATAGTGCCTCTGTTGAAAGGAGAGGATGATATTGAGATAGGGGCTTCACCTATACCGAAGAGTGAAATCTGGATAAACTGACCCGGATTAAAATCGAACTCTCCAGCGCCTTTTATCTTTAATTCGATATACCTCTCCATCTCCGTAAGCTGTCGGATGCTTACCACCTCAGCAACTTCAGGGAGAAATAGGGAGTTGTTCTCTTTCATTGTTGTTATTGTTTTTGATTACGGCATTCACCGTCTCTACAACATCAATATTGACCGGACAAGATCTTGTACACCTTCCGCATCCCACACAGAAAGAGGCATCATACTTGGTCATCAAGTAGTTGAACTTCCTGTTAAACCGGTGCCTTAACCTCTGCCCCCTTGTCGATCTGAAGTTTTCCCCTGTAGCGACAACGGCAAAATCTTTCAGGGTACATGCGTCCCATTCGCGACACCTCTCACCAGATGCCATATTTAAATCCATGCAATCGTAGACATCGAAGCAGTAACACGTCGGGCAGACGATATTGCAGCGTCCACACCCAAGGCATCTCTCATTTAATTCCTCCCAAATAGGATCATTGTCAGCGTTCTTAAAGAAAAGAGGGAGATTGGACACCTCTGTCTCTATCTTATTTGCAAACCGACCCTGTCGATCACTCCTCAATTTTAGGAATCTCTCGCTCTCCTCCTTGCTTGCAACGGCATATTCTGCATACTTTTTTACTATCTCCTCACCCAGCGGTGTTTTAACAGACGTATAAAAACCGGTCCCTATGTCAGTCATCATAATATCATAGCCGTTGTCTACATCGAGACAACCGACACTCGCACAGTGAACGTGCTCGTAGCAAGGCTCCATGCAGTCTATGCCAATAATTACGGTATTAGCCCGTTTTTGTAAATAGTTGCCGTCTTCGTTGTCAGTGGTAAATACCTTGTCTAGCAGACCTATTCCATGGATGTCACAGGGTCTTACGCCAAAGAGTACCTGTTTTCTAGATTCAATAACACTCTTTACGTCCAGATGAGGCCCTGTATCAAAACGTAAGAGTGTCTCCTGTTGAGGAAAAAGAAATTTCTTGGGAGGTAATATGGTTGGTTTGTACTTTTCCAGAGGGTCAGAGAATTCTTCACTTTCATCAAAGGTATAGAAACCCTCCTCCTTCTCCCTCACTCCATAGACAGTGAATGACTCCTTAAAATTATGAAAAAAATTACCAATCTGTTTCTTCTGGATTAGAACGTCTTTCATTTTGTCTGTTCTATTAAGAAAAGGTTAGAATTCTTCTATACATTCTTCACACATTTCACACAAAAGGCATGTTTTACAAAAAATTAGTAATCACAATCTCCTTAATTGCTGTTCACAAGGATTCCCATTCTGTTGATTTACCAATATACAGGTTAATAATTTCATATTATCACACAAAATAGCATGTTTCAATCTGTATCTTGTATATAAGTCAAGTTTTCATTAAAACGGAATAAAAACGTTTTAACTGGTACGATTTTGTCACGATAGGTTATATTTTACTCAAAAGAAATATGTACTCAATCTGTATAACTCGATCTCTGCGATACATGAAGAGAGTTACAACAGTCTTGTTGACTCAGAACCCTTTTTTCGAATATAACTTTCTCCATTCCTGAGAAACAACTGGATGTGTAGAACAAAAACACTTCATGGCTCCCACACTATCCTACATAAACAGATATGGGGGTTAATAAACTTGTCGGAGGCGTCACTTTTTTATAAGATATGGTTCTTACGGAGAGTTTATTTTCGATTGGGAAGGAGTTAACAACATTCAGACATTCAGGATGAAACTATTACCTAAAATTACTTATCGCTATACCATAAGAAATATTGTTAAATCAATTACCCAATTTCTTGGCTCCTTACGATTACGATTCATCTAAACCTTCAATTTTTTTCAATAGCTCTTATATTGTGTCCGTATTGCTATAGGTTATTCTGTGATAACCAAAACAATCTTTGATAACCTTTTTATCACTTTTTATATTAGGTTTTGGTACATCATTTCCTCTATATTTTTCACATAATTATTAGCCAGTAGCTAACATTTTTCCCTAAACCTGTATGTGATATAAATCACATACAGGTTTAGGGAAAAATGTTAATCTGAACATTACTGTTCGCACAGTTTATAAGCCTTGGTGTCACCTAATCATCTGAGATGACAAGGTTTCGGGTAAAAATGAAAATAGAGAAGAGAGTGAGAACCATCCGATGTTATGGAAGATTCCCCCTTCTTTGTCTCGATTTTAGAAGGCAGAAAAAGTAAATTCTCAAGGAAAAAATTTTTTTCTTGATTTTTTTACCTTTTTTTGATTGAACAAGAAATCTTGAACTACAAATTTATTTCATTTTTCAACGTTTTTAGTTGCTTTTCCTGCTCATATTTGCTTTATTTACTATACGTTCGAACAGTTGCGGTAACAGTTTCTTCATTTTTTAACAGTTTTTCACTTATTTTATTTTGGTAGTGCTATTTAACTAATTTTAATGGAGGTGTGTATGATTTTGTGGAAAAGTAAGAATATCGGTCTTATTTTATTTTTAGCAGCAATGATTGGAATGTATGGCTGTGCCTCTCAACAGAGTCAAGTAGTTGTAGAGGAAAGTGTTGAAACAACAACTCCCGATTACACGGCCTCTGAATCAACTACAGATACGGGATATTCAACTACAGATACAGGATATTCAACCAGTAGTACCAGCAGCACGAGTAGCGCTGTCCGTATCGGCCATGCAGCTGGGGCATTCCCAACTGGAGATCGGGCCACAAGCGTTATTTTTATTGAGAAGACCGTGCCTTCTGAAACTCAAGTTGGCCACTCTTTCGATTTTATTACAAAGGTAACCAACCTTACCGATGCAGTTGTCAAAGATGTTGTGGTATATGGTGAACTTGCTCCAAACTTTGATATAGCAAGCTCAGATCCTGGTATAAAGGGAGATCCATCTGGTGCAAAGGTACATTGGGAGATTGGAGATTTAGGACCTAAAGAAACGAAAGTAATCACCGTACAAGGTGCTCCAACAAGTACGGCGGTTATGGAATTCTGTTGCACTGAAGTTACCTATGATTACGATCCTTCACTCTGTATGTCTGCAGCTGTTGTACAACCAGAATTGAAGATTACCAAGGAGGGACCTTCGGAGGTCATGATTTGTGATACAATCCCTTACAGGATTGTTGTGAGCAACACGGGAACAGGTGCAGCACAAAACGTACAGGTTAATGATCCACTCCCATCAGGGTTGATAACTCTGAGCGGAGAGAATTCTGTCGTGCGTGATGTCGGAACTTTGCGGTCAGGAGAGTCGCGAGAGATAAATGTAGATGTAAAGGCTGATAGAACTGGCACGTTCGACAACGCCGCATCTGCTGTTGCTTCAGGCGGCTTGAGTGCTAACTCAAATTCAGTTAACACCCTTGTTACCCAACCGGTACTCACGGTAACCAAAACATGTCCGGCAAAAAGGTACATTGGCCGCAATATTACCTATAACATCGTAGTAACGAACCAGGGTAATGGACCTGCTGTAAACACGACCCTTGATGACTGCATACCTATAAACACATCGATGGTAAGCGCAAGTGACGGAGGTGCGGTAAATGAGAAAGGTGCTCTGTGGCATCTGGGAACTCTGCAGCCTCAGGAATCGAGGGAGGTCACTCTTACCGTTCGCGCAGATAGTCTGGGAGAGGCTGAAAACTGTGCCTTAGCCAGCGCCGAATGCGCAGATGCAGTGAAGGATTGTTGTGTAACACTCATAGCAGGTATCCCTGCTATCCTCCTTGAAGTTATCGATATTGCAGATCCGATTGAGATCGGTGGAACCGAAACGTATGAGATAAGCGTAACCAACCAAGGTTCAGCTACAGGCACAAACATCAGAATTTCTTGTGCCCTGGAGGCAGGCACCATGGAATATGTCTCTTCCGATGGTCCAACGGTCGGATCAGCTGTGGGTAATACCGTCATATTTGATGCGCTACCATCACTTGCTCCAAAAGAGAGGGTAACTTGGAGGGTAAATGTTAGGGCTGTTGGTGAAGGTGATGTAAGGTTCGGTGTCTCTATGAACAGCGATCAGATAGATCGAGATGTAAACGAAACTGAATCTACTAATTTCTACCAATAGTATTTTAGCCGAATTTTGATCGCAGGATCCATGGGTTTAAAACAGTTTCAAAAAAGCAAGAGTATCGTTTGGGCGTATCCTTTGGATACGCCCAGGCGGTAGCTTACCATCTGTAATAATCCATACCTCTTTTGTACCTGCAAATCATTTCCCCACTCCCACATTTTGACGATACACATTTGATTAAGAGAGTAAAAAGAGTAGCTATATTATGAGTTGTTTTCGTTCAGCTACAAATCAATTTATCTCCAGACCCTAGTTGCAAAGACTCTTTAATCACCCTAGTTACGTAACTCTTTGCCAACGTGATAGATCTTGTAAGTTCACTACCTTGAGCCAACTGTGCAGCTATCGCGGCAGAGTAGACGCACCCTGTTCCGTGAATATTGCCTGACTCTATCCGATCTTCGATAAAAGACTCAAAGACTTTTCCATTGTACAAGAGATCAGTAATCTTTGATTTGGGTCTATCTCTCCCATCAATCTCAGATTGAATTGCATGCCCTCCCTTGACAAGCACATTTCTGGCTCCCAAATCAAACATCGATTTTGCGGCATCTTTTAGGTCTGAAAAATTACGAATCTTCCTATCAGTTATAATTTCTGCCTCAGGGATATTAGGTGTTATGAGATACGATTCGGGTATCAAATAAAGGCGAAGCCTTCTCAATCCCTCCTGAGACAGGAGTAAAGATCCTTTGTGTGATTTCACGATAGGATCAACAATTAACTTCTTTAGATTGTGCCTCCTTATTCGATCACAGACAACCTCCACAATCTCTTCATTGGCAAGCATCCCTGTCTTTACCGAATCAACACCTATGTCTGAAAAAACCGCATCAATCTGCTCACCCACAAGTTGAGCAGAAATTTGAAAAACTGAAAGTACACCCATCGTATTCTGTGCGGTAACCGCAGTAATCGCACAAACACCATAAGCACCAAATGCTCTGATGGTCTTGAGATCTGCCTGAACACCAGCGCCACACGATGAATCTGATCCTGCAATAGTCAACACCTTATACATGGAACATATTATACCAGAAAGTGGATCAACTTCTTATTTAGTTTTTTCGTAACTGACTAGCGTACCTATAACAAATATTTCAAAGAGGTGATATTAATGCAAAAAATAGTGCAAAAAAAGTATTTTTTTCTTGACAGGATTTGTGTCTGAAAGCTGAAAATCCAGGTCTCACCTAATGGTGTTGGTATTTTGCGTCTTACGCCTCAGGTAGGAGTATACAGTGGAGATTAAAAGTTGAAAGATGGTTGATCGCAGCCAAATTTTTCAAGTGTCACAAAACGCATTGTGGGGACAAAAATCTTCGAAAAAAAAGCATGTGTTATAATAGCGGAGCAATGTAATTGGTAAGCTATTATAACAGGTGTTTTTAATTGACAATAAATAATATAAACATAGATGAAGCGCTAAAGAATGCAAAGAAACATCTAGCAGAAGAGAAAGGGATACCACTTGCTACTAAGTCGCTCATGGAACTGCTGCTTTTGATAATAAGTTTGTTAGTAGGACGTTTAAATATAGATAGCAGTAATAGCAGCAAGCCACCGTCTCAAGATCCGAACAGGAAGAAAATAAGTAAAGAGGGAAAGGGCAACAACAAAGGAGGGCAAAAAGGGCACGCAGGCAAGACACTAGAAAAGGTATCAAATCCTGATGAAACAATAGAACATGTTGTGCATGAATGTGGAGGATGCCACAGTGATCTTAAATTGCAGCAAGCAAGGTCTTATGTGACAAGACAAGTGTTTGAAGTAGTAATAAAGCGGCATGTAGTAGAGCATAAAGCCGAAGTGAAAGAGTGCGCTCAATGCGGTAAGTTAACAACCGGAGAGTTTCCCGAAGGAGTGACGAAAGCGGTACAGTACGGAAAGAGTGTAAAGATACTATCCGTATATATGTCACAGTCGCAACTAATACCCTATAGGAGGGTGGAAGAATTCTTTCGATCTCAGTTAAATATGCCGCTGAGTTCAGGGACAATATTTAGCTTTAATCGAGAAGCCTATGAAAGACTATTCGGATTTCAGGAGAAGGCTAAAAAAGGGTTATTGGCAAGTCCTTTAAACCATACAGATGAGACAGGTTTGAATATAGGGGGGAAAAGAAGTTGGCTTCATAGTATATCTAATGAGACTTGGACATACTTTTATCCACACACCTCAAGAGGCAAGGATGCAATAGAAGAGATGGGAGTGCTTCCATTTTACAGTGGAATACTTTGCCATGACTATTACAAAGCTTACTACGAATATGGAAGCTTGCATGCACTATGCAATAGTCATCATTTGAGAGAGTTGGAGAGAAGTACTGAGCAGGATAATCAAAGGTGGAGCAGATTAATGAAAACGTTGCTTATTGAGATAAATGAAAGAGTAATTTCAGAGGGTGGCAGGCTTGAAGAATCTGAGCAGAAGAGATACCAAAGGCGGTATAGAACAATACTGTCAGATGGTAAAAAAGAGTGTCCTTTAAATCCAAAGATACCGGGCAAAAGAGGTAGAACAGCACAATCAAAATCTCGTAATTTACTTGATAGACTTGAACGTCACCAAGAAGATGTTCTGCGGTTCATGAAAGTTACAATAGTCCCTTTTACGAATAATTTGGCAGAACGTGATATTAGGATGACTAAAGTGCATCAAGAAATATCTGGTTGTTTCCGTTGTGAACTAGGAGCCAAGATATTTTGCAGAATTAGAAGTTATTTATCAACCGCAAAAAAAAATTCAATGGCCTCTATTCAAGCATTAACATTACTTTTCAATGGAGAAATCCCTGATTTCAATAAAATACAAATATTACGCTAGACAGTTACGTTTTTTCAAGAGTTAGTTCTTTGGCAAAATCTTTGCTCTTTATGTGTTTTATAAGAAATGTCGTTTAGTCAAGGGAGACATAAAACAGGCTCATGATATGAGAATGATAGTGTACTCATGTGGAAATGTTATAGGAAAAAACAGAGGAAGTGAATAGCACCTCCACTATGAAGAGATTCCTGAGAATTTGGAACAACAATCCCTCATCTGGTCTGGCGAAACGACCGATACCATTTCCACTTTTTGCCGTATTCCGGATAATGCTTTTTTCTGCATTCAGGACATACTGTGTGGCTGATATCGGCTTCAGAATGACGATAGATATAAACATCAACTTGCACCCAATTACCTTTAGTGTCACGGATTTTTTTGCAGAAAGAGCAAAGGGGGAGAATCCCTTTTAAAATCTTTATTTCGTCCTGTGCTTTCTTGAGTTGTGCGATAACTTCTTCCCGCTCTCGTTCAATTCTTAACCGCGCAGTAATATCATGGACTATCGAGTAGAGAACTTTTTGCTCTCCAAGCACTATTGGGCTGCTATATACTTCAACATCTCTTATTTCTCCATTTGACAATTTATGCTGGAATTTAAAGTAGTTTCGTTGTTCTGTCTTGGCATGTTGCATTTCTTTATGAATTCTTTCCGCCGGCAGATTATTGATATCCATTATGGACATGTTTGTTATTGTCTCTTTCGTATACTGATAAAAAGAGCACGCTGCCCTATTTGCATCGATAATTACACCATTGTCTGGATGAATTATGAGCATTACTGAATGACTGTCCTCAAATAGGCTTTTATATAATTCTCCCGCCTTATCGGTACTGTTTGTTAATCCATCTACAAATTTTCGTATTTTTCTATATGTTGTTTTTTCAGCCATTTTCTAGCTCAATATAATTTTTTGTGTCAGTACATTGCAGGATATGAGGAACAACAACAGCTTAGGCCTCCTCTATTGAGGCTAACGTTATTTAATAGTTTCTGTATAATTACAAATTATACTATATTTTACCTTTTTCAAGATTATTTATAATTTCTTAGCGGTATAACGCCTACAAGAACGTAACGACCAATATGTTCTCGATAAATATGGGTTGTGTCACACATCCAATATCAATCAAAACATAAAGAAACACAGTACTGTCCGATTAGCTACCCCTTATCAGGAACCGTTTAACAAAGAGGCACACGAGGAGCATAATCGCATTAATCACGGAAATGGATGGTCCGGTAGGGAAATCAAACCAATACGAAAATACTATCCCGATAATGGAGGAAAACCATATTGAGAGAACCGAAGAGAGGAAAATCCACTTCAACCTCTGAAAGAGAATCAAGCCAATCATCGCAGGAATAACTAAGGAGGAGAAGATGAAGAGCATTCCTGCTGACCGGATACCTACCGAAATCGCAACACCCAGTGTAAAGTAAATGAGGAAATCATAAAACCGAGCTGGAATCTTTAAGGTCTGCGCGGTAGTAGGATCGAAAGAGACAAAGACGAACTCTTTGCGAAAAACCATATGTACTATAAAAATTGCACTTGAAATGGCGGTGATTAATAAGAGATCAAAATTACTTACAAAGAGGATGTTTCCCGAAAAGAGGTCCAGGTTTTCTACTTCCGCAAGCGGATCTTTCGCAATGATCAGAATAGCCAGGGCAGAAGCAAAAATGTAGCTATACCCGATAAGGCTCTCTCTCGTAATAGATCCACCCGAAACGGGCAGCCAGAAGAACAGAACTCCCAGGATAGAGAAGAGAAATGCCAATGCTTCAAAATTGAGGCCTATTTTATGCCCAATCATGTGGCCAATGACAACACCGACTGCAGCCATTTGTGAAAGAGCTGCGCCAACAAAGACGATCCTCTTTAAGATCAGAAAGACTCCAAGATAGGCACAAATTCCACCTAACAAAATACTTGCAGCTAATCCTATCTGAATAAATCGTTCACTAAAAATTTCAATCAGTAAATCCATTAGAGATAACTACCTTTTTCCCCAAAACCTCACCTACCTTCACATGACTATCAAAGACCTCTGAAAGATATTTATCCTTGGTCGCTTCTTGAATAGGATAGATAAAAAACCTGTCTCTCGTAATAAATGCGAGTCTTTTGACGTAGTTGATAATATTATGTAAAAGATGACTCACGATAACCACCGTAACACTCCTCTCAGCATGGATTTTCTTTATTAACTCCATTATCTGTGTTTCACCCTTGATATCGAGATCGTTTGTAGGTTCATCCAGTATTAAGATATCCGCCTCGCTTGCAAGGGCCCGAGCTATCAGGACACGCTGTTTCTGCCCTCCGGAGAGGCTACGGTATGATTGACGGGCTACGGAACTGACCCCCGCAATCTCTAACGCATGATTGACGTGATCCCAATCCTCTCCGCGTAGCCCCCTACCCAGCTTGATGTTTCGGTATCTCCCCATAGAAACAATCTCTCTTGCTGTAAGGGGAAAGACCTCGTCCACAACCTGTCTCTGCACTACATAACCAAATTTTATATCAGAAGCTTTTGATGTTATCGTACCGCTCTTCGCTCTCACAAGACCGAGAATTCCCTTGAGCAAGGTGGTCTTTCCAGAACCATTTGGTCCAATAATTCCAAGGAAATCGTTAGAGAGAATATCAAAGTTCAGGTTTTTCAGGACACACTTTTTCCCATAACCGAGTGAAACACCTTTAAAGGTGATTAAGGGACGGTTGGTAGTTTTCATACTTTTTTCTTTCCGCTCTTTATTCATGCTACCACAAATATTTCAGATCAGATTTATTAGATTGTTTCATGTCATTTCAAATTAAAAAGTATCTTTTTGCCCGGCAAAAGAGCTAATTTAGTGCATTTTAATCCAAAATGCAACTCGAATAATCGGGTGAGTACAACCTGCACAACTCACCCAAGATGGCTAGCTCGTCCGAATGGCCTGTTGACCGGCTGGGCAACGACATTAATCTCGTAGCTTAACGTCAATTTGGGTATGTGCTCATGCACATACCCAAATTTGTTTTCACTCTTTCATCAGTAGTGCATTTTTTAAGAATCTCTCATTCCATATCCACCTTTAAACCAAATTACTCTACATTCAACAAAACCTATTGAGAAAAATTGCTCTCATTCTTCAATCGCCTCAACCAGCTCATGGATGTTTGCCTCAAGATTTTGTAAATAGGTACGCGCCTTTTTACGTCCACCGGGAAAATTGACCAATTCTACCGTCTTTGCTTCCGTCTGTTTCATCAATTTCTTCACCGGGCGCTTCGGGTAATAGGGCTCCTTCAAGATTATCCCTACCTCATGCTGATTGATGATCTCTATCAACTCCTTGGTATGCTTGGGTGTAGCAGGGAGACCTGGTTTTGGCTCAACATAGCCGAGAATTTCCAGTCCAAACTCTTCGGCGAAATATTCCCAACTCTGGTGATAAGTAACTACTTTTGTGCCTCTGTAAGGCTTCATTAATTCCTTAAGCTTCTTGAAAGTGGATTGGACCTCCTGCCAATACTTCTCCTTATTCTCCCGAAAAACATCCGCGTTGTCCGGATCGTTTTTCGAAAGTCCTGTAGCAATGTTTTCGAGGGCTATTCCTACATTATCCATATTGTGATAATAATGAGGGTTGCCAAAAGGATGCACATCTCCCATTGCCATATCAACTCTTCCCATTGGCTTCTGCAGAACGTGTATTATGCCAAAAGACGAATCTACATACCCCTCTCTTCCATACTGTATTTTGCGGTTTCTCGAAGCATCCAGAAGCGCCTGCATCCACACATCTAAATCGAGCCCTCCAATAATAACCATATCAGCTCTTGTACACATTAAGACATGAGCCGGCCTTGGTTGAAAATAATGCACATCTAATCTGCTGTCGTGAACAAAATCAACATCCACATGTTCCTGTCCAATCTGCTCTACCCAATCTGCCAGGAACTCTAGGGTTGCAACAACTCTAAGTTTCTTGTCAGCATACGCATTGTTCATTGTAGGAACAAAGAACATTATTAATAGGATACAACAGAGCACAAATCTATTTTTCAACATGGTACACCTCCTTTTTAGGGAAAAAATACTATTTCAACACAATAGACAAGCAAACTTGTACAAGGACAAACTTTGTTACCGGTCTATACCGTGCGCATGAGGTCCTAGACCCCATACAAACTGGAGAAAGACCTCGTTAACACTGTTTACGTTACCACGGGAAGAATCTCCTGCTTCTAATTCTGCATAACGATACTGTGCCCTGACATAAGAGGTATCAGTCAGGTGCCAGGTAACGATAGGGTTCACTGCCCAGAGATGGGCATCATCCGTATTACCAAGCTCAGACCAGTCATAACGAAATCCTATATCAAAGAATTTGTTATGGGTATATTTTAGAAAGGAATAAAAACCTTTACTCGATACATCCCTGTCATCTATATCTCCCACATAGATCTCATTCTGCCAGAGGAGCTTGGACCAACTATTTGGGAATCGATATCTCATTGAAAACTGCCCGTTATGAATTGCCGTATTCCCAGCACCATTGTCGTCCCAGAGGGCATGATACCCCATGGAAATATCGAAGTTTGGTAATATGAGCAGGTTTGTATTAATCTTTGCAAGAAACACATGATCACTGAATTCAACCGGTTCACTTTCAAAGAGATCAAACGTTCTGCTGTCTTCCTCCTCTTCCTCTTCTGCCAAAGCTTTATTGCCGTCAAAGATACCAAATCCAAGTTCCACGGGAATAGGAATTTTTGGGGCCATAATAGAAAAGTTTATACCTTCATCAACGTAGGCGTGATCACCGAAAAAATTTTGAACTGCAAGTGGAGTGTCAACCCAATCCTGCTTTTCCTGGTGCGTTGGATTTACAAGACCAAACCTTATCCTATGCCTTCCAACCAAAAGATTTGAATTAAAAGGCAGTGTCAAAAAATTAGCAAATGCCTCTTCTATCTCAACCTCCCCTTCTGCAACCTCAAAAGAGGGAAAAAACTCAGCTCTGACTCCTGGATATATATATCCCTGTATCGCCAGTTCAACCTCCCTGAAATAGAAATCTTCGTCGGTAAACTCACCAACCCCAAATTTTGAATCACTGAAATGGTAAAAGGTATCTGCGATGATACTCACATCAGGATTCATAAACGAACCCTTGGTACCGTAAAAAAAGGGCCTTTTTTGAGCCCTTGCCCTTTGAGTTATCCTCGCATATTCATCTTGTGAACGAGCTCTCTCTTCCACTAACAGCTCTTCAAGGGTACTGATCTTTGTGTCGTAATCCTGCTCCATTTCCACCTTCTGCTTTCCCAGCAACTCTTCCACTGTACGGATTCTTATCTTATAGTCATTTTCCATCTTCTCGATCTTAGAGCGGTAATCATCGTCTGACCGCTCTTGCGCCAATTGTGCTTCCAGTTTCCCAATCTTTTCCTTATAATCCTCTTCCATCCTCTGGAAGGCACCTTTGAGCTGCTGAAGCTCTAACGCAATTTCATTGAGTGAAACACTATTGTTGGCAAAAGAGAACCTATCGAAAAGAAATAGAACAAAAAATAGTAAGAAAAACAAATTTTTTATCACATCAAACCTCCTCTTAATATTCGTTAATTTTCCTCACTTTCACGCAGTGAGCTGAAAGATTATTCCTACAACGACTCTTTTGTGCTCACTCATAAGAGACAAAGCGTCTGGAGAAACACATTTGACCAGATGTCGTAGCTACAGTGCTATAAAAGTCGGGGTAGTTTTAGGTAAGGAAGTTTTTAAGAGGAGGGGCACGGATAAGAGACGATCTGCGTAAGAGCGTAGCAGAGTATTCGAGTGTACGAGAGAATCCTCTCGTAATATAGTCGGAAATAATTACACAGCAGATGGGAACGTATCCAATATCCTTAAAGAATATCTTACAAAAAGAACACTGTGCCGGATCGTGTCTATGACCTCTATGATGATGATGAGCAGGATTCCTACAGGGTCCGTTCGTGTCGGTACACGTGGAGTTTATCACTACTCCCGTACAACAATCATCACAATCTCTTTCACTCTTTTCACTAAGACAGTGAATTAAGGGTGCAAAGAGTATTTGAGAGATGTATATTGTAAGGATAATAAAAATTGTTCTTCTCATTTTCATAGTAAAGTTTGCAATACCAATACCTAGCTTAAGACCTCCAAAAGAAGACAGATCACAACAGATATACTAAAACCGATTTGGTTTTTTTAAAAACTAAATCTTGGTTGCCGTTATCCCCGAACAAAAAACGCCGAGGACTTTAATCGCTCAATTTTATCTCGGATTTTATCCGAAAACCATTTGTATGATAAGTATAATACAACCGTTCCAGTCTTAATCCCCAAAAAGAAGGTGAAGAGACGAGTCAAAACAGCTGGGTTTTGGTTACCTGTATTCTAAAAAACCATTAGAATCAAGCCGAATACACCAAACAATACATTACAGCACCAATAGAGCCAGTCAATTTATTGCTCTTAGCAGAATCAGTGAACTCTTTATACGTAAATGGAATAACGGCTATCTCTGTATTCGAATTTATGAAATGAGAAATGGTGGACTGCGGGGTGAGTTTGTATGGATTTCTATGAAATTTTGTGCAGTGTGATCATTGGAAAAGAATCTGGTACAGCATTGAAAAATAGAGGAAAGTTTTTGTGCAAATTGAACCCTCTTCGTTGTGCTTTTAAGCCAGCGACATATATCGCAGTTGTCAGAACTGTGATCATTACAACAGAGTGAAGTCTCACTCTTTGTGATCTGAGTGTGGTATCCATGCTTTTCTGTCTCTTCGTTTTTTGCACCGAAACCATCAAGTGCATGTGCATGGAATGCACCCTTGTCAAATGAGTGAAGCCCTCCTGACGTTATACAGAGGATGATATAAGGTATTACGACAAGGATAGATATCTTCCTAAAATGTTGTTTTAACTTGAAAGGGTTCATAACATCATCTACAATAATTAAAAAAACGTATCAATTAACTCTCTTTATTATTAAGTCTTGGCTGTTATTGTCAAGTTTTTTCTCGTAAATCACTAACATGAAACATGGTGCTTCTTGTAAAAGTGGGAAATTTAAACACGTACTCTATGAATTAAAAGAGCATTTGCCGTTTACGGTATTTAGCGCTATTATGGCAATAGTCGTTGTGGGAGTGCTGATGGTTATAGCCATTACGTTAAAAGAGGATGCAATTCAGACCCATTCACAAAACCTGTTCCACATATTTCATCCGGTCCATATCTTATTGAGCGCTACTGCCACTTCTGCGATGTTTTGGCATTACGAAAAAAGATTAGCGAAAGTTGTCATCATTGGATTATTAGGTTCCATCCTCACCTGTGGAATCAGTGATGTCATAATCCCATTTTGGTCCGGGTTGATGCTCAACAGCAATTTTGAATTTCATCTCTGCCTTACAGAACACCCTCTCATGATCTTTCCCTTCGTTACAATAGGGATTTTTGTAGGAATAATTGCAACGGAAAGGGTTGAAAAAACATCTTGCTACTCTCATTCGGGTCATGTTTTTGTAAGTAGCATGGCGTCCATTCTCTATCTCATTGCATTCGGATTA
This sequence comes from Candidatus Scalinduaceae bacterium, assembly GCA_965222815.1. GTDB lineage: Bacteria > Planctomycetota > Brocadiia > Brocadiales > Scalinduaceae > SCAELEC01. The sequence goes on from CBDCUS010000014.1 coordinate 1,346,062, forward strand.
ACCGATTGGGTCAATCATATCGGAAGTGTCTTCGTAATTATTATTTTTGCCGTCATCATCCCATGCTGCACCAGCGATATCATTTTCCCACTCCTCTTTGCAAACGAAGGAAAGTGTGAGTCATAGTCTTGCCTCGCTTGCATTATCGTTGAGAGAACCCTCCTCATCTTACCGGGATATGAGACTGTTACGGGTAATCTTGGTGAATCCTTCATGTACTACACAACTCATGTTGTCTCACAACTTTACTTTATCTCTACCTTACTCTTGCATTTTTCCTATCCTACAGTACAATGTATGCCTTCAGTTTTTTACCTATTGAGTGTTTGAAAGGACACCCTGTGGTTGAACAAAAACTACCCAGATACAAGGTGCACTAATTTCGTACCCGGAACGTACCAATCTACTTGAGGATTATGAAATTATAATAGCAACGCAGGGATGGGTCGTTCTCAATCAACCACTACTATTTTCTAAGGAGAGCTACTATGCGAGAGGAAGTCGCCGGAGGAGTTGTTGCACCAAAAGGTTTTATGGTTGGTTCTACCCATTGTGGTTTAAAAGGGAGTGAAAAAAAGCATGATATCGGAATCATCACATCGGAGAATCCATGTAAGGCAGCCGCACTCTTCACAACAAATCAGATTGTTGCCGCACCAATAATCTATAGTCGGAAGGTCATAGAGAGAGGTAGTGTACATGCCATTGTTGTAAATAGTGGTAATGCAAATGCCTGTACAGGTGAGAGAGGATACATAGATACAGAAATAATGGCGCAACTAACGGCACAAGAGCTGAGCACGACTCCTGATAGAATCCTCGTTGCCTCTACCGGCATCATAGGGCACCCTCTTCCTATGAATAAGATAAAGAGAGGTATAAGCAAAGCCGTTGATTCTCTAGGTAATAAACAGTCCCATGCAACCAATATTGCAAAAACCATCATGACAACTGACCTCACATACAAACAGATCGCCGTTAAGATACCAATTGGTAAGAGTGAGGTGACAATTGGGGCAATTGCCAAAGGTTCCGGTATGATCTCACCAAACATGGCAACAATGATCTGCTTTATTACTACCGATGCCGAGATCTCTCTGAACACCTTAAGATCATGTCTAAAGAGTTCCGTCGAAGGCTCTTTCAACCAAATCACCGTTGACGGTCATATGAGTACAAACGACATGGTAGCAATCCTTGCAAATGGGATGGCAGATAATAAAAACATCTCGTTTTCCAGTAAAAGTGCTCTTACCGTATTTCAAAAAGCACTTGACCACGTAACGCAACAGATGGCAAAAGCTATTGTTAAGGATGGTGAAGGTGCGACAAAATTCATCCAGATTGAGGTCCTTGAAGCGAAGTCAATATTGGATGCAAAAAAGATTGCACGGTCCGTCGCAGATTCACCACTGGTTAAGACTGCCATAAACGGTGAGGATCCAAATTGGGGGAGAATTGTTTCTGCAGCAGGATACGCAGGTGTTAAACTTGACGAATCAAAGATAAAACTATTTATAAATAAGACCCTCATATTTAAGAATGGTCTCCCCGTTACACCAACGCCAAAGAACCTCGCTAACCAGATGAAGAAAGAGGAGATCTTGATTCAATTGTATCTAGGGTTGGGTAAAGAAGTGAGCACGATGTGGACATGTGACCTATCAAAAGAGTACATAAAGATAAATGCCGATTACCATACCTGAACTCTCACATTTTTCATATTTCATATTCCACAATTAGAAGTATAATTGGAACTATGCCAAATGATTCAAAGTTCATAAAATGTTTCAACTGCGGTCAAACTCACCGTCTCAGTGATTACGATTACGATGGGGAGATTATATGTACCGGCTGCGGGAAAGTGCTAGAACCGATGATTTTCGACAAGGTCTGTGAAGGTGACAAAAAGGGTTTTCATACGCTTCTCGGATATTTCTCAGTAATCGCCATACTAGGCGCGATGGGTGGTGCAATGATGTCCCATGGTTGGAACTTTATTTTCACCTTCATCTTGTTAGGCGGATTGATTTACTTTATAGGTAAAATCTTTATGAGTAAACATAAGATCATTGCAATCGAAGAGTACTTACCAGATAAGATAGCCAATGAAAATACCAATGCAGATAGTTTCAACAGTTTCGACCATTTAGTTACCGTTTCCATCAATGAATTACCGCAAAACATAAGAACACGTCTTGAATCAGTGTCAATCGTCGTAGAAGAGAGACCAACTCCCCTGATATTGGGGAGACTCAAACTGAAATCAGACCGACTGTTACTCGGGCTCTTTCAAGGGATACCCTTAAACCGGAAAAGTGTCTGGCATGCCAGTACCTTGCCGGAGAAGATCACCCTCTATCAAAAAAACATAGAGTCCATCTGCCAATCTGAAGAGGAGATCAAACATCGAATCAAAAAAGTAGTCCGCCACGAGGTCGCTCATTTTGTTGGATTTACCGAAGAACAGATAAGAAATATGGGTTATTGATTGAGTGTTCAGGAAATAAATAAGGAAACGAGAATGAGAAAAATGCTTTTGTTTTTGATAATCATAGCTATATTCACTCTTTACAGTTGTAGTTCTTCGAACATCTCCCAGGAAGAAACGGCTGCCGTTGATGCCGCTAAGGCTTGGCTTTCGCTTGTCGATGGGGAGAGGTATGCGGAAAGTTGGGAGGAGTCAGCACCGTTCTTCAAGAGTGCTGTAGGTAAAGAGCAATGGATTCAGACAATACAATCGGTAAGAAAACCTTTCGGGAAGAACATCTCACGAGAACTTAAGGAAAAGCGTTACCGGTCCCATTTGCCCGGAGCCCCAGACGGGGAATATGTCGTTATCCAATTTAAGGCATCGTTCATAAATAAGAACTCTGCCATTGAGACCGTTACTCCTATGTTGGATAAAGACGGAAAGTGGAGAGTATCCGGTTACTTCATGAAGTAGAGAGACTTAGGTACCTGTTTTAATGGCAGAAAGAAAACCATTCTCATACGCACCAGAAGTTGTGGTTGCTTCTCCTCTTCACCTATTTTACCCTTCAACGTACCTATGGCTTTTTGTAAAACCAACTGAATTGTCAACAAAAACTGACATTACATCAAACCTGAAACAACACCTCATTTTCATTAAAAAAGGAAACTTTCAAATCGTAACTACCAGAGTTGTAGCACCTTACTACTTTACTAAAAGATCATTCATTCTCTTGGTACGAAATTTGAGATATTAACAAACATCAGCACTTGCTTAATGAAGTTGTTTTGAACTTAATTTTGTTGGCGGGTATAAAATGAAAAAAATACAACCCGAAAAGACGTGCATGCAATTAGCGCTTGTCAGAAAATCTATCAGCACAGGAAATTTCGAGAACTTCGAAGAGTTCGTCAAATTGGACAGGTATCGACAAGATTTGGAAATGGAAATTGCCTTAAACGGTGAATATGAAGCCAGAAACACACATAATAGAAAAGGCTAATAACAATAACTATTCCTTTGCTTGTTAACAACAATCTTTTTCGTAAGTAGGTAAAAAAAATGAAGAGAACAACTATCTTAATACTGATCACCTTCGATTTCATATTACTTTGCCATCTTGTTAATTCGGCGGTAGTAAAATTTATTTAAATGAACGATCAGGATTTTTGCTTATGAGGAAAACGCTGGGAATGAATGTGAGTGTTTCAGTTTTTTTAATACCGTATGTATTCTATCGGCAATAGCTATCACTTTATTTTTTTAATACATCAATTTCATATTTTCATATCTGTTGAAGAAACAGACCTATTAACTCAAACACTTTATTAATTTCCCAGCAAATTTCTCACATTTGAAGTCCTCACTCTGTCTTAGCCGAGTGTATCGATATCATTCAAGATGTTCAATTGTACGGTTTTTTCTGTCACGTATTCCATCTTGTCTCATCTCCTTCAGTAATGCGGTCTCAGGTGTTAGGCCCTCTTCGAAATAGTCATACCAACATTCAGGGCCAGACGCCTCCACAACATTAAACGGGAAACCGTAACTCTCAATCGCAACTGCCATTAGATCTACCAACCATTCCGTAAAATCGTTACCTCGTTCGCCTTTGTAATACTCTGCAATTGTCCCTTCTCTTGTCATCTCTTAAACAACCTCCTATCTGTTAAGATTACCAACAGGTCTATTCTTAACAGCTTCAAAATTTATTCTCTATTACATAGAACACTTCAAAATACTTAATTGTTTCGACCTGAATCCTGAAAGTGGTTTAGTTACATTTTTTTAAGCCCTACTATATCCTCACACAATATGTACCTTCAAAGCCTGCCAGCTATTTTTCTTATTGGCCCCCAATTTATTGGATACATTGCTAATATATTTTTTATTGGGAAAAAACTTGTTCACGGTAATAGTAAATTAAAATTGGTACATTGGGTAATTCCCATGGATTATAGGGGCCCTGTGAGGACATCAATTAGTAGGCCCTAGAGTCTTCTTGATTAAATTTGTCAATGGAGAGAGGAGCAGACATATCTTATGAGGGACCAGCGATATTGATATCAAGATGAAGTCCGGAAGATTCTCAGCCTGAGACAATATACTAGGATCGGAGACCGTCACGAAAAAGAAATCGAGTTTTATACGGGTGATATGAGTATTAACATGAGGCAGTATGGTCAATAGTGATTCGAGTCACTTTGTACATCTGTGAATTAATATGTGCAAATATCATAACAGTCAAATATACAACTACTATAATATTGGAAATATACAGACATTGTATATTCCCAATATTATAGCAAATTTTAGAAAAATTTAGGTAAATCAACAAATTTGTTAGCTATTTTACACTCTTTAATTTAGCAAATAATTTTCTTGGATGTTTGGTAATGATATCCAAATTAGCCTATGATTCTAAAAAAGACGGAACATAATTTACCCTTAACTGATGGTTAACAATGAGGAAATCATATACCATTAATCTTTTAAAAAGTCTATATAGCAAACCATGAAAAACTGAGAGTATGAAAAAGAGAAAGTTTTCCACGATCTAGAGTGGTGTTTAACGGGCGAAAATATTACGCTATCATAAAACAGGATTTTCGTTTATTTTTCTTGAATTTTTTGATGGTATTTTGACGGTGTTAGTGTATCAAATTGCAGCATTTTTGATGACTTTGCATGATTGGGAATTGCTAGACAGTGACAGTTTAAGTTTATAATATATATTATGTGTAACTATAAGGAAGAAAGATAGGCCCACTTGGACTCGAACCAAGGGCACATGGTTAATGAGTACGTGGCAACTGTTGCAAAATATATGCTTAAAAATATTTGTTTCTTATATGTGATCACGTTAATGGCTAAAGCACTTTAATACAACTTGGATAATTTCGTTTCCGTTGTCTTCGATTGTCATAGATTGCCGTATTGACTTTTATTAGATTTGTGGTATATGATACACACTATATTACAATCCGATAATGAAATTCTATGTTGCATTGTTCTTAGAAATAAAGTTTTTTTCTATTTGAGAATGAGGTGTTTAACTCATAGAGAACATTTAATCGGTTATCATCGCACAATATGTAAATTTTGCATCCTTTATCAAAACAATAATCTTTCACATGAGAATAAGAGAAAAAATGATACTAGTTATCATGCTTCTTCTGGGTTTGCCTTCAATTACGTATAGCCGTAGTGAGCCAGCATTTGGCAAATTGAATACATCCAAAGAATGTGAATTTTGTGATCTTCGCGGAGCTGATCTTCGTAGAGCCCGTCTTGCCAAGGCCCATCTTTCCTATGCCAATTTGTCCAAAGCCAATCTTTCCAAAGCAAATCTTTCTGAAGCCCATCTTTCCTACGCCAATTTGTCAAAAGCCAATCTTTCCAAAGCAAATCTTTCTGAAGCCCATCTTTCCTACGCCAATTTGTCAAAAGCCAATCTTTCCAAAGCAAATCTTTCTGAAGCCCATCTTTCCTATGCCAATCTTTCCAATGCTGATCTTAACAAAACTAATCTTTCCAATGCCAATCTTCGTAACGCTGATCTTAGCAAAGCTAATCTTTCCAATGCCAATCTTCGTAACGCTGATCTTAACAAAGCTAATCTTTCCAATGCCAATCTTCGTAATGCTGATCTCAACAAAGCTAATCTTTCCAATGCCAATCTTCGTAACGCTGATCTCAACAAAGCTAATCTTTCCAATGCCAATCTTCGTAACGCTGATCTCAACAAAGCGAATCTTTCCGGGGTAGATCTTTCTGGTGCAACTTGGACAAATGGAACACGTTGCAAAGAAGATTCAATAGGTCAATGTAATCAATAAAGACTTACGAGGTTACTACCATTTAAGCTTATGTTTTACACATAGAACTGAGGGTCAAATATTTCCTTGACTGCAAAGAATTGCTACCTGATAATATTCACCTTGGTAAGACCTCTACGAATTGAATATCAGTGCGCATGGTATCACGTTATGAATCGAGGTACAAACCGAAATCGGATTTTTCCAAGAATGATTGATTACGTTCTTTTCATAAATTTCCTTAATGTATGGGCAAACAATAAGGGCTTGTTCGTTTTAGATGTATCGACAGCGCATCTAGCAAGAAGCTAATGGATTTTATCCGTGTTAAAGTCAAAGATGGTAGTCAAGTGATCACTGATGGTTGGGATGGATATACTCCTTTAAGTATTACTAAGGAGTATCATCACGTCAAAATGTTATCTCTGGTTGTGGTTTGTCCGCACATGAATAACTTCCACGCGTTCACATGGTTGATTCTTTGGTGAAATGCTGGATCAATGGATAAAACCTCACCAAAACACTTACCGTGCTATCTTGATTGATATGCTTTTAGATTTAACAGAAAGAGCTTAACTTATAGAGGAAAATTGTTTTCTGACTGGTGCTGCAAGTTGTTGCCACTCACCCGGTACCGTTGCACGACGTTTACGGGTGAAATCAAGACAGCTTGACCGAAGCTTAGAAGCAGTTAGATAAAAGACGCAAAAATCTTGACCGGACAATTAGAACAATGCATTTTGAAATTTGTTTGGGATTTATAAATTGAGAACCTGTCTGTGCGTCGCACGCAAACAGGTAATTTATTAATCCTTGGTTGGTTCTGGCTTGTCTATGTTCTAGGCTGATCATCCTATTGAATTCTAACGGGTATTCCCCTTTCAGCCAGGAATTTCTTAACTTCAGCAACCTCAAACTCTTTGAAATGGAAAACTGATGCAGCTAAGGCAGCGTCTGCTTTGCCCCGTGTGAAGACATCGTAAAAATGGTCAAGTGTTCCAGCGCCACCGGAAGCGATAACGGGTATCTCAAGGTTTTCGGAAATTATCCTGGTGAGTTCCAGGTCATATCCATCCTTTGTTCCGTCACAATCCATACTGGTGAGGAGAATCTCACCTGCCCCCCTTGACTCCACCTCCTTTGCCCAGTCGATCACATCAAGACCGGTTGGAGTACGACCGCCATGTATATAGACTTCCCATCGAGGGATTTCTGATTGTGTGACTTCTGATTGGTTGTGTTGAAGAGATGATTTTGTTAATGAATCGGTTTTTACCCGTTTTGCATCAATAGCCACGACGATACATTGACTACCGAAGCGTCTGGAGGCCCTGCTTACAAACTCATGATCATTTACCGCCGTTGTGTTGATGGAGATTTTGTCAGTTCCGGCGTTCAAGAGTGTTCGAATATCTTCAATCGTCCTGATACCACCACCAACCGTAAGAGGCATGAACACCTTTTCGGCCGTTCTTTGAACTACATCAATAATGATATCTCTCTTTTCATGGGAGGCTGTAATATCGAGGAATACTATCTCATCAGCACACTGTTTATCGTATAATTCGGCAATCTCTACGGGATCTCCAGAGTCCCTCAGATCCAGAAATTTTGTCCCCTTTACGACTCTACCGTCTTTTACGTCAAGACAAGGAATTATTCTTTTTGCAAGCATGGTAGGTAAGAGTTCAGAAAGATAATTTAGTACTTTACTTGCCCCTCCCCGCCAGAATGGTTGTCGGGCTGGCGAACAGCATAAGCCCAGCAGGCACTCAGTCTTAGCTCATGGTTTGGTGCAATTATCCAAATTGCCTAGCGATTCTTTGAACTACCGAAATTAGAGAGGAACCGTCGCCTGAAAAGAGTGAGGATTCAGCGAGTGAAGAGCATTCAGAGATGGACTGAAAATGAGATACACACCCAGATACACTAAAACCGATTTGGTTTTCGGTTTTACGGGAAACCAAATCTCGGTCGCAAGTTATCCCCAGAAAAAAGGCGCCGAGGACTTTACTCGCACAATTTTATACCGGATTTTATCCGAAAACCATTATCAGGTGAGTATAATACTCTTATCGAGCCACCGTGCGGGTAACAATCTGTCTGGTAGGGAGTGAAGAGAACACTCTTATCTTTCCTGAACTTTTAGATACAAACCTACTGAAAGTTTGCATCACATGCTCAAGCGAAAGCCTGCACACCACCAATGCAAAATATAAATAAATTTAGTCGAACTGTAATCCCTTACTCTCACAGAGTTTTTCAAAGGCAACTTCTCGACAGTCGGGTGCAACATCAATAATCTGAGCTTCCAGATTGGTTTCAACAAGCCTCTCTGTTCCCCCGTTCAGTAATCCGTTAAGCTCGGGGACCTTTTCAGCCAACTGTTTCCTGACCAAAGAGATATCGTTGAAACCTTTTAGTCCACCAAGATTTCCCAAAAGTGTGTGAGGAGTTGAATCATCACCAACAGGAAGGTTCGTGTTTAAGAATGCAAGGTGCCCTGTGTCAGTTATCACTGCTCCCTCACTCCTTAACGGATCTGCCAGCGGTATCTGTACATCAGCATCCACACCGTACTTAAAGTTACTCATCGTAATAACTTTTGTGGATGCTTGAGGTTTGGCTTCAAGGCATACACCTACCAGTAAAATGCAATCTACCGCTGAGTTGTCCCACGGTTTTGCATCAAGCTTGTTTAAAAAGGCACCATTGGCACTATTTGTTAACTTAGCGTGTGGGAATTTGTTTGGTTTAGATTTCTCACCAGGCACATAATAAAATGTTCCGTTGTTCAGGTCACAGAGGTTTTTTGCGGTAAAAAGAGTCTCAACGGTTAACCGAGGAGAAACGATAACAGCTAATGAACTGGCACCCTTTAAGATATCTCTTGATCTGTCCAGCAGCTCTTTCAGTTTATCTTCACCAAACTCAATACCCTTCTCCTGCAATTGATTTGAGAATCTACCCTCTCTGCAAATGAGGGCGTTGTTGACGGGATCGTTGTCAACACTTTCGATTTTGGTTATCAAACCCTCTTTGGTATGCACCTTAATGGCACACCCTCTTTGACAGGAAGTGCAGCTACTCACAACCGTGTCGGCCAGCCAGGGACCATACTCCTTTCCGGTATTTTCAGCCATAGCACCAGTTGGGCACAAATCAATACACATTCCACAAGCGTCACAGTCGGTTTTTTGGAGAGGATCCTCAAAATTTGGTGCAACCTTTGTGGAAAACCCTCTGTTGACAAAAGACAAGGCCGAAATATCTCTCACTTCACTACAGATCCTTACACAGCTGCCACACGTAATGCATTTGTCCGCTTCAATACAGACAAGGGGATGTCTGGTATCAACATGGTACTCTCTCCTGTCGCCCTTAAATTTCACATCCCCAATGCCGTACTCAGTGGAGTAATCCCTGAGATCACAATCAAAACGGGCTTTACAACCACACTCTATACAGCGGGTGGCCTCCGCAAGTGCGTGGGCTTCATTGATCCCCACATTTATGGCATTATAGCCTCCCTCTGCCATACGAACTTTGGCGGGATAGGTAGCTTCCATAGCTCGCTTCTGATGAACATACCTGGGCGAAAAATCAGCCATATCGAGATCTTTCAATCTCCCCTTGGTAATTTGATACTCCTTTTTAATTTCAACTTTGGCACCACTAAAATAGAGATTTATCGCTTTAGCAGCCTGTTTCCCCTCAGAAACAGCACGAATAACCGTGTCAGGCCCGAAAGCACAGTCACCTGCCGTAAAGACACCTTCTACAGAAGTTACCATAGATTTTTCATCATATTTAAAGGTATTCCATCGGGTACATTCAGGTACAACCTTTTCATTTTCCACACAGGAGAGATCAGGATCTTGTCCGATCGCTGCAATAACCAAATCAAATTCCAAATCTTCTTCACTCCCTTCAATAGGTTCGGGTCTTCTTCTTCCAGAATCATCAGGATCCCCAAGCTTCATGGAAACCACCCGCAACCCTTTCGCTACACCGTCTTCCTCAAGCACCTCTACCGGAGCAGTCAGGAATCTAAACTCCACACCCTCTTCCATGGTTTCATCCTGTTCATGCTGGAGTGCTGGCATCTCTTCCTGAGACCTTCTATAAATCAGGGTAACATTTCCTGCACCGCACCGTTTGGCAACCCGTGCACAATCCATCGCAGTATCTCCCCCACCTAAAACGGCAACGCTCCTTCCCGTCTTAACCGGTTCCCCCAGCACAACCTTCCGGAGAAAATCGATACCCCCGATCACGCCCGCTACCTCTTCATTTTTTATCTCCATCTTTTTGGCTCTATGTGCACCAATGGCCAGCAGTACAGCATCGGCACCACCGCTTTTGAGATCGTCTATAGTAAAATCCTCACCCAATCTCTTATTGTAATGCACCGATACACCCAGACCAATAATTGCACTGATCTCTTTATCCAGTTTATCCCACGGTAACCTAAATTTAGGGATACCGTATCGTGCCATTCCTCCCAACTCGGGCAGAGCTTCATAGAGGTCTACCGCGTGCCCCTGCTGCCGCAAAAAATAGGCTGCTGCGAGCCCAGCTGGACCTCCGCCCACAATTGCCACTTTTTTGCCAGTATCCGGTTTCGTCTCAGGAAGAAACGGACCATACTCCAATTCATATTCAGATGAAAACCTCTTGAGGGGATTAATGGCCACTGGTTCATCAACAAGACCTCTTCTGCATTGAGCCTCACACGGATGCGGACAAATTCTACCGCAAACAACCGGAAGGGGATTTCTCTCTTTGATTAATCGGACTGCAGCAGGATAGTTGCCGTTTGATATATGAGCTATGTACCCCTGCACATCAATATTTGAAGGACAGGTATCCTCGCAGGGTGCTATACAATCGCCACTGTGGTCGGATAACAGCAGATCAAGGGCCATTCGCCGAGTTTCTCTGATCGCCTCAGTGTCGGTCCTTATCACCATACCAGGAGCAACCGCTGTACTGCAGGCGGGTATCATGTTCTTCGCCTTCTCTACCTCTACAACACATAAAAAACAGCTCGTATACGCTTTTAATCTATCATCAAAACAGAAGGTTGGAATATCAATCCCCTGGCTTTTTGCCGCCTCCCTGATTGTCGCATCAGAGGGAACCTCTATCTCTTTACCATTTAATGTTATTGTTACTTTATCACTCATTATCAATACCTGGAGTTTAATTTATATAATTAAAATTTCTCATTAATTTGATCCAACCACGGGTTTCCATTCAAGTCTTATTTTACCAAAATAGCTTTCGAGTTACAGACCTCGAAACACATTCCGCAGTTGATGCATTTTACCTGATCAATTGTATAGGACCCTTTCACCTTCTTTTCTCCTTTTATCGCATCAACTGGACATTGAATTTCACATAGGGAGCAGCCGGTACAATCGTCGGGTATAATAGTGTGTGTTATCAAGCTCTTACATACGGCGGCGGGACATCTTTTATCTTTGATATGCGCCTCGTACTCACTGCGGAAATATCTTAATGTTGTTGCCACAGGATTGGGAGCGGTCTGTCCTAGACCACACAGACTAGACTTTGTGATCTGCTCGGTTAACTCATCAAGGGCATCCAAGTCTGACATCTCAGCTTCGCCGTCACAAATCTTCGTTAAAAGCTCTCTCATCCTCAAGGTTCCAATCCTGCAGAATGTACACTTCCCGCACGATTCCAGTTGGGTAAAGCTGAGGAAATACTTTGAAAGATCAACCATACAGGTCGTCTCATCCATAACGATCATACCGCCTGATCCCATAATGGCTCCCGTAGCATTTATCGAAGCGTATTCGATTGTTGTATCAAAAAGATTTTCTGGAATACACCCTCCTGATGGTCCACCGAGCTGTACCGCCTTAAATGGCTTACCCGATGAAGATCCGCCGCCGATATCTTCCAACACGTCCCGTATCTTTGTACCCATTGGGACTTCAACCAAACCCCCTTTTTTAATGGCTCCGGCAAGTGCAAACACCTTTGTCCCTTTGGAATCTTCCGTTCCATAAGCGGCATAGGCCGCCCCACCATTGTTAATTATCCAGGGGAGATTAGCGAGGGTTTCCACGTTGTTGATTATAGTCGACTTACCAAACAGGCCTTTCACAGCCGGAAACGGAGGTTTGAATCTCGGCATCCCCCGATCTCCTTCGATCGAGGCAATAAGCGCCGTCTCTTCTCCACACACAAAGGCACCTGCCCCCTCCTTAATCTTTATGTCAAAGGAAAAACCGCTTCCCTGAATATTTTCCCCGAGAACACCCAATTCGTGAGCGTCTTTAATCGCTTTTCCAAAGTTTTTCACCGCCAACGGATATTCGGCACGTATATACGCATACCCCTTGGTAGCCCCGATTGCATATGCGGCGATCAGCATACCCTCAATCACATTATGGGGATCTCCTTCTAAGAGTGAACGGTCCATAAACGCTCCCGGGTCACCCTCATCACCATTACAGATGAGATATTTGACATCCCCTTCCGCTTTTCTCGCAAAACTCCATTTGACATGGGTAGGAAATCCTGCACCGCCACGACCCCTGATACTTGAAATCTTAATCTCCTCGATAACCTGATCAGGCGTCATCTCCGCAACAATTTTCTTGATCGCTTTATAACCGTCCCTCTTCTCATAATCGGAAATTGACGTAGGGTCCAGACACCCGACATTTCGGAGAGCTATCCTGGTTTGATGTCCAAGATACTGCCATTTGTGAGAGTCCTGTTTCTCCGGTGAGTATATCAAAGACTCATCAAGAAGATCACCCTCTCCCCTATGAAATTTTATGATTTGCGGGACTGTTTTCTTGGTGACTTGACCATAAATGTACCTGTTGCCGTTGTTGTCATTTACCTCGGTAATCACCTCCTGGTGACACATTCCAACACAGCCGACAGTTTTTATGTTTATATCAGGATCGTACTTCTGGAAGGCCTCTATCACCTCTTTTGAGCCTGCCGCAATACCGCACGTTCCTTCTCCAACGATTACGTTAAGATTATTTGCATCCATTATTTTACTTTCATAAATAATTGGGTAAACCACCAGCAGTGACTGATGGGTCAGATAAAACTATACCGCCATTCAAAGCGAAAAGGATAAAGAATTCTCACTTCAACACTCTTCCTCTGCTAAATATTGGCCACAATCTCTTCGTTCTTTTTGGCATGTTTTTTCAATGCCCTCTGTGCATTAGCACCGGTAAGATTCCCTGATACTTCGTCTGATATGACCATCACCGGCGCCTGACTACAGCATCCGATACAGGCAACTTGTTCAATAGTATAGCTGCCGTTTTCAGCGGTATCCTGCTCTTCGTCTACGATATTCAGCATATGCCGGAGAGAAGTGTCGAGCCTATCAGCACCTGAAACATGACAGGCTGTTCCATGGCATATTCTAACAATATGTCGTCCGACAGGCTTTAATCTAAATTGGGAATAAAATGTGGCGACTCCGTAAACCTGCTTACCGGTTATATCGGAGTTTTGAATGATCAAATCCATTGCCGCCCTCGGTAGATAACCGTATTCCGACTGAACCGCCTGCAACAGGGGGACTGTTGATGATGAATCACTTCCTATCTTCTTTATCCATTCCAAAACAACTTCGGGTTCCACTTTAGCTTCTAATGCTTGACTCATTTCAAGTAATAGTAATTCTATAGAATTAAAAAAATAAGTTTCGTTTGCTTAATTCGCATTTTATGCGCGTCCATATAGTAACAATTTATTACGGAAAAATACAACAATTTTTTCATAATATTTTGCCCCATTTTTTTGAGACAAATTTTAGACATCACTAAAACAAACTGTCTGTAATCTCGAAAACGTATGCCCATTAGCCAAGGTAATGCTGCAGTATGAGGTAATAATGGAAAAAGTGTTAGAGTGCCTGATCTAAAACCCAGTATTTGAACCCAAAATGCCCAGATACAAGGCGTGTAACAATTTCAAAACGAGAACGTACTAATGTACTTGAGGATTGAGGAATTGTTACAGTAACAACGCAGTAGATGGGAGTTTTCGTCAAACACTTTTAAAAGTCTTTTATCGGACTGCTAGCCTTAGCGTACAACCTCTTAGGAATCCTCCCCGATAGATACGCCAAACGTCCAGACTCACACGCCAACTTCATAGCCTTAGCCATCGACACCGGCTCCTTTGCCTGCGCAATGCCGGTATTGAGCAAAACCCCCTCACATCCCAATTCCATGGCAATGCTCACATCGGAAGCCGTACCCACACCCGCATCAACAATTACGGGGACACTCAGGGTCTCCAGTATGATCCTTATATTGTTTTGATTTAATACCCCCTGCCCAGACCCAATTGGTGAACCTGCAGGCATAACACTTGTGGCACCTGCTTCTTGGAGTCTTCTGGCAGCTATCGGATCATCTGATGTATAGACCAGGATAGTAAACCCCTCTTTCACCAAGATTTCGGTTGCCTTTAACGTTTCGATAGGATCTGGTAAAAGGGTGTTTTCATCTCCCAATACCTCCAGCTTTACCATATCGGAAATCCCCATCTCCCGCGCTAACAGTGCGGTCCTTACCGCTTCATCACATGAATAGCACCCTGCGGTATTTGGTAGGATAGTATATTTGTCTCTATCAATATGATCAAGGAGCGATTCTCCGCTCTTACTCCCAATATTTGCCCGCCGCACTGCTACCGTAACGACCTCGGAACCACTGGCTTCTAAAGCCTCTCTCATGATAGGAAATGTCTCATATTTCCCGGTACCTACAAATAATCGAGAGTTAAAACTGTGTTTACCAAGTTTAAGTTTCGTATCTTCCATCTATCACCCACCACCAACAAAAGTAACTACTTCTAATGTGTCACTCTCTTGTAACTTGATCTCGCTAAACTGCGTACGGGGAATTATTGTGCAATTTCTTTCAACAGCCACGTATCTCATGTCAATACCCAGATCTTCCAGCAGATCGGCAATAGAGACCCCATCGGAGCACTCCCTCTTTTCATCGTTCACAATAATTTGCATCACTATATCCACATGCTGCCGTATTCACACTCTAACACAACAGCTTGAAAAATAATTTCCCTCACTCCTATCTAATTTACAACATTTTAATTGGCTTTATCATAATTTCAAGGAAAAAGAGTTTTTGACATGTTTTCGGTGTTTATATATACTTTAAAGTTGAGGATTTCCGTCAAGCAATTAAATTTTGGATTAATGCTAGTGAACAACAATTGCTTTTTCCGTAATTCAAATTCATCACTTTGTATTTGAGATATTAAAAGGACCTTGTTCGTTCTCCATGTCCAAGAACATAACTTCCCCTTCCCAATCCGCAAGAAGAGAAGAGATAAAATCAGAGATTCTATCACTTCTGAATACTCTGTATCACAAAGTTGATCTCGAGAGAACATGTGGCGTAAGCCTTCTTCAAGTATCACCCCCCAATGACGTACACCACCCTTCAGCAAGAAAAAATGTATCCAATAAACATATCGATCAGAAAACTACTACTCACAAAAACGATACCCTCAAAGAGACCGAATATGAAAAAGTAGACAATATTACAGTGCTAAAGTGTTTGGAAGCAGAGGCAAAAGAGTGCACAAAATGTGGTCTTGCAAAGAGCAGAACAAACGTCGTATTTGGGACTGGGTCTACGAACGCAGACCTTATGTTTGTTGGTGAGGCTCCTGGCTACTACGAAGATATCAAAGGAGAACCATTTGTCGGTAAGGCGGGACAGCTCTTAACCAAGATTATTGAAGCCATAGACTTGAAAAGGGGTGACGTATACATAGCCAACGTTTTGAAGTGTCGTCCACCTCAAAACCGCAATCCCTCTCCTAATGAAATTATCTCCTGTACTCCCTATTTATTCCAGCAAATCGATCTCATAAATCCGAAGATAATCTGTGCTCTCGGAACATTTGCAGCACAGGCGTTGCTCAAATCAACAGCCACGATCGGTGCATTGCGAGGAAAATTTCATAAGTTTCGGGGAACAAAACTCATAGCAACATACCATCCTGCGTACCTGTTACGAAATCCCGGTGAAAAGAGAAAAACCTGGGAAGACATGAAAAAGATCCGTGATTTTTTTAAATCGGGAGACCTCAACCAATAGGTGCTTAACAAAAATATTTTAACCAATCCACACTCCAAACATGCAGGAGCAAGATTTAGCAAAATATTTATAAATAACGTTTTTCATGATATCTGACCAACCCGACAAACAGGTTGTGTCACAATTATAGTTATTTTTATTACGGGAAATGGTAGGTAAAAACTTAAATTAAGATAAACGATATGTTATTATCATCTAATATCCAATGAGAAAGGAGAGGGTAAGTAATGGCATATCGTAATGGTAATCGAGAACAAATGATGTTACTGCCACCAAGCATAGAAGACTATGTTGGCCAAGGTGATCCTGTACGTGCATATGATGCTTTTATAGAAGCATTAGATTTGAGTAAACTTGGAATAGTAATTGATCAGAAAAAGGTTGGCAATCCGGAGTATAATCCCAAATCAATGCTTAAATTATTACTGTATGGTTATTCTTATGGATTTAGAAGCTCACGTAAATTAGAAAGAGCAACGCATCATAACGTTTCCTTTGTATGGCTTGTAGGTGGTTTAAAACCAGATCACAAAACAATTGCAGAGTTTAGGAGGAAAAACAAGAAGGCGATTGCAAAGGTACTCAAGCAATGTGCACGATTATGTATAGATCTTGAGTTGATAGAAGGCAATACGTTATTTGTAGACGGTAGTAAATTCAGGGCTAATGCGGGAATAAAGAATACGTGGACAAAAGAAAGATGTGAGAAATCCTTAAAGAAGTTAGATGCCCGAATAGAAGAAATTCTTTCTGAGTGTGAGAGAGTAGATAACCAGGAACAGGAAGGATCATCATTAGTAGAGATGAAAGAAGAGCTTCAAGATAGAAAAGTCCTAAAGTCTAAAGTGGAGGAGATACTCAAGGCGCTAGAAGAGGGAAAGAGTTCATCGATCAATACGAGTGATTCTGAGTGTGCGAAAGTCAAAAGTATTCAAGGTACTCACGCGGGCTATAACGTACAAAGTGTTGTAGATGAGAAAAATGGTTTAATTGTGAATATTGACGTTGTTAGTGAAGGCAATGACCGCAATCAATTTGCTGAGCAAATTAATCAAGCCAATGATACATTAGAAAGGAAATGCAAGGTTGCCTGTGCGGACGCTGGTTATGATAATACAGATGAATTAAAAAAAATAGATGATCAGAGTATCCAGGTGATTGTTCCTCAGCAGAGACATCTCTCGCAAAAGGAAGATAAATCTTTTGAGAAAGAGAGTTTCAAATATGACAGACAAAAGGATTGTTATATATGCCCTGAAGGGCATATATTAAGTTACCGTACAGTGGATGTTACCCGGAGAAGCAAGACCTATCAAATTACAGATAGCTCATTATGTGCGAAGTGTCACCATTTTGGTGTATGCACAAAAAGCAAACGCGGCCGGAGGATCTCTCGTTTGATTAATGAAGAAGTGCGTGAAAGACTCAAAACACAGTATGAACAATCAGAATCACAAGCAGTTTATAAGAGTAGGCAACAGAAAGTAGAACTTCCGTTTGGTCATATGAAACGAAATTTAAATGTTAATGCTTTTTTCCTAAGAGGAAATGATGGGGTAAAAGCAGAAGCATCACTTCTTGCAACCAGTTTTAATATGGCAAGAATGATCACTATATTAGGAATTCCAGTATTAATTGCAAAATTGATAAGTTAAAGAGAGGGAATTACCTTTTGCGGATTATTAAAACAGAACAATTTCAGTCTTAATTAGTTTCTGTTGCGGAAAGCCAGTTTATTTGTGATTTTCATCTGACTTTATATTTCTAAAACTTCATCGTGAAATACTAATACCAAAATTGTTTTCTTTTTTGGATTTATGCTTCGAAAGGAAGTATGATTTATAATTTTCTTCAACATATTTACATACCTCTCCTATACCTTTTCCCTGTTTATTACCAATTCAGATTAAACAAAATTGTTTTGATGATTATTGTGCCAACTTAACCAAGTTGTGAGAAAAGATCGCCATTCCTATGGAGGCGGAAAAACTCTTAAATCCCTGATAATAGCACCTCATGAGACGAAAACCTCGTTTTAAGACCGAGATCGATCCCTCAATCCCTGCTCGAAAACTTTGCCACGGTTGAAGCAATTCTTTGCCCCAATCTGACACCCTTTTGGGTATAGCAAGTATCTTTACCTTTTTTTCATGCTTCTTCATCTCTTTTACTTCTGACCGAAACCCTTTATCCCCTGCCAATACTTCCGGATATTTACCAAACTGCTTTTTATGTCTTTCCAGTACCTCTTTCACATGTTCATTGTCCTGACGTTGCTTCTCCATCACTTCATAGTCTGTGATAAATTTGTCTTTCGTCTGGCATATGAGCACCTTATGGCCAAACTCCACCCTCTTGTTCCTCTTGCCTCGTTTAATCAATTCCGCATGTTGCTCAAATATACTAAACGTACGTTCACTCGCTGGAACAGTTTCACCATTGAGCACAACCCGTTTCGAAACATCTACTATCGTCTTAACCGCTTCCAGATAAGATTCTATTTCTACCCCAATTGCTGATAATACAAGGTCTCTAAACTTTCTCACTTTGCAACAAAACTCTTCTGCTATCCCTAAAATCCTTTCCACCGCATTTATGAGGTCTCGAAATACCCTCCGTACTTTCCGCTTACGACTCTTGGATTTACTACTCACGTAACGGGTTATAAACAAATAATAACCTTTCACCTTCCTGTCGTGAAAACGATGGTTACAGACGCTTCTTTTATGCTTGCGTACCTGTGCTAAAAGCCTCTTGAGCACTCGATAACCATCCCATAACAATGACGAATCTGTAGGATAATGTATGTTAGATTCTACTACTGTCGTATCTACCCGAAGCTCTTTTGGATCCAATTGATTATTGTCTGTAGCATAGCTTCCCAATGAGTTATTGATCTTCTTCCATGTCTGAGGTTCTATCGCTTTGAAACACTTACATAAAAAACTGTAATCCATCACCGGACGGTTACCCAATCGGATGAAGTCCTTTAAGAAACTGCTCTCTGACACCCTGACAATGGTTTCTCTCCAGCCCGTACACTCCAGGCTATGAACCAGTAGGGCCCTTAATATATTATCTGTTGTATACGTACATTTACGTCCCTTGTTAGATGATTTGTACAGTCGTTTAATATTAGTATGTACTTTAGTCAATATCTGAGGATTCTTATCTAAAATCTCACTTATGCACTCATATTTCTTTCGATATTCTCTTACCACTTTCAATGTTGCATTTCCGGAAAATTCTAAATATAATTGCCTATCAAATTTCTCGCGCATTTTTATCCTCCCTCTTTATTCAAATTTTGTCTGAATAATCATCACAAGGGTATGATAAAAGTTGCGCGGGTTTTACTCAACTAATTTCCTTTCCGCAACAGAAACTAATTAATAAAAAATACTCCTTGCTTGAATACTTTAATGGGTAACTAGCATTTTAAAATTATTATGTCATTTTGTGATTCTATTATGACACGGTCTGTACTCCATTCAGGCGGGCAAGCACCAAACAACAAGTCCCAAATAACAAACAATTAACAACGAACAAATTCCAAATTCTAAACAAACTTGTTTGATAATTCGAACATTGAAATTTGTTTGGGCTTTGTAAATTGAGATTTGTAATTTATTAATCCCTGTTTGGTTCGGCTTGTCCAGATTAGGAAGAGAAATCTGAAAAGCCATATCATCCTTACACATGCTTTATGCACCTTTGAAGCTCTTCTCTCATTTCACTCACGTAATTTGAAACGTTAGAGAAACTTTTGCCCTCCCGAATGCAGCACATACACTTCACCACTATTTCTAAGGCCTTGGATATGTGCTTCTGTTGTCGACCAGTAAAAATTATCGCTCTTTTGGGTGTGTAATCTATAAACGCAGAAAACTCTTCAGTTAACGCCTCTTCAAGTCCAGATAACCCCTGTGATTGTAGGGCGCTTATCCTGCATATAGGGAATTGATGTTCTCTCCCGAGTGCTGAAATGTCTAATTTCTGAGATAGGTCGCTCTTATTGACAACGATAATAATGTGATTTCTTCGGGAGTTGACCTGCGTTTGACCATCATTTGATTTCTTCACGATAAATTCAAACAACTCTCTATCTTCGTCCACAAGAGATGTTGAATTGTCAAGCACGTAGAGTATCATATCAGCCTTCCGCAATTGACTCTTGGTTACCGAAACACCAAGTTTTTCTATCGTATCCGTTGTCTCTCTCACACCGGCAGTATCAACAATTGTGAAGGGTATACCAAAAACAGAGATTTGCACATCAACAGCATCACGTGTTGTCCCAGGTTCTCCATGGACAAGAGACCTCTCCTCTCTGAGAAGGGCATTGATGAGTGTCGATTTCCCCACATTTGGTCTCCCTGTAATTACCAGCCTTCCCGGTGAGGTAATTGCACACCCAAAGGTTGCAGTTTCAAGTATTTCACTCAGCCCTTTATGGATATGAGGTAAACGCTGTTTTATCTTCTTAGATTCTGTCTTCATAATCAGATCCTGTATAAAAGAGGATAATGCACCATTATATTGGTCGATGAGGATTTTGGCACTTAACTTTGTCTTCGCCTGAGGTATCTCACGATACGCCTCTCTTTGAATGAGATCGATCTTTCCATTCAGATACGATCGTTCAGTAAACTCATCCCAGTGTACTTCCTTTGCCCCCGAAAAGAGGATACATTCAAGGGTCTTCTTAACCGCCTGAATACCTCCATGACAATTTACCTCAACTAAATCTTCTCCCGTATAGCTATCCTCTTCCCAAAGTATATGAACGATCACTTCATCAACAAGTCTCTCATTCAGATAAATCTTGCCATAATGAAGACTCTTTGATTGAGCAGTTACCAGATCTACACTTCTTTTCCCTCTAAATACGGAGTTCACTATCTCTCGTGAACGGGGACCGGATACCTGTACCACGCCTATTCCCCCCTCCCCTATAGGTGTAACAATTGATGCGATAGTCTCTCTACTCATCTTTATAATAAGAATAGTAGCAATGTTTCAAGCTTGTCCTCATAATAATGGGGAACAAGCTTGATTATCAAAAAAACCTATTGACCACCAATTTTCTGCCTTTTTTCTCTTTTGTCAATAGATTTCGTTTGACCCCACTTTTTTATTCTTGCTCTCTTTTTAATAAGGAAGACTATACAATAGAGCTAAGTCAGTACTGAGAACAAAACAAAGATACTATTGAAACGGGATTGAAATTACTGATAGAGATCAAACGACAGGAAAAGGTAAAAATTTTTCGTGGGAAGTTACAGTGGACGGGAAATCTTGATGAAATGCGGAGGAGCAATTGATTATCGCAGACTCATCATGAACTTAGGAAAGATTGAATACAGGAATAAAGATTAAACTCAACCGCGGTATTTTTCTCGTAATCATCCAAATTGATATATTATAACCGTTCTATAATAGTTACACAACATCCTTCCCAGTAACTAAGCATCTTTAAACTCTAAACATACTCACAAACAAGATTTGTCTCTAATTTCAGCCCTTTTTTCTAAAAGAGTGTAACAAAATCGATAGAGAGACAAAGTTGATAGAGGAAAAAACTATATTCTCTTTCTAGATATAATAAATTGCCAATCAAAACTTATTGTTCTTCAACTATTACTGTATACATTTTTCTGCCATTCTCATTACCACCAAGCGTAATTGTACCTGCAAGATAGTCATGTGAGAATAAGCTAAAGATCTTATCAGAAATAACAACATCTTCACCGGTATCGGTAAAGGCTTCCAACCAAGATGGTTTATTACGATTTTTATCATCACGAGCAACATACACGGTAACATCCTTATTAACATCAAATACAAGAAACGCGTTACTCTTTGATTGTTTGTCCTTATTCGCCGTTTTTATATACGTGGTACCTTCCAGCCAAGATGGTAAAGTTGTATATGTTTCCATATCATTAATATACGCTACGGATCCACTCTGCAAACCATTCTCAACAATTTCATAATCCTGGCCACTTTCTACTATGAGGTTGCTAATAACCAATGGGGCTGTATAGGTATAGCCCATACTAGAGTTTGGAGTGATTACATTGGGAATAGTTGCAAGATCCTTGATATTATTTACCGTTACGATATAGGCAGTACCATCGACATGGCTACTGGTTGTCAGTATAACAGTCATGAGATCTGCAACTACAGAAGCTGTAGAAATGGTGACTGCGTTATCAATACTATAGTTCAACACGTTTGTCGAAGTTGACTCTTCTACCGGTTCACTAAAGACAATCGTCACCTTATTAGGATCATCACCAGTACTTACTGATTCCATTGTAGGTGGAGTAAAATCTTCTTGAGGTTCATCAACGGTACCATCACAATCATTATCTATACCATCATATACCTCAACCGCTCCTGGGTTTACTGACGCATCGGCATCGTTACAGTCAACATCGGAATTGTAACCGTCTCCATCGGCGTCTACCGTGTCTAATGTCGCGGGATTACAATCATCATCTACGCCGTTATAGAGAATCTCACTCACTCCTGGATTCACTGACGCATCGGCATCATTACAGTCAACATTGGAATTGTAACCGTCTCCATCAGCATCTACCGTGTCTAATGTCGCGGGATTACAATCATCATCTACGCCGTTATAGAGAATCTCACTCACTCCTGGATTCACTGACGCATCGGCATCGTTACAGTCAACATTGGAATTGTAACCGTCTCCATCAGCATCTACCGTGTCTAATGTCGCGGGATTACAATCATCATCTACGCCATTATAGAGCACCTCACTCACTCCTGGATTCACTGACGCATCGGCATCATTACAGTCAACATTGGAATTGTAACCGTCTCCATCAGCATCTACTGTATCTAATGTCGCAGGATTACAATCATCATCTACGCCATTATAGAGCACCTCACTCACTCCGGGGTTTACTGACGCATCACCATCGTTACAGTCAACATCAGAGTTATAACCGTCTCCGTCGACATCCTGATTAATACTAAGCGTTATCGTATCACTGAAGGTATCTGATACATTCCCAGCCGCATCCATATACCAGACATACACAGTCTTTACACCATCACTTTCACTTAAAGGGTAGGAAACATCGGCATTGTACGTAGCAGTTGGAGTTACCGAAACCCAATCATTATCAGATGGCTGTGGGATCATTGAATCTTCCGACACGTAATACCCCACAACTCCAACATTGTCTGTAGAAGAGAGGTTGAGGGTAACAGAATTAGAGTTCGTAGATTCCGCCCCACTGTTAATGTTGACTGAGCCATTAGGTAGTGTAATATCTGGCACATGATAAACCACTTCATTAGAGTAAGTGCTTTCATTGCCGGAGAAATCGTATGCCGTTACTGCTAAATAAGAGGTACTCCCTTCTACAAAACCTGTTAGAGGGTAGTTTGCCTCATTACCAACATCTTCATGAAAATCATAATTACCAGTAGAAGTTCCATAGTGTACTTTATAACCGGCAAGACCCTCCTCTAAATTTGGATCCCAGACTAATGTGTCTTGTGCGGAACATGTATTGAAGGAAAAGAGAAAAACCGATAGGGTTAGTCCTAAGAAAGATTTGATATTGAAAGGGGAATAACGATAAAGACTGTTTCTCGCAAATTGCAATACAGCACTATTTGACAACATTACAGTACCTCCATTTTTTTGCAGTGCAAAGACAGTTCTATGGAGTACTGTATTTGCCTGGCAACATTGCAGCCATATCCTGATAATTAGGACTTAGACCAATGACTTTGCGCCCCACTCTTTAAAGTGGTTTGCCTTTTTCAGGTTGTTACAAATTGCTTAATAGTTTTTAAAAAGCGTTTAATTTAACAGCAAATACAATACCAATATGTTTCCTCAAATTATTGTGCAGACGAAAATCTACATAAAACAGCCAAACCAGACTTATTATGCTAAATTTTTCATCCTAATTTACAGCGGTACCTCTGTTTTCGAAGTAAAGGTGATAACTGTTTAGAGGTTTTTTCATACAGTGTTTACGCAAAAGTATGCATTTTCATACAGTGGAAGCATAAAAGACTGAATTGTTATAGTATAAGGATATAGGATCAATTATTCTTGAAACAAACGCATCATCTCCACAAATCGCGATCCGGATTTCTGTACCGGACTTCTTCTGAAAATATGTTCCAGGCAGATGCCCTTGTTATTATCAATATCGGCAATTGTCCTACCTACCTTAAGAACTTTATGATAGCACCTTGCAGAGATATCCCTTTAAATTCTCTTTGACAATTCCTGGGAACGTAGATATGGTATTGAACATTATAAAACTACCTTTACGATCGATACCTACCCAACCTCTCTATTCAGGGGGGCATTAATGCGGTTAAAAGGGAGCTCTATTAATCTTATGAAAAATATTCAGATAACGACGAATTCCGTCTCCGTTCAAGCAGAATTGATAGTGAGCGACACCTCAGAGGCAATCTGGAATACTTTACCTTTTGAGTGTACCGCAAATAGGTGGGGAGAAGAGATCTATTTTGAGATTCCCGTCACCTCTCAGTTAGACTCAACGGCCAAAGAGGTCGTTGAAAAAGGTGATCTGGGGTATTGGCCCACAGGTAAGGCATTCTGTATCTTCTTCGGACCAACTCCCGCTAGCCAAGGAGATGAGATACGACCTGCAAGCGCTGTCAATATTATCGGCAAGGTAACGGGAAATATTGATGAGCTTAAACGTGTACAAGACGGTACTACAATAAAAATAGAGCGAATGGATTAAGGACTCACAAGTAACAGGTCTAAGCTCTATGGAGCTTAGACCTGTTAAACCTTTCTTCCTTCATGATTGATAAATTTCAGAAAAGTGAGAATTTCATGCCAAATCTTCTATTAGAGATAGGAACTGAAGAGATCCCGGCCGGTTATATTGAGCCTGCTCTTAGACAAATTGAAGAGCTCTTCACCGCACAGATCAAGGAAAATCGTTTGAATTTTAACAATTTACATACGACAGGTACGCCAAGGCGTCTCATATTGTCAGTAACCGACTTACCAGAGAGACAGGAAAATGTAATCCAGGAAATCAAGGGGCCCTCCGCAAAGGTCGCCCTAGATGGAGAGGGTTTACCCACAAAGGCTGCAATTGGTTTTGCACATTCACAGGGCATAGACGCGAAAGATTTGAAAGTCAAGGATACCGGGAAAGGAGATTATTGCTTTGCAAGAAAGGAGATAGCCGGAAAAAGAGTTTATGATCTCCTCCCCAACATATTGAACACCGTGATAAAGTCCGTAACCTTCCCAAAGTCTATGAGATGGAAGGCGGGACGATTTTCTTTTGCACGTCCTATTCGAACAATCCTTGCATTGTTTGACAACGACATTATTCAATTAGAGTTAAATGGGGTTAAGGCTGACCGTAAAACCGATGGACATCAATTCCTCTCAAACAAAATGCTTGAGATAGAAAAAGCAGATTATGATGCCTACAAAGAGCATTTAAGAGGTAATTTCGTAATAATAGAGATTGATGAAAGACGCAAAACCATAAGAGATTCGATAAACACGATCCTTTCCCCTTATGGTTCACACCTAGATGATGAAGGATTACTGGATGAGGTTACAAACCTCGTAGAGTTTCCCTGTGCCGTAAAATGTAGCTTTGAAAAAGATTTTTTAGAGATTCCTCCTGATGTTGTAGTCACCTCGATGAAAGAGCACCAGAGATATTTTCCCGTTACGGACCGGGACAATAAATTGTTACCCGAATTCATCGTTATTATCGACAGAGAGTGTGACGGCAATGAGATACCCCGGAGGGGGAATGAGCGAGTCTTAAAGGCACGATTGGCTGACGCAAAGTTTTTCTGGAACGAAGACCGAAGGGTATCATTGCAGGACAGAGTTAACAATCTTAGCAATCTCGTATTTCATGAAAACATTGGCAGCTATCTAGAGAGAACAAAACGAATTGGTAAACTCGCACATTTTATTTCAACTATCCTTACCTATTCACCCGATAAATTAAGGCTCGTAGAACGTGCTTCCCTTTTGTGTAAGACGGATCTATTAACTGAGATGGTGGGAGAATTTCCAAAACTGCAGGGCATTATGGGGCGTGAGTACGCCCTTGAAAATGGTGAGGACACTGAGGTTGCCAACTCAATCGCTGAGCACTATTTACCCCGGTACGCCAAAGACGGATTGCCGGAAACTGATACGGGTATTGCCCTGAGTCTCGCGGACAAATTTGACGTAATTGCTAGCTGTTTTGTAACTGGATTGATCCCTACCGGCTCACAAGACCCTTATGCCCTGAGAAGGCAAGCCCAAGGGATTATCCGCATTTTGGAGGAGAAGGACCTCAATTTAGAACTATCCAACATAATAGAGAGAACGATAGCAAATCTGAAAGAGAAGAGCACCGATCGAAATACCGATACGACATATGAACAGATAACGGATTTCTTTAAAGAGAGACTCCGTCACAATTATCTGGAGCGAGGATACCGGTACGATATTATCGAATCTGTGTTGAAATCGGGCTACGATAACATATCAGACTTCTCTTATCGACTGGAAATTGTAACAAAGATCTCACAAACACCGATCTGGCACAGTCTGGTAACCGTTGTCGAGAGAACATACAATATCGGAAAGAGTTGCTCAGCCCACGGTAAAATTGATGAAAACTTGCTGAAAGAGGAAGAGGAGAAGGTATTGTGGAGCATTTATAAAAGCGAGAAAGACAAAATATGTGCATATATCAAACCAAGGAGATATGAAGAGTTATCTATATTGTATAATAAAGTATTTGCAGAACCAATTCACAATTTCTTTGAAAAAGTGTATGTGAACGTTGATGATGAAGCGTTAAAGGTCAACAGGTTACTCTTAATGAAGAAGATCAACGAACTCTATGTTTCCAGTATTGCCAACCTTGCCTTAATTGTCGAGCATGAATGATAGGAAGCTGACAGAATCATTTTTTCACTATCTTACCGTTGAGTGCGGCCTTTCTGAGAACACCGTTAAGGGATATAAGAGTGATTTAAGGAATTTCTCAAATTTCTTAAATGATTCAATAATCTATCGGTTTCAAGACCTTCGCACAAGCCTGATACTATCCTATATTGAAAAGGAAAAAGAGAGAGGACTGTCGGGAAATTCAATCTCAAGAAGCCTTGTTACGGTGAAGATGTTTTATAAATACCTGGTCCTGGAAGGGATACTGGGTACAAATCCTCTGTCGTCTATCACTGCTCCAAAGCTCAGGAAATACCTCCCTGAAGTCCTCCACTATCAGACAATCGAGAAGATGTTATCAGCACCGGATTGCAATACCAAACTGGGAATACGAGACAAGGCAATACTTGAACTGATGTATGCTACCGGTGCAAGGGTTTCAGAGGTAGCATCAGTTAAGGTGGGATGGCTAAACCTGGATTACGGTTATGTAAAGTGCCAGGGAAAGGGTTCAAAGCAGCGTATTGTGCCTCTGGGCCATGAGGCTATTCAATCGGTAAAAAGATATTTGCAAGATATTCGTCCGGTGCTCAATCACGACAGAGATGTTGATGTTTTGTTTCTCTCAAGAACTGGAAAGAAATTAAGACGAGAAAACATATGGAGTCTGGTAAAGAAATACGCTTCGTATGCAGGTATCAGAACAAATATATCTCCCCATACACTCAGGCACTCATTTGCAACACACATGCTGGAAGGTGGTGCAGACTTACGGTCCGTCCAAGAGATGCTGGGACATGCCAATATATCCACAACCCAGATCTACACACACGTCAACAAGAGATACCTTAAATCCGTTCACCAAAGATATCATCCTAGGGCGTGAGATAATTGAACTGTATACCCATTGCAAATTGATTTACGGTGTTCAGAGAATCGATAACCGGACATCAATCGAGTTCTTTAATAAGCGATTCCATGAAAGCCTGACCCTATGCCCATACAATAGCATATTAATCTACAGAGAGATAAATTCCCATATTTTAGCATACTGAAAAATAGAAGACATGAGAGGCAGAAAACCTTATGCCAGAATGTGGCAGGAACTTTCCAGTGCCAAAGACACGATCCTCCAAAGCTTGAGTTATTTGCCCTGAATAATATCGACGATCTGTTTCTGTCTTTTCTCCATGATGGCCTTTGTCTTACCTTCCAGATTTAACCGCAGGAATGGTTCGGTATTCGACCTCCTCACATTAAACCACCAATCCTTAAACTGAACCGTTATACCATCTATATAATCAATCTTACCGCCCTTAAAATGTTCGGCGATTTCATCTATTTTCTTCTCTTTCTCCTCTACCTTGAAATTTACTTCACCAGTTGCGTAGTATCTTTTCAGTGGAGCAATCAGATTAGACATAGGAACATTTTTTTTACTAAGAATACTAAGGACTGTTAAGAGGGCAATGATTCCTGAATCTGCAAAATAGTTATCTCTAAAGTAATAGTGTCCAGATAGTTCCCCCCCAAAGAGGGCATTTTGTTCTCTCATTGTAACCTTTATGTGAGAGTGACCAACCCTTTCTCTGAAAGGGATACCACCAGATGCCTTAATCTCCTCTGGTAGAATACTACTAGAACGTAAATCGTATACAATCGCAGCCCCCTTCTCCTGTTTCAAGAGTTCTTTTGCAATTACGGCCGAAATGAGATCACAACCTATTACCTGACCATTTTCATCAACAAAGACACAGCGATCCGCATCACCATCAAATGCTACCCCCAAATGGCTCTTTGTTGTTCGTACTTTCTTTTGTAAGTCTTGTAAATTTTTCTTATTTAATGGGTCCGGATCATGATTGGGAAAATTACCATCAAGATTGAAATAGAGAGGTACAATTTTACAGGGTAAACCTTTAAAGATAAGGGGAACCATCTTCCCCGCCATCCCATTTCCAGCGTCTACAACTATCTTTAGAGGCCTAATATGACCAGCAAAACGACGAACGTGTTTTTTATACTCATAAAGAATATTTTTCTCACTAATCTTACCCGGTAGTCCCGTCGAAGCTAATCGGGTTTGACGGGAGAGTTCGGATATCTTCGACAGGCCGGTATCAAGACTGATTGGCATCGCTTTCTCGTGACAAATCTTAAATCCATTGTATTCTGATGGATTATGTGATGCAGTGACGGTGATACCCGCATCGTATTCAAAGTGCCCTACGGCAAAATATGTGACGTCAGTAGAAACCTCTCCAATATCAATGCTATTAACACCTGCCTCCTGTATACCCTTCATTAAGGATTTTGCCAACACATTTGAAGATAACCTGCAATCTCTACCAACAACGATATTTTCAACACCATCTTTAATACTTTTTAAAAATTGGACCGTTGCAATGCCTATTTTTTCCGAGGCATGTTCGTCTAACTCTTCAGGGTATATGCCCCGTATATCGTAACTTTTAAAAATTCCAAGATTGATCTGCTGATCCTGATCAGCTGTTAACTGCCTAACGCTTCTTTCATCACTATCGAGATTACTAGGAGCCGTCTCCTCTATTTCACTCTCTTCATAAACCTCATACGTATCAGAAGAGGAGTCAGTTCGGTATCGACACACTGGGCACTTTGGATAGTGTACCCTCTGACGTCCTTTACAAATAGATCTATTAATGTCGTAATTTTCCCCTGGACATCTACGCTTTGTCTTTACTACTCTCTTCGGCATGGCATCTCCTAAAATCAACCATTATCCAGGAATTAACCTAACGTGTTGATATTAAGGGGCATTGAAAACTTCACTTTACTGCTGGTCTTGAGAATTGTGAAAACGTTGAATCAATAAGGAAATCTCATCCAGTTGTTCCGAAACAATCA
Organism: Candidatus Scalinduaceae bacterium; assembly: GCA_965222815.1. Lineage (GTDB taxonomy): Bacteria > Planctomycetota > Brocadiia > Brocadiales > Scalinduaceae > SCAELEC01. The sequence continues at coordinate 1,376,353 of CBDCUS010000014.1, forward strand.
CCACTTTTCAGTGTGTGAATCCTAAGTAACCGACTGCGGTTTTTATTATGGTAAAAAAAGAGTTTTAGTTTGTAAAGTAAAATTAAGAAAACACAATTTATAAAAGTTTCTTATGAGAAGTTTTCCACATTAATTAGCTTTCATTTTTGTCAATAAAAGTTGTCAGAAAAGTGCAATGACATCTATTTGTTTCACTATTCTTTGTCACTTTTAACCGAGATAAGGTAATTTTTTATTCTTTCAAAATTGATTACCTGCCCATGAAACACTTGTCATGATATCCACATGTTTTCCACATACTATACACAATCCAAAGAGTAGGCCCATTTTGAGTTGGGATATCCACTCTTCACAAAACAACTTGTGTAAGTACTGCAAACACAAGATATTAAGCAATAAACCCATTTGCCATGGCACTCCCGATTGAAAAGAATATTGTATCTATTATCGATAATTCAACTCTGAAAGGAAGAGCAAAAAAATTTTTTTTCATAAAGATTTTTTCCTGTAAAAAACGCAATCTTGTTGATGCAAAAAGTCTTATGATTCTAAAAGTCCGTATCAAAAATTTTCACAAAAAAAGTATTCCAATTTTTCTTTGACACAAAACGATATTCTGCTAATATCCCACCTCATTAGTTGCGTCTATCAGAGGTGCACAAACAAGTAATTTTCAGCTATTCAATGTTGTAAATTCTCGTCCAGTTTTATCAGATTTTGTTACTTTTCTTTTATTTACTTTACTCATCCACATGAACCAGTCCGTAATGGGTAATGCCCTAAAGACCTGGGAAGAGGTTCTCAGCGAGATCGAAACCAAAATTGGTTTACGCATGTACAATTTATGGTTTAAGAACGTTCGATTGCTCTCCTTCAACGACAACACCGTTATCATAGGTGTTCCCAACCTTTTTATACAAAGAAAGATCTGTAACAACTTTGAGCCCTTTATTCGAGATTCTTTTAAGAGTGTCGCCAAGGTCAATCCATCAATACAGTTCCATATAGTGAGCAGTGTTGTTCAAAAAGAGAACAACAATAAACCAATTTCACAACCAAAGCCAGAAAATAGCTCAAACCAAGACTTGACTATTCCCAACAATAAACATTTAACCTTGGAAGATTTTATTGTCGGCGATTGTAACAGGTTAGCATACGCTTCTGCCCTTGAAATTTCTAAACCCGGACCTGTGGCGTTTAACACCCTATTTGTTCACGGGCCCATAGGTGTTGGGAAAACTCATCTCCTCCAAGGTATTTGGAATCGGCTCAAGACAGAATCTGCCAATATCAAGGTTGTTTATAAGCCTGCGGAAAATTGGACAAATGAGTTTGTCTATTCTTTGAGAGGTGGAGGCCTAGAATCTTTCAGGAAGAAGTATCGAAGCACCGACATCTTCCTTGTCGATGACGTCCACTTTCTCTCAAACAAAAAAGGAGTTCAGGAGGAGTTTTTGCACACTTTCAACACCTTGCATAGTCTCTCAAAAAGGGTTGTGTTTGCCAGCGATGCCCATCCCCGATTAATGGTCCAACTTAAAGAGAGTTTGGCCAGCAGATTCATGTCGGGCATGATTGCCAAAATAGAACAACCAGGATTTGATACTTCCTTACAAATTTTACGTTCAAAGGCGTCAAAGATACGAAAAAAAATCCCTGAAAACGTACTTGAATTTATATCTGAGAAATTCAATGAAAATATAAGGTCCATGGAAAGTGCCTTAACAACGGTATTGGCCTACGCAAACATAAACAAGAAAAAAATTGATCTACCTCTGGCCTGCAACACTTTGAGTGAACTCTATGCTAATGCAGAGAAAAATGTAACATTACAAGATATTGAGAAAACAATTATTAACTATTACAAAGTCTCTCGATCCGATATTCATTCGGGGAACAAATCCAAGAATATCGTTTTTGCCCGTCAACTTTGCATGTATCTTGCCAAAACTCTTACCGATTCCTCATATCAGGAGATTGGGAAATTCTTTGGTAATAAAAGGCATACCACAGCAATCTTTGCAATAAACAAGATAAAGAGTAAAATGAAAGATGATTATGAATTTAGGTCTCAAGTAGAAAACTTAACAAGAAAAATAAACAATACTGTTTTTCCATAAGTATCGAGAATCTTATTTCTCATTGAGAATCGAGTATTTTTCATCTTTATTACAAAACAATACTATGACTAATCTATCAAAAGAAGAAGAGAGACGCATAGATACGAGACTGGAACTCTCTTTGCCAATAACACTGTTTGTTGAACAAAGAATCGAATCGATCTCAAAAAACGTTTGTGCAAATGGGGTCTCTTTTGAAGTGGACGAAGAATCAATCGAATCGTTCCCTCTGGGAAGGACTATCTCTTTTGAAATTATTGCAAATATTTCTACTTACAGACTACCAAACAAAACCGTTACCCTCTCAGGAACAGGTGTCGTAGTAAGAAATGCCATAGTTGATAACCATAAAAACAAAAAGAGGGGTTTTTTCGTGGCAATACAGTTCACAAAAAGCCTCAACGTAATGTCCGTAAGTTTGTAGACTGTGAGTATGTACAACCTACCATTTTTAAGACAGGACCTAACGGTTCGGTCAATGAGACACTTTTTTGGAACTGTTGATCGGTGCAATACTCACTTAGTCATCTTCTAATGTGGACAAGTCTCCTGTTGGCAGTCCAAGCTCTCTCGCCTTGAGGAGCCTTCTCATTATTTTACCGCTTCTCGTCTTTGGCATACTCTCAATAAACTCGATCTCCCTCGGATATGCATGGGCTGCTAACCGATCCTTAATAAACTCCTGTATTTCCGTTTTTAAGGTATCAGAGGGTTGAAATTCCTGATTCAGTACAATAAAGGCCTTGATTATTTCACCCCTCTCAGCATCGGGTTTTCCGATAACACCCGCTTCAGCAATGGCCTTATGCTCAACGAGTGCGCTCTCAACCTCAAACGGTCCTACACGGTGCCCAGAGGTATTAATAACGTCATCAGCCCTTCCCACAAACCAAAAATAGCCATCATCATCCATATACGCAGTATCACCTGTTGCAAACCAATCAGATACCCGAAAATATTCATCAAATTTGTCCCTGTTCCCCCAAATTTCCCTCATCATAGATGGCCATCCCCGTTTCAGGGCTAAAAGACCATGTTTACCGTGAGACAACTCTCTCCCCTTGGCATCAATTATCTTGGCACAAATGCCGGGAAAAGGCTTTCCCATCGAACCCGGTTTGACGGGCAAACCTGGATAATTGGCTATCATAATAGATCCTGTTTCAGTCTGCCACCAATTGTCATGGATAGCCAACCCGTAAACCTCTACACCCCACTTAATCACCTCCGGATTTAATGGTTCTCCGACACTACAAATATAGCGGAGACTACTTAAGTCATAGTTCTTCACGGCCGAAGCACCGGCCTTCATCAGCATTCTTAATGCTGTTGGTGCCGTATACCAAACTGTGACTCTCTTTTTCTCGATAATTGAGTACCATTTCTCCGCATCAAACCTTCCGTTATAGACCACTTGCGATATTCCATTAAGCCAAGGCCCCCAAATGCCATATACCATTCCTGTCACCCAACCCGGGTCAGCCGTACACCAATACACATCATCTTCCCTTAAATCAAGCACCCACTTTGTTGTTATATAATGGGAAATCATGTCATTATGAACGTGAGTCACCCCCTTTGGTTTTCCTGTTGTTCCAGAGGTGTAGAGGATGTACAGATAGTCTTCCTCCCCAACCCACCTCATCTTGTAAGAATCAGAAGCCTTGTTCATTTCCGATTCATAACTCAGTTCACCCTCTTCAAGGTCACCACCTGAATCGACCAGTATGATGTGTTTCAGCGTAGGCAACTGGTCCTTGATCTCACTAACTCTCTGATTTAATTCGGGTGTCGTAATAACGGCCTTTGCCTTACTATCTAAAAGCCGATCTTTTACCGCTTCAGGACCAAAAGCTGAAAACAGAGGTCCTGCAATGGCCCCTACTTTTGCTATCGCAACAATGCTAATGTAAAGCTCGGGAATTCTTGGTAAAAATAGGAAAACACGATCTCCCTTTTCGATACCGATATTTTTTAACACATTTGCAAATTTATCGGATTGCCTCTTGATACACTGGAACGTATACTCCTTTTCCCTTCCCTTCTCGTCTTCCCACATCAAGGCAATACTATTTTGATCTGTATCGTTAGTTGGTACATGCTTATCAACGGCCTCATGTGCGATATTTACCTCACCATTTGAGAAACATTCAAAATGGTCTTTCACCTTCTGCCAAGTAAAATCCTCATATGTCTTTTCGTAATTTATCAATCCTTCTTTAACAGGAGTCTTATATATGATCTCTTTATATTCCATTGATATCTATCCTCATTGGGTTAAATTGACACCTCACAGTCGCCCATTTATAACAAAGCATAAAATCGATGTCAACAATCAACTATTTTTTCTGTATGGGTCATAGGGCAGAACTCTTCAAAACATCAGAGAAAACCTTTGTCTTGACAAAATTTTTCCATTACACTACGAAAAGTAAACAGAAAAATCGAAAAATTTCAAAGAATATATCACATTTAATTTGATGAATCCAAAAAAATGAATCCTCCTAACTTTGTCGATGTTGGAATGACCTTCCCTCTCCCTTATCATATTTCAGTTGAAAAGGCAATAGGCATTACGACAACAGTACCCATTGAGATCGTATATGCCTCAGGGTATATTCCCGTAGATTTAAACAATATATTTATCTGTAACAGTGATCCTGATGGACTTGTTGATTTTGCAGAGCTGAGAGGTCTACCCAGAAACACCTGTGCATGGATCAAGGGGCTCTACACGACAACGATAAAGACGGGGATAAAGAGGATCCTCGGTGTCATCCAGGGAGACTGCAGTAATAATCATGCCTTACTAGAGCTTTTACAGGCGGAAGGTATCGAAACCATCCCATTCTCATATCCTCACGACAGGGATAAGGATTTTCTGAATCATCAATTGGCTTTACTATCAAAGAAATTGGGTGTTGATCTTAAAAGGGCTCAAAAGATGAAACTCCTCTTAGATAAGGTACGAAAAACCGTGCATGAGATCGACCGTTTAACATGGGAAGATGACAAAGTTACGGGAGAAGAGAATCACATCTGGAATGTCTCAACAAGCGATTTAATGGGTGATTACGCATTGTTTGATGAAAAGGCTTTGGCCTTTCGAGATGAGGCGGGAGATCGACCTAAGCTCAAGTATGATGTAAGAGTGGGATATATCGGCGTCCCACCAATCTGTTCCGATTTGTATTCATTTCTGACCAAGTTAAGGGTACATGTTGTATATAATGAGGTACAGAGACAATTTAGCATGCCATACCACACCGACACTATAACCGAGCAATACCTACGTTATACCTATCCTTTTGATGTATTTTACCATCTTAAGGATATTAAGAGGGAAATAGGGCGAAGAAAGATTGACGGCATCATTCACTATGTGCAGAGTTTCTGTCACAGACAAATTTACGACAGACTCATCCGCAAACACATTGATATTCCCATCCTGACGCTTGACTGCGACCGTCCAGGCAGATTAAGTGGTTCTATGCGGACGAGGATCGAGGCATTCATTGAAATGCTTAAGAGCTATAGGTGAAACAGCAAAATTACAAACCTGCAATTTGCTTAAAAAAAGTACCGATCATACCGAAAATAACTGTAAGTATTAGGGATATGCCCATTGCAAAATGATTTTTGGTATTTCAGGACTGGAGATTGCATGTAATTTTGATTTTTCGATCGATAGAAACTCGTCTCAATCCACAAAAACAATGGTAGAATTTACCACAATGGTTTACAGGAAAATTGATAATTCGGTACTTATTTTGTCCACTAACTACACACCATCTCTTTTTTATGCAGTCCATACCCTTTCATTACAACACCTATCTAGATATCATGATACAAACAGTCTGGCCTCTCTCTTCTACCGAAAACAGTGCCAACCATGGAAAGGAGTCATTTTTTGTTAAGAGACTATAAAGGGGCTTGTCATATTCATACTGATTACTCGGATGGCAACATTCCTATCCCTGACGTTGTAACGAGTGCACAGGAGGCTGATCTCGATTTTATTATCCTTTCAGACCATAATACTCTCTTACCTAAACAGGATGGCTGGGAAGGATGGCATGACAACCTTTTAGTCATTATCGGTGTAGAGGCATCTCCAAGATATTCGGGACATTTCCTGGCGCTCAATACACAACCCTTGTGTGGAAATGGAGATGTTGATTTGAGCAGATACGAATATATGTCTTCAAGAGATTGTCTTGAAGATTCCTTAAATTACGGAAACACTACGTATATCGTACATCCGATGGGTATAAGAAAAAAAAATTTTATGATAAATCTTGGGGCCTGGAACGATTGGGAACGGAATGGTTTTGCAGGAATTGAAATTTGGTCATATCTGCACGACTGGCTTGAAGATCTAAAAATCTCAAACTTTCGACATTTTTGTAAAAATCCAAACTTGCAGATTAAGGGTCCTAATCCCAATTTGTTATCTTTATGGGACCGGTTAGGGAAGGAGCGAAAGGTAGTTGGAATCTCAGGACTCGATGCACATTTCAGGAAAATACCATTCGCCAAAAGACCGCTCTTTACCTATACAGAACTCTTTAAGACGATCCGAACCCATGTCCTCGTAGACGAAGAGTTATCAAAATCCGATGAAGCCATACTCTCTGTGTGCAAAGCTCATAAGGAGGGTAGGTGTTACATCTCTTTTGATCTACTCGGAGACGCAACAGGTTTCACCTTCATTGCAAATACAATTAACAGAACCTACCATATGGGAGAGGAGTTCTCCTCTCCTGGAGAAGAGGTCCACTTCAAGGCCAAAACACTTTACCCAGCAACCATAAAACTCCTGAAGGATGGCAAAACATGTACGGAAATGAAAGGATCTAGCCTGGAGTTTTCTAGTAGAGAGCAAGGTGTGTACCGGGTAGAGGCCTACATAAACAATAAGCCATGGATTTTCTCAAATCCCATTTATGTCAGATAAATATACCGTAAACAAGAAACCATCTGAGAATGCATCTCAAGACTCGATAAGGAGTTGGCCAAAAGATGAAAGGCCGAGAGAAAAATTGCTCAAATACGGGGCTCACACTCTCTCGAACTCTGAACTGTTGGCAATAATATTACGTGTTGGAATTAAGGGGAAAAGCGCCGTAGCATTGGCAAGACAAATAATTAGTGAAGCCAAAGGATTGAGAGGTCTGAACCAATTAGATCCAAACGATCTCATTACTGTGAAGGGACTCAATCAGGCCAAGATTGCACAGATAAAGGCCTCGATTGAGTTGGGGAAAAGGGTCCTGGAAGATCCAAGAAATTTGAAAGAGCTTGCATCGTCCTCCAAAAAGGCGTACGACATTCTTTTTCCCAAAATGAGAGATCTCAAAAAAGAGCTCTTCAAGGTCATTTTTCTCAACTCCAAGAATCGGGTCATTGATATTATCACTGCTCACGAAGGTACCGTAACCATGAGCAGTGTGTATATAAGAGAAATTATCAATTTGGCAAATAAATATGGGGCTGCAGCAATGATGTTTGCACATAACCACCCATCCGGAGATTCCAATCCTAGTCAAGAAGACAAGCAAATCACTGAAGAACTCGTCTTTGCCGGACGTATTATGCGGATAAACGTTGTAGATCACCTCATAATCGGAGATGGACAATATTTTAGCTTTGCCGATGAAGGTTTGATCAAACGCTATAACTCAAATTTTGACACGAGAAAGTCAAGTTGATACGTTATCTGTTCTCAGTTCTTGTTAGGTACAAAGTTAATCTCTAATTTCCACCCAACAGCTTTCGCATACTCTTCAATGGTTGAAAGCTTAGGGGAGATTTTAGAATTTACACTCTCAAGGCGAAAAATTTTACTTTTTTTATATGTAACATTTCAGCTGATTCTTCTTGTGTGAGACCTGCTTTTAGGCGGATTTCTCTTAATTGCTTCATTAGATTGTAGGTTGCTGTAAGTGTATCATATTCCTTTTTTACTTTAGCTTTCTGCAATGCCTTTGTTTTGAAATCATTAAATGCTAGCCTTGTCATGATTTAACCTCCTCTATTCTCTTTCTTGCTAATTTCAATTCTTTTTTTTCTGTTTTTTGCATGCTTACTCCACATGTCTTCGAAAGTTTGCTTGGCAATACATAATGAATGACCATTGGATTTATCTTGAAGATTCTCTTTAATTATTACGCCTTCTGGTAGGTTTCAATATTTATCTGCTTCATGGCTAGGGCCATTCGGGGCCTGGGGTCGAGCATAAATATCCATTATTTCAGTTTTACCAGTAATAATGATAACCAACACCGACTGGTACAAATATAAATCCAAGCCTTATCTTACCCTTGACAAGTAAATCTAATAGGTTACTATTCTATTGTTTACCAGTCTTTCAATGAAAATATACATGAAGTACTTAAAACCTGCCATTATTGTCTCATTGATCACTGTTTTAAGCCCATTCCCACCGCTTTACAACAATATCTGTTATGGAGACAAGCCTTCATCGGATATGGTTAACAATGTTTATTCTTCGGTTGTACTGATTACGCAGAAAAAGATAAAGACTTCTGTTTGGGATGCTTTAAGATTTACTGCTTTTGTTGCTGGCCAAGTAGCAGGTACTGGTTCTTTTGGAGTAGGTAGTTATATACCTGGCTATATAGAAAAAACAGGCGGAACTGGTTTTCAGACTAAATGGGGAGTAGTAACAAATTCTCACGTTATGGATGATAAAACCAAGGCAGTCTTAACCACATTCCACAAATCAAACTACCGCATTAAAGAAATAAATAGGATAAAATGTAAAGATAATCATATTCCATTGTATGAAGCTAAAATGATACAAAATCCAACTAAAGAAGCTACTGTATACGATTGGGGTGATATGGGCATAGATTTGGCATTAATTCGTGTGAAGATACCGGGGGCTTATGCTTTACCTCTGGCAAAAAAGGTAAAAGAAGGTGAGAAAGTCTTTACGTTAGGACATCCAAAGTGGAAAAAATTTACTCCGGCAATAGGTAGTATTAATCGTATATATAAACGTGGAGGAGCGAAATACATTGAACTGTTTATTGAGGGTGCACCTGGTAATAGTGGGAGTCCTGTCTTGAATATGAATGGGGAAGTAGTAGGAGTAATATGGGGTGGTTACGAAGAACTGGATGCAGCAGAAGCGGTGCACGTAGAAGAGTTACGTGAGATACTTGATTTACCAATTTATAGTATGTCAGAGAATAACTATTTACCGGCTATAGAACCTTGGAGAGGAGCAGTCCACGCTACAAGGTATTCACGTCTATTCCACCGTCCTGATTGTAACGAACTAAGCTCTAAAGATAGCGATTTAATAACATTTCTATCCAGAGATGATGCAATGGGAAGTGGTGGAGAACCATGCCCTGAGTGTAACCCATGAACCAAATATTTAAGCCCGACCCTCTAACCAATTGGTCTGTAAAATGTCTTTTGCCTACGATTTCCTCTTTGAGTGAACCGTCCGAACGGATTCTTTCGGACGGGTATGATGTGGAGAGCTTGATACTGTTACTCGTGTAATTCTTGACATGTTAGAGTTTTAGCATTTTATTTTCATATGTCTATTAAAATAGGTAAGGTGTCCCCCGATTCGAAAAATTTTCTTGGACTATTAGGCTTGAATAAACTATAAAGTCTTTTGGAAGGTTGCAAATTAAAGTTGTTACCATCCGATAAGGGTGAAGTATATTGTATTTTCTATAAAGAATATTAACTTTTTGTTAGATAGTATTATTTTTTAAGGAGAATATAAAATGAGTAAAAATGAAAAGAGTTTAAAAAGCAATTTTATTATCAACACCTTATTTATGTTTTACAACTATAGAAGGATTACAAATGTATTCATGAAAGGCTTTAGAAAGACTGCTGTAAGCATTGCGTTACTCGTTTTATCTTTTAATATTCCTGTAGTAACTGCTGATCAATTACCAGAAATACAGACAAATGTAAAGTTTCATACCCGTTCAATCGTTGCTTGTGACCCTATAGAAGACGCTTGCGGCATTGCGGTAGTATCATTTACTTCAGGAGTTCCGGCTGTTATTCCTGTCGGAGAAGAAAATGTTATTGTGGCTAATCAAGGATTTTTACCTTCATATACTACTTCTAAAAATATTATTGAGAATATAAAAACATACGGTATGAGCGCTATGGACGCTCTCAATAGCGCATTAGCGTACGATCCGCTGATGGATTTTCGCCAACTTGGGGTAGCTACGTTAGATCCATCTGTACCCTCAGGAGTATCCGTTGCTAATTTCACTGGTAATACTAACGTCACAGAACTTCCTGAAACTTGTAGTGTTGTTGGTGAAACCTACTCAGTACAAGCTTCATTACAAACTTCAGCTTCTGTCTGCAGCGCGATGTCTACAGCCTTTGAGAATACCCAAGGGAGCTTAGCAGTGAGGTTGCTAAAAGCTATAGTTGATAGTTCTTTAGCTGGAAATGATGCTAGAGGGGAATTTTCTGCAACAATTAAGGTTTACTCTGGTAGCTGGGCATTATCAGATGTAACACCTTTAAGTGCAGACGCAAACGTCGACAGATCAAAAAATTGGGAAAAAGAGTTAGAGTTTGGCGTTTATAGCTATCTTGCAACCCTGGTACCGCCAGATCCGCGAAATCTTGTTAAATTAAAAAAACGATTATATACTTAGTTCAGAAAAACAATATCTAAGAACCGGTTTGGCAGAACTTTATATCAATATTTATTGTTTTGAATAGAAAAGTCATAACAATAAAAGGAAGGAGGTTCTGTCATGTATCATTCAATAGATTTTTTTCAATTTCAAAAAAAGTTTTCCACGGAAAACAAGTGTTTAAAATATCTCAGCAATCATCGTTGGCATAATGGATTTGTGTGTCCAAAATGTGGCAACCATGAATACTATTTTATAAAAAGCCGTCTTAACTATCAGTGCAAACAATGTAACTACCAGTCGTCTGTAATTTCACGCACTATTTTTCATAAGACGAGAATACCTTTTCGTAAATGGTTTTGGATGATTTATCTTTTGGCCCAAAATAAGAATAGTTATTCCGTATTGGGTTTACAGAAATTATTACAGATTAAATCTTACAAGACTGCCTGGCTTATGGCACACAAGATCAGAAAAGCAATGGCTGACCGTGATACCAGGTATAAACTAGGAGGCCTTATTGAAATGGACGATGCGTACTTCGGCAAGTCCCGTGCTACCGGTAAACGTGGACGCGGTGCAAGTAAAAAGGCCTGTGTAATTGTTTCGGTAAATGTCAATGAACAAGCTAAGCCTGTTTTCGCTACCATGAGCGTTGTCTCCGCTGTAGATAGCAAAAATGTTTCTTCTGTAGTACAAAAGAATATCCATCCGGCTTCTGTGGTAAAAACAGATGGTTGGCCTTCTTACCAGGTTATCAAAGAACAGGGTTTAAAACACGAGAAAACAATTGTGGGTAATCCTAAAAATGCATCTAAGGTTCTTCCCTGGGTACATATTCTTATTGCTAATTGCAAATCGGCGTTAAGAGGAACCCATCATGGCATTAGCTCAAAACATTTGCATCGTTATTTGTCTGAATTTTGTTATCGTTTTAACAGACGTTTTTGGCAAAACCAACTTTTTGATCGACTGGTTCATGCTTGCTTATCCTCAAAAACTATTACTTTTTCTGAACTAAGTATATAATCATTTTAAAAAATAAACGTACAGAGAAATTGCTAAAAGCTTTATCTAAATTAGGCTACTATCATGGTGAAATAAGTGGTGAATGGTCACCTGATGCAGAAAATGCACTCAATGCATTTGGTGTTGCTAATCAGTTTTTTCCTAGAGTTACAGTATTAGAAGGCGAAGACAGATTTATAGATGAACCAACTGCTCTCTTTATTATATTAGGCGAAAAACGCAAAGTTTTAGTTCCAAATTCACCTTAAGGATGTATAGGGTATAGTACGTAGTAAACTGGCTCTGCTTAAATGCGAGAACTGACAGGAGTCTACTAATGGGCGACCTCTTACGACCCCTTACCTTAGATGCAATGTCCAGTCCAACTCCTGTATAAATTCAAGGTGTCATCTTCTAGGTGGATAAACCACTTGTCTTCCATTTCAAGCGGAATTACACCTTTTGCAATCTTGCCGTACTCTTCAACGGTGAAATCACGCGAGTATTCAAGAGAGCTAAATTTATTTGGAAAAACTTTTGCTTTGGATTTCCAGTTTTCCAATGCTTCAGTATTCATTCTTAGTAGAATGCCGTGTTCAGCGGCGAGCGTAGCGAGTCCGGTGGAGGCCGAAGGCAGGAACGAACTGCAACACTTTGTTATGCATTTATCTTCTACTATGGTATTCACTTGGCAACATTACTGAGACACCACAAATCTCGAATATTTCTTTAGCCTTGTTTAAAATCGTACTGGCATCGACAGTTAGGAAGTATTTAACTTTATTCCTGAAAGCTTGATACATGTGCTTGGCATCGTCTTTATCTTTTAGCAACGACTCCAATTGTTTTAATTCCTTAACAGGTAGTCGATTTCTGTCGAAAGGACCCCCGAAGGGTCCTGAGAATGGCGAAAACGTTGAACTAGACAACGGTATTTCAGTAAGAGCTTTGTAAGTCTCGCCGTGTTGAAAACGATATTGCTCGGGTATTTTTTCAATTTCTTGCTTTGCTATTTGTGACGTTACCATATCAACCTTACTAAGCTTGAAATCCTTTAATAGATCAGTTAATGCATTTAACTCCAGGGCGGAAATGTCGCTTTTAGCGATACCACTAATTAGGCACGTATCTAAGTATAATTTATCCATAAGAAATCCAACATTCCCTCGTCTCTTCAAGCCAAATAATGCGGAGTTGAGGAGCAACGGTTTGTGCCGCCGCAGGCGGGGCGAACGACCAAGCTCACCCGACTAAAACCGCATCGCGGTTTTTGGTCGGGTGGAGCTTATTGATACTAATTAAGGCCCCCTCCAGAAAAATGTATAATGGAGTTTCTGAGAACATTTTTTAACCCATTATTTTAGGAGGAGGCAAAAATGAAATTTTATAATAATCAACACGAGTATTATTGTGGCATCGATTTACATGCTAAGACAATGTACATCTGCATTCAAGACAAAAATGGGGAAGTGATTGTCCATAGAAATGTTCGTGCACATCCGGAAATTTTCCTCAAGACAATAAAACCATACCAAGAAGATATTGTTGTTGCAGTTGAATGTATGTTTTGTTGGTACTGGTTAGCAGATATTTGTAAAGAACATGGAATTACGTTTGTACTGGGACATGCCCTTTACATGAAAGCCATCCATGGAGGTAAGGCAAAGAATGACAGGATTGATTCGGCAAAGATAGCGACTCTTCTCAGGGGAGGGATGATCCCGACAGCTTATGTGTATCCACCTGAGATGCGTTCTACAAGGGACATTCTACGCCGTCGCATGTACCTAATGAGAAAGCGATCTGAGTTAAATGTGCATGTACAAAACACCAACAGCCAATACAACCTTCCAGAGATAGGAAAAAAGATTTCAAGGAAAAAGAATAGAGGAGGAGTTGCTGAACGCTTTCCTGACACGAGTGTGCAAAAAAATGTTGAACTTGATTTAAAAACGATGGACTATCTTGATGATCTCCTTAAAGAGCTTGAGCTCTTTATCGTAACAGCGAAGAACCATGACGCGAACTCTTTTCATCTTCTGAGAACGGTTCCGGGTATAGGAAAGATTCTGAGTCTTGTAATTCTTTACGAAATTCATGACATTGAGCGTTTTCCCAGAGTGCAAGATTTTGTTTCCTACAGTCGTTTGGTGAAATGCTCCAGGGAATCAGCGGGGAAAAATTATGGCACCAGTGGTGCAAAGATAGGTAATGTACATCTAAAATGGGCCTTCTCAGAAGCAGCCGTGCTTTTTATTAGAGAAAGCAATAAAAGACAGGCATATTATAGCAAACTGGTAAAAAAACATGGTAAAGGAAAAGCACTTTCTGTTTTAGCATGCAGATTAGGACGTGCAGTCTATTTTGTATTGAAAAGGAAAAAGGCTTTTAATATGGAGAAATTTCTAAAAGGATAATTTAAGGAGAGGGAGGGTGAGCTCGAAGCATAACTGGAGCCATAAGGGACAAGTTCAAAACGTGTCTGTAAAATGAACTTTAGCATGCGTCTTAGAACGCTAATCAGACAATGAAAAATATCCCGGCAGCCAGGTGACTTGATTGGATATCCGTCCTGCTCCTCCAAAAACAAGAGTTGCTAATGAAAAAGAATTTCGTGTTCTGCTCCTCAACCGATCTCAGAGCATAACTGGAATAAGAAGACCGGTTACCGGTTTTCTTATAGCCTCTCTTTTGATTGGGACGGCACGAGGGAACAGATTAGTTTCTGGGTTGCAGAGTAAGGCTAACCAATCAGCTCTTGATGATCTTTCTTCAGAAATTACCGTAAGACATTATTCCCCGAAAACACTGAAGACATATACCCTGTGGGTAAAGAAATTTCAGTTATTTACACAAAACAAAGATCCGCAGTTGTTATCTTCAAACGACGTAAAAGAGTTTTTAACTTTTCTGGCTGTTAAAAGGAAGGTATCCGCCTCAACCCAAAATCAGGCATTCAATGCCCTTCTATTTCTTTACCGGCGTGTCATCAAAAAGGATTTTGAGAATTTAAAGGATACTCCCAGGGCCAAGAGAAAACGTTATATACCGGTTGTTTTATCACGGGAAGAGATAGATACAATTTTTTAAAAATCTTTTGTATCCGTACGATTTAGTCGCCAAGCTTTTATATGGATGTGGGCTAAGATTGTTTGAATGCGTCAATATCCGTGTTAACAATTTTAATTTCGATGCGTCTTATTGACAGTACATGACGGCAAGGGAAAAAAGGATAGAACGGTTCCTCTGCCAGATACAATACTGCCGGAGCTGAAAGCACATATGAAGAGGGTACAAAATCTCCACCAAATAGATCTGGACGCAAATTATTCTGGTGCTTTCCTGTTTGACATGTTGGATAAGAAGTACAAGAATTGTGCTAAAGAGTTGGTCTGGCAGTGGTTTTTCTCTGCAAAGACTTTAACCTTGGTTCCGGAAACAGGTGAATACCGACGGTATCATTTGCATGAATCTCATGTGCAGAAGGCCATAAAACGGGCTGTTGGTAAGTCAAATATATATAAGCGCGCTTCTTGCCATACGTTTCGCCATAGCTTCGCCTCTCATCTGTTACAAGCCAATTATGATATCCGCACTATTCAGGAACTGCTGGGGCATAGCGATGTCAGGACCACGATGATTTATACCCATACGATAAAGAGTCAGACAGTAAAAGAGGCAAAGAGTCCTCTTGATTTCTCATCTGAAACAATTCACAGTATATAAACTGAAGGAATAACATCCCCCTAAATCCCCCTTCAAAGGGGGAATTTGATTTTAGTGGGGTTAAATTTACAACGTGCTTGAATGGAAACACAGTGATTGAACGAGAATTGCCCAGATACAAGGCGCGTAAAAATTCTGAAACCGGAGCGTACTCAAGTACGTGAGGATTACAGAATTTTTACAGCAACGCAGAAGGTGGGTAGTTATCGTTCAATCACTTAGATGCCGATCATATGATATCCCGAATCAACATGCACTATCTCCCCGGTCACCCCCTTTGCCCATTCACTACAGAGGTAAATGGCGGTATTTCCAACATCGATAGGATCTACACTCCGACGTAAAGGGGCCTTCTCCTTTGCAAGTTCGTACATAACCATAAAATCTTTCAAGCCTCTTGCCGCTAGAGTCCTCATGGGACCTGCCGAAATAGCATTCACACGTATATTCTTCGGTCCCAAATCGGCAGCTAAGTATCGGATGCTTGATTCAAGTGCCGCTTTTGCTACTCCCATTACGTTATAATTTTTGACCGCCCGCTCCCCCCCAATATAGGTCAATGCAGTTACCGCCCCACCATTCACCTCTAAAAGGGGCAGGGCCTGTTTACATAAGGCAATCAGTGAAAAGCAGCTTATATCCAATGCGAGCTTGAAACCCTCCCGGGAGGTATTAACAAAATTACCGGTAAGATCTTCCTGCCGTGCAAAGGCGGGGGTATGGATTATCCCATCAAGGGCATTAACTTCGCTTCCCAATCGATCAAAGAGTTTCTCTATGTCACTATCTGATGTAACATCACATTCTCCAACGTCAATAGAATCCAGGGAGCTAAATAAATTTCTCACTTCATTGCCAAATCGTTCGTTTTGATACGTATACACTATCCTCGCACCCTGTTTCGAAAGAGACTGGGCTATCCCCCAACCGGTACTCCTTTTACCGGATATATTGGCAATGAGAATCGTTTTACCTTGAAGAATCATGTTCCATACTCCTTAATGCTTGAAAATTAACAATTTCTGCAATTTTTCACTATATGTTATCTACAATACTCCTGTATAACCTGTACACATTTTATCAAACTACTGGACAGGTTATGAATTTTGTTTGGAAGTTTCTCATTTATCATCTTTCTTGTCAAGCTTATTATTACTCATAAGAGGTAACAACTCATTTGACAATTCAATCAGTTTCTCAACGTCCAACTCTTCTCCTCTCCTGCCAGGTTCTATGTCCACTCTCTCTAAAACAGCAATAACCCTCTTCCGAACATCTTCATGTGATCTCCTCCTCCGAACCGGATCTGTCTCCCCTGAGAGGTTTGTCGCATCACTCCTCTGGCACAGAGACAAAAGGCTGTTCAATATTGTCTTACGTCTTGAAACGTAGATAGCATTAACAACTTCCCTAAAACTGTGAGGTTCCCGGATAGCAGCGCGATATTTGCCTGCAGTAACCTCTAGTCTGACAATTGCTGAGTCAATTTGTGGTGCAGGCCAGAAGACATCGGGGGGTAATTTTTTTAAAATCCTGACATCTGCGTATAATTTAGTAATGAGACTTAATCGACCAAAATCTTTTGTAGCAGGTTTGGCAACGAGTCTGTTGGTTATATCTTTCTGAAGGGTGAGAATCATTGAATTGATAGGTAACTCTCCCTGTAACAGATCAATAATTATCGGAGTACTAATGTAATAGGGTAAATTAGATACCACCTTAATTCTCTGCCCAGCCACATCATAACCCTCTGCTTGCATATACTCACGGATTTTTCCAACTATTTCTGGATGAAGGCGGTGCTTTGACTTCAAGATGTCACTGTTAATAAGCGTTACATTGGTAAAGTCTTGTAAGGTTTCAGACAAGATACCAAATACCTTACGATCTATCTCAACAGCAAACAGATGACGTGCCCTCTCTGCGAGCAACCTTGTCAAAGAGCCGGTACCAGCCCCTATCTCAAGCACAATGTCATCGCTCCTCAATTCTGAAGACCTCACAATATACTCCAGTATATTCTGGTCTATTAAGAAGTTCTGCCCCCATCTTCTCTTGAGGTGAATACCTCGTTCGCTAAAAAGGATCTTTAGCATCGATTTTGTATGGGGTACATTTAAGGAAAACGTAAACATAAATCGCCTAAGTAAGGGCTCAAGAAAAAATAAACACTATTTTAACTTCTCTCCAAGAGCCTTACCGTAATCCTGGCACGCCCGCATCCCTTCACTCGAACCAACATTTCGTTCTTCAAGGAGAAAAGAACCTAATTGTGTCATGTCCATCTCAAAAACATGCTCCATAGTATCAAAGATGTACTTAGGTGCATCACCGCTATGGGTGTAAGCCCCGAACGCCCCACCCACTTTCCCTTTCAACCCCGCCTTTTGCGCTACAAAGAGAAAGGTCTTCATATTTGCCGTCATGTCTCGATGGTACGTTGGGCAGCCAAAGGCATAGCCATCATATCCGTCCATATCTTTTTCACTTTTTATATCGGAGATTTTCTTTAACTCAGCACCATTACCACTAAAACGTACACCTTCGGCAATATATTCTGCCATTTTCTCGGTATTACCGGTTCTGCTGTAGTAAACAATTAATACATTACTCATAAACAACCTCCCTCATGATTTCGAATTATCAATTAAAAAACAGTGATTCCTTCACCATCATGGTTGCCGTATTAATTGCCTCAATCATTGAACCGGGATTTGCAACTCCTTTACCGGCTATATCATAGGCAGTACCATGAGTTGGTGAAGTCCTAATAAAGGGTATACCCAACGTGATATTAACTCCAGAATCAAAGGCACACAGTTTAATTGGGATCGTCCCCTGGTCATGATAGTGTACCACAACAACGTCAAAGTCTCCACCAATAGCCCTGTTAAATATCATGTCAGCAGACAATGGTCCCCTACAATCGATCCCAGACTCCCGGGCTTGCTGAATGGCAGGTACAATGGTTTCACTCTCCTCGGAACCAAAACGTCCTCCGTCACCACAATGGGGGTTGAGTCCACAAACCGCAATCCTCGGTCTTTCAAGGTGAAAAAATCGCTTCAGCCCCGCATCGGTTATCTTTAATGTTGAAAATACACTTTCCTGATTAATAGAACCGGAAATATCTCTAACAGCAAGATGGGTGGTAACAAAAGCGACCCTGAGTTTTCCTCCAACCATCATCATGACAACCCTTTTTGTCGATGTCATCTCCTTAAGTAGTTCCGTATGGCCGGTAAATTGAAAGCCCGGCAATTTAATGGATTCCTTATTTACCGGAGCGGTTACCAGAGCATCTATCCCTCTATCCATGGCGAGATGTATGCCCTCCTGTATATATTCTACCGAAGCCCTCCCAAACTCCGACAGAGGTTGCCGAGAGGAGATATCCCAATCGGAGATATTATCAAGATCCAAGACATTGACACCCTCGGTAACACTCCTCACCATATCTGAGAAACTGCTCCCTAGGTGAAGGGTGTGTATTTTTACCCCTAAGCCTAGATTTTCTGAAAACTTGCGCAGCACTCTTTCGCTCCCTATGATAATAAAATCAGCTTCATCTCCTACTCTCTGAGATGTCAACGCCTTCAGGATCACCTCCGGTCCAATCCCAGAAGGGTCTCCCATGGTGATGCCGATTCTGTTTCTCCTGTTTCCGTTACAATTCATTTCTCAGTTATCTACAAAAACCCTTTTTCCACCAATAACTCTTCCGTTATCCCGGATCGGGTTTTTTTAGGCGTGGTTAATATCTTCTTAACCCACTTACCAAACATATCCGTTTCAATGTTTACCCTCTCTCCAACCTTTTTAGCACCCAACGTTGTCGCATCAAGCGTAAAAGGAACAACTGCCACTGAAAAAAGTGTCTCTTCAAGGTCTACTATTGTCAAACTGATACCGTCTATTGCTACAGACCCCTTTTTAATCATCATACTGACGAGATCCTCATCTACCGAGACTTCCACGTTACACTGCCCTTGTGTCGTCTCCTTCTTACTCACAACGCCAACCCCATCGACATGCCCTGAAACGAAGTGCCCACCCAGTTTGCCACCTATTTTCAAGGATCTTTCAACGTTTACGAGATCAGATACCCTTAATTCACCGATAGTCGTTTTCCGCAACGTCTCACCCGAAACGTCAAAACTCACCTCCTGTTGCCTAATCTCAGTTGCCGTTAAGCACGCTCCATTCACCGCAATACTATCTCCCAGTTCAACACCTTTTGACAACCTACCAAGATCGATAGCCACCGTTGCAGAATTTCCATACCGTTTTATCTGCTTAACTTTCCCGAGATGTTCAATTATACCCGTAAACATTTGAATATATAACGTTATTAATAGCGAGCAACTACTGACTGTCTATTGGATATTACTTGACCTAAATAAATCAGAACTAACAGGAGTTAACAAATTACAAACAAATATCAAAATACAATGTCCGAATAATGACCAGCTTGCCCGCCCTGTTAAATATATATCCAGGCATTTTAATTTGCTTTAATAAAAATACGACATTTAAAAGTTCTTGTAATGACATCATCCTAAACGATTAAACAGGGTAAAGAAATTTAGATTTTTGCATTGGAATTTATTTGTTATTTAGAATTTATTATTTGGTGCTTAATAGACAAACTGAAAAACTCTCAACAAGTATTTCGCCAAAAATGGTTAAAAAATTTTCACTAAGGAATTAATCTCCCCCTCTCAATACCCCTAAAACCGTCGTACCAGCTGAAACATTTTCACCCTCCTGAACGGCGACCTCAAAATGGGAATCCTCCGGTATGAACACTTCCAACCTTGAGCCAAACTTAATCATCCCAAACCTCTCACCGCGAATAACATTTTGACCAACAACGCAGTCACATACTATTCTCCTTGCAACCTTCCCTGCAACCTGCTTTATCATAATCTTCGTCTTTCCGTTAGGTATCAGAATTCCCATCAGGTTGTGCTCATTCATCTCAGATGAGTATTGGGATCGGGCATCTAAAAATTTCCCCGGAACGTGTTTGACAAATTCAACGATACCACTGTACGAAATCCTGTTAACGTGAACACTAAAAAGAGACATAAAGATTGCGATTTTAAGGGCCTTACACTTCAAATAGTTTTCCTCATCTACGTGGGCAATCTCTATAATTCTACCATCTGCAGGCGAAACTAACTTTTCGTCTCCCTCAGGAGCAACTCTGGTAGGATCTCTGAAGAAATAGAGGATAAAAAACATACAGAGACAGACAAAAATACTGAACCATGGATAAAAAAAGAGACTCATGATGAGAGCAACAAAAAGGAGCATTCCAAAGAAGGATATCTCTTTTGAACCATACTCAGCAAAGGGTAATCGCATAAAAATTAGCTCCTTTCCTTCGCTAATTTACTGATATTTTGTTCTACAAAATAGCTGTGAAATAAAATAACGCATAAATTCTCCGCATTTTTAGCATATAAGCGCCTGCATGTCAACATTTAGGGTTCAGGAAAAAGCTTTACACTCTATTTTTCTACGGCCCATTATACTCATATCGGAAAATATTTGACATATACAATAACATTTTGCTATAAAAAGGTGTCTATACGCTCGCACATTTACTACCTCTCGCTTTACCATGAGCACCAATTTTAAGATGGTGGCTCACAAGAAATACGAACACCATTATTAACCTCTCATTCGTTATGAATATGATACAATTTCCAATAACTCTAAAAAACTAAAACAAGAAAGGCATCTATGTCTAAAATAGAAAAAACAGTCGCACGAGAAATACTTGACTCAAGAGGAAATCCAACTGTTGAGGTAGATGTGTTGCTCAGCAATGGCGTAATCGGTCGAGCTGCAGTCCCCTCCGGTGCATCTACGGGGAAACACGAGGCCTGTGAACTGAGAGATGGTGATCCGAAGAGATACCTTGGTAAAGGTGTTGTAAAAGCAGTTCAAAACGTTATGGAAAGAATCGGGCCGGAGATAAAGGGTTTAGACCCAAGCGAACAGGACAAAATTGATACCCTCATGATCAAACTCGATGGCACAGAAAATAAGAGTAATTTAGGAGCCAACGCAATTCTCGGTATCTCAGTCGCAATAGCCAGGGCTGCCGCAAATTTACAAAGTAAACCTCTCTATCGATATCTGGGAACCGATGAATCTTGCATCTTACCAGTACCAATGATGAATATCATTAATGGTGGAGAGCATGCGGATAATAATCTTGATATTCAAGAATTTATGATTATGCCGATTGGAGCCAACAGCTTTAAAGATGCGTTGAGGATAGGTGCAGAGGTGTTCCACTCTCTCAAAAAGATCCTCCATTCGAAGGGATACAATACAAATGTTGGTGATGAAGGCGGGTTTGCTCCTGAGTTGAAGTGTAATGAAGAGGCCTTAGAAACGATAATGGAGGCAATCAAAAAAGCAGGGTACGAAGCAGGAAAGGATGTGTTACTGGCACTAGACACCGCAGCAAATGAGCTGTATGAAGGGGGGAAATACGTTTTAAAGGCTGAAAAAGAGCCGGAGAAATCTATAGACGACATGATCTCATTCTACGATGGACTCATCTCAAACTATCCTATCTATTCAATCGAAGATGGTCTTTCAGAGGATGATTGGGATGGGTGGAAAGCACTTACAGAAAAACTTGGAAATAGGGTTCAGCTTGTGGGAGATGACCTGTTTGTGACAAATCTAAAAAGGTTTGAAAAGGGAATTCAACTGGGAATAGCCAACTCTATCTTAATCAAGATTAACCAAATAGGCTCGCTTACGGAAACCATGCAGACAATTCAGATGGCTAAATCAAAAGGTTACACCACCGTCATCTCACACCGTTCAGGAGAGACAGAGGATGCGATAATCTCAGACATTGCAGTTGCAACAGTTGCCGGGCAGATTAAGGCCGGTTCCCTCTCCCGAACCGATCGCATATGCAAATATAATCAGCTATTACGGATAGAAGAAGAGCTCGGAGACAAAGCCGTTTATGGTAACACACTGTTAAAGACTAGATAGTGTTTGAACGAAAACCCAGTATTTGAACCAAAACTGCCCAGGTATAAGACGGGTAACAACGCAGTAGATGGGTAGTTTTCATTTAAACACTAAATAGCTCGTGTTATTTGGTAACCCTCAGCTATAGGAACTCCGGAACATGTTACAACGTTTCCTCATCACATTCTGCATAGTAGTTTCTCTCGTCATTGTCTTTTCCGCAATAGTGACCCAAAAACGGGAGAAAAGGAGAAACCTTGAATCTGAGCTAAAGGCTCTTTCAGAAGAGGTTACATCTGCAAAGAAGAGAAATTCTGCACTGAGACAGGAGACCGAGGTTATCGTTAATGATCCTATACAGATTGAGAGAGTGGCAAGGGAGGATTTCGGGTATGTAAAACCCGGAGAAATTATCTACAAGAGGTATCAATTTGAAATTTCTGAGCCTAAAGAAGAACCCGTCAATAAAAGAAGCTTACTCAGTAGACTGGATTCATTCTTGTTTGACGGACCCTTCCCGTGGCAGGTACCTTTAGGACTCATTTCGATAGCATCAATTTTTTTGCTCGTTTCGTATAGATATGAACGTTAAAGAGTATATCAATAAAGTCGTAAAAGATGCGAAGAAAGCATCACACTCTTTGGCTACTGCAAGTAGCTCATTAAAAAACGCGGCTCTGGAACAGATAGCACAGAATCTGTTCAACTCCAAGGCGATCCTGATGTCAGAAAACGAAAAGGACACAAGGGTTGCGGAGGATGCCGGTTTGTCAACGGCCATGATTGACAGGCTCAAGCTGACAGAATCGCGAATAGAGGAGATGGTAAAAGGAATTCGACAGGTCATAAACCTTGCTGACCCTGTTGGAGAGATAATAGAAGGGAATATACGACCGAATGGATTGCAGATCCAAAAGGTCAGAGTACCGATAGGTGTTATCGCTATCATCTATGAATCCAGACCAAATGTTACCGCTGATGCTGCATCTCTCTGCTTAAAGACAGGAAACGTGACCATACTACGAGGGGGTAAAGAATCGATACACTCCAATCTTGCCATCTACGGGCAAATCAGCTCTGCGTTGGAACAAGTCGGGTTGGATAAAAATGTAATACAGGTAATTGAAACCGCCGATCGTGAAGCGGTAGGTTTCCTCCTTAAGGCCGACGAATTTGTAGACCTTGTCATCCCAAGAGGTGGAGAGGGACTGATACGAAACGTGGTAGAAAACTCCACCATACCCGTCATTAAACATTATAAGGGAGTATGTCACACCTATGTCGATGAACATGCCAATCTGAACATGGCAAGGGCGATATGCCTCAATGCCAAGACTCAACGTCCCGGTACATGCAATGCTATGGAGACAATGCTCGTACATGAAAAGGTTGCAAAGGAGTTCCTTCCAAATGTATACACAAGCATGTCAGAAGCAGGTGTTGAGTTACGTGGGTGTGAACTGAGCCGTTCAATCCTCCCCAATATTAAACCAGCCACTGACGACGACTGGTCAGAAGAGTATCTGGAGAAGATCCTCTCGGTCAAGATCGTACCTTCCATTGAAGATGCCATCAACCACATATCATCTTTCGGATCTGCTCACTCTGATGCCATCGTTACCGAGCTGATCTCCAGTGCAAAGAGGTTTACGGATGAAGTTGATTCTGCTGCCGTTTATGTCAACGCGTCCACCCGTTTCACCGATGGGTATGTATTTGGTATGGGTGCCGAGATCGGCATCAGTACCGACAAACTCCACGCCCGCGGCCCCATGGGACTCAACGAACTCACCTCATACAAATACGTCGTCTATGGCAACGGACAGATACGTTAGGATTCTTATCTGAGATTTGAGAAATCCGCTCCACATTTGTAACGAGTAATCAATCCATATAACCCCGATCGAGACGGATGAGTATTTTAGATTTACGCCCACCAGAAAAATCGTCGCGTAAAAATTGTGATTTGGGATTTGTTTTTGGTATTTAAATCGCACATCTAAAATCGCAAATTGTAATATTTTGCCAAAGCTTGTCCATGCATATTTGGATCAGGTATCGGTCAAAAAATTCTTGTTGAGAGACTAAATTGGGCAATTATCTAACTCGTCTTTCTCATTTCCAATAACTCCCACGACAAAAAGAGTATTAGATTCTGCTTGACATTTAAAGTAGAATGAAAGTAAATAATTCACATGAGAATGGTCCTGCTCCTCGTATTCGTTACGGTGTTATCCTGTGGGTGTACGTCCCAGAAGAGATACCGGCTCTCTTCTACACCGGTTACACAACTCAGTAGTAACGCCTTGATAAAAGATTACGCAAAGACACTAACAATATGCAGGCTTTTACGAGAGGATTTGAGAAATTTGAATGAAGATCAAATATTACTCCTCGTTGATGCACAGGTAAGACTTATTGAGTTAAAAAAAGAGAAATCATACAGAGGCATATATCCATAATTGTTAATTTTCTCTTCATTTATACTAAAACCGATTTGGTTTTCGGTTTTACTGAAAACCAAATCTTGGTTACAGTTATACTCACTCAATTTTATATCGGATTTTATCCGAAAACTATTATCAGATGAGTATACAAGAAAAGGAGAATAATGGTTGAATTTACCTACAAAGAGCCGTTTCCTCTCAATAGAGATACCACTGATTATCGCTTATTATCAAACGAATATGTTTCAGTAAAGTGGTTTGAAGGAAACGATATCGTTGTCATAGACCCGAAAGGCCTCACGTTCTTAACGGAACAGGCATTTAAGGATGTATCTCATCTGTTGCGACCGGCACATCTGAATTCGTTATCGAATATCCTCTCTGATCCCGAAAGCTCCGATAACGACACCTATGTTGCCCGTGAATTGTTAAAGAATTCGGTTATTTCTGCTGAGGGTCTCTTCCCCATGTGCCAGGATACGGGAACCGCCATCATAATGGGTAAAAAGGGACACCAAATCTGGACAGGGGTCTCCGATGAAGTGGCCATTTCAGAAGGGGTATTTAACGCTTACACCAAAAACAATTTCCGCTATTCACAAAATGCACCATTGACGATGTATGATGAGGTAAATACGGGCTGCAATTTGCCAGCTCAAATTGAGCTCTATTCTACTCAAGGAGACGAGTACAATTTCCTCTTCATCGCAAAGGGAGGAGGCTCTGCAAACAAAACCTATCTGTATCAAGAGACAAAAGCAATATTAGAACCAAAAAGTTTAATCCATTTTCTGGAGACCAAGATGAAGAGTCTGGGCACCGCAGCCTGCCCACCGTACCATCTTACCTTTGTCATAGGCGGTCTCTCCGCTGAAATGACCCTTAAGACGGTAAAATTGGCATCTACCGGTTACCTAGACAGCCTTCCCACAACGGGAAGCCCACTAGGCCGTGCATTCAGAGATTTTGAAATTGAAGATAAGATACTGGAACTCTCCCGGACACTTGGAATCGGAGCACAATTTGGGGGAAAGTATTTCTGTCACGATGTCAAAGTGGTACGCCTTCCAAGACACGGAGCATCATGCCCAGTTGGAATCGGCGTAAGCTGTAGCGCAGACAGAAACATAAAGGCCAAAATTAACCGAGATGGAATCTTTCTAGAACAGCTGGAAAGAGAGCCATCAAGATATCTCCCTCTAGTAGAGGGTGTGGATACAAAATCTATTCGGATAGATCTGAACCAACCAATGGATAAGATTTTGGCTGCTCTTGACAAGTATCCGATTGCAACACGTCTCCTGCTTACCGGCAACATCATTGTAGCCCGAGACATAGCCCATGCAAAACTGAAAGAGCGCCTTGACCGGGGAGAAGAGCTACCACAATACTTTAAAGATCATGTCGTATACTACGCAGGTCCGGCAAAAACTCCTGACGGATATGCCTCCGGTTCGTTCGGCCCCACTACAGCGGGGAGAATGGATAGCTATGTGCATCTCTTTCAAAGGCAGGGAGGTTCCATGGTCATGCTTGCCAAGGGAAACCGCTCAAAGGTGGTTACCGAATCGTGCAAAGAGTTCGGAGGTTTTTACCTCGGCTCCATAGGAGGACCCGCTGCCAGGCTTGGAAGAGACTGTATCACAAATATAAAAACGATTGAATATCCCGAACTGGGAATGGAGGCAGTCTTTATGATAACGGTAAGAGATTTCCCCGCGTTTATTATTATCGACAACAAAGGGAATGATTTTTTTGAGAAATTATTGTAATCATGCGGGAACCTCTTAACTTCACACATGTATCCCGTTAAACATTTTCGAGTCAAGCGGGTATTAGGTGCTGAAAATCCCGTGAACTCATAAACGAAAGGAACCTTATCATGAAAATAATAATTACGATAATTATAGCCTTGGCAGTTTGTGGAACAACTCTGTTTGCTGGGGAAAAGCACGACATGAAACCTTATCAGGGTAGTGAGGCATTCGAGAATTTAAAAAAACTGGTAGGTACATGGACAGGAGTGATGAAGATGGGCGAAGAAAAAATGGATTATACAGTTTCCTATCAGGTAATTGCCGGAGGAAGTGCAATTCTTGAAAAATCTTTTCCAGACACACCGAAAGAGATGGTAAGCCTTTATCATGAAGATTATGGTAAAGTGGTAATGACTCATTACTGCATGTTAGGAAACCAACCTGAAATGAAACTGATTGAATCAACTGATAAAGTGTTTAGGTTCGATTTCACCGGTGGTGCAAATATTGATCCCGATAAAAGTATGTATATGAGTAGTGTTGTGTTCACCTTAACCGGTGAGAATGAGATGACCCAGGCATGGGGAATGACCAGTGAAGGAAAAGAGGAGAGCAAAAACGTTCTCGCTCTCACGAGAAGCAGATAATTGTTTCTGAAATTTAATCATACCCATTGCAAATCACTAAGATCAACTACTTTTAGTTCTTAAGATAACGCTTGTGTTTGTGGCTTCAGATTCTCTATAATCTTCACATTCTCTAGAATAAAAATTTAATGTGGACTATTATGATCACAAAAAAGAAGAGAGAGATGAAAATCACTATTTCAACCATATCAATATATTTGTGTTTCTTGTTTACTTGTTCATACATCTCTGCCCACGATCATCACCAGGCAGACGAGTATTGGTATAAGGCGCAGGATTTAGAGAAGCAGGGGCGATATCTTGAGGCGGCAAAGTTATATGAAAGAGCTGTACAGGCGGAAAGAAAAAGTCCTGATTCTCGAAAGTCAAAGTTGATCACTGAAATAAGTCAGACCGGATACTGCTTTTTTTTAGCTGGTCAAAATGGCAAGGCCGTTACGTTTTTTGAAGAGGCGATGGCTAAAGCAAAAAAGCTGAAGGAAGAGGAGAAAGTTGCCAATTGTCTCAACTATTTTGGTCTCGTTTACACATCCGTGGGTCAGTATGATAAGGCCATCAAATTTTATGAACAGGCAATAGCGATTGAGAGAAAACTGGGAATGGAAGAGAAGGTTGCCATGCGGTTTAACAACATGAGCGAAACATGCAGATCATGGGAAAAGTATGATAGGGCCATAGGGTATCTTGAAGATGCCATAGAGATAGAGAGAAAACTGGGAATGAAAGCGAAGGTCGCCCTTCGGCTCAGCTGTATTGGGGAGATTTATCACCTCCGGGGTCAATATGAGAAGGCCAGCGAATTTTATAAGAAGGCCCTAACCATTCAAAGAGAGTTACCTCATGAAGAAAAAGTGACCGCTTCTCTTAACAATCTCGGCAGAGTTTACGAAGAGCAGGGGCAGTATGAGAGGGCCAATAAGTATTACGAGGAGGCTTTAACCTTGTGCAGGGAGCTGGGGCAAGAAGGTCAAGCCGCCACCTGCCTTAACAATCTTGGGAGAATTTGTGAAAACCAGGGTCAATATGAGAAGGCGAGCGGCTATTATGATGAGGCGTTAATGATTAACAGTGATCTGAGGCAAGCAGATCAAATTGTTACCTCGCTTAACCATCTTGGGAGGATCTCTGAAATCCGGGGGCAATATGAGAACGCCATCATCTATTACAACGGATCCTTAGCGATAAATAGAGCGCTCAAGCGAGAGGATAAGGTTGCCGTCAACCTGAACTCCCTTGGAAGTGTTTACAAAACACAGAAACAATATGCTAAGGCGGTTAAGTGTTATGAGGAGGCCTTAGAGATAGATAAAAAACTGGGGAAAGAGGCTAATGATGCCCGCATTTCAAAAGAGCTTGATATGGTCTACACATTTTACTGGAGTAAACATGACAAGGTTATCATACCTAATGAAGAGGTCTTAGCCATTAATAAAAAACTTGCGTGTGATACAAACGTCTTTAACGATCTCAACAATCTTGGTAAAGTTTATCTCTTACAAAAAGAGTATAAGAGGTCAATCAAATATTTCCTAGACTCTCTATCCATAATAAAAAAGTCTGGTAAATCGATAAAAGAGAAAGTGCGAAGGGACTATTTTACCAATCAGTTGGATACCTATCAATGGTTGGCCAAAGCTTATGTCGGAGATAACGATATATTTTCCGCCTTACAGACAGTCGAACTCAGAAGGACTAAAATCCTGGCTGACAGATTTTCCATCCAGGAAAGGTTAATGAAGCTACCAGAGGTTAAGCAAATACACGATACAGTTGAGAGTGATACCGCAATACTTGTCTATGCATGTGTTGGCTCGAATGATTTTCTCCTCTTTGCTATTACAGATAAAGATATTTTGTGCAAAGAGGTGTCATGCACGACCTTTATCCAATCGTCCCTCGATAAATACGATACCCAAATAGGGAACTTCGCAATGAACCAACGAAGCTTACGTGGTGACAGAAGTGATTTAGATACTGTTGTCAATTATTACGGATCTCTCTTACGGGGAGCTTCATCTCAAAATGAAACACGCCTCAGTGCATCTAATCACAAATTGGAGAAAAACGATAATGCTGAGGCCGGGGAAATCGGAAGAGCTCTCTATGAATTACTCATGAGACCGATGGAGGCACAAATCAGTGATAAGAGAAACCTCATTATCATCCCAGATGGTATCTTGTCCCTTATCCCATTTGAGACCCTTATTGACGACAATGGGCACTATCTGGTAGAAGAGTATAACATTCGTCATATTCAATCTCTCTACCTCCGAAAACTTATTGAGGAGCGAGAATACCGTGAAAAACGTAAGCCGTTGCTGGCATTCGGTGGCGCCATGTATCATGATAGTCCAGACAAAATTGAGGTAATAGAGAATGGTATCCAGCTGTCCATTCTCAAAAAGGGTATCTATTCAGATCTTGCAAATCAGCTCTCTGTCAGAAACTCTTACGGTGCTCTGGGTATCGGTGCATGGCCCGCTCTACCCAATACATTGAATGAGGTAAACAACATGAAGAGTGTTTTCAACAAGTCAAATGTCTTTACCGGAAGGAATGTCGCGGAAAGACACATAAAAGAGCTCTCCAGAAATGGGACATTAGATAATTATAAAGTCCTCCATTTTGCAACACATGCCCTCGTTGTAGCTGAGGTACCAGAGCTTTCGGCTTTAGTCTTATCACAACTCGAAAATGAGGGGGAGAAAGAGGATGGTTATTTGCGTATGGGGGAGATAGCAAAATTGGAACTTCATGCAGATTTAGTAAACCTATCAGCCTGTGAAACGAGCTTGAATAATATCTTTGGAAGCGAGGGTTTTATGGGACTCACGCAATCCTTTTTATTAGCTGGTGCAAGAGCCGTTTCAATATCATTATGGCAAGTATCAGATGAGTCTACTTCTAGGTTTATGGAGACACTGTATGGTGTGGCCCAAAACGGAGATATTAGCTATCCAAATGCGATAACAGCGGTAAAGCGACAGTTTATCGGTGGTGAATTTGGAGAGAGATACAAATCTCCCTATTACTGGGCACCATTTGTCTATTATGGGAATTAATTTGAGGACAACCGCGTGAAGTAACCAATTCGTAATGGGTATAATCCGTCGGCTGTGACCAAACTTGAGTTGAACTCGATTGAGTAATGGTATATCAACAACTTGATGGCGTTGCCCAGCAGGTCTGAGGCAGTTCGGGAGAGACAACAATTTTGAAAGAATTGCGACTCGTCTGGATGTTTACGCATAGGTTGGGTTCTCTTAAGCCGACCGGGTTACGTTATCAAATTTTTCATAGATAACGCACTCTTCCTGTCGGATCCTGTTTGAAATCATGGCAAAGAATCTACCAATTACTTTAGCACTATCTTGCCCCAATCTCCCTTCCGTATAGTTCTTAAGAAAATCTCTTATCTTTTTTGAGATCTCTTCCATATCTCTTGCAAAAAGGTCGAGAGTTCTCTTCAGGTATTCATCTTTCTCGGCTTCTTTTCTCAGAACCGGGTAGAGCTGTTCATCTTCCTTCTGAATATGTGAAAGCAAAGTACTTTCGAGAGACATAAGAGCCTCTCTCCCCTCCTTTGAATTTATGTAAAGGCTTCTCATCTTGGTGAGGGCTGCAGTAATCAGTTGATGTTCTTCCTTTAACTCTTCAATCAAACGGGACATTTTGTACCCTTTCACTTTGTCTAAGGTCTCTCTTTGAATTTCATAGTCATTATATCAGAAAAAAAACAATTAAAAGTGCGATAAATTGTCACCTGATAACAATTTCAGTATTACCTGGCTCTACCACCTTTTCAACCAATACTAACCTCTTTTCACGTTGCGATATCCAATCACTCCTCGATATTGCACTTTTTGCCAACCTTTTCTGGCCACTCCCATTTCAGTGGGTAACGCACCTTCAGGTATCACACCAATAACGTTCTCTTTTATACCAGCACCTTTTCGAATCAGGCGTTCAGGGCCGCAAAGTTCTGTTTTCAGTGCTGAATGAGAACGAATGGAGGTCT
This sequence comes from Candidatus Scalinduaceae bacterium, assembly GCA_965222815.1. Taxonomy (GTDB): domain Bacteria; phylum Planctomycetota; class Brocadiia; order Brocadiales; family Scalinduaceae; genus SCAELEC01. The sequence continues at coordinate 1,407,747 of CBDCUS010000014.1, forward strand.
CTTTCAGGACTCGCATAGCCTCTTCCCGGGATCTGACTTTTGGATCTTTCGCTGCGATAGAAATCATACGTCTTTCGCTCAAATTGTGTGTTACCATAGTTTCCGCTTCATTATCTGCCTTAAAGTGACAATAAATTAAGGTGTTACTCCCCATCTGCAACGTGATCTTTTCATTATGAAGGGTACGCATTGATTCCTCATCGATAATTTCCCAGTGTGAAAAGTTCATACGTCCGATTACTCCAGGTGCCTGTAATTTTACTTTTGCACGAGGAGGATAGATACGATACAGATTTCCATAACCACTGCTCCGGTTTGCTAGATCACCGGGGGAACATTCCATCAAAGCACAAGCTCCTACGCTGCGAACATCCAATACCCGTTGGGTATCCGGTGCAGGTAATGAATCGGAAATAGCCTTGAACATCAATTTACTCAAACGAGGCCGTTTGGTTTTCGGAAGCGGTGGCGTGAAACTTATACTAAGTTCTATATCTGACCACGAGGGAGGAGAAGCAAGTTTTTGTTTTATCTCTTTGTCACTACTCTGTAATAAAGCATTGAGTAGATCTAGTGATGATGTGGAAGGTTCACTCGCATTCATGGATTTATCACTGAAGTGGTAAGTCCAACTCCATACCCTAGGGGCATCACTGCGCACAACATAGAGGCTCTCCGATGATCGTACCGTGCCATTATCACCAACTTTCAAACTGATGATCATATTACCGGAAGCTGGCAACGTAATACCAGTTTCACTAAACTCAAGACTTGCCAATTGCACCTTCTCCAATCTGACACGTTGCCGCTGCGGTAGTATCAATCCGTACTCAACAGGGTCAAAGATAATGCGACCATTGGTATGCAACATTATCAGCTCCTGCTTTGTCTGCTGCTCAGTCAGACCAAACTCCAGTGTCATAGATGTCTCTCTGTTAAATCCGTATTGATCGAGCAATTGCTTTTTAATCTGTTCCAGATTATTTTTGAAAATGGGGTCCAGTACGTCCACACTGGTTTTCATAGTATTTGCGTCAAAACCTTCATCCGGTTTCAGCAACACATTAATCTTTTTGAATATTTTGGTCATCTGCCAATTAACAATAATTGGTTTAAAGACCGATGTTTCAAAAGACTTCACCATTAAATAGAGTGCCCTCTGTAATGCAAAGCGGGCGCGCTGACCTAACTCGGCAACGGCAAGTGTTGCTTCCAAATCTAGCTTTGCCAACGTATCGTTCCGCTGTTGTTGCATAGTCACTACTGTGCCGGCATTGCTTGAAAGACTTCTATATCCATCTCCAATAGTTTGTAAGGCATCCATAAGGTCCGTAAAAAACTCTCTTTTTTCATCGTTAAGTTGTATGATTTCTCCAACCATTTCATTCCATTCATGACTTTCCGCTTTCAAGCGTTCCAGTTCAGCATTAATTTCACCTTGTGACACCTGTAGCGTAGAAATGGCATTGCCGACCTGAGAGAGAGCGGGCCCCAATCCATCGCCCACCTTGGCCCAAATCGAGGCTTTTCTCTTCGCTCCGACCTCACCGATGGCAGCTTCCGATCTTTTCTCATTTTTTGCCTGCTTAGTGGTGTCGTTAGATTTTCTTGTAGCATTACGAGCACTGTCCAATGCTTCGCCAATCTTGCTCACCGTGTCCGCAGTACCATTTTCATCAAATTCGGCAGCAATACTGGCGAGGTTACCAACTGTTCCCAATACAGGTTGCGCCACTGGTATGACCTGACAAATGGCTGAAGCCATCTTTATTCCAAATTTAATTTGCGCTTTTAGATGTAAATCCTGTTTCGCTTTTGTAAGCAGTCTGTTTTTCAGCGTTTCCAGCTTTACGCCCATATTCTGTAGATTATTCTGTAAGGCATCGATCCGTTTACTTACATCGGTCACCTTACCCTCCGCTTCTGCTACATAACTCGCGACCCGCTGTGTATCTTCATTCAGAGCTTTGATAGCATGACCAAACGCTTTATTGGCACTCTGTACTCTATTTTTCCTGTCAGAAACCCAGCTAGCTAAAAGCAGTGTGCGTAAAGCTGTACTACTTTCAATATCGTACAAACGCATATTCCCCTGTAAGGAAAGTAAGGGCATGTAGCCTGCCGGATTACCAAAATAATCTAAATGAGATTGTAAGCGTTGCAGCTGTGTTGCCACCTCGGTTTGTGCAGACACCCACTGGACTGCGTTCGTATCGTTCCACACAACACCAGGTTGAAAATCTGTAGGCTTTGTTTCACCTAATGCATGGTCATAAGCTAAGAGCAATTCGAGCAGTATCTCATGCTCACCAGCTAAAAATGAATCACGCATAAAGCTTAGAACACACCGCAACTGGAAAGGGTGAAGCCAAGCGTTTGGAATGTCAACAATAGTTGTTTTTGGTGTTATTCCCTTAGCTTTCTTTGGAGCTTTTGCATTAAAGTTTTTCCCTCTTTTTGTAGTTTTCGTCCCCGTATTTTTGTAATCAATCGAACCGTACTTTTTAATCCAGTTATGCCACAAAGTGAGTTTGTAATGCGAACACTTTAACGGTAGTCCTGCAACACCACCGGTCACGCTATTTGCTTTATCACCGGCCATGTTCCCTTTATTCTCCAAGAGCGCTACCAACTGTTTCCGATTTGTGGTAAACCTTCCCCCATCTCCACCGTTTCCGGGAACTCCGGGAGCTAGGGCATCTTGACCACTCGTTGGCCATCTATTTGCACCAATATTACCGCTACCAATTCGTGAAGCGGCCCATCGCCATTCGTAATCAATATAAACAGCCGGCGGATTAAACTTTGCATTGCAGTAAGTCTTTTTAATGCCACTATCATTCAATGTGAATTTCCGACTCTTATAACTTGGCATGGACGTACCATTATTACCTCTTTTTCCGAGTCCTGCACTCTGTCCTCTCCCCCCTTCAGAAAAAAAGCGGTTCAGCTTCTCTCCTTCCGAAATAATAACTTCATCAACCATCACGATCAAATCACCACCATTTCTCCCATGAGCACCATCTTGTCCCGGAGTGCGCTTGACGGGATTGGCATTAGGGGCCTTGGGTAAATCCCACTGCAGTGGTGTGGTATTAATAAATCCTTTGCTTTTAAAGACCAGTTTCCGTGCGTAAATGCTAACGTCACATTCCGGTAGTGAAAGTTCTCCATGGATTTCCAGGGTATCACAAGCTATTAACAGAGACTTTACCGCAACCTTAGGATCAGAGGCATTAATCTTCTGTTTGCGAGGAACATGAAAAGCTTTATACAATCCATTGGAATTCCCAGACTTAAATATTATATGTACCCCCACTATTTGGTGCTCTTCAGTGCCATCACCATTTTTTGTAGATCTACGTTGCATATAGAGTGAGCTGGTCGGTGGTTTAGGCTCCGGATGAGTGTTGATAAACGTTCTCTGATCTGAAACCTTCGAAAAACCATTGGTATCGGCCATTTGTAGCCTCCCTTTCAATATGATGTGATTTCGAGACGTTCCACTCTAAAAATTACACAGTTTCCTAACATTCATAGACATAGATCCCGTTCCCTCATGGTTGAATTATTTTGGAACTTCTCTATTTTAGTCGTCTAATAAATTTAAATTATTTGATCACTAAAACGGTCACAGTACTCAACACCCCAAAGAGTGGGAGGACAACTTTCCCATCTTATTATTAACCGCTCATCGATTTTGGTTGGAATGGATTCCTCTCCACAGAGATACAGATGAGGAAATAAACCCCTCTTCTTTATAGTGTATAATCTTAATACGCTGTGTCAATAGCTAAGAATCGTGATTGATCAAAGTTGTACTTTGCAGATCTACGGATAGGTTGATACTATACCGTTAATTGGTTTTTAAGAAATTTATTGAAACAAGTGACATCTCAACGTATAGTTATTCTTATGAAAAAAAGGAGAAAACCGGACAAGGAAGATGTTGCAGCAATCAGAAACCAACTTTTGGATTTTGCTTGTACCAAACACGATTTTAAACTTGATAAAGAAGAGTATCTCAAAGAGGGTGATTGGCATGGGGTGTTTCTTGTAAAGTTTAGGGATAACCCACAGGAAGATCGATTATATTGTAGTGCACCATTAGGTGAACAATTTTTTACGTTTGGACTTGATTTGGACGTTGACGAAGAGATATGGAAAAGTAATGCCGAAAACATACTTCGGATTGCATCGACATACGATATAGCCATTTACGTAACTTCGCAAGAGGAGAAAGAGAGCTGGCGGCACTGTCGACTTTCCACTCGGGTATGGATACCCAATTTTAATCAACGTATCTTCGGGTTGACCTTTTCCAATCTTATGGATTGTAAAGAGGCCCTTTTGCAGTTTCTCGCTGATAGATAGTGTTTGAACGAAAACTACCCATCTACTACGTTGCTGTAAAAATTCCGTAATCCTCAAGTACATTAGTACGTTCCGGTTCCAGAATTTTTACGCGCCTTGTATCTGGGCAGTTTTTGTTCAAACACAGGGTTTCCGTTCAAGCACTAGATAGTGGTCAAAACACAGGGTTTCCATACGAACAGTCGATGATGAAAAAGACAACCAAATTAAAACAGATGCTGCAAAGCCCGCAATTGGAATTTCTCATGGAAGCTCATAGTGGCATATCGGCAAAGATAGTAGAAGAGGCTGGGTTTAAGGGTATTTGGGGTAGCGGTCTTTCAATTTCCGGCTCTATAGGCGTTCGTGATAATAACGAGGCGAGTTGGACTCAAATTTTAGAAATTGTTGAGTTTATGAGCGATGCCACCACAATTCCCATTCTGATTGATGGAGATACAGGATATGGCAACTTTAACAACATGCGCCGCCTTGTAAAGAAACTTGAACAGAGGGATATTGCAGGAGTATGCATTGAAGATAAGATCTTCCCTAAAACCAACAGCTTTCTCCGAGAGGGAGCTCAACCACTGGCAGAGATTGATGAGTTTTGTGGAAAAATTAAGGCAGGGAAAGATATTCAAAGAGACGACGACTTTGTTATTGTCGCTCGGGTTGAAGCATTTATTGCAGGGTGGGGATTACAGGAGGCTTTAAATCGAGCTGAAGCGTATTGTAACGCTGGGGCCGATGCAATCTTAATTCATAGTAAGCTATCGAATGCAAGCGAAATTTTCGACTTTATGAAGGTATGGGGAGACCGTTCACCAGTTGCTATTGTTCCGACAAAGTATTACACCACCCCTACCGATGAGTTTCGTAAACACCGAATCTCTCTATCTATCTGGGCCAACCAAATATTCAGAGGTTCTATTCAAAAAATGCAGGAAATTGCACAACAAATCCACCACGAACAGAACCTCCTCAATGTAGAAGACTCCATTGTGCCAATCAAAGAGGTCTTTCGCCTTCAAGATGACAAGGAACTCGCCCTTGCCGAAGAGCACTACTTAAGCCCAAAATCTGGCAACCAACGAAGCGCCATTATCCTCGCGTCCACACGTGGTGAACAACTGGGTAAACTGACACAGTCGATACCAAAAACCATGATCAAGATCGGGAAAAAAAGCATCCTGGAGAGGGCAATAGAGCACCTGAATGAATACCACATCAAGAATATTTCGGTAGTAGCGGGATACAAGAAGGAGGCTATTAATCTCCCCAATTTAAAGATTATCAGTAATGATGATTACGAAACAACAGGAGAAATGGTATCTCTCTCCAAAGCAATCGAAACTGCTCAAGGTGAATCAATTGTTTTATTCGGTGACATCCTCTTCAAAAAGTATTTCCTTAGTATTATCCTGGATGACCCTGCAGATATTGTCATTATCGTTGATTCAGCCTTTTCCCTTGAGAAGAATTATCAATCCGATTTTGTTCACGTTTACCAAGTTGAAGGGACTTCCCTCTTTCCCGAGGATAATTACCATCTAAAAAAAATTCTCTATGACCAACCTCATTCAGAGTATTACGGTGAATGGATTGGGATGATGAAGCTGACTGCCAAGGGTGTAGAAATAGTAAAAGATTTTATTCAAACGTTTATCAATCAGCCTGAATTTAAGACGATGAATATTCGGGATATGTTCAACCAATTTATTAAACGAGGAATTAAGATAAAGATCCAAACAATCTCTGGCCACAGGATCGACGTGAATAATATTGAAGATTTTTCCTTAGCGGGAGAATTTTAATCGTGGGCAATTAAGTAGCGTTAAGGTAATGTGAGTATCTCTCAATATGAAGAAAGATATAAAGCTTTAGGAAAATTAGGATGAGCATATACTCAAATCGAAGATTTGATTGAAGAAGTGAGAGCTACTATAGCAAAGCCAACAAGAGGTAAGATGGGTACACCGAACAGTTACGATACGAACTTCTATCCCCCTATATTCTTTATAACCTTCTGTAATACTTCATAAAGTTCTTTAATTGCATACGGTTTCGCAATAACATTGCAGAAACCGTATGCTCTATAATTTGCCATTACCGGATCATTTGCATACCCACTCGATACAATAGCTCTTACATGGGGATCAATTTCTAACAGTTTTTTTATGACTTTCTCCCCACCCATACCTCCAGGTATCGTTAAATCCAAAATGACAACATCAAAAGATTTTCCAGATTCCATAGCACTTTTATATAACTTTAGTGCATCCGTACCATTGTCCGTTGTTTCTACATCATAGTTTAACCTACTCAAATTTTTGCTAATAGAAAATCTGATCGAGGCTTCATCATCCATTAACAGAATCTTATTTTTGTAAGCAAAAGGTATCTCTTCGCTCTTCTTCTCTTCGGGTTTGCTCGGATGATCTATTGTCAGTTCCTTCTTTTCAATAGTAGGTAGGTAAAAATGAAAGGTTGTGCCAACTCCCATCTCTGATTCTGCAGAAATATATCCACCATGTTTTTTGAGAATAGAATAGGACGTCGTAAGTCCCAAACCGTTCCCCTTCTGCTTAGTTGTAAAATAGGGGTCAAATATCTTTTGTAAATGTTTTTTAGATATACCTGTTCCCTGATCCTGAATGGTTATCTTTACATATCTTCCCTCTTCTAGTGGTAGGGAGTCCTTCGCACTAATAGTAGCGTTTGCTGCCCTGATTTTAATAATTCCACCTTCCGGCATCGCTTGGTCAGCATTAATAATCAGATTGTTGATTACCTGGCCCATCTGTCCTTCATCAGCTTCTACTTGCCAGAGGTTGTCAGGTATATAAAACTCGCAGCTAACATTTGAGCCGCTCAAAACAAGGTTAGCAGAATCTGTTATGAGCTTCGTAATGGATATCGTTTTCTTTACCGGATCTCCACCCTTGGAAAAGGTAAGTAGCTGTTGGGTCAACCCCTTTGCCTGTCGAATGGCTTTTTCCATTTCAATCAAATGTTCAAAAATCTCTTCGTTTGGATTAGAACATAACCTTGCAAGGGCAATATTACCCAAAATTACCTGTAAATTATTATTGAAGTCGTGAGCGATGCCTCCCGCAAGGACACCAACTGATTCGAGTTTCTGGACCTTAATCAGTTCGTCGTCCATTCTCTTACGTTCGGTAATATCGGTAGAGACACTGCATATTCTGTAAAAAACATCATCAGAATTTGCAAGAGGAAACTTTAAGGAGATATAGGTATGGATCCCGTCACTTTGAGGTACAATCTCCTCAAACTCTAAAGGAGTCCCCGCTTCCAACACTTTCCTGTCGTTTTCCTCGAAGACCTCTGCCAATTCCCTTGGAAAGATGTCGTGTCCAGTCTTACCAATAACTTCCTTTCTCGATACGTTAAAAATATTTTCGTACTGTTTATTTATCAAGATGTAACGCCCTTGAGTGTCTTTCATACAAATAACAGCTGTTGTATTGTCCAAGATTGATTGTAGCTTATTCTCACTCTCTCTAAGCTCCTTTTCCACGCGTTTTCGTTCATTAATTTCCGTAAGTAGCCTCTGCTGCATCTGTTTTAACTCAATAGAATTCATAACTGTTCCTCTGAGTACATCAATATTGTATGGTTTTCTGATAAAAGAAGAGATCCCCAAATTAAAACATTTTCGTATACTCTCTTCATCTCCATGTCCGGTCAGTACGATAACAGCAGAAGGATCTGATGGCTTTAGTTTTATCTGTTCGAGAAATTCAATACCACTCATATTTGGCATCCGTAAATCAAGAATAACTAAGGCCGGCTGTTCTTTTGAATATTTTTCCAATCCTTCACGGCCATTCATTGCAGAGAATATGATATAAGAGCCCTCCTTTAAATCTTTCTTAATGGATTCTATTACTATCCTCTCGTCGTCTATGATCAAAACCTTATTATTTACCACTTTTCCCCTCCTTTAGCTCAATGTATCTAAGAAATACTGATATGATTATTACTTAATTGGCAATTCAATTGTAAAAGTAGTACCTTTTTCAATCTTCGAATCACACGTTATTGTACCATTATGTTCTTGGATAATTCCGTAGACTATAGAGAGACCAAGACCTGTCCCTTTTCCAACCTCTTTGGTAGTAAAAAATGGTTCAAAAATCTTGTTACGTACTTCGTCCTCCATACCAATTCCATTGTCTCTTACTTTAATGATAACGGACTCTCGGTTTTCAGACTGTTTCATATTAACATATATCTCAGCCTCTTTTGATTGCTTTGTAAATGCATCGATGGCATTCTGGAAAAGATTAATAAATACCTGTTCCAATTGGATCAAGTTACCAAAAATCGTAGGTAGATTCTGTTCAATATTTTGAACCATCTTTATGTTCCTCATACGAACCCGTTCTCCCAAAAGTAATAAAGTATTTTGGAAAACTGTCTCAATACTTATTTCCTGCATTTCTACATTATCACGTCTACCAAAGGTTCTCAAGTGATCGATAATGTTGACAATTCGGTTTACTTGAGTGTAGGAAGTCTTCAGTTCTTCCTTTAATTCTTTCCTATCAACAGTATTCTCTTGAATATTAATCTGTAATCGTTGAATAAAGCTACCAATATAGGTGAGTGGTTGATTAATTTCATGGGCTATACCTGTAGCAATCTCACCCAATGAAGCCAATTTTGAGGTTGCTATCATCTTCATCTGCATTTTTTGCCTCTCCTCCTCAAGTTTTTTCTGTTCGGTTATGTCTTGAGCTACATACACGATTCCCAAAATTTCTCCTTTATCGTTTCGCATAATTGCACTTGAAAATAAAACGGGTATTCTTTTGCCACTTTTTGCCAAGTAACTCTTTTCCACGTTCTTCAAAGAGTGTTCATATTCTCCCGAAATATCTACCATGCCCCCCTCGTCACATACCATTATTTTATTAAAAGGTTTATTCAATAACTCATCTTCCCGATATCCAAGAAGTTTGAGAATTGACGGGTTGACCATCTCAACAGTCGAGTCCGGATTAACGACAACCAGGGTATCTGTCATACTTCTGATAATATTATTAACGTAATCCTTAGTCACCGTTGTCTTATGTAAATCCTCGATCATTTTATTAAATGCACCTGCAAGGTCTCCCAGCTCATCTTCTGATTCTATTCTTACTCTAATCGAAAAATTCCCATCCGATACCTTACGTGTCGCTTCACTGAGCAATAAGATTGGTTTTGTTATCGTCTTTTGCAATTTTGACAGCATCAAGAATGCAAAACAGAGAGAAACCACTAAAACAATAGCAACAACACCTGCATACCACCCCAAAAAAGCGTATAGATTTTTCAGATTGGAACATATATATATTGTGCCAATTAATTTCTTTTCGAAAATAATACTTTGGAAAACTACTAAATGATTTACTCCAATATAATACTCTTTCTCTTTAAAATGAGACGGAAAGGAAAACCGTTCTTTTATATGTTGACCTCGATAAATTGCAAAAACCTCTCCATCATCCTTATAAATAACAGCTCCTGTTATGAATGGAGAGGCTCTCAATGCGCTCAATATTTCATTAGCAGCTTTTTGATCATCAAACAACAGAGCAGCGGTACTATTATCTCCAATTATTTTTGCCTGTATCAAGAGATCATTTATCAATGACCGTCTCATTGAAAAAAACTCATTTGTAATCAGTATTACACCACTTAACAATAAGGAAAAACCCATTGTTATTAAGCTAATGAGGAGTAGTTTGTACTTTATTGACCGTTTTTTAACAATACGCATTTGGTATCTCTAATTCTTTGGTATATCGTGAACTATCTTTGCCAATCTTAGAAGTTTAGAACTAACTATGAGTTCCGCACGTTTTACTGCATCCAAATTTATCTCAAAACGCACCTTGTACTCTTCGATAAAAAAATTGATTATGACTCCCCGTTGAGCAAAGCCTCTCGTATCTCCAATGGTTAATGTTTTGGAATCCTTAAGAAAATCAAGTATTTGCGGCAATTCTTTATCTTCGGAAGAGCTGATGAAGAGGACACAGAAATCTTCCGTCTTAGGAAATGATTTAATTGATTTTATAAATTTAACCTCACACTCTCTATTTTTAATAGGAATGCTTAATGTTTTTTTGAGGTTATTTCCAAAGGGGTTATCTCCAAGAATGTATAGTTTTCTCGTATCGTTACTTTTCTTATTTTTCGACCAATCGATGAATTTTAAGAAGCGATAAATAAAGGCAGCTTTAACTTCATATTCATGGGCAGAGGGTGATTTCGCGTAAATATGTTGCATATTGCTCAATGTAACAGCTCCTATTACAACGGCAACTAATACGATTATTTTAAATAAAGAATTCATCTGCCTTTTTCTAAAATTGAAAATAACTCCAAAAAGAAAGTTTGCGAGAAAAGATAAAATTCTTCATGTCCACTATTTAGTACATTTTGTAGCACGAGACATCTTTTCAGTCTCTCGGTTAGATGTTATCCTAATGGTGAACAAAAAGAGGGTACGCGACATAGTCATAGAAAGAAAGATTTAGGTCTGGGAGGTATTGACATATATAAAAAATCGCTGTATCAAATTCCAAATTAAGCAGTAAATTGAGGTATGAGGGTAACAGGAATTGAGCATGTGCTTCTCACTTTCTGACAATAATCGACCTGAATCTCCGTTAAAAATGCATCTTAAAGTAACAGTAAGTTGTTATCAGCAGCGTTCCAGTCGATTGGCATATTCCACAATACCACACTTAATAGTTTCCATTGGTCATTTATCCTGATTTTGTTCCTATGAATCAGAATCTCCACTCGATTTTTCCATATACGGACCTCTCCACGTCCGTTGGATCGGAGTTGATAAACAGTCTCTGCCTGAACTCCGGACGGTGATTGTCAAACAGATTTTGTCCGACTACAGATAGTTCCATGTTCTGTAACGGCTTCCAGGAGAGACGTGCATCCAGCGTTACGTAGCTGCTCACGTCCAGTGATGGCAGACTGTCCGTATAACGTGGTATCAAGTCCAGCGCTATATCTTTTGGCAGATCGAAAGAGGATCGTGCATAAACCTGGTTATGGGGACTCTCTTCTTCAAATGCCTCCGATACAGTGTCACCACTACCTTTGTCAAGGTGCATCTGGACCTGAAGATAGGTATATGAAACTTTCAGACCCCACCAATCAACCGGCTGCCACTCCGCTGCCAGCTCCACCCCATACGTCTCTCCATCCATCTCATTATCGAGTCTAAAAGGTGCTACAAAGTGTGGTGGTCCCGGAAAAGGTTCTGAAAAAATTCCGCCTGGCTCCAGAGTACGAAGTCTATCGTAATTATTATAATAGATGGCAACGTCCATAGATAGTTTATCAAAGAGAATAACGCGATAACCAAGCTCATAAGAATAGAGTATTTCAGACTTAAAATCATTATCCCCAAATGCAGATACAAAAATGGTAGGCGAGTTGGGTATCGGTGATAATGGAGAAACAGACTGATTAACCCGTGCGTCATTATCGTTACGGGAGGGAGTCCTGACTGCACGTGAGAAGGATGCCCAGACTGAATGGTTTTCATGTGGTTTCCACAGCATACGAGCAGAGGGTTGGATCTCTAACCCCGTAAAGTCATTGTGCTCGAACTTGGAGCCAATAGTCAGACTTAACCGATCTTTGGCCAGCATAATTTCATCTTGAACATAGGTACTGAAAAGATGCCGCCCATGTGACTCCGGATCAAGAGACAAGGTAAACGAGTCCCTGGTATCGTCTTCAATAAAGCGGTAGTTCAGACCACACACAATGTCATGCCTCTCCCCCAATTTAAATTTATACTTGAATTCAGCATCATAGATGTCTAGATCGTTTCTGAATTTGACCTGTTTACGTTCCGTTCGGTCAAAATAGAGCTGGAGCGACATATTGGAATCATTAGAAAGAGTGTGTTTCCAACGCACGATAATATTACCTCCAGCCACATCCATATCATTTTCTACACTCTGTACAAATGGACGGGTCTGACTGGGTAGATTAAGTGTCTGGGCCGATACTCCATCATAGATATCACCCTGTATCGTCAGAAAATCATGGTTGCCAACTTCCCAATCAGCACGAAAACCGCCCCGTATAGCATTCCAGTTATCATTCGCACCTTCACCTGAAGCAAAAACGGCATCATCGCGATTAAAAAACTTGGCATAAACACGAAAGTAAAAATCATCACCGAGTTTACTTCCATAACGTACACTGCCAAAACCCCGCTCTTCGTCTCCAAACCCAGCGGTTAACAGCCCTCCCTGGGTATCTTTTGTCTGTTTGGTGATGATGTTAATAACTCCATTTACCGCATTGGAGCCCCACAGTGTCGCACCGGATCCACGGATGACCTCAATACGGTCGATATCCTCAAGCAAGGTATCCTGTACATCCCAATACACTCCTGAAAAGAGTGGCGTATAAACAGTACGACCGTCAATTAAGACCAACAATTTGTTGGCAAAACGGCTGTTGAGACCGCGCGTCGTAATAGCCCATTTATTGGAATCAATGTGTGCAACCTGAACTCCAGGAGCCATACGGAGCGCTTCAGGAATAGTCGTTACACCTGAACGTCTTATATCCTCCTCTGTTATCACAAAGACAGCGGAAGCAGCGTCAAAGAGTTTCTCCGGTTTTTTAGAAACGGACGTAATCTCGATATTCATCAACTCCTCAAGGGTAAGCCCGATTAGGTTAGTTGAGTGGTTCCGGGAATGTCCTCTACTATCAGCATGGCACACTGTGATCAACAATGACACCATAACAAAGAGAGCGGCAGAAATATTAGATATTTTATTCATAAAAAACCTTCGGAAAGTGCTTGATTGGAAACTCTGTGGCTTGGCTAAAACTGCCTGGATACAAGGTGCAAACTAATTTCGTAACCGGAATGTACCATTGTACTTGAGGATTACGGAATTATTCAGCAACGAAGTAGTTGGGTAGTTATCGTTCAACCACTAGATAATTGGAAAATAATAGTACTAAATGGATATCTCTTGTACTGCTGTTTCCTCAATTTTAGCTTCTTAACTTAATAATATGAAAACAAAATACTTTCCCTTAAGTAAAAAAAGGGACCTTTTTCTTTTGTTATGTTATAAAGTGGTAAACGTTATGTATACTAAAACCGATTTGGTTTTCGGTTTTACTGGAAACCAAATCTTAGTTGCAGTTATCCCCGGACAAAAGCCGGCCGAGGATTTTTCTCGCTCAATTTTATATTGGATTTTGTCCGACAACCATTATCAGATGAGTATATTAACGGCATGGGTAAGAGAGCTTCAATTATCCTTTTATCTTCGAACCAGTAAAAGATCAGGACGGACAATAGTGGACATACTGTCCTTGACTCATTCGATTAGAGGGGCACTCTTTTCTTCTTTCCGTGTGTAATCCAAGATTTCATAATCGTAGTTTGGATACTCTCCCCCCCCCTTTTACTATAGTATCAGTCATAAAAAAGTCAATAACAAACATGCTGCATAATACCGTTATTACCGAAATTTACAGATGAGAAAAATAGCTTAATTAGATACGATAACAGGGTTTGGTTAAGAAGTGAAACGTAGACGTACTCGATGTATAATTGAATTTCTGAAAAGGAGAAAGGTACCCATGAAAGCTGAGAGAGAAGCTTTGAAACTCACGAATTCTTAAGGACTTTCTCCTCGTTTGTAGAAATTCATAGCAGCAAATACTAAAGCAAAGGAGCAATAACCAATCGAGAAATCAGATGCAACTCCAAAACCAAACGTACTTATAACTCCATTTGGTGTCAACTCATACGCATGAATTATACCCACATAAGATAAAAATGCGGCCCCGAGTGACCAGAAACATGCTCGTAAAAATTGCCTTTCAATCAAGAAGACCGAAACAGAGGAAAGTATCATGGACGTAAAGATAAATCCTCTCTCCAGTGATATCATTCCGTGAATGGCAATCGTATTTTCAAACGTCTCTTTCCCCACATGATAAAGGGTGGTTCCTGCTGACCTCAGAGCACCTTCTATCATCAACAAACCCCACGCGGCTATAGCAGGGATGAGACCTATGGCAACGGCCATGGCATGATGTTTAGGAGTTTCTTGAAATGCCTGTGCAACGATCACGACACCTATCCATAACAAAATTCCTGCTCCCGCCTCTATCGGAACCAGTCGAAGAATACCAGTTATTAATCCTGTCAGACATATCACAATGATAAATATACCGTTTAATATTGAATAGCCCCTCCTAGCACCCATTGCTTTCCAACCGGGATGTCCAATGTATATAGTTGTGGGAAAACAGCTGCCAAACAGTGAAGCAATAACAGAGCCAACCCCATTTGCCAAGAGAGAGGAGTGAGTGTTGTATTTGTCCCCTGCCGCCTCAGCACTCTCAATATTCTGTAATGACCCTACTACATTGAATACTCCCATCGGAATAATGATTGAGATATATCGAAGTATATAGTCACTCCGTACCAGATCAATCATATCTGCTCCACAAAAATGCGGTAGAGACAGGTGAAAAGCGTCATCTGAGGAGACGATAGATTCCCCCCCCATATAACCCAAAAACCATGCCAACCCCGTACCAACTCCAATGGCAATTAAACCTGCCGGTATACCCAAAGGAAATCTTGTTTTTGAGAAATACTGGACAAGAATAAGTGCCAGTGGAAAGAGAGCAATAACGGGTTTTTCAAATATTTTAAAGGCAAAGTCCATCGAAATAAACGTGATGGCAATTCCTGCAAGTGTGGATAGTAAAGCTGCCCGAGGAGTAATGCGTCGGAGGATCTCACCAACCAGGGCCCCCATCATCTCTATCACTCCACTCAAGAAGCATGCAATCATACCCACCTTCCATACTAAATGTGGGTCTTTTGTGTCATGATAAACCGGTTGCATGATAAAAAAGATGAAGGCAAAAAGGCTTACCGTATTAATGCCATAAGGCAATGCCGTTACCTCGTCACTCTTTGTCTTGATTGCGAGTCTCTTTGCTTGCCATGCATAAAAGAGATTTCCCAAGAGTATCGAAATAGCCGCTCCCGGCAGTATAACCCCAAAGACAAGGATATCAGGCATACCGCAGAGCAGCTTACAAAAACTTACAATAAGTATTAGCTGAATAAGATTATCGATTGCAAGACCAAAAAACCCATCAATATCTCTCTTGACTAATAAAGGATACCTCACGTTTTCACACTTATTTTCCATATATTTCTTACGGTTATCGTAATAAGTGATTAATCATCAAGAAAATGTCCCTTATTGAAACCCTGTATAATGCATTTGGTCATGTCAGAGGATCAATTAATCAACCTATTACCTATGCCGTAGTTGCCATAAAACTTTGATGGTTAACCTTAAAACGAAAACACCCCAGAATGATACTAAAAGAGACAAAATTATGGTAGAAAATTTAGTGCACTAGATTAATTTCAACATGAAAAATCTATTTTAATCTATCATCTACCTATCATTTTTTTACACTTGCTTTCCCTTTTGATTGTTTTTATAATCGGCAACTATGATCAAGAAAAAACATCTTATAGATAAACTCTATGAGGCTCTAGAATTAGAAGAAGAGGCAAGTACTCACTTCCACGGTTATACGGTCAATTCTCTTAAATATTATACATGGTTGAGTGATGACAAAAGGGAAAAGATAAAAGAAATCATAACAAAACTCGGCGCTGATTCACAAAGGCACAAAACCATTGTTGAAAAACTCATCGAACGGGTAGAAGAGAGTAAAAAAAATGTATTCTAGCGAAGAACTTTCCACTATGTTCCAAAGGATTCTCCAGTTTGAAGAAGATGTCAAGACCTTGTATGACGACTGTATCGGAAAACTTGACGACACGATCATTATTGAAACCTTGCAATCGATCAGCAATGAGGAGAAAGGACATATTGAGCTTGCTCGGAACCTCATGAAAATAATTCAAGAAGATTTTCTCAAAGAAGCACGTGAGAAAGAGGGATAACAGACTGTCAATCAACAATTTCTTGCTTTTTTTGACTGGAAATTGTTGATTGACAGTCTAAACGTCTAACGTTGCCCTGATAAAGCCTCTGAATAGCGGGTGAGGATTTGTCGGTTTTGATTTAAATTCTGGATGAAATTGAACTGCCACAAACCATGGGTGCTCTTTCAGTTCGATTATCTCAACCAGCCCACCCTCCAATGTAAAACCGCTGAAGGTAAGCCCCTGTGATTCGAAGGGATCTCTATAACTGTTATTAAATTCATATCGATGTCTATGTCGTTCATACACCAACTCCTTGCCATAGCAATCATGGGCTTTTGAAGGTATCTTTATTTTGCACGCTTGAGCACCTAACCTCATGGTACCGCCTTTCTTTACAACGTCTTTCTGTTCATCCAAGAGACAGATAACAGGGTGGGGAGTATTCAAATCGAATTCAGTACTGTTTGCATCTGTTAAATTACAGACATTACGGGCAAATTCAATCGTGGCACAATGCATACCCAAACACAATCCAAGAAACGGGATCTTATTTTCTCTCGCATACGTAGCCGCCAATATCTTCCCCTCAATACCTCTCTCGCCAAACCCACCGGGTATTAAAATACCTTGACAGCCCTTAAGGTGCTTCTCTGCCCCATCCCTTTCAATATCTTCTGATTCTATTCTTCTCTCAAGTACCTTAGTTGAATTACTTATGCCTCCATGCAGCAAGGCCTCGTAAATCGATTCATATGCCGATTGGTGCCCAATATATTTACCCACTACTGCAACCTCACTCTCTCTTGTTGGGTGAAGAAGTGTATTCAGCATTCTAGTCCATTCTCTCAGAGAATTCTCTGTCTTCTTCAGATGAAGTTTTTTTAAGATAATTTCATCTAACCCTTGGTCAACCAGGAGCAAGGGAATCTCATAAATGTGAGATTTCACATCCTTCTCTTCTATTATTGACTCTCTTTCTACATTACAGAAGAGAGAGAGTTTATCTTTAATGTTAGCTGAGAGGGCTTTTTCAGTCCTGCAAATTAAAATATCCGGTCCAATACCCGCCTGACGTAACATACCCACGCCATGTTGGGTAGGCTTTGTCTTCAGCTCATCTGCAGCTCGTAGATAGGGTATGAGCGTCAAATGGATATACAGTACATTTTCCCTGCCTACTTCCTGTCCAAACTGCCTTATGGCCTCTAGAAATGGTTGGCTCTCGATATCTCCAACGATTCCACCTATCTCTGAAATCACAACATCCGTATCTGAATAGGCCAATTTTCTTATGCAATCCTTGATTTCATTTGTTATGTGGGGAATTACCTGGATTGTCTTTCCCAGATACTTTCCCTCACGTTCCTTCGTAATGACAGAGTAGTAGATTGAACCAGTTGTAAAGTTGCAGTCCCTGTTTGTTACCGCATTCGTAAACCTTTCATAGTGCCCCAAATCAAGATCGGTCTCTGCACCATCATCTGTCACATAAACCTCACCGTGTTCATAAGGACTCATAGTCCCGGGGTCAACATTAACGTAGGGATCAAACTTCTGCAATCGTATACGCAATCCATGGCTTTCCAGAAGTAAACCGATTGATGCGGCATTTAACCCTTTTCCAAGCGATGAAACAACGCCACCAGTAACAAATATGTGCTTTGCCATGGAATAATCTCCAAGAAAAAATTCTTCCCGTTCCGACTATCTTCCCAATTTCATACCACTATTTAACGTTCCTTTGTTGCAATGAGGGTATGGTAGAACGATCTTTAAGTCGGTATCTTTCTATGAATCGCTTAAAGCCCTCCGGTGTATCAACACCCTCACAACTGTAAGGTGTGACAACAACCTTAATCTTATAACCATTTGAAAGGACTCTCAGTTGTTCCAGTTTTTCTGCTTCTTCTAATCCCCCTGATCGTAGGGATGAAAATGTCAACAAGAAATCTTTTCGATATATATAAATTCCAAGGTGTTTGAGAAAAGAGAAGCCTGTTTTCTTTCTGCCATGAGTCTTTTCTCCTCTATTCTCCTCCGTTGTAAATTCAAAACGTTCATCCTTGTCTCGAACATAGGGAATTGGTGATCGTGAAAAATAGAGCGCATAATTATTATCATCAAGAACAATTTTAACGACGTTTGGATTAAGAAATTCATCTTGCGACCTTATTACATTCGCCAAGGTACAAACCACCGCCTCCTTTTCAACATACATCGCCTCAACTAAATCATCTATCATAGTACCTCTTATGTCAGGTTCATCTCCCTGGACATTTACTACATAGTCCACATCCAAATGAGAAACCACTTCTGCAATTCTATCAGTTCCGGACTCATGATGCGAAGAGGTCATTTTAACAGATCCCGAGAATGTATTTACCGCCTCAACAATACGTTCATCATCAGCGGCAATAATCACCTCTTGAATCTGTTTTGCACTCTTCACCTTTTCATACACATGCTCAAGAAGAAACTTCCCCGTATACTTTTTTGCCTCGTATTTAATGAGTTTACCGGGAAGTCTTGTCGAAGCGTATCGAGCTGGGATAATAGCTATAGTCTTAAATGTATCCATTGAATGTAATCGTAAAGGAATTGAATAGGAACATTGCTTCTCATTATCAAGAAGTAATGTGTATGGTTTGAATTCTGTGCGGTAAGCATTTACCAATCAGGTAAATTTTTTTTTATTTCGGCAGTTTCAACTAGGTTTAGGAGCCACGGTCCAACTCTCTGCTGCACCTTTTGAGCCGTTACGAGTTTTCGGAGTTCATCTCTTACTTCACTCAATTTCTTCATACTTCTTGGTACCCGATTTTCAATCTTCAAAATATGGTACCCTTTATCAGTCTTAACAATTTCGCTTATTTCACCTTTTTTTAAATCCTTAACTGCATTCCCAAGGGTTCCATGGGAACCAAATGGACGCATTTGTCCCCCACGTGAAGCAGAGTTCCTATCAACTGAATTTTTCTTCGCCAATGCTTCAAAGTCTGCGCCGGCCTTGATTCTGCTTACCATTCTCTCAGCATCCCGCATTGTTCGCAGTACAATCTGCCGTGCTATCACCTTTTCCCCGTATAGGTCCTCATAAGCCTCAAGAATCTCTTCATCGGTTATCTCAACCGTTTTTCTTATAATTTTTTCCGCCATCAGTTCAGCCTCTACCTGCTCATTCGTAAGCCTGAAGGCTTGAACTATATTCCCTCGATACTTTTCCAAAGTGACACCTGCCTTTTCAAGCTCCCGAGCAAATTCTTTATCATCCTTCAACCCGGCTTTCTGCATCTGACGCTTTATCTCGCCATCAACGAGACCATTAATTCTTGTCTCTATCTCTTCCTTCGTCACTTTGATATTACTCTTAGCAGCCTCCTGCCTTACAAGAGTTCTGCGTATCAACTGTTCCAGACCTTCACTTCCGTACGTTTTGATAAGCAAATTTGCAAGATCATCGCGGCTAAGCTCTTGCCCATTCACCACTGCATAAATTTTATCATCAGCCTGAACGAACATGGGAAAAATCAAACTTTGTGCAATCAGGGTTAGAAATATTGTACCGATTATGACACATCTGTTTTTCATAATTTACAATTTCCTAAAAATAGTTGTTCTGAAGATGAAAGAATAAATAGTAAAGACTACCGGGACGTTAACAACTGGCTCATAAAAAAACATACCATACTTGTAGGAAGGAGAGAAGGATAAATGATTTTGCTAAACGCATACAATACCATGGTATAACTGTAGTGTCAACTGCATTTTATCATTGGTTTTTCTTTTCGGTATGTACCGCTTAGTGTGTTCGTGGTGATTATTGATAACTCACTTTGCTTTGAGGGATAGAGACAACATCAGTGCTCTTGAATGGAGAAGAGTGCATTGCAAGAAGAGAGATTCCGAGACAATTTACGGGATATCACCCAAATTGAATAAAATCTCAAGTTTTTTGTAAAACTTTAATGCGACTCCATACCTTTTCGTTTCCTGGGAACTCTCTACGATGACATTCCTGATAACTTCTCCACTACCACCAAGACGAATGGTTCTACTCGGAAGCATAGGAGAAGAGGTCTTTGCTAATATCTCAAAATTAACCCTCTTTCCCAGTTCAAACTGCTCTCTATTTTCTATGGAAACCTCAAAGTAGACACCGGTTGAACTGATATTCTTTGACTCAACTTTTTTGTTAAATAACATTATAGGAAGAGAGAGCCTTAACCTTCGATAATGACGTTTCTCTTCACCTTCAAAAGGTTCTGTCATGATTTGTTCTTTCAAAATTTCTAGTTTCTCTATTAAAAAGCATGGGCTGCCTTTAAACAGACTATAACAAGTGTGTCGATTGATACTATAAACACTCTACTGATAAAGGTTACGTATTGATCAAAAATCAGTGTTTCTCAATAAGACAACTTCCATGCCAGACACCCCCTATTTTTTTTTATTTTGTGTAAGGTTCCATTTTATTAGATGTTATGAATTATTTTCTTGGGATGACAACCAAAGAGAATCCCTGTACAATGAAAATAGTGTTAACTAAAACAAACTCAAAAACTCTCATACATCTAATTTGACAGTTAAGGATGGATAAACATTGGGGTTATGATTATTTGGAAATGTTGATTTTCGGCTATTTTCATTCAACGAAAGCTGACATCAGCCTTGAAAATCGAGTGAAACTGTGAAAAATAGACACAATTTTCATAGAACGTCTCGGACACAATATGACATTGTTTTTTTCGAAATGTTTGTGTTACATACACTGTTGAGTGATAAGATTCTGGAAGCGTCTTCAAATAAAAAGCAGACGAAGGGAAGGGGAAAAGAGCATTGACCAAAATACCTTTTGTGGAAAAACTCATAATAAGTGGTTACGTACGGTATTAGATATATCCAATACCGTACTTCTCATGATACATTAACTTATCGATACTCAATCGCGGCCTTGGACTTGGTTCTTCATCCGGGATGCCGAGAGGGAGAAGTGCCATAACTTCGACGAACTCAGGAACATCTAGGATCTCTTTCACCTTCTTATCGTCATACCACCTGACCCAACAAGTCCCCAGTCCCAATTCTACAGCTCTCAGAACAATATGTTCGACGGCTATAGAGACATTTGTCGCTGCAGCTGTCACAAGCTCTTCCCTTTTAACACTACGCATACCATTCTCTAAATAGGGAATGAATTTCTCTCTCGTCCTTTCCGGAAGTGCTCCCGACTCAATCAACTCGTCTACACGAGTTGAAAATTCTTTAAAAGCACTCAAATCCGCACAACAGACAATGATAACTGGCGCTCTTCTAATGTATCTCTGGTTGTGTGCGGCCTCCTGCAATTCCTTTTTGGTTTTATCATCTTTTACTATAACAAATCTCCATGGCTGAGTATTTGTTCCAGACGGGGCCAACCTGGCACTTTCAATTAATTCCCTGATTTTTTCATCGGGAATAAGATCTTGTTTAAATCTTCTTATGCTTCTCCGTCTTTTTATCGCTTCACTTACATCCATGATATCTCCCACATAAAATTCAGAACTGCTTTTTCGTATCAAAAAATGAGAAAGAAAATGTACCCCCTATAATGATAATTGGGAGAAATTACCTACATGAAACATAAGGTTGACTATTTTAAGGTATAAAATATAATAATCAACTAATACTTATCCTTGTATACCCATTGCAAAATGGTTTTCGGAATTTCCGGGCCAGAGTTTGCTTGAAATTTTGATTTTTCGATTGAACAAAAACCAGAGGCTTTGTAATGCTAAGTCGAGGATTTTGTGATTGAGAAAAGTCTCAATTTCATGTGAAATCGGGTTCTGAAAACCGAAAACCAATTTGTGATGGGTATATCATCATGAGAATTAACCCGTCCCCACATGTAACACTAAATGAGTTAACAGACAACTATGATATAAGGAACCTACACAGAGATGATTTGTATCCCCATTACTGCCAGAAGCACAAAAGAAGCTATTCTTGAAATGGCAATGGCCCAGAAAAATGCGGACATTGTTGAACTTCGCCTCGATTTTTTTTCAGAAATTCGTGATGCCGAAATGTGCCTGGAGAAGTTATCGGAAAAGTACCCAAAACCAGTGATCGTCACAGTTCGACCGGAGAGGGAAGGGGGTAGTTATACCGATAACGAATCCGATAGAATACGGTTGCTCCAAAAGGCTATAGACTTGAGATTTGATTATGTTGACGTTGAACTCGATTCTATTGAGCATATTGTTCGGCGAGACTGTACTAAAATCATTGTCTCCTACCATAATTTTCAGGAAACGCCCCACAACTTACACAAGATTTATGACGAAATGTGTCTTTGGAAACCGGACATTGTTAAGATTGTCACGTACGCTCACGAAATCACGGACAACATTAGGATTTTTGAACTGTTAAAGATCACACACCTGCCCATGATATCCTTTTGTATGGGAGAAAATGGCCACATAAGCAGGATTCTTACCAGGAAATTTGGAGGACTTCTGACATTTGCATCACTCACGAAAGGTAAGGAATCTGCACCAGGACAGTTAACATTTCAAGAGCTCACCGATACCTACCATTTTAAAAAAACAGACAAAGAGACAAAGGTATACGGTATTGTCGGAAATCCTGTTTCCCATAGCATGAGCCCGGCAATACACAACCTCTCATTTATCGAAAAAGGCCTCAATAGTATCTATGTCCCCCTGAAGGTCGTGGACATTGCCTCATTTGTAAGGGAATTTAAAAAAATAGATATCCAGGGCTTTAGCATCACTATACCTCACAAAGAGACCATCTTACCATTTCTGGATGATATAGAGAGTACTGCTGAAAAAATTGGAGCAATAAATACTGTTGTGAATAGAAGCGGTAGATTCAAGGGCTACAACACTGATAGTACAGCTGCAATACAGGGATTAGAAAATGGTATGAACAACAAGCAACATCTCAATAAAGTTGCCATTATCGGGGCTGGAGGTGCAGCAAGAGCGATAGCATATGGACTCAAAGATGAGGGATACGAGATAACCATTTACAATCGCACCAAAGAGAGAGCTATGAAACTATCCCATGACATTGGGTGTACCTATCAGGGTTTTGAAAAGGTTTGTCAAATTGACGCCAACATCCTCATTAACTGTACATCTATTGGCATGTCTCCTAACACTGAAAACTCCCCTGTTCCAAAAGAGATCCTCAAACCAGAAATGGTGGTCTTCGATGCAGTTTACAACCCGATACAGACGAGACTCCTTCGAGATGCGGAAGAGAGAGGTTGTTGTACCGTCAATGGTCTCACAATGTTCATAAACCAAGCGGCTGAACAATTCAGACTCTGGACCGGAATAGAACCACCAATAGAGTTAATGAGAAATGTCGCATTGGATAAATTATCTGTTTAATAAATATATTGCAATGAACACTTTATAAATCCCATTTTGCGAAGCAAATCACAATAAATTTGCAACTGTAGGGAGTTAATTTATATGAATATCGTTCTCATTGGTTTTAGAGGCACAGGTAAAAGTACCATCGGTAAACTCTTGGCCAACCACCTAAAAAGGGATTTCATTGATACGGACGAATACATTGTGAACTGTACGGGAAAAACGATTAAAGATATTTTTCTGGAACAGGGAGAAGCGGGATTTCGCAATATCGAGGAAAACGCTATCACTCACATAAGCAAAATGGACAATCAGATTATAGCCACTGGAGGTGGGGTTATCCTGAATAGTAATAATGTCAGAAACCTTAAGAGCAATGGAACTCTTGTACTTCTAGAAGCTTCTCCCGAAATCATCCACACACGCCTCTCACATGACGAGAAGAGTATAGATCAGAGGCCTTCTCTGACGGGAAGAGAGGCCTTAGAGGAGATCACACACCTCATGGACATACGGCAGACACTTTACGATAATGCCGCTGACCAAACTATTAATACATCGCATAAATCGAGAGAGGAGATCGTTGACGAGATTATCTTATTTATCGAGGAGTTACAAAAGAGTGATAAGTAGGGAGATACTCACATTCATTAGACCGTTTTGTTGATCTCCAAAATAAACGAGACAATACTCTTTTTATTACTGGTTATCGAGTCTTCTCCTTTAAGCTATCAATAAGCTCTTGATCAACTGGATATCCCAATTCACTGGCTCGAATCATATGCTCCAAAGCGAGATCAAACTGTTTGGTCTCGTTGTATGTCTCAGCTAAACGAAACTGTATTTCAGGATCCATATTGTTTATAGATAATGCCCTATTAAATTCTAAAACTGCCTTGTCATAGCGCTGTTTGCGGTAATATACCTCTCCGAGATGGAAATGAAAGTATGCGTTATCTGGATTCGCCGTAGATGCGTTTTTAAATAATATCAGCGCTTCGTCTATTTGGTCAAAATCCATATATAACATCCCAAGATCAAGAATGGCTTCGTTATGTTCAGGATCTATCTCTATCACTTTTTCATATTGAGACATAGCCTCCTCAAACATCTCCTTATCCACATATACATTTCCAAGATTGAAATGTGCTTCCAGATTATCTGGATTACCCTTAAGTACCTCTTGGAATTCTTTGATCGCCTCATCAAGCATGCCATCATTATAATAATCGATCCCACTACTCAAGTGAACACTACCCAAAGAGTCCTGAACTGTCTCATCCGACTCTGATAGCTCTACATCCTTACCACTTTTCTTAACACCACTACTTTTAACCGTTTCATCCGGTTCTTCATCTCTCTTTTCCGTAGTTAACGTTTTGTCGTCTAAAACTTCAACAAACTCGCCCTGCTGTTTCAACAAATCGTTATAGAGTGCGAACTCGCTCTTTGCCAATTGAATCTCCCCCTCTTCTCGCAACGCAAATCCAAGATTATAATGGGCATAAGCGAGATTCGGATTTATCTCAATTGCCTGCTTACATACAGTGATAGCTGTTTTATATAATCCTGTCCAATTATAAATATGTGCAAGTGCAACATAAACATCGGCCACCATCTTTTCGTTTTTTTCTTCTTTAAACAGAGGCAGCGCCTTTTTAAATTCATTAAGAGCCTTATCAACAATACCTGTTTCGAGATATCCTAAACCTCTCTGATAATGCGCTACGGACTCTTGAGCAATGCACATATTCGTGAAAAAAAGGGTAATACATAAAAGAGGCATAACTATTTTTAGGGTTTTCATAAACTAGCTTTCTCCGTTTACCAACGTAAGGAAAATAGAACGTAATGGGTAAAAAAGGTAATATATTACACTAAAGCTCGTAAAAAAAGTGCGAAACAATAGATCAAAATCGGTCAAGAATTTCTATGCTTCTCCGAGAAAAAAACTCACGATGGGAAGCATTTATCTCTTTTTTATCCTCTCATTTAGTGCCTTTAATAGGTCTTCAATTTGAACCGGGTGTATCTTTGTTGCCTGTTCAACGGTAAACATCTTGGCTATTGTTCTCCTTGCAACCGGATTACTCAACTGTTTAAATCCAAACTGGAGAAAAACCTCCAAGGTTTCAGGATACTGATCAACAACATCGAATATTTTTGTCTCCTTCGTAATTTCACTTATACTCCCTCCGGTTATCTCTTCCTCGCCCTCCTTTGCATTCATCGTCTTCCATACATTGTAACCAAACATACCGATTGCTACGAGCTCAATCCATCCTGAGATGCCAATGATAGAGTAATAAAACTCTCCTGAGAGCCCGATCATTGTCTGAGTTGCAACCCTGAGAAAGCAACCGAGATTTAAGAGGACAAAACTAAAATTTGAGAGCCATATACTGGACATATGAATACCCTTAAATGTAGGAATCATCTTTGACGCGTATCCCATAATCATCATAGTAACAAACCCTACCGCAAGAGCGTGATTGGCAGCTCCATGGAAGAGATACTGCTCTTCAGAAAATGGTCCAAAAAAGGTCTTTGCTCCAAGGAGAAGAATCCCAACAATCAACCAGACATATGCGGCCCTGATTGTTTTTGCATAACTTCTGTCCATGACAACGTCATCCAGCTCCCTCGTTGATTTTTCGAAAACCCTAATTCCATAGACAAAAAGCAATACAGCAAATGCCACGATGTATATCGTGAGATATGAAATCTTTAGTAAAGAGGGAAATCGGTAGGTGAGGGAGTTAGCGACAAAATAGACAGGTATAGTAATGTTTAAGAGCCAGAACGTCACATTCACGGCCGAACCCCTTGCCGTTCTGACATCAAGGAAGGCATAAACGGTCCTAATATTTATGGCAAAGATGAACATAAAGACAAATCCAAGCAGAAACACGTGAACAAAAGGACTATAAATGGCCCTTGGTATCTCATGGGTGTTTGTGAAAAACAGATAGACATCCATGAAAAAATTGATGACACCACAAAAGAGGAACCATAGTACACCTGCCATAATAAATTTGTCATAGATCTCGCTCTTCTCCTTACTGGCGAGCACGGTACTAAAGATGATAAATGCAAAGGTAACAATTGCTGCACACTCTAATAACCCGGAAATTGGTAAGATAACATTTATGGTTTCATGAGAAAAGGGTTGAGAAAATATTCTTAAAATATTTCCGATTATCATCAACCAAAAACTCGTAACGGTCAATTCACTGTACCGCAGTTCTACGTTTTTCACCCGAGGAACTATATAATAGGCAAAACCGATAATACAGAGACCAACCCACCCAAACAGCTGCGCATGACCATGTACCTGAACAATCGAGTGAAATCCAGTCTGGAAATCTCTTTTCACACCAATGTGTGTTAAGATGGCAGCTCCAAAGGTCACACCAATTGTCAATGTCATCAAGATGGCTGCCTTTATAAATCTTTCATAAACCTTATCTTCCTTTAACTCAACTGATTCAGTACTGTCATCAACCCCTTTTTCGATCGCATCTTCCAATTCCCGGACTATTTCATCATAATCAACCTCATGTGCCTTAGAAAAAAACGCTAATGGTTCATTCGGTCCTCTTACACCTCCAGCCACTACCAGATTATATTTTCTAAAAACTGCGAGTGTCTCAGGATGCTGCTTAACGATATCCTTAATGATTGTATTCCTATTTATATCCATTAAATTAGTATTGTCTCTGCTATAAATGGCTATCAAGCCCTTTTTCGTTTAAAATATCAATCAACTTTTTTATATCCTCTGCACTCTTTTTATGACAAACCAATGTAACATCTTTTGTATTTACGATGATCATATCAGAGACGTTTACCGTTGCTATTAAACGTTCCTGATCTCCAACAATAATATTACCAAATGAATCAATACCGCTATATTTCCCCAAAACGGTATTATTCTGTTGGTCACTGCTATTTAATCGCTCTACAGCAAGCCAGGAACCGACATCATCCCATTTAAAGTTAGCCTCAATCACCTTTACGTTTGAGATCTTCTCCATCACCCCATAATCTATCGATACACTTTCAAACCCCTCATATTCATCTCGGATAACCGTTTCCACCTCTGGAGAATCCAGTGCATCATCAATTCTGGTCAAACCAGCTGCTAATGCCGGCATGAAAGCCTCTATTCCTTCCAATATTGTATGAACAGACCAAACAAAAATACCGCTATTCCAATAATACTCTCCGCTCTGCACAAAATTTTCTGCTGTTGCACGATCCGGTTTCTCTGAAAAGGATTTTACATCAAAAACTGAAAAACCATCAATACTCTCCCCCTCTTGGCTCCTCTGAATATAACCATAATTCACCGATGGACTGTCCGGTTTAATCCCAAAGGTAACGAGTATACCTTTTTTCTTCGCAAACCTTTCAGCACAGCATAGCCCTCTCAAAAACACCTCCGGGGGTTCAATTATGTGATCGGCCGTCATCACCGCCATAATGGCATCAGCATCTCTTTTTCGTATGATTGTGGCGGCAAGTCCAATACATGCAGCAGTATTACGGCCAAAGGGTTCAGAGATAATGTTCCCTGCCGGCAACATGGAGAGTTCTCTCTTTATATTATCCGCCAGAATAGAAGCAGTTACAATATAGATATTTTCTAAAGGGATTTCTGAGGCAACTCGATCAACGGTCTGTTTAATCATGGTATCCCTTCCCGTAATTTTCAAGAGTTGCTTTGGTGTTTTCTGTCGACTCCAGGGCCAAAACCTTGTCCCAGAACCTCCCGCCATAATCACAGCATAACACATAGTGAGACCTATACAAAAAGAGATAAAGATTGGCATCTCATATCAAAACGGGGAACAATTCAAATGTTCTTCATACCCGCACGAAGATCCCAACTGCATTCAACATCTGCAATCAGTTAAGATAGTGATAAGAGAGTATTGATGAAATGGCAATTGCAGCTGTTTCCACCCGTAGAATCTGTTTTCCCAAATTAACAATTTGACAGCCAGCATCCCGTGCCATACTCATCTCCCTTGGAGTAAATCCACCCTCCGGTCCAATAAAACATATTATACTATTTACTTTTGGGTACTCTTGCAATATATTTTTCAAATTATTTGTTCCTGACACGGTACTCGCAACAAAAGAGAGATCATAAGCACCCACCTGTTTCACGATATTATCAAAGTCAACGACATCCCTAATCTCCGTAATTACATTACGACCACACTGTTTTGACGTCTCAATAACTACCCTCTTCCACTTCTCAACTTTATCTGAACTATCTCCCCTAAACCTCACCACACTACGTTCAAAGTGTGTAGGTATTAACCTTTGAACACCGAGTTCGGTACATTTCTGAACAAGGAACTGGGCATACCTCCCTTTAGGTATTGCAAATGCGATATCAATACCAACATTTCGCTCCCTACTAATGGCCTCAATACTGCCTATTTTCACTCTCGCCCTTCCCCCCTTTACCTCGACAATTTTAGCATCACATTCATACCCCAAACCATTAAAGAGCACGATCACATCACCAACACATATCCTTTTCACATGGAGTAAATGGTGTGTTTCTGAATTATCCAACCACAAATCTTGCAAACCTAAATGAAATGGGGCATAAAAACGATTTGCACTCACCTTGTCTACCTAAAAAGAGAGAAAAAAACTTATATATGGTGTGACTGGCATGGAAAGATGTTTTTGAAATACTTTGGGAAGGAAAAAGGCTCAATTGCATTCAATGCAAAAGAAAAAATTAGCAGTTAGCATTGCAAAAGAGGTTTATGAATGAACTATTCTGATCCATGTAACATTGCTTATTGCTTAATTTTCATTGTTAATTTTGCAATCAGAATATTCTGAAATCCACGAACCGGAATTCTCCTATGAGCCCTGAACTCCTGAATGTTTTCGGGAATAGCACTTATGCCATCCCCCCAATCATCTGATGGACCGCACCACCGGCTGGTATCATGGGAAATACATTCTCTTCGGGAGTTACCCTGAAATCAATTACAACGGGTCCTCCGACAGTAATAGCCTTCTCAATGATTGGTCGAACATCCTCTTTTCTCTCAACCAAAAAACCTGTAGCACCATACCCCTCAGCTACCTTTACAAAATCGGGACTACCGACAAGTCGCGTCTCAGAATATCTCTTATCATAAAACAACTCTTGCCACTGCCGGACCATGCCAAGAAAACCATTATTCAGAATTGCAACGATCACGGAAAGATTGTAGTTTACGGCAGTACTCAACTCCTGAATATTCATTTGAAAACTACCATCACCTGCTATGTCAAAGACGATCTTTTCAGGGCAGCCAAGTTTGGCACCTAAAGCGGCCGGAAAACCAAAGCCCATTGTTCCGAGTCCACCAGATGAGAGAAAACTTCTTGGTTTCGTATAGGTGTAAAACTGTGCAGCCCACATCTGATGCTGGCCGACTTCAGTAGTGATTATCGCCTTATCTTTGCTTACTTCACAAATCTGTTGAACTACATACTGAGGTTTAATCTCGTTCGTACTGTTTTTAAACGATAGTGGATATTTTTTCTTCCACTCAGAAATAGTTTCGAACCACTCTTTTCGTTCAACATAGTTCACATGTTTGATCAATTCTACCAAAATTTTCTTCGCATCACCAACAACCGGTATATCAACCTTTTTATTTTTGCTAATGGACGTAGGATCGATATCTATGTGGATAACTACCGCATTCGGAGCAAAAGTCTCCACTTTACCCGTGATCCTATCATCGAATCGTGCACCCACTGCTATGAGCAAATCAGATTCATGAACAGCATAATTGGCATAGGCAGTCCCGTGCATTCCGAGCATACCCAATGAGCGCTCTTCATCTTCGGGAAAAGCGCCCATTGCAAGTAGTGTGGTGTTGACAGGGAGATTGGCCTTTCTTGCTAACTCAACGAGTTGGTCCGAACTATTCGAGGTTATTACGCCTCCACCCGCATAAATCACCGGCCTTTTGGCCCTGTTGATTGCTTCAGCTGCTATCTTTATCTGACGCAAGTTACCTTCATATACTGGCTTATATCCCTGAAGATTTACCTTTTTGGGAATCTCGCCATCCCATGTATCAGTTGTAACGTCCACGGGTAAATCAATCACCACAGCACCCGGTCTCCCCGTGGAAGCAATGTAAAACGCTTCCTTAACAATCCTGCCCAAATCTTTAATATCCTTAACCAGATAGTTGTGCTTTGAGATCGGACGTGTGATACCGGTAACATCAGCTTCCTGAAATGCATCATTACCAATCAATTGAGTCTTTACCTGTCCAGTAATAGCTACCATGGGCACTGAATCCATATTTGCCGTAGCTATTGCAGTCGTTAAATTCGTTGCACCAGGACCCGACGTCACAATACAGACGCCCACCTTACCAGTGGCTCGAGCATAACCATCTGCTGCATGACCAGCCCCCTGTTCATGACGCGTCAGGATAAATTTAATATCAGAATCCATGATGTGATCAAAAAGAGGTATTACCGCACCACCTGGTAAACCGAAAACGAATTCAACCTTTTCCTCTTTTAACGCATCTATGAGAATTTGCGATCCTGTTCTTACCATTTTTTCCTATAGTTAGTATATTAGTTAGTAACTCCCTTTATCACCATTCAAAAGAGAACCGAAAGAAAAATTACCTATTAGAAAATTTTGCACGCCAAGTACACCCCTGTTAATACGCAGAGCAATATCAAGTACATTAAACTCTGCAGAAACGAAAGGACTTAAGCGAAAACAATCCGCACAAGCTCCATCTCTTTAATAACAAAGCATTCGCGGATATGGCAATTTCCTGATCTGTTATTTGAATTGATATAATAAGGAGTGAAAAATACTCTTTAGGGATGTTCCTCTCCATACCGACTTTTAACAACCCCATCATCGGATGTATAATCATCGTCATCTGGTTCATCCATCTCAGGAGGAACATATCCCGGTTCTTGAGACTTTTTGGATTCCTCTTTATAGGCATCGAGAACCTTCTGCTCTATCTCTTCTCGACAGTTAGAATTTATAGGATGTGCAGTGTCTGCGTAAAGCTTAAATTTTCCTTTTGATTCTCCTGAAGCACGGTTTACGTCCAGCTTGTTGCCACAATCGTTACAAAATCGAGCACGCAGATGATTTTTACAACCACACTTGGGGCATTTGTCTGTCAGTTTTCTACTGGGCATAGCTACGAAGGCCCCTTTATAGCCCTCAATGATCTTCAAATCTCTCACGACAAAGTCGTTATCAATCGTAATACTACAAAACGCCTGTAATCGATTCTTCTTTGCATCTGTTAGTTTGACTCTTACTTCTGTTATGTTCACAGTAAAAAATCCTCCCTTCCAGCTTATCTTGTAGTCTATGGTAACACAGCATTTGTAACCACAAACACCTTACCCATCCCAATCGAGGCTATCCTATCCCTATTAATCTCGGCTTGCTCTCTACTACTACATAAACCAACGATAGAAGAGCCACTACCGGAAACCAACAAACCACAAAAATCGAATTGCTTGAGAAAAGATTTTAGCTGTAAAAGGTTCGGGTACAATGAAAAAACTGGTTCTTCGAGTCGGTTAAAGAGCACCTTGCCAACACTCTTAGCGTCTCCATGCTCTATTACATCGAGAAAAAAACTAACATCTTTTCTATTTTTTGTCAAGGCAATTTTCAGGTTTTTGTAGATGGTAATTGTATCAATTCTTATGTTGGGAAAGATGACAAGAAAGTCCAATTTGTTCCGCACTTTTATCGGATAGACCTTCTCGCCCCTTCCTTTACACAACGAGGTCTTACCTTGCAGAAAAAAAGCGACATCAGAGCCTAGCTTTGCTGCAAAAGCCATTAACTTTTCATCGCTAAGACCTGTTTTCCAGAGCAGATTTAAGGCTTTAAGGGTCACAGCAGCATCACTACTTCCTCCACCCAAACCAGCTCCTACTGGGATATTCTTTTGTAGGCTTATGTTCACCCCTTTTTTTATACCGCACTCTTGGATAATGAGGTTTGCAGCCTTACTAACGAGATTCCCCTCACCACAAGGAATACTCTTATCATCACACTCAAGACTTACCCCTTTTTCAGTTTCTTTAAAAGTAAGATTATCGACAAGGTCGATCTCCTGCATTACCGTTTCAAGTTCATGATAACCATCTTCTCTTTTCCCTACCACCTCCAGAAACAGATTTACTTTTGCAGGTGCACATATACGCAGCTCATCACCCGTTTGGTAGATCTCCATCATTATAATTTACTTTCCATTCATTCACCACCCAATACTAAAACCGATTTGTTTTTGGTTCTACGGGAAACCAAATCTTGGTTGCCATTATACTCGCTCAATTTTATACCGGTATTTTATCCGAAAACCATTATCAGATGAGTATATTACATTTCAGTACTCTTTTTTCTTAAAAACGTAAGTCCGGTATTGCCATAAACTCTTTTATCATCCACATGCAAATTTGAAAAATCTTCGTTTGTCACCGATTGTACTTTCTGGTGCTGGAGCATCATAATTCCCTTCTCGCTTATAATTCCCCCAGAAGCACATTCATCAAGAAACGCAAACAATCTCATCCTCTCATTACGCTCCTTATATAATAGTTTATACGGTGGTGTTATAAATACCAGATCAAATTGTGTCCGACTACTTTTCAAGAATGGTAATAAAGAAAAAACATTTTTTTTAAGAACTCTCCCTCTTTCATAAAGTTTCGTTTTTTTGAGGTTTTTATGTATCACCTGAATAGCAAGAACACTATCATCTACAAATAGGCATCTTTTCGCACCTCGGCTCAAGGCCTCTAACCCGGATGTTCCGGTACCGGCAAATAAATCGAGGACCGTACTCCCCATAACAAAGTCTTCTAAGATATTGAATAACGACTCCTTTACACTGTCCAGTATCGGACTCGTCCGTTCGTTACGCAGAACATACAGCCGAATACCCTTAGCACTGCCTGAAATAATACGCATGCAAACTTAACTCCTCAATAATTTAGAAAAATCCTATCAGATACAATTTTACAGTGCAAGAGATTTCACTTATGTTTTTTACCTTTTACAGATCATTACATAGTGATAGTAATCCTGTAATTCCAGGTAAAAACCTTTTGACTTTAATACCTTCATAACCTATAATCTCCACCTAAGTTAAGGAGTATCTGTTGCGTAAAACCATTTTTCGTACTTGAGGTGTATCGTGCAGTGAGAGTTCCCTGCTACCCGCCCAAACGTGCAATCCATTGACTGCCTAATTTCATGAAAGGCAGAAGAGCGGAAAGCCGTTTTTACAACTGGTTTTTCGCTTTCTGCTCTAGTTATTGCAAGCGTACGCTTTTTTCAGTCTTTAGAGAGGATCGGAATGAACAAGGATATTGAAAAACAGTTGAATCCACTGAGAAGTCGCCTGATACATTTAAGGGACTCTCTTTGACTTGGACACTAAAGAGAATGAACTTGAAAACCTCGAAAAAAGGTTATCAAACCCTGACATCTGGAACGATAAAGAGGAGGCCCAATCTACAATACAAAGGCTGAAGAGTTTGAAAGAATTGACCCTCCCCTTTCAAGAGTTACAGAAATCATTTGACGATTTGGCAGACTTAGCAGAACTCGCCGAAGATGAGAATGACGAAGAGATCGAAAAAGAGATTTTACGTGATGTAGAGTCATTTTCACAAGGGTTGGGAAAACTCGAGCTTCGCATGATGCTCAGCGGCAAGAATGACAACAAAAACGCATACCTCAGCATACATGCAGGTGCCGGTGGTACGGAATCGTGTGATTGGGCATCTATGTTACTGCGAATGTATAGTAGGTGGGCGGAAAATAATAACTACACCATAAGCCTCATAGACATACTACCGGGTGAAGAAGCGGGGATCAAGAGAGTAACAGCCCTTATTAAAGGGCCTTTTGCTTTCGGATATTTAAAGTCTGAAGTTGGAGTTCATCGCCTGGTACGGATATCACCATTTGATTCTAACAGCCGTAGACACACTTCCTTTGCTGCCATTGACGTAATTCCCGAGCTCGATACTGATATAGAGGTAGAGGTAAATGAAAAAGAGCTAAAAATAGATACGTACCGTTCGTCGGGTGCCGGTGGTCAGCACGTAAACAAAACCGATTCCGCGGTGAGAATTACTCATCTACCCACCGGTATTATTGTTCAGTGTCAGAACGAGAGATCACAGCATAAAAACAGAAG
Source organism: Candidatus Scalinduaceae bacterium (assembly GCA_965222815.1). GTDB lineage: Bacteria > Planctomycetota > Brocadiia > Brocadiales > Scalinduaceae > SCAELEC01. Next base: position 1,442,762 of record CBDCUS010000014.1, read on the forward strand.
TATGGCCTTAAAGATGTTAAAATCGAAACTTTCCCAGTTAAAAGAGCAAGATCAGGAGCAAGAAATTGCCGATGCGTATGATGAAAAGGGAGATATTGCATGGGGCCATCAAATACGTTCGTATGTCTTACAGCCTTACGCAATGATCAAGGATTTGAGAACGGGGATGGAAACTGCTAAGACCCAATCGTTCCTAGACGGTGAGATAGATGGTTTTATTACCTCCTATCTAAAATGGAAAATCGGTAAATGAACTTTAAATTATCAGAAAAAAAATAATATTTGATATCTTGTCACCATCTAATTCGGACAATCTGATTGTGCTAAACCCTTTTTCGAGATTCCTAATAATTCTTTTATTGACTAATTTTATATTTTAAATGCTTAATAAGGTAAATTGTATGAACATGTTAAAGCAGACTGACCCTGAAGTCTATCAATCAATTCAGGAAGAGATAAAGAGGCAACAAAATTTCATTGAATTGATTGCCTCTGAAAATTATTGTAGCAGTGCCGTATTACAGGCACAGGGTTCAATCATGACAAATAAATACGCAGAAGGTTATCCTGATAAAAGGTGGTATGCAGGGTGCGGAAATGTTGACGACGTTGAAAAGCTTGCAATCGAACGGGCCTTAGACATCTTTGGAGCAGAACACGCTAACGTACAACCCCATTCAGGGTCTTCAGCAAACATGGCCGTATTCTTTGCTTCACTCTCCCCTGGTCACAAGATACTCTCTATGGATCTCTCACACGGTGGACACCTCACCCATGGTTTTGAAAAAAATTTTTCAGGACAATTTTACCAAAAAATTACCTACGGAGTAAGGAAAGATACTGGAAGAATCGATTACAATGAATTACGGGAACTTGCAAAAAAAAGTTCTCCGGATCTTATCATTGCCGGTGCAAGTGCCTATCCAAGAGAACTCGACTTTGCTAAATTTAAAGAGATAGCAGACGAAGTTAATGCGCTGTTTTTAGCGGACATAGCCCACATTGCGGGCTTAATTGTAGGCGGTGTTCACCCAGACCCTGTTCCCTACGCAGATTTTGTAACAACATCAACCCATAAGACTCTCAGAGGACCGAGAGCCGGACTGATATTGTGTAAAAAAAAGTATGCATCGAAGATTGATCAGCTGGTTTTCCCCGGCATCCAGGGTGGACCATTAATGCACGTGATAGCGGCAAAGGCAGTTGCATTCAAAGAGGCACAAACCGAAGCGTTTCAGGAGTATCAGAGACAAATTTTGAAAAATGCGAAAACATTGTCAAATGCATTAAAGGACAAGGGATATACCTTAGTCTCAGGCGGAACTGATAATCATCTCTTCCTTGTCGACCTTAGCAACAAAAATGTTACGGGAATAGAGGCCCAAAAGATTTTGGAAAAAGCAGGTATTAGTCTCAATCGGAACATGATACCCTTTGATCAGGGATCGGCATTTAATCCAAGTGGAATACGGATAGGAACACCATCAGTAACAACTCGTGGGATGAAAGAGTCGGAGATGCTCCAGATTGCCAACTTTATTGATCTTGCAATTAATACACCTGATGACCAGAACCTAACATCAATTAAAGGCAGGGTTACCGAACTATGTGCAGCTTTTCCCCTCTATAAAGATTATTGATACAATGCTCTACTCGTCTGATAATGGTTTTCGGATAAAATCCGGTATCAAATTGAGCAAGTAAAGTCCTCGGCGTCTTGTGTCCGGGGATAACTGCAACCAAGATTTGGTCTCCATTAAAAACGAAAACCAAATCGGATTTAGTATATAAGGTAGTCACATTTATCTATGAAGAAGGATATAGAGAGCAAAAGAATATCGGTCATGGGTACTGGGGGATGGGGTACTGCACTGGCACTCTTACTTCACGAAAAGGGACACCACGTCACTCTCTGGGGAGCAACTCCCGATTATGTTGAGTTTCTCAGACAAACCCGGGAAAACAGAAAATATCTTAAAGGTATTACGATTCCTAGAGACTTAACCATCACTTCAAATGTAGAGGATACTCAACGCAATACCAATTTCATCGTTGTAGCAATACCGACCCCCTTTGTGAGAAACATTCTTGAAAAAGTGAAAGATTCCTATATTCCAGGAACACCCCTTGTTAGTGTTATCAAAGGAATTGAAAATGAGACACTCATGCGGAGTAGCGAAATACTTATTGATGTCCTCGGTCAACAACCCATTGCCTTACTCTTCGGACCTAGCCACGCGGAAGAGGTCGCAAAGAAGCTCCCAACCACCGTTGTTGTCGCATCCGAAGATTCCAAATTGGCGGGAGAGATACAAAAAATCTTCATGACAAATCGTTTCCGTGTATATACTAACCCTGATGTAATTGGTGTTGAATTGGGAGGATCACTGAAAAACGTTATTGCCATTGCTGCAGGAATATGTGAAGGTCTCGGATTTGGGGATAACTCAAAAGCAGCTTTATTAACACGGGGATTATCGGAAATCATACGTCTTGGCGTGGCAATGGGAGGTCAGAGGAATACCTTTTCAGGGCTTACAGGCCTAGGGGACCTGATAACTACCTGCGTAAGTCCGTTCGGAAGAAACCGCTTTGTAGGTGAACAAATTGCTAAAGGCAAAAAATTACCGCAACTGTTACAAGAGATGAATCAGGTCGCCGAAGGAATACGAACAACAAAATCTGTCTGTAAACTGGCAAAAAAGTTTCGCGTAGAAATGCCGATTACCAGCGAAATCTATAAGGTGCTTTTCGAAGATAAAGACCCGATGACGGCGGTAAATGAACTTATGGTTCGAGAACCAAAATCAGAAATAGAATTTTTACCCTGATTAAGTTGTGAATACCGGCAGGTGGCTAGTGGGAACTTCTCCCAATCCCGGAGATTCGCAATCCTTATCTGAAACGGTAGGTTTGGTAACCGGCCAATCAATACCAACCGTCTGATCTGACCAGAGAATCCCATACTCATCATCAGGCTTGTAAACATCGGTACACTTGTATAAAACATCTGCTGTTTCACTCAGCACACAGAACCCATGGGCAAATCCTTCCGGTATAAATATCTGCCTTCTATTTTCTGACGAGAGTATGAAACCTTCCCATTGTCCAAAGGTTGGAGAGCCGTACCGAATATCGACGGCAACATCAAATATCTCACCCGTAATGACATAGATCAATTTTGCTTGTGGATGCTTAAGCTGATAGTGAAGGCCCCGAAGGGTTCCTGAACTGGAGTACGAATAGTTGTCCTGCACAAATTCTTTCTCTATACCCGCTTCCCCATATTTCCCCTTATGGAAGGTCTCCATAAAGAAACCGCGAGAATCCTTAAAAACCACAGGATTAATTAACAAAACTCCGGGAAGGGTCGTTTTCTTAACCGTTAGAGTCATCAACTCTTCCCATCCTCTTCTTTTAACAGATCCATCAGATATTTACCATACTCATTTTGCAGCATGGAAGATGCCAACTCTTCGAGTCTCTGATTATCTATATAACCGAGATTAAAGGCAATTTCCTCAACGCATGAGATCTTTAATCCCTGTCGTTCTTGTATCGTCTGGACATAGAGAGCTGCCTGTTGAAGCGAATCGTGGGTCCCGGTATCGAGCCATGCAAACCCACGACCCATGAGTTGTACTCGCAGCTCTCTCCTCATCAGATACGCTAGATTTAGATCGGTAATCTCTAGCTCTCCCCGGTCCGAAGGTTTAAGAGATTCGGCAACAGAGACAACAGTATTATCATAAAAATAGAGACCGGGAACCGCATACTTTGATTTCGGCATCTTTGGTTTCTCCTCGACTCCAAGCACAAATCCATTTTGATCAAACTCTACCACCCCATACCTCTCGGGATCACTCACCATATATCCAAATATCAAACCACCCTTTGTGAGATTGACCGCCTCCTTTAAAATCCCCTTTAACCCGTGACCGTAAAATATATTATCTCCCAGAATCAGAGCGACGGGTTCGCTACCAATAAAGGTCTTTCCTATGATAAAGGCCTCCGCCAATCCTTTGGGATGCGGCTGTTCAGCATAGGAGAAAGAGATACCCCATTGCGAACCGTCACCCAGTAGATCCTGAAACCGTGGGAGATCGTGAGGTGTAGAGATAATCAATATCTCCCGTATCCCCCCCAACATTAAGACTGATAGAGGATAATAGATCATCGGCTTATCATAGACAGGGAGAAGCTGTTTACTCACAACTCTCGTGATAGGAGCGAGCCTGGTCCCAGACCCTCCGGCTAATATTATTCCTTTCATAGTCTCAGTCTCCAAAAGTTGGTTATTGTAATAAAACTCTCCGCAAAAAACAATCGACTTATTTTTGGTCGTAATGACTTCATGGGCAATTTCCTGCTGAGCAATTTCAAATTAACCACAAACTTTTAGGGTATCGGCTTTTACTTTCATATTAACATCAATTACAAATACCCTACCCCTCTCATTCAACTTTTTATAGTTCCATGCTCCCAACAAGAGGAGAGTAACATGCTAAATTTTATGATAGTATAATATTTGTTGTAAAGGATAGAAACGAGATTAAAGGGCATAGATAGCAACCTAATCATATTGAGATGGTGTCAAATGGATAGGTAGAAAAGGAAAGAGACGAGAGTAAATTGATCCAGGTGTTGTCCTCTCATCAGTCACCAACCATCGCCTTTCAAATACCAGCTTCAATGCCCTCACTCCACTCCAGTTTCTGTTGGAATCGGTTCACGAGATACCCTTTCCCTTTATGAAACAATTTGGCCTGTTTTACGATTTTCTCTTCGGATTCCTGATGGGTCATATCTAGGGTCTGCCGGTAAAAAGATGCCGCCCTTGCAAAGTAAACGGGCTTCAAGGCCTCAATTACGGCCTCCCTGTTTTCAGATATTTCATAGGCGTGGATAAAATCATAGAGTATCTTTGTCCACAAACGAGAACTGATATTCCATCTACCCGTAGCATGCATCTTTTTGACTATACTGTAATGGGGTGCAGGGAGAATAGAGGTGAGCATCCTCTCCTCCTTTATAAAACCCTCAATACCCTTTCTCTTTAAATCCTTATAGTCAATAGAAAGCCCCTGCGGCTCTTGATAGCTTACTTGGCCAAATATCTTGCACTCTTTCCGTGCCTTTCCGTTGATCCATGTTTCCTGAAACTTTGAGATATTTGAAAAAAGGGTAGAGACCACCTGAGTGAACATTGGCCCAAGCTTTGGGGCACTCGGTTTGTGCACCTTAGACCCCAGAACAACCTGACCCACCTTATATCCATTTAAGAGCGCAGAGGTAGTCATGAATATGTCTATACCATACTGTCTCGTGCTCTCTTCCCACTCCATATCCAGCCACTTTGTCGCCATTCGGGGAGAAAAAGAGAAGTCACCTCCAATCGGCTGCCGGATATTCGCCTTGAAAAGAGAGTATATGAGGGGATAGGTTATGTGATTTGTAATCGTTCCGTCATACTCATTTCTTGAATAGAGGGGAGTGATATAGTCGTTCCCATCCAGTATGGGTGTAACAAGTATCTCGACCCACTCCGGTATAATACTTTTGAGATCTGCATCCACAACAATTACGGCCTGTGCCCTCTGTTGCACTACTTCCCGGAAAAGATTCCTCATATTATTCCCTTTACCAACCATGGTTGAGTCTGTAGAGAGATATTTTTTCGGAATATTACCGGTATCGGCACTCAGAAACGCCTCCCGGGTACCGTCTTTGGAATTATTATCTACGTTAACGATCATCGCAGAGAGATGAGAAAAGTACTTCCTCAATCCCAACGCCAGTTGCTGGGTCACAAATGCTATATTGTCCGCTTCGTTCAATGAGGGTATTCCCGCAATAATGTCGACACCCTCTGTTCCCTTATCCATTGAAAATTCTCCCAAAACATTATGTTTAAATATCAATTACGATATCTATTTTTCCACCTTAGCAAAACTACTTCTTAATATCCATACCAACAAGTATTTTTACCTTGGTTTACATAATAGTAAACTAAGAAATAGGTCTTCGTCAAGAGGACAAACTATGACAAATAGAGTTCCCATCCATAGCCATTACTCATACTTTAATAAACATTTAAATAACTTACGGAGTAAAACTCATACCGCGCCACAACCTCTTTACTCGATCGAAAGTTAATGAATGCGCAAATTTTACACCAAAATGTTTGGAGACAACTCAACTACTTACCATTAAAACATAAGCTGTCTTGTTCATAACGTTTGCTAATAAGGTTGTTAAAAAAGATAGACATACACGAATAAGAAACCTTGATAATACTAAAAAGATTCGGAATATGTCAATTTTTATTGACAAAAATCTAAAGAAATATGTTTCAAGACTTGTATTTCTCCCTCCCTTTTTTTATAATCGGCATTAAAATATGGGTACAGAAGCGCGATCTTTAGATTAATCGAAACAGAAAGATTCATTACGTATATAAAATTTAACAAGCGAGGGAGATATGACGGTAAATTATAAAGATTTAGGGCTGGTTAACACCAAAGAGATGTTCAAGAAAGCCTTTGAGGGCAAGTATGCTATACCTGCATATAATTTTAACAACATGGAGCAGCTCCAGGCAATCGTAATGGCCTGCGCTGAATCTGACTCCCCCTTTATCCTTCAGGTTTCAAGTGGAGCACGAAAATATGCGAACCGTTTCCTTCTCACCCATATGGCGAAAGGTGCTGGCGAAATGTTAAAGGATTTAAATCCCCATCTGAAATTTGCCCTCCACCTCGATCATGGGGACACCTTTGAACTCTGCAAATCCTGTGTTGATTCAGGTTTCTCTTCTGTGATGATCGATGGATCTCATCACCCATTTGAAGAGAACATTAAACTGACAAAACAGGTTGTTACATACGCTCACGAATATGATGTGACCGTTGAAGGTGAACTTGGTGTCCTTGCCGGTATCGAAGATGACGTTGTTGCCGAAAAATCGACCTACACTCAACCCGATGAGGTAGAAGAGTTTGTACAAAAAACCGGAGTAGACTCACTTGCAATCTCTATTGGAACCTCCCATGGCGCTAACAAATTTAAACCCGAACAGTGCACAAAAAACGAGGAGGGTGTTCTGATACCTCCTCCACTCAAATTTGAAATCCTTGAAGAGATTGAAAAGAGAATACCCGGTTTCCCTATCGTTCTCCATGGGGCCTCTTCCGTTGTACCCAAGTATGTGAACATGATTAACAGCCATGGCGGAAATGTCATGAATGCCGTTGGTATTCCGGTAGAACAGCTTCGAAAAGCAACGAGATCTGCAGTTTGTAAGATCAACATCGATTCTGACGGAAGGCTTGCCATGACGGCCACCATACGAAAGGCTTTTGCTGACAATCCAGCCGAATTTGATCCTCGGAAGTATCTGGGACCAGCAAGGGACGAACTTAAGAAGATGATTATAGACAAGAATAAGAATGTACTCGGCTCAGCAGGAAGGGGGAAGGAGATCTTTTCCTAACGTAATACCCCCCATGCGTTTAGTAAGCAGTCCTTATATTTTGTAATAAATTGATCTATTCCAACGTGCCAGTGAGTCATCCGGTTGGCCCCCATCTCCTTTAGCCTCCTATTTTCAAGAATAGAGTTTTGAGGTCTGACAGCCGGGGTTGGATACTCGTCAGTGCTGCAAGGGACAATGTTGTGTCTAATACCCATTCTTTCCAGAAAATATGTTGCCAACTCATACCAAGTACAATACCCCTCCGACGTTGCATGAAATGTGCCTTGACCCTCCACCTCGATCAATTTATTGATTTGCTCTGCCAGATGGTACGACCAGGTAGGAGAACCAAACTGATCGTTCACAACCTTTAATCTCCTTTTAGGATCTTGTAAGACGAGCCTGAGTATGGTCCTCAAGAAATTGTACCCGTGAAGACCATACACCCAGGCAGTCCGAATAATCATGTGGCTACGGTTCACCCTTCGTACCACCATTTCCCCCTCAAGTTTCGTTTTACCATAATACGAGAGGGGACACAGTTCATCATCCTCCACATAGGAACCAGGGAGATTTTTTCTCCCATCGAAGACATAGTCGGTGGAGATATGGATCAATTTGCTTCCATGTTCATAGGCACTTAAGGCAAGCTTTTGCGTACCGTCTACATTGACCTTCCAAGCCAATTCCCTTTCCGATTCACAGTCATCCACTTTCGTATACGCTGCACAATTGACAATACAATCAGGGGTATGTTTATTGAAATATTCATGAATTGCCTTCTGATTAGTGATATCCAATTCCTGTGAATTGCAGGCAACCACATCATGCGAATGTTGTAAAACCTCTCTACAGTCAGTGCCTAATTGCCCATTACTTCCCGTTACCAGGATTTTCATGATTTACCCCTCAATACGAAGAGAAAACGTGCAAGAATTTCTCTCATCATGATACTCTCGTTGGAAAAACTTTAACTGCAATTGCACAAGATAAAAATATCATTTGTATTTGAACGGAAACCCTGTGATTGTACCAAAACAGACCGGATAGAATCTGTGAAGATTCCGTAACCGGAACAAACGAGCAGATGCGTGACCGAGTGCCTTGGTCTCTTAACTAAAATAACCTCAACGTTGGAAAAGTAGTATGCATCCAACCACTTATTTCACTGCATGACTTACTGCTCATTTTTTCCCCTATCAAACTCAGGATTGACCTCTTTTTTAGAATCGGGTGCCTCCAGTTCATCTAAAAATTGGTTTATATCAAAATCCTCATTACACCCCAAGACCTCTCTCTTATCAATCTCTCTCCCCGTTTGATCCATAACTACACCAACATCGTCTTTTGTACCATCTTTTGCGTTATTTTTTGTACCACCTTTTACATGACCTCTCTTATTCATCATCGTAAGCGAATCTTTCATCTGTGGTTTCTGTTTTTTTGTTTTGGGTCGGTTTTTCGTTTTAGGAGTTTTAGCCTTTCCCTGTTTCTCCGATAGCTTTTCACCCATATCAACTTTATCCAAGATCTCTTGAAAACGTGTTTCCATAATAGCCGTCACCTTCTCTACAATTCTCTCTTCTCTCCCATCAAGCTTACAAAAAACATCTTGAAGCTTTTTATCTATCTTACATTCCAGATCGTCTTTTATAATCGACATGCTCTCTTGGAGAGCAACAACAGGGCCTCCTCCTGTATTCGAGCTGAGATGAATCTCATCCTCTTCAAACTTTTTTCCCCCAACTATTGCCTCTTCTTCCTCCATTTTGAATTTATCCACCGATGCTTCAATAGATGACGAACTCCTCCTTTCACGCTCTTCACTATGGGTCACTCCCTTGCACTCGTTTTTTCGGTCAGCTCTTTTAAGACGGAAGTATAAGATAACTACGCCAGTAACAATAAATAGTGCAAGAATGATAATCAATCGGATATTATCTACGAAACTAAAATGATCACCCATTCGCTATGTCCCCACTTTCTAATCTGTTTAAAAGATATGTTAAGGGATACAGATTCAAACATCACGCAGTACAATCTAACAAGATGGATACTTTCTCTCTCTAAGAGGTACACAACTCTCCTCTTAAATATGTTGTAATTTTAAACACCCACTTTATGAAAATCAATCATGAAATTTCCCCAATCTTGCTCTTGCTTTTCCTTTCAATATGTCTCATAATAGGTAAATTCAGCCCGTTTTCTCCAACACCTGGATTAACTGATTCATGCAGGAGTGATCAAAAGAGTAGCTCTTTTTCGAGTCTGTGCTTAAAGTTATGCCGTTTACTACGTATGAAAATATGAAATGATGTTGTAGGCGGTGTGATAAAATCTAATGTTATGAGTCTCCGAGAAGCTTAGAGAATTGCTGCTCTCTTTAGCTTTTTCAAACGGCAGGTGAACTGTGTTGCGACTACTTTATCAGGCAAGAGAAAATCCTTTTTTTCATTGAATTTCCAAAAAACGAGAGCTTACGTATGATTAGGAAACCCTTCCTTCTCAAGATTTATGAAGCAGCCAGTATGCAAAGGTGGAACGATCAGATACGACCTGTTGAGCTAACCGAATTAGATAAGCAGGCACATAAGATGATAATCACTTACGTTTTAGGGAAATGTGAAGAGGATAATAAAAATCCTGAATTTGACTGGGTAGAAATTATAGAAGGTGGCATTTTTGAATTTTTACAACGTATCATTCTAACTGACCTGAAACCACCTTTATTTCATAAAATAAAAGAAAACAGGAAAAAGTATCTCCAACTCAATGAGTGGGTATATAATAGAATTAGTGCTGTGATCTCTTCATTAGGGAAGGAATTTTGTAAGCGGTTTAAAGACTACCTTATGGATAGTGAAAGTAACGTAAACAGTAGGATCCTGAACGCTGCACACTTTTACGCAACAAAGTGGGAATTTAACATAATAGAACGATCCAATCCCAATGGACATCTTATTGAGGAGATAAAGGTCGATATTCAAAACAAACAGAAAAATTATCAAGATTTACAATGTACCCAAATGCTGTCATCCCAACCTCCTTTACAAGATTTCCTCAACATTTGTGGCCAATTACGTTTTCAGATACGGTGGAGCCACCTGCATAGGGTGCCCAAAACCTCTGTCTTGGGCCACATGTTTATCGTTGCAATTTTCTCTTACCTCTTTTCGTTGCAACTTAAGGCAGAAAAGAAAAGGTGTATCAACAATTTTTTTACCGGTCTGTTTCACGACCTACCAGAAGTACTCACACGAGACATAATCAACCCCGTAAAAAGATCTGTTGAGGGGTTAAAAGATTTAATCGATGAGTATGAACGAGAAGAGATGGAGAGAAAAATATATAGATTAATGCCTGATAAATGGCTTTCTGAATTGAAGACCTTTACAGAAAATGAATTTACCAAGATACTCAACCCGCAAGGCAAAATAGTTAGGGACGGAGAACTTCTTAAGGCCATGGACGATCTATCCGCATTTATTGAAGTATACTTAGCTTTGAAAAATGGAATACATAGTGAATCTCTCGAAGGTGCTAAGTACTCTATTATTGAACAATACAGACATCGAAATATTTCAGGCATAAATTTTGGTCAAATTTACGCAGATTTTGATTAAGTGAAACATGACAAATTTGGATAAAATTGTTGAACAATTCTTCGTCTGCCTTATTGATCGACTGTTAAAATGGGTAATAGCTTTACCACCGAAACCTGTTTAGGTTTCACCAAAACGAAGCATAGGGATCGCTCTTTACTGTATATTATTTCCATTAAAAAAAAGGAGGAATGATATGGCGTACGACCGAGAATTGGACAAGTGTCTCTTTTCCAAATCTACAGAAAAAGAATCGGAACGTTTAATCGTTGGTATTTACTCTTACAATGAAGGGAAGAAAAAACTGCAAATTTCTCGAGAGAATAAGGACAGCCAAGGGAATTTCAAGTTTGCAAAACTGGGGAGATTGACCAAGGAAGAGGTCGAAACACTACTCCCCCTCATACAGGAAGCCGCCAAGCACATGGACTGACGAACGAAATGTGCCATTTTTGGACTACTAATTCTTCATTCGGCAACTCAGATATGAGTACTCATATCTGAGTTGCTCAACACCGTTACTTGACATCATAAAGATAACCGATTATACCTTGTCTTGTATGCAACCTGTACATTTTAAATTATTGAGATTTTTAATCTTACTGTCCCCACGGATTGATCTTACCTGATTCATTATCTTCATGACGTACTGAGTATAAAAAGTTTAGAAATTCTCTTCCGAACCGATAAACAGGGTGTAGGCCCTGAATATTAAACGGTTATAAAGGTTATAAATGTACTATCATATGATTAAGATCTTTTTTGTCTACGTTGGAACGATACTGATTGTTAGTACCGTAAGTGCAAACTCTTTTGCTGATACTGCATTTGAGTTTAATGAAGCGGGTGTCAGCTATATGAATTCTCATGAGTATGAGTTAGCAATAGAGTCTTTCCAAGAAGCATTCGCACGCAACCCTCAGAGTGACACAATCAAAAAAAATCTCATACACTCTTTTGTAGCTCTCGCGAACAAAAACGCCAAACAAGGTAATTGGGAATCGGCTATCAATACCATTACTGAGGCTTATGAACTAGATAGCAACAATCGTCTCTTTTTACAAAATCTCTCTGTTTTTTACACAAACTTTGCTTATGAACAGATGCGGCAAGGTCTTACCACCAACGCTCATGACAACCTGAAAAAAGCGGTACACTATGATAAAAACAATTGGGCAGCACATGTCACTCTTGGTAGACTCATGTACAATAAGGGAAACATTAAGGAAGCGGCAAGATACTGGAGAGAAGCGGTAGCACTTAATCCGGACCTTAATGAAGTAAAAGAGAGAGTTGAAATTCTTGAAAATGAAATCAACATTGGAGAAAAATTCAGCAATAAGCAATTTATGTATTTCGACGTAAAATATGAGGGATATGAAAAAAACGATTTGGCCTGGAAAGTTGTTGAGATCCTCCGCGAAGCGTATACCCAACTGGGTCATGACTTCAAATACTATCCTCAACGGAAGATACCTGTAATCATTTACACGAAAGAACAGTTTCAGCAAGCCACAGGAACTCCCGATTGGATTGGAGGCTTATACGACGGCATCATTCGGGTTACCGCCTCTACCATTGAAGGAAAGGTGAAACCGCTAAAGAACACCCTCTATCATGAGTATACACATGCTATATTACATCAAAAAATAGGTAACAATCTTCCTCTCTGGTTAAATGAGGGACTGGCACAGTTTATGGAGCCGGGAGTGAGTACTAACAAAATGGGAGAGATTATGTTACTTAAAAAAAGTCTTAATAGCAAAAGTTTCATAACTCTAGCTGATTTAAACAGTGCCTTAGTACAACGTGATAACAGAGAGCGATTAAAACTTGCGTATATTGAAGCAAAAAACCTTGTGCAATACATAAATAAGGTGTACTATTTTTACCGTATCCTGTTTATATTAGATGAACTTACTGCCGGTAAAAATATTGATGAAGCACTGGAAGAGACAATTTTTATGAATACTAACGCCTTGGAAAAGGGATGGCTACAATGGTTACGTTCCAAATAGAAAACAAGTTACTGAAACGTTCTCATTGCTCTAAGGAGAGTGTCCTCCGTACATTTTTTGATTATCTTTGAAGCATGATTCCTCCTCCACTATCTATCTCTTCTCTTCTATAAGTGGTTCTATCGTTCGTGAGATAACAGATCTGCTATTTGCAACACATCTATACAGCGCAAATAGGAAGAGACGAATTACGGGTATTCTAAAGAAAATTGATAACCATCGATAGTAACGTAGTCGACAAACTATTTCGGGTAACGTTTTCTCCCCAAATAGCATTTTTCCCCCAGGTAAGATCACATGGAGAGATTCCAAACAAGCCACTTCACTTAATCCCGGAAATCTGACCTTTCGTTTATCAGATTGACAGGGAATAAACTCAAAGATCCCCTTCCTGATGGCATGTAATTTGATCCATTCCATACACCCACAACATAAACTACATTGGGCATCATAAATGATAATTAAAGATTCTAACATAGTTTGCCTTCCCGTCGATTAGCTCTCTTCTCGCCTAACTGTATGCTCCTATAACAGGTCAATTATACCTGTTTTTTCTTCCCTTACACTATATTTTACTTATGTTTTAGGCTCCAACCATTATGATTGTTCACAATTGGAAAAAATAAAACCACTACCGTATGAAATTGATCATTAAATGAACTGATATGATCTATATTAATGCCTTTACAGAAAATTACTTACAGATTGTTAAGAAACAAAAATGCGCTTGACAATAATGCTTTTTTTGTTATTATCATTTGTGTGACAGTATGTAAGTCTTTTGCATTTCGCACATTTAGATTTCGCAAGAACAGGTTGCTTGAGATTTAAACACTTGCTCACCCTTGATGCTATTGCTTCACACCTCTGAGCTTCATCATCAGATCATGCTGTTATACAAGGTAGTAAGATTTGTTAGACAATGTTACAGGTTGTATTTGTGTGCCAGATAATAGTGGGAATCTACCCGCTTTTTTTATTTTTAGACTATGAAAGACTAAAATGGATAAAGAAAGTTTGTTAAGATTGGTTGACATGCTACATAAGGATAAAGATATTGACAAGGATATTGTTTTCCAGGGTATTGAGTCAGCATTAGAATCTGCCACCAAAAAACATTTAAAAACAGAAGAGCACATTTCGATCAAAATAGATAGAGAAACCGGCGGTATTGTAGCATTACAGGGGGACCAAGAGGTTGATCTTTCTGATTTGGGACGAATTACCGCTCAAACGGCAAAACAGGTAATCATTCAAAAGATCAGAGAAGCTGAGCGAGACGTCATATTTGACGAATACAGCGGTAGAAAGGGATCGATTGTAAGTGGAACAGTACAACGATTTGAAGGATCAAACATTGTTGTAAACCTCAGTAAGATTGAGGGGTATCTACCAAAAGTAGAACAGATTAGTAATGAACACTATCGAACAGGTGAACGAATCAGATCACTTGTCTTTGAAGTAAAAAAATTGGGCAATAAAGTGAGAATATTGCTATCGAGAACCCACCCTCGTTTTGTCAGACAACTTTTCGAGCTCGAGGTACCTGAAATTTTGGAAGAGACTATTAAAATCAAAGGATTAGTTCGGGAAGCGGGATTTAGGACAAAGATCGCCGTTTATTCTGAAGATCCAAATATTGATTGTGTTGGTGCATGTGTCGGAGTAAGGGGAACCAGAATCAAAAGTATCGTAGATGAATTAAATGGTGAGAAAATTGACATTATCCGATGGGATGAGGAGCCTGAAGTCTTTATCCCTAATACCCTAAAACCTGCCGAAGTAACAGGGATTTTACTCTCACCTGAAAATCAGGTAGCTACCGTAGTCGTCCCTGATGATCAACTTTCACTGGCTATTGGTAAAAGGGGCCAGAATGTAAGACTTGCATCAAAATTGGCAGGATGGGACATCGATATCATTACGGAAATAGAGCTTGAGCGCGAGCGCGAGCGTGAAGAGGCAGAAAAATCTACAGAAGAGGAAATTGAGGAAGCAACATTAAACAATGAAGATGCTGACGTCAATAAGTAAGGCCTGAGGTGTTATTTTAAAGTTATACTCATCTGATAATGGTTTTCGGATAAAATCCGGTATAAAATTGAGCGAGTAAAGTCCTCGGCGCCTTTTGTCCGGGGATAACTGCAACCAAGATCCGTTTTCCAGTAAACCCGAAAACCAAATCGGTTTTAGTATATATCATAAAGGAGTCTTTTGATAACAATGATAAGAATTAACCAACTTGCAAAGGACTTGGGGATAAAAAGCAGTTTGTTGATAAAAAAATGCCAAGAGTGTGGGCTTGTGCAAATTAAGCATCATGCAAACTCTTTAACGGGAGAACAGGAGAGCTTATTACGCAGCAAATTGAAAGAAGGGGAGACGAAGGAGGTCGCTATTAACGAAGAAAAACTAAGTACGAGACGAGAGAGTAGAGAGACAAAACCTGCTGAGGGTAATGCTACTGCAACAAAAGCCAAAGCGAGTACAACAGCAGTTAAGGATGGAAGACGTATCCCGCCTTGGAAACAAAAAGCTAGAGAGGGCTTAATAAAGGGAAGGTGGAAAGACGTAACACGGGTATCATCTTCCCCCAAAAAACAGAGAGGTACTTTCCAGAGACAGGTAAAAGAGACGTCCAAAGAGAAAAAACCTCTCCCGCAAAAAGAGAGTATTAGCAAAATAACTTTGGAGGTTCCCGCTTCCGTTAAAGATGTCTCAAAGGCCTTGGGCGTCAAAGCCAACGATATCATATCGAAACTACTTATCGACCATAACGTTTGTGCAACGATTAATCAGACATTGGACAACGATCTCATTGAGATGTTAGGTTTAGAGCATGATGTTGAGATTGTCTTGGTCCAGGCAAAGGATATCGAAGAAGAGCTCCTCTTTGAAGATCATGATGAGAACGGTGCCGACTTACAACAAAGAGCTCCTATTGTGACTTTTCTCGGTCATGTAGACCATGGAAAAACATCTTTACTAGACAATATTAGAAAATCTAACGTGGTATCTATTGAAGCTGGCGGAATTACCCAACATATAGGTGCATACCGTGTAGATGCCGATGGAAAATCAGTTGTTTTTCTTGATACACCTGGGCACGAAGCTTTTACCGCTATGAGAGCAAGGGGAGCAAATGTTACAGATATTGTCGTATTGGTAGTAGCTGCTGATGACGGAGTAATGCCACAAACGGAAGAGGCAATAAATCATGCTCGTGCAGCAGAGGTACCAATAGTAGTAGCTATAAACAAAGTTGATAAGCCAGAGGCAAACGTTTTAAAGGTAAAACAGCAGTTATCCGCCTTAGATTTAATGCCAGAAGATTGGGGTGGCAAGGTGCAAATGGTAGAAACTTCAGTTGTTACGAAAAAAGGGTTAGATGATCTTTTGGAAAGGTTATTATTAGAAGCTGAAGTGTTAGACCTCAAGGCGTCTCCAAAAAAGTTGGCACGGGGTGTTGTTTTAGAAGCTCAAATCCATGAAGGCAGAGGTGTGATAGCAAATCTCCTAGTTTTGGAGGGTGTTATCAAGCAAGGAAATATCATTCTCTGTGGTCAAGCGTATGGTAGAGTCCGAGCGTTATACAATGACCTAGGTAAGGAAATAAGGGAAGCTGGTCCGGCATCTCCAGTTGTCGTATCAGGTTTGTCTGACTGCCCCGAGGCGGGCGACAAATTTTACATCGTAAAAGACATCCAGAATGCAAGAGAGATTGCGCTGAAGCGACAGAGGAAAATGCGAGAAATATCCTTAACGGGGCGTCAGCATGTCACGTTAGACAATCTCTACAAAAAAATTGAAGAGGGGCAAATTAAAGAAATTAAGATAATACTAAAAGCCGATTATAAAGGTTCGGTTGAGGTCCTTAAAAAATCGTTGGAAGAACTCTCTACCAAAGAGGTGAGAGTTAAGATTTTACATAGCGGTGTCGGTGGTATTACTGAAACCGATATACTGCTAGCAGATGCATCTGATGCAATCGTTATCGGTTTCCATGTAGTACCTGAAGAGAGAGCGAGCATATTGGCACAGGAAAGTGGTGTTGATGTAAGACTGTACAAGATTATCTATGATGCCACAAACGATATAGAGGCTGCCATGGAAGGGATGTTAGAGCCAGAGAAGATTGAACAAACAACAGGGAAGGTTGAGATCAGGAGGGTCTTCAAGGTATCAAAGTTGGGTAATATAGCAGGTTGCTATGTAAAGAGTGGTTTGATAACCAGGAACTCCTTTGTTCGATTAATACGCGACAATGTCGTTTTGTATGATGGAACATTATCAACCTTGAGAGTAGTGAAAGATGACGTAAAAGAGGTAAAAGCGGGTTATGAGTGTGGTATTAAGATTGCGGGATATAATGATATCAAAATAGGAGATATTATCGAATCCTACGAAGTTCATCAAGTTGCACGCACGCTGAAATAAGTGAAGGCATTTTTGTCGTATTCAAGACAGTAACCATCTCCTCACTGTCATCACAATATATTTCAATATAATGTTTGTCCATGATCATAGGGACTTTAAGTATTGACGTTGTTATTGTAAGTTCTCGTTCTTTAAAAGAGAAACGCAGAGTTATCAAGTCATTAAAAGATCGAATTAGGAACAAATTTAACGTCTCAATTTCTGAAACAAAGGCCCAGGACAATCACAAATACTCTACGTTAAGCATTGCTATGGTGGGGACAGATAGAAAATACGTCAACAGCACATTGTCATCGCTGATTAATTTTTTTCGTTTTTTCCCACAAGTTCAATTGGTACACTATGAATTGGAATTGATTTAACAATGACAAGAAGAACAGATCGAGTAAGTGAAATAGTCAAACATAATGTGAGCAACATTATTTTGCATAAGATGTATGACCCTCGGTTAAGTTTGTTAACCGTGACCAGAGTATCGGTATCACCAGACCTGAGAAATGCGAAGGTGTATATTACGGTACATGGTGGGGAAACTGAAAAAAAGAGGACACTACAAGTACTTAATCACGCAAAAGGACATATCCAGTCTGAAATGGCTACACACTTGAAAATGCGTAATACCCCATCATTGTCATTTTTTTTAGATGACTCGGAAACAAAGAGCAATAAGATTTTATCGTTAATCGAAAAAGCGGTTAACGAAGACAATTAACTTTTACAAAGAGCAATTAAATCATGAATACATTACATTTTGGCATACCAAAAGGAAGTTTGCAAGATTCAACAATATCAATGATGAAAAACGCCGGTTATTCTGTCTATGTGAGCAGCCGCTCATATTACCCTACTGTCGATGATAGTGAATTGGCAATACGATTAATCCGTCCCCAGGACATGTCACGGTACATTGAAAAAGGAATAATCGATGCCGGTCTTACGGGACAAGATTGGGTAGAAGAGGCTGGTTCGGATGTTCGGTGTATTGAAAAATTAGTTTACGCGAAGCAACAACTAACAAAGGTTCGATGGGTTTTGGCTGTACCGGAAAACTCCTCGATACAGTCAGTAAAGGATCTTCAAAATAAGAGAATCGCAACTGAACTGGTAAACGTTACAAAAAACTACCTTCAGAAGCACTCGGTAAATGCAGAAGTTGAGTTCTCTCATGGGGCAACAGAAGCAAAAGCCCCGGATCTAGTTGATGCTATTGTTGAATTAACGGAGACCGGTAGTAGCCTTAGAGCCAATAAACTTCGCATCATCGATACCGTAACAGAATCTAGTACCGTATTCATAGCAAACCATACGGCATGGAAAGATTCCTGGAAGAGACAGAAGATAGAAAGTTTAGGCATACTGTTTCAAGGAGCCATTATCGCACGGGACAAAGTTGGGTTAAAAATGAATATTGCAAATGATGCTCTGGATTCCTTATTAGAAAAACTTCCCGCTTTACGAACACCTACAGTTTCCCACCTTGCTAACAATGCTGGTTATGCTGTTGAAACGGTGTTAGATGAATCAATTGTAAGGAATATAATTCCTGAATTGAAACTCCTTGGTGCTGAGGGTATTATTGAATATCCATTAAACAAGATCGTTCCATAGCTATACATTAATTCGTGTGGTCCATTCGTTGCGTAACCGAATAGTATCAAAATAATCGTTTATCTCTATACACAATTTAAAATATCTCTTTTTAACAGAAATTATGTTACTGAAAAAACGCTACAAAATCGCTTATAAAGTGATAGGAGCTATTCTCTTGATTACGGTAGCCACCGCACTTGAGTTTCGTTGCGAACCGGTTGATGCGGACACACCAAAAGTTGAGCAAACTGCAATGTCTGCTGTCAATGAACCCCTAGTCTATGCAAACTTTTGTACAGGGTTCTACCTCATGCTTGAACAAGAGTGGGAAGAGGCAATAACATTTTTCCAAAAGGCCCTGGAGATAAACCCAAATTCTGAGAAAATGCACGATCTTTTGGCAACATGCTATTTTAGAATAAACAAAAATGATCTAGCACTTGCGCATATAAAACAGATAGCCCAACTCAATCCCAATGATTTTGCCGTTCACTATACACTCGGAGGGATCTACGAGAGCGAAGGGGATGAGAAAAAAGCTATTACCGAATACGAACTTGCTAAAGATAATATCCAGGCTAATAAGATCATTGAGAAGGTCTTTGTTTCTGACATGCTGCATCGACTTGCAAATCTCTATTTAAAGGTCGGTGACCTAGAAAATGCAACGCAGATCTTTCACAAAATCATCGACGATTCGCTGACTAACAAACCGGTCACCATTTACTACAAACTGGGACAGCTTTACTTTGAAAGGAAAAGATATGAAGATTCAATCAATGAGTTCCTCAAAGTAAGGGACATCACCCCTGAGTCAGAATCGATAAACCTCTACCTCTCCCTCTGCTATGAAGAGTTAAAGGACTTTGATAAGGCAATTTCCGAGCTCACACCTTTACTCGAAAAACACCGTGATGCATGGCATATACGTCTCAGCCTATCAAACATCTATGAAAAATCAAAAAAATTTAAGTTAACGCGTCAAGAGAGAGAAAAGGTGTGTGAAACACTGAAAGAGAGGGTAAACAATGGAAGCAAAAACTTAAGAGAGTATATCGTATTAAGCCAACTCCTCCAACAGACAGGAGAGAGGGAACAAGCTATCGATACACTCAAAACTGCCCGAACCTATTTAAAAAATCAGATCGACAAAGATTCGTTACAAGAAATACAGTTTTTGATGGCGAATGTCTATTATGACATGGATAATCACGAAGGTACCATAAAGCTTTTACGAAAAATTCTCTCTGCAGATGCTGACTGTCACCAGGCAAACAATTTTCTCGGTTACCTGTTCGTCGAGCGAGGAGAAAAATTGGATGAAGCCATAAACTTGATTGAAAAAGCCTTAGAATCGGAACCAACAAATGGTGCATACCTCGATAGTTTGGGTTGGGCCTATTATAAACTTGCCACAAATGGAAATAGTGAGAAAATGATGCTCGCATTGCAAACTCTTCTTGAGGCCTCAAAGTATGCCGAAGACTCTGAAATTTTGTATCACATAGGAGAGGTATATTATTGTCTCGGTCGCTGGGAAGAGGCAAAAGATCGCTGGAACAGTGCGTTGCATTTATTAAAAGAACAGACAAAGGATCTCCCCCCCTATCTTGTACGCAATGATACCCGTGAATCGAAGAGTATGGAGATGATCCGGAGAAGACTCGAAAAGCTGGAGTATCTAAAGATGGTAGAAAGCTTGCCCGATAACCAAAAAGGACGGGAAAGGGATTTAAGCAGCCTCATTCAGTAATAAATAACAGTGTATTTAACGGTCTCTATTTCTAGCGCTCTACCTGAGACTGTTTAGATAGAAGGTGTGGTAATGTCGCTACCGGAATAAACAACCATTTATCCATTTCATGATAAAACTATTACTGCTTCACACAGTAGAAGGAATATGTTCATTCAACCACTCACATGTTAGTTGTTATTTGATTACGATTAGTAGACCATCTCGTTAACGAGTGGTGGTATAATAAGTACTCGATTAAAGGAGGTTTCAATTAATGGCCGGACATTCGCATTGGGCGAGTATTAAAAGGAAAAAGGGTGCAATTGACGCAAAGAGAGGAAAAATTTTTTCCAAGCTTGCCAAAGCTATTACTTCTGCTGCAAGACAGGGTGGCGGGAAACCGGACATGAACCTTAAACTCCAATATGCCATCGATGCCGCCAAAGCGGAAAATATGCCGAAAGACAATATCGAGAGGGCAATATTGAAGGGTACCGGTGAGTTGGGTGGTGATTCTGAGCTTTATGAATGCCTCTATGAAGGCTATGGGCCCAGTGGGATCGCTATAATAATTGAGATATTAACTGACAATAAAAACAGAACGGCATCAGAAATTCGAAAAATTTTTGACAAATGTGGAGGAAATCTCGGTGAGTCAGGCTGTGTAGCCTGGTTGTTTCAAAAGAGAGGCATGATCACCGTTCCACTCGATGTAACAAGCGAAGAGGAGCTCATGGCAATTGTTTTAGATGGTGGTGGTGAAGACTTAGAAATTGTCGACGATAAGTATCAAATTATCTGCGATTTGAAAGATTTAAATAACCTCAAAGGTGTACTCCAACAAAACAACATCGAGACCGACTCAGAGGTAATTTGTTGGATCCCCAAAAACTCTATTGACTTGAATGAAGATAATGTAAAAAAGGTTGTATCGCTCATGGAGGCACTAGAAAATCATGACGATGTTCAGAGTGCATACGCAAATTTCACAATCCCCGATGAACTTTTAAGCAAATTATAAAGATCGCAAGATTATTATTTACCCCTCCCCCCAAACCAATTGACATCTCAAGAAGCGATTTCTCTCTTAACTAGGTCGTCCTTCCCACCATCGTCTCTCTTCTTCTCTGCTTTGAGTTCAAGCAGTTCCAGAATTTGATCACCTTCCAGCACCTCAAATTCCTCTAGCTTCTTGGCAAGGAGTTCGAGCTTGTCCCTGTTTTCTTCTATTAAGGTTTTTGATTTATTGTAAGATTCCTTGATGATCCTCGTTACCTCTGCGTCAATCTCAATAGCAGTTTTCTCACTATACTCCTTTTCCTGGACAAGGTCATGTCCAAGAAAAACGTTCCCTTGTTGTCGACCATATGTTTGCGGACCGAGTGCTTTACTCATTCCAAACCTGCACACATAGTTTCTCGTGAGTTTTGTTGCCCGTTCCAGATCATTTTGAGAACCGGTAGATAACTCGTGGAAGATAGTCTCCTCTGCAGCACGCCCGGCAAGGAGGACACACAAAGTATTTAAGATCTCCGACTCCCTTGTTAAATATTTGTCTTCTGTCGGTAGCTGTAATGTATACCCAAGTGCAGCAGCACCTCTGGCTATGATCGATACCTTATGAACAGGGTCAGAATGGGGTAATAGTGCAGCAACCAAAGTATGTCCAGACTCATGATACGCAACAATGCTCTTCTCTTCTTCACTTATTACCCTGCTTTTTCTTTCAGGACCGGCGATAACTCTCTCGATTGCCTCCTCTAGCTCTCCCATTTCAACAAATTTTTTATCACGACGTGCGGCAAGTAACGCCGCTTCATTGATAACATTTGCAAGATCAGCACCAGAGAAGCCTGGTGTCCGTTTTGCTATTACCTTCAGATCTCCATTGGGAGAAACCTTTACCTCTTTTGCGTGCACCTTTAAAACAGCCTCTCTTCCATTCAAATCAGGTCTGTCAACAGTAACTTGTCTATCAAATCTTCCCGGGCGAAGCAAGGCGCCATCCAAAACATCAGGCCTATTTGTTGCAGCTACAATAATGACCCCTTTTTGAGAAGAGAAACCATCCATCTCTGCCAAAAGTTGATTGAGTGTCTGTTCGCGCTCGTCGTGACCACCTCCGAGACCGGCACCGCGTTGTCTCCCGACACTATCAAGTTCGTCAATAAAAACTATGCAAGGTGCCTTCTGTTTCGCCTGTTCAAACATATCACGCACCCTAGCAGCTCCCATACCAACAAACATTTCTACAAAATCCGATCCGCTTATCGAAAAGAATGGGACACCGGATTCACCCGCAACAGCCTTTGCCAAAAGGGTCTTTCCCGTCCCAGGGGGACCGATCAGTAGTACACCTTTCGGTATTTTGCCACCAAGCTTTTGAAACTTCTGTGGATATTTCAAGAAATCGATAATCTCTTTCAACTCCTCCTTTGCTTCATCGCAACCTGCAACATCGGCGAAGCTGGTCTTCTTCACATCTTGTTCAGCATAAAGCTTGATCTTGGCTTTTCCAAAAGACATAAAAGGAGCACCCACTCCACCAATCTTCTTAGAAATGAAGAACCATGCCAATGCTATAATGGCAAAGGGAAAAATCCACCACACAATCATGTTTCGAAAAAAGGTATTTTCAATCTCACCCTTAAAATGAACGTTCTGACTTTTCAAATCCTCAACCAATTTAGGGTCGTGAACGGGAACGGCAACAAAGGCGATTGGGAGATCTTTATCAGAAGAAGACTCTTTAAAGTGCCCCCTGATAACCCTCTCCCCTATTGAGCAATCAACTATCTTCCCCTCACTCAAATACTCTCTAAATTGACTGTAGGGAATCTCGTCAGCTTTTGGAGACATAAAAATCTGTATAACATACAATACTACTAAAAAGAGAAATAGATATCCGATTGAGAAAGTTGTTTTCCTAGATTTTAATTTTTTCGGCTTTTTCTTTTCAGGATTTTTGTCAGTATTTTTCATTTTGTCTGTAAAAGGTTTTACAAGAATTCAAAAAATGTTAAGTCATTATATGCTAATTTATTACAAAGTCAAAATAAATAAGTGCTCGCGTTTAATTATTGACAAAAATTATAGGCTGAGCTAGAATCCTTTTTGAAGTGACAGATGCTGTCAGCAGGTATTTTAACACTAAATGGTGATACGTTTGCAGTCATAGTAATTCACACATCTAATCTTTCGGGGCGTAGCGCAGCTTGGTTTAGCGCACTTGGATGGGGTCCAAGAGGTCGCTGGTTCGAATCCAGTCGCCCCGATCAATATTCACAAGGAGTTATCACTTTTCAAAATGGAGTGATTGTCTGGTACTGTACCCAAAGTGTGCCCAAAATTTTCAAGCTCTGGTTTCCTCATTACCTTATCCAGCACATTAACCGCTCTCTTTTTGTTTCCAGGTGCAAGATATGCAGAACGTCAAAAATAGGAGATTTTTTCAGTAGTGTCCGTTTATGTGTGTGTGTTTTATTTATTGTCCCAAAGCTGTCATTCCCGCATGATCCACGCTTAAAGTCCGCGGGTACAGCTTTAGCGGAAATCTAGGACGAATGAACCTCTGGATAACCGATAAGCTTGTCCGCATGAAAACAGGGAAGCTTTCGGATATGACATAAGTAAGCCTTCCAAAAACCTAACCGGATGACGCTGACCTATATCATATCGTTCAACACTCTTAAGCTCTTTAACTTTCATTTCTTCCTCTTTTTCGTAGTGAACTTTCGTATCTGCTCATAAAAAACCTATCGTGTGGATAAAGAGGAGATATATTTAATCTCCCATAATATTTAATATTTCAAGGATTCGCTGATACCCCACCCCAAACCTTTTTCATCTTTAATAAAACTTCTTTAACCATGAAGTATTGTTCCACCTGTCCCGATTTTCCTTCTTTGTCATGCTGTGTCATATTGACACGGATAGTGGCTTTATGTTATTTTCTTTATTTCTAGTGTGTTACATATTTTATTAAAGGAGTTATATTATGGGAAAACTTTTATGTTGTCTTATGTTATTCATTCTGTTTTTTGCTACCGACGGGGTGTGTTCAGAACCAGCAACGAACACTTCTCTTCCTGAGACATCGGTAATGAATATTTCTGATCCTGAACCAAATGCTCAATTGAACTATATCAAGGAAACGTTAGCTGGTCATCGTATGTATTCTGAATATATTAAAACTATCGATAGTCAGATATTTCAAGATTACGTTAATGAGTTACCCTCTTCTCAATTTAGAGAAACAAAACAGATCCTGAACAATGGATCACAGGAAGATATAGTAGAGCTAATAAATAATTACGAGAAACAGAAAAATTATCAAGAATCAAAAAGGTCTATGATTTTAAGGATGATAGAAGTGCATAATGATCCCTATTACATGCGTCGTCGTATTTCCTATGAAAAGGGTATTCTCTATGGTTGGTTAAGGAAAATGGAAGTAAATTCCGATCTTTCTCATTTCAGACTGGAAAAGATCGGTCATTTTTCATATTTTCTCCATTATGCAACCGTTAAGAATAAAACAGAACATGAATATTTATATGAAATTGATACTCTAACAAACACGTTCCGTGCAGTTGAAGTCCTTTAGTAAGCAGATATAACTACGTTTCAAAGCTTCTAAGCTTTTTTACAGCAAGTTACGTTGTCTATTGGATGAAAAACCACAAGTAATCATAATGTGAGTTGGACATTTCCCCGAACCGTCCATCAAGATACATTTTGTGATGGGTTTATACCCATCACAAAATAGTTTTCGGTTTTCAGAACCCAATTTCACATGAACTTTAGAATTTTCTCAATCACAAAATCCTCAACTTTTAATATAATAAAACAAGAGAAAATATACACCCCCTTTTAAAAAGGAGTATCATTTTGTATTTTGCTCCTTAAACATCATTTTTGCATTCTTTAAGTCTTGTTTCGTTATTAATTCCGACTTTATCTCTTCAGTAAAATTAAAGAACGCGTTAATAATAAGTGCCATGACACACAGTATAGCTATAATATTAAAATACCGTAAATAATCATTTTCGCTATCAAGAGTAAAGATTTGTCTTATGAGCTTCCGAAATTCTTTCCACTTCACTTTGCAAAATAACCAATTGGAGAATATTAATATGAAAAACAGCAGAACTGCACAAAACAAGAAAATAGGGTGAAATTCAAGCATAGGGTATTTTTGAGAATTTCTGGCTATTTTTAATTTAAAACATTTTCAGCATTTAGTTGTTTTTGAAACATGCTTTTTTAATGTTCTATAGACATGACTCGATGACAATTCTAATTCCTTGTTTATCTATACTAAAATCGATTTGGTTTTCGCTTTTACCCGTCCGAACGGCTGGCAGGCCGGGCGGGCTGGAAACAAAATCCTGGTTGTAGTTATACTCGCTCAATTTTATACCGGATTTTGTCCGAAAATCATTATCAGATGGGTATACTCAATTGTTTTAATTTGCTTTCTATACCCTTTTATTTTTTCTCTGTCAACAATATTCTTATGTCTACCTAATTGTTTACCTTTAGCCTTATCCTTGTGTAAACAACCCTTAACTCTCTCTGCAATAATATCGAGCGCTAATTTAACCGAAATACAACCTGCATCCAATTCACCCTGTAAAGAATATATCCCTGATTTTTTGATGCCAAAATATCATCTATAATACACGTTAATCTGATACACGATCACCACTTTTCTGGCCGGAGCTCGATGTTGACCTGTCCACAGAAATTGTAGATCACCCTGGCAGGTACCCTTTACGCTATAAGTGAAATTTTAACAACCAAATTACTTCCTTATAAGTCTTTGAGTTTCCTTTGCGTTTACAATATCCCCTTTTCTATCCCCCCTTGTAACCTGCTAACCTCACCCTTATTAATCCACCCACTGATTCCTACTATACTTATCTTTGCTTTATATCGAAAAATTCATTTGTTGATAACCACACATGTCCCTTTTCAGATTATAGACTCACCAATCACCCCTCACCTTTTTTGACAATGTCCACAGATAAGATAACAACCTTTTCCGTCTTTAACATTCTCTCTTTGGCGTATTTGAA
The DNA here is from genome assembly GCA_965222815.1 of Candidatus Scalinduaceae bacterium. GTDB lineage: Bacteria > Planctomycetota > Brocadiia > Brocadiales > Scalinduaceae > SCAELEC01. The sequence goes on from CBDCUS010000014.1 coordinate 1,469,701, forward strand.
GAAGTTCCAATACACGCTAAATTCGACATAATACCCCGTGCAATAATAAAAATTTTGTGTGCTTATGTTTTCTCTCTGTTTGCCGATAATCTGTTAAACAAATTTTTTGGAAGGAGGTAAAATGAAATGCTGGTCTTACGAAACAACAAAAGGCACTTTTTATATCATGTCTGACCAAAACGTATTTGACATCATGTTTGATGATCACTGTTTAGGTACCTATGCAGACCCTCAACATGCAATAGACGATTTGCTTAGAGGTCACACATTTTGGCCATTTTTTGGCGATCCATGCACACTCGGCATACCAGAAAAAATAGGCGAATGGCAACAAGTTCAATAGAACAATTAATTCATCCTATTTCTCCTCTACAATTTCAAATTTAACCTCCTAAATCTGCCACTCATATGGGTTGAAGAACCGTATATCCATCAGAGTGTTCAATATGCTTCACTCGCTCGTCCTCATCATCAGGAAGATCAAAATCCCCCCTGATTGTTACAGTGCTATTAAGAATTTCCTAAAAACGCCTTGACATTTCACATATATTTAAATATAAGTTTAAGGTAATAGTCGTACCGATGCTGTTTGTGGTATTCGAATTACCACTTTGTAACTTGTTGTATTTCCTATTTACCGCCTTACAGATCTTTACAACTTTAACGCTTGTAACGTCCTTGCTCTTTTGTTGGCAAAAGCAGTGTATACTTGCGGCTAAATATCAAGCGCACCAAACCGGGCTCCATAATCGTACCTATGCGCTGCGTCAAAACTAAGCACTGTTTAGGATGAAGTAGTGTCCCTACCAGAATACCACTTCCACTCAAAATCTGTACGTCTAGATTTTCAAATAACGATTAGTTGATTGAATTACAATATCTCATTACTGTTTTCAACTCTTATAAAGCAGATTGGGAAAAATATACATAGTGAATTTAACTATACTCATCTGATAGTGATTTTCGGATAAAATCCGGTATAAAATTGAGCGAATAAAATGCACGATATTGTGCATACAAATTTCTCACCACCTTCTTAAATTGGTGTTAAACCTTCAAAACCAAATTAACACCTAAAAATTGAAACTATTAGAACAAAATGACAATACGTAAAGGGAGAATAACTGGTTTTTTGACTTCTATTTAAGTGAGAAATGGAACACTCAATAAAACCAGTGGTCAAAATTAAAAGGTTGAGGAATAGTTGATAAGGGTGCATTATATTGAATTTTCTCTAGAAATACAGGTTTATTTGGATATCATTTGAAACAACTTTGTAAAAAAGGAGGGATTTTTGGAAAAAATAATTTGGGATGAAAACTTCAGTGTTGGTGTTCGGGAAATGGATAAACAACACAAAGAACTAATCAGGATAATAAACAAATTGATTGAATCAAATAACATAACAGTTGATTCAATCATAATCTCAGAAACATTAGTCGAAATGGCAAAATACGCCCGATATCATTTTAAAACTGAAGAACAATTTTTAATCGCACACAATTATTCGGATTATTCTATGCAAAAAAACCAACATACTGCATTCATGAAAAAAACGATTGCTTTTTTCAAGAGTGCTATGGCATATGAGGAAGGTGTCCCAACAGAAATACTTGTATATTTAAAAACTTGGATAATAAATCATATACTTCAAACAGATATGAAGTATAAATCGTTATCCAATGAAAAAGCTTTGAAATAATTCATGCAGTTTCTTGATTAGTGTACTGTTATTGATTAAGTATTGATAGTTCAAACAATATGAATGTCGGTGTGTCACTTTAAACTTGAGACACTTTTAACTTTTCAAGCCTAAGTGAAGTGAAGGGTTTATTAACCGACAATTTCAGGTAGCATTCAATTTCCTCATACCTTAATTTACTAGAAGATTACAGAATTTTATTAGCAACACAGGAGATGGGCAGTTTTCATTCAACCGCTACCCAGACAGTTTCATCGTATTTACCCCCCTGAAGAACTGGGAGGCTCATAAGAGTACAAAAGCTCCTGCCGAAGAATAATGACCCTGTCAGGGGCTGTATTGTAGAGCTGCTTTGCCAGATTGTGAGGGAAAAAAACAGTATCCACTTCCGCAATTTTCTCACCAAAACGGTGCAGAAATTTAGCAACAGAGAGACCGCATCTCCCCCCGTTCGCAGATGTTTTAAATGCTCCCTTAGGATGCGAACGTTCGGTACCATACCGAAGTATGGTCCAGAACTCTTCGGCTTCATGGTCCCCAAGATTATACTCAAAAATCTCAACAGCATCGGTATGAATGCGTTTTCTCCACTCCAAATACCCATTCACGGTTGGAACCTTCTCAATAATGACATCGTTAAATCGAATCGAACCCGCATGACGCCCCTCTGTTGCATACCGCCCTCCCGGGTCCCAAAAGAGAGACCCTTTTTTAGGGCAGTAAACCCGCAGGGCCGTATGCCAACATGAGTATTTGTGATACATAACCATCACGTGGAGTTTTGGCTGTTCAGGTGTATCCTCTAGGCTCTTCGCACTACACATATTTGCCTTCCAGCTCTTGGGCAGCATCGGAGTTGAATAGTGCATACAGCCAGAATAGATGGTGCAGCCTAAGATAGATACGCATAGAAATAATATTTTACGAATAGATGATTTTCTTACCATAGAACATTTATCCGTTGAATTTATGATCTGGTTTCAACAACCGGTAACGGGTACCTTGTAAAGATACTTGTGAATATGACGAGGAGAATAGGTAACATCTTCTGGACGGTCAAAATGCCAGTCATCTTTACTTGGGACATGGTCGTCATGGTAGGGCCAATTGCGAAAGGGATCTATGCCCAAGGCACGAATCAGTTTCTGGCAACTCATGGTAACGTTCCCCGCACGTGGGGGCATTGGCCCTGCTTCTTCGCGCATACATCCTTGCAGCAGGTGTGGGGAGTATCCACCCACTCTATTAATTACCTGGCCAATTTGGTAGAGGCTGAGCCCTCTTCGCGATCCGAGATGGTATATACCTCTCATAGGATTTCCCAGAGCAAGCTCTACAATCCTGTTAAAATCGTCACAGTAAAAGGGGGACCTGACCTCATCGTAATAGAGCGTCGCTGGATTGCTCTTTTTAAAGCGTGACAGTATCCAATCTATGGCCCCTGCGTGCCCGTTTACGCTGATCCCCATCGGGAGGGATATGCGGAAAATGGTGGCAGATGGATAGGTGTCTACCACATACTCTTCTGCCATTACCATGGTTTTCCCATAAACCGTAACGGGAGAGACAGCATCTTCCTCTGAATAGGAACCGGATGGTTTTCCGGGAAACACCAGGTCCGTAGAAAGAACAATAAGCCGAAGTTCACGATGGCCGATCATCCTCACTACACTCTTCACCGTCTGCACATTTACCTGATATGCCAATTCCGGATTCTTTTCACACGATTTCAGTGCACAGGTACCGGCCGCATGTAAGACAGAATTGAACCTTTTTTCCTTCATCAGCTTGGCAAGTCCATGATTATCCTCGATATCAAGAGGAACAATCCCTTCACCTTGTAGCGGCCAATAGCGAACAGGACGGATTGCCGTTACGAAGCCTGGAAATTTCGAGTGAAAATATTTGTAGGCGTTATACCCGGGAACACCGGTCACACCCGTAATTAAGAGCGGGAGAAATGAGGGTAATATCATAGGTTTACTTTGTGGTTGAACGAAAACTACTCACCTCCTATGTTGCTGTAATAATTCTGTAATCTTCAAAACACTTTCATACAATCTGGAGAAGAAATCAGAGCGTTTTTACATCCGCAGATTTGATTTAACTACAGAGAATTCGTACAAGCACTACTCGATAGACAATATGATGTAATAGTATCGAATCAAAGGTGAATAGCCAGCTCTTTGAAAATATACAAACCAAAATGGGCAATAATATACCATGGTTATCTGGAGAATTACAACAATATATTACACGATTAGTTACGTTGTTACCTGCCTGAAAATTGTCCCACCGGTTTCCACATGATAACAAACCTCCAAATATTAACTTCGCAATAAAATTAAGAGTAGCTGAACCGGCAACCGGTGGTTAAATTAGCTCCCGATAATGGTAAGTCAATTAAGCATCATTGTAAGCTTGTGGAAGGCAAAATAGAGATGAGGAAAAACTTCGAAGACCTATACCTTAATATGGTATTCACTCCTTTAACACTATTTAATCTAGTAGTATCCCGTGAGGTTTTTTCCGAGGCGACTTTTTCATACCCGAACACTTCCCCGTTCTCACGAAGACAAGCCTATCGGGTATCTCAAAGTTCGTTCATATTGGATTACCGCTAAAACATGTTGGAATGGGAGCTTTAGGTAATAAAGAAAAGCCGCAATAATCTAACCGGAAAATGGTGATTTATACCAGCTTTACTTGCTTCTATGAGAGAATTATGTTCTTACTTCCTTGAGGCTCATCCTTAACCCGTCCTGTCTTGATAGAATTAAAAATGTGATTAAATACCACTCCGGAAATAAGTTTCTTACTCTTTTTGGACTTTTTTTCATCATTTAAGAAGTATGCATGACCTGCTGGAAAATCGTATACGGTATTGACGTCATCACAATCAGCCGAAAAGACATTTTTAGGCATCTTTTTGGGATTTTCCGGTCCGGTATGCCCAAGGCGCCTTGAGGCTATGAGATTTTTAAGATTTGTAATCTTACTTGCCCTCAAAGCAAGATCATCCGATGCGTGATAAACAGTAACGTTTCGTGAACACTGTGCAATCAGATTACCGTCTTTACCTGGTTCCAGTGTTTCATTCACAACATCTGCTGCGACAAGAAAACTGTTCCTAAAAATTATAGGTAAGTTATAATTTCTATCATATTTAGCCCATGCTCTTATCGACTCTCTTAAAACACGGTTTCCCATTGAATGAGCTAATACGTTTATTCTCTTCATACACGGGTTCTCTATATTGTCCCCTTTTTCTCTCCATTCCATAAACTTGCCAAAAACCCTGCTAAAAGCAAAGGCACTCGCATCGGCGGCTCTTTGATCATCCCAGTAATCTTTAAGAGCTCCAAAGTCATTATCACATGGCCATATCACAGGTATTACTTTTACGAAACCCTTCTCTTTATCATTAAACAACCTCTGAAGCATTGAACTACGTGGAAAAATATCTGGTTCAGGCAGGTTTGAGTATCCATGAATAAAAATCAATATCTGTTTTTCTTTACTGCTTTTCAGCTCTTTAAAAAAACGTTCATTCCCCAACTCTACATACTTATCTTTACCTTTCCGTTCACAGAAGAAAGCATCTTGAGCGGAACGGTTATCATTAATATCAAATGTAATCTTTCTACCCGGTACCAATTCTTTATCTTCATTTATAGCCCGATTTGTGATAAATAACATTGTCCTATCCTCCAACTTTAAAATCTCTTTTGCAATAATTAAAAGTTAGTTTTCGAAGATTATATCTTTCCGTTTGCAGCAATAATGCTTTTTGTGATAAGAGCACATCCCCTTTTACCGATCTTACACTGTCAACTGTTAAATTTGCATCGAGTTGGTAATGCTATCCAATGAATAGCAGTTGATTTTTTGGTAAATCCTGAACATTTGAACTATAAATCTGAGAACAGTTATAATCAGTTCTCTCAAATGAAGATCCTAAAACAAGCAATATAAATGAATAAAGAAAATATGTAAAGAGCATACTTTCTTTTTGTATAGCGTCAATCAAGTTTTCATACTTCACACTCATCTGTTTGTTCCAGGCACAAGATGGACAGCCCATTAGTCAGTCACGTATAAGACAATGAACTCACTAATAACCATATGAGTAATATTGGCTGAGTACCGCCACAATGATACCAAGAAGATATATGATTGATCGAACGAAAGGTTGTTGGAAAAATGGTACAAACGCCCCTTTTCGAATTCCCTTCACCTCACTAATAAACAGATTGATTTGGTCTATAACTCTTTTTTGGTACCCTGAAAATAGTTTTGTCGTTTCTTTTATAAGCTGCCTATTTAGATCCTCTAAGGCAATATCCTTAGCCTCCATAGCTTCATGGTGCAAAAGGTAACTGCACAATATCGGTATTGCCAGACTGATACCAAAAAGCATATACAGTGATAAAGGAACGAACCAGTTATCAAAATAGGTGATGTATGAGACAAAAACAGACAAGATAACCCAAATCGGATAATTGCTCAATTTATTTACCGCCTCTGTCCTCTCCGCAATCAGCTTAATCTTTAGCCAGTGATCTGTGGCAACACTATCAATGCCGGAAATAATACCAAATTTGCTTCTGATTTCACCTGACCAGGTTATATGTTTACCCATTATTAATGTAACAAACCTGACACACAGCCTAGCCGCATCAACTACGTAAAAAAGTAAAACCACAAAGAGGAGAAACGATACATAGGTTATGATCATGTCAATATTTTTACTCTTATCTCCTCGAAACGGCACATGGAGTTCTCCAAACAATCTAATAATAAAAACTGAAAAGAGGAGAAAAAAAACTCCTATAATTGTGGAACGAAAATAACGATTTTGTACTTCACCATATTTGCAATACTCTCGCCAGACTGTATGTGCATTATATTGAGCAACATTTTTATCTTCTCTATCACTTGTCAATTTTCTTGATATCACAAAATTGTCAAAATAATAAACAATTAGGAAACCCAATAACCCAATCGGAATTAGCCATATAAGATTAAAATACGATCCTAAAAAGTTCTCTAAAAAGTCCCAAAAATATAGAAAACATGTTGAGATGATAGTTGATATTATTATTAATGTGGCGATTACCTTATGGTTCGTGTTAGTTCTATTATTTTCTTTAGCTATTTTATCATTATTATCATTTTTCCCAGAACTTGTGTTGGCACTGACTCCAGAAGAACTGTCTTTACCTTGATTTGAGGCGTCTGAATTAATAGATTTCTCCTTATCTTTCCTTCCCTTTTTCTGATCTCTTGAAAGAGTAACTCTAAATAAATGGGCAACATTACACTTACACCATATTACTAACTTCATTAAATAGTTGAAAATACTCCATATTAACAATCCAGCCAATGTAACAATCCATATCAAGTTACAATATTTCCCCCAGATACTTTCAATATAATGCCACAAAAAGAGATAACATGCTAAAGAAGATAATAGTATCATTAAAACTTTAATAACAGAAGGCACCCTTATAATTTTATTTTCTTTATCAGATTCTTCTTCGGAAATGTCTTGAAAAAAGTATTTCTCACTTAATACTTCTCTGTTTTCTTTTAACTTTTTATAAGCATAATACAAGCACCAACCGGAACAGATAATTGAAATACATTTCAACAACTCGGCAGGCCACATACTTATGCCTTCAAACCAGGTAAAAGGTTCAAGCCAAAAGCCTTTATCAAAATACTCATTATAAGAACAATAGAATAATAGAATAATCAATGCATATCCGAAAACAAGTATCCAGAGAAGAATCTGCACCTTTTTTTTGAAGACCATAGTCACGAGTAAGATTGCACCAAGTATAATACTATAGAAAATCAGATAGATTTTTTTCGTATCTGGAAGAAATTTAGGTGAGGGAGGATAAATACTTATATTCATATCCGAGGAGGAATTTGGCTGACGCAATTCACAAGGTTTGTGTCTGCCTATCTCAAAAATTTTCGGTCTTATAAGGCTATCAATATGATATTGAAAGTTCATATTAAGTCCGAGTAGTATTCTGAATAATTGGGAATTATACAAAACTGTCTTTGGAATAAAATTGTAGATATAACCCAACTTTACTCCATAAATGTTTGGTTCCATCACATAATAAAGAGGAACTTTATAGTTAGTCTCTAACGCAAGACGCGTACTGAAGAAAACGGAAGTTTGATAGTTATCCCGGAACGGCGGGATATCACCTTGCAAACCAGGATGCATTTGTAGACCAAAATTTGATGCAACAATAAGGTTCTTCGTCCATTGCGTCTCATAACGATCTGAAAGGCGTGCATCCAAGTCGGTGGTAAAAAATATTACTCCTGGAAAGCTTTTCCGAAGCGCCTGCAAGACAAGAAGCTTATCATACGCATCGCTTCCCAGTACCCCTATGGCCTTAATTTGTCCCTTACCTTTTCTCCTTAATTCGCTGTTTCTATCCTGGATCTTTTCCCCAATCCGCTCTAGATAATCAAACTGACTATTACCTATAGATGGATTGGTGTTTCCCCTAGACGTATAGTCCTCTTTTTCTGTTATGTGGCTATCCTTGATCAATTGTAAGAGACTGGTTTGGTCATCTGCTAAATCATCCGACGTATGTCCATCAAGACCTCTTATATAACTATATTTAGTCACTGCCTCATCAGTGAACCCATTGCTTTTGTTTTGAAATGCTCTTTCTAGAGATCGTGGTAACCAACGTCCATAATCTGTGTCCCACTCAGAAATTAAGACTATGTGGTCTTTGCCCGGCTGAACTCCCCGTAAGGTGAGTTCAGCATATATACACTCCCCTAATGCATAATCTGATTTTATAGTTCGGAAGAACCGTCCTTTTGGAAAGGTATCCTTAAACAACTCTCCAATATCCTTTTCACATGAAGGAACATTCTCCACCAGCAGTTCATTCTCCACTGTAGCGGTAGGTGACAGAATTGTGAATTTAAGATTTTTCAGATTGTGCCATCTATCGTATTCTCCCCTAATAATTTTGATATGGTTATTTAGGGATACAAACCTAGAAATATCAAGTATTTGGTTAGATGTTTGTGCACTTCCCAAAATATTGATTATCATACAGCTTTTAATGAATTTTCTTATGTTATCTCTATTGACTTCTGCCATCCCCAGTTTTCTAACCATCGACTTAAGAGTGGTAGAAGAGGCTGGCCCGAGAATGGTAAATTTTGCCTGCTCTTGCTCCTTCTGTGTACTATTAGAACCATTAAGATGCAGGACTTCAGTTAAAGCATTAATTTTTGTAAGAAAATCCGAACCAAAGAACTCTTCATCTAACCAAAGTAATACGATTAATGGCTTCTCTTTTGGGGATTCCCCTTTTTTATTGTATTTAAACAATTCATAGGGGATCTTTTCAGGCAAATCTACATTGTATCCGTTTGATACTTTATGTCCGGCACCCAGAATATAGCCAATCCTCTGCGCATTCTCTGGCATATAGCCGGAAGCAGTCAGGGCAGATACTACTGCATATCTACGTCTCCGTTTTTGTTCAACATTTTCAAAATAATTCCCGCCCTCTACCATAACACCTATAATGTGAATTGCCTCCGGCCCACCTCTCTTTTTATCTTCACCGGCTATCATCTTTGTAAGGGCATAATGTGAATGAATACTATCTTGTTGAGATTTATGCCCTTCATGTTTATATGTGGGCCCAAAAGGGTCCTGCCAGAGACGGGCACTGACGTCTTCAAGATCTACAACTTGTGTAGGACTCCCGTTTTCCCCCGGTCGTGAACTTTTGAGATGCGGCAAATTAAACCAAATCGCTCCTATTGAAATTATAACAATAACAATCCCACCGATTGGGGGTAATCCCAATCCATCCTTTTCCTCATTTGGCATAGTTAAACTCCAACTTTGAATTAAACTTTCTACTATCCAACTTTACTCAACTCTTACGCTCAATGTAACTTCTCCGTTACATCCGTTTCGAAACGTTATAGGGTATTCTTCATCTACTTTGGCAAATTCCTTTGATCTAATGGAAAATATCCACCTATTTTTATTCAAAGCATCTTTTGTGATCTCAGATACAAACCCATTCTTTCCTAACCTTTCATCTTTCTTGGTTTGATAGGGTGTACTGTCTGAAACAATGATAACCGATGTTTCTCTACACTTATTAATGGCAAAAGGTTTGGTCGTGTCAATTTCGGCCTCTCCTATTTCCAAAATCTTCAGCGGAACGATCTTTACCCTCACTATGTCTCCTCTTCTGTTTGTGATTATTATGTCTCCGCACTCTTTGCCCGTAAGCATCATTCTACGGTTATTCTCTGCTATATTTATTGCTCTTAGAGACATATCAGCTTTCTTTTGATATTCAGGTTTAAGTTCCAGTACTAAATCATCTGATACCGCAACAAGTTCTGTAGGTAGCCCCTTAACAATAGATAATTGCCCCAGTTCATCGTTTCTCTTTTCATCAATAAATATCTTTAATGGAATTGCAGCAACAGACTTTGTTCGTTTACATTTGCATTTGTCAGCTTTCTTATCCTCTTCCTCAATAATTATCCTATTGATAATTTCAACGGGAGAATCAGACATTTCATATGCGGTTATTTGCCTATCAGACAGGGTACGTAATTGAGTAACATTACCCTTTTTCTCCACTGAGGTCACAACATTCCGTATCGTTTTACTCGTATTACACACATGACTATTGTGACTAATCCCATGATCTCGGACACAACAACATCCCAGTGACCCGGTTAGAAGTGTTAGGCCAACCAGGCAGTAAACCAATACACCTCGGCGCTCAAATCTGCACATCCACAATCTCCACTTCAGTGTTGAAATAATTCAACATTACCCTGCTTAAGATTTTTCTTTTGTTAGATCTCTTAGTCTTTAATGCGGATCAGATAGTTCAGATATTTGGAACTTTTTAATCTTTCCCAGAGATCTTACAGACCGGGAGGCCGGTCTGCGAGTTGCTTACTATCGTGTAATACTATTTGGGGTTTTCCGTTGTCATTCTGTGGATAAAGGCTCGCCTTACCGGACACGTATACATATCCACGGCCTCTTCCCGAATACCTAATATCGATAAGTTTCAGGATTGACTGAGAAGATTGCGAGTCCCTATCAGGTACCCATAGATTGAATGTATGTTGCTGGGAACCTGCATATATTAAGGCACCATCACCGGGCCATTTGTTAACTCCTGATTGCAAATCACACAGAACAGTCAACTCACTCCCGTTTTTGCTGCCGCAACAATATCCTCATAATCAAGCCGCACCGACTGCACACCACCCTGCATGCCAATACTACGATAGTCCTGAATAACGCTTTCGCGCAAATACCACCAGGGGACCATTTCATTATAATCACGACTTTTACCGCCAGCATTCGTTGCAGGATCCCAAATTATAAGGGCTTTTGATTGTGCAATTGCTTCATGAGCCAGAAATTCATTATTATATAATCTAGAACGCCCATATTTAACGAAATATGGGCTCCAACCATTTTCTACTGCCTTCAAATTATAATTTTCACCGCCCTTATGCACATAGCATATCAATCTACCGTAATTGCCTCGGTGCTTCTTAATGCATTCGGGCACAGGATCATTGGTATCAAACTCTACATCAACCTTGATTTCTACTCCATCATCAGGAAAACCATCTTCCCCAACACCAAAATATTCCTTAGCCAATTTCGAAGCAAGCTTTCCTGCATTTGTCACGGGTTTTGAACCACCGGCCCAACTCTCCTCAGTGTCGAGACAACAGAGGCGAAGAGATTCCTCCTTACCATTTATCTCTACTTTAACCGTATCACCATCCACCACCTTGGTTAACTTTAGGTCCTTCATAGTCGTTCCAGACATAACACCCTCCTTTTAAAACAGAAAACTCTTTAATATGAAAAATATTTCAACGGTCCAGGATTTAGTGAATCTCTAAGTCGAGTAGATTTAATACTCTCATAAGATCAACTCCATAAGTTAAATCCTCCAAACCTACTCTCCTTCCTATATCAGTCTTTCGTCCTCCCCATAAGAGCGCTACAGGTCTATTACTGTTTTCATCGTCCGTATCCAGTAAAATTGCTGATCCTGAATCACCTCCTGCACTGAAAATTGTGCTTGTACTACGAGGCCCAATCACTAGATCTGTATAAAAGTTAGCAGGCTCTTTATCTAATCTACGATCGAGGTAATCCTCCTCACTTGTGATTCCATACCCAAACGCAACAACAGTTCCTTGTTGTAAACCTGTTGTTCTTCCCACCTTTTTCACAGGCATTCCAATGATGTCCATTGAATCTAAATCAATCTGAAAAGGTTCACCCATTCGTCCGACTCCAGGAACAATGTTTCGTAATAAATGTACTAAATTTGATTCAATCTCTATAAATGCTGCATCACAACGTACGAAAGCATATTTTTCATCAATCCCTTGAATCCACTCATCATCAGGTATATATTCTACGGTTTTTCGTGTTATTCCTAATCGAAAAGCCTGTTGTGAATAACCTGGTATATACAAAGAGTGTCCCGAGTGCGCACCTACATGTTGATTAGTTAGAATTCCAACTACATTGGGATTTTTTACTGAATGAACAATATACCCAATTGTCCCAACATATCCAGATAATGTATCGTCTTCAATAGTTCCAGCACCTATCTGTGCACCTGAAGGAATATGGTCTAATTGGCCATCTAACCACTGTAGGGTATTAATTAATTGCCTATTTTCAGTCGTTAAGGTAGGAGTACTCTTTTCTATATTTGGTATGGTAGTAACTACTACATCTGTTGGCGCTTCAAGCTTACCATCGTTTGATGTTAACTTTTTCGGTATAGTAGCATTGTTTGATAGTAAAGCCGAATTGATTTTATGAGGTATATAAATAATTATGCAAGGATCTCCTGCTGGATTATCATTTAGATCAAAATTTTTCCTCCCCAATGCAGTACCTTGAGAACCAACGATTAGATTAAGAAATTCACGATTGTCTGCTCTTATCTGAGCCAACTCTCTTAAAGTACTTGCTTGTACAGCCATTCTTCACTCCTTTTCAGTAATTTTAGAAAATTTAATTTTGAGACTTCTACAATTCTGAGAGATATTACATTTCCTCTTAAAAAGTTTTCTTTCTTAATTCTTTTTAATCCGTTTCCAAAGAAACCTAGATATGACAATTACAAATAGAGTGCCACTTTATTATTAAAAATCACATGTTTATAAACCTGGATTTGTTAACGACATAAAGGATATAAATGCATTTCAAGATTCCGTTTTGTTATAGACTCATAACTTTTTTTGTTATGAGTCTATAACAAATAGAAAAAGAGATGTGTGGGCTTTCTTCAGTCGGTGAGAAAAGAAATCCACATGGCCATAACAGAGCCAAAAAAGAGGTGAAATATCTAGCAATTTATCACTTTATCAGCTAAGGCTGAATCCCTCAGTTGCGTAGCAACATCGGATATGAACTCAATAACATTGATACAATGTAGAGGGTTTACCTAATCGACTTTTATGGATATAAAAGGAAGTGAATTCAACGCATTCACGAAACAACTACCCCTACGATCTGAAATATTTAGAAATAATCTGCAAAATTAAATCCGTGTGCAACGACCTCATCCCGGGTCTTAGATATACTTTTAATAAGACATATGTGATACTAGTCACCAAAGTGAAGTTTATTAAATCTCTCCCACAGCACTGACACTTTAAAAAAGTGGTAACATTCCCTACTACACAGCACTCTTTCTATAATTCCACTTACGCTTTTTCTACCGCTTTGCCAAGACGTTCTATGTATCTATCCATACTGTGATCTTTTATTCCATCTGTCCCCCATTCAAGGAGGTCTTCTACTCTCCCTCGAACCCTATCAAGAAAGCGATTCCACCAGCTAATATCATCTACTAAATCACCGGATTCTGTAAAATATCGAAATGTACCGACATGGCTGAATTTCATTGCCCTTGGCGGAACGCGAGTTACAATGTCGTTGTTGTTGACAAAGCGGAACGCGTACGGTTTGAATTCCATGTTAAAGTTTCTGGCAAACGTACGATCGCCTGTGCGTGGCTGACCAAACGTGTAAAGACCATCAACCGGACGGTCTTGATCTCGAAGCTTTGCGACTGCCAACGTCGCTACAGCTGCACCAAGGCTGTGCCCCGTAATCCAGAGTGATTTTGGCTTATTGGCCCTGAAACGTGATATAGTTCTCTCTAATTTTTGCCACACATTGTTCAATGCCGTGAAAAAACCGTCATGGACCCTTCCCTCCAAAGGTCCGTCGACATAATTAAAGTTGAGATCTGTAAGCCAGTCCTCAATCTTTGTAGGTTCGGTACCTCGAAAAGAGACAACAATCATGTTGTTATTTGCCATAACAAAAGCCTGAGTCTCATCAGTATCAAAGAATTTGAAATCTTTAAACTTCCACTCATCTATTACTGTACTCTTTATCTTTTTCTCACTTTCGTATGCCAACCCGGCAGCCAAGGCCAGACTATGCGCATTTTGTAAACTGAACTTTGTTGTATCATGAACAAATTTGAATTTAGACATCATCTATCCCTCCTTATTGAATTCTGAAAAGTGAAATTTAAAACGGCAAACGATTCTTGATGAGAACACTCATTTCTGCTTAATAGATATAAATTATTCACTACTCAAAATATTACTATCGGTGTAATTTAAACAGTTACTACTCATCCACTCTAATATCCATAATTGATACAAATGTTTACTTAAATTACTACTAGCCTTTAGATATATAATTATGAACAACTCTCTACCCTAAGACTTTTCTTATCAACATATATTTAGAACTGAATATGGTACTGCCCCTTGTTAAGAATATTCAATATGATTTGTTTTCTGATTAAGATCTTGGTACAAATACCAGATGACCGTAATCGAAATACTTACGAGGTTTATATCTTTCTTCACCTCCAGGATTTCCGTCATTCATCATTAAAAATCCATCAATGCTGTCCCCCTTAAGTCGGACACCCCCCTCCCAGTTGTATTTCTGTTCTTCTTTCCATGAAACTTTAATTGTCTTTTTTAATTTGTTCTTTACTATACTTTTCTTGTCTTTAACGTATTTAAATGGAACAAGTCTAGCAACCACACCTTTATTATCATTCGGTTGAGGAAGTGCATCACCCATATAATTGAAATTTAATATCCAAAACTCACCATTATTAGAATCAATAGCCGTTGCATCAGTAAATCTGAAGTATGTATCCTCAATGTTAATGAGCTCTTTAGACCAACCAACATCACCTTTGTGCAATAAAAATGCGTAAGGTTCTTCTCCTATCTTTTCAATTCTATACTTAAACAATTCACAATTAACCTCATTTAAAACCAGAATATTTCTCTTATCCAGAATCACTATAGACTCATACTGAAAGTTTCCTAAGAATTTACCATTATCGTCAAATTTTTTGACTTGTGTTGGGATCAATTCAAATGTTTCTGGTATAATCTCTATCCTGTTTTTGTTACTCTCCGTTTCCCAATTACCTTGAATTAAAACACTACCTTTATTTTCTCTTAGTTCGACAAGCAAGAATACCTCGTTACCATTAAATGCAATAGCTTCAAAACCGTCACATATTGTCCCTTCAGTTTCGTATCTTTGTATAATGGCACTATCATCCAAAGGCACAGGAGTGTACGTAACTGGTTTCTTTTGCTTGCTATCCGATGTGTCTCTCAGGAAAGCCAAAATATCTTCTTTTTTTACGCTATAAACACACTTCGTTGCTCCTTTCTTAACATCATTCCATTGAGGAAGTATTATCAGATTGTCATCGTGCCATGCCATTCCAGAGATCTCATCATACGGATCATTAAATGGTTTTTCAAAAATAATCTCCTGAACTTCAGGTTGGTTTTTCTCTGATTTTATATTTGTTCCAAATACACCCGGTGAGTCTACCGAACCGGTTGCAAACTCTTTAGTAACACCAAGCGTGACAGTTGATTCTTTCACAATTGTCGCTCCAATTACACTTGTTTGTCTACTTGAGTGACAACCAACCACGAATAATAGGCAAATTGCAAGCAAAACCAGAAAATAATTACCAATTTTCATTCTTTATATATCCCCTTCGTTTCCAGTTAAAATTGTAGGCTCAACCATTCAACTAATAAGTTCATCCGCATGAGTTAACAACATCTTTGGATTATGTAAATATATCCTCATTCGTTCATTTTCATAAAATCCATTAAATCCCATCTGATTAATATTCCAACTCTTACAGTATCAAACTGTTTTTTTGTTTCCCATCCAACTACCTGTTATTAGGACAAAAATTGGTAGCCATTTTACTCCCCAATCTGACATTTAGTATTCAATTTACTTAATGAATTCTAGTTCGTCAAGTAACACCAAAACCCGTTTTGCAATATCTAATACTTTTTCAGAATTACTTGCAACCATACGATCCGCTTCTCCTGCTAGAACTTTAATCCGATCCAACTCGGATGCCGTTGGTGCCTTAAGTTGACGCATTCCACTATTGACACTTATTAAGTGAGCTCGCACCTTCGCTAATTGAGCCTTAAGATCTGTCAAATAAACCCTGATTATTCTTAGTTCTTTTTTGTTCGTATCGAAAATTACACTACGAGCTTCCAATAAACTTATAACATCAATAATAGCTTCTTCTAAATTTAAGATTGCTTGATAGTATGAAAGTTGCTCCTCTTCATCAGAAAGACTAATTGATTCAATCAAGTCAGCCTCTGCATCCCCAAGTTTTACACCTGAATATTTATCTATGATTCGAGCTGCCCAAACACGTATATTCCTCTGTTCCTTTGATGGTTTCTGGCTAAGAATACTAACAGCAATTTCAACAAACCTTCCTTCTATTTCACGATTTTTAATTGCACTTGAAAAACCCTGAGCAATAAATCCAAGAGCAACAGGAACCAATATTGTAGCAAACCCAGCTATAATAATTTTTGTTTTGTTCCAACTATCCATATGTATTAACTATTATGATATATTGTCAATTTCAAGGAGCCTACTATATGATTATAAAATCTCCTTTAGAATAATATCAGCCTGAAACTGATATTCCGTACTTTTAATCTCAATTTTATCATTGTTATTAATTTTCATTTCTGCTTCAACAGTCACAACATTGTTGACTTCATCTCTATCTATAATTGTTGACGGATTATCCGGTATTGTGCATTCTATCTTTTTAAGATTAAAATCCTTCAGTGTAAGTAAGATTTGATTGTCTTTGCCTCCAACTCGTTTCACTTTCTCAATTTTAGGATCAACCGCCTCAACAATATCATTTAAAAGAACACTGGAACCAGTGGGAGGAACTAACACTAATTGTTTCCAGCCAGGCTGTGTTAACTCTGGTATTTTTACTGTCAAAGAGTTAGAGTTCTCAAAAACCGTATCTTGAAGCTGATTGTCACCCTGAAACAGTGATTTCGTATTAGCAATAAATCCACTACCCGTGAGGATTAGATCTGCATTTTGACCACAACCTACCTGTACTTTTCTTGGCACGACATAATTTACAACCAAACGGCCACCGAGCACCTTGCCACCAAGATAACCAGTTTGAGAGACGCCTAATAACCCAAGCAACGTGGGAGGTACTTCTGGTAATCCTTCTACAAATAGGTTCGCACCCGATAAATTATAAATATAGATTATAATGGTAGTAACGGTAAAACCAACTAGCTGAAGTCTTGGCAAGCTGATTTCACCACCTTCGGAAACCAAATTGATCAATCCCAGCGGACTTCCTTCAAGATCATTTTTGGATCTCCAGGTACTAATTCCTCGAGAGGTTAACAAGCCACCATAGCTAATTGACATCAAAACAATTAATGATGGATTAAAGTCCTGGATCATGCCTGTACCTAAAAAAAGTCCTTTTCCAATTGCAAGATAAAAGTAGCTACCAATAAAAACGATTGTCCAGCAGAAAGCCTGAAACTTAGAAAGACTTATTGTTTTTGTTTTCCTCTCAATCAATATTAATTTTAGGAATGTCCACTTTCCCATTGTTATTCCTAAAACCGACAAAAGTACCACAATAAGCAAAATAGAAAGTGTGATAGTCTTCCACTTCCAATTTGATTGGATTACATTAAATACCTTGTAATTAGATGTTTTTTCATTAACAATCACTCGGATTCGCATTTTGATTTTGTTTGAAATCCAGTTTTTTGCTACAAGATCTCTTCCAGATGGGATCGTGAATTTAAGTTTTTGTTGTCCTTTTTCGTCTGGAGGATAAAGAGATATGGGTTTTATAGGAGGACGTATTTCAGTGAACACCATCTTATCAGCTACTTTTCCCCATCTTTCGAGTAAGATACTAACTTGTTCACTGTTTTCTCCCAAGTTTTTACCAACGATAGTAATCGTGGCTCCTTCTATGCCACCGAGGGGTTTTAGCTCAATAAGCTCAGGATCATTCCAGCGTGGTGTAATATTTACATATCTAGAATCTATTGATATACCATCATTCTTTATATCTAAATTTGTATACCTTGGCGTGATTTCATTGGGAATTAAACCCTTAACCAACAACAATACTTCTGATAGATTATCAATCGAGATAATTTCCATTGGCCTACCCCCAATTGTAACTTTTAACTTGGTTGTATCCTTTATCCCAATTAACGTAATTGATACTTCATCACCTTTTAC
The DNA here is from genome assembly GCA_965222815.1 of Candidatus Scalinduaceae bacterium. GTDB lineage: Bacteria > Planctomycetota > Brocadiia > Brocadiales > Scalinduaceae > SCAELEC01. Next base: position 1,488,141 of record CBDCUS010000014.1, read on the forward strand.
ATCAACAGATTTTACTTCCTGAGCGTGAGAACAAGAATTGAAGACATAAAAAACCAACACAGTCGTTATCACTAATAACTTATAAAGGAATTTATTTAATAACATCTTTTCCTCCCTATTACAGAAATAAACTGTAGCATTTTGATTTAAAGTTTCTTTATGTACATCTCCCTGAGACCCAGCCTTAATAACATTACCTAAATCTTTTAATTTACAAATATATCTTTTTCTCTCTATACCATCTTCTTCTTTGAAGAATAGAGGTAGTAACTATTCCTTCTATATATTCAGTATAATTATGTTCAATAATATGTAGGAATAAAATTACAATGGAAACTTGTCTAGAATATTTACATCTTATTCAGTATCGCTTTTGTCCTTTCCGCTATTAAATTTCTTTAATACGGTGAGCAAAAAGCACCCTTAGCTCCGCAGATAAAAGACATAGAAACCACTTCTTGATTCCCATTGCTAAAGTAGATTTTATATTAGGATATTTAATCTTGATGTTTTTGATAATCTCAACTTCTGAAATATCGTCACCGAAAATTTCAAGCAAAATAAAATCTACTTTAGCATTACACATAATCGACTCTTTTCGATATTTGTCAGAATTCTTTAACACCTTCACTCTAAAAAATATTAGGGTTATTTACTAAACCAATTAGCTCTGGCCGATTTATGTTTGCACTGGAAGTTAAGCTCTAAATTTTTGTTTAATTAATCAACGAATGGATTTGTATACACCAATCCACTCGTCCTGAATCAGTTAGGTGTACTAACCATCAATGCCACAAATTTCACAATATTGTTCAAACTCTTCAAATTTCATTTAATTCACAAGAAAACAATTGTCTTTTTTATGCTTGTGTCTCTGCCCACGCTTTGATTAATAACTCTGTAGCAGCCACAATGGTGTCAGCTGTCTCAGCATTGGCAACCATCCTGTCCAATTCAGCCGCTTGCTTTGAGATTGTTTTAATAACATCATCAGATGGCGGTTTCATTGCAAGTGCTCCAGCCTCAAATGCTATTAGTCGAGCACGAACCTTTGCCAGATCAGCCTTCGCATCTGCCAGTTTTATTCTGATTAACTTTATATCACTTTCTTTTGTATCAAAATTGACTTTACGAGCATTTAACAAAGCAATTGTATCTTCAAGAGCAGCTTCAGTCTTTAGATAAGCTTGAAGAGAAGCCAATTGTTCTGCCTTCGTCATATCTGTCATTGATTTAATGTCACTCATAATCACTACCTCCATTTAGAAAAAAATTTTTATATCTCCACTCTTAGATTAAAAACACGTCTAACATTGTTGGAGTTTTCATGATCATTGTATTTCTATTTTTCTTTTTTTCTCCTTCAAATCTATTTTAGAAATATTTGTCTCTATTTTGACTGCTAAATTTTTCCCCTCTTCAACATTAGACTTACCGTCCTCAGACTCCATCTCTATTTCAGCGAGAACTTCTTGCGTAAAGTCTCTCAGTCGATCAATTTCATCACGCAAAGATTTTTCTTCAGCTAATAAAGTCAGCTTTTTTGCAGATTCAATCATTTCACTCTGTTTAAATTTTACCGCACTCTTACGTTTCGCAAGCTCTTTCTCCTGGCGTTCCCTGCGTTGCTTTCTGAGGAGATGTCTATTGGACTCATCGTTAGTAGCTACCATAATCCCTTCATATAGATCCATCCTGAATTTTGCTCCTACAACTCGCCACGCATACAGGTCTATAGCATTCTCTTCTTCTATTTCCACCAAACTGTTTTCTAACATTTGCAAGTTTCGTAACCGTGCCTTGGCAAGTTCATCTCTGGCATCTGCAAATCTCTTCCCTTTCTCTGCAACAATAGTCACATGTGCAGACAACAACTTCGCAGCATCTTGACCTCCAGCGGATGTCAAACACCCGTTAAGACACAAAGTAAGTAGACAAAAAAAACCGTAAATAGTAACTCCAAAAAGTCCTATAATTTTTTTCATATTTCTTTCTCCTTAATCGTCGTTAGCAAAAACACCTACAGCGATGGCACCCATACCTAAGGCATTCACAATATTGGAAACTGTCTCCGGACGGATACCGGTATTATGCAGGGCAACCAATTGATCGATGGGTACACCAAGCAAGTTTTCCCAACGTGCGAAGGCAATCTCACTACTGTCCAAGGCAGCTTCATGGTGAAGAGCAATTAATCGGTAATCTGATTGCTCTTGTGGCACCCGACCAAAGGTCCATGCATTGGAATATGCAGCCAGAAGTTTGAATACCTTCTCCCTGCATCGCTCGCTTACTCCCGCTTCTGTCTCAAACACAAGGGACTTCTTATCTTTGAGTTCTTCTTGAAGACACCCTTTTATTTCTGAATCTTTATTTTCTGGATCTTTATAACCAACAACTTGACGCCTAAGCTGTTCAACACGAGCAAGATACAGGAGTTCTTGAACTCTGGCTTCCTGAGTTTCCTCAATCAGAGCTAACGCCTTGTCGAAAAATGCCTTGCTGCGCAGTGCAGCAACCATGTTCAGACGGAGTTGCTCAGCCCGAATTTGTAATTCACTCACGGGAGGATAATTCCTGTTTCTTTCCAGAGCCTTACCAACTGTCGTTAGAACACTTACTACCTCCACTGCACTATCAGGGACTTCAGCATCACTCGGTATCGAACTCGGAGCATCAACAATTGCTGATAATACATCCAAAATTTGTCCACGCTCAACCTCAAGCTTCGCTATAGTAGCCTCACTTGTAAGATCTTTGATGATTTCTTCGAGACCAAGGTTTGTCTCCCCCAACGCCTTCTTCGCAACTTTGAGTGCTTCGGAGTTCATAATTTCATTGGATAACTCCCCAAATCTTTCAAACGTGTTTCTAAAAGCCTCAGCTCTCTTAGTAATTTCACTTTCATCTCGCTTCTTTAGCGCATCTAGATAGTTCTTTTTAGCAATATCGTATGCATCTTTGTGGACCTTTATTTGGTTTTTAACCTCCTTTTGAGCAGCCTTGATTTTTGTGATTAATTCTTCGTTACCCAGTTTAGGTTTGGCCACCTTAAGATATTCTTTGCACGCTTCGCGATAGCTATTGTAATTCTCTCGATCATCATCTTTCATAGATTCATCAGGTTCCCCAGGAACACCGCTTTTTAATGTGCAAGACAATAATGGCAATTGAGGATTATCCTTTCTACGAGCTTCCCATCTATTTGTCCTTACTAGTAAAGCATCTAGTCTGTCACTTTGTTGTGACAAAGCTGTCACAGTTTTTTGGAACTCATCCATGCTAAGCCCAAGCTCTGTAATACGCTTTTTAATATCCTCCTGAAGAAATTTCCATGGATCTTTAGTCTCACCCTCACCTATCATGAAAAGGAGCCGTGCATCACGACGGGCGAATGTATGTTTACGCACGAGTTCAAGCTCCTGTTCCAGGACCTGAGCAAGTCGTTTCCGCTCTTCCTTCACCGTCTCTGAGAGTGCTGCATTACGAAAGTGAGTCTGAGCTTTTTTAGCATTGTCCAAATCTTGTGGCTGATGGAGATGAAGCCCGGAACATCCCATACTAAATAAACCTATGAGCAGAAAGATAACGATACCACCCTTTGATATCATGCCCCAAAAAATGCGAAAGATATTCATAAAATTTCCCCCCTTACTTTAAAAAAAAAGAAATTACTATTGCTGCTATTCGTAAATTTCCTTGCCTTTCTGTTTGAAAAGTATTTTGTACATTGGCTTTCTATGTGTAGATCGAGAAGAGACCTTACCTACTATGTATCTTACATCCATTTTGTCTCCGGTTTTTTAGTTAGAGCAACGAAGCTATGTACACCAGAATTGTCATTCTAAAAAACTATCAGTAAAAAATGTCTTATATGTGCAAGCTGAGTAAATCGCTTCTAAGCCGATGTGCACTATTTCCTTTCTCAGGAAACTGTTTACAAAGTTCTGGTAAAAACTTTAAATACTTGAATTTGGATTGTTTTGGTTCAACCACTGGGATTGTGTTCAAGTACTAATTTACACAAATACTATGCCACTTTCTCTTTGCACAAATAACAAACTAATAAGTACCAGTGAGTCAAGGAGATAATAAAAATGTGTGAATTTTAAACAATTTTTTGTTATAGACGCATAACAAAAAATGTTATGCATCTATAACAAATGCGAAGAAAAACAGGTGTTGTTTTTTTTCAATCGATCAGAAATGATACCCAACATGGACAAGTTTGAATTACAAATGAGAGGTTTAAATCTGATTTATTCTTGCTCTACTGGAAGAATCCAACAATTATAGTGGCGGAGATAGCGGAACTAATTGAACGTCATGTGGGTTTTTTGAACCGTACATATGTTCCATAAACCCGTAATTGATTATGCAAGTCGCTTTAATCGCACTGAAAGTCTTCTTCCTACAAAAACATTCATAGAGGAAACTTATTTGTTAAAGTGAGATGAGCGAATTTAAATGAGGATTGGAGTTCCCGTTTCAACGTAGTACTATCAGGAGCTTTGTTTTACATGCAAATAGTAACAGAAGAAGAGTGGTGCTTTTGCCGTCAAATTGGCTTTTAATGGCCTCGAAAGGTGCGTGGTATCTCTTTTTTAGATGAGCAGAAGTCTGAGTAGGAAAAAACCCAACAACTCAGTCTTCAAGCCCAGTGGAAACTAGATGTCGATGAACTCTTTCAGAAAATGAACGTCTAAGGAAGTCCTAAGGGAGCATTGTTACCTTATACCGCGCAAGATCCGATCAATGCACTATGGGTTCAGGGAAAAATAGCTTGGCATATTTCCCTAAGCCCAATACATTAGTCACATTTCTCATAACCCGGTACCCATCGTTACGACTTCACAACTACTTCAAGATCGAGCACAAGATCATCGACCAATTCAATCTCTTCATCAGAGTCCAACACATTTCCTGCTGTCGATTTTTCATTGAGAAATACCTTCCATTTCCCAAATGGGCTCGCATTGTAGATTAGGGAGGAACCTGCAATTTCAGGTCGGTACAGAGTATTCCGCCCGCTGACTCTGCCAATACGTATAGGAGGAATTGAGGTCTGATCGAGATCAACGACACGACCATGTTTGTGATAACTAAAGCTCCTTTTGGGCAGTTCAATTCGTGACATCCATACACCTGTGTCACGGCTCCCCGAAACGTAGACATTAATACCTCGTAACCGAACATTCTTTTGATCTGGAAATGCTCGCTCGTTGATCTGAAATTTCCATTTCCCAACTTTTCTCCCTTCATACCACTTTTTGTCACCAATCGTCTGTCGTATCGAGATCGAAACTGTATACTCTTGATCACGTAGAGAAGCGCTGTTCAGCCATTGTAGGGCATCATTCACCCAAGCAGAGCCTCCATCTAAAAGGGAATATGAATCCTGCCGTACAGACCTCTCAACTCGGGGAATATTCAACTGAAGGGCCAAAGACTCCGGTATCTCTTTTTTGTAACCGTAAATAAGACGCAACCCCTCATAAGCAACTTTTATTCGTGCAAGAGCACTTCGGAAATCTCTCTCGAATTGGAGGCGGATCTGATCCATCTGATCCGCAAAATTGAGCGAACCTCCCGGTTCAATTGCCAACCTGAGCTTCAAGTCTCCAATCTCTCTGGCAGCTTGGGCTCTCCTTCTCTTAAATTCAATCTCTTTTTTTGACCACTCTTTTTGATGGTTCAATGACTCATCTTTCTCTTTCGCAACATCTCTTTCCATATCATGTTTATACTTCTTGGTGTACAGTGCGTATCTCCTATTATGCATATCGAAAAAACTCTGCTCAAAAGCCGCGCTCTTTGCGTGATCTGCAAACTTACCTGGCTTAAAGTTCCAGTTAATGTTTAAGGCATTATTCACGTACGGTGTCTCATGACTTGGATAGTAGGGCAGAAGGGCTAACAGTTGGACATTACCTGACTGCTTATTCATCGCATCAATACTAAAATTTTTATCAAGAGCGGATTGGATCAATATCGAAGCATCGTGTGCCCCTTTCTTTCGTACCGCTAGTGCATTGGATTCGGCAACACTGCGCTTATAAGGTAACGTATACTTTCCTGCCTCTATCTCCTCTTGATGAATTGCATCGTTTATCAGGTACTCTAGGATTTCCAGTCGTAAACTCGTTGCCTTCTCCGCTTTCTCCTGCCATTGAGTGCGATGTGTCATTGCGCGTTCTAATAAATCCGCTGCCTCACACAGGAGAGACTCAACCTGAAAACATCTGAGATCTTCGTCAATCTCTTGTTGCTTAAAAGTAAAATGGGATTCGAGAGAAATTAGATTTGGATCGAGGGGTCCCTTCAAAAAAAGGGATGGATCGGGTTCGCCCTTACCTTCAACTCTTATTGGCATGTAGAGTTCGTAAAAACGTTTAACGATTTTTGCCCACGTCTCCTCATCTCGATCAAATGGTCGTTCACCTTCCCCTATTCCCGCTGAAGGATTTTCAATTTTAACTTCTTCTAGAGCTTTTTCCGGCTCTTTCAACTCTTCATTTCTCGTATGGTGAGTTAAAACAATTTCTGCAGAGTTCTTCTTTTCCGATTGTGAAGAGAGACTGGTAACCCCCAGTCCACTACCTAAAACCGCTGCAGCACCTAACAACATTTCTCTTCTCTTGATGGATTTACCCATTTTCTTCCCTCCTTCAATATTAAAAGTGCATGAACGGAAATTGACTAAGCATATTTACAGGGTAGATTTCTGTGTATCGCTCTGTCCATACCCTGGTGTAAACACCCATTAAAAACATACACAATATTACGCTCATCTAGTAATAAAAACAGTGTTTTCATATGTGTGTCATTTCTTCTCCATCAACAGTGATCTTTCCCATGTACCTAATAAGAGGTTAAGCTCTTCTGGCTTTACCTAAAGCGACGTATTATTCCACTTCCGCCTGAAAGATACATCTTTCAGGGTACATCGTAACATGTTTAAGTTTGACTCTTGTCGCCAATTTACTGAAACAATCAATTGACACCCTTTGTTCCCTTTGATACGATCCGTCGTAACAAACCCTTAACTAATGTTTGAACGAAAACTACCCATCTACCGCGTTTCTGTAATAATTCCGTAATCCTCAAGTACAATGGTACATTCTGGTTACGAAATTGTTACGCGCCTTGTACTTAGGCAGCTTTCTTCTTATATATATAATGTATAAGCTTTGTTCACAATACCTACAGGTCGTGGTGGTTCACATTCTTTCTAATAGAGCGAAATCTAAGTCTGTACATACAGAATTGTACCATCCATCCGCCACTATTCCCATACGTTATAAAAAATACGCTACAACCTCTCCACACATGAAAATAAGTAAGAATCATAAATAGTAAATCATGGAGATGGGGTATCTGGTATCACGTAACATATTTTCTATTCATCACCATATGTTGTTAAATAATTGACACTTAAGAACGAAAACAGATTCAATTAATTGGCAATGTCTCAACAACTCCCAGTAATTACTATCTTTATCTCATCACGTAGACAGAATACAACTTTTTTTACAAAAATATTAACAAATTCATACTTGACATAAAAAAAACTATCTGATAGATTAAGGCCATCATGCTGAATTGCATCGATTATTTTACACTTTAATACATTAATACATTGTTTAATTAATAGGAGACAGGAATAATGGCCGGTGGAAATGTTAAGCTATTTTCGATTACAACAGTGTTCTTCGCTATTTGCGCCATACTCTTTTTTGGTCTTTCCGTTACATCTCTTCAAAAGTACACGGCTCAAAGAGAGAGAGTTCATCACATGGAACAGAAAGTGTTGGCTGGGAAAAAAGAAGTCTTAAAAGTACCTGAGATGATTGGCAAATTGAGAACAGCACATAAGGAAAACCTCTCACTGCAATCTGATCTTGCAGATCTTACAGAATCAAACGAAGAGTTGACCGCCGAACTAGAGGAGGTCCAGGAAGAGCTTACACTTGTCACAGTAGCGAAAGCCGTTTTAGAAACTGACAAAGCCGGCTATACAAAAAACCTCATTGAAGCCAGAGAAACAGTTGAGGAGTTAAGGAATCAGTTGAGCACCAATGATGGAGGTATGAGCTTTAATGATGAAGAAACTGCAACTGAATCTTTGTCCGAAAAAGTAGAAGTAATGGAAGAAGAGTTACAGACGGCAGATGTTGAGGAAGCATCAGATGAAGAGCTCCAGGTATCACATGAAGAGGAGGAAGCATCACCCGATATTGAAGTTTCTCAGGGTGGTGCAGTCGGTGATAGTGACCTGAAAGGAACACTTGATTCAATCAGGAACATCATCCTCTCATCTCAATTCTCATACACCCAAGTCGAGCGCAATTTTTTGCTGAAAAAATTGAATAATTTGATTGATCAAGCGAAGGGCTTAGCCAGTGAATCCGCTGAGCTCCTTCAGGCACTTGATGAACTTTCTGCAAAGGCATCTTCATCAGACATGGTCATGGAAGATCTATTGGCTTCACTTGATCAAATACAGTCGAAACTATAAAGTCATAACGGCTGTTTTGAATGTAACCATATGTTATCAGCACATAATCTCCATTTACTCTTAACTATTTTTCTTTGTGGGAAGTGACAGGGCGGTGTGGATTATGGACACCTTTAGACTTACGACAACTTCAGTATCACATCTATAGATGCTGGTCAACATTTAACACCCTAATTCCATTCTTCATTTTCATCCTTGCTTCCAAACGTACTCAACATCAGACAACAATACTCAACATCACCGCATAGGGAATTATCGTTATGATTAAAAGAACTTCAAGAAGAGGGTTTCTCAGGAATATTGTAACCGTAGGAGGAGGCTTCTGCGCCTCATCACTCTTACCCAATGCTCCACTATTACTGAGGAGTGTTTTTGCAGATGATGAGATATCTTCTCAACCGAAAGTAATACATGCACGTGATAATAATTTTATCAATACACACGGTAAAGTGGATAAGACGCGTATCTCCCATGTCATTAATAAGGCGTTAATGGAGATTACCAACCAGAAAAAAGCAATGGATGCCTGGAGAAAGCTCTTTAGGAAAAGCGATATTGTTGGGATCAAAGTTAACTGTTTGGCAGGAAAGAGATTTTCTCCCCATGTAGAGATAATTGAGTCGCTGATAAAGGGCGTTACCTCTGCAGGAGTAAAAGAGCACAACATTATCGTGTTCGAAAGATTCAGCAAAGAACTCGTTAGTGCAGGCTTCAATATACGGAGAGGAAAGAGTGGTGTAAAATGCTATGGCACTGATGAGCTACCCTCTGGAGGATACGACCATCAGCCACAGATTGCTGGTAGTATCGGTAGCTGCTTCAGTCAGATTGTCTCCTCATATTGTACCGCCATAATCAATGTTCCGGTATTGAAGGATCACGATCTCGCAGGAGTCTCGATCGGGATGAAAAACTTCTTTGGTGTTATTCACAACCCCAATAAATATCACGACAACAACTGTAATCCCTACGTAGCAGACCTCAGTAACCACTCGTATATAAAAGGTAAACTGCGACTGATCGTCTGCGACGCATTGAAAATGCAATATAACGGAGGACCCGCCTTTAAACCCCAGTGGGCATGCGACTATGGAGGGCTCTTAATCGGTACAGACCCCGTGGCCTTAGACCGCATAGGTGCTCAAATAATTGAAGAGAAAAGAAAAGATGCGAACCTCCCTTCACTCAAGAGTGCTGGAAGAGAACCAACATATATCAAAACTGCTGCACAATTGGGACTTGGGGTTGACGACCCTGCATTAATAGATACCATTACCATTTAAGAAAATCTGCTCAATCAGTGGTATTCTAGTTTCAATTGATTAAAACACAACTCTTATTCACCTCAGCCTTAACCTCTATGTTCTTATAAACAAATATTTAAATCACATAGTCTTTAATTTCTTGAACCGTCAAAACGACATACTATGTCACTTTGTTACAAATCTATGGTCACAAATCGGTCACAAAAAACTACTCTCAAAAGCGCAAAGTTTTCGGATGTAGTAAAACATGGATAACCTTTTCGTTTCCGTCGCCTTCGATTGTCATAGTCTGTCATGTTGACTTTTTCTCGATTTATGGTATAGAATAACTCCTTTGTTCCCGTTCGATAAGGGTGCTTAATGCTGTATTTTCTTTAATCGCCCTCTAATATTGAAGATTATTGAAGATAATTGTGCATACAATTATGCAAGCAGTATTTAGTATAATACTGCTCATTAATACAATCTGGTAGTTTGGATGTGTGTTAAACCAAATTTTACATCATTATGGAATTAGCAAATTTAAAGGAGGTTTCGCATGAAAAAACAATTTACTGGTCTACTCATCTGTCTGGGGTTAACACTGATTTTGTTAGGTAATTTTATCCCCCTTAGTTTCGCTCAAACAAAACAAGAGCAGTGTGAGGATTATGAAATCTGTTCAAAAAGCAACGGTATGATCATTAGGAATGACTTCTTTGGCCTTACGATCAAATTTGATACCCAAACCGGACTAATGACCGTCGACTTTAATCCGGCGTACAGCGACAACTTCAAGATACGAGAGGGCAAAAGGAGGGTGGGGTTTATCGACAATTTTTGCGGTGCAAAATTTATCGCCAATAACTTCGAAAAGCCGCTGGGAACGGTAGGTCAATACACCGTCAAAAATGATAAAAAACCCGTGGAGTTTGACTTTACATTAACAAATTTCAGAGATGATTGTAGAAATTGCACAAATGTAGATATACAATTAAAGTTTGGCTCGAACGATCCTTAGTTAGGATACGTTTCTCTGGTGTTTGGTATGGGATTTCGAGATTCGAAATCCCATACCAAACACCAGAGAGATACCTAGAAAGACACTCTCAAGGGGACTCAATGACGAATACCCATCACGCTTTCACCTTTACTTTAGGGTTCAGGAAAGAACCCCAACTTCGATTCAATGAGATCTCTATCATTTTGCCTGAAGTTTACGCCGCATTTTTTTGCTATTTCAATCAATTGCCTTGCTTCATCTTTATGGCCCATCGAGTTATGTAAGAGTGCTAATCTGCACCAGCTCATTCCGACTTTGGGTGCATTCTCAATCGCCGTTTGGAGTAGTCCAATGGCCTCTTGCGGTTTCTCCAGGTTCATTTTGATGGCCGACAGAACGAAGCGAATCTCCTGACGTTTGGGCGAAAGCTCTACCGCCTCCTCAAGCTCTTTCTCCGCCTGTTTACTCCTTCTATGATCATTGAAGATGCCGGAAAGCAGATTGGCGATCTGGCCACGGTCGATGGTGACGATTATGTCGAGTGGATGGTGTATTTTATTTTTCCCGAGCTCATCATACATCTTAATCAGTAGTGATTTCAATTCATCCTTCCGTCCGTTCCTGAAATACTCTTCTGCTCTTTTAATAACGGCAGCGCCTAAGTAATTTCGAGCATCGTCATTATGTATGGAAGAGAGCTTGACTGACCTATCGAAGGTAGAGATGGCGGGCGTTGCCTGATGCTCGTTAACAAAACGCATCGCATCACATAAAGCAATATTGGACTGCGCCACCTTTACATTGGTAAACCAGATCAATACACCGCTCAGAACGGCGACACCTGCAATGAATGGATAAGATGAGCGACGGACCTTGGTTGTCACCTCTGTTTTATGATAGAGCTCATTATTTAAGAAGGCCAGAAACAGTATAAAATAGAGATACGATACCGGAGTCTCAAAAAGAAACAAATTGTTGACAAAATGGCTGACGATAATGGCTGTTCCCATACACGTAATATGCCGGTTAACCTCTCCACGTCTGTATCTTTGCCAGAGAAGTGTGATAGGGACAATATTAAGGAGGAGATAGGCCATCACTCCAAAAATTCCCTCTTCTGTAAACCTGTTTAACACAACATTGTGGGCATAATCCGCCCAGGTTTCTCCTATACCGTATTTCAAAAGTATCGGGTTATAAAACCTATCAAACGCATAGCAGTAATTGTTAGGCCCCCATCCAATAATGGGTTTCTCTTTAATGGCGTCGATGGCAATACCCCAGAACATGAGGCGAGTCCCGGCGGTACCTTCTGCCAGAGAGAGATCAGTAAAACGACTAAGAGTAGGTACCTTCTGGAAAACCGGTGAATTGAGAAAGCTAAACACGACAAGAGACACCATCACAACCAAGACGGGAATTGTAATCAAAATCCGCCGTCTGAATTGCTCTCCTTTTACCGAAAAGAGCGTATAACATAAAACGAGTACTCCAAAACCCGCAACCAAACCTAATACGGTACCGCGTGTCTCAGTAAATATTATTACCGTGATATTGAGTACGCACACCAATACGGCAAAAGAGCGCAACCACTTTGCCCTTTCCTGTAAAAAGATCAGGATACTGATAAAAACAGCAAACATACTGAATCCGGATAAAAAACTGGGATGTCCGAGTGTTGATGAAACGGGGAAACTCACTCTGCTCTGCAACAGATGTGGACTTTTCTGGACGATTGCAATGATCGCAACGATTGCTGAAACAGACAAAAACAGAAAAAACAGGTACCGCCAATTCTTCCAGCCCTTAATCACTGTTGTCACTATACAAAAGAAGGCTACGTAATGCATAAAAGTAAAGAGACCCAGCATACGTTCCTGGGTACTCCAGAAACTACGATATGGATCCACTCCCAGCACCATAGAGATAAACGATAGTAACAGTAAGAGTGTCAGAGACAGCGTAATAGGGGTTACCAACATCTTGAATCGATTACGATCCAATAGTGTCAACAAAACCCAAAGAGCTACCGTGATTTCAATAATGATACGAAAGACAATTACTTTAGGTACGATAGAAGGAAAAACGAAATGAGATGGAATGGTGATCAGAGGGACGGCTAAGCACAAACCAATCAAGATATGTATTACTTTAATTACTATATGCATTTTACTTGAAACGGACTTTAATAGTATGCTTTAAAAAAATTGTGCTGCATTATACGAATATGTAGTATATATCACCCAATTTCACAAGTATAAAATTATAGTTTGCCATATTGACTTCTGTAAGATTTATGGTATATAAGAATGTGTTACTGCCTGATAAGGTGAGTTACGTTGTATTTTTAGATACACAGGTTTTTAATCCATTTCTTAACTTAAAAAGGAGGGTGATAAAATATGAAAGTACGACTTTTTTTAATAGCTGCCTTTATAATATCTTTAGTAATTGGTTCTTATTATTTTACGAGGATAGATACCGCAGTAGGAGAGAACACGACATCGGCATCAGGATTTGATAGTACCACCAATGCCACCATTGGCCCGGTATATCTGCAAGATCAAACTCCGGGTATTCCGCAAACTGGGCATTTTAATGTATTTGGTGCTGCTATTGTAGAGCAGATGGGTGTTGGAACAGATACGATGCGTTTAAAGGCCGAAGTTTTTGATATAGATGATGATACCAGGATCGGTGTGAGGGGTAGCAACGGGAAGATCGGTCTCACCGGAATAGAGATGGAAGATATCGGTAAAAGGACGTGGCAAGTGGGTGTCCAAGGCGCTAAGGATAATAACGCCTTGGCCGTCATAGATCAAACGGCGGGTAAAAGGCGGTTATTTATAAATAAATCGGGAGCTGTCACGGTGCCCGCAAAGCTCTGAGCAAGAGAATTATTTGTGGCTAAGCTACCGTTTGGCGACAGGCGAAATGTTCAGTGGGATCCAAAAACGAAACAGCTTATGTATGACAACTCTTCAAAGCGCTACAAAGAGAACATCAAACCTCTTAAAGACAACTTTTCTGCACTTCTGAATGCCGAACCGAAGAGTTACACCCGACCCGGTAATCCACGAGAGGAGATTGGTTACATCGCTGAGAACTTCCACGAGTTAGGTCTGACACACCTCGTAGATTACGACAGCGAGGGAAGGCCGGACGGTATCAACTACGAAAAGATCTGCTTGTACCTCACCGAAAACGCTAAGGCACAACAGGAACAAATTGAACAACTAAAGGCTACTAATAAGCTGCTTGAAGGAACCGTTACAGCCTTAACAGATAGACAGGAAATCCTTGAGAATACGCTCCTTGCCATATCAAGAAATATTCCAAATGAGAAGATGGTGAAGTATGATTCTTTAAAACCGAAGGAAGTTCAAAACAGATTACGATAATAGCAGTGGTAACATTCTGTATAAAAGAGAAAATGGGTGAAAAGCCATTAAGGTTCTTCCCCCCACCTTTTTCTCTGCCTTTTCAAAATGCATCCGCTTATTTTGAAAAACCATCTCCCCATACCAGAAATTTTCACAATCTTGTTTTGTGAATCCGTTATCTGCCCTTTCAACAGGCTTCATCTAACTGGCATTGTTGTGGGTATGATCATCCAAGACCCCAATCTTAATTATGCTTGACACACATGGTCGGTAACAAATATGATATTCTATTGGAATCACAATATATTACCATAAACTTGTAAGAAGGAAGCTCTTTTATGCAGGGAATTGATGATAGAAAATCGATCACACACGAATTGATAGAAATTATACAGAAAACCGATGTCATTAATCGACTTAACATTACACCAAAAGAGGTCCGAATTGGCATCTTTTATACCGGCATAGTCTTAAACAGTGGTCATGCAGGTATGTCGTACACACCAGCCCAAGAGATCCCGGAAGCTGTTTGCTGCCCAAAATCCCATGCCAAGATGCCGGCAGCGGGTACCTTGCTCAATCTCCACATTTCGGATCTGATGAATTACGCCCTCGAAGAGAACGCCTTGAAAGCGGCAGTTGGTATAGCGACCATCAATGCGCTTTCTGCAATACTCCTTGAGGAAGAGGAGTGCGAATATAAACCTTCTGCATTTGGTAATGCATTGGATCTTGTTCGGGTAACGGACCAAGATACGGTTGTAATGGTAGGCGCCTTTCCCCCTTTTATAAAACAGATACAGGAAACGACAAAGAGACTTTTTGTCATTGAGAAAAATCCCCGAATAGTCGGTAAAGGAGAGAATATTGAAATAGAGCCCGTAGCACGTTTGGAGGAGTTGATACCCCAAGCAAATATCCTCATCATAACGGGAGTCACCTTAATCAACCAGACACTTGGCCCAATCCTGAGGCTTGCCAGAAACACGAATGACATTATCGTAGTGGGGCCAACTGCCAGCGTTTACCCGAAACCGCTCTTTGATAGAGGGGTAACAATTATGGGCGGTGTGAGGATCGCCGACGCATCAAAAATGATACACCTGATCGGAGAGGCAGGTTCAGGTTACGATTTCTTTGAGAACTGTGCTGAGAAAATTATTATCCGTAATACAATACATCCAACAAGTTGAACGAGAACTACCCACCTACTGCGTTGCTGTAATAATTTCGTAATCCTCACGTACTTGAGTACGTTCCGGTTCCGAAATTATTACGCGCCTTGTATCTGAGCAGTTCAAGCCCAACTTTAGGATTTTCAACAAATTAGTGCATTGCTCGTCGGGCTGACAAAGACACCCATATCGTCGCTTATCGCCGTTTTGGTTAAATAGCCACACTTACAAAACCAATTGCTACACGTATTAATATGGGGCGGATAACTTTCTTTATTTTCATTTTGTCCCCACCGCCTAACGGCGCTAATCAGCAGCGCGGTTTTATGCGTTGGCTGAATTAGTCTTGTTGAGCTGACCATATAGATTTGAGAGTATTTATAAAGATCTTATCCTTTTTTTCTTCAGTTGATACTAATAATTTGAATTTAGACCCATCATACCTAATTATTGTAATTTCAGTATCTTCAAATATATTTTTTGAGTATGATATTTCAACATCTGAAATATCACTGTACGCTGCAATTTCAAGAATAAGTTCGTCGGAGTTTTGGTCTTCCTCGTATGAAACCACATGCTCATTTGTGAAATAGTTTCCATCTTCTCTTATCGAAAATATACCCCCCGAGTAGAAGTAGATAATTTTTTCATTTTCAGATAATCCACTAATATCAGATAGAAATTCTAAATCACTCTTGTGAATTGAATTTCCAGGAATTACCTGTGTGCTTGGAATAATATTCAGTGAAGAAGCAAAGACAAATAAAAGAAGAGGTACCCCAATTAATGTGGTAAGAATATGTTGCCAACTAAATCTCCGATAAGTCATAGGCAGTTCTTTTATGTTAAGATCATTAACCTTTTTAACTAACGGAAGAATAGCAATAAAGGAAAAAATGGATAATAACCAATATGGATCAGGCAACTTCCACATTGCCGTGAGTATGAAGTAGAAAAAAGAAATAAGTATGCTAAGATACTTTTTTTCGCCCGAAAATATTCGTGTTGAAATGGCATATGTCCAGAAGGGTGCAAATAACGCTCTCCAGAATGGATGGATAGTGCTTTTTTCGTGGTTTTTGACATACTTCCATGATTTGTAAAACCAATAAATTTCGTAACACCCACAAGTAACCGTAGACATAAAAGAAAATTTTATTAGGTTCGTTGGATAAAAACGGGTGTGTATTTCTTCAGACATAATTATTCCTATCTTAAAGTCTGACGTTAAGGATTTTATCTGTAGTTGAGATGTAATAAATTACATTAACACTCCAAAGACTAGGAAGGTGTTTGCAATTTCAATGCATATTCCTGTAAACAAAACGTTAAATATACAGGAGCTATGATATTCGCACTATACGGTGTCTGTACAATTTTAATATCACGACAAAGTTTTGAGCAATTTCTGAATAACAAAAAACCTTTTGACCTACCCCCTTCCCCACTCCTTCAATTTTGACCACCCATCATTGCGGTTAGGGAGAAATTTGATGCGTTTCTCACTTAGACTAGAAATAACGTCCTCATGATTTATCTCTTGACCCTTTATTATCAATGGAATTCAGTAGATTTATACCAACAGCTGAAGCTGCTTGAGTAATGGTGGAAGCTTGGTGTTGATCAGTCATTCCTTTTTGTTTTGCGACTCCTAAAGCTCTGATTAATTCACCAAGTAATTCATGCGCCACACCCTCAATTGATTCACGGGGATCTTTAATATTAACCTGGGTAACAGAATCCGTAATCTGATCATTAACTGCTGTTGGAAATGCCATTGTTTTACTCCTTTTTAGTTTAAGTTAATTATTACTCAACTAGAATTTAGATCAATCTATGCTTAATAATTAAATATAACAGACATAGTCTATCCCCCCTTCAATTTTGAACACTGGTTTCTTGGGTGGTTGGAGTAAGGAATAAGAGCTAAATACTCCTCTTTACCCTATTAGGTTTTCATCGTACTGATCTGTCATCTACCAGTGGAACAAGAAAAGACCCTACATAAAGATTTTCATCACTCCTAAGTGAATGCTTTACCCCAGCAGGAACAATAAAGACTTTACCTACACTTAATTCTATCTCTTTATCTTCTAAAATTCCAAAGCCAGAGCCTTTTATACAATAAAAGATTTCATCTTGTTCATCATGTTTATGTAAAGGCACTTTCATATCTGAAGGAACATGATATACTTTTGTCACAATAGATTCTTTGATAGAATTTAAATCCATACTAAAACTCCTTATTAGTGGGACAGGTTATTATTGTTTCTACTTGTTTTGTTTTCCTAATATGTTTATCACATTCTGAATTAGTTTCCTCTCCGATAAACTTAAACTTTTTTGATAAAGCACAACCATCAGAAGCTGGCGTACATTCCTTTTTCCGTAATTCACAAAACTCATCTTTTATTTGATGGGGGCAAGTCCAGCTCATATCATTCTTTTTCCAGTTCTTATTTGACCTAACCAGTAATTGATTAGCTTATTGATAATACTAGAACTACGTGTTATCTATACAGAAACTCATGTTTGAACGAAAACGGCCCAGGTACAAGGCGCGTAACAATTCCGTAACCGGAGCGTACTCAAGTACGTGAGGATTACGGAATTGTTACAGCAACGCAGTAGATGGGTAGTTTTCGTTCAAACACACTATATATCTTTTAGGAGTTTATTAGCCTGAGATTTCTCAATGGTATCACTGAACGTCTGCAACGTTTCCGAAAAAACTGCCAACTCCTTTGTTTGTGCAACTGGTATATCATTAATCCCCCTCTTATCCAGGGCATTGATGGCATATTTAATGGTCAGTACATTGATGTCTCTTGCTGGCTGGTATGCTAATTCTTCACCCTCATCTGGATTGGTCTGAGAAACGATCCCACTCTCAACAAGTTCATCCAGTATATGCCCCATCAGACGTGAGGGAATTTTTAGGGTACGTGAAATATGATCGGAGGTCAATGGCTTCTCACCACGAGAAAAGTTTTTTATTAACATGTGTGCTGTACAGAGAGAAAGAAGCCTTTTACACGACGTGCTTATCCCTAAACACTCCGCCTCAAATTCGAAAGACTCAGCGTTTTGATGAACATAGGAAATTTCCGCACCAAAGAGGACGATCATCCAACTAAGCTGTAGCCATATTAAAAAGAGCGGGAGCGCGGCAAAACTCCCATAAATGGCATTATATTGCGCTACCCCAACCTGAAAATTGATATAAGCTAATTGTGCAAGTTGATACACCGTCCCCGCCACTGCTCCCGCAACAAAACCGGAACGAAATCTGACTCTGGTGTTCGGCATAAAGATGTAAATAAAGATAAAAGCACCACCAATAACACAGTAAGGGAACAATTTTAACAGGGACAGGGTGAGGGAACTAAAAGCCCCAAAGAACGCAAACCTCTCAGTTATGTGTACAATCTGTGTCTTAATAAAAACTGTAGTACTACTTGACATTATCATGAGCACAGGACAGATAAGCATGATAGAGAGATAATCACTCAATTTCCTCCCAAAATTTCGTGATTTTCTTATCCCCCAGATGTCATTAAATGAACGCTCTATGTTGCCCAATAATTTTATCACTATCCAGAAGAGGAGTGCCACACCAACACCCGCTACCATACCACCTTTGGTCTCCTCAAGGAGGGTTCGAGCAAAACCGACAACCTGCATCAGGACCTCTTCCTGGCCGGGAAATTTCTCCAGGAGTTGCTTTTCAAGGTTCTTCTCAAAACCAAATCCCTTCGATATACCAAAGGCCAGAGCAACTACCGGCACAACAGAGAGTAGAGAGTAGAAGGTGAGAGCAGATGCCCTCAATCTGCAATTGTGGTCCCTAAATCCACGTATTGTTAAAAGTGCCAACCTGAGCTGTTTAATTAAGAAAGTCTTTGTGCGTGAATAATTTTCTAGTCGAATACTCCAAATATCGGTTTTTATGAAATTGGTTATTTTTGCTACCATAATAATTTTAGGGTTAAAATTATTTTTGAACAGTAGTCAACAACAGACCGAAGCAAATTGGTATATACCTTGATTAGGAAATTTGCATAAAAGGCGGAAACACTTGATCACATAAAAAAGGTTCAAGCACACACTCATGTACGAGAGCAAAGAGCAAGAACAGCTCACACCAGTATCACATCAACCTATAAATCGCTTGAAAAAAACCTGTGGTTAAATTCATTTTACTTGAAATTTGATAAGAGCATTACTGAACCACATTGGCCCGAGAGACTCCCACCTGCATATATCTTAGTATCTGAGGGTCTTCAATAGGACCGATTCCTGCGTCAATCAAAGCTGACTTCCCCGGAGCAATAGTACCTCTTACCTCTTTAACCATTTCACGTGCCCGTCCCTGGGAATCCGGATATCGCACCCGAACTGTCACATTACGAACGGATACCGGTGTAGGGTTCGAAATTTGAACAATAACCATTCGATCCCGGTTGAGCCTACCAGACGTTCTCAAGTATCCGTTTGGATTTGACGGTAAGTCCAAAAGTACCAACGACCGTGCAGCTTCTCTCCCCGGTCCAGTATTTGAAGTACCAGCTTGTTTAAAATATTTTATCGCACCTTCCCTATTCCCCTGCGCAAGGGACAAGTTGCCAAGGGCATTCAAGGCGGTTGCAGTAGGGAGGAAATCTGTGCTCTTTTCAAGGTCTCTTTGTGCACCCGATCGATCGCCCAATTTCTCTTTTGCAAGTCCACGTTGGACATAAAAGTAGAAAAATTTATCGTTATCTTTCACAGCATTATTATAATTTGTCAGGGCCTGCTGATACTGCTGCTGACTCAAATAGACATCTCCGACTAAGGCGTCGAACTGCCCCTCCCTTGGTTCAATTCGATTCGCCTTGTTTGCAAGAGAGAGGGCCTCCTGTGTCTTCCCCTCACTGAGTGCTTTACGACCCTCATCATGCGCTTCATACGCTTCCCGTGTCCTCTTTAGATGTGCAATCTTGGCCTGAAACCGCTCCGCACCAAGCTCACCGGTTGCAGGAAGAGTCTTTGCTGTTTCACGGTTTGCCTCAACACGCTCCTGTGATGGGGGGTGGCTGGAGAAGAGGCCGGAGAGCCAATCCGTGTTCCTATCCTTAGACAATCGTACAAATACTTCTTGGAGACTAATGGCTGCTCTCGGATCATAGCCAGCTTTTGACATATATTGCATACCGTAAAAATCTGACTCACGCTCGGCATCTCTCCCATATTTCTGATTAATAAGGCCTGCTGCCATTTGGGAGCCCCGACCAATAAGGTTCGCATAGTTGCTACCAGCTGCCGCAATGCCAGCCACAGCTACAGCACCCTGAAGCAACATTCCCCGTTCCATGCCCTGTGCTCCGTGTCTAGCTGCAGCGTGTACGATCTCATGGCCCAACACCGCAGCAAGCTGGGCCTCATTCTCTAACTCAATCAACAGACCACGATTAACGGCTAATTTACCTCCTGGTAATGCCCAAGCATTGGGTACGGAGTTGTTGATGACAACAAATTCATAGGGAAGCTTGCGGTCACTAACAGCAGCTAACCTCTGCCCCACACTATTGACATACTTGGTCAACGATGGATCCACCTCGTAATCCCCTCCCTGCATCTGCCGACTCGGTACGTACTGCTGTTTTCCTATCTGAAGTTCGTAAGATTCGGGTATTATTCTTAACTGCCGTTTTCCAGTGACAGGATTAACGGCACATCCATAGAGAGTAACAGAGCATAGTGTTAGTAATAGAAGTAATTTACGTATCACGGATTTCTCCCTCCAAAAAAATTTAATGCATTGGTCTTATCCATCGATTTACACTCCAATGGTAAACGGACCAAACGTAAAAGCATATTAGACAGATTTCAAAACAAAAACTCTCTTGCGGGCATACCCTAAAAGAGTGGATTTTCCTGTCATTCTCCGTAAGAGGTTACTTAATACACACCGTGTGAATCTATTGTTCAAGAAATACACACGTAACAGCGAAATCTTCACCCCTCCGCAGTTAAGAGATTTGTCTTTTTTGGTTTCCCTTTATCAGAGAAACTAAATACTCTCTTGAGGAATTTATACATCTTCTTAAAAAACCATATAGACAACACAATAAATATTGTCACCAAGATAGCAATTACAATTGGATGGTGCAAAATCAGATACAAGGCTCCAATAACGGTAGCATCTTCAGTAACACTTGCAACAGAATTGGTAACAGGTTCAGGTGATGCATTTATGGCTAACCGTGAAGTCGCTTTGGTTAGATGTGAATCCAGTGCAATCCCCCCCGTTAAAAGTGCCACAACAATTTGCATTACCTGACTCGAATCTGAGAGGGCCGCATACCCTATGGCGGCTCCAGCAAGAGGCCTGATAAAGGTGTGAACAGAGTCCCAGAGAGAGTCTATATACGGGACCTTATCTGCAACAAATTCAACGGCAAATAGAAAAATAGCCACTCCCACGATCGCAGGGTGAGAAATGATTTCCAAATCTCCCGGTAGCTTGATCCATTCCATCCTATGGGCAATACCCAACCCTGCCATACTCAGATAGAGGTTAACGCCCGATGCCCATGAACTACCTAATAAAATGCCGATTGAGCTAATTATTTCCATTGGCCATAAATCCTTCCCGTTTATTTCTCCCTAAATAGTGACTGAACGGAGCACTGTGGTTGAACCAAAACTGCCTAGATACAAGGCGCGTAATAATTTCGGATCCGGAATGTCCTCAAGTACTTGAGGATTACGAAATTATTACAGTAACGCAGGAGATGGGTAGTTTTCGTTCAACCACCAAAGACCTCTTTTAGCAACTCGGTAACCCTCGCTTTCGGATCAGACCTGATCTTCTTCTCCTCCTCACCGATCATGAAAAAAAGTCCATCCAAGGCCTTGTTCGTTACATGGCGATCTATATCCAGGGTTTCAAGGTTCATGAAGGGCAGCGATGTCAACTTACTCGTCATCGCCTTATAATATCGCGTAACACCAACACTATCCATTTGTGAAGAAATAATGGGTCTAAAAACTTCATAGAGTTTATCACCTGTTTTTTTCTTAAAATAGTCACTCGCTGCGGTATCTCCACCATTAAGGATACCCTTTGCATCGTCAAATGTCATCTCCTTCACGGCATTGATAAAAAATGATCTTGCCTTTGGAGCAGCCTGTTCAGCCGCACGGTTCATACTGAGAACAAAATCGTCAACCTTTTTTTGATATCCAATCTTCCTGAGACCATCTGCTAACATTTCCACTTTTTCAGGCAGGGGTATCTTAATTGCCTTGTTTCCAAAAAAACCATCCACTTTTGAGACAGACGTTACCGCATTGTTCGCCCCAATTGTAATAGCCTCTTTCAGGGCCGAAATTATTGAATCGCTATTAGACCTGGCCTGTTCTGTACCACCAAATGTTTTAAAGATTTTATCAAATATACCACCGTAACAGGGATATATGATAAAAATCTGCACAAGCATGATTGCCAAAAAAATATTTCTCTTCACCGTGTATACTCCTCCTTATCAACTGCTGCATCATTCAAAAACAGATAGTATGACGAGCAAGGGTTATCCCGAAAGTGTACGTTCATAGAAAATAATAGCTTATCAAAACTCATTACCCGATTTTGGTCTATGAAGTATTACCCCTAATTTCAGTGGCATCTCAAAAACACCAAATATCAAGTTCTAAACAATGTAACGGTTGAGAAGTGCAAGCGAAAAACATTCCGAAGGGAAGAGAAGAGACTAGTAAGTAATTTTTCCTTCTCCTATGCACCAGCTCTTCAAGCTTATCGTTATTTTACACTCATCTTACAATAGTTTTCGGATAAAATCCTAGATAAAATTGAGCAAGTTAAGTCCTCGGTGTCTTTTGTCCGGGGATAACTGCAACCAAGATTTAGTTTTTTAAAAAGCCAAAAACCAAATCGGTTTTAATATATACTTTGACCGGATCTCCTTTTACAAGGCTTTAACCTGTCTCCTCTTATTTATCGATTTACCTTAATGATTATGCTCTTTTTTCATTAGTTTGTAAAGCATGAATTGTTGTCATTAAGAGTCAAGGAAAAAATGACTTGAGATCTATCGTGTTCATATTCTTTTCTTATTTAAGTGTTATTTTCTACACATACCAAAGTAAATAGTTAAATTATCTAACAGGGTATACTTTTGCTCTAACCATTACTCCATGAAGTGTTTGAATACTTTTTCTGCATAGTATTTTTTTGTGATGTGTGACCAACCTGTACTGCCTGCTGAAGTAAACGATAAAAAAGCATCCCGCGTGAATGTGATGTTCGACGGTTGAATCGGAAGGTAAATTCGTCAAGATAATTTTAACAGGCTTGATCTGTAGAAAACTGTTCCTCAATCTCCAGCATATTTCTCGGAAATTTTCTCTGCAAAATCTTACTCATTCTTCACATACTATATGTAGGGCAACTAGAGTCTAGCGTATACCCATGTAAAAAAATAAGGGTGGAAGTCTGACAATGGAACACTGTCACACCTCACACCCTTGTGTGGGGCCAGGTCACAGGGAGACCCGGTTCTCATTACTCATTACTCATACTGTCTTACTACAATAGCTTTCTCGAATATCTCAATACTTAATCCCTGAGTTTAGAAATCGTTGTATCTTCCATCATGCTCCTGTATTGTATCCGTGCCCATCGGTATCAAGGACTCAACCTCATCCCCAGGTACTTTCTCATCGATACGGCCCCCATTACCTGGGATTGGATTTGAGCGCTCTCTATAGGTCCTCGTCTTATTTCTGTCTGTACCGCTTGCCCTTGAAGTTGGCTCTTTCTGTTCCGGAACCAATGCCCCCTCCCCTGCACTTCCAACCTGCGCTGAGAGTATCTTTACCTGGTCCATCAAACTCTGTGCCTGTGCCGACATCTCTTCACTCGCAGCCGATGTCTCTTCCGCATTCGCCGCGTTTTGCTGTGTCACCTTATCCATCTCCACTATAGCCCTACCTACTTGGTCTATACCGTTTCTCTGTTCTTCCGATGCCGTCGATATCTCCTCTATCAAGGTGGTCACCTTCTTCACCTTTGTTACTATTTCACTGAGGACCTCATTACATTTCCCGGAAAGCCTTGTCCCTTCATCAGCCTTGCCTACACTGTCCTCAATCAGCACTGCCGTGTCCTTTGCCGCAGTTGCACTCCTCTGAGCAAGGTTCCTTACCTCTTCAGCCACCACCGCAAATCCCTTCCCATGTTCTCCCGCCCTGGCTGCCTCTACCGCTGCATTTAAGGCCAGCAGGTTGGTCTGGAATGCTATGCCGTCTATCACCTTTATGATATCGCTAATCTTCTTGCTGCTGGCATTAATATCCTGCATCGCATTGTTCATTTCACCCACCGATTCACTCCCCATCACGGCTGTCTGGTTGCATTGTGCAGCGAGTTGGGACGCTTCCTTCGCATTCTCCGCATTCTGTTTCGTCGTTGACGACATCTCCTCCATCGACGCCGATGTCTCCTCTATCGATGACGCCTGCTCAGACGTCCCCTCCGCCAAGCTCTGGCTTGAGGAGGACACCTCTGCCGATGCCGATGCTATCTGTGTTGAACTCTCCGTTAAACTCGTGACCATACCCTTGATAACGTTTGTCACCTTGCCCGTAATCCGCGTTACCAAATACCCCAAACCCACTATAAGGGCTATCAATCCGCCAGCTATTATATACATCTGCCTTGACAATGCTGCTACCGGTCGCATCACCTCCTCTTCATCGATCTCTGCCATTATCGACCACTCTACGTCCTTTATTCCTAGTGGTGCATAGGCACTAAGTACCCGGACATCGCGATAATCGGGAAATATCTCCACATTGGTGCTACCCGAAACAGCTGCACGTGTCCCCTTTGTCTCAACCTTTTGGAGCAGTATCGTACTCCCCTTTGCCTCAATGGTATTTAGTAATCCTTGATTTATACCCAACCTTTTCATCATTGCAAAATAGCCCGCACTATCTTCTATCAGAAACCGGGACTGGCTCCTCATCTCTAAATCCTTACCAACAATGTACGTCTCTCCCGACTCTCCCAGCCCCACACTCTTCCAATCGTTGTCTGATGTCATCACCTGGTTTATCTTATCTATAGGCATCTGGAACAGTAACACCCCCACCTTCTCAGCACCATCGTATATAGACGATGCAATAAAGCTTGCCGCTCCCTCATAGGATGGTGGATACGGTTCAAAATCTTCCAGTTTTACGTAGTGTGGATCGTTGCTGTTATTCACTTCGCGGAAGACCCTGCCAAAATTGGTCCCTGCATACGGACCATCCTTTAAAGAAGTAGTAAAATCTAATTCTTTATAAACGCTGTACACTATATCACCACTATCAGGCTCTACGAGAAAGATGTCATAGTACCCAAATTGTTCAAGGTAGTCTCTTATTATTGGATGATATTGTGCATGAATCTTGCTGTAGGTTGATCGGTCATCTGCATAATCGAGTTTGTGCTTCTCTCCGAGTTGGTTGTGGTTATCTTTTATATACGTATACTGCAGCGCTATCGAATCATCGTCAAGCTGATTGAGGTAGCTGACTGCCTGGGGAAGCTTTCCGCTATTCTGGCTTTTGTACTCCGCTGTAAAATCTCCTGTGTAGTAGGACCTAAGGGATGAACGATACTCTTCCAGTTGAGAGTCCGTCAATTCGTTCTCCTTCTGGAACTCTTGAAAGGACGCCTTGAACTCCTTCATCGCATCTACGACCATCTTGTCTTCGGAGAAGGTGCGCACCTGTTTCCTTATGGTAGAGAAGTAGTCTTCGATCTGTTTCTTCTTTGTCTCCCGTACCGAAACAAGTTGATTAAATGCCTGTTCCTGTAGTGAGGTACTTGCACTTCTGTGACCGAGGATGCCCATGACGGTAAAGGGTATTATCCCTGCTACCAAAAATAAGATAATGACCTTAGCTCCCATTCCCATTTTCATAGTCTATATTGCCCCCTTCATATTTTAATTTGGTTGGTATATATGTGTGTGTGCACCATCGAGTTACCGCTCTGCAATCTCTTCAACCATCTCTAACTCTTCTGCGGAGAGGACCTTGTCGATATCGAGCAGGATGATAATCTTCTCTTTTGCCTTTCCCAGCCCCATGATAAAGCTTGTATCTATATCTTGGCCAAATTGCGGGGTATCTTCTACCTCTTCACCCTTTATATCAAGCACCTCTGAGACGTTGTCAACTACAACACCGATCGGAGCATTGTTCACCTCGACTACGATTATGCAGGTCTCCTGGGTATGCTCCTCTTCCTGCATCGCGAACTTCAGCCTCAGATCTATGATGGGGATCACCTTACCCCGGAGGTTAATCACCCCTTTCAGGTAATCGGGGGTCTGTGGTACCGGCGTAATACCGATTACGCCAATAATCTCTCTCACCTTGAGGATCTCTATACCGTACTCCTCACGGTTGAGGACAAACGTTAAATATTTTCCTTCATCAACTGATTTCTGACTTACTAATCCTTCCATCTTGCACCTCCTTATTGATTCATTTTAACATTGTCAAAAAACTTTTGTTAAACTATAAACATCCAGACATGGTTACTTGTTATTTCTGCTGGTTCTCTTATTTTTCAACTCCATCGATTACTCATTCGCAATAGCAACAAAAAAGACGTAATCAATACACATCTCCACACTAAAGATATCTTGATTACGCCTTCGACTTACAGCCCCTCGTGCTGCACGGCAAGGTTTTTGACTCCCATTCTGTCCATATCACACTACAGGGTGGGTTTTCTTAATTGTTGCTTTAAAAGAGGCAATTTTCTCTTTAAGCATTCGGTTTTCTGCTTGTAATTCATTCAACTCATTTTCTAATCCCGTGAAGCTAATATTGCTTTGAGGCACCTCATTTGGTTGAACACCGACATCAAAGTGGCCTTCATCATATGAAAATCTCGTCATTATCCATGAAAACTGGGCCTGTGATTCAATGGATAACCCACTCTCTCCACCAGACGGTGACGCAATACTCAAATTCTTACCTGCTATTACCCAGGGGGTGAGAAGATGGAGTTCACCCATCGTACTTTCCAGTCTGTTCTTCGCTCCACCTGCAATCATGTTTACAAGTTCACCCATTCCATCTTTCACGTCTTCATCAATTTCTAACGCTTCAACCCCGAGCATAGCACCTCCCAGGTGACAAGCTGTTGAACCATAGGTAAATATTGCAATTTTACCCATATATTTCTCCCCAAAAAAATGAAGAGAAGATATTAAATCTGTAAAGACACTTTTTTCATCCTTGATACAACACTCTTCACTCTTTACGTCTATCATAAACATCGAAGAGAGTACTTCTAACGTTGATTCCTTTATGGAACTAACTATATTGCCCTCTAAGGATTTAATGCTCATTAGCTAACTCCTAAAACAGAAAAGAAGAGACGAAATCGAATGTATTAACAATACAGCGCTATTTGAATGGTAGCATTAACAAATACTTCCTATCTTCAAATATTCGAAGTTGAATTGACCGCTCTATTTAATTTTCTCATTACTATCTTTACTGTTTATCGCTTTTTTAACTTTTATAATTAGCCTTTAATTAGCAAATCTGTATCCAAACTATAATCCTAGATAATTTATTTAAGAAAAACTATTTATAAGTATTAGTGTTGTTAGCATTTAACTTATACTACCCAACTGATACATTGTTCATTTCGTTTTACATTTGTCCTTGTATTGTTTATTTTCACGACATTACATTTTCGAAAATCCATCTTCAGTAATGAAGAAAAATTTAACATTTTCACAAAGAACGCAAAATAAGTACATTGAGTAGATTACTTGTTTCAGGTTTTGTAATCTTTTCTTATACTGAAAATTAAACTATTTTTTTCACATGCGTATATTAATCTGAAAAGCCGTTACATTTAATCAACACGTAAAAAGGAGGGAGAATAGTGACTGTAGGAAAAAAGTTTGCATTAATTTTCTCAATATTGTTTGTAGCAGTATTGACCGGTGAATTTTTTGTATTTAATACCATTAGGAAGATAACCGGTATTGCCTTCCAGACAAACCTGCTTGCCCTAAATGTGGCAGTGGAGGTAGCCAGCATGGGAAAGGGTTTGCCGTAGCGGCTGAGAAGGTGAGAATCCTTGCTATGAGGAGTGTGAAGACTTCACAGGACACGACGACATTGATTGAGGGGTGAGCTTGTTGCTAAAGAATGGGGAATTAGCCTTTGCTCTTGACAAAACCGATGCTCACTCACTTCGCTTACGTACCAGTATTCTGACGAGAGACATCGACATAAAGCTTTGTTAATCTGTCGGTTTTCTCTAGAAGGATTTCACAAAAATTGATCATTATTGATATATTAAATTCTTTCCCGTTATCATCTATGCATTTATTTACAGTACTGGACACTTTTTTCCATTCCATCTTAGTAATAGATTTTATGAGACCTTTTATCTCTGCTGTATTTTCCGACGCACCTTCCAAGGTCAACATAGCATTATCAAATGTCGATAACGTTTCTAACATATAATCCATTCGCAGCTTTTTCTCTAGCCCCATACTGACTGCAAGATAATCACGTGCCAACCTCATTGTATACATTCGCTGTTGCCCAGCAATATCAATCAGTTCAGAGTATGTGTAGGGTGCTAAAGCTTCCAAGTATTTTGTCATTATCTGATTTTTCTCCAACAGATTATCACTCATTGTCAAGACATCCAAAAAACCTTTTTGTGTGGGTTCTGCCAAAAGCTTCTTTTCCAGTTCGTACCAATCAGTTTGAGCGGTACGAATTGCCCTACCGACTTCTGGATTTTCCGTAACCAAGGGAAGTGCAAGCAGTTCCCTATAAATTCCATTTGTACTTCTCATGGTTCTTCTGAGCTCTTTTTCCGCTATTCGCCTTTTGCCAATAGGATAATCCTTCACAAGTTGAATCCCATACAACTTTGCCATCTTCATGGCCAGCATTCTGGTATTCCCGCTATAATATAAGGCATCACTTATATCATTAATAATTAAGTTACGTGAATCCCTTTCCACCAATTTTCTCTCATGCTCCTCCGTATCCTTATGAGTAACAGTTAGTGGGGACTGATAATTCATCTCATTTGCAATTGCAGTTACCTGTTTTTCTTGAGTAGGTTGCAAATCACTTGAAATAGGTGCCTGAAAAAGCAAATCGTAATTTCTTCGGTGAATTTCAGCATGGTGGTATGCATCCCCGTAATTACCCATTGCACAATACAAAGACTCAAGCACCATATGTGCAGCAGCGAAGTCAGGTCTCAGTTCAAGTGCTTTATTAAGGAGAATCTCGGCACGTTCAAAGTCACCTTTCTCTTTTGCAACAAGACCCTTAAGAAAGTGTATATTTACAGGATCGTTTGTCTTACGTATCGCTCCTTGCCACAATATCATGGAACTATCAGGTTTTCCTGTTTTCGAATAGCCAATACCCAGATAGTAGTAAATTTCCATTCTCTCCGGATTAATGCTAAACGCTTTTTCAAAGAGAGTAATGGCTTCATTATACTCTCTTTTTTTATTTAATATTCTTCCCTGCCCAATAAGATAAGTCTCTGATGAAGGGTTTAGCCTAGAAGCTTCACTAAATGCTCTCAAAGCTTCATCCAGCATGCCTTTCTCTTCATACAAGGTACCCAAACTGTAGTAAGCTTCATAATGCTCTGTATTTGATAAAAGAAACATTTCAATGTTACCTATTGTTTCATCTGCCCAGTTACTTGTTTGGGAAGTAACAGCACTTACTTCTTTACCAAATCCTATAAAACATGATGCAAAACACAAAAATAGGAAGGAGAAAAAATGTGCGCATCTATTCACCTGTAGCATTATGAAGTCCTCCTTATGTCATCATATTTCAGATTGCGATAGTAAGCTACCATAACAGAACAAAAAATGAAAAACCCATAAAAACTATTAACCAACCTCAGTATACATCTTTGTTAATCGGTCTGTCTTATCAAGTAACGTTTCACAAAAATTGATCATAACAAAAACATTAAATTTCTTGCCATTCCCCTCAAGGCATTTATTTACTGTATCGTAGACTTTTTTCCACTCCATCTTAGTAATAGATTTTATTACTCCTCCGATTTCTAATGTGTTTCTTGGTGCACTTTCCAAAGCTAACATAGCACTATCAAATACGTTTACGGTTTCTAACATTGAACCCATTCTATGCTCTTTATCAATATCCATACTTGCAGCTAAATAGTCACGCGCCAGCTTCATAGCGTACAAACTTTGTCTTCCTGCAATATTAATAAATTTTGATTGACTATCTGGAGATTGAGCCTCTAATAGTTTCGTCATAGTCTCATTCCTCACTAAGAGCTTGTCACTCATCTCTAAGACAATCAGAAAGTCATCTTTTGTTGGTTCTTTGGAAAGCGCTTTTTCCAGTTGAAGCCAATATACATGAGAAGACTTAACCTTTGTTTCTAATTCTGGTTGATTTGTAACGGGAGCATACGAAAGGAGTGAATCATAGATACTATTTGTCATCATCATTGCATCATCCAATCGTTTTTTGACAATTTTCCGTTTTTCAACAGGATAGTCTTTTAGTACTTGGACACCGTACAAACTAGCCATTCTCATTGATAGCATCCTTGTCTTACAACAGTAACTTATTGCCTCCTTTACATTTTTGAAATCTAATTTAGGAGAAACTAATCGCTGTTGTGGTTCCTTTGTTTTTTGGAGGGATTCTTCCTGTTCAATACGAATAGGTGTTTTCGAACTCATTAATGATTTCTGTTTGGCAACCATATTACCAGGATACTTAGATTTCTTCTTTGTTGTATATGATGCACATGCAGAGATAAGCATTGCAACAAAACAACAGCAGATCACTATTGTAAACATGCTCATTAACCTCTGATCCAATGTATATGATTTGTTTTGATGAACACTTTTGTTTCCATTTTTTTTCATTACACTCTTTCTTATAAATTAGGCAGTGGGCATGTTTCTCATGTTTCATCGAGCATGCATTGCTCTAGAGAGAAGGTTGCCTATCTATCGATCAACCATAAATCATTCTCATGTGAGAACCATTTAAAGTACAGCTCCTATAAAATCTAATCGTTTCTCAATCCTTTTCATAAAAAAAAAGAAATACTTTTTATCTACTACTTTTCTGACAAATGCATACTACACAACATTTAAGCCACCTTGATCTGAGGTCTCAATAATTCACTCTGCCTTTACAAGATTTTCAGTTGTATACGGAAATTTGAGACTAATCGCACCACGTATTTCACCCTCCTTGTACCCTTCTTTGATCTTCTTAGATATGTCTCTCTCTCCTTTCGGTCCACCATGGCATTTGAGACATGCAGACGTTATGTACAGAGGTAACATATACCGATAGGTCTTGGATCCGTCATTATTTGTTACAACCTCTCCTTTTCCCTTCCCTTTAGGATAGCCGTTTTCTTCAAACTCTTTTAGAATTTCTGTCTCAAAGGCATCTGGGTGATTTGCCGGATTTCTGAATTGAAGGCTCGTCTGTTTTAGCTTGTATCCTGCTCCCAAAGCCTTATTAAACTTGTAACCAGTACGTCTGCCAACAATTGCTGGGATAATTTTCTTAAAACCTCTACCTTTCATGTTAAGCACCTTCTGGCTCTCATCAATAACGGTCTTTGTAGAGACGAGTAAAGTACCTAATATTTTCTTTGTCTGGTCTTTAGAATTGGCATCATCTTCAGACACATCCACACCGGTCGCATCTTTAAAGTGTTTCTTCACTTGGGATACATATACATCACCAGTGAAACCTTTATCTCCTTTTTCTGGATCGTTAAACAAATCTTGTTTTTCGGCAATAATTGCTCTACAGGAAACTAGCAACTTAGCAGCAAGTTCAGCACTTTTTTCCAGTTCTTTATCGTCTTCGGCAAAAAGAGGGGCTATAGACATACAGGCAACAAATAATATAATAAATGCATTATATACATATTTTCTCAACATAAGGGTAATCCTCCAGTATCAAAACAATATTTCGAAATTTGTCCTCTTGACCTTTCAAGTACAAATTCAGGTTAACGTCTCGGTTCTACCGTACTCTTTTTCTCTCAACACATCTGATTCCAGAATGTGTTGTTGTCTTTACGAAACTTCAATATAAAGTCCAGTCAGGCGGTTCGTCTTCTCCAATAGAGTGTCACAAAACTTTACTAGCATTCCTAGATTGAACTCAGTACCATTACTCTCTATACACTCGGTAACCGAAGTATAAACTTTTCTCCATTCCATTTTGGTAATTGATTTGATGAGTCCTTTAATCTTGGCTGTATTTTCAGTTGCACCTTCCATGGTCAACATAGCACTTTCAAATTCAACTGCCACATCAAGCATTAAGTCAATTCGGTACTCCTTATCTATACCCAAACTTGCTGCAAGATAATCACGTGCCAACTGCTGTGAGTACATACTCTGCCGAGCAGCAATATTTATAATCTCCGATGTCGGAACTGGTGATAGAGATTCCATATATGATGTCATCATTTCATTTGATTCCAGTAATCTATCGCTTAAATCCAACACATCCATAAAAGCAGGTTGTGTTGGTGGTTTAGATAGAACTTTCTCCATCTGTCTCCAATCCTCTTGAGCACTCTTAACAGTTTTTACCAGTTCTCGATTTTGTTTAACCGGACCGTACCCTAACAGTGCCTTATAAATTCTGTCCATTGAAATTTTTGCCTCATCCAGATGTTTCTTTGCCAACCGTTTTTTCCCTGTGGGGTACCCCTTGACAACTTGAATCCCATACAAACCAGCCATTCTCATTGCTAACATCCTGGTTTTACCACTACTATTTATTGCTTGCTCTGTACTCTCTATAGTCATGGCATGTACTTGTGTTGCACAAAACAACACCACCATAAACACAACGATTACTCTTTTCATCTTAGCTCCTTTTCTTTATTTGTGCTGATTTTTCCTGCCCAAAATGTAATTCCACGTTTAGAATAAAACCTTTCTATGGTATTAAATACGTATAACCACTTTCCTAGTAAATTTCACGGCTTCTAAACAAAACATTTCATAATTACCTCCTTCAATCTTTAGTGTGACTGCTTTTACAGATATCAATATTGTTGCGATTTTGTCTTGATTGCTCACATTTGTGTTAGAAGGTTTTAAAACCTTTAAGTAGCAACTTCCTTTTAATGTTCATTTCAATAATTCTCTCTAGATTTTAATATCCTAATCAAAGAAACCACACGAACGCACAAGACGGAAACCCAATCGATGAAACTGACTATCGCTATCGCAATCAGACACGCTTCTCGCAGCACAACGTAAAAAATTTGCAGGATCTTCAACACCGCCTCCCCGTACAACTCTGTAGGTTCTGTCTCCACCTGACCACACCTTACCATCCAATGGTGCGTTTTCATAATTCGGATGCCAAAAATCTTGGCACAACTCCCAAACGTTTCCATGCATATCATATAATCCCCATTTGTTTGGTTTTAACTGCCCTACCGGGTGAACGTTCCCACCCGAATTTCTACTATACCACGCATATTCACTTAATCTACGTGGATCATCCCCAAAACTATATATACCACCTGATCCGGCCCTTGCCGCATATTCCCATTCTGCTTCGCTTGGAAGACGGTATATATCTCTCTTCGCTTTTTTATTGAGCCTATTGATAAACTCCTCGCTAAATGTCATAATAGGATGATTCCCATTATCCCGTTCCAAGATCTGTAATGCAAAGAGCTCTTCAATTTGACTATCTGAAGTGTTTGAATCATCACTTCCCATAATACGTTTCCATTGAGCCTCAGTAACCTCATACCTTCCCATCCAGAATCCGTTAACATACACTTCATGTGCTGCCTTCTCAGAATCTTGGCAGTCTTCATTAGTGGAAGTGCATCCCATTGTAAAGCTTCTTCCAGGAATCCAGACAAAATCCATGCCACTAATAGGATCGTGTTTTACCGTTCTGCTTGGAAGAAATGATACTACCATCTCTTCTCCTAACCCTATCATTGCGATTTTACTTATCCTTATCCTGTCTTCAACTATATCGAGATACATATATATTGGCTTTTGTTTTCCCTCTCTAAAGAGTGCTTTTGCTTGATTACCCGATACAGTAACAATACCTTCTCTGTCTAATTTGTTTGTCCACACATTCCAGTCAATAGATAGTGGCAAAATACCACTCTTGCCATCAAACCATCCCATGCTTAATGTCGCTGTAGCTGCTTGATAATCGGTATTATGTTGCTTAACAGCATTATTAAAAACATCCACGGCCTCTCTTTGACGTTTTTGAAACTCTGACTCCGAATCAAAGGCATCACGAGTAATATTGAGAACAGGCTGTATCCCAGGAAAACCCTTTTTGGAACCTGTAACGGAATAAGGCAACGTTGACATGGTACCAGGAGTAGAATTCTTCGGCCCTTTTTGTTTAATACCGAGTTGTGTAAATACAACTCCTGCTATAATCAACCCGAAAGCGATTCCCCCTATCAAATATTTTTTTTGAAATCCTTTTGACACTTCAATTGTAGATTCTCTCTCTTCTTTATGAAGGTTCTCTAATGCCCTCTCCTCATCATATATTGTACGGCTTTCTAGGACGGAAAGTACTTGGTAGGCTTCATTCTTTAATTTGAACATCTCTTCTGCCTGTTTTCTTTGCGAGGAGGAAGAAAATTTGTCGGGATGATATGCGTGAGAAAGAAACCGAAAACGTTCTTTAATCTCTTGTTGGGTTGCTTGATGTGATATACCTAAAATTTCATAATAATCTTTCATATTCACGAACCTGTTTTATTTTGTTACAAATTTTTAACTATCGTGCTGTATAAGGAAATATTCTTACGGACTCAATCTCCACCAGAGTAGGAGAGAAAATATTCACTATCATATAAGGTGATCCACTCTGTGACATTATCGGAACATTTTCCTTCAATTTTACCCCATTCATCTTCACGCTTCAGATTTCTCGGTCTTCAATTCCAATATGAACAACTTAAATATCGCCACATTTTAGTATGATCGTTAGATAGATAATAATGATGACTTGATTGACTCTTCAATACCCCGAATCAAACACTTATTACGTACATCAAGTGAATTTAGGTGGAGTTACTCTCTAGAAATCTTTAAGCCATGTTTTAAATTATGCTTATGAAAATATTACCTTTAGAAAAATAATCATTGTGTTTGCAATTTTGGTATTTATCTATTAGAAAAACAAATATCATGCCAAATGATTCTCGAATTTATTTCTCATAAAGTTATCACTTTATTTTTCGTGATAACTTACACTTACCTTGACCCAAACATTTTTTACGGTTGGATAATTATCAATATATGTTGATATTTTGAACAGAGGCTCAATACCTTTGCATAATAATTAGATAACAGTACCTGGTCGAGGAAATCGAATAAATGATACTTCCAATTATTCATACGTAATCCTATTCATTGCAAGTTCAGCATTCTTCCTTCGGATAATGGAAGTATCTATATCAACTTCAAAAAACCAACCATGCTCTTTGAACTCTTTTTCATAAGTATAACTCACGAGAAAGGTTTGCCCTTCTAATCTCTTAGACCTCCAACCGATCAATTTATACTCTCCCTTAATTTCATCTTTCTTACTCATAATAACGTGCTTCGTCTTGGTCTTGTTCTGACTGTCCATGATATAGGACTCCTTTACCATCATTATGGCAATCTCATTTGGTAATTTGTCGCTGTCATTTTCCCATACCCTGTTAATGGCATTCGTACTCATATCTACTTCATACAAAAACTTCTGTTCAAATGAATCTCCATGAGCGATATAATCTACCAAGAAACTGTCTTCATATATCTTTTTGATGTTCCACTTAATTATTGAACTAAATTCACCGCTCTCTTTCGCCCAATCCTGAACTACTCTACCCACACGATGTTTTTGTCTTGGATCAATATAGTTTTCGATCATCTTTTTGATCATCAACCTGTGTGATTTTTGGGTATCTACCTGTTCTTTGTAAACGGTGATCAACTTGCTTACCTCATCCATAGAACCCGATTCAACAATACGCTTGGCCTCTTCGTAGTTTTGCGGCTGAAGATTATTTACGTAATCTGTAAACATCTGATTGCTAATAACTTCAAGAAAATCAGGATGTATCTTTTCGATCTCAGTGAAAGATGTCGAATCTTCACTCGTTAAATCTGACTGAATACCCTGTGCAACGTTATGTTTCTCAGTATCTATACCCTTAAGTTGTTGATCCCACGCACGCCATTTGTTCACGTCTTCACCAAAATCCTCTCCTGTTAAATTTCGTAATGCTACCGCTGCCTCATCTTTAAAATGAGGGATCTCCATTGCAACGATAATAGCACCAACAGCACGACTGTCTTTAAGATCTCCAAGGATCTTCACTGCCAGCTCTTGAATAGAAGTGCTCACGTCTTTATCGTCCAAGAGGGCAATTAATGGGGTTACAGCGCGATTATCATGTAACTCCCCAATAGTCTTCAATACCAGTTCCTGGAGTAGGGGGTCTCCATATTTTTGTTTTAATATGTCAACCAGCGGGTACAAAGCCCGAGGGTCCTTTACCTGACCCAATGCCTTTATTACGTCCCATTTTACACGTACATTTTCTTCTTCAAGTGCACCAATTAAAAGGTCTATATTCGTTTTTCCTCTTATCCACGTGGTATCATCCTTACCAGTTATCTTCTTCAATGCATTGACTGCTTCCTCTTGTACAAGCCAGTTCTCATCATTCAGGGTTAAAATAAGCGGTTCTTCGGCACGGGGTGAGCCTATTTTACCCAAGATCTTTGCCGCATATCTTTGAATACGCCAATCTTCATGATTAAGAGCAGAAACAAGGGATTGTACAGCGAATCCTCCAATTTTTGCCAGTGACCATGCTGCCACTTTGTCTACATAGGTGGGATACTCATCTAAATCAACATCTTCATCAACAAAAACAGGCCACTTTCCCTCATATGGTCCTTTTTTTGTAAGCTTCGTATAATCAACTAATAACCGTATCAGTGCATCTACCACTGGAGCTGACTGAGAACCTGCCTCACCTAGGGATACTGCTGCCAAACCACGTTCTACTGGATCATAGGACCTTAACCTAATCACTAGTTCATTTATATTTACTGAATCGGTAATATTTTCCTTACTTTCCGTCTCATTCAAAATATCTTTCTCAATCAAAGTTTCTGCTGCAACAGCACCATTATCTTTTTTGTCATCTGAATAGTCCTTCTGTACCAGAACCTTAAGCGCTTTAAATTCGTTATCCGTAAGATAAACATTTACACGTGATCCATGAAACAACTCACTTGAAAGATCCTTTATCATTTGTGTACCAGCAGCCAAGGTGTTTGGATCATTTTCAGCACCTTCTTTAACAACCATCTTAAATTCGTATATGTCATCAGCCTTATTCAATAATGTTGATTTGTGAGACCCATCATAGAAATTACTTTTAACGAGATAATTTCCTAACCTTGTTGCTACTGCTGGTGTAATAGATGCGGTATAGTACAAATCACCTCCATTGAAAACCAATTTTTTTCCAAAACTTGGTGCTTGTTTTGTTACCCAGATGGTATTAAATTTCCCATCTGTAAGATGGACATTAACATGTGCACCGTTGAATACCTCTTGAGAAAGATCTCTTGTAATTTGTCGGCAAACATTTGGGTCAATAGGTTTTATTACTTCACCCTCTTTAATATTCATCTTGAATTCATTGATGTTCCCATTCTTGTTATACTGTATTGACCGGGAAGCCCCAGCAAAAAAGTCTGTACGAACAAGATATCTCCCCAGTTTTTCTGCTTCTTCTTTC
Source organism: Candidatus Scalinduaceae bacterium (assembly GCA_965222815.1). Taxonomy (GTDB): domain Bacteria; phylum Planctomycetota; class Brocadiia; order Brocadiales; family Scalinduaceae; genus SCAELEC01. Next base: position 1,526,382 of record CBDCUS010000014.1, read on the forward strand.
GTCACGGTTGACGTATAATACACTTCACCTTCTTCAAATTTTAGCTTCTGATTTGAACCACTGTTAGGTTCTTTCAGAAAGGTGAACAACGCAATAACGATAACAGCACATCCACCAAAAGCCCCCAATCCTACCATATAAGGTTTTTTGCTTCTCTTTACCGTTATGGTTTCACCTCCAACCATCTTTCTATTCTTTGCCCCAGACTTTTCGTGTATTGATCCTGATTTACTCCCTATCTTTCCTTTAAAAGAGGAAAGTGCTATCACCATCTTTTGGATAAGCACATTCAGTTTATTCCACATATTCCCCACAGAGAAAAGGATCCTTTGTTTTTGGTTTATTCTTGAATTCTGCTTTTTGCCACTTGTTCCTGTTGATTTATGATGACTCCCTTGAGCGTCATTTAGTGATGCTGAGTTGTTTCTCTTTCCAATAGAGGTCTTTGAAATCACTATTTTCTGATCCGCGGATTGCTGTTTATTACTCTGTTTTCCGCCAGAACTACTTACAATTACCATCTTCTTCTCTATAGATTCCGGTTTTTTTTTGATCTTACCAGTAGAGGAGCTGGTAACTACCACATTTTTAATAGAATCTCCCTTCATCTTGTTATCCCTCATCCCCTTTTCTTCAGGATCAAAATTGCTCTTGTCCATATCACAACCTCCTATGAAAAATGTCTATCCTTTTCTAACTTGTACTACTGCTATTATATATTCATGACTCAATAACAATTGTTTTATTCTATTGCTCATAAGATTCTAAAGGTAATTGTGCAATTGTATCAATTCACTATTGGGAGATTTCTATACCATTTTGACGAGTAGAATTGCCACAAACCATTAAGATGATCTTCCTTAAGAAGACCATAATCGTATTTCCAAAATCTTTGCAGAATAACTTTTATTGAGTTTATCGACAAAATGTGGAAAAAATATAATGTGATTATTCTTTTCTCACCTTGATGTCAACATTTCTACTGTTGAATCGCTTTTACATCTTACGAACACCGATTACTCAGGTATCATCTTCTGACCAGAGTAGTCACGAAGCATTGATTCATTTGGCAGGAGGAATATTAAAGTCATGATGTCTGTTTCCGATAATGGAGTGTAGCATTGTGACGATATGTCTCAAAATGGACAATCTCCCAGTACGGCCTATTACAATATGAGATATGAGAATTGCACGAACAGTATTGTCATGGCTTAACAACCACTGAATATCTTTATCAAAAAAACATTGATACAATGGAAAAAGTAGAATGTAAATTGATTGATGGAAATTCCATATCAGGTCAGTTGGAGCGGGTATTTCGTCCTATTGAAGGGGAAATTGCTATTCGCAGTCAAGATAGAATACAAGTACTTTCCTTTGATCAAATTACTTGTGTTTTGTTTACTAAGACCTCAAACGAACAAGACCAATTCAACGTACGTGGTATAAAAACTGAAGAAATCAAAACAAGGTCTAACGAAATTTATCAAGTACGCATAGTTCGACAAGATCTTATGGAAGACCTTGTTCAAGGTTTTTACGGTGTTCCCAGCAATCAGGAAAATGGACCAAATTACATTTTTTTTCCTAAAAGCGGTATAATACCTCGAGGCAGGGAGTGTTTTGACAAAAACCAAATAGAGTCATCTCAAGAAAAAGCTCATTCCATCTCAGGAGAGCAGCGGCAACAGAAAATTGGAGAAATTCTGATTGATTACAACCTTGCCACTAAAGAGCAAATTGATTCAGCACTCAAAACACAACGTCTTGGCTCTAAGAAGTACTTGGGAGAGATCCTCATTGAAGAAAAGATTCTCACGGAAAAAGAGCTCTTAACAGCATTGGCATTAAAATTCCGCTTACGCTCAGTGGATCTTCGAGACATATCTCCTAATCCAGCTACACTCGATTTAGTACCATCTGAAACAGCAAAAAAATTGCATATCTTTCCGATTGCATCTGATAAAAAGAAAATTACGATAGCGACATCTCAACCTACTGACATCACAGTTGTTGACACCTTACGCTTTAGTACAAACCGATGGGTGGAGATGGTAATCGCATCACACAAACAGATCGAAATATATATAAATAAATATTATGAAGATGAGAGTGAAGAAAGTGAAATCAATTTAGAGGAAGCGATATCCGAAATAGAGTTAGAAGACCAAAGCCAAGAGATAACGATAAAAGATGAAGCAGAAACAGCACCAATTATTCGCTTAGCAAATAAAATACTACTCAATGCTGTCAAAGAGAGAGCCAGTGACATTCACTTGTTGCCACAAGACAATGGATTGAAGGTATCATATCGCGTCAATGGACTTCTTCAAGAATTCCTCAAGTTGGATAAACGTATCAGCAAGAGTTTAGTTGCAAGATTTAAGATTGTGGCACTCATGGATATTACAGAACGTCGTCTACCTCAAGATGGACGTTTCAAAGTCAATTTAAACAAACGTGCAGTAGAATTTCGAGTCTCCTGCATGCCAGGTCAATTTGGAGAAAACCTTGTATTACGCATTTTGAATAAAGGTAATGACACAACAGGATTAAATCAATTGGGACTTGATTCTAAGGATGTGGAAACAATACGTCATATATCTCGAAGCACCCATGGAATGATGCTTGTTACAGGACCTACCGGGAGCGGTAAATCTTCAACTCTTGCCGCTGTATTGCGTGATCTAACCAATGAACCTAAACATATGCTGTCACTGGAAGATCCTATTGAGATTGAAGTACCAGGGATCAATCAAATACAGATTCACGATAAAATTGGTTTCACATTTGCATCTGCTCTCCGCAATGTACTACGCCATGACCCAGACATAATTATGGTTGGAGAAATACGGGATCCAGAAACTGCGAAGATCGCTGTTCAAGCTGCTCTTACGGGTCATGTACTCATCTCAACTCTTCACACAAATAGTGCTGCCGCTGCATTTTCCCGCTTATCAGATATGGGTGTTGAACCCTACTTGGTTTCAGCAACCGTCAAAGGCGTTATGGCACAACAACTCCTGCCACGTTTATGTGCCGAATGTCGATCAACCAAAGAGCCTGACGATAAGGTGCTTGGGTTTTTAAAAAAACATGGGATAAATACCAACAATTTGATCGATCATACTTCATCTGGTTGTGATAATTGTCGTGATACCGGCATTTCAGGAAGGGTATTGGTGTATGAATTCCTGTCGATAAATCATGAAATACAGGCTTTGGTATCTCAAGAAGCCACATTAGAAACGATACAGGCAACCGCATCTCAATTGGGTATGCGCACTATTGTACAGATGGCAGTAGAGGTTTCTCAGAAGGGGCTTGTCTCTCTCGACCGTATATTGCCGCTATTTATCGATTAGATAATTTTATTTTTTCCATTCTCTATAATTATGCCCTCTCTCAAGCAAAAGGAAATACGTTTCATATTCATACTATTCACGGACTCTCAAACACGGAGAATAACTATCTTATCATGAGAATGTCAATTTCATATCAGTACAACAACAAGAGGCAACAAAGTTCAGGCCAGGCCGATTTTGAAACGAAAGGCTCTATTCAATCAAACGAACCATGCAAGGTTACCTTCCGTATGATACCGTTAATAGCTCTGAGAACAATGCCCTCTGATTGGTTTACCGCTCAGGGAACCGGTCTTAATACAGATGGTTTAATTTTTCATTATAAGAATGATATCGCAATCGGTAACCTCCTAGAGTTAAAAATGATCCTACCAAATATTACATCAACCATACACAGTATTGGTAAAGTAGTCCATACCATCAAACCTCACAATTCATCCCTATTTTGTATAACAGTCAAGTTTACCAGGATAAGTGAACACGACAAAAAGAGAATACAAGGTGTACGAAAACATGTAACTATAAAAATCTAATACGTTTCATTCCACAAGAGAGATCAAGAGTCAACGTTGCCATTTCTCTTGATAGTTATCCTATAAAGTGCTTCAATTGCCTTATCGTTTCAAAAGGTAAAAGAGTTTACCGTAGGTATTCAAACTACCCGCCATTTGCATGGCCTCATCACCTATACCAAAATAGATATCGGCTCTAGCAGGAGTCTTGATAGCACTTCCCGTATCCTGATCCAGCACAAAAAATGATCGGTCAACCTGTCCCCTCTTCTGAAACCATCCAAATCTTTTTGACTTTTTTTTCTCAATTACCGCGAAAGCTAACCCCCCAGGAGGAAACACTACTTTATCAGTTGCTATACTCCTCATCGAAGTAACCGGAACCCCAATAGAACCAGTAGGAATCGCATTGTCAACTTTTTTGAAAAAAATAAATCGATCATTTCTTTTTAGATAATAATCCAATTCATCAGGATTATTATCAAAAAAACTTAATAACGTTGAAAGGGTTAACTCCTCCTCAGGAATTCTTCCGTCGAGGACGAGTAACCTGCCAATACTCGTATATTCGTGTCCTGAGTCCGCCTCATACCCTACATATGCCATCTCACCTGAGGGAAGTCTAAGCTGCCCAGAGCCTTGAACATGAATGAGATAAGCATCCAATTTTGATTTAAGATAGCCAATCTCATAACCCTTTAACAGATTTCGTTCTTCAATTTCACGCCGAACATAATACGGTTTTTTAAAATCTGCAGGTTTATTGTACAGCGGATAACGAAACATATCTGTCGGACTCAAGCTTCCATCATAAATAGGAGTGCCATAACCGGTAAAAAGAACTTCTCCTTCGTATCTTTTCCCTATAGCCTGAAATATTCTGAAATTTTCTCTAACAAATTCGTTCAGATCCTGTGAACTATTGCTATGAAGCAAACCGTCCCTGAAATAACTTAATGTCTCAATCTGTTTTTCACGAGTAAAACCTAAGGAGTTGAAGATATCTGGATAATCCTTGACTCGTTTAAAATATGTAATACTATTATCAATTGAACGTAACAGTGTCTCTTTGTCGTAATCGTCCTTGAATAGAGGAAATTGGCTCGGATTAAAAATTTCAGTAATGCCAATTCCCGGCTTCAATGGTGAGAGCACAGCTCGCTTCGCCGAGGATGAACAACCAGTCATAAAAAGAGTCGATAAAAGAATAATCGCAAACAGACAATGGAGTGTTGTACTTTTGCATCTCATAAACCTATATTCCTTTCAGCCCAATTATTGAAACAGTATTGGCACGCAAACTTTTACCCCTTTTTTGAAGAGGTAAGAATTTCCCATTTCAAGACTCTAAAGGGTAAAAATTATACAAAATTACAGACTTTCGCTGCTACAAAATGAACTTGCTCAAGCCATTACCACAAATATACTTTTCACATACCCTCAATATACTTACACTTAAATTACACTCAGCTAACAATTCAAAAAAAGATACTTTTTGGCACATGAATCGCGATTAAATAAAAAAAGATTTCCAAGACCCAATATTTTTTCCATTCGTTCTCAATTGCTTCTCATAGAAAACATTGCATGGAGGCTTGCATTATTTAACAATCTAGGTATATAGAATATACGATCTGCGTATTTCCCGTATTTTACATTAACAGCTACGGATGATTTTTAACAGAATTTGAAAAAGCTCTCTTTATTTTTTCCTCAAATTAAGGAGTAGAAAGTGATGATAGGTACAACACAAGATAATGTAATAGGAAAAGACAACATAGCTAAGCAAGATCTAATCGAAGTGGTAAAAGGGTTTGGTACAGATATGACCACCCCTCATACCGGAGCACTATGGACTTCGTTTAGTCGTAACTATTATAAACTTCAAAGTCAGATGAGTATCAGTAAAAGAAGTGGCAACAATCTTACATTATCAATGGCCCTGAAAAAATCAATTTTATCACCGCCAATCAAAGTAGATAAACTGTGCGGTGTATCTGATTAATGATGATGGTCGAAAAACACTGCGCATTTTGGTTCGCTTCATGTATGAGGAGAAAACTCAATTTTCTAATAGTTGATTCTCATAGGGCACAAAAATAATTTCAGAACATTCGGCCTGCTCACAATGAGTATAGACAACTCATTTATAAATGAGACAACAAACTATTCGGTTCTTTGTTTTCTCTGTGCCAAACCCATTTTACATAGTCGTACGTTGGAACCACCCAAGTGCTAAAGCCCCCCATGACACAGTGTTTCAATCTTCAATTTATGCAACCTGCTTAATATCTTCCTTGAACTTAACCGATATCTTTTTTGACACCCCTGCCTCCTCCATGGTTATACCATAAATAACATCTGCAACACTCATAGTCTGCTTGTTGTGCGTAATTACGAGAAAATCAGACAAATTAGTGAACTCTTTTAGAATCATAGCAAACCGGTTAATGTTACTCTCATCTAATGCAGCATCAACCTCATCTAATATACAGAAAGGACTCGGTTTTGATTGAAATATGGCAAACAACAACGCAATCGTCGTCATTACCTTTTCTCCCCCAGAAAAGAGAGTGATGGACGATAACTCCTTTCCAGGAGGTTGAGCAACAATATCAATCCCTGCATCCAAGATATCAACCCCTTCCTCTAAGATGATGTCCGCTTTCCCACCTCCAAATAATTTACGAAAAATTCCACGAAAGTTGTGCTTGATGTCGTCAAAAGTCTTTTCAAACAATTCACGACTTGTATGATTAATTTTCTTTATTATATCTTTCAGTGTGTTCTCGGATTTTTCAAGGTCTTCACGTTGGTTTAAAAGATGCACCTCTCTGTTTTCAAGTTCTTCTAGTTCGTGAATTGCTTCTAAATTAACGCTACCCATTCTCTCTACCTTGCTTTTCAATTGTTCTATCTCAAGAGAAACGCTATCCCAATCAACAGATTCATCATCATGTTCCTGGTTTTCTCCTTCAAGGTGCGAGAGTTCAACGTGATAATCTTCACGAATCCTCTCCTCCAAACCTGCTAGCTTAATTTTGTATTCATTCTCCTTAAGCCGAAGATCGTTTATTTTTTGTTCCTGATTTCTCTGTTCTCTGCTGTACTCTTCAATTCCTCTATTTGTCTCGGTTAACTGCCCATCCAATTCGTTTTGTTTAACTCTCATACCTGTAATCTCATCTTCTAAAGAAACTTTCTCACACTTTAGACCATCAATTGCTGAATTGAGGCTGACAATCTCTCTCTCCGCCTCGATAACTTTATCATGACACGCCTCTATTTCTTCGTAAGATAAAGTAAGCTCCTCTCTGCTTTTTTCAAGTTCTCCTTCCAATTTCTGTAACGATACAACAATATTGTCCCGTCTCTCCTCCTTTTGTGCCATAACAACTTTTACTTCAGTTATCTCTTGTTGAATCCGAGACTTTAAACTCTCCTTTTCTCCTTTTACACTATCAGAAATCTCCACTTCTCTTTCTATATCTTTACGCTGATCATTTAACCTCTTGATCTCTGTTCTTAATTTCTCTTCCTTTTCGTTAATCTCCTCAACGAGTGCATCAATTTCATACATTTCGCTTTCATTAACATCCTGCTCATCACGGAGTTCCACAGCTTTAAATTCATGCTTGTGCAGGGCATTCTCATGAGAAGCTTTTAAAATATTCTCAGAATCTATCTCTTGAGTGACTTTGGTTAATTCTCGTGTAAGATCGTCTCTCTCTTCTGTTTTTTCCTCCTTTTGCCCCCTATACATTTCAATGTCGTTCTTTATCTTCTCAAGTTCCGATTGAATATTCTCAAGCTCCATTTTACGGGAAATAAGCCCAATCTGCATATCTCTCTTTCCAACAAGAATAGTACCCCCCGGCTGTACAACTTCTCCCGCTATTGTAGCAATAAATTCAATACCGTTTACATCTTTGGAGTATGATAACGCTGTATCGAAATCTTCAACAATAATAGTATTATAAAAGAAAAATTCTACTAGCGGAGAGAAACGATCCTGGATTGTTACAAGATCCACTGCTTTTCCGATAAAACCTGAACAATCTACCCCCCCGTCTAATGCCGTTACCCTCTTCTTGATAAAATTCAACGGAAGAAACTTAGCTGCCCCTTTGCCCCGTGCTTTCAGAAAGTCTATTGCCCGTATTGCATCCTCTATTGAGTCTGTAACAATTATCTGTGCATTATCCCCCAAAACTGCCTCTATAGCAGAAACGTGTAAACGGTCAACCCTTATTAAATCTGCAACCATTCCACAAATTCCCGTTAATTCACTATCCCCTTTTTTCCCTTCTTCTAAAATTGACTTTACCCCGACACCAACGCCTTCATAACGACTCTCCAGATCCTCTAGGATTTCAAGACGCGACTCCTTGCTACTCCTAATCTGCTGCTTTGTGTTTAGGTTCTCACTAAGAGTTTCAATCTCACGATGGACTGCCTGCAAACGCTCCTTTATCTGTGAAGAACGTAATCCGAGGTTTTCAATAGTTTTCAATATCTCCTCTCGTTGTTCCGTTAAATTTTGCCTTACACACTCTATTTGTTCCAATTCAGACGTTACCGTCTCCTGGCGTTGTAACAACTTTACCCTTCGGTGAAGAATTGTATCTCTTTCTGCACTCCGACTCCCTGTCTCATTCTGAAGAGCAGATTCCTTATGCAAAATATCTATTACACTCTCTTTACTCTCTTCGATCTTCTGCTGCAAATCATCACATTCAAATAAACATTGTTTAAATTCAGACTCTTTTAAGGACAAGCTATTACTTTTTTGCGATATATCACCCTTTATCTCTTCCAGATCTGCCATAAACTTTGAGATCCCACCTTCGGCATCAAGAATCTTACTCTTTAAGACCTCTATCTGCTTCTCCAGGCGACTCTTTTGTGTATTGAACTCTTCGATAGTTTTTTTATTGAAGCTGATTCTGTCGTCCGTATTGATAATCTTTGCATCAAGGTTTGCAAGATTAATTTGTGACTTTTCGAGACCTGAAACGAGAAGATCCAATGAATTCTGAAAACCATCTCTCTTTTCCTGTAAATTCACAACCTCAGCATTCACCTCCTGCCCTTTATCTTCCATCTGGTCTATTCTGCCTATCACATCAGACATTTGTGCACGAAAGACTCTATATTTTCTTAAAAAGAACTTCAGTCTCAAATCCTTCAAGCGGTCAGTATATTCAGTATACTTACGAGCCTTTGAAGCTTGATATTTTACTGAGCGCAACTGTTTCTGTACCTCTTCAATGATATCACAGAGTCTCAGTAGGTTTTGTTCAACCTTCCCCAATTTTGCCATTGTCTCTTTCTTCTTGCTCTTGTATTTACTAATGCCAGCAGCCTCTTCAAAAACAAATCGCCTCTCCTGTGCATTTGCCTGCAATAAGGTATCAACTCTACCCTGTTCAATGATAGAGTAACAGCTGGCACCAATACCGGTATCCATAAAGAGTTCTTTGATATCCTTGAGCCGACAAACCTGTTTATTCAATAAATACTCCGATTCCCCAGATGCATATAAACGCCTTGTTATACACACCTCTTTATATTCTACAGGTAACACTTCTCTATCGTTCAGTATAGTTAGTGATGCCTCAGCATATCCCATGGAGGATCGTTTCGTAGAACCATTAAAAATAACATCCGACATTTCATTGCCTCTCAGTGACTTTGCGCTTTGTTCACCGAGAATCCACTTAATGGCGTCAACAACATTGCTTTTACCGCATCCATTGGGACCGACAATAACCGTTATCCCTTTTTCGAACGTAAAAGTCGTTCGATCAGAAAAAGATTTAAAGCCAAAGAACTCTAATTTCTTCATCTTCATGTCCAGCTCTACCTCAACAAAAAGAGCGCCCCAATGATGAGGCGCTCCATTAACTCCCTTAAAATATCTGATCCCAAAAATCTGGTTACAAATTCTTGCATTTACAAACTCTTCATGTCCTAGGCTAGCAATTTTTGAATGAACTCTCACTCTTTATCCAAAAACTAATAACAAAGACGCTTACTTTTTCTTCGCTAAAACTTTCCTAGCGGTTGTCTTTTTGGCTGCAGGTTTCTTTGCTGCTGACTTCTTCGCTGCAGTCTTCTTTGCCGCTGGCTTTTTAGCTACAGTCTTTTTAGCTGTACTCTTTTTAGCCGCAGCCTTTTTAGCCGTTGTCTTCTTCGCTACAGCCTTTTTTACAGCAGTCTTCTTAGTCGTAGCTTTTTTAGCTGTTGTCTTTTTAGCTGCAACTTTCTTGACAGCTTTCTTTTTTGCTACAACCTTCTTGGCAGATGTACCTGCTCTTGTACCACATGCCTTCTTTGCGGTTGTACCTTTTTTTGTCGCTTTCTTCACTACCATTTCGTATCACCCCCCTTCAATTATTATGGGACCAAAAATATCTCTGAGAGTCACCAATTACTGCTTAAGACCTTCATTTCCTCGCCTCTCACACAACAATTCTTTACGTATTTTTGTGCCTGCTTAGCAAATCCTGCCATCTCCTCTTCTGAGTATGGGACTACATTTAACATTCTTTCATCCAAACAGTTACTTGGTCTAAATGCCTGCAAAATATACTTTGTACTACCAGCAATACTTTGGGCAATCTCAACGATGTCCGTCCCATCCAAAAAAGTGGGACAGACTGTCGTTCGAAATTCGTATTCTATGCCACTCTCCATTATCAATCTAATACTCTTTTCTATATCGATCACATTACATGGACCTCCAGCAACATTACGATATTTTTCATCATGCAGTGGTGCCTTTATATCCATTGCAACACAATCAATCAATCCCCTTTCTATAAAATTCTCAATAACCTGAGGATTCGTTCCATTTGTGTCAATCCTGACCCGCAAGCCCATTGCCTTAATCGTCCTTATGAGTGAATCAACATCGCGATGCAGCGTTAGTTCTCCTCCTGTTACCACAACTCCATCGAGCCAGTCTTTCGTTTGCGCAATCTTTGTGGTTACAGACTCGACCGGAATACTCTCAAGTTCGTTCGGATCATTGACAAGGTGAGTCGCATGACAATAGGGACATCTCAGATTACAATGCGGTAAAAAAATTATAGAGACAATATTTCCTGGCCACTCTATCAAACTGTTTTCTATGAACCCCTTAATCTTCATACTCATAGTGGTTTATGATTTAAAAAATATACACGATGTAGTCATAATATCAAAACTAAAATTTCTTTACACATCCGTTAATGATGTAATAATTATCCCTCTGCCTATTTACCAACTCTTCGATCTTCGACCTGTCCCAATTGTTAATCTTGTCATGAGAATCACGTCTTTTAATACCATAAATATTAGAAGATCCACAAAAACTGCATTCATCTACTAAGCGTGGATTTACACGATTACACTCGGTACAAATAGTAAATTCCGGAGATATCGTCAATTGGGCAGCCTGAGTATTTTCAAAGGTCTTTTTCACCAATTTCATAATACTGGATGCAGGTGGCCTCTCCTCACCAACAAAGGCATGAATGATAGCACCGGACTCTATCATACTGTGGAACTTACTCTGCACTTCAATCCTCGTAACCATATCTACAGGAGCATCTGGACGCAGATGAATGCTATTCGTGTAATAAAATTCATCCTTTCCGATGTTCCCCTTAACCAATTCAACAGCTTCTTTGTAATTCCTCACATCAACCTTAGCAAGCCTTCTTGCCGCACTTTCAGCCGGTGATTCTTCCAATGAAAATTTTAAATTATACTTCTTCCCCTCTTCTTTTATCCTAAAATACATGTGGGAAATTATGCGAAGACCAAGCTTAAGACTATCATCCCCTTCATGCAATTCTTTACCCGTCATAAACTGTAAACATTCATTCAGACCGATAAGACCCACGATATAGGTGGCACCTTCCAAATCAACATAAGGTCTCCCGTCAGCAGCTTTCTTACCAATTTCCCAAAGTGGCATTTCAGGCCCTGACATCAACCTCGAAATAAATTTCTTCTTCTGTAGATGTGCCTTAACAGCAATATCAATGCCTTCATCAATATTTTGGTAAAGGGCATCAAAATTCCCTCTACCGGCACGATAAGCAGCCTGTGGAAGGCTTACAGTCACGTTCTGAAAACCACAGAACCTCATACTTTCTGGGTGCTTAATCATATAGTTATCTTCAATTGTCGTTCTCAATCTACAACATGCTGACAAGGTCACTTCGTCCCTATCAAAAATAAAATAGGGAACACCATTTTCGCTCGCAATCTGACAAGCATACTCCAATATCTTGTACTCCTCGGGATCACGATATGTTTCATCCGTTATATGGAGGTCACATTTTGGGAAGGCAAATACATGCCCATACATATCTCCTTCACGCCACACATCAAGCAGGGCCTTAGCAAAACGCTGTGATTCCACTGCATAATCACCATACACCTTACCTGTTGGCTTTCCACCCGGCCCAATTGCCGGTATATTTTTTAAATAGTTTGGTATACCGGTATGTATATTAAAATCTAAAAACAGCGTTTGTCCGCCTCTGGAAAAGGCACTTTGCGAACCACTAAATATTAAGTGTTGTGCTTCCTGCTTAATCTCTTCCTGGCTCAAGTTTTCCAGATACGGAGCATACATGATATTTATATACCCAACACCTAAAGCCCCGGCATAATAGGCCTGCATCGAAGCCAAGAATGTATTTAGGTGACCCGTAAGCGTTCTTGCATGTTTAGCAGGTGCAGATGAGGTATCCAAATTCTCCAGAGACAACCCATACTTTTTCAGATATTCAAGAGAATGGGACGAGCAGTAAACCCGTGTAGGATAACCCAGATCATGGATATGCACCATGCCGTTTATATGAGCATCTGCAACATCCTTTGAAAAAACCTCTTGTAAGGCATATTGCTTTAAAGTATTTTCAGCAACAGCGAGATTAATTGCTTCAGGATTATTTGAAGCAATGTTACTATTCTCTTTATTCTTAGAGTAAATCAGTTGTTCTATATCGTACTTTGGAACACCTAATGTTGTCTGTTTTTCAAGTTTTGCATTATCTCCTCTCTCAAAGAGCTCATTATCTACCAGTTCACGTATCAAGGACGTTGATATCCTGCTGATACCGGAAGAAAAAACGCGTTTCTCAACTACACTTGCAACTTCTTGTGCTATTTCAGGAGACAAATCAGCTTCCTTCTCCAATGCCATCGCAATCTTAAACTTATCCCAGGGCAGGGATTCATCTTTTGTTATCTGATCAACCATCAAGGAAGCATCAGTTGTGTCACCACCACTCTTTACCTGTTTTCGTACCCGCAAAGATTTTCGGATATTCGCCCTGTTTTCTCGATACAAGATATAGGCCTTGGCTGTCTTCGCATGCCCGTTCTTTATCAAAACCTCTTCTACCAAATCTTGAATCTCTTCAATTTCAGGAATCTTGTCTCCAAACCTTTTTTGTAAAAAATGAGCAACAACGCTAGCAAGCTCTTTCGCAATAGATATATCTTCACCACCAACCGCTTTTGCAGCCTTGAAAATAGCATCTGCAATCTTGCCTTCATCAAAAAGCACAAACCTACCGTCACGTTTTTGAACCATTTCGATTGACATAATAATCACTCCCCCCCTTTTCCCCTGTTACTTTTTCTTGCTTTTTTAGGAACAGACACTAATGGCTTCAGTTCATTAAGGAACTCATCTATATCTTTGAACTCTCGATAGACTGAAGCAAATCTAACATAGGCTACCTTGTCCAACACACTAAGTTTCCGCATAATAAGTTCGCCAATAAATTTGGTGTCAACTTCTCTCTCAAACTTATCGTAAATAACCCTTTCAATCTCAGAAGCAACATTTTCTAAAGCTTCGGTAGAAACAGGTCTCTTCTCACAAGCCTTCAGTAAGCCGGATAGTATCTTGTTTCTATCAAAGTTATCCCGACTACCATCCTTCTTTACCACCCTAACAGGACTTTTCTCAACCCGCTCGTATGTTGTAAACCTGCGGCCGCATTCTAAGCACTCTCGCCTCCGTTTCACACACAGACCATCTGTAGATGCCCTTGAGTTAATCACCCTATCATTATCACCCTTACAAAACAAACACTGCATATGCCCTTAATCATCTCTAGGCCACCAAATCACTGGCGCCTATAAAAAATCAACATGTAGGATTGTGAAGCAACTTACCATACCACATGTTGAATGTCAAGCCTATTTTAAAATATTTAAAAATTTTTATTTGCCTATACAAAATTCTGAAAAGACCAGAGCAAGGATATCATCTGTTGCCACCTCTCCCGTAATCTCAGCCACAATGTCAATAGCACTCCGAAGATCTATTACCATTAGTTCGTAACCTATTTCCTGATGAAGCAACTCCAACACTGTTTCCACTATTTCAAGGACCTGTACTATTATTCTTTTTTGCCTTAGAGAAAAAATGATGCCCGATGCAGAGAGATCAACCGACTTACTCAATACGGTCGAAACCATTAACTGTTTTAAAACATCAACACCCTGACTCGTTAGTGCCGATGTCTCCACGATGGAGTAGCCTTTCCTCTCTTGATAGTACCGTTTCACATCCGGATGTTGTGGCAAATCACTCTTGTTCACAACGATAACCACATTGTTATTTGAAATGGTATCAAGAAATTCCATCTCTTTTTGAGACGCCTTAACACTTCCATCAACGACAAAAAGTACTATATGTGCACCCTTTAAAGAATCAAGAGTCCTTTTTAAAATCCTGGATCCCAATTCCCTCTCATCATAGATTACTCCTGCCGTATCTGTGATACAGAAGTAGATACCTTCCCAATTCACTATAGATTCCAAAACATCCCGGGTTGTTCCATGAATCGGTGCGACTATCGCTTTGGAATGGTTTGATAATTTATTAAATAAACTTGATTTCCCACTATTTGGCCAACCAGTCAAAACAATCCTTACACCATCACGGGAAATTTTTGATACGTAGTTTTTCTTAATACTTGTGTTTAGTTTCTCCTGGAGTGAAAGTAGCTGACTCTCTATCCGATCACATGTGATCAAAACGATATCTTGATCAGAGAAGTCAATCGCTGCCTCTATTTCTGCACAGAGCCTCATCAAGCCCGCCTGCACCTCATTCATAAATTCTGTTACCCCTTGTAACCTTGAAACGGCAACGAGCAACTCAGAATCTGTTTTGGCACGTATAATACGCAGTACCGACTCAGCCTCAGCAAGGGTTATCCGACCATTGAGAAAAGCCCTTTTCGTAAATTCCCCAGGCTCTGCAAATCTGATAACAGCCTTCTCTCCACCATCAGATATTTGACAATCGACACTTCTCCCTATCTGCAAAATTGCTTCAAAAAGCATTTCAAGTATCGGTGGAGAACTAAAGGTATGTATTTCTACAACATCCTCCCTTGTATACGAATGTGGAGACTTCATTACATAGAGAGATACCGGGATGAAAACCTTCTCATTTTCTAGATATATGTTCCCGTGATAAGAACGAAAACCATGCAAACTTGAAATCAGCTCAGAATCTGTAGAGAGAAAATATTTCTGCACGTGTTGAATAACATTTTTCCCACTCAGTTTGATAATCGCTTTAGAGGATATTCCGGAAGGAGTTGATACCGCTACAATATCATCAAAATTACAGAACATATCTTTTTTGGTGAAAAATATGTGTTCTACTCTGCTTTCCCCTTGAGCACCCTTTTCCCCTTATAGTATACGTCTATTTTTTTAATACTTCTTCTAATGAACATCTGTTCACCGATACTTATCAAGGTACTTGTGGTCCAGTATAGGGTAAGACCCGAAGGGAATTTATAGAGTATTAACGGAAAGACAAGAGGCATGATTTGCATCATTTTCTGCTGCATCTTCGCCTGAGGATCATCTCCACCAGTAGTTTTTGGGGTAAGTTTCATTTGTACAAACGATGCAATACCCATGATTATGGGTAAGACGTTTACTCCATCGCCAAGAAATGGCATGCTAAAAGTTAGCTGAACTAAAGTGTCAGGCATAGACAGATCATCGATCCACGCAACAAAGGGAGTTTGCCTCATTTCGAAAGAGAGCTGTAGTGTTCGAAACAGAGCAAAGAATACGGGCATTTGAAGAACAACAGGCAAACATCCACTCATAGGATTTACCCCTTGTTCTTTAAACAGCTTCATCTGTTCCTGCCCCATCCTCTGTTTGTCACCCTTGTATTTCTCCTTTAGCTGGCCAATAAGAGGTTGAAGTCGCTGCATCTTGAACATCGACATTTGGCTCTTTCGGGTCAGAGGGAAGAGGATTAATTTCACTAAGATAGTGAGAAGGAGTATAGCAACTCCATAGTTTGGAATAACGCTATAAAACGTATTTAATATCTTTACGAGTATCTTGCATATGGCAGTTGTCCAGCCATAATCGAGAAGAACCGAGAGCCCCTCACTTTGCCTCAAAAACTCCTCTTTTTTAGGACCCAAATAAAAAAGCCAATCGTGCCGCTTTTCACCTTGCGGTGGGATTACGATCTTATTCATTTGAAGAGTTACAATAAAATCTTTGCTATAGAAAGGGTCACTGTTTTCGAAAGGTTTTGATGTAATGGTCGATATTCCATCACGAGAGGTAAGCTTTAAAACAGATGCGAAATATTTGTTTACCGAACCCGCCCAAGATATGCCAACCGATTCATTTTTGTACGGAAGATCTTCAAAATCTGTATGAACCAGCTTTACTTTGTCGTGCCCCATATCTATCCCCGCTACCGACGCAAGACCAGAATAGTTGTCAAATTCCGGATAGATACCATTCGATGCGGTTATAGAATATGATGTTGTCAGGTCAGTTCCCGTTACATTTTCCAGAATAATTTCGATATCAAATAAATACTTCCCCTGATCGATAGAGATATCTTTAGTAATTCGGAGGCCGTTTTCAAGAAGTGTGGTAAAGACAACACGGTCACTACTCTTTTCAACTACCTTATACTTACGATTTTTTAGGTGATATTTGTCGTTTTGAAATTCTAAACTCATGGGAAGAAAATCTCTTCTGCCCGGTTTGAGTAATTCTAAAACCCGCTCACTTCCTTGCTCTTTAAACTCTGTTAACACTGCCGATCTCAATGCGGCACCACTATTAGTCCACACCGATCGAATCACATCATTCTGTATCACTATCGTATCTTGTAGATCTACATCCTCCTGAGCAACACCCGCTACTTCACCCCCTTTGTCATGCTCATCAGGCACGGCGTCTATTGTGCCAAACGCACCCTTCTCCTCTTTCGGAACCGTCTCTTCTGACACCGCCTCCTTTTCCTCTCCTTCTGGAGATTTTGCTGGCTGTAAAAACTGAAACATGTAAATTGTAATTATTGCGCAAAGAATAAATGCCAATAGAGCTTTTTTATCCATTATCGAAGATCAAACTCCTTAAGTTTTCCTTTTTTCCTGCGAAACCACCTGATGCAGAAAGGGCACATCACATATTAGATTAAATAATAACTGGTAAGACCACTCTCATCATCTACACTTCCCTTAGCTATCTCAATAAGAGTGCCCCCTAGTTCTGTCTAACTTCTCGGAACACAATAAAATTTCCTACCAACAATCGAAATGTGCAAAATTGCGTACTTATTGTTACACTTATTTTCCGTTTTTCGGCAACTCGGCCTCATCAATTAACATGATGGGAATATCGTCCTTAATTGGATACTTTCTTCCACAATTTGTACACCTTAGTTTTTCATCTTCAAGTACCACATCTGTTTTACAAAGTGGACATGCGAGTATTTCCAACAATTTTTTGTCAATCATATCTCAATACTCCTCAACCGTAGTGTTAGATACCACACGAATTTCATCAAAATCCTCAAACTGTTCAAGCTTAATTTTGCTTTGGCGAACCAATTCAAGTAATGCAAGAAAAAAACCAATTATATCTCGCTTGTTCCGTGTGTCAAAGAAGAGATTTTTAAATAAAACAGAACGTGTCTGGGACAACTTTTGCATTACACTGTCCATATATACTTTAACAGGAATATCGGTAGAGACAATCGTGGCAGCCACATCGTTCAGTGTCTGCCGCATAAAATTCGAAAAAAGCTGAGAAAGCTTCCAAATATCTACCTCACCAAGATCTAATTGCACCTCCTCTTCCTCTTTGCTTATTATGCAATCTTTAGGCCTCGAAAACCTTTTACCTTTCTCTTCTGATAATTCGGCCATCTTTGATGTAGCCTCCTTAAACCTTTTGTACTCCAAAAGCTGATTGACCAATTCGAGCCGAGGGTCCTCAAAATCTTCATCCATATCCATTGAAGTGTGAGGAAGAAGCATTTGTGATTTTATGTACATGAGTGTTGCTGCCATCACTAAGAAATCCCCGGCCAACCCAATATCCACTTTCTGTAAATTTCCAAGATATACCATATACTGTTCAGTAACCCGAGCAATAGGAATATCGTAAATATCGACCTCCTCTTTCCGTATGAGATACAGTAAGAGATCTAGCGGTCCGTTATAACTATCGAGCTCAACTTTATAATCAATCCGCATTGCATCAAGTTAATGAATAGGCAAACCAGTAAAAATTTCAGAAAAGAACACCATTGGTGGATAAAGGATATTGGCCAAAATATGTACACCTGCAAAATTACCCAGTAAAATCAACCCCAGGAGAATAAACGGACCATATTTACACACCTCATCATATTTGGGTAATAGGTGGCGAGGCAAAAACCCCTTTAAGATATGTGAACCATCTAAAGGATAGAGTGGAATAAAATTAAAAATAGCCAATATGAGGTTTATTTGAATTATCCTTAACAATAATTTACAAAAATCTAGAAGCAAAAAATTGGAGTCAGAAGCAAACTTGTAGATTATCTGAAAAAGCAATCCAAAGATAAACGCTGAGACAAAATTTGAAATAGGCCCGGCAGCCGAAACTATCACATCATCACGCCTGGGATGTTTGAAATAGCTTGAGTTTACGGGTACCGGTTTTCCCCAACCAAAGTGTGCAAAAACAAAACAGATCGTGCCAACGGGATCGAGATGCGCAAGCGGGTTTAGCGTTAGACGACCCTGCTCTTTGGCTGTAGGATCTCCTAAACGGTTTGCAGCCCATGCGTGAAAAAACTCATGAATGGTTAATGCATAGAGTATGGCAATAGTAAAAACCAGTAAATTTTTAATGTCGAAATCCATTTCTAATTGAAAATTTCGTAAGAAACTGAGTTAATAGTATCAATCTTCCAACAGCATGTCAAGAAAAGAACACAATTTACACACGTTTATGCATCTAAAAAGAGAGCGCGAAAATTTACCAGCAAGACAACAGCTCATTTTTATATCTGATCTACCGTTCATTACGCACTAGAGAGCAACTTACCTTTCAAATATTTATTGAGATACAAAATGTTTTTTAGGAAGAGCGGTTTATATTGTAAATACGGTAAAGAGTGAAGGCTTTTTCACTTGAATAAGAAAAACATATGCTTATAATTAGTATACCCTTATACCCTGTTTCCTATCACTTCACTGCACTGACTGAAACAGAAAAGAGTCATAGATTAGTTAGCAAATAGGGAAAACAAAGTAAGAGAATCTGTAAAAAACCTAAGAAAACTCCATGGCCATAGCAGCAGAGGGCAATCGATCTGGTCATAGACCGTAGGTGGTAGGATAGTTGTAACCAGGATTGGTACAACGCGCATAAATTGGTCGGCCAAACTTGCCAAGACTGGTACCCCATCTCATTGGACTCCCTCTTCTGAAGCAAGACACAGTAACCGAGAAAGAGTAATTGTACAGGATACCCTTTTAGCACTATCAAACAGTGATGAAACTGAAGTGATTCAACACCTGCCATCTTAAAAAGAATAGGTGCGAAAACCATTGCTACAAAGGGTAATAAAGACTGAATTTAGTAATCCACAGTGTCGTAAGGTTATCAATAGGGTAGATTGATGAGGTAACCCCTCATACCCAAATCCAGCACAAGTCCTACTGAAAGGTTGTCATTGGGTGATGCGGTGTTGTTAACTGTTGAAATAGAGAAAGAGAACCGAAGGAGAATGTATCTTCTTTCATCCTGCTGGAAAACTCGATATGAGGCTATGATATTGAGTAATTGAGTGATACGGACTTAGGATTTTCATGACTTTTATTGAGAATTCAGGATATTGAGGAGGAAAAATCACCCCTCTCTCTATTTTTTAGAACAATCGGGACTCACCGAGGAGAATACTCTATCTTGAACAGTATTAAAATGGTCATTTTTGACGTAGATGGTGTCTTTTCTGATGGCAAAATAATTTTAAACTCAGACGGAGTCGAATCAAAAATTTTTTATGTGCAAGATGGCACAGGAATTACTTACCTGCAACGTGCAGGTATTAAAACTGCTATTATAAGTGGTAGGAAAAGTAAGGCAGTAGAATATAGAGCAAAAGAGCTCTCTATTGAAGATGTGTTCCAGGGTGTGCAGAGAAAAATCGAGGCTTACGAGTCGATCCTAAAAAAACATAATTTAGATGACCACGAAACGTGCTACATCGGCGACGATCTAATCGACCTCCCTGTTTTAAGAAGAGTCGGGTTCTCCGTTGCTGTACCACAAGCTCGGAAAGAGGTAAAAGAGTGTGCCTCGTATCTCACGATAGCTGATGGCGGACGTGGCGCAATACGTGAAGTAGCAGAGAAAATCCTTAAATCACAGGGAAAATGGGAATCCATCCTTTCAAAATATTTCTGAAATAATCTAATGAGAAAACGTAGCTACATATTTTTGGGAATAATAGTCGTTTGCCTCCTCCTTTTGGGACTTTCCCTCTCTGGATCTCTAGAGACAACCTCTTACGTAAAGAGAGAAGGACAACCCATGTTAAAGCAGATAATCGACGAAGGTTCAAAAAGAAAGCAAAAACGCACCTTAGACTATAACCCCAAGGATGTATCACAGGAGGTTTTTGGACTCTATTTACCAAATTACGATGAAAATGGAGAAGAAGTTTCGGTAATTAGAGGTGCGTATACAATCTTTCTGAGAAATAGAATTTACCGAATTACTAATCCAGAAATCGAATTTGCAAGCTTGGGTGAGGGAGATGAAAATAAAAACAAACCCAAAAATATTATTATCACCTCTGATTTTGGTGAAATTGATAAAGTAACAAAAGAGGGGTTTCTTTACGAAAACGTAGTAACGAGACTTGAAAATGGCGTACAAATACTTACTGACGACTTAAAATACCTGAATGAAGAAAAGTCTATTTATACGAATGGTTTTGTTACCGTTAAAGGTGAAGGCATGAAAATTACGGGATCCGGTTTCGAAGTTAGCATGTTAGATTCCAAAGTACGTATAAAAAATGATCCCGAAATGGAAATTAACAGTACGGGAGATATCCTGTTCTCCGAATCAGAAAAAACAACTCCGGATCCTCAAAGCGGTGAGATTCCGACCGCAGGAAACAATATGAGTGAGAATCTCTTTATACGATCAACTGATGAGTTGGTTTTTGAGTACAAAAATAAATTGGCAACTTTTTATGATAATGTTCGTATTTCGAAAGGTAAATCGACAATCTTTTGCGACAAGTTGTCAATATATTTTGCATCGGGAATGCATGACGTTGAAAGATTAATCGCAAGTGGTAATGTACTTGCCTCTGATGGGGAAAAAACGGCAAAAGGAGAAAGCTTGTCATGGAATACGTTAGATCAAGTAGCAGTACTTGATGATGACCCATTCGCTGAATTTTTTAATAACAACTTAACAATTTCCGCAGCAAAGATTAAGTTTTTTAAAGAGCAGAGTAAAATGGAAGTCCCCGTATCCGGCCAACTCGTCACAACTGCCAAAAAGCAGAGAAAAAAAAGTCAAGGGCAGAAAGAAAAAAATGACCTCCCAACCTTTTCGAGTCAAGAGCTCGACATGCAAGATATCACGATAACATGGAAAGGCCAAATGTTATTTAACCAAGAATCAAACCAAGCTGTCTTTGAAAAAGACGTTGTTGTCAACAAAGAGGAGACAAAACTCTACTGCGACAAACTCGTGATAACCCATGATGAAGAGGGTGCATTGAAAAACCTCGTTGCAACACATAATGTATACTTAATTGAGAAGCAGGAAGATTCTCAGAGAGAGGCGAAAGGAGATAAAGTAATCTGGACTGCGCAAGGAAACTATACTGAACTATATGGAGACCCCATGGCATCAGTTAAGGATGGCGAAAAAGATTTGTCAGCACCAAAAATCTCTTTTTCACAAAATGATCAAAAAATGTTAGCAGAAGGAAAAGGGGAGTTGATAGTAAAAGCCCATATGAAAAAAGAAAAAGATTCTGAGTTTGTTTATATAAACTGGGAAGATAAGATGATATACGACGGGATAATCAAAACTGCAAATTTCTTTGGTTTTGTAAAGGTCACCAAGGGAAACGAAAAACTTGATTGTGACAAACTGGACGTTCTCTTCTATGATAAAAATAAGATTAAGAAACTGATTGCTACCGAAAATGTCTATATTGCAAGTCCAGATCTTGAAAATTCATCCGGCGTTGGATCCTTGCTCGTTTGGGATTTTTCACAAAACGTTGCCGTTCTTACGGGAAATCCACTTGCAGAGTTGAGAAGGTCTGGGGCAAGAACGTTCTCTAAGAAGGTCTTTTTTGATATCAATACAAAAAGGGTTCACTGGGAAGGAAAACCTCACTGGCTGGTTTACGAGGGAAGATAGATATTTTATGAGACAGAAACAATTAGCTTATCAAATTACCCTGGTTCTCCTTTTTTTCGCTCTTCAACTCAATTCAGTAAAGTCTGAGGAGATATCTCAGAACATAATTGTCATTGCCCGGCACGGTTCGTTAGAGCATACTCCGGAAAACACCTTTGCTGCATTCAGAAAAGCCCTAAACCTTGGTTTAGGTGGTCTAGAAGTTGATGTACGAAAAACCAAAGATAATAAACTCATCTTAATGCATGACGACTCAATTGATCGAACAACGGATGGCAAGGGGTATGTTGATGCATTGTTGTATGATGAGATAAAACAATACGATGCCGGATCATGGAGAGGCGAAGAGTTTATCGGAGAAAGGGTACCCCTCCTTGCTGACGCCTTGCTATTTGCCAAAGACCACCATTTAAAGATGCTCCTCAATGTGAAAGAATATGGTATTGAACACCAAGTCCTTTCTCTCGTTAAGGAGATCGATATAATTGAACAAATATACTTTAGTGGAACATTAGAAACAATCCGCAATGAAGAAGCTGTAGTCCAAGGGACAAAACTAATTTTTATCCCGGTAAATGAATTGACCATTGATATCATAGACTTTATCCATGAGAGAAATGGACATGTTGGCACAAAGCTTTTTGCTTCTGATAATAGAGACAAAATGAGAAAGAGGATGATCCCGGGAGTAGATGTCATCTTGACGGATTACCCACGTATTGCAATAGACCTGTTACACAATGAGGTACAAATCGAACGAGAAGACAACAATACGAACGATGATGAGCCAGACGATACCTTAAGGATAGATGAAGGAGGTATATACAAAGAACAGGTAGATGAAGCCATCAACTTAATGATAGAGGGATCACCAGAAAAATCAAGAATGGCCGCACTGGCAATGTCCAACTTCCCAATTGAGATATCTCTTCCCACATTAAAAGATCTCTTGACGTATAACAAAAGACTAAAACGTTTCAGCAAAATCAAGAACTTCCTTTCATCAATCAAGCACGCAAAGAGCGATATCTTCCATTCAATGTCGGTCAGAAAAAATGCTGCATGGGCATTAGGTCTTACCGAAGATACGCGAGCCATCAAACCTCTTCTCTCACAATTGGAAACGCAGAACAGCGAGTTAAAAAGAGAGATCATTCTGGCTCTCCAAAAGATCTCAGATAAAGAGGCCATACCATTTCTTAATGAAATAGTATTAAACGACAAAGAGCCATTAGTCAGGTATGATGCAGCAAGAGCACTTGGTGAAATTAAACATTTAGATTCAGTTTACACCTTAACAACCGCACTGCAAAAAGACAATAGCTGGATGGTGAAATCCGGATGCGCTTGTGCGTTGGGGAAAATTGGTAGTGACAAGGCAATTCATGCACTGAAGGACGTCTTGGTTACTGACTCAGGTGTTGAAGCCTCTTGGACACGTAAAACAGCCGCATGGGCATTAGCAAAAATTGGAGAGAGAGCGGCTGAAGCTCTTGTCTCTTCCCTTAGTGATAATGAAAGAAGTACACGGAGGAGGGCCAGTTGGGCCTTAATTGAGATCGGAGACGCTGCAATACCACATTTAATAAGGTCTCTACGAGATACAAACAAATATGCCCGTGCAAGGTCGGCAATGGTACTCGGCTGGATTGGAAATAAAAGAACTATCCACTCTCTCTCCTGGAGTCTCAATGATAAAGAGTTGATTGTCAGAAAATCAGCCGCATGGGCCCTTGGAAAGATAGGAGGAGAAGAGGCAAAAACCGCATTAGAGAAGACGATCTCCTCCGAAGAGGAAAATGAGGTCTTGGAATATGCAAAAGAAGCACTTCAAAGAATAAGTTTATAATTAGGCAATGAGGAAAATTGGTAAATACAATATGAACAATAAAATCGTATATCTTGTTGGAGCTGGACCTGGAGACCCAGGATTAATTACCGTAAAAGGTATGTCTTGTATTAAAAAGGCTGACGTCGTAGTTTACGACTATCTCGTAAGCAAAAGTCTCTTAAAAAACGCCAAACACGATGCCGAAATAATCTATGTTGGTAAACAAGGAAACAAGCACACAATGGAGCAAGAAGATATCAACCAGCTGCTTGCTGACAAGGCAAAAGAGAACAAAATTGTGACGAGACTTAAAGGCGGGGATCCTTATGTATTCGGCAGAGGAGGAGAAGAGGGCCTTGTCTTAAAGGAGCAGAATATTCCCTTTGAGGTGGTCCCCGGGATAACGGCCGCCATTGCGACACCTGCATATGCAGGTATCCCGGTAACTCACCGCTCCTATACATCAACTTTTGGCCTTATCACCGGACACGAAGACCCAACTAAGGACCGAAGTGAAATAGATTGGGAAAAATTGAGCACCGGCATTGGCACATTAACCTTCTACATGGGAATCAAAAACCTACCAAACATTGTAGAACAACTCACCAAGCATGGGAGATCCCAAAATACACCAGCAGCCGTAATACGATGGGGAACCACAACTGCGCAGAAAACGGTTGTCGGTACCCTCGCTAATATAGTAGAAAAGGCAAAGGAGATAAAACCTCCTGCCATAACAATTGTAGGAGAAGTGGTGAAACTCAGAGATCAGCTGAATTGGTTTGAAACGAAACCTCTTTTCGGTAAGACTATTGTCGTTACTCGATCGAGAGACCAGGCAAGTGAGTTTTCAGACAGACTTTTCGATCTTGGAGCAAACGTCCTTGAATTTCCTACAATAAACATAACCGATCCAGACGATTTTGAACCAATCGATAGAGAGATCAAGAAACTTGATTCAACCGATTGGATAATCTTTACGAGCGTAAACGGTGTCGATTCTTTCTTTCAGAGAATATTTGATCTTGGAGGAGATGTGAGAGATCTTAAGGGAGTCAAAATATGTGCAATCGGGCCGGCAACAACTGACAGGGTTAAAGAATTTCATGTAAGAGTTGACTGCCAACCACCCAAATATGTTGCAGAAAGCGTAGTTGAGGTGTTAAAAAAAGTTGACGATCTCAGAGGAAAACATATCCTCATGCCACGAGCAGATATTGCCCGAAGCTACCTGCCTGAGGAGTTACAAAAACTGGGTGTCGTCGTTGCAGATGTTATTGCCTATAAGACTGTAATTGCAGACAGTGAAGACGGCACACTATTGGAAAAACTACAAGAGGGAACGGTCGACATCGTAACATTTACCAGCTCTTCCACGGTAAGAAATTTTGTGCAAATTGTCGGCAAGGATAACTTCGAGAATTTTAAAGAGAAGGTACAATTTGCAAGTATCGGACCAATTACGACAGAAACCGCTGAAGAGATGGGAATTTCGCTGTCTATAAAGGCTGATGAGTATACGATTCCAGGGTTAGTTAAGGCAATTGTTGAAAAGGGGTAACAGGGAATGCGGAAGGGGGGATTTGAACCCCCACCCCCTTTAACGAGGACTAGGCCCTCAACCTAGCGCGTCTGCCAATTCCGCCACTTCCGCTTGATTTGAAGTGAAGTGAAGTGATGTGTATTTTAACTTTATAGAGAGAAAAGTCAATCTGTTTCTCCCTGCCAAAATGTAGGGAGAGATGACGACGAGGATAGCAGTTTAAAGGAGCAGGTCATGATTGTTAATTTTAGCATTGTACCAATTGGTAAAGGAAATAGTCTCAGTACCCAGATAGCCGAAGTGTTAAAGATTGTAGATGAAAGTGGCCTAAACTATAAACTCCATGCTATGGGTACTATTTTAGAAGGCGAATGGGACAAGATATTTAAACTTATTGAAAAATGCCATAAACACTTATTACAAAACTCAGACCGAGTGTTAACGACGATAACAATAGATGACCGTAAAGGCCAAACAAATAGGATTACTGGCAAGGTTGAATCCGTAGAAAGAAAAGTATGCAAAAAATTAGAGAGGATATAAATTTGATTCCAAAAAAGGTTTTTTTTACAAAAGGTGTCGGTAAACATAAAGAGAAGTTACAATCACTTGAACTTGCGCTACGTAAAGCAGGTATAGAGAAATGCAATCTTGTCAGAGTCTCCAGTATCTTTCCTCCAAATTGCAAGATCATACCGAAGGCCCAGGGAATCAAACTCTTAAAACCAGGCCAGATAGTATTCTGTGTGATGAGCCTTAACTCAACAAACGAACCCAATAGGATGATATCTGCATCCGTGGGACTGGCAATACCTGCTGAACCCAACCACTATGGCTATCTCAGCGAACATCACGCACATGGAGAAACAGACGAAATATCTGGTGATTATGCTGAAGATTTAGCCGCTACCATGCTTGCAAGCACACTCGGTATTGAATTTGATCCGGAAAAGAACTACGATGAACGCAAAGAGATATACCGTATGAGTGGTAAAATCGTTAAGACGAGAAACACTACCCAATCAGCAAGAGGTGATAAGGAGGGACTTTGGTCCACCGTTGTTGCCGCCGCAGTCTTCCTCCTCTAAATTTTTGTAGATCGTGTTAGTCCACCCTTCCAGACTGAACATTCGTTGCCCACCCGAATGATTCCGTTCTGACGAAAGCTTTTGTCAACTCTTTTCTCACATTAAGGGAAAGTTTGATAACTTAGCTGAGCCAGAACCTAAAAAGTGTCTGTTCTGGCTAAGTTATGGTTGGTCAAAATATTTTTGTAAAGACACTATTGTCAATTTGCTCCGTTTCATTTTCTCGCTTGATTGTAACATACGGTACCCGGAACTCTCTGGGATGAACATCTGATTGCGCCACCTTTGCGAGCGATGTTATTCATAGGAAATTGTTTCACTGCAAAACCTTGTGACTCCCAAACTTGTCTCGCCTTTTCGTCAAGGGGGTGTCCATATTCAGGGAGGACGACGTTTTTCACAATGCGACCATTAGTTTCAACATATGACTCCATCAACACATTATTGTAGCTATAATAGCTGTCGGGATGGATATCTAAATGACCAATGGATGGTATAGGGATTACGGTAAAGCCCCTCTCCTCCAAATATCCCTTTACCGCTTTGGAACTGTTACATTCGGAAGAGTTGTTCCTGTTTTTAAAAATCATTTTATAGAAAAACTTATTACAATCTTTTTCTCCCCTTTTACGTATGTAACCGTCAGCCGTTTCAGCCTTGAGAAATCTCTTTACAATCCTTGAACGCCCTGATTTCGGTATCCGTTCCATTATCTCTCTTCCCAAAGAGAGATCACCAAGGAGTACTGTTTTATCATCTATTGGTGTTAACCATAAATCTATGTGAGTAGTAGGAGTTTCGATCATATCAAAATCAATGAGTCGCTTCTTACATAACAACTCAAATTTTTGTCTCTCCTGAAATAGGTTACCATTACCAAACAGTCTCTTCCGTTTACAAAAAACATAACTATTCGAAACAACTATTTCACCCCCCGGAAAATTAAAAGTAACAGCACTATCATTGAAAACAATGTTGTCTGATGGCGAAGACCGTATATATTCATCAAGATTCACCCCATCTCCATTTTGACTGACACATTCAACAAATGTTATCAAGTTCAGCTTTCTGTTCACAAATAAAATACCGTTATCACGCATCCAATAGGGTTGTTTCGAGTCGAGAGGAAGTAGTGAAACCTTGTCTATTCTCTCCGGCGAAATATTTTCCTCTCTTAAGTAAGAGATGAGAGATGCTCTAAATCCTCCTATCTCCTCCCTTTTTACGAAAACAGCAATTTTAACATGGGGAGATGTCGCTTTCACTATATGAGCAATATCTCTCTTGTGCCTGTTTCTTAATAGTATCGTGTCAATTTTACCTCCATTATCGGCCGGTAATTCAAAATTACTCAAAGGATAGACCGTTTTGCTCGTATCAGAATTATGAGTGTAAGATGAGACCGGATCATTCACATAGAGAGGAGTGGTACACAGCACCTCTCCTCCTGTACTCATACCAATAGTGAACATGGGAAATGCTCCTACTACAAGAACCGTATTTTTCCATGCGGAAAAGTATCTGCTAAAAAATAACACCTTTTTTGATCGGTCTCTCATCTCTTTCCTATCAGACAATGTTGAAGAGCTAGATTGATTAACGGCGCAATATGAGTATAATATAAAGCAAAGATATTGCTATCGCATTTTTCATATGAACAGAGAAATCCTCAGACTTGCTATCCCAAACATCGTCAGTAACCTTTCAGTACCGCTTTTAAGCATTGTTGACGTAGCCTTAATGGGGCACCTCGATTCCGCAGAGTATATACTCGCAATTGGTTTTGGAGTAATGATATTCAATTTCATCTATTGGAGCTTTGGATTCTTACGGATGGGCACGAGTGGTTTTACCGCACAGGAGTATGGTAAACGAAACGATAGAGAGTGTCTATTAATTCTCGGCAGGGCACTGCTGGTTGCTTTAATTGGGTCGCTCATCTTGATTTTCCTCAAAACACCTCTCTTAACATTAAGTTTGAACCTCATTGATACAACCCCTGAAGTAAAATCTCATGTAGCCGGTTATTTCGCGATCAGAATCCTGGCTGCACCTGCAACAATATCCCTGTTTGCCATTACCGGTTGGTTCTTCGGTATGCAGAATGCGAAATATCCAATGTTTCTTACGATCTCAGTAAACCTACTCAACATCAGTTTTAGCTTCTGGTTTGTACATTTTGTGGGAATGAAGTCTAATGGCGTGGCACTGGGAACGTTGCTTGCCCAGTACTGTGGCCTGATCCTGGCTTTTTCCCTATTTTACAAAGATTACAGACATCTGCTCCCTCTTTGGAACAGGACTCACCTCCTCGATATTGACAAAATGAAAAATTTTCTCACGGTAAATTCTGACATTGTTATACGAACCCTCTGTCTCATGTTCGCTTTCTCATTCTTTAAGGTTCAGTCTGCCAAGGAGGGGGTAGTAATAGGTTCTGCAAACATCGTATTGCTCGAACTATTTATGCTCATCGCTTTTGGGATTGACGGTTTTGCGAATGCTGCCGAATCAATTGTAGGTAAATATTTTGGAGCGGGAGACCAAAGAAATTTTCGAGATGCTATTAAAAGGTCCTTCCAATGGGCGCTGGGTTTAAGCATCCTGTTCGTCTTGGTCTTTTATCTCTTTGGCAGAGAGCTCCTCCAGATAATAACCGACAATCAAGAGGTAATTAATGCAGCAATCCCTTTTCTTGGATGGATAATCGTATCTCCTATTATAAATACCATACCCTTTATCTGGGATGGTATTTATATAGGAATTACCGCTTCAAAAGCGATGAGAAACACAATGCTTATCTCCACATTTCTCTTTTTTCTCCCCACATACTATCTTTTACATGCTTTGTTGGGTAACCACTCCTTGTGGCTGGCTTTAACACTTCTCATGCTCGCCAGGGGTGTATCGCAGACCCTGCTTGCAAAAGAGGCCGTCTTTAACAGATTGAAATAAAAACCTTCCTGTATGCAATGAAACTCCAATCAAAAAACTTTAGTTCTATTGAAGGTTCGTATTTGACTCCAGTAAAGTTGAGAGAATCCATTCCATCTGGGAAAAATTAAAATTGTTTTATCCCCTCTTAAAAACTTCTTTTACTCGGAAACTTTCACAAAAAATGGTGGGCATCACCTCACCAACTTTGATAAGGTGTTAGATTATGACCAGAAAATCAAAAAAACCATTTGAATATGAAGCACAATTTCATTTCTTCGGAGAATTAAATGATTTTCTTCCTCATGACAAAGTTGAAAAGATCTTTTCTCACAAGTTCAACGGTTGCCCTGCAATCAAAGATCCGATTGAGGCGATTGGAATCCCCCATACTGAGGTTGATTTACTCATTGTGAATGACTGTTCCGTGGGATTCGATTACCGATTGCGGAATGGTGATTCTGTATGGGTATTTCCCGTGTTTGAGAACATTAACATCTCGCCTATCGTTCAATTGAGAGTCAAACCTCTACGGAAGGATGCCTTTATCCTTGATGTGCACCTGGGTAAATTGACAAAGATGCTTCGTATGTTCGGCTTTGATACGATGTATCGAAATGATTATGATGACGCACAAATTGTTCGTCTCTCCATAAGAGAAAAACGGATAATTTTAACACGTGATCGAAGACTCCTCCATAAAAGAGAGGTGATCCACGGATATTGTATACGATCAACTAATCCTGAAGAGCAATTCTCCGAGGTAATCAAGCGGTTTGATCTTCAACCGAATAGAAGACCATTTTACCGATGCATGATCTGTAACGGATTGATTTATGAAGTTGATAAGGATGCCATTGTACACACACTAGAACCTAAAACAAAACGCTTCTATCAGGAATTCTACCAATGTGTTGGTTGTGGCAGAATATATTGGAAAGGTTCCCACTACCATCAACTCATGACAACGTATGCGAGAATTCGATCAAGATTTAATGCATAGATGGCTTCCAACAAATTTGTGTCTCTTGTCAAGAACGTAGAGTTCAATATGCAGTCTCCGTTGTCTGCCCCCCACTTTACCCTCTTGCGTTAAAGAGCTTAAGGTATTTGTATTACATCAATCTTAGCGGCAAGGATGAAGTCGCTCTCAGTAAGCCCATCAATCTTGTGAGTACAAATCTCGATACGCACCTTTCCCCAGGTAAAGAAGATATCTGGATGGTGCCTCTCTTGTTCTGATACCGCCCCCACCTTATTGACAAATTCAAGCGCTTTTACAAAATTTGGGAACTTGTATCTCTTTGAAAGATGGTGCTCTTCAATCACGTCCCATCCCTCTATCTGTGCATGAAGCTGTTTTAGCTCTTCACCTTTTAAGGGTGGAATACCGCCCTTACAGGGTATACACTGTTTGCTGGCTAATTGAGACATCTGCTCTACTCCATTATAAAAATTGTTTTTCATAATACTAAAACGAGGTTGAATATTAAATTACTTATCCTCACACAGAAGCACGAAAACAAAAAGAGTTCTTTGTTTTATCTATCCGTTGATGATCCTGAACATTCCATCTTTCAACAATTCTTCGCCAAAGTTTAATAAATATCCAAGTTTTCAGCCGCTCATCCTGAGATATGTTAAAACAGTTTCGTGTGCGCTTTTGTTACATTCTCTACAGATTAGACAGCTTCAAGCAATCTCAGTCCAAGACCTTTGTATAATGACAATTCGGTATATACTACTCTTGCCCTATTTCATTCTCATGCATATGTCTTACATTTTCTCTCATCTCTCCGTGTCTCTGTGCCTTTGTGTGATTACTTCTTTTAATAAAAATATGATTCATTAATTCATTTACCCTTATAAAGGAAAAGCTATTTTATCCTTTTTTCGGTTGAGTTGCGAAAGAAAAATAGAGACCAAAATACGATGTTGACCTTGACAATTTGATATCGTAGAAGTATTCTAGAAAGTCGGTAATTCTTTAGAGAATTACTTAAGAGAATCCAGGAGTCAGAATTCAGAATGAAAAACTTTACATACTATTGCTCTGTTGCATAAAATATGAAATAATTTACTAAACT
Source organism: Candidatus Scalinduaceae bacterium (assembly GCA_965222815.1). Classification (GTDB taxonomy): domain Bacteria; phylum Planctomycetota; class Brocadiia; order Brocadiales; family Scalinduaceae; genus SCAELEC01. The sequence goes on from CBDCUS010000014.1 coordinate 1,558,495, forward strand.
GCTAATGCAGGCTTACAATTTGTTCTCAGTTGTTTCGTTGCAGAAAAACATTCTGAATTCTGTCTTCTGACTCCTGATCCTGATTCCTGGATGCTGAATGGATACAAAAAAACTTACTATACGATTCAAATCACAACCATATTTTTAACAACTTAACGCTTTATTCTTCAGGGACATCTTTAACAGTATCATGATGAATTTTTTGAAAAATGAGGTAGAAAATGGTTAATTCAACCCCCATGATGAAACAGTACATGACTATTAAAAAGAGATATGAAGATGCGTTGCTCTTTTTCCGCATGGGAGACTTCTACGAAATGTTCTTTGATGATGCCAAGATTGCTGCGAAGATCCTCGGGATCACGTTGACCTCAAGATCTAAGGGAGAAAAGGCTATACCGATGGCGGGAGTTCCTCACCACGCTGCTGACTCTTATATCCAGAAGTTGATTCAAACCGGTTACAAGGTCGCCGTATGTGAACAGTTACAGGACAATGGGGGAAAACCGGCTCCAATGGGAGGAGGAGAAAAGGGAATTGTAGAACGTGATGTTGTCAGGGTAATTACTCCCGGTACCCTTACGGAAGATGCAATGCTGAAAGACTCAGATAACAACTACCTGTTATCTATATTTCTCGATAACGACACTATCGGTTTGTCATGGGTTGACATCTCTACCGGTAAATTCATGGTACAGGACATAGAGAGAGATCGCTTGATGGATGAATTGACGAGGATAGGCCCCTCTGAGTGTATTCTACCGGAAAATTTTACCTTGAAAGAGTATGACATCTCCAAGAGATTATCGGCAGACTTTGATGCCATGGTTACCTACCGTGCAGATTGGGAATTTTCGAGGGATTCGGCCTACACAAAACTCCTCAACCACTTTTCCACTGCGTCACTTGAAGGGTTTGGTTGTGAAGATAACGGCCCTTCCATTAGCGCTGCTGGAGCTCTGATCCACTATCTGAACGAAACACAAAAGACCTCTCTCAAACACATCAACCGGCTTGAGAAATTTTCCAGTAATTACAACTTGATCCTAGACTATTCAACTCAACACAGTTTAGAGTTGGTTAAGACCTCAAGAACCCGTCAAAAAGAGGGCTCTCTCTTAAGCATTATCGACAAAACGAAGACACCCATGGGAGGCAGGTTAATAAAAAGCTGGTTAGTCAGTCCGTTGAGTAGTGCCCAGGAGATAAAATTGCGGCAAGAGGGGGTAGCAGAGCTCTATGACATTAGTAATCTGTGCAGAGATGTGAGAGAGCTCTTAAAGGATGTATATGATCTTGAAAGGATTATAACAAAGATCAGTTTTGGGAGAGCAAATGCGAGAGACCTTCTCTCTCTCTCACTATCACTCTCTCTCCTGCCTAAAGTAAAGAGCATGATCTCTGTATGCAACTCCCCTATCGTAACATCACTCTATGAGACACTGGACGTATTGGAGGAGGTTAGGATACTTATTAGTAACACGATAATTTCAGAACCTCCCTACTCTATTCGCGAAGGGGGAATGATACGGGACGGCTACAACCAAGATCTGGATGAGTTGCGAAATATCAGCAAAAATGGAAAGGGATGGATAGCAAATTTTCAGGCAAAAGAGATAGAGAGAACAGGGATAAATTCGTTAAAGGTTGGTTACAATCGTGTTTTTGGATATTACCTTGAGATAACCAACATCCACAGAGGTAATGTTCCGGAGACTTACATTCGGAAACAGACACTCAAAAATGCCGAGAGATATATAACTCCTGAGCTGAAGGAGTACGAAACAAAGGTGCTTACGGCTGATGAACGGGCAAAAGATCTTGAATATCAGATCTTTCAAAAGGTGAGAGAGAAGATAAATACATTTACGGAACGCATCCAGAAAATGGCCGGTGTAATTGCCCATTTAGACTGCATTTTAACGTTAGCATATATCGCAGTCGAAAATGGATATTCACGACCCGTTATTACGGATGAGTGCAAACTCACGATTGTTGATGGCAGGCACCCCGTTCTTGAAAAGAGCCTCATGAATGAGAAGTTTATCCCAAATGACATCGACATCGATGGAGAAGAGAACCAAATCATGATCATTACGGGACCAAACATGGCGGGGAAGAGCACCTATATTCGACAAGTGGCCCTGCTCGTCTTAATGGCACAGATGGGAAGCTTCATACCGGCAAAAGAGGCTACCATAGGAACTGTTGACCGAATTTTTACAAGAGTTGGGGCGATGGATGAATTGGCAAAGGGGCAGAGTACATTCATGGTTGAGATGAACGAGGCAGCAAACATACTCAATAATGCGACTAAACGGAGTTTGATAATACTTGATGAGGTTGGCCGTGGTACCAGCACATTTGATGGCGTTAGTATCGCCTGGGCTTTAACGGAATATATTTATGAACACCTTAAATCAAGGACGCTCTTTGCCACACACTATCATGAACTTACAGAATTATCCCTTCTTTTCCCAGGCATAAAAAATTACAACATTGCCGTACGGGAGTGGGAGGAAGAGATAATCTTTTTGCGCAAGATTATAGAGGGGGGTGCAGATAAAAGCTACGGTATTCATGTTGCGAGATTGGCAGGAATGCCGAAAGAGGTAATTCAGAGAGCAAGGCTTATCCTAAACAATCTTGAGGCGGAAACACTCGACATCAACGGTAAACCAAAATTTGCAACTCCCACCAAGAGGAGTAAAAACAAGGGAGAGACACAACCCATACAACTTCCCCTCTTTAATCCACCCGAAAACCAGGTGATAGACGAGTTAAAAGGCCTCGACATCTCAAAAACCACACCTCTTGACGCCCTCAACACGCTTCATAAGTTAAAAGAGAGGTTGGAAAATGATACCGTATATTAGTAGGTTGTTGTTTAACGAAAACTGCTTATCTTCTGTGTTTTTGAAGAATTGTTTTGCCAGCCCTTGATACTCACTTTCGCGAGTGGTACAAAATTATCCATGCCTTATTAAGTGTTCTGATGGACAATACTATTACGGATACACCGGTGACCTCAACAGCCGTATGGTATTAAACCGTCAAGGTAGAGTGCGATCTACTAAACCTCGACTTCCTTTTTTTAGTAAAGCAAATCAATTCAAAGCACAAAACACTTGAATTTAATAAACAATTTTACTACTCTTACGAAATCTCTAAAAAGCAATTTTTTATCAATTCAATCAATCTCTTTTTTTAAACGGAGATCTTAACCATAAGCTTTTCCATCAATAAAAAATGGTTCGGCATCTTTTCATAAAGGATCTTAGAAACTTCTTCTTTGTATGTATGAGAAGTCATATTCCTGTCATCTGTCATTTCAAGAAACTTTACCGTTTCCCCTTCTGTTATCATGCCAGATTTAAAGCACTCCCTGAAGCAAGATTTGGGAGAATTACATATTACACCCTCACGCTCTTTGAGATATTCTTTAAGAAATTTCCACAGCGCCTCAAATGTATATTCAAACCGCTGGATTGTGGCATCTCGTATTATAACCGAGAAAGGCTCATCCAGTATCTCCTTTAATGTCTGCAAGGCCTTGATGGTATCGGAACATCTTAGTCTTAATCTTTCCAAATCTCCGCCTCTCTTAATACCTCACTCTTAAACTGTTCCGAAGTGGTAGAGAAATCCACAATGTCAATCTTATAAGGAATATTTGACCTCTCAATAAATTCTCTCAGAAGGGCTATTTGCCCTCTGTTAAATTCTCCTTTTGGAATAATGCCTATATCAACATCTGAGGATGCAATATTGTCTCCCCTTACCCTTGAGCCAAACACAACTATTTTAATATTTTCTTTACCCAGGAACTCTAGTACATGCTCTTTCAACTCTTTGACAAATACATTGTTTTCAATCAAAACCCTGCTCCTGCTTTTTATTCTCATTATAAAGAAATAGAATAACCATGTTTTAAACCTGGTGTCAAGCAAAAACAGAGTACAATAAGTCGGAAACAGGGTCAAAATAATATATCTACAAACTTCAAGAAGATAGTTCTCCTTCTGTATTAAAAGACTTTATATCTTTGTGTGTAAACACCGTCTAACAATCTCATTCCTTTTGAGAGATTACCATCAGAAATTTCAACAAACAGGTGGTTTGGCATCAAGTAATATGGGGAGACAAAGACATTAAAAAATTTCCAGTTAATCATTGAATTTCACCTTTAAAATATCTCACTTATAGTTACTATAGTTAAATATTAGGTATACCAATAAATTGCAAGGAGCTATGATATGTCAAAGGTAAACGTCCCGATACCACACTTGCGGGGCAGATATGTTCTAACGAATACAACGTTTCTCGTTCTCTTTGGAATAGTAATTGTCGGCAGATGTAATTTCATCAAATTTATTAAATAAACAGACTTTTTTTATATTGATAAGCTGAAAGTTTATTTTAAATTTTAACTTTTTTAACTGCAAATGAAATTTTACAACACAATAGGTAATTATTTTGGCTAGTTTATCACTTTGTAAAACGAATGATCGCTGGTACTGTTTTGTCACATATTATTCCTATTTACTTAATGGGGTACCGTATAAGACCTCTCAAGCATCTAAATCTTCATTTCCATTTTGACTTTCTTTGTGAATGTAATCGTGGCGCATTTCAGGAGATGGATAAATTGTTTTCATGTGAATATCTCGTTGAGGAAACGCAATCTCGATCCCTGCTTTATTAAATCTACTATGAATTGCGGTATGAAGATCGTTCTTCACTGTCAGACGTTTATCCATGTTGGGTAGATAACAGCGAAGAGATATGTTCAAGGTGCTATCGTCAAATTTTTCAAAAATAGCTAAGGGGGGAGGATCGTCTAAGATCTCCGGATGCTCTTTGGCAATTTGCAACAATAGGTTTCGAGCGTGTTCCACGTCGGATCCGTAGGCAACACCCACGTTGACGATGATACGATTCGTGTTATTAGAGAGGGTCCAGTTTAGGATACGACCGGTAATGAATTCCTTATTAGGAACTACGTATTCCTGTTGGTCCCAATTAGTAATTGTAGTCGCACGGATTCGGATTTTAGAAATAACTCCTGTCACATCTGAGATTGTTACGATATCACCGATACGAATAGGACGTTCCACAAATAGCAAAATTCCACAAACAAAATTTGCTACGACCTCCTGCAAACCAAAACCTAGACCAACACTAAGCGCTGTAAGAATCCAGCCCAATCGTGACCAGTTTACACCAAGAATATTAAAGATTACGATGATACCGATCGTAGCAAGAATATATTGGCTTATGGATGTAATGGCATACCGGCTCCCTGGTTGAAATGGTAAATTCTGAAGGATAATTTCAAGTACACCGGGAAGGTTTTTTGCAGTAACAGTAGTAATAATACCTACAATCAGACAGAAGATTATATGCAATAGAGTAACCCATTGTTGGGTAGACTCTCCTGATACCTCAACGGTATATGACCACAACTTGATGTTGTTTAGGATATTGAGTGCTGGCAAAATAGTAGACCAAATCATCCATATTCCAATTACCACTGACATGCCTATAAAAGATTTAAGCAGGTTTCTTGTTTGTTCTTTTACCGTAGAGATGTCAACCTCTGGCTCTTCAAAGAGTGGTAAGCCTGCTTCCGGTGTCTCTTGAGGTTTTTCTTTTGATATCTTTTCTGCGGCCTTACGTCTTTCTAGTGCCTGTTCCAGGGCCAATTTTCTCTCTCTGACGTGAAACCATCTTATACCAAAATGGTAGATAATGGTGGCACCAATGATTAGCCACAAAGTCTGCAACAGCCTAAGGCCTAATTGAAATGCTTCATAATAATACCCAAAAACAGAAATTCCTGCTAATAATAGTGGTAGTATTATAGCACTCGGATACCAAATCCATTCCAAACGAGATAGCCATCCATTTGGTTTTTCCAAAATAATGCTTTGAAAAACACCTTCTCTGGGTCTGCTAACCCTTTGAATGAAGACAGCAAAGGCAATCATTCCTGTTATGAATGCCAATCTCCCTAGGCTGTCACGATAATTATCATTGTCTTGCCATTCTATCATAGTTGAGAAGAAGCCTGCTATTGAGACAATCAGCACCAACCAAGATATATTATGGCGAAGGATAGCGAGAGTAACATCTTTCCATCGAAAGTGTGTTTTTCCAAGACCATGGGGGTGACAAAGTTTCTTAAAAAATTGTAAACTTAAAACAAAAAAACTAACAAAAGACAGTCCATAGCCAAATGCTTTAACAAATTCAATAACTCCTTCCATACTTAGTAACTGCCATGAGACAAAACCTATGAGTAGCGGGAAAGGAATAACCAACAAAATAGTAATAAGCAGGGCATGCATGGTATATTTATAATGATCCGTGGATATTTTCTTTACGATTTTGGAAGTACTCTCCAGCTTATTTTTTAATTTGATTCTGAAAATACACAGCCCTAGTGTGACTATAAAGGTTATCCCAGCTAGAATAGGCGAACTTTTTATGATTCTTAAACAGGAGATCCCTAACTCTTTCCAATTTTGAGGGGAGAAAAACCAATTCAATGAACTGGTAAGTTTGTACCAGGTTTTCATACCTAAAGGGGACGAACCTGGTACCCACATCAGTTGTTCGTTCATAAAGGAAGCGTAATCTTCTACTTCGCTTATGTATTGTTTCTGTTCGAAATAGAGTTGGCCCAATGCTTTGAGCAGGTTTCCATACGCAGTATCTAACTGATTAAGAAGTTCGCTTTTTCTGGTCAACAGCTTTGCAATTTCACTTTCAATATCCTCTCTGCTTTTCCCAGGTAGCGTATCTTGAATTTTCTCATGTATAATACGTAATGTTTCCTCTCGAATATTGCTAAGCGTTCTAATTTGCTCATCCAGTTTAAACCTGCTTAGCCTTATCGATATGATTTCTGCTTCTATTTCCCTATTATTTTTTTGGTTTTGCCGTAAATCTGGAAGCCTTCTTCGTTGGTCTAGCAGGATTTCGACTAGAGCTTCATCTCTTCTGCCTGCAATCTTGATCTGTTTTTTTGCATTCTCATAATCAAGGCCGAATTGCTTGAGATTATTGCTAAGGGATTCCCGCTGCGGAATAACTTTACTAATCTGTTCTGTTACATTTGCTAATTCGCTAGAAAGGTTGGAGTTTTCCTCTGCTAACCCTTGTATAATAGGATGTTTTCCGATTGCTTTACGTTTGGCTGTTTCAGCCATCAATTGAGCTTGTTTCGCTTCTTCTTGACGAATTTTGTTGGCCAAACCTTCCAAAGCTTCGACTTCTGTTTCTATACGTGATATTTCTAAGCTTATAGCTTCACGTGTTACGAGTAATAATCCTCTCCTTACATCGAGACCTAGTTGTTCTTGCTCTAGTTTACTGACTTCATTGAATTGCGCACTTCTCCTTGCTTTCAACAATGTTATACGGGCATTGGCTTCCAACGGGTTCTCGTCTTTAAATGGTGATTCTTTGAGACTGTTTTCAATCTCCTCAAGTTTCTTTTTCGCAGTGATTAGTTCTTGTTGGATAGTATCAGGACGTACCAGGAGTGTCTGTATATTTTCCTCGATGTTCGTTAATTTACCCTTTAAATTCGCTAGGTCAGTTTGTTTTTTTGCGGCTTGTTGCTCCAATTCTCTTGATGTCTGATGCTCTGGCAAATCAGAGGGTAACACTTGTTCTGGGATATCAGATGTCTTAGCCTTCTCTAACTTTTCCCGGATTCTTCTTGTTTCTTCAGGATCGTTCTTATAATTCTGTCTTAAATCTTCTGCCTCATTATTGTGCTGTTGAGATAAAGCCAGTTGATACAATGCAGCTCGATACTGTTTAATCAATTTTGCGCGAAAGGCTTCATCAAGCTCCATTTTACCTTTAATTTTAGTGATCAGAGTTTTGATTTCTTTGATAGTCATTACTTCAGTGGATGTGATCGCCATATCAACAGGTGCTGGAGACAAATTCTCTTGTTGTGCAATCACATTTGCACCACCCAAATACCAAAATAATATGATAATTACTAAAGTCTTTTTCATGTACAGATTCTTCATTAATTTAGAAAGATATGGCCGTAGGAATACAGAGCGTATTATTTAAATCAAAGTATTCCCAAAATACTCCTTGAGTGAGTGTTACAACCGTTATCCAATCGTTTGGCCTTATCCTGGGTTCATGGTTTTCGTTTGTGCTAGTATGAATTTCGCTTATTATAATGAAAAACAACAACTAATTCGATAAAAAATAGTTACCATAATAGCAATATAAATGATACTATTTATTGTTATTTTTTTAATCCTGCTTGCACACATATCTTTTCCTCAAATTGCCAGAGAACAATATCTTTATAGCTTTTTGTTGCCTCTATTTATTACCTCTGTCTTGCCAAGAGAATAGTTACTAATTATGGAGTTTTAACAAAATGGTATGAGGAAAAATAAATTTTTTTACTATATGGAGAAATATTACCTATGAAGAAAGCTATTTTTATTGGTCTGTTCTCTCTTTTTTCGTGTAGCATTAACTACGCAGCGGATGAGCAGAAAGCCCCTGGAGATTTAAAAAATACACTGTTAGTATGGAATAAATTATATGACAGTATGAACAAAAGGCTCACTAAACTTGAAAACAATTATAAGACGAAAGTAATAGAACAGAAAGAATTCAATCGCAATAATGTTGAAATTAATAATTCAATAAAAAACCTGAATGCAAGGATTAATAAGGTTGAGGAAACAAGTTCTCTCCTGAAGACAAATAATATCGCAAAATCGTTTAAAGATACCATAAACATATTAAATAAAAAATCGGCAGAGATCGAAAAGAGACTAGAGACTTTAGAGGTTAACGTTTCTGTCATTGAAAAGATTTATCAAGTTTCTCAAAGCCCGTTAGAAACCCTGATGAAGATAATTGATGAACAAGCGGCGGTTATCAATAAGATTGAAGAAAGATTGGCGAAACAGGAAAAAATGTTATTGGCAATGGGAAAAGGTTCTCAGGATAGTGTTACAAAGAGAAAACAATATGAAGAACCGGAATTCGCAGCCACCAGTATAGTAGAAAAGATATCAACTTTGCATGAAACAGGAGGTAAAAGAGAGATTTCAGACGCTGCTAGGCCTGATACCCAAAAACCTTCAGGATCAGCAAAGGACATTTTTGTAAAAAATATCGGCTTCTATTCCACTGGTTCTGCAACAAAGATAAGAGGAGAAATCGAAAACAAATCAAATAGAGATTATTCCGTAGCTGATATTGAAATACAGTTTTATGATGAAGATAACGATCTATTGGAAAGTCTTGATATCATCACCGTAAATCTTCATAAGGGAAGCACAAATAAATTCGATCAATTTATTTTTGGAGTTGATGGTGAACATATTGCGAAATATATTGTATTATTTAACAATATGATACTAACCACTTATAGAGGGGAAATTGAGGTAAAATCAATTGAAAAGAAAGATGATGTAGAAGATGTAGTAGAAATTGAAGACAGAGTATCAAAACCAGTACCTGTTGAAGAGAAAACGACTGAAGTGGCATACACAGAACCTTTAGAAGATGAAGGTTTGAAGGCAATTGGCAAAGATTTTTATATAAGAAATGTTACATTTTCTAAATCTGGTTCTTCTACTATTATGAAGGGGGAGATAAAGAATGATTCAAGGGATGATATTTCAATTGCCTCATTTAGTTTAAAAGTTGTAGGGAAAGATAGTGATAAAAAATTCGAGAAAAAATTTACTATCATTAACTTTTCCAGTAATGGGATAAAGAAATTCGAACAAACAATTGACGGTATTCTTCCATCTCAAGTATCAGACTATAAAATAGTATACAAGGGGAAACGATAATATAATTTCACGATTATATACTTGACACAGGGCGTAATATTTGATATGCTAAACAAAGTTATTAAGAAGGCTTTTTCTTGTCTTTTTCGTGTGCAACTTCTTTTGCTTTGTCTATAACCTTCTTAGGAAACAATTTCTTTGCTATTTCTTCATTAGTTAATTCTTCAGCTTTTTTCTTCTCTTTCATATGAGGTGCAAAATGGTCAAAAAAATAGAGAAACAAAAAATCAATTTAGTAGAACTCATTGAACAGTTTCACAGCGAGGATGAGTGTCGAAATCTATTAGAAAGCCTTAGATGGCCTAATGGCGCTATCTGCCCTCGCTGTTCATCAAAAAGTATATCAAAAATACAGGATCGTTACCAGTATGATTGTAATTCATGCCGTTATCAATTCTCTGTAAAGGCCGGCACTATTTTTCATGATAGTCACTTGCCACTTTGGAAATGGTTTCTTACTATCTACATGATGGTTGAGTCTAAAAAAGGTGTTTCTGCAAATCAAATTAAAAGAACTATTGGTGTATCTTATAAGACTGCCTGGTATCTCTGCCATAGAATCAGAAAAGCCATGACTGAAATGAGACCGGAACATTTGCGTGGTACAATAGAAGTCGACGAAACATGGATAGGCGGTAAAAGTAAAGGCAAACGTGGAAGAGGCGCAGAAGGAAAAACAGTTGTGGTTGGTGCTGTTCAAAGAGAAGGCAAAGTAAGGCTTGAAGTTATTGAAAAAGCCAACAAAAAAACACTCCATGGATTTATTAAAGAACATACTGCACCTGATACCAAAGAAATTATTACTGATGAATGGCCAGCTTATAGAGGAATACAAGATCACGACACCAAACACAAAACCGTCAACCATGCCACTAGACAATGGGCTGAAGGTGACGCACATACAAACACCATTGAAAATGTTTGGAGTTTGCTTAAGCGCTCAATTATGGGTTCTTATCACAAGATTGACGCTAAACATCTCAATTCTTATCTTGACGAATTAGAATGGAGATATAACAATCGTGAAAACCCTTACCTATTTAGAGACACTTTAAAGAAACTGATTGAATCTAACAACTTAGAGTACCAAAAATTGATTGCTTCTTAAGTGGCACCCACTTATTCATTCTCCTTTGATATGGACGCTCTAATGCTTACGCAGCAGGAGCAAAAGGGCTCCAGAAAGGAGGGTAATATGGGTTGCAAAAAGAAGCTTCGCCAAGTGCGAAGCGGAAATAAACCCGGGCCGAAACCGGTCACTGTGCGAAAGCACAAACGGTCCAAGCCTAAACCTTGCTAGTATAAACTAGCAAAATGGTAGTGGGTGCCACAATCTAAGCGTTTAGGATATCAGAAATTAATTACTTAAGGTATTATAATGAAAGATTCATGGAAGTAAGTTGCTATCATAGTATGTGCAGCTTTAAGAAGCATTAGATTTTTTGAAAAATTCGCCTTTGTAAGCGATTCTACAAACAATAGTCGATAAAATTCTATCTCATTCAAATTTGGATTAACTGTAAAGTTAAATTCTTTATTAGCTAGATGAACTTTTATTTTCACAAGAAGATCATTCAATTTTTTCTGACTCCACTTGCTTATTTTTTTTTGTTCTTCATCCGAAGGAATTAATTTTGCAAAAAATACGAGATTTGCTTTTTTTGATTTGGGAAGGCTAATTATTATTGCCTTTCCTTCTTTAGTTAGGACAAAATATTGAAAGTAGAAATTTTCGTTTTTCAATTTTTGTATATCATACTCATAGTCAATTAACCAATTCCAAACTTTATATTCAATTTGTTTTGGTGTTAAAATAAAGTCTTTTTTGTTTGATGCTTCAGTTTTCAAATTGGCATTAATTAACTGATCCTCTAAATCTTTATTTTTGTCTTCTGCTATTTTAAGCTTTTTTTCTGTTAGTTTTAAATTATCTTCTTTGTCCTGCAAATTATCTTTATAGATAAAATTGATTATAAAAAAAATTGCTATACAAAAAATCGCAACAATAAATCCTATTGACCAAGGAGCGCCTTTTAACACAGGTAGCTCCTCTCGTAATGTGTTATACCATGCCATAACACAAAATTATAACAATACTACAAACCTGTGTCAAGTATATAATCGCGTATAATTTTAAACCAGATCAACATTTTAAATGCTTTGATTTCTTTCAGTTCAGATTTCTCTCATCTCTAAACAAATTAAAATTTTTCAGTTTTGTTTCCAGATAAAGAGATTAATCTTTTGGTCTAAAAAGGTAAAGAATAGTTGATGTCAATTAGTAAAGCCTTATTATCGGTTATCAAGAAGCTTGTTGAAGATGATCATGCGAAAGTAGCCCGAATAATCGAGAGTTTGGATGATACAGAGGCTATTGAAGTTTTGAAGGTCCTCCCTCCTTCGCAATCCGCAAAAGTGATTTATGACTTACAGTCAAATCTTGTTGCTTCATTTCTAATTCATGTTCCAGATGAATTCTTTGAAGGAATTATTGCCAGTCTCGACCCTCAAAAAATCAGTGAAATAATTTTCAGCTTGCCGGATGAATTGAGAGGCACTCTGCTGGAAAAGACTTCTGAAAAGAAAAAGAGCCTTATCAGAGAATTGCTCACCTTTCCGGAAGACAGTGTTGGGCGTATTATAAGTAGAGACTATCTGGCATTTCATGTTGACATAAAAGTGAAGGACATTATCAACAAGATCAGGTTTATGGCACGCAAGAAGGCGGCGTTTGCATATGCCTATGTAGTGGACGGTGATCATCGGTTAATAGGTGTATTGCGCATGTTCGATCTCATAGCAGCATCCAGAGAAGCTACCTTAGGGACAATTATGAAAAAAGAGATATTTTCTATCGACAGCTTTTCAAGCAGAGAGCAAGCTGCTAACTATTTTAAAGTGCACAGATATTCAGCTGCACCGGTTGTTAATAGCGAAAACCGATTACTCGGAATTGTGAAAGCGGAAAAACTAATCCAGGAGGCGTGGGAAGATATTGGTGAAGATATCCAAAAGATGGTTGGAGTAGCACCTGAGGAACGCACATTTTCATCAATATGGTTTTCGCTTCGCAAACGTCTCCCGTGGTTGAACGTTAATTTGGCAACTGCATTTGCTGCAGCAGGTGTAATTGCAGTTTTTGAGGACATTATCCACCAAATTACAGCCTTAGCAATCTTTCTTCCCGTTGTTGCAGGACAGGGTGGCAATGCAGGGGCACAGACCTTGGCCGTTGTCATGAGAGGGTTGGTAATGCGGGAAATTTCAAAGGGCAGGTTTCGGGGTTTAATCTTGAAGGAGGGTATCTTAGGCGCTCTGAATGGAATTATCATAGGCCTTATAACAGCAGTTATAGCCTGGTTATGGAGGGATAATCCGTTCTTGGGAGTCGTTATTGGTTTAGGGATGATTGTGAATATGATCGCAGCAGGTTTTGCTGGAGCAACAATTCCAATTGTAATGAAGAAGCTTGGGATAGACCCTGCACAGTCATCTAGCATAATCTTAACGACAATTACTGATGTAGTAGGATTTTTTGCATTTCTTAGTTTTGCCGTGATGTTCCAAAAATTTATCATGTAATTTTTGAATGAATGCTGAACTTGTGCGGACGATACAAAAGGTTTGTGAGTTTTATGCTCAAAACAAATGATTACCTGTCAGCGTATTGTTTCCAGAAGATATTCCAGAATTTTATCAGGATGATACACCTTTTTTGTACTCATGAACTGTGGTAGGAGATTTGGCGGTTTAATCATTTTTCGTTGAACAAGTTCATTGATTACATCGAAATACTCAAATGAGGTTTTTCCTATAAACAATGGGCTTATATCACAGGTTTTGAATTTCTGTAGTGCCATTCGCAATCCTCTTAAATAAAGAAAGTCTTTTGTAAAACCACCCCCACGATAGACACGGGCGGTAATTTTGAAGGCTTCATTCTGATTTAATCCATAATCGTCCATTAAAATCTTGAATGTTCGGGAAAAGTCGTAATCTTTTATCATCATTTTAACGGCAATTACTCTCAATGCCAGAACCTTTAACCGCTGCAACGTTAAGTTGCCTGTCATGTATTCACTTAAAATTGCAAGCCCCTCTTGTGTACAGGTATTTCCGGGTAATCCCAATTTAAAAACTTTCAGTTTTTGCTTATCGCTATTAACTGTTGTTAGCATATGCACTTCCAGCTCGTGATGAATCAATGCATCGAGCTCCTTTTTATTAACGCAGGCTAATCTGTTAATCTGAATCAATCTACGTGTTGTTTTAGACATAGCATTTGCAATAATCTTATCAGTCAACATAACTCGACATTTAATCTGAAGTTTTTCAATAGCAGCGATAAATGCCTCTCTTATCTCTGTGGCTGGTATCGTTCTCGCTTCGTTAGATTCAAACTCTTTAGCAAACAGTAAAAATTCAGCCGTCTTACTATCATTCTCTGAAGGCTCACCGTAGTATCGCAACGAGTTGTAGAGAAACTTCTCTTTACCTACCGATGCTATCAAGTCCACTTTCATGGCATATGTATCAATAACATCTCGATAGAACTGCTGAATGCTGACATCGCTGATATCATCAACCGGCAAACGGTAGAGTTTTTCACGAAATTCATAGGGGTTGATATCCAAATGCCGGTAAGTAAATGATGGAGAGTAGTTGTAATTCTTTGCAAAGAAACGCCTTTTTTCAACTGCTATATTTTGTGGATTAATAAACGTTAAGGTCTCAATCCCCCTGGCAAGCTGATACAGCTGTCTATCCAGTTTAAGAATCGATGACTCTATGTTTGAGGATAAGAGTACCTCCTTTCTTGTATGATTTTTATTTGTGTGATATTTAGAAAAATAGAGCGCATTACTTAAAATTGACTGTTTCAATACCTCTTTTAATTCAGGCAAAACTAGAGGGTAGAGATCACCTGTAGTTTCATCCATAAAAATTTTTTTGACTTCAGTAGGTAATATTAAAGTGTTACGGCACTGGTGCCTGACAAAGTTCGCAAGGTATCCACGCCCATAAAACACTTCATCAGTCGCAGAACGTACATCGATATTGTGGAGGGTAGACATATTCAGGGTTTTGTTCCAATGCCGGATTACAGTTCTCCACCGGTTCTTGTCCAATTGTTCAGTACCTATATTAAAAACAGGTGAGTCGGTTATCTTTAACCGTTGATAATTGTAGGAATGAATATCATAGATCAAACAGGCACCAAACTGTGACTGTATCTTCTCAATCAGTACACCAAGGATGCGATAAAAAACGTGATGCTTATGCTGACTCACTTTGTGTTCCTCTTCTGTCAATGGGAAATTCCAAACATCTTTTCCCCACGCCCGTTCATATACACATTGCTCAGGGGAGCGGTTTAAATCATATTCATAGCGCGAATCGAGGGCAACCAGCGTAATTGGCAAAGATGAGATTAGCTCACCGGTAAAGGGATCCTCTTCGTATAGGCGTTCCACTTCATCTAAGGCGCATTTATTGACTAATTCCTGACGCAAACGATGCCCATTGTGAATTGCGGTACAGATAAAGAAACTGTACTCTTCAATTTTCAGAGAGAACGCTCCCTCCTCTAGTATGGCCTGAAAGCACTCTCCTTTTTTTATCGCCTCAATGCAGGCATGCTCAGACAACAATTGCATCTTCAATTACCTGCTTAAATTCAGTTTTTCTAATTTTCAGAGCTTCTTTAGAAGAGATAACACCTTCTATAAAGTCGATTACCTGCTTTTGTAATTTTGTCCGATTAAGTCGATTAATACGTACAATACCACCCGGACTCAATACATTCACTTCAATGAGCTTTCCATTAATTACATCAATGCCCACAAAAAAGAGACCATCCCTGACCAACTTAGCGCCAATATGTTTACATAACCCTTTTTCAGTCTTTGTTAAATTGTGTTTCACAACCGTACCTCCGGCGTGTACATTGGAACGGATATCTCCTTCTGCCGGAATGCGCCGCATCGCTCCAATCGGTTCTGAATTCAGCATCAGAATGCGTACATCGCCCTGATCCGCACCTTCAACATATTCCTGTAAAATGACGTAGTTTCCACCATCTCGGCTGTTAATATAAAATTCAAGCAGTGAATGGAAACTTTGCTGAGCCTTTTTTTCAATTAAGATAATTCCACGCCCGCCATATCCATCCAGTGGTTTCATAATCATTTTTTCCGTTTTAGACTCTCTTAAAACCTCTTCCAAGTAATCTATATTTTTGGAAACATGGGTTACCGGGATAAATTTATTCTCAGGATCATCAAAAGTTGAGGTATAGAGTTTATTGTTGGCTATCCGCAAACCATCAATATCATTCATAATAAAGACGTCGTTACGCACTGAATCGAGAAAGTTAAGTGCAATAGCATTAAGAGGTGGTTCACAACGCATAATAATTGCATCAAAACCGGCCAAAGGGAGCCTTGACTTTCTGAATTCAGCTTTTTTGTAGAAACTGACAATATTACTGGGCACAGCAGATTTTTTCTTCAGGATATTGCATAGGGCACTTGAAACAGTATCCCGCATTGTCAAGTTATTTGGCGTAGCAAGCGCAACCGTATGTTTTCTAGTAAATGCCTCATGAATCAGCCGTAGCGTCGTATCAGTTTCAGCTTCAATTTTTGACCACGGATACATTAAAAAAAGAATATTCATGAATATTTCTCCTCTGATTTTCTGGAAATTTGTGTCTCATACGGACTGGTATATGAGTGGTTCTGCTATTATCCTATTTTTACAGTCCCAGGACTAGGGAAAAACTGTACTTGAGATCGTATTGTTCATCCTCGCTTGAATCAAATTCATTGTATAATCCAAATTTCACGCCCAAGTCACGGTAGTAATGTAAATCAATCTTCCAATCGAGAGTTGTCACGTCACGGTACTTGCCCTTGTTTGATATGTTGGGGTAAAGAGCGTTCGTAAACCCGAGTGCGTGATTTTCTCTTATTTTCCACATCATTTCTAACCCAAAGAGAGCTTCAATTACTGTCGTGTCATTCTCATCGCCTTCTGTATGAAACATGCTGGGTCCCAACCTGCTAAGGATCTTCAATTTTTTGCTTTCGAAAAATTGATAACCGAGCCCTCCGGCAGACCTGATACGATAGTCCCAATCCTTGAATCGATCTCAGTCATAACCCAATTTGGAAAAATAGAACCATTTCGAATCGGGAATGAGCCAGTCTCTAATTAGATTGGCAGTCAAACGATTTTCTTCGGTTTCTTTATTCTCCTCCGTAAGAAGGTAGAACATTGAAAAATGCCAACGATCCTTATAATCCTTGTATCTCATCTCGAATGCTGAACGAAACTTCGAATTATCTGAAACACCAGCCGCTCCGTTGATGCCAACTTCAAGAGTACGTTTCCAGTTACGAAAAAACCCAGAATAGAAAAGGCCTTTATCGACAAAAGGGGTTACAGCACTATTTTTGCCAGGTACAGCTTTTCCTTCGTAATTGATCGTTACAATGTTTTCATAGGGAATTGCAAAGGTTCCAAGATTAACGTTTTCAATATGTAACTCTGTATCGGTTTTCTTTTTAACAATGGCATGTAACCTATCACCATTCTGAAGCGTAATTATTGCAGCAGATATTGAGAATGAGCTGAAAAACAATAAATTGAAAACAAGAGATCGAAATAAACAGCTATACATTTAAAAATCTTCTCACAATTAAATTTGGTTTAGGAATGCCACTATTTTCATTTTTTGTAACAAGAAAGCAATATTTTAAATATTAACTTTTTTGCACATCTATTATTAGGCTTTCTCTGATTATTTTGAGGAAGCCGGATTTGTATTGATGCCAAAGTTTAGGAATCACTGTCTTTTTTTCATTCATCAAGTTATCCCAACTTCAGCCGGTTTGGGTGAATCAGATAGAACCCTGTTTTGGTATATCTAATAATTTAGGAATTGCTAGATCCAATAATATGTTTCTGTTGATCTGTTGAAGTGATTTTTTTTTGCAAGTACAAGAAGTTCTTTCCTCAAGCATTCCGGACAAATACCATGAGTAATTTTTTCCCAAAATCTCTTTGATAAAACTCTATCGTTTTATGCCAGAACCCTTCATCATCACGAATTCTATTGCACCATGAACATATGGTGGCAAAAACATTATCTACGTGGTTTTTTTGATCCATAGGTACGCACTTAACTACCGAGAGAGATCTCTTCATCATCTTAGAATTTATCTAACGTTTTATTCATTGTATCCATACAAAGCGATTATGGAGCTATGCTGGGAGATAAACGATTCATTTATCTTCAACCTTTTTACTTTTTTAGATCAAACGATTTCACTTATTTAGAATGTTCACCGATTAAGTGGAACCTGCTTCTTAATCTATTCGAGTTCAGTCTGACAAGGTTGTTCGCCAAGAGGCGAAATC
The DNA here is from genome assembly GCA_965222815.1 of Candidatus Scalinduaceae bacterium. GTDB lineage: Bacteria > Planctomycetota > Brocadiia > Brocadiales > Scalinduaceae > SCAELEC01. Next base: position 1,576,776 of record CBDCUS010000014.1, read on the forward strand.
TGCTCTATTAACAACCCCTTTTTTTGATACCCTTCATATGTTTTTTTTACAAAAGAAGTTAATGAGGGATTTATGTACATAAAACCAGTAACTCCCATAAAAATAACAAACAATACGAAATTCACTATTTTTCTCATTGCAACCACCTTTCTAATAACAAAAGGCTTGTATAATTTTATCGTACATTACCTTACCGTTTCTGTTACTTGACTCAAAATTTGGTTAATTTCATTATTCTCTCTAAATTAATGATCTTTATCAATCTTAGATAAAGGATAGAAAAATTATTAAGCTTTTTACTTACACTTAATACTGGTTCGGTAAGATAAAATGCTTCCGTATCAAGAGACTTTACGAGCTGAACAACACATCTTAATTCCCTTTTTTTACATACCATGTAGAGTTCGGTTACAGACCAAAATTCTCCTTCACCATGAAAAGTAGTTACCAAATAACCTTTTTGTCGAACTTTTACTGCTATATGTCTTTCATCGTTTCGAGTAAAAACCTTCAACACTACATGTCCAATAGCGATCTTTTTATCTAATATAATACCCACCACGCTTCCGGCTGAAAAACCAAAAGCAAAAAAAACACCAAGAAGGGGTTTTTGTGAAATTTCATTTAACACCTTTGCAATTATTATCAACCACAGACTAATTTCTATAAAACCCAAAATAAATGCTAAGAAAGTTCTGCCAGATACAATAGCTAATAGCCTTATCGTGCCAACGGAAACATCAACAATCCTTGCAAAAAAAATAATTATACCTGTCAAACAGGTGCTCATATGAAAGAAGGATTCCATAGAACTAAATTGTCTCCAATAATTAAATTTTTAATGTGACTTTAAAAAATTCCCTAAAAGAACTGTCTAGATATTTTGAATATTTATTCTAACCATTTGCATTTTACTACTCGAACATGAAGATTATTTTTTTATGTGTACTTTTAAAAGTAAAAAGGGAGAAGTGCAACCTCTTCCACTTCTCCCTATCCTTTGGAATTCAACTACTCCTTTTTATCAGAGAGTTTCGGTTTCCGTTCTTTCTTGGATTGCACAGTTTTTGAATTCCTTCTAGGTCTCCCACGCTTCTTAGAACTATCGTTTTGAAAATCTTTTTCCATTATATTCCTCCCTATAAAATTATTGTAAAAACTTCTCATTAAAATACCTTACTACTCTCCTACCACAGAAAATCCTGTCACTTTTACCACTTTAAATTTTCTCTTTATCATTGTGGAGTGATTTACCGTTCTTTACAAAGGATTCAAGTAAAAGAATCGATAAAAAAGCCGTTGAAAAAATTGTACAAATATTTGTGATCCATGGTAATAGTAATAGTAATATTAGCGGTGAAACACATTTGTGTAAGCAAATTACTTTTACTACTCATTAAGCAGAAATAAAATTCTTTGTTGAGCTATAAGGCTCTGCTCTGGTTAAGAGAAGAATCAATAACTGGGTAGTCTTTTATATACATTGCCCTAACTCTTCAGGGCTTGAAAAAGTTGTACCTTCAAGATCTTTTCTTGAAAATGTACCAAACCAGGGTTCTGGGGAATATTTAATAATTAAGGAAATGCTAGATCCAATAATATGTTTCTGTTGAAGTTAGTTTTTTTTTCGCAAGTACAAGAAGTTCTTTCCTCAAGCATTCCGGACAAATACCATGAGTAATTTTTTTCCCAGAATCTCCGTGATCAAACTCTATCGTTTTATGCCAGAAGCCTTCATCATCACGAATTCTATTGCACCATGCACATATGGTGACAAAAACATTATATACGTGGTTTTTTTGATCAATAGGCACGCACTGTACTACCGAGAGAGATCTCTTCTTCATCTTTGAATTTTCTAACATTTTATTCATTTTATCCATACAAAGCGATTATGGAGCTATACTAGGAGATAACCGATTCATTTGTCTTCAACCTTTTTACTTTTTTAGATCAAACGATTTCACTTATTTAGAATGTTCACCGATTAAGCGGAACCTGCTTCTTAATCTATTCGAGTTCAGTCAGACAAGGTGGTTCGCCAAGAGGCGAAATCTGCTCTATTAACAACCCCTTTTCTTGATACCCTTCATATGTTTTTTTCCAAAAGAAGTTAATGAGGGATTTATGTACATAAAACCAGTAACTTTCATAAAAATAACAAACAATACGAAATTCACGATTTTTCTCATTGCAACCACCTTTCTAATAACAAAAGGCTGGTATAATTTTTCGTACATTACCTTACCGTTTCTGTTACAGGACTCAAAATTTGGTTAATTCCATTATCAACTCTGAGTTTTTGATGTTTATCAACCTTTGATAAAGGATAGAAAAAATTAGTTAGTTGTTTACTTACACTTAATACTGGTTCGGTGAGGTAAAACACTTCAGGTTCAAGTGACTTTACCAACAGAACAACCTTTTTTAATTCTCTTTTTTTGCATACTATGTAGAGTTCGGTTACTTCTCCCATCTCTCCTTCACCGTGAAAAGTTGTTACCAAAAAACCAGTTTGTCGAATTCTTTCTGCAATTTCTCTTCCATCACATCGAGTAAACACCTTCACCACTACATGTCCAATAGCAATCCTCTTATCTAATATGATACCCACCACGCTTCCGGCTGAAAAACCAAATGCAAAAAAAATACCAAGAAGGGGTTTTTGTGGAATTTCATTTAACACCTTTGCAATTATTACCAACCACAGGCTAATTTCTATAAAACCCAAAATAAAGGCTAAGAAAGTTCTGCCAGATACAATGGCTAATAGTCTTATCGTACCGACAGAAACGTCAACGATCCTTGCAAAAAAAATAATTATACCTGTCAAACAGGTACCTATATCAAAGAAGGTTTCCATAAAACTAAATTATCCTCAATAATAAAACTTCTTAATTGCATTAAAAAAACGCACTATAACAATTGTCTAAATATTTTGGCCATTTATTCTTTTTTTATTCATATCTTACCAACCGATATATACATATTTTTTCTCCTGTAACAAGCCTACTAAAAGATTAAAGAATGGGAGAAGCGCTGTAACACTACCTCTCCCATTACGAATTCAACTAGTCCTCTTTGTCAGAAAGCTTCTGCTTTCGCACTTTCTTAGCCTGAACATTTTTTGAATTCTTTTTAGGTCTCCCACGCTTTTTAGAATTATTATTTTCAAAATTTTTTTCCATCATATTCCTCCCTATAAAACTGTTATAAAAAATACTTCTCATTAAAATACCTTACTCCTCTCCTACCACAGAAAACCCTGTCACTTTTACCACTTCCACAACTTCATCAAAATCGACCTCAAACACATTTACTTTGATGACAGCATGAGATTCTTTGTGGCTTACTTTAGCCTCTTGAATACCATTACACTTTAAAAGTCCAGCTTTCAAAGTTTCTTCACACTTAACACAAGTCATACCTTTGATGTTCAGTACAACTTCTTCTATCTCTTCTTCCTCAATGTCGCTTTCTAGGAGGTCATCCTCTTTGAAGGTGTACAGCTCATCATCGGTATATTGTTGCGTAAACTCATCGTAGCGTTTTAATTGAGATGAGGCATTTACCAGAGAAGCGCAGAAAACTATTCCTAATACTACAAAGATTCCTGATTGATAAACTCGGCTTATATATGTATTCACAAACATCTTTTATTCCCCTTCTATTAGAAAGAAACCATTGACTAAGTATTAAACAGTCATTATTTTTTATTAATTGTAGATATGGTGTATTACATATTATTTTCTCATGAAAAGTCATTTTTCACATTTTCTCTCTTCTCTATTTCAATAGCCCTATACTCTCCTTTTCTCTCTTTAAGCTTTATCGATATATTATCACCTGGCAACAGCGTTTTGATGTTTCCAACCGATAAAAGACGATCAATGTTCCTGACGAAGATGCTACTGGTACCACTAATTATCTTTATATGAAACTCTTTAACATCTCCTTTCTCTATCCCACTTAATACCGTGATAATTTTGTTGTCATAATCAACCTCTTTTATTTTTCCCGTAATGGTCGTATAACCATTACCATCATCAAAAGATATGGTATCTGCACAAACAATTGACAGAAAAAATAAATTCATAATAGAGAAAATAGACAGTATTTTTGGCATCCTATGTGTTTCCTAACTTTGTATGAATTCTTTCTAGAGACTCTCCACAAACTGAGTGGTGATTTTCACTCCAGACAATTTATTTGTGTTATGTTTGCAGTTGTCACTGCTGAAATATTATTTGTGCTATAATTCAGTATTAAAAAACACTGTAATAACCAAATATCCAACACCTTCAACAACATCCTTTATTTCTTTAATATTTACTTCAAAGACGTTGACAGTAACTATTGCTGTACCCTCTTCATAACTTACCCGAACTTCCTTCACACCACGACACCTCAACGCGGCATTTTTTATAGTTTCTTCACATTTATTACTCTTCATATTGCTAATATTTAGCACTACAGAACCTGACAAATGCTCTTCATTCGTTAATTCAATAATTTTACAGACCATAGAAGTATGCCTTTCTCATGAATAAAGTTAAGTAATAGTTCTCCTAAAGCTTACGGACTGACATAAGACTTGTTTTTAAGGTTATTAATATTTTTTTACCGGTTTTTAGTGAATAGAACAATGAATACAAGATCATCAAAATAACCATTACCACAAGAAAAAAGAGGGCGAATACAACAAGAATTGTTTTTTCCATTAATCTTATCTATAACAATGAAAAGCTTTCAAAATAGGGCTTGGAATCTTCTGTTTTGATCAACGCTAACTTTTCCAATGCAACATGATCACTATCAAACTCTATGCCAAATAAATATTATTTTTTAAGTAATTAATACATTGAAACTTACAAAAATGAAGCAAATTTTTATTGCTAATATCGGTGAAAGTTTATTAACTATAGCTATGTCAATTTGGCTTTATTATGGGCTTAGAGTAATTAATAAGCGCAAATATGACACATATAACAAATGGTAAGGAGATAAATATTGCAATTTGACACCCTTTATTACGAACAAAACAGATGAATATTAATATTCTCACTATTTATGAAAAAGGAAAACCAGAATGGGTTCAAATAGTTGGTTATTTGAAAAGGAAAAAACTGCATGTTTATCAGGTTTCTTCATTAAATGAAGTCTATACAACTTTAAAAAGAGAACCGATAAATATTGTTCTTTGTGATTATGATGTTCTGAAAATCAAGATCACAACATTTCTTACCAAGATAAAATACTTAAAACCATACGTAGAGTTGATTTTTCTCTCAGAGCACCCGACTCTTTCGAACGCAATAGATGCAATGAAAAATGGTGCGTATGATTTTTATGAGTTGCCGGTGAAGACGAGTCTCTTAATGACTGTGATGGAGAAGGCACTTGAAAAGCAGGTATTATTTCTGGAAAAGATAGAACTTGAGAACAAGATAAAAGGAATGTTTACATTTGGTAATATGCAAGGAAGAAGTAAACCAATGCAGTACGTTTTCAATATAATAAACTCTGTTGCACCTAAAAACACCAACATACTTATTACAGGAGAAACCGGAACAGGAAAGGAAATGGTTGCAAAGGCCATTCACTATAATAGCACACGTGCTTCAAAACCCTTTATCAAAGTAAATTGTGGAGCTTTTAATGAAGGGGTCCTTGAATCAGAAATATTTGGACATGAAAAGGGAGCTTTCACTGGTGCAATTATTAAAAGAGTTGGAAGGTTTGAGCTAGCTAACAATGGCACAATTTTTCTTGATGAAATCGGGGATATCTCCTTAAGCACACAGGTAAAGTTACTGAGAGTGCTTCAAGAGAAAGAATTTGAAAGAGTTGGAGGGAATGAAACTTTAAAAGTAGACGTAAGGGTAATAGCAGCTACTAATCAAGATCTAAAGAAACTTATAGAAGAAAAAAGATTCAGAAAAGACCTCTATTATAGATTAAATATTGTACATATTGAAGTTCCTCCGTTAAGAGAAAGAAAGGAAGACATCCCTCTTCTTGTCAGTTATTTTATTAATAATTTTAACGAAGAGAAAGGATATGGGATAAAGGGGATCAATAAAAATGCAATGCAAATGTTGTTAAACTATACATGGCCAGGAAATGTGAGAGAACTGGAAAATGCAATTGAAGCCGCCATGGCCCTTGCTCCCGGAGAAGTAATCGAAGCGAAATACCTGCCTTCGTTCTTATTACTTACCCAGCCACAACATGCTGATTTCTACCAGATACCGCAACACTTTACCCTTTCAGAAGCAGAAAATGAAATTATTAGGTTTACACTGGAAAAAACAAAAGGTAATAAATCAAAAGCTGCAAAATTACTTGGAATTGGTTTAAGAACTCTACAAAGAAAAATAAAAAATTTACCTGTTCACTTCGCTGAAGGAATGGTGACACAAAGCTTTAATAATTAATTGGACCCAAAAGAACTTCGTGTAGTTACAACAGTAGTAGAATCCATTATACAGTCTCCCGAAGATACGTCATTGTTATGGGATGGTTATCGAGTACTCAAGAGGCTTTTAGCACAAGCACGTAAGCATAACAAAAGTGCCTGTATGCATCGTTTTCACGATACGAAGGTAAAAGGTTATTATATGTTTGTTACCCGTTACCTGAGTAGTAACTCAAAGAGTAGTAAGCAGAGAGTAAAAAGTCAATTCCGATACTTAATAAATTCTGTGGTCCGGATAGTGGAGATAGCAGAAAAGTTTTGCTGTGAAGCGAGAAAACGTAGAGACATTGTATTGTCAGCGATTGGGATAGAAGTAGAATCCTATTTGGAAGCAGTTAAGACGATAGTAGATGTTACGAAACGAGTTGTGCTTAGTGGTGAGACTGTTCCTGCGAGCGAACGTACATTTAGTATATTTGAGCAACATGTAGAATTGATTAAACGAGGCAAGAGGAACAAGAGGGTGGAGTTTGCCATAAGGTGCACATATGCCAGCCGAAAGATAAATTATAAATCATACTTCCTTTCGTATCATAAATCCCAAAAAAATAGAATTTTGGTTGTAGTATTTCACGATGAAGTTTAAAAAAATATAAAACCAGATGAAATCACAAAAAAAGAGGCTTTCCGCAACAGAAACTAATGAATCAGTATACCTCGTTTCTATCCACAAGAGAAAGATTAATATGAGGCTTTGGACGATACATCCTGGATATTTAGATAGAAAAGGTTTAGTTGCTCTTTGGAGAGAAGGATTGCTCGCTCAAAGTGTATTGCTTGGTAACACTAAAGGATATAAAAACTACCCTCAATTAACACGGTTTAAGAACACGGATAATCCGATAGGTGCAATTGGTAACTATTTAAGTGCAGTAGTAGATGAGGCTGATAAAAGGGGCCATAACTTCAATCGAGATAAAATCATTAATAAGATTTAATGGAAAAATTCTCGTAACAAACGGCCAAATCGAATACGAATTAGAGCACCTATTAGGGAAATTGAAAGAAAGAGCCCCGAATTTACATAAACATTTAAAAAAATTTCCAAAAGAATTAAAGAGCACCCCATTTTTAAAAAAGTAAAAGGGAAAATGGAAGATTGGGAAACAACTTGAATTATATAGCACCACTTTCGGAAGAACTTTTTTCTTTCCTTCACAATTTGATAGGTTAAAAAGTAGGTCCCGTTGGCGAATAGGAGGTATCTGGGTTAGACCAAGATAAACATTACTCCTTGAGAAAAACTTCAGGCCAATAATTTGGCGTAATAATTATTGATTCTAAGGATCTCAACTGCGTGGTACTATTGCACATTTACGCTATTAGATTCCAGTTTGATAATTTTGGATTTAGATCGTTTGTAAAATCCGATGTACAGAGTTAAACTCATTGGCCGCCGGTATACAAGCGGCCAATGAGTTGTGAGCATTACGATAAAACCTACTCTACTTATTAACGATCAGACACACCTCCAATAAGGCACCACCCTCTCCCAGGTCGCTCCATCTGGCCCTTATATAGTCCCCACTCTTTACCTCTGAGACCGTAATCGTTTCACAATCTTTAAATACCTTTCCTCCATACACTTTTTCTATAGCAACTGATTCGTCACCACGATAGAATTTGGTGTCTTCATTGTAAATTGTTTCCCGATGCTGCCCTTCAATCTCTATAAAATGCTCATCAATTGCATTAACTTTGCCTTCGATAATGTCGTATTGATACAGCTCAGAATGAAAGGAAACGTCGGGTTGCTTACCAGCAAACAGTGTTGCTGATGTCAAAGCGAAACATGCCAGTGCGATGAGTACTATAGTAAACTTTCTCATTGTGATTTCTCCTAAAATAGATGTTTTGATAAAGTGAAATCCATAATTCTCCGTAGATTATTTTGTTAGAATAATATCCCTTCCATCACCTCCTTTTATAAAAAACATTTACCAACTCAATACAACATATTATTGAGTTTCTCCTCTCATAATGAGTAACAGTACACGTTTATCAGCGCTACTCTTCTCACTCACACTCTTAAACTCATCAACGCTTTTCACAGGTTTTCGATTCACCTCCACGGTCACCGTTCCAGGCACAATGCCAGCCCTTGCGGCAATAGATTTAGTTTCGACTTCGGTTACCACTACACATTCTTTCGTTTTAGAACCAGATTGCTCAGCCAATTCCGGAGTGAGCGTCTGGACTGACATACCAAGCTCCTCGATACTTTGGGTTAAAGATTGTGCAATCAGCCTCTCTTTGGTGAGTGTATCATTAGTCACCGTAAGGATTTTCTGTTTTCCTTCCCTAAGAATAGTCCACTCTCCCCAACTCCCTGGTTGAGTGAGTGCTACCCTGTTGCGGAAGATGCCAACATTCGTTACGGGCTCTATACGGTAGGCAATGAAAGCGTCTCCCCTGGAGTAAGCCCGCTTTCTCTGCCTGGGAGTCCTCTGATACCCGAGAGATAAGTAGGCCCTTGCCTTTTCACTACCGAAGGAATTGGCAAGATCGGCAGTAAGCGGTTGAATCACTATAACAAGTTAGCCACGCGTTACCTCGCCTTTACCGATCAGTTGGTCGGCAGTATCCTTGGCCAGTTGATCGGGATAGCGAAACCTACGCCCTTGTAGCCTCCACTGCGGCTGAAGATGGCGGTATTAGTACCCACTGCCTCGCCATCCATATTGAACAATGAGCCTCCAGAGTTACCGGTAATGATCGCTGCATCGTTCTGGATAAAATCTTCATACTCATTGATACCGATACTCGTTCGTCCCTTGGCGCTAACAACGCCTACATTGATGATATTGATCAGTCCAAATGGGTTTCCAATGGCTACAACCCACTCCCCGACCCCAGCTCGGAAGAATCTCCCAGTTTGGTCACAGGCATATCGCTGGTTTTGATCCCAATAACCGCTACGTCTGACTGGGGATCACGTTCTGTGATTTTAGCGTCGTATTTAGAGCCATCTTGGAATTGCACCCGAATTCGTAAAAGTGTTACCGACACCAACTCATTTATCTAATTTTCTTTCATCTGCAATTACAAATTCCTCTCTCTTTTTTATACAACTTCAGTTTTAATTTTGTTCCCACAGCATTTTTGTTTCTTTACCATTACCTATTTTCTATAGTACACGATTCACAAGAAATTCTCTTATAGTGTAATGCCATCTGGATAGTACGTAATAAGGTTTCCACTTTTTACCGGTTTTACTAGATACTCATACTTACCTATTCGTTTTGTCTCAAATTTAACTGTGTCATCTATAGTTTTGGTGTATAAAATTGTGTGAATAAAATCCTCTGCGTCTTTTTACCGGGAGAACCGCAACCAAGATTTGGTTTCCCGTAAAACCGAAAACCAAATCGGTTTTAGTTTAAGTCAGAAGATAATGTCACACGACATGAGCTCTACCAAATTTGCGTCTCAGTACAAAGCAACTCATAGTTAACCTTCTCATTCCATTGTTCTATTGATTCATTAATCGTTTCATGCATGAAATTGTTGAGAAGTATCTGTCTTAAAATGAAGTTAAGTCGGATTAAAGAGATGAGATCTCTCACTCAGCCTCCTCATGCAAGCGTTTAATCAGCCTTGATGGGAATTGTCCGGTATCCAGCTCAAGTTATCCTGAAAAGATGAGAAGAGAAGGCGCTTATTCATACCTCTTAATTCGTTCTTCATGTAATGCATAACTCCTTCCTTATGAAAATGAAAACATAATATGTGCTAAGAAGTCTCTTTCCACATGATAAACACAACCTTTTTTTACTCTCCCTACGCACCTGTGCAACTAAATGGCACATAATACTTGTCTACTTAATCTTAAATAGGTTTCAGTAATATCTTCCCTTTCATATCCAATCATTTTCTTGCACCCATCTTTTTCAAGAGAGGTATTTCATGCTCACCCGTACCTTTTGAGCCCTTGATAAAGTGTTTAATCATATTCAACGTTTCAGCGTAAGAAAACGGGCGTGGAGTACTCTTGCAAAAATATGCTGATGGTGCTAAAAGAACTCCTCCCAGGCCTCTATCTAATGCTAATTTCGCACAGCGTATTGAGTCTATTGATGTAGTAAATCCCGCAATTGAATAGAGAGTTCTCATATCATCCTTACTGAATTCATTGAGAAGCAACACTTTTCTAAAACCTGCAACTGAATAGAGAGGCTTAATATCATCTCCGATTATGGGAATATTTTAATATTCAAATTACAACGCCCATAAAGGATTCCCTGCTATTAAAACTGGTGTATTGTTCACAAAGGAAACTCCTGCATCTAAAGCGCAATACGTGTAAAACCTGGAAGGCTCTACTGAGCCAACCGGAAGACAATTTATGATTACCTCAGCCTCTGTTACTTTAAGTATAGATACATCCTTCTCCCTGGTTGATTACGCATAATTAGCCAAAAGGATCGTTGTTTTTCCTGCATAATACTCTATAACACTTGAATCTTCATCCAGAACCTCACTCATGCGTTCGGTCACACCGGCATCAGTTACATAATTGTTATAGACAGTAAAATGAGGTCTGGATAAGATTGTTTCATTCACGTTACTGCCCAATATTCGTTTGTTGATGTCAAAAGCGGCAACGATCTCAATATCTCCCGGACCATACCCTCCTATCTCCCAATGCAGAAGGCCAAAATCGTCTCCCGGTTTTTTTCTCGATAGTAGTTTATTCCATCAATCAAGGAATGGGCACGAATACCTGTTCCAACGATTGCAATCTTAACTTTATTCATGCTTTGTTCCCCTCTTTCAGTTATGAAAGGTTACCCTACCTAGTGTGCAGTTTTACCCTTTGTCTACTCTCTTCTGTACGTTCTCCTTCAGAAACTCTTTCACATAATGCGCTACGGGTTACTCGTCAATAAGGTTTCTCGTTCCATAGGCTCCGATAGGTAACGTAAGCACCCATTCGTTTCGCTTCATACTCACCCTTGATATCAGGAGCACCAGTGTGTAATATTACCGGACAGATGAGGTCTTTTTTTTCTTACCTCTTTCAGGACATCGATTCCTGTTTTATCATCCAGTACAATGTCCGTAAGTACTAATTCGTAACGTTTTGATCATTCTCAATAACATCTATAACAAACTATATGCCATATATCTGTAATTTAATCAGAATCATTTCTCTCTTCTCTCAAATGGCGTTATAGTGGGTAAGAATCTGGGAATCGATGTTAGTTTGTTTTAGTTGAGAATAGGGTGAAATGTGCACAAAGTGTGAAATGTGCGCAGAGTGTGAAATGCACAAAGTGTGCAATGCACAGTTGAGTAGTCTCTTAACCAAATATTTTAACCAATCCCTACTCCGAATTTACCCTGCAAAATAGATTCTATTAGTTGTGGTCACAATAGTTAGTTATTATTTAATCTTTGGAAATTTGATAATAATCTTCTCGCCTTCATGATCCATCTGTACCCTGTCCCCGTCTACTCCATTGGGAACGGGAAACTATCGATAAAATGTTGAGCTATAAAACTGACTGGAATTTGCATTCTTACCCTTATTATCAGACCTTTTTTCTATTGTGCCTGAAATCACTATCTGTCCGCCCTCCACCTGTATATCAAGTTGTTTATTGGAAAGGTCTTTGATAACAACATCGTAATAGATAAAGTCTTCATCTTCTCTCGTCTGAATATCATCAGGTTCACCCCCGACAAACCTTTTCTTAAACCAGGAGCCAAAAGCCCCACCACCTGGGTCATCATCGAGTTGGCCGAACTGCCGCATCATACTCTCCTGCATTCTCCTCATTTCTTCAAAATGGGATTTGTTCAACCTGAAGAAATCATCGTTAAAGAAGGAGTCGAGAGTTTTATCCAAACTTTCTTCACGTCTGAATACTTTATCCTGTGTATCTATATCCTGTTTTCTGTTATTTCTATTGTTTTGTATAGCCAGTAATGCTGTTGCTCCAAGTGCAAAACACAATACACCAATAATTATCTGATATTTCAACATTTCGAACCTCCTTTTCTGGTAGGTTTTCTATACACAATACACAAAATCTTATTTATAAAGACCTTCAGAAAGTTTACCCAAACACCTGCCTCTATATTTGTTTCTCGTAGCATCAACCGTTAAGTTACACCGAATCATAATAGCAGCAACTGAAAGATAATTTTATCAACACAGCTTAATGCCTGTCATAATCTTGCTAAACAGATTTTCACCAGTTACCGTTTTTACGCTTACTATGAAAGCGCTGAAGCATAACGTTCAAAAATATACACTTCCATAGTTTCACTGTTATGAAGTCTCGCCAAGACATAATAGCCTCCTTTCAGATAATTATTGTATTGTAATTTGTTTTGGCTTATCTACCTCCGCACGCGGCAGTGAGAGTACAAGAAGGCCCTCTTTATACTCAGCTTTCACCTTATCGGCATCAAGGTTTATTTGCAGTCTCAATGTCCGGTCAAATTTAAAGGAGCAACGTTCAACACGGTGATAACTAACGTCTTTATTGTGCTCTATTTTACGCTCTCCCGCAAGCCTTACGGTGTCTCCTTTGACTTCAATCTTGAGATCCTCCTTTTTTACTCCTGGCAATTCAGCAACCAGAACCATCTCCTCATCCTTTTCAAAGATGTTAACCGCTGGATAGCCCTCTTTACTGCATGTTGAGTTACTAAAGAAGCCGTTGTTAAACGTACGTTCCAACGCTTCCTGTAACCCTAATAAGTCTTCAAATACCCTTGGTAGTAACATGTTAAGCTCCCTTTCAAAACTGCAAAGTTAAGAAAAATTTTTCTTCCTAAAAATCAGTAGAGCAATGAATATGCCAAAACATGTATGTTATTATTACAAAGATACTTATCTTTTTATAGAAAATAAAATTTTAAAATATTGGGCAAATTTCTGCCCATATGGTACTGACCAACATGTCTGTATGGGTACATAATTACCCATAATACATTTTAAAAAATCCTGAAAAACAGAAACAGATCGATTCAAAACAAGTTATTAAAAACTCCTCTTAACGCAGAGCTTTCTATATTGTATAAAATATTTAAACATTCATTCATAAATATTAAAAATGGAAATTCCTCATATGTAAGTGCATCCTGTGGCACTCTTCAAAAATTGCTACTACGACATCCATGTCATTGCTTAACGACATTTTGGACATGGGTTAACGCACATAAGACATGATTTTGAAATTCTACATATGTACTTACTACGGCTAAAGGAAATATACTAAAAATCCAACCGTCTGTTTTGGATATACCATTTTGCAATGGATATATATACTTCAGCCCACATTAAGTAAGCAGGTGCAAATTTAGAGTATTTGCTTTATAATGCCTCCTTTAAAAGGTGTCAGTATACAGTCCTTCGTATTTCACATATACTCATCTTATAATAGTTTTAGGATAAAATCCGAGTTAAAATTGAGAGAGTAAAGTCCTTGGCGTCTTTTGTCCGGGGATAACTGCAACCAAGATTTGGTTTCTGGTAAAACCGAAAACTAAATCGGTTTTAGTATATAAATAAGGGAACGTTTAAATTCTATGAAATTTGAAACATTCACGATTCCGAAGAGTCACAAAGAGATATTCATGAAACCTGAATATGAAAAGATTGCTGGATTGATTGCACTCAACAAGAGAAGATTTCAATCCTACCGTTTTGACATTAACGGTAACCCCTATTCTCAATTTCGTGAATGGGTCCGGAAAGAGACACTTAAAATAGCAAGAGGATACAGCGAAAGGATGCGGTCTCTCTTCACAAAGACTGAGATTGCAAATGACGAGAATCTCTCTTCTCCCTATGGTACTTATAACGCAGAAACCGCCATTATCCAAACAGGACATGCCCCTATCCTTGTGCACCCTGGAATCTTGATCAAGTATAGTCTCGTAAGCAAACTCGCTAAACAGATAAAAGGCATTGGCCTAAATCTCATAGTTGATAGTGAAGTTTGTCGAGATCACCTTCTAAGCGTTCCACACATACATGGATCACAATCTACCCTCGAAAGAGTTCCGTACATACCAAATACAGATAATATAGCCTTTGAAGAGATGAGACATGTGGACCTGAATCAACTAAAAGAGTTAAAAAAGAGATCCATGCTCTCCATACATAATGCTGAAATGAGACACACATTCTCTGAATTCATGGATATCCTTATTAAACTTCATAACGAAATACAAAATATTCGTGACCTCTTCACCTTCTCAAGACATGCGTACACACAAAGGTTTGACATCAATAATTTAGAACTCCCCCTCTCTCTTCTCTGTAAGACCGAACCTTTTTATGAATTTCTCCTTCACATAGCACAAAAGATAATACCTTTTTCAGATATCTATAACAGCTCCCTCAATAGGTACCGCAAACAGAGAAAGATTCGATCAAAGGCAAACCCCTTACCAAATCTGGAGAGAGAGGGTGATACCATAGAGCTCCCCTTCTGGATTTGGGGGAAGAGCTCACCGAGAGAGAGACTTTTTGCCTCTTTAGGAACAGAAAACCGGATGAGGCTGTTGTATAGAAAAGAGATTATGGCGGAACTCAATTTTTCTGCCAGTGGGAACTCATCCGAAAATCTTGGAAAACTGAAGAGTATTTGCGTTGCTGGCTTAAAGATACGTCCGCGGGCAATCATCAATACTCTATTTGCTAGGATGTTTGTGTCAGACCTATTTGTACATGGTATTGGGGGCGCTAAATATGACCAGTTGACCGATGAGATAATAGAGAAGTTTTATAGGATTGAACCACCCTCTTATGCTACTATTTCGGCAACCCTCCATCTCCCCTTCGATCAATATCATGTTTCACAAAAAGATGTAGAAGGTCTCAGAGATCTCATCAAAGATATGAATAGCCACCCAGAAAATTACTCGACCAATGAAGCAATCAGTGCTCCATCAATACAATCCCTGGTTAGCGAGAAGAGAAAGCTGATATTGACAGAAATGCGAAACCGAGACGATAAACGCCGCGCGTATAAACGGCTGAAAGAACTGAACATTTTAATGAAGGAAAAGATCTCACCCCTCATAGTGGAGAAGAAGAAAGAGTTGGTCTCTTTGGAAGAGAAGCTACGTTATAATTCCATCGTTACCATGAGAGAGTACCCGTTCTGCATCTATCCTGAAAAAATACTCCGTGGACTATTTTCATTTGTGTCAAGGACATAATAGAATGATACCGAGAAGTTTTTTTGATCAAACACTGAGTGAATTGGAGCAGATGCTCCGTGGCAAAGGAAAGGAGGCCTATCGAGCAGGTCAGATCTATAAATGGGTCTATCAAAAGGGTGTGTATGATTTCAGCATAATGACAAATATTTCAAAGAGTTTTCGGGCAGAACTCCCCCAACTGCTTACCTTTCCCCTGCCCACAATCAAGAGACGTTACCAAAGCCAAGATGGAACACAGAAATTTCTGATAGACCTTGGTGGCAACCAGGCTGTTGAATCTGTCTTAATACCATCAGATGGTAGACTGACTCTCTGCGTCTCATCGGAGGTGGGTTGCAATTTTGGCTGCAACTTTTGCTTCACGGCCAAGACCAGCATGAAAAGGCGCCTGACAGCCGGTGAAATCGTCGCACAATACCTGTTACTATCGAAGCTCCAAAAGGAAAAGAGGAGGATTACCAACATCGTATTTATGGGGATGGGTGAACCCTTAGACAATCCCGATGAAGTCTTTAGGGCGATAGAGATCTTCAACAATGATAAGGGAATCGGATTTCCCAAAAAAAGAATTACGATCTCCACGGCTGGAATCGCTAGATTAATTCCCAAGGTTACTGAATCCGGAGTTCGACTGGCCGTCAGTCTGAACGGAACTAATAATTGGGTTCGCAACCGATTAATGCCAATCAACAGGCACTGGCCTATTCATGAATTGATAGATGCCTGCAGACAACATGCTCAACTCTCAGGTGACAAGGTGACGTTTAGTTATGTCCTTATTAAAGGGTTAACAGACTCTCTCCAGGATGCCAGTGACCTGTTTCGACTTACTCGATATATCCCGTGCAAGATCAACATCATCCCTTACAATCCCTTTCCCGGCTCCCCACTCGAACGTCCCAGTGAGGAGAGGGTCATGAAATTTCACCAATTGCTTCATAAGCTTGGGGCTCAAGCACTCTATCGACGGTCAAAAGGCAGCGACATCCTTGCAGCCTGTGGACAACTAAATACGCAAAACGAGTGAGAATTTGGCACTTACGATTATTTTCGTGAGTAGCAGAGAGAAAAATGGTATACTAAACACAAATCTCCAATTAACAACTCTTTTCGGTATCAGTGCAGAACCTTTTGTAGTACAAGATGCCTGCTGTTTTTCATTTGAGACTCTGATAGTGGATAAAAAATCAAGATGACCACACCGGAAACCAATCTCTCACATTACTACCGTATTAACCATGAGAAAAGCGGTACCCTTACGATCTATCTGCAAAAGCGTTTGAGTCAGGAAAATTCAGCATCCTTGATTAAGGAATTTAATACTTTACTCCATACCTACCAACCGATCAATCTTGTGGTAGATCTCAAAGATTTAGACTATCTAGATGATTTTGGAGTTGCAGTGTTAGTAGGGCTGAGAACGGAAATGGGCAACAGGAGGGGAAAGTTCTCATTTGTCAATATAAATGAGATGGCGAAGAAAGTTCTTTCGATGCATCGTTTTGACTCGTTGGGTCAACAAACCTCATTTGACCAGAGAAACACTCCCGACATATTTACCCGTATGGGTGATGCCGCTATTCAGTTTGGGGAAGACCAATTCTCTATGCTTACCTTTCTGGGAGACACCTTTCTCTCCTTTTTCCGATTCTTCTGGAACAGCCGGATGCTGCGTATTAACGATGTAATGGAGAACATGCATAGAGTGGGACTCAATGCCCTACCAATTGTAGGATTAATCAGCTTTCTTCTTGGGCTGATTATGGCCTTTATGTCATCGGTACAACTGCAGCAGTTTGGAGCCAACATCTATGTTGCTTCCTTGGTTAGCCTCTCGATGACACGAGAACTGGGACCTATTATGACGGCAATTATCGTTGCCGGTCGATCAGGTTCCGCATTTGCCGCTGAAATCGGAACAATGAAAATATCGGAAGAAATCGATGCACTCTTTACGATGGGTATCGACCCTCATATTTTCTTGGTACTTCCACGCATAATCGCCACCTGCTTAGTTGTACCACTCCTCGTCCTTTTCTCCGACCTCTTTGCTATCCTCGGTGGTTTGGTTGTTGGTACAACCATGCTCGATCTTACAATCAACGGATATGTCACACAGACCATTAATACCTTAAGTCTGTACGACGTTTTCTTAGGGGTCTTTAAGGGGGGCATCTTTGCCATACTTATTTCGTGGATTGGTTGCTTACGAGGATTCCAGGCAAAAGGTGGTGCCACCAGCGTGGGCAGAGCGACTACTTCCGCAGTCGTAAGCAGTATCTTTTTAATTGTCATAAGTGACTCAATTTTTGTCGTCATTCTTCGGTATTGGGAAGGGTAGCGGACGATTTGCAAGTAAGAGTTTCGGCAAAATCCTTAGGTTCTTATTATTCTTAACGTGGACGAGCCAGAACTACACAGGAGTTAATAATTTACAAATATCAATTTACAAACCCCAAAAAAATTTCAAATTCCAATGTTTGCTAGTCGGCATATAGTAAGGATCAAAACTAGTCTGCTCGTATTATTGAATATAAAATAAGATGGAACAAAAAAAAACTACACAGCCATTTGAAAAGCCTGTTGCCATTAAGGTTCTCGAATTAATTGCCGGTTACGATGATGAAATAATACTCAATAAAGTTAATTTTGATGTCTTTGAAGGCGAAATTTTTGTTATCCTTGGTGGTAGCGGTTGTGGGAAATCTACCCTGCTGAAGCATCTTATCGGACTGATAGACCCGATAGCAGGTAAAATCACAATTAGTGGAACAAATATTACCGGTAGAGACAAGAAGAATTTGCAAAAAGTTTTTCGAGAGTATGGAGTTCTTTTTCAAAACAGCGGTCTTCTCAGTTCGATGACTTTGGCCGAAAACGTAGCACTTCCGTTACAGCAATACACAACTCTGACAGCCAACTATATTGATGCGTTAGTTAAGATGAAATTATCGCTTGTTAATCTTTCCGGGTATGAGAATCACCTACCCTCCGAGATAAGTGGTGGAATGAGAAAAAGAGCCGGTTTGGCACGGGCAATGGCCCTGAATCCAAAGATTTTGTTTTTTGATGAACCTTCTGCCGGTCTCGATCCTGTGTCATCTGCTGAGCTTGATCGCCTCATCATTCATCTTAACCATACATTGGGCACTACTATGGTTATTGTTACCCATGAACTTCCGAGTATTTTTTCCGTTGCCCATCGGGTTATTATGCTTGACAAGAGGATCAAGGGAATTATAGCCGATGGGTCACCGCAGTATCTGAGAGATCATAGTCAGAACCCATATGTAAAACAATTTTTTAACCGTGAAGTTGAACCATTAAATTTGTAAAATGTATTATACACCCATCACGAATTTGTAAAGGATCAAATTGCATGATAAATCAGAAAACAAAATTCCTTGTCGGTTTGTTTATTGCAGGAGGTATCTGCATCGCCATAGTAGCAATCATATGGCTCGGTATGAGCCGTTTTTTTAACAAAGGTGAATTTTATGCAGTATACTTTGATGAATCGGTCCAAGGATTGAAAGTTGATTCTCCGGTGAAATATCGCGGAGTTGATATTGGTTATGTGAAACAGCTGGGGCTCGCGTCAGACTCAAGATTGATAGAAGCCGTTCTGGAAATTATGTCCGGCATTAGACTGGAAAACGATATGGTTGCACAATTAAAAGTTGCGGGCATTACGGGAAGCATGTTTATTGAATTGGATCGGATTACCAAAGGAGCAGATAACTATTTCCCCAAACTCACCTTTCCAACTGAATACCCGGTACTTGCATCGAGACCATCAGAAATTAGTGAATTGTTTCACGGGATTGACGATATCGTTCAAAAGCTGAATACTATCGACATTGCAGGTATCTCTCGCAACTTAAAAAAGTCTTTAGGACATATCGAAGAAGCATTTATAGCCCTTGACCTCAAGGGAATTTCTACCGACATTAAGAGTTCACTGAAGAGATTAAACGAGAATTTATCTCCAGCTCGTTGGGAAAGGATAATTGGTAATATAGAAGATACCTTTAACTCCCTTGATGGTGTAATCAACAACACGAACACCCTTCTGGAAAGTGCCACCGGCTTAACCGACAATGCCGGAGTGGGTATTGCCAACTTGAACCGATACATCCATATTATAGGCCAAAGACTCGAAATGACAAGCAACAATCTTAACAACTTGCTCGAACAAATTAATGACCATCCATCGAGGTTACTGTTTGGCGATGCCCCCCCCGGAAGATTTCTTAAGGATGCAAAAAGTGGCACTACTATTGAATAATGAAAATGCCTGTTATCATTTATTCCTCACCATTTGTAACAGTTAATTTTCATTAAATAATAAAAACCATATTTCAATTACGTTTAACTATTTAACTAAAAGAGTACATTGTGTAGGAAGGAGCAAATGTGCGCCGTATAGGGACTGTAACGCTTTTGATTCTCGTTATTACGATGCAAGGTTGCCTGACACTGAAACAACCTAGTAAGAAAATTGACTATTATACTTTGGAATATGAGACCCTACCTCTTGATCTAGGGGTGATTGAGACGCCATTATCGGCAATAATACGATTAGAGAGATTTGCCATTGCTCCTATTTACAATACAGACCATATTGTTTTTCGTGATCGGAACTTTAAACGTACCACTTATCGCTATCATAGATGGAGAAAAAATCCTGCGGATTTAGTAACTTTTTTTCTCCGTCGTGATCTTAGAAACAGTGGAAGGTTACGAGCAGTCTCTTGCTATAACAGTAGTATGCCGTATACCCACAGAGTAGAGGGGGAAATTGATGAGTTCTTGGAGTGGGACTCCGACAACAACTGGAATGTCGTTTTGTCTATGAACATCGTACTATTAGATGCACGTGAAACCGAGATAAGCAAGAAGGTTATTTTCCAGAAACAGTTTTCAACAACAAAAAAATGTGAGGCAAAACACCCCAAATTTGTCGCAAAGGCAATGAGTTTCGCCATGGCTGATATTTCAAAGGAGATCTGCTTGACTATCATTAGATCTTTATCAGACAAGTAGAGAGGACAAATATGCAAGACATCATCAATAAGTCAGACTTTAAAAAATATGCAAGGACCCTTCAACCGGGAGAGATACTTTTCCTGCAAGGGGATAATTCTCAGGATATGCATATTTTAATTAGCGGTGACCTTGAAGTATTAAAAGATGACAAAAAAATCGCCGAGATTACTGAACCGGGTGAAACGGTAGGAGAGATGTCCTTTCTTTTGGGATCAAGAAAAACAGCGACGGTCAAGGCGATGACGGAAGCAAAGACCGTGATGATTCCTGCAGACAAGATAGGTGATTTCCTCAGTGACTATCCATCACTGGCACCACACATGACGCAGAAACTCGCAAAACGGCTTGATGAGACCTCACGCATAATACATGGTCTAAGAGAGTTCTGCGACCAAATACCGGATGCAATAATTATGGTTGACAAGGAGTGGAACATTCTCGTATGGAACCAAGCTGCCGAAAAACTCCATAACCGGACCTGGCAACAAATGAAAGGATACTCGTTAATAGACCTATATAGTAATTCAAGAGATTTCAAAAAATTTGTAACAAATATCCAGGCCGGGCAATCGTTGAAAGACGAACTCCTCTCTATAAAACAGCCACATGGTGACACACGGTTTATCTCGACAAGCACTACCGTCCTCTACGACGGCCACCACAATGTTGAAGGGTATTTAATGTTAAGCCGTGACATGACAAAAATCAAGGAGCTGGAAAAAAAGTATAGAAGGATACGTAATTGGTCAATCCCCGCCTCCATTTTGTTTATTATGATCGTAGCAGGTATCTTTTTCTGCTTGCCCTATTTTTCGAAAGGGGCTCGTATCCTGGATTATAAGAAAGAGAGTTTTAAGAGTCGGATTCAACACGATTCACAAACAATTTCCAAAAGATTATCTAGTCAGCTGTTCCCTTTTGATTCGGATTCTGTCGCAATGGTTGTTGAGGATTATTTCAAAAACAGAAATCCATATGTATTTGGAATCAATGGTATCTTAATCCTCAATAGCAACAAACGAGTTGTCTACGCCTATTCACCACAGAGGGAAACCATCACTCAATCTCTCATTAACACCACTTATAGCGGGATCAAGTTTAGTGGTGACGAAAAATCTCCCTACAAGGTGTTAACCCTCTTCCGATCTGACAAGGATAACCCGATGGGGGCAAAAGGGATTGAGATTGCCTATAAGATGAAAGGTTCGAACAGCGACACAAATAGCTGGTTGATCTTCCAACTTGACCAAGAGACACTGGCAAGAGAATATGGAGTAGACTTGAAGATATTAAAAAAGTTAAAATTTGTGGAATAGTGACGCAACCGTCCTACTTCTTGCCAATCGCATACACCTTCCAGTCGGTACATCCTAAGTATATGGTACCCTGCGAGCCGATTATGGGAGAAGCAATTATTGGACTCTTCAACGCACGCTCCCATCTGAGAGAACCGTCGGAATTTAAAGCATACAGATTTCCGTTCCACGATCCTACAACAATTGCACCATCTGAACTAATCGTTGCGGAAGAGGTGATGATATCACCCGTATCATAGGTCCAGGCCAATCGACCATCAGAGTTAATTGCGTACAATTTCCCATCTTTTGCACCCACATATACCGTACCTTGCTTAGCAATCGTCGGAGTTGCGTGGATACGTGAACCGATAACGTATTTCCACTGTAACTTTCCCTTATTTTGAGAATCTAGAGCGAACAATGTCCCTTTATTGGAGCCAAAGTATAGTATCCCATTATCACTGAGTGAAGGAGATGCATCTATCTTAGAATCCGACAGAAAACTCCAAAGGATCTTTCCTGTGGGACTAATCGCATACATACGGCCATCCCACGATCCGATGTAAACAGTCCCATCATCTCCAATTGCGGGAGAGGATGATAAGATATTCGCCCCTGTTCGATACGTCCACTTAAGAGTGCCATTACTGTTAATTGCGTAGAGCCCCCCATTCCATGCACCTATATAGATAGTACCATCCTCTGCAATTGCGGGAGAGGAGTGTACATCCGACCCAACATAGTATGTCCACTTAATCTTGCCCTTTGAGGTAAGTGCAAAGAGTTTTTTCTTAACGTCTCCAACATAAATGGTACCATCAGCACCAATTGCAGGGGTTCCAAAAAGTTCACCACCTGTCTGATAACTCCAACGAACAGAACCATCAGAATTTAACGCAAAGAGATTACCATCCGTTGAGGTAACATAGATTGTATTATCTGCACCAACTATCGGAGATGACCATATTTCTCCACCCGTTAATATACTCCACTTGACATCACTCTCCTGTGCTGCTGGAAGTTCACTTCTCCCCGTATGTTTCAAATCATGCAAAAACATAGGATAGGGGCTGTCCGCTATTTGTGATCTTGCAGAATTGGCATGTATCCCGAAACAGAAAAAAGCAGTTAACAAAAAAGAGAATAGTTGTGGGAGAAGAAAACTATTATTTCTTAAAAATAGTGCCATGTTATATTTCCTTTCACTACTACACATTGTGTGCTTGTATGAAATTTGTTAAGTATTGGTCTCTTTCCCATTTAATAGGGAATAACGAGTGAGTCTCCAATTATTAGGACATTCTTGTCTACAATAACATCGTCATTCGCTTCGTATATTTTCCACCACAATGAACCGTCCTGATAAAACTCACTAGCAATACTGTGAAGCGTATCGCCTCGACGTATTGTATAGGTTCTTCTCTCGGAAGTCTCTTCACGAGATCTTTGGGCAAATTCTCTTTCACGCCTATTAACTCGGCTCTCTTCAGGGAAATCGTTTAAATTTGGTATCCTTAATTTGAGCCCAACGTATAACACATTAGGATTAGACAATTTGTCCCTATTCGCTTCAAAAATAGTTCTCCATTTTGTTTCATCTCCATAATACTCTTTTGACAACGCAGCGAGATTTTCATTAGAGCGTACCGTATGAAAGAGTTCTGGTTCGACCGTCCCTGATGCAACCTCTGACACATCCCTTCGCTCTTCTGTCGCATTCTGTCGAGTATCCTCACTCTTAGATTCCGCTGATCTCTTTTCTAATTCTTCCTTTTCGGTCTCTTGAATTTGAGAAAGCTCAAGTTCTTTATCTTCTTGCTCGGGCAAAATCCCCTTCCATTTCCCTTCCAACAGTGACCCATACTTTAAAGGTTCTTCGGCTGGGCCATTCACCGTTATTCCCTCACTGACCACCTGTTCCTCTACTGAGTTTTCTTGCTCTGGACTTTCAGATTTTGGCTCCTGTGCTAAATCAAAGATATCTATCTCTTCAACTTCAGACACGCTCTCTTCGGGTAAGACTAAGACTGGCATATCAGCTTCTTTAAAAGATGACCTCGTACTGAGAAACACACCAATAATTACCAGTATAACCATACCGAGAATAACACCGATTTGCGTATCTCTTCTCATTTTACCCCTTTCGCAGTTAATGTTAAAAAGGCCTGGCCTTCTTCTCTCAATTTCCCTTACGCATGAGTTTAACCGGGAACCAGAACGGTGATGTAACAGATAGAAAAAAGATTTTAAATATCTTTTTAATAAACTCCCATTCAATCAAAATAGGACTTGCGATAAAGATAGATGAATAGGTTCCGACAACAACTCCTACCATCATAACAAATGCAAATCCATGAATCGCAGGACCTCCCACAAAATAGAGAACCAAGACTACACCAAAGGTAGTAAGTGAGGTGAGAATAGTTCGGTTCAAATTTTGATTAATACTCGAATTGATGAGATCATGTGAGATTTTTTTCTGCTTACCGGAGAGGTTTTCTCGTATCCGGTCAAAGAGCACAATTGTATCGTTCAGTGAGTAACCGATGAGCGTAAGAAAAGCCGCTATCATAGGTAAACTGATTTTGATATCGCCAAAGATACTTCCAAAATGATCGGCAACGGCAACTGCTCCTAATGTGATCAAGACATCGTGAACAAGTGTCAGTACTGCGGCAACACCAAACTTTAACTCACCAAACCTAAACCATATATAAATAATTATGGCAAAGCAAGCAAAAATTAGAGCAAGTGTTGCTCTGCTTTTCATCTCAGCAGCCACGGTAGAACCGATACTAACAACCCTCTTAAAAGGGTCTGGAACTGAAAATGCCGAGGCTACGTTGACTTTCATATCATCAACTTCTGAAATGCTTGTATTAAGGTTAACCGAGTGGTACTCCTTCCCCTCTTCATATCCATCCATTAAAGCATTAGGGTACCCTGCCACCGAAAGAACATCTTTTATTTTCCCCAGACTTACTGGTTGGTCCATTTTCAATGTTATGGGCATAACTTCCGCGTTCCTTGAAGATTCTTCCAGAGATGAGACCTCTTCTGTATCCATTTCCTCTTCGCCAGGCACTGAATCAGGAACAAGAGAACCCTTACCTTGAGAGAGAAGGTCAAAGGTTACGTTTGTTTTATCAATGTAAAGATTGTCCTTGAATATTTCTGCAATATCTTCACGGATTTTTTCCTGTATCTTCGCCGCATTTAACGCTCTCATGCTGATAGCGTATTTATCGGAAGTCAGATCAATACCCGAAATCTCCCCAATTGATTCACTCAAGTCTCCATAGCCTGATAACTTATTTCTCAGTACAGCTTCATCAACATCTTCTTGTAACTCAACCTGTACAGACAAATTATCTACGATCAAGATCGAAGGAACATTCACCGGTTTCCCTATCTGCTTTATGGATTCAAGGACATCGCGTGGCCCCGTGATGATCAGTTTCCTGGGGAACGACGATCTTCTACTCGTCTCTCTCGATGAGACATAAATATCGGTATACCCCTCCCTATTGAGTTCTATTTGAAAGGTAAGAGGGTCTACAGGATTTCGCAGATCAACGTCCATGGAAAATACCACTCCAAATTGAGAGCCCTTTGTTGCGTCAGAAATTGTTGGAAGTTCCTCTTTTATGTCACCAAAATTCGGATTTACCGATGCTACCCTTATACTTCCTGAAAGTGCAGACGATATCTCTCTGATCTTATCGATTCTCGATTTCTGATCGGTTAATCCGGAAACATAAATCGAATATTTCTTAGTCCTCTTTCTCTCACCCAATGGGTAAATAGAGACAATATCATCATGACCGTAGGCTGCATCTAACAGATAATTTTGTACTGTAGCTTCAACCACTGGTGTGTTTAGGATTAAGTGAAAATCTGAGGTAGTATCAAAATCGACCCGAGAAAAGACCTTTGGACCAGCCGCACGTTTCAGATCATTGGTTATTTTCTCAATAATTTTATCGTTCTCTAGGGTTTTTATTCTGACGCCAAATTCCGTTGTTTTATTTATTGATTTTGTGATGTCTCCGCTCGCCCATATGCTCTGTACTTCAGCATCAGCATAACCGGAATCTGCCAGTTTATCTCTTACGGTCCCTACCGGTACCGGCTTATCAAGTTTTAAATGAATCAATGTCCCACCGGTAAAATCTATATCATAATTTTTCTTTCCCCGTATGAAAAATATTGAAATTCCAATTACAATTAAGACAAGCGATGCAATGATCGTAATGCGACGGTAGCGAACAAAGGCGGTTTTCGGTTTCTTAAAAAACTGCAACATTGAAAAGTCCTTCATCACACCCGCACCAAGAAAGATATCAAAAATTACTCGAGTAACAAACACAGCCGTAAACATATTGATCAAAAGACCCGTAATCAAGACAACGGCAAAACCCTTTACGGGCCCCGTGCCTACCGCATATAAAATAATTGCAGTTATTAAGGTTGTAACATTTGAATCAACGATTGTCGTAAACGCTCTATCATAACCATTTTTTACCGCAAGCTTTATCACTCGATTCTTATTTTTTTCTTCCCTTATCCTCTCGAATATCAATACGTTTGCGTCAACGGCCATACCTATCATCAGCACCAGACCGGCAATACCTGGCAGAGTGAGAGTCGCATCCAATATTGAGAGTGCCCCAACAACCATAACTATGTTGAGAACAAAAGCGAAGTTTGCAACCGCACCTGCACCCAAATAATAGATACACATGAACAGAACAACAAAAATACCACCTATCAAGCCGGCAAGAAGGCCTTTCCTGATAGAATCTGCCCCTAAGCTCGGTCCAACAGTAGTTTCCATCTCCAGCTCTAGATCTGCAGGAAGGCTACCCGCCCTCATTACCGCTATCAAATCATTTATCTCATCTTGGGTAAAATTACCCTCAATAATACCCTTACCCGGTATTCTGTCACGTATAATTGGTGCAGAGTACAAAACACCATCTAATATGATTGCCAAAGGTTTTCCTATATTCCGTTCGGTCAACCGTCCAAATTTAGCCTTACCAACTTGATCGAACTCAAAACCCACTACCGGCTGAATATCTTTACGATCAGGAAAAACTCTATCTAGGTGCTCACCCGTTATTTCACTCTTATTGCGTACCAAGACCCAGTCTTCTGTCTCTCCTACTTCTCCTTTTCTCTTCTTTATCCAATGTTTGTAGTAACCGGGAACCGCTTTACCAGCCTTCGCATCTTTATATTCCACGCTATCAGGAGGAGCGGCAATCATAAATTCCAGCTTCCCGAGTCGAGTAATCCGACTTTTCAGGCTCTCTATTTCATTCTGAGTTGCACCCGGAACCTGAATAAGTATCCTTCGTATTCCCTGCTGTTGCAGCCTGTATTCCATAATACCTTGAGGATCGATCCTTTTTTCTAAAACGGCGATAATTTCATTCGTCAATCCTGGATGAGAATCTCCTTCTGCAGCGTTTATTTTGTAAAGAAGTTCCGACCCCCCCATCAAATCGAGACCCAGCTTTATTTGACCGCGGGCAACATACTCAACTTTTTTCTGAACAACGGTTGAACCGTTTTCATCAACATACTTCTTTGAAATCGTCTCATTTATTATTGGATTTCTATACATAAATCCAAAGGAGGAATTCTGTATGACAGATCGATCGGTCTCCTTACCATCAAGCTCCTTTACCTCTTCTATCTTAATAACCTTATTAGCGGGTGGATAGATTGCCAGTAGGGTAATTGCAATGAGTACTACTATTACGGGTATTTTCCATCTCAAATTCTTTGGCATATAAAATATCTCCTGAAATCTCAAATTTACTAATTCTGTTCTATTTCTTCTTGATCACCCTTAGGTATAGTTACTGATGTTACCGCACTTTTATCAATCTTCAACTTTACATCTTTGGCATCGTCCACTCGCACAACAAGCTCTTTTTCTTTCACAGACACAACAACTCCATAGATTCCACCATTGGTGAGAATACGATCATTTTTCCTTACGTTTGCTATCATATCAAGCCGATCCTTCTCTTTCTTTCTTTGAGGTCTGAGAATTAAAAAATACATAATAGCAAACATGAGAGCAAAGGGAACCAGGAGAGTCATAAAATTACCCCCTGGAGCTTTAGCCTGCATCAAGAATAAAAAATTCATATAAATTCTCCTTTATAGTTTGTATTTAACTTAATATTTCCATAAATGTTACATCACTTTCCTAATGATGTAAGAAATGAGGTCTTAAACTCTCTGAATACTCCATCTCTTATCGCATCTCTGGCCTTCCTCATCATCTCTTGAAAAAAACATATATTGTGAAATGAGACGAGGTTCAAACCCAAAATCTCATTTGCAGCAAACAAATGCTTAACATAAGCTCTCGAAAAATTTCTACATGCATAACAGTGACAGGCAACGTCAAGTGGGCCCCTATCAACCTTAAAGCGGCTATTCAGGATATTTATCTTGCCTTGTGAGGTAAAAACACAACCATTCCTACCGTTGCGAGTTGGAATAACGCAATCGAACATATCAATCCCATGCTCAATTCCATCCATGATATCTTCAGGAAAGCCAACACCCATAAGGTAACGAGGTTTTTCTTTGGGAAGATGAGGAACCGTATACTCTAATACCTCATTCATCAACCTATTCCCCTCCCCTACACTTAATCCCCCCACAGCATATCCATCAAATCCCATATCTACCAAACGGTGAGTACACTCTTCGCGAATATCTTGAAAGACACTCCCTTGCACAATGCAGAAGAGTGATTGTCGCTCATTGTGATGCGCTTTGTTACAACGCCTCGCCCACTCAACCGTTCTCTGCATTGATAGATACGCCCTCTCTTTTTCACACGGATAGGGCAAACACTCATCAAAAGCCATCATGATATCAGCACCCAAAGATTGCTGAATTTCCATTACCCTTTCAGGACTAAAGAAAATCCTTGAGCCATTCACCGGTGACTTAAATTCCACACCATCATCAGTTACACAAGTTAAACGTGCAAGAGAGAAGACCTGATAACCACCACTATCGGTTACTATCGTTCCATCCCAATTCATAAAGCCATGCAGACCGCCATGGTCACGTACGATATCTTCTCCAGGCCTTAAATGTAAATGATAAGCATTACAAAGCAGTGCCGAAACTCTCGCATCCAATAACTGGTCGGTAGTCAAACTCTTTACCGTTGCCTGTGTTCCAACCGGCATAAACACCGGAGTTTCAATTAAACCATGGTTTGTAACTAACTCACCACATCGAGCGTTCGTGTATCTATCAGAGGCGAGAAGCCTAAAACGCAACAAATCCTCCCACGGAAAACTCCATTTCAATAAATCTTTACAAGATCAATACCCGGATAATAGTGTTTTAAAATATCAAACCATTGAAACCCTGATTCAGCCATCTCCTCCATACCGTACTGACACAAGCCAACACCATGCCCCCACCCTTTTCCAGAAAAAACAAACTGATCACCGTCCTCTTTGAGGGCAAAGGCGGTGCTACGTAATATGTTTGGACCGATCATCAGACGAAATGTGTTCGCATCAAAGCTGTTTGAACCACCAGAATGTTTCACCTTAATCGTCGAACCGTGCCCACCGACCCCTTTTTTTTCTGCAACTATATCATATATATGTTTAATATCAAATTTATAGTTTTGCAATTTCCTTTCAACTTCATCTTTTTCCACTCTCTTTTCCCATCGATAGTACTTAGATTTCCCACAAAAACCGCAATCCACGCCACGCAAAGGCGGAATACTTTTTAAGCCAAAAACTAAATTTATGTCTTCCGTATGACCACCACACGTACTGTGAAAATAACCTGGTAACACTCCCCAATCGTATACCATCACGACACCTCTTGTCCTCTCTACGATATCATTTACCTTCAGTTTATCTGTATACGACCCGTGATACGCGAGACCAAGTTTCCCAATATGAAAGGTAGAATTACTTTTGGTTTTTTTTTGATAAACGGCATAAGATCTTGCTGCAACAACTTGGGCATAAATTGCATCATCTTGCCACCTTTCAGGTATTTCACTTCCCACAACACCTGGAAGGTAGCTCTCTATCCCTATCTCCTCCAAAACCGTAAAACGGTTATTATTTCCCGGTACCAACAAAAGTTTGCCCAGATATTTCGACTTATTGAGCAAAATATAACCGTCCTTACCGAGAAGGGTTATCTCTATCCTGCCATCAGCCTCAATGATAAAATCATCTCCCTTGAAACTACCTGGAGATTCAATGGTTTCAATAAAGAATTTACCCGATTTAAGGTGTACTGTTGATTTCGGTAGCTCAACTCCTTGAGCTAAACCAACACTACGGTCTAAGTGTGAAATGCTATATGGTTGGTGGATTGCAATTTCTGCTGTGCGTACATTATCAAGCAATAAGACTCGAATCTCAGGGGTGTCTTTTAAATATGTATCATATTTAAATACAATTTCGGGTTTTCTGCTAATACTCAGACACGAAACCAGCAATGCTACGGACAAAAAAACAAAACATGATGCAATTACCACATGTTTAATTTTCAAATTATTATTAGACAATTTGTATGCCATTTTTTTGTACAAACAGATAAATTGTCTTCATTGTTTTTTTATTTTCCAACCTTCATACACATATCGTGTTGTATCCTTATATCTTTCAAATTCACTAAATATACATCCACAATAAGATTGTTTATACAGCATTTTTTTACTTGCTATTTTTCGGCTACACTCACACAAATAGCGATAATCTCTATATTCAAACGGGATTCCAACCTTATCTGAGACTTGATAGCCACACTTTTTTACTTTTTCATGATCTTGATGCTCGCTAAAAAGCAGTGTTGAACAGAATGCATCAAAACCGTTATCTTTTGCATAGTTTGCTGTAGCATTCAGCCTTAATGTATAACAATCCCCACATCTGTTGTCCCCCTGATAATCAACTTCTTCCAGGTACTCTCTCAATCCATACTCTTCACAATAATCAATCTTTATCGGATCACTTTCCTGAAAGATGTGAACAGCCTTTAGCCTCCTTCTAAATTCTAAAAGTGGATGAATATTAGGATTATAGAAATAGCCGTGAACGTGAAGCTTCTCTCCTCTCAATTCTTCCAGAGGTGCACACAAACAACCGGCACAGCAAATGTGCAGTAAAAGATTTCTCATGTAATCACAAAACCGAATCCTGTCTTTCTAAAATACAACTTTTCTCAAAATAGTCATATGCTAGTTGAGTCGCAATACGCCCCCGAGGTGTTTTGCTGAGATATCCTCTCTGTATTAAAAAAGGCTCATACACCTCTTCAATTGTATCTTCCTGCTCGTTAACAGAAACAGCAAGCGTCTTGAGTCCAATCGGACCACCATTATGCAGAATCGCTGTACGCAATAACTTCCTGTCCATTTCGCAAAGACCGTTTTTATCTACCCCCAGCATCCCCAAACCCTTCACTGCAATATCTTCCGTAATTTTATTAGACCCTTCCACCTGTGCAACATCCCGAATACGCCTTATGAATCTATTGACAATCCGAGGTGTACCCCTGGAACTTTTCGCCACCAATTCGGCACTTTTCTCATCAATCTCAATATCGAGTTTCAGTGCAGACTTTACTGCAATTTCCTGTAGTTCCACCCATGGATAGAATTCCAGTCTCTCTAATACACCAAACCTGGCCCGAAATGATGGAGTTAACAACCCTTCACGTGTTGTTGAACCAATAAGCGTAAATCGTGGAAGCTGTATCTTCACCGATCTCGCGTTCGGTCCCTGATCTATTAAGATATCAATCGAATAATCCTCCATCGCTGAATAGAGGTATTCCTCAATTGTGGTATTTAATCTATGGATTTCGTCAATGAAAAGCATATCTCCATATTTTAGATTGGTGAGAATACCTGCCAAGTCCCCCGGCTTAAAGAGCACCGGTCCTGAGGTAGACCTAATCTCCACACCAATCTCATTGGCAACGATTTGAGAAAGGGTAGTTTTTCCTAGTCCTTGAGGACCTGAGAACAAAATATGATCTAATACATCTCCCCTTTTCTTCGATGCCTCAAGATATATGCGCAGGTTTTTCTTGACCAACTCCTGACCAATAAAATCACAAAATCTCTTTGGGCGCAAAGCGATATCAAAACTGTTATCTTCAGGAATTAAACCATAAGAAAGAACATTTTCATCTGCCACTCTCTCTGCACCCCTTTAACTGCTTAACTTACAGAATCATAAATTACCAGAGCCTCTGCAATGCATATATGCATAAACTAAAATAGCCTTACACCTTTTTTAGCGACTCTTTAATGAGCAATTCAACCCCACCCGAAACATCAAAATTTTCGGCAACTGACTTTACGGCCTTTTCAGCGACTGGCCTTGCATATCCTAGGGCAATAAGAGCCATGATAGCATCTGACACAACGACCGTCTTTTGCATATCAACAGAAGAAATTTTCCCCGGCACTACAGCTTGAATACTCTCTTTCAACTCAAGAACTATTCTCTCCGCCGTTTTTTTCCCTATCCCCTTTATCTTTTGCAAGGTCCTTACATTGTTACTAAGAACCATCTCCTTAAATTGAGTAACTGAGCTGCCAGACAAAATTGCAAGAGCCATGTTAGGCCCTACACTATTAACTGAATGTAGCAGATCAAACAGCGCCCTCTCTTCACGAGAAAAAAAACCATAAATCTTTAACTCATCATCTTTTATGTAAAGCTTTGTAAATATTTTAGCATCACTTTTTTCTTCAATTTTCTCATATGTCGACAGTGGTATAAAAATTTTATATCCAATACCATTGGCCTCTATTGTTAATGATGCTGGAGCTTTTTCCACAATAAGACCAGAGATAAAATCGAACATTAATTTATCGTGAGTAGAGGTACTTCTATAATCGCTAAAATATCCATTCTCAATTTCTCAAACCTATCAACCGTATTAACACATCAAAAAAACAAAAAGCCGGCATTTCGATAAAAAGATGGGAATGTCTATCCAACCAGGTACGAAACTGAACTAACGAAATGCACTAATTGTGCAGAGTTATTATAATATACATAAACATCTCTTCACATTTGCGACATCACTCTTCATTATTACGGAGTTCAAAACCCTGTTCCTTGAGATTAGCTACCAATTCATCAATATATGCCTGCTTTAGCCCATCTTCCAATAATTCAGATTCCCCCTTTACCAGAACATCACCAATGGTTTCAATATTACTCTTTTTAAGAGCACTCTTGCAGCGGGTTGATAGTGGTAGGTCTGAAATAAGCTTGGACGTACCGTCATCATCTCTCTCCACTTCGATACCGGCAAGCTCCTCGGTTGTCTTATTCTCTTCAAGTGTCTGTCCAAGCCGCAACCCTTTTTGGCTTAGTACATGTTTAATTTCATTTAAAGAAGTTTCACCAAAATTCTTATACGATAAAAGATCTGCTTCAGTTATCTTTGTCAAATCCGCTAGTGTGTTAATATTCATCCTCTCCAAACAATTCTTGCTCCTTACAGAGAGTTCAAAATCGGATATTGGTATGTTCAAAACCTCTGTCTCTTTGTCTTCCTTCTTCGCCTTGTCTTCATCAATACACATATCCAAACCAAACTTAGCATCTTTAAGGAACAGCTTTGCTTTTTGGTGCACGGGATTTAACCTTACCACCTTTTCAAAACAGGAAATCGCTTTTTCATACTCTTCACGGTCCTCATATAGGACACCGAGATTCATTATTGCATTTGCATAGGTAGGGACCTGATTGACACATTTTTCATAATACTCGATAGCTTTATCGTCCTCACCATTCAGGTCAAAATTGTAAGCGAGTCGAAATAACGTATTCGGATGGTCAGACGTAATGTCCAAGGCACGATTGTAGTGGGCTAAAGCATCTTCATACTCACCTTTGTCATCAAGACAATGTCCCCACTGGTAATGTAAGTTTGCATCATTGTCATGGTTCTTTGATAACGCTTGGATCATTTTTAAAGCATTTTGGAGATCTCCCGACATCCGTTTTGTCTCTGCTATATCGATTTGGATTGCAAATTCTTCAACATCTGACCGTTTTGAACGTTCGAGAAACTCAAGCGCTTTTTCGTAATTACCAAGCTCCTGGTAACACTTCCCCAGGTAATAGGAGGCAATTTTGCGCGATTTTAACTCAGAGAGATACTTTATGGCCTGGTTCCGCTTTCCCAGTATCCAATAACATATTCCCAAGACCAACATATCACCCTTCATGCTCATAGGATCATCTGCCCCGTTTATGGTCGCCTCTAATTTTTTTACCTGTCTCTCCAAACTAACAAATTCATCAACAGAGCTGTATACCCTTTTCCTAAATGTAGCGATATCCTCTCTATCCAATGTCTCAGCATGCAAAACTGTGTCAAAGTTTATTTCGGTCTGCGTCATCCACTTAACCCCTTTAATATAAATATTCTACAACAGAAAAAAACACCTATTGATAAGGACACAACACTCTCACCCATAGAGCTATACACTCTCTTAAAACAAAAACTATCTCTATTAAACCAAAATCGGTTTAACTCATTTCAAAAAAAGGAAACAGTATTATGCAGAAATAATGTAAAAACTTTTTATCTGCCGGTGTAAACTATGTAGTGTTGGGATTATACATAAAATAACCGTAAAAAAGCAAATGAAAATTTGTTAAGAAATTAAAGGATTGACTTATATCTATCTCTATGATATAGAAATACTTCGCTCCTTATGAACTTTTTACCCTCTTTTTGTCAAAACTTAGATAAAAAAACTTTGAAAAACGTACTCACCTTTCGTTTTATGAGAGACACAATCTTCCCATGAAGGAAATTAAGATAAATAATTTTATTCTTGGAAAAGAGAACCCTCTTGTGTTAATGGCCGGACCATGTGTCATTGAGACTGAAGATAGTTGTTGTCGAATAGCTGAGAAAATAGTGGAGATAGGCAATAAGGTAAAAATCCCATTTATCTTCAAGGCGTCATATGATAAGGCAAACCGTACATCTTTCAAATCGTTCAGAGGACCCGGCATTGAACAGGGAATCAAAATCCTTTCAAAGATTAAGAAACAGTTTGGTTTACCCATAACCTCGGATATCCACTCTTGTGATGAAATTGATACGGTAAAAGAGACCCTGGATATCATCCAGATACCCGCTCTTCTCTGTCGTCAAACTGACCTGCTTATTCGTGCTGCAGAGACGAAAAAGCCCATTAACATTAAGAAAGGGCAGTTTTTGGCACCATGGGATGTAAAAAATATTGCAGAAAAAATACTCTCAACCGGCAATGACAAAATAATATTTACCGAAAGGGGAACAACTTTTGGTTATAATAATTTGGTAACGGATATGCGTTCGATTGTTATCATGAACGAAATGGGATTTCCGGTTATTTTTGATGCAACCCACAGTATTCAATTCCCTGGAGGAGAAGGTTCAACGTCAGGTGGTCAAAAAAAGATGATTTTACCCTTAACTCTGGCCGCCATCGCTGCCGGTTGTGATGGCATATTTATAGAGACACATGAAAAACCAGAAAATGCCCTTTCAGATTCAAGATCGATGTTACCATTAGACTCATTACAATCCCTCATTGAGAAGGCAAAAAGGATACGGGTTGCGCTACAAACGGGTTAAGTATCGCCTACACCCTCTTGTAACAGAACCGATGAGTAAACTCTTTACGTTTAATCAGATGGCTTTGGCCGTACAAACTATTTATAAACATAACTTATCGTTTATTAGATGCCGAAAGACAATACTATAGAAGATTTAATCAACCTCGTGAAAAACATCGGTAGGATCTTTAATGAAGAGAACATAAGGGTTAATATCGATTTTGACCCGAACGATGGCGTTATATTAATCAAAAGTCAGGGGGAACATCCTGAAAAAATAAATATTTTTATCAATACAAACAAGAGAACGGTGAGTGGAATTGACACCTCGAAATTTTGGCTCCCCGACTACTCAAAGACACAAAGAGTGAACAAAAGGGTAGTCTGTTTTCTTGAAAACAACGGGTATACCAGTCCAGAGACACTATAAGTTAAGATGAATGGATTCACCATCAAGGTCTCTTATCACCGATAGCAATGGTTACAAAGAGATACGCATTCCAATTCAATAGCATGAGGAACTCCATTTGATTGAAGATATAAAAAAAACACCACTCTACGATGTCCACGTGGATCTTGGAGCTCACGTTACGAACTTCTGCAATTTTTTCATGCCGGTTCAGTATGACACGATTATCGGAGAACATCGAAACACGAGGCACAGTGCCGGACTTTTTGATATTTCACATATGGGTGAAATAGTGATCACCGGTAAACAGGCAACGGATTTAATCCAAAATATTATCACCAATGATGTAAGGACGATCCAAAATCATCATGCCTTATACACACCTATTTGCAATAAGAGTGGAGGAATCGTCGATGATGTTATTGTTTTCAAATACCATCCTGATAAATATATGGTGGTCGCCAACTGCATCAATACAAAACGAGATAATGATTGGATAGTTAACTGGAAAACAGAGGATACGAGTGTTGAGAATGTAAGCGACCAGGTAGCCCTTCTCGCAGTACAAGGACCAAAATCTGAGAACATTATCCGTAAGACATTTGGAGAGGTGTGCACAACCCTTTCACCGTTTCAATTTGCTGAAATTACTGACAATGAAATGAAACTAACACTATCGAAAACAGGCTATACCGGTGAGGAGGGTTTTGAAATCTTCGTTAATCATCAACATTGTGAAGAGGTTTGGAATCGGTTACTCGAAAAAGGCACCCCGATGGGGTTAAAACCTGCAGGTCTTGGAGCAAGAGATACATTACGGTTGGAAGCGGGTCTACTGCTTTATGGAAATGATATTGACGACATAACTTCCCCATTTGAAGCCAATATCGGCTGGACGGTCAAATTCAACAAGGGAGACTTCATCGGAAAAGATTCACTATTTCGACATAAAGCATTTGGAGTAAAGAGAAAGCTTGTCGCATTTAAAATGCACGATAAAGGAATACCAAGGACTGACAATGAGATAATCCATCATCATAACGTTATCGGTAAAGTTACGAGTGGTACTTTCAGTCCCACCCTGAATATCGGCATTGGGCTCGGCTATGTCCTCAAAGATTTTGCACTACCAAAAAGTCAGGTTAACATAAAGATTAGAGGAAAAGAGTATGCTGCCAGGATTGTTCACACACCCTTTATCACAAGAGGTAAATGACATTATCAAAAACGATAGTATATACGTAGATCACAGGGGAAAATTCTAACAACCACCCTTCCATTTCACCTATTCACTGCACATCATAGCCCGCCAGTCCAGACAACAAGTCGACATACACTGTGGCCTTTCGCTCATTTTTCCCTTGTATGCTTATTTTTGGACCAGTACCTCTACCGTTTGAAAAAAATTGATATTTCATCGTTTCAGTATTAATCTGCTCTTCTAGTGTCAGTGCCATTTCTTTTGGTAAAACAAAGTGTCTGTCATCATCTATTTTCAGGGAATTATTTTTTAAATCTATAGTTATATCAAGATTTTTTCTCTGCAACATTGCTTCAAGATGGGTATTCCTCAAGAAGGCTATGAGATCGGATACCGCCCCACGAAACCTTACGGTTTCTATTGCCGCCGTTATCCTGGGGACTGTCGCAACACCAATAACCGCAACGATAGCCAAGACAACTAAGACCTCGACAAGGGTAAATGAGTCCTCACTATTACGTCTCCTCATCGTTATTACCATATTCTCTATCCACCAAATGTCACATTGGTCATTTGATCACTATTGACGCTAAGATCCATTCATCATGTATCCCGTTCTTCCCGTTTGCAATGAAACCTTACGAAAATGGAGAGGCCACAAAGAGATGGGAAAGTTTGATACGTCCTGTTGTTATGAAATGTGTAGTCCATTTCACGAAGTTTTGCAATGGGTATACTAAACCTTTATTGCAATCCGGGTTGTTTAACGGGTCGAAAGGGGAGATACCCTTTTTTCGTCCATACTCCGCCGATAATGGTATCGGTAGCAAGAATCTCTGCCCAACCATCTCCCAGTTCAACCCCCAACTCTTTAGCCAAAGGAATCTTCTTCATCTCCTTAGCCGAAAGCCTTACGGTAAACGGGAGTATCTGTCTGCTTTCACCCTCATCAGTACTGTTTTCATAAAACTGGACCTTTGCAAACTTTTCTTCTGAAGAGGGATTGATAATGTTCAACTGCATATTTCCGTAAAAATAGGGGAGTACGTAGTGTATGAGGTTTCTGGTCGTAACATTTATCTGGGATGAGGTAGTACCGTCAGTCACAATGACAACGGCATCCCCTTCCTGTTTTCCGAAGATAAAAAAATTTATATGCCCAAATTCGTTAGTAATGAGCCCGCTGCTTTTTATTGAAACCGTATTGTCTTGCGGAACAACTTGTAATGTTTGACCCTCAATTGGGTTTCCATCACTATCAATCACGTAGACATTTACCGAAGCGTATTCAGCGAGATCCATGAGAACATTTCCGGGAGAGACCACAATCTGATTGCCACCAGTTGCAGCTGAGGTCTCGATTTCCTGATCTCCTGCAATTGCCACTCCAAGAAAGAGAAAGAGAAAGAGAAAGACAGTGATATAGTTTATGTAACGGATGACATCCATGGGCACCTGCAAAATTAATCGACTATAAACGGAATCGTAAGTTTTTACAATAGCATAATTATCCCCGTAATCAAACGGAATTTTCCTCTGATCACACCAGGAACACAAAGATACCGACAACTTCATTCAGGAAAAACTGCAACAATACCATACCCCGCATCCTCTTTTCCCGCAATCAATCTGTATCCATAGTCATCGGAACGATCCCGACTTATTGGCCTTTGGTCCGAACCCTTTGCCACCGCACGGATGGTAACAAAACTTGATTGATCAACAGTGAAATATGGCCTTATTTTCTCAAAACTGTCTCCTATTATCCCGAGACTCCAAAATATCTCTCTTAAATCATCCACCTTTTGGATGGGGCCACTCTCCTCAATATAGGAGATCAATTCATCTGCTATCCCATCAGAAAGGCCCGGTATAGAACTGATGAGCTCCTTGGTTGTAAAATTTACATTAATGGTGATCTGTTTATCGCCATATACGGTTATTTCATCTCTTATACTCTCAAAAATTTCTGGTGTGACATCACGAACCAGCATCAACTCCTCTATTGAAGAAAAGGAGGCATCTTTGGCTTTGTAGGGTTCAGGCAAAGATTCATAATATTTATCTTCCGCCCCATTTATATGCGTGAGATCATCAGGGTCTATCCAATCCAAAAGAGAGTCCACGATC
The DNA here is from genome assembly GCA_965222815.1 of Candidatus Scalinduaceae bacterium. Lineage (GTDB taxonomy): Bacteria > Planctomycetota > Brocadiia > Brocadiales > Scalinduaceae > SCAELEC01. The sequence goes on from CBDCUS010000014.1 coordinate 1,616,191, forward strand.
ACATCAGCATCAAGCACATCCACCCCTTTTTTACCAAGAAAGGTGATGAAAATTTCTCTATTTTCATCATTTAATCCATTGATGTTTAGCTTACCATTTTCATCATAGAGGTAGACGTCACAATCAATATTACCAACTTTCACCGAATATGGTTCCCTATTTGGAACCCACAACACAACTTCCTTATCCTCTCCGGCCTCTTGAGATTCGGAATATCCGGCGGTTCTCTCTGTTTCACCTGGCGGTTTTCTCCCATCGTCTTTTGGGGGTTCTGCTGCAGTGATAGCATCACCTTCTCCAACCTCTTTCGAACCGATTTGATTCGGAGGAGCTACAACAGGAGTGGTATCACCACCCTCTGACATATTATTCAGTGCGTAGAGTACGGCCCCACGCATCGCATAGCTATCACCTACTCTCTCGGCATGTACAGTACTCAGGAGGATAGAAATCTTTGTATCCTTAGAAAATCCCAATGCAACCGTACTCAGTATGGTTAATGACCATAAGACAAATATCAGTACATAACCATTATTGGAGCGACAACTTCTCTCTCTATGCCGTTTTTTGATAGCACCAACTTTATGGCTTTTGGAAGCTCTTTTTCCAACCATGAATCTTTCCAGACAGCATCAGCTTGACCGATAGCTGCATCTTCACCTTCACCACCCTCGCTATCGAGAAATTGGAAAGTGATCTCTTCGAAACCGTCAAAGATTGTTATGCTCTCACTTTGATCAAAAATCGTTCTATTTTCACCTTTAAACTTTTCAATATTTTCAACGGGTATGTGCCTTTTTTCCTTATAGTTAAGTTTTACTCCTGTCTCCCCGCTCTCCAAAAAAAACGTTGCCGTCATTAATCCCATGCTGTAGCTTTTCTCCAGAGACATTGGTGTAACAAAGAGGATGTTCTTTGCATCACCATGAAAGATCACCTCATCCCCAAGACTCTCTCTCCTTATGGATGATATCTGCTGGCAAAAAAAATGTACTGCATTCTTCTCCCTCAAACTCTCTTCAAGCGCTTTGCTGCCACGCCCCATTTGAAAGAATCCCATCCGGACAGATACTGAAACCAGTACAATTAAAGCCGCACCAATTGTTAGTGCAATAATAAGCTCTAACAAGGTAAATGCATCTTCTTTTGTTCTCATCTGAATTAGCATACGACTGAGTGAACATTGAATCCATTATTGCGGTGATCAGTAATGCGACAGGAAGGAGAAATATTGTCTTAAAGGTGTGCCCTATTCTATTCGTACACTTGACAACTCAACCCCATCAACCAGCACCGTATAAAAGAAGACCTCCTTGCCACCACCCCCGACACCATCCTCCTTCTCCTCTTTTTCCTCCTCTACACGCCAGGTAATACCTCTATCTCGAATTGTTCCCTGCCACGAATTTTTGTCCCCCCCTTTAACACCGCCACCATCCAACAAACCGAGGAATGCCTCCTCCGCTTTAGTCACGGCAACATTTAGCCGGTCGTGATGGTCATTTACCTTGACCCTGAGGTGTGTCGAATTCCCTAACAACTGAATGAAGGCCGTTAATGAGACGGCTACGATGATAAGTGACACAATTACCTCAAGGATCGTAAAACCTCCTTGAGAATCCATAAAACGCAATGAGCATTGTCCCTCATTAGAATATTTTTTCATTCCATCTCCTGATACTCATCTTCCATCTCCTGATACTCTTCATGAGTAGCGTTGTCTATAACATTCGTTATTTCTCCTTTTTTCATCTTTGCTATCCTCTTCAGCTTCTCCTTAAACTCTTTGGTCAAGCCATCTGCCTCTCTTGGATTATTTATTACGTAAGGGGTAAGCAAGACCATCAACTCAACTTTCTCCTTCGTTGTACCCCTGGACTTGAAGAGATAACCCAGATAGGGGATATCACCCAAGAGAGGAACTTTTTTTATTGATGTGGTATCATCGATATCAATAATCCCACCCAGGTAAATGGTATGACCGCTCAGGATAACCAGTGACGTCTCTATTTTCCTGATGGGAAATGCGGGAGAATCAATACCTGAAGCGGTTGTTTGTACGGCAGAACTCACTTCCTGCGTAATATCCAGCGTTACCATATCATTTTCACCAAGGCGGGGTGTCACCGTCAAGATTGTCCCCGTATCCCGATACTGAATCTGAGAAGTGGTAACTGCACCGGCACCTGTAGTACTCCCGGTACTTATCGGTTCAGATTGCCCCACCTGAATGCTCGCTGTCTGTTCATCACGAACGATGAGGTGCGGTGTGGAAAGCACCTTTGTCTCTGTCTCCGCGTTAATCATGCCGAAAATAGCATCAATTTCACTATTAATGCTAAAGACCTTAGTACCCGCACCAGAAAGGGGTCCTGTGCCGGAAGTTATCCCTGCCGGTAAAAGAGAGATACTGGCGCCTTCACTCGACCGTCCTTTGTGCCGAAAAAAGTATTCAACACCCCTTGCCAGTTCGTCTGTCAGTTTCACCTCAGCAATAACAGACTCAATGAGTACCTGCTGGGGTGTAGCATCGAGGCTCTCAATAATCGCCTTAATATCGTAGTAGTCAGCAGGCAGGGCCTTGACAATGATAGAATTTGTGTTCTGATCAGCTATGATCTTCATCGGTTCGCCAACCGCTTCTCCCGCCTTTACTGTCGGCGTAATCTTCTCCTTAAAGAGCTCAATTAAGATAGGCACCGTAGTTTCTGCCTGCTCATGCTGCATTTTATAGACATAGAGTCTGAGTCTTCTCTCTTTTGATGGCTCGTCGATATTGGCTATCCACGAATCTACCGATGAAAAAAGTTCGGGAAGATTCGTTACTACTAATATCCTACTGGTATCCACAAAGGGGATAAAGGCTATGTCCAGTTTTGGACCCTTTGTCTTCGCTCCGAGGGTTTGTACTACTGTTTCCAAATCCTTAGCAAGGCTCTGAGTATCGACATGTTGTACATCATAAAATTTCAGTGCCTTTCCCGCAAAAAAGGGAACATCAAATGTCTCAATAATCTTCAACAGTCGATCCATATTTGTCGCCTTCTCTGAAATAATTATCGCATGGGTATCATTGGGTGCAATGACAAAACCTGCCTTGGTCAACAGTCCCCTCAGAGTTGGTATAATAGCCTGCGGGGCCACATGTTTACAGGGAACAATCTGAGTCACCACCTCCCTATCCTCCGTTCTCACACTATCACCCAAATCTATAATACCAGCCTCACTACGAGCCTCCTGTATCGGCACTACCTGAAAAAGATTACTATCTTTTACCAAGGCAAAACCATTAATATTCAGCATAGCCTGAATAACATTTAAGAGCTCCCCTCTGTAATACTTTCCCGTTGTACGTAAGGTGATCAGGCCCGTAACCCTCTTGTCCAAGGTATAATTCATCTCCAATATCTCTCCCAGGATAACATTCAGGACCTCTTTTATGTCGGCGTTCTGAAAATTAAAGGTGATGTCAACCTTTTCACCCTCAGGTTTGGATACAGCATAGGGATCTGTTTTTGCCATCTCAAGAGGATAGACAAACTCTTTTTGTGCCGGCGCACTCTCATCGACTACAATCAGTTTCTCCTGCGGTGCTATCTCCCACTCCCACTTTCTAGACCTCTTCCCCTTTTTTTGCTGCTTATCACCCTCTGAAATCTTAATCTCTTTCTCTGCATCTTCCTTTTTACTCAGAGTCTCACAACCCACCCCAAATGTAAGCACGAACAAAGACAATATAAATAAGATATTTTTTATCATCTTTTTCTCTAATCTCCTTATCTTCATACAATAAGTCCAATTTATTTATTCAATGCTATTCGCGCTCTCCCGTCAAGCTATCCGAGGAGGGGAGGGAAAATCGAGAATTATTGCTATTATTCAATAACAGATCATACACCTCATCTTGTCAAACCATTTGCAACCAAAAAGGTAGAACCAGAAAAATAGGATGATTCTGATGCGTAAGATATAAAGCATCAACCGGTTATACTATGAGCAGAGGTAGAAAATACTATGAAAACCTACCACTGAAAGGGTTCAATTTCAAGATAAATTTCAGATCAATTTTCGTGTTGTACATAAACATGTACTATTTAACTTTAAAAGATCATTTACAATTAGTATAATTGTTTCCTATGAAAAACGGTGCTGGGAATAACGGAGAAATAGTTAAAATATACGATATGCTTGAAAAAGAGCTTCATGCATATAATCCAGGTTGTAACAGCTGCGGTACCTGTTGTAATTTTGACACATTTGATCACGAATTGTACGCCTCTACCGTTGAAGTAAGTTTTATTTCAGAAAATGTGAAGATACCTCCTTGCGACCCAAAACAGCGCATCTGTCCTTTTCTTGTCAACAAGGAGTGCGTGATCAGAGATTATAGAACACTCGGATGCCGTGTCTTTTTCTGTAACCCCGATTATAAAAACAACTCTCACGAAATCTATAATAAATATTACGAGATGATAAGGAAAATTGCTATCAAGAACAATGCAGAGTGGAAATATGCCCCATTGACAACCCTACTCGCATCACATAACGAAACAGAAGCCGCTAACGACTAACGCTGCGAATCGTAATCTCCTCAAATACCTGACAGATCTGGTGGTTGAGCGAAAACTGCCCAGATACAAGGCCCGAAAAAATTACGGAATCGGAGCGTACTCAAGTACGTGAGGATTACAGAATTTTTTTCAGTAACGCCGTAGATGGGTAGTTTTCGCTCAACCAGTATCTATACTACCGTACAATGTTACATCAGTGGCATCTTCAACGTTCACCTTTACAAGCTTTCCTATAGAGAGAGCACGATTCCCCTCCAGGCTATTTCCGTGCGATTGAACGGAAGGCGCACATTCTTGAGAACGAAAAACAACGATCTGGTTTTGCCTCGTCCTCCCTGTCAATTTACTCTTATCGGTCTTGCTTGAACCTTCTACCAATACTTCAAGACTCTTTCCGATCATTTCCCTGTTCTCTTCAGTACTGATCTTTTTCTGTAACTCTAAGAGAGTGTGGTTTCTCCTCTTTTTGGTCTCTTCATCTACGTTATCTACATATTTCTCAGCATCGGTTCCCGTTCGCGGTGAATATTTAAAGATAAAACAGTTTTGAAAACGCACCTCTCTCATCAAATTCACTGTATCGAGAAAATCATCATCTGTTTCTCCGGAAAAGCCAACAATAAAGTCGCTGGCTATTGTTATATTCGGGACCAAAGATCTTGCCATTTCAACAAGTCTCTTGTAGTGTGTTGAGGTATACCGACGCCTCATCCTTTCCAATATTCTATCAGAACCGGACTGAGCAGGCATATGTATATTTTCACAAACAGTGGGCAGCTCTCCCACCGCTTCTAAGATGTCCCGAGTCATATCCATTGGATGTGACGTGACAAACCGTACCCTTTCAATCCCCTCTATTTTATCCAGTTGTCTCAACAATGTAGAGAAGGTGTTGTCACTCCCCAATCCCTTCCCATACGAGTTTACGTTTTGACCCAACAAGGTAATCTCTCTACAACCGTCATCAGCAAGCCCCTTCACCTCGTTTACGATATCCTCTTGCGGTCTACTGAATTCACGCCCTCTCACATAGGGTACAATACAATAGGAGCAGTAGTTGTCACACCCCCTCATAATAGAGACAAATGTGCTGAAACGGTTCGGTCTTTGAGCAACTGACCTTTCAAAGTCCACGGTTGCTTCATCATCAATCGCAAGAATATGTCTCTTACTCCCATGAATATCATTGAGTAATTCCGGCAGCCTCGAGAACATCCTGGTACCACAAATGAGGTTTACGTGTGGCATCCGCTTGATGATATTTTCCCCCTCATTCTGTGCCATACAACCCATGACACCAATAACCAGGTCGGGCCTCTCTCTCTTCCACTTCCTTAATCTACCAAGTTGTGAATATACCTTATCTTCAGCCTTTTGACGTACACTGCACGTATTAAAAAGAATAACGTCGGCACTCCCCTCGTCTGTAACAAGTGAGTACCCTTCCTTGATAAGCGAACCAAAGACCAATTCCGAATCAAGCTTGTTCATCTGACATCCAAAGGTCTTAATAAAAACTTTTCGGTATTTCGGCTCTTCTCTATTGGGATTATGGATCATCAGAATCGGTAAAATTCATATAAGAAAGCATTTATGTAGCGAACAACTACCACTGTTTGGTGATTACTATATCATTGTAATTATATAAGGTAAGAGAGATAATACAATGAGAAAGTCAGAACCAATTTCAGACTTCATGACCTCACTGATTTTGCTTGATTCTAAATAACGTTTCTCAATCTTAATCGTAATCACAAATCTATTCTCAGACGCGCTCTTTCAAAAGGCTTATGGGATCAACTCTCATATCCGGTTTCACAAGAATCTTCCTGTTTGATAAAATCTAAACCTTTTATATACCAAAATATAGCTCGACCTTGGTAGGACTCTCTTTTTTAGTGACTCAATCACACTGTTTCAGATCACACACCAGAAAAAATCCTGGATATTTCATAAATAATACTACGGTTCGAAGAAGAAGAGGCGATAATAAATACTATACTCACAAATTACTCATTAGTGAGCATCTGGTAGTAAACGTCAACGAGAAAAATAATCGTAGGCGGAGCCTGTCTGGAATCACTATCTTCATATTAAAAGTGGAGTAAAATGAAGGGTTTTTTCTCTTTAATTCTGATCTGTATCGGTATCTTTCTCTACGTCTCTTTTGTCATTGGCGGCATCATTTGGTGTTTTGTGATTATGAGTCAACAGGGTATCATAGGACCTATCATTGTTGCATTCCTGGCACCAATGAGTTTTATCATTATTCCTTTTCTCCACTCACTCGCAATTGATCATTGGGGTGGTATGTTGGGTCCACTATTGCTTGGTAATAATAGGTAATCTAAGTGCAACTTCTCAACTACGAAAAGAAAAGTATCGCCAAACCTAACCTATCGACAAAAGGAAAAGAGTGCAGAGAATTGGTGGAAATTGTCAACCATACTCTACTATTCTAAAATCCGCAAATTCTCAATTCGTCAGTATGGCAATAGGTTTATTTGTAATTGTTGTCGCACCCACCCGGATTCCCACCCATAATTTGTAGTTCATCCGGAAAGACAACTTTTTTGGGCAACAACAATCAATGTATTACCACCAGTAAATATCTTCTTAGAAAGTGTCTCTTTTAACCAATATCTCTCCTTCGCCTTTTTCGGCCAAAACATACAATACAACTTTATCGCTATTGTAAGGGGGAACAGAAGGATCATCTTAGGTTTTGGCCTGTCAATATCTAATTTGACGATACGAAAGCCGTTACTTTCCAACACAAATCGTAGTATTGGATAGCTGACAAAATTGATATGCATCATGGCAGTATTAGAGTTAAACCTTTCCCTAAACATTTCCTGGCTTACCGGTTTTGTGAATGAGCCGGTCAGGAGAAATTTCATCCTCCTTTCAATGGTTAAATAGTTTGGTATGGCTATAAACAGCTTTCCATCCTTTTTTAACACTCTCTTAAATTCTCTTATTGCATTATGGGAATTTTCAAGATGTTCAAGGCCGTCAACGCATGTTATATAGTCAAAAACATCTGATTCTAAAGGTATGCTCTTATTCAAGTCAGCAATTTTGAACTCTATGTTGTGTGCCTTGAACATTTCCGGATTTATATCACAACAATAGCACTCAAATCCAGATTCTTTCAGCTGTGATGCCAATGCACCTGTCCCTGCTGGTATATCCAGAAGTTTCCCTCGTTTCTCATGTTGTAAATACCGGATTATCTTTTCATGCGTCTCTATTCTTGCAAGTGCTAACAAACCTTGATTATCTTGCTTACCGTTTCTCTTATCATTTTTCATAACTTATTTATGGAAAGGTTTCTCTGATTAAAACGCTGCTAGTTTACATTATTTAGTTTGAATTAAGTAAATGTCAAATTTTTATCTATCTAAAAAATGACCTGTCAAGACTGCGATACTGAATAGCTTCTGAGATATGTTCGATGCGAATATCTCCGCTATTATCAAGATCTGCAATCGTTCTGCCAACCTTTAGTATCTTATTGTACCCCCTTGCTGAGATGTCCAGCTGATCCATTGCCTGTCGGAGCAGCTCTTCTGCCTTACGTTCTAAAACACAATATTTCTTTATCTGCCGTGTAGACATTCGGGAATTAGTTGTACAGTTAGGTCCGTGAAATCGTTCCCGTTGTACATTTCTCACCTCATTTACCCTGTTTCTGATTTTCAATGAAGATTCACCCGTCGCATGAGAAGTTAAGTCCACGTACTGCACATTAGGTACCTCAACATGGATATCAATCCTGTCAAGCAAAGGACCGGATATCTTAGAGATGTAATTGTGAACCTGCCTGGGAGTACAATGGCACTCTTTTCTCGGATCTCCATAGAACCCGCAAGGACATGGATTCATTGCACACACCAACATTATCTCTGCAGGAAAAGTGACAGAACTCATAGCCCTTGATATCGTTATCTTACCCGTCTCTAATGGTTGACGCAACACCTCTAACGTCTTCCTATTAAATTCGGGTAATTCATCAAGAAAGAGTACCCCATGGTGCGAAAGACTCACCTCTCCCGGCCGAGGTAAGCTACCTCCCCCTACTAACCCAGCAATACTGATGGTATGATGCGGACTCCTAAATGGCCGTATGGCTATGAGAGATTCTGAAGGATCTAATAGCCCAATAGTACTATAAATCATTGTCGTTTCAAGGGCCTCATCAAGAGTTAATTGTGGAATTATAGTCGGGAGTCTCTGCGCCAGCATGGTTTTTCCTGAACCCGGAGGACCGATCATAATCACATTATGGTTCCCAGCTGCAGCAACCGTAAGTGCACGTTTCACATGCTCCTGACCCTTTACGTCTAAGTAATCTATCTCGTATTGAGATGATTGTTTAAAGACACCCTTGAGGTCTACCGAAAAGGGGGACAGCATGAGCGAATTTGTGATAAAACCCACAGCATCTGCAAGTGTCTCTACGGGAATAATATCAATATCTTCAACGATAGAAGCCTCGGGGGCATTTTCAACAGGAAGGATCAGCCCTCTTAATCCCACCTCCTTGCACTTACGTGCCATTGACAAACAGCCCTTGACCCTTCGCACTTTCCCATCTAATGACAACTCCCCTATAATTCCATACTCATGTATCTTGTCCGAATTTATCTGCTCTGAAGCGACGAGCAGACCTATAGCTATTGGTAACTCAAACAGAGGCCCCTCCTTCTTTCTGTCGGCAGGAGCCAGGTTTATGGTAATATTCTTTACTGGATAACGATAACCACTATTTTTCAATGCCGCTTTAACCCTGTCCCTACACTCTTTTACTGCCGCATCAGGTAATCCTATAACGACAGTTGAAGGCAATTGTCCACCAGTGACGTAGATCTCGATTTCAAGGAGATAAGCCTCAATCCCATAAACGGCAACACTTTTAACCTTTCCAAGTCCAGTCATAGATGGTTAAAACACAAATATTATCTGCTGGTTCAGGTACTTACAAAAGCACAACGATTAGTAGACAGTCGACAATTTGAAATGGTCACTTCACTGTTAGCTCATCTCACGTTCAAAACGTATGAGGCTCCTTTTCCAATATCAATCTCCATAAACAGTCACTTCCTTACCTCAATTTTCAATAAGGCTCACAACTCTTCAGAATTCTCTACTTCTTCCATGTGATTGGCAAGAATATCAGGATAACAGTATATATTTCTAATCGACCCAATAACATGGAAAAAATGAGGATCCACTTGCAGGGGTATGCGATATCACTATACGTCTTCGATGCACCGGCATCAGCAAGTGCAGGGCCTATATTATTCATCATCGATGCAACTGAGCTAAATGCTGTAACTGGCTCAGTTCCAAAAATAGTCAAAATGATAGAAAAGACACCGAACAAACCCAAGTATAAGACAACAAAGCCCAATGTATTGGTAAGAATATCTTCACTCACAGGTTTACCACTTAGTTTTACATGCATTATGGCCCTTGGCCTGAGTAGGTGTACCAACTCCCGTGCACTGGATTTGAAAAGAAGCATAATTCTCGCCACCTTCATACCTCCGGCTGTAGACCCGGCACAACCACCGATAAACATTACAAGGATAAGAAAAAATCGACAACAATTTGGCCATGTATCAAAATCGGCATTACAAAATCCGGTACTCGTTGTTATAGATACGACTTGAAACATCGCATATCTCAAAGCACCTTCCAGACTTTCATACTTCGCATCTTTCACTCCCCCATTAAATGATGTTGAATCAAAAAAGAAGAGTGCAAGGGCTATACAACCGGTCACACACAACAGCAATGAGACAAAAAAACGGAATTCTGCATTCCCCGTAATCCTCTTAAACTGTCCAGTAACACACTGATAATGGAGCATAAAGTTACACGCCGCAATAAAGGCAAAGGCAATGGCTACATTCTCAATAAACAAACTATCGAAGGCTCCAATACTCTGGTTTTTCGTAGAAAAACCTCCCGTTGAAACGGTTGCAAACGAGTGGCAAATCGAATCAAATATTTCCATCCCTCCCAACCAGTACATCAATATCACTATGGCAGTAAGAGAAAAGTATATCATCCACAGTATCTTGGCTGTCTGTGCTATTCGAGGTTTTATCTTGTTGGTTGTCGGTCCAGGAGCTTCCACGCTAAAAAGTTTGTGGCCACCGACACCGATGGTTGGAAGAACGGCAACAAAAAACACAACGATGCCCATCCCACCAAGCCACTGTGACATACTCCTCCAGAAGAGTATTCCATGCGGTAGTACCTCTACATCATTAAAAATAGTAGCTCCTGTGGTAGTAAGGCCACTCATCGATTCAAAATAGGCATCACAGAAGGTAGTACATTCTCCTGACAACCAATAAGGGAGGGCACCAAAAAAAGCACAAGACAACCACCAAAATGCAACGATCGCAAAACTCTCGCGAACCGTAATGTCTTCATTCTGATACTTAAACAGTCCTTTAAACAACACACCCATTATGGCTGAAGCAAGAATTGATGACATAAATGCCCAGATCTCAGCATCCATTCCATAAACAAGCGAAACACCAAATGGTATAAACAGGATACAAGAGAAAAAGATAAGCAGGTTGCCTAAGGTATGCAAAACGAGCGGTATGTTCATGTTCTAGATAAAAGTTCCCTTCTCATCACTCTTCAGTACCCTACCAAAGAGTTCGTTTCACTAAAAGAATTCTTGGGACCCTTTTCTTTTTTTACTGAAAAGGGCTTGTACCTTTGAAATAGCATCTGGCAGGGTAAAGACAATAACACTTTCTCCAGGATTGATAGCAGGGATGCCTTTTGGTAGTAACATGGCACCATTTCGTACAATAGCGCCAAGAATCGACCCCTTAGGAAATCGTATCTTTTCTAACTGTTTTTTTGAAATTTCTGATCCCTCTTCCACCATGAGCTCTATTGCCTCCGCATCGCTGTCACCTAATTTAGCAATAGAGAGTATCTGTCCTCTCCTAACATGTTGAAGGATGGCGCTTGCAGTAACCAGGCGGGGATTCACAACAACATCCACATTGATCTGATTAATAATGGGTACAAGCCCTGGTTCATTTGTAAGCACAATGCTCTTTTTGGCTCCATACTTTTTTGCTAATAAAGATGTGAGCAAATTGGTCTCTTCATCATCGGATAGCGCAATGAAAAAATCTGTTTTTCCAATATCCGCCTCTTTCAGCAGGTCTATTTCGGTAGCATCACCATGTAAAACTATCGTATTCTTTAATTCAGCGGCAGCAATTTCTGCTTTATCTTTCTTCGGTTCAATCAACCGTACATCAATCGAACTCTCCTCTAGCCTTTTCGCTAGTTGGAAACCGGTACGGCTTGCACGATAAATAATTATTTTTTCTACCTCCCCTGCACGCCTATTAATCATTGGCAAAAAATATGGCAAACCCATCCGAGAAACAAGGACGAAGATATCATCATCCGGCAAAATTTCTGTATTAACATTGGGTATTATCATTTCATCATCACGTTGAATACAGACAATTAAAAACGAATCGGTATATTCTATTCCCTCTAACTCAGAAAATCTCTTCCCCGCAATTGGAGCATCACTGGGAACATGGAACCCTCTTAAAAGAACATCTCCTATTGGAAAATCAACGGCAAATGTCGCACCTGGAGTTTCAAGGATCTTTATTATCGAATCTACAATGATTTGCTCCGGATTTATCATGTGGTCAATGCAGAAACCACTCTGTTTCAACAACGTGTCTTTACAAGTGAACTCACTGTTTCGTATCCTTGCAATCTTAATTTTGCAATTATATTGGTTAGCAAGAATACATACGACAATATTCACTTCGTCACTAGTTGTTACGGCTAATACCATTTGTGCATCAATAATACCGGCAGCCTCTAATACACTAGGCAAGCTAGCATCCCCTGAGAGGACAAAGACATCCAATTTTTCTGTTATTCTCTGGACCAGTTCAGGATCTTTGTCAACTACCGATATATCATGCCCCTCTTTTGACAACTGTTTCGCTATATTAAAGCCGACGGCACCCGCTCCTACGATAAGAACTTTCATACATCAATATCTTTCATTAGGGTTAAATGAGGAAGAGACAAATTTTCTTTTAAATATGTAAAGAAAAATTCTGTTAACCATTTATCTCCTTGACACCTCAGTTGTTTCCTCCTCTTCAAGTAATAGTTTTTTTTCACTTCTCTTCCGTAAATCATAGAACTTAGACCTTAATTCAACACCTCCCAAATACTGATGTATTTTTTCAAAGAAATCGACAACCTCTTTCACTTTCTCATAATTTTCATTTTCAAAATAATTCTCAACAACCGCAAATATCCCATTCCACCAGGGACTATTATCCGCCTGCAAATTTGTAATCCACAAGGAAAATAGTTCTATCAATCTATCGTTTTGTTGCGTCTCACGTAAACATTGAACAAGTTCATGTTTAAGAGTTGTATCTTCACTAAAATGCAGCACAAGCTCTTCATAAACAGGAATCGCTTTGTGATAATTGGCAAGCTGAAGATATGACTTTGCTAATTTCACCTTACTTTGCCAGAGGGGAATGTTATATTCTGGTATTTGCTTAAAATTTTCGATTTGCCTTTCCAAAATAATTATCGCACGTTTATAGTTATTCTCTTCATACATAGCATTTGAGATCTTCTCATACACCTCAAATGTCTTGTATTCATTGGATAATAACACACTCGCTGTCTTTTCAACTACCCTATCATCTTTGTCTTTCAACAATTTGATTAAAGGCCCAACTGCACTATCATCTCCAATCTGGCCCAAAGCCGTAGCTGCAGACTCACGAACACGTGCACTTTCATCTGAGAGCAAATCAATAAGGGGTAACACCGCCTTTTTCTCGGCAATCTTTCCTAGACTGTCTGCAGCGTACCATCGAACCCTCTCCTCTTCGTCCTTTAAAGCAGCAATCAAAGAATCCGTAGATCTGTTATCACGAATCTTTCCAAGAGCAACAATTACAAACTCTTTTACCTTTGGGTCTTTGTCTGAGAGAAGACCGATTAAGGTTTCAACAGCATCGTGTGCCTCTATTTCTCCTAGAGATTCGGCGACAATGCACTTTACACTATTTTCCGAATCACCTAAGGCTTCTAACAATTCAACAGCTGCCTCCTTATTTCCCAATTTACCAAGTGCTTTCGCTGCGCTTTTACGAACCTTTGCATCCTGATCCTTTAGTGCATGTGTCAAGGGTTTCAACCCTGAATCGTCACCAAACTCACCGAGCGCCTTTGCTGCAAGAGCACGAATTTCTGAATTGGGATCGGAAATAAGGTCCAAAAAAGCTGTTATGACATCTTTTTCTTTATGAGCTACAAGCTTATTTGCAGCAAAAATCCTCACTTCCGGATAATCGCTTTTCATGGCATCAAGGAATTGCCTAGTGTCGTCTTTCTCCTCTCCGGTTCTTAATGTTTCGATTGTCTTTTGTACTATTTCAGCCCTCAATTTCTCATTTTGGGCTATCACGCTCTTTATTTTTTCTTCCAACTTATCAACTATATCTTCTAACCATTGTTCCCTCGTCTTTACCTTATTTCTGTCCCACCACTCTTGCCAATAAACTGTTGTCTTGCCATCAGACAATTTTGTTATTTTGACTAACGCCTCTCTTGCCGCAATCCTCAACTCTTTATTGTTGGAGCCCAATAAGTTAATCAATGGTTTTACCGCATTTCGCGAACGAGTCTTTGCTAAAGCGCCAGCAATAAGCTTACGGGAACTAATTGGTGTCTTCGGGTTAAGAAGCAGTGAAGCCATCTTATCAATTGCGCGATCTGTCTTTATCTTTCCTAAGGCATCGGCAGCGGTATTTCGTATAATCTTGTTTTCACTAGCAAGCATCTCAATTATACAATCCAACGCTTTGTCATCACCGGAAAATCCAAACGCTTTGATCAAAGAGATCCGAATATCATCATTTTCCGAATTTCTTAAAACAGCAATGAGGGAGTCATAAATGGCTGGGACATTGAGACCTAGTAACGAAATGATCGCCGAACTTCGTGTTACGGTGTCCTCTGAATAGAGCAATTTCATCCATTCATCAATTTTTATTTTTAAATCAGGAGATATATCTTGAGTCCTATTTTCAATCTTTGCAAAGCCTTCAGCGTCAACATTCCTAATCGTTCTTGTTATATAAGACCCGTAAAAAAAAATTGTTACGAAAACTAAAAAAGAGAGATATCTTTTTTTCATCACATTGATTTGAGGAAGAATGATCTCAAGAATCAGACGACGCAACTAAAAAGATTGACATATCATAAACACATAGAGGCACAATGGGTTGACGAGAATTTATCCTATCAAAACTTTTTTTTAGCGTCAATATAAAACAATTTATAAAACAGCTTAGAAGATTATCTTGAATATTTTTACGAAATTGTTAGCATGTATGTTTCAAAATTTACAGAATTGGATCATATGAGTTAATGTATATGGGGCTATGGGTCGTACTTCTATGGTTCTTGATAAAGCAAGAATTTTTTACCAGCTTACTCTACCTTCCATCATGTATAAAAAATGAAAATACTCTCAGTTGGCGATATCCATGAAGATTTTGAAAAGTCAAAACTCATGAATAATGAGTTAGAAACAGCTGACCTCATAATTATTACAGGAGATTTAACCAATTATCATGGGAGAAAGGAAGCAAAAAATGTCATTGATTGGTTCTTGAATTTCAATCAAAATGTGCTCGCTCAATTTGGCAACTTGGATCTTCCCGAAGTAGATGACTATTTAAATGAAAAGAACATAAACTTGCATGGAAACGGACATTTAATCGATGGAATAGGAATATTTGGTGTTGGTGGATCAAACCCGACACCATTTCAAACACCTACCGAGTTTACTGAAAGTGAGATTGAAGCATTCTTATATAAGGGATTTGAAAAGGTCAAAGATGCGGAATGGAAGATCTTGGTTCCGCACGCTCCTCCAAACGGAACAAAGATTGATGTAATCGGAAACGGAACTCATGTAGGCAGCACAAGCGTTCGAGATTTCATTCTAAAAGAGAAACCGGACATTTCTCTTAGCGGACATATCCATGAAGCAAGAGGCACTCAAAAGCTAGGGACCACTTTACTCTTTAACGCAGGAATGTATCGTGACGGTGGATATGTACAAATTGAAAAACTATCAGACAAATTAACTGCAGAGTTAAAAATAGTAACTTAACATGAAAAAAGTGTATGGAACTCCCTAAACTTCGACCAATAGAAGCATTTCCTGTCACACACGCAGGAGAGCAAGCCATATGTCTAAGGGACCCGCTTAACTATTCAGAAAACACCCTTGTTGTCCCTCCCCATGTTTTTTATATCATTAGCCATTTTGATGGTTCTCACACTACATTAGATATTCAGGCTAAATATTCACAACAATATGGAAATTTATTATTTAGTGACAGTATTGCTCAGATAATTGAGGACCTTGATAAGAACCTTTTCCTAGACAATGAAAGATCAAAAAGTTTTATAAAAAAAGTGGTTGATGACTTTAAAAACGCAACCATACGAAAAGCGATACACGCTGGTACTGCATATGAAAATGAGGTCCAACTACTGAGAAAGCAGATGGACCAATTCTTTACTTCACCAGATGGTCCCGGTAAACCACCATTAAAAAACAGCTCAGATCGACTAAGAGGTATAATTGCTCCGCACATTGATTTAAGAAATGGAGGCCCCTGTTTTGCGTGGGCTTATAAAGAGATTGCTGAGTCCTCAGATGCGGAACTTTTCATCATATTTGGTATTGCACACACAGGCACCAGAAATCTCTTCGCACTGACGAACAAAACATTTGAAACACCTTATGGCCCCATAGATACAGACAAGGACTTTCTTAAATCATTAAATAAACGTCTTACATTCAACTATTTTGAAGATGAGTATGTACACAAGAATGAACACTCTATCGAGTTCCAGTTAATGTTCCTCCAATACCTCTACCACAACAAAAGGAAGATCAAAATAGTACCGATACTCTGTTCATCTTTTGAATTACACGTTGGTGATAACAAGAGCCCAATGGTGATCCCACAATTTGAGAATTTCATCTCATCTCTCAAAGAGACTATCGAAAACAGTAAAAAGAAAATCTGCCTGATTGCAAGCGTAGACCTTGCACATGTAGGTGTCCGTTTTGGCGACAGAGTAGCTCCGGACGAAACATTTCTCAGGAAATTGGAAGGTGAAGACTTGAATCTGCTTAAGCAGGCAGAAAACTTAGACGCACAGGCATTTTATGACTGCATTAAAAAGAGTCATGACAAAAGAAGGATATGCGGCTATCCCGCTATATATGCAATGCTGAATGTCATCAAGGCAAAAGAGGCCAAGCTTTTGAAGTATTCACAAGACAACGATCATAATACCCATTCAACAGTAACATTTGCCAGTATGGCCTTTTATTAATACAACCGTTTACGACAACATTTGTGATCCCTATCACGACCACACTCGTAATCTCTCAATTCATCACGCAGCAAACCGCACGTTGAGAATCGAAGGTAACGTGTGAGCCGTTTTCGGTAATTCAAACCGCAACTCATTACCCATTCTCAGTGTTGTGGAAAAACCTAGTTCTCTATTTCGTCAATTACGGCTCTCAGATACTCTCGTTTCATTCTCGCAATGTGAGAAATGGATATCTCCTTAGGGCACGCGACTTCGCACTCCCCAATATTAGAACAGTCACCAAATCCCTCTTTATCCATTTGGCTCACCATATTCTCCGCCCTCTTTTTTCGCTCTATCTTACCCTGAGGAAGCAATGCAAGATGTGAAATCTTGGCAGAGGTAAAGAGAGATGCCGACGCATTAGGACATGCTGCGACACATGCACCACAACCGATACAGGCCGCAGCATCCATCGCTTTATCGCTGATCCCTTTTGAAACGGGTATTGCATTACCATCAGGTGCACCCCCCGTATTTACAGAAATATAGCCACCTGCCATAATAATACGATCAAATGCACTGCGGTCTACTACCAAATCTTTCACAACGGGAAACGCACGCGCCCGAAACGGCTCTATCACGATTTTGTCCTGATCTTGAAAATTGCGCATATGCAGTTGACACACCGTTGTTGCTCTTTGTGGACCATGAACCTGCCCATTGACGACTAATCCACATGCACCACAGATCCCTTCACGACAATCGTTATCAAACTCTATCGGTTCGAGCCCCTTTTTGATAAGATCTTCGTTTACCACATCCAGCATTTCAAGAAAGGACATGTTGGGAGAAATATTCTCAGCGAGATAAGGCTCCATCTTTCCCTTGGAATTTGCATCCTTTTGCCGCCAAACCAGTAGCTGTAAATTTATATTTTTCATTATTTTCTCCTGTTTTGTGTTTGATCGAAAACTGCCCAGATACAAGGTGTGGAATAGTTTTGAAACGTACTCAAGTACGTGAGGATTACGTAACTATTGCAGCAACACAGTTGATTGGTAGTTTTCGATCAAACACTATTTATAGCTTCGCTGAGACAATGCAACCTCTTCAAAAACTAGCGATTCTTTGTGTAATTGTGCATGATGATCTTTTCCCTTGTACTCCCAGGCCGCAACGTAACTAAAATTGTCATCATCACGTCTTGCTTCACCCTCATTCGTCTGATGCTCTTCCCGAAAATGACCGCCGCACGACTCACTACGTTCCAGTGCATCCATTGTTAATAACTCTGCTAATTCAAGGAAGTCTGCAAGCCTACCCGCCTGTTCCAGATTCTTATTGAAATTATCGCCCGATTGAGGCACATAAACGCTCTTCCAAAATTCATCACGAAGTTCTCTGATCTGACCCAACGCTGTTTGTAATCCGTTTCTATTACGGGACATCCCAACATTGTCCCACATAATAATTCCCAATTCACGATGAATCTCCCGAACGCTCTTCTTCCCCTTTATAGAGAGCAACTTCGAAATGCGTTGAGAAACACCCCCCTTCGCTTCCATAAATGCTGTGTGTTCGGTACCCACTGAAGGGAGATCAGTTGAGGCAATATAGTGTCCTATCGTATAGGGTATTACAAAATACCCATCAGCCAAACCTTGCATCAACGCACTTGCCCCTAGTCGATTGGCACCATGATCTGAAAAGTTTGCCTCTCCCAATACATGGAGACCAGGTATCGTACTCATGAGATTATAATCAACCCACAGACCTCCCATTGTGTAGTGTACGGCAGGAAAGATTGTCATTGATTCCTTATAGGGATTCTCTCCCGTGATGCGTTCATACATATCAAAGAGGTTTCCATATTTTTCTTTTATCGTGTTTTGCCCTAGACGTTCAATTGCATCGGCAAAATCAAGATACACCGCTAAACCCGTAGTTCCAACACCGAATCCTTCGTCACAAACCTGTTTCGCGTTGCGAGACGCAATATCACGAGGTACCAAATTTCCAAAGCTCGGATATCTCTTCTCCAGATAATAGTTTCTCTCACTCTCAGGAACTTCATTTGCTTTGCGTGTATCACCAGGTTTCTTTGGAACCCACACGCGCCCATCATTTCGCAAACTCTCGCTCATCAAAGTTAGTTTCGATTGGTGGACACCTGAAACAGGAATACAGGTTGGATGTATCTGCGTGTAACAGGGATTGGCAAAAAAGGCACCTTTTTTATAGCAACGCCATGCGGCTGATGCATTAGAATTGACTGCATTTGTGGAGAGAAAATAGACATTTCCATACCCCCCTGAAGCAAGAACCACCGCGTCTCCAGCATACGACTCTAACTTTCCGTCTATTAAGTTCCGTACTACTATACCCCTCGCCTTGCCATCAACCAATACAAGGTCCATCATCTCCCTACGCGGAAACATCTCAATGTTACCCTTGCTCACCTGTCGCATGAAAGCACCATAAGCACCAAGTAACAGCTGTTGGCCGGTTTGCCCCCGCGCATAAAACGTTCGAGAAACCTGAGCACCACCAAATGAGCGATTGTCCAATAGTCCCCCATACTCCCTGGCAAAAGGGACTCCCTGCGCAACACAGTGATCAATAATGTGAGAACTTATCTGTGCCAAGCGGTACACATTTGCCTCTCGCGACCGGAAATCTCCCCCTTTCACCGTATCATAAAAGAGACGCCAGATGCTGTCGCCATCATTGGGATAGTTTTTTGCAGCATTTATACCTCCCTGGGCCGCAATACTATGGGCGCGTCTAGCCGAATCCTGAATATAAAAACTTTTGACATGATAGCCCAACTCAGCCAAACTAGCTCCTGCGGAGGCACCAGCTAAGCCAGTTCCCACAACCAAAACGGTATGTTTCCGCTTATTTGCAGGGTTTACCAGTTTACTATCAAAACGGTGTTTGTCCCATTTTTGGCTTATGGGACCATCTGGAACTTTTGCATCAAGAATCATACATTCACCACATAAAATATACTAAAATAGGAAGAGAGAGGAAACCCAAGGACAAGGTTAATGCAATGAGAATTCCTGATCCAAAAATTAACGGTGTATACCGGGGATGGCTTGCCCCTAGAGACTGAAAGGCACTCCAGATACCATGACTCAGATGAACTCCAAGCAGTGAAATCGATATCACATAAAACAATACATACCAAAAGCTTTGGAACCCCTCAATAACTAAGCGATGTAAATCTCGAACCGATTCCCCATTCACCTCTTTGACATAGCCAGCCTTCACACCCGGCCCAAATTTAAAATGGAGCAGATGGATAACCAGAAAAGCTAAAACTATCCCACCTGTATAAATCATCGTTGTCGAACCCAAAAAACTGTAGCTCTGTTTACTCAAATCTTTACTCACATAATAACCAACGGGTCTCGCCTTTCTCGTCGTGAGAAAAATTGATACTGCTATAGTGATGTGGGTAAGAAAAAGAGTGAGGAGCCCTATCTCAGCAATATAGAGGAGTCCTCCAAGACTTTCTAGCTTGTGAGCATAGAGGTTAAATGAGCTTGAATCTCTACTGAGCAATTTGAGATTCCCCAGCAAATGAGTTATTACAAACAAAACTAACGACAGTGCCGTTACAGCCATGAGGATCTTTTTACCAACCGAAGATCGAACTGCCGTAAACAGCGGAAGCATTATCGTAAGCCCTCATCAAAATAGTTTATAATAATTTGTTGCGTGGGGATTGAATTTTGTGTACGCATTTCTCGAAAGCCATCATGCATAAAATTTCTCATTTTCATGAAAATATAAATTAAGTCTGAGAAGATAATATTTCAATCGGTGCATGATAGCTTATTTTAATTAAAACCAGGTAAAATTTCAACTTTATTTAGAATTTCATTTAACTACAAGCGTTACTACAACAAAGTCTCTAAATTTTCCCAGTTGCAAAGGTTTGTTCGAACAATTACTCCCTCATGTCATTTCCCTGAAAAGAGAAATTTATTTTGCACAGTAAATTAAGGTATGTGATCACTCTGAAATCAGGGAAAAACTTACAGAGATTATTATGATATCTCAGTGAAAAACTGGCAACTGCTATTGACCAATAACAACAGTGCCTACAGGAGCTTCAATAGTTACGTCCTTGTTAATGATAACGGTCTCATCATAAGAACCCTTTACTACACTGATGATTGCCCCAGCAGATGCCGCATTGGTACCTTCCTGCACCGAATTAAAGGGCCGAGTAATAGTACCGTCTTTCAAGACAGGTATTTCTGGGTAACCTTTATCTACATATTCCACATTTCCCCCAAAAAACGTTTGGAGTGCATTTTTTAATTCGCTCTGCTGAAAACCGGTACCCTGGTTACCAAAATTGGGAGGATTGCAGCCCGAATGCGTATGGATACCAAGTGCCAGACCTTCTTGGTTAATAATAACAGGAGCGCCAGAGTTACCAGCTAGAGTATCTACTGCATATTCAATTATAACTTTCATACTCTGCGCAATATTCTCTCCTATATAGTGACCGCTGTGTGTTTGCTGTGTTTGGTTATCTGAATTTCTCCCTCCCGTTGTTCCTGGTGGTAAAGAATCGATACCATATCCGGTAACACTTACACTCTCGGGAAAAATGTCATGTGTTATACGATAAAAAGCCTCTTGCCTATCAATGGCATACTGACCGTTACCGTTCGCCCCTGTCTCAAATATTGCCCAATCATCTCCCACATCGTTACTTCTCGAATCAAGATACATTATGGGATACTGATCTTCAGGGGGAGGATTCACTGTTGTTCCGTTCGGCAGCGATGCGGGCACATTAAATTGCAGTACATGACCTAAACCGCGACAGTGCCCTGCCGTCAGGAATGCACCGTTTGAGACTATCCAACCGGTGCAACCAGCAGGCATAATGCGACCAATAGCCGGATCATTTGATGAGTTACGATTATCAGAACTCCCACAGATACTCTCTTGAAACAAGAGAGAAAAAGATTCACCTACAACTCCATCGTTCCCAATCCACTCACCAACTGTAATTTCCTCGATGCGAAAGAATATCCCTGACTCCCCTGAGGCAACAACAAGTTCTATCTCTACCACTTCTCCATTAAAAAAGGCACTTGAATCTTGCCACTGCACGAGAGTTTGTGTGTCGAGGCGTTGCTGCCCACCATCATGGAGAGACGTTAACGTAATATAGCTCCTCTTCCCCAGATTGGCATCAATAAAATGAATCTGCATCCAGGGGACGTTAGGAAAGAGAATTGCGTTTTGATACGTTATGGCTTCTCCATTTCCTTTATTCTCATAAATACCGGAATCCAAAACATATGTCTCTCTATGACAGCGAATAGTGGTGTTTTCTCCAGCAAAAACCATTATGCTAGACAGCAACATCAAAAGAAATGATATAGGAAGTATTATAGCATATTGTTTTTTTACCTTTTTCATAACAACCACTCCTGTTTCATAGAATCGATTGTTGCTAGCACAATTGATTCCCGCCTTCAAGAAATAGGCATAACTCGTTAAACGTACCGATTCCACCTACGATAAATTGAACTGCAGTCCGTCCCGCCGTAGAGACGACACGAACTGCAGCACCACTTACTATGCTGACCATGCTCTCCTGATCAGCTTATACCATCAATCCCATGAAATTACTAGTCAAGGGTAACACCCCCTAATGGGGCCCTAAACGTCATTCTCTTGTTATAGGTCCCATTAGCGTTATAACTGCCAGGCTGAATAATCAATGTCCCTCCCGTTGGAACAAACGCCACTCCCAAACCAATAGATTTGGCCGGAGCAAAGAATGATCCAAATTGCAATATGCTTCTGGGGGCCTTCGAGTAAGTATTATTGACAAACCTCCAGTTACTCGGTGGATAGAGCATTGACACCGTGAGCTTATCCAGATCACTCAACCTACTTCTCTGCCCAATGCTATTCTGCTTAGAAGTATTTGGTGACTTCACCGTTATCGTCCGACAGTTGGTCGGGTTTGATGAGCAACTACTGCACTGTGAGAACGCACACTGACCGTAATGCATAACCGAATCAAAATCATACGGCCCGTATACATCTGCCGATGACTTTTTATCAAAGTTGTGCTCTTTATCAGATGGAATACGATCCAAATGAATTGTCACAAAGCTGTCACGGTCCGGCCGCGATTGCTCGTGCCAGAAACCCAAGGCGTGCAGACACTCATGCACGATAACGAACTTTGATGACCAACTCACAATATTGATGTCCTGCCTGCCACCTTTCATACCCACTTGTGAGTTATTCAAAGAGGCGTGACTCACAAAACGGACATAATTGCTCTCCCCATTCCGTGGTCTAAAGTCCACAATGGTCCCCGAGATCGCCTCTATCTCCTCCATGGCGGCGATTGCTCGATCCTTGTTGGTTTCAGACACATTGGAATGGAACGTGTACGGAACTCTCTTGTTTGACCACTGATTATTATCAAACGTACCCTCCGGCTCATTGATCCGAACAAGGATATCTCCCTCGATAAGCTTGAACCCTTCAGGTATACCAGTTACGGGTGCATAGGGATCTACCTTATCTCCTGCCCCCTCCTGGGCCATGACGTTAAACGGTAATGTCAGCAGCAGAAACAGGCTGCACATTATCAGGTAGCGTATCTTTAATTTTTTCATTTTCATACTCCCTAATTTAAGGTTTGTAAAAACGCGATTACTGGAGCGACACAAGGACCAGGACCAAACCCGAACCTTGATCAAGCGATGACATCGCCTTGCCGATAGTGGCCCCATGGGCCCTCTCATAATCACTTACCTTCATCACGTATCCGGGAGTATCTGAAGTGGTGAGAAGATCACCGGGTTGAATAGCACCATAGGCAGCATCGGCCTTGCAGTAAACACGGCCGGTCAAGGCTACGGGGTATTCACCATCTGCAACCGTACCCTCCTGACCCATCAGCATGCCGGTGTTAATTCCGCCTGCCCCACTAATGATGCCGGCTACCGTTCGATCGTACGCCTTGCTGCTGACTGTGAGCTTACCCGGATTCTTCGTGTCAATACAGGCAACCATTCCAGGCTCAATCGTAAACTCCGCCTCCTCTTTGATATAGTCCTTCAGGTTATGTGGCTCGCTAATATCAAACTCTTCCGAGAGGTCAGATCCTCCCCTAATGTGGAGTATCTTCGTACTCGTCTGATCTGCAACCCATAAATCATCGTTCAAGAAGACGTCCCATCCACCGCGACCAGTACCGATCTGTATGGCATCACTCGAATCGCCACTGAGACTGGTGCCTTTCCCTCTTAAAGGGCCGCCAACAGCAACATTTCCTCCTTCCCAGTTTAAGTGCATCTGGGCAGTGTCACCATTGAAACGGGCCTGGATCTCATTGTTGTCAAATCCCATATTCGTACCTGTACGTGAACCGAGAACGATATATCCACCGGTCGACTTATTTACGTCTGAACCTCCCAGGATGTGTAGCTTAAATTCCGGTACTGTCGTACCGATACCGAGATATCCGTTCCTGTGTAAGGTCATCTGGGTAGATACACCACCAGTTTTAATAGTTGACTGGGTCTGAAAATGGAGTTCGGTATTCGTTTTTCTCACAAACCGTGTGTCAACATCCACAATTCCCGTCGAACCGGTACCACCAACAGCAATGTAGAACCAGTACGGAGTAAACAAGGGAATAATCGGTCCTGGAACTACCGGACCTGGAACTACGGGTCCGGGAACTACCGGTCCCACAGCTTCATCATTTTTGATGATCAGGTTTGATTTGTTAAACTGGACGCCTACCGTCGTAGGAGGCCTGCTGTTCCCCCCCGAACGGAGAACATGGAGGTCACAGATCGGACTACTCGTTCCGACACCGACATCACCATCGTTATAGTAAGTGCTTGATCCGTTTAATTTCCAGTGCGAATCACCGGGTTCTCCCTGTGGACCTATCGGACCTGTTGGGCCCTGCGGACCTATCTGACCCTGTGGTCCTGGAGCTCCATTTGCACCATTGGAACCTGACGGACCCGCTGGACCTGCCGGACCTGCCGGACCTGCTGGACCTGCTGGACCTGCCGGGCCTACTACACCACCGACACTTGCCGTGGTCTGCACGGTACCATCAGGAAACATCACCCCATCGGCCCCTGGTGTACCACCGATATGAAGTTTTTGTAACGGGTTTGGAGCACCGATACCAACATTACCATTTTCTTTAATCGTAACACTTTCACCTGTATCGTCATCAATAAACCTTAAGGCGCTACCATCTTTCAAAATGGTAATGTTTTCTCTGTAAGAGCCATCTAGGGTACTGTTACCTTCGAGTCGTATCGCGGTTGAACCTCCAGATGCCGGTGGAGTTAATGCACCATCTTGATCGTAAATATGAAGATCTACTTCAGGGTTAGGTATCCCAATCCCTAAAGCGTTTGCACCTGATGTTGTTTCCGGTACATCCTGATTGTCAGAAACCGACTCCTCTTCAAATCCGGAAACTAATGTTGTATTCGAACCTTCACTGCTTGATTGCTCTTTATCGGCCTGTACCCTCGCTAAGGAACAAAAACCAAAAACAGATGATACCAAGCCCGTAATAAGAAGAGACCTTACTAATTTACTGTTCATTTTTTCCCCCCTATATAATAGGTTGACTTTCATTCGTAAAAAAACTATAAAATTTAAGACTTCTTATATTAATTGCCCAGATTCAGAACACCTCCTTCCTAAAATAAAAAAACCTTACTACCGCAAGATGAGAAACATATCAAATCATTGGCAGTAAGGCTGTCTTTGATGGAAATAAGTCTTCCTTGAGAAGCTGGAGATCAACCGAAGTATCAATTCGTACTTCCATGTACTTGAAAAGACCCTTTACTTTGCGCCCCCTAATCACTCAGGGTTAGCCTTTATCAATTTATAAGTGGCAAATAATAATTAATAAAAAAAGAATTACTAAGTAGTAATGATACCATTTTGACCATGTCTGTCAAGGGGAAAAAGTACTCCTAACAACTAAGGTAGCTTGCAATTAAACCACCCCTTATGGATACCCTTTCCAAACAATTATCACGGAGAGATATCATTTCCTAACGCCCCCTCAAAGAGTTCAGATCGGCCGCAATAAATTCATTCATTACTTAGACCAACAGAGGAAGCAAAGAGAGAAAGGTAAAAGTCCTCTCTCACCCAAACCTACTCCTAACCTGAACGAGTCGGAACGGGATTTGAGATTTACGAATTACGATTTGGGATT
The DNA here is from genome assembly GCA_965222815.1 of Candidatus Scalinduaceae bacterium. Taxonomy (GTDB): domain Bacteria; phylum Planctomycetota; class Brocadiia; order Brocadiales; family Scalinduaceae; genus SCAELEC01. The sequence continues at coordinate 1,642,489 of CBDCUS010000014.1, forward strand.
TGTTTTTGGTATTTAAATAGTACATCTAAAATTGTAATTCGTTATTTTTTGCCAAATTGATCAAAAAAATTTTTTTAATGACACAAAACAGTTTAGAGTTGGATTCTTCCATTCATGGCCTATTCCTCATCTACAATAATAATCACATTTAGTCCCCTCACATGTACTCTCTGAATTGAAGTTAACTTAAAACAGCGTATCCTTTCCGTTTTTAAAGAGAGGTCCTCACAAACATAAACCATCCTGTCTCGAATCCCTTCACTCATCAGTCCCTTATAAATAAGTTTCAGATTATTCGCTTTATCAGTCAATACTGCAACTTTTTTCTCCTCTTTCACCTTTTTTATGAGTGTCGGAAGTTCACTCTTTCTTCCATGCAAACTCACAAAACAGGCGTCGTTCCATGTCCTTCCAATTGATGTAAATGCTAGTTGGACTGAGCTAATGCCAGGAATGATTTCACAGTTTTCGACACCAACTTTATCTATTATGAGCTTTGAGTAACTAAAAAATCCTGGATCTCCACTTACAAGAACAACTACTTTCTTGCGTTTGCTCAACGAGATAATTCGCATAATAAGTAATCTATAATTTCTGTTTACTGTGTATTTATCACACTCAATGTCTGGAAATAGTTCCAGCAATCTTCTGCTTCCTATCAATGAATCAGCACTCTTAATCCGTTGCATAGCCAAACCTGTCAAATGTTTTCTCGAACCTGGTCCACAACCAACAATAGTAATTTTGTTTACAAGTTTTTTTCCCACTCTCTATAATCCTTTGAAATACAAATGCCAGCTTTCTTCATATAAAACATGTTAACGTCTGTCACAATAGATTTAACCGAAACAATCTTCCAACCAATCAATTACTATTTGGTTACTATAAGTAAACCGTCTTTCATCAGCTTTGATTTTTCCTTTCAACCCTTTAATAAAGATTTCCCATTCATTTTCAGTCTCTAAAAGTCTTTTAAAATCTCCTGGATTTTCCTGAAAGCAACTTCCAAATGGTTTCCTGAGTATTTCATCCCTTATGCTTTCTGCACAAAGCTTACGATCAAATTCACCGAATATCTTGTCATCGTCTGAAAAATGTTTATGTTTCACTTCTACTCTTCGAAGTACTCACCTAATTAGTTCCATACCTTAAGGTATCGCTCCCGTATTAAATTTCCAAAAATTTCTTTTAACTTATTTTCTTTACCGTTCACAAATTATACAGTTAATTATTTAAAGATCATAATATTTTTACAGCAACGCCGTAGATGGGTAGTTTTCGTCCAACCACTAAATAAGTTTAGACACTAGCAACAACGCTACAATAGCGGTAAAAACCGATATGAGCGATGCCACAAACACAATATTTGCCGTATCTTTTATATGATCAATTACAATATTTTGCTCTGCATCACCGATAAAGGGTTTTTCGGTAACAATCCCATGGTACGAACTTTTTCCCCCAAGTCTTATCCCCAATGCTCCTGCAACTGCAGCCTCAGGAATTCCACTATTGGGACTTGGATGGTTTTGTCCATCTCTCTTCACAATGCGTATCGATCGAAAAAAATTTGCACCACACATCCATGCAGATAGTGGCAAGAGTATGGCTGCAATTCTTGCTGGAACATAGTTTGCCGCATCATCGAGCCTGGCAGATGCCCATCCGAAATGAAGGTATTTGGTATTTTTATACCCAACCATTGAATCCAGTGTGTTAATTGCCTTATAGGCCATTACAAGTGGGGGACCTCCAATGACGGTATAAAAAATTGGAGCTATTATCCCGTCTACACTGCTTTCGGCAATCGTCTCCACACATGCTCTTGTAATCTGTTCTTCATCGAGCTGATGAGTGTCTCTCCCCACAATTCTGGCGAGATTCTGGCGAGCCTGCACGATTCTTCCAGACTTAAGTGTATGACTAACTCCCTTTACCTCTCTCAAAAGATCCCGGGTAGAGAGGGTAAAGTAGATGATTATCGCACCTACAACTACCCCCCACAACACCCCCAGATATTTTCCAATGGTTACAATTTCATACGTTATGAAGTATGTTCCTATTACTATCACCCCCGCAAGAACAATACCTGCCAACCTCTCACGCTTTCTGCCTGGAATTACACGTCTTACAAGTACTAAGCCATTAGCTATCTCTAATGAAAACAATCTCCTCAATATCATTTCTAACGATTGAATGCCCTTTCCTATCACCCTTACCGGATGCGGAAACCAACGGGGGTCTCCAATGAGTAGGTCCAGGAGAAAGGCTATACAAATTTGTATTGCGAGATAGGTATGCATAGATGTAATTTTATCTTATACAATTTTGGTAAAATACTTTTCAATAGAGTTTTTCTATTTTATCTGACCCGTCAGAATGGCTTATAGGCCGGGCGGACAAGCACCAAATAATAAATTCCAAATAACAGACAAATCATAATGAAGAAATCTAAAGTTCCAAACAAACTAATTTTGGTCATTCCTCTCTATCGACAGGCAGGCGAACATTGGAATTTGTAATTTGTTTGTAGTTTGTGATTTGAGATTTGCAATTTATTAACTCCTGTTTGGTTCTGTCTCGACCTGACTAGGTCATAAGTTATGTTAAGTAATAAGAGGAATGCGCTTGACTCATTGGCCCAAACTGCTAAACTAACGTCGACGAGGTCTACCGGGCGGTTGGAGAGGGTAAGCCGATTAAGGTATATATTAAGTCCATATCTAACTGTTTTCGGGTTAACTCTGCGAGTCTCTTATACTGTCTGTCTCTCTCTCTATCCGCAATCGTTAACTCACCCTGAGACAAGAGAGAGAGACCTCTCCTTTTTCTTAGACTATTTAGGATCTCCAATCTGAACAGATCGTTGTCAAATATTCCGTGGAGATAGGTCCCCATCACATTTCCATCACGAGAAACGGCCCCATCGTCTATGCCTATATCCTCACCTTTTTCAGAGTTTCCTGATTGTACTACCCTCCCCGATCTCTCAATAATTCTTGAAAAGGGTAATGCCCCATCTAACAACTTCGTTTCACCCATATGAATCTCATACCCCGTAACCTCGTAGGGAGTGTTACTCACGGGACCTCTCCCCGCCTCTCCCGTTTTTGCAGAGTGGCAGAGAACGTCATCTGTGCACCCAATTGAACTCGTATACAACCTCGCTTTCACTTGATAGGTAATTTTCTGTGGGAAAAAAGTGGTCACCACATCGAGGAGGCCGAGACCCTTTATATGAGAAGAAGGAGATTCCGTCTTTTGAGGATCCCTAATCTCCTCTCCCAGCATCTGATACCCACCACAAATCCCCATGACCAGCGACCCATTTTTTGCATGGTCAAGAATCTTATCGGCAATTCCACTCTCTTTTATGAACTTCAAATCACCAATCGTATTTTTTGTACCCGGTATGATGACTAAATCCGGTGTACTGAAAGATTGTATCGTCTCTACAAAAACTACCCGTACCCCTCTTTCATATCTGAGTATATCAAAATCTGTAAAATTGGAGATACGGGGTAATCGTATTACGGCAATAGTAATGCATTCACTATCCGGTATGTCTCGACAGTTATCTGATTTGCCGCCCTTACTTCCCAGGCAGACAGAATCTTCATCGTCAATCTTAATATCACGAAAATAGGGAATAACACCCAAGACAGGTTTGTTGATCTTCTCCTCAAGCATCTCTATCCCGGGCTTCAAAATCTCCAGGTCTCCTCGAAATTTGTTTATAATCACCCCACACACCCTCTCCCTCTCTCTCCTATCCAAGAGTTCTAACGTACCTACGACCCATGCAAAAGCCCCTCCCCGTTCAATATCAACGACGAGTATTACGGGCGCATTTGCAACCTCAGCCATCTTCATATTTACGATATCGTTCTCCTTGAGATTAATCTCTGCGGGGCTACCTGCCCCCTCAATAACGATAACGTCAAACTGTTTTTCCAGCGTTGCATACGCCTTCATCGCAACGTCTAACATGCTCCCCTTATTCTCATAATATTCACTCGCCTTCATATTTCTTACCGCTCTCCCCATAGCAATCACCTGCGACCCGTTTTCTCCGGTCGGTTTCAGGAGAATAGGATTCATCTCAACCGTTGGAGGCACACCCGATGCATACGCCTGTGCAACCTGGGCCCTCCCCATCTCCTTACCGTCCGAGGTTATGTATGAGTTGAGAGACATATTTTGAGACTTAAACGGAGCGACGCGGATACCATCTTCATGGAAAATTCGGCAGAGGGCAGATACAATGATACTCTTCCCTACATTTGACCCTGTACCCTGAACCATGATTGCCTTAGCTGACACGTATTGTTTTCTTTCGAAAAAGGATTAAAGAGTTACGAGTTACGAATTACGATTTTATTGATGTCTTTCATTTAATAAGTAGAATTCAGAAGTCAGGAGGCAGAATACAGAATAGTAGATGAGTATGACTCAAGTTTTTAACTTACCTTTTCACGTTGATTATCAAACTGTTATTACCACCCTATTCATAGATAAAACTTATCGATGGGCTTTTTGTCAAAAAACGAACCCCTGAAATGTTTCAACCTACCTTTTCACCCGGATGGTCGTTGGACGGGCTTTTCATTCTGACTTCTGACTTTCCCACCTAAATGACGAAATCTGGCCCGTCCCCGCCAGAATGATTGTCGGGCTGACGAACGGATTTATCCGAGCGGGCAGGTGTCTTCATACTTTTACTACTCCTCAATCTTCACTCTCATTTTTGTGAATCTTGTTTACCCAGCACATCAACAAACAGCTCAAACGGCCTCAACTCCTTCAAACAGATTACAAACGGTACGACTATACTTTCCGCCGGGCTGAGTACTCCATCAGAGTAGTCGCCTGTTTCTGGAATTGTCAAGGTTGCCCCCTCTCCCCCTACCTCTTCAGCGGCGACCTTCAATAGGTTTCCACCTGTCAATTTCCCAACCTGAATTACTAATTCAGAAAGCGCCACATCACTCGTGTTCTCAATCTCCACATCAAACAGAAACTTCCCGACAAAACCATCCGGACAATCAGTTGTATCTGAAGTCACATAATAAGTGCTCTTTATAGGATGAAACGTAATAGAGTCATTAATATTTACCCCGTCTACAAAAAAATAGTTAAAATAGATAGTATTAAGATTACGATTTTGAGCATTTCGACTATCCTGCCATGTCATATATACGTGACCATCACCGTCACTGCTTATCTGGGGTCTCGAAGAATTATTTGCCCCAGGTGCATCACCCGTATCAAGCCTTATATCGTCTTCCTGCCAAGTCATTCCATAATCGGCTGAATAATTAAAATAGATATCAGTTATGTTTCTGGTTCGCCTATCCTCCCATACCACAAAAACGTGACCGTTACCGTCACTGCTTATTTGGGGTGAATGAGAACCATGTGCACCTGGTGAATCGCCGGTATCAAGCCTTATGTCATGAGTCTGCCACGTCGCTCCGCGATCGGCTGAATAATTAAAATAGATATCTTCTCTAAAGGACCCTCCGTTTCGATCATCCTCCCATACCACATAAACGTAGCCGTTACCGTCACTGCTTATCTGGGGAAATTGAGAATAATTTACACCTAGCGTATCACCGGTATCAAGCCTAATGGGTTTAATCAACCATGTCACTCCACTATCCTCTGAATAATTAAAATAGATATCTGAAGCTCCGTATCGTTCATCCTGCCATGTCACATATATGCGACCGTTACCGTCACTCCTTATCTGGGGGAATGCATCAGGAGGCAAATCAAGACTTATGTCACTATCCCGCCACGTCTCTCCGTAATTGTTTGAATAATTAAAATAGATGTCTTCTCTTCCGTTTCGTTCATCCCTCCATATCACATATACGTGACCGTCATCATCACTGCATATCCGGACCTCAGAAGAATCACTTGTACCTGGTTCATCACCCGTATCAAGCCTCACATCGTTTCTTTGCCATGTCACTCCGTTATCGGCTGAATAATTAAAATAGATGTCAGGACTTCCGTTTCGACTATCCTTCCATGTCACATATACATAACCGTTACCGTCACTGCTTAACTGGGGATCATAAGAACCATTTGCACCCGGTGCATCTCCCGTATTAAGCCTTACGTCGTTTCTGTGCCACGTCACTCCATAATCTGCTGAATAATTAAAATAGATGTCTGATCTTCCGTCTCTATCATCCCCCCATGTCACATATACGTGACCGTTGCTGTCACTGCTTATCTGGGGAGCCCAAGATTGATTTGCACCTGGAGCATCACCCGTATTAAGCCTTATATCGTTTACCTGCCACGTCACTCCATAATTATCAGAATAGTTAAAATAGATGTCAGAATTAGAGATACCATGGGTGCGGTTATCTATTGCGTTTCGGTGGTCCTCCCATGTAACATATACGTGCCCATTGCCGTCACTGCTTATCTGCGAACCATTAGCATTACCTAAAACAAATGGAATTGTATCTCTATCTATCCTTATATCACTCAACTTCCACGTCACTCCATAATCTTCTGAATAGTTAAAATAGATGTCAGAATTATTGTTATTTATTGCGTTTCGAGTATCCGTCCATGTCACATATACGTGACCGTTACTGTCATTGCTTAACTGGGGACCATAAGAATCATTTGCACCCGGTGCATCTCCCGTATTAAGCCTTACGTCGTTTCTGTGCCAAGTCACTCCGTAATCTGCTGAATAATTAAAATAGATGTCCTCGCTTTGTCTATTTCGCTTATCGTGCCATGTCACATATATGTGCCCGTTACTGTCACTGCTTATCTGAGGTCTCGAAGAATTATTTGCACCCGGTGCATCTCCCGTATCGAGTCTTATGGCATCCCTCTGCCACGTCACTCCGCTATCTTCTGAATAATTAAAATAGATATCAGAAGATCTGCCGTTTCGAAAATCTTTCCATGTCACATATACGTGTCCGGTACCGTCGCTCCCTAACTGAAATTCCCTAGAATTATTTGCACCTGGTGTATCACCCGTATCAAGCCGTATGTCGTTTATCTGCCACGTCACTCCATTATCGGCTGAATAATTAAGATAGATGTCACTACCTCCGTTTCGAGAATCTCCCCATACCACATAAACGTGACCGTTGCCGTCACTCCTTATCTGGGGACCACCAGAACTGTGTGCACCGGGTGCATCACCCGTATCAAGCCGTATGTCACGTTTCTGCCACGTCACTCCATTATCGGCTGAATAATTAAGATAGATGTCACTACCTCCGTTTCGATCATCCCCCCATGTCACATATACGTGGCCGTTACCGTCACTGCTTATCTGAGGAGCAGAAGAATTGCTTGCACCTGGAGCGTCACCCGTATTAAGCCTTATGTCACGTTTCTGCCACGTCACTCCAAAATCATCGGAATAATTAAAATAGACGTCAGAATTATAGTATTTACTTCCTTTGTTTCGACCATCCTGCCATGTCACATATACATGCCCGTTACCGTCACTGCTTATCTGTACCTCAGAAGAATCACTTCTACCTGGTGTATCACCCGTATCAAGCCTTATGTCACGATTCTGCCACGTCACTCCATAATCTGCCGAATAATTAAAATAGATGTCATAATTACCGCTATCACTTACTCTCCGTTCATCCTGCCACACCACATATACGTGCCCGGTACTATCACTGCTTATTTGGGGGTGTTGAGAGGTTCTTTTATCAACCGTATCAAGCTTAATGTCTTTTACCTGCCACGTCACTCCGTTATCTTCTGAATAATTAAAATAGATGTCTGATCTTCCATTTCGAAAATCCTCCCATGTCACATAGACGTGACCGTTACCGTCACTGCTTATCTGGGAGCTTATAGACTGACCATTGCCCGACGTTTTGCCGGAATCCAATCTTATGTCCCGAATGCCTCTACCGGCCTCTACCGGAGCTAAGCAACAAGTCAGACATAAACTTACTATCAAACAGAAAAAACATATTAATAACTTTATCTTACCCACTGTTTTCATAACGCCCTCCTTCGCTACAAGTCATAAAGCAAAACAGTGTGGATTCTACGATAGCGGACCCACATTTGATTGAATACCGAATGAGAAGCAAAACAGGCTATTCCACGTTTAACACATCATTATGGTCTATTAATGGAAAATGGCAAGCGGAAAACCCTTGCTTCAGGGGCACGTTGTGACATGTCCCTATTCCATGTGGGGAAGGATACAATGCAATGTGGTAGGGTGTATAAGGACACGAGGCATCGTGCCCCAACAGCGCTCAACAATCTGTCAGACAAAAAGGTTTCTGCCACGTCTTAATTCAATGACACTGCCTTCAATGGGAGACTTTGATTTTAGTGCGACTAAGATTACATAGTGGTTGAACGAAAACTGCCCAGGTAGAAGGCGCGTCAATTCCGGAACCGGAGCGTACTCAAGTACGTGAGGATTACGGAATTTTTGCAGCAACGCCGTAGATGGGTAGTTTCGTTCAACCACCACCTATTCAATTGACATATGGAGATATAATGGCTAAAATTGCACTACACTGATATAATAAGAATTCTTATCAGCCAATCAGCAAGACATAGAGAGAAAAATAGTCTGTTATCAATTTTTGGGAATCTTCCTCGATATGAACATTTCATTTTAGCCATTAACTTGTTTCCATAGGAGGTCTTCTTTATGAATACTGAATCATTTAAAGAAGTAAAGAGAATCGAATTCCATGATGCAGGGGTTACTATTTTTCAAAAGAATTATTCCAATTCTACTCACGCAAGTTGGAAACAGTATAATGGATTTGATGGTACTTCATTTGTTGTCCCACATGACACAATACAGAAAATTGGAAAGCTCTTCGGCCTCAATATCTCTCCCTCTCATGACGATTCAATACGCATCCTGAAAGAGCGACAAAATGTTGGTAACTCGATATATCAGGATATCCACGGCAGACAGGAGATTATTAAGGAGCTCTATGCAAAGATTGAGGCGCCCAGCCTCCTGAGCATCCGTGCAACGTTCGATGGTGAATTTACCGATGAACCAGAAGACCACGTTCAAGAGGTCACCTATTCGGGAAGTTTTACCGTGTGGTGGGAATCGCCTGACATCCACAAAGAGGAGAATCCCTCTTCTCCGCACTTAAAACTGAGGGAACACGCCGAAGAGTCCGTTTCTGAAAGTGGGACTTGACATCGCCTCACTCCCGTTTTCACGTAGAGGTGAACCAAATGAAAGCTCCAGAACGATTTGGATCTTTGAGAAAAGGAGAGGACCAAATCTAACCGCGGCTTCAAAGTAGTTAGATACTCCCAAATACCAAGTTGGATCAAAAAGATACCACCTTTCTCAGAATCTTCTCATCAGGGCAAGGTATCCAAACCAAATATCACAAGTTGTATGCTACATAAAATCTGAACTATCGGCAACATTCACCGCCTCTTTCATTGCGTTGAGTAATCTTTGGTTTTCCTCCCGTGTCCTAACGGCAACACGCACATATTTTTCGTTGAGACCTACGAAGTTTAAGCAATCCCGGATTATAATCTTCTCTTTGATTAAGAGATTTTGGAGGATTGAAGAGATGATATTTTCGTTGTCAATTCTTATCAATATAAAATTGACGGAGGGATGAAAGGGTCGTAATCCCTCAATTCGAGAGATCCCTTCATACAGGAATTTCTTTTCACTCGACACAAACGCCTTGGTCTTCAAGCTAAACGCATCATCTTTCAGGGCACTATTGCCTGCAACCTGAGCCAGAGAGTTTACGGTCCACGGCTCCTTAAACTCCCATAGTTTATTCAATATGGGAGTACTCGTAACAAGAAAACCCAGTCTGAGCCCGGGAAAGCCGTAAAATTTTGTTAAGGATCGAACCACAATGAGATTTTTCAATGTGCACGCCTCTTGTAAGACACTAAACCTCTCCTCCTCCTCAACAAAATCCATAAATGCCTCATCAACGACAACTACTCTCTCCGCATTATCCTCTACAAATCTCACAACATCTTCCCTCGGAATAAGTTGACCTGTCGGATTGTTAGGATTACAGAAGATAACGAACTCCTCTTTGCACTCTTTCAGCTGTGAGTCCTTCAAGTTAAAGAGGGGAAAATCGTCATCCTCATTCATCACATCTCTAATTTTAACATTTGAACTTCTCAGTGCGTCTTGAAATTCACTAAAGGTCGGTTGGAGAATAATACTGCTTTTCGGTTTAAGAGTGCGGGGTATTAGATAGAAGAGTTCGTTTGAACCATTCCCCACCATTATATTCTCCTCACTGCAGGAGTACTTTGCTGCAAGAGCATTTCTCAGGTCAGAGCATTCGCTATCCGGATAGTGTAGTATATCATCAAATCGATCGAGAATAGTCGTACGTATACAACCAGGATAACCAAGAGGGTTTATACTTGCGCTGAAATCGAGGATTTCCCCTGGATAAAGGCCATACAGGTCACCCATTTTCTTAATATTACCACCATGTCCATCAATCATACTATCTCTTCACAAAAGTTTCGTAAAATTATCAATACTCAGGGTCCTGAAAATCATTTATCAAAACAGTCGATAACTGTCTTAAGGTAAATAAAGAGTAACCCTATATTTTCATCCCTTATAATACCTTCCTCTTCTTCCGGATTTTCCATCAAGGATTCAACAATATACCATAAGACCTCCTTCTGATTATAGTTGTTTATAATCTTTTGTATGGTATCGACAAAGTCCGAATCGGGTTCTCCCTCGACATATTCTAACATCTTGATATTAACGCCCTCTACTTCCTCCAGAATTTCTTCATCTATCTGAGGAGGCGGTGTTGTACCCTGTAACATTATCTGCCACACAACAATACCCAAATAGAGCAGTTGCTCACGCTCTTCACGGTTCAATTCATCGCCCCCTGCTTCCATAAGATACGCTAACATAAGAGGTTGTTGCTCTCCCATGCGGTTAACCATTTCCGATGCATTCTGTTCAGATATTTCCGCTACAACATTCCATGTCTTCTCAACAATATCTAACGATATAGGATTCATGACAACTCAACTTTCTGTATATAGTATAGTGAGAACCACTCTATTCTGTAATTGCGACCTTGGAAGTCAAAGGTATGCGCTGGCGAAGGGAAGAAATGTAACTAAAAAAGGAATAAAACTAAGTATAGGGCAATAACAATAACTTGTAAATTAACAAATATCCCTGCTTGCATTTTTCTCAAATACAAACAGATCATTCACTCAAAGAGCTCATGAGATATCAAATCTCTCCTTGATTATCATTGACAAATCATGGGTCATGTTCATTGACTTCTCAGCCTCATCAATCGATAGAGAACCCGTCCCACAACTTGGTGTTATCAATGATTGGTCAATGATCAACCTTTTCTCTATACCACTATTTATCAGTTGATCAACTCCAGATTCCAGTGTATCAAACAGACCATTTGCGGTAACTTCGTTTATACTGTCTGTGGTGGGTACAATACCCCAGGCCAGGTAGCCACCTCTCTTAAGAAAGGTTTCGATCTCTTGTTTATAGATAAGTAACATGTCCATATACCCGAAGGCATCAAAGTTGAGAATATCCACTCGAGTTTCCATAAGCATCGGCCAGTCGGTATTACCGCAGCAATGTATACCCGCTAATGCGTTTCGCTGGTGAATGGACTCAAATATCTCATTTAAAGAACCAACAATTTGCTCCTTCTTCAGGCTCGCAAATGCAGATCCATAACTTGAAAGATACGGTTCATCCAAAAAGATTATCTTCGGGACATCAAAGGCTGAATACCTCTCTATCTGCCAACACGCCTTCATCGCTAGGAGTTTGACAACGGTATCAAAGAGCGTCGAATTGTGGAGAATGGGAATCTCATCTTTCCCTTTAAGGGTTCCCGCAAGGGTTATGGGACCTACTATTTGTCCTTTGATCGCCCGAATGGTGTTCGGCCACTCTTTCTGAAGTCGAGAAATAATATTGGGAAATCCAACAGAACACTCTTCACTAATGGGAAAATACGTTGCATCTTCTGACAGAAATTTCGTATAAAAATTTTCCAATTCGCTGGTGTCTTCCTCAGGCATATCTATAAAAATCTTATTTTCTTCCGGAATAAGTTTTAGGAATGGTAATCCTTCTGTATACTGAACACACATCTCTTCCCTCATATCCCGCTCTGGTAGCTGAGGCCAGCAGGGTATCTCAGTCAAGGTCTTTAATACGAGATCACAGGCAGCATCAACATCTCTGTGTGGAAAACTTCCGATTGCTGTTGCTGAAAAGTTCCCTTTAAACAAATTTCTTCCTCCAAAAGAAATGCTGTTATAGATTACGAAATTTTTCTCTCACCCCTTCGATGTTTCCGCAGGTCATCTTACCCTCTGTACACGGTCCTTTTACACAGTTTGGACCCGATCGAGAAAAGAGACCAGGTAAAACCTCTCTTGCTAATCTCAACATCTCGGTTGCGAGATCTCTAATTTCCCATTGAGCACGCTCACAGCATCGTACACTGAAAAAATGGATAAGTTCTCTCACGTTCATCGTGACTATTATCTTGGTTTCTGCAGCATTGGGAAGGACAAAACGGGCATCCTCATTCGATTTTTCACCACTATCTCCCAGAACTTCAACAAGTTCATCATACCAGTTCTGGATCTCCCGCATCTTGTCGACAAACCACTCTCTCTTGCCCGATTCCTCGATGCTTGGAGGTATGACAAAATCAAAGATTTCGTGCTCCTTTTTACGGCGTTCACCTACATATCTCTGACTCTGTTGGGAATAAGAGGCAATCCTGTGTCTGACAAGTTGATGGGAGCATGCCCTGGATATCCCCTCAACACCAAAAGTAAATGTAGCGTGTTCCAGTGGTGAGAGATGCCCTAATTGAAGGAGCCTTTCTACAAATTTCTCACTATTGGATTTTTCTATCGTATCTTGGAGATGTTCTATTGAAGCAGGGCTATAACACAACTTAGCAGCATGGGCTATTGTCTCTTCCGGCCTTTTTGTGTGATTCAACAAAATTACGTTAAGGGTAGCTTGCGCCATGAAAAAAATACCTTATATATTCTCAAATCTAAATTGTGCGATTTAATGATATTTATCAACACTCTATCATTGATATTGATATTTACCTAATTGTTGAACCAACTGCCCAGATACAAGGCGCGTAAAATTCAGGAACTGGAGCGTACATAAGTATGTGAGGATTACGAAATTATTGCAGCAACGCAGTAGATGGGTAGTTGGTTCAACCACTTAGTTAGAATTCGATACCTTTTTGCGCCTTAATACCCTGAGAATAAGGGTGCTTGACCTCTCTCATTTCGGTAACTAAATCGGCTTTTTCAACGACCCTTTCATGCGCATTCCTGCCTGTCATAATAATATGCAATCTCTCAGGCCTCTTCTCTAGCACGGTAACCACCTCATCAACCGGGAGAAGCCCATAATCAATAACATAATTTATCTCATCGAGGACAATCATGTCGTAACTTTTTGAATTAATTGCGTCCTTTGCTCTGGTCCATGATTGTGATACATTTTCTTGTACCTCTTTTTCATCCATTTTAGAATTAGCACCAACAAAACCCTTACCGAGCGGCAGGATTTCAAAATCGGGCTGCATCCTTTTCATTGACACCAATTCACCATATTTCCACGATCCCTTTATAAATTGAAGCATTAAAACTCTGAAACCCTGACCAAGAGCCCTGATTGCAGATCCTATTGCGGCTGTTGTTTTCCCCTTCCCGTTCCCCGTATACACTATAAGTAATCCCTTATCCAAAGTACCGACAATAAAATCACATAGCCGATTATTTTGCAAGCCTTTTTTATGAAAAGTGCATTTTAGAATGGAATTGACATACATTTTCCTTTATGATATAGATTTGCAGACGAGACATATTATAACTAAGAGATACGTATAATTTCACAATATAATACTATTAAATTTACCTTTTATACGTTCTATAAACCAAGATTTTTTATCACACGTTTCTGGATACATAATTTTTTGCACCGGATTATGGACTAAATCCCCAAAACCGGAAGCAAATGAAAACATACATGAGATGATGCTCTCTTTTCCACTCACTCCAGGAATGCGAAAGGGGTTTTTATGAGTATGGGGCAAAACAAGATTACCAAGGATATGATCGTTAATGACGTCACGGCAAAATATCCTCAAACCACAGAGATCTTTAATAAATATGGAGTTGATACCTGCTGTGGTGGAGTACAAAGTATTGAGAAGACGGCAATTGCGTGTAACGTTGACGTGGACAATCTTATCAAAATATTGAACGAATCTTTACCACAGGAAACCACCCCAAAAACACCTGCTCAACAAGAGAGTGGCCCTGTAAAAAAAGCGGTTACATCTCAAGGAGGACAAAACAGGATTACGAAGGATATGATCGTTAATGACGTCACGGAAAAATATCCCCAAACTACTGACATATTTAATAAATATGGTGTTGATACCTGTTGTGGCGGTGTGCAAAGTATTGAAAAAACGGCAATTGCGTGTAGCGTCGATGTTGACAACCTTATCAAGGTGCTCAATAACTCCCTTCCTGAACAATCCACTTCAGAGGTAAGGAGTACACAGAGGAAATCGGTAACAGAAAAGAAGAGAGAACCTTCTACCGTTCCTGAGTCCGAAGGCGTTCAAGAGATAACGGGACATACAACGGTAAAAGAGATCATTAAGAGTTACCCGCAAACCAAAGGGCTCTTTTCTAAATATGGACTGCTTGAGTGCGGTGGTGAATATGGCCCAGAGGAAGCTGTATACTTCTTTGCCAAGGTCCATAACGTTGATGGTGATAATTTAATAAAAGAGCTCAATGATGTTATTCAAGGAAAGGCTGAGGCCCCTGAGGTACCGGAAGAGGAGGCCGCTACCGCATATGAAAATATCTATGAAAAGTTCATTAAGGCTGCCATTATCATTGCGCTCACTACAGGATGTGTCTACGGCGCCGTACTGCTCTTCCAGATGGGAATGCAGCACTCTCTCTATGCCGTCTCAAGGGTGTTGATAGAAACCCATGGTCACACCCAGATATTTGGTTGGTGTGGACTATTCATTATGGGCGTATCGTATTTCGTCCTCCCCAGATTTTATGCTACACGCCTCTATAGCGGGAAGATGGCAAATCTCTCTTTCGTGTTCATGATAATCGGCATGCTTCTCATATTTGTGTTTCGGACCCTTTTGCCGGTTTCCGCTCCATTTTTCTTCAAGGCCTTAATCTTAGTTGGATGCTTACTAGAGGTATTAGCCGTTATCCTATTCCTGATAGTTGCTTTCAAAACGATCCTGTCGGCAGAAAAACAGGACATTGAGCCCTACGAAGGATTTATCGTTTCCGGTTACTTATGGTTCCTCGTGCAAGCTTTGCTGCTCTCGGGCATAACCGTTTACATGGTAAAGACAAACTTAAACGTCATGCCGCATGCCCTCGTTTACCCCCTTCGACATATCCAGATAATGGGCTTCATAACATTTGTAATCTTCGGGGTACTCTCCAGAACGTTACCGGTATTTCTCGGTCTACGTGCTCCAAATCCCAAACTCCATGTTCTGATCATGCTTGCCTTAAATTTTTCGGTATTGCTCAGGGCCTTTTCAGAACCCCTCAAGGCATACTTTTTAGAGATAAACCTGCCGGTTTATTACACCTTAAACTCTATCTATTTCACCGCAGGTTGTCTTCAATTTCTCTCAATTTTACTGTTCTTCTATAATCTGAACCTCCTCACAAAACCGGAAGTTGATTATAGCGGAATGGAGATTGAAAAGGGGTACGAAAAATTTGTTTGGGCGGGGATCTTATGGCTCGTATTTGCTGAAATTGCCATGCTGATCTTCACCTTCTATGAGACGGCCACCGGTACTGCTGTTTCACATGCTATAATGGGTTCGTACAGGCATGCAGTCACGGTAGGATTCATCACCATGTTGATCTTCGGTTATGCGTCAAGAATTATTCCCATTAGCCAAGGGATAAAACTCTACAGCTACACCTCGCTTATCGTTACATTTGTACTCATTAACCTCGGCAGTATCTTGAGGGTTATCTTTCAACCCCTGGCCGTCCATACAGGCTCAACCCATTTTTACTGGATCATGGGCGTAAGCGGGTTTATCGAAAGCCTTGCTATCCTCTTATTCGGTATTAACATTTGGAAAACCCTGAATGCTGGTAAAAGAGGATCGGAAGAGGATGAAGTGCAGGAGAAGATCACGACGGTAACACCGTCAACAAATGTACACCAACTGATCACCCAATACCCAAAAACGATAGATATTTTCGTAAATAAAGGATTTACACAGCTTAAAAATCCTGTCCTCCGAAGGACTCTCGCACGGGCCGTAAACATTACTCAGGCAGTTAAGATCAAACCAACAGATATTGACCAACTACTCAAAGAGTTAAACGAAGCGATACAGGTCACAGTAAAGTAAACTATCGAGTTAAGCGCACCCTGAGAAACTCTTTCAAGATTGCTACCCCGTCCCCGCCAGAAAGAGTATCGGACTGGCAAATGGCCTATTGGCCGGTCGGGCAACGACATCCATGTCGTAACTTAACGCCATTTTGTGATTGAACAGTAAAATGGAGATTCCTATGAAACAGACTCGTGTAAGACATTTCCTGTTTATATCTCTTCTCTTATGCGCCTGCTCTTCTTTTCCATTAAGAACTTTTGCACATGAGATCGAGTATCTTCAGCCACGGAAAAAGCCCGTGGACAATCAGCGCTCATCAGAACTGAGGATAGCTGAAAATGCTAAATTCCGCCAGAACATGGCAACGCTATTGAAAGAGAAAGTTGGTCCAGATGACTCGGGAAACGTATATCACGCCGGTGGACTTTCAAGCTACTACACCGGCCCGAAGATGCTCTTCCCCGGCAAGGGG
The DNA here is from genome assembly GCA_965222815.1 of Candidatus Scalinduaceae bacterium. Lineage (GTDB taxonomy): Bacteria > Planctomycetota > Brocadiia > Brocadiales > Scalinduaceae > SCAELEC01. The sequence continues at coordinate 1,659,439 of CBDCUS010000014.1, forward strand.
AAATTTGAGCAGCTCTACCATTTCCTCCCGGTAATACGATGGTACGACCCTAAATACTATTATAATAGCGACACCTTTCATCCGGGCAGTACTCTTGATGGGGAATTCACAAACAAGCAGTGTGTAAACTGTCACATGGTAGAAAACCCCGGAATTGTTACCCAATGGAGAGAGAGTAAACATGGTACACCATCAAGGGGAAGCGAGGTTGTCGGATGTGATAGATGCCATGGAAAGAATCACAAAAAGCTCATGATGCCCTCTTACGATCTCTGCGGTGAGTGCCATGAAAAGCAGGTAAAGGGGCACAGAGAAGGCGGCCAAGGATCTCACGCAAACGCCTACCATTATGAATTGATCGACCTGGGATGTCAGATAGAGAAACCTGCTGAAGAGACGGTTGCCTGCCTCGGTTGTCACGCAGTTGAGAACCGATGCGACGGCTGCCACACACGACACAGATTCTCAACAACCGAGGCACGAAAACCCACAAGTTGTGGGGTATGCCATTCCGGCCCCGAACAGTACGAATATGAGATGTACATGCAGTCCTATCACGGCATGGTCTATCAGGGAGAAGGCCAGACATGGGACTGGACAAAACCTCTCAATGCAAAAGACTACCCCGTCCCGACGTGCGCGTACTGCCATATGCCTCAAGGAGACCACAATGTTATCAACACTTCTACCGTTTATACCTACATGGGTACCTCTCTCGTAGATAGAGGAGCCAATCAATACAAGGAGAAGAGGGATGCGTGGATTACAGTCTGCAAAGATTGTCACTCACCTCGATTCGCCAAAGACCAGCTAGAGGCCATGGACGAAGGCATTAAGCTGAGCTTTGCCAAATACCGTGAGGCAATGGCCATTGTCATGGACCTGTACAATGAAAAGCTGATAGACCCCATGCCCATTGACCTTGCTCCGGATTCTACCGGCCACAACACCTTCAGTCTGTTGCCGGGAAAGGGGGAGATGAGAAAATATAATGTTTCCAATATTGAGAGATTGACTTACGAAATGCTTGTCGATATCGTTGACGGTATCTTTAAGGCCAAGTCACATAGTGCCTATTACAGTCCTGTTTACGGTTATTGGGAGTGGGCACAGGACCGTTGGCTCATCCAGATTAAAGACGAAGCGAGCAAACTCAAACGTTTTGCTGAAATTGAAAAGAAATTGGGCATTACCCACAGCGCATACGAATTCTGGAAAGAGGGAGAGTACACGGACTTACTGTTAGGTTGGAAGAGAAAGAAAAGCGATGAGTAATAAAATTAATACACACAACTTACACAAACCACAACGACCCGCCTCAAACGATATAAACGGGTAGACATTTGCGGTTCATTTTGGTTTCCAAATATTTCCATCGTGTTTAAACGGAAATCCTGTGGTAAAACAAACTATATGTTAAGCGAACTCTATATATCCAACTTTGCCCTTATTGACAACATTACGGTCCAATTTGATGAAGGGCTCAATATCGTAACCGGTACAACGGGTGTAGGAAAATCATTGGTCATCGGGGCACTCAATTTCCTTCTTGGAAGCAGGACATCAAATGAGGTGGTCAAGACGGATAGGAAGGAGACCACCGTGAGTGGTCTGTTTCTTGTTGAAAATGGACATATCAGGCAAGAGATCCAGAAACACGTCGATGTCACGGATGAGGAGATCATCATGCAACGGCGTTTGGATCAGAAGGGACGTAACAAGTGTTCAGTTAACAACCAACCCATTACGGTATCCCTCTTACGAGAGATCGGCGAGCTCCTGGTCAATATCCACGGTCAACAAGAGCATGAGACACTCACAAACCCACACAATCAACTCGCCATTCTTGACAGTTTTGGCAAATCGGCCACCAACCGGGAAAAATTTTCTGAACTTTACGCTCAGGCGAGAGAAAAGGAGAAACATCTTTCTTCCCTCAAAGAGCATCAAGAGGAGAGAAAGAGAGAAATAAACCTCTACCAGTTTGAGATTGAGGAGATCGAGAGTGCCAATCTCAAACCAGAAGAGCTTGGGAACTTGGAGGATGAACGCACCATTCTCGTTAACTCTGAGAGGATTCAGAGCACACTTTTACACTGCCTCAATAGCCTCTACGAGTCTGATGATTCGATAGTCGGAAGATTAAGGGAGGTTACCGACGAATTATCAAAGAGCAAGGATATCGACAAGGGTTTTGAAAAACCCCTGGATATTTGCAACCAAACCATCTACCAACTGGAAGATGTTGCAAATATCTTGCGAGCTGACAGTGAGAAATATGAATTCGATCCTGAACGTCTGCGAGAAATAGAGGAGCGTATCGAGATAATCCGACGTCTCACAAACAGATATGGGACAACAGTTGATGATGTTCTCGTTTACGGCAAGGAAGCAAGGAAAAAGCTTGAACAGCTTTTACAAGAAAACGAGACCCTTGATAGCATAGAGAATGAGCTGGTACAGTTAAGAGAATTGGTCACCGTTCACGGTAAAGAACTCACCCAATTGAGGAGAAAGGCCGGCACAAGACTATCCTCCCAGGTCAAAAAAGAGTTGGCAGACCTCGGCATCCGTAATGGGAAGTTTGAAATCTCCATCACTTCCATTAAGGCGTCTAATCACAACCAGCTCAATCTGGAAGAGGCGAGTACTTCAGGTTTTGATCGAGTTGAATTTATGTTCTCTTCCGGCCCTGGAGAGGAGATTAGGCCTCTCAGGAAAATTGCCTCGGGAGGAGAAACCTCCAGGATTATGCTGGCCCTCAAAAGGCATCTAGCCATGGCAGACAGAACTCCGGTACTGGTATTTGATGAGATCGATGCAAATATTGGAGGACGAATGGGAAAAACTATCGGAGAAAAATTAAAACTCGTTTCACAGACCCACCAGGTCATCTGTATTACCCATCTCCCCCAAATCGCAAGCTATGCAGATCAGCATATGAAGGTAAACAAATCGACAACAAAGAACAGCACAAAGATTGAAGTTGAAGCACTCTCAACCAAAACTCGGATTGAGGAGATTGCGGAGATGATCAGAGGGGATGAGAAGAGTGATGTGACGAGGAAGCAGGCGAGGGAGATGATAACCGACGCCAAAAAATTCCAATCTGGTTGAACGAAAACTACCCACCTACGGCGTTGCTGTAAAAATTCCGTAATCCTCACGTACTTGAGTACGCTCCGGTTACAAAATTTTTACGCGCCTTGTATCTGGGCAGTTTCCGTTCAACCAAACGGTTATATTTTAACTAGAGGGGTTTTGTTTAACCCATGATAGGAAAACGAACGGAAAAACAGATTTTTCCTGCGTTCCTGCTTTCCTAAGAGGTACAATTGAATGGATTAAAGAATTACTGCTAAAAAAGGCTGATTTAATAATATATAGTTGTAAACATTGTAAAAATCGAATCTGGTCTAAATTTCTTCTTGATTTCAATCACATAACTTCCCATCATAGAAATGTGGAAAATTCTATTAAATATTTTCCATGTTTACTTGTTAATATAAAAATAAATAGATTATTTACCGTTTTATAAAGGCAATATACAGAAAACTTTGCATTTATCAACAATGCATCCGAGTTACCCACCTTCATATCGTTAGTAATGAGTTTTTTTAACACTGCCCGCACAATCAAAAGGAGATATACAAATGCCGTTTACTTTGATTAAGGGGGAGTTTGTTCCGGAGGCAGGTAGGCCAGATGGTGATTCAATTAGGTTTCGGCCTGATGATTCGACACCGTTATTCATGCTCAAGCGCCGGGGACGGGCTCCAAAAATTACTGAGAGCAATGGAACTATCCAGTTGCGATTTGAAGGTATTGATACGATGGAATCAAAGGCCGCACAACCATTTTCATCTGATGCAACGAAAAGCAACCTTGAATTGTGTGGAGTACCTAACGGTGTGGGGACTGCACGGGGGTACATATTGACCAACCAAATAGGTCCCAACGGCAGGCCAATATCGTTTGTTTACCGCGGAGACGCTGCAGAATCAGAGGGTTCAACCGTGTTTTTAGGCACTGATCGCATGAAAGAAAGTGTCAATTACCAGCAATTAATAAGAGGGCACGCCTTCCCATTGTTTTACGATACTCTGTTCGACGACTTGCGAAAGGCATTAGGCGCACAAGTTGGTATGGCACGAACTTCTACTCAAAACGTATGGGCTAGCGATGTTACAAATACTGGAGCGACATACTCTGGCTCAGAGTCACTTGTTACCATGCCTCCATTGTTTCCAAAGCTCTGGCGTCGCCTCAACTCGTATAGTAGAGACTCCGATATCTCGAATCCAGATAGTCTATCGGAGTTTCGAGATTATCTAGAATCGCTAAGGGAAGAACGTGTCTTTGTCATATCAGAGGGCCGGGTAACAGGATTTGATAATGTGGTACAAATAGATGGTGATAAGGTCAAATTGATGTTTTTGCCAGAAGAACTTATTATCGTTTCTGTATAAATTCGCATAACAAAACTATGCACTATGCAGCGGACGCGCTAAGGGCACCACTGATGGTTGCCCGTTATGTGCTTGGTGGTACTAGATGTTTATTTTATCTAATAAAAGGAGACAGAAATGAGTAAAAAAATTGAAAACCTGCAAGACCTCGCAACAAAGTGGGGTAATCAATCTTCAAAGCGGAATGGGACAACTTGTCGTTGGGTAAAGTTGCATGCCGAAGGCTGGGGTATGGATCAATATCCACAATACAAGATCAGCTCTAGGGTTTTAAAAGTATGGTATGACCAAAATTATGATGAAGTACCACTCCCGGGACAAATTTTAACTTCATCGTTTAATAATGACTCAGATGGTGTTGGTTCTGCTGTTTTTAAAAAATCGAAACAAACTACAACATCATTTACTTGGTCAATTACTGAAGGGCTTGAGTTAGGAATCAGTCAGGAGATTACTGCCGGTGTCCCAGAAGTTGCACAATCAAAAACAACGCTTTCTGCGAAAATATCTCTGAGTTCCACTCAGGGAGAAACTAAATCAGAGACAAATACATGGGAAATCGATAGAACAATATCCGTGCCACCTCATAGAAACATTGAAATGACTTGGGCTATTAACGAAGCGAAGATAACTGCTACCTTTTACGCTGATATAGAAATTACAGGTTTTTTTGCTATCTGGAATAATGATAAAGTCAATGGACATTGGCTTTATTTTGTTCCAATTGCAAATGCATTTCGTCAAATGAAAGAATGGGGCATGTCAATTCCATCGCAATTTAGTATTCAGGGAAATAGTGTTATCTATCATGCAAAAGGTGAGTGTGCGGGGCAATCAGGTCTTAATGATGTTTTCTCAGTAAAAAATACTGACGGTAGCGAAATGCTTTTATCTGATATGCCAGTAAAAGTTGCTACAGAAAACTTCTAAAGGTAATACCAAGGTTATAAAGCAACGTATAGTTTTCACATAACAATCGCATGCTCGTGCCAAGATGGACGGGTCACTGGACGGATCACATTTTGATTAGTGACTATACTTATTATTGAGTCCACTAATCAAAATGAGTTCCTTTATTTTTCAGTCCTGTTCTACAAGTGTCCTGACTGATTAATTTGGTATACGAACGGCAATATCTCTAGCTGAAAAATCTCGCCAGATAGGTATGTGGACTTTCTCTGTACAACCAGGTCATTTTTCTAGTACTTGAATGGAAACCCAGTGTTTGAACCAAAACTGCCCAGTTGGATTAATGAAAGAACAAGGGCAAAGGAAGGATTAAGCAATGCATAAATTTTAGGTGATCCCAACTTCTTCCTAGTTAAATGTGGTACATAAAATGGTGGCACTCCACATAGTGTGCAGTCCTTTTTTATACTCATTACGAAATGGTTTTAGGTATTTGTACCAATTCTTTGAAAGTTCTCAGTCAATAAAGATGATATCTTTTCCTTGTATTTTTTGCTCCGTCTAAAAAAAGATTTACATGCTTTTTTGAATTCGTCAAACGTTTCATAGTATTTATTATAAAGAACTATTTTGCGGAAATATTTCCAAAGTCTTTCTATTAAATTCAAATTTGGTGAATACGCCGGCAGAAACACAAGCTTTACTTTAGATTCTTCTAAATACTTCATCACCTTTTTTGACCTGTAATATCTCGCATTATCACATATCGTATAAATTGACTCTGCTTCCGGATGTTTTGTTTCTATCTTTTTCAGTAAAGATATCGTTGACTGGGCGTTTATCGTGTTGCTATAACCAACTACAGGACTCATGTCTTCAATATTAATGGCACCATTGATGTTGACTCTTTTGCGTCCTGTGTTGCTCTTTAGTTCTTTAACAGTCCCTTTTTTGATCCAACCATACGCAGCTACGCTGTTGTGTTGCGGATGAGCTCCATCCATAAAGTATATATAGTCATTAGCACCTTTGGTTTCCTTTAACTCATTGTAAAATGCTACAAATTCTTCCTGGGCTTTTGCATCTGCTTTGCCGGGTACCAATTTTGGCTTCTTGTATGTATAGTTTAATCTGTGAAGCAAATCGGTCATTCCGCTTATGCTATATTTCACTTTGAATTGTTTTGAGACATAAGATACTATTTCTTTTATTGTTACGTAAGTATGTTGATTGAGATGATTATCTAATTGCTCTAGTACTGATTTGGATAATTTGCCACCGTATCCTTTCAGATTATCACTCAATAGCGCTTTTAATCCACCGCATCTATAACGGTTTAGATAATTCCTTATTGTTTCTTCGTCAAGCAACAGGGCTTCGACTACTTCACGGATTGTCCATCCTGTGCCAAGAAGTATAATTGTTTTTATACGGTCTGCTTCTCGCTTTTTCTTAGCCGCTTTGTGTCTTATTTTCAGGCTAGATATTTCTTCTTGTGAAAGAATAAACTCTGTCATAAAAGGATTATGACATATTCAGATTCATTTGTCTCGAGAATTCTCGAATTCTTTTTCGCGACCGGTATAGTACTTACATAAAGCACTGATTACTCAATCGTCATCTTCAATGAAACGCTTTTTAAGCTTTAGTTTATAGGTATCTTCATTGGGAATTTTTCCCTGAGAGACATTTCCGTTAGCACCATCAAAATTGTATCCGCCAAATAGATAAGCCGTATCACCCAGTATCGCCATCATCGATCGTCTGGTTGGAGGTAAATTGGTTCCAATATTATGTTTTTGTTTCCATTTTTCTTTATCTATATTATAGAAAAAAGTATCTCTTGTCGGGGTAAGAGTAACGAAACAGGCTAATGGAGGCAAGCAAGTATCTGATGGAGTTAAATCACCTTGTGCATCACCATTTTGGGTCAAAAAGAAATTACTGGATGTCATCGCAAATGCTTGGTGTAATCGAGCAACTGAAGGTTTGTGTTTTGTATCAAGTTGTTCCCAGCTATTTGTTGAAACTGTATAAATCCATATATCCTCTTGAGTAGTAGGGTTATTGGGGCCATTAACAAACGAATCACCTCCAGCAAGAATAAATTGATCTTGACCTGGAATGGCAGCCATGTTACTCAGACTCCGATCGACAGGACGAGTAGTACTAGTGGAACCATCAGACGGTTCCACTAACACCCAGGTTTCAGAGGTGATGTTAAACTTCCATAGATCATTTGTAGGCTGAAAAAAAGCTGTAGTGCCACTAAATAGATATATGTCGTCATTGATCAAAGTACAACCAGAACCAGCCCGTTGTAAAGGGGGGGTGCCTGCATTTGCGCTCAGATCACTCCAGGTATTAGTAGTAAAATCAAACTTCCAAGTGTCGTCAAAAAAAACGAAAGGTATACCAGAAAATGCGCCAAAATCGTTTGCAAAGGTAGCTCCACCAAAAACATAAAGAGCATTTGTTGGTTCATGGTATACACCGCAACTAAATGCTCGTTCGTCAGGTTTTTGACCTGCAATAGGCACTACTGACCAGGTCTCAGTTGATGCATCAAATAACGTAATGTCATTAAAAAAGACATTCATCGAAGGAAGAGTAAAACCAGTAATATCTGGGGCTTCTTGATAACCACCGAATATTCCGATTTTGTTTGCATTAGGAATACTAAAAACGTTAGCTGTATCAATGATAGGTGAGGTGCCATCCGTGTCTATTTGACTCCATATATGGGGATTTCCACCTATGACATAAGCAGGTAATAAACATGAGGTAATAATACAAATAATAATATAAAATTGAGTTTTTTTCATCATCTTTTACTCCTTTAATGGATAGATGGATGATAGGAAATTGCTCTTTTTGGATAGTACGATATTAGATAAAATGGTAACAAAATTCAAGTAATTTTTGGGAATTACGCCTTGTAGGTTTCGGGGTCAAGGTTTCGGGGTCACATCTTGATGATTTCAGGGTCACATCTTGATTAGTGATAGTTTTTCTCAGTCTTTTTCTACAAGTGTCCTGACAGGTAAATTTGGTATACAGGCTGCAACTTCGCATGCCGAAAAGATATCCCCGGATAAGTTTATGAACTTTTTATATCGTTCTTGAATGGAAACCCAGTGCTTGAACCGAAACTACCCATCTACCTTATCAATCACTGGGTCTCATTATGTTGTGCTAACTCGCCAGGATTCTAAGCCTTAAATTACCTTTCTGACCATCGACTCACAGATTTGATCTTCGACTTCCTTCGAAACAAGTCTATTTCTAAATAAAGAGGTCAATATACGGTAAAGGAGTCAAATCCATTCTAGACTACATTTGATTTGATTCACATCTCTTGATTAGTCGTTATACTTATTTTTGAGTTCACGAATCAAGATATAATTATTTATTTTACGGCCATGTTCAACCAGTCTCCTGACTGGTAATATTGATATACGGACCGTAACACCACATACCGAAAAGATCTCTCCAGATAAACATGTGGACTTTCTCTACACAATAGGATCATTTACCCTAACTATAGAATCACCGAGCTTCGTCATTTGTGCTAACTCTCTCGGAAGATAAACAAATTAAGACCTTTCTGTCCTCCTGTCTGTGATCGTCCGTACGCGAACAGAATAGCTGGTAGATTTGCTCTCCGGCTTCCTTCTGACAAAACATCTCGGCTTCTCCCTTTACCTTCGGATAATGGTTTAACGTATAATAACTGCCATACTGCAACATGATGGACCTTAATATCCGTTGGAATATTATAAAATTGGCAAGAAAATTAATTTCTGATTTACAAAAAAATCACCCAATAACTCTAAATAGAAAGTATCACTGATCCGTATAGTATATTGTCAACTTAGGTCGCTTTGATCTATCCTCGGTAAAATCTTTTGAATAAAAATAGGCACTACTGTTGGTCGCTGCATCTGAAGCAAACCTAACCAACATACGCAAAATCTCAGATGTATTACTCTGGGCATATTTGACCTGCTCTGTTACTGTCCATCGTACCCACCCATAATCTGGAGGCATAACGGCTGTTACTTGATCTGTTACTGTGTAATCACCACCTGCGGTATCCCATGCTCTGGATCTTTTGTATTCATCCCATGTCACCTCTTCTTCAACCCAACCGGTTTGCAATAGTCTATTTACTTCTACTGTCTCCCCCGCTGGATCATTCCCTATTGAGTTGTCAAAATAGTAGAGATCAAGATAGGCACTCGTAATTCTTACGGAATCATCAAGTAATGAGAAGTCAAATTCAAAAATCCCTCTCGACTGATAACCAGTAATTGCCGTATTTAGCCAGACACGATCTTGATCACCATAATTATTGCCCGATGGGGCACCATCCCTCATATAACTATCTGCTCTTGATGGTTGTACTGTCAAAGGTCCTGTTCCAGCTGCATTGATCTCTATCTTACCGGGTGAATAGGCTTTCACCTCCGGATTTGTACCATTATCCGTTATTCCATATACATAATACGATCCAATAGGCATGCCTGTTGTATCCCACGTGCAGGTGGTTGCTCCCACTCCCAACGTCGCACACTCGACTATCGCAGTTCCATTAAACCCCGTGTTATTCAAATCATAATAAAGCGCTGTCGTTACTCTGCTGTCAGGGTCAGCTACGCTATACGTTATAGTGTAGAATTCTCCTACCGTTACTACATCCCTTACTCCATCCGGCTCACTTATGCTCAGTGATGGTGTTGGATGGGCATTTTCCGATATAGTGATCTCCGGAATTGATACCGGAAACGCAACAGCATTCGTAGTGTAATTTATTATCAACTTCGGTTGTTTTGATGGATCCGTTGTAAACTCTTTCGTATAAAAACGGGCACCAACATTAGAGCTTGCACTTGAAACAAACTTAACCAGTAAGTTTGCAATCTCAGATGTATTACTCTTCGCGAATTTTATCAGATCTGTCACTGTCCATCGCACCCAACCATACGCTGCAGGCATTACGGCTGTTGCCCGATCGGTTACCGTGTAATCCCCTCCTGCCGTAGTCCATGAAGATGAGTTTTTATAGACATTCCACGTCGTCTCACCTTCTACCCAATCGGTTCGAGTAACTCTATTGACCTCTACCGTCTCACCAACGGGATTCACCCCGATCGAATTATCAAAGTAGTAGAGATCAAGGTATGCACTCTCAATTACCGCAGAATCATCTAGTGCTGTGAAGTCAAATCCCAATAGCCCCCTCCTCTGATAACTCACAATTGCATTCTTGAGCCAGATACTGCGGTGTGCTCCAAAATTGTTATTCGACGATACACCATCACGTATAAAACTATCTGCAGCAGAAGGTTGCACAGTCAACGTAATCAGTCCTGCTGAACTGATTGTAATCTGACCCGGAGAGTAGTCTGTCACATCGGGATTGGTCCCATCATTGGTTACTCCATACACATAATAGGATCCAGGGGCTACACCGGCTGTGTTCCACGAACAGGTGACTCCCGTTCCCTCAGATCCTGCTGTACAGCCTCCTATCGCCGTTCCATTTAAACCGGTGTTGTTCGTGTCATAGAACAGCGCTACCGTTACCGCGTCATCAGGGTCGGATAAATCGTAGGTGATATTGTACGAATCGCCCACCACTACTGTATCACCTGTCCCATCCGGCTCAGTGATGCTCAGCATCGGTGGTGTATTCCCCACCGCATTTATCGTAACCTGCCCGGGAGAGTAGTCTGTCACATCGGGATTCGTCCCATCATTGGTTACTCCATACACATAATAGGATCCAGGGGCTACACCGGCTGTGTTCCACGAACAGGTGACTCCCGTTCCCTCAGATCCTACTGTACAGCCTCCTATCGCCGTTCCATTTAAACCGGTGCTGTCCGTGTCATAGAACAGCGCCACCGTTACCGTATCATCAGGGTCGGATAAATCGTAGGTGATATTGTACGAATCGCCCACCACTACTGTATCACCTGTCCCATCCGGCTCAGTGATGCTCAGCGTCGGTGAGGTATTCCCCACCACGTTGATCGTGACCTGACCCGGAGAGTAGTCTGTCACATCGGGATTCGTCCCATCATTGGTTACTCCATACACATAATAGGATCCAGGGGTTACACCGGTTGTGTTCCACGAACAGGTGACTCCCGTTCCCTCAGATCCTGCTGTACAGCCTCCTATCGCCGTCCCATTTAAACCGGTGCTGTCCGTGTCATAAAACAGCGCCACCGTTACCGTATCATCAGGGTCGGATAAATCGTAGGTGATATTGTACGAATCGCCCACCACTACTGTATCACCTGTCCCATCCGGCTCAGTGATGCTCAGCGTCGGTGAGGTATTCCCCACCACGTTGATCGTAACCTGACCCGGAGAGTAGTCTGTCACATCGGGATTCGTCCCATCATTGGTTACTCCATACACATAATAGGATCCAGGGGCTACACCGGCTGTGTTCCACGAACAGGTGACTCCCGTTCCCTCAGATCCTACTGTGCAGCCTCCTATCGCCGTTCCATTTAAACCGGTGCTGTCCGTGTCATAGAACAGCGCTACCGTTACCACGTCATCAGGGTCGGATAAATCGTAGATTACATTGTACGAATCTCCTACCGTTACTAGATCTCCACTTCCATCCGGCTCAGTGATGCTCAGCGTCGGTGGGGTATTACCCGTAGTAGAGTAATTTATTATCAACTTCGGCTGTTTTGATTGATCCGTTGTAAACTCTTTCGTATAAAAACGGGCACCAACATTCGAGCTTGCACTGGAAACAAACTTAACTAGTAAGTTTGCTATCTCAGAGGTATTACTCTGTGCATATTTGACCTGGTCTGTCACTGTCCATCGCACCCAACCATACGCTGCAGGCATTACTACTGTTGCTTGATCGGTTACCGTGTAATCCCCACCTGCCGTTGTCCAGGGGATTGCGTTTTTATAGTTATTCCATGTCGCCTCCCCCTCTACCCAATCGGTCTGCGTAACTCTATTGACCTCTACCGTCTCACCAACGGGATTCACCCCGATCGAATTATCAAAGTAGTAGAGATCAAGGTATGCACTCTCAATTACCGCAGAATCATCTAGTGCTGTGAAGTCAAATCCCAATATACCCCTCCTATTGTAACCTACAATTGATTTCTTTAGCCAGATGCTGGTTTGAGATCCATGATTGTTACCCGATGATCTACCATCACGTATATATGTATCTGAGGCAGAAGGTTGCACGGTCAACGTAATCAGTCCTGCTGAACTGATTGTAATCTGACCCGGAGAGTAGTCTGTCACATCGGGATTCGTCCCATCATTGGTTACTCCATACACATAATAGGATCCAGGGGTTACACCGGTTGTGTTCCACGAACAGGTGACTCCCGTTCCCTCAGATCCTGCTGTACAGCCTCCTATCGCCGTCCCATTTAAACCGGTGCTGTCCGTGTCATAAAACAGCGCCACCGTTACCGCGTCATCAGGGTCGGATAAATCGTAGCTTAAATTGTACGAATCTCCTACCGTTACTAGATCTCCACTTCCATCCGGCTCAGTGATGCTCAGCGTCGGTGGGGTATTCCCTACTGCGTTGATCGTGACCTGACCCGGAGAGTAGTCTGTCACATCGGGATTTGTCCCATCATTGGTTACTCCATACACAAAATAGGATCCAGGGGCTACACCGGCTGTGTTCCACGAACAGGTGACTCCCGTTCCCTCAGGTCCAGCTGTACAGCCTCCTATCGCCGTCCCATTTAAACCGGTGTTGTTCGTGTCATAGAACAGCGCTACCGTTATCGCGTCTTCAAGGTCGGATAAATCGTAGGTTACATTGTACGAATCTCCTACCGTTAACACATCTCCGCTTCCATCCGGCTCAGTGATGCTCAGCATCGGTGGTGTATTACCCACCGCATTTATCGTAACCTGCCCGGGAGAGTAGTCTGTCACATCGGGATTCGTCCCATCATTGGTTACTCCATACACATAATAGGATCCAGGGGCTACACCGGCTGTGTTCCACGAACAGGTGACTCCCGTTCCCTCAGATCCTACTGTACAGCCTCCTATCGCCGTTCCATTTAAACCGGTGCTGTCCGTGTCATAGAACAGCGCTACCGTTACCACGTCATCAGGGTCGGATAAATCGTAGGTTACATTGTACGAATCTCCTACCGTTACTAGATCTCCACTTCCATCCGGCTCAGTGATGCTCAGCGTCGGTGGGGTATTACCCGTAGTAGAGAGCCTGTTGCACAAACCCTATTTTTCCCACAAAAGAGATGAAAGTATGCAAGAGAAATGATATACTGAGTCCATCTTCAAGAAAGGGGAAAAATATGGGTTATAATTTTATTGAGTGTAACAGAGAGCAACAGTATTTACTCCCACCGAGCTTATTGGATTGGTTACCGGAAGGAGATTTAGCCTGGTTCATACTTGACGCAGTAGAGCAGCTGGATCTGAAAGAGTTTTACAAGAAGTATCGTCGAGATGGATGGGGCAGAGCCGCTTTTAATCCAAAGGTTATGGTGAGTTTGTTGGTATATGCGTATAGTATAGGCGAGAGGTCAAGTCGTCGAGTAGAGAGTCTTTGTGAACGAGATATAGGCTTTAGAATAATAACGGCGAATCAGAAACCAGATCATTGCACGATATCGAGATTTCGCAAAGATAATGAGAAAGAGCTTGAGGGTTTGTTTACGGAAGTACTGAAGCTGTGTGCAGAAGCAAAGATGTTGAAGGTAGGAGTAGTGGCACTGGATGGGACAAAGATGGAAGCAAATGCATCATTATCATCGAATCGATCAGAGAAGTATATAGAGCAAGAGGTGAAAAAGATACTCAAGGAGGCAACAGAAACAGACAAAGCGGAAGATAAGCTCTATGGTAAGAGGAATCGAGGAGATGAATTACCCGAAGAGATGAAAGACAGAAGGAGCAGGCTCAAGAGATTACAAGAGTGTAAGGAGCGTCTGGAACTTCGTGCTAGCGAATTAGCCAAGAAACAACAAGAAAAGATAGAGATGCGAGAGAAAGAGGAATCCGAACAAGGAAAAAAGAAACGAGGTAGAAAGCCAAAGGCACCAGAAGAGATGAAGAATAAGGAGGCAAAGGGAAATATTACAGACCCTGAAAGCCGGATAATGAAGACGCAGTCGGGATATGTACAAGGATATAACGCACAAGCGGTAGTAACCAATGAGCAAATAATAGTCGCAGCAGAGTTGACGCAGGAAGAAAATGACGTAAACCAACTCCATCCATTGCTCAATAAGGCGAAAGAGAATGTAAGGGACATAGGGATAGAGAAAAGGCTTCGGGTAGGATTGGCAGATGCGGGATATTGGAGTGAGGGAAATATGGACAAAGGATTACCTGATGAACTGGAGCTGTTTGTAGCGACAAAAAAAGATTGGAAACAACGAAAGGCTCTGAGCGAACAAAAAGCACAACGGGGACGTACACCGGAGGGTTTGTCGAAGAGAGATCGAATGGAACGGAAGTTATTAACAAAGCGTGGGAAACATCTGTATAGTAAACGGGGTCAGATGGTTGAATCGGTGTTTGGGCAGATTAAAGATGCACGAAGAATAAAGCGCTTTCTCAGACGAGGGATCGATGCATGTTCGAGTGAATGGAAATTGATTTGCGCCACACATAATCTATTGAAGTTATTTCGAAGTGGCAAGGTTAATTGGTCCTAAGTTAGGAATCAGGACATCTTTTGTACAAGTAAAGCAAGATATAGTTGAGCACACCGCAGAAATTATTTTCTCCATTTACGTTTTCACTGCATTAATCATCAATCATACAAAAACTTGTAACCTTGATTGTTTATTTATAAAATGAACATTTAATTACTTTATGCAACACGCTCTAGAGTAATTTATTATCAACTTCGGCTGTTTTGATTGATCCGTTGTAAACTCTTTCGTATAAAAACGGGCACCAACATTCGAGCTTGCACTGGAAACAAACTTAACTAGTAAGTTTGCTATCTCAGAGGTATTACTCTGTGCATATTTGACCTGGTCTGTCACTGTCCATCGCACCCAACCATACGCTGCAGGCATTACTGCTGTTGCTTGATCGGTTACCGTGTAATCCCCACCTGCCGTTGTCCAGGGGGTTGCGCTTTTATAGTTATTCCATGTCGCCTCCCCCTCTACCCAATCGGTCTGCGTAACTCTATTGACCTCTACCGTCTCACCAACAGGATTAACCCCGATCGAATTATCAAAATAGTAGAGATCTAGGTATGCACTCTCAATTACCGCAGAATCATCTAGTGCTGTGAAGTCAAATCCTAATATACCCCTCCTATTGTAACATACAATTGATTTCTTTAGCCAGATGCTGGTTTGGGTTCCAAAATTGTTATTCGACGATGCACCATCACGCATAAAAGTATCTGCAGCAGAAGGTTGAACGGTCAAAGAAATCGGTCCCGTTCCGTCTACATCTGTAACATCTATGGTATCATTACCTGCTGCATGTCCTGCTGCCGATGCCGTAATCGTCACCGTCTGCGTGCCATCTACTATTGCGTCAGCCACTCCCGTCACGGTAAATGTTGTAAAATCTGAACCATTCGGGATTGTCACTGTGGCTGGGACCATTGCCTCGGTCACGTCACTACTGCCAAGATTTACCAAAAGGTTGCCAAATGTACCGTTATTGCGGCTCACCGTAGCCTGGGAGCTGTCTCCATTTTCCAATATGCTGTTTTGATTAATCAATACCGATAGCGTAGCCACATCGCCATCCGTAACAACTATCGTATCATTACCTGACGTAAACCCAATGGCCGATGCCGTGATCGTCACCGTCTGCATACCATCCACTATCGCATCAACCACTCCCATCACGGTAAATGTTGTAGAAGCTGAGCCAATCGGAATTGTCACTGTGGCTGGGACCGTTGCCTCGGTCACGTCACTACTGCTCAGAGTTACCAAAAGGTTGCCAGCTGTTCCACTATTACGGGTCACCGTAGCCTGGGAGCTGCCTCCATTTTCCGATATGCTGACCTCCGTAATCGATACCGATAGCGCAGCAACTTCGTCGTCAGTTACATCTATAATATCATTACCTAACGTAAACCCTGTGGCCGATGCCGTGATCGTCACTGTCTTCGTGCCATCCACTATTGTGTCATCCACTCCCGTTACCGTAAATGTCGTAAAATCAGAACCATTCGGGATTGTCACTGTGGCTGGGACCGTTGCCTCAGCCACGTCACTACTGGTAAGGTCTACCAAAAGGTTACCAGATGTTCCGGAATTACGAGACAACGTAGCCTGGGAGCTACCTCCATTTTCCGATATGCTGACCTCCGCAATCGATACCGATAGTGCATCAACATTCGTAGTGTAATTTATTATCAACTTAGGCTGTTTTGAGGGATCTGTTGTATATTCTTTAGAATAGAAACGAGCTCCAACACCAGGGGTTGTAGCGAACTTAAGTAATAAGTTCACAATCTCAGAGGTATTACCCTGTGCGTATTTTACCAGATCTGTAACAGTCCATCGCACCCAACCAAAAGCTGCAGGCATTATGGCTGTTGCTTGGTCGGTAACCGTAAAGTCTCCTCCTGCCGATGTCCATGGAGTTGCGTTTTTATAGTCATTCCACGTCACCTCCTCTTCAACCCAATCGGTTCGTGTCAATCTATTGACCTCTACCGTCTCTCCCACTGGATCAATTCCTATATCATTATCAAAATAGTAGAGATCTAGGTATGCACTCTCAATTACTGCAGAATCATCAAGTGTTGAGAAATCAAATGCTAATATCCCCCTCGTCTGATAATCTGCATTTGCATTCTTGAGCCAGATACTGGTTTGAGTTCCATGATTATTGCCCGATGATGCACCATCACGTATATAAGTATCTGCGGCAGCAGGTTGGACAGTCAAAGAAGCTGATCCCTCACTGGATCGTACAATGGCGGCAAGCCATGCGCTACTTTCAGGAGCATCGATTTTAACACTGTCTCCACCTGAAATTGTTGTTGATGATCCCCAGTTTCCGGTATCAATATTAATCCAATTCAAATCAAAATTTACACCTGTATACGCATCTAAATTTAAATTGACTGACCCCCCATTGGTAAAATACAATGCATACTTTTGACCAGGTTTAGCCGCAAGGTATGCCTCGCCGTAAACAAACGGTTCATGCACAAAATTATATTCAGTTACTGAGACTGCAACTGTGCCACGATTACTCATAAGATCATTACGTGGATTCAATTCCCACATTTTCATTTTTGTTTCCAGCTTGCGTGCGGCACGAAGGCTGGCCTTGGCACGATCATTGATCCCCATACCTGCTGTAGGCCTATGATAGCGGGCTGAGGCACATCCTCCGATAAGGTTCATCCAAAAACTATTTTGCGCAGCCAAATCACCGTAACGTTCATAATTGTTAAAATGCCAGCTCTCGATGGGTACAAAATTGTCTGATCCATATACCTTGGTATTGTTGATCGGGCGAATACTGTTTGCAGTTTCGTTACGAACGTACATAAGATTGTCCCAATGGGCTTGTGGACCTCCTGTGGTTTGCATAGCATTGTTTTGTGAAATGTCGAGATACGTATACTTATTAGGGTTTGCAAATGCCTGTGCATATTTGGTTGAAGATTGCATATAGGCTCCCTCTTCAAACATATCAGTCATAAAGACGGTCTTTCCTACAGCATCAGCTTCCGTTTTAATGAAATCCAACCAGTAATGCCCCCATTGCACCTCTTCTTCAGTCTCGTTATTCATCGTATAAAGAACATTGTCGTATTGAAGAGATATCGATAACAGATGTCTGATGTATTGTTCCTGAAATCCACGCACTAAATCATACTGAGCCTTTCGGCTGCTTGAGGCTGATTCGTATGCTGGGTGGCCAGGGACACCATGTGCAAAAGGATTATCTCTATAGCTTAGATAGCTGTCAGCCAGTCCAGATTGAGATGTCGTGTAATTATTATTGTTGGCTGGCCGGAACGGGCTGTGGTCCCATTTTTCACGCTGCCAATCGAACCGATCCCATACCTCAACTTGGACAATAATATTTCGTGTATCTGCTTCTGATAGCAGGGTCTCAAACTTTCCCCAATATGAGTTGCTTCCTGAGGTAAACAGATTGAGATCATATTTCCCCCCGCTTTTCTGATGTGACGTGATAAACCCATCGGCGGCAGCCATACCAGGATCAAAAACACAGCGCATCACATTTCCACCGTTATTTACCATTTCATCCATCAACGCTGTAAGATTGCCCAGCGGATTACTCACATCTGCTACGAAAAACACATTGTGCGCACTATTAAAACCTCCCAACAGCAAAACAGGCTCTCCTTTATATTGCCAGTAGCGCTTATTAGCACTATAAGGCTGCAATTCCTGCGCCCCGGTCTGTGAAACGCTCAATAGATTCGATGCAAAAAATAGAAATGAGATTATAAAGATTAGCTTTTTCAGTGTCCGCAACATTTTCGTTTTCCTTACGCAGGTTTTGTCGTAAATTAAAGTCCTTCATTTTCTTCATAAAAAAAGCTTTACTGTCAAAGATATCAAATGAATTCTATTAAGAATTCACAATTACTCTTCGGCAGTAAGGCTATCTTGAAGGTTATTGCAACCCTTTAAAAACCCTTTACTTTGCGTCCACTGATCACTCAGAGTTTGCCCTTATCGGTTTCAAAGCATATTCATCTACAATCCACACCCAACCCGTAAAAATCAAAAACTTTTTGTCTTGGTTAAAGATATTTCGTTGTTGCGGGTATACGTGCATACCCACAAATCTGACAAAAACAACAGCTTGCTAAAAAATAATTTACAATAATGATTAATTTTTTTGAAATGCTCCGAGAACGATGAAGCAAAGTGGTGATTATGTATGATCTGATATCTGCATAAATTGCAGATGTATGGGAGAAGAGAAAATTAATAATAAGAGTACATACACTTCTTTGCATTAATTCTACTCCTAAAGCATTAAAGAAAATGAGCAGCAAAAAACTTTAAAAAAATATTATCATTACTGGAAAAAACAAGCGATCACTCTCTTTTAACAATATTTATCTAGTACTTCATCTAATCTGTTTTGTCAAGAAATTAATTACAAATCGCAATATTCACGTACCTATCGGTAGGCAGGAAAGATCATGCCAGTATGCTCGCCCCGTTAAATATAGATCCTGGCATTTTAATTTGCTTTTATAAAATGCGACATTTAAAAGTTCTTGTAATGACATCATCCTAAGCAATTTAACAGGGTAAAGAATTTTGAAATTTATTTATTGGAAATTGTTTGTTTTCTGATTTTTATTATTTGATTATTGTCAGATATCGTGAAAAACGCTTTAATAAATATTTTGCCAAACTTGGCAAAGATATTTTTGTAAGGGACTAAATTATTAAACTTTGTTATGTCGTGCTAACACTGCCAGATATTAATCCTTATAAGATCTTTCTATCTTCACGTACGTCCACACACGAACAGTACATTTTACGGTTCACAGATTTTCTTTAGACAAAACATCGTGGCTTCGCCCTTGCCTTTGGCTAATGGTTGACTTATAATGCCCGCCATATCGTGATTCTCCCATAAAGGACTTGCAACCTATTAGATCACATACATACTGGGCATAATCAAATAAGTGAAGTCAACCACCAATAACTGTGCGATTTAATATTTATTGCGGCTGTCGCTTCAAGCCTCACAGGTGGTGGTTGCTTGAGCATAGCGTTGTGGCTGGATAAAAATATGGAATTTAAGGTTATTAAAAAATCTCTCAGGGATATAGATAAGGTAGGCAAGATGAATCAAATTAATATTCAATATTACAAGACCAAGATTGGAGAGCTAATATTAGGTTCTTTTGATAGGAGATTATGCTTGCTTGATTATAGGTATAGGAGAATGAGGACAACCGTTGATAATCGAATCAAAAAAGGTCTCGGAGTTGATTTTGTAGAAAAAGATGATACAACATTGTCAAAAGTAAGAGTGCAACTTAATGAGTATCTTAGCGGAGATAGAACGAGTTTTAATATCCCAGTTTTAACGGTAGGGACTGATTTCCAGAAAAGTGTATGGGAAGCTTTAATGAAAATTCCTTACGGTAAGACTGCTTCTTATTTAGATATAGCAAAGTCCATACATAAAGAAAAAGCTGTGAGAGCTGTTGCTAGTGCAAATGGAGCAAATTCAATGAGTTTGATTATTCCTTGTCATCGAATCATAGGAAGTAATGGGGAACTTGTTGGTTATGGTGGTGGGGTACCAGTAAAAAAGCGGTTATTGAAACTTGAGCAAAATAACTCAGGTTTAAGCGATAATGAGAAATACAATTTTATTGGAAGTAAAAATATCAAGTATGATGGTGTATTCTTTACTGCTGTAAAAACAACAGGTATATACTGCAAACCATCTTGTAGTGCAAAAAAGCCCAATAGAGAAAATGTCATATTTTATAGTACAAAAAAAGAGGCTACTCATAATGGCTATAGACCTTGTAAGCTTTGTAAATCATAAAAAACTCAAGTGTATCCAGATGACTGCCTTCGGCTGTGCCTATGCAAGCGTTATAACTCTTCGAGCAAAGTATGGAAATAATTAAAAAAATAAAAGATAAAACGAAACGTCATGTTGAACGTCACACGGCTCTCGATTATCAATATATATTTTCAGATTCCATTAATTTCATTTCTAGCTCAGACTGGGATAGCATCGCAGAAAACAGTACGATCTTTTTGAGCAGAAAATACTTGGAAACTATTGAGGAAAATGCGCCAGAAAATACCACACAAAAGTATGCAGTTGCATATTCTCATAGTACGCCCGTTGTTATTGTTGCCTGTCAGATTGCAGAAATATCTGGAGCAAGATTGATCCAAGCTGATGATGGGCTCAAAGAAAAACTCCTCAGTCATTACAATGAGAGAGTTCTTGTATGTGGTAACTTGGTATCCAGTGGACTACATGGTGTTGCCTTCGCAAATAGCCTTAATAGAGAAGATGGATGGAGAATTACTGCTGAAATTCTGTATAAGATAAGGCGGTCTGAGAAGTTATCGGGACAAATAGATTTTGTTCTCATTAAAGATATAAAGGCAGAGCAGATTGAACCTTCACAAATTATTGAACGTTTCAGCTACCGGCGTATTCAAACTGATCCAGATATGGTGTTAGATTTTGAAGAGAGTACAACCAGTTTTGAAGATTACCTTACATGTTTGACCTCAAAGTATCGTAGTCGAATTAATAGGGTTATTAAAAATCTGGATCAAGCAGGGTTTGAGTGTCCAAAGCTTCAAATAGATAACACGATTGATAAAGATTTACATAAACTTTATCTGGAAGTAGAAAAGAAATCACAGACGCGACTTGCAACTCTTCCGGTTGGCTACTTTCTTGGCTTATACAATAACTTAGGTGACTGTTTTATCTGCTATTCCATAAAGAGAGAGAATGTCATCGTTGGGTTTATCTCTATCATTAAAGATGGAGGTGTTGCCATTGCCTATTATATTGGCATCGATTATAATGTTAATTCAGTTCATCCAATTTACTTCAGACTTTTACAGTTAGGCGTTCAGGCCGCCATAGAGATGGGTTGCACACGTCTGTTATTAGGCAGAACCGCACTTGAACCAAAAGCTAACCTAGGGGCAAACCCGGTTGATACATTCGTCTGGGCCAGACATCGCGTACCTCTTGTTAACTTTATTATTAGGAAATTGTTCAGAAATGTACCATTTGATGTTGCACCAGAGCGTAATGTAAAGAAGAAGTGTTGAACAGTCATTATAACAATCACATGCACAAGGGCAGCTCATTAAGCCACTAGGGAAGAAGAGGACGGATATGAGAGTTTTATTGTTTGTATTCATGTTCATAGGTGGTTGTTCGATATCAGATATAAATCCGATGACTCAAGATGAAATGGAGAAAATCGTAATCGAGAATGTTGAGATCATAGAGCAAAAAAAGGGGTATGTGGTATTTAAGTATCAGAAAGTAAAGATGGCGTTAATCTCGGATTCAAAGCATGATCGTATGAGGATTATCGCTCCGATCACAGAATATTCAGAAATTACAGCAGAACAAAAAGATATAATTATGGAGTCAAATTTCCATAGAGCGCTAGATGCTCGATATGCGGTAAGTAATGGTGTACTCTATTCAGCATTTATACATCCGATGTCACCACTAACCCAAAAAGAGTTAGAAGATGCATTAAATCAGGTGTTAACTTTGGCACTTACGTTTGGAAGTTCATATAGTAGTGGGACATTAAGTTTTGGCGGGGAATAATAAAGCCCTAACGAATATGGTTAGATTGTGTGAGGAACGAACCACAATCTGAACAAGTTAAATCAACACGGACTACCAAAAGCTATGGATTGGGGATCACCTATTAATTGGTGAACTGAAAAAATAAGTATAATCGTTAATCAAGATGCGATGTTTCATTTTTCAGTATTGTTCAATCAGTCTCCTTACTGGTAATATTTGGTATACGGACTGCAACACCGCATACCGAAAAGATCTCCCCCGAAAGCATGTGGACTTTCTCTACACAATTGGATCATTTATCACCCTACTTACGGAATCACAATTCTTACTTATGCTGGGCGTACAAAAACTGGTAACTGGAGGATTTTTTTTGAGTTTGTAGAAGGAGATGCTTATATTGTTGATTATGATGATTATCATTAATAAGGTAATAACATGAAGAGAAAACCAACACACCCAGGAAAAATTATAAGGGAAGATTATTTGGTACCTTTATCTTTGACCATTACTGAAATGGCAACTACTCTAGGAGTCTCTAGAAAAACTCTTTCAAAAACTCTAAATGAAAGAGGTACCGTAACACCTGATATGGCACTCAGGTTATCGAGAGCTTTTGATACAACTCCAGATTTATGGATAAATTTACTAAAAAATTATGATTTGTGGCAAGCAGAGTATAGCTCAGAGGAATGATTGAAAATTAAACCTCTCACCACCCAATTGCTCCACCCAGAAATATAAGTGATCAGTGTACACAAACAATCGGTGTTATCCCCTTCATCACGTGTAATCTATTAAAATCAGATTCTTTGTTTAACTTATTTTTTTATTTTCTTTACGTGGTAACTCACTTCTATCGTAAATAATCATTCTATCTGTATAACCCTCTACACCTCTACGTTAAAGCAAAATGCGAAAAGCTAAGTACTTAAAGGCTAAAGGGACAAATGCATCAGTTTTCCTTGTCGACAATCCAAGATTTTTCCACCTCTTTTCCGAAAAATACTCAATAAAGAGAAATTCTGAAATAAGTATTGAAATCTTATGGATTTCTGTTTTAATAGAGTCCAATTGTACCTTCACATTAAAATATGTAAAAGCTTGTTACCCATTCGATTATGAGAACATTAGCTAAATTATTTGTAAAGTCCCCCTTCGCCCCGCTGCAAAAGCACATGCAGGACGTTAACCTTTGTGTGGAAAAATTAAAAGATATTTTTGATGCCTTGGGAAAAGGCGACCATAAATCGGTTTCACGTATAGCGAAGGAAGTTTCAAAACTGGAAGCAAAGGCCGACACAACAAAGAATGAATTGCGGAACCATCTGCCCAGCAACCTCTTTATGCCCATCAGTAAGGGAGCTTTACTCGAAATCCTATCACTACAAGATGATATTGCTGACGACTGCGAAGATATTGCGGTGCTCATGACACTGAGAAAACTCACAGTAAAAGAGGTGCATAAGGAAGATATCGAAACCTTTTTCAAAATAAATTTGGAGACGTTTGAACTTGTCAAAGTCATCATTGAGGAGTTTGATAACCTCCTTGAGACATCATTTACGGGTCGTGAAGCGGAGAAGGTCAAGACTATGGTTCAGGCTGTTGCCCTGAAAGAGCACGAAAGCGATGTTTCTCAAAGACAGTTGCTAAAGAATATGTTCAGTAATGAAGAGCATTTCACACATGGAGAATTCCAATTGTGGTTATTAATTTTTAAAGAGATAAGAGCATTATCAAACACTTCTGAAAAACTGGCCCACCGTATTCGTAACCTGCTAGACCTTGAGTAATTCTAGAGAAAGATTCTTTTGAACGTCGACACAATACTCATAATAATCGCCTTATCCGTTAGCTTCTACATGGCGTGGAATATTGGAGCAAACGATGTTGCAAACGCCATGGGTACATCGGTCGGTTCAGGGGCGCTGACCCTAAAAAAGGCAATCCTTGTCGCCGCCATTATGGAATTTGCAGGGGCATTTCTCGTGGGCTCACACGTCACAGACACGGTGAGAAAAGGAATTGTTGATCCCACGCTCTTTTCTGACAATCCAAATTGTTACATCTATGGAATGATCGCCGCATTAATGGCCGCCGGTACATGGTTGAACTTTGCCTCTTACAAAGGGTGGCCCGTATCTACAACCCATTCGATTGTAGGGTCCGTTTTGGGATTTGGCATCATCTTTAGCGGATTTTCCTCCATACACTGGAACAAGGTATCGCAGATTGCTGCCAGTTGGGTTATATCTCCACTCTTAAGCGGAACGATCTCCTTTCTCATTTTTTGCCTTTTAAGAAGGGTTATTTTTTATTCAAAAACTCCTGTCAAATCAGCTAAAAGATTAACACCATTTTTAGTATTCTTTGTTGTCGGAATATTAACACTGGTCATGGTTTTCAAAGGATTAAAAAATCTCCATCTTGATTTGTCCTTGCCACATGCCCTGATCCTTGCTTGTCTAGTTGGATTATTAGGCGCTCTCATCAGTTTTCCCCTGGTAAACAGAATTAAGACATCGGAGAGGGAAGAGAATGGGAGTGAGCTTATTGATCCAAAGGTGGAGAGAAGCATGCAAAAGGTGACCATGCACCTTCGGAAGGCGAAAGAATCTGTCACAGGTGAGCTTTCCGATGAAATATCCCATCTATTGACAAAAACCGAGAACATCTCCGACCGATTTGGAAAATTCTTCCAAACGAAACACATCAGTACCGATTACCAAACCGTAGAAAAAATCTTTGTCTATTTACAAATTTTGAGCGCCTGCTTCGTTGCCTTTGCCCATGGTGCCAATGACGTGGCCAACTCTATCGGACCATTAGCGGGAGTTCTAGCAACAATAAAATCGGGAATAGTCGGTATGAAGGCCCAAGTACCCTTACTCGTACTTCTCTTAGGAGGTTTGGGGATAATTGTTGGGCTGGCCACGTGGGGATGGCGTGTTATTGCTACTATTGGAAAGCAGATCACCGAGTTAACTCCGACGAGAGGTTTTTCCGCCGAATTCGGCGCTGCCATAACAATTGTACTGGCCTCTAAACTCGCCTTACCTGTATCAACAACACATACTCTTGTCGGTGCCGTTCTCGGTGTGGGAATAGCAAGAGGTTTTAGTTCGTTAAATCTCCGCACAATTAGAGAGATCATAATTTCATGGGTAATAACGATCCCCGCTGGTGCACTGTTAACCGCAGCATTTTATTATGTGATTAAATTTATATTTTCCTTATAATAGAATCACATCTACAAATCACATGAACAGATGTATTAAAGACAAGATAGAGATCAGAAAATTCAGCTTGTCTTACGGTGAAAAGCAGATCTTAGAAAACATAAGCCTGAATATCCCCCAGATGAAGATTACGGCTATTATTGGACCATCTGGTTGTGGTAAGTCGAGTTTGTTACGCTGTATGAACAGAATGAATGATCTTGTTCCCTCATCAAATATTGAGGGGCAAATCGTGTTTTACGGGAAGAATATTTATACAGACGGTCTAGATGTAGTTGAATTACGACGAAAAATAGGAATGGTATTCCAGAAACCAAACCCATTTCCAAAAACAATATACGATAATATCGCCTATGGATTGAGAATAAACGGTATTAAAGACAAAAAGAGGATATCCAAGATCGTTGAAGAGAGTTTAGAGGACTGTGGTCTTTGGAAAGAGACAAAAGATAGACTTCACACTTCAGCATATGAACTTTCCGGAGGTCAACAACAGAGACTCTGTATTGCCAGGGCACTTGCAGTAAAACCCGATATAATACTGATGGACGAACCCTGTTCTGCCCTAGACCCTGCCAGTACGTTCAAGGTTGAAGAGTTAATGGTAAAATTGAAAAAAAAATATACCGTCATCATAGTAACCCACAACATGCAACAGGCGGCGAGGGTATCCGATTTTACCGGCTTTCTCTATATGGGAAAACTTATTGAGTTTGGAAATACCAACTCAATCTTTACGAGACCCAAGGAAAAGCTTACGGAAAATTACATTAGTGGTCATTTTGGTTAAATCTGAAGAGATCTCTTATAGAAAGGAGGAAGTGTTATCATGACGAGAGAGGCTTTCAGGAAAAACATGAATACACTTGAACAGGATTTAATCAGTACCGGTGATATGGTCAGTAAGGCCGTTTATCATTCTGTAAAGGCATTAAAAGAGGGGAATGTAGATGAAGCACAGAGGGTTATTCATGAAGATTCACTGATAAATAGTAAACGATGGGAGATTGAGGAGATGTGTGTCCGCCTCTTTGCAACCCAACAACCTGTTGCAACTGATCTAAGAGAACTGATAACTGTCTTAAATATCATCACCGACCTGGAGCGAATGGGAGATCATGCAGAAGGGATTGCGAAGATTGTTCTTATGCATGAAGGTCAACCCCTTGTAAAACCATTGATTCAGATTCCAAAGATGGCGGAAAAGGCCGTAGACATGCTGAAGAGGAGTCTTGACGCATTTGTAAACCGGGATGATAAATCAGCCCGAGCAATATGTAATGAGGATGACCAGGTTGATGAGATCTACGAACAGGTCTATCAAAAACTTGTAAAGATCATGATTGAGGATCCAAAGACTGTTACCCGTGCAACGTATCTTATATGGGCTGCACACAATATTGAAAGAGTTGCAGATCGTGTGACAAACATTTGTGAACGTATTGTGTATCTTGTAACGGGTAAAATGGAAGAAATTAATGTGTCAAATTATTAACCAGGAAACTATTTTTTTGGGTGCGGATCCTGGAGCCCCCGTACACATAACTGTCTAAGGAAAATACATCATCGTAAACTCCGGTGGTTACTCTATTCATACCGGATTACTCGTCAACACTGCAATACTCTCTTGCCGTAATGAGAGTACCTAAATAACATGATTCTTTTTTAAACTTAGATGGACTCATCACTCTCCTAGGATTTTAACGATTCTAAGCGATACGATATACCCATCACGAAGTGGATTTAGAAATTTCAGGGCAGGAGTTTGCCTGAAATTTTGATTTTTCGATTGAACAAAACCAGAGGTTTAGTAATGCTAAGTCGAGGATTTTGTGATTGAGAAAGATCTAAAGTTCTGGTGAAATCGGGTTCTGAAAACCGAAAACCAATTCGTGATGGGTATAAACAGTTTGACCATGAATTATTTCTTAACAAGGTCTCGTAAATTTTTTGAGATTGATTTTATCTTACTTTAAATCTATAATCTAATTTTCTCAAATTTGACAGTGAAACTTCCATGCAATCTTGCCCGAGCTGTTCAAAACCATTAAAATTTAAGGCCTTTACCAGCATCTTATATGGTTTTATCCCATCTTGCAATAAGAACACCTTTGAGTGTGAAAACTGTAAGAAGATATTCACACCATTAAACTGGTTTCTCATAATAGTCTATTTTCATTTCGGGACTGTATTTTTTTGGGGTACTCTCTTTTTAGGGTTTAAGCAACTACCCCTGGTCCTCAATATTATCAATATCGTTCTTGGATTGGGATCGTACGCAATTATCATGAAAGGATTTTCCCTACGGAACAAGCCCAAGTAATTTATGGAGGAGACACCATCGCATGGTAATAAAAAGATCTCGGTACAAAACATACTTCTTTTTCATAATTTCTTTTTCCCTTTATGCACTTTTTAGTGGAGGTAATGTAATGTCAGAAGGACAGACAAAATTTAACAAAGATTTCTTTGATCAGGTAGAACCCATCAAATTAAAGGATCCGCTTGCCGTTGCGTTAGGAGCAATGGATAAAGAGGAAGCTTTCGTATACAAATATGGGGACGCAGTGAAAACTGCAGGCCACTCCTGCCCAGCAGTCTCAGGTGCATACCGTTTAACTCAGATCGCACTTAAGAAGCTCTATGGCGACGAAACTCCAGTAAGAGGCGAAATAAAGGTGACCTTTCGAGGTGCAATCGAATACAAGGTAAATGGCCCGATATCTCAAGTTGTCACTCTGATCACAGGTGCTGCTGCAGAAAATGGATTTCATGGATTGGGAGGCGGAAGATTCAATAGACATAATCTCTTAACATTTGACGAAGGGAGTCAACCTCCTGCAGGGGCTATCTGCTCCGCAATCTTTACACGCATAGACAATGGTAAATCGGTAGAGGTTTCTTACACGAACAGCATGCTCCCGGTGAATCCGAAGATGGGGGAGCTGATGCCACTTTCGGTCAGCGGGACAGGATCAAAGGAGCAAATTGAAGAATTTGGAAACCTCTGGCACGAGAGGATTAAGATGGTATTAATGGACAACATTGAGGGAATGTTTGTGGTAAAGGAAGGATCATAAATACTGTTAAAAGCAGAGGGCTAAACGCCCTCTGCTTTTACAGTTCACGCAACCGTTTGGTTTACATGAACATCCATTTGCGGATATGGTATGGAAATCTTCTCTTTATCGAATGCCTTCTTTACCCTCTCCTGCATATCAAAAAACACCCCCCAGTAATCCGCAGCATTTACCCATGCACGAACCACAAAGTTTACCGAACTATCCGCTAATTCCTTGAGAGCAATAAATGAAACAGGATCTTTTAAAATTCTCGAATCAGCGCTTACGATATTTTGTATGACCTTTTTGGCCTTGTCAATATTGTCGTTATAGCCTATACCAAAAACAAGATCAACCCTCCGCCTTGATTCTGTTGAAAAGTTAACCATTGGTCCTGATGAAAGTGGAGCATTGGGAATAATGACTGTTCTGTTGTCAGGTGTCTTCAAAATAGTATTAAAGATTTGGATCTCATCGACCACTCCGGCAAATCCTTGTGCCTCAATAAAATCTCCAGACTTAAACGGTTTGAAAATTAACAACATTACACCTCCAGCAAAATTCTGAAGAGTTCCGGACAATGCCATACCAACGGCTAAACCTGCTGCACCTAATATTGCAATAAAGGATGTCACCTGGATTCCAACCATTCCTGCAATGCAAATAATCAGCATTACTTTTAATAGTACGCCTATTATACTTTTCAAGAACGGAGCTAATGACGGGTCTACCTTTTTCCTCTCCATAACCCGTGCAATAGACTTAACAATAATCTTTACAATCCATAGTCCAACTAAGAGTGTAACAATAGCCAATAATAATTTTGGAGCGTATACAACGCCAAGTTCTGCCCCTTTGTTCAAATAATATTCAAAATTTTCCATTTTTCTCCTTTCGAAAGTTTTTTTATCAACAAACGTCCACACAAAAACTAATTTTATTCAGTATCTTTTAAGTGTCATTCTAAAATCCGGTCTAGTTCCTGTCAATGTGAAATTGATAGAACCCATACGGTTAATCATGAATGATGGAGCTTGTTGGGAAACAGTCTCAACTTTCTTAGTCTCCGATCTTCATTAACCGAGCAATCCATCTCTCGATCGGAATCGTTAAAGGGAGCATTTCACGTTGAACCTCGCGACTTACAGTGGAAAATCTACTTTTATAGGTTACCATTGTTCATTAACTCTTCTTTAGGGAAAACGAGTTAAATTCCCCTCACTCTTTTCTGCACATCTCTCGTTGTTGACTAACAGACCATAAACAAATGTCCAAGATTCATCTTTTTCACCCTCTTAACTATTCATTTCCGATAATTCTCCCCCACTATACTAAAACCGAGTTGGTTTTCGATTTTACTGGAAACCAAATCTTGTTTGCAGTTATCCCCGGACAAAAGGCACCGAGGACTTTACTCGCTCAATTTTATACCAGATTTTATCCGAAAACTATTATAAGATGAGTATATTTTGCGAAAGTTGATCAATTGAGAACAGTGAGAAAAAAACATCTTGAATAATTTTCTCATATCCACTTTACTACTCTTATCAAATCTCTCATAAACAGTTTCCTGTAATAGAGGGTACTAACGAAAGCATACCCTCCGTGCTTTTGAGAAGTAATTGAACATGAATTGACAATTGCCACTATACCTGAGTATCTTTTTGAGATAGCAGAGAGTTAAAATGTGTTTCGTAAAGAGTGGAGAGATAGCTTGAGAAAACGTACGACTGATCATAGAGAAAACAGGGATCAGATTCAACTTCTCCTTGATTCCACCGGAGAGGCAATATACGGGCTTGACAATGAAGGGAATTGTACCTTTGTAAACGCTGCCTGTCTCAAAATGCTAGGATATAGCAACGCAGATCAACTTATTGGGGCTAAAATGCATAATCTCATCCATTATAAGAGGGTTGATGGTACCCAATATCCCCTTGAAGAGTGTAAAATCTACCGATCTTTTCGTCAAGGAGAAGAGATTCATATAGACGACGAGGTTTTGTGGCGGGCTGATGGTACCTCATTTCCTGTGGAATATATGTCCCATCCTATTCGCGAGAATAATAAGATAGTTGGATCTGTTGTCGCTTTTTCCAATATTGCTGAGCGTAAGCAAATGGAGGCAA
Source organism: Candidatus Scalinduaceae bacterium (assembly GCA_965222815.1). GTDB lineage: Bacteria > Planctomycetota > Brocadiia > Brocadiales > Scalinduaceae > SCAELEC01. The sequence continues at coordinate 1,690,563 of CBDCUS010000014.1, forward strand.
GAGTAAGATCGCTGGCAAAATTTCCCAGTGAGAACCCTAATCCGGTTCTGAGGATTTCCCATGATGGTACAATCCTCTTCTCTAACAAAGCGGGAATGTTCTTTTTAGATACGTGGAACTGTAAACAAGAAGAGAGAGTACCAGAAAACATTCACAAAATTATTGCCAACGTACTCTCAACAGGATCAAGCAAGCAGAGAGAGGAACCCTTTAGAGACTCTCTATTTTCCCTCACCTTCATCCCTGTGAAACATGAAGGCTATGTCAATCTGTACGGACTTGATGTTACCGAAAAAAAAGCTGCGGAACAGGAACTAAAACAGAAAAGAGAGCAGATTCAACTTTTACTTGATTCAACAGGAGAAGCTATCTATGGAGTAAACACAGATGGTTGTTGTACATTTGTCAATAGGACTTTTCTTAAATTACTTGGATATGGTAATGCAGGGCAGTTAATTGGAAAGAAAATGCATGACGTCATTCACTATAAACGTATTGATGGTACCCAACTTCCCGTAGAAGAGTGTAAAATTTATCAAGCCTTTCAGGAAGGAAAAGGCACACATGTTGACGATGAAGTCTTCTGGAGGGCAGATGGTAGTTCTTTCCCGGTAGAATATATGTCCTATCCAGTAATTACAAATGGTAAAATTATCGGTTCCGTTGTTACGTTTAGCGACATAACTGAACGAAAAAAGACCGAGAACGAGTTAAAGGTACTCAATGAAAGACTCGAACTGCGAGTATTGGAACGAACAAAGGAGTTTATAGAGGAACACAAAAAACTCCAGAGAGAAAATACCATGCGCAAAAAGATTGAAGAAGATCTCAGGGAGTCGGAGAAAAAGTATCAGGACTTATATGAAAACCTTCCCGACATGTATCTTTCCGTCGATGTAAAAACTGCAAGGATTATTCAATGCAATAGTACACTAGCAAAAAAACTCGGTTACAAGATCGAGGAAGTTCTTGGTAGAGAGAGGTTTTTTTTATATCATCCAGATTGCATGGAAAAGGCTAAAAAAGTGTTCCAGAAATTTATGAACAGCGGTGAAGTGAACAATGCTGAATTACAACTGAAGCAGAAAGACGGTAGTAAAATGGAAGTTTTACTAAATGCAACTGCTTTTCGAGACAAAGAGGGTACAATTCTCTACAGCAGATCGGTCTATCGAGACATAACCGACCGAAAGAGATTACAGGAGATGCTTCTGGAGCAAAAAAGAGCTTTAGAGAAAAAGAACATAGCGCTTAGCGAGATGCTTGGGCAGCTTGAGGTGGAAAAGAGACAGATAAAAGAGAATGTCGTTGCCAATGCAGAAAATTTGCTCTTACCAATTATACAAAAACTGAGACTGACCGGGGAGGAAGGTAAGTATATGCAGCTCCTCCAAAAAAACCTGGAGGAGTTAGTCTCTTCATTTGGCTCCAGACTAACAGATAACAGCGTCAAATTAACGACAAGAGAGATTGAGATCTGCAATATGGTAAAAAATGGCCTTACCAACAAAGAGATGGCCAAACTTTTAGCTATCACTCCCGGCACGATAAAAAGACACCGTAACAATATTAGAAGAAAACTCGATATCATTAATACCAATACAAACTTAGCCACTTTTTTAAATACCCAATAGTCTTCCCCATCCCGTACATAGGGTGTATTTTGTATGTACACTTCGTGTGCCCTAATCTCACCTTGCCTGCACACACACCTCTGCTATAATCTGAGAATTATCCATACATAATCAGATAGGGATCAATAATATTGCCGAGTTTTTGCTATAAGTACTTAATTTGAAAAATCGAAACAATTATATTGAAATATTGGAATGGATACAGGCACTCGAAGCTGTGCCAGTCTCCAGAACACGCCATTGCATGTGATACTAAAAGCCAAGATCCGTTTTTTGTACTAATGAATGATTTTCAAAATAGGTAAGCTAACGTTAGAATCAGTCAACTTTATTTGAAAAATGGGAGGTGGTGCACGACAACATTTTCATGCAATTGTATTTTAAATTTTAAAAGTAGAGGTAATCTTTAGCTTTTTTACGAAAGAGAGTAAAATTATGGAAAAGAGAGAAATTGTAGCTAAACTTCTTGCCGCAAAGGAAGCATCTGGAAAAACTTATGATGAGATAGCAGATCCTCTCGGCTATTGTAATGTATATGTTGCACAACTATTTCAAAGGCAAGCCCAGCTCAAACCTGGAGCTGTATCGAAAATGAAGGAACTCGTCCCCGGACTTACCGATGACCTAATCGCAGAGATGCAAAAATGTCCTATGCGATCATATGATCCATCCGTCATCCAAGAGCCAAACATCTACCGCATGACTGAGGTATGCCTTCATTATGGTATCGGTATTAAGGATGTTATGAACGAAATCTTTGGTGATGGAATTATGTCGGCAATCGATTTCAAGCTAACGGTCAAAAAAGTTGTTGGAGACAAAGGTGAAGACCGTATGGTAGTAACCATGAACGGTAAATTCTTACCGCACATTGAACAGACTCAATAATATTTACCGGTTGCAGTTTTATTTTTTTCCTGGTTATCTTTTTCGGTCTAACTGCTATAGTTCTCAGATTGGCAATAATAAAACAGTTTGTGGTATTGATAACCAGAACCTGTCGCTCCTGTTTTACCCGCTCGGCCAATTGGTCGGGCGGGCCTGGAGAAAGTGTCTGACTTACTGCAGGTAAAGAGGTATAAGTACATTTTACCTGCTTTCTAAAAATTCGGAAATAAGATAGATAAGGTTTTATCCAGAGGCCTCTATCGTTCATCAAACGATTGAGATTCCTGTTTTTTCTGAGGGACAATTATTTGCGGTATGCATTATTAGTAATTTTATCAACATTTCTTGTTTAAAAAGGGAAACAAATCTTATGCGAAATTTATTCTCAATTTTCATATGTATCTTTGCAATAGCTATTCTACTATTTCCATCAGTATCGTCTGCATCGAATAAAAATGAAGTTGTCGTAATTACTGAAGGATACGTTAAACCTATTGAAGGACGACAGCTCATCCCTGGGAAGGCAGATGATGGTGCACGGCATGTAGCAGGAACGGTAGCTCTCATAAAGGGAGATGGAGTTATTGTTGTGGCAGATCCCGGTATGGTTACAGACAGAAACCTAATAATTGATGGACTGAAGAAAAACGGAATAGAAACAGAGGATGTAACCCATGTGTTTATCAGCCACCATCACCCTGATCATACGGTAAATATAGCCCTGTTTCCCAATGCTGAGGTCATCGATTTCTGGGGTATTTACAAAGGAGATTTCTGGAGAGACCATCCGGATGGATACGAAATTGCCTCAGGTATCAAGGTGCTCCAAACCCCGGGACATACGAAAGAGGATGCTACACTTGTTGTCGATACAAACAAGGGAACTTATGCCTTCACCCATCTTTGGTGGACAGAGGAAAAAACACCGGATAAAGATCCAATAGCCTGGGACCAAAAACTCCTTGATGAAAACAGGAGCAAAATAGACAAAATTGCAGACTGGGTTATTCCAGGTCATGGAAAAATGTTCGACAACCGGCACGGCAGTGAAAAATGAGGTATCATGAGCCGGCTGTTCAGTTCAATGAGTGCCCTCATCCTAAACGCTCTTGTATCGGTTTAGGATGAGTAACACTCGATCTACAATAAAAAGAGTGAAATTGGCTATCTTTGACTAGCGGGTATTTAAGAGCCTTTGTTTGTCCGACCACAATTGTCATAACACCGGGCACATTCAATAGGATTTTGTTAAGTTTTCATCACGTGAATTTGGTCTCTCGTGGAACAGAAAACCATTTGAAGAGTGCCGGTATAACCAACAGTGTTAAGGCTGTTGAGGTCGCCAACCCTCCTACAACTACTGTTGCAAGCGGCCGTTGTACATCGCTACCTGTACCGGTTGCAAGGAGTAATGGTATAAGTCCCAATGCTGTGGTTACTGCCGTCATAAGGACAGGGCGTAGTCTGAGACAGGCCCCTCTAATTGAGACCTCATCTAATGAGAGTCCGTCACGGATAAGTTGCTTTAAATATGTCACCAATACCATGCCATTTTCAAGAGCAATCCCAAAGAGTGCACATCTCTCCAAAAGAGATGGGTACCATTTGCGTGTCGGTATGTCCTCCCTCTCTATGCCTAACTTGAGCATGTTCACCATGTTCCGTCGAACCTGTCACTTCCGTTGTATGCCTCTTGCATGAAAGATGAATAGTTAGCAGTAACGGCACAATCAAAATCATTAACAATCGCATTGTCATAATTTTTTACCTCTCGTGATGGGGAGTTTTGATACGTTTCAGGATCTTAAAACCTCTTATGATTTATCGTTCATTTGTTTGCACCGCATTATGGCATTAATTTCATTCCCGAAACTGTCTCCAGATTTATAATGGCTTTATTGTAAGCAAGCAAAGCCTCTAAGTATGCCGCTCTGGTCTCCAAAAGACTCTTTTGCACAGTTAAGAATCCGATAAAATTAATCTTACCCTCTCTATATGATATTTTGTTCAGCTCAAGACTTTTATCAACCTGAGGCATAATTTCATCAGTATAGATAGTTATACCACCTTTTGTAGCCATAAAAGTACGGTACGCAGTCTCCACCTCTTTTTGAATCTCCAGTCTCTTATTTTTTATATTAATGCCTGCTGTCTCTTTCGCAGTCCGAGCCCTTTTTAGTTCGGGCTGTTTTCTATCCCATACAGGTATCGAAACGGACACCTGACCCCCGACGATATCATCGTCTCCCTCCTCTCTGCTGAAAAATCCTGAAATGCTTGGGTTCGGAACTATTTCTGCTTTACGTAATGATACTTCCAGCGATGCCCTCTCTTTCTCAAGCCCCATTGCCTTTAGGTCAGGTCTTATCTTGTAGGCAGAGACCAAAAGGTCATCTATACTCGTATGGACCTTCTTATAAGAGAGTTTACCCTCGATATTCAATACTTCATCCCGAGATTTACCCAGAAGGAGCTTCAAATTTAAGAGGCTGTTTTGATAGTTACTCTGTGCAATAAGAAGTTGCTGTTTTGCCTGTCCATAACCTATCTGTATTGAATTGAGTTCCAGTGCAGATATTGCTCCGGCGTTGTACCGTTCCCTGGTAGCACTCCATAACTTATCAAAAATGCCCTCAACATATTCGCGTAGTTTCAAATTTTCTAAGGCCGTTAACGCCTCAAAGAAATTTGTCTTCACCTGCGCGATAATGTTTCTCTCTAAGTCAGCAATCTCAAATTTTACCCTTTCAACCATTTTATTAGATACCTTTATTCGTTTTCGTCTCTGTCCATAAACCTGAAACTCCTGAGAGAGCGAAAACGAATAGTCTGTATCTCTGCCTACAGGTGACGGTGCGTTTCTTGTTCCGATCCTCGTATTTATTTTAGGGTTTGAAGGTAAAAGGAATGAGGCCCTGATGCGGTCGGCCTCGGCGGTGCCTAACCGGTTTCTTGCAGCTGCAAGTTGTAAATTGTTTTCACATGCTATGGTAATACACTCTTGAAGGTTGATAGCTTCAGACTTTATCTCTTCCTGGGCAATCGATACATGTGAAATCAGGGTAAGGGTTAAAGTAAATAGTGTTACAAGAGCTGCATTTTTACTATAACGTACCGAATAGATCATCTATTACCTCATATAAGTTGTTTACTGAAGTGTTGCATAAGGATTAAAGTGCAGTTTCCACAAAACATAGTTTGTCAAAAAAATAAATGCTCGTCTGTAATATCCTGAATAACTGTTTGTTGGCTAATACATGGATTACAAAATAGTGTGCAATGAGCAATACATGCGCTTGAACCAAGTATGAGTCCTGCTGTATTGTTGTGTTAGAGAGCAACTATTCCATGTTTTAACCTAATCAAGGATAAAGGGAAAACAGTTGAATTAAAAATGGAAGAACGAGAGAAGTGATTGTGGAGGGTGAAAGAGCGTATTTGCAAAGATCTCTTTGTAAAGGACCTCTTCAGGTATTGAACATGGTTGAGATGCGTTGTTAAAATGGAGGGTAATTCCAGTTGATTGATTTGTGAAAAAATGGGAAACGATGCAACAGACTGGACAATGTTGACACGGTTGATTGGGGGCAACAGGACAGTGGTGTTCATTGCAGGAGCTCGTTCCATCAGAAGATGCAAAACCTATTTCTCCTCTATCGAGAGTATCTTCAAATGAGAAAACAGCTTCCGGAAGGATTGAAAAGCACAAGAGTAAAACAAAGCATGACTTTAAGAGACGCAATTGAATTAATCTCATAACTAGACTAACTAAAGCGGTCATTGTTTTAATATTATGCTAAAAACATAAGACAGACACGCAGCGCAAAATGATAACCCCAACATTAAGATAATGTCAAGTACTATCTTTTACAAATGGCAAAATTGTCTTCAGAAGATAAGAGCATTTGTTTTCACGCTACACTTTAGCATTCCGTCTCCTGCGAGAATAATCCTGATAAAAATTCTCAAAAAAGAGCTTTTTACAAAGTGTAACATTCGTTGCAGTTTTATGTCACAAATGTTACATATTTTATGCAACAAAATACCCTCTAAATGTAACTAAAGTTCCATAGATTTTTATCAATTATTGAGTCTGTATATTTAACTGGGAAATAAATAAACTGACATGTGTGTTGATTTATGCTATATTTCAGCATATGATGCCACTGAAAATTGGAGCAAAATGCAAATACGCAAAAGGGAAAATATCTTATTTGCTGATTTTCATATAAACAGTTAGATTCATGAAAGACAAACTGAACAAGTTTGAATGATTAAACTACTGACCTTTATAAAAACCAACTGGGTTATTTCCACCCTGTTTTCTCTCGCAGTCATAACGACTTTATCTCTCTGGCCATTGGAAAAATTGCCATCGGTGCCAGGAACTGATAAAACCCACCATTTGATTGCTTATGCAATTCTGATGTTTCCAACAGCTTTACGCAAACCAAATAAGTGGATACTATTCGGTTTGTTGTTTATTGCTTACAGTGGAGCTATCGAATTGTTGCAACCATATGTAAATCGTTACGGAGACTGGCTAGATATGGCAGCAAATACTACAGGTGTAGTTTGTGGTTTGATTATCGCAGAGCTGATAAATAAATTTTTCCCGGTTATTTCAAATAGTTCTCGGGAATTATTAAAATGAATTTGTGTACAGGACTATGTAATATACCAGATTTTCAACTTTATGAATTCTAAAAATAGCCCTAAACATGAATTTCTAAAAACAGCTCTTTTCCATCATCGTTTTGCGTAGATTCATCCTTTTGACAATGGCAATGGAAGAACAGTGCGATTGCTTACATATAACGCGCTTGTTAAGCAAGGTTTTAATGTTGATCATGGTCGTATTATAAACCCCACCGCTTTTTTTATCATGATCGACAAAAATTATGATTCATTCGCTTTAGCTGACAAAGGAAATGAAGAGGAACTACTTAAATGGTGTAGTTATATGCTTCGAGGACTAAAAAGAAAGTCGGAATATGATTACTAAAAAATAATATTTTATTGCCTGCAATTTCAAAGAAACTAACAGCCGAATCGCTGTCCCGCCGGTGACATCGAACTTATTACAAAATGTTGATTTTAAATCCCGCTAGAAGGTTTTTCTCCCACATAGCTTTCTGATCTCCCAATAAATCTGTGTTTTCAAACTCCTCCCCCTTAACCCTTTATACAAACACTACATTAGTTGTCAACGATATCAAAATCACCCATCTCTATTAAAAAAACATTTTAAACATTCATGAAAATCTGCCGATAATATACTAAACCGTTTTGGTTTTCGGTTTTACTGGAAACCAAATCTTGGTTGCAGTTACCCCCGGACAAAAGACGCCGAGGACTTTACTCGCTCAGTTTTGTACCGGATTTTATCCGAAAACCATTATCAGATGAGTATACATTCAATGAACAAATCACTAGAAAACAAAATGGACTACTGGTTTCACAAAACCATACAAGGTACTTTTTACATTGTGCAAACTCATAACGAATATGACATCATGTTTAGAAGGAACTGTTTAGGCACATATGATGACCCCCAGAAAGCAATAGACGATTTAGTTAGTGGTCACACAACTTGGCCTTCTTTTGGCAACCCAAGCACACTTGACATGCCAGAAAACATAGAAGATTGGAAGAAAGGCCCATTAAACAATTGATTCATTCAGAAGTACTCCTCCCCCAAGGATAAAAAAGGTATATCCATAAGGTGCTCAATAGCCTGCCTGTGCTCCCCCCCCCGCCAGAATGCAGCGCGTCGGGCTGGTGTCAATGCTTCCTCAACTCCCTTGCGGGTCGTCGATGCATGACTCGGAGCCAATGTGACTCGCTACTCCTTCATTGTAAGACTCTTTCATTCTCTACTCTCCGCCGATCTTAATCGGCGATTTCGATTTGACCCTACGCCTTAATTTGCCGATTTCGAGGATAGCAGGATCAGTCTTTCAACCCTTGACATCAACTACAATAACGAAGATATACCCATTACAAAGTGGTTTTTGGAATTTCAGGGCAAGAGTTTTCCTGAAATTTTGATTTTTCTATTGAATAAAACCAGAGGCTGAGTAATGCTAAGTCGAGGATTTTATGATTGAGAAAGGTCTAAATTTTATGTGAAATCGGGTTCTGAAAACCGAAAACCAATTCGTGATGGGTATAGTAAACAGAGTACTCCCACTGTTACTGGCTTTGCCAGAAAGCAAAGGAGATCGATGCGGGGTAAATGAACAAAAGACACTTGCCTTTTGTTCACTGTTTTGCTACCCTTACAACATCTTAATTAAGCAATTTCCTATCATCTATTTCATTTTTTTCATACACATATGCTGTAACAACCTTACTCTAAGTTTTTTGAATAAAGTATATTCTTGAGAGTATACTCAAAATAAACTTAACAACCAGAAGGCTATCTGTTGTGTGTCTTCGTCACGCGCGCAGTATATAAAATGTACGGACAATTTTTTAATATTGATGAATCTGCTTTTTCAATTGCACCCAATCCTAAATACTTATTCTTAAGTAAGCAACATGAAGAAGCGTTAGCTCATCTAATCTACGGTGTAACCCGAAAAGGTGGATTCGTTTGCCTAACGGGCGACATTGGCACCGGTAAAACCACTGTATGCCGTTGTATGTTTGAGCAGCTTCCAGATAAAACTGATATTGCTTTTGTCATTAACCCAAAATTCTCACCAATGGAGTTGCTGGCTTCGATATGTGATGAATTGCATTTAGATTATTCAGCTTTTCAACCCAGTATCAAAGAGTATGTGAAGAAACTCTATACTTATCTCATTGAAGCGCATGCACAAGGTAGAAACACCGTGTTGGTTATAGACGAGGCGCACAATTTAAGTATAGATGCTTTAGAGCACGTACGCACACTTACCAATTTAGAAACTAATGAACAAAAGTTATTGCAAATTATCTTAATTGGGCAACCCGAATTAAAAACTTTACTTGCAAAGCCAGAATTAGAGCAGGTTAGTCAAAGGATTACTGCACGTTATCATATCGGGCCTTTGAGTTTGCGTGAGACAGGCCAGTACATTAATCATCGCTTATTGGTGGCCGGCGCAAAGCAAAAAATCTTCAGCCCTTCAAACATTAAACATATATATAAGATTACTAGAGGTGTGCCGCGTCTCATTAATATTTTATGTGACCGCATATTGCTGGGCGCATGCACAATGAAAACGAGTAATATTTCTCCGAAAATTGTTAAACAATCTGATGATGAAGTGTTCGATAGTGCTTCTGCTTATAACGGCTTATTCCTTAAAACTCTTACAGCAAGTGTTTTTGCGCTTTTAATTTCTGGGGCAGTGTTATTTGCATATCTGAATACCAAATTTGATACTCGCACTCTTCTCAATTCATTATTTCCTCAATCTGAAGAAAATATTGCTTTGACTCCATCTTCTGAAGAAGCTATGAAGCAAAATGTTGTTGTAAATAAGCAGGCTATTTCGGCAGAAAAAACCTTTTTTGAAAAACATATGGCGCTTGAAAAAGAAAAAGTTGTTCAAATAGCTAAAGTAGAACAAAAAAGGAGAAACCAGGAAGGGGTAAACGAGAAACCGGCAAGCTTTGCGACAGATAATGAAAACGTCAAAGATGTCGCAGAGAAAATAGAAAACAAAACAAATAAGGCTCTTGTTTCAGAAGAATCCGTTTCAATAGAAGATGTAAAGAAAGATAGCGGGAGCACGAACAACAACAGTAAAGATGAGATTAAGTTCTCTAGTTATCGTAAAGCGTATCAGCATCTATTTAGATTGTGGGGAGTTGATTATTCATCGACAGACCTAAGCCCATGTGAACATGCAATTAATAACCAATTACACTGTTATCATGGAAGGGGCTCGATAAACAAGATTATTAGTTTGAATCGACCTGTGCTATTAAAAAGCACAGAAGAGCGATTTGGTCCAAGTTATATCGTTGTAGCTTCTATCGAAGGCGATCACGCGATTGTTAATGAGAACGATGTTTACAAATTAGTTGCGATTTCTGAGATTGAAACTAATTGGATTGGAGAGTTCGAAATGTTATGGCGACCCCTGCAAACGGGGGTTTCCCATATTAAGCCGGGACAAGAAGGGGAGGTAGTTGCCTTGTTAGATCAAAAGCTTGCCAAGTTTCAAGGGCGAGAACCATCATCTTCACATCCTTTTGTGTATTCCGAAGAGCTTGTGAATCAAGTAAGAGCTTTTCAAGAAGCTCATAAACTGCCTTCTAATGGTGTAGTTGGGCCAATTACACAAATGCATATAAATAATATCGAGAGTCCGGAAACTCCTTATTTAACGAAAGAAAGATATTCAAATGTCATTTATTCTGGAATCCATTAAGCAAGCGGAAAGGGAAAGAAAGCTAGGCAAACAAGCGCCTTCGATTTCCACTGAATATACCAGCTCTCATGGTAATGGATTAGAGCATACCTGGTTAAAATGGGTACTGTTATCGCTAGCGATTGTTATTACAGCGATTGTTGTAGGGAGCGCAACGTACTATTTCACGAATAAAGATCGGCAACACATTCAAGATTTGTCAGTTAGTAGCGCTACGCAACTTGAAGATAAAACTCGTGTTGAGAAAGTGCAAGAGAGAGCGAACGTTGCAAAACAGAGCACCACAATGCGACCCATTAAGAGTACACATAAATCGAAGTTAAAAAACGTCAATCTCATGAATGCAGAAGATAATGTTTCTGTCGTGCAAGGAGCAAAACCTGTTGGAAGCGGCTCAATCACCGCCGAGAAAAATATTGATCCTGAAACCCATCAACCTTCAAGAGATAATCTTTCTGCATCTAAGTTAGATGTAGATATTGCAACAAATACAGGTAAGCACGTATTTACTAAACAAGAACTCCCAACGATTGTTTCTGATCTAGCAGAATCGCCAAAAGAAAGTCTTAATGTGCCAGAGAAATATGAGAATAATTTGGCAAAAGATATAGACGAGGAGTTGGTACAGATTGAAACAGCAAGTTTTGTAGCATTAGCAACAACAGTAAATAAACCAGAAATCAGTAGAGAAGAGATGGTTAGCCCAGAAGTTGCGACAAGTGCGGTTACCCCTAAACATGTAGCGCATCAAGCAGCAGTCAACATCGGCGTTCCTAGTTTTGGTGAATTGCCCTATGATGTACAGGAACAAATCCCTGACATCGATGTTTCTGTACATATGTTTCATGCTGACCCAGTTCAAAGGCGCATACGCATAAATGGTCAAATGTATACGGAAGGGAAAAATCTGCAACAAGATTTAGCATTAGTGGAAATTACACGTTACGGCGCAATTTTTGATTATCAAGGACATTTATTTCATCTCAATGTACGCTAGGTTTAACTTCAAGAAACATTCAGATTGTTTTTATATGCCACCTCAATCCAAAAACATCTCATAGAAATATAACATCTTATGTATTTTAGCTTGTTGCATAAAGTAATACAAAGTTTGCTGCATCAATAAACCGTTAACGTTTCAATTTTTGCATGATTGATAATTAATGCAGTGAAAACGTAAACGGAAAATATAATTCCTGGAGTGTTCTCAACTATATCTTGCTTTACTTATACAAAAGATGTCCTGCTTACTCACTTAGGTCCAACTAACCTTTCTACTTCGAAATAACTTCATTAGATTGTTCGTGGCGCAAATCAATTTCCATTCGCTCGAACATGCATCGATACCACGTCTGAGAAAGCGCTTTATTCTTCGTGCATCTTTAATCTGGCCAAACACCAATTCGACCATCTGACCCCGTTTACTATACAGATGTTTACCACGCTTTGTTAATAACTTTCTTTCCACCCGTCCGAACGGATTCATCCGGGCGGGTTCGATCTCGCTTCGACAAACCCTCCGGTATACGTCCCCGTTGCGCTTTTTGTTCGCGCAGAGCCTTTCGTTGTTTCCAATCTTTTTTCGTCGCTACAAACAGCTCCAGCTCATCTGGTAGTCCTTTTTCCATATTTCCCTCACTCCAATATCCCGCATCTGCCAATCCTATCCAAAGTCTTCTCTCTATCCATATGTCCCTTACATTCTCTTTTTCCTTATTGAGCATTGGATGGAGTCGGTTTACGTCATTTTCTTCCTGCGTTAACTCTGCAGCAACTATTATCTGCTCATTGGTTACTACTGCTTGTGCATTATATCCTTGCACATATCCAGCTTGCGTCTTCATTATACGGCTCTCAGGGTCTGTAATTTTTCCCTTTGCCTCCTTACTCTTCACCTCTTCGGGTAGCTTTGGCTTTCTACCTCGTTTCTTTCTTCCTAGTTCAGATTCCTCTTTCTTGCGCATCTCTATCTTTTCTTGTTGTTTCTTGGCTAATTCGGTAGCCCGACGAGCATTCTGGCGGGGATGATAATGATGCATTTGCTTCAATCTTTGTTCCATCAAGGGCTATTACTCCTACCTTCAACATTGTTGCCTCAGCACACAGCTTCAGTACTTCCGTGAATAAACCCTCAAGCGCTTTCTCATTATCTTTGCGAAATCTCGATATCGTGCAATGATCGGGTTTTTGATTTGCCGTTATTATTCTAAAGCCTATATCCCGTTCACAAAGACTCTCTACTCGTCGACTTGACCTCTCGCCTATACTGTAAGCATATACCAACAAACTCACCATAACCTTTGGATTGAAAGCTGTTCTACCCCATCCATCTCTACGATACTTCTTGTAAAACTCTTTCAGATCCACCTGCTCTACTACGTCAAGTATGAACCACGCTAAATCCCCTTCCGGTAACCAATCCAATAGGCTCGGTGGGAGTAAATACTGCTGTTCCCTATTACACTCAATCAAATTATAACCCATAGCTTTTCCCCCTTTCTTTAAGATGAGCTCAGTATATCATTCCTCTTACGTACTTTCATCTCTTTTGTGGGAAAAATAGGGTTTGTGCAACAGGCTCTTATTAGGGTCACCCATTCTCATCCCATTCAATGTAAAATACGCTCCCACAAGATACATTATCGACCTTTTCGTCTATTTTTTATTCATGATGATCAGGCTAATGGTTAGGTTTGCAGTAAGATATTTTCCGGGATTTCTTCTCTGGAAAAATATGAACATAGTATTGTCAAGTTCTTACCATACAATACACTCCTGGGTAGTTCGCCTCAAAAAGATTCACTACAGGGTTGTCGAGTAAAACCCCTATGCTTCAAGTATTATTGTTGCAACGATAACACTTGTTGTATCAGGAATCTACATCTCACGATACATTTGACACTGATAGTTTATCGTGGCAACCCAATTTGTTAACCCGATAAGATAACAAAAAGCAGATCTACAAACTAATGAATCTGTATGCTTTTTCCTGCTCTTTTTTCTGAAGTTGACAGGTTATATCTTCAATTTGATATATCCAAAGAATTCAAATTATCTTACAACGAAAAAAGGGAGAAATTAATATCGACATATCGTGTCATACTACACCTCAATAATGATTTGTCCACAGGTTATTAACATTTTATGTGTTTGATAATTCCTTCAGTTAAATTGCGCTCTTTTGGGCTCCGAAAATTGTATCTCGTGTGCTAGCAGACCTTTAGTATGGTAGTTTTACTAAGGTATATCTTTTGCTATATAATATAATTTTTCATTAGTGATTTTATTACTTACTAACAGAATGGTTTACTTGTGATTAGTGGAGTTGTCGCATCATGTCAGACAGCTCATGCGGTAGTTGCTAAACCGAAAACGTATTTGCGAAAACAGTGTTACCAAATCTAATAATAGTTTGATGGAGGTGTTAGGATGATCATTGAGAATTTTCTTTATTTTTTGGTGATCCTGCTGGTTATTGCTGTTTATCTTTGTAATAAATTGAGAGTTTCAAAAATTAATAAATCTCTGAAGAAAGAAGAATTTGATGCTGGTCTTACCGAACCACACATCATTACATCCGATTATCGACCATTCCAAGTGTCTTGGTTGCGGATCTTGTTTTGGCCTGTCATGAGAAGGATGTGTTGGGGGTTATCCATGGAAAATCTGAGTTGATTGTTTCCTACACGTTACATCGGCCATGGGGCATGTAAAGATGTGTGTCCGATAGATGCAATCACGCTTGTATTTGGTACAGCAAAACGAGGAGTTACTGGAGTTCTGGAAAGATGTTGAAAAAAGTACGGGCGCAATAATTAACTATAACAAACGGGGATTTCAAGGTTACAAGTGAACACGGTACGCTAAATTCACATAATAAATTAGTCCTTCGGCAAAATCCTTGTGCCTTTATATGCGTAACCTGGATGAAGCAAAGCCAAATAGGAGTTAAAATAAACAAATATCAAATCACAAACAACAAACAAATTACAATGTTTACCTACCTGTAGGCAGCCAGAAATGATCAAGAACCAGCCTGTTCTCCCTGTACAATAATATATACTGGTAATTTTAATTGTCTAAAAAAAGGTGACAGGACCAAGGCTTATCAAGTTCGGCAAGTTAGAAATATCATTTTAAAATATAAGTTAGGAGTTAAGTCTAAATGGATAAATATGAAGTCATTATTTACTGGAGCAAAGAAGATAACTCTTTTAGAGCAGAGACACCAGATAGGGAAAGAAGCTCTCGGAAGACATCTGGCAACAAATGATGAAGGAGGGGCAAGGGTTTCGTTGGACTATTTTCCTTTTATGCCAAAGGTTAACTTTGAGTTGAAATGTTTATCACACTCTCGTTAATACTTACATATGGTTAGAGGAATACAATCCCTATCTTACGATCTTCACGACCGTCTTCCTGCTTCACTTAACTGAAGGCATTTATTTTTTAAGTTGAATTTCTTTATCATTGGTGTTATTTTTTAGGTTCATTGTATACTCTCCTGTTTTTACAGAAAATTATACTAAGTGTCAAAGATGTTATGAGACAAACCTTATACTATTGAATTTGAGAAGAGTGGATGAAGGAAAAATGTCTCTCTGGAATTCACTTATTATTATTTTGGAGATGTTAAAATGAAAAGTCATAATCAAATAATAAGAACTAAAAATAATAGATGTTTTAGTACTTTAGCTTTTTGCAATTTTACCAATGCTCCTGCATTACTTGATACAAATGGCGGCAGGCTACAAGGCTTCTTTAATTCAACTCTGAGCTATTTGATCTCACTTTCCTTAGCACTTTTTATGCTTGTGATAACAACACGTAATGTTCAGGCAGCACCGTTTGAACTATTTTCTAGTGAAAAGTGGGAGTACTGTAAAGGTGATAGAGATCCTGGTCCTGATTGGAAATTTCCAGATTTTGATGCATCTAGTTGGGAGATTGGATCTGGTGGCTTTGGCTATGGCAAGAATAACACGGACCAAGTTAAACTCAATGATATGAGAGGCCGCTATCAGTGCGTCTATAGCCGCTGCAAAATTAATGTCAATAAAGAAGATAAAATAGAGAGCATTTTACTGCACATTGACACTCCCGGTCCCTATGTGGCATATCTGAATGGTGTAAAGATATGTCAAAACAGTTGTAGATCAACGGGCCCTACAGATATTACTGATTTTGCTATCGAGTTACTGACTCGCGAAAATGATGTTTTGTGTGTACAAGGGTTTAATGATGATATTGAAAGTGACACATTCTCTTTCAGGGCCTGGTTAGAGATAAAGAATAAAGACCAACAGCAAGACCAACAGTGAGAAAATAAACCAGTATAAATACAAATAGTTACTAAAGGAAAATTTTTATGGTAATAAATAGAGTGTTAGATAAAAATATAAAACAAAAGAGCTTTTTCCCCCGCCTTTTTCCATATTTAATGCTGATTTTCACCCTTTTCTCTCTTTTACCAACCACCTCTTCTGCCGTCACCCCTAGACACATTATTCTCATGATTACCGATGGCTGTGGAATAAAACATATCGAAGCTACGAATGCTTATACAGGTTCGGTGCCAGCTTATCAAACGGATTCAAACTGGGTAAAGCACTGGGTATCAACGTATCCTAGCGGAGGTAGCTATAATGGCTCTTCGTACTGGGATACAAATTTTAATTATGTGCTATCGGGAGCGATAACAGACAGTGCAGGGTCATCAACAGCTATGTATACCGGTAACAAGACCGCAAACTTACGAGTCTGTGTTTCCTCAAGCGGTAACATCCGTTTTTTAAACATTGGAGAGGTGGCTAAGGATAATTGTATTGCAAGCGGAGCTATCAGTACTGTACCAGTTTCCCATGCTACAGTAGGTACCTGGATAGCCCATAACAGTAGTCGTCGTAATCGTTATGCCTTAGCTGATGAAGGACTTTTTGAGGATCCGAATACAACCGGAACGGGTGGACGCTATAGTGGTGGATTTGGACCAACTATTCCACGAACAGATGTTGTCATTGGAGACGGATTCAATTCTGCGTACACTAATACCGCGATCAGAAATAAGTTGTCTAATGAAAGTGGAGATCTTGGAAAACACACCCTCGTTAAGTGGTTATCTAGCCAGGATGGTGGTGTGAACTTGATAAACGCTTCGAACAATCCCAATGTAACCAGATTGGCAGGCCTGTTTAAGCATGTCTACCGTAAAGCTAATTTTACTGGAACTGATACTCAAAACCCCACACTTGCAGAGAGCACCACTGCGGCCTTAAATGTCTTGTCCCGCAATCCAAACGGTTTTGTTCTCATGATAGAGGGTGGAGCTGTTGATTGGGCAGGGCATACCAATATAATGGATGATATGATTGGTGAACAGAGAGATTTTGATGCTGCGGTGCAGGCCGTCATTGATTTTATTAATAGTACACCCGGTGTTACCTGGAACAACACCTTAGTTATAGTAACGTCAGATCACGAATGCGGCTATCTTACGGCAGGCCTTAATGTCTACCCGAAAGATTCTAATCCAATAACTACAGTAAACAGTAACACTCTAAGCAAGGAAAAGGTTTATACAAACATCGCCGGTAACGTCCGTGCAAGCTGGGAGGATACAAGTACAAATCCTCCCAACAATCGTATAGACAATGGAGAGAGAGTTTACTGGGTATGGCATACTCGGGGCCATTCAAATAGTCTTGTACCGCTTTACGCCCGGGGTGTCGGTGCATCTCAGTTTGCAATACATGCAACAGGGAGTGACCCGGAGCGTGGCCCATATCTTGACAATACATCCGTTTTTGCTGTAATGAATAATGTGCTCAGATCTGATTCACGCACAACTTTAAACGTAAACAAACCTAATGGAGATACGGTGACAGTCGGAGATACATTCAATATTCAATATACCCTGACTGATATTGATAATATTGCAACGGTTGATTTTTATAGGGACAATAACAACTCCGGATTTAACGGTACCCTCATAAGCACTGGATCACCGGAAGGGACAAACCGAACTACAGGGTGGGATACAACTGGCATGACACCCGGCCAGTATTATATCTATGGAGTAACGAATATTGATGGCATAACCAATAACCTTACCTGCGACCCGGTTTATGACTATTCTCCAGGGCATATTACGATTAATTCTGGTAATTCTGGAGAATCAAATACATTGACCGTGCAACCTTCTTCTGCCGATTCCTATATGAGAGACGGTACATTATCGAGCAACAATCATGGAGCTCAAAGCAGTATCTGGCTAAAGAATGGAGTAACTGGCTTTCAGAGGAGGGGGATATTGGGATTTGACTTCTCAGCACTTGATGATACTACAATAATTGAGAGTGCATACCTTGATCTTTTCTATTATAATAATTCGATCGGGGATGATCCCGTTGGTGAAACGGTAGAGGTCAATAGATTGACACAAACCGGTTGGATAGAGGGCGAGGTGACCTGGGATAACTATAAAAATGGAACTCCATGGACAACAGGAGGTGGGGATTTTGCTACAATCGATCAAGCAACAGCCGTAATGCCATCAGCGTTTGGCTGGGTGCGATGGACAGTAACAGACCAGATTAAATATGCACAGAGTAATACGTCTGAGGTTGCCCATATGCTGATTAAGTTTGCAACTACTACCCCAAATATTGGAGCACGTTTCTATTCTAAAGAGTTTGCAACGGATCCATCAAAACGGCCGAGACTAATTATAAATAATTCAACGGGAACGGGTAATACCCCTCCGATGCTGAGCATCACTGAGCCGGATGGAACAGTAGATGTGGTAACGGTAGGTGATTTGTACAATGTGAAATACAACCTAATCGACCCTGATGATGCGGTAACGGTGGCACTGTTTTATGACACCGATAACGCAGGATTTAATGGAACGGCAATAGGGTCGTGTTCGGCAGCACCTGAAGGGAGTGGAGTCACCTGCTCGTGGAATACCACGGGGATTACACCTGGTTCCTATTATGTGTACGGAGTAACCAACGATGGTAGAAACCCTGATGTGAAGGCCTACTCTCCGGGGTCGATTACGATTAATTCTGGAGGATCAAGTACTTTGACCGTGCAGCCTTCTTCTGCTGATTCCTATATGAGAGACGGTACATTATCAAGCAACAATCATGGAGCTCAAACCAGTATCTGGTTAAAGAATTCAATTGTAAGCTATAATAGGAGGGGGATATTGGGATTTGACTTCTCAGAACTAGATGATTCTGTAGTAATTGAGAGTGCATACCTTGATCTCTACTATTATAATAATTCGATCGGGGATGATCCCGTTGGTGAGACGGTTGAGGTCAATAGATTGACACAAACCGGTTGGGTAGAGGGCGAGGTGACCTGGAATAACTATAAGAATGGAACTCCATGGACAACGGGAGGTGGGGATTTTGCTACAGTCGATCAAGCAACAGCCATAATGCCATCAGCGTTTGGCTGGGTGCGATGGACAGTAACAGACCAGATTAAATATGCACAGAGTAATACGTCTGAGGTTGCCCATATGCTGATTAAGTTTGCAACTACTACCCCAAATATTGGAGCACGTTTCTATTCTAAAGAGTTTGCAACGGATCCATCAAAACGGCCGAGAATAATTATAAATTATGCAACGGTATCAAGTACATTGACCGTGCAACCTTCTTCTGCTGATTCCTATATGAGAGACGGTACATTATCGAGCAACAATCATGGAGCTCAAAGCAGTATCTGGCTAAAGAATTCAATTGTAAGCTATAATAGGAGGGGGATATTGGGATTTGACTTCTCAGTACTTGATGATACTGCGATAATTGAGAGTGCATACCTTGATCTCTACTATTATAATAATTCGATCGGGGATGATCCCGTTGGTGAGACGGTTGAGGTCAATAGATTGACACAAACCGGTTGGGTAGAGGGCGAGGTGACCTGGGATAACTATAAGAATGGAACTCCATGGACAACGGGAGGTGGGGATTTTGCTACAGTCGATCAAGCAACAGCCGTAATGCCATCAGCGTTTGGCTGGGTGCGATGGACAGTAACAGACCAGATTAAATATGCACAGAGTAATACTTCTGAGGTTGCCCATATGCTGATTAAGTTTGCAACTACTACCCCAAATATTGGAGCACGTTTCTATTCTAAAGAGTTTGCAACGGATCCATCAAAACGGCCGAGAATAATTATTAATTATTCAACGCCGTAATGATTTCTCGTAACTGCGCGAAATTTGAAAGTTCAATGTACACCGAAAGCTCGCTTACTTTCAGTGGGGCATGTTTGGTCAACAATAGATAACAAAAGCTGAGCTTAAGGATGTATGTGACCACTACAGATACAACCTGAGAAATCATTCGTAGCCTCTTACAGTGCTTGCTGTCTTACACAATTAAGATCTACGAAAGAAAGGTAACGGTGAAATAAGAACTTGTAAATTCTTACGACCGTTCACAACATACATAACTAGCTGGAAAAGCAGTAATCAACAACCACCCTTAAAAGAGGTGGTTTGAAAGGCAACCCTAAAAGGGTAAAATTATTTCCACAATTTGAGCTGATCTAACATTCTATCTTGTTTCAACTGCCAACTTACATATTTGCGAATTCTCTCTTCATCCAAACCTATCGTACTCACACAATACCACTTCGCCCAAAAATGCCTTCCCCAGTATCTTTTCTTCAGATCCAAATAAGTGTCAAAAATCTTGA
Organism: Candidatus Scalinduaceae bacterium; assembly: GCA_965222815.1. Lineage (GTDB taxonomy): Bacteria > Planctomycetota > Brocadiia > Brocadiales > Scalinduaceae > SCAELEC01. The sequence goes on from CBDCUS010000014.1 coordinate 1,711,177, forward strand.
TAGCACTTTTGCCATGTACAAAACCAACTATACCGGTCACGAAAAAGAATTCGGGAATTCTCGAGACAAATGAATCTGAATATGTCATAATACTTTTATGACAGAGTTTATCCTTTCACAAGAAGAAATATCTAGCCTGAAAATAAGACACAAAGCGGTTAAGAAAAAACGAGAAGCAGATCGTCTAAAAACAGTTATACTTCTTGGCACAGGATGGACAATCCGTGAAGTAGTCGAAGCCCTGTTGCTTGACGAAGAAACAATAAGGAATTATCTAAACCGTTATAGATGTGGTGGATTAAAAGCGCTATTGAGTGATAATCTGAAAGGATACGGTGGCAAATTATCCAAATCAGTAATAGAGCAATTAGATAATCATCTTAATCAAAATACTTACGTAACAATACAAGAAATAGTATCTTATGTCTCGAAACAATTCAAAGTGAAATATAGCATAAGCGGAATGACTGATTTGCTTCACAGATTAAACTATACATACAAAAAGCCAAAATTGGTACCCGGCAAAGCAGATGCAAAAGCCCAGGAAGAATTTGTAGAATTTTACAATAAGTTAAAGGAAACCAAAGGTGCTAATGACCATATATACTTTATGGATGGTGCTCATCCGCAACACAACAGTGTTGCTGCGTATGGTTGGATCAAAAAAGGGACTGTTAAAGAACTAAAGAGCAACACAGGACGCAAAAGAGTCAACATCAATGGGGCCATTAATATTGAAGACATGAGTCCTGTAGTTGGTTATAGCAACACTATAAACGCCCAGTCGACGATATCTTTACTCAAAAAGCTAGAAACAAAACATCCGGAAGCAGAGTCAATTTATACGATATGTGATAATGCGAGATATTACAGATCAAAAAAGGTGACGAAGTATTTAGTAGAATCTAAAGTAAAGCTTGTGTTTCTGCCAGTGTATTCACCAAATTTGAATTTAATAGAAAGGCTTTGGAAATATTTCCGTAAGATAGTTCTTTATAATAAATACTATGAAACATTTGACGAATTCAAAAAAGCATGTAAATCTTTTTTCAGACGGAGCAAAAAATACAAGGAAGAGATATCATCTTTATTGACTGAGAACTTTCAAATAATTGGTACAAATACCTAAAACCATTTCGTAATGAGTATATCTCAGAAATTGAATACTTCGGTGGAAAAGACAACACCAAATGTACGTGATCTATTTGCACATTACCTTCTAAAATCTCCACCATCTTCCACTCACACAACTGCTTGATTATATCTCGTACTGTCCTACCAACTTCTCCTTTTAAGATCCTGAAACGATACTTTGGACACCATACTAAATGGTATTTGCATTCCCATACTACATGTGATAATTTATTTACATCTTTCATTGAATATCTCCTTTTGCTTTTAGAGTCGCCTCTTTACATCATAAGGAAGTATTCTTTTTATCACAATTTCAAATCACTACTATAACTGCATAGCATAGCTGGGACCATCAGCAAAGCTGAAGGTTTAAGGTATTAATTAACTATTGTTTATGAAGAGATTTGAAACCATGAAAAAGCAAAATTTACTGTCTATGAGGGTATGGGTACGCTTTTGGGTTTTATGCTTTTTCCAGTGTTTCGCCCTCACTCAGGCTTTCTTCCTTTTTTTGCTTACAACCAGTTCTTCCAGTAGTGGAGAGACCTCTGATCCTAAGTATATTATTGTTATGATTGCGGACGGATGGGGTGCAAAACAGATCGAAGCCGCTGCTCAGTACATCGGTACCCTGCCGTTATATCAGGTTGGCCCTGCATGGAGAGAGTACTGGATGTCAACATTTCCACTTGGTGGCAGCTATGAGACAACGAAGGCGTGGAATGATTTTAATTATGTTCTGGTGGGTCCTGTTACCGATAGTGCGGCATCTTCAACCGCGCTTTATTCAGGAAACAAGACACAAAACAAGAGGATAAGTGTCTCCGGTGACGGTTCAGAGCGGTTTTTGACAATTGCAGAGATTGCTACAAAACAGTGGATGGGGACCGGAGCTGTCAGTACTGTTCCTGTTTCGCATGCAACACCGGGTGCCTGGATTGCGCATAATGATGATCGCAACAATGTATATGCTATTGCGAGTGAGGGATTTTTTAACGATCCGAACGCTACAGGATTATCTACCCAGTTATACTATGGTGGTGGGCACGGATCTACATTTCCATCGGCCGATGTGATAATCGGAAGTAGAGGTACCAAGTCCATTGACTCAGCTATTATTACTAAATTGCGGAAAGAGAGTGGGAAGAAGGGGAAACATTTTCTGGTTGAAGAGAAAAAAGGAAAAGATGGTGGCAAAGCGTTATTAAGCGCGGCCAGTAATCCCGGTGTTACCAAATTGGCAGGATTGTTTGATCATGTGTTCCACAAAGCCGATGATTCAGGCTTTCAGACCGAAAATCCCACACTTTCCGACAGCACGAGTGCTGCCCTGACGGTGTTAAATCGCAATTCAGACGGATTTGTACTCATGATTGAGGGTGGTGCTATTGACTGGGCCTGCCATTCAAACAGTATGGATCATTTAATTGGTGAAATGATTGATTTTAATGAAGCTGTTCAAACCGTCAGTGACTGGGTGGATGATCCTGTGAATGGGAGTAGCTGGCATAATACACTGGTGATTGTTACGGGAGATCACGAAACCGGTTATCTCACGGCAGGTCCCGGTCTGTTTCCGGATGTACCGCTTGGAGGTGTAAATAGTGAAACTGTTTCTCATGAGAAAATATATTCCGGGAGTGGAGGGCGTAGCGCAAGCTGGGAGGATAGTGATGGTGATAGTGTTATTGATCCCGGAGAAACTGTATACTGGGTGTGGAATTCCGGAAGTCATACAAACCTTCTTATCCCGCTTTATGCAAGAGGTGTCGGTTCTGAACTATTTGCAAATGATGCTATGGTGTTTGATACCATGAGAGGATTCTATCTGGACAACACAGATGTCTTTTACACAATGAAAAATGTGATAGGGGATTTACCTATTGTACCTGTCACTTGGGTAGATACCGTAGGAGTGGTTGCAAATGATAACTCCATAACTAAGACAGTTTCCGCCGGATGGGGTAATGGCGGAGCCGCTTCCCTGGAAAGTTTCACCGGCAGTGGCGGTGTTGAATTCACTGCAAGCGAAGCGGATGCCTCTGCAAACGGTCGCCCTGTATGTGGTTTATCATCAACAGATCGTAATGCGAGTTACAACACAATTGATTATGCCATCTATCTCCGAAACACTGGGTCAGTCATGCAATTACAAATATATGAAAAGGGCGAAAACAAAGGGACTTTTGGTACTTACCGGGTCGGTGATGTCTTCAGAGTCCAGCGGATCGGAAGTACCATTGTCTACAAAAAAAATGGAATAATTTTCTACACCAGTTCGACTCCAACAGATTTACCTCTTTTGGTAGACACTGCTATCTATAATACTGGTGGAGAGATACGTGATGTGAAGGTGTTCGGAGGAGCTATTAGCGGTGGTAAGAGTGACACCATTCCACCTTCAACTCCTACTAACCTTATCACCACATCGATCTCTTCATCTCAAATCAATCTATCATGGGATGCATCCACTGATAATGAAGCAGTAACAGGCTACAGGATATACAGGGATGGAACTCAGATTGCGACTACTGCAGGCACAACCTATCAGGACACGGGATTAAGTGCTCTTACAAGATATACGTACACGGTTTCTGCCTTTGATGCTGTCACAAATGAGTCAACACAATCAATTGTCGATTCGAATACTACACTCGATTCAAATGGCGTCTCTGTCACCTGGGTTGATACGGTGGGATTGGTTGTGAACGGTAACTCCATAACAAAGACTGCCTTTGCCGGCTGGGGCAATGGCGGTGCCGCTTCCCTGGAAAGTTTCACCGGTAATGGCGGGGTTGAGTTTTCAGCGAGCACGGCGGATGCCTCTGCATACGGTCGTCCCATGTGTGGCCTGTCATCAAAAAATCGTAATGCAAGTTACGACACGATTGAATACGCTATCTATCTCCGCAACACAGGATCTTTTATACAATTACAGGTATTCGAAAAGGGGAGAGAGAAAGGGACTTTTGGTACTTACCGGGTCGGTGATATCTTCAAGATTGAACGTATCAGTAGCACCATTGTCTACAAGAAAAATGGTGATACCTTTTACACAAGTGCTACTCCAACGGATTCACCCCTCATGGTAGATACAGCCATCTATAATACCGGTGGAGAGATACGTGATGTGAAAGTATTTGGAGTAGTCCCTGTCAAATGGGTAGATATGGAGGGAGTGGTAGCAAATGGTAACTCAATAATCAAGACTGCCTCTACCGGATGGGGCAATGGCGGAGCTGCTTCCCTGGAAAGTTTCACCGGCAATGGCGGGGTTGAATTCACTGCAAGCCAAGCGGATGCCTCTGCATTCGGTCGTCCAATGTGTGGCCTGTCATCAACGAATCGTAACGTAAATTACAACACGATTGAATACGCTATCTATCTCCGCAACACCGGATCAATAATGCAATTACAAGTGTACGAAAAGGGGATAGAGAAAGGGACTTTTGGTACTTACCGGATCGGTGATGTCTTCAGGGTCCAGCGGATCGGAAGTACCATTGTCTACAAGAAAAATGGTATAATTTTCTACACCAGTGCGACTTCAACAGATTTGCCTCTTCTGATAGACACTGCTATCTATAATGATGGTGGTGAGATTCGTGATGTGAAGGTATTCGGGGTAGATACTGGCGGAGGTCCAACAGACACTACTCAACCTTCAACTCCTACTAAGCTTATCACCACACCGATCTCTTCATCTCAAATCAATCTATCATGGGATGCATCAACTGATAATGAAGCAGTAACAGGCTACAGGATATACAGGGATGGAACTCAGATTACGACTACTGCAGGCACAACCTATCAGGACACGGGATTAAGTGCTCTTACAAAATATACGTACACGGTTTCTGCCTTTGATGCTGCCACAAATGAGTCAGCACAATCAATTGTAGATTCGAATACTACACTCGATTCAAATGGCGTCTCTGTCACCTGGGTTGATACGGTGGGATTGGTTGTGAACGGTAACTCCATAACAAAAACTGCCTCTGCCGGCTGGGGCAATGGCGGTGCCGCTTCCCTGGAAAGTTTCACCGGTAACGGCGGTGTTGAGTTTTCAGCGAGCGCGGCGGATGCCTCTGCATACGGTCGTCCCATGTGTGGCCTGTCATCAAAAAATCGTAATGCAAGTTACGACACGATTGAATACGCTATCTATCTCCGCAACACAGGATCTTTTATACAATTACAGGTATACGAAAAGGGGATAGAGAAAGGGACTTTTGGTACTTACCGGGTCGGTGATATCTTCAAGATTGAACGTATCGGTAGCACCATTGTCTACAAGAAAAATGGTGTTGCTTTCTATACCAGTGCTACTCCAACGGATTCACCCCTCATGGTAGATACAGCCATCTATAATACCGGTGGAGAGATACGTGATGTGAAAGTATTTGGAGTAGTCCCTGTCAAATGGGTAGATATGGAGGGAGTGGTAGCAAATAGTAACTCAATAATCAAGACTGCCTCTACCGGATGGGGCAATGGCGGTGCCGCTTCCCTGGAAAGTTTCACCGGCAATGGCGGGGTTGAATTCACTGCAAGCCAAGCGGATGCCTCTGCATACGGTCGTCCCATGTGTGGCCTGTCATCAACGAATCGTAACGTAAATTACAACACGATTGAATACGCTATCTATCTCCGCAACACCGGATCACTAATGCAATTACAAGTGTACGAAAAGGGGATAGAGAAAGGGACTTTTGGTACTTACCGGGTCGGTGATGTCTTCAGGGTCCAGCGGATCGGAAGTACCATTGTCTACAAGAAAAATGGTGATACATTCTACACCAGTGCTACTCCAACAGATTTACCTCTTCTGGTAGACACTGCTATCTATAATACTGGTGGAGAGATACGCGATGTGAAGGTATTTGGGATAGCAGGTTCAAAAGTAAATCGACCTCCAGTGCTTGATCAGATATCTGGAGTTACCGTAACTGAAGGTGATACTGACACTCTTACTACTACAGGTTTGGTCAAATGATTTATACGCAAAATTATAGAAGTGTTGACAAATGAAATGTCAAATGGGGTCAAATCTTTCCTTGACTGCAAAGAGCTGCTAACTTATAATATTCACCATGGCAAGACCTCTACGAATAGAATATCAGGGCGCATGGTATCACGTTATGAATCGAGGTGCAAACCGTAATCGGATTTTTTCTAACGATGATGATTACATTCTTTTCTTAAGTGTACTCAAAGAAGCGTGTTGCCTTTTCAATGTATCCGTTTCCGCTTACTGTCTTATGAGTAACCATTACCACATTGTTGTCCACACCCCGGAAGGGAATCTGTCTAGATTTATGAGACATGTAAACGGAGTTTACACTCAACGATATAACAGAAAACATAAAAGAGATGGGACATTGTTCAGAGGACGATACAAAGCCATACTCATTCAGGCAGAAGAGTATCTGATTCAGGTTGTAAAATACATTCATTACAATCCTTTAAATGCAAAAGTAGTAAATAATTTGAATAATTATAAATGGAGCAGCCATGCATTATATCTTAAAGGTAAAACTGAATTTGAGTGGCTAGATATCAATAGTTTGCTTGTCTATTTCTCAAACAGGAAGAAGAAAGCAATATTTATGTATAAGGAGTTTATGGATATTGGTATAGACAATGAAATTATGAAATTTTATTCGAAGAGGGCCAAAAGTTCAATATTGGGTGATAGTGGATTTGTTGAAATGGTTAAAGATAAATTTTTAAAGCATGACAACGTGTCTACTTTAGAAATAAAGGAAAAAAGAGTGATTCTTGGTGAGGGAAAAGTTACAATCATCAATAAAATAATATGCAATAAATTCAATATTGATGAGAGTATACTTTTTCAAGCACGCAGAGGAGAGGAAAACATACCTCGATTGTTTGCAATATCATTATCACGTGAATTATCAGGACTGAGTTTTCCAGAGATCGCAAAAAGATATAAAATAAAATCATACAAAACTGTAGCTTCAAGTAATTTTCGATTGAAAGAGAGATTGAAGAAAAGCACAAAGTTAAAAAAGGAATATGCTAAATTGAAACAGATATGCAGTCATGGGGAGATTTGATAATCATATAGTAGGCACCTTCAAGTTAACAATATATCATAAAGTTGATATTAAATTATTGTTAACCATTTTTTAAGGAGGAGCCATAATGAGTTATTATGTCGGAATAGATTTACATTCAGATAACAACTTCATCGGAATTCTCGACAAGAAAGATTGTAGGATTCTGAGTAAAAGGTTGCCGAATGATTTGGACATGGTATTAAACACATTGAAGCCATTCAAGAGAAAGATAAAAGGTGTAGTGGTAGAGTCTACATACAATTGGTATTGGCTGGTAGATGGATTAATGAACAAAAAATACAAAGTACACCTTGCCAATCCCGCCGGGATGGAGCAGTATTCCGGGATGAAATATACTGACGACAAATGGGATTCATTCTGGTTGGCTCATATGTTAAGATTGGGAATTTTACCCGAAGGATATATCTATCCGAAAGAGATCCGTCCAATAAGAGACTTACTGAGAAAACGTATGATGTTGGTACAACATAGAACTGCCTATGTCTTAAGCCTGCAAAGTATGGTTAACCGTAATACCGGGCAAAAGCTGAGATCAAAGGAGACAAATAAACTAGGTGAGGGAGAGTTGAATAGATTGTTTTCAGATAGACACCTGGTAATGTCAGCACAAAGTAACTGTGAAGTAATAGAGTTTTTAAATGGCCAGATAGATGCGATAGAAAAGAGAGTGATAGAAGAGGTAAAGTTGCGATACCCATTTGAGAAATTGTTAACAGTGCCAGGTATAGGCGACATACTTGGTATAACCATAATGCTTGAGTCTGGGGACATGAATCGATTTCAGGCGGTATCAAATTATTCATCATACTGTAGATGTGTATCATCGAAAAAAGTATCCAATGGTAAGAAGAAAGGCGAGAACAACAAAAAGAACGGAAATAAGTATTTAGCATGGGCGTATGTAGAAGCGGCTAACTTCATGAGACGCTACTGTCCGCAAGCCAGGAGCTGGCATCAACGCAAGGTGTCTAAAACAAATCAGATCTTAGCAACAAAAGCGCTAAGTAACAAGATAGCCAGGGCGTGTTACTTTATCATAAAAGACCAAACAGCTTTTGATTCTGAAATGTTATTTAAGTAATGATGTGGGTGGAGCGGGGAACCGGTATTGAATTTTATGGTTATCAAGCCAAAAACAAATGGAAGCCGCTTCATCCACAATAAAAGGAGCAACAATGTAAAGCTATTATGAGATGGGACAGTGAACCGGTAAAGGGGTTGGTAGCCAATCCACTAGATTTGATTGGAAAGCTGTTCCATCGATAAAGACAAAAAAGGTTGAAAAAATTTTTAATTACAATTCTGCCTATGCTGTGAGCCACGAGGGTTTGGACAGAGAGCCATAAGATTTGTAAAAATCAATTGGACACATGCATGGAACCGAGGATTTTCTGGGGCATGAATTTGCCAGGGGCAACGAGTCTACTTCCAAAAGGATAAACTCAAACGCAAGCCTTGAACCGGATGGGTGACTGGAGCGGAATAGTAATCCGTAACTAAAAACATTGAAAATCAGGGTGTAGATAATGTGTTAAAGTTTTGAAAACTTTGAATGGTTATAGATAACATTGATTAAATTGTAGTAGATTGAGTTTGTCGCTTTTGTTGACTAACGGAAATTTAAAAGAGAGAGGGCTACGCAAAATGCATAGCCTTCCCCCATCCGTATAGTCACTCGCATGGCGCTCGGGTCGCTCTCCAGCGTTGCCCTATCCTCCAGCGAGTAATACAAAGTATAACAAGTATTATCTTTGTATAAAACAAAATATTAAACTCAACCTCAATCTAAAATCTCTGTTATTATCAAAATTGATAACGCGAAAAATATTTATTTATTTCGTGTAAGGGAGAATTTTTTGCTTGACAGGAGCCTACTAATGGGTGACCCCTATATTTGTATATTTAACTGCTATACGTAATTAAGAATAATGAATATTGATGTGACTCAAGCGCTTAAAGATGCTGAAAATTCATTACGCGACTTCATCGCTGCTGTGCTCTCACAATCTCTCGGCCCTAATTGGTTAGAGAAGTCTGGTGTATCACATGAGCGGCTGGAAAGATGGAAAGAAAGAAAGGCTACAGAGGAAAAACGTCAAGAATCAGGGGTCGTAGAGGAACGCTTAATCTATTATGCTGATTTCTACGATCTAAAAACGATTTTGAAGAAAAAATGGAGTAATGAATTTTCAACCGTATTTGGCGACTGGAAAACTTTAGAAGTTTGGCTTACAGAACTGGAGCGGCTACGTGATCCTGATGCTCATAGACGTGAGTTGCTACCACACCAAAAGCATTTAGCTTTAGGAATCAGTGGGGAAATTCGTACTCGCATAGTGCGTTATCGTAGCCAAAAAGAGACAGTTGATGACTGCTTCCCGAGAATCGAGAGTGCACGGGACAGCCTTGGGAATGTATGGGTGTACAAGGGAGAAGATTTTAAGAAAAATGTGAGTATAAAAATGGTACTTCGTCCGGGAGATACAATTGATTTTTCCGTCACGGCAAGTGATCCTGAGGATTTGCAATTAGAGTATGGAATCGAGGTCGATATACAATTGATAAAATGGCAACCGTCATGTGAATTTCAAGTAACCATCACAGATAAGCATATTTCAAAGCTTTTCGCAGTTGGCCTATGCATTAGGAGTCCACGTCTTTACCATGCATCCACAGTATTCGACGACAAGGTATCATTTTACTATCAGGTTTTCCCTGAGCGGGGTCAAGTATTCAGATAACAATCAAAACCAAACCGTGAGGAAAATTGAAACAAAATAACAATAAATAAAATAAGCAACAGCTAGTTTGCAGACTTCTATACAAAAGAGAAAAGAACTCCCAACAAACCCAGTGGTAAAAATTGAAGGGGTTAGAAAACCTGACGTTGAATAATATCCTGTTAAACTAATAGAATTCAAATGTTGTTATTGAAAAGAATATCAATTGTCTTTCTTCTTATATTTTTACAAACTTCATTTGTATATGGTTGGACTCGGTATGAAGGTGAAGCAAAAGAGGAAACTTTACAGGATTTAAAAACATCAATCGTGGAATTAACAACTTCAATCGAAAAAATTATTAATATTTTGGATAGCGATTACCAATTGACTGAAAGAACGGTTAATTTGACTGAATTAAACAAAGAATCAAATAAGGATATGATAAATATCTTAAACAGTAATAATCAATTAACAGAACAAATAGTGAGTTTGATTGAGTCTAGCAAGGAATCAAATGAAAAAATGGAATCTTTAACTAATAAAATTTATTGGCTAACAGTAGTTATGGTAGTTGCAACAGTGTTTATGGTGGCTGTTGGTTTAATGCAAATAAACTCATTACGAAAATATGCAAAAGACAACTTAAACAAACTACAGAATGGTTTACTGAAGCCATTCTGGAAATAAAAACCAAAAAATAAATAGGTCAAATCTCCCCTTAACTGCATAAGGAAAACTGAGACTAATAATGCTAAAATGTTGAGAACGGATCAAGTTTTAAGATAACACCCATCCAAGAAAACCAGTGGCCAAAATTAAAGGGGGTGGGGAATGCGGTAAGGTTTTTTTAGTTATTTAGAAGTTTATAAAAAAATGGGTAGAAAATTAGAAGTAAATGTTTCAGATGGGATAATTGCCAGACAAGAGCTTATCATAGGATCTACTGATGGCAAGACAAACAGATCGTTAATTCACTCTGACAGCATAAACCCTACTGATACTCTTAAATTGAACAAATATATTATCGGGTATGTTGAGGAGAGTTCTTTCGAGTTGGATTTATTTATCGAGCAATTAATAAAGAATTTCGAAACCATTCTTACTCTTGATAAATCTACTTTTTATCGAGGACTTGATTCTTTGAAGAAAAAACAATTGGCTACCAGCACAATTGGCCCACCAGATAATCCAAAGCATGGTCGTTATAATGTGGAAGGAGAAATTTGTCTTTACCTAACTGACAATTTCAATTTCCTATTTTCTGAAATAAGCGCTAAATCTGTACTCGTACAAAAATACAGAATTCCAATTAATAATTTAAAAATTGCAGATTTATCACCTAACAATAAGGCACTGCATAATAGCCTTGCCTTAGCTTTCCAGATGACAGAGAGAGGAAACACCTCATCAGGTTACGACATTAAACAAGAGCTGGAAAAACGAGGAAAAAATGAATATTTAGTGAGTCAATTATTAGCATCTCATTTCAAAAAATATAACTGGGACGGAATGTATATTCCGGGTGTTCATGGTGCGACAGGAGTGCATTACCATAATCTAGTTCTTTTCAGTTTAATTACTAAAAACAATAAATGGAAACCGTGGACAGTAGGCATACCTTTCGAAATACAAAATATTTAAAGAATGTTCACAGGGTCTAAACTGACGCTTCACTTGACACCCAAGAAAACCAGTGGTCAAAATTGAAGGTGTGGGAATACCGGAAAGACGTACAATTGTATTTCTTTATAAGAATTGAATTAGGTTTTGCTTGCCTTAGAGTGTTTTAGTAGGAGTATAAAACCAATATATTTAATTGTTAAGTATGAAGGAGGTATAATGTTCTATCACATACGTATGGGTGTTATAGGTATTACATCTACATTTGAAATAAATCTGACTAAAGATGACGCTCTCCTAAAGTACATATGCCCTTTTATAAGCAAAGAAATTACCTTTTTCCACGGTGCAATTATAAATATGTCATCATATGGGATTATGCATGTATTCGAAAGCGAAAGGCCAATAGACTCTGATTGGCCAATTAATAAGATAGAGATAAAGGAAAAGGAAAGTATTGGTACTTGGCAATACAAATACGAAGACAAGCTTTATGAAAAATTAGAGAAAAATGACATTACAGAAATACTCTTTAGAGAAGCAATAACTTTAATAGAGCACGGTAATTATCAAAACTATAGAGATTCAATATTAGCAGGTTTAAAAAGTCAAACTGTTTTCATGATTTGCCCTTATGGTAATGAGGAGGTTGATCATAATTATGAATTTGTTATTAAGCCTGCTGTAGAAAAAAAAGGACTAAAAATCGAGAGAGCTGACCAAATCTCTCATACGCAAACAATCACTGATAAAATACTTGAATCACTAAATCGGTCATTGTTCGTGATCGCTGACCTAACCGAGGCAAAACAAAATTGCTACTATGAAGTTGGTTATGCTCATTCACTTGGAAAGCCAGTAATAATACTCGCTAAGGAAGGAACAACACGTCATTTTGATATATCAACCTATAAATGGAACTTCTGGAAAGATTACAAAGATTTAAAGCCGAAATTGGAAAATGAAATAGAATCGGTAATACTAGAAACTAGTGGAAGACATTAATTAATCTGATAATTGAAAGTATTTGGCTCCACTCCCACCTAAAAAACACAGTGGTCAAAATTGAAGGGGTGGGGGATTCGAATATCATAGTGTCTATATATTTAACTGTTGGGATGAATAAGAAAACAAAAATCACGTTCGAGAAAATGATATCGGAGTGGAAATGGAGGCCTATTTATAATTGCCCAGGGCGATTCAAGCTTAACAATGTCGATACTACAATCAGCATTGATGACTTACTGGGCTTTGAAATGGAAGTAAAGCAGTTTCAGACTTCGAAGGCCATGGATATGGTTTTAATAGTTCCGTTTTCCGATGGTGGAATTATTTCATACAAACGTGAAGATGGAAGTTATATTCACACCTTGAACAATGAGGATGGTTTCAAACGAAAGCTTTCAGACCTTAATATTCAATTATAAATTAATCTTCCATACTTACGAAAAGAAAATCCAACAATTAGCTAGAGTCAGCCTGAAATATACCGGCGAAGTTATACCAGCAAGATGATCGTTTTCCATCGGTGTATTTCAGGTGACTCAGCATGACGTTAATGACCTCCAAAAACAAATGAACACCTAAAAATTAAAAAAATCAGAACAAAATGCCAATACGTAAAATAAGAAATACATGGTATACGGATTTACATATCAATGGAAAAAGAATCCGTAAAAGACTAAGCAAGAACAAAATCACCGCACAAAAAATCCATGATGATTTGGTTAAACAGCAAGATTTTGCCCCGTTCGGAATGGCCGACGATCACCATGACATTAAGCACATGTGTAAACGGTTTTTATTAGAAGTGGAACCACGAGTAAACACAAAAACACTGCACGACTATGAAGTTCTTATTAATGGAGTGATGGAACACCTGCAAGGTACACCATTACAACTCATAAGAGACAAATTTAACGAATACATTTTACAGAGGCAAAAAGAAGGTTTATCCACTCGGCGGCTCAACCTCACAATCGAATTATCCAAGCGTGTATTTCAACATGCGATAGTAACAAATATGATAACCGCAGATCCCCTTTCAGGGCTTCAAAAATTCAGAAACATAAAAAAAATTAAGCGTGCACTTAAGTCCCATGAAATAAAAGCCCTCCTTGATAACTCGGGTAAATTCAAAATCATTTGGCTGGCTTTTCTCCATACCGGCTTAAGACGCTCAGAACTGGTTGAGTTAAAATGGAAAGACGTTGACCTTGAAAGAGGCAGAATCACGATCTTGAAAGACTTGCCCGGAAAAGGCGTCGGCTGGGTTCCCATGTCCGAAGAGATAAAAACGGAATTTGAATTATTTAAGAGGGGAAAAGCGAGTGACTACGTCTTTACAACTAAGATAGGGACACCTTACCGGAATAATCTCATGAGGGAATTTAGAAGGTGCCTAAAAAAGGCAGGAATAAATCAGGAAGGTATATCGATCCACAGTCTGCGTTACACCTTTGCAACAATACTTGCCAGCCAAAACACACACCCCAAACTTATCCAAACGCTGTTGAGACACAAGAGCGTATCCACCTCAATGGACATCTACACGGACGTCTACGACAAAGACATTTCCAACACAATAAACAACCTCAAATTTTTGTGAAATTTTCCGTTAAAATCACTGTCAATTTTGACCAAATGTTGACGGTGTATAATTTCTATACAACATTTTTGGCCTTTTTGACCAAATGTTGACAGTAGTTTTGTCACGTTTTGCTACAATTTACGGTTACTTACGGGATATGCAAAACATAATACTTTGAATATAAGCCTTTTATTTATACGTATTTATATGCAGGAAAAAGAGATGGGCCCACAAGGACTCGAACCTTGGACACACGGATTATGAGTCTATTACAGTTCGTTTACATATAACGAGTTAAATATAATTTGAGACACATTTGGGACACACCTTTTTTGGGCACACCCCTTGCTTACGAAAAACTTTTTTTATTTTTTCCTAAAGTTTCATGTTTCGCCCCCGATAATTTAATTATATGAAAAACATTAATTTTAATAATGGAGGCGAAATTATGGCAGTAAAAGAACTAACCCAATCAGCACAAGCGGCAAAGGAAATCAGGAAAATTTTAAAAAAGGCTTATCCTACTATTAAGTTTTCCGTAAGATCTCGTAATTTCTCAATGGGTGACGCGGTTGACGTCTCATGGAACCTTGGCCCAATGACCGAAAAGGTTGAGGCGCTGATCTCTCACTTTCAATATGGACACTTTGACGGCATGACAGATTATTACGAAAATTCAAATGACATAGAGGGATTGCCTCAAGCTAAGTATGTTCACGCACAAAGAAACTATTACACGCCTGAAGAGATTGAAAACCATAAGATAAAATTCGGCAGTCCTGAGTATAAAGATCTTTACCGGGCCGGAGAAACTTTCAATCATATGGTGGGAAAAGATCTTTGCAAATTAATCGGCATAGAATATCAAGGTATGAATCAAATCATTGCTGATGCTGATTGCTTCAACGGTGCAGGCCACAGAGACCGCAAAACCCTTCAGGATTGCGTATGGGCTATTGTGAGGACTAACGACATGCTGGAAGGTTACAAAGGTCTTGAGCACGCCACAAACGACATGGGTCAAGAAATCAAAAACTCTTTCCGCGCTATTCAATAGCGCCGGAAGGGGTTTTATTAACCTTAGTATATGAAAGCTTTGTCTCCCCTGCCGCAATCCAAACCTCTTATGATTTGCAATTGTATATCATAATTAAATGTCTTTTATTATCGTAGTTTGTCACAGTTTGTTATCTTGACTTTGGTTAGATTTGTGATATAAAATTTCTAATAAGAATTACCGTTGTTACTATCCGAATGCATAAAGGGTTAAAGAAATGGATATTAACTGGAATGTAGTTGCAACGATTGCCGCTCCTGTTTTGGCTCTTTTGGTGGGAATGGTTGTTGAAAGATATTTTGAACTCAGGCCTAGACTAATTAGCTATTGTAGCCACGTTAGTGACTTTATAGTAAGAACAGATAATGAGTTTAAAGTTTACACACATAGCATAGTTATTAAAAATGCAGGACGACGACCAGCCCATAACATACGTGTGGGACACTTTGTCGAACCAAAGAACTACGAAATATATCCTGCTATCGAGCATTCACTTGTACAAGTTCAAGATACGGGTCCAGAAATAAAAATTTCAATCTTGGTTCCAGAAGAACAAATAACTATCTCTTATTTGTACTTAAGTCCATACACTGTTAATCAGTATAATTCGTATATAAAAAGTGATGAAGGATTTGCAAAAAGGATAACAGTACTCTCAATGAAACAGTATCCTATGTGGTTAAATCGTACTGTGGCGGGATTTTCGATAACCGGCTTCATTGTTTTTATATATCTGATTTACGAAGCTATCAACTACTTTATCTAAGATGCAGAGATCATATCACCTTAATATAACTTAATTTCGTTTCCGTTACGACCTCCGACCCCCTCGTTGCTTGTAACTGTATGTCCCACTCAAACTCGGTCAAAACTGTAACGCTTGAGGTGGCCCTATTTGCTCCGGGGCCAAGATCCCCCGCGCTAAACTTTTTAGATTTGATCTTGACGTCAATATCACTCGTCCCTAGCATTACAGGGCGGCTTTTATCACCTCTTATGTATCCCAGCTTACCTAAACCTATCCAAGCCATTCCCGGCACGTTCTGGAACGTTACGCCGTTCTTATTTTTGACAATGTAGAGACTGAGGTTTTTGTCAATATTCGTTTCCTTGATAATATCAACGTCCTCAGAAAAGTTACGGTACCGTATCCTTTCGTCAAGTCTTGCTTTGTATTCTTCTATGTGGTCTTTTATGTTTATGCCCATGTTATAGCTATGTTATATCACATTGAAATTAATGTTATATAATATTGACAATTTAGGTGATATCTACCACCGGCCAACTTGGCGCCGATGCGTTTGACGTCGTGTTATTGGTCTTCACGGTTGCACTTATAACAGCCGGGCGGCCCCGATCCCCTCCGATGAACCCCAAAAAACCCCGGTTTTGTATCCCTGATCCTCCGGGCACGTTTTGAAACGTCACGCCGTTCTTATTCGTCACGTTGTAAAGGCTGAAGTTGTTGCCGCTCTTGTTCTCACTGTTAATGACCACCTCTTCGGCAAAATTGCTATAATCAATAGTTGTACCAAGTGATGATATTAGATTATCCATTCCCGCCATTTTATGGGTTATCCCTATCAAAATTGTGTGAAGGGTTTTCCAGTGTAGAGAATTCGACAAATACGTCACTCGTCCCGGCTTTTCTCTTCCTCCAACTCCACGCCGTAACCCCATCGCTTGAAAGATCCGTAAAGTTTACCGTTTGTATATTATTACCTAAAAGCGGAGTCCCTACAAAATCAACGCTTAACGTCTCTAGTGTTTTAGTGATTGAATCCAAGTCCGTAGCCGTAAACGTTACTACCTTTGTACCGGCGCTCACATAATCCCAACCACCAAAAATATAGCTGTCACCCGCCCATGATTCCTGAATGGTTGAACCTAGACTACTTGTTACGTCTCTCACCGGCAACCATACACCCGTAGTTACTGGATCAACCTTTTTACCACTGCCCGTAACGACCTTTGTTCCGGGAGGATTCGGAGCCGTATTGAAAAAAATCTGAAGTTCGGCATAATCTCCGGATTCAGAGCCAAGATTATAACTATACGTTGCCTCTTCTCCTGTCAAAGTAAAGGTGGGATGGATAAAACCGAGGGAAAATCGTATCCCATTTGACCCCGGAGGCGTATTCGTCCAAGATGCTGCAAGGAAACTCGTAAGCGCCGCCGCCGCGGTTCCCCCGGTTCCCTGCTTATTTCTACCCGAAACAAATACCTCATTAACCGTGCTTGTTCCCGTTGAGACAAACGCGGTCAACTTCACGGTCGGGAAACCGTTTGCCGTAAATGTATGCGTCGGATTTTGTGCATTTGAGGTGAACCCATCACCAAAATCATACCGCCAATTATTTGGGCTTCCTGTGCTGGTATCTGTAAAAGCTACGGTGAAGGGGGCAACACCCATTACACCAGAGGTGAGGGCATACGTAAAATTCGCATCAACTGCCATCAACCACCGCCTTTTTTTAAGTAGCTACATGCGCCAAGAAATAGGGCACCGGCTGCCGTAATAATAGTCAATATCTGGAATAGTAAAGCATTTCTACTGTTATTATTTTTACTCTCCCCACCCTTCGCCGCCTTGCAAACATTAAATTCTTTATCAACCTTGTTTATCTTATCGTTTTTAATGCTGTTTTCCTTCCTCATGATCCTGATTTCTGCGTGTAATTCGATAAACTTTTCCGACGTATATTTCGCGTGATCGTCAATACTCTTCTGCATGGCCTTAAGGGTGTAATTTAAAATTTGCGGATTAAAAGTATTTGCTTCGATTTTGTACGGTAGTTTGCTGGAATCCAAATTGCGCCCCCTTTCCCTTATATGTTAAATCCGACCCCTTTGGCAGTCAGCCCCACCGGAGATCTGCCGTTATCGGTATTGATACGATAATTTAATGATTTAATGATACCTTTGAATATTACCGACGAAGACCTTTCAACGTTGATCTTATCCCCAATCTGGTATGTGGCCGCCTCATGTAACGGCACCTCACAAGACATTTCATAAACGTTGCCAAATTCCGTCAAAATAGCGTTTGCACAGTTCCCGGCATGTGCTGCCGTCTCTATGTACGGGTTTTCGTATACGTCGCCTTTTAACGTATCTGAGACGCCCGTCAAAGCCCTTGTGCTTGTAACCTCTACCGTTTGCTCGATGGTACCCTCTCCGTACTCAATTTTTGTGCCCGTTAGCGTCAATGTCCAATCGGCCCCGGAGTAACTCACAATTGTACGCAAGGTGAAAACGTCGACTTTCGGTTGTACGGTTAAGCGGAAAACTATCTCGTTTCCCTCTTCAGTCTGAACCCAATCACTGTCTTGTATACTTGTAGCCGATCCAAACAGGTGTATAAACGTTCCACCGGCTGTATGGCTAATACTGTTTATGTTGGCCTTGGTGATCCTCACTTCGGCTATTACTTTGGGTTGTAGTGCCGGGATAACCAAGTCTGTATACCCCACAACGTCATAAAGTAGCTCAGTGGTGAGAGACCCCGACTCACTGGCTAGCGTCTCCGATGCGCCTATTTCGATATTTGCAAAGGTCTTCCCCACGCTCCGTACTGTCTGTTCGTTTAATAGCTCCTCAAAGCTGATCGAAAAAGATAAGCTATCCTCATAGTAGATTGATTCATCTATCATGTGGTTATCACCGCCCGTTAAATTTTCAACTTCTGAATAGATCCGCATAGAGGGGAAGAGGTTTGTTTCACACTTGGCCCCGGACAACTCCAAAAACTTACGGATAATGTCAATTACCGATTCATCGGATACGCTCAAAACTGGTTGTTTTGCTGGCGTGCTGTAATCAACCAGTGTAACGCCGTCCTCGGTAAGGCTCCAGCCCTTTAACGCCGCGATATTTTCCATCATTGCCTTAAGCGTTGAGAATGGACTTGAGTATTTATACGATAAGACACCGGGCGTGTTCAGAAAATTACTTGATATCGGTACCAGTATTTCACCGTTGAGGGTATCAACAAAATAATCAACCCCGTCAATGATCTCGTCACTCCCCGTATAGGTAACGCCCCATATTGGAGCGTGGCCGGTTGATATTGTCCCGGAAGTCCCAACCCATACCGTACCATCTAAAACGGTCGTTATGTCGCTTGATATGCGTTCTCCGGGGATCTGATGTACTCCACCGTAGTCATAACCGCTTAAGGTGTACGCCTTGTCAGATTCGTTGAACACGACGCGCTTAACAACACCAGTAAATAGTGGCACAAAGTCGGCTACAACTCCGGCGCTGTTCGCCGCCTGAAATGCTATCGTGACAGCCTGATTCAAGAAGCTTGCCGCCTTGCTGGCTGAATTGATCGTAATACTGAAGGTTGCCGCCGCATTATCACGCCTCTGGACGTTCACTTGACCGAATATGCTTGAGGTAAAATCAACGCCGTTTATAAAGACACCCGCTTGTACCAAGTAGGGTATGTCCGTTGTGAAGACGACCACGCCCGTATCGGGTGCCAAAACAGTGACCGCAACCGTGCCAGTATAATTAAACTTGCCGTCAAAGTCACCCGTCGGAGTGATTGACGCTTGCACCGTTCCCGTGTAACTGAAAGTTGCGGAAAATTCACTTGTCGGTGTAACGGTAAGGCTGAGTGTCCCCGTGTATGTAAAATCTGCGGGAACAACAAAAGCACCCGGTATAATTTCTGTGGGCGGTAAATCTAGGTACGTCTCGAAAGGTACTGAGGGTATAACGGGTTGCCGGTACCACTTATCAACGGTTATAGTTTCCGGGCTTCCTGCTATGTCTTGCAATGGTTCTGCTGAAGGTGCAGGAGGTAAAAATATCTCCTCATCAAAAAAGGACTGCTCACCATTCAGCCAGTCGGCGATATCCAAAACTCTATATGGTTCTGTTGGCGGCGTAAAGTTCGACGTCCACCTTGCAACACCTTTTGACACCCTGAATTCGTCAAGCCACCCGTTTAATTCTCTTGGTGATCCCGAAGTATGGCGGCCTATTGAAACGTTGTCCGTTGTGGAGTCCAACGTACCCGATTGTGACCCCGTAGACCCCACTTGCGTACCGTCAATGAATACATACCAGCTTGTTCCACTTCTGACATATGCGATGTGGTACCAAGTGTCAACCACTGGCGTTGTCCATGTGGCGTTTACGACTACTTTGGCCCCGGAAATGTACGGGATAAATCTTATCGTGTAGGTGCCAGATGTGTTTTTTATGTCGAGTTGTACATCATGTGCCGAAACATCGCGACCGTAGAAAGTCTCAAAGTTGCCATCAGTAGGGAGCGCATTAAACCTGACCCTGAAATCAATTGTAAAATCACCACTACCGAAATCAAAATCTGCATGGTCGGAAATACTCAGGTAATCGCCTCCCCCATCGAAGAAGCCAGAAGCGCCGCCAAACACGCTTTGTGCCGTGTCAATCTGTGCGTTACCGTTCGCCGTAACAGTGTGACCGCTTGCGCTGTCGTCGGTAAACGTGGTGCTTGCGTCGCTCCCGTCACAATGGAGCATCAACTTTGTATATGAATCAATTCCCGCCATTGTATTTATTTACTCACACCGAATTACACGATTAACAATTTGCCTCTCTCCATTGCTTCTATCTGCTTTTCAAATGGGATGCATGTATGACACGAGGGCTTACCACAGGTAACAGCCATACACTTGGTACAGAAACCTCTTAGTTTTCCGCTCCCCTTCCTTGAAACAAAGTGGGCTTGACAATGTGGGCACTGTTTTGTGTGTGCGACCTCTTGCCCATCAATGATAATTGTGCCGCTTGGTTTTCTCTCATATTGTGCGTCTTTGTACATAGATTACCCCTATTCAAAAAATAGTATTGTTGCGTCCATTGCGAAATTTGACGTTGAAGCTCTTCGCACCAAATTGATGCCGTTGTTTGCGGTTGCCGGAATAATCAACTCACTCCCCGGTCTGGCAACCCAACGATAACCCGCCCTCTGGTTAAAATCAAATCTCAATAGTTCACTGTCTGACGTCTCCGTAGGCTCCACGGTATGTCCGATCCCTGCGTCACAATCTGCGGCCTTTGTGTCTGGATCTAACTTAGTGGGTGTAAATCCCGACCCCTCCGTTCCGACTGCGGTCGTCCTCTTCATCTCCATTGCACACGCTTGGTCGGCCGGAGTCGCGTCAGACCCAATCATAACATCGTAAATATGCCCACGGGAGTTACCCGCAGAAAAGAGATTGATAACCGTCTGCGGATCTGCTCCGGTTACTCCATCAGCGCTCACGCTATACTTTGCCATTACTAAGCCTCCTCTAAAAAGTTCTTAAAATTATGCTACGGTAATTTTAGGTGTAATCTCTATGGTTTTTGTATCGGCCACATTGAACGGCCCCGTTGAAAAGTGTTCGACAAAGATTATTTCTCCCGCCGTACCCGATGCCACGTTACAAATAAAATACCCATACACGTTCCCCCAATCTTCCCCGGCGGTAAAGGTCTTTGCCAAGTTGGTCGCAACATCAGCCGCGCCGCTCCAATCTGCGTCATTCAACTGTATTCTTGCGTATCCCGTCAATGCCAACTCTGTTATTGTGGCAAGGGTTATATTCTCCGCAGGTTCTGTGGTATCGGTATACAATCCAAGATAGAGAGAGTTTGCCCCGCGCGATGTCTGTAAATTTTTCAAGTACCACGAGATTATGTCAATCTCTCCTTCGTTTGTGAGTTTGCCTCCCATAATTAAATCGCCTCCTTAAATTTACTTCTTCTTAAAACCATATGTAATTTTCTGTGATGTTTTTGGCAAAGAGGAACCACATTTAAGGGATCTGAATAATCCGTATGGTGCAATTCTACTTTTTTATTATTGCATTCATGAATAGTACATTCAAATTTTTGATCTTTGTAAAATTCCCTCGCTTTTCTCCTTGCCCTGTTTCTCGCACTAATTCGCGGTATTTGATGGTATTCGAGTGCATAATGATTACTACACAAGCCATTTGCTTTGTGTTTTTTTCCACATCCTTTTATTTTGCAAACATCTCTGAACAATATAACGAAAGGGTTCCCATGTCTGACATTTCTTGCATAATGCATTTCACATAAGCCTTTTCCGTAATGCTTTCTTTCACATCCTTCTAGCTCACAAACAGTTTTATGTAATGTGATTAAAGGATCACCATGTACTTTATTTCTCTCATAATGAAAACTGCAATAACCTTTTGCGTGATATTTGTTTTTACAACCTTCTACACCGCACACCATAATAATTATCTCCCTTCTTATACTTCAGTAAACGTCACCGTAAAATTTCTGATGTTTTGAGTTTTGTCGTGGCTGTCTTCATAAGAAGTAAGTAAGACCGTACTGTTAAAATCCGCCGTTTCCGTATATGTGCTCGTCGCTTCATACCACAGTTTCAAGGTTGCCGTTATGCCCGACTCGAAAAGGCTCTCCAAATAAGTATGTATGTCAATTTCATAGAGTGTGCCTGTCAAGGTAATGATCTTCTTGTTATACCGTAGTGTTTGGGTAACGAGTGTTCCGTCCTGTGTCCGCCTTGATGACATGGGCCGTTGATGTTCCCGGCTGAATGCTAACCCGGCGGGAGCATCCGCAAAATTTATGATCTGCGTTCCAAGTGGCCCCGACGATGGAATGATTTCAACAAACTTGATTGCCATATATTAGAGCTCTCCTTTTTCCGGCACCTGTCCCATGAGCATTTTTAACATGACCTCTTTTGTGTTTAAGACCGTTTTGTACAACTTCAATCCTGCCTCTGTTGTAGGTCTTCTTACGGTAGAATATACGGCCAGTCCTTCGCCTGTTGTTTCCTCTCGCACCACTTTAGCCTTCAACAAATCCTCGGCGTATTTCAACTCTGCCTTCTCGATCCTGCGTAAGCCATACGCACATATGGCCGCCTTGCCTTTGGCGTCAAAGATACTTTGGCTCTCATATGCCGTACCTGACAGAATCGAAAGAACGCCAAGAGTACCACGGCCCGCATTACCTGAGACACCAAGCAACCCGGACATAATCCCACTACCCCGGCCAACTGTAGTTGAGGCGTAACGTAATGCCGTACCCCCGTAAATAATATTTGAGCACATTATTTTGAGGTCTCCGGCATATGCTAAAACCTGACGGTCTGTTATTCCTTGATCGAACTTGACCGGCTTGACAATAAAGCTTTGCTGTACGGCACAACCTGAAAAACAAATCACTGCGATTAGTAAAAGGATTAATTTTCTCATATCAATATGGCCTTCGGCCCCTCCCGTGTATAATGTTTAACGTTTTAATGTCGTTGAGAAATGCGCTCGCTGTGTCGCTGTCTGTTTTCATGGCGTGAGTCTTGCCGTCAAGGAGCAAGTTTACGTTTACGCTCTGGCTGCCCTCCTCTTGAACAAGCCCGCCCTCTTGAAACTTTTGAACCTTATTGTTCGATATGGCCTTCGTAATGGCTGACATATCCATACGGTTAATTGCGGAAATAGTGTTGACTCCCAATGCCTTAACAGCCTCTTTCCTGACAACGAATTCCCCCGCCTCTGCTAATACTGACA
This sequence comes from Candidatus Scalinduaceae bacterium, assembly GCA_965222815.1. GTDB lineage: Bacteria > Planctomycetota > Brocadiia > Brocadiales > Scalinduaceae > SCAELEC01. The sequence continues at coordinate 1,734,954 of CBDCUS010000014.1, forward strand.
CCTTGTCGCCTCCACCGTATCCCGGCAAGTGTGCGCCCTGTGCCGCTTGAACCTGTCCACCCACATTGAACCTTTGGCGATTGTCCGCCGCGCTTATCTCGTCTCTGTTTGTCTGTGCTGCAATTTTAAAGGTCTCGCTGGCAACCTCTGTAAGCCCTAGTTTGTCGGTTAAAAAGCCAACCCCTTGGCCAAGCAATAAGAAAGGCTCTAGCGCTTCCTTAAATGCAAGCTTTACCTGTCTGGCAATGTCTATTACCCTGCCGGCCGCTTTAACCATAAATGATATGCTATCGGCAACCTTTGCGATAAATTCCGGCAAGTTGTCGGTCATCGATTGTATTGCCTCTCTTAGCGCCTCAAGCTGTGGCCTCACCTTCTCAAGTATTGGATCTAGTCCGCCTGAGTCGACAAGTTCCTTAAAACCGATTGCAAGGTCTCCAAGATCCGCGATAACGTCGACGATCTCGTCTCTGAATTGATCCCCGATAACCCGCGCCATGTTATTAAAGGCCGTCTTGGCTTTATCGATCCGCACCTCTGCGCTACCCATACGGATTCCAACCTCTGCAACCCTCGACCCCGTAGCATTGAGGGCCACTTCAGTAACCTTGTTAACGCCTTCCAAGTTTGAAAAGACCTTTGTGAGTCTTGCGGCCTGTTCGGCCCCGAATATTACGGCCGTTGATTGTAATTTTTGCTCATCTGTCAGATTTTTAAAGGCGTCCGCCAAGTCGAACGAAATGTCACGAGCGCTTCTTAAGGCGCCGGTCTCTGTCAACGTACTGACGCCCAACTCTTTCAACTTGTCCCCGGCCTCCTTTGTGGGCCTGACCAACTTTACAAGCCCTGTTTTTAAGGCGTTCGCCGCCTCTGTCCCTGATCCAAACACCTCGATAATGGGTGTCAAGAAACCGGCCGTTTCCTCAATAGTGAGGCCCGCCGCCTGTGCTATTGGTGAAAGTGTTGCCACTCCCGCCGCTAATTCCTTGAGGTTCGTACCGAAATTGTTTGAAACCTCATTTAAGATATCCGTCAATCTCCCGGCCTCTTTTGCCTCCACTCCAAAGCCCTTCAGTGACGCCTTAATTCTCTCGCTGGCCTCTTCAACAGTTATACCCCCGGCGATAGCTGTTTCGATTGCTATTACCTGCAAATCAAAGGCGTCTTTGATATTGAAACCTGCCTGCTTAAACGCGGTTGCACCTGCGAGCACGTCGGTTGCACTGACACCAAACACCTCGGAAAGCCCTTCAGCCGTCTTGATAAAATCTTTCGCGTTGCCTTCTGTGTCTCCCAAAACCTTCTGAAGATCCAAAACGGCACCCTCAAATTTTACCGACTCGGCAAAAGCCTTAACCCCTAATGCCACGCCCACGGCTGCAACGGCTGCACCAAGTAACCCGGCGCTTTTTGTGACTGTGGAAAGCGGACTTTTTAAACTTGATATCGATTTTCCGAAAGTGACATTTGAGCGGCCAAGCTCTCTATTGTTACGCTCGATCTTTTTTGTCATTTCAGTATGTGCTCTTTTGATATCGTTAGCGCTGGCCGTACCGCTCCTTTTAATCTTTTCAAACTGTTCTTTTGCTCTCCTGCTGCTCTCCTTAATGGCCTTCTCGGATCTGATACCCATAGCCTTAAACGCCTGAGAAACTTCCTTCGTCTGCTTGTCTGCGTCCTCCTTCATCTCCCGGAATGATCGAGTAACAGCACGCTTTAGATCTCCAATGGTCTCTTGGCCCTCTCTGGTATCGCCACCTATTTTAATTTTTACGTCTTTCCCCATAGTTTAGCTCTTTAACTTTACCCCCGCGTTTACAAGCGCCTTGACGGGATCTACTCTCTTTGTACCGCTTAACCTCTCAACGGCTACTTGTTGAAACAGTTTGACCTGTGGTAATGTATATTCCAATATGTCCGAAAATGAATGACCTTGGTGAATGAGGAAATCAAACGCAATTGCAAGCTTACTTGCGACAATTACGTCTCTCTGCTTCGCCTTTTGCGCCCTGATCTGTTGCTCTTCAGCATCACCGAAATTAAGCTCTATAAACACCTCAATAAGATGATTCAAGGCATCCATAGGCAAATCGTTGATATCGATATCAATTGACTCCTCCACCAACTTTATCAAGTGCGGTAAATATTCCGCCTCTTTGGCTTCACCCTCTTGTAATCTTGCTACGCGGCACGCTAGGCCAATCTCTTTGACCTTAAGCGGCCGCATGAATGCCCGCAATATCTGGCCGTCTGGAAGCTCCAAAACAATAAACCTCTCATTGAAAAACTGATCCGGCTTATCCAACAAAAAGCACCCCCATTGGTTCGGTTGGCGTTGTGGTCTTGTCTACCAGAACGTTAAGGACTATGTTTGCCTCACTCCAATTGTCCGGCGTGATAGCGGTATCACCTTCGATCTTCAACTCTGCGTTGTTAATCTTCCACGTTAAAGCTTGACCGTTTGAGACTTCAATCTCAATCCTTGCCGATCCCGTAATAGTGAAGTCTTTACCGGGTATAACCTTGAATCTATTCCTTGCGGCTGATGTGTAGTTCAATTCCAACGTTAAACCCGTTGTAATGCTTCCGGTTGACAGTATTTTTATCTCTCCGGTTGTTGCGTTCACAAGCTCGTAATCCGTACCCTCAACATAAGTCGGAGTACCACCGGAACCGTCAACCGATAACGCCGAAATATTCGTTTCAGCCGTAAAAATAGAACGGTCTAATATTACGGGTGCCGTCGCTGCTTCGTCTGTTATTGTTGACCCTGTCTGATTTGACGCGGTTTTACCGTTACCAAACATAAGAATGTTCATGTTGTCGGCGCTAAACTCGTCAATGTTGAAAGACAACCCCATTGAAGATTCAGTCACAAGGGTTTTATCTCTCTGTCTCGCACCGTCCGAAAAGGTATAGTGTTCAAGCGTGGTGATTGCCCGTTGCAAATTAATACTTGGTATGTTCCCCAAATCGAGGAAACCGTTTCCGTCGTTGAAGAACACACGACCTGAACCGATTAGATAGTTTTCCGCTCCCATAATCTCCCCCCTATACTAAGGTAAACGGCGTGAACGCCTTGGTTAAATATCTCATTTCAAAAGTCATGAGGATTGAGCCAATCTTTTTATCGTTTTGCCCTAATCCTGTTGATTCGTTTTGTACAGGTTTGGTATCCTGTACCAAGTTTGAAAATCCCGTGTCGGTACCGATAGCCTTGATAATGTCGGCCATGATATCGCGCATATCAGCGCCCGACGTCGCCCCGGAAACCTTGGACTCGATCTCAACTGTTAAGGTGTAAATGTGGTTCCCACCCCTGACCTCAACCTCTTCCCCTGTGTCCCGTATGTCCATGGCTGGTAATTCGGAAACCTGAAAATCGGTCGTGCGCCACTCAAAGACATTCGACCCGATATTAGTTACATATCCGTTGCCGGTCGTAATGGTCTGCATGCGCGTTTTTAATGCGCTCATTATTTGCTGACGTATGCTCTCTGCCATAATTTAGTCCTGTGATAAAAGTACATTGGTCAAGCCTGTTCCGTCCGGCTGAATGCCTATAACGTTGTATACAACGCTGTTAATGGTCATTGTGTCGCCTTGTGTAAGGCCCGTAACGTCACTCGTCTTGACAGTAACTTGTGGTTGAAGAGTTTCAACGTCAATGTCGTCTTGCTGATCCTCTACAAAGGCATTATCAAATATCCCTTTAATAGTCCCCGAATTGTAAGTAATTTGAACGGCGTATTCGTCCGAATCGAGAAACGTGTCAAGATCTGTTAAAATGTCAGCTTTTAAGGTCATAATAGAATCCTGACGGCCAACGGTTTGAACGCTGGCCGCCCGTCCTTTTTAATGTGAAAAAATTAACTAAAAGTTGTCAAGCACCCATGCTGCCAATACCCATAACCAACGTTTCGAGTGGCATTGACGCCGTAATGGTGCTTATTCTCGTTAAACTCAAGCTCTGACCCTTCGGCTATCGCCTTAACTTGGACGGCCTCCTCTTGCTGCCTGATGAAAGGTTTAACGTTTCCATCTGCCCGGAAGGTTGCAAACTTGGTCGTCCAAGAAAGCCTTGAGTTAACATCAACCTCAAGACTGAACCCACTAGCTGCAAGGGTGTTCTGTCTCGATCCGCTCGCGTCAACGATAGTTGCACTCTTTACCGCCGACATTGCAGGCGCGAGAAACGGAGTGGGAACTTGAATGCGGAATGCGTTGGCCCCCTCATTTATTGGCTCGCCTTGGTCATCTTTAAAACTCAATATCTGAGTAATTGCCGCAAAGATAGCTGTTTCCATCTCGGCCGCCGTTGGTATGGTTGGCGCTGATGCGCTCGCACCGATATCATTGCTCTGTATGCCGGAATCGCCTTCGCTGTGGTCGGTATCAAAAAAGAATTGACCGTCATAGCAAGCGGTTGTTTCGCCTGCCTCTATCAACGCGCTCAAAAGCTTTGCCCAATGCGCGTTGGTACGGTCGGCCATTTCGTTAATCCTTACAAGGATCTGGCCCCACTTGTCACGCCTCAACTCTTTGACCAATACTTCCATAGTGGCCTCGAATTCGAGATTATCAATAGTGATACCGTTTTCCCTGAAACCCTTTGCATTACGCCCGCCGATCCATTCACGCATAGCTGGCGCCATTCCTAACCATTTGTAAGTCTCACTCTCTTGGTCTGAAGTGAATTCCATTGACAAAGGGTTAATCCACTGCGCCCCCACTGCCTGACTCAACCTCATAAAAAAGGTTCCGATAATACTTCTGCTTGATAAAAACTTCGCACCCATAATGCACCCCTCCCCAATAAAAAAGCCCGAACGGGCAAAAATAATATTTCTGCTCTGTCCGGGCCTTCATAGCCTCTTTTATGGAGAGGTGAAACTAACCGAAAACAATTATTTAATTCTGAATGTTGGCTTAACGTCGGTAACTTCGCCCTCATTGCAGTTTATTACAATCTGGCTCGTTGCCTTCCCTAATATGGGCACCTTGTGGCCCCCCATGTCGATAAGCGTCTTTTTCAAGAGGACACCTACCGCCGCCTTTATAACTTTATCTTCTTTATTCATTGTCACCTTATAATAAATTAAAATTACTTGCCTTACGCCTCTTGTGCCCAAACGCCTTTTTGATCCACAACGTTGTAACCAGTAGCCACGAGACCACCGACCAATTTGCAAAGGTCGCCACGCTGTGCCGTTGCCTTTGTGTTTATGTGGTCTTTATCGTCCGTCCCTGCAATATCTGGCGCATGAATCAAGTCTGCGGCTGCTGGTGATATATTAACAGCCACGGTTCCGTATGCACCGATATTGACAATCGTGCAAACCAAGCCCGTCGCAACGGCTGGCAAGGTAATCGTCTTTGCGTCGGTATCGACAAAGAAAACCTTTCCGTTGTCCTGTACGTCAAGTGTCTTGTTATCGCTTATTGTTTCATACTCTTCAGGCGAACCGTAAACGCTGTACGGATCAATGAAAAGGTCGGCATTGTATTCGACCTCTGCAACACCCGCCGAAACCCAACGCCTCACAAAGCCGATAAATACAGCACCAACCGGATTAAAGACGAAAGTGTCGTCGTCTGTCGCATAAACCGGCTGATTAATATCCGTAATGACTGCACCGGAAACCGGCAATTTAACAACGCCTTTCTTGTCGACCCTGACGTTTTTGGCTGCGGCCGCACCGGAAGAGTTATCAACCTTTTCCCGGCAAAATCCGACAAATCGGTCGCCCGATTGTAATGGCCTTGCATGCCCTGAAGCCTTAACCACTCCGACGGCCGCCCCTTCGTAAATGATATCCGACGCGATAACGGGTATGTCGTTATGGTCGCCGATAACCTTGTCTCTCGCTGTGTCTGCTGCTAAAGTCGTCATAATAAAACCCTCCAAATTAAAAATATCAAAAATAAAATACCGTCAACCCTTTCGTTTACTACTTGCGTCCGGGGTTGTATATCTTTGCACGCCCGTCGGCAATACTTGCCTCGTATGCCTTGTAAGCCTCGAAACTGCCGTGGAATTCCTCTTGCAAATCTTTAGAATCCTCCCATTTCTGCTCAAGAGTTTTTGCCCCAGCTGTTTCCGTTTTGGTCTCTTCGTCCTCAACCGGATCAACGGCCTCTTTTGCAAGAGTCTTCAGCCCTTTGGTGTTCCGGTTCTTTTCGGCTGCCAGTATTGCAACGGCTGCCTGTTCGCCGGTGGTCTTGCCGTCATACTTCAGCTTTTCGACAAGCGCCTCGTGACCGGGTAAGGACTGCTCTCCGACGGCTTTTATCCTTTCGGCTTCAGCTTTGGCACCTTCAGAGATACCCGCCAACCTGCCAACCTTTTCACCTTCGGCACGGCCCGCGTCGAAAGACTCCTTGTCAATGACGTCACTATTTGACTCGACGCCAAGAGCGAAAATCTCGTCGTACACTTCCGGGTGACTCTCTTTCACCTTCTCCGCCGTCATAACTTCTCTTGCCTTCTTTGTCTTGCTAATTGTGGACATATCAACCCCCCCTTCAAAATTGCTATCAATATTCTCTTCACTAAGCGCCTCTTTTACCCGTTGTAAAAGCTCATTAGACGCGACAACCTCATCAACCAAACCGGCCTTAACCCCTTGGCTGCCTAAAAATATCTGGCCGTCTGCCATTTCATCCAAAACCGTTTTAACCTCTGTGCCCCTGAATTGCGCAATGTCCCCCACAAAGGCGTCATACAGGTGGTCAACCTGACTTTGTAGCTCGGCGCGTCCCTCGTCCGTTAGTGGTGCCGTGCGTGACGTGATCCTTTTCTTGCTCCCCGCCGTTATTTCCGTAGTTTTAATCCCTAATCGCTTTTCAAGCTCTGAGATATCGACGTGTGAAACAACAACGCCAATTGACCCCGTAATTGCCGCCTCATCCGTAACAAAGACCTCATGAGCGGCGGCACCGATCCAATACGCTGCCGACGTCATCATTGACGACGTTACCGCGATAATATGCTTTCTCTCTCTTGCCTCAAATACGAGGTTTGCGAATTCCTGCACACAGAACACTACTCCGCCCGGAGAATCGATATCGAGGATAATTGACTCAATGTTTTCATTCTCAATGAGCGTGTTAAAATCCCGCGTCATTATGTCAAGCGTTGCACCGCCAAAGAACCACGCCCAAATGTCCATCTTCGGTTGGATAACGCCCTCGATCTGCATAACTCCGACGTTGTCCTCGATGAAAAAAGAGGGGCCAAACCTTGCAAGCCTCTTTTCGTCTTCAAAAAACCCGGCAATATCTTCGGCCTTAACGTCCTGAAGACTGCTTTTAATCTTGTCCAACTCTTCAGGCAATATTGACCATATACTCGGTAGCTGTTGTACTGTTTTCATAATGCTAACGCCCCCTATTACGTTTAATTGACGCATTCGCGAGCTGCTTCTGTTTGCGCCTCTGGTTACGCTCTTTTGTCTTCTGTTTGTCTGGCTTTGCCATTACTCGTCCTCCTCCTCGTCGCCGTCTTCAAGCTCTTTCTCTGTTTTGTCCGGTATAGTGGTGCTCGACGATCCCGGCGACGCTTCACCCCTGACCCCTGCCATTATTTCGGCCTCCTTTTTAATCCTGTCGACTTTCTGATCCCAATCGGTGCCCGTAAGAGCGGCCGTCTCCTCCGCCCTTGTGGAGATACCTAGCTCGATCCGTTTTTCAACGGCGCTTATCTCACGTTGAGGGTCTATGCTTCCCTGTGCCGGGCCGATCCAAACATTTGATAAATAGGCGTCTCTCATTACACGATCATCAAGAAAACCCGGCGCTATAACGCGGCCCCTTAAAACTGCCTCCTCAAACCACGCCTCGAAAACGATATTGCAAAAATGGTCAACCAACCACTCGCGCCGCGTCAGGAATACTTTCCACGCGTTAAGCATTGCAGTACGTGCCGCGCTGTATGACTTGGTAAAATGCATAACAAGCAATTCAAAAGGCAACCCCAATGCAACCCCGACTTGTCTAAGTATTGCTTGTACAAACGGATCAAAGGACGTATTCGGTCGTCCCGGATTCGCAAAAGTTACCTCCTCATTTTGGGCCAATTGCACAAATCCACCTGGCGCCATTTTATAGTCCTTGTCGTCGGTATCCGATCCCGTTTCCGCCGTTGGTTCAAAAGGTGAGAAACCCTCACCCGTTGGAGTCTTCAGAAACACCGTAAAAAGAGAAGACACAACTGCCGCCATTAATTCAGCCTCGGTATATTTTCCAAGTTGGTGCAACTGTTCGATAACTGGCGCCAAATAGGGCACCCCTCTTGACTGTCCCGGCCTCAACTGTTCATACACATGGATAACGTTCCGTCTCCCGGATCTTGTGAACGCGGGCACCTTCCGCCACTTCATTTCCTTGGCTATGGTGTCCGCTCCGGGGTGCGTTGTCCGTATGTGGTAAAACTTCGGTGTGCCGTCCTTTGCTCGCTCAATCCCTCCCGACAAAGTTTTTGTATTCTGTTGGTTGTCCGCATTCGTTAACCTGTCGGCCTCCACTACCTGTAAGCGCGTCCCATACAGTGAGGTTTTAAGCTCCTTAAAAGGTAGCAGTACAAAACAATCGCCGCTCTCAAGTGTCGAACGTAAGACCAATTTTTGAAGGTCGTAAAAGTTGTTTCGTCTTGTCACGTCACAATCGAGCGACTTTGCCCACCCGTTAAACTCTCTTTCTGTCTTTCGTTGCCACTCCTCGGCCTCCTCTTCTGACATACCAAGGGTTTTACGGTCAATTCTGGATTGCATCTTTAAACCGACACCGACGACATGAACAAGGTTCGTGCCCACGGCACCGGTTGCAATTGGTGTATTCCTGAGTAAATCTCTGCTTCTCTCTCTGAGTACTCCCAAATCTCCAAGAGTGTCGGCGTCTGCGTCTCCACCCTTCGGGTTGAATGAGTGGGTTTGACGCCTGCCTTTCGAGGCTCCCGTATAAGCCCCGGCCAAGGCCATCATACATCGGGATTTAAACCGATTTGCACCCCATGTTGGGGCGATATACTCAATGGCCTTGTCAATTACGGTTTTTTCGACTTTGAAGTCTTTCATATTGGCGTTATCCCCCCGATACTTACGCCGCCCCTGCTTAATGATTTAACTCGCGCGTCCCAAAATGCAACTTGGTCGTTTAGGTGCCTCACGTCCGCCCTGGTCAATGTTCGGTTGCCAATGCTGTACGATTGCCCCGCCGCAATTTTGGTGCTCGCTTCAAGCCATGTTGCAAGTTGCGCCTCTGCTTGCGCAAGTGTTATTCCTGCCATAGTGTTAACTCTCCGCCTTTTTAATGCCTACCCTCAAAAATATACCCATAATAGCCAGAAGGCTTTCAACTGTCCCTTCGGGTACATCAAATGTACCTGTCGCGGTTCCAATCGCCTTGGCTACTGCAACGACTCCCGTTACAATACCAGTATAAAACGTCTTACTCTTCCACATAAAAACCCCTCCCCTTACAAATCGTCTATCGTAATTCCCCTGTTAATCATACGTGACCGCTTTTTAGGCTCTGGCCTCTGCGTCTGTTCGCTTTGTGGTACGGTTACGTTCTCAATCAACCTTGTAAGCTGTTCAAGCATTTGATTAATTGTCATGGTCGGGTACACCATGAAAGCAAATATGTTGAGCGCTGCAATTGCATAGACAAACATGTCGAGCGCCTCGTTTCTCGTCTTCGTCTTGACCCATTCTCTTTTGGGAAAACCCTTTGAAAATTTAGTGACTGCCTTCTCGGCTGTTAATTGCTGGAAATAGTCTTCAGGCAATTTTTTAGAGAAATGAACATACCCCGGCCCCGGTTCACCAATTCCCAACCGATTGAAGAGTAGATCCTTTGCCGTATCAACGCCGATACTAAAAAGATAGACCCCGGATTTCTGCCTTGACGGCTTGCCCGATATCGGTAATCCCGAAACACTTGAACCTTTAATCGCGTACACCTTTCTTGTCTCTCTTGGTTTGGCAAATTCGTACACCTCATTTGTGTAGTGACCCCCGGTATCAATAGCAACGCATGATATGCGCATAATCCCCTTTTCATGCGGATAGGTCTTGAGTAATGCCTTGTCAAGATTGGCCCATATCTCAGGTCTTGAAAGATCCCCGTATAGGGTTATATAGTCCAATACGTAAGACTCTTCGTCTCGGCACCAACCGACAACGGTTACTTCCACTCTGTCGTCCTGTGTGTCAACGCCCGCCGTAATTAAAACGATTTCTTTGTGGATATATATTTCTGGAAAATCTTCACGTCGGTTAAATAGCCCCGTGTATTCAACTTCCTTTCCGGTTGCCTCCCATGTCTCCCCCAAAACGGTGTTTGTCCACGTCTTTTGGAGGTTAACGTTTTTTGTCCTCTTGAATTCCAGGAAATCGGTTACAATCTCTTTCCAGGACATCCAACCCAAAGGACTATAAAGCGCTGACAAATGAAAACCCGGATACTCCCCGTCTGGATTCTCGGCAATCCACCGGCCCCGGCTAAGCATGGTTGTTTTGTGGCGCTCTTCGATTAATGCTCCGCAATCCTCGCACGCGTAACACACTTCACCTTTCAACCTGTATTTCTCGTGCTCAAAGTGTATATGTGCCCATTTTAAAGGCTGATATGTCCCGCAATGAGGACATGGAACGTTAAACCATCGTTGATCCGATTTGTCGAATTCCCTTTCAATTCTGGACAAGCCCTTGATTGCTGGCGTTGACAGAAGAAAGATCTTGCGCCTTGAAAATGTCGCCGTTCTCTTCTCGGCAATCTTTACTGGGTCGCCTTCGTCGTCAAGGTCTGCCGGATAGGCGTCCACCTCGTCAAGCGCAAGGTACCTGATCGGCATTGATCGAAGGCCCGCCGCACTATTCGCCCCGGCCAGCATAAGCACACCACCGGGAAACTCTTTGACAAGTAACGTGTTTCCTGAGTCCCTTTCTCTTGACGGGCTGACCCGCTCATTCAAAACGTCTGTCTCTTTAATCGCCGTTGCAATCCTCTGTTTACTGACCTTCTTGGCAAGCTCTAGCGTCGGCTGAACCATAAGAAATGGGCCGGGTGCCATATGGATAACGTACCCGATCCAATTATTTACCCCTTCGGTCGCGCCAATCTGTGCCGCTTTCATCAACGCAACGCGCTTGCAACTGTGAGAAGGGGAAAGGCAATCCATTATCTCGCGCATGTATGGCGTTCGGTCTGTCCTCCACCTGCCCGGTTCTGCCCCACCTTCACTCGAAAGCATGCGGTATTTATCCGCCCACTCTGAAATGGTTACGTCTGGATCAAACTTGAGGCCACGACGGAAAGAATCGTTGTATAAAACCTCTGCATTTGTGAGTAATGCGACCATTAAACGCCCTCAATTGCTGTTTGAATTTCGCGTAATAAAATAGCCCTCACCTCTTCAGACTTACGCCCTGTCAAGGCTGCAAATTCTGCTTGTACCCTGTCCGGTATATTTAACAACTGATCCCTGATCTTTCTTGCCATGGTGAAAGAGGCACTTTCGACGTCAACGGCTTTGACATACTCTTTGATCTTCTCCTTGTACTCCAATTCTGCGAGTTTTGCCTTGTATCCCTCTTTGAACGCCTTGGCCTTGCTGAACGTCGCCCCGTCGTTCTGTCTGTCTCCCTTGGCCGATTCAATCTTCTTGCTGGTAATATTTAGCTTTGTCCTCCCGTGCGTCATGTCAATATTTTTTGCAAGCTGTTTTTTTGCACTTACCGGATCAACCTTGCCGTCAACAAGATCCATTTTGCCGTTTTTAATATGCTTCGCTAAAGTCGTCCTTGTAATACCTATCATCTCGGCAAAAGCCCGTTGACTTATCAGCTTTCGGCCCTTAACGCCTTTTCTCGAATTGGTTGTTGAATTGCTCATCTAATTCTTTCTGAAAATTTCGTATAACAGCTTTTTCTATCAACCGTCTAACCCGGCCAGACCCGTAAAGATCCGCAATGCTTGGCCCTAATAAAGTCCGGCGTTTGGTTCGCCTCGTTTCGCCCTTTTTATAAAAGCCCTCTTTCGGATCTCGAACAAAAACAAACTGGTTCTTGTCTCCCCGCCTCCATGTGGAAATAAAAGCGCCCCTGATATGCTTGGCCTTTTTTCCGACCTTCACCCGCACACCCTTGGTTGTCCTCTTGGCTCCGTATAACATCAGCCCTCGGCGGGATTGCAAAACGTTGATAGTGAATCCCACAAAGGCACGTCTTGCGTCTGCACGTTTCAGAATAACTTTTCTACCCGCCCCCGTAATCTTTAACGCCTTGGCTGGAATGTTGTAATTTGATTTGATGAATTTTGCCGCCTCGCGGTTTGCACCCCGGCCGACTTTGTTCAATGTGTTAACGGCCGCCTTCTGATAAGCGCTTGACATATCGTCAAAAAGTGCGTCTATTTCTGTTACGTCGAATTCGAAAGTTAATAACCCGCTCCCCATAATCTATTAAATTAGAATTTCATGACAAAATGTCAATGGGATACAATAGAAAGTTGACATATTGTCATATAGACAAATGGGAAATAATTGGGTAAGTGGTGAGTTGCCGGTCATTTATGTATGTGCAAGTTTTTATACCATAAGGGCAACCCACCGTGTTTGAAATGAACAAAAAACCGTATGTGAGGTATAAATACGGCGCTTTGCTATTTGGAATGACTCCGGTTTGTATGCTGGCCCATACTCCCCGGACGGCTACCCTCAGCGTAAGTGTGGGAAGCTTACGGAGGGAATTTCATAGATATTTTTTGCAAATCTCGACGAAAACCTTGTCGCCGTCTTTACTTTTGATTTTCTTCTCTGACTTGGTTAAGGCCTTGTGGACAATTTCCGCGTCTTTCTTGTTGACAATGAAGGTGAATTTTTCCGCGTTTACTTCTGGTTCTTCCCCTGATCCGTCGCCGTCTTCCTCTTCACCTTCACCCTCTCCCGGATCTGGATCAAAATACCCTAGTTTAAACTCTCCGAAATTTAAGTCGGGCAATGATAACTCAAGCTCAAGGGCGTCAACGTCGTCTTCAAGTCCTGCGTCGTGAATAAACGCGTATAACTCTTCCTCTGAAACTTTGCCGTGCTGGCTGACATACTGAAGCAAAAACCGCTTTGCCTGTTTCTTGCTGTCTGCGTGGATCTCCACGGCCGGGATCTTATCGGGCACCCCCATTCCCTCAAGTTTCATCTGTTTTAAGGTCTTCAATCTCTGGTGACAATCCAAGGCATAGAGTTTGCCCTTGTTCCGCCACACAAGGCCGGGGGAAATAATGCCGTGCTCAAGTAAACTGGTTTTTAGTTTTTCGTAATCATCTTCCGTCATCTCTTTTAAATTGCCTTGAAAGTAAATGACGTCGTCAATCTTGACGTTTAACATCTTCCCTACTCTGCTTTTTATCACCCCTTGCCCCTTTCTATCTGGCGCCAACTGAAATAATGCGCTCCTCTTCACCTACACCCTTGGTAAAAAACACCATGACCCGGCCTGACTTAGCAAATGAGTATACCCTTTCCCCTGCACGGTTCCGCTTACGGTCTCGCCTCAATTTAAAACCGCTCCCCTCTAAGATCTCAATTATTGCTTTCATGTCTTCGCTTTGCATTTCCAACCCCTCTTATTCGTATTCCCTGTAAAGCCGAATGCAGAAACCCAACCAAATAAAATAAGGCTCTCCATAATTGCGTGAGACCTTTGGCAAAACGTACCGGCCAAAAGAAAACAGTCGAAAGGAAAACGATATTTTAAATCCCTCTATTCTCCGCCCGTTATATCTGCCTCGTGGCCATTTAAATATTTTTCTCATCCCCCCTCACAAGTAACAATTTTGTTAATTATGGTTAATCTTTTTGTTAACTCATTCTTGATCTACTTCCACCCATCTATCATAAGTCTTTTGTGTATTGAAGATTAGAAAACAATTCTGTCACTAGCGAAAACCTGCGGTCTCCAGATACCCTCAAGCCCCCCACCCTCTAAAGTACCTACGCAACACCTTTTAACGCTTCCTCTTCATCATACCCACTTATAAGAGATACGTTATCCCCAACCATTACCCGGCGCCTCACTTCAAAGCCCGGCACCATTTTCTTTTTCCATCTATGCTTACTTACGTTAACCTCTTCTCTCGCTTCAAACACCTTGAACAACGCCCGGCCCTTTAGTAAGGGTGAATTATCAAGCACCTTACACATGTGCTCGGCCCGCTTCATAGACAATGGCTGCGTGACAATGATTTGAAACTCTCCGATTCTCTTGTCTCCCTCCTCTATTCTTTTTACAATCCGCCCCATATCCCCTCCCCTTTTTAAAACGTTTAAACCTACTCTCTTACGCTTAACGCAAGACATGTCTATACGTCCGCGTCCTTTCTTTGTAGATAGTCTTCCCATTCCTCCATAACACGTTTCTTAACTAATAGCGATTGCTCCATTGAGAGATTACAAAATTGATTCTCAAGAAACGTCTCAAGGTCTGTAAGTCTCTTCTGGATCTTGCAAGGATTACACCCCTTTGGCGGTACGCTCTCGCTTATCTTCTTGCCTGTCTCTACTAGACGCGCTTCTCCGTCTTTAATTGATAGCGCCTTTGTTTCGCTAAAATCCTTAATCAATTTCACATCCTTTCTTTTTAGATAAAATTAGTCGATTCTTCTTGTATCCGTAATCAAATTTGATACGGCTTCCTCAATTCCCTCTTTCGCTGCAACCTCCTCCCTTTTTCGTCTTTTTGCAAGATCTCTGCGTAACTGTTGGTCGTCTTCAGCTTTCAAAGCGGCATCGATAGCCGCCACGATAAACTTGCGAATTGATATACCCTTCAACATACAATGGTTTTTTATTCTCTTGCCAAAACTACAAGAAACTACCGTTGATATGTTGTAATTAACTTCGTTTTCTTCAGTCTCAAAACTCATGCGCCCTCGCTTCTCTTAATAATAACCTTCTCAACCTCAAGCCTTGCTTTGTCCTTGATAAATTTCCGGGCCTCATCGATCATGCGGCAAATTTTGCGGTCTTTCTCGATATTGACCAACTCTTCGCCGTATATCAGCCGTAAGCATTTGCAAATGATCTCAACGTCTGCAATCTCGCTTATCACATCCTCTCCCTTGATCTTCCTTTCAAAAGCGTGATGATTCAATGCAACGCTTAATTCGCTTAGTTCTCCCATGGCCTTTATTACTTGCGCGGGCCGTCCATATTCAAAGAGAAAAGCACGGACAATCATATTTTCAAGGCTGTTGTTTTTCTCGTCTAAAAGTTTTTTGATCCAACCAATGAGGTGTTTTTTTGACCACTTCATCAACTCGTTTTCCCACTCCTGACCGAAGGGAATATCTACCCGGCACGATCCGCCCTCACACTCTTCGGTTTTCTCTATTGGCTTACATTCCCGAAAACCTTCTTTACTCTCCATAACTCATATCCTCCAATAATGCCGCCTCTGGTGTAAGCCCCTCGTTGTAATAATCCCACCACATTTCCGGGCCTGTCTCGCCTACAACATCAACAGTCAACCCGTGGCTTTCCATTCCTACGCTCGACAATGCTGTTAACCACGTCACAAACTTACTATTCTTCACGTTGTCGTAATACTCTTGAATCTCTGCCTCTTTAGTCATTAAAAACCACCCCCAATCTGTTTAAAACCTCTACAACTCTCTTCTTTCTCCTCTTCGACTCAAGCTTGGCCCCGCACCTGACGCAATGAAAAATAAAATCTTTGATCTCTGTTAAATGCGAAACGAGTGAGGATGATATCACCCCGCTTTCAACAAACGCGGTTAAGTATTTATGCTCATTGAATTCAACCCGTACCGTAGTACCGCCGCATACGCATTGATCTACTTCCCGCTCTACCCCTCTAAAATCACGAAACACGTTTTTCATACACTCCCTTTCAAAAAAGCTCACAGAATCTACGTTAAGGGCAAAAACACACTATCTGGCACCCCAAAACATGCAAAATACTACTTATGGCGCTATTTTCCTAACTCACGACGTCGCAATCACCATTTCCTTGTGTCGGCTTAACGCCGATTTCGACGTCTCCACCGCTTCGGTTCCAATTTCCGAAAACTTCTTGCTCCTCCTCGACCTTGTAAAGCGTCCGAGGATTAAATATGCATTTTGGGTTATCACACCCCATAAAGCGCCACACTTTGCCGGGCCTTACTGTTGGTTTTGCTCTGCAATAACCGCACGGTTTAAGTCTATCGGGCGTTATGACCGCCAATTCCTCAACCGTCATGTGTTTTTGTTTTTTGTACCCCATCTCAACAATTCCCCTTGCAAAGATTTATCATTCTCAAATTAAGCTTATAAAACGCTATGAGGTGCTTTTCAAATGCTTTGAAGTCTTTACCCCATGTTTGGTTTAAACCGTCCTCCATTTCCAACATCTTGGCCCATAAAGATGGATGCCGCTTTTCGGCGTAATCGTATGTGTTCTCCTCGAAACGCTCATTAAGCGCCGCCATGCACTTATCAAATTTGCTCAAATATTGATCTTTTGTTAACTCTTCAGCCTTCATAGAGAGTTTCCTTGAATGTTGGTTGATGTATTTTGTGGGCGTCTTGATACCTGCCTGTTGCCGTATCGAACCTCACTTGTGCAAGGCCCGGCCGTCCGATCTCGCGAAAACGTACCTTTTGAATGTGGATCTCAACCTCTTTGCTTTCGTCCATTTCGTCGCGGTAGACACACAACACGTTATCCGCCTTATTACGCCAATGGGCCGAACCGGAAATGTCATACGCCGTTGGCGGCGGGTACTTACCCGTTGCCTTATCCTTTTGCGGTTTCATGGGGTGGGCCACAACCCACACGTGAACGTCATACGCTCGTGAGAATGCCCGGAACTTAGTTAGGCTTTGAGAAATATATTCTGTCTCTGAGAGATTACCAGCCCTTGAGTGGTCAATCTCGTTCCACGGATCAACGACCATACCCTTTATGCCGTGACGCTTAACACACACTTTCGCAAGGTTTAAAATATCGTCGACTTTATATTGCATATCAATTCCCGGCATTAAGTGTTTAAATCTCCCGGAAAGCCAAATAATCGCGCTTTCGATCTCTTCAGGAGTCATGCGCTCCCTGTATCCCTTGTTGAAGGGTTTACCGATGTACGTTGACGCCATGCGCTGTATAAACTGGTTGACCGGGTTGTTTTCGGGTGAGAAAATAGCAAAGTGCCAGCCCTCACGACGCGCAATGTTTATCAAGGCCGCCGTTAGCCAACTACTTTTACCGTGTGAGGGTATTCCGGTAACAATGGAGATTTGCCCCTCTTTGACCGTGTAGAATTCGTCAACATTCTGTAATCCCGTAGATACGCCACGCTTAATACCACCCTCTTTGTACTCGTCAAGTATGTCTTGTCTGAAATCATTGGCCGAATAAATCCCCTTAATCGGAACAAGGACGGCATCTTCAATCGTGTTTATCAAATGCGCCTTTCCAAGCTTACACAATACGTCGTTTGCGTCCTTACATCCTTCGGGCCAAATAACACGCCAACACTTAATTGGATCTAGTCGTCTGATTAATTCCCGTTGCAGTGTCATACCTGCCGCGTCGTTGTCAACTGCAAGAATGATTTTGGTAGCGTCTTTGAATATATCTATGCAATTGTCGATATAATCAAATTTTGATTTAAAGCCTTTTGTATTTGGTGCGGGTGCCCCGTCTGGTACGCTGATTGTGTTACGATATTCAACCTCCCAAAGACTCAATTTGTCCATTTCCCCCTCGGTAATGATTATTTCGTCTTCACCCACCACGTCGTCAAGGCCATAGAAGACCCGGTCACGATCTGGCGTCTGCTTAAACTTCTTATCAAGAGACCTGTACTTGATATTGACAAGGTCGCCGTTCCAGAAATAGGGAAACTTGATAAAACCATCTTCAAACTCAATCTTGTTCTCCTTCAGAGTGTCAACCGTAATACCACGCTTTTGGAAATACTCGATAACGTTCGGAGGTAACTTCCCTTTAAGCACTTTCCCGTCAATGGGTGGCTTCCTCCCCTTGCCACCCTCAAGCATTTTTCCATCGTCGCTAAATGCGCCGCTAAACCCACAATGATGACAATAGAAAAGATTGCCTGTGACGGATAAGCACCGATCTTTTGAATTCTTTCTATTTGGTGAACACTTTGGACACGTTGTACGATCGTTCAATTATTTGCCTTTCTCAATATGCCAACTGGGTCGGCTTTTTAAAATTGTCTCGCAAGGTATCGTCACCCTCGTAAACGTCCTTCCAGCCCTTTTCAATTGACTTGTTTAATAGCTTCTCTGGTGAATGGCCTTTATCCGCTAATTTGGCAACCCTCATAATTAACAACTCTTTTGCCCGGTCGGTCATAGGAGGTTTAAATTTACTTCTATGTTCTAGATAATCTTTCCAAGCTTCTACCGGCACCCATTCAGGAAGGACAATTTTTTTCTTTTTTATATTTTTCTTTTTATTGTTATTGTTGTTATTGTTGTTGTATGTGGTTACTTGCTGGTTACTTGCTGGTTGGCTGCTGGTTAGCTTGCTGGTGTTTTTAAAATCTTCCATGTTGTAAAAACTATAATTACAAACCTTTATCACCGAATATTTGCTGGTTGATTTGCTGGTTGATTTTTCGATCATTTTTAAATTAATTAAATAACGTTGTGCTGTACGTATATTCTGTTCTGTTAGCCCTGTTTCCAGCGCTGCCACCCTTCTTCCCGTGATAAATTCTCCTTCTCCGATTATGATTTCTTTACCGTTAAATACTGTTTTAAATTCTTGATGGCTTGCCTTTAGTATGCAATATGTGAAGTAATGCCAAACTAAAGGATGCTGAAATAATGGATTTTTTATTGATTTTCTATGTAACAAAACAAACCCGGCGCTTAGCTGCTTAACCTTAAGCGTATCCAATAACTTACCCCTCCCCCATTTATGCTTATAATTTACCTCAACTTTCCATGTGTAATCTTTGCTTTAACTCCTCTTCTCTCTTAATGGCCTCCTCATTGACACATTTCGGACAAGGCCCATAATTGCTATAAGACAAAGAGTGTTTTTCGCAAAATGCCTGTTTTGCTTCCAACGCGTTACCCACCCCCTAGCTTATAAAATAGCTTTCTCGTGACCCCAACATCATACGCCGCATTGTGTGCGTCTCCTTCGCCCATATCGACGCCCAAAGCCTTGGCCACGGTCATAAGCTTAAAGTTTTCAAACTTAGCCCGTTGGTCTCTATACAACCATGCGGTATTACTCGCGACGTCTATTAAGGGCCACCAAAAATATGACCCGTACGTGAACTTATTGGCGCCGCATTTCATAAACCATGCTCGCAAGAAATCATCATCAAATTTCGGGTTATAACCAACGATAGAGAGCTTGTCCTTTTTGTTGTACTTATCCACGAACTTATCAAGCAAATCGATAAGCTTTTTATATTGCGTTTCTGACTCCGGGTACTGCCTGATCTCCTCAATGGTAGTACCGTTAATTTTCAACGCCTCCTTGTTCACCGCGTCCCCTTTGAATGGACGAACCTTCGCGTTGAAAGTATTAATCACCTTTCCGTCAATCTCGATAATTCCGGCCAACTGTATAAGCCCGTGACGCTCTGGATCTGTTCCGGTTGTCTCTACATCTAAAAATAAAAGCTTTGCCATGAGTTAAAATCCTTTCCTCAATAAATATAACTATGAGACATATACTTATTGCTTTCATCGCACTTCAAACAAATTCGATTCCCAATGCCTTCGCTTGTAAAATATTTGCCGCACTTGAGGCATAATCTCTTTTTTCTGTCTGGAATTCTCACATGCTTATTGACCTTGACTTCAAAATCAATTTTGTTCTTTTTGTCATATAGCCTCTTCTCAGCATACCGTTTCCTTGCTTCGCGCAACTGGCGCCTTCTCCGCTCAACAAGATGCTTTACGCAATACTTTTGCCTGCCATTCGTTTTAACAAAAGTCTCTTTACACCCCTCATACACACATTCGCATATATTTTTTTTCATAGCTATAGTCTCCGCTCTAACCCCTCCTGATATCTCATGATATCTTTGTATAGCCGTGAAGGTTCCCAAAACGCGCCGCATCTCACGCAAAAGTTTTGCCCCGCGTATGAGGTCATGATTGAGGTGTTTTGGCAAGTATGCACCCTTGGCGACGTTAAAACCTGTTTTAATGTTTTAAGTTGAAAATCCATTTCCGTTATTCCCTGAATTTGCCTTTCGTTCTATGATTGCCGCACGGACACCATCCCTTTAATATTGGGCCTTGGCACAATCTGCAAAACTTCATCTTGATAAATTTACCGCCACAACAACAATCGTCACCAATATCATACGGTTCAGTTTCAGCCCGTTTACATATCGGGCAAATCAAACGTAGTTCACTCACTGGCTTTCCCCTCTGGCTTCAATACATACGCCCCTTTTTCTTCATTCCAGTCATACCGGGGATTGTGTTTTTTTAAAGCTCTCTCTATTGAGAAATATATAAAATTTGCAATGAACGGAGAAACCACCCAAGGCCACGACCATGTAATAGAACCGTGTAACTTTAAACCAATAAACATAAGGCCCAACAAACTTGTAAATCCTATAGGTTTCAATTTATTTCCTCCTTTAAAGTTGAAAATCGAACGGATTGAAAAAACGAATATCCATGAGGTACTCAAGGTGACATGTGTAATCTGCCTCCTCTTCTGGCATATCCAACTCAATGCTCTTTCCCAATTCCATAACCATCAAATAGACATTTGCGGCATAAGGACACGTGTTAAAGATTTCCACATATGCAAGCCTCTCCTCTTCGTTAAGCCTGTATCTATCGCCCGTGATCCCCTCACGCATAATCTGTAATACGTGGCGCTCCCTAAGCTTTTTTAAGGCGTTTCGCTTTTTTAGTTTTTGTTTTATCATTCGGAAAAAACCTTTCTTAAGCATTAACAATCCTAACCTCTACCCTGGGATTTTCTTTGTCCACGTTTCCGGTATAGTAGTGTGTAGACTCCAAGAAATTGTCGTTGTCGTCCTCTATACAACCGCTCTCAACTAGGGCGTCACAAAAATATTTTTCATGTATAGATAGGATATTTGACCTATCCACACGCCTTCTATCTCCCCTATAGAGCACAAAATTCAGCCTGATACGCCCAAACCTTAAGCCCTCAATCTGTGACAATACAAGCTCTTTATAGGCAATCTTTATTTGATTGTTTACTTGATAATGCAAATTCCTGTAAACGTTCAAATTTATATAATTCTTTCTGATCTTTATCTTGCCAGTTTCGATGTATAGGGGCATAGAAACAACCGTTAACAAATTCTCCACTATCTATATCCTCCCATGCTGTTTAATGTATCGTGCATACCTCTCGTCCCTCTCCCTTCTCTCCGCCTTTGTTTTGCCCCGTATAAGCGGCCAAGCAAAATGTTTAAAAAAAAGCCCGAACACTAAAACAATGCCCGAACCCAAAATAACGAATTTATGACAAAATTTTCGTTCACTCATTTTCGTGACCCCTCCCATATACAATATCATCAATAAATAAAAGGGCGCTGCTTTCTGTCTCCTTGAATTTGTTACTTGTCCCACCGCACAACTCACGCATAGTCTTTATTGATGCACCACTTTTGTAATGCACACAAAAAATATGATCTCTATTTCTGCAAGCTTTGCGACAACGACCTTTATACATTAACTGTTTACCTCTATAGTTACTGTAATCTTGAAACCTGAAGGATCGCCCGGAGGTAAAGACTCCACCTCGTTTGACGGCCCCGACTCGTTACCGTGCTTATCAAATGCAGTCAAGACAAAGTACCCTGGCTTAACGTTGTTCAATACTGTCGTCTCGGTTCCTGCTTCAATAGTAGCAAGGGCATTACCCGGCCCATAGGTATAAACTCCGGGAGTGTCCGATCTGTAAAGCAAATATCCTGCAAGATCTTTTTCAGTGTTGGCGTCCCACGCAAAAGTAAGGTGCTGTTGCTTCTCTGCCTCTTGCGCGTTTGCTATGTCTGAATAGACAAGAACACCAATCAAGGCAATGACAAGAAAGATAAATACATAAATCAGTCCGATACGTTTATTAAGAAAATCACTCATTGACACCCTCCAATTAATAAGAATTTTAATTAAGGCAAAGCCGGTTGAAACGTAGTCCTTGTTATACCTTTATCCCTAGTCTGATTCCCGAATAAATGAAAGACTTACAGAATCAACCAGCAATGCCCAGAGACGTTGACACTCCTACATGTCAAAAGCTTTAAAAATGCAATGCTTTATCAATCCACGTAATCACCTCCTTTCTATCACTCACTTTTTTACTACTTGTATGTATTGGGGCGAAGCGCCAACGCAAGGGAAGAAGAAGCCCAAAAACTTGCGTCCAATAGTAGGCGCCCGCCCTATTGGGCTTTGGCTCTTGTCGCCGTGCCTTATAATTATTTAACCATAAGCCGTTTTAAGATTTTGGGCGCATCGCCTCGCGTCTCCTTTGCTATTTTTAGGCTGTCTTCCAAGCCCTCTATGTAGCTATGGCGGGACTCAACGCTTTTCTTCTCTTCTTTGATCTTCTTTTCTAACCCGTGGATATACTCATCCAATTTAGTGGCCCTAGACATATTATCTCTTACTCCTCAAAAAATGTGTTCTGTAAATCGTCTTGTGTGGCGCTGGTTGTTTCGATAATCTCCCCGGTATCTAGCCTGAAAATAGTTTTCGTATTGTCTGCAAGGTTGATTGAAACCTCACATTCAATGTCGCGGCACTCTTCACCCGTGGAAACCTTCAGCGCTAAGATCTCAATAGTGGCCTCCGCAACCTTTTGTTGAGCGGCCAAGCTTGCGTTTACCTCCTTTTTTCTGTTCACGACCTTTGAAAGCTCCTGTGTGGCCCGTGCTAGGTCTTTTGATGCTTGTATAACCTCATGCTCTGTAAGCTGTACGGGCAAGCTCCTCCTGATACGATTTGCGCCCATATATCAAACCCCTCCTTTCTTGTGCGGCGGGAAATCTTTTTTAACGTTCTCCTCAAGAGTCCTGGCAATGATAAGGTCGTAATTATTCCTTGCTGCCTCCCGGTCACACATATCGTTATACATTGACCACATTCGCCGTAATGTGTATGTAGGGCATGAAATAGACGGAACGTTAACCGCCTCTTTTATGTGCCCAACTAAATAAAGTTTTAATTGTCTTATAGTCATAGAACCCCCTTAATTAATACTTTGACCCGGCAACGGACTTTTCGGAATAGAATTCAACACCTGCTATTTTCACTTTACCCTTGGTAGATCTCGCAATATTGCCTAGTGTCTTTTCATCAACGATAAGGTATTGCCTTGGCACCTTCTTTATGTCGACAATCTTAAATTTCCAAATCTCTTTGAAGCTGACACCCTTTACTTTTTCAACCTTTCGCGGCACAATAGGAACCGGCACGCTTTGCGCTTCAATTCTGGTCTCCTCTGCTTTCTCCTCTTGCCCGTTTGCCTCTTGCTTGTCTGCCTTCTTCTCTAGCTTCTCTTTCTGCTTATCCGCCTTGGCTTGTGCCTCCCTTTCTTCTTTCAACCTCTTTGCTTCCTGTTCTTCGGTATACTTCACTAATGCCGCCTTGATAAGTGTCTCGGCCCTCTTAAGGCTTAAAAGCGGCCCACTGTTGGCGGTTGCCCCATAACCGAAAAACTCATTTAATCTTTTCACGCCCCGTTGAAATGGCGTAACTAGGTCTTTGCGTTCCTTCTCGATCTCTGCCGATTGCGTCTTTATGCTTCGCAAAACTGAGACTTGATAGTCGTAGCTCTCTTGATCTTTTATGAGTATCTTCTTTGCCGCCTCAAAAATGCTTAAAGCCTTTGCTTTGGTGTCCTCCATTGCTCGTGTGATGTTTACTTCTGGCATACCCCCCCCCTTTAATTTAAAAGTCCGTGTAAATTTTTAGCTTGATAGATTTGCTTGCACGCAAGGAACACGGGAAAAAGTGTCCTGTCGTGCTCGTGTGGCTCTATCTTGTATTTGCCGGTAGGTCTTAAGTACACGCTGAATCTGTCCGCGTCCGGCATTCCCTTGGCCATTGCATAGGCCGTTAATTGAAGGCTGTCAGCGTATCGGTTAACACCTGTTTTATAGTCCCATATTGCGCCTCTGGTACGCCTGTCAAGCGTTCCGCAATAGTCATACTGTTTGTTGTATACGATCTCTTCAGTAGCAATCGTCTTGTGCTTGAAATCCTTCTTGAATTTGAAGTACGCTGCAATGTATGGCCAAATCTCCTTATCAACTGAGGCCGGATCGAGTGTGCCCTTTTCAATATAGTGAATCGCAAGGTGTACGGCCTTTCCGCGCTCCCGGTAATAGATTCCCTCGTCTCTGCTATAGCCCACAAAGGGGAAAGCCGCTTGTATGATCTGCGTTACCGATGGGATAACCCGCCCGTTTTTGTCCGTATAAGTGTGCGTCTCTTCGTCAAGTGTTATAAGCATTCAGCCGCCTTTTTTGACCACGCCTCAAATACTTCGCCCCTTTTGTCTTGCGGGATATCTTCCGCCAAATCAAAACCCATTTCCCGTAACACCTCTTTGTAAGATATTTCACCAAGGGTATCCCGGAAAGACTCGTATGTTTTTTTCCATCCGTCATCATTTTCGTTTGGTCTCTTCTTTGTGCCTTTCTTCCTAGTGTCATCGCTTGTTACTTCCGGCGTCTTTTCAACCTCTTTTGGTATGACCATTTCATTAACTTGCTCGTTAGTCGATAGCTCGTCAACTGTGTACAGCCCTCCAAGATCTTCCGTGAAAGCCTCCCGCAACCCTGCAACGAGAGCGCATTTTCTCAACATGGTTTTAGGTCTCTGTTTCCACTGGCGGTTGACGGTGCCGTCTGCTTTCTTTCCTATGTACTCCTCAAGATCAACCGTAACGCTGATGGGCACCTCATATCCATCAATGTGTACCTTGCACGTTGCCTGTTGGCCGTCTTCTGAAACTTCAACCTCATGGCCCCGGTATTTACTATTGCTTTGCGCCCGCCTTAAAATCGCGTCTTTACCTATGACAATGGCCGCCTTGTCCCTGTTTCCATACTTAATCAAGTACGCGTCTTTGATCCACGGGTTAAGATTCCGGGCCTTACACATCTTCATAAAAAATACGATTTCTTGGTCTGACGGCTTCCCCTCACCAGAAACCAAATAACTCCGAACAACTTCAGGCGTTAAAACGACCTTTTCCGTACCAACTTGATAAGACACTTGTAACTCGTTCCCCACATTAACCCCTTTCCTTTAAGATTCTGGCCAATAACTTGACCTGTGTTGTGATAGTCTCAACATAATAGCTTGACGTAGGCTTATTCATGACCGGCTTATCTTCTAGGCCGTCTTTAATCATGTTGTCGATTAGCTCCATGATTTCGTTTTGCTTAACCAGAACCTTGATTTTTAAATCAATGCCAGTCATAAAGGGCGCCCCTCCACCTGATTACGTTCGATTGCTTCAACTTCGACTTCAAGGTCTTGGCGGTACCTGTCAACCCTGACAAACTCTTCCCAACTGTTAAAATTCCTACCGTTGATTACTTTCCTGACAAGAGACAATTGTAAAATCTTCATTTCCATTTCATCTATTACGTTCATCATTTTGAAACCTCCAAAAAGTTAAGGCTTAAAAGATTATTAAAGCTCCCCTTTAATACCCTCCCCCTTAAGACTTTTTGTTATCAAACCGCCATAAATCTAATTCAGAAAGCTTGAAAGTTAATTTCCCGTTTGGTTTGTCCTGATAATACGGAAACCTCCTCACTCCCGCTTTTGCCTCTGAAATAAACTTGTCAAGTGACCGCCTAGACAACAAGAGATACTTTGCCGCCTCTTCAATATTCACATATGGTTCTCTTGCCATAAAAAAACCCCCTCCTACTTTCTTTGTAATTTCATTCCCTTCTTACGTCGCGCCTCTCTGCTTATGTTCATTCGTTTGCCTGCCTCGTCTCGTGCTCGCCTTGTACGCTTGTCCTTCCGTGGTATGTCCCTCTCGTCGATTCCGAAAAACTTTGCAAGTAAATCACGTAACCATTGCGCCTCATCATGGCCCAATTTCACAAGATTGAACCTATCCACCGTCCACACAATGCCTCGCTTATCAATACGACTCTTGTACCTCTTATAAAACTGCCTTGCCGCATACTCCGCCGTCCACCCTTTCTCAATCAACTCTTTCGTGATAGGATTGCTGTAATCCAAAAAACTCACCTCCCTGATTACAAAAATATTAAAAAAAACTAAACAAATCGCTTGACATACCGACAATAATCTAATATAAGTTAGATTTGATGTAGGCGTACCGATGCTGTTGAGATACCGTGTATCCCGTTTCGGTTGTCTAAGTATGTCAAATTCAATACTTTACTGCTCTTTACTACTTTTGTCTTTAGTACTGGCCGCGCTCTTTTATGGCCCCGGCTTACGAAATACTAAAGACTATATATAAGGCCCGCCAAAGGGCGTTATAATCTTGCTCATGGCTGTTCGCACAGACATAAGCATTTAAGAATGAAGTAGTTCCAATCCGATCACCACTTCTCAACAGAATAAGTTCGTCTAAATTTCCAAAAATCATAATACGTTTGAATAATTGAATACTTTTTGCTCATACCAAAAGGCTTAAGAGTGATATACACACTCAAAGCTAAACTTGATATGTTGGTATTATCGCCAATATTGGCAGATATGTCAACAATATTTCTGCCAATTTTGGCGTTTAATATTTTAACCTATTCTTTGGTGGTATGTTATGGTGAAAAAAAATTCTTTAAAAAATGAGGAAAATACTTTTAGGAGTAGAATTTTCGAATGTATGGGGGATACAAAGCCATACCCATGGGGGAAGTCTATCGGTTTAAGCGACGGCGCTATTACAAGGATATTCAGCCAAAACAAAATACCTACATGGGAACAGTTGGTTTTAATCTCAGACAGCCTCGGCAAGTCAATTAACTGGCTATTAACCGGAATCGAGCATCCATTAGATAAACCGAATCCTAACGCCTGCCTCGTTCATTGTAATGAAGACGAACAACACGTTGTCAATAAGCTGGTTGAAATATTTAGAAGTGATGACGAAACACACAAAACATTAGTAACCCATAATATTAATACTCTTTGTGGAGACAAACTATGGGTTAGGATGGGAAGGCCGGAAAGGCGAAAAAAACCCGACGGACGGCAAGGGATGCCGGAAAGACGGACAAGGGTATTTCTTTACAAGAATTGAAACGGGTCTTGGTTTTTCTCGTCCGTAGAAGCATGCCTATTTCAATGTCACAGAGTCCATGCATTTAACTGATATTTCTACATAAGTAAATGAAAAGACACGAATTATGGCGGCAACAATACCGTCAAAATCGATATATGCAATACATAACTCAAGGGGAGATACAAACAAGGATAGATGATATCTTTAGAAACAGTCTTACTTTAAATGGTGATGGAAAAATCGGATTGCGTCCAATTTCTCCAGAGGGAGAATATTGGATGATCATGTGGACGCACATTTTAGAAGAAATGGTACTTAGAGGAAAAGGTTTACCGCATGGAAATCTACTTTCTCCAGAAACTATTCCCAAAGCCACATGGCCAGAAACTCCAGATGCTGCAATAGTACTTAGAGGAAAAAAATACAAAGAAGGGTATCATTTATTCAAGTATGGAAACAAACTCCACTTGAAAGGAATGCATGAGAATGGGGCAATAAGAATTGCACCAGCCTCATCTTATAAAGACTCTTCTTTGAACTCAGCAATAAATGATGACGAAAAAGTTTTGTCCGTTTTTGACCATCCAGATAAAGTGAAAATTTCTCATGTTGACAAAATTACCGGCAAGAAAACCATAATTAAGCCTAAAGGCAATGTAAAAAGAACTTTAGAACTCCCTACAAATTACTACGTTTACAGCATGGCTTATGTCTATGATTATAGATTATTCGACGACTTCGAATATAATGCGTGTATAGTAATTCACGATACAAAAAAGTTTTTGTTGTTACTCGACAAAGCATTCAAGCAATCGATCGGGAATTGGGTATTTGTAACTAACCCCGTTCACTACATTGACCCGCTTAATCCACCCAATGAAAAAGATATCGATCTATTTTTCTGTAAACATTTTAAATATTCATATCAAAAAGAAATAAGAGCGGTCTGGCTTCCAGAAAGCTACATTGAGGAACTTGAGCCTGTTTACTTGGACATTGGTTGCATGGGATCTTATGCTGATTATATTGAATTTTGAAGCTTATCTGAAGAATGAGTGTATTTAGCTCCCCCCCTCCCAATCACCCAAGAAACCCAGAGGTCAAAGTTGAAGGGGTGGGGGATAGTTTGTAAGGTTTTTTAGATTTGCAAAAATTTACCAAAATTTGCTATTATATCACCATATTTCGGAATATGCAGACGACGTATGTTTTGATTATCGTATTACTTGCAAATTTAACTGTTCTGCCAAAATGGACACAAAAAGCAAGTTTATATGTTTTATAATACTAAGTGGCGTTATACAATAGAAAATTAGTTGTCAAATCAAACGCAGCATATGAAATTAACCTTAAAAAATACAACAAACTACATTGAGAATATTAACCACTTGTTAACCCCAAGATGTGAAGAAGATAGTTTCTCAGCCCTTGACTTATTTGCCGGTTGTGGAGGACTTGCCTTGGGGTTCGAAGCTTCTGGATTTAAAACCATTGGTTTTGAGATGAATGAAGACTGTTGTAAAACTTATTCCAGCAATCTTAAAGGACAGTGCCACGCTGAACAATTAACCCCAGATACCGTTTTCCCTGAAACAGATATCATTATTGGTGGCCCGCCCTGTCAGCCATTCAGTGTCGGCGGGAAACAAAAAGGACTCAAAGATTACCGAGATGGTTTCCCAGCCTTTATCTCTGCTGTGGAACAAATACGGCCTGACATTTGGTTATTTGAGAATGTCAGAGGACTTCTTTATCGGAATAAACAGTATTTCGAGAAAATAAAAGAACAACTTGAAAGTTTTGGGTATAAGGTAGAATCAAAATTGTTTAATGCAAAAAATTATGGTGTTCCTCAAAACAGAGAAAGAGTAATTGTCGTTGGACATAAAGGAAAGTTTTCTTTTCCAAATCCGGAAATAAAAAAAACCACTGTAGGGGAGGCTCTACAGGAACTGGCAAATCAAGTACCAGAAAATGCTCGATGGGTAACACCTAATATGGATATCTATATTGCGAAGTACGAAAAAGCATCACAGTGCATTAATCCAAGAGATCTTTATCTTGATCGCCCTGCCCGGACACTGACATGTAGAAATTTAGCTGGTGCAACTGGTGATATGCACAGAATTAGGCTTTCTGATGGAAGAAGAAGAATGCTCACAGTCAGAGAGGCCGCAAGACTGCAAAGTTTTCCCGACTGGTTCAATTTTGTCGGTGCACTAAGTAGCCAACTTTACCAAGTCGGGAATGCTGTTCCTCCGTTGTTCGCTTACCATCTTGCCCAAACTGTAAAAAAATATTTGATGTCAGAAACCAGGTACACTCCCAAAGAAATTAAATGCATGAGACCTCCCAAAATTGAACAACTCGAATTATTTTCATGAAAAAATATTTGGATAAAAACAGCAAATGTAAAACATTCCATAAGAAATCAGCAAAACTCCAAGAATTAATCAATCAAGCTCTAAACATTATCTCTGCCATGGGAATCCCTTTGGAGGATAAAACCCCTAGAGCCCTTGAAAAAATGGCTGTAGTTTTTATTTCTGTGGCTCAAGTGAATAAAGAATGTGGATGGAGTCGAGCAAAGGATAGTACTGATGGAATTTCATTAAAATCACGAGATATTATCGATTACATGAATGAGAAGCTAGAGGAAGAAATAAGCTCTGGTTCATATGATGATATTCGTAGAAAAGACCTTAAACTGTTACTCTTAGATGGCCTTGTAAGCAGAACTCAACCTGAAGCAGCAAGAAACGACCCGACAAGAGGGTATTGTCTGTCACCCGAATACTGCAAGGTAATCAAGACTTATGGCACTAGCGAATGGGAAACGAATGTGAAGAAGCTAATGCAAGGCAAGCAGAAACTTAAAGAAAAATTATTGCAAAAAAGGAGCCTTTCTAGAATAGACGTAAAGTTGCCTTCTGGTATTGAATTAAATTTTTCTATAGGTAAACATAATCAATTACAAAAAGAAATAATTGAAAACTTCTTGCCAGTTTATGGATTTGGTGCAGAAGTTTTATATGTTGGAGACACCGCTGATAAATTCTTGCACATTGACAGGCCTGCCCTTGAATCACTTGCTTTCTTTGAGTTAATGAGGGGTGAACTACCTGATGTAGTGGCATACAATAAATCAAGGAACTGGCTTTTTCTTATAGAAGCTGTACACAGCTCCGGGCCTATTTCACCAATACGTCTTTTGGAACTTGAAAAATTAACAGAAAATTGTAAAGCTGACAGAATTTATGTTACAGCTTTCCTTGACAAAACGACATTTCGAAAGTTTGTCGCTGATATTGCTTGGGAAACTGAAGTGTGGATTTCGGAAAACCCTGACCATCTTATTCATTTTAACGGCGATAAGTTTCTTGGCCCCTATGATAGTTGCAAGTCAAATTCAGGCTAACCCATGGTAGACATTTTCTCACCCTCAAAAAGAAGTGATATAATGTCCAATATACGAGGGAAGAATACAAAACCCGAGTTAACAATTAGAAAAATGCTTTTTTCGAGAGGCCTTAGATACCGCCTCCACTCAAAAGATCTCCCAGGAAAACCAGATATTGTTTTCCGCTCTCCTCGCTTAGCAATTTTTGTAAATGGTTGCTTCTGGCACCAACACAAAAACTGTAAAGATGCGTTTATCCCATCCTCCAGGAAGGACTATTGGATTCCTAAACTCGAAAAAAATGTTCAGCGTGATTACACAGCAATTGCTAATTTGGAGCGCATGGGATGGGAAGTGCATGTTATATGGGAATGTTTTCTTAAGCACAGTGAATTGATTGAAAAATTTGGAGAAAAAATATCTGTATCTGTCAAAATTCGATCAAAGAAAAATAAAAAGATAGCCGAAGGCGTTTCGCTTGATTCTCAAAAGAAGGCTTCCATTTAACTCTTGCCTCCTTTTTAAATCCAAGTGAACTTGTGCGCAAAAAGCCTCAGAAACCAAATCAACACCTAAAAATTAAATAATTAGAACAAAATGCCAATACGTAAAAGAGGCGATATGTGGTATATCGATTTAGGTAGTAGAGAAAATCGCTATCGCAAAAAACTAAGTACCAACCGTGCCACCGCCCAAAAAATACATGACGATATAATAAAGAATAAAAGCCTTACAGCGTTTGGTCTTGCTGACAACCAGTATGATTTTGCCGAATTGTGTAAGAGGTTTTTGACGGAAACTACGGCGCGTGTTAACTACCAAACAGCACACGATTATAAAGTTTTGCTTGACGGTATAGCCGATCGACTCCAACATGTGCCAATCGAAAACGTCCGGGAAGTGTTCAACGATTACCTGCTTGAAAGGCAAAAGGGAGGTCTTTCATTACGAAGGTTGAATCTGACAATAGAACTGGCACGCCGAGTATTCCGGTACGGGATAGAGACAAACGTCATACCTTCAGATCCTATCATGGGGATAAGAAAATTCACCGTTGTAAAAAAGCTACGCCGCGCTTTACTGCCGAACGAGATAAAATCACTCTTGGAAAATTCTGGAAAATTCAGGAATATCTGGCTGGTTTTCGTTGGTACCGGCCTAAGACGATCAGAACTTGTGGAATTAAAATGGAAGGACGTTGACATTGACAAGGGCCTCATATCTATTGCAAAACACCAACACGGCAAAGGCATAGGTCGCATTCCCATGTCGGAGGAAATACAAGAGGTTTTTAGGGGCATGGTAAAAGGCCAGCCGGAAAAGCACGTTTTTACCACAAAACTTGGAACACCCTACAGAAACAACCTTTCTAGAGAATTCTATAGATGCCTGAAAAAAGCGGGTGTAAATCGGGAGGGAGTCTCGATCCACAGTCTACGTTACACCTTTGCAACGACCCTTGCAAGCCAAAACAAGCACCCCAGGTACATACAAGCGCTTATGAGACACAAACACATTTCTACATCGATGGATATTTACACCGACGTATATAAAGAAGATTTGATGTCTGTTGTGAAAAATTTAAAGTTTTCATGAAGAATACCGCGCACACCCCTTGCTATCTAGAAAAGTATACACAATTAGTTTTTGCGCTTACACAATCCACACTTTGATAGCACAAATTTGTGACACATCTGTGACACATCTCTTTTTTTTTGCCCATTTGGGACACATTTGGGACACATATTTTGTGACAAAATGAGACACATTATGAAGGATTACAAAGTCGGAAGGGTAAATCAGGATCAACCTAAGACATTAAAATTCATGAGTTTACGAGGTAAATATAAGGGAGGAAAAGAGATGGGCCCACAAGGACTCGAACCTTGGACACACGGATTATGAGTCCGTTGCTCTAACCAACTGAGCTATGGGCCCTGATATGTGAAGTGAAAGGTGGAATATTTCTGAAAGGTAATTATGGATAGTATATACCGTACCAAACAGGTTTCTCCAGCTGAGATATAAACGATGCATCACTTACTTTTCAGTCTATAAACCAATCCACGGAAGTGTAGCAACTTTTCGTTTTGGTTTCAAGCATTTAGTTTTTTTCTGAACGCTGAGACTCTATGTGTGATTCATTTAAATAGTAAAAAAATAAACCGGAACGTACCATTGTACTTGAGGATTACGGAATTTTTACAGAAACGAGGTAGATGGGTAGTTTTCGTTCAAACACTATTTCACCACACCTTCGTCCCCTCCTTAAGGTTTTGGAAAAAATAGTAAGTTGTTTTTTCCAAAACCTATACGAAGGTGTGGTATTTTTCTTTCTTCATATCTCCATAAAATTGGGCTTACCTATTTTAGCATATCTTCAGCTGTTTTATTTATCATCTCCATCCCCTGTTTGTCAATATTTGCAAATTCTATTGCTATGCTGTAGGTTGGATGGTTCGTATTCCTGCGTATACGTACTACTTTCCCGGTGCAACTGATCGTCTGCATTGATCGAGAAATGTCCAGTTTAAATTCGAGAGTAGAGCCAATTCCTAAGTTTTTGCTATAATTAAAGTTTACACCCAAAGCACTCAAATCATTGATGGCAACCATGTCCCAATCTGACAGAACCATCGTATAGCCTTCACATTGGTTGATGCGAAATCGTATCATAAAAGACCTAACGATTCTTGGATATCTTCTTTTTTCCGCACCATCAAATGTCTCTATTGTATCTGGTACATATTTCCTATAAGATTCGGGTTTGCGCAACGTTTCCTGAGACCGAGATGCTGCCTTTGGAAGTTGGTATAAAACAAAGGAGAAGAGATCTTTAAAATTTTGTACTGCAAAAAATGGAAACTCAGGATCATTAATCTTACTGAGTATTCTCTTACACTCTATTAATGTGGTATCAGCATCACTGTTACCGTCTCTGTATCGCTTTAAACTCTCTACTAAACCTGATATATACGCTAGGTACTTTTCCCTCTCATACGAAGTATTTTCGCCCGGTTTTTGCCAGTCACCACTGTTTATCATTGATATTAAGCTCCTTTCCAAACCACTAAGAGCACTCTCTAGATACCTGAGACTGGTCCGGCCACAACCTCTCATAGGGGACATAGCGCGATATCCAGTCAGAATATGCAGAAGATTACATTGCGATGCCTTACTGTTTAACTAACATAATAGTTTTTTTATTACCAATAAAGTTCTATTTGCGATATTATGAAGAACAATTTCCGTACCATATTGAGCCATAATGAGAAAAACGTCACAAACTATACTTCTTAAAATACTTATGGATCATTCCAGGTATAAGGTATGTGCTGTTTTCGCAAAAAATGTACGAAATAGATGAATGAAAGAGGTTGCTCCCAGCTAGTAATTGTGTAACTATTTGTCTTAATGAAACTTAGGATTGTACTTTTTTGTTGAAAGGTGAAAACCACTCAATACCTGTATTGGTTGAAGCACATTCACCTAATGCTGCTTTCACGATAATCAGAATCGATTATGCAGACAAGAGATACCCATCCAAAAATTGGCTTCTTCATTTCACCTCACGGTTTTGGCCATGCTGCACGAGCCGCCAGTGTAATGGCAGCTTATCATGATATTGCACCCACAACACAATTTGATATTTTCACTAAGGTTCCCGAGTGGTTTTTTGAGCAATCACTCACCGGCCCTTTCACTTATCACGATCTATTCACGGACATCGGGCTCGTCCAAAAAACACCCCTGCACGAAGACCTACCCAAAACCCTTGATTCGTTGGATCAATTCCTCCCGTTTGATCGGAATCAGATCGCGCATTTAGCGGAAGTTGCAAACGGAAACAGATATGAGTTAATTGTCTGTGATATTGCCCCGATGGGTATTGAAGTCGCAAAGATGGCTGGTGTCCCCTCCCTCTTAATTGAAAATTTCACCTGGGATTGGATTTACCAAGGATACGCATCGGATGGCTTTAAGGCAGAAAACCATATTCAATATTTGCAGAAGATCTTTGAATCTGTTAATTACCACATCCAAACGGAGCCTGTCTGCCTTCGCCGCAGCGTTGATCTTACAACCTTCCCCGTATGTAGGAGGACGACTACCTCTGCCCAGAAAATCCGACAGATGTTTGGAATACCTGAAGAGGCAAGTGTGGTATTGATTACGATGGGAGGAATACCTGAGCAGTACGGTTTCTTAAAACAGTTAAAACGTCATCACAACATCTTTTTTATCATCCCTGGCGGGAGCCAATCCAAGCAGCTTCTTGATAACCTCGTTCTCTTACCCCATCACTCCGACTTTTTTCATCCGGACCTGATCAACGCATCAGATGCCGTAATCGGGAAGATCGGATACAGCACACTTGCTGAAGTCTACCATGCAGGTGTACCTTTTGGGTATGTCCCCCGACGCGGTTTTTGTGAATCTGAAAAGCTTGAGAGTTTTATCAAAAAGCAGATGGATGGTTGTGTTATCAGCGAAGTGCAGTTTCATAATGGTAGCTGGACAGACATTCTCCCCGACCTCCTGGCATTTCCCCGGAAAAAACGGACCGTTACCAACGGATCGACTCAGATCGCACGCTTCATCTCCAAGGTGCGAGAACCTGATTCCACAGGTTGACTCTCCTGAACAACAGGTATGAGAGAGTTGTCGATATAGGAGTGCCTAGCGGGATCACTCTTAATCCGCTTTCGGAGACTCCTCAATCGAAAATAGTAGAGGCCAAAGGGGATGAGGCTGTTCAGAGTCTCCCATACCCTACGTGGATAGAAAATAAGGGGATTTTCCCAACGCATATTGGATCGGCGTTGAGTCCGAACCTTACGCCTGATGAAACCGCCCTGGAGTGGATGAATGTCCTGATATTTGATCGTTCCGTAAAACTGGTGAATATGGAGCATCACCCTCGTAGCTTTCGTCCCCCCTGCCAATGCTGCACGACGCAACAGTCTCTCAATATGCTCCGGTGAGTAGTAGATGTCCCATGCCCTACGGTAAATCCCCTCCCACTCTTCCTGAGACATGCGTGGATGGGGAGTCGTTATATGTTCCAGATCGTATTTGTTGAGATCTTGATCCATCGGTTCGCCTTTGAGGAACATGTTTTTGTGATCCTCAGAGCCAGGTAGTGGAGTATAACAGAAAAACGATAGGAGATCGACGGGTATCTCCTGCTGTATGGTGTGAATATCCCGTTCAATCTGTTCCGGTGTATCGGCGGGAAAACCAATTATATAACCTGCAACAGTAACAACCTTGGCATTTCTCCAGGTTTGAAACATCTTACGATATTCGGTTATATTATTTTGGCGCTTCTTTACGGCCTTCAGGTTTTCCGGATTGACACTCTCAAGCCCTATGAATACCCTTTTACAGCCTGCCCTAACGGCCTTAGAAACAAAATTTGGAATGGTATAAGAGAGGGTGTCTACCTGCAGGGTGAGTCTTATCCTCCGAAAACCCTCATTCTCACGAAGATGGATAATACGGTCAAAGATAGCTTCCCAGTTCTTGTTACGGGCAAAATTGTCGTCCGTAATAAAAAACTCCTTCACGCCATGAGAAAAATTTCTCCGAATTAATCCTTCCACATCATCGGCACTGCGGTAACGCGATTTTCTCCCTTGAACATTGATAACGGTACAGAAGCTACAGAGAAAAGAGCAACCTCGACCGGCATCAAAACAGCCAATCATGTTGACAATCTTTTTGGAGAGATTCCTTGGTACCAGAGGTGTTGGCTGGTTTTCAAGACCGGGTAGGTCTCCAAGGAAGTTATAAAGCGGTTTCATCTGCTTTTTGTAGGCATCGGCAAATACGGCTTCAAGTCTCCCCTCCTCCGCTTCGCCAGCAAACATCGAAACACCATTATCCATAGCATCTTGGATCTCTTTGGGTACCTGAGGAAGCATAGCAATACTGCCACTGGGATGAAAACCTCCCATTGCAACCTGAATATCAGCATCACGAAACTGCGTTGCAATATCCATAGCCCGTGGGAATTGATTCGACTGGACACCGATTAAGAAGACAACACCATACCCACCCCCCCTTTTTATTTTACAGATGATGTCTGCAATAGGAATGACGGTATTCATCTCGTCGTAAGCATTAATGACGAACTCGACATTCTCTCCCAGTGTCTGACGTTCAGCCGCTTCATGTGTCAGACCGTAAATGCAAGCGAGTGTATTTGAGGGGACCCACGATTTCCACCACTGAATGACATATCCATCATCATCGTAATGGGATGGTTTGATCAACTCAACATAAAATTTTTGGGGGCCGTTACCGTTCATGTGTGTGTAATGGTTCTTACCATTCAGTAACATCTAGACCGTCTCCCCCGCAATGAGGGGAGAAAACAGTTGTAACAGTGCGAAGCTTAGCACTTTTTCAGACCGGTTTCAAGCTCCTTTTTTTCCTTTTTTTTCTTTTGTTTTTATGATCGATATTTCTTAAGTAAAAACTGTACAAACCAGATACGGTATGGAAGGTAACATAACACCTTCACTGTGTTAAGTCTCAATTTCTAATATACCCATTACGAAGTGGTTTTAGGGATTTCAGGTCAGGAGTTTGCCTGTAATTTTGATTGCTCGATTGAACAAAACCAGAGGCTTAGTAGTGCTAAGTCGAGGATTTTGTGATTGAGAAAGATCTAAAGTTCTGGTGAAATCGTGTTCTGAAAACCGAAAACCAATTCGTGATGGGTATAACAGCAGACAGTTTCAATTTCACTTGACATAACCTTTATCGAGAAATAGAATATGATGCTCTATTGAACCGTTACTCTGCTCGTCCGATTTGAGGTCATCGCGTTAGTGGCAAAGCGGGAATTTCAGGTAGAGAGGTGTCTCAGGATCTGCATTTTTACGACTTCTCGTTGTTAAATGAACAGAAGTATAAGTCACATGCAGATACACGGAAATAAAAAATGGCAAGTATTTTTGAAAGCAAACCCAAAAAAAGAGTAGAAATAGACGAAGAAGCCCCATGTACCGTTGCCTGTCCAATACGTCAAGATGCACGGGACTATATTCAGCTCATTGCACGAGGACAATTTCGCGAAGGCATGCAAATCGTAGCCGAAAGAAACGTACTCCCATCGGCATGTGGTAGAATCTGCACCCATCCATGTGAGGACGAGTGTCGAAGAAACGTTCTCGATAAACCCATTGCAATTGCCTGGCTTAAGCGTTTCCTCACAGATGGCAATTTCTTAGATAAAACCGTTCCCTCTCCAGAAAATGAAGATATCTCTCCAGGAGCGGCAGAAGTTAAATATCCAGAAAAGATTGCGATTATTGGGGCAGGTCCTGCAGGATTAGCAGCGGCACATGACCTGTCACTCCTTGGTTATCAGTGTACCATTTTTGAGGCTTTCTCTGAACCCGGGGGAATGCTTCGTCTCGGAGTCCCCGTTTTCCGATTACCAAGAAGTTTTCTTGATAAAGACATAGATCTCATCAAAAACCTGGGTGTGGAAATGCGATTTAATACAACGTTCGGAAAGGATGTAACGTTTGAGGGATTAAAGAGTGAGGGGTACGATGTTACGTTTCTGGCCGTTGGCCTGCCCATAACTCGGAGACTTCCAATTGAAGGTGTCGATTCAGGCGGTGTCTTGCAAGGAATCACATTTCTCAAGAGTGAAAACTGTGATCATAATGCTAAAGTAGGGAAAAATGTACTGGTCATCGGTGGCGGAGCCGTTGCAATGGATTGTGCTAGGAGCGCCCTCAGGCTTGGACCGGATGAGGTCCATATCGTATGCCTTGAGTCAAGGGATGAAATGCCGACAACTGATTATGAGATTGAAGAGACACTTCATGAGGGTGCTATACTCCATCCCTCACTTGGGCCAAAGAGAATACTGGAAAGAGAGGGGAAAACGGTCGGTCTTGAAACGCTCAAGGTCAAATCCGTCTTTGATAGTCAGGGAAGATTTAATCCATCATTTTACGAAAATAGCGAATCAGTGATAGAGGCGGATACCATTATCCTGGCTATTGGACAGGCATCCGATTTGTCTTTTCTCAAAGATCATGAGCAGATAGAGATCACAAGAGGCGGAACAATATCTGCAGATCCTGAAACGTTGAGTACCGGCATGCCTGGGGTATTTGCCGGTGGTGACGTAGTGATTGGGAGAGGCACCCTTACCATGGGTCTCGGTCACGGGAAGAAGGCGGCCCTCTCCATCCATAATTATCTGAGAAAAGCCTCCATGACCGACCATAAGTTTCGGGAGGTACCACCTATTAAGGAGCTGGCAAAGAGAAGGGTAGATACAATAAAAAGAGAGACAAGGAGTGAGATGCCCACCTTACCACCTGAGACGAGAATTACCCATTCTGAAGAGGTTGAACTGGGTTTTTCTGAAGAGATGGCCGTTCGTGAAGCGATGCGCTGCATGAACTGCGGAAATGGCGCAACCGTATTGGAAGAGGTATGTATCGCATGTTTAACCTGTGTTCGGGTCTGTCCCTTTGAGATCCCCAAGATAGAAAAGGATGAAAATTTTGCCTATATCGATGGAGACTGCCAATCGTGCGGAATCTGTGTTATCGAATGCCCGGCTAAGGCAATTGAGTTTAAGGGTTCGTATGAAGACATGGGAAGCGGACAACTTGATGCAATTTTTAAAGAAGCTGTTGGTTCCTCCCCCATAATCGTAAACTTCTATTGTGGATGTAACGTGAATCTCTTTGGAGATAAACTTCCTCGAAACATCAAACACGTAAACATCCTCGGGTTGGGTAAATTAAACCCCTCCCTTATCCTCAGGGCATTTGAGCAAGGCGCGGACGCGGCTTTGGTCACCTCTTGTGATGACTCCTGCCATTTCGGTGACCACTGTAATAGCTGGGCTGAGAAAAGAGTTAAAATTGCGCAAGCCTTTCTCGAATCGATCGGTTTAGAGAAAGAGAGAATACAGAGCATAAAACTCTCTTCCCATAATAGAGAGGAGTTTTTACAAACGATAAATAAAATGATTGAAGATATTCAAAATGGATACCCAAAACAACAACAATCTTAAGGCAGGAAGCAACCTGGAAAAATTGCTGAGGAGAGGGGAGTTTGTCGTTACCGCAGAGCTGGGTCCCCCAAGGGGAGCGAGTCGTGAATCGGTTGAAGAGAAGGCAAAACTCTTAAAGGGATTCGCCGACGCATATAACTTAACGGACTGCCAAACTGCAATGGTTCGACTCTCCAGTATTGCAAGCGGAGTTATGCTCCTAAACATGGGAATGGAACCAATCATCCAGATGACGTGTAGAGACAGAAATAGAATTGCAATGCAGAGTGATATTCTCGGTGCAGCAGCCTTAGGTATGAAGAATATCTTATGCTTAACAGGAGACCATCAGTGTTTCGGTGACCATCCTGAAGCAAAAGGTGTCTTTGACATCGATTCAGTTCAGCAGCTAAATATGTTTAGAGAGATGAGAGATGAGAGTAAATTTCAGTC
Source organism: Candidatus Scalinduaceae bacterium (assembly GCA_965222815.1). GTDB lineage: Bacteria > Planctomycetota > Brocadiia > Brocadiales > Scalinduaceae > SCAELEC01. The sequence continues at coordinate 1,775,119 of CBDCUS010000014.1, forward strand.
GGGAGAGGAAATGAAGATTGCACCAAAACTTTTCCTTGGTGCCGCAGAAAACCCCTTTGCCGATCCCTTCAATTTTAGGGCGCCCAGACTTGCCAAGAAAATAAAGGCAGGATCCGATTTCATCCAGACACAGATCATATATAATATACAAAAATTTAAAGAGTGGATGGGACAGGTACGCGATAGGGGATTACATAAAAAGGTCTCGATATTGGCAGGGATCACCCCTATCAAATCATTGGGAATGGCCAAGTATATGAAAAATAATGTCCCGGGATTGGACGTACCTGATGAGATCATTAAGCGTTTGGAGGGAGTAAAGAGTAAAAAAGCGGAGGGTATAAATATCTGTCTTGAAACAATTGAACAGGTGCGAAAGATTGAAGGTGTTGCGGGGGTCCATCTCATGGCAATAGAGTGGGAGGAGACAATACCAGAGATTGTAGAGAGAGCCGGATTATTACCGAGGCCAACTCTATGAAATGGATTATGGATTTCAGTTTTACGAATTACGATTTTCTCGAAGCTTTCCATTTGATAAGTAGAATTCAGAAGCTAGGAGACAGAATTCAGAATAGTAGATGAGTATAACTCAAGTAGTTTTCTTACCTCTTCAAAACGATTTTTCATATTGTTATTACCACCATATTCATAGCTAAAACTAATTGATGAGCTTGTGGACAAACAACCAACTCCTGAAATCTTTTAGCCTGCTTTCTATTCTTTCCATCTTCTTAATTCTGACTCCTGTATTCTGACTTCTGTCTTCCTATTTTCCTATTTTGCAGTTGAACTTAATCCATAATCTAAATTCCTCATTTGATATAGTGGTCGAACGAGAACTGCCCAGATACAAGGCGCGTAATAATTGAGTAACCGGAACGTACTCAAGTACGTGAGGATTACAAAATTATTATGGCAACGCAGTAGATGGGTTGTTCTCGTTCGATCACAAGTTAAAAGAGAGAGATCAGTATGATACCCACAACCATTGTCGCACTCCCCAAGAATCTTTCTCTGATATTTCTCTCCTTAAAAAAGAGTGCCCCGTAAACAACGCCTAAGAGGAGGCTCATGCGTTTTACAGAAATCATGTAAGAGACCTCGACAAGGCTAATAGCCTTTAAATGGGTCAACATCATCATCGCCATACATATTCCGATGAAGAGGAAAAGCAGAGGCTGAGAGGTAATCTTAGATACGATGCGTTTTGTCTTGAATTGTATAACTAAAAACAGGGTGAATGAAATCAGGAATGAATAGAAAACTCCAAAAAATGTCGGGTTTGAGTGTTTAACAGCAATCTTACCCAAAATTGATGTGATACTAAATAAAAATGCAACAATGATCATTAAGAGTGACCCCCTCTCTCTCCCAATTGCCTTGATCGGTCCCAATACACCCTGGTGGACCGTATGAACGTTGAGCAGATAGGCTCCTGTTGCAACGAGCAGAATCCCAACAACTCCTGTCTTGTCCGGTAACTCTCCTAGAATAATATATGATGTACCGATGAGAAAGACGGGGGTCAAAGAGAGAAAAGGCAAGGTTAATGAAAGAGGAGATATACGTATAGCCTTTAGGTAAAGCAGCAGAGCAATAATATCTAAGGGAAGGAGTAAAAAGGTTGTGAGGTAGAAGAGGCCGTCAAGTTTCGGCACCTCGACAAAGGGAAGGAGAGTGACAGTAAAGGGGACCGCAAATCCAAATCTCACCCATGCCATAAAATAGGTATCATCATCTTTTAAGGCCTTTTTGGTAAGGGCATCTGCTGTCCCGATACTTAAAGCACAGATAAAGGCGTACGCAAACCAATTCATAAAAACTCATAGTACACAAAATACGCTGTTAAAAATTGTCTCTTTTCTAGTATGCATTTTTGTTTGCCAACCCCCTCCAGATTGTCAACCACATTATTTCGAAATCAAACAGTAAGCTCCAATTTTCTATATAGTAGATATCATATTCAATTCGTTTTTCAAGAGACGTGTTCCCCCTCCATCCGTTTACCTGTGCCCAACCGGTAATTCCTGCCTTCATCTTGTGCCGTAACATGTACTTAGGAATTTTGTTTCGAAACTGCTTGATGAAGTAAGGTCTCTCCGGTCTCGGGCCAACAATGCTCATCTCCCCCCTCAACACATTAAAAAACTGAGGGATTTCGTCAAGACTTGTTTTTCTTAAAAAACCACCGATAACGGTCCTGCGGTGATCGTCCTTAGCCGTCCATACCGGTCCCGTCTCCTTTTCGGCATGGATCTTCATCGTCCGAAATTTCAGCATCTTGAAAATATTGCCATCCAATCCCATTCGCTCCTGTTGATAAAATACAGGCCCATTCGATGTTGCTTTCATCACTAATGTGATGATGATCATCAGTGGGGAAGTTACCGCTATTATAAAAGCGGACAAAAAGATATCGGTACCTCTCTTTGCAATTATATTCCACCCATATATGGGTGAATCTCGCAAACTGATGACGGGTAACCCCTCAAACTCATCAACACCACTTCTCAGTGTAATAAATTCAAAGAGATCCGGTATGACCATAATGGTGACCATCTCATCAGCAATATTGTCAAGAAGTGATTTCAATTCCGTATGAGCCCGAAGAGGAAGGGCAATGAGGACGATGTCTACCTCATGGTTAATGATTACCTGGCGAATATTTCTAAATGTGTCAAGGACGGGAAACCCCTTCAGCTTATCCGGCACTTCTGAAGAGTCCTCTCGTAGAAACCCCCTTATCTTAATCCCAAGCTCAGGGTGATTCTGTAACTTATCGGTCATTTCCTGAGCCAGATTCCCTGTCCCTACTATGAGGGCATACCTCAAGTTATACCCCTTTTTTCTGATATATCTAAAGAACTCACGAAAAAGGATCCTGCTAATACATAATGCAACAACACTTATTATCCAGAAGAAGAGAAACGTGAGCCTGGAGAACTCATACTGTCTTATGAAGAATGTTAATGAGATGAGAAGTAGCGTCGAAATTGTCGTTGCCTTCGAGATGTCCATTATCTCAGCAATCTTTGTTGAGATCCTTCTCGGTCGATAGAGACCAAATGTCTTAAATACAATACCCCACAGAGGAATAATAATGATAAGAAGCGAGAGATAGATATTAAAAGGAGGAATACCCTTGTATACGGGAACAATCTGGATATTAAACCGTACATGATAGGCCAAGATCCACGAACAGATGAGTGTCAACCAATCGCAAATCAACACCAATGTTTCAAAGAATTTGCTATGCTTTTTTAACATATAAATTAATTCACTCCGTTCATTAATTTACCCCTAAATTCACTATACTTTTTCTCAATATAACTTTTGATCTTATACTTAAAAATAGCCCTATCAAACGTTAGGGCATGTTCTCTAATTTTCTCTTTGTGAAATGCATCTTTTGTTTCCTCAAAACGTAATACCGCATCTAATAAGGACTCAGAATCCTGATGGTAAAAGAAGATGCCAGTTGCACTTTCGCCTGACATCTTACCGTCTCTTATCTTTCCCCTACCATCATCCAATGGCACGATGGTATCCAATACCCCTCCAAATCCATAAGCGATTACCGGTTTTCCACACGACTGTGCCTCAAGGGGTACAATACCAAAGTCTTCTACACCCGGAAAGATAAGGGCCTTACAGTGTGCATAATGGTCCCTTACAACTTCGTCTGATTGCCAACCCAAAAGCTCAATGTTTTTGCCGGCCAATTTCTGCAACTTTTTTGATTCCTGTCCCGAACCTATTATCTTAAGTGGCATGCTGAGCTTGTTGAACGCTCCAATAGCAATATCCACCCGTTTATTGGGTGCTAAAGGTGAGACCATCAGATAGTAATCTCCATCAGATGATGTTGTGGTAAAATAGTCACAATCAACCGGTGGATAGATGATATCTGCCTTCCTCTTGTAATATTTCTCTATTCTATCGGTTATATATCTTGAAATTGAGATAAAGTGATCCACACGTTTACTCGATGCAACATCCCATTTTCTCAAATACCCAACCAGGAGAGACATACACCCTCTCGTAATAATGTTAGATCGTCCCTTCCCAAAATAGAGGTCGTAGAGATCCCATATATATCTCATTGGCGTAAAACAGTAACAGATATGGAGTGTGTCAACCCCTTTTTTCACACCCTTTGCAACACAGTGGCTACTAGACAAGATTAGATCGTATCCTCTAAGATCAAATTTTTCTATAGCTCTTGGAAAAAGGGGGAGATAACGTCGGTAATTACTCCCAACCACTGGGAGATTCTGCACAAATGATGTTCGAATATCCATATTCTCTATGGTGTCCGAGACACTTCCTTTCGAATGTAATAGGGTATAGAGGTGTGCTTGAGGAAAAAACTCACAAAAGACCTCTAGTACCTTCTCTCCACCCCGCATTCCTGTAAGCCAATCATGAACAAGTGCAACTTTCATAGGTTTTGTTTAGTGAAAAATTTTCCTGAAAAATTTGTGACAAAAAGATCGAGACTAGAATTCTCTATTTGCCAAACAATATCCCAGCAAACTAGTTTTTTTCAGGAATGTGCTTTGGAAATGAATATTATTAGGTAGTGTTTGAACGAAAATTACCCAGGTGCAAGGTGCGTAACAATTTTGTAACCGTATCGTACCATGGTACTTGAGGATTACGGAATTTTACAGCAACTCGGTAGATGGGAAGTTTTCGTTAAAACACAGGATTTCCGTTCAATCACGAGGTAAGTAATTCATGTGATGCCGTGTCTCTTTCGCTTTGTGGAGAATACCGTTATTTCTCTGTACTGTTTCATTTCATTGAAACTCCAACCATTTAAGGGTTTTAAGATTTTCTCGCTCCCTATTTTTTGTCACAATTGCCCAGTTTATCAAGAGGATAGTAGTTATCTGGGTGATATATGATACCCCCCTCCATTCTTACAGAGAGAAAATCCATCCTCTCCCAATAACATTTCTAAATCACATTGTACCCGTTCCGCCCACCCTTCATCCAAGCTTGATCTTTGTTGTTTACCACTTTCATTCTGCCCCTGGTATCCATAACCATATGAATATAAAACAACTTCTGGAGTATAAACAATTCTCTTACCTTGTGCCTTGACCCTCAGACAAATATCTATATCTTCCATGGTATCAAGAATTTCATTAAAACCTCCAATATCCATGAACAGCTCTTTCCTCATCATAAAACAGCCTCCACTGACTGCCTGGAATTCCCTCTCTCTATTAACAACAGGATTATCCATTTTAAATCCTCTATAAATGTGGGAGGCCTTAATGGCATGATTATCTTTAAAAAACCCGATTCCGGCATGAATGATCCTCCCATTTCTCTGGTTAACTATTTTGGAACCCACAACACCGATATCATCCTTCGAATAGATCACCTTTACAAGTTTATCAATCCAGCCTGGTTGGGGAATACAACCGGGCTTAATAAAGATAATGACATGTCCTCTCGACTCATCTACCCCCTTATTGAAAAGCTGAGAAATTGTAGAACTCTCCTTAGCCTCAACGACTTGCAACACATTATCCTGTTTTAAATTGCATGTATCAATCGATTCCGTACTTACAATTAATTCGAAATGTTTTTCCGTAGCCTCACTGTTATCCAAGATTACATTTACTGTTCGTGTAGCCAGATAAGCATTATTCATAAAATAGGGAAGAATTATAGAAACATCAGGAGATTGGCAAGCTGATGCATTTTCTTCTCTATTCACATATACAGAAGCAACGGTATTATCCTTCCCTTTTATGTAGCGCTCAAGTTTCTTTGCAACATACTTTCTCTCTTCGGCTAACGCCACAAACAATCGATCATCAGCACTTGTATCCTTTTTTATAGAGACATTGTCACGTTCAGACTTACCTAAAATATGATGGAGATGTTCAAAAATAACATTTTCAAGATAAACAATCCTGTTATGTCCAAACTGCTTAAGCTGATTAAATATGTCGAATATATGGGACTCTATATGAAGGTTTAAATAATCTTTGGGACAAATATTCCCCATAAGCTCGCACACCTTTCTAGACATTATCGGGAAGGTGGGTACGGCCCTACCCTGATCAAGGTCATTCCCATAAACAAGAGCGATGTCATCATCAAATTTCGCAAAGGCTTCTGTTACGGTAATATCCCAACCCTTTGTACGGAAGACGACATCATCATTCATAAGAAAGACGTAACGTCCTTGACTAGCCTGGTAACACTCTCTCGTTATATTACCCATAGCACTTCCAGTTGGCCTGATGAGTTTGGTAATGTTTAGTGAGGAATGTGCTATGCTATGGCTTTCTGGATCATCCTCATCAAGGTAGAGCACAAACTCTATCTCTTGTAGACAAGAAGTTGTTTCAATGAGACTATCAAAGAGTCTGTATACAAAGGAAGAACGTTCTCTTGTTGGAAGCAGAAGGGATATATTGATCATATTTGAAAACAACAGATTTCTCTGTAAAAGAAAGAGGATCTATCTGACGAACAGATGTTTCTCACGACAATCTGCACAAGCTTCATAAGAAAAATGAGTTTTTGTCAAAAAACAAGAAAGTGCGCAGATAATGGTATATAATGCATAAAAGCTGAAGCGTAGGTACTCCAACCCGTGTTATGCACGGTTATCAATCGCTTGCGCAGCCGTATAGCATAACGGAAACATACAAAATATTTAAACATCTCCTAATGAAATGGTTGATTCTTTTGCTAAGTGGGCAGAATTTTTATACCATTCATATGTACTCTTCAATCCCTCCTCAAGAGCAGTCTCCGCCTTCCAACCAAGTCTGTTTATTTTGCTGGAGTCTAAGAGTCTTTGTGGGTTGCCATCCGGTTTTGTTGTATCATAAACAATGTCTCCCTTAAAACCAACAATTTCTTTGAGGATTTCCGCTAACTCAGATATAGAGGTTTCAACTCCGTTACCAACATTTAAGAGATCATTACATCCCGAAATATCCATAAGAAATATACAGGCTTTCACAAGGTCATCAACATAGAAAAATTCTCTCTTTGGTTTTCCCGTACCCCATAGGGTAACACTATCATAGTTCATACTTTTTGCCTCATGAAACTTCTTTATCAGTGAGGCAATAACATGGCCATCCTCATCAAAATGATCATTTATACCATACACATTTGCCGGTATCACTGGCAAAAAGTTTGTACCATATTGAGAGTTATACGACTGGCACATCTTTATTCCTGCCAATTTTGCTATCGCATAGGGTTCATTCGTTGGCTCAATAGGACCCGTTAGCATAGACTCTTCCTTGATAGGATTTGCACACATCTTTGGATAAATACAGGAACTCGCCAAAAACAGGAGTTTTTTTATTTGATATTTGTATGAAATATCAATAACGTTCGTCTGGATCGATAGATTTTCATAAATAAACTCGGCAGGATAGGCACTGTTAGCTCGTATCCCACCAACCCTTGCAGCAGCCAGATAAACGTATTCAGGTCTCTCTTTTTCGAAGAAGTCCTCTACTTTCCCCTTGTCAGTGAGATCCATTTCTTCGCGGGTTCTTGTTATAACTTGATAACCGTGAGACTCAATTTTCCTCACAATTGCGGATCCTATAAGACCTGTATGCCCTGCAACATATATCCTCGCATTCTTATTCATTTTTCTATCGAATTCAATAATTTACACAGTCCCAAAATTTTGTCTTCAGTCAAACTGGGATAATTACCTATATAAAAACCGTAATAATGTATATGGTCTATCTTTGGGTAATTTTTGTACAAATCTTCAGGTACAACTCCTTTTAAATAAGGTTGTCGAAGCTGATTACCCCCCCCTGATGTACCTCGCCTAAATTCAACCTTACTATCCCGCAGTCCTTTCATAACCTTTTCACAAAACAGCGGGTCAGGTTCTTTGATAACCAACACAAAGGCATAGTTACAACTTCCCTCAAGGTTAAAATCTGTCTTATACTTGGTAGAATCCAAGTGGTTCAGGAAATACTCAAAATTTCTTTTCCGTTTTTCGTTGTTATCATCCAGCCTCTTTAACTGGTTCCTTCCAATCACTGCATTAATCTCGGTACTCCTGACGTTGTAGGCAGGAAAGGCAAATATAAACTCTGGATTTAAATCTGGATGTTGCTCTATATAATGTCTTTTCAAATCCTCAGAAGTAGATTCCCGAACCATACCATGTGATCTGAACATCCTCATGATCTGATAAAGCTTTTCATCATTTGTACATATCATGCCGCCTTCAATAGTACTCATATGGTGAGCAAAATAGAAAGAGAAATTTGATATCAAACCGAAGGTCCCCGTCTTCCTACCTTTATGTGTAGCACCATGAGATTCACAAACATCCTCAATAAGTGGAATACCTCTCTCTTTCAATGTATTTAAAAGCGTATCAGACAGACCATTAAACCCCAATATATGTGTTAAAAATACCGCTTTGGTTTTGTCTGACAATTTAGCGATCACTTGATCTTCATCCATAGAGAGATTGTTAGGGTTGATATCAACAAAAACTGGCGTAAATCCGCATTGAATAACTGATGCGATATCTGACACCCAAGTTAAGGTGGGGACCACAACTTCTCCACTTCCATAAACCTGCCTTAATGCTGACATAGTTAACAAATTTGCAGAAGATCCAGAATTGACAAGGATACTGTATTTGACCCCCAACCATTGGCTCCACTCTTCTTCAAATCCTTTAACATTTTTTGACTGGGTAAGGATAGGCATGTTCTTTAAAAATTCAATCAGAATTTCTAAATCCTCACGTACAATATTATCATTCATTAACGGCCAATTAAGCCTCATACTCATTCCTCTCTTTGATTATAACACTAAGTCTATCTAATAAAACCGCAGAGATTTCATTAATCTTTGCTTGATTCAACTCAATAAATTGTACACAATACGGTAAACTGGGTGAAATGAACAGATAAATACAAACACCTCATCAATGTACTAAAAATGGTTAATTATGCAGTAGCTAATTCCAGATACTTCCTCTTAAGCTTTTTCGTCAATCCTATCTTGATAGAAGCAAGAACATCTTTTCCAAACTTTTCTTCAACCATCTTCTGGTATTTTTCGTTTCCGTAGTACCTCACATATGCATCATCTCTAAATCTCAGAACATCTGCACCTGACAAATATTTTGTCGGAATTGGGAGATGCTCATACGCGTAAGGGGAGTAACCAACCCATGTATCAGGTAGCTTCCACCCCTCATTCACGGCTTGAGTATAAAGGGCACTACCAGGATAAGCAGTTGCACAATAGATATTTGCAAATTCACAATTTAATTCTATGGCTAAACTCAACGTATCCTCCATTGACTGAATATCATCCTCCGGAAGACCAAAGATATAGTTGCCAATAACGTTTATGCCTACGTCTTGCGTCAGCTGTATTATCTCTTTGGTCTTTTCTATAGTAATACCCTTGGTAACACTCTTCAGGACTTTGTTATTCCCAGACTCAATTCCATAGGCAAGCCACTTGAATCCTGCTTTTCTCAGCTTCGTTAAAATCTCCTTGTCCACGGTATTCACCCTTGCATATGCCCAGATATTAAGGTCATAGCCTTTCTGGATTATGAGATCGCATATCTCATGGACATGTTCCTTATTCAACACAAACATCTCATCTATTATCTTTATATTCTTAATTCCATAGGTGGCTACTAAAAAGCCTATCTCTTCCACTACTTTTTTTGGACTTCTATATCTAATTCCCGGTTTACCGAAAATAGCATTGATACAACAAAAGTGGCAACGGAATGGGCAGCCAAGACTCGTATATATCACACCATAGGGCTCTCTAACCTGTCCCTCCTCCTGAAAACAGTGCCAATTATGGGCCCTGTACTTATCCATAGGAAGCAGGTCCCAGGATACATGAGGTAATTCAGCATCAAGATCTTCAATTAGAGGAGCTCGATCATTTGAAATAATTTCGTCATTCTTCCTGTACCACAAACCTTTAATGTTAAAATCTTCACGCCCATAGTCTTCCCGAAGAGCATCAATGAGCTCAGCAAAAGTATAAAACCCTTCTCCCTCACAAACAAAATCAGTGTCCTCATCCCTCAAGGTCTTTTCAGGTAGTGAACTGGGGTTCAAGCCTGCAACTGTTGTTTTGATAGCGAGGTTCCTCCTTGATATCTCCTCCAGTAACGCCCGTGTTCCCGTCATGTTCATTGTTGACGCAGAGGGATTGGTTCCAGAAACAACAATTCCTATTAACAATGGGTCAAGTTTCTCGATCCTCTCTCCTACCATAAAAGGATCTAAATTTTCTGCTTCAGCATCAATAATTTTAACACAGTAACCCCTTTTTCGAAGAAACGTAGCGATAAGTCCTGCCCATAGTGGTGGCTCTATGGCAGTCAAGGAATTCTTACTCAAATCACCATAAAGCACCTTTTGGTTTCCTGGTTTGAGAAGGAGTATATCTAATTTCTTTTCCTTAATCATTTGTCTGGTTCCCTAAAAATCCGAAATGTATTTCCTTGCTATAGCAAGTCTTGAGGGTGTTCCGATATCAAAAAGCCGATTGTCTGTTATGTATCCATATACGCCCCTATGAATGATTCTAGGGAAAATTTGGTATTCTAATGAACATTTCTCTTGAGGAGGTATCTCTCTGAGAGCAGCTTTTTCAAAGATATATACACCCGCATTGATAAGCCCGGAGCCCTCGTTAGAATCCTTTTCACTAAAACTCGTTACCCTTTGGTTCTCATCTAGTCTTATCACACCATAGTCATCTGCGTTTTCAATTGTAGTCTGTACAATAGAGGCTATACCCCCTTTCCTCATGTGAAAAGCGAGAAAATCTTTCATGTTGACTGTACAGATTGAGTCACCGTTCATCACAAGGAATCTCTCACTTCGTATCATGGGCTCTGCATTTTTAATGGCACCTCCTGTTCCCAGAGGCTCTTTCTCTTCCTGAAACACAAAGAGAAGGCCCCTTTTGTTCTCTTTGTAATATTGTTTGATGAAATCCCCTTTATAACCTATGCATAAAATATATCTTTTAAAACCAAAACTAGCTGCGAAATCTATAAGAATATCCAAAAAAGGCCTATTTTTTATCTCAGCCATCGGTTTTGGGCGATCATCAATTACGCTCTTGAGTCTCGATCCGAATCCACCACAAAGAATGAGAACATCAATTTCACTGGTAACCACATTTTTTTGATTAATATCTTGGTGAAATGTCTGGTTCATAGACGACAATCTGACTCCCCTGAGTCTCAAAATTGAAAGGAACACGTATCAATGTATCAAGTCGTTTTTCTATTGAATCTCTATCCTCTGGTTTTACAAAAAGTAACAAAAAGCCTCCTCCCCCCGCACCCAGCAGTTTGCCCCCAATTGCACCTGCCTCTCTTGCAACCTTATACAGATCTTCAATATGAGGGTTAGATATCTTGTTGCTCAAACTCATCTTTAGTTTCCAAGACTCATGAAGCAGTTTTCCAAACTCTACAATAGAATCGTTACGATTTAAGATTGAAATGGCCTCATCTACCATCTCTTGCATTGTTGAAAGTTCCTGCTTTTTTTTTGGGATATTTTCTATTTGTGTTTTAGCAATTTCTGATGCAAATCGGGACAATCCAGTAAAATAGAGCATTAGATGGTCCTGCAATGATTGAAGTTTTTCTTTCCCTATGGTAATAGGGGTAACGTCAAAACTATCTTCTCGATTAAATTTTATCTTCTTGAAACCACCATTAGCTGCAAGTACCTGATCCTGTGAACCTACATGTTCTTTCAGTACATTTCTCTCAATGTGTATGGCCTCATTCGCTAATTGTATTTTGTTTGGCATTGTGCCCTTAAGGGCATACAGTGCATGGAGCATTCCCACAGTAAATGATGAACTGGAACCGATTCCTGTCCTAGCAGGTAAGTCCCCGTCATGATGGATCTCCATCCCTTTATCTATTTTCATATATTCAAGAAGGGCTCTGACAGCGGGATGTGTAATCTCTGATGTGTCCTTAACGTTTTCTATTTTTGAATAGACAATCCTGTGTTTATGTTCAAAAAATGGAGGTAGATACCTGCAACTGATGTAGCAGTATTTGTCAATAGTCGTTGCAAGAACCTCTCCCCCGTTTTCTCTGTACCAAACAGGATAATCAGTCCCTCCACCAAAAAATGATATTCGGAAAGGTGTTTTGCTAATAATCATGATTTGATCACAAACCGTTCACTATCAAATGTGTCGTTACAAAATAAAAAAAACAATCATTTGATATGTCACAATTTCTGACATATTAACGTAATATTTTGACAAAAATATTTTAGTAAAGGCATTCTGGCGAGAAAACTATCTACAATATGGTATGAAGGGTAATCGACTATCGTCCTAAGCCTATTATTCAAGAAACCCAGTTTCAGAGGTAAAAAAGATTCATAACAACTCTTAATTGTTATCAATCCGTAACTCCTGAGTTTCTCGATTGTTTTGTTCTTTACAAAAAGTTTCTCGTGCCCTTTATGAAACAGATGCCGACTGATAAATTCCGTCCAGGAAAATCTGTTAGGAAAATTGTAGATAAAAAAGAATGCTCCACTCTTCAAGACTCTGCAAATCTCATTGATAGATTCATTGATATCCTCAACGTGTTCGAGTACTCCGCACGAGAGAACGGCATCAAATGACCCGTCTTCAAATGGTAATCTTTCCGAATGAGACAGATAGACAACGTTCATACCAAGCGAATCAATGAGGTTGCCATTTTTATAATGGCCTGACATCTCACATCCCGTTACGTCTATGCCTCTTTTATGCAATAGAAAAAACATCTGCCCATATCCGCACCCCCAATCAAGGAGCTTACCACTTGGAATGTATTGTATAATTTCATTGGCTTTTTCAACATATTCTCTTACTCTTTGTGGACTGTCAATATGAAATGTAGGATACATCTCATTTGCGCCTGAGAACTCTTTTGTAAATTGAACAATCGTTTCTATCTCACCATTGATACTTTCTGCCATTTCTCACATAAACTCAAACTTAATTAATAGATAGGTTGGTACTTCTACACATTAGCATACTGATTTCTTCTAACAACCTGAAATCCCTTTGCGAGTTCACGAATCCCTGCCTGAAGCGAATAATTTGTTTTAAACCCTGTAGCTTCAATCTTGGCATTGCTAACAACATAGTTCCTCTTGTCAGGATCTTCCCCTATTTTAGCTTCTACAAAATAAAAGTCAGGAACCTGTTTTTTTATCTCTTCACACAGTTCCCACTTACTGAGATTAGCATCACTAAGCCCAATGTTGTAAGGTTCATCTTTCATCTTATCAAAGTTTTCAATGCAATGGATAAAGACCCTTGCTATATCTCGAACATGCACGAAATTCCTTTTAAAATGGGCTTCAAAGAGGACCAGGGCCCTGTCAGTAACAGCACGATAGCTAAAATCGTTCACTAATAGATCAAATCTCATGCGGGGACTTATCCCAAAAACGGTAGCAAGTCTCAAGGTTATACCATTTCCCACATCAAGGATTAATTTCTCAATATCAACCTTAAGTTTCCCATAAAGGGAAATAGGGTTTAATGGTGTCTCTTCGGTACAGTGCACTCCCTCTTGTCCTATGCCGTAACCACTGTTTGTAGTTGGAAAGATCATGCCTTGTTTATCACTTTTCAAATCTAAGAGCATCTTAACGGCATCAAAATTTATTGTCTGAGCACCAATCGTGTCCCGAGCACAAAGTGGTGCCCCAGTTAGACAGGCCAAGGGAATGATAAAATCAACGTCTCTCAAGTTTTTAGATATTAGCTCTTTATCACGAACATCTCCACGTATGATTGATAATTTCTCATCACAACAACAGTCTAATAGCGGGGTCTGGTTATACATGAAATTGTCTACTACGGTCACCTCATACCCTTTTTTTAACAACTCCGGAACTAATATCGATCCAAGATATCCCGCTCCTCCAGTAACTAGCACTTTCATTTGTCCTTTACTCTCCTCACTTTAATTTTTAATAGAATGAAACTCCTTCACACGTCTTATAATATTCTCTTTACCAAAATTATTCTGTTGATACAAATAACTTCTACTTCCAATATCAAAAGCATATTCATCTTTAAAACCAAAATTCATTAATTTGATATGTAAATCTTTGTCTCTTAAAATATTTGAAACCAAATTGTCAAGGCCCCCTTTATTAATAAATGCCTCTTCAATAGTAACAATACACTTGTACTCCTTCAAATGATCAAAGAGCAAATCTTCATTAAAAGGTTTCAACAAAAAAATATCAATTACGCTTACATTAATTTTATCTTTCTGAAGTTCCTTCGCGACCTTGAGTGCCTTGTGTGTCATATACCCAGTTGCAACGATACACACATCCTTACCCTTTTGCAGCTCACAAAACCCATCCTCAAAATTGAATTCACCTATTCCATCATAAATCCCAGGTAAAGGTTTACTGTCTAATCTGATATATTTGGGTTTATTCACCTTTAATGAAAAATCCATAAATCTCTCTGCCAATGCCCAATCACTTGGTGAAAAAATGATGACATTGGGTAAGGTACCCATGATGGTAAGGTCCTCAAAACAGTGATGCGTAGGCCCTGACATATCATAACTTACGCCAGCCCCAACCCCAATTAGATTAACATTTATCTCTTTTAACTGCGAGGTTATCGACAAATTTACCCGAATCTGTTCATATGCTCTCATTGTTATGAAAGGTGCTATAGCGTAGGCGTAAACGGTAAAACCTTCTAGGGCCAGACCTGTTGATATATTGATCAAATTTTGTTCGGCAATACCAACATTGATAAATCTATCTTCAAAATCCTCCCTGACTTTGTCCAGAACAGGAGAACCAAAATCGGCACATACGAAGAAAATTTCCTTATTTTCGTGCATCCTATTATAGATTTGTTCTAATAAGGTATCCCTCATTCTCTTTAGTTGAGTATCGCTCATTCCAATTCCTTAATTATGTTGTCAATTTCTTCTTCTTTTAATGATTTTATATGGCACAGAGAGTCCACTTCCATCTGTGGAACACCTTTTCCCTTTGTTGTATTTGCGATTAATACCTTTGGTTGATTTATTGTATTTGTCTTTAAATCATTCAGAATAGTGTAAAGTTCCTTAATATTATGCCCATCAACAGTGTTAACGTTCCAGTTAAAGGCATCGAATTTCTCTTCCAGATGTTCCAAACATAAAATATTCGTACAGTAATCAAGCATACTAATTTTATTGTTATCAACAATCAATATAATATTATCCAACCTGTGGTGTGAAGCAAACATTATTGCCTCCCATACTGAACCTTCGTATAGTTCACCATCACCTAAAAGAACAAATATTTTTGACTCTATTTTTTTCCGCTTCAGTGCCAGCGCCATGCCGCAAGCAACCCCCAATCCATGACCTAAAGAGCCGTTTACCGTCTCAAATCCTGGAATTATTGGATCCGGAATACTCCCCAAAAACGAACCTTCTTTACAAACCTTTTTTAATTCCTCCTTACTGAAGAAATCCAGATCTGCCAATATCGGGTATAAGGATATCGCTCCATGTCCCTTGCTAATGATAAATCTATCTCGGTTTTCCCAACGTATATTTTTTGAATCAAAACAGAGTATTTTACCATAGTATAAGGCTACAAAAATCTCAATATCAGACAAAGACGAAGCTACCCTTGTTTCAGGTGCAATCTTATGAATTTCAAGAGTTTCCTGCCTTACCCATACAGCCTTTTGAGTTAAAGACTCAAGAAAATTGACACTCATTTCCATCTCATTACTCCCATCTATTAATCTAATTACGCCTGAAAAGTGGTGAGTATAACCTAAACAAATGTACAAATCTATATATTTTTAAACTATGAGTTTCCTTAACCTGACCGAGATAGAACCAAAAAAAGGAGGGGGGTGTATAGATCTCATATGTTCTGGCTCTGTTAAGTCGTTAGATTGTTTTGTTAAAAAAATCAGACTCAAATTTTTTTGATTGCCCTAGAAGATTTTATTTTGAAATACTCGCCTGCGAGAATTTTGTTCTTTGAAAGCTCACGAGTTACCAAAGACTACAATAAACTTAATGGGTCCCGTGCAATCATTCAGTTTTGTTTCGAACGAATATGTTTAATGTGGAACTTCACTTCCTTCCTTCCTTCATTCATTTTGTGTTTAACATATTTTGTTTTGTGCCAATAATGTTTCTTGATGAGGGTAACGAGCTCATCTGGTTTGACCATACGATGGGTCTTTTGTAGAAGATGGTGCATGAAGATATTTCTGTTGGATTTTCATTTAGATATGAAATGATTATAAAGTACAAATCTCAATTTACAAAACCCAAACAAATTTCAAATTACCATTTTCCCGTCTGAACGATTCATTCGGGCCGGCGAATTACCAAACCTGTTTGTTTGGAATTAATAATCATTTTACCAAAGCATGTCCCTGTATATCCGGAGCAGGGAGTGGTTAAAATATTTTGTTAAGAGATTAATGAGACACCGCTTTAATATGAGATCAAAACGTAATGATATATTCTTCCTTACAAATGTTTAGGTACCCATCTATAGAGAAGGTACAGGTTGAAAACCTTCTTAAGCACCCTTTTTAATGTGTGGAAGAGAGGTGCAGTAAATCTGTTCGCCTGCATCAGAATAATCAGTTTAACAAGGAACTCCTTGCAGATTCCGTAAGGACCTTTGATTGCTACGCTATTTTCTCTGGCAAAGTTTCCAGCAGTTACCTGGAGTGACTTATAGCTCCTGTACATCCCAAATACCAGCCTATCCAAAATTTTCCAAATTTTGGGTGGTATGTAAAGGTGGGTGTTTGAGTTTGCAAGCTGGCCATGGATTCGACTAAAATAAACCTCAACAGCCTTAGGAGGGAATTGATCTACTTTTATTTCTAACTCTTTCTGAGACTCGGCAGACAGAACCAAGGGGTGGTTATGATGCTCCTCATTGGCTGGATCCCAAGGAGTCAGGCCATGAGGAACGGCATAGAAAAGTTTGTGGCCTTTTAAAATGTTGTAATTCTTGTAAGTGCCAGTTAATTCAAAATGAAACAACTTTTTGAATTTGGAATTCCTGTCCATAACCGCATGTGTCCACTCCTGTAAATAAGCAGAGTTAATCGTTTGCGATAGATCAAATGTATCTGATTTATTTGTACGAAGAGATCCTATTACATTGTTTTCAAAGAGGGGCCGTACCCTGCCATTTTGGCGAATATCTAAAGCTGTCGTTGACATATTGAAACCATCGTGCGGACCGATATAATTGTCATCTCCATCTGTCCCTGGATGCCATACGTGATAGAGAAATTCTTCCTGATGCCATACCTCTTTTTTTCCGGCATTGACCAATCGGTACGTCATCTCATAAGGACCACATACGTGACCAAGATAGTCAATATGTTCATCAGCACCACCTATATTTATCAAATCTTCGCGAAGTGCACACATACAGGAACCATAGTTCCTGGTATGAATAATATCTTCTTTATCTAGCAATCCTGTTGTCTTGCCATTCTTAAAATTTATACATCCATCACCCACAATCTCTTCTATTGAAGGATAATTGAAAGGATAAAATCTACGATCTTTGTTGCGGACCTCATCCATATGCAAGACGATATTACTATCACTTTCAAAGGACTTGATGATTGATTCAACAAAGCTTGGCTTAGCAATACCATCTGAATCACAGATCGTAACAATTTCCCCTCTACTGGAGACAATGCCAATGTTATACATGAGGTGTTTGTGATAATAGAGCTCATCCGGCATATCCATTACTATCCACTTATCCAGAACTGGGAACGTACCTTTCTCCTCACCTTCCTTCAAAGCCTTCTCTATCTCTAAAGGACGCGAGTCATAATACTCAATCCAGATAATCTCATATTGGTCTCTTGGTACAGTCTGATTATTAAGGTAATGGAAAATGTGAAAGCTCTCCCGACATTTCCAGTCAAGAAGAATAATACTCACTAAAGGTCTTGATGATAACCTATTATCATATAATGTTTTAACGTTTATTAATTTCTCAGCGCTACTTATAATTCCCCGATCCTGGTTACTTATTTCTGTAATAAATATTGCAACCCCGTCTCCAAGAGATCCAGAGCGCTTTTCTCTACGGACAATTTTCCCAATGCAATATACAGAAGTAGAGGTCTTAGGAATGTGTATCCTCAGTTCTACAAACAGATCAATCTCTAATTCGCTACCTACATAGTGCAGAAAAACACCACCAGCACTAAAATTCTTTGCATACACCAGATTCCAGGGGGTAGAGGGTTGTGACTGACCTTCAACTGGCTTCACTCGTATCTCTATAGGAAGTGGATTTTCAGTCCTTACGTACTTTCTTTTTTCAGTGTATTGATCCATAAGATACTCCTAAATTTTCTTCAAATTCCCTCTGTTTGATTACTGGCATGAAACCATAGTATGGTTTTAATTAGTTATATGTAATGGAATTTTATAAGAATTACAGTATTCATGCGGATTGTAAGGACTGGTGAAACTGGAAATATATATAATAATGTCCTCTTTGTCAATATGAAAAACTTTTTCATGAAAACCGAGTAATTACCCCGGTTTTCCTCCTCTCTGTTAAGTAATCCTTTTCTCACTTAAGAACAACTAAATGAAAAAACTGTTTTCTCCTTTTCAATAGTAATCTATCGTAAAGTCTGGAAGCCTTTTTGATTAATAAAGTCCTTCGCCTCGTCTGTAGTATTTGCAAGGAATAACTTGTTTTCATTGAGGTATTTCTTTAGTTTGTTTTTTTCTAATTTCGTCAAATCTAAATTACACCCCTGAAGGACAGAATAAATCCGGTCGTTATACCTAATAAAATTGAAATTTTTGTAAGATTCGAGTAGCTTGGGAATAGATATTCCTTTCTGGTCAATAACCCTTTTGACCTCATCAATTGAACCCGTAACAAAACACTCTCCCTTCTCTTTGCTTGTTTCTAAATTACGCTTATTGATTAATGTAACGTCCAAGTCAACCCCTTGCAGGACAGCATAGACATTGCCTTTGTAACCCACAAGGCCATAGTCCTTATAATACCCTAAATCCCTGGGTATCGATACACCTTTCTGGTCAATAACCCTTCTGACCTCATCAATTGAACCCGCAACAAAACACTCTCTCTTCTCTTTGCTTGTTTCTAAATTATGCTTATTGATTAATGTAACGTCCAAGTCAACCCCTTGCAGGACAGCATAGACATTGCCTTTGTAACCCACAAGGCCATAGTCCTTATAATACCCTAAATCCCTGGGTATCGATACACCTTTCTGGTCAATAACCCTTCTGACCTCATCAATTGAACCCGCAACAAAACACTCTCTCTTCTCTTTGCTTGTTTCTAAATTATGCTTATTGATTAATGTAACGTCCAAGTCAACCCCTTGCAGGACAGCATAGACATTGCCTTTGTAACCCACAAGGCCATAGTCCTTATAATACCCTAAATCCCTGGGTATCGATACACCTTTCTGGTCAATAACCCTTCTAACCTCATCAATTGAACCCGCAACAAAACACTCTCTCTTCTCTTTGCTTGTTTCTAAATTATGCTTATTGATTAATGTAACGTCCAAGTCAACCCCTTGCAGGACAGCGTAAACACTGCCCTTGTAACCCACAAGACCGTAATCCTTATAAAACCCTAGATACTTAGGTAAAAATATACCTTTTTTGTCAATAAGCTTTTTTACCTCATAAATGGATTCACCTTTGAGAACCCTGTTTCCATCTTGATACTCTTTAAGAGTACGTTTCTTTATTTTTGTTAAATCTAATTCAAATCCTTGCAGTACAGCGTATACACACTCCTTGTATCCAACAAGGTTATAACTTTGATAAGAATCAAGTATTGTAGGCTTTTGGGATAAAATGTTTTGTTTCACCAACCCAAGTCTCTCCAGCCTGTTCGTTACAGCCTCAATAGATAACTTGCCACTTTTTCTCATAGAAATAGTATTTTGATCAATGAGCTTTTCTACTTCACCCATAGATTCTCCGATAAATAGCTTCCCGTTATCCAAGTATGCCTTAATTTTTTTGTTGTCTATCATTGCAAAATCTTCTTCAACCCCCTTGGGTACTGCGTAAATATTGCCTCCATAACCTGCAAGACTAAAGTCCTTATACTCGCCTAATGATTTCAGTATAATAACACCTCTTTGATCGATGATTTCCTTAATTTCATTGATGGTATTCGTAATAAATAATTTGTTGTCATTCTGATATTCGCACAACAGGTCACTCCCAATTGTCACCAAATCTAAGTCTATACCTTGAACAATACCGTAAATACTATCTTTAAATCCAATAATGTTGTAACATTGATAAGAACCAAATGATTTTGGTGTTGTGCGATAAATGTCTTGCTTAATATATCCCAATTCTTCCAATTTGGTTACTATTACATCAATAGACATCTCAACACTCATTTTGTCTGTCTCAATGATAATATCTGCATTAAGGGATTTTTCATATACACCATCTCCCCCCATAAAACCGTTGAAGTGATCTTTTTGTGTAGATTCATATGTTCCTTTTGAGTCCCTCTTGTTACAAATATTCTTTGGGCACTTTGTCCAGACTTCAACATAATCAGTTATCATCTCCTTTATCTTCGTTCGGGTCTTCTTGGAAGGTGTAACAGAAGCAACACAAACGGAAATACCACCCTGAACAATTTTAGAAGCCGTTTTTGCTAAGCACAAGTCATGGATGTCTCTCTCTTCTAATGAACATCCAAGATCTTTTGAAAAGCTTTGTCTCAGACTGTTCTCGTTAAGAACTTTCAAGAAGACACCCTTTGCAAAAAACTCTTTTTCCAAAGCCAGCGCAATGGTAGTTTTCCCTGAAAACGGTATCCCCGTCAACCATATCACAACTGGTTGTAAAATCAGTATCCTCGTCAGATGAGAACGTTTATAAATTTCACATTCAATAAACGTTCTGTCTCTTTGTGAAATGATAAATCTTACGGTCTCTTCCAAACTTTCAAATCCAAGAGAAACACCTTCTTGTCTTCTGGCCGATTCTTTTGAAAGATCAACTGCCCCCAACTCACTGAGTAAGGCACCATACTGTCCAGCGGCGAAAATAATATTGTACCCCAGATAATTTTCCTTTACCAATCGTTGCTTCCATAACTCCTCTTCTGTAGGTTTCCCGTATTCTAGAAAACGGGTTCTAAACTCTTCGGTACGGAGAGGCACTCCAACTTTGTCAATATCATAACCCATCTTGTCCATAAAGTCCTGGGGTAATTCCCTAAATCGAGCATAATGTTTCTTTTTTAACAACCTTTTATGGAAACCAATTTTCCCTTTATTAAAGGTGTGACTTTTTTCACTATAAAGGGATTTAGCGAGTTCTACAGGAGCACCTGGTATGTGGAGTTTCAATTGTAAAGACCAAATAGTTCTCACCTGCTCAGCGTTGTCGCCCCCACCATTGGCTCCAACCAGTTCCTCATAGCTTACGGGAATTACGTTTGAGAACTCCATCCATCCAATATACTTATTCATTCTCTCTCTGACAGTTCCCAAAACAAAAGGATCATCGATTAAATGCATCAATTTTTCATCCGGTCCTTTAAACGTTTTTAAATAGTGGGAAAAAGAGATGCCTGGCTTTTGATACCAAGAAAATTCAGAGACAATAATATCAAGAGGATTTCTATACATAAAAATGACCGGAGATCGAAACAATGGATGATTGCCCATGGATTCTGGCCATTCCCGTTGCATAAATTCTTTACATGAAGCATGATAGGTGTAATTTTCAAGGGTACTATATTTACCAGGGGCAGGATTGTGAGAATAGTTGCGCTGAATGCCCAGATGATGAAGAAAATTGATGAGCATGTGAGTACCAGATTTAGGAATTGTTATTATGAAAAGAGCTCTTTTCGTAAAGAAATGATCTGTGAGGGGAGCCAAAACAGTTCCCTTAACTTTATCAAGGCAAGAAAGCAGTTGCCCTGAAAGTACATTTAAATCTTTATCTTCAGTAAGAACAATAACTTCATATTCATTTATTTTTTGTTGCAGGGTTTTTGGTTGCACGTCCTTCAGGATGTCAATCGAAAGGGAGTCTTTATCAAATCTTTTTTTTAAGATATTGGCTTTTTCATCTTTTTGCACAAGTAAGATGTGTTTGGAACCTGTATTAACCAAACTTCTTATCTCGAAATCAAGGACTTCAACTGATGGTATGTAGAATTGCAAAAAAGGCACAATTAGTTCTCCACTCTCATGTGATTCCTATCGATTAAATCTCTAACCACCCCAGTCGATTCACCAGTTACTATATTTGGTAATAAATTTATATTTTCTTTGTCTAGCTCCATTGGTCCCAAACATTGAGGAACTCCATAAATCCTATTTCCTATCCTAACAATATTGTACCCGTTGTGTGATTCAAGTAACACGGGTACTGGATACTGCTTCTGGTTCTCAAATATTTCGTGAAATGCGGCCATCTCTTCGGAAGTGCATTCTCTATAAAATATTTCTTGATATTTTTCCTCAATGGACTCAAATGCTGCAATCTCATCTTGTTGAGTATCCAATTTACAGTTTCTTACATCATGTAAAAAGTCCGTAATGGATACAACGGTCTCCCCTATTTTATTCGTGAAACCTTTTAACAATTCCTCATCCTTAAAAGTAGACCTCTCTATTTTAATCCCTCCAACCCGCTGGAAGTTGGTCTTAAACGGGAATCTTGAAGAAGTAAAATTAGATTTCTGAAAAGCAAACGTAAAAAGCGTTTCATCAAGATTGTGTTCATAAGGTTTCCCCTTTTTAATACAATCCGCGATCATTCTTTGTGTGTCTGTGTATCTGTTTTCGTCAAAATATTCAATCTTACCATACCCCAATTCAATCAGAAATTCATCAAAACCAAACTTTTTAAAAATTTCTAAGTGGCTGTTTGTAATCTTGTTTCTCCAATCACCAATAACTCCTTTTCTAAAATGGTGGGGATAATCCTGAATTAAATTCCTACGATCCAGGCGATTCCAAATTTCATTTGCCAGTTCTCTAGTTATATCCATATTACAACTATTAGCAATTTCAAGGATAGTCTTTTTAGGTTGGGATAAAAGGTCTTCCCACCTCATAGTGTATAAAAATTGATCTTTTACCTGAACAAAATCTTTTAAGTATCTCAAGAGAGGAGATATTAATCCTTCAAGAAAATCAATATCTGTTAGTTTATAGAGAGCCATCTCCTCTCTTATGTTATCAACATCACCATTTGGTAAGCGCCTCTGAATATATTCACTTGTAAGTGCATTAATAGAGTGTACGGCAGAGTGAATAATATCAATAGGATTTCGAATAGAAGCCAACTTATGATGATCTTTGTAATAGGGATCATTCGCCCATGAGATAGGATAATAGTGGGAATGGACAACTTCATGATAATCTAAGACAAATTTTGGCAAATAGATAATAAAGGTAAAATCATTCAGGTCCTCTATCCCAAAATATTTTCTTATACAAGCTGTATTGATATCTTCAGGATCAATCCATTTTGGTCCTCCCATTATATCTTGGAACTTTTTGGAAAAAAAAATATCATCACAATTAACATCATAGTCTTTAAAATAATTACTAATGCTTTTATCGAAGAACTTCCCAACAAAAGGGATAAATTTATTCACTATTTGTTGGATCTCATCTTTTTGAAAACCGTGATGATGGTATAGAAGATTTACCACACTAATCAACAAGGTAAACCCTCCTCTCGGAGGACCTATTACTAAAAACTTTGAATCCATTTTTCTGCTTCCCATTATAAATTACATAATGATTGTTTTAATAATTAAAATTCTTCACTATGAAAAATACCAAAAGCCACTCAATCAAAACGAGTGCGTCCGCTTCATAGCAGACTTGATAACTATTTCAATGCAAGTATACCTTTGTAAAAGCTACATCCGTTTAAAGTATAAGTGTAGAATATTTCTTCTTTCTCGGGAAGCTCGTAAAATTTCTTGAATCCCATTAATTCTAATGACTTATAGAGTAAGGGAACAGAAGGATGTATTTTATAGTCAAAACACAACGGAAATTTATCATCTTTATACTCTCCCCTTGGTTCGTCAGGATAATGGATAGTGTTGTTAGGATCATCATTAAGTTGAGTCCAAATAAAAAGGGCTTTTTTCGCTAAAGAACCGATTGTGTTTAGAAAAAACAATGTGTCACTTATATGCATTAAAACTGTCACACAGGTAACGACATCATAAGGTTTACAGTTTTCAATTGTATGAGTCCATGAATCATAATGAGTATTTAGGAAAGCTGCATTTGTTCCAAGAATTTGATTAAGGAGGTTAATTGTTTTGGAAAAATTATGCTCTCTATCACAACCAGCAGCCTCTTTTACACCTTTTAAGGCAAAACTTATGGGAAAATAGCCAGAGTTACATCCTACATCTAAAAATGTTGTATTGGTTACGTCTCCAACTTTCTGGCATATTTCATCTATAAACGTATCGTATAATCGGGACAAAGTTTCATTTGCTTTACGGAACGAATTAACATACTTAATATCAAGAATAAGCCTTTTCAGTCTTGGACATTTATCAATTAATTCTTTATCAATATCTGGATAGTAAGCAAGCCCTAAATATTCCCCTTCTTCAAACTCTAACCCGACACCGGTTTCGAGGCTATCAGAAAAGATAAAAGGTTGATAACCAAGCACTCCCTCAATAATCAACTGCTTAGCTTCTTCTAACTGATCACTATTTTTTATGTATTTTCTCAAGTCCATTCTATGCATAACCCTTTATGTCCGAATTAACAAAAAACATAGGCAAAAAAGGTTTCAGTTTATTACTAAAATATTACAACACATCTCCGTCTTTAACGTAATAATTTACAAATTTTATTCTTGAAGAAACAAGTTCTATCCGAATCATGTTCTTTTGCTCGTATCGACTTATTGTCAATAGAAATGGCCGAAAAAGAGTTTCTATAAAAATTTAATAACCATTATTGGACAGAGTCTATTATGATTTATGCCTCCTCGTCAGAATCTGTGGGTAACTAAACCAATCAGACATATATAAGTTTTGTATTTACAAATAATTATGATTCAAATATACCATAATGAATTTGGAGTATAGGTTTTAGTATTTAATATTTTCAACAAATAATGTCTTCTTTTATTCCCTCCGGAGCCGCCCACCCTAACTTAACGCTGGGGTGGACGGCGGAGAAGGGAATAAAAGAAATTCCTTTTGGAGAGCTTCCCTTCAAATAAATCTATATTTTACCTCGTTTTTACCCACAAATTCTGTCAAAGAGCCTGATTTATAAATGGCTACCCCTAAATTTCCTTAACCTAAACAAATTCCGAAAAAGAGTGATCAAGCATTGTTATCCCATAAAATAAATGACGATTTTGCACAACATTCAAGTGAATTAAATCGAATCTCCTATCTATAGGGCTATAGTCATTTTCATGAACTTTCTCCATAAGCCCTATGTTAACAAAATAGTCTCCTTGATACAAAGATAGTTTTAGAGAAAGTTTATAAATGACTATATCAGATTTTTTAGCCGAATTTATATGCCCATATAAATCTGTATGTGCACCAAGAATATCTACACCGTCTTTTGTTTGTAATTTAAAACCGTAAACAGGTTTTTCAACATTTTCATGGAACTTATACTTGATATAAATATCAACCATATCACCACAATGCACCATTGCAGGTTCACATTCATTATTTGAAATTACAAAGAAATCAACTACCTCCGCACATCTATTACCAGAACGATATTCATTCACATTATAATTTTTTCTAAATGGGCAACAGTCCTTTGTTGGAATCTCTGTCAAAAATACATCTAACGCGGTTAACTCCTTTTTATCAAAAGGAGAAGTCGTTGCTTTCATTTCAGATAAAGGACTCTCCTCAGTTTGTTCTTTTTCTGAATTTTGTCTCTCTGCTTGAACTTTATCTGATATAAGTTCGTAATATTGATGAACAACTTCCTTAGGTTCTCCTTCAGATATCTTCTTGCCCTTATCTAATAGAATTGCTCTATCACAAAGCTTGATGATAAGTTGTTCTGCATGAGTAACCAGTAGAATTGTTTTACCTGCTTTTTGAAGTTCTGAAAACTTTCGAAAACACTTACGTTGGAATCTTGCATCACCAACAGCTAAGGCTTCATCCACAATCAATATATCAGGAATCATATTAATGGCACATGCAAAAGCAAGTCTTACATACATACCACTAGAATATGTCTTCACCGGCTGGTCAATAAAAGCTCCTATGTCAGCAAAGGAAACAATGTCTTCGAAACGTTCATCCATGGTTTCACGTGACAACCCCATTATGGCTCCATTCAAGTATACATTGTCTGTGCCGGTAAATTCTGGGTTGAAGCCAGATCCCAGCTCCAACAGGGCAGATATCCTCCCATCTGTTTCTACTTTTCCCTTGGTTTGTACCATGGTACCGCAAATAATCTGTAAGAGAGTAGACTTTCCAGATCCATTTCTGCCAACTATACCAATAGTTTCACCCTGTTTGACTTCAAATGATACATCTTTCAATGCCCAGAATTCATGATGATATTTTTTCCTAAAGGGGTGTAGTGCCTCCTTCAGACGATGTTTTGGAGATTTATAAAGTTGGTATCTTTTGCTCATGCCTCTAACTGATATGACAGAAGTACTCATTTTCTCTTAACCTCTATAATTCAGATTATGCTCTTTCGTAATCGTTCTGCATACGAAATTAATTCAGTTTACATGCTTTTAAGAACGTAAAAAATTGAGCGGAAAAGAAATCTTTGTGTTCCCTAATTTTATATTA
Source organism: Candidatus Scalinduaceae bacterium (assembly GCA_965222815.1). Taxonomy (GTDB): domain Bacteria; phylum Planctomycetota; class Brocadiia; order Brocadiales; family Scalinduaceae; genus SCAELEC01. The sequence continues at coordinate 1,802,055 of CBDCUS010000014.1, forward strand.
TTCAGACAATTACGGAGAGTGTGTTTTTTTATTATAATCGATTACATATTTTTGGACTTCACGAATATTATCACCTTGAAAAAACACACCCGGGTCATACCCTCCATATTGTGCTTTCTCCGGATCAAAAGGAAATCCTTGTTTTATTGCGTATGCATCTCCACCATTTTTTATACGCAAAAGGTTGTATCCATGAAAACCTGTGCCAACAGGTTCTAATTCAACATCATGTATTATTTTCAGATCGGTATCATTGTACCTTAAATACTCTATAATTAAATTGTTAACAGTATTCATATCAGTAATTCTCTGCCCATCAATCCGTACATCTTCAATTAAATAAAAATCCCTGCCCAGTTTAATGATTTGGTGCGAATATGTATTCTTTTGTTGTTCCTCCGAGTACATACCGTCATCCCCCTTTTTTTCCCAATTTTGTTTTGCTTCAACACGAGTATCTCCTCCCCTCATGATATCTTTACCTTCGCTGATTTTCTTGATTATATGTTTTGCATAAGGCCCCAATTCAAAACCCTCTGTATGCAAACCTAGCAAGATTTTATTCAACCGTTGGTTTCGAATTTTTTCATCAATATAAGGTTCTGTACTATACCACAAATTTGAGGGAATAGTACCAGGGTTATCCTCAAAGATTTTCTTTTTATCTGCTCGAAAGTGAATGTTATATTTTTCTGTATCCTCCCAATACACACTCCCAATCGTTAGCATGAGTGGGTTAATATTTGCAATACGTCCTATATAGGGTTTATTTTCACAAATTAATGCAATAGTTTCCTCTATATCTTCATCCGTTTCCCCGGGGACACCGATAACCGTGTTCACTTCATTAAAAATTCCCGCTTCCCAACAATCCTTGAGGTTTTGGCTTATCATTCTTGGTAGATACCCCTTGCACTGCATTTTGAGACCATTCCTGGACCACGCATCAACCCCAAAACGCAAAGCCGTAAAACCGGCAGCCTTTAGTTTGTCAAAAAAGGCACGGTCACTTTTCTTATGGATGCGTAATTGGCCTGTTAATCTCGCCTTTAAGTTTCTCTTAATAATCTCATCACAAATGGCCAATAAGACTTCCGGTTTTCCATTGAGATCACTTTCATTGAACATAAAAAGGTCACATCCACGATCTGCTAACCATTCAAATTCGTCTACCACTTTTTCTGGAGAACGTACCCGCCAGGAGATGCGTTCTCCGCAAAACCTGCATCTTGACCACCGACATCCTCTACTCGAAAGAATCGGAACCAATTGGTAATGATTGTAATTCCGATATATGTTGAGGTCGGCCCAATCATAGGTCGGCATTTCTATACTGTCTAAATCTTCAGGTAGCGGGCCTGCGACAAACTGAGTTTCAGCTGTGTCATAGCGGGACAATACACCTGGGAGTCCAACAGGTTTTTCCCCCTCCATTAATTTTCTTATAAGAGGTGGTAACGACAATTCAGCTTCCCCGATGATCATATAATCACATTCGGGAAATGCTCTACGTCCTATTTCAGACTGATAACAGCTGTAACCTCCAACTAAAATGAGGGTATCAGGTAACATTTTTTTCACTGCAAGCACTAATTCCCTTGCAAATTTAATATTCCGTGCATGGATTGATAAAGCGAGGATTCTAGGGTTGGCTTTAACCAGGGCATGTATTGTTTCGTTTATTTCAGGACGAAAATATTCTATAGTATCTGAAAACTGCCAGATTCCTTCATTTTCTGCAAGCCAGGGGTCATCTGGCAGTTCAACCCCTCGGGGAGTTCTGATTTTTTCTGGTCCATCAAATAAACGGTGAATATGAAATCTATGATACGCAATTATGTCCAAATCTAATGTTTGAAACACAATTCCGGTTTTTTTTAGAATATTGTGAACGTATGCCAATCCATTGGGCATAAGAGACATATCTCGTGATGGACAATCAATTAAAATCAAATCCATACCCTGAGAAAATTCAATTTCAGGGAGATCGATCGGATATATACTGTTATACTCGGGAATCCAGGCTTGTTGAGGTATCACCTCCCAATCAATTTCTTTTATAATCTCTGGAGAAACAACTGCAACATGAGGAGGAAGTGTTTTTTGTAATCGAATACGAGATACCGCTAACGTTTCAAAGATAAAAACAGTTTTTATCTCTTTGGGTAATTGATCTAATGTGATAATCGGTATACTATATATGTTGGAACGTAGTGTTTCAGTATTATTCAAAATAACATATTGAAAATGAAACGCTGCCTGAGGAAAATGTTTCATAAAATAATCAAAAAATTTACCACTTCCGTAAATAGCAATATCTGGGAATTTTGAAACAAGATATTCGCCAAGAATGTTAATAATTTTCTTATCCTCAGGACTATCATTAAATGCAAAACAGCGATATGGACTAAAACGCACTTTTGTTGCATTATCTATTTTTAATATCTGTTGTCCTTTCTTCTCTATTTTTATATTGGCTTTTATAAGTTTCATATCATCGTGTCTCTTATTTAGTGTTCTTATTAAAGAAGAGATTTACCATAAGGCGAAGTATAAACAAAATGACAGGGGAAAATAACCCGTACAACTACCAATATTAGCAAAAGTTAAATCTTTTGGAGATTGTACCTTATCAAAAATCAGGTCTATTATTGAGTTATAAAGAACTCGCAACTGTTCATTATGCAATGCATTTTGAAATCATCTAATATAGCTGGATCAATTAAATGTCGGCAAACAGAGTCATCAACGGTAATTGTTTCTGGAATCTCTTTGCTATAAACGAGCCCGGCTCCTTCTGCGATCCTTGCTAACTCATACCCTGCTCCTGTGATCAAATCATCTGAAAAGATAAAAGGTTAATAACAAATCAATCCACGACACGCAAGTTCTCTGGTTTTGTCTAATTGCTTCTCTGTCAATTTGTATTTCCTAAGATCCATAATGCGATTCCCTCATTTCCAATAAACGTCATTGGTTAAAATTAACACTTGATTAAAAATTTGGTGCCTAAAGTGTATCTGCAAAATGCGGTCTCAGACGTTTGAATATTAAAGCTCCTACCACAAAGAGAAGCATAGCAACCGCCCAAAAGTAAAGTGTCGTTAGCGGATGTTTCCAAAATGGGACAAAATAGATAAATGATTCTCTATACCCCTGGACTATATAATACATGGGATTAAATTTCAAAATAAACTGAACTTTTTGAGGCATAATCCCAATGTCCCAGAAGATAGGGGTTCCCCAGAAACCAAATTGCAAAATTATTTTTACGATTTGACTCGTATCCCTGGCAAAGACATTGACTGACGAAAATGCCCAGCTCAATCCCAACGCTAAGATGCTCATCGCCAAAAAATAATACAGTGCTTGAAACCAATAGACACTAAAAGACATTCCATGCAGCAGGATCAGCACCATAAGTAAAAGCAAAAAAACTGAATGGGTTATAAAAGAACCTGCCAGCTTGACAATAGGGAGAATACTTAAATTGAAAACCACCTTTTTCACCAGATGCGAGTTGGTTATTATAACATCTGTAGAGAGACTAATAACCTCAGAAAAAGTATTCCATATTGCTATTCCGGCAGTTAAATAGACAACAAATGGCACATCCCCTTGGGGCCTTACCCTTAATCCTACGCTAAATACAAACCATAAAATGGATATCATAAACAGGGGATTGATGAATATCCAGAAGAACCCCATGAAAGAACTGACATATTGAGTCATGATGTCACGCTTAGCCAATTCAACGATCAAAGTTCTCTTTTGACATACCACAAGGGTAAATTGAACAAAATGTCTTAATAAGTGTACTAGAGTGTGCATTTTTCTATCAATATAAAATATCGTTACTTATAAAAGGATAATCCTGTCCCCATCCACTCCCATACTTTTTAACAGCTCCACACTCTCCTCCACACCTACCAGGGCTGCCACTACAATTTTACCTCTAAAATCTTTTATCGCTTCGATGGACATAACATTAAGACCATAGAATTTGCGACCCTCCAGTTTGTCAAAAACAGTAACTATCTTAACAGGTATCGTATAAGAAAGTTTATAAAGTATTCCTATGACATCACTGCTCCCGTATACGGCAAACTCCTGAATATTTTGAGCGTCCATCTCTTTGAGACAGTGCTTACACCTATCGATAACATAGGTATTATATTTGTTCATATTTATCAAAAAGTCAAACACCCTAAAGACCTTTCTGAATATATCTCTTAGAGACTTTGGTTGCCTTGAAAATGAAGTTGCCTTCATATGAAACTGCTTTATGAGCATTTTTAGAGACGTTATTGCAAGTTGTAGTGTTACAAAAGGTTGATTAATAAAGTTATCAAACATCCATGAAGATTTCTTATGCCGTTTCAACTTCTCAACTGTCCAATCCTCAACCTCATTTTCGGGAATTGCTTGAACAAGCAATGGTTCATAAATAATATCATCCTCCCTGTGCCTTAATGAAAAAATGGCAGAATTCTCAACAAGTGGTAAAATCCGGGAAGTATACCTCGCATTTAGTGCTGTTGTAGACATATTTTGACCATCATGTGGACCACTATAGTTACCCTTGCCGTCAGTACCGGGGTGCCAAACATGATAAAGAAACTCATGATCATGCCATATCTCTCTTTTCCCAGAATTAACCAATCGAAACGTCATCTCATAAGGACCACAGACATGACCAAGATAATCAATATGCTCATCAGCACCGCCAATAGTAATAAAGTCCTCACGTAAGGCGCACATACATGCACCGTAATTCCTGGTGTGGAGTGGATCCTTATTATCAAGAACCCCTGTTGTCTGACTACCTGCCCAGTTAATACAACCCTTATCTAAAATCTCTTCTATCGAGGGGTAGTTGAATGGATAAAACCGCTTATCAGTATTTCTCACCTCATCAAGGTGTAATACAATATCATGGTCTTTATCAAAAGATTTAATGATACTCTCTACAAATGTTGATGTTACGGCAGCATCTGAATCACAGAGGGTGACAATCTCTCCTCTGGAGGCCACAATACCCAGGTTATACATCAAGTGTTTATGATAATAGACATCATCAGGCATATCCATTACTATCCACTTATCCAATATGGGGGCTTTACCCAAACGTTTACACTCTTTCAACATTGTCTCAATGTCTTGAACACGCCTGCTATAATACTCAATCCATATTATTTCATAGTGGTCTCTCGGTACCGTTTGATCGTTCAAGTATTGAAAAATATGAAAACTCTCCCTGCAGTTCCAGTCAAGTAAAACAATACTCACTTTTGGTACTGTTAAATTTTTCTGTTCAAAAACAACTTCCATAGAACTCCCTTACTCTCTTTTCAAGTAACGTTTAGCAAATTGAACTGTTATATAAAATAATTTCGTATACATCGGTATTCTCCGTTTTACTGAATCCACATCTTTTTCACAAAAAAACCTGGCTAAATCCGCATCCTTTAATTTACCCATGTCAACACTCCCAACTTTCTGTGAGACCCCATAATATAGACCTTGATATTTCACAATGTTATAACCATAATAATTTATTACTACACTAATGGGAGTATTGTCAAAGTCTGCTTCGCTATACATTACGTGTCTCTTCCTGAACTCTTCCGATCGAGAAGGAGTATCAATGAGTGTATCATTTGCTTTTGAGTCAAAGCCAAGTAATTCCATAAAATCCTGTGGCAAAGAATAGAATTTTTCATAGGCACTGGCGTTGAATTGTCTACGGTGTGTGCCAATTTGCCCTTCATGAAATGTTGCGCTCTCTTTACTAAAAATACAACTACTAAATTTCTCCGGTTTACCAGGAATGTGGAGTTTGAGCTGCAGTGACCAGATTAACTTTGACTGGGTCTCAATATTCCCACCACCATGTGGGCCTATCAATTCTTCAAAAGATACGGGTATAACATTCTGAAAGTCGAGCCAGGGAATGAAGTTGCCGATGCGGTCCCGGATACTACCAAGGAGCCAGGGATCATTTATGAGTTTGAGGAGCCTTTCATCAAAATTGTACCTGCTCAAATAGCCAGCAAACGGACTCTTTCCATCTCTGTTGTAATAATTGGCTTCAGAAACTAGAATATCCAACGGGTTTCGGTAAATAAAAATTGCCGGAGATCTCAGGAATGGGTGGTCATTCATACCAAATGGGCTGCGGTGTACCCTCTCTATAAAAAAACTCTTCGCCGGGGTATGTGAATTAGAATATTCAAGACAATACCATGTACCCGGTATCAGTGGTGTTTGCAAAACTACACCACGTTTATATCCAAAAGATTCTACGAGTTTATACAAAAGATGTGTACCGCTCTTGGGAATAGAGATAAGGAATAGTGGAGTTTTTTTGTAATAATACTTCGTAATGGGGGCTACAATGACAACCTTTCTCTCATCAAGATAATCCATAAGCATTGTAGAAATTTCTTTGCCGTCATCACCAAACAAAAGGATAGCATCGATTTCTCTATCATTGGAGAGTGCCCGAACACCGTCAACCAAAGATACATCACACTCTTCCTTAATGGCGTAGAAAACAATCCCTTTTCTAAGCTCTTCAATTCTCATCAACTTCCTTACCATATTTGCTGCAAATCTGTTAAAGGGCCTCAGAAGGACATGAATACAACCTCTTGATGAGAGCTTCTGACACATTCCAACATAACACTTTTCCTTATATTCGACAAATTGTAATTCCTGCTGCACACTCATTGTTTCAATTAGAATATTTACCAGTTACTTAAATGATAGAGCACATGCTAAAATAATGTGAGTCTGTGTTCAAGGTAAAAAAGGTTCTATTATTTATAAAAAAATAATTTGCTCTTCCTTTAATCCTTCCTCTTTTAAGGCCGAGGCAATATAATTTGCCCCTAAAATAGAACCAATAATGATGTTACCTTGAAATGAGGCCGCATTTTCAATAGGCATGACAGGAAGGCCAACAAAAGTTCCGGTTTGATTAAAGGTAAATACTTTTTTAATCTTAATCGCATTATTGAATTTATATTTATTAACTAAATTGAAAATTAATAAAATTTTACCTCTCCCAAAAAATGCATACTCAGGCATTGGATTCTGAGATAGTTTTTTTAAACAATCGTTGCAAGCATTCATTAATGATAAATAGTATTGAAAAAACAATTTAAATTGAAACATCTTTAATGGGATCTCCAATAAAGTAAGGTAGATAATCTAAACTTTCTGAGAATGTCAAAAAATCTTTTGACAATTGTTTTAAAGCTACCAGGTACGATAGTGAGGAGATTATCTTCACATTTTGATATTTTTATAAAGTAGTCTTTTATAGAAATATTACTTGAAATATATCCTTCTATCAATATCGCCAAAAAACGTGAAAAACAGATAGGATTTTTTAACAATTTAAACCCTGATTTGTAAAATGTAACTGTCTCTAACATTCTGGATTCTATTTTTGCCTCAATCTCTCTTCTCGATCGTCCTCTCAATATCTCATCTTCCTGATTTAAATCATCTAAAAAGAAATCACTTGTTACGGCTCTGTCAACTATTTCAATAGGTACAGCATAGTATTCCCTCATCCAAGTTATGATGTTATATCCACCATAGACACCTATATTGTTAGGACTCCGTCCAAGAATTTGTGATGAACTGAAATTATCCTTCTTCTCATAATCCACATTTCCACCTCTAAGGCAAAAACGAAAATAATCGCAAGATTCACAAAGCTTTGCATCCTTTAAGACTTTTTCTCGAATCCGGTTTGCCTTTGTCCCAAACCAGATGCTCTTGAAATCAGAATTCTTTAGATTACCAATCTTGATATTATGACAGAGAAACACATTTGAGTCATAAGCAATGCGTGCAAAAACAAAAGGGGAACGACAAGCTACATGCATTCCTGGATAATCACCTATTTGAAAATCGCCCCTTGGATCATAGGGAGTTCTCCTCTGCTGATTATTCGACACAACAACACTATCTATAAAATTTTGCGGATATTTAACCTTCAAAGATGAGAGTTCCTGAAAATAGGAAGAACTGATTGTTATCCTGTAATTGCCCGAAATAATTTTTTCTGCTGCTTCCCACAGTTTCTCCTTAACAGAATCCAATATTAATTGAGGTGACTCAGATTCAAACACACCCCTATCATTACGTTTGACCATAGCTATAAACCCTATGTGGTCAATACCAACTTCCTCCCAAAAATCTACGGCAGATGGGATTTCTCGGTAATTACGACGCATAACGGTGAAGTTAACGTTTATAAAGGTATCTTTACTACGAAATAGTTCTATACAATGTTTTATCCTCTTTATGGTTGATTTATACCTTGCACCTACACGGATAGACTCGTAGGTTTTCTCTTCTATACCATCAAATGAGAACGTTAAGTTCTTAATGTTGCAATTTGAAAGCAGGGCCGCCTTTTTATCATCCATTAGGGTTCCGTTAGTTGTTAGATCAATCTTCATTCCAAGTCTGGAAAAGCCCTGTAGAATTTCACCTATCTTTGGATGTGCAAGGGGTTCATACATACTCCCTACCATAACCCAGCAGTCCTTCAGGTTACACAACTGATCAACTATATCGGGGGAGATCATTGTATGAGTCAATTCCTCATAACGAGTGTGGCACATGATACATCGAGAATTACATGTGTGAGTCGGCTCGATTTCAATAATTTTCGGTAGATCGATCTCACTTGCCCCTTTCGTAAAGTCTGTTTTTAACATGATGTTGCAAACATGGTATCCGTATATCTAACAAATAACAAGTCCCCTACAATCTATTACTTGTCAAAGTAAGCGGAGTAAATTGAATGAGTAAAAATGTCTTCCCATCTTAACCGTTCACATTCAAGGTCTTTATATAACCGTTTCAGGAGACTCAGCTTCTTCCTTCCCTTTGAGGCCTTCCACCACTCGCTCAGCAAAATCCCCAATAAAAACTCCTTGTTTATAGAGCTCATTACAAATCCTGTCCAAACGCTTCATCCTTATCTCTTGATCTATGTAGGGTTCTTCACTGTACCATAAATCAGTATGAATAAAATAGGGGTTCTTTCTATAAATCTCTTCCTTATCTCCACGAAAACGGATTTTATACTTTTCAGGATGCTTGTAATATTCACTGCCAGAACCCAGGATCATAGTGTTTATCCCTTCAACTACATCCACATCATCTTTACAGAGTACCAGGTTTTTGATCGTTTCGTCAATATCCTCTTCTGTCTCACCGGGTACTCCAAGGACAATATTAATAGTGGTAAAAATGCCCGCCATGTGGCAATCATGCAGGTTCTGCAATACCAACTTCATATTATAACCTTTCTTCTGCATCCGAAGCAGGTTCTTTGACCAGCCGTCTACCCCGAAACGTAGATGGGCAAATCCTGCTTTGGCCAGATGTTTAAAGTACTCTTTAGTATTGTGTTTATCAACTCGCAACTGCCCAACTAATACAACTTTCAAATTACGATTGATTATCTCAGAACAGATATCATACAAATATTGAGGGTCACCGTTTACATCACTATCATTAAAGTGGAAGACAGAAAAACTCTTATTAGTCCAATACTCGATCTCATCAGCAACCTTTTGTGGCACTCTTTTTCTAAATGTGAAGCATTCGGAGCAGAAACTACACCTGCTCCATCGACAACCACGGGAAGACGTTATTGGTACCAGACTGTCCCCTTTATAATTTTTATACAGTGCCGGATCTATCCACTCATACTTAGGAAAATCAACGAGGTCAAGCTCTTCTAATACCGGCGGATCAATCCATTTTCTATTCGGCGAATCATAACGGGAGATGATCCCTGGGAGATCTTTGGGTTTTTCTCCTTTAGACAGAGGTCCGACAAGAGATTCAAGCGTCAATTCAGTGTCACCAATGGCCATGTAATCAAAGTCTGGTACAAGATATGGTCCAATATAATGGTATACACAATCATATCCACCTATGACAATGGTAACCTCTGGAGCCCTGGAACGAAGAGTTTTTATGAATTCATTCGCAAATTTTCTACTGTTAGCTTGGACCGAGATTCCTACCGCCTTTGGTTGTTTTTTTTCAATTCCCCTCACAACTCCTTCCAACTTCTCCAAGAAATATTCTAACACTTCAGGACGGTCCCATTCAGCAGTATTGGTGTTGTCCCATGGATCTTCTTTCATCTCGTAACCGGCAGATGTTATGATTAACTTCTTTCCCAGGATCCTCTCGGAATGAAACTGATGATAGGTAATGATGTTTAAATCAATTGTCTGAAAACGAATACCAATCTTCTTAAGGTTGTTAGAAACATAACCAACGCCGTTAGGCATCATAGGCAAATAACGGGGAGGTAGCTCCAGGAGTAACAAATCCAGATCAGCCTCAACCTTAATGGGAGGTATGCAGAGGGGATAAATATTAATCGTTCCCTGAACGCTCTTATAGAACTTCTTTAGGAACATCCTTGCCTTTGAAGACTTAAAAATTCTTAATACATATGGTGAAGCCTTTACTTTACACTTTAAAAGAAATCCTTTAAAAAACTTCTCAAACATGTTCTATCATCTCCCACTCATAGTTCAAAGTCTGCAATAGAATACAAAGAGCTACAATAACTGTTGCTTATACGGTTGGGTGAAGCAAAAGTCCAGATGCCGACCATCCCGATGAAAGAACCTCCCATTGGGTCCTCCGGAGGGATGCGAAAGAAGAAGGAGTGTAATGCTCACTAAAGAATATGGACTCGTGGTTGATCCCTGGTTCATCTCTGTCCTGGCCTCTGCAGGTGAAATAACATTTATTTGAATGTCACTCTTCGGATAGCTAACAGCAAATTCCCGAGCCATTGAGTGGCCCAGGCTATTGAGAGCCGCTTTAGACAGATTGTAAATACCAAATCCTGCGGTATCCGCCCAACCTGCCTCTGATGTAATAAAGAGCACCCTCATCTCTGAGCCTTTAAGCATGTGGGATAAAATAGTTCTTGAGAGGAGCCAAGGTGCTTTTACATTGGTATCTATAGTCCTTTGCCAATCAGAAACAGTATCGTTCTGGAGCGGATGCGTACTCCCAGGTTTGCTAGGTACTGCAGCACAATGTACCATTCCATAAAGATTATCGCATAGTTCTCTGACCCTTTCACATGCAGTGAATATCTCCTCATCATTTGTCAAGTCCGCAGGAATCAGATGACAGTTTTTCGTATCAACCCCAAACAACTCTCTTGTCTCTCTAAGGCTCTCCTTAAGCTTCTCTACTCTTCTGCCTGTAAAAAAAACTGTAGCTCCAGAGGCTGCCAATGCACAGGCAATACTACGTCCATAACCTGTTCCTGCCCCAGTTATCCAAAAAGACCTCTCAGATAGCCTATCCCAGCGCTCCTTGGAAAGACCAAAAAGGTGTCTTCGCCAATCCTTTGGGTCAGCATCTACTAAGACAGCATGGGTGTTTAAGCACCCGGACTCTTCCCTCCGAAGATCATAAGCATCTTTAATATCCCGCAATATCCGTTTTGTAGACCTAAGTTGCCTACCAAGACCTTCAACTATCTTCATTAACTTCTCTATTTCTAACGACTAACATTACCTGATTTATAGCGCCTTCCTGTAGACGTCTCGTACAAACACCCTTTGTTAATCGAGTAAAGGGTCGAAAAATAACTGTACAATCGATCAATTACGGTTTCGTTTATCATTCATGTACACGCACATCCCAAATTGTTGCCCTTCCCACTGAACCATCCTCAAGCGTTATCTCCTCATCGGCCCAAAGATGGCAACCCGATTCAAAAAATTCATCAACAGCCAGGATCACACCTGGATGAAACTTGAGAAATACACTGTTACCATCTATGGAATCATCATCCTTATGCTTTAAGAGTTTTTCTCTCCCAACGTCTTCTGCTCTAGCTTCACAATCATGGCCACAAATAATACCTCCAGGCACAACCTTGGGAAGCCAGAATCGTATATCTTTCATTGTCTCGTCATAGGAATGGTCAGCGTCTATAAAGACCAGGTCAAATGTATGGTCAGATATAACTGATGCCGCCTCCTCACTTGACATAACTATGGGTTTTACAAATCCCTGTCCACCTGCCTTGTCAACATTGTGCATAAAGGTTCCGAAGATGTCATACTGCTGCACCATGTCTTGGTGCCTCTTCACATTTCTGTTTCCCCGCCAAGTGTCAACGCAATAGAGCACACCACCCCCATTGGCAAGCTCTTCAACAATAGCAGTAGTACTACCGTTACCGGTCCAGCTACCGATCTCAATTATCCGTTTGAAAGGCTGGTCAATATTTCTTACCAACGTCTTGATTGCAGAACTGTCATAAGGAGAAAAAGCAGCATAGTTCCCTTTAAATATTCTATTTTTTCTAAAAATAGACCTCAAACCATTACCTCCGAATTGCACACACTAAACGTTCGCACCGTCTTATGACCTTTTTTGCCAAGCCCTTGAAAGAAAATTGTATGGTTCCCGAAGCTATCGCTCTGGCCATACTGAAGGATGCCTCATAGCGCTCGACATCTATTCTACCTAAACCCATTTTATGCTTTTCATACAGATATTTCAGGCTCTTCACGGCATCCTCCTTATCAGAGTATTTCCCTTCAAGAAAATCAAGGATAAAGGTATTGATCCGACCAGTTGCAGCCTCAGCAAGATCCCATATCTTCCGCTCTAGGACCTCGTCCTTAAAGATTGACCGTTCAACTTGGGTCCACTCCCTCCAATCGTAACGCCTGAACGAAAACTCATCAGATACCAGATTGGACTTGTTAAAAGCAAATGTAAAGAGATCCTGATCCGGAAACTCGTTAAAAACCTCTCCTCTATCAATATACCCCTTTATTTTTTGCTGGTAAGGTGTATAATATTTCTCGTTCATGTAGGTGATAGGTCCGTAACCCAATTCCATCATAAATGGTTCAATACCGCCTTTTTTTATGATTTCGAGGTGTTCGTTAACGATAGAACTTTTCCAATTTCCCACCTTACCCTGACCTCTCCGTAAGTTGTGATGGTGAAATCCGGTAAGATTAACGTGATCGAGCTTTTTCCATATATTCGCAGCATAATTCTCTGAAATCGGTATATTCGAAGCCCGAGCAAGAGACATTATGGTAGGTACCGGATTAAGTATCAAGTCCTCCCACTTCATAATAATGAACTTGTTCTTATATCTTACAAACTCTTCTAAAGTGCTGGCAAGAAAACTAACCAGACCTTCAAAAAACTTCAAATCCGTAAACTTATAGAGAGCAAGGTCCTGTCTGATCTCGTCATTAAATTCTTCCTTCGGGAGGAACCGTTGAAGGTATTCACTGGTAAGGGCATTTAAAGAAAAGGCAGACGAATTAAGCGTGCCAATTGGATTACGTACCGAGGCAAATTTAGTGTACTCCGCATAGTCAGGGTGATTCACCCAGAGACCTGGATCAATATGTGAGTGCACAATTTCATGACAATCTAATACCTCTTTGGGATGTGAAGTAATAAGGGTAAAGTCACCCATGCCACGTACGCCTATATATTTACGAAAGCAGGCAAAGCCATCACGGTCTTTACGCAGCCACTTGGGACCACCCAACATAATCTGGAAAGCGGGGTTATAGAGGAGATCTGCTGTTATACCCTGCTCCGCAAAACCTTGGATTATGGTTGAACTTATGTGGTCACCCAATTTATCTACAAATACATTTAAGATCTTCTGCTTGAGATCCCACTTGGAAGGTGCTAATGGCACAAGATTTATCAAGACACTACACAATAGAGTAAACCCAGTCCGAGGTGCACCAACCACGAGTGGCTTGAAAGGTATTGAGTTAGTTGGCACTTTACTTTTTACTACCATTCTCCCCTCCTTGGACACCCTATTTCGAATGATTCCCTTCCTCTATCACAGACTCATTTATGACACTCTGGCAAACCTCATGGCTTACTCTCTTCAACAACTTAGGCATATTATCTTCCTGTGTGTCTTAGTTTAAACCTTTAAAAAACCTTTTATAGACTTAATAACCCTTTTTCTCACCACCCTACGCATTTCCTTCAGCGATGAGACCATCAAATCAATCTTAAGGTAATGAATCCTATTATCAGAAACTCCATTTTCCCGTAACTTTTCAATGATATCGCGTTGGTTAGAAGACGGCAACACAATAAATTCCATATCACTGCGTACCCGAATTTCTGAACTATTGCACATTACAACTGGAAATGATAAAAATCTGGTGCCTTCAGGCCATGGGATGTTATCCATAAAGCAAACAACATTTAATTGGCCATAACACAATCCGTAATAGTTATGAATATCCATAGTACTATGATCAATAACAGGAGTTATCACAACAGACTTATTGGTAAGTAATAATGATTTGATTTCGCCAAGATATCTTTCGTAGTTCTCTTTCATTCCGGCAATCTCTAACATTGGAATAACAAATCTCTTGTGGCATTTGGCGCAAAAAGATACTAATGGCGTAATAGCATTTAGCCAGCCTTCCATGGTATCAAGTTCATGTTCCATGGGAAACAGATAATTTACCCTTTTATCACAGTGTGGACAATCTGCAGCTATGCTGTATGTCTTACGACCATTAGGCTGAGATGAGTCTCGTTCTTCACCCGAAGACACTACCATCTCAAAAGATACATTGGTCACTGACGTAAAACCGAGAAATTTGTTGCGAACAACTGGTTCAATAAGATCATGAAAAACTTTATACGTCATTTTGGTCATATTGAGTATTGGCCTCATGTGGATAGTATTATAATATTGCTTCTTGTCCGAAATAATGCCGTGGTCAAAACAATAATGAAAAATTGGGCTCCCAGGATATGGAGTTATATAGTCAAGATGAACGATATGATTCCTACAATACTTATCATAGAAATCAATTGTTTGCTGAATTGTTTCCGGGGTTTCAGCCATATCACCAAAAATAAAATTCCCCTGAACTCCTATACCTGCTTTTTCTGTTAACTCAATAGCTCTTTGGATCTGTTTTACGGTAACCTTTTTCTTTATGCTCTGTAACACTACAGGACTTGCACTCTCAAAGCCATATCCCACATGTATACAACCTGCATTCTTCATCTCATGCAGCATATCCAGGTTATCAGCATCACTTACCCGCAAAGTACAAGTCCAGTCGATATCTAGTTGCAAATCGTTGAGGCGTTGACAAAAATATCTAACACGGTCTTCCTTAATCGAAAAGAGCTCATCATATAATTTGAGTATATTAAAATGATAAATATCATGGAAGTGTATAATTTCATCTATAACACTATCAATGGAACGTTTTCGATACACTCTTCCGGTTGAATGCCAGCAGAACGTGCATTGAAACGGGCAGGAACGGGCAGCGCTTACCGGGAAAAGTCGAGGATTACGCCGTGTACGGCAATGAAAGTAATTGTCCATCTGGTTGACCATGGACATATAGCTTTCGACGTCAAAAGGAGTGTAGTCAGGAAATGGTAAGCTATCCGGATCGGCAAACTGCTTTCGTTCTTCTGTATATACGGGTTTACCCCTATTCCAGTAAGCGATACCATTGACAGATCCAGGATCAGATCCTTCCTCAATACACTTTGTTAATTCCAACACAGCTTCCTCACCTTCACCAATTACCGCAAAGTCAGGATGGAGTAAGGGAAATATATATTCTACGTCACTGGATATAATCCCTCCACCACACACAATGGGAGTGTGAGGTGCTATCTTCTGGGAGAAACGAATAGTATCACGAACAAACAGATAATCAGCAGACAAACCACTCACTCCGACAAGCTGCGGATCGTACTCTGCAATTCTCTTTTTCAGCTCTTTCTTCAACGTCATAGGAGCCGATATTGGACATCTCAAGTAGTTTAAATTAAGGCCAAAAACCTCATGCCCATTAGCTTTCAAAGTACCGGCTAAATAGGGAACGCCCTGAGCCATATGGTCAAGAGAGGGAGCTCTGTCTGGGTAGTTGTTTTTTGGTGTAATTAAGAGAATTCTCATTTTATACTGTCCGGCTCTGCATCATGGAATCTCACTGGTTAACAGTTTGCATTCGTTTATACTATGTTCTAAATTGACAAAGCCGTCAAACCAGCTTGTTTGTGCAACTCTGATACATACTAGGTCAAACCTTCTGTCCAATTCGACATGCCCAAACTGGCTTTCCGCTACACCTAAATTAATATAATATTCACCACCGGTAAGATTGAGCTTTACTGAAAATTTATAGACTATTATCTCGAATTTCCTTGCTGGACGAGATTGAATCCCATTCAGGGTATTGATTCCCATGATTTCTATACCATCAATACTCCGTATTTTTATTCCGGAAACCGGTGTTTCTACTGCTTCATGAAATCTTATCTTTATGTAAATGTCTACCCAATCGCCACAGTTTACCATCAATGGTTCATAAACACCATTTGATACAACCAGAAAATCTACTATCTCAGCTCGTTTGTCTCCATACCTCTGTTCATTACTGTTGTAATTTTTGCGTGTAATACAGCGGTCTTCGGTATGTTTTTCAGAAAGAAACTTCTCAAGCGAGTTCTGTGTATTTTTGAATTGTGAATGGGTCGACATATTTACTGTCAGCGTAGAAGGTAATTCAGTCTGTTTGGAAGGGAGTTCTTCACCAATCTGAGCACCCTTGATGATTTGCATGTAATAGTTGGTTATTTCCGTCGGTTTGCCCTTAAGATTTGCTAAACCATTTTGCAGGAGTACGGCTTGATCGCAATATCTCACAATAGGTTCCATATCATGAGTAACCATGATAATGCTTGTACCGGCATTCTTGAAATCCAGGAACTTTCTGTAACATTTACTTTTAAAGTTTACGTCCCCAACCGCCAAAACCTCATCAACCAGAAGGATATCAGGATCACAGTGAACGGCTATTGAAAATCCAAGTCTCACATGCATTCCTGAACTGTAATGCTTTACTGGTGACTCCAAAAAATCACCTATTCCGGAGAAATCTACTATCTCGTCGAATTTTTCGTCTATCTCCTTTTTCGTTAACCCCAGTATGGAGCCATTAACATAAATATTTTCCCTGCCGGTAAGAAGGGGATGAAAACCGGCACCTACCTCAATCAAGGCACCGACAGAACCCGTTAGCTCAATCCTACCCGTATCAGGCATAAAAATACCATTAAGCATCTTTAAGATAGTTGACTTGCCTGAACCGTTCGGACCTATCAACCCAAGACATTGCCCTCGCTTTAATTCAAAAGAGACATCATTCACCGCCCAAAACTCTCCATTTCGGAGTATCTGAGATTTCTGGTCAAGTCCTAGAAAACTCTTCCCGAGATCGGTTGCACCATAGAGCATTGTGTGTTTTATGGTACGACAATACTTCTTTGAAACGCCCTCAACTTTTATAGCGAAATCTGACATAAAAGAATTTGACCGCTGAGGTCATATCATATCCTCTCTGCAATCTTGGTCTGTGCAAGATAGAACAGTTTCCATCCTATATAAAACACAACAACAGACAACAGCGCAATCAAGACAAATTCAGTAAAAAATTCGGTATGACCTTTGACAATGAAGTCCCTTGGCACGTTGACGAGATAATTAAAGGGGTTCCAGACATTGGCGCGGGACATGAAACTATCACCTGGTATTGGATATAGGATCGGCGACAATAACATTACAGCCATCAATACAATGTTCAAAACATTGACAATATCCCTCATTACTCCTGCAGCCAGTGATAACACAAATCCTATTCCAGCCATAAAGAGGTAAATGGGCACAATACATAAAAGACCAATAACGAGTCCGCTCCAACTCGGGGCAACACCAAAATACAGGAACGTAATCGCAATCAAAACCATACGGATGAGAAGCTCTATCACACCCTGACCGGAGGCTGCTAAGATTAAGGCTACTTTGGGAAAATTTATCTTTACGACCATGGCACCTGCATCTACAAGAGAATTGGTACATGCAGTTAGACCAACGGTAAAGAGGCTCCAAATAGTAATTCCAATAATAGCATAAAGAGGATAGGGCATACCCACATCTTTAATTGTAAGCACCCCAGATCGGTTCATTCCTATGAACAGTCCGACCGTTATAAGGGGCATAAGTATTGCCCAAACTACACCGAGGACTGATTGACGGTATTTCGCACAAAAGTCTCTCACAAACAACCTCCACACGAGTCCTCTTGCTGACACAAGTTCGAACCACATCAGACGTGTTTTTAAAAAAAAACCTTCTCTACCTTCTATAATAGACCCTTTAGGTGTGTAAATAACTTTCGTATCGTTTTTCATCTTGTTCATACCAATCTTTGTTTACTCATACTCTGAGTGTGGATGCTCATCCAAGTATTTATAAAACTTTGGTCCTCACTTTAACATCGTTTACCTTCTCATACATTTGATTACAAGCGTCACATATAGCAGTTCCATATTCATCAAAACTAAGCTTTATACCACACATACACATCCATCCCACAATACGTCCCGGGTTACCCGTAATGAGAGCATAATCAGGCACATCTTTTGTGATTACTGCTCCAGCACCTATAAAGGCATAATTCCCAATAGTATTGCCACACACAATAGTTGAATTGGCTCCGATCGTTGCTCCATTTTTTACCAATGTAGGACGTAATTCGCTTAATCGAGAAATTGCAGACCTGGGATTAAAAACATTGGTAAATACTATGGAAGGTCCACAAAATACATTGTCTTCCAAAGTCACACCTTTGTACAAAGAGACATTGTTTTGTACCTTGCAACCTCTTCCAATAGTAACTTGTGGTCCAACGACTACATTTTGACCAATGATACAGTTCTCTCCTATCTTAGAACCTTTCATGATATGAGAAAAGTGCCAAATATGGGTATTTTTACCAATATCACACTCATCGTCAACATACGAAGACTCATGGACAAAAAAATCCCGATCACCCGGCCTTAGAAATTGAACTGATTTACTGATCGTCTGTTTAAGGCCGTCGTTACTTAACGAATCTTGTGATGCCTGAAGAATCTTTAGGACTTGAAGGCCCTCTCTGCCATCTGTCCTGGGTATTTTATTATTCTTGATACAGTCCAGAAAATGCCTACATTCAGCCTTCAAAGGTTCTTCAGCCCTAAGGGGAACTGCTACAGACTCAGATTTACAGGCTACGGGAACACGGTCGACCCATTCAACTCTGTGGGGGTATATATATAACTTGTCCTTACTCATGTCATCAAAAACGGCCATCTTTTTATCGCCGACTACCACAAGCTTCTGCTCTTTAAAGGGGTGGAGCCAGCTAACAAAGATATGGGCTTTTACTCCGCTCCTAAAGTCCATAGTAGTTAATGTCACATCAGGAATCTCCTTTTGCAGATAGCTTCCACCAGTAGCATAAATAGTTTCCGGTTTCTCATTTAGAAGTAGGAGTATAGCAGATATATCATGGGGAGCAAAACTCCAAAGAATGTTTTCTTCGGAACGGATTTTACCCATATTCAATCGATTAGAATATATGTATTGAATTTTTCCCAGTTCACCCCTATCAATAAGTTCTTTGAGTTTCTCGATGGCAGGGTGATAATGTAAGATATGACCTACCATAAGAATACGGTCTTGTTCTCTGGAGAGAGAAACCAACTCCTCCCCCTCTTCGACATTAAGTGCAAGAGGCTTCTCTACAAAGACATGTTTTTTGGCCAGAAGTGCTTCTTTGACCATCCGATGATGACAAACAGCAGGTGTTGCTACAACTAAAGCTTTAAGTGAAGTATCATTAAGCAGGTTGTCAAAAGAATCAACGCACACTAACTTGGGAAATTGTGTTTTGAATTTCTGCCCCAATTCTCTGTTTTCATCATAGATGGAATGAAGGGCCCCTAACTCATAAAAGTCTCGCACAAGATTTTTGCCCCAAAGACCTAAACCCACAACTGCAACGTTAATTCCCATACTATGTAATTAATCACCTCGACCCAACTAAACAGAATAATATCATTTCAAAAGGCGCCTGTGCACATCAATATCTCATTCACTCGTCAGTAAATTTCTGTTTAAATATACTTAAATCTGCATACAAAGAAAGTTCCAAACAGACAAATCCCCTCTCAGCTACATACACCTCTACGCATAAGACGATACATATAATATACTTACAGTTTTACTAACAAACAGAGAGTAGTAAGACAGCTAATTCTAATAAAATCAGAATAGCAGGTAGCTCATGTTTCGTTAAGTCAATAACAATTTCTCAATAAAAATTGTCTCACAATGTGATTTCTTCAAAAGGGGTGGGTTCAGATTGATACATATTGCATCGTAAGACACAACAAGCACAATATATATGATTTCGATGAGAAAAGTCAATAACCATTTTTTCAGTTTTTTGATTTATCAATTGTGCGTAAACGGAAACCCTCCGGAAAAACTATAACTGCCCACACACAAGACGTACAATAATTATGCAACTTAAATAATTCAAAAAAGATAAAACAAAATAATTGTTAACACATAGTACCCAAATAAGAGATATGATCGTACCAGAAAGTGCCATGTTAGGAACGAACATGTATAAACCTGCCATCATCATAGAGTGCAATGGGTGATAGTCGTGCCTTAATCCTGATTCCCCTTGATTTATAAGGACTTTAGCGTTATTCTTATTTTGTCTGTTAACTATTTGGGTTACCTTCTTTTATGATAGGTTGTAGTGAAACCTGATTATTAAAGAGTACCCCCGTGTGTTTTCTCACTTTTTTACGACTCCTTGGGCAAAAATAAGGTATGAACGGGAAAAGTATAACTTCTCAGAATATTTTGAATACTGGGGTGCGCGGATCAAGCCTTCTAGCCAAATTTATTCTTGTAACATTTCTTTCAAAATATTTGGATATCGAAGTCTTTGGTCAATATGGTTTGTTTGTCTCTGTCATGATAGTCTCCACTTACCTTATAGGAATGGATATTTACCGATTTACGAATCGGGAGATCAGTACAGACACCAAAACACTTGGTCCACATCTTTTGAATCACATACAATTTCTTATCCTCTCAAATTTGTTGCTCATGCCTTTTGTGTGTATTTGCGCAAATAGTTTTTTAAAAGACTTTCGACTCAGTTTCATGTTGATCCCAATGGTTTTAATGGAGCATCTTTCTCTGGAAATATTCCGAATGTTAAATGCACTTTTTAAACCACTTTTTGCCTCTCTGTTTATCTTATCCTATCACGGTTTAGTTGCGATAATTGTTATTGCCTACAGTTTAATAGGGGGAACGACTCCGAATCTTCTTTCCCTGTTTTCCCTTTGGGTGTGTGTCGGGTTTTTCGTAAATACTCTAGGCTTGTTTTATTTGAAAAAGATATCGGGTCGAATATCTTTTGAATTGTTATCTCAGGATTGGGTAAAAAAAGCGGTGAGAATTGGATTTCCATTTCTTCTCTCTGCATTGTGTTTGAGATTGGTGGAGAATGGGAACAGGTTTTTTTTAAGACATTTTTCAGACCTCACTGACGTCGCGGTTGTCTCCCTGTTTACGAACTTCACAAATGCTACAATTGCATTGATAGCGGCTGCTTTCTTTGCCATACAAGGGCCTCAACTTATTCGATCAATGAATGAGGGAGTAGTGAAAACAAAAGTTCGTCCGTTTCAAAATGGAGCTATCCAAAATGTGATACTACTTTCCATTCTGGTTGCAATGGGAATGCCTTTTGCGCTTAAAATAATTGGCAAAAGTGTTTATATCGATCAAATTCTTGTTTTTTATGGCCTTTTGTTGGGAAGTGTTGTATTTAACTTTTCTCAGGTATGGGATTACGTTTTATATGCTATACACGGCGATAAATGGGTTTTGCATGCTAATTTTTGGGCCTTGGTTTTAAATATGATTCTTTGTGGTTCTCTCATTCCATTTTTAGGTTTAAACGGTGTAGTTGTTGCTCAAATATCCTGTTTTTCATTAATGCTTATTTTGAAAAAACGGTATTCAATGAGACTCTTCAGTAGAATTGAGAAGAGTACTTTCAAGAATGTCATCACAAGGAGATGTTTTGAAAGGGTTAATACTTCTTCACAAACAAGGTTTAAAAGCAACACCACTCTTAATGGCGAGATTTTTTGTAAAGCAATTGTTGAGAACCTTAGTGAAGGGGGCATCTTAATTAGTCAAATGAATGCCTTTAATAAAGAGATAGAAGAGAGTATAAATTCACTTGAGATGGTTGGTAAGGAGCTCAGTGAAATCAAATTCAGTTTAAACAATGGTTCAAGTCTGATTGAAACGAATGGAGAATGTGTTTGGGAGGCAAGCGTGAATGGAAAGCGGTACCTAGGAGTACGTTTTAAGAATATGAAACAAAACTATAATGAGATGATCAAGGATTATGTGCAAATGCAACAGAATAATTAAAAAATGGGTAAAAAACAAAAGTGTCGCTGTAGAGATAAGTTCCAGTACTAGTAAAGCATCTTGTACAAGAAAATAGTTTTGTGATTTGAATCCGGTTTATCTGGATATCTATATACAAGTTTCATCTGTTGATCTATCAAAGCCTGTTTCAATCTTTCTTCGAGTACTTCGTGTTCTCTCTGTGAAACATATAGATAATCTGCCCTATTGTTTCTTGCCTGGGAAAGGGCCTTATTTACTTTTTTCATCTGAATATGAATTCCCTTAGCATAATAAGCATTTCTTGCAGAAGCGCTAAAAACAGAGGGATTTGGTTTGTGAGAATGTTTTTTTAGCCATTGGCCAATTTTCTTAACTCCTAACTTGTCGAAACGCTGAGGCTTTAATGTCTTCGGAAGTAAGGCACTGATAACAATCGTTACTACAATGAGCTGCATTACCCACGTACTCTTTACCAACTCTTTAAAACCAATTATACAACAATTACTCTGAAACTTTCTCTGTAACCATGTTCCAACAGCATGAACTCCTATCCCTACACAAAAGATAGCCGGAATAATTATTGGCATTACGTGCCTTCTGCTGGGATACTGATGAATATCATTATACTCCGCTATATTAACTATGTTTAGCCTATATAATATAATCAGATAGAACACGATAACCGTTGTTATATAGTACCCAAAAAATCGTGCCTTCTTTATTCTGGTCCAATTTATAACACCAATGATAAAGAAAATGAACAGAAAGGGGAAAAATGTACTTATATACTTTGTTAAAACATATAACATACTTGCAAGATACGTTTTCAGAGACATTCCTTCAAATCGTTTTTCTACGAATTCAACATTCGCAACGCCTTCTTTTTCCGAACCAGATTTCTTATGCTCAGTATCCTCAACTGACCTGTTTGTGATTGCTTTATTAACAACTGTTTTTTTATCAGAGTTAACATCTGAAGTTGTCTTGCTAACGCTTTCTTCAATTAACCTATCGCTATGTCGATCTTCTGATTTTTTTACAATTGTTGTCTGTGAGAAATTACCTTTCATTGTAAGAAGCCACTTCCCTGTTTCACCCTTAATATATATCAGATAGGGTGATGCAAAAACGAGAAATGAAACAATCAATATCAAGATTGATGCAAGTTTGTCTTTCCATAGTAACCGAATTTTATCGAGATCTTTAATGAAGTACCAACCGGCAACAATAACAAGAACTCCTATCCCCTCAGGACGGGTAAGATAAGCAAAAGCAGAACATATCCCTGTTAGAGCAAAGAAAGTAAATCTCTTTTTTGTTATTGCAAAAAAACCCAATCCAAGTGCAGATATAAAGAAAAAGAAATAGGTAGATTCTGAAATTATGTCTGCGGAAAATCTAACCGCATAAGGATGGAAAGCTAAAATAATAGCTGAAACAAACGATATCTTGTGGTCAAAAACAGTTTTACCAATCAGATAGAATGCAATTACCATCAACGTACCAAAAAAGACAGAGACAACAGTACCTGACAATTCCATGTTAGGAACAATCTTGTACACACCTGCCATCATCATTGAGTACAATGGATGATAGTCGTGTCTTAATCCGTATTCAAAATCTCCATCAGCAAAATAGTGTGCATTCTGGATAAAAGCAACGCTATCGTTCTGTATTATGTAGGTTAAACAGCTCAGATATACTCTCACGAGTAAAGAGGCTGAGAGGATAATCCAGACGTATCTATCATGTAAGAATTCAATTTTGTTTTTTCTCATAATTTCCCCATATTTTCATCTCATGTACTTCAGATTATATAAAAAATAGAACAGATCGAAAAACATTTTCTTTCCTTTAATATGCTAAACTGTCAAATTGATACAATCCATTTGTAGCTTCGTTCTTGAATTTTGCTCAAAAGAGTTTTAGCATATGTATTCCCCTCCACCTAAATTGATAACTTTTTATTATACGTTCAGCACATGAAATCTAACAAGCCAGTATCTGTTTTGCCTATTACCATCATTATCTATCTGTCAACATGTTGGTGGTTCACCGACAACATGGTAGAACATACGGCAAAGAGTGTAAAACAGAAGTATCGAAATGCAGCGATCCTTAATTTTGAGGATCGACTATTGAACGCCAAGGAGTGGATGTTCTCTCAAAAAGAGCTGAAAAAGAAGCAAGAAGCATCAGAAATGAACCTGCATATATCTGAACAAGAGGAGAGAATGGCAGGGTGTTACTCTCTGTATATCATTGCGAGTAGCGTGATATTTTCCCTCTTCGTCTTCTCTTTCTATTATGAAAGTACTCTGCTTTATAAAGCTCTATCACTGAATTTAGCTGCCATTAGTCTTGTCTGTTTGTATGCTGGAATCTTTACCCCAATCCTTGAGATCTCAGCATTTAATGACAATTTAGTTATCCCCCTTAAAGTAGAGATGAAAGAGCTACCACTCTTAAAAAGCATCCCTTGGTTTTCTCATCAGGAGATAGATCTATCCAAAAAATTCGAAGGCAGGATGTACTATTTCTACCAAAACAAGTCTATTGTCGAGATCATTATATTACTCTTTAAGGATGGAAATATTGTGGTCGGTTTTGCTATACTCTGCTTCAGTGTGCTGATGCCACTCTCAAAATTATCTCTTTCTCTATACATTTTGTTGAGTGATCGTGTGGGAAATCGTGATTGGTTACCTGTCGTAGTAACAACGATGGCAAAGTGGAGTATGGCGGATGTGTTTGTCGTTGCCTCCTATCTCTCCTATCTATCTTTTACCAATATGAACTCAGGTGTTGATACCGAGGCAAAAACTATGATAGGACTATACTATTTCTTTGCATTTGTTGTTTTATCCATTTCTACAACCTTACTAACAACCCACACCATCAAGAAGGATAAAGATTGTTGAAAGATGTAAAGAGCTAAGGGTAAATAATACAACAACTAAATATGTCATCATCAATCTCAACAATTGACAATAACCGTATATTTATGGTATATTTCTGCTAATGATCTCTCTACACTTTCCTGTTATTGATTCGGTGTTAATGATCTGTGAGTGGTACGAATTGGAAGAACCACGAGTAAAGCATAGGAGAAAACCATGTCTATACTAATTGAAGAACTGAAGCATGAACACTCAGAAATTCTAGCGACACTGAATGAAGTAAAAAAGTTGGGCATCCTTTCAAAAGAGGGGCAATCGAAACTCCTTGCCGTAAAGGCAGTCTTACTTGAGCACCTACAAAATGAAGATGATCGACTCTATCCGATTCTCAAAACAAATGCAAAAGAGAGCAAGACGCTTGAAAACACACTAGATCTTTTTGAGATTGATATGAAGAATGTTTCACATATTGTGAAAAATTTCTTCGAGAAATTTTCCAGTGGTGTTGATGATAATGTGATCCAGAGAGAGTTTGAAATACTGTACACGGCTCTTGTAGAGAGGATAAAGAATGAAGAAGATCTCCTCTATGATGAATTTGAAAATTTGCAACAATAAGGTAACGCCAGCAATACCGTGGTATTGTTCAGGGTGAACCGATTCAAACGGCTGACCGTGGCGTCACGAAAACTAAAAGAGATGTTACCTACCTATTTACACCAAATTATGCGAAAAGCAGAACGTATTTAGAAACATTATTGATAGCAAAGCTTTTTCCATTCTTCCTAGATCAATAAATCTACCCATCGCAAAATGGTTTTCGTAATTTCTGGTTATAGTTTGCTTGAAATTTTGATTTTTTGATTGAACAAAACCAGAGGCTTCGTGATGCTAAGTCGAGGATTGGGCGCCAAGAATGCGCGAAAGGAGGAGCAATTATGTTTGAGTAATTGCTGCTATACAATTTCAAGCAATGCTGTATAGAGGATGAGGGTGTGGCCCCTCGAAACCACTCTGCAGGGAGGGGTTTCAAACCACCATTAAGTTGCATTGGTAAAGAGCTAATGTGAGGAGCGTTAATGGAAAAGGCAGGACAAAGATTCTGTCAGGTGAGTGTTATGGAGATGAACACAAGTGAACCACTGAGAAATTGTCGAAAACTTATGGATGTCGTCAAAACCAGGGGGGTATCCTTAATCTGGGATAAGTCTGGAGGAAACCTGTTTACTGTCCAGGCGGCGGCCGGCATGAAGGTGGCATGAACGTAACACAGGGCTCTATAGGGAACTTGGGAACCTGTCGTTTCGATGTTAAGGGAGCGATCCAAGTAGAAGACCTGCAAGGATTTGAGTACCAAAGCGAAACACAGGGGCGGACCAGAGCGTATGAGCAATGAAGTCACGGTAATAGTGATGGAGCAAAGGTCTCTGGATCATCCAGTAATGTAAATTGATCAACCAGCAATGGGAGGAATCATTGAACAAAGCAAAGTCGTTTAAAATTTCGAAACATGCAGTAATGGAAGCATTCAGAAAAGTAAAAGCAAATGGAGGTGCAGCGGGAGTAGATGGACAGTCAATAGAAAAGTTCGAGGTAGATCTCAAAGATAATCTCTATAAGATTTGGAATAGAATGTCATCGGGAACATACTTCCCACCGGCAGTTAAAGCGGTTGCTATTTCAAAAAAGGGAGGAGGAGAGAGAATCCTCGGAGTGCCGACGGTGGCCGATCGGGTTGCACAGATGGTTGTTAAAAATGAACTGGAGCCCCTAGTTGATCCATATTTCCATGAGGATTCATATGGATACAGAAAGGGGAAATCAGCGATTCAGGCAATAAAGGTTACACGCAAGCGATGCTGGCGTTATAACTGGGTACTTGAATTTGATATCAAAGGACTATTTGATAACCTACGACACGATCTACTTCTCAAGGCAATCAACAAACACACCGACTGTCCATGGGTCATCCTTTATTTAAAAAGATGGCTGACTGCCCCATTTCAGAATGTTGATGGAGAGATAACAGAAAGAACATTGGGTACACCGCAAGGAAGTATTGTAGGCCCAATCTTGGCCAACTTATTTCTTCATTATACATTTGACTTGTGGATGACAAGGAATGTACCAAGCACTCCTTGGGTTCGTTATGCGGATGATGGACTAGCGCACTGTCATAGTAGGGAAGAGGCAGAAGGGCTTTTAAAACAGCTTAAGGTGAGATTTGCTGAGTGTGGTCTAGAGCTACACCCAGATAAGACCAGAATTGTTTATTGTCAGGATAGCGTCAGAAGAGAGAAGGATTCAGCAATCAAGTTTGATTTTTTGGGTTATACTTTCCGTCCTAGAAGGGCAAAGAGCCGTTACGGTAAATTTTTTGTTAGTTTTCTTCCTGCAATGAGCAATAAAGCAAAGAAGTCCATTCATCAAAGAATACATGACTGGCGACTGCATTTAAAACCAGGGAAATCCCTTGAGGATTTCTCTAGGATGTTTAATCCCATCATTCGTGGCTGGATTAACTACTATGGATGCTTTTATAGATCGCAAGTGCATACTGCTTTACGTTATCTGAATAATGCATTAGTGTTATGGGTTCGCAGGAAATTTAAGAGGTTTAACAATCATCGGAGGAGAGCAGAGTACTGGTTGGGGCGTATTGCTCGTAAAGAACCACACCTCTTTGCTCACTGGAGTATGGGTGTTTTACCAACGGCTGGATGATGGAAGCCGTATGAGCCGAGAGGTTCCCGTACGGTTTTGTGAGCACTGGAGGGGGAGGTTCCCTCCTTTGACTCTCCTTGTGATTGAGAAAAGTCTAAATTTCATGTGAAATCGGGTTCTGAAAACCAAAAATCAATGTGTTATGGGTATATATTCCAAGGAGAGTATAACACTATGGAGCAACACGATTCGAAAATAACCGAAATGTTCAGAAAATGGATTGTGAAGTTTGACGTTGCATTTCATGTAATTGCAGCGATCATGCTCCTTATTGCATGTGGATATATCCTCTTCCATGGTGCTCTGAACATTCTGAATCCATCCAGGGCTTCAATAGTACATCTGATAAATGATGTGCTTCTTGCTCTTATTGTCCTAGAAATCCTCTGGACAGTTAATAGGTTTCTGAGAAAGAAAAAGTTTCTTCTTGGACCATTTCTCGCCATTGGTGTAATAGCAGGTGTAAGGCGTATATTGCTGATAGAAGCTCAAACCTCACTTGCTGAGCATGTAGAAATCACAAAACTCTATGAAATAGGAGTCAGTGCTATTGTTGTTCTGGTAATGATGATAGCATATTACATTTCTCTCAAAACACAGAAGATGGAATAACGTATCGACATATCCACAACAAAATGGTTTTCGGTTTTCAGAACCCGATTTGTTATGGGTATAATCCATTGATATTTGATGTAAGTATGGCTTGCCTTTAGGTTTGTTCCAGTCTGAATTTGTTATCATTTTTCCTCTTGAATTTGATGGTTGGCAGCCCACACGATGGGTATATCCGGAGACAGGGCACTTACACTAACTACGGCTCTACAGGTAGCATCACACCACTGACAAACGGCATTGGGGACTCACTGCATACAACGTCTCAGCAGCGGTTCGGCCTACGCGAGCAACAGCTTACATTATAGCAGATTCAAACACTCAAGAAGACATCGCGTTAAATTTAATCGCAATTGCTTCTCTCAACTCTGCATCTGGCCTCTGGAGAATGGACAGGTCCTAATATCCCAGACTACGTAATTGGCGGCAGCCACGCAGGATTTGTGGCCACGGTACTCGTCGTGAATGAGGCGACTGTCCCGGAACCATCCCTTGAACTACCCCTTGGCATTAGTCTCGCAAGATTAGTAAGTACAGGTGCGGTGCGAAAGATCAAACAGCAGAAAGTTGAAGATTGCTAGGGTACTTATTCACCAATGTTGTCTCATCATGTAGGAGCTCACATTCATCATAGATTGATGTTTTATTATGTTTGCTCTATCTAAAACTACATCTATCTGTTATATCCTGCGAATCCTTATATTTATTCTTTCAGCCTCCTCAGTAGAATCTGTGGGTAATTGGAGGTTCTGGTAGTTTTCCAAGTGTATGATATAAAGCTACTTCAATTGATTTAAACGTACTAAAACCAAAAGATTTTCTCATAGTCAGTTTGGCTTTAAGATTAAAACCTTCAACAATCCCGTTAGATAGGCGTTCTTTGACAGAAAAATAATTCAATAAAAGCTCTTGGTGCTTGCGTAACCTCTTGGCCACTTTCTTCATTTCAGGTAACCTTGATCTCATCGCCCTGGTTGTCCAGGTTCTTAAGAACCTCTCGGCACCCCAACGTGTTTTGTAAGTCCAGAAGTGTTGAAATGCTTCTTTGAGTAAATAGCAACGAACCGTCTTTAGATTATATTGAACCAGTTCACGGAGCCTGGCTAACTGTGATGTCTTCTGGTTCCTTTTGTTCTTTAATAAACACCAACGAGACTTTTCAAGGATGGGCTCGTAACCATCTTGTTTTAACTGAGCAGTCTCAGCTCTTCTTGTTTGATCGACAGCATCGTTAAGATATTTCATCACATGAAAGCGATCGAGAATATGGATAGCCTTTGGAGCTTTGCGTTTTACAACCTTTAAATAAGGTTTCCAAAGATCACTGCAAATCGCCTTTAATCGTTCGGATCGTTCTTTACCAAAATCAATAAAGAATCGCAATAATGTTTTGGCACATCTATCTTGTCCTACAAATAGTAGTCTTTTACAAGTAGAGTCTATTTGGTAAACCAATGTAAGATATCTGTGTCCTCTTAAATATTGTATTTCATCTACACCTATCGCTCTGATATTTTCTAAGTTACGGTGCTTTAACCCGTATTCAACAACATGTTCTACTGATTCAAATACGTTTTTCCATGAGACACGAAATTGTCTGGATACTTCCTGCCAGGAAAGATACTTTGCCCAATGTGAAAGAAATATTCTGAACGGATTACAGATAGGACTCTTTCCATTAGCCCAAGGAATATACTCTACGGTTACTCTATGCTCAGGACAGCATACACGCCGAGGTCTGTAAGTCAGCATAACTATGTAACCCCACAAAGGGATAAAACGAAAACACCGTTCTTTGAGATGATCATAAGTTGGGGCTGATTTCTTACACAGGGAACATAATCCTTGAGATCCTTTGCGCTCTGTTACTTTTACCGTAATCGTTGTATCATTTAATCTAACTTTGCCGTAGATGAATCCCTTGACAGGATAGCATCTATTGAGTAATGTTTTAATGAGCATTGTTGATAATCTGCAATTGTTAATTATATGGTTATTGAGAGACCTTATTTTAACAAATTGCAGCAACAATGCTTCTGTTTGAATACAAAACGAAGGCTTAATTTTTTACCCACAGATTCTGTGAAAGACCCTTCTTTCAAAAGTACTCCAAAAAAGAGTTCCATGAAATTGGAAACATTTGCCTTTCCTGATTATATATCAAAGTGTATCAAACTAAAGTTTGAGATGGAAACTCAAACTTTTGGCCAATAGACAGAAGGATGAGCTTTGATATAATTACGTATTTAAATTATGGTTCAAGATTAGTTTTTTGGCACTTAAAGTACTTAATTTCTTAATCACACATTACAAAGTGATAATCTAACATTTAAACTATGTTTTTATTCTTTTAGTCAAGGGAGTAAAAAAGACTTAGTGGTTTGCAGGTGGAGTAGCGAGAAGGAAGTAGTTGAAAAGGGCTAGGGCAATATAATTGAGCAAGAAAATTATGATTGTTGAAGATGATCAATCTTTCCACGATCTTTATGTGAGCATATTAAAGGATACTGATTACGAAATTACCTGTTTCTTTGATGTTAGCGAGGCAATGAAAAGGTTGGGAGAAATTAAACCAGATTTAATTGTTCTCGATATGCTTCTGGATCAGATTAGCGGTGATACTTTTTTTAGACTTATCAAGAATTTACCTGAATATGCAGATATCCCTGTTATTATAGCGAGTGGTTACCCAAAACAAGCTAATACAATCCTAAAAGATTTTGACAATAATCTTACCTTTCTTAACAAGATGGAAGTCAACGATAAATTAATTCATGAAATTAAAAGAAAAATCGGCTGATTTGGGTATTCAACATTTCCGCCTATCATTTGCAGCCGTACAAACTGTCTTGAGACAATTTAGCAGTTCTATTTCACATGACGCAACCGCTCTTAATGTCATGCGCTCTCCTTTTAACAAACACAATATCTTTCTCTTTAATGTAGGCGTCTCTTTTTACATGGTTATCACCCACCTGCACTAATGTCTCACATATTTCTAAATAGTCATCCCTCATAAATACGAATCACCACTTTAAAAAAAAACATTTATAAACTATTCATTATTCACGTGTTTAATCTATAATAATCTTTCATAACACATCAAACCAAGACAAGTAATAACGCTAACCTATATTCAGATATATTTCCTAATGTGAGCAGGTGTAATCCACTAAAAATGTAACAAGTGTTGCACATTTAATGTAACAATTGTGACATATTTATAGTCACAAAATACCCTCAAAAATGTAACATTTGTCTATATTGTTTTTTCCTGAATTAGTAGTAGGATTAATTGTATGAGTACCTTTTATCCTTTTTATTAAAATCGGGAGGTTTTTAACATGGGCAAAAAGCTTACTAATTGTACTGCAATAGCTGGATTCTTGTTAATAGTTTTAAGTTTTTATTCTCTATATTCCTTAGAATTATCTTATGGAACGACTCAAATTGGTGAAGAGGATAACACAACATTGGCTGCAGGATATGAAGCAGAATCGGCTTCTGACAATGCGGCTGCATTAGCTTCGTTGGAGGTGCAACCTTCTGCTGCAGACACTCATATTCGTGACGGTGCATCATCGAGTAACAACTTTGGAGACAAAACCAGTATCTGGCTAAAAAAAGCGATTGTGGGTTTTCAAAGAAGGGGCATATTGTCATTTGACTTTTCAGCACTTGATGATTCTGCGGTAATTGAGAGCGCCTATCTTGATCTCTATTATTTTAGTAACTCAATAGGGAATGACCCCGCTGGCGAGACGGTAGAGGTCAATAGATTGACACAAACCGGATGGGTAGAAGGTGAGGCAACGTGGAATGACTATAAAAGTGCAACCCCCTGGACAATGGCAGGAGGAGATTACACGGTAACGGATCAAGCAGCAGCCATAATGCCTGGGGGCTTTGGCTTTGTGCGATGGACAGTGACAGAGCAGGTTAGACATGCGCAGAGTAATACATCTGAGATTGCGCACATGCTGGTTAAGTTCAGTTCAAGTGCAGCTTCAAATGCTGCAGCACGGTTTCTCTCGAAAGAATCTGGAGATCCATCAAGACATCCTAGGCTAATCATAAATTATACAATGAATGGTGTGGTAGAAAGACCAGCACCAGCCCCGGTTGAGAAAACAGGGCAGACAACATCATATGCACCAGGAGATGATGGCGATTTACAGAGAGGTGTTGCTTGGCCCATTCCACGATTTACGATTAATGGTGATGGTACCGTTACCGATAACCTGACAAACCTCATCTGGGATCAAAACGGAAATCGTTTTGGCCCCCAGAATTGGCATACTGCTTTGAGCAATTGTAACAATCTGGCAGATAATGGTGGTGATCTTACCGATGGTTCAGTTGCGGGAGATTGGCATCTGGCGAATGTAAAAGAGTATCAGAGTCTTTTTCATTACGGTGTATATGATCCTGGGGTACCAGACACTCTTGGTATCGGTAAGCGTAGTCAAGGTGATCCTTTCAACAATGTAGGGGCGGCGGACTACTGGACGTCAACAACCCAACCCGCCGATACTATAAGAGCACATAAAGTATTCTTAGGCGATTCCGGTACGGACAATCTCGATAAGACTCTAAACATACTAGGTTGGTGTGTACGGGGAGGACAGTGAACAAAAAATTTAAGATTGGGTAATACAGTAATTTAAAATGATCTTTGATGTAGTGCTTTAGCAAACAAATTGAAGAGAAAAAATGAGGCGAGGGTACAGGGGGTTTTCCCTCTGTGCTCTCAGTTTTTAATGACGGCCTAAATTGAAGTATCACACCCCCTCTAACCCACTTCAACCAATGCCTCACATATTCCCCAATGCGTAAATTATCCGCACCTTGCTCATAAAGCAGGGTAATACATTGTGCAAAGCTTGTAGTGCCTTACCTGATGCCTTTTAAACATGTTGTATTTTACCTCACGTCGAGTAAGGGAAGCACCCCATTGGGCACTTCCCTCCTCACAGAACCCATCGTGCGGTTTTCCCGCAATAGGCTCTTCACTAATTGATTCATAGCACGGCAAATGACTTCATCATACTGTATGGAACATAAAGCCTTGGACGTCGCAATGGAAATGTTTCCTTAATTTTATGAAACTTCTTCCAAGTTATATTCCCTCTTTGGCTTCGGCTTGAAAGCATCTTACGCCAGTATCGCTCGGTAAATCGGTAGATTTTCTGTAGTCTAACAATATTACCTCCTATTCCATAGTAAGCATAAATTCCAAGAAGGATTTGATTAATTTCAAAAGCTTGCTCTGACAATGACTTATGCCGTATAATTTCCATCACTCTACTCAGGTGAGTAATACAGCGCCTATGCCTTGTCTTCTCCGTCTTCCTTCCAACTATAAAATTCCCTTTACGGTTGCGTGTGCAAAAGTGTGTAAATCCCAGAAAGTACACTGTTTCAGGCTTCTCTGTATGATTCGAGGCAAACCGGCCAAACTCAACTAATTTGGTCTTTGTCTGTTCCAGAATTAGTGAGAATTTCCCCAACCGCTTTGGAAGTATCTCCATGAAACGAATAGCATCCGCTCGATATTGGAAACAAACAACAAAGTCATCCAAATACCTTGTCAGATATACCTCTCCTTTCATTCGTGGTTTGATAACCTTCTCAAACCACAAATCCAGTACATAGTGCAGATAAATATTACTCAATAGGACACTGATCGATCCACCTTGAGGTGTACCTACCTTGTTGCCTGTTACAATGCCGTCTTCCAAGACCCCAGCCTTCAGCCATTTACGGATGAGTGTTAATATTCTTGGATCTCCAACTCGGTGTTCTACAAAACGAAGGAGCCATCCATGCTCTATACTCCCAAAGAAATTCTTGAGATCACATTCTAAGACCCAATTCACTTTCTTTCCTGAAACTATTTCATTGAACGTAGAAAGTGCATTATGTGCACCGATGTTTACCCGTCCTCCAAAAGAACATTTAAGAAAATCCTGCTCATATATACTGGAGAGTACAGTACCCACACTCCTTTGAAGTGCACGGTCTGGTACCGTAGGAATCCCTATGGGTCTCTTTTCTGATTTTCCCGGTTTTGGTATGTAGACTCTACGAATCGCAGGCGCCTTATAACTATACCTATGAATCGATGTCAACATTTCCCCTATCCAAGTCTCAAAGCTTTTCTTTGCCTTTTCCACTGTATGCCCATCTATCCCTGGGGCTGTAGAATTACGAATGTGACATAAATTCCGCCACACCATTCCTTCTGTTATATGATGAGCAAGTGAAGTAAATTGGAGTTTTGTCTCCTTCCGAGCTTTTGCTACTATTCTTTCCAGTCCTGTTTGCATGATTGGATTTATCCTTTCTTTGTATAAAGGTCCTAACTCTCCCTTTGTATGAAGATCATGTTGCCCTTGAAAGAGTCAATTACTGCTAACCGCTTCCCCATGTAGCAGGCTTTCCCTACCTCGGAGTACTATCAGTCAGTCCGACTCCCGATGGGGCTTCGAACCATCCTTACTTTAAGGGCTTGTCTGGTTCTTAAGATTTCTTTCTATACCCACCGGGCCTCCCGTGTTCACACAAATTCATTTGGTAACATGCCATTGGTTTTGGACCCCGGAAGAATTACCAATACCTTGCCATTATCGGTGATGATAATATTGTCTTCCCCTATTTGGGAATAGGGTCGACTTCTTCGATAACATGTTATTTCGGGGCTAATTACCATTCACTTTTGTTACGGCCTATCACCTCCCTGTTTACGCTTCGTAGTAGTTGTTCCTATCCGTTTATTTACGAATAGTCCGTGTACCACGCAAAACTCGGTTCCTGGCTGCTGGCTAAGCCTTACCAGGGTGACCATTGCAAATCACATGATTTTGTGCGCCTCACGGTGCACCCCAAACAACATTTCACCAGTAATATCCTTGTGTATCATGTCAAAGGCTTTAACATCTTTACGACAATAAACATATTACCATAAATATTTATTGACCCTATTAATTAAATTGCTAATATGAAGACTACTACATCATCGAAGTTTTATCTTTTTTTTTCATCAAATTCAAAGCAAACAAAATTAAAAAATGGATGAAATTTGAACTCAAGTTATTTAACAAGATTGATACCAAATATAAATGAATAAGAAATATTTCTTTTTCATGGAGTTACTTATTGTAGTAATAATCTTATTAACAGTGTATGGCAGGTTGTCTTTTGCTCAGGGAAAAAGTTTTCATTACTTTAAGATAAAACTGAATGTTGAGACTAAACCTAAAAACATCAAAGGTTCAATTGAGAGATTCATGGAAAGAGAGCTTAGAGACCTTGGCGATGTTATATTAACCGATTCTGAATCTGAGTGGGAAATAAATGTTAAAGCAGCAGAGATTATGATAGAGAATAGTGATAAGAAAGATATTGTATGTACGGCAGTTGTTTTGGAACCTGTTAACAAGGGAAAACTCGATGCGCTTATTGATACTTACTTATATAAACATAGAGAAATTGATAATAGTGCTATAGAGAAGTTCAGCACAGAACTTGCAAAGTTAATGCATGAGTATAAAAGAGTATCTGAGCATTTATTATTCCTGGCTGATTCAATTCACATACGTAGATTATGTTCGGAAATAATAGCTGAATTTAATAGAAAGTGTTTAAACCCAAAAAGAGAGTTTTACCAACTAGAACGAGAAGCAATAAGAAAATTGTATTGAGAAAGTTAATGTAGACTTAAAGGCCAAAATTAGAAGATTCTAAGAAGGGAGAGATTGAAGCAGTGTTTTACGTCAGCAGAAGAGGTTTGGTAATAAACGGTATAGGTGACAAATTCTCTGTATAGGCTTTATATGAAACAATAACTTTTTGGAGAACTTATTGAGAAACATTGTATCAATCTGGCAAAAAAAGGAAGCACAAAAAAGTTATAAACCTTTATGAGTATTTGTCGGGGCGAGCCGATTCGAACGGCCGACCTCGGCGTCCCGAAGGCTAAATGAGACGTTTCCTACCTATTTACACCAATTTACAACTAATTATATAACTTGTTACATTACAAATACTTAAAGGAGCTAAAACGACCTTCTACTATCTGTGTGTTTACACTAATTTACACCAAATTATGCGAAAAGTAGAACGTATTTAGAAACATTGCACTATGAAAGTAATTTCTCTATGATTATTATATGAGGAGTTAAAAACAATGACAAAACTAGCAAACCCTTGCCATAAACTCGATATAATTAATCGATTATCTACCGGTGAATCGTCAAATCAAATTGCCTCAGATTTCAATGTCTCAGGCCAAAGAATCAGGCAAATAAAGAAAGCGAATCGGCAGCTAATTGAGCAAAAGACACAAGAGCTGATTGCTACTTTACCTAGTATTGTTGAATTAGCAGAGAAAGATATTCAGATAGGGAAAGATCTTGCTGATAAACTATATATGATATTCACCACAAGGGAAGGTTTGAGTAAAGAAGAGCATAGACTCACGACAATTATGACTTCCTACAAAAGCCAGGTCAACAAATTGTGCGCTGATATATTGAGAGCGGTAGGTATTTTCCCTTCCCAATCTGTATCCCAAA
This sequence comes from Candidatus Scalinduaceae bacterium, assembly GCA_965222815.1. GTDB lineage: Bacteria > Planctomycetota > Brocadiia > Brocadiales > Scalinduaceae > SCAELEC01. Next base: position 1,839,281 of record CBDCUS010000014.1, read on the forward strand.
TGATCCAAAACATTTATAACGACAATCGCGTACAAACGGTTATAAGCGAGAAATACCAGAAATTCTTAGACTCAATGGCTGCACAAGATGTGGATGAGGATATATTTAGCTTTGAAGATTAAAACGAAAGAAACTTAACTCTATAACACTGTTGTAGCTATCACAAATTTACATAACCCTTCATATTATTTTTCTACCTCCACAAATCACCGACAATACCGACAAAAGTCTTGTTTGTTATCATTCCTCTTAAACTCCATTCCTAACGGCCATAATTGATGTGTTCTACTTTGTCATAGTTTTGTCGTATTGACAAAGAGAACAAAATATGTTATGGAAAGAAAACTTTTTTGTAAGCATATATATTTTCTACTCTCTTTAAGTTGTAAGAATCCGATAAGGGCACGTCCTCGTTTCTCAGGGCACGCAAAGTGTAGGGTCTTTAACGAAGTAGTAAAAAGATAGCCTTACTGCCGGAGATAATTCTATGTGTGAATATCTTGGGTAGTAAGGCTTTTTTATTGAGCAATGATGTGACGTTATACGTCATGGATTACGAGAGGAGGTTTGTTAAAAATATTGATTTAAAAGGATGTTAGTTTCCGTAATTTTTCATCATTGGTATTGAACAATTATTTTGTTGTCCATACAAGAAAAAGGGAGGAACATAAAATGCGATTCAGGATAGGAAGAGGTATTGTGGTAACAGCGTTTTTATCTTTAGTAGTAGCTATTTTCTCTCCTATGGGAATGAATACCGTTCACGCAGAAGATAACAATACAACATCGGCTTATGGATATGAAGAAGAATCGACTTCTGACAATGCCGCGGCATTAGATTCGTTGACAGTGCAACCATCTGCCGCAGATACTTATATTCGTAACGGTGCATCATCGAGTAACAACTTTGCAGACAAAACCAGTATCTATCTAAAAAAATCGATTGAAGGTTATGAAAGGAGAGGCATATTGGCATTTGACTTCTCAGCACTTGAAGATTCTGCAACAATTACAAGTGCATATCTAGATCTTTATTATGTCCCTACTAATATTGGAAACAATCCCGTTGGCGAAATAGTAGAAGTAAACAGATTGGAACAAACCGGTTGGTTAGAAGGTGAGACAACGTGGAATGACTACAAAAACGCAACACTCTGGACAACGGCAGGAGGAGACTTTACGGTAACTGATCAATCAGCAGCCTCAATGCCTGGAGCCTTTGGCTGGGTACGATGGACAGTGACAGAGCAGGTAAGATACGCGCAGAGTAATACTTCTGAGATTGCGCATATGCTTCTTAAGGTTAGTGACAGTGCACCGCTGAATACTGCAGCACGTTTTTATTCCAAAGAATTTGGCACAAACCCGTCACAGCAGCCTAAGCTCATCATAAATTTTACAACAAACGATGTAACCACCCCACCCCCCGGATCGTGCGAATTATCACTTCCTGATTCTGCGAACAACGATGAAGTGATAGGGGTATCACTCTCTTACCCAGAAGTCCCCATTGGGGTGGGGGTGGAAGAACTGTATACCTTCAATTGGCCGTCGGAGTGCGTAGGCCCACAAAATGAGGGATTCAAGATGCGTACGACAATTTCCAAGATCGAAGATGCAGACACATTCCCCGGTCAATCAAGCGGTTCTTTCGTTAGCGTAGTTGTACCCGGCGCTTTATGTATTAGGGGCCAAATGACCGCAACGGCTCAGGTATTCTGGGACGGTAGTTTATTATGCACTGCAACTGCGACGATGATGGTGGAAGGAGTAGGCCCCATCGATTAAAAAATTGGAATAAAAAAAGTAAACACATAACAAGACAGAGCACGTCGTTTACACAAATTGGAAAAATGGAGTATCCCGAATCGACATGAGGTTTTGTCTTGGAAAAAGAATTAGTGAGACAACAGCAATATGTGGGGTACAGGAAAAAAACTCCCCCTGTACCCCACACTTTAAAAGGCCTAATTTGTAAGGCAACACCCGCCCTTACCCACCTCAACCAATGCTTAACGTATTCTTCAATGCGTAAATAAACAACACCTTGCTCATAAAGCTGAGTAATATGCTGTGCTAAGCTTTTGTGCATGACTGATAACTTCCAAAACATGTTGTATTCTATCCCACCCCAAACCACATCTCACCACTAATATCTCTATGTATCCGGATGTTTATTCTACCAGAAGCAACATACCCCATCATTTCACTGAAGTTCTCTATAGCAAATTCAAGAAACTCCTCATCTTCTATTTCATCAGTGAGTATTTGCTTTTCCAGTTTAAACACAGTATCACAATCTATCTCACCTTTATTAAACATTTCATTACACTCAACTAATTTCTCTATGCAAGACAATGAGATTTGATGTAGGTAAGGTTTGTATTTCACCTTGTGCCAGTCTAGGTTAGTTATCATTTTTCCTTTTGATTTTGGTAATTACCTGAGTATTATAAGCCTCAGTTTTTATATAATTTCTAGATTTCATACCATACAGAAATACACCATCATTATGGATATGTAATTCATAAATTAAGTTATTATTACGTGGATGTAAGTGCATGAAGAATATTAACTTATTCAAATATTATGCCCCAAAATATGAAGGTAAGGATAATCTATCGTTTTATGACAAAGGGGCATTTTATTTCCAAAATCCAGCAATATTTAATGATCCGTGGGATTGTAAAGCACCTCAGATCGAATGCCCTAGAGGACAAAGAACGTTAAAATCGATTTGGTTCAAATTGGCAGAGCAAAGAGGTAAAGAATTAGCAAAAAAAGCATGGGAGGAAATGAGAAATTTGACTCGTGCTGAAAAAAAGCAACTATTTGTTAAATATTTCGAAAATGCATTAGAAGAACAGAGATCAAAAATAGGTGTATTTTCGTTATCCTTTATTCCCGACAGTGAGTTGATGTGGTCACATTATGCATCATCACATTCAGGTTATATGTTGCATTTCCAAATTGATCTTAAAAAGTATTATATTGATCCAAGTAGGAACGAAATCAATCCGATCCCTGTAATATATAGGAGTACAAGAGAAGTTTTGAACCTGGAGGATTATTATGCTGAGAAGAAAAAATATCTTTACGACATAATAAGATATAAAAGTATTGCATGGAACTATGAGTGCGAACTTCGTTTCCTAAGCTTAGACAACAGTGGGTTCATCAAAGAACCAAGTAATTGGCTTAAGTCTATCGTAACCGGGATAAATACAGATAGTGGATTACGAGAAAAATTAAAGAATATTGGAAACTCATTAAATGTGCCGGTCTTATCATCATTAATGAACAAAAAAGAATACAAAATAGATATTCCAGGTTTAAAAATAAATGGAAATGATGGAAGGGCACAGTATAAGGAAGTAATAAATTTAAAAAATTTTAGTTTGAGCTAAGACAGTCCATACCCACATAACAAAAACAAGGAGTCAAAACCAGATGAAGAAAACAATCCCATCCTATTATTATCCATCCTGGTGTTTTCTTGTTCACTCAGTTCAGAAGAAAAAAACTATGGTGAAGTCCCTGATGCCAAGATGCCTTGGGAGCCATTGATTCAGAAACAGCCGGGAGACATGCAGATTTACGATCCCCATGCTTTAAGGCTAGGTTTATGCTTCAAGGTAGATAGAGGTGATTGTAGCAATGTGATATGTTAGCGGGATTGGTATTGGTAATCACAAGTATATGTAACAAATCTTCGGAACTATTTCATACCTCTGTAGTATCAAGACTATATTCCCTATAGATTCGTGGTTTTTCGATGTATATCTTTGTGAGTATTTTACAAGGCGTGGGAATATTTCTATAACGGCGAATCCACTGTTGTACGATTGGAGTTTCCCTGCCGAATACCTCTCCTATTTCTTCACATGTCAATTCATATTTATCTTTAAATCTTAAGAGGTTTGCAACTGCTTTCTCATTATTGAATTTTATTGATCTGACAAAGGAAATGGTTCTGTATTTATCAAATATCTTTGGGTGATCTAAGTAGATCTTTATAAGCAACCTATAAGCCCAGGGAATGGCAAACTTGTTTTGATACCAATTCTCTATATTAGGCAGCTTCCTTCCAAAAACTCTTGATACTTGAATCCAAGAGAGATTATATTTTTCCTTAAACTGCCTGAGCAAGATGATTGCATCTTCGTTATTTTCTATGTTATCGATCATTTATTAGACAAAACAATTAAGCTCTTTGTTTTCCCTTAAGATTGATATTAATATATCGTCTAAAAAGAAATATCAGCCCTAGAGTAATCAAAGCAATTTTCCAAATAATATATATTTCCATCACAATTAACCATTAATTAAGTATGAATTGTTGCTCCTGATATAGCCTACCCCTCTCTGGCAGTAAGGGAGAGGTAGGCCAATATGAGGAGTTACTAAAGGAGTAGAACAAATGTACAAAATCGCTTATTATTTAAAACAAAACTAGTGCCAAAATGGTGTTGATGGTGAAGAAATTGTATAAGTAGTTGTATGCTATCCCACTAATATCCAAATGTTTTATCAGTCTCATACTATTACAAGAATCAAGTAGTACGGTCTTGTTGCAATACGAGGTTGTCTTTCTCATAATGAAACGATAATAAATTATGATTGATTGATATTCAGATTAAATCAGGAAGCAATATCTGTTATTTTTTTATAACATCCACTTTCACATCTTATTGAAAATCATCGATAAAAATGACAAAAGCCTAATTGGTTATCATTAATCTTAAAGACCATTCAGATATGGGTCAAAAATGGGGAATATACCCCAGCCCCCAATTCTTTCCCCTGTTTTTTATCCACATTAATTATCATTATTCCTCCACCCTAACGAAAACATAATTATTCTTATCCTACACATTTTCAAGTGCTTAGGCTAAAGATAAAAAAAATTCACTATAGATAAAATGTTTGGCACATCAAAAGCTATAACACAACACAAAGTGAATTTTAATTTTTTGTAAAATAAACTAAGGGGGATAAAATGAGGAGAAAATTAGGACTATTATTGAGTACGTTAACTTGTTTATCAATCTGTGTATTTTCATATTCAAGTAACGCTGACACTTCTCCAAATGTTGAAGCAGAATCCGGGTATCTTTTATCTAGTGTGCAAATTGGAAACGATAGCAAAGCTTCAGGAGGGCAATATGTGTATGATACTCCAGGAACCGGACGTTTTATTGACAACCATATAGTGGGGCCTACATCAAATACTGAGGCCATTGCTGCGCTTATAGCGGCCCTGCTTGCGGCAATTACGTCGTTTACTGTGGCATACTTATCTATTCGCACACAACGCCAGATTGCTAGATTCCAAGGGAAAGTAGAAAAGAACAACAAAAGATTGATGCATGAGCTAGAACAACAGAGAGATTTCGATTCTTTTCGACGTGACAGAATCTCAAGCCACCTCGATAGTATTACTCAGAGCTATCAGGAACTTTCTACAGTAGCCCACATAGTTCGTCTGAGATGGTGGCACGATCTAGCTAACTCCAAAGATATTGAGGCTTGGTTTATTAAGTACGAAACACGGTTTTATACGCATATTAACCTCGTAATAATTCATGTGAGCGGGCTTGAGGCCTTTGGGGTTATCTCGAAGGAAGTCAAGGACCCTATAATGCTACAGATTGACGACTGCAAATCTGCATGGAGTCTAGCAATAGGTACCTTTGCGTATAAGGAAACAGACCTCTACAAAAAGGAGAATCCAGACGAGAAGGCGATTGATAGTTCCATAACTTTCAATGGTTATCTCGATCTCGAATGTAAAGTACATAAGTTAGGAGATTTGGTAATGCCGTTAGCCAACAGCCTAAAGCGTGTCAAAAGTCAAGAATCAGCATAATATGAGGTTGCGGTCTTTACATATAATTTGCTACCGTACAAACAGTTCTGAAAAATTATTGCCCGCTAAAATTAGCATTTGTTTATTTGCAAATTACACACTAATCATAAGAATCCTAAATTTTCGTATGAACATTGGATGGAAATCGTTCACTCATAGCCCTGGGTAATTTTGGGTTGGTACCCTCTTGGTTGTGAAATATATTTGAATAGCTTTTTTGAGATTGTAATTGTGTGATACAAGTAATTACAGCGCTATATATCGTACTCTGAGGTGGCCTGGTTTGTCATATTGACAAACACAATATCAGTGTATAAAATTCAGTCCACAATAAATTAAGTAATAAGTATTTAGAAAGAGCAACTCCTGTGTGGTTTTGGTGTCATAAAGCACCTCATAACAAGCGAATTGAGTAGAATAATAAGGGAATACTAATGTATGAAGAACGTAAGGAGTTATTGAAAAAGATTGATGAGCAGTTTAATGCAAAGACATTGCTTTATGTAACTAGTGATAGGGGAAATCTTGAAACAAGGATTGCAGGCGATGTTATTGACCATTTTGTTAATCATCTAGACAAAATCGGAGTTGTTGATCGTATCTGTTTTATTATTTACAGCCGCGGTGGTGAAACATTAGCAGCTTGGAGTATTATTAATTTAGTTCGTCAATATTGCGATTACTTGATAGCATTAATTCCATCACGGGCTTATAGTGCTGCCGCTCTGATGTCTTTGGGAGCCAATGAAATAATAATGACAAAACAAGCTACTTTAGGGCCAATTGATCCCAGTGTTAATGGCCCTCTAAATCCACAAATACCAGGTAAGGCACCCAATGAGAAAGCCCCTGTAAGCGTAGAGGCAATAAATGGTTTTTTTGAGTTAGTACGTGAACAAAATGTTAAAGATAGCAATGAAATGGCAGAAATTTTGCTTAATTTATCTAGACAGGTACATCCTCTTGTGTTGGGAGAAGTATTTCGTTCTCGATCTCAGATTAGAATGTTAGCAAGAAAACTAATAGTAAATCAAGTAAAAGACGAAGATAGTATCAAAAAGATACTAGAATTTATGTGTAGTGAATCTGGCAGCCATGACTACACTATTAACAGACGTGAGGCAAAAGAAGGACTCGGCCTAAATATAACCAAGCCCAATGATGATCAGTACTTAAATATTAAACAATTATACGATGACTTTTCAACTGAATTGAAACTTACTAAACGTTTTAATGTTCAAGCTTATTTAGGTAATGATAATGCAAAGGATTATTCATTTAGGAGAGGTCTAATAGAGAGCGTTGACTATGGCAGCCATGTATTTTTATCAGAAGGTAAATTTGAAAAACGTCTAATTCCTGGACAATTACAAGCAACATTGGATAATATTAAAACAAACGAAGGATGGGAATATGAAAAACAAGAATAATTCATCAGCAGAAAATATTAATTATAGAAAAGTATCGTCTACATCCATTGAACATTCTTTCTTAAATACTTCGTCAGAGCATTCTCACATAGAAAATCAAATATATATAATTAACACTAATAAAGAGTTTATTGTTAAAAACTCCTCATCGAAAAAAGTGCTGGAGAAAGACTCGCAATAGATTGCTCGATTCTTAGTATATTCGTTTGCATTCATTTGTCTCTATCGTCTAAACCATAATCACAGTCTGGACAAATCTGTTTTATTATATTTAACAAAATAGATTTTGGTTTTCTTACTTGCTGTTCCTTCACATTCGGTTTCATTATCCTCTCAAGCTCTTCCTCTTACCTCAACTTTTCCTTTCACATCTCTTTACTTTTTAACTGTTTTGCATTTTAGTTAAACATAGACAGAACATTACTCCTTGTCATAGTCTGTCCTATTGACAACAATGGTATATTAAGTCACTTCATTACTATCAATAACATATCTCTTTAGGGGGAGGGGTATCATGAGTAAACTATTTGTTGTTATCACATTCCTATTAGTATTTGCTCTTTATCCTACATCCAAAACGACTTTTGCTGATGATGTAGCGTTACTCATTGAGGCATTGAAAGCACAACAGGTTCAAATAGAAGAACTCAAGGCAGAAATAGACGCTATGAAGGAGATTATGGCTAAGGAGAAAGAAGATTCTCTCAATGACAGTTTGGATACAACAGCTGCATCGGGATATGAAGAAGAACCTGAAACAACATCAGACACAGGGATCGGTACAAATAGTCCTGAGGTAGACCTTCATATTTATGCTCAAGATCAGGTTTCAACTGCAATCCGATTAGAAGGTAACAGCCTCCCTCAATCAGCTCCAGTCCCATACAGAGAGTTCACAACAATTACGAGAGATGCCGATGCTTTACGATTTACTGATGATGATAATGGTGAAAGCTTTACCATTATGGAAACCGGAGAAATCGGCATTAATACTCCTGATCCTGAAGTGGATGTGCATGTATACACAAGAGATGAGAAATCATCCTCTATTAGGTTGGAAGGCAATAGTAAAGTAGATGGCTCGTATAGAGAAAACACAACAATAACAAGAGATGGTAGTGCATTAAGGTTTGTAGATGATGATACCGGCGAAGTGGTTACAATCAAAGAAAATGGGAATGTTGGTTTAGGCGATCCCACCCCTACAGAAAAGCTTGAAGTAGCAGGAACAGTTAAGGCAACCAATTTCAAAGGTGATGGTTCGTTGTTAACGAATCTACCACCTGGACCAAAGGGTGATAAAGGAGATCCTGGCAAACAAGGAACAATAGGACCACAAGGACCAATCGGGGCAACGGGACCAAGAGGAAAAACAGGTCTACAAGGTCCGATAGGTCCGCAAGGGATTCCAGGTGTAACTGGTGCTACGGGGCCACAGGGTCCGGCGGGTGATTCACACTGGTTACTTGATGGTCTTAACACGTCCTACAATGCCGGTAACGTTGGTATTGGTACGGCAAACCCATTGTATGATCTACACGTTAGCAAAAAAGGAGAAACGGTTACAGCTTATATTAGTTCTGATGATAATCGACTCACCGGATTTGGGTTTAATAATAGTGATGGGAAGACAGGGAAATGGTTTTTCAGGAGGCTGCCAAATGAAAATGATTTGAAACTATACAATTTTGGAACAGCCTCAGATATTATGACATGGGATTTTGAGAATGGGTACATTGGTATGGGAACAACGAGTCCTGACAGGAAATTAACCGTACAGGGTAAGTTATTTAGTGGTGGAGATTTTGGACTAGAAATTGATGGTTCAACTTTAAAAGGTGCTCTTGCACCAGGTGTAGCAGCTCTTATTGGAGATATACCAGTAACGATAAATGCTCCAGGACAAATTGTAACATCCCTAAAGTTGCAAACAGGCGGGAATGATAGACTCACGATCGATGCTAATGGGAAGGTTGGAATTGGTACTTCGAGTCCTGATGAAAAGCTTCATGTTAAGGGAGTCAGTCTACTTGATACAGTACGTTTGGGCGACACAGGTGGAAATGGTGTATTCTGGGACTTGGAAGAGACGGACAACAATGATTTTACTTTGGAATATGGGTCAGAGATGATGCGAGTTACAGCGAGTGGTAATGTAGGCATTGGAACATCAACACCTAGCCAAAAACTTACTGTTGCAGGAACCATTGAACTTATCAGTGGAGGTATAAAGTTCCCTGATGGTACAATTCAAACTACGGCGGCAGTGGGTGCACCAGTTGCTAAAACTGGACAAACCACGTCATATGCTACTGGAGACGACGGCGATTTGCAAAAGGGTGTTGCCTGGCCTAATCCAAGATTTACGGATAATGGAAATGGAACGGTAAGGGATAATTTAACAGGGCTTATATGGACAAAAGATGCTAACTTATTCGGGAATCAATTATGGAAAGAGAACGTGGAATCCTGCAACACTTTAGCAGATAGTTCAACCGATAATGGACCTATAGACGGTTCAGCACCAGGAGATTGGCGATTGGCAAACTTTAATGAACTCCTGAGCCTAATAGACCGAGGACAGGCTGACCAACAATCCCTTCCGGATGGTCATCCATTCGTATCTGTGTCGGACGCGTACTGGTCCTCCACAACGTACGCAAAATCTCCCAACCAAGCATGGATAACGATAATGAAAAACGGCGGCCTTATGCTAACAGATCCAAAACAAATTTCTGGGGGGGCAGTTAGACTCGCAGGATGGTGTGTACGAGGCGGACAATGAAGCTCCATAATTTGGTAACCAGGCTATTCACTTGACTGATGTTGCCAAAAGATATAACATTTGGCTATGGAAGATTATTCCAGGACCCTTGCAGAATTTGAATTTCAGTTTTCTACGGAGCAAGACTGCAGTGATTATCTTTTTCAGTTGCTATGGCCAAAGGGCATTATATGAATGCGTTGTGGTTGTAAAAAAGCTTGGCCAATTGATAAGGTATTGTTTCATTCAACCTTATGTAGCAGTTACATCAGTCACGTGAATACTCAGATTTGGTAATTTGAGTTATTTGATTATTTAAAATTATCCTTGAGGTAGTGTTTTAGAAAACAGACAGATGAAGGCAAGTGAGGAAATGCAAGGGTGATAAGCATTAAAAAGGCCTACATGGCTCGTATAATAATCTTGACTTTTTTCTGAAAAAGAGTAATTTGAATAAATCTCAGAAACTAGTAGTAAACGATTTGTTTGGCAATAATAGGCTGTTAATTCTTTCTGGGATTAATAGCCTTTTTTGTTGCTTATATGGCTCAAGGAAAAGTTGGGAGTATCCGAAAGGACTCCGAGAAAGCTACTGGTTTTCTGAGACAACTTAATTCTTGAGCCTTCTTAGTTGGGAGGGAGTAAGATGTCAGATAAGAGAGTTGCTCTTTACTCAAGGGTATCTACAAAAGATCAAGACGTTGGACTTCAACTTGTAGAGTTGCGAAAGTATGTCCAGGATCGGGGCTGGAAAATTTACAAAGAGTATTGCGATATCGGAAAAAGCGGTGCAAAGGATTCTCGGCCTGAACTCAACCAGCTCATGGTTGATGCAAAAAGAAAGAGATTTGATGTTGTGCTGGTCTGGAAATTTGACCGTTATGCCAGGAGCCTCAAACATTTAGTGAACAGTCTTTATGAATTTAAAGCACTGGGTATCGACTTTGTTTCGCTCACAGAGGGTGTCGATAGTACAACACCCATCGGACGGGCAATGTTTGGTATAATCGGGTCAATGGCTGAATTAGAGAGAGACTTGATCAGTGAGCGTGTTTGCGCTGGGATGAAGCGTGCCAAGGCGAAAGGTAAAGCAATAGGACGTCCAAAGGTAGGGTTGAATATTGATGAGGTAAAAAGACTAAGTGAAGAAGGACGTAATGTAACAGAGATAAGCAGAATACTTAATGTATCGAGAGCCAACATTTATCGAAATGGCAACGGTTATATCAAGTGTTCGAAAGGGTAAAGAAAACAGACAATTTGACACATTGATTCAAAAAGAGTTATGACAAGAAAAAATAGAGAAAAAAAGTGTGCGAAATGATATGGTTTTGGACACCTGCTAAAGTAAAAAACACTAAAAAAATGGAATAAAATAGGCTTTTTTATAGGCAAGCTCTCATGTTTGTAATTATTCACGTTTAACATTGTTTTTGATGTGCCGGGGCGGGGAGGGGAGCGAATTCGTGATTCGTTTGGGTTGGAGCTTCAGCCGTACAATCCCCGCACACAGCGCACGCACATTATGGAAAAAACTGAAAAGCTCGCTTGTTTAGTACGAATAATTCTTGAAAATTAAAATACAAGAAAATATAATTTAAAAAGGAAAGGAGAAGGAATGGGAGGAATATATCCCTGCACTTCTCCTTTTTTATTGAATATTCATCTTAGGGGCTAGAGTCGTACGCTCGAAAAGCTAGCACCTCACTAGCTGCCCCTAATCTTTCACCTTGAGGATTACCTGGAGGAGGTAATGTCATGGTCTCGAAAAAACTCGATGAAAAAACAATTGAAAAAATAAAAAAACAAATATTTTATCATGCTAGGAGAGGAGAAACCATACTGCTTAATGTAGAAGATAATGAACAAAGAGACGAGCTTGTTGATGTTGTTACGTTAACTATGATGAGGGTAGGAGGTGGAGGTGCTAGTATTCCGTTAATTTATAATTTAGATGATAAAACACCAGGAGAGATTATTGAAATTCTTAAGCAGTGGGGATCGACAAATACTATACAATATCCAGCTCTATGGCTTAACAGTCTCAATCGTAATGTTTATGTCGCAAATGACGACATCAGAGTATTTTTAAAGAAACTAAAAGGAAAGTTTTCCAATGAATATAATCATCCTTACTATCCTATAGCAATCATCATCAGTTTTACACATTGTAAAGTGCCAGATAAATTTCGAGAAGATTTTGAAGGGGAATTTGTTGAGGTACCAAAAGAAGTTGGCAGTCGAAAAAAAGGAAAGATAAAAGAAAAAGTTAGTTTTGGTGATGTAAACCTTGAGATAACCGTTGATCCCAGAGGGCATCCACTTTTTGACGCTCTTGTTTCAGTATGTAAAGGTGAGCAAGAAAAGTTACCTCTTGAAGATAGATTTATTGAACCGTTATACCTTCTGGCTAAAACTGTAAAGGATGATAATGAAGATGGGTGGGTATATAACGAAGATTTAAAAAGAACTTGTAGTGAAGAAGTGAATCAGATTACACATAACATAATAAAGGCTTTCAAAAAGGTAATTGGAAAAAGAGCTAAAGATATCATTAGTAAAAAGCATGGTGTGGCAAAAAAACTAAACATCCCAAAGAAAAACATCAAGCTTAAACCTACAAAGTAAAAACCCTCATAATTCCCCCACAATTCCCCCACAATTCATATTTCGTATCTCTTGATACACAAAAGATTTATATCCCCACAAAAACCCCACAAAAACCAATCTAACTAATTGCTATAATATGGACAGTTATATAACTCAACGAAAATAAAACACTGTTAATAATAAGTGACAGCAATTTCAATTTAATTTTATGAGGTATTGAATGGAAAGATTGATTGATTTTGAAGAAGCCCGACGTTTCTTAGGAATTCAGAAATCCACGCTTTACGACTGGATTCATCAACAAAAAATTCGTTATGTAAAAGTGGGAAGATTAGTGAAATTTCACCGAGAAGATTTGATAACGTTTATAAACAAAAACATAATTGATGCAAGGAGCGAAAAATGAATCATTTACCACTTGCACAAGAGCATAACGAAGATTTAATGAAATCAGGATTAACCGATACCACTATTAAACAAGCAGGTATTAAGTCTTTGACTCTTGAAGAAGCAAGAAAACAATTAGGGTTTAAATTACATCCTGATATTAAGAGTGTATATAAAATTCCTTATTTTGACGTGGAAGGAAAAGAGTTAGAATTCTTTCGAGTTAAAGTATTTCCTTCATATAAGGACAAGGATGGTCATGCGGTCAAATATTTACAACCAAGAAAATCAAAGCCTCATTTATATATGCCACCCCTGATTGATTATTCAGATATGTCTCAAGATCCTTCTACAAAAGTGGGAATTATAGAAGGAGAAAAGAAGCTGTTGAGAGCACTACAAGAGGATTTCCCCTCTATCGGTTTAGGTGGAGTCTGGAATTGGGTTAGTAAATATGATGGTGTTTCTAAACCAATTCGGGATTTAGACTGTTTCAATTGGAAGGGGAGAGAAGAAGTCTTAATTATTGGTGATTCAGATATTTGGCTTAAAGAAAAGGAGCAGGCATTAATGGGATTATTTGCCTTGGGGAAAGAGATAGAAAGTCGTGGCGTACAAGATCCAAATCTTAAATTAGTTCAATTGCCAAATCTGAATTCTCATAAAACAGGTCTTGACGACTTTTGCGTATACCATAATGGTAAGTGGAAAAAAGAATTTAAAGGTCTTCCCAAATTCCATCTTAGTCTTAAGAATCCAGCACTTAAACGTGCGACAAAGTGGTATGAAGCATGGAAGGTGAAAAATTGTAGCTTAGTTCGACAAAGGAAACTTGATCAGCGTGGTAAACCTATCTTTGAACCTCTATTAGAAGCGAGAATTTTCAATGAAGGGAAACATCTCATATTTTTGAACCAACAAATTTTAATGTACAAAGACGGATGGTATCAAGAATTTGATGATAGATATTACTTAAAATTGATAGAAAAGCAGATTGAAGATTTTCTTAAAGGACGAAGGAATAATGCAAAAGAAATTTTAGAGGTATTAAAAGACATGCTGTACAAGAAAAAGCAACCAATTAACGAAAATCCAAAATTTATAAATGTTAAGAATGGCATCTTAAACATAGAAAACTTTGAGTTACTACCACATTCACCAGAGGAATTATTCACATACCAGATTAACGCAAAATACAATCCTCAAGCGAAATGTAAAAAGTTTGAGAAATTCTTGAAGGAAGTCTTGGTGAAAGAAGACACACTTGAGCCTGATTATGAGTTAATACGTCTTATACAGCAATTTATTGGTTACTGTCTATATACCAAGACGCCGTTCCATGAATGTATGATGCTGTATGGAGTTGGCCGTAACGGTAAGAGTGTGTTGGTTTTTGTAATAATTGAGTTATTTCAAGGGCTAATTTCGCAAGTTCATTTCGAGGATATAGGAGTAGATAGATTTGCTACTGCTGATTTAGCAGGGAAACTCGTTAATGTATCAAGTGAGTTTGGCGTTAATGCCAGAATATCTGATGGACGTGTAAAAGGTATTGTTGCAGGTGATGAAGTTCGGGCACAGAGAAAACACCAACAACCGTTTGATTTCAGGCCATTTGCTAAACACATAATCACAACCAACAATTTACCACGAAGCAGGGACAAAAGTTTAGGATTTTTCTCACGATTTAACATTGTTCCCTTCCACCGGATATTTTTAAAACAGAGAGACATTGACAATCTGGAAGATGAACGAGCAAAAGAATCCTGTCTTGTTCGGAATACTTTTTTAGAGCAAGAACTAAAGGAAGAACTTGACGGAATCTTTCTGTTGGCTGTATATGGATTGAAGGATTTGCTTAAAAGTAGAGGGTTTTGTCACTCAGAACAGGTTGATAAGCTAAAGAACATCTTTAGGGTAAGGTGTTCAAGTGTTGAATCATTTATGGACGAAAAAGCGGATACTTCGGATTGTACGACCAATATAGAACTAACTGAGTTGTATCGGGCATACATTTCATACTGCAAAGAATATCAGATACCACCTGAGACTAAAAGACGTTTTGACACAGCTATAAAAAATTTAGGTTACGAAATTGATCCAAGAGCGCAAAATAAGAGGTTTGTTCTGGGGGTAAAACTTAAAAAATGAATATTCAAAAGGTTACTCAGGTTACTTAGTTTCTGTTGCGGAAAGGAAATTAGTTGAGTAAAACCCGCGCAACTTTTATCATACCCTTGTGATGATTATTCAGACAAAATTTGAATAAAGAGGGAGGATAAAAATGCGCGAGAAATTTGATAGGCAATTATATTTAGAATTTTCCGGAAATGCAACATTGAAAGTGGTAAGAGAATATCGAAAGAAATATGAGTGCATAAGTGAGATTTTAGATAAGAATCCTCAGATATTGACTAAAGTACATACTAATATTAAACGACTGTACAAATCATCTAACAAGGGACGTAAATGTACGTATACAACAGATAATATATTAAGGGCCCTACTGGTTCATAGCCTGGAGTGTACGGGCTGGAGAGAAACCATTGTCAGGGTGTCAGAGAGCAGTTTCTTAAAGGACTTCATCCGATTGGGTAACCGTCCGGTGATGGATTACAGTTTTTTATGTAAGTGTTTCAAAGCGATAGAACCTCAGACATGGAAGAAGATCAATAACTCATTGGGAAGCTATGCTACAGACAATAATCAATTGGATCCAAAAGAGCTTCGGGTAGATACGACAGTAGTAGAATCTAACATACATTATCCTACAGATTCGTCATTGTTATGGGATGGTTATCGAGTGCTCAAGAGGCTTTTAGCACAGGTACGCAAGCATAAAAGAAGCGTCTGTAACCATCGTTTTCACGACAGGAAGGTGAAAGGTTATTATTTGTTTATAACCCGTTACGTGAGTAGTAAATCCAAGAGTCGTAAGCGGAAAGTACGGAGGGTATTTCGAGACCTCATAAATGCGGTGGAAAGGATTTTAGGGATAGCAGAAGAGTTTTGTTGCAAAGTGAGAAAGTTTAGAGACCTTGTATTATCAGCAATTGGGGTAGAAATAGAATCTTATCTGGAAGCGGTTAAGACGATAGTAGATGTTTCGAAACGGGTTGTGCTCAATGGTGAAACTGTTCCAGCGAGTGAACGTACGTTTAGTATATTTGAGCAACATGCGGAATTGATTAAACGAGGCAAGAGGAACAAGAGGGTGGAGTTTGGCCATAAGGTGCTCATATGCCAGACGAAAGACAAATTTATCACAGACTATGAAGTGATGGAGAAGCAACGTCAGGACAATGAACATGTGAAAGAGGTACTGGAAAGACATAAAAAGCAGTTTGGTAAATATCCGGAAGTATTGGCAGGGGATAAAGGGTTTCGGTCAGAAGTAAAAGAGATGAAGAAGCATGAAAAAAAGGTAAAGATACTTGCTATACCCAAAAGGGTGTCAGATTGGGGCAAAGAATTGCTTCAACCGTGGCAAAGTTTTCGAGCAGGGATTGAGGGATCGATCTCGGTCTTAAAACGAGGTTTTCGTCTCATGAGGTGCTATTATCAGGGATTTAAGAGTTTTTCCGCCTCCATAGGAATGGCGATCTTTTCTCACAACTTGGTTAAGTTGGCACAATAATCATCAAAACAATTTTGTTTAATCTGAATTGGTAATAAACAGGGAAAAGGTATAGGAGAGGTATGTAAATATGTTGAAGAAAATTATAAATCATACTTCCTTTCGAAGCATAAATCCAAAAAAGAAAACAATTTTGGTATTAGTATTTCACGATGAAGTTTTAGAAATATAAAGTCAGATGAAAATCACAAATAAACTGGCTTTCCGCAACAGAAACTACTTAGGTTAACATGTTTGTACTAATACTACTATAACACATATTACCATATGTAGAAGATTCGAAAATATTATATTAAGTGAAACACGTTAACCTGCGTAACCTAGTTAACCTTTTTTGACACAAATAAAGGACTTACGACAAATGATACATTCAATCAAAGATTTTTCAGATGACCAAATTGAAGAATTGAGACAATGTCCAGGGGTAAGTATAGATACAGATAATCTTGTTGCTGAAGTACCCTTTATAGCGGAAGGATTGTTTTTCGCTATTGCCAAAAATAAAGAAATTGCCAGAGGGCTTCAGCACAATAAATTAGAACCAATCTCGGGTGAAACCTTGATTGATTTGTATTTAGAGAGCATGAACAAAATTAATGCTCCGTATATAGAAGGTGTGAGTGAGTTCATTGAAAAGCAGTACCCTGAACTAGATACTCAAATCAATATGGCAGATAACAGGATTAATAGAATATGGCATGAGTGCAACATAGGTAAATCAAGTATTGAGGATTTTGAGAATGTTCTGAAATTGTTTGAAGATCTCTATTTTAAGGGGTTTGAGTTGTACGAGAACGAATGCCTTAAGTTGGATATAAACTAATTTTTGTTTTTTGAGGAGATTTACATATGAAGCGTTTATTAGATTTTGAGGAGACTAAAGAGATATTAGGAATCAAATCCTCAACTTTATACGCATGGGTAAACATGCGTAAGATCAAACATATTAAGTTGGGCAGGTTGTTAAAATTCCACCAAGATGACATTGAAGAGTTCATAGAACACAGCACGAGAGATGCGAAAAATTCCAATTTTGTTTGATTTCCATAATTAATTTGATAAAGTTGCTCACGGATTTTAATTTCTAAACTTCAATATTAACAATGGCTGTATACAAAAAAATTATAGGTAAGGATGAGAATGGAAACCCTATCCGCTCTGAGAAATGGTGTATCGACTACTATTTTCAGGGTAGAAAGATAGTTGAGACTGTAGGCAAGAGTAAAAGGGTAGCGGAGAATATGCTTGCGATCCGCAAAGCAGAAATACAGCAAAAGAAATTCAAAATCAAACCCAAGGTCAAAGACTACCTTTTTAAGGACTTTGCACAAGAATATTTCAACTCTTTTAGCCAGAACAAACGTTGCGTAGAACGTGAAAAGGTCATCATAAGACATATGAATGACTTTATGGGAAAGAAGAGACTTTCTACAATAACGCTTACGACAATCGAAGCCTACAAAGCTGAGAGAGCAAAGCAGGTATCTCAATCAACAGTCAACAGGGAACTGGACGTAGCAAAACATTTGTTTGGTGTGGCAGTAGAAGAAGGTAAGATCGAGTCTAATCCAGTCAAAAAAATAAAGAAATTCATAGTGGACGATAAACGAGAAAAAATATTGAGTATCGTTGAAATTAAGAAGTTGATAGACGCTTCACCACCTCACCTTAAGCCGATATTGATTCTTTCACTGTCAACAGGAATGCGTAAGCAGGAAACTTTATCCTTGCGGTGGGATTCTATTAATTTTGAGGATAATATAATAACCCTTGAGCCCACAAACACAAAAAGTAAGAAGTCCAGGGACATACCAATGAGCGATATGTTACGGAATATGTTGCTTGAAATGTCTTCGAAGGCTAAAAGTGTTTACGTCTTTCCAGATCCCACAACCAACAAACCGTATAAGGATATTAAGACATCGTTTAGAACCGCTTTGAAAAAGGCAGGTATATGTGGTTATCGCTGGCACGACAATAGACATGTATTTGCCACTTATGCAATTCAAAATGGTACAGACATAGCAACACTCTCTCAAATCCTTGGTCATCAAGATATTGAAATCACTATGAGGTATATTTCTCCCACGAATGAGACAAAG
Organism: Candidatus Scalinduaceae bacterium; assembly: GCA_965222815.1. Lineage (GTDB taxonomy): Bacteria > Planctomycetota > Brocadiia > Brocadiales > Scalinduaceae > SCAELEC01. Next base: position 1,858,080 of record CBDCUS010000014.1, read on the forward strand.
TTCAGGGCTGTTAATATTATGGGAGATATTTTAAGTCAATTGGAAGACACAGATTTAGAAACGTTAGAAAATCTGGAAAAAAGTAGAACTTATTTAGAAACATTGTATCAATCTGGCAAAAAAAGGAAGCACAAAAAAGTTATAAACCTTTATGATTATTGGTCGGGGCGAGCCGATTCGAACGGCCGACCTAGGCGTCCCGAACGCCGCACTCTAAACCAAGCTGAGCTACGCCCCGAACATCTTTGACTGACAATTTTGGATACCAGCCATCATGTGAATTTCCAAAAAACTGATTCTGGTCATTCGGATATTGTAATTTGATATTTGTTTGTAATTTGTGATTTGAGTTTTGTAATTTATTAACTCCTGTTCTGTTCTAGCTAGTTCAGGTTAGGATTACGTCATTACTACGGCTACGAATTAGATGGGTAGTTTTTGTTCAAACACTAGATACTCAAAATCCTCTTTGCTATCTCAAAGTAGATGATAATGCCGGTAACATCAAGGACCGTAGTAATAAGTGGCGCAGAAACCATAGCAGGATCAATCCGGAAATAACGGAAGATGAGCGGGGCGATAGCACCTCCCATGTTCCCTACTAGGACTACTGTCGCTACCGAAACACCCACCGTAATCCCCAACTTTATGTCTCGGAGAAAGACTGTAGCGACGATAAATGCCGTACCACCAAGGGCAAGACCCAAGACAAAACCTGCGCAGGCCTCACGCCATAACACTTTCAGCCATTGGCTCAGAACTAACTCTCCCGTTGCCATAGCCCTGATAACCAGGGTAGATGATTGCGAACCGATATTACCTCCTGCGCCCGTAAGCATTGGGATAAAATAGGCTAAGGCAATGATGGAACTCAGTGTCACGGTGTACTGTTGGAGTATCTTTCCCGAGATAGTAGCCGCCAGTATCAAGACAAACAGCCACACAACCCTTCCAGAGACCTGCTTAAAAAAGCCTGATCGAAAGTACTTCTCTTCGGGTAATTGCATAGCAGCCATTTTATGAAAATCTTCCGTTGCCTCTTCCTCAACAATATCCAGAATGTCATCCACCGTAATGATACCGACCAGACGCTCTTCGCTATCAACGACAGGTAAAGAGAAGTAATCATATTTTTGAATTACCTTGGCTACCTCCTCTTGATCGTCAGTGGTTTTTACCTTATGAACGTTTTCCTGCATTATTTGGCCAATTTTTTGTTCGGGTTGTGCAAGGATAATGTCCTTCAGCGAAACCACCCCGCACAGTATCCTGTTCTCATTAATTGCGTAGCAGGTATAGATAGTCTCCCTGTCCGGCCCCGTTTTACGTATTCTCTCAAGTGCTTCCGATACGAGCATTTCTATCTTCAGATCAACATACTCTGTGGTCATCACCTTTCCCGCTGAATCCGCTGGATAATTTAAGAGTATGTTTGCCTCTTCTCTCTCTTCTCGAGGCAACAACTTAAGAAGCTTATTTACGACAGAAGCCGGAAGTTCATCCAGGAGGTGCGTCCTGTCATCGGGACTCATCTCTAACAGGATCTCTTTTACCTTGTGTTCGGTAAATTGCCTGAGCAGCTCTTCCTCCTCCTCAGGATCAAAAAGGGAAAAGACCTCAGCAAACTTCTCTTTATCAAGCATTCGAAATGCTATCGTTCGCTCGGTAGGTTCCAACTCTTTAATAACATCCACAACATCAGCCGGATGAAGTTCTCCCAGAATCAGGCGCAGGCCTTTGAGATTTTTCGTCTCTATCAGTTCCTTCAATTCTGGTGTGAAAATCTTATACCACTTCATATTTTTATTACCATGTAAAAAAATGACGAGAAAGACGTTTGTCTGAAAGAAGCTATTTGAAATCCTGCAAACCTCAACCAAGTTGAGGTTCTTTCATTGAATAGAAACACTGCCGAAAACCCTATCTGACTATCTTGCTAGAGATCGTAAGCTTGAACCGGAACGGTAGAACGGATGGTAATATAACCCGCAGCATCTTGAACAAATTGGCAAAAAGTCTTCTTTGATAAATTTCCTAAATTTCTTGGATTTGTCGTTATTCCAAATCTCCGAGAACCGTTCGTTCTTGATATTCCCCAATACATAATCGGGGTTATCGTTACAAAAAACAGCATCGCCATTCGGATAAATCATGAGGTGTGTCCAGGGGGCAATACAACGTTTAATCCTCTCCCCAGGTTTGGTCCCATTATAGAAGATGTCCTGTTGGGTAGAGTAGTAACTTGGAACATCTGAAATCTTTAAGGCTGGAAAAAAAGCAAGTTTAAATTTGTGCTCCCTCTTAAGCAGATAAGAGATACTCTTCTGCAATGCTACTGAATCTATCGATGTCTCATCCCGCACCCACCCCTTCCACGAAGTCGCATCACACTGAAAGATCTTCTCCATTGTATTCTCATAATTGATCCCCGTCCGCGTATTGTTAAAATAGGGGTGTTTAACAAGCAACATCTCAAAACCTAGTTTTTCGGTTATAAGGGGCATCTCCTGTAAGTACTGATGTGAAGACTCGTTAATAGTAAAAACCTGGCACAACAAGGGTTTTTGTTTCCCCTGCTTATCCTTCTCCTCAATGATTTTCCTTACCCCGGATGCTACCTTTTGGAAACCATCAAGAGTCCCCCTGCTCTTATTATGGATCTCTTCAGGTCCATCGATCGAGATGTACAAGACATCAACCCCAAGCTCGACGAGCTCACCTGCATAATTATCGAGGAGGGTTCCATTTGTTACGATCCAGCATATCAGATTTTTCTCTTTAATATACCGTATCAATTCCATTATATCTTTATAGAAAAAAGGTTCTCCCCCTGTCAAAAAGATGGTGGGAGAAAATGTTGAGACTTCATCAATAAAATCCTTCAACACATCGATGCCAACCGTTTCTCTCAAATCGTTGCTATCCTTTTGATAATAGTTGCCAACCTCTCCCCACTGCCCGCAGTTCTTGCACCGCAGATTACAGAGATACGTTGGCATCATATGTATGAGGTAGGGTGAAAAGCTGTAGCCACTCTTTAATCGACCATCTATCTGGAAAGAGAGAACTCTTGTAACCCACTTTAACATTCTCTTGTCAGAAAATGGGTTTTCTCGTGTCATCTTTATTACGTTCTTAATAATATCCATTACGCCTACTCTTTCGTTCTTTCAACCCCCAGGAACTCTGCCATTCTTAAAAATGTCCTGCCAAGCAGTGAGCGTTTCATCACTATCGCCTTATAATTGCAGACCTCATCACAGCAAAAACAGCCAATGCATGCATCTTCATCCACGATCACCTTACCATTCGGAGCCGACATCGCTTTTGCAGGGCAGTTTCTTATACACTCATAACACCTCGTACAGTTTGGCTCATAGATGGTAGATACAGAGCTGCAGCTATTGTCAAACATCTTTGCAAGAATGAAATTGGGGATATATGTGGATGCAAAGTCCTGAGCAGAGCTTGAAGGTTTCTTAAAATCGGGAACTGAAACCGTATCAATTTTTTCACCCACCACGTTTATGTTGTTCAAATCCGCAGTGCCCAATCCCCTTTCATAAGCATATTTGATTATAGGCACCGTCATTGGATTAAAACCTATTATCGAGCTCGCAACAGCATCTAAGGCAACGGCGTCATAACTTGCAATGATTACGCCCACCTTCCGAGGATCCCCAGCATTCGGGCCGTTACCCTCCATTCCTATGATGCCATCCATTAAGGTAATGTGTGGTTGTACCATCTCAAAGACATCAACCAAAGCCTTCGCCATTAATTTTGCCTTTGGTGCAAGCAGATGTACGTTCTTTTTCCCGTTTGCAGGAATCGCCCCAAACATATTCTTTATTGCACCCGTATACCTCGTTAAACCGTGTGTCTTTAATTTGGGAACTGACACGACAACATCAACAGTCTTGACACTCTTTGCGATCTTGAAGGATTTTACAATTGCACCCTTCTCATTGATAATATCTAAGGTCTCATCCTTGTCAAAATTTACTATTTTGGCTCCGGTTTCATCAGAGATCTTATCTATCTGTGTCACCCGAAAGGCCTGATACGTTGAACCAGTTCTCAGACTGCCGCAAGAGTCTCCAATGTAGACCTCACAACCGTAATCTTTCTGAAGAATATCAACAAGCGCCCTGATGACAGAAGGATGGGTATTCACGGCCCTGTCCGGTCCCAATGCTGCAGACAGAAGATTGACCTTTAACAACACCTTCATACCAGGCTTTATAAGATTTCCCACTCGGTCGAGAAGGTCGAGACATCTTTTTGTTGCAATAGCGACCTCGCTCGTTTCATAACTATTGCAACGCGAAATTGAGACAGCTGACATATTATCATCCATAATTAATACCAATCATCTTAAAAAAATCTGTTCATCTCTTCGGCCCTGTTCATATCCTCTCTGTACAGATCCCTCTCCGTCAAATTTCTCTGAAAGATACGATTCTTAAGTTTTCGGTAGGGCCTCATAAAGTACGTTCTATAGTAGTATGCAGCAGGATAATTCTTGATAAACGCCTTGGTGGTACAGATATAATCTGCATACTTTTTGTTATATTTCCATCTAAGGAATTGCAACTCATCAGGAGTGAGATAGTTTGTCTTAATATTTGCCCAAAAGCAATTGTACCTGCTGTAATCATATTTATTTGTTACGAGCCCGTTTCCAATCATCTCTTCCCTCAAGGGGGTCTTAGGATAAGGGGTTAGTATTTGATCTGCAAAAAAATCGATATCCAATCCTACAAAAAATTCGTAGTTTTCGGCAATGTTCTCTTCCTTATCGTTTGGATGTCCTATGATCATACCACCGACAATCATTATACCCTGATCATGTAATTTCTTAACGGCAATCTTAGTCTTTTCAATGATGTTCCCCTTTTGCAGGTTCTTCAAATTTTCCTTTGAAACATTTTCAATACCGAGAAAGACTATCCTAAACCCTGCCCTAGCCATCTTTTCTGCCAGTGTATCTGAGGATGCTATTCCCACACTGCTTGCCTGGATTATATAGCGAATATCGTTGTGCCCAGAGTCAACAATAGCATCGCAAATCTCTTCAAATCTCTTTACATTAAGAGAAAAATTGTCATCCGCTATAATAATATAGTTCGCACCATGTTTCTTTGCATCACCAATATCTTGCATCACCCTATCAATACGATACTCTCGAAAACTTTTGCCATACATCTTATCGATACTACAGAAGTTACAGGGCATAGTGCATCCCCTGGATGTCTCTACGATATCTAACGTAAAACTATAATATTGATAGCCTTTATAGACCCTCTTAGACCTTGCCGGTAATTTAATATCATCCAAATTCTCAAGAGGTCTAGGGCTATTATGAACAAATTTTCCATCCCTTTTATAAGAGATACCAGCAACACTCCTGATATCACGTTTGTCTTCACAGGCATCAAGAAGCTCGTTAAAGCTTAAGTCCCCTTCACCCCTTACAAGAAAGTCTAATAGATCACCACATTCACTCTGAGAAATTTCGTCATACATTAAGGTTGCATGATAACCTCCCAAGACCGTCATAATCTCTCTGTTTTCATCTTTTATGACCTGTGCTATTTTCCTGGAGGTTTCGAATTGGAAACTCATTGCACTAAGACCCACGATCGTGGGTCTATATTTTTGTAAGAGTTCCCTCACACTCTTCTCAATTTTGTCTCTTCTCAACACTAAGTCTGCAACAAATACGTTATGGCCTTTGATATTTCCGGCAATTGATGATATGGCAAGATTTGGAGATTTCCACCTCTTTCCATTGAAGTGAGGTGCTGTATCTGGCATGGACAAAAGAAGAACATTCACTTGATTTCCCTAATCATTTCCGTTAATGGTTTTCTATACGTTGGTTCAGGAGTCTCCTCTGGATAGCCCAAAGAAGTTAAGATTAAGGGTTCAACATTATCAGGGATATTGAGGACTTCTTTTACAACTTTTGATTTAAAAGCTGCTATCCAACAAGTGCCAAGCCCCTCGTTAAAAGCTGCAAGGATTAAATGGTCCATTGCTATCGTCACATCAACATCAACGTAAGGTTTACCATCTCCCCTTTTCCAAGCAGCATCAGGCAATGCACATGCGCATATGATAATGGGAGCAGTATAAAACCATTTCTGTGAATAGGCATCCTGTAATCTTCGTTTCGTTTCATCGTTCTTTACTACGATAAAAGATACGGGCTGTCTATTTGCTGCAGATGGTGCAAGTCTTGCAGCATTGAGGATTCGATTCAGTTTATCTTCCTCAATTCTATCCGATTTATATGCTCTTATGCTCCTTCTATTCTGAATGACCTCATAAAAATCCACCAACTCCCTCCCGGTTTATCCCTTAAACAAGCGAAGCTAAACAAGCAGTACACTATAACAAAGGCAAATGCAGTTAGTCTAGCTAGCTATTAAGCTCATCACAATTATACTCAACTGATAATGGTTTTCGGATAAAATCCGAAAGTTAAACGCACTATTATAAAATAATCGCACATCCCCCTCCCTATCCATACCCAGCACCCATTTTACTCAAGAGTTTTCACCAACATTTCCCTGAAAAAAATTGTGCCTCATCAATAATCTCTTCTCCATTTTATCTTAAAAAAAGTGTATATCATACTTGTAATGACAGAGATTCTCGGTTTTCGAATCTGCACAAGGAGACCGTAAATTTTTCCAAACCTCTTCTCTTTTACACAGCAAGAGGTTCAAAAAAAATCGTTCGTTGAAATGTCATGATCAAGGAGCCATACAATAACATGATAAACAGTAACCTGTTTCATGTATCTTACATAAATACCTACCAAACCTAACAGTAGGAAAATAGGATTTTTGATTTTATCAGATCTTAATTTCTTTGACAAGAAAATTGTGTATTGATAAAATTACTCACTACATATCATGCAACACGTTTCAAAATTATAGATCAGAATAAGATAGGGGACATATGAGCGTAATCGTAGCAAAAACAGCTGGCTTCTGTATGGGTGTACGAAAAGCCTTGGACAAGGTCCTGGATGCATCTGATAAGAAGAAAAATGATGATGACGGAACTGTTTTTACCGAGGGACCACTCATTCACAACCCTCAAGTACTTGAGATGTTAGAAAACAAGGGCATAAAAACCCTGAAAGGGGAAACTGATCTCTCTAAAAGTACCGTAGTCATAAGAGCACATGGAATTACACCTCAGAAGAGAGAAGAGTTAACCCAATCAGGTGCAAACATCTGTGATGCTACCTGCCCCAGAGTCATGCGGGTACAAACAATCATAGGAAAACACGCTAAGGAGGGTTACTCCACCATCATTGTCGGCGATGAAGGACATGCGGAAGTAGTAGGGCTGCTTGGATACTCAAATGGTAATGGGTATGTAATATCTTCCGCTGAAGAAGTTCCTCGTTTACCCGATATGGAGAAGGTTTGCATCGTAGCCCAGACAACACAAGACATGCAAACCTATGCATTAACCGTAGCAAAGCTGAAAGAAAGATATAAGAATCACAAGGTATTTGAAACGATATGCAGTTCAACATCAAAACGACAGGAAGAGATAATTACGCTCAGTACTTCAGTTGATGCTATGATTGTTGTGGGAGGTCGAGGAAGTGCCAACACAAACCGGTTAGTGCAAATATCCGCAAAAGAGGGAACTCCAACTTTCCTGGTTGAAACGGAAAAAGAGCTCGAAAAAGAGAAACTTTTAGAATATCAAGTGATTGGTGTGACCGCAGGGGCTTCAACACCTAACTGGCTCATCCAGCAGGTTGTAGAAAAAGTTCAGGCATTCCAGGCCGAAAAAGTCAGTTCCGTACGGATGCTTGCAAAAAAAGCTGGGACAGTCTTCATTGGGAGTTTCATGTATCTCGGTGTAGGTGCTGCAAGCCTTAGTTATACAGGATCTGTACTTCTCGGCGTCAATTCAAAATTAAGTTTTTGTACCATTGCGACCCTATTCCTCTTTTCTATGTATGTACTCAACCATTTCGCCTACAAAGAGGCAGTTGCATTAAATGTACCTTCACGAGCAAAATTGTATAATCGACACCAAGTACTGTTCGTAACTCTCGGTGTTATGGCTGCGATTGTCTCTTTTGCATTGGGATTTATGCTCAGTATGCAGGTATTTTTCTGTGTTTTTTTTGCAGCCTTATTTGGAATTGCCTATAAAATATCGGTAATACCGAAGAACTTTCCCAAAATTGTCAGGTATCGTAGTCTGGAACAGATTCCTGGTTCAAAAGAGATATTTATAAGCATGGCCTGGGCGGTGAGTACAGGATTGATCCCATTCTTAGGTTCGTCCGTTCGTTATTCTCCAGCCCTACCTGTTGTATTAATCTTTGCCTTTAGTATGGCATTCATACGAACAGCACTCCTTGGTGTAGACGATGTCCAGGGTGACAGGATCGTGGGAAAGGAGACAATACCTATCGCCATGGGAAAAAGCAGAACGAAACTACTCTTGATTACAATTTCTATTTTGTTAGCAGTACTCTTAATAGTCAGCCCGCTTATTGGCCTCTCTTCGACACTCACTTTTTATCTTCTCCCCTGTGTTCTTTACGCTTGTGGATATTTATACCTCTACCACAAACGCCTCATACCAAGTGGATTAACCTGTGAGTTTATAACCGACTTCAACTTCATTCTCGCGGGTATAATGGTTGTAATCTGGCGCTTTTGTGAATCATAAAACACTCTGAAACGAAAGAAATTTTTACCAAATGAAACAGAAAAAAATACTTATGGAAAACCGCTTTAAAAGGAACATTAGGAGACGGTTGTTTGCGGGACTACTCGTTATCTTGCCTATTTTCGTTACCTTCTATGTCATTAAATTTTTACTAGGATTGATAGGAGGAATCCTCTCACCTCTGGTACGAAAGGTGTTCCTGATTTTTGGTTTTGCCTTACGAAATAGCTCGGTTGACGAATTTGTTGTCACATCGGTAGCATTTGTGCTCGTCTTTGTTGTACTCTATTTTATAGGTGTCTTTGCCACAAATTTTTTTGGTAAGCTTCTGATAAAGTATTTTGAAGTGATACTGGACAAGATGCCTATTATAAAGAACATCTACAAATCCTGTAAACAGCTGATTGAGCTGATCGGCCTACCAAGCAGAAAGGCATTCAAACGTGTAGTGATTGTTGATTACCCCCGCGTAGGAATGAAGGTAGTTGCATTTGTCACGGGTAGTATGAAAAATAATGCTGGAACTGAACTTACAAGCATCTTCATTCCAACAACACCAAATCCTACTTCAGGTTTTCTCATATATCTACCGGAAGAGGAGATTATTGAAACAAATATGACCATTGAGGAAGGTATGAAATTGATTGTCTCCGGTGGAATACTTGTTCCGGAAGAGATCGATTTTCTTATGAAATAGACTAAGGGTAAGGCAGATGGATAAAAATAGGTAACATTGAATTTCCTTTACATATGACGAACTATCCTAAGTTCACACAAATCAAACAGAAGTTTACGTCAAACACGGTAAGAGATATAAAGGAAAAGGTCCAATCCGAGCTAACCAATTTAGAACTCAAGACGAAGATTAAACCGGATGACAGAGTTGCTGTAGCGGTTGGGAGTCGTGGTATTTCCGACATTAATACTATTACAAAGTTGGTTATTGAAGCGTTAATCAATCTGGATGCAAAGCCCTTCATCATACCGGCCATGGGGAGTCACGGAGGGGCAACTGCTGAAGGACAACGTAATGTCTTGGCAGGATATGGAATTACAGAGGAGAGTATGGGTGTCCCGACCAATTCCTCTATGGAAGTAACTCAGATAGGAGAGACGAAAGAGGGGATACCCGTTTTCATTGATAAAAATGCAGCTACGGCAAACCATGTTGTCGTCATCAACCGCATTAAGCCACATACCCGTTTTACCGGAAGGATAGAGAGCGGCCTTATAAAGATGGTGATGGTTGGTCTTGGCAAAGATGAGGGAGCAAAGATCTATCACCGTGCAATAATGATATACTCCTTTGACCAGATTGTTGCCTCTGTCTTACCGTTGATTCAGTCTCAATTATCAATACTCTTTGGTGTCGCCATCATTGAAAACGGTTTTGGTAATATAGCAGACATTCAGGCAGTTCTAGGTAAAGACTTTATCCATGTAGAACCGAAGCTTAAGGAGTATTCATTACAAATGATGCCAAAGTTACCCTTCAAGAGTATAGACGTACTCATAATAGACGAGATGGGTAAAGACATAAGCGGTACCGGAATGGATACAAATGTTATAGGACGCAGAGGTGAGATGTTGGATGATGACGTTACGGTTGCTCGAATCTTTGTCCGTGATCTCTCCTCGAAATCACATGGCAACGCATGCGGTATTGGATTAGCGGACTTTACCACAAGAAGATTGGTCGACAAGATAAAATTTAGAGAGACGTATGTAAACTGTATTACGGCCCTTCGCCCCGAGGGCGCCAAGATCCCGATGACCTTTGAATGTGACAGAGATGCTATTGATGCAGCAATTTCCACCTGTGGGGTTGATGAAGCTAAAATGGCCAAGATTGTGTGGGTAAAAAACACGCTCGATCTTGAAAGGGTAATTGTCTCGGAGGTCTGTTTGAAAGAGGCAGAAGAGATCGATAGTATAGAGCGAACATCCACCGCAAAAGATCTAATCTTCGATTCCGCAAACAACCTTCCGAATTTTGAAGAGTGGTCGTAATAGTTACCAATTCATCTCCCCACCTTGAGCCTCTGGGCCAAGATTGTCGGCAAACCCGCACTCTCTATCTTTGCCATTGTTTTCTCATAATCATACTCTAGCCTGACGATCTCAACACTCCACTCAACGTCATCAAACAGAGCAAAAGAGAGCAAGTTCAAGCCATCACGGGGTTGCCCGACACTTCCTACGTTCACGATTGTCTTCCCCTCGCTCGGCAAAAAATGCACACCTTTTTTTCTATCGTAGTGGTCACCATCTGGGAAGGGATAGACACCTGGAATATGAGTGTGACCAACAAAGCAGAGGGGATTTCCCATATTCTTCATACTGACGAATGCATCATATTTACTCGTAATATACCTCCATTGCATCGGATTATCGGGAGAAGCATGAACGTACAACACATTTCCTATGTCGATCTGCTCCCTAAATCCCCTAATGGAATCTCGATCCCTGTCATCTAATTGATCTCGTGTCCACTCAATCGCTTCAAGTGCATAAGAGTTAATCTGATAATCCAGTTCACTGCTTAACATAGCATAATCATGATTCCCTAGACATATCTTGTCTGTTCGTAATCCAACCATCTCTATACACTCGACAGGATTTGGACCGTAGCCTACAATATCTCCAAGACAGACAATCTCTCTGTCCCCTTCAAGTGTATCGACATATTCCCACACCCTATTCAGGGCCTCCATGTTGCTATGAATGTCAGAGATTATGATTTTCTTCATTGTCTTTTGCCGCCCGAAAAATAAAATGTGTGCTTTCTCTCGGAGAAAGAAAGAGACTGTGTGTCTATTGAGCAGTCCAACCTTAGGGTTTCAGTTCAATCACTATTTACAATTAAGGAATCTAAAAGAAATCAGAAAAGAAATCAATTACCATTTTTTTTCTTTAATAAGTATATGGATTGAAAACATCTCCAGCTTTCATACTTCTATAGCACAAAAAAGGGGCAAGAATCATCATAACTCTTGCTCTACTTCACCTCTTATCCTTTGATATAACATTGGTAATTATTGTTCAGTACTCTGCTATTGATCCCATGCAACCGGTTCGTGCTATGCCATTTACTCTTTTGGAAAATTTGGTGATAAGGGAGTAAACATCTCATCAATAGTTCACTATCGTTTTATTGCAAACTAACAAGGACTAAAACAAGTCCTTTGGAACATACCTAATTCTCTTCTTGCAGTCATTATACTTTGGTTTCTTTTGATTGTATGCTCTTAAGAGTATTTCTTTAAACTTAAAAACATAATTTTTGTATGCCATTATCTTTGTTCCATTAAGCATCACTTCAATTATTATTGATCTACCATTTACTTTATCTTTTATTTGATAGCGCTTATTGTTATATTCTACCGTCAAATCATTCCTTAATACCCTCTGAGTCTTACGGCACAGTATCCCAGCAAGGTTTGTGCTCTTGGATATTTCCCGGTGCAGGTTGCTCTACTTTGCAGGCTTAACTGCAAACCTTTTATTGTATTTGGGATGATATATTCGAAGAAACTTATTTGCATCTTCTATTGTAGAGATATCCTCTAGACGCTTACAACCACTTAACCTACAAACTCTTCTCTACCAACTTCTTTTACCCAAGACATCAATAAAAAGATTAAACGGCTTCCACCTCTTCAAACATATCACAAACGGTACAATAACAGTCTCACCTGGACTGAGTTCTCCATCTGAATAATCACCCGTTTCTATAATAGTTATGGTCGACCCCTCACTCCCAGACCCACCATCCTCAATCAGCACTATGTTTTCTCCTGTCAATTCTTTGACTTGAACCACTAAGTCTGAAAGCAACTCATAACTCCTATTCTTTATTTCAACATCAAAACCAAACTTCCCGACAAACCCGTTCGGACAAACAGTTGTATCCAAAGTCCAATAGTAAGAGCTCTCTATAGAATTGACACTAACGGAATCATTCAGATTGATTATTTCATCTACGAAAAAATAGTTAAAATAGATTGTGTTATAACCATATTGAGCATTCCGTCTATCTCGCCAAATCACATATGCGTGTCTCTTACCATCACTAGTTATCAAGGGGGAATATGAAATATTTGCACCTGGTTCATCTCCCGTATCAAGCCTTATGTCGTTTGTTTGCCAGGTAACTCCAAAATCCTTCGAGTAATTAAAATAGATATCACCACCTTCATTTTGATCAACCACCCATGTCATATATAGGTACCCACGATCATCGTAACTTATCGAACTATTAAACATCTCTCTTGCTTCAGTATTCAAACCCGTATCTCTTCTTTTCCAGGTATCTCCATGATCATCTGAATAATAAAAATAGATGTCGGAGCTTCCGTAACTATCCATCCATACATATAGGTGACCATTAGCGTCACTAGTGATTCGGGGATTATAGTAAAAAAAACTACTTGCACCTGGAATATCTAGCTTTGTCTCATTTATCTGCCACGTCACTCCGTGATCATCTGAATAATTAAAACGAATGGTAGGATCAGAAGAATAACTGTAAGAATTTTCGTTTCGAAGATCACCCCATACAACATATACGTGACCATTATTATCACTGCTTATCTTGGGAGCGAATGAAAGCTTTTCACCTGGAGAATCATCAGTATCAACTCTTATATCGCTTGCCTGCCACGTTACCCCGTAATCTTCTGAATAGTTAAAATGGATGTCAGACGAATAATCAATAAAGGTGGGAGGAAAAGGATTATAGTCGTAAGGAAGCCTCGAGGAGCAACCAAAATTTCCGTTGCTACAACCCTCCCAGGTCACGTATACGTGACCATTATCATCACTGCTTATCTGGGGAGCATATGAGCTATGTGCTCCTGGTCCATCACCTGTATCAAGCCTTATGTCGTTTGCCTGCCACGTCACCCCGTAATCATTCGAATAATTAAAATAGATGTCCGGATTACTGTCCCGATAATCCTCCCAGGTAACATATACGTGCCCCTTTTCGTCACTGCTTATTTGGGAACTCTTCAAATAATTAGCACCAGTATTCAACCTTGTATCACCACTCTGCCAGGTCACTCCGTAATCTTCTGAATACTTAAAATAGATATGATATCTTCCGTCTCTAGAACCCTCCCAAGTCACATACACGTGACCGTTGTCATCACTGCTTATCCGGGGATCATAAGAACTTTTTGAACTTGGTGCTTCACCCGTAGTAAGCCTTATGTCGCTTGCCTGCCAGGTCACTCCATAATCTTCTGAATAGTTAAAATAGATGTTAGATCTTCCGTCTCTATAATCCTCCCAGGTCACGTATACGTGACCAGTATCATCACTGCTTGTCCGGACGTCACCGGAATAACCCAACCCTGTTACCGTAGGGGTGTCGGTATCGAGCTTTACATCACTCAACTGCCACATCACTCCGTAATCTTCTGAATAATTAAGATAGATGTCTGAAAATCCGTTACGATCATCTCTCCATATCACACATACATGCCCGTTCCTATCACAAACTATCTGGGGAGCACCAGAACTATGCGCTCCTGACACATCACCCGTATCAAGTTTTGTATCGATTGTCTGCCAGGTCGCTCCGTAATCTTCTGAATAGTTTAAATAGATGTCTGAACTTCCGTCTCGATCATCTCCCCATACTACATATACGTGACCGTCATCGTTACTTCTTATCTGGGAAGCATAAGAACTATGTGCTCCTGGTGTATCTCCCGTATCAAGTCTTATATCGTTTGTCTGCCACGTTACTCCGTAATCACCTGAATAATTAAAATAGATATCACCTCTATATTCTCCATTTCGATTATCTCCCCAAACAACATATACGTGCCCACTGTCATCACTGCTTATCTGTGGATCATGAGAACTGTTTGCCCCTGGTGCATCACCCGTATCAAGCCTTATGTCACTAGTCTGCCATGTCTCTCCGTAATCTTCTGAATAGTTAAAATAGATATCATTTTTATATTCCCCATTTCTACCATCTTCCCATACTACATATACGTGACCGTCTTCGTCACTGCTTATCTGAGGATCATGAGAACTATGTGCACCTGCTCCATCTCCTGTATTAAGCCTTATGTCTCCAGTCTGCCACGTCTCGCCATAATCGTCTGAATAGTTAAAATAGATGTCTGAATCTCTACTATAAAAATCACAAGTTTTGTTTCTATGATCCACCCATGTCACATATACATGCCCTTCATTGTCACTGCTTATCTGGGGATCATAAGAACTATTTGCACCCGGTTCTTCACCTGTATTAAGCCTTATATCGCTTGTCTGCCACGTCTTACCGTAATCGTCCGAATAATTAAGATAGATATCCGTACTAGAGTACCCTCTTTTTTGTCCACTCTCCCATGTCACATATACGTGTCCATTTTCATCGCTGCTTATCTGGGGATCATGAGAACGATTTGTACCCGGTTCTTCACCCGAATTCAACCTTATGTCGTTTGTCTTCCACGTCACCCCGTAATCTGATGAATAGTTAAAATAGATGCCTGGTTTTTCATTGCGATAATCTACCCATGTCACATATACGTGACCATTTTCATCGCTGCTTATACGAGGATCATAAGAATCATTTGCACCCGGTTCATCTCCCGTATCGATCCTTACGTCGTTAGTCTGCCAAGTTACTCCATAATCTTTTGAATAGTGAAAGTAGATGTCAAATTTTCCATTTCGATCATCTCTCCATACCACATATATATGTCCTCTCTTATCACTACTCATCTGAGGGTCCCAAGATCGGCCTTTACCAGTAGTTTTACCGGTATCCAATCTTGTATCCATAAGGCCTGGCCCGGCCTGGACGGAACCTAAACCGCACAACACATATACACTCACCACTATGCAAAAAAACCATCTTAATATCTCTATCTTGCCCCTTGTTTTCATAATCCTTCCTTTCGGTAAAATGTTTTAAAGTATATGAAGCGCCTACCCTTTCTAACCCTACAAGACCATTTTGACTCGTGACCTACCGTTTTGGGCAAGAACTTTGAAGTGAGTGCACGTTGCCTGTCAGCGTTTATTGAAGATATTGGTTCTCTTCTCCACAATAGAATGTAATACATTCAACTTGTACTTGTGAAGCCTAACGTGTTAACAGGAAAAACCCACTGACTTAGAGACACGCTTGTTTCGACAGAAAGATGATAACCAAAAAGAAAATGGATGACGGAAAGTGCAAATAATATACCACACAACCTCATTCGTCTCATAAACTCATAGATATATCGTGCATGAGCTAAACAGTGGTATCTCTCAACGATATGTGCTGATGTTACAAGATGTCAAGAGTAGTATTTTTATACTCGATGTACGTATTTTATACTCCAAACAAGAGATCACTCAAAATCCACAATAACTTGAATATTAAAGGTTTTTCCTAACCTTCCGACAATTTACCAATGAGGAGTTTTTACATAATCCCTATAAAACAGTTGTAATTTTTCAACGTTTTGTTTTAATGAAATAAATAATGATATCGGAGGTCGTATGAAAAAAATTGTCGTAACTGGGGGATTAGGATATATCGGATCACACACTGTTGTAGAGTTGGTTAACAGTGGTTATATCCCTATCATTGTGGATAACCTTTCCAACTCATATTCAGAAGTACTATCCTGGCTTAAAAAGATCGTGGGCCATAGGCCAGCGTTTTATCAGATTGATTGTGCCGATAAAGATGCATTTCGTACCGTTTTCGAGGAGCATGATGCCATCCAGGGAGTGATTCATTTTGCTGCCTTTAAGGCGGTAGGCGAATCGGTAGAGAAACCGATCTTGTATTATCAAAATAACCTTGGATCTCTCCTTTCATTATTAGAGTTAATGGATGAGAGAGGGGTAAACGACCTCGTATTCTCCTCATCGTGTACAGTGTACGGTATACCTGCTGGTACAATACAGGTAGACGAAAATACACCTCTGCAGAAACCAAACTGCCCGTACGGGCAGACCAAGATCATTTCAGAACAGATAATCTCTGATACAGCTTTTTCATCAAAAATCAAATCGGTGCTCCTACGCTATTTCAATCCAATTGGGGCACACGAGTCAATACAGATTGGTGAGTTACCCATAGGCATACCAAACAATCTGGTCCCCTTCATAACACAAACGGCAATCGGTATTCGAGACAAACTCTCCATCTTCGGAGACGATTATGATACACCGGATGGTACCTGTATTCGAGATTTTATCCATGTCTCAGATCTTGCACATGCGCACGTTAAGGCCCTTGAGTATCTAGAGAAACAAGATGAGGATGTCTCAACCTTCAACCTTGGTACCGGAAAAGGTAACTCGGTAATGGAACTGGTAAACACGTTTGAAAAAGTTACCAGGGATAACCTTCGCTATGAGTTTGCCCCTAGGCGTGCAGGGGACGTACCGGCAATATTTGCCAACGCAGACAAATCGAATCGTCTCCTCGATTGGAGATGCAGGTACTCCCTTGAAGACTCTCTCTCCACTGCCTGGAACTGGCAAAAACATCTGAAAGAGATAAATTTTAAGATTGAACAGTAAAGAATTGACATACAGTTTAATCTCTTTTAGACCCAAAATGGCCAAGTCAGAATCAAAAAGGTTGCTCATAAATTACAAACATTAAATCACAAATAATAAACAAATCACCATTTATAAAATGGTTGTTTGGACATTTCAAATTTTATTTATTGGAATTTTATTGTTATTTGGATCTTGTTGTTTGATGCTTACCCGACAGAAAGACTATCTCCACTCACCATCAGGTAGTTCGTCAACCTTTAGTACAATCCTCCTCCTTCAGTTTACAAGGGGTGTATATCAAGAACCTGAGCTTTGGTAGTGATTTACCCCGGACCTCCAAGTGAAGAGCGCAATTGCAAAAAGGGTGATCCCCACAATCGGTGTACCCATCTCTAAAACCGGATGCAAAAGGCCCTCTCCTGATCGATCCAAAAAAAGGTGAGCTGGGTAGAAGTTTATGAATGCAATAGGGAAGACGAAGGTCAAAAAGAGCTGTACTCCTGTATTATAGATGCTCACCGGATAAACAATGAACTCCCTACTTGAGAATACGGCCGTATGCACCAGCGACCGATTTCTTAAAGTCCAGAAGGCCACCGCAGAAACCATGAGACGAATGGCACCTGCAATCAAGACACCTCCCATCACGATTACGGGAAAGAGTGCGATCTTTTTGAGTGTCCACTCTATCCCAGAGATGTGTGTACTGAACCAGAGAGCAACAAACCCCATAATAAGGTGGGCCACCGTTGATATCTCAAATTTGGAAAAAATAACCTGACCCAGCGGACTGAGAGGCCGTACCAACATTCTGTCAAATCCTCCAGTTATAACCATCTGGTCAAAGTGAATAAGCTGGGAGAAGATGAGGTTGGTAAATCCATGGGCCATTGCAAGAAGGGTATACAGAAAAGCCATCTCCCCCAACGACCAGCCTTGTATTTTATGGAAACGATTTAAGACGACGAGGAGAAGACCAATTTGACCGATATAAAAAACCAAAATAGCAAATATGTAAAAGAGGAAACTGGTCTTATATTCCATCCTGGACCGTATCGACGTCGCAATAATGGCAAGATAAATTCTTATCGTCTCCATAGCTACCCCCCCTGAATAATCAATTTGTTTTTCCCTGCATTCCACATCAGTTTCCCAATTCCCACCATTATTAGAAGCCATATCCCCTGTGTTATGAGTATCGTATCTATTTCCGTTAATGGTACACGT
Organism: Candidatus Scalinduaceae bacterium; assembly: GCA_965222815.1. Classification (GTDB taxonomy): domain Bacteria; phylum Planctomycetota; class Brocadiia; order Brocadiales; family Scalinduaceae; genus SCAELEC01. Next base: position 1,876,560 of record CBDCUS010000014.1, read on the forward strand.
CCGATAAGGATAACGGTAGGTGAATAGAGAATGTGTTTAAAGGGGAGGAGATGTATCAGAGGTTTGAGCATTTCAGGAAAAAAATCGATGGGGACTATTCCACCGGCAAAGAATGTAAAGAGAGAGTACTTAAAGAGCATGAACGGAAAGATCTCGACAAACCAGAATGCAAGCAACCCTACCGTAAAGTGGAGCATAGAGAGTAAAAGGTACCCCAAAAGTGCTGAGAGTAGGAACGCGATAAGCCTGAGCGGCTCAAATGGGATAGAGATATCATAGAGGAAGATGGAAATCATAACGATAGGAAAGGTCCGTGCAAACAGATGGAAGAGAGAGTGCCCAATATTCTCGGCCAGATTCATAAACATAAAGGAGGTTGGTCTTATAAGCTCTGTTGCTATTGAACCATCATCAACCTTCTTATGGAGGACCGAATCGTCCATGGTAAAGGCTATTTTGACGGACATGGCAACAACTGCGTACGTAATAATTGACGTTAAGGTAAACCCGTTGTGCTCCTTTACGTCGAACTGCGAATATAGGGCCCTCCACAAAGAGGTAAATATGAAGACGTACAGAAAACCGTTTGCGATCCCAACATAGTAATCGAACCGGTATGTTATCTGCTTCTGAAATGATATAGAAACAAATTTAAAAAAGAGTTTGGGCCTCATAATTTGATTGTTACTTAGCTCTGCTGAAAGGACACTAACTGCTCATCAATCAACCTGTAAAGCAATCTGTTCTAAAGGAGTAGGTAATGCAACACTGTTATTGTAAATATTCTTAATGATACTCTCAACTGATGGTTCTCTTACCGAGAGGTCCTTTATCTTATAGTTTGTTGCCAGAAGGCCAACAACTTCACCTATGCTGCTGTTTTCTTGATCAAACTTCAGCCACTTCTTACACCCCTCTTCGTTTATAACGGTCACACCGGGTATCCCGTCAACAGCAACGTCTTCCTGGTGAAATTCAACCTCAATGACCTTTTCATGTACAAACTGCTGTTTTAAAGACTCAGTCTCTCCATCAAAGATGATCCTTCCTTCATCGAGGATAATAAGTCGTTTACACATCTGTTCAATGTCATTCATATCGTGTGTAGTAAGAATGATAGTTGTGCCCTCTTCCCGATTAATTTCAAGAAGGAATTTCCGTATGGCATCTTTCACGAGTACATCAAGTCCAATGGTAGGTTCATCAAGAAACAGTACAGGAGGACTGTGAATGAGAGCAGCTGCCATATCACACCTCATCCTCTGCCCCAGAGAGAGTTTTCGGACAGGCATCTTCATCAACGGTTTAAGGTCTAATGCCTGCTCCAAACGTTCCATCTGCTGCAAAAAGGTTGGTCTAGAGACGCGAAATATCACCCTCAACATCTCAAATGACTCCCTAACCGGAAGATCCCACCAAAGCTGAGTTCGTTGACCAAAGACAACACCTATCCCTGCTGCATTCTTCTTACGGTTCTCGTACGGGACGATCCCGTTCACCGTTGCGCTCCCCGATGAGGGTACAAGGATGCCCGTTAACATCTTTATAGTCGTTGACTTTCCTGCACCATTCTCACCTACATAACCAACGAATTCTCCAGGTCTTATCTGGAAATTGATACCATCAACCGCTACGATCTTTCTTCGCCGTCTATGAAAAAGGGCCTTTACCTTCCCCACAAACCCTTTCCCAGACTCATCCACCGTAAACTCTTTCCGTAGATCGCTCGCCTCTATCGCCACATTGTCTTCACCCATATCTATCTCTATGCCCTCCGTATCAGGAGAATTGCAAAACGTATTGTCTCGTATGTTTTTTCCACATTGAATCACATTTGACTTATCTTTAGTATATTGATAAAATTGCCCTTAATCTAATGAATTTTATTAACCAGAAGAAAATTTTTGTAGGAGATGGAATATGGCAATTCAAAGCAACGACATAGCCTCGAACAAAACCACTCAGGATGACATGGTGGCAAAAGTAACCCTCAACAAGACAGACTCTCTGACCCTCGATGTCTATTATTTTAAGGCAGGACAGGCACTCGGTTATCACCGGCACCCTACCGGAGATCAGATTTTCACCGTTATTGAAGGTACGGGTACTTTTAAACTAGATGATGGAAACGAAGAGTCTCTAGCAGTCAAAGCTGGAACAACGTTCCTTGCACCAGCAAATGTGTGGCATGACCTGATCGATTCAGGAGATGGTAAACTCGTAGCTCAACAGGTAACAAAACAACCTGCCGGAATGGAAAAGAGATAGAGTCCTTAATCCTGAAGCTACTTTTTATTATGTTTTCCAAATTCTGAATATTTCCTTAACTGTAGCTCACTTTAAACTTCCTGCCCGTACTGATTGGTCAGGCGGGTAGGCCCTTTTTTACTTTTCAAGTTTAATAGGACTAAGGTTTTGACCCATCTATCGTTTGAAGTTTTTTAACTCTTCCATTGTTGCAAAATTCTGTAATCTCTCCCCTCTTGAATCGGCAAGAGACTTCAGTTCCTCAACTCCCGAGAAGAGATCATGGCTCATCTCAACAATTCGTTCATGGCTAAGCGGATCTAGCTCCCAGAGATACACAAAGACCCTCTTCCTCAAATCTTCACTCAGTTCGGGATAACACTCCTCTATCTCCTTCTCTCTCTCTTCTCTGGTATTATAGGCTGGTTTTCCCCTCTTAATAAGACGTCCATCAATATAGACGTTCCACAGATATTTATACCTACGATACGCACCGCTTCCATCCTTCGGTACACTACTTTCTCTATACTTAAACCCTTCCTCTAACTGATCAAAGACATGCATGAGCTCATGTACGACCCGCCCATCCAAATTATCCAGATCATCCACAATCTCTAACACCAACTTCTCCTCCCCCGAATCAAGATAGTTCATATCTATTGGCGAATCGGAAGGGGTATGTTTGATAGTTATCTCTATCAGTTTTTGACTGATGCCCAATTCTCTGGCCGTATCCTCAACCATCTTATAGATAGCGTCTCTGTTTTCAAAACCATCTTCAATAACTATCTTTGCAGTAGTTCCCATAAATCCTTTCCCTCTTTTTTCTCTTGGGGTTCGATCACATGGTAAGTGATTTCTGACCAAACCCTATCGTATATATACCATCTAAAATAAAGTAAGATTCTCAGATTGACACAATAATATGATAACGATCAGGGGAATGCAACCACTTTTCTCTCACACAACTCTTGACAGAGGAAAGTAAACAGTTGTATTCGTTTACATGCTGAAATTCACCCATCGGAATATGGTCTTCTTCGTTACATCACTCTAAAGATTACCTTTAAATCCAATGTGCTAAACAAGCCGGAAACGGATGTGCTATTGCAAAAATCATACGCTCAACACATTATGTTTTTCTTTTGATTAAATTTTTGTATAATATATTTTATCATACATAATAAAATAGAACCCTTTTCAAAGGAGATGGTAGAGATGTCAAATATCGATGCGGTTACGAGTGACGACTTTGAGCAAGTTGTTCTTCAATCTAAAATACCTGTACTCGTTGACTTTTTTGCGGTATGGTGTGGCCCGTGTAAAACAGTTTCACCTATCCTGGATGAACTATCTAAGGATTTCGATGGCAGAGTTAAGTTTGTAAAAGCGGATATTGATGCTGGTGATAACAAAGAGTTGGCAGCTAAATATAGCATCATGTCGGTGCCTACCCTATTGATCTTCAATAATGGAGAAGTAAAGGAGACAATAGTTGGCGTAACTGGCAAGAGTAAGCTTACACAAACCTTGGAAGGAATTTTATAAAATCTTTAGCAATTCTCTAAAGTATACCCATTGCAAAATGATTTTTGGAATTTCTGGGCCAGAGTTTGGTTGCAATTTAGATTTTTCGATTGAACAAAACCAGAGGCTTAGTAATACTAAGTCGAGGATTTTCCCCGGACAAATGACGCCGAGGACTTTGTGTGATTGAGAAAAATATAAATTGCATGTGAAATCGGGTTCTAAAAACCGAAAAGCAATTTGTAATGGGTATATAATTAATGCATGAACGAAACACAGTGGTTGAACCAAAACTACTCATCAACTGCGTTGTCGTAATGCAGCATGGTCATCAAGTACTCGGGTTGAACCCGGTTGCGCAATCTGCGCTCTTACCTCTGGGAAGTTTCGGTTCAGCCACTATTTTAGAAAGGGAATCTATTATCATGAGAAAAGTCTATCTCGATCATATGTCTGCCACTGCAACTGATCAGAAAGTAGTAGAAGAGATGTTACCTTTTTTTTCGGAAAACTTTGGGAGTCCATCCTCTCATCTGCATGAATATGGACTGAAGGCGAAAAAGGCAGTTGATGAGTCAAGAAACAAAGTTGCAGATCTGATTCAGGCTAAACCTGATGAGATAATCTTCACCTCTACCGGAAGTGAAGCCAACAATTTAGCATTAAGGGGCATTGCCCATGCCAACCAGGCAAAAGGGAAACATCTTGTAATCTCCGAAATCGAGCATTTTTCTGGGTTATACACGGCTCGTGAACTAGAAAAAGAGGGTTTTCGGGTGACCTATTTAAAGGTAGACAAAGAGGGGGTGGTAAACCCGGACGATGTCTCTCAGGCTATCACCGATGAAACAATTCTCGTTTCCATCATGCATGCAAATAATGAAATTGGTGTTATCCAACCTATCGAAGAGATAGGACGCATTACAAAAAATAGGGGAGTCATATTCCATACAGATGCCGTAGCAACCGCTGGTATTATTCCTGTTAATGTCTCACAATTTGGGGTGGACGCCTTAAGTTTGGCTTCTCAACCATTTTACGGTCCTAAAGGTGTTGCTGCATTATACCTCAGAGAGGATATCGATATTGTCCCCATCATGAGCGGAGGTGCTCAGGAGGGAGGCAGGAGACCTGGTACCGATAATGTACCCGGAATTGTCGGAATGGGAAAGGCCGCTGAAATTGCCAAAAATGAGATGGATTCTCGAATTAACCATCTCGTCCCTCTTCGTAATAAGATAATCGATGAACTCCAAAAGAGGGTGAAATATCTCCACTTTACGGGGCATCTCACCAAGAGGCTTCCCGGACATGTCAGTTTTTGGATATCCTTTGCAGAGGGAGAGACCCTTGTCTTACTCTTAAATTACAACGGTGTCTCCACCGCGAGCGGTTCTGCCTGTAGCTCTCCGGATCTTCAGGCCTCACATGTACTGACCGCCATTGGTGTACCACCTGACGTGTGCCACGGATCAATAACCGTTAGTCTCGGCAAGGATAATAGTGAAGAAGACGTTGATTATTTTCTTGATACACTGCCAAAGGTCGTTGATCGATGCTGGCAGATGTCTCCTCTCTATGAGGATGAATTGAAAAAAGAGAAACAAGCTTAATTAACATTTATAGGAGAAGATACAATGCCACTATACGAGTATCGGTGCAAAAAATGTGATAAGAGTTTCGAGATATTACAAAAAGGTAACGAAAAAGCCGTATGCCCTGAATGTGGGGGCAAATCTATGGAAAAACTTTTCTCCCTGTTTGCAAGCGGTGGTTCATCGACCTCTTCATCAAGTGGAGGAGTGCCTCCCTCCTCACCGGGATGTAGCTCCGGTGGTTGCGGTTGTGGAATGAATATGTGATACATTCGCTCCCTGAGATCACAAATTTATAGCATCATCATAACACTCATCATGGCCATTGACCAGACAATATCTTCAGGTAGTTGGAGCTTACAGGTCGAATCGAAGAGAAGGTCGGCTCGGGGAGGGAACTCGTCGTCACTCTTCCAGAGTATTATGGTTACAGGGATTCTTGGAAAAGGAGAGAGCCGTAACGAAGCATCTCCATATCCCACTTGTTCTCCACCAAGCTCCTTACCTCGTATCAGAAACCCGTTGATATCATCACCATATTTCTGCGCTATATTATCTAAGGGAAGAATGTGTGACCCTTTTAAATAGATCTGCCCAGCGCTCAAGTCTTCAGGTTTTTCCAACTTTCCTGCGAGAGGAATATCCTTTGCGTTGTTCAAATAAGAGAGGATTGAAATCTTGGAGAAATAACCCAGTTTATTGAGTAGAATCTCACCATTAGAAGTGTTGTTCTCAATCTTTTTTTCAAGAGGTAACACAAGAATGTCCATACCAAACGATTTAAGAACATATTGGTATAACTGCTTGTAAAAAGGGACCACTGCCCTCTTAGAGACATCTTCTGGATTAAGGTCTGAAAGGATCTTCCAGGCCTTCTCTTCACCTGTTGACAAACTCATTATCGTGCTACTCGTTGGGGGATACGTTCGTAAACCCTATCGTATAAGGTCAAGGCAGATATACTAAAACTGATTTGGTTATCGGATTTACAGGAATCCAAATCTTGGTTGCAGTTATACTCGCTCAATTTAATACCGAATTCTAGCTAAAAACATTATCAGATGAGTATAACATGCTCTTTATTTCTCATCCCTAAGAACGGAAAGTCTTTTTAACACCACTTTCTTGTTACTTGAAAACGGTTCATGTATCTCTTGTCTTTCTCTAAAATATGGCTAAGGAACCATTTTTGTACATATTCAAGAGATCATCCGTAATATGGTAATCACGATTAACAACGTTATTACTGTAATTGACACCCTTCATAGAGAAATCATGGTGCTCTTTTTGTGAGTAATGTCGTTCGGAAACTTTCAATTTGCTGAGGACTTGAAAAAAACAACCTTTATTTCCAATACCATTATAGGACATAAATCCATATAAACACGAGAAGGGTTAGGATTACGATAGCATATAATAAGTATCTGTTTTGTAAGAGAGAGGCGGATGAACGAGCATTTTCACTCTCATCATCCTCATGAAGATCAAGACCATCGTACATCGTATCCTCAGACCAGCCGGTATTATCATCGGAACCGCATTCAGGACAGGCCTTGGCCTTTGATGGTACTTCTGCTCCACAATTTGGACAAGCGAAATAATCAGACATATATTTCAACTCCTTGATCAACAAACAACCACGCCAACCGTCAAAAAAGCAGTAGAATGCAGATTTACCTCTGCGGAACTGCATTCCGCATAGATTACTATAACCTGTCGATAATGCCCTAATTTACTCTTTCCTACATAAATTGTAAAGGTATAAATTAACTTGGTACAACAGTGAAAAATTCAATTGTATCACTATTGCAAGATCCATGATTTCCAGCATGAATTCGGTTTACGATAAAAAAACACTCTTGACTGTTTTCAGTAAGATCATATGATAGGAGGAGTTGTGCTAAACTTTCGTACAATTAATTCAAGAGTGGAGAAAAGAGATGTTAGTAAAAGAGGTAATGAGTAGCAACGTTATAACCGTTTCTAGGGAGGAGACATTAACTGAGCTTATATTAAAATTCCGGAAGTATAACTTTCACACGCTACCGGTCATTGACAAGGATGGAAGGCTTATGGGTGTCGTCACGCCCGAAAATATAATGAAAATCTTTCTCCCCCACAACCCTATTCTCGATACAATGCTCACCTCAACGCATCTTCTCAACAGTAACGAAGAGGATATATTGGAGACTGAACTTCCAGCAGAATTGGGGAAGACTATCAGGGTATCAGACATTATGAACAATAATGTTGTCACGGTAAGAGAGGATGAGACAATAGCAGACGCAAGAAGAGCTATGAAACTTCACAATGTTGAGAGAATGCCCGTAACAGCGGATAAGAGACTTATTGGTTTTATTACGCTCTTTGACATTATCGTAGCACTCTTCAGGGAAAGGAATATTATTCCGTGAACACAATCTTTAGTATGGGTATCATACTGATAAGTGCACTTGTGGCAGAGAAGATCGTCAACTATCTTAAAATCCCTGCAATAACTTCATACATCATCCTGGGTATCGTTCTCGGCCCTTATGTCCTGAATATTACCGACAACGTGTTGATGGAATCATCTGACCTACTCTCCAATATTGTCCTTGGATTTATCGCCTTTCATATTGGAGAGAACTTTTCCCTAAAAAATTTTAGAAAAATTGGCAAAGCCGTTCTCTCTGTATCACTCTCCGTTACCATTACTACCCTCTTTTGCGTAACCGTTGGCACCTACTTTCTTGCACATCAACCTTTCCATATAGCTCTCTTGTTCGGTGCAATATCAGCAGCAACAGCTCCAGCTACTACAATAATGATCATCAGGCAGTATCGGTCAAAGGGCCCGTTCACAGACGTTCTGCTTGGCACCGTTGCCATAGACGATGCATGGGGAATAATGATATTTTCCATTGCTCTTGCTATTGCACAGACACTTCAGTTCGACCATTACTCAGAACTCTTTATCCTGTTTACAACCGCAAAGGCAACAGCAAAAATATTTTTCTCAATGCTTTTGGGCTCTCTCCTGGCCTTCATTGTCACAAAGGTATCTGCTTATGTCAGGAGCCAGGAAGAGATGCTCACCCTAATACTGGGTATTGTGCTAGCTAATACAGGAGTCGCTCTCTTTTTTGATATATCCCCTCTTCTCTCCAACATGTTCTTTGGTGCGATATTGATCAATATTGACAAAACAGCCTTTCGATACTTCGACTCTTTAAAGACTATAGATTGGCCGTTGTATGTTCTCTTTACGTACTTTCAGGCGCACATCTAGAGATAGGTCTCCTCTCCACTCTGGGAGTTATCGGTTCAATCTATATCCTCTCCAGGATTATAGGGAGGATTAGTGGTGCTTATGTTGGTGGGACCATTGCAGGAACTGACAAAAGTATTAAACACTATATGGGCCTCGCCCTTATGCCACAGGCAGGTGTTGCAATTGGCCTTGCCATGGTGGCAAAGGCAAGTTTGCCAGACTCAGGAGGACAAATATTCAGCATTATCGTCACAACAACCGTTGTCTACGAAATTATCGGCCCCATAGCAACGCGTTATGCACTGGTAAAAGCGAAAAACATCTAACTTCATACAACAACAGTTAGCATTTGTAAAGAGACTATACCCATTACGAAGTGGTTTTAGGAATTTCAGGGCAAGAGTTTGCCTGAAATTTTGATTTTTCGATTGAACAAAACCAGAGGCTTAGTAGTGCTAAGTCGAGGATTTTGTGATTGAGAAAGATCTAAAGTTCTGGTGAAATCGGGTTCTGAAAACCGAAAACCAATTCGTAATGGGTATACTACGATAAAGGTCTATCTTCCACCTGAATCATCCTTGCATGTAATCACATCATGTATCACTTTATTCAGCTCTTCGATCTCAAAAGGCTTAGAAACACACCCCCTGAAACCGTAGCTTTTGGCGTTAGATAAAATCGGATCATTGGAATAACCGCTAGATACTATCGCCTTTACATCAGGGTCTATCTTAAGAAGTCTCTTAACTACCACATCCCCTCCCTGCCCGCCAGGAATGGTTAAATCCAGTATAACAGCATCAAAAGGGCGCGCCTCTCCTTTAGCATTACTATATAACCGAATGGCCTCTTCCCCCTCTCTGCACACTTCAACATCATATCCAATGTTCCTCAGCAGCTCACTTATTGTATATCTAATTTGCACCTCATCATCCATTAACAATATCCTTCCCTTGCCTCTAAGGGGAGCTTCAGTCTGAACACCCCGCATCTCTATCTGTTCCTCCGATATGGGAATATAGAAATGGAAGGTAGACCCTACCCCAACCTCCGATTCCACACCGATATATCCACCATGACACTTGATAATGGAGAAGCAAACCGCAAGTCCTAGTCCGCTTCCTTTCTCCTTTGTTGTGAAATATGGATCAAATATCATGTGAGTCTGCTCTTTTGGTATGCCACATCCATGATCTACAACAGTTGTCTTGACGTAATCTCCCGATTTTAGTGTTGGAACCTCCTTACTGTCGATGGTAACATTTTCAGCAAAAACTCTTATTATTCCGCCATCCGGCATGGCCTGGTCGGCATTAATTATGAAATTGTTGATTACCTGGCCAATCTGGCCCGCATCAATATCCACGGGCCACAAATTATCAGGTACAGAAATCTGACACGTCACTTTTGAACCTCTCAAACTGAAGCTAATTGAATCCTCTATCACCTCTTTGATAGAAGATGTTTTCATTATAGGTAATCCACCTTTAGAGAAGGTAATGAGTTGAGATGTGAGTTTCTTCGCTATAAAAGAAATTTTTTCTACCTCTACCAAGTTTTTATGCGGTGCATCCTCTCTCTTCATTCCCAACTTCGCAAGTGCAATATGCCCCAGTATACAGGCAAGATAGTTGTTGAAATCGTGCGCAATACCACCGGCAAGGATACCGAGAGATTCAAGTTTTTGTATTTTGAGACGCTCCTTTTCTATTTTCTTCTGCGAAGTGAGGTCAATAACAACTCCGAGTGCTCCTATGACCCTCTTATTTGCATCATAACGTGGATGAATAGTATAAAATACTGGGAACTCTTCACCACCCTTACGAATCTGGACTGTCTCTCCAGAGAATCCCCTCTCCCCCCTTCTCAAAGCCTCTTCCATAGCTGAAATGTCATTAATGAATTTCTGAGGATGGAGGATGGCTACTCGTTCCTTTATGACTTCCTCTTTGCAATATCCAAACATCTTTTCGGCACCCGGACTGAAATCCAATATCTTCGCACTCTCTCCCCCAAGGTCAATCGTAATAAGGGCAATATTGTCTGCAGTTGTATAGATCGCACGAAGAGATTCTTCCTGTTCGCGTAACCCCTCTTCCACCTGTTTGCGTTTGATCATTCCTGCTAACGTGTTCGCTATTGATTCTAAGAACAGCTCCTCCCGTTCATGTCGTTGTTGCCTTTCGTTAAGATAGAGTAGCAATACACCAATCACCCTTTTATTCAACTTAATGGGAACAATGTAGTGACCGTGTGGTACAATTCCTTCGTAAAGATTCTCATGTTGCTCATCAACACACTCTTTATAGATAATATTTCCTGTCTTGGCTACTCTACCACATATACAGTGCCCAAAAGGAACAGACGAACACATTTCAATCTGTCTCTTATCCAGCCTCCGACTCACTTTCATTACCAGTATTTCATCTTCATAATCCACAAGAAATATCCCTCCTTTTGGCAGTGTAGGCATCCATGGTATGGAAAGGATCACATCCAGTGATTCTTCCAGTTGATTCGAGAGATCACTCTCATGTAGTGATATCTTGAGGAGTCTATTCAGTATCTCCTGTTTCCGATAATTCTCTTTTAATTCATTATCCGCTCTCTTACGCCTGCTAATCTGGTTAATAGTAGACAAGAGATGATCCATATTTATTGGTTTTATCTCATAAGAGACAACATGTTCCTGTTTCACTGCTTCAATGACGCTATCTAACGAAACAGAAGCCGTCATTAAGATAAATTCAGTGGAAGGTGAGATGTATCTCAATTTTCTACTCAGCTCGTCACCAGCAATATCAGGTAGCCTAACATCTACAAGGGCAATATCAAAACTATTGCTGTGCATGAGGGCTACCGCATCTTTACCATTATAACTGCACTCAACAGAAAAACCGTTATCCTCTAAGAAATCGTATAAACCTTCAGCGAGCTCTTCATTGTCATCAATAATGAGTATGTGTGCTTTTGGTTCCATCATAATTACCAATTGAAGTAAAGCGATTAAGTACTTTCTAGAGCAAAATGTCCAACAGACAACCAACCATATGAAAAGATCAGCGATCGATTATCTCTTTCCATGTATGCTAAAACCGATTTGGTTTTCGGTTTTACTGGAAGCCAGATCTTGGTTGTAGTTATCCCCGGACAAAAGGCGCCGAGGACTTTACTCGCTCAATTTTATACCGGGTTTTATCCGAAAACCATTATCCGATGAGTATATCTAGAGTCAATCATTGTAACACCGTACTCTACTCTATTTCTCATGCCATAATTAGTTTTATTTCCAAAGCAACGTTTGGAAAAGAGTTCATCTTCTTTCGATTTAATACAAATAAACATCTCATTTCTCGTGGGATTCTCCCGAAAAAAACGTATGGCTGCCTCTTCAAACGTATCTACAGTGTCATCTGCATTACAGGGGCGATCGGATACACTATAAAAATACAAGCTGTTTTCCGTCCAGTTTTTGAAATCAGCTGAGATACGGCTCATGGAGTACGCCGGGAGAAATCCAAGTGCTTTTTCGGTCAAGGGTATTTCGCTGTTAAGGAATTGATGATGATAGACACGTCGTGTTGCCATGAGAACACATCGAACATTTTTTGTCTCACGTTGCAAGTTATTCAAAATCTTACTCTTTTCAGACAGATATTGGAAATATCCGGATGTGACAAACGAGATTAAGAATATAAAGATTAAGATTAATAGTAATTTTGTTTGTAATTCCATTACTATGTGCTCCTAAAATTCAGGACAAACAGAGATGTATTCTATCCTGAATCCATAAGGATAGGAGTGAGATAACTCCAGCTACGATAAACCTTATTCATTTATACCTGTTTGTTGAGACGGTTCTTTATGCAGTAATTGGATCTCTTTCAATGAGGAGAGGATCTAGAAACATCCGCTCTTCACTCCTGTTGAAAAAAAAAAAGTTATCCTCCGATTGCCTTAGTGAAGTGTTCATTCAAGCAAGAGTTTAAAATCTTAACCAGTAGTGGTTAAACGATACTGCTCATCTACATCGTTACAGTAAAAATTCCGCAATCCTCCTGTACACGAGTGTGTTCCGGTTTCAAAATCAGCATCTATTGTATCTGTACAGTATTGGTTCAACAACAAGGTTTCCGTTCTAGCACTCGGTATCATACAATAACCGATTTGGTTTTCGGTTTTACTGGAAACCAAATCTTGGTTGCAGTTATCCCCGGACAAAAGGCGCCGAGGACTTTACTCGCTCAATTTTATACCGGATTTTATCCGAAAAACATTATCGGATGAGTATAGTCCAAGATAATGCAGTATCAAAATTAGCTGTTATTGTACACTATTTTAAACAAATTAACACAACGTTTATAAAAACCGAATAATGGGAAAAGTCCTTCCTCTCTCTTGTTCCGATCCAAATGAGTGCAGAATTGTGCATTCCCATCATATTTTCACGCTTTCTTAAAGGTCCATTTCCATTGAAAGTGTAGATGAAACGAGAGGGAAACAAAGAATATGGGTACCATGAAACCGTAACTTAAACTGTAGAAACGATCATTGATTTTTTGATAAAATCCCCTATCTATGATCTCCTTCCGTACAAATTGCCCGGCCAAAAAAGAGCCAAATATACACATTACGAAGTGGTTTTAGGAATTTCGGGGCAGGAGTTTGCCTGAAATTTTGATTTTTCGATTGAACAAAACCAGAGGCTTAGTAATACTAAGTCGAGGATTTTGTGATTAAGAAAGATCTAAAGTTCTGGTGAAATCGGGTTCTGAAAACCGAAAACCAATTCGTGATGGGTATATAAAGTGAAGACCGGCCTGTTCAGCTAAATAGCCAACAACCAAGGCAGAGATAAGAGCAAACGTAAACGTCTTCGCTTCAAGATCATTCAGCCTCTTGATAAATCTTGGTATAATGAATTGACCAATGAGGATGACAAGGAGGTAAAGAACCCCAGAATAAAAGGAAGGACAAACCCACCAAGGGCAACTGCAATAGATGGCCCGTTACGCTCTACCGCCTCTTTCGGGTCCATCTCCAATCCTGCATGAAACATGAGGAAGAAAATTCCAAATTCTGCCAGGAGTTCAATTGGCTCAGACGCATCAACAATACCCAACAGAGGTGGTCCCAGGATGAGCCCCGCCAACAACTCCCCTAACACTACCGGCAGACCAGATCATGCAAATACCCTTCCAATGAACCAAGCTGCACTGAGAATCATAATAATGTTTACAACAAGATGTCCATTAATCATGGCACTCTTTCAATTATCATTGCGAACAATCAAACGTTATACAAGTTTTATAGAATAACTGTCAATTTAAATAAAGGCACTATGACAGATAATAGGATGGTGTTGAGATGCAAGATTAGGATCGGGGTGGGGTAGTATTGGTGAGAATAAGAGGAGGCTCTTTTTTTTGTTTTGAAAAAACCGGAATCTATGTTAAAAAGCACTAGTAACTTAATCCTATGACAATGGAAAAGAGGATTTGATAGAAACCAGTAAGAACAGATTGTTGATGAAAAGAAAAAACAGAGACAAAAAAGTCTATAAAAAGGGTTTTAATCTTTTTGAAGCCTATCCTGTTACTTTTTCAGAAAAAGTAGAATTAGTAAGATATGATGCTTCCACAACGACAGGCACCATCCCGTTACCCGATAGGCAGATTGAGCATATTATCATAAACCTTTGCCCCACTGAGCCATGGGCACTTCCAACCCCAATCTCAATCAATAATAATGTACCGGAACTCCTTTCTCGACTCGATCGTGTACGGACACAACTTTTTCATGGATCTCGTAGTCATGTTGTCATAGGTACCTATGAAACAGATCTAACCAGAGAGATAGAGGAGTTCAAAGGGTATGGTGATTGGCTGCATATACACCTGCTGGACCCCATATATCCTTATGACCACCCAACCTTACTCTTGAATGAAATTCTGGGGATAGATCTTACCCCTGGTCAAGATTGTGTTGAAATTGGTATTCTCATGTTAGATGTTCAAACGGTTAGCGGAATATTTGAGCGCCATTTTCTAGGGAATGAATACAGTACCCGTCTCATACCCGTATCCGGAACCGGGTTAGTGGAAAACAAAATCCTTAAGGTTACAATGGGGACACCTCTTCGACTGTTACTGGAGGGAAAGATCAAAGCAGATGTAGCTTACCGTGTATTTGTTAACGGACCACTCAATGGATATGAAACAACAGATTTGAATCAGAGAGTAAACTGGTCGACAAAAAATATTGTTGTTCTTGAGGAAAAAAATTATAAGACACCCTTTCCCTATCTAAAATTGGACGAATTGCTTTTTACGACAAACCTTATGGGTGAACCGAGAAACTGCGTATACTGTAATTATTGTGACGATATATGCCCGGTCGATTTAGAACCCGCCCTCTTCTGGCATTGTCATACACGAGGAGAGAAAGAGAGGGCATACCATTACCGGTTAGAAAAATGTATAGAGTGCGGACTCTGCAGCTTCATCTGTCCATCAAAACTAGAACTTCTTCAGGTTATTAAGGAGTGTAAGTTATAGCGGCATAGCTGCAACCAAGTTTGAAGTGACCTAAATTGCCTAAATGAAAAATATACTTTTGATTATAACTTTAGCTCACTTAAACTTTAGCCATTTTCAACTTCTTTTCAGACCCAAAGAACTTTCGAAGAAAGAAGGTTTTACCGAGCAGTAATATAATAATAATGAAAAAAACAATTGAAAAGATAGAACCGATTGTAAATAAAAATCTCAACAGGATTGGAACATTTATTGAGAGACGACCCAAGGTAAATTTCCTTTTCGGGTCACTTTTCGAGGCCTTTGACGGACTTATGAGAAGTGCAAAGGATACCGCCAAGTACCCACCCTTCATTCGAGATCAAATGGATGTAAAACAGTATATGGGTGGTGTCATTGTGGCGTTGGTTTTTGGTTGGATCCTCCCCGCCATTTACCTCTACGGTTTTTTCTGTGTTGTCCCAAAGATAATTGTATCTCTGGTTGTCGGTGTTTTTATTGTTGATGTATTCTGGGTCATCCTTGCCAGAGAGTCGAGGATAAATGAAGGTGGATTTGTAACATGTCTCTTTATCCCCGCATTCCTGCCACCGCAGGCTCCACTCTGGTTTATCGGTGTGGGAGCAGGCATCAGCATACTGTTCCGAAATATCCTGGGAGGGGTTGGAAACAATCTTGTGAACCCGGCCCTTTTAGGTCGTTTGATCCTAACGATCTGTTTTCCATCTGTAATTGTCTTTGGCTGGCAGGAACCCCTTACGACTCTCCCAACCCTGCAATCTTTACAATATGGGGTAGATGCTGTTACCCATGCAACTCCTCTAATGCTCTATCAAGAAACAGGAGAGGTAACATCGTACATATCTCTGTTACTCGGGACAGGTTCTGGCTCCCTGGGAGAAACCTGTCGGATTGCCATAATCATCAGCGGAATATGGTTGTGTAGGAAACGGATTGCTAATTGGAGAATTCCTGTTGCTTTTTTAGGGAGCGTATACCTCTTCGCTCTCATGTTCTCTCTCCTTAGGGGAGTGACAGTTGTGCCTCCAATGCTACAGCTCATGAGCGGGGGGCTTATCTTTGCTGCATTCTTTATGGCAACGGATCCGATCACAACAACGTACAATCAGACGAGTAAGTGGATATTTAGCGTTGGCTGCGGTTTTCTTACCGTAGTAATCAGAAATTTTACCCCTATCCCTGAAGGGGTCATGTATGCCATCTTACTTATGAATCTCATAGGAATCCCGATCCAATCTATTGTTTTAAGGATTAAGTATCGATAGTTAATAGAGAAGAGACGTAAGAAAATGAATGAGACAAGCACCATTATAACGAGGGGTTTTACGATCATCCTCATTACGGCAATACCATGTACCCTATTGCTCACCATCTTTTTTGCCACTTCTCCGAAAATAGCAAGATATCATGAGATAAAGTTGAAAAAATCTGTCCTTGATATCTTTGATATCCCCTATAAAATCGAAGAGAGACAATTTGTTGGCTTTCCATATAGCAGTCCTGATAAAGACGATATCAAAAAGGTTTTTGATGAGAACATAACCGTTGAAGAGCTACCAATAACCGAAATTTCAGATAGCCCAATAAGAAAATTTGATAAAGATAATGAAGAGAGAAAGCTCTTTCGGTACTACAAAGAGGGAAATTTGGAGGGTACAGGATTTGTGGTAACAAAATTCGGATATGGATTCAATAAGGCTGCTGACATCTCACTCTTTCTCTGTGTGGCTCCTGACCAGGAGACAATAAAGGGGATTGAAGTGCTGGATCATGCTGAGACACCCGGCTTGGGAGGCAGGATGACTGATGATGAATTTAAGAGGCAGTTTATCGGGAAAAAGGTGAGACCAAAACTCTCATTTGTGAGAGGTAGAGAGATCTTGGATAACAACGAAGTACATGCCATTACTGGTGCTTCTTACTCAAGTATAGGATTGGAAAAGATGATTAACGAAGCAATGGAAACCTTCTGGCACGAAATTGAGGCAACAAGAGAATGAATGTCCTTGCGAGATATATAAGAGAAGCAGCGAAATTCTTCTTACGAGATAATTATATCATATCTGCCGCTGCAGGGCTCGGTTTCTGTTCTGCACTGGCCGTGACCAACAAGATGGAAAATTCGCTTACCATGAACGTTGGCGTAATCTTTGTTACCTGTGGTAGTTTTTGCCTTGTCTATCCTTTTAGGAAATTGATACTGTCATCCGGTACACACCACAAGATAACGCTCCTCATGATAATCGTATCGGTATTTGTTGCTATATTTAACCTGATAGCGCAGGCGATAGTTCCCAGGATTGCCTTCAGTATCCAAGCCTATATTGACCTTATCACCACAAACTGCATCGTCCTTGCCGTAATCTCTGAAGGGCTGACCTACGAATTCTGGGATGCGCAAAAAAAGATCTTAAAGGCGTGTCTGGGATACTCTATCGCCCTTATCTTTCTGGCCCTGATGAGAGAACCCTTGGGATTTGGAACGATACTAAATTTCCGGGTGCTACCCGAGAGTTTCCCGGTTGTGGTATTAATGATAACGCCAGTGGGAGGGTTTTTCGCTCTGGCATTATGGAGACTCATGCTCAGACCTCTATTTGTCAAAACAGGTGTTGTTTGGCAGGAGAGACCTCAACAAGAAACATCTGAAGCGACTGCACCTAAAGCTCACCCTCTTCCCCCAAAACCGAAATTACCGAAGATGTCGAGAAAATTTCTCATCACTCTGGGAGTGGGAGCCGTTCTTTTCGTGAGTCTGCTCTTAAATCTAAAGGCATTTTCACCATTCCAGAACCAACTAAAACTCTTACTCCCCCTATTTTTGAGTGCCCTCTTTTTTGACGGTATCGTATTGAGTAAGCTCCTGGGAATCTGTCCTCTCTTAAACAAATCAAGACAGATTGATGCCGCATGGAAAATGGGTTTGGCAGTCGTCATTGTTGTCACCTTATCTACAAGCCTTAATTGGATAGTGTACAATAAAGTTTTACTTAACGTAAGTGATTACGTTGCCACCATCTCTCCAGTTACCCTACGACTGGAAAAGATTTTCTACCTAACGGTATTTATCGTTACCATTGCTACATTTGTACAGATACTGGGAGTGCTGCTCCGGCGTTTTGCAATGGACATATATGAGCAAATGGGTCAGTTTCTTGAGCTCATTACTGTAAATTGTATCGTCCTTGCAAGTTCCACCTTTACCATCCCATCAGGCCTCTCGTTTTGGTCTACAACTGTTTCCGCATTTGGCTTTGGTCTCCATTGGCTCATGGTTTGTGTCTGGCTTGCGGTATTGCGACGTCAAAGACTTTTTGTTGCATCGAATTCATGGGATGAGGATTCGCTGGCAATTTTCCTCTTGGGAATCATGGCAGCAATTTTTACGGGGATAGGAATGATAAATATCTTTTGAACAAGTTAAACTAAAACTGCCCACCTACCGTGTCGTTGTAATAATTTTGTAACCGGAACGTACTCAAGTACGTGAGAATTACGAAATTATTACGCACCTTGTATCTGGACAGTTTTAGTTTAACTTGTGAGTTTTCATCACGCAGTGAAGTTGTTTGGTTTAACATAACAATAGGATAGATATGGTTTGTATCCAGATTGAATTGTAAATCCTGTCTGAAGAAGGCTTAATAATGGAAAGACCATATATAATCAAGAGATCGAAGGAATGCTAACACCTGTCATACTCTCCATAATCGTTATTGTCGCACTCATGCTCTCCCTGTCCGGTCTCAGTGAGATAACATACCAGCTGTTCGGCAAAGGGAAGAAGCTGCATCTTACCATTAACAGTGATGATGCATTCACAAAGGAGCTAGATTTCGAAGGTGGGGAGAAATTGCTCACCATTCTTCAAAACAAGGGATTTCATATCTCCTCCGGATGCGGCGGAAATGCAACCTGTGGACAATGCAAGGTTAAGCTGCTTACCGATATGGGTCCCTATGCACCTACCGAGATCCCCCTCTTTGATAGCAGGGCTAGAAAAGAGACGAGGGAGTTTCTCGAAGAGGGCAAGGGTGACGGATATACGAGACTCTCCTGTCAGGTGAGGATAGACAAAGATATTGATGTATATCTCCCGAGGTCGACTCTACATGTAAAAAAATATACCGCACGGGTCGTGAAAAAGATACAACTCACCAGCGACAAGTATGAAATACACCTCTACCCGTTTCAAAAGTTTGATTTTGTTCCTGGACAATATATACAGATACGACTCCCCGATGATTATGTGGAGGAACATTACAAGGAATTTGGTGATCAGATCGAGTGTTACTGCAAGGAGATTGAGAAAGGTTTTATTCCCTATACCCCTGGAATGGACATATATCGCTCCTATTCGATAGCTACGACAAGAAAAGACATATTCAAATTGATTACAAGGATCGCACCCATTAACCCCCGTGTTCCGATCGAAGAGGGAGGCGTACCGTGTATTGGGCCACGCTGTATAAAAGATTATATCCAAGACGAATCAATCTGGAATCTATGGGTCGGAGATAGGATCAAGTTTACTGGTCCCTATGGAAACTTTTACCTTAAGAAGGAGAAACACAATGCGGTTTTTATCGCAGGTGGTGCCGGTTTGGCTCCAATCCTTGCCCTGATGGAACAGTGGTTCAATGAAGGACGTCAGGAGAAGATATTACTCTTCCTCGGTGAAAGGAGATTCCAGGATATACCATTACGATATATAGCAAGATGGTTAAACCGGGAGAAGAGATATCCCAATTTTGAATTTATACCCGTACTGTCTGGTGCGTTTAAAGGAGATGACCCGTCAGAAATGAACAGCTTAGATAAAGAGTGTCTTAATCTGGCTTCAGAGGAACTAAGGAAAGATATTTACAACGAGAGGTTAATTGATGAAAGTGGAGAGAAATGGTTGGGTAAAACGGGTTTTATCGGCCCTTTGCTCACTGAGTACGTCTCACCTGATCCCAGCACAACCTTCTATTTGTGTGGTCCCGCCCCGATGACCGTAACCGTTATCGATGCTGCAGCAAATAACCTTGGTATACAAAAAGATCATGTCATATTTGATGACTTTACGGGCACCCTTACCCCCTCTCTTGACCTCATCTACCAAAACATCGAGTTGAAAAAGAAAATCGAAGCCCTTCCTCCACCCCATGCTGAGAAGTATGCAAAAAAGATTAGCCTCATTCTGATCATAAAGTTAATCCTCAGAGACAAAATTGACGATAGTTACACATTTCTTGATAAAGTCAAAAGCATAGTTGAGAGTGATGAGGGAAGCAAAGAGGTGGCACTGGAATCGTTATTAAAAGAATATGATTAAGGGTTATAACAAAATAAAATAGTACGAGTTAGTGCATCCTACAGAACTCTGTCAAAATTGCTACAACGACATCCATGTCGTTGCTTAACACCTTTTTGAGTATGTGCTAATACACATAAATAGTCGGACCTGAAAAAGTCTTTTTTTTAGATAAAAACAAGATACTTCTTATGTTTCAAGATTATATCGGCTTGTCGACAACGATCTTTGCCTTATAAAAAACAGACAAAAAAGAAGCACCCTCAGGAGCTTCCTTATATTGTAACCACATCCTGATAGAATAGCATTGATCTTGTCTCCTTCTTCCCCAAGAAGGTAATTTCTCCCTAACCTTCCCTCTGCCTTTGCATGGCCAATTACCGCTTCAATAGCCGATCTTCGCCTTAACCATTTTCTTAGCGACGCTCGCAATTTTTTAACTCCTCTCCTTGCAACATGTACCTCCGCTTCTCCTGTGTAATTGTGACCCCGGTATCCACGATCAACATAAATATCCCTTGCCTTCAGTCCTGATACTCGTTCTGCCTGAGCTACAGCATCCTTCAGGGTATGACCATCATAAGGATTACCATGATGTGCCTTCATCCCCACAATAAAACACTCCTTTGATGTTGCTACCACGCTTACCTTACAACCAAACTCATATTTTTTATGTGCCTTACCCTTGGAAATACATTCAACCTCCGGAGCATGAATACTGTAAACCTTATTCTTGTCTTGACGCTTTTGGCTGAGTAAGCGTCGTGCCAGTGTCAACGAATCTGAAAATACCCCCACAAACTCCTCATTACCTTCTATCTTTCTCTCAATGTCTCGTACTACCCTCCCCAAATATTTCTTTACATTCTTCAGCTCCCTCTTCGACCTTCTCATCTGACGACACAGCGCATAGCGACTCCTCATCAGTAATGAATACTTTGACTTCCTCGTGTAACTCTGACGAAGCTCTACTCCACATTCCTTAGATAATTCTACTAGCTTCTCTCGCATACGATGATAAAGCTTTGCATCTGTCGGAAAACTTATTGCTTTCTCCTGCACCGTCGTATCCACATTAAGTTTGTTCATGCTGGCTTTCTTTAAAACCCCTATCTCCAAACCAGTCTTAATTGTCTCATCAAGGAGTTTTTCCATACCCGCTTCGCTTACACGCTGGCGCCACCTTGTCATGGAACTAGGGTCTATGGGAAACTCATGTTCAAAATACTCATTACCACAAAAATGTTGCCAGTACGGATTCTCTACCCATTGCAATACTACTTCCTCATCACTCAAGCTATACGTGTGTTTTAAATAGTGAAGACCTACCAGTAATCGTGTAGGCTTGGCTGGCCTTCCCTTGCCCTCACTGTAGAGCGTACCAAATGTCCTATCAAATTCAGGCCACTGTATTTTTGTTCCTAAAATACAAAGAGGATGCTTGAGATTTACTATCTTTTCCAGGGGTGTTTTAAACAGTTCCATTTGAAGTGATTTCGGTTTTGCTTTCATAAAAAATCCTCCAGTTTTTAGGTAGTTTCTACTATTTTTTTGCAATTTTAACATACTTAAAAACCGTTTTCTCCCTTAATCTATAAGGACTTTGGAATTTTTCAGGGGATACTAAATAATGTAACACATTTATTAATTTATAATTAAATTTGTAATGGGTATATGTTTAAATCATTCCTATGGAAAGGTCGCCAGGTCATTAACGTTCAAATCACGAGCGAAGAATTTTCTTTTGATTTGAATCTCCACAAACACTTTTTTCGATTACCTATTACTGGTGCAATGTTTTCTCGCCACATCAAGGCTGCGGGTGTGACAAAAAGTGTTAAAACAGTTGAAAAGCTGAGACCAAAAACAATCGCTGTTGAGAGCTGGACCCACCATTGTGTTGAGGGTGAGCAAAAACTGGTTTTACGTGATATAAAATCAATATTCATCTGCAGGACCATAGGCATAAGTCCTATAACCGTCGTGATCGTTGTCAGCAGGACAGGACGGAGACGCTGCGCTCCTGTGCGCAGGATAATTTCGCGGATATCCATGCTGTCGCCATATTGGCGGCGTAAATGATCAAACGTATCAATCAGCACGATATTGTTATTCACGATAATTCCGGCCAGGGCAATTACTCCAACTCCAGTCATAACAATACCGAATGGTTGACCAGTCACCATCAAACCAATCATCACTCCAATTGTAGACATGATTACAGCCGTCAGAATCAAAAATGCACTGTAGAAGCTGTTAAACTGTGTAACCAGAATTATAGCCATCATAAACAATGCAACGATAAAAGCTTTAGTCAGAAACGATTGTGAATTACGCTGGTCTTCGTCCTGACCTTTAAATGTGATTTCTACTTCCGGATCAATCTGATCGAGATTATTGTTCAACCATCCCTTTATCTGTTCGACCTTTGCATTAATGTTTATCTCAGGTGGTAAATCGGCCTTTATCGTCACAATTCTCCTTTGATCCGAGCGATAGATGACACCAACGGCCGGTTGTGCAGACCGACTAACAAAACTGCTAATCGGAACTGATCCGTCAACGCCTTCAATACGAACGCGGTCCAGTTGGTCCAGCGTGCGCTGTCCTGTGCCATGACGAATTACAATATCGATTTCATCATCACTGTCATCCGGCCTGTATTCAGCTACTTTCAAACCGTTTGTTATCATGCGGATATAATAGCCAATAGTAGTTATATCCATCCCGAATTTTGCAGCCTGTGCCCTGTCAACTTCCAGCTCCCATTCAATACCGGGAAGTGCTCTTGTATCTTCGATATCCCGAAAATCACCCAGTTCTTCCAGAATACCTAGAATTTGTACAGTTGCCGGTTCCAGCTTCTCCGGAAAGCGAGAGGAGATTTGAATTTCTACGGCTTTACCGGCTGCTGGGCCCTCCTCCTGTTCGCGTGTCTCGACAAAAATACCTGCCAGACGGCTCGTTCTTTCTCGAATTTCATTTAAAATTTCACTTGCCGATTTGCGTGTATCCCAATCGGTAAATTCGATCTGTATTTGTCCAATTGAGTCCTCTGGCAGATCCGTTCCCTTCTGTTTTGATGTTCCAATTCGTGAGTACATAGTCTCAATGCCGTCAACTTCAAGGATTAGATCTTCCACTTCTTTTACCAATTTATCCTGTTCGTAAATGGACAGATTACCTCTGGCATGAATCAAGACCGACGCAAAATCCGGTTCAATACTTGGGAAAAACTCAACTCCTTTTCCAAATTTCATGTAAGCAAACTGAACAGTAACCAGCAGCGCCAGAGCCATTAGAAGGATTCTCCCTGGACGTTTTAGCACAACTTCTAACACAGAAAGATACCATCCGGTAAAACCTTGAATTGTTTTGAGATTTCCCTCTTCCGAAGCAGTTAACATCTGCATCATCTTTGGATCACTGGCTGCGCCGGGCTTTCCATACAAAGCTCCCAGTGTCGGAACAAAAATAAGCGCCATGAGCATGGATGAAGCAAGGACAGCGATCAGAGTGATTGGCATATATTTCATAAACTCACCAACAGTATCAGGCCAGAACAAAAGCGGTGCAAATGCAGCCAATGTCGTTGCGGTTGAAGATATGATCGGCCATGTCATACGCCTTGCCGCTTCACCGTAAGCCTTGTGTCGAGGGATTCCTTCTGACAATCTCCGATCTGCGTATTCGGTAACAACAATAGCACCATCGACTAACATTCCAATTGAAAGGGTAAGGGAAAAGAGTACAACGATGTTGACCGTCAGGCCCATTACATAGATAACAAAAATACCTGTCAAAAAAGCACCGGGAATGGCAATCCCTACTAGCGTTGCAGTACGGACACCAAGCGCAAAGATAACTACTATCATCACCAGAATAATAGCACTAATCACGTTGTTTTGTAAATCAAGCAGCATTATCTTGATTGTCTTTGATCCGTCCTGTGTGAAAGAGACTTCAACACCTTGAGGCCAAAATGTACTTTCTTCCTCGACTACATTGCGTACCGCTTTTACCGTGTCAATAATATTCTCACCTGAACGTTTAACCACCTCGAGCGCAATAGCCCGCTCTCCGTGTAGACGTGCAATACTATTAGGATCTTTGAAGGTTCGGCGAATTTCCGCGACATCATGTACCTTGATGACAGAGTCTTCGTTTACACGCAAGGGCATGTTCAGGACGTCGTGAACAGTTTCAAAAAGGCCGGGTACTTTTATCGCAAAACGTCCGGCTCCGGTATCCAGATTACCTGCTGCAACAAGACGATTTGACACGGTAAATAAATTCAGGATATCGTTGCCATTTAACGCATAGCTCTCAAGTAACTCAGGATTTACGAGGATTTCAACAAGCTCCTCTCTGTCACCTGCAATATTTACATCCAACACAGAGGAGATAGCTTCAATTCTATCTTGCAAATTTTGTGCTATTTTCAACAGTATCCGTTCTGACAGATTGCCAGAGAGCGTGACAACCAGAACCGGGAACAGGCTGAAATTTACCTCTGTAACACTCGGTTCCTCAACATCATCAGGTAATTCAGGTCTGGCCTGATCCACGGCTTTTTGTACATCATCAAGGGCTTTGTCCTTGGTAAATCCAGCCTGAAATTCCAATAGAACAAAGCCTCCACCCTGATAGGCAGTGGATTTCATCTCCTTTACACCTTCGATAGTGGACAGTTCCTGCTCCATCGGGCGCAGTAACAACCGCTCGGAATCGTCAGGGGATATCCCTTCCAGAGACATGGAGATATAAATTTGTGGAATATCGATATCTGGTGAGGACTCTTTCGCAATATTGATATAGGCATACGTGCCAACAATAAGCAGCAAAATCAATATAGAAATGACCGTTCGGCTGTGGTGGATAGCGGCATGAATCATAACAGACCATCTCCATCCGCCACTACCGGACGAACAGTCTGGCCGTGGGATACAAAATCCTGTCCCACCGTAATTAGTCTTACATTATCCGGAAGCCCGAGAATCCACATATAATCTGAGGTATCTGACAAAATCGTTACTGGAACAAATTGTACTCTATTCTGAGCATCTACAATCTTTACTCCGATCTGTCCCACGTCATTCAGTGACAGAACAGAGGGTGAGATTTTGTGTGCCTCTTTATTCTCTACAGAAATCCTGACTTTTGCAGTCAGACCGTCTTTAAGTGAATAATCAGGATTGGGAGTTGAAATTTCGACACGGAATGTTCTTGTTGCTTGATCTGCAACAGGGGCAATGTAGCTTACCTTGCCCGTGACAGTATCACCATTAAAAAATACTGCTGATGCTTCACGCCCCAACTTGATGCTGGATATATTGCGTTCTGAAACAAAGACTACCAGTTCAATCGGGTCCATATCTACAATCGTAAACATCGTATCACCAACTGAAACATAATCGCCTACTTCAATCACCTGATCGTAAATCAAACCTTTAAAAGGCGTTTTTATTTTTGTATTTTCCTGATCAATCATTACCTTTGTCAATACTGCACGTGCCGTTTCAAGGTCAGCAAGGGATTGTGTTAATGTAACCTTTGAGTTAAATCCCTTGCCTTCCAATGACTTGGCTGCATCATATTCCATTTGTCTTTGCGCAAATCGTTGCTTTGCTTCTCTTACTTTGGCTTCGCGGTCACTCAATTCAATCCTCGCGATAACTTCATGCTCTTCAACACAAGCTCCTTTTTCTTTCAGAATTTCCCGAATCTGGCCTTTGGTTTTGGCCTTAATATGAACGGTGCGCGATGCATTTGTACGCCCTGTTACTACAATATCATTTGCATATGGCTGTGCTGCTATATTCCTGATACGAACTTCTGCATCTTGTGTAGTAAAAGCTGCACCCACCTCTGATTCTTTGGCATTCCCTCCGGGTCCTGAGAAAAAAATACCGGACAAAACCCAAATTACGGCAACTACAGATATACCAGCAGCTATATATTTTGAAGACTTCATATCTCTGAATCCTTAAATATTAATCATGTTGAAACAACCATGTTAGAACAAACGCTTATATCACAATATCCCTCCTTAACAAAGAGGGAAAAAGCGTAGCAAATGGGTGGTTTTTATATCACTTCCTGGATAATATAAATTTACAAATAATTACTATATTAAATCAATACTATCACTTTTGAACTTAAAAAATCGCTTAATTTAGCTTAAACAATGGATGGCAATGAATGGGGTCACCACATCTTGATTAGTGATTTAAAACAACAGCCTATATTAATTCATTCTATCAATACAGCACAACATCGAGATTCACCTTAGAAGAAGTTAACCAAGCTATTTCCCCCCCGAACCTGTATCACAATTACGATGCAAGAAGGACCTTCTTGCCGGAGAGGAGGTAAAAGATGGCGGAAAAGAGTGTAACGATAACTGTAATCCACACACAGGCGGACACAACATATCCAGCCCAACCTAGGTTACTGAAGTGCGCTATGTACAGGATCAGCACAAGGATCGTTATCGATTGGCAAAACATCTTGGTCTTCCCCCAGATATTACTCGCAAAAGGGACACCCTTGGATTCCGAATAACCCCTTATACTGCTGACAAAGAATTCCCGCATCACAATGACAATCACCATCCAGGGAGCAACAATCTCCTCTGCAAGAGGGATCATGAAGATAAACCCACCGCAGATAATCACCTTGTCGACAAAAGGATCGGCAATTCGGCCAAGGTCTGTCGATTGCCCCCACTTTCTCGCATAATATCCGTCAAACCAGTCGGTAATGGCAGCCAGGGAAAAAACCACCAAAGCGAAATCAAAAAAACGATACGAGAGCAGGAAGAAGAAGACAATGGATAGGACCAATCTTGATAGGGTCAATTTGTTCGGGAGGTTAAAGAGCCCGTTTCCCCCATGACCTGGCTCTTTTTGGGGTACATCTGCTTTGTCTAACTCAACACCCATAGAAAGTTACCCTCCTTCAAATAACTCCCCCTCAAGAAAGAGAACCAAAGGGGATTTAACTTTAGTTAATCACTAAATGTAGGGTTCATTTCCCAAATGAGTTGCTTAATAAAGGCTGTTTGGGAAATAGCCCCTACATTTCATGATCACGAATCGTTCAATTTAGCTTACACTGAGATCCAGTGGTTGATCGAAAACTGCCCAGATACAAGGCGCGCAATCATTTCGGAACCGGAACGTACTCAAGTACATAAGGATCACGGAATGATTACAGCAACGCAGTAGGTGGGTTAGTTTGGTTCAACCACTAATTCTGGCTCCTCTGGGCATCCCACTCATCAAGTGTTACAAACACCTCTCTTGCCTGACTCCCCTTATATTCACCTACAAATCCATCCTCGGCCATCAGATCTATTAACCTTGCTGCACGGGAATATCCGATCTCTAGGCGCCGTTGTAATAACGAAACGGAACCTCGCTGTGATTCCAATATAATCCTAATTGCTTCATCATATAGATCGTCCCTCACAGCATCACTCTTTTTGAGTGAACCTTGTACCTTTTTTAGTTCCGGACTAAACTCCGGATGCGATCTCTCCTTTAAAAATTCCACAACCCTATTCACCTCCTCCTCACTCACAAAGGTGCCTTGGACCCGTTCCAGCTTGGAGGTACCGGGAGGTAAAAAGAGCATATCACCGCGCCCGAGAAGCTTTTCCGCACCATTTTGATCCAGGATTGTGCGTGAATCCACTTTCGAGAATACGTAGAAGGCGATTCTTGAGGGGAGGTTGGATTTTATTAATCCCGTTATAACATCAACTGAGGGCCTTTGTGTTGCAACAATGAGGTGTATGCCAACGGCCCTTGATTTCTGAGAGATCCTGATAATGGAGGCCTCCACCTCTTTCGATGCAACCATCATCAAGTCTGCCAATTCATCAACAACTATGACTAAATGGGGCATAAAAAACGTATCCTCATCAATAGACGCATCCCCTTCGGGGTTTAACCGTTTCTGTTTTGTTGATTCATCTAACTTGTTATACCCTGATATATTTCTTACACCGGCTCTTGCAAGGAGCGCATACCGTTCATCCATCTTGTTGACCGCCCATTCCAATATTGCCGCCGCCCTCTTCATGTCGGTAACAACGGGTGTGATCAAGTGCGGAACATCTTTAAAAGGGGTAAACTCAACCATCTTTGGGTCGATCAGTAACAGTTTGAGGTTTTTAGGGTGCTGGAGCAAAAGTATACTTAAAATAATGGAGTTAAGGCATACTGACTTACCAGAACCGGTAGTACCGGCAACCAAGAGATGCGGCATAGTGGCAAGATCTGCAATCAACGGATAGCCGGCAATGTCCTTCCCCAAGAGAAGTGGTATCGATTGAGACTGAATAACCGTATCCGCGGTCCCAAACAACTCACGCATCTTTACCGGTTTACGATGGGTATTCGGCACCTCTATTCCGATTGTAGATTTCCCCTGTATTGGAGCAACGATACGGATACTCGGTGCCTTGAGGGCGATAGCAATATCATCTGCAAGAGAAGAGACCTTTCCAAGCTTTGTACCCGGGGCCAACTCAAGTTCATGCATGGTAACCGATGGCCCTCTCTCAATTCCCACTATCTCAGCTATTACATTAAATTGTCCCAAGGTCCGCTTTAAGACCTCGGATTTCTCCATCACATGTTCATCATTATCGAATTTGTAATTTTTAAGTTCATCTAAGAGTTCGAGTGGAGGATAGACGTAATCTTGGTCTGTGCTAAAACGAGCGGCCTCTTTTCTCGTAAGCCTATCCCGCTTTTTAGGTTTTTCGTCACTATCTGCCGATCTCACCCTTACCTTTGGTGTAATCTCATCGCTCTTCCCGATCGGCTCTTCCAGTTCGCAGGTACGATCTACCAGCTCCAAGGTTCTCCGAGACGGTACCCTTTCCATAATTTTACCAACATATCCTCGTGCTAATGGATGATAAAAGTTGATCCCCTTACACTTTTTATAGGCCCAAAGAACGAGGGGTTCCAAGCTTTTATCGGAAATAAGCATTATCGATACCAGCAATCCCAACGTTAGCAATATACTCGCACCGGGCACACCAAGATACTCCATCAGTTTAAGTGAAGTAACGATACCAAAGATCCCCCCCACTTCAGGAGGCAGTTTAACCGCTTTTACAGAGAAGCTAAAAATGCTCAATATTGGCGTAATTGATAAAATAAGCAATACCCCACCAAATATCTTTACCCATAAGATCTCTATTTTCTTTCTCAAAAACAGGAGAATTCCCAGTGCGCCTATTAATAGGGAGAGAAGATATGAAATCACTCCGATGCTAGAGATCAGGTAGCCAGAAACTCCTGCCCCCAACTTACCGCAACAATTCTCTACAGGATTGTTGAGTGGATAATTCCCGAATGGTGGATCGTTTGGTGAGAATGTGGCAATGCTTATTAACATAAATAGTGCTATGGTAAAAATAAGCATTGAATATACTGAATGAAAAACCTTAACTCTCTCCATGGATAAATTAGCCCCTTTCACCTGCTAATTTATGACTATTACTGCAGACAAATCGGTTGAAAACAGACACAATATATTGAGTGTTTTTCGAAGACGTAGATGAGTTACGATAAAGATACTCAATCCACCGATTTCTACAAGACCAAATGTTACTGTGGTCGGGTTAGATGGAGTTTCAGTCTGTACAAGAATGCTTCGGTACAGTGCATTCTGCACTCAATGCCCCGTATGACCAAAGCCTCCATCACCACGGTGAGTCTCCTCTAAGTCCTCTACCTCTTCCAACACTGCACGTACAACAGGCTGTACTACCAATTGCGCAATTCGCATTCCTCGTTCAATCAAAAATTCTTGCGCTCCTAGATTGCACAAGATAATGCCGATTTCTCCTCGATAATCACTGTCTATCGTTCCTGGTGAGTTAACTAGCGTCAACCCAAATTTCAACGCCAAACCACTCCTTGGTCGAACCTGAGCCTCATAACCATAAGGCAAAGCGACGAAGACACCGGTTGGGACTAGCTTGATTTCTCCCTTCCCCAAAAACGTCTGTTCTTCAACCGCCGCATAAAGATCCATGCCACTTGCAGCATGACTCATATATTTTGGCAAAGGCAGATCATTGCACCCCTTTTTTCTCTTAATCTTTACCTTTATCTCATCCATCACTATCCGAATTTAACACATCCATCTTTTTCTCTGACAGATCATCCAGTTCATCGATGATCGATTGCACCACGATCTCAACCTCCTCCATTCTTCCCACACCAATTCGACCCGATGCCAATCTTCCCTCTCTCGGACCAATAAATTTATACCCGAGAGCTTTAAGTTTTCGAATGTTCTCTTGCGTTATCGGATTTAGGTACATCCTATCATCCATGGCGGGCGCAATTAAGACAGGTGCCTCTGAGGCCACAACTGCACACGTTAGCGCATCATCTGAAATCCCGGATGCCAATTTCCCAATGATGTTAGCAGTTGCCGGTGCAATGGCAATAATCCCCGCCTTGTTAGCCAGCGAAATATGTTGCGGATCGTAAACTGCATCCTCAATAAAAAGATCGGTTATAACCCTGTTTTGGGAAAGAGTGCGAAAGGTCAATGGGTCGATAAATTCCTGTGCAGACTTCGTCATTATCACCGTGATACAAAACCCTTGACTTCGTAGTGTAGAAACTATCTCCGCTGCCTTAAAAGCCGCTATACTGCCGGTAACACCGAGTACAATATCTCTTTTCATGAGTCATCGAGAACTTTGAATAAATCTGGTTCAATTCGTTACTTTTCTCAGTCTGCCATTCAGGTCAGGCCGAGGATATCCTTAATCTCATTTACCGCTTTTTCTAAGTTATCATTTACAATGCAGTAATCATAATGATCACGATACTGTAATTCAATTTCCGCCTCTTCAACCCTCTTGTTAATATCCGTTGTGTTATCAGTGACCCTGCCTTCTAATCTCTTCCGCAAAGTACCCTCATCCGGTGCCAAGATAAAGATAGAGGTCGTCTCAGAAATCTTCTCCATAACCTGTAATGCGCCTTTTACATCTATAGCAAGAACAAAGAGATCACCCTTTCTCATCGCCTCTTTGAGGGGCTCTATAGGGGTGCCATAATATGATCCGCAGTATTCGGCATACTCTAATAACTTATCATCTTTAATAAGATTTTCAAATCTTCCCTTTTTAATGAAATGATAATCAACCCCGTCTTTCTCTCCAGCTCTCGGTTCTCTCGTTGTATAGGAGACCGAGCGCTTCACACGCGAATCCTTCATCAACTGTTGGCATAGAGTAGTTTTTCCGCTCCCGGATGGCCCTGATAGTATTATTAATCGACCAGTTTTATTCACCGTGGTACATAATTTCTAACAATTACTCGATATTTAATACTTGCTCTTTTATCCGTTCAATTTCTGTTTTTATTTCGATGACCTGCCTCACAATGTCCGTATTGTTTGCCTTAGATGCTATCGTATTTGCTTCACGGAACATCTCTTGTACGATAAATTCAAGCTTTCTTCCAGCGGGCTCATCACTCTCCATCACATCCCAAAACATAGTAAGGTGGCTCCTCAATCTCCCCAGCTCCTCGGAAATATCACAACGATCGGCAAAGATAGCAATCTCCTTATACAGATCATCTTTCTCAATGGCGATATTTGTCCCGTCCAGTAACGATTGCACCCTTTTATGGATACGATCTCTATATTTCTCGACAACCGTTTGTGTCTTACTTTCGATATCGTCGGTTAAGAGAGAGATCCGCTTTGTCCACTTTTCTATTTCTGTCTGAAGATTTTTCCCCTCAATCTGTTTCATGAGATCTAAGTCATGAATCGCAGCCCCTAGCAGTTCCTCCAATTCACTCCAACCATCGTCAACACCCTCTCCATCCCTATCATCCTTTTTATACTCCAAGACCCCGGGAAGGGCAATAAGACTTTCAAACGATACGTCCTCTTGAAAAGATATTTCATTCCGGGTCTCACTAATAAGTTGATAATACTCTTTCAGAACATCTTTGTTTATAAAACAGCGAGGCTCTTGGTTCAACACCTTATAATCAATTGATAGATTAACCGTACCTCGCAACAAGACCGTTTTGAGTAATTTACCAATCCTCTCTTCAAAACCAGCTAACGTTTCTGGAATCTTGGTATTAATTTTTAGGTATTTATTATTTAAAGAGCGTATTTCAATATGAACTGTTTTGTCTTCACTCTTTAACTCTGCACTACCGAACCCCGTCATGCTCTTAATCATTTCTCTTCTTCATCACCCCGCGGAACCTCATTTACCTGATTTTTTTCACTTGGTGTTTCCACACCCTTCATACCCATAGATTGTTCATCGACCACAATGCCACCTGGGCCTTGCGGTTGTTCATCACTATGGGCAGCGTGATCGTGTCCTTCGTGGTCATGACCATCGTGCTCATCATGGGCCTCATGTGAAACCGGCGTATGTACCTCATGTGCATGTTCAGATACCACCCCTGTCCCATGAATTGAAGTAAGGGTCAGTTTAGTCAACAATATTGTGGTAAAGATAAAGGCTGCTCCAACAAAATAGGTAATTTTGCCCAAGAAAGTCCCCGTTTTTGTCCCAAACGCTGATTGATCAGAAAAACCTCCTATAGCGGCCAGACCTCCCCCCTTCCCGGATTGCAACAAGACAACACCGATCAATATTATACACGAAACGATGAGCGATGCTTTTAAGACACCTGCCCACCGAAAAGCAAAAAACATTGCAATTAAGCCAAAAACAATCACAATGGCTACAATCCATTTCAATTTCATTCTCGATTAGCTCCTTTCAATCCCGAATTTCCAATCTACCAGGAATCATGTCCAGGACTGTCTTGATAAAAACCAAATACTATTAAATTAGCAGTTAAAACCCATAATGCTACACTTTGTTGCTATGTTATTCTTAAATGTATGTAACAGAAGTTTGGCTGGCCACTTCTCAGGGAAGCATAGTTATACAAAATTGTTACGAAAACAAAAAGGAAAACTCAAGGATGCAAATCCATTTTCTCCCCCACTACAGACTAGCGGGATTTTTCAATCTTAAAAGCATCCGAAACAATACGGGAAAAAGATTCTGAATCCAGGCTTGCCCCGCCCACCAAAGCACCGTCAATCTCAGGTTGGCGTAACAATTCCATTGCGTTCTTCTTATTTACACTACCACCATATAATATTCTAACCCCATGTGCAGGACTCTCTCCAAATCGACCTTTCAGCAATCCCCTAATAGAGGAGTGTACGGCATTCGCTTGCTCCGGTGTTGCTGTTTTCCCCGTCCCAATTGCCCAAACAGGTTCGTATGCAATGGTGAGGTTATTGAGCTGTTTTTCCGTAACCCCTTTTAAAGATTCAGTCAATTGGTCTCCTACCACCACTTCGGTCCGGCCGGTTTCCCGCTCCTCCAAGCTCTCACCTACACACAAAATAGAATGTAAACCATAAAAAAAAGCAGTGTGTAACTTAGCATTAATAACCGAGTTTCCTTCATGGAATATCGTTCTCCGTTCAGAATGGCCGAGAATCACATGCGAGCACCCTACATCCACAAGCATAGCCCCCGAAACCTCACCCGTAAATGCGCCACTCTTTTCCAAGCACATATTTTGGGCTCCAACACAGATTTGGCCATCTCTTACTACCTCACATATATCCTTTAAATAGACAAAAGGAGGACAGACCCCAACATTAACCCTCTCCTCAACATCCGCAGCAACTTGAGACAGTTTTCTGGTCAGATTAATGGCCTCTTGCAAATCCAGATTCATCTTCCAATTGCCAACGACAAAAAACCTCTTCATTCTGTAGCACATCCCTCCGGAAAAGAGCCAATTATCTTAAGGTCTACACATGTCTTATTCACCTCATGAAGTGTCTTCTTAACATTTTCATCCGTTGCATGACCCATAAAATCTATATAAAAACAGTAATCCCAGACCTTCTTTTTCGTAGGCAAAGGCTCTATATCTGTCAGATTTATCTTATGGAATCGAAAAGGTTCCAGTATTTTATGGAGAGCCCCTATCTCGTTCTTTATATAGCACATAACGGCTGTCTTGTCACGACCGGTTGAGGGTGGAAAATCAGAGCTCAAGACAAAAAACCTCGTAACATTATTAGGGCTATCCTCAATGTTTTGCTGAAGCGTGTTGATTCCATACAACTCTGCCACTTCAGAATGGGCAATGGCTGCAGAATTTGGCTCTTTAACCGCAATAGCAACCGCCTCAGTTGTGCTTCCCACATCAAGAAGGTCAACATGTTCAAAGTTGTTTGACAACCACATCTTACACTGTGCAAATACCTGAGATTTCGAGTAGATCTTCTCTATCTTATCCATGGAACAATTCGCCATCAAATAGTGATGAATGGGCATGACAATCTCCGCACAAACCTTAACATCACACTCAGTGAACATACTCAACGTTTCTCTGATACCCCCTTCAGTGGAATTCTCAACAGGGACAACACCGTAATCACTCCGTTTCTTAACCACCTCTTGAAAAACGGCTTCGATCCCATTCAAAGATACATACTCTACCGCATGGCCAAACTTTGCCTTGGCTGCAAAATAGCTGAAAGTTCCTTCAGGACCTAAATGTGAGACTTTTAAGGGCTTTTCCAGGGCAATAGATCCCGCCATGAGTTCACGATATATGGACATGATGCATTTGTCGCTTAAGGGGCCCTTATTGTTTCCAACTACCTTTTCATACACCTGTTTCTCTCTCTCAGGGGCATATACTTGAGTGTTGGTAACTTTCTTAATTTCTCCAATCTCCTTAGCAAGATGTGCCCTTTCGTTAAGAAGCCCTACAATCTTCATATCCAGCAGATCTATTTCCCCTCTTAATTTTTCCAAATTCATACGAAATGCACCCTAAAAATAATAACATAACCATATATAATTCCAGTAGGTTATAGATTATCTACAACGCCGTAAACTATAACAGAACATAAACATACTGTCAACAAAATAACAGGTGTATGGGCAAGTTGCCAACCGAGACTTTTTGATTGACTGTAAAGAAAAACAAGCTAAAATGAAGCTATAAAAAGGTAAAAATCATGACAAGTGACACAACTGCAAGGTTTAGGCAGCGATTAGGTATCTTTGTCGATGTGCAAAACATGTTTTATTCAGCAAAATCACTGCACCAATCAAAGATCGATTACAGCAAACTATTATTAGAGATCGTAGACGATAGGTATTTAATTCGGGCCATCGCTTACGCTGTCCACAAACCAGATGTTGACCAATCGAGTTTTACCGATGCACTCGAACGTTTGGGTTATGAGATAAAAACTAAAGAGTTACGGTTGAGGCCTGATGGTACGGCCAAAGGAGACTGGGATATGGGAATTGCAATTGACTCTATCGCAATTGCACCCAAACTCGACACCATTGTTCTTGTCTCTGGAGACGGAGACTTTGTACCTCTTGTTGAGATGTTAAAGGCTCAAGGCTGCCGCGTTGAAGTGGTCTCTTTTCGAAGGAGCACAGCTATAGAACTTGTCGAAGCTTCTACAAAATATATTGCGATTGAAGAATCGATGCTCTTTAAGGAAAAAAAATTCGTAAAAAATGACAGCTACCAAGGTTAAAAAAGAGTTCATTGAAAAATTAACAGAGTGCCAGGAGGAGCTAGGCTATTTTTTCGAAAATGTAAAACTGCTTGAAAACGCTTTGACACACACCTCTTTTAAAACCCATTATAACCCCAGTAATGAAAGGTTGGAGTTTCTCGGTGATGCTGTTTTGGGGATGGTAACTTCGGAGTATCTGTTTAACAGGTTCCCCGATTACTCGGAGGGAAAACTTACGAAAATAAAATCTGTTGTCGTAAGTCGAACAACCCTTGCCAAGGTTGGCATTGAAATGAATTTAACTCGCTATATTTCAGTCGGAAAAGGGTTGATGTCTAGTAGCACACTTCCAAGATCTCTGATAGCTAACGTCCTGGAAGCAATCATTGCTGCAATATATATTGATGGGGGACTGGAAAAAGTTACCAATTTCATCATTAACAGGTTAGAAGGTGAAGTGGATATTGTATGTAACAACCAACACGAGAAAAACTACAAATCCATCCTGCAGCACTTTTGCCAAAAGCAACATGGTTTTACACCAAAATACAAAATTATTAAACAGACCGGACCAGATCATAAGAAGACGTTTGAAGTTGTTGCCGTACTTGATAACGTGGAGTACAGTAAAGGTTTTGGAAATTGCAAGAAAGATGCTGAACAAATAGCGGCAAAAAACACTTTGGAGTTATTCGATTTTAACATTGATCAACAGTAATATATTAATAGTATTTGAACTGAACCCCGTAGTTGAATGAAAACTGCCCATAACAAGGCTTGCCGATATCTGTAACTGGAAAATGCGATCACTCGGTTGCTTTAGTAATTAAGGATTGCCGGATTATTTTAGTAGCAGAGGAAATAGGTAGTTTTCGTTCAACCACTCAACAACGAAAGGGAAATAGAGATGAACAAACGAAAAAATAAAAAGAAGATAGTGAGCTGCTGCCCATCATTAGTTGCAAGATCTCAATGTCCTAGCATTAAGAGGACACGACAGATACGACGTGAGTTACTGATGTTACAAAGAGACATTAACACCTCAGAGGAGACACTTGAAAAAGCACGGATCAGATTACGGCAGAAAAAAAATCAGGGGATAACCATTGATTGTGAAGGGTGCCCGTATAATGAAACAAAAGAGGTAGCGTAACCATTCCGCTCACTAGGTTCGTGCGTTTCAAAGCAAAGCAGAGAATGTCCGCCTGCAGAAACCATCTCTCTATCGGCCACCTCTGCTTAACCAGTGCTTGAACGAAAACTATTAACAGATGAGTTTATATTTAATTCGGCAACATTAATTGAGAACTGGCAGAAGCACAAATCGCCCGATCGAAAGATCTCCTCGTGACCGCACCCCGCAACTTTATCCGATTGAACCCACTACGGCAACACACTAAGCCTTGAAAGGGCCACTTCCTCCACCCAAAGAGAGAAACA
Organism: Candidatus Scalinduaceae bacterium; assembly: GCA_965222815.1. GTDB lineage: Bacteria > Planctomycetota > Brocadiia > Brocadiales > Scalinduaceae > SCAELEC01. Next base: position 1,914,084 of record CBDCUS010000014.1, read on the forward strand.
CTCTAGACCATCATAAACAACTCACAACCTTAAGGCTTATGGCAGGCCGACACCCTCTCCCTCTATTCAAAATTTGACATGATGAGACCGGGTCATGTACTGCCACTTAAGCAACCAAGATCCTCCCCTCCATAGTAAGTGTAAGCCACGCAACCTAATTCGATTAATAAGAAAATTCTCAGTTACATAATACTATAATCTCACAATCCAAGAAACCCAAAATCCATTTACTCCAATCATCTTAGGAGTAGCGAAAACAGTTATACCGATTCCTCCTCATTTTGTGTAGGCAGAACATTGCCAGCTATGAATAAATGAACCATGAAAAATAGAAAGAGGATCCCCATCTGGTTATTTCGTAGAGTATTCAGATGCATTATATGTCAAATTTAATTATTTATCTCAATAACTTTAGCCACTTTTCTGCAAATCTCTTTGCATATTGAAAAATCTAAGACCTGTCACTCTTGGTCTGTTTGGAAACATTTTTACCAAGATCCATAGCGCCTTTATTTTCGTACTTCAGTGGCACATCCATGGTTACCTGAGTACCGTGACCAGGTTTCGATTTAATCCGCATGTGTCCACCGAGATGTTCCAATCTCTCACGTATATTGAAAAGGCCGAAACCACCCGTATTGGTCATTGAGAGGCTAATATTCTGGGAATCGAATCCAACCCCATCGTCAATGATATCAATTTTTAAGGAGCTATCGACTCTACGAATTGTGATTGTTATCAAATGTGCTTTCGCATGTTTTACAATATTAAAAAACAGTTCGCGAGTCGCTTTGAAGAGAAGGGCACGCATATCATCATCCAATGGTTTATCTTGCTCGTCTCTGACAAAGTCAATTACTATGTTGTGTTGCTTCTGAAATTGTTCAATTAACCACTCTATAGCTGGCTCAAAACCGAATGCATACAGGATCGGAGGACTAAGTTCGAACGTCATTGACCGTAAATCTTGAATCGTTTGTCCGATAAGGTCTTTGGTCTCCTTCAGAATAGAAGTAACGCCGTTAGAAAATTTTAATCCTTGCAGTGCACCCAACCTCATTTTTATGACAACCAAATTCTGGCCAATACAGTCATGCAAATTCTCTGCAATTCTACGACGTTCCCGCTCTTCAGCTAATGACAATGAGGAGGCAAGAGATTTGAGCTGTTGCTGATAGGAAACAAACTCTTTGTACAACCGTGCGTTTTCAATGGAAATGGCCATTTGCGATGACAATATCTTTAAAAACTCCATTTTTTGCGCGGTAAATACCCATTTTGTCACCTTATTCTCAAGATACAAAATGCCCATAACTCTTCCCTGATTCACTATCGGCATACAGAGGATAGATTCAGGATGTGCATTTATCATGTAGGGGTCTGTAGTAAACATCCCGTTGTGTGCCGCCTCGTCTAATATGACATTTTCATGTGTTCTCTGTGCATATTGAATAATTGATATTGGAAGTATACTTCCGTGCACGTCTGATTTCAGGGAAACGCTTCGCTGTGTACAGGCACTCTCCTTGCCTAACTCACTCTCCACTTCAATCATCAGCTGTCCTGACTCTTCCATGAGGAGGTAACCCCTCTTTGCCCCCGCGTTCTCCATCACTATTTTCATGAACTTTGACAGGAGTTTTTCGAGAATAAATTCACTGGAGATAGCTTGCGACGATTTCGTTAATGTCTTCAGGTCCAGGGCTGTTGAAGTCATATTACTTGAAATGGTCGACGAGGTTGATAGTGCCGCGGATAATTCTCTCTCAAGAAATTCTTTTCTCAGCAACTGTGGATACCGCTCTTCCATATCTTTTACCTTGGCATACGCGCCCCAACGATAGTAGCAGTATCTGGCCTCGTTTATATAACCCATAGCGCTCTTTTCCCTACCGCGTGAAAGATAAAACCGGGCAGCTACCTCATTGGCAAGGGCCTCTTCATTGACGTATTCGTTTTCTCTGGCCAGTGAAACAGATTTGTCATAGAGATCCATAGCCCAAGCATCCTTCCCTCTAACACGGGCCAGTTCTGCTTCGACCAGGTAATACTTATGTAAATGATTCATCGGGGCATTGTTTGCCCATTTCTTCATCTGCTTTTGATTCGCCCTCACTCTTTTTACATATTGTTTCTGCTCACTGTTCTTTGATTCAGGATAGAGTATAAGAAGGGTAAGAGAATAGTATAAATTGCGTATAGGTATCTCATGATGTCCGAACATGGCCTCATGATATTTCCCTGACGTTAACGCGTTATCAAGCGCCTGTCGGTAATTTCCGAACAGGTAAGAAAGCATCAGCTTGTATACATACGTTATTCCTAAATATGCATTGTTATTATTGTCGATATAGAAAGGGATCATTTTATCTTCATTGAAAATCTCACCAACAAGGCGACTGGGGTCCGTACTCTTGCCAATCAAGTTTAAGGCAACTTGCTGAGGCAATATTAAAAAAGTAAGACTTCTCGGTTGTTTCAGTTTTTTTGCCGCCTTCTGGTAATTTGCCATTTTATCTTCTAATGTTTTCAGTTCCAATCCGGTATTCAGCAAAAAGAACGAATTGAGGACAGCACAACCACAGGCATAATCAAAATCTCCTGTTTCAACACCGACTTCATATCCATCGAGTAGAGGTTTAATGGAATCTTTTAAATGTGCTTTCCAATGCCTTATGTAAGCGTTAAATATCAATGATGTCTTGGCGGTAAGTTGTCTGAATTGAGGTCTCTCCACCAAATCCAGCGACAGAATACCGAATCTGTAACCATCATCAGGCCTGCCTTCAATATTACACAATAAATTTCCATAAATAACATATATCATTGGTGAAAACGGAGAGTTTCCATATTTTGTTGAAAATATTGTCATTCTATATACTAATATCAGTAAATGCTTAGATGCGGTGAGGTAAAGTGCGGCACTTGAATTTACTATTATTCTCATTGCAGCGAGTTTATGCCGATCCGTCATCTGAGGCAGGTTTTTCAACTCTTCCATGGTTTTGCCTCGGAGGGTCCACTTTGCCTTGTACATTCCGTACAAAATATGAAACATGCCAGGCCTTTCAGGGAGTAAAATGCCTAACTGTCGTAATACGTATAATACCATCACCCTTGCCTCTTCCATCATGTCTTGGGCAATAAGTACCAGTATCCTTGTTTCATATGCCTTAACTCTATCCAGGACGCTTTCTGCATGTTCAAGCACTTCCCCAGCCAGTTCTTCAACCTTTTGATAGTTGCCGCTCAGGTACGCAGCCTCTGCACCTTCCACATGAAGTGAGAGTGTCAACTCATACTGGCCACTCCATCTGTTTTCTCCAAGAAGCCCTATGCCAACCATAGAATACTGTAGTGCATCATCATACGCCACAGAGCCACTCGCCTTAGTACTGGCCCTATGGTTTAGTCTTGCCAATTCTTCCCTCTCCTCCCGATCAGTTATTAGCTCAGACCCAACATTAAGATGATTAACTATATCAAATATCTTCTCTTCAATTTCTTCCTGTGTACAGTTCTTTAAAATAAGTCTGCCCATCTTCTGATGAAGTAATGTTCTACGCTCTTTCGAAATTAAGGAATATGCTGCTTGTTGTATACGGTCATGGAGAAATTTGAATTGGGGGTTTGGGGACCAGGGGTCAGTGGTTGAGAATGGGGATTTTATTTTTTGGATAGACTTTTTATTAATCCGTTGAACATCTTCCCGATTTGCGGGATCCTTACTGAAAGAGTCTTCATCTCCTCCCTCTTTATATAATCCGGTTCCTGATATGATTTCATTTTGATCACCTTTCTTATTCCTAACCCCTAATCCCTGCTCCCTAGCCCCTAGATAGATGTAGCTATCATCTATTGGTACAACCAGTCCCTCTATGACACCTTCACGGATATTTAAGACCGTCTCCTCATAAGACATTTCATTTACAACGGATAGTGTTTTCAAGTCAAACCGGATTCCTACACAAGCAGCCAATTGTAATGTGCTCCCGATATTATCAGAAAGACGTCTGATCTTCCCGGCCATTAATTCAACAACATTATCAGTAATATTCATTTTCTTGATATGATCTAAATCCCACTGCCAATTGCCGTCTGAATAGTTGAACTCTATCAATCCTTCCTCATATAGGGCTTGTAAGAACTGTTTTACAAAGAAGGGATTCCCGTCTGTCTTGTCCATAACCAACTCTGATAGAGGTATTACCCCTTCATGATTGCGGTGAAGAGTATCTGAGATTAATTGATTAATGTGAACAGTATTAAGCGGAGATAGTGACATTTTATTCACAGCTATCCCAGCTTTCTGCATTTCATCAAGTGCCAGCATCAGTGGGTGATGTTCTTCCACTTCGTTATCTCTGTAAGCACCTATCATAAACAGGTGTTTATTCTCTGCCTCTGTCATTAATACCTTGAGCATGTTAAGCGAGGCCAGGTCCACCCATTGTAAATCATCAAGGAATAGAACAAGTGGATGTTCTTCTCTTGTAAACACATCGATAAATTGCTGAAAAACCATATTAAATCTGTTTCGTGTCTCCTGTGGTCCTAATTGAGGGGCTGGAGGAGGTTTACTGATAATATTTTCTACTTCGGGAATGAGGTCTGTGATAACTTGGGCATTTGGACCCAGGGCATCCAGGAGCTTCTTCTTCCAGCCCTTCACACTCTCTTCGCTTTCTGTTAAGAGTTGTCGCACTAGCCCCCGGAATGCCTGACCTAAGGCGCTATAGGGAATATTCCGTTTAAATTGATCAAACTTTCCCGTGATAAAGTAGCCATTCTGTTTTACGATTGGCTTGTGTACCTCATTCACCAGGGCAGACTTGCCAACACCTGAATATCCTGAAACCAACAGTATTGAGGGATTGCCCTTACAGGCACGTTCAAAACCTCTCAAAAGTGTTTCAACATCTGACTCTCTGCCGTAGAGCTTCTGTGATATATTAAATCGTTCATTAATATCATGCCTGCCAGCTGTAAGGTCTTCAATCTTCCCATTCTCACTCAACTGCCTTAAACACTCATCCAGGTCCGATTTCAATCCATACGCACTCTGATACCTCTCTTCAGCATTCTTGGAGAGTAGCTTCATAACCATCAAAGAAACCACAAAAGGAATGTCCTTACAGACTTTATCCGGTGGCTCAATGTCTCTGGCTATATGACAGTGTACGAGCTCCATGGAGTCTGTTGATTGAAAAGGAAGGCTTCCTGTCAGCATCTCATAAAAAGTTACTCCCAACGAGTAGAAGTCCGTTCGGTAATCGATAGCCCTGTTCATTCGGCCTGTCTGTTCCGGTGATATATAAGCGAGAGCGCCATCCGGAGAACCGGGGCTGACATCTCCATGCTCCTCCCTTTGAAGCAAGGTTGACAGACCAAAATCAATTATCTTTGCTTCGAACGTTTCAGGATCTATGATAATATTTCTGGGATTCATGTCCTTGTGGATGACATTCTCCTTGTGGATATCACCCAGGATAGCCGTAATATGAGCAGCAATAAGGAGGAAATCCTTAATTTCAATTGTATTAGATTTGATAAAGTCTTTTAGAGTCTTACCTTTAATATATTCCAATATTAATACAAAGTTGTTATCATGCTTTTTCAGTCCGTAAGCGTGGGCAACACCCTGAATGTTCAGGTTTTTGATGATCTCATATTCATGTTTAATTCGGGAAATATCCCTATGGGTGGGATAAGCGGTCCGGAGTGTCTTGATGATGACTGGCAGCTTTCCCTCCTCTCTGACCGCATGATAAATTATAGACCTGTGGCCTTTATGTAACTCGTCACCTATTTTGTATCCGGAAATTGATATTGACATGTTACCTTTTTCCCATTTTACGAAGCGCTGAAGGAGTATAATCAGCAGGACTTCTCTCAATGCTGAAATCATACATCCTCTCTTCATTGTCAATCCCGCTAACAAAGTAACGACCTGATTTAAGGTCGTAGTGTGCCTGCAGAGTCGTCCAGATTGTGGGGACTTCATAGTAATTGATTACATGGCCCTCGGAGACACGCCATGTCCGGCCGCGATCATTAAAGATATCAATGATCAGCGCCTGCCAGCTGTCTTCATCCAGATAAAATGTACGGTGAGGATATAAATGTTTCGATCCTTTTTTTACCGTAGCATCTACCACCCATACCCGATGCAGTTCATAACGAGCATAGTCTGTGTTTATATGACCGGGCTTCAGTATGTCCTTATACTTTAACTTATCGCTATGCAGTTTGTAAGAGTTATAGGGAACATATATCTCCTTTTTACCAAGCAATTTCCAGTCGTAACGATCAATCGCCCCGTTAAACATATCAAACTGGTCAGCTGCTCTCAAACCCTCCATTTGATCGTACATTACGTCGTATTCAAAATAAGGAAGTCGAGATACTCGACGTTGACCGGGAGAGTAGAGCCATGTGCTGCGACGCTCGGATATGTAGTTAAGTGGTTCGTGGAAAAGGAATATACTACCAACCATACTTGCGGGTGCCTTTACCTCCTGAATTATATAAAAGATTTTATTGTGAAAGTTTTCCAGAGTAGAATCTTTTTCACTATAACGAAAATACCAGAAATCTTCACTCTTTAACAATGTATACGCGCCATTTATAGTTACAGCAGCCTGATTGTTAATAGTCGATACCGCATCGCCACGATAACGCAGGAGATGGTTCCAGATCGCCTCATGACCGCTTGTTGGAAAAGGAAATGGGATGCCCATAATAGCCCCACTCACAATATCTCCACTTTCACTTAATGTTGCGGTTTTAGAGTTGGCAATAGTAGCATGGTAAATCCGTTGTGGACATGAGGCGCTTCGGCGAGTGGGATATACGTTCATCTTAAACGAGGAGTACTGTTTTATGAGGGCAATCTGACCAGGAGTTAATTTGTCTTTGTATTTATCCAGATTGGCACGGTTGATAGTAAAGAGTATTTTGTCATCTGCAAATGGGTCGGGATGATGGTCACCTCTCTTATACTCAATGGGTGGTGATATAATTCCACCTGTCCAGGGTGGTATGCTTCCATCATCGTTTCCGTCCATCTCAGCGCCAAGGGGAGTAAGTTCATTACACAGCTTCAACGTTTCAGTTAACGATATCTCTGAGGTTCCGCAGGAAGCTAACGTGGTATAAAGAAGTATTACAAAGATTGAAACTATTTCTCTCAGATGCATCAATTATCCTCCATACTATACTAAAACCGATTTGGTTCTTGGTTTTTCAAAGAACCAAATCATAGTTGCAGTTATCCCCGGACAATAGACGCCGAGGACTTTACTCGCTCCGTTTTAGCTCGAATTTTATCCGAAAACCATTATGAGATGAGTATAAACAGGATAAGAATTTTAGAAAAAATATTTAATGTTAAAGGTCACAAAATCACGGTCGTGTATCGGGTTTAGATGATCTCTACCAAAGTAATTCGTATAACTCATTTCTGCCTGCCATTTTTCCAGGTATTTTGCTCTTAATCCAAGAGTCAAGGCTTTGCGACCTTCAACAAAGTTCACACTTGGCCCTGGTGTGATCCCGTTAACATCATGAGAAAAAGCAGCTGTTGGAGAAAGAGTAACGGCTCCTATGGCGTTCGTATAATCCATCTGTGCGAAAATTACATATCCCCATGAAAATGCATCTGCTGTTGAGTTTACCGGTCCATCATATTTAAGTGTACGCTTATGTTCCATGTCAAAAACCCGCGTGAGACCCACCTCTCCCATTACAAGAATATTAGTTGCCTTGAATGGATTATGAGGTCCAAAAACCCTGCTTACTGTTACCTGTGCCTGGCCAACTTCATGGTCCCTGAAACCCCTGACTCTTTCAGTAAGGCCAAATGTCCCAAGCTGTGTAGGTGCTAAAGTTAACGGGGTGAAGATTGTTGGCACTAATTCATTGTCATCGATCTGTAGAGGCGCGTTATCACGATAGGAAAACTCACCTTGCAACGCTATTCCGCTTCTACTAAGCATGGTATTAAAACTAACCCCAAACAGATGTATATCTTCCGGGTACTCGACAACATATCGTGCGCTTCCGGCATAATCACCGCTTAAGACGCCTGCAGATGTACCGGTTCGAACACCGATTAATGGTAACCTGCTATGATAATTCACATAGAATAGTCCAAACTCCGTTTCATTAAGCGTAGGTACAAAAAGGTGAAAAGCAACACCATACTGCCCGCTGTCATTTGCTCTACGATCAGCCCTTGGTATTCCGGCGCCAGGCGTTCCTTCAGGTCCTATCCAGGCAATCTCACCACCAGGGCCCACAATATCACTCACGCTGAAATAAGTTCCCGGCGGATCTATCTCTATATGCTCAAATGAGAATTGATAAAATCCTTCAATAGTTAGATTGTCTGTTATATCGAAGGAAGCTGAAATCATTGGGGAAGGAATCAGCGCGTCACGCAACTCAGATCCTGGGGTCCTCAGCCTTGACAAGTTAACAGTATTGATAATATTAATACCATTTTGGATAAAGGTGCTTTCACCCCAGCTCAATACCTGACTTCCGAGCCGTATATTAAGTGGATGATCGCCAATGCTGAAATGACCGCTGAGATAAGCATCCAGTAATGTGGCATCCTTGCCTACTACACTCTTTGCGTGCCTTGACAATCCTCTCTTATTATGATTACGGAGATCATAGAGATAATTACCACGTATAAACAAACCAAAATTACGATATTTCACACCAAGTTCATGAGTAACCCTTGCTATCTGAGAAACAAAACCCGTGTCGTAGTTAATATTCCCATCATCGCCATTTACGCTTAAAGACCTCCCACCATTGCTTTCCCCTATGAAATCCTTATCACGACCCTCCACACGCCAGGTAGCCCCAGTTGAAACAGTCGTGTCGAAACTACCGGTCAATACATCTTCTCCTACTTTAATTTCCAATGCAAAGAGTGGAGATGAGTTTTTCGGCAACACTAATAATACCAATGATAGAAAAAGAATCTTTAATATACCCATCACAAATTGGTTTTCGGAATTTCCGGGCCGGAGTTTGTTTGAAATTTCGATTTTTCGATTGAACAAAACCAGAGGCTTAGTAATACTAAGTCGAGGATTTTGTGATTGAGAAAAGTCTAAATTTCGTGTGAAATCTGGTTCTGAAAACCGAAAACCAATTTGTGATGGGTATAAATAACATGACATGTTTAATCGATTCTATAAGTTTTTCCAGTAGTGTTCGGTTAGGTTTTTGCATGTATTATTTATAGCCCCAAAGCTGTCATTCCCGCATGTTTTTAGCGGGAATCTAGGATGAATGAAACTCTGGATACCCGATAAAAGCGTTCGGGTATGACAAAAGCCACCCTCGCAAAAACCTAACCGGACAATGTTGAAGTTTTTCAACATTTATTAAGATATTAGATAAGATGGTATAACAATTCAAGTAGTTTTTGGATGGATGTCTTGCGTTGATCTACTTTGATAAAAAAGTGGATGAGAAATGGATGATAGGAATTTAAATAACGGTATTGCCTATGCATTAAACGGCTGAATTCTGAATTGATAGCACTATGGGCCCAGGAAAGAATAAATGTGAGTCTTTATACTTGTCATATCATTAAATATTGATATGCTTACCCCATGGCTAAACCGCTAAGAATAGAATATGATGATGCTTTATATCATATAACATCCAGAGGTAATGGCAGGAAATCAATATTTGAAGGAGAATCATTTTCTTGAAGTTTGTCGATATGTTGTTTTGAACCCTGTAAGAGCAAGAGCGGTAACGTCTCCTGAAGAGTAGAAATGGAGTAGCTATAAAGCTACAGTTGGGTTAGGGAAGCCTCACAACTGTCTTATTACAGATTGTATATTGGTACAATTTGGGGAAAAAAGGAGGAATGCTGAAAAAGGAAAAACTATTAATTTCCGTTAGAAACAAATAAAAAAAAGGCAGGGTCATTGCTGACACTGCCTTAATATTTTGAAAAACTTGTATAAAGCCTACTGCTTCGGTCCAATATCCCCTGATAGTCCTTGCTGCAAAAACTCAGGGGGTGCAGCACCGTCGTGCTCCTCACAGAACAGTTGTGCCGCAAACTCCTGAGCCATGAGGTCTTCGCTGCTCGTTTGACTCCTGTCATGCGGCACCCCTACAACGGTACACGCAAAGCCGCGATTGCCGCAAACGTCTGTTGCCTCGCTCGTCAGAAGGTAGACCCTTCCATTTCCATTACCCTGTCGCTCGGCTCTCAGACGTACCAAACCATTGAGGTCCTTTGCGTCAGGAGCGTGATTCCCGCTTGCAGAATCTGCAACTTCTGATTCGTCGCTCCAAGCTTCAGTGAGCAGTGTCTGGCCTACCTGAGCATCGCAGTTATCGGTTGCCGTTACCGTAAAGCCAACATCAAGAAGCTCGTGGTTCGGCAACAACAGACGCGACTTCGCCACCGAAGAAGTAACGACTGGCGGGATGGTATCGATGACCTCAATCGAATCGGAACCAGGGTCAATCATAGAATCGACAACATTTCCGGTGCAGTCCTGAGCGGAGGCATCGATTCGTAACACGGCCTGACAGTTTATCAGGTTTGATACCTGCACATGGCCCATTACGACAATGTCTCTAGGACTCAGCACTTGTGGCTCATCCAATACTACCTCTCCAATAGTTGCGTTATTTGTCGGGTTCGAAGGTATGACCTGAAGATTAAGATTTTCTGGGTCAAGACAGCAGTTATCATGAAGATCGATAGAGAAATTTACAACAGATTGGCAGCTGTTATCTACCTCTATATTATTCGCACCACCCGCGATCGTCACGTCTATAGTCTGCGGATCGCTGACCACCGACATCGAGTAGGCCGTGTCACCGGAAGGACTCTGGTCTGCATTCGTCACCATCAGGTAGTAGGCGCCAGGTTCTAGCTCCAGACAGACCCGCTCCGAGGTACCAGGCTGCCACGCCGTTCCCTGGCGCGTGTCGTTGAGCACCCGCAGCTCCTCGTCTAGCGCATAGACATCCAGATTCTGGCTACTGTCCTGCCAGTTCAGGGCCACACGCAGGGAGTCTGGTTCATCCAGGTCGACCCGGAATATGTCCTCTATACCGTCACCCCTCACGGCAAGATCACCGACATCCGACGCCTCAAGAGTGGCCAAAACGTTGGTCGGATAGGTCAGTGCCGTGTGCTGGGCCAGCACATTATTAGGCTCCTGTTCGTTGACATTGCCTTGGGGCTGCGGCGCATTGGACGGTAGCGGAGAGGGGGAGGGGAGGATGCTGGTTAGCAGAGTTTCGGTTGGAATCGCCACATCGAGCTGGCGTCGCGGCGTTGTGGTACCAGGGGTCACGAACTGCACGTTGTTGAAGTACATGGGTGGACCCTCGGCAATGAACGCCTCGGGACCCGGTGTATAGAGTGCCGAGAAGTGTAGGTGTGGGTTGCTGCCGCTACCACTCATCCCGATTGCACCGATTGTCTCGCCACGTAGCACACGCATACCGCAGGATATATGGTCGTTCGAACCCTGCATCATGTGCGCGAAGGTTGTGAATTCTCCGTTGTCGTGCAGCAGCACAACCTGGTTTCCGGAGCCAGGGAAGCCGCCCGGAGGGCACGGATCACTCGTGGCGCTGCAAAGGCCGGCTTCGGGTTGATTGTTGCATGTCGCTGCCCCCGGTGCTAAATCACACCGCGGCGGATCCAGAGGTCCATAGGACGTGCACATGCTGCAGTCCTGCCGACCCACGCACCGTGGCTCTGGGTTATCGGGGTTTCCCTGTATGAGTAGCACGACATTGCCATCCGCCGGCGCCAGGATTGGCTCGCCCCAACAAAAGTAATGATCAAGCATGTTGCAGGCATTCCCGGAGTTGCCATTGCCGTCGTCGCAGTCCGGGCCGTTTTTTCCCCGGATCACGCCGATGTCCCAGGCATACCGCTGGTTCACCCAAGTAGTGAGGCCGTTGGCGCGGAAACCGCCGGTGCGGTGATTGTTTGGTTTCTTCAATTCGAACGCGCCGCCACTCCACCACATCTCGTTTTGTTCCGCAGGAGTCTGTATGGGATAAATGTATGTCTGCCCCGGTGGAACGTGATACTCATATAACCTGATCTCCTCGAACAACAGGGGGTTGTCGCACTCGCCATTAGGACCGGCAAACTCTGCGAAGCAGAACGCCACGTCAAGCCACTCTGGCACCTCATTGTGCTCTAGATCCTCGAGCGGGAAGAACAGCACAATCCGCTCTCCCATCGGAATGTCCGCTCCGGTCCCTGGGGGGGTCGAGCCAAACCGAAAGGAATAGGTATCGAAGTCCGTGACCCCGAACGTCTCCTCATTGTAAGAGTTGCCACTCTCGTCGTAGTATGTGACAATTCCCTGCTCGAAGGTCAGCGCCATCGCCGGCGTGGAAAAATCCAGCTCGAAGCTCAGGAAGTTTGCCAACGGGAAATGACTCACCAGCGGCTGCGGGTCGTTGCGCGGCTCTGGATGAACTCCGTTAACCACGATGCCGGATCCTGCCGGAACCTGCGACTGGAACGCATACGCCGAGAAGGGATCAGTCAGTGCGAATAAGAATACCAGGATCGCTATCCGGGACAGCAGGTCCACCCAGCACCTATGCCCTACGTCCCCAAAACGAAACCACAACTTCGAGGTCTTTCTCCCTGGATGACTTTTCTTATCATGAGAAGCTCCCCTCCCGATCCGCGGTCGGGAGGTCTCTGTTTTAGGCGTCACTGTCATGTTTTCACTCCTTTCTTTTTCGTTTTCTTGTGTGGACAACAGTAAAATTGTTCCATATCAAGTATCACAATAACATATGACCTTACTTTCTTCTTATATCAATCACACTATAGGGTATATACTGTAATAAAACGTTAGAACCGAATGACTGTTATTTGTCTTATTCCACTGTCCTCAATAGCTAGATGCTCGTATCGTGCCACGAGAGTCCATACCATTCAAAAAAATCGTGGAGCGCAGGGGGAAAACCCCCTGCACCCCCTTCTCTCTTTTTTCTCACCAATTCTTCTTCTAAAACACAATTTCTAGCTTACTATAAAAAATAATCAAATAATACAAATTATCAAATAATCATGGTCCGCCTCGTACACACCAGACGTTCCATGGATTTGTCGGGAAATTAACGTCGTCCCTAATGCCGTCCTTAATAAACATAAGCCAGGGTAGCTGGGTAGCTGAGGATATGGTATTGGACCAGTAGGCGCCCTGTACATTGTCGAACGGGTGGCCTGTCGGTAGTGCTGGGTCGGTGTTGGATGTGTCTACAATCGACTCCAATACGTGGATCTCGGGCAATGCCCAGCCGTCTCCTAGCGTTGGGCAATAGTCCACAGCCTCCTGCCATGTCATTTGTAATGAGGTCGGATGCTGTTCCCACGTGTTCCCCCAGTCTTTATCGAAGACCTCGTCCCTGATGCCGCAGTCCAGCCTAACCCAGCGAGCATCTTCAAATATTATCTCACAATCCCCTCCGTTTCCATTTCCAATCGCCTGTAGTATCTCTTCTAATTTAGCATCTGTATCTGCTATATGCTGATCAAGCTTAGTTTCTACTACATTACACGTTTGATCAGATACAAGGATATCCAGCTTGGTTTGCATATTTTCCAAAGTTTTCAGTATTTCTGGATTACCTGAATTATTGTTCATTGCATCGGCATTAAATGAAATCATTAAGACTGCTATCGCCGATATAATGCTAAAGTGAAATATATTCTTCATCTGTTACTCCTTTCTTTTCTTTTTTTTGTATGGAAAACTAGAATATTTGTTCCAAACAAATTATTAAAAATAGATGAGTTTACTTCCTTTTAGCCCAATATCTTTAAACAATCCTCCTTTCCTCATTGATGATTCACAACGTCAAATCATTGATAAAATAAAAAAGCCTTTCCACTAAAGACTTATTCACAGTGAATAATCTCCGGCAGTAAGGCTATCTTTTTACTACTTCGTTAAAGACCCTACACTTTGCGTGCCCTCAGAAACGAGGGCGTGCCCTTATCGGATTCTTATAACTTAAAGAGAGTAGAAAATATATATGCTTACAAAAAAAGTTCAATTATATAGCAAAAACTATTCTATTTACTTTGTGTCCCCTGATCACTCAAGGTTTACCTTTGTCGCTATCAGAATCTGTTATTAAATTGTTGAAGAAAAGTTAATACGCAAAAGCAAACAACAATCATTATTTATATCACAAATACTATTTTGCGAAATCGGGAAAATCCTATTTTCTATCTAGCTTTTTCCCTAGTACGCTTCAGGGAATTCCCGATCAATGCTTCCTTTTTTACTTAATCCGGTATAAGCATAAAAGAGATTTGGTTTCTTTTATTCAGTTATACCCATTGCAAAAGTTATTGAGCAGGTCCAGCACGAATCTCAGGAAGACTCGAAAGATTTCTCTCGAATGAAACTATGGTATATAAAGACAATGGAGATAGAATATTTGAATAAATGGTATTGTGTTGAAGAGAGGGAAGTGGAGAGTGTTATTTTATCTCCCGGAGAAGACCGGCCTAGTAGTGAGGAATCAAGAGTTGCTATTGGACGAACAATTGGTGGACGTTTTCTTAAGGTTATTTATGTTCCTGATCCTGAGCCGAATAGTATATTTGTAATCACTGTATATGACTTAAAAGGCAAACCTTTAATGTAAGCGGGCTGGACCGCAAGCGTAGCCTTACGTTGAGGATTCAGCGAGCAAAGATCGGACAAAGATGGTCTGAAAATGAGATGCCCGACCTACCAGCCACTCGGACGGGCAAGAATGTAAAGTTATTTTTTTTCTCGAACCCTTATTACCATGAGGAACAGCAATCACTACTGCGGTGTTAATGATTTGAGATCGGTCAATCCTTCACGGATGGCATATTTGGTTAGTTCTGCCACACTATATATTTTCAACTTATCCATGATCTTTTTGCGATGACTTTCAATTGTTTTTGTGCTCAAGTTGAGGTTATTGGCAGCTTGTTTTGTAGTTTTACCATCAGCCAGAAGCTGAAGTACCTCTCTCTCCCTTTCTGTCAATACTGAAAAAGCAGAAAGCATGCCTGTTGAAGTACGATTCAATGATCCATCGAGTAAGATACTCGCTATACATGGGCTTAGATAGATATTACCAGAGATTATTACGTGGATTGCACTTACAAGTTCCTCAAAAGCACCATCCTTCAACATATATCCAGAGGAACCAGCTTTAAGCATTTCCAAAACAAAATGTTTGTCGGAATACATTGATAAGGGAAGGACCTTAATTCGAGGGAAATTTTTAGTGATCTGACGAGTAGCTTCAATTCCGTTTAAATTGCTCATATTTACATCCATCACGACAATGTCCGGGGATAGCTTCTTGGCATATTGAACAACTTCTACTCCGTCCGCTGCTTCTGCAACAACTTTAATATCTTTTTGGTTTTCAAGAAGTGAACGAAGACCGTCTCTTACTATCTTGTGGTCATCAGCCAAAACAACCTTTATCCTAACGTTTTTTTTCATTTCATAAAACGGTGAATACGGTCAGTCATGTTTAAAGACCCTTTACTTTTCAGCCCAAGATTACCCGGAGTTTGCCTTTTCGTAATCAACCTGGCGTGTCGATACACCTGTGCGAAGAAATTGCTCGAAAGAGTTGGCGAAACAACTGTGCACTTAGGGTTTGTAAAACAGTACTTACTACCTATCTACGTCTACCATCAGGCTATCTTAGTCCCTTCCTCAATCGTCAAAACCTCAACATATCTAATGCCATGCTTCCCTTTTGACTCAATCTGATTGAACCAATCTAACCTGAATCTCAAAGCATATCTGTGGTAGTTATTGTTTACAAACCTTTAGCGTATCGTCCTGTCTGTTTGTGAGTAGGAGGTAGGCGTAACTCTATTACGGTCTGTCCGTCCTCGCCGAGTGCCAGATTGGAAAATGGGACCTGTAGGACATCGGTATCTACACCCAAATTGAATAACAACTTTTGATCTCACTTGAGGATAAATCCTCAGAAAAAAGTAATAGCATTCATACAGATTCAACAGATACAATTTCAGGAATATCTTCCTTCACTCGCACCTCTATACCCTGCTTAAGCGTCATGAGTGCACTCGGACAGGTACCACAGGCCCCCTTCAATCTAACCTTTACAATACCATCTTCAACATCAACAAGCTCTACATCTCCGCCATCAGCTTGCAAAGCCGGTCTAATCGAATTCAATGATTTCTCTACTCTCTCTTTCATTTCTACCATCTCTTTTATCCCTTCTATTTATAAAATATTAAACTAAAATTTATTCTCCCCTCTTTTTAATCGCCACATTCAGCTCCCCGACGATCTTTTCAGGTTCAACATATATGCATTATAGCACCAAAAGCAATATCCTCCATCTTTGAGCCGGGACAAGAAAACAACCAGAACCAAAATATTTCTTAAAAAACAGTGGCTATTCCTGGAAATCACTGAAAAACCCCTCCTATATTCGATTCCTTGGTTATTTTGAAGGTTCTCTTCATTGATTGAACAATCACCGACAGCCTCACCCCTTACGCTTCTCTCGGTTTTCTTAAACTAAATAGGATATTTATGACAAACATTAGTATACCAATTACATTGAGTACAGCAAGAGCTTTTTCGGGAAGCTTGTTATGTCCGCCGTGGCCCCACATGCCGACAAAACCGACCAAAGCTACATTTGCCAACCAAAAATGAATAATCGCCAACGTGGGAAACGCTAAAGGAGTTCCGTTGAATCTTGGTAGGATGTGATACCCCACCCCATAAATCATCATAGACATCCACCCCAGCATCATTAAATGAACATGCATCTGGTGCAAATGGTACGATCTCCTTTGACAAAACATCAAATAGGCACCAAGAACCGCAGCAAGAAAAAAATATATCACACTCATACGAACAAAATTCTTTGAAACGGGGTTCAATTCAACTCCTTACGTGAACGAAATAAGCGTTAAAGAAAAAGAGGAATACCTTTTCGAAGTAACCATATAAAAAGAGCTTTTTCATAGAAAAAACGATAAACCAAGAGTGGGTGTTTGTCAATAAAAAAACAGCGTTAAGTAAAGTGCGTTTTTTATTTGATTAATTCCGTTTTTTTTAATAAACTAAACTACTTACTATTAACTATTTTCTTCGGAAAAATTTTGAATAATGCTCGATCCCATTCAATACATTTTCATTGCAACAATACTATTTTACCTCCTAGATTCGATCTGGGAAATTGGTGCTATTTTCCACCCCCCAAAGTTTAGTAAAGCATTAGCTAATTACTTTATAACCTTTGGCTTATGCTTACACGCAGCATTCTTGATAACCATAAGTTTACGATCCGGTAATTTACCCATATCCACGCTATTTGAATCGGCTACATTCTACCTCTTTCTCATTGTTTTAATTTCTGTAGCTCTCAAATATTTATACCGATTCCCCTCTTTAACACCTTTCTTGATGCCAGCTATTACTGGATTCTCTATTGCCGCTATTTCACTTGTTGGAAACAATCTAACGCTTACGTATGATTTAAAGAAATTCTGGCAATTCGCCCACATCATCCCAATTTTCTTGGGATATTCAGCCTTTACTGTCTCCTTTATCCTCAGCATAATGTATTTGACTCAAGAGCGACAATTAAAGAAAAAGGCTTTTGGGCCACTTTTTGAGAGTTTACCGTCTCTTGAAACTTTAGACGCTCTGATGTGGAAGACCATTACGCTCGGTTTTCCTCTTTTAACGATCGGCCTTGCCTCAGGTACAATATGGGCAAAGACATCCAACATCCTCGGTGAACTCTGGTATCTGGATTCAAAAGTACTATTGGGAGTTCTTACGTGGCTCATTTATGCTGCACTCCTGCATTTAAGATTGGGGGCCTCTTTTCATGGGACGAAGGTAGCTTTTGTAACCGTCATAGGATTTGTTGTTGTAGTTTTTACCTTTATCGGTCCATTTTTTATGGGTTCAAAGCATGCATATGTCGAGAGCTCGGCTACTCTGAAAAACGAAATACCTGTAAAAGAGGTACCGGTAACGGAAATACCGGTGAAAGACGTTAGTTTTGCAAACATTAAACTTTGAATATTTAACAAATTTTCTAATAAATTAATGAATCTACATACGATTGGCCTTAATCATAAATCCGCCCCGATTGAAATAAGGGAAAAGCTTGCCTTTAATACATCTTCGATACCAATAGCACTCTCCTCCCTTACTCAATCGTTTCCATCATCTGAAGCGGTCATCTTGTCCACCTGTAACCGAGTAGAAGTCTATGGCACATCACCAGACGATAGCCTAAACAAGGAGTCTTTACTCGACTTCTTTTCAGCCTTTCATGGATTACCCAAAGAGAAATTTGCAGAGCATATGTACCATTATCAAAACCTGAATGCTGTAAGGCATCTCTTTTTTGTCACCTCTAGCCTCGATTCGTTGGTAGTGGGTGAATCGCAAATACTATCCCAGGTAAAGGAAGCGTACATGACAGCAACTTCTCAGGAAGCAACCGGTAGTATCCTTAACAAGCTATTCCAACGCGCCCTCAGTGTTGCCAAGGACATACATACCAGTACAAATATCAGCAAAGGGAAGGTTTCCGTCAGTACGGTGGCCGTTGAATTTGCCATTAAGATATTCAAGGACTTCTCTGACAAGACAGTCTTCATCATTGGTGCAGGTGAAATGTGTGAGCTCGTCTTAAAACACCTCGTAGAAAAAGGGACAAAGACTGCAATTGTTGCAAATCGAAGCTTTGATAAAGCACAGGCACTTGCAGATGAATATCAGGGTAAAGCAATCAATTATGAATCACTTGAAGAGTATCTCCCCCAAGCAGATATCATAATCAGCTCAACCTCTGCACCTCACTACGTGATCCATACGGAACACATTAAGAGTGCAATCAAGGCTCGCAGAGGAAATCCCATGTTGCTTATAGACATAGCGGTTCCCCGAGACATAAATCCCGAGATATCGAGGATCGACAATGTATATCTCTATAACGTTGATGATCTCCAAACGGTCGTAAACAAAAACATGGATGAAAGAGAAAGAGAGATGAATCAATGCCAGATTATCATCAATAAAGAGGTGGAAAAATTTATGGCGTGGTTTGAAGAGCTGAAGATCGGACCCGCTATTGCACAATTAAGAGACCATTTCCACAAGATAGGTGAAGATGAGCTACTAAGGCTCAAACCAAAACTGGACAATATTGCGCATGAAGAGTGGGAACATATCGTCTATTCAGTTCAGCGAACCATAAATAAGATACTCCACCGCCCAGCAAAAGTAGGGAAGGAGAAGGCAAAAAATGGCGGTGGTTATAAATACGTCGAAACCATTAAAAACCTATTCGGCATCCACCATCACCATGACAATGAGCAGAAACGATAACATGCTCATAATCAAGTGGTATTGATCCTCAGATCAATACCCAATTAACCCAAACTGCTAGAATTCAGGAGCATCATTGAGCATGCTAACGTTTAACTTCCCAGTAACTCTTTGATCTTTACTGAAATTTTACTGCTCCGCATAAGAGTCTCTCCCACCAATATTGCATCAAAGCCCGCCTCTTCTAGCCTCTTGACATCGTCCCGTGTCTTAATACCACTCTCACTCACGAGGATCTTTCCACCTGGTATGAGTGAACGGAGTTGAAGAGACGTATCAAGATTCGTCTCAAACGTATCCAAATCTCTATTATTGATCCCAATAATTTGGGACCTTGTTTCGAGAACCTGTTCCAGCTCCTCCTTATTGTGTACCTCTACCAGGCACTCCATACCAAGATCACGAGCAATAGAGAGAAACGAATCGATCTGTTCCTTTGTGAGCAGCCTTGCGATGAGTAGGATCGCCTCAGCACCGGCAACCCTCGCCTCGTATATCTGATACTGGTCAATGAGAAAGTCTTTTCTGAGAAGAGGTATCTTTACCCGTTCATTCACCTCAGTAAGATAGCTTAAGTCCCCCTTGAAAAACTCTCTATCCGTTAAGACTGATATCGCAGCGGCACCGCTTGATTCATATTGTGTTGCAATATCTACACAGTCAAAGTCTTCTCGAATTATGCCAGCAGAAGGCGATGCCTTTTTAACTTCCGCAATCATCCTCATCCCACTTTTACCCTGAATAGCCGTACCAAATGCTCCAACGGTAGCAGATATTCTACACCGTTTTTTAAGGATTTTTAATGGCATACACTTTTTGGTATCTGACACCTCTTTCAGTTTATATTGGTAAATTTTATCTAAAATCAATTCTCATTCCTTATTTAATTATATAGCTCCTTTTTATACCCATCACAAAATGCTTTTTTTCAGAACTCAATTTCACATTAACTTTATAATTTTCTCAAACACAAGGTCCTCGGCTTTTTTGTCCTGGGTAAATCCTCGACTTAGTATTCCTAAGCCTCTGGATTTGTTTAATCGAAAAATCAAAATTTCACGAAAACTCCTGCCCTGAAATTACAACAATCATTAGCAATGGATCAATCCGCTAATTTCTAAACCGTTTGATTCCTTATCGCCTCATTAAAAAAAATAACATATCTATTAATCCCGTTCCAGGATTATAAATGAACACTCTATTCCTCTACTAGGTTATGATCGGAATAATTATCCTCCATAATCATCAAGTATTCAAGTTTTAAATATGGTTGATTCCGGAGTTCCCATATAAGTGCTAAAAATATTCACTAGTGGGATTGATCTTAGTTCTTTTACATCAAATGAATCTTCGATATATACAAGTCATAAAAAAAGAATTTGGAAATTATTGAGAATAACGTTCCTAAATATGTCAGAATTCTTGGTTTGACAACTTTTCCCTATCACAAGAAGAAAGATCAAGACTGAATAGAGCCCACAAAGCGATTAAGAAAAAACGTTCTTCGCTTTTACCCGATAATCCATAAAATATTATGGATAAAAACTGTACCTGTACCTCAATCGTCTCAATTTGAAATCACTTTCTTAATTCCACTAGGAGCGTTGATTTTAGCGCATGTCGGAATTCTACTACCGTCTGAGAAGTACACACATGAATGAAAATAACCAGGGTGATCACTGATAACTTTCCGAAAAGAAGTGGCCTGTTTGGTATTTGGGCGAATCAAACAGTCCCAGGGAAAATCCGAGGCCAAATAGGGGTGGTATGACCACATCGAAAAGCCATGTACCTCTGGGTATTTCGTAATGATTTCTTTAAAAGCTGCTTCAATTTTGTCCGCCGCTCTTTGGGAATCCTTCTTCAATCCGTCAGGAAACCCGAATTCGAGGAAGTACACAGGTTTACCTGGAGACACTTCACGAATCTTCGTCATAGTGCTTTCGAGTGCTGAAAAATAAAACTCATTGGGCATAATGATATCCTCATCAAACTCTTCCCAGTCTTTAGCGAAGTAATCGACCATGTAGAAATTAATGCTCACCCAGTCAACATATTTGTCACCAGGATAAAAGTTCCGGAAGTCGTAGCTGCTTTCAAGCAATTTCCTTGCATGTGTCCGGTCGATCCCTAACGGAAGCTCGTCCAGTTCAGTTGTGATTTGTTCGGGGCCGAACGAAGCCCACCCCATAGTATCGAAGGTAAGAAACCTTAGCCCCTCTTTTTCAACAAAGAAGTTGTAATAATATCTTTGAGCGGCAGCCAATCTTTCTACTCCATCGCTTACATCAGGCTTGCCTAGATCATTGTACAATTGTGCGTTAGGAAACTTTGATGGATCGAATTCAGCAAAGCCTTTTTTGTTTTCAAGGGCCCAGAATAATGGTCTATCTCCGTCTGGTCCGAAACCACCAAAATAGTCCTTATTTGCTCCATTTGGTTCCCGTGCGGTTAAAAAAAACATAGGTTTTCCAAATTCCCTAAACTGGTTTGCCAAATTTTTGAGATGCGCATCATAATGACCATGCAGTAGCTTGTCTATCGTGAAATCTTCTGTTCTTATCTCATCCGGATTTGGGTACGCTTCGTAGGCTTCTACGATTACAATCTTTCCCTCCTGCCAGGCCTTTTCCGCTTCGTTCGGATCAAAGGTGGGGTGACCGTCTTCTCCCATTTCCCACGGGTTATGCCTCGCCCACCAAGCAGTCTTTCTGCCAATGGCTTTCTCAAAAGTATCTATATCGCCAGTTTGCCATTCATATTGACCGATATAAATCCCGCCATTGGGTGGTGGAGCAATCTTTAACACCGAATAGTCTACCTCAGCACTGAACGTAACAGCAGAAATTACCAGAGTAGATGTAATAACAATGAAAAGCACCATAATTACTCTTTTCAGTTTTTGCAACACATTCCAATTTAGCATAAAAAACCTCCATTTTTTTAAATGTTTATTAAGTGTTCAAGAGGAGCCATAAATCAGTGTGATCCGATGAAACTGTATTCTGGCGTTCTATTAATTAGTGATCACAGTAGATGGGAGGGAAAGCTTTCTTAGGCTTTCCTCTCCACTCTTTTTCACTCTCTCTATCGATTTAGTACCTCTCTTTTCACAACTTCTTGATTGTTGCTTTCATCGATAGAATAATAGTCAAGGGTGACACTTCCTCTTTTATCAAGTTTTATAGTCACAATACCACTATATGTTTGCCAATCATTTGAGTTAGTTCCTCCGCTAACAACAGAACCTTTTCCGGTTATACGGAAATAACTGGTTGCCGATTCATTCGTCGTGAGTGTGATTTCATAATGAGTTCTCCCCTTATACTTATACCTAAATTTACCTAAAGTGGTTATTGGTGGAGTTATGTCTGTTCCTCCTCCATTTGGTTGGATAGTGACTTGTGTTTCATCTGATGCGGTAACATCTTGATCATCCGTAACGGTTAACCGAAAGCGAAGTATCGTGTCACTTGATATCACAGGCGCATAAAAGCTTGCTATAGGAGTATCAGACGTATTAAGAGGAACAGAAGGTCCTTCTATCTGAACCCATGAATAAGATAAGATGGCGCCATCCGCATCACTCGAATTACTACCATCCAAGCTAACGAACATACCTGAAAGGGCAGTTTGATCTGTCCCAGCATTGGCCACAGGCGGTGTATTGAGGGCATTGACTGTCACCGTAACAGTAGCAGGTGTAGAATCGGTAAGCCCTAGCGAATCTTTAACCGTAAACGTTACAGTAAATACCCCTGAAGTATTAAATTGTACCAACCCAGGAACCTGCACTACGGAATCAGGAATTCCCGAACCAGCACCAAAGTCCCACAGGTAGGTTAATGGTTCATTATTGTCAGGGTCTGTTCCTATACCAGTAAAATAAACTGAATCACCTATATTGATTGTCTGACTACCGGACGGCATATCAATAACTCCGTCTGGCTCCTGATTATTTGAATTAGCTACGAACCTCACTGCATCCACACTTGTCTTACAGCTCCCTTGTGAGGTAATCACTACCTTGGCAGAGCCGCTAAACCCATATCTACTCAGCACATTCCATTGCCCGCCATCTATAAGTTGATTAACATAGACAGTGTCTATAATGGTATTCCCATCATAAATGTCTACTGGAACACTATCACATCCGCTATTATCATTAGCCCACCACATTGATACCTCATAAGTGTCTTTAACCCCAGAAGCTTGAAATCCATAAATGGCACCAATCTCGTTACTAAAAATAGAATTCAAACCATAAGGATTTAGATCATCGGACACAAGCCAAATACCCTTAGATGATGTCCCTGGATCACCATTGTCAATAATACCATTTGTAGGTAGGGGTGGATTATAAACTACTTCATTAGAGAAATCGCTTTCGATACCTGAGGTATTGTATGCTGTTAGCACAAAATAATAATCGTTCCCATCCATAAAATCCGTAAGTGGATAGGTTGTCTGATTACCAACATCTTCATAAAAATCATAATTGCCGCTTGAAGTTCCAACGTATACTATGTAACCGACAAGATCCTCCTCCGAATTGGGGTTCCAAACTAATGTGTCTTGTGCCAAACAGATATTTACTGAAAACAGAACAATCGATAGGGTTAGTCCTAACAAAGGTGTGATTTTGAAATGAGCGTAACGATAAAGATTTGTTCTAATACATTGCAAAAAAGTATACTTTGAAGACATTACAGTACCTCCATAGTTTTGCCTTGCAAAACAGCTTTAGAAGTTCTGTATTGCCTGGCAACATTGCAACCATATCCTCACATTAAGGACTTAGGCCAATTGTTTTGCGTCTTACTCTTTCAAGTAATTTGCCTTTTACAGTAAAATTCTTATTACTCCTTGATAATTTTCATTACCTCAAACTCTCTCTCATGGATGTATCGACCAACTCTCTTTTTTTATATATACCCATTACGAAGTGGTTTTAGGAATTTCAGGGCAGGAGTTTGTCTGAAATTTTGATTTTTCGATTAAACAAATCCAGAGGCTTAGTAATGCTAAGTCGAGGATTTTGTGATTGAGAAGGATCTAAAGTTCTGGTGAAATCGGATTTTGAAAACCGAAAACCACTTCGTGATGGGTATATTCGTTAATGATATCGGTTCCACAATAGAACACAAAAAAAGTGCCAAAATTGTCTTAACCTTCTAGAATTGTTATAAGTTATTGTGTGAGAAATACTGTTCTGTAGCGATACATAAATCATTAATCAAGATAGAGTGGATGGTAATGGTTATTTGTGGCAAATTTAAACAGTTTTACTCATAATGACACGAAGATGGTTTAATGCATTTTATAATGGAATGTTTTTACTCCTCCTTATATGTTGACTCTGCAAACATATTATATTACAATCTTAGCTTAATTATTTTAATTGGTTATGATTTTAATTTATACAGAGTAAGGGTAAAAATGAAGAAGACCTATTTATTCACACCGGGGCCAACTCAGATACCGCCAGATGTTGTTCTGGCAGAAGCGAGCCCTATGATTCACCATAGAACCTCTCAATTTTCCGACATATTTGCAAATGTGTCGGAAGATTTAAAGTATATCTTTCAAACTAAAGATGGTGAGGTATTTACCTTCGCCTCATCCGGCACAGGTGGGATGGAGGCGTGTGTTGTCAATTCCATGTCACGGGGAGACAAAGCCATTGTCATTAGGGGTGGTAAATTTGGCGAAAGATGGGCGCAAATTTGTGAGACCTTTGGCGTAAACGTTGTTCCTATCGAGGTAGAAAACGGAAAGGCCGTTGATCCGAACGTTTTGAATAATACCATACAAGTGGACAAGGATATCAAGGCGGTGTTTGCTACACTGAGCGAAACTTCAACTGGCGTTGTCCATGATATTGAGGCTATATCAAAAGTTGTCAAGGGCCACAACTTATTACTGGTAGTAGATGCCATATCCGGAATTGGTGTTCATCCGCTCATGATGGATGAGTGGGGTATCGATATTGCTGTTACCGGTTCCCAAAAGGGCTGTATGCTTCCTCCGGGACTGGCCTTTGTATGCGTCGCGAAGGGTGCTTGGGAGGCGATTGAGAAGTCCGACCTACCAAAGTACTATTGGAATTTTAAAAAGATGCAAAAGGCGCTCAGCAATAGGACGACGGCATACACGCCCGCAATCTCTCTCATTATGGCGGCAGGCAAGGCTATGGCAATGATAAGGGAAGAGGGTATTGAAAATGTCTGGTCGCGACACGCCAGACTTGCCAACGCAACAAGGGAAGGCGTAAAGGCTCTGGGACTTGAACTTTTTGCAGGTGATGCCTCAGGTAATGTCCTCACATCCGTCAAGGCCCCTGAAGGAATAAACATTGATGCCGGCATTAAAAAGTTGAGGGATGAAACCGGTGTAACGATAACGGGTGGCCAAGACGAATTAAAAGGGAAGATTTTCAGGATTGGACATATGGGCTATGTTAACGAATTTGATATCGTACTGGCAATATCAGCCGTTGAGAAGATCCTGTATGAAAATGGTTATAAAATGGAATTGGGTAAAGGAATCTCCAAGGTACAGGAGATTCTGGTCGGTTGAACCACAAATCCCCTTTATCCCCCCTGTTTTCTAGGGTGATAAAGGGGATTCTCATATGAAAAATATAAAAAAACGCCAGAAACCCTTTGTTTGAGCTAAAACTGCCCAGGTACAAGGCGCGTAACAATTTCGCAAACGGAACGTACCTTTGTACTTGAGGATTACGGAATTGTTACAGCAACGCAGTAGATGGGTAGTTTTCGTTCAAACACTATTTAACTGCTAATGGTTCATCCACAAGCAGACCTATCTCCTCATCTGTGAGATAGCACGCCGGATCGGGTTCCCAGATATCACCGTAGTATGCCTCTGCACGGGCTCGAAAGTTTCCACCACAAATATCAAGCCATTTACACTTGGAACATCGACCGGTAACATGGTGTTTTTTATCTTTCAGCTTCATAAGAAGATCGTTTGATTTATCCTCCCAGATCTCACCAAATTTTCGCTCACGCACATTTCCAAACGTATACTCTCTCCAGAATTGATCAGCATGTACCGAACCGTCCCAGCTGACACAGGCAAGGCCATGTCCTGAGCTATTGCCCTCATTCCACCTTAACAATTCAAGTACCTCCGCCGCACGCTTTGGGTCTTCTTTCAGTAATCTCTGATATATATATGGACCATCGGCATGATTATCAACCGTTAAAACTTCTATCTTGTTTCCACGTTCATGCGCCTCTTTCGTCTTGTCTATGATAAGATCAACTACCCTTCGGGTCTCATCGTGTGTCAAATCCTCTTCCATCAATCTGGAGCCTCTGCCTGAATAAACCAAATGGTAAAAACAGACCCTTGGTATCTTCTCCGTTTCAATGAGATCGAAAATCCCCGGGATGTCTTGTGCGTTTCTTTTATTGATGGTGAAGCGAAGTCCCACTTTTATCCCTAACTTCAGGCAGTTCCTGATCCCCTGCAACGCGTCATCAAAGGCTCCTTCAATACCGCGAAACTTATCGTTGGTCTCTCTTAAACCGTCAAGGCTAATTCCAACATAAGAGAGCCCAAATTTTCTCAACTCTTCTGCCTTCTCTTCGGTAATCAATGTCCCATTGGTACTGATGACGGCCCTTAAACCCTTGTCACGAGCATAGGTTATCAGCTCCATTAAATCGTCCCTCATTAAGGGTTCCCCCCCCGAAAAGAGAATAACGGGTGCGCCATACTCTGCAAGACCGTCAAGCATCGCTTTCGCCTCTTTTGTCGTCAACTCATTTGGATATTCGATATCCTTTGACTGAGAATAACAGTGCACACACTTAAGATTGCACCGCTGCCCAACATTCCATACTACTACCGGTTTTTTATCCTTAGAAAATTGTAACAGGTGTGAGGGGAGTGACTTTGACTCTCTCCCATACCTGAGCGCGTCAGAAGGTTCTACCGTGCCACAATACAACTTTGAAATGCCAATCATCCTATCACCTCATAAATTTGTTATTTTTGAATTAGCGTCTGCCTACAGGAACATTTTTCCTATTCGCAATAGTTAGAACTTATCTGATAATGGTTTTCGGATATAATCCGGTATAAAATTGAGCGAGTATAACTGCAACCAAGATTTGGTTTCCAGTAAAACAGAAAACCAAATCGGTTTTAGTATATCCATCAAATAATTCTCAATCTATAAGCAACATGGCAGATAGCGCCCATTATGTATAAACGATCATCACCCCACTGTTGATTACTCCTAAACATTCGGAGTTCTGAAAACTGATGATAACACCAAAAAATAATGTAAACGTATATTCTACCCCGTTACTTTTTATGAGTCAACAAGTTTCACTTTGCTTTGTCATTGTCGTTTGCCAGCTTTTTTCGTATCGTCTGTTCAATTTCCTGTAATAGTTCCGGCTTTTGGGTGATAAATTGCTTTGCATTTTCCCTCCCCTGCCCTAACCTGATGTCTCCGTAAGAAAACCATGTCCCGCTTTTCTCAACGATCTGATTCTCGATACCCAAATCAATAATATCACCTGCCTTTGAAATTCCATGGTTAAACATGATATCAAATTCCGCCTTTCTAAATGGCGGGGCAACCTTATTCTTGGCAACCTTAACCCTTACCCTGTTACCAATACTCTGCAGACCATCCTTTATGTCACCAATCCTTCGAATATCCAACCTGACAGAAGCGTAGAATTTCAGTGCTCTTCCACCCGGCGTTGTTTCAGGATTGCCAAACATCACACCAATCTTCTCCCTAATCTGATTAATAAAAATAATGCAGGTCTGAGATTTCGAAATGACCGATGTAAGCTTTCTGAGCGCTTGAGACATCAATCTCGCCTGTAATGCCACGTGGGTATCACCCATTTCCCCTTCAATTTCGATCTTTGGAACCAGGGCTGCAACCGAGTCAACGACAACAACATCTACGGCATTACTCCTTGTAAGCAGTTCGGCTATCTCTAAAGCCTGTTCCCCGGTATCAGGCTGGTTTACCAGCAACTTGTCCAGGTCAACACCCAATCTTTTTGCATACTCAGGGTCGAGTGCATGTTCCGCATCAATAAAAGCAGCGGTACCACCATTTTTCTGGGCATTTGCAACAATGTGCAGTGTCAGTGTTGTTTTCCCGGATGATTCAGGTCCAAAGATCTCTATCACCCTTCCACGCGGAACTCCGCCTACACCCAGGGCGAGATCAAGTGAGAGCGAACTGGTAGATATCACAGGCACATCAAGCTTGATATTTTTCCCCAGACGCATGATGGCCCCTTTGCCAAATTGTCTCTCAATTTGAGAAACGGCCCTGTCAAGAGCCTGATCCTTTTTCCCTATCTCTGTTTTCTCCTTTTCTGCACCCTCTCCCTTTTGCAACTTCGCCATAGTTTACTCCCTTCCTGAACTGTTTTGAATGGTATCTTTCTTCTTATCGAATGAAAGCTCTTTGATTTCAACAGGAAACTTTGAAATAACGGTCTGAGAGACTTCGTTAAGATTTTTTGCAATGATTGATTCTTCTATCATTGTGTCGGTTCCCTCATTTTCCATATATGACACGCCCGATATGACGATGCAGCACATCAAGGTTGTCTTCAGGAGTGCCACCCCTCCCCCTAAAATCCTTCCACTGAATCCAAACTTTCTTTTTGTGAGCACCGATTTGAAAAAATTACCTATAACGTAGGTGAGTATCAAAGTGGTAAAAAATACAACAGCGTATGCTACAACACTAGCGGTTTCACGACTAAACAGCCCCTGAAAAACAGAGGTTGCCATGGTGTGAATAAGCAGGGAAGCGGCCACCGAAATAATCACAGATAGGGTTCTATAGACCTGCCAGAGCGGTCCTGATGTAAGTCCAAGGATGGTTCCAAGCGAAATCAACGCTATCAAAGTATAATCTAACCAGTTCATGCTCTTTTCTTTTTTTTACCCAAGCAAACATTCCCGATTTGTGTAAACCGATACTGCTTATTTATCCCTGGATTAGGCCACTGTGGTTCTTCGGGTGAATGGGGCCCCTTCAAGACTCAATACCCAACGGTTAGTGTCGGGATGGAAACATGACCTAAACTTGCCCAACATCATCATCTGGTGGAGACATTGATCTGAGGAGTAGCAGCCAATCGACCCAGAAGAGGAAATTTACTGAGTGGTTGAATCTATACTGCCCGCCACTGAGTTAGCTTAGGATCTGCATAACCCTTTAGCACATTGATATGTCTCGGTTACGCAATCGGTACACCTCGTATCTGAGTAGTTTTGGTCCTACCACAGGGCTTCTGTTCAAACACTATTTAAACAGACTTTTAAAAAGTTTTTCTACCATCTCTTCTGGTTCGATCTTTTCCGGTTTTTGCTCTTTTGAGGATTCATCGCCCTTTTGCTCGCCCTTCGTCTCATCAACACCTTCAGTTTCATCTGTGCTCTCTTTCGACTCACCCAGACTTCCTATAATCCCCTCTATGAGACCTCCGATACCCTCTTTCGTCTTTGGTAATTTGAGGGCAACTTTTGGCCTATCTATGGTACCGGTAATAACGATCGGAAGCTCAACACCCTTACCTAACATACCAAGAATGTCCTCTGCATCTCCACCGACGTATTTCGCTATGACATCAGATTCAACCGTATACTCGATCCGGCCATCAAATGCGGTCCATCCCGACAATCCAATGTCATGTTTGCTACCGTTGATCTGCAAATCTTCCGTGAATACTTTGCCCCCTTCAATCTTAATCGGGCTGATCAGCTCCGCGAACTCAAATGTCTCATCCCCAATAATTCGGGAGAGAACCCTGTCCCCGTTTACCAATCCGTTCGTAATAGTAATATTCCCCTCGGCAGTGAGGGTCTTGCTCAACTCCTCTTGCCAGTCAAGTCCCTTCCCTTCTGCGGCAATGTCCATATTCAACGTCCCGGATATCTCCCCTTCATGTTCAGAAAGGTTCGGTATAAATTGTCCTAATGTGTCTATCTTCTGGTTGATAAGGACATCTGTCAAATCGAGACGAAACTCTGATGATGGTTGCTCTTCTATGAGATTTGCCTTTGCATATATCTTCCCCTCTCCTTCATTGAGACCAAAGGTGAAATCGTCAGTATTAAAAATCCCGTTATTGAGACGGAACTGAGCTTTTAAATCTGTTATTTTGTTTCCAATATAATCAACCTTCTCTATGAACATATTCCCTTGTGATACAATTTGGTCATATTGTATGCCCTCTACCGGTAATTTCCCTTGTAAGGTGAAATCGACAACCCCCTTTCCCATCATCTTCATATTGGCAGGAAAGAAATCTGAAAAGAGCAACGTAGACTCTTCAAGATTTAGATTGAGTGAGCCCCCGTAATCGACATCCATTTCATGAGATACATTTGTAATTTCACCCTTCGATCTCATAGTTAAAAAATCTGAGTCAACATCCAACTGCTCTATTGTTACCTCATCTCGAGACATGCTATGATCAAGAACGTGCGTGAGTTTCAAATTGAGGTTGGAAATCTTAGCCTCTTTGAGAGGTCCACCGGCCACATCGACTCCACTTAAGACGGTATCCCCACTAAGCCTGACACCTTTTTCTCTATCACCCTTTATCTTCATTTCAGTAGTTGTCGTCCCGCTTACCGAAAGCCCCTGAGGTAACGAAACAATCCCAACAAGAGTGTCCATAAGTTTTTCCAGATCTGTTACCGACATAATTACATTTACATCTACCTCTTTTTCATGATTCAGGGAACCTGAAGATCCAACCTCCACAAAACTGGTAATCAAACCCAATTCTCTGATGATGAGACTCTTGTCAAAGGTATCGAGTGTGGCATTATGTGTAACGAGCACTTCCGACTCGGAAAGGGGTCCGAAGGATTCCTGGTTGAGAAAGAGATCCGTAATAACGGTCTTTCCCTCTATACTTGGCTTGTTACGTACACCTTGAAGAGTTATCTTTGACTCTACCTTCCCTTCGTACTCACCATCTTCGGGTAAAAGCCCCCCCAGTTCCCTTGCCAACCCGGCTATATCACACTGTAAGAACATCTTCAGATCCATATTCCCCACACTTCTCAGATCGGTAACACGTCCCGAAATCCCCATCTGGGCAAATATCGATTCTAGAGCTAACCGATAAATCTGAATTTCACCATTCAGTATGTCCAGATCGACACTTTGGAGTAACTTTGCATTGAGATCTTTAATCGGTTTCTCTTGAAAGGGTCCACCCGAAACATTGATGTTAACAAGTTCGGTACTTCCATCGATGTTTATCACTTTATCAAACCGACCATTAGCAGTGATTTTTGAGCTGCAAACTCCCCCCATCTTCAACCCCTCAGGCAAACCCAATATCACGGCAAACTTTTCTGTCAACCCCTTCGTGTCAACATCTAAAAGAAATTCAAACCCTTGCCCGCCTTCACCCCCGAAACTTGCCATATCAAAATCAGCATTTACTTTTGCAAAACCCGTATCCGCTTTGAATACTCCCCGGGCATACTTGGGATCCACCTTACCATCTTTTGCCAATGATGCGCTCAGAGAAATTTCTGCATGCTCTTTTTCACCTTTCGTCTCAATATCGAAGGTACTTCTCAGTTCAATTGGCTTGTCCAAAGATTCTATATTTAACGTGGTATTGAAATCATGAATTACGGTTTTTTCGCGTACCCTGTGATCAACGAATGTGAATGTACCGTTATTGATCAACGCTTTTAACTCAATATCGAGGGCAAAGGGAAGAGCCAGTGCCGACAATGCCTGGCTTTCAGCTGGTTTGGAAGTGACTTCGGGAACACGCACGTCCTCTTTTTCAGCTGGTTGTTGCGATTTTGGAGCCTTCCTATCACCATCAAATACCGTCTCCTTATAACGGTGTACCACAACTTCAGGATTGTCAATAATCAGTTCTCGTATCCTTAACTGTTTCTTAATGAGAGGAAAAAACTGTATGTCACAAAAGAACCTATCTACCTTAACAAACGCATCGCTGGGAACACCCTCCCTCTCTTTGATAAGGATATTCCTTACCTCTATCCCATCTGACCAGCTCATCGTGATATCATCAACTTCCACTTTGCGCCCCAAATTTGTCTCCATAGCATTGATGATCCTCTTCTTTGCCATATTAGATGAGACAAATGTGGGAATGAGTAAAAGGAGTATCCCTAAAACACCAAACACTGCACCGATAGAGATTCCCGTTATCTTGGGCCATCTCCTCTTTTTCGGTCTTGTTTCTAATGTTAAGATTCGTTTATCTTTTGCCATAATCCTCCTTACAATACCTTAATCAAAAGCGTTCATTGTAAACTTACAAGAGGGGTGTAATTGTGTGAGATTCGCACAATCAAATAGTAGTGAAAGCCTCAATGTCCTCTCTGAAACCCTCAATTCCTATATGACGATAAGTATTTATAAGAAAATATCTTATTTTAGTAGTTATGTGATGTCAAGGCAATTCCAACCACCACAAATCTAGGATCAATATATTTAACAATACTTCGAGGATAAACCTTTTCATCATGTGAGGTTACACATAAAAAATTCTCACCATATTCACTATCGAGAAAAAGCTGTACAAAAAAGCCTTTCCCTCCCCCTTTTTACAGGGGATACTTGGACACGGCCACCTACAACCACAGAAATTTATTTAAATCTGAGTCCTGAAGACGTTGTGAGAGAGTTTACCGATGTTTCTGTGCAATAAGATGCGCTCTGATTATCAGATTTTTCGTTACTTTTTACTTTATTGTGACTTGATGCCCAGTTCTTACTCAAAATCATACTCTTAATCCCCCATGTTTGATTACAAAGCCTTTTTTTGTCTCGAAATTCTGTATTTAATAGGAGATATAAAACTGACCATTTACGATTCAGGCACACCTAAAAGATCAGTAGTGAATGTAAACCCTGAATTCTTCTGAAGGCCAATGATAAAATCTACGGCCATTGATTCACCTGGCAACAAAACATCAGTAACAATATCAGGTGTTAATGTTAATCCGACGCTACTTGGAGCATTATCAGAATTTAACAACAAGTTTCCTCCTGTGAGTTCATTTACGACAAAGAGCGGAGAGTTAATCGTTTTTGAGCTGATGTTTGTAAATGTGGCAGTTATAGTGAAGATGCCTGCGGCGGCATTTGATACCGGATTACTATTAAATGATGTTACCGGGGCGCTCTTTTGGGTTACCAGATTGTTTACAAGTAGTTCTAAAATTTGGCCAGGACCAATGTTTGACGATAACTCTTTGCCATTGCTCTTTATAATTACAACCACTGTGTCTGCATTGCCGGAATGTGCGATTATCTGGAATGCTGCAGGTTTAAATGTTATACTATTACCTTGTTTCAGGCTGCTAGTCGCGGTAAATCCATTTGCCAGGGTAAATGTAACCACTACTGTTCCTTTAAGGACATCAAATTTTGTACCACTGCATGTTATTATTATCTCATCTCCCGAATCTAAATTAATTGTAGCGCTATTACCACAAGCACCAATTATTGCATGTTTTTGACCACCGAAATTATCAGCACAAATTCTGACCCCGACAGGATTAGGTTCGTCAGTAATAGTCAGAATCTGGTCACCCGAATCAATAATAGTACCAGATGTTTTTCCGCCAAAACCTATATCACTGAAATTATTGCCAATAACTATTTCTGGCTTAAATACCTGCATACGAGAACTAAATGACTCAACAATATAAATGTTACCAGAACTATCCAGCGCTATGTCTCTGGGATCATGAAACTGCCCGTTTTTAAAACCAGGTGTACCAATTTTTACAACAAAGTTTCCTTCTGAATCAAATTTCTGTACTCGATGATTACCTTCATTAACCACATAAATGTTGCCAAAGCTGTCCAGCACTATACCTCTGGCACTATCAAACTGCCCGTCTCCAGAGCCGAATTCACCAAACTTTGAAATAAAGTTTCCTTCTGAATCGAATTTCTGTACTCGACCATTACTTGAATCAACCACATAAATGTTGTCTGAGCTGTCCAGCGCTATGCCCCTGATACTAGCAAACTGTCCGTCTCCAGAACCGAATTCACCAAACTTAGAAATAAAGTTTCCTTCTGAATCAAATTTCTGTACTCGAAAATTGCCCGTATCTGCAACATAAATGTTACCAATGCTATCCAACGCTATGCCTACAGGAAAATCCAACCTTCCATCTTCAGAGCCTAATGACCCAAACTTTAAAACAAAGTTTCCTTCTGAATCAAATTTCTGTACTCGATCATTAACTGAGTTAGTCACATAAATGTTGCCAAAGCTGTCCAACGCTATACCTGCGGGAAAATCAAACTGTCCGTCTCCAAAACCATGTGACCCAAACTTTGAAATAAAAACCCCTTCTGAATCAAATTTCTGTACTCGATGATTCCCAGCATCAGCCACATAAAAGTTGCCAATGTTATCAAGCGCGATGCCTCTGGGAAAAGCAAACTCCCCATCTTCAGATCCACGCGTACCAAACTTAGCAATAAAGTTTCCTCCTGAATCAAATTTCTGTACACGACGATTAAATCTATCAGTTACATAAATGTTACCTGTGCTGTCTAGCGTTATGCCATCGGTACCAGAAAACTGCCCGTCTCCAGTACCAGGTGTGCCAAACTTTAAAATAAAGTTCCCTTCCGAATCAAATTTCTGCACACGATCATTACTTGTATCAGCCACATAGATATTGCCAATACTATCCAACACTATGCCTCTCGGGAAACTAAACTCCCCATCTCTAGATCCACGTGTGCCAAACTTAGCAATAAAATTTCCTTCTGAATCAAATTTCTGCACACGATGATTTCCTGTATCTGCAACGTAAATATTACCAGCGCTGTCGAGCGCTATTCCTGCGGGAAAATCAAACTGCCCGTCTCCAACTCCACTTGAACCAAACTTTGAGATAAAGCTCCCTTCCGAATCAAATTTCTGTACACGATCATTATTTCCATCAGCCACATAAATGTTGCCAAAGCTGTCCAGCACTATACCTCTGGCACTATCAAACTGCCCGTCTCCAGATCCACGTGAGCCAAACTTAGCAATAAAGTTTCCTTCTGAATCAAATTTCTGCACACGAAAATTACCATCATCAGCCACAAAAATATTTCCAGCGCTATCTAGTGATATGCCTCTGGGGAAGCGAAATTGCCCGTCTCCAGATCCATGTAAACCTATAACCATAACTATGGTGCCTGTATTATTTAGTTTTACAACATTTTCAAACGTTGAAATATAAATATTACCATCTCCATCTACTGCTATACGATCTGGCCAATCTATCGGTTGCTGTCCGTGCGGAATACTATAGGAAAATGAATACTGCGCAATTGCATACCTGTTGTTAGCAAATAAAATTGTCACAACCGAGATTGTCAAAGTTACAATAAAAAACATGTTTATCCATCGTAATGCAAAAAGTTTATTATTCATGACTTTCCCTTTCTTTTAACGTTGTGTTTTTGTCTTCATCAGGAATCCGATAATACACACTTCCAGAATGGCAGAATCTTCATCCCAAATTTTGTCTAAGTCATTAATTTCATTACCAAATAAGCAAATAAATCCTTTAAAAAAGATTTAAATTTCTGATTAATAGGTACTACTTTACTAACAACAATTTCCTTTTCGTATGTCCTTAAACCACTATAAAGAATCGCTTTTTCAATGAATATAGAAATCGGCCTCCTCAGTAGAATCTGTGGGTAATTGGAGGTTCTGGTAGTTTTCCAAGTGTATGATATAAAGCTACTTCAATTGATTTAAACGTACTAAAACCAAAAGATTTTCTCATAGTCAGTTTGGCTTTAAGATTAAAACCTTCAACAATCCCGTTAGATAGGCGTTCTTTGACAGAAAAATAATTCAATAAAAGCTCTTGGTGCTTGCGTAACCTCTTGGCCACTTTCTTCATTTCAGGTAACCTTGATCTCATCGCCCTGGTTGTCCAGGTTCTTAAGAACCTCTCGGCACCCCAACGTGTTTTGTAAGTCCAGAAGTGTTGAAATGCTTCTTTGAGTAAATAGCAACGAACCGTCTTTAGATTATATTGAACCAGTTCACGGAGCCTGGCTAACTGTGATGTCTTCTGGTTCCTTTTGTTCTTTAATAAACACCAACGAGACTTTTCAAGGATGGGCTCGTAACCATCTTGTTTTAACTGAGCAGTCTCAGCTCTTCTTGTTTGATCGACAGCATCGTTAAGATATTTCATCACATGAAAGCGATCGAGAATATGGATAGCCTTTGGAGCTTTGCGTTTTACAACCTTTAAATAAGGTTTCCAAAGATCACTGCAAATCGCCTTTAATCGTTCGGATCGTTCTTTACCAAAATCAATAAAGAATCGCAATAATGTTTTGGCACATCTATCTTGTCCTACAAATAGTAGTCTTTTACAAGTAGAGTCTATTTGGTAAACCAATGTAAGATATCTGTGTCCTCTTAAATATTGTATTTCATCTACACCTATCGCTCTGATATTTTCTAAGTTACGGTGCTTTAACCCGTATTCAACAACATGTTCTACTGATTCAAATACGTTTTTCCATGAGACACGAAATTGTCTGGATACTTCCTGCCAGGAAAGATACTTTGCCCAATGTGAAAGAAATATTCTGAACGGATTACAGATAGGACTCTTTCCATTAGCCCAAGGAATATACTCTACGGTTACTCTATGCTCAGGACAGCATACACGCCGAGGTCTGTAAGTCAGCATAACTATGTAACCCCACAAAGGGATAAAACGAAAACACCGTTCTTTGAGATGATCATAAGTTGGGGCTGATTTCTTACACAGGGAACATAATCCTTGAGATCCTTTGCGCTCTGTTACTTTTACCGTAATCGTTGTATCATTTAATCTAACTTTGCCGTAGATGAATCCCTTGACAGGATAGCATCTATTGAGTAATGTTTTAATGAGCATTGTTGATAATCTGCAATTGTTAATTATATGGTTATTGAGAGACCTTATTTTAACAAATTGCAGCAACAATGCTTCTGTTTGAATACAAAACGAAGGCTTAATTTTTTATTCCCTTTGGAGCCACCCACCCTCACCCAATAGAGGGGTGGGTAGCGGAGAAGGGAATAAAAAATATTCCTTTTGGTGAGACTTCCTTTATTAGATAGTAATACACTTTCTTATTTTTTACCCACAGATTCTGTAAAAGACCCAGAAATCGTTGTCGGGCTATAGAATATCAAAAAAGATCGAGGTAGATAACGTGGAATTATTTCTGCAAAATCTGGAACAAAGGCAATACCATTGTCTGTACATTTCAGCAGATTTTTTAAAGCTTCTGGTTTTCATCTTATTCGCAGTACCTCGAAAACTATGTGTGGGTTCATATTCACAGTATCGAACCTTACCAAAACATGAACTTGATCCTGCCATCGCTAATAGCACAATAACAACTCTACAAATTTTATTCATATGCTATTTCCTCTCCTAATCAGGATCAGGACCCCTCACATCACCTCCGATTAGAACGGGAACCACGTCTAGATACTCCATGTTCTGTAAAACTCACTCAAAGTTTTATAACACTTCAAACACATTTAAATCTTGGATGCGCATAGGATTGACATAGTTGGGAGTACATCTAATTCCAATTTGATCAAGCCTCACATGTGGCCATTCTCTACCAAAAACTAGTTCAACCCCGTTGCTTTTGTTTACGAATTTCCTTTCAATCGATCCACACCATTATTGTGGCTACCTACTTGCCAGTCTTCAAGCATAATCCAATCTTCATGAAACGCAACATCATTATATGTCAAATTTGAATAAAGTGCATTAATTGCATCCCGTCCCTCAAAATGTCAGCCATTAAGAATGCGCTACAAACGTCTGATTCCCCGTGTAGCAATATTGCCGCTACTAGATACAGGACTTGGCGGGGGCGGAGATCTCATGCATGCATGGAAACTTATTGTGCGGGAATCGGGAGTCTCAGTATCCGGACTTTTGAGATTGTATTAAGGTCCGCATTGAAAATTCTACGGGAGCAAAGCAATGATGAAAAGATACAGGGAGTCTGACAGTTTCATAGTTTCTGAGAAACCTTTGAATAAGATAGGTGACAACAAACCTATGGCGGAGGATGCGGAGAAAAGGGGACTGGCTGAAAGGAATCCATCTAAGCGAAACAGGAGCCAGGCACAGAACTGAATAATCCTGCCAATTCAGCCAGATAGGTTTCGGCATGCCGTAACGTAAGCGCGCAATATTTAAAGCAGGATCCCAGTGCATTAGCAGTGCGAGCTGGGATCTGTACGGGGGGTGCCGAATAATCGGCATTCCTACCGTGAACTACACACTTTCCTTATTATTGACTGGTTAATTTTTTTGCCTCCTCAGTAGAATCTATGGGTGATTGGAGGCTCTGGCAACTTTCCAAGAGTATGATACAAAGCAACTTCTATTGATTTCAAAGTACGAAAACCAAAAGATTTTCTCATAGTCAGTTTGGCTTTAAGATTAAAACCTTCAACAACACCGTTAGACAGACGTTCTTTGACAGAGAAATAGTTCAACAAAAGCTCTTGGTGATTACGTAACCTTTTGGCTACTTTCTTCATTTCGGGTAACCTTGATCTCATAGCCCTTGATGTCCAGGTTTTTAAGAACCTCTGGGCACCCCAACGTGTTTTATAAGTCCAAAAATGTTGAAACGCTTCTTTGAGCAAGTAACAACGCATAGTCTTTAGATTATATCGAACAAGTTCACGTAACTTGGCTAACTGTGACGTATTCTGATTTCTTTTGTTCTTTAATAAACACCAACGAGAATGCTCAAGGATCGGTTCATTACCATCTTCTTTTAATTGAGCAGTTTCAGCTCTTCTTGTTTGATCTACCGCATCGTTTAGATATTTCATTACATGAAATCGATCGAGAATATGGATAGCCTCTGGTGCCTTACGTTTAACAACCTTTAAATATGGTTTCCAAAGATCGCTACAAATTGCTGTTAATTGTTGAGATCGTTCTTTGCCAAAAGCAATAAAGAATCGCAACAATGTTTTTGCGGATCTATTCTTGCCTACAAACAACAATCTTTTACAAGCAGAATCTATTTGATAAACCAACGTCAGATATTTGTGTCCTTTTAAATATTGTATCTCGTCAATACCTAGTGCGTTAACATTATCTAAGTTGCGATGCTTTAATCCATACTCTACAACATGTTCTACAGATTCAAATACGTTCTTCCATGAGACACGAAATTGTCTGGACACTTCTAACCAGGAAAGGTACTTTGCCCAATGTGCAAGAAATACCCTGAACGGTTCACAAATAGGACTCTTACCCTGTGCCCATGGAATATGTTCTACGGTTACTCCATGTTGGGGGCAACTTACGCGCCGAGGTTTGTAAGCCAACATAACTATGTAACCCCAAAAAGGGATAAAACGAAAACATCGTTCCTGTAGATGATCATAAGTTGGTGCTGCCTTGTTGCACTGACTACATAAACCTTGTGATCCTTTGCGTTCTTTTACTTTGACCGTAATCTTTGTCTCTTTTAAAACAACTTTGCCGTAGATGAATCCCTTGACAGGATAGCATCTATTGAGTAATGTTTTAATGAGCATTGTTGATAATCTGCAATTGTTAATTATATGGTTAATGAGAGACCTTATTTTAACAAATTGCAGCAACAATGCTTCTACTTGAACATATACGATGGCTTTATGTTTAATTCCCTTCGGAGTTGGCCATCCTCACCCAAAAGAGGGGTGGCCAACTCCGAAGGGAATTAAACATGTTCCTTTTGGAGAGGCTTCTTTTAAATAAATCTATCTTTCTCCTTATTTTTACCCAAAAATTCTGTCATAGAGCCATTTTTTTTTATCAATAGTTTTTCCTTAAAACGATACCATATTGTTCCCACGGTACTATTAAGCAGATATTGTTTATACCTTTTTTTGTCTTTTATGTGGATGGGGTTGTGATATTATATAATTATTTTGATCACCACTATTTCACTCTCTTATACGTTGTGGGGACATTATCCTTTTCCCCTATCAAGGTGAATTCATTTTCGGAAAGCGTAATTTTAAAGGACATTGACGGTACCTTTAAGAAACCTTCATCAAAAATGACGGTAAGACGCTCTTTTTCAGTGAACCTAAAAATCCCTCGTATCACTTGAGGGGAACCCAATTCATTAATAATAATGTTTTTATTAGCAAAGAATTCCATCGATTCGGTCTCTTTCTCATTCAACCACTTACCTACCACCTTTTTTTCAAGCTCAGGAAAGGATTTTGTCTCTCCCGCTTCGGATGCAGTATTCACCTTTTCCTTAGTGTTCTCTTTTGCAGTTTCCTCCGCCGAGTTTACCCTGGTAACTCCTCCATGCCCTAAGAAACCCGACCACTTTTGGAAGAGCTCCTTCTCAAACTCTTCCTGAGACAGCTTTTTGGTTTCGATCGGTCTCTTTTGGACCTCACTTATACTCTTTTCCGTAACAACCTTCTCTCCCCCTTTACGTATGGTATCTGCTGCTACATTTCCACCCGTTTCTGTTTCGGTTTGGGCTGGTGCAGATTGTTCATTTGAGACAGAAGATTCAGGTGTAACGGTATTACTCGTCGTTTGACAACCAAACAGTGAAAATACCAAAACCATCAAAAAAGCAAATCCATAATAGCTGTCTCTTTTTTTTAAAAAATTCATATTCATTATTCTCCATGTGAAAAGATAAAATGTATCTCCCACTTACCCCTCCGGGAAAATGGAACTGTGTTATAAGCTACTTTTGAAAACCCTGTAATTTAAAATGTGTTTTTATTTTGCAAATTGAAAGTTGTAATTTTTTAATCCCAATTTGGTTCTGGCTAGTAAAGGTTAGGAGGTTATGCTACACATGACAAAGATCAAACACAAGGAAAATATATGGCACTATTCCACCTGACCATTCCCAATAAAAAGAGGTTTTTGATTAAGCACTACCTGTCTCATTATTGTATTTATTCCTCACCAAACTGGTAGGGAAAGGATTTCAGATCATGGGCAATTACTATAATTGCCCATATTTCGATTTACAATTTGTACTTGAAGTCTCTCTTAAAAAACTAAATAAAGAATATGATTCACCAATTTTCGGGAAAAGCATTTTAACTGTTGCTTTCCAAATTCTCTTTCTCCTGGATTCTGACTTCTGAATTCTTACTTTCAATTCGTAATTCTAAAATCGTAAATCGTAATTCGCAAATTTCTATTTCTCCTCCTTTCGTAATACATAAGCCCGAACAAATTTTACTTCGTCGTAGCTAACCCTACCTCTGGAATGTTCAACCACCGGACCGCTATTCCATGTATTAAGTTCCCGAAAGAGTTTTTCAATTGCCTCTTGTTTTGTCGTATCAATGAGTCGGTCCATTTCGATTTCACGTCCATCTCTTATCAGGGTTTCAATGTGTCCAGAAATGGTAGATATTGCAAGGTTACGTGATTTCGCGATCTCAGGTATCGAGAGCCCCTGTTTAAACAATTTGTAGGTCGTTTCCACCGTTCCACCCATTGACTTCCGTGGTACCTTATAAACTGATTGATGCAATGGTTGTCTCTTAGGTGCTGAAATACCAGGATTTTCGTCCAGATAGCTTTTGATAGTTCTGATAAAATCGTTCCCATATCTTTCGAGTTTAACATCTCCCACACCGTTGATTTTTTTCATGTCAATCGCAGTTACCGGGTAAAAGGCACACATCTCGTGGAGGGCCTTATCTGAAAAAATTATGTAGGGAGGCACCTGCTGCTCCTCTGCATATTTCATTCGGAGAAGACGAAGTCTCTCAAAAAGGGCCTCATCATATTCATCAAAATGGAGGGCTTTGAGGATCTTGTCCCTCTTCTTCCCTTCATCTCTCTTTAATGCCGTAACGGTTTCTCGACCATAGAGTACGTTTAAACCTTTTTCCGTTAGATGGAGGACGGGATATTGTCCCCCCTCTTGAAGAACTACCTCTTGTGCCTGAAGCTCATCAACAATAAACCTCCAGTGGTTTTTGTCTTTATGCCTGCCGGCACCATAGGTCTTAATCCCATCATGGTTCAGTTCACGGATACGACTCGTATTGGCTCCTACTACGATATCAATAATATGATTAATCCCAAAACGCTGATCGGTTCGCATAATTGCCGACATTACTATCTGTGCATCAATTGTCACATCTATCTTTTCAACCTTACCGACACACACATCACAGGACCCACAACTATCTGCTCTATAATCCTCGCCAAAGTAACTGAGCAGCTGTCTACGTCTGCAGACATAATGTGAAGCGTACGCTATCATTTGGTTCAATTTATATACGGCAATTGATCGCTCACTGTCGTCAGGTATCTGGTCTATAAAATACCTGATCTTCGGTATGTCCTGTCTGGCAAAAAAGAGGAGACAATTCGCCAACTCGCCATCACGCCCAGCCCGACCTGTCTCCTGATAATAGCCTTCAACATTTTTCGGTAAATCTGCATGGACAACAAACCGAACGTTTGATTTATCAATCCCCATTCCAAATGCAACGGTAGCCACAATAACGTTCACTCTGTCCTTACTAAAAGCCTCCTGGTTCTCCTTACGTACATCTCCCTCCAACCCCGCATGGTAGGGCAGTGCCTTGACGCCATTCTTGGTGAGAAACTCGGACAATTTCAGAACCGAATCGCGTGTAGTACGATAGATAATTCCCGGTTCGTCTCTATGCTCCGTTAAAAACTCCAATATCTGTGTTCCTAAATCCCTCTTTCTCTTTACCTGATAAAAGAGATTGTGTCGATTGAAGGATGCTCGGACAATGAGTGGTGATCTAAGTCCGAGTTTAACGATAATATCGTCCTGCACTTTTTGAGTTGCAGTGGCCGTGAACGCTGCAGCAGGAACATTCGGAAAGAGTTTGGTTACATCAGACAGGCTCAGATAATCGGGGCGAAAGTCGTGCCCCCATTCTGAAATACAGTGAGCCTCATCGATGGCAAAGAGGGAGAGAGGGACGGTTTTCAGTTCGTCGAGGAAGTTCGCCATTGCAAAACGCTCAGGTGCTATATAGAGCAGCTCCAATGCATGGCTATGCAATTTCTGGTTTACAGCTAACATCTCTTGCTGGTTTAATGAACTGTTGATGAAGGCTGCGGCTATTCCATTTTCAAGAGCTGCATCCACTTGGTCTTTCATGAGAGATATCAGCGGACTTATCACGACCGTTGTTCCCTCCATCAATTTAGCAGGTAGCTGATAACAGAGCGATTTCCCTCCACCAGTCGACATTACGGCGAAAACATCCTTTTTTTTGAGAATGTTCTCGATTATGGTTTTCTGGTTCGGACGAAAGGAGTTAAAACCAAAAACACTTGTTAGTATGTCATACATTTTGTTTTTCTACTCTCTTATTTAACATTTTTTTACTTCGCCAAAGGTGCGGTAGAAGAGGAACTCTTTTTAATATGATGAAAAGGTATACCCCCCCTGTGGTTGAACGAAAATTGCCCAGATACAAGGCGCGTAATAATTTTGTAACCGGAACGTACTCAAGTACGTAAGGATTACGAAATTATTGCTGTAACGCCGTAGGTGGGTAGTTTTCGTTCAACCACTTGTTATTTCATGGAGAGAGAGATTCTGTTCCTTTGCAGGTCGACACCCAAGACAGTTACTGTTACCTTCTGATGAACCTTAACCACCTCATTAGGATCTTTTACAAATCGGTTTGAAAGTTGACTGATGTGTACGAGGCC
This sequence comes from Candidatus Scalinduaceae bacterium, assembly GCA_965222815.1. GTDB lineage: Bacteria > Planctomycetota > Brocadiia > Brocadiales > Scalinduaceae > SCAELEC01. The sequence goes on from CBDCUS010000014.1 coordinate 1,958,327, forward strand.
ATCCTGGTGTACGCCTATGTCGACAAAGGCCCCAAATGCGGTTATGTTCGTGACAATTCCGGGCAGTTGCATACCCTCCTCAACATCCTCAAGTTTTTCCACTCCTTCAATAAAACTAAATACCTCAAACTTCTCTCGTGGATCACGTCCAGGTTTCGTTAACTCACCCTTAATATCTTGGAGGGTGGGCATACCGACCCTATCTGTTACAAATTTTCCAAGGTCTATTCGATTTCTCACCTCCTCGTTCTCCATTAAGTCTAGGACAGAACAACCAAGATCTCTTGACATGGCATCTACTATGTGATAACTCTCCGGGTGGACTGCACTCCTATCTAAAGGATTTTCCCCGTCCCTAATACGCAGAAATCCTGCAGCTTGCACAAAGGCTTTAGGACCCAATTTAGGTACTTTTTTCAGCTTCTCTCTGGAGATCAGGGGCCCATGTTCATTGCGATAGGCAACAATATTTCTGGCAAGTTGTGGTCCCAGACCGGAGACGTACTGGAGTAGTTGCGGACTTGCCGTGTTGATCTCAACACCAACCGCATTCACACAACTCATTACGACATCATCAAGCCCTCGTTTCAATGCGTTCTGATCAACATCATGTTGATATTGACCCACTCCAATAGATTTAGGGTCTATCTTGACAAGCTCAGCCAAAGGATCCATCAGTCGTCTCCCAATCGAAACAGCCCCACGTACCGTTACATCTTCATTTGGAAACTCTTCGCGGGCAACTTCAGATGCAGAATAGACAGAAGCACCGCTCTCGTTTACTATCACAACCTGAATATGTTCCGGCAGTTTACTCTTTTTAACAAACGCCTCTGTCTCCCTGCTTGCAGTCCCGTTGCCGACAGCAATGGCTTCCACTTTAAACCTCTCACAGAGATTCGCTATTTTTTCCGCATCTTTAGTTGAACGCTCCTTTGATTGATGTGGATAGATAACATCAGTGTGCACAAGGCTTCCCTGTCGATCAAGGCAGACGACCTTGCAACCTGTACGAAAACCAGGATCAATCGCCATGACACTTTTTTGCCCGAGTGACGATGCAAGCAAGAGCTGTCGAAGGTTCTCAGCAAAGACCTTTATGGCCGTCTCATCAGCACGCCTTTTAGTTTCCAGTCGTATCTCGGTCTCAATAGATGGTGCCAAGAGTCTCTTATATCCATCATGCACCGCCATCTTCACCTGCTTTGATGCCACACCATCACCTTTTACAAAAATCGACTCCAGAATGAAGATAGCATCTTCCTCCGGTGGGGCCACCCGTAAAATGAGAAAACCCTCCTTCTCACCCCGTCTCATCGCTAAGACCCTATGTGATGGAGCAGTTTTCACCGGCTCTTCCCAATTGAAATAGTCCTTATATTTCAGCCCCTCCTCCTCTTTCCCAGAAACTATCTTTGACCTGAAAACCCCTTTTGAAGCAAAGAGTTCTCGCACTTTAACACGACTCTTCTGATCTTCATTCATCCACTCGGCAATAATATCACGCGCTCCGGCAAGGGCGTCTTCAAGAGAGGTAACACCCTTTTCTGTATCTATATAGTTAGTTGCTACTCCCTGCAGATCGATATCTTCCTGCTCTAATATAAGTTTAGCTAGTGGCTCCAGCCCCTTCTCCCTTGCAATGGTAGCCCTAGTCCGGCGTTTTGGACGATAGGGAAGATATATGTCTTCAAGGACAGTCAATGTGTCAGCTGTTTGGATCTTTTTCTTTAACTCCTCCGTGAGCTTTCCCGCATCCTCCAGAGACTTCAGTATTGATTCGCAACGTTTGTCCAATTCCCTAAGCTGTGTCAATCGATCACGTATCGTTGTAATAGCCACTTCATCCAGGGTACCGGTAACCTCCTTCCGGTATCTGGCAATAAATGGTACGGTAGCTCCTTCATCAAGAAGCAGTCCGGTAGCCTGTACCTGTTTTGCCTTGAGATTGAGCTCTTGGGCAATTTTTACAAAATATTCCTCGTTCATAATGTAACAAATAAAATTTAAAAAATTATTCCTGCTCAGGTTCGGGCGGAAACCAATGTAACTTAACCCTTTTTACCCCCCAATAACACGGCACAACCCTTGAGACCTATTGGTGCCAGCATATTCAAGAGAAAAGTCGTAAATATCAGTATGGAAAAAATCCTTGTATCGATAATTCCCTTGCCCAGTCCTAAGGAGGCAAGGATAAATGCCATTTCTGCACGACCACACATCCCAACACCAACGGTCAATGATTCTACCCAAGAAAATTTCAAGAACTTAGCCATACCACCTGCACTAATTATCTGTGCAACTGCACATGCACCGGTAAGAATAAGGACAAACCAGAGACCATTATCTGCGAGACAATCAAAGGTAATGTGAAAACCCAGAGAGATAAAAAATATGGGTCCAAGGAAGGAGAAGGCAATGGCATACAAACGATCTTCTACTTTCTGAACAAGTTCATCACTTGCGACTTCCTCCCTAAAGAATAACCCGGCAAGGTAAGCGCCAAGAATTATGTGCAAGCCGATAAAATCAGCAAACAACCCGAAACCAAGACCAAGGATTAGTACAAAGGTGAACCCCTTACCCACTCTATTACGAAAGGGATGCTTGAAAAAAGGGTAGAGGTATGAACCGACTCCTAAGACAACCCCAAAAAACAGCACAGACTTTCCACCAATCAATAGCAGGGAAATCAGATCAAAAACTCCATCTTTCTCCATACCCAGCACAACACTGAAGAGCACTAACGTAAGAATGTCATCAAGGACACACGAAGCAACAATCACACGCGACATTCTTGTTTCCTGGAGCCCAAGGTCTCGGAGAATCTTGAGGGTAACCACGACAGCAGTCGCCGTCATCGTCAAACCAACAAAAAGAGCCGGGAACACCGAAAGACCAAAATATAATCCTACAAATACACTGATCGTAAACGGTACCAGAGCGCCAATCACTGCTATACCCGTAGAATTACGTATGGCCTCTAAAAACTCCTTGGGATCAGTTTCTACTCCCGCATGTAACATCAGGAAGAAGATACCGAGATGTGCCAATACCTCTATTATCTCACTGGGTTGAACCCATCCCAAAACGGCCGGTCCGAGCACTACCCCCATTACGAGCTCTCCCATAATGGTCGGCAGTCCAATTTTTCGCAGCATCACAGCTACCGTCCATACCACCACCATTAAGATGAGAAGCTGCTTAAAAACCGGATCCATTTGAAAAAACCTCTCCCTCTAATCTGAATTATTCAGGCATAGATTTATCTCAATTCGAAGGAATTGTAATATACTTTTCCCAGTTTGTAAACAGTGAGTTTTAATCGCAACTTCTGATTTGAAATTCCTGTTCTTTAAGACATGACCGGAATGTATTAAACGCTGACAATTAATTTTAGAATATTATCTACCGCTTATCAGATACCCGTTACAGTCCAGGATAGAGCTTTTTTATACAGTCCGGACATATACCGTGACTAAACTGTGCTTCTGTACGGGAACGAACATAATTTTCTATCTCTATCCATCTGTTTTCCTCATCCCGGATTTTCTTACATGATGAACAAATGGGAAGATATCCACTTAAAACCTTCGTTAGAACTCTTTGAAGATGTTCGTGGATCTTCTCTCGCTCTGCTTCTACACTCTTGCGGTCAGTAATGTCTTGAATCAGCGACATCTTGTACATTTTTCCATTCGGATGGACAATCGGTGTATTAATGACATAATACCAACGATTGTCTTTGGGGCTTAGGACTTCCCAACAAACTCTTTCTCCCCGAAAAACCCTCTTATTCACACACCATGAACAGATGGTATCGAGATTGTGAAGGGCCTTATAGCACTTCTGCCCAACAGGATCAAAACCCGTACGCTCAAGAAACTTCTCATTCATAAATTCCACCTCGTAGCTGTCAGAGCATATGTAGATCAAACCATCGAATGAGTGTACGATTGCTTGATATTTAGCTGAGTCATTTCGTAATTCTTTGATTACCTTCTTGTTTTTGGCCTCTAACGCCTTCATCTCTTTGAGACGCCGACGCAGTTCTCTCAATTCAATTTCGAGTTCCTCTTTTTTCTTCACTTTATCGTCCTTCTTATATATCCCTATCACAAATTGCCATAATCAACGCTCTCTCATTTTCCAGCAGACGAATTTTTGAGATGTTCCCTCAGCCATTATTCATAGTGTGCCAGCACCCAGATCTTCTCTTCATACTCCTCCCAGTAACCTGAAGGCATAAGCCTCTTCTCATAATGGCCCTCGATTCTACATTTACCCTCAACACGCTCCTCAACCCATACCCGCTCTTTTTTACAAATTCATAGTGGGCTTCTATAATGTTACTCCCTTCTCCCGATCCCGTTACTCTTCTGCGTAGTCGTTACACAACCTGTTAGGTGGATCGACAGCATCGCCAAGCCCACACAGGGTATGACTATTCTATTTCGAATCTCTTACCCTCCCCAATTTTTGTACCTCACCTCCATTGTCGAAATGGTTTTTTGCAATTGGTTGAAAGAAAAAGGAAATAGTCACAAAATATAAACAATCATACTATTAATTAGAATTTGATCTCTCGAAACTTTTGTCTCAGTTTCTCTTACACCACTAAAAACCAACTACCTCGTCTTTTCACTTAAACGTTACAAACCATGAAATCATATTATGCAAAATGTCCACAAATACAGAAATTTTTTCCACACCATCTCAAAAAAATCAATAACGGATTTCCAACATCAAACAATTTATTATTTAGTTAACCACATACAACATAATGGCTAATACCATTATTCATAAAATCTAATTTATCAAATCTCGTTTTGGCACAGGAGTAGCGATACAAGAACAAACAGTCTCAAATCACTTGAAAATAATTGAAAAAGGCAAACCATCTGAAAGGGTGAGACGCAATACCGTTGGCTTCAGTCCAGTGCAAATCTTCCGGATAAGGTTGCAATGTTGCCAGGCATCCAAGCACCCCCTGTGCTGCTTTTTTGCATGGTTTAACAAGAAGGAGGTAAAAAAGTGTCAGTATACCATACTTTACCAAAATTAGAAAGTACAAGCACTTCTCATTGCTTCCATTTAGGTTTCAAATCTTTTTTTGTACTACTCTTGACAATTTTTCTCTACACAACAAATATTTTTTCAGCTCAAGTTACATTTAGCTGGGAACCGAATAGTGAGAGTCGCCTTGCAGGTTATAGGATATATTATGGAAAATCAAGTGGTAAGTATGATTCGTATGTTGATGTGGGCAATCAAACAAGTTATACCTTTTCAAATCTTTTAAGTGGTGAGACCTATTTCCTCGCATTAACAGCATATGATTTCTCTAATAATGAAAGCACCTACTCTAACGAAGTGGTTTATCGTAATACGCTTATGGCGAATGGTGATATAGATGGAAACGCGCAGGACGATATTATCATTGATTTCGGATCTGAGCAAGGAATATGGACTTTCATAAACAACAGTACATGGACACAAATACACGAGCTTTCACCACAATCCATGAAAACTGCTGACCTAGATGGGAATGGTAATGATGACATTATCATTGATTTCGGTCCTGATCAAGGAATATGGACTTACATGAACAACAGCACATGGGTACAAATACACCGGCTCTCACTAGAATCCATGAATACCGGTGATACAGATGGAAATGGACAGGAAGACGTTATTATTGATTTCGGTCCTGATCAAGGAATATGGATTTTCATGAACAACAGTACATGGACACAAATACAGGAGTTTTCACCAGAATCCGTGACAACCGGTGACATAGATGGGAATGGCGATGATGATATCATCATGGATCTAGGACCTGAGTATGGAATCAAAGCGCTGTTGAACCTTATCACATGGGTATCGATACACCGACTTTCACCAGAATGCATGAAAGTCGGTGATATAGATGAAAGCGGGCAGGATGATGTTATCATTGATTTTGGATCTGATAAAGGTATATGGGCTTTCATGAACAACAGTGCATGGACACAAATACACCAGCTCTCACCTGAATATGTGACAACCGGTGACATAGATGGAAATGGTAATGATGATATCATCATGGATCTTGGACCTGAGTATGGAATCAGAGCGCTGTTGAACCTCAATACATGGATACAGATACACCAGCATTCACCCGGAAACGTAATAACCAGTGACTTAGATGGGAATGGTAATGATGATATTATCATGGATCTGAAACCTGACTACGGCATTAGGACCTTTCTAAACCTCAGCACATGGAAATCTCTAAAATACAACTAACATCTGGATGTGAAGATTTATACTTTAAATCAGCAGATTATAGATAGATGGCATCAAAACGGGGGACCGAAGATCAATGCAACTTTGTATGATCTTATATATATAATTAAGGCATAGTCTAATATGCAAAACAGAAAATTCCCATATAAAAGATACTTAGTTGTCGGATTAATGATGGTCTCTCTTTTGATTGGTACAATCACTCATACCGACGCCCGTGGAAATTCTCTTCTCGCTAAAATTGATTTTAGACTCGTAGGCTCGATTATTGTAGAAAACGGAAACTCCTATGCCATCATTGAAGATGAAATAACCGGTAAACAATCTATCTATACATTAGGGGACTCCATAAATGGCGCTACCGTGTTCAAGATTAACAAAGAGAGCATAATACTTGTAAAGAACGAACAGGCTCATATCTTGATGGTTACGGGAGGTAGTCACAGTGAATCCACACCACCAGAAACAGTGACTGAGATTGTACCTTTTTCAATTGATAAATCAGATAAATTCCCCTCTTTTGAACCTGTTTTTAGTATGACCGGCCCAGCCGTAGATGAGTATGTAGCTGTTAAGGAGCTTCCGTACTTTAATCCAATCACTAATAATACAGGTCCAGAAGTTCATGAAGGCCCCCTTGAAGCTGTGCCGTAATTAGTGATTGAACGAAAACCAGAGGTTTAGTAATGCTAAGTCGAGGATTTTGTGATTGAGAAAGATCCTAAAGTTCTGGTGAAATCGGGTTCTGAAAACCGAAAACCAATTCGTGATGGGTATATTACTCGGAAGCCCCTCTCATCTCTTTAAAGGTATTTATTAAACCATTTGTGGAACAGTCGTGTGAAGCAACAGGTTCATTGTCTTTTAACTCGGGTAGTATCTTTTTTGCCAACTGTTTACCAAGTTCAACCCCCCACTGGTCAAAACTAAAGATATTCCATACAACTCCTTGCACAAAGATCTTGTGCTCATACATCGCAATCAGGTTTCCGAGGGTTCTCGGCGTTAATTTCTCGAAGAGAATTGAATTCGTTGGTCTATTCCCTTCAAATACTTTATGAGAAGATAATTTCTGAATCTCTTCCTCACTTTTACCACCCTCTTTCAACTCTTTAACGACCTCTTCCCTGCTCCTTCCGTTTAAGAGGGCTTCTGTCTGTGCAAAAAAATTTGACAATAAAATTTCATGGTGTTCACCAACTTGGTTATGACTGACCGCCGGTGCCAGAAAATCTGCCGGAATCATCTTCGTCCCCTGATGAATTAATTGATAAAATGCATGTTGACCATTTGTCCCCGGCTCTCCCCAAATGATTGGGCCCGTCTGATAACCGACCCTGTTGCCCTCTCTATCCACAGACTTCCCATTACTCTCCATGTTTCCCTGCTGAAAGTAGGCAGGGAATCGATGCATATATTGGTCGTAAGGTAAGATAGCCTCCGTTTCTGCACCAAACAAATTTCCATACCATATCCCCAGCAGACCCAGTATGACCGGAATGTTTTCATCAAAGGGAGCAGTAGAGAAGTGTCTGTCCATTTCAAAGGCACCTTGTAACAACTCAGTAAAATTTTCATACCCTAAGAAACTGGCTATGGAAAGCCCAATTGCCGACCATAGTGAATAACGCCCCCCAACCCAATCCCAGAAAACAAACATATTCTCCTTACCAATACCGAACTCTACCACCTTGGCCCTATTTGTAGAGATAGCCACAAAATGCTTCGAAACGTGTATGGGATCCCTTGCAGATTGTAAAAACCACTCTCTGGCGGTAAAGGCATTTGTCATCGTCTCCTGTGTGGTAAATGTCTTTGAGGCTATCAAGAATAACGTGGTTTCAGGGTTCAAACCTTTCAATGTTTCTACGATATGTGTTCCGTCAATGTTTGAAACAAAATGGACTGACACTCCTCCTTTCGCATAGGGACGTAAACATTCCGTAACCATTACGGGTCCCAGGTCAGAGCCTCCAATCCCTATATTGACAATATCCGTAATCTTTTTCTCAGTAAACCCCTTCCATTCACCGGAAATAATTTGAGAAGAGAATGCCTCTATTTTTCTTAAAACTGAATTGACTTCCGGCATAACGTCTCTGCCATTTACATGCACAGGTCTGTTATCCCTGTTTCTTAAGGCAGTGTGTAAGACAGCCCTATCTTCCGTCTCATTAATCCTAGCTCCCGCGAACATCTTCTCAATCGCATCTTTCAATCTGATCTCATCGGCTAATGCGAACAACAACTGGAGTGTTTTTTCCGTTATGATATTCTTGGAATAATCGACAAATATCATTTTGTGCTTAAGAGAAAATTTCTGAAATCTCTGAGGATCTTTGAGAAAGAGATCTTTCATGTGAACATCCTTCATCTCTCTGAAATGGAGTGACAGGCTCTTCCAGCTCTCTGTTTTAGTAGGATTTATTTTAGCCAGCATATAAACTTAACACCTTCCAGGTCTCTCTTCTTTTACTATTGGTCGCGAAGTGGGAGTATCTGACAGCAGGTTTCCTCTAGTCTCTTAACAAAAATTTTTTGTCCAAATTTGTCAAAAAATATTAAGAGCGTTTTTCAGGTTGTCTTTTAAGCACCAAATAATAAATTCCAATGCAAAAATCTAAATTTCCAAAAAAAACTGATTTTGATCATTCGGACATTGTAATTTGTTTGTAGTTTGTTGTTTGAAATTTGTAATTTATTCGCCCCTGTTTGATTCTGGCTTGAGCAGGTTGGTGTTCCAAGAAAACTTTCTTCTATGAAAAGAACTATTACCCTGTAATGTTGAAGGTCTCTGACAGCCGGGAGATCCTTTGAAGGTTTTGTTTGAGTTGCTTGTCCGCCTCTTCAATACGCGACGCAAGGGTCTCCAGTATCTTCCTCAGAAAAGCCTTGTCGCATACGAGGTTTGACTCAAACGTCTCTTTATCCATAGTATGGAGCTTACAGTCGGAAAGGGCTATCGCAGAAGCTACACGTTTATTACCCGTTATTAATGACATCTCACCAAAAAAGGCACCAGAATCAAGATTGACTAATGTCGCCTCTCCATCACCTACTTTTTTTACAATCTTGACCCTTCCAGATTCAATAAAATACATTTTTCTACCCTCTTCATCTTCTTCAAAGATAGTCTCATCTTTCTTAAAACGTACCTTCTTCTCAGTAAAAACCAATTTTTTAATGTCCATGTATCTTCTTCCCCCTTTCAATCACGGGTACTTCGTCTCATTTGGAATCCACGCCCATCTGAATACAGAGAGAATTTCTGAAGCTTAATGACGAAGCTGTCCTCTAACTTATCCAGTCGTATCTCAAACAATACTCTTCACACATAAACCCTATAGTATACAGATCAACGCATTAAGATTCTAATGGTTCAATCAAAATGTGTCAATAAAAGAATTGACCCGTAAACCTTTATATATACTAAAACCGATTTGGTTTTCGGTTTTACTGGAAACCAAATCTTGGTTGCGGTTATGCTCACTCAACTTTATACCGGATTTTATCCGAAAACCATTATCAGATGAGTATAAAAAGGTACTCATGGCCCTTCGCCTCTCTCTACCGTATGAAAATGAATAACGAGTGGTTGAACCATAAACGGCCAAGATTCAAGACGTAAAATGATTTCTCAACCTGAGGGGGTCAAAAACTCTTGAGGATCACACCGCTATTGCAGCAATGCAGTAATGGGTTCGTTTTCGTTGAACCGCTTACAACTTATCTTTAAACCACATTACTCCATCCCAATTATCAGGTGGGGGGTGTTGAATATAATGTCGACAATTTTCGATCAATCTGCGTATAGAGAGGTCTCTGGGCCTACCACTTTCTATCTCGCACAAAACATCTATGGCCTCATAAAATTGTTGGCCCTGGAAAAGCCTTAAGGCCTCCTCATAATATCTGGCAAACTTCAGCGTCTCCCTGCCAACTTCATCTCTTCGACCAAGGAGTTCATAAATTTTTATCGATTTACCTTTACCTCTCAGACCTACCATATCCACATAACGCCAGTGAAATCCCGCCCCCGCTTCATCCCGAACCTTTTCAGAGGCAAGCACATCTGTCCCATAAAGGCGATTCAGTGCCTCGATACGACTTGCAATGTTGACGGAATCACCCAAAACTGTGTAGTTCAATCGTGTATGAGCTCCAACATTCCCAACAACTACTGACCCAGTATCAAGACCATAACAGGTTGGCAACGGTGGTAACCCCCTTTTTTTCCAATCCAGATTACATGTTTCCAGCTTATCACGGCAATCAATGACTGCATTTACGGCATTTTCAGCATGATTTGGGTCGTGTTTGGGTGCACCCCAAAAGGCGCAGATGGCATCACCCATAAATTTATCAATGGTAGCCTTGCCTTTATGGAATATCACAAGCACAGCATCGAAATATTCTGCCATGTGGGCAGTCAACTCCTCTGGAGGCATACTCTCTGCAATAGTTGTAAAACCACGGATATCAGTAAAGACTACCGTTAGAGATTCTGTACGTCCCCCAATTCGGGCGATCTCACCCCGCCGTAACAGCTCCCTCACAACTTCAACGGGAACATATCGAGCAAAAGATTGTAGTGCAAAAAGCATCTTCTTTTGTGCATTGGCAAGCTGTTGAACCTCAGCAAACCTTGATGTAATGCGTTGATTTGATCTGAGATTTAGATTACGTATGCGATTACTCTGTTCCGCAAGATTTTCAAGAGGGTGGCTATACGTCTTGGCTAATACTATCGCCATAAAAATTGATACTACCAACGCACCTAACGTAATAAATATGATATAATTTCTCTGTACTTCCACTTCTGCCAGAAAATCGCTCGCGGGTACAACTACTCCCAACCAAAAAGTCCGGTCACCTAATAAAAAACTTCGAAATCCTCCCCACCAATTCTTTCTGTCCGTTTTAAACTGAAACGGAACTTGATTTCCCTCGGTCATATTTTCCCACTCTTCGACCGCCTTTACGAGAGGAGAGATCCCAACGGAAGCAACAGGTGACAACACCGCCCCCTTCCGATCAACTATACTCCTCAGAGCTTCATCTCGTGGAAGGCCAAGCATCAACCCGTCCTCAGTGAAAACAATAGATTTGCCATTTTTGCTAATATTCTGTGCAGTCGTAAATTTAGAGATATCTATGAGAAGGACATCAAAGGCTACCACATAAATTGTACCATTCTCCCGCCACCTCACTGATGCTGTTATACCAGGGTCCTTTGTTGTAAAGAAGGTATATGGTTCAGTCCAATTGACCACTCCTGTATCTCTACTCTCTATTGCGTTCTGATACCACGGCCTCCGACGTGGATCATAGTCCAGCTCCTTCCAATAAGTATCAATAAGTGTGTGAGAATCTTTCCATTGATACCACAGTGTCTGTTTTCCCCACCTTTTGACTCTGGTAATTCGATTGTACCACCTCCCTTCCGTTCGTAGCAGGAGATATTCGAAGCCATCAGAATTTGCAATCATCATTGAGGAGATTTGATCGTTCTCCTCCAATATTGGTATAAAGAGGGGATTGAGTGAAACGGGATCTGTTTCATCAAAGACACCTTCTCTCCCCCACTGTTGAGCAATGAGCAGATTCCTACCAACAGGTTCAAATAAGTGTTTCAGTTCCGACTCCATCTGATCTGTCGTACGTCTTATCATTGAGAGAGAAAGATCTCTTATCATATGAGAAGAGCCAACAATGGTTACCGTCAATATCGCACCGGATGTCGCCATTATTAAGAGTACCAGATTCCTGATAAGGCTATGTCGAATCGTTGCAGGACGTGACTTAGAGAATAGAGGGATGTGCAACATAATAGGTATAGAAACAACAAACACCATGGACAAATACAGCGTTTATTTATCTACAATATCGGAAGCTCATGGTATCTCAAAATAGGGAGGAGGTACCAAGACCCGTTAAAACAGAAGATCCTCTTGCCACCTTCCCATAGTTCAGGAAAATATTAGGCTATTTTCTGAACTATGGGAAGGGCATTTCTATGGCCTAAAAGTTTACCTGGCAGAACTGTTCGTAATCGATGAGTTCCTTTATCGTAGGGTTTTCACCGCATATGGGGCAATCAGGATTCTTCTGTAACTTTAACCTTTTAAAATCCATTCCCAAAGAGTCATAGAGCAGGAGTTCCCCCTGAAGGAGCTTGCCCTTACCCAGAAGAAGTTTAATCACCTCGGTTGCTTGAATGCTGCCAATTACTCCGGGAAGGACACCCAGGACACCTGCCTCCTGACATGATGGCACCAGTTCCGGAGGAGGAGGAAGCTCGAATATACAGCGGTAGCAGGGACTTTTACCGGGTATAATGGTAGTTACCTGCCCTTCAAACCGAAAGATTGAACCGTGTGATAACGGTTTTCCAACAAGGACACAGGCGTCATTGACCAGATACCTCGTGGGAAAATTGTCTGAACCATCAAGGATCACATCATAATCTTTGATGATGTCAACAATGTTTTCCGATGTAAGACGGTCCGTATACGGAACTACTTCAACATCTGGATTTAACCCCTCAAGGGTCTCCTTCGCAGAGAGAGCCTTTGAGTAATCCACATCTTTAGTAGAGTGTAGTATTTGTCGTTGTAAATTCGAAAAATCAACCGTGTCATTGTCTGCGATACCTAACCTTCCAACACCCACAGCAGCTAAATAGTAAGCTGCCGGAGAACCAAGACCTCCGGCACCAACCAAAAACACCTTAGAGTTTAAGAGCTTCTGCTGGCCTTTACCACCCACCTCGGATAAAATGATATGTCTTGAGTATCGATTTATCTGCTCTTCAGTAAATTCTAACATTTTCCATCAACCTTCCTTATATCAATAATCTTCTAATACGATATTATTATGTTCAATAATAGTACCCTGCACTGCCTCCAAATCACCTAATGAAATATGATAATCAACTATTGCATTTGTGGCCCTACCTTCTGCAATTGCTAAGTTTTCCTGTGCTCTTACCACTTCTAAGCTTGTCGTCCTCCCCACTTTGAATTTCTTTTCCTCTGCCACCAGTCTCTCTTGCGCTAACTCCTTAGCCTTCTCCGAAGCCCTTACCCTCTCAATATTTGTTTTGATTGCTCGCACTGCTGTTCTGACCTCAACAACAATGGCTTGCTCAACCCTCCTTCTATCAAGAACCGACTTTGTTGCTTCGAGCTTCGCCTTGGAGTAGTTGTTTCGTGCCTCCCTGTTCCCTAAAGGTACCTCTAAGACAACCTGGAAAAATTCAGTTTGAAAATCCTCAGAAAAAGCGGAATCAAGTGAATTCCCCTTATTCGCCGCCAGTCCTGTGTAACGGATTCCCGCCTCAAAATCAAGCTTTGGAAGCAATTGGTTCCTTTTCTGTTTCACATTAATCTTAGCATTTTCGATACCTAAGCCCTGTACAAGGAGCTCCGGTCTATTCCCAAGCGCAATCTTTAACGACTCGTTAAGAGACACTTTCTTTATCTCAAAAACCGGTTTGTCCAACGGTATAATCGAAGCATCTGAAAAAACAGAACCTTTCCTCAAATTCATAACCTGTTTTAACTCGTCTTCTTTGTTTTCAACATTATTTTCTTCAATAATAACACCTTCAACCTGTTTAGCAACACCCTCCTCAGCCTCCAAGACATCAATAGGTGCCAATGTCCCAACTTGGGCCTGTATCCTGTTTTTCCTCAAGAGATCCTTTGCCCTCTCCAGAGACTTGTTTCTTACCCTCAGATCCTCAATAGCCTTCACAAGCTCCCAATAGATTCTCTGCACATCATTGATCACCCGAATTGCGGTTTGTTTGAACTGCAGGAGGGATATTTTTTTATTGTTTCTTGCAATATAGATTTTACTTCTATTGTAGAAAATTCCTGCATTTCTCAAAAGAGGCTGATTAATTTTGGCTTCGATATACGAATCGACAAATGGGTTAAAAAATGCGAATGGGGAAGGGTCAAGACGTGTCTGATTAACATTGAAACCCAGCGTAAATGTGGCACCAGTTGACCACAGTTTTTCTGTTTTGGCATCGAGTGTTTGTGAATCAACATTAAAATCTGAGAGAGAACTACCAAGACCAAGTTGCAAAAGACTGTTTGACGGTGTTTCAGAATCTTGGGTCTGTCCTGTTATACTGAGGATAGGATCAAACACTGATTTCTCAACCTTAATCTCACTCTCGCTGATCTGCGGATCAAAACGTGCGATCTCAATGTCATAATTACTCTTAAACGCATGAAAAATGCAATCTTGCAGTGTCAACTTAAGAAATTTCACATCATTCGGAAAGAATTCTACCACAGGAGCCCGATCTTCTAAAGAGGTATCCACCGTCTCAGGATCATCCGAAGGTTGAACCTTTACAATCTCCAGGAGGGCCCTTCCATAGCCACTTTCCGCATCAGCATCGTTATAAGCAAACATCATCAGATTTACCACTATTACGATAAGAAAAATATTCTTAGTCTTCATGAAGATTTCAAACGAAAATTCTGATCATACTTGGTTTTCCATCTGTCTATCTGCTCATAATTAAAGACATTGCCTCTGTCCTTGTTGCAAGATTCTCCCGAAATATTCCTCGTACAACAGACGTCCGCGTAATAGTGCCCGGTTTTTTTATCCCTCTCATCGTCATACAGAGATGTTCTGCTTCAACAATTGCCATAGCTCCCTTTGGGCGAAGTGCCTTCATAATTGAATTGGCTATTGCCGTAGTAAGACGCTCTTGCATTTGCAATTTCTTTGACTCTGTATCGACTACTCTTGCGAGTTTACTCAAACCGGTAACGCGGTTACCATTCGGAATGTAGGCAACATGTGCCTTTCCTAGGAAAGGAAGCAAATGGTGCTCACACACAGAGAAAAATGGAATATCTTTTAAAAGAACAATTTCATCATGATCTTCAGACTGTAAAATCTTAATCTGCTCACCTGAATCAACACCAATACCAGAAAAAATCTCCTCGCACATTTCGGCAACCCGTCTTGGCGTTTCCAGAAGCCCTTCACGATTAGGATCATCGCCTATCCCTTCCAACAACAACTCTACAGCCTTTATTATCTTCTCTTTATCCATTATCTCATACTTAATAAATCTTAATAGGTATCAATTTTACTGTCAAGAATCAATTAAGGCCGAAGTTTCGTAGGGCATTTTGAAGTTTTTTTTCATTCTCACTACTCATTTCACAAAGCGGCAACCTCATATCTCCATTTAATCTACCAAGGAGCTTCATAGCTGTCTTCACCGAAATTGGATTTGTCTCAATAAACATTGCCTTGCAAATGGGAAAGAGCCCCTTATGCATCTCCTGCACACCCTTATCAATACCTGTCAGGCATCTTGCAACCAATTCCGAAACATTTTT
Organism: Candidatus Scalinduaceae bacterium; assembly: GCA_965222815.1. Taxonomy (GTDB): domain Bacteria; phylum Planctomycetota; class Brocadiia; order Brocadiales; family Scalinduaceae; genus SCAELEC01. The sequence goes on from CBDCUS010000014.1 coordinate 1,973,995, forward strand.
TGGAAGGATATTCGCCACTACTGAAATTACTCCCTTTCCCCCAACAGACATTATTGGTAACGTTAAAGAGTCGTCACCTGATAAGACGGTTATATCACATAATCCGATAATCTGACTTGCTTGATCGATATCCCCACTTGCCTCCTTTATCGCAACGATATTCTTCATTTCAGAAAGTCTTACCACGGTATCCGAAGATATAGACACCCCTGTCCGAGAAGGAACGTTGTAGATAACTATCGGTATATCAACCTGGTCAGCAATAGTTTTGTAATGTCGATACATTCCCTCTTGGGTTGGTTTGTTATAATAAGGTGTAATAACCAACGCCCCATCTGCACCTTCCTTCTTTGCGTGTCTGGTTAATTTTAATGCCTCTTCCGTATTATTCGATCCCGTCCCCGCTATCACGGGTATGCGGCCATTGACCTTTTGTACAACCGTAGAAATAACCCTCTCGTGCTCATCATAGCTCAAGGTCGGAGACTCACCTGTTGTTCCACACGGCAATATACCATCTGTTCCATTTTCAATCTGATACTCCACCAACTCTGCGAGCTTTTCATAATCTACTTTTCCATCATTAAACGGCGTCACTAGAGCGACGATTGATCCCGTAAACATAAAAGTTTCTACCTCCTGTAAAAAATACTCTGATTTCATGACTCTATTGACTTACCCGACCTCTTGCCGATGATTTAAGCAAAAATTCTGATGTGAGTCATTTCTCTATATTGATCAGAAAATTTGGTCTTTTACCGAAAATGAAATAAATCAATCAGACCTTTTCTGCTCAGAAAGTTTCTTTAACAAAAAATGTTTATGAATGAGTTCCTTCATCTCCCATACCGCTTGTTTCAGTCCCACAAATATTGCCCTGGAAACAATGCTATGTCCGATGTGAAGTTCCTCAATCTCTAACCTTTCAACAACCGGCCCTACGTTCTTGTAGGTCAAACCATGCCCGGCATTCACACCCAAATCCAGACTTTGGGCAAATCGCCCCCCTTCAACCAACTCTTCAAGCAGTTCAACCATCTTCTTGTCACTTCTTACATTGGCATACGCTCCCGTATGAAGTTCAACTGACTGCGCCCCCAGCTCTTTGGAAGCGACAATTTGATCTTTGTCTGGATCAATAAAAAGGCTTACGTGTATTCCTTCATCGATAAACTTCTTCACAACATCAGAAAGCTCTCTCATTTGAGTCGTTACAGAAAGCCCTCCCTCCGTCGTAATCTCTTGTCTCTTTTCCGGAACCAATGTTATCTGTTCCGGTTTTATCTTAAGCGCAAAATTAATAATCTCATCGGAGGTAGCCATCTCCAAGTTGAGCTTGGAAAAAACGGTCTTGTTCATTAATTCAATGTCTCTCACTTGAATATGCCGTAGATCTTCTCTCAGATGAACCGTTATAATATCAGCACCACCAATGTCCGCTAAACCTGCCGCCAGTACTGGATCAGGCTCGTACGTCATTCTCGCCTGTCTTATCGTAGCAACATGATCAACGTTAACACCTAATTTAATCATAATTATCACTGTACCCTGTTTTCATTCCTCTTTTTGATCTACTATCCTCGAAACTATATCAACGTGTACCTCTGGCAGTTTTCCCTCTATTTCCAGCCCTTCAGGGACCGTACACACAACCGGTTGAGTGTACGGTCCCGGGGGGACAAGAGTACCAACGTCAACATACGCTATAATATCTTTTGAATCCATACCATCAAGCGTGAGCTTTGAGCCTTTAAGGCTGAGGTCAATGTATTCCTCTTTTATCTTAACGACAAAACCGTAATCATCAGGATGAAGCACCCTGATCTTAACTCCCTTAAATATCTTCACGTCTTCTTGAGCGGATATAACAAACCATACTTTGATCTTTTGTTCGCAACGAATAGGAAGAGAAACGTATTTGTCATCTTTTTGATAGGTGAGACTCTGCTCTAAATCCACATCCCAGGGAAATGTTCTGTTCTGCTCACTGCTTACCTCATTTATGTCTATGGGAATCGTATTAATAAATTCAGATTCTTTCAGAACATTTGCAGGTCCGGTTACCAGAACTTTATGGGGATAAAAATATTCACTCGCAATTTTATATCCGGGTGCAGGAACTCCTTTTTTTTGGACTTGTACTCTAAGATACTTACTTTCCAGCCTTCCTAATATCACATCTATCTCGTTGGGAACCATCGCAACCATCCGAATCTCCTGTGGAAAGTTAAAATTCTTCCTTGTCAATCTAATGGTTTTTGAGGATTTATCTCCCTCAATATCTTCTCTATCTGAAAAGTCATACCTCGCCTTAATCTTACCCTCTTTTACCATATCCGATATCTGATCAATCAGATTTTGAGGCCCTCTTAAATTGACGTTTACCAGAGAGCAACTCGAGTCAAGTATCGTTAAACCAGCGGGAGGATTGATTATTAACGGAACATCTTCATTTAAGTCTCCCGTATGTTTGTTAACAGCAAAAAACCAAAGTGCAATGGCCATTATTAAGGCCATCCCCTTTACCCTTAGATTACCAAATAGAAATTTTTTCACAATAAAGCTCTACCCCTGAGAACTTAGAACTCCCACAGTTGCCAATTTTTCCAGAGCCTTCTTTAATTCTTCATTATTTATATCTTTCTGTAATTGACCTCTAACAGAAATCGAAATACCACCGGTCTCTTCTGAAATAATCACGGAAATTGCGTCGGTCTCTTCAGTAATACCAATTCCCGCCCTATGACGTGTTCCAAAGGTTTTTGCTATGGATTCGCTCTCAGTCAGAGGAAAGAGACATCCTGCAGCCACAATTTTCTGTTCTTGAATGATTACGGCTCCATCGTGAAGAGGTGTTCCAGGCCAAAAAATAGTACTGATAAGGTCACTGGAAATATCTGAATTGATACGTATCCCACTTTCAATATAGTGATCCAATCCATCCTCACATTCAATTGCAATCAGCGCCCCGATCTTGTTTTTAGATAAGCTCAATATCGCAGTCACAAGCTCCTGAACCACCAATACCTCAGAGCGAAAAAAAACCCTAAAGAGACGGCTCTGTCCCAACTTTATGAGTGCGCGTCTAAACTCCGACTGAAAGAGAATAATGATTGGAATGAGAAAGACCGGCAAAAACTCTGAAATAAGCCAATCAACTGTATAGAGTTCTAATTTCTTTATAAAGAACAGAATGACTATTGCAATGATAACTAAAATAAACGCCAGTCCCCGGAGTATGCCTGTCCCACGAGTCCCTTGCATTATCCTGAGTATGGTATAGAGTAAAATAAATATGATGAAAATTTCTACACATGTTTTTATTAAGACCCCACCATACAGGTTTTCAAAAAAACCACCCATCAAACCAATCCCTTCCAGACCATACCGGCACATTCACCTAAACTCAAATAATTCCAGCACCATTGAGCTTATTTAAGGCAAGGGGCGAAAACGACTTGGTATTTTTGCCCCTTGCCTTAAATACAGAATAGAGGCCAAATCAATTGGTACCAAGGATGATAGCATTATACATACTTTTCACGTATACAGCTTCTTTAACATCATGTACTCGTACAATATGTGCACCCTTTGTCATAGCAATCACCAGTGTCACTAAGGTCCCTACAAATTGTGAATTATGGAGAGAATCACTATCCTCCTCCAATGGTTTAATTACTTTACGAATAAAAGACTTTCGAGACGTACCAACCATAAGAGGTAGATTATGGCATGAGAATTCATCCAACCGTTTCAGAATTTCGAGATTGTGCTTCACCGTTTTACCAAATCCTATTCCTGGATCAAGTATTAATTTGCCATCTGAAATTCCTGATTGTAGAGCAAATTCGATTTTTCTTTTGAAAAATAGATTAATTTCCGAAATGAGATCGCCATATTTCGGATTCTTTGGAAAATTGTGCGGATCTCCTTGGATATGCATGATAACGATAGGTGTTTCATTCGTAGCAACCACTTTGACCATTTCACTGTCGGCACTTAAACCGCTTACGTCGTTAACAATTTGTGCACCTGCCTCAATTGCCTTTTCTGCTACCTTGGCTTTATAGGTATCAATTGAAATTGGTATATCAATTTCCTTGCTTAACTCTCTAATAACAGGAATCACACGTTTCAACTCTTCTGACTCAGATACGGGTTTTGACCCCGGTCTTGTGGATACTCCCCCAACATCAATGATGTCAGCCCCATCCCCTACCATACCTCTCGCCCAGCTCAAGGCTTTTTCCAGACCGTAATACCTCCCCCCATCATAAAAAGAGTCGGGAGTCACATTCAAAGTCCCCATTACCAGGGTTTCTTTGCCTATCTCAATACAACCTTTCAAATCTTTTACTATCAAAGAACTCTACCACTTCTCCTCGATAAGGTTTACTATTGTTTCTGCCAGGTCTGCCAGGACCTCCTCGTACGCAGATAGAATAGTTTCACCTCTACTAATAACAAATTCCGCTCGTCGTCGTACTTTCTCTTTCTCTACCAAGATCCTTCCGGTACTACTCTCTATCAGTTTGAAATCTACGGAAAGCGTAATCTGATTTTCAACGATATTGTCAGCAGTATTTTGGGTTAGGATCGTCTCCTGTACTTCCTCAATAACACCAGACAAAACGGTATCAGCGATATCTCTATCAACAATTCTCAAGTTTGTTTTGGACAACACCTCATCCTTTAACTCCTTTGTGAGTCCAAATTCGAGGTCTCTCCTAAATGTCTCATTCTCAAATATCGGGATATAGATAGTATCAATATCACGAATCATTAACGATTTCATGGAATAACCACATCCACAAACCGCCACAAAAACCAGCAGTAACGCTGTGAGGTAATGTTGAAATATATTTTTTTTCATTTGTCTAATGCCCATAATAAACTAAATATGTGGTTGAACGAAAACTGCCCAGATACAAGGCGCGTAAAAATTCTGTAACCGGAACGTACTCAAGTACGTGAGGATTACAAAATTTTTACTGCAACGCCGTAGATGGGTAGTTTTCGTTCAACCACTAACTATTGACCTATCGCCTCAATATCCCTCAGCCATTCAAGCTTTTCTCTCGCCAAATCCGCCCATTCCGTGTCTGGAAACTCTTTTACTATCGACTCAAAATAGATAGCACCCGCATCAGGTCTCTTTTTACGCAAATAGAACTCACCCGCCCTATAGTCTCTCTCAGCCCTCGTAATGTCAATCTCCTCAATTATTTCCTGGGCAGAAGTAACCAGTGACCCTTGTGGATTGTTCGCTATGTACTCTTGAAATCCCTCTTTCGATTGTTCTAACAACTCATAGTTCCTCTCTTGGATACGGATATTACTTAACTTACAATACGGAATTCTAAACTGGGCATACGGCACCCATTCGCTATTCGGATAGTTCTCCATAACCAGACGGTAAGCATCTATCGCATTTTCGAATTGACTCATCTGATAGTAACAATCGGCTATCTTTATCTGAGCATCAGCAGCCGTAAAGCCAAGAGGATTTAATTCAATTATTCTCTCAAAGACTTTAATAGCACCCCTTTCGTCCCTTTTCATCTGAGCAATTCCGACTTGAAATTCCCTACCTATTACCTCTTTTAATCTTCGTGAGCCCCGATCTTGCTCAAGCAACTGTTCATAGATATTAAAGGCCGCCTTATAGTCACCCAACATGGTATACGCCTCACCCATCTTCAACTGTGCTTCATCTGCAATTTCAGAGTCAGGGTTACTGTTGACGATACTATTCAATACCCCAACAGCACTTATGTACTCCTTGTTTACTATCATGGTAACAGCATATTTAAAGAGCTGATTGTCGGTCTTTTTCGGTAATGTATCCGGATCAACCCAACCTGTCTCTTTGCTCCATATCAGTTTCGCAGATGATATCTTTACGCAGAGAAACATCGCAACACCAATAATGATAGATATGAATAACAGTTTTTTCATAAATATTTCCACATTTTCAGTTTTTTATTCAATAGAGAAGAAAAATAATATTTCAGGAGTTGTCTTATTTCATTTCGAATACGTGGTTCGATCTTGAGACGCTCCAACCTCAGAACTCTCTTACCTGCCAAACAGTTAATGGTGGCTATCGTGCCACCCATAATCTTTATATGCTCTTTCAAGGAACTCCCACATGATTGACAAAGTACGCCACCTTCAGATGCATTAAACAGTACACATTTGGTCAAGTCAATTTCCGATTTACACAAAACACAGCGGTTCATCTCTGGCATATAACCAATTAATGAGAGCATCTGTACCTCAAATGCCAGAATAGCAACAGTCGGGTCATCCCCATACGCCACATCATGCAACGTATGGATAATGAGGTCAAACAGAGCTTCGTTCTTGTCGTTTATCTCGGTGAACTCTCCTATAAGCTCCAGTAAATAGAGTGCAGAGTAGAATTTCCTCAAATTATCTCTCAAAGAACAAAAACTCTCCTGCAACATCCACTCTGCCAAGATATGAAGATGAGAGCGCCCCCGCTGGAGAAACACAATATGATTATGGGTAAGGAGATCTATCCCCCCACTAATACCCTTCACCGGGAGTTTTAATCCTTTAGCCAGTGTTTGGATTTTTCCATATTCACGGGTAAAGAAGGTTATAATTTGACTTGAATCACCAAAATCAATCTTTCTCAGTGTAATAGCCGGTGTATTATAGTAACCCATCTTCGATCTCAGGCACACGATACCCCAAAAAGGAGAGGACCTCCATCTCCTTTTCATGCATACAATCAGAGTTTACCCTGTTGTTATCATCAAAACCTAACAGGTGTAAGATGCCGTGAATAACATAAAGGATTATTTCACCTTCAACACTCGATTTCCTACACTGTGCCACCTCTAAAGCAGTCTCCACAGAAACAACTATCTCTCCATTGATAAAACCACTCTCCCCTCCAAAAGGAAACGATATAACATCGGTTATTTCATCAGAAGAGAGAAATCGCTGGTTTATTCTTTTTATCTCGTCATTGTCGACAAAGGCAATGCTCAGTTTTGCATCCTTACCTTCCCGCTTAAAGAACTCCCTTACGGCCCTTTTCATCTTATCCTTCTTGATCCCATAATGATTTTGCAAGTTTGCTATCTCTACAATCATTCTTATGTAACCGTTAAAAAAGCATTCAGCACTGCTCAATTTGCATTAACATGAGGCACCCCATTTACTACGTCTCATATGCATCAACAATGTACTGAACAAGTCTATGGCGCACAATATCTTTTTTTGTAAGATAAACAAAACCAATACCGGGAACATCTTTCAATCTCTCTTGAACATCGGTAAGCCCTGAGAGCTCACAGGATGGTAGATCAACCTGGGTAATATCACCGGTAACTACCACCTTCGTCCTTTTCCCCAGTCGTGTCAGGAATGTCTTCATCTGCTTTACCGTACAATTTTGGGCTTCATCAAGGATGATAAAAGAGTCATTTAATGTCCTTCCTCTCATAAAGGCAAGGGGCAGTATCTCAATCAAATCGTTCTCCATATACTTCTTCACCTGTCCGATCTCAACCATGTCAGATAAGGCATCATACAGAGGACGCAGATATGGGTTCACTTTTGCCTGAATGTCCCCCGGTAAGAAACCAAGTTTCTCACCCGCTTCAACAGCAGGGCGAGCAAGAACAATCTTTTTAAGGTAGCCACTCTTCATGGTAGAGAGGGCCAGGGCTACCGCTAAATAGGTCTTCCCGGTACCTGCAGGACCGATACAAAAAACCAAATCATTCTTTCTAATCGCATTTATATAACTCTCTTGCCCCTCTGTCTTCGGTCTTATTGGGTGCCCCTGTAAGAAGACATCAATTGCCTGGTCAGATTGTGCAAAATCAGATCCTTGATTTCTATTATCAATGACAATCTGTATATCCTCTTCGCTCAGCTTCCCTGATGTCCGGATAATCTGAATCAAACTCTTGACGACTTCCGTTAACTCCTTAACCTGGCCATCTTCACCTTCAAATTTTAACAATCCGTTTCTGGCAACAATGTTAACATGATATGTATCTCTTAACAACCTCAGGTTTTTATCATGAACGCCAAACAACAGTGCAGATTCGTTATTATTCTCTAACTGGATCTCTCCCACAACATCAACGTCCTATCAACACAAGAAAATAGTAGGCAACAGGTATAGAGATGAGCAATGAATCAATTATATCAAGAATCCCGCCAAATGCCGGGATAACGGAACTCGAATCTTTCACATCCGCATCTCTTTTCATAACCGATTCTATTAAATCTCCGAAAATACCCACTGCACTCAATAGCAACCCAAATGGAATAATCAGGTAGAAGGGTAAGATCCTCATGCCAGGTATACTATTTAAACCTACAGCTATTACCACACTACCCAGTAAGCCAAAACAAGCACCCTCAACGGTTTTTTTGGGGCTAATAGAAGTCAGCTTATGCTTTCCAAACCAGCTACCAAAGAAATAACCACCAATATCTCCTCCTTTCGTGATGAGTAAGACCAGGAGTATTATACCAAACCCGTTCTGCATATGACGCAACAGCATCACAAAGGAGAGAAAATAGAAGGTATAAATGATTCCAAAGATTGTGACGGAAACACTCTTTATTGCATCATGAATGCCCTGTTTGTAAAATTGATTTCCAAAGAGCCACATTACGATGAAAACAAAGATACCATGAAAAATTTGACTGAGCCCTTCCCGGTAGACAGACAACCATAATCCCAAGAAAATGACAAAACCGCAAGCAATACCAGAAAACTTAAAAGGGGTAAAATCTTTTCTCTCTACAAGATGATAAAATTCCCATAAACCAAGAGAGCCCATAATGAGGCCAAGAACACCAAGCCCTATATCCGAATCATAGACATAATCTAAAAACAATATACCAAAGAAGAGCACGAGCATCGTTGTCCCAAGAAGGATTCGAGTCTTCAGCACCTTTACGCTATTAATCCACCAAACCTCCTCTCCCTCTTGGCATATCCCTTTAAAGCCTCATCCAATTGCTTTTTCCTAAACTCTGGCCAGTATACGGGTGTAAACCAAAGTTCTGAATACGAGATCTCCCAAAGCAGAAAATTGCTCACCCGCATTTCCCCCCCCGTCCGAATCAGCAAATCTGGATCTGACATGTCAGATGTGTAGAGATAACTCTTAAACAGAACCTCATTTACGGCCTGATGAGCAATCTTTCCATTCTCCGTATCTTCTACCAACCTTTTCGCTGCATCAATTATTTCTGTCCTCCCACCGTAGTTGAGGGCAAGACATAATATCATTCCCGTATTCTCCCTACTCTCCTCGATACTGATTGACAACTCTTCTTGAACATCTTCCGGTAGGGCATCAATCCTTCCGATAGTCTTCAAAATGATATTATTTTCCTCTATCGTTTTTCTCTCCTCGATCAAATACTTTTTCAGCATCTTCATCAAGAAATCAACCTCTGTCTTAGAGCGTTTCCAATTCTCATTTGAAAATGCATAGAGTGTTAATTGTTCAATATGCATTTTTGCACATTCTGTCGTTATCTCCCTCACTGACTTAACACCCTCTTCATGGCCCTTTATCCTCAAAAACCCTTTTCTCCTCGCCCAGCGACCATTACCATCCATAATAATGGCAATATGGTTCGGCAATTTGATTCCTTTAACCATAATTATCTTCTCATAATCTGCGAACGTTCAGGGCCCACTGAGATCAACTCTATTGTTAACCCCAGATACCTTTCAATTGTCTCAAGGTAATGCAAGGCATTTTGCGGAAGATCTCTTACCTCTCTCACATGAGAGGTATTCACCATCCAACCGGGAAGCTCTTCGTAAATGGGCTCACAGTCAGGGAGGATATTTAAATCTGCAGGAAAATTTTCATACACTTTATCCCCACTTCTATACCCCGTGCATATTTTCAACGTTTCACGATCATCAAGCACATCAAGCTTGGTAATAACCGCAGAATCGACACCATTAATTCGGACGGAATGACGAGTAGCCACACCATCAAACCATCCACATCTCCTTGATCTACCGGTAGTTGCACCATATTCCGCCCCTTTAGAACGGATATGATCACCCTCCTCTCCCACAATTTCCGTAGGGAATGGACCGCTGCCGACCCTGGTTGAATACGCCTTCATCACCCCCAATACCTTATGGACGCGTTGGGGAGGCAGACCCAATCCGGAGAGAACTCCACTCACCCCTGCATTTGAAGAGGTAGCAAAAGGGTAGGTCCCGAAGTCAACATCCAACAAAGTTCCCTGTGCCCCTTCAAAGAGCACTTTCTCCTTGTTACGTACCGCATTTGCCATTAATTCTAGCGTGTCACAAACATAGGGTCTTAATCTCTCCGCATAATCACGATACTCTTTATACACCTCTTCCCAGGAAAGCGGTTCTGCCTTATATACGTTAACAAATAATCTATTTTTTTCCTCTATCGTGTTCTTCAGCTTCTCTTTAAAATACTCTTTGTGGTACAACTCTGTAACGCGAATACCACTCCTGGCAATCTTATCGGTGTAACAGGGACCAATCCCGCGACCAGTTGTGCCGATCATCAAATCACCCTTCTGCTTCTCGATAAGTAAATCCAGTTTCTTATGATAGGGAAAGACAATATGCGCCCGATCACTGATAAATAACTTTCCAATCTCTCCGGTATCTCTTTTCTTCAGTTCTGCTATTTCATCCAAAAGAAGTCCGGGGTCAATAACAACACCATTACCAATAACACACTTTTTACCCGAATGCAAAATCCCTGAAGGTATCAAATGAAAGATGAATTTCTCACTATTTATCACCAGGGTGTGGCCAGCATTTCCTCCGCCCTGATATCTCGCTATGATGTCGTAGTCATTTGCAAGTACATCGATGATCTTCCCCTTTCCTTCATCACCCCACTGTAACCCTATCACACATGTATTTGTCACCGAAATAGATACCCCTTAAATCTAAAGACAAGAAAGAATAAGATCTCTTCGAAGTGGCGTTATCAGTTCTCAGCCCCCCCTATCTAACGACAAGAGATGAACGAGCAAGAACCGAAATAGAATAGCTATTGACAATTTTTCGAAAATTATCCACAGAACCCTTTGATAAACAAACAGTTGAAATTATAGGATTTTAAAGATGAATGTCAATAAGAATCGGAACCGCTCCTGCCCACATTGACTCCACCTCAGGTACGTGGTTCTCTCTCTTCTAACCTTCATTAACCCTTTATCACATAAGCAGGTAAAACATCTCTTTAAATTTGTTCGGTAATCAATCACCCACTCTCCTTTTCTCCCCCGTAACGAACCCCCTCTTTCAACAAATTCTCTGCTCTTTCGTACCAAACTACTATCGGTTAATAGGAAGATGTGTGCCAGCTCAAGTAATAGCCACGTAAGAGCTTATGGATAATGAAGTAATTAAGAGAACGAAACAACCAGCATGTTTTTAGTGATGTGAAAGTATCTCTTCTCCCACCTTTTTCTTACGTTGTTGTCGTTAGCCATTTAACGCCATTAGCGAAATCTTCTTTGATCATTTCTTTGGAAGAGAGGGACAGGGAATGTTGTAGCAGTGAAAATGCATCTACTCTCTCTTTTCTGTTAAATGTGTTAGCAGTACTTTTTTACCATTAATAACAATACATTTCCCCCCGATAATATGAAGTATCTTAGTAAAACAGAAGGCAGAAGACAGGTGCCAGGAGCCTGAAAAAAAATAAAACAGATTAAAAGATTTGCGATTTAGTCTCTTAACAAAAAAATTTTGATCAATTTTGGCTAAAAAATTCTTGTTAAGAGACTAATACTCTCCGTTTGACATAAGCTCTGCGACTTCTGCGCCTCTACGTTAAAATAAAATACTAAAAGTATAACGCACAAATATTTAAAATGGAAATTTCTTTACCCTTAATTGAAGAGGTAAGTAAGCTACTTGAATCATACTCATCTGCTATTCTGAATTCTGTCTTCTCCGCCTGAATGAGGGCAGTCGGGCAGGTGACTTCTGAATTCTACTTATATTATGAAGAATCATATTTAACATTATGTTTAAGATCTCCTATCTCATAAAAAAAAACTATTACGGTTTTGTCTGGGGAATTTCGGTTGCCGCTATCATTTCTTTATTATACGTTACCGGCATCTTTGAAAAACCGGAACAGATCTTATACGATTGGCGTCTCAGAAATAATACCATCAAAAAGAGTCCCGATGTTCCCAATATAGCCATAATAGGTATCACCGATGAAGATATGCAGCAGTTTGGCCATTTGCCCTGGCCAAGAAGCCGTTATGCAGAATTAGTAAACTATCTAAATAGGGGCGGTGCCAGTGTTATAGCCTTTGATATGTTTTTTGACCTGAAGGATATTGAAAATCCAGAGAACGATACCGCACTTTCAGAAGCTGCCATTAACGCTAACATGGCTATTTTTCCTATATGGAGTCCAACGGTTAATCTTTTTAGGACAAGGCCGACAGAAGGAATGTACAAGGGGAAAATAATTGAAAACATAAAATTAATCTCTGACTCGGCAAAAAGAACCGCCCATTTAAACGTATTTTATGATAGTGACGGAGTTGCAAGAAGAGTTCCCTTTCAAATATCGAGTACTGATGGTAAGAAACAGTTTATACCACTCGCCCTTGCCGCCTATCTGGAATCAAGGGGATTTGAACAAGAAATCGAATTATACCATGGAAATTATTTAAAAATTGGCAAATTAACGATACCCCTTGACAAAAATAGTTGTTTGCCTATTAACTATATAGATTTTGAAAAATATATTAATCTATATCAACAAAATAGTGCTCGATGGCTCGAAAAGATTGGAAACGAAAAACCTATCACATTATACTCATTTTCAGATGTATCTTTACAAAATAAAAAGAGACTTCCCGCCGAACACTTCAAAGATAAACTCGTTCTCTTTGGTATTACCTCTCCGGGTGCAGAGCAAGATATCCATGTTACTCCATTTGAACGTAAATTCGGAATATTCTTACATGCAAATATTCTCTACAACTTGATGACGGAAAATTTCATTTGGACACCTAAGAGTCACAACGCTCTCTCCATAATCGTTGGCGTATCAATACTTCTAGGCATCTTAATCTTCAGGCTCCGTATAAGAGGAAGTACCTATACACTCCTTGCAGGCGGTATTTTGTTCCTATTTTTGCTCTCAGGAATTGTTGCATTTACCAGTTTACTCTTATTTCAAAAAGCAAATATCATGATAGAAATGATGCCGTTCATAACAATGCTTCTCATAAATATAGGAGCTTGTATGGCTGTCAATCTAAGCGTTGCCAACAAAGAATCGGCAATGAGAGAGTTTGAATTAAGCATGATTCATGAGGTAGGAGAGATTACGACATTTTCTCATGAATCTCATGATTACGCGTTACAGTGCCTCCAAGAAGATGTTAAGATAATTTCGGCACTCTCGATCTCGTCAACACTACCGTCAGAATTTCTGGAGCCAATAAAGAAGATAACCCGCTGTGAAATGATCGATCTTTTTACTCTGGATATAGATACGGAGTGTTGGGAACATGCCGTTTCAGCAGGTCTACATGAAACAAAAGAAGAGATAAATAAAATAGCAGACGTAGTAAATGCTCGGATTCTCTCAGATAAAAAGCCTATCTTGATTGATGACATCTCTCAGCATCCAGATTTATCCATGTTACAGACCAATATAAGAAGCCTTTTCTGTATCCCCATCTTTTTGAGAAGGCAGATCATAGGAACCCTTTTCCTTTGCAACAAGCCAAGCTCAACATTTTCACCATTATCAGAATTTACTTCTGAAGAGTTAAGATTACTCTCTTCATTCACCCATCAAATTGCTATCGCCATTGAAAACCATCAACTAAATAACAGTATCCACTCCATCTTTCTTGATTATATAAAATCAATTTCAGCTGCCCTTGATACAAGAGATGCTTATACCCATGGCCATTCGAAGAGAGTGGCGGAATATAGTGTCGGAATTGGAAAAGGGTTGGGACTGACACCTGGTGAGCTAGAATTCTTAGCACTCTCTGCCACTATCCATGATATAGGAAAGATTGGAATTAGTGGTGATATCTTAAATAAACCGGGTCGTTTAACAGATAAAGAGTTTGAATTAATAAAATCGCATCCTCATAAAGGGAGTAAAATCCTGGAACCGATGTCCCGACTTAGTGTCTTGATGCCCGGTGTACGAAACCACCATGAGCGATATGATGGTAAAGGTTATCCTGATGGGTTAAAAGGTGAAGATATCCACCTAATAGCGAGGATCATCTCAATTGCCGATACATATGATGCAATGACATCAGACAGGGTTTATAGAAAAGGGCTTTCGATGAAAATAGCCTGTCAAGAAATTAAAAAGTGTGCGGGGACACAGTTTGATCCGAAACTGACAAAGATATTCCTTACCTTTATTACTCAATACACAGAAAACAAGATAATGACAATGAACAACCAATCAGAACCGGCCGTTCTCATAAAAGCATAGGCGCTTTCTACGAACATATGAATGTTTTTCTTCAAAAAGACCTCACCTCACCATAAGCAGATAGAATATGCTCATATGATAATAGTTTTCGGACAAAATCCGAGATAAGATTGAGCCAGGAAAGTCCTCGGCACTTTTTGTCCGGGGATAATGCAACTAAGATTTGGTTTCCGATGTGAAATTGATGATAATATCCGTCATAATAAGAGTACTGCCCAACTGCCGCTTTCACAGAAAAATTAAACACCGCTGTTGTAATATTAAACACCTGAGAAATAGGGTTCATTAGCACAAGCAGGGGAAAGAGCATTTTCACCGCTTATTCCGCATAACTGAACCTAAGAGAAGGTTCCAGGAGAGTAATATAAAACTTCATTGTACATAAGTGGATCTGTAACCCCCAACCATAAAATTAACCAGAAACCTATTGACTACACAACGACAGTAAACACCCTAAATGGTGTTTAGCCGTAGATGAACCATAACTTTCTGATTGAGTACCACTAGAGCAGATTAATCTCTTTCACTCTTATTGAAAACTCTTGTACGTCCCTCTTGGCTAATTCGACAAGTATAAGCAATTCTCTCCGCTCCAGTTGACGAACTAATCATATAAGATGGGCATACATATTGCTTTTCCTATTATGCTTAACAAATGGTAACCATCTCTTTCTCATTTTTTAACATGGTTACAATGTATTGTGAGTGTTCGAAGAACCAAGCTCGAAATAACGGTGAAAAAATGATTAGCTTAGGTAGTATTTGAACGGAAATCCCTGTGTTTGAACCAAAACTAGTTAAGGAAATTATTAAGAATGCCCAACTATCTCCTCTCCATAGGAAGATTTTTTGTAAACGCAAAGGACTACTTTATACGTGAGGAAAACCTGTTTGTATCGAAGGTTTTCATCGTTCTTCTCGTTGCCACAATTTCAACACTATTCTATCTGACAGATACATTTGATACTATAGAGAATATTACCCTCGATAAACGGTTCAAATATAGAAGAGACCTTCCTACCCATCCGAAAATCATTATTGTGCAAATTGCCGAAGACAGTATCAAGAAACTAGGAAGATGGCCCTGGGACCGTGAAAGACACGCAGCATTCACGAAAGCGATGTCGGATCTTGGTGTGAAGGCACTTGCCTTCGATATCCTTTTTCCTGAACCCTCTACGAATGAATCTGATAAACTGCTTGCCCAAGAGATGAAAAAGGCTGGAAACGTATACCTTCCTGTTGCTTTTCCGAACTTACATGACAATAGGGGGAGTAATATTATCCAACCGCTACCTCTCTTTGAGAATTCCATTAAAGCGTCAGGACATATTACCGTTCAACCTGACGATGATGGTCTGCTTCGCAGGATCAAGCTGAGGGTTCAACATAAAAACCGGAATTATTACCAACTGGGTCTTATGCTGGCCCTCGATTACTACGGAATTGATCCGATGGAGGTAAAAGAGTATGACAATTTTCTCCAATTTCCCCTTCCAGAAGAACAATCCCTCACAATCCCCTTGACGAAAGAGGGAGACATGATCATTAACTGGGCAGGCACGTGGACGGAAACTTTTAATCATGTATCGTATAATGATGTTATGGTTACCCACTCTCAATGGTTACAAGGCCAAAATACTTTGATACCGGTAGAGATGTTTAAAGATACGCTCTGTATTGTAGGTGTAACGGCAACGGGACTTCATGACATACGCTCCATCCCTTTGGAACCCGCCTACCCATCAGTGGGTATCAACGCAACGATTACCAATTCTGTTCTGCAAAGAGAGTTTTTAACCATTTTCAATGATTTTGAAAATCTCCTCATAATTTGGTGCCTGAGTGGATTAATTTTTTTCATTACTCAGCGTACCGGATATCTAAATACTATTCTTCTGATTATCTCACTTGCCCTTAGTTATACGATTGCTTCCGGAGTCCTTTTTATCTATGCTCATTTAATCATCAGCCTTGTTTATCCGTTAATCCTCATTTTTTTCAGCTCTTTTGCCTTAACGGTTTATAATATCATTGTTATTACAGTTGAGAAAAGAAGACTCACGAACCTGGCAACGAGGGACAATATGACCGGTCTCTACAATATTAACCATTTCAAATTACTGCTCAATGCAGAAATCACAAGTGTAAAACTCCGTCGAAACAAAGATCTTTCAGCTATTATGTTTGACCTGGATTTCTTTAAGAAGATCAATGACAACTTTGGACATGCAGCGGGAGACGAAGTGTTGTTTACGGTGGCAAATATATTGCGAACCGTCAGTCGATCTCTAGACGTTGCCTGTCGTTATGGCGGTGAGGAATTCATCCTTATGCTCCCCGGTACGAACCGTGACAACGCCGTCATAATTGCAGATAAAATCCGCAAGTCCATAGAGAGGTATGAATTTTATTTGGGAGAGAACAAAACATACCATAAGGTAACCGCGAGTTTTGGTGTTGCAGAATACCATGATGGACACGAAACGGGAGAGAGATTCCTCATTCGAGCCGATAAAGGTCTCTATCAAGCCAAAAACAGTGGGAGAAACAGGGTGTGTCCAATTTGACCTTTTTCAGCAACGTGCATTAATAGATCTTAAAATTAATTATCAGAACGAGGGAGAAGAAATAGCCGGTCCAGAGATCTCAATATTATCAATATACCAACCGGTTGATGTATAGTAACCATCAACTTTGTGATAAAAGGACAGTTTTATCTTTTTCCCGGAATACTTTGTAAGATCATCTCTTCTCAATGTCCAAACAGAGGACACATGCTTTACCGCACTACCAATGGTTGTCCAATCTGACCACTTTTGGGTGTTACTAGAATACTCTTTGATCTGTACACAACCCTTATCATCAGAAAATGGGTTAAAAATATAAGAAAACCAGTGCCAGAATTCGAGATAGATTTCACCTTGATCAGCAATTTGTGGAAGGGTAATAGCTGGGCTGATTAATCGGCTGTCGGTATCATTAGGATAGTTTCCATCCAATACCGTACCTGCACATTGGGAACCATCATGACAGTTTTTGGGTCCTGATTTGGGTTCTCCAATCTCCCAAACCCCACAATCAGCACTCCATCCACCCCATCCCGCCTCAAAATCCTCATTTAATACGTTATCTGCATAAACAGGAGATACCGATATCCCAAGGAGAGAGAACAACACAATAAATAGCAGACTTATTTGGTTGATAGTCATTTTTCTTTACTGTTACTGGGTTTATACCTTCACTCATTTATATTATCGGTTAACTTTACCAAAAAGAAAGATTGTTTGCATTTAATTTCGGTTTCTCCTTGCAAATAAGGAGTATGAAGAATCTTTTTGTCTCTTCTTTTTGTGAACCATTACAGAGAATTCAACAAGGTTTAAACAAAAACGTTGAGTATTTATACAAATTCTGTAAAAAATATTTTTTTTTACAAAGAGACTAAAGTACATCCGCTTTAATTCCGATAATAGTTGGTTTGCAAAAAATTTTAAGAGAAACTGGGCATCCAATTCTGTCGTTCTTCTGTGGTAACGATTTAACCGACATCGTCTCTGCTTAAGAAATGGTATAAAACAATACGTTACCATAGAGATTTTGATTTGGGCCGTTGGAAGCCAACTTTCTCCTTAAAAGGCACGCTCCTTGCGTTCCTTATATATTATTTTTCTCAACTCCAAGATCAAAAGGTCTGATGTTTTTCAATTGTATACGGTAACTGATAATTGAAAGGCGGAAGACGGAAGAGAGAAGTCAGGAGTCTGAATTCATAAGTCAGAATAAAAAGAAAGTCGATCTAAAGATTTACGATTTACGAATTGAAACTAAGAAGACAGAATCCAGGAGTCAGAAGTCAGAATGAAGAGAGAACCGGACAAAAGTGTTTGGGAAGATTGAAAGGGTTACAAGGGGTCAAGGAATCGAGGATCCGACGATTTGAGTAATACGTTTAAGAAGCAAGAAAACAGAATCCAGGAGTCAGAATCCAGAAGAACAAGAATTCTCAATAGGGCATTCGAAACACTTTTACCACAAACTGATTAATCATACTCTGGATACTGAATACTGTCTTCTGAATTCTCTATACATAATTTAAGACTTCAAAAACGAGAGGAAATTATCGTGATGAAAAAACTATCTTTAGGCAACAAAAAAGGCTTTTCCCTCATTGAAATATTAATTACGATTGCCATCATATCGTTACTGGGAGGCATTGCAACCGTTTACATACTCAGAGAGCGCACTGCATTTCACCAGACTGCATGTATGAGCAATCTGAGGCAGATATCTCAGGGGATGCAGATCTACTACAACGAAAACGGAAAATTCCCGAAGGATGGCTACCCCGATGATAGCAGTGACCCGCTCCCTCTCTCCAGCGAACTGGCAAACTACGTGACCGAAAAGAAGGTCTTTCTCTGTCCCGAAGATGATGATCCTGTCAGCACCACCAACTTTGCAAGCTATGACCCCTACTATGTGAAAAGAGTAGATCCCTACGATACTGACAAACTCCTCATCGGATGTCCCAACCATAGAGAGGCGAAAAAGGCAACAAACCTCCTCGGCGCAGGTGCAACAAACATCACCAATGTTGATACCGTGCTCGCAAACGGTCAGGAGATACCACAAGATGGTACATCCGCCGAGAGGGTTATAAGCAACGTAAATGATGAGATGACCTTCACGGACGGAAGTAGGGTCAAAATCATCAATTCCCAGGCGGGCTATGGAACCTACCTCGTCCAGTCGGTCCGACTGGCAGACGGGACCCTCTACAGTATTATACGGGTCGAGGACGAGGGGACAATTGATGTGCAGGTCACGGCCGGCTCTAAATTTGAGGTGGTAACACCGAGTGCCATTATCGGGGTACGGGGTACGCGGTTTACGGTCCAGACCATTAATGCAAACAACGCCACAATTGTTACCATGCTAACGGGAACGGTTAATGTCTTGAACAAAAAAACAGGAACAGAGATCGAACTCTCCATTGGCGGCACAACAACTGCCACCATAGATGACCTTGATGATGACGTAGACAATGATGGGGACGGATATTCGGGAGACCAGGGAGATTGCGATGACGGTGATCCAACGGTGAATCCTGGAATGGTTGAAATACCCAATAATGGAATCGACGATGACTGTAACCCTTCAACAGCCGACAACTCACTCGATAATGACGATGATGGTGATGGATTTACTGCTAACCAGGGTGATTGTGATGATGCGGATCCATCCATTCATCCGGGTGCTGCAGATATCCCGGGAAATAGTATAGATGAGGATTGTGATGGTCAGGATGCCCCAATGGACCCCAACGATGTTGATGATGACGGCGATGGATTTACCGAAAACCAGGGAGACTGTGATGACGGTAATTCAACCGTCAACCCCGGTATGGCTGAGATCCCTAATAATGGTATAGACGATGACTGTAATCCGGCAACTGCTGACAACGCTGGAGATCAGGCACATATTGACTTCATCAATGATCCGGGAAATAGTTCCGCTGATGTTGCAAATTATCTTGTTAGCAATTCTCCACTATCAGATGCCGTACTTATCGCAATGATAAACCGAAATCCTTCATTGTCTTCCGGTGACAATGAAAATATCTTAAACTTAGCCAGTAATAACCCATTATCTGACAATGTGCTTATTGCCGCAATTGATAATGGTACAATAATGATGTCCTATGAGTGGACTATGCAAAATAATAGTCCATTATCAGAAAATGTTATTAATACGATGATAAATAAGGATACACTCATGACATCCAGGGAGTATAAGGATATCCTTGTTCTTAATTCTCCATTACCACAGGGTATATTAGACCAGATTATTGCCGGCACACCTCCACTGAAAACAAATGACCTAAATCAGGTATTAGCGGCAAATGGGATGTAAAAATAATAAGATTTACGAATTGAAAGAGAGAAGCCAGAATTCAGAAGTCAGGAGTCAGAATGAAAAGAGAGTCGATTAAAAGTGTTTGGGATGATTTAAAGGTTTACAAGGAGTCAAGGGTTCAAGGATTCAAGTGAAATGCTTGGGAAGCAAGAATTCAGAATACAGAATCCAGGAGTCAGAGTGAAAAGAAAGTCGGCTAAAACATTTCAGGATTTGGTTGTTTGGCAAAAAGCACATGAATTCGTTTTGTCTGTTTATCGATTCAGTAAAGAGTTTCCAAAATCTGAGATCTATGGTTTGACTTCACAAATAAGGCGGGCAGCTATTTCTATTCCTGCAAACATAGCTGAGGGTTTCAAAAAAATATGAACATTGCACAAGGATCATTAGAAGAGTGTAGGTATTATTTAATATTAGCAAGAGACCTTGAATATGGTGGAAATAACAATTTGATAAATCAACTTGAAGAGGTAAGTAAACTACTTGAATCATACTCGTCTACTATTCTGAATTCTGTCTCCTGACTTCTGAATTCTCTATACAAAATGTAAGACTTCAAAAATAAATCGTAAATCTAAAATCGTAATTGAAAAATACTCTTATTCTTTCATCACTGTTTGAGAAATGTAATCGCTATGCTAAAACCATTTAATGACGATAACAGAGGATTCACCCTTACCGAACTGGTGATAACCATTGGCATCATAGCAACCCTGGCGGGCCTGGGGACTGTAGGCATAAGCAAGGTAAGGGGCGTAAACCAACAGACAAAGTGTGTGAACAACCTGAGGGGGATATCCCACGCACTGCAACTGTACTATAACGATTACCGCATATTCCCCGAAGATGGCTATCCAGACGATAGCACCGATACCCTGCCGCTCTCTACTGAACTTGCTGGCTATATATCAGAAAAAAAGACCTTTGTCTGCCCCGAAGATGACGACCCATTTACCACAAACAACTATGCAAGTTATGACCCCTACTACGTTGCTCGAAAGAGTCAGAACCAGGGTGAGGAGCTCGTACTCGCCTGCCCCCGCCACAAAAACGCAAAGAGCGCAACCAATCTCTTCTCCATAGGATCTACAGAAATATCGAACATCGATACCGTACTCGCCAATGGCCAGGAGATACCGCCTGACGGCACCACTACTGAGAGAACGATCAGCAACATCAATGACGAAATGGTCTTTGCCGACGGAAGCAGGGCCAAGATCACCAATACGCAGGCAGGGTATGGGGTGTTCCTGGTCCAGTCAGTTCGACTCTTCGACGGAACACTCTACAGTGTCATACGGGTTGAGGATGAGGGGACCGTAGATGTTCAGGTTACCCCCGGCTCCAAATTCGAGGTGGTCACGCCAAGCGTTATCATAGGCGTACGAGGAACACACTTTGATGTTGTGACCACCAATCAGGGCAATACTACCGATGTATCGCTCACCTCCGGCACGGTCATTGTGAATGACCGTTCAACGGGTAAGATAACCACCTTAACAGATGGAGGTGTAACAGACACCACGGTAGATCAGCCCATGCATTCGCACTGGCACTGGCACGCCGATGGTACACAACATAGTCATGAACACTTCACATCAAACTGGTCGCATCACGGGAATCCTGAGGCGGGCAAAAAAGCAGCGGGGAACGGGGCGAGCATTGACAGTGATGGTGATGGCTATTCAGCGGCAGCGGGCGATTGTGACGACAGTGATGCTTCCATTAATCCGAGCGCTACCGATGTTCCTGAAAATGGGATAGATGAGGATTGTGATGGTCAGGATGCCCAGATAGACCCCAACGATGTCGACGATGATGGTGATGGGTATAGCGAGAACCAGGGAGATTGTGACGATTCCAAAATAACGGTCTCCCCCGCTTCTCAAGAGATCTGCGATGGCAAGGACAACGATTGTGACGGCTCCGTTGACGAGGGTGTGACACTCAACTACTACCGAGACCTTGATGGAGATGGGTATGGTGATCCCTATTCCGACTCTATCACAGCCTGTGAACCTCCTTCACAGGCGTATGTAACGGATAATAGCGACTGCGATGACAACGATCCGAACAGGAATCCTGGGGCAACCGAGATACCAAACAATAACATAGATGAGGACTGCAATGGGTTGGATGGCAGCGATCCAGAATGCGGTAACGGAATAGTAGAGACAGGTGAGGAGTGTGACGATGGGAACCTTACAAACGGTGATGGATGTAACTCCAGTTGTCAGGATGAGGGAGATATAGACGATGATGGAGATGGCTATACCGAGAATCAGGGAGATTGCAACGATAGTAATGTCTCCATTCATCCGGGAGCTTTTGAGGTATTTGATGCAGCAGACAATGACTGTGACAGTGCAATTGATGAGGGACTCATCGATGCAGACGGGGATGGACATGCGATAAATATTCTTCCCATAGACAGTGACGATTATGCCTATACTCTTGGCACTGACTGTAACGATGCTGACGCCACAATCAACCCGGGAGCTGCAGAGGTGTTTGATGGTATAGACAACAACTGTAATGTCACAATAGATGAGGGTTTCACTGATACTGACGGTGATGGTTATGCCCTTGAGGTTGATGACTGTAACGATGCAGTTGCAGCAATAAACCCGGGAATAGCAGAGGTATTTGATGGTATAGACAACAACTGTAATGGTACGATAGATGAGGGTTTCACTGATGCAGATGGTGATGGATATGTACTTGAGATTAATGACTGTGATGACAATGATCCAAACATAAATCCCGGAATGACTGAGGTACTTAATAACGGAATAGACGATGATTGTAACGTTGCTACACCGGAGACTCCCGTACTAGAGTTTCTAGGTACAGAGGACTATGTGGCTGGTGGGAATAATTATGTGAGATATAAATTATCAATCACTAACAGGAGTATATTTCCTGAAGATTTATTTTTCCTAAATTCAGATTTACCACCATGCGGATCGAATTACAATTCCTCAAGAACATGGGTAAAAATTTATAACACAGAAGATGGTAGTTATATTTACGGTTACTGTGCTTTTACTTCACCAGAGCAGCTGAGTCAGATACCGTTTGCAGTGATACAAGGTGGCACACCACCTGCTGAGGTTTATGTAGAGTTGCAAGATAGATTAGAAAGCATTATCTACACATCCAATAGTGTTTCAATTCCTGATGATGATCTGGACGGCGATGGTTTTGGAAAGACTACAGATTGTGATGACAACGATCCGAATGTCAATCCCGGTGCCTCAGAGACTTGTGACGGTAAGGACAATGATTGCGACGGCCTGGTCGATGAGGGTTTAAAAACGTGGTATTATTATATTGACAGTGATGGAGATGGGTACGGTGATCCCTACTCCGGCTATATTATCGCATGTTCACCCCCTTCACCAGACTATGTAACAAACAGCCTGGACCTTGATGACAGTGACCAATACATAGGGGCGCCGGCAGAAAGTCAACCGACGGATCCAGCAGACTAATCTAGGATTTACGAATTGAAAGAGAGAAGCCAGAATTCAGAAGTCAGGAGTCAGAATGAAAAGAGAGTCGGCTAAAAGTGTTTGGGGATGATTAAAAGGGTTACAAGGAGTCGAGGAGTCGAGGGTGTAAGTGAAATGCTTGGATTGGGAAGCAAGAAGTCAGAATGCAGAATCCAGGAGTCAGAGTGAAAAGAAAGTCGGCTAAAAGTGTTTAGGAAGATTAAAAGGGTTACAGGGGTCAAGGATTCAAGGATTCGAGTGAAATGCTTAGGAAGCAAGAAGTCAGGAGACAGAAGTCAGAATGAAAAGAGAGTCGGTTAAAAGTTTTAGGGATGATTAAAAGGGTTGCAGGGGTCAAGGAGTCGAGGAGTCGAGTGAAATGCTTGGGAAGCAAGAATTCAGAATACAGAATCCAGGAGTCAGAGTGAAAAGAAAGTCGGCTAAAACATTTCAGGATTTGGTTGTTTGGCAAAAAGCACATGAATTCGTTTTGTCTGTTTATCGATTCAGTAAAGAGTTTCCAAAATCTGAGATCTATGGTTTGACTTCACAAATAAGGCGGGCAGCTATTTCTATTCCTGCAAACATAGCTGAGGGTTTCAAAAAAAGAGGAAAAGCAGACAAATGTAGATTTATGAACATTGCACAAGGATCATTAGAAGAGTGTAGGTATTATTTAATATTAGCAAGAGACCTTGAATATGGTGGAAATAATAATTTGATAAATCAACTTGAAGAGGTAAGTAAACTACTTGAATCATACTCATCTACTATTCTGAATTCTGTCTCCTGACTTCTGAATTCTCTATACAAAATGTAAGACTTCAAAAATAAATCGTAAATCTAAAATCGTAATTGAAAAACACTCTTATTCATTCACTTGTGCGTGAGAGATAGAATATCTATGAAAAAAGTATTTATAGGCAAAAACAGAGGCTTCTCCCTCATTGAAATATTAATTACGATTGCCATCATAGCGATACTGGGAGGCATTGCAACCGTTTACATACTCAGAGAGCGCACTGCATTTCACCAAACGGTATGTATGAGCAATCTGAGGCAGATATCTCAGGGGATGCAGATCTACTACAACGAAAACGGAAAATTCCCGAAGGATGGCTACCCCGATGATAGCAGTGACCCGCTCCCTCTCTCCAGCGAACTGGCAAACTACGTGACCGAAAAGAAGGTCTTTCTCTGTCCCGAAGATGATGATCCTGTCAGCACCACCAACTTTGCAAGCTATGACCCCTACTATGTGAAAAGAGTAGATCCCTACGATACTGACAAACTCCTCATCGGATGTCCCAACCATAGAGAGGCGAAAAAGGCAACAAACCTCCTCGGCGCAGGTGCAACAAACATCACCAACGTTGATACCGTGCTCGCAAACGGTCAGGAGATACCACAAGATGGTACATCCGCCGAGAGGGTTATAAGCAACGTAAATGATGAGATGACCTTCACGGACGGAAGTAGGGTCAAAATCATCAATTCCCAGGCGGGCTATGGAACCTACCTCGTCCAGTCGGTTCGACTGGCAGACGGGACCCTCTACAGTATCATACGGGTCGAGGACGAGGGGACAATTGATGTGCAGGTCACGGCCGGCTCTAAATTTGAGGTGGTAACACCGAGTGCCATTATCGGGGTACGGGGTACGCGGTTTACGGTCCAGACCGTTAATGCAAACAACGCCACAATTGTTACCATGCTAACGGGAACGGTTAATGTCTTGAACAAAAAAACAGGAACAGAGATCGAACTCTCCATTGGCGGCACAACGACTGCCACCATAGATGACCTTGATGATGACGTAGACAACGATGGGGATGGGTATTCGGTAAGCCAGGGAGATTGTGATGACGGTAATCCAATTGTCCATCCGGGTGCAGGTGAAATACTTGATAACGGAATCGACGATGACTGTAATTCCGCAACCCCTGATGGAACTTTCGATATAGATGATGATAGTGACGGGTTTACCGTAAACCAAGGTGACTGTGATGATAACAATCCAAATATCAATCCAGGTATGGCTGAAATATCTGGTAACGGAATTGATGATGACTGCAACAGCGCTACTCAAGATAGTCCTCTCGATATAGACAATGACGGTGATGGATTTTCTGAGAACCAAGGTGACTGTGATGACAGCAATGTAAACATTAATCCTGGCATAGCTGAGATACCTGATAACGGAATTGATGACGATTGTAATACCACAACACTGGATACTGATCCGGATGTAGACAATGACGGAGATGGATTAACCGAGAATCAGGGCGACTGTGATGATACAGATCCTCAGGTATATCCTGGAAAATTTCCGCCAATACCATACAACGGAAAGGATGATGACTGTAATCCTGCAACACCTGATGACGACCTGGATGGTGATGGTTATGTCATAGCCACAGACTGTTTTGATTTCAATCCCAACGTTAATCCTGGCATGACTGAGATACTTTATAATTGGATAGACGATGACTGTAATCCTGCAACACCTGATTTTCCGTAATGGTAAATTCTTTAAAAGAGTCCCTATAGTTAAACACGTTCCCGCTAAAATGCACTTCTGGCTGGTAAACGGCTGCAGACCATGGTGGGCATAGCCATTAGGATGGGTAGAGCAATTTAAAATACTCTTGTTCTTATTCGTTTGTGTTATTGAATTGTTATGATGAAAAGAATATTTATGGGCAATAAAAAGGGTTTTACCATTACGGAACTGGTGATAACCATAGGCATTATAGCAACCCTGGCGGGCCTGGGGACTGTAGGCATAAGCAAGGTAAGGGGCGTAAACCAACAGACAAAGTGTGTGAACAACCTGAGGGGGATATCCCACGCACTGCAACTGTACTATAACGATTACCGCATATTCCCCGAAGATGGCTATCCAGACGATAGCACCGATACCCTGCCGCTCTCTACTGAACTTGCTGGCTATATATCAGAAAAAAAGACCTTTGTCTGCCCCGAAGATGACGACCCATTTACCACAAACAACTATGCAAGTTATGACCCCTACTACGTTGCTCGAAAGAGTCAGAACCAGGGTGAGGAGCTCGTACTCGCCTGCCCCCGCCACAAAAACGCAAAGAGCGCAACCAATCTCTTCTCCATAGGATCTACAGAAATATCGAACATCGATACCGTACTCGCCAATGGCCAGGAGATACCGCCTGACGGCACCACTACTGAGAGAACGATCAGCAACATCAATGACGAAATGGTCTTTGCCGACGGAAGCAGGGCCAAGATCACCAATACGCAGGCAGGGTATGGGGTGTTCCTGGTCCAGTCAGTTCGACTCTTCGACGGAACACTCTACAGTGTCATACGGGTTGAGGATGAGGGGACCGTAGATGTTCAGGTTACCCCCGGCTCCAAATTCGAGGTGGTCACGCCAAGCGTTATCATCGGCGTACGAGGAACACACTTTGATGTTGTGACCACCAATCAGGGCAATACTACCGATGTATCGCTCACCTCCGGCACGGTCATTGTGAATGACCGTTCAACGGGTAAGATAACCACCTTAACAGATGGAGGTGTAACAGACACCACGGTAGATCAGCCCATGCATTCGCACTGGCACTGGCACGCCGATGGTACACAACATAGTCATGAACACTTCACATCAAACTGGTCGCATCACGGGAATCCTGAGGCGGGCAAAAAAGCAGCGGGGAACGGGGCGAGCATTGACAGTGATGGTGATGGCTATTCAGCGGCAGCGGGCGATTGTGACGACAGTGATGCTTCCATTAATCCGAGCGCTACCGATATCCCTGCGAATGGGATAGATGAGGATTGTGATGGTCAGGATGCGACAATAGACCCGAACGATGTTGACGATGATGGGGATGGGTATACTGAAAACCAGGGAGATTGTGACGATACTGATCTCACCGTATCCCCTGCTTCACCGGAGATATGCGATGGGAAGGACAACGATTGTGACGGTTCCATTGACGAGGGTGTGACGACAGACTACTACCGAGACCTTGATAGCGATGGGTATGGCGATCCTTTCTCTGACTCTATAGCAGCATGCTCACCTCCTTCACAGGCATATGTACCGGATAATAGCGACTGTGATGACAACGACCCAAACAGAAACCCGGGAGTGACTGAAATACCATCCAACCAGATAGACGAGGATTGCGATGGGTTGGATGGTGGTCCCGAATGCGGTAACGGAATAGTTGAGACTGGTGAGGAGTGCGACGATGGGAATCTTACTGACGGTGACGGATGTAGCTCCAGTTGCCTCGATGAGGCAATTATTGACGATGATGGAGATGGATATACCGAGAATCAGGAAGATTGCGACGATAGTAATGCTGCTGTATACCCGGGAGCTATCGAGATATTTGATGGAGCAGACAATGACTGTGATGGGTCAATTGATGAGGGACTCATCGATGCAGATGGCGATGGACATGCCATCAATAATCTTCCCATAGACGATGACGATTATGCCTATACTCTTGGCACCGACTGTAACGATTCAGATGCCTCAATCAACCCGGGAGTAATAGAGATACCATACAACCAAAAAGATGACGACTGTAATCCATCAACACCTGATGATGACCTGGATAGTGATGGGTATGGTATAGCCACAGATTGTGATGATGAGGACGCAGCAATTAATCCTGGTGCTACAGAAGTACCGGGAAATGAGATAGATGAGGACTGCGATGGTAATGCACTAAGCGCTGTGATAGACTTTCGTGATGTAGCCTCAGCGACCACTGAGGCTACATCGTTTACAATCCCAAAACCAAATGGGACGATAGAAGACGATGTGATGATCGCCTCAATTGGCATTCGCCCAGAAACAATAGTTATTACCCCACCTTCAGGATGGACACTCGTGCGTCGGATGGATAACGCGAACGAATTCGAGAACTCACTTGCCGTCTACATCAAGGTAGCCGGCACCAGTGAGCCATCGAACTACATTTGGTCATTTTCTGCTACAGGTCGCTGTTCGGGTGGTATCGTTGCCTTCTCAGGAGTAAATACGGCGAACCCTATCAACGTGGAAAACGGGCAGTCTACCCCTTGGAGCCTCACACACTCAACACCAAACGTAATTACAACCGTGGCTAACACGGTACTGGTAACCTCTCACACATTTTCATCTACTGCCACCTGGATTGAACCGAATGGTATGACGGAGGCAGTCGATGCTGCAGGCCCTGGTCAGACCACGGGAGTTAGCTACGTCTTACAGAGCACGGCGGGTGCTACGGGTAGCAAGATAGCAACTGCAGTAACTGACCCAGATAATGGAGATTTCGGTAATACTCATATCCTCGCACTCACACCAGCTTCACAATGAGTGCTTTTTACATATAAATAGTTTTCGCTGAGAATCTTATGTAAGGAGTAGGAAAAATTACGTATCGAGATTCAAAAGCCAGAACCCAGGAGTCAGAAGAGAGATTGAAAAGAGGGCCGGATATAAATGCGAGAGAAGATAAAAAAGTGCTACAGAGGTTAAAGATTCAAGGGTTCAAGTGAAATGACAAGTTTTTAAGGGTTTAAAGGTTTCAAATCTCGTCCCCGCCAGAATGATTATTGGGCTAGCGAATGGCATGGACCGGGCGGAAAATCATATCAACTCTGTTTAAATATTATAGAAACCAAAACAATATGGAGAAGAAGTTGAGAGGATGCTCAAGACACTATTAAAATCCCGTAAAAATAAACACTTGACCCCTTAAATCCTCTACTCCTTGAACACTTTTGTCAATTAACAGGAAGATTGTTGAAGATTGCAGTTGATAACATAGCTACTCGAATTATACTCATCTACTATTCTGAATTCTGTCTCCTGACTTCTGAATTCTCTATATAAAATAAACACTTGAACCCTCAAATCCTAAAATCCTTGAACCTTTTTTATCAACCAATCGTAATAAGAAACAGAAAACAAAACACCACAAAACCACAAGATAAACGTTGTAAAATTATACAAATTTAGGGTAGAAAATTTTCTTTTTATAAAATTTTAAAGTTTCTCCACAACTTTTCCGATAATAGTTGGTTAAGGAAAATTATTAAGAGGAACAGAAGAAATGCGAGTTATTGTTCTTCGGGGTAACGAGTTACACGTCATCTGATCTCCTCTTGAAAAGGCATCAATTCAATGTGCTACCCTGGAGATTTGGTTTCGGGCCGTTGGAATAAAACTTTATCCGTAACAGGCACGTTCCTTGCGAACTTTATTATATATTATTATTTCTCCCCTCCATGATCAAATAGAGCCCAGGGGTCAAGGAATCGAGGATCCGACGATTTGAGTAATACGTTTAAGAAGCAAGAAGACAGAATCCAGGAGTCAGAATCCAGAAGAATAAGAATTCTCAATAGGGCATTCGAAACACTTTTACCACAAACTGATTAATCATATTCTGGATACTGAATACTGTCTTCTGAATTCTCCATATAAAATGTAAGACTTCAAAAACTAGAGGAAGTTATCGTGATGAAAAAACGTTCTCCAGGCAACAAAAAAGGCTTCTCCCTCATCGAAATCTTGATCACGTTGTCCATCATATCGTTACTGGGAGGCATTGCAACCGTTTACATACTCAGAGAGCGCACTGCATTTCACCAGACGGCATGTATGAGCAATCTGAGGCAGATATCTCAGGGGATGCAGATCTACTACAACGAAAACGGGAAATTCCCAAAGGATGGCTACCCCGATGATAGCAGTGACCCGCACCCTCTCTCCAGCGAACTGGCCAACTACGTAACCGAAAAGAAGGTCTTTCTCTGTCCCGAAGATGATGATCCTGTCAGCAACGCCAACTTTGCAAGTTATGACCCCTACTATGTGAAAAGAGTAGATCCCTACGATACTGACAAGCTCCTCATCGGATGTCCCAACCATAGAGAGGCGAAAAAGGCCACAAATCTCCTCGGCGCAGGCACAACAAATATCACCAACGTTGATACCGTTCTTGCAAACGGCCAGGAGATACCACAAGATGGTACATCCGCCGAGCGGGTCATAAGCAATGTAAATGATGAGATGACCTTCACAGACGGAAGTAGGGTCAAAATCATCAATTCCCAGGCGGGCTATGGAACCTACCTCGTCCAGTCGGTTCGACTGGCAGACGGTACCCTCTACAGTATCATACGGGTTGAGGACGAGGGGACAATCGATGTGCAGGTCACAGCCGGCTCTAAATTTGAGGTGGTTACACCGAGTGCCATTATCGGGGTACGGGGTACCCGGTTTACGGTCCAGACCGTTAATGCAAACAACGCCACGATCGTTACCATGCTAACGGGAACGGTTGATGTCCTAAACAAAAAAACAGGAACAGAGATCGAACTCTCCATTGGCGGCACAACGACAGCCACCATAGATGACCTTGATGATGACGTAGACAATGATGGGGACGGATATTCGGGAGACCAGGGAGATTGCGATGACGGTGATCCAACGGTGAATCCTGGAATGGTTGAAATACCCAATAATGGAATCGACGATGACTGTAACCCTTCAACAGCCGACAACTCACTCGATAATGACGATGATGGTGATGGATTTACTGATAACCAGGGTGATTGTGATGATGCGGATCCATCCATTCATCCGGGTGCTGCAGATATCCCGGGAAATAGTATAGATGAGGATTGTGATGGTCAGGATGCCCCAATGGACCCCAACGATGTTGATGATGACGGCGATGGATTTACCGAAAACCAGGGAGACTGTGATGACGGTAATTCAACCGTCAACCCCGGTATGGCTGAGATCCCTAATAATGGTATAGACGATGACTGTAATCCGGCAACTGCTGACAACGCTGGAGATCAGGCACATATTGACTTCATCAATAATCCAGCAAATACAGCAAGTGATGTTGAAAGTTATTTACTTGCTAACGGCCCACTATCAGATCTTGTACTCGTAGCAATGTTAAACCGAAATCCGTCACTGACTGGTACTCAAATTGAGTGGATTTTAACCAAGACAGCACCACCATCAACAACCAATGTTCCCGTATCTGAGTCTGTTCTCATTGAGGCTATAAATATCGGTACAATAATGGATTCCACTCAATATGATTGGGTCTTTACGAAAAGTAAACCTGTAACAGATGATGTCCTGATAGCAGCCATAAACAAGGGTACAATAATGATTTCAGGTGACTATAAAAACACCATCTCTAATAGTGGTAATACTCCATTATCTGAAGGTGTTCTCAATGCGATGATAACAAAAGAAACTGTAATGAATTCCGCAGATTATACGTCTATTCTAATGAGTGAATCTCCATTACCTCAAAGCATTGTAGACCAGATAGCTGCTGGTATTCCGTCGACAATGACAGCTGCTGACCGACAGGCTGTTTTAAATGCACAGTAAAAAATTACGATTTGGGTTTTGAGATTTAACAATCGAGATTTTGAATAAAGTTTAACTACCCCATTGAGGATGGATTCAAATGTGATTGGTAGATCAAAAGGATTCAAGGGGTCAAGGATTCGAGGATTCGAATGAAATGATTGGATTGGGAAGCAAGAAGTCAGAAGACAGAATTCAGGAGTCAGAAGTCAGAATGAAAAGAGAGTCGGTTAAAAGTGTTTGGGAAGATTAAAAGTTTTACAGGGTTCAAGGGTTCAAGGATTCAAGTGAAATGCATAGCAAATAAACACTTGAACCCTTGAATCCTCGAATCCTTGAACCCTATTGTCAATTAAGTTAGAGAAGGGAACAGACATACGTTATGGAAATAGGTACCTTACTGGGAATTCAAATAAAAGAGGTAGAAACACAGCTCACAACCGAACTTATCGGAATGGAGGAAGGAGAGTATTTAATTATCAAAATGCCCCCCCTGAGTGAACTGGGGCTTACGGCAAACATACTCTACAGAGGAAACGAGATTACGGTCAAATATCGACATAAAGGTACGATCTTTGGCTTCAGCTCCCACATCCTTGGCTTTATCACCAATCCAGTACAACTCATCTTTGTCAATTACCCTAACAAATTTGAAGACTTTGGCCTTCGACGTAGTAATAGAATTGCATGCAATCTACCCGCTCGGGTAATAATTTCAGGCAATTTCATAGAGGGCGTCATTACCGATATAAGCAAAAGTGGATGTCATTTTACCGCAGAGATTTCAAAAATCGAACATTGCATCACATCTGTAGAGACAGATAGAGAAATCAGTACAATATTCAATCTACCTGACATAAGAAAAGAGCTAACCATCTCATCAATACAGAAGAATATAACCATAAACGCATCTGATGTAGGTATTGGTCTCGAATTTATTCATATGGATATTGACACGAAAGCAATTCTCTCAGGCTTTCTTTTAAAAATGAAAAACAGCCCATCAGTTACAGGAGCCTAACTTCTGTTAACAGCTGTTCTGTCAACACCGATAGAAAAGAGTAATTCTCTTGAAGTTGAAACAAAATATTTGTTGCATCTCTAATGCGTGTCCCTGAGTAAGAATATTTTAACTGCTTTTGTAAAAGATTTTGAACTATGATTTTAAGAATTTCGATTACGGATAGTGTTTAACTAAAAATCTGAAAGTATGAAGGCAGAATCCAGATAGCTGTTTTTCGAATAGGGGAATAGCACCTTTCATTCCGGACAAGGGAGATAACGATGAACAATAGAGTTCTTTTCGTTGATGACGAACCCAACATTTTAATGTCTCACAAACGGATGTTGAACAAATTATTCAGCGTTGATACAGCCCTTGGAAGTGAAGAGGGATTGACAAAGGTGGCTAACGGTAGAGATTTTTCGGTTGTTGTTTCCGACCTCCAGATGCCCGTAATGAATGGACTCCAGTTCCTCTCTTCAGTCAAGGGAATAATTCCTGATTGTGCGTGTATAATCCTCACCGGCAAGGCGGATCTCCAGAAGGCCATAGATGCTGTAAACCAGGGAAACATCTTTCGGTTTCTGACCAAACCGTGTGAGCCAGATGAACTCATTGCAGCAATTAATGATGGAATCGAATATAACAAACAGTCCCTGTTGGAGAGAGAACACAATAAAAAGAATCTAAAATTGTCTATAACGGATGCTCTTACGGGATGCTTTAACCGTACCTATTTGAATGCACATCTCCCCAATGAGATTAAGAGGGCGAGGAGATACAGGCATTCATTCTCACTTATCATGTGTGATATAGATGATTTTAAGAAGATCAACGATACCTACGGGCACATAGCTGGAGATCAGGTATTAAGATTTTTTGCCCAAAGTATAAACAATACTATTAGAAAAGGGCTGGATTGGCTTGTACGTTACGGCGGAGAAGAGTTTTTGCTCGTGCTTCCAGAAATAGGGATTCAGGGTGCCTCCATCTTGGCAAAAAGACTCTGCGCGCAAATTGCTCAAAAACCTGTAAAAATTGAAGAGAAGGAGATACAGATTACGGCAAGTTTTGGTCTAACAGGGTTTGCCCCTGACACACCAGAAGAAAAAACCACACCTGAATTCCTGATTACAGCAGCAGATAAATTACTGTACCAGGCAAAAACTCAAGGAAAAAACAGAGTTGCTGTACATTGATTCTCGACTCTCTTATGCATCTCCTTTCCAAACCATGGTAACCAAAAAACAGGTGCAAAAAACTCCTCAATCAACCGATATTACTTCTGTATAGGAAAAATATTCACCGAGGGAGGAAAAAACAAGGGTTGCAGCCAACACCATTATTCGCAATCTTTAAAAGCCATACCCTCTTTTCTCTTTTCCTCAATGGTGCAAGCTATCTCCTGTAGCATTGCGACAGGCGAAAAAGACAGGTTAAACCTTTGTTATCAAAGGGTATAACTAAATAGTCACGTAAGATTCTTTCTGTACTCTTGAAAATATTTTCATAAAAATGATGACGACACGAAAAGCAATCGGACAAATTCTGAAAGAAAAGGGATTTGTTTCCCAAGAACAGCTGGATAAGGCATTGGAGCAACAGAAGATACTGTCTGCCAGATTGGGTGATGTTATAATAAAGATGGGTTATGCTCATCCAGAACAAATAACCAGCTGTCTTGCTGAACAATTCGATTATAAAGTCGTTGATCCCTTAGCTATCACTATTCCCGATGATATCATAAACATTACTACTAAAGAGATCGTTAGACAATATAATTTCATACCAATTGCTCGACAAAATGGGCTACTTATTATCGCAACAAGTGATCCACTCGATATAAACATCCAGGAAAACCTACGTTTTATCCTCAATTATGACATAGAGTGTGTACTGGCAACAGGTGACAATATTGAGAACGCCATTAAGAAGTATTATGAGAAAGAGACGACCTCCTTATTAGATAACATATGTAATGATCTTCAGGGATTAGCGATCGAAGCCTCCAAACACAATAACCTCTTAACAGATGATACGGAAGATTCCGAATCACCTATTGTGAGAATTGTTATGCATATTTTCAAAGAGGCCGTCAAGACACGAACCAGTGACATACATATTGAACCACTGTCGAAGAATATTAACATACGATTCAGAATTGATGGCGTTTGCCATGATATGCATACTATCTCAAAAACCGTACATGAGGCATTAGTCTGCAGAATAAAGATACTTGGAAATATGGACATTACCGAAACAAGAAAACCTCAAGATGGAAGAATCTCAGTAAATGTTGATGGAAAAGTAACTGATATCAGGGTTAGTATCATACCTTCAACATGTGGCGAAAGTATTACCATGAGGCTATTAGACAAATCATCGTCTCTCATTAAACTGAAGAGTGTTGGGCTAGCAGTAAATGATTATAATAACTTTAAGGATTTTTTAAGCAGGCCCAATGGAATCATTTTGATCACCGGTCCTACCGGCAGCGGAAAGACAACTACGCTTTATGCCGCAATAAATGAAATTAATCCCAAAGAGAAGAAAATAATCACCGTTGAAGACCCCATAGAGTATGATCTGAGAGGAATTAATCAGTGTGAAGTCAAAGAGAAGGCGGGTTTAACTTTTCCTAAGATTCTACGCTCTATGCTCCGCCAAGACCCCAATGTAATAGTTGTTGGTGAAATACGTGATATTGAGACAGCAGAGATCGCCGTTTCAACGTCATTAACAGGACACCTTGTACTAAGCACTCTCCATACAAATGATGCCCCCTCTGCCATAACAAGGCTGACTGAAATGGGAATTAAACCATTTCTCATTTCAGCATCCATTAACGCAATCCTGGCTCAACGTCTCGTGAGAGTTGTATGTCCATCGTGTAAAGCCCCACAGAAAGGAGAAACAGAGAATTTAAGTGATCTAGGCTTCAATATAGAGGGTTGTGAAGATATGGTATCTTTCCAAGGGCAAGGATGTAACCACTGCAACAATACAGGTTATTACGGAAGGGTGGGAATATTTGAGTTTCTCTCTTTAACGCCAGAATTGAGAGAGGCAATTCACAGAAATGCGCCAACAAACGAATTACGAAAGATCGCTCATTTTGAAGGAATGACAACATTGAGAGAAGATGGATTGAGACTGGTACGTGCCGGAATTACGACCATGGAAGAGTTAAAGAGGATATCGAACGATTAAGTCGTGGTTGAACCACTGGGTTTCCATTCAAGCACTATATTAACGATTAAGGAACAGATATGAGCATAAAAGAAGTGCGAAAAAAACTATTTGGACAGATCTTACTGGAAAAAAGACTGGTAAATGAAAAACAGATAGAGAGAGCACTTGAAATACAGAAAATAAATGGAAAATCCCTAGGAAAGACTTTAGTAGAGCTTGGAGTCACAACAGACAAGTTAATACTCGATGCCTTAAGTGATTATCTGGGTATGGAGATTATTGACTTTGGAAAAGTCGAACTGAAACCGGACATCATTGAGAGGATTCCACCTTCAATTGCACAGCTCTATCGAGTTCTCCCAATAGCCTACGATGGACATACCCTTACGCTAGCACAGGAAGAACCTCTCAATATCGAACAGATGGATGACCTGAGATTCTTACTTAAGTATGATCTTAAAGCCGTTTTAATTGAACAAGAGTTGATCTCAAAAAGTCTGGATTCGTGCTATCCGGGAGACCATGAATCCATCGAAGAACTCATGGAAACTTTTGAGAACATCTCATCTGAAAAGGAAGATAGTAAAACCAAAGAATCGCTTGAGATTGGAGACCTTGAAGATTTGGTCGATAATGGGCCGGTTAAAAGTTTCGTCAATTTAATACTCTTGCAGGCAATTTCAGATAAGGCAAGTGACATCCATTTTGAAACCTTTGAAAATGAGTTCAATGTTCGCTTTAGAGTTGATGGTATGCTACTCGATGAGATTCCCGTACCTCCACACTTTACCAATGGAATTATTTCAAGACTCAAGGTTATGGGTAACATGGACATAGCAGAAAAGAGGGTGCCACAAGATGGTCACGCACATGTAACAATTAGGGGCCATCATGTTGATATTCGTATATCCACATTACCAACCAAGCATGGAGAGAGTATCGTTCTGAGGATACTGGACAAAAATTCAGTTTCACTTGATCTTACAGAACTGGGATTAAATTACCAAGATCTCAGCACAATTAAGCAGTTGATGAAGAAGACATACGGTATTATCCTCGTTACCGGTCCAACAGGCTCGGGTAAAACAACAACACTATACGCCGCACTTAATTTTGTACGTTCCTCAGGCAAAAAAATTATTACGACTGAGGATCCTGTTGAATATGATATTGATGGTATCACGCAGGTTCAAATCCATTCAGAAATTGGCGTAACATTTGCCAATAGTCTCAGAGCTATACTTAGACAAGACCCTGACATCATCCTGATGGGTGAAATTAGAGATTTAGAAACAGTCGAAGTTGCAATGCATGCATCCCTTACCGGCCATCTTGTTTTAAGTACCTTACACACAAACGATGCAGCATCAACAATAACAAGATTAATCAATATGGGTGTTAAACCGTATTTAATAACTGCATCCCTTACGGCTGCAATCAACCAGAGGTTGGTAAGAAAGCTATGCCCGGAATGTAGAGAAGAATATGTACCGGACAGAAAGATTATTAACAAACTTCAACTCCCTGAATCAGTATTGGAAGAGAAGCAATTTTATCGAGAAAGAGGTTGCAGTAAATGTAACAATGTTGGTTTTAAGGGACGATTATCTATCCTTGAAATAATGACGATTAACGATGAGATCTGCACCCACATCATTCAACAATCATCCACAGAGACAATAAGAGAGGTTGCGAGGAGGAGCGGTTTGAAAACTTTGTTAGAAAGCGGACTCAATGCAATCTATAACGGTCAAACTACAATTAAAGAGGTTATGAGGGAAGTAGTTTAAATAAAAGAGGTTTTTTCATCATTATAAGACACTATAGTCTCTTAGTAAAAAATATTTTAACCAATTTTGGCAACAAATTACGAATAACAATTTTCGGGATTTTAGATTAAAGATAAAGTCAACTCAAAAATCTGAAAGTATAGAAGAGAGAAGTCAGAATCCAGAATTATGAAGTGGGAATGAAACTCCTGTCCGAATGGCTCAAACCCAAATGACATAGTCAGTCGAGTGGCCAGGCGGGAAAGCAGATGAAATAGTTCTACCTGTTTATCTGTTCAGTAAAGAGTTTTCAAAATCTAAGATTCACAGATTGACTTAAGAAATAAGGCGCCAGAAGACAGAATTCAGGATTCAGGATTCAGAATGAAAAGAAAGCTAGCTAAATGATTTATGGTGAAAATACTCATTTGATAAATCAACTTGAAGAGGTGAGTAAATTACTCGCTCCATACCCAACTACCATTCTGAATTCTGACTCCTAACTTTTGAATTCTCCATATAAAATGAAAGAATTCAAAAACAGATCGTAATTCGTAAATCTGAAATGTTTTTCCGACTCGTTCGAGTTAGATAACCACAAACTATTTCTCTAGAAAAACAGTATGCCAACTTTTAAATTTAAAGCAATAGACAAAAATGGCCTAACGGTCAAAGATTGGATCGAAGCACTATCAGATGAAGAAGCACTGAGAAGGATCGGTGATAGAGGCTTTTTTGTAACAAAAATAAAAAAGACAAAAGGTTCTCATCAGAACGGAGCCAAGAACAGAAAAAAGAAAGGAGCCCACGGATCATTATCCTTAAGGAGAATAAATCCAAAAGAGATAGATTCCTTTACCAGAGAATTATCAACACTTCAGGAAGCTGGAATATCAATTGTAGAAAGTTTAATTATTATAGAATCTGAATTGAGAAAAGGATTATTAAAAAACATACTCGGTCACATGATAAGAGACATTCAGGAAGGTGATAATCTTTCAGGGGCTATGCAGAAACATTCAAAGACATTTGACAAGTTGTATGTAAATACCATAAAGGCTGGTGAGACTGGAGGTGCCCTTGATGTAATCCTTGATAGACTGGCAAATTATAGAGAAAAAATCCGGGCACTCAAGTTAAAAATAATAAGTTCTATTACCTATCCACTGGCTGTTATATTCGTTTCATTTGCAATCATAACAGGTATTATGATGTTCATAATCCCCAAATTTTCTAAGATGTTTGAAGAGTTAGATCTATCACTTCCCTGGATTACTATCATGATTGTTTCTCTAAGCGACTTAATGATTACTCATTGGTATGCAATCTTAGGGTTTCCTATAGCAATTCTCGTCTTATATAAGCTTACTATGAAAATAAGAAAATTCAGGCTCATAACTGACAGGATAAAATTCAAATTACCGATTATTGGGAACATAATCAATAAGTCTGTTATTTCCAAATTTGTCAGGACCCTTGCTACTTTGACATCAAGTGGTGTCCCTATTTTAGAGTCTTTAAATAATGTTAAAGATATTACGGGAAATATAGCATTGAGGAATGCAATTGAATATATGCATAATAAAATCCGTGATGGTGAAAAGATCGCAAAGACCTTGCGAGATACCAAGATATGTAAACCGACCCTTGTCCGTATGATAGAAATAGGAGAAAGATCCGGTAAATTAGATATGATGCTTGACAAAGCTGCCGATAATTATGATAAGGAAATTGATGCGGCGGTAACGTCTATGATAAGCTTGATCGAACCAGTTATGGTCACATTTATAGGTTGTGCAATTGGTACGATAGTTTTGGCTCTCTTCATGCCACTTATAAAACTCATGAGCAGTATGGGTTCGATATAAAGGTTTTAAAAAGTACGTTTACGAGTCTATTCCATACAGACAGAAAAAATGAAACTGAAAATGAGGCTCTCCATAATATTGTTTCCATGCTTGTTGGGTTAATTATAAGTAATTCAGCAAGCCGAGCTTATGAACCAAGTGCACAATATGGACGAGATGAAGAGTATGATTAAGAATAAGATTATGAAGAAAATTTACGATGATAAAATCAGATTTTAGAGAAAGACCTATTGTGATGGTAAATGACCACTTAAAATCAATGAACCCCCCCCAAGAAAATAATACTAGACATACGATAAGCCTCAATGAAGGTGGATCCCGTAAAATCCAAAAGATCACTCACAATTTAGAACAATCTGTAGCTGCCCCCTTTCACCCATTAAAAAGAAACTCCCCTACGGGTTTTACGCTCGTTGAGATACTCGTTGTTCTTGCAATTATCATGGTGCTCGTTGGAATTACCGTACCTGTAGTAAGTTCTATACAAGCTAATGCGAAGAATGGAGTTACAGCTGCTCAGATAAGTCAGCTTGGACTAGCACTGAAACAATTTGAGTGTGACTTTGGTTTTTTCCCACCGGATAGTTATACCACATCAGATACCCAGCTCTCTCTCGGTAGTATAAACATACCCCGCGATGACGATCTTAACACGAGCACAAAATGTCTTGTTTTTTTCCTTGGTAGCAGGTTTACGTTTAATTCGGCAAGTTTCAATGAAATATTTGGCCCCTATATAGAATTCAAGAGATCACAAATTGTAGGATCTGGAGTAGATTTTGCAACAGATACTGCAACTCTCAGCTTAGAAGGCATTAACGGAACGAGAGAGGTCTTTCAGTATGCAGACCCATTTGGTAGTTATTACTCTTACGATAGTAGCTCTCCCTCTCACAATATCGCCTCTTTTGACATATATTCATTTGGGCCTGACAAGATAGACGATTCAGGAATCGGTACAAGTGATGATATTAAAAACTGGTAAAGATGGATTCACACTAACAGAACTCTTAGTAGTTGTCAGCATAATACTTGTAATTACCGCATCAGTCTTGACAGTCGTTCCCCGTATGAGTGAAAACAGTCAGCTAAAGGTCACCAAGACAATGATCGACCGCCTGGAAATGGCTATTGAACACTATTACAGTGATAACCGCTCCTATCCTTCCGGAGATATAGAAGATCTCAAGTCTCTGTTACAACCAGCCGATACAACATCAAAACAGTATATTGAATTTAATGATAGTGAGCTTAACGGTAATGCTATCATCGATATCTGGGGTAATTCTCTCGTATATGTTTCACCTGGTAACCAAAATACCGTTTCATACGATTTATATTCTACTGGTCCGGATGGGACGTCTACAACTTCCGGAAGTGATATTGATGATATAAACAATTGGAGCAGATAAGCAAATATTTTCCGGAAAATATGGTGCCATTGGGATCATGCGATTTTTTAAAACAGCAGATCAAGAAATAAATAGTCTCTTTCTCTCCCTCTCATAAACCTTTCAGATCTTCCAATTTCCTCTTGATTTAAAGCTAACGAAGGGTTATTCTTGACCTGTTTTTACAATTAGGATATCTTCTATACCCATTGCAAAATGGTTTTCGGAATTTCTGGGCATGAGTTTGCTTGAAATTTTTATTTTCCCTATTGAACAAAACCAGAGGCTTAGTGATGCTCAGTCGAGGATTTTGTGATTGAGAAAAGTCTAAATTTCATGTGAAATCGGGTTCTGAAAACCGAAAACCAATTTGTGATGGGTATAAAGAGAAACGTCTTATAACACCTTCAATGCAAACGATAGTAACTTGAAATCACAAATAAATATCAGATTCGGTTTCACTCTCGTAGAAATGCTTGTCGTAATCGCAATTATTGTCTTAGTAGGAGCAATAACGGTACCATCAATAACACCTTTCCTGAAAGGACAGAGTTTGAGTAAAGGCGCACGTATCGTGCAGGCAAAAGCCCTCGCTGCAAGAACGATGGCTATTAATTCAAGAAAAACACGGCAGCTGGTTTTTGACTCAACTTCCTCCAAGTTGTTAATCAAAGACGAAAATAGTAGCGAATTAGGAAGAGAAGAGTTCCTCCCAAATAATATAGATTTTGATACAGGTACGGGAACATGGATTACGGGTACCACTACCGTCAGCTTTCATCCAAATGGTTCTGCAGATATTTCAACCTTTGGCACGGATACGATTACAATTAAGAACAAGAAAGGGAACTCAAAGAATCTTAGAATAATTAGCTATACGGGACAAATCTCAAGTAATTAGTGGTTGAACGAAAACTACCCATCTACTGCATTGCTGTAATAATTTTGCAATCCTCAAGTACATAAGTACGTTCCGGTTACAAAATTATTACACGCCTTATATCTAGGCAGTTTACATTCAACCACTGTTCTACCACACTTTTAGTGTGGAAAAGTGCAATTTTTTAGGGAAAGCCTGCCCTGGTACGTTTCGCCCTGCGGTCTGGGACAGGGTTTGAAAACCGTTGGTTTTTATTTTACAACCTGGCCGAGGCAGAACCTATTAGGTCTCTATTCCCTTTTTTGGTTCTGGCTCAGCCAGGTTGGAGGAGAAATTTCTATTTCAACATTAGGACTAAAGATAAAACAGCTTCACTACTCTCAATCAGGTTTCACTATCATTGAAATTGGAATTGCCATATTTATACTTGGCGTAGTATTTACCGGTATCTTGGCTATATTTCCTATTGGAATTGAGTCTACAAAGAAGATGGCGCGATATTCCAATGCCTCTATCCTCAGTGAATTAGCACTATCGGAACTGAAAGCAGTTGATATTACAGAAATTGTCGGCACGATGACCGCAGGTCAATCTTATACGTATCCAGATGTAAGTGATATAGAGAAAGATAGGCATTTTGTAGATTCTTCAGGGAACACCGTATTTGCACAGTATTCGTGGCAAGCTGTATTAAAGAGCATAAAAACCACCGACGCAAACTTGATCAGGACACAAATTGCCATTTTTGTCAACTATGATTCTTCTGAATTTGGAACAGGAACCGCTGACTTTACCCTAGGAAGTGCCAATGTACAATACACAACACCATTACCTTCAAGACTCACGTCCAAACAATACATACGGCAGCATAATGAGGCCTTCTGGTCTCGAATCGATTCGATAGACACAAACACCTCAACTATTACCTTAGAAGGACCATTTTTAGGAAGTACTGGCTCAGGCCTTACGTTTTCTACGACAGACGATATTGTTGATATCTATGAAACCATGCTGGCAAGACACTAATTTTGTTCGTACGTTCAACGAAAAGATCTGAATGCAAGAACCCAGAAGAGAGAATTCTCCTGATATAATGAAAGACTTCAAAAACAAATCGTAATTTGTAAATCTGAAATCCTTCTCTGACTCGTTTGGGTTAGAACCTTGTCATCAATATGGAAATTCCAACAGAGAAACAGAATACCGAAAAAGAGTCCGCCTTCACCTTGGTGGAACTGGTTGTAGCGGTATCTTTAGCTTCAATCATTATCTTTATTACGGTAACGCTCTTTAATCAGGCAAGTACGGTCTTTTCAGAATCTGATGCTTGCAACGAGGTGTACCAAAACGCAAGATCTGCTTTTGACATAGTGAAAAGAGACATCTCTGGTTCAACCTTAAATGCAAATTTTGAATTGTTCAAATCATTTGACAATATTGTTTCAACTGACTACCCTGGGATTAGTGCAAAGGGGAGCAACGATATACTCACACTCCTATCAAGTACTCCCAATAATGCAGACAAACCTGTTGCTTTAGTAACGTATTACTTAACCACTGACAACGTTCTCAAAAAAGCGGAGATAACACTTGACAATACACTGAATACGAACATGTCAGGTTTTGATCCTGATACGGTAACCGGTTCTGAGCTTGGATTCAACATTGAAACGCTGCAATTTAGATATCTCGATTTGGATGGCACATGGAATGACTCTTGGGATAGTACCACGAAAAGATATTTACCTGATGCTATAGAAGTAACTATGACCATCTCTGACATGCGGAATAGGTACTCAAGGAAATTTACAACAATACATTCTATACCTTAAACGAAATATGAAAAAAAAGGTTAGTCACTTACAAGGGGACGAAGGGTATCTCCTGATCATCATCGTTGGTGTCTTCACAATCCTTTCATTGATGGCGATTACCTTTGCCACCTTGTCAAGAATAGAAACAAAGGCCACGAGAAACTACTCCGACTCGATAAAATGTGAGGTGGTTGCAGAGGCAGGCTTGGAACATGCGCTGTATACTCTGCGGCAAGACAAATTTGGAGACGACGATATTGCCTATAATAATGATAACGGCGATGAAAACTATGACTGGTCAGGTGAAACTTGGATGCCCGGAGGGAGCAATTTCTCAGGTACCGATTGTGATAACGATGGAGATGGTACGAACGAATCTAAATGGATATACTTCCCCTCCACTGTATCGACATCCGACGTCAGACTTCCAGGAAAACTGAGGGCCAGATATGCCATACTCATAACCGACGACAGAGAGGCTCGGATTAATATAAATGTCACAGGAAACAAGGCTGGTAGCAGCAATACACATACCGCTAATGAAGGTTGGTCTACATTTGAGATTGATCTATCCAGCGTAATCTTACAAGTAAGTGGCACAGCCACGGCTATTACGAGCGACATTAT
This sequence comes from Candidatus Scalinduaceae bacterium, assembly GCA_965222815.1. Classification (GTDB taxonomy): domain Bacteria; phylum Planctomycetota; class Brocadiia; order Brocadiales; family Scalinduaceae; genus SCAELEC01. Next base: position 2,018,866 of record CBDCUS010000014.1, read on the forward strand.
CGATACACGACATGGAAGCGACCTGAAGCCAGGTACCAGTACAACAAATGATGATTCCGTGATTGTCCCTAACCCTCAAGCAGACGGTGTTGATAATGACGGAGATTGGGACTTGACCACAGACGATTCCAATAATAATGGTATACCAGATTCTGGTGAGACAAACGTTGATGAGGTAGATAACTCTGAATCCATCGATGAAGCAACCGAATTCAATCCGATTTATCCAACCAGTGATGACAGACCGTTCGGTCTCCTTTCAGAAGCTGAAATCATGGGTACGTCAACATTTACAAGCAGACTTGAAACAATTTGTAACAATAGAGGTGTCTCTCAAAGTGATCAGACCTCACTTAATGAATGGTTCACAACCTGTTCGACAAACACCATAGTTACTCCACCGTATCAACTAGATGTCGGGACATCTACAACCATGTTAAATGTGAACGCCCTTATAACTAATGAAGGTGCATACACGAATACCGGCATATATGATCCTGACAAAAAGGTGGAGATGGTGAGGGATGTTCTAGATGCAGGAGGGATAACTGGTATTTCAGGTACATCGGGTTATGTTGAACGTCATCAATTAGCAGTCAATACCAAAGACTTCATTGATTCTGACAGTGTTGTAACTATATATTCGGATGGCACAGATACATACTACGGTATTGAAAGAACTCCCTATATAAACGAAGTGGAAGCAGAGGTAAATCCTGCTGTTGCATCTGGTATGGGTAAATTTATAGAACTGTTTAACCCATACGATACGACTATTAACATAACAAACTGGACAATTGCGGGCACATCTATGCCTACGGTTACACTGAGCGGAACGATTAATGCTCAAGACTACTATGTTATTGCAGATGACTCAGCTGCATATGTAACTTTTGCTTATGAAGGCGGAACTCCTCCAGATCAAACTGACCTCAATATAAATATGCTCACTTCCGCAGGTGAAGTTTTAACCTTGGCAGATACAAGTGGCACTGTTCAGAAGACACATTATGGTCAAGCTGATAATACCACGAACACGAGACAGTTAAATGATCCAAGGCCAACACCCTTAATGGACACAGATGGAACACCCAACGTAGATGCATCAATTCCATGGCGCTGGACAACAACTTCGGAAACCGCCGGTGAGGAAAATAGTAGTTTCAATCCACCTATTGGCAGTGATGGATGGGAAAATACTACACCAACGTGGCCATTCAGTTTTCTTGTTGCTAACAGGATTTTTTCAAATAAAGGGTACCTAGGTTTTATCCATACGGGTCGTCAGTGGAACAGTCTCAACGTTGACCAATCTATCACCTATCCAAACGTTTTAGAATATCTTACCATTACGGATCCATCGATGGACGGTATTGATAATGATGGAGATGGTGATATAGACTCATTGGATACCGGTTCACAGAGTGGTGATATAAACGGGAAGGAATATCGTATTCCGGGTTTGATAAATGTCAATACCGCATCCTCAGAGGTATTACAATCACTCCCAAATATAGACTCTACCACTGCTAATGCAATCGAGAGTAGCATAGACAAACCATTTACGAGCATAGGGGATTTTGTTAACGATGTTACACAAATAACCGGAGCCGGCAATAAGTGGGAGAGAGAAAAGACGTTTCGCTCAATCTCAAATCTTATCACGACGCGTTCAAACATCTTTACTGTATATATTACCGCTCAAGTAACTAATGAATCAGAGACCGATATCTTCTCTGAGAAAAAAATTATAGCAATTGTTGACCGCTCTCTAGATCCGATTAAGATCCGCTACTTCAGATGGGCAACAAATTAGAAGTGTAGTATCTTCCATAGTAAGAAGCGTCACCAAAAAGGTGTGCAACAGCATAGAATTTCAGAGTTTTAAGATTATAGAGACGTGGTGTTATCAAGCTATAGGAAATAAGGCAATAAAAGGTTTGATAATTTGAGGACAATTGTCAGTATTTCATGTCCCATGTTTCTAAATCCCTAAAAAAGCTATTATCTGTCAAATCGTACTTCAGGGGGGTAATGGAGATGTATCCCCGCCTCAGTGCATGCATGTCAGTACCTGCCACTTCATCTACCGGCCAACCAGTTCCCGCCAACCAATAATAGGCACACCCACGCGGGTCAGTACGCCGATCATAATGTTCATGAAAATCACCCGAATACTGTTTCGTAACCCTTACCCCCTGAATCTGCTCCTTGGGAACAAGCGGAATATTAATGTTGAGCAGTGTACCTTTTGGAATTTCTCTCGTAAGTATGTGTCGAATCATCTCCCTTGCGATATCAGCAGCACCTTGAACATCCGGTGGTAACTCCGAAATCTCCAATGAGACCGCAACAGAAGGGATACCCAAGACGGCACCCTCAATCGCGGCAGCAACTGTACCCGAATACAAGACATTAATACCCACATTCGCACCAATATTTATACCTGCCACTAAAAGATCGGGCTGAGACCCCATAATTTCCCGTACACCAATCTTTACACAGTCTGCGGGTGAACCGTCAATCCCGTACCCCACAAACTCACTATCCAAGTGAACATCTCTCACCCGTAGCGGATGGCTAAATGTTATTGAATGACCAACACCACTTTTTTGAACATCAGGTGCAACAACGGTAACTGAACCAACAGACAACAGTGCTTGTTTAAACAACAAGATACCGGGAGAATAGATACCATCATCGTTTGTCAACAGGATTTTCATTCAATTTCCTCTATACGTGTTACCACCCGGTTACAAGAGAGCCTCATTGAGATATCTCCTATTGAAGATGGTACATATTTCCAGGTTTTATTCAATATGAGAGTCGTACTATTATTCACTCTCATGAATTATCTCGTCTCTTTTCAATTCAAACTCTTCCTGGCTGATCAGCCCCTCAACTCTTAGTTTCTGCAAAACCTTAATCCTTTCACCAATAATCATTTTTTCAAGCAAAACCTTTTCTCGCTCCCCCATTTTCTCATGAACTTCCTGGATCCTCCGCTTTCCCTCCTCCGTCAAAACGAGGATCTTTTGCTCTTCAATCTCATCAACAGCCTGTTCACCCGGATCTACACTAGCCTCTTCATCATCTTTACCCCACAAACTGAGCCACTTTTTCTTCTCTTGTGTCTCCCCCTTCCCTGCAGTTACACTCTTTTTCATGGCCTTGTCATAAACAGTTTTTTTCTTTTTCTTTGCTATTCTAGTCTCTTTCAAGAACTTAATATCTTCATTATTAAATGGAGGAGAAAAAAAAGAGATCGTGGCAAGAGAACCCTCCCCTGTATTAATCAACTTGTGCCAGTTTTTCCTGGGTATCATCAGCACCATACCTTCTCTCATTTTGAACCGGGTGTTATTCAGTTCGATTATACCTCCACCCTGATGAACATATACCAACTCATCATGTAGTTTGTGTGAATAGAAACCCATCTCTGCTCCTTCACGTATCTGGACGATATGGAGGCTCGCACTTTTATTTTTCCCTACGGGTGTTATCTTAACCGTTTCCTCTTCGAGAAGTCCATTCTCATCTATAATTTCGTCAATATCTTTCACCGTTGGGAGAAATAGATCGGGAAAAGAGGTAGGACTCCTTATTGAATCAACAAATTCAACTGGCTTATCTAGCGTCTTGCAACCAACGACAGATAATAGAAGAAATAGGAGGCAGAATGAAAACCCTTTCAACTTATTTGCAAAAAAGTATGTTTTTCTCAAATCTCTTTTCCCTCAATCAATTCTCTAGTATAAATTTTTGTCGATTTTAACAGCAATGGGAAAAGGGGTCAATAGATAAAATGTCAGTTAATGAGCACTTTAACAGAACCCCAGTGGTTGAACGAAAACCGCCCAGATACAAGGCGCATAATAATTACGTAACCGCAGCTTACCAAAGCACTTGAGTATTACGAAATTATTACAGCAACGCTGGAGATGGGTTGTTTTCGTTCAACCACTAATTATTATTGCAATACCCGAATTATGGTGTTAAAGTTTATAGTCGTTATGGATAATTGAGTGTCAAAAAATCTTGCAAAAGCATTTGGTTATCCGACCTCAGAAAAGGAGCCTATAAAATGAGAGTTGTTGATAGAAAAAGAGTTTTGCCCGAAGTAACAATAGGACTAAACAAAGCAGAAACGATCAAACTCGCATCTATTTTAAGTAGTAGCGATACGGAAAAAGAGTTTTGCCGCGAATTGATATCTCAAATTGAACAGGTCTTAAAAGATGATGATTTCAAAGATGAGAAGGTGTAGTTTCAAACAAGATGAGACCATTACAAAATTCTCGGAACCTCACGATTCTCATTCCTGTCTGTTTCAGTTTTTGGAAAAGGTTTTCCGTTCACTCATTTCCCGGCAACCTTTCAATATACATGAGTAGTTGAAAAGGGAGGGAAGGAGACATAAAAGGGGGTCATGAGAAATTATACGTCCTCAATTAGAACCTCAATTCTCTTCCTTAAATCCCCAAGTTCTTTTGATTTGAATGCCCCTTTGGTTTTTTTAAGGATATTTGCAGATTCTCTTAATCCTTTTTTCAGGCTATCTAACCTGGAACAATTTAAGAGATTACACGCAAACTGCTCATCAGCTTGCATGGTAAGTTTCTCCGTCAGGTTTTTCAAATCCATCAATGCCTCAACGATGTTTTGAAGAGTAAGGGCGAAAAAAGTGTTAATCGGTACAGGAGATCCTTCTGTTGAATCCCTCTTCATAACATTTTCAATATCATCTATACTTCTCTGCCACTCGCCCAATCGCTGTCGTGTTGAACACACAACACGATAGGTTCGATAACGTGCGATCGAAGAAATAACCTGTTCCAACAATTCCTCAAACTCAAATGGTTTCACCAGATACGCATCCACAGGAAGCTGTATAGAGGAGATCGCCGTACTGACTGACGGATGACCGGTTACCAAGATAACAGGTAAACCATCCACAATACTTGGAACATCCTTAATAAGTTCCAGTTCCGGATTTCCTGGCATATCTATATCAGAAATAAAAACATCATACTCTTTCTCTCTAAGCATTTCCGCAGCTAATTTAGCATCTGATACACAATCACACTCATACCCTTCACGGCGCAATATCTCAGCAGTTGTGTCCAAGAAAAGCTCGTCATCGTCGGCAATTAAAATTTTTCCTTATCTATTCATAAGCTATTCTTTCCGATCTATTCAGAAAAATATTAAAAAGCTTCCAAAGCCCTTAAACGTCTTTAAAAAACATTGTGATATGAAGAAACCGTATTAAACACCTTAGGCATACATTTAACATGGTGAGATTAAAAATGTCAACCGTAAAAAAGAGGATGTGTAATGGATGTATACCGGTCGCGAAAAAGAATTCGAGAATTCTCGAGACAAATGAATCTGAATATGTCATAATCCTTTTATGACAGAGTTTATTCTTTCACAAGAAGAAATATCTAGCCTGAAAATAAGACACAAAGCGGCTAAGAAAAAGCGAGAAGCAGACCGTATAAAAACAATTATACTTCTTGGCACAGGATGGACAATCCGTGAAGTAGTCGAAGCCCTGTTGCTTGACGAAGAAACAATAAGGAATTATCTAAACCGTTATAGATGCGGTGGATTAAAAGCGCTATTGAGTGATAATCTGAAAGGATACGGTGGCAAATTATCCAAATCAGTACTAGAGCAATTAGATAATCATCTCAATCAACATACTTACGTAACAATAAAAGAAATAGTTTCTTATGTCTCAAAACAATTCAAAGTGAAATATAGCATAAGCGGAATGACCGATTTGCTTCACAGATTAAACTATACATACAAGAAGCCAAAATTGGTACCCGGCAAAGCAGATGCAAAAGCCCAGGAAGAATTTGTAGCATTTTACAATGAGTTAAAGGAAACCAAAGGTGCTAATGACTATATATACTTTATGGATGGAGCTCATCCGCAACACAACAGCGTAGCTGCGTATGGTTGGATCAAAAAAGGGACTGTTAAAGAACTAAAGAGCAACACAGGACGCAAAAGAGTCAACATCAATGGTGCCATTAATATTGAAGACATGAGTCCTGTAGTTGGTTATAGCAACACGATAAACGCCCAGTCAACGATATCTTTACTGAAAAAGATAGAAACAAAACATCCGGAAGCAGAGTCAATTTATACGATATGTGATAATGCGAGATATTACAGGTCAAAAAAGGTGATGAAGTATTTAGAAGAATCTAAAGTAAAGCTTGTGTTTCTGCCGGCGTATTCACCAAATTTGAATTTAATAGAAAGACTTTGGAAATATTTCCGCAAAATAGTTCTTTATAATAAATACTATGAAACGTTTGACGAATTCAAAAAAGCATGTAAATCTTTTTTTAGACGGAGCAAAAAATACAAGGAAAAGATATCATCTTTATTGACTGAGAACTTTCAAAGAATTGGTACAAATACCTAAAACCATTTCGTAATGAGTATAAACATCTTTTTTATTGCACACAGGGGTATGTTTCTTTAAAATAAAGTTTACTGCTAAGCTTTTATTCTTGTAGTATATGTACAATATCTTAAGGTCCGGCTTTCCGTCACATACTCTTTTGTGTAAGTGAGATTTTTTCGGCCCTACTTTTCGTAATTTAGTACCTTAAGTCTTTTCCAAAGGGAAATTGGGATGTATGCACTTACACTGTAAGAAAAATTTATCGATAACCGATTATTTAAAATTATCCTCAATATGTTAGACGTTCGGATTCGAAAGCACTTAATTAATTCCAGCAAATTGGCTCGCTTTTTATGGCTTGGAAAGTATCCTGCTGGTCAAGAAATTCGGGTCTGCACAAGTCGTAAACGTAATCAAATTAATTCAGATTACAGATCCCTTTTATGGAGAATAGACTAGCGCCCACTACACTTTAAAAGCCAATTCCTGTAGAAATACTACAACAATTTCCGCAAAATCTTATTAATAAAAGACTTTCGTGGCAACTGTTAACCATACGTTAAAGGCAATTCACAATAAGTTACCATCTCTATCGATCATGCTAAAAAATTATTTTAATATCAAGATCAACCGATAATAGATCTAAAGCCCTTTTGAATACCTAATATATCATAAATTAACCCTGACATTTAACCGAACAAGTCAAATGGTTAGAGAAAATTTCAGATTGAATATGTTTTTCACAACCTATGAATCCCTGTAAAGGTAAGGTTTAAGGTTTCCGATCAATTACCCTCATTTAATCGTAATGCACTACTCTTTAATTGATTCCCCTGAGAGACATAATACCGTTATGAACACAAATAATAATGAAATTACGATTCTTATCATTGATGATGCAGGAGAAGATTTGAGAGTCTTGAGCGACATAATTGAACAGTTGTCTTACACTGCTTCACAAGCTTATGATAGAAAGAGCGTTTTGAATATGGTGAACAAAAAGAGCCCCGACATAATCCTTTTCGATACTGAAATGGCTGGATTGAACAGTTTCGAAATGTGTCGCCTTTTAAAGCAAAGAGAAGCCCTCAAAGAGACTTCGATAATTTTTTTTGGCCCCTTTACTAAAGCAGAAGACAAGGTCAAGGTCTTCCGATCTGGGGGTTCTGACTACATTACTAAGCCGTTTCATTTCGATGAAATCAAGATTCGGTTAGAAAACCAACTTGTACAACTCAGATGCCGACAAGAGGTTAAGAGAAACAACCACATATCAGAGCAAGCACTTACTCAATTAAAAGAAGAGGTCAAAGAGAAAAAGTGGATCGAAGAGGAGCTGAAGAAGTCAGAAGAGAGATACCGTAAACTTATAGAATGTGCCACAGATGCCATAATATCTTTTGATGAAAAAGGAATCATTCACATCTGGAACCATTCCGCTGAAAGTATCTTTGGTTATACGAAGAGAGAGGCTTTGAACCAATCGATATCAACTGTTATTCCGAAACAATCTAAGCAAGATCATAAGAGTGGGGTGTGGGAATTATCGTGGTCTGGAACATCAGAATTTAATGGTAGGGCAGCAGAGTTTACGGGAATAAAAAAAGATGGAACTATCATACCAATAGAAATATCCTCTTCGGTTCAAAAATTTGGGAATGGACACAACTTGTATACCGTTATAATCAGGGATATCACAGAACGCAAAATGATCGAAGCAGAGCTACTTAAAGTACAAAAACTTGAGTCCCTGGGAGTTCTCGCTGGCGGAATAGCACACGATTTTAACAACTACCTCGCCGGCATCCTAGGGAATATTGCCCTGGCAAAAATAGATACTAATAAAAATGAAAAGGTTCTTAACCGATTGCAAAAGATTGAAAAGGTAACTCTCCTGTCGAGGAAACTCACAAATCAATTGATCACCTTTTCTAAAGGTGGAGCTCCCATTACAAAAACGGTTGCAATCAAAGAAGTTATTGAAGATTCGATTAGTCTTAGCCTGAGAGGTTCAAATGTCATCTGTAATCCTATTATACCCAATGAGATTTGGCCTGTGGAAATTGATGTAGGTCAGATGACACAGGTTATAAACAATCTTCTTATTAATGCCTACCAAGCCATGCCCAACGGAGGAGAAATCCATTTACGAGTTCAAAATGTTACCTTAAACAAACACGATGTACCTCTCTTGAAAGCTGGGAACTACATTAAAATTTTGCTTGAAGACCAGGGAGTTGGAATTTCAGAAGATGAAATTGAAAATATTTTTGACCCATTCTTTACCACAAAACAGGAAGGAAGTGGGCTTGGGCTTACCACCTGTTACTCCATAATAAAAAACCACGGAGGAGCAATCAATGTGGAATCGGAACAGGAAGTTGGTACACGTTTCTCAATCTATCTCCCCGCTTCAAAAATAGTACTTCTGAAAAAGGGAAAACAGGAAGAACCCCTTACTTTTAGCTCTGGACGGATTCTTTTAATGGATGATGAAGATCTCATCCGAGAAGCGACAGGAAGAATTCTAAATACTATTGGATACGCAGTTGAGCTTGCTCAAGAAGGATCAGAGGCGATCAAATTGTTTAAGAAATTTAAAGAAAAGGGTGAACCTTTTGATTTAGTTATATTGGATTTAACCGTTCGTGGTGGGTTGGGTGGAATTAGTACCATTAAAGAGCTGGTTAAGATTAACCCGGATGTAAAGGTTATTGTAACAAGCGGTTATTCCAAAGATCCCGTGATGACTAATTTTAGAGATTATGGATTTAGCGGAGTAATAGCAAAACCGTATAATATTCAAGAGTTGGGCAGGGTTCTACGTAACGTAAAAGAGGGGCGCAGTAAATGAATCCCCTCCTTCAACGAATAATGGGATATACTAAAACCGGTTTGGTTTTCAGTTTTAGTATACCTCGTATTCTCTCATTTTTTTTATCCTCCCCCTATACCTTTCAACCGAGATTTCCACCTGAGCCAAAAACTTGTCAACAGCAAAAGGTTTGAACATATAAGCGAGAACAGGATAATGTAATGATTGAATCGAAGAGTGTATAGCGGGATTACCAGTAGCCAGTATTACGGGAATAACTTCCCCGACTTCTTGAAGGTATTTAATAAGCTCTAATTCCTTGTTGCCAGGCATATTGATGTCAGAAATCAATAGATCGTAATGACTCGATTTCAACTTCTCTATTACAGTTTTTGCATCGGTGGCAGAAAGACATTCATATCCCTCACTTTGTAGTAAGTGAGAAGTAACTTGCAAAAAGACATCATCATCGTCTGCAAGAAGAATTCTTCCTTTCTTTGCATCCTTCTTAATTGATAATTTCTCCGTATTTAACCAATACTCTTTCACCATTCTCATTTTTTCTACAAAACCATCATAAGAGATTGGTTTTATAACATAACCGTTCGCCCCACACTTGTAGACTCTTTCAATTGTTTGAGATTCACCACTCGTTGTCAAAACCACTACCGGTATTGAGCAAAACTCTGGTGAGTTCTTAATTAATTTAAGAACACCCTGACCCTGAATTTTGGGTAGATTGATATCTAATAACACTAAATCGATTTGAGACGATTGTACCCTTCTCTGACTGATGTCTATATTCTCAAAGAAGTTGACTGCCTCCTGGCCATCTTTTAATAATACAATCTCATTTTGAATATCCTCATCCTGAAGTACATCAACAATTAACTCAGCATGATCAGAATCGTCTTCGATAAGAATGATTTTTCTCTTTTTTTCCTTCAGCATATACATAACCTTCTCATCTAGTTTGGTGAAAACCTCACACAGAGAAAATGGTAACACCTAAAACATTAATTGAAAATAATGTACCGGTAAATCCCGTTACAAAAATCAATATAGTTATAAGCAAATTTTTCGCCAATTCCCACTCTTATCCTCTTCAGTATACGGTTTTGATGCTCTCATATCTCTCATTTCCTGCATCAAAAAAAAAGCGTAATCAGGTCTTTTGTGTGAAAATAGATTCTGATCACGCCTTCGACTTACTGCTCGTAACACTGAAAACAAGATACTTACCCACAGAGTATCTTACACTCCAAGGATAATGAGCCACCACCTTGTCAAAATGGCTATTATTGGTTTCACATTAAATTATCAACAAACAGTTACATATTCATACTTCCAGAGTAACACCAGTCCGATTATCCACTTTTATAAATATTAATTCTCATTTCTTATTGGAACGGTAAAGCAAAATTTTGTCCCCCTCCCTTTATGAATTGGGCTTTCAACCCATAATCTCCCGTTGTGGAGACCAACAATTTTCTTCACTATTGCCAAACCGACTCCTGTTCCTTCTGTGTCTACGTCCTTTAACCGTCTAAATATTTTAAAGATCTCTTCCTGATACTCCTCTTTTATACCAATTCCGGTATCCTCGACAAAGAACTTATAGTGACCATTCTCTCTATCACACCCAATCTTAATCGTTCGATCATCATGTTCTCCCATAAATTTGATCGCATTGGTAACTAAATTCAAGAATACATCTCTCAATCTTTTTGCATCACACAACACCGTAGGAAGATCATTCTGGATGGAGAGATCGATTCTCTCCCGATCTAAAACGCTTTCCAATTCATTCACAATACCATCAACAATAATTTTACTCTCGTGATCAGCAAAATGATATACAACCATACCAACCTTGATAACCTCCAAAAGCTCATTTATCCTGTTAGACATCAACTCCGTATTCACTTTAATCCTATCAATATAGCGGTTGCCTCTTTCATCAAGTGAGTCACTGCAAACCTTGGACAATCTTGAAATGTAACCATCAACTGCGAACAGAGGTTCTTTTAAATCATGAGAGATGATATAGACAAAATCTCCCAATTCCTTGTTCATCTTTTTTAAACTTTTGGAGTTTTCATACAATTTCCTTTTTACCTCTTTTTGAAATGATGTATCACGAATTATTGCCGTAAAGATGTATTTTTGGTTATCAACCTTTTGATAAGAGAGGGACATGTCTATAGGAATTACATCCCCACTCTTTTTTTGCCCCTCAACTTCAATGGTTTTCCCAATAATTCTTTTTTCGTTTGTCTCAAGAAACAGTTTCATGCCTTTTTGGTGGTCTTTCTTATATTTTTCAGGGATAATAGTCAAAATTTGTTGCCCAATAATCTCTTCACTGGAGTACCCAAATACCGTTTCAGCTGCTTTGTTCCAGATTGTAACTAATCCCTTCTCATCAATACAGACTATCGCATCCTGTGCCGTTTCTATTAACTTATCCGTAAATTCCTTCCTTCTGACTATCTCATCTTCAGCACTCTTCCTATCGATGGCTGCTGCCATAATTTGACCTACTGATTCTAGAAAATTAATATCCGATTTAGAAAACATCCTCTCTTTTTTTGAATATACCCCCATTACACCTATCGCTTTGCCTTTTACTATCATAGCAACACTAAGGCCTGAAACAACCCCATGTTTTCGAAGAAGAGGTGAACCAGAAAAACGTGTTTCCGTGCTTAAGTCCCTTAATACAATGGGCTTTTGTTCTATCAGAGTATAACCGGCATGGGTCTCAACTCCAGTACTTATCCGAGTTGGACCAATACAATCATCTTCCCATCCAACACCACTAGCTAGATAAAAAAAAGGTTGTGATCTATCCAGCAAAAGTATGTTGCTAAATTCCAGACGCAAGGTCTTGGTAACCAACTTTACCACCCTCTGCATCGTATCTTCGATATCCAAATTGGTCCAAAGCAATTTTCCAATCTCTACTACAACCTTTTGCTGCCTGGCCTTTCCAAAGATCTCTTCAGATTTTATCTCAACTTTCCTCTCCAAGTGGTCTGCATAATCCTGTAACTGCTTATTGGCCTTACCTAACTTATACAAAACCCTATTAAATGAGAAACATAAAAAAGCTATCTCATCATTCGACGTAATAGGAATATGGTAGTCTGAATCTGATTCTGCAACATTTGTTACTCCCTTGACTAATTCACTTAAGGGTTTTGTTAATCTCCGTGACAATATGATGATTGCCGCAATAACAGCTACGGTTATAACACAAAAAAGAACTCCAAACTGAATAAAAAAATTGTGGATAGGTGAATAGATAACAGATTTTGGGACTCTCTCAACCAATACCCATAACCTCTGACTTTTTGATGGATCGAAAGTGATCGGCTGATAGGTATAATAGTGATCATGAACCAACACCCCTCCCGATTCTCCCGACAGGAGAGGAGAGGATATCTCATCTGGGTGATCATCCTTTAGGTCCCCTGACATTTTCAGACCATGCTCACCCCACAACCATTTTGATGCATCAGGCTGGAACACGTAAGAACCATCACTATCAATCAAGAATGTATCTGCCGCTTCGTGTACTTTCTCTCTTATTATAAGTAATAGTTGATTATCTTCCTTTGCGCTTAAGACAACCCCTCCCCTAAGCAGACCCAAATTATTGAAGATGGGAGTCGTATATCTGATTACCGGCTTACGTGGTGGTTCATCAATTTCACCATTACTGTTTAAACTTTGATCTGAAACAGAGAGATCTCCATCTTTCAGCTTCAACATCTCCTCTACATAGTTACCCGGACTCTTTTCTTGAAGTTTATCAGAAGGTACAGCTGAAATCATTTCACGATCAATTTCGACTCGCACAATTTCTCTACCAAATTCATTGATATACCGTATCTGGCAATATTTCCCGCTACTTTCGGCAAAATTTTTAAAGAGCCCTTCAACTAGCGACCTACCTTTCTCTATTTGCTCAACATCTTTCCTGTCAATAGCATCAATCAAATTAATAATGGCCCTATTTTTGCTCAAAAAAAGTACTTCTCTCTCTACAGCATGGAGATGTTGTAGTACTTTCTCCTTTTTCTTTCTCGTCAGTTGAGATATCTCACCCTCCCTATTTTGTTTCAGATAATTTACTGTAGAGAAGTAAAAAAAAGCGCCAACAATAAAGATGGGTATAATTACAATCGGAAGTAACGTAACCAGTATTTTATCTCTGATCTTAAACATTACTTAATTCTCTTCCTCTACCATCTTGTTATAAAGTTGCGACCAACCGTCCAGTTTACCTGACAAATTGAGTGTCCTTACAAACAACATATCAAATTGGGGAGAAACCGTCGTCTCATGAGTGCATCTTTTTTGCATCATCAAGGCATTTGCCACATGCACTGCTGTCAGATTAGCAAATTCTGTTGAATAGTTATTTATCGATTTCAAGTTTACTAGACTTTCATCAGAAAAGCTCTTCTCTCCTCCATTGTTTGACGGTTTGTTTAATTTGATAAATATGTTCTCGATCAACTTTGAGGGTTCGTGGTGAAATGCTATTGTCTCTACAACGCTATCGGGTAATCCCCAGAGTCCTAATAGGTAGGCCCCTAATTCAGCGTGTGATGTTTTCAAGACCGCATATTCACCATCTAAATAACTCCCCCCGGTTATTTCGACAAAATCCTTTACCTTCCTGTATTGATGTGGAATCTTCAGCAAGATTAACTTCCCTATATCATGCAAAATTCCGGATATAAACGACTCTTCTACCGCCTTCATCTCCGCCTTTTCACTTCGTGCTATCTCCTTTGCAAGCCGAGCTACCATTAAACTATGCCTCCACATCTCCTCAAACGATAACCCAAACGACTCTGCCTCTTTTGTAAAAGAGGAAAAAACATGGATAGAAAGTACAAGTGCCTTTAACGTCTCTATACCTAAATAAACTGCGGCTTGTTGTGGATCAGTTAGCTTCCTCGGAAGACCGAAGTAAGCTGAATTGACAATCTGTAAGACCTTGGCAGACATTGAGACATCTTGAGCAATAATTTCTCCTACTTTTTTAATAGATGCATCAGGAGATTGCATCTCTTCTACTATCATCCCGTATAATGAGGGCAGACTGGGCAGGTCCTTTATACCCGCTACTATCTTTTTTAGTTTCTCATCTCTTAATAAATCTTGAAGCTTGCAAGCTCGCTCTATTGTGTACCGTACCGTCTCTGCATCACATGGTTTCACCAAAAACTGATGCGTACACTTTACTGTCTTCATTATCATCTCTCTATCAGAGTGGCCAGAAAGTATGATGCGAACAGTCTCAGGATATTGCTCCATAACTGTACCAAGGAGTTCAACACCATCCATTCTTGGCATTCTCATATCTGAAACAACAACATCAAATGGAGTTTTTGACATGAAATCTAACGCCTCTTCTCCATTCTTCGCATACTCCGTATCCCATTCGTAACGCATCTTACGCAACATTCTTTTTAACCCTTGAAGTACATTAATCTCATCATCTACAAAGAGAATCCTTCTCATACCATAAGACCTTTCAATTTAAGGACCATTGCTAAAGGCTCAAAAAACATTTTTTGAACATTGAATTTGAAACTTCAGCCATTCCATTAATTTTGAATCAACTCCATACCAACCAAATTTTGATGTGGTTTTACCATCCATCTTTATCAGATAAATCAAGTTGAATTTGTGTAGATACTAGATCTCTTCCCTCATTATCTTGTAATACCGATCCACCCACTCAGGTAACCTGTCTATCAAATTAAGCGTCTTCAAATAGACCAAGTCAATATATGGAAAAACAGTTGTTTCACGAGTAATCTCTTTCTGCATCAACAAGGCATTAGCGACATGCACTGCGGTCAGGGTAGTAAACTCTGTCAAATATTTTTTAGCAGATTGTGTACTGAGACTTCCACCGTTTTGTCTGCCTCCCCCTTCATCTTCATGAGATACACACTCCTCCACAAACATACCTTCCAACAGTTTTGATGGATTATGATGAAATGCTACTATTTCAACGATACTATCTGGGAGCCCCCATAACCCTAATAAATAAGCACCCAATTCTGCATGTGAGGTCTTCATAACCGCATATTCCACCTCTACAAAACTACCACCTGTTGTCTCGATAAGGTTCGTTATCTGCCTATTCTGATCAGGAAGTTGTAACAATATTAACTTTCCAATGTCATGCAACACCCCGGCTATCAATGCCTCCTCTAATATATTTATCTCCGCCTTTTCACTACGTGCAATCTCTTTTGCTAACCGCCCTACTAATAAACAGTGTCCCAAAATCTCTTTTAAGGAAACTCCATACAATTTTGTATTTTCAGAAAATGAAGAAAACACATGAGCAGAAAGGACCAGAGCCTTTAGGGTCTCTATCCCTAAATAGACCGCTGCCTGCTGCGGATCAGAAATTTGCCGAGGAAGACCGAAGTAAGCTGAGTTAACAATCTGCAAAACCTTTGCTGACATTGAAACATCTTGGGATATAATGTATCCTACTTTTTTAATAGATGCATCGGGTGATTGCATCTCTTTTACAATCATACCGTACAACGTTGGAAGACTCGGCAATTCCTTTATCCCCGTCACGATTTTTCTCAATGCCTCATTCCGTAATAGATCCTGAAGTTTGCACGTCCGTGTTATTACATACTTAACCGCATCTATGTTGCACGGTTTCTTTAAATGCTGGTGTGAACATTTAACAGATTGTAGCAATAGCTCCCTATCAGATTCCTCTGACAGGACAATGCGAACCGTATTTGGATAACTTTCCATGACCTCATTAAGAAGTGCTAGGCCATCCATTTTTGGCATACGCATATCAGATACAACAACATCAAAGTCAAATTTAGACATAAAATCCAACGCCTCTTCTCCACTAACGGCAAATGACATACCCCATTCTTGACGCATCGGTTGCAACATCCGTTTGAATTCCTGCAGGACCTCCTGTTCATCATCCACAAAGAGAATTCTTCTCATTTCATATTCCTCTCATTACAAGAAAATTTGTTCGGTATACAACGATATACAATGAGAAACCAAATCAAGGATTACCAAATTCTGAAGCTATTCATGCTCCACTAATTCAGGTTTATTATCGGCAAATTGTGCCCGAATTCTTCTAAATTTATCAAAAGAGTTCTCAAATATATCATAAACATCCGGATCAAAATGGTTACCCCGCTCACTGCCCATAATTTCAATTACCTTATCTTCCGGAAAGGCTTTCTTATATGGACGTACCGAGCTCAGGGCATCGTATACATCTGCTATAGCAGCAATTCGGGATTCCAGAGGAATATCACTCCCTACTAGTCCTTTAGGATACCCTTTTCCATCCCATCTTTCATGATGTGACATTGCAATTGAGGCAGCCATTTTGTGAATTGGATTGTGTTCCATTTTATTGCTTGAATGAGAAAGGTCTCCACGCCATGAGAGGAATGATTGCATAGTTTTAGCATCTTGATTAAAAATATCAGCACCTATCTCACAATGTTGTTTCATTAGTTCCCACTCTTCAGGGTTGAGTTTCCCACATTTCAAGAGAATACTATCCGGCACCCCTACCTTGCCTATATCATGTAGAGGGCTTGTCAAAAATATCATTTCAACAAAATCCCTGTTTTTACCGAGTAACTCTGCGAGTGTACGACAATATGATCCAACTCTTAACACATGATTTCCCGTGTCTTCATCCCTGAATTCAGCCAATTTCCCAAGTCGCCAAATAATATCAAATCTGGAGTCTTCCAGTTCAGCCGTACGCTCCTTAACTCTCTCTTCAAGAATTTTATTTTGGTCTTCAAGTTTATCTTGATATGATTTTAAACGAATCATGCTATTAATCCGTGCAACCAGATCTTCTCTCTCAACCGGTTTGTTCAGGAGGTCCATAGCCCCCATTCTCAAGGCACGACTTTTGAGGTCATGGTCATTACAGCCAGTTACGATAATCACAGGTGTACGCCTAACCTCTTCATCTCTCTGGAGTATCTCCAGAAATTCAAAACCACTCTTTCCCGGCATCATGACATCCGAAACGATGACATCAAAACTCTCCTCTTCCAATCGAGTCAGAGCAGCATCAACATTACAAACAAATCCTAACTCCCACACATCACGCATATTACGTAATATGCGTTTATATCCATCCAGAAGTTTCTGTTCATCATCAACAAAAAGAATCCTTTGTTTCATATAATTACTCCTCTGTTGTCTCAGGCAATATTGTGGGTAGTCTTACGATAAATGTTGTCCCTTTCCCCATCTCCGTATCAAAGGTAATTGTCCCCTTATGTTTTCCCACAACAACAGAGTGTGCAATTGCCAGCCCTTGGCCTGTCCCCTTACCCACTTCCTTAGTGGTGAAAAACGGATCAAACAATTTTGATCTGCACTCTTCTGGAATTCCAGTTCCCGTATCTCTAATACGTATCTCGGCCCAATCATTATCATAATGTGTACTAATATTAATTACCCCTTTTTCACTAACTCCATTATGTGATACCGCTTCAATGGCATGTGATGCATTGACTATCATATTGAGAATTACCTGATTAAACTCACCGGGAAAACATGGGATCATTGGTAAGTCAGGGTCAAAGTCTGTCTTCATATCTGCCACATACTTCCATTCGTTTCTCGCAACCGTTATCGTACCCTTAATAGCCTCATTGATGTTAACCGGGGTAATTTCTTCATTACCGGGATGCGAAAAGGTCTTCATTGCCTTTACTATCTCGGTAACACGAACAAGTCCCTCTTGAGATTGGCCGATAGCAACGGGTATCTCTTCAAGAAGGTATTCAAGGTCGACATCTTGAATCATTAATTCAATCTCATCAATTACTTCTGGCGATACTTCTTTGTTTTTACTCAATTCAAGTAAATGTGAGAACTGACTGAGTAATTTACAGATGCTGGTAAAGGATTCTTGAAGAAAACAGGTGTTGTCCCTGATATATTGGGTAGGTGTATTTATCTCATGGGCTATACCTGCAGCTAACTGACCTATTGCCTCTAACTTTTGAATCTGAACCATTTGATTCTCCACATTCTTCCACTCAGTAATATCCCTCCCTAACAGAAGCACGTGTGCCTGCTCAACCATTTCATTTGAAACCGGTGTTACGGTCACATGTAAAAAACCTTGATTTCCATCAGACATTGCGTATTGAATCGAATCGATCTGTTTTAGCTTCCCCATCTTTTGAGACACAGTTATAGACTCGACAACTTTTTCCCACTCCCATTCTATCTCGCATTCCTTTAGCTTTTTTCCAATGACATTCATTGCCGTGATGCCAAATGTCTCCTCTGCAACTCTATTCCAGAGGGTAACCTTACCTTCACGTGATACACCAATCATTGTCAACGGAATAACATTGAGCAGCTTTTCAATTTCAGAATTTGTCCTCTGAAGTACTTTCTCATCATGCTCAAGTTTATCAATCCTCTGCTGTAATTGTACATTGATGGTTTCCAACTCAAAGTTTTTTGGTCCACTACTACCCTCTTTATCAATCAATGCCTTCTTTGTGCACAACTCTTTCACATTTCTCTCCTTTCACAATATTAAGATATTTAGGCATACACTTTCTCTTGAAAATGACACGATTCACACTGTATATTGATCCTCTCACACTCATTGGTTTTTTCTACACCAATAGCTATTGTGAAATCGATGAATATTGGATAAATCACGGAAATGTTTCGATCGCCTTTGAACTGGACGAATGATAGCATGGTTGGCCCCATAAAACCTCAATCGCAATGGTATATTTATGTATTAGAGCAAAACTGTTGCCATTGATTTAGGGTTCAGGAAAAGATTTGAAAACTCCACAACGCTACAAGAAATTTACGGTTTTTTTTATGAAAAGAGGGATTTATATTTTCAGATGTTTACGTGAAGGGAGGTGACTGTTGCATGCGAGTTCCAGCTTAATCAGCACCTTTTCAGAAAGATGTGATCATCTGTTTTCTATTTAGACAGTGTGTTTATGATTTAAACGATCAAGCCTTTGACCACTCTTTGTGCTTATACTCTATTTTTCGTGTAGAGATACCGAGGATTTTTGCTGCCTTTGACTTACTACCATTCGTAGCTTGAAGTGTTTCCGTAATGATCTTTCTCTCCGCATCTTTTAGGGTAGTTCCAAACGGGATAGAAAAAACATCTCTGTTGGCTTTCTTTATACTAAGACTTATTTTCGAGGGGAGATTATCTGGTTCTATGAGATCTTTTTTCGCCATAACCACAGCCCTTTCAATTATATTCTCCAGTTCCCTCACATTACCTGGCCAGTCATAGCTATTCAACAATCTCATAGTCTGGGGTAAGAACCCTTTAAGGTTCTTTTTATTCTTTTGTGAATATTTTATGAGGAAACAGTCAGCCAGCAATGCAATGTCGTCCCTCCTCTCTTTAAGCGGTGGTATCACTAAATTAATGACATTAAGCCGATAATAGAGATCTTCCCGAAATGTCCCCTTCTCTACCTCTTTTTCCAGGTCTTTGTTTGTTGCCGCAATAATCCTTACATCGGTATTAAGAGAGGTCTCTCCACCAACCCTTTCAAAGCATCCCGTTTCAAGAACCCGCAAAAGTTTGATCTGGACATGCGAATTCAGCTCTCCTATTTCATCGAGAAAGAGACTACCGCCATCTGCCAATTCAAATCTACCTCTCCTCTGACTCATAGCTCCCGTAAAAGCACCCTTTTCGTGTCCAAAAAGTTCACTTTCCAAGACCCCTTCCGATAGTGAAGCGCAATGAAGGGCAACGAAAGGTTTTTCCTTCCTATCACTATTATAATGAATGGCATTTGCTATAAGCTCCTTACCTGTTCCGGTTGCACCATAAATTAAAACCGTCGCTGTTGTTGGTGCTATTTCTGAAATTGTCTTAAAGATCTGCTGCATCTCTGCAGTATCACCTATCAATCCATGAAAATTATATTTTTCATCTAACTTTTGCTTTAACTCCCTGTTTTGCAAGATCAGAAGCTGTTTTTCCCATATTCTATTCAGAATCAGTTCCAATTCATCAATATTAACGGGTTTAGTTAAATAGTGATCAGCTCCCTTTTTCATTGCGTCAATGGCCGTTTGAATTGAGCTGTACGCGGTAATCATTACAACAGAGGTGTTCTCATCTTTCCTCTTTATCTCTTCTATAATGGTAAAACCTCCAATATCTGGTAACTTCATATCCGTTATCACGATATCGAAATGTATCCTTTCAATCATTTTTAACGCATCACGCCCGGTAAGGGCACAACTCGTATCATACTCTGATCGGGAAAGGACCGTCTTTAAACCATTTACCGTATTTACATCATCATCAATCAGCAACAATCTAGGTTTTCTCATCTTTTGCTTAATATTTAGTCTAAGGGTAATTCTATTACAAATTCAACACCGTCGCTTACATTCTTAAATCGTATGTTACCGCCATGCGATTGGATAATGTTCTGGGTTATCGCCAAACCAACACCGGTTCCACCACTTTTTGTTGTATAAAATAGATTAAAGACCTTGCTCTCCAACTCCTTTGGGATACCCGGACCGGTATTTTTGATGTAAACCATTATGTACCTCTCTTTTTTTGTGACTTTCAAAAATAAGTCTCCGCCACCTGGCATCGCCTCTACAGCATTAATTAAAATATTGAGAAGGGCCTGTTTCAATCTATCTTTATCAAGCGAGATCAGTTGCCGTCTTTTTGGCATACTCATATGAACGTTGATACCATTCACCACGGTATGTGGATTGATGAGGGTGTGGAGTTCCCTAATGATTTCACAAACATCCTCTTGTGTGCGTTTCAGATTTCCAGTTTTTGAAAATTCCTGACAATCTTTCGTTAACCTACTTAATCTATTTATCTCTTCTCTGACAACCCTTACAACTGAAGAGAGCTCCTCTTCATGGTTAAACTCCTTTTTCTTGATCTCTCTCTCTAATAACATCATCTGAATGGTAATAGAATTTAAAGGGTTTTTTATCTCATGTACCAATTCGTTACTAAACTGTCCAAGGATTGAGAGCGTTTTAGATTTGATTAACTCCTCATTAAACATCTTCATTTCTGTAATATCTCGGATAACACCCACAACATAATCTACCTTGTCTTTTTCGTCTCTGATCATTGAATAGTTCGTTGTAACCCACTTTTCTCTCCCATCCTTAGTCTTTATAAGGTATTCTCGTGACACACGCGTACGTTTTCCGCTAAAAAGATCAAGACCAGGGCATGAGGAGAGACAGGTATTGTTTGGTGAGTGACAGTTAAATACCTCAAGGCAGCTCGAATTATTCCGCAAGATCTCTTCTCTCGAAAAACCGACAATTTGTTCGCAAGCGGGATTGAAAACAACAATCTTCCTATCTTTGTCAAAGATAAAAACACCGTCCATAAGATTTTGAAAAGCAACCTCTTGGAGGTTTCTTGTACTATTGGCAATACGTCTCATAGAGTAAAAAACCAAAAAATCAACAATTATAACTATAATAAATCATTCTATTTCTATTTCTCCACTGTGTCAATGAGATTCATATTCCTTGCTCATTCGATTATTCATGCATAACGACCAACCGAGAGACATGCAACAGACTTGTGGAAAGAGATGCGCATATAGGAAATTCAGAAAAAAAAGGGGTGGAACGTAAGAAACGGATCATACCCTGTCAAAAGAGAAATGGTAACCCTCCTTATCACCTTCGCCACTCATGTAACAGATTCATAACGATACGGTCTTACAAAGTTCGCGAACTGCGTTAGCAGAGTGATCCAAACTATCCTCCTCTTCCTTTGTAAGCCTTATCTCAATGATCTCCTCAACACCCTTTCTACCGAGCTTAACTGGCAGCCCTAAGAATAGATCATCAAAACCGTACTCTCCCTTGCACAAAACCGTACAGGGCAGTATCTTTTTTTTGTCCCTTAAAATTGCATCAACCATGTCAACAACTGATGATGCTGGTGCGTAAAATGCACTGCCCTTTTTTAATAGATTCACTATTTCGACTCCGCCATCCCTCGTCCTCTGTATTATGGCATCCAATCTCTCCTTTGAAATAAGGTCAGCCACAGGAATGCCAGACACCGTAGTGTATCGTGTCATTGGAACCATCGTATCTCCATGACCACCAAGAACAAAGGCCTGTACATTATCTATTGAAACATTTAATTCCATTGAGATAAAGGTCTTCAATCTTGAAGAATCCAATACCCCTGCCATCCCCATGATTCGCTCTTTCGGAAACCCGCTTATCTTATGCGCTATATAAGTCATGGCATCAAGGGGATTTGAAACCATGATAATAATCGCATCCGGTGATTTTTGGACAATCTGTTCGGTAACACTTTTCACAATATCTCCATTTACCTTGACAAGATCCTCCCGTGTCATTCCCGGTTTTCTTGGCAAACCAGATGTAACCACAACGACATCAGATTTAGCAGTATCATCGTACGAATTCGTACCATAGATGTGAGTATAATAACTGTACATCGGCCCTGCCTCTTGTAAATCAAGGGCTTTTCCCTGCGGCATGCCTTCAATCACATCGAGAAGCACAATATCACCCAGCTCCTTTTCAGAAAGGATCTGTGCCGTAGTTGCACCTACATTCCCAGCACCAACAACTGTAATTTTCATTTATCCACTCCTTGAAAAATTTCCAAAAAAAAACCCACCTAATCAGGTGGGTTTTTAACTGTTATATAAGAAGAAACACAAAACCCTTTTTTTACTAGTACTCTCGTTAAAGGGCAATTTCTACACGCTAACCATTTACGAATCATTTGGAACACTACTTACGTTTCTGTTGAAGTTATGATGGTTGTATGGGTCACTATGGCAAGACTGACAACTAAAGGCCGTTTCCCCATTAAGTTCTCCACCCTTATATATTTTGCCGTGTACGGTCCTCAAACTCATATCAAGTTGGGCATGGGGAGGCCCACCAACATGGCAATTTTCACACACCTTTGCCTTTGCTGCCTCCTTCCGAGAAAAGAGATGTTTCGGATGACAACTGTTACAGCTACCCCCGGAACCTTCGTCCCACGGCTTGTTTAAACCAAGCTTATGACACTCCTCACAATCCTTTCTGACCGTTAGGTTTTTAGTGCTAGAAACCAGACCATCAAATTCTGCAACGATCCTTCCATTGAAATGTTTACTCTGAGCAAAATCATTAAACATCGTTTCATGGCATTTACCACACTTGCTAGGGAGGACCTCACCTTTTCTCTCAACAATCTCACCATGATCATCACCATGACAACCAAGACACGTCACACCCTTCACGGCATGAGAACTATTTGTCCACTCTTTTACGACCTCTGGAGTAGCGTGCCTATGACAGGCAAAACAGTCCTCTTGAGAATAGGTACCAAAAGGGGGAGTCTTCGCCTCAACATATGCCTTAAACACATCAGCTTTCATGTGTGGATGTACAAGGCCTACATGGCAATCCATACAGGTCAGATCAGCAGGTTCACCGTCTTCACCCATTTTCTTTGAGAGTAAAACCTTCTCAACATGCGTCTTATCCTTTGTGAACTCTTCATTAAGATGGCAATCAACGCAATTATTATGGACAATGGAGACACTGTCTTCCGCGATATCAATAAACAGCCCTGAATCTTTGCTGGTAAGATAGGTTTTCCTGAAATGCTCTATTGAGTCGTGGGTACCATCACTCAATTTTGCATGTAAAAAACCCTTTAAACCGGGTCCAATGTGACAGGTGTGGCATGCATGGACATGCTCATTGTTATGTTTTGAAGCCATTAAGGAGTCGTAATGGACGTCCATCTCATGACAGCTACCACAGAACTCGCTAGACTCGGCATAATGGTAGAACTTTCTCCCCCCAACCAACGCAACAGCTACAAAGACAATGAACAAAAGCCCCACCAACTTTTTATGTTTCTTAACCTGATCCAGTACAAGTTTTAAAATGTTTGCAATTTTGCCCTTGCAAGACTCACAATCCATAGAAACCTCCTTATTATGTTACTATTGGTATTATACTATATAGTAAAAGGTAATGATAAAAGTTCATTCTTCAAACATCAGAAGTCGATTAAGGTGTTTTCACACGTAAATAATTGAGAAATAGAATTAATACTCCAATGAGGAAGTTCTCGTACGAACACCAAAACAACTCTGTAAAAGCTTGTCGCCATAAGAGAGCCTTTTGCAGCACTTTATCCACAGACACAAGCCAATAGCATACGAATGAGTGATTTTCGCAAATACTACCAAAAAAGAAATCTAATATCAAGACTTTTTACTATTGTGATGACCTCTTTATTTAAGGTTGATTTAATCAAATACGATGGTTATAATCCGTTAATTCTTTATTTTAATTTTTTTAGTCACAAGATCGTGCTTAATAGATTTCGTTTTGTAAGGAGGTTTCATTGAAAAGTGTTTTTTTAACATTGAGCATTGTACTTTTTTCTCTCGTTTCCGCAACATTCGCCGAGATCACTACGGGCACTGGAAAAAAGAGCTGCCCCAAATGCGAAAAAATATATTCCGACAGTAGTTTGTATTGTCCTCTGGATGGGGGAAAACTGGAACTGGTTCCGGTAGCAGACCCCAGTGTGCAAACCCAGAAAAATGCAATGGAAGGTCCTCAAGGCGAAACAGAGGAACCGAAAGATGAAAAATCCTTAATGGTACAGAAATATATTGAGAGTGCAAATTCACTGCGTGAGAATTCGGGTGATTACAAGGGGGCCCTCGAATTATATAAAAAAGCTGAAGAGCTTAATCCAGACTTGGCATCTTTACATTGGTACATGGCCGGTACGTATTGGAAACTCAACAATCACCAAAAAGCGCTCGAACATTTAGAGAAATGCCGAAGCTACCAAGTACCAGGCTCAGACCAGATAAACAAGGTTGACGATTTTGTTGGTAAGGTGCTGACATTTCTGGACATAGATGACAAGCGAAAGATTGAGACACAGAGGATTAGTGATAGAAAAGCGCATATGGAGGCTGCACTCAAGAAGAATAGAGAGAAGTGGGAAGAGATGATCCTCGTACCCGCTTCAGATTTTGTCATGGGAAGCAGCCAAGAGGACTTTATACAGGAAGAGATGCCTCAGCATACTGTCTTTCTCGATGCCTATTATATTGATAAATACGAGGTTACCAACGCTCAATATTGGGAATTTCTCGAATATATTACAAGGACTGGCGATCACAGTAAATGTCACCCTGGGGAGCCCCTCAATAAAATCCACATACCTGGCAACCCTTTTAAAGGGTTTGAATACAAATATTATAATTATTCCGATTACCCGGTAACCCGAGTTGATTGGTTTGATGCTTATGCCTATGCTGCATGGGCGGGAAAACGTCTTCCTACTGAAGCGGAGTGGGAAAAGGCCGCTCGAGGTACTGATGGAAGAAGGTTCCCCTGGGGTAATGTGTGGGAGATCAAGAACTGCAATATTGGACCAAAGGGCATCCTCACCGTTGGAAGCTATGAACAAGGTAACAGTGTGTATGGTTGCTCTGATATGTCGGGGAGTGTATCAGAGTGGTGCAATGACTGGTACCACCCATCATACTACTACGAAAGCCCCAAAAAAAACCCAAAAGGGCCGACAACAAAAACTGGTAAACGTATCATCAGAGGAGGCTCACTATTTGCCGCCAATGTCTATAAGATGCGCTGTGCGGTAAGAATGTTTGGAGAGCCTGATGAGAGAAACAAGAGTGTCGGCTTCAGATGTGCCAAGGATGTTGAGGCCCCATCAAATTAACCATTTTCGATTCGAATAGTTTACCGTCAGACCTTTAATGGTCTGGCGGACATTTCCAACGGGTCTCAGTGGATAATTAGGTATCTTTTGCCTAATCGATTTCAAACACCTTTTCATTGTCGAACAGAATCAGATACTGGCACATCTCTCTTCCCAATTATTAGTCAGACACGGAAGATCTCAGGTTATCACGCAGCTGTTTGGAAAGGGGGGGGTATCGTCTTGACCTCTCACAAGAGGAGAGGAACTTTTTAAGCACGATGTAAAAAAGCAAGATCGGAGAAGAGACAAAACTCCTCCTTTAATCTTAAATTTTTTATATAGAGATGAGAAAAAATATGCAATTAACCACATGAAACTCAGCACCGCAGAAACACATCACAGTTGAGATTGAATTGATAATAGGTAAATGGCACAAACAAGTATAGCTGTTTGAAAATAGATAAGAGTAAATCTACTTTGGTAGAGCGGCCTTCTCCTCCTCCTGTTTCGCAAGCTCTTTTTTCATGAGTTCTGCATTATATTTATACTGCTCCAAAGTTCCTAACATTTTTGAATCGAACTCTAACAGGCTGGAAGAACCTCTCTCGGTCTTACTTACCATCCGGTATTTTTCGTATTCATCGCGCGCTTCCGCCTTTTTGCCCAAAGAGTCCAACGCCTGCCCCTTGTTGTAATAGGCATCAGAGAAACCCGGGTCTATTGAGATCGTCTTTGTATACTCCGCAATAGCCTCTTCAAACAGTTCCTGTTTGTGATAGAGGGTACCAAGATTAAAATGGGCATTCACATACTCAGGATTAGAGGCAATAACCTTCTTATTCTCCTCTATTGCCTCTTTGAACATGTTCTTACTTGCGTAAAGCACACCCAAATAGTAGTGAGCATCTGCCATCTCACTATCTATTTCCAACGCTTTTTCTAGGTAGTTAATAGCATCATCACCCATGCCCTTAAGATAATAGACAAGTCCCAAATTACAATAGGTGTCTTTATTGTCAGGTTTTAACTTATCCGCTTCCAGGAGTTGCTCGATTGCTTTATCGTGTTCACCTGTAGCAATATATGCAATGCCCAGGTTGTAATGCGCCTTATCATGGGCTGGCTTAAGCTCAATCGCCTTTTCATATGAGGGTATGGCATTTTCAAGTAAATTAAAATCTTGATACGCTACGCCTAGAAGAAAGTGGGCCTGTGCATCATAGGGAGCAATTTCTAGAACCGACTTAAACTGTTCAAAGGCCTTTTCCATCTTTTTCAACTTCAGATACAATACCCCCAGACGTAAACGGGCATCAATATCCTTCGGATCCCTCTCAATGGCATTTTTACAGATAGTCAGCTCATCAAGTGGAACACCAATCTTTCCAAATGTCTCAGCGAGCTTCCTATGTGCATCAACGAAATCAGGTTTAAGATCAACCGCCTTTCTGAACTCCTTTACCGCCTCTTCAAGCATGCCCTTCCCTAGATACGCCTCTCCCAGTTTAAAATAGACCACTGCGTCACCAGCATCAATTTCAATAGCCCGTCTATACTCCACAATGGCTTCGTCCGGCTTCCCCTCTTGGATTAACAAGTCCCCATTCTCCACGTGGTTTATCGCCTTTTCACAACCCAAGGCAAAAAACATCATAGTAATAATTGTTCCATAAGCAAACTTTTTCATTATATTAATACCCACTTTTAACACCTGAAAATAAGATTATTAAATCACACTTCTCTGCCAACGAATCTCTCTCAATAGCAGCAATTGTTTTTTCTACTCCTCTCAGCTAACCAGAAGGAGTGTCGATTATTCATACTCCAAAAGCCAATCCTTGAAACTGGGAACCATAAAGCTTTCCACTCGCTCCTCATCAACACCTCGCAACGCCAGCGCAGCTGCCTCCCTGCCCGTCTTCGCCTTCACAATCCTGCTATAGCTGATATAATCGTTGTAGGCCTTAGGTTTATCTCCCATCGAAGCATACACTTGCCCTCTATTATAATAGGCATCTTCGTAAATGCGATCAATCAATAGCACCTTGTTATATTCCTGCAATGCCCTATCCAAATCACCCTTCTTGTGGTATACAACCGCAATATTGAATTGTGCATTAGTATGTTCAGGATTTAACTCCAACACCTTATTGTTTTGAACCAAGGCTTCCTCATATTGCTCCTGAAAAGCATACACAATGCCTTTTTGATAGTAGGCCTCTGTCGAATTCGGATTAATCTCAAGGGCCTTATCATAGTACTCCATTGCCTTATCAAAGTTCTTCTCTTTTATACTGATCATGCCATAATCGACGTATACGGCAGCGTAATTGGGGTTAATTTCCAACGTTTTCTCATACTCCTGCATAGCTTTTTCAAGATTGTTGGTCTTCAGATAGGAGACCGCCAGATTGTAGTGAGCTTTGTCATACAATGGGTCCAACTCAATCGACTTCAAATAGAGTGGTATAGCCTTCTCCTCAAAGAGTGCCATATCCTGATAAGCAACCGCCAAATTGTAATAGATAAACGGATTGTCAGGCTGTAGTGCCAGGGCCTCCTCATACTCCTCTATCGCCTTCTCAGTTTGATCTAAGCTGTGGAGAAACACCCCCATATCCAGATGTGCCATAACGCTATTTGGCTCATCCTCTACTCTCTTCTTTCTCTTCTCAAACTCCGTTGCAGGCGGACCAATAGTGACAAATGTATCGGTCAATTTTTTATATGCATCCTTGTATTCGGGATTTATGTCGATCGCTTTTCTATAATTCTTGATCGCTTCATCAAGCATCTGCTTCTTGACATAGGCGTTACCCAGACTAAAATAGGCCTCCGCCAAATTTGGATCATTCTCTACCGCCTTTTTAAATTCCACCGATGCCTCTTCAACTTTTCCCTCTTCAAGTAAAGCCTTTCCTATCTCGACATGGTCTTTTGCCTTTTCACAACCTGTCGCCAAAACTAACAAAGCAACCACTAGAAAGGCGCTTACCAAACTCAATCTTTTAACCATAATACACGTATACATTTTTCTCCTCATCCTCTATTTCTGTAAATCGACCTAATTTTCATAAATTTTTTGTTATTCAAAATTAGATATACAGTACTCCATTCATTAAAATTACGATAAAATACCCGAAACATGCACCATAAACATACAGCCTATAATGTTATCAGAAAAAAGTCCACAGAAAAGTGGGGAAATTATTCTGATATACCCATTGCAAAATGATTTTTAGAATTCCAGGGCAGGAGATTGCGTGAAACTTTGATTTTTCGATTGAACAAAACCAGAGGCTTAGTCATACTAAGTTGAGGACTTTCCCCGGACAAAAAATACCGAGGATATTGTGCACAAGAAAATGTAAAGCTCATCTGAAATCGGGTTCTGAAAACAGAAAATCAATTTGTGATGGGTATAACATTATAAAAAAACGAGGGAGCTGGATAGATACCCAACTCCCCCGTCTACTTCTCTCAAAATTACAACCAACATCAATTCAAAAACTTAATGATGTGCGCCGTGTTTTCCGGCAGACATACCCAACTCCTTAAGCTTCCTGTTGATGTACTCTACTTCCTCAGCTGGTGCATGATGTGTATCCAACCAGCCCGGCTCAGGACAGAGATCGAATATTGTCTTTCCTGGATACTCCTTCACTATCTTCCATCCAGACAACTGGTCTAACCAATCTCCATGCCTCCAGAACTCCTGTGGCACCCAATTGATCCCAACCTTCTTCTCTATCGCTGTAAACCTTCTCGCCTGCTCAGCAGCTGCTTTTGCCTTCACAAGCCATCTGTCCATACCAAAAGAACCGTCACAGTACGTAGCATCGTTCCATGAACCGTGTGCCATCCCTTTGAATATGTACGTCTGCCAGTAACCTACACTCTCAAAACAGACCCTTTCAATGTCTGAACAGTTCGACATCCTGAACTCACCAGACTCTCCGGATTTTCCACCGTACTCCGGTCCATCATGGTACGCACCAATCTTCAAACTCCAGATGTGCTGACCACTCCAGTCAGGTGCAAGGTCCTTCGGCATAGGCTCGCCCATTCCATCCAACTGCAGATTCTCGGCAACCTTAAAGGTTTCCGTATACTTGATACCAGCATCTTTACACGCCTCGTCCATCGCCTGCAGATTCTCTCTTGCAAACCTTGGTGAGTGGCAATCGTCACATACCGATACCCAGGTGTCTCTCTTCTCACTCCAGAGAGGTGCACCCCTGTCAGCATTTGACATACCCATACTGGTGTAGACAGTTGACAACCTCTGCACGTTGTGATGACCACCTCTCATGTGACAGTACTGACAAGTTGGCCCTACGTAATCTGCATCCGAAAGCTTCTTGCTGAAGTCAAAGTTGTCCGGATTGGTCTTGTTTACCTGATACACTGTTCCATGAATTGAGATATCATACGCTTCCCAATCCCTGTGGTCTTTTCCCCAGTGGCAGGTCTTACACTGCTCTGAACGTCTCGCCACTCTTGGGTCAAACTGATGCCTCTGGTGACAGGTGCTACAACGCTCTTCTGAGCTTGTGTGACAGAATGTACATCCCGCTGTATCTCCAGGAGGTCTCTCAATTGACCATGCGCACTCTATCTGTGCAAAGCTTGCACATGATGCGTGTGATCCGATTCCACCCTGTGCCTGTTGCAGATACTGCTCTTCGTGACAATCGCTTACACCACAAGATTTTGAGCTAGGCATCAAAAGCTTCTGATGGTTATTACCATGGCAGGTGTCACATCCGGTTGGGCTTGGCTCAGCCTTTGCATGTGCACTCTTCTCATAATCCCTTACGATACCAGGGGTAACCACTGAGTGACAACCAAGACACTCTCTGAGTCTGAATTGTCCCTTAATTGGGTTAGATGGTCTGATTTCGTCCCTGTTATACATAAAATCAGGGAGGTAATAACGATACGCTGGAAGTGTTCTCCAGAATCGACTGTATTTACCAGGATACGGTGGCGCTCCTTCCGGATACCCCATGTATTTAGCATACAGACCTGAAAAGAACACCTTACCTGAATTGTCAGGATCGCCCGGCATACCGTACACTTCGTGCGGTACCCAGTGCGTGATGATTTCAACCGCTTCTACCTCTTTGGTTGAAAAATTGGTGCTAACACTGAAAGTCAATACCAGCGCTAGACATGCAACGAATAAACAGATACTTTTTTTCATCATAATACTCTTTACCTTCTCCTTTCCTTTGAATAATACCTACGCATTACAAGTTACATTGAAAATCGTTAACTTTTTTGTAACAACACCCCCTTTCGCTGAAGTTACGAAAATATCTGCAAACAAAATTATTGGAATTATATATTTATTTTCACATATGTCAACAGAAACTTGACAATTAATGACATAAGCTAACCTTGCCGAAACAGAGTCAAAAAAAATGAATAAATAGAGTTAAATTTATTCCCCTTCAGGGTAGCATTCATGCGCAAGGAAATAGGAATCAACTCCCTCCTCTTCAACCTGAGGAGACACCCTTATTCCTATTGTATGCTTTAACAAAAACATAATCCCACAGCCAAGGCCTATTCCCCAGGCAAGAGCAGAGACAACGATAATAGCTTGAGAAATTAGCTGTCCACCATGTCCAACTATTAAACCTTTAACACCACCATACGATCCATCGGCAAATATCCCTAAAGATAAAACACCCCACATTCCAGCACCCAAATGCACTGCGACAGAACTCAGAGGATCATCTATTTTAAAACAATCTCTCACTAAAGACCTTGTACCCAAATAACAAAAAGCTGCAATACTTCCAACAATGATTGCAGCCCACGGGGCTATCCAGGCACATGGACATGTAATGGCTGCCATACCTGCAATAGCACCATCACAAGTCGTACGTATGTTCGCCTTTCCATCATAAAATAGTGTAAACAAAAACATTGTAACAGACCCCGTACATGCAGCTAAAAACGTATTCGCGCAAACAATTGACATTCGCAAGTCCGTACCGCTAAGAGTTGCACCGCCATTGAAGCCAAACCATCCAAACATTAAAATAATAGTACCAACAATACCAAACAACATATTATGCTCTTTAAATGCTGGTAACGCTTTACCATTTGCGTCATACCTGCCTTTTCTTGGCCCCAATGCCCAAGCTCCAGCGAGAGCAACACCACCTCCAAGCATATGAACAATAGATGAACCGGAGAAATCCAATCCCCCTGAACCAAACGGAAGATTTGAAATCCATCCGTCAGCCCAAATCCAGTGAGCAAATATCGGATAAATCACACCGGTAAAAACTGCGCTATAAATTAACCATGGTACCAATTTTATCCTTTCGGCAACTGCTCCAGCAATGAATGATACAGCAATGGTTACAAATACCAAATTAAACAACCACAAATTTACTGTTCTCACATCATACGCATCACCCATAAGAAGCCATCCGCTATATCCAATAAACCAATTTCCACTATCCAATCCAGGGGCAACTCTAGAGCCACCAAGTAGTAATGCATATCCAATAAGCCAAAATATGAGAGCTCCCATTGTACAATCCATAAAAACATGAGTTGCATATTTAAGGGTATGATTTGGTCTTAAAAAACCACCAAGTAAACAAACACCGGCATTCATTAAAAATACAATCGATGCTGTGTAGATTAACCAAACTGAATCTAAAGCATATTTCAAACCTTCAACTGTATCTGAAAAAGTCTTTTCACCGCTAGGATCACCTCCAGCCTCTAACACCCCATTATTCAAACATACTCCCAAAACGAATAACGCAATTAACACAAAAAAATTAACAAATCTCATTAAGCTGCCCTCCAACAGAGTATTACATGACAAAAATAAACTAGTCAAATACTTCCAATATTAATTTTTGTATATGGTTAAAACCTACATAATGAATACTTTTACACATTAAAAATTAACCGAATTAATTTTCAAATTGAGACGAAAATCTCTAGGATATCCTTCTACTTTTTTATCCATTCCCCCTTTCTCAGTTAATATGTTATATATGTATTATTATGTAAAAACTACCTTTAAGATTATGGCTCAACGGCTCAAAAAACTATATTCTAACATGCAAGCTATTGCCTTGTAAGTCTTTTGTATGAGCAAACTTAAACGTATAAAAATCTATACTTTTATGCATTTAAAAATGCACCTGATTCTATTTTAGGTACACTTTATAACAATAGTAAGAACAAAAATCAACCAAAAAACGTTCGCTTAAGACATTGGTAACTCTTATGTTAAGCAAATTAACAATTAGATCTCCAGACTCCTCTAACCTCTCTATTAAATATAGTACCTGTGTTCTCGTATCATTAGGTTGGGCGTTTGCAAATGGTTTTATTCTTTTCCTGGCTTTAAAATATACGTGTGGGGTACGTGTTTCAAAAGAGCAGGAAGAGAAGGGGTTGGACCAGGTCTATCACGACACAGATGCATATCCCGGTAGGGTTTTTGAGGAGATAGCCTAACCTACTATCCATGTCTTGAAAACTAGATAGCAGTGTTTACTATATACTATCTAACCCGTTTTACCATTTACATTTGGTAAAACGGGTTTTTTTACATTACCGCTAACGACAATCATAACCTTAACACATTTCTGCCCCGTTACCGGTACATTCAAAACAGAGACCGCAACTCCTTAACAATAAATTGAGGTTCTTCATTTCTCAAAACTCTTATTATATTCTCTGCAATTAGGGTATATCTCCTGATCAATGCTTCTTTTGTGTCCCCAGCAATATGAGGAGTAAGGATAACATTTGGTAGTTTTCTCAGTTCACTATTTTGCGGAAGAGGCTCTTTTTGGAAGACATCTAAGGCGGCCTTCCTGATTACCTGATTTTTAAGGGCCTCAATTAAGTCTCTCTCATTAATTATGGCCCCCCGGGATGTATTTATGACCCATCCGAGTCCTGACTCCCCAAACCGTTCCAATTCCCTTTTACCGATAAACCCCACTGTCTTGCAGCTGCCATGTTTCATTAAGGGAAGAAGGACGGATACGATATCAGCTCTAGACAGTAAAGAATCAAGATCAACAATATCGACATAATCAACACCCTCATTTCCCCTTCCCCTATCCCTTCTATAGGCGATAATCTCCATTCCAAGTCCATGAGCCATCCTTGCCTTAATCTTGCCTATATTTCCAAACCCTATTAAGCCTAATGTCTTACCCGCAAGCTCACAAGCTACCCCTCTCCTCCAATATCCCCCCCTCATTTCTACCCCATAATCATAATCATTTTTCGCCAATGCTAAGAGGAGGTAGATTGCATGCTCTGCAACAGACTGTGCCGTAACCCCCGGCATATTACATATGGGAATCCTCCTCTCTTTTGCAACTTCAATATCTATCGTGTCGTATCCGGTCCCATACTGAAACAGTTTTACCCTCTTTGCACTCTTAATCATCTCTCCTGTTATGATGGCCTTGTCGGGATAAACAATATCTGCGTCAACAATCTCTTTCGCAATGGTGTCAGTGTCATTGCTATCGCGAACAATAACAATCTTGTCCTCAATACCCTTTCTGGAAAGGACTCTCCGTATAGTCTTAAGCATAAAACCGTCGTCGTCTGAACACAATAGTATCTTTGCTGTCTTTGACATGTAGGGTCTCTTCTCCTATAATATGGTTAAACTCTTTAAATTGTATAGAGTTTTTTGGAGAGTATCTATTCAGTATCCAGAATTAAGGAGACAGAATTCAGAAGGTATTTTGCCACGATACAACTTAGATCAAACGGTAAGCCTGCATTAGTAGCTTAGTAAACTATTCCATTAACCCACAACTACGTTAAGGGGTATCAATCGTTATACCCGTTCTTTACCAAACTTAAACTTCACATTCCATCCCTCTGAACAAACCTCTGAACAGCATTTAGCTCTAATCGATACAGTAACCCGCCATACATACCAACCCCAATGGAAATAATCAACTGGGCAAGACTTGCTGTGTGCTTCGGGTGGAAACCTCGTACTATTTCAAGGAGACAACCAGTTGCAGAACAGGCAAACAGCACCCACATCATTGAGATACAGAATGTCTCACTCTTTCTTCCACGTGCCTCTGCTACCATATACCCGAGAAAAGTAAAAGCCAATATCTTCTCCACCACACGCAATATGAGAATATTGGTAATTCGAACATCTACAAATCCGATGCATCCCTGCCAAAGGTGGTCTGACCAGCTCCAGGGCCAAAATGCAAGGAGACAGAGATAGCATGCATATATCGGCCAAAACCTCTTGAGGGTTATGATTTCAAAGCGACGCTCTTTACGGCCATTTTTTCCCAGTAGAAAGAGCGGTATTCGAACAAAAAGTGTAATTACGATCCCACATAGGAACATCAACAATGGATTTTTGATAAGTCCCGGCAATGACACCCCAAGAAACCAAAAACCTGTTACGATAGCCAACTGATTAGCAGAAATTACCTTCTGAGGTTTCAGAGTATAATACCAT
Source organism: Candidatus Scalinduaceae bacterium (assembly GCA_965222815.1). Taxonomy (GTDB): domain Bacteria; phylum Planctomycetota; class Brocadiia; order Brocadiales; family Scalinduaceae; genus SCAELEC01. Next base: position 2,054,438 of record CBDCUS010000014.1, read on the forward strand.
ACTGAGGCAAGGATACACCCTCCATAGAGACCAATGACTGGTGCCAAAAATAGATGCGAAGTCTGATTACCAGCAGCAAGACCGTTTATCCAGAGCATAGGACCCATGAGATATAAGAGATTCATTAAAGGCAGCTCTAGGGCCAATCGCCCGACCATTTTCTTTTTGAGTCGGCTCTTTATCTGATCAAAGAGGAGAACACCTATCCATGCACCAAGACCATTTGCCATGACATCAGAGAGGCTGCAAGTACGCTCTATTTGAAATAGTTGTACACTCTCAATGAATGCACTAGCGAGGAGTCCGTAAATCAACACACGAACTCTCTCCTTTCCAAACTCTACTTGCTGGATCAATCGAAACAGAAATCCAAGTGGCAGAAAAAGAATTATATTTAAGACGATGTCTGCCCACCTCGTTTCAAGTGATACGTCAAACTTCATCGGCCAGTGAAACCGAAAAGGAAGTAGAGTAATAAGACACACAACAAATAGAAAATACGCAAGAAGGGCGTACCCAAACAGAGACTCTCTTTTTTTCATAGAATGGACATGTTTTTCTTCACTTCATCGAATACCCCCCCCTCAATAGAACCCTCGCATCATCAAATTTCCCTATAAAAACAGGCGCTTTAAAAAAAAGAGGAGTGACTACATTAACGATGTACCCATCATGCAATTGATCAATACATAAAAAAAGTACCGATAACCCTTACTCATAGGTTAATCTCTTTTTCCAGTTCGACCATGTTGATTATGGGAAGCTTTATTGCCTTATCTTGTAAAAGCATATTCACTACAAACTGAGGCGCACTTCGATAATTTAACACCGCCTTAATCTTGATCGGAGCCTTACTATCATTCGGCACTAAAAGGGTAAATTGTTCATCCTTTTGCCCCTTTGGAGGAACACGATTGTCAGAGATGATATGGGTCGCTTCCCAGACATGGAGGGTCTTTTCCCCCTTTTCATTACCAAATACCGTATGGTATACAATGGCCTCGGGATCAATTGCTCCCGCCTCATCAACCTGTCCGCGCTGGAAGAGTATCTCTCCCTCTGAATCGGTAACACAAACTTCCAACCACATCTGCCGCAATTCGGTGAGGCCTGTTGGAAGATAGTGACCTGCACCCGTATTCTTTATGCTCACCTTAAACTGTAGCAAGTCACCCTTTTTCACATTCGGATCCGCCTCTATTTCCAGGGTAGCAGCATTTTTCAGCCTCTCAATAGCCATCTGTGGCTGCGCTTCTGATTTGGGGGGCAGTGAGATAGGGGTCGTACTCGCCCCCACAAAATAGTGGGTCCATATATGCGGTCTATTAACCCCTCCCATCATTTCAGGAGTCGCAAAACCAGGATTGTCCGGCCGTTCGGTACTCCCGGTACAGGGGAAACCGGGACGTTGTCTCATATGACAGTCTTGACACTGTACGGATGTCTCTGGATCTCCGGTATTATATGGTCCTTGACGCCACTCCGTATAGGTTTGCTCAATCGGCAGATCGTTTCCTGCATGTGCAACATCATGACACCCTCCGCAAAACTCGGAACGAGTGTGTAGCTCGGAAAATTGATTCTGATGTATCGTTTCGGGAGAGTCTGCAAAAGGTCCATATTTTGTACCCCCCTCCATGGCAGCAGCGTTACCCGGATTCAAGATATAGGGTGCATTACCAACACCGGCCGTTGCCCGAACAGAGTGACAAAAATCACAAATCACTCCCCCTTTTCATCATCTAGTGGTAGCTCCTTCTCTCCGGAACTGTGTCCTATAGGGTGGTGACAGCGGACACAAGATTCTATATTCCGTTGTTGCCACTCTCCCTTAGCGGTTCTTTTACCCAAGTTGTACAAGGCTTGAAACAGTGGATTTCTCCACGCATTGGCATGGGTAGAGCCACTCCACATCTTAAAAATTTCAGGATGGCAGGCTCCACAGGTATTGGGACTAAAGAACTGGCTTTTCTTAATGTCGCCGGGTACCGTAACCGCCTCATCGACAATATTTTCCGGTCTCTTCTCGGGCGGCAACTTCCATGTAGGAGACCACTCGTTTGGATCACTGGCCATGGAAAGAGGCAGCGCGACAAAAGCGAGGTAGAGAGCTACAGACACGATGATTCTGACTATAAAATTCATGAAATAACACCTTTCAATAAAAAATTTTTCCCTTATAAAATCACGAAATCCTACCAAGATAGTATTTACAACATAAAATGGAGAGAAAACCTACCTTCAAACAACTACTATTAAACTATAATTATTACAGTTTGTCAAATTTCTGTGTCTGATATTATAAATAGCCAATCCTCTTTGTGATCGTGGATAATTACAGCGTGAGAAGCCCATCTTCATTTTAACCGTTTTTTTATTGAGCAGGTAATTAAATATATTCAGTCTGTTTGAGTAAAAAGCACCAGATCACAATTATATAAAACGGCTATCTGCTCTGTATTGAATTACCCTTGCCTTCAATCCGGAGAACCGTTCTACTCTTCGGTTTCCATCATGAATAATTCTCCTGCTTGGATTGGTCATATAGGCAGACGATGATCCGTCCAAAAACAAAACATCATCTCGTTAAACTTTGTTGGGGAAAGGCTCGGTGTGCCAAACGGAAACACACCGAGCCGAGGATTATTCTAAACCTGTTACCCTTACGTGCAATCCCCCAAGAGCACACTGAGTTCATCAAAAGCATGACTCACACTATCAAAAAGAACCTTGGCTTTGAGATCCGTATCAAGAAGGCCGCTATCCATAAGAGCCTCAGCAAAATTATACCACGTTTCCATTAAGACAGGTATAGCCGCATCGATATCATGCACAACATCATGAAGATCATTTGCCATATCGTCCAAATCATGGGCAGCGGAACCTACCGCAACAGCTCCGTTATGATAATCATGAAGATAATCATGGATTTTTGCAGCTGATTCTGCAAAAGTATGCAACCGTGAAATCTTCCTGCACGCTATTATGCTGTTTTGAAAGAAACCCCAATCGCAACCGATGAGCAAATGGATTTTGACAAAATCCCCGCGGAGTCTCCTGAACATCCTACGAAGTTGACTGTCACCTTTGGTCAAACCACTACGGCGAAGCGTCAAGACAAACTCATGCCATGCATGCTCAACGGTTGCATTTCCGCCTACTGCGTCATGCAATAGGTTGTGAATACGTGCGGCTGCATCTTCAAAGGAATGAGCCTGACTACCCGTTGAGTGACCTATGTCATGGAGGTAGTTGTGAATTTCCGCTGCTGCCTCCTCAAGATGATGTGCCGCTGAAGGAGCCTCGCAGCTCGCTAGATTTTGAAAACTGCCACCTTGACCATCTCCGTAAAAATCGTCTGCATAAGAGCCTATGCATGGAGAGGTAAAAGCGACACACGACACAAATAGTAGAGAGACAAATAATTTTCCAAAATCAGTGAAAGCCATGATAGACTTCCTCTTTTGTGAACTTAATACTTTGGTTTTATCTAATATGTTCATTGTATCTACCTTTCGATTTAGATGTTAAATAATATTTCATGCTGTACCCCATAACATTAGCAGATGTATTTAAGAATCGTCTTCTTTACATAAAAACCATACTCATAAATGGGGGAAATTATAACTATTGTAAGCAGGACTTGAAGAAGTAAACAGATACTGTTCTAGAGCCCTTTACAAACAATGTGAAAATAACACATTTTATCCTCTTGCCACACTATTGCTTAGGATTTTACATTCCAAATCTCCATATCTTATCTGGTAGGGACTATCCAAAAATTGCCCCTTCAGACAAAGCAGAGATGTTACCAAGCCCCATGTACAACGCAATCAGTTTTGTAGTAAATATAGGGGATAACTGTTTAACTTCTATCCATTCTTGATATAGACCGTTAACTCCCTGAAGGCCTGAGAGGAGACATACATCTTCTATGTATCCATCATCACATTCTGAAAAGGTGGATTTCGTTAAAATGCGGTTCCTAAATATGTGTAAAAGAGGTAAGGAGAGATGGTTTTGGTGGTTTGTAGGGTACTTCTATACAAGGTTTTCTCAAGCTTGGTGAAATAGTTACATTCCAAAAGAGCCGAGGTAAGAAGATATCATACGAAGACAACGAAAAAAAACCGTTGTGTTCAGGTGCGACAGAAATATCATAAGAGTCGCTTCCGCAATAACTTATCGTGAAGTACTGTTTCTCAGATTTATCGGACCTCTGAGAACCGTCCGCTCCTAAAGTGTAACTGTTCGTTCGCACCGAGCAATAACACTCACGACACCTCATAACGGTGTTTTCACAACAACACAATTTTGCATATGAGACCTGGTTGTCCTTTATCGTTTCATGGCTGTAACCATAACTATATGGCACGTAGACCTGAACAAGAAGCAAGAACATTTCAAGAAATACAATCTTTCTATTCTGTCTCATTGCACTTTTTGAAGATGATAGTTGTAGTTTTTACGCTGAATTTTAATGCTTTTTAAATAGCTTGTCAATGGCAAGCCCCTGTTGTCAAATCCTTCAGCTTTACGACGAGACATGAAAAACCCATAAACATCAGAAAAAAACCAAAACATATTGGTGCCTTAGCACTAAAATATGTAATTGGTCTTTTCGCCAAGAGTGAAATGCCTGAAAGTGCAGGGAGAGTACCTAACCAAAAGGAGAGGAGCAGAATCCCTCCCCATAGCGCATTATTTGTAGCAACTGCCATCAGGATAAATACGTATAACCATCCACACGGTAATAAGGGGCTGAGCAAGCCTAGGAATAAACTTGGAATAAAGCTGGATCTTTTCACTCCCAATAATTTACCAATCCATTTTTGGTAAAATTGTCTCAAAAGTTGGGGCTGTTTCAGGCCTAATTGACCGTTTTTTATAATACGAAATCCTGTAATTAAACAAACAATACCAATAAAAATACTGGAGATGAATGAGAGATATTTCATCTCAGAATGGATAAATTCAGCCCCTAAGAATCCTGCTAATGCTCCGACACAAAAATAACCAAGAAACCGTCCAAGATGGTAATAGACAATACCTCTTTTACCTTGTGTGCTGGCTGTTAAAGCCAAGGGTCCACACATCCCTACACAATGGATGCTGCCAATGATACTTGCGACAATCACCACAGGAGGTACAAGCGCTGGAAAAATGTCACCAACCCTATTCAATAACTGATTAGCCAGTTCCAACAAACTGAATGTCCTTTCTCAATGTTTATATGCTCTAATTTGATTTCGTCACAATGAATAATTGAAAGGTGTTTGTTTTATTCTTCCACCAATTCACCCTCAGGTTCTTTTGGATTAACTGCTGATGTCCCATGTAACGATTTTATGTAGGCAGCTGTCTGGTAAATCTTCTCATCTGTAATTCTCCCCTCCCATGATGCCATACCCTTTTCTTCAACACCGTACCGAATGGTGTGTGCGATATCACTGATCTTCCCTCTTCCGTGTAACCAATAATTATCTATCATATTGGGACCTATGAGACCTTCTGCCAGATCTCCGTGACAGAGGGCACATTTATCATCAAAAACCTCTTTTCCCGCTTTTAATGCTTCAGGATCTTGCAAGAGCGAAACCAGAGCAGTTTCGTCAATTGTCGGAACAGCTTCAAGCTCCTGGGCTCTCCCTTGTTCAGTTTTCTCAACCGATCCCGGAGCTACTTCAACTTCGGAACTCATACGCCCAACATGATGACCTAAAAAGAAGACCGCCAGAAAGAGAGTAAAATAGAAAATATTGAGCAACCACTTGGGACAGGGATTGTCATATTCGGTAATCCCATCATACTCATAACCCGCTATCACCCGATCTTTAAACTCATCTGTCTCCTGTTGACTCATGTTGAATCCTCCTCATGCAATGGCAGCTGAGATAAATAGTCGTAATGCTTTTTCGAGCCTTTTCTCCAGACCCAAATGAGATAACCGAGAAAGACTGAGAGAAATAGAAAGAGAGCAATGACAATTAAATAGCTATCAGTAAAATAGGCAAGCGCTTGCTGTTTCATACTCACGGTTCCCCCTTCGTTCCTAGAGCTTGTAGGTACGCTATCAGAGCGGTTATTTCCCTGTCCGCTATCTCTCCATTCACCCCTTGCGTCTTGAGGCTCTCAGCAATTTCTCGTGCCTGCTCCTTTGCTAAGGTATCTGACTCCTCTAACTCTTTCCCGGAATAAGGCACCCCCTGTCCCTTAAAAAGTGCTATCTTCTGCTTCAAACTGGTGAAATCTATTTCTGAGGTAATCAACCAGGGATATGCGGGCATAATTGATTCTCTTACAACCGATCTGGGATCTTCCATGTGCATGTAGTGCCAGAGGTCGGGATACTTCTTTCCCAACCTCGCTAAATCGGGTCCCGTACGCTTAGACCCCCACTGAAAAGGCCTGTCATACATAGACTCTTCGATCGTCGATACCGCTCCATATCTCAGAGTTTCCGTCTGCAACCGTCGAACCATCTGAGAGTGACACGTGTAACACCCCTCTCTAATATAAATGTCTCTTCCCGCAACCTCCAAAGGTGAGAAAGGTTTAACCTTTTTATCCATTTTGACATAGTTATTCACCGAGAGACTCGGGACAATCTCAATAATAGATCCTACTAAAATAGCTATGAGGGCCAAAATGGTAAATGTGAAGGCCATCCCTTCAAGTCTTCGATGTCCCCGTTCCGAATGGTTGATCGAAATGGATGCCTCTTTTATTTGCACTATCTCTTCTGAAACACTTGGAGAGAGTTTAATCGTCTTGTAAACATTATAGAGTAAGAGGACATAGCCAGTAACAAATAGCCCACCCCCTATCGCACGAAAATAGAAGAGCGGAAGGATACGTATTACGGTCTCTACAAATTCAGGATACATCAGTTGTCCATTTGAGTCTAAGGCCCTCCACATAAGTCCCTGAGTAAGCCCGGCTACCAACATCGAAATGTAGTACAAGTGTATCCCAAGGATACCCAACCAAAAATGGGTGTTCGCCATTTTTACACTGAATAGTTTTGTATTCCATAATTTGGGAACAATATAATACACTATTCCAAAGATCAAAAACCCGTTCCATCCTAGAGTACCCAAATGTACATGACCGACAATCCAGTCCGTATAATGACCAAGTGAATTGACAGGCTTGACAGAGAGGAGTGGACCCTCAAACGTCGCCATACCGTAAAAAGTTATTGCCGCAGCCAGGAACTTAACAGTGGGATCACTTCTTAACAGATGCCACGCACCACGGAGGGTAAAGAGGCCATTAACCATCCCACCCCAACTTGGTGCCCAGAGCATTACGCTAAAGATTACGGCCAATATTTGAAGCCATTCAGGTAATGCCGTATTTAAGAGGTGGTGGGGTCCTGCCCAGATATAGAGAAAAACAAGGGACCAGAAATGCACAACTGATAACCGATAACTATATATCGGTCTATTGACGGACTTGGGTAAATAATAGTACATCAAACCCAGGAATGGAGTAGTCAGAAAAAAAGCAACCGCATTGTGCCCATACCACCACTGAATGAGGGCATCTTGAATACCGGCAAAGACGATGTAACTCTTAAACAGACTGATTGGCAAACTAATGGCATTAACAATGTATAAGACACCAACCGTAACAACGGTAGCAATGTAAAACCAAAGAGAAACATACATATGCTTCTCATTACGAATCATGAGGGTACCAAAGAAATTGATGGCAAAGATAACCCAGATCGAAACAACTCCTATATCGATTGGCCACTCTAATTCTGCGTACTCCTTCCCTTGAGAAAATCCGAGAGGCAGCGTAATGAGAGCCATAACAATAATAAACTGCCATCCCCAAAAATGTAGTCTACTCAGAGAGTCGGAAAACAGTCTGGTCTTCAATAGTCTTTGTGTTGAGTGATAGATCCCTGCAAAGATCGCATTTCCGGCAAATGCGAAGAGTGCGGCATTCGTGTGGAGAGGTCTTAAGCGACCAAAAGTCAACCAACTTATGTTGAGGTTCAGTTGCCAAACAGACATCTGTAAAGCTATAAACAGACCTACCAAAAAAGCAATCGTAGCCCAGACTATTGTCGCCAACACAAAATATCTGACTATCGTGTCATCGTATCTTATCTCAATATATCGGGAACTTCTCACATCCGAAGAGCCCATTGACTCACCCTTTCCCACAAACATCTCCCTCATTTTTAAATTTTGTACCCCTCACATTATCGCACCAGTCGTCGAGTAAAATCCTGTGGGCCGGTGTCTCAAGATCGTCAAACTGCTCCCCCTTTACTGCCCATAAAAAGATAAAGAGAAAAAAGAGTGCCAGAAAAATGGCAATTGGAACAACAATGTATAAAATAGTCATAATCTAAGCTTACAATTTAATAAATAGATAGATGGATTCTAACGCTTTTGTCTCATTAACAGCATCTGAAAGAGAGAATTTAAATTTTTTAGAAAAGAGCAAAATAGATGCCTCTCACCTGTATACAAGCTTCCTTTCAGGACTCCTTGTCCTTATGTTATGATATAATAGAACCTTAGATCTTTTTAGCTCAACAAAAATTACCGAACATCCACTTAAAATCGAAAAGAGAGAAATGGATCGCGTAAATTTTTCGTTATTATCGTATTGAGTACCGAATTGGCCGATAATTCAGGAGGATGAGCCTACAAAATTTCTTAAAAACTTCGTCCCTATCAGAGATGAGAGAACTACTGTTATAGAGCTTATGGGCATCAAAATCGCCGCAGTTAAGGGTGAAATGTAACCCAATAGGGCCGCAAGACCGCCTGAAACATTATAAACAAAGGAGAAAACGAGATTTCTCTTGATAACCGTAAAGGTGTTTTTGCTTAACAGGATCAGATCCATCACGGGAAAGAGGCCTCCTTTGGTTACGTAAATGTCAGCAGCAACTAAGCTCTCTTCGGCACTCCCCTGAACGGCAATACTAATAGCATCTGAAGACATGGCGAGTGAATCGTTTACGCCATCCCCTACCATAACAGATTGCGGATACTTTTGAATAATATTATTTTTCTCCTCCGGAACGAGATCAGATTTTATCTGTTCGTTTTCGAGGTTAAGTTTTTCAGCAACACGAGAAACGGGAACACTCTTATCCCCGGACAAGATATATGGTTTAATCCCCATCTCCTTTAAACAGTCAATAGTTCGCCTAGAATCACTGTATAGCATATCTCCCAAATATGCGAATGCCACAACAACATCATCTCTATATATAGCCGTTCCGCTTGATATGATCTCGGAATCATCACATATATATTCATCAGGCGTTACTGAAACAATTTTATACTCTTTTTCATCTACAATTCCAGAGATTCCGGAACCGGGTATCTCCTTTAAGGAGAGCACCGGCAATCGCTCTATCTTGCTCTTTTCAAGATAGCTCACGAGTGCTCGTGCTATCGGATGCGGAGAATTCAGTTCAATAGAGTATATCGCATTTCGTGTCTCCTGGTCTGGGGAAAAATTGTTTGCATCTTCTAAACGGGGTGAGCCCCAACGTAAAAACTCAAAATTTCCTTGAGTGAGGGTACCCGTTTTATCAAAAAAGGCGTTTTTAATACTGCTTAATCTTTCAAAGGACTCGGCACTCTTTATTAAGTAACCTTTTATTGAAGCCTTTCTCAGTGACAAACTTTGTGTTAACGGAGTAGCAAAGGCCAAGGCACACGGACAGGCCAAGATTATCAAGGCAAGTGAACGTCTCACCGCTTCACCGGAATCGATCCTGTAGTAAAAAAAAAAGAAGATGGTCCCAACAAGAAGAGTAGAGATACTAAAGTAGTGGGAAGCTCGATCCGTTAGTGAAACAAGGGGTGTTGTATTATCGATCTGCTCTTCAACCTTATTGAGAATTTGGCCAATCCTACTATCTCCTGCTGTACGTTTTACCAGGACTTCCGCAGAGTCGGTGACCACCTCTGTTCCAGCATAAATTTCAGCACCTTGAAAGAGTTTTTGGGGTGTACTTTCACCGGTCAAAAGAGAGGGATTGACATTGACGTAGTCGTTAACAACTATACCATCCGCAGGAATACGCTCTCTTTCATGGAGAAGAATTTTGTCACCTACTTTTAAGAGTCTTGCCGGGATGTTTTCATATACCAGCTTATCACTATTCCACCGTTTACATACCTGTGATTCGATGAATGATTGTAGATACGATCTACTGATGAATGCCTGTTGGGTCCTATTCAATAGATATCGGCTCGCCAGGAGTAAGAAGATGAGCAGAGAGAGCGAATCAAAATAGTATTCATCGATTCCTCGGATAAGGTTATAAAGGCTTAGGACAAAACCAATAATTACGGCGATCACAATGGGAAGATCAATGCTTGGACGTCCAGCCTTTAATGATCGCCAAAGACCAAGATAAAAGGGCTGAGCACAGTAAAGAAGAATAGGGCCAAAAAAAACGAGGCTAAGGTACTCAAACACAATAGCCATTTGCCCCTTTAACCCGGAATAGAGCGCAAGAGAGAAGAGCATAATATTTCCGGTACAAGCAGCCGCAATACCCAGTCTCCTTAACTGTTGATGGACCTCTCTCTTTTGAAAATGCCTTGCCTCATCAAGACTTTTTATGGGAATGACTCTATATCCTAAGGCAGCGAGGATAGAGGCCACTTTACCAAAATAGCCCGCTTCCTCCAGTGAAACAAATAGGGTCTTTTGACTCATGTTGAGATGGACACTCTCTACCTGAGGAACCCACTTGGGAATCTGATCGATTATCCATAGGCAAGCAGTACACTGGACACCCTCTACAAAGAACCGCATCCCCTCTTTCCCATCAACGGTAAGCAGATAATCTTTAAAAAAAGATTCATTGTCGAGAAATTCATACTCAGAAGAGTGGGAGTTGGGTGAGTTGATTAAGGAAAAGCTCTCTCTTTTGAGTATCTCATATACGGTTTCGCACCCCCAACAACAAAATCTATCTCCGTTATCACGGTGAACCGCTTTTTTCCTATCCCCATCTAAAATCCTTGTTCCACAATGCACACAACAGCTATCTTTTTCATTCAATTGTAGTACCCCGCTGAAGTTTTATACTTCCCTTTGAATGTTCTTTTAGAGTAATTGTATCAATTATTTATTCAAGAGTAAAGGATCGTACAGAAAATGAAGCGTAGGGTTCTTTCTTCTTATCCCGACCCCCTTTAGGCGCATGATAGCTTCCCCTAAAAATTGCTTGAAACATCAATACCTCTATTGTATATTTCATACCTACTATTATTAACTATTTGCAGACCACTCACATGAAACCAACGCTCCTGAAAAGAGAGCGGAAGCAGGAAGGAGCACAATTCTGATAAAAGAGATCATTGGAAAAGTAGTGGAGGGGCAAGACCTTTCGATTGATGAAAGCAAGGCCATAATCAGTGAGATAATGGAAGGTAAAGTGACTGATGTACAGATCGGAGCCTTCATTACGGCCTTACGGATGAAGGGAGAAACGGTTGACGAGATTACGGGATGCGCAATGGTTATGAGGGAAAAGGCCACACACATCGATACCGGTAATGATATCGTTGTAGATACCTGCGGTACCGGAGGTGATTCAAAATGCACATTCAATATATCTACCGCCGCAGCATTTGTCGTCGCTGGTACCGGACTGAAGGTCGCAAAACATGGTAGTACTGCATCTTCTAGCCACTGTGGGAGTGCCGATGTACTCAAACTCCTCGGCGTCCATGTGGAAGCAGATCCAAAAACCGTTGAACGCTGTATTCGTGAAGTAAACATAGGTTTCCTCTTGGCTCCCCTGTTACACAGTTCTATGAAATATGCCGTGTTACCAAGGCGTGAAATCGGGATAAAGACTATCTTTAATATCCTCGGACCATTGACCAACCCTGCTCGGACGAAGAGGCAGGTAATTGGCGTCTATGATGCAAAACTTACAGACATTGTAGCAAAGGTTCTCAAGAACTTAGGTACCGAACATGCGTTTGTCGTCTACGGTTATGATGGTCTGGATGAAATTACAACTACCGACAAGACAAAGGTTTGTGAATTAAAAGACGGTAAGATTAAGAGTTACTATATTACCCATGAAAGTTTTGGTATAGAAAAGGCCGAAATAAAAGATTTTGTTGTTCAATCGCCGGAAGAGAGTGCTGCTGCAATCAACGGGGTTTTAAGCGGTGCAAAAGGCCCAATGCGGGATATCGTACTTCTTAACGCATCTGCCGCTATCGTGGCAGGAGGAGGTGCTCCCGACCTTAGACACGGCATACGGCTCGCTTCAGAGTCAGTAGATTCGGGCAGGGCAAAAGATTCGTTAGATCAATTGGTTAAGATCTCACAGGTTCGGTAAAGGGTTTGGGTTAAAGCTAACATCTCCATAGTTCTCCGTTCCGGATTACCTCTCTTTATATATCTGAATTTGGATTTGATTCAATGAAAAGCGTTAAGTTTCCCTTTTTTTAATTAAGAAGACTTTCACCTCTTGTACCGTTCGATTCTTAAACGAGTGGGACTACTAAAACAGATTTGGTTTCCGGTTTTACTGGAAACCAAATCTGTTTTAGTAGAGATACCTCATATAAGCGGTAACACTTTGGTTATTTCGTTATCGTATACGCTTAAACACCAACAAAATACTTTTGGACCAGCTCCTGGAGAAAACGGTAATGACTCGACTGCCTCCCGACAGTTTTGCGATAGTAGAATAACGAATTATTGAGTGAGTCCAGTAAAAGAGGCATCTCAAATAATCTGAAATGGTGGGATGGTTTTTGCATTACCCATCGCCGTGCCTCGTCCTCAATTGCCGGAGATATGAGGAGTGAAAAGCAGAACATAACGCTTTTCATGGTCCTGGGAAGCTCTCTCTTGTTTTTCATTGCGTAATCCAGCGCAGATTTTGAAAAAGAGATAATAGTCTCTTTTGATACCTTGTCTGCCATCCCCATAATCACAAATATGTTCATTTGATCAGTTGTAAACCAGGAGCTCTTGAACATCGCTTTCATCGCTACGGTAACATCAAATAACCCAATTGTCTCATTAATCAAATAAAAATCTTCTCTCTTAAATCTTGCAAAGATCTCTTTTGCGTGAGCGGTATTATTATTCATAGTTACCTGTTCTATAGCCTTTTGATTCTATAGCCTTTTGACCAAAGTTAATGAAGTAAAGCATCCTACCCGACTTTACTTTCTCAGGCGGACAAACAACCCTACGTAAAAAAACGAACGCTCCAATATTACTGATTTTTCATGGTCTCCAATTGAGGCTTTAGTTCCTATTCTATCAAAAAACGAATCAAACCTTCTGTTTGATTTTATCCATGGAGTCTTCAAATAGACACTCAAATGCACAGAGCAAATCTCCCTTATTCATACGCTCATGTTTGTCCGTCAAACGAGCGCAGCACTCTTTTTTAATCATCTTGAGATAGTCCCTATAGCTATAAATGAGCCGCGCTACTTCCTGGATTTCCAGGTAGAGCTCTAAAAGGTCTTTACTCGGGCTGTTGATTGTACAACGATTTTCCCACCAATCCCATTTGCATACCAGGTGAAGTTTTTTGCTAATAAATTTATTCAGTATTGTCTGAAACCAAACGCGGTGATATTTCCGATCAAAATTGATAAACGCCGGTTCACCCCAATGACCTTCACACGATGACCATGAGGATATACCGATTGCAGAAACGGCCTTCACCAAGCGGGCAATAAAGGGTTCTAGATCGTAAACACGTATTTTAGGTAGATGTTCTACCTCTTTAAATTGTTTAAATTTGCCGTACCAGTCACGGCCCCAATTCAAACGAAACTGGTCAACGAGAATCTGATTCATAAAGAGTTCCGTAACATACTCTCTATTATCAATATCAAATTGCAGGGTATTTATCGTATCAAAAAATGTATGGTGGCCACGCTCTGAGTCACACTGTCCATGATAATCGTCAAGAGAGTCCTCATGCGACTTGGTGCAAAGCTTTTTGTACTCTCTATTTTTTAATGTTTCCAGAAAATCACCATCCTCACTATGAGAATCAGTATGTAACCGTACATTGCCGGAACCGACATCATAATCGAGTTGGAAACCTCGTGACGAAAATATTTCAAAAAAACGATTGGTGAGATCTTGACTCCCTCCCGTTATCCTTTCAATAAACTCCTCTATTATTGAGGCTTTCATACTCTCTTCACTGCTACTGATGGTCATACCTGCTTCTACCTTTTAACTAGTGTTTGAGCGAAAACTACCCATCTACTACGTTACTGTAATACTTCCGCAATCCTCAAGTACTAGAGTACGTTCCGGTTACGCAATTATTATACACCATGTACCGAGGCAGTTTTCGTTCAAACTCAGGGTTTCCGTTCAAACACTATTTCTATCTATTAATTTACAATTATATAGCCCTTCGTCTCAATTACAACAACATATATTTGAGAAATATCTTGCCAAATCAGGAGGAAGACTTTAAGATTACCTCCTCTTCCTCTCATAATAAAGTAAGTGGCTTGTGGTACCGATCTTTACATTTTTATTCATTAATCATTTTAAGCACTTTCAAAATCCGAGTCAAACCAGTATACACATACGAGTAAAGGATAAGATAGAAAATGGAACTTTTTTTGGATTCTGTTGATTTTTCAGAGATAGAAGAGGCGTTTGGTATTGGGGTATTTGCCGGACTCACTACGACACCAACCTTCATGCACAGACATGGAATTGCCGATGTTGATGGAGCCATAGTCAAACTGTCAGGTATGGTTCCCATGCTGCATGTTGAAGCCTTGGGTAAAAGCTGTGAAGAGACCCTTACCGAGGCAAACAGGATATTGAAACTTCCTTTACAAAACAGACCTGTTTTCAAGGTTCCCGTCTTTGATCAGGGAATCAAGGCCTGCCGGGCTCTTGTCAATGAGGGACATCAGGTTAACGTACATCTCATTTACACCCTTAACCAAGCATATATGGCAGCAAATGCAGGTGCCACTTATATATGCCCGTTAGTAGGTCGATTACACGATCAAGGACATGATGCTATGGCCCTCATTGAACAGTCAATTAACATGATTGAACGTTATAACTATCCCACCAAGGTCATGGTATCATCTGTTCGTCACCCCGAACACGTTAGACAGGCTCTTTTATTGGGGGCGCACGCATGTACTGTCCCATGGAGTGTCTACAAAATGCTCACAGAAAACACTCTGACAACTCTCGGTATTGAGCAGTTTAATGAACACACCAAGCTCATGACCATGAAAGTGAGAGACGTCATTCGACCAGAAAACCCTGTATGCAAATCCTCCGATTCCATCATGGATGCAATAGTAAAGATGACAGAATCGAAACTTGGCGCAGTATCAGTGGTTGATGATGGCAACACCCTTTTAGGAATTTTTACCGATGGAGACCTACGCAGGCACTTAAGAGTAGAGGGGAAAAGTATTACAAGCAAGAAGATGTCAGACTTTCAATACAAAAAATCTGTGTTAATCAATGTAGATGCACTTCTTTATGAAGCGGTAAACCTTTTTAAAGAGAACCAAATTGATAATATCATAGTGGTTGAAAACGCACAACCATTGGGAATGTTGGATATCCAGGATTTTGTAAAAATGGGACTTATCGGATAAAGATTTGCTTATATTTTGGATGGCTGTTTTTTATCAGGTGTTGTTATATGTCACAAAGGAACGTCAAGGTTGGAAACATAGTGTGTGGTTCTGACAAACTCTTTCTTATTTCAGGGCCATGTGTCATCGAAGAAGAATCCCTCATGTTGAAGACAGCTGAGACCTTGAAGAGCATTGCTGCTAAACTGAACATCCCCCTCATATTCAAGTCCTCTTTCCAAAAAGATAATAGAAGTTCAGTAAACAATTATGTGGGTCCGGGTATTGAGATGGGATTGCGTATCTTAGAGAAGATTAAGCGAGAATTTACAATTCCTGTTGTCTCAGACGTACACTATCCTCAGCAGATTAAAGAGGCAAGTGAAGTCCTCGATATTATTCAAATCCCTGCATATCTCTGTATGCAGACGGAACTCCTTGTTATCGCGGCTAAGACTGAGCTGCCTGTTAACATTAAGCATGGTCAATTTCTCGCTCCGGAAAATATGATCAAACCGGTAAAAAAGGTTGAAGAGAGCGGTTCAAGGAACATTCTCGTGACTGAGCGAGGTTACACATTTGGATATAATGATCTCGTTGTAGACCCAAGGAGTTTCTACCATTTAAACAAGATTGGATATCCGGTAATCTTTGATATTACCCACTGTATAAGACGGTATGGTATTCCAAGCTCAGATCCAAAAGGGGGTACCAGAGAGTTTCTGCCCGTTATCGCACGATCCGGTGTAGCAGCGGGTATTGATGGACTGTTTATCGAGACCCATCCTGATCCGCCACAAGCCAGGTGTGATGCGGCAAGTCAAATACCGATTACGGAGCTAGAAGGATTTGTACGGCCTCTCTTGGAAATACA
The DNA here is from genome assembly GCA_965222815.1 of Candidatus Scalinduaceae bacterium. Lineage (GTDB taxonomy): Bacteria > Planctomycetota > Brocadiia > Brocadiales > Scalinduaceae > SCAELEC01. The sequence continues at coordinate 2,070,932 of CBDCUS010000014.1, forward strand.
CTCCGTGGTGAAGAACCTGTAAACAAATCTTCTATACAGTTACAGATAGTGACGCACTAACTCAAAATTGCGCTTAGTTGCACCTCGGTTCTGTACAATCACATCATGAGCAGATCTCCCCAATCGTGATATCTTTTCAGGATTGAGTAAAAACTCCTTTAATTCACCATACAACTCATCCCTGTCATGTACCATTATGGCAGCTTCTGCTTTCATTAGATCGTTGACGGTGTCTTGAAATGCAAAATTGTAAGGGCCAAATAATAGGGCTACACCGAGAATTGCCGGTTCCATCATATTATGTCCCCCTTTATTACTTCCTCGGTAAAATAGGCTTCCTCCAACATAGGCGATGTCTGAAATACAATACATCGTATTTAACTCTCCAATGGTATCGACTATGAGTACACTTTTTGAAATCTCATCCATACCCTTGATCTCCTGTTTATCAAGCAAGGTCTTTCTCATCGGTAGATATTGATAGCTTCGAATAATAGCCTCAATATTGGCACTATTTTCCGGGTAACGAGGCACTATGAGTAATTCCAAAGGATACCCTTCATTTCTCAATCTGCTGAAGGCACTCATAAGTACTTCATCCTCACCTGGGTGAGTGCTGCCTCCAATGAGTATTATCTTATTATCGGGGTAACCAAATTTTTTCCTAAAAAAAGCCTTGGTATTACTATCGGGATCCCTAACTAAATCATATTTCATATTACCCGTAACTACAATTTTTCTCTCGGGAATTCCCAGGCAACGGAAACGATTTGCATACTCCCCATTTTGTACTGCCAGAAGAGATACGGTATGGAACACGCGACGAAAAAATGGTACTTTTCTATAGAGAGAGAGAGATTTCTCGGAAATTTTCCCATTCAGGAGAAGAACAGGTATCTTTTCGGTATAGGCGGAATAGATGAAATTTGGCCAAAATTCCGATTCAAAGATTATGAGTACTCTCGGTTTCAATACTCTCAAGTACCTTTTCACAATAAACGACAGATCGATGGGAAAGTATAACACCGTGTGCTTGGGAAATGACTTCTGAGCTGCGAGTCTGCCTGTTGGGGTAAAAGCGGTAATAACAAAGGGCGTTTCTGGTAATTCTCCCTCAAGATGACTTATTAAGGATTTCAGAAGCATGATCTCGCCTACCGAAGATCCGTGGATCCATATCGTCTCCTGTTGAGACTCTGGAAGTGAACAAAACCCCAAGCGATCCCATATCCCCTGTCGAAATTTCTCTTTAGAAATAAAGAGGTAAACAATCCATGGTGACAGAACAATGGATAGCCCCAAGTACAAGCAATCTATGAATAACCACATAACGGTTTCCTTACTTTGTCTAAAATCAGTGCCAACCCCCTTATATAAAACTTAATGAAAAAGGGATATACCGACTCATTATACAATGTTAACTTTTAAATTTGCATTGCTAAATTCGCATTGAAAATATTTCCATTCCACAATCCCTGGCCCAGACCGCAGGGCGGATCGCACCAGGGCAGGCCGAATTCCGAAATTTGATGACACCTTATGCATCAAACCATTTTTCAATGGGTATTCATACTTTTTTCTTGCAATTTATCATAAAGAGATATAACATTTTATGTTATAGTAAATTGAGTTATACGCTGGAATTGTATACATGGGTTGTACCGTACCACTCATCGATCTTTTCCTGCCATTTGTTTAATCATTATTTTTTAAGGAAGGAAAATTTGATGAAATTATGTGCTGGGAAGAAGTGGATAGTTGCAAGTTCAATATTTTGTGCACTTTTGGGTTCGACAGTCGCTTACGCTGGGTCTCATCATGAAGAAGCAGCTACAAAAGCAGCAGAGGCACATACTGAAGAGACCGCACACAATGCAGCTGAATCAAAAACAGTAGATACTGCCACGAAAGAAGCAGAAAAACATGTGGACAAGACCGTGCACAGCACTTCAAGCGATGACCATAAAGAGACCGCTACTGCTACAACAGAATCAGACTCTCATAAGAAAGAAGATGAAACGGCAACCTCGGAAACAACTAAAGACAATGGATTAACGGTATCATCTGATAAAATAGTTTCGATTGAATATACGCTCATGTTAGAGGACAAGTCAGTGCAGGATTCTAACGTTGGGAAAGAACCATTAAATTTTGTCTATGGATCTAATGATATTATTCCAGGACTGGAATTGGCTTTGGCCGGTATGAAGGTGGGTGAGAGCAAACACGTTGTTGTAAAACCGGATCATGGTTATGGGCCAATTGATCCAGAAAAATATCGTGAAATCAGTAAGGACAAATTGCCTCCAGATGCCTTAAAAGTCGGCACTCCGCTCCAGGGACAAAATGCCAGTGGGAAAGTTGTTCAGGCCTGGGTAGCTGAGATAAAGGAAGATACCGTTATCCTCAACTTCAATCACCGTCTGGCAGGACAAACTCTCTATTTTGATGTTAAGGTTGTAGACATCAAGGAGATGGAAGAGACCGCCAAAGCAACTAATGTATCTGAATAGGAATAACAGACCAAGTTTTCAGTATGTATAGCATCAACAGGCTGTCAGAAGAAATAGTGTTCCGAGACAGCCTGTCATCTATACCCCCTTCTTAACGATCGATAAAAAACCTTTCTCTGTTTTGAAGCTTTTTCCCAGTATAAGAGAATCTATCTTTTTTCTATTCTCAAAGAAATAGAGGTGAGTTCTACATCTGCAGTCTGTCGAGCCAAACTTCACCGCAACGACACTGCCACCGAAACGCAATGCTATCTTATCACTGAAGTGACACTCCCTCTTTTTTTCGCCGCCAATGGTCAAGACATGCACAACTTCTCCAAATTGTAAGAGGTAGTCTATATGCCAGTGTAGCCTCTTCTCCACAGAGAGATGCCTCGCTATTCTCTTTTCAAGACCCACTTGAGCACTTCCGGTGTAGACATAAAATCCTTTCGGGAAGAGAAATGATCCCAATTTTCCAACCCGAATCCTCCTCTTCCAAGGGAGTTTAATAATGAGATGATATATACCACCTTTCATATATCACAAACAACAAATGGTTATTCTATTACAGCTTTGGGTATCTAATTCAGCACCTAGGAGGCAGAATTCAGAATGTCTTTTACCACGAAACAACTTAGAACAAACGGTAAGTTTGTTTAAGCAACGTAGTCAAACTATACCATTAACCCACAACTACGTTAAAAACATCTCCTCTGGTTTCAGAGATGGAGTCATCTTGCAAATTGCTCTAAATATTTTAATAGTTTAAAATATACAGATTCTCTCTTTAAGGCTGATCCAGCATCTCTTTAGGAATGTCTCTAATATAAGAATTTTAACCTTATTCGGTACGCATTATGACAATGGTATTTGAAGTTTGTCATTCTGACTTCTGACTCCTGAATTCTATTTTGTAATACAATAAATAATTAAAGCTATAGAGAGGATTACTTATTATACAATGTGATTATTCATTTGGCTATCCTTTATACTGACGACCAGGGCAAGCTTGCCCTGGTGCGATCCGCCCTGCGGTCTGGGCCAGATTGTGTTCTTGATGTTCTTGTAGATTCACTTGACTTTGGGAAATCAAGTACGTAAAATCCACCAAGAAGAGAACAAAACAGCGAAATCTTATGGTTAAGGTTCTAAACCAATGATAAAGAAATATATCTCTCAATTTGGTAGTGGCGACGTGATCGATAGTGTATTTTTGGTGCAAAGGAAAGAGCTGAGAACTACCAAAAATGGATCACTCTATATCCAAACCCAACTAGCCGACCGCACAGGCGTTATTGATGCAAGAATGTGGGATGCCAGTTCTCGATTCTTTGAATCTCTCGAGAACGAAGCCTTTTTACGGATTAAGGGAAAAACCGAGATTTATCAAAACCGCATGCAATTGATCATTAAGAGCATTTCAAAAACTGATCAATCGGAGATAAAGCTTGCCGATTACCTTCCGAGCACGGAAAAAAATATAAACGATATGTTATCAGAACTCAAAACCATTGTCAGTTCGATTAAACAGCCACACCTAAAAAAACTTGTGAATATCTTTTTTGAAGATAAACAGCTGTGCAAGAATTTCTGTACGGCACCCGCTGCAGTTCAGTACCATCATGCTTTTTTGGGAGGATTATTAGAACACACACTGTCCGTTGCTCAGTTAGGAGTAAAGATTGCCCCTCTCTACCCAACCCTCAACCGGGATTTATTGATCTGCGGAATACTATTCCACGACATAGGTAAAATAACTGAACTCTCCTATGAAAGGCATCTTCACTATTCAGACGAAGGCCAGCTCGTAGGACACTTAATATCCGGAATAGAAATAGTAGATGAAAAGGCTAAACAGGTTGAAGGCTTTCCCAAGACATTGCTAGACCTCTTAAAACACATAATTCTGAGCCACCATGGGGAATATGAATGGGGTTCACCAAAACTTCCAATGACAATAGAGGCTCTGACTATTCATTATCTCGACAACCTTGACGCTAAGATACACGCATTTAACAAGGCCATTGATAATGATAAGGATACTCAAGACAACTGGACGGGCTATAATAAGATGTTTGACAGAAAGTTGTTTAAAAAGAGCGGTGATTATGTCGATTAAGGGAAGTGGTAAGACAACCCGATGTTTTCATCCGTCACCACAAGAATAATTCCCGTCCATTCCACCTCCAGCCTCTCTTTCCACCCAACTATCACTAACAACCATGGTCTATCAGCAACAACGAAGCATGAAAGTAGTCCTTATTACGACATATTATATCTTTGTTAGTATTCTGTACTTACAGTTAATTTTGTAATTTTTTCCACATATACATTCATATACAATTTATTTTTTAGAACCATTCAAGATATATTTCCGTGATTTCTCTCAATATCGTGTTGGTTATGACTCCATCCCAACAGGATGAAATGTCGTTCACTCAATTTATACTCACCTGATAATGGTTTTCGGATAAGCACAATACCAATCTGTTGAGAGTACCCATTCCGCTACTCCACGTATAACAAGTTGCATGAGACGTTCTATTTCCAACAAAATTGTACTAAACACACTCTCCCATTACTCATATTTAGCCGCGTTATTTATGTGATTATTTGATTCATTTCTGGTATATTAAAATGTTTTTAAGTCGCATCCATTGTATAGGAGCAATATATACAAATTTGGGCTGTTAATTTTCCACTTAAGAGAAACACCTCTCTTCTTTAATTGAAGAAACTCATTGCACTCTCCTTAATCCTGGGGTTGACTCAAAGATGATCGAAGTTGAAAAGAAAATAACAAAACTGCTGAACAGCAGAAAATATAAACCTATGAATGCATCTGAAATAGCTAAACAGTGCAACATAGAAGATTCTAACTACCATCAGTTTTGTTCTCAATTAAAAGAGCTTGAATTAAAAGGCGTAATCGTCAAAGTAAAGAAGAAGCACTATGCAAACCCAAAAAAAGTCAACCTCATGGTCGGAAAACTGGAGTGTAACCGAAAAGGTTTCGGCTTTGTCGTACCGGTACAGGATGGAGCCTCTTCTGATATTTACGTACATGAAACAGATATGGGTAACGCAATGCATGGAGATATCGTCGTTGTGAGATTGCCTTCACCGGTAAGGAGAAGAAAAAAAAAGAGAGTGAGAGATTCAGGGAAGATCGTTAATGTATTGTATCACGCAAACGAAACTGTTGTGGGAACTTTTAAGAGAAGTAAATATCTATATTACGTCGCACCAGACAATCAGGCAATCTGTCGTGACATTTATATCTCTCACGAAGAGGCAAAAGATATAGAGCATGGTGACAGAGTTGTTGTCCAGATCAACCAATGGCCAAACAGACATCTCAATGCCGAAGGTTCCATTATCGAGGTGCTTGGGAAGAGTGATGACCCTACCATTGATACTCGTTCTGTCATTCATCAGTTTCAGTTGCCATTTACCTTTAGCAAAGAAGTTCATACTGAAATAGACGCCCTTCCTCTCTCGATAGGACGAAATGAACTCAGCACCCGTCTTGACCTTCGCAAGGAATTCATAATTACTATCGATCCGGATGATGCGAAAGATTTTGATGATGCAATTTCACTTACGAGAGATGAAAACCGGAATTGGTTGCTTGGTGTTCACATAACGGATGTCTCTTACTATGTTCCCCATGACTCCGCACTAGACAGAGAAGCACGAAAGCGTGGAACCAGTGTCTATTTCCCCGGTACCGTTCTACCCATGCTTCCTGAAAAGTTATCAAACGGTATTTGCAGTCTGAAAGAGGGAGGGGATAGATTGACCAAGAGCGTTTTGTCTACATACTCTCCCGAAGGTACTCTACTCCATTCTGAGATAAGGCACTCTATAATAAATGTGAAAAAAAGGCTCACGTACGATAGTGCAACAGAGATAATTGAGGGGAATAGCTGTGGGAATCCAGACAGAGCAAAATCTGACCATTTAACAGATGTGCTGTCATCCATGTGTACATTTGCAAAAATCCTCTACGAAAAGCGCTTAATGACAGGTGCACTCGAACTTAACCTACCCGAAATTGCTATTAAAATTGGCAAATCTGGTACTATCGATTCTATTAATAAGGTAACAAGAGATATCTCACATATCATTATTGAAGAGTTTATGATTGCGGCAAATCAAATCGTAGCAAAATTTACACATACAAACAACCTCCCATCCCTCTACCGTATCCATCCCGAACCGGATGAAGATCATATGGATGACTTTGCTGATTTTATCTTGCTTTGTATGGGTAAAAGGATAAATCCTTTTGATAATAGAGGATTACAAACCTTTCTGAATGAAATCAGCAACCATCCCGAAAGTTACGCAATAAACATGATGTTGCTAAAATCCTTAAAAAAGGCCTTCTATTCTACCGCACAGGCGCCCCATTATGCACTTGCTATGGAGCATTATACACACTTTACCTCGCCAATCCGTCGTTACCCAGACTTGGTTGTACACCGGATCTTAGATATGTTTTTGTCTGGAGGGCTTAAATCAAACAGAGTGAAAGTCCAGTGGAGAGAGATGCTTTCTGGCTGGGCAGATCACTGTTCGGTTACCGAAAAAAGGGCAGAAGAAGCTGAACGCGAGATAATTAAACTGAAACTGCTCAGATATCTGGAAGAGCAGAAGGAGAGGGTAATGAAAGGTGTGATAACGGGTATTCAGGAATATGGTATTTTTGTACAACTTGATGAGCTCTTATTAGATGGTCTTATCCACATCAGGACCCTCACTGATGATTTTTACCAAATTGATAAAAAAAGGGTCTCTATGGTAGGAACGAGGGGAGGAAGAACCTTTCGCTTTGGAGATACGGTAACAGTCAAAATTACCAAGATAGACCTGCTCAAAAGAGAGGTAGATTTTATACTCGCATAATTCTTAGATAAAGATTAAATAAAAAACCTGTGGTTGAACTAAAATTACTCAAGAGAGGAAACAAACTATGAACAAACTGAATATGAACCATGTTGCAGGAATTATTCTCGGTGGTGGAAAAGGAACACGTCTCTTTCCTTTAACAAAAACGAGATCAAAACCTGCAGTCCCTCTTGGGGGAAAATATCGACTGGTTGATATCCCCGTAAGCAACTGTATCAATTCCGGAATAAAAAAGATCTTTGTTATCACCCAGTTTAATTCTGAATCACTCAATCGAAGTGTTTACGAAACCTACAAATTTGACCACTTCTCAAATGGATATATCCGTATTCTCGCTGCTGAACAGAGCATGGAAAACAAGGAGTGGTTACAGGGAACAGCAGATGCAATAAGAAAAAACATTAAACACGTTGCAGCAGATATGAATGTTGAATACTTTCTCATTCTTTCCGGTGACCAACTATACAGGATGGACTATGACAAGATTATTGTCCGACACCAGGAAAACCAGGCAGATGTCACCATAGCGCTCACTGTTGTGGACAAAGAGAAGGCGCCGGAATTTGGACTCGCCAGAGTGGACGATACAGGAGATATACAGGCCTTTATCGAAAAGCCGAAAGACCCCTCCCTTATTGAAACATATTATATACCCCCATCAGTGAAAGAGTCTGAAGGATTGGATGCAAATAGAGATTATGTCCTCGCCAACATGGGCATTTATGTTTTTTCTAAACCGTATCTCTGTTCACTTATGGAAAATTCTGATGAGCATGACTTCGGAAAGCACATAATCCCGAGTCTTCTCGGGAAAAAGAAGTTAACGGGATTTTTCCACAACGCTTACTGGGAAGACATCGGAACGATCCGGGCATTCTATGAGGCAAATCTCGACCTTGCTTCGCCTTCTCCTCAGTTCTCACTGTTTGACATCGAACACCCTATTTACGCACAACCACTCTTCTTGCCACCTTCTCGATTAGAGCAATGTGACATCAGCAATTCACTCATTTCAGAAGGGTGCATTGCACACAACGTATCAATTAAACGGTCTGTCATCGGAGTTCGGAGCATCATTAATCAAAACAGTACCATCAATAACTCTATTATCATGGGTGCCGATTTTTATGAAAAAAGATCCCCTGAAAAAAGAGACCGGATACCAATGGGAATTGGAAACAACTGCATCATTGAACGAGCAATCATAGATAAGAATGCATCTATTGGAAATAATGTACAGATTATCAACCAGAAGAGAGAAGAGAATCTGATAGGCCATGGATTTTGGATCAGAGATGGCATTGTTGTTGTAGAAAAAGGTGCCGTCATCCAGGACGGAACAGTCATTTAGAGATTACTCTCCCTCATCTTCGGCGTGTGAAATAGAAAAATTAGCATCCTCTTTAGAAAAGAGAGTTTGATTGCATTCTTAGACAAACCTCTCTATCCATTACAAAATGGTTTTCGGTATTGCTTCTTAAATAAATCTTGAAATTTGACGATGATTAATCTATTCTTCACGCTTTTACAAATTGATTACTATTCATCAGTTAAACAATCAACCAAAAAGCCTAAAGATACAAATCTTTCTCACTGAAGAGATACGTCTTTTTACTTATTTTAACATTAGATTGGAACAATGCAGTACGTGAACTGAAAACCTTGTGGATGAATGAAGACTGCACAGATTCCAGATACCCTCATATTACAACCTTAACGTAATAACGTCTGTAAGTGATTAAATACTTGTAGGTTGCAGAGTTATAATGGTAATGCAGGAGAGAGGTTATTTCGTTCACCCACTCATTAAATTAGAAAGGACTAAGTAATGGCTCCAAACGCAATAACTGTCATTGGGTTAGGCTACGTTGGATTACCTTTGGCTGTAGAGTTGTCAAATTATTATAAGGTCTTCGGGTTTGACATCAGTGAAAAACGTGTCAATACATTAAAGGGTGGTAATGATCCAAATGGTGAAGTTGAATCCTCAACACTCCAGGCATCCAAAATCTCATTCCACACAAATCCAGATATTATTTCAGAATCTGATTTTGTAATTGTCACGGTTCCAACTCCAATCGATTCACATAAGAATCCCGATCTGAAACCTCTCATTTGTGCATCTCGAACAATTGGTGAATACATAAAAGCGGGTACAATAATCGTCTATGAATCTACCGTTTACCCCGGGGCAACCGAGGATGTCTGTGTACCTGAATTAGAGAAGGCCTCGGGACTCAAATGGAAAAAAGATTTCTTTGTTGGCTATTCACCTGAACGAATTAACCCAGGGGACAAAGTCAACACATTTTCCAAAATCACGAAGGTAGTATCCGGTGACACGGAGGAGACCTTAACGAGGGTTGCCGAAGTCTATGGTGCTGCAGTTGAAGCCGGTATACATCAAGCAGCCTCAATTAAGGTTGCTGAAGCCGCAAAGGTTATCGAAAATACACAGCGCGATATTAATATCGCCCTTATGAATGAGCTTAAAATAATATTTGATAAAATGAAAATTTCGACCCACGATGTTTTAAAAGCGGCTGGTACGAAATGGAATTTTCTCCCCTTCACACCAGGGCTTGTAGGTGGCCATTGCATTGGAGTAGATCCATACTACCTTGCCTATAAAGCTGAAGAACTTGGTCACCATCCCCAGGTTATCATGGCCGGAAGGCGAATCAATGACGCAATGGGTAGATATTTTGCGAGGGAACTGATCAAAAAGATGATAAATAAGAAGTTAGGTATTAGAGATTCCAAAGTACTGATCTTGGGAATCACCTTTAAGGAGAATGTTCCTGATATTCGTAATTCACGTGTCATTGACATAATACAGGAGCTGAAGGATTTTGGTGCCCAAATCGATGTGTACGATCCTCATGCCTATTCAGACGAAGTAAAGGAGGAATACGGTATAGACTTGATTGAAAAACCTGAAATAGGTGGTTATCAAGCGGTAGTGCTAGCGGTAAACCATCGTGAATTTGTTCAAATGGGCAGAGAGAAAATGGGCTCCTTCACAGGAGAAGATGGTATTTTCTATGATATCAAGGAATCACTTAAAGCGTAGAAATCCTAACAACTCCTTCCATTTTTATAGGTAGTAATACTTTGTTTCTTTGTGTATCAAACCTGTGATACTTACCAAGTACATATTCATAGCTAACCACCTCCCCAACCCTACAATAACTGAGAGTAATGGAGAGGGAGTCGTTTCACACCTGTTCGTGTCAATTTACTGAGCAATGAAGCCTTAACGCATAAGCAGGAAGTAGAGCTTACCGTTGGCACTTAAACCCTGTGCTTTTTGTATCGCATCATCACCTACTCCAAAAAAGATATCGGCCCTATCTGCCGTGTTGATGGAACTCCTTGTATCCTGATTGAGAACAAAAAAGGATTTCCCTACTGTCCCTTCTGGGTTGGTACCTCCCACACCCTCTTTTTCTAGAACCGCAAAAGCAAGTCCACCAGGTGGAAAGAGTCCTTCACCGGTAGCTATGCTTCTCATTGAAGAAAGAGGTACCCCTAATGATCCGTTGGATATTGCGTATGTCCACTTCTCTGTAACACTTGCATCATCGAGAGATGTTCCGTAACCGGCAAAGTGTACTTCTCCCCTCGCATCCTTACCAACAACCTGAAAAACTCTAAAGTTCTTGGTAATAAATTCGCTCAACTCCTGAGAATTCTTACACTGAAGATATCCGTCACGAAAAAAATTCAAGGTCTCTTTCTGTTTTGCAGGTGTAAATCCTATTGACTTAAATGTGTCCGGATACGACTGAACATTATTTAAATATAACTTGCTGTTGTCAATCGAATAGAGCAGCATGATTTTACCATAATCATCTTTAAAATCGGGTAATTGATGCGGATCGGATACCTCTGACAGACCTATACCCGCTTCAATTGATGAAAGTGGAGATAATTGATGCGGATCGGATACCCCTGACTTACCAACTACCGATTTAGCTGACGATGGAGCAGGTAACTGTTGTGGTTCAGATATTTCTGACGAACCAACTTTTGGTTCAATTGACGAAAGTGTTGGTTTTTTTACCGCTGTAGAACATCCTGACTCTAAGATCATACATAAAAGCACACCTGCCACCAAAAAACCCACAATGTTATTTCTCGATTTCATAAATCCTTTACTCCCTTCTCGTTAATAATGTAAAATAATTTTTCTGGTTATCCGCTTGACTGACCTTTATCCAATATCTAGTAATAATAAATTTCAGCCGCCGTGAATGTCCTAACTACTGATAGGTTTGATATTCACCGCTTGCTGAATAAGCCGATAGAACAACAATCAGCGAGAGCGGAGGGAGCCATGATCCCGATAATCTTCATATTATGGTAGTAAGGTCAGTCAACCGGATAACCAGAATAATTTTTTCTCGACGAGCTGCACGACTCCAGTTCCAATCTTTAGATTATGTGTACTCTTTTCAATAATCGTTAGCCAATCAAAATGCAAGGCAACTATCGAGTCTCAAAATTTTTTCTCTCGATTAATCAATAAAAACAGGTAAACTAAAGTACGAGCTGTGCACAGGAATAGCTTATACTTTAAAATTGTGTATATTATAACCCTAACACTTTAAAGTCAATTATTTAAACAAAATATCTGGGTTACTGGACTTATAACCAGGAGTTTTAGGCTGTGAAAAACATGACTTGAGTGGAAGAATGAGCAATTGTACGAAGCTCGCCAATTACGCAAATACGCTCTCATGAGTGATCGAGAGGAGGTTGTCTGTGGTAGAAGAATTTCCGGTTCAAATAGAGAAAATGCTCTTGGCCGCTGACGGTTACCTTGATCTAAAAATGTATGCTGAAGCCAGAAAAGAACTTCAGCAAGTACCCAAAGCATATCGCAAGCAATGTCTGTATCTATGGCTCATGAATCGATTATCTGTTGATACTGAAGATTGGGAAATGGCGGTCAAAATTTCCCATACGCTCTGGGAATTACAGCCAGATCAAGTCGATACATGGGTTGCCTATGCGTATGCGTTAAGGCGTCATGAGAAGAGCATTACGACCGCACGCACTATTCTGCTCCAGGCAATCGAACGTTTTAGTGAAGAGGCAATCATCCCCTATAATCTAGCGTGTTATGAATGCCAACTGGGAAATATTGAAAAAGCAAAGACATTCCTTAAGCGCGCCTTATCATTAGATATGAATTTCCGATTAATAGCCCTTGAAGATGAAGACCTGATAACGCTTCGGGAAGAGATTAAGCTTTGGTGACGTAGAGACATGTTGCTACATGCCCTGGTATTTGGTATCACCTGCATACACAGGATTTATGGGAAAATCCCGACTTCAATGACATTGACCTATAATGGAGATAGATATCTGATATACCCTGACTCGACCTGGCGGTCATATGAATACCTACCGTTTGCAGACTTTCCAATAAAGAAATAACTAACCTTTTTTCTTTAAGAGTTTGCGAACTCTTACACACCAAAGGAGTAGGAGAGCAAAAACCATCTCCCCCTCCTACTGTAAATCGTCATTGAGAGAAGAGTCATGGACAAACATAGAGAAGGGCATAACAAAAATAGCCACTGGAGAAGAGAACGCTTTTCTTCCGTTTCAAGAGTGAAAAGGGGAATGATTTATGGAACTCTTCTCCTGGCTTTTCTTCTCGTTGGTTCCTGCTCTATTACCACCCACCTTGTAAAACAGTCAGATTTACGTGCACCCCGCAATCCTAACACAGGAATTTTAGTTGGTGCGGAAATACGAGATCTGGGAAACCGTGATTCAATGGGAGCCGTGTTGTTTGTTCATGGATTTGCCGGTGGAAGTAACAATTTTAGCAACTTGCCTGATCGATTAGCAAAACGGGGGTGGCGAGTACGGGTCATGCGGTTACCAGGTCACGGAACTAGTCCTTTCGATTTTGAGAAGAGAAGTGCTGATGAACTTATTCAAGCAGTTCGTAACGAATTGATACAATTGAAAAAACAGCACCGAGAGGTCGTAATTGTAGGACATTCGATGGGTTGTGCATTGAGTGCTCTTGCGGTAAGTGATGTGCCGGTAGACAAACTGGTATTTGGTGCACCATACTTTGGGATTACGTATAAAAAACAGTATCTTTTGCCGGTTGAAACATGGATTGCCCTTCTCGATCCAATCCTCCGTTGGGTACACAAAGGAGCTGGTAATATAAAGGTCAACAGAAAGAAGGCAAAAGAAAAAATTTTTTCGTATCAATGGCTACCACTGAAAGGTGCCAAAACCCTTGTTGAGATAGGGGTAAAAGCGAAAAGTGATGAAGTATTAGAGGCAATTCAATCACCTATTCTCTTTTTCCACTCTTCTGAAGATGAGGCAGCATCACCAAAAGCGGCTCAGGAAGCCTTTGAAGCGGTTTCGTCTCATGACAAATCACTTATCTGGGTCAATCGATCCAATCATCACATCTTTTGGGATTTTGACCGAGAAACAGTAATGAGAGAGACTGAGAAATTTATCGGAATTCCGACACCGTAGAATTGAGGAATGCGGAATGTTGAATATTTTTATTACAAATTTAGCGATGATGGAGTTGTGAACTGACTCATTTGCCTCTTAGGAATGCAGGAAACTCAGGAAAAAAGATTCAAAACAGATGGTTTACATACTGATTATCTTGTCAATCCTGTCTAAAAAAAAATTTAAATTAAAAACCTTTATGCATTAATTCTTAACTGCTCATTTTATATTGCCGTATTCTGGCTCGGCCAGGTTGGAATGAAGAAACTCACTCTTTTTACTCTTACTAATCTCTGAAATAAGCTTTTTCAATCTTTCTATCCTGTCAGGTGTGTAAGGATGCGTACGCAAAAAGGAGAGCGTCCGAGAATAACCTTTTTCCTCTTCCCTGACAATAAATTCAAAAAAATCGGTCACCCCGCTAGTCTCTTGAAAGGTCGAATAGACCAATCGTAGCCCAAATTCATCAGCCTCGACTTCCTGTTCTCTCCCATATCGCAATTCAGCTAACTGCACCGGTTTCTGCAAAATATCATTTTGTCCGATGCTTCCCATTACGCTTAAGGTTAATGAATACAGCAACCCCCTTCCGAGACGCTTTAGACAGTGACGGTATTGATGATGTCCCAATTCGTGCCCTAATACCATAGCAATACCAAGATCGCTTTTCACACTATCTAAAAGACTTTGAGTAACCAAAACACGTCCTCCTGGAAAGGCAAATGCATTGGGCTGATCACCCGAGATTATCTGAATCGTATAGGGTAGTTTCCGAAGTGAAGAATTTGTAACGAGTTTTGCAAAAATCTCATCCACCTTCTGCGGCACTTGCTCTTCCGCTTTTTCACCGATCGTGTACCAAGAAAACGCTTTGGCTTCCCAACTGTCAGGTATAAAGGATGCGGTTAAATTTGCCATCCATCCGAGAAATAGATAGAGAATGGCGATAATAATGATTACTGATAAGGCATTTTTAAGGAGAGTCGTCAACCGCTGATCGCCCCTTGAAATATCTTCCGTCTCTTGTAAGTATTTGGGAACGAATTTCATTTTCTCAAATGGAGTGCAGTAGAATATGCTATAACTTCAACGCAGCCGGTTGATTTTCCTTTACCATTTGAAATAGTTGAAGTTTGTAAGCGACAGTTGAGAAACATATTCGCCTCAGGGCAGCTCTCTTTCATTCTCAGCAGAGCTTCGCGACGACCCCGATCTATTAAGGGAGAATAGGAACAGACCTCCCCACCAAATATTCGACGAAAGTTCATAAAGAGACGTTTAAAGTGATCTACTGAAACCACTACAGACCCTACTGCCATTTCAGACCTCTGCACCGGTAGATCCCCAGAATAGGTTTTCGCTGTTAAAGCGGGAACGTTTAGCCACTCTCCTTCTCTCTTTTTGATCGATTTATAATGATTCCTTTCAGAAATCTTCCCTACAACACATCCCAGAATGAGCAAAAAAAGAGGAAAACAGAGATTAGTTAGATTGAGTATTGATACCATTTTCATTTAGTCTACCCTCACTGCTGTACCATAAGCCAAAATTTCTGCTGCCCCTTGAGCAACTGACGAAGTTGAAATCCTCACATTCACAATCGCATTTGCTCCCAACTCTTCTGCTTGTCGTTCCATTCGATCGACAGCCTCCTCCCTTGCTTCAATCAAAAGCTTCGTATACCCTTTTAATTCCCCACCAATGATATTTTTAAAACTTGCCATAATATCTTTTCCCACATGCTTTGCTCGAATAGTACTCCCCTGAACAAGACCATAATGCTCAATAATCGATTGCCCAGGAACAGTTTCAACATTTGTAATAACCATGAGATTCCTCCAAACAGTTCGTGAAATAAGATTTATTCAATCCACAATTTTCAAACCAACAACAATCTATCAAAAGCGATTTTCCCCTGCGATAGAGCTTGCTTATTCATATTTTATCGGTATGTGGATAAGTTTAGATTAGGAAGAAAAAAGGCACCATGATTGGAAAAGAATAGAATCAACCGCATTGCAAGACGTAACATATTAATACCTCACCACTTGAACGGTATCATACTGATTATCAGACTCCTGCACTGGACAGTATAAATATCTTTGAAAAAGAGGGTATCCAACCTTCATACATTTATTCATTTTTGAAAAAATAGTTGAAATCGATGAGTTTTAATTTATTATTTATTGTGGGAAAGAGTAAGACAACATAAATATTTACGGTGAACGATAACGGAGAATACTGTAGGAACCAAATTTGTTTTATCTCCAGTATTGACTTTAGCATTAAGAGTTTTGACTGTCGAAATAGTACCTTCCGCACCTTCATTTGGCGTAACGCCGTGGACAATGATGAGATTTGCGGAGTAATTGGTGAGTTCTGCCTGGTATACAACTTTCCAGTTTCCTCTTCTATCATCACACCAATATTGGTGATCCTGCACGTTTACTTACGTACCTGTTCCTGTTGCCCCTAAAGCTGAACCTGGTAAATTAACAACTAAGGAGGATTAATTAAATTATGAGTGTATCGAGATTGATCGATCAACGGAAACACTGGTGGAAGATCTTTATCATAATCTCTGCAATTAGTGTAAGCATCGTGGGTTATATTGGATATAAGACCTATAAATATGCACCACCCATGTGTGATTTTGTCGATGAGGAAAACAATCTGGTTTTCTCGGCTGGGGATATTGTAGCCGGTCAGGAAGTATTCTTCCGATACGGATTGATGGATTACGGCAGTTTCTTGGGGGACGGAGGTCTCAGGGGTCCTGATTTCACGGGAGAGGCCCTTAACCTTTCTGCACGGTGGATGAATGAATACCATGACAAGAGATGGATTGAGAAAGTCCCCGATCCTGAAATGAGAAAGGCAGTTGTCCAAGCAGTTGTTCAAAAAGAACTTAAGAATAACCGATACGATGCAAACTATTATGCCAAGAGAGGTGAGAGAAGAGAGAGTAAATATGGTGCCGGAGCAGTCACACTCACAGCAGCTCAAGTTCATGCCTTTCATCTATTCAAGGAATATAACGCTCAAAAATTTGAAGAGGGAGGGGCTTTAGTCGGAGTCGAACAATTTAAACCCACAAATTACATTACAGACAAAGAGAAGGTTCGGCAACTAAGCGCATTTTTCTTTTGGGGTGGTTGGATTTGTGGTGCACAGAGACCCGGTCACCAATACAGCTATACTCACAACTGGCCTTACGATCCTCTGGCAGGCAACTTACCACACGGAGGATTGGTACTGTGGAGCGTTATCGGTGTCCTTGCCGTAGTACTCTCGATCGGAACCATGTTCTACTATTATGGAAAGGATGACCAGGATGCTGAGTTGAAACAGCAAAAAGGAAAACTACCTCCGCTAGCAACAACTGATATAGTTGACAAATATCGACCAACCCAGACACAGCTGGCAACGTACAAGTTTTTCGCTGTAGCTGCTATCCTCTTTTTGATCCAGATTTTTGCCGGCCTCTTAACAATCATCGATTTTATGGGCATTTTTGCCAATATGGGAATCGAGATAAACTCAGTGCTGCCTGTAACGATAACACGGGCCTGGCATTCACAGATGTCTGTCCTCTGGATTGCTGTCTGTTGGTTTGCGGCAACCGTCTGGGTTTTACCGCTAATCAGTCGACCTGAACCGTCAGGACAGCTTCCATTGGTAAACACGTTCTTTTGGATGCTGATTTTCGTGGCAATAGGAGGGACATTGGGGATCCCGCTGGGAATCAAGGGAATACTAGGAGAGGGTGCAGGGTGGCGATGGTTTGGCCTTCAAGGTTGGGAATTTCTCACCATTGGACGACTCTATCACATCGTCCTTTTCTCCTCTTTTGTCGTGTGGCTGATTATTGTCATACGTGGTCTATGGCCAGTTTTGCGGTTAAGACAGACCTGGTCACTCCCAAACTGGTTGGTCTATGCCATCGCTGGTATCATCTTTATGTTTACTGCATCGTTCGTAGCGCGACCAGATACGAACTTCGTTATCGCAGACTTTTGGCGGTGGTGTACAATTCACATGTGGGTAGAGGCGTTCTTCGAAGTACTCACTACGATTATCATTGCCTACTTTATGTATCTTATGGGATTTGTTTCTCACCGGATGGCAGCAAAAATGGTCTACCTGGCAGCCATCCTCTTTTTGGGTTCAGGTTTAGTCGGTATCGCTCACAATTTTTACTGGAATGCTAAATCGATCGAGACAATCGCCCTGGGAGGCGTACTTTCGAGCCTTCAGGTTGCACCTCTCGTCCTCTTAACGGTATCTGCCTGGCGTTTCCGAAAGATACCCGAAAGTACCTTTTACCGGTTACAGGAGAGAGAGGGGACCCAAGCCACGTTCGGACTTTCGACCCCCTTTCTCTTCCTGATTGGGGTTAACTTCTGGAATTTCTTTGGCGCTGGTGTCTTTGGATTGGCAATTAACCTGCCAATCGTCAACTACTATCAACATGGAACGTACCTCACGGTAAACCATGCACACGCCGCACTATTCGGTGTATATGGAAACCTAGCAATTGCCGCCATGCTGTTCTGTGGTCGTTGGAATATTGGACCAGACCGATGGAATACGAAACTCCTCCACACCTCGTTCTGGTCAATGAATGTGGGGCTTATGCTCATGGTCGTCATGGATCTGTTTCCCGTTGGAGTCCACCAATTGGTGGTAGCCATGACCGATGGATATGCTTATGCACGTTCGCAGGCCTTTCTAGAGACCTCAACGTTCCAAATGTTTACCTGGTTACGGAGCCTCGGTGTAGTGGTATTCGTTGTTGGTGGTGTTTTTCCCCTTGTCTGGTTTATGGTAAGCCGCTGGATTAACCTCAAACTTGCAGAGACCAAAGATGAGCAGTTGGTCAAACCGGGATCGGTACTTGCAATGTTGGAAGGTTGAGTACTGAATGAAGAGGATTCGTGAATAGTGCTCCCTGTTTCTGACACTTTTAAACATGGCCTATTATGTCTAAACACACTGGTTATGACAAAAACCGACAACGAGCTGATTTTGGTACTAAGGCAGAGATTACCAATTATAAATAATAAAGTATAGCGAGGAGAGAGAAATGATCGAAATACCAAGCTTACGACCAGAAACTCGTTATGGAATTCCAACAGCAGATCAACTGCTTTTTAACAGGGAGTATGTTGTGGGGTACTCTTACCTCTTTCGGCAGCCACGTTGGGCGATGGAGTTGATCGATCCTGAAAATAGGCAAGTTGAGGTGGAACGTATCGATAGTTTTCGAATAGACCTCAGAATACCTGAAAAATTCCGTGCAGATCTGATCGACTACAAAGGCTCGGGATATGATCGAGGGCACCTGATAGCCAGTGCAGACCGTCGGGCTACCAAAATAGAGAACAGTGAAACTTTTCTTTTGTCTAACATGACTGCCCAGGTACCAGGATTCAATCGGGGTATCTGGAAAGAGCTGGAAGAGGCCGTTCGTAATCTTGCGGATAGATACGTGGAAGTCTACTCAATTTGTGGCCCCCTCTTCGATGTGGGAAAAAAGATCGAGGTCATAGGCCAGGAAGATCGTAATGATGTCGTTATCCCCATCCCTCACGCCTTCTTTAAGACAATCCTTGCAGAAAACGTCAATGGGAGACTGAAGCTCTGGTCGTTTATCATCCCAAACGAAAATTTAAAGAGACCTCCCTCCGATTTTCTCTGTCCTGCTACCGAAATCGAGAAACGTGCGGGGTTGTCACTCTGGGACCGTCTACGTGGTGAACCAGCGGAGAAGCTGAAAAGCAAAAAGTTGAAAATGTGGTAATATACTTAATCAAGAGACAGCTTGGTGACGACAACCACTTTCACATACTCAACCTTGACCTATTGTAAAAAAGCATTCCATTGGGCACGGTTACTCAAGTGGGATTAGCCTTCTGTTTAGTTGTATTGAACCTGCCGTATTGGTTACGATACACCTTTTCATAGCGAAGATCCCCTTTTTTATGAGGCGGTTTTGTCTCATTTGGATATCCTACAGAGACAATTGACTCTACCCTTATACCCTGTGGTATGCTCAGGACCTCTGAAACATACGCTTCTGACGTTACCGTCTCATTATGCATCCTCTCCCTAACCTGTATCCAGCAACTTCGAAGACCCATAGATTCCGAAGCTAGTTGGATGAATGTAGAGGCGATTGAGCAATCCTCAATCCACACATCACATCTCTCTGGATCTGCGCAAACAACTATCCCCAAAGGGGAACCTTTGAGAAAATCAGCTCCATGTACCCTCGCTTTTGACAATTTTTCTAGTAACCCGCTTTCGGTGACAACGATAAACTCCCAGGGGTTAAGCCCCCTTGATGAAGGGGCACGAAGTGCTGCCTCAACAAGTACATCAATTTTCTCATCTTCAACCGGTTTTGCCAAATACCTTCTAATACTTCTCCTTTTCTGAATAAGAGACATAAACATACGAATCCTCCCATATGTAGTTGCTTAATATAAATATACTGACCTAACCTGGACAAGCCAGAACCAAACAGGAGTTATAAAATACCTGTCTGCGTGCGTGATTTATTATTTGGTGCTTATCAGGCATAATGAAAAACTCTATAAATGAATATTTTGCCAAAAAAGGTCAAAAAAATTTCATTAAGGGGATAATCATGGCTACAA
Source organism: Candidatus Scalinduaceae bacterium (assembly GCA_965222815.1). Classification (GTDB taxonomy): domain Bacteria; phylum Planctomycetota; class Brocadiia; order Brocadiales; family Scalinduaceae; genus SCAELEC01. The sequence continues at coordinate 2,091,507 of CBDCUS010000014.1, forward strand.
CCATTTCTATCGACAGAATAAGAAATTTTTGCTATCTTATTTGATCCTAAACCCTTAATCTAAAGTGATGCTATCTGAATGATGGAGAATAAGCGACTGACACCTCTTTGAAAATGAAAGACTATATATTCATTAATGATTCTATCATATCAGAAATGGAGGGATACATCACCACCAAAGATAGAGGATTTCTCTATGGTGACGCTCTCTTTGAAACGCTCCGATCATACCGTGAAAATCCTTTTCGATTGACCGAACACCTGAATCGTCTCCGCTCCTCAGCTCAGAGTCTTAAGATCCCTTTCGCTTTTTCCGATGAGCATCTTCGCAATGTTGTTCAGACATTGATTAAGAAAAATGAGATCCCCGATGCCTATATTAGAATTACTCTATCGAGGGGTTGGGGAAGTAGGGGGTTGGCAATGCATGACAATGCGAAACCGACACTCCTAATCGAGGTGAAACCTCTATCTCCCTACCCGAAAGAGTTGTACGAAAAGGGGATGTCCATTATTGTATCAGAGACAAAGAGAAGTACCTCATGTCCCATATCACGCCACAAGACGACTAATCTCTTAACAAGCATACTAGTCAAAGAGGAGGTAAGGAACCGGTCTGCAGATGAGGCACTCTTACTCAATACCGATAACGATGTCATTGAGTGCACGGTAAGCAACATCTTCATAGTCAAAGAGAAATGTATAATCACCCCTCCCCTTGACACTAATATTTTACCTGGAATTACGAGAAAAACGGTACTCAACATCTGTAATAATATGAATATCCACGTAAAGGAAGTGCGTTTCGGGGTAGAAATGGTAAGAGATGCTGATGAGGTATTTATCACAAACTCACTGATGGAGATCATGCCGGTATCCAGGATTGAAGAGAGTGATATTGGAGAGAGTGTACCGGGAGAGATGACGACTACTCTTATGAAAGCCTACAAAAGGCTCACAGGTTCATAGTTCACCACAGGATTTCGAAATTCGGCCTGTCCTGGTGCGATCCATCCCGTAGTCTTGGCTAAGTATTGTAGAATATTTTCATTGTAAAATGAGCAATAAAATATCAAAAATTCAAAAGAGAAAAAGTCTGGTTTTAAATGCTAAATACAAACTTACCACACTACGTAGTTTTTACACCTAAATTGTATGTATTAAAATCGTATTCCATTTTAAATCCAACAGCGTTTACTACTCCTTAACAATCAGAAAAAACTGCTAACTATTGTGGGCTAATAGAATCGGATATCTTGAGATCAAGCCCTAATGCCAATAACTCAAATTAAAAAAAATTCCAGTTATTCAGATTAATTTCTAAATTGTTAGATATATTTAATCAGAATACAACTATTTTCTCTTGATGGTATGAGATTAAGATGTTGTTATACCTCAACCTTTGAGATTTACACTATTTGTGTGGAAGTTTTATGGTATGAAATTTGTGTTATTTAACTTATAAATAAATACTGTTATAGTATTGTGCAGTTTTTTTAGAAGAAGCGTTAGAAAAGGAAAGTAAAGACGAAACTCAATTTCCACGAAACACTTAGTGCATTTGCTCAATTTTTATGAATATAATTATAAAGTGTTAATATATCTATAATAGATTCCTTTTGATAAAGGCAACCCCAGGGTAATTGGGTGACATTATCCGATTAGGCTGCACGCACGGGTTACTCAGGGGACGCAAAGTAATAGGGTCTTAAGGCATATACAGGGAAGTTATGCTGTGAAGACTGTTATGCTTAAAAGATAGCCTTACTACCGAAGGTATATTTGTGTGAATTCTCAACGAATTCATTAATATCTTTCGTAGTAAGGCTTTTTTATTTTATCAATGATGTTCCGTTGTAAATCATAAATGAGGAAAGGAGGTCTTTTTAAAAGTGTTTTGTTAAAAGGATGTAAACGTTTGTATTTCTTTAATAATTTGGTATTAGACAATTTTGTTATCATACAAAACAGCAAAAAAATAGGGGAGTAAATGAATGAAGCATTTATCTTATAATAATTTAATCAAATTTAATATCATTCTTGCAATAATGGGTCTGTTTCTGGCTTTTAATTCGTCCTATCTGTCGGCACAGGTAGGAAGCTGGACAAACGGAAGTATTACCACCAATGGAACCGACAACAATTGGGTCTCGGTAACAACGGACGCTTCTGGCAATTTCCACGGCGCTTGGCGTCCAGCCAGCGGAACGTCCGGTTCCATCTCAATCGGTTCCTGGAACGGTAATAGTTGGACCATCGTGTCCAGTTTCAACACCTCTTCTGACAGTCCCAATATTTTCGCCTCGATCCTTGACGAGGTATCCGTTGCCGTGGACGGTATCGGAGATTTCCACGTAGCGTTTCGGGCCACACGAGGGAGTGGGTCCGGCACAACAACCTTTGGGATTTTTTATGCCAAGTATGATGTTTCTGCAAACTCTTGGTCGTTTGAAGAAGTACAATCCGGCACGCACTCTGGTAACAATATCGATTTCGATGACGTTGCGATCGATGTCGACAGCACTAATCAACCGCACATGGCTTTTCATTTTACTATTTCGGACGGTACTATTAGTCCGCCCAGGCCCCATAACATACGTTACGCTAGCCGAGCCACCGGCAGCTGGGTCATCAATGATAACATAGATGCCACTAACTGCAGCACGGGCGATTGTTTTGATTTGTTTAACTTTGGCTTCGTTCTTGATAGTAACGATAAGGCCCATATTGTGTACGGCAAAGAACGCGGAGATATCTTTGATGCAGATCTGATGTATGCGACTAATGTTACCAGTTCGTTTGTGACCTCAGTACTCAAAGATGTAGGCGACGGTGACTCGAGCGGTGTCGGGACAGTCGATGCTGATATCGAACTGGACAGCAGTAATAACGTTCATATTTCGGCTTCCCTTGCCGATGTCGTTGGATTCAGTGTTACCGCTTCTGTGTCGCATTTTACCAATGCGAGTGGAAGCTTTGTCGAAGCAACCGCTGTAAGTGCCGGTAATCACGGCAGTCCGAGCACAATTGGCGTGAACGGAGCGGCCGACAAAAAGGTGATCGCATACAGAGATGCTGACCCCATTAGTATTCGTGCTGCGACTCAGGAAGGTACGGCTGCCTGGATGGACGAACTGGTCTGGTCTAACAGCAACGATGGTATTGGTACGGGTAATTTTCTCGACGCCATTATGAATAATAGTGGCCAGATCATGATTCTCTTCCATAGAGAAGTAACCAGTAATGACCGACGGGTTGAATTCGCCTTCGGATCTCTTGGTGCCCAACCCGATACGGATGGCGACGGCGTACTCGATGTCAATGACAACTGCCCCGATATTCCTAATGCCGACCAGGCTAATAACGATGGCGATAGTCTTGGTGATGTCTGTGACCCAGACGATGATAATGACACCATTCTGGATGGCGTCGATAACTGTCCGTTAACTGCCAACGCTGACCAAGCTAATAACGATGGCGATAGTCTTGGTGATGTCTGTGACCCAGACGATGATAATGACACCATTCTGGATGGCGTCGATAACTGTCCGTTAACTGCCAACGCCGACCAGGCTAATAACGATGGCGATAGTCTTGGTGATGTCTGTGACCCAGACGATGATAATGACACCATTCTGGATGGCGTCGATAACTGTCCGTTAACCGCCAACGCTGACCAGGCTAATAACGATGGTGATGGTCTTGGTGATGTCTGTGACCCGGACGATGATAATGACACTATTCTGGATGGCGCCGACAACTGTCCATTCACTGCTAATACTGACCAGGCTGATTTCGATGGTGATAATATAGGTGATGTATGTGACGGTGATCGTGATGGTGACGGCGTTCTAAATGTAGATGATAACTGTCCTGATAATCCAAATCTCGACCAGGCAGACAACGATGGTGATGGTTCAGGTGATGCCTGTGATCCGGATGATGATAATGACGGTGTGGCAGATGGCGACGATAACTGTCCATTCACAGCAAACGCTGACCAGAGTGACCTTGATGGTGATAATATAGGTGATGTATGTGATATAGACATTGATGGCGATGGTGTTAACAACGATGTAGACAATTGTCCGTTAGCCGCCAACACTGACCAGACTAATACAGATGGCGACACAGAGGGTGATGCCTGTGATGCCGACGATGATAATGACGGTGTGGCAGATGGCGACGATAACTGTCCGCTTGTTGACAACGCTGACCAGGCTAATAACGATGGTGATGGTCTTGGTGATGTCTGTGACCCGGACGATGATAATGACGGTGTGGCAGATGGCGACGATAACTGTCCGTTAACCGCCAACACTACTCAGGCAGACAACGATGGTGATGGCCCTGGTGATGCATGTGACCCGGACGATGATAATGATGGTGTGGCAGATGGCGATGATAACTGCCAGTTCGTGCCTAATCCTGGTCAGGTGGATACTGATAATGACGGTAATGGAGATGCATGTGATACTGATTCTGATGGTGACGGCGTTCTAAACGAGGATGATAACTGTCCTGATAATCCAAATCCCGCCCAGGAGGATATGGATGGAGACGGTATAGGTGATGCATGTGATCCTGACATAGACGGTGATGGTGTGAACAACGATGTGGACAATTGTCCGACAACCGCCAACGCGAATCAGGCTGACAATGATAATGATGGCCTTGGTGATGTCTGTGATCCAGACGATGATAATGACGGTGTGGCAGATGGCGATGATAACTGTCCGTTAATCGCCAACACTACTCAGGATGACTTTGATGGTGACGGGCTTGGTGATGTCTGTGACGATGACCGTGACGGAGACGGAGTGCTGAACAGCAGTGATGTCTGTGCATTTACCCCACTTGGAGAAATTGTTGATCCTGCAAACGGTTGTTCCATTGATCAGCTTAATCCATGTGAAGGACCTCGCGGCACAACTGAAGAATGGAAGAACCATGGTAAGTATGTTTCCAGTGTTGCGAAAAGTGCAAATAGCTTCCTCGAACAGGGGTTGATAACAGAGGAGGAAAAGGACGAAATTATGTCTAATGCAGCAAGTTCGAGTTGTGGAAAATAGTAACGACTATACTAGCAAAAAGTAGGTTGTTTTCTATTCAGTATTAGTACAAGGCGAGGCGCAAGAGTGCCTCGCCTTTTTTATTGCAAGAGGAAACAAAAGGTAAGAAACACGGAATTATGTTACACTTTGAAATAGTGCGTGAACAAAAACCCTGTGTTTGAACCAAAACTGCCCAGGCACAATGCGCGTAACAATTTCGTAACCGGAACGTACCATTGTACTTGAGGATTATGGAATTGTTACAGCAACGCAGTAGATGGGTAGTTTTCGTTCCAACACGAAATAGGTTATTCCCATTCAATCGTACTGGGTGGCTTTGAGCTAACGTCATAAACAACCCGATTAATGCCTCTCACTTCGTTGATGATGCGGTTTGAGATCCTGGCCAGTAATTCGTGGGGTAGTCTTGTCCAGTCTGCCGTCATATAATCGTGGGTATTTACTGCCCTCAACGCAATAACATTTTCGTAGGTCCGCTCATCTCCCATTACGCCGACACTGCTCACGGGTAAGAGCACCGCAAATGCCTGTGCAATCTCTCGATAGAGCCCCCCATTTTTGATCTCTTCTATCATAATGTCATCCGCATTTCTGAGAATTGATATTCGCTCTTCCGTAATTTCACCAATTATCCTTATGGCAAGTCCAGGACCCGGGAAAGGGTGCCGCCATATAATCTCCTCAGGTAACCCCAGTTCTAAACCAATACGCCTCACCTCATCCTTAAAGAGCTCTTTCAGGGGTTCAACTAATTCAAATCCTAGTTCGGCCGGCAGTGCACCGACATTGTGATGGCTTTTTATCGTGGCAGTGGGCCCCCCATGTGCAGCGACACTCTCAATGATATCGGGATAGAGGGTCCCCTGAGCCAGGAATTTTATGCCGGCCAATTTTCTAGCCTCTTCCTTAAAGACATCGATAAACTCATGACCGATAATTTTCCGCTTCTCTTCGGGATCAACAACACCGGACAATCGACTCAAAAATCTTTCCCCTGCATCCACAAGGTGCAGGTCAGCCTTAAAGTTGTCTCTGAAGGCATTCACAACCTCGTCAGATTCGTTTGATCTCAATAATCCATTATCAACAAGTACACAAGAGAGATTACGCCCTATTGCCTTATAGATAAGGGCTGCCGCAACAGCTGAATCGACACCACCCGACAAACCACATATGACCCTCTCCTCTTTGACTTGCTCTCTGATCTCATCCACCGTCCTATCAATATATGAGCTCATCTCCCAATCACCGGCACAATGACAGATCAGAAAGAGAAAATTGTGAAGAATCTGCTTCCCAGACGGTGTGTGTGTAACCTCCGGATGGAATTGAACTCCGTAAAAATTTCTCTTCTTATGCTTTACAGCAACAAATGGGCAATTTTCCGTATAGGCAAGCGCTTCAAAATCATCCGGCAGTTCCGCTACCTGATCTCCATGGCTCATCCAGACATCAATGGTAGTTTCTAATGCGTGGAAGAGAAGGGAGTGGTCTTTAATCCTGCACACACTCCTTCCGTACTCCCTATTCTCTGAAGGTTTTATACTCGCACCCAAGATTTGACTGCCCAATTGCAATCCGTAACATATTCCCAAGATTGGAATATCCATGAAAAGAATTTTTTCGTCACATCGAGGTGCATCAGTTATTGAGACACTGGCTGGACCGCCACTGAGGATGATGCCCTTGGGATTGAGCTGTTGAATCTCCTCGGGACTCGTCTTATACGATACGATCTTACTATATACGTTGTGTTCCCGTATCCTCCTGGCGATGAGATGAGAGTACTGCGAACCAAAATCGATTACTACTATGTTTTCATGTGTTTCGTTCTGCATGTGCCTACGTTTACTATATATCGCAAAAATAATCAAGCTTGTTTTTCAAGTTAAACGAAAATTACCCACCTACTGCGTTGCTGTAATAATTTCGTAATCCTCACGTACTTGAGTACGTTCCGGTTCCGAAATCAGCGCGCCTTGTATCTGTGCTGTTTTCGTTCAACTTGGAGGTTTCTATCAAGAAATAAATTATTTATTTTAACAGAATAAGAGGAAAAGCATTAATTGTATCTTGATTATCTTGGTCAATCCCATCTATTTCATATCCACATCCTCATCTCAGGTCGACCGTAAATATTCGGTGAACCCATTCCTCCAAAATGTGCCTTGAGAAAATCGAAAACTTTTGTATTATATATTGAACCATTTAAAACCTGAAATGAAACGGATCACTCCCTAACAGCATGGAAAATTTATGATTAAAAAGAGAGAAGACAAATAAACAGGGTATTATCGACTTGGATTTGAAAGTAAGAAAAATCCTTAATTGGGATTATGACCAAAGGGATAAGCTGAAACAAAACAGAGAAAATCCTTTCCATCAAAGAGTTTTCATCACAAAGGGGCAATACAACAAACTTGAAAAAGGAATCAAGAATTCAGAAGTAAAACAGTAAAGAAAACATAAAAGAGAAACGAAGAAGAACAGGTCGAGCATGAATGATATTATTAAATGGCTTCGAGGAATTGAACATTTAGCAAATAAAGTTTATCTGCAAGCTGCTTCAATCTATGCTGATCATCCTGAATTGAGAAATTTCCTTGATGACCTTGCTGAGGATGAAGCTTGGCATTACCAAGTCATGGGAAGTGCACAAGAATATTTTATATCGAAACCTGCTTTCGTTCCAGCTATTATAGTTGACCAAGAGACCAGAAACAAAATCTCTGGAAGCTTTAGTGACCTGCAAGTTGGTTTAGATAAAAATTCCCTTTCCATAGACGAATTAATCAAGAAGCTTGTCAAAGTAGAACTTTCAGAATGTAACGACATTTTTCTCTATGTTATTAATCTTCTAAAAGAAGAAGCCAATGAGTTCAAATATGTTTCAGCAAGAATGCAAGCTCACATAAAAAAAATTGAAAACTTTCTGGAAACCGTCAATGGCGGAATAGAAGGATTAAAAAAAATAACTGAATTGCCCCCATTGTGGGTTGAAAACATCTTGATCGTGGATGATGAACATATAATAACTCAACTCTTAGAAGCACTTCTTAGCCACTCAGGTAATATTGATATTGCCCATAACGGACAAGAAGCGCTTAAGCTAATCGAGAAGAAATATTATAAATTAATAATTTCTGACATTAATATGCCAATAATGGATGGTTTATCTCTGTTTCAAGAAGTAGTAAAAAAATTTCCCACATCAATTAATAGGTTTCTTTTTATGACCGGTTATCTCTCTAACAAAGATCAGGCATTTTTTACTGAAAACCACGTTAAGTATTTAACAAAGCCAATGGAGATAAATGTGTTACGAGAAGTAACTTCAAAAATAATCCTATCCAACTAACACAAAATCCATTCCTTGAATATCGCTATCTTACATTGCTGCATCACCCTGTTCACCTGTACGGATCCTGTATACATTTGAGATATCAGATACAAATATGTTCCCGTCTCCAATACTTCCTGTCTGTGCTGCATCAAGAATGGTCTGAACCACATCTTCTTCAGCATCATCATGAACAATAATATCTAGCTTTGTCTTTGCCAGAAGATCCACCCGGTACCTCTTCCCTCTCCACACTTCACTCACACCCTTTTGATTACCATGTCCCTTTATTGGTGTGACAGACATCCCCCCAAAACCTTTCTCTGTAAGAGCATCCTTAACCATCTCAAACTTTTCCGGACGAATTATTGCCTCTATCTTTTTCATAAAATATCCCTCCTTCTATCAATGCTTCTCATAAATTTTATTTTAAGCTATGCGGAACTATAAATTAATCGACAAAAAAACAACCTCTATAATCTAATTAGTCCTACTCCAATCAGCTACTTGCTGACTACTAAAAAAGTATCATGCGGGAAGGGTATATTATGAACCAAAAGGGATTTAAAAGCAAGCGCTAAGCATTCATTACCCATTACTTGAGCGGAATCCCGGTGGTTGATCCCAAATTACCAATCTGCTCTTCTGCTAGTCTTCGGTAGTCACCTCTAATGTATTCAGGACTTTCATGCAGGCAGCATTAAGCTCAACTACTCGTTCGGGGGTAGCCGACTCGTTGTAACAGCGAAACTCGGGTGCATTTCCGGAGGGACGAAGGTGGACGACTTCATCACTATCAAACGTCATACGCAAACCATCGGTCCGGTCGATCTGACAACAATTTCCACATAGTTTACCAAAAGTATCTGTAGCCTTTTTCTTATCTTCTGCTTCGTCCCCGGTTGTGAAAATAGCCAAGATGGACTTACTGCGCTCCTGGGAAAAATCTACCAATCGATCACTTGCCGTAAAACGTTCGGGGAGATCAGCCACAAGTTCAGAGATCTTCTTGCCTTCCCTGGCTGCAAGGAGAATGATGCACAGGTGTACGATAACCGCGTCACGTGTAGCAAGAGCACGAAGCCTCTTTCCAAACAGTGGAATGTCAGAGTTGATCAGGAAGCCGCCGTTTGCTTCGTAACCGACTACCGCTTGTGCCCCACCTTTACTCGCATTAATCATCGACTCAATAACAAAGGGAGATCCTATTCGAGTACGGATTACCTCTTTAAAATATCCCGATTTTGTAACGGCACTATTGCAGCTAACGGGAACGCTAACCGAGTCGGCACCCAGATACCTTGCACAGAGAATACCGGCCACGTCACCGCGCAGCCACCTCCCTTTTTCATCAAAAATTAATGGACGGTCGCTATCACCATCGGTAGATATGATTGCATCAAAAGATCCTGTCTCTGCCCAATATGCCGCCAACTCAATATCTTCCTGACGTATCGCCTCGGTATCTACGGGAATAAACGTTTCAGACCTTCCCAAGACAACCGCCTCAGCCCCAAGGCCTTTGATTATATCTAGAAGAATGTCGCGTCCAACAGCTGAGTGTTGATATATACCAATATGTCTGCCCTTTAGACAGTTTTCGGGGAAGAGGTCCAGGTATCGTGCAATATACATGTCGCGAGCACAGTTCGTAGGTGTCGATTCCTCAATGGGGGGCGACACAAAAGTCGAATCTTGGGCAAAGAGGTTATCGTCAATACGTACCAACTGCTCACGAATACCCGCCTCATCCTCTTTTAAGATCTCTCCGGTAGACTTATTAAACTTGATACCGTTACGGTCTGCAGGGATATGGCTACCGGTCACCATTATCGATGGAACCCGGTTGACAATACCGTATAAGGATACAGCCGGAGAGGGTATCTTACCGCAATTAACCGGAACATACCCCATGTCTACCGTCGCTCTATGAACAGCATGCATGATCCTGTCGGTGCTCGGCCGATAGTCACCGGCTAGCGCAACCTCTATTCCACTCTTTTCCAGTTCTCCGATAGACTCCAGGTAGCTCAGAAATCCCTTTGTATATACATAACAGACAAAATCTGTCATATCAACGGCTCGACCACGAGCCCCGCTCGTACCGAACTTCACACCACTGCTAACCATCAAATCTTCTACCTTGATTTCCATACCCTAGTCCACAAATATAGCATCACACATTGCGTAAGATGTGTGATAAAAGCTCATTGTAATTCTCATAACACCAGATAAGTTAGCTCAGTACTATATAAACTTTCAGTAAAAATTGTCAAATGATTAATCGATTTCACCAAAGAATTGGATGATTTCTGTATGATCCTCAAAAAAGATTTCTAGGCATTATATTACTTTTCTCAAACTACGCAGTGAACCACGAATAAAATGAGATGAGAAAAGAATAATTCGATAGGCTGCGACAATAATCTACTTTTTCCCCTCATGTTTAAGAGAAATCATCTCTTGAAAAACCCATAATAAGAGCACAATAACTCTATTGCAATAAAAGCTACTGTGGCTATACTATAGCAGCTTGTATTGGACACTTTAAAAGATAAAAACCGATATGTTTGACACTTACATTCTATTACAAATAAAATATTTCAAGTGTTTTACCTAACTTCTTAGATTAAAACTGTTCATGAGGAAAGTGTGAGAGATGACCAGGATAAAAATTTGTGGTATTACAAATTTAGAAGATGCGAAGATGGCAATTGATTACGGAGCAGACGCTATCGGTTTTGTGTTTGCCGAGAGCAAGAGAAAAGTGACAAAAGAAAAAGTTAAGGAGATTGTCCAAAAATTGCCACCGTTTGTTACGGTTGTAGGGCTCTTTGTCAATGAAACGACCAAAAGCATTGAAGATACGTGTCGGTATTGCTGCATCAATACCATACAACTTCACGGTGACGAGCCACCCGATTTCTTACACCACTTAAGAGAGTTTAAGATCATTAAGGCCTTTCGAATAAAAAATGAAGAGGACATTCACCATGTACAAGACTACCAAGCAGATGCTTTTTTGCTGGATGGATATGCAGAAAATCAAAGGGGAGGAACAGGAACCACCTTTAATTGGGAGATTGTTGGGAAAGCGAAGACTTCCATACCCTTAATAATTGCGGGTGGACTTACCCATATGAATGTCTCACAGGTAATTCGTATTGCACATCCCTACGGTGTCGATGTATCTTCAGGCGTGGAGATGATGCCTGGCAAAAAAGAGAGGCAATTAATCAGGAAATTTATTGATGCTGTCAAAGGATAAATCACCGGTAAATAACAATTGGATACAAGAATAATCTTGATCCGAAAAAACCGTTGAAAATATATAATTAAATTAGTATACTGTAAATTTATTAGTTGAAAAAGCTCTTAACGGAAAGAGCAAATTTCTATCGAGGTGTTTTAAAAGATGATAAATAAAAAATTCACGAGCAAGAACTGTGTTACCTGTAAGCGGTGCATGATTGAGTGTGCAGTCCGACATTCACAAGCTAAGGATATATATCTCTCTCCTTTAGAAACTCCTGCGCCACTCTCTCGAATAAAGATAAGTTATAGAAAAGACAGGCCTTATGCAACCTATTGTCAGAATTGTGCTAAACCTAAATGCAAGCACTCATGTGAATACGGCGCAATAACCAAATTTGAGGATGGAAACGTCATCATTGATCAAGAGAAATGTACCGGTTGTTGGGCCTGTATCGATGCCTGTCCTTTTAAGGCAATTACAAAAGAGGCAGAGATGAATGTTGCAATTAACTGTGATGATTGCAAAGGATATGACGACAAAGCGTGTGTTGAGGCGTGTAAGACATCGGCTCTAAACTACATTGAGACAAAAATTTCAGCTACTGCTGAGGTTGGATAAATAGCTTTTCATTTAGGTGTGTTTAATTGCTTGTCAATTCACAAAACAGTTGGCTAGTATAAGAATAACCCTATACAAGTAAGCATTTAAAGAAGGCTAAGGCTTTAATACTCAGAGGATTATAGCGTTAGCCTTTTATGTAAAGGCTTTTTTTTATGTTGTACAATCCATTTCAATAAAATAGAATTTTTCATTCTTTAGTAGACGATTCAAATCAGGAGGAAACATGAAAAAAATCTCGTTGCAAATTAACAACAAAGTATATGAGGCAAATGATGGTGAAACCATCCTTGATGTTACTAAGAAAAACAATATCCACGTACCACATTTATGTCATTGGAATCTACTAGAGCCATTTGGACAATGCAGAATGTGTGTAGTTGAAGTAGACGGGAACCTTGGGCCTGTGACAGCCTGTAACGCTCCTGTCTGGGATGGCATGAGTGTTGTAACGGAAAGTGACAACATTACCGAACTCCGAAGAAACAACCTGAAGTTAATACTCGGCAACCACCCTAATGACTGTATGACCTGTGAAAAAACAGGTAATTGTAAACTCCAGAATTATGCTTACCAGTTTGGTGTACATGCAGAATGGAGCCAGCAGACTATTCGAAAATTCCCAGAACTCCCAAACAATGGAGTTATAGAGTGGGATAAAGATAAATGTATTATGTGTACCAGATGTGCACGTACCTGCGGTGAACTCCAGGGTTCATATGCACTCGGATTTAAGGCTGGTGGTTTTACGGCATTAGGTACTCCCAACGCTTCAAATATATCTAAAGAGGGAGATTGTGAACTTTGCGGTCAATGTATAGACGCGTGTCCGGTTGGAGCATTACAGGAACTATCTGCAAAAGGAAAAGGACGACCCTGGCAATTTGAAAAGACCAGAACCACCTGTACATATTGCGGAACAGGCTGTAACTACTTTTTGAATGTAAAAGACAAAAAGGTCGTCTCTATTTCACCATGCTTTGAAGCGCCGGTTAATGATAGAGGAAGTCTCTGTGTAAAAGGTCGATTTGGATACGAACATATCCATCATGAGGACAGGATTACGACACCGTTGATACGAAAGAACGGAAAACTGGAAGAGGCCAGCTGGGATGAAGCAATTTCCCTCATAGCCGAAAAGTTTACCGAAATTAAGAAAAATCATGGTCCGGACAGCCTGGGATTCCTCTCTTCATCAAGATGCACGAATGAAGAGAACTATATATTCCAGAAGCTGGCACGAATGATGGGTACTAATAATGTTGATAACTGCGCAAGAGTATGCCACAGCGCTAGCGTATCAGGGTTAGCCGCATGTTACGGAGGTGGTGCTGCGACTAATTCATTTGATCAGATACGTGATACGGAACTGTTATTCGTGATAGGTGCTAATCCTTATGAAGCGCATCCGATTATAGGACTTAAGATAAAAGATGCCTTGAAAAAGGGAACAAAACTGATTGTAGGTGACCCGAGAAAGACACAACTTGCGGAAAAGGCTGATGTATGGCTAAATCTGCAGCCGGGTACAAACATCGCTCTCTTGAACGGTATTATTCACGTAATCATCAAAGAGGGGCTTGAAGACTCGGGATTTATCAGAAATCGTACTGAGGGTTATGAAGAGCTGAAGAAGGGTGTTGAGAAGTATACACCTGAATATGTTTCCGGTATAACAGGAGTAGCCAAGGACAGAATAATCCAAGCGGCCAGAATGTACGCTTCGACTGACAAGGCAATGATTGTTTACAGTCTTGGAATGACAGAACATTCAACCGGCACAGCCAACGTTATGTCGCTTGCAAACATGGCTACCGTTACCGGTCATCTTGGAAGATCAAGCGTTGGAATAAATCCAACCCGTGGACAGAATAATGTACAGGGTGCGTGTGACATGGGAGCTCTGCCTAATAAATTTGTTGGATATCAGAACGTTGGTGATGAAAAGGCACAGAAGAAATTTGAAGAAGCATGGAAAACCAAGCTGGATGATAAGATTGGTTTGACATGTACAGAGATGGATGTTGCGATGAATGAGGGCAAGTTAAAGGGCTACTATATCTTCGGTGAAGATCCTGCCCATACAAATGCCAATGTAAATTACGTAAAAAGCGGACTGAAGAAATTAGATTTCCTTGTGGTTCAGGATATCCTGCCAACGGAGACTACTGAGTTTGCTGATGTAATTCTCCCCGGGTCAAGTCATGCGGAGAAGGACGGAACATTCACCAATGGGGAAAGAAGAATTCAGCTGATTCGAAAGGCGATAGATCCACTGTGTGGCAAAGCGGACTGGGAGACCATATGCATGGTAGCAAAAGCGCTTGGAATTAATAATATGGAATATTCGTCAGCATCTGAGATATGGGATGAGCTTGCAAGTGTTGCACCTATGTTTGCAGGTGTTTCGCATGAAAGATGTAATCCTGACGGAATCCAGTGGCCATGTCCAAGCAAAGATCATCCTGGTACTAAAATCATGTACGAAGATAAATTTATCACACCGAATGGTAAAGCCAAGTTCAATTTCAAGGAACACATTGCTTCGGCTGAACTACCTGATGATAAGTTCCCGTTGATCCTTTCAACCGGTCGTCGAAGACAGCATTACAATAATGGGTCGATGACAACAAGATCAACTAAGATAATGGAGAAATGGCCGGAAGAGTCACTGGAGCTGAATCCGTTTGACGCCCGAGTGCTCAACATAAAGGACAGCGAAAAGGTACTTGCCAGTTCAAGGAGAGGTGAGATGGAGGTAAAAGTAATCTTAACAGACAGAGTGCAGCCGGGCTTTACCTTCCTTGCGTTCCACAATAGAGACGCTCTGACAAATCTCCTGACGAACGACAAACTCGATCCGGTATGTAAGATCCCTGAGTACAAGTCATGTGCGATCAAGATTGAAAAATTAAACGGCAACGGTAACGGCCGTAAATAGTTACCACACTCTTCAATTCCTGGAAGTTTGGATTGGAGAATACGATGTTAATTTGAAAAGCCACCGTTCGATCTGTTTATTTGATTGAATGGTGGCTTTTTTGTTTATATAAATAATAACAACAGGAACCTGCAAGTACTTTAGTTTCAAAATTAAATTAATTAATCCTCACACGAAGTCACAGAGAACACTAAGATGGGCTTTGTTCGAGTTTACCTATACAATTAATAAGCAGTGGTTGAACAAAACGGCCCAGATACAAGGCGCGTAATCATTTCGGAACCGGAGAGTACTCAAGTACGTGAGGATTGCGGAACAAATTTAGCAACGCAGTAGATGGATAGTTTGGTTCAATCAATGAGGCTATAGAGCAACTTAATCTCCTCCGCCCAGATGGAAGCATCAATTGTCTCAAGAACCATAGGTATCTCTTCAAAACGGCTATCATTCATAATAAATCGAAAGGGCTCAACTCCCAGCTTCCCCTTCCCAATACTATGATGACGGTCTACGTGGCTCCCCAAATCGGGTTTGGAGTCATTGAGGTGCATACCCCTTAAATACTTGAGACCAACGACTCTCTCAAACTCATCCATTGTGGCCTCAAAGGTCTCCTTTGTCCGAATGTCGTAACCGGCAGTAAAGGTGTGGCACGTATCGAGGCAGATGCCAACCCTCTTTTTGTCTTCAACCGCATCTATTATAGCGGCCAGATGTTCAAATTTGAATCCCATGTTTGTCCCCTGTCCCGCAGTATTTTCAACCACTGCTGTAACACCCTCGGTCTTGTCCAGGGAAATATTAATAGACTCGGCAATCCGTTTCAAACATGCATCTACAGAAATCTTCTTAAGATGGCTCCCAGGGTGAAAATTGAGCATCAAGAGTCCCAACTGTTCGCAACGCTGCATCTCATCGAGAAACGCATCCCTCGATTTCTCTAACCCCTCTTTCTCAGGATGTCCGAGGTTTATTAAGTAACTGTCATGAGGAAGGATCTGTTCCGGTGGAAAGCCAGCGTCCTCACAATTCTGTTTGAACTTCTCGATGTTTTCATTCGTGAGAGGTTTTGCCTTCCACTGTCTCTGGTTTTTCGTAAAAAGGGCAAACGCTTTGGCCCCTATCTCTTTTGCATTCAAAGGTGCGTTCTCAACGCCACCACTTGTACTCACATGTGCTCCAACCCTTTTCATAGTCTTCTCCTCAACCTGGCCCAGACCGCAGGATGGATCGCACCAGGGCAGGTTTTCCCTTAAAAAATGCTAAATTGAGCGACAACAAATCTCATTGTTCATTCAAAATATTGTTTAAATTAATTAGGCACTCTTCATACGGTATTACGCAGATGTCGTCAATATACAGAGTCTTGTTTCCCCCGTAAACAAAAAACGTTTTTGCTATGGGATAATCTTTCATCAATAATTTAAGCCCGTTTAACTCTTTACTTTTGAATTTTCGTGACCGTTTAATTTCAAAAGCCTTTAAACCCTTTTTTCCATATACAACAAAATCAACTTCAATATTGTTAGACGTTCTCCAGTAGTAAATATCGTATCCCATGTTGTAATATTCATTAACTGCTCTGAGCTCTTCTAAAAACAGAGTCTCAAGAGAGATCCCTTCAATCTCTTCTGGCACGTCAAGAGGTCCTGCAGGACGAATGGTACGGTAAACTCCTACATCAAAAAAATAAAACTTTGGATGTGCGGTCATCCTGCGTTTTGCCTTTTTATTAAAGACAGGGATAAGTTCTGCGATAAGGAGGTCCTGCAATATTGAGAAATAATTCTCAACTACCTTCCTGTGTACTCCGCATTCCCGCGAAACTTCAGTAATATTAAGAATCGATCCCTGTGAAAAACTCGCAGCTTCAAGAAAACGGGAAAATGCTCCAAGATTTCTTGTTAATCCCTCTTGCATAACCTCTTCACGCAGGTAGGTTTTTATGTATGAATTCAAATACTTTTCAGGATCAGGATCAGTATAAACCATTGGCAAATGGCCGAATTTTAGAGAATGGGTCAACTCAAAATCTTTTCCCAGCTCTTTCACAGTTAGAGGATGCATAAAATAGTTTATTGCTCTGCCAGCCAGAAGATTAACCCCTTTTTTCCTCAATTTTCTAGCGCTGGACCCCAAAAGAATAAACTTGTACTTTTTACTCTCAATTAAACGGTGAACCTCATTTAACAGCTCAGGGACACGTTGAACTTCATCAATAATGATATATTCACTGAATTTGGGAGGAATATAGCTTTCAATATCTTCAGGATGGGCTAAAAGCCTAGTGTACATATCAGATTCCAACAGGTCTACATATATTGCATCTGGCATATTACACCTTACCCATGTAGATTTCCCTGTTCCTCTTGGGCCAAACAAAAACAGGCTTTTTCCTTTTTGGATTTTCAACAATCTGGTATACACAACTCCATTTTACTATGTAAAATGGATATATCAAGCTCATTTTTATTAATACATGGCAAAACTTGTACCATCTAGTACGTGACATAAACCCCCCCCCTTTGTCCCCTCCTTGGAAAGGAGGGGACAAAGGGGGGGTTACACATTGATTTTTGTAAACATCACTCAAGATAGGTTATATATTGTCTGATAAAAATTTTGGCAAGATCTCACTCCAAGGCTTTCTAAATCCAAGCATGGAGAGGTAAATGCAACTATCCGGGTATGCCTCATGGAGGGTTCTCAAATTCTTTGCAGGATCATAGGCCTTGATACTCTCATCTCTCTCTTTACGAACACTCTTAAAAAGAAGTTCCAGATTCTTTGACATCCAGGCTTCAATCACAACGGGTATATCAAAATCAAAGAGAGAGTCGATGTTCGTGTTTCTCCCAATAACGGGTTGGGTAACCACAAACTTCGCCCCAGCTTCAATCTTCTCCCGCAAGCGATTTGATTCGAATGGAACCGGATTGTAATGGTTATATGCGCAACCGGTAATAAATGTATTAGCGTATTCTCTGTTAATATATCGAAGTAGATCAATGGCAGTGGCAACGTTTTTAGTACCACCAATAGTTCCAGGATCAAGTCTCGATAAACCAGGACCTCCATCACCCCTGATAACCAGCAAATAC
The DNA here is from genome assembly GCA_965222815.1 of Candidatus Scalinduaceae bacterium. GTDB lineage: Bacteria > Planctomycetota > Brocadiia > Brocadiales > Scalinduaceae > SCAELEC01. The sequence continues at coordinate 2,109,837 of CBDCUS010000014.1, forward strand.
TTGACACCCCTCTTTGCGGCCTTCTTCAATAACCCATCAATCTCTTCTTTAGAGTGAAAGGTATTCAGGTTCATTACAGTCCTTTCAGGTAAGACAGGTAGATTTGTCTGTTTAAGCACATCCAAAAAACCGGACCTTGGCTGCCCCATCGGGTTATCTGGAACGGAAAACCCCATTTTTGAGTCAAAAATTCTATAGTATCTCTCCGCAAACAGTGTAATCTTATCTTTCACATCAGTTGAATCGATACCTTTCGGAGTCAAGATTTCAACGAGATAAGGGCAATCAAACATGTTTAAATCCTCATTTAGTTCAATTAGATGCGATTATTGATGGTTTCTAGAATAACGAATTTTACTGTTTTTCTCATGATGCTTGAGTTCATCTGTATTTTAAAGTAAAGCGGAAAATGCCGAATGCAACCATATGTTATGTGTCTCTTTGTCAATAACTTATGGATTACCTCAACCGAATGACAAATGTGTATACTTGATTTGCGGTGGTCATTACTTCTTCCAATCGTAGGTCAACTTACCACACCCACACCGGATTTTGCTTTCCACGTTGTCAAAATACTTGGTCGAAATGTATTTCTTACACGTTTCACAGTAAAAGATATGAATGGTCTTCTCAATATCTTCCCATATTGCTGCTAAGTCCTCAATGCTTTCAGTGAACTCATTGTCATGGGACGTAACATTAGCGATGAACATTGCCATTCCCTTCAGTTTTTGGATATCGGCCTTGTCCTTTAATCCATCTCCCTTCTTTGAAATTCGACCATGAACAGCATTCAATAGTTCAGGAGCCATTCTCTTTTCATTGATTTCATTATATCTAAATGGCACTTGTGCCTCTATGTTATAGGCGATTTCTTTCATTACCTTTTCAGTATAAATCCTGATATCATTGCCGAGTCCATCTGTGCTTTTATCCTCAAATTTCTTGAGAATACGTTCCTTAATGTCAGTTGTGCTTTCTTCAATTTCTACCCCGTTCTCACTTGACCACTTCAAGTCTCGAATTTGCCACCCCTTGCTCTTAACATTACTGGCCACTAATTTAAAAAATCCCTGTTCGTGTGTAAGTAACAGAATTTGGTAGTCGCTGAACTTATCAGTTAGCAATTGTGCGAACCTCGATCTGTGTGGCCTGTCGAAACTGGAAATCACATCGTCAAGGACAAAAAACTTGTTCTGCTTATTAAATGCTTTCGCAGAAGCTAAAAAGAAAGATACTCCAAGACAATTGATATGGCTTTCACTTAAATAAGCGATTGGTGGCGTTTTGATCTCATCAAAGAAGCGATACTCAATTGTTATTCCAACCAAGTCGCCGTTTTTATCATTGATTGGTACAAGCTTAATCTTCTCAATTTTCTCATTGGGGTTCATAGTCGTGTAATATTCATCAATGTTTGCGGAGAACATATCCAGAAACACATTCAAAGCTTCCTCTTGCCTTTTAATAAAATCGGCAAAAAGCACTTGGAATGTCAATTGTTGTTTTGTCAGTATTTCTTTTCGTCTTTTAATGCTTTGATATTGATTGTAAGCAGTGACGGCATGAAATAGCTTGGTGTAAATTTGGAATTTTATATTTGAGCTCTTACTTTCTGTAAGCGCTTTTACTGTGCCATGTGCTTCCTTGACAAGTCCAGCTATTTCTTTCTTATCAATCTGTATTTTACTTGGTTCCTGAATAGAGTCTTTCGCTATCAATTCCTTTTTAAGTTCATCAGAAAAGGCATTCAAGAAGATTTCAAGTTGCTGAATATTTTCAAGAGGTTTAGCTTGCTGTTCCTCTTTGAAAAGTTTCTCTTTGAGTAATCCATCAATCGTATTGATGTTGACTCGCAAAATGTCTGTTAGCTCCTGCCCCTGTTCTTCTAACTTGCCCTTCTCTTCTTCTAGATCCTCTAATTCTTTAATCCTCTCATTTAATTCTTTAATCAATTCAATTTTGCTCTTTTCTTGAAGACATAGTGGGCAGTAATCATCCTGCACAACATCGTTTTTCAAAACGCTCAGCCCTTCTTTCAATAAAGAGAGGAGTTGTAGTTTCTGAATATTCTCAGGTTTTTTTTGAAGTTCGGTATAGGTTGTGTGATAACCTTTATAGCTTGAGTGTATGCTATCAATGTTCCCGATAATTTCCGTTAAATTTTCTCCAACCTTTGTATAAAAACTGATTTGCTCTAAAAGAGCCGTATCTTCTTTGGTTTCAATCGATTTTAGAACATCCTTGATATCATTATGTGATTTAATGTCTTTATCAATTTGCAACGGCTTTATTAGTTGATTTGCACCTGTAAATAGTTGTTCATCAGAGTAAGCATTTTGTCCGAGGTTGTCGAGAACAATAGATTGTTGGGAGTGCATTTGATTATCATAGTTGGCCGATCTTATGTCACGAGCAATTCTTCCAGCAGACTTTTTGAGAACACCACGGATATCAGTAACAGCAGAAAAGCCAATAATGTTTTGGAGTTTCTCAAGCTTCTCACCCGGGGTGGCGATAATAAACTCCACCAAATCTCTGTAGCGTAGAATTAGGTTTTCAGATTGAGTGGCAAGAAAATAACCTTTGAAATCTTCTGTTGTGTTTGAGGTAGATGCCTTTAACGAACTGTCAATAGCTTTTGTTGCATCCAATTTGTTGTTGGAATACTGAATGTTAATAAATGCATCTTCATTATCAGGAATGAATAGATTACGCAATGACCCTCTTCCTTTGGTTGCGCCAGTTTCTTTACTAATCAAATGCTCAACACGATCTGAATAGTACCACTCAATAGCATCAGCCAAAGAACTCTTTCCTGAACCATTCTCACCAAATATCAGGATAGATCTGTTATTCAAATTTAACAGTAAGGTGCTTTTAATACCCCTCATTCCACTTATATTAATTGCTTTAATCTTTGCCATCTTTTTCCTCGGTTGTATCTAGTTCTTCTTGAAGTAGTTTCTCCATTACATTCTGGATGTTAGTGTCTGTCAGTTTTCCTTCACTGTACAAAGAAGTTAGCTTCTCTACAGTCTTTTTGTCTACCCCTTCTATATTCATAATCTCTGCGAAGAATTCGTCAATTACCTCTTTACCGCTTTTGATCTCATCGCTCATGGTATAATGCCCCTGTTGTTGTATTTTATTCAAAATATGACCAATCAATTATGAAGTTGGCCCTTAATCTTTTATCTAATATTTCATACCCGGATTTATTGTTACAGATAGGATACACACCATATTTTTCAACGAAGTCTAGAATGAAATAACTTTCAAGGTCTTCAATCCTGTTACTCCAGAATTTCCGAAGCATTTCGAAGTTAATATAAGTAAAATATAGTTGTTCTGTCTTGCCGTAGTTGATAAGTCCCCAGTTTTTGCTTTTACCTTCTAAGTGCCCTGTTAGTCGACTACCGATGCTATTTGTTTTCTTCTCACTCATTCCAATGTATAACAATCGAGATGTTTTGAAAGGGTATTTAATTCTTGTCTTATTGTTAAAAATGAAATATAGTCCCGTTAGACCCGTAAGTGGCTTTATATTCTGCATTTCAAATGTCATGGGACTGTCAAAAAATATCTTAAGATCTGCTGTTTCTTTGGTCATCTTCCTGTATATCCAACGGAGTATTAGTCAAAAGGAGTGCAATCTTCTGTCTTAGATGTGATAATCATATTAACACATCTATTAATATAACTGCTCAACACTCCCATCACGCGGCAAGCAGTTTCAGTGATATTATCAAGTCTGATATTGCCTTAACTGATATTGTTTTCAAATTTCATCGATTTAAGAAAATAGCTATTATCAGACTTCTTAACTCATTACCGATCCACCTTGAACGATAACACTTCCCTTGAATTTTTAATAGTGTCCCATTTATTTTACCTTTACAATTTGTTCAGCTCTATACATCTTGTAAAAATACCATGCTTGCCAATCTCTTGATCAATACAGTTAAAAAGAGAATCAATAGAAGGCTTTACAAAACCTGAAAACTTCGATTTGTCATTTACAATTACATCAACGGGTTTAGCGATATCAATCAACTTGTCATCTAAAAACAGGAGCATATTCTTAATATTTTGTGATTTGACAATTATTTTATTTTCTTTTACTTTTATGTCAATACTATGACACTCAGTTACATGAAAGCTATCTATATCATTACTAAAACTTTCTTGTCTTCTATTTGGATGTGGTGAATCGAGAAAATCGAAACAATCTACAATCTCTTTACACTTTATCCAATAAAGATATCTTTCCTGCAATAGATTACCTGAAAAATGAATTGTGTGTGGTCGAGATTGCCTTTTCTTAGATCCAAACCACTGCAAAATTTCATTGCCCTTTTTTATTGGATAAGTGTGTCTCAGGTCTTGTATCTCAAGATATTTAAATTCATAGTTTAACTTTTGCAACCTATCTCTTGCATCTCTTGCTGCGGCAATCGGTATAACTCCATCCTGGACTCCATGAATGATAAATACCGGTACGTGTAACAGATTCCCAATTTGCTGCGAAATTATACACTCTCCCGCAATAGGTGCTATAGCTGCAAAGATATCAGGATTTCTGATTGAAATATACCATGTACCATGTGCACCACTTGAAAATCCTGTCAAATAGATCCTGTCGTTGTCAATGTTTTGCTCAGCACAGACCTGTTTTATTGAATTCAGAACTAAATCTTCCCCGTCCTTTTCCCACCAATAACCCGAACCATAATGAGGGCACAAAAATATATATTTTTGTCCATGGTAAGAATGCCTCAACCATCTTCTCATGGATGCAACACCGCCCTCGCCAACTCCATGTAAACTTACAATCAATGGGTAGGATGTATCAGGATTATATCCTTTTGGTATATAGAGAAAGTATCTTCCCCTTTTATTGTTAAACCTTACTAACTTTTCATGAATAGCAAACTGTGTTTCATGATACTTAGCCGAATTAATTAATAACTCCTTAAGTTTATCAGGATTGCTTTCAATTCGAATAATTCTTTTTTTAATTTCATCTTGTTTTTCACTATTTCCGGTATCAATGTACTCTTGCATTAACTTAATCACTAGTTCATTGTTTCGTAATTCTTCTTGTTTATTTGTGATGTCGGCAAGACTTATATAGGGAAAGACAAAAAAAATTGCAATAATAACGAAGCTATTTATGTTTATTTTCATTCTAGATCAAATCTGATTCTTTCATGTTTAACATAAAAATTGCGTTTGTAGTGAATGGTAATGGGGTCTGAATGGGTCTAAGGTGCATTAGGCTAAAAGACCCTCTTGTTTAACTCGTTGTCATAACCAAGCTTGCATTGATTTTTCCCGAATAAGGTTCAACACAGAATCAACTTTATCCTTATGGATAGTTAAGCCAGCGAGGCACCTATCAAGAACAGACATAACCTCTTTTGGATCCGCATCACGAGCTCCCGCCGCAGCGAGAAGATCTATTGCCTCTGCCTTTTGAAAATATTCCTTGAGTGCATAAATTAGCCCTATTTCGTATGCTTCTAACTGATCAGCAAAATCACTGATTAACTTTTTCTCTTTGCTTTCGGAAGCTATCGGGAGTGATAATAACTTGTCTTGTGCTACTCTAAGTTCTTGGCAGACTCCGGAATCATTGCAGTAGTTTCTTAGCCTGTCCTCATCAAGCATCTGTGAAAGATAATTCCAAAAACCATCTATATCATTTGCTGCAAGGAATCTCTGAAGTTTGTGACTCGATTTTTTATAAAATTCTATAATTTCTCCGAAAGAAGCGGATAATCCTCTCATTGCTACTTTTATGGAACCAATTGCTTCATCGTGACGATCCCTAGATGACTCAACTCTTTTAAAAAAATATGAAACCGCCTCTCCGATCACATCATCTACGATAAACATTCTTACCTCCTTAATGTTGAATTCTAGCAGTTAAATAGACACATCGTATATTCACTTTAAAGCAATTTTTCAAGAGGACTTTCCTAAATATTTTTAAAATAACTTGAATTACTTATTTTGACAGAATAATAGGATAGACATAATTTGCATCCTGATTATCTTGTCAATCCTGTCTAAAAAAAGGCTTAAAATAGAAATTCCTATGCAGTTATAATTCTGGATGACAAAGAATGTGTCTGAAAAAAATGATAGAACGTAAGTATGTCTCTTGAAGCAGCAAGGTCATTTTTTTGAAGCTTGTTTAAATAAAGACCGCCGGAGATACTTTGAAACGTTTACTCAACATTTTTATCTGACGGACATTTAGCAGACGTTTACGGGATAATATTTCTGATACTACTCCCTGGCTACCGATCTCAGATAGATCCGACTGGTTCAGTCCATGTTCTTCCATCAAAGTAATAAGAACATCTATCGGATTACCCTCTAATTCGTTAATACATTGGGTTTCATATGTTTCAATTAGGCTCCCAATCGTCTCCATGAGAGACGCTAAGGGATGGTTCTCATTATTCCCCACTTCATCAATAAGACTATCAAGAAGATTGACCAATTTATTGTACTCTTTTTCATTATGTGGTACAGAAAATATGGGCTGGATATCTGGCCAAACTTTTACGATTTCTTTAAGTTGGATATTCATTATTTCCTCCAAGAACCTCGATCATATTCTTTATGGGTAAGAATACGACGAATATAAATTCGATGAGTATTATAGTGTATGGCAGCAATCAGACGGACTTTATTACCACCAATATTAAAAACCGTTAAATTATCGACCTTATCAGCACTCGGAAAAGTTTGCCGAAGTTCGGTAAATGAATTAAAATTACTGTGTTTGACGATCCGAAACCAAGATTCTAGTGCAGTGGAACAATCAGGATGTTTTTTAGTAAATTCAAGTAAACGCTTTCGAGTGATAACGTGCATATGGAAACACTATCTCACGATGAGATATTTGTCAATCATAAAAACATTCTCCCTAAATCTGCGCGTGGGTTGAAATGCTCTGCAAACTCATTATCACAATTATGGATAACAAAAAATGTCTTGGAAAACAAATGATACTAACGTAAGTATGTCTCGTGAAGTGACAGAAGTCTGTGGACTTTCTGTATATATACTTCACTTTACCCCAGATTATTCATGAATATTCAGGGGTAAAGTGAAGCTTAGAGATATCAAATTCCTGGGAAGGGGAATGTTGTCAGGTTTTTTAGTAATTATTTAACGTAGCTCCAACTTGTCAGCTAGCTAGTGCTTGACCGGTAACTCAGTAATGCAGTAGGTGGGTAGTTTTCGTTCAACCACCAGCTAGTGATGGTGGTGATGATGGTGGTGCCCACCCTCCAATGCCCCACCGACCTTCTCAAGTGCTTCGGAGAGGGACTTGCCCGCCTCCTCCATATCACGAATAGCCTTCTCCAGTAATTGGGCTAGCTGCTCTCCTGATTCAGCTCGCACTTCACCCTCCCACTTTTTGAACTCGTCTATATGGTTGTTATTGTGTTCGATCCAGTGAGGTAACATCACCTGGAGCTTTTTTTCTACACTTTGTTCTGACATAACTTCTCCAATAAATAAATTAATTACCGGTACTCTTTGTTCTATTCCTGAATTTCCTGACTTTCTTAGTTGTCAAAATCTTAAAAAACATGCCTCTTAGGAAAGTAGGAAACTCAGAAAAAAAGATTAAAAACAAATGCTTTGCCTTCTTATACCTTCCTGTAATTCCTGCATTCCTTAGCGGTCTTGTTTTCCTCTTATAAAAGCAAGAAAGGTCGCCTCAGAGACTAGACTCTCTCTGTTGCTTGGAGTATCAACTTTCCAGCAAGAAAATCGATCTTCTTCACCGCAACCCCTGAAACAAACTTCGGCTCTTCGAAAAACGTACTCACCTTGATTCCCTCATCAACCACTTCAAGCTGCGTAACGCTTTCCATTACTAACTCCTCCTGCCCTTCCCTATCCACCATAACACTCATCTGACACATAGCATTTCTCCATAATTGAAATTTTAAATTAACTCAATACCTTTATGATAACAAATTTTTCGAGATTCAAGAAATTAAATGTTATTAAGATCTGTCGGCTTAATTTTCAATAATGGCGGGGTTTTTTTCATAATAGCTCCACTCAGCCCATGAACCATCATAGTTGTGTAGCTTGGTAGGGTCCCAGCCCATAAGATAGAGGGCAAACATATTTACCGTACTCCTCACACCCACCTGGCAATAGAAGATCTGGTCCTTCTCTCTATCTATTCCATTCTCTTCGATCACCTTTTGGATCTCTGCAGCACTCTTAAACTCTATAGGGTTCTCTCCTCCTACCACCGGCCGCTTAAACTCTCTCCAGTTTAAGAATTTCGCCCACGGAATTCTTCCCTTTCGATATGCTCCCCACATGAGTTTATCACCCTCCCACTCATCCCTTTCTCGTGTATCCCACAGCTGGAACCCCCGATCACTCTTGGTGAGCCATACATCGTTCATACTGGCACTCCAACCTTGCATTGGTTGGACAGCTTTAAAATTTCCAGGTTTTGGTTTTGAAGGTGCTAAGATGTCTGTATGGTAACCGGCCTTTTTCCAGGCCTGGAAACCTCCGTCCAGAACTCGAATATCTCTCTTTCCGTACAGGTAAAAGCCCCACCACAACCGTGTAGCATCGAGTTCATGATCATAAATTACCACAATTGAATCATTATTGACCCCAAGTCTCCTGGCAAACTTCTCAAATGCTTCCCTGTTGAGAATCATACCCCCGGCGGGGTAAGATTTGTTGTTATCATCAACATAATCGGAACGCCATACCCGAAGAGAACCTGGGATGTGCCCCATCCGGTAGTCAATCCTCCTGACAACTGCTATAATCACCAGATCGATACTTTGATTGTCTCTATATCGCTTCAGCTCTGCAACGGTTATCAGTGATTCGGCACGTTCAAACCCCTTATACCTGTCTAACCTATTGAGAAAATCTGCCACGTTACTCTTATCTACACCGGAAACAGCTGAATTCCCTCTCTTCTCCCTGGCAATGCTAATAGTTTGCGTAGACCCAACAATAGCCAGAAGCAGTAATGCAGGCATCAGTACATGATACAGAACTCTTCCCCCTTAAAAACGCCTTTTGTATTTAGTGGTTGAGCTAAAACTACCCAGGTACTAGGCGCGTAACAATTTCGGAACCGGAGCCTACTCAAGTACGTGAGGATTTCGGAATTGTTAGGAGATGGGTAGTCATAGCTCAACCACTAAACAACGTGGAGAATCTTTTCTAAGTCTCTCTGATCGGTGAACTCTACTCCTATAGAATTTTTCAAACCAGACAATTTAGTCCATTTTATTCTGGCCTTAATTTTCAGTCGCTCTGATGCCCCGGTGTCTATTTCAAGCAGTATCTCTTTATCAATGTCAAGACAGGGCTGGTCCCTAACCCCAATTATCTCCAGACCGGCCCCGCCGTCTGACACATTTATGACAACCGTATTCACGAGTGCGTTAAAATTCTTACCCTTTATCTGAAAGGTACACGGATAGAGTGAAGGTAATAAATGTCTCTTTGCTCTTCGTCTGTTCTCTCTTTTCTTAAAAACTGCTCTTTCTCCTAAAGGGTATATGTACAGAATAAACGACTAAATGTCTACCTCTCCGCATGAGTTGTTTCAGGGATGTTGTAGTTTTTCACACATACTAAAAAAAATAAATAATACACTTAACTTCTACTCGTAATCTCAATGAGATGATACCCAAACTCTGTTTGGACAGGACCATGAACTTTGTTCACCTCCTCATGAAAAACAACCCGATCAAATTCTGGGACCATTTGACCAGGTGAGAACTCTCCCAAACCTCCTCCCTGCTTTCCAGAGGGACATTGAGAGTGCTCCTTTGCCAGTTCGGCAAAATCCGATCCGCTATCAATCTGTTTTTTTATCTCTTCACATTTATCCTTTGAATCAACCAGGATATGGCGTGCCGACGCTCTTGTCATCACAATCTCCATTTCTTTTAAAATTTTTTATTTCTATAAATAGTCCTGCGGTACAACACCATTAGTTATATTTCCCGCAGACACCGTAGGTAATATTATACAGAGGTTTGAGGTATCATCAATGGTAAATATAGCTTAGGGCAGAGAAAAATAGTACCTGGTATTTTGCTAATACCCTTAAATTTGCATTATCTTTTAACCTATGGTATTATTGAATTACTCAGCAATATTTGAAGAAGACCTCTTTTAAAGCGAGTTAATATGTCAAATGCAAAATTTAACCTTACCTTGCCCACCAATGAAATCGTAAAGAGCTACGCCCCCAACACACCTGAACGTAAGACTATAAAGAGAAAGTTGGGAGAGTTGAGAAACCAGCAGAGAGAGATTCCCCTTATCATTGGTGGGAAAGAGATAAAAACGGGAAACAGAGGAAAATGTATCCTACCTCATGATCATCAAAACGTTATCGCTACGTACCATAAAGCAGGCAAGAAAGAAATAGAGATGGCAATAGAAGCTGCCCTGAAAGCATCCACACAATGGGCAGCGATGGAGTGGCAAGAGCGGACTGCAATATTTCAGAAAGCTGCGGACATCCTTTCTGGCCCCTGGCGACCACTCTTAAACGCATCAACCATGCTGATCCAAAGCAAGAACGTCTTTCAGGCAGAAATTGATTCTGCATGTGAGCTAATTGATTTTCTTCGCTTTAACCCCTTTTATGCAATGCAGATCTATGAGAACCAACCCCCCATCTCATCAGGCGGGACATGGAATAGATTAGAATATCGTCCATTAGAGGGGTTCATTTTTGCATCGACCCCTTTTAATTTTACCTCTCTCGCCGCAAACCTTGCATCCGCACCGGCCATCATGGGCAATGTTGTCCTGTGGAAACCCGCTTCAAATGCGGTCTATTCAGCATATCTCGTCATGAAGCTTTTAGAGGAGGCAGGGCTGCCGGAGGGTGTCATAAACTTCATCCCAGGACCTGGAGATGAGATTGGCCCTATCATCATCAACTCTCCTGATCTTGCAGGTATTCACTTTACCGGAAGTACCTCCACCTTCCATCGTATCTGGCAAACTGTTGGCAACAACATTCGAAACTATAAGAGTTACCCTCGCATAGTAGGTGAAACAGGTGGGAAGGATTTTGTATTTGCTCATTATGATACGAAAATAGATGAGTTGGGAACTGCCCTGATTCGGGGTGCATTTGAGTACCAGGGACAAAAATGCTCCGCTGCATCTCGCGCCTATATTCCAAGCAGCATATGGCCAGTATTAAGGGAATATATGATCTCAGAACTAAAAACCGTAAAGATGGGGGATGTGGAGGATTTTGGTAACTTTGTCAACGCCGTAATTGACAAAGCCGCATTTAATAGAATAGTAGAGTATATTGAATACACGAAAACCGATAGTGAGACAACAATCCTCTCGGGAGGAGGTTATGATAACGGTACGGGATATTTTATCGAACCCACTTTAGCCGTTACTACAGATCCCCATTCCCGAACAATGGAAGAGGAGATTTTTGGCCCACTTCTCACCGTATACGTGTATGAAGACAAAACATTTGAAGAGACCCTCCATCTGTGCGACACAACGTCTCCCTACGGATTAACTGGATCTATTTTCTCTCGCAACAGGGAGGCAATCAAGATTGCAGAGAAGATTCTCGTGAATGCTGCAGGAAACTTCTACATTAATGACAAACCCGCCGGAGCTGCAGTTGGACAACAACCATTTGGAGGCAGTAGGGTAAGCGGAACCAATGATAAGGCGGGCAGTATTCTCAATATGATTCGATGGGTAAGCCCCAGAACCATAAAAGAGACCTTTACACCTCCAACAAATTATCGATATCCATATATGGCACCAGATTAAAATCCTACGCACTTAAAGAGTAAAATCAATAACGAATCAGGCCTTCGACAATATCTTTTACCTCTATTATGCTTAAGCTGGACGATACAGAAGTTAATCAAACTACTTAAAGAGATCATTTAACCATATTTCTATATTTTCCCAATGCCAGAAGAGGAAAATAACTTCTGTACATATGGTATCTCAGATAAAAGACCTGAGGAAATCCGGTCCCGGTAAACTCTTCCTCATCCCATGTCCCATCTTCCTTTTGGTTATGTAATAGATATTTGATACCTTTTTCTACGGAATCAGAATTTCTCTCTTCAGTACAGAGTAGGCCCAATAGAGCCCATGATGTTTGAGATACCGTACTCTGGCCAATTGCCTTGAGTGATGGATTCCAGTAGGATTTACAGGTTTCACCCCAGCCACCGTCACTGTTCTGCACATTCTGCAACCACAATGCAGCCTTTTTCACATACTCTTTTGTCATATCCTCTTTTATTGAAGAGAGACCGGACAAAACTGACCAGGTGCCATAAATATAGTTTACACCCCAACGCCCAAACCAAGAACCATCTTCCTCCTGTTCATTTCTGAGAAAATCAATAGCCTTTTTTGCGGGTAGAAAACTCACATCGTACCCTAATCTCCCCATTACATCAAGGGCACGTGCAGTGATATCACTGGTGCTTGGATCGAGCAGTGCGTTCCAGTCCGCAAAAGGGATGTGATTCAGAATAGCCTTATTATTATTTTTATCAAAGGAGCCCCACCCTCCATCATTACACTGCATACCCAGAAACCATTTGAACCCGCGCAGAATTGCGTCTCTCTTCTTAACCTTGTCAGGCAGATCGATGCTCTGTAACGCCATTAATACAACGGTTGTATCGTCATTGTCCGGATAAAATTCATTTGCATGCTGAAAATACCACCCACTCGGTTCTTTTACAGGGTTTTTTAGACTCCAGTCTCCAAAGCTCCTCACCTCTTTTTCCAAAAGCCACTCTCCTGCGCGTATCAATGAAGGATGGTTGTGCGGCAAACCCGACTCTGATAGTGATAAAATTGACCACGGTGTATCCCATACAGGAGAGACACAGGGTTGCATATGCAGAGAGTCACTATCATGGACTTCCAGTTTCTCTATTTCAAGCAACGCTTTCTTTACCGCAGGATGTTCATCTCTATATCCAAGACATTTCATGGCCATTACAGAATTAACCATAGCTGGCCAAATTGCACCCAAACCTCCCGATTTCTCAAAATGCTTTAACAACCACTTTTCTGCCTTCTCTATAGCAAGTTTCCTTAAAGGAATGAAAGGACTCTTTTCATAACGTCTCAGTATAGAATCTAATGTAATAAAGATGTTCTTTAAAGAGAGTGTGCCCTTGTCCCTTTCGAGTCGATAGCTCACCCTATCCTTTGGCAACACATATAACTCATCTAACGCAGCTTCTCCACCAATGTTATGCCTTGGTTTCATTGCCATTATGATTCCTAAAGGAACCACGATGCACCTCGACCAATAAGACATCTCATAAATATTAAAATAAAAAGAGTTGGGAAACAAAATTATTTCTATCGGTAAGGCAGGTATCCCCTGCCAGTCATACTGCCCAAAAATAGCGAGATAGATCTTTGTAAAAGTATTCGATTTGGTGATGCCGCCCATGTCAATGATACATCTTCGCGCCTTTTGCATAAATGAATCATCTTGGGAATAGCCGGCTAATTTTAAGGCAAAATAGCATTTTACCGTAACGCTTATTTCACCTGGCCCTTTATAATAGATGTTCCATCCGCCATCTTCCTGCTGTGTTCTTAATAAATACTGTGCCGCCTTCTCCTGTTTCCTTTTATCGACCCGTTGGATAAAATGCATGAGCATAATGTACTCAGCGGTTAATGCGGCATCTCCTTCTAGCTCACCAACCCAAAAGCCCTCTCTCTTATCCTGTTCCCTCAGCAAGTGGTCTTGGGCCATTTTGATAGCTGTTTGTAGTTTAGAATCACAAGTATATTCATTCGCTGTCTCTTCTAATGTTTTTCCAAAGCAAAGTTTTTTCGGATTCACCTTGTGTACCACCCCCCCATTTCTGCCATTCAAAAATTTGTAACTAACTTTGTCTATTTTCTCGATAAAATCAAATAAGAGATTTGTCATATCATCTATCTACCTTAATAAACGTAATGCCAGAAATAATGTTATATAGTCTTGTAATTATAGGCTTTATAGTAAATTTAATTAGCTTTTTCAAGAAAAATTTTTTATCTCTTGCCTTGACACAAAATATTGTTTGGATACACTAAGGCACATGGGCAGGATAATAGCTGATGCTTTCAATTTAAAACACACGCTGGAAAGTGGGCAGATATTTAGGTTCAACGAAATTAATGGGTGGTATTACATAAACGCACGAGACAAATATTTCAAGATTAAACAAATGAAGAATGAGATAGAATTCCAGGGAGTAAACCAAGAATTTATCATCTATTTCTTCTCTTTAGACGAAAATTATACAAAAATTCTTGAAGAGATTAACAAAGACCCGTTTATTCACAAGGCTATTGAGCAGTATCACGGCCTCCGGCTTATAAGGCAAGACCCCTGGGAATGTTTAGTAGCTTTTATCTGTTCTTCTGCCTCAAATATACCGAGGATCAAATCAAAGCTCAACTCTCTTTCCCGGCTCTTTGGAAAGAAGCAATGGCTCGGTGAATGTTCAAGTTTTACGTTTCCGTTGCCCGGAGAAATCGATGATTACGCTAAAATAAAAGAGGCAAAAACTGGGTTTCGTGCAAAGTATATATTTGAAACAAATAAAGCCATCGATTATGTGCGTCTTAATTCGTTAAGAGAAACATCATATCAATCTGCAAAAGATGAACTAAAAACTTTTACCGGGATCGGAGATAAAGTCGCAGACTGTATACTCCTTTTTTCCCTCGGTTTCTACCAAGCATTTCCTGTAGATACCTGGATAAAAAAAACCATACAACAACACTACTTTAACAACAAGAGTGTTCCGAACAAAACTATCAGGGAATTCGGAATGGATTATTTCGGCAGGTACGCCGGTTATGCACAACAGTATTTGTTTGTTTTTTCACGGATGAAGAGTAACGCCTAGGTTGCTTAAAAAAATTAGTTCAAACACTAACTATTGAATTGATTCGACCTCACATACTCCATCAATCCACCAGCCTCAATAATGCCCTTCATTTCATCCGGAAAAGGGGCAAAAGGGTACTCTTTACGTGTCGTCAGGTTAACAATCTTACTTACTTGAAGATCAACCTCAACCTCGTCACCCTCGTTTATCTCCGTTGCTGCCTCTTCACTCTCAAAAATTGGTAAACCAATGTTGATCGCATTTCTGAAAAAAATCCTCGCAAAACTCTTCGCTATGATGCAAGAGACCCCAAAATATTTGATAGATAGTGGTGCATGTTCTCGTGAAGAGCCACACCCAAAGTTCTCCCCTACCACCAAAATATCTCCCTTACCCGCCTTCTTAACAAAATCAGGATCGATATCCTCCATACAGTGAGACGACAGCTCTTTTAAATCAGTTGTATTTAAGTATCTGGCAGGGATAATCTCATCGGTATTAACATTGTCCCCATATTTCCAAGTTTTTCCCTTCATATCTAGCTCAACCTCTTTTAATCCAATACTCAACCATCAGAAAGTTTACAATCTTGTTGCAGTGATCTTTTAAAACAAAATTGTATTGTTTAGCTCTACACTGTTTTTATACTGAGGGAAACAGATATACAGTATTTCAGCGCGTATTGTGTTAATTTACCATCGCATATTGTCCCGTTCTATTTAATCTACTTTCCATTCTTTGACTCGCCTGATGCATAAATGCCTCAATACGCGTCTCCGAATTGGACTCCTCCTGCCCATCAAACGTCAACTTTAAGCAGGGGATACCCCCGTGGTCTCTCTGGAATTTCTCTAAAACCGCACTCACAGCAGTACCAGGCATACAGTGAAAGGGTGCAACATGAATAATACCATCGAAATCTGCCTCAATTAATTCTACTGCTTTCCCCATACTTAAGACAGGATCGCCCTTATACGACTCATTGATATATGATCTCCCCTTTGAGATCAATTTTTTTATCGAGCTGTCTTTAAAGAGTTTAACTGAAGATTTCCTAAAAGGACGTGACATCTTAAATGCCTTATATTTCTGAACCACTTCGGTAATCAACTCTATCGCAAACGCGTTATAGTTCTTTTCTCTTTTGCAATCTTCCCGTCTGACATGTGCGATGTAGTCAATCCATTCGCTAAAAGGTGTATTGAGTACCTTCCCACCAAGCTCTTCCACTTTTCTCTCAATAAAGTTGTTTGCAAACTCGTTGATGCGAACATAATTCTCTCCGATAAGGCCTATGAGGGGTTTTTGCACGCTTCTATCAACCGCAATCTTATTCAACGCCTCAGCAGCATCTTTCGCAACCTGTAAAAGATCATATCCATACTCTATAGCGTGTTCTGCCCTTCTCAGATACTGCTTATAAACCGAATCAGACTCACCTTTGTGCAACTCATACGGTCTCGTCTCCAATAACAGTTTTTGTAGGAAGTCTACGAGGACAAAACCATCCCAAGTAAGCTTACGAAAGCTTGTCCCCAAACTGCCCGTATCTGCCATGTATTCGTCCCTCTGATCCATAGTAAAGATAGGAACATGAGGTAATCCGATATCGTCAAGAACCAAACGGTGCATATGGTTATATTGCCCAAACCGGCAAGGTCCAGACGCCACTGCCATAAAGAAAACGCTTTTGTCAGGATCAAAATCGGGACTTTGTGCCTTTTTTACAATATCCCCAGTTGTGAGAATCGCGGGGTAACACTCCTTTCCCGAAGTAAATTTTCTCCCAATTTCGAGGCTCTCTTTATCTGGCATTGGTAATGCCTCGGCTGCAACTCCATTAGCCCTCATTGCAGCGGCAGCCAATCTCCCGCTATCATTCATGTAGGGTATAAAAATGGTCCTCTTCTGGTCTTTAGCATATTTGAACTTCCTATCTTTAACCCTTTTAATCTCTTTTGTTCTTGCATTCTTCAAGCTATCTAAAAATGCCTCACAGCGTGTCAGAATGCCGGCGTCTGCACTATGCTCATCTATATCAATAGTCAAAAACGGTTTTCCACCAACTTCTTTAGGAAAAAACTTAGAAATGAAGGAATCGGGACCGCAACCAAAGTTTGTAATGTAGAGGCCATACAACCTCTTGTCACGTGCAATTACTCTCGCCGCCGCTAGGATCTTTTGTCCGTATTTCCAATACATGTTTGGATAGTCATGTGAAATATCCTCTAAATCAAGGGTAAGAAAATCCATAGGAATAGCTAAAACCCCCAGATCCCTAAGCTTTTCAGGAAGGTCCAGATTAACACCCGAATCGCAACCATTATAGGGACGACTGATAATGACCAAGGCAAATTCATCGTCACCCAAGCCATCCAACACCTCTGCTCCCCTCTTTTCAAGCCGATGGTAGAAGCTCTTCTGAGTCTCCTTCGCCTTTTTTATGGCATTTTCCACAGTCGAGCCTCTTCTCCCTATCTCTTTTGCAATCTGACGTAAGGTCTTATCCAAAAACAATTCACCATATTCAAAGTGAATTACGGGCTGTAAGACCTTAAAGTTTGGAGAGTCCAAATCGATTGCCGAACGGATAATATAGGGAAGGCACTGTATATAGGGACATGCATAGGAGTGGGTCACCTTGGATGATGCATGTGTCATATTTATCACGCTGGGCAGAAACAGATAATCGATATCCTTTTTAAGCATATCGATAACATGACCATGAGCAACCTTAATAGGGAAGCATGTTTCCGCCGTAACATGCTCCAATCCGTTATTGATGACCTCTCGATTCGTATTTTTCGAAATTACTATTTCGAATCCCAATTCTGTGAAAAAGGCCTTCCACATCGGATATAGCTCAAAAAACGTGGAGGCCTGCGGGATACCTATTCGCTCTGTTTTCTTCTTTGTTTTAATGGTGCTTTTGCTCTTCACATAAGGCTCATAGAGGATTTTTTTCCTTTCGTTAAATAATCTGGGAATGTTTTTTCCACTTTTGAGTTTCTTTTCATCGTCATATTTACCACAACGGCTTCCATAATGAAGAGGGGATTCTCCTTTTATGATAACCTTTCTTATTTCACAGATATTTGAACAGTCCTTACAAACAAACGAAGACGTCTCATATTCCCGTTTTCGTAAATCAAACCCCTTGAACCGTGAATTTTCCCATTCCCTCTCCTCCATAGATATTATTGCAGAGCCGATAGCCCCCATAATATCGTGATGGGGTGGTACAATGATTTCTCTCCCGGTAATTTTTTCAAACGCAGCCTTAACCCCTCTATTTGCTGCAACTCCACCTTGCAAAAAAATGGTATCTCCAATTTTCCTCTTTTCAACTACTCGATTGATATAGTTGAGTACAATCGAATAACTCAAACCAGCCAATAGGTCGTCCTTGGGCACACCCAGCTGCTGGTGATGGTTAAGATCCGATTCCATAAAGACCGTACATCTTTCACCAAGTGACGAAGGACAACATGAGTCCAGGGCACGTTTTCCAAATTCCTGCTTAATACTAACATCGAGTTTTTCAGACTGCTCTTCGAGAAACGAACCAGTTCCCGCCGCACAAACCTTATTCATGGTAAAGTCAACAATAGCACCATTTTCCAGACTGATGTACTTAGAATCCTGCCCTCCAATTTCAAAAATGGTATCTACGTTCTTATCTACTGCTGCTGCTGCAGTTGCATGAGCCGTTATCTCATTCTTTACGATATCAGATCCGATGAACTCACCGGTAAGGTATCTGCCAGACCCCGTGACACCTACACCTTTTACGACAACCTTATCTTGTATCTCTTCCCCTACCTCGAAGAGTCCTTGTTTTACCGCTTCCAGAGGTTTTCCAGCCGTCATTAAATAACGCCTGGCAAGTACGTTTCTCTCCTTATCAATAGCAACAACATTCGTACTTATCGATCCAACATCAACACCCACGTAAACGTCCACCTTACGGCTCGTATCAGGGATGTGATTTTTCACATTTATTTCATAGTTGTTACAACTGAGTTTTTTTAGATTTGTATCTTTTCCTTTTCGATTTTTCAGATATGCATCAATCGCCAGAAACCCCTTAAAGGGTGAGTCAATACCTTTCTCCATGAGAGTCAATGCACAACCTATAGCTCCCATAGTGTTAAAATACTTTGGAATAATAAGTTCGCCATCATCTAACTCTAGTATGTCCTCAAATGCCTTAATTATACCTGCATTTGCAGCTACACCCCCTTGAAATGCTATCGGTTTTACAAACTCCTTCCCCTTTCCTATGTTACTCTTAAAGTTCCTCGTCAAAGCATAGCAGAGTCCTGATACTATATCGTGAATCTCTGTACCTACCTGTTGAAGATGTATCATATCTGATTTCGCAAAAACACTGCATCTGCCCGCAATTCGTGGCGGATTCTTGGACTTTAAAGCCAATTTGCCGAACTCATCCTCAATAGAAACCCCAATCCTCGTCGATTGTTGATCCAAAAATGATCCAGTCCCAGCCGCACACATCGTATTCATTGCGAAATCGGATACCTTTAACCTTACACCATCGTTATCACCTGCCTCCCCAAAAGATTCATCACGCTCAAGCATAATCAATTTTGAATCTTCCCCACCAATCTCTATGATTGTCTTCACTTCTGGATGGAGAACCGAAGTGGCCTTACTCTGAGCCACAACCTCATTAATAAAGCTGATGTCCATTATCTCTGATAACAGCTTCCCTCCGGAACCCGTCACAGCAACACCATTTAGTTCATCAACCGTAACCCTATTTAGTATATCTTTTAAAATGATGAGTACCGTTTCTATCGGTTGACCATGGGACCTTACGTAATGATTTTCGATAACTTCTTTATGATCATTAACCACCACTGCTTTTATGCTCACAGAACCTATATCTAAACCAAGATACTTTTTTTGATCCTTTTGACTATACATCCTTGTACTCGATATCATCATCTTTCCTCAAATATGCAAAAATGAAAAATATTTTATTAAGAATTCGCTTTCGAAAAAACTAAGCAATCAATTCAGGATGGGTGATTTTGCCCGTAATGGCAGAAGCAGCCGCTACAGCAGGGTTGCAGAGGTATATTTCTGATTTTGGATGCCCCATTCTACCAGCAAAGTTTCTGTTGGTTGTTGACAATGCTCGCTCCCCTTCAGTCAAAACACCCATATGGCCCCCTAAGCAGGGCCCACAGGTCGGGGTGGAGACCACTCCTTCAGCATTGATAAAAACCTCTATCAATCCTTCTCTTAATGCCTCCAGATACACCTCCTGTGTACCGGGCAAAACTATTAACCGGATAGAAGAGTGGATTTTTTTGCCTTTCAGGATTTCCGCCGCTATCCTCAGATCAGAGATCCTTCCATTTGTGCAAGAGCCTATTACCACCTGGTCTATCCCTATATCCGATAAATCTTCAACGGGACGAACATTTTCGGGTAAATTGGGTACTGCTACCTGGGGCGTAAGAGCGCTTACATCATATTCATAAACTTCACCATAGTTACAATCATCATCACTTGAGTAAAACGTGTAATCTCTTTGCGCTTTATTGCGTACATACTCCTCTGTGCTACCATCCGGCGCAATTATTCCATTTTTGGCACCCGCCTCGATTGCCATATTACACATCGCCAGGCGGTCATCTATTGAGAGTGACTCAATTACAGACCCTCCAAACTCCATAGCCCGATATCTTGCACCGTCTACGCCAATCTGACCAATAGTATAAAGAATTAAATCTTTACCGGAAACCCAGTCGTTAAGTTGACCTGAATAGGTAAATTTAATCGTTTCTGGAACTTTTAACCAAACCTTGCCCGTAGCATAGCAAGCCGCAATATCAGTACTGCCCACACCGGTAGAAAAGATGCCGAGGGCCCCATAGGTACAGGTATGGGAGTCTGCACCAATTACCAGATCTCCTGGGACCACGATACCTTGCTCCGGCAACAGAACATGCTCTATTCCAACTCTCCCCACCTCAAAATAGTTTTTGATTTGGTGCTTTTGAGCAAAGTCCCTCAGGACTTTCGCATTCTGAGCGGATTTAATGTCCTTGTTTGGAGTAAAGTGATCGGGGACTAAAACTATCCTGTCAGGATGTAATACCTGTTTACCTCCAAGTGTTTCAAACTGTTCTATCGCAATCGGTGCCGTTATATCGTTCCCAAGACATATATCAACATCCGCATACACAAACTGTCCAGCATGAACTATATCAAGATCAGTGTGAGCGGCGATAATCTTCTCAGTGATTGTCATTACCATATAGGCTTAAGCATACGTTATCATTAATCTTAAAAAATACCCAACTATTTAGTTTTCAGAAAACCTGCTTCTCCTAATCGATTTAATCGAAAGAGGGTCTTGCAAATATTTACTATGACATTTACTACAGAGATCAAACCTGAAAGTCTTATAATCAACCTCTTCTTGTTCATCAGTTTCAAAATTATTGAACTCCTCTTCCTCATCTTCATCAAAGTCTTCTATTAATTCTTCATCAAAATCTTCGTCATCAACATCTGCAGGTTCACAAGCCGCATATGCCTCGATTTTGATTACATATCTAACATCCTCTTCGGGAATAATGGATCTCCCGCACATGTCACAACTGTATCTAATCATTAAAGAAATCCTCCTATTACACTATTAAATGCAAGGTATCATCAAATTTACTCATAATTACGGTAAGATTATATACGCTCAATCTATCTTTTGTCAAGGATATTAGAATCTGAAATACTCATAACCTCACAAGAGTAAAATCTCTTAATTTGTGAAAAAACACCTTTTTTCCGGCCCAAGAGAGCAATTTAAACTCACCTATAAAATGTAACAGAAGAAGACAAGTAAAAATTACTTACAAATAATGCTTACAGAAAGACTCTCAAATACCACCCACAGAGTAATACGTTTCTTTTCGACCTAGAAGAACCAATGAAACGACATGTAAGTGTTACACGTAAAAAAGGAGATTTTACAGTAAAACCATGTTGTCACGATGAATCACTTCGTCATAAGGTTTTGATCCCAAGGCCCTTTTTATGAGTGAAGTTTTCATCCCCATAATTTTCAGGACTTCTTCCTTCGAATAGTTTATCAGACCCCGTGCTATCTCTCTATCTCTATCAGAATCCACTATTGATACAATATCACCCTTAACAAAATTTCCAACAACCTTTACAAGACCGGAAGGCAACAAACTTTTACCTCTCTTGTGTAACGCATCGTATGCCCCTTCATCTATATAAATTTTCCCGTTTGGCCTTACGGAAAAACCTATCCACCGTTTACGGCTAGCAATCTTTTTTTTGCTCGGAAGAAATAGTGTCCCGACATTATCAAAATTCATTATTCTTTGTAAAATATCGGGCTGTTTTCCGTTTGCAATAATAACCGCTTCTCCAGCATTCGTCACATCCCCTGCAGCCTTCAGTTTACTTGCCATCCCCCCCGTACCCTGTCGTGTTTTCAATTTAAATGCAAGTTTTTTAATATCATTTGAAACCTCGCCCACTATTGGCAAAACGGTATTCTTGTGCCCAGTTTTTGGAGGCTTTGTATATAATCCGTCTATTGATGACAAAAGGATCAGCAAATCGGCATGGAGCAGATTGGTAACCAGTGCCGAAAGAGCATCATTATCACCGAAAGCTATTTCGTCAATTGCAATGGTGTCGTTTTCATTAACAATAGGAATTGTCTTAAAACGTAGTAAGGCGTGTAACGTGTTAGATGTATTCAAATATCTTTGGCGATCTTCAAAGTCCTGTCGGGTTAACAGCAATTGTGCTGCATGGTAGCCATGACTCTTAAAACATTCATTATACGCTTCCATAAGCTTACCTTGTCCTACTGCTGCCGCAGCCTGAAGCTCGGGCAGAATCGTAGGCCTTTTCGATCGACCCAATGCGCTGACCCCTGCTCCAATTGCACCGGATGAAACAACAACAACTTTGTACCCCTTCACACAAAGCTTAATAATTTGCCTAGACAATTCCATAATTTGATTACCATCTAGGAGTCCATCTGCATTCGTGAGCACATGCGTTCCAATTTTCACAACAATTTTACCGACTTTAGAAATTACTTCTTCTCGGATATTCATAATTTTTCCCAACATCATATGATCTAAATTTTTCAATAAAAGAACTTGACATCTACAACTTTTTTGATATCATCCCGAAAAATCAAACTTCTAAATCAATATTAAAGGGGGAGTATGAATGGCAAAGAAAGCAAAGAAAAAGGAGAGAGAAATACTGGTTGTCGCTAGCAAAATAAGAGAATATATCAAGGAAAATGATTGCAATACATCTGGAGAATTCATCAGTGAGCTGAGCGACACAGTTTATTGTTTAATAGACAAAGCCATAAACAGAGCACAGGAAAACGGACGAAAGACGATTCAAGCAAAAGACGTCTAATAAGTGACCTCTGTTACGGTTTTTTTGCTAACTTCCCTTTGATAATCTCTATGAGAATTTTGGGGTTTGCTTTGCCTTTTGTCGTTCTCATTGTTTGGCCAACCAAAAAGGACAAAGCGCTCTCTTTACCATTGCCATAATCTTCTACGGCCTTTGGATTTTTTTCAATAATTTTTGATACGATCAGATCCAATTCTGTAGTATTACTTAATGGAATTAAGTTTTTTTCCCTGATAATCGTTGATGCGTCTTTAGCGGTATTTGACATCTCGGAAAAAACTTCCTTAGCAATGGTTCCCCCAATCTCTGTCTTCATTTCGATTAATTCAACTAACATTTTTGGTGAAATTTTAAATTCCTCGATCTCTTGTTTTTTCTCCTTTAAGACCCTGAGTACATCATTGATAATCCAATTCGTTAACTCTTTTGGAGAACTGTTCGTTAATTTCACACACTCTTCGAAATAATCTGACAGGGATTTATTATCAGTGAGAATAGCGGCATCATATTCTGAAATGTGATATTCAATGGCAAATCTTTGACGTCTTGTAGCAGGAAGCTCAGGAATTGTCATCTTGATCCTCTCTATGTTTTTCCTGTCTACTACAACTGGGACAAGATCAGGTTCTGGAAAATATCGGTAATCATGAGATTCCTCTTTCGTCCGCATTCTCCGACTCACGCCGTTTATCTCGTCCCATAACCTTGTTTCCATAACGATCTGCTCACCTTTATCAAGCAACTCCTTTTGTCTTGATATTTCATACGCTAATACTTTCAACACAGCTTTCATAGAGTTGAGATTTTTAATTTCGACTCTGTTACCAAAAGTCTGCGATCCTTTTCTACAGAGTGAGATACTGGCCTCAAAACGCAAAGAGCCTTCCTGCATCTTACAATCAGAAACACCAATATAGAGTAGGATATTTTTCAATGTATGCATAAACCCTTCAACATCATCTGTACATCTCATGTCCGGGTTTGTAACTATCTCAACCAGAGGGACACCCGCTCTGTTAAAATCAATTAAGCTATAACTCGCTTCAGGTGCTTCGGGGTGGACAAGCTTACCAGCATCTTCTTCAAGATGCACGTTGTGGATCCCAATCTTTTTTTTCTGCCCGTTTACGGCTATTTCCACAAAACCATTATTACCAATATTAAAATGGTTTTGTGAAATTTGATAATTTTTTGGTAAATCGGGATAATAATAGTTTTTCCTGTCAAAATTAACAAAATTGTTTATATCACAATGTAGTGCGAGGGCTGTTTTTAACGTATGTTCAAACGCCTTCCTATTCATAACAGGCAATACACCTGGAAGCCCCAGACAAACAGGGCAGGTTTGCGTGTTCGGTTCAGAACCAAATAGTGTACTACACCCGCAAAAGAGCTTTGTTTCTGTATTCAGCTCAGCATGAGTTTCTAGACCGATCACCACTTCATATTCCATAAATAGCCCTATCAATCCAATTTTGGCTTTTTCAAATGAAACCCTGTTTCCCTCTCAAACAGTCTGGCTGCTTTCAAGATCTGTTGCTCTTCAAAATGCCTTCCTAAAATTTGCATACCAATTGGCAAACCCGTCTCTGTAAAACCACAGGGGAGAGAAACGCCCGGTATCCCTACAAGGTTTGCAATATTAGTATAAACATCAGACAGATACATTTCAAGAGGGTCTATCAGCTTTTCACCAATTTTACAGGCTGTAGTAGGACATGTAGGACAGATAATAAAATCTACTCTCTTAAATGCCTCGTCGAAGTCACTTTTTATCAAATTTCGTACTTTTGATGCCTTCAGATAATATGCATCATAATATCCTGCACTTAATACAAAATTTCCAAGCAAAATCCTTCTTTTCACCTCATCACCAAAACCTTCTGCTCGTGTCCTGCTATACATATCCATTATATTGTCATCAATTGATTGACTTCTGAATCCATATCGTACACCATCATACCTGGCAAGGTTTGAACAAGCCTCTGCAGTTGCGATAATACAGTATGTTGAGATAGCATATTCCGAATGGGGTAGAGACAAATCTATCAGCTTTGCACCATTTTTTTTGTAAATTTCTAGTGCAGTCATCAAGGCGTTCCTCACTTCTGAATCGAGGCCTTCCCCTAAAAATTCTCTGGGAATACCGATTCTCAATCCATCGTTTTTACCGTCAATGTCAGCCACATAGTCCTGCACCGCTGCCGTTGAACATGTTGAATCTAAACAATCATGGCCTGAAATAACCTGTAAAAGTAGCGCTGCATCAAAAATATCTTTTGTAAAAGAGCCAACCTGATCGAGCGATGATGCAAAGGCAATGAGGCCATAACGAGAAACCCTTCCATAGGTCGGTTTAAATCCAACATTACCACATAAAGAAGCAGGTTGGCGAACGGAGCCTCCAGTATCTGAACCTAAAGCCATAAAAGCGATGTCAGCTGAAACCGCGGCTGCAGACCCTCCGCTTGAACCACCCGGTATACACTCTGTATTCCAAGGGTTACGGGTTATGTGAAAAGCTGAATTTTCTGTCGTGGATCCCATTGCAAATTCATCTAAATTTGTTTTACCAATAATTATAGCATCTTCTTGTCGTAATCTCTTTACCACAAACGCATCATAAGGTGGAATAAAGTTCTCTAAAATTTTGGAAGCACACGTTGTTTTCATATCTTCTGTACAAATGTTATCTTTTATTGCCACAGGAATACCTGCTAATATTCCTACGGTCTTCCCATTCCTTAACCTATCATCTAGTTCTCGTGCCTTTACGAGAGCACCCTCTTCATCCAAGCTAATGTACGCCTTTATTAAAGACTCTTTCTGTTTAATCCAACTAAAAAGTTTCTCTACTACCTCTTGAGCTGATATTTCTCGGCCCACTATCTTATCTCGAATTTGTTTTGCTGTTAGTTCATGTAAAAGCAAAATGTAGTCTCCGTTTAGTCTGATAGAGTTAACATGTAAAGAGAGATTAAACCGGTATTAAAGTTATGAATCTTTGATATAAATGGCGTCTTGGCTTGAGTATAAAACCGTGTTTTGTTAGCGGCAGTCAACAAAGAGAAGTACATAATTATTCAATAATTTTTGTTACTTTAAAGTATCCGTTAACATGAGAAGGAGAGAGATCGATAACTTTTTTACGTTGGTATGAAGATTGCAAAGTGTCATCTCTAAAAACATTCTTCAAAGATGACGTATACAAGGTAGGCTTAACACTCGTTACGTCTAATTCATTTAGCTTTTGAACATAATCTAAAATTTTAACTAATTGGTTTTTAAATTTCTCCCTGTCGCGAGTGTTCAACTTTATCCGGGAAAGTTCCGCTATTCTATCAATTTCATTCGCGTCAATATCCAAAATCGCCCCACAGACAAATGTTGTGCATTATCTCTTCTCTATGTAACTTTAACAACCTTACCAGAATTTAAACATCGCGTACAGATCTTGATCCGCTTAATACTTCCCTTTATCTTAGCCTTTAAGGTCTGAATATTCGCCTTAAATTTTCGTTTTGTACGCCCGGTTATTTTTCTTCCAACTCCGCCTTTTCTTTTTGCCAAACCTCTACGCTCTATTTGATAGCCTACTGAAGTTCCCTTCCCACAAATTTCACATACACGTGCCATAATATTACTCTTTCTAAAAAAAATGAATAAACAATGGAAATGATTTTCTTTTCACACTAGTTGTCTGTTTAGTCAGGTATTCTGTCCACCTACACAGTCTTCACAATATCCCGTTATCTGAAAACGATGATTTTCCGGTTTAAACCTGTTCTTTACACAAACCTCGTCTTGAAACTTCTCAATCCTTTCATCACAAAATTCTATTATTTTGCCACACCCTATACATACAAGATGCTCATGATGTTCATGGCCATATACATGCTCATAGTGTGTATGTTTCTCTCCAAAAATAACCTCTCTTAATAGACCGCACTTTACCAGCAGTGCAACGGTTCTATAGATTGTAGCCTTCGAAACACGTACTTTGTTTTTCCTCATCTCAAACAGTAACTCTTCAACTTCGAAATGACCATGATTTTCAAAGACGTAATTTAAAATCGATTTTCTCTCAGGTGTAAATTTTAACCCTTTAGACTGGATATAATCCCTAAAAACCTCTTCAGCATCATCCATTTTTTTATCAGTAAATAGCTGTCCGTTTTTCCGTTACAATTAGTAAATAGTCGGTAATAAACAAAAAAAACCCATCCAAAATAACTCATCAGGATGGGTTTTAATCAAATCCGGCAATACCTACTCTCCCGTCTATTCAACAGTACCATCGGCGTAAGAACCTTAACTGCCGTGTTCGGAATGGGAACGGGTTTTATGAACTTACTATAGTCACCGGAAAATTCTACATAAATACATAATAAATTATATGGAATTACACTATTGAAATTAAATAATATAAAACTAAAAAGAAATATAAGGGTGATCAAGCTTTTCGACTAATTAGTACCAGTTAGCTAGTTCGTTACCGAACTTACACCTCTGGCCTATCAACCTTATAGTCTTTAAGGTGTCTTCTCTCCGATAAATCGAAGAACGATATCTAGTCTTGAAATAGGCTTCACGCTTATATGCTTTCAGCGTTTATCCCTGCCGAACTTAGCTACTCAGCTATGCTGCTAGCACAACAACTGAACCACCATATGTTCGTCCACCTCGATCCTCTCGTACTAGAGGCAGATTTTCTCAAATATCGTACGCCCATGGAAGATAGGGACCGACCTGTCTCACGACGGTCTAAACCCAGCTCGCGTATCGCTTTAATTGGTGAACTCCCAAACCCTTGGGACCTTCTTCAGCCCCAGGATGCGATGAGCCGACATCGAGGTGCCAAACCTCCCCGCCGCTATGAACGCTCGGGGGAGATCAGCCTGTTATCCCCGGAGTACCTTTTATCTGTTGAGCGACGGCCTTTCCACACAGAACCGCCGGATCACTAAGCCCTGCTTTCACACCTGCTTGACCTATATGTCTCGCAGTTAAGCTTCCTTATGCCTTTACACTCTACGTGCGGTTGCCAAGCGCACTGAGGAAGCCTTTGGACTCCTCCGTTACTTTTTTGGAGGAGACCGCCCCAGTCAAACTGCCCACTTACCACTGTCCAGAAACCGGCTTCACGGTAATCTGTTAGAATTTTAGCATAGTAAGAGTGGTATTTCACCATTGGCTCCATTCCAACTTACGTCAAAACTTCTCAGCCTCCCACCTATCCTACACAGACTGTACCAAAATCCAATAATAAGCTACAGTAAAGGTTCACGGGGTCTTTCCGTCTTTCCACGGGTATGTGGTATCTTCACCACAACTACAATTTCGCCGAGTCCCTCGTTGAGACAGTGTCCAAGTCGTTACGCGATTCATGCGCGTCGGAAATTACCCGACAAGGAACTTCGCTACCTTAGGACTCTCATAGTTAGAGCCGCCATTCACCAGAGCTTAAGTTCTAAGCTTCTTCAACGATTACTCGCTAAATAACCTATCCCCTTAACTTTCTGGCATCGAGCACGCGTCAGTCTCTATACGTCAATTATACATCTTAGCAGAGACCTGTGTTTTTAGTAAACAGTCGCCCGGACATTTTCACTGCGGCCTTTTCCACCTTGATATAAATATCTCAATAAAAAAGGCACTCCTTATCCCGAAGTTACGGAGTAATTTTGCCGAGTTCCTTAACGAGGGTTCTCTCGAGCGCCTTAGGATTCTCTCCCAGCCTACCTGTGTCAGATTTAGTACGGTCACCAGAATAGCTCGCTAACGAGATTTTTCTTGGAGAACGATCAGATTACTTCCAGGCATAATGCCAACGTCATCACCATCGACACTTTGTTGCTTCGGATTTGCCTGAAGCAGTGTCTCCGGCTTAAACAAACCATGTCTCATAGGCTTGCTAACCATCACGTTCCCGTCCTCCCATGCTCAAACGCTATAATAGTGGCACAGGAATATTAACCTGTTGTCCATCGTTTACGCCTTTCGACCTCAACTTAGGCACCGGCTAACCCTGGGCGGATTTGCCTTCCCCAGGAAACCTTAGGCTTTCGGCGAATAAGATTCTCACTTATATTATCGCTACTTATACCGGCATTCTCACTTCTATTTCGTCCACCTCTCTTATCAGTAAGGCTTCAACCTATAATAGAACGCTCCCCTACCACCCTAATAAATTAGGATCCATAGTTTCGGTAATGAACTTAGTCCCGCTGATTTTCGGCGCAAATGTACTCGGCTAGTAAGCTATTACGCACTTTTTAAATGATTGCTGCTTCTAAGCCAACATCCTAGCTGTCTTTGCACTTTCACTTCCTTTTTCACTTAGTTCATTTTGAGGACCTTAACTAATGATCTGGGCTGTTTCCCTTTTGACTACGGAGCTTATCCCCCATAGTCTGACTCCCACGCACTGAATAATGGTATTCGGAGTTTGGTTGTGTTTGGTAGCCTGGTGGGCCCCAATACTCATCCAGTATCTCTACCCCCACTATCCATTAACGTAAGGCTAGCCCTAAAGCTATTTCGGGGAGAACCAGCTATCTCCGAGTTTGATTAGACTTTTACTCCTCCCCTCAGTTCATCGCATCACTTTTCAACGTAAAAGCGTTCGGACCTCCATTCCGTCTTACCGGAACTTCATCCTGACCAAGGGTAGATCACTCGGTTTCGGGTCTGCTATTTGCAACGAATCGCACAGTTAGTACTCGCTTTCGCTTTGGCTCCGCTTTTTTTGAGCTTAACCTGCTGCAACTAGCAACTCGCCGGTTCATTATGCAAAAGGTACGCAGTTACACCTGTAGTATATTATAAATAATATACCCATAGTGCTCCTACAGCTTGTAAGTATATGGTTTCAGGTTCTATTTCACTCCCCTAACAGGGGTTCTTTTCATCTTTCACTCACGCTACTTGTCCACTATCGGTTACCAAAAGTGTTTAGCCTTAGGAGGTGGGCCTCCTGAATTCATGCCGGTTTCCACGTGACCGACATTACTCGGGGTATCGCAAGAAAATCTACTATTTTTTTCGCCTACGGGACTTTCACCCTTTAAAGTCAGGCTTTCCTGCCTGTTCAGCTAAAAATAATATCTTTTCCAAGGAGCCTTATCTCACTTACTGCGAACCCCTCGACCCTGATTATACAACACATAAGGGCTATTACATATAACCAGTTTAGGCTCTTTCCATTTCGCTCGCCGCTACTAAGGAAATCGATTTTTCTTTCTTTTCCTGAAGGTACTTAGATGTTTCAGTTCCCTTCGTTCCTTTCATTATCCTATTTATTCAGATAACAATGTCGCGGTATGAACCAAAAAGAAGTATTTCATTCTTTACGACAGGTTTCCCAATTCGGAAATCTCCGGATCAAAGCTTGTTTGACAGCTCTCCGAAGCTTATCGCAGCCTTCCACGTCCTTCATCAGCTTTTAGTACCAAGACATCCACCATATACTCTTAGTAGCTTAATCACCCAAATTCCTTTTGTAGTTTTTATATTATCTAATTTTCAAAGAACAATACATCAATATTACCAGTTTATTTTTTACAATCAATGGAGATGAGCGGGATCGAACCGCTAACCTCGGCCTTGCAAGGGCCGCGCTCTCCCAGTTGAGCTACATCCCCAGAAAAACAGGCAGCTCTTAATCTATTCTGAGGATGGTGGGCCTAAGTGGATTCGAACCACTGACCTCTCCCTTATCAGGGGAACGCTCTAAACCGGCTGAGCTATAGGCCCCTCTAGTATTCCGAATATTTCCAGACGGTTTAGCACCCCCAAAAAAACCAATTCAAAGAATAACAGCATAAAAAGCGTCGGATGTACCAATTTACTTTTCTAATTTTCCTTAGAAAGGAGGTGATCCAGCCGCAGGTTCTCCTACGACTACCTTGTTACGACTTAGTCCTCCTCACAAAACACTCCTTCAACATTTTCCTCCACAAGTGGTTAGATAAATGTTTTCAGGTGCATCTTACTTGGGTGGCTTGACGGGCGGTGTGTACAAGGCTCGGGAACATATTCACCGCGGCGCTGATGATCCGCGATTACTAGCGATTCCAACTTCATGGAGGCGAATTTCAGCCTCCAATCCGAACTGAGATCGGCTTTTTAGGATTCGCTCCACCTCTCGGTCTTGCTTCCTTTTGTACCGACCATTGTAGCACGTGTGCAGCCCGGGGTATAAGGGCCATGATGACTTGACGTCATCCCCACCTTCCTCCGTCTTGACGACGGCAGTCTTTTTAGAGTACCCGGCATTACCCGATGGTAACTAAAAACAAGGGTTTCGCTCGTTAGGGGACTTAACCCAACGTCTCACGACACGAGCTGACGACAGCCATGCAACACCTGTAATAGTTACGGACTGGATACCGTTGGTTACCCTTTCGGGCTCCTACTTCTACCATGTCAAACCCCGGTAAGGTTTTTCGCGTTGCATCGAATTAAGCCACATGCTCCACCGCTTGTGCGAGCCCCCGTCAATTCTTTTGAGTTTTAGCCTTGCGGCCGTACTCCCCAGGCGGGGCACTTAATGCGTTAGCTACGGCAGAGAGAACATTGGTAATTCCCTCTACTTAGTGCCCATCGTTTACGGTTAGGACTACCGGGGTATCTAATCCCGTTTGCTCCCCTAACTTTCGCACCTCAGTGTCAGTAATAGGCCAGAGAGTCGCTTTCGCCGCCGACGTTCCTTCTGATATCTACGCATTTCACCGCTCCACCAGAAGTTCCACTCTCCCCTCCTACACTCAAGATCCGCAGTTTCAGATGCCGTTCTTCCTTTGAACAGAAGGCTTTCACACCTGACTTACAAAACCACCTACGTGCTCTTTACGCCCAATAATACCGAACAACGCTTGCCACCTCTGTATTACCGCGGCTGCTGGCACAGAGTTAGCCGTGGCTTCCTTTTGGGCTTTTGTCAAATAAACGGGGTATTAACCCATCTACATTTCATAACCCTTGACAGAGCTTTACAACCCTAAGGCCTTCTTCGCTCACGCGGCGTCGCTTCGTCACCCTTTCGGGCATTGCGAAAGATTCTCGACTGCAGCCTCCCGTAGGAGTCTGGGCAGTGTCTCAGTCCCAGTGTGGCCGACCACCCTCTAAGGCCGGCTACCCGTCTTCGCCTTGGTAGGCCATTACCCCACCAACAAGCTGATAGGACATAAACCACTCTCTAGGCAAAAGGCATTGCTGCCCTCCCTTTGACGAAGGAAATTGATTTCTCTTCGTAATTATTAAGCATTAACTCCGTTTTCACAAAGCTATTCTTATCCTAAAGGTATGTCATCTATGCGTTACTCACCCTTTCGCCACTCGGCTTATACTCCGAAGAGTATATCCTCGTTCGACTTGCATGCCTAATCCACGCCGCCAGCGTTCGTTCTGAGCTAAGATCAAACTCTTCACAAATGTTTCTAAAACTCTCAAATTTCAATCCGACATCACCCTATACATTAAAAAAACACTCAAATATATAGAATAAATATAAGGATCGCACATCCTTCGCTCTCATGCTGTTAATTTTCAAAGAACATTTAACACAGTTTAATCAAAAAAGAAATTTTGTCAATAAAAAATAAAATTTCCAACCTAAATATTTTAAATTTGATTAACCAACACAAATTTGATACATTCTAAAAAAATTGAAGCTTCAACTTATTAATCTGGATAACTTTTAAAGAAAATATGCCCCCATCGTCTAGAGGCCCAGGATACATGGTTCTCAGCCATGAGACAGGGGTTCAAATCCCCTTGGGGGTACCAACTTTTCAAGGCATTTCTTTAGAAATGCAGGGCTCTTTCTCCCAAACTATCAATACTAGCACGTGTATTTACGAGAACCTTTGATTCTTTTTATTTTACATTAACATCGTTGTCATCAACTTTTTTGATCTCCTCCTCTACTTCATCAACCTCATCCTTTACTCCCTTTAAACCTTTTTTAAATTCTACAACACTCTTCCCAATTGATCTCATGGTATTCGGAAGTTTTTTACCAAAAATCAATAAAGCAATGATCAAAACAATTATCCACTCCCAGCCTCCTGGAATTCCAAACATTTCGAGGTACCTCCCAATTAAAAGAATCCATTACTATTAAGCACAGCGAAATTAATCTATTTTCTGCAACAAGTCAATCTATTTTCTAACAAGTATTTACCTCAAATCCCTATTCTCTGAGAACCAATTGACATTTATTAAAAACCTTCTCTCCCTCCATGTACTTTTGCCCACTGGCATAACAACAAAACACCCAGATACCATCTATTTTTTGGAGTTGATGTAACGGATATTATGATTTATAATTTTTTATAGTATATTCCGATACAATTTCATTGAATACAACTTTCTCTGTTTTTGTTAGAGGATCTGGAAAGGTTAATACAACTGTCGGTATCAATTTAGATAGCAACAAATCTTACTATTTACCCATGTCACAGTTACCACCCACAATAACACTAATTACGGATTTTGGCCTACAAGATGGATATGCAGGAGTAATGAAGGGAGTAATTGCAAATATCAACCCATCTGCAAACATAATTGATATCAGCAACACGATAGAAGCTCAAAACATTTTTGAAGCAGCTTATGTTCTCAACAGCACTTATAGATACTTCCCAAAAGGTACAATTCATGTCGTTGTAGTCGATCCTGGAGTTGGAAGCCTGAGACGGATCATCTGCCTAAAAACAGAAGATTATCTTTTTCTCGCTCCAGACAATGGTGTACTGTCCATTATAACGGTAGATACCAACTCTTCCTCTTTTACGAGTGTCACTAATAGAGAGTTTTTTTTACCTGAGCTCAGTAACACCTTTCACGGTCGAGACATATTTGCACCCGTCGCTGCACATCTATCAAAAGGGATTAATCATCAAAAACTAGGGGAGAAGGTTGACACAATACAAAAAATCGAGATGCCCAAACCTATCCATTCTCCTGATGGCACTATTACTGGTGAAGTCATACATATCGACCGCTTTGGAAATCTTATTACAAACATTACCGGCAAAATCATTAAGCGTATACAGGTAAAGTCTCAGAAACTCTCAATTTTCGCTGGAAATAAAAGGATAGATAAAATCTGCACATCGTATACCGACGTCCAAGAGAAAGAGGAATTAGCCATCATCGGAAGTAGCGGATTGCTTGAGATATCGGTAAATCGGGGAAGTGCTCAAAATATTTTACAACTAGAGAAGGGAGACAAACTGATAGTAGGCTTGAACGATGAACACCTTTCAACAAACAACATCAATCCTAATATATTGTAGAACAGGATCTGGAGAACCAGATTCATACTACAATCTGTAGCAGCTCCGAGATGTAACTCATGGAAAAAGGAATCTTTGTAACCGGATGTGATACTGGTGTCGGGAAGACCGTTATTGCAGGGGCTTTAGCTGCTGCGATCAAGGCACAAGGCCTCCATGTTGGGGTAATGAAACCCGTTTCCACTGGATCCAAACAGATTGATGGCAAATTTGTCTCGGATGATGCCAGATACCTAAAAGAGATCATTGATAGTAAAGACGAATTAGACCTCATCAACCCGATCAGTCTAGAACCTCCATTAGCACCCACATTAGCAGCACGTAAAGCTGGTATTACAATTAAACATGAGAAAATCTGGTGCGCTTACCGGGAACTCCAAAGCAGGTACGATTTTCTCGTCGTTGAAGGCATCGGTGGTCTTCTGGTTCCTGTCGATGAGCATCTTCTTGTAGCTAATATGGCATCGAAAATGGACCTCCCAATTGTAATTGTGTGCAGACAGTATCTTGGAGCCATCAACCACACTCTTTTGACAGTAGAGTGTGCGAAAGGCAGGGATCTCCGAGTAAAAGGGATAATTATTAATATGTTGATTAATGGGAAAGAGTTTGTTTCCGAAATAGAAAAATATTCTCCCTCTCCAATCCTCGGTACGATACCCTTCAAAAATAATATAAGTGTAGCCGATGGCACTTTCGGTGATATCGTTCAATATTGCAGACAAGAATTGAATATCTCTCTATTAATGAAAAAGGGTATATAAGAAAATGTAAGATTGATCCCCAACCGACAAAACGTAATTGACATTTTTTGAGGTTCTTGTTACTATGTTGCGCACATAAAGTATTTCAAAAGATATATCTTATTCTAGGGAGTTGTTGTTCGATGGGACTTGAGGCAATTTTAGCACCTATACAGGAAGAGATGCGTGAGACTGAGGAGCGTCTTTATAAGGACATTTCCTCACAGGACAAAGATCTAGCAGATCTGGTTCTTCATATTAGTAAGATTAAAGGAAAGAGGTTTCGCCCAGCACTTTTGTTGCTTGCGGGTAAATGTTCGGGAACGTTTGTACGACAACACATTGATTTGGGAATAGTTGTAGAGCTGATCCATACGGCAACATTGGTCCATGACGATATAATTGATGAAGCCGTCGTAAGAAGGCACGTGGAAACTATTAACGCAAAATGGGGCAGAGAGATCTCGATCCTCTTTGGTGACTATCTTTTTTCAAGAGCCTATACGATCCTCTCATCCCTCGATTCACAAATCGCAACCCTAATCGTGTCCCAAACCATAAATATCTTATGTGAAGGGGAAATTGTCCAGCTTTTAAAGCGTCACAATCCCGACGTAACAGAATCGGAATACTTAAACATCATAGAACGTAAAACCGCAGCCCTGTGTGCTGCAAGTTGTAAATTGGGTGCAATTTTCTCCGGTGCAAATAAAAAACTGTCCGAAGCGCTCTCAAACTACGGTCTGAAATTGGGAGTCGCATTTCAAATAATCGACGACTGTTTAGATGTTACAGGGAAGGAAGAGGAGGTAGGAAAGACGCTCAACACTGATCTACAAACGGGAAAACTAACGCTTCCCTTAATTAGATTAGTTAATGTATTGCCTGAAAACCGGAAAGAGAGTGTCTGTGAACTCATCTTCCAAAACAATGGAAATAATACAAAGGCGGCTATAGTTGACTTACTTGAAGAACATGAAGCCATGGAATACGCTTACGAAAGCGCTCGACGACTGGTCAAAAAAGCCCAAGACGACATCTCCTTCATACCAGATTCAGATTCCAAGACTTCACTTCTTGAATTGGGCGATTACGTGATACAACGAAACAGATAGAAACCAAATCTGTCTATCCGTTTCAATGATAAAAAACGTTGATTAATAAAATCGTACACTTTAGTTCACCCTTACAAATGGTAGCATATACAATTTTTCATAGAGGATGTGAATTCTTTTTTTACAAAAAATAGTTTGATCTCTTCTCTGGGGCCTCATTTACATAGAGACCGTGTTTAAAGAGCAGTGCCTTCATATATTCAACGTGCGACCACATAAGCGGGGTTACAAACATAATGTATCCACCCTCTTCCATGCTGGAATCACGTATCATGCATTTTTTCGCCACCTCGTTATAGGCCATTTGCATATTATTCGCCTCTTCCAGGATCTTATCAAAATCGAGATCGTCTTGCAGTATATGGCTGTCAAATTCCTTGAAAAAATCGATCCCCGTTTTCCATTCAGATTGAATAAAGGCATTGAATCTATCACAGGTTGAGATATGTTCGGGAATCTCACCTTTCTCATTTTTATAGCTATCTATGAGACCCATTAATTCCTCACCCCTAGTTATATTTCCGCACCAGAAGTGGTATTGTGCAAGTATCGCTGTATACTGAAGCCACGGTCCGTTACCCGCATGCGTGTGTATCGCTTTATCCCCACTAAACGGAAGGTATCTCTGTATCATACCCAATTCAGGATCCCAGAGCTGTCTCTCTATAAAGTCTACACTATTATCAAGATAATCCCTGGTCTCTTTACCAAAACCAAAATAGAATGGACTCAAGAGGGTGAAATCCGGTTTGAAGTCGTAGTTCCCTTTTTGGTCAATGCGTCTCAGAAATCTTTTGTGTGAGACCATGATGCCAAAGAGGTTGTGCTTAAAGGCAGACTCAAAGAGCAGTATCTTGTCAGGAATTATCTCAGCCTCATCCAACTCTTCATTCACCTGAGATACGAGACAGAAAGCCCTGAGATAGGAAAAGTTCGTCCAGCAGCTAAACCCCTCTTCAAGTGCCGATTCATGGATTGAGGTAGTCGAAGAGAATAGATTTATTTCAGAACGGTAATAATTTTTTAGTGCATACTGAGCAATACGATTTATAGCACCGAGGTAAGAATCTAAATCTTTTATCGTTTCACTCCTCTGTTTTTCAGCAAGCAAATAATGAGAGAGGATAATCATTCCATGTGCATTGTTATCTTCCTGTTTGTAGATACTTTTCTCTTCGCCAGAAAGCGCGTATCTCTGCCCAAGATACCCATCATCCCTTTCTACCTTCAACACAAATTTTGCTATTGAGACAAGGAGTTTATATGCATCATCGGCAAATGAGTATTGAGAAGTGGAGAGGTAAGCGAGGAGTTCTGAGGCACACGCTCCATCACGCGGATAAAAATAGGGATATCGCGATTCAGGCCTGGCTGCTAACAATACGGTCTCTTTATCATCTGTTTCCACTGAACAGGATTCGATAATCTTGAAATGGACTTCAAGTTCTCTCTCCAGGTTGATATTGGATATTTGTCTATCCGTTTTTTCTTGTTTCATAACACAGCAACATTTCGAAATTGTTTTCAGCTCTCAATGCTATCGCTCTAGGACTACCAAATAAGGTTTATATTATTAGTGCGATCGTAAGATCCATGACATTTGTAAGGGTTGGCCCCGTAATGAGGAGTTGCCTCATCTTATGAAAAAAATGGTATGAATCGTTCCTCTGAAGATACTCTTCCGGACTCATGTTGAATTTGACTCGTGCATCACGACACGTATAAACATCGACGATCGCACCCGCAGCGTCCGTTGGACCGTCTGTACCATCAGTCCCTCCACTGAGGATCACAATACCCTGTTCGCCTTCAATCTCTATAGCAGCGGAAAGGGCATACTCCTGATTTCTCCCCCCTTTACCATCTCCCTTTATTGTTACCGTTGTTTCACCACCGGCAATGATGCATGCAGGTTTTCTGATCGGAGTTTCCGTCCTACTTACCTCCTTAGCAATCGCTGCAAAAAATTTTGCAGCCTCTCTACTTTCACCCTGTATTAATGAGGAGAGAATTATTGTATTATATCCTAGATCCGCTGCTCTATCTTTCGCTGCTTCCAAGGCTATCTTGTTCGATCCAATAATCTCATTTTGCGTATTGTCAAATATCTCATCTCCCCGTTTAGGATTTTCTGGAACCTGTCCTGTACGCCCTCTCTTTAAGAGATCACTAACGCTATCTGGTATCCTCTTTTCTAAGGAGTATTTTTGTATTACAGCGTAAGCATCCTGAAAAGTACTTTCATCTGGAATCGTAGGACCTGATGCAATAATATCCAAAGGATCACCCACAACATCGGACAGAATCAATGTGACAAGCCTGGAAGGAGATGCAATTTTTGCAAGTTGCCCACCCTTAATCACAGATACATGTTTCCTCACCGCATTAATCTCGTCAATCTTAGCTCCACAGGCAAGGAGCTCATTTGACGTGGTTTGTATGTTTTCCAAAGTTGTGTCGACGTGCGGTTGAACAAGCAGGGCTGAACCTCCACCGGAAATCAGACAGAGTATCAGCTCTTTCTCCCCCGTTTTTGATAGGAGCTCAAGGATCTCAGAGGTTCCCTTCAACCCATTCGTATCTGGAAGGGGATGTGAAGCCTCAACAATTTTAACCTTCTTGAGTGGTAATCCGTGGTCATATTTCACGATGACGATCCCACCATCGAGCCTATCTCCCAGAATATCTTCTATTGCTTTTGCCATTGGGGCACAAGCCTTCCCCCCTCCAATGACATGGATATGCTTATACTCATCGAGGTTGTACTCCCTTTGCCCAATGGAAAGTGCGGAATCGCGCACACGTACAATTTTCTTAACCAACTGCTCGGGATCTAGGGTAGATAATACATGCTTAAAGATTTCTTCCGCATGTTTTCTCAGTGTAAGAGTGTCCGTTATCATACAAATTCTGCAAATTTAACCTGACAATTTCTGGTTGAACCAAAACTGCCGAGATACAAGGCGCGCTATAATTTTGTCACCGGAACGTACTAACGTACTTGATGATTGCGAAATTATTGCAGCAACGCAGTAGATGGGTAGTTTTCAATCAACCACTACTTATTGTCATTCTCAACAGCTTCAATAAGCATTTCAAAAAAATCTGGGATCGCAGATGTTACACGGCTCCAATTTGGAATAAGTGGTGTACCTATTGGGTTTTCGAGGAATTGTTCCCCCGCTAACTTAATTCCATTCGTAAAAGCCTCAACCGCTTTTGCCTCCTGATGTCTATCGAAAAAAAGGCCATTGATAGCAGCATCGTTTTCATATCTTTCGATAAATATTTGTGCTTTCCTGAGATAGGTAATTCGGAGCGTTCTAAAAAAACCGTCACTAAATATGATTCCTGCACTTGACATTGTGGTAAAGAGGGTCTTAGAGATGTCAATACACATCTTCATAAGCCCAGTTTCAACATTCTCTTCGGAAAGCGGCTGGTGTTTATGTTCATATGTTTCGCAGAGGTCTACCTGGCATATCCTTTTCTTAGAGCAGTTCCGGTAAACCTCTGCCAGAACACCTACTTCCAGTCCCCAATCTCCCGGTATCCTGTTTGCCCGTGCCAAATCAGCAATCATTGAAAATTCACCAGCGAGAGGATAGCGAAAGCTATCAAGATATTTCAGAAAATCCAAATCTCCCAATAGCGTCCGCAAAGCCCTTAAAAGCGGTGTCACAAACAGTCTCGTCACTCTTCCATGCATCCGGTCTGTAACCCGCAGATAGTATCCTTTGCAGAATTCGAAATCAAGATTGTGATTAACGACTGGATAGCATAATCGTGCCAGAAATTCCCTACTGTACGTCTGAATATCACAGTCATGTAAAACAATTACCTGTGGTTTTTCAATTGCGAGGACATACCCGTACGCCAACCATGCAGATCTTCCCTTACCATCTTTACCGGCAGACACATTTTCATCGTCAAGGAGTTTATAAAGCTTTTTTATTCTACTGCTATCATTCCATATCAGCTTTACCTCCTGAGGTAAGACCGAAAAGAATTTCTTTGCATACTTAAATTGCTCCTTATTAAATCTCCCCAGGGTTACTATTATTTGATTGAGGTATTTAACCTCCTTTAACTCTTCCAGGATTTTCGGTAGCGCGGAACCTTCCAATTCAGAAAAGATTGTTGGGAGTACGAGGGCTATCGGCCTTAAACGTGAGAGTTTCTTTATTGCAGACTCAAGTTTATGAAGATCCGTGTTTCCAAATCTGTGTAAAGTGGTAATTTCTCCTGGTTGGTGAAAATCTCCCATTTCCCTTCCTCCCTATTTTTTATTTAAACCAAACTTTTTCTATTAAACAACCGCAAGACCACCCTATTCCAACCAATAGGACCAATTCCGTCAGCAAGTATGAGGTTTTTAACCCTTATGCGTTCATCATGATCGCCTGAAACCTTTTTTACGAGAAATGGTCTGTCTACCGCTTCCAACATTGGAAGGTCGTTTAAACTATCACCAATACCGACTGTAGTAATTTCTCGTTCTGAATAATTTCTTTTAAAAATGTCTACTAATATTCGTACCGCCTTGCCCTTATCGTTTTCTCCCATAAGGTACATAAACTTAGCACCCTCAGTGAAATTGAGACCGGACAATGCTATTTCGTTTTTTATGGCCTTTACCTCATCTGCTCCACCTTGGACAATAAAGGGCAACGTGTATTTTCGCTTCATAGCAAGCAGCGCTTCTTCCTCGCGTAACTCGGTTAACTGAATAATCTCGTCTAGAGAAAACTCGTT
Source organism: Candidatus Scalinduaceae bacterium (assembly GCA_965222815.1). Taxonomy (GTDB): domain Bacteria; phylum Planctomycetota; class Brocadiia; order Brocadiales; family Scalinduaceae; genus SCAELEC01. The sequence continues at coordinate 2,151,167 of CBDCUS010000014.1, forward strand.
CATACCCTTTGCCTTAACCTTAGTCTTGCACTTGATCTTCTTGAAGGCATCAACAAGCTTTTTATATTCAGTGCCTATTTTTATGATGAAATAGTCATTATCTTCATGATCAAATCTAACCGTGAATTTCTTAAATCCTTTCGGAATATAGATAGCCCCACCATTTTCTATAATAAAGGGTTCGCTATTTGAAAGCCTTTTTCTATAGACCTCAATCTCTTCTTTGGTTTTACTTGAACACAAAATGAGAGAGGCATCCTGTTTTCTTACCTGTAAAAGAGCTTCATCTGCATCATGATGAGAATAGGTATGATGGTCGAGCAAAGTACCATCTAAATCAGTAAAAATTATTATCTTGTCATCCAAAGTCTGAATCAATAATAAAAAAGACTGCTTCCAAGAAAACCATTCTATTTTCGAGGAACACGAATAATAACACCATATACTAACTAAATTTTCCCCTACGGACAGACAAGTATATGAGACGTCTAATGGGATGCACTACTTTGAGAGCTATCCAATAGAGATTTGTACCAATAGCCATTACCCAGAGAAACCATATCATTTGATTGATCAAAATGCAAAGTATGATGATTATGTAAAAGAAATCTTTATTGTTCAGTTTAACAAAAAACTCATCTGCACCATCATGTTGCCCCTCCTTCTTCTCAAAAAACGTAGTCAAAAGAAGTGAGACCGAAATACCAACCATTGCAAGGATACCTAATATAATAATAAAACCAGAACCACTATTCTTGTAAATTCCAGAGGTAATTCCCACAACAATTGCAGCATTTACTACCGTGTCGGCAATAATATCCAGGACCCTTCCCGATTCTGATTCCCTATATTTTAACCGTGCAATTTCTCCGTCACACTGGTCAAAAATTACGGACAGAAAATAGAGTACACCACCAAAAATTCCATACGTAAATTCTCCAACTGCGAAGAAAAGTCCGGAGAGGAGACCTAATACCAAACTGATTATAGTAACCTGATTCGGAGTAATTGCTGTTTTTAAGGATAAACGAGAAATACACCTGGATATCCTGCGGATGACATATCTATCAAGAATCGGACTATCTGATGAGCTCCCCAACGATTGATAGAGCTTTCTCTCAGTCGATACAAGGCCCTCCTCAGAGTCTACCTCCTCATGCAAATACTCCTTCACCGCAACACTCTGAAGAATATTTTCACGCTGTAGTCTCTCTAACAAACTCGCAAAAGAGAGTTCCGTAATAGCTGGACCCAGAACATCTAAAATGTTTCGTGAAGTTGCAATAATCCCACACCGTACCTTATCCTGAAGAGTGAGTTTTCCTGTAGTATTGTTTTTCGAATTGCCTTCAAATATTTTTGAGCTATCGTCACTGATAATTGCTGCTGTCCTATCATGAAAAGAGTGCCTTGCAAGTAAATCAAGCACACGGTAATCAAAGAAGAAATTTGCCTTAATAATAAAAAACTTTCCATCTTTGGGAATTTTATCGACAATCACTTTGCCCAAGGGTCTGGTCGTCTCTCTATCACACCATACCATATTTGACTCGATTTGTCTCTCTTTCCTCATGATATTGATCTCTTCTCTTAAATCATCTCCCAGAAAAATAAACTTTGTTACCCCCGCCTTACTGGCAGAGAGAATACAGTGTTTGTATAATGGGGTAGATGCAATTTCCCTTGTGCACCATTTTGCTGAGGAGTCCTTCTGAAAACTATCAGAGAAGATTATTATTGCAGTTATGGACATGTTTGCAACCTTGGCAAAATTTCATTTTTGGCCTTTTCAATGTCTTCTTCAAAATCTATTTCAATCCACGGGAGATTTCCCACTCTTTCAAAACCAACAGGACAGTCCGATAAGAGTTTGTGTAAGGCGTCTTCGTATTCAACATTGACCGTACCATTTTGCTCAAACTCTTCAAGTACACTCTTAAGAATAGCCCCCCCTTCTTGCGAAAGTTTGAGAAAACCTACCCCTTCACCTACTAATTCACAATCAAAAGAAGATTGTTTTGAGATTCCAACTACTTTACCTCCGACAACAAACAACTTCATCTCTTCTCCGGAATCTTCAAAATCTTCATCTAACAAGAAGCAATTTTGATCTTTTGAGGTGACCAGCTTTGCCAGCAACTTTTCGTGAAACAAGACATCAGCATCCATTATCAGTGTCTCTTCATTTAACTCATTCCTGGCATACCACAAAGAGAGAATGCTTCCCCTTCTATACTGTTCATTTTCAATGTATCGTATATTAAAATTCTTCCCTTTGGTTTTTATCGTTTCCCGGATCTTCTCTTTGTGATGACCAACAACAATGACAATGTCTCGTAATCCCAGCGCAGAAAAGGAATCAAGATAATTTTCCAGAAGCGTTTTTTCACCTATCTTAATGAGGCATTTGGGAATCTCATCTGTTACTGCCGACATCCTCTTCCCGACACCTGCCGCTAATATTATGACCTTCATAGTATTAAGTACCCTTTAAAAATTTTTTGTGACATCTTTAAAATTGTTAATAAACTCTTCCAAATCTTGCATAGATAGTTCACCCATATTTGCAATCCTAAAGATCTTTGCGTTTAATTGACCTTGCCCCGCATAGATTACAAAGCCTCTCTCCTTTAACATATCATGCAGTTGGATATATGACATACCATTCGGTAAATATAAGGAGGTGATAGTATGAGAGCGTATCTCTTCCGGTAAGAGAAATTTCAAATGGAACTCTTTAAATTTACTTCGGAGAAACCCCGAAGCCCTTTGGTATCTTTTTATCCGGTTTGCAACACCCTCTTCCAAGAGTTCGTCTAAAGCCTCATCAAAGGCATAAAACGTCTGCACCGCGGGTGTGAAGGGGCACTCACCCCTCTCCTCCTGTTCATCAAGTTGTGAAATCAGATTAAGATAGAGGGATCGTGCTGGAATACTTCTGAGCCTATCTACTTCTGCACTCTTCAGCAAAACAAATGATACTCCAGGCAGGCCCTGAATACACTTATTTGCTGACCCAATACAGATATCCACGTTGTCATTGGCTACATCAATCTCTTCACCACCAAGCCCGCTTATAGAATCTACAAGAAAGGTTCTCCTATATTTTTTCACTATTTCACCAATACTATGGATAGGATTTAACAAACCTGTCGTCGTTTCATGGTGCACCATTGCAACCACCTCTATATCTTTATCCCGTATTACCGTCTCTTCAATCTTTCCAATGTCCGGCTGTCCAAACCAATCACATTTCAACACAACGGTATCAATTTTATATGCAGATGCAATCCGTGCAATCCTATCGCCATAAACCCCATTGTCTATGACCAGAAGTTTTTTCCCCTCACTTACCGACGAAGAGACCCCCGCCTCTAAAGACGCGGTACCGGAACCAGTAATGATCGCTGTTGTGTAATCGCCATTTGGCGTGAAGGCCCGGATAATCTTTTTACGTACACCGTCCAAGATCATCGAAAATTCTCCTTCTCGATGACACATATCACCGCGCAATAGTGCATCTCTTACTCTGCCAGAAGTACATACAGGCCCCGGGTTTAATAATATCATCTTTTTCAAATCTTTTCTTTACCTCCTGTCTCTTTATTTTCAACTACTACACAACTCTTAAAGGTGGATTACTCACCCATATCTATAAATCTCTGTGCTAAGCCCAGCCGGCCCTCGTCATTCACCAGTCTTCGTCCACCTCTCCTAACAGTAAGTCCCGTCCGAGCGAAATCACCTGGGCAGGCAGGTACTGGCAGGAACGGGCAATATGTTTTCTGGGAGGAACGGCAAAAAATAGATTTTATTGACCTGCCCGATTGCTGCTCGTTCTGGTGGGGCTGAAAAAATTAATGCAATGCTGACATAAAACGCCCTTTGATTTTTTCAGGACTGTGAGTTACTCTGCCAATATCTATCTCCCCTTCAGGCCTCGAAATCTTAACGAGAAGGAATGAAGGGCCTTCCGACTCCAAGAGTTGATTCATCTCCTGTTTCAAGCTTTCCTTGTCAGTAACTCTCTTAGCGTATAGATATCCGGACGACTTTGCAATGCGCTCAAGGGCTATCATGTTCGATAAGGTCGGTTGGTTACCTGTCGAAGCATACGCTTCGTTATCAAAAACTATATGGAGAAAATTCTTTGGCTGGAGTGCTCCCACCATCGTCAAAGAACCAAGATTCATCAATATATTCCCATCACCATCAAAAACTATCACCTTTCTAGACTGCTCACTCAGTGCTACTCCCAAGGCAAGAGATGACGCCAAGCCCATGGATCCTATCATGTAAAAATTTTCAATCCTGTCTCTGGCAATGAAGGTTTCCCTGCTTATTATGCCGTTCGCGCATATGACTAATTGATCTTCTAACAGTGCTGTTATCGTTTTTATCGCTTCTCGGCAGTTCAATAAATTACCCCTTTTTTTAAAAAAAGAGCTATAGGTATTTTCTTCTCATTAATGTGGTTAAATGATTCTGTAATGAGCTCTTTGATATTATCTCTGCTCAGAGTATGGTGCACGATACCTATCGTATCCAGGAGCCTGTCACACCTCTCACCCATAATCGTGTGCTCCGGAGCATCTTTTCCTTCAAATCCTCTCCACGTAATTACCAAGAGACACGGCAGTTCGTAAATAAGATTTAATGACGTAAGGGCATTCAAGCACTGTCCAAGACCAGAATTCTGCATTAAAGCTACCGGTATTTTTCCTGCCATATAAGCACCGCTTGCAACCCCTACTGCGACATCCTCTCTCACCGCCGGTATATACGTAATATCTGATCTATCGGTAAGTTCCAAAATTAAATTTCCAATAATTGAACACGGAACACCCGTAAAAAAATCAAACCCGGCAGATAGCAACTCATCCGCGAACTCTTTAGATCTAATCATATAACCCTTTTTGTGCCTAAGGATAATTCACAACAAATTTTCTGTTTCCCAAAAATTCCCTATCATATAGCTATATGATAAAAAGTCAAACCCAATTATAGATGATGTTTCTTCACTTGAGTTAATAAGAGACCCTCTTTTATCACTTACATTTATTCCGGAAATATTAGTTGATCGGAATATCGTTCCAGACCAATTTATAGGTGCCGATGAGGAGAGATAAAAAAAGCGGACTTACACCGGTAGATTCTGTTCGTAAAAGGAGAATGTTTTCGATCGCAACAAACTACTAGAAAGAGTCAATCTAGCTCTTTTCACGGATTTTTCTTACCACTGCTTTTAATTCTTCGTTCATCTCCATGATAGCCTGCTCAACCGCATCTTCCCACTGTTTCATACCAAATTTTTCTCTCCAGGGTTCTCGGGCATAAGCATTAATTATCCCTCGGGAAGAGTTAACTATAGCACCCAACCCATCCTTATTGAAACAGTTGATGAGGTCCTCTGCACGACCTCCCTGGACCCCATAACCAGGCACGAGAAAATATGCGTTTGGCATGAGAGACCTAAGGACTCGAACCGTTTCTCGATCAGTAGGAGCAACTACGGCACCTATTGAACTATACCCCCTCTTCCCTATTACCTCTTTTCCCCATGTATCTACTTGATCAGCAACTCTTTGATGGACAACTCGCCTTCCGCTGGGTAAATCCTGAATCTCTTTCGAAGAGGGATTTGAAGTCTTAACAAGTATGAACAGTCCCTTACCGTATCGTTTCGCCAATTTAATAAATGGTACGATGCTGTCGGACCCTAAATATGGGTTCAGGGTAACGGCATCTACCGCAAAAGCAGCTTCCCGCATACCTCTAAATTCAGTAACCCCTAGATGAGCAACGGCATAAGCTTCTGCTGTATGAGACACGTCTCCCCTTTTAATATCTCCAATTACGACTAAGTCTCTCTCTTTGGCATATGTTATCGTATCAGAATAAGCTTTGAGCCCCCAGACTCCGAGTAATTCATAAAATGCTACTTGAAGTTTAAGGATCGCCACATGTGGTTGAACAACATCGATTACTTGCCTGTTAAAATCACCTATTGCCCTGGCAGCATTCTCTAACAAACCACCATTTTTCTTAAATGCACTATTGATAATTTCACCCGGGATAGATTCCAATTGAGGATCGAGGCCTACAACAGAACAACTCCCTTTTCTCTCTATCTTATCTACTAATTTATCAATAAAGTTTTCCATTGAGTTAGATCTCACAACTCCACTTAGATTGACGTCCCACTAAGCAGAGTTGAAGTGTATTAAACAGTGAAAGACAAAACAGATATTTAGTGGTTGAACCAACTGCCCAGATCCAAGGCGCGTAACAATTCCAGAACCGGAGCGTACTCAAATATGCGAGGATAGTGAATTGTTACAGCAACGCAGGAGATGGGTAGTTGGTTCAACTACTAATTGTAATCAAGAAAGTTCTGCATCAACTTAGTACCCTCAACCGTCAAGAAGGATTCAGGATGGAACTGTACACCTTCCAACTGTATCTCTTTATGCCGGATTCCCATTATTTCATCTTTGTCCGCATATGCAGTTATTTCGAAACAATCGGGCAGTGTCTCCCTATTCACTATCAAAGAGTGATAGCGGGTAGCTTCGAAGGGATTGTTGAGACCTTTGAAAATAGCTCTGTTTTCATGGTAGATCAAAGATGTCTTACCGTGCATTATCCTCTTTGCCCTGATGATCTCTGCTCCGTAGGTATATGCGACACATTGATGCCCCAAACAGACACCCAAGATTGGAACCTTACCCGCAAAAGCCTTGATCACATCATTGGATATTCCCCCCTCTTTTGGCGTACATGGTCCGGGAGAGATAATGATATGACTCAAATCTCTATTTTGAATCTCCGAAAGGGTAATTTTATTATTTCTCACAACTTCAATATTCGCACCAAGTGCCCCAATCTGTTGTACAAGATTATAGGTAAATGAATCGTAGTTATCTATTATGAGTATCATAGGAACATTGCTTTTCAATTTTTAAACATTTTCGCAAAGATTATCAAGCCCACCTATTCTAATCAGATAACTGTATTGATGCAAGTATTTAAGATGGAAGAAAAAAAGAGAGATCCACTCCGTTGACAATGCAAGATCACAGCTTACAATAGACGGTATGACGAGGGTTCAGAAAAAAACAAAAAATTATTGTTTCCCGAGCCCTTATAACTCTCTACGACCTCTGCGTTAAAATAAAATGGTAAAGACTTAATTCGTAAGGTTTAAATGGAAATCAAAGAAGCAATAAAGAGAGCCTATAAGAGTATGGAATCTTGTGAACTGTGCCCAAGGATGTGTCATATCGACCGTTCGAAGGAAGAAAAGGGGTTTTGCGGTATAGGTTCAAAGGCCGTAGTCTCCTCTGCATGCCCCCATTTCGGCGAAGAATCGGTCTTGGTAGGTAATGGAGGGTCAGGTACCATATTTTTTTCAGGATGCAATCTGGGATGCGTCTTTTGCCAGAACTATGAGATCAGTCAACTCTATTATGGTAGTAGGGTTGAGATAGATGACCTTGCGCGCATCATGTTACATCTGCAAAAAAGAGGCTGTGTCAATATAAATCTCGTAACACCAACACACGTCATACCGCACACCATAGATTCAATACACCGAGCTCGGATGCAGGGTCTTAAACTACCCATCGTTTATAACTGTGGGGGTTACGAATCTGTCAAGTCGCTGAAGCTTCTTGAAGGTACCATAGACATCTACATGCCGGACGCTAAATATATGGACCCTTGTGCAGCAAAGAGATACTCTCTCGCAGAGGATTACCCAGACATTTTGAAAAGTGCTTTAAGAGAGATGCATAGACAAGTAGGTGATCTTGAGATTCGGGGTGGTCTCGCTACCAGGGGGCTCTTAGTCCGCCATCTTGTGATGCCAAACAGTGTTGCAGAGAGTAAAGGTATAATAGATTTCCTGGTAAATAAAATCTCAAAAAATACCTATGTCAATATTATGGAACAATACAGACCCACCTTCAAGGCAGACCAATTTCACGAAATCGATAGAAGAATAACGGTGAAAGAATTCCAAGAAATTGCTCTCTATGCGAAGGAACGGGGCTTAAGGTTATCGGCTTAGTGTTTGGACGAAAACTACCCATCTACGGCGTTGCTGTAATAATTCCGTAATCCTCACGTACTTGAGTACGTTCCGGTTACAGAATTATTACGCGCCTTGTACCTGGTCAGTTTTTGTTCAACCGCTGGTTTTCTGTTCAAGCACTTGGAAAGGGTCCGTGAAAAAATAATTTTACAATCTATCACGCTCAGGTTTAGGCCATATTTGGTCGATCAGATCGGGCTGGTCCGTTAGCGTAGCCGGAGATACACTGAGGATGCAGAGATTGAAAAACGGACGAAAATGTCCTGAAAATGAGAGTCCTCCCAGCCCACTAGCCGTTCGCCAGTCCGAGGCTCTTTCTGGCGGGGACGGGCAAGAATGCAAAGTTATTTGTTCACGGCCCCTAACTACTAAATTTGCAATGAAAACATTCCGAAATCTTACGGTGTCTCCTCCGGTTCAATTTCTGCTTCACTATCACTAGTCTCTTCCTCTACCTCACTCTTCACCTCACTCGTTACTTTTTCAGGAGTAACCTCCGTCACACTTTTAACCGGAACTTCTTTCACCATAGACTCTCTCTTTGCGTTTTCCTGTAACCGCTTCATCCTCTTTACATCCTCACGCTCTTTTTGATCTTCAAGTTCCCTACTCAACCGTTCTGGCGTAGTAACACTATCTTCCATACTTCCAACTGGCGTCCATTCAAATATGGTCGTTGTACCTTGAGACCCACACCCTAAAGGAACCGACATTGTAACCATTACTACTATGCTTAACAAGATAAAGTGTTTGAGAGACATCACAAGAGCTCCTCCTTTTGTCTTTGGTTAAAATCCCGTTCATTTTACAATTATCTTCTCACTTACTGAATTGTGTTTTTAACCTTCTCCGTTGTCGGGTCATTAATCACACCCTTTTCCGTTACAATTGCCTTTATATTCCCGGCAGGGGTAACATCAAAGGCTGGATTAAACACCTTGATACCTTCAGGAGCTATCCTATTACCTTGAATATGAGTCACCTCTTCGGAATTTCTCTCCTCGATTGGAATTTGCTTACCAGATGCCAGGCTTAAATCAAAGGTTGAAGAGGGCGCCGCAACGTAAAAAGGTATGCCATGCTCCTTAGCAACTATTGAAAGGCTATAGGTACCTATCTTATTCGCGGCATCTCCATTCGCAGTAATTCTATCCGCTCCAACTATGACACAATCTACCTCTCTCTCTTTCATTGTATGAGCTGCCATATTATCACATATCAAGGTAACATCAATACCTGCATTTTTAAGCTCCCATGCCGTGAGCCTGGAACCCTGGAGAAGAGGTCGCGTCTCATCTGCATATACGTGAACAGTTTTACCTTTTTCGGCAGCAGCAAAGATCAAAGCCAATGCTGTACCGTAGTACGCAGTAGCAAGCCCCCCCGCATTACAATGGGTAAGAACCGTACCACCATCTTTTATAAGTGCCTCACCGTTTTCTCCAATCTTGCGACAAATCTCCTTATCCTCTTCAAGGATTGTTTTTGCCTCCTCAAGTAATAGGTTTTTTATGTCAGCAACCGGCATATGGCTATTCTTTGAGGCAGTCTCTTCCATCCTCCTTAAACCCCAGAATAAATTTACTGCCGTCGGTCTGGAAGAACCCAGGTAGGTAGTGGTCTCTTTCAACTCCTTCATGAAATCTTCAAAATTTCCAGCACTACTCTTTCCCACTCCCAGTACAGTACCCATAGCAGCCGCAATACCAATTGCAGGGGCACCTCTAACCATGAGGGTCTTAATTGCATGATAAATATCTTTTAAATCATTACAATATACATACTTAAGATCATTAGGTAACAGTGTCTGATCTACGATCTTTATCTTTCCATCGATCCCACCAATCCATTCTATTGTTGGTAATGGCACACAAACCTCCTTTAAAAATAGGTCCTATTCCCACCCAAACATCTTCAGGCAGGTAATCACTAACGCATCATCTTTCGCACGTAACAGTGACTACAAAAATCTCTCTATAGGTACATACCTTAACGTAACTCACTCTTTTCGGCCATGCAACAAGTCATTCCTGTGTTGAAAAAGGATGTTCCTTTCTAAAACACTGTCTCATTGACTTTTTGCACACATCTCTCTGCCAATCTCTTCAGTACTCAACTCTATGCTCTGACCACCCTTTAACAAGCATTTAAGAAAAACATGCCACGATCTCTCTAAGCGGGAACTCACGTGCGAGAATACTCTTATGTCTCCTTTTCATTAAGGAGCGGGATATATTCCATCAGGAAAGCAGACAAACTCCTTGTCGCCCTCTTTGTCTGTTTATTTAAGCGTCTCAAATTTGCCAATTGATGTGGATCTCTCACAATATTCATGGCTAAGTTGGATATCTTGACCTTTCCCGTTTCGGTTATCAGATTACCTGAGTCAATAGAAAGGTCATCATCTACATCATCAGAGATTGAGCGTATAACCACAAAATCTTTCCCGTAATCATGGACAATTTGAGCAATACCCGCGCTTTCCATATCTACGGCAATAGAGTTATTTTGGCTCCCAATCGTCCTTTTTGTCTCAGCCCGCTCTATCACCTTATCTACCGTCAGAATATTACCACAATGATATTTCACACCTAATCTATTACCCAGTTTCAAAGCCAGCTTAACAAGCTCTCCTTTGCTGGAGAAAGCCGACTCAATGCGTAATCTTTCATCTACAAAGTCATTTTGTTTGGAATAACCAACTGTGTTACCAAATATCAAATCACCGACATGAATCCCCCCCCTTAAACCTCCTGCCACCCCAGACGAAACTACGGTGTTAATATTTACCGACTGGAATAGATGATGAGTTGCCTTGACAGCATTTTCTTTACCAATTCCTGTTTGAACAAAAGTAACAGGCTGTCCATCCAGATCTACCAGAAAAAAAACTGATTTTTCATAATGGAATTTTTTTATAACATTTACACAAGAGATAAGAGGGTTCAGTTCTTGTGGTAACGCACAACAAACGGCTATCATCTCTTCCTCTCTTTTCCCTTGACAGTTGACAAGTAATCTATACTATAGGTATTTTTGAAAATTTCACAATCAATACTTTTTTAATTTCGGAAATCTATCATAACTCTATATTTATGTCAAATTATTTCATAGATCTAAGCCCCCTTCCCCATCCGACTAATTTGGGTAGGCTACCCTAAACTCCTACACGAAAAAATGAGAGGTTCATTAAAGTTAACCTATTCTCTTGTAAAATATCTCATTAAAAACAAATTATCGTTTGTTAAGCGTTTTCCACTCGTATTAATGCTTGAGATTACCCATAAATGCAACCTTGCATGTGAAGGCTGCGGCAGAATAAGGGAATTTAAAGACTCTATGGATAGGATGATGAGTGTAGAGGAGTGTATGTCCGTAGTAGAGGAGTGCCGTTCTCCCGTTATTACGATCACAGGTGGAGAACCGCTCCTCCATCCCGATATTGATAAGATCATCCGAGGTGTCCTCTCAAAGAAGCGGCATATCTATCTCTGCACAAACGGAATAACCCTTGCCGAATCTCTCAATAAATTCAAACCCGATTCACGTTTGAACATTAATGTCCATTTAGATGGTCTTTCAGAAACCCATGACCGGATTGTCGGAGCAAAAGGTGTTTTTCGGAAGGCAACAGATGCTATTATGAAGGCCAAGCAGTTGGGCTTTAACGTCTGTACAAATACAACAATTTACAAAGACTCCGATCCGCAGGAAATAGAGGAGTTATTTAAACTTCTTACATCATTGCATATTGATGGCATACTTGTATCACCTGGGTTCAGTTTTGAGGACAATACGAACGATGTCTTTATTCAAAAAGAGGAGTTCTATCGAAAATTCAGTTTTATCTATGAATTATCAAAAAAATACAAAATCCTGAACACTCCGCTCTACTTAAAATTTCTTAAAGGCGAAAGAGATCTCATGTGTACGCCATGGGGTAACCCAACGAGAAACTACCACGGCTGGAAGAGCCCATGCTATATGATCACAGAGTCCCATTTTAGCACCTTCAGAGAATTCATGGATACTACAGATTGGAATAAATTCGAAAGCGGTAAAGACCCCCGCTGTCGTAATTGCATGGTACATTGTGGATTTGAACCTACCGTTGTACTAGAGACGGGAAAAAACCTAAGGGATGTATATGAGATGTTGAGATGGAGTTTCAGTTGATGGTTTAATCACAAATCAGGATGGAATTGATGTTGCTTTTTCAAATAACTCATTAAAGAACTATCACGAAGACATTAAAACAGATGTCTTATACTACGTATATGAATTCTTCTCCTCTATCTCAGAGTTCAAAAGAGCCAATTGCTGCCCCAATTCTTTTACTCTACTGATCAACCCCTTTATCATAAGTGTGCAGTGAACAATTATAATAAACAGGAACATGATCAAAAAGAAGAGTATATTGCTCAACCAGGAAGTTGAACCCGTAATATAACTAAGGATGTTTATGGTATTTGGAAAAACTGTCAATAGAAGAAAACCCATTCCCAAGAGAAAGAGGAACCACGAATTACCAATCCTCAATTTATGCGTATATATGAGTCGAATGATATACATAAATGTTATAACTGAAATTGTTTGTATAAAAATATAATCGGTTGTCATCTTATATTTTTCAAGGGCTTAACGGAACACAATTCCAAGCAACACGAAAATTGTCATTATTGTTACCAAAACTGTTTCAGGATTAATTCATTATTGACAACCCTTATGCACGGTAAAACCTTTTTCCTTTTTATTGCAACCTTACTTCGCAAGCTTTATACCCACCACAAATTGATATCTAATGCAGGGTCAAACGTTAGCGTTATCTTCTTGGCGTTAATTTAGTGAGACGCGCGGATGCAACATCCTATGTTTTGATTTAGGTTTTGGTTTAAGTTTCGCAATACTCTTAGTCGCTTGAGGTTTTGGAGATAGGTTGCTCTCTAGAGAGCCGTTGGCAATCGTCCTCTTTCTCATGAGAATGATAAAAATGGATACCAGCATCTGTATAACATAAAGAAAGCTCCTGATACCTGAGGTCATTGACTTCCCCTTCATTCTATCATGCATTTGAACAGGGATTTCCTTGATCTTAAATCCAGCAAAACACAGGGTAATAATTGTATCAGCATCTGGATAGTCGTAGGGAAAGTTATCCAACTCGGAAAAGTAGACCAAAACTCTCTTGCTCAAGGCCTGTTGACCGGATGTCGAATCTGTAAACTTTTGCTTTGTGATGATACTCGCAATCTTAGAAAAAAACTTGATCCCAGATCTCCTTATAAATGGAGCATCGTAACTACCCCCGGTTAAGAACCGCGAACCAATAATAACATCCGCTTTACTTTGGAGTAAGGTATTGATCAGTGGTGTGATAAATTTCGGATCATGTTGGCCATCTCCATCAATTTGAACTACAATATCATAACCATGCTTTACCGCATATTTATAACCTGTCTGAACCGCTACACCATAACCCATATTAAAGGGATGTTTTAAAACCTTCACTCCATTATTAGCTGCGATCTCCTGAGTCCTGTCTTTGGAACCATCATCAATAATCAAAATATCAAGATGGGGGACATGTTCCCTTAATCCGGAAATAACGCTAAATATATTTTTCTCTTCACGAAATGACGGAACTATTATCAATACCTTTGGCCTGTTCATAGCACCCCTTCCTTCTTCATTATAGTGTCACCTATTTCAGGATTTACATACATTAATCCCTTGCATTCTTTTCTATTTGTGTAGCGGAAACAATTTCGTCAACTCTCTTTAGTTGCATATCAAGATTATAATGTGTTTCAATAAAACTTCGGTATTCCTTCGGGGAGAAATCTCCCTGAGTAACCATTTCTATGAATTCTGGAATCGTGTTCCAAATATAGTGATCTGGATAACTTCCCCTCGCTCCCACATAATTGTGGATGAGAGGTTTGAGACCACATGACATTGCCTCCATCACACCTACGGGATGCCCTTCCAATACACTGGTGCAAACAATGTAGTCTTTATCATCAAGCCATCCATTCACCCCGTTCACCCATCCATCAATTCGAACATTATCTCCAATCCCCATCTCCTTCATCATCTGCTTAAAGTAGAGGTGGTATCTCGGTTCCTGGAAGACTCCTGCAATGCATAAATGATATCCGTTATCAACTTGTAGCAGCTCCCTGAATGCGTGTAATAGCAGCATAGGGCCTTTTTTAAAGTTGATATTACCCAGGAATGCCAGATTTTTTCCCCTTGTTCTATCTCTGAAAGAGAACTTGCTCACATCGATCCCATTTGGCACAATGTGAATGTTCTTTACCCTATCCGGTAGGTCTGGAACCTGATGGAGGACAATCTCTTTTACATGTCCGGCTACAAAAATAAGATCATCTATTTTCTCCCACCTGATCTTCTCTGCAAAACAGGCCAATGCCTCATAACTATGTAAACGACAAATTACCCTTTTGTTATCCAATAGTGTTTTATGATTGGTGATTGTTACGGCCATTTCATTTGCCCATTCCAACCATACTATATCTGCCGATTGAACCACCGATTCGATATCTTGCTGATTAAGACTGTAACAGGTTGACACCTCATAGTGCGCATCAAGAAAATTGACAATCTCTGCCAGGAACGATTCCAGGCCAGGAAGACATAAAACCACAACTTTTAATTGTGCTACTGTTTCAGGACAGATTTCCTTTAAGAGTCTCTGTATTTCACTATCTTCTGGATTATCCTCTACAATTTTCTCTAAAAGAGGTATGGCTATTTGAGATTGGTTGAGAGAACCAAGCAAATCAGTATAATTCATTACTGCATCTTTGTATAAATAATCTATCTCCAAAGATCTGTTAAAGTAGTCTATCGCATCCACAATATTGTTCTTTTGAAAAGCAATTACTCCCAAATTATTGTAGGCTTCCTTGCTGTTTCTATCTTTTTCCACAATTGACAGAAATTGGTCTTCTGCATCATCAAGTCTGCCTTCCGAAAAAAGCTCTTCCCCTTTTCTCAATTCATTTTCCATTCTTAATCCATTTCAATAAAAAATATGTGATCCAACTTTTTGGCTGTTGGACCGGACCTATCTAACAACTATCTGAGATCTCCATAAGTTTTTTCCCTAAATCAGATAGACCTGAAATTTCATCCAATTTTACTCTTACCTCTTTAAGATTTGGATCTATTTCCAGGGCCTTTTCCCATATTGCTCCTGCCATCTCTTCATTATTATTATTTTGATAACACATTCCCAAGATTGTCATTGCTTCCGTGTTCGATTTATCAATTTCAAGGAACGCTTCTATTTTCGCTATAGCCTCTTTAGATCTGTCTAAATTAAAGAGCAGTTTACCGAGATTAAACAGGGCATCAGGATAATTCTTCTCTAACACAAGAGCTTTTTCAAAACTTTCTTCCGAATCAGAATATGCTTTATCCAAAAAGTATAAAATCCCTAAGTTCGTAAGATGCCCTGCTTTATCAGGTTCCAATTCTGTCAATTTCTTAAAATTTTTGATGGCCTCACGAATCTTAGATTGAGCGGCTTGAATTGTTCCAAGGTTTTGGTAGCTCTCTGAATACGTCGGATCGATCTCTATTGCTTTACAAAAAGAGTCCGCGGCTTGATCCATTTCTCCGGACAATGCCAAAAGCTTACCCGTCTCGTTCAAGGATGCAACAGACTCATCTCCAAAAAGTTCACTTCCCGGCAAATTAATATCCATAACAATCTCCTTTACCTTCTACAGATAAAATTCTTGGTAAGGGAGGAATGCCTAGCTTCATCCCTATAAGTACCACTCCTTACCTGTGTGCCAATCGCACTCTTCTGGTTAACGTAGCGAGACAAAACTTCATGTAGTTTTGTTAAAATGTTGGATATCTCTCTCATATTTAATTTTAAATTACGTTTATGAAAGAATCTTTGGGGCCTAGTTGAAACTCGCGATGTATATTGCATATTTAAGACACGATCAAAAAGATTGTTGTCCGTCAACGAAAAGAGAGTGGCCCACTCTTGAGAAAACCGTGGGACAGTGGTTTCCTCTCTTTTAGAACTTGTTTCAGCAAAAAGATCCATTTCCGATCTCTTTTTCTGATAATACGCCGCTTTCTGAAGGGAATTAACCAAACGAGCTACCGTATCATGAGCAATTGCAAAAATAGGTTTTCTGATTTCATTTCGTTCCAAGACATCCAGTGGCATTATACCATTCCAGGTTTGTGAAAACGCTTCAACAACGTACGGTCTCCCCTTCCTATCCTGGATTTGATACCACACGTGAGCCTTACCCACCATGCTTTTTTTATCAAATACCCATCCCCAGACAATCTCCGCACATTTTTGTTCCGGAGGTATCTGTGAGAAAAAGAGTAAAACCGCATCCTCGCAATCACCCTTCTTAATACGTTTCGTTTCGGATGGAGTTTGCCAAAAATCGGTTTTTTCCTGCTCTGGAGTATAGGTAATGTTGAATGCTACCTCCTTATAAGCTTTATAAATATCACTTCCATTCATAAATGTCTCTTCACACCATTTCCGATAGTTTAGGTTTTCATCTCTGGCGGCAATAGATTTTGATGTTGGTAATCCCCACTCATTTTTTACATTTTGAGGTACATCAGATACTGGTTGAATTCCCGGTACTCTATCATGAGAAAATCGATTATCGGAAAAATTGACATCCGGTTTAAGTGAGTCACATAAAAAGATATCCGACTCTAACGCGATGCCCATCATCGTCGTAACAAAAATCAGACCAGTAATTTTTGGGATCTTACCTCTCATCATCACCCCACATTACTTATGAAGGTTTTATTAAAATCTTTGAAGATGAATTGAAAGTTTTCTATCAAGGTAGTATGTCATGTACACCATTTTCATTTGATTATCAACACCATTCTTCTAGCAGACTGCCAGCTTTAAAAGTTTTTAAAGCTAAAAGCATGCCTAAAAAAATTATTCTTATAAAGACACCGTTCTCTGGAAAGGATACAATCTTTTAATTCGTTAACAAGCTAAGGTTTATCAATATCTTATCTTGTAATATTTTTTATTCACTACTCTCTCTGTTCGATACCAATACCTCATGAAGAGTGTTTAGTATTTCAACGCTCTCACACCCCTGAATGTCAGGATAGATCTATTAAGTTGGAAGAAGAAGAACATTCATTTTCATCCTTTATTTTCTTAAAAACCTCTTCCCTATGGACTGTTACACTCTTCGGTGCCTCTATTCCAAATTTGATCTGGTTTTTACCTATTTCAACAACAGTTAATTTTATGTTGTTGCCAATTATTACGCTCTCACCTAACTTCCTTGTCAGTATAAGCATCTGTTACCTTCCTGGTTTTCATGCTGTCGAATGTGTGCGTTTTGATACCATAACCCTCAACACAATAAATAGTGACTACAATCTAGTTCCTGTTATCGATGAGGTAATAATGTATTGAATATTTCTCTTCCGGTAAAACAATTTGCTTTGCAAGTTTTTTCTGAGGATTATATACAATTGGGGCACGCAGATTGGTCCTGATAGATAAGATATCATGCGGTACAACTAAGAGAGTGAGTACAAGTGCATCATCTATCTCTTTTAGATGCAAATCTTCACAATCATGAGATTGCAATCTTATCGAATAGCTCTCATCAACGGAAAAAGGAGAAACAACCGGAAATGCGAGCTTGGGATCTTCCACTGATTGCAACCAGAACGTGGGAAATGCCGTCTCCTTTTCAATGAGAATATATTGCCTGTAATCATCAAAACCTAGAATTGGAACGGTAAAGGTGATGATCTCTTTTTTTAAAATCTTAATTTCACCGAAAAGACGAGTTTTTAATATCATGTTATTTTAAAGATTCCTATAAAAAATCGAGTATCGTATTTCTAAAAATCAGTGTGCTAGAGGCCAATGTTGCCTGAAAAATGTTTTCCTGTTCCTTGAGTTTTAGTACGAGTTCGGTAATATCCGCACTTTCAGTTTCGCTGAGGGAAGAAGCAACTGACAGTCTTGTCTCTTCTATCCTGTTGTCAGTAAGCTTTAATGTCTTCGCAATACCACCAGCTTTCGATATTAAACTGAGAATGCCATCATGGGCGCTCTCAATGTTGTCTAGCTCGTTCTGTGCAAACTTTAACGCTCCTGTTTCCAAATTGTCCCGTACTGATATAATTGTGTTGAAAAGGTTATTGCCGATAAAAACATCTTCTCCTGTTTGGTTAACCTGTACATTCACTCCCGGACCAACCTGATATTCAATCTTTTCACGGTTTCCATTGTAGGATACGGAAGATATTTTATTTGTAGAATCTTTTGTTGCAGTAAAAGGGGTACTTGTGGTCTCTGTCCCGCTAAAGACATAACGTCCCGCTTGCTTTGAATTGGCATTCCGTAAGAGATCTTCCAGTATAGCGTTAATCTCGGAAGCAATAATCTTCCTCCCATTTGCATCTGTGGTATCACTTACTCCCTTTACGGTTAACTCTTGTACCTTATTCACCAGGTCTGCTATACTTGTTAATACCGAGGCATTAAACTCCAGTGACTCGGTTGCATTTTGTATATTTGATGAGTACTGGTCAAGCTTATGATACTCAGTATTTAGACTGAGGATCTTTCTTGCAGCCGCTGGTCCCTCAGAGGGGCGATTTATCTTTTTTCCTGATGCAATCTGTTCCTGAAGTTCCTGCATACGTGAACTATTTGAACTGATCTTCCTTAACGTTGTGTTCACTAAGGTTTCAAGGGTTACACCTGAAGGCATAATTATTTCCTTTATCTAATAGCCATGAGTGTGTCGGTTACTTCCGAGATAATTGTAATATATCTTGCCGAGGCCTGGAAGGCCTGTTGAAATCTGATAACGTTTACCATCTCCTCCTCTATTGAGACACCCGATATCTCCTGTCTTCGATTCTCCATACTCAAGAGCAGGGTATCAAATGCATCTTTTTCACTACCCTTTTCTCTTGTATCTATCCCTAATTCTGCGACAGTACCTTGCAGAAAATCACTAAATGTGGTACCACTCGTAGTCGTGCTATCTTGAAGCGCCAAAAGTCTCAGAGCATTCGAATTGTCCCCTACTGAATTGGTTGATGCTGCAGCGATTCTTGAAGGATCATTCATAATGTACTGTGATACACCAAAAGTCGAAGCATCATTACCCTTAAAAAAGGTATTCAAACCCAAGGCCGTAAGCACATTGCTCGTATCTGGATCACTAGTAACATCAAACGTCAGAGTTTGGCTTGTCGCTATTGTACCACTACCAAAGCTGATGGATGCACCATCTGCAATCTGCAGCGCATCTCCTGCAGTGTACGAAGAACCAACATCCAAGTCTGCCAAGACCGTACCCAATGCATCGGTAACGCGTATCACCGCAGAACCGGTACCGATAGAACCTGTTCCCGCATCTTGAACAGTTAAGGTGTAAATATCATTATCACTGCCACTATAATGCCCGGAGAGGGTTGCGGCAGAATTACCAATTGAACCGGGGTTGGTATCCAATCCCTTGCTAAAACTAAATGAATAACCACTGGTCGCCGTTAAGGTCAAAAGACCATTGCTAACACTTGAACTAAGATTTGCTATGGTATTAATTTTAGTAGAGAGAGTGCTTATGGTTTCATCTGATGCAATGCTTATACTGCTTTTGGTAATATTTCCGACAGAGTCTTCAACATTAATGTAGAGACTTCCGTTTGTAATATTGGTTGCGATAGAGGTAGCATCAGTATATGTTCCGTTAATGGTCAATTGGCTATTACTATCAACAGAGACAATTTTATAAAAATTCCCGTCATTGAGCTTTATCCAGTCATTCGCAGCAACATTACTCGTAAACGAAGTTCCTGTTCCGGTTACGGTTGATCCGGAACTTGTCACCGTACCGGTTGTATGCGTTGTAACGGTAGGGGTAAATGGCAGATTATTGCTGGAGGATGAGAGAAGTGCGGTTGAGCTGTTAATGGCATTTGAACTGGTCAGTGATGAGAAGCCTCCATTGAGCCCCACTCCTTCACTGTGAATATTGTTTACCTCCTTAATAATGCTTGCCGCCAGCGTATCCAATTTGCCCAGATATTTTGGGATAGTTACGTCTTGAATATCCAGAAGCCCCTTTAACTCACCACTATTTATCCCTACTATCCCGTTTATCTTTACCGAATTTGGCCCTGTCTTTTTTGTTGACAGTTTCTCTGAATTTCCCCCAAAAACAACTAATGTCCCACCAAGCAAAATATTTGTTGATCCATTATCATTACTTTGCACCTTAATATCAGCTAATTTACTCAATTTGGTAGTGAGGCTGTCCCTTTTGTCCCTCAAATCATTTGCATTTCCTTCGGTAAATTCGGAGAACGATATCCTCTTATTTAACTGAGCAATTTCGCTTGTGATACTATTTAAATCATTTACTTTTGTCGTTATGTTTTGAGCAGCATCTGATTGTAGTTGTTGAAACTGTGCATCAAGAGTCTTAAATGTATTCGCCATGTTAATACCATCCTGTACCATCTGCTGCCTGTTGCTTGAGAGAACCGGATCCTTTGATAACTCATTCACGCTGAGAAAGAACTTGTCCAACGTACTGCTTAAACTAGACTCTGATAGCTCGTTAAAGACAATTTGTATATTTCTCAACGAGTTGCTTTGCATTTCAGCACTGCCAAGCAGTGATGTTTGGGTTCTAATCTGAGAATCGACCAGGTCATCTTTCATTCTCCGTATTTCCTCTACCGTTACCCCCTGCCCAACAGGCCCATCCGGTGAGTTCACCGGCATCCTTGCACTAATAGTGAGTGCTTGCCTGCTGTAACCCTCGGTGTTCGCATTGGCCACATTATGACCAATTGTCTGCAACGCACGTTGGGCAGTTAAGATTCCTGTTAAACCAATTGACAAATCTGATGCCATATTTCACCTGTCTCTTAATGATTGTGTTGAAAGCTGAAGAAGCAGTAATAAAATCTCCTCGTACAGTGATAAAACTATCTAGGCATTTACTTCAAAGACAATCCGCTCCAAATCATCTTCCTTTACCTTTCCAGATTGTTGGTATATAGTATTGTCCAGTGGTTCTGAGCATAAGGATTTAATAAGAGTGTTTACGTATTCAAGTGAAT
The DNA here is from genome assembly GCA_965222815.1 of Candidatus Scalinduaceae bacterium. Taxonomy (GTDB): domain Bacteria; phylum Planctomycetota; class Brocadiia; order Brocadiales; family Scalinduaceae; genus SCAELEC01. The sequence goes on from CBDCUS010000014.1 coordinate 2,172,411, forward strand.
ATCTGGTAAGTGATGTATTGACACTGTTTACCTCTCGAACCTTCCGGGTAATCTCATACAACGAATCACGTCTCCCTTGTAATTCGCTCCGATACGGGTCTTGCATGTGATCAATGAGTACTTGAAGAGAGAGTGGATCTTCACGTTGTCCAATCTTCAGGCCTACTGACTGGGTAACATATCTCCGTTTTTCTTCCAGGAGCACAAGACTCTCTGCCAGGTTTCTCTCACGAAAGATAACCGACTCAAGCTTGTCTATGTCTCCGGAAATAATGTATCCCTGTTTCTCCTGAGCAGTCTGCTCAATCTGTTTATAAACGGATATCATCTGATCCAATGTATCGTACAAATTCTCTAACAACTCCTGCAAGATTATCTTCTCCCCACTACGTATTCAATTCCTCGCAATAACACATTTTTTAAAAGCAGAAAAAAACTGCCTATTTCTCACCGATCTGCTTGTTAAGCATATCGGCTATACCAAAACCACCGTTTTTGGCAATCTCATCTGAAAGTGCCGTAAGCGTAATTCCTTCGTAGATATTTGATGCACTGTTTTTTTCAAACAGATCTGATTTTGGTATCGTCTTCCACATTGCCTGTACCAACATGTTGACCATAATTGACTCAAAGCTTTGTGTCGCATTCTGCATCTCAACAGAAGAATTGCTTCTGTTCATATTCTGCAGTATATTACTTGAATTCCCCAATCTCTCATTATTCACTATGAATCCACCATCGAATGGTAAGTCCACCCAGCACCTCCCGAAAAAAACATGTTATACTCATAATCTTAATCCTACTCCATCCACTGAGATTTAGAGTAAAATTATGAGTAAGATTAAGTGATCTTTGGTGAGCAATACCCACCATACCGAATTAATAATTTGCAACTACTTACGGAACAACGAATGAAAACAAAAATCCCCCACATTTATTTAATGCGTTTACATCAATACCAGTTCCGCATGAAGGGCACCTGCTTTTTGAATTGCCTGAAATATTGCCATCAGGTCTCTCGGTGTTACACCGAGAACGTTTAAACCTCGAGCAATTTCAGAAATACTCGCACCTTCAGGTATAACGTTTAGTTTTGCCTCCTCCTCTTCGATATCGATAGTGGTACGATCCAGCACCTCGGTAGTTGCACTGTCAGGGGCAAATGGTCCAGGCTGTGAGGCCTCTTGTCGTTCATTTATGGTAATGGTAAGGCTGCCATGAGCAATAGCCACAGTAGAAATCCGCACATTTTCTCCCGCAACAATAGTCCCTGTCCTTTCATTGATAACCACACGTGCAATGGCATCTGGTGTAACGGGAAGCTCTTCTATTTGGGAAATAAACTGGGTAATCATATCCATTGTACGAAACTCTTTAGGAGGCGTTATCTCTATATTTGCAGCACTGATAGCCTGAGCAGATCCAGGGTATTTGGCATTTACCACATTCATTAAACGCTTAGCGGTGGTAAAATCGGTTTCATGCAAACTTAATCGTATCGCATTTCCGTAAAAGACATGAACCGGTATCTCTTTTTCAATAAGAGCACCATTTGGAATGTTACCAGTCGTCGCTATGTTTTTCCGCGTGTCTGCCGCCTTCCCCCCAACATTAAACCCCCCTCCAATAGATAATGGCCCTTGTGCCACGGCATATACTTCATTATCTATTCCTTGTAGGACGGTATGGACAAGCACGCCTCCCTCAAGGCTCTTCGCATCACCTACCGAGGACAAAAGAACGTCAATTCTATCACCCGGTTTTGCAAATGAGTGTACTTTTGCAGTGACAAGTACCGCAGCAATGTTTCTGGAAGCGAAGTCTTCATCAGTTGTAATAACACCAAGCTTCTCAAATACGTTCTTTGCCAATCGGCTCGTAAATCCAAAGGTTATGCTATCCCCTGTTCTCTGCAAGCCTACGATGAGTCCATAACCAAACAGATAGTTGTCCCGTACCCCCTGGATACTTGAAATGTCTTTAACTCGCGTAATTATTGTCCCGTGTACGATTGGAGACACTGAAAAAAGAGACGTTGCAACGAGTACTACACAACTTAAGAAATAACGAAGGAATAGATTCTTACGAAGCATAATTAACAACCCCTTTAACTTTCATTACAGAACTACCTGCACATTTGCTTAAAATGGCCAGAAAATATCTTGAAACCTGTTGAACCAACCCTTTTTGCCCGCTCTTGTAAGCCAACCTTTCCCTTCAAGACTAAAATTCACATTTGACATCTGGCTTGAGATGATTGTATTACTCGGCGATATATCTATCGGCCTGGCAATACCCGTAAGTTTCAGATTATAGTTCTCTTTGTTTACGTCTACTTCCCGTTTTCCCTCCAGAACGAGATTACCGTTATCAAGCACCTCTACTATCATAGCCGTTATTCGGAGGTTTATCTTCCGGGTACTGTCATAAGAACCTTTACCACTAAAATTTGTTGCTAAATTTCCCGAGAAAGTGTTCGCGGCCCTGGAATCAAACCTTGCGTTACGACCCTTTGTTAATCCTGAGATAACACCGTCAATGAATGCATTATTATCTACCTCTCCTGAGTATCTTGCCGAATTATCGGTAGAAGCATCCTCCTCGTTGTCTATGTTTGTCTCCTCAATGACCATAACCGTCACAATGTCACCCACCCTTTTGCCTCTGTTGTCATCAAAGAGGTTGTAGTTTATGGTCGTCCTCCTCTCCCATAATGAGTCAGCGGAAAGAATATTTCCGGAACAAATAAGAACTAAATTGAGAAGGGTAGTAAGGACAAAAATATAAAACATTCTCAGCATATAGGATCCCTCTTTCACTCTAACTAACAGAGACTAGAATATTATTTGAACATTTGCCCCATCGACAATTTTCCCGTGAAGCACCTTCCTGGTATCGAAATTTTTCACCTTTATTATGTCTCCCGTAACTCCATTTTCTTCCGCCAACCCTTTGGTAACAATCTTAAAAGTCGCTGTCTTAATATATAATTTAACAATATCCCCTTTTCTAATCGTCGGGGGAGTCTCAACAATCTCTTCTGTGATTATGGTAAAGGGCAACACCGAACGGCTGGTTACCTTCTCCTTTAGGTCGTCAATGTTTGAATAGATCGCCCCCTGTATTCTCGTTGTTTCTCTCCTTGCCAGAAAGACGTTCTCCTCTGTTAAGACTTTATGGCGATCTATCTTTCTCTTTGTTATAGCGATATATTCAAAGACCCTCACCCTAAAATGGACCGGTATTTTAAAAAGCGGAATCCCCTCCGAATAAGCTGTAACCATAACGACAACATTTCCTCTCACCTTATTGGTATCGGCAAGTGAAGCCTCTAGATATACTTCATCCCTACTCTTTGCCACCCATTGATCACCAGGGGAGTTTCTCAACTCTATCGTAATCTCTCTATTTAATGATTGCATCGAGAAGATCAAATGCTCCTTCGCCTTTTGCGCAATCTCGGTCTCCGATATTTTTGTTGATTCAACCGATACAACTGCCATTTTTGCCCCCTCGAAAACAATATCGGATAAACTAATACCCGAACTCACCAACCTCATCTTCAGGAAATCTCTATCTATCCTTCTGCGATTGTTTGGCCATGGAGTTCTCCCCACTTCTATTTCATAGATCTGACTAATCAAATCATCATCATCTCCGGTCACTTGAGATATATCACGTATGGTTACTACTTTCTCTTTGAGCGTAACTTTATTTATCATATCTATCTCAATCTGACTCGCTTGGGCAGCACCAATAACCAGGCAAAAAAGTAGTATTACGTACCCACAAATCTTACATTTCAATGCTTCACTCCTTAAATCAAATAAAGCGGCTGAGACGCAACTAAGTTTGAAGTGAACTAAAGTGTGTAAAGTTAACAAAATGTTTTTCCCAACCAGGTACCCACTTCAAACTTCCTGCCCGAACTGATTGGTCACCAGCCAGACCGACTAAGTCGGTCTGGGGCGGATAGGTACTATTCACTTCTTATAAAAAACTACTCCCTTTACCTAATGATTTGACTTGTCGTTTGGAGCATCTCATCACTGGCCCTAATTGCTCTTGAGCTTGTTTCATAGGCCCTCTGTGCAACGATGAGGTTTACTAATTCCGTCACGACCTCGACATTTGAACTTTCCAGAAAACCCTGCATTAATTCTCCAATTCCATTCAATCCCGGCGTGCCCGTTTGTGGAGTACCAGATGCCGTAGTCTCTCGGTACAGGTTTCTACCAAGACTGTCCAATCCGGCAGGATTAGGAAAAGTAGCCAACGTAATTTGTCCTACCGATTGGGTACTGCCGTCTGAACTCTGGGTTGTCACTGTACCATCGGAACCGATATGAATTGCTATAACATCTCCTTGAATTGTCGTGGAGGGATCAAGCCTCAGCCCTTCAGAACTCACCAACTCACCATTGCTGTTAAGCTGAAATGAGCCGTCACGGGTGTAAACAGTACTGCCGTCTGGATGTAAAACCTGGAAAAAACCTGGCCCCTGGATAGACACATCCAATGATCTTCCCGTATTTTCAGGCACACCTTGTGTAAATACCTTGTTGGTAGATACCACTCGGGTACCACTCCCGACCTGCAGGCCTGTTGGCGTTTGCACTCCCTGGGAAGATTCTGAGCCAGCGGCTATAAATTTGTCGTACAACAGATCCTGAAAGTTTGCCTGTACCCTTTTAAAGCCTGTGGTGTTCACATTGGCAAGGTTATTTGACACCACATCTAACAGGAATTGGTGAGCCTTCATTCCCGTAGCACTTGTATACAATGCCTTAATCATATTTTTCCCCTTTACTCCTAAGTACTATTAAACTACATTTGATTGGCTACTGATTAACTGTTGCAAAGTATCGCTAAAATTCTTGATAATATAATTGCTTAGTTGGTAACTTCTCATGTTTTCGATCATATCCACCATCTCCATCACAACATTCACATTCGACTTTTCCAGGTAACCCTGTTCAATTTTATACCCCAGATCATTCGTATACAATACCGCTGAATCCAATGCTTTGTACATGCTTGCACCTGCAGGTATGAGTGATGACATCTCTGTAAAATTGCTAATCAAAAACTCGCCGATCTGCTTACTGTCAACCCGAACCTTTCCCGTACCGTCAATAGTAATAGAGCTTTTCCCCTTCGGTATTATGAGTGGTCCACTCTGCCCTAACACTTTTCCTCCATTTGAGGTGACCATTTCACCATTACCGGAGAGTTGAAATTGACCATTTCGTGTATATCTCAAACCTTCATCTGTCTCGATTGTAAAAAATCCCTCACCATTAATGGAGATATCGAGTTGGTTACCCGTATGGGTTAACTCACCTTTGGTAAAATCAACACTTACGTCTGCATGAACACGTTCACTTTCAACCCCATCTATCTCTTCCGTTTTGATCGTTAAATCAGCCATATACTTTTTAAAACCTGCGGTATTTGTATTGGCAAGGTTTGATGCAATTATTTCCTGCTTTTTTGTGTATGCATCAAGGCCGGAAGCTGCCAGATAGATCCCATCAATCATTTTTTCCCTTTCGATTTTTTCTTAACCGTTTCTATTTCCTCACAGTCTGTCGTTTTTATTAGCTAGTTTTATGCCAAAGACAAATAAAAAAGATTATGGAAAACACACCTGAAAATATTTTCTCTAATCCATTACTCCATAGATAATTAGGGTATTCTCCGGGTTGGTTAACAATATTCCCTCTCTTTTATTCCGTAAACGGTGGAAACATCTACGACAAATTTTTCCACACTTTGTGAAAAACATTCCTCTCTCTTAAGGAACCTCACCCATCTTTATCAACATTTCATAGATTACTTTTGAGACGAATGGAAAAATAGATTTTGCAGAGTTAACAGATTTTTCACAAAGAGATGCTGAATGGAGAAATAAAATAACGGCAGTTCCGATATTAAATCTGAACTGCCGTTATGTGATGTAAATGCTTCCTCGTTCCTGTCTTTTTCGAACCTCTCTAAACTGGGCGGTACAGGTATAAAAGTGTATCTGAAATTTTTAGATCCAGAATTGAGCAATCTTATCTGTTTTCGCTCAATTCTCGATTCGGTTATCAGATAACCACCTCTATTTACCTGACGATATTGACCAATTCCTGTAGAACCTCATCAGTAGTTGTAATTGTTCGAGCATTAGCCTGGAAGGCCCTTTGATTGGTAATCAGGTTCGTAAACTCCTGTGCAATATCCACGTTAGAGCCCTCTAATGAGGAGTTGGCAATCTCCCCAACCTTTCCGGTACCAGCCGTCTTCAGTATCGGATCTCCAGAGGATACCGTTATACCAAATAGGTTATTCCCCTTTTTTATTAGGCCTGTCGGATTGCTAAACGTTGCCATCTGTATCTGCCCCACATTCTGGGTAACTCCATTGGTAAATAGCGCTACCACCTTTCCATCAGAATTTACCGTCGAAGAGCTAAAGAAACCAGCCTCGTAACCATTCTGGGATGTTGCTGCGGCTGATGCGGTACCACCAAACTGACTCAGACCGTTAAATGAATTCGGTACTCCGAAATCGAGGGTCACCGCTTGGGTAGATGAATCTGGATAGGTTATTGTTAAACTTGATGTACCGGTAACGGATGCGAACGAGCCGTTACTGTTAAAATTTATGGCCGTAATGGCGTCAGTGACCGAACCGTCGCCCGCCTTCATGGTTGGTGTCACTTCCCACGTATCGTCCGCTGTCTTTTCGTAGGTAAGGATAACCGTGTGGGCGGCGCCCTGTGAATCAAATACTGCAACTGAGGAGGTATAGACATCTCCGCTTCCGGTAGTTGTTGTGCTGGCGGTGTTAAAGGTTGACGCCCCGGTATTACCTGATGCATCAGCAATTGAAAAGGAGAGATCCGATTTCCCCGGTGCATCTGCGGTCAGGAGTATGCTACCGCTGGAAATTGATGCGGTTGCCGTACCAAAATTACTCGACATAAAGGTGATGAGGTCTCCAAATGTCGTACCATTCTGTCCAGTGCCGCTCCCATAGGTAAAAGTGGTGTTAATGGTTGTACCATCCGATTCTGAACCTACTAATTGAATCTGATCACCTGCAACATAATTTGTTCCATTTTGGTCAAGTGAGTTTAGGGCAGTCGCTGCAACAGCTGCAGTACCACCGCTATGGGTGTATGCGGCAGATGAGGATACCACCTGATTAACCGCGCCTGATGTGAATCTGGAGTCCAGGTTCCCCGCTATTGAGATAGATGTAGTTGCCTTTCCTGCCACCGTTGAGTTAACAGGGATGTTTATGGGTGCACTTGAAATCCCCCTCACCTTGAGACCCGTACTGGAATCTACGAGATCGTTGTTTTTATCGAGACTGAAGGCACCAACCCGAGTGTAGGAATTTTGAAAGCCATCGGAGAGGACGAAGAATCCGTCTCCCTGTACCGCGAGATCCAGTGGACGTCCCGTAGGGGTGATACTTCCCTGAGTAAAGTCCATGTCTATGCTTGAAACCATTGAGCCTGTCCCAATCTGTATTGGGTTTCTCCCTCCAAGTCCACTACCGGGTGCCAGGGCAGACCTCAGTGTCTGTGTCAATGCATCAGAGAAGGTGGTACGGGAGGACTTGAAAGCTGGTGTATTTAAGTTTGCAAGATTGTCTCCAACTACGCTGAGAGCAGTTTGAGAAGTCCTTAATCCTGATATTGCTGCTGCCATCGATGATAATGCCATATATTCACTCCTTTCAAATAAAAATGGTTAAGACTCTTCTCCAAGGTGAGCTGTCTCGTTGAAAAAGATAACCTACTACAAAACGTATACAGTACAAAATAGTAGTTGACAATTATTTTACGATTCCTCGTATTTCAGACAGAGGGATCTCTCTCTTGTCTATGACAACAGAGATCTCTTTATCATTAATGGTAATTTTCTCAATTTTACCTTCCGAGACTTCTTGAGGATAATGGGGAGAGTCCGGTCTCGTATACTCAGCAGTCTTTCCTATGAGGGCTCCCCCACCGAGGATCTGTTGGGTTCTTGCCAAACCTGACATTGAAGTGCTAAAATTGTCAGCAAGCTCTTTTTGAGACTCAAGTACCCCTGAAAATGAGGTATTAAGGTTTGTAAGCTGCTCAAGTGAACTGAATTGGGCCAGTTGGGCGGCAAATTCATGCCCTTTCAGGGGATCCAACGGACTCTGATTCTTCAATTGCGTTGTAAACAGTCGTAAAAACATGTCTTTATCTACATTGGTATTCCCGGCACTCGTAACTTCCATTTTTCACCTCTCTTTCATACAAGATAGTCTATGCTAGTAGAATTTATGGCTGCTTGATCCATCTCCTCTTCTCCCTCTTCATCAACACCCTCATTATCTCCATGTGAAAGGTCTCCCTCGCTCTTACTGCCTCTATCTGAGAGAAACCCCTTGTTCATAAAATCTTGCCTTGCCCCTTCTCTCTCTTGAAGGGTAACATCAAGCCTTCCCACATCGATATCTGTTTGAGAGAGAAGTTCTCTTATTTTAGGAATATCCTTCTCAATGATCTCCTTTATCATGGACTTCTCTACAGAAATCTTTGTCTCAAGAACATCATCAACAACGGAAAATTCGAGTTTTAGACCTCCAAGTTCTGGTGGATTCAATTGCAGTTTTACCTCAGATTTCCCCCCCTGTAAAAACAGCTTAGCCCTCTGAGTAATGTGATCAGTCATGTCTGAACTGAGCGATTCCGGAGTGGAAGTAACACTTATCTCTTTGGAGGTATTGAGTGACTGAACCCTCGGATCCAAATCTTGTTTTATATTTAGAAGGTTTTGGTTTACCTCCCCTCTCTGGGCAGTACCTAGTGTTTCAGCAATCACACTATCTCCGGTGGTCGTTGTTGCTGCTGACTCGCTACGTATCAGAGTATTGATGTTGCTGTTGCCCGTTGAAGTTGAAGATGAGATGTCGAGAGATTTAACAAACTTTGAACCGGATGGTCTCTTACCACTCTCCTTTTCCTTCTCTCCCCCACCATCTCTTGCAAGCGGTCTTGTATTTGGGATTTCCTGTGATATTGTATGAAGAGATCGTAGTACTGATTGATCTATGGCTCTACTCTTTACCCCATCTTCTGATACCAACGACGCTCCCACTCCTACTGCCCTGTTCTTGAGTATCTTAAGAGATTGTTCTTCGCCATCGTGTACCACCTTGTCACTATTGGTAACGGTGTGGGTCGGTTTTGCAACTTGCTCCATATCAAGACCCTGAATCTTTGTGTATTTTTGGTTCGTCTCTTTTTCCAATATATCAGTCCCACTCAAAGTGGAAGTGGACATCCAGCCTTCCACTCCCTTTTGTTGTGAGTTTTGTGGTATTGGTGGATTCGTGTTGGGATTCAAGTCCAGCTGCTTCTCTTGGGAAGGTACGGGCAACGTATCATTACTACCAACAGTACTCGCGAGACTTTGACCAGAGAGTAGTCCGGAACCTTGAATCTGCACTATAGGAATTTTCGTTGATGAAAGTATAACCGGATTGTTAGTTGGAGTCTCTTTTGACAATATTACAAGATCTTTAGGGTTTTCCAGCAAATCTCTAACCCCATTTAGCCCCTGACTCCTATCAGAAAAGAGGAGATGCAGTAGTGTATCTTCATGAATTGGTGTTGAATTTGCTCCGCTATCAGGCGTGTGACTCATAACGGCATCAAGGATTGATTCAGTTTCCAGGCTGTTATTCTCCCCTTTTCCAGTTAGTACTTTCCTGTTATCCGTAACAAGGGTATTACGGTTTGTGAAAATCTCTAACAAGAGTTTGGGTTCACCTGAGAGAGGCACCGAACTTTGCCTCTTTTCAAGGGAAACGAGGTTTTGATTTGTCTCCCCTTCCTCACCCCCTATGCTGTTTGCTAATAAGGAAAGAAACCCCATGTCACCCTCTTTCGCTTGTCCATGGTGACCCTTGTGAGACACACCTGTCATCAGAGAAGAGTCTTGTGTCGAAGGAGATCCTAGCAATGAATTTAAAGATTGTTCAGCCATTTTTTTACACCCATATAGAGAGAAAGAAGATTGAGGAAAGAGCCAAAAACAACTTGGTCTTTTTACATCATTCCTCATAGGTTGCAGAGCACTTCAACTTCTGCACATTGATTCAAAGCTATCAGTATGCCAAAAACCAAGAAAAAAAAGTTTGAACTCAATTTTTTTGTGTTGGCTCCTATTCCCCTATAGTATATGGAGTTAAAAGACCACAAATTTAAATCCCGGTATAGTTTCTCTATGATGTGCGACAATTGAGAAATTCATATGACATGTTTTTCCACTTGGGAGGGAAATACTTTCTTAAACATCAGGTGCCTCTTATGGGGACATGATACGAGGTGTTGAGACGTAAAGAAGAGGATAAGCGTAATGATATACAAATTAAAACATAAAACACATTTATAAGGTAGCTATCATGTGATATGCAACAAATTGTGCGTAACGTTTCATGGATAATAGGAGTATTTTCCAATCATACAGAGATTGGCTCTTTTGAAAATTGTTTTTGTAATAGCTCTTCATTAGCTGCACAACAGACGCCTCACTACTATCAAATATCGCATCTGAACTCCAAAGTACGTTCCCCGTTATCGTTGAAAACATACCAATCTTTATCCCAAGGATCGGAGGATCGTAGGGTCTATAGTGGGTGATTTCACCAAAGATAATTGCGTCAACTTTGTACCTCTTTCTCGCCTCAATTATGGACTCTACTCTCACGAGCCCCTTGGTCCATAGATCATTTTGCCGGAGAAAATCATCGCGAATCTCATGAGGAAGTATCGTCTCAAACCTTGCACTCTTTTGAAATTCGATATAAAAGGCTTCCGTAACCTCTTTTACAACTTTCTCCCTTTGTGTCTCGAATGCAAATGGTACGATCAGCACTCGATGAATCGGTGTGCTCTGGTATTCGTCTGATTTAAAAAAGCTGATAGAATTGAACTCTTTTTTCTCAACAGTAATGCAGCCCGTTAAGGAGATGGCCATAACGGCTGTTAAGAGTATATGAGCCAGAATGATCTTTTTCATCTTAAAATGAAATCGGAATTGAAATGGTCTCTCATAAAGATTCTCGGAAATCTGTATGAAACATAAAGGTAAACAATACAAAGAGCCCAGAACTGTTCATGCAAATCTGTGAAGACTTACAAAAACGGTGCTCTGAAGCATCCCCCTTACCCTTCACGGCTCCGCTTTACGACTCTCTGACCTAGGTAAAAGATTAAACAAACTCTCCTAAGGGGTAGGGGGTATATTACTCCTCCCCCTTTTCTAGCTGATCGATCTTTAATTTGAACAACTCTTGCCTAGCCTTTGTCTCGGCGATTTGAGCCTCTATTAACTGTTCCTCTAACAGTTTTGGTCGTAATTCAGCAGCCGCAAGTTTTCTCTCAAGATCCGCTATGTTCGCCTCCAAGATCTCGATCTCTTCTCTTAAATTTTTCCCCTCTTCTTCAAGTTCTCTTTTTGCAGTAACGCATTCATCCTTAATTTTCTCTTTGTCAATGGTAGCATCAGTTAAATCTTGTTCAAGGGTTTCACGCATCTCTTTCTCTCTTTCCAGCGATTTTTCCAATTTCTTGATCTTTTCAAATATCTTTAACTCTTCATCCCCGTCTAATAAACCTACGCTGACCGTAGACCCACTTGATAAATACCCCGATCCTTGAGTCTCAGGTTGACTGGCTGCCGTTTGATTTTCATTAACCCCTGCTTCAACCGGTTTCGCTGATTGTTGGCTCACAAACGGTTCAACAGGTTTACGAGGTCCGGTTGTCACGACAATACATCCGTTACAGATCGCAACGAGGACACAACCAATTACAATAACGTACCTTTTCACTGTTTCCATAAAGAGTTCATATCTCTGTAAACCCTAGATACTTAACCTGTACTAGCCAGAACCGAACAGGAGTTAAAAAATAATCTATCTGCGTACGGCGCACAGGCAGGTAAATCTCAAATTACAATGTCCCTACCAGAACAATTCATTCGGGAAGGCAAATGACCAGAATCTGTAAGGAACTAATGAGAGTAGTACTTCATTGGTTGAACGTTGCTCTCTCATCGCAATAATACCATCCCTATTACATCTTTTACAGGTTAGATGACTGGTCACTTTTAAAACGTATCAAGATATAAACTTTTTGACAATTCGAAGCTAAGCATTGAGCTCATTAACCACATGTGGCAAGGCAAATAACTCCTCGTACCAGAGGATAAAGATATTCAATTTTAGCTAACTGACAACTTTTGAAGTGCAAATCGCAACGCCCAATTGATTCTCATGAACTGAAAATCGGGTATGTACCCTACACCCTTTAAATTCCTCAAATCTCATAACACCTAACAAATGTTAATAAATACTCTTGACATGTCAAGCCAAAAGAGAAATTTTCCGGTTTTTAGCGAAATAAATCCTGTCCTATTTTTCCCGGACAAAAAAAGCTGAGGACATTGTGATTGAGCAAAATGTATCGTTCAGGTTATATTCAGTTCTCATAATCGAAAATCAATTTTTTATGGGTGGTTATATAATGAGGACCGAAGGGTAAATTGCTTGATTTTCTCTCATATTAAACTTAAAATACTTTTGCTTCCATTGAAAATACATACTTCCACCACTCCTTCGGTTGTATCAGTTTTTATCAATGAACCATTTGCGTTGATCATTTGTGGGTCCGAAGTGCAGTCTTCGCTCGTAATATCACAGGAAAGAGTATGAGAAATAATATAGTACCCATTGGGTCACAAGAACTGAGATATGAAATACGTGAGATCGTAATCGTAGGTAATACCTTGCGCAAAATGGGCTTAGATATCTGCTGGGAGAATATTGGAGACCCCATTCAAAAAGGCGAAAGAATTCCATCCTGGATAAAAGATACAATAAAAAAAGTTATTGATGAAGATGCTTCATTTGCATACAGTCCAACAAAAGGATTGGAAAAGACAAGAGAATACCTGGCAAATATTTGTAATAAAAGAAACTGTGGTGGTATACAAATAACGAAAGAGGATATTTTCTTTTTTAACGGGATCGGAGATGCTATATCAAAAATCTATAATTATTTAAGAAGAGATACACGCGTAATCGGCCCCTCACCTGCATACTCTACCCACTCATCAGGTGAGGCTGCTCACGCAGGAGAAGATCCAATCATGTACAAGCTGGATCCCAATAATAATTGGTATCCAGATCTTGAAGATCTCCATCGAAAGATAGAAGATAATCAAGCAATCGCTGGAATTTTAGTAATTAATCCTAATAATCCGGTGGGAACAGTGTACCCAAAGAGTGTCATGAAAGATATTGTTAGCATAGCTGAAGAATTTGACCTGTTTATTATCTGTGATGAGATCTACCTTAATATTACCTACAATGGAAAGGTTGCAACGCCTTTGAGTGAAGTCGTTAACAGTGTCTGTGGCATTTCGATGAGAGGGATTTCAAAAGAACTCCCCTGGCCAGGAGCACGGTGTGGATGGATAGAGCTGTACAATAAAGATAGAGATCCGGTTTTCAAAGAGTATATTAATACCATATTAAATGCAAAAATGTTGGAAGTGTGCTCAACCACCCTACCTCAACATCTGATTCCGCTCTTGATGTCTGATAAAAGGTATCACGATTATAATAGTGAAAGAAATCAGAGATATGAAATAAAGTCCAGATTAGCTCATGAGATACTAAAGGGAATTGATGATATCATTGTAAACCAAACAGATGGAGCTTTTTATATGACCGTAGTGTTTAAAGAGGGCGTGTTGAATGATATGCAAAGACTTGAGATCCATAACAAGGCAATTCTGAGCTATATCGAGAGCATCACAAAAAATGTTGCGTTGGATAAAAGATTTGTATACTACTTACTTGGAGCAACCGGAATATGTGTTGTACCATTAACGGGTTTCAGTTGCAATCTGTATGGATTCCGGATAACGCTTTTGGAAACCGACAACAACAAGTTTGAATGGATTTTTACTACGATCGCAAAGAAAATAGAAGAGTATATCAGGTCATTTAATGGCTAAAACCATACAGAACTGAGTCACATAGTACCAATAAAAGGTGTAAGGTTCTCTCCCAAACACCACAGCCTTCTCTTTTGCCTATTTCCCAAAGATATAATTACCTCGCCGTACCCATTCGACCGGAAGCTGGTAAACGAATAGGTCAGGTTGGCAAGCCTAAACTGTTGGTACAACGGTTTGATTTAAAGAGGCATGATATGGTTTCAGATAAGCACTTTTTGGCCCTTTTAACATTAATGTAGGTAAGATACCCAAAAACAGTCTGCTCTAAACCTTAGCATTAACTGAAACAGAGTGACTAGCGCAATTTTTTCGCCTCATTTTCTCTGTACATTTTCTCACCACACTCATTGTTTCTATATAACTTTAGACAAGTACATCCACCTCATAACTCTGCTATACTACCAATATCCTTCTTGATTACTGATGTTTACGCCACTTCTATCGTAAAAGTAGTCTCTCTTAAAAACTGCGAACTGAGAACTATTTTTCCCCTCAATGGAAGTTGCTTTCTAAGGTAAAATCACTTTTCCTTCATTATCTCTTCTAGAACACGAATTTATTTACCTTAATCTTTAGGCTATAATAAGTAATAGAAAATTTTTTCGGAATTCACTTGTTAAGATCGATAAAAAAACTTTTCCCATCAAGAACACAAAAAAACATAAGCTATTTATATAATGTAACTTAACATGCTACTCGCACCCACACACACATCCATAATATTTTATTGGTATGTGAATTGCTCTCAAAGCAAGCTGTTAAATTTTTTTATTTTTCTTTTTTTTAAGGAGGGGTAATTATGATTGCCGTATCTGCCGACAAATTTGTAGATCAGTTACAAAAGGATTGTTTGGGACACCCAGCACTCAATCACTCATATTTAAAGAAGTTTGAGGAGAAAAAGGTCAACAAATCACACGTGAAACTTTTTGCAGAACAATACTACTGTTTTTCACGTCATTTTGCAAGATATCTTGCAGCACTGGTAGCGATAACACCAGACGAGGCATCAAGGGCTCCCTTAATCAAGAATCTTGGTGAAGAGTATGGCGCTAGACAGGAAGAGAATCGGGATATGAATCCTGAACTAACCCATCCTGCAATTTTTCGGGGGTTTTTGAGGTCTGTAGGTATCGACACTTCACCAGAAGGGTTGGATGCAATTGTTCCACTTCCAGAGACGAAGCTTTTTGTAGAAAAGTATCTCAATATCAGATTTCTTAACTACATTTATGCCTTTGGAGCCCTTGGACCAGGAACTGAATATATCGTACCACAGATGTATACCTATATACGTGAAGGTTGCCGAGGGGCTGGACTATCAGAGGATGATGTCCTCTTCTTCTCTGCCCACATCGAGTTAGATGTAGAGCATGCAGAAGGGATAAAAGACTCCTTACTTCCCTATGCTACCACCGAAGACCATCAGGAACTACTACGGAATGGTGCAATAGATTTCCTCGATGCCAGGACGGTATTATGGGATGGTCTTGAAAGGGCAAGCAGTTTATAGAAAGGTTTTTCAATTTGCTTGCTATGCATAGGGCAAACAAAGGTAATTTCTAGGGGAGGCATTGAGTAGGTGCCTGAGATTCACCCCATTAAAGAAATGATAGACAGTTGAGGTCCACATCAAAGTATTTAATGGGGTGAAATATTTCCTAAACAGTGAGCAACGAAAAATATTTCACTGTCAATGCGAACGCTAACGTTCAGTAAGCATTTCTTAAATCAAGAGTCAGTTGAGCAGTTGGCATAGTTAGGAGACAATACAATATGGTTAAACTATCTCAGTAATCGTTTTGAGAAGATTTCTGTAGTTTTTGTGAAAATTGAGACGAATCTTTGAATTTTTCATTTTTTTAGGAAATTTGAAATGGGGCATGTACATACGAATTACAAAAAATATCTTTCCGAATTGTTGGGAACTTTTGCCCTGATTTTCGTTGGAGCAGGTTGTGTGTGTGCGGACTACTACTTGGTGAAAGGTGGTTCACAGGGCTTTGGACTTTTAGGTATTGCTGCTGCATTTGGCTTTGTTGTTGTCGCTATAGCTTATTCGTTGGGGTATGTGTCTGGTGCTCATATAAATCCCGCTGTTACCGTATCAATGGTTTTTACGAACCGAATGGAGGCAGAGGTGGGGTTCATGTATATTATTTCTCAACTTGTAGGAGCATCTTTGGCCGGGTATGTATTAAGAATTTTATTCCCGGAGGCGTTAGCTACCGTTAGTCTCGGTACGTGTGTTTTGGGGTCAGGCGTGACAATACCACAGGCAATCTTGATGGAAACGATCATAACCTTCTTATTGGTGTTTGTGGTGTATGCCACCGTAATTGACAGAAGGGGAACTCCAGCATTAGCAGGAGTTGCGATCGGTCTGGTTGTGCTGTTTGGAGTAATGGTTGGAGGTACGATAAGCGGAGGCTCAATGAATCCGGCACGTGTTTTTGGACCTGCAATTGCCTCAAGTCATTTTGACAACCATTACGTCTGGTGGATTGGACCAATTGCCGGAGGTGTCCTGGCCGGCTTTGCCTATGAGTACCTCTTTTCTGAGAAAAAAGTAGAGATACCGATTAAAAAGGCATTGAAAGCTCCCAGGAGTTATACCAGAAAGACCTCTAAAGGCAGAAAGTCTGCATCTAGCTAGTTTGTAACAATTTTATGACGTTTTTCTCGTATTTCTATCGTTATAGGTATCTATTAATTATTCGTCGTTCACTCAGAAAATGTATTTCAGAAATCCAACATATGTTTAAGCTTTGAAATGACTTAGATATTATGTTATAGAGCGGTGTAAATACTTTGTTGCAATTGCTTTTACAAAATTATATAAAAGGTTTTTTGTAATGGCATCTGGCGCCTCAGTATTTACACTTTTTTTATAACATAATAATTCTTTATAAACAAAAGAGGAGGACTAGGAATGGGAAGTTTGCAAATACCGAATAAATCTGCTGCAACCGGTACGAGAACGAGAACCGGAAGCGATGTATTACCGCAAAGTGGGATGTGTGTTGTCTGTCTTGACGGATGTCCCGGATACTGCGAAATTGGTCTCTCGGCTATGAGGGGGCCGGAGACCATCTACCCTATACCATTTGGAAAAAGCACATCCTGTGGTACCAAAGATTATCCTGTAGACTATTCACATTTTAACATCACTGGAACTGTAGCCAGTCATCACCAGAAAGAGTACGAACAGTTTACAAATGTAAGTGTTGAAACACGTCTCGGCAGAGACAAGGGCCTTAAGTTAAAATTTCCATTGATCTGTACTGGGTTGGGTTCCACTCAAATTGCACAGAACCATTTTGCCGACCTCGGGGCAGGTTCTGCCATCTGTGGTACCGGGATAGTGATTGGCGAGAATGTGGTTGGGATGGACGAAACATCTAAATTCGACGACAATCAGAAAGTTACCGAGTGCAAAGAGCTTGAAAGAAGGTTTAAATCTTTTAAAGACAACCAGAAAGACGGTTATGGCTTTATTGCCATCCAAGCTAACCCGGAAGATTGGAGATTGGGGGTTCTTGAGTATAGTATGAACACGCTTGGTTCCGATGCCGTTGAGTTGAAATGGGGACAGGGTGCGAAAAACATCGGTGGTGAAGTTAAGATTTATAACCTTGATAAGGCCATCCTATTGAAAAAAAGGGGCTACATTGTGATCCCCGATCCAGAAGATAAGGTTGTACAGGAAGCCTTCAAATCAGGGGCTGTTGAGGGGTTTGAGAGACATACCAGGGTGAAGGCAATTTCAGAATTTCTCCCCAAGGCAATGGATGATTTTGGTCAGCAAGTTGAACACCTGAGAAATGCTGGCGCTAAATATGTATTCCTGAAGACTGGTGCGTACAGACCGTCTGATCTGGCACGGGCAATAAAGTTTTGCTCGATTTTTAAACTTGATGTTTTAACTATTGACGGTGCGGGCGGCGGGACTGGTATGAGTCCGTGGAGAATGATGAATGAGTGGGGTGTACCTACCGTTTATATTGCCGCCATGACGTATGAGTATTGCAAGCGACTGGCAGACAGGGGAGAGTTTGTGCCGGATATAATTCTTGCAGGTGGACTTACCGCCGAAGATCACATATATAAATCTTTCGCTTTGGCTGCACCATTCGTAAAGGCGGTAGGTATGTCCCGCTCTACAATCTGTGCAACCATGGTTGGTAATACCAATGGAAAAGCGATTGAAGCCGGCAAGATTCCGAAACCCGCTTCAGAACATGGCGATACTATTGATAAGATTTTCTATTACTCTTCAAAGGTTAGAGAGGAATTTGGAGAAGTTACACCTGGTGTTTTGGGCATGTATTCTTATTACGAAAAAATGGCAATGGGTCTACGACAACTCATGGCTGGATCAAGGAAATTTGAGCTCAGCGAAATTACGAGGGATGACATTTTCGCGTTAACGAGGGAAGCCGCCGATGTTACCGGTATCAATTATATTATGGATTGGGAACGTGAGTGCTCCATGAACATCTTGGATGCACGTTAGTCCTTCTCCGGAAATCTTTACGTTCTTCTTCCAGTAGATACATTTAAATTGGAAACGGTTAAGCTGTATAAGATTTTTACACTATCTTATACAGCTTTTTTTTGGACACAAATCGACTCGCTTTTACACGAAAACCGATTTCGTTTTTGCCTTTTTTTAAAAATTAACCCTTGGTTGCAGTTATCCCCTGACCAAAAGCGGCGAAGACTTTACTTGCTCAATTTTATCTCGGATTTTATCTAAAAACCATTATAAGATGAGTATAAGGTAATTGGAAATCTTGATCGCCGGTAAAATAGATACAGAGATGAAAGTGGTGACACCTTCGTTTCCTTCCAAGAAAATCCTTATACGACAATAAATTTTCCACACAATAAAAATGAAAAGACCAACTCAATCCACATTTTTTAGTACCTGCCCCAGAGACTGTTATGATACGTGCTCTATCTTAACAACTGTTGAGGATGGCAATGCTGTCAAATTGAGAGGCAATCCCGACCATCCAATAACCCAAGGTTTTCTCTGCTGGAAAATCCAAAATGGATTAAAGTTTGTGTACTCTCCCCAACGTCTTCAACACCCTCTAAAAAGGGTTGGAAAAAAGGGTAGCGATGATTTCCAGCGAATATCGTGGGATGAGGCTTACCGAGAAATTGCTCAACATTTCATGAAAATTCAGGAGACACACGGTTCCGGTGCAATCTTACCTGTGGATTACTACGGCCACATGGGTCTTTTGAATAAACAGTTTTCTCACCGCTTCTTCAACGCATTCGGTACCAGTAACTGTGCTCCTACCGTCTGTTCTAATGCGGGAAGATCCGCATTGCAACATGTTTATGGGGGGTTTTGGGGTGTAGACCCTGATGAGATCCAAACATCTAAGCTCATCATTCACTGGGGACTTAACGGTCCCTGGAGCAATCTCCACGGCTACAATCTTATCAAAAAAGCGGTAAAGAGTGGAGCCAAATACTATGTTATCGATCCTATGCATACGTGTAACATGGGAACACATCTTGCTATAAGGCCCAACACTGACGGTGTCCTAGCCCTGGGGATAGCAAATTATCTTATCTCCTCTGGACTGTATGAACGTGAACATGTTGAAAAGCACACCTTTGGTTTCGAACATTTTGCTAATGTCACTAAGGAGTTTCCCCTTGAAAAGGTTTCTGAGATTACCGAGATACCGAAAGAAGCCATACGAGAGTTAGCAGAGGATATGTATAGATTAAGACCCAATTTTATTCACCTCGGTTTTGGTGTGCAGAAGCATCTTTATGGAGGAGAGGCGGTAAGGACTATCGCCCTCTTACCACCGCTGGTTGGAGGATTCAGGGTGCACTATAGTAACACCGACCGGGAACTGGATTTGGGATTCCTGCAAGGAAAACAGTTTGTAAAGAAGAAAGAGGCGGAGACTAACAGAAAAACCTACAACATGGCTCAACTGGGAAAAGTTCTGGAAACAGAAGAGATAAAGGCACTTTTCATATTTAATACCAACCCGGTTGTTAATCTTCCCAACCAGAGACTGGTAAAAAAGGGACTTCAGAGAGAGGATATCTTTGTAGTAGTGCACGATCTCTTTCTGAATGATACCTGTAGTTATGCCAATATCGTGCTACCCGCTACCAGTTTTCTTGAATCATTTGATGTGCATGTATGCTACTACCATAACTATATGTCTATCAATCAGAAGGCCATTGAACCCCTTGGAGAGGCAAAACCGAATTATCAACTCTTTAAAGAGTTGGCCTCTGCCGTAAGACTTCCTTCAGAAGAGCTCTTTCCGCCACCGAGGGAAGTACTCGATGAATTTTTTACCAGGAGCGCTGCCGTGGAATTTACTCTGGATGATCTCGAAAACCAGGGGTTCTGTAAGATGAAGACCAGGCCTCAGGATGAGTACAAGACACCTTCCGGTAAGATAGAATTCTTTTCACAATCAGCGAAAAAAGCGGGACTCCCCCCCCTCCCTGGCTATTATAAAGAGAGGGGCAGTAAATACCCCTTTCAACTACTCTCTGTTAATCTGATGCATATTACCCGTTCTCAGTTCCATAACGTCTGGCAAAAGGAGATTGAACCCATCGTATTAATTAACAAAGACGAAGCTGATCAGAGAGGGATTAAGAGTGGTGATTGGCTAAGATTAAGGAACAGTTTAGACACGTTAGACATGAAGGCTTGCCCCACACATGAGATAAAGAGGGGAGTAATTTTAGCATATGGAGGTCTTTGGCCGAAACTGTGTGGAGGTAAAGGCGTAAACACCTTAATCTCAGACGATATACAGGATTTTGGGGGAAATGCCACCTATAATTCAACATATGTCGATATCGAGAAGCTTGAGTAAGAATTTCAATACGTTAAGCAAAACAGCTCTCCAGAAATTCTTTTGTTTGTTACGCAAAATCCTAAACGTGTAAGGCTAATTTATCCTCCATATTTTTACTACAACAGCACTATAGCAAAAAGGATTTGATTTTTATTATCAATTCATCTACACTTTAAAGCTCAAAAAGTAATTTCCTATTACCTCATCAAGAAATATACCCATGACGAAGTGGTTTTAGCAATTTCAGGGCAGGAGTTTGCCTGAAATTTTGATTTTTCGATTGAACAAAACAAGAGGCTTAGCAATGCTAAGTCGAGGATTTTGTGATTGAGAAAGATCTAAAGTTCTGGTGAAATCGGGTTCTGAAAACCGAAAACCAATTCGTAATGGGTATATTAAGTCACAATCAGTTAACCGTGTCATTTGACCTTTTTCAAACACTGACTCAATCAAAGCATTTATATATATATTGCCTAGGAAATTATGTCAGCCACATTGTCTTTATTAGTAAGGATAAAATAGATGATTTTTTTTAAAGAAAATTTTGTGAGAAATGTTGTATTTCTTAAGCTTAATACTCGACGATCCTCTAAATTCTGCTACCTGATGGCGTCTACAATGGGTTTCATATTTTTTCTTACCGTAATCGCCAATGCTGCCGAAAAGATAATCCCTGGAAACGCCAAAATGGAAGCCGAATTTACCAAATTAGGCCATAAACGCAAAATAGAAAAAGAGTTTCATCTTTATGCAACAGATGGCTATAGGAGAATGGCTGATGGAGAAGTGATTTATTTCTGGGGTTTTACCCATGCTAGGAATTTTGCTAACGTTGGAGAGATTAAGACAAAAGAGGAGAGAGCAGCAAAATTATTACCTCTCAAAGTTCCAGGGGATGAATTACGTCTGAAATCAGGCAAAAATTATGTTATCGTTCTACACAATACTGGTTGGTATGAAACGGAAGAGCATTCCGGAGTAAATAACGTTGCTCATACCATCCATTTTCATGGATTAGATTTGATCCCATATGTTGACGGTGTACCAAAGTTACCCTATCCTGCGGTATATCCAGGAGAGGTCTTTAGATATCTATTAACAATACCACCTGACATTGAAGGTTCATATATGGGACACTGTCATGTAGATTCAACTAACCATATAATGGCTGGTATGTATTTTCCACTGATCATCGAAAAAAAGCCTGGCCAGATCTACGGATACAAATTTGATAGAGAATATACCATCTTTTTTAGTGAAGTAGACAGTGAATATATGGAGATGCTTCGGACACTCGGTTACACGAGACGGGGATTGGACTGGCAATCAAATTATTTTATGATCAACGGTAGGATTTTTACCGATAACTTAAAAAATCCCCTGTCCACGGTTAACGATCCCCGGTCGAGAATTGTGGCTTACGACGGCGAGACCGTCTTGATTAGATTAATGGCCATAGGATATGATCATATATACTCTTGGCATCCGCATGGGCATCACGGGACCGCCATCGGAAAGGATGGAAGAAAGTTGAATTCCCCTATCGAACACGATACTCTACTCATTGGTTCGGGAGAGAGATATGATATTTTATATAAAATCCCACCTGCTTCATCTGAGAGGATATGTTTGTCTTGTAATATTGGACCTGGTATAAGTATAGCGCATGATCACAATATGAAGGGTATGGTTAGCGCGGGTATTTATCCGCACGGAGCGATGACAATTTTCGATATTAGATCAAAAAGTCCCAAAATGCAGGACTAATTGAGAGAAAATGCTTTTACGGTATTGTCGCATAGTTTTACCATTTACCACGCAACAAACAAAAATCTGTGGAGGAAAAAGGATATCTTTACTGTTTTTTATCCTCTGTTTCACCTCTATGTTTTATATGTTGGCTTAAAAAGAAAACTGAATACCGGCAACTGCGTTGATTGCCAGGTCATTATCACCATAAATCCTCATCATGTCCTGGTGAGGTTTGAAGATGGCACCAGATGCGTTTATGCGTATTTGATCTGTTAGTTGATAAATCGCCTCAGCATTAAACTCAGCACCTACTGAATGGCCTATACTAGTGGGTGTACCCAATCCTGCAAGGATAGCCTCAAGTACTTCGGTCTCCTCCCACCAT
The DNA here is from genome assembly GCA_965222815.1 of Candidatus Scalinduaceae bacterium. Classification (GTDB taxonomy): domain Bacteria; phylum Planctomycetota; class Brocadiia; order Brocadiales; family Scalinduaceae; genus SCAELEC01. The sequence continues at coordinate 2,195,474 of CBDCUS010000014.1, forward strand.
AAAAAGGTTACGTTTGCATCCAGTGAAAATTTTTCAAACGGTTTCGTATTGAAACCAATATTGGCGGCTATTAGTCCCGGATTTATATAATTAGAATTGGCATCGGTATCTCTGAGTGCAGGGAATGGACTATCATGCCTGATTACTGTACGTCCCCCTAGCGCCCCTAAAGAGATGCGATCATCAATTATAGCACCTTTAGCCCCCCAAACATTTACATCATCTGAGATTGCGTCAAAACCTTCAGCATTACCATCGAAGGGATCGTCATCCCCCGATGCGAACAATGCTCCAATATGGGGTGAAATCTTTCCATCCATCATTGGATATGAAATGTCAAGGTAACCGAGAAATGCTTTAATGCTTTGATCACGTAACGGTATGGCTCCTACCAGTGAAACGTTATCCTGATTCCCAAAAACTCCATACAATCCCGTAAGTACTGTTACCGGTCCAATTGGTCCATAAGTAGTCAATCCCAGATACATTGCCTCCACGTCTTCATCCCTTCCGGCACGACCGCGTTTATGATCCCCTTCATCATCCATATTTAAGTGTACTGACGGCTTGAATATTGTTTCACCAACTTTAAATTGAAGGTGGCCGATATATATTTGTTGATCACGAAAGTCTGATATCTGGTTAAAATCTGAAAGGAGATCATTTTCTACTCTATTAGCGCCATAAATACTCCAATCAACTCCTTTAAAAGCACCGGTGAGGCGCAATCCTAAATCTGTATCGCTATATATTGATCCAATGATATCAGATTTATAATTTTGCAAACCTACTTTAATATTTAAATTTTTACGAACCGCTACCTGTAACCACGACTCTTCCAGGCTTAAATCGGCTTCTTCAGCATCGTCTTCTCTTCTATAAAAGTTCTGATCCAGAGTATTATTTCCTCTATCAAGAAGAAGGTGGCCTCCAATAGCCATAAGCGCTCTCCAACGTTCAGGATTAAACAGCTCACCATGCACAAGAGCCCTACCCTCAGAGAATCCTTCCTGTCGTCTTGCAGCACTGGTATCATCGTGTGTCCTATCATTAAAATCATAGTTATGTCTCTCTTCAGCCCACAGCTCTATACTTCCATAAGTACGATAAAATAACCCCCGGAAAATTCCTTTCCCTTTTTTTACACCTTTCTCTTCTACTTCTCGATATCTATCATATAAATGTGCGGAAAGTTTATAATTATCAATATTATTGAGAAGACCCGGAGCTTTGGCATACATACGATCAATGATGTGCATCCACTCCTTTTCACTCAAGTCTTTCGCTTTCTTGATAATTCTCTCTGCAGAATGGCAGTTGGTACAATAATTTGTCATCAACATCTCTCCGGTTTCAGCATCTAATGTCTTTTTCAGCTCATCTTTTATAACAGTTACTGGTTCTAACAGTTGATTACTGGAAGCTAGAAAATTGCACACCTCAACAATTTCCTCACGGGATAAAGTTTGTTTTACTTTTTGATCCATTTCAACTGAGCTTGAAAGTATCTTTAGCCACTCATCTGATCCTCTCTTAGGTGCATAAGCAATTCTATTAATATTGTGACACTTTGTACAAAAATTATTAATAATCAATTTTGCGTTAATCTCACCAGTAAAAGCAGATTCAAATTCAGATTCAAATTCTTCTTCATCATCTTTTTGCTTATCTTTTATCTCTTCTATACTCTCAATCACTTCATCCGGTATCTGTGCATGAGTATTTGACAAAAATGTTGCTGCTTTACCAATATCCAAATCCTCAAGGAGAGTAGGTCCTTTTGATTGCATACGCGATATAATACTTTTCCATTCATTTGTGTCCAACAGACCTATTTTTTGTTTAATTCTTTCTCCAGTATGACATATTAAACATTTGTTCTCTTTGAGAAATGCGCTTGTTTCAGGATCAAATATTTTTGTTAATTCCGGATAATCCACTGGTGCCGGTTCCAATTCATGGCGATGTTTTTTCAACCATTTCACTACCTCGAACATTTCCGCTTTCGTAATGAAATGTTCAGACCTATTTGCAAATGAGATTATCTGTACCCAATCACGTACATCTCTTTCGGGTGAGTAGACAATACGGTTAATATTGTGACACTTTATACATACCGTATCAATTATCTGCTTTGCATCTATTGTGTTATTACCAGCATATTCTGATACTTTTGTATGATTGCTATCATTTCCCTCAGAAGCGAGAACTACTTCTCCACTAAATCCCAATACAATAATCAAGAAAATACCTATGAATTTAGTTTGTTTACGTCTCATCACTAGCTCCTTTCAGGATGCTGAATAACACAATAACTCTCAATAAGAGCAATACCCTTCTAACTGCAGGTGTTGATTAACGGTTTTATTTCCAGGCTGTAAAATCCCTGGCATCACGTGGATCATTATCGGACAGACCTGAATCTGTTGTATTAAATAAATGAACAGTGATATCATTATTTTTCTTGCTTAGAACTAATATCGGTAAATGTGCATTGCTATTTAGAAGAAAAAACAACTATCAGCACCCTTTTAGCCCACGCTTGACAGATCTGTCCTAACAATGCTAAAAGGTGTAAGGAGAGAAAATATATATCAATACCACCTCATCGAATCAATTCAACCGTGTGGTGCAGTTATTCATTCACTACAACTTCTTTAATACGTTAAGTTTGATTTAGGTTGGAACAATAAAAACAGTTACACCAAGTGCTTTTATTGTCTTTGTCTTAAAACAATTGATGTGCCAATCTTTGTAATCTCTGAGTTTATTTTTAGATTAGCTTTAAGCATTTAACAATGAAGGAGAAGTGAAACATCTCTTTTCAGAAACAAGTACAGTGATAATTGTAACTGAGTGATACATGTTGAAAATTTGGATAGTTTGATCAGGCTTGCAACTACCCGTGTCAGGATAATGAACACTGATGATGCCATGCATGAATTATACGTACCTTCTCAGCACCTTCAGAAATACGGTACATGATTTACTCAATCAGAATTGAGTATACGGCTTTAGGCAGGAACTATACCAATCACAAATTGGTTTCTGAATTTCTGGGCAGGAGTTTGCTTGAAATTTGATTTTTCGATTGAACCAAACCAGAGACTTAGTGATGCTAAGTCGAGGATTTTGAAATTGAGAAAAGTCTAAATTTCATGTGAAGTCGGGTTCTGAAAACTGAAAATCCATTTGTGATGGGTATAATTACCATTAAGAGAATCCCGTTTATATTTTATACCGTTAAGTCCAGAAAGAATCCATCTCCTTGTTCTATATGGTTTAACCAGACAGAAAATTCATCGTGAGTAATGTTTTTCTCTCTTATCTCCTTGATCTCCCCTCTTTCACAAACTATCACAATGTCTATGAAGACATCACCATCCTTCTCATATACGCAAAATCGATAGGGTGAATTATTTTTCTCCAATTCTTTATGAGCGGCCTCAGCTGCTTCTGCCAAGTTTTGGAAATGATCTCCAGCCTCATCCCTCCGTTTCCTATCCCGATTACCTTTTTTTTTTCTAGAGAGTAGTGGTTTTTTCCTTGCAATGACATGATTGACGTTATCAATCCTCAATTCATCACTCATTTCTCTCTCTTGTCTACAGAATGTTTTATTGATAGACCAAAACAATATGATATATCGGATGAATAGTCCTTTTATGTTCAGTTGGAGAAAACTTTAATTGCTGAGAAACACTAAATAGGAAAATAGTTCTGCTCAGCTCTGTTCCCCCAGCATGACCACAAAATCTTTCATTAAGCCCTGATCATAATCTTCCTGATAATCAGACATAAGCTTTAGAGCATCAAAGGGGTCAAGAGCTTTTTTGTATGGTCTGTCCGTTACCAAGGCATCGTAGAAATCAACAATCGACGTTATCCTGCCGAAAAGATGAATCCGTTCCTCTTTTAATTTATACGGATACCCCCGACCAGAGAGTTTTTCATGGTGTTGAAGAATAGGAAAAAAAGAGTTGCGAGGTATTTTTGTGCTACTTCTTTCCAGTAAATTTATCCCCTCGACAACGTGACCTTGCACGATCCTGTATTCCTCATCTGTCAGTTTTCCCGGCTTATTGATGATGCGAGGGTCCAACAAACTTTTGCCTATGTCGTGCAATAATGCACCCACTCCAAGTTCCATCAGATCTGGATTCCTTTTCAAGTTCTTCAATATACCCAGTCCGATACTCATGGTACATACGTTGAGTGAATGGTTGTACGTGTAATAATCGTACGAGGTGATTTTCATTAGATTGTAAAAGGTGTTCCCCTGGTCCAATATACTGTCAACCAACATCTCCACAACATTTGTAGATTTTTTTATGTTGTCTCCACTCCGAGGATCTTCAAGTACCTCCCTGACAATCAATTTTGAATTCTCCCGAACCAGGGTGTATTGCAATTCTGGGGAGATATTCGTAGAATTTGGGTCTCCCTGTGTTATTTTCATGAGGTACTCTCTATAGAGAGGTATTTCTGAGTTCTGTATTACAACTGGTTTTTGTGATTCCTGGATGTTTGCTGGTATGAGCTTGGGTTTGCCATCTAGAATGTCCGGACCAATAATATGATCGAGTTCCAAACCATTTTTGTAGTAAACATTAAAGTGGATGGGAAACCCAGGAATGAGGGTATTTCTCTCAATAGGAAAGTAGTTTAAGTATGTAGAGAAATACTTTTCTCTTTTTTCGGCTTGATCAAAGGGTGAATCAGAAATCGCTGAGACTTCATCGGCCTTGTTGCTGTTTTCATAGTAATATTTCTCAAAGTTCTCTATATCCTCTTCTGATATGTGAACAGTTTGAACCCTGTTTTCTTTGAGTCTATTTAAGGTCTCTTCTGAGAAGGGATGGTTGTCCTTACGAAACAAAACATAATTATTGTTTGCTTGTATATAGATCTTAAAGTTGAGGATTGTATCTACTCTCAGATTGTCTGTTGCTACAGGAAAATACTTCATCGTAATCAGTACTCAGTTTTCATGCCGGTTCTAGAATTTCTTGATTGGATAAGGAGACATACCCGTTTTCTTCCGGATTCGAATGAGCATACCCCAAAAATTCTATAAAACCATTGAGCACCTCTCTATCAAAGACACCCTCCATCTCTCGCTTCATCACCTCAAATGCCCTATCGCGACTTGAGGCACTGGCATAGGGTCTATGAGAAGTCAAAGCGTTATACACATCGACAACACGTGCAATCCTGCTACGATACTCAATATCATTTCCCTGGAGACCGTATGGGTAACCACTACCATCAAAATTTTCATGGTGGAGCATTGAGAGCATGTATGATTCCATCGGCACACTACCTGTTTCTTGCAAAATTTGAGTACCAATTTCTGGATGTTTTTTTACCATTGCAAATTCTTCCCTACTTAATTTATTCGGTTTCTCTATGAGAGATCGATCAATCTTTCTCATACCGATATCTTTTAAAAACAACCCTAAACCAAACTCATGGAGCTCATCTAAATTTGTGCCAATATGGTGAGCATAACCGAGCCCCAAAACAGTTACATTTATGGGATACGTCTCACAATGATTATTATGGTTCAACACCTTAATAAAATTAGAAATATGCTCTTTATTGTTTAGGATAATTTCTGTTAAGGCATTTACAATATTTTTGGCTCTATCAATGTCACATATTCCATCAACGGCCGTGCTAGAATCGTTAATAATATTAATGGCAATATCATTAATTAGTTTAAACTTTTCGATTATATTAATTTCATTATCCCCTACTATTCTATCCATTTTACTCTCACAAAAACGTAAATATTGCTTCTTTCCATTCTTTGGAACAAACAACTTCTTAACATTTCTTCTGATAAATTCCTCCCTCTTTTCATTAACAAACAGATTGTTCCCACCCTTCCAGTATAAGATATAGCTCCTCTTACCATTATTCTTATTTTCAAGATAGAGTTCGCTTGTCTTAAACGGTCCGGATTTAAGACTTTGCAAAGTGACCGGAAGAAATTTATTCGTATCATTGTAGTAGAATTTGTCGAGTTCCTCTATGATTGAACGTTTTCTTGATCTTTCAACCAAAATGATATTTCGAATTGCAAGGGTAGAATACTTGGAAATAACCTTAAGCATCTCAATATCGCTGTCAAAAAAAGCTCTTCTATTCCACTTATCGCTTACGTTAATCACCCCTACCACTTCTTTATTATAAAACAGGGGCATAGACAAAAGAGATTTGGAGGAGTACCGGTTTCCATTCCTTTTTCCAAATCTCATATCCTCTTCTATGTTATCGATAACCAGGTATTCTCTCTTTAAGGCTACGCTACCAGATATCCCCTCACCCAATTTTTGTCTACACTGTTCCATAACAACTTTTTCAAGATGGTTAGCTCCTCGTATGCGAAGAACCCCTCCTTCTAAAACCATTAAAGAGGCATTCTTAACTTTTAATATGTCTGTTGTCATTTCAATTATTAATTTATACAAACGTTTGAGGTCAAAAACAGAGGTTAGTGCTATCCCAATTCTCTGCTCCTCTTTACTGCTGAGGAAGGTCTTGTTTATCTCTAAAACATCAGAACCCCAACCATTATTGTTCCTCCTATTTCTCGATGAACGAGCTTCTTCAATTGTTATCATCATTTCACCTCTTTCTGGCAATTATCTTAATGTTGCCTACATTTTTTTTTATATAATCCCTTACCGAGTCTAAAGCGATCTCCCTTGCCAAACTCTTATTCTTACAAATAGAGTTCGCTTCATCCATAAATATGGCAACCAGATCCATTACTGTTAGTCCAATACGGTAGCGTTGTGATATCAGATTAATTTTGCTTGGTCTAATGATCATTTCATGCTCCTTCCACCTCTCTATCTTTTTGTTAGTTCTCCATCAGATCGCATCTCTCTCCAGCAAATTCAGAAACAAGAAAACCTCAACGAAGAGACAAAACTATTGAAACACTAATAACAAAGAAAATAGACGAAGAAACTCTCAATCTTTCTACACCCTTCTCTATATAATATGTTCTTCCCACTCTCCATTTAAGGATTCGCAATTATCGAACCAAACATTCTCATCCAAACCAAATTAATACAAAAAAATGTAAAACATTAAAGTTATATTGCTTACAACTATTACTTGAGAAAAAACTTCCGAGAATCAAAACATAAGACAACACTTTAACAGATCAAAGTCGTTAATTTTTTCTCCAGAATCATCAAACTTTTCCCCTTTAACAAACTTAAACTTCCCCCTCTTTCTTTTCATTACACACTGATTGAGACTCCGATTTTTTATCTGTTCCCTCTTTTTCATTGAGTTCAGAAAGATAGTAATGATAGTTATTTTTCCCCTGTCTTTTAGCAATGTACATAGCAAAATCAGCATTTTTTACAAGTGTCTCCATGTCAGAACTGTCATGAGGATAGAGGCTAATGCCGATACTTGCCGTAACAAAGAGTTCATTACCATCTAGAAAAAAGGCCCTTGATGTCTCCTTTACTATTTTTTTTGATACTTTGGTAACATCTTTTACCGAATGAATACAATCAATAATAATAATAAATTCATCACCACCAACTCGTGCAACCAAATCGCTCTCTCGTATGCTACCTCTTAACCTTTCTGCAACGGCCTGAAGCAACAGATCTCCAACTCCATGGCCCTGATTATCGTTTACGCTCTTAAACCCGTCAAGATCGAGAAACAGAACAGCCACCATCTTCCCGTTACGACTGGCCCGTGCTACTGACTTACAGAGAATGTCCAAGAACAACTGACGATTAGGCAAACCCGTAAGCCTATCATGATGTGCCATATGCTGCATCTTCAACTGAGCTTGTTTCAACTCTTTGAGTGTTCGATGTCGTTCAATTGCATATCGAATTGAACGTACGAGCAAATTACTATCAACGCGTCCCTTGACGAGATAGTCTTGAGCACCTTCCTGCACCGCCTTTACCGCAAACGATTCGTCGTCAAGATTGGTCATCACTAAAATAGGAACATCTGGAGAGTGTTTATTTACCCTGGTAAAAGTATCCAGCCCCTGGCTATCCGGTAATGATATGTCAAGAAGCACAACATCTGTCTCTCCTCTTTCGAGCACCTCTAATCCATTTGAAAGTCTATCGGCATGCTCTAATTGAAAGACGTTCGCTTTTGTATCCATTAACTCTTCACGCAAAAGCTGTGCACTGTCATAGCTATCTTCTATTAATAAGACTCTAATACACTCAACTTTCATTTTTTATTCCAATTTTTTATTCCAATTTTTTATTTGTGTGAAATAGTAAACATAATCTCGTTAGAATCAGATACCATGATCATGTTATCAATTTGGGCTCTATGACAGAATTTGTGGGTAAAAATAAGGAGAAAGATAGATTTATTTAAAAGAAGCCTCTCCAAAAGGAGCATGTTTAATTCCCTTCGGAGTTGGCCACCCCTCTTTTGGGTGAGGATGGCCAACTCCGAAGGGAATTAAACATAAAGCCATCGTATATGTTCAAGTAGAAGCATTGTTGCTGCAATTTGTTAAAATAAGGTCTCTCATTAACCATATAATTAACAATTGCAGATTATCAACAATGCTCATTAAAACATTACTCAATAGATGCTATCCTGTCAAGGGATTCATCTACGGCAAAGTTGTTTTAAAAGAGACAAAGATTACGGTCAAAGTAAAAGAACGCAAAGGATCACAAGGTTTATGTAGTCAGTGCAACAAGGCAGCACCAACTTATGATCATCTACAGGAACGATGTTTTCGTTTTATCCCTTTTTGGGGTTACATAGTTATGTTGGCTTACAAACCTCGGCGCGTAAGTTGCCCCCAACATGGAGTAACCGTAGAACATATTCCATGGGCACAGGGTAAGAGTCCTATTTGTGAACCGTTCAGGGTATTTCTTGCACATTGGGCAAAGTACCTTTCCTGGTTAGAAGTGTCCAGACAATTTCGTGTCTCATGGAAGAACGTATTTGAATCTGTAGAACATGTTGTAGAGTATGGATTAAAGCATCGCAACTTAGATAATGTTAACGCACTAGGTATTGACGAGATACAATATTTAAAAGGACACAAATATCTGACGTTGGTTTATCAAATAGATTCTGCTTGTAAAAGATTGTTGTTTGTAGGCAAGAATAGATCCGCAAAAACATTGTTGCGATTCTTTATTGCTTTTGGCAAAGAACGATCTCAACAATTAACAGCAATTTGTAGCGATCTTTGGAAACCATATTTAAAGGTTGTTAAACGTAAGGCACCAGAGGCTATCCATATTCTCGATCGATTTCATGTAATGAAATATCTAAACGATGCGGTAGATCAAACAAGAAGAGCTGAAACTGCTCAATTAAAAGAAGATGGTAATGAACCGATCCTTGAGCATTCTCGTTGGTGTTTATTAAAGAACAAAAGAAATCAGAATACGTCACAGTTAGCCAAGTTACGTGAACTTGTTCGATATAATCTAAAGACTATGCGTTGTTACTTGCTCAAAGAAGCGTTTCAACATTTTTGGACTTATAAAACACGTTGGGGTGCCCAGAGGTTCTTAAAAACCTGGACATCAAGGGCTATGAGATCAAGGTTACCCGAAATGAAGAAAGTAGCCAAAAGGTTACGTAATCACCAAGAGCTTTTGTTGAACTATTTCTCTGTCAAAGAACGTCTGTCTAACGGTGTTGTTGAAGGTTTTAATCTTAAAGCCAAACTGACTATGAGAAAATCTTTTGGTTTTCGTACTTTGAAATCAATAGAAGTTGCTTTGTATCATACTCTTGGAAAGTTGCCAGAGCCTCCAATCACCCATAGATTCTACTGAGGAGGCTCAATTTGTCAGCTTTGTATAAGTAATCTTCCCTTCTCCGCTTTCTCCGAGGATCGTGCGGTCCGAGAAAAGATATAAATTCTTTTAATAATTCCAAATCAAAGCACGTTATCATTTTTTCTCTCATCTCCATGAGGGCGGCAAAAGGTCTCTTGGCACCCGCATACGTCCTCCTGGTTGTCACAGCATCATATACGTCAATTATTCGAGCAATCCTTCCGAATATATGTATATCATTTCCACCAATTCTCTTGGGATACCCGCTACCATCAAAATTTTCATGATGTTCGATAACTATTTTTAACGCTCCCTCTTCTATGTTCTTATCTTCCAACAGGTTTTCTCCAGCTTTGGGATGTCCTTTCACTATTTCAAACTCTTCTTTCGTGAGCTTACCCGGTTTGTTAATAATCTCTAATGGGATTTCAACCTTACCGATATCGTGCAAGAGCAGACCGGTTCCAAAACATTTCAGTTCATAAGGGTTTAAATAGAGATATTTACCAAAAAGCAACCCAAACACAGACAAATTGACAGAATGTGTATAGGTATAATAATCATGAGAGGTCACCTTTACCAAACTGGAAAACGCATTTTCATCATCAAAGATGAAATTGATAGCATTATCAACCCACTTTGTAGCTCTTCGTAAGTGAGTCCCCGATCGAGGATCATTCGCAAGATCCATCGCCAAATATTTTGCAACATGGTAAACTGTTTGAGATTTTTCCTCAGAGCTTTTGTTCTTGTCACCTATAATAGTTTGCAGGTTTTTCTCCTGATAATTGAAATATTTTTGTACATCATTTGTACTGATAAAAAGTTTTTTTATGTTCTGTTTTATTAACTCTTCTCTCCTGTCATTTCCAAAAGATTCATTACCACGATAAAAAAGTACGTATCGGGGAATACCCTTAACGTAGGTCTTGATATATAAATCGTACCCCAATCTTGTATTCTCTAATAACGTATCATAATTTATTGACATGTATCTATCCATTTACACCTCGGTATCTATCATGGTTCCGCTTGTACCATCAGAACTCAAATTATTGTCTTGTGTTGCCCCCAGATCACCATCGTGAATGGGATCTACAGACATCTTCCGATTACCATTATTTGCCCCTCTCTCATCTTTTCGCTCTCCCTTCTCTCTTAAAACATCGGTAAATTTTTCACGATTCTCTTTTTTGTTTCTACTATCAGGGAGAGACCCCTTTTTCTTAATTTGGATTCTTTGTATGTTATGACGTATCGGTTGAATACCATCACTCATAATTTCTTCCTTACTTTTCCCTACTGAGGTTACCCAGGATTTGTAGCGTTCTTTTTATTTACTTTCGACCTAATTGCCAACAATGCCCTATGGTGTAATTGTGATACCCTCGATTCTGAAAGATCCATAACTTCGGCTATTTCTCTTAAAAGCATTTCTTCATAATAATACAACGTTATGACCAACCTCTCTTTTGGTTGGAGCTCTGTAATAGCACGCGCCAACTGCATCTGTTCTTCCTCAGATTCCAACACATCTAATGGACCTTCAGCCTTGCGATCTTGAACGTTTTCACTCATCTTTGAATATTCATCATTTCCCGAGTTCATATCATCTAAATAGAGTAATGAGCAGAAACCGATATCTACTAATATCTTGTGAAGTTCACCGTAACTCATCCCTAATTCATCAGCTATCTCTCCTGGTTGAGGCGGGCGTTTGAGTCTTTGTTCTAAGGTATTATATGTTTTTTTTATGAGATTATCTTTCTCTCTAACTGAACGAGGCACCCAGTCTTGTAATCTCAGATAATCCAAGATTGCCCCCCTGATCCTATGAAATGCGTAAGTCTTAAACTGTACCTGTTTCTTTGTATCGTATTTTTCTGCGGCCTCTATTAACCCTAAAATGCCCGACTCAATCAAATCTTCCCTATCAACATGTGATGGAACATTAACCATCAGCCTGCCAACCACATATTTAACGAGCGGTAGGTATTCGGTTATCAGTTTGTCCCGTATCGTATTATCAGCACCATCTCTCTTATATTGTGATAATTGCTTTTTTATAGCAGTTGCTTGCATACTCAATCTCCTGGGTAGTGAAGTACGTATGAAACTCTTCTACAATAAACTTTCAGGTTCAAAACCTGAGAAACATCCATGTAAATAGACGAAAACGCTTAAACCTTCATGAAAATTAAACCTCTACCTTATTCTCCTGAGAATCATCGACGCTACTGTTGTCCATCTCACTAACTGAACTCTTCTCATCAGGAAGTAAATTCACTATAAATCTCATAGATATAAAAAAGACAACACCAAGAAGAGAGGCGGCAATAATTGCTTTTTTTACCATAGTATCCACTGTGACATGTGAGAGATATCCGAGAAAACATGAGAAAAAGAACACAAATATACCAATGTAAATACTCCACCTATAAGTTATTATTGCCAAGTCTCTCTTTCTCATAAAAGTAAAGCACCAATATTTCCCATTGCCGTTTACTTGCTAGTTAATTATCAGCTCTGCAATCATGTTTGCTGTTACAGGCATCATATCACCTGAAAGCTTCGTCTCATGCGAAATATAGGAGACAGGTCTCTCTGACTTCATCACCATGTTCAGTAAGGCTCCAAATGTGCTCGCCTCATCCATTTTTGTAAAGAGAATCCCATGAATCGAAATACGGCTCTTCTCATCGACAAGTGGCGATATATCTTTCAATCGTGTTGTTGTATTAAGGACTAGTTGAACAGCAGAATTCGGTATGACATCCATGTACTTACGTAATGCTAATAAACTCTTATTATCTTTATACCCCATACCTGGTGCCTCGATAAATATATGTGTAGAGTTACGAAATTCATCTTGAACGATCCTCAATTCCTGCGGAGTTTTGACAACTACAACAGTTGCTCCAATCTCCATTGCAACCCGATTTAATTTCTCTACATAATCATTTTCGATACTAATTAACAATATTTCATTTCCTGAGTACGATCTCACATTTCTTGCCAACTTTGACAAAGTAGTTGTTTTTCCTGTACCTGAAGCACCGATAAATACCATGGGCTTATTTGTCATCTCTATGAAATTTTCAGAAGGCAAAGATTCTATTTTCCGAATGATTATCTCCTTCATTTTTTCTCTCTGCACGTCCAAGCGTTCGAGGTTCTCGTTATCTAGCTCTCCCAGCATTTCTTTTATGAGTACTTTGGCAATCTCACACTCTACTTGCTGTTCACAAAGTAGTAAAAACCACTCTTTACCTGCTTCGGGCCACTCAATATCAAAGCAATCGCTCATATCTTGCTTAGGTAAATGCTGTTGTTGTTCTTCAGGAGTATGTTCATATACGCTAAAACAACTCTCCTCATTCCCCTCTCCCCCTTCACTCTTTTCCTTGTCGGCCAACATTTCAGCAGCAACTATCTCAACCAAATCCTGCCCCGGTTGTGCCTTTACGTCGTCATCTTCAATGTTTCTCGTTTCCAAGATAATGGAGGATTCTCCCATTTCCTTTTTGATATTTGACAACGCTTCCTGTACGCTTGATGCAATAAAAGATTTAATTCTCATTTGCTATACTGACCACTCCAAGTGATTCAATTTGAATCCCCGGTGCAATCTCTTTATAAGACAAGATGGGTAAATAGGGTAACGGATTTTCTGTAAGCTTTCTCACATGGTTCCTAATAGTAGAAGATGTGAGAAAAACGATATTACTACCGGATGCAAACGGTTTCTTCATCGTTGTAGCGATAGCATCTATTATCCTCTGTGCATAGGTTGGTTCGAGTGCAAGGACAGATTTGTTCCCTGTTTCCTGGATGGAATTCACTATCTCCTGCTCTAATCTCGGTTCAAAAGTAATGGTACTAATTTTATTTGTATCGTCTTGATACTGTCCACATAATGTCCTGCACAATCGTTGCCTCACATATTCCGTAAGAACTTCAGGATCTTTGGTACTCGGCGCAAAATCGATGAGTGTTTCAAGGATAGTTGAAAAGTCTCGTATCGAAGCTCTTTCTCTTAGTAAATTCTTGACTACTTCTTGTACAACACTCAAAGGAAGTACGTTTGGAGTCAGTTCGCTTACCAATGTGGGTGACACCTTCTTTAAATTATCAATTAATTTTTGAATATCTTCTCTTGTCACTATTTCATGGCTATGTGACTTGACTATCTCCGTTAAATGTGTCATTAAAACAGAGGTGGGGTCGATCACCGTATACCCCAAAGACATTGCTTCCTCTTTCTTTGATTCGGAAATCCAAACACTCGGCAAACCGTAAGCAGGGTCTGTTGTAATTACCCCTTCTATCGGTTTTTGCCCCTCCCCTCCCAGCGCTAAGAGACTGTCGGGTATCAACTCTCCTTTTGCAACTGTCTGACCCTTAATTTTAATGCTATACTCGTTCGGGTTGAGTTGTAAATTATCCCGTAAGCGTATAGGTGGAATAATCACACCCAATTCACGCACAAGTTGCTTTCGCAGGGTACCGATTCTGCTCAACACTCCACCCTTTCTTTTCGGGTCTACGAAATTTACTAGTTTATATCCAACTTCAATCCCCATCCTATCAACCTGAAGTAAGGACTCAAAATCATCTTCAGACTCCTCCTTATCCTTCACCTTTGGTGCCTGCTGTTTTTTCAAATCACTCTCTATCCCGGGCCTTGTCGACTCTTTTCTTGTTAGGTAAAACAGGACACCAAAGAAGGCCGACATCATGATAAAGGGAATTTTTGGGAGACCTGGAATGATACTAAAAAAAGCGAGTGTCCCAGCTGCAATTCCAGTCGCCCTCGGTATCGTCAACAACTGTGAAGATAATTCTTTTCCTAGGTTTGCCTTCGATGAAGCTTTTGTAATAAGGAGGGCTGCAGAAGTTGCATTTAAGAGAGATGGAATTTGAGAAACCAACCCATCCCCGACTGTTAGGATAGTATAGGTAGACAATGAGTCTGAAATTCTCATCCCCTGCATCAGTCCCCCAATTATCATACCTCCTGCTATATTTACCAGTGTAATGATAATACCGGCTATAGCATCACCGCTTACGAACTTACCAGCACCATCCATTGATCCGTAAAACTCAGCTTCGTGCGCAATATCCTTTCTTCTTTCTCTCGCCTCATCCTCTGTAATTACCCCGGAATTCAAGTCTGCGTCGATACTCATTTGCTTACCAGGCATTGCATCGAGGGTAAATCTTGCAGCAACTTCTGCAACCCTGGTAGCACCCTTCGTGATCACGATAAATTGAATAACTGTCAATATCAGAAAGATCACCATACCAATTACTACATTTCCACCTACAACAAAATTACCAAACGATGAAATAACCCCTCCAGCATCTGCATTCATGAGAATAAGGCGAGTCGATGCGACATTTAATGCGAGTCGAAAAAGGGTGAGAAACAGCAATAGTGACGGAAAAGATGAAATCTCAAGAGCCTTTTTCACGTGTAATGAGACAAGTAACACGAGAAATGAGAGTGAAATGTTCACGGTAAGTAATATATCGAGCAAAAAGGTTGGAAGAGGGATAATGAGGACAATGAGTATGGATACTACTCCTATGGCCAATCCATATTCACTATGCTTGAATATTGACTTCATCGCAAACCCGTTTTCATCGAATCCCTTTGTGCTCATTTACTTTCACCCTTCTCACTGTTATTTATCTACCTATCATGTTACGTAATTGATACACGTATGAGAGAACTTTTGCTACTGCCTGGAATAATTTTGGAGGAATTTCTTGATCAATCTCAACCGTGTTATAGAGCATACGTGCCAAAATTTTGTCTTCTACTGTAGGTACACCATTTTTCCTTGCAATCTCTATTATCTTTAATGCCAGAAAATCAACACCCTTTGCAATAACTGTTGGCGCATTCATTGTGTCGGCCTTATATTTGAGAGCAACTGCATAGTGAGTAGGATTGGTTACAACTACGTCCGCTTCAGGAATCGCATTCATCATTCTCTTATTTGACATCTCACGTTGAGCGCTCTTAATTCTTGACTTTATCAGTGGGTCACCTTCTGATTGTTTTGACTCTTGTTTTACCTCAGTCTTTGTCATCCTCTGATCTTTTGCATGTTGCCATCTCTGATACAATAAATCAATAAGTGATAGTATCAGGAGGACAATGGTAATTTTTAACGTCATCGCAAATATTAAACTCGATGCCGAATGGAAAATACCTTCTATTCTCATACTTACTAATTCCATCAATGGCTCTAGGTCTTTTCTGATTGAGACATATGCAACACTTGCCATTATGGCTATTTTAATAAGTGACATTAATAATTTAACCAGAGACCTTTTTGATACGAGGTTCTTTATGCCCGTAATTGGATTGAATTTTTTGAAATTAGGAATCAAAGCCTTTGGACTGTAATTAATACCCACCTGTGTAAAGGAGCTTATTACGCCAATTATCATAATACCTCCGAGAATCGGAAGCGTCCCTTTAACATTCCGGCTCGACACGTCTATCATTAAGCTCTGCAATGTGCTCATATCAAAGTTTTCATAAAAAATATTCCCTAACAGTGAGCTCATGGTATCCTTCAAATAACCCAACATTGATCCTCCTAAATAATAGACCGTTAAAAGACCGAACAACAATATCATTGCAGTATTAAAATCTTGGCTCTTCGCTACATTTCCCTTGCTTCTAGCCTCCCGCAACCGTTTTGGTGTTGCAGGTTCTGTTTTTTCTTCAAAGTTTGCCATAGTTCACATACCACCTACTAAACTCAACAGATCTTTACGAAGCACATTCAGTAAATATTCCATTGTACGGACCATGAAAGGAAAGGTAACGGCAAGTATCAAAAACCCGACAAGTATCTTTAATGGAAATACAACCATGAGTATACCTATCTCTGGAGTTGCTCTACTAATTATTCCCGTAACAACAACAATGAGTGACAAAATAATCATAAGAGGAGCTGCAAGTTTTATTGCAGATACAAATAGACCCTGAAATAGCTGTAAAATCTTGCCCATCGTAGCTCCAGTCCAAAAAAACTCGGTTATGGGAACCGTTTTATAACTTAAGGCCAGTGAATTGATTATCCAATGGTGTCCATTAATTGCAAACAGAAGGAGTAAACCAAACATCTGCATTAGTTGTGAAATTTGGTTTACCTGACCACCAAACAAGGGATCAGACATTTCTGCCATCTGCAAACCGACCTCACCACTTATTAAATCGCCTGCAACTATAAATGCCCCAAACATCAACGTAGCCCCATACCCAATTACAAAACCAATTGCAACCTCTTTAAAAATGATTAAAACAAAGTCTATAAGACTATCCGGAACCATAAAGGTTTCACTACCCACTATGGGAAAAATAACAATTGCAATAACGACTGCAAGACCTATCTTTACCATTATGGGCAAGCTTATCTGATTATAAATAGGAGAAAAAAACAGCATACTTGCAGTCCTAAAAAGTACTATCGTAAATAGGGGAAGAATATTAATAAGATTTATGAGCATGATTTCTTAAAAAGAGTATCGAAAAAGATTCCCTAAAAGCACAGAAGTAAATGCCAACAATTTCTCTAAAAACCAGGGCATCGCAATAACGAACACCCCAATAACTCCAAAAAGTTTCGGTAAGAATGTAAGCGTCTGCTCTTGAATACTGGTCGCTGCCTGAAAGATTCCGACTAAGAGCCCAACCACAAGAGCAGTCCCGATAAGAGGTCCTATTAACAACAAAGTAATCCATAAGGTTTGCCGACCAAGATCTATTACAATATCCTGTCCCATACTCTCTTTTGTTTCCCCGGATGATCAGATGAGGAATATTTTCGTGTTTTGTTATCTAATACTTGACACTAACGACTGAATAACCAGATGCCAACCATCAACCAGTACAAATAAAACAACCTTAAAGGGTACAGAAATCATCATCGGAGGAAGCATAAACATCCCCATAGAGGTTAAAACGCTTGCGACAACCAAATCTATCACAATGAAAGGCAAGTAGACCACAAATCCCATTTGAAAAGCGGTCTTTAATTCACTTAAAACAAAGGCTGGTATTAATATGTGCGTAGGAACAACGTCAAGCGAGTCTGGCCTCTCTATTTTTGAAATATTGTAAAAGAGAGCAATATCCTTTTCTCTCGTTTGTTTCGCCATAAATATTCTCAGGGAGCCTAACCCAAGATCCAGTGCCTCTTTTTGCTGAATCTCTTCATTGATGAAAGGTTGAATAGCATTCTCGTTGATCTGTGTAAAAACAGGGGCCATAACATAATATGTGATAAAAAGTGCTAGACCTATTAATATCTGGTTCGGTGGCATTTGCTGAAAAGATAGAGCCCTTCTTGCAAACGACAATACAATAATAATTCGTGTAAATGAGGTCATCACCAGTAATAAACCCGGTAGAATGGTTAATGAGGTCATGAGTAAAAATATCTTTACAACACTAACCAGTTCCTTTGGCTTATTTAAGTCCCCCATATTTATGGTCATATTAACGGGAGAACCAGTAGTCTCACTCGCATCCACCACCTGATGAAAAGAGATGTAGATCCCACAAAAGAGGACCAAGATCACTAAATTTCGGGAAAGAGTATTCATGCGTGCTTCTTCTCAAAATATGATTTCTTAATTAAGTTAATAAAGTCACTTTTATTAACACTTTCACCCGAAACATCTATATCTTCATTTGCAACCTCTGCTATTAAGCCCACCTTTTCATTTGTCACACCAAGCAACAGATGTTTCCCTGGAACCTTCACCAAAAAAATCGACTTTTTTGCCCCCAAGGTTTGATGATCCAAAACATGGAGATACCTTCTACCTCTTCCGATACTTGGCTTAAACCCATAGTGTTTCTTCAATACAAACAGTACTGCAACTATTATGGCTATAAGTACCAAAAGTGAGCTAATAATTTTTGTATACATATGCACCGTACCTGATGTTTCCTTCTTAGAGGTATCATCCAAAAACAGTGAAGTATCATTCTCACCTGCGAATGTAATTGTTTGTTCTGTTGTATAAGAGAGCAAAACAGATAATAAGATGAAGGTAACAACTACAATTGATAGAAAATTACATTTTTTCCTCATTTTTCACCCTTTTAAGACCAATCCATATACTAAAACCGATTTGGTTTCCGGTAAAACCGAAAACCAAATATTGGTTGCAGTTATCTCCGGACAATAGACGCCAAGTACTTTACTCGCTCAATTTTATACCGAATTTTATCCGAAAAATATTATCAGATGAGTACAAAAAACACGTTTATAATTATGGATTACTAATGCACATAACAAATATGATTTTTTTAGATTCCATAATTTCATTAATCAGAATGAATCGGTAAGAAAAAAAGCAAATCAGATACCATCGGGTCAGAACGAAAACCTCATGGATGTAAAATCACTTTATGTTCTTAGTAAGTAAAAAGATACCTAACTCTAAATTATTAATAGAGTAGATTTCTCTTCCTGTTTACTGGTATGAAAAGATGAAACAGATGCTTCTTGTAGTCATTTCCCACTAATCGTAGTTTAATTAAACATGTAAAATTTTGGAATTGATCATATGAAGGAACGAGGAGTGTAATCCAAAAAAGTTCTTTACCTGAGGAAGGAGTTACATTACTTTCTGTATAAACTCTCATCCCATACTCTGTATTCTATCCTGTTGGTTGGAAATCTTTGAGATTTTTACTCCAAAGTTCTCGTCAACCACAACAACCTCACCTAGAGCAATAGTCTTGCCTCGAACCGTAATCTTAACAGGTTCTCCGGCAAGGCTGTCAAGCTCAATTATCGACCCAGGACTTAATTTCAATATATCGCTTATCACCATCTCTGTCTTTCCAAGTTCTACAAGAACAGGTATGTGAACATCCATGAGCATATCAATATTTCGATGCTTTCCCTCATCTCCTTTCTCTACAGGTTTCAAAGGAGATAATTGAACAGATTTCACCGATTCTTTCTCATCTGCCTCTACCTCAGAGATTGTTTGCTCTTCGTTATCTTTTTCACTCATAGAATATCCTCCTTTCATCACTATTGATCGTCAAAACATCCCTCGGAAAGTGATGTAATCTGCATAGCCTTTTTTGAACCTAAAAGACCTAATTTACCATAAAATTTATTTTTACCTTCGACCGCAATCTTTAAATCATCGGAAATCTTACTCCCCAACCTGATAACGTCACCCTCCTTGAGATTTGCCAAGTCATTCACGGTAATATTGATCCTATCAAGGATACCAACTACATCTACCTGTAACCCATTTGCTAATTTCTCCAACTTTTCACTACTTGCATTGTCTGCACCATCTACATCACTTGATTTCGTACTATCATGAAAGCGATTAATTGTACTGTCCATACTTGCCACCGGAACACAGAATTTGACCTCTCCAAATGCATAATCCAAATTTACATTAAAGGAGACAACCAATACCACATCTGACTCAGATGCAATGTTGAGGTAACGAGACTCTACCGATGTTTCAGCTACTCTCCAACTCATCACCTGGTAAGGTTCCCATGAGTTCTTTACTTTTTCTAAAATTATCGATACGATGTTTCCAAGGATTGCTATCTCTAAGTCAGTCGGCTTTCGTAATTCATTTTGATTCCTCGATGAACCACCAAAGGCAACTTCCACCATCGTCATACATAAACCCAGTTCTACCGTAAAGCACCCAAACCCCTGCAACGGTTTCATCTTTACGGTACTTATATAAATCAGATCGGGACACGTAGCTTTAAATATTTCAAAACTTAATTCATCAATAGAATCCAGTGTAACTTTCACGGTAGTCCTCAGATAATTGGATATTCCCCTGCTTATCTGATAAGCAGTATTTTCATACAATTTATATAAGAGACGCTTCTTTTCCCTTGAAATCGTATTCGGCCGCTTAAAGTCATAATACTTTGCTTTCCCCTCTTCAATTATATCTGAATGTCCTTCAGATGCATCGTTTTGGTTAAATGAGGCAAGCAGGCTTTCGACTTCTTCCGTAGTGAGAATTGTATTGTCTGTATCCGCCATTGCTATTGTATGATAAAATCTGAGAAGTAAACCTGTTTAATTATCTCTTCTTCTAACACTTCATTTAAGATATTCTTAATCTCTAACCGCAACCGCAGCAAACTTCCCTCTGACTCAATCTCTTTTGCAGATTTTGCAGAAAGCAACGAAATCATTTTGTCCCTCAGCATGACAATCTTCTCTTGTATCATGACTTTTGACTCTTCATCTTCTACCTCAAGGTTTATCAGAACACGAAGGTACCTACGACTTCCTACTCCCCCTAGATTTACGACAATACTTTCCAAAGGTACGATAATGTTACCCTGCACCTCCCCTTCGCCTTCCTCACCCGATTCATTATCCTTTTTTTCAGTATCATTTCCTTTTTTCTTCTTCTTTTCTTTCTTCTTTTCTTTCTTTTTCAATTTGTCAGTTTTTTCTTCAGCAACTTCTCCCGGAGTTGTTTGTTGTCTCTTTTCCATACTTTCTGTTTCTTCTAAATCAAGTACGATTGCCTCTGGAGAAGAGTTCATCTTTGAGACGAAAACGAATGCACACATTACAGACATCATGGCAATTACTGCAATGATCAGAGTAGGTTTTAAAGCAAGAGCATCTGCAGAGTCCTCATTAGATGCGGCACTATCTTTACCAACAGCAACCTCTCCCCCCTCACCCTTTTCGTTGTCGATATTCTCACTTTCCAAATCAGTTTGGTTCTCTTCTTTCCCCTTTTTCTTCTTTTTAAACATAACGGTGTACCTCCGCTATTCCACTTAGGATCTTACAAGTACTAATTATTTGTAACGATAATGTTTATCCTGTTATTTGCCTCGGTGTTAAATCTGGATTCGTCTCCCAATAACGGTCTATATTTCCCATATCCTATCGCCGTCAATCGTTTAAAACTTATCCTCCCCACATCATTCAGATACCGAGTCACAACCATAGCTTGCTCAGCTGAAAATTGCCAACTTGTCTGGTACTTTTCATTAGGAACAAAACCTTTATCTGTATAGCTACACACCGTTATCTGGCAATCTCTATCCCTAATAGTCTTTATCAAACTGTTAAGATATGATTTACTCTCTTTTGTAAGCTCAAGGCTACCAGATACAAAAGCGATCTTCGTAGGAAAAAAGAGCTGATGCTTCTGACGTTCATACTCAAGTGCAATTTCTTCATCAACCATATTAAAGGCCTTTTTCCCGACTACCACAGACTTATCGTCTTTCGACTTTACCCCTAATTTCTTTAAAACAATATTCAAATTCTCAATTGAATCACTATTCGCCATTGACATTCTGTTAAGACCAAAATTTTCTAATGCTGCCTTAAATGATTCAATCGCCTCTTTTGCCTTCTCATCGCTCGGTTTCCCGGCAAAGCTGGACAACATAATGAAGAAAGCAAGCAGGATGGTCATCATTGATGCAAATGCCATCATGTCCATCTCTGGAATATCATCATCAGACTTCTTTTTCTTAGACTTGAAAAAAGCTTGCGAAACCTTATCAATAACAGATTTTGCCTCACTTGTTTCAGCGTTTAACTCTTCAGCCATCTTCTGTTCTCTGTTCTTTTACTATAATTTCCACCCTCCTGTTCATTGCACGGTTTTCTTCATCGATGTTCGGAAGAAGTGGACGGTGTTTACCATACCCAGCCACACCAATGCGTGAGGGATCCATATCCCCTTTGTCAACTAAATATCTACAAACCGTTGTTGCACGGGTGACAGACAATCTAATATCTTCGTATATATCTTCAGAGTAACGATCATCCGTATGTCCCTCTATTCTCACATCATTAGGAAATTCACTGAGCAATTGTGCTATCTCATCTAACAAATACAGGAACTCCTCTTTTGGTCTAGGATTTCCCGGCTCAAACAAGATATCTGCCCTAATTCGTATTACAAAACCGTTTTTTGTTTTCTCTAAATCTATCACATTGTCAAGACTGTTATCACTGATGAATAAAACAACAGAATCATACAAAATTTCAATATCATCCAACGGTGGAGGTAGGCTATCTTCATCCATTAAGAGTTGGACCCTACTCATAACTTGTTCCTCAAAAATACCGGTTTCTTTCAGGTCTGCACTAACTAAATTATCACCTAGACCATTATTATTATTAATAGCTTCAACAATCTCATCCATCTTGATAACGCTCATTGAAATTATCAGAACAAAAAATGTCATCAAGAGAGTAATCAGGTCGCCAAAAGAAGCCACCCATGCATTGGCATCACTTCCACTTTCTTCTTCTTCCATTACTGCTTTTCCCTTATCTTCTCTTTCAGATCTTCAAGCTTCTTTTCCTTCCTCTCTTTTGGTGCTAGAAAACTTTTTAACTTTTCTTCTACCAAATTTGGAGCATCTCCCGATTGTATTGCCACAATCCCTTCCAGTACAAGCTCTTTTACAAGTGTTTCCTCTTTTGATCTCAACCCAAGCTTTCCGCCCATTGGTAAGCAGAAAAGGTTAGCTACCAAAACACCATAAAACGTCGTGATGAGTGCTGTAGCCATACCACCTCCAATCTTTGAAGGATCATCCAGTGACTGAAGCATTAAGACCAATCCTATCAGCGTCCCTAACATTCCAAAGGCGGGTGATGCTGCTCCCATTGACTCTAAGATACCCTTACCCACAGAGTGCCGCTGTCGAACCATGTCTATTTCTGATCCAAGTATTGAGCGAAGGCCGTCAGCATCGGTCCCATCCACCAATAATTGGATTCCCTTTGCAAGGAAGGCGTCTTTGAGATCTGCAACCTTGTTCTCAAGAGCCAATAAACCCTCTCTTCGTGCAACTCTTGCGAATTCTACAAGCCTGTGAACCTCCTCCTGTGGCGAGCTCAATTTAATAAATATTGTCTTCATAATAATGCCTACCAATCCGATAACGTTCGCCAAAGGATATCGAACGAGTGTTGCCGCAAGGGTACCACCAACAACAATCATGCCAGAAGGCACATCGATAAAGGATCCTATTCCTGAAGCTCCTCCTGCTAAAACAATCGATACGATAAGCAAAATCATACCTAATAACATACCTGCAGGTGTTGCTATATCCATACCTTCCACTCCTTCCAAATTTGTACAATTGTATTGTCTCTTCTAGGTGTTGTTATTCACCCCAGACTTTTTTCTTATCTTATCCGTCAACACAGAGGCCTCTTCTGCTCCCATTAACTCAAGTATTTTTGCCAATTTCTTCTCTTCCATATATGAAAGGATATTCACAACAGTTTCATCATCAAGTTCCTTCAAGACGGCTAAGGCTTTATTGGGTTCCATCCTTTGATACACTCCTGCGAGTGATTTGAGATTTCTCCGTTTCAACACCTCACCATCCAACTTTTTAACCGTCTCAAGCTTTTTCATATCTTCACTAAGCTCAGCGGCTACATCAGGACCAATTTCTTCAAGTATCTTTGCAGACTTCTTTGCCGGCATACTTGCCAAGACCTTCGCACCTGTTTCACTTCTTAACTGACGTAATGTCTTGGCAGATTTTGATGCATCCATTGAGGCATAGACAACGGCTAAATTCTTTATGTTTCTCTGCTCTACCCCTTCGAATAGAAGAAGATCCTTGTCAAGAGCCACCCGTTCCTTTCCTATGAGTTCCAATGTCTTTGAATACTTTTCTCTCATAGAAACAAGTTGCAACTTCTGATTTTCTAGATCGTTCTTAAATAATTCCAACTCCTTCTCTCTTTTATCAAGTAATCCAATCTTTTTAATATATAAGTCTACTCTTTGATTCAACTCATCCAAAAGTTCGTTCGTATCCTCAGGAGATAACAATTTCAATATCCTCTTCTGCTCTTTCGTGTCTATCTTTGTAGAATCTTTTGTTCTCCACTCTTCTAGTTTTTCTGAATATATTCTCTGTTGCTCTTTTTCGATTTTCTTTATAAATCTACCCATTGTAAATACCGTCACAGAAAAAACTGCCAGGAATACGACTGCAAACGGCACTAACTTCTTTACATTAATTTTCATCTTAAACTTCAACATATTTTAACGCCTTTTTGAGAAGCTCATTATGGCAACATCATCCATTTCCTTATTTAACTTTAACTGTAAACTATTCAGATATTCACTTTTTCCTTTCTCTTTCAGTTTCTCTAGAGCCTTCCTTCGCTTCATTATCTTTGTAAGCTCTTTTTGTACAATTTGTATCTTCTTCTCTATCTCATCAAGCAGCAGCCTTCCGTTCTTCTCATCATTTTCGAGTTTAACAAAATAGTCTTCGTATAATCTCAACTCCAATGCCTCAATATGAATTCGTTGTTGTTCTCCTAGCCTTCTTTGGCATTCATCTCTTTGCTTTTTAAGTTTTACTAACTTTTCTTCCTCTTCCAGAAATATATCTTTAAGAAGTCTCAATCCTCGAACGAACTCACCTTCATGGATTCGTTCCTTATCCAACAGCGGTTGAAGTCTAAAATGATATCTCATCTTCACTAACTATCAATACAAACTCTTTCCTCTTCACGATACTCATACAATAAAGAACAATCTAATTTTCACTCTGTACCAAATTCTGTTTCTCTTCTTTCACCGAACGAGACATCATCTCCTCAAGCCTTGCTATATCATCATCAAAACTACTTTGCTCTTCAACACCTTGCTGAAGATAGTCGGTAATCATATCAAACATCTTTACCGCATAGTCAATTTTGGCATTTCTTCCTTCTACATAAGCTCCAACATTTATCATATCCTCAGCATCTTTATAAATTGAATAGGTTGCCCTCATCTTCTGTGCCGCAATCATATGCTTTGAAGAAACAACATCAATCATGCACCTACTAACACTATTGAGTATATCTATTGCAGGATAGTGATTCTGTGCTGCTATTTTTCTTGAAAGGATTATGTGCCCATCTAATATCCCACGAACAGTATCCGAAACAGGTTCATTAAAATCATCACCTTCCACAAGCACCGTGTATAGTGCTGTTATACTACCGCTATCGGTTATTCCAGCTCTTTCTAATAGTTTTGGGAGTAGAGAAAATACGGATGGAGTGTACCCCCTTGACGTTGGAGGTTCTCCAATAGACAACCCGATCTCTCGCTGGGCATTCGCAAGTCGCGTAATGGAATCCATCATGAGCATGACATCAAGACCTTTGTCTCTCAAGTATTCGGCAATCGTAGTAGCAACAAACCCCCCTTTTAACCGTACGATAACAGGTTTGTCTGATGTAACGACTACTACAACTGATTTTCTGAGCCCTTCCTCGCCCAAGTTATGTTCAACAAACTCTCTCACTTCTCTTCCCCTTTCACCAATCAAGGCAATTACATTTACGTCAGCTTTCGATGATCTTGAAATTTGTCCAAGGAGGGTGCTTTTCCCCACACCACTTCCGGCAAAAATTCCCAACCTTTGCCCTTTTCCACAGGTTAGTAAACTATCAATGGCTCGTATCCCAATACTAATAGGTTCTTTAATGAGCTTACGATTTAATGGATCAGGAGGTACATTGTAGACGGGTCTCATCTCATCACACTTAACTGGCCCTCTATTATCTATCGGATCACCCAACCCATCAAGTATCCTTCCTATAAGCGATGAACCTACCTTGATATGGAGTGGAAGTCCGGTGGCAACCACCTCACTCTTTGGGCTTATTCCTTCAGTGTCTCCTATTGGCATCAACAATGTTCTTGCATCTTTAAAACCCACAACTTCTGCAAGAACCGATCTCTTCCGTGAATGAGTTGTCATACTACACAACTCCCCTACTGAGACTTCTGGTCCCAGAGATTCTACAAGCATACTCGTCGCCCTCGATACAGTGCCTACCAGTTTAATAGTATCGACATGCGATAATCGCTGGAAATGTTTCTCTAAATACCGTTCCCCTTTGTTCATTCTTCCCTCTCACCTCTTTTGTTCTCCACCTCTAATGTGGCAGCAATCTCTTCCCATCGTGTCTCGATTGTCGCATCAACCGATCCATAGTCTGTAACAACTACACATCCTCCAGGAGAGACATCCGTGTCTTTGGTTACTTCACACTCTCCTTTCATCTCATTTATACCAGATATCTTCATCAGTTCAAAACCCTCTAAATCTTTTTCATTTATGCATATTCTCGATATTTTTTTACCTTTTACTTTGCAAATTGCTTCAGCAACAATCCTCTCAGTTATCTCCTTACTATATTTCGAAATTTCTGCACCCGTTATCTTTTTTGCTATTGCAAGTGTTAGGAAAATTATCTCTGGTTCACAATTTTCCCAGATCGTATCTCTCTCATTTTTTAACTCTTCTACCGCCTTTTTTAACCCTTTGCATAGGAGATCATTCTCTTCTATAATCTTGCCCTGCATCTTTTCCACAGCGTCATTCCAACCTCTCTCATACGATTCACGTGACACCTCCTCCAACTCTCTCTTTCTGTTTTCAACTTCTGCCTGTTCGTCTCTCTTTGGCTTCTCCAATATGGTCGGTAATTTTGTTTCCAAAACCACGGATTTTTCTATTACTGGCAACTTATAAACAGTTTTAAAGCTCATACCATTGGCCCACTATCTGCCCCACTACCTCTAACGGTTTCACCTTCGGCTTCCATCTTGCTAAGACTATCAACGATCTCTTTCTGTGCTGCCTCTACCTCTGCCAGAGGTTTTGGACCCAATAACTCTTGCTCTTCCTTGACCCCATCTCCCATACGTTTTGACATATTCTTATAAATTTTCTCGCGTACAGCATCACTTGCAGTCTTCAAACACATGGCTATCGTAGTGCTATTTGTTTCACTTAACACCTTTCTTAATGCCTTATCCTCCACATACGCAACATCCTCAAAAACAAACATGAGGGTCTTTATCTCTTTTGCAATTTCAGGGTTTTCTTCCTTTATGCGTTGCATGATCGTCTTCTCAGTCATGGAATCTGCCTTATTTAATATCTCTGCAATAGTTCTGAATTTTCTTTCATTTGGGGTATCGAGCCTATCTCCTAGTGAGAGGACCTTCGCTTCCAGCAACTCATCTATCTGTTTAATAATCTGAATTGGTGGTGCTGCAGATGTCGCCATTCTATTGATAATGTCCGCCCGAGATTCCTCTGGCATGAGGGCAACAACTTCTGCCGATTGCTTTGCGTCCAGATATGACAGTACTAATGAAATCAGCTGCGGATGTTCGCCAGAAATTATTGATACAATTTCCTCGGTTATCAAGTTCTTGAAATAGACGAATGGCATTATGTTTGGTCTGTGGTCTTTGATTACGTCTATTATTTGCTCGCTATCTCTCCATGAATCGAACTGACCCACAAACTCGTTCAACACCTTTGCCGAAGTATCTTCATCTATGTTTCTCATCCTACCGATGATTTCACCAATTTCGGCAATTTCATTTTCACCAAAGTTTTGTAATACTTCTCCTGCAGCTTCAGCTCCAAGGTTTAAAAGGAGCACAGCCACCTTCTCCTTCGTTGTTAGACTATCCTTCACTATTCATCCTCCCTCATCCACTTTCTTACCAAATTACTTGTGGTCCTTGGATCTTCTTTTGCACTCCTGATTATTCCGTCTCTAAGCTGTATTCGTTTTTCATTTAATTTCTTTTTACCGGCTTCCTCTAGATTAAACTCATGATCTCCTGATGGCAGCTCATTCGGTGAGTATGTTGCATAGGGTGATTTGTGCGATAGTAATTTTTTTAAGGTCTTTAAGGAGAACAAAAGGAAGGCCAGAACAGCAACAACCAGCGAACTATTTTTCACCACTTCCAAGATAAAGGCTCTATTATTCTCCTTTTCAATAATAGCTTCATCGACAAATAGTGGTACTTCTCCTTTAAATTGTACACACTGTATCTCAAATGTGTCGTTTCTTGGAGGTTTTTCATCAATCCCTATTGATTGTTTCACAATAGCTGAGATCTGTGCTAATTCCTCATCTGATCTTTTAATGAAGTTTCTCTTTACTTCACCCTCTTCGGTTTTCACCTCTTCATAAGTACCATCTACAAGTACCGCAACGGACAATTTCTTAATTTTGACAACATGGTCTGATACTGCACGTTCTGTTTTACTCAACGCGTATTGTGTTGTTTCTGTTTCCTCGGTCTCTTTTGAACTTTTCAGTTGTTGGTCATCTTTATCAACGTTCAACATTTGAGGCATCTCAGCCGATTGCGTTGTAATTGTCTGGCTAATGGGGACTTTCCTGTCTTTGTCATATTCTATCTGTTTCTCATCAACATGCTTAAAGTCCAGCTCTGCACTTACTTTTACAATAGCCATTCCTTCACCCGTCATCTTTTCCACAACACTAAGGGCCTTTGACATGTGATAATCTTCGATCTTCTTTTTCAAATCCAACTGGTTTGTTATCATTCCTGATACTGTAGAATCTTCAGTTCTCGACAATAAATTACCTAAACTGTCCGTAATGGTAACATTTTCAGGATTCAACCCTTCAACACTTGAACTCACAAGATGTGTGATACCTGAAATCTGGGATGGTCTTAAGCGTTGATTATTGTTGGCTTTAATGACAACAGATGCTGTAGAAGGTTTTTCTTCATCAACAAATAGTGACGGTTCAGGTATAACAATCTGAACTCTCGCCCATTCTACCCACTCAAGATTTGAAATGGTTTTCGTTAACTCCCCCTGCAAAGCCCTCCTGTAGTTAACTTTCTGTGCCATATCGGACAAACCAAACTTCATCTGTTCAAACAATTCAAATCCCACATCTCCCTTTGGCATACCATTTTTCGCAAGGCTCATTCTTAACTCATACACCATATTTGAAGGTACAAAGATTGATGCCCCTCTATCTCTAATTTCGTATGGTATTTTTTTCTCTTTTAAATCTTCCACTATTTGGCCCGCTTCCATTTTGTCCAAGTTTGCATACAACAACTCGAATTCCGGTTTTTGTACCCAATATACGACACCAAGAAAACCTATAATAAATCCCAAAAACAGAACAAAAAATGTCAACCTCTGTATAAAACTTGTACCTCTCCATATGTTGCTAATCTGTTCCAACAATTGGTTCACTCTCGATTCTCCATCGATAAATTAATAAATAGAAAAATGCATATCATAAAATTGCAAATAATATACCACACAACCTCATTTGTTACTTTCGTGTTAAGTTTTCAGGAGTAAGGGTGTAGAGAACTCTCAAGATGGAAACCTTTGTACAATTTGAGTACAGGCACACCTCATCTACAGTAGTCTTTTTAGACTCGGCGTGCATATTTTAAACATCGATATCCCCTCTTCGATGCTTCAATAATACTTTTTTACATAATGTAATACGCAGTAAATGATTTTGGTGAGAGAATTGGTAATGTATGCACCTATATTTAAAGCAATCTCTTACTTGTCCCTATTGTAGGACATGTTAAAAGTGACCTAACGTGAGAGCTTTATTTTGGGATTAGGTGTTCCGCTTTTTCACCTTTAGGCAAAGGATGGTGTGTACTAAAATGCCAGCTACATAGGCTGTTAATTGATCTATCAACCGTTACGTATAGCATATTATATTTTCTAAGCCAGCAATATCTCTATTATATCCAAATGAACTGTTACTCGTTTTTAGTAAAATGGTAGTGAAAATTATACTTGCATTTGCATTATCTCTTTATATGCACTAACAAGTTTATTTCGGGTCTCCATCATAAACTTGAAACTCACTTCCGCTTTTGTCATTGCAATCATAACCTCGTGAACATTTTCTATTTTACCGCTTGCGAAATTTTCTATCGATTCTCCTGCCTTAATCTGAAGATCGTTTACTTCATTAACAACATTGCTTAGGGTCTCCTTAAATTTCGTTCCGCTTTCCTGGGCAATATTTGTTGTGAAATTTTTCTCAATATTCTTTTTCGCTATAGAATTTATTGAAGAAAAATCCATACCTTTTACCTCCTTATAATGTTAAGTGCTCTCTCGTTCATTTTCCTGTAGGTAGTAACAACTGCGGTATTGGCTTCATAGGACCTTGACGCAGCAATGAGGTCTACCATCTCTTTTGAGACACTTACATTTGGCATTTCCACAAAACCATCTCTGTTTGCTTTGGGGTGTCCTGGTAAATAAACCATGTTGGGCGAGTCCTTACTCTGCGTTATCCCCTTAACTTTGACACCGTTCATTTCAATATCTTTTGAGAATCTACTCATCATGGACTGTTTGAGAACACTTTCAAATTCTATCTGCTGCCTCTTATATGGACCACCTGTTTCTGTTTCCGTAACCTGGGCATTTGCAATATTATTTGCAATAACTCGCATTCTTGCCCTTTCTGCCGTAAGGCCGGAAGCACTAATATCCAATACTGAAAATGATTTCCCAAATACTGACATATCTTCTCACTCCACTATTTTCATTTCTTACTTTGATTCGATAGCATAAATCAAACCGTTAAATTTTTTTGCAAGAATTTCTAAATACATACTGTGCTTATCAGTACTCTTGAAAAATTCTACCATCTCTTTATCGATATCTACATTATTCCCACCTATACCATGACCAATATCTTTTGATAGTTCGATTTTCTCTTTTACACTCTTAATCTTCTCAATACTCCCCTTTTCAATAGCATCTCGAAGCTCTTTTTCAAATGTAACCTCGAATTTTTCATAGCCAGGTGTATTAACATTTGCTACATTATTTGCAATTACCTTGCTTTTCGCCGAAGTTAAATCTAACAACTTGGAGATGAGTACTGTATTTTTATCAAATCCAATCATGACTTTTAAACACGCAACTTTTGTACCACAATACAATCAATCAAAACAAACGCTCTATTCCCTTATTACTATAACCATACTCACACAAATTGCTGACTATTCTGACTCACACAGAAAGCGAATATGAAGAAAAAGTTTCACTCTACTGAGGAAAAACTTTCCTCAACAAGAGTAGCACCCTTACGAATATCTTCATCAATGGCCCCATGAGCCTTTTCACTCCTATATTTGTTTAATTTATTTCTAAGGGTACGAGGTGTTATATCAAGTATCTCCGCCGCCTTCGTCTTATTACCTTGTGTTTCTTCCAATGTTTTATATATGAGTACTCTTTCTATATCTTCAATTGTTTTCCCTGTTGTCAACTCCTTCTCTTTCGGAACACAATTGACATTCAGCATGCTTTCAAAGTGTTCCGGAAGTAATATCTCGGAATCTACCATGACCACACATCGATGGATCAGATTCTTAAGCTCCCTTACATTGCCTGGCCAATAGTACTGACATAACAACTCTTTTGCCTTTTGGCTAATCTCTTTTACAGTAGTATGCACACCACATGTATACTTTTTAAAAAAATAATCAACGAGATCAGGGATGTCGACTTTTCGTTCTCTCAAAGGTGGCATGACAATGGGAATAACGTTTAAACGAAAGTAAAGATCCTGCCGAAACCTGTTTTTTTCAATTTCTGCCGGAATGTTTCTATTTGTGGTTGCAATGATCCTCACATCAACTTTGAGAGTCTTAGTACCACCAACCCGCTCAAACTCTTCTTCTTCCAAGACCCGTAACAGTTTTGATTGGATCTTAGGAGAGATTTCACTAATCTCATCAAGCAACAATGTTCCATTGTTGGCAAGCTCAAAACGTCCCAACCTCTTTGAATCTGCTCCGGTAAAAGATCCTCTTTCATGTCCAAATAGTTCGCTCTCAAGTAAACTTTCAGACAAAGCGGCACAATTGACCTTAATAAATGGCCCTTTACTTCTATTACTTTGCAAATAAATAGATTGTGCTATCAACTCTTTCCCCGTCCCACTTTCACCCTGAATCAGCACACTTGCCTTGCTTCGAGCAATCTTCTGAAGGTTTTGATAAATAGTATACATCTTTGATGTCTCATTCATTACGGGTTCATGAAGAACCTCATTGCCATCAACCCGAGATCTCCAATACTTGTTTTCATCAATCAAATTTTGACGCTCTTGTACTCGCTTTAAAAGCAACTCAAGCTGATCAAGCGAAATCGGTTTTATTACATAGTCATAAGCACCCATTCTCATCGCCTCAACAGCTGATTCTATGCTGCCATATGCTGTCATCATGACAACGACAGTCTCTTCTTTGCTATATTTTTTTATTTTCCTCAGGACATCCAAACCGCTCACCCCAGGCATTTTCAGATCGAGAAAGATTATATCATAACTCGTACTCGTAATCATGGATAACGCCTTATGACCACCGTCAGCACTTTCTACCATATAACCATTTCTCTCTAAGGCCTCACTTACGTAACTCCTACTCAAATCATCATCATCTACTATTAGAATTTTTTCAATTCTCAATTATTTCTCCTCCAGTAATAAAGGTACTTGTCCTCCATTGTGACTCCTTAGGATAGCAAAACAGAGAGCATTTGTCATAAAAAGCAATAAAGTACGACCAAATTCTTCCCGGATCCTTTTCCTTTACCTTTGTTCTTTAAACGGCATTGATACGCCATATGACATTTCGGGTAATCTCAACAAAATGGTTGAACCTTTTCTCTTCTCACTCTCGATAGATACTTCTCCTCCATGGAGTTCGATAATCTTTCGAACTACCACTAAACCGAGGCCCGTACCATCGGTCTTTGTGGTGAAAAAAGGGTCAAATACATTTTTCATCACATCATTTCCAATGCCTTCTCCCGTATCTGAAAAAGCAATCTGCACTCCACAAAAGCCATCAACAGCTAATTCTTGAGTAAAAACCGTGAGCTCTCCACCTTCACGCATTGCCTGAATTGCGTTGAGTATGATGTTTAGAAATGCTTGCTGTAAGCGTTCTGGATCACAGATAATCTCCTTATTTTGTACCGTGAAATCCTTCTTTATTTTAATGTTGTTGCCCCTTTTTTTTCTTGTCTCTTGGGATACAAGAACCAAACTCCTATCAATAATTTCTGAAAGATTACATTTTCTGAAGTTTAATGTAATTGGACGTGCAAGAAGCAAAAGGTCTGTCACTATTTTATTAATATTGTTTGTACCCAAAATGATCTGATCTACGAGTTTAAGATTATGCTCCTTCACCTCTTTTTTTAGTAAACCAGCAAAACCGGCAATACCATTCAACGGATTTCTTATTTCATGCGCAATACTTGCAGCCATTGTGCCAACGGAAATGAGATCATTCACACTGTATAAACGACCTTTTAATTCGCGTATCTCGGATAAATCTTGAAATATTTCGACCAAACCGGTAACAGTACCACACTTGTCCTGTAGGATTGTCACACTACTCTCTATATATCGAGAATCTCCCTCTTTTACAGCTATTACCCTTTTTTGATTAAATACATTTCTTCTCGTCGACAGCGTCTCCACCAAAAGTTCGTTGAAACTCGTAATTTGATCTAAGGAATTTTGAATCCTTTTCCCTAAAACGTCACCCGCTTTCACCTGTAAGATTTTCTCTGCAGACTTATTAAAAGTCTCAATCCTACCATCCATATCTATGGCAACAACACCACAGTACATACTTTCAAGGACACTGTTTAGGTATCTGGTCAATTTATTTAACTCATGAACTTTCTTATTGAGGCACTCATTTGTTTGAGCCATTTCACGATCTATCTCTTTTATCCTATCCTGAAGTTCTTTATAAGATGCCTCCAGTTTCAACGCATTAGAATTGAAGCTATCAAATATTGTTGAAAGCTCAGACATCTTATGCTGCTTTTTCTTCCCAATGTTTTGAGTACTTATATTCTTCATTTTCCAGCAACCTCTTCCAGATTTTCCTTGAGTCCTTTTCTCCACTCTATGTCCCGTATATACCATGTTGACTGTTTAGCCCAATATGAACCTTCAAATTCCTTTTCAACCTCATTGTAAATTTCCAGAGCTTTATCATATTGCTTTAAGTTTCTGTAACAATTTGCAATCTGATATTTTATCCACGATCTGTTCTCCTTCTCTTCATCACCCTTTATTAATTTATAAATATCCAAGGAGAGCTGATACTCTTCCAATTTATAGAGATTTTCAGCAATTTCAAAGGGTTGTACGATTTTGTCTTTATCTTTAATCGTGATCTTGTCTCTTTCGTTACCAATATCCCCTCTCTCCTGATCTCCTTTAACGTTTACCCTATCTGTCTCTCTCTGTCCTCCTTGCGAAGATATTTGATCGATCGGTTCATTCTGGTCATCGGTACTCTCTGTCTCTTCTTCTGCAGCTTTAGCATCTTTATCTTGAGCAGTCTTTGTCTCTTTGCCCTTTTGACTTACCTTTTCATACAATACTTTGAGCTTTTCCAACTCTTTCCTCTCGTTTTTTAACCTGTCCACCATCTCCTCAATTTCCAGATCACCTTCCCTCTGTAATCCTTCATGAGCAACCACATTCTCTCCAAGAGATTTATCACTCTTCTTTGTCACCGTTTCGCCTAAGAGTAACTGAACGGAAAAAAGCTTGAAGAGGCAAAACAAGATCACAATGATAATTCGTAATTTGATAAACATAGGAGCAAACAAAAACACATAACGATATAAGTAACAGAACGGAAAGAAGTATCAGACAATATCTTCTCGCAAACTTAATGCCACTGATATTGCAAACTACAGCCTTAACAATCAATCCATCATATGTTTCTACACAGATGCCAACATCGGTAAATTATGTATTTATTTTGCGGTG
This sequence comes from Candidatus Scalinduaceae bacterium, assembly GCA_965222815.1. Classification (GTDB taxonomy): domain Bacteria; phylum Planctomycetota; class Brocadiia; order Brocadiales; family Scalinduaceae; genus SCAELEC01. The sequence goes on from CBDCUS010000014.1 coordinate 2,231,016, forward strand.
GATGGTGCAGGGTAGAGAACCAAAAGATGTGGTACCGCAACCAAAACATACCAGCTCAATGCTTAGGTTGCCAAATGAGAGGTGTTTTTACTTGAAAAAAACCACTTTTTAAATGTGAAATGTTCTTCAAATTATCGACGAAAAAACTCTGGAAGGAAAAAGAGGTGTAAGTCTGCCAAAAAAGGCCCGCCGGCTTTTTAAACGATTTGTTTATTTTCTTCACAACTTGCCTAAGCATGAAAAGTGATGGCCCCCCTGCAATTAATTTTATCGGAACCGGTAACCTGTTTGGAGTTTACGTATCAAGGAGACTCTTGTTGATATGCCTTTACCGCATTGGCCAATTCGCCAAGCTCAGTATAGCAATCACCCATTAAACCAAATACCCTATCCCTCTCTTGTATAACAGGATCTTCATCAAGCGTTTTTTGATAGAATTCCAATGCCCGTTTATACTTCTTTTCCGCACACAGACTGATTCCTGCATATATTGTAGCCTCTAGACTCAGCGTTTTGTTCGATTTTTCTTGAGAAACACTTTCGAAGATATCGAAAGCACGTTCATAGTTTCCGTCTTCAAAATAACACATAGCCATCTCAAATTTCATACTTCCCGTATATACGTTGTCCGGATAGAGGCCTAATCCATCACTGAGCATTTTTGCTCCAAGATCAAACATCTTTATATTGCGCAGGGATTTCCCACAATAGAGATAACCGTAAGGAGCGAGGTTGCTGTCATGAAATTCCGAAAGGGCTCCTTTATATAATTTATAAGCTGCTAGATATTTTCCCTGTTTAAAAAAACAATCCCCCAGTTTATAATACGCTTCAGCCAGGAAACCATTTTCATCATTGTACACAATAAAATTATTTAATACGTCAATTGCTTTGGAATAATCACCCATTAAATAGTAGCTGTTCCCTATTTGATATTCGATCTCATCCTGAAATAGATTAAACAGTTCTCTCTCCTTCATCCCCGTGAACGTCTTTAATGCGGATCCATAATCTCCCATATCAAGGTATGTATATCCTAAACGTAACTCTGCAACCTTTGCGCTTTTTTGCCCTGTGTTTTCAGAAATGATATATTTAAAGATTTCAAGAGCCTTTTGATATTCCTTCTGTTTTCTCCATAAATTTCCTACTTTCAAATAGGCCTCATCAACGTGAACATCTCTCGGATATTTTTTCGTATACGTTAGGTAACTTTTTAAAGCATTTTCAGTATCACCAAGTAACTCATAACATTTCCCTATGTTATACATTGCTACATTTCCCTTTGAGTATCCCTGGTATTTTTCGATAATGATTTGAAACTCTTGTAATGCTATTGTGGGAAGGTCAGACGCAAGATAAAAATCCCCAAGTTGATAATATGCATCTGCAATGTTTTTATAATGCGGATATTTAATCATTGCCATCTGATACACCTGAACCGCTTTCTCCTTGTAATAATCATAAGATGAAACCACATCTAATTTTGCCGGTAATGTCACAAAAACAATGTCATCGCTTATCATCGATTCAAGACCACTAGTTCCAATAAGGATCTCCATTATGTCGGTAAAGGGGGTATTCTCTAAAGAGATAGAAATGACTGAAGAGAGTGTCTGTTCCTCTATATCCTCATCAATAAAAATTTTTCTCCCACTATAGAAAGCAAACGCCTCTAATATATCGCTAATGGATACAAGTCGTGCGTTCACGGAATAAAAAACTACCCCTCTATCATTCACTTCCCTCGTAACGATCAGATTTCCATTCTGAGTAATGCGATTTACAAGCTTCTCATCAGGTAAAATCTCTCGCTGTTTTAAGTCTAACAACTTCTTTAAGCCTTCCAAGAGTTTCTCCTCAAGAACTAACCTCTTTTTGTCTTCATTTTCGATATGAGTTGAGTCCTGCTCACTTTTCTCGTCCTTTAAAACCGCACTACACTCTTTAGCAGAGAGCAAAAATAAGATGAAAACCAACGATACAATAAAAAGTGATATATTTTGTTTTTTCATGTACGTATTCTCTACAAATTTTCAGGATTACTTGTTACCTGAGTCTTGTCCTTATGCTCCTTTGCTTGGGCAATATAACTTTCCGCAATTTTGTAATACGCCTCTATAACCTTAGATTTATCCTCTTTCTCATCGTATTTCCCCTCCTTGGCAACCATCAAGTATAAGACCCTACGTGCTTCACTAAATTTACCTAAACGTATAAGACACTTCCCCTCACCTAATTGGGCATTCAACCGGTAAGCTGTATTAAAGAAATCTTTTAATATCTTCCGGTATGTTTCCATAGCCAGTTCGAAATCACCTAAATGAAAATAACATTCGGCAAGATTATTCACCACCTTATCCTTTTCATTAAAAGCACTCTTTGCTGAAGAAAGCTCTTTATAAATACGTGCAGCCTTATCATACTGTTCAAACTCAAAATAGAGATCCGCTTCTTTAATCTTTTTATTTATTGTTATTAGTAATTCATTTTTCGAACGTCGTTCCTCTTTCATGATATCGAGGTCTGATCTACCTGTCATCTCCAAAGCTTCACTTTCCTCCTGGGCCTTACCCCTCGTATGCACCTCCACCATTTCCTCTATTACCCTCTTTTCTCTATTTATCCAACTCTGTTGCAACAAGATAAGTACCACTACCAATAACAAAATTGCTAGATTAATGTAGATAAATACCTTATACCCACCGACTCCTTGAATAAAGGGATCTAGCCTCTGTGATACAATTTTGAACTTTGCTGGTATGCGTCTGAATTTTTCAGGGAGAAATTTTAGCATCTTGTAATTCCACTTTTAAATCCTCAACATCACTCTCTGCTCTACCTGCCATCTCAAAGGTTGCTCTTTGAAAAAAAATTCTTCTCTCACTACAATCTGTTACCGTTGAGTTTCTCTTTCAGTTCTGTTTGAAACTTGCAGTATCATCCCAGTCAAGATTCATCAATAAGTAGGTATCATTATCAGAGTCTGTCTCTCTCTTATCCCGAGACAGAGACTCAAAGGCGTTCCAATTCGTATCTGCTCTTTGATTTTTTTTCGTTGTGAATAAAACAACATCGACCGCTTGCCTTACAAGCGACTCTCTTTCAGCAGTACTTGTTATCGAATTGCAACCAAGTAACATCAATTGGCTCTCTTCACCATAAGTCAAAGTATTCTCACATATATCAACCTTAGGAGAAATCCCCAATAAAGCAGGAGAGGAATCCATAATTTCAACCTTCCCGGTAGGAGCAAAAACAGAACAGACCAAATTGCTTCCATAATTCACATAACGGATCTCACTCTTCTTAACATCTAACATCAGACAGAGTATTGAAACCTCAACCTGCGGAGAGATATTTCTTGATAAGAAATCATTGATAATGGCTGCTATTTTTCTGGGAGGACTCTTTGCATTTGACCGAAAGAGAGTCTGAATCATTATCGTTATCTGTTTGTTATCCCACCACTCCCCTGCTCTTCCAACTCTATTATGAATATTTCCAAAGATTGCAACCGCCTTATTACTGTTTCTGGCAACAAAATCAAAAACAGCTGTGTTTCTTTGTTGGACTGCCGGCACTCGAATATAATACGATACACCTGCTGGTACCAAAAGAGAATCAGCCATCGAAAATTCTTCACGATTTCCTGCTCTATTGGATGTTGTTTCCTTACCTTTTTCTTGCAAAAGGTGGTTCAGTATTCTCGTTATACTGTCTTTTATCTCTTGCAGCTTAAATGGCTTATGAAACAACTCCACAACACCAAGCTGCATTGCCTCTTGTAATGTTTCACCAGAACCGTATGCGGTAATGATGATAATATTGATTGACAAACCATTTTTTTTTATCTCACGAATTAGCTGCAGACCATCCATACCTTGCATTCTTATATCGGTAATAAGTAAATCGTATGATGTTATCTTGAAACGCTCCAAAGCTTGAAGACCATCATTCGCAACGTCAACGCTATAACCTTCACCTGTCAGGGTCTCCTGCAAAACACACCTGAGTGTTTCCTCGTCATCCACTAATAAAATCCTAAAACCCATTTCACCATTCCCAATTATCCAATATTACTTTAGTGAAAATTCCCTAAAAAGATCTTTTGCAACTTTTTCCAAACTATCTATTTCTTTAAAAATCATCTTAAAAAACTTCTCGTTTACTTCGCTTGCCCCAACCTTTTCTCGAAGGACCTCAACGGCAGCAGAAATACCAGATAATGGATTTCTGATCTTGTGAGTTATCACCCCAATCAACTCGTTTAACTCTGCAAAGTATTCAGATTCACGATATTTGTCTGCGATTTTCTTAATTCTATCCTCATCACTTAAATCAAGGCCAAACTTATCATTTTCTGATGAAAACAAAAGTTGTCTGTTCAAGGCGATATCGAGATCATCCTTTGAAATCAAACTTAGCTCAATTAAGATTCCGCCTATGAGTTTACGCTGGGAATCCTTTTTTTGAATCGATAAGGCAGATTCTAAATCCTCCAAACGAACTTTACCTGCATCAATCAAGATCTGTCCTAGTTTTTTTTCAAATACTTTCACACCATCTCCCATATTAGGTTTTAAGAGTCCACAAGCAAACTGTATATTTCTGGTTGCGGAATTCGGATTGTGAAACAGCATCAATGCAAAAGATATGATGCTCATTTGATATTATGCGAGAAGCAACATCCATATTCCGAAATCCGAAATTCTCAAACCTGAAGCTATGTTAACGCTACTGTTTTATATTGTACTGTTTTATCTTGTTGTATAAAGTGGTACGGTTGATTCCCAAAATTTTTGCAGCTTTTGTCATTCTCCAAGATGTGTCTTTAAGGATTTTCGCTATATGTTTCTGCTCAATAGCCGAAATAGAATGATCGGTAATCTCATCCTCAGTGTCACTTTGCTTACTAAAGACATTGCCCAACAAGATATGCTCAGCAGAAAGGGTATTTGTGCTTGAAAGGAGCACTGCCCGTTCCACTACATTTTTCAACTCTCTCACATTACCAGGCCAATCATAATTCACCAGAATGTCCTCTATTTCCGACGTAATAGTATTTACCTTCTTTTTAAATTCGTTATTAAACTTGTGAATAAAGGATTTTACCAGAGGCACAATATCGTCCTTTCGCTCCCTCAGGGGATACAAATATACGGGTAGAACTTTTAACCGATAATAGAGATCCTTTCTAAATTGACCTTTTTCCACTTCTTCTTCTAAATTTCTATTTGTAGAGGCTATTATCCTTACATCTACATCTATGTCATCAATACCTCCAACCCTTTTGAACCTCTTTTCCTGTAGTACCCTTAATAATTTAGCCTGTAGTGGCATACTCATTTCACCTATTTCATCAAGAAATATAGATCCCCTTTGTGCGACCTCAAACAAACCGGACTTCCCCGTGGAAGAAGCGCCCGTAAAAGAGCCTTTTTCATAACCAAACAATTCAGCTTCAAGTAAATTTTCTGTCAATGCTGCACAGTTGATATCAACAAATCGATAATTACTCCGAGAGCTCATTGTGTGGATATAATTCGCAATCAACTCTTTGCCTGTTCCACTCTCTCCCTGAATCAATACCGTACTCGAGGGACTTTTCGCTATTATTTTCACATGTTCAAAGACCTTCTTCATCTCTTTACTGACCGCAATGACATTTTCAAATCCAATAACTCCAGCTTTTGCTCTTAGTCTTATCACTTCCCTCATTAAAGATTGAGTGCTTAAAGCCTTACCAACAACAACCTTGATGTGTTCAATCTTAAAGGGTTTCTCCAAATAATCAAAGGCACCTGCCTTGATGGCAGTTACCGCAGTATCCACAGAACCATGCCCTGTTAAAAGAATTACCAGTATGTTCCGATCAAGAGATTTTACCTCTCTCAATAAATCAATACCGTTCATTCCCGGCATTTTTAGATCTACTAAGACTAAATCAGGAATCACCCTCTTAATTAAACTTAAAGAATTTCTCCCATTCTCTTCGATATAGACCTTATACCCCTCACCCTCCAAGGCCTCCTTTAAACAAGATCTAATGGTTTCTTCATCATCAACCACAAGAATTACGGGCTTCACTCCTGTTTGACTTTCACTCTTTTGACCGTTCTTACTTTCAATCATTTCCCAGATTCCTCCAAATTTCTGGATACAAAAAGATTATTCGTTCAAGTTCAAGATAAACCTACAGATCTCTATATAAAAAAACTCTATGCCAATTAACTCACAGGAAAAGTAACAGATTGTTTAAAAAATGTTTATCATTTTATTAAATCTGGGGGAAAGTATCACTTAATAATTTCTTTGTGTGATAGCATTCTACACAAATTGTTTAAAAAATAAACAATTTATTTTCATTTTTTTTATATAAATATTGAATCTCATGATAGTATTTACTGCGAGATTATTCACGAATAACGGCAGATACATTGGTGATCTCATCCCTCACACGCTCAATTTCTTCAATACTCCTAGCATATTTCAAACAGACATCCAGATGTTTCCGTGCTCTTTCAGGAAACCTATTTTTCTTTAACAGCCCAACTAGGACTAAACGTAATTCATTATTACTACTATGTATTTCTAATGCCTTTTCATAGGCTTGTATCGCCTCGTAATCTAGACCTTGCCTACTATACAACTTACCAATTTCCCTATAGTGCTCACCAAGGTTTATTGGGTATACATTGATTGCCTCACGGTAAATATCAATAGCTTTTTCGGTGTCACCACTTTGAACATAAATATTTGCAACTTCTTTAAACGGGTCAAGACCTGTAGAGAGAAATACTTCAAGAACTTTTTCATCAAAACTGTTTTGTAAAAGATTGAGAATCTCCTCACCCTCTTTGATAATATTCCTCCCTATTTGTTGAGAGTACGATTGTTGTAATGCTAGGTCATCAATTTTTGGCTTTTCTGAGAGATAGAGTGTCATGAGGACCGCCCGAATACCTATTGAATCTTGTAGGCCAGGGAGTAGTTCCTTAAGTTTTTTTTCAGCCACATGAAATGTGATAAGCCCCTGATTGTATTGTCCTAAAATGTACAGAGCATCATTATAAGAGTTTCTGTTCTTACAAAAGAGTGATATTTTACCTGTCAACTCTGTTAACATTTCCGTTAACAATTTTTCAGGCACCCCCTCCACATCAACAAATCCTAATAATCGGTTTCCCTTTACATCTATAATCTCTGCATCGAGCCTCATAACATCGGCAAAATGAGATATACTACCCTTTAAGACGTAGTCAGCTCTCAACTTTTTGCAAAACTTCTGAATCTTTTTCCTATCAAGACGGGAAATAAGATCTATCTGGTTTGCGGTAAATGTACCCTCGATTCTTTTTATATTATCTACATTTATCAAATTACCGGGCAGTACAGTAATTATGGTCTCATACATCTTGTCTCTCTCGACGGCTTCAAAATATCTCGTTTGGGTAAGCAAACTCCTCAAGATATCAGAAACCATCTCTCCGTGATCTATGTGAGTGTTGTCTCGGAATGGCAAGACTACCATCTTGTATTTCTTACCTGCTTCACATGCATGAGCGACATGAAACATGAAAAGACCAACAAAGGAAACAACTATGAAAAAGTTACGGATTCTACCAAACAAGGAGAAAATATTTCCTCTCTCTTCCACTACTGTCTCCTTTTCTCAATGAGGGAAAGTGGTAATCTTGCATTCTCAACTGGCATATATACTAAAACCGATTTGGCTTTCGGTTTTACTGGAAACCAAATCTTGGTTGCAGTTATGTTCATTCATTTTTATATCAAATTTTATCCGAAAACCACAATCAGATAAGTATAGATTGCATATTCAATGCCAAAATTAGCAGTTATAGATAAAACGTTACAATTGGAGAGAAAAAGAAAGGAAAGAGATGATTTTGAATGCTCAATGGTACTATTTTACTTTGCAATAAAAGAAGGGGTGTGATGGCACGCGCTTTAAAGTGACAGGGCAATGAATGAATTCCGTGTTTCGAAATATTTTGTAACTCTTAAAAAATCTATGATATTTTTCTATCGACACCTCTGTTACCTCAAAAGTAACCTGAAATCCGGTTCCAAAAAGGAGAAGAGGATATACCCGAGTTCTTCACAAAGTATCTATGTGGAGAACTTGATTAGATTTGTTGTATTATCTACTTACTAGTTTACCCCAACATCATGCATAAAACCCGCATATTTTTTGTCTGTTTCCAAAATATGCTTATTTAACCAATCTTTGAGAAAACTTGAGAGATGCACAACCACACTCACGTCACCTTTTTTGTAACGCTCTACAAAGCCTAAAACCTTGGCCGTCATTTTTTCGTGCTTAGCCTTGTGTTCAATGTATCCCAGATAATTATGTCTTTCCATAACCTCTTCTTCAGCCTTAAAATGTATGCCAACATAGCTTGCAAGGTTACTCAAAATACTTGGTATAACATCCTGCCTCTTCCCTTGTTTCATAGAATCGTGTAATTCATTAATCATCGCAATTATCTGTTTGTGGTGCAAATCGAACTCTTTTACTTGAACACTCAACCTATCTTCCCAGGATATCAAAGCCATTTTTGTTTCTCCTTCTCTTAATAAGTTTCAATTATCAAAATTAATACAACACTTATATCGAACACGCTTTCTCTTCTATAACATCTATTGTAATCCTTGTGCCTCTCCGGAAGCATGTTTCACCCCTTCATCTTTCTTCAGAGCATGATCAACCTTAATGTTGTCTACCTGTCCAAGACCACCCTGAGAAACATTTCCTATTTGCAAAATAAATCCCTCCTTTTTTTGTAAAAAATTATGAGAATAAAGCAATTTCATATTGTGATTATTTTCGGTACAAATAACGATTCTGAAAACCGAAAACTAATTCGTGATGGGTATATACCCCCCTCCCATTCTTTCCACCCTTACAAATCAAGGATGTAGCGGTAAAGAATGGGGGAGAAAATCCTAACTATTCACTCCTAAAAATCATCACATCTATTATCATGCTCAACAATTCTCTCCTCACTCATTGGGATGGACTTCTCGGCATTAACCGGTATAGCATCGTTTGTTTTTTTCAAAGAGTAATTGCCCTCTTTTAAACTGGGAACATTCCTCTTGGTAGTAGTTGCCCAAGTGTTTTGTTTGATCATGTCGTTCGTGTTCAAGTTGAAGGTTGCAAGCATACTGCTCAGTTCCTTAGTCTGCCCGCTCAACTCTTCAGCGGCAGAAGCACTCTCCTCTGCATTAGCCGCGCTATTTTGAGTTACGGTATTCATTTCAGCAACAGCATTGTTTAGTTCACCAATACTATTGGACTGCTCACTTGAGGCGGCATTAATCTCGCTGACAAGTTCACTAGCTTTGATAGCACTCGATGAAACCTCTTGGAATTCTGAATTGGTTTTTCCAACTACTTCTAACCCGCCTTTGACTTTCTTAACTGTTCCTTCAATAAGATCTGCAGTGTTCCTGGCGGCCTCAGCAGATCGCTTGGCAAGATTCCGAACCTCCTCTGCCACTACCGCAAATCCGGCACCTGCCTCACCTGCTCTGGCGGCCTCAACCGCTGCATTCAAGGCCAATAAGTTGGTCTGGAATGCTATATCATCAATAGTTTTTACGATCTTTTGGGTCTCCTCACTCGCCATAGATATATTATCCATTGAATTAATGAGTTCTTTCATGGATTGGGTAGCTAAATTAATAACCTTTTCTGACTTTTTCATGAGGTCATTTGCCTGTTTGGCATTACTTGCGTTTTGATTTACCTTGGATGCCATTTCATAAAGGGAGTTAGTAGTCTCTTCCAAGGATGCAGCCTGTTCAGAAGCTCCTTCAGCCAAAGATTGGCTTGATGAAGCAATCTGCTCAGAGGCATGTCCCACCTGGTCTGCTGACAAGTAAGCCTGGCTGAGTGCCTCATGAAGGTTCTCTACGGCACTGTTAATATCTTCTTTAAACTCCTTCAATTGCCCTTTATAGTCTCCAAGAACCTTTTGAGTAAGATCCCGATCGGCAATACTCTTAATAACACTCCTAGCCTCATTGACAGGAACAATGATTGCATCTAAAGTATCGTTTATGCCCTTAATAATATTCTTGAATCCTTCGATTTTGTATTTGTCCGGATTACCTCTTCTTTCAAGATCACCATCAACAGCAGCCTGTACAAGTTCAGTGATATCGTCCATGGCGGTTGTGATAGGAGACGCGATCGCATCTAAGGTATCGTTTATGCCCTTAATAATATTTTTAAATCCTTCGATTTTGTAATTGTCAGGGTTACCTCTTCTTTCAAGATCACCATTAACAGCGGCCTGTACAAGTTCAGCAATATCGTCCATGGCAGTTCTGATCTCCATTTTCTGTTCAGTAACGTCCGTTGCATACTTCACAACCTTGAACGGTTTTCCATTCAGATCCTTGATGGGAGTGTACGACGCCTGTATCCAGATCTCCTTGCCTCCCTTGCCAAAACGCTTAAATTCCCCAGTCTGTGACTCACCACGTCTCAACGCTTCCCAGAATTGTTGATACTCCGCAGAGTTCTTGTAGTCAGGCTCCACGAACATCGAGTGATGATTACCCTTAATTTGGTCCAGACTGTAGTCTACCGTCGACAGGAAGTTGTCGTTCGCAGTTATGATCGTCCCGTCAAGATCGAACTCGATCACTGCCTGAGACATACTGATTCCTTCAATCTGACCCTGATAGTCCGCATTCTGAAGCTTCTGTGCGGTAACGTCCGTTGCATACTTCACAACCTTGAACGGTTTTCCATTCAGATCCTTGATGGGAGTGTACGACGCCTGTATCCAGATCTCCTTGCCTCCCTTGCCAAAACGCTTAAATTCCCCAGTCTGTGACTCACCACGTCTCAACGCTTCCCAGAATTGTTGATACTCCGCAGAGTTCTTGCAGTCAGGCTCCACGAACATCGAGTGATGATTACCCTTAATTTGGTCCAGACTGTAGTCTACCGTCGACAGGAAGTTGTCGTTCGCAGTTATGATCGTCCCGTCAAGATCGAACTCGATCACTGCCAGTGTCTTGTTGATTGCTTCAATCTCGTTTATCTTCAGGCTCATATTTTTACTAACCATTCCTGCATCACTTTTATTCCCTTTTTTCTTTACCGCTTTTCTTTTGTTCACCGGTTTTTTCATTACCGCCTTTTTTTTGACCACTTTCCCATTTGTCATAGTCTAAAATCTCCTTTCTAACTAAAAATTAAATTCATTATTCCCATTTACTTTTAAGAATACCCACCACAAGCTTTACTTCTTTTACCTTCTCTCATTTTTTTACAGATCCTTCTTTTCTAAAGAGGTCTCAGAGGTCGTTAAAGGGTATTTCTTTAGTGCTGTATTCGTTAAACCCACTCTTGCCCAGAAATCAATACATCAATATTGAGAAGTATTTTCATTTCATTATTTATTTTGCCCACTCCGAGAATGTCTTCCATGTTCACCGAAACTCCAAATGATGGTGTCAGTTCAATATCTTTAGCTTTAATGTTCAATACTTCATTAACAGAGTCTACCACAACACCTATCATAACCTGTCCAAACTCTGTTATTATATCAACCACTATAATACATGTGTGCTTGGTATACTCTGCTTCCTCCATCCCTAACCTGATTCTCATGTCCATTACCGGGATCACCCTCCCTCGCAGGTTAATGACACCCTTGACAAATCTGGGAGTCTGAGGTATCGAAGTAATCCACATCATTCCAATAATTTCCTTTACCTTCAAGATACTTATGCCGTATACCTCACTTGAAAGCGAAAAGGTCAGGTATTTTCCTTCCATGTCTCTCACACTATTTGACATCCGACTCATTTCTTCAGTTAATTCTGCCATTTTAAAACCTCTTTCTTTGATATTAACTTTTTTAGTAATAGTTCATTCTTCGTTTTTTTAATGTAAAAATATCAGGACGATGCTCTAACATCAGAGTTCAAAGGCATGATACCGAAACCCAGTTTAGAGGATTGTTAATTGTTATCAATATCGGAACAATATAATAGAATATTAATTTAATAATCTGAAATGTGATGTAAACCAGTAACATTTATGATGTTCGCAAATTAATTGCTGTTATTAGGTTTTGGAGTTAGGTTATAGAAGAAGAATCCATAACTATTGTAAAAAATAACTTGAATTGAAATAATTTTTTTGTATTGCTGTTCTTTGGTTTGCAGTATTTATACAATGATTATTTTTTTTTATTATTTCTACTTCACTCTTGTATTCATGAACCATTATGGAAGCCAAACAATTAGTTATATTAATTATGTATTACGGGCAAATCGACTTGATCTTAATGGGAAAGAGATATCAAGGCTTCACAGAACGTTTACGACTACTAGGAGAGTTTCAAGTTGCGACATGCCCAGGTACGATCCACTCTACGGTATGGGACAGGGATTGGGGAAATCTGAAGCAAATAGACGTAAGGTAAAGATTGTTTGCAACGAAAAATCCCCCTTTGAAGGCAATGTCATTGAAGGGGGATTTTCTTTGAGAAAATAAATACTATTGAAATTCTAACTGCTATTGCATTATTTAGATTGTCAACTTTTTTATTTCTCCAGCAACCTTGGCAATCACATCCGAATTATCGTAAAATCCGCTTTCAAGACGCTTATGAGCATCTTCAACCTTTCCAGAGCGAACATCCGGTACTTTTTCCAGATCAGCCTTAAGCTTCGATAACGTCTTTTGTAATCCCTGCACTTCGTCAGAAATTTCCACTTTATCGACTTCGCCAAGATTCTGACCATCCGGTGCAACCCCGGAAACAGATTTAACTCCTCCACTTTTCTTCAGAGTATGATCACCCTTAATGTTTTCTACCTGTCCATGACTTACATGAGACATACCTTCAATTGGCATAACAAATACCTCCTTTTCAACAAATTAGTAAGAAAGACGTAACCGAACCATCCACACAATTATCGCCCACTCTTCCGTTCACAAAAAAACATCGATCTACCACAACCTCAAGACTAATCACAACAGTACAATACTTGAAGTTCAATTCATCTTGTGCCATAGGCAAACAAAGAAATTACCTATCTGCAACAATAAACTTTTAAAGAGTGTTGGATGATTTTTTAAGATTGATGGATAAATATCATCAAAATACTCATATTCTAGCCCTTTCAAGTCTACACTCCTTACATAAAAGATACAACAGCTTTTCTCTTTACTATCGTCACCCCTTATGAATACTTTAGCTAAAAATCCTAAAATTGAGCAACCTATGTGCCACAATCTTTTATTATTTTCAAGTTAGAGTGAGCATACCTCCATTTGAAAAGAATTGGTTGAAAAGAGAAATTATAGGAGCTATTCATCATCTCCATACAATTTCATTCCACACAATTTCATCAATATCCTTCTGTCTAACTATTCAACAGTATGGAGAAAATAACCTCTGAGGGGATCTATACGTAAGCAGTAAAGATCTTCCTTAACAACTTGAACATCTCTCCTCAACAAAAAACATTTAATCCTGAAAAATACAAAAACTCTTTTGTTCACTTGCCTCAAAACAGATACTAACAGTCAACAAATTCCTTACCTTAACAGGCTTTTATTCACAACACAAATATCTTTTCAATGAAAACGGCAAATATTTTGCTTATCAATAGAATACCTTGCGAACGTTCGTTGGATCATAGTACATCGCTGCGACCAATCGCTCTTTCACCATAATTGGAGGTTAGTAAACACTCTTTGAAATAATGTTTCGCGGATTGGGAGCACCCAACTTAATCATAAACACTCTTTACTCAGCCTTCGGTATGTTTTGTCTGTTCAAATCAGAACTGATGAATCAACTCCCCAGACATGTAGTAGCAGTCCCACTGTATCTGTTCTCCAGTCCCTGCTAGTTTTTTGGAGGAGATGGATGTAGCTGATAAGAGGTAAGGGAATCGGTGAAACGTGAACAGAAAGAGTCACAACAACACTGAGCATACAAATGCTCCCTGTTGAGAAGGTGAGTTAAACATATCGTTAAAGTTTTTAAAGAGATATTCCGAAGATAATAAACGATTCGTAAAAGAAAAATATTTTTAGAATCAAGTACGAGAGATTTTAAATTTTTGATAAGAAAGGTGAGGTGGCCAAAATGTCAAAAGTTCTATTAGTTGATGATTCTGCTGTGATGAGAAAGATAATACAGAGAAACATAAAGGAATCTGGATTAATTGTCAACGAATTTGTAGAAGCAGGAGATGGCGCTCAGGCACTGGAAAAAGTCTCTGCAAATGAATTAGATCTAATTTTATGCGATTGGAATATGCCGAATATGTCAGGTATAGAATTTGTGAAGACCCTACGATCATTAAATCTTCCCAAAAAAGTGCCTGTTATTATGGTCACGACAGAAGGATCGGATGCAAAAAAATCTGAAGCAAAGGAGAGCGGAGCCAACGATTATATAACAAAGCCATTTACGGTAGACCAGCTTAGAGACACACTTGGTAAGTATCTTATGATAAACTAAATGTATAAACACTTTTTCTGTGATACGAAAGATACGATCCGCACTCTCTTATATCAATAATAACTCATTCATTATAATGACGTTTAAAAATTACTGTTATCTAATAAGTCAGCGGAGATACTAAATGGAAACCACTTCAACACTATTTGACACGGTTATAAAAGAGACTAGAGATGCTACTCAGGAAATATTTTCCACAATGATCCCAATGGAAATAACCCCTGGAGAAACGTTTATCCGTGAGGAAAAAGAGATTCAGGAAGAGGTCATCTCTCTGGTCAGCTTTTCGGGTGAACATTCTGGCATTATCTCCCTATTTTGTAATAAACAAATTGCGCTCAAGATCACATCACTCATGTTGGGAATTGATATTACCGAACTAGACCATGACACAAAAGATGCCATTGGTGAGGTAACAAACATGATTGCAGGTAATTTGAAAAACAAGGTATACAAAGACCTAGGAGCAATGCACTTAGCTGTTCCTGTTGTAGTTGCTGGAACCGACCTAACCATTGCATCTACAAGCAAAGAATATGGAAAGGACACATGCACTTCTGATTCTGAGGCACTAGGTAAGAATCAAAATGAGTGGGTAATATCTCCCTTTTCATCAGAGGAAGGCACTTTACATGTCGGTCTAAAAATTAACCACTAAGAATTGTTAATAGCTAAGAAAAAACAACTCAAATTACACCATAATTTCAGGTTTATTATTTATTGAAAAAAACATGAACACATCAACTGAATCACTCACTTGTCCACCAAGAATGAAATCTCTCATAGATACTACATTAAGCAAATTAAATGAAGATTGTACAAATCTTATTGGCAGAAATATCGGTATCTCTAAACCAAATTTCGATGTCATAACCCTTGAAACTTTTTTTGATAACAACGAGGGGCAGTTCTTTTTAATAAAATCTGAGATTGAAGACTCTTACACCGGAAACATCTGCACGGTTATGCAGATAAAGGACGGTATCAAAATAGGTGGATCACTCCTGGGATACGATGACAGTCAGATAAAGGAGAATATAGAGAAAGAGGAACTCGATGAAGATTGCACTGATGGTCTCAAAGAATTTGGGAACCAGTTCACAGGTATCATTGACAACGTGTTTAGAAATAAATTGACAAAACCTGTTCACATCAAGTTGTCTACTTGTACTTCTATAAACAGAGAGAATGCAAAAGATATCTTTCCAAACCTTTCCAGTGATGATTATTTACAACTCTCCTCTCTCCTCTTGATAAAGGGGTTTGAAACCGGCAATATCAACATATTCATACAGATAGATTTAGTTGAAGATTTCTTTGGAGAGCAGATACATGAGAAAACAACTAATGTCCTAATCTTAGACGACTCTGTTGCAGATATTAAAATATTAAGAAGATACCTGGCTAATACAGAATTCAAACCGCTTATCACCACCAATGCAACAGAGACCTTCACCCTTCTTCACAAGGAAAAAATACACCTAATACTGATGAACCTAACCTTACCAGAACAGAGTGGGATCGAAATATGTAAAAAGATAAAAAAGACACCATATACAAAAAGCATTCCCATCATAATGACTTCATCCAAACCAACGGAAAGTGCCGTAATCACCTCCTTAGAAGCAGGAGCCAAAAATTTCTTGGTAAAACCATTTACGAAAGCAACACTCTTACAAAAAATAAACAGATACAAAGTTAAGAAAAAACAAGCGGTATTGTTTTAATGAATAATGTATGCGTTTTTTATTTAACACAAAGCTCTAAGGTTCGAAAAATAGAACAAAACTATGACGGATTTAACCGCTATTTGTAATTCGTACTCTACTAAATATCTATTAAAGGAGAGAGAAAATGACAGTAGGAAAAAAGTTTGTATCAATGTTTTCAATTTTTTTTGTAACGGTAATGGTCGGTGGATTTTTTGTATTTAATACTATCAGGAGCCAGCAAGCTGACAAAAAGACGATTAATCTCGCCGGGAGGCAGCGCATGTTGACCCAAAAATATACAAAGGAATACATCGATGAACTCATTCCCCTCCAGGTTCGCCACAGCACCCTGAAGACTGCAGAAGTAGCAACCCTCCAGATAGTGGAGGACCGAAGACAGTACACGAAGAACATAGTCGTAAAGCTGAAAAAGGACGGTGTCGTGGATGTGCACCCCAATAGAAATTACACCAAGATCGCTGGTGGTATCCCCCTCCCCGCAACATTTGTCCAGGAGGTTTCAGGTAAAATAAACGAAAAAGGTGTCTATAGCTATGACCTCCTGAGTAAGTGGAACATTAATAAGGAAAAAGGGCTGAAGAGCGATTTCGAGAGAGAGGCATTTGACTATCTCTATTCGAAAAAAGGGAAATCATTCTCCCGCTTTATGGTACACAACGGCCTCTACACCCTTCGTTACGCAACCGCCGATGT
The DNA here is from genome assembly GCA_965222815.1 of Candidatus Scalinduaceae bacterium. Lineage (GTDB taxonomy): Bacteria > Planctomycetota > Brocadiia > Brocadiales > Scalinduaceae > SCAELEC01. The sequence goes on from CBDCUS010000014.1 coordinate 2,247,976, forward strand.
AGCGTCTACAAAGGGGTGTGTCAGTTGTCACAATGCCCATGAGGAGAGCCCAAAAAAAGACTTCAAACTTGGAGACGTCATGGGGGTCCTTGTGGTCAACATCCCGATAGGCACGGTAAGCACTGAGACTGAGGCGTTCTTTGCAGATTCTGGAGACAAAGAGTTTGGTGCCGACTCGTTCCTGGAGACAAAAAAGGTGTTTGATACTACCCTCTCCGCCCTCATAAACGGTGGGGAGGCACCACTGGACCTTGAAATGGGGAATTTTACAACCCTCCTTCCCACAGAAGACGTTAAGATCAAGAGTAAACTCAATGAGGTGAAACAGTTGTGGGAGAAGACACAGGATAATTTCAATGCACTCACAATGGTAGAGCCAAATTCGGTAGAGTATATCGTAGACTATGGTATCGCCTATGAGAGTGCCAATGCAACTATGAAGGGGATGAATGAGGCGGTTACGATGTACCAGGCAAATTCGGAGAAAAAATCAACCATGTTGCTCTGGATTCAAGGTGGTTCATTGGGACTTGTCTGTCTGGTAATAGGACTTGGCTGGATGCTCTTTGCACGCCCTTTGATTGCATTCTTACGGGAACTGGCAGACAAATTGGGAGAAGGAGCTGAACAGGTAGCATCAGCATCGGGCCAGATATCATCCTCAAGCCAGAGTCTCGCACAGGGGGCATCGGAACAGGCGTCCTCTATCGAGGAGACCTCGGCAACCATGGAGGAGATGTCATCGACGACAAAACAGAATGCCAATAATGCAAAAGAGGCAGCGCAGCTTGCCTCCCTCTGCAACACTACGGCAGAGTCAGGGAGTAGGTCGGTGCATGAGATGAACGATGCGATGCTCGATATTAACAACAGCAGTAAAAAGATCAGTGATATCATAAAGGTAATAGACGGTATCGCGTTCCAGACAAACCTGCTTGCCCTAAATGCGGCGGTGGAGGCGGCCAGGGCAGGAGAGCACGGTAAGGGATTTGCCGTGGTGGCCGAGGAGGTGAGGAACCTTGCCCAGAGGAGTGCTACTGCAGCCAAAGATACAACAGAATTGATTGAGGATTGTGTTGGAAAGGCGAATGCGGGTACCGAGCTATCCGGAAAATGTAAGGAGGTGTTGGCCGGTATTGTATCAAACGTAAAGAAGGTGACTACCCTGATCGAAGAGATATCAACTGCATCGGATGAGCAGGCAAGCGGGATAGACCAGGTGGGTCAGGCCATTCACCAGATGGACCAGGTGATACAGCAGAATGCAGCCAATGCAGAGGAGACTGCAGCGGCGAGTGAAGAGATGTCGGCACAGTCACAGACACTGCTAGACCAGGTCAAGATATTGTCTGAGCAGATTGGCGGTTGTGAGGAATTAGAAGGAGAACACTCAAAACCATTGAAAAGTAGAATAGCTGCTAACAATGTCGACATCAAAGAAAGCAACAATCAATTGGGACAAAAAAAAATCTCTCTCTCACCCAACAAATCTGTATTAGGAGATCAGAAAACAAGTTTGGATCCTCATGATGCTCATAAATCTCACCATGTGGATGCATCGACACTTATACCAATGGGGGAAGATATTGTTCTAGAACATGATGAGAATTTTAGAGACTTTTAAGGAAGGAGTAAACCAAATGAGCGACAACAGCAAGGCTAATGAATTTACCCTTGACATCAAGGAAGATACAGAGATCTTCCTGGAATTCCTGTCTGAGGCACAAGACCACCTTGAAGAATCAGAAAGCAATATACTCAATATTGATGAAGAGAACCTGGACTACGAACTCATCAATGCCATATTTAGAAGTATCCATAGCATAAAGGGAAGCGCTGGGTTTCTGGGACTAACGGATATACAGAAACTCAGTCATGAACTTGAGACACTGCTTGATAAGACAAGGAAAGGCGAAATAAAATTTACCGGGAAAATAACTACCTTGTGCCTCGACTCAATAGACATTCTTAGGACACTCAGAGATAATCTCTCTGTCAAGGTAGATAGGATTCTAGAGGGAAATGAAGGGGCAAATCCCTCCTCTCATGAAGAGACTGTAGACATACAACCGACAATTAATAGCATCTTGTACATACTCAATGAAGTGATAGTTGCCCAACCTCAGACCGAAGAAGAGAAGAAAGAAGACTATACCACTGATAATGAACGTTTCGGTGAATTCTTGGTAAGGAAAGCCATTATTACTCAGGAACAACTTAATGATGCACTCAAAGTAAAAGGGAGAAAGTTGGGTGAGATACTCATCGAAAATGGAATTGTAACTCAGGATGTTCTCGATAAGACTATCGAAGAGCAGAAACAGAGTTTGTGGAAACCTGTAGGAGAAATCCTCGTCAAAAATGGTGATATTACAAAACCAGAACTTAATGAAGCTGTAAAAGAGCAAAAGCGTAAGATTGGGGAAATATTGGTAGATAATGGCGCAACCACTCCAGAAATAATCAATAACGCCTTAAAAACGAAACAGACCGACCAAGGTCAATCGAAACAGTTAAAACGAGGTCAAACGAGGACTGTGAAAGTTGATACCAATAAGCTTGACAACCTATTTGATCTGGTGGGTGAGCTGGTAATTGCAAATACCTTAATATCGGGAGATATGAAGTCTGGCGGTAACAGTGAGAATGGATCGAGCAAAAACCTCTCACACCTTAGTAAGATAACAAAAGACATCCAAGACCAGGTAATGTCAATGAGGATGGTCTCACTAAAACAGACATTTCAGAAGATGTCGAGGTTGGTAAGAGACGTATCTATGCATGCAAAGAAAGAGATAGAACTCATCATTTCAGGTGAGGATACTGAACTTGACAAGAACGTCATTGAAGAGATTGCTGATCCACTCGTCCATATCTTAAGAAACTCGGTAGATCACGGAATCGAACCTGAAGAGAATCGGATTGCCAGTGGCAAGAGAAAGAAAGGAACCGTTAAGCTGAGAGCTTATCATAAGGGAGGTAATATCGTAATTCAGATAGAAGACGATGGAAAAGGGTTACAAAAGGAGAGGATACTCAAAAAGGCTATAGACAGAGGTCTCGTTAAAGAGAATTCCCAATTTAGTGATAATCAGATATACAATCTTATCTTCTCACCGGGTCTATCGACAGCAGACAAGATCACCAATATATCTGGCCGTGGAGTAGGAATGGACGTGGTAAAGAAGAACATCGAAAAACTTCGCGGCAAGGTAGAGGTCACATCAGTAGAGGGAAAGGGTTCCACATTTACCATTAAACTCCCGCTCACCCTCGCAATTATAGATGGTATCGTCGTCAATGTAGGTAATACAAAATACATAATACCCACAATCTCCATTGCGGAATCTCTACGACCTAAAAGGGAAGAGATTAGTACGATAAAGAATCAAGGGGAAGTCGTTAATATGAGAGGAAACCTCTTCCCTCTTGTTCGCCTCCATAAGCTTTACAACATCGATACCGAAAGGACTAACCCATGGGAAGCTATCGTTGTAATTGTTGAAACTGAAGATGGAAAATTCAGCATCCTGGTTGATGAACTGTTAGGACAGCAACAGGTTGTCATAAAAAGTCTCGGAGATACATTTAAAGGAGTCAAAGGAATATCCGGCGGTGCAATATTGGGAGATGGAAAGGTAGGTTTAATACTCGATGTAAGCGGAATCAAAGAGGCTGCTCTTGCGGCGTAAAAAATCTGATTGCAAAATAATTGATAAAATATGCATAGTCAAAGAAATCCTAATTTAAAAGAAGGGAGGAAGAAATGGAATCAGTAGCAACCAAGAAATCAGTTGATGAAGGAAAATATTTAACGTTTGTCCTCAACCGTGAGGAGTACGGTATAGAGATCCTCAAGGTGAGAGAGATTATTGGCGTAATCGGTATTACGCCGGTACCACAGACCCCCGATTACCTGAAAGGAGTGATTAACCTCCGGGGTAAGGTGATCCCCATAATAGATCTGAGACTGAAGTTCTCTATGCAGGAAGAGGAGCATACCCAGGAGACGTGCATAATCGTAGTCGAGGTGAACAGTGCACCGATCGGTGTTGTGGTTGACAACGTCTCTGAGGTGCTTGATATAAAGGGTGAAGAGGTAGAGGATACTCCGCAATTTGGCCACGATATAGATACAAGCTTTATCATGGGGCTGGGAAAGGCAAAAGAGAAGATTATCATCCTGCTCGATATCGACAAGGTTCTCTCCGCTGAAGAGTTAGAGATGGTTGAAGAGATTGCAGAGCGGTAACTCGGTGGTGCACACACATATATATATTAACCAAATTAAAATATGAAGGGGGCAATATAGACTATGAAAATGGGAATGGGAGCTAAGGTCATTATCTTATTTTTGGTAGCAGGGATAATACCCTTTACCGTCATGGGCATCCTCGGTCACAGAAGTGCAAGTACCTCATTACAGGAACAGGCATTTAATCAACTTGTTTCAGTACGGGAGACGAAGAAGAAGCAGATCGAAGACTACTTCTCTACCATAAGGAAACAGGTGCACACCTTCTCCGAAGACAAGATGGTCGTAGATGCGATGAAGGAGTTCAAGGCGTCCTTTAAAGAGTTCCAGAAGGAGAACGAACTAACAGACACTCAATTGGAAGAGTATCGTTCATCCCTTAGGTCCTACTACACAGGAGATTTCACAGCGGAGTACAAAAGCCAGAATTGCGGAAAGCTCCCCCAGGCAGTCAGCTATCTCAATCAGCTTGACGATGATTCGATAGCGCTGCAGTATACGTATATAAAAGATAACCACAACCAACTCGGAGAGAAGCACAAACTCGATTATGCAGATGACCGATCAACCTACAGCAAGATTCATGCACAATATCATCCAATAATAAGAGACTACCTTGAACAATTTGGGTACTATGACATATTTCTCGTAGAGCCTGATAGTGGTGATATAGTGTACAGCGTTTATAAAGAATTAGATTTTACTACTTCTTTAAAGGATGGTCCGTATGCAGGGACCAATTTTGGCAGGGTCTTCCGCGAAGTGAATAACAGCAACGATCCACACTACGTAAAACTGGAAGATTTTGAACCGTATCCGCCATCCTATGAGGGAGCGGCAAGCTTTATTGCATCGTCTATATACGATGGTGCTGAGAAGGTGGGGGTGTTACTGTTCCAGATGCCTATAGATAAGATCAACCAGGTGATGACATCAGACAACGATTGGAAGAGTGTGGGGCTGGGAGAGTCGGGAGAGACGTACATTGTTGGTAAGGATTTAGAGATGAGGAGCCAGTCCCGGTTTCTGATAGAAGATAGTGCGGGCTATTTTGCAATGATGAAAAGGTTGGGTACAAATCAAGGATTACTAAATACCATTGAGGCAAAGGGGAGTACGATACTGCTCCAAAAGGTTGAGACAAAGGGGACACGTGCAGCTGTTTCGGGTAGCACCAATGTGGAGATATTTCCCGATTATCGCGATGTCCGGGTACTTAGTGCCTATGCACCACTAGGAATAAAGGACGTAGAGTGGTCGATAATGGCAGAGATCGATGAAGAGGAGGTGATGCGACCGGTAGCAGCATTGTCAAGGCAGATGTATATAATAGCTGGCGGATTGATAGCCCTTATAGTGGGTTTGGGGTATTTGGTAACGCGGATTACGGGCAAGGTGACAAACGTTATCAAGGGTATGGTCACGAGTTTAACGGAGAGTTCGACCCAGATAGCATCGGCATCGACAGAGGTGTCCTCCTCAAGCCAGAGCTTGGCGGAGGGGACGTCTGAGCAGGCGTCATCGATAGAGGAGACATCGGCGTCGATGGAGGAGATGTCGTCAACGACGAAACAGAATGCGGAGAATGCGAAGGAAGCGTCCCAACTCGCTGCACAATGCAACCAGACAGCCGTGATGGGGAGTGAATCGGTGGGTGAAATGAACAATGCGATGCAGGATATTAATGCCAGCAGCAAGAAGATTAGCGATATCATAAAGGTGATAGACGGCATAGCATTCCAGACCAACCTGCTGGCCTTAAATGCAGCGGTAGAGGCAGCCAGGGCGGGAGAACATGGGAAGGGATTTGCGGTGGTGGCTGAAGAGGTAAGGAACCTTGCTCAGAGGAGTGCAACTGCGGCAAAGGACACGGCAGTGCTGATTGAGGACAGTGTAGGCAAGGCTGATGAAGGGACAAGGCTTTCCGGGAAATGTAATGAGGTCCTCAGTGAAATAGTAACAAAGGTGAAGAAGGTGACCACCTTGATAGAGGAGATATCGACGGCATCGGAAGAACAGAGAAACGGTATAGACCAAGTAGGTAGGGCTATAGTGGAGATGGATAAGGTGACACAGCAAAACGCGGCGAATGCGGAAGAGACATCGGCTGCGAGTGAAGAGATGTCGGCACAGGCACAGAGTTTGATGGACCAGGTAAAGATACTCTCAGCGCAGGTTGGAAGTGCAGAGGAGGGGGCATTGGTTCCGGAACAGAAAGAGCCAACTTCAAGGGCAAGCGGTACAGACAGAAATAAGACGAGGACCTATAGAGAGCGCTCAAATCCAATCCCAGGTAATGGGGGCCGTATCGATGAGACGGTACACGGTGAAGAGGCTGAGTCCTTGATACCAATGGGCACGGATACTATTCAGGTGACTGATGATAATTTCAGAAATTTTTAGGATTAAGAACCGCTCTTTTCTGAACAATGTAGAAAATGAATTAGAGGTATGAAAAGTAGAATGTTATCCCTGTCTGTTTACAGACAGGGACAAGTAGTCTCTTAACAAAATTTTTTAACCACTTCTGTCAAAAAAATTACTAAATTACATTATGAGAAGTGAGTTCTGGGATAATAAAAAGTTCTTTGAATTTAAGACCAGTAGTAATAACTTTGCGTCCAAAAACAGTCAGGTAATACTTACACGAAATTGAATTCACCGCGGGAAATAGCAAGAAAAATTTGCTGGTCATCATTACTGAAGAAATTGAACCCTATATAGGTACGATTCTTCTCTTTTACGTTCTTTGATATTTTGTTCAGATTATTAACGCCAACACTTTTGTCTTCAATAGTGGAGGCAAATTTAATGTAACGGCGATTCGCAAGAAATACTATGTCTTGCAATGAAGAAAGGCTGTAGATAGCTTTCTTGATGTGTGCAACCTTTGTGCTAAATGTTCCATTACGGAGTTCTACCTTACGGTAGTAAAGGATGTAATGTTTCCTAAATAACAATACGATCATAGCGACTAACTCGAACGATCCGGTAATTTTATTTATGTTAAAAGTATTACAGCTTTGCAGGTTGTCTAGAAACAAAAAACTCTTCTGGCTCGTTCGGGTTAGGATAAGATACATAAGTACAAAATGGTTAATTCTATAAACAAAAATATTATTACCGTAGGTGTTGGAGAATTAAAGATTGCGGGAATTCCAAATATACTGAAGACGAGCCTTGGCTCTTGTGTAGGTGTAGTCCTCTATGACAATGTTATGAAAATTGGAGGTATGCTCCACCTCATGCTTCCAAAATGTAAAGATCGAAATGGAAAGCTGAGCAAATACGCAGACACCGGAATCCCTCTACTGATTGACTTAATGGTAAACAAAGCAAACGTAAATAAAAAACACCTAACCGCCAAGATATTCGGTGGGGCAAGGATGTTCAGCGTTAGCAGCGACATGTTTGATATTGGAAAATCTAATATTTTAGAAACCACTACAATATTAGATAGGTTCGACATAAAAATTTCTGCCAAGAGGTTAGGAGGTACAAAGGGACACCAAATTTCTCTCGATACTCATACCGGTATCGTACAGAGTCGTATACTGGGAGAACCAACGGTGAAATACTAAATAGCAAGTGCAAAATTCTGAATAAAAGACGTTGGAAGTTAGAGGCTTGAGACAAAAGAACATTAATTATGAATTTCTATTTAAAAAACTTAATAGAAAACTAAAAGGTTTAATACATTCATTGCGGGATAATAGGAGACGCGATGCATCAGATAGCCTCTAATCTAGAGAGAAGCGCTCCTCCAACCTCAAACAAACAGAGTTGATAACAAATTAACAAATGTGGTAAAGAATCATGAAAATTTCAACCGAACAGATGAAGATCTTGGACATATTCATGAAAATATCTATGGATAATGCATCACGTATCTTTTCTAAAACCATCAAGCGGAATGCATTAATAGAATTGGTACGTAAAAAAATGGTAGATATTGGCAAGGCTACCGAAGAGATGAACAACGATTGTCGTAAGATGGTCGGTGCAATGTTGGGACTTATAGAGGAATTCCCAGGTAAACTTCTGTTCATGATTCCTGTGGAAGGTGGATTAGTAAGTGTTCTACAGAAGGGACTGTCAAGGAGGTCAGCTATAGCCATTTCTGTCCAATATAGTTTTAGACGAATTGGACAAAGAGTTTGAGATACGGGGACATAGATTTGTGCGATATGCAGATGATAGTAACGTCTACGTAAATAGCAAGCAAACAGGAGAGCGAGTAATTAAAAGCGTGAGATACTTCATCACAAACCGATTCAAGCAAAAGGTAAACGAGACAAAGAGCAAGGTTGGCATTCCTCAGAATCGGAAGTTCCTTGGCTTTACGTTTACGGATGGCAAGTTACCTGACAGACGTAAGATTTCACGGGATTCAATCAAGAGATTTCGGTCACAAGTGCGTTGTTTAACAAGACGTAACTGGAGTATTAGCCTTGATGACAGGATGGAGAGGTTACTTTGGTTATTGTGAGACGCCATCAGTGCTTCGTGATTTGGATAGCTGGATAAGACTTCGTCTTCTTTGTGTTCAATGAAAGCAATGGAATGTGTATAGACGGCGTAAGAGTGAATTGATCGATTTGGGAGTCAAAGAGGATCTCGCTCATGTAACGGCTTGTAGTGCTAAAAGGTATTGGAATATAAGTCATACACCAGGTGTCCGTATATCACTTAATAACAATTATTTTGATGTAAAGGGGCTTTCCTAATTAATTTCTTGTTGAATATTTAACTTTACCTAACTGCCATGGTACGGACCCGTATGCCTAGCGGCGTGAGAGGAGGAGAGTCGTGAGACTCTTCCCTATCCCGATTTTTAGACTTTACAATGAATAAGGAGAAGGTAATGAATCCAACTCTATCAAATAAAGAATTTGAACTTTTTAGAGATCTTATTTATAAGACAAGTGGAATAAATCTTGCACAATCAAAAAAGGAATTAGTTAAGTCAAGACTCTCAAAACGTCTTGCTGCAAAAAGCATCGATACCTTTGAAGAATATTATAGATTTGTCACGAGAACTGACAACTCGGGAGAAGAATTGGTCCACCTCCTTGACAACATATCAACAAACAAAACAGATTTCTTCAGGGAGAAGAAACATTTCGAGTTTCTCAACTCAAAGCTCTTACCTGATTTGATCGAAAAAAAGGAGAAGATGAGAGACAAAAAACTCCGCGTATGGTGTGCTGCATCTTCATCCGGCGAAGAGCCTTATACTCTGGCAATGACTGTGCTTGACCATATAACCCCGAAAAACGGATGGGATATAAAGATCCTTGCAACAGATATCTCCACAAAGATCTTACAGAAGGCAATAAGGGGTGTTTATATGCAGGAGACGGTAAATGATATCCCGCAAGGGCTTCTTGCTGCCCATTTTTCTCGAACACTCATAAATAATACCGTTTTTTACAAAGTAAAGGATCATCTCAAGGCGTTAATTTCATACAGAAGATTTAACCTTATGACACCAAAATTCCCATTCAAAAATCCTTTTGACTTCATTTTTTGCAGAAACGTTATGATATACTTCGATCCAGAAACTCAGCAGAGACTTGTCTCGAAATTTTATGATTGTTTACCAAAAGAGGGATATCTCTTTATCGGTCACTCAGAAACACTGGCAAAAAGAGTGAGTGGTTTTAAATATATTCAGCCAGCTCTTTATCAAAAATAGCACATGAACTCCTATAATAGAAAGGGTGGATTACAATGAAGTTCATACTCCCGTTAATACTCTTTGCCACACTTATCGGAAACTTTATGTATACCCTATACAGCTCTTCTCCTACTAAAGTCAGCACAAAAACTCCAGAAGGCTTCTTTACCTACAAGACACCTGACAATACTATCTGGATTAATAGAGACAAGGAAGCGTTGCAAAGATTGAGAAAACACTATATCAAAGAGAGTGACCAAATCATAACAAGCCTAGAAGCTGAAAAAAATTTAATCATACCGTTTTCTCACCTTGACAGCAATATACAAAATTCCCTATCATCTACATATCATCTGGATGTTTTTGAAAAAGAGGGAGTTCAAAAAAGTGCTCTCCGTTCAACAAATTTCTTACTCATTAACAGTCTCATTACGACCATCGGATTTGTACTTTTTTATCTATTTTCTTTAAAACATCTTAACAAGAAAATCTCTACTCCTCCTCATCAAGGAAACGGATCAGAAGTTAGCTCACAAATGATCACCACCAACCATGAAACACCAAACAACTCTCAGGTGCTCAATAAAGCAAAAGATATTATTTGTGAAATACTTCAGACTATTAACAAATATTCAGATAACTGTCTCACTCCAAAGAGAAAAGAATTTGAAGACTTTACTAGAGATCAGCTCCCAAAAATACGCTCTTCAAGCAGCATTGAGGAGTTTCTTTCTCTTGAAAATCACATTAACCAGATAATTCCCTCCCACTTTGTAAAAGCAAGAGAATTAATTCAAACGAAATTTGATGAGATCAAGGCTCTGATCAATAGTTTTGCCAACGACCTGGGGGCAATCACCAAGGACAATAGCAGTTTTTCAGACCAAATAAAATCTAGCATGTCACACATTGAGAACGCTATTGAGCTGGATGAGATTAAAGAGATCAGAAAGAAGATTACCGCCGAAGTAGAAAAAGTGGGAGAAGTCGTCTTAGACAAGCAAAAGAGGGATCAAAAGACGATAGAAACATTAACACACAGAGTAAAGGCACTCGACGCAGAGCTGGTGTCAGCCAAGGAGGAAAACCTCATTGACGGACTTACACAACTCTTTAATCGAAAGGCATTTGATAGAAAACTGGCAGATGCTATTCAAGAAAATACAAAGACAATGAAATCATTTGCCTTAATCATGGCCGATATAGACTATTTTAAGAAAATCAATGATGAATATGGACACACAGTGGGTGATGATGTACTGAAAAAAGTCTCCGCCGTAATCAAGAAGACCTTTCGATTAAATGATTTCGTCGCTAGATACGGAGGTGAAGAGTTTGTTATCTTAATTGACAGAATTGACAGCCAATCATTACACAAGTTGTGTGAAAGGCTTCGATCAGATATCGAATCCTTAGGCTTTAAAACCGGTAACGAAACTATTCCTACTTCTATAAGCATAGGAGTGGCATTTTGTACAAGCTCAGATACCAAAGAGGTGTTATTGGACAGGGCTGATAAGGCACTGTACCTCGCGAAACAGAGTGGAAGAAATATTGTGAAGAGCGAAGACGAGCTAATAAAAACAACTCAGGCTGCAGCTGCTGTTGGAGTTTAAGCACAAGAAAATGCAAAAGAAACAATGAGAATTTAGCAGTTAACAATGCAACCAATAATCTCTCGCAAAGACACCCGTCTGCGTGCAATGTACAGGCGGGCAAAACCCCCAAGAAATATAAAGGATTTTTAGGCTTGCAGAATAATTACTTTCATTTACTGATTTTCAATGCTAAATGCTACTTTTGTATTTTGCAATGAAGGAAAGGACTGGTCAAATGGAAAACAAGATAAAGGTATTGATAATAGACGATTCCGCTGTAATCAGGAAAATATTATCTACCTCCTTAAACAGATACAATGATATCGAGATAGTGGGAACTGCACCGGATCCATTTATTGCGAGAGACAAAATCCTGAGTCTTAAACCGGATGTCCTTACCCTCGATGTCGAAATGCCAAGAATGGACGGGCTGACCTTCTTAAAAAAAATCATGACATACCACCCCACACCTACAATCATGGTAAGCTCATTGTCTCAGGACGGTTGTGATGTAACACTCAAGGCCCTTGAGATTGGTGCAGTTGACTATGTTGCAAAGCCAACCAATAGACATTCAAGTGACGTAAAGAATGTGATAGATGAGTTACATAGTAAAATCAAGATCGCCTCCAGAATAAAGATGGGAAACAATGGAAGTAGTCAAATGAGAAAAATCGCACAAAAACCACTTGCATCTAGAATCAAACAACCGGAAATAGCACAGCAAAATTATACCTTATTTAAAGGAACTCATAAGATAATCGTCATAGGAGCTTCTACTGGTGGTACGGAGGCCCTGAAGGAGGTATTGGTACAAATGCCTGCCGATTCACCCGGTATTGTCATAGTTCAGCACATGCCGGAAATATTTACAAAGGCGTTTGCCCAAAGACTCGATTCGCTATGTGCTATCAATGTAACCGAAGGCAGGCACGGTGACAGCCTCACTCCGGGCAAGGCAATAATTGCTCCAGGAAATTACCATATGAAATTGAGAAGAAATGGTGCAATGTATCACATAGAAACTACCCAGGAGGAACGCGTACACCACCAAAGACCTGCTGCCGATGTGCTCTTTGAATCGGCAGCGAAGTATGCTGGTATAAATGCTGTTGGTGTAATATTGACGGGTATGGGTGCCGATGGTGCTAGCGGTCTCCTAAAGATGAAACAAGCTGGTGCAAAGACAATTGCTCAGGATGAAGAGAGTTGTGTCGTATTTGGAATGCCTAAAGAGGCTATCAAATTAGGAGCAGTAGATAGAACGGTCACACTAAAAAAAATCCCAGAGTGTATCTTAACACTTCTCAGGACCAAGGAGTCTGAGCAATAAGACTCTACACTTTCCTGAGTCCTTACTCGATATGCGAGAACTCTAAAATGAGAGACAAAGAAGATACCTACGCTATACTATTAACGGCTATTGTATATAGACAATTTGGCGTTTTGGGAAAAACAAAGGCATTAAGGTGTGCAGATAAGGCAGGATTAGTTGTAGAAAATAACGGCAATGTAAAATCCTACACAGGCAGTGGAAGCAATGCGCTAAAGAGATTGATTGATGCCTACGTTTCCTATGTAGGCCTCCCTGCAAGGATTAGTTGTACAATGCTCATAAGGAGAATTGCTAAAAATAATAATATTTCACTCAACCCAGATCTTATCACTTTAAATAATCATAAGGTACTCAATCTTACAAGATACTCTTCATCAAAAGTTGTAGCAATAGGAGCATCAACAGGTGGAACGGAAGCTCTGAAGGAGGTCCTAACAAAAATGCCCTCCGATATTCCTGCCACGGTAGTTGTCCAGCATATGCCCGAAAACTTTACGAAATCTTTTGCCCAAAGAATTGACTCTCTCTGCTCATTCAAGGTAAAAGAAGGTAAAAATGGTGACCGTCTGACAAGAGGGCTGGTATTAATTGCTCCAGGTAATTATCATATAAGACTAAAAAAAATTGGGACAACGTATCATATCGAGACAAATCAGGAGGATAAAGTCCACCATCAAAGACCAGCAGTTGACGTGCTGTTTGAATCAGTTGCAGAATGTGTTGGTGCTAATGCTGTGGGTGTTATAATGACGGGCATGGGAGCTGATGGTGCAAAAGGTCTATTAAAGATGAAGGAGTCGGGAGCTAAGACAATTGCGCAGGACGAAGAGAGTTGTGTCGTATTTGGAATGCCTAAAGAGGCTATCAAACTGGGGGCTGTTGACAAGACCATCACATTACAGAAAATCCCTGAGAGTATCTTAAATTTTTTAAAAAATTAAAACGTAAGAAATGTAGCTGATAGTAAACCTACCTGGTCGCAAACGAGAAAGGTGAGATTACCATATTTAAAAAAGGAGTTATACAATGGCAGTGAAAAAAGAAACTTACGACGAAACCAAGGCACACAAAATAACCGAAGGGATCTATTGGGTAGGGTTTGCCGATAGAGATGCCGGATTTTCTAATAATCCATATCTCTTGGATGATGGAACAGACGTAATACTATTGGACCCTGGTTCACGTGCCCCAGAACATTATAAACTAGTGAGAGAAAAAGTCTGTTCTGTAACAGACCCAAAAAGGATAAACTATATCATAACCCACCACCAAGACCCTGATCTTTGTGCTTCAATACCACTCTTTGAAGAGTTAATAGGTCCGCATGTAAAGATTATTACACCAACGAGAGCCGCAGTTTTCATGAAATATTACGATGCTAAATCTGAAGTGATACCAGTAGAAGATGGAGAAGCATTGACGCTATCAAGCGGTAGAGTATTGAGGTTCATTCATACCCCCTACGTACATTTTGCGGGTTCAATGGTAACCTACGACGTTAAGACAAAAACAATTTTTTCAAGTGACATCTTTGGAGCATTTTCTATCGACTGGAATTTATATGCCAACGAGTACTATCTGGAAGCTTTTCGTGCCTTTACAGAGCCATACCTCGGTTCAAAAGCAGCCCTGGACAATGCCTTAGACAAATTAGAAACAATAGAAATAGAGAGGATATGCCCTCAACACGGGTCTGTCATAGATAAAGATATTGAAAAATATATTGAAGCCGCACGCGAACTAGAGGTAGGAACCTGGACATAACAGACATCAATCAAAGATTACGATCAAATTATTTCCGGCTTGTCACTACAATAAGATCTCGAATTATTCCTTCCAACTCTTTAAATTCGATAGGTTTCTGAAGGATAAAATCTACACCCTCCTTTTTATAATCGATACTCTCTGTATCTAATTCATAACCAGTAATCAATATTACCGGTGTTTTGGTCTCCTTCCTAATTGCATCAAGATTTTTAATAAAATTTGCCACTTTCCAGCCGTTTACTTTTGGCATAGCTAGGTCACACAATACTACATCATATTGATGATTCTCATACATCTCCAAACCGACATTTGCATCTTTTGAGATAAAGACCTTATGCCCCTTTCCTTCAAGAATAATCTTCATCATATCAAGGATCACCTCTTCATCCTCAATTATCAGTATTTTGGCTTTCTGATCAGAAACAGACTCCTTGTCTTGGTCTCGTTTCATAATCTCTTTAGAAAAGAGAGGCATTTTTATATGAACGGTAGTTCCGTAACCGTAACAGCTATCAAAACTTATTACACCACCATAACGAGTTATGATACTATACGAAACGCTCATACCAAGCCCTGACCTCTTCACTCCTTTTGTAGTGAAGAAGGGGTCGAAAATCTTGTCTTTTATCTCCTCCTCAATACCCATACCATCATCTGTAATGGAGAGCACAACACTCTCTTCGGTATCGGTTGTTGCAGTAAATTCGATTTTACCCCCATCAGGCATTGCATCAACACTATTGTTTATAATATTTACAATGACTTCTCTCAATTCAGTCGGATTACTCCTCACATTTAACCGTAAGTTATCAAGACGATTGATAAGGGTATATTCAATTCCTTTTGTTTGCGCCTCACGTTTCCACCTAGGCATAGTAAATTCTATCGCCTCATGAACAATGTTTACGAGGTCTGTTTGCTTTGCTCCCGAATAGCTTAATTTGGTTTTTGAGAATTGCTGAATCTTATCAACAATTATCGCACCATCTCTCGCAGCTTTATCGATTATGTTTATACTATCCATAACCTTTTGGTTACTTCCCTCTAATCTCAATCTCAAGATATCTAAATATCCCAGGATTATACCCAAAATATTATTAAACTCGTGCGCTATACCACTCGACTGAAGCCCCAAGGCATTTAATTTATCTATTTGAAACAATTTCTGTTCGATCTTTTTCCTCTCCGTGATATCTCTGATGACACCCTCAGTTAATACCGTATCATCATATTCGGAATAAGAGACTTTGGCATTGAGTTCCACATGTTTGATATTTCCATTTCCTGTCCTTATTCTAAACTCAAGTCCCTCTATAAATTCTCGCTTGCTTGCAAATGCCCCCTTTAAGCAATCAACGATTTTCCCTCTATCTTCTTCAAGCACTAACTCATAAAGGTTCATACCCAAAGCTTCTTCTTTTGAACACTCGAAGACTCGCTGACAGGCAAGATTAATCGAAAGGATTTTTAACTCTTTGTTCGCTGAAAAGACTACGTCAACAATATCTTCAATAAGCATCCGATACCTTAATTCAGACTCTTCCAATTTCCTCTCGACCATCTCAGCTTCATGCCTCAAACGGTACTCTTTTGATGTCTTGAGTACAACTGAAGGTAATCTATTTAAATAGCCGTCAGATTTATTCACAAAACCACAAACTCCAAAGCCCATGGCCTTCTCTACAATATTTATGTCTGTTGCATCCATTATCATGAGTATAGGGAGATGAATTTTCGTCTCTTCTACTTTATGTAAAAATTCGAGCACTTTCATGTCGCATACACTTGAAGCGATAAGGAGGATATCATACTCTCTCTGTGACAACTTGTATATACAATCCCCACCAGAATCTGAAGAGTGTATCTCGATATCTTTAATAGCCTCTGTCAAAGATTTCTTTAAGAGCGTGTGATGATCTTTATTACCATCAACAATTAATATAGACAAACAGCCGATGTTCATAACTATTTCCAAAACGTCTTTTTTCGATACAATCTTTGCTTAATGAATCAAATTACCGAGGAAACAGAAGTAGTATCAATGGATATGTTCTTTATCCATTCTATCGGTTTCAATGTCTCTCACCTCTCATTATTCCCATTAAAAAGATAATTTTGAATGAATTCAACAGCACGGATAAGACGCAGGTAGCATCAGACTATACCCCAGAGAAAGTGAGTGTGTATATAGGCTACATTTCTGCAAATACCTTAAAGGTTTGAACCGTATTCAGGGTCAGCCATTTTCAACTTGGGTTATGTCCACCTCTGAAAGTGGAAAAAACCTGTGTTATACCGTATTCGGTACCTGTGGTGATTTCTGAGGGTCGATGGCATTTTTGACTTTGTCAGGTATAACCATGGGTTTTCTCGCTCCATCTAAGCAGGCGAGCATCGTAGACCCCACAGCAATCAATTTTTCTTCGTTTACCCGTCTAATTTCGTAGTAAAACTCTACCCTCGTATATTTCAGTTTAGATATACAGGTGCTTACTATGAGAAGATCATCGAATTTTGCGGGGGATCGGTATCTGCAATGTGCATCAACAACAGCCAAAAAAATATTTTCCTTTTCAAGCTGCGCATAAGAAATGCCAAGATTACGTAAAAACTCTATTCTCCCCATCTCAAAATAGACAAAATAGTTTGAATAGTAGACAATCCCCATCTGGTCAGTTTCTTGATACCTCACCCGAATCGTAATCTCACTTCTCTTCATACTTTTTTAAAACGACAATAGATCAGGAAAAATTCTCAAAAGAGGCAACATAAACACTCTATTGCCTTGCAGCCTTAAGAAAAGAATCGCTATAAATTTGTTTATTGAGAATCATTTCGGAGCAGATGGCAGCATCCATGAGGTCTATATCTAGTACATCCATAAGTGCAGTATCCATACCAGCAGCAACCGCCATCGTCAAAAACGTCCTGTTAAGCAAAGATTTTTCCTTCGTTCCCTGTGAAAAATTGCTTAAACCAACAGTTATGTGAGGAGGGGGATCCGAAAGAAGTTTTATCTGGCTAAAAACGTCCAACATATAAGCAGGTTGTTTCTGGTCTATGTTTACCGTTAACAAAATAGGATCAATGAAGATTTTGTCCATATCCATACCGTGCTCAGTTGCCTTTTCAACAATGGTCATTGCAATCTCGACACGGGTATCTACGTTTTGAGGTATACCATCCTTGTTCATAGTAAGACATATCAGAGCAGCATTATGTTGTTTTGCAAGTTCCATGTAGATATCGAGCGTTTCAGGGTCACCTTGAGCGGAATTAATCATAACATCATTTTTGACTACTTCCAAACCCGCCTTAATAACATCTAATTTTTGACTATCTATAGCAATAGGTGTCTTTACCGTCTCTTGTGTCACATCAACCAGCCATTTCATGGCATCCAGTTGATCGGATGCCGCTGTACCAACATTAATATCCAGATAGGTTGCACCCGCTTCGGTTTGTCGTCGAGCCAACTCCTGTACAACCGTAGCATCCTTATTTTTTATAGCATTTTTTACATCCGTAAACATTCCGTTAATTCTTTCAGCGATCGAGATCATACCTCTTCTCCTCTATATATTCAATTTAATCACAAATTACTCTTAAAAAGTCTAGGTTAAAGCTACTTTCTGCTCACGAATCTTTGCCAGAGAGCTGGTCAATATGGTCTCTTACAATCGAAACAGCCTTGGGATGATACATTCTGATTATGTCAACTCCAGACTGTAGCAAGGTTGTAGCGGTAATAGTTTCCCACATGATACCTCTCTCTGCAAATGATCCCCATTGCGGAGCTTCATCATCAGTTGCTTTGGCCTCCTTTGCCCTCCACGCCTCATGACCGACATCACAAATAACTGGAGTTGCCATCTGACCATCTCCCGACAACGCAGCAATCCTACCTCTCTCATGAATTGAGTAACAGTATTCAATACCATAACCCAAGGCTCCCGTAGTCTGAAACATAACGATTCTGTCAAGAGGAAAACCCAAATCTGTTACCAAAATATTTACCTGTTTCCCAATATTAATATCTACAGGGGCTTGCGTTATGAGATTGTGACCATCCGCTAGACATACCGCTGTGATCGTTTTGTAATTCTCTTGAGTAGCACCCCCCAAAAGACATCTCTCTCCAGCTGCTGCCTCACTCACCTTTGGCATTATCTCATTGTCCTTTTCATCATTCTCACACCCCCAAATAATCAAGGGCACCTTTACCGCCTCCAAAACAGATTTAACCGTCTGAACAGCATCATCACTACTCTTATTTCCCTTGTCAGGATGAATGCCATCAAGTTTTAGACAGATTACATCTGCACCATACTCCTCGGCACACTTTTTTGCCCAACCCGCGGGATCGTTTACTACGTCTTGGTAGTTATTTAAAAGCGGTTCAGGCCAATCTTCAGGTGGTACATCATACACATCCATTGCAATTATAGGCCTATTGCCCTGATCCCCATCAAAATCCATAAAGGGTATACTTTTCGCACCACCGATTGTCACAACCTTCTCTCGTGTACCACCCTCCTCTTTCGTTGCGCCAATAGTAACTTCTTTTACGGCACCAGCCCACTTCTCTTCTACACTTGCTATCTGCATTCTTCCATCTCCGTTAACGATTAAATATCACAATTAGCACCTCATTGTTCAACACATATTGAGTAATAACAAACTAGTAAGTTAATGAAACACAAAAACTTGAGGTACAGATTCAATGCCGAATTATAGCACAATCGAGGTTTCTGTCAATTCATTTTCAACAAGGATTTTATGGATAATGAAACGATGTACTGCGTAATTTCACTACCCTTTATCAGCCATTTTTAACACAATAATTAGAGGAAAAATAGAGTAACATATGGTGAATCTACAGCAATTTGAAATAGGTGTGAACCATCGGTAGGTGGAAAAGGATTTCAACAATTCTTGACAATGGGGAAAGAACGGATAAACACAAAAGGAAAGTGTTACTAAGGAGGAGAACGATGAAGAAAGTCCTCTCAAAACAAGTTCGGCAGAATCTTTACACCTTTATTACGCGAAGCCTAGATGATACAGAACCAAAGAGGAGTAAAAAACACAAATACCAAATAACAAACTTCAAACAAATTCTAAATTACAATGTTCGTGTGCCTGTCGGCAGACAGCAATGACTCAAACCAGTATGCTCGCCCTGTTCAATATATATAACTCTGTTGATTTAGTCTGTTTTCGTTAAATTTCCAAATTTTCACTCTAATAATAGCAAGGCTTACGACAGCAGCTTTTTCAAAAATTGGCTACAATCGGATTAAATCAACAAAATTGACACACACTAATTTAGAGATTTCGTTGATGTCAGATTTCTAAAACTAATCCCGCTACTCATTTTCAAAATTTATTTACTTTTCAAGATTCACCGTTAATAGATGTATCAATGAGTCTCTTTACCTCATCATAAACCGCATTATCGTTTTGAATATCCAACAAAGATTCTCCAGAAGAGATATGATCATATATTTCATCATCAAATGGTAATCTCGCAGAGACTTCAATCCCCGATTTTGCCATCTCGGAATCAACCCTTTCACTTGCTCCCTTTTTTGGAACCTTGCACATCACATATACCCTCTTTTTTATTTTAATGGGTAAAGTACCGATTAATTGAGTGATCCTTGTTGCCGTGTGAACACCAATAATAGTTGCTTCAAATGCTATTATGAGCAAATCAACATCATTTGTTGTCCTGCGAGACAGATGCTCCATACCCGCTTCATTATCAATTACGATAAAGGGGTAGCTTTTTTCTGCTTTATCAAGATACTTCCGAAGCAGATTGTTAGCATAACAGTAACACTTTGGACCTTCAGGCCTACCCATCGTTAACAAATCAAATTTCTTTTCTTCAATAATTGAGTTTTCAATTGCATACTCAATATATCTGTCTTTCGACATTGTTGCAGGAATATCCACTTTCTTCTCAACAACATCATCACGTATGTCAGCAATGGTACTCTCCACATTCACCCCTAAGGAGAGACCAAGCGTTGAATTGGGATCTGCATCAACGGCCAAAGTCGACTTTCCCCGCTCTTCCGTTAGGTAACGGATAATCAAGGTGGCAACTGTCGACTTACCGGTTCCACCCTTACCCGCTAACGCAATCGTATAAGACATAGTAATTGTACTCCTTAAAAAAAAGCTAATTGGACAACTCTTCCGCTACTGATGGAAATTCATTAAGATTTGTATGTGGGAGGAAGTTTGCAGACATGAATGCCTCCATATATTTAGGGTTTCCCATCAGGTCAAAATAGGTCATTTGAGATGCAATCTTTTGAACTGTCTCAAACGCATCTTCTGAGATCGATACCATTTTTGCACCTATTAAGGAAGTATTGCCAACAAATTTTATTCGATCTGTGGATATATCAGGCAACATACCTATTGTTATAGCATTTCTCACATTGAGGTAGTTACCAAAACCTCCAGCAAGATAGATGCAGTGCTGGTCACTTACACTCAATCCCATAGATTCGACAAGAATTGACACCGCTGCATATATTGCCCCCTTTGACCGAACGAGGTTGGCAATATCAGCCTGAGTTATGACGATATCGGAATCTATACCCGTTTCACTCTTTTCAATTAATACAAATTCATATTCATCATCTCTCTTCCTTAATCTATCACTCTTTAAGTCTTTCTGAAAGTTGCCGGATCTATCAATTATTCCCCTACGTAACATCTCTGCAATACAATCGAGAAGACCTGAACCACAGACACCCTTTGGTTTGACATTTCCTATCGTCGTATAGCTCACCTCATACTCCTTTGTAATATGAAGTATTTCAACAGCACCTTTAGAAGCTCTCATTCCGTAAAGGACCCCACTCCCCTCAAATGCCGGCCCTGCAGATGCTGAGCAACAAACCATCCAATCCTTGTTCCCAAGTACAATCTCTCCGTTCGTACCTATATCAATAAACAGACAGGGCATCTCCTCTCTATCGAGTCTAATAGCAGCCGCCCCTGATGTCAAGTCTGCTCCCACATATGCCGAAACACTAGGGAGAGCATAGAGGATTCCGAGCGGGTTGATCTCAATTCCAATTTGATATGCCCTAAAAGGGGAAAGAAAATTGGCCGTAGGGAGATACGGCTCTTTTCTGATATTTTCTGGATCCAAAGCGAGAAGAAAATGAACCATGGCGGTGTTACCCGCGCACACAACAGAAGTGATATTCTTGAGATCTATACCATGTCTCTCAATTAAGGTCGAAGTAGTCTTATTTATGTCCGAAACAATAGTCCTTTGCATTTCATCCAAGGCGTTGTTCTGTATTGCGTATATAATTCTTTGGATATAATCTTCACCAAATTTCATTTGAGAGTTATAAATTGCCTCGGAATCAACAACTTTTGATGTTCGCAAATCCATTAAACACGATACCACAGTAGTGGTACCAATATCAATGGCTAGCCCATAGTTACTCTGACTCGTATCTCCGGCTTGCACCTCCACAACCTCCAAGATAGGTCCTCGACGAGCTAATGTAACGGTTACAGACCAATTGTCCTGCCTAAGAATCTCGGGTAGCATTTTTACCGTATCAATACCTGCTTGAATGGTATTCAGCTCGACCCCCTGATCCATCATAACGGCCTGACAAAGGCGATCGTAGTCAGCAACATTGTCATCCATCGTGGGCGCTTCCAAGGTAAGGAATACCTTTTTTGTTAACGGATTGTGCTTAAAATGCGATCTGTTCAACACAGCAGCCCATGTCAGTGAATGCTGCTCGTTCTGATCTAAGAGAATTTTTTTTCCTTCTAGTCTTGTCTCTTGAGGTATAAGAATTTGCAAATCTTCCACTATCTTCGCCTCACAGGCGAGGACATAATCTTTCTCTGCCTCCTCACTACTTATCAGAGTCGTTGGTGGTGCATCAACCTTACCCTTAGAGAGGATTACCTTGCACTTTCCACAAATACCATCTCCACCACAAATACTGTTTACGTAAATATTGGCGCTATGAGCGGCATCCAGAACAGTATTTCCCTCCTCAATCTCTACAAAGGTATCATTAGGAAGAAAATGTATCTTATAGGTTTTATTTTCTGACATGTTTTCTCGTAATAGACAATCGAGGTATGAACAAACCTGCTTAACACCCTAAAACAGTTTGGAATTTAGATGCATTAGATTTTAAACCCGGCATCAGCCTCTAAAATAGGATGCGAAACGATAGACCATTTCGAATACCGTGTTGACACTGGTAACTTATGCTTATGGGTTGATCTGACGGACACATTATGTCTGAGTTGCTAATGCCACGTTGTTTTTAAATATGTGGGGAGTCCCGAGGCTTCTTTTGGACCAACAAGTGCTTCCCATTGTGTTTTCTCCTGTATCTTTGCAGATAAAACAGCAACAAGACCAGGAATAATAAGCTTTTTGTGTTTCACCTTCTCTTCTAATTGTGCATTTGCCATAGCCTTTGCAATAACATCTTCATTCAGTTTGTCTCCAGAATATGCTGTCAAAACTGAGGTACCTTCTGTTTCCACTGCCAGAATATAGGAAGGTACACGACTGGCTTCCACCTCACCCTCAACAGTATAATATGTCAAGGAAAAGTTGGTGGTGAAAAGTACCGGTGACTCTTCAGTTACCTGTCCAACCTCGTAAAGTTTTGGTTGAACCTGAACCGGTTTTTGCGGATCGGTAAAGATATTCTGGCGTACTGTCAACAGTGGCATAATCTGCCAAGGTTCAGAGGAGTCCACGACAACGATACCCGCATATTTAGCGATAAAGGCACTCGCACTTGCAATTTCACTATCAGGATTACCGTTCCCCATATAGGTTAATGCAGGGTATCCAAGGGGTCGGAAAGCCTTTCTTAATGCCGACCTACGTATTTTGGTAAGACCTTGTAAAACTTCTTTTGTATCATTGGTCGATTGATGTAAAACCAGATCATCTGCTCCGACAGCTTTAATCTGCTCTGTCAAGTCAGCAAGCTCCTCAAGGGTTGGAGCACTCACGCTCAAAGGGCACCCCTTCTCCTTGGCAAGTGCTGCCATTGGCTCCCAGTTTTCGGAATTTGCCCCGTGAATTAAAGGCTTCTTGTCTGCACACAATTCCAAAGCAGCTCTCATATTGTCAACAGATTTACTATCAAGGATAACAGATAGGTGGGTATTGCCGCAAACCTCCTGAGCCTTTTGAGAAAACGTTGAAGCATCTCCGCTTTTATCCTGTAATGCAATGAGGTCTATTTCAATATCAGTACCCACACGCGTAAACTTAAGGTTATTAATCTTCTCCAATCTATCCTTAAATGCACTCTCATCAAGATTATCACTGATCGTTACGGCAACCCCCGTAGGATGATAGAATTTCTCATCGTGCCGAAAGAGAACGTTTTCTTCTCCAATTTTTACCTGTTTGTCTCCTGTTCCAATAGTCACAAGCTTTATGGGTGGAGCAGAAGCTTCACCAAGCTTACTCTTTGCCTCTTCACTTACATCCGGACAATCTTTCAATTCTGCTTTTTTCTGTGCCAATTGCATCGCAAACGCTAAACACGTAGCTCGTCCACATTTTTTACAATTGGTCTTAGGTAACAGTTTGTAGATCTCAAGCCCTGTTAATGCCATATGTTAAGCCCTCTTTTTAACGTAAAATGTGTTAATAAAAATATTTCTACCGCTCCCACTTTATGTTGAGTTAAAATCATCCTCTCTCGTTACAATCTTCTTTAACAAGCCGTAGGTAACTGCCTCCTCAGCTGACATCCAGTAGTTCCTTTTTGTATCGTTTTCTACCTGAACCAGCTCTTTATTTGTCTCTTTTGCTATCATGGAGTTAATCTTCTCACGACATTTTAGTATCTCACTCGCCTCTATTTGAATATCAGATGCGGTCCCGTGTACACCGGTAGATGGTTGGTGGATGAGTATTCTGGAATTTGGCAAGCTGAACCTGTTCTCTTTTTCTGTTCCAATCAAAATAATCACTGCGGCGCTGGCGGTAACACCTGCACAGATAGTCTTAATCTGTGGTTTCACAAACCTCATCATATCGTAAATGGCGAACCCTGCATCAGCATCACCACCTGGTGAATTGATATACATTTTGATCTCTTCCGTGTCACTCTCCTGCTCGAGCAAGAGCAACTGAGCTATCACCCTCTGAGCTAATTGCTTCGTCACCTCTTCTGCGATCAAAATAGTACGGCTCTTCAGTAGTTTTTCGCCAAGGATGTCAAGTCGTTTTCCATCTTTTCCCTGATTGTTTTCCTGATATCTAATAGTATCCATTCCTTTCCTTAAAACATAGGTTCCATTGACAGTGCAGGATGTTCCACTTTCTGCATATACTCAAAGACCTCTTCTTCTGACACGGCAATAGTTTCATCTGCAATCTTACTGACAAAATCTCCCAGTCCAGCAACTTCTGCTGCCTTAGCTAATTCATCACCGATCTCATCCTTCAGCTGTTTTGGCATCCACACGAGTCTGGCAAGACCTCCATCACCAGAGATAAATTTGCTACTACTCATGTAAAATTTGCTATGACCAACAAATCCCGGTGTTTGTATCCCTCCCCCTACTGTTCCGGCAAGGGTTGAAAATTTCATGCCACAGGGAGTCATGCCCGTGTAGTCCCTATCAACTGTCATGATCCCGTTTGTCATAGGAAGCATGGCGGATATACACTCAAAACAGCCGCAGCTGGTCATAGGATTTGTCACCATGCTATACATGCTCACCTGTTCAAATTCTCTGTTTGAATTTTGATAGAGAAACTCATTTGTCCCCTCCCAAAGTCCCAACTTTTCGTCCAGGATCTTCCCTTTTTCAATAGGCTGATTCGGACCAGTTGGAGTAATTTCATACCCCGCCTTTCCATCTAACCAACTGACGGCACCGCATAAACCTGAGCGTTCAGGTGAAATAATACAGACATGACTGGGGGCAAAGCTTTGACATAAGGTGCAACTGTAGAATGTATTCACCGATGTATCAGTCATACCGAGTGCCCGTTCATCTCTCTCAACAAATGCGGCCTTAACTTCAGCCAGTTTCTTTTCAACTTCATCCTTATTCGTAAACAGTGTCACCTGCACTTTATCGAGTATCGCACCATACTCCTCATGATACTTCGCATGGATTATCTTCCCAACATGGAGCAACCTAAATCCGTTATTGTATGCATCTTTACTGATCCGATGTCGAATAATATCCCTCTGACCCATATGGAAAAAACCTTGGGCCTCTCCCAAAAAGTGATGAGTCCGTCTCTCCAGGATCGGTTCAAAGTCTTTCTGCATCTTACGTCCAGAAACCTCAACATAGATCCCCAGTGATTTCCCGGGCCCCTGCTCCATTTCATCCATATCAGGCCCAACGACAGTCACCTTACCATCCTCAATTTCATCGTTATCTCTCATTACAACATACTCGAACGACGGAGTGCCCGGACCACCCACCTCTATCTGCATATCGTCCTTACGAATCCTCTCACCTTCAAATGCAGGCCCATATGCCACAGGGATATCAACCTTTGCCGCTGCTATTTTGAGGCCTCTCACCTCAATACACTTCTCCACAATCTTATCATGCGGAACTAAGGGGACAACATGCTCATACGTACACACACCGGTAGGTAACACTGAAGGGATGTCTGTATCTGCTATCGTAGGAAATCCATAGTTGATGGCACCAGCTGCATTAGCATATTTTTCATCATCGACCTCACCCAATGCCATAACAAACGCAAAAATCCTATTTTTGTTGTACATCAAATTTCTCGTAAAGTCTGCTTTTTTAATACCACCAAAAGACAGTGCCGCTTTATTCGCAAAGCCAAGAGAATAAATAGTGGCAGTAATGCTCTTCCCGAAGGGTACAAGCCTCGTCTCCCACCCCAGTTGCACACCCTCTTCATCAAGCTGCTCGGCAAATGATACTCCATTCGTATTGGCAGAGATAAAAACGTACAGGTTCTTTTCCTGTAATTCACGTGCAATCTTTACGGCAATCTCATTTGTCGGTGCAGCCCCGACGACAGCAGCAAAACCTGGTGCGGTTCCATCCACAAACTCAATACCCCGTTCGCGCAAAATAACATCGTTTGCAGAACCCAACCATATCCCGTCCACCGGGTGCGGTCCGATAAGATACTTGCAAGCCTCTATCACCTCTTCAGCAAAAAGAGTGGCCATACCTGCATCCAAGGCCCAACCAAGATAGGGGAGCCATGTCTCTTCTTCCGGAATAGGAGGCAGTAGTGACCGGGAGTAACCTAATGCAACTTCACAATCTTCCAGGGTCTTCACCTCTAGCGCCGTTGCCGAATAAATTATGGGTAAAAAATAACCGGTGTTAGGAAATTCAACCTTAGCATCTTTTCCTTTTGATTCAATTGCTTCATTTAATTTTGTCTCTGCCTGCTTTACAATCGAATATGCACCCCTGATTGCAGCAGAACATATTATTCTTGACATTCGTTCTCACTCCTATTTTTCACTCTAAAATAGAACAATTTACCTTTTCATTTTAATATGCATCTTTAATTGCTGTATTATCTCTCTCACATCAGACAACAACTTTTCATTATCATTAAATATCGCTTCTCCCCGTAAATCAGATTCGATGAGCTTATCATTATACGAAACAACGCCAAGAAGCGGGATCTCCTGAAGCGCATCACGCAAAAAATTTCGGTGAGCCTCATTCATAACCTTACTTCCTACTGCCAAGACGGTCTTGACGCCTATATCATCAGCAAGCTTCTTCACCTGAAAAGCGGTCTGAACACTCCTCTTCCCCGGCTCAACAACAACGATCAAAGCGGTAACCGCTCCTATTGACGCCCGTCCCAAATGCTCAATACCGGCCTCCATATCTATAAGCACAACCTCATCTCTCTGTAATATCAAGTGGTTGAGAAGTGTCTTGAGCATAACGCCTTCAGGACATGCACATCCACCTCCACCCCGTTTAATTGTGCCAAGGGTCATCAATCTCACCCCATTTACTACGACGGAATACTTCTCAGGAAGATCACTTACTGTCGGGTTTAGTTTGAACAACTTTCCGTACTCTTCAGAGGTTGAACCTGTTCGTTCCCTTATTAGGTCCTTTAGCTCAACAAGTGGTGTAATCGTTTCTGCATTACCGAATCCCAAAGCCGCTGCCAAATTCATATCAGGATCAGCATCTATCGAAATAACCTTGTCACCATCATCAGAAAAAAGCTTGGACATTGCGGCAACTAAGGTAGTCTTACCTACACCTCCTTTACCAGAAACAGCTATCTTCATACATAAACCAATGTTAAATCTGCAAAAAATTAAGTTGTTTATTAAACTATAAAAAAATAGCTATGTCAAATACAAATCTAGGACAGAAGATAAACTACCGTAATAACTCGTTGCAATTAAAATAAGAAAATGTAAAATATTTATCATTAAAAGTAGGTACACAATTTTTCTCATATTGAATGTCGAAAACAGTTAATTTAGCGGTACTTATCTCGGGAAGTGGGTCAACACTTCAAAATCTCATTGATAAAATAGGAGAAGGTTCTCTCGACGCCCACATCAGTGTCGTAATCAGTAGTTCTCCTAGAGCATACGGCCTAAAACGGGCAAAAAAACACGGTATTCCCGTGGTCCTTGTCAAAAAAGGTGATTATGACAGTCTTGAACGTTTTAGTAACGTAATCGTCCGAGAGATAGAAAAATACCCAATAGATTTAATCACCCTAGCCGGCTTCCTACACCTTTTTAAGATACCCGTTAAATACACCGGTAAAGTCATGAATATACACCCTGGATTAATACCCGCATTTTGCGGTAAAGGGTTTTATGGTAACCGAGTCCATGATGCCGTAATTGAAAGCGGGGTAAAGATCTCGGGTTGTACGGTCCACTTTGTCGACAATGAGTATGACACGGGTCCAATTATCATCCAAAGGGCCGTTCCCGTGTTGGATGATGATACAGCGGAGACACTATCGAAAAGGGTGTTTGCTGAAGAGTGTTTAGCCTATCCCGACGCCATACGACTATTTGCAGAAGGAAGGTTAGAGATAGTTGGGAGACGTGTCATTACCTTGAAGACAGAATCCTCCTGAGCATACCATCTTTCAGATCATAGAGGAAAGAGAGAGATGCGATGAACACTAACCAGAACAAGTTCCTCTCTGAAAACAGAGACGAAAATAGTTTCAATAATAAGCCCCTGTACGTTACACCATACAGAGAACCGAAAATTTGGGGTATAAACGGTATTGGAGAGTACTGGTACGGTGCCGTTGACGCAACAAAGAGCTCTACAGCTGTTCTAGGAAAAGAGAGCCGCCCATTGTACGAAATCGTCGACCACAATCCCAAAAACTTTCTGGGTGACAAAGTGGTTGCCCAGTTTGGTAAACAGCTTCCACTGATAAAAATTTTAACACCCAAGGGGAGACTGTCGGTACAATTTCACGATTCAAAGAGCGAAGTGTGGATAGTAACCAAAACAGAGAGAACGGTAGCCGGTGGAAGCCCCTGGATCATCATTGGTTTCTCAAAAGAATCTCTCAAATCCTACGGTAATGATGTCACTAAGTATTACAAAAATTCGCTCTTACTATTTGGCGATACCCTGAACAACCTTATAGACTTTTTCATACAATCCGGAGACGAAGACCGGCTAAAAAAGAGCAATGACGTTGTACTTGCCGCCACGGAAATTATCAGCAGCAGGGCCGGGTCACCCGAACTGGAAAAAATGGTGAAGGAGCTAAACATGGCGAGAAAGAGAGTTGATTTCTTTTATAACAAACAGTATGTAGCGGTGGGGGATGTTATCCCAATACCACCAAGGACACTACATGCGTTGGGCCCCGGTGTACAGGTGATTGAACCACAGATTTCCGGACCTACTCAGTCGCTTGAAGATGGATCTACCTACCCAATAAGATATGCTTTTCCTGGATACCAGAGAAGAGAGGCAAAAAAATTGCTTGATATTGATCGAGTTGGTGAGATGCACACTCGTATTTTAGAAAACACCACTCCGGCATTTCTCAAGGAGACAAAAGATACTCTCGTCGAACGTCTACCTGGGGGATTTGAAGATCGGGGGCTTGCCGTTCATAGGATACGATTAGAAAAAGGTGCAGAGTACACGGAGATACTTACCAGTTTCCACAGTCTGGTCTTAACGGATGGTAACGCCCATTTGGTTATAGAGGAGAGGAAATATGAGATTCCAAAAGTCATCCCTGACGGTCAAATGCTTTTTGTACCAGCATCTGTCAAAAACTATAAAATAGTGGCTACCAAAACTTCCCACATAATCGATACCTTTACACCAATAGCGCAACAGGACTCCAAAAAATAACACTTAATTTTGAAACAAATCATTCAAGGGAGGGAAAAACCTTGACACCGAAAAAGCAATTCCGATATAATCACCCCCTGTCTCAACTCAATTACAGGAATAATATACCCATTGCAAAATGGTTTTCGGAATTTCTGGGCAGGAGTTTGCTTTAAATTTTGATTTTTTGAATGAACAAAACCAGAGTCTTAGTGATGCTAAGTTGAGGATTTTGTGATTGAGAAAAGTCTAAATTTCATGTGAAATCGGTTTCTGAAAACCTAAAACCAATTTGTGATGGGTATAGCAGTATTTTGGGGACAAAACAGATTTGACACACAATAACATCTCACCGTCATATGTGTTCGTGTACCCTTACCATAAATCTGGCGGCATGGCCAAGTGGACTAAGGCAGCGGATTGCAAATCCGTTATCCTGGGTTCGAATCCCAGTGCCGCCTGTTTTTATTACATTTGGAGGGGCGGGTGGTGGAATGGCAGACACGAGGGACTTAAAATCCCTTCCTCGCAAGGGGGTGAGGGTTCGACTCCCTCTCCGCCCACCAAACACAGCACAGATCAGGACAGTGGGAGCAAATCAAATCTCAATCCACACGCAGATACCCTAAAACCATCAGCTGTCCCCTTAGAACCACACTCCACGATTAATAAACAACAATTGTTCCCACAATCTTATCGAAACAGTCATAAAAAAGAGGTCACCATCTTTCAGCTCCAACGAAACGTCTCCTACGTCTTAATAGTGTTCAAGACGAAAGACCAAAAACCAACCTTTCACGCTCGATACGTTTCAACTCCTGGGTGAAGAGGTAACTGTTTCTTTCCTCATTAGTTACCTCTTCAGGCTCTTCCCCTTTACCAATCACACCTAATCGTCTGTTGAGTTGTAAAATTTTCCCGGTAACACGTTCGGTTTCCGCAATATTTTCATCTAACCCTTTTCTTGTCTTCTCTATTTTCTTCTGTAACCTCTCCACTCCTGTTATTCCAAGACGTTTCGATTTAGATTTTTTCTCCTCTGCAGCCCTCTGTTTCTTGGCAGGCTTCTTCTTGACAGACTGTTTCTTGACAGGTTTCTTCTTTAAATCATCCTCAGCTCCCAGAGCACTCACCTCTCTCGCCAACTGAGACTTAAAATCTTCTACCTCTGAAGAGGAGTATGAATCCGTTTCACATATCCGCCTATCAATCTCTTCGTTCATCTTACCCAGCTGAGAACGAAGGGACTCAATTTTTACCATATAACGCTTAATTGAAGCGAGACATTTACTCTGCTCTTGAAAAGACTTAGATTTTGATAGGTTACTGTTCCAACGACTAACAACCAAAACGCGTCTCTCTATCTCACTCCGAAGAGCATTCTTTTTATTAATATCATGTTTGAGTCTCTTCATTAAAGATCTATCCGTATCTGACATCCCACTTCCTCCATATTTAAACTAGTCTTGATAATATACTACCATATTTGTTTCTTTTTCTGATTGTGATCTTTTTCTCAAATTGAAATTCTCACTATGAGATAAACACTAATCATCTTTTATGACCAAAACATACTCAATTTCAAAGAGAAAGACATTTAAGCCTTAGACCAACTCTATATCATCTCCCTCCATATGACGTTCACAATAGTGACAACGTATCTTTATGGGGTTTTTACTCATTACATGAAATTTACTTTGAATCATCTGATGGTTACTCACGCAATTTGGATTAAAACATTTGACAATCCCCTCTATCGTATCTGGGATTGCAACTTGAAATTTCCTCTCAACTTCAGAATCCTTAATTATGTTCAAGGTGGCATCCGGTGCAATAAGTGCAATCTTGTTAACCTCTTCCTGGGTAAGTTGTTTCCCGCCTATCTTGATAATCCCTTTTTTGTTCAGTTTTTTACTGGAGAGATTGACACCAACCAGGACAACCTGATCAACATTTTGGATATCCAGGATGTTCGCAACCTTGAAAGTACTCTTGCTCGCAATCTGATCAATTACCGTACCCTCTTCAATTGCCGATACCTCAAGTTTTTTCATTGTAAAGCACCTAAGACTGCCGCCAATAGCGCTTCCCTGACGGGAACACCACTATGTGCCTGTTGAAAATAGACGGCATAATCGGTTGAATCCAAACTCTCATCCATCTCCTCAACCCTAGGAAGAGGATGAAGTATTTTAAGATCACCACCAATCTTGAGCTCGTCCAAAATAGTCTTGTTCAGCTTGTAAATACCCCTCACCTTCTCATACTCTACCGGATCGGCAAACCGTTCCTTTTGTATCCTTGTACAGTAAAGAATATCGAGCTTATCACTTACCTGAAACAGGGAGTCCAGTTCGTGATACAATACCCCTCTCGACTGTAACTGTTCGATATAGTCTTTAGGAATCCTCAGACTCGGTGGCGAAATAAAGAACATCTCAGCATTAAAATGGGCAAGGGCGTATGCAAGTGAGTGTGCCGTCCTGCCATACTTCAAATCTCCCAAAAAACCAACCTTCAAACCTTCAAGGTCGCCTTTCGTGTTCCTGATTGTATAAAGATCCAAGAAGGTCTGGGTAGGATGTTGACTCGCACCGTCACCCGCGTTGATAACGGGTACGTTAACCGTATCAGCGGTAAGTCGGGACGCCCCTTCAAGGAAGTGTCTTAAGACAATGATGTCACAATACCCCTCAACAATCTTGACGGAATCTTTTAAAGATTCACCCTTCACCGTGGAGGTTTTACCCGGATCATCAAAACCTATAACATCCCCTCCAAGCCGCTTCATTGCTGTTTCAAAGCTCAATTTTGTTCGGGTTGAGGGTTCAAAGAATAGATTGGCAAGTATTTTTCCTTTTAATAAATCAGCATGGCCCTGCTGCTCATCCATCCTTTTGGACAGATCTAAGATGTGTGATATCTCCTCCTTTGTAAAGTCTAAAATGGAAATAATGTCCCTGTTCTTCAACATTACCATGAAGTCCTATCTCCGCAAAGACCACACGCTAATTTAAACAAGGCACGTCCCAATCTATACATGATAACCCCATACAACTCAAACCATATCCAACAATTACAAACAGATAAATCTTAGTTGGTAAAAAAATCTTATAGTACGTGTATAATTGGTGATGGTACCAAAGAGAATTGAACATGGCAAGAAAAAAACATCTACAAAGTACCAATAAGTCCAGGAATAAGAGATATTTACAATCAAGTTGTTGATATGGGATACGATGTTTGTTATTATTCCTCTTCAATAAAGCCTTTTAAACGTTAATAACCAGAGATCACAAACATGAGGACATCTAACATTGGCCTAATCGGGCTTGGTACGGTTGGATCGGGTGTCGTTGAAATCCTTCTGTCTCATCCACCCATATTTGCAAACAGAGTTGATAAAAGGATTGAGTTGATAGCGGTATCGGACAGGAGCATCGACAAAAAGAGCACTATACAGTTCCCGAATAGCGTAAGTGTCACACAGGATTTTGATGAGATACTCAACGATCCTGAAATAGATGTAGTTGTAGAATTGATAGGCGGTATCCATCCTGCAAAAGAGATTGTAGTAAAAGGGTTAGAAAAGGGAAAAGACATTGTTACGGCAAATAAAGCACTCTTGGCACTCCACGGCTCCGAACTCTTCCAGATAGCACAGAAAAATGGTAGGAGCATCTCCTTTGAGGCAAGTGTTGGAAGTTGCATACCGGTGGTGGCCTCCCTGAGGGACAGCTTTATTGCAAATAAGATAGAGGGTATCTATGGTATCGTAAATGGTACGACAAATTACGTCTTAACAAAGATGACACAAGAACAGGTACAATATGAGGAGGCGTTAAAGGATGCTCAAGCAAAAGGATATGCCGAAAAGGAACCTTCAACCGATGTTGACGGGATCGATTCAGCCCACAAACTTACGATCCTGGCGAGGATGGGATTTAATTGTGATTTCAATTACAATGATGTGTATGTTGAAGGTATCAGCAATGTTGAACTAAAGGACATATATTATGCCCATGAATTGGGATACACCCTCAAACTGCTCGCTATCTCTAAACAGAGGAAAAACGGCCTAGAGATTCGGGTAAACCCCACACTCTTACCTCACGACCACCCATTATCATCCGTTAACGGAGTTTTTAATGCAATATGCATTCGGGGAGATGCAATAGGAGAATCTATGCTCTATGGTCAGGGTGCCGGTAAAATGCCTACGGCCAGTGCCGTAGTGTCAGACCTTGTTGACGTATCACTGGGAAGGGCAAAGATAACGTTTGAATCGATTACACCCCTCTCTGGAAATTGTAAAAAAATTGACGTCCTCGATATATCGATGATAAAGACACGGTACTACCTCCGGTTTTCCGTTATCGATAAACCGGGTGTTTTGGCGAGTATTACGGGAATTCTCGGCAATCATAACATTAGTATTTCATCTGTCATACAACAAGATTCGAGGGAAAGCGAATTGGTTCCCCTCGTCATGATGACACACATAGCTGAAGAGGGAAATCTGCAACGAGCGATCATTGAGATTAACAACCTTGATGTCGTTAAGGGAAAAACCGTCTTTCTTCGAGTCGAAGAGGCATCAAGTTGAACGAAAACTACCCACCTACAGCGTTGCTGTAATTATTTCGTAATCCTCACGTACTTGAGCACGTTCCGGTTCCGAAATAATTACGCGCCTTGTATCTGGGCAGTTTTCGTTCGACTTGTGGGGTTTCCATCAATAAATTAAATTATCAATTGTAACAGAATAACAGGATAGACATTATTTGCATCCTGATTATTTTGGTAAATTCTACCTAGAAGAAAACTTAAAATGGAATTTTCTATACGATTAAAATATTTTCTTCAGCAGACTAATTCATAGCCATAGAGTTCTCAGAGGTAAATTCTTTGTGCTCTCTGATCAATAGCATAAACAAACCATTGTATTTTTTAGCACTTTTTAAGGGAAAGTTTTGAAATATTGTATCATCATCCCCGACGGGATGGCAGATTACAGGCTTGATGATCTTGGAGGAAGAACACCTCTTGAAGCAGCAGAGACACCAAATTTCGATACCATAGCCTCTCATGGATTATTGGGAGTTGTCAACACCGTACCCGAAGCCTTTGCACCCGGAAGCGACATTGCCTGTCTCTCGGTATTAGGTTACGACCCTTCGGTCTACTACACAGGTCGGGCACCGCTTGAGGCGGCAAGCCTTGGAATCACGTTAAGAGAGCGGGACTGGGCTGTCCGTTGTAATCTGATAACGAAAAGTAATGATACCCTTGAAGACTTTTGTGCCGGCCATATATCGAACGAAGAGGCAGAACAGATCATCACAACGCTGAATGAGCAGTTGGGCAAGGACACGATCCATTTCTATGCCGGCAAGAGTTATCGAAACATCCTCATCTATAGCGGAGAGCGGGGAATAGAAGCCGATTGCACCCCTCCTCACGATATTATCGGGCAATCGATACAATCAAACTTACCAAGGGGGAACGGGAGAGAGATCTTAATTGACTTAATGATGAAATCGTATGAGATACTCTCAAATCATGAAGTCAACAAGCGGAGAATTGCTCTTAACCAAAAACCGGCGAACATGATTTGGTTGTGGGGGCAGGGCAAACAGCCCGCCCTACCCTCTTTTCAAGAGTTGTACCATATTTCCGGTGCAGTCATAACAGGCGTAGACCTCCTAAAAGGACTCGGTGTATTTCTTGGCTGGGACATCATCAATGTACCGGGAGCCACAGGATATCTAGATACAGACTACAGGGCAAAAGCTGAATATGCAATTGAGGCATTTAACACCCATGATCTCGTATTAATACACATAGAGGCACCGGACGAGGCCGGCCATGAAGGGAATATCGGAGAGAAAATTCGTGCCATCGAAAACATCGACAGTAAGATCGTCGGTCCTCTTTATACCGCCCTAAAAAAATATACGGATTTCCGAATACTCCTCCTCCCCGATCACTACACACCGATAGAAAAAAGAACACATACAAGAGAGCCAGTACCGTTTGCCATGTATGGGAGCGATCTTTACAAAAAAAACAACCTCTCCTATTCAGAATCAAATGCAGCACGCACCAACCTGGAGATTCCCAAGGGACACACCTTAATGAGGTACTTTATTGAAGGTACACTCTCCTCTTCGTAACACTCTTCTCGCTCCAAAAAAGAGATGCCACCCATGAGTTGTTGTGTTAATTTCAGTAGATCGTAAAAATGATGCGGAGAAATCGAAGTGTAGTTAAGCTATTTTATAGCTATATTAAGGGGATAACAAATGTAAATGTGCAACCCTGTTTATCTTGACTCTCTACCCATATGTTTCCTTTATGCAATTCCAAAAATTTTTTTGTTATGGAAAGACCTAATCCTGTCCCACCATATTTTCTGGAAATTTCTAAATCTTCCTGCTCGAATGGATGAAAAACCTTTTTCTGTAATTCACGCTCAATGCCTATGCCAGAATCTCTTACCGTTACTCTGAGATAAGAGTGGTGATTATCGTCAAGGGTGTCAAAGAATTCTTCTCTGAAAAGATCGGGTACACAAACCTGCAACCAATGCCTGTCAACTACATCAGTGTCGACATGAATAGTTCCATTATCTGGTGTAAACTTAACTGAATTGGAAAGCAGATTATACATAACCTGTTTGATCTTCACTGCATCTATCGTTACGAACTCTGGGATCTTTTCTAATTCCGTAGATACTTGTATGTTGTGTTTCTTTGCCTTCACGCTTATCAATGAAATACTCTCTTCAAACACTATTTTTATATTGGTCTGAGAAAGATCGAGTTCCGTCTTTCCCGATTCTACCTTTGACAAATCCAGTATGCCCTCGATGAGGGACAAAAGCTGTTTGCCGCTCTCAAGGATATCATGTACGTAGTCCTCCTGAACATCATTCAACTCCCCAAAATGCTTATCAATTAAGACATCAGAAAAACCTATAATGGAGTTTAAGGGTGTACGAAGTTCATGGCTCATGTTTGCCAAAAAAGTACTCTTTGCGACATTGGCATCCTCTACCTTCAACCTTGCTCTCTCTAGATCACTGTTCGTTTCATTCAAAATTTTAAAAATTCTTTTTGTCTCTTCAAACTGCTTTGTTACAAGATCTGTATGGGTTTCAACTTTTTCTCTGGCTATTTTCAATTCTAAACGCAGTTTTTTATTCTCTTCCTGTAACTCCTTTATTTTGTCATTACTATTATCATTACTCATTATGAATTCGTTCCTGTGGAAAAGTGTTATTGAGCGATCCTCTTATCATTAAAAAATTTTCAATTCTTCCAGATGAATAGTCTCTTTAAAACCTCGGTGTTACTCTAGGGTCAATCAAGTCAGTATCAATCTGTCATTTCTATCAAAAACTCTACTATCTGCCTGTCCAGCTTTCCCTGATCAGCTTCCTGCCGGAGAATGTCCCGAGCCTTCTCCTTGGGCATACCTTTTCGATAAGGACGGTCTGTCACCAGGGCATCATATATGTCAACAACTGCCATTATTTTTGCCCCTACTGGAATTGATTCGCCTCTCAGACCTTCGGGATAACCACTGCCATCCAGTTTTTCATGATGGTAAAGTATGATATCCAATGATATTCCCAAAGACTTCCTTAAAGGTTCACAAATGTTATAACCAATAGAGGAGTGTTCCTTCATAATCTCAAACTCTTTTGCATCTAGGGCACTAGGTTTATTTAAAATCGCATTGGGTATCCCTATCTTACCAATGTCATGTATGATACCTCCAAACTTAATCTCCTTGACATTTTTATCCGATAGACCCAACTTTTTGCCCAGCGCCTCTGACAATTTAGATACCCTCCATATGTGACCTTTTGTATATTCATCTTTGGCCTCAACTGCATTTGCCAGGGAGTAGAGGACGCTCTCAAGACTCGTCAAATTGTTGTTGAGAGTTTTCATTTTTATGAGGGTCCTTATCCTGGTAACAAGTTCCGTTTTCTCGGGTGGTTTCGAGATAAAATCATCCGCCCCAACATCAATACCTTTGATTTTTGCCTCTTTGTCAGTCAATGCTGTTAACATGATAATGGGAATCAACCGGGTATTTTCACTGCTTTTTAAACGACGACAGACCTCGTACCCATCCATTTCAGGCATCATGATGTCCAACAAAATCAGGTCTACATCCAGCTTAACAACGAGAGAAAGAGCCTCTTCTCCATTTGATGCCTTAATGACCTCATAATGTAATGGAAGTAGGAGAGCTTCTAAAAGCCTTAAATTGCGTGGCTCATCATCAACGATTAATATCCTTGGCCGCTGTTCTATCGCTGAATTTTTCATTTTCTCAAAGAAGTATACCTTGTTTTTCCCCATGATTTTGGCTTGCAACAAGGCCTCTTCTGCCTTTTTTATTAGGCTCTCTTTATTAGTAGCGTCACCCGGACAAGAGGCAAGACCAATACTCAAGGTTGTTTTGTTCCCATCAGATAACTTTTCCATTGCATGCATGATTCTTTCTGCTGCTACTAAAGATTGAGCTGCCTCCGATTTAATGAGAATGAGAGCAAAGACATCTCCTAAATATCTTGCAGCGAGGTCTACATCCCGTATATTCTCCTTGATCTTCTGGGCTATCTCCTTTAATTTTCTATCCCCCTTCAAAGTACCGTGCATTTTGTTAAATCGAGCAAATGAATCGACATCGATTAAGGCCAGGGTGAAGGTTGTACCGTATCGTTTCACCCGTTTTATCTCATTTTCTAACGTTATCAGAAAAAAACCGTGGTTAAAAAGACCCGTCAGGCTATCCGTGAAAGGAGCTCCTGTTCCATTTTCATATGCTATTTGAAGATTATTATCCAATTATTCCTTTTCTCCAATTATGTTGTCTCTTAAAATATTCTACGAATATTTTAAATAAAAAAGCGACTAATGAGCAACTCCTTCATCGATAGTATCTATAAGAGGAGCGGTCTCAGTATGCTGTACAGTTAAGAAAGGTAGAATATAGGTAAATATACTGCCATTACCAACCTGGCTCTCTACCCAGATACCTCCCTTGTGCAACTCCAAAAACTTCTTTGTTAGGCAGAGACCTAGTCCAGTTCCACCATATTTTCTGGAGGTAGAGGTGTCCTCTTGTTGAAACGGATTGAAAATCATCTTAAAAGATTCACCCTTAATACCGATTCCTGTATCGGTTACCGATACCTTGAGATACATGTGATGTTTCTCATCCAGATTGGACAATATATCTTCCTGAAAAGATATAGGCACATGATCCTGTAACCAGTGACTCTCAACCATCTCTGTGTTGATATGGATAATCCCTCCATCTGGAGTAAACTTGATCGCGTTTGAAAGAAGGTTAAAGGTAATTTGCTTGATCTTTCTTTCATCAGCGAAAATGGGTTCTGATATGTCTGCTAATTCTGTGAATAATTGGATACCCTTTTTCGATGCCTTCTCTTTTATCATGGTTAAACTACCCTTAAGTAGTAAATTTATATTACATTCAGAAGGATCAAGCTCCATCATACCAGACTCCACTTTTGACAGATCCAGTATATCCTGGATCAAGGATAAGAGGTGTTTTCCACTTGAAAGGATGTCATGGGTATATTCCTCCTGAGTCTCGTTCAATTCCCCAAAATGTTTATCAGCCAAGACCTCGGAAAAGCCAATAATTGCGTTGAGGGGAGTACGTAGTTCATGACTCATGTTTGCCAGGAATTCACTTTTTGCAAGATTTGCAGCCTCAGCCTGTTGTGCCATGGTACATGCTCTCTCGGTAGCCTCTCGAAATTCAGCGGTACGAACAGCAACCTTCTCTTCAAGGTTTTTACGGTGCTCTTCAAGTTCTTCATCACGGAGATGAATTTGTGTCAACATCTCATTAAAGTTTTCAATAAGGGTACCAATCTCATCTTTCCCCCACTCTTTTACCCTGACCGCATAATTTTTTTCCCCCGTTATCTCTTGCATGGTCTTAACCAGATATAAAATAGGTTTCGATATAACAAGCTGGAACTTGTATGAAAGCAGGTAAGCAAAAATTAAAGATATGATAAATACACTCCCTGCTATTAATATATACCACCTTATAAGAGAGTGCAACTCGTCTAAACCGTACTGCATAGAGATAGCACCAATGATTTCGCTATCGAGAATAATAGTAGAATAGACGTCTAGGTGATCGTTACAAAATGTGTAACCATCTGAAATATTTTTCGGTAATGCAGTATGGTCTTCCCAAAAGTAGTGCTCATTTTTCATCATGTGATTTGATATATCTTGGTCAGCTCCATGTTTATGGTTTGATGATAGAGTCTCTCCTGTATGACGGGTCGAGGTATTATTTGACAATATAATTGGTCCATCATCCGGATTTATTGACCAACTTAGGTAAATCTCCTCTCCTTTCAATAAAATGTTTTTCCTCTTTTTTGCAAGCGAGTTCCAGTCTACACTCCCACTAATATATTTTGCAAATAAAGTACCATCACTATTGTAAAGAAAAGCGGAGAGAACGTTTGGTTCCGCACTCAAAGACGAGAGGATCTCTTCTGCGGTCTCTTCATCATGAAAAGTAATTGCTGCTGTACTGTTTTCTCCAATTACGTTTGAAATGGTTAACAGTTTGCCTGCCATAGACTTTCGGACAGCAAATAAATCGGTTGTAATAAAAGCTCCCGAAGACAAGAGTAGCACTATGCTACAAATGATCATAATGATTATTGTAAGCTTATTTTTTATGGAGACATTTCGAAATTCCCACACTGCCGTTACCTCTCTTTAATGATTTCTGACAATCTCAGGAGCTTTGAGCTTATTTTCAGCCCGGCACGTTGTGCTGCGTCCACATTAATCTCTAAGAGCACCTTCTTCTTTTTGGTTTTAAAGTTTATGATTCCTCTTGATTTACAAAACCCCTTTATTTCTCCCACGGTTAATATTGGCATATTCTCTATTTTTGCGAAAATTTCTAATAAATTCTTTTTTTCTGATGAAGAGATAAATAAGATATGACACCCAATTATCTCTTCAACGCGAGAGCACTTTTTAATTACCAATTCCCTCTCTTTAACAAGTTTACCCTCTATTGTTTTCAGTGTTTCACCAAAAGGATCGTTACCAAGGATGTATAGGTTTAAAGAAGATGAGCTATTCGGAAATGTACCGGAAGGCCACTCGATAAACTTTCCAAAGTTAAAGAGAAATGCGGCCTTGACAGAGTACTCTTTTAAGTTTGGTTTGGCGTATAGAACAGATGCACCACCTCTTATTCCGGCAAAAATGAGTAGTAAAATGAGAATAATAGTAACTCCAGTTTTTTTTGTTAGTACCGCCATTCGAATTTATAATATATTGGGTCTGTTTTTCCTTTTTCATTCATGGTTTTAAATGAATCAGAATCTCCAGTCAATTTTACCAAATACAGAGCGCTCAACCTCCGTGGAACCGGTATCTACAAATACGCTCTGTTTGAACTCAGGATAGTGGTTATCAAACAAATTTTGACCGACCAATGACACTTCCAGGTTCTCAAGTGGTTTCCATGCCAACCGAGCGTTAAGGGTCACATAGCTGTCAACCTTTAGGGCTGGAAGATTATCCGTATAGCGAGGAGAGATATCAAACTCCAGATTCTTGGGCAGATCGAAGGAAGACCTTAGGAAGACCTGATGATGTGGTGTTGCCCCTTCGGCGCTCTCAGATATCGTATCGTTACTATTTTGATCGAGGTGCATCTGTATCTGAATGTACGTATAGGAAGCTTTCAGGTGCCACCAATCAAACGGTTTCCAATCTATCGCTAGCTCTGCACCATATACCTCCCCATCCATCTTGTTCCCTCCAATATTGGGAATAACGAAATGGGGTGGTTGAGGTGCCATTTCAATATATGGCATGACAGGCTCTATGGTGATAAGTTTATCGTAGTTATTATAAAACATAGTAATATCTACCAATAGATTGTCCGAAGGAATGATGCGATATCCCAGCTCATAGGCATAGAGTTTCTCGGCATCGAGATCACTCGTACCAAATGATGAAACAAGGTCGAAAGGTATAAAAGGAGAAACCTTACTGGGGGCGAAGACCAATTGATTGAGCCGAACGTCGTTTTCTGCACGAGAGGGAGTGCGCACTGCCCGAGAGAATGAGATCCAGACTGACTGGCGTTCATGTGGTTTCCAGAGCAGTCGAGCATTTGGCTGAATCTCTAGCCCAGTGAAATCATTATGCTCAAACTTAGAACCGACCGTCAGTCGTAACTGATCTTTAATAAGTGAGATCTCATCTTGCAAAAAACCGCTGAAGAGATGCATATCATGGCTATCTGGATCGAATATGATAGTAGACGAATTTCTTATTTCATCGTGGATTAACCGATAACCTAATCCCCATACAGTATCATGCCTCGTGCCAATTTTCACCCTATGTTGAAAATCAACGTCAAAGGTGTCTCTATCGTCCCGAAACTCAGCAATTTCTCGTTCAGTTCGATCAAAGTATACTTGGAGACTAATATTAGAAGATTCAGAAAAGGTTCGTTTCCATCGTGTTAGTACATTGCTACCAGCTATTTCTGTTTCAATGTTAGAAGTCTTTGTGAAGGGAAAGGTAGAGGTTAAAGATGTATCACTCTGTCCGACTACCCCGTTATAGATGTCTCCCTGTAGAGTCAAGGAGTCCTTATCACTACAATCCCAATCGATACGAAATCCACCACGCACTGCATCCCAACTATCTTTGGCATCTTTCCCGGATGGTAAAGCTGCATGATCACGGTTAAAATATTTGGCGTAAACCCGAAAGTGTGCGTTGCTACCAATTGTACCTCCATATCTCAGACTCCCAAACCCCTGCTCTTCGTCTCCATACCCGGTAGTTAACAGTCCACCCTGGGTATCCTTCGCTCGTTTGGTAATAATGTTTATCACTCCATTAACGGCATTGGCACCCCAAAGTGACGCCCCAGGACCGCGGATTACCTCAATGCGATCAACGTCTTCCAAAAGGGTATCCTGTACTTGCCAAAACACACCAGAAAACAGTGAAGTGTACACGGTACGGCCATCAATCAATACCAGTAATTTATTCGCAAAACGACTGTTAAGACCTCGTGAAGTGATGGCCCAAGTATTGGCACTAATACGTGCTACCTGTATACCCGGTACGCTTCGCAGTGCATCGGGGATAGTTGTTACACCAGAGCGTCGAATGTCTTCTTGAGTTACAACATAGATAGCGGAAGCCGCATTGAGTAGTCGCTCAGGCTTTTTTGACACTGTAGTCACATTGACGTTCATCAAGTCTTCAAGGCTTAAATTTGTAAAGTCTAACATTTCTGTAACATCTTGAGAAAAAGCAGGGATATTTAATAAAAGAAGAAGCATGGAGGAGATAAAAATTTCTTTACATTTTCTGTGCATACGGTTCATATGGAATCCCTTTCATATTGAACAAATCTAATACATACGTTTTTAATTGATAATGTGGTTGTTCTCTTCTTTCATTTCCCTCTGGAGTAGCTGCTCTGCACAGTGAACCAATTTCTTGGTTGAGGAGGCATCTGCCGGAAAAGAGGCAACACCTATCTTGAGTGAAATATTAGCTGTAGGACTAAGGGTGTCATGAGTGTGGAGGTGTGAAGTAAAGGATTTGCGGATTCTTTCGGCAGTCAGCTCTGCCTCTTCTCTTGGACAGTATGGCAAAACAATAGCAAATTCATTACTACCATATAGTGAAGTAAGGTCAATCTCACGAATATTGCTTTTCATCACTTTCGTTAGTTCTCTCACTAACGTGTCTCTCGATGAATGTCCTGGGATTTCATCATGATGTTTCTGTTCATCAATGTTCATCAGAATTAGGCTTACCGGATAGTTATTTTTTGATGCACTATCTACCACAAATTCTATGAATCTCTCAAAATAGCGATAATTATAAAGCCCCGTGAGCTCATCGAGAGTAACAGAACCGACATCTCTCTTATAAACGAAACAAAGTTTATCCAGATAACCCTTTTTCTTTAACAAGGTAGTTAAGCGAAACCTTATTTCACGACCATTAATCGGTTTTATCAGGTAATCATCAACACCTAGTTCGGTACCCTTAATCTTATTTTCCAAATCGTGAAGACACGTAATTAAGACTATCTGTATATTCCCTGCCTCTTTCATCTCCTTAATGCGACGACAGACATCAAAGCCATCTATCCCAGGCAATACAATGTCCAGTAATACGAGATCTACCTGC
Organism: Candidatus Scalinduaceae bacterium; assembly: GCA_965222815.1. GTDB lineage: Bacteria > Planctomycetota > Brocadiia > Brocadiales > Scalinduaceae > SCAELEC01. The sequence continues at coordinate 2,292,257 of CBDCUS010000014.1, forward strand.
TCCTCTTGAATAAGTTTTAAAGCCTCTTCACCGTTTTGGGCGAACAAAAGTCGATAGGGTTGTTTGTGGAGTTGTCCTTGAACCAACTTCAAATCTTTTTCATTGTCATCTACGATGAGGACTGTGGGCTCATCATTAACGTCTTTCATTGTCTCTTCATCACTGGTGGAAACAAAAAATGATTCATTAGTTTTCCTGCGAATAGATAATTGCTCGTGATACTGTTTAAGGCAAAGAGTTGTTTTTACTCTTTTTAGAAGCTCAATACTGTTTACTGGTTTACTGATGAATTCTTCCGCTCCCTCCTCAAAGGCCTTAACCTTCTCCGCACTATCATTTAAGGCTGTTACCATAATAATGGGGGTATCCCTTGTCTCTGGATTTGCCTTCAGCCTCTTTGCCACCTCATATCCATTCACTTCTGGCATCATAATATCTAAGAGGATTAGATCGGGATTGGTCTCAGAAACTTTTTTTAGGGCTTCAATGCCACTATAGGCCTTGATAACCTCGAATTCATCAGGGGGGAGTTTTGCCGTCAATAACTTTACATTCAATGGCTCATCATCCACGATCAAGATCCTACTTTTATAACTGATGTTCCTTCTCTCAGGGAGCTCCTCCTTGTCTGTCTCTTTTTGAAGAAATTTTGCTATCTCTCCAAGGAATTTTTTCGTATTAATTGGTTTGGTAATATATCCGTCACAGCCGGCGACTTTGGTCCTCTCTTCATCACCCATCATGGCATGGGCAGTTAATGCTACCACCGGTATCGGTTTTAAGAGAGGATCCTCTTTTATAATCCTCGTTGCACTTAACCCATCCATACCTGGTAACTGGATATCCATCAAGATAAGATCAGGCTTATGTTCCAATGATAAGTTAATTCCGGTCTGGGCATCACCAGCATCGAGGACATTAAATTTACCCAAACTGAGAAGACTTTTTACAAGCTTCATATTCATTGGGTTGTCTTCAACAACTAATATTGTCGGATTTCCCATCATCTATTTCCCTCTAATGCCTTAATAACTAATGAGACTTTTAGATATCCTATTTGTAACCACATTACACATATGTCCTATGTAAAAGATAAAATCGATATGTTATCTAAAGAAAATATTTTTCTCCTTAAACAATTAGCAAGGTTTCTCCTAGCAAGATTTCTACCAATTAATGGGAATCGTTGAAAAAATTATTTTTCCCACTCATTGTTTGTTCATTATTATGAACAACGATGAACAAAATATTAATTGAGAATTATATAAGCTTCTGTAGTTATAAATGTTACAAATATACCACTTTTCAAATCTCCTTAGATCCTCTGTTTGTTTCTCAACATTTTTTTCTCCTGAGATGAGAAGAAAAAATTTATTTTGTGAGTAAATAAGCAGAACCTCTTACTTAAATTTGGTCACTATGTTGTGATATTCAACAGAATTTTCTCACCTTATGAAGTGGGAGATTTTCCAGGAGGAGAAAGATTGTAAGACTTCTGGTAATCTCATCCATAAGCTGTAGACGTTTTTTCTTTAATTCCCGAAGATATTCGTCACCAGTAGGCTCCTCGTCACTTTCAATCCGAAAAACGTGTTTATCAACATCTTCATATCTCTTCATTAAATCTGCAAAATGGTTATTCTCCATCTTCAATTCATGAATCTTCTCTTTAAATTCAGGAAATTGCTTAACTAACGATGATGAGATAGTGGCATTTAAGACCTCCAAATTCAAAAAATTAATAAAACCAGCCCCGTAACATGAAGTGCTAAGCTGGAAAATCTTATTCTTGTTTGTTCCAGCTTATTTTCACCTGTTTTTTCCCCCACTTTTTTGCCGCCTTAATATCTGTACCCATAAATATATCTATTTTCCTCTTCCATCTCTTATTCATTTTATCTAACACTTTATATTTACCGTAAAGTCCTTCAATAGTAACATCCGTATTATGAACTAACCCGAGATCGATAAGGTCTCTTGATACGGCAATCGCTTTCATTCCTGGTTTTAATGTATCTCCCCATGCCATAATAGTAGGGTTTTTGTCCGTCTGATTTGGGACAGAGTTAAAGGCCGTGGCAATTACTACAACTGAATTCAGATCACTGCCACAACCTGAGATGACAGATACAAACAGAAAGCAGATCAAAAGAAGCAGAATACCTTTTTTCTTTGTGTTAAAGGTTTTTTTCCTATTACAACACATAAAGCCTCCCCTTTCCTGTTCATATAAACGTTAACTCAGCCATGTTCAAAAACTCGATCTCACGTTCTTCTGACCAGTAACTCTTATCATTTTTAAATGAAGCACGATAATCAGATTTGTTTATTAATGGCGTTAGAGTATTAAAAATATCACAAACAAAAATTTCAGGTAAACTCCTGCCCTGAAATTCCTAAACCACTTCGTGATGGGTATAACATCCTCAACCAGCACCAATGTCACCAGAAGTGCCAATTGTCGGTTGAAAGAACGTAAACCCCGAGTAGCAGATTCGTTACCCCATGTGATAAAATGGCTGTGATCAAGCTCTTTGTGGAGTACAATACAAGACAGTATGAAATCCCTGCGACAATTCCCACCAGCCAGAGATTGTGTTCAAACCCAAAGAGAACGGATGATATGATAAAAGATACCCAGGTAAACTTCGCAACCGGAACATCCTCAAAGCGTGGATTGATGAGGTAACGGATAAGAAATGATCTCCAGAACAACTCCTCAAATATCGGAACCACAACAGCAGCCCCAAAGAGCCTGAACGATATTGTTAGGTAAACAAGGAATTGCGGGCCGGCAAGAGAGGGGTCGTAGCCCTCAGATTTCCCAATTACGGAAAATCCCCTATCCATATTAATCCAGAGGAGAAAGACAACAATCCCGGTCAAAATCCCGATTGAGAGGTTCTTCCATGAAAAGAGCTGTTTGAAATCAATTTCGGAATATCGATTCCAGAAAAGCAATAAGACGATCGCAACAACCAGCGTCTTTACAGGATAGAGGATATATGCGTCATACTCAGCAACGGTGTGCAGAGAGTCATAGTGCTGAGAAAGAAGGTCTATCAATCTCTCTACAGCAATGAAACCGAGGAACAAGAGAAAGGGAGAGACTCTTGGAAACCATGAGCTCTTGATACAAGCCGAGATCCATGCCATATAATGAATATATAAAACCTAACAAGTTCGAAGAGGGATAAATTAAATTAAGAGATACACATCATGTAACTAAATCCTTATTTCTTGAATCTGCTCTTTCGGATGTTACAATTCGGAAAGGTCTATACAGGGAGTATTCTTGAATGGCGAGTACAATGGATCCCCTAACAGGATCTGTCTCCAGGAGAGATGGGGAACGCTCTTAAAATAGGCCTCCAAAAGCGAAAATCTCCCTGTCATTAGGAGTGGAAAAAATATCTCCGGCAAAGGAAAAGAGGATAGATGTGGCTCCTCAACCGCTCCTAATGTTGCCGCTACTCCCTCCTCGATCATCCGCTTACACCACACCTCACTCTCCTCTATTCGTAAGGTGCTCGCACCGCTATGTGCCACATGGAAACCCACTGCGCCCGTTTCCCACCCAAAAGAGTCGATGTATTTTCCCGGTGAATGCCATCCAACATAGAGGGCAGCATTGGGACACGATTTTTCGGTAAAGAGCTCTGAAGAGTTATTGAGCAGAACCGGCAAACACCCTTTTTCCTTTACCATGGCGTAGAGTTTTCGCAGTTGCTCATCGAACTCCCCATGACTATCTATCTCATCACTACCCGGCAACCCTCGTGCATCGATATAAAAAGTCCCAAACAGTCCCCTCTCCTCCGTTTTAATAGCATCATCAATAATACGCTTAACCATATCCGGTGTTGGGGCGTCAAGGCGACCAACCATTATCGTCTTCTTCCTCATCCATTCGACACCTGGCAGTTTATCATACTTGGAAAGAAAGGGATTGGGCAGCCAACCTGACAGTTGATAGTTTTCAGCAAACACTAATGTTAACTCACTATCAACGGAAGAGGAAATCATCTCTCCAACCAGTTTTTTCTGCTGTGCATCCCAAAAGATCAGTTCTCCTACCACACCGTTAACCACACGAATGACTGTTGACCATTCAAGGACCTTATCGGGTGTAAAACCCCTAAACGACATATCGATCAACTGCCAGTTCAGGATGGTACTAAACTGTAAGATATTATTCCCAAACAATTCGGGATTATCTTGTACATTCTCTTGTGTATTATTGACAAGGGGAGCCATCCCGACCATTCTGAAAAGGAGTGATGCCGCATTGGAGTAACTATTCAGGTCTCCTCCCACATCAGGTGTCCCGTTAGCAAGAAATTCAGTTGCCATCTCTATCGTCTTGTTTACACTTTTTACTATCTCATTCGTTGTTATGGCCTCGCTATCTTGCCGTTTATAGGAAGGTGTGACTATCTTACCTCCGTTTATGATACTTTCAAGTTGGCTACCCAACTGTAAGACCAGTCTCTTGTACTCCCGTACCTTACCTTCGACTTTTCTCTTATAAGTCTCGTGGAGATGTGGAGCGTCCATATCATCGACTCGAAGTGGTATCCCGTACATAAGGAGGATTGAAGGGTCTCGCCCTTTCCCCTTTAGCCGTTTGAGGGCGTAGCGAATTGGCGGAACCACTTTTGTTTCAAAATCGTGCCGTCGAAGTGATTCAGACTGAGGCGTGTCAACTTTGATAATGTTTGATGAAGGCACTCTCCTTTTCGATGCATAATACTTCGCAACACCCTTGCTCCCCTTCATGTTCTTATTATATACAATAATGAGATCCTCAGGTGACAATGCAAAGGCTGATGGAGCAATGAGCGAAGGGATTAATATCGCAAATAACAAGGTCTTCCAATGTATTCTGATACTATCACCTCATCCGGTAGTAGGACAGAAAGATATGTTTTCCGATTTATACGTGCTATACATGAGAATAGGCTGAAATCTATAGCTGTCGCAATGGAGTGTCTTCTTGTGTATCTTATCGTCACAAAGGATATTTTACCAATAAAAAATGGACAATTAAGAGATTGAGATTGAGGGTTTATACCCATTGTAAAATGGTTTTCGGAATTTCTGGTCAGGAGTTTGCTTGAAATTTTGATTTTTCGATTGAACAAAAACAAGAGGCTTAGTGATGCTAAGTCGAGAATCTTGTGATTGAGAAAGTCTAAATTTCATGTGAAATCGGATTCTGAAAACCGAAAACCAATTTGTGATGGGTATAGAAGAGACCGGAAAGATTTGTTCCATAAAGGATGTTTGTGGGTAATGGTGAACTTGTGGTACACCTCAAGGATGGTACGATTAGGGAAAGATTACGCTCTTTTGAATGAACATCTAGCTATTACGCGTACGCTCTCTGGTTTTGAGACCAACCAAACCAACCAGGCCTAGGGTAAAAATGAGGATGGTTGTGGGTTCCGGTACCGGAGTCACATCCGATATACCATCCGCATATGGTTTACCATAAAGCTGTTGTGCACCGGCCACATCATCGGCTAGCAGCCCTAAAGGCATCTCTTCAGAATAAAAAGGATTCATCAGTGCAGTAATGTTATGCTCATGAGCCAAACCTATCGCATGACCGGTCTCATGGGTCAATACTCGAAAGAGATTAACCCCAAAACCTGAATCCGCCAAATCCCACGCTTCATCAATATCGAAATGGATATCACCGTCCGCGGTTAATTCATTAGAGGACGGAAACCCTATATTTGAACCAAAACTGCCAAAGTACAAGGCGCGTAATAATTTCGTACCGGAACAGACCATTATACTTGAAAATTACGGAATTTTACAGCAACGCTGTAGATGGAGAGTTTTCGTTCAAACACTAACTAGGTTTAAGCTGCTTTTGCAAACACAACCCGTTCAGACCTCTCTGTTAATTGCAATCTAACAGGTTCAGGTTCTTGCGTAACCTCTCCAAAAAGACTCACCTTCAATGTCAACATGAGGATTTTGATGTCCAGAAGCATACACATACTCTTTATATAAAGTACATCATAACCCAGCTTTCTCTGGACATCTTGAATTGTTTCATCATATTTGTGACAACACTGAGCCAATCCGGTAATTCCGGGTTTTATTGCTAACCGTTTCGTATAACCACGAATTTTTCCCTTAAACTCCTTTACAAAAAATGGTCTTTCTGGCCGAGGACCAATAATACTCATCTCACCCCTAAGAACATTAATGAGTTGTGGAAGTTCATCAATGTGCGTTTTTCTCAGAAATCGTCCAAAGGGAGTTATCCGTGGATCATTACGACCTGCCCAGATAGGACCCGTCTTTAACTCGGCATCTACGTACATTGTCCGAAACTTAATTATTTTAAACAATCGACCACCCATACCGACCCTCTCCTGGGTATAGAACACCGGCCCCTGTGAAGTGAGTTTTGTTACTACCCCAACCACAGCAAATAGAGGGGCAAGAGTTAACAAACCGACAACTGAAACAAAATAATCCAGTAAAGGTTTAACCTTCTTATATCCTTTTTTTAAATAGTTACTCAACACGATTACGCCTCCCAAGGTTTGTATCGTTATAAAAAATTATACATTTATAGAAATTTAACCCACTTGACATAATCACAATATCTGTACCAAAAGTGCCAAAGAAAAAAACCATTTTTCAAATAACATGTAAGTGTCTAATATAATATTACTTACCCACAACGCAACCGAACGAACAGCAATAAAAAAAATTTCTGTTCCCATGATAAACGATAACAAAAACAGACAAGAGCTCCCTATTTGGAATGGAGGAATAGCAAAATAAGTAGTTCTGATATATTGACTTAAATACGTACAGAGGAAAAATTTTACCCATTCAACAAAAGTTGATATACCCATTGCAAAATGGATTTCGGAACTTCTGAGCAGGAGTTTGCTTGAAATTTTGAATTGTCGATTGAACAAAACCAGAGGCTTGGTTATGCTAAGTCGAGGATTTTCCCCGGATAGAAAACTCCGAGGATTTTGTGATTGAGAAAAGTCTAAATTTCATGTGAAATTGGATTCTGAAAACCGAAAACCAATTTGTAATGGGTATATTATTTCCGTAATGCAGCAGTGGGAACTTTCGTTCAATCACTCTAGATCTAGAGACGAATCCAATCAAACAGGAAGAGGCCAAAGGTCCCAAAAATAACAACGGGTAACCAAGCTGCTAAGATGGGATGAAGGATGCCGAGATTACCGAGATTTGCACATATATAGGTCAGTACATAAAATGCACTACAGATAAGGACACAGATACCTACACGCAAAAACACGCTCCTGCTGATCCTCTCAAAACCAATTACAAAAGGAATACCCAAGAAGAGTAAGATAAAATTTGTTAATGGAGATGCCACCCGAGCGTGAAACATCACCCGATAGAGATGGTTTTCAGGTTCTTGTTCACGTAACTGTTTTAACTCCTTAAAACTCTTCAATGCGGCGTTGACATCAACCTTGTCAAGAAGTTCAGGTGTCAATGAAGTATCAAGATAATACTCATCCTCCCGTATCGTTGGTGCTACCCAATCGCCGTTTTCATCGTAGTTGTGACGCACAACATTAAAGAGGAGCCATTTTTTCCCCTCTGTCCACTCTCCTTTTTCAGCACTAATGGTAAATTTCTTTCTGCCATTCTTGTTTCTTCCGATAGCAAAGACCGATTCAAGTTTCTTTTCAGCAACATTAAATATTCTCGCCCTGAAAAGCATGTGACTGTCCGGATCTTCCACGAGGATATTACTCTTCTCTTTATCAACGAAAGTAGATTGCTGAACACTCTTCAGCTTCTTGGCGTACCTGGGAATAATAAGTTCCTGATTTGCAACAGCAGCAAATGACATAATGACTGACAAGATAAAGACAGGGAGTAATATCCTGTACAGGCACATTCCCGCTACCTGCATAGCAAAGATTTCATTATTTTTTACAAACTTTACAAGTACCAAACTTACCGATATGAGTGTAATTGCCGGAAAAAGCTGGGCCAAGACCACGGGAACCATAAATGCATAATAATAACCAGCCATAAGGAATGCCCTAGAACCCATCTCAATAAAATCATCAAGATTTTGAAGAAGATCGACAACAATGTAAATACCACAAATGGCAAACATGCACACAAAAAAATATGGTATAAATGTCGTAACTATATATCTGTCAATTTTAAGGAGTATCATAATTTACAATGCTTTGCAAACCTTAGTGTGATATAAAAGCTCAAAAACACTTTTTTTAAAGACAGGGTGCATCAGATTCGGTGATATTTCGTTTAACGGTTCTAATACAAAAATACGTTCGTGCATTCGTTCATGAGGAATCTTGAGGTTATCACACCAAATCACCAAATCACCATATAAGAGGATGTCGATATCTATCACTCTTGGCCCCCAACGTACACCAGACCTCCTTCCCAACTCATGTTCAATCCTCTTACAGATCCGCAACAATTGAAACGGCTCAATTTCTGTCTGTAACGCTACTACACAATTGAGATAATCGGGCTGTACAGGCCCGCCAACCGGATCTGTTTCATAACAGCCAGACATAGTTAAGATTCGGATGCCTTCAAACCCACCTATCCTGGTAACTGCATCATCCAAATTCCTTTTTCTGTTCCCAAGATTCGATCCAAGCCCAAGATAAACATTTATCATCTACGCTTTAATGATTACTATAATTTCAACTGAACAATGAGCAGGCAAGATAGAAAAACAACCTCCATGTAACTCTCGATCAGCATGTATTGTAAGGAATTAATTTCTACCATCAGAAGAGAACGGAGTCAAGACATTTAAAATATACCCTTGATAGAAATTTCTTTACACCATTAAACGCACGATGTTTTGAATGCCCTACCATAATCCTGACAAGTATGAACATCCGGGTCCTCAAAAGGAACTCTTGGGAATAAAGTCTCTAAGAGGGGGGATATTGAAACAGACAATAATTACGGTGTGAGTAAAGCTAAACAGGAAACAGACTCTTCCACAACTCAAGAACTGATGTGTCGTTCGTTCTCGTGATCACCTGAACCGAACGAAGCAAATTAATCTCTTGTACTCAACACGCTTTTTTTTATAATGAGTTCTCTATGTAAATTAAGTATCCATAAACCAAAGAAACTATTTTCAGTGCATTGTAATAGAGAAACAGAGAAAACCATTAAACACACTCACAAATATTCACACCGCAGTGAAGAACAAAAAAGGCTCATTTTGACCTGTTCCCTAACCGGGGGCATGTTTATCGTTGAAGGTGTTGCAGGTTTTTTTGCTAACAGTCTAGCATTACTGAGCGATGCGGGACATATGTTAACACATCTGCTCGCTCTCCTCATCAGTCTCGGTGCAATTATTTTTGCATCAAAACCACCAACAAGAAAGAAGACGTATGGTTACTATCGCCTTGAAATATTGGCTGCTCTGTTTAACGGTACAACGTTGTTTTTAATCACTTTGTGGATATTTTTTCATGCCTACAAGAGGATCATAAACCCCGAACCTATCGCAAGTTTCCAAATGTTTCTCGTTGCACTCGCCGGCCTTTTCATAAACCTCACATGCGCTTTTCTTCTTAAGACAAGTCACGGAAGCTTGAACATTAAGTCCGCATTTGTCCACATGATAGCAGATACATTCTCGTCCTTTGTAGTAGTCCTTGGTGCGATCGTTATCTATTACACGGGGTGGTACATCCTCGACCCAATCTTAAGTATTATGATATGTATTGTCATTCTCATATGGTCATATCAGTTAATTACCGAATCTGTAGATATACTCTTAGAGGCTACTCCAAAAGATGTGGATCTTGAAGTTGTACAACAGAGTATAAGAGGGCTCCCCGACATAATTGACATTCACGATGTTCATATCTGGACAATCACCTCTGGTATGTATGCCATGAGTGCTCACGTTTGCACGAAAGATTTCATGGTCAGTGAAACGCATACTGTTACAAAACAGATCAACGCTTTAGTCAAAAAAGAGTTTAACATCGGGCACACAGTCATACAATTTGAGACTGACGCATGTAGTACTGAAACCTCCACCTGTCTAGCATGATCGATCTGCAAGCCCCTTTTCGCCTCTGATCTATTGTATGTTGTGGTTCTCACCCCCATTTTACTACTCATCTGCAATCTTCAATTATGGATAAAAAATATCTCTTTCTCGTCTGAACCAATAGCAATCTGCTACAAGATTTCAAATAATAAACATAAAGATCAACCCCATAATTACAGTTGGCACAATAGCACCTACCAAAAGGCCCAGTGGAGAAATACCTCCAGGAAAAAATTTCTGTAAAATCGATTGTCCAGCAGGGTTTGGAGCATTCGCGATAACAGTCAAACCTCCACCCGCAACTGCACCTGCAACAACTGCATACTTCATGCTATCCGTTAAAGTCGGAACAAGAGAACTCAAGAATGTAATGGCAGCATTGTCGTTAAAGGCAGAAAGTACCGTTGACCCTATCATAAGGGGTACTTCACCAAAACTTCCCAGGATGGGTGAGATCCACCACTTCTGCAACCCTCCGTGAACTACCAATCCCGCAAGAAAAAATCCTACGAGCAACGCCGGTTTTAAGTCTGTGCGATTTTGATGGTGTCCGGTAGCCTTTGCAAATCCAAGAAAGCAGAGAAACCCGGCAATAAAGAGAGGTGGATGGTGGGAAAAATAGACCGTCCAGATCATGAAAAAGATATGGGCCACTGTTACCCCCAAAGGGACGGGATCTTCTCTCATATCCCATTTTATCAAAAGCTTGGAATCCGCTAAATTTTCTAGCTCTTCCAATCGGGAAAACTCTCTCCTGAAAACAAAATAGTACAATACATTCGAAGCAATAATTCCGATGAGGGCTTTGTATCCAAAATGCGAAAGCATAAAAGAGAAATCCCAATTCCACTTCCCTGCAACCATCAACACCGGAGGAGCTGAAAAATGGGTAAATGTACCGCCAACCGATATGTTGACGAATAGGAGACCTAAGGTAGCATAAGCAAATTTTACACTCGGTTTTCTCGCATAAAACTGTTTGGCTAAAACAAGGGCAGAGATTGTCATAGCGGCAGGTTCAGTTATAAAAGAACCGAGAACCGGGCCTACCGTTAATACTGTAAACCACATGGAAGCTGCTGAGCCCTTACCCAATTTTGCAATTTTACAGAGGATCTTTTCTGAGAGCCTGACAATAGGCCTAGTAGCAGCCAATGTCATTATAACCACAACAAATAGAGGTTCAGTATAATTTATATTGCTTATGTAGGAGATTGAATTATCCATACCGTAACGATAGGCAATTATCCAGAAAACGGGTATAACCCAAATCCCAAAAACAACCTCCACCTCTCCAAAAAAATGCAAAAGCTCGGAAAGAAAACTGACCTCTTCCATCACTTCACCCGAATATTGAACGCTCTTTTTTTGATCTTTCTGTTTTTGCTTATGTCGTTCTTCAAGATTGTGTGCATATTTCCTGAATTTTCCCGTAAAAAAAGTGTGAAAGACGGCACAGGCAAACAGAATAGAAACAACCAAGTTTAATGGATCTGCGTGGATCCTATGTATTAAGATTTCACCCAATGAAGATAAATGCTCATCGTGATAACTCTCCAACTTAAGGGGAAAGGGAGCTTCACCACCATGTGCATTATCTCCCGCTATTAAAACATCAGGAACTACCAAGGTTATGAGAAAAAAAAGTATTGTTACCCGGATTATCTTTACCATAGGTTCTCCTACAAAAAGGATTTTTTTACAAAAACAGCGGGTAAAACGTGCGGAATGGCAAAAACTTTCTTACCAGTAAGATATGAAAACGAGAACGCAACAACATTAAAACAAAATGGAATAAAATTTCAACATTTTTATCTCTATTCTATGAATGTTAAAAAAACATAGCTGCAGATAAAAAGGTGCTGAGAAAAGATGGATATTGAGAAATCCCTACCTCAAATGAATATCACAGCGACCGTACACTCTTTTCATGAATCCAAAAACCGATTTCACTCTGATTCATTTTGCACTCGTAAAACAATAACAGACACTGATAACTTTTTGACAATGAATGAAATTATTTTTCAGGAACAAAGGCTACAATTCGTAAAGGTGCACCACTACCACCCTTTATCTTCATTGGTAACGCTATCACAATTGACCCGGTAGCCGGTAATTTATCAATATTGGTTACATTTTCAAACCCCGGAATGTTGTTCTCAAAGAGGATTTGATGTGATTTAAATTGTCTTGATGGTCCAAAATCAATACTGGGAGTATCTAGGCCAACCGCCTTGATTTTTCTTTTCCTTACAATAAATCGTGCCGCTTCTGGATCTATTCCGGGAAACGATAACTCCTCCGTTGCCTTCGTCCCACGTTTATCTGTTCCCATATATTTTTTCCTATCTGGCCAAAACACGCTTGAACCGGTGTTTATCAGTAATATACTGTTTTCAGGTATCGTTCTATACTCCTTCTCCCAATCCAATACATCATCAATTGCGAATTGATAATTGCGATCGTTTTTCACTTTTTCCGAAATGTCCACTACCACCGCAGGCCCAATCAGCTGCTCTAGCGACAGTTGGTCCACCGTGTTACCCCCTTCATAAAAATGAACAGGAGCGTCTACATGCGTACCGCCATGTTCAGCCGCCTCAAAATTGTAAGCGGAATAGTAGAAACCGGCTTCTGTATACCCTTTAAAGACGGTTATCTTTGAGAACGTCTTTGCGGTCGGCCAATAAATCGACTCTTCTGAAAATTCATGGGACAAATCAACCCATTGACCTTTTGAGAAATCCACAGCTTGAACAAGAGGGATGTAAACGAAGAAGACTGTTACTATCCAAGGTACGAAAAAAGTCCTGCGTCCATTAAAAAAAAATTTGTTCCAACTCAATGTTCTCCCCCAAATCCCACTTCTCTTCATAGCCCATGTGTAACTTTAATACCTGAAGGGTAATCTCTCATTGAAAAAGGATATCCAAGGAGATCAATATAAAATATGTTTGCACAATATGTTTGTACACGACACTTTCTCGTATCACCCAGCAATCGATCCTATCCCCACCACGTCCTCTTTCAATGCATAGATATCAGACATGAGAAGGAGCACATCATTCTCAGAAATATCTAAAGTCGTCTGAGCGGCACGCATAATAACCTCTTGTTTCTCTTGCCCGAGTGTATTAACCGACAAAAAGGCCAAAAGATTTCCCAGTATAATCAGGCGGATAAAAGAAGCAGAAGCCCCCTTTCCCATAAACTGTGGTAGATCACTCAAGTTATGGAAAGAACAAGCCAATTTTATTTTTCCAGATAACCCCCATTTGTCGCATAAAAATGCACCAAAACGTGCACTTGGAGGAAGAGAGTAGTGTGTTTCGGCTTCAGAAAAAAAAGTGCCATTTTCCACACAGAATTGATCTAATGCCTTGTAGTGGTCGGGAAACAATTTCAAGTATACCAACTTTCCAATGTCATGCAACAGTGCCGCTGTCCAAAGCTCATTTTGATCCAGTAAAGGTTCGTATTTACTTCCCAAGTATTTTGCACACAAAGCGGTATAAAAAGAGTGAAACCATATCTTGCCTAAAGCCTCTTTTTCTCTCGTTACCAGAGTGTTGACTACCGTTATAGAAAGAGCGATACGGTAAACCTGATTGATACCCAAATATGCTGTAGCAACTACTATGTCGCTAATCTTCTTTTTAATGCCAAAATAGGCGGCATTAACCATCTTTAACACTTGAGCAGCCAACGCGGGTTCACTACTTATTAATTCCCCTACTTTTTTGATATTAATATCCTCCGCATTCATCTCTTGCTGTATCTTGATGAGAATTCCAGGCATAGCTGGAAGATGACAGTTTCGGGGAAAAAAAGTTTTCGGATCAACACTGATTGGAGGAAGTTCAGACATGTGCCCTCTTTCTGATTTCTCAAATAACCAAGGTGATTGTAACAGATATAATGTTTAAATTATGCCTTCAGCAAATCCTTAGGTCCTTATTATGCGTAGCTTGGACTAACCAGAACTAAGCAGGAGTAAAAAAACTACAAGTAAATTACAAATTCCAATGTTCACCAACCTGTCAGCAGGCAGAAATGATCAAAATCAGTCTGTTTGGAATTGGTGTTTGTTTATTATGATTTGTTTGTTATTTGGAATTTATTTTTTGGTGCTTATTTGACCGTCCAAGTCATCCCGTCGGATTTCTTACTTGCCAAAAATTTAGTAACATTGAAATTCCAAAGCATTTAATTAACTATACTCATCTGATAATGGTTTTCGGATAAAATCCGACAAAATTGAGCGAGTAAAGTCCTCGGAGCCTTTTGTCCGGGGATAACTGCAACCAAGATTTGGTTACCAGCAAAACTGAAAACCAAATCGGTTTTAGTATATCTACGTAGATTATTCAATTCTATCCGTTATGATAGTTAAGACAAGAACACCTTGTTAATAGGTTTTTATAAGAAACTGTTATATAAGATATCAGCGATATATAGTTCGAGTATTATTGATCCATCTACAACTTGTTATAACTCATCGTCCATTTACCATGCACGCGAGAAATACAGCTTTACAACAGATTCTAAAGAGGCATAACAATTGAGAAGTGCTCTCTATATATATGCTTATATAGAGATAAATGGAAGGGTAATAATTATTTCTCGTAAAATCAAGGGAAAAATGTAAACTAGCAAAGGAGGAGAAGCCTATTTAGTGCTTGAACGTAAGCCCAGTGTTTGAACCACCAAATCTCTTTTCTCTCATACCCTCTACACATGAGCGGGAAAACGGTCTTGTGAAACCATACGAAAGATGTTCTCTGCAAGATTTGTAGAGATAGCGCAAAATATGCCATGGCCATACCACGATGACTCTATCAATCATCTATTTTTCCTCGATAACTCTATCCCGACAACCCTTTCCAGTTCTGAAAGATTGATCCCAAAATCTGATAAAGATCGGTAATAGGCAAGATTAAAATCGAGTAAAACTCTTTGACTATCAACAAGATTGAGAAAATCGACTTGCCCTGACTGATATCCGGCCTCAGCAGCTTTAAGAGATTGCTCCGCCTGTGGAATAATGATGTCCTGATAAAGTTTGACCAACCTCTCTGCTGTCTGTACCCTAAAATGGAAATCTTTCACACCAAACAGCGTCATGTTCTCTCTGTTTCTCAGCTCCTTTTCACTCGATTTTAGCCTGGCATTTGCTTCCCTAACTCCAGCATCATATTTCCTTTTTTGAAAAATTGGGATATTGATACTCAATGTCCCTGAATATGCGTCTCTGCCTTCTCCAATTGGAGAAGAGAGCGCGCTTGATGGTAAATCGTTCAACATTGTATAATTAAATCCAAACGTAAAATCTGGAAAATACTGTTTCTTAGCAAGTTTATATGCAGCTTTGTCTCTTTCAATCCTGTATTTAAACATACCCAGCTCAGGACTCTTCTCTTTTGCCTTTTGATACAGCTCTTTGAGAGAAACGGTAAGCTTTGTTATCGTTACCTCCTCAGGAAATCCAAGTGGTGATTCTGGATGGCGGTTGAGTAGAGTATTTACTCGTGCAACTGCGGTCTCCTTCATCTGTTCAAGGGTTATAATCTCATTCAGTATCTTTGATAGTTCTACTTGCGCCTTTAGCACATCCTGTTGGGTTGCCTTTCCTGTTGCATATTTCCTCTCCGCAACCTTCAAAAATTTCTGGAGGAGCGCTCTGTTTTTTACATTAATCTCGATAGATTTACATACCCAATACAGCTCATAAAACGCCGATTTTGATCTTGCAATAACTACCCTTTCAAGTGATCTCAACTTTTCTTCATGAGTCATCGCCTCATACTCAGCAATTTCACCGCTTAATCTTAATTTTCCATAAAAAGGTATCTTTTGTGATATGGAAAAGCCCGCCTGAACCTCTCCTACTCTGGTCTGCTTCTGCTCTCCATAGTAAGTAAAACCTAAAACAGGGTCTTCTAAGGATCGGGCCTGCGGAATTTTCTCCTTTGCAGCATCTCTTCTCAATTTCACGGCAAGTAACTCCTGATTTGAACTCAACGCTTCATCTATCACCCACCTTATTCTCAATATATCATTCCTATCTTCTGCTTTTATAATTTCACTCACTGTCACAACAACAAATAAAGCTGTTAACAACAATTGAGAGAAATAAAGAAATGCGTTTTTACTATATTTTAACTCCATAGTTTACCTCAATTAAAGGGTTTGTTGGTTATCGAGCTAAGCTGGTAATTAATTATTTATTTATATTATACTTCTCTAATCTATATATAAGGGTATTCCTCGTAATGCCCAAGAGCTCAGCAGCTCTCGTTTGGTTTTGACCAGATTTTTTCAGGGCATTTATTATCAATTCCCTCTCAACCTCCTCAAGCTTAATCCCTTCATCTGGAATCTCCAGTGACATTGGACTGCTAAATTGCTTAGTCTTTATCTGTTCAGGGATATCCTCAGGCCCAATTACATTGCTCTTTTTCTTTAAGACAATTGCCCTTTCAATAATATTTTCCAGTTCTCTTACATTCCCAGGCCAATCATAACGATTCAGAATATCAAAGACCTCTGGAAGCAACTTGCACTCTTTACCACCGTGTTTATCCATAAAATGCTCGATTAGTAGCGTAATATCTTCCTTTCTTTCCCTTAACGGAGGCAGCAAGATAGGTATTACACTAATTCGATAAAATAAATCTTCTCGAAATTTGCCCTCTTTAATAGCTGTTTCTAGTGAAAGATTGGTTGCTGTAATAACACGCACATCCACTGGGGTAGCTTGTGCTGCGCCAACTTTATCTATAGATTTCTCTTGTAGTACTCTAAGAAATTTGACCTGCAAATCCTTATCCATGTCTCCAATCTCGTCCAGAAAGATGGTACCTCCATCTGCAGCTTCAAACTTTCCCAATTTATCCTTATTCGCCCCGGTAAAAGCCCCTTTTACATACCCAAACATCTCGCTCTCCATTAAGTTTTGGGGAATTGCCGAACAATTAACTGTTATAAATGGATTTTTTGCCCGAGAACTCTCAAAGTGTATAGCCTTTGCAATTAACTCCTTGCCTGTCCCACTCTCTCCTTGCAAAAGTACGGTTGAATCACTCTTGGCAACTCGTCCAACCAGATCGAATATTCCCCTCATTTTTGAACTGTTCCCAATAATACTATTGATGCTGAAACGGTCCGTCAGTTCCTGTCTCAACCTCATATTTTCCAGAATCAGGGATTGCAGATTCAGTGCTTTCTCAATCATAATCTTAAGCTCATCCCTATCAAAGGGTTTTACAATATAGTCATACGCACCAAGTTTCATTGCCTTTACCGCTGTATCAACGCTGCCGTGCGCAGTTATCATAATTACCAGGGTATCGCTGTTCAGTCTCTTTATCTCCTCTAGAAGTTTCAAACCATCCATCTTTTCCATCTTTATATCGGTAACCACGATATCTACATCTTCACTCTTAAATATCCTTAGTGCTTCTTCTCCATTACTTGCTAGGAGCAATCTATACCCTTTATTGCTTAGATTATATTCGATAACCCTTCTCAAACTTTCATCATCATCAGTTATCAGTATCGTTTTATTAGTTGAAGTCACTTTCAGTCCTTACTTCTCAATTATTGTGGAATTCTAAATTTTTATACCTCTCCAACCGGCAGGCTTATGATAAAACATGTTCCTCTGTTTTCCTCAGTTGTAAATGTAATCTCTCCCTTATTGCCTTCAAGGATCCTGTAAACAATTGCCAACCCCAAGCCTGTTCCTTTCTTTTTAGTTGTATAAAATGGTGTGAACAGAATTTTCTGATGCTCTTTACTAATTCCTGTTCCAGTATCGGAGAAGGTACACACAATTTTCGAATCATCCAAGTGAGAGCTTATCTTAAGGATACCACCATTCGGCATGGCTTGAACAGCGTTAATAATAAGGTTCAGAAACACCTGCTTCATCTGTTCCGGATCAACATACACAGAGGGAAGTTGATCTTCTAAATAGGTCTTAAGGTTAATCTTGGATCTTGTCATCTGATGTTCAGTTAATTTAAGAACGGATAGAATAATGTCATTAATGTTTGATGACTTTCGTTCAGGTGGTTTTGGTTTTGCAAAATCGAGGATTCCAACAACAACAGCATCTAACCGATTAACCTCTTTTATCAAAATCTCTACAAACTCATACTCTTTATCTCCTTGTTTAAACGTATCTGATAAAATCTCGGCAGTACCCTTAATCGAAGCAAGAGGATTTCTGACCTCATGAGCAATTCCAGCGGAGAGTTTGCCTAAGGCGGAAAGACGGTCTGCACGCCTTAATTGCTCTTCTGCCTCAACAAGAATCTCTGCCTGTTTTCTCAGTTTATCATATGATTCATCACGCTCCTGAATAGTCTTTTCGAGATTTCTTGTTGCATTCATCTGCTGTTGCGAGAGGAGACCAGTTACGACCCCTATAATATAGTAAAGAACAATTTCCAATGTCTTGGGAAGGTCATTGGTAAAAAAATTCCCTCCCCATTGATAAATAACGTGAGGGAGATAAAAAAAACTTATAACGACAGCACAAGATATGCCACCCTTTAAACCAAACCAAAATGCAGAGAGGATGATAGGAACATAATAAAGCCTTCTATAAATCTCATGTAAAGCATGATATTTATGTTCCGTTCCCGTAATATAGTGTGAAAGGCTCACACTTATAATAAATATTACCAGAAAAACAATCTTCAAGTAGTGTTTATCATTAACGCTCTTTGAAGCCAAAATAGCTTCTCCCCATAAGTTTATTTCTTATTTTACATGGATATTGCAACCAAGAGTATGTTGATTAATATACAAATCCCAGCTATCTCATATTTATTTATTTTCTTGGCCATGGTCGATAAAGCGAGCGTCCTTAATTTTCAATTTAATTTTCCACTCCTGAACAGAACAGTAAAGCACCGGCACAATGAGCATAGTCATGATTTCAATCAACATACCGCCGAAGCTTGGGATTGCCATCGGAACCATTATATCAGAACCTCTCCCAGTTGAAGTCAGAATGGGTATCAAGGCAAGGATAGTGGTTGCTGTCGTCATCAAACAGGGACGTACCCTTCTTAATCCAGCCTCAACAGTTGCTTTTCTTGCATCCACGTATGTAGTAATCCGTCTTTTCCAGAAGCTTTGATCTAAGTATGTAGCAACGACAACGCCGTCATCAGAGGCGATCCCAAATAACGCCAGAAAACCCACCCAGATAGCAACACTTAAATTTATCGTTTGTACTTGGAACAAATCCCTCATGTTAGTTCCAAATATCTCAAAGTTGAGAAACCACGACTCTCCATACAACCAGATCATCAGAAATCCACCTGACCAGGCAACTAATATACCACTGAAAACAAGCGCTGTGGTGATGGTCGACTTAAACTGAAAGTAGAGAATGATAAAAATAATAAAGAGGGCCACCGGTAAAACAACAGACAGCGTCTTCTGTGAGCGTATCTGATTTTCGTAACTACCCGCAAACGTGTAACTGACTCCTGGTGGCAATATAAACTCTCCACTGTCGATCTTCTGTTGTAAGTAACCCTGGCACTCTTCAACAACGTCCACTTCAGCATGTCCCTCTTTCATATCAAAAAGTATATAACCTACAAGAAAGGTATCCTCACTTTTTATTACCTGGGGTCCACGCACATACTTGATATCTGCTACCTGCTCTATCGGAATCTGTGTACCATCAGGAGCCGAGACAAGTATGCGGCCGAGTGTCTCAATCTGATCTCTCAATTCTCTGAGATATCTGATTCTTACCGGATATCTCTCACGTCCCTCAACGGTAGTCGTAATGCGACGCCCGCCAACAGCAATCTCAATTACATCCTGCACCTGACGTATCTTGAGTCCGTAACGCGCTATAGCCTCTCTATCAAAATCCACCTCTATATACGGCTTACCAACGATGCGATCTGCTATGACTGCCGGAGCTTCTACACTGGGCACTTCCTTCAAAAACCGTTCGATATCCAGAGAGACCTTCTCAATGGTATCGAGATCGGGCCCCTTAACCTTAACGCCCATTGGAGCACGCATACCACTCTGCAGCATCACAATTCTTGCAGCTATGGGCTGCAACTTTGGCGCAGAGGTTGTTCCCGGAATGTGTGCAGCTTCAACGATCTCTTTCCAGATATCGTCCGGTGACTTGATGTGGTCGCGCCACTGGCGGTAGGGTCTCCCGTGTGGGTCAGGAACCAGAGCACCTTCCTGGTCTCTCACAAACTCTCCCTTTATCTCATCATAGCGAAACTTTATCCGATGGCCATCTTTATCGGTAATGTATTCAGGCTTATAGTTAATTACGGTTTCTATCATCGAAAGGGGAGCTGGATCCAAAGGGCTTTCAACCCTACCTAGCTTACCTACCACCAGATTTGTTTCAGGAATAGAGGATAACTGTTTATCCTGGAACTGGAGGACATCCAGGACCTCGCCTATTGAAGCGTGCGGCATCGTAGTTGGCATGAAGAGGTATGATCCTTCATCCAATGGAGGCATAAATTCTTTACCAAATCCAGGAAATGTACTAGATATACCTTTCCAAAATGTTGTAGTTCGAATTGTATGTGGAACGAAACCGAAGAGACGATCAACTCCCATCCATGAACTTATTCCCAACAGTATGATAAATAATGGTGCTAACAAAAAAAGTAGCTTGTGATTGAGACACCATTTTAGGATGGGCGCATACAAAAATCTTTGAAATATTTGAAAAAAGAGTAACAAACCTCCTATGAGCAGCGCAACGAAGAAAATATTACGCAGGAAACCCTTTTCCTGGCCAAGCGGGAGCCAGTGGTCTGTCAATAAAAGACCAACGAACAGGGCAGCTGATATAATTACTATCCATTTCCCGTAGCTGCGGATAGAAGGAGGTAAGTAATCCTCTGCTAAATGATAAGCGCCCAGTACGACCAGGATGATACCAACCCACCAGGCAAACCAAATACTGATAAGGATACCCGCCGTAATCAGTCCCAAGAGAAAGCACTGTTTAACCCTTTGAGATCTGATTTTCGCCGTAAAGAGGATATGGGCAGCCGGAGGAATGATGGTTAATGCTACAATAACCGAAGAGAAAAGGGCAAAGGTCTTGGTAAAAGCGAGGGGTTTGAATAATTTTCCTTCAGCTCCTATCATAGTAAAAACCGGTAAAAAGCTGACAATTGTAGTTGAAACCGCTGTAAGTACAGCACCGGAAACTTCTCTGGACGCCCGAAAGATTACGTCGAGACGGTTCTCGTCCGGTCCTGCTTCATCAAGATGCTTCAGAATATTCTCACACATGATGATACCCATATCAACCATCGTGCCAATGGCTATAGCAATACCTGACAGAGAGACAATATTGGCATCCACACCAAATGTTTTCATCCCAATGAAACACATTAGTACAGCAATTGGAAGCAGAGCGCTGATCAGAACCGAACTGCGTAGATGCATCACCAAAACAATCACAACGATGATAGTAACGAGGATCTCCTCGGTAAGAGCGGTGTTCAATGTTCCCAGAGTCTCATAGATAAGGCCTGTGCGGTCATAGAATGGTACCACCGTTATATGGCTGGTATTCACCCAAGCTGGCCAATCTTCATGCACGTTTGTGTGGAGCCACTTCAACCACTCCTTCTGGTTCAATAGGTTTCCGTTAAATGCATCAAATCCCTTCTCATTCGCAAAAGCCTCAACATCTTTACGCGTTGTTTTTTTGTAATCAATAACAGCCTTAGTAGGGAGGCCCGGCGAAATTTCATCAATTTTCTGTTTAACATTTTTGATGGCTTCCAGGGGATTAAAACCGTAACGGACGACAACACTCCCTCCGACCGCCTCTGCTCCCTCTTTATCAAGGGCACCTCTTCGAAGTGCTGGACCCAACGTAACCTTTGCAACATCTTTAACATAAATTGGAATATTCTCATTGACGGTAACTACTGATTTTTCGATGTCGCTGACTTTCTCAATGAATCCCAAACCCCTGATAAAATACTCGACCTTGTTTATTTCAATCGTACGGGCACCTACATCAATGTTAGACATACGGACTGCCATAAAGATGTCTTGTAGGGAAACCTTGGCAGCTCGCATAGCGTCAGGGTCTACGTCTATCTGATACTCCTGCACATAACCACCAACAGAAGCAACTTCGCTTATTCCCTCGGCAGCAAGCAGAAAATATCTGACATACCAGTCCTGAACTGTACGAAGCTCATGCAGATCCCATCCACCAATTGGATTGTCATCAGGATCACGCCCCTCTAGCGTATACCAGTATATTTGACCCAATGAGGTAGCATCAGGCCCAAGTGCCGGTTGAACCTCATTAGGTAATGTCCCAGCGGGAAGGCTGTTCAACTTTTCAAGCACCCTGGTCCTTGACCAGTAGAAATCGATATCTTCATTAAAAATAACATAAATGGAGGAAAATCCGAAAAATGAGTAACTACGGATGGTCTTAACACCTGGAACACCAAGCAGAGAAACAGTTAATGGATAGGTAATCTGGTCCTCAACGTCTTGCGGTGATCTCCCCATCCATTCAGTAAACACTATCTGTTGATTTTCACCGATGTCTGGTATCGCGTCAACAGGAACCGGCTTCCGAGGTAAGCTACCAACCTGCCAATCGAATGGAGCAACTAATACACCACATCCTATTATTGCTAGCATTAACAAGGCTACGATTAGCTTGTTTTTAAGACAAAACAGAACTATTTTGTCAAGAAACGATATCTTATCACTGGGAGTGTGGTCTGATAAATGATTGGCTTCACTCATGATGGTGTGTTCCCTTAGGATCCTCTGTTTGACCTTGAGATATCAATTCAACTTTGTCAGCACACTTAAGCATGGCCTTGCCAAAATAGGGATTACTGACCTGCTTATCTCCTTGCAACCACATTGCCCCTTTACCTCCAAAAGCCATAGGACAGTGTAGTTTGTAAACAGTTCCAAACTTTTCCAGACCATAGTTTCTCACCAATATCAATAGTTCATCAGTGAGTAAGGAAAAATCTTCTCGAATAGAATTAATAGCTTCCGCTTCATTCATATTTGTTACAATCTGATTTAATTGAGGAATTTGCTTTGTCCAAAACTCATACGCTTTTTCAGGAATACTCGTAGTATCGACTCTTTCTATCGTTGCTTGAAGATTGTTAATAGCATCACGGGTAAGTGACATGTTGTCACTGGCAAGAGCCTTTTGAAGAGATAGGTATCCATCCCATAGTTTGAAGATATGTGACGTAAAAATAGATGGTGCTTTTTGTTGCTGTACATGATTATTTTCCTCATCATGCTTCTCAGTTTTATTGCTGAATATCAATTCCACCTTATCAGCACACGTAAGCATGGCCTGGCCAAAATAGGGATTACTAACCTGCTTGTCTCCTTGTAACCACATTGCTCCTTCACCATCAAAAGCCATAGGGCAGTGCAGCTGATAAACATTTCCAAACCCTTCAGAACCAAAGGTGTCCATGAGGTCAAAAATTTTTTGGGAGAGTGATGAAAAATTTTCACGAACACTCTTCAGATCTTTGGCCTGATTCATGCTTTTTACTATCTGGAAAAATTTAGTAGATTCCTTTTTCCACAAATCATGAACACTCTCGTTGAGTGGTTTTGGATTTATTGCTGTCAATGATGTTTCAAAATGTTTAGTAGCTTTTTGGGCACGTGTCACATCGTCACTCGAAAGAGCCTTTTGAATAGTAAGATAAATCTCCCACAATTTGAATAGTTGTGACTTAAAGGCAGATGGAACTTCAATGCGATGCGGTGAATGTATACTTCGAACAGTAGCAGAAATATTAAACTGATCGCGTACGCGCACCATATTCTTTTCCATAACATTAATCAAATGCTCAATTTCTGTTGACTTTTTTATACCTCTTCCTTCCACAACATCGTTGTTCAACAACATCGAAAACTCACTCCATAACATCTGAAGGGATCCTGTTAAAAGAGTTCCATCTACTTCACTGAGGATCTCTCTAAATGATTGCAATGTATCACGAAACGGTCCAATGTCCTTCAACTCGGCTGCCAATGATACTGCCTCATAGGCAGATTCAAGCTTTTGTAACTGACGTTCAAACTCTGCTGGCACATTACTTCTGGACATCATTTTATCGTCACCAGTTTTTGATGGTTTTGTTTCATTACTATGGTGATGATTTTCGCCGCCACCTCCTCCCAATGGCGTCATCATGCTTGGTTTCGCATTGATTTGTATAGCACTGTCGATCTTAAAATTCCCATTGATAACAACTAATTCTCCTTCATTTAATCCACTTTTAACAAGGTAATAATCACCTGCCCTCGGACCAAGAACTACCTCTCTTCCTTCGAATATAGGTTGGTCAGATCCGGGAAGCTCTACGTAGACAATAGCTCTGGTACCTGTGACTAAAGCAGCTGAAACTGGGATAATTAAAGGCTTGGACTTTTCACCGTTATCAACTGCAACATAACCAAGTGATTCTGGTCTAACCAGAGACATGCCACAATTATCACACACACCAATCTTATTTTTAATTATCTCTGGGTGCATTGGACATATCCATTTTTTTTGTAATTGCGGATTTAACACTCTTCCTCCGGAAGAAATCTGTGTTCGAACGATCCCTCGAACAAACATTTCCGGTTTCAGTTTTCCTGAAAGGTTGGAAACATTGACCCTCACCTTTACTGTACGGGTCTTTTCATTCAAAACGGGTTCGATAAAGGCTATTTTCCCAATAAACTCATCTCCAGGATAGGCCTCTGTTGTGAAAATGACTTCCTGACCATATCGTAACCAAACGAGATCAGATTCGTAAGCATCTAACATTACCCACACGTGGTTCAAGTCAGCAACCGTATAAATACGATCTCCTACATTAACGTAGTCACCTTCCTGTCGATTTTTTTGAATTACAATACCGCTCATGGGTGAATAGATAGTTAAATGATCAGACGGTTTTTGACTCTCCTCAATTTCAAGGATTTGCTCCTTAGTCATGCCCCACAGCCGCAATCTCTCACGAACAGGTCCAACCAAATCAACCACATCGGGAAAGATTGTTGTCTCACCTTCCAGTTTTCTCTTGTGTTTTAAGACTTGGATCAACTCGTCTTGTGTGGAATACAGCTCCGGACTATAAATATACACCATATGATCACCTTTTTTTACTGCCACACCAGTATAATCAACATAAAGACGATCTAAACGGCCAGATATCCATGCGGTAATATATCCCAATCTTGTCTCATCAAAATCAACTTTACCCACCATCCTTACTTCGGCTGTTACGTAACGTCGTTCAACAGGTGTAGTCTGTATGTTCATCAATTCACGTGCGGCTTCACTTATCACAATCTGTCGAATGCCTCTCATTTCCATATCCTTAGTTTCAGATGCCACCGGAATAAGCTCCATACCACAGATAGGACATTTACCCGGTTTTTGCTTCTGAATATTTGGATGCATGGAACATGTCCAAAACTTCTGTTGCTCCATTTCGTAAGATACAGAATTACCTTTTTCGCTTATAGGTTTTTTGCTTGAAGGATTTGAGAAAATCCAATGAAAGAATATTCCTAAACAGAACACCAACACAAGTTGTCCAATCACAAACTGCTTTCTAAACTTGATTAAGAATTGCTTGTTCCATCTAGAATTGGATAGATTATTCAAATCAAAACCACCTCAAATCTGTGTAAATACAATCCAATAAAAATTTCTCTTATCACGGTTAAATAACAAACTACATGCCAATTAAATTAGTAAATATAATGTTTTCTATAGTTCAATGGAGAATTCGCACACAATTTCAAATATTTGTAAAATTTGAAAAAATGTATGTCACTACAAACCAAAAACTTATCGTGGTAACGGCTTTTGATCAAGATGCAAACTATTTAATGAGTTTTTTTATAAAATGGTAATTAATTTATATCAAATATAATAAAATTAGCATTCAATAATTGATTACTACACAAAATATGCTTGATAAACAACAATGAATCGTTGCATACCAAACATTGTGACAAATTTAAGATGAGATAGATCTTATGTAAAGTTTTTCAATATCCTGCCACGAAATCATTACTTTGTAAACAGCATTATCTATTTTTCTCAAACCAGATTCTGTTAATTCAATATGATTTTACCCGACTTTTGAAAACTGTGAGTGTAGGTCATAACTATCATTCTATGAGCTTTTTTGAGAAATCGACTAAATAAACAGAGATACACAGATATTTCTTACATTAGAATTAATAGTAAAAAGAGGTGATAACCAAAAATATCATTTTAAGGTTGGTAACAAAATTGTCACAATTAAATAATTGTTGGTGTGGGAGTCTCAATTCATTATCATAAAACTTTTACTGACAAATCATCCCGGCTCTCTGGTCTGCATTTCATTGCCTGCCGGCCTAATGACTAGCATGCCGGCGGGGGGGAGGACAGCTGAACATTATTTGATGTTTTACCTCTCACTGCTGTTGCATAGCTATCTACCTGCAAGAACGACCTTCAGGCTGACAGTCACACATCCTATTAATGCTCTTTTTTCAGAGGAAACTAACATACGGTAAGGAAATTCAACGATTGAACATAATATAATATAATGGTATAGTCAATAGTATATATGTTTAACGTTCCAGAAAATACAAAGAGATTGTCCTTTATGCAGTAAATGGAAACGTTGGATGATTACCCAATAGCAACGAGAAATTTTATAGATTTGTAGCAGCCATTGTATCAAAAATGAGGAGACACAAGCTATGGATAAATTTACCAGCCGTAGAGAATTTATGAAAGGTTTGTGCACAACAACTCTTTTGGGAGGTGTACTACCACAGATACCGTTACCCCCTGACTTGATAAAAGATGATGGAGAACACGATTTCCACCCATCAATCAAATCGAATCCCTTATCCCTTGTCGTCGATGTCAAAAGCAAGAACAGCATTGTCAAGAATCTCACACCTGACATCTCGTTAGTGAAACAGATGCTCGATGCGGGAATAACTTCACTCACCCAAACACTGAACCCTGAAAAAGCTTGGAGCACGCTCTTTTCTGAAGAGGAAAGGGTCGGTATCAAGATAAACGGCCTCGGTTCTAATACACTTGTCGGCAATTTTCAGATCTGCTGGGCAATTGTTGACTCCCTGAAAGCTATCGGTGTTCCCGAAAACAATATCATTGTATGGGACCAATATCAACACCATCTGTTGTCGTCCGGCTTTCGGTTGAACACATCATTTAAAGGTGTAAAAATTTACGCCACTGATATGGGAGGTGGACCTGACGCACTAGATTCAGGCAGCTCTTACAAGGAGTACGACAGTGGTTTTGGAGCAGTCCGAATTAGCAACATCCTCACCCAAGAAGTTGATTCACTCATAAACCTCTGTCTGCTCAAAGACCATGGCCTTGCCGGTGTGAGTGTCGCTCTCAAGAACATTTCTCATGGTGTTATCAGCCACCCGGACAATTTTCATGACGATGCATGCGACCCCTTCATAGCAGCACTCAACGCAATACCAGCAATTAAGGACAAGATCAAGCTCCATATCTGCAACAGCATTCGAGGACTATACGAGGGGGGCCCCATGCCAAAGAAGCGGTATGTGTGGGATTATAACGGTATCATGTTGAGCAGAGACCCGGTAGCCATGGACACAATTGGAATGAATATCATTGAAGAGAAGAGAAGAGAAAAAAATCTCCCCTCCCTCTTTAACCGGGCAAACGTTCCTAAACATATTGAGACCGCTGCCACATTTGGCCTCGGGAAAAATAAGAGAGAATTGATCGATCTCAAATCTATAATAATTTGAGAATTACGATTTGGGAGTTGGGAATGAGAGACGTTTTGCTTGTGAGAAAAACCTTTGCTTTGGTGTACGAGTAAAAGATACATATTTTCTCTGGATCTGTTACACACCTCGTCTGCTAACGCAGCCACCCCTCTTTTTCTAGAGGGGATAAAATGGAATCGATATTAATACGCACACAACCTTAGAATTAAAGGAAATAAAGTGGTGTATCACTGGTTTTGATTCAATAGATTGCGACATTTTGCTGTAGCAAAGAAATCTAAAACTAAAAAATCATAATTCTCAAACCGTAATTCGTAAATCAAAGAGACTACCGTATCACATAATCCTTACCCGTTATCTTCTTCAGTGCCTCAGCTGCAACATCTTTTGTGAAAAAATCATTGAGAGCAATGACAAGATATTCTACCGCACGGGTATCCTTTATATTTCCAAGTGCGACTACAACATCTTCACGAAGGGAAAAGGGGAGTTTCCAATCATCTAGGATAGTAATCAAAGGTTCCACCGCATTGGTATCACCAATCTTCCCCAGTGCCTTTGCCGCCTCACGTCGAATCCCTATATCTTCATCTCTATCTTTCAGGACTTCAATTAGCGGTTTCATATCCGATTTCTTCCTCTTCCAATCTCTTAAATCTTTGCCTCTTATTTTCCTCAACGCCTTCATTGCATATTCCTGTACAAGCCAGTTCCTATCATTAAGGGCAGCAACCAAAGGGCCTTCAGCAGAAACAACCTTCATATTTCCAAGAAGCTCAGCCACATACCTTCTTATACGCCAATCTTGATTATGTAATGCCTCGATAAGAGATCCAACTGCCGGTTCTCCTATTTTCATAATTGCCCATGCAGAGACACTACTAATAGTTGGAGGCCATTTTTTCTCTGCTCTGATCTCACTGTAATAGGTAGGCCACAATCCATCAAATGGTCCCTCCTCCTTCAATAAATTCGTATTATCAGCCAATAACCTAATAACGGCAGGGACTGCAAATGCTGCTTGAGGACCAGCTTCACCCAAAAGGAGAGAAGCAAGTCCGCGATCTATAGGAGAATGGGAATGGAGATTCTCCATTTGTAAACGCAAATCTGTACGAGACAAGTTTTCCATGTACCTTCCCAAGGTAGAGGACATAGTTGAATACTCAATACGCTTACAGCTACCTCTTTTAACTGCCTGCCGTAACGGATTCACTATCTCTTTCCCATCAAAAATATCAACGATACCGCTCTCCCCATTTCGTTTCGTTACTCTTACGTTAAACTCTTTTGACTCTGCTGTCATAAGGCATTGATAGTACGAGGAGAAATCACTTTTCTGATCTTGGGTAAATCTACACCTCTCTCTCTTTTCAGATGCGTAAGTTCCTACACCTGGAGATTTACCAAACAATTCACTGTTACTGCTAGTAAATAGAGGTGTGATGAAAAGAAGAAACATCGCAATGAAGAGATACAATATTCTTGATATTTTCATGAAAAGATCTCCAGAAATGAGTCACATTTTAGCCGATCAATCATGCAGCAATATCATCATTATCGGGGTCCAAACTTAAAAACTTTATCTCCCTTTTTTTGTTGAAACTTTGTCATAAATAGATAAGAATAATGCCATATATACTAAAATCGATTTGGTTTTCAGTTGTACGGGAAACCAAATCTTGGTTGCAGTTATGCTCCCTCAATTTTTTCCGAAACCATTATCAGATAAGTGTATTTCAATCGTTCTATCCTGTTGTTGGAGAAAAGTAGCTAACCAGTTAGGAGGATGTTTATGTGCAAGAGAGAAACAGAGTTACAGTTGGTTTTCACCTGGTGGCAAAAACTCCTTTTTACAATTCATTGGAAAGTTCTATTCCGTACCCTCATTTTTCACTGTACTGTAGGATCTTTCATTCTATCCAACAGCTATGGATTTGAAGGCATCTTCTCTCCCAAAAAGACCACAACTCCTGAGCAATATTCAGAACTTGCACAAAAATCATTCCAGCAAGGAGACTTTAAAGGTGCCATAGAAAATTGGTCTATGGCCGTGAATTTATATGAAAAACAGGGGTTCGAAGAGGAACAGATAGAGGTAATAACCCACTTGTCCAGGGCATACGAATCTCTAGGACAATTTAAGAATGCACTGAGGAACCTCGAGCATGCACTCGTTCTCTCTGAAAAAATAGGTAATTTGTCAAAGATTGCATCAACTCTCGGAAATATTGGTAATGCCTATATGGCTACTGGAAATGTTGATCAGGCCTACCGCTATCTAAATGAAGGCCTTGATATTGCAGATGAGCAGGGATTTTCATCCCTTTCCGCAATTATCCTCAACAACCTTGGAAATCTCTTCACCGCACAGGAAAAATACAGAGAGGCCTTCGATAGTTATGTGAAGAGCCTGGCTCTCTCAAAGGCGACTGGCAACAGAACTTTGGCTTCCCGGACCCTCACGAATGCGGCATCGGTTTCCATGAAAGATGGTGATTATAAACAGGCAAAGAAACTGCTAGACATGGCTATAGAACAGTATAGAAATATGGCCAATTCACATGATAAGGCCTACGGATTAATCAACGTTGGTCTCGCTTATCACAACCTGAGACCTCATCTCCCAGAACTCAAAGATAAACTCTTACTGCTTGCCTATGAGATGTTCAATGAGGCGGCAGTTGTTGCCACAGATATAGGAGATCACCGTGCAGTATCTTACGCATGGGGAAATCTTGGTACATTATACGAAGAGGAGAATCGCTATCATGAGGCCCTCGATTTAACCCGAAGGGCCATCCACACAGCACAGAAAATGAATGTGTCTGAATCTCTCTACCTGTGGCAGTGGCAATCTGGACGCCTACTCAAGGCATTGAAAAAAACTGATGATGCTATCGCAGCATACAGGCGTGCAGTCCATACGATTCAATCTATTCGCGAAGAGATGTCACTTGGTTATAAAAATGCACAGGCATCATTCCGAAAGGCAATACGGTCTGTCTACTTTGAACTGGTAGATTTACTCCTTCAACATTCGGCCACATTGAAGACAGCAGAACAATACGAACCCTATCTCGATGAAGCACGTGATGCGGTAGAGCTACTCAAACTGAGCGACCTGCGAGACTATTTCCGCGATGACTGCGTTGATGCTGCGCAATCAAATAAAACAACTCCTGAATCTGCCTCTCAAACGGCCGTAATCGTGTACCCAATACTCTTACTAAATAGGACTGAACTCCTTGTGAGCCTACCAGCATCCACAAGCAAAAGGGGCTACCACCTCAAACGCTTTTCAGTTCCGATTAGTAGAGACACTCTTACCCAAGAGGTGAGGGAATTCCGCTGGAAATTAGAAAAACGAACCACACGTGAATACCTTCCACATGCACAAAAACTATACGAATGGCTTATGCTCCCGTTAATAAAGGATTTGGAATCGTTATCGATAGATACCCTGGTCTTTGTTCCCGATGGCCCACTTCGCACAATACCCATGGCAGCTCTGCACGACGGTGAAAATTTTCTTATCAGCAAATATGCATTAGCAACTACACCGGGTCTTAATCTTACTGACCCCCGCCCAATAGATCGGGAGGAGAGCAAGATGCTGGCGGTTGGATTAACGGAATCCGTTCAAGGATTCCCTCCACTACCAAATGTATCAACAGAACTTGAAACAATTCGAAACCTTTACGGAGATAATCAACTCGTCAATGAAGAGTTTCTCTCTTCCTCTATGGAAAAGAAATTGAAAGATGAGCAGTTAAGTATTGTACATATAGCATCACATGGCCAATTCAGAAACAATGTTGCGGATTCGTTTCTCCTCACCTATGATAACAAACTCACCATGAACCAACTCAGCCAATTTGTAGGTCTCTTTCAATTTCGTGATGACCCCCTTGAGCTACTGATTTTAAGTGCATGCGAAACCGCGGCTGGTGACGACCGTGCCGCTCTGGGTCTTGCCGGTGTTGCTGTCAAGGCTGGTGCCAGGAGTGCCATCGCAACGTTATGGTACATCAATGATCAGGCCTCTTCGTTACTTATATCGGAATTTTACCTACAGATCCAGGATCCGTCTATCTCTCGGTCCATGGCCCTTCAGCAGGCCCAATTGAAGCTGATCAGGGAGCAACGTTTTGCTCACCCCTGCTACTGGTCTCCATTTTTGTTAATCAACAATTGGCTGTAAGCAGATAAAATGATTATACAATGAGATTAACAAACCGGTTGGTCAAAAATAAAACGATCAAAATAGTATTCAGATTTACTCCTGCCAACCTGCCCGTACCGAATGGTACTTTTGGGCGGGAAAAATCGTCGGGTAACAAATACGTTTTGAGATTTATTATTCTTTTTCTGTACCAGTAAAATGTTATTATCTATTTAGCAAAACCCTTTAATACACCCCT
This sequence comes from Candidatus Scalinduaceae bacterium, assembly GCA_965222815.1. GTDB lineage: Bacteria > Planctomycetota > Brocadiia > Brocadiales > Scalinduaceae > SCAELEC01. The sequence continues at coordinate 2,324,621 of CBDCUS010000014.1, forward strand.
CAATCCCCTCTTGTTAGAGGGGACCTGTAAGTTTCGAAAATGTGCCCTATAATCCCCTCTAAAAAGAGGGGTGGCTGCGCAAGCAGACGGGGTGTGTAATAGACGCTAAATAGATACTGTCTTTTGCTTATAGTGTCTTTACTAAAATATCTTGACCAATTCTAGCAAAAATTACGATTTACGATTTTAGATGTACGATTTAAATACCAAAAACAAATCCCAAATCGTAATTCGTAAATCTCAAATCCCGTTCCGACTTGCTCGGGTTAGGGTATTACATTTAAGGTATACATGAGATCATTACGGAAAAAGTTACGCTCCCCACTCTCTATCGGTCTGTTGGTAAGCACCCTGGTTTTCATTACCGTCATGGGCCTCCGCATGACTGGATGCCTGGAGTCCCTTGAGCTTGCAGTCTACGACCGTTATTTACGATTAAGACCTCAACACCAACAGTCTGATTCCCGGATTGTCCTCATAACAATCTCTGAACAGGATATTCGAAACCAGGGACGTTGGCCTGTAACCGATGCCACAATTGCTAAAGCGTTAGAAAAGCTTACGATCTACAAACCGAGAGCCATTGGTCTTGATCTCTTCCGGGATACTCCTATATCACCCGGTAGTCAAGACCTCGATAATATCTTACGCAGAAAAAACCATATCATTACTATATATAAATTTGGCAACAAGGAAGAGACAAAAATAGATCCTCCTTCCACGCTGAGAAATACCGATCAGATTGGTTTTTGTGATATCATAGTTGACCCAGGTGGTATCGTTCGAAGGGGTATTCTCTTTATGGATGACGGAGAAACAGTCGAGCATTCATTCGCCTTGCGGCTGGCTCTCATCTATCTCAAATACGAAGGAGTTGTACCCCAACCAGATGAGCTTAATCCCCTTCACTTACGCCTGGGCAATACCACAATACGACCGTTCGAAACAAATGAAGGAGGTTACATCCAAGCAGATGCAAATGGTTACCAATTTTTACTTGATTATAAAGGCGTCCGCAATTCATTCCACACTATTTCATTAACAGATCTCTTGACTGGAGAGATTGAACCGGAAAATATCACCGATAAGATTGTGATGATTGGTGTAACGGCACAAGGGGTGAAAGACTTTTTTTACACTCCTCATAGCCGGGGATTACGTTTCAATCAGCACGTTTCGGGTGTTGCCTTACACGCCCAAATCGTCAGCCAATTAGTGAGGGCAGGTCTTGAAGGAGCATCTGTTATAAGAACAATGAGCGACATGTTTGAAACAATTTGGATCTTTATCTGGTGTTTTATCGGAGGTATTATGGGACTCAGCATACGATCACCGTGGCGTTTTTCTCTCTTCGCCTCTAGTGTTCTCTTGCTACACGCCTCTATTGTTTACGGTGCGTTTATCATCGGATGGTGGATCCCTCTGGTGCCTTCGGCAACTGCCTGGTTCCTCTCTGCTGTGGTCGTCTCCACATCCCTCTCCAAACAGGAAAAAGAGCAGAGGGAAATCCTTATGCAGCTCTTTTCAAAGCACGTTTCAAAAGAGGTAGCTGATGTCGTCTGGCAACAACGAGACCAATTTCTTGATGGTAACCGACCACGCTCTCAAAAGATGACGGCCACGGTGCTCTTTACCGACATCAAAGGATTTACATCGGTATCTGAAAATTTGCCCCCTCAAGAGCTCATGAACTGGTTAAATACCTATATGGAGAACATGTCCCAACTGGTAGTAAAACATGGTGGAGTCGTAGACGATTACGCCGGTGACGGTCTCAAGGCAAATTTCGGAATCCCATTTGTTCGAAACAGCGAGACTGAGATCGGCTACGATGCCGTAAATGCGGTTGAGTGTGCCCTTGCCATGGAAGAGAAAATGGACCAACTCAATGCCGATTGGAGAGAGAGAGACCTTCCCACGGTCGGGATGCGAATTGGTATTTTTACCGGTCCATTAGTGGCTGGTAGTCTGGGGTGTGCACAGCGGTTGAAATATACTACTATAGGAGATACCGCCAACATAGCCTCCCGTCTTGAAAGTCTGGACAATGCAGCCCTTGACAAAACCACAAGGAAGACCCCATGCCGGATTCTTATAGGAGAGGCGACACTACGTTATCTCAATCGCAAATTCAATGCTATCAAGGTAGGTGAAACTGCTTTAAGAGGAAGGAGTAAGAAGATCTCCGTTTACCGAATCGTCGGACGAAACGGATCAGGAAAGTAATCGTTTACGGATTCAGGGTTCAAAGGTTCAGGGTTCTCAACAGGATTGCGGAATATTTCCATTGAAAAATTAGTAATGTAAAGGAATCGTATTAATTCTTTACATAAATTATTAATTACAAATGAGAAGGAGGAGATTGTCATGATTCATAATCGGACAAAAAGCGTTGGTGTTATCATTGTGATTTTGATAGTTAGTTTCATCTCAGTAGTGCAATTATCTGGTTTAGGTGCCAGTGAAGAACAGAAAAAACCAAAACAGCAAAGTCCCGGTGTGCAAAACCAGTTACCTACACCCACCCTCAAGACACCAGTATATACCGCCCCAAAAACAGAAGAGCCTCAGGGAGCATTTACCAGAACCACTCGTTTTGGCAAGGAAGGTGATTTTACTACTCTCTCACTCCTCGCACCAAATCATCTCGGTTTGACGGTAAATGAACAACCTTCTCTCTACTGGTATCTGTCTCAACCGATACACAATCGAATCGTGTTTACCTTAGCCCATAATGAGGCAATCAAGCCGCTTCTCAAAACACACCTCAGCATACGGAAGAAAACCGGCATACAGTCAATTAAACTAGCAGACTACGGAATCCGTCTAATGCCAGGCAAACAGTACCAGTGGTATTTAAAAATTATAGAAACAGATGAAAAGGGAACAACAGACAACATCACAAGAGGTCTGATTAAATGCATTAAACCAGACCAAACGCTCTTGGCACAACTCGATCAGGCTAAGGAGACTGAAACACCTGCCATCTACGCCAAGGCAGGAATTTGGTATGATGCAATCGAAACCACATTAAACTTGATCGCAACCCCATCAAATAGTGAAGAATATAGAAAGCTGTACTCCTCTCTGCTCACACAAGTCGGATTATTAGAGGTTGCTGAATATGTAATAAAAGCAGAAGATACTTCAAAGGAGCAGAAGAGCACTCTAACGAAAGTAAGACCCGAAGAAAGCAAAAAAAAATTTGCTGTACCCGTTAACATACCTACATACAAACCGCCCATGCGCGGTGCAGCTTCAAACCTTGTTGGTGGCGGAACCCGTGGGACAGGAACAACTAATTTAAATAGATTAACCGCAATTGTACCAGACCATGTCGGACTAACAATTCAGGAGCAACCATCACTTTTTTGGTACTTGGATGAACCCACGAACAGCCGAGTAGAATTTACCCTGAACGATCCGGAAGCCATCTCCCCTCTGCTTGAAATAACCCTTGGAAGCAATATCAGACCCGGAATTCAACGACTCAATCTTTCCGATTACGGGGCACACTTGGCTCCTGGCAAGAAGTACAAGTGGTTTGTCTCACTGGTAACTGATCCGAATCATAGGTCTAAGGACATAGTCACAGGAGGCTTTGTTGAGCTGAGAGAACCTCCAGATACGCTTTTGGCAAAACTCAACAAAACCGGAAAAACAAACAGACACCATAAATACGCCTCAGAGGGAATTTGGTATGATGCATTTTCATCAGTTTCAGACCTGATTTCACAATCACCAGACGACAGAGAACTCAGGAAACAGCGCGCATCTCTCTTGGAACAAGTCGGATTAACTGAAATTGCTGAGCAGGAAATGAGTGGGATGTGAGATTTACGAATTACGATTTTTGATTTGAGATTTCTGAATTAAAAGATTATGGATAAAATTCAACTTCAAAACAGAACAAAGTGTTTTGCAAACTTAACATCATGTGCTTCCCCTCTAAAAAGAGGAGCGGCTGCGTAAGCAGACGGAGTGTGTACTACACACTGAGCAAATATGCTTTTAAACTTGAGTAAACCAAAGCAAAAGGTTTTTCTCTCAAGTAAAACGTTCCTCATGCCTAAATCGTAATTCGTAACTCCCAAATCTCAATTCGTAAATCAACAAGGAATTAAAATATATTCATACTAAACTGGAAATGGACGCCGTCATCCTGCAGATCGTGCTTACCACCTGAAGAGGTATCTACATTATTCAAGCGATGTCCCCAGAAAAACTCAAACTGGGGCCTCATCTCAATCGGTTTGGGCAGCGTGAGTGCCCATCGGACTCCAACACCGATACTTAAGATATCCTTTAATACCGGTTCAAGAGGACTAGTCTCATTCCACGCCTTTCCATAATCTACAAATGGGACCAACTCCAGATAATCGGCCCATCGTTTACCGCGAAAAAGGGGAACGCGGGTCTCAAACGAGGCAATCAGGACGTTATCCCGCACCATCAGGTTCTCCCGATACCCCCGTACACTATACCTTCCACCCACTGCCATCTGTTCAAGAGGCAAGAGCGGTTTATTTGCCAACTGGGCATCCAATTTAAACAGGGTCTGTATATTTCGGTATTTCAATCGCCTCGCCCACTGAAACTGACCAAGCCAGGTGAAAAACTGCCCGTCAGCAATCTCATTTCCAAAGTTATCGTGACTGTTGTCACTCGCACCAAAGGCGTTTATGCCTACAGAAAATCGTGATCGTGCGGCTAATACTTGGTTTTGCGAACGGTTTGTCCACTCCTGAGTAAAACGCAGAGCAGTTATGTTTGACTTACCCCGCTTCTCACCCGCAGAAAATTGAAATGGTTCATGCAGCAAGAAGGTCTCGTTTTGGAGATATTCCCCAGTAACCGACAGAGCAAGTTCACTCTTCGCAGTACGGTAGAGAGGGTGCCTCAGAGAGAGATTGTAGATCCTCGATTCTGTTTTAACGTCCAGTTGCTTAAATGGGTCTTGAACGACGTTTGAGTCGTCTCTCCGGTACTGTAGGGTGAGAGTAGTATCACGGGACGTAATAGGGATCGAGTACCAGCCATTTATCTCTCGTTCGAGCCCCTCGGATGCTCCGTAACTCAGGCTCAGTATATCACCCAGTCCAAAGAGATTTTGATGAGATACCGTCGTTGTCCACCGCTCGGCACCGATTGTCGAAGATTGGTAGTTGTTCATGACCATCCCAACCCCGATAGGAAACTTATCCTTCATCCCCACTTTGAGGAAACCTTCACCTGCCCTCAATCCAGGCATAAGCTCCGCATTCAGCCGTTCGATTCGTTGATCCTGTTCCAAGAGACGCAAACTTTGCTGCAAGAAATTCATATTGAGAGATTTGCCTGCACCAAGGGCCAATCTCTTACGTATATAACCGTCACGAAACCATCTATTTCCCTCGACCTCTATTCGTGTCAGTTTTCCCTCAATAATATTGAACGTAATCACACCATCAGCAACTGATTGGTCAGGGATCACGGCACCAGAGTTGACATAACCATTTTTAACATACAGGAGTGTAAGCCCCATGCGAAGGGCCTCAAGATCCTCATTCGTCAACTCTCTATTCTCATAGGGAGTGACGAGTTTGGCTATCTTTTCAGGACTAAAGACAGTGCTACCCGCAACATTGATCTTACGGACATAGATGCGAATAAGAGGTAACTTCTCCTCTGGTTTTTGTGGAATAGGTTTTGGGAGAGGTGGTAAAACGTTACCGGGAGCAGGTTGAAAAGGTTGATCTTCCATGAGAGGTTGCGGTACCCTCCGTTTCCGGGTAGGATCGATGCCCATCGCACCCTGTCCATAAACGAAAGTGCTGGTACATGCCAACAATATACCGAGATAAACCGGCACAAACCATCTCAACCTATCTTGTAAAGCTATAAACAGATTCAACATGTTATACTCTCACTCAATAACTCTCAAACAGAGCAGCTAACCTGGACGAACCAGAAAAAAATTTTAGATTTCAGATTTTGGATTTCCGATTCTTTATGCAACGGTAAAATTTCCATCATCAATTGAAAAAAATCCTGTAATACACTCCTCAATCCCCTCTTATCAGAGGGGACATGTAAGTTTCAAAACATATTCCGTTTTATCCCCTCTAGAAAGAGGGGTGGCTGCGCAAGCAGACGGGGTTTGCATTTATAGTAATATTTCCTGCATCATTAACACCTTCAGATGTACTAGAAATTGTGCTCCCAGATCCCGATATTGATATTTTTTTGACTCTACCGTTATATCGCCTGCGTTAATTATACTGGTACTCCCCGCACTCGTACTTATCCGTCCATCATCAGCAATGCTTAAGCTCCCTACATCTAATTCTATCGCACCAGCATCTCTTATTCCGCCTGTGTCACTTTCAATTCTACCTCTAGATACAATTACTGCACCTTTTGCTGTTATCTTAATATCCCCTGCATTACTTGAAAAAAACGTACTTGTACTTATACCTCCATTAGATATGATTAAACTCCCCACATCTCCTGCTCCATTTGCTTCGCTTTCAATACTGCTATCCGAAATATTTTCAGAACTCTTTGTAGTTATCTTAATACCTACTGAATTTCCAGATCCAGATGTAGTAGACTCTATTTTGCTTTGATTCTTTCCAAAAAAATCACCAGTCAATTGAATATCAATATTCCCACAATTCTTGTCTCCATGAGTATCCGAAGAAACCTCCCCATCAATCACAAACTCTCCACCACGAATATAAACAGAGCTACCTCCTTCACCACTTGTGTCAACGTTGGCAATTTTCTCACCATATTTGTTTAGAGGCCTAGTAGTTTTTGAATCGTGTTTGACATCTACACTCCCCAGACTGTCAAAGCCATCAAGCACAGGAACACCACCATTGAAACTTACCTCACCTCCAGGTGCATGTAAATACCCATTCTCTATCTTCACATCACCTCCTACTACCGAAAGCGTTTCACCCTCAGGAACCTCAAGGATGCTTCCGGTAACCGTAATAGGCTTTGGATTCCCACTTAAGAAACCAAATGAAGCGGGATCGGCTACAGTGAGAGTGCTATCCTTGGAAAGATCAGCGTGAAACTTCCCTACAATACCATTAAAACCGAGATAATCTGCCGTACTGACGTGAAACGAACCCTTTATGTCCAATTTGGCATCGGGTCCAAAGGCAACTCCGGCAGGATTGAATAGATAGAGATTTGCATTTTCAATTGAGGAAGAAGGTGTCACAAATTTTTTCACATCACTTTTGAGTAAAGAAGCTTAATGACTCTGCTGAACTTTTTTCTGTAGTATCAATATTTTTAAATGATTAATCATTACACAAAGACACCAAACCACAAAAGTTGATTTTAATTAAGCACTCCAGCTATTACTTTTGTTATTCAAACCCACTTCATGCATTTATGAAGTTGTTTTAATCAAATCCTACCTACCCTGTCAGTATAGCTGACAGATATAATTCTTAGTGGCTCTGTTTCTTTGTACGAGTATTTCTTTATCCGTTTCACTTATCCACATACCTTATTCACTCACCATGAAAAGCTAACTACCAATTTATCGCAATAGTTTTAAGCTATGATATTTCAAATGAATATCCCACAAATCGAGTGAGAAAAGAATTGAATGTCGGGTAAGCCTTACTCATCTTTTTTAATAATGAGAAGATAAATCGTGAAAATTATCGTATTACTTTAAAAAGCTTTTTTTAGAAATGTAAGAATAAATATTATAAAAAAGAAAAATAACTACCAGAAAGACCGACCAGTTTGGGTAGGTAGTTTGAAGCGCGTGTGTGAAAGAGGCTTCACGATAAGTGAGTGAAAAATATTTTTATTAATGTTCGGATCTAAGCCAATTTAAATAATTGCACATGCACTTAAGACACTTCAAAATTAATTACCTACCCGGTCGAGCGGCTGCTCAGAACCAAGAGATATTGAATAAAGAGAGATTGACTAGTAAACTGTCAAAGCTACCAAAAATACCATGACTCGTCAAGGAACATATACTCCTTAAATCTCCCAATATAAAAACCGAACATACCAATTTCCAAGAACACAAACCTGGCTCACGATTCTCTCTCTATTCCCCGATTGCTGTATGATACTTCCCAACGAGAATTGTTGGGATGTTTTCATACTCAGCCATCCTCTTAGTATGCATGAAATGCACCTCTCCATCCATCATCTCTAATGCAATATTGAAAACGATCAAATCTGGTTTCGGTTCTCTCAATTTCGTTCGTGCCTCAACGGCACTATAAGCACTCACCACCTCATAATCTGAGCGTGCGAGTATACCCGCATAGAGATCATGAAATTGTTGATCATGGGACACAATCATTACCCTTTTGTTCATTGCTTATTTACCTCTCTAGATACGATGGTAAAAAAGGTTCTTTCCCTGTGTTATATAATATATTCACCCTAACCTTTATGTGGTACGTTTGGGAACAGATCTGATCCCACCTTTAGTTTTGTTGTAGGTTGACAAACATTACATACACATGCCTAAAAGAACCTTTTTTACCACCGTACAGAAAATGCTCCCATAGTTTGATACCAAAACAACTATCCTACAATCTAGCAAGAACGATGCCAATATCATTTTTGCTATCTTAAATTCCCAACTCACCATACACTTGATAGTTACCGCAACAGAAAAAAACGAAGTTCATACGATTTGTTAGAGATTCTGACATAAAATGTTATTGACCAATAACAAAACGGTAACTATCAAGTTATTACACACTCCGACTGCTTGAGCAACCACCCCTCTTTGTAGAGGGGATTAAAATTGACATTGTTACTGTCTAGTAAAATTACCAGATTTCATCTCAAATTTAGCCACATCCCTCAAACCAACCTGTTCTATCAGGGATGCACGCTGCTTTTTTAGATGCATATCATCCGGTGCATAATACACCAGGTCTGTTATCGTGGAAAGAGCATCATACCATATCCCCGACTCAGCATATATATGAGGGGCCGCTTCATTGCATACTTGAGAAAGCCTTGCGGTAAGAACCTCTTCCGGTTCAGTATAAACAATCCCCCCTTCGAGAACGAAATCCTTTGACCGGTGTTCAGGGTCAAGGACAATTGACACAAACCACCGATATATCTTATCCAGCATTAAGCGTACTCCATAATCGGCAAGGCTCAGGTGGTATGCCCCTGCTTCTAACTCAGAACCTAAATCTATCTCAAGGAGTGGGTGTACAGCCTGATCTTCTATTAAGGTAAATTCTGCCCGGTTCCTTATCGGCTTCAACAGGTCCCAATATAAAGTCGGCTGCTCTCTGACTGTCAATCCAATATGGTCATCAGGTGTAATTAAATACAAAAGAAAAACCTCTGAACCGCGACTACCACCACACTGACGCTCTTTCGGGTATCCACGAATTGGTGGCTTATACACTGGCATAGTAACAGATTTTCTTACTGCCTTTTTTCCTACCTCATTGCCTTGCGTTGGCCTATTTCTCTGTTTTTCCTCTGCCCCAAAACCAGTCGTTGGTATCAAAATAGTAATACCAACAATCAGTGTAACAATGATATCCATCATAATTGTTACTGTATCGTATTTCATAGCTATTTCCTTTTTAAGAACAAACACCTTTGAAAAAAAGGAACTCAGTATTTTAGTAACGCATTAAACATACCAACTTTCTCATATTCAAAAAGTAATTCTCAGATTGGCTCTAAGTGGTGAAATTAAAAAAGATGAGAAGGATTAATTTATTATGGGAATTAAACGGTATGATAAATACTCTGGTGTAAATTTGGTGTAATGTTGCTGTTATGGTTATTTATAACCATATATTAACCAAAGGATATTAAATTTACCACGTCTCAAAAAATATTCAGCGTGTAAACAGTATGGTGCTTACTCGCCGAATTGTGGTAAACAGCGGATGAGAAAACCATTATAAATCAATATTCAACCAAAACAGATTGACTTTTTTTATCATTGGATCTATATTACCTGCGACACTAACAATCTTAATGAAAAAGATAATCGCAAAGAACTTCCTATTATTACCGTTAATTGTTCAATTTGGACTTGCTCTCTATCCCTTTAGATTATCTTAAAATCATAGCAACATCAGCCAATTATGAACACTACTGACAATTACTAGATTTTCCAAAACAATAGGAGATACCTTGTCTTTCAACCACTATTCCCTAAAGAGATTAACAGACAAATTAATGAAGATCCCTTCTCTAGAAGATGTAAGCCCTGCTTCAATTTTTAAGGAGATCTCTTTTTTCTCTGAAATAGATGAATCTACGCTAAAACGAAAAGAAATTTCGGCTGCAATTACAGTCAACGAGTACGGATTCAACGACATCATTTGCCGACACGGAAAGCTAGATGAACGGTTCCACATAATACTCTACGGTAATGTAAGGGCGATAATACCTACAGAAGATAATCCCCGTTATGAACTTTTCAGGTTGGGTGCGGGAGATTTCTTTGGTGAAGATTTAATTGTATCTAAAGAGCCGAGGGAGAATACCATAATCGCTTCTCAAGAAACCATTACCATATCGATTTCCAGGGAAGTCTTAGAGATATTCGTGTCCGAGTCAAAAAAGATTAAAACCATCATGGATAAGCAGTATATTGAAAGAAAGCTCAGGTCTGATTTACGAAGGATCTCAATATTTACACACATGAGCGAGATCCGCTTTAATGAAGTACTTAATAAGGTTGAACTACTCACAATACCCAAAGAGAGTGTAGTCTTCAACGAGGGTGATGATGGTGATGCCTTTTACCTCATTAGAAGTGGAAGGATTAATATACTAAAGAATGTTGATGGTAAAAAAAAACTTTTGAGTATACTTAGTGAAGGTCAATTTTTTGGAGAAATGTCTCTCCTTTTACAAGAAAAAAGAAGCGCAACCGTTGAGGTTTCCACTACTACCGATTTGGTAAAAATATCTCGCGATTCATTCATTGAAATAGTTAACAAAGACCCGGAGTTAAAAAACAAGTTATTGGGCATCGTAAATGAAAGACAAAAAACGGACAATGATATTTCAAGAAATCCTAACATTGCAGTTTTCACTAGAAAACTATTGGACCTCAACAATGTCATATACAAACACCTTGACATTATTTCTCAGTGCGCGGTTTATACTGATATGGGAAGTGCATTGCTCGCCACATTACCTGGCTCTCGATACCCATACGTATACCCCAGGGACTGTGCTTGCGCGTCAAGGTTCCTCTACAAACTGCTCATAAGCCCTCTTAAAGCTGCAGGTCTTGCATTTAGACTACTGGAAGAGACATCAAGGTTTATTCTAAATTGCCAAAGAGATGACGGTTATTGGGGACAAAGGTATGGTATCAACGGTGAAGATAAAAGCATCTATAAACAGGAAGATAATGTGGCGCATGGGGTAACCATTCTCTGTAGATACCTGCTTGGTGCGAAACGCTTAAAAAAACCTATTTCTGATGTAGAAAGAATAGTCAAAGCTATTGATAGAGGATACGAATACGCCAGGAAAAACTATTACCGAAAGGGAATTCACCTTTTCTATTCAACTACCTCAATCCATGAATCAGCAATTGAAGAAGGATATTCAATATGGGTCAATCACGCGTATCTATTAATGTTAAGATTGATTGAAAGGGTCGGAAAAGAGTACGGAATAACTGCAAAATTCACGAGAGAGATAGAGCTGAAGGATGCATTTGAAATAACTATCGACAACGTATTCAGTACATCCAACAGGTTTGCACGGAGATTGAAACCCGATGGTGATATCGACATAAGACCTGATATAACCCTTATGAGCCCTTTCTATTTTACCACAGGAATGGATGTTGAGTATTTTAGTGATAGCGACAGATTGATTAATTCCATAAAATTTATTGAAGATACTCTCTGGGACCCGGACCTTGGCATGCTCCAACGTTATCTTCCATTCTTTGAAGATCCACACACTCACATTCATGCAGGTAACGGCCCATGGATACCCTATACATCAATTTTGGCTCAATATTACTTTTATACTGGTAAAATAGAAACAGGTAATGATATACTTGAAATAATCAATAAATATCGCTCTACAGAAGGATATCTATGCGAACACTTGACAACCCCTGAAAGATTTTATGAGTTTAAGGAGTTTGAATGGATAACAGGAAAGGATTTTGAGAAGGAGCTTTTAACCCTGGATATCATGACCCCAGGGATCCCTTATGATTTTATCGTTGAAGAACTCAATCACATGAAGAGAGCCTATGACGCAATTGAAAAAAGGTGTCAGGAAAATAGTGGTAAAGAACCTATCTCATTTGCGACACCACTCATGTGGTCCCATACAGAATACACAATGGCCTTAATGCTAAAGGCAGAGAAAGAACTAGAAAACATTGAATACAATGGACTTAGTATCTAATGCGCCGAACAAGTATCTGTTTTTGAGTCTTTAACGTAATACCAGCGTCTATCTCATCTTTGCAAAACTGAGTAGTCACGAACCACTATCGTTCAACTCTTGGTGATGTACACCGGATACTGTTTCTCTCTTTTGGGCTTCATACCTCGAAAAGACTTCATGGAGTCTATTGAGAATATCCGAAATTCTTTTGTCAACATTCGGAACAACAGTACCTCCTGGCGAAGGTGAATAGTCAAGAAAACGGGTATGCTCCCTTGATCTGAATTGATAATTTATCGGATATTCAATGAACTCATCGGTTGTGAGATATTGTTGGACTATTATATCGCACGAAAAAAATTGATTTCCAGATATATGCGTAGTAACGTTTGTCGAAGCAAAGAGATCAACCAAAGTTTGACACATCTTCCAGTCACCTACTTTTGGAAACAGATGTGACAGCGTAACCGCCATGCGGTGCGATATGATAAAGATTGGTTTCCGATATTCAGTATCTTGTACTATTTCTATAGGTATGATTCCGTTCCATTCTCTAGAAAACCCCTCCACAACATATTTCTTCCCTCTCTTATCCGACAGTTGGTACCACACATGCGCCCTTCCATCTCCACTCTTGCGATCAATAACCCACCCCCACACAATCTCAGCATCTCCATGATCAGGGGGAAGCTGCGAAAAGAAGTGTAAGACCACATCCTCGCAATCCCCTTTCTTCGTACTGACAGTCTCAAAGGTTGTCTGCCAAAAATCGGTATCAGGGACCTCTGGTGCATATTTGATCGTAAAGGCGATATCTTTGTACGCTTGATATATGCAGTCACCATCATCAAAGTTCTCTTCACACCACTGTTTATATAAGTGGTTGTCCTTCAGCTCTCCAGCCCCTTCAACGTATGGAAATATGTCCAAGACTGGTTTATATCCCGGCCGTGAAAACCCAGGACCGCTTTCAGTTGAAATAGCCAGAGGCATACAGACCATGCCCACTAACAGTGACATACAGACCAGTTCAATAATGTTTCTTCTCATTGACATCATCATACCTCATTCATTATAGAGAATAATTTGTCAAATACGAAAGTTTTTTCACCAAATCTCAACACTTATACAAAATTACCTCATTAACAAAAACAATCTCTCATATTTCAACACCCGACGATCTTCTGGTAGCCATGATTACATTAATATAATCATGTTATTGCTAACGCAAGCAGGATGCCAAATCACTCTTGCCGACGTCAAACCTGTCAAACCTAAACAATCTCTATTGTTACAGGAATAGATTTATTTCACGTTCCACAAATTTGTTATCGCACTATAACAAAAAACGTTATCTTCAACTAACAAAATTAACTACTCCCAGAAATTCTTTCTTACACTTTATATTCTCTTTCCCGTTGACGAATAGAATTATCAATTTGCACTTCCAGTACAAGATCAATGTTTAACTTGAAAGTTTCAGAACAATGCGTTGCTTTCATCAATTTGTTTCGTGCAACCACCCTTGGAAACATACCAAGGAAACTATTGCCATGAAATTTTTTTCCTCAATTCCAGCATTTTCTTAATTCCGAAAAAAACATTCTTAATGAATTCCTATATAGTATGTTTTTCCCTCTATGGTAGTTTTAAGCGAACTAATGTCTTGAGGATAAAACAGTAAACCTGCAATTTTGCTATTGGGCGGTACTGATATAAACTCGGGTAAGGCTCTAGATCGAAGTTCACTACCTATTGCCTGCATCATTTTGTTTTTGTAATGCCCAACACTCTTGAAACCTCCCGAAGCTCCTCCTGTAAGTGCACCTATAGCAGCACCGGAACCAGGATCACCTACTATAGCTCCACCAATTGCACCAATAGCAGCACCAATTAACGCACCGGTACCAGTACCTACAGCGGCACCTTTTATCCCTTCCTTAATTGTTTCAGAATTTTCCAATAATGCGAGCGCATCTAGATAGGGATACGGCATGTACTCTGCAGCACCAATACCATGTATCTCACCTGAAAAGATCTGATGTGTGGCAGCCATTCCACTTTGAGAAATATTTTGGAATGTTAGCATGATTAATTTCATCCCAGCATTTGAGAAATCGATACCTGTCTGGCTCTCATATTCTTCAGCATACAAACTGAGTGACCCTATTTTTACAGCGCCAGGATTATTCGCAATTTCTTTTAGGACTATAGGCTGCGGTTCATATTTCTTTGGCATCATGACACAACCAGTTAAAGAGAATAAGAGTAAAATAAGTATTTTCTTCATCGTTATAGCTCTCCTTTCCTTCATTACTGAAATTTAATAGAGTTTGTATGGATATAAAATGGATTTATAGGTATAGGAAGAGACCGTGATAAACTTTTGAACCCATTCTCTCTTACTCCCCTTACCTTAAAATGGGTGTAGATGTCGAACCATTCCCAAAACAGTTCAGGTATAGATGCAGTAAGAAGGAGTAATGGTATTTCTACTGTTATAATCAATTTCCTCAATTCACTGTATACTCCCACGATTCAATTCCTTTCAAATAAAAATAATTTCAATTTAATATGAGTAAGAACTCTCTTATAAAATAGCTATATGCGTGCCAATCATAATTGTATTATTTTATTTTTCACAAACTCACCAGAAGCTGCCACAGGACTGGATGTTACAGTAATGGTCTTTACTCAGACAAGAGAGCAGGTTTCAGAAATTAGGAAAATCATTGGTTTTCAATTGGTCCAATTATGTAATTTAACCAACTATTCACCACTGAAATCTATTGAATAGCTCTTTACAAAATGTGTTACAAAACTGAAATGAATAGTACGAGAAGAGTCAAGACAATACAACGAACTTACCCTATTTGTCATTCAGTCAAATGATATGCATTCTCTTGAAGGAGAGACCGATACCTTCAATCTAGTGAGGGCTTATGAATGGGTATTTCTGAATAACAAAAACAAATGGGAATATAGCGAATATGGATAAGTGGTTTCTGTGTAACAGAAAAGTCTTCACAGGATGTCAATAAAACTACGGAGTTCTCATGGAGCCAAAGATCATCCATCAGTGCCTGCTTACACTTACTGAAGATTTTTTATAGTCCAGATACATTAAGAAGAGGTTCTTGAAACATATCTGGGTCACCCTCAAACGCTCCGTAATCCCCTGAGTAAACTAAAGAAGACCTAACCAGTTCTGTGCTTATAAAAAATCCATGATTTGAATTATGCACAATAAATATTGCGGCAGCTCCTGCTACATGTGGTGCAGACATACTCGTCCCAATAACAGTTTTATACTCCCCGTTTTTCCAACAAGACAAAATATCAACTCCAGGGGCAGCAATATCCACATCTTCTCCAAAATTGCTAAACGTGGCAAATGTATCATCATATCCATAATCCGTCTTAGACCCACTACCCCAATAAAACCCATTCGAATCTGTAACAGCCGAAACGGTAATTACCGAATCATAAGCTGCTGGAACACAATCCTTGCTATCTTTAGAGTCAATACCAGCAGATACGACTTAGGTAACACTGGTTGCAGCAGAATTTTCGATCGCCAAACGAAGTGCAGAAGCTCTATCAGAACCGTTTCCACCAAAACTCATATTGGCCACCTCAATCTCATCAGCCCTTTCAGTGATCCAATCGATTCCTGCAATGACGCTTGACCAAGATCCTACCCCATATTTATCCAGTACCTTGACAGCCCAAAGTCTAGCTCCAGGTGCAACACCAATCACCCCAATTTCATTCGCCTTTGCTACAGCAATTCCTGCTACGTGTGAACCGTGCCCATTGTCGTCATCTCCTTCTCTTTCACTCCTTACAAATGTGACATTTTCCACAACATTCAGGTCTGGATGATCAAGATCAATCCCTGTATCGAGTATGGCAATATCCACATCAACAGGATGGCTTATCATATTTCGTTCCGCATCAACTCTATCAACACCAGAAGGTATGACTTGTAATGGTCGAGTTTTCTCTTTGTCACCAGAATTGTGTTTATCAGACTTCTTTGACATAGCAAATACAAATCTATCGACGTCAATCACCCTCACATGCGGGTCCCTTATTAATTCTCCAAGCCTATCATCCGGAATTATTGCAGAAAAGCCCTTTATGGCATGACAATAGATGTGTCTCACCTTTATGCTATTAATATCTACCATCTTATCTGTATCCTCTGACACGGTACGAACATCCTCATCTTTCAGAACAACAATGGAATGCTCAGTTATGACACCTTTTGAAATTTCAACTGAAGCAGTTACATATGACAAATTAACAAATAATAAGCTGAATATGATATCACTTGTTATGAGATACTTTTTAACCATGATTCCTCCAATTCTTTCACGGATACATCTGCAAAAAATGAGCACAATATTTGTGATATTTAAAAGAAAAAGCAATAGCTTAAACTATTAAACAATGAGCAATAAGATAAAAAAACTGCTAATTGTATTAGCAAAATACTTGTCAAAACGTTAAGTATTTCCTTTATTAGATTATTCAATTGTCATACTTTTTTAATGAAATTTTGCCTTTTTACTCAATCTTGATTGTGATAGCCCAAAGTATTGCCCATATTAAATTCCTGCTCCCTAACGTTCCAATAAAGGTTGTATTGGTAACCATGGCTTTGGTCCTGGAAGAGGCCGTGGTAACCATTTAGGTTTGCTCTCCCTTACGACCATTACCCTAAAATTTGCGTAGGGTTTTACCGGACTCCCTTTCACACCAACTGCACGGAGGATAAATGCTGGATGATTTTCACAAACAATATCTAATGGATTATTATTACCTCCATCTGTTGAATAGTAGTAACGACGATCTGCAATATCATCACCACCGTGGAGTAACGTGGCAGAAATTCCAGGTGCTCCCTTAAGAGTTACAACCAATACTCCATCACCACTAGGGTTTTCCTCAAAGTATTTAATACCATAAGGATATCCGACTCCCGTGGTTGGAGGTTCTGCCATGTACGCCATTACGTGATTACCATACATGTCGTCTGTGTATTTCCATTGTCCGGTTGGTGCATCTTTTGGATCAAGCCTGTAAACATTACCATCGGGCGCACGCCATGAAATAACACCTTTTGAATCTGCACTCAGCGAATAGAGAGCAATGGATGGGGTAAAACATGGATACCATCTATTTAAAGTCAACAATTTGGAAGATGGTACAATTTTAATCTCTGAAGATTCAGTTTCTCTCTCTTTTAGTGATTCCGTCTCTTCAATTTCGCTCTCGATATCAGGCAGCTCCATAACCCGAAAACTCTCCTCCTCTGCATTAAAACCAGATGTCGATGTAGTACCATTCTCAGCAAACAACTTGGGCGTAATTGCAACGAACAGGCACAATAACACTACACTCGGCATTAGCAATCTCCTCAATTTCCTCTGTACTCTCATAATACAACTCCTTTCAAAAAATTTTCATTACTATTAAGTAAGCTCACGTTTATGTTTTAGCGATAGGCATACCAATCGTAATGCTTCAAGAAAATTTTTTGAGGATGACTACCTAAGGTCTCATGAAAAAACAAGATGTTATAAAAGCACTATTTTATAGTACAGAAAAAGCGTGGAATAATGTGGTGCTTAACTGATACTGAATTGGTTTGTATCCTATTATTAACCAGTAATACACCAATAATATATCTATCACGAAGTGGTTTTAGGTATTTCGGGGCAGGAGTTTGTCTGAAATTTAGATTTATCTATTGAATAAAACCAGAGGCTTAGCGATGCTAAGTTGAGGATTTTGTGAATCTACTTGAGGATTGCGGAATGTTACAGTAACGCAGTAGATGGGTAGTTTTCGTTCAAACACAATTTAAGGACACGTCGAACACCCCGAATCCCCATCCAAGAGATCCAGTGGTAAAAGCCCCTTTTCCACAATAGTGTCTGCACCATAGGCCAAGGGTGGTCTCTCATTCATGCTCGCCATCTTCATATCGGCAGCGGCCATCTCCTCATCATAGAGGGGACTTGGTATCAGGTCTCCAGGCTGCGAGGGCAGGCCGTCTCTTCCGGCCATGACCAGACTACTCCGCTTCCCTCCACTCATTCTCACCTCACACGGTTGGAGGAGCAATGAAGTAGCACTCGAAAAGTTGTTCTTTAATGGTACAACATTCCCGCTGATATTGGTAATCGGTGCACGAATATCAACTTCGCCATCGACACCTTTGTCTGAAGAGGCATCTACTTCGCTTTGTGGGTCTGCCAGAAATACCTCAGCCGTAATTTTGATATTTCCCCCCTTACCTTCAAAAGCATTTGCAATTATCTTGCTATTCTCCAAGACACCACGCTTCAGGTTCATGGTGATATTGCCCCCTTCTGTATCGGTCCCTCCTTTTACGGAAGAGGTAATCTCGCTATCGATCAGGTGCATCAAAGAGCTCACATTTAGGTTAATGTTCCCGCCATTAGCTTTTGAGGCGTCTGTCGTTATGGAAGCCTTATCATTCATTACAATGTTATCGGCCTTTACCGTAATACTCCCTGCATCTTTAAGACCTTCAGAGGTACTGGAAATAGCGGTACCAGGACCTGTCAATGATATAGTACCTGACGTCACCGTTATATCTCCCCCACTTCCTTCTCCGGTACTATCGGTGCTGATTACACCTCCTTCCGTCAAGGTCAAACCCTCCACACCTTTCAACTCAACAGAGCCCGCATCTCCCTTGCCTTGTGCACTACTGGAAATACCGCTCCCCAGTCCAGATATTGATATATTATCTGATGTTACCGTTATATTCCCTCCACTACCCTCACCTTTGCTATCGGTGCTAATTACGCCTCCTTCTGACAAAGCCAAACTCTCCACATCTTTCAACTCAACAGTACCTGCATCTCCTTTTCCTTGTGAACTACTGGAAATACCGCTCCCAGATCCCGATACCAATACGTTATTTGAAGTTACTGTTATACCTCCTGCCTTACCCTCACCAGCAGTATTGCTAATTATCCTTCCTCTACTGTTTAATGCAAGGTTTTTAGTAACTTTCACTATTACATCACCAGCAGGTTTGATGCTTTTTGAGCCCGTTGCACTTGAGATGGTAGCACTATTTGCTACTGACATACTATCAGTTGTAATATCTATATTACCTGCACCACCTTTACTGTTACTTATCGAAGTAATAATACTATCATTATCTACAAAAAGTCTACCCGCTTCTATTATTATATCTCCTGCATTCCCGGTATTTTCATTCCCCTGCGTGGAGGTATTAATAAAGCTGTTCGACATACTCATACTTTCGTCTACTTCAATGTTTATATTGCCTACATCTCCTCTATCTTGTGCAATACCAAATCCTTGTGTTTGCGATGTAATTTCAGTGTTGTTCAATTGCACATTTCTTGCTTTTATCTCAATCCCCCCACCAACAACCTCTCCCAATGGTCTCGCCCGTATAGAGTTTAATCTGCCTTTATTATTCTTTGATTCAAAATCGCCAGTCAGTTTTATATCGATACCTTTACTAACCTCAATTTTATTATCAGCAATGATATTGCTATCAATCAACTCAAACTTTCCACCACGTATATAGATGGAGCTGTTTTTTTTTACTTCACTCCCTGAAGGTTCTACACTTATTATCGTATTTTTGTTTGTCTTAATATCCCCTAGTTTCTGGAAGTTTTCCATTGTAATGCTACTTTCAGCAAGAACAACTTCACCGACAGAAGCAGCACTTGCTATATTAATTTGTCCGCCAGGGGCGCGTAACAAACCTCCCTCTATATCTATCTTGCCACCAATAACTGATAATGTTTTTTGGTTGGCAACTCGAAGAGTACTCTGTCTGACAGTAATTGATGCCGGGTTTCCACTTAAAAAACCAAAGGCCTTAACAGGGGCTGATGAAAGTAATGCATCTTGCGGTCCGGGAATAGCGTTGAACTTCACTCTATCAGCCAGTTCAAGATAATCCGCTGTACTGACATGAAATGATCCATTAACATTCAGCCTGGCGCTAGGTCCAAAGAACACCCCGTTTGGATTGATAAAAAATAAATTAACAGGAGAGATAATTGTACCATTGATGTGTGAAGATTCAATACCTGTAACACGGCTCAAGATATTGGCAACACCATCCCTACCAAGAAAGAAAGCTGTCTGGCTATCAGGAACACTAAACTTACTAAAGCTATGAAACAGGTTATCCCCTTTTTTTCTTCCATTACTGATAAAATGGAAAGTTCCGGATGGTATAACCTTAGTATCAAGACCATCTGCAACTATGGGCTTTGTCACCTGTCCCGAACAAACGGTGACCATGATTCCATAAAGTAAAAACATCGTGAAGATCAGGTTTAACCAAAAAACCAAACTCAATCTATAAAACTTCTTGTATGTCATTTTGGATTCTTTCAAAAAAGGCTAAATTGCTCTGTGTGTGATTACTTTTGTCATTGAGCACAGCTTTGCCTCTATATCAAAGTTTTCCCAGCCGATAGGCCGGCTGGGAAAAGAAAACCAAAAGCTTCATCACTAATTATTCTAATATTCAGTTCTTACGACCCTATCACTATCATCCTCCTTTTCCAGAGTACAACTTATCTTCAATATTCCTTAGCCTCTCTACTAATAAGGCAAATGCTTCTTTAAGCTTACTGTTTTCACTCATGATGCTCTCGATCTGATACTTGTTATATTTAACCTCTTCTCTCAACTGGCTGTTTTCTGATGCAATTACCCTATTTTTCTCATTGAGCGTGCTTACTGCCTCCGAAAGTTCATCAAGCGTTTTCTTTATTGATTGCTCACTACCATCCGTCATTAATACAAAATCACTGCCTCCAAAATGACCCTTATCTGCAACAACAGAAATATTCACCTCTTTATCTTTCGCTGCAAACAGCACTGTCCTCTCTCTTGGCTCTTGACCAGAAGGAGTGGGATCATATTTAACTGGAGGATAATATAGAGTAGGCCCTCCTCCACTTACGGTTCCATTAGAAATCCCTTTGTTTACAACGGCACCCAATCCTGATCCATGTGTTGCATATAATGCTGCTACGCCATCACTATGAAATTGTGGTACCGTGAGTAACACTTCACCGCCAAGTTCTATCCCTTTTTCAGCGTCTATGAGCACGTCTGCACGGATTACATTCTCATAATTTAGATCTCCTGGTTCCGTGGGAAGATCTCCACCTGCTCCATGTGCAAGTGGCTCAACATGCCGTCTTTCCAAAACTAGATCAACGGTATCTTCATAATGGTATACTACATCTGGTTCTTCTGCTTCGGGACCAAAAACAAATTCCATCTTATTTATTAAAGTAAAACGTTTTTCTTCTTCCAAATTAACCACTTGAGGAGGTATTTCCAGTCCAAATGTATAATCCTCATCAAGAAAAACAACTGAACTCGCAATGAAAAAAGTAACGAATAATGAAGCAACTACCGATACAGACTGCTTTCCCTTCTTCTTTTCCGTTTTCATTTTAATCTCCCCCTTTTTGTTTAACAAGATATTAAAAAAAATTCAATACATTTATTACATCTCATTCAGCAACTATTTACATCTCAAACCCTCGTAACATTATTAATGTAGGCGGTTGTATTCTTAATGCTAACCTTTAGCAAACTTTATGCCATCTTATCGACACCAACCCACCTTATTGTAAACATCTACAAACTCTATAGTTACAATATATAACCAATTTAACCAGCACCATTTGTTACTAAGACATAACAAAAAATGTTATCGATTCATAACAAAACAGCGGAATTCCTCATGCATAGTATTTGTATCGCTACCGATGTGCCAATCGTGAATTTTTTGTTCCTTTATTCTTTATGCAATACCATAAGCTTAATTCAAAGTATAGGTTGCATGAATTTTCAATTTTATACTAGTCATATACATCGCGCAGATATTTTTAGGTAAATGGTGGTTAATTTGTGGTTAAAACAATATTTCCACCATATCCTCACCAGTAACCACCAATAAAACTCTAATCTTGTTTGTCAAGGATTATGGGGGATTCAATCAGCTTAATTGTGGTAACCAGTGGATTATCCATCACCTTTATAATCTCCTTTGCAGAAAGGGAGAGTCCACCGGTCAGGTTGTCGGGAAAGATTTCAAAGGGGGATTCGATCCCAGCCCAGCCCAGAACTTCCTGGAATTTTTCTCTGAACTTCTCCTGAACCTCAGGCATGAGCCAGTCATCCATCTTCACATCATAGGGGGCAACGGTCTTCTCCTTCAAGATGAGACTGACGTGGATATCATGAAGCTCTGGGTGGTTTAAAAGGAGCTGCAGAAGTTCGGGTTTCAGTTTTGTACACCTCTCACGTGAAATACTCCTGTCTAGCTCTTGTAATTCCGAAAACTGAACGAGAGCACACTGACTCTCTTCTACCAAGAGAGTTCTAATCTCTTCTCCTCCGACCTCTTTAAGGGTATATTCCCTATATTCCCCTTCGGTGAACAGAAAAGTGATCTCTCTCGTATCAAGTAGGATCACCTCTCCCAGTTTTAGCTCATTTTTAATTTTTTCAAGACAGCCACCCAACTGCTGTGTACTAGCCTGCAAAGAATAACTCAAAGATAATAGAGCTACAAATATCAAATATCTATACAATGTCATCACCAATCTCCCGTAAAAAAGATATCGACAAAAAGGAGGGGACTAACCTCTCCCCTCCCATACTTTCACTTGTAATGTTAATGATTATAGATCATAGTGCGTTGTCCAGGCAACACCATAATAGGACCTGAAATCTGAAGGCACCTTAAAACCCCTAATCTTTATCATGTAATTACCCGCTGCAGATGGAGTAAATTCTGCAAATTCGCAGCTGTCATCAAAAGACGAGGAGTACGCAACCTGATTCCCCGCAGAATTATAGATCCTCAAGTCAAGATCTCCGTCCAGGACACTTGAAGCTGTGGATGTTGTCTTGCTGTTCCACGTAAAAGCGACACGGATTTTAGAGCGGGTAGTACCAGTCTTCACCGACCATGTCTTATTAAATACACCATTTGTAAAGCTAGAGGCATATATGGTGCCGTAGTCATGGCCTCGGTATTGAGGGGTTGGTGTCGTCTCTCTTTTAGCGGCGGTGAGATAACCATAGTAGGTGTTAACCAGACCGCTTCCATCTTTTCCATCTGCCCACTTTGCCCATACTGTTCCGTCTGCGTTCTGATAATTTGCCGTAGCCATCATTATTGCCCTTATCGCCTCTGGCCAAATTTTAAGCGATGGATTTTTACTCATCAAAACAGTAGCAATAGATGCCGCTACCGGTGTAGCGCAGCTCGTTCCGCCGAATGAAGTGTTGAATACCGCCTGCCTACTTCCGGGCGCAGCAAGTCTCGGCACTTCATGATCACCATGGGAAGAAGTTGGGTTCTTCCAGGAGCTGCTTGATGAGATATCATCATTCATCCGGTTTGTATCACCATCGAGAAGGACATTTGCCACACCCATGATGTTGTAGCCCTTTCCGGAAGCATAGGCCCCAGAATCTGCCTGGTTACCAGCAGAGGTAAAAACTGAGGGGTAAGGATAATGGGTTGCGGCATAGTCGAAGTAGACGTCTCTCGCATGGAGCGTTCCATTTATTTCTTCATTGCCATAATGCCAACTCATCGTAATAACGTTAACGTTCTTACTTTTTGCCCAAGTATAGGGGCCGGAGTAGCCGCCGCCATTTGCCATGAGAATTGAAGCCTCAGGTGCGTACCCCGTTAGACTTCCTCTGTAGCTGTTTCCAATAATCCCGAGGCTAGAGGTCATGTGAGAAGAGGCTATTCCAGTGGCCGTTTGCTGAGCAGCAATATTAAAAAGAGAAGAGGGTTGAGTCAATAGTCCACTCTCTAAAACCGCAATCTTGACTCCAGAACCTTTATAACCAAACCCATGGACCCAATTGGTCCTTGTTATAGGAAGCGCTTCGGTAATAGTTGGGTAATCATATACGACTTCATCATCGTCAGATCCGATAAAGGCAACGTTCGGGTCTTTAGCCAGTTTGACAATCATTCCGGCGGGAAGTTCGGTGAAAATAAAAGGACCACTCTGTTTGTTACCGGGTCTTTTTATTTTTTGATTTGTCGGAAATACCTTTATTTTATCTCTCCCAATAACTCCTTTTGTTTTTGTACCCCCAGATGATCCATTGATACTTACCTTCTCAAGAAGTTCTCTGAACTTCCTCTCCCCCCGAGCTTGGTTCTTCACCTGCGAGTATTCAATCCTCTTTTGAACCATGGCAGAAATATCGGGATTATTGAGATCCCCCTTATCAATAAATTCTTCATCAACATTCATTTTGATCATGACAGGCAACTTTTCTGATGGCTCTACACTCTTAGCTTTCTTATACAATGATGGGTTAGCCACGCCAAAGAGTTCAAACTTTTTTGCTTTTTCGGATGCAATGGCCTCATCTATCTCCACAACATTGTTATACTCATCAAGAGCTACAGCGTAGTCTGCATCGGTATACCTGTCATACACTTTGAACATTTTTAAATTCCTGTCGGTTAATTCTAGCATAGCTGAAGTCTCAGTCAATACTTCCAGATCCTCTTTCACAATTGAGGATGCATAACTCAGAGCCTCTAATACAGACTCACGTGCAGCTTCCCTGATCAACACATCATCCTCTATCGTTGGCCTTAGGATAGCCTCCGGGTTCATAATATTAATGTCAGTAGAAAAATCTACCTTCACCTCAGCAAAACCTGATGTTACAGTACTAGCGGTGAGGCCTGCAAAAAAAAGACCTAATACGGTTTTTTTTATTCTCATTTCTACTCCTCCATTTTATGATGAATAATCAAAAAAAGGGCAGCCGCACAATCCGCGACTGCCCCACATCAACCGCCACCTACCATCTGAAGATAGGATCGGTGATTCGAGGATCAAGCTTTTTTATTTGAAAAAAATCTGGATCCACAACTTTCGGTTTAAGAATCTGTGGATTAAACTTAAACTTGTCAATCAGTCTGATCCTGTCGATGATCTTCTGATCAAAGAGCAGGGGATCAACAAATCGTGGATTCTTAAACTCCTTCACTATATTGCTATAGCGTGGCTTTCGAACAAAACTGGCAGACACAGACCGCTCAACCAGTGAACCGAAACCACTTACCCCTTCAGCCTCAACCTTGATCTGACTTGTATACGACCCATTCATCACACTCTTTCCAATGATCTGCCTCGATGAACATGGAAGGTAGGTGTTGCCGTACAGGCCATCGTTGGCGCCTCCATCTTCATGCTCACCATCATCGTACAAGACCAACTCAATTCGTAAACCATCTCCTTTGACAATCTCAGCCACAACCGTTGCGCCCATGATGGGCTGATGATCAAGAAAGGCCGCGCGTACGGGGACCGGGGTACAAAATCCATCATCCAAAGACGTTGGAGAGAGAAGAATTAACTCTGCATCCGAACGTGTCTCTGCCACGACAAAGTACTCAGCATCCGGATCACTAAGGCTGTGGATACCGACTCTCCAAGTACCAGACTCAGGATTCGTAATGACATATTGTTCGTGTCCACTTGAATCCCCATAGACCCGATAACCGATCACATCTGCATCGGTGGATTTCACCTCAGACCCGTCAGGGCGACGCAGTGCCATAATCCCCTGGCTGCTGGGCTTCTGATTCCAGTGAGCTGCAAAGATTACCACTCCAAGCCCCCCTTCAACAGAAACCGTGTGATTCCTGATGATGGTTGGTTTTGGCTTAACCGGCCCAATAGGACCTATTGGCTGAATTGGTCCTATTGACCATGATAAACTTGCCACATCTGTTTGTGAGAGTCTCGTTGTCAAAACCGGTCTTATAAGAGACTTAAAGCGATATTTGGGAATAAATACCCGAGGACTTCCCCCTTTACCACTTACCTCCCAGAAACGCTGCCATCCAAGGGTCTCTTCGGCCATACGACGATAGGCGTCTGCCAGCACGTTGGTTGTATCTGAGGCAACACTAGCATTACTCGATGCGCTGTCACCCGTATACACTCTCCGATACGTGCCGTTGTGATCATCTGCCATACTACTCAAGAGAGGTTCATTCGGATCACCTTCCGGGCCAAACCCCAATGTGTGAATAACGGTATCTGTTGGTACGGTAGGCTCAACGACTGACCAATCAATACCTCGATTAGATATCCCGTCACTGAGAAGGACAATGGTATGTTCGTGTGCAGGATCACTATTGTCCATCATCTCAGTATTGGAAGTCTGCATCCCTGATCCTAGCGGTGTCCATCCACCAGCGGTTAACCCTTCAATCGCAAGGCTTGCTGCATTTTTGATGTTATTACCGGTGATTGTGGTTAACTCATACTCAACCTGTGTGTTATCAGTTGAAGGATCTTGCCACGAAAAGGAGACAACACCAATCATATCATCAATGTCCGTCAACGTAATAAAGAATTGGCTTGCATCTTTGGCCGCATCGAGTTTGTCATACCCGCTCATACTCCCGGAGACATCCATTGTCAAGATCATGTCCTCTTCATTTGCCTCTGTATAACACACCGAATTTAATTCGCTATCAGAAATAAGATCAAAGAGGGTGACAGAAAGATCGTAACACCCCTGGGCAAGCTGAGTCGGTGCATTAACAATGAGCCAGTACTCATTTCCAACAGTTGACGCAAGGATAATATTATTGACCGGTTCGGTACCTATGGTGATAGCAAAGTCAAGGGCCGGATTAATTGGAGTTGTTAACGGTCCACCATGATTATCCTTGATGGCTAAGCGGATCAACAGCTTTCCTGGTTCGTTATACGGACCAATATTCTGGCTCGCACCACTTATAGGTTCGAGAATATCCATACTTACGAGTTGGTGTGTAGCCGCTAGTGAATACGGTTGCGGTGTTGTTGGCACTACAGTACCTCGCACCCGTACACGCCAAACTCCAATCTCCGGATTATTTACTGTGACCTGCTCTTGATTGTTCAAGGTATCTGTACCGGTTGTGGCTGCCGAAGCAGGGTTTGCCGGATCAAGGATCCACGCTTGATTAACCACTCCAGTTGGAGAGATCAATTCAAGATCAAGATCATTGACAAGCGCTGTGGCGCTGTATGCAGCAGCTGCTGGATCATCCCACGCCAAGCTAACCTGAAGCTGAGCCGTCCCGCCGAGAACACGAACCGCATACTCATGCTCCTCACCATTTGAGTTAAGCGTTGCTTCACGAAAATGGCCATCAATAATAGTGTCAACAGCCGCTTGGGCATCCACTAATCCGTAACCAAACTGATAATCGGGTCCTGCGTTACCCGCGTCATCTGCGCTATTCATGAGTATGGCCTTTGCCGTGGATGGAAGAAACTCTCCTGAAGTCGCATATTCATCACGATACTGTTCAAGCATGAGGGCTACAATACCGGCTACGGCGGGTGTTGCCATTGAAGTTCCACAAGAATCATAATAGGTATCACCAATACCTGTTGATGTGATACCCATATCACCATCACTCTGACACCCTGCCGCCGTAATGGTCGGTTTCAACCGACCATCATCCGTGGGTCCCCATGAAGAAAAGCTAGTCATAGAATCATCGTTCGAATTACTTGCGCCAACATGAATCGGATTTTTAGCACCTGCAGGAGGAGCAGTAGTATCATAACCATCACCACAGACATAAGGATTTCGTTCATTCCCGGCTGCCCAGGTAGCTATATACGGTTCTCCAAGGCTGCCTCGTACAATTGCATCCATAAGCGCTGATGCGGCTCCGTATTGACCTTGAAGTGTGCATGAGTATCCATTATAGGCAACATTAGAACCGAGAGATGCTGTGCCAATATCAGCATCATAGATATTTTTAGCGTCGTCCCAGTCTGCTTCAATATCACCGATATCGGTATAAAATAAAACACCAGTGTTCCAACCAGTCCCAAACGAAATTATGTTCGCTGCAGGAGCAACTCCATGCCACTGCAAGGAGCTACCTCCCTCGGTCGCACTATTTGATCCATCTCCCGCTACAGTTCCTGCGACATGGGTGGAATGAGAGCTAATAACATCTGAATCACCGTGCGTCAGACGACTCCCAAAGTCTATATGGTCGTCCACCTGCCCACTGTCGTATACGAGAACGTCTACACCATTACCATCAAGATTGTACGTCGGAGAAGCATTGTACGGTGATGGCTGTAGCACATCAATATTATCTGTAGCCTGTTGTCCATCATTGTTTTCACCAAGGCCCGGAATTGCCGTTTCTACATAGGAGACTCTATCATCCTGCGCTAGAGTCTGCAGAGACGCACTCGGAATATGTGCGGTAAGTGCATTGATCGAACGTACCTCACTGCGTACTTCACCTCCATACTGTTCAACAGCAATCCGGCCATCTGAAAGCACAACATCCTTATGGAAACTAACTACAACGGCCACTTCATCACGCTCGGCATTGTAATGCCAATCACTAAATTTACTCTCCAGGATATCTGGAGAAACCTTATCCCCCAGTTGCAATCCACCCAGCCAACTCACCTTGTCAACAGAACTAACATCTGATAAAGATGATACCGGTACACTTGCAACCCATGCAAATTCAGGCACGTACGATAGAAGCTTGACCCCCTGCTCTTCAAGAGCTTTTCTCTCTTTCTCATTTGGAATATTGTCCAATTGAATGAGAACGTGAACTCGGCCATTACTTGAAGTACTGGTATCAATAGATGACATATCAAATTGACTTGCAGCATCAACCGAAGTATCAGGCGTAATAGTCCTTGACTTAAGCTTAATTGGACGTACCACTTTTTCTGACCTTGCATCAAAATCAGAGGTATCTGTTTGCGCCAAAAGGGATGGCATTACCATAAAAAACAATAAAAAAACTGAAGAGGCTCTTTTCAAGAATTCTCCCCAATTACTCCTTGAAGAACCGTGTGCCAACGCCGACACCATTCCAAAAATTGTTAAATTTTTCCAATATTTACTTATATTACGCATTTCTTTCCTCCCATAATTATAAATTGTAAAAAGGTACAGTTAACAACCTACAACACACAACTTAATCCCATTTCTTACATTACATTTCCACACCTCCTTTCAGCCTATTAAAATTTCAATTGGTTAAATTCACTGTTTATGCATTATAGCTATCTACATGCCATTCAAAATAATGTCCGGTCAATATCTTCCTTCCAATTAAGATTAAGCTATTAATAATTAGATAGTTATAAACTACTTACCCTATAATTAATTTGGAATACTACACACATTGCAATTGGTTATATATTGGTTAAATTTAGGTTTTATGCATTTTATACTAATATTAGAACCACCAAATAATAGCTGAATATGTTTTGACGTGAGAACATAAGAAATGGACTTTTGAGGAAAGTTTTTAAATGTTTTGAGCAAAAATTTCTTTCCAGTTACATCTCTGGCAGATCTATCTATTTTAAGAACAGTTAAAAACTGGAGGGGGTATGAAAACAAAACCTAAATCACTTCAACATGCTGCACTGAGAGGGATGGAAAAATTAAAAGTGTTGGCGAGGAAGTGGACAAGGCAAAGATCTGATATTGAATCTTTAATTGGCCATGCAAAGGCAGAGAAAAGATTAGGAAGATGCTATCTTCATAGAAAAATTGGAGACAAGATTAATGCTATTTTATCGGAATGTGAATACAACATGAGGAAGCTATTTAGGGGCGCTTCTTTTTAACCTATTACTCTTGAGCCCATGAAGGCCGCCAACTCGCAGAACAGTGTTGAACCATAAAAAAACCTTCATTTAATCAAAGAAAGTAATTTTGCAGGCCCGACCAATTTTGTCAATACTACCGTACCCAATATTTTATTCATCGGATAATGTCTCATTCAGGCTGTACCTTAATCTCCAACTCAGGAAAAAGTGCTAAATCTGTACTTTCGATACTTTCATTGTGCATCTCTATTGCAAGGACATTTGCACCTTGAACCAATCCCGATTTATGTTCACTTAAATCAAATACTTCCACCAGCCCGGACTCATGCTCTAGAGCTTCTGTTTCATGATCCAGTTTGCCTTCCGGCATATGTGCCCTTGCTACCTCTTGTCCATTTATGTACGCAACAAATCCGTCATCATAGTCTATCCTGAGTATCATATCTGTTACCGATGTTTCATCTTCGATGTTAAATGCTTTTCTGGCATATAGAGTCCTGTAGTTATCTTTCATGTCTGAAAGTACTGTTTTATATTCTTTCGTTTCCGATTCCGCTTTAACATCGGCTCTATATCCAATACCCGTTGGACCTTCCAGCCAATCTGAATCATCGAAAGGTTCATCATTCCATCTAACCCTGGGAGAAGCACTCCCTTTAAAATATTTCCAGTTTTCCCCCAATTTTATGAGAGTACTAATCTCCTCTGAACACCCATTGCTACCTAAAGGAATTACATTGTCCACTAAGATTACACCTTTGTAGCTTTTTTTGGTGCCAAAGAATATCCTCAATTCAAGGGAAATAATTGTTGCATCTTTGGGTATCTCTAATGCCTTCACATCTACTTTATATGTTCGCCATCTCTTATCTGTTAGTATTTCAAGAAAATTTTTGTCTATATAACGTTTTTCAGTTAAGTCTGGTTGTTTGACAACCAGCACCGCTTGAACATGAATACTACCCTCTTCTGAAACAATCTCGTTCTTTATATCATAAGAAAAAGAGGTAATTTCCTGCCAACGGCCATCTCCACTCAGATCAGGAGAACTCAGTTCCCAATGCACAAAATCAGAATCTGTAGGACTTTCAAGAGGAACATTCTCATCCATTCTCAGAAAAATTGACCCTTGATTGTAGCCAAGGGAATTGTGATAAGGTGTGTCAGTTGGTGCATTTTGTGTACTATCAAATGGTGCGGTATTGTCGAACTCGGGTATACTTTCAAATTTTTCACCATCATACATTCCAAGAAGCCTCCACTCTTCGTTGTTGCCATCATTGAAATAGAACCCCGTCCCACACCCTTTCTCCGATTGGACTAATACCACTCTGGAACCAGACTGCGTAGAGACATTATTGTTGTTTGATCGGTCTTTCGCCTTCCGCCGACTAGATGATGTATTACTAGAATTTGGAACACCTGTTCCTGAACCGTCTGTTTTATTTTCTTTTTGTTCATGTGACTTTGGAGACGATGACTTTTTTGTACCCTGTCCGGTTTGATTTGAAGAAGAGCTTGTCCTATCATACCACCCTCTTGAGGATGTCTGTTCACCACTGTTTACCATTCGTGCACTGGTATAACCGGAACCGTCAGGATAGGAAGACACAACATCATTTATGTTATTATTGTATGCCTCACTTTGTGAGCCTGAGTTTATATCTAAAACGATTACCTTACTAATCGCCTTATCACGATTGTGAATAATAACATAGTTATAAGGATACACTAGCTTCTTTATACCTTGCAACAGAGGCAACCCAATGAACTTAGCAGACACTATCTTCTCCTTTATCTCACCCATCAGCTTAAAAACAGTCCCCGTTCTATTCTCAATTGCCTTTGCTATCTCACGAAGATATGCCTCTTTCGCATCAACAGAGATGTTCCCCTCCTCTATCTTTACATACTCACTTTTAGCAAAAGCAATAGAAACACAAACACATTTGGATAACATTACAAGAAAAACGAAAAACATAGACAACTTGATAGGTATAATTGCTCTCAATAACTTTCTCATTTTCTCTCAGTTACTCGTAAAAAATAAGAGATAAAGTTCGTTCAGTTTCTCAGCCAATCTTAGAAACTCATGGCTCAGAAAAAAGTATCCTCCTCACCATAAACAACCAAGAACATGAAATAACTAGAAACCAAAGCTTTGACTACCCAAAGAGTTATGCTATTGGAATACCAATTATTCAAATTATTTTATTTTTTCCATATGATTGCTTTATATACTTATTACACAAGTTGTTATGGTTGCAGGACATCATAAAGAGAGCAAGTGGAACTTTGGTGTAATTCTGGTTAATATATATTTTCTCACCATTTCTTAGTGTTGTTCCAAAACAGGTGAGATAGAGAGATACCCCTTGTTTGTCCACGCACCACCAATAATAGTATCGGTAGATGCAATCTCTATCAAACCACCCTTTAATGTAATATCCATCTCTTCAGACAAGGAAATATCACTCTTATCCTTACCTGTTAAGCTTGCGACAAAGGGAGACAATTCCATCCCCCCATTTTTCATGAAATTGCACTTTAACATAACTATCTTCTTCAGACGGATTGATGATACTGAGTTGCATATCTCCGTAAAAGTAGGGGAGCATATAACGAATAAGGTCGCGTATGGCAACGTGGATGCTGACAGATACAACACCATCTGTAACAGTTACAGATGTGTCACCTTGCTGCTTTCCCCGTATGGTGAAATTGATGGCCCCAGACTCATCCGTAACAGCACTCACACAACTGGTTGATATTTTCAAGGTATCCTCTGAAAGAATCTGCAGCTCTTGACCAACAATTGGATTTCCCTCTATTCCTAAGACTAATACATTTACATAACCAGTTTCACTCTGCTCAAGGAGCAGATTCAGGTGGGAGGAGATAATCTGGTTATCACCCGATGCAGCAGTCGTGTTTTCATCGGTTTCACTTGCAAAACTTGCGCTGCTCCATACAAGATTGAGAAAAAGAGATAATAAATGAAATAATTTTTTTTGAACATAGTGCTCCTCCTTAATTTTGAAATAGAACCTTTCCCAAGAATCTACATACTGAAATTAACCGGAATAATATCTTTGCTACAATTGTGCCAACAGCCTTGTTACTTCTCGTTTTTTTTCTACAACTATTCAGCACTAATGTCAGAAAAGGACATGAAAGATAATCATTTGTCGTAGCAACAAAAACGTATTAAATGTAATCTGTCATAGTAATGGTGAAAAAGTGATGAATGTGGTGATAATTCATCACTTTTTCACCAAAAATGTTTGACTTTTCTTAACCACGGTTATACTATCTTACTTATTTAATGTAAATTTCAGCAAAACATGTCCGTTGCAAGACGGAAAGAAAAAAGGAACTGTTAGCATGTGAGGACTAAACAGTAACCAAGTAGATATGGGTCCAAGAAATGTGCCACACTCCTTCAGAACATTTATGAACGTGGAGAACTACTTAATGATTCAAGCTTCTTACAGTACCTTAATGACAACCTTTATCATATTCTATAGAAATTGATACTTTTTCAATCCAGGGTGAAAGGTAAATAGTATGGGATACTTAAACAAAGTAACAACT
This sequence comes from Candidatus Scalinduaceae bacterium, assembly GCA_965222815.1. GTDB lineage: Bacteria > Planctomycetota > Brocadiia > Brocadiales > Scalinduaceae > SCAELEC01. Next base: position 2,358,337 of record CBDCUS010000014.1, read on the forward strand.
TTAGACTCAAAAGATGTTCTTAAAAACAAGGATTTAAGAGTAACTCGTTTACACAGTATCCTCAAAGCAATAACTATCATCAATTCCAAGCTAGATTTAAACCATGTCCTAAAACAGGTAATTCAACACGCACTACGACTAACAAATTCTGTTGCCGCATCGATTATACTTGAAACTGATTCTGACAATGATCTGGTTATCGCTTACTCAACTGATTTAAAATCAAAGATACGGTTTCCGAGAAAGAGAAGCATTGCCGGCTCATGTATAGATTCGGGACAAATAAAAGTTATCTACGACCCCAATAATCCGCAACAAAAAGAAATTGAGAGATTTGCTGGCTTTAAAACAAAGAGTATCCTATCTGTACCGTTAAGCATTAAGGGTGAAACCATAGGTTGCATTCAACTGATAAACAAAAAAAACAATTCAATTTTTGATGAAGAGGATATAACCGTTGCAGCAATCATGAGCAACCTTGCCGCTGTATCAATAAGAAATGCAGATACCCATGAAAAACTGCAGACCACCAATTTGGCCTTGCGATCGCAACTCCCTTTAGGTAAAACGGTCATTGGCACAAACCGAGAAGTGCAAAAAATTTTCAAATCCATCAACAAACTGAAAGATATAAACAGTACCATCATGATTCTTGGTGAATCTGGTACCGGGAAGGGGGTACTTGCTCGTGCCATCCATGAACAAAGTAATCGGAAGGATTGTCCTTTTGTTACGGTTAACTGCTCAGCATTTGCAGAAACACTCCTTGAAAGCGAACTTTTCGGGCATGAAAAAGGGGCTTTTACGGGAGCTGATAAACTAAAAAAAGGGAGGTTTGAACTCGCTCAAGGGGGAACAATCTTTTTGGATGAAATCGGAGAAATGGATATGTCACTCCAAACAAAACTTTTGAGAGTTCTTCAAGAAAAAGAGTTTGAACGGGTGGGAGGTACAGAAACCTTAGCAACAGATGTTCGTATAATAGCAGCAACAAATACAAATCTAGAAAAAGCAATAGAGCAAAATTCATTTAGAAAAGATCTTTACTTTAGGCTAAAGGTCATTGTCTTCAATTTGCCTCCGTTGAGAGAGAGAAAGGAGGATATATCAAACTTTGCAAAATTTTTTCTTCAAAAATACCGTAACGAACTCAATAAACCAATACGTGAATTTGATTATGAGAGCATGAACGCTTTACAAGGATACGATTATCCCGGAAATATCAGAGAATTGGAAAATATCGTTGAGAGGGCGGTTGTTTTGGCTGAGGATGAGGTTATCAATATAAACGATTTGCCTGATGAAATTAAGCACCGAAAGTATAGGATGAGCGCACCAGTTACGACAAGTGAAAGAACAATATCTTTTTGTAAGACAGAGAGGGAGACAATCCTGGAAACATTAGAGGAGTGTGCATGGAATCAGAGCATGGCAGCACGTTTATTAGGAATTACCCGTAACAAGTTGCGGTATCGATTAAGGAAATATCAGCTAACTGGACCAGATAAAGCATAAATATACTAAAACCGATTTGTGATGGATATAAAAGTGTTTCAGCAAGACCAATAGCCATTAAGATCAAGTCAAAACCTGCCCCAACTATTAAAGATTTAAAAACCTTAATACGTTTGCAAGTGAAAATGCTTCTGCAAAATTATTATGCCTTTGCACAAGCCCCAGAGCGTATAAAGTTAATAAGAATGTAAACCTTCCAGCCATGGAAGCTTTACATTCCAAATTCAAGTAATCCTGAATTATAACACAATTTCCATTCCCTCAAAGGCAGCGCACGACTCCCTGAAACCTTTTTGAGTCTGGCTTTCCAACCTGTCGATAAAGCTGTCATCATGGGAAGGATCGTGGTGAAATAAGATCAATTTTTTTACCCTTGCAGCCCTGGCCATTTTCACTCCCTGAGTCCAAGTGGAGTGACCCCATCCAACTTTAGAGGTACCGACTCTCCCCGAATATTCATCATCGGTAAAATTGCAATCGTAGACAAGAACATCTGCAGATGATGAGAGATTAAGTAACGACATATCTATTCGATCGGAATGTTCGGTATCGGTGGCGTAGACAAAAGATTTTCCCCTATACTCAATTCGGTACCCTAAGCAACCACCGGGATGTCTCAGATGATCAAACTTGATCGTAATATCACCCACGCGAAAACTGCTCTTTCTGTTCACCTCATGAAACCCTATATTAGCAGCAAGCTCTTGTAATGTTAAGGGGAAATAGGGAAACATCAACTGTGTGGCAAATAACTGTTCCAAAGTCCCACCAAGTTTTGATCTGCCAATGAGGGTAATTGAATAATTTTTATTGAATATTGGACCAAAGAAGGGAAAACCTTCTATATGGTCATAATGGAAATGTGAGAACAGGATATTTATGTGTCTGGGCTCCTCTTCGAGTAGTGTACTACCAAGATTCCTTATGCCGGTACCGGCATCCAAGATCACTATCTCATCCCCGCATCTCACTTCAATGCAGGATGTATTGCCACCATACTTGACGGTATCTCTCCCCGGTGTAGCTATGCTCCCTCTTACACCCCAAAACCGAATATGCATTTTGCCTGACACCTTCCAATACCCCTTATATCAACTAAAGTGAATTTTTATCCATACAAGTATATAAAATTTGACACATTTGTATGTGACACTCATCACAAGGACAGTGCTATTTTCAGTTAATCGGTACAGGGTACCGACATTTTGTATAACAACAGAGCAGCTAGCGATCCAACCAAGAGTGTCTAGATTAAACGGTTGTAAAAATTACGCAACTGGACCAATTCATGTACTAGGGGAATACGGAATTTTTACTGCATCGGTGTAGATGGGTAGCTTTCGTTCAGCCGCTAACTATACCATATCAAGAAACGTCAGGCAACTCTTAAACCTGTTTAAGAGGTAAAACATGACCGAAAAGTGCTCAGTATGACATGATAGACCCGGTCAGTTCACCAGTCATCACCACCATAGACCTAACACGATTTTCATGCCTTTAAAAGAGCCAGAATAAGGGAAATGCAGCCCTCTTAACAAACACCTCTCCCTAACAATGCATAAATAGCAATCGGTTCATCTTTCCCTTTTACGAGTACACGACCTAAAGAACGGGTTTTAAAATGCTCTTTCGTCCTCTTTAGGGACGTCTCGCTAACGATAATCCTCGTGTCATATTTTTTCTCCTTTGTCAGCCCCTCAAGACGTGAGGCAGTATTAACACCATCACCAATCACCGTGTAATTTAATCGATTCTGTGAACCCATATTACCGGCTACAACAACATCGGTATTAATACCAATCCCGATGCCGAGCTGTGGGAATCCACTCTTTTCAAGATCCACGTTTAGTTCATCCATTGCCGCACACATATCAATTGCTGTATTAAAGGCATGATCTGTGTCGTCACCACGCTGTAAAGGTGCTCCAAACAGCGCCATGATTGCATCTCCCATATATTTGTCAACAACGCCGCCATAACTTTCTATTATGGAACTCATCTTACTTAAGTATTTATTGAGTAACACTAATACCTCTTGAGGTGATCGATGTTCACTAATGGCAGTGAAATTCCTTATATCTGAAAACAGGATAGCCACTTCGCGCTCTTCTCCGCCAAGTTCAACCTTTTTATTTAATAGTTCATGTGCAATGTCGGTTGAGACTACCTTGCCTAGCAAGTCCTTTACCCGCTCTCTCTCTTCTAAACCTTCTACCATACTGTTATATGCAGAGGCAAGCTCACCCATCTCATCACGTTGAGATATTGAGACACGGTAGTCATAACTCCCTTTGTTAATCTCCCGTACACCCTTGACGAGTATTTGCACAGGCCGGGTTACCGTACGTGAAATCATAAAAGCAGCTACTATGGATAACGCTATCACACCGAGAAAAAAGAGAATAAGGGTTTTCCGTAAACGATGGTATGGTTCTAAGACTTCCTGCATGGAGCGTTGAAGAACAGCATAAATTGAGGAGTTGTGCTCCTCCTGCAATGCCGTAATCAATGTCACAAATTCCCTATCATCCATCTGAAATGATATACTTCTCCCTGTCTCCCAGCTTTCCGCCAATACCGTTCTCAGGAGAGATTCAAGGAGATTCGGTGACAGTGTAGAAGCGATATTTGACCAGCTATTTTCAGGGTCCACCCGTAACAGAGAGACATCTGATAAGACAAGTTCCTGAAACTCTTTAACAAGCAAATCATCAATCAAAAAACCGATACAAAACCAGGCAACAGGGTCGGGTGCAAGAAGAGGAACGATTACTATTTCATAGTAATCACCATTAATGGGGACTATACATGAAGCCTCTCCCTCCTCCTCACAGGTCTCCATCAATGTGTAATGGGAAAAAGGCTTGCCAGTGAGTTCGGGTCTCGAAGTATCAGCAATAATATCATATTCTAGTGAAACCAGCATCACCATATCTGCCTGAATACGATTTTCCAAATTTACCAGTGCAGATAGGGTCGTACCATGGTCTGCTACTACAAAGGCCTTTTTAAAGGCGAAGTCCATGGAGAGAATCCGTGTCTCTTCTGTCAGACGCTGAACACGATTCTTCGTCAAGCGGCCAAAAACACGCGATCCAATCTCCAGACTACGTGCAATTTGAGAGCGGGCGCTACGGACACTAACAATATCTACCGCTAGAAAAGCGAAAATGAGAACACTCCCGAGAAGAGTGATAAAAAAAAAGAGGATTCTTGTTCTAAATCTTCGAAAGCCTACATGCAATCTCAGCGATATTTCCCTCCAAATAATTTGGGAGCGCGCATCGGCCGCAAATCCCGTCTGAGTTTTATTGCATAATTAAGACTCTGACTACCACCTTCTTTGAGAGCAATACGCTGTTTTAAGGTCTCAGATGACCCTTTTTGTCTCGGATGCCACACGGCGATATCATATTCACCGGGCGGTAGGTCATTGATAACCGCTACACCACTTTCAGTAGTTGTGTTGAAATATGGTGTCTCCAGCACATAGACATATGCCTTCATCCAGTCATGAATATTACACCCCAGAACAACAACACCAGGTTTGTCAAAGACAATAGGCTTTTCGGGTGTAATACCAGGTGGATAAAGCGGTATCTCGAATGTCTTTGCAGAAGAAAAGGAGTAGACATGGTGCCGTATCTTATCATTATTTGGAAAGGATACGGTACTCCCAACCTGTACAGCTGTCACATGGTCAATAAACTCCTTATCTATCTGGTCTATTACTGCAGCAGACTTGGCTTGCACCATCTTATGGACATTCATAGAGAGAGGAGTAGCGTATATGACGGCTTTCGGAACCGGTTTCCCTTTATCGTCTTTGACGACACAATCTATTGTTGCCGAAAAGGCATCAAAGGGAGAGAGGACACATAGGATAATGCCGATGAGTTTTAAACTTGGTAAAAAACGGTAAGACATAATTCACTCCTTCTCCTGACACCTTACTGAATCGCAACAAAAATCTTTCTCCTGAAAATTGAGACGCTAGGTTATTCAAAACATTGACCTCGATTTCAACCTGCGCTCATCTTTTCTGATCAGAAACTAAAACTGTAGCCAAAGTTTACGGTGTTAACATAATATCCCAGACCCGTCGCTTGACCATCGGTATAACGATAATTACAATGTAAAGATGAGTGACCACTGATAGCATAGGTCATACCAAGTGAAACCTCCTGTATTGTAGACCTTATCTTATACGTACAAAGAGGCTTATTGTATGATGTATCGAAGGTAATTGCCCGTATCTTATCCACAACTAACGGTACGATAGATCCGTTGCACGTCGAAGCGATGTCTCCATGACGTATGGAGTACCCAAGTGAAATGAGGATGTTATTGGTAACCAGGAAATTTGATAAAATCGAAAATGTGTGACCATTCTGATCAAATACTGATCCGGAAAGGCCCGGTACAGCTGAGGTCTTCCCTCTCCCTTCACGAAAATCATAGAGATACGCAACTTCCAAATCAACACGCTCACTGATGCGTTTTCCAATTGTCAAGCCGGCTTCGCCAAGCCCGCTATCCCTCAGGCTATCATTCACCTGCATATAGCCACCCGAACCATGAGCGCGTATCCACGGTTTGTACAAACCCAGCCCCATTTTATACGTTAAGCCAAGGGTCGCACCGACATAGGCACTATTTAAACCATGAAATTTATTATGTATTTTACCTTCAAGGTCTGCCGTTGCTCTAATACGAAGGGAGTTACCTAACTGATAATTTCTCCCGAGTGACAGAGATGGTACAAAGGTAATCTCGTCCCTCTCTTCTGACTCAAAAAACGCCAGGTTAATATTATCTTCGACAGTAGTCAAAACCTTAGCATCAAGAATCTTATCAGCCCATTCCGCATTCACAAACCTGGTAAAGGTGAAGAGTACGACCAGCAAAATAAGCACGGTGGCTATCGCCTGACCGAATAAACATACTCCCCTCTCTTTCAAGAGACCCCCAAACTTTGATCTCTCTGAGAATAGCTTTACGATTACAGTTCTCCTCTTTTTTTGAAGATTCAATATTTGTGTATCCTGTTCAATCCATTCAGAACATTTTATACTGGTATGTTACCATTCGCAATCCAGTAAAGATAATCGAGTACAAAAATTGTAAACAGAAAATATGTGCAATATAATCACACAACAAGGGAAAATGCAAGAGATTTTTCCGTGAAACAGGAAGAACTTCAATACCCATTATGAAGTGGTTTTAGGAATTTCAGGGCAGGAGTTTGCCTGAAATTTTGATTTTTCGATTGAACAAAACCAGAAGCTTAGTAATGCTAAGTCGAGGATTTTGTGATTGAGAAAGATCTAAAGCTCTTGTGAAATCTGGTTCTGAAAACCGAAAACCAATTCGTGATGGGTATATAGTACAGAAGAGCCGAAACCCGGGAGAATCAAACCCAATTGTCTTTGACATTTATCAATAAGAGTTGTATGATTCTGTTTTTAACTCTTGTCCATATATAGCCGTTGCAAAATGATTTTTGGAATTTCAGGTCTAGAGTTTGCTTGAAATTTTGATTTTTCGATTGAACAAAACCAGAGGCTTAGTAATGCTAAGTCGAGGATTTTGTGATTGAGAAGGATCTAAAGTTCTGGTGAAATCGAGTTCTGAAAACCGAAAATCAATTTGTGATGGGTATAAACCGCTTACGATTATGAAACATCTGGAGAATACCTTAAGTTTCAATATTGAAGATGTTATAAAAAATAAAAAGCTGAAAGAGATTCATCTGCACGACATCCTCGAAGCAGCAACGATCATCAATTCAAAACTGGATCTCCAGTACATGTTGGAACAGATCATTTATCACGCAACGAGGTTAACAGACTCTACTACGGCATCGATAATATTGTCTAATGACTCCGATGACTCCCTCGTAATTGCCTACTCTACCAATTCGGTATCAAACATTACATTTCCAAAAGGAAAAGGTATTGCTGGCCTATGCATCAGTACAGGTCAAATCAAGGTCGTTGAGAATGCAGAGAAAAACCCTCACCATTTAAAAACGGTTGACAATTCAACCGGTTTCAAAACAAAGAGTATTTTATGCGTACCATTAACCATTCAGGACCAGACCATCGGCTGCATTCAACTCATAAATAAATGTGATGGCACACCATTCAGCAATAACGATATTGCTATCGCTACTATGATGAGCAGTTTTGCGGCCGTCTCTATTAAGAATGCCGAAGCGTATGAAAGATTGAGGATGACAAACCTGGCCCTTAAATCTCAGATTTCATCGGATGAAATGGTCATTGGGAATAATCGCCATGTCAGGAAGATATACCAGTCGGTAAAAAAGCTGAAGGACACAACGAGTACCGTCCTAATCCTTGGAGAATCGGGTACCGGCAAAGGCGTCCTCGCACGCACCATTCACGAACAAAGCCACCGTAGGGAAAACCCATTTATCACCGTCAACTGTTCAATATTTTCACAATCTTTGATGGAAAGTGAGTTGTTCGGCCATGAGAAGGGGGCATTTACCGGCGCAGACAGGCTCAAAAAAGGTAGATTTGAACTTGCAGATGGAGGAACCATTTTTTTAGACGAGATTGGAGAACTGGACAAGGCAGTACAGACAAAGCTCCTGAGAATACTCCAGGAAAAGGTCTTTGAACGCGTGGGAGGTACTGAAAGCTTGCCTTCAAATTCCCGGATAATAGCAGCAACAAACATCGATCTGGAAGAGGCTATAGATCAAAAAATGTTCCGGAAAGACCTCTATTACCGGTTAAAGGTCATTGTTTTCCACTTACCTCCGTTAAGGGAGAGGAAGGACGATATACCGACGCTTGCAACATTTTTTCTGGAGAAGTATCGCAATGAATTAAACAAACCTATCGAAAAGTTCGACGATGAGAGTATGCGTGCCCTGCAGAGATACGATTATCCCGGAAATATAAGAGAATTGGAAAACATAGTTGAAAGGGCTGTTGTCCTTGCAGAAGATAGAATCATTCGTAAAGAAGATCTCCCTGAAGAGATTCAAGTAAAGAGAGAGCGGATCGAGAACATTAACAGCATTCCAGACAAACCTGACCGATCCCTTTCAATACCTGAAAGGGAAAAAGAGGCAATTCTCTCTACCCTCACTGAATGTTCGTGGAATCAAAGTAAGGCATCACGTCTCTTAGGTATCAGCAGAGACCAGCTGAGGTACCGTATAAAAAAATATAATTTAACAAAATAGACTAATTATATGCAGTAGTGTCTAGTTAGGTTTTTAGCAGATGCATTTTGTCATACCAAAACGTTTTGATCGGGTATTCAGAGGACCGTTCATACTAGATTCCCGCTAAAAGCTTGCGGGAATGACTCCATTTGATCAATATAAATAAAACATGCAAAAACCTAACCGGACATTACTGAATCCAAGTACCTTTTTTTAACCCCCTGATAAGGTAATAATACCCATCTGTTTTATCTAATTGGCAGTAACTTTGATAACATTATCTGGAGCGCTGCTGATTGAAGTTACATGTTTTGTGGCAATAGTTATTACAGCTTCTGCCTGTAACCATCGAATCTCTTCTTCTATTTCTCTGATCGCTTGCATCTTTTCTGTCGTGGTTGATTTCCCTTCAATTCTTTTCTGTTCAGGTATAAAAACCTCCTTGGAAAAAGCAGGAGCTAAATTAAAGACACTGATAGCTAACAAAAAGAATGTAATAAATTTTCTTCGCATGGTACTAGGGTTTCTTTTAATTTCATAGAAATTCTTGTTAATATCATAAGTATGGAAAGCTACTTTTTTCCGAAACCTCACTTTTATCCATTTACGATCTCAAATATTACCACAATTACAATGGAACTGAGTATTGCTATATCAACCTTCGTCAAGACCTCACTATTTAATACCTTTTCCAATTTATTTCTCACCGTATTTCACTCCCCGAATAAAAAAACCAGTTGTAGAAGGATTCTTGATAAGTAAATGGCACACCTATTTCATCACTCCTATCTCTAGACCTAGAGAAACCGTTACCTTCTAAATATTCTCTGTGATATTCACTAAATTTTCCTTTTTTTAAATGCTTGCCGTTGTTTCCACCAAGGTAGTTAACCACCTTTCCTCTTCACCACTCAACAGGGACATTACAATGCCTCCACTCATTCATTGTTTCCCTCTACAGCTTGAAGAGAGAGATACCCCTTATTCGTCCATGTCCCTCCACATATCACCTCAGTAACCATCACTTCCAGCCACCCCTCTTTTAACGTTACACCCGTCTCTTCAGATAGTTTGATATTCCTCATCTCCTTACCTGAAAGTCTCACCGTAACTGGAGGCAACTCTCTGTCACAGTTTTCGTGAAATTGTATCTTTGCATAACTATCTTCCTCTGTGGGATTGATAAGAGTGAGCTGCATATCTCCATAAAAATAGGGAAGTATGTATAGAGCAAGCTCTCTTATTGTAACGCTTATGGAGGTTGTACTTTCACCATCTGATACCATTATCACCGTATCTCCCTCCTGCTTTCCAAATATTGAGAAGTTAATGGCACCTGATTCATTCGTAACAAGACTACTATTACTTATGGTTATATTTGCTCCCTCCTCTGGAATAATTTCTATCTCTCTCCCTTCAACAGGATTGCCTTTACCGTCTAAGAGCAATGCATTTGCATATTCTGACTCACCCAGATTAAGGAGTATATTCAAGGGGGAGGCAATAATCTGGTATCCTCCTGATGAAGTAGTAGTATCGTCTTGTGCTTCATCGGCACGGACGACGTTGCACAAGAGAAATGTAAAAACAACTACGTAATAGATAAAATGAGTCTTAAACATCTTTTCCTCCCTTTTTATTTTTCAAACAAGCTTACTATACTCATCTGATAATGGTTTTCAGATAGAATCAACACGTCATTGTAATAGCGCATTACATGTGCCAATTTGCACCTCTTCTATTGACTTTTTTTATAAATAATCTAAGTTGTGCTATTTGAATGAGTTGAGGAGTATAATTTTTTGTGACAATTGAATAATACGAGATGTGTGGTTGGTTAAAAGTAGTGGACAAATTGGGTAATGGGGAATATTCCCCAATTATGACCCAGTTTGTTTACCACAAGTTTACAATTACGAAGTGGTTTTTAGGAATTTCAGGGCAGGAGTTTGTCTGAAATTTTAATTTTTGATTGAACAAAACTAGAGGCTTAGTAATGCTAAGGACCCAGGAAAAAATAACTTGTCGTTCTCGCATCTCATTTTCAGGCTACCTTTGGCCGCTCTTTACTCGCAGCATCCTCGCTGTAGCTCAGGCTACGCCTGCGGTTCTGCTCGATCAGATCGACCAAATCTCACCTAAAACTGAGCGCGATAAAACAACAAGTTATTTTTTCCTGGGCCCTAAGTCGAGGATTTTCCCCGGACAAAAAACGCCGAGAACCTTGTGTGATTGAGAAGGATCTAAAGTTCTGGTAAAATCGGCTTCTGAAAACCGAATACCACTTCGTGATGGGTATAAAGGGATGACCATCATTATGATGTTCATCCCTTTTGAGTAACTATCGTGAGTTACTCTCCAAATATGTCTTCGAACATTTTCTCCCTAATTATGCTCTCCATTTTTTCTAGACGTTCTATAGCAGCTAACTCTTCAGCCCCTTGAATTTTCGTCTCATTTTCTGTCGGGTATTCATATGAGGGGGTACCTTCATACCGATACTGCGGTTTCTCAAAATCCGGATCAAACTGAGGCAAACCGTCAACGGGAGACGTAACTATTTCTTCAGTACCTGTTTCACAGCTGCCTACTATTCCATCATGACACGTAATGTAATCACCATTTGGCCATCTACAAACCATGGTTCCATCAGCAAATCCAATATAAGATCCGCCAGACAATTCACAATTACTTTTAAACTCTTCCCTACTCATATGATCATCTGAAGCATAACTAGAGCCTGCGGTTAAAGAACACGCTACGATACAGATTAATACTATTAATTTCTTCATTTAATCTCTCCTATTAATTGATTGAATTCAAATATTTAGTTTAAAAAAAACTTACAAGAAGGTATTGCTAAGTATTTCCGTACAGAAACTATTTAATCGATCTGATTCGGCAGATTTTCCTCCTGAAAAATATACTCATAACTCGATATTGCATATTCATCTTCACCACTTCTCTCCTATTGAAAAATTATTCGAAATAATTAAACTATACCTCACTCATTCTAACATCATCACTGAAGAAGTCATCAATGCCTGGATTGTGACCGAGCACGGTGGGCGACACACGCTAATAGGGCTCGGCGGCTCCTTGAGAGTTGATCTGCCCTGTGATCAAGAGAAGAGGAATCAGGATCATCCCGGTAGTTGTATTGTGCTGAGACTCCCACCGCATCAATCTGCATACCACCCGTTGTTGAAATATTGTTTTCATCAAACGAGGATGTCGGCCCTCCACCAGTTGTGTTGCTTTCAGATATGGTTACAGGATCCATAGTGCTTACCCCTGTGCTCGCCTGTACCCTACTTATTAATGATAATACTATGACGAAAGAAATGAATGATGTAGTAAGTAAATGTTGTAATTTGATTCTCATTTTTTATTCCTAACTATCTCTTTTATGATTAATGTTTTATATTTGATTTATCCTCTTAACCAAGCATGTTTGATTAAGAGTTGTTTTTGATATATCGCTAATCAAATGCCAAAGATTTTATATTTTGTATCTTCCCTTTAAAAGGTAGTCATAAGCTGTAGACAGCGTGTATGTTATGAATAAGATGCTATTGGTGAGGATGAGAGAACAGGTGAATTTCTGGGTAGGTAAAAATTGGGGACCCATTGGGGTGTTGGGTAATATTCCCCAATTTTTTCCGGACCAGATCCGGTAATCACAAAAGGCGAGATGAAGGAAAGGGTACTCTATACAGGAGCTTGCACAATGGTAATATTCAAATCACAAACTCCAAACAAATAACAAATTGATTTGATCAAATCATCTGAAGTATCAATATTATTGTCATCGGAAATACAGAACCCATTGAAATAATTCTGATTTACGGACAATACGATGAAGTATAGCCAGGGCCGGCATTGAAATCGTTCTGCACCTGAACAGTTGGTCCGATTCCTGTTAACCAGTTGGTTAGTAACTCATGAAAAGAGAGACCAGGAACCCCTGCTACGTTAACGGCTGCTGCCTGAAAAAATCCCGGGTTTTCTTGAATGGCTACATGTTGACCGCAATTCGGACCAAAGACACCGGCTGGAATCGCTGGTATTGCAACCGTAGGCAGAGAATTTAACTGATTATAGAGAGCACTAAGATAGTCTTGTCTTGAAGTAAAATTTTGATACGTTTGGGAACGTTGGGATCCTAAAGGATCACTAAGATCCATGCGTACAAAAAATGGTGTTGTAATATGGTTAATTAATGTATTTGTAGTATCATAACAGTCCATAGGATTTACTGCAGTGGCAAGACAGGAGATATCTAAAGCACTATTATCTACTCCCCAAAATGTCCGTATTGACGGTTCCATTTCAGTAAGTAAGAAGTCGTTGTAGTCAACTGGAGAAACCGGTGGTCCTGGCCAAAGTATGCCCGGATGGAATAGAGCCGGTGGAACAGCAGCATCAATTACTGCCCTGACAACCATGTTTGGGTTAAACGAGGTTAACAATGTGGTCAGCTTGTCTACATGGTGTCGCAAACCTACACCACCTGCCGAATCACCGGAGAGGACAACTACCTCTGCATCTGCAAGTGATGGTAGTGGGGTGTCATAGTAGGTTTCTGCAGGGTAGGAATCCGCTTGCGTCGGACCGCTGAGCAACGTATCGAAAACGTCATTGACAATGTCTTCTCCTCTAAAATCAATACTATAAGACACCCCACCTGGTGTAGTTAATGATTGAGCAGTTGAACCAATCCAGTTATCCGAGCTGCAATAAAATAGGAACACATGGTTCCAATCGCTAAAATAGCTATTTGGGTTACGACTAAAAATGCCAGAATTTTTGCTGGCAGCTTCGGGGGTTCCCAATGAACTCATTCTCCCTGCTCTGGCATTAATCTCATCGCCACACCAACGGGCCCAACAATCGTCATTATCACGACAGCCGCCACCACCTTGAAAATGAATGACCCACTTGTTACTTTCTTGAAAATATGGATTTTCTTCGGATGTTTCACAACCCCGATCGTAGTGTGCATTTGCCGGACGGATATACATAATCGCCGGTGTTCCGTCATTACATACTGAATTAAAACCGGAAAGTGTGTATTTCAACATAGGTGTACCTTCGTTATGCGGACGAAATTGGGGTACTTCAACAGGTTCATAGGTAACTGGTCCGTTCGGGCAATCACACGGAAATGAAGCCTGGGCAAAACCTGTCGGATTATGTAAAATCAGCAATCCAATAAAAGCCACTAGAATAGGCATTAGTTGAACAATCGTATCAATCTTTTTTATTAACGTTCTACTATTTTTCATTTTTGTTCCTCCAATTAAATGTTTTTTATTATTACTAACATACACGTTGTTTTGATGCAGAATACGTTTTTTCATAATCAGATACTCCTTGAAAAAATCACAGTTCGTGCCTCCCAACTGACGGCACGAACTGTAACAAACTTCCCCCTTTCTGTCCCAAACAAGATCTCTTGACCCGATAAAACACTATTTAAAAGATAAACCGTTAAACGTTATCAATTAAGAGTAACGCCCCCCAATGGTGCTTTTAAGGTCATAGCCTTGCTATAGGTACCATCAGCATTATAGCTTCCCGGTTGCATAATCAACGTCCCTCCCGTAGGAACGACACTTACCCCCTTACTAATTGTCTTCGCAGGCAGGAAGAATGTACCTAAGTGCAAAAAACTAAAAAAATTAGCTGGTGGGGCCTTCGAGTAAGAGCCATTGACAAACCTCCAGTTACTCGGTGGATAGAGCATTGACACCGTAAGCTTATCCAGATCACTCAACCTACTTCTCTGCCCAATGCTATTCTGCTTAGAAGTATTGGGTGACTTCACCGTTATCGTCCGACAGTTGGTCGGGTTTGATGAGCAACTACTGCACTGTGAGAACGCACACTGACCGTAATGCATAACCGAATCAAAATCATACGGCCCGTATACGTCTGCCGATGACTTTTTATCAAAGTTATGCTCTTTATCAGATGGAATACGATCCAAATGAATCGTCACAAAGCTGTCACGGTCAGGCCGCGATTGCTCATGCCAGAACCCCAAGGCGTGCAGACACTCATGCACGATAACGAACTTTGATGACCAACTCACGATATTGATGTCCTGCCTGCCACCTTTCATACCCACTTGTGAGTTATTCAAAGAGGCGTGGCTCACAAAACGGACATAATTACTCTCTCCATTCCGCGGCCTGAAATCTACAACGGTCCCCGAGATCGCCTCTATCTCCTCCATAGCGGCGATTGCCCGATCTCTGTTGGTTTGAGACACATTGGAATGGAACGTGTATGGAACTCTCTTGTTTGACCACTGATTATTATCGAACGTACCCTCCGGCTCATTGATCCGAACAAGGATATCTCCCTCGATAAGCTTAAACCCTTCAGGTATGCCAGTTACGGGTGCATAGGGATCTACCGCGTCTCCTGCCCCCTCCTGGGCCATGACGTTAAACGGTAATGTCAGCAGCAGAAACAGGCTGCACATTATCAAGTAACGTATCTTTAATTTTTTCATTTTCATACTCCCTAATTAAGGTTTATAAAACACTATTACTGTAGTGACACAAGGACTAGGACCAAACCCGAACCTTGATCAAGCGATGACATCGCCTTGCCGATAGTGGCCCCATGGGCCCTCTCATAATCACTTACCTTCATCACGTATCCGGGAGTATCTGAAGTGGTGAGAAGATCACCGGGTTGAATAGCACCATAGGCAGCATCGGCCTTACAGTAAACACGGCCGGTCAAGGCTACGGGGTATTCACCATCTGCAACTGAACCCTCCTGACCCATCAGCATCCCGGTGTTAATTCCACCTGCCCCGCTAATGATGCCTGCTACCGTTCGATCGTACGCCCTACTGCTTACCGTGAGCTTACCCGGATTCTTCGTGTCTATACAGGCAACCATTCCAGGCTCAATCGAAAACTCTGCCTCCTCTTTGATATAGTCCTTCAGGTTATGTGGCTCGCTAATATCAAACTCTTCCGAGAGGTCAGATCCTCCCCGAATGTGGAGTATCTTCGTACTCGTCTGATCTGCAACCCATAAATCATCGTTCAAGAAGACGTCCCATCCACCGCGACCAGTACCGATCTGTATGGCATCACTCGAATCACCACTGATACTGGTACCTTTCCCTCTTAAAGGGCCGCCAACAGCAACATTTCCTCCTTCCCAGTTTAAGTGCATCTGGGCAGTGTCACCATTGAAACGGGCCTGGATCTCATTGTTGTCAAATCCCATATTCGTACCCGTACGTGAGCCGAGTACCATATATCCACCGGTCGTTTTAGTTACGTCCGAACCTCCCAGAATGTGCAACTTAAACTCCGGAACTGTCGTACCGATACCAAGATATCCTGACTTATCCAGGGTCATCTGAGTAGAGACACTACCACTATGGATATTAGTCTGAGTCTGGAAGTGGAGATCGGTATTTGTTTTCCTCACCAATCTAGTTGAGGAATTCACTGCTCCAAGTGAATTAGTACCACCAACTGCTGTATAGCACCAGTACGGAGTAAAGAGCGAAACTGGTCCTGGTTTAACCGGACCAGTAATTACCGGACCTACAGCTTCTTCATCCCCTAAAGGGAGAAGCAGATTTAATTTATTAAACTGAATACCCGATGTTGTAGGTGAAACGTTTTTCCCCGTAGTAGTAGAACGGAGAATATGGAGGTCGCAGACCGGACTACTCACTCCGATACCGACATCACCATCGTTATAGTAAGTGCTTGATCCGTTTAATTTCCAGTGCGAATCACCGGGTTCTCCCTGTGGACCTATCGGACCTGTTGGGCCCTGCGGACCTATCGGACCCTGTGGTCCTGGAGCACCATTTGCACCATTGGAACCTGCCGGACCTGCCGGACCTGCCGGACCTGCCGGACCTGCTGGACCTGCTGGACCTACTCCTCCACCTACACTTGCTGTGGTCTGCACGGTACCATCAGGAAACATAATTCCATCTGCCCCAGGTGTACCACCGATGTGAAGTTTTTGTAACGGGTTTGGAGCACCGATACCAACATAGCCATTTTCTTTAATCGTAACACTTTCACCGGTATCGTCATCGATAAACCTTAAGGCACTACCATCTTTTAACAGTGTAATGTTTTCTCTGTAAGAACCATCAAGGGTGCTGTTACCTTCGAGTCGTATTGCGGTTGACCCCCCAGCTGCCGGTGTAGTTAAAGCCCCATCTTGATCGTAAATATGAAGATCTACTTCAGGGTTAGGTATTCCAATCCCTAAAGCGTTTGCACCTGATGTTGTTTCAGGTACACCCTCATTTTCATAAACCAACTCCTCTTCATATCCCGAAACTACTGTTGTATTAACCTCTTCACTACTTTTCACCTCTTCATCGGCCTGTACATCCATCAAGGAACCAAATCCCAAAACAGATGACAACAAGCCCGTAACAAGAAGAGACCTTACTATTTTACTGTTCATTTTTCTCCCTCCAAATTAATTGGTTGAATCTAAAAATATTCGAAATAGAAATCATAAAATTGAGTATAACTTATTTAATGAATTAAATTTGGTACACCTCCTTTCAAAAAAATATCCTAATAACACGATATTTCCTATCTATCCTCACCCCCTCTCTCTTATTTCACAATGTAATAAAATAAACTCACCTTGTGTTAAAGCGACTGGTATGCCAAGCGTTCTGTTTCATATCTATTTTCTTTTGCTGATTGATCTAAGTTATTGGAAACGTGTAATTGAAGGGTAATAATTTTTTAGTGTAAGCGGAGTAACAACGTTAAAGCAGGATAGAAAATAATTGGGTTATAATTGGGGAGTGGGTAATAAAACCCAATTATAACCCAATTTATTACTCAAAGAAGGTGTGTGTAATGACTAAACCTGATAAGTCGAAATGGCGGTGTTAGCATCTCCTGTAGAATTATAATGATTGACTAATATTTCATCTAGAGATAGATTTATGATATAATTAATTATTTATCAATGAACTAACAACCATGGAAGAACTGTTTGAAGCAAGTGCAAATGCAGCAAAGAAATCACCATTAGCCGAGCGAATGAGACCACGGAATTTAAAGGAATTTGTTGGACAGGAACATCTCGTTGGCCCAAACAAGATTCTCAGTAGATTTGTAGAACAGAGGGAATTGGTATCCCTCATCTTTTGGGGACCGGCCGGTGTAGGGAAAACGACACTCGCCTTAATCATTGCCCAGGCAATGAATGCCCATTTTATCTCATTTTCGGCTGTACTGTCAGGTGTTAAGGATATTCGGGCTGTTATTGCAGAGGCGAAAGAGCAGCTCAAATTTTATGGACAGAGGACCATCCTCTTTGTCGATGAGATCCATAGATTTAATAAGGCGCAACAGGACGCATTTCTCCACCATGTCGAAGACGGTACTCTTACGTTAATTGGTGCCACAACAGAGAACCCATCCTTTGAAGTCAACGCCCCGCTCCTCTCCCGGTGTAAGGTGCTCATTCTCGAACAGCTGACAAAAGACCACCTCAAAAGAATTCTGAACAATGCCTTATCAGATTCAGAACGGGGTCTTGGTAATTTACCCATAGAGATAAATGAAGATGCCTTCTCCTTTATCCTGGAACACTCGCAAGGAGAGGCAAGACGCGCCCTCAACACACTTGAATCTGCCGTAATGCTCTCCGAACCAAAGCAAGGAGACAAACGGTCAGTAACCATGAAAATTGTTCAGGAGGCTACGCAGAAAAAGGCACTCCGCTATGATAAAGGAGGCGAGGAGCACTACAATGTAATTTCTGCCTTTATCAAATCGATGCGTGGTAGTGATCCCGATGCGGCCCTCTACTGGCTTGCCCGTATGTTGGAAGCTGGAGAGGACCCTCTCTTTATTGCACGACGCATGGTCATATTTGCCGCCGAGGATATTGGAAATGCTGCCCCAGGAGCTCTCCAGGTAGCCATGGCAGTTACGGACGCCTTCCGTTTTGTTGGAATGCCGGAGGGGTGGATACCGTTGGCACAGGGCGTAACCTATCTCGCCACTTCACCAAAGAGCAATGCCTCTTACAAGGCCTATCAAGATGCACTAAAAGATGTGAAAGAGAGTGGAGCCTTGGAAGTACCTCATCACATCAGAAATGCCCCAACTTCGCTAATGAAGGAAATTGGATATGGAAAAGGGTACAGATATCCCCACGACTATGGCGGATATACCAAGCAGACTTATCTCCCTACAGAGTTGCAAAAGAGAGAATACTATAAACCCACCGACAACGGTTTCGATAAAGAGATCAAAAAGAGGATGGAATATAATAAAGAGAAGAGAAAGAATCCTGCAAAATAGTGTAGTCGTTCAAGGTTTAAAGGTTCAGGGTTCGTCAGAGAATTTCTGAATTCTGCCTGCCCTGGTGCGATACGCTCTGCGGTCTGGGCCAGGGATTGCGGAATATTTGTGATACAAATTTAGCCGTTAGCACAAAAGGAATTGTGAAATATCTCCATTGAAAATGAGAGGAACAAATTTGAAATAATAACTGTTTCTTAACTTTAGGAACTTCTGTTTACTGAAGACACTTCAAACTTGGTTACGAATTTGCAGTAATTTCTTACGGCAGAAATCACAATAATAATCTGAATACCGCATTCCAAAATCCCTGGCCCAGACCACAGAGCGTATCGCACGAGGTCAGGGCGAAATATAAAGGAAGCTAACTATGAAAAAACTCATTCTCTTTTTATGTGTTACAATTTTTTTTACGCAACAGGCACTATATGCAGAAGCAGAAAGTACGATCTGGGACAACTATCGTGAGATACTCCAAACTGCTGTCTCAGAGCACATGTATGAAACGGTAGATGGAGAGTTCAGCCACTCTTCAGTAGATTACCAAAAAATCAAGGTTGGACCCGAAGTCCAGGAAAAGGTCAGGCTTCAGCTTAAGAGATTATCATCGGTCAAAGAGCCTGAGGATCAAAAGCGGAAACTTGCATTCTGGATAAACGCCTACAATTTCTTTACGATCGTTGACGTTGTTAATAATTACCCAGTTAAGGGCATGAAGGAGATCGGTTGGAAGGAGAGACACCATAAAGTCAACAACACATTGTATAGCCTTGATGATATTGAGCACAAGATTATCCGTCCCCTTGGTGACCCCCGCGTACATTTCGCCATCAATTGCGCTTCGGTCGGTTGCCCAAGCCTAAAGAGAGAACCCTTTACCGGAATCCAAATCGGTGAACAGTTGGACTTGACTGTAACAAACGCACTCAAAAACCCCCTCCACCTCAGACTTGTAACGAAAGACAAACTTCACACAACACAACTCTTTAAATGGTTCAAAGACGATTTTAAAACAGAAAAATTCAAAGGCGTTGATAACTTTATCCACTCCTATGCACCGGAAAGGTTTCGTGAAACCGATCAGATCAAGGCAGAGATAGAATACGACTGGGCCCTCAATACCGAGCAAAATATAGAGAAAAAGATGGAAGAATTGGATAAGGAATTTCCTGAAATAGAATTAGTAAGGAAGACATCGTAGCTATTTCTTTTGAGAAAATGATTGGGAATTTGAGCATTAAATGACAACCTCTCTCTTGGTTGTAAATTTTACTTTAGCCGTAATACCTCTTACTATATCTCTAGTAATTCCAAGTTCTTTGTTGTTATTAAATTATATTCCTCTACTCCGCCTTGTATAACGTTACACTGAACTTCAAAGATAACACCAATCGTAACAATTTCACAATATATTAAAGACAGCTAAAAATGTATACCTACTCATATGAAGGCATGAAAATCTCGTCTGGTTCGGCAAATGCAACAGTTTCCTGCTGAATTACTTTATGTTTCCCTTTCCGGGAAACAGTTTCAACACTCCGAACTATCTCTCTTTTGTCTGAGGAGGATTCTGTTTTCACGAGATTTATCTCAACGATAAATCCGTCACTCCCTTTTCTTACCACCGTATCTTTCAGCCCCAAGTCCCCGAATCTCTTAACAGACAGAGTGCCGAATCTTTCTCTCTCTCCATCACTTCTTTTTAACAGTGCGACACTATTGTGAAACCCCTTTTCAAACAGATAGTTCGTCTCCGGGCACTTAAAGAGGTAAAGGAGATCTATTGCCTCTTGTTCCATTTTTATTTCTCTGATAATACCTTGCATGTCTTCAATGGAAGAGATCTCTTTTCTCACCATTCCATCTCGAACGGCATAAAGTTTCAAAAAGGCCTCGGTAGGTTCACCCAATTCACCTGAACAACCCGTAAAAAGTTTGTAGTCCCCTATGTTGAACGAGACCTTGATTTCATCAAAGAGGGTGACTTCATTAGAAGGTGATTTTACACAACTCAATCCTAGAAAAGTCATAAGAAAAAGGAGTATGTTTGTTTTTGTCAAACCATCTTTGTGTATGGTCATGTATTCGAAAATAATGCATGAAAAAAGTTTAATCAAATGGACAAGCGGGTGCCGTGTTTGCGCCCGGTTTCCCACAAAAACTATCCTTTAAGCCTTTCTGATTCTTTGCATACGTTTTATAATCACCACAACACTTCTTCTCTCCCTCGTTTAACTTTTCGGGACAGTGGCATGCATTAGCGAAAGATTCAGACTTTGCACACTCAACACTCACGCTGTGCGCCCTGCATTCAGACCAATTTTTTGAATCTTTCAGAAGTTTATTCCATTTTCTTACAACTTCACTCCTCCCAGCCCTAGTCCAGGCATCTTGATACGCCTCTCTCGCCTTTCGACAACACGCTATCCGATCACTCGCATGTTTGTTCTCATGCCTTTGGCTACACGTTTTGGTACAATTTGTATTGCTGGTAGCTATTTGATAGGGATCATCAACATCACTTGACAACCCGCACTTTGAGACGGCGTTGGCATTGGGGGGGACAGTTTGGTTCTCAACTATTTCTCTAATGAAGGGTACACCACCAAAGATAGTATAGGGATTCACACCATCCATGAAGAGAGAGTGGTCTCTGTTCAGGTACCGACCGATACTGCTCTTAAAATATCTTCTGGAATAGTAGAGGCCTGTCTCATCATCCCTGAACATACCCAGGAAACTAAACCTGTTTCCTACACTACTTGCCTGGATCTCTTTCCCACTCCCATCCAGGATTTTTATACCTCCATAAGGATCGCACAGATACCGCTCAACAATATCTCCCGAACTATCCGTCACACCAACGACACTACTCTGTATATCCTGATGGCAATAGTACTCTTCACTTCTCTTACTGACCTGTACAATATCTTTTGGTCCTTTCCCATACACATAGGTACATTCCGTTGCACCTCCAATCTGCTCTTCAATCAGCTTCTCTCCAAAATAGTAATGGTTTGTCGTAACACCTGAAACCTTTTTTGCGACCCTCTTGCCCAGGGCATCGTATGTGTATTCTCCAACAATTGAACTGTCCGAATTCCTTACCACTTTTACCAGTCGATCTTCGAAATCATACTCATATGAGTGAGATCCATCATTGATCAAGTTTCCATTATCATCATAGGTGTGAGTAACTCCATCAACAACAGTAACTTCATTCATCTCGTTGTGCGTTCTATTCCCCACAATGCCATTGGTTGTCTTTGTAAGCCAGTTCCCAAGTGCATCGAGGGTATATGATGTTTGTGTTGCAGGTGATGGTATCTCACTCTTCGCATCAAGCACACCTCGCTTAAATTGAACCAATCCATATTTCGCATCATATACAAATTGTTCAGAATTGGATGGATCGTTAGATCTGTTGGTATATAACCTGTTCCCCTCCTTATCAAGGCCGTAGTGAAAAGCGAGTATATCGTCCTCTCCATCATTGTAATGAATTTCTTCAATCCAACTATTTGCGTTATAGGTGAAAGTACCGGTAACTCCATTGAGATAGCTTTGAGATAGAGGCCTCTCCGCTTTATCAAGTGTACACTCAACAATTGTTTTGCCTGTACCATCTTCAACCTTTATTAATGTCCCGCGAGGGTTCCTCGTTTCCTTTACCACTTTGCCGCCAGGATACGTAATCATCCTTCTGTTTTTCGGAGAATCATACGCAATTCGAACGGTTTTTCCATTCTGAACAGATTGCGTACGTTGGTTCACCTTGTTATACGTAAAAGTATTGGCAGAATTTTGATTGTTCGCTGTCAACACATTTCCTACGCTATCATAGGTGTATACACTGTCATTTGTGCCCGGATAATCTTTCCCGGTAACTCTATTTAACGCGTCATAAGAGTAGGTTATGGTAGTACCTTTTTGATCTGTCGTGGTTGCCATATTACCATTTGCATCGTAAGTAAAGGTCCTCTTGGTGTCATCAGCATAGCTCTCCCGGATTAATCTATTGGTCTTATCATACGCATAGCTCGTTACCTTACCATTCGCGTCAGTTGTCGATATCTGGTTGCCTACCTTGTCGTAAGAAAAAGTGGTGATTTTTCCCAATTGATCGGCAAAAGAGATCATCCTCTTTCGTGCATCATAACCAATAGTGGTAGCATTTCCCTCCCTGTCAGTAGTAGTGAGCAGATTGCCGACAGCATCATAGGTGAAACTCGTTGTATTTCCCGGGGCATCAATCTTTTTAACTCTTCTCTTATTGGCATCATACGAATAGGTGGTTGTATTCCCAAGAGCATCGCTCGATGTCACAAGTGATCCAGCAAGATCGTAGATATAACTCCTCCTTTGACCCAGTGTATCGGTTACAGCTATCTGACGGTTCAGGGAATCATAGGTTATAGTTTTCGTATTTCCATTTGGAGGCAACCCGCTTATCTGGTTTCCAACTGCATCGTAACCAAACGTAGTTGTTTCCCCCAAGGCATTCGTTACTGAAACCCTTCGATTGATTGCGTCATAAACAGATGTAGTACTGTTTCCATTTGCATCTTTTGTAGTGAGCAGATTCCCGTTCGCATCATAGGTAAAATCTGTGACTCCTCCTAAGGCATCTGTCTGACGGATAATACGGTTCAAGGCATCATATTCATATGTTGTGGTGTTCCCTTTGGCATCAGTTTCGCCAACACGATTTCCCCTTGAGTCGTAGAGATAAAAAAGGGTGTTTCCAAGGGGGTCTATTTCCTGTAACAGGCGGTTGTAGGCATCATAGCGAAATGACCAGACATTACCATTGGCATCTCTCCTCGAAACCAGATTTCCAACGGAATCGTAGGTGAAAGAGGTGACGTTCCCCAATTCATCTCTCTGAGAAACCAACCGGTTCATTAGGTCATAGGAGTATGAAGTGGTATTACCCAAGGCATCTATTTCTGTTAGTTTGTTCCCCCTGATATCATACGAAACAGTAGTTTTATTACCCAATGGATCGGTAACCTGGGTGACAGATCCATCAGCGTTATCGGTATACGCATAGGTAGTGGTGTTTCCCAAGGGGTCTGTTTCACTGGCCAATCTACCATGAGTATCATAGGTAAAGGTAGTCTCTTTTTGTAAAGATCCACCATGATCTTCAATAACTTTTGAGTTGTTACCATTTGAGTCATACTCATATTTTGTACTTCGGCCAAGGGGGTCTGTGACCGTTGTCACTTTATTGGATTGGTGACCATAGGTATAAGTTGTTTTATTTCCCAGAGGATCTGTTTCGGTGAGCTTGTTACCGTCCGCATTATATGTATAGGTTGTCGTAAAACCATTGTAATCTGTGACACTTGTTCGATTAATATCATCGTCCCACGTATTCGTTGTTGTGTTACCCAACGGATCTGTGAGACTCAACAGTTGTCCCGTTTCATTTAAGAGGTAAGTCCATCTATTGCCATCAAGATCATCCTTGTATTTACTATTGGTTTTCTCATCAAAGGAGTATATCCAGATCTCTCCCTTTTCTGTATAGCTCACGACCTGATCATCGTCATCGTAGGTTATGGTTGCAATTGCGTTTCCCCTGGCATCAACAACGCTGATAAGATTGTGCTCAGAGTCATATGCATAGGTAGTCCTGTTCCCTAAAGGGTCGGTGAAACCAGCAAGATTACCAGATGAATCATAAGCATATTGAAAGGTCCGATTCACAATGTCTGTAATGGAAGCGATCTTACTGTTCGTATCGTAAGTCAAATCGAGCTGTCTCCCCAAGTCGTCGGTTACACGTATGAGCTTTCGTTCACTATCATAGGTAAAGGAGATCTGGTTATCATTTGCATCCTCTAAAAATGCAAGATAGCCTGATTTATCAAAGTGATAACACGTACTACACGAGGTACACCCACTCGATGGACACCAGGTAAAGGTACCATCCGAATCTTTGATAAGCTGATCATGTCTACCGGGAGGAGGAGAATAGGTACCACTTTTATTTCTCGTAAATTCCAACCTTACCCCATCCCCCTGCCTGATGGTAACATATTCAGTAAACTCATCTGTTGTTTCAATAAGTCTGACTTCTAAATTGAATTTCCATCCAATTCCAAAAGGGCTATCATAGAAGTCCTGTGAATCATACTGCCGAATTACCTCTAACTCTAAGCCACGCCCGGGAAGTGATATATCTCTATGTGAATAAAAATAGTTACCCTGTTTCAGATGTACGGGTGATCCTTTCTCCGCACAAGGATCTTTGGGTGGTTCTTTCTCAGGGTCCTTATCAACCTCTACGGTATTATGTCCCGAATCCCAGGGTTTATCAGCAGCAAATGTATTCGGTATTAATAAGTAAATAGGCATCATTAAAAGTAAGATGATTGCCGCATTTGTCCTCTTTTTTTCAAACAGTTTTTTCATCCCTCTCATTCCTTAACTTCATGACATGGAACAGTGACAAAACGTCATGATCAATACTTATAAAAATCTGCAGAAATCTATTTGCCTATGAACCGCTGGCTCTCTTTGGTTTAAACTCACTTAAAATTCTTTATTTTCTCTAGCTTTCGTTTACTCATCGTTTCCGTACTTAATCTATACAGTTTGTATTATGGAATGGATCTGATCAGGAATTAGAAGGTAACATCTACTCATAATAAGGCATGAGAGTTTCATCTGGTTCACAATAGCAACGGCTACTTGTTGAACTCCTTTGCACCACCCATTCTGAAAAACGGTTTCAACATTCCAAATTATTTACAAAATGTTTTTAATCGTTTTTCTTCAACTTTTTTTATATCTCTTTCCAAATCTTTATCTCCACAACACTCTTTTGTTTTTAGTTTGCTTTTTGAACATTTCAAGTCAGCTTTGTATGAATCACATTCACTCTTCTTAAGAAAAGAGTCTGGTTCCATATATACTCGTGTATTGACAGCCTTTCCCTTACAAACATTGGGTGAGACACCAAGACAATCATTCTTATGTGTTGCTTCATGAACTTTACAGCAAGCTTGAAGACACTTTGATTTTTTCTCACACCAACCTAATTTCACTTTTATACTCCCCGCACCATCACAAACAATGGTAGCTATATCAATAGGTGCTTTATCTCCATACGTCACACACTTCTTCAAACCGGTTGGGTCAATATAATTCACCGGATTATTGTTTGAATATAGATAAAAATTGATCCCCCCCTGAAACCTTACGGGATCTGAAGACAAAAATCTACCGATAGTCGCGTTGTAATACCTGGCTCGAAAATAGAAAAGAGCTGATTCTTTGTCATATTCCCTGCCAGTGAATGTATAGGGGTTGTCTATCGTTCCCACCTGCTCTAGAATGCTTCCAAACGAATCATATGTATAAGATTGCACTACACTGCCGTGAGAATCTGTTAATTCCGATACACTTCCCAAACCATCAAAAGTGTAGAAATAGCTCCTCCCTCTTCTCTCCGTTGAGATTGGTTCATCTATACCTTTTCCATGTGTGTACTTTGCTATCATAATACCTTTAGAATCATACTCTGCTATAATATCTTCTCCATCATATAAGTAATATACAATCAAACCATTAACCGATTTGGACACTCTATTTCCAAAAGGATCATAACTAAATTTTATGATATCACCAGCAGGCAAAGTAACTTGAACGAGTCTATTCTCATAATCCCAAACATAAGAATTTTGTCCTTTACTATCAGTCTTGATTATAGTATTTCCGTTACCATCATAGGTAAAACTTGTATCGTTGAAACTCTTTAATCGGTTCATTGTACCGTAAACCCAATTACTATCACTCGTGCTCGTTAATCTATTACCCACCTTATCATATGTGTAGGTTTCCGTATCTAACGAAGTGTGGGTTGATTGAGTGATCTGATTATTTTTATCGTAAGCATATTTGTGTGTCCCGCCTAATGTGGTCATGGAAATTCTATTTGCTGAATTGTCGTACGTATAATTAAATTTTGAAACAACGGAACTGTTTTTATTTTCAAGACCTTTTAACCTCCCAATTGAGTCATAGCTATACGATGCTCTTATACCATTTGGTAAAACTTTCTCTTTTACCCTACCCAACCTGTCGTAATGATAAGAGGTAACACCCCCTGAAGGGCCAATAATCTTTTCCAGAAGATGTATTCCATTGTATTCATATTTTGTAACTTCACCTTCACCATTTGTCATAGAATCCTTTATTTCATTCATATGGTATGAATAGGAAATAGTTTTGCCCAATGTACTATTTTGAACCTGAGTAATTCTGTTTAAAGCATCGTAGGTAAATAAATAGGTTACATTCGTATTACTAACCGACAATACGTTACTATTCGAATTAAACAGATAACTAACTGACGTACCATCAGGAAATGATTTTTTTACTAAACGGTCTAAAGAATCGTAAATATAATTAATAGTATCTCCATTTCTCGTGGTTTTTGATGTCATATACCCTACCGCATTATATGCAAAACTCTCTGTGGTACTGTCTGGATAGGTAGTTTGAATAGGTCTATTGATATGATCATATACATTAGTAATTGTATTTCCATTAGCATCAGTAACCGATAACACATTCCCTTCAGCATCATAGGTATACGTAGTTTTCCCTCCCAATGCATCTGTTGTCATAGCAATACGGTCTAAAATATCAAACGTATAGGTGTTTGTATTACCATTCGCATCTGTCACGCTGGTTTTTTTATCCCTCCACCCGTATGTATAAGATGTTGTGTTACCTAACGGATCAGTTTCCTGAGTTATACGATTAAGTACATCATAGGTAAATGTTGTTATATTACCATCAGCATCTGTTACTGAAACCTGATTTCCATTTGCATCATAGGCATGAGTAGTAATACTGCCTATTGCGTCAGTAACGGTTGTTATCCTGTCCATAAGGTCATAGGCATAGGCTGTGGTACTGCCATTGCTGTCAGTCTCTGTAAGCATATTACCTCTAATGTCGTAAGTATAGGTAGTCTTATTCCCTAATGGGTCAGTAATCTGGGTAATATTTCCTTTTGTGTCATAAGCGAATGACGTAGTATTACCCAAAGGATCAGTCACGCTAGTCTGGTTTCTCTTGCTATCATATTCATATACCGTCTCACTCTGCAAGGAACCACCATAATCGCGAATAATTTTTGTGTTGTTACCAGTCGCATCATATTCATATTTTGTAATACGACCAAGGGGATCTGTGACCGTTGCGACTTTATTGGATTGACGATCGTAGGTATAGGTTGTTTTATTGCCAAGAGGATCTGTTTCGGAAAGTTTATTACCATCTGCATTGTATGTATAGGTGGTCGTGAAACCATTGAAATCCGTTACACTGGTTCGATTCATTTCATCATCCCAGGTATTCGTTGCAGTGTGACCCAACGGATCTGTGAGACTTAATAGATGTCCTGTATTATTTAAGATATACGTCCATCTATTACCATCAAGATCATCCTTATATTTTATATTATTTTTAGCATCATAAGAATATTTCCAAATTTCTCCATCTCCTGTATAGCTCACGACCTGGTCATTCTCATCGTACGTTATCTTTTCAATAGCGTTTCCCCTGGCATCAACAACACTGATAAGATTATGCTCAGAATCATACGCATAGGTGGTCCTGTTCCCTAAAGGGTCGGTAAAACTGGCTAGGTTGCCAGATGAATCGTAGGCATAGGAAAATGTTCGATTCGCAATGTCTGTAATGGAAGATATCTTATTATTCGTATCGTAAGTTATTGCGAGCTGTTTCCCCTGATCGTCGGTTACGCGTATGAGCTTTCGGTTGCTGTCGTAGGCAAAAGAGAGCTGGCTATTATTGGCATCCTCTAAAGATGTAAGATAGCCTGATTCGTCAAAGTGATAACACTCACTACACGATGTGCAACCACTCGATGGACACCAGGTAAAGGTTCCATCTGACTCCTTGATAACCTGATCATGTCTGCCGCGAGGAGGAGAATAGGTACCATCCCTGTTTCTCGTAAATTCCAGCCTTACTCCATCCCCCCTCCTGATGGTAACATATTCATTTAACTCATCAGTTGTTTCAATCAGTCTGACTTCTAGATTAAATTTCCATCCAATTCCAAAAGGACCGTCATAGAGGTCCTGTGAATCGTATTGCCGAATTACTTCTAAAACTAATCCACGTCCGCGAAGTGATAGATCTGTATGAGAGTAAAAAAAGTTACCCTGTTTAATATGTACGGGTGACCCCTTCTCTGGACAAGGATCCTTGGGTGGTTCTTTCTCAGGATCCTTATCAACCTCTACGGTATTATGTCCTGAATCCCAGGGTTTATCAGCAGCAAATGTATTCGGTGCTAATATGTAAAAAGGTATCATGAAAAGTAAGAAGATTGCCACATTTGTCCTCTTTTTACCAAACACTATTTTCATACTTCTCATTCGTAGACCTCAGAAGGTGGAGTAGTAACAATTAGTAGAATACAATGACCAAGCCATTTCCCTCTCTTGATTGGCTGCCGTTGTTATCTGTCGCCACAAGCTTTAAGCGATAGATACCATCTTTTACAAATTTTCCCTTCTCATTCTTCCCATCCCACACAATGGTATGATCTTTACCTGCAGGGACATCATCATTCGTAATATTCTTAACAATATAATTACTCTCATTATAGATGGTGGCTACTACATTAGACATCTTTGAAAGAGAATAGCTAAATGTCGCTTCAGATACTTTACCGTATGGTTTTGCAGTAGGATTGATGTGAGTGGGTTTCACCAAGAGATCAGAGATGATGGGCTTCGCCTCGACTATTAAGGCATTTTCTGGTAATCTCCAGGCCATGACGGCAATTACATAGTTTTTTGGTTCAACGAGATTCCCTAAATCATCCGTACCGTCCCACACCATTACATAACTACCTGCCCTCTGAGGTACTCTGAGAAGAAGGGTCTTGATCCTGTTACCCGCACCAGTTGCGAAAGGTGAGATGTAAACGGTTACCTCAGACTTTGTAGTAAGGGTATACCTGAAAAAGTTTGTCTCCGAACTAAATGGATTGAAATTAGCAGGATAGACCACCTGAGGTGTGATTCGATCGGGAGATACATCATTCGTAATATCATACATGTGAGTTATTCCCCCTTCCATATACTCTATAATATAAAAATAGACACCTTCACCAACGAACAGACCTCTATCATCTCGCCCATCCCACACATCAGAATAATAGCCTCCCCTTCGAGATACGCTATCTACCAGTGTCCTTACCACTTTACCGCTCTTATCTTTTATCTTTACTGAAACCGTTACATCTGCTGTATAAACGGAATTGATTTTTATCTCTTCACCATTTGAAGGATCAAAGATCTCTCCGTTTAGAGATGCTGAAAGTCCAAGGGTTACGTCAACTTTGACCGTAAAGGTATCCGTCAACCCTGCATCATCGGTAACCCGTAGCGTTGCACGATATTTTCCGGGTTCTGTATAGTTATAATCTGTGTTCGGTGTGGTAGGAGAACTCCAATCATAGGTCCCATCTCCATCAAAATCCCATTCGTACA
The DNA here is from genome assembly GCA_965222815.1 of Candidatus Scalinduaceae bacterium. Lineage (GTDB taxonomy): Bacteria > Planctomycetota > Brocadiia > Brocadiales > Scalinduaceae > SCAELEC01. The sequence goes on from CBDCUS010000014.1 coordinate 2,388,948, forward strand.
GGACTATCTTTCCATCATCAGTACCGCTGCCCACAAAGCTGACATTAAATGAACCTTCACCACTTCCACTACCCGAAATGGTGGCCGTTGATGTTGGAGAACCGGGAGGTTTTACTTCGATACGCACGCTATCAACAGCTCTATTTCCATCATTGTCTGTTACTCGTAGGCCTGCATTGTATACACCGTTTGCGTTAAAGGTGTGTACTGTTATACCCGTTGTATCAGAGACAAAATCAAAAACCCCATCGCCCTCAAAGTCCCACTCATATTTAGTGATAAATCCATCCACGTCCTTACCCAATCCATTAAAATTGATCGCTAGAGGTGCGTTACCTTCGATCGGATTGGCCAAAGCTGCCGCTTCTGGTACCTTATCCGGTACCGTAACGGTAATCGTAACCGATTTTACATCGCTCAGACCATTACTGTCCACAACCCGCTGAGTTGCTGTGTATGTTCCCGGATAGCGGTAAGTGTGTTCACGATTTTCTGATATTCGGGTTGTCCAGTCTGTTCTCCCATTTCCTTCGAAGTCCCAGTGAAAATATTCTATCGTTGCGTTCGGGCTCCTCCCCTCGGAAGAGAAGCGAACGGTCAACGGGGCCGATCCAACTACTGGATATGCATGAGGGAGAGACTCTGGGAAATTACCCGCTTTGACAATAACCGAATCTGAGTCAGTCAAGCCTTCATCATCTGTCACCTTTAACGTTGCAATATACGAACCGATCTTGTTGTAGATATAGGTTGTTGAGCCATCTAAAACCGAACTAAAGGTATTTGAACTGTCATGATAGGCCCCTACAGAAGTGGGACCATTCAGACCGCTGACCCTGCTAATCTCATCACCTTTTTCAGAAAGTTTTACTATTTGATTATTTAGGGAATCGGCAACCAGGACAGTTCCGTCTCCTGGATTTACAAATGCTTCGTTAGGACGATTAAATCCACCAACCCTGATGATCTCTCGGTTACAATCCTCTGATATCTTGACCATCTCATTTTTACTAGAGTTACAGACCCAGGCACTCCCATCGTTGGAATTGACAGAGACACAAGAGGGTTGGTTAAATCCGGAGATTGATTTGTGATACGGGGAATCTAACACTGAATCCATCTTCCAGTATCCAACAAGACCGTTCTCTGTTCCCGTCAGTTCACTATCCTTGTTATTCATTATTTCTGTCTCAGAGCGTACGACATCCCAAATACGAACCTCATCAATACAACCGTGAAAAAATCCCCCTCCCGCCCCATCCAGATTTTTACCAATAAGGAGAGGTGTATTGTCGACAATTTGTGCACCACCCGAAGCTCCGCTGGCCAGTTCTATCCCATTTATATAGGTCTTCGCAGTCGTACCATCATTCGTGATTGCAATATGGTTCCACTCATCCCAGGTTATTGAACCCTTAGGTGTGTTTGGAGCTCCTCCATCTGTTGAGGTACTATTGTGAAATCTGTGGGATATATAGCCTTCCCGGTTTAACCAGATATTGAAATTTCTCCCCGGCTTTCCAACAATCCCCTCCTGTATTTCATTCGGTATACCGTTCGGTTTTATCCACACCTCTACCGTATAATTACTTATCCTTAATCGTTCTGAGTCTGAAACCTCAACATAGTCACCAAATCCATCAAAGCTCACCCCCCCTTTAACCTTTCCCGCTTTGTGAGTAGTATCCCCAAAGACACGTCCTAACTCATCTTTGATCACCGAACCGGATGTATAGAGCATATGTAAAACATCATACCCATCTGGAACATCCCCACTTAGCTTAACGATCTTATTATTTGCTCTGTCCACTACCCAGGCTGAACCATCAGTGGGGTTTACGGCTACCCAGTGTGGTCGATTAAAACCGACTACTCTTGCAAGCTCGTCCCCGTCAGATGCTACCTTTACCACTCGATTGTTCACCTGATCCGCTATCCATGCTGTACCATCAGTTGCGTTTACCGCAACGGATATCGGCCGATTAAATCCATCTATCCTCGCAAGCTCGTCACCATGCTGGTCAAGTTTTACCACTTCATCGTTCAAATAATCAGCAACCCACACCGTTCCATCCGATTGATTGACACTGATACCCTCCGGGCCATCAAAACCGCTTACCCTCTCGATCTCTCCACTCCCATCAGCCTTCAACTTCACAACCTGATCATTCATTCGATCCGATATCCACACCGTCCCATCTTTCTGGTTTACTGATACTCTATTCGGGCTGTTGAAACCACTCAGCTGAGACACCTCTTCGTATCCCTCTAACCGAACAACCGTATTATTCCCACCATTAGCCACCCACATCACTTCATTACCAAATGACCATTCATAGAGAGAGATATCACCATCAGGGTCGGTAGAACCTGTGGAATCAAAGTTGGCCGTTAAGGGTATAGGTCCGCTCACCGGTGTAACTGTTGCAACCGCATTTGGGATACCTGTCGCCTTCACCTTAATTAAGACCTTATCAGTAGCCATCAGATTGTCAAGATCTGTTACTCTCAATATCGCACCATACTCGCCAGGTTCATGATAGGTGTGGGAGACGTTTCCGATATCTGGAGAACTAAAATCGAAGGTACCATCCCCCTCAAAGTCCCACTCATAGAGGGTGATGGTCCCATCATCGGGATCGTTGCCAGATCCCTCAAAATTCACAGTTAGCGAAACGGTTCCCTCTGCTACATCTACAGATGCCTCTGCAGTCGGTACATCCCTCCTCTCATTAACCGTTATCTCTTGTGCTGCTGTTGCCGTAAGCCCATCATTGTCCGTTACCCGTAACGTAGCTGTATAGGTACCCACTGTATTATAGGTAAAATCTGTATCTCCTGTCGAATCTGAGAACCAGTCATAGACCCCATCTCCATCATAATCCCATTCGAAACGTACAACCGAGCCATCAACATCTCTGCCAGATCCTCTCAGATTAACGGAAAGCGGTACAACTCCACTCGTAGGTATTGCGCTGTTTGTAGCAGTCAAAGGAACATTTTTGACCGTAACCGTTGTGCTCGTATAGATCTGATTTCCTACATCATCAGTCACCCTCAATACTGCCGTGTAGGTGCCTCCCGTATTGTACTTGTGAGCAATTGTCGCATTCGCCGGACTGCTCCAGTCAAACACACCATCTCCCTCAAAATCCCATTCATACAGCACTATCCGCCTATCAGATGGTATCCCCCGCACAACACCTCCCAGCGTCACCTCAAACGGTGCATCTCCCCCATACGTGGTCTCTCCCGGATACGCAGTCATCGGACCAACGTAGATCGTCCTTGAAGAGTCATACACCATCAATCCCTCATCGTCCGTTACCCTCACAACCGGGCTATATGTCCCCGGAGACCTATACGTATAGGACGTATCCCCTGTCGTAGGGGAGTCGTAGTCAAAGAGGCCATCTCCATCAAAGTCCCACTCATACCGTACTATTGAACCATTGTCCGTCGCACTTCCCGTAAACGTCACCTCAAGGGGTATCTCCCCAGCCGTTGGGTCTGCGCTCGATATTAGAACGGGTGGCTGGCTGCGGTTCCTCAGCGCAGTATCAACGGATAGTGAGAGTGGATCATTAAATCCCCCTAACCTCAACAGCTCTCGTCCATCAGGGGCAAGCTTTACCACCTCATCATGTGTCTTGTCCGCTATCCAGACCGTACCATCAATCGGGTTTACCTCCAGGTCATTCGGATTATCAAATCCTCCCGGTCTCACTATCTCTGATCCATTGGGCGCAAGCTTCACCACCTGGTCGTTTCCTGAGTCGGTTACCCACGCCGTCCTCTCACTCTGGTTGACCGATACCCCTATCGGCCTATTGTATCCATTCGCCCGCTGAAGCTCCGTGTGATCCGGTGCTAGCTTTACCACCTGATGGTTCCAGTGGTCAGCCACCCATACTGTGCCATCCGTCTGGTCAACTGAGATCCCTATTGGATCATTAAATCCCGTAACGGCCAGCACACCGGTATCAGTGGTGTTATTGAGCTTCCAATACCCGATGAGCCCCATCTCTGTACCCGTCAGCTCCGCATCCTTATTATCTGCTATCTCACCCTCGGTACGTGCCACACTCCAGAGCCTCACCTCATCTATCTCACCATGAAAATAGTCCCCAACATTCCTGTTAAACGAATCAAAATCGGCACCTATTAAGGCGTGGCTCTCCCCAAAATCGAGGGTCACCGTTAGGGGAACGGGAGTTCCGTATAAGGCCCCGTTTACATAACAGCTCACCTGCCCCGCAACCGAATCGTACACCATCGCCACATGGTGCCAGGAACCATCGGTGAAATTAACGGGTCCATCAAATCTCTTTGGTGAACCGTTATCCAGGTATACCTGGATTGTTGAATCTGTATCAAGCCACAGAAGCAGCTCATTACCTCCCGAACTGTCCCCCCGCATAAATATGGCCCTGTTTGTACTTGTCGGCCTTATCCATACCTCAATCGTGTGGTCCTGTACGTCGAGGGCTGCATCACTGGGTATCAAGGCGTAGTCCCCCTCTCCATCGAGACTGACTCCACCAGAGAGCTGTCCGATACCGGATACCGCATCACCAAAGAGCAATCCAGTGTTCCCCTGTGATGTTGAATCGGGTGTCCTCTTTTTAGCAGGCACAATCAGTCCGTTCTCTACAGTAGTTGGGACCCGTATCACCCGATCATTTCCGGTATCAGAAACCCAAACACTTCTCTTGGCCACATCAACGTCAAGCCTCCTCGGTTTGTTAAATCCATCTATCCTCGAAAGCTCCTCACCGTCTGACGCAAGCTTTACTAACTCATTGTTGGTATAGTCGGTTACCCAGACACTGCCGTCCGAGGTATCAACTGATAGATCATAGGGGTCATCAAATCCCATGATTTCCTCGTGGAAAGGCGTCTCTGAGACCGCATCCATATTCCAGTAGCCAACCAGTCCGCTCTCACTACCGGTAAGTTCAGCGTCTTTATTGTCTGCTATTTCGGCTGCCGTACGCGCAATACTCCATATGCGTACGTCATCGATCTCACCAGTAAAATAGTCTCCGACACTCCTGTTAAATGTATCAAAATCTGCACCTATTATGGCGTTACTTTTCCCAAAATCGAGGGTTACCGTTAGAGAAACAGGCGAACCGTATAAAGCCCCATCTACATAACAGCTCAGTAGCCCCACACTCGCATCGTAAACCAATGCTACATGGTGCCAGGAGCCATCGGCAAAATTGGTAGCGCCACTAAAACTCTGTGGTGAACCGTCATCCAGATATGCCTGGACGGTAGAATTTGTATCAAGCCATAGAAGCAGTTCATTGCCTCCTGTACTGTTCCCCCGCATAAATATGGCCCTGTTTGTCCTTGTCGGTTTTATCCATACCTCAATTGTAAAACTCTGGACGTCCAAGCTGGTATTATTGGGAACCAAGACATAATCTCCGTTTCCATCGAGACTGATACCACCAGACAGGTTCCCTATACCAGACACAGTATCCCCAAATAATAGTCCCCAATTATTTCGTGTCGAATCAGGAGTTGTTTTTGAAACGGAAGTGCTATAACCATCTGGAATATTACTTGAAAGCTTTACTACCCGGTCATTTGAGGTATCAGCCACCCAAACACTCCCATTGGTCGTATCTACCTCAACCGATCGAGGTCTATTAAAGCCGCTTATCCTCGCTTGTTCCCTCCCATCATCCGAAAGCTTAACTACCTGGTTGTTCAAATAATCTGCAACCCATACATATGAGGTGTTTGGATTGGCATCAACGGAGAGCTCCTCCGATACCGTGGCCTGCTTACCGTCACTGTCTGTCACCCGGAGCATTGGCGTATACTTCCCGTGATCTTCGTAGGTGTGGGTAACAGAATCACCCACCCAGACATCATCTAGGTACCATCCGTCACCGGTACCCGAGGCATCGCTCGTCACCCTGAACCTCACCTTTACGGCTTTATTGCTTGCATATTTGGATAAGTCATATTCCTGCCTTGTCCATTTAAGTACGGTTCCATTGGAAAAAGAGCCAAGCTGAGTCCAAGAGGAGCCATCATTCCCGGAAATCTCTACCCTCCCATGATCACCCGATCTAAAATCGTAGCGATGCCAGAACACCAGTTTCGGCTCTACCGCTTTTGACAGATCTATGGTAGTTGTGGTCAATGATGCATCTGTATTGTCCGCATAGTCCCCCCCGGGGCTGTCAGTCCACGCATAAGATTGTGAGTGGTACTCTGCAAATGTGCGTGCCCAGGAAGGATCGGCAGACCAGTAACCCTCTCCATCCTCCATCCTGTCACCAAATACCGTCGGTGCATCTGGGGTACTTGCGTCATAGATCCCATCTCCCTCAAAATCCCACTCATAGAGCGTTATCGTTCCGTCCGGATCACTCCCGTGACCGTAGAACTCTACCTCAAGGGGATTCACCCCCTCTTGTGGAGTTGTATAGAGGAACACCGAGGGTGTGCCCTCAGCAGATACCTCTATGGTCACGGAATCGCTATCTTTGAGATTGTCGTCATCGGTAACCCGGAGGGTCGCCCTATACGTACCGGGTGCTGTATACGTGTGTGTTGTACTGCCGCTATCTGATGAGTCGTAGTCATAGCTCCCGTCACCCTCAAAGTCCCACTCATAGCGGCTGATTGTCCCGTCGGGGTCAGAGCTCGTATCAAAGAAGTTGACCGTAAGCGAGGCGTTGCCTCTTACCGGGGCCGCCTTCGCTTTTGCTGCCGGCGTAGATTGGCCCACCGTAATCTGTACCGTTTCGGTAGTGGTAAATCCGTCTGAGTCTGTGACACGGAGCGTGGCATCGTAAGTCCCGGCTGAATCATAGAGATGATAACCATTTACACTCTCTTCTGAACTCCAGTCATAGGTGCCGTCACCATCAAAATCCCACTCGTACTTGACTATCGTACCGTCGTGATCTACCGCATCTCCGGTGAAAAAGAGCTCAAGGGGTGCTTGGCCACCCGTAAGGTTCGTCTCAATATCCTTTATTACCGGCTTTGCAAAGACCTCTATCTCGACACTCTCACTGTCCCTGTTTCCATCATTATCAGTCACCGTAAGGATTGCACGGTACGTTCCGGGTGAAGAGTAGGTATAGTTTGTATTACCGGTAGTAGGAGAGTTCCAAACAGTTGACGGAGCCGTACTCGTTGGTTTGTCTACGGAGTAGGGTAATGGTAATGGATTATTCTCGGTATCCGTTATCCTGTATGCGAGCCCCCATGATGATGATACACCCTCCGATACAGAGGCGAGGATCCTGTTCCACCCCTCTTTCAGATCTGTCTCAAAATTGTACTCGTCTACCCTCACAAATTCACATCTCTTCTTCGTGTGAACGAGGGAACCGTTCACCCAGAATCGTGCAGAGTCATCTGCTCCAAACCATATCTTCGCTCTCTGGTCAGAATCTGAATAGAGATAGATATGGGAGTATGCATATGAGTTAGACTTATCACCAAAGATGGCATCCCAGTCAAAGTTCCCATCACTATCTGAGACTGAAAACCATGTTTGAGAACCAAAGAGATCGCCTTCGGAAGGTTCCTGGTTCTCTATATCAGGCTGAATAGTTGTGGTATCGAGACATCCCGTAGAGTCCCAGCTCCCCAGAAAGAGCTGTTTTGTAGGATAACCATTTGAGTCGAGAACTTTTTCCCCGAAATTCCAGTGATACTTTGCAATCGTTCCATCGAGATCCACTGCCGTACCCGTGAATTCAACACTCAGAGGCGTTGTCCCGGTAACCGGATCTGCCTTGGCCGTAGCCGTCGGCATCCAGGGAGGTACCACCTCTATAGCCACTGTATCTGATACCTGATTGTTGTCATCATCCGTCACCCTCAGTGTCGCCGTAAATGTCCCCGCTGCACTGTAGATAAACGATGTCTCTCCGGTGTCCGGAGAGCTAAAGTCATATGTCCCGTCTCCCTCGAAATCCCACTCATAGAGGACGATACTCCCCGTTCCCGGATCGTCGCTCCCCTTTGCTGAAAAACTTACCTCAAGGGGTGGATATCCCCCTTCCGGATCGGCACTTGCTACCGCTATCGGCTGCGCCTTGCCAACCTCTACGGTAACCTCCTTGGTGTCGGTAAGACCATCGTTATCCGTTACCTTAAACTGCGCCCTATACGTCTCCTCTTTCGTATAGGTATGCACTGCACTGCCTCCCGCAAGTGAGTGCCAGTCAAATGTCCCATCTCCCTCAAAGTCCCACTCGTACAGGACTATCTTCCCGTCAGGATCACTCCCCGTCCCGGTAAAGCTCACGCTCAGAGGTGAAATACCGAGAACCGGTTCTCCACTCGCCGTGGCAATCGGTCCAGAGGTAGATACCGTTATCTCAACACTGTCCGTTGCCGTGTGCGGGCCATCCGTTATCTTCAGGGTCGCCCTGTTCGTACCCGCTCTCTTATAGATATGTGCCACATCTCCGGTGGTTTCGGAGTAGTAATCAAATACGCTGTCCCCATCAAAATCCCACTGATAGCTCTCTATCTGCCCATCTATCGGGTCGACAAAACGTGCCGAAAGGTTCACCGTAAGAGGTGCCTCGCCGGAGCTCACATCCACCCCTGCAATCGCCTCCAAAGAGCCGACCCTTATGACCTGAGAGTAGTCGGTCGCCGTAAGCCACTCATTGTCCCTTACCCTGAAGACCGGGTTATAGATCCCGGTGCTGTCATAGCCATGGGTCGTTACACCCGTCGTCTCGGACGTGTAATCAAATGTCCCGTCTCCGTCAAAGTCCCACTCATAGAGGACAATACTCCCATCGGGGTCACTCCCTGTTCCCGTAAATGTCACCGTCTCTGAAACCGCTGCATGCCGGGAACTTAAACTCGTTGTAACTGTCGGCGCTTTTGATGAAGAGACACCATCCGGCGTGACCCGTAAGGACTGTGGACGCCTAAACCCTCCGAGTCTCATCAGCTCTGTACCGTTGGGAGAGAGCTTCACCACCTGGTTATTCAGGTAATCGGCAACCCAGCAGCTACCATCAAGCGGGTTCACCGACACCGCATAGGGATCGTTAAATCCTCCAATCCGCTGAAGCAGTGAACAGTCGTGGGAGAGCCTCACCACCTCGTCGCTCCTCCTGTCCGCTATCCATACTGAGCCATCGATGTAGTTGACGTCAAGGGCGGAGGGCTGATTAAATCCCCCTACACTGCAAATCTCGGTCGTACCCGTGAATGAGAGCTTTACCACCCGGTTATTGCTGTAGTCCGCCACCCAGACCGTACCGTCCGATACGTTCGCCGATACGCTATAGGGACTATTAAAACCGCTCTTCACCGTGTGGTTACCACTGTCACTCGTGAGATCGTATCCGTCCGGTATCTCTGGGGAGAGTCGCACGACACGGTTGTTGTTCGTATCTGCCACCCACACAACTCCTGTATGGGAGTCTACCGAAACCGACCTCGGTCTGTTAAACCCAAGGATCACTTTATGGGACCCTGTATCGGTCCCAATCGTATATCCATCGGTAATCGTGGAGAGGAGCTTGACAACCCGGTTGTTGGCATGGTCGGCTACCCACACCGAACCGTCTTGTGAGTTTACGGATACAGCGTAGGGATCTATTCCCTCAATGGTTACAAGGGGTGTACCGTCAAATACCGATATCTTGGTGACTTTATCATCTGTTGAATCGGCAACCCAGACGGTACCGTCGGTTACATTGCTTGAAAGGGAGAGGGGGTTACGGTACTCTCCAACCCTCTTGAGCACATTACCGCTCTGGGAGAGCTTGGACACCCGCTCATCTATTGTCTGCTGGTCTCCCACCCAGAGCCCAAATGAGATACCATTGTCTCCAAAATGGATTGAAAGAATGGCGAGGTCTGCATCATCTACCGTTCCGCTCCCATCAAGGTCTGCATCGGGGTTCCAATTGGTATCACCGGTACTTGATCCCTTTGCAAGGGAAAACTCAATGAGGTCGTACCCGTCAACTCTTCCGGAGCCGTTTACGTCTCCCGGCAGGGCGTAGGTTATCTGAGGAGAGAGAAGAAGGGTCAGCAGAAAGAGCGAGTAAATGAGTGTGGATTGACACAATCGTGATCGAAATAAAATGCCTCGTGATACCTGCACAGTAACAGGCGTATCCTCAATACGCTCACGTTTATGATGATGGTACATAATCAAATACTCCCTTAAAGGGTGGCTGAACGAATACTGCCCATCTACTACGTTGCTGTAACAATTCCGTAATCCTTAAGTACATTAGAACATTAAGATTCCGTAATTATTACGCACCTTGTACCTGGACAGTTTTGGTACAACCACAGATTTCCGTTTAAGCACAAAACAGACGTTATCTTTTTTACTGGTTTATCAATCATTTTAGCAGGAGTTCTTTTATTGCCCGTGTGCCTGGCAGGCAATGTATGGCAGTAGAGAAAACACTGAAAAAATAACTTATATGGAGAGTAGAAAAGATACCAAAATAGATATCCATAAAACACACTCTAATCTACTCAATCCTCTCCAAGTGCAGCAATTGCCTCTACCTCCTTGTTCGTTAAGGCCCTATTGTATATGCGTACTTCATCGATAGTACCGTGGAAGAAATCTCGTGCTGTCCAACCCGTTGCCCCTATCTTTGTCGACGCATTGTCTTCGTTGGTTGGAGAGGTATCACTATTTGTACTTATTACACTACCATCTAGGTACATTACCATCCCCTCTGTGTCATTCTGGGTAACTACAAGATGATACCATCTCTTCGTGTCGAGATCTGCTTGTAAACGAATTGGGGTACTTGAATTCCTGTTGGCGACAAGCTGGCCTGTAGGTGATACGAAAAACTCATAGGTCTGGAACGACTTACCCACTATCATATTATTTGCAAAACTCGATAGCTTTATCCACGCCGAAATCGAAAACGCATCTTCTAAATCTAGGTCACCCACATCGATATAGTCATCTATACCATCAAAATCGATAGCCCCTCCACTCTTACCTTTCGTCCATTTCGCATCCCCATAGATAGTGCCATCATTTTTATGCCTTGAGGAATCTCCTGCAACGGTTCCAATTTCTTCATCCAGTTTCCAATACGCTACGAGATCATCACCCGCAACGGTTACCATGAAGCCTTTGGTAAGAGTCCCCGTCTCACCATTTGGGATCGTTAACTCCACATCCCATGCACCAATTCCTGCACCGGTAAGGTCGAGCGTACAGGTACTCTTGTTTGAACTAATTATAGAAACACTCTTTGCAACAATATCTGTTTGACCCGACATGGTTAGTTTCACGGTTGCCCCCTTCTTAAAATGGGCGCCAGCTAGTTCTGTAATATGCACAGCTCCTTCATTTGAACCTGACGACGGTGTAATCGATCGTATAATCGGTGTTACTACCAGGGGATCTGAGTTGTTGGCATACTCATCTCCATCCAAGACACCATCACCGTCATTGTCGGTAGACGCATCAGCCACTATCACGTTCCCAAAATTGTCTACTTCCCATGAGTCAGGAATACCATCACCATCGGCATCGATAGCCCCGTCACTACTTGCTTGTGCTGCTAATATATTAATTGTGGTCTCTTTCCATAAAACATCTGCTATGTCAGAGTTACTTGAGTCCCTGAAGCCAGAATTGGAAAAGGTTAGTGTGGTAGCTCCCTCCTTTATCGCCTTAAAGGTTACTGAAAGAATCTTCGTCTCCGTTACCGTATCAACCCCTTGGACAATACCGCTTCGGGAGAGTCCCAAAACAAGATTGCCAGGTGTATCATCCTCAAGCGCAGACCGCAAGTGGGTCTCATCTACTCCACCACTGCTTAAAAACGTACTCTCGGTAACGTTGGGTTGTATACCATTGCCCGGTGAATCATCGAAGTCTACCACCTCAAGATACTCTTTATCATACGACACATCTGTAGCTAATCCGTAGAGATCGGTCACAGTGTCGATAAATACCTCTACCGTAAAGGTCTCATCTTTTGTTGGTGGTTTTAGGGTTTTAACGTACACTTCACTGGCATGAAGATCCCCACTGTTCACCAAAAGCTTTACTAAAATAACAAGATATATGAAAACATGGTTTTTGACCATTTTGCGAACTATCGTAACAGTACCCGTATCCATCTCATCACCTTTATCATATGAATGTTTATCATTGGTTAATTATCTACATTTACCCTAAAACAGTAACACCCCACCTGTCCTGTTAAACTTGACAGGTTTATGGCTATGTCGTGCTCACCATTTGACAATCTCTTTGTATCAAGTGTATACGTGTAAGGGGTGTATGCCTGCTCCTCTTCGTCAAATCGCTGGTTGTCAACAAAAACAACTATTTCGTATCGAGACTCATTAAAATTATCAAGACTCTCAGCTGCAACCTCCAGGGTAAAACCAAACTCTCCGGAAACAGTTGTAACTGACCTTTCCCCTAGAGGGAGGCCCACCGCCTCTTCACTGCTATGAAAAACAGCAAATTTGGGTGAAACATTTAACTTTCTTCGAACCAGATAGTCTGCGGATAAGCTCTCTCGGTCACGCATCAATGCATCTTCCCTTACACTTTCAAATGAAATTGGATTCCGTTCTTGCAACTGTTTGGGTTTCAGATTCCTATGGTAAGTTTGATAGTCACCGCTACTCCCCTGAACTACGATTGAATTTTCGGGGAGTAAATACCCTCTGATATAGATAACATGTCCAGGCACTTCCATAACATGTATCCGGCCACTCTCATCTAAACCATCCCAAGACTGAATATAATCTCCTGCAGGTAAAGGTTCCCAATCTACAACGGTCTTCAGAAGTGGTCCATTATGAATGCCTGCCCGTATGTTTATGCGTGCCGGAGAGGGTATCGAATAGTGTATATCGTACCCGCCCTTAGACTCTTCTATTCTCCCGATCTGGATATCTAAAATCTCTCCTCCTGAATGTGTAGTCGGATTATAGGTAACCCTCTCCCCGTTGGGTCCTACAGCGGTTATGCTCACCAAATACGCCTCATCCGGTACCACATTTCCAGAATCATCACGTCCATCCCATATTACACTATTAGTACCTGCCGGCCTCTTTTGTCGATCCATCAACGAGCGTATCACATCGTAATCTGGACTATATATCTGTATGGTCGTCTTCGCATCTTCTGTTAAACGGAACGATATATTGACCTCTTCTCCCGGTCTCAATATCTGCTTATCAATCTTCACATTCTCAAGAGAGAATGTATTCGCTGATGCTACCATTGGCTCAATACAGAACCAAAAGCAGCTAAAGAAAACAGATAATAATAGAGAAAGGGTTTGTCTCAATTTCATTCGCCTACCAGTTCTCAAGAGAGAGATTTCCGACCTCTCTATCTCCTGCGGCATATTGAAAGATATAGATAATCTCTTCATAATCTTACTCCCCTCACTTGGCTCTCATTGTCATTGAATAAAGGATAGTGTTACGGATCCTATTAAGTTATTCTTTTCAAGCTGATGGCCTTCCACTGACTTATCACGCTATTGTAAAACTGCATAAACTTATATAATACCTCAACCGTGCTATACCAACAATCCATTTCTTATCACCCATACCTCATCGTATCCAAAAAGGGTCTTTAGTACTCTTCCCCATGTTTGTCAGTTGTCTCAGACGATCCCCGTTAATCGACACGACCCAAATCTCCTTGTTCCCGCTTCTTGTTGATACGAAGGCAATCTCTCTTCCATCGGGTGACCAGGTAGGCTCCCCATCATAGGATCTATTAGTCGTCAACTGAGTCTGCCTCTGATCATGCAGTGCCATCACCCATATATCGTAATTCCCCTTTTTGTTTGAGGTGTATGCAATCTTATCACCTAATGGTGACCAAACCGGATCATAACTATCAGATAAATCTTCGGTTATCTTCTTAAAGCTATTATCTCCGCGATCCACTATTCCAAGTTCTTCAATTATCCCCAAAAGTCTGTCTCTTTTCAACTCCGCATAAACTAGTTGGGAACCGTCAGGAGAAAAAGAGGGATAAAGCCTCATCGGAGGATGCATACTCACCCGTTCCGGTTCTCCCCATTCGCTCCCCTCTCTTTTCACTATCCATATCTCACTCTCGTCTGTTGGAACTACCGTGAACTTAACAAAGGCTATCTCATGCCCATCCGGAGACCAGGTAGGTTGTGCATAGATACCGTTCGGCAATGGTATCTCACTCTCGTGAGATCCATCAATATTCATAATCTGTAAAGATCTTTTGTGGTCCATATACACTATCTCCTTCCCGTCGGGAGAGACAGCCGGTGAATGTTCTTCACCAGGTGTGTTTGTCAGCTGCATCATATCGCTTCCATCAGGTTTTACCGACCAGAGTTCCCAGTTACCCGAGGCAAAAGAGGAAAAGACAATAGAACCTTTTGTGAGTATTTTTCCCTCTAATCTGCCCTCTTCCGCATTCACATCCTCACCGCTTACCACCCCATACAATAAAATAACCGATAGTGCTATTGCGTAAAAGACTCGTAATTTATTTTGATAATAAATTTTCTCCTCCTCCCTCAGTACCATAAAATGTGTTTGCACTTATCCCCCTGATAACATTCTCGTAAGTTGCTCTCTGAATTGTAAAAGATGTGACAAACTAGAATAACCTGCTAACCTGGCCAACCATTCAGCCATTAACAGATTACCCGCCTCATACGCAGCAATAGCCGAAGTACCAGCATATGAATTGCTGACAGTACCAGCTGCCAATTGGGCTGCTCTTTCGGCGGCAATAGCGGGCACATAGACATAAGCTATCGGCACTATACCGCCCATCACTCCAATAAATGACCCCTTGATAACTGTCCAGATACAATTTGACGGGTTCTTCTTCGTCCTTTCAATTGCCGTGTAAGTCGCAGCACCGGCCAGTGCAGATGCACCCACAGCCTGTGCTGTAGCAAGAGCAACACCGCCACTAGCTACCAGAGGTGTTGCTAACCCTCCAGTAGCCACAATTACTACCACTGCAGCGGTAGCTCCTGCAAAAAAAGTGATTGCCGTTTGATACTCCTGCCACTCCCACAGGCCCAGCGGGTCCACGAGGTTTGACGGATTATTGCTCACATACTGGTAGAGATTTTCCTCAACGGAATAGTTCCCAATAGGGTCCATCTGTAAAAATCTACCCAAATGGGGATTATAAGATCTTGCTCTGTAATAGTATAACCCCTCTTCAGCATCAAACCTTCTCCCCGTAAACGTATAGGTATTGCCGATGTTAGATTCCGTAAGAGTTTTTCCCGATCCATCTCTGATAGCATGTTTCCCATAGACATCATAAGAATACGATTCGACCATTTTTCCCGTATTGTCAGTAATGTCAGTAACACTCCCAAGACCATTATAGTAGTAATAATATACACTACTATCAGAACTCTTTATCATTGAGAGGACTTCATCGATACCCGTTCCATAAATATATTCTCTCACCTCTCTTGAAGGAGCTCCTTCAGCTACTACACGATTATCATCATACGTATATAGAGTAGTTGCCCCATTGACGCTCTTTGAGATTCGTCTTCCCATTGGACCATAGGTATAAACAATGGTGTCTGTAGGGGTATCTACCTGTACCAGTCTGTCATCAAAGTCGTAGCGATAACTATTGGTACCATCCGAAGTAAGATTACCGTTTGCATCATAGGTGTAATTGGTACCACCAACGTTCGTATACTGGTTCATATTATTTGCCGTATAGTTGGTTGTACCACTATTTACTTGTGAAATTCTGTTGCCTACAGCACTATAGTTATACGTTGTATCAGGAAAAGCATAGTCGTCAGGGTAATCGACTCCCACAAGCTGGTTAGTTTTATCATAGCGATAGGAGTGGAGGCCCTCTTGAGTAACTAAAGAGGTCCGATTACTCGTCTGATCATAACCATAGGTAAAGCTCGATACAATCGCGTCGGTACTCGATACTTTATTGACCAAGCTGGTCAAACGGCCAATGTGGTCATATTGGTAGGTGGTTTTGGTGCCATTTTTCAGATCAAGCTGGATTCTTCTTCCCAGCTTATCATACGCATAATCCACAATAACCAAATCGTTTGAGTCTTTTATTTGATCGAGTCTATTAAGGGCATCATAGGTGTAGGTGATGTAGTTACCATCAGGATAGGTAAATTTGGTTCTATTTCCTGCTGAGTCATATTCGTATGAAACGGTTTTCCCATCCTGCTCAACACGGGTGACCCGATAGAGTGCATCATAGCTAATTTTTTTTGTACTAAATTTATTTGCTGTAGATATTAATCTGCCTAGTGCATCATAGGCATTGGTTACTTTCGTATTGTCGGGATAGGTCTTGGTAATTTGTCTATTCAGGTTATCATACGTAAAGGTGGTAGTTTCCCCCTTACGATTGGTCTCGGAAATGATGTTTCCTACCGGATCATAGGCATAGCTTCTCTTTAATCCGTCTGGATAGGTAATTTGCGTAATTTGATTGAGGCTGTCAAATAGATAGGTTGTTTTATTTCCCACAGCATCAGTCATTGAAAGGAAATTACCATTTGCATCATAGATATAAGAGGTTGTCTTACCGAGCGCATTTACTTCTGAAACTAACCGCCCAACCGCATCGTAATTATACAAAACTTTATTACCATTTGCATCAGTTACACTGGTTCGTTGTCCCTTTGAATTATACGTATAGTGGGTTATTGCGTTAAGAGTATCTTCAATCTGGATGGAATTACGAAAAGAATCATACGTATAGGTAATGGTATTTCCTTCTGCATCAGAGACAGCAGAAAAGTTTCCAACACTATCATAGGTAAAGGTCATCGCATTTCCCAAAGCGTCCCTTATGGAGGTAACCCTGTCCAACAGGTCGTAGGTGAAAGTAGTAGTATTCCCTCTGGTATCTGTTTCAGTGAGTTTGTTCCCCCTCTCATCATAGGTAAAATTAGAGTTATTGCCTAACGAATCGGTAATCTTGATGTAGTTTCCTTTTGTATCATAGACAAAGGAAAATTTGCCCCCCAAGGGATCAATTATGTTCGTTATATTTCCAAGAGTGTCAAAAGTAAACACTGTTTCATTCTCTAGGGAGCCTCCGAAATCCTGTATGCTTTTTATTACGTTACCATTGGAATCGTACTCGTACTTAGTAACATGTCCGAGAGGATCCACAATTGTTGCGATTTTATTAAAGGTGAGGTTATAGGTATAGGTAGTTGTATTCCCCAAGGGATCTGTAGTAGAGGTGCGATTCCCCCTCTCATCATAGGTATAGGTCGTCTTGTTTCCCTTTGCGTCTGTTCTGCTAGTGAGATTGGCCCTGTCGTCCCACGAATAACGGATCTCATTGCCCAATGGGTCCTTTTCGTAAACGATCTGATCACCATCGTTATAGGTAAATGTCCATCTGTTGCCATCGGCATCGTCCTTATAGGTAGTTTTGTTTTTAGGATCGTAGGTATACTTCCATACTTCTGCTTTTTCCGAATCTGAAGCCACCCGATTTTCTGCATCATAGGTAACTTTTGAAACCGTATTTCCGCCTGCATCAGTGATTGCTATCATACGATGTCGTGCATCATACGCATATCTTGTAATAGATCCCAATGGGTCAGTATATGTTATCAGGTCCCCATTCTTATCATATCTATACCGAAATATCCTGTTGGCAGGATCCGTAATTGATTCAATCTTATGGTTTGCCCCATAAGAGATAGTTAGTTTTCTGCCGGCATCGCCAGCAACTTGGATGAGTTTGCCCTGACCATCATAGTTGAAAGAGATCTGACTCGTGTTGCCATCCTCAATGGAAGAGATTCGACCTGATGCATCAAAGTGATAACAGGTGCTGCATGAAGAGCACCCACCAGCCTCCTCACACAAGGTGAAGGTACCATCGCTATTTTTGCTAAGTTGATTCTGTCTGCCTTGGGTAGAGGTGTAGGTGCCATCCGGATTCTTTGAGAATTCCAGCCGTATCCCATCTTCGCGACGAACAACCACAAGTTCATTGACCTCGTTCGTTGTCTCAGTCAGCTTTATGTCATAATTGAATTTCCAGCCATGTCCAAAGGGACCGACATATCGGTCTTGTGAATCATAGGTCCTTACAACCAGTAAAAAAAGCCCCTGTCCGGGAATAAAGAGATCTTGATGGGAATGAGTATAATTCCCAGTCACTATGTGTACGGGTGACTTTTGTTTTATCTCGCGGCACTTTTCAATAGGACAGGTAACATGTTCATTATCCGGATCTGGCGCAAAGGTATCATGCCCTGAGTCCCACGGAAAATGGAATGCATACATTTTCGGTGGAAAAACAAGAGATGCAACCAATAAAAGAGAAATAATTGATGGAAACACTGTTTTTGGTCTCAAGAGTTTTTTCATGATTCTTTATTCCAAATTAATTGTTCTGACTAGTTATGTTAAGTAATTCAATGAAAAGGTTTGTACCAACCCAATCAATTTGCGTGGAAACAAAATTTCCCAAAAACAGATAAACTTTCATCATCCAAATCACTGTTTTCTAATAAAAAATTTCTATAAATACATTTATCTCTTTTGACTGACTTCCATTATCATCTGTTGCCGAAAACTTCAAACGATACGTTCCTGCTGAGACAAGTTTTCCCTCTTTGTTCTTCCCATCCCACACAATAACATTACCACCACCTTGGGGAACATTAAGAACCGTAATCGTATTTACTACATAATTACTTTCGTTATAAATGGTAGCCGTTACATCTGCGTTCTTAGATAGTGAATAGGTAAATGACGCATTATTCTCCTCAGTGTAGGGATTAACGTCCGCATAAAAGTAGGTTGGCGATACCAGTAAATCAGAGATAATCGGTTTCGTCTCTACTATTATTGCGTTTTCTGGCAATCTCCAACCAAATACTGCCAGCACATAGTCGACTGGTTCAAGTAGTCTTCCTGAATCATCTGTACCATCATACACCAGTACATAGCTTCCCGCTTTTTGCGGTTCTCTGAGAAGAAGTGTCTTAACCCTTACGTCACTCGAACCAAGACTGCCTTCAAACAATGAAATATACACTGTTACCTCCGATTTTGTATCAAGGGCATATCTAAAGAAATTCTTTTCTGATTTAAAGGGATTAAAATTAGCAGGATAGGTTACGATTGGGGCGTATCTTTTCAAATCTACATCGTTCGTAACATCATAAACATATTTCTGCGTCTCCACTATGTACTCAATAAAATAGAAATAAACATCAGGATTCACTACTTGACCAACATCATCTTTTCCATCCCATTCATCAGAATAATAACCACCTGGACGTGAAACTTTATTTATAAGGGTACGAACTATTTTCCCTGCCCTGTCCTTGATCTTTATCGTAACGATGGCATCTGCGGTAAGAATAGAGTTTATTTTTACCCTCTCTGCGTTCGTTGGATCAAACAGATCTTCACTTAAAGATGCTGTGACCCCCAAAGATACGGATACGTTTACTGCAAACGTATCCGTAAGACCGGAATCATCTGTTACTCTTAAAATAGCGGTATAGGATCCCGGAGTCGTGTAAGAATGGTTCACATCTCCAGAACGAGTAGAGCTCCTGTCATAGGTACCATCACCATCAAAATCCCATTCGAACAATACTATCTTTCCATCATCCAATCCACTTCCTGTGAAGTTAACGTTTAAAGAGGAAACCCCAGTTTTTGTTTGGAAACTCGCTTGTGCCGTAGGGGCCCCCGGTGGCTTAACCTCAATACGCACACTATCGGTACCGATGTTACCATCGTTGTCCGTTACACGCAGGAGGGATTTGTAAATCCCGTTTATGTCATACGTGTGCGTCGTTTCACCAGTAGTGTCGGACGTAAAATCAAAAACTCCGTCACCCTCAAAATCCCATTCATATTTTGTGATAAATCCGTCTAAATCCTTCCCCAAACCGGTAAAGTTAACTTTGAACGGACTGATTCCCTCACTATTCTTAGCAGATGCATACGCTGTAGGTATAGAGTCCGGTTGAGTAACGGTTATCGATATCGTTTTCTTATCGCGAAGGCCATTATTGTCTACAACCTCCTGGGTTACTTTGTATGTCCCAGGATAGTGAAAGGTGTACTCACGGTTTTCTGATATCCGGGTTGTCCAATCAGTGATTCCATCTCCATCGAAGTCCCAGTGAAAATATTCTATCGTTGATGCTGGACTTCTTCCCTTGGCCGCAAAGCGTACGGTTAATGGGGCAGACCCGGTGATGGGGTATGCACCCGGCAATGACTCTGGAAAGTTGCCAGCCTTGATAATGACCGTATCTTTATCAGACAATCCGTCATTGTCCGTCACCTTCAATGTTGCTATATAATTTCCGAATCTACTATATGTACTGATTGTTGTCCCATCAGATGCAGAGCTAAATATACTTGAGCTATCGTTAAAGGCTGCTACTGAAGTGGGACGGTTAAGGCCACTGAGCCTGTTTATTTCAGCACCTTCAGCAGATAGTTTTACTATTTGATTATTAAAGTGATCTGCTACCCAGACACTCCCATCTCTAGGGTTCACACACGCTTCATGAGGGCGATTAAAACCTCCAACCCTTATTATTTCCCTCTTGCAGTCTTCAGATATCTTTACCATCTCATTGTTACCATAGTCACAGATCCAGGCAGATCCATCATTTGGATCTACCGATGTACAATGGGGCTGATTGAAACCGGAAAGTGATGCGTGATTCGGTGAAACCAAAAGAGAATTCATCTTCCAGTATCCAATGAGTCCCGATTCATTGCCCACCAATTCAGCATCTTTATCGTTTGCTATTTCCGCCTCTGAGCGTGCAATGTTCCAAAGCCTTACATCATCTATAGCTCCATCGAAATGTTCACCATTAAAGGAAGAGTTTCCTATCCTCAATGTGTCTGAGTTTGAGGTATCTGGTGTTACCGATAACTCTCCTATAAAAGAACCATCAATATAAAGCGTTAGCTTGCCAGAAGAAGCCTCATACACACCGGCAACATGATACCACTGATCTGTGTTTATAGCGTTAGTTGTAGTTAAATATTTCCTTCCTCCGTCATAAATTAAAATGCCTAATTTGTCACCATTCAAGACCAGTGCGAAATCCTTAAACTGGCTCACCTTTCCCACAATTGTTCTTGACCCGGAGAAGCTATTGGGAGTGACCTTGACCCATGCCTCCATTGTCCAAGAATCCATCCTGAATTCTTTTGAATCGGGTATCTCAATATAATCTCCATTCCCATCAAAACTTACGCCACCTTTAAGCTGGCCTGTTACAGGAGAGGAATCGCCGTACACTTGTCCTATATTATTTATACCTGCTGAATCTGATGTGTAGAGAGAGTGTGAGACATTATACCCATACGGCGGATCTGAAGTTAACTTAACCACCCTATTATTTCCTCTATCAGCAACCCAGGTGGAACCGTCAGTCTGATTAACAGAAACCCAGAATGGCCCTCTAAAACCGTTAATTCTTTCAAACTCCACTCCTTCTGATGATACGAGTACAACTTGATTATTATTGTGATCTGTTACCCAAACTGTCCCATTCTGAGAGTTTACCGCTACAGATGTCGGTCTGTTAAACCCACTTACTCTCTTAAGCTCTTTACCGTCTTGATCAAGCTTTACTATTTGATTATTTAAATTATCTGCTATCCATACGGTTCCATCCGATTGGTTGATAGATATGCCGTGCGGATCATTAAAGCCACCTGTCCTCGTATACTCTCCGCTACCATCTGCCTTCAGCTTTACAACCTGATCATTAAATAGATCAGATAGCCACACCACACCGTTTGTATCATTTACGGCTAACCTGTAAGGATGATTAAACCCGCTTAATCTCCTGTCTTCCTGATAACCCTCCAGTCTTACAATAGTATTATTGTTATGATCAGCTACCCAGACCACTTCATTGCCAAATGTCCAATTATAAAGTGTAATGCTCCCATCAAGGTCTGAAGAATCTTTGGCATCAAAATCAACTGTTAAAGGAGTAGGTCCGTGTTTTGGGGTTGCGTTAGCAAATGCAGTTGGAGTGCCAACGTCCTTAACCGTAATTAAAACAGAATCGGTATCAGACAACCCATCTAAATCCGTAACCCTTAGTGTAGCTCCGTACTGACCTGGTACGTTGTATGTATGTATAATATTTCCGATATCTGCTGAGCTAAAGTCGTACGTACCATCTCCCTCAAAATCCCACTCATAGAGGGTGATGGTCCCATCATCGGGATCGTTGCCAGATCCCTCAAAATTCACAGTTAGCGAAACGGTTCCCTCTGCTACATCTACAGATGCCTCTGCAGTCGGTACATCCCTCCTCTCATTAACCGTTATCTCTTGTACTGCTGTTGCCGTAAGCCCATCATTATCCGTGACCCGTAACGTAGCAGTATAAGTACCCACAGGCGTATAGGTAAAATAGGTCTCTCCCGTCAAATCAGAGAACCAGTCATAGACCCCATCCCCATCATAATCCCATTCATAGAGTCTTATAGACCCATCAACATCGCTACCGGAACCGTTCAGATGAACGGCAAGAGGTACAAACCCACTTGTAGGTGTTGAGTTATTCGTGGCTACCGGTTTCATCTTCTTTACCGTTACTGTCGTATTGGTGTACGTCTGATCTCCTCTGTCATCGGTCACCCTCAATATTGCCGTATAGGTCCCCCCTGTATCATATTTGTGGGCAACTTTGGGACTGACCGAGCTACTCCAGTCAAAAACACCGTCCCCCTCAAAATCCCATTCATAGAGGACTATGTTCCTGTCCGAAGGTATTCCCCGTACAAATCCCCCCAGTTTCACATCAAACGGGGCATCACCCTTAAACTCGGTATTATCCGGATACACCGTCACCGGACCGACATAGATCGTCTTTGAAGAGTCGTAACCAAACAGACCTTCATCGTCTGTTACCCTCAATACAGGGTTATACGTCCCCGGAGTAGTATAGGTATGGGTCGTATTCCCTGTCGTAGGAGAATTATAGTCAAAGATATCGTCCCCATCAAAGTCCCACTCATACCGTACTATCGTACCGTTGTCCGTCGCACTGCCCGTAAACGTCACCTCAAGGGGTATCTCTCCAACCGTCGGGTCTGCGCCCGATATCACAACCGGAGGTTTGCTGAGATTCCGCTCCGCCGTATCCACCGAGAGGGAAAGAGGGTCATTAAACCCGCTTATTCTCAAGAGCTCTGTACCGTCAGGGGCAAGCTTTACCACCTCATCATTTAGAGTGTCTGCTAACCAGACTGTTCCATCAGACGGGTTTACGTCAAGATCATTCGGATTATCAAATCCACTCAGCCTCACAATCTCAGATGCATGGGGCGCAAGCTTTACCACCTGGTCATTTATCAAGTCCGCTACCCAGGCTGTCCTCTCACTCTGATTGACTGATACTCCTATCGGCCTATTATATCCATCGGCCCGGTAAAGCTCTGTTCCGTCCGTTGTAAGCTTCACCACCTGATGGTTCCAGTGGTCGGCCACCCATACACTGCCATCCGTCTGGTCAACTGTGATCCCTATCGGATCATTAAATCCTGTAACGGCCTGAACATCGGTATCGGTGGTCGTATTGAGTTTCCAATACCCGACAAGCCCCGTCTCTGTGCCCGTCAGCTCCGCATCCTTATTATCTGCTATCTCACCCTCGGTACGTGCCACACTCCAGAGCCTCACCTCATCTATCTCACCATGAAAATAGTCCCCAACATTCCTGTTAAACGAATCAAAATCGGCACCTATTAAGGCGTGGCTCTCCCCAAAATCGAGGGTCACCGTTAGGGGAACGGGAGTTCCGTATAAGACCCCGTTTACATAACAGCTCACCTGCCCCGCAACCGAATCGTATATCATCGCCACATGGTGCCAGGAACCATCGGTGAAATTAACGGGTCCATCAAATCTCTTTGGTGAACCGTTATCCAGGTATACCTGGATTGTTGAATCTGTATCAAGCCACAGAAGCAGCTCATTACCTCCCGAACTGTCCCCCCGCATAAATATGGCCCTGTTTGTACTTGTCGGCCTTATCCATACCTCAATCGTGTGGTCCTGTACGTCGAGGGCTGAGTTGTTCGGTATTAAAGCGTAGTCCCCCTCTCCATCGAGACTGACTCCACCAGAGAGCTGTCCGATACCGGATACCGCATCACCAAAGAGCAACCCAGTGTTCCCCTGTGATGTTGAATCGGGTGTCCTCTTTTTAGCAGGCACAATGAGTCCGTTCTCTACAGTAGTTGGGACCCGTATCACCCGATCATTTCCGGTATCAGAAACCCACACACTTCTCTTGGCTACATCAACGTCAAGCCTCCTCGGCCTGTTAAAGCCACGGAGTCTTGAAAGTTCCTTGCCGTCAGAAGCGATCTTTACTACCTCATTGTTGGTATAGTCAGTTACCCAGACACTGCCGTCCGAGGTATCAACTGATACATCATAGGGGTCATCAAATCCCGTGACTTCCTCGTGAAAAGGCGTCTCTGAGACTGCATCCAACTTCCAGTAGCCGACAAGCCCGCTCTCACTACCCGTAAGTTCAGCGTCTTTATTGTCTGCTATTTCGGCTGCCGTACGCACAATACTCCATATGCGTACGTCATCGATGATACCCTTAAAATGGTTTCCGAGATCCCCGTCTAAATTTTTACCTATAATGAGTGATGTGTTGTCTATTATCTGATCTCCCCCCGAAGGTCCGCTGGCTTGTTCGATACCGTTTATGTACGTCTTAGCCGTAGTACCGTCATTTGTAATTGCAATATGGTTCCACTCATCCCAGGTAATTAAACCTCCTGGAGTGTCCGGAGCCCCTGAATTCCACCAAGAGCTATTATGAAATCTATGGTGTATATAGCCTGCACTGTTCAACCAGATATTGAAATTTCTCCCCGGTTTACCGACAATGCCCTTCCAGGTTTCGTTCGGTATACCGTTCGGTTTTATCCACAGCTCAACCGTATAGTTCATTAATCGTAAACTCTCTGAGTCTGAAACTTCTACATAATCATCAACACCATCAAAGTCCAGTCCTCCCTTAATCATACCTGTTTTATGCTCTTGATCGCTGAAGAGAAATCCGATATTATTTCCTGACGTCGAATCATCGGTAATCTGTTTCACATTTGTGCTATAGCCATGTGGTGCGTTCCCCGCAACCTTCACTACCCTATCATTTGAAGTATCAGCCACCCAAACACTCCCATTGGTGGTATCCACATCAACCGATCGAGGTCTATTAAAGCCGCTTATCCTCGCAACCTCTCTCCCATCATCCGAAAGCTTAACTACCTGGTTGTTCAAATAATCTGCAACCCAGACATATGAAGTATTTGGATTGGCATCAACGGAGAGCTCCACCGATACCGTGGCCTGCTTGCCATCACTGTCTGTCACCCGGAGCATTGGCGTATACTTCCCGTGATCTTCGTAGGTGTGGGTAACAGAATCACCCACCCAGACATCATCTAGGTACCATCCGTCACCGGTACCCGAGGCATCGCTCGTCACCCTGAACCTTACCTTTACAGTTGCATTCCCTCTATAACCGGAGAGATCATACTCCTGCCTCGTCCAACCATGTACGGTTCCATTGGAAAAAGAGCCAAGCTGAGTCCAAGAGGAGCCATCATTCCCGGAAATCTCTACCCTCCCATGATCACCCGATCTAAAATCGTAGCGATGCCAGAACACCAGTTTCGGCTCTACCGTTTTTGACAGATCTATGGTAGTTGTGGTCAATGATGCATCTGTATTGTCCGCATAGTCCCCCCCGGGGCTGTCAGTCCACGCATAAGATTGTGAGTGGTACTCTGCAAATGTGCGTGCCCAGGAAGGATCGGCAGACCAGTAACCCTCTCCATCCTCCATCCTGTCACCAAATACCGTCGGTGCATCTGGGGTACTTGCGTCATAGATCCCATCTCCCTCAAAATCCCACCCATAGAGCGTTATCGTTCCGTCCGGATCACTCCCGTGACCGTAGAACTCTACCTCAAGGGGATTCACCCCCTCTTGTGGAGTTGTATAGAGGAACACCGAGGGTGTGCCCTCAGCAGATACCTCTATGGTCACGGAATCACTATCTTTGAGATTGTCGTCATCGGTGACCCGGAGGGTCGCCCTATACGTACCGGGTGCTGTATACGTGTGTGTTGTACTGCCGCTATCTGATGAGTCGTAGTCATAGCTCCCGTCACCCTCAAAGTCCCACTCATAGCGGCTGATTGTCCCGTCGGGGTCAGAGCTCGTATCAAAGAAGTTGACCGTAAGCGAGGCGTTGCCTCTTACCGGGGCCGCCTTCGCTTTTGCTGCCGGCGTAGATTGGCCCACCGTAATCTGTACCGTTTCGGTAGTGGTAAATCCGTCTGAGTCTGTGACACGGAGCGTGGCATCGTAAGTCCCGGCTGAATCATAGAGATGATAACCATTTACACTCTCTTCTGAACTCCAGTCATAGGTGCCGTCACCATCAAAATCCCACTCGTACTTGACTATCGTACCGTCGTGATCTACCGCATCTCCGGTGAAAAAGAGCTCAAGGGGTGCTTGGCCACCCGTAAGGTTCGTCTCAATATCCTTTATTACCGGCTTTGCAAAGACCTCTATCTCGACACTCTCACTGTCCCTGTTTCCATCATTATCAGTCACCGTAAGGATTGCACGGTACGTTCCGGGTGAAGAGTAGGTATAGTTTGTATTACCGGTAGTAGGAGAGTTCCAAACAGTTGACGGAGCCGTACTCGTTGGTTTGTCTACGGAGTAGGGTAATGGTAATGGATTATTCTCGGTATCCGTTATCCTGTATGCGAGCCCCCATGATGATGATACACCCTCCGATACAGAGGCGAGGATCCTGTTCCACCCCTCTTTCAGATCTGTCTCAAAATTGTACTCGTCTACCCTCACAAATTCACATCTCTTCTTCGTGTGAACGAGGGAACCGTTCACCCAGAATCGTGCAGAGTCATCTGCTCCAAACCATATCTTCGCTCTCTGGTCAGAATCTGAATAGAGATAGATATGGGAGTATGCATATGAGTTAGACTTATCACCAAAGATGGCATCCCAGTCAAAGTTCCCATCACTATCTGAGACTGAAAACCATGTTTGAGAACCAAAGAGATCGCCTTCGGAAGGTTCCTGGTTCTCTATATCAGGCTGAATAGTTGTGGTATCGAGACATCCCGTAGAGTCCCAGCTCCCCAGAAAGAGCTGTTTTGTAGGATAACCATTTGAGTCGAGAACTTTTTCCCCGAAATTCCAGTGATACTTTGCAATCGTTCCATCGAGATCCACTGCCGTACCCGTGAATTCAACACTCAGAGGCGTTGTCCCGGTAACCGGATCTGCCTTGGCCGTAGCCGTCGGCATCCAGGGAGGTACCACCTCTATAGCCACTGTATCTGATACCTGATTGTTGTCATCATCCGTCACCCTCAGTGTCGCCGTAAATGTCCCCGCTGCACTGTAGATAAACGATGTCTCTCCGGTGTCCGGAGAGCTAAAGTCATATGTCCCGTCTCCCTCGAAATCCCACTCATAGAGGACGATACTCCCCGTTCCCGGATCGTCGCTCCCCTTTGCTGAAAAACTTACCTCAAGGGGTGGATATCCCCCTTCCGGATCGGCACTTGCTACCGCTATCGGCTGCGCCTTGCCAACCTCTACGGTAACCTCCTTGGTGTCGGTAAGACCATCGTTATCCGTTACCTTAAACTGCGCCCTATACGTCTCCTCTTTCGTATAGGTATGCACTGCACTGCCTCCCGCAAGTGAGTGCCAGTCAAATGTCCCATCTCCCTCAAAGTCCCACTCGTACAGGACTATCTTCCCGTCAGGATCACTCCCCGTCCCGGTAAAGCTCACGCTCAGAGGTGAAATACCGAGAACCGGTTCTCCACTCGCCGTGGCAATCGGTCCAGAGGTAGATACCGTTATCTCAACACTGTCCGTTGCCGTGTGCGGGCCGTCCGTTATCTTCAGGGTCGCCCTGTTCGTACCCGCTCTCTTATAGATATGCGCAACATCTCCGGTGGTTTCAGAGTAGTAATCAAATACGCTGTCCCCATCAAAATCCCACTGATAGCTCTCTATCTGCCCATCTATCGGGTCGACAAAACGTGCCGAAAGGTTCACCGTAAGAGGTGCCTCGCCGGAGCTCACATCCACCCCTGCAATCGCCTCCAAAGAGCCGACCCTTATGACCTGAGAGTAGTCGGTCGCCGTAAGCCACTCATT
This sequence comes from Candidatus Scalinduaceae bacterium, assembly GCA_965222815.1. Classification (GTDB taxonomy): domain Bacteria; phylum Planctomycetota; class Brocadiia; order Brocadiales; family Scalinduaceae; genus SCAELEC01. The sequence continues at coordinate 2,417,215 of CBDCUS010000014.1, forward strand.
GTCCCTTACCCTGAAGACCGGGTTATAGATCCCGGTGCTGTCATAGCCATGGGTCGTTACACCCGTCGTCTCGGACGTGTAATCAAATGTCCCGTCTCCGTCAAAGTCCCACTCATAGAGGACAATACTCCCATCGGGGTCACTCCCTGTTCCCGTAAATGTCACCGTCTCTGAAACCGCTGCATGCCGGGAACTTAAACTCGTTGTAACTGTCGGCGCTTTTGATGAAGAGACACCATCCGGCGTGACCCGTAAGGACTGTGGACGCCTAAACCCTCCGAGTCTCATCAGCTCTGTACCGTTGGGAGAGAGCTTCACCACCTGGTTATTCAGGTAATCGGCAACCCAGCAGCTACCATCAAGCGGGTTCACCGACACCGCATAGGGATCGTTAAATCCTCCAATCCGCTGAAGCAGTGAACAGTCGTGGGAGAGCCTCACCACCTCGTCGCTCCTCCTGTCCGCTATCCATACTGAGCCATCGATGTAGTTGACGTCAAGGGCGGAGGGCTGATTAAATCCCCCTACACTGCAAATCTCGGTCGTACCCGTGAATGAGAGCTTTACCACCCGGTTATTGCTGTAGTCCGCCACCCAGACCGTACCGTCCGATACGTTCGCCGATACGCTATAGGGACTATTAAAACCGCTCTTCACCGTGTGGTTACCACTGTCACTCGTGAGATCGTATCCGTCCGGTATCTCTGGGGAGAGTCGCACGACACGGTTGTTGTTCGTATCTGCCACCCACACAACTCCTGTATGGGAGTCTACCGAAACCGACCTCGGTCTGTTAAACCCAAGGATCACTTTATGGGACCCTGTATCGGTCCCAATCGTATATCCATCGGTAATCGTGGAGAGGAGCTTGACAACCCGGTTGTTGGCATGGTCGGCTACCCACACCGAACCGTCTTGTGAGTTTACGGATACAGCGTAGGGATCTATTCCCTCAATGGTTACAAGGGGTGTACCGTCAAATACCGATATCTTGGTGACTTTATCATCTGTTGAATCGGCAACCCAGACGGTACCGTCGGTTACATTGCTTGAAAGGGAGAGGGGGTTACGGTACTCTCCAACCCTCTTGAGCACATTACCGCTCTGGGAGAGCTTGGACACCCGCTCATCTATTGTCTGCTGGTCTCCCACCCAGAGCCCAAATGAGATACCATTGTCTCCAAAATGGATTGAAAGAATGGCGAGGTCTGCATCATCTACCGTTCCGCTCCCATCAAGGTCTGCATCGGGGTTCCAATTGGTATCACCGGTACTTGATCCCTTTGCAAGGGAAAACTCAATGAGGTCGTACCCGTCAACTCTTCCGGAGCCGTTTACGTCTCCCGGCAGGGCGTAGGTTATCTGAGGAGAGAGAAGAAGGGTCAGCAGAAAGAGCGAGTAAATGAGTGTGGATTGACACAATCGTGATCGAAATAAAATGCCTCGTGATACCTGCACAGTAACAGGCGTATCCTCAATACGCTCACGTTTATGATGATGGTACATGATCAAATACTCCCTTAAAGGGCGGCTGAACGAATACTGCCCATCTATTACGTTGATAGAATCATGCCGTAATCCTCAAGCATTTGAGTACGTCCCGGTTACGAATTGATTACGCTCTTAGTATCCAAGCACTTTTGGTTAAATTACAGGGTTTCCGTTTAAGCACGAAATCAACGTTATGTTTTTCGAAGTATCTAATAGCTTATAGAGGCCTCCCATCGAGGTCCTACAAACTCCTTTTATTAAACAGAATAGATGGAATAAAAAATAAAAAAGCCTTACCGCCTCATGGTATAATCATACCTTCGGCAGCAAGGCTTTCTTTCAAGATACTTTTCAGTATTCTCTCGAAGACCCTTTACATTGCGCCCCCTGATCTCTCAGGGTTTACCCTTGTCGAAGTTTATGACGTTTTTTCCTTGATGTTATTATTTTATTGCTAAAAATAATTCGTGTTAGTCCGAGGTCTTAAGGTTATTTTAGCAAAAGTACTTTGATTGTCAATATGACAAAGGATGACAATATTGGAACTAGTTTCTTCTAAAAGAACCATAATAAAACAGCCTGAAACAATGTAGCATTGTTTAATAAAAATTTAACTACGAAGAGTATTGATTAACTATTACTCATGTTCCAGCTTGTCAGACAAGTTATTAAGAAGACGATCAAAATACTCATTCGACGCCATAATTATCTCATCGTTCTCTTTGTACCTATCCAGAATTTGAATGATAGATTCCTCTATCTCCCTGCTCTTTCGATATACCTTTCTCTCCCATACATTTATCTCAATATCGTGTACCAACATACCTACATTGAGCAATTTTCTATCATCTATTTTATAATGCTTCATGAGTGATTCGAAGGTAGAAGAATTAAATTGTCGACTGATATCTGCATGTGGAGTGTCAAACTGTACCCCTTTGGTTATCATTTCACCTTTTGGATAGAGACAAATCGATGCTCCAGGGGCAATAAATCTCTGTATCAACCAGATAGAGGCAAGCTTGTCTACCTCAAAGCCTTCCCACGTGGAATATATTATTTCACTGTTCGCGTGAGCCTCTCGACAACTGTTGATGAATATACTAAAACCGATTTGGTATTCGGTTTTACTGGAAACCAAATCTTGGTTGCAGTTATACTCGTTCAATTTTATATCGGATTTTATCCGAAAACCATTATCAGATGAGTACAATTGACAAATAAAGATAAAATAGATACAAATTAATAGAGTTCTTCTCATTTAAACCTCATCTCTTTCGGGTATGTTAGTGCGTATAACTGTTAGGGTATCTGTCCGCATTCTCTCTTTTTCTCATGGTCCTCCCTCTCAGAAGGGATAATTACTAAAATCCCTACCACTTGCAAAGAGATTGACATTGAATTATAGAGGTTCTCCTAAATAGCTGTTACGTATTTCACCTTTTGATAAGTTCTTCAGATCTTCTTTACCCCACACCTTAACTATTCTACCCCTGTTTATTACGGCAATCCTGTCTGCAAGAAAAAAAGCCTCTTCAATATTGTGCGTAACATATAGTATGGTTATCCCGTTCCCATTTTTCAACAAGAGTGTAATATCGATGAGCTCCTGCTTTAAAAAATCATCAAGGTTACGAAAGGGTTCATCCATAAGCAAACACTTTGGTTCCGATGCCAGAGCCCTTGCAATGGCCAATCGCTGCTTCTCTCCTCCCGACAGCTCATCAGGATAGCGGCTCTGAAGCCCTGATAGATGCATCATGGAGAGAAGATCCTCAACCTCTTTCCGAGCAGCAACCCTATTTCTCAAATTCTTCCCCTTTACCACAAATTCTACATTTTTAAAAACCGTCATGTGTGGCCAGAGGGCAAGATCTTGAAATATCATGGATATATTGCTTGATGTTCGAGAAGATAGTTTCTTAAGTGGCCTTACTATCTGTCCATCAGCCCTTATCTCTCCATGAGTTGGTATATCAAGGCCTGCTATCAACCTCAACAGTGATGTTTTACCAGATCCCGAAGGACCAAGTAGTGCAAGGAGCTCTCCCCTCTCAACATTTAGATTGATATCATGTAAAATCTTTTGTCCCCCTTTCTCACTTGAAAGATTGCCAATCGTAATCATACCCTCTCCCTCAATCGAAACAGCCGATAAAAGGGGTAGAGAGACAGAAGTGAAAAAGCTATAATCATAATGAGGATAAGACTAAGGGCATAAACCATATCTTCTGCTCCATAATGCAATAGATTGTAGATCTTTATCGGTATCGTAGCCCTGCCCGGTGCTACAACGAGCAGGGCCGTACCCAAATTTGATAGGGAGAGAACAAAACCGGTTAAAAAACCTGCAACTATTCCCGGCAGCGATAATGGTATCAGAATCCGCACAAATACCAAGAGTGAACTTCCGGTGCCAAGAATCCCGGCTTCTTCAAATTCACGATCAATCTGCCTAATCTTTGTTGAAATTATCTTTATTACAAATGGACTATATCCGGCAACATACCCAAAGATTAAGATCATAGAGGTGCTATATACCCAATCAATCCCCGGTTGGTTCCACACCTTAATTAAACCGATTCCCAGCACTATTGAGGGGATCCCAAATGGCGTTTGGGTAAGAAATTCCAGCAGATCTCGAATAACACCCTTGCTCCTCTCAAGACAATACGAAATCGCGAAGGAAAAACCCACCATACAAAACGAAGCGAGCGCTGAAACGTAGATACTGTAGAAGAGCTGGTCCCTAGAATTGCTAAAGGCAATGAGATAATTTTCTATAGGACCTGCACCTTTAATGAGAGTAGCGAGTGGTATCATTACTGAAACCACAAAAACCGATGCAGGAAAAATAAGAAAAAACTGCCTCCCTTTACCGAGAGAGAAAAGAGTTGTTTGTTTCTTGGTGAGCGTAAAAGATACGTATGATTTACCTCTCATAAACCACATCTGCCACCATATCAAAAATAGTGAAGTGATAATGAGCGGCAGAGATAAGATAGTAGCGGCCTTCACATCGTAATAGGCGCTGAAATTGATAAAGATCTCCATAGGATACACCTTCAACCTCAAGATGTCTGCCACTTCAAAATTGACAAGAGTAAATACGAATACCAGTATAGCAGCAGATGTAATGTGCGGAGTGACTAAGGGGAGTGTTACACCACGGATTGTCTTGAAGCCCCCCTTACTCATGAGTGATACCTCTTCCAATGAGCGGCTTACTGAATTTAGTCCGGACGAAGTTATCAAGGTAACAAAAGGGAAGAACGCAAGGGTAAATACAAAAATTCCTCCCGAGAAACTATAGATCGAGAAATAGGAGAATTCTGTGGATAGACTATCTAATGTTTGTACACTAACAGAACCAAAAAACTTTGTCCATATTAAGGCCTGCATATAGGGGGGTATAAGCAATGGAATCAAATATGCAAAATAAAAAAAACGTCTGAAAGGAACGTCTGTCCTCTGAATAAAAAAGGCTAAGGGCACACCAATCAAGAGGGCAGAAACGGTAGTGCCGGAGGCGAGTATTAAGCTATTGACCATGAGGTGAATTTGTCGTGGCGAGAGGAGTAGATTTTTTAAAGGTGTAAGAGAGATTCCTCCCCCTTCAGCGCGAAAACTTTCAACAAAAAGAAAGAGAATTGGTAAAAAGATGATAAAGGTAAATAATAGTATCAAGACCAGAAATTTTTTGTTTAACATATGATATTTTTTTTTAATTTCATAAAGCTTCCTCAATGTATTCAATCCACAGCCTTACAACCTTTTCTATGGGTCATTTGATAAATAGCTCATGACAGAACCTTCCCGCTGGTTCAATATTTTTTGTAACATCGTCATAATCAATTTGCATGGCCTTTATCAGAGAAATATCTGGAATAGATGAGGGCCTCTTCACATTTTCTCGTAACGGCATTTGTGCCGAAGTGCTGTATGCTAATGTGCTCTCGACCTCTTCGCTGAGCAGATAATCCACCAACTTCATTCCATTTTGAGGATGAGGTCCATTTTTAACGAGTGCTACAGTATTTGGTATAATCAAAGTTCCCAAACCGTCTTGGTCCGGGTAAATAATATTAACCGCTCGCCCCTTCGTTATTGCCACATTAGCGTCATCAGTATCTGTAAACCCTATCGGGACTGTTCCTTCAACCACAAGGTCTCTCGTTACAGAATTTCCGTCTACAACGACAACCTTATTATCAACTAACCCTTTCAGGAAACTCTCACTCTTTTCCCTTCCAAGAGAGGAATACAAGGCTGCAATGTGTGTTGCGGTAGTACCGAAAAGGGGATATGCCATAGTAATTCTTCCTCTCCATTTGGGCCCCGTTAATTCAAAGATAGATTTGGGAATATCCTCTTCTTTCAGGAGTTTTGTATTATAGATGAGGACTCTTGCTCGTGCCCCAAAACCGGTCCATAAGTAATCCTTATCCTTAAAAGCCTTTGGAAACTGCTCCCAATGGATTGATTTATAGGGAGCTAAGATTCCCGTTTTCGCCAGATAAATTGTCCGGCTTACTTCGGAGTTCCAGAACACATCCGCTTTTGGACGTCCCTTCTCTGCCAGTAAACGGTTAACCAATCCCACTGTCTTTGCAGCCTCAACATCATAAAGGGCTTTTACCCGTATTCCGCTCTTTTCCTGGAAAGCCATTAAGATCGGTTCGCTAAATATCTGATCCACGGAGGTATAAACGACAACCTCCTCTGCTGATGAGAGTGACACTAGAAGTGAGAGCAATATCAGTATCAATGTCACTACTGACCATTTTTGCAAAACCTTACTGTTCATTTACTTTGCCCCCCATCCATCTTTTAAGGATAATGTCCTCTTTGATGCGGGGAACCTCCAAGAGTAACCTCCCATATCGAAAAAGAAGCATAAATGGACGAATTAAATAATAGAAATAGAATTTAAACGAGCAGATAGGTACAGAATATCTCTCAGAAATAAATTTTGGTTTGGGAAAAAGATAACTCCTCAAAATATGGATCTTTTCGCTATATTTTTGAGCAGCTTGTGATTGGATGATTTGGGAGGGTACGACGGAGAGAGAATCTTCTCGTACCAGAATTTTCTTACAGATCATGCTCACCAGCTCTCTCTCTCTCCTTTCTGGCGTAAACTCACCAAGTATTTTGCAAATCATTTCGTCATTTTCCCCCATGATCTCCTTCACAACGCAGAGGGTCACAAAAACGGGATTTGCAATCCCATATTTCTCAGCCTTATCCTTAACTCTTTGCCAGCATATCTCGTCGCGAAAATGTTTGATCGTTTGAAAGATATCGTGTATCTGTATAAGTGCTCCTCTACTTGTGAAACCAGCACCAAAACCTTGATATCGATTTTTATAACGATGTTTGAGAAAATGGAGACAAAGGTGGAAAATGCAATCCTCTGGACTGAGGATACGTGCCGGACGTCCCGAAAATCTTACCACCATCGCCCTTTCCCACCAACCCATAATCATGGCATTGTCAAAATCACGGATTCGAGACGGATGGGTAATATTTGCGATTTGCCAATGTATTTCGACCAAAACACCCTTTTCCCGATGGATATAGTTCATGTGGTGATGTTGATTCCTTTGGTACCATCCAGAAGCTTTTCTCTCATCAAGAAAATAACCCGATGCAGATAGGATTTTTTCTGCATCGGGAAGATTCTGCCTCTTTACGAGGAGATCGATATCGCTCATCGGTCTCAATCCGATATCACCATACACGGTTTGGGCCAATGCAGCACCCTTGAGCACAATAACTTCTGTTCCACTATTGTTAAACGACTCTAAAATCCTTTCCAATTCTGCATAGAGATACATATTTCTCGCTACAGTATCATAGTAAGCAACCTTTAACTTTTCCATGAACTCTTCGGGAATTGCATTAGTTCCCTGGAATGCCTTCAGGGCATTGTAGAGTAATGGCTCTATGCCGTACCACGATGCAGACTCCATAACCTCATCCCAATGGATGGGGGCCTTAAGTAGTTTCTTTACCCTGGCTCTTGAATCCTCTGGAATCTCTGTTCGAATACACTCTAGCAAGAACCTGTTTTCATGAGACATATTTAACATACATAGATTTCAAAAGAGTCGGTAGTGTGAAATTTCTTAAAAAACCCTCGTTTAAGGCGGTTCAGAAAATTGGGTGCAAATCTCTAATCATAAATTGTTTCTTCTCTGCCATCCCCCAATGTATAGTTCAGGCAAACAATCTCCTCTCTTCCTCCGGGAAGATATAGGTTACCTTGTAGCTCTTTGTTGTCTTATAATTTCTTTCAAGGAATATTTCTCCATTGTAAAGGAGCCACGCATGTCCCTCAAGTTTCTTTTGTTTTTGACTCGCCAGTTGCACCTCATTAAATCTCACCCCAAAACAGATATGTACATCCATTCCTGATTTTCGTAAAAGGTGATAGAGTATTAATGAACGCCTCAGACATGGATTCCTACCCTTCAGGTATTTACGACCCAGGAGGTAGTCCGTATACCGAACAGCTCTCTCTTTCAACGCCTCACCATCCGGACACTTGTTGATCTTCAAGGTTCGTGGGGTAAAAGCTCTCATCACTCCTGGGAGAGAAAAAAACCTCAGCACCAGAGGTAGTGTCGTTATGAAAAAGAGTATTTGGATAAAGACCCAAACATCTTCGAAGGTTCTGACGTTATCTCTAATTTTTTTGTAAAAGTTCACCGCAGAGTTCGCAAAGGACGCTGAGAAATAAAAAGACAAATTAATCTTCAAATTTATTAACGATCCTTTTTATTCCTTCTTTAAGTACGAGTGTATAAAAATTAATTAAGAGGCCTACAAGTAGACTCTTGATCTTGAGATAATTTAGTAGTTGAGCATGATCTATTGGCGCTATTTCTTTAACTGATTTACACTCAACTATAACTTTATTATCAATAAGAAAATCTCATCTGAATCCCACGTCAAGAACAATATTATAATAAGGAACGGGAAATGCTTTCTCTCGTTCAAAAGGGATTCCTACTTTCTCTAATTCACAGGCTAGTGCTGCTTGATAAACGGACTCCAAAAACCCTGAACCAAGTTTTTTATGTACTTTAATAGCACATCCAATTATTAATTCTGTTAATGAATTTAATTCCATTTATATACTTTTTTTATGTGTTCTCCGCGTTCTCTGCGGTGAAATTTTATTGTATTTTTTTGAATTAAGGCCTTTCTATCCATCTACAACCTCTACTAATTTTTCACGAACAAGATCACTTATAAGAGAGAGAACGCTCTCTTGTGCCTTTTCAGGTGAGACATCAAATTCCTCAAGAAGTTTTTTCCCCACTTCATCAAGTGTAAGATCTCCGCTCAACAGTTCCCAGATGCGGAGTCCTGTTTCATTGAGAGTAAAGTACGCCTTGGTCCCTAGATGGAGGAGAACGGCCTCTCTCCCCTCCTCTAATTCAGTTACCACAACATCTCTGTCGGGTTTAACTTTCTGATTTAATTCTACCATGTATACCACCTCTCTAAAATGTTCATTCGAGTAAATTCGTGGCCACTTCTTTACCCATTCCAAACAAGACTTGACGATGAACTTTCGTGGTTATCCTTCAACCAATCGACTTTATCAAAATAATTTAAACAATAAAAGCAGGGAAAGTAGTCCGAATCTTGAAATCCGCCTTTACGATAGCGTTCACGCTTATCCTGCTGAAATTTCTTATTCAAATAAATTAAACTTTTATGTGCCTCTGCAAAGCTCATCGTATCTAAGTTGCCTATTATGTCTGCATCTGTTGAACCTTTCGTGTAACCAGACAAGTGACAGCATAAAGTCATATTACCTTGCCAGTCAACGTTCAACTCCTCTAATTGAAGCGGGCTGCAGGGGAAGAGATTGGTCGTATAGTATCCAGGTGCCATGATTATGGGCATGGTAAAGGATTGTTGAAGCTTTCCGATTATATTTCCGATCACCACGCTCTCTTCAAGAGAGATAGTTTGGCCCTTTGCAATATTCCGGGGTGTTGGCATAAGATGGCCAAATCTCAACCCGTGGCTTCCCAACTTCACTGCAAGCGCTGCCATCTCCTCTAATTCTCCCTTGTTATGAAACATAATGGTCGTATTAATGGTAAAAGGGATATCTTTTACCATGCAGATGCTGAGTGCCTTCATAACTTGACGATATGACCCTCTTCCTCGCACCCTATCGTGTCTCTCCTCACTTGAACTATCCAGACTAAACGTAATACCTCTCAGTCTGTCACGATAGGGAAGTAAGTCCTCATACACGTCAGCAAAATTCCATCCGTTTGTGACAAAGCCAAAGTTATATCCAGCTTCATACACCCTCTTGAGAATCTCGTTGAATCTGGGGTGAAGAGTTGGTTCACCACCGGTAAAGGAGAGAAAATCGAATGCATAATTACCTGCATTTTGGAGGATGTTTTCTATTATCTCCATCTTTAGGCTTTCGCCGTTGATACTGTGTCTACTGTCCATGCAGTGATGACAACGTAAATTACAGTAATTTGTTAGTTCGATTACGATACTTGGCATCTTAATTCTTACTCTCCACTTATGATAAAATTGCCACAGAGGTCACAGAGCACATAGTGTTATAAAGAAATTCTTTTAACACCATCAACAAGTTTACTCCAACCAAAATTAATTAACAATGCACGTTTAAGTCCTGTACTTTTAAGATATGATAATACTTGAGCAGTAAAAATATCCTCTAGTTTACGTACTGATTTTATCTCAACTACAACCTTTCCATCTACTATCAGGTCAAGCCTTTGCCCCTTAATAACCTTATTTTTATAAAAAATATCGACTTCTTTTTACTTCTCAAATGGAATGCCCCTAAGAGATAACTCGTAACAAAGAGATTCTTCATATATTGATTCAAGCAAACCTGGTCCCAGAATACAATGAACCTCTATGGCGGATGATATAATCTGTTCTGTTAATTTGTCTGACACATTTATCTCAGTGGCCTCTGTGGCTTAATACTTAGCGATTGCGACTTGGATTTTAGAATTTTATTTATAATTATTATTGACTCGCTCTATAAGCACACTTGGCATTTTACAGTCCCATGTCATCACTATTAATTTCTTTAGTCAAAGAGATCCTGAATGTTTCAAACCCAAATTTTTTCCAAAATAGTTCTCCTTCTCTATTGTGAGCAATCAGGGATAATTCAATACGGCTGATCTTTCTCGCTTGAAACCATTTCAATGCACTGTGAACTAACTGGCTCCCGATGCCCTTCATACGTAAAGAAGGAACAACAAAACACTCTTCGATAACCCCCCACTGTAGTGGTTTGATTGGTAAGGTTGTTCTCTTTTTCACACCATAGCGAATCCGGTTAAAAATGGATTGTCGTTGAGCATTTGCCGTATAACTATGGATCCTGATATCGATAAAACCTCCTAACTTACCACAGTACTCACAAACCAAAATGGAACCATTACTTAGCTTTAACTTTTCTTCCACATAGTTATTCCAATCAAAATTTGGTAGTAATTCGTAGTATTGAGCCAATTTCTGGTGATACTCTATCTCTTGGTGAAAAAGGTCCGAGAGAAATGGAATATCTTTTTTTGTAGCCTTCCGAATCTCCATTCTCTTAATAGGAGTTACTCTTTTGGGGTTTTGGCACTATCTCTGATAGTACTTCGGTAATTTTTTCCGGCTCTTCATACAGATCAAGTCCCAAAAGGAGTTGATAACTCTCAGTTTGGGATACAAGCTGCTTAAGAATTTCAATTTGTTTAGCCACTATCGTCTTATCAAGCATGATCCCACCACTATTTTCAATAAGCAGTATCAAGGCCTTACTCTTGTCAATTTGGATTATATAACTTTTACTCTGAAACACTATCTTCGGAAATATAAGTACCCTGGGAAAGCAACTGTTCACTTGTCCATCGTGGTATAACACGTTAATATCCATAAACCTCTTTTTGCCATTCAAAGAATGGGGTATCTTGGGGTTACTGAGTTCTGGATAGTGAACTGATAGAATTGGATCAAATGAAAATCCCTTTTGAAATGCCAAAGCCTCTATTCCATCTGAACTTTGTCTAATGAGGTTAACGTCATCTGATAGATACCCCCATCCCTGTCTAATTAAGCTCAGTGCTGCCGTCGATTTACCGCTGCCACTGCCTCCCAGAAATAGAATACCCATATCATTTTTCACTAAACCATTTCCATGGAGTGCATATAGTCCGTGATTACGGAAAAACCATAAAAGGAAAAGCATAAGAAACTCCTGTTGATATTTAGGGGGTTTTTCCCAAAAATTGGGATCAACAAATCCATTTCCTATACTACATGCAAGGTCAAGTTGGAAGATAGAATTTCCCCTTGTTAAATAGCAGAAATCTCCATCCTTTAAAACACGCAGGGAAGGAGAGCTACAAAGCACCTGCGCTCTCTCGGGGACTTTAAAGAGGGAATTTCCCCTTTCGAATCTCAGTGTTATATTAGGGGAATTGGGAATAGAACCATTTCTCGTCACAAAGAAACTATCCTCAATTGCCCCAATAACCCTTTCGCCAAGCTGTCTATCTTTGCACTCAACCTGCAAGTTTGTATGAGAGATTGAAAAAGACCTTAAAAAACTCATTTTAATAGTCAAGCATGACAGATAAAAAAAAGGGGAGAGGTTTACCCTCTCCCCTTATAATATAAGGTGTCACTGAATAAAATTTAAGGCTTCTCTGTGCTTTTGTTCCAACCTGGTCGTGCCAGAACACATCAGAAATTTATTCCTTTTTGGTTCTGGCACGACCAGGTTGTCAAGTGAACACCTACAGTTTTCAAACCCTGGCCCAGACCGCAGAGCAAATCGCAACAAGGCAGGCTTTCCCTCAAAGTATAAAAAATAGCTAAACAATTTTTCTTATTTCGCAAAAGGTGTAATTGAACAGTCTCTAAGTTGACAATTCCCAACCTGAATGAATCCGTTCGCCACCCCCGGCCAAACCGGCACGGGCGGGCGACATGAAGTTCTGGCGAGGACAGGCAGTAAAAAAGGCACGGACTTTCCGCCTTAGAGACAAAGAAGGTCCTTTCTGTTTTTGCGCAACATATCTTTTGCTATCCCCATGTAAGATGGAGACTAAATTGTAATACTAGGGACTGAAAGGGCCAAAAAACCCGGCCGTAATCTTTGTTGCGTCCCCATGTTTCGTAAGTTTCGGTTCAATAAACGTTAATTTAGGATTCGTAAAAGCCTTTTTCCCCTGGAAAGAATCCGAGCTCCTCTCTTGAATCTTATTTCGTCCAACTGACTCTTTTTCTAACATTTCTCTCTCCTCCTTTACGTTTTTGTTCTCTAATAAAAAAACTTCGCTTCATAATTCGTTTTACACCTAACCTTACTCTGCACCCTCTATTTAAAATATTATACCCTAATCTCCTTTACAATTCAATATGACAAAAGATGACACACATTATTTTTCTTAGGTGCAAAATGTTTACGAAAAAAAGTAAAAAACAACCCCGCTTGCGTTAATAAATTCATTTATGGCTCTCTTTTACAGGGTTGAACAACTGTTATCTCCATAAGAACTGTAAAAAATATGGAATTGCATCGAACATGAAGTAAAAAAACAAGGTGTATGTGTAACGAAATTTTTCGGTTATTCGTCTCTCGTAAAACTTCTGTCTCTATAATCACGGAACTCTGACAAGGTCAAAAAGAAAGCTGAATGGTTCTGTTGTCTGCAGGCCAATTACAAATGTAACCGTTATCAATTCCCCCGGTGATAGGAGTTCGTCTCCACCCAGAGAAGGCGTCAATCGTGCACCAACCCGACCAGGAGCTTCATCAGCATTGAGCAACACATTCCAGCCAGAGAGTTCTCTTATCTGAAAGAAGGGCTTCTCTAAAGGCGTGGAGCTCGTATTCGTAAATGTCGCCGTAATGGTAAAGAGTCCTGCAGGTGCACCGGGAACCAGTGTTGGGTCATACACGATATCCACGCCAGGATCCAGCGAGACTTGATTATTCACAACTGTTGTTGACTCAGAAGGGACGATCTCTGTAACAATAGCTTTTGGTACTCCATCTATCGAAACTTTTTTGTCAATTTTCCCGGTAGACGACAACTTAACCAATGAACCTTCCATACCAACCCAAACACTCCCATCTTCCGGATTCACAGAAACTACTCTGGGGGGAAAATCCAAAGGTTTTCTGAAAAACACTTTCCCCTCATTAGCTATTTTTACAACGGCACCACGGCTCTTTACACTAAAGTCAGAGACCCATACACTCCCATCCCTCGGATCAACCGAAACCGAAGTCGGGCGGTCAAACCCTCCTATCTGTTTCAAAAGATTGCCATCAGAAGACAGCTTAAATACTGTTCCAAACAGGGTCGTGTACCATACACTCCCGTCGTTGGGATTCACGGCAATTTGTTGCGGAGAATTGGAAAAGAAACCTTGTCTCTCTCTTACAACCAATACCTGACCGTCCTTATCGAGCTTTACCACTTTTCTGCCCGCCGCACCACCTCCATCAGCAATCCAAACAGCGCTGTCACGAGGATCTACCGCTATGGAAGCAGGAGCTTCAAAGCCCGGAGCAGAGAAAAGCTCTCTACCCTCTGAGTCCAATTTTACGACTTTATCTTCGTTCGGACACCCCACCCATACACTTCCATCATTTTGGTCCACACCGAGTATGGAATTTGTGCAAACTCTTTTTTGTTTAACAATATCACCATTGACCCCAAAATGAACCACCTGGTCAAAATTCCCCCGGTTATCATACTGCTCCGGAGCCCAGACACTTCCATCTCGAGGATCTACCCCAATCGCCAAACTTTGTCCCATTTGTACTCTCCACCAAACCAATCCGTCTGTATTCATCTTGGTCAAGTATGGATCTCCAATATTGCCACCATCATTCATCACCCAGACAAATACTGACCTGGAAAGTTCAACCGCCCCTATATCACAACTCTTAACTCCGTCGCTATTTCCATCCTGAGGACGGAGGTGACCTATCTGATCTCTATCGGGACAGGCTTCATCACTACCTACATCAATGGCAGGGCTATCAGAAAGGAGCGGAAAGTGGCCATTCCCAGGCATACCACCATCGATGAAGGTGCCCAGACCCGCTGAACCGGTGAGATCACTCTCTACAAAGGTGATGTTGCAATTGAATGGATCGCCAAATAGATTGTTCCCTAGTGAGGTGAGCGGTACAACACCAGGAGAGACACCAACCAAACACTCCTCAACCTGTTCCCCAAGAATGGAGTTCTGCAATGTAACCCCTCCAAAAGCGACGAAACAAATGTTTCCACCAACGTTTCCAAAGATTGTGCTGTTCGTAATGGTAGTATCTGAGGAGTCAAAGCAGATACCACCGCCTTCAGTGGCTCTATTTTTACCAATTGTACTGTTCGTAATCGTTGTTCCAGATCCGTCCTCGAAGATACCGCCACCAATCTCCGCTTCGTTTTGAGAAATAGAACTGTTCAGAAACAGCATCGTACCGCCATTATTGAAAAAGCCACCTCCATATCCGGCCCTATTTTGAGAAACGGTGCTGTTTTCCATCGTCAGAATACCCTGCTGATTGAGTATTCCACCGCCCTCGTTGTCATCAACATTACCGGAAATGATGCTATCAGTAATAGTAAGGGTACAAAAATCGTTTAAGATGCCACCACCTCCCCTGTTACTAGATCCCGCATTCCCATTACGAATTGTCACACCAGTTACAGTAACCGTGCAGAGTTCATTAAAATTAACTGTGAGATGAAACACCCGATCAACTCCACCTCCGTCAACAATCGTAACTGACGCTCCAGCCCCATTGATTGTTAGATCATCGGTTATGTCAAGATCTCCACGAGCAGTGTCATCTTCATTTGCACCGTGAATAGTAAGGAGATAGGTTCCGGCCGGCAAGATAATGGAGTCGTCACCTAATAGTGCATTTGCCTCTTGAATAGCTCCCCGCAACGTACACTCTCCATTACCAGCTGCCGTTTCACAAACACCATCTCCTGGTTTTGTGTCCAGGGCATCAGCAGTACTATTTACGGTAAATGTGGCAGCATTAACTGCTTGCGGTATTACCAGACACAATGCTACCTTAATAACTACCAGTAAGCTCACGGCTACAGAAAAAACCCAACCTCCTCTTTTTCTCTTATTCATCGTGGCAATCTCCCAATGTACTACTCACTATAAATACAATTGGTATTTCCCATACAACCACCTATTGATTGCTCATCACATAATACCACTTTAGTGTGAAAAGTTTAATCAAAAGTCCTGACTATCAATTTGACACCCAAATTTTCTTAAAAAACGTCAGTAGTGTCTG
Organism: Candidatus Scalinduaceae bacterium; assembly: GCA_965222815.1. GTDB lineage: Bacteria > Planctomycetota > Brocadiia > Brocadiales > Scalinduaceae > SCAELEC01. Next base: position 2,433,068 of record CBDCUS010000014.1, read on the forward strand.
GATAGGTCTTTGCGAAGGCAATTTTTTATTATACCCGAACGCTTCCCCGTTTTCACGAGGACAAGCTTATCAGGTATCCAGAGGTTCGTTCGTTTTAGATTCCCGCTAAAGCTTGTTCCCGCATACTTAAAGTGGGAAACACGTGGGAATGACATCTTTGGGACAATAAATAAAATATTCAAAAACCTAACCGGACAATGTTAAAAAACTTGAACAATTTGCAAAAAACCAATTATTTCTTTACCCGAGTCCCCCTCCATTCGCGTCTGCCTGAAAGGTAATTAATAGCAGAAGTCACCGTCATCGCCATATAGAGTATCCCTGCAAGGGGAAAAGCAACTGCTCTCACTATGTCTAAACCAAAGAAACGGAGCGTTGGGATGTAGGTGATTATCATCAAAAGAAAGGCAACAGAGAAGAGGTAGAGTACCACAGGTGAACTGATACCTGTTAACCATGTGTAAATACCTCCTAGGGGCATCAGGAATAAAATAGTCATCCCCAGAACGGTTAAGAATAAAAGGAACCATTTTTCAGATACCAATATTACAATAATCAATATTTTTGATTGCAATTAAATATTGACAAGAATATTATTAATGCTACTATAGAACCATGAAAACAACGATAGATATTCCAGATAACGAACTAAAAGAAGCTATAAAGTATACTGGTGCAAAAACAAAAAAAGAAGCTGTTGTTATAGCAATTAAAGATTTTAACAAAAGAAGAAGATTGGCCAAACTTGCAGAGATGCTTGGTACTTTCAAGGATTTTATGACGAGAGAAGACTTAAAGAAAATGCGTGAGGATTCCCAATGGGACAGAGCGAAATAGTCCTGATTGACACGTCAACTTGGATTGAAGCGCTAAGGACTTCAGGCAAAAATGACATTAGAGAACGTGTAGAGAAACTAATGGTTAACGGTCTTGCCGCTTGGTGTGATATGGTTGCAATTGAACTTTGGAATGGTGTGAGGGGAAATTATGAAAAGACTCATTTAGCTGAACTTGAAGCAGAAATATTATCTTTGCCTATAAATAAAGATGTATGGAGTTTTGCCCGCCTATTAACTAAGGAATGCCGAAAAGCGGGTAAAACGGTCCCGCCTACCGATCTGATAATTACCTCTTGCGCATTGTATCATAAAGCTGGATTAGAACATTGTGACGCACATATGAACTTTATTTTAACGGTTTATAGAAAAAACAGAAGTAAATTTGACAACAAAACATGACAAAGATGTCCTATCCATAAATATGATACCCAATTATTTCTTTAGCCGACTCCCCCTCCATTCGCGTCTGCCTAAAAAGTAGTTGATGGCTGACGTCACCGTCATCGCCATATAGAGTATCCCTGCAAGAGGAAAGGCAATCGCTCTCACTATACCTAAACCAAAAAAACGGAACGTTGGGATGTAGGTGATTATCATCAACAGAAGGGCAACAGAGGAGAGGGAGAGTACCACAGGTGAACTGACACCCGTTATCCATGAAAAAATACCTGCTAGGGGGATCAGGAATAGAATGGTCATCCCCAGAACGGTTAAGAATAGAAGGAACCAGGAGCATCGCAACTGCACAAACGCATTACGAGCGACCATGTTCCAAACCTCGCCAAGTTGGCGGTAGGAGCGAATGCTCACAGCAGACTTTGAAAGGGAGAGAGCAATTGAGAATCCTGCCCGCTTCACTCTTTTCGCAAGTGCAAGATCGTCAATCCACGCATCTCGATGCCCCTCAAGACCTCCTATTTTGTCAAGTGCCTTTCGTTCAATAAGGATGCAGCCACCAGCTGCAGCTGATACGGGTGATCGTTGATCCCTCACTTTCCCAAATGGATACATGATATGAAAGAAGTACACAAAGGCGGGAATTAAAAGCCGCGGCCACACTCCTTTCGTATCAAGTAGTGCCATCAGGGAAACCATCGCTCGTTTTTCCGTCAAGGCCTTGACAACTAACCCTTTCCAGAGGTTTGGACGATGAACAATGTCTGCATCCGTAAATAGCAACCACTCGCCTGATGAGATGCTGATACCTTGCTGGAGTGCCCATAACTTACCGGTCCAACCAGGTGGTAGTTCTGTACCACGCAGGATATGGATCTTGGTATCAAACCGTTCAGCAAGAGCCTGTGCAGTCCCTACTGTATGATCGCTGGATTCATCATCAACCAGGATAATTTCTGAATTGGGATAGTCCTGGCTCAGCCAGGAGGGAAGTGTCAAGGGGAGCGAATCGGCCTCATTTCGGGCCGGTACAATAACAGATAAAGTTGGCCATTGTGAAACAGGTACTCCTGCCTTCTCAACCGTTTCCCATCTCTCAGCCATCCTCCAGCGTACGGGCATACATACAAGCAGCAACCAGGTTAATGCTGAAGCACTGCAGAAGATGAGCAACAAGAGATTTATCATATCAATTCACAAGAATACGAGTAAAAAAAACATACCATACCCAAATGAGCTTAGCACATCAAACATGATTTTGAACTTTCTACCCATCAAGAGAGAACTAAACATTTTTCTAATGAGACAAAAGCGTTTTATTTTACTCTAATATGGGTTATACTTGGAGAAAAATACATAATTATTCAGCGAATTATAAAACAGAATAGAGGAGTCAGAAGTCAGAATGAAAAACTTTAAATACATTTGTTATGATGCGTATTGAATAAGGTTCAAAATTCTTCAATACTAACCGCTTATTCAGTATTGAAGACTGATTCTACATGTTTTAAACTATTTAAGCATTTTGGGGCAACCTGCACAACTGATCCAACGCTGGAACCATTGGAGGCATTCTCAACGTAATTGCAGGTTGATGGAATAATTTACTAAGCTGCTAATGCAGACTTGCAGTTAGTTCCAAGTTGCTTCGTTGCAGAAAAATATTCTGAATTCTTTCTCCTGAATTCTGGGTGCTGAATAGATACAAATACTTTATAAAATCTGATCTGTTTAACAATGAATGACACCCCTTACAATGCCGTAATATTTGACCTGGACGGGACGTTACTCAATACGTTGGATGATCTGGCAAACTCTATGAACCGTGTTCTTGTCCGCAATGGGTTCCCCACTCATGAGACGGATGCATACCGTTATTTTGTTGGTGACGGAGCAATCGAACTAGTCAATCGAGCATTGCCGGTTGAGGAGAGGAGAGAGAACATCATCTCTCAATGCCTTGAGGCATTTCGCACCGACTACCGAGAGAATTGGAACATCAAAACTGCCCCTTATGAGGGAGTCCCGGAAATGCTGGATGCACTGAAGACACGAAAGGTAAAGATGGCAATATTATCCAACAAGCCTCATGAACACACAAAAAAGTGTGTGGCAGAACTTTTGCCACGGTGGGGTTTCGAAATCGTACTCGGTCAACGCAACGGGATACCCCGAAAACCGGATCCGATTGGGGCATTAGAGGTCGCTGAACTCGTAAACATTTCACCCTCTTCGTTCCTCTACCTTGGCGATACCGACATTGACATGAAGACATCTGTAACTGCTGGGATGTTTCCCGTAGGGGCACTCTGGGGATTCAGGACCGCAGAGGAGTTAAAGGCAAGTGGGGCCAAGGCACTGATCTCACACCCTTTAGAGATCTTACCTCTCTTGGGGACTACGTAAAAAAATTATTTGGTCTTTTGCATACCCGAATTTACACATTATCATGGCACCAGAACCAGTTTCCCAAACTGTTTTCTCTCTATCATCTTCGTTTGGGCCTCAATCGCCTCATGCAGCGGAAAGACTGAGTCAATGACAGGTTTTAGTTTGCCTGACTCAACGAGGCGTAATACTTCCAAAAGCTCTTTTCTGCTCCCCATGTAACAGCCGGAAATGGAGAGTTGCTTAACAAAGAAAGTGCGTAAATCAATATTCACAACCGGACCACTGGTGGCACCACAGGTAACTACCCGACCTCCCCGTTTAAGACATAAAAGGCTCTTCTCAAATGTCTCCGGCCCTATATGTTCAAACACAACATCAACGCCGGTACCTTGGGTAAACTCTCTTACCTTTTCCACAAAGTCGTCTTGCAGGTAGAGGATTCCATAATCGCCCCCAAGCTCACTGGCCTTTTCCAATTTCTTATCTGTACCCGCAGTTGTAATCACCTCTGCGCCACTCAGTTTAGCAATCTGAATTGCGGCGCTCCCGATACCACTACCGGCAGCGTGAATCAAAACAGTCTCTCCCGCCCTGAGAGCTGCACGTGTCTTAAGCATATGCCATGCTGTTAAGAATACGAGCGGAACGGCTGCCCACTCTTCAAAGGTTAATGTATCAGAAATTTCAATAATGTTCTCAGCCGGGACCTTAACATATTCTGCATAACCACCGTCACTTTGAAATCCCACTATCTTAAATTCACTGCAAAGGCTCTCATTGGCAGAGAGGCAATATTCACACCTTCCACAACTCAAACCAGGTGCAACAAGGACCCGTTGCCCTTCGCGTACCTTTGTGATGTCGGTACCGACCCGTACGACCTCTCCACTGATCTCACACCCAAGGATATGTGGTAAAGGGATCGAAATACCCGGCATACCTTCCCTAACCCATATATCGAGATGGTTCAAACCACACGCCGCTACCTTTACCAACACCTCAGTGGAAGAGATCTCTGGAACCGGACGATCAGAAAACATCAATTTTCTTACATCACCATGATCATGAAAGACTACGGCCTTCATTTATCCCTCCAACACTTGAAAAGCATCTTTATTCGCACCGCATGCCGGACAGACCCAATCTTCCGGTAAATCTTCAAATGGTGTATCTGGTTCAATACCACCCATACTGTCACCTTTCCTCGGATCGTATACATAACCACAAACCGTACATTCCCAACTAGACATAAAAAAACCCTCCTAAAAATGTGTTAATTACTAATAGAGTTCAAACGAGAATAGCGTTAATAAAATAGAGATAAGTACTCATTTTTAAGATACCGTATCAATAGCCTAAGGCATATCAATAGTACTTAAAACTTTATCCTACATAATATATTTGGATAAAACAAAGTCTTTTTTTCATACAAATCTCTCGTATCTGATTGATCAATGTCACAAAAAAAGCGTAAACAAAAAAGTGTACAGAGAGAGAATTGGCGATGAAATTGAGAGGTCTGGATCAAACACATTTGAGACGGATCCATTGGGTATCCTCTCTCAAATTAAGGCTACTGAAAGGAGACTACGTACCTGTTTGCTCAGGTATTATCTGACGAAAGGAGACACCCTTAATCCTTTTCAGGCAGTCCCCTAAAGCCTCTTCGATAGTATCGCCCAATCCGACGTATGCAGTATTGGTACAGTCTAGAGTAATAAGGGTTGGAACCGCTATGAAAGTCCCTTTATCCGAACCTCCTAAGGGCTCTCTTACATTAATAAAGATTTTCCCCTCTTCTCTCTCCAATTCAAATTGATGTACCCTAGATAAAACATCGTCCCGGTTTAAGAGCCCTTCTGTATTTACCATATCACATCCCCTTCTTTGCCTAAATATATTGTTTATATTCTGCCATTTAGTTCTTGAACAAAAAACCAGTGTTTGAGCCAAAACTACTCAGGTACAAGGCATATAACAATTTCGTAACCGGAACGTACCTTTGTACTTGTGGATTACGGAATTGTTACAGTAACGCAGCAGATGATCAGTTTTCGTTCAAACACATTTTATCATAGACAGCTAATTATCAAAAGCAAGAGAAAAAGCGGGTAGTGTCCTAAATTGAATTATTTTTGGAATGAGATTTGGGTAAGTTCTTGAATTGAATATGGAAAACATGTATATATTATTCAGAAACCGCTAATACCATTGTTGTTGTCTTGTTCTTCGGTTTCTACCAAAGGTGCCGCTATTAAGTCTATCCATTGTTTTATTCGTTCTAAATCTCCTTTATCTATAGGAAGTTTTTCAAAAGTAAGAGTTGCTGTATTTTGCTTTAATAAAGGTATATTAAAAGACTGTGCATTATGAATCATTTTATCCTCTTCTCTGTCTTCTTTAAATTGTGTTCTAGACTTGTAGCTGTTATCATCTTTTTCGACACCCTCCTCAGCGTCTTCTTTAAAGCTTTGTTGCATTAATTTTGCAAAATCAATTGTTTCTCTAAATTTTTCAATAAATTCATCTACTTTTTCAGAGTTGAAATTATATTCCTTGATTAGCTTTATTCTTATTGTATGATCGGAAGGTAATACGCCGTTATATTCATTAAATAATTTTTCATAAATACTTGGTTTTAAAGCTATTTCCTTTACAACACTAATATATTCCTCGCTTGTAGAGTCGTGAAGCATCAAATCTATTGCATATTCAGTCAGCACTATACCTTTTTTACTCTCAGAAATCAAGCCAAATTTTTTCATAGCTGCTATTACTCTTGCACCATAACCACCTAAATGCCTGTAACCTAAATGTGCATATACCGATTCAGATGGCATAATATTTTTCTTGTCTTTATCCCATAGTATTCGAGCCTTGCCAATAGCCTCTTCTAGGCCTATCATGGGATAACCAGGGCTTCTTGTAAACTTTTTCCTAGGTTTCTTTTCTTGGTTCATTGCATTTCTCCTTATAATAAATGACTAGTTTTAGGTTAATTATAAACCCTTAACCCTGCATGTCAAGCACAAAAGTTGTTTTTGTGTGATACTCTTGTAGTTGTACACAGCGATAAATATATTATTTTATGCTTGCACTTGTGCTTTGGGTATGGTATTATTTTCACTACGATGAATGTAAGGATTGTAAAAAGTAATGTGTGGGCATTAAAAAAGCCCTATAGTTTTTGCCTACAGGGCTTTGTATAGCGGGGGTAGTATGGTTACGGTCTTAGGGTTCCCACCTGATTTCCGAGGGTTCAATTCCCTCTACCTCCACTACTTGTAACAGCTTAAATTAAGAAAGTGAAAAAAGGCGTAATGAGTTCGCACCTCACTACGCCTTAAAACCCACTGAAAAAGGATCACACATGGCTATGTATAACGCCTTTTTTCGTGGTGGATACATAATTATATTAGCACGTCCGCCACCAAATAGCAAACCCAAAATCCAAAGACTCATTCTATTTAAAAATGGGTTCTTAGTGCTGGAACACCAAGAACCCGCAATTTCATTCACCTGTGCTATGGCTGCGGGAATTAGTGAACATATTTGGAAGTGGGAGGAAATTTTATAAAATAAAGGTGCGTGGGGTTTATCTTTTTAACCATAGGGAAGTCCCCTAGAAAGGAGGTAATTGCTCATGACTATTAAATGTCGGCCTGAAAGAACAGGCAAGCGAGGCAGGAAAACCGTAACAGTTAAAGGCTATAAACGGTCTACTCCTAAGCCTATTAAAAAGAAATGTTAATTTAACCTGAATTGTTTTCCACGCACCTTTTGTATAATATATTTTTTTTTAAAAAAAAGTCAAATTAGGACACTACCAAAAAGCGGAATGATGGTACACCTTGATTTCTTCGGTCAAGGGGCGTAATGCCCCCTGACCTATAACTTTTCTCACTTTAATCTCAGTGCCAATCCGCTATAAAACTTCTGACAATAAAAACAGGTTGTCGGTTCACCATAAAGATTCAAGAATTATTGATAGAAGTTTGTAGATTCTGTCTCCTGAACTGGGCGAGTAATTTGATCGCTATTCAATTCAACCTTAAATCGAACATCACCTGAATTCAATGCCTTGACAACTACCTCCCATGATGCCTTCGCTTTTGCAGCAAGTTCAGGAAGAGGATCGAAAGTAATGATGTTCCCTTCGATAGAACCTTTTGTTGCCCCAGTTGATGAAACTAGTTCCATTGTCTCTCCTTCTACCTCACACACAATGGTTATGTTTGTACCTGTTGCCGATCCCTGGTTTATCACTGATACTATATAAGTCTCTGTTGCTCCCACTTCGATCGGGTCATCAACATCAACAACTTCCAATAAAACCGCGGGAATACCTGCTACCTCGGTACATGAGGTGGCTGCTACCTCATCAGCACACGTAGCAGAAACGGTAGCTTTATTACAATATTCTTGGATACTATTTGGATGCACAACGAGGCTAACGTTTCTGCTCTCCTGTGGAGGTAGTGTACCCAGGTTCCATGTAACGAAACCGCTGGAATAGGTACCTCCATCGCTAGCGCTTACAAAAGTGGAATCATTTGGAATGGTATCTCGTATAACAGTAGATTCCGCCGCCCCATCCCCTACATTAGAGACAGATATCCCGTACTCTATATTACGTCCTAGATATCTCTTCCCGGGGGACTTCTTTGTTATCTGAAGGACTGGTTGCTGTACAACAGTTGTGGTTGTGTTAGAATCTGCACTAATGCCCCCAAACGCTTCTACGGAAGCAGAGTTTTCATAGGTACCTGTTCCAGAAGCCCTAACGTTTAACCTGGTTGTGTGTTCCTGTCCTGGGGCCAAGGAGCCAATATCGAGTTTCAGATTGGTTTTGCCATCAACTGTTTGCAATCCTGAAGGCAATGAATCTGTTACAATTACATTTTTTGCAACCCCACTACCACTATTGGACACCCGAATACTCATCGGTATCGTGTCGCAAAGGCTTACAACTGATGGGGCCCTCTTTTCAATAGCAAGCACTGGTTGAACAATATTAGACTCCGCACATACCGGTGGCAGACTATAGGTAATATTACTACAGAATGAAATCTCTCCTGCTTCCTGTGCGATGCCGGACAACTTTATTGATTTTGTTTCATTCGGCCTAAAATCCCCTAATTGCCAAACCTCAGTCCCCCCTTCACTGCCATCACTTGATGCGGGATCTGAGCTTTCCAATACGAAATTCTTCGGTAACGTTTCCACAAGTTTAACATCTTTAATCGTTAAATCTGATAGATTAGTGATCTTGATGGTACAGGTTAAAGGTTGTCCACCTTGCACTTGAGAAGGGACATCTTTTACTATAGAGAAAACTCTATTGGGAGCAGCCTCTGCAGAATTGCAGGAATTAAAGATAAAGCCGAATAAACTGATGACGCAAAAAAAGGCAAAAACAATGCAAAATGATTTTCTGATACTATTTAACATGATTTTTCTTACCTCCTTAAAAGAACATTAACGTTATACATTTTCCATTAAAACTTACAATAAACTATTCCTTCTCTAGTATCTACAGAAATTTTTTACCTGATGGAGTCTCACTTGTTTGTATACCCATTACGAATTGGTTTTAGGAATTTCAGGTATAAGGAGTTTGCCTGAAATTTTGATTTTTCGATTGAATAAAACCAGAGGCTTAGTGATGCGAAGTCAAGGATTTTCCCCGGACAAAAAACACCCAGGACATTGTGTGATTGAGAAAGATCTAAATTTCATGTGAAATCGGGTTCAAAAAACCGAAAATCAATTTGTGATGGGTATATATCACCTTTTTCAGTCTTGAAGTAACCTTAAATTATGTCTATAATCAGATATGATATCTAATTTTTGATGTGACCATTTACCCTCTCACCTCACACCACAACTTTCTGTAGAGAGGCTAATTTTCTGTAAAACAATTTTGGATTGAGAATAAGTGACACACCCGCATTTCTCAAAAGAGTGTCCACTTTTATATACCCATTGCAAAATAGTTTTCGTAATTTTTGGGCCGGCGTTTGCTTGAAATCGGGTTCTGAAAACCGAAAACCAATTTGTGATGGGTATACATTGTTATTTCCCACAGATTCTCTTTACTTATCAATATGACTATGAAAAAGCTAACATTTCTGATCCTATTATTCATAATCCCTTTAATCACACAGTTGACACCCTGCACAACTATCCTCAAGGCGGACCCTTTTCCTGGCGACAAAATCAACCGTAACAATAATGTCTTTTCGGATAAAAATACTGTTATTAAAGAGAGATACGTTGATAACAATATTCAAGGACAATCACCTATAATATTCTTTAAAACACCAAACTTCAATTTTGACAAAATCTATAAAGGAGAGAAGGTTGAGCACAGATTTATCTTTAAAAACGGGGGAAAAGCGCCGCTTAAAATCAGTAAAGTTGAGAGCTCTTGCGGATGTACTGCGGCGATATTAACCAAGAAGATCATACCACCGGGAGAAACAGGAGAGATAAAGACAACATTCAATTCAAGCTCTTTTCATGGAAGGGTATCAAAGAGTATCACTGTCACAAGCAATGCCCTGAATAAACCCGTTTACAAACTCACTATTTCAGGTGAAGTAATTGAATTAATAAGTGCTCATCCCAAAAGAATCAATTACGCCTCAATATCTATTGAGAGTAATATGGATAAAACCATTACTGTTACTTCTGACACTTCTTTCTCTATCCATAAACTAACGTCAACTATTCCCTTTCTGAATGTCTCAATAGAAACAGAAAAAGAGAATGAATATGCCATCAATGTTTCATCAAAGGGCAAGCACGAAATTGGAAGATTTAATGGTGCGATATTCTTGGAGACTGACAACAAGATCCAACCAAAGGTAACCATACCTGTCTTTGGAAACATAATTGGGGACATCACCACCTACCCTTTAAAACTTTATTATGGAAATATCAAAAAAGGAAACGAAAGGACCCAAAAGGTGTTTGTCAAACTTAATAAAGAGAACATTAAAATTTTAGGTGTTAAAGTCACCCCAGATTATCTCAGCAATAAGATTATAGAAAATCACCAACAAAACAGAGCTCAGTTTTTAATTGAAGTAAAACTCAATACAAATGCACCAATAGGAAAATTAAATGGCTTGTTGGAAATCTATACCAATAGTAAAATACAACCCGTCATTCAAGTTCCAATCACGGGAGAGGTGATATTATAGGGGTGAGGTCCCCTTTAAAACCTCGATGAGAGCAATACTGTCTTCTTTTGTAATAATACAATACGACTAACACAATAATCGAAAAAAAGAAACTCCAGAATAAAAAGGGCTGGGTAAAAAACTTTCAATTTTCTACCCAGCCCCAGAAAACTCAAGGATCTATTATTACGTCCCCTTTTTACTGACCACCCTTCTCCGAAAAGATTTCATCCAATTTCTTCCCAAGGGCTTCACGTCGCTCTTTACTTGCACTTCCGGCCTTGTACTCTTCTAACATGGTATCTACCAAAAGAACAGCTACTTTGTCTAACTTTGCACCAATCTTTGTTTCAAGGTTGGCCTTTATCTTCTCTTTTAACAGCTTTTTCTTGGCACAATTTACAATATTTAAGAGATCATCTACACTGTGACCATCTCCGCTCTTGCAGCATCCGCTTCTCTTCTTGCAGGGAGTATCACATCCCGGTTTATGTGGACAGCTCTTGTCGTGACGACATGCATGTGGATTAGTTTTACATTCCAGTTTATTTGCACATTTCTTTTGGTGAATGCACGTTTGTCCCTGTTTACAACAGGGCTGTGTTGGCTCGTTCACTGGAGCTGCTTTTGCATCAGAAACTTCCCTTTCCACTGCAGACTTTACCTTTTCCACTATTGCCTGAGCATCTTGCGCAAACAGTGATGTGCCAACTCCCACAAAATTCAATCCAAAACAGAAAAGACTCAACAGTGAAACGCATAAGACTACCGGCCTTAATTTTACGATCATTCTCTTCTCCTTAAAAATTGTAAAATTAACTAAAATAAAATAACGGCTTCAAATCAATGATATATTTAACCATGCGTACATTCTTCAAGTATCCCAACAGAAAAACAGAAACTTTTGTTCCCCTCTGGGTAGAACACCTTCATGAAAAATCCCTGTAGTGTCGAAAGCACGGATAAAATAAGAGAAGTCTCTTGATACAACATTTCTGAGAAATATTCTTACTGTGCCCATTTTTACACAACTTTTGTAAAAGTGCAAAACAAATCTTCAACCCAAATCTTTAAGCTCTTGTCTGTTTCATCCCAAAATAGGGTTGCCAGTAACGTTTGATATCCTCTTCAATTCTCTCTATGACGTCAATCTGTTTGACCGGTTGGAAGAGGTGTTGATATCTCTCCTGTGTCATCAAGTAAGACTCAATCGGTTTAAATTTTGGGATAACAGTATGGGTTACCTCTCCGTAAACTGCCTCCTTGAGTGGCCATACTCCTGTCTGAACTGCCAACTTCGCAACTTCTACGGATTTCGAAGCACCAAATGACCATCCGGGTGGGCAGGGTGAAAAGGTAATGAAGAGTTTCGGTCCCTTATAGTATGCCGCCTTCCTAAATTTATTTGACAAATCTATGGGGTGTGACGGTGCAATGGTTGCCACATAGGGAGGTCTATGCGCTCTCCAAATCTCGAACAGATCTTTCTTTTTCTGTACGGTACCTTCTGGGTTTAATTCCCCCGGAAATGACGTATTTGTCTTTGAACCGAATGGGGTGGCGCTTGACATCTGAAAACCGGTATTAGAGTATGCCTCATTATCGTAACAGAAATAGTAAAAATCGAGTTTTCTCTGTAACGCTGCGGATGTTGCTTGCAGGCCAATATCATTCGCCGTCCCATCTCCCGTAAGGACGATGACCTTGACATCGTCATCTTTTTTCCATTTTCCCTTTTTGATAAGAATATCAAGTGCGTCCCGTATCCCCTGTGCGCCTGCCGGAGCACACGCCATAGCCGTATACATCCATGATGAACGAAATGGGTTAAAGGGGTAAACGGAAAGCAAGGTAAAGCATCCGGCCGCATTTACAATAACGACCTTTTCCCCTAAGACCTTCAGCGCGAGCCGCAAGGCCAATAGGCCGCCACACCCCGCGCACAAGGCAGTCCCCGGAGATATATACTCCTCCTTAGATATATCCTTGAAACTTTTATATGCACTCTGCTTCATAATCTTGAGCTAGTACCTTTCTGGCAGTCTTCCCTCTCCAACATGTAATTCTGTTCGGAGGAATGACAGAAGGATTGCTTCTCGAAAAGCTCATGAACCTCACAAAACATCATTGCCATGATAGGAGAACTAACGAAATATTATTAATTTAATTGTTGTCGAAACCCTCAAGTGAAACTTAAACAGCCCAGATACAAGGCGCGTAACCATTTCGGAACCGGAGCGTACTGAAGTACGTGAGGATTACGAAATGATTACAGCAACGCTGTAGGTGGGTAGTTTAAGTTTCACTTGATGTCTTTCCTGCTATTTCAAGAAACTTGTCTACTGTCTGCATGTCATGTTCGGTATAGAGGAGTTGGGGTGCTGGAACGATACCTGTTTCCACACTCCTCCTCATCTCTTCCTGCACAAAGTTAAATTCAACAAAGCTGATGTCTTTACCTCCTAACCCTCCGATGAATGATAATACCGCTTTGGGACGGTTTGTTTCATGGTAGAGGGTTGACGTTACCTCATTATAGAGAATGCCTCCTGAACCGGGACTGATATTCTGGTCTATGACAGCCACCGCCTTTCTACCACAGAGATATGACCTCAACTCCTCAGCGGGAAAGGGCCTGATGAGCCTTAATCTCAAGAGGCCAACTTTTACCCCCTTTTCTCGAAAGGCGTTTACCGCATCCTTGCCTTTCAAGGTAAAAGAGTTGGTCATAATGAGTAGATACTCCGCATCGTCAGTCTTAAAAGGCTCAACGGCAGCATATGATCTACCAAATATGGTCTCAAATTCTGCTACAACCTCACTATGTACCTTGAGTGCGTTAGATGATGCTAGATGTAACTGATATTTGAAGTACGAGTAGACACTTCCACCAAGTACGGCCACTCCTTGTGCCATTGGATTCGATGCCCTGAAACAGGCGTGTCCCGGATTATATTGAGGTAAAAAATCCCTCACCTCATCTCTATCGGGTATCTCTACCGGCTCTCTGGTAAAAGAGAGATAAAATCCATCCATGTTAATCAAGACAGGCAGAAAGACCCTCTCATCTTCAGATATCCTAACAGCCATCAAGATTGAATCGAGAATCTCCTGACATGTTTCTGCATGAATTTGTATCAGGCCAGTATCTCTCGTGGAAAGTACATCATTATGGTCAGGTTCCAGTGTAATGGGTGCCGATAGCCCTCTCGATACATTGACGAGAACCAGTGGCACCCTCCATCCGGCTATGGCATACAACATTTCGTAGCCATATAAGAGCCCCTGGCTGGATGTTGCTGAAAAGACCCGTGCGCCGGTAGCAGCCGCCGTTCCTGCGGCCGTAATCATTGAGTGTTCAGAATCCATGTTCGTAAATTTTGCATCCATTGCGCCACCGTTCACCCATTTTGAGATCACCTCGATGATCTCTGTCTGCGGGGTGATTGGAAACGCCGGTACATAATCGACCTCAGAGAGTCTCGCCCCCCAAGCTGCTGCATAGTTTCCCGTCAACATTTCTCTCACCATGCCCTCACCTCCCGTTGTTTTGAAATGACTTTTTTGGGACACTCATCAAGGCAGGTGAAACAGCCCTTACAATTCTCATAGTTGATCTGTGGATATCCTGATGCATCGAGAGAGATACAGCTGTGTGGACAGTGGACAAAGCATGCCTGACAGCGTGAACACCTCTCATAATCGATGACCGGTTTGAAAAGACGCCAATTGCCGGTCTTTTTTAAGATGGTGTTCCCCCTAGAATAGGTACTGGGTGTGCCCAGGTACGGGCCGGAGTAGTCAACCGTTACGATCTCATCACCTTCTTGTACCAGTTCTGAATGGTCGATCTGAACATCGGGCGTCCTTTCAAAGCAGTTAAGCGCTGCTCGAACATTTTTCATAACAACCTCTTTTCGAAGGCCGATAGCGTGGAGCTCTTTGGTAACTGCAACCTCTAATGATTGCATGCTAATCATTCGCGTTAATTTAGCTGCTGAAGCTGCTGCGGTGCTGCTGAGTACAGGTTTTCCTACGGTAGTTAATACAATGTCGGTAATATCCAAGGTGACTATCTTACCGGATATCCCATACGTCTCCCTGACATGTGATGCTGGATAGTGGGTATTAACCATGAATATGGTATCAGGATCTATCCCTTGAAATACATTCGCAACACGGTCGTCCAGCAATGTCTCATCGGCAATTATAGCTATATCGGGATGAACAATGATGCCCCTTTTCAGGATCGGGCCCTCTGATACCCTGGTATATGCCTGTATCGGAGCACCCCTTCTCTCTGCACCGTACACTGGGCAATCCTGTGCAACGTACCCGTCAAGGAAAGAGGCGGTACCGACGATCCTGCTGGCAGTCTTCATCCCTTGACCGCCCCTGCCGTGAAATCTGATACTCTTCATCGTTCCATTTGTACTCATCTGATAATGGTTTTCTGATAAAATCCGGTATAAAATTGAGCGAGTGTAACTGCAACCAAGATTTGGTTTCCAGTAAAACCGAAAACCAAATCGGTTTTAGAATATATACCGTTTCATTCCACTTCTATTGTACACTATTTTGGGAGCCAAACCAGAGATTTCGTGATAGGCGGGGTGACGTCTAGGATTGTACTACCTTAGTTTCTTTATAAAACAAGTATTTTATGTTTAACAGGGCAAGCAAACTGGTTTTGATCAGTACTGTCTGCTGAAAGGCAGACGAACATTGTAATTTGTTTGTAGTTTGTAATTTGAGGTTTGTAATTTAATTACTCCTGTTTGGTTCTGGCTTGTCCAGGTTAGGTGGTGTTTCAAACAAACTCGCTACCCTATCATTACCAAAATGGTTGGCGCTAGTTTGGTCTCAATTTTGTTCAGACGGGAAAACTATATACAAAGAGTAGAAAATGGATTAACTATTTTTTAGAGACTCCCTTCTGAAGAATAGCAGTTGCGCACTTTCTTCCAAACTCTTCGCAACCATTCATCGCCTCCTCTGATGGGATCATCCTCAACTTAAATCCCTCTTCAACAATTTTAAAACGTAAGCTTCTCAAGATATCTTCGATGATCTGAACCGCCTCACCACTCCACCCGTAGCATCCAAATACGGCGGCAGCCTTACCCCTCACATTGAGCATTACAAGACTGGATATGATATCAAAGACCGGTTTTGGTGCCTTTGCATTGAGGGTGGGTGATCCCAAAATCATCTCATCGGAAGACTCAATTTCGTCCATGAGGATATCCAGATCAATCTCTGCGGCATTAAAAAGAGAGACTTCGGTATCAGGAAGAGTTGCCCCTTTGGCAATCCGCTCTGCCATCTTTTGTGTACTGCCATATGAAGAGACATAAACAACGGCAATTTTCTTTTTAGCATTGGCTTGTGACCCTTTTCCCGACCATTCTCGATAGGCATCTATATATCTCTCTAAATTCTCCCGCAATATTGGACCGTGAGATGGCGCAATCGTGTCTATCTCAAAATTTTGTATGTTATTGAGGGCGTTCGAAAGATACATCTTAAATGGCCTGAGGATCGCATTGTAGTAAAATTCAAATGCATGAAATGCCTCCTCTTTGTTATCCAATTCGTCATTAAATCTTTTATCACTGCAGTAGTGAGAACCAAAGGCATCACAAGGGAACAGCACTTTATCTTCAACCAAGTAAGTAAACATGCTATCGGGCCAGTGGAGGAATGGGGCAGAAATAAACTTCAAGGTTTTGTTTCCAAGATCGATACTATCGCCATCCTTCACCTCTTGATACTCAAATTCCTTATGCAAAATATTTTTAACGAAGGTCCTGGCCCCTCTAGAGAAAACAGGAATTGCTTGCGGAGCTAACTCCATCAAACGAATTAATCCTCCGGAATGGTCCGGTTCGGTGTGATTGATAATAATATACCCGATATCTTCCAATTTCACCAAAGAGCGGATCTTTTCAAGAAATTCATCCACAAACTGTGCTTTTACCGTATCCACAATCGCTACTTTTTCTCCACGGACAAGATAAGAGTTGTATGTGGTACCATGTTCTGTCGGCACAACAATATCGAATACAACAAGTTCGGGGTCCGTTACTCCTACCCAATAGACATCTTCCTTAATCTTTACTGTATCCATTTTTTCTCCTATGATATATGTCTACGCCAAAATGAAATTCTAAAAAATTAACCTAGGGTCTTTTATTCCCTTTCGGAGTTATGCACCTACGACTCTTCCTCCACATCATCTTCTCGCAGGTGTTTATATTCCAATTTACGGGGAAGGCTCCCGGTACTTACAGACCACCTTTTTGGAGGTTTCACTTCGTCCATGGAATCAATCCTCCCCTGTTGATCAAGTTGATCATAGATCTGCTGCCAAACACACGGTATATCGCTGGCAACTTCACATTTACCACCCATTGAGCCACCACAGGGGCCATTCATTAAGCTCTTTGAACACCTACTGACAGGACAAAAGCCACCGGTCTCATCCAGGACACAATCACCACATCCCGCACATCTTTCTAAAAACAGCCCTGGCTTCACGGGTGCCCCCATGAATGTCGTATTCAACCCGGGAAATACCCTAGTTGGAGGAAACTTCTCAACCAGTGTCTGCACCCCAATACCGCATGCAATAGAGATAACCGCATCACAATCTTTAATATATTCACTAATTGGTCCTACATATTCTTGTTCACACTGCCTCAAGACGGTGTCCTCTTTGACTTCTAATTTTCTCCCCTCCCTCTTTGCAGCAATGCGTAATTTTAAAGAGAGCTCCTCGACCTGCTTTTGGCCACCTGAATGACAAACCGTTACACAATCTCCGCACCCGATCACCGCAATAGTGTTACACCCCTTCACCAGTTCATTTATCTCTTCAAACGGCTTTGATTCTGCCACTATCATCGTTCCAACCCTCCGAAAAAATACCTCAATTTACAAACAGATATGATAGCATAAAAAATGATAAAATGAAAAGAGCTAATTTATACGTTGGACAAATTTTACCCTTTTGCTTAAAATAGATTTCTGTTTGTAGCTTTAAAGGTCTTAACCAAAATAGACGATACAAAGACCTTCTACCCACTCAACTAAGGAATTTCGAAATGATTATAAAAAATGTTGTCGTAGGCCCTCTTGAGGTGAATTGCTTTATCATCGGTTGTGAGGAGAGTAAAAAAGCGGCTATTATTGATCCGGGTGGTGATGCCGATGATATTATCAATACATTAGAAAGCGAAGGACTCAAACCCGAATTTATTATCAATACTCATGCACACTTTGATCACGTCGGTGCAGTCAAAACCCTCCAGGACCACTACAAGATTGACTTTCTACTCCATAAGGATGACCTCTTTTTGATAGAAACCCTCGATAAACAGGTAATGGCATTTGGACTCGATCAGGTGGACAAACCCGAAGTCAATAAGTTTGTCAATAATGGGGATACCGTTACTCTCGGTCAGATTACGATTGAGACCATTCATACACCCGGTCATACACCCGGGTGTGTCTGCTATTTTGTTGATGATACTCTATTTGTTGGAGATACCCTGTTTGCAGGTTCAATAGGAAGGACCGATTTTCCCGGTAGCTCCTATGACCGGTTAATTCATTCTATTAAAGAAAACCTATTCCCTCTGGGTGATGATATTATCGTATACACCGGACATGGACCTTCTACGACAATAGGTAACGAAAAGGCAAGCAATCCGTTTTTAACTTAACAATTGGAGAATACGCATTATGAAAAAGGTTGGAATTTTAACTGGTGGTGGAGACTGTCCAGGGCTCAATGCCACCATTCGTGGTGTTGTAAGAAAGTGTATTGTCGATTACGATTATAAAATGTATGGAATCCTTGAGGGGTGGAGGGGATTAATTGAAGGAAAGACCAGGGAGCTTGATCTGTGGAGCGTTTCCGGAATACTTCCCAAAGGAGGTACCATAATCGGTACAAGTCGGACCAACCCTTTTGGTAAGAACAATAGTGGTGATCCGGAAAAAATTCTGAAGAATATAGAGAAGTTGGGTCTCGATGCTATTGTCTCTATTGGTGGTGAAGACACCCAGGGCGTCGCATTCAAGTTGTTTGAGATGGGAGTTAATATTGTGAGTATCCCGAAAACAATCGACAACGATCTCATGGGTACCGATTATACGTTTGGATTTGATACTGCCGTAAACGTAGCAACCGAGGCCATCGACCGCCTGCACACAACTGCAGAGTCACACAACAGAGTCATGGTAGTTGAGGTTATGGGCAGACATGCGGGATGGATTGCAATGTTTTCCGGAATTGCCGGTGGTGCTGACGTCATCCTGATCCCGGAGAAACCCGTAGACATAGATGAGGTTTGTGACTTGTTAAAAAAGCGTCATGAGCGTGGTAAACGATTCAGCATTGTCGTTGTTTCCGAAGGGATAAAGATCAATTTCGAAAACAAAGAAGAAGAAGATTTTATCCTTAAGGATGCGAAAACTGACGCATTTGGGCATGTTACGCTGGGTGGAGTCGGACCGCTCTTGGCAAAGATGATTGAGAAAGGAACCGGTTTTGAAGCACGGTGCACGGTATTGGGGCACATCTTGAGAGGTGGAGTGCCTACCGCCTTTGACCGAATCTTAAGTACCCGGTTTGGTGTCGCTGCTGCAGAATTGATACACAAAGGCGAATTTGGAAAGATGGTTGCACTTCAAGGCAATGAAATCGTCGCCTTGGATTTAAAAGAGGTATCAAAAAACATCAAAAAAGTTGATGATTACTGGTACAACATTGCCAAGGTATTTTTTGGATGATGCCATGAAAATTATAACTACCTCCATAGAGATCTCTACCCAAGGACATACTGACATCATTGATGTTACCGAAGAGGTTAGAGAGCTGCTAGATAAGGCCAACCTTACCCAAGGAAACCTGACGGTCTTTGTCTCTGGCTCCACAGCGGGTGTGACCTCAATTGAATATGAACCCGGCTTAATCGAGGACCTTCCTGAAGCCTTCGAGAGGATTGCTCCAACAGAAATGAGCTACCACCATAATGCTACCTGGGGAGACGGTAACGGACACTCCCATGTCCGTGCCGCTTTACTGGGCTCGTCCTTCACCGTTCCCTTTCATAATGGCAAACTCCTCTTAGGCACGTGGCAGCAGATCGTTGTAATAGATTTTGATAATCGACCGCGTAAGCGGAGCGTTGTTGTTCAAATGATGGGTGAATAGCTTGTGTTTGAGCGAAAACGGCCCATCTACTGCGTTGCAGCAATAATTCCGTAATCCTCAAGTACAACGGTACGTTCCGGTTGCGAAATTATTACACGCCTTGTACCTGGGCCGTTTTCGTTCAAACACAAGGTTTCCGTTTAGGCATTAGCTACAAATTTATGACCTCCCCATTCAATGAAGCTTTTCATCTTAAATCTCTGAAAAACGTTCCTATTGTTACTCTTTTGAGCTTAAGGGGTTGCACAAAACCTTGCGCAAGAGATTAGAGAGTGGAAACCTGTTGAATATCTCGATCTTGAAAACGAGATTGATCTTGCCAAACTAAACCAAAAGTAGCTCTTTCTTAGTGGATTTCTTAAGAAACTTCTGATTATTTTTTAGCAAATTAATATTTGAAGATAGCCTGCTAAAAATGGTATAATTATGTCAATGGCAAGAGAAATTACAAATCACTTGAGTGGCTTTATGGATAGAAGCGGGATTACAATAGTACTCCAAGTAAAGGAAGACTTTGTGAACAAAGTGCGTTCGTTCACAAAGCGGGTTAAAGCAAACCGGGAAGAGATAGGAGAGCGCTTTACCGCTCTTATGATGAAGGTAGCCATTTTCAAATTGGGTGCAGCTGCCATTGTACTTGCCGTTATGGCGATGATATTCATTTCCCATCTCCATCTCTTTGCACCAATAACTGCACAATTCTCAAAGTGGGTCTCTTCTCCCTTAATTGGATTTATTCTCTTTATTATCGTGTTGAAGTTTACGGCTATCTCTGGAGGCATTTGCCTCATGATCTTGTCCGTAAAAGAGATGACGGTTCGGGAGGCCAGGCTATGGATTAAGGAGTCAGCGAGACGAAAACTCCATCACCTTTTCAGGAAAAAAATACCTCTTAAAAGGGCTGCTGTCACTTCACCCTAAACTAAGTGTTGTGACCCTTCATAACGCACACCTGCCATCTGCAAGGAGAGTACTCGGCCGAGCTGAATGTCACGGACGCTCTTTTCTCCCTATAACTGTAAATTTGCTCTCATAGAACTAAAATGTAACCCTACTGTTTGATGAGTGGACCTCAATATCTTCGGGCTTTCTCCCTCCATGATACAAAAACAACATTTGCCTATACGCCCTTTCCAGGCCTCTCACAAAAGAGTGAGTATCAAAGAGGGGAGATGTGGTACGATTTTCTGCCAACTTTCTCCGAATCGCTTCACGTTTTGCCGGTAAAGAAGCTAATTCTATAACCAGGTCCTCATAATCAGATATATCTTTTGCTACGAGTTCCGGTAATCCAACTGCATGGAGCATACTTGAACCGACCCTTGAGGCAAAGTGACCCCCCTCTATCGTAATTACGGGAACTCCAGCCCATAATGCGTCACACCCGGTAGCATGTCCATTGTAAATGCGTGTGTCCAGCATGAGGTCTGCAAGACGCAATCGTGCGAGATGCTCCTCTTTTGTTGCCACCTTATCTGCAAAGAGGAGGCGGTCGGGGTCAATATCCCTTTTCATCGCCTCTTTCCTGAGATTTTTCTCTGCAAGGGAGTTACTTCGTGATAACCACAAGACACTGTCAGGTACGCGTTGCAAAATGCGCATCCATGCATCAAAGAGAGTGGCTTCTATTTTATACATATTATTAAAAGAACAAAATACTATTGCTTTTTCAGGGAGGGCAAAATCTATTCTCTTGAAAGGTTTTTCAGAGATTCGCTGTCTGTTATCACTCACCATATAGCTCTGTGGCATATATACCACTTTCTCAGAATAATGACGGCGTAGATGAGGGGGAACCAGAACCTTATCAGCTATGATATAATCAAAAAAATCGGTACCGCTTGACCCTGCAAATCCTAAATAATTCACCTGTATTGGAGCCGGACGCATTGCGCTTATATCTAATCTTCCCCCTTCGGTATAGACTACAAGATCGATAAGAATGTCGACTTCGTCATGGAATATTCTCTCCGCGGCCTCCCGGTCATTGAAGTCATGAATGTCTATAAATTGGTCCGTACCTTCCATAATCTTTTTTCGGTATTGGCTTCCGTCATCTCTTCCATACGAGTAGGCAAAGACCTCAAAGCCCTTCCTCTCATGAAGGTTGAAAATATTTTGCATTTGGTGGGCAACAGGGTGATTATTAAAGTTGTTTGAAAGATACCCTAATCTTATTATTTTTGTATTGGGAGAGCGACCACCAAAATCGAAGAGAGGAGAGATTTGCGATATTCGTCTGCTTATGTCTCCACCCCTCGAAGATGCAATTTCAATGTTCTCCTGTGGGTCCATCTTTCTTGAAATACTCATGAAAGGAGTCTCAACTGTCCTCTCTCCCCTTTCGAGATTACCCTTTGTAATGAGATCTAATCTCGGTTCAAGTGCTTCAATCTTAGACCAGCTACAGGTTCCCTGCAGTTGTCGAAAAAGATTTATCACTCCATATTTGTCGTTTGGGTTCATCTCAAGTGCCTGCTCAAATCTCTGGATAGCCTCTTCCACTTCCCCAATAGCTCCTAAAGAGAGTGCAAGATTGCTGTACGATTGTGAGAAGTGGGGATCAAATTCGAGTGCATGTCGAAAATTTTTAATCGCCTCTTCAAAAGCACCAAATTTGTGAAAGGCCTGTCCCAAATTATCATAGGCTTCAACGTAATGAGGGTTGATTTCCAGTGCCCTGCGATACCGTAATATCGCTGCGGGCAATCGATCCTGCTCGAACAACACAACACCCAAGCCATTGTGGGCAAACACATTATTTTGATCAAATGCAAGGGCCTGTTGATAAGCGCGAATGGCATCATCAAGCCGTCTCTCAATTCTGTAGACATTGGCAAGGTTGTTATGATACTGGGAACTGGCAGGTTTAATCGATATCGCCTTGGTAATCAATTCTATCGAAGTGTCATATTTGCCCAGCTGAGAGGAGACGACTCCCAGTAAATTTAGAGCATCTGGATTTTGAGAGTTCACTTCCAAAATCTGCTGATAGGTAAGGGCGGCATTCTGTAGATCACCAACTTGATGATAGGAAACAGCCCTCTTTAATAGTGCAACCTCTCTCCTCGCACTCTTCTCTCTTCTGAAAAACTTGGTTTTCATGTAACAATCGCTTTCGTAGATCTCCCCCATCTTATTTCTTTACCACTATCGGTAACTAGAGCAAACTAATGCGCTAACTCCATACCAATTTCTCCAGAAAACTCCCCTTATACCTTATGTTTCCAGAAGCTTGTACTATAAAGACACTTACGTAAGCGTATTCGTGGTAAAAAGAGAGGGTTCGATTCGAATCATTTTTTGCTCATTCATAGTATTGTATAAATATTCATCGTGTTAATCGTATCCTCTCTGCCTGTTCAGAAGCACAATAGAATCGAATTCATCGATTACTTTACCTTTGTAATTCTCACATTTTTCAGTATGATGACCATGAATTCTTGCCATACAGTAAAATTGGTTTTTATTACGATTAAACCAAAACGTCCACATGAGAACCGTAATACAGAGAGTCAAAAGCGCCAGCGTAAGGGTAGATTCAAATCAGATTGGAAAGATAGGGAGAGGCCTATTAGTCTTTGTCGGTGTTGGAAGAGATGACACCGACCAAGATGCTGATTATGTTGCATCAAAGATTATGGATTTGCGGATATTTGAAGATAGTGACGGGAAGATGAATCGTTCTCTCAAGGACGTCAACGGACAAGTTCTGATAGTGTCACAATTCACACTCTTTGCCGATTGTCGAAAGGGCAAAAGACCTTCATTTGAGAGTGCTGCCGATAGAGAAAAGGCAAAAACGTTATATGAATATTTGATTGAAAAGTGTAGAGAGAGTAATCTTGTAATCAGTAATGGGTTATTTCAGGCTAGTATGTTGGTTGACATCAGCAATGACGGTCCGGTAACTATCTTATTGGATAGTAAAAAAGTGTTTTAGTAGAGTGACCAGAATGATCAACTATCTCTTTATTTTTTAACAATTGTCTCATACTCCCGGTAGAGCGCCTCCTCTTCGTGTGTTATTCTCGCATGAAGTGCGGCAAATAGACTCTCAAAATTTATCGCAAAATCCTTGCTTGTAACTCCTTCAGAATAGGTATCAAAAAATTCCTCCACCACTCTGGAGACATACTCCGGCTCCATTGCAAACATATCTAATTCCCTTTTTAACTTTCTATTATGCTCAGCCTCTTTTTTGAGGACAGGATATAACTGTTCGTCCTCACTTTTCAGATGATCAAGCAAAACCCCCTTTGCACTCATGAGTTTCGACTGTCCCTCCTTCGAATGAATACCAAGCCGCTTCACCTCTTTGAGCATGGCAATGATTTCGCAATGCTCCCTCTTAAATCGTTCAATAAGTTCTGACTTTTCCCTCTCCTCTATTGCCTGTTTCTTGCAGTCTTATCATAATTATGGTTACCGTAACCACTCTTAAAATTCCATCTACTATTATAACTTTTAATACATGTACCACATAATATCAAGAAATTTCGTTTGAATCCTTTTTGGCACTACCAATATAATTAAAATCGGCAATCTTTGGTAGGTAAGGCAAATAGAGGGTCTCCAACAATTCAATAGTGAAGTCACCCATTTGAATATATTTTGAAATTGGTCGATTCAAGTGACAGCCTCCATCTATTAACTTCCAAATCGGATTGATTCTGTTCTGCCATTTCAGGACCGACTTGCCAGGAGCGGCACCATGTTCACAAAATAGGAGTGTACCGTCAGTTATTGTTACACGATGTATCTGCCGTAACACGCTTTCCAATCTGAGACGGTACAGAGTGTATGGGTGATATGGAATACTTATCATTGCAAGATATACTAAAACCGATTTGGTTTTCGGTTTTACCGGAAACCAAATCTTGGTCGCAGTTATCCCCGGACAAAAGGCGCCGAGGACTTTACTCGCTCAATTTTATCTCGGATTTTATCCAAAAATCATTATGAGACGAGTATAATATTACAAAAAGATACTATACTGATAGGTAAGTATAAGAAGATACTTGAAATGCGTCAAATATTTTGTAACATTCGTAACTATACCGAAACTGTAGAATAACTTGTTATGAGGAGCAATTTATGAAAACATTTATAATAATAACGATTCTGGCCTTATTCCTCGTTCGCAGTGCGAGGAGCGAAGAAAGTGCAAATATCTATCGGAATGATATCATTGGATTCCAGATAGAAAAGCCGCAGGAATGGCACTTTATGTCGAAAAGCAGAATACTCGACATTAAAGCTACTGCAAAATTGACTAACAAAGAGCTGCAAAAGGAAATTGCAAAATATGCAACAACTCCAATAGTTGTAATCACAAAGCATAACTCACCGACTACGGACAATCCGACTGTTAGTGTCGTTTATAAGCCTATTGCTCCGCTTGAAGGGTGGTCGTCTGACAAGATCCTTAGAGTTTATGCCTCAGACGTGAAGTCTAAGGTCCCCGGTGTGAAGATACTTATAGAGCCAAAAATTCGGTCAATTAACGGAATGCAAGTTGGATACATGGAGATTAAATATCCGAATAATTTTGTTAAAGTTGTTCGAGATCAGATCACTGCAAGAACGATCATGATCCCTCAAGGTGAATACATGTATTTGATGAACCTGAGTTCCAGTCGATTATTAGCTCCATAGCTTTAAAGAATAAGAATGGAAACCCATAACAATCCCATCAACTCAGATCTATTTTTCACTTGCAGCGCTCATTACATATCCTCCCGTTATAGATGACGTTAGAAAAAAAGATACATTATGAAAAAATTGATTTTTGTTGGGATTCTCTGTATTGCATCATTTGCAGTAGTACATAGAGTCGGTGTGCAAAAAAGATCCAACCGAGAAAGAGCCTTAACGTTAATCGAAAGAAACATATTCCTGGGCAATAAAAGTTTTCCCATCAAAAAACCGTATTTCCATCAATATGGTAGCATTCATGTTGATGGACCAAGCGGAGGAGCTTTATATCGATTCGTTACAAATTCTGAAGCTGTCGATTGGGTGATAAACAAGTGGACTTTGAAGGTTGTAAATTTGGCATCGAGAAGGAAATTTTTTAACATTAATTCAGAAGCTCTTCCAAAGTGGTGGAAATCAGATCAAGTCAGTGTTGATGTATATTATCAATCAACAAAACAGAATCAAAATGGTGGCATTGAAACAAAAAAATTGCTCTATGAAAAGGAATCATCTACAGTATACATTGTAGAAAGTTATGAGAATTGGCTAGGAATTTAATCTTTAACAACTCAATAGAGCGGATCGTATCACAGGGCCGTTCATTTCTCATGTTCGGTCGCGCTACGCACAACTGAATGCGGAGCTGAGCTCGCGCTCCCTACCGCATTATCTATATGAACAAAACAAAAATAGAAATAATTAAAGATATTTGCAATATTCCCGTAGATTTTCATGAGATGGGCACAATATCAGTGTATGACCTTACAAAACAGTCAGGATATTTCGAAAATCACAATTCAATTTCAATTGAAGATATAAAAAATTACTTATCACAGAATACTAATTTGGCAAATGTGTGGCTTCAATATTCTGAAGATAAAAGAACTTCGTCTGGTTGGTATTTTAAAAAAGATGATAATCGAAACATATTCATTGTTGGCCATTTTCCAGGCAGTGATAAATTGAATAACACTGAATATAGTAGCAAAATCAATGCTTGTGCAAATTTCATAATTAAGGAATTAGAGGATATAAGAAAAGAGTAGATAACCAGTCGCTTAAGCTAACTCCTTTATCATGTGCGGCTCTCAGTTTATAGATTCTTTGTTTATTTTATTCTTATTGGTAGTTTTATACGTCAAGCGGGTTAGCTTAGCCCGACGTTAGGGCTCTAAAGGATGACTTACTCGGCATCACGACAATATCGGTTTTATATTTGGGCAGGCGCAACTACTCGGGTATTGCTTGCGGTAAAATGGGGACGTTTTATCCTTTGAAAATGTGATTGAATACTGGATTGGCAATGATCAATTCAGGAGTTTCTATCGCTCATTAATTGTTGATTCAGGGTTTTCTTCTTATGTGTGGGAGACTCCGCCAATCACAAAGAATCATGTGACTCGGCCTTTTGAATTCGTGCTTATAAGTGTACCTATCCACTATGGATCTCCTGATCTCGACACTTACGCGCAATACTTCAACATGGATGCGGGAGACAATGGGATAGTGGCTTTCGACAATCTCGGTAAGGACGCCTTGCTCGTGGTTCCATCTCCATATAAGTCGAAGGTTGATTATAGCAACTTCGCCGCTTTCTTTAAAAATGCGCCTGTTAATCAACAGCATGCATTATGGAGGATGCTCGGAAAGTGCGTAAAGGAACGCCTCAGCAATCAACCGCTATGGATCTCTGTTGCAGGGGGAGGAATCGCTTGGTTGCATGTTCGCATTAATACATATCCAAAATACCTCCGATATAAACCCTACCGGGTGAAACCCTAGTTCGAATACGAACAAAACGCTTCACGCCGACCGCTGAACGCGTTGTTATTAGTACTGTTTATTAATAAGCGAAATAGGCTTACACCCATTTCAAAAAAGACCTTTATACCGGTCACGAAAAAGAATTCGGGAATTCTCGAGACAAATGAATCTGAATATGTCATAATACTTTTATGACAGAGTTTATCCTTTCACAAGAAGAAATATCTAGCCTGAAAATAAGACACAAAGCGGTTAAGAAAAAACGAGAAGCAGATCGTCTAAAAACAGTTATACTTCTTGGCACAGGATGGACAATCCGTGAAGTAGTCGAAGCCCTGTTGCTTGACGAAGAAACAATAAGGAATTATCTAAACCGTTATAGATGTGGTGGATTAAAAGCGCTATTGAGTGATAATCTGAAAGGATACGGTGGCAAATTATCCAAATCAGTAATAGAGCAATTAGATAATCATCTTAATCAAAATACTTACGTAACAATACAAGAAATAGTATCTTATGTCTCGAAACAATTCAAAGTGAAATATAGCATAAGCGGAATGACTGATTTGCTTCACAGATTAAACTATACATACAAAAAGCCAAAATTGGTACCCGGCAAAGCAGATGCAAAAGCCCAGGAAGAATTTGTAGAATTTTACAATAAGTTAAAGGAAACCAAAGGTGCTAATGACCATATATACTTTATGGATGGTGCTCATCCGCAACACAACAGTGTTGCTGCGTATGGTTGGATCAAAAAAGGGACTGTTAAAGAACTAAAGAGCAACACAGGACGCAAAAGAGTCAACATCAATGGGGCCATTAATATTGAAGACATGAGTCCTGTAGTTGGTTATAGCAACACTATAAACGCCCAGTCGACGATATCTTTACTCAAAAAGCTAGAAACAAAACATCCGGAAGCAGAGTCAATTTATACGATATGTGATAATGCGAGATATTACAGATCAAAAAAGGTGACGAAGTATTTAGTAGAATCTAAAGTAAAGCTTGTGTTTCTGCCAGTGTATTCACCAAATTTGAATTTAATAGAAAGGCTTTGGAAATATTTCCGTAAGATAGTTCTTTATAATAAATACTATGAAACATTTGACGAATTCAAAAAAGCATGTAAATCTTTTTTCAGACGGAGCAAAAAATACAAGGAAGAGATATCATCTTTATTGACTGAGAACTTTCAAATAATTGGTACAAATACCTAAAACCATTTCGTAATGAGTATATCATCCAGGTTTACACTTTAAGCGGGCACATTCGACCAGGCAGATTTATATGGAATGTGAAGTTCGTACTCAAAAGATACCTTTGGTAAACTCCTCTTTGAAGAATAACATTTTTCCCTAGTATTGTCCAAAGCTTCTGTTTTGTTTACACTCTTATCTATCTCTCGATTTTCCCTGACTGCTTTCAATCTTGCTTGTTCAAATTATCCTTGAACTTTACCTGTCAATGTTCTATTCTCACTCTTCTTTTAATTAACTACTTCTGATCATCTCATCTATCCATGGATAAGGCAGAGCTGGTAAAAGCAATAGACTCTTTACCCTACTGGTACCATAAGATAGAGCTCATCGAGGGTATTGTTACCCCGGGTTGGGCCCCTATCAATCAAGACGCTTACAAAATTCCTCAAGACCTTAGCGGCAAGAGGGTGTTGGATATTGGTGCGTGGGACGGATTTTGGACTTTTGAAGCACTCAAGAGAGGTGCTAAAGAGGTAGTAGCCATCGATGATTTTTCCGATTTTTTGGGTACTTTACAGAAAGGTGATCGTCGTGCCTGGGATACTTTTGATTTGTGCCGTTCTGTTTTGGGATATAGCGGAGATAGTTGTAAGAGAACCGAAATGTCAGTTTATGATATTTCCGAAAACAAACTGGGAAGATTCGATTGTGTCTTTTTCTTTGGAACGATTTACCACTTGCGTTATCCCCTTTTGGCATTGGACCTGATCTCTTCTCTCTGTGAAGAAGAAATTTTTGTTGAATCTGCAATCCTGGATGATTACAGTGCATATCAAGGGGGAATTGAGCATGGGTATCCCGGCAAACAGATGGTAATGGAGTTTTACCCCGGAAACCAATACGGAGAAAATGAGAGCAACTGGTGGAATCCGACACTCTATTGCTTAACAAACATGGTACACGCTGCCGGATTTAACAAAGAGATCGAGGCGTGGAAATTGGTGGAGAAACCGGAAAAACTTTCATCTTGTAGAGGTTTTGTCCGTGGAAAGAAACGGTAATTTTTCTGTTTCCGGTCAACCCCTGGTACTAAATGAGCCCTTCACGGCAACAACATGTAGGTAATGCTTAACGAATGAGACCGTAAGCATTACCCACTGTTTTATGAGGAACCATAGCATATTCCGTACGGAACTACTGACAGCTTTTCAATTGGATAAGTAAAGAAATGTCACTATTTAATCCCCGCCTCTTTTTTCAAGATCGCTGCCTTGTCGGTCTTCTCCCAGGTAAAGGCATTTCCTGACCTTCCAAAATGACCATCCCAGGCAGTGGTCTTATAAATAGGTCGCCTCAGCTGGAGATTTTTTATGATACCTGTGGGTGTCAGGTCGAAGTGCTTTGCAACCAATTTTTCAATCTTTGCTTCCGGAATCTTCGCAGTCCCCTCCGTTGAGACCAATACAGAAACGGGTTTTGCAACACCAATGGCGTACGACAGCTGAACTTCACATCTCTCCGCGAGCTTAGCCGCCACAATATTTTTGGCAACATAACGTGCTGCATAACAGGCGCTACGGTCAACCTTTGAAGGATCTTTTCCGGAAAACGCACCACCACCATGCCGTGCCCTGCCCCCATAGGTATCGACAATGATCTTCCTGCCTGTCAAACCACAATCCCCCTGTGGACCTCCTATAACAAAACGTCCAGTGGGATTGATATGAAATTTCGTTTTCTTATCCAAAAACTTTGCAGGAATAACCTTCTTAATGATCTTATCTATAACATCTTTCTTTAATCTCGCATGGGTTACATCCGGAGTGTGCTGAGTAGAGATAACTACCGTATCCACTCTTACCGGTTTATGGTCCTCATACTCGACCGTTACCTGTGATTTCCCATCAGGGCGGAGATACGGGAGAGTGTTTTTCTGCCTCAACTCTGTAAGTTTCCCTACAAGCTTATGGGCCATACAGATAGGAAGGGGCATCAACTCTTTTGTTTCATTACAGGCAAATCCAAACATCAATCCTTGGTCACCCGCTCCCTGCTCTTTGTGCAAGCCTTTCCCTTTACTGACACCTTGAGAGATATCCGGAGATTGATTATCCAGAGTTGTGATAACCGCACACGATTTGTAATCAAACCCCATCGCAGAATCGTTGTAACCGATCCTCTTGATCGTATCCCTGACAATCTCAGGAACGGAAATAATTGCCTTTGTGGTTATTTCACCTGCAACAACAACCATACCTGTTGTCACCAGGGTCTCACACGCAACCCGTGAAAGCGGATCCTGTTCAAGGATTGCATCCAACACAGAGTCAGAAATTTGATCGGCTATCTTATCGGGATGTCCCATAGACACCGATTCAGAAGTAAATAAATATCTTCCCTTTTTCATACATCCTCCCTCTCTTGTTTTAAAATTTCCATTTAGTTTCTATTTACCGCAACATTGCTTAAATTTCTTTCCACTTCCGCAAGGACAGGGCTGATTTCTCCCTACTTTTGAACCGATACGAATAGGTTCAAGTTTTTGCTCTTCCTGCTGGCTACTACTTGTTGATGCAACCCTCTCTTTTTGAGAAACGGGAGCTTCTGGTACTAAATTTTCTGAGTCCTGGTAGACAAAGTTATCAGGATGCCATACGTCTTTATAGCGCTCTATTGTTTCAGGCTTGACTCGGATCTTAAATATCAGGTCGGTAACTTCTTCTCTTATAGACGTCGACATACTCTCAAACATTATCAATGCCTCTCGTTTATACTCTATCTTCGGATCTACCTGAGCATACCCCCTGAGTCCTATACCTGACTTCAGGTGGTCCATAGCGTACAAATGATCTTTCCATTTGGTGTCTATCTTGTCGAGCATCAGAATCTGTTCAATTTTCCGCAGCGATTCCTCTCCTATCTCCTTCTCTTTTTCCTCATAGGCCTGAAACGCCTTATCAATAAGCATCTTCTCAATATCTTCCCTGGCTTCTTCCTCCGCCCTGTTCTTATTGTCCAGCTTTATTCCCAACTTTTGCTCATACCAGTTAAACAAACTCTCCAAATCCCATTCGCTACTATGTAACTTTGGATTTATATAGTAAT
Organism: Candidatus Scalinduaceae bacterium; assembly: GCA_965222815.1. Lineage (GTDB taxonomy): Bacteria > Planctomycetota > Brocadiia > Brocadiales > Scalinduaceae > SCAELEC01. The sequence continues at coordinate 2,464,878 of CBDCUS010000014.1, forward strand.
CCACTGAATCCTGGATACTCTCCTCGATCATCTGTAACAGATCCTCTCTGAGACCTTCCTGTCTTAAAATCTTCTGTCGTCGCGTATAGATGGTCTTTCTCTGTTCATCCATAACTTCATCGTATTCAAGCAGGTTCTTACGTATTTCGAAATTGTGCTCTTCGACCTTCTTCTGTGCCCTCTCAATTGATTTGTTTATCATGGAGTGTTCAATTGCCATACCATCAACCATACCAAACTTCTTCAATATCGCTCCCACTCTTTCGGGTGCAAAGATGCGCATCAAATCATCTTCAATTGAAACGTAAAATCGCGATGAACCGGGATCCCCCTGACGAGCTGCACGCCCGCGTAATTGATTATCGATACGTCTGGATTCATGCCTCTCCGTTCCAATAATGTGAAGTCCTCCCGCTTCAGCTATACCGTCTCCGAGAACAATATCTGTCCCCCTCCCCGCCATATTCGTAGCAATCGTAACATTTCCCCTCTGCCCGGCCTTTGCGACTATGGCGGCTTCCCGCTCATGATTTTTGGCATTCAGCACCTCATGTTCGATCCCACACCTCCTCAGCATGGTACTGAGCAGTTCCGATTTTTCTATCGAAATTGTTCCAACCAAGATAGGCCTGCCAGATTTGTGAACCTCTACTATCTCCTCAATGATGGCATTCTGCTTCTCTTTCGGGGTACAATACACTTTATCTGGATAGTTATGGCGTCTCAAAGGTTTATTCGTTGGGATGACAACGACTTCAAGTCCATAGATCTTGTCAAATTCCGTTGCTTCGGTAAAGGCCGTACCTGTCATACCTGAAAGTTTTTTATAGAGCCTGAAATAGTTTTGCAGTGTGATTGTTGCTAATGTTTGATTCTCCTCCTTTATTTTTAAACGCTCCTTAGCCTGGACTGCCTGATGGAGGCCATCGCTCCATACTCTGCCTTCCATTAATCTCCCGGTAAATTCATCAACGATGATAACATCTCTCCCCCGTACTATATAATCGGTATCTTTACTATATAACGAATGTGCACGCAGGCTTTGCTCTATATAGTGAGGCCAATCCATATTGATATCTTCATAGATGCTCTCAACACCCAACTGTTTTTCCACAAAGTTTATGCCCTCTTCAGTTAAGTTAACACTTTTCTCTTTCTCTTTTATCTCATAATGTGTTCCCTTTTTCATTCTCCTTGCAATCTTATCGGCAGTATAATATTTTTCCGTCGACTCCTCGGACGGACCGGAGATAATCAGAGGTGTCCTTGCCTCATCAATCAAGATACTGTCAACTTCATCCACTATAGCGTAGTTTAAGGTCCCTTGGACCTGCTCTTCCAGATGCACCCGCATGTTATCCCGCAAGTAGTCAAAACCAAACTCGTTATTCGTGCCATAGGTAATGTCAGCTTTATAGGATTGCTTTTTCTCGTCATAGCTCTGGTTCCCCTGTATCGATCCGGACGTAATACCCAAAAATTCATACATCGGACCCATCCAATCCCTATCCCTTTTGGCAAGATAGTCGTTGACGGTGATAACATGTACGCCTTTCCCCTCAAGCGCATTGAGATATGCCGGTAACGTTGCCGCAAGAGTCTTCCCCTCTCCCGTTGCCATTTCTGCAATATTCCCCTGGTGCAGAGCAATGCCCCCTAATAACTGGACATCAAAATGGCGCATACCCGTGCTTGAACCGTCAGGATTCGGTATAAGCAACACCCGACTGCTCGCCTCTCTCACCGTAGCAAACGCCTCCGGTAATAGATCATCTAACTTCTCTCCACCGGCAAGACGTTCCCGAAACGTGTCCGTCATTGCTCTGAGTTCGGCGTCGGTAAGGCCCTTTATCTTACCTTCAAGTGAATTTATCTGCTCAACAATCGGATTGAGTGCCTTTAAAACTCGTTCGTTAGAGGAGCCAAATACCTTTGTGAAAATACCCATCTCTTAAATCAAACCTTTAAAAATAGTAAAAAAACAGTTGCTATGTAGACAACTTTAGTATGAAATTCCAAAAAATGGAGCGTCTTTAATTTTTTTGACCGCAGGTTGCCTAACTCCTTAGCCTCAACAAGTTAACACAACTCGTGGGTACAGGCAGGTTTTAGTGAATTAAACCAAATTTGAGAAAACCTGTCAACTTAAATAAAAGACATAAGAAAAGATATGACAACCTGTGCCCCATCCCGAACGAGTCCGAAATGGATTTAATATTTACGAATTACGATTAGGGATTTACGATTTTTTTAAGGGGTTGCTCAAAATATTAATTTACCTGGGTATACGCTTTACTCTAGTTGCCGCTACATGTAGTATGTGAGGCATGAGTGAGATTAAGCAAAGAAAATTTCCGAGAAATATGCTGGAGATTGAAGGGATTTATTAAAAGACATATTGTACAGGGAAGCACTATTGTAACCGACGGCTGGTGTGGGTATGTTGGTTTAACAAAACTTGGTTATAAGCATAAGGTTGTTAATGGAGAATCTGTTGATAAAGATGAGATTCTACCAAGAGTCCACCGTGTTGCAAGCCTCTTGAAACGGTGGTTGTTGGGAACACATCAGGGAGGAGTGAACACAAAAGCAGGTCTTAATCTCTATCTTGACGAATTTACCTTCCGATTCAACCGTCGAACATCCCATTCACGCGAGTTGCTTTTTTATCGTTTGTTTCAGCAGGTAGTACATGTTGGTCATACAACACAAAAAAATATTATGGGGAAAAAGTATTCAAACACGACATGTAGTAGTGGCTAGAGTAAAGCGTATACCCATGTTAATTTATTGATGTAGTTGCTTCCATCTTTTCACTTTGCAAGTGAATTTCACCCTTTGTGCTTATCGAGAAATCTCTCAACCGATTGTATGTCGGTCACCTTTTCACAATTGGGAAGCGAATTGAGGAAAAATTTTCCATAGTACTTTGTCCTGATTCGGGGATCTAAGATTGCCACAGTGCCAACATCAGACTTCGTCCTGATCAGACGGCCAAATCCCTGTCTCAACAGTGTAATCGCCTGCGGTATCTGGTAATGCATAAAGGGGGATTTCTGCTGTTTTTTCAGCAACTCCATCCTTGCCTCAATGATGGGATTATCCGGAACAGCAAAGGGTAATCTGGTGATAATGACACACTCCAGGGCCCTACCGGGTACGTCAATACCCTGCCAAAAAGTAATGGTACCAAAGAGGACCGGTTTATCGCTTCTCTTAAACTCTTCAACCAGTTTGTACCTTGGTTTTTCCCCCTGTCTAAATAGCGTGAAAGAAGACAAGCCTGTTTTCACTCCTTCATAAACAGTATTGAGCATCGCAAAACTGGTAAACAAAATGAAGGCTCTCCCCTGTGTGGTCATGATTATCTCTTTGGTCTGCTCTATAACCTGCAGGGTAAATGCTTCCGCTTCCTGATTAGGGTCGGGGATATTTTCAGGTAGGTAAATAAGTGCATTTTTTGAAAAATGAAAGGGGGAACCTATCGCCTTCTCCATACAACCTTCACTTCCAACTTCAGGAGAGAGCCCTCTTGCATCTGTCACGTTGAAAGGTGCTTCTGAATTCGCCAGTCGAGCAGGCACCCCTAATCGCTCTTTGATATAATGAAAATTTCCATTTGTTGTAAGAGTCGCAGAGGTTAAGACAACAGGCCTCATTTTACAAAATACCCGCCTCCTAAGCTCATCTGCAATATTAATGGGGGCGGCAAAGAGAGAGCACCTCTTCGAACTATGATCCAAAGGTTCAAACAGGTTAATCAATTGCTGGCTATCTGAGACTCGGGTTTGTCCTGTTTTGTGTCTTCCTTCAACCTCCACCCAAAATACTCCCTCTTCCAAATCCTGGTCGATAAAGGTAGAAAGGTTTTGATTCGTTTCATCACAACGCCTTGCATAGGCCTCTATTTCTAGCTCCTCCTCTTCACTCTGTGCAAGATCTCGCAATAATCTCAGCGATGAAGAGAGATTCGACAAGGGCTTGCTCAAGGTGTTATCAATGGCCCCCCTCTTCATTATCCGTTTCTGTATCCTCTTATCAGCGAATTTGCATATGACCTCAGAGAATAAGATATCACACGCCTCCTTTGCTTCAATCAACACCTTTTCGATCTCAAATCCCTGTTCACGCGTGCGAAGAATTCGCGGTACCAAACCCTTGCCCGTCTTCGGATTTAAAATGGAGTCAAGGAGATATTTTACCTTAAGGTTTGAAACTTCAATGCTAAAATAGTTTGTCGCTACATCTTCCAGAGTATGTGCTTCATCAAAGACCACTGCATCAAATTTCGGCAATACCGATCCATCATTTACCAGATTTGCAAAAAAGAGGTGGTGATTTGTCACCAGGACTTGGGCCCTGAACTCTCTTCTTCGTGCCTTATTGTGGTAGCACGCCTCTTTAAATGCACATTTTTTCCCAAAGCAGAGATCGGATTCTCGACAAATCTTGCTCCATATTGATTTCAACGGTTCAAATTCAAGCTCTGATCTTATCCCGCTCTTTGTGTGTCGCTCCCATTTGACAATCTCTTCAAATGATTTTGTCTCCTCTCTCGTTTCAGGAAGTCCCTCTGATTGCAACTGATTGAACCTCCTCAGACACAAATAGTTTTGCCCACCGACACAGATTGCAAACGAAAACCCATCATCTCCACTACCTAGGGAAAGAGGACTTAGTACATCACGAAGAAAAGGGAGATCATTCTGTACCAGCTGTTCCTGCAGAGTTTTCGTATAAGTCGAAATAACAACCTTTTTGTTTTTCTTTGAAGACCATAAGATGAATGGAACCAGATAAGCAAGACTTTTCCCAACTCCAGTGCCCGCTTCAATGATGAGGTGCCTATTCTCAATGATAGATTTCTCAATCACCCGAGCCATGTTAATCTGTTGGGACCTCGACTCGTAACCCTTTAATCTCTTCGCAAATATACCATTTACCCCAAAAACATCCTCAATCAACATTCTTTCTACTCTTTTTTATGAGTGGGAACTTCCCTTCATTGGAGGTTTACAGAAAACTGAAGACACAACGATGATTTATCTCTTCAGTTTTCGCATATGAAATGCACAAAACAATCTTATCGTTTCTCAATTTTTCAGGATAAACCAAATCCTTTTGCCTTGCAAATTTATTATTATTATATATAATTTTGCTATTCATACAAATATGCTAGCATGTTTGTTGTCCATCAAGGGACTCTTAAGGTTCAGCAAGAATAAGTACACTCCTCACGAAGATATAGCAATGAAATCTCGCATACACTTTTTTAAACAGCAAAGGAAACAGGCAAAATAGCTTAATGCATTTTTTCAAATTCCATTTCTCTGAATTTGATTAGGGAGGAAAGCTTTGGATAATCAATTAAGTCAAATAGAAACAGAAGTACGAAAAATAATCGAGGACTATGCAGAAACGGGCCCCTATGCGTTAAATCCGAACAGAAAACAGGTTGAAAAGGTGATCAAGGGTTTAGCAAAGAGAAAACTTAAGCATGGAGAACACTATTGCCCCTGTAGAATGATTTCCGAAAACAGAGAAATAGATGATAAGATTATCTGCCCCTGTGAATATCACATAGAAGAGATTAAAGATGATGGTATCTGCAGCTGTGATCTCTTTGTAAGCCAGGATTATCAATGTGCCTCTCCTACGACGTAATCCTAATCTGTTCCAACTTTACAAAGGATTTTTGCTCTTTTTATACCCATTACAAAATGGTTTTCGGAATTTCTGGGCCAGAGTTTGCCTGAAATTTTGATTTTTCGATTGAACGAAACCAGAGGCTTAGTGATGCTAAGTCGAGGATTTTGTGATTGAGAAAAGTCTAAATTTCATGTGAAATCGGGTTCTGAAAACCTAAAAGCAATTTGTGATGGGTATATGTTTACTATTACATAGTGTATTATAGAAACGAACCGAACATAGCTTTACATCACTTTCAAGAAATTCGGAAATTCTGAGACCGGAATCACCTTAAAGAAAAATATATAAACCTATGAAATTGGGACGTGTAACCAACAACCTCTTTGGCTTATAAGAAGCGACCTTAACACTTTTACATTCGTAACATGCCTAAAATTTAAGGAGTTCATATGCCTCTCATTACCTGGGATGAAAATATGGCTGTACATATCGAAGAAATTGACAACCAGCATAAAGAATTTGTGAAAATCCTCAATACCTTGTTTGACGCTATGAAGGTAGCCAAAGGTTCTGAAGTGTTGGAAGATGTCATTAACAAAGTTATAGATTATGCCAAACACCATTTTGCGGTTGAAGAGAGATATTTTGACCAGTTTGGATATTCAGATTCTGATCTCCATAAGAAAGAGCATCAAAATTTCTTTGAACAGATTGATGAGTTCAAGAGAGCGTTAGATGAGGGTCATCACTTACGTTATAAGAATGACACCCCACTCTCCGTTGATGTCTGGAAATTGCTGAAACACTGGTTACTCAACCACATAATGGATTTTGACAAAAAATATGCCCCTCTCTTCAGAGAAAATGGAGTTAAATAGTGTTTGAACGAAAACTACCCATCTACTGCGTTACTGTAATAATTCCACAATCCTCACGTACTTGTGTACGTTCCGGTTACGCAATTATTACGCGCCTTGTACCTGGGCAGTTTTCGTTCAAACACAGGATTTTTGTTCAGGCATTAATTAGATGATATTGCACATTTTTAAGCATCACTAAAAGATAAGGTTGTGACAAGTCCTAAATAAAACAGCTGTATCGCATCAAAGAGATCTAAAAAACCTAAATGCCTTGATCACTATCTCATCAATGTATCTGTTCCCAAATCTCTCCCCTATCAATAAGCAGACGAACCCTGTTGTCCTGAGACTAAGCGCCCAAGAATACTTGCAACTTTTTTCTTATCACTGCCTATATACTGAATCTTATTTTCTTGATCGAGTACAAACATTACGGGTATTATTTCAACGTTAAACAACTTTGAGACCATACCCTTCCACCGCATCCCTTCGAAAACTTGCGGCCATCCTACGCTGTTCATACCAATAAAGCTTTTTAAATCCTCGATATTGTCATCGAGACTTATTCCAATAAATTGCACGCCTTTGTCTTTATAGAGTCTATATACTTTTTTCATTTCTGGGAACTCCTCTAAACAATTGTCACTCCACGTTGCCCAGAAATCAAGTACCGTAACCTTTCCTTTGTACTGAGAAAGGTTGATGGGGTGTCCCTCATAATCTTTGACACTGAAATCCGGCGCTTGCATGCCAATTCGTAATCTCCCGCTCAACTCCTTGCCGAACGAATTGGCCGCCCTAGGTTCAACTACTCTCAATGCCGCAACCACCTCCTTGGCCTCGTCTATCTTACCACTTTTCACAAAAGCTTTTGCCTTAAAAAAGAGCAACCTCGCCTTAAAATTGTCAGTAATTCCACCCTGTTTCAGTATCTTGTCAAAATAAGGTACAGCCTTTTCATAGTATCCCATTTCGTTATAGGTAGCACCCACATAAAACATCGCTTCCTGCGCCTCTTCTGTTCCAGGAAACCCTTCAATCAACGATTGAAGGTCAGCAAGGGCTTTCTCATAATAATCCATCGCATCAGCAGCATTCATCTTAGCGATATTCGCCAAATTACTCCTAATAGTATCTAACTGCAGCCCGGCATCGGGGTCAGGCCTCAATGCCAATGCAGTATTGGTTATCACCACGCAGGAAAATAGTAACAATATTGCAATGGTAGAAGTAAAAACACCTCTCTTTTTCATGGTTCAACATTCCTCAATGAGTTATAAATAAAAGATAGAGTTCAAAACACAAAGATATCAATTTCTCTTTATCGCCCGTAAGATTCGCAGTAATGACAGAGACCCTCACCCGGTTATGATTATTAGAAATCAACTTACAGGTGAATTTTATGAAAAATCGTTGAGAAAATCCAATAAATTAATCCTACCTCATTTACCATAGATTCCTACGACCAAGAATGAGGAGATATACCTGTTAACAAACTTTTTCAAGAATCAGATTTATCATTTGTAGGATAACCCTATTGTGTTATAATTTACCTTTCACTGTTACTTTTCTCAATAAAAGTAGTCGATACGAGTATACTCTTTTTTCTATAATTTTTTATTGAATAATTTCTCAGTAAAACAACCGAAGTAACTCCACATAAAGAAATGGTACAATTTCGTTTTACTCAATTTTATGAAATAAAGGGAGAGTTGTCGTGCAAGATATAGGGATGACTGCGCAAAGACATATTATCGGGCAAGAGAGAAAATATTCTCAAGCAACCGGCAGCCTGACAGGATTATTGATGGATTTAATATATGCCTCAAAGGTTATTTCACGGGAAGTAAACAAAGCGGGAATTGCAGACGTGCTTGGTCTCACCGGTGAAGAAAATATTCATGGTGAAGAGGTAAAGAAGCTGGATGAATATGCCAACCATCGATTGTTTCAGGCCATGGATCATGGGGGCCATCTTTGCGTAATGGCTTCTGAAGAAAATGACGAGATTATTCCCATCCCGAATGAGTTCCCTAAGGGAAAATACGTACTTCTCTTCGATCCCCTTGATGGTTCATCTAATATTGATGTTAATGTAAGCATTGGAACTATCTTTTCTATACATCGAAAAAAAACTAATGGTGAAGATGGAAAACTTGAAGACTGTCTGCAAAAGGGACGAGATCAGGTCGCTGCTGGATACATCATCTACGGTTCAAGTACAATGTTGGTATTCACAACTGGTCAAGGCGTGAACGGATACACGTTAGACCCAAGTGTTGGGGAATTCATCTTGTCCCATGAGGATATAAAAACACCATCAAAAGGGAAGATGTATAGTGTCAATGAAGGAAATGCCAATTTCTGGGATGATGGGACGAAAGAGTATATTCGTTACTTGAAAGAGAAGGATACTGCTTCAGGAAGGCCATACTCTCTACGTTATATCGGCTCACTGGTAGCGGATTTTCACAGAAATTTACTTCACGGTGGTATTTTCTTATACCCAGCAGACTTAAAGGACCCCAAGAAACCAAAGGGTAAATTGCGTCTCTTATACGAGGCTTCACCTCTGGCCTTTATCGTTGAACAAGCCGGGGGAATTGCTACTGATGGTACACACAATATATTGGACATTGAGCCAACCGATCTGCATCAAAAAGTTCCTCTGATTATTGGATGCAAAGAAGACGTACTTAAATATCAAGAATTTGTGGGAAATAAATCTTCGTTGTAAATGGTAACACCCTTAAATTTGTATTCAAAAAAAGAACTTATTTTTTCCATAAGGAGAGAAAATGGCACTATATAACGATATTCTTGAAACAATTGGGAGAACTCCAGTAGTAAAAATGCACAAATTATCGGAAGATGCAGGCGCCAATGTTTTTGGAAAGTTAGAAATGTTCAACCCGGCAGGTAGTGTTAAAGACCGAATAGGATTGGCAATGATTCAGGAAGCGGAAAAGAAAGGAGAACTTAAACCAGGTGATACGATTGTTGAACCTACGTCTGGCAATACCGGAATCGCACTGGCCATGGTTGCTATAGTAAGAGGTTATAAGGCCGTCTTTACCATGCCTGAAACCATGAGCCTTGAACGGCGTGCCCTTCTCCGCTTTTTTGGAGCGGAAATCGTTTTAACGGAAGGTGCAAAAGGGATGAAAGGTGCCGTCGAAAAGGCAGAAGAACTTGTGAGGGAAAAAGGGTATTTTCAACCGCAACAATTTGACAACCCTGCAAATCCCCAGGTTCATAGGGAGACAACGGGTCAAGAGATAATTGAAGACTTCAAAGAAATAGACCTCCACTATTTTGTAGCAGGTGTTGGTACAGGTGGTACAATCAGTGGAGCGGGAGAGGTGTTGAAAAAACACTTTAAAAATATAAAAAATGTTGCTGTTGAACCTGTAGAGTCGCCGGTCTTGTCAGGTGGAGGTCCAGGCCCCCATAAAATACAAGGCATCGGGGCAGGATTTGTACCGGGGATTTACAATAAGGATGTTGTTGATGAGGTTCGTCAGGTTTCCAGCGCCGAAGCATTTGACATGGCAAGACGTATTGCCAAGAGCGAAGGAATTTTTTGCGGTATCTCTTCCGGAGCAAATGTGCATGTAGCACTTCAAGTTGCAAAGGAAGCTGGTCCACAACAAAATGTTCTTGTAGTATTACCGGATACAGGTGAGAGGTATATATCTACCGATCTCTTTAAACTTCTTGAAACATAGGAAAATGGACAATTCTCTCAATAGTAAAAAAAACGGGTCTCGGTTGAACCAGATTACAAAAACTATTCGGGACTCTTACGAAAAACTTGGTGGTATTAACCATCTGGAAGAGCCAAACCTCCCGTCCAAGAAGGAGGTGGCAAAGCTCGTAAAATCACTATCAACAATTATGTTTCCTGGCTTTTACGAAGAGACTACCAGTAATCCGAACCATCTGGAAGCCTATCTCCTGGCACAGTGTTCGACCGTCCTCGAATGTCTCACAAACTTGCTGCAGAAGAGTTTGAGGCATGAGTGTAAAGACGGTGTTACGTGCCGCCGTTCAGAAGGGGACTGTTGGGAAGATGCGGTGGAAATTGGATTTTGTTTGCTGGAAAACATCCCCAAGATTCGGGAGATAGTCCATCAAGATATCAAGGCTGCTTTTAATGGTGACCCCGCCGCTTCAAGCTATTTTGAGATTGTCTTAAGTTACTCCTCTGTTCAAGCGATACTGATACATCGTTTAGCCCATTTTTTGGAAGTGCAGAATGTACCGTTTATCCCCAGGATGATGAGCGAATACCTGCATGAAAAGACTGGAATAGACATACACCCCGGGGCAAAAATCGGGAATGGTTTCTTCATCGATCATGGCACAGGTGTCGTCATAGGAAGCACAACCATAATTGGAAATAATGTCAAGCTCTATCAGCACGTTACTTTAGGCGCACTCAGTTTGACAGATGTGGACAAGTTGAGAAGCGAGCAGAAGAAAAGACACCCTACGGTTGAAGATGATGTTACCATTTATGCCGGAGCAACGATACTTGGTGGAAAAACGGTCATTGGAAGAGGTTCAGTAATAGGAGGGAATGTCTGGCTCACACGATCAGTTCCTCCCTATACAACCGTAACTTTTGATTCTCCTTATCTCATATTCAAGCAAAAAGACAGAGTAGAAAAACATGTGATCGATTATCAAATTTAAGAGTCTACCCTATCTGAGAATAATGCTATCTCTTTGCGTAATCATTTATATGCCATCTGTGTAGCATTAGAATAGCCTCTCATTATTGAGACAATAGATAATGGCACCCCCCTAATCCCCCTTCAAAGGGGGAATTTACTTATCCTTATAATCTAGAAACGAATCAACTGTCCCGCATTCTCTAACGATCAACTGGTGGCATTTGGTGAATCTTTGACCTTTAAACCGTGAACTTGTGAAATATATTTTATGAAAAAACTTGTCGATCCTAAACTATTTGGTTTACCCCCTTCAACTCAATTGAGTCGGGTTGGCGCCAACCAATTCTACTTACTCATTCAACGTAAAAGCCGAATCATAATGAAAGATGGTCAAACCATAGTAACCAAGGTTTCCAAAATACGATCCCACGTTCCAAATGCTCAAGTTACCCTCCGAACAACCGCCCCCGTTTGCAGTAAGACAAAAACATTCCTAGAAGAGCACGGCATACCAGTAGAGGCGTCTTGACGCCTTCACAGAAAAAATTAGAAGAGCCACACAAGGTTTGGAGTTGCCTTCAGATTGTCGGCATTATACCTTCAAGATCGAATCCCACAGGACACAACATTAGTACAAAATACCAATATATATAATATAATAGAATAGATTGGGATAGCTGATTTCTTTCATTAAGAAAAATCCAAAAATAAATTAAACAATTCATCATTTCTTTCCGATAATTTTTAAATGGATATGCTATCTATTACGAATCACTCGTACGCATTCACAACTCTTTTGAAAGGAATGAGAATGAAATATCTGTTCATTATAGTTTGTATTTTGTTTTCAACAAATACTTCATTTGCAGGAGCCATCCAGGATAATATTAGGAAATCTGCCCAGAGGAAATATCCAAACGATTCTGAAATGCAACAATACGTATACCAAAGTCAATATGCAGCTTATTGGTACATGCAAAAGGTAAGTGATGAGGAAGTCCAATCTATAGCCACTCAAAGATATCCAAAGGATTATTCATTGCAAAGATATGTTTATGATGAACAATTGTCAGCGAAACAGTATATGCAAACAGTTGAGGACAGAGAAATAAAAAAGATTGCTGTGCGAGAATATCCGAAGGATTATTCATTGCAAGAGTATATTTATAACAACCAGCTAGCCGCAAAGCTGCATGTGCAAAAGGTAAATACTTCAAGGACAAAATCAGAGTCAAAAGATGAATTCAACAAACCTGACAATGTTAAGGAGGTTAATGGCAAGGCAACAGATGAACACGAAACTGTTAAAGCAGTTAAAGATAATGCAAAACTAACTGCTAAACCAAACAAGACAAAGACTAATTCACCGCGAATAGATAAACGCTATGTTGAATCTAAGAGGCAAGTAAGCAAAGGTGTAAGTTATAAACCGGAAGATAATGTCGTACTTAGCAACCGATCCGACTCAGCATTTGCAATATATAAAGATGAGAAACTAGATAATATAACCAATTTATTTACCAACGGTATTAAGGCAACCATCAAAGATCTTAAAACATTTCCCGACAAGCCGACTGCATATAAAATAAAATTTGTTTTAAAAGATGGTAGTGTCTATGGTGGATGGGTTAACGAAAATGTTATTAACGAATAGTTAAGAAACGTGCAAATTTAGAGTCTAAAGTTGGAAAAACCCTTCCTTAACTTTAGCTCACTTTAAACTTTAGACACTTTTAACTTCTCAAGCGATTGTGTACGTGGTTTTTCGCCCACCGACAATTTAAGACCGCATTGAATTTCCTCTTTACGGTCACCATCTCACTCCAAACTCTGAAAGAAATTTTACAACCAGCCCCTTTGGTAAACCAATCACCGTGGAGACATCCCCGGCAATTTCTTCAACAAAAACTTTCCCATACCCTTGTACTCCATACGCACCAGCCTTATCCAGGGGTTCACCCGATTTTACATAGTCATCTATTTCGTCCTTAGACAACACCTTAAACCTCACTTTGGTCTCTTCATAACCAACTAATTCCTTATCAAATTCAGTATCGATAACTGCCAGTCCGGATAAGACATTGTGCCATCTACCACTCAGCTTTTCCAGCATTGTATATGCATTTTCAGAGGTCAACGGTTTACTAAAAATTTCTTTATCAATCGTTATTATGGTATCGCAACCGATTATGATAGCGTTTCTATAATTTACGGCAACCTCCTTTGCCTTGCCAAGCGAATTGTGACAAACCAAATCTTCTGCTTCTGTACCACTCTCTTTTTCAATAAAATGTTCCGGTGGGTTGATGGAAAAATTGAGTCCTAACTCTTTTAATATCCGCTCCCTTCTTGGTGATGAAGATGCGAGGTAGATGTTTTTCATATTATATACCCATAACAAATTGGTTTTCGGTTTTCAGAACCCGATTTCACATGAAATTTAGACTTTTCTCAATCACAAAATCCTCGACTTAGAATCACTAAGCCTCTGGTTTTGTTCAATCGAAAAATCAAAATTTCAACCAAACTCCTGCCAAGAAATTCCGAAAACCATTTTGCAATGGGTATAGATGGATTTAAGTATGGTACTCTTGAATCGACTTAACGTCGAACTCTCCTGTCAGCATCGATTTGATAGCACTCTCCGCTGCTATAGCACCAGATACCGTTGTGCAGTAAGGAATCCCTGAAACTATTGCGTAGCGACGAATATTGTATGACCGCTCTTGTGCGAGTTTGCCTTCCGCAGTATTAATGACCAATTGGACTTCCCGGTTCTTGAGATGATCTATAATGTTTGGACGCCCCTCATACTCTTTGTTGACGGTTGTAACCGGTATCCCCTTCTCAGCAATAGCTCCAGCAGTTCCACCTGTTGCAAGAATTTTAAAACCTGATTGGTGTAGCCTATTAGCAATATCAACTATAAGTGTTTTATCCTTATCTCTCACACTGATAAAAACGGTACCGGAGAGAGGCAGACACCCATCAATGGCCATTTGTGATTTTGCAAATGCCTTACCAAAATCAACATCAATACCCATTACTTCACCCGTAGATTTCATTTCCGGCCCTAGAAGAGTATCCGTTCCTTGAAATCTAATAAATGGAAAAACCGCTTCTTTCACAGCAACATGTTTTATCTCAGCTTTCCCTTCGAGGTTTAACTCCTTCAGTTTCCGACCGGCAATTATTTCAGAAGCCACTTTTGCAAGGGGAACTCCCGTAGCCTTACTAACAAAGGGTGTCGTCCTTGAGGCACGTGGATTAACTTCCAGAACGAAGATCGTGTCCGCTTTCACCGCAAATTGTATGTTGATAAGGCCACGGACATGTAATTCTAATGCCAACGATTTTGTCTGAGATTTTATCTCGTCTATGGTGCTGTCCTTAACAGAATGGGGTGGTAGTGAACAGGCGCTGTCTCCAGAATGGACACCCGCCTCTTCTATATGTTCCATTACACCTCCGATAAAGACCTCCTCTCCATCACATACCGCATCAACGTCAATCTCAACCGCATCCTCCAAAAATTTATCTATGAGAACGGGATGTTCAGGAGAAACGTCAACTGCATGCGAAATATACTCCTCTAGCTCATCTTCGTCAAAGATAATCTTCATTGCCCTGCCACCTAAAACATACGATGGCCTGAGTAATACAGGATACCCTATTGAAGCAGCAATCTCTTTTGCCTCCGAAAATGAGTTGGCACTCCCATTGTCTGGTTGCAAAAGATTGAGTTTTGATAAAAGTGCGGCAAATCGCTTGCGATCCTCAGCCGTGTCAATATCGTCAGGGGATGTACCAAGGATTTTAACTCCAGAATCGGCTAACGGTACGGCAAGTTTCAGAGGTGTCTGACCACCAAACTGTACAATGACCCCTTCAGGTTGCTCTTTTGAAACTATTTCAAATACATCTTCAAAGGTGAGAGGTTCAAAATAGAGCCGATCAGAAATATCATAGTCGGTACTGACCGTTTCGGGATTACAATTGACCATGATCGTCTCAAATCCCATCTCTCTCAAGGCCATTACACAATGCACACAACAATAATCGAACTCGATACCCTGACCGATACGATTAGGGCCGCTCCCCAAAATCATTATTTTCCTCTTTTTTGTCGGGTTTGCCTCACACTCAGTCTCATATGTTGAGTAAAAATAGGGCGTATATGCTACGAACTCAGCTGCACACGTATCAACCATCTTGAAAACAGGATGAATATCGTTTGCTTGTCGGTACTGACGAACGGAAGACTCTTTAGATTGTAGTAACTTTGCCAAACGTCCATCCGATATACCGTATTGCTTTGCTTTTCTCAAGAGATCGAGATCAATCAATTCTCCTCTTATGAGAGAAGATGACGCATTTGACTCTCGTTGATCTTTAATTTCCTCTTCCAGCTCAACAATCTGTTTCAAATTATAGAGAAACCATCTATCGATTTTGGTTACTTTATAAATCTCTTCGATGCTCATACCCACTCGTAAACCATCCACCACATACCAAATCCTATCGCTCAAAGGATTTAACAAGTGGTTCTTTATCAAGAGTTCTCGATCAGATGCGTTAAAATCACTGAGTCGAAGATGTTCATCAAAACCATACAATCCGATTTCTAAAGACCTCATGGCCTTCCCCAGCGCCTCCTTAAAGGTCCTTCCAATAGCCATAACTTCGCCAACAGATTTCATATGTGACGTAAGTGTCTTATTTGCCTCGGGAAATTTTTCAAAATTGAACCGCGGAATCTTTACGACACAGTAATCTATCGATGGTTCAAAGGATGCAGGTGTGTAACGGGTGATGTCATTGGGAATCTCATCGAGTGTATATCCCACTGCCAACTTTGCTGCTATTTTAGCAATGGGAAAACCGGTAGCCTTTGAGGCAAGTGCAGAACTTCTCGAAACCCTTGGATTCATCTCGATAACGGTCATTTCACCGTTGGTAGGATTTAGTGCAAACTGGATATTAGAACCGCCAGTTTCAACTCCAATCTCACGAATAATCTTGATTGAAGCATCACGCATTATTTGGTACTCTTTGTCCGTTAAGGTTTGTGCAGGGGCTACCGTAATGCTATCTCCGGTATGTATGCCCATAGGATCAAAGTTCTCGATGGAGCATATTATCACAACGTTATCCTTAAGATCTCTCATGACCTCAAGTTCATACTCCTTCCAGCCCAGGACCGATTTTTCAATGAGTATCTCATGGACAGGGCTTGCTTCCAAAGCAAAGTTCACATACTCTTCCAACTCCTCTCTATTGTATGCAACATTACTCCCGATACCTCCCAGTGTAAAAGAGGGACGTATAATAACAGGAAAATTGATCTCCTTTACAATGTCTATTGCCTCATGTAAGGAGTGTGCGTATCCGCTGTCCGGTACTTGAAGACCGATACGTTTCATCGCCTCTTTAAATTGCTCACGATCTTCAGCCTTTTTGATCGCTCCAAGTTTTGCACCAATCAATTCTACCCGGAATTCATCCAGTATGCCCTTTTCAGCTAGAGATACCGTCAAATTTAAACCCGTTTGACCACCCAAGGTAGGCAATAAAACATCGGGCCTCTCTTTTTGTATGATTTTGGTTAAGACCTCAACCGTCATCGGTTCAATATAGGTCTCATCAGCAATTTCAGGATCGGTCATTATCGTCGCAGGGTTACTGTTGACAAGAACGATCTTGTAGCCTTCCTCCTTAAGAGCCCTACACGCCTGAGTACCTGAATAATCAAATTCACAAGCTTGTCCGATCACTATCGGACCTGATCCAATTATGAGTATTTTCTGAATATCAGCTCTTTTCGGCATTTATTTCATCATCTCAACAAATCTGTCAAATAGGTAGCCTGAATCATGTGGCCCACAAGAAGCTTCGGGGTGAAATTGAACGGCAAGGAGCGGTACATCCAAACACTCTAAACCCTCTACAGAATTATCATTTAAATTACTATGGGTAATCTCTACCCTTCCAAATCTTCTACTTTGCCCCTCTTTCAACGAATTTCCATCTACCGCAAAGCAGTGATTTTGGGAGGTAATGTCGACCCTGTTTGTACGTAAATCCTTAACGGGTTGATTCCCCCCATGGTGTCCAAATTTCAACTTGTAGGTCGTGTACCCTAATGCTAAAGCCAGGATCTGAAATCCCAAACATATTCCAAAGATAGGCTTCTTACCTATCACGCCTTCCATATTTTTCACCATATATGGCACTGCTACGGGATCACCTGGCCCATTGGAGACAACAACTCCGTCTGGATCTAATGATAAGAGCTCCTCTGCATCTGTATTTGCGGGGACAACGGTTACCTTACAATGCCGACTCTTCAATTTTCTTAAAATATTATGCTTCACGCCACAATCATAAACCGCTACATGGAATAGCTTTCTCCCCGTTTCTCGATTTGGGTTTTCGTACCGAAAAGATTCTTCATTTTGGACAGGAAAAACAAACTCTTCCTCTTCCCACTCATACCTATGCTGACAAGTGACCTCTTTTACCAAATCTTTACCAACAATTCCGGGAAAACTTTTCGCCTTTGTGATCACTCTTTCATGGTCCAAATCCACCGTAGAAATTATGGCCTGCTGCTCTCCAAAATCCCTAATGTGCCTCGTCAAGGCCCTCGTATCGATTCCCTGTATCCCCATAATCCCCTTACTCTTGAGAAACTCATCCAAACTCATTTCCGAACGCCAATTACTGGGATAGGGACTATACTCTTTCACAACAAACCCTCCGAGACATGGTCGAAGAGATTCATAATCTTTCACACATATACCATAGTTTCCAATCATTGGATAGGTCATTGTAACGATTTGTCCCTTGTATGAAGGATCAGTAAGAATTTCAGGATATCCAGTAATACTCGTATTAAATACTACTTCTCCTGATGTCTCTCCAGAAGCTCCAAAAGAGGTACCCTCAAAAACCTTTCCATCTGAAAGGGCTAAAATAGCCTTACTGTTTTGCACGATTATACGTTAATATGAATAGATAAGACGATAAATAACCAATTTTGATAGATGTTACTAATTATGTGTGGATGTGTCAAGCTGGAGAATTTTTTTAGCTTGACAGTAATTGCGTCTCTGATAGTATAGATGTTTATATAACACATACTTAGTGTAATTTTTTGAAGTTTTTTGTCGAAATACAAAAGAAAATTTGAGATTGAAAAGGCTGGTTTCAGGTTTTTTGTTTGATAAAACAGAGGATTCACCTATATGTTAAATACAATAGAAGAGATTATAGACGATTTAAAAAAGGGTAAGATGGTTATCGTTGTTGACGATGCAAACCGGGAAGATGAAGGAGATCTGACCATTGCGGCCGAAAAGATTACACCGGAAATAGTAAACTTTATGTTAACCCACGCTCGAGGAATCATCTGTTTAACTATCACGGAAGAACACTCAACCCGGCTCGGTCTCACACCAATGGTACCAAATAACACCTCTAACTTTCAAACTCCTTTCACCGTTACCATTGATGCGAAAGAGGGAATAACAACGGGAGTTTCTACAAGCGACAGAGCAAAAACGATATTAACTGCTGTAAGTGACACCTGCACACCGCAGGACCTTGTAAAACCTGGCCATATCTTCCCACTGAAATCTCAGAATGGTGGTGTTTTAGTGCGTGCTGGCCATACGGAAGGAGCGGTTGATCTCGCGCGTTTGGCAGGTCTCAAACCCTCTGCCGTAATCTGTGAAATCATGAATGAAGACGGCAGCATGTCAAAACTACCAGAACTGAAAACATTTGCAGCACAGCATGACCTAAAAATTTGTACCATAGCAGACATCATCAAATATCGTCACGAAAAAGAGCGTTTAATAGAGAAGCGTGTTTCTGTTAACCTCCCCACAACCTATGGGAAATTTGTCCTACACCTCTACCGTTCTTTTACCGACGAGTATCTCCATCTGGCCTTATGCCTTGGAAATATCGGGAGTGTAGATGACTCACCTGCCCCGATTCAGACAGATCCAATCTTAATACGAGTTCACGATGAGTGTTTAACCGGTGATATTTTTGGTTCATTACGATGTGATTGTGGTGAACAGCTTCATGCAGCATTAGAAATGATCCAGAAAGAGGGTAAGGGTGTTTTACTCTACATGCGGCAAGAAGGAAGGGGTATTGGCCTTGAAAACAAGCTGCACGCTTATGCATTGCAAGAGGGGGGATTGGATACCGTTGAGGCAAATCAAAAATTGGGATTTGTTGTTGACAAACGCGACTACGGTATTGGTGCGCAGATTTTGAGGGATTTAGGTATTTCAAAAATGAGGCTATTATCAAACAACCCGAAGAAATTTACGGCTTTGGCCGGTTACGGCTTGGAAATCGTTGAGAGAGTTCCCATTGTTACCAAACCAAAAGACGAAAACCAACAATACCTCCGTGCGAAAAGGGATAAGCTTGGACACATTCTTGAAGGGGTATGATTGTCTTTCACTATGACAGCTATAATCCTAGCTGGTGGTAAGAGTAGCAGAATGGGTCGGAATAAGGCACTTCTCAAGATTGAGGGTAAATCATTTATCGAGAGGCAGATCGATCTCCTTCGCGAAATCTTCGAAGATATTATTATT
The DNA here is from genome assembly GCA_965222815.1 of Candidatus Scalinduaceae bacterium. Taxonomy (GTDB): domain Bacteria; phylum Planctomycetota; class Brocadiia; order Brocadiales; family Scalinduaceae; genus SCAELEC01. Next base: position 2,484,687 of record CBDCUS010000014.1, read on the forward strand.
TCCGCCAATACACCCTCCGATTACGCATTTTTACACCTACCCGTTATTAAAGATGTATTTCCGGAGAAAGGACCTCTGGGAGGTATCTACACAGGCCTCATGGAGTCAAAGAGCCCACACACCTTTTTTCTTGCTTGTGATATGCCGTTTGTTGAATTACCGTTGATTAGACATCTCAAAGGCCTCTTGAGAGGTGTTGATGTGGTTGTTCCCAAAAGTGGGAGAGGGTTGGAACCGCTTCACGCCTTTTATTCAAAAAAATGTATTGGACCAATAAAGAGGGAGCTCGACCGCAACAACTTGAGAATCATTAGTTTCTTTTCAGAAGTTACGGTTAAAATAGTAGAATTGGATAATCTCACTTCATCTCCAGAATTCAAGGAATCCATTACGAATTTGAACACGAAAGAGGATTACGAAAGTGCAAAAAAACGAATCTTCAAGAAAAATTTATCATGAGTAATAAGTTTTTCCATAGAGAGTAAGGACAAACGATATGATGAGACAGAGAATCGGAATAGTACTGGAAGCTCTTCGATTAAGGATTAAGGAGGGAATTAAGGCCGCTTCCACACTTGGTTTTCACGGTATTCAGATAAGCACTAAACATAAAGAGCTGACACCAGAAAACCTTTCACAAACAGGCCGACGCGAATTAAGGAGACTGATCAACATTCATCAATTACGTCTCAGTGCCATCGGGGAGGAGTTTGGCAGCGGCTTCATCAATGAAAATGAATTTGATTTCTCTATCAAACGAATAAAAGAGGTTATCAATCTCACACTCGATCTACAAACAGATATTGTAACAATACATATCGGTTCTCCCCCTGCAGAACCAGACTCTTCACACGGAAACATAGTACGTTCAGCACTCAACGAAGTTGGCAGATATGCTGAAAACTACGGATGCAGACTTGCTGCCAATATCTCGTTTGACTGCACCTCAGTAATAAAGAAATTTCTGATATCATTAGAAACTGAAGGTATTAAATTAATCTACGACCCTGTCTCATTAATACAAAACAAATTGGACCCAATCACAACGATTCTTGAATTACACCCATATCTGGTCCATACAAATATTTGGGACGCAACGCAATCGGGAGAAGGTCGGCAGAGAGAGGTACCGCTTGGAGAGGGGATAGTGCCAATGCAAGAGTGTATCTCAACCCTTGATGCTGTTGGCTATCAAGGATTTTATATGATAAACTCTTATGGTCCCGAAAAATCCGTTGAATTGATCAAGAGAGGAAAGGTATTCCTTGAAAAAGTGTAACCTTTCTGTACACTTCACCAGTTGGTTACTCTGAAGTAATTGAATCATCTTAACTATGGAAACATGCTTAAACAAAAAAAAGACAGTACGTTTTGCTGTCATAGCTTTAAGTGTGATAATGTTAGTTACTCTTTATGGATACCGACTTGAATTCCCTTCTGAGAGGTATTTTGATGAGATTTATCATGCTAAGAGGGCCTCACAGCTTGCCATAGAACACCAATTTGATCGTAAGGTAACAATCCATCCACCTCTCTGGCATTTTATTTCAGCTTTTTGTGTTTCTTTGTTTGGTGAGAATTCTTGGGTCTGGCGGATCCCTTCAATGGTTTGTGGTTTGTTGGTTGTCTTGCTGATTTTTTTATTAACCGTAAAGATTTTCAAAAACTATTTTCTTGCCTTTATCACATCCTTCCTCTTTACCTTTGACTGTATATCCATAACCCAAGCACGCATTGGCATGCTCAACTCAATGATGGTTATGTTCATGCTGTTATCCTTATACTGCTTTTTGCAGTTTATTTTGGATGAAATATGGTCCAGGGAAAAGGCCTTTCTCTTGTCCGGTATTTTTCTTGGTCTGGGTTTGGCGACAAGGATGGTTGCCTCTTATCAGTTTATTATCTATGGTATAGTAATTGGAGTTTACCTCGTTAAATCAAGAAAAGATTTTTGGAAAACGCTCAAGAGTGCATCCCTCTATTTGGTTCTTGTCTCTATTGCCACCTATTTAGGGACCTATCTATTCATTACCGTCCTCTACAAAAACTCGTGGACAGATTTTCTGTTTCATCTGCATTATGGCTATAAAGGTTTGGTACTAGAGAAAGGTCACCATTACGGCTCTCCTTGGTGGAGTTGGCCGCTGATTACGCGGCCTACATGGTATTTTTTTGAGCGTCAGAAAGAGACGGGTATTGTAAACGGGATATTGTGTATGGGTAATCAGGCAATCTTTTGGACTATTCCACTATCTATCGGATACGTTATATGGAAATTTATTCAAAAAAGGACATGGCCATACGGTCTCATCCTTTTAGGTTTTTTCGGTCAATGGCTCCCGTGGGTATTTATTAGTCGGATAAAGTATTTTCATTTCTTTTATACCGCTATGCCATTTGTGTGTATGTCTGTTGCTGTTCTTCTTCTCTGGATATGGCACATGAAAAAGTGGGGCAAAATTGTTGTTATTGCTTATCTTTTTTTGGTCGTAGGTCTGTTTGTATACTGGTATCCTCTACTCACCGGTTTTCCGATAGCCTATAAATATTACCTGCAGCACATGTGGTTTCGATCGTGGATCTGAAACATAGGACTATTTTTTATGAAATACTCAATAATAATTCCGATTTGCAATGAAGAAGGTTCGCTTTTGCCCCTGTATAATTCACTCCAAGAGGTTATGAATAAGCTTAATGAACAATATGAGATTCTTTTCGTGGATGATGGGTCAACAGACTCGAGTTTGGAAAAATTAAAATGTGTTTACGTGCATTCAGAGAATCTGGCAGTTGTTGTTTTAAAAGAGAGGAGCGGTAAGGCAGAGGCCTTGCAGGCTGGTTTTGATTACGCTAAAGGTGAAATGTTTGTCACTTTAGATGGAGATGGACAGGATGACCCGAGAGAAATCCCATCCATCTTAAATAAAATGGATGAGGGATATGATGTTGTCTATGGCTGGCGACGTCGGAGAGAGGATCCGATGATAAAGAAAATTGCATCTAAAACTGCCAATATGATTCGTAGACTGATAACAAAAGAGAAAATTCACGATGTTGGATGCGCTATGCGCGTCTTTAAAAAAAAAGATGTTGAAGACGTCTGCTTATCGAGAGGACTCCATCGTTTCTTTTCTGCCATTATGGTAAAGTTGGGATATAAAATAGGTGAGGTCGAAGTGGTTCATTACCCTCGGGAATCGGGTATTTCTAAATATGGGATATGGGATAGACTGGTGGAAGGAATTATTGATAGTATACGGATCTGTTTTCTGGATATTCATACTCTCATGAGTCATGAAAGAAAATATCGGATTAAGGAAATCTTAAGAAAATAAACACCATTTCAGTAGATGAAATATAGATGAACCAAAAGAGTGTTAACGCTAAACTTTATCCATTCTATGGATATGAGAGATGTTCGCAATACCTTATTCACAGGAAATAGAAGAATCAGTTTTTTGTCGCTCTTTAGCAAGATTCGCCTCTTTGCGAATGAGATAGAGGTTGCGGGAATAGATACCGATTCCAACAGACTGCCCAAGGATAAAGACTGGATCCCGCCGCCAGAATGCATAGGCAAATAGTATTAATCCCCCCATAATACTGAAATACCAGAATGCCCTGGGTATGACACTTTTTCCCGCACGCTCCGAGGCAAGCCATTGAACAAAAAAGCGTAAAAAAAATAGAACCTGTCCAAAAACACCCACAATGATCCAGATATGTCCGCTTAAAATTTCCTGCATATTGTTACTCCTCCGATACTTTAATTGTTTATGAGTAACTATTTTTCAACTACTGTGAACACTGTACCCGTTCGAAGTATAAATTAAAGTACCTCAAAATTTCAACATGTTTTCGTATCTTTCTAAAGCATACGTTTTTATGACCTAAGATGTTTGAACGCAATGGATGTGAAAACAGAAGATGTAGTGATTTTGATGAAGACTTATTATGTGGGGTTCATGAAATACCTTGGTGGGTGTCTGACAGGTCTTGGCTTCCCACCCGCCTATCGGAGGGCGGGAAACCAAGGTATTCAATTGTGATAACTCGCATGACAATCTTATGGTTGATACGTTGCTACTGGAGTAGGCTCTGCAACAAGTGCAATGGAAGTATCGATTTTAAAATTTGATTGTGTTGTATGTCTCTCAGCAAAAAAGAGATCAAAATCATACGTATTTCCAACGGTTAATCCCAATGTGTCCAGATCAACTGAAGCAGATGCCGCTGGATGAACACCTCCTATGTCAATGACCAATTGATCATCAATAAAGACCCACAAATCGTCATCACCCGTAAAAGAGAAAGTTTCACCACCTTGATAGGTAAAAGCGGCATGAGCCTCTAAGGTAAAATGAAAATTGTGACTCCGACCTTGATTGCCAAACACCTCATTATCAATTACGAAAAATGATGAGTCATGGAATCTAAAAACATTTGGATCCCCGGTAGCCGCATTACTTAAAGTCAACGTTTTCGTAATTTTTTCGTTAACACCTAGAACATCATTATACCACTTATTAAATTGTCCTTGATTAGTTGACGCACTCGTAGAGTTAGTACCATGAGCATATACCGGTTTCTTATCTGCGCCCAATGTCGTCTCTACGATCCCCGTTACAACCGGATAAGAGCTCAGAGGCATCTCCATATCGGGGTGAGTATCAAGAAAATCTCGAATAGTAACATCGAGGGTAATTTCTTCAGTATCATAAGCATGAACTACATTAAAACAAACTCCAACAAGAGCACAAACTATCATTAATGGACCAAATTTTTTCATTGGAATATCTCCTTTAAGAAAATTAGAATAATAAAAAATTTACGGTTCCTTTGGTCTTTACATCATTCTCATGCAGACAATAGTATCGAATACACATTTTAGGTGGTCTCTGTTATTAATCTTACCCGACTCAATACTCTGAAATCTTTTGATGCGGCAAGTCATGTTTGTACCCTAAAATTAATCGTTAAAAAAGCAAAAGGTTGAAAATAGTTTGTGATAGCCATACTATCACTATTAGTTGATCTCTTGAGACCAGCCTACCTTCGATACTACTCTGACAAATGGGGTTCCTGGTGGCATATTATTAACATCCATACCATATGACCAAATTCGATCAGGGGGGTAATAAACATTTGACTTGCCCCAACTTGCAGTAGCCTTCTGACTCTGGAAGAGACATACCATAGATCCACTGTAAGTAAGTGTTGTCCCCGACCAATTCTCCAGGAATCTTGGAAGATTTTCCAGACCACCACTATAATCTCCGCCCACAGTTGACTCCACATTACCTGAGACAATAGCTGTATTGATCGTTGTAGCAACAGCGTTCCTAGCACCATAACTAGTAGAATTATTATCATCCCAGTCGTTAGAAAGAATGGTAACGGCATCCCCTAACACAGCAGCAGGTGCATTCGCTGTATTATAATCACCCTGTATATAAATGGGGTTCTCGGATGCTACCGTAAATCCCCCGGATGGAAGTGTGTGCCCCTTAACCAAACGCACACCTGTGTTTGCAGCAGATTCAGAGACATATAGGATTCCATTGGTTAATTCCGGACCGGCTTGGGTGTTTGTACCTAACAATTCCATATCAATCGTTGTTACCGTAATCGTTTTTGCTTCTCTTTCATCCCAGAATGTCTCGTTAGATATTGGATTTGTTATAAGTCCTCCATTTGTTAGATCTACAGTACCACCCGCTTGATCATAAGCGGTACCATTAATGATTCTAAGACCCGCCTTCCAATAATACCGGGTATTTGCCATATCTGGATCGGTCGCTAACTCTGTAGAACTGCCCGGGACTATAGCATCTCCTTCTTGAATGATATCAATCTCATCACTCCCCGAAGGCATAGGCACCAGATCTATCGAAGATATCCCATGGTCCCCGCTCTTAACATTTCCATCCCATCTATTTTGAGATTCTGTCACCCAGTCACTTCTCGTACTATCCAAGATCTCGTCCGCCTCCAAGGTGCCGTTACCGTCATCATCTTGCTTCATTGCCTGATCAACATCAGCCCCATCTTTAAACTGGACAATCCCGTTCACATTCTGTTCATTCCCCGAGGTCTTGCGTGAGTATAAAATATCGCCTGCGGAAGTTGTCTTCGAATCTATGGTTAAGGTATTTTCTGCACCCAAATAGATATCACTATTGGAGTGAATCCACCCATTATCAAAGGTCATGTCCGGCCCGGGATGTATTTCCAAATCTTCGTCGTAAAAGACTGCAAATTGGAAAAGGGGGATAAGGTAATCCTCAGCAGATATGACTACCCTTGCCCTAGCAGTACCGGTACCTGCCTCAGTGGTAATATCATATCTATCGATAAGAGCTGAAAGTCCTGCATAGTTACCACTCGTAATTGGTGTTACCGTGGTAGTTCCTATTGTTTGGGCAACAGTAAAAGTTCCAAAGGTATATTCACTCATAGCAGTATTTGAACCGGTAATACCGGTATTAAAGGCATTGACAACCGCAGTAAGATCGGCAGAACCTGGATCCAATACAGTACTGAACCTCTGCCGCAGTTGACTGAGACCGTAGTCTGCCCCTCCTTCTGCCGCATAAAAGACCCGCACACTATCCTTATACTTACCGGTTATCATAATATCTGTACTAGTTGTGTTGACAGATATAGCCCCCACAATCGCGAGAAGAGCAATCAACACAAGGGTCGCAATAAGGACAAGACCCTTTTCATTCCCCTCTATTGATTGTATCTCCACTTTTTCGGATTGCTGTTTTGATTTCACGTGCTTTCTCCTTATATACTAAAACCGATTTGGTTTTCGGTTTTACCTGAAACCAAATCTTGATTGCAGATATACTCGCTCAATTTTATACCAGATTTTATCCGAAAACCATTATCAGATGAGTATAAGACAACAAATTTTGGTTCAAACTCTTAATCCGTTAACCAGCCCGACCTGCCGAGCCAAACAAACATTCTGGCAGGTAAACCAAAACCAGCACGATATCCCCACAATCTTATTCAGATACAAATTAAATGAAATATATCTATTCAATAACCAAGGTTTTTCGGGAATACTAAAGAGGTCTGTGTACCAAACTCAAAGGCACCGGTACGAGGATCTATATTTTCAGTCCTGCCCGTTATCTGGATCTGTATTTTTCTTATATTAGCAGCGGTTGCAGTAACATTATCGTAAGCATCAAAGTAAGAAAAGCTTAGGTTAGTAATGTTCTCGGCTAATGGCTCATTACCACCTCCTATATCTCTATCTATTTCAAGGTTTGGGGCATCATAGGAATATGTTACCGTCTCAGAACCGACAATTCCTCCACTTCCATCAAGATCTGCCGATACTTGAAGTAACGTAGCCGTACTAGTTCCGCTAATAGCAACAAAACCTGTATTGAGCGGATCATATCCAGCCATCCTGATCTCCCGTACCATCATATCCATAGCAGCCCGAACATTCTGTTGCATCTCGCTGCACTGTTGTTGTACACTAAAGGTCTTCCGCTGAACATTAAACATGCTAATCGAAACACCCAGAATGACCAAGCTGATTACGACACCGATCAACATTTCTACAGCTGTAAATCCTCCCTCACCGTTTTTTTGTAAATTGGACATTCACTCTTCCCTATTGTGCTATAATAGTATCTAAGACAACTGAATGGTTGTTAGAATCCCAAAAGACTTCAACATTCACCGTTGTCATCCCTACGAAAGGATCATCAACCGTAATAGTTGATACCCTCCTATGCTGAGGATAAGCCGTCATCGAACCATAATCTTCCACTGTGGGAATTGAACCCGGCAAACCTGCATAACCCAACCCTTTAGCCTCTTCCATCAGATCCTGTGCCAAGATTGTTGCAGTGGTCATATTATCGCTCATTGAATTTCCCCGTATCACGACTGCTACCAAACTCATCACTGCAAACATTCCTAGAACAATAATGACTATGGCTATCATAAGCTCTATCATTGTAAAACCGCTTCTCTTATCTAAATTGCACACTTTCATACTATTCTTTTTGAATTCATTTAACATAGTTAATCTATCTTAACGTGTCCCGTACTACCAACTGTTACGGTTTTCGTTTTACTAGAATTTGAAAGGATTATGGTAGCACCTGGTATAGCGTTTCCCCTGGGATGAAAAATGGGATCGGCAGTTGCTGAGGCAACAGTAACGTCAATATAGTTCGTCTGAATATGTTTTTCTATCACCGTTTCACCGCTATCGATGGTACCATCTCCATCTTCATCATCCAAAATTTGATATACATGATCAACACTACCCGAACCTTGATGTTCGTTAATATTGCACGTTTTATTGAGAAAAAACACCTTAAAGTTATTATTTTGCTTAACAGCCTGCATCCTCGCCCACATAAGGTCACCCTGTATCTGACTTGCTGCTCCATTCACCCTGAGCTTTGGTTTAAGACTGAGATAAGTTGAAAGGGTAATTCCAACCAAAATAGCTGTTATTATGATTGTTACCATCAATTCAATTAGAGTAAAACCTTTTTGTTCATCCATTTTTTCAAATTTAACAATTTACTATAGGTACACTTAACATATTAATGGCTCTAGACTTATCCTAAAAAGTAACCATTCGTTTTACGAGTAACATGTAGAGGACAACAAATATCGTACCTCATACACCATCCAAGAACACAATGGTTATCGGTTCTATCAAACTTATCATAGCCTCTACGGCAGCATCGATCTCATTTTCACATTATCGGTAACTTTCGAAAACATTTTATCCCGTTCTCCGGATTGCTCTCCTCTTTCGATCATATCTCCCACTAAATATCCTTTTCTCTTTTAAATTATAATGAACCATTTAATATCGGACTGATAAGGGAAAACTTTAGTTTTATCAGCGTTGTCCGGTTAGGTTTTTGCAAGAGCGGCTTTTGTCATACCCGAACGCTTTTATCGGGTATCGAGAGGTACATTCGTCCTAGATTCCCGCTAAAACTTGTTCCCGCATGCTTAATACGGGAAACATGCTGGAATGACAGCTTTGGAATAATAAATAAAAAATGCAGAAACCTTACCGCACACTACTGACACTAATCTCATTATTTGGCCCTCAATGAAATAGTATTTTTTACTCCCGAGGAGTTTTTTCATGAAGCCTCCTCGGGAGCTTCAATCTGATAGGAGGTTAGAAATTAACTGTGACACTATTCGAACAGTTTGAGGTATTGGACGGATCACATATTTGATACGTATAGCTACCACCACCTCCCTTGCCAATATTATCAGTATAGGTTCCAGTACTGGAAGTTGTGTCAATTAGGATGCTGTTACGATAGATTTCGACATCAGATGTTGTTAAACCGCTCCATATCAAATCGACCTTCTTCGTACCCTTATCCTTATAGCCATTCGCCAATAGTACTATATCAACTGGATTATCCGGGGTGGTCACTACGACAGGCCCGGCATAACCTGATTGTCCGGAACCGTTATAAGCCGATACCCTATACCAATAAGTTGAGTTCTGAGTCACTTCTATATCAATATAGGTTTGGGAGTCATTACTAACCGTAGTAATCAGGTGCCATAGCCCCCCACCGTCTGTCGAACGTTCGATATGGAATCCATACTCATCAATAGCATTATCTGTCCAGGATAGATCAACTTGCCCCGAAGAAACAGCATTGGCGTTCAAGCCAGTCGGCACAGCTGGTGGGCTACCCGATTGGCTTTCAGTACTGATATAGAGTTCGTCCACAAAGATGGTATCTAAGGATCTATTACCTCTGTCACGATTTTGATCACGTACACGAATAAGTATATTGCCTTGGGTGTCAGGGGGAAGTGGAACTGCGACAACACCTTCATCTGTAATATTGCTGATGATTAAGGCAGTCCTATAAGTTGCACCTCCATCAGAAGAGTAGTCAAAAAGAAAGTTATCGTCATCGTTGGAATCGCTTTGCCAGGCATTGATGAACAGCATAACCGAATTACCGGCTTGTACAGGAATTACCCAGATGTGTTCCAGATAACTGTAACGATTACGAGGTTTACCACCAGATTCGCGCTCTCTTATCGTTTCCATTATTCCGTCATTAGAAAAGGTGTCCGTGTAAGAACCGGTTACCGTACCTGAAACATAGGTTTCATTGGTGGCATATTGATCAAGAACTGGCGGTGAAGAGGCACTTATCATAATCGTACTTGTGCCAATATCACCAAGATCGTCGATCACTGTCAGGGTTGCAGTAAAGCTACCTGCTGTACCATAGGTATGTGATGGGTTTGCAGCCGTCGAGGTGTTACCATCACCAAAATCCCATAAATAATCTGTAATAACTCCATAAGGTTCGTCGGGGTCCTTTGATCCAGTACTGTCAAAACTGACCGTCATTGGTGCAGTACCAGAAGTTGGTTCGGCAGTAATCTCAGCAATTGGTGCCTTATTTTCGACCACAATATTAACCGTGTCACTATTTGTCAGGCCGTCGTTGTCAGTTACGGTAAGTGTTGCCGTATAGGTACCCGGGGCATAATAAGTGTAAGTAGGATTAATATTCGGAGATGATACGCTTCCATCACCAAAATTCCAGTCGTAACTTACAATACTACCATCAGAATCATTAGATCCGTCACCACGGAAATTCACGGTGAATGGTGCATAACCAGATAACGGAGGATCAGCTGATGCCACAGCTATCGGAAACAGCAACCCACCAGGATCGGAAACACTACCACTAATTGTATATTTGCCCAAACTTGCATAATCGGTATAACCTATAGCTAGCGGGTCACCTTTTCCGACACCCTGGATCATGATGAAATATTCTCCCGCTGACATAGAAGCTTCATTAAAGGATGCAGTCAGACTGTCCACTGGGTTTGAATTGGCAATGAGAAAACCATTAGCATCGTATAGTTCAGCATGAATATCCAGGTTAGGGCTAAGCATATCAGGGCTGATATTAATTGCGATATTGCCGTTTCCACTCATAAAACGAAAAAAATCAACATCTGTCCTGCGTTCAATGAGCCCCATACCACTCAGAGTAACGGTAATACCATCCGATGTTCTGTTAAGCGTAGTGGCGGTTGTTTGGTCGTCACCGTGGTCATCGGCCATGAGAGGTACACCATTGTCTTGGATAATCTGAATATCGTCCTGGGTTTGGTTAGCGGCTGCGTATTCACCTTTGCTCCATTGTACCAATTGTTTGTTGTACCCGACACCCATGATAGGTGCCCATCCAGTATCTCCATTTCCATGGCCGCTGTAATATGTTGCACCACCTATAATACCATCATGTGACAATCCTAGGTTATGACCAGCTTCATGAGAAACTGCTTCAGCCACACCAATTTCGCTGGTGTTGAAAACAAATGCAGGTTTGTAATAATCACCGACAGAGTCAAAAACTCCCACATAAGCGAAACCACCACAACCGCAACTGGCAAAATCATCTACAGTCATTACCACACGGGTACCATATCGGTCATCACTGTTGCTGCTACGGGTAATAGCATCTTGACTTGGATCCTCTGTAGTTACATCAACATCAAACGGTGCGTAATCTTCTGCGACCCTTTGCCACACGTTTTGGATGCGATCCATTTCATTGTTTGTAAATGAGGAAGGGTTGCCGTCCAAATCATACGCTTGTGCATTGATCGGATCACCATAGGAGTTGTTCCAGGCGGTGCCTGATATCGTATGACCATCAAAGTCAAGGAAAAGAACCCTTTTCGAACCGGGACGGCTGTGTAGTTTAAAAGTCTGTTCATAAGGAAATAGGCCAGAAGCAAGAGTAGGTAATTCATCTTCCACAGTTGGTTCCGGGAATTCTTCGATAAAGAATAGGCGGCCTTTTGTGTCAATCCAAGCTGTGTGATCTAACCGCAACATGGTTGCAAATTGCTGTGGTGTTGTTCCGTACCATTTAGCCACCTCTGGCAGCTTTTCAGCTATTGCCCGAATGGCTTTTTCTCCTTGGGCTTTTTCCGGCAATGAAATAACGGGAAATATGGGTTTATCTTTGGGAGTAGATAAAGCTGGTGAAATATCTAAGCCCATTAACACGATGAATGCTATAGAGAACAGCAAACCATTCCGTACTGTTTTTAAAAGAATGCTTTTTTTGAAGGTTTGAACGTTTTGCTGTATTTCATGTCGGTAGAAAGGTAAATTCATAAAAACTCCTATAAAAGAAATAAAAAAATGTTAATAAGAACGCAAACATTGAATCTATAGGCAGGTTAAAAGGGAGTGAATTGAATTATTATGTATTGAGTATAAAGGTTACCAAATAGACTAATTATATTTATAGATTCAGTTAAATTTATTGTCTCTATATGTGAATTGAGCGTTGATCTGTGCATCTTCACAAATTAATTAGGTAATCTTTAACGCACAAAATAATGTATCCGACAATTGGGATTGTTTGAATTATCCACGTATAAGCCAAGCTCCTGGTGGGACATGTCCTTCAAGTACATCACAATCGTCAGATGGTGGTTGATGCCCAGGAGGCCTTCCTGAATACCATATCCTGCATTTACCACGTGGTGGCATGTGTCCTGGAGGTATCTTGGGCAATCTACTCTTAGTAAGACTTTTTACATATTGCTTATCACTTTCTGAGATTTTCTGTTTTTCAAGCTCAAGTTGTCTATATATCGCAGCCTCTACTTGTTCTTCGCTTTCTTTATCCAAATGGTTGCTGACTAGAATTCCACCCACGGCACCTGCTCCTGCGCCGAGAGCTGCTCCCATTGTTGTGTTATCTGTAAAGGTACCTACCATTGTGCCAGTTGCCGTACCTACTCCCGTACCAATAATTACACCTTTTTGAGTGGTTGTCAAACAACCAGTGGTAAGAAAAGTTACAGTGGCAATACAAATTACTTTAATGATAATTCTAATTCGCAATAATTTCCCTCCTCATTACGTATAGTTGGAAGTGGTTTCTTTTTAGACATTAGATTAGTCAAACAAGGAGATACAACATCCTCACTAATCATCACAAAAGCAGTGCCAAAATTGTATTGGTGTTGATGAATTGTTGTAAGTCATTGTGTGTGATGGTAATGTTATGTGATCTGTTTCTAGATCATGAATAATGACATGGGAAAAAGCATAGGTTTGTGTAGTGAAATTTAACCTTTTTTCTCATAATGAAACACTAATATTTTATGGTTGATTGATATTCAGATTAAAAAACAGGTAACCACACTTGTTATTTTTCAAACATAATCTTGTATTTTATTATGTAGATTCTCTCTTGGGCCTGAATCAGCTACTTTACAGGAGTAGTAAACGGATTGAAAACAATAATGAAAATAGTATTGAATTGATATGCCCTGATTTTTATAGTCAATCGGAGGTATACCTCTATCTTTGCCCTGCATACCACTCATCCCAAGCCTCTTTTACCTCTGGTTCCTTTATCAGGAGTGGCACGAAGTTGGTATCAAAAAATTTGCTACCCAAGCGATAATAGACACTTGCCCTTTCAACCTTTCGTGAAATATCTTTTAGTTCAAGTCCGTGCAGAGGGTTGATGTTAAAGAGTACTTGTTGCTGCACAAAAGGATCATTCCCCATTGTGCGGGTATGGTATTTTTGGCTCAACATAAATTCCAAGACAGGAAAGTCGTCCGTATTTTCGTGAACAACGTTTGGTGTGAAATGGTTGAATATATTTTCAGACAAAAGAATGTCATTGAAATAATCGTTGAGTTCAATGTCTGGAAAATGTCTTTGTAGTGTCACTTCGATAATTGGCTTAGAGGGAAGGTCTTGAAACCGTCGTGAACGGAGCCGTTCTCGGGAACATACAGCCATATAGTAGGAACCACGAAGCAATCTGAGGTCACAATAGGCAAACTGGCTTTTTAAGGCAGAAAGGATCGTCATCACGCCATCCTTGGACATATCAAATACAGACAACCAGGTACAGAATATTCCATCTCTACGCAAAGCCTCGGCAACTTGTTCGTAGAATTCCACTGTGTAAATCTTAGAGGCGGAGAAATACGTTGGTGCAGGAATCGAATTGATAATGAGATCGTACTCGTTGTGTTTCGTTGTAAGAAAGGTCCGTCCGTCTCCAAGATGGAGCATGGCATGTTGGTTGTTCTCGATATTCATGTTAGCATGTCGAAGTCTGGGCATCATCTTGTAGAACGCCTTATTAATTTCCACTACGTCTGTTCTCTCAAAATAGTGCGAAACCGTTCCTGCCGTTATCCCCGTACCAAATCCAAGCACTAGGGCTCTCTTGAGTCTTGGTGCAGTAAGAGTTGCAATAACACCACTCGTGATCTCAGCAGAGTTCACAACCCCTTTATGAGAGACAAAGATGCTTGGATGTCCGTTGTAAGAGACCCATTCGTAATCTTTTGCCCGAAGGAGCGTTGTACTCTCTGCTCCTGATTTAAAAACGTACACTTCGTGTTCTGTTGTAATCTCTTGTGCCAGTTGTGCCAAATAAAAATAGCGCTCCTTCCAGTTTGATAAGAGTATAGTGATGAGAACGATACCCGTTATTACTGTCACCCATTGCGACTTAGACCAACGCAACATTGTTATAAGACCACTTCCAGTTAAAGCCACAATGGCAATTACAACCAAGACGACACTACTCTTCAGGAAAGGGTGAGCTACAAACACAAAACAGAGATATCCCGCAGCGTTTGCCAAACTGGAGATAAACAGAAGATTACCCGATTCCCTTGCAACGGCACGTTCATTCCGCATCAAAGTTGGAAGCATCGCACCAAATAAACACATCGGGGCGAGAGCAAAAAGGCATGACAAGACTAATTTTCGTATCAGAACAAATAGTTCAGATCCTATATCCCAGGATGCTGTAGCCTGATACAACTTAAGTAAAGGCCAATACGCAGAATAGATACTCCCGATGACAATGGGCACCAGCAACAAGACGGTTGAGAATCGGATTCGAATTACAAAGGCACCCCAAGCCCCAAGAAAGAGACCAAACATGGTCACCATAACGGCTATTGCAAAGACTTCACGATGAGGTTCAAATACCAAATAGCAAAGCTTAAGAAAAAACATTTGAAAGAGGGCACTGGAAAAACTACCCAATGCAAGTGCAATCGTTTCACGCGAAGAAAAAACCTTAACCTCCTGCACCCGCTCCTTCGGTAGCTTGATGCGCATACACAAAAGAGACACACAAATAAAAATATTTACGCTTCCTATGAGAGCAAGGGAGCGTGTAATACCCAAAAGACGAACAATCGCAAACTCAACGGCAAAAATACTACACATGGCACCAAGATTGTAAACAATATAAATTCGTTGAAAGGCGAGACCACTTATTAGATAACGCTTCAGGTATGCACTGAATAGCGGGATGCTGAAACCGATGAGGAGTGAAGGTATCGCAAGAAAGAGTGAGGTACATCCTACCATCCAAAGAGGTTGAACGGTAACTTCAACAGCTATCGGTAAATTGGTAAATCCATCGAGCAACCACGGAAGCGCAAGTGCATAGGTACCGGTAGCTATCTCAAGCAAGTACAACCAAGAGGCATAACGATATGCACATTTAGCGCCAATTCCGATACCTATTAAGAAGGTGCTGAGTAGGGCTGCATGCACATAGAACATGTCTCCAAATAGAGTCGTCAATGCCCGCATATAGAGCACCTCATAACCTAACGCACAACCTCCCGAAAGAAGTGCCATAGATACCAGAGATATGATGCACAATAAATTGAGTTTATGGTTGTTCTTCACTGCAACATTCCTCATTCGACAATCAGGGGTGAATCGAGTACAGATACACCACGTCTACCGTGCGCCCATCGATATTCAAGGATAGGAAAATTATCTGAGTGACAACGATCTGGCGTCTTGATAGCCTTTTGCAATATTGTCCGCTGAGCGTACCATGCCCCAGAAATGAGTTGAGTAAAATAGGTTATCGGCTCATCCCTCGTAAACTCTCGGATGATGGAGGCAACCCGCGAATTGATTCTATCGTGGTGAAGACGGACACTCTCCTGATCAAGCGGTTCCTTGAATGCAACTACATTGTACGCAGTTCCTCCGTAGACGGAAAAAAACAGTATCACCGGAAATACCTTCTGCATCCCCTTTACTAGCAGCGAAACATCTTCTCCCCATAACAATTGGGTATAGACTCCGCCACTCCTTAAGTGCTCCCTAGCTATTTCCCAGAAATCAACGGAATAGAGTGAAGAAGAACCGGGCAAATAGGGATCGAGGACATTGACCGAGATAATATCATAACGACTGCACGACCTAGTCAAATAGTGTCTACCGTCGCCTTGTTTGATCTCTACTCTCGGATCACCTGTGTAACTAAAATTGAACTTTCCAAAGAGAGGTTGCTGTTCTATGAGAAAGGGGAGAATCTCTATCGTCTCGATCAATCGGACTTCTGGGTAAAGCGTAAAAGCGCCGGCAGTAATGCCATATCCTGTGCCTATATTAATTACCCTTTCGCACTGGTCTGCAAGCAGCACCGTCAAATGGGCAGCCATTTGTTGGGCATACGAGGTTTGCGGGTGTCCCAGCTCATAAATCAAATGAAGACGGTTGTTACGGATACGTAGTGTGTTTCTCTGTGTAGACGAGAGTACTTGCACACCGTACTCATCCTCGTGGGCAGCAATGAGAGTTTCATCATCTCGAAGTTCAACCATGCTTTTCGGATACACGGGAACAACCAGCAAGCCACTGCATAAGGCAACAACAGACACCGTACGCTGTAAGTATGAAGGCGACCAAAACCAAAGCAAGACCACACCGGTAACCAATAGAAGTAGTGAAAGCAGCAGGAAGCCTCCTAACGTACCCAGTAAACTGCTAAGCGTACACACAATACAAAACGCGCCAAACACCGCACCTACACTATTAATAATATAGAGATTTCCAACAACTCTACCCGGAGTAGTGTTAATGTGTCTGGCAGTGGAGACCACAAGGGGAAAGAGAGTGCCTATGGCAACAGACGGGAGAAAGAGTAACAGCCAGATTGATAATAACCTCCGGAGAAACTCGTTTTCGAAAGGAATGAGCTCCGTTAATCCACCACCAGAAATGGTCATGCGTGCTACTGGAACCATCGCTAAATGAATAGCTGCACAGATTATCAATATCCAAGCTATCAGACGTGTGAATTCATGTGTAGTAGTGCCAAAACGGCGTCTTAGGGGCCCAGAAATCAAGCTTCCAATGCCCAAACAGGTAATAAAAACGGCAAGTAGCATGGAGATGGCAATGGTTCGATCTCCAAGCAAGAACTTGGCCATTCTCCCCCATAGCACCTCATAACCGAGTACAAAGAAACCACTGAGCCATGCCAAAACCGGCCACAGAAAAGGTTGATGTGCAATCTTCTCCCTCCGGTTGTCTCGTGTCTCTTCAACCACCAACGGTACAACTGTGTCTGTAGTATAACTACCCAAACAGAGGGCTACAAAACCAATTGCCCCATTAATACCAACGGCAGTAAGGATAGCACCCCAAATACCAAACTTCCAAATGAGAAAAAAACCCACTGCTATAGTACCTGAGGCCCCTCCGAGTGTATTCCAACCATACAACTGTGTTACTACTGTACGGGGAAGGAGCAGGGCCTTCGATGCGTTAAGGATAACCGGTAGAGTAGCACCCATCAAAATTACCGGTATACCCATAAGTAATCCAACAGTTGCTAAATCATAGAAAATAGCTGGACTGATGCTTTCTGGGCGATAGATAGCAATATGGGACCTCCCCCAGAGAAGCAATGCGCTGGTTAGGAGTCCTGAAAGCACTATCCCCAGTTCAATAATGCCATAGAGCACGAGAGCCTTTTTGCCATAAACATTGAATCTACCAAATAGTTGAGCCCCTAATGCCAAAAAAAGTAAAAAACAGGCAAATACCGAAGTTGTCGCAATTGCCGTTGATCCGACAATATCAGCATATACCCGAGTCCACACTACCTCATATATCAGGCACGCACTTCCCGAAAAGAAAAAGAGTAATTTTAAGTATATGATCTTGAGTTTCATTGTACTATAATTCCGTAGCTCCGATTAATTCAAGGCACCAAAGTTTTATAATAGTTGTAAGAATCTCTAGTCTCTCTCCTTGAGTAATTTCAGAAGTTTGCTAACACTTGTATTCCCCATGTCCAAAGTCTGAGCCTTTAAAGCATATTCCCTCGCTTCCTGAAAATTTCTGTCTGAGTAGTGAATGAGTGAGAGACCAAAATACCCCATGGAATAGTTGGGGTAATGGCGAACAAGTTCCTCATAGACTCCCACAGCTTTCTGATAGTCACGAGATAAGTAGTATATGGTCCCTAAGATTTCATACGCTCTTTTGAGAGAGGGATCAAGTGAAATCGCCTTGAGCAGGGTTTTTTCCGCTTTCTCCGTATTTACCTTAAACTTGAAAGCATTGTAGAGGTAGTAATACTGGTTAAAGTACGCCTCTCCCATAACAGCATAGATTTGTGGGGAATCACCTTTTAGCTTTAAGGATTTCTCACACAATGCAAGTGATTTATCCAACATTGTTTTTTCTAAATAACACTCTGCCATAACACGGTAAATGGTAGCCTGTTCTTTCTCGTTTCTCTTATCCAAAGGGGCAAAATTATCAATAGGAGGTAAAAGCCTTGTTGAACCTTTTTCAAGGGCTTGATGAATTTTGTGGGAGATCTGAATTGCAACTTGCTTTTTCACATACATGCTTTTGGGTGCTGAAAATTCTATATGAGGGAGATCATCGCTATTTCCGACCACATCACCTGAGAAAACTTCCAATTCTCTTTTATCCATCAGGTAATTACACATAAAAGAGATCTCATCCTCAAGACCCATGCTTCTTAGGTCATAGCCGATACGTTTGTCTCTATAAAAATGACTTATCTTTTCAAAGTCCAGACGATGTGGTTTTTTGCTGCCAACCAAGAGCAGATCTCCGGGTATATAGGGAGCACGAATCTTACCCATTGGAGCCACAATATCTGTTAATGGAGGGGGTATCATCCACATGGAGACGTAAGGGAATACATCGGTAAAGGTTTTCATCCCGATCTGGAGATCTTTGAGTGACATGTCATAATAGTGAAACCAATGGCATATTATGCCGTCATCTGCTAAGCGGGATAGGGCTATTTTGTAAAAATCGGTTGTGAAAAGATTTGAAACTCCCGTGATCCATGGATTTGAGGGTTCAGAGATAATAACGTCATACAGAGCTGGAGTCGTCAGGAGGTGGTTTCTCCCATCGGTAAAGGAGATAGTAAACCTGGGGTCTCTATAGGCTTCGCGGTTCAATCCTGTAAATAGAGGAGCCGATTCATAAACAGCAGGTTCGATTTCAGCACATTCAATGCTCTCTACTGGGTAAAGAGTAGCTGCCCCTACCGAACAACCACTCCCCCACCCTATGATAAATACTTTTTTAGGGTCCGGATGTAACATCAATGGTATATGAGCACACAACTTCTGAGTTATGACATCAATACTGGTTCCCGCATCATACTTTCCGTTAACGGTCAGGAATCTATTCTTATTGTGCTCGACGACAGAGACTACACCCTCCCTTCCTTCCTTATAAAAAAGCATTTGCCTCATTGAAACAATATCTTCCAATGGAGTATTGGGTGCAACACTTTGGGACCATTCCATACCGTATTTATAGATTCCGCATGACATCATGATTGTATTCCATGGTTTGTATCCTATAAGAAGTGTCGTAATCACAATACAGAAAGCGACCATACTTACGGCCCGTACATACATCGGCCATGAAAGAGCCAGAAAAAGCGTAATCAACCCAACATAAAGGGGAAATACCGCAATCCAGATAAAAGAGGTCTGAATTCCAAAGGTGGGAATCAGAAAAAATCCGACGACAAGAGAACCGATAATAGCCCCTATCGTGTTCCACGCATACAGAAAACCGGAAACCACCTGTGCTCGGAAATTTTCCTGCCTTACAAGCTGGGCAATCAGGGGAAACATGAAACCAAACAGTGTCGTGATAAGAAGCATATCAAGAAAACAGAGGGTATACCCCACGATCTGATAGAGAGAGAATGAGATAGGGATTTGCCTCATTATTCGAAAGAAGACATCCGGAAGCAGACCGATTATGTACACATTGATAAGGATGAGGAGACCCAGAATCAAAAGCAGAACCGATAGCCAGAGGAGAGGCCGGTGTATCTTTTTCCAGGTGAATTCGTAGACAGCAACACCGATCACGATACCCATCAGGAACGCCAAGAGCATGAGGTTGAAGGAGTAGGTAGAAGATCCAATTATAAGGGTAAATGAGCGAGTCCACAAAACTTCCAGACCAAACGAAGAGATCCCCGAGAAGAGGGCAATCAGAACAAAGAGTGCGGGTAGTCCTTTGTAAACTGAGATTCGGAACTGAGATTTTTTTTTACTAACCGAAGATAATGGTTCGCATGTTCTTCTTGCAAAAATCCATGCAAAAAAGCCGATTATCAAGTTGAGTGCAGCAGTACAAAGATATGTTTTAGATACTCCGATGCGAGGGATAAGGATAAAACCGCAAACAAAGACACCAACAGCTCCACCCAACGTATTAAGGAGGTATAATAGTCCGAGGCTCCCGTGAAAGTGTCTCCCTTTACGAGATAAAAACTCCATCATAAGAGGAATAGTGGACCCAAGGAGAAGAGTTGGAGGCAAAAGGACTAAAGAGGCCAGGACGATCTTAAGGGTCATCTCTGTTGGAGAAGAGAGAGGATAATTCTGGAGGAAAGCCCCGTACCAATGCGGTAAGTAGCGCAGGAAAGGTAGCGTTAACAAGGCACTGAGACCTATCCCAATCTCAACGCAGGAGTAAGCAAGAAGGGTTTTCCGAAAGGAGACTCTGGTTACAAAGTAACTCCCCACTGCCAATCCACCCATAAAAGTGGCTAAAACAATACTTACTGCATAGGTGGTATTTCCAAAAATAAGGCCGAAGGAACGTAACCATAGGGATTCGTAGATTAAGGCGCTCGCTCCGGAAAAGAACACCAGAACATGAACCAGTTTCCATAGTCCCCGCTCTTTTTGTACTGTGGGATTTACCACCCTCTGCTCGACCACACACCCCCCTCTATTATCTAGCGTTTGAACGAAAACTAACAATCTACTGCTTTACTGCAACAATCTCGTAATCCTCAAGTATAATTGTACGTTCCGGTTACGAAATTGTTACGCGCCTTGAACCTGGGTACTTTTCATTCTAACACAGGGTTTTCGTTCAGACACTATCTATTCATAACAAGGACCCAGACAAAAACAACCTGCCATTCTCGCATCTTGTAAACAAAATCAGCGGATGATTTAGCTCTGCATGCAACTCGATAACTTACTCCTATTTTTGTATTTTTTCATTTTTTGCTGTTAAATTTACCGTGCTCATTTTCAATGTAAATATTCCACAACTCGAATTCCGACATTCTACGGTGAACCCCGAACCTTTGAACCTGGAGCGGTTTCTACAGATTAAGGAAATGACTCTCCTCCATAAAAAAAACCATTCACATAATAGTTAAAAAGAGAACGAAAATCGATAAAATATTTCTTATTCCCTTAATTAATTTTTCTTGAGAAAACTTGAAAGTATCACTTGACATACTGCATCGTGCGGGAGATATTACTTGTTCAGATACATTATCTTATAGTAAACATCAATTGCCTTCAATAATTTCTGAGTAAATATTCTTAGATTTCCCACGATAATAAGTAGGTAAACAGTTTTCTTTTATATTAAATGTTTAAGTAGCTAGTAGAATAACATCAAATTGTGGAGATACTTTTTTAAAAGAGGAAAAGATGAGTGATCAACCTAAGAAAAGAAATTATTTCATCGCCAACAAATATCAAAATAGTATCGTATATGTAACGTTTATTCCCTCCCTCATAATTGCCCTGGTGATTACGATATGCATAATCCTTTATCAGCTTAGCCTGATGAATGCTGTAATCAACAGCGAAGTTGGACCGGGCATTGAGTTTATCAAGAACAGGGGCGCCATTATCATTGTTGTTGTGTGGGTATTTTTTATGTCCAACATGATCTGGGCTTTTCATGTTTCAAAAAATCTGGTTGGCCCCTTTGTCAGGATTACCCGTGAATTGGATGAAATAGTAAATGGAAAAGCACAGAAAAAAATTGTGGCCAGGCCCAAGGATGGACTAGCCAACGAATTACTTAAACCCATTAACCTACTTTTGGAGAAGAGTGCGGAGAGTGAGTTGGTAGAAAAACTAAACGTCTATCCAAGGTCAGAGCTTGAAGACAGAAGATGTAATTAGTGTTTGGTCCAAACAGAGGGTTTCCGTTCAATCACTAATTAGTCCTCATCTTTTTCTAAAACCTTTCCCTGTTTTGCTCAATTGAAAAAATATTTCGTTTAAACCACCACTTCTACCATTCAAAATATCATTTTCCGATAGGTATACTTCGTCGAAACATCTCTCCCATCTCTTAATTATTAATCCTGTATCTGTTTCCTGGTATTAACACAAACGAAATATCTACTCCTCTTATACACTCTCAGGTTTTCAACTATACCATCTCGTATGAAATTAAGGTGTGTTTATACCTTAGATCCTGCAAGTGAGTATTTCTCCTAGAAGGATCTGATTACTGAGTTGGGTTGAGACGAAGCTGTACCATACAACACCAACACTGTTTATAATCGGATACTTTGCTTCTCTGGATAGGTACATGGGGAGGAAGAGGAGAGGTGTAAATTCGGATTTGTCAAACTCTGAACCAGGGACCCATTTCCACAAATCAGTTGCATGATATTCACACGTGTATAGCTGTTCGACCGGGCGGGTAAATACCAAATAACAAGTTTCAAGAAACAAACAAATTCAAAATTCTCTACCCTATTAAATCATTTAGGACAAAAATTATACTGCACCTCATTAAGTAAGCAGATGTTTTTTGGAGTAATTTACTCTATAATTACGTCATACTTAAGATAGGGGGCACCATGAAATATCGTAAATGGGATTCAAAGACAAAAGCAAATTTGCAGCATATATATTTAAAAAGGGAGAGCAAGCTGGTTTGACAATTCGAGCACTGTAATTTGAATTTTTTTTGGATTTTGTAACTTGAGATTTGCTTGCCTGTACGTCGCACGCAGACAGGTAATTTTTTAATCCCTGTTTGGTGCCTGTTTGTCTAGGTTGAGATACCTCAAGGTCCTAATATCTTATCCAACCATCGAAAAGTTGTATAGGTGTAACTCAGATTTGTCTTGTGAATTTCACATGAATCGTAATATATGTTGACCGTCCCATTCAGCGTCGCTACACTCTCAGCCATAGCGGCTCCCCATATATTCTTGGTGCCACCACCGGAGAAACTCATATCACCATTGACAAGGACAAGGCCATGCCAATCACATTGACCGCTAAACTCCAGATTTCCATTGACAACCAGGGTCCCATATCCCCCGATACCTGTCGTCTTAAGATCTAAGGCCCCATTTCCGCCGTAAGAACCAACCGAGGTATCGCAAAAGACAATTTGATAGTCTGTAGGACCACCGACAGTAAAATTTGTATTATCAGCTGTTAAGGTGACCGTCGCTAAAGGTTTCAATGCATTTACATAAGCCTCTATATCTACATCTGGCACTTGTGAGGCTGCTCCAGCCCCTGTAGCACCGTTAGACTGAAAATTCGTAGAACCACCCGATCCACTCAGGGTATCTGTCGTTGTCCAGGCGATAGCAGGTACGTATTCAGTTGTACAGTTATCATCACCGATTATCGTAAGGTTTCCCCCTCCCTTACCCATCGGTTGAGTAACGTCCCCGTAAAAGGCGCCCGGAACCGGTGGCCGTATATCCTTTTTCACCTGAACCTCAGTATTACTATTGCTATTCAGATCCATGCCATGGGCTGTTACCAACTCTATCGGTGAACAGATATTGGTAACGGGAGTGTCATGCGTAAAGGTTACAGCTGTAGAATCACCGCTACTCATAAACCCATAATAGATGATGTCACCGGCACTTGCCCCACCCGCAGAATTGGTCGTATCTATTGTTGCCTGCTCAGCAGCCGTACAATCCGACCACTTTTTATGCCGTATTTTAACCCAGTAAGAGATATCTGATATATTCGAATCCTGCAAGCTGCTCGTTGCTGTTCCGGTATTTGTTGCGTTTCCAAAGAGTGGATAGTAGAGGTTTGTATAGGCAGCATCGTAATTAGGATCATCCGTACTGGGATCAAATGAAGCAGAATCTGCTCCCAAAGCCAAGATGTAAGAGACCCACAATGGATCGTTACCCCCGGCACTCGGATCACCTGCATACGAAGTTGAGGTACTTGGCTTCCTGAGTCGCTCCCTGGCCTCTTCAATTCCCGCCTGTGCTGCATAAAATGCTAGCGTGTTCGTCTTGTAATTTTCACTTACATTATTTTCTGTATTGGTTGTCATAACCGTAACAGTACCTACCAACGCCAAAATAACCATCAAGATTATTACGGAAATAAGGACAATACCCTCTTCATCTCCTTTTCGTAAACTTTTCAGCTCCTCTTTTCTGGAACCTGGCTGTTGTTTCATATTCGTTCAGCCTTCCCTTCATTATGAAATGTAAAGTTATTTTCTCGAACCCTAAAAGCCAAGATTTTGGGGAGTCACAACAGAAGTTAACGTACCATATCGATAGTCACCAATTTTAGGGTCAATTTGCGAAGTCCTGCCGGTTATCTGAATTTCTATTTGCCTGATCGCTGAAGTTGTAGTGGTACCATTACCATCTTCATTTAAATAGTTAAAAGTAAATGCCTGGATATCTTCTGCGAGAGGCTGGAATCCACCACCAGTGTCTCGCTTGATCTGAAAATCAGGGGTCCCGTAGTACGCATACTTAATCTCTTCTTGGGATGAAGTCGTTGTCCCATCTCCGTCGAGATCCGCTCTCACGGTTAAGGTACCGACATCATAGGGAATACCGTCGAAACCGGCTCCACTTGGATCGTATCCCGCCATCCTGGCCTCTCTCGTTATCATGTCAAAGGCAACCCGCATATTTTGCTGCATCTCGCTCAACTCTTGCTGTCTATTAAAGGCTACATGTTGTACAACAAACATCGTGACAGTCGCTCCCAAAAGAGTCAATCCGACCACAAGACCTATAAGTATTTCAATAATCGTAAAACCCTGTTCCTCTTTTTCAAGTGAATTAGTCATTCTATTAACCCTATTCAAGCGAAAGGATCGTTTGCATTTCTACATTGTTATTTGTCGTGTTCGTACCACCCAACATACCCCAATATACATCTACCGTCACCGTTTTTGAGTTTACGGTAGGAGTTCCGACCTGAACTCCCAATTCCCAATTATAGACAATATCGTTAATGGTAACCGTTCCATCGGGATTCTCATCAATAACACTATCAGTATCAACAACTTGAGCATAATCTTCCATTATGAACTCCTCAAGCAGGTCCTGTGCTATCGTTGAGGCAGTAGTAATGGCCTTACTCT
Organism: Candidatus Scalinduaceae bacterium; assembly: GCA_965222815.1. Lineage (GTDB taxonomy): Bacteria > Planctomycetota > Brocadiia > Brocadiales > Scalinduaceae > SCAELEC01. The sequence continues at coordinate 2,510,236 of CBDCUS010000014.1, forward strand.
GCGTATTACCTTTCACAACTATCGCGATCAGACTCATTACCGTAATAATCCCTAGAGTAACAATCATAACCGAAAACATTACCTCTACCAGGGAAAATCCATCTTTATTCTTTAATTTATACATTGTTCACTATCAATCTATTTCAATTTATTTTAATACGACCTGTTGACGGATTAATTACTAACTGTTTCGTACCACTTAGGTTCTGAAGCACTATCGTAGAACCAGCAGCATTCCCTCTTGGCTGAAAAACGGGATCGACTGTAGCAGAATCTACAACAACGTCAAGGTAGTTTTCCTGAAGATGTCTCTCTATCACCGTTTCACCACTATCTATGGTACCGTCTCCATCATCATCATCTAAAATTTGATATACATGATCAGTAGTATTCCAGCCTGCATGTTCAGTAATAGTGCACGTTTTGCTGAGAAAAAACACCTTAAACTCATTATTCTGGTTAATCGCCTGCATCCTTGTCCACATGAGGTCGCCTTGGAGCTGCCTAGCTGCTCCATTCAGCCTAAACTTTGGCCTCATGCTATTAAAGACTGGTAACAAGATCCCAGTTGCAACGGCAATGATGGCGATTACCACAAACAGTTCTAAGAGAGAAAATCCTCTTTGGTCATGTACTTTATATCTCATTCAATTTCACCTAAGCTAAGCTGTCCATAAGTTTAATAAGAGGCATGAAGAGGGCAACAACTATCGTACCTACAGCACCACCCAAGAACACAATCATTATCGGTTCAATCAAACTTATCATTGCCTCAACGGCAGCATCGATCTCATTATCATAATTATCGGCAACTTTCGAAAGCATTTTATCCAGTTCTCCCGATTGCTCTCCTATCTCGATCATATTTACCACAACACCGTCACACACCTTCGATTCCCGCAATGGCTTTGCAATAGTTTCACCTTCACGGACACTATCATGGATGTGCTCGATAGCCTTCGTCATTGCCATATTTCCGGAAACCTCTTTTACATTTTTTAAAGACTCTAAGATAGGCACACCACTAGACGTCAACGTTGAAAGGGTTCTGACAAATTTTGAAACAACAGACTTATTTATGAGATTTCCAAAGACAGGTATCTTGAATTTCAACCGATCTATTAACAGCCGGCATCTCTTGATCTTTCCAATCAGTTTATATACAATAAAAATGGCAACAGGAATTCCAAAAATTGTATACCAGTGATGAACCATAAAGTTGCTCACATTTACCAAACCCAATGTGAGCATTGGGAGGGAGATCTCCATTTCGTCAAACATCTTTGCAAATTGAGGTATTATGAACATCAATATCCCGGACAAGATTGCTAAAGCAATAACCACAACCGCAACAGGGTATGTCATAGAACCGACGATTTTCTGTTTTAGTCTTTGCATCTTCTCCCTATAAGTCGCAAGCCTTGTCAGAATTACATCAAGTGCACCTCCTATCTCTCCAGCATTAATTACATTTACATAGAGTTTATCAAATGCCTTCGGATGTTTAGACATGGACTTAGAGAGCGTATCACCTCCTTGAATATCTTCTATTAATTGACTCAATATTTTTTTGAATAAGCCCTTCTTTGTTTGTGAGTGAAGAATAGTTAAACTTTGTACTATTGTCACTCCTGCATTGAGTAGGGTGGAGAGTTGCCTTGTAAAGGTATTTATCTGTTTCGTCTTTACCTTACCTATTGATATTTCGAAATCGGCGAAACCCTTTTTCCCTTTTCCTCTTTTGGGTTGAGTTTTCCCCTTATCCCTACTCTTATGTGGTTTTATCCGTGTGGGGTAATAATCTTTATTACGGATCTTCTCACTTGCTTCTTCAAGTGATAGGGCCTCAATGAGATCCTTCACAACCTGACCGTCTTTGTCCACTGCCTCAAATTTGAAAGTTTGCATCTTATTCACCTAACCATAAAATGTTATAAAAACTGTTTGGAAGTTGGAAGAATGAAATCAAGTTTGTCTTGTTTATACCTGAACGGTACCCTAAAGAAGATTGCGTTAACATACTCCGGCTGCCCTTTCATTATCCTATGACACAAGATTGTGCTATTATGAGATTCTATCAAGTTGCTACTTTTACGCCTTTTGAAACCATCTTTAGTGCTCTTCACTATTGATATATTTACTCATTTTTAGCCAATTCTTGATAAATCACTATCGTAAACCATTGCTATTATTGGGCTAAAAAATTAGCTATTTAAAGAATACCGATTAATCCAACAGTGCCATATGGACTGTAATAAGGTTATAGAGAATCTAAGAGATCGAATTAATGTATACCGCTAAATTTGTGCCAAATAATTTTTTTTCTTTACATTTTGACTATTTAGTGAAATACGTTTTAACATACATCAAAAACAAAGACTTATATTTTGTAATTGTATAACACTCTCTTATCGTAATATTCTTCTTTATATTATTCCTGTTTAATATTGCATCATACTGTGGGCAATGTATCCCAATTGCAAAAATAACTTTTCTCGATTATGCCCGTACCTGATTTTGTACCATGATTAAAATATCCCTATCCTTAAACTAAACATGTTTCCCTCACAACTTCATCCAAGGTCGTTAACCCACTATATGCAGCATTGAGACCTGCTTCTCTCAAGGTATTCATACCGTTTTCTCTCGCCTTCTCTCTTAACACTTCCGCAGACGCTTGTTGAATTATATAGCTACGAATTTCCTCATCTATGTTCATTATTTCCAGAATTGACATCCTCCCTTTATAACCTGTACCGTTACAGTTTGGACAACCACTCCCTTTGTAAAATTGCTTATCACGCAACTCATGTTCCGAAATATTGAGATCTTCGAGAACATTCGAGTCTGGATGGTATTCTTCCTTACACTCTGTGCATATCTTTCTCACCAATCTCTGGCTAATAACGGCAAGAAGAGATGCCGTAATGAGATAGGGTTTCACATCCATATCTATCAACCTCGTTATGGTTGAAGGTGCGTCATTTGTATGTAACGTGCTGAATACAAGATGCCCTGTCAGTGATGCCTGTATCGCTATTTCCAGTGTTTCCAAATCCCTTATCTCGCCAATCAGTATGATGTCCGGATCTTGCCGTAAAATTGCCCGAAGGCTGTTCGCAAATGTTACCCCGATCTCATGGTTAACCTGTATTTGCATAATCCCTTCGACATCGTATTCAACGGGATCCTCAGTAGTGATGATTTTTACCCCGGGTTCATTTACATAATTAAGCGCCGAATATAGTGTCGTTGTCTTTCCTGATCCCGTAGGCCCCGTAATCAAGACAATACCGTTCGGATTTTTCATTAGTTTCTGAATCGTGCTGATATCTTTGGGCATAATACCCAATTGTGATAGGTCGAGAGAAGTTGCCTGCTTATCCAGCACCCTCATGACAATACTCTCTCCATATTTCGTGGGTAATGTGGAGACGCGTATGTCAACAGAGTGCCCCCTGATGTTAATCATTATACGGCCATCTTGCGGTAATCGTCTCTCCGCTATGTCCATTTCTGCTAGGACCTTAACTCTTGATACAATACCGTTTGTAAAACTGATAGGCACTGGAATCTTTTCAACCAACTGACCGTCAATTCTATACCGTACTCTAAAATTATTTTCAAAGGTTTCTAAATGAATGTCACTTGCATGGTCAATAACTGCCTGTAAAAGTATCATGTTCACAAAGGTTTTCACCGGTGCATCATTTGCCAACTCTTTAAGTTGCTCTATGTCTATATTTTCCCTGTTTTCATTACTTTGTACCTGAGAAGCATTTTGTTGAAAATCACCTAACAGTTCCTCAACAGATTCAAAATTTCCCGGATAATACTTTTCCAAAGCATCTGCTACTTCATCTTTAGGGGCGATAACGGGTTTAATCTCTTTTTGCAATAAAAACCGGAGAATATCTATCTGCTCCATGTGAAGAGCATATTCCTGGGCTATGGTAAGGGAAGAATCATCATAGGCTATCGGGATCACCCGATAAAGTTTTGCAATAGCAGGAGAAATTTTCTGTAATACGTCAGTTTTCAGATCGATATCTTCCAGACTGACTACCTCCATATCCAGATAATTCCCTAATGCCTCTGTGATCCGCTCTTCTGTAGCATAATCAAGTTCTACGAGTACACTTCCTAACCCCTTACCGTTTATTTTCTGAATCTCAAGAGCTTCCGTCAATTGGTCTTGATTCACCACTCCCTTTTCAATCAATATTTTCCCAAACAGCTTTCTTTGTGCCCTCGTTGAACTCATTCGTCTGTCTTCCTAATTAACTGTCACCCTCATCACCTCTTCTAGGGATGTTACCTGATCTCGCACCAATCTCAATCCATCTTCCAGCAACGTTGTCATGCCATTCGCACATGCAATCTGCCTTAATTCATCAATACTCGCTTTGCCGTGAATCGCCTTTCTCAAATCTTGATTAATACACATAAGCTCCAAGATAAGGGTTCTGCCACTGTAACCAGTTTGGCCGCAACTGTCACAACCGGAGCCGTGACAGATTTCACTATTACCAAAACCGTCTATGTCCAAACCCATTACTTTCAAAATATCTTCTGTGATTCTGTAGGGTACCTTACATTTAGGACAGAGTACTCTCACAAGCCTCTGGGCAGCTATTGCTTGAACAGAGGATGCTATCAAAAACGGTTTTATTCCCATGTCAGTGAGACGCGTTATCGCTGATGGTGCATCATTTGTATGCAATGTGCTTAAGACAAAATGCCCTGTTAATGCCGATGTAACTGCAATTTCAGCAGTTTCAACATCTCGCATTTCTCCTATAACTATTGTATTTGGGTCTTGACGGAGAATAGAACGAAGCACACACGGAAAGGTTAAACCTATCCTCGAATTTACTTCACACTGGTTCACACCTGGTAGGGTATATTCAATGGGATCCTCTACGGTAATTATCTTTTTGTGTATATCGTTCATTTCATTCAGGGCTGCGTATAGCGTGGTTGATTTCCCGCTACCTGTTGGTCCTGTGATCAATACGATGCCATTGGGAACATTTAACGATTTCTTGAAGTTGCCATAATCTCGTTTCGAGAATCCCATGTTGCCTAAATTCATATAGGATGTTGACTTCTCCAACAACCTCATCACAATACTCTCTCCGCAAGTTGTCGGTATGGTACTCACTCTTACATCAATAGACTTTCCATCAACATCTAGGTTTATTCTCCCATCGAGAGGTTTTCTTTTTTCGGTAATATCAATGTCTGAGAGTATCTTTATTCGAGAAACCTGAGCCTCATGATAGCTTTTTGGTATCGAATGGGTCTCTTGACACACTCCATCTATCCGGTGACGAATACGAACACGATCAGCTAATGGTTCTATGTGAATGTCACTAGCCCTCGCCTTGGTCGCTTCAGTCAGGATGGAGGTAACAAGTTTTACGATTGGTGAGTCAATCTTTTCCTCAGCACCCTTAATGTGTGCATAGTTTTTTGAGGAGTCACCGGCTGTAGCAGCTAATCCTTCATACAAACCATCAAAAACAATCTGCTCCTCATTCTCATAATACTTCTTAATTGCTTTTGCTATATTGTCGTGTGTGGCAAGCACACACTCTACCTTGGTGTTCAGGGTAAATCGCAAATCATCCGACATCCCCAGATCAAGTGGATTTTTTATCGCTACCGTAAGTGAATCTTTCTCTTTTTCAATAGGGAAGATGTGATATTTCTTTACAACATCTTTTGGGACCGCTTTTATGGCATTTTCAGGAACTGGTATCTCTAAAGGATTAACGATTTTCAAGTCAAACTGTTCCGAAAGTGCCTGCAAAATGTTGTCTGAATCTACATAACCCAACCTTTCAATTGCCTCATCTAACCTGATCGACAATTTGTTTTGTAAGGCTATGGCCTTCTTTAACTGTTCATCAGTAATAGTACCGTTTTGAATGAGTATCTGCCCTAATGTTTTTTTTGAAATCATAAGATAAATGCAATTATTGTAAAAATATTTTCGCTTTTTTTATTTATGAAGTAAAATACTGAAGATCTCGTTACTTCTCCTTCAAGACTTGCTCAAAAGGGGAAATAAAGGTGTCAAGTGAGGAATTTCCATCTCATTATGACTCTTTTGGTTTTTCCGGTCTGCCTTTCGCTAAACACCTCAAGTATAGCAATAACAAGACCTTACAAAAACACTCGTGTAGAGTTGGAAAAATCATCAACATCATTAGTAAAAACTGACATTTAATCATAAGGTACGAGCACCCTTTGCAAGAAACATTATCGGCAAAAATCTATAACTATTTATTACATAATTGTTAGATACCAGGAATGATACTCATGAAGGTTGTTTATTTCATGATTGTACGTTTTTACCCTCTCTGAGTTACACCGGTTTCTCTTCTCTAAGGGTTTAAGAGTAAGATTGTGAGTAAGAATTTGGTATCAAGTTGGAATCCGGCAAGGATCAACGAAAAACCCCTCAATCTGGCTATTATGGATGTAGGTAATCACTATTACATGCCAAGAAACCGAGAGTTACCTCAATAATTTATCATAATTCTCAGTTGTACCACTCTCTATTCTTATTTATACCCATTCAAAATGGTTTTCTGAATTTCTGGGCAGGTGTTTGGTTGACTCAAAAGTGTTTTATGAAGTGATAAAGCAACATATGGGAAAACGGATGCATCCGGCATGGTCGTATACCTAGTGGACCTAAGCGTTCTCGATCTATTATTAGATCTGTAAGTCCTTACAAATTCACGGTTCAAACCCACCCAATGGATAACTAATGTTTCTCTGACAACCCCTGAACCTTCCAGTAACCCCTTCATTGCTTATAAAAATATTCTATGGAGGTAATACACTCGTCAAATATCTATTCAGTTAATCGGGTGCTTGTGATAATTTTGGCCTAACCAATTGATGACAAAAAACAGGCTTTGTAAGATGACTGAGTTAATATTGTTGAACTATTTGTCTCTTTTAAAAAAAATTGAGTATACGTGTATAAAAAAAAGTGTAATAATTAATGAAAGGAGTTAATCAGTTTGATGAAAATGTGTAAGGTGTTAGTTTTGATCCAGAAAAAAAATTGGAAGATGTGTTATCGGAATAGAACGTGAATCAGAAAATAGATGATGGTAAGATAAACTGAAGCGGTAGTAAAATAGGAGAAATAGACCTATTGAAGGGAGCACTCTTTAAAAATAATCGTACATCTTGATACATAACAAAGGGCGCTCGAATTTTAAAATATACTTGATTAGTTTTATCCTTAGCGTGCACAACCACTTAACACCTTGATTATCTAACGAAAACGGCAACTCCCACCTCGCTATAGACTCAAAAGGTTTAGGTTCAAAAAAATTTCTTCAGTGCTATTTTAATCAAAAACTATTTTTTCAATACTTTTTTAGACGGTGCTTTTTTCACCACTCTCCTTTTCTGAGTAGTAGATTTTTTAGCAGCAACTGTTTTTTTTGCAGGTACATCCTTTTTGGTTGCGACAGCTTTTTTCCCATTTTCAGCCAAAATTTCCTTAATGTCTTCACGCATTTTTCCACAAATTTCCTGTCCAGATTCAGAAACATTTTTCCTCAAATTTTCTAAATCTAATCGGAATTCGTAAAATTTTGCATCTAGTTCAACCTTTATCTCTTTAAAACGGTCAGTTATTAAATCGTTGATCTTGTCTACGACAACGTGCTGAAAATATTGTTCTAATACCGCGCTCATGTTAACACCCGCCTTTCACAAAAAAGGATTAAGGAACACGAAAATACCATAAAATAAAAAATGCTATATATAGATTATGAATTTATATTTTCGTCTATATATAGCATTCTCAAGCATTTTGCAAGTATTTTTTTGAATAATCTTTCTCACGGGAGATAATATTCTCAACAAAATGAAGCGCTTTGCTCATATCTCCATCAGAAAAATGCCCTCTAATCGTACCTTCCATACAGAGTGACATTTCACTATTGCTCTTCAACTTATTAATTTCTCCAAATTCCTGTGAGTCTAATATCTCAATCTTTGGGGCTCCCTTACCCCTATACCCTTCAACAAGAACGATATCTAGATCATTGAAATACTTTTCAAGTATCTCATCAATCTGAGGTAAAGCTGCGGACCTCTTCAAGACGGCAATCTGATCGTGTGAAGAGATAGCTACCGTCTCTGCTCCAGAATGGAAATATTTGTATGTGTCCTTGTGTTCATGATCAATTTCCAATTTCCGAATATTGTATTTAAAGGTCCCGACTCTCTTTCCGCTCTCCTTTAACTTCGGGATGAGTCCCCTAATTAATGTGGTCTTGCCAACGTTTTGCTTACCAACAATTGATACTACCGCTACACCTTTAAAATTCATCTGGCATCATATCTATTTCTTTGGCGGTAAAGACGGGACCTTCCTTACAAACATACGTACAGCCGATATTACATCTACCGCACTTCCCCAAACCGCATTTCATTCTATTTTCAAGTGTTGTATACACTTTTTCCTGTTTGAAGCCAAGCTTCTCAAGCACCGGCAAGGTAAACTTAATCATAATGGGGGGTCCACAGACTATTGCTATGGTGTTATTACTAGAGGGCTCTGCTTGCTCCACGATTGTGGGTACAAAACCAACTTTACCAGGCCAATCTGGTGTTTCACCACCAGGATCAACCGTAGTAACCAAATTCACATCATCCCTTGCGTCCCACTCTTTTAGTTCATGTTTATAGACGAGATCGGCAACTGTTTTAGCACCGTAAATAATGGTAACGTCCTTAAATTTATCACGTAAATCAAGACAATTCCAGATAAGACATCGCAATGGAGGCAAAGCTATACCTCCCGCAATGAACACGAGGTTTTTGCCTTCCCACTCTTCAATAGGGAACACATTTCCATAGGGTCCCCTGAATCCCAAGGTATCTCCAACATTTAGCTCTCTTAAGGCATTGGTCACCCTTCCTGCCTGCCTAAACGTACACTCGATGTGGTCCATTCGTGTTGGTGATGACGCTATACAGAAGGTACATTCACCGTAACCAAAAACAGAATAGAGTGCGAACTGACCCGCCTGGAATTGGAAATTTTTCCCTTCATCTTCGTTTAAAAAATTGAGCCTGAATGTTCTCACACCCGGCGCTTCTTCTATCATATCACTGATATTCATCAGATAAGGTCTATATATATTATCCATATTTATTCCTTATTTTCCGTTTGGCTCGCTTCAGTTGCAATTATTTCAAGCATTTCAGAAATATTCATATCTGCCGGGCAGACCCGTGAACACCTTCCGCAGCCAACACAGAGAATACTGTCAAACTTTTCTACATAGTATTTAAACTTGTGCATAATCCTCTGGCGCCACCTTTCACCTTGGGTGGATCTTGGATTGTGACCAGAAGTATGCATCGTAAACATCTTAAACTGGCATCCGTCCCAGTTCTTAACCCTGTCACCCTTTGTCATCGTACACTCATCAACAATGTCAAAACAGTGGCACGTTGGACACACAAATGTACACGCCCCACAGCCGATACATTTCAAAGAGAAATCGGTCCACACAGCATGAACAAAATTCTCATCAAGCCAGGGTTTTACCTTCTCAATCTCAAATTTTTTCTCTACTGTTGCAACCTGCCGATCTGACGTATCTGAGGAAGGATCTGAAAATATTCCCTCAAATTCCTTTATGAGGCTTTCGCCCTTTTCAGTTACTGTTTCAACTACATATTCATCATCAGATATTTTAGTAAGCAGTACATCACTGCCCTGCTTTGCATCTGGGGCCAAACCTACTGAAGTACAAAAGCAATAACTATCACATTTATCGCATGCAATGGTTACTATCGTAATAGCCTCTCTCCTCTGCACCCAGAACTTATCACTGCAATCCCAATTAAAGACCTTATCCATGACGGGAAGGCTGAAGGCGTCACAAGGCCTCGATCCGAAGATAACGGATTTGACGGCAAAACCTTCCGGCTCTTCAATTTGAACCTGATTTTTCTCCATCCGGTAAGATAATATATTCTCTGTCTTTGGGAAGAAGAACTCCTTTATTGAGTTATTGGTTATTACGTGGTCAAGGGAGATCTCGTCCGCCCCTTGAACCTCATCAAGCACAACAAGTTTCTCATCCTTTTTGGGGGCAATTGCCTTATACCCCTTTCCTCTCAAACTGGTTATAAATTCATCAAAATTTTTTCTATGTAAACGTTTTTCCACAACTGGATTCCAAAATAGTTTTCAGAAATTTATATTGAAAATAGACAGTAAAAATGTGCGGGCACTTGCTCTACTTGATAAAATCCTGATTATCCTTTTCATTGTATGTAGACATCGCGAGTTCATCATCGACATTATAGCCCGGTCTATAATTGAAGTTCTTTTCTGCCTCCTTGGCGAGCTTCTTGTTCAGGAGATTAAGGGGGATATCTACCGGACACACCCTCTGGCACTCTTCACAATTTATACATCTTCCGGCTAAGTGGTAAGCCCTTGTAACGTTCCATGAAAGATTGCCACGTGCATGTGCACTGGGGTCTATCCATTGAGGCTGGTTTTTCTCAACAATACATCTATCACAAAAACAGAGAGGACAGATATTACTACAGGCGTAACATTTAATGCATTTTTCAAACTGCTTCTGCCAGAACTCCCATTTTTCCTTTTCTGACAGCTTTTCATACTCATCCAATTCTGCATACCTTTCGTCAAAGGGGAGCTCCTTATTTTCAACCTCTTCACCTACCAAATCGTCGTAGATCCTGGGTGTGTGCACATCGCAAGCTTTACATTTTTCGGCCAGAGGCTCTCCTACACCGTTACAGGTAACGCCAAGAATATATACATCTTCTCGTTTAATCTGACTCTCTTTTATGAGAACAATCACGGTCCTCGCATCGCACCCCTTGACAATAATTGCCGGTTTTCCGAGTTTACGGGTCTCCTGCCTCTTGAGATAGGTTGTGAGATTATAGACACAATATTTGTTCCAAGTCAATTTGTTTACGTCTTCGGGTTTTGTAATAAAAACTGGTCTTGTTCTTTCAGGTGTACTTCCCTCACCATAACCAAAAACAACGTTCACGGTCTTACTTCTGAGGAGTTCCTCAGCCTTTTTTCTTAACGCCTCAATCATTCACACATCTCCATTTGTACCAATAATAGTAACCATTCACGAGTTTAGAGTTTACCGTTCTCTGTTACCTTTTTAGGGAGTACAGATTAAATTCAATGCTAAATATGAAATTAGCAATTAGTTGGTAAACCTGTCCCTTCGTGACTATTTAGTCTTTGAACGAAAACTACCCATCTACTGCGTTGCTGTAACAATTACGTCATCCTCAAGTACAATAGTACGTTCCGGCTACGAAATTGCTACGCGTCTTGTACCTGGCCAGTTTTGGTTCAAACACAGGGTTTTCGTTCAAGCACTATTTACACTCACAGCCTGAAGTACTAGAAGGGGCAAAACCTTCTCCAGGCCCCTCAGGCCCAATTGCATTAATCTTTTGATATCCTTCAAATGGTCCCAAAACCCTAACTGCATCAATTACACTGTTTATGGTTTCAACCCATTTCCCTCCTTCAGCAGCTGAAATCCAAGAGAATTGAATCCTATCCGGGTTGATTCCACAGAATTCAAGCAGTGGTTTAAATACATTCCACCTGCGTCTGGCGTGGTAATTTCCAGAATTGTAGTGGCAATCCCCGGGGTGGCATCCTGAAACCAGGATACCATCGGCCCCCCGCTCAAATGCCTTTATCAAAAACAGCGGATCTATTCCACCGGTGCATGGAAGTTTGATTATTCGAACATTTGCCTGATATTGCTTTCTCCCCGTACCTGCAAGGTCTGCTCCAGCATACGTACACCAGTTACAGAGAAATGCGACAATTTTCGGCTCGAACGTAGTTTCATTTGACATCACGTATATAAAAAAATTAGGTTAATTAAATTCAACAGAGTTGATCTCTGCATACACCTGTTCATCGTTAAAACCGGCCAACTCGACACTCTTGGACCTGCACGTTGCCGCACACAAACCGCACCCCTGGCACAACCCCTCATTCACCCTGGCAACAGTCTTTATCACACTGCCATCACGAGCCTTGATCTCTTCCTGCTCAATCGCACCATACGGACAAACCCTCTGACAGTAAAAGCATCCAATACACGTTGAAAATACCGGCGGAGGCAACCTATCAACTTTCGCAACAACCGGTTCACGTTCCAGTTCATCGGATGACAGCAAAGCCATAACTTTACTTGCAGCTCCACTCGCCTGTGCTACCGTTTCTGGTATATCTTTCGGTCCCTGGCACGCTCCTGCAAGAAAAATCCCAGCATTACTACTTTCCACTGGGCGCAGTTTCGGATGCAGCTCTGAGAAAAACTTGTCTTTGTCGTACTGTATGCTGAGTGTTCGTGCAACCTCTTCCGCATCATCCTGTGCCTTCATTGCAGAGGCAAGGACAACCATATCCGCTTCTATCTCAACCTGGGAACCCGTTAACGTATCCGCTCCCAAGACAACCAACTTCTCTCCTTTTTTATAAATCCTTGACACACGCCCCCTCAGATAGGTTGCACCCTCCTCTTCGATTGCCCTCAGTGAAAACTCTTCGTAGTTCTTTCCTCCACATCGGATATCTATGTAGAAGACAAAGGCATGTCCGCGATGGACCTTGTGTTTAAACAACATAGCGTGTTTGGCCGTATACATACAACAGGTCTTGGAGCAGTACGAACACCCTTTCGCCGGATCACGAGAACCAACACACTGGATAAAGACTACAATCTCTGGCTCTTTACCATCAGAGGGCCTCTTTATCTCCCCCTCAGTTGGACCAGAAGCACTTGCAAGACGCTCAAACTGCAACCCCGTTATCACATCTTTATATTTTCCTTTACCATACTCGCCGTAGACATTGTTCGGTAGTTCCTTATAACCGGTTGCCACAACGATGGCCCCTACTTTCTCTTCAACAATCTCATCCTCATGTGAATAGTCGATCGCCTTAACGGGCGCTATCGGACACACATCGTAACACTTCCTGCACACCTTAGAATCTGCCGGAGGTATATCCTTCTTCCGCGCATCTCTGTATAAGAGACAGTGCTCTCTATCAATCACCGGTTTACTCGGGATCGCCTGTGGAAATGGAATATAAATGGCCGTTCTATTCCCCAACTCCGTATCAAACTCACTCTTGATCTTTTTGCTTGGACACACCTGCCAACAGGAACTGCAGCCGGTACACAAGTCAAGATCAACCGATCTTGCCTTTTTTCGGATTTTTACCTCAAAATTTCCGATATAACCGCCCACCGACTCCACCTCGGACCAGGTGTAGAGCTTAATATTATCATGTTGTGCGACCTCAACCATTCTCGGGGTCAAAATACATTGCGAGCAATCGAGGGTTGGAAAGGTCTCGGACAGTTGGGCCATATGCCCACCAATCGATGCATCTTTCTCTACGAGTATAACCTCATTCCCCCCATCTGCAATATCCAACGCCGCCTGTATACCGGCAATCCCACCCCCGATAACCAGTGCACGTTTCGTCACAGGAACCTTGATCGCATTGAGCGACCTATCCTTTCGGGTTTTTTCGGTCATCATCCTCACTAAATCAATCGATTTTTCCGTACCCACGGCCTTGTCCTGATGCACCCATGAACACTGTTCCCTGATGTTTGAGACCTCAACTTGGTAAGGGTTTAAACCTGTTTTCACTGCTGCATTACGAAATGTTCGTTCATGCATCTTCGGAGAGCAAGCGGCAACAACGACGCCGGTCAATCCCTCCTCCTCAATCTTCTCCCTTAACAACTTCTGACCGGGGTCCGAACACATATACTTATATGTTGTGGCATACGAGACACCCGGATACTTCTTTTTGGCCTCTTCCGCTACTTTTTCTACATCAACTGTAGCAGAGATATTCGTACCACAATGACAGACAAAAACTCCAACCTTCTTACCCACTACTCACTCCTTGTAAACAAAAAAAATACTCAATACCCCACTTACGTATACGCATCAACGACAGGTTTCGTATCAACAAAGTGCTTATCCAGTCCAAGACCCAGAGGGCCTAAGCCCAAGGCAAGCCCGATGAGTTCTGAGATATACACAATTGGAATATTAAATTTACGTTTATACTCTTTTTCGATCTTTTTCTGCCTCATATCAAGATTTGCATGACACATCGGACACGCAACAGCTATTGCATGTGCGCCCGCCTCCTGAGCACCCTCCAATATATCATTTGTCAGCTTTACGACCACATCTGGTCGACTGAGTGTAAAGCCACCTCCGCAACAATTTGTTTTAAACTCCCACTCTATTGGCTCAGCACCTATCGCCTTAACAATCTCATCCATTGACTGAGGATCTTCAGGATCATCAAACTTCAGCACCTTCGGAGGTCTCACCAATAGACATCCGTAATAACAGGCGATTTTCAAACCCTTTGCAGTTTTTTTAATTTTCTGTTTTATGTCATCCATTCCATAATTCTTGATAATCTCAAGATAATTGGAGACCTTAACATTAGTACCACAGGGCATCTCTATCGCTTCCTCAACCTCTTTATTTAGGGTCTCATCATCCTGTACATCTTTTTGGGAAATAATGAGCCTCTGGGAACACATCGGACAAGGTGCCAAAATCTCTTCATATTCATGTTTCTCCGCAAGGCTAAGATTTCTCACAGACAGAGCCGTAGACAGCTTGTGGTTTGTTGCATGCGCTGAAGAGGCACCACAGCAGCTCCAATCCGGAATCTCTTCTATCTTGGGCCCGATTACTTCCGATACCCTCATAACAGAAGTACCGTATTCTTCAGAAGTTGAACCTTTTGTTATTGCACAACCTGGATAATAACCAATCTTCATATTTCCCTCTTTTTTGCTTGTAAACAAAAACCCATATCACGTTATTTGGGTTTACATTTTTTAAATATTCGGCTTATGGCCTCCTTGCCTTTAATATCGTGGGGCAAGAACGACAGCTTCCCTTTCACTACCATTTGAGGTGCAACTGCTAAATCCTGCAGAGCAGTTTTCGGTCTCTTCATCTTATACTCATTCAACATCCACACTTCCGAGATACGACCATGTTTTTTAATAGAGTTGAGAAATGATTCATGAAACGCAGTAATATTTTTTTCCAACGGATTGGCAAGACCCTCTTCCAATGCCATCTCCCGTAAAACATCCATCAATTCTGCAATCTTAACCTCTTTAGGACACCTTGTGCTACAGGTTATACAGGATGCACATAACCAGATAGTTCTCGATGTCAAGGCCTCACGCCGAGCACCGATTTGCACTAATCGTATAATCTGATTTGGCATATAATCCATCTCATACGCAACCGGACATCCCGCTGTACATTTACCACATTGGTAACACTCTTTTACCTTAATCCCACTACGTTTCTCAACCTCTTTTGCAAAATCGGAACTAGTTTCGTTTAAATTTATCTTTATCTTCATGATATTTTTATCTATAAATATACTAATTCGGCATTATACTATAAACAATAAATAAATGTCAAAAGATTAAATCTTAAAGGGCACTTTTGACAAATCATTTTTTGACGTGCATGATCTGTGTGAAGCTCATCAGCACGCACTTTCAAGCGTAACATTTTTTAGGTTCAAATATTTCCATGACGGACGAGATAATGGCGAGGATCCTTATTGTTGATGATAGGCAAGAAAATCTTTTCGCACTTGAAAAAATTATAGAGAGGCCTGGGTTGAAAATAATGAAAGCCAAATCAGGAAATGAGGCCCTTACGTTGGTTCTCGAATTTGATTTTGCCCTTATTCTTCTTGATGTTCAGATGCCGGATATGGATGGGTTTGAAACCGCTGAACTTATGAGGGGAGAAGAAAAAACAGAGCATATTCCTATTATTTTCATTACTGCAATCAACACAGAGAAGAGATTTGTTTTCAAAGGGTACGAATCTGGGGCGGTAGATTACCTATCCAAACCATTGGATCCCTATATCTTAGAGAGTAAGGTTTCCGTTTTTTTAGACCTCTATACACAAAGACAGCTTCTTTTAGATACTACAAAAAAGCTGAATGTAACAATTGAAGAGTTAAAGGCTTCTCAAAAAACCATTGAGGATCAAAATCTCCTCTTAAAAGAGGCTTCGCTACGTGACGAATTAACAGGTCTATACAATCGTCGTTATTTAAACGAAATCCTGGAGAAAGAATTTTCTCGTGCCATACGATACCAAACCGACCTCTCTTGCCTCCTCCTTGATATCGATTATTTCAAAAGCGTTAATGACACCTATGGTCATAGCTTCGGAGATGTTGTGTTACGGGGCATTTCCGATTGCCTAAGGTGTGACATAAGAAAGACAGACGTCTCTTTTCGCTATGGCGGAGAAGAATTTATGATACTACTCTTCAATACCGGCATTGAGGGTGCCAGGATTGTTGCTGAAAAAATTCGCTCCACCTGTGAGTCGGCTATACATGACGATGGAACCAATAAGAGATCAATAACTATCAGTATCGGTGCAGCATCTGTGAAACATCATCACCCGACTAACGGAGAGGAGCTCATTATTTTTGCAGACAAGGCCCTTTACCGAGCTAAGGATGAGGGGAGGAATCGGGTTAGGATCTACGGGGAGGAAAAACCTGAAGAGATGAGGAACATGAAACCAACAAGCACTCATCCCTCTTGAACTTTTCAATAGGTTTCTCTCTTTCTGTTATTTGTGTTTACTTATCACAAGAGTCCACATATAATCACGCAATTGTAATTAAAAGGCATCGTGAGAGTGAAATGGTCCACTACACCACCTAATCATTGATGCATATTTAAGAATCTTTTTGAGAAACAACAGAAAAATGGCTTTAAAGATCTTTAACACACTATCCAAAAAAAAGGAAGTATTTACACCACTAAAGGAAGGCAGAGTAGGAATCTACGTTTGCGGTCCAACCGTTTATGACCATCCGCACATTGGCCATGCCAAGAGTTACATCAGCTTCGACATAGTTATTCGCTATCTGAGATATCTTGGCTACAAGGTCCGTTATGTACAAAATATCACCGATGTCGGGCATTTGACTGACAATGCGGACAGCGGAGAAGACAAGATAGAGAAGAGAGCTAAGCTTGAAGAGGTAGAACCCATGGAATTGGTTGAATTGTATATGCGAAGCTATTACGACGACATGGACAGATTGAATAATTTACGACCTGATATTTCGCCTCGTGCCACTGGACATATCCCCGAGCAGATAGATCTTGTAAAGACACTCATCAAGAAAGGCTATGCCTATGAATCAAATCAGTCCGTCTATTTCGATGTCTCTCAGTTTGCTGAATATGGCAAGCTTTCAGGGAGGAAGCTGGAAGAACAGGAGATGGGTGCCCGCATCGATATCAATCCTGAAAAAAAAAATCCGGCAGATTTTGCCCTTTGGAAAAGGGCCGAACCCGACCACATAATGAAATGGAACAGCCCTTGGGGTATCGGGTTTCCCGGTTGGCACCTTGAGTGTTCCGTCATGTCAATGAGATATTTAGGCGATACCTTTGACATCCATGGTGGTGGTATTGAAAATGTCTTTCCCCATCACGAGTGTGAAATTGCGCAGAGCGAAGCTGCCAACTCCCTTCCCTTTGCCCGCTATTGGATGCACAATAACATGGTTACGGTTGAAGGACAAAAGATGGGAAAATCGTTGGGAAACTTTGTTACCCTCAAAGAGGCATTTAAAAAATTTTCACCCATAACTATACGTTTTTTTGTACTCAACACCCATTACCGGAGCCCCATAAACTATAGCAACGAAGCGTTAGAAGGGGCCGAGACGGGAAGAGAAAGATTCCAACACACCGTACGCAATGTGAGAGAACGACTCATTTCTGCAGTGGGTACAGAGGGAGAAGATTTGTGGAAGACAAAACTGGAAAAATACAAACACGATTTTGAAGAAGCGATGAATGAGGACTTCAATACAGCAGGTGCCCTGGCGGTTCTCTTTAACGTAACACGTGAGGTTAATCACCTCCTCAATTCTGGAGAACAAACCAGTAAAGGTGTACTATCGAAAATAGACTCTTTCTTTACGATTTATGGCGGTGATATTCTCGGAATTTGCCCTGATAAATCGGCCCAGATTGATGAGAGAGAGAAGGATTTTGAACTGGAAGATAATCTGATAAAGGCATTGGCTGAAACAAGGAACGAACTGCGAGAATCGAAACAGTGGGAGCTTGCGGATAAAATAAGAGATCGATTAAGTGGGCTTGGAATTGTTATTGAGGATCGAAAGGATGAAGTCGTTTGGCGGAGAAAATAATGACTCAATTTCAAACAATTGTACCCATATTGAAGTAGACATGGAGAGCAAGATGAGGGTAACTCGAAAAGACCTACTCCAGTGAGATTATTTATGAGAGGGGTATTGTTATCAATCTTTTTGCTTTACCCTTTTGTTTATCCTTCAGAGATTTCAGCCAAAGAGTTTTACCCCATAATGGCCTTTAACAGGGAGGAACTATAAAAGGGTAAACCAATCGGTTGGAAAACACATACCAGTAACGTTAACAGTACCTTTCACCATGTATACTAAAACCAAATCTTGGTTGCAGTAATCCCCGGACAAAATGAGCCGAGGCCTTTATTCGCTCAATTTTATACCGGTTTATACCGGATTTTATCCGAAAACCATTATCAGATGAGCATGAAACGATAAATTAATAGGCTAGGAATGGCAAAATATAAACTGATAGATCATACCGCAGATATCGGAATCGATATTTATGGAGATACCTTAAGCGAACTATTTTCAAATGCCGGTTTTGCCATGTTTGACATTATCACGGATATAACAACTGTTGATCCAAAAGATCCGTACATTGTAAAGGTTGAAGGTGTTGACAAAGAGCAGTTACTCGTTAATTGGCTTGGAGAGTTATTATATCTGTATGATATAAAGAGTTTGCTTTTCAGAGATTTTTTGATCTCAACAATGAACGAAAATCAACTAACCGCTACAATACGAGGTGAAAAATATATCGAGACAAAACACACGATTAATACCGAGATAAAAGCTGTGACCCACCATGCTTTATCAGTAAAACATGAACACAACCAGTGGAAGGCACGGGTGATTTTTGACCTATAAGTTTTAGGACTGGGAGAATTATAATGGATAGTGACAAGTACAAGATTGAGAAAATAGATGAGTATAGGTGGCGTATTCCACGTGAAGGCAATATGCGCGTTGATGGGATTGTCTACGCAAACGAAACTATGATGGAGGAGATACAAAAGGATGAAAGTTTGCAACAAGTGATCAATGTAACTCATCTTCCCGGTATTATAGAACACTCCTTCGGGATGCCAGACATTCACTGGGGATACGGTTTCCCCATCGGCGGAGTAGCCGCCTTTGATCTTGATGAGGGTGTTGTATCTCCTGGGGGAGTGGGATATGATATCAATTGTGGGGTGAGATTGCTTCGCACCGATCTGCAACGAATAGAAATTGTCCACAAGTTGGATTCTCTGGTTGACGCCTTATTCAACAGCATCCCTTCCGGCGTTGGATCACACCGTAAAGATTTAAAGCTCTCTCACCAGGTTGAGAAAAACGTGTTAAAAAACGGTGCGAAGTGGGCAGTTTCTCAAGGGTATGGTACAAAAAATGATTTGGACCATATAGAGGAAAACGGTTGCATTAGTGGAGCTGATCCGGAACTGGTCTCAGATCGAGCACTTGAAAGAGGAAAGGCTCAACTGGGCACTCTTGGATCAGGAAACCACTTTGTTGAAGTCGGCTATGTCTCAGAAGTTTACGATACCAAGATCGCCCAAGTCCTCGGCCTCGAAAAAGAGGGTATTACGATAGTTGTCCATACAGGTTCACGGGGATTTGGCTATCAGGTCTGTGACGACTCTATACGTACCATGATAAAGGCCTCAAAAGAGTTTCATATTGAAATACCGGACAGACAACTCTGCTGCGCTCCCATTCAATCTCAACAGGGACAGGATTATCTTGCAACAATGGCCTGTGCTGCAAACTACGCATTTGCCAATAGACAGATGATCACTCACTGGATAAAAGAGTCATTCGAAAGATCATTGAACATGAGTCCATCTGAATCTAAAATATCGGTAGTTTACGATGTATGTCATAATATTGCGAAGATTGAAGACCATATTGTTGATGGTAAGAAAAGACCCTTATGTGTACATCGCAAAGGTGCGACACGTGCATTCCCCCCCCATCATGCACAGACTCCTGATGCTTATAAGGGAGTTGGTCAACCTGTCTTGATACCGGGTGATATGGGACGCTGTTCATATGTACTTGTCGGTACAGAGAAGGCGTATACCAGTACCTTTGGCAGCACCTGCCATGGAGCAGGCAGAGTCTTGAGCAGGGGAAAAGCAAAGAAATTGGCCAGAAGTAGAAATATTTCCAGGGAACTCAAAGAGAAGGGAATACTTGTCAGGGCCGATAGCAGGGCAACAATGGATGAAGAGATGCCGGAAGCGTATAAGGATGTAACAGAAGTGGTGGATGTAGTTGAACATGCGGGGATCAGTAAGAAGGTCGCTCAACTGAAACCGTTATGTGTTATTAAGGGATAAAAATATGGTACCCGTTCGCAGGTTCAGAGTTCTCCGTGCTGATTAACATTCCTTTTATGTTTTGGAATGTGGGATTCAGGTTGTATTCAGTGCAAAATGTAAAATCAGCAATTAACATTGCAAAATCTGTTTATGACAAAGGTCGTCTCACTCCTTAAATCTTGATGATTGAGAGATCATTCTATTTTTCATATAACACCGAATTCCTCCATCCAACCCTTTATACTGCATAGTTTTGTTACCCCATTTTGCACTTGATTTTCTCTTGCCTTAGACCTAAGGTACTATCATAGACAATACAGCAAATTGGTGATCCAATTTTGCCCATTCACCTACTTTTATAAAAAAATAACCGCGATCTGTTAACGTAGCGTATACGGACAATGTATGTCATTAATGAGAAATGATAAAATGTATTAAACCTAATACTAAATTTTACTTCTTTTTGGCTATTTAGTTTGGACAAAGATTAAGAGATGCAACAAGTAAACTCCTCAAAAAAATGGACTATAATGTTGTGTTAACAAGAGATAGCGATAAACCTGTACAGTGCATAAAAAGAATCAGGTGAACCTTTTGATGCCGTTATCTTGGATTTAACAATACCTGCTGGTATGGGAGATAAGGAGACAATTAAGAAACTGATTGAGATAGACCCCAAGGTAAAAGCGATCGTATCAAGTGGTTATTCCAATAACCCGATAATGTCAAACTTCAGAGAGTACGGTTTCAGCGGAGTTGTTGCAAAACCATTTGAAATCAAAAAACTTACTCAGACACTTCACGATGTAATAATGGTAGGAGATGCATGAAACATATCATTATGGAAGACAACGGACATCTCATGCTTGTTACTCCGTTGATGAATCACACATAGAGTATAAAGGTATTGCTCTAAAACACTAATTGTATCCTAATGATAATATATCATAGGTAAAAAACTTTTTACAGGTTTGTAAAAAGAATAAGATAAGGGGAGCCCAAAACATGAACGAACCAGATGCTAATGATTCCATCACAATATTACGAGATATTTATTGGGTTGGTTTCCATGACCGTGAATCCGACCTCCACTGTAACTCATATCTCATTACTGATGATCAAGATATTATTCTTATAGATCCGGGTTCAATTCCCCACTTTTCGATAGTCATGAGAAAAGTTTTAGACCTTGTAAACCCGAGAAATATTACTAAGGTCATCGTGACTCATCAGGACCCGGATGTATGTGGTAACTTACCTGTAGTAGAAGGCCTGATTGATAATAATGATTTGGATATTGTCATACATTCGAGCTGTAGCCGTCTTATGCGTCATTACGGTATAAATTCTCATATTTACGAAGTGGATAAACATGACAACAAACTTGTACTCAAAAGCGGAAGAGTGCTGGAGTTTTTTCATACCCCTTACTTGCACTCGCCATTCGCCATTATCATATATGACCTGAAAACCAAGTCCCTTTTCACCAGTGACCTCTTTGGGGGTGTCTCAAAAAATTGGTCTCTCTTTGCTGGTGATGGTTTCCTCGAAGCTATGAAAATCTGGCATCAAATGGTAATGCCTAGTGGTGAGATATTGAAAAAATGCATGAATGGGCTGGAAAAACTAGAGATCAAACACATCCTGCCACAGCATGGCTCCATCATTGAAGGAGACAATATCAAGAAGGCTATTGAATGTCTCAAATCAATTAAATGCGGTGTAGAAACTGTACAAGGAGTAAAACTTTATGAATAAAAGAGACATACTCAGTACCGGAACAAGACATATCTTTGAGGTACAGGGCATCAACCGGGAGTTAATTGAAAAGACACTGGAGATGCGGGCACTGGCTTACATCGCAAATGCAAAAGCCGATCTGCTTACCGATACAATATTTAAAGTTGATTCCAGCAAGAAAGCGTTGGCTGTTGAGCGGTTAAACCTAGAAAAAAAGGTCCAAGAGAGGACAAGAGAGTTAGAATTAAGTGTAAAAAAACTACAGGCTATGGAGGAGGAGTTAAGAAAAACCAACAATGAATTGGAGAATCGTGTCAAAGATCGTACCGCAGAGGTCATCAAATTGTCGTATGCTGTAGAACAGAGCCCTAGTTCTGTAGTGATTACGGACACAAAAGGTAATATCGAATATGTCAATTCAAAGTTTACTCAAGTAACAGGTTACACTCTCAAAGAGTCTATTGGGCAGAACACTCGCATCTTAAAATCGGGTAATACTACTGTTGAAGATTACAAACGATTATGGGAGATCATTACATCCGGTGGTGAATGGAAGGGAGAACTTTGTAACAAAAAAAAGAATGGAGAGTTCTATTGGGAATCCACCTCCATTTCACCGGTAAAAAACGATGCAGGTGTTATAACTAATTTCATATCGATTAAGGAAGATATTACCAATCGGAAAAAGATGGAAAAGGAGCTTCTGAAAACACAAAAACTGGAATCACTCGGCATCCTTGCTGGAGGTATCGCACACGATTTTAATAACCGCCTTGCAGGCATCTTGATGAAGATCACTCTTGCAAGAATGAACATAAATAGAGAGGACAAAGCCTTTCAAAGTTTGGTAGAAGCAGAAGAGGCGATTGCCAGGACAAAGAACCTCACCATGCAACTGCTCACCTTTTCTCAAGGTGGTGCACCCATAATGAAAACCTCCTCTCTCAAAAAGGTGATCGAAGAAGCAGTTGATTTTAGCCTAAGAGGTTCACGTATCAAGTGTCAATACTCCCTACCTGACAACCTCCGGCCGGTGGAGATCGATGAGGGACAGATGGGACAGGTAATAAATAATCTGATTATTAATACATACCAGGCCATGCCTAAAGGGGGATTCATAAAGGTATGTGCCGAAAATACCAGTATACGCGACAGGGAAGTTTCAACTCTGAAAGCTGGAGATTACGTCAAGGTGACGATTGAAGATCAGGGTATGGGTATACCCAAGGAGAGAATCCATAAGATATTTGATCCCTATTACACGACAAAGGAGAAGGGAAGTGGTCTGGGACTTGCAATCACCTATTCCATAATCAAGAATCATGGTGGATATATTGACGTTGAGTCAGAGTTGGGGATCGGATCTACCTTCTCTTTCTATATCCCTGCATCCCACAAAGAGATCCAGATAAACGAACAGAAACAAGAAGGTTTAATGGTAGGCTCGGGCCGGGTGCTGCTAATGGATGATGATGATGATGTGAGAGACACCACTGGTGAACTCCTCAAGAAGATTGGGTATGATGTCTCTCTTGCCAGGAATGGTGATGAAGCGATAAGGCTATACAAAAAAGCAAATGATTCAGGAGTGCCCTTTGATGCAGTCATATTGGATTTAACAATACCGGGTGGTATGGGTGGTAAGGAAACGATGACTAAATTACTTGAGATAGACTCCAAGGTCAAAGCAATTGTATCAAGCGGTTATTCCAATGATCAGATAATTTTCAGTTTCAGAGAACACGGGTTCAGTGGGGTTCTAGCAAAACCATTTGAAATCCAGGAACTGAACCAGACGCTGCATGATCTGTTAGTGGGAAGAGATGAATGAACGCTACACCATCGGTTTCAGATTTTGTAGGGAAAGGGTAAGTTATGCTCTGTCCTTAAGAGATCCAGTCTATAAAATTGGTAATTCAGAAACAGTCACATGCCAAACCCTACTCACGGCGAACTCCAAATCAATCTGAGTCCGTTTTCAGATCAAACAATCCACCCTTGCCAGGTCCAAATGGATAGAGGGACAGACAAACAAAGATGAGCCATCTCTGCATTGTACCATTCCTGAAACAGATGTTCTCAACAACTCTTTCCCGTATTCAGGTGTTTGGAATAAAGCTTTATATCCTTTTCTGATTCATCACTATTATATCTATTCTTCATCCATGAGATCTTTTTCCTTTCAAACGAGAAATTTTTTTTGTTCAAAACATATCTACATAGACTATAATAAATTTGAGATGGAAAACGTAAGTATAACGAGATTGAAAAGGACTTTAGATGCCCTTTGACCTCACTATTACGATCGCCGGAGAAGCGGGACAAGGATTGAATACGCTGGCGAAGATACTGCTTAAGTTACTTGCAAGAAGCGGTTACCACCTGTTTGCATCCCAGGACTATATGTCCAGAATTCGCGGTGGCCACAATTTCACGAAAATTCGAGTCAGTGATAAACCCCTGTACTCTTCAACTTCTGCGTCTCATTTACTTGTAGCGCTCAATCAGGAAAGCGTAGATCTGCATCATAACCATCTATTCAATCCCTCAATTATTATCCACGATCTCGATACGATAGAGGTAAAAAAAACAGGGAAAATATGTGACGTTGCTCTCCCAATCAGAAAAATAGCAGTGGATAGTGGTAACACTCTCTACGGTAATTCTGTGGTACTCGGTATTCTCACGGCACTCTTAAAGCTCGAATTGACACTTCTCGCAAACATCCTCAAAGCCAGTTTCGCAAGAAAAACTGCCGAACACAAAAAAGGCAATATAAAGGCTGCCTCTGAAGGATTCCACTATATGTTAGACAATTTTCAAAATCTTAAGATTCCTCTTGGCAAGCCAAAAAAGAAAAGCAGAATGTTATTAAGCAGTACAGAGTCTATAGCAATAGGAATGATGGCAGGTGGGATACGATTTATCAGTGCATATCCAATGACCCCCTCAACGGGAATATTTACCTATATAACCAATAAAGCTAGAAAACTTAACATAATATCGGAGCAAGCCGAGGATGAGATAGCAGCTTGTAATATGGCCCTAGGCGCCTCTGCAGCAGGGGCACGTTCTGCTGTAACAACCTCTGGTGGAGGTCTTTCACTCATGTGTGAAGGTATCAGTCTCTCAGGAATGGCCGAGATCCCTTTAGTAATTGTAAATATGCAAAGGCCGGGGCCTGCAACCGGTTTTCCTACCCGAACTGCTCAGGAAGACCTCGATTTAGTCCTTCATATTGGGCATGGTGAATTCCCACGATTTATCTTCGCACCAGGTACTGCGGAAGAGGCCTTTTATACCTCCATCAATGCGATGAATCTTGCCGAGAAATATCAGGTACCCGTTTTTATCCTAGGAGATCAGCACCTGGCAGACAGCTATGTTACTCTCGATAGATTAAACGTACATAAAGCACCATATAAGAGCTATTTAGTAAAAAATGGAACCTTAAAAAAACCTTACCTTCGATATAAAATTACCAAAAGTGGAGTCTCCCCACTGGCCCATTATGGCCAGGAGAACATCCACTTCATCGTAGATAGCCATATTCATACCGAGGATGGTCACATTTCTGAAGAGATGAATGTGGCAAGAGAGATGGCGGAAAAACGATTTAGAAAACTCAATGGTATGAAAAAGGAATTCTCTGGACCGCACTATTACGGTCCGGAAAGTGCTAAAACCATTTTTGTTTCATGGGGTTCTACGTACGGTGCAGTGAGAGAAACGGTTGATTATCTCCTAACAAAGAAAAGAGACGTAGCTATGGTCCATTTCAATAAGATATGGCCATTCCCCGTTCAAGAGTCAATCGAAATCCTCAAATCAAGGAAGGATATCTGTGTTGTGGAGAATAACTATCAGGGACAATTCGATCGATTACTTAAGAGAGAAACGAAGATAAAGACCGGCGAACCAATTCTCCGTTACGACGGACGTCCTTTTGATGTACAGTTTATCATCGATACATTTGAAAAGAGGCAGAAATGACCCCAAAAAACCATTTTCACTCATCTGGCGAGACTGCATGGTGCCCGGGATGTGGGGATTTTGGCATACTCTCATCGGTAGAAAATGCCCTCATGAACTTAGGGAAGAGACCCCATGAGGTACTCATTGTTTCAGGAATTGGACAGGCGGCAAAGCTGCCCCACTATATCCATACAAATGGTTTCGACGGATTACACGGGAGAGCGTTACCTGTCGCTTTTGGTGCAAAAGTAGCAAACCACCACCTCCAGGTGCTTGTTACGAGTGGAGACGGAGATATTTACGGCGAAGGTGGTAATCATTTCATACACGCCATACGCAGAAACATTGATATCACCGTAATAGTCCACAATAATCAAGTATACGGACTCACTAAGGGACAGGCCTCTCCCACTTCCGATCTGGGAATGGTAACGAAAACTCAACCCAATGGCGTTCATACCACTCCTTTTAATCCACTAGCGATTGCCATCACCCTCGATGCAGTATTCGTGGCAAGAAGTTTTTCACAAGAGACCGCATTTACGACAAAATTAATAGAAGCCGGTGTTCGTACCCCAGGCTTTTCTCTCATCGATGTGCTTCAGCCGTGTGTCTCTTTTAACAAAGTCAACACATACCAATGGTATAGGGAGAGGGTATACACCCTTGACAGCAACTATGATCCTGGGGACAAATTAAATGCGTTAAAAAAATCAAGTGAATGGGGAGATAAGATCCCCATAGGCGTTCTCTATAAAAAACCGAGAAGAACTTTTTTGAACAACCAATTTAAACCGAGAGATCTCCCCCTATTTAAGAGAAAAACAGACACGAAAGAGATTATGTCATTAATAAATGAGTTGTATTGATTCATCTGAAGAGACGGTTTTTTCTTTTTTAAAACTCTTCGTTGTAGTATCGTATAGATAGTATATGAGCCTCATTTTTTTCATGCGCATCTGAGGAACCATCAAATGAGATATTGGTGTCTCTTCAGATACAATGGAGTAGTGAAATGGATACAAAGAGTGCAGAGAGCAATTCGTATCAGTCTACAGATAAGATAGACAGAAAGTGGATCGACGTGAATATCCCCTGTAGTGAGGCCTGTCCTATAATGACTGACATCCCCGGTTACATCCAAGCAATTATGGAAGGTGATTACAACACCGCTTATCGTATCAATAGAGAGGATAATGTGTTACCCGGTGTTTTGGGCCGTGTTTGTAACCGCCCCTGTGAACCGGTCTGTCGGCACGGCAGGGATGGACTTGGCGACCCTGTATCGATCTGCTTTCTGAAACGTTCGGCCGCTGATTATGGGATGAAACCCGTTAAGGCACAAATAGAACCAAATGGGAAAAATATTTGTATCATTGGTGCGGGACCTGCCGGATTGACGGCAGCCAATGACCTCGCCTTAAAGGGATATCAGGTAACTCTCCTTGAACAATTCGATCACCCGGGAGGGATGTTGCGGTACGGCATCCCACAATTTAGGCTCCCCTATGATATCGTTGCCGCAGATGTAAAGTCTATTACCGATCTCGGTGTAACGATCAAGACTGGTGTTCGAATCGAAGATGAAAGAGAGTGCGAAAAACTGAAAAAAGAGTATGATGCCGTGATTCTGGCTGGTGGATGCATGCTCCCTCAACAAATCACCATTCCTGGAACGGATAGCAAGGGGGTCTATGTGGGCCTCGATTTCATGGCCGCTGCAAACAGGGAGGAATTTAATTCACCTCTTCAAAAGGTTGTGGTTATCGGTGGGGGATTCACCGCCGCCGACTGTACCCGCATGTCTTACCGGTTGGGAGCAAAAAAAATCACCTTAGTGTACCGCCGGACAAAAGACGATATGTATGTCGGTGAACATGAAGTCGAAGTCATGGAAGCCGAGGGAATTGATTTGATCTATTTAGCTTCTCCAATATGTGTCGAATCTCAAGACGGTATCGTAAATGGCATAAGACTTATTCGCAACTCTATTGCCAATGACCGTTCAATAACCGCAATTGAAGGATCTGAATTCTGCATTGAGGCAGACACCATAATCTTCGCAATAGGACAACAGGCAGAGGATTATCTCTCTGATGAGCAGCGTCTAGAGGATAAAGGCCTTTTTTTCACCGGTGATTTCAGAAATGGTTCTTCTTCAGTAATCGAGGCCGCTGCCGATGGTCGCAAGGTTGCCAGAGAAATTCATAACTCACTCTCTGATAGCAAAGGATTACAGGATGTGGTCGTAATCAGTGAAGCAAAAGATACGGGGAGGAAACGGGAGTATGACTTTATTCCTGTCCAACCCATGGGCACAACGCATATGCGAGAGAGACAGATCAAAAATAGAGAGGTGGAAACAGGGTATACGAAAGATCAGTCTGTTCTTGAAGCCCAGCGGTGCTATCTCTGCCATTATAATTTTCAGATCGACATCAAACGGTGCATCTACTGCCTGGCCTGTATCGATGTAATGCCGGTAGATTGCATAAAGATGGCAAAAGATATTCAGGTAGCGGAAGATGGTAATTTAGAGTATGTTGAGACAAAGAGATGGGATGAGGTAGAGGCCATTACTATCGACAATAACAACTGTATTCGTTGTGGTAACTGCGTCCGGGCGTGCCCGGTAGACTGTATCTCCATCTCTAAATACAAGCTTGAGCAGGTTGAAAAGAGATAGAAAAGTATGAAGGAGCCAATGTCAAGTGAAGCATGTCATTATTGGTGCCGGAGTCTCCGGAATAACGGCCGCCAAGACAATCAAAGAGATTGACAAAGATGCAGAGGTGGTCGTTATCGGAGATGAGATGTTTCTGCCATACAAGCGCTACCTATTGACGGAACTACTGTGTGGTTCGATAGAACAAGAAGACCTAATTTTCTTCCCGATACAATCATTAAAAGAGCTGGGGATCAAACTGCGGATTGGAGAGTCCGTTAAGGCCATCCAACCTTTAAATAAGTCGATTAAACTCCTTCATAACGAAATTGTGAATTATGATAAACTCCTCATTGCAACCGGGTGCATGCCTACCTTGGGCCTCGTGCTGCGTCCATACAGGAACTCTATCCAAAACTATTCTTCACTCAAAGATATCCTGGTATTGAAAAACAAATTACCTAACATACAAACGTGTATTGTCTATGGGGAGGGGGTAAGTTGTCTCGATTTGATCAGTGGATTGCACAATCTTGGAAAAGAGGTCACCTATATTGTGAGGGGAAAACGTGCAGTCTTTGGCTTGAAAGAGTCTGAGTTTCAAGAGGGACTGCATGCCTTTTTGGAAGAGAAGGGTGTGAAGATCATAACGGAGGATCAAATTGTCTCAATTGATAAAGTAGATGACCACTTTATTGTCGAAACTCTAAGGCAAAAGAAGCTCACCGCTGATATCATCTTCGCGTGGGACCATTATCAACCCAATATTTCATGTATCGAAGGGACCACAATAGAAAAAAAACTCGGTATTCTCGTTAATGTACGATTAGAAACATCGGAAAAAGAGATCTACGCAGCGGGAGATTGTGTGGAGATCTACCACCCCTGCTTGAAAGACTACTGGATCAATTTTGGTTTACCAAATGCATTGGAACAGGGAAGAGTTGCCGGAAAAAACATGTTGGGAGAAGAAGAAGAGTATAAAATCCATGAAACCATTACTTTCAATCTGATGGGAAAATCTCTCAAGGCAAGGTGGTGGAAATGAGATATTCCGAGATAACTATTCGGTTTTGTGGAATAGCGGGCGACGGCGTTGTCTCATCAGGAAAGATTTTTGCGGGTGCCTGTGCCAAGATCGGATTACACGTAATGGTAAATGATATTTACAGCGCTGAGATTAGAGGACTGGGCAAATCCTCTTCAACAATCAGATTTTCAACATCAAAACTCAATAGCATGGGTGACGGCATAGATCTTCTCGTTGGTATGGCAGCCAAAGAATCGATTGTTGATTTACCTGATATTAAGCATGAGGGCAGTGTGATGTATGATACCAGTACCATTGGAAGTGTTGCGGAAGAAGAGAGTCTTGTCGCCCACATCACACCGGAAATCGATGGCTACGGAATACCCATAAAACAACTTGCCAACAAGGCAACAGGTACCAATCAAGGAAAAAATCTCGTTGCAATCGGAGCCATATGCTACTTTTATTCACTGCCACCCGACATGTTTATCGATCAAATAGAGGCGATATTCGCCCGTAAAGGGAAAAGAACCGTAGATGTCAACATTGCGGCCTTCCGTTTAGGTTATGAATATTTCAAGGAGCACTACCCCTTAAACAACCATTTTGAAATCAGCAAAGGATTAAAACCGAAGACATTGATAAGCGGTAATGAAGCTATTGCGAAAGGTGCTATCGATTGTGGTCTGAAATTTTTTGCCGGATATCCCATTACACCTGCAACAAAAATTATGGAGATAACCGCTAAAGAGCTACCGAAGTTGGATGGTTGGACCCTGCAGATGGAGGATGAGATTGCAGCGATAAGTGCCGTATTGGGGGCTTGGTTTGCGGGAAGCCGTGCAATGACTGCCACCGCAGGACCCGGACTCTCACTGATGAGTGAAATGATTAATATGTCGGTAATGGCCGAAATCCCCGCAATCATAGTTAACGTACAACGGGGTGGACCTGCAACAGGCCTTCCCACTAAAGTAGAACAGGGTGATCTCAATATTGCACTGTATGGTGGCTCCGGAGATTCCCCCAGGGTGGTAATGGCACCCAGCAGTTCAGAAGAGTGTTACCACGGTATTCAACGAGCCTTTGACATTGCAGAGAAATATCAAACACCCGTTATATTCCTCAGTGATCTGTTCCTCGGGCAACGCACTGAAACAGTTACGATCGAGGCTAATATTGATAGAGAGAGATGTACACGGAAGAGACCAACTCCAAAACAGCTAGAAAATTACCTGCGCTATCAAATTACAGACGATGGTGTTTCACCTTTAGTAGTTCCCGGAGAATCTGGAGCTATCTACTCAATTACGGGTTTGGAACATTCCGTTACGGGCAATCCCAACTACGAACCGGACGTCCACACTATGATGACAGCTAAACGATTTCGAAAATTCGAATCCATGGTGTCAGATCTTCCTCAAGCAGATATCATCGGAGACGAAAAGGCCGTAATTGGATTAGCTGGTTGGGGCTCTACGATCGGTTCTATCCTGGAGGGAATGGAAATCGCCAAGAAACGTGGTGTTGCCTCAAAATTGATCAAATCAATTATGATTCATCCTCAACGAGAGGATCTATTTCGACAATTCTTTGCTTCGTGTAAAAAAATCATCGTACCTGAAATGAATTACCAGGGACAATACGCGGATCTCCTAAAATCACGCTACGGTATAAGGCCAACAGAGGTTCATATACCTTCGGTCAATCCCGTCAGCCCCTTGAAAATTGCTCAAAAGATAATGGAGGCCAATGATGAGCTTTCTCAGTAAAAGATCGGTTCTCGAAGGTATAGATAAGGCCAAGGCTTCAAAGACAAAAGAGTGGAGAGACAATCTGCCAACCTGGTGTCCAGGGTGCGGCCACTTTACGGGACTTCACGGATTATACGAAGCAGTGGAAAAACTCAAAATACCTCAGAAAGACTTTGTCGTTGTCTCAGGCATAGGCTGTTCCGGTAGGTTTCCCTTTTTCATCAAAGGGTTTGGTCTCCATGGATTGCACGGAAGGGCCCTTCCCATAGCTACCGGGATTAAGGTTGCCAAACCTTCACTCACGGTTGTGGTGGTAGGTGGTGACGGTGACGGTGTAGGAATCGGGGGAGGCCATTTTCCCCATGCTGCAAGAAGCAACTTTAATCTCACCTATATTCTTTTAGATAATAGTATCTACGGTTTAACCAAGGGGCAAATTTCCCCCACCTCACCAATGGGTATGATAAGTGGCACATCACCCTATGGAAATATTGCACGTCCAATTAATCCCACAACGCTCGCCTTAGCATACGGAGCTACGTTTGTCGCACGTGTCTTCTCCCGTGAAAGGGATATGGTGTCCGATATTATTACCCAGGCTATCCAGCATGAGGGATTTTCCTTTATCCACGACCTCTCTCCCTGTGTGGTATTTAATAAACTTATTACGTATAACAGTTGGCATGAAGTGGTAACCGACCTACCCGCTGAACATGATACCCAAGACCGTTCAAAAGCAATGGGATTGGCGGAAAGCATTGACCCTATTTACCTGGGTCTTTTTCTCCAGGAAAACAGACCCTCGTTTGACAATCTTTCAAAGCGGATAAAAGATGGACTTGTTCAGTCCAAGATAGACCTTAGGCAAAATCCTTAGATCCTAATTATGCGTAGCTTGGACGATTCAGAACTAAACTGGAGTACAGAAACTACAAATATCAAATCACAAACAACAAACAAATTACAAATTCCAATGTTCACCTACGTGTCGGGTATATCTTAATCCAAAAGCTCACCCAACTTCATTTCCAGCTCCTTACCCCTCAGATTCTTGGCCATAATCTCTCCTTCACTATTGAGAAGATAGATAGTTGGGGTTCTATTTACATGATAGACCTCAACTGCTTCTGATTCCCACTCCCGTAAATCTGAGACGTTTGTCCAGGTAAATTTATACTTTTTTATTGCCTCAAGCCATGCTGTTTTATCTGAATCAAGAGCTACTGCATAGATATCAAAACCCTTATCGTGATATGTATTGTACAGCCTCACAATATGTGGATTCTCCGCCTCACATCCCTTACACCAGGATGCCCAAAAATAGACCATCAACACTCTCTTCCCTAGTAATGAAAACAGAGCAATCGTCTCTCCATCAGGATTCTGAGAAATAATCTCAGGGGCAATCTGACCTACCTTCAGTCGTTTAAGACCTTCGATCTTCTCTACAGTCCTTGCTGAGAGAGGTCTAACACAATCCTCTTCATACCTGTCCATCACATACTCAGCCAACTTCGGAAGCCCTTTTTTATGGAAGGTATTGATCAAGTATTGAACCGTAAAATCATAAACCTCACTGTTTGCCTCTGCCTTCGCCAAAAGTGCGTCTACCGAGTCTTTAAATCCTTGAGCCGTATGATGGGTATATTGATCCAGGTAGGTAAAGTATCTCTTTGCGAGAAAAGGGGTGTGTATCATGCGTTCATCACCAAAATCGATATACTCAAAGAAATAGTCATGCATAAACGCCCGGTCGTTATCATATCTATCCTCAAGATCAGGATGGTCTGTTCGGAGTGGTATAAGGGATAAACCAACTAAGAGATCTGACATGAAGGTGTCTCTGTAGGTTTCTCTTATGTAAAGGAGATTTACATTATGTTCCTGGAAAACGAGTCTCACTTTCTCTTCTATGGACTTCATCTTCCGTGTAAAGAGTGGATCAACGGTTGAAATCTGAGACTTTTCAATATTAAGGTGAGCCATTTCCCCTGCCATACGGGTCCACTCATTTAACAGGGCCCTGTACGCCTCGTTTTCTCTGGAATTGGTTACCGTAATACTATCAGCCTTTAACTCTCCATAATCTGCCTTGATGGTTATTCCCTCTTCTCCTGAAATAACAATAGATGAAGCATTCGTCTGATCAAGGCCTATTTTGTATAGTCCTTGCGGCAACATGTTCGTAATTTCGAACTTGAAGTCTCCTTGTTCATTAATTGGAGACGAGGCATACTCTGACAAGTCACTGCCATAGTATGAATAGAGATAGATACGATTGGATAAATCGGGTGGAATATTCGCAATCGTTCCCTCAATGGTAAGAGTTGGTTGTGCACCCGTCGTCTCGTTGGGGTATGGGAGAAAACACAAAACGAAAAGAATGCTAAGATATGAGTAAAAAGTTGTTTTTTTCTTTATTCCTTTAAGAACAAATACCAAAATAATTTGACTATTTGGCGGTAAGTTAAGTCTCATCTCATACCAGGGCAGATTTAATTTCTCGATTTCTTTTTTTTAAGGGCTCTAGCACTTCAGTATGTGGTTTTTGGGAATGAAAAGTGATTGGAGTGGTTTTAGGAAAATTCTCCTCTAAAAAGAATCTCATAGGGTAGAGGCCTCGTATGATAACTCTTCAAATTGAGCCAGTTTACTGCCAAAGGATAAAGCTGCATAAATATCCTCACGTGTTATATTAGGGTAATCCTCAAGAACTTCCACAATCGAGTTACCTGCACCTAAAGCACCAAGCAAATTACTTACAAGCACTCGAGTACCTTTAATTACAGGTTTTCCATGACAAATCTTCGGACTTATTTCAATTCTTGAATTCATTTTCTATCGACTCCACATTCATTTCTCCACTGAAATACTTCTATCATCTTTAATTTAATGCATCTATTTTCGATAATGATTTTAACTTTCCCATTTTCAGAAGTCAATCAAATAGATAGGCACCGGAAATTCGATACATTCCGTAAATCAATACTCATTTCCAATAGTAATGCACATAAAAGAAGGCCTGGATCACGGGTTGATGTGCAGATCCATTGATATCACCACCAACCCGTTAATCCAGCCTTTCAATTGACTATTTTCGATTGACTAATGACTATTGTTTCTAATTTCCGAAATCCGTAATAGAAATGATTCTTTTCAATCGTCAATCGTAATTCGTTAATCTTATATCGCAAATTCCCGATACCCTCCTCTCCTTATTCATGATTTACAACAGTACAGCATTGTTAAAATAAAAAAACCTTACTACGAAAGATATTCATGAATTCGATGAGAATTCACAAAAAAATACCTTCGGTAGTAAGGCTATCTTTTGTGCATAACAGTCCTTCCAGCACAACTTCCCTGTATATGCCTTAAGACCCTATTACTTTACGTCCCCTGAGCTGACCCTATGTTCAGCCAATGTGTGCAGTGTCAGTCGGTTACAGCTGGGGTTGCCTTTATCAAAAGGAATCGAGTATAATACTGTTAGATTTTTATCATTATTCATAAAAAACGTACCAATTTTGCTTATTATTGTAAACAGAAATATTTTAAATAAGCATCAAGATTAAGAGGCAATTAAATAGTAAACAACATAATGTCACATTATCAGACGTTGGGTAAAAGAGGGTACTATAATATAAAAAAAGATTTGAAAAGAACAGATGAAGGGGAATACCGTAATGTACCCCTTCATCTATTTTTGCATGATTTTGAAAAAACCGATTCATTTTATTAATCCTGCTGTGTCATTGGTTGGCCACAACACTCTAAGGTACCGGCCCCTCCCTCTTTTACTTCCACTACTGAACCACAGATTTCACATTCGTATATTTCTCCGGTTTCTGACGGCATTGTTGAACCTCCTTTCTCTGTAAAGTTGTCGGTGTAAGGGTTCGGTTCATGAGAACACGTTCTCACGAACCCTCATAATAAAAACACGTAACCTCCTCTGTTTGTTCCCCATGAAGACCCATTTATTCTATCCACTTATGCAGAAAGCGCAAGGAAAAGTTGGTTCAATGTAAGGTTTGTTAAATGGTATTTTGTCAGAGAGAGATGTGCCAAAAGTACTGTTCCGCAATGCGTTCCTGAAAAAAAGTACTTTAACCTTACATTGATTGAGTAACACGGTATACCGTTAAATACTCCGGGTCGTTTCGCCTCAGAATTTCATGCTCTAGTTTCCGGCTCTTTCAACCTATTTTTCAACAGACTTCAGCATCAAACATAGGTAATTTAACATTCTAATACGTTAGAAAAATATTTACTATTCTAGATCTTATCACTCCGTAAGAGAGTGCTGATAAACGGGGGTGGTATGGTAAGCCTATTGGTAACAATAGATTACGATCAAATACCAACGGTCTATTTCGTTGGTACCGTGATTGCATTTATATAATAACAGGTAAAGGCAAAAAACGTTTAAAGCCAATTTTTATCCGAGGGGTGAAACTGCAATGAACATTGCCGTGATTGGTGCATCTGGAGCTGTTGGAAGTGAGATAGCCCGTAGAACCATTTCTAACCGTTTGTTGGAACACAACGAACGATTACAATTGGTCGGTAGGGAAGGCGGCCCTAGTTCTCATATTTTATATGGGCTCTCTACTGACCTAAAGGATGCGTATGATGAGATTTGTCCGAACGTTGAAGTCATACTCAATGCAGAAGATATTTCAGCTGATCTTATCATTATGGCTGCCGGCACAACCGCTCCTGTCACCCAATCTACTCAGAATCTCTCGAGAGATAGTTTGGCCAGACAAAACATACCAATTTTTGAATACTATGCATCAGCTCTATCCGAACATGGAGTTGGCAACGAAATTGTAATTTGCGTCTCCAATCCGAACGAGTTGAATGTGGAGATCTTTGCACGGCATCTCGATCGTAAACGGGTAATTGGTATGGGTGCGTATCTGGACTCATTACGATTCAGAAAGGAGATTGCAAAAGAACTTGGATTGCGTCGTCAGAAGATACATGGCTTTATGGTCGGGGAACATGGATGCAATATGGTACCCCTCTGGAGCAATGTCCATATATATGGCCTTCAAAATGATACCTTAAAAGTCACAATAGATAAAATACGCAAGGGTTACTCTACGGTCAACTTTCAGGAAGATGTTGTAAGGGCTAGCAACCACATTAATACATTGATACATGAAGGAAAGATAGGTAAAGCATATGATCTCGCTAATCAGTACCCACCGGATCTGAGGACGGTGTTGAAACCGAATATCACACACTTTAGCGGTTCTAAGACAATAACGGGTACGGTTAATGCCACACTTGAGTTGGTAAATACCATCACCATGGGACACGATACATTCATCTCAGGACAGATAAAACTGGAAGGTGAGTTTTATGGAATATACGGAACGATTGGTGTTCCCTTTGTGATAGGGAATTGTGGAGTAGAAAAGGTACTTGAAATATCTCTGGATCGAGAAGAGAAGCAACTGCTCATAAAAAATGCCAAAAATATCAATCAGAAAATCTGTCAGTGGTTAGGATGAATGAAGAGGAAAAAAAGAAAATTAAGCAGGACTCACAAAAGCAAATTTTCGCAGCGATAAATACCATTTAAGAAAAGGAGGAAAATAATGTTTCACGATTACTTTAAAAAGGCATTTACCAGGACAGTAACATCAGGGTTCATTCTATTTTTCGGTTTCATGGTCATGATCCAAGCAGCTATCGCATCAGAAAAAGAGGAGTGTGGCGTTGACAGCGTCAGCAAATTGAAATATGCAGATCCAGTCAAGGACATACACCTCTACCTCAACGCCTTTCACATTGCCAAGGAGAATCCAAAATTTGAGATAGAGGCCCACCACTACTGTTCGATGCGGAATCTCGACGTCCATGGGGAAAACCTTCACCAATGTGCAGTCTATGACTCCAAAGAGGCGCCTGCCAAACTTATCGGTATAGAGTATATCGTCAGTAATGAAATCTATCAAAAGCTCCCGCCCAAAGAGAAGAGATATTGGCACCCCCATGCGTATGAGGTAATATCAGGTCAGCTCATTGTCCCCGATCTTCCCGATATGGGTAACGAGGCACTTGGTGGGTTTATAACAAGCTGGGGAAAGACGTTTCACACCTGGCCTGACCCTAAAACCAGCAT
Organism: Candidatus Scalinduaceae bacterium; assembly: GCA_965222815.1. GTDB lineage: Bacteria > Planctomycetota > Brocadiia > Brocadiales > Scalinduaceae > SCAELEC01. Next base: position 2,548,182 of record CBDCUS010000014.1, read on the forward strand.
CCCAATGGGAGAACCGATCCTCATGTGGTCTGCTGGTGCAGACGGACAGCTCAGTAAGGAGATGATTGAAAGACGGGATAAGAGTTTCGGTATCTCGTCCGACGAACTCCGGGAGCAAAGAAAGCAATACGGTTATCAAGCCCCATCCGTTGAGGTGCCCCATTCTGTTGATGAAATCGGTCGACAATGGACAAGTAAAGGGCCCGACATACCCAAACGGTTAAAATAGAAACTCTCTTTTTCAGCGTTGTCATGTTAGGTTCCCAGAAAAACCCAACAGACAACGCTGATTCTTTTATGCGGGGAAAGACGTTGGATGAGATTTAGACGACTTTCTCGTCTCCGCAGGATTAGGTATACTCACATGGCTGTTCTATTCATAATGTGCAGGAATCCACGTCTTCTCTTCATACTCCTGCCAGTGACCGGAAGGTACAAGTCTGTTTTCATAATGTCCCTCTATTCTTCGATCACCTTCATACCGTTCCGCAACCCAGACCCTCTCTTTCTTCGATGTATCAACCCACATCCTCTTCTTCACATACTCATAATGGCCTTCAACATAGTTTTTGCCCTGCCCAGATCGGGATTGCCTCTCCATCTGGAGCTGCCGATCCAATTGCGCATATTCAGCTTCTTCCCTCTTTTTGTCCAAGTGGTCTCCAACTAAAGCTCCACCGATGGCTCCGGCCCCAGCACCGATTGCAGCACCCATACCTGCATTACCCGTTAAGGCCCCGATAATTGCACCGGTAGCTGCTCCTGCCCCGGTCCCAACCGCTGAGCTTTTTTGAGTAGTTGTTAAACATCCTGTAGTAAGAGTGCTGAGAACTACAATGCATATTGTCATAATAATTAGTTTTATCTTCATTTTTTCACACCACCTTTCTACTCTTTTAGATGGTCGCTGTTACCAGAAAGTTTCATAAAAAAATTTTTTTCTTTCATATTTTCAGTATCAACAAATGTATTGAAATAGTGACACTTTTTTATACTATGAGGAAACTTTCTCTCCCTTTTTCTGTCTAATAGTGTGACAACTGCAATGGATAACATGTACCCATTGCATACTGGTTTTAGGAATTTCTGGGCTGGAGTTTGCTTGAAATTTTGATTTTTCGATTGAACAAAACCAGAGGTTTAGTAATGCTAAGTTGAGGATTTTCCCCGGACAAAAAACGCCGAGGACCTTGTGTGATTGAGAAAAATCTAATGTTCAGGTGAAATCGTATTCTGAAAATCGAAAATCAATTCGTGATAGGTATAAGCGTTAAAATTTCTATTTTTCAAAAATGAAAGGAGCAACAGAGTGAAAATTACCCTTAAACAATCTCTCTCTTCGTTATGCATCATCGTTGTGATGCTTATTTCATCTAGTGTCTATTCTCAAACACCTGGTGATCACCCCATGAAACGTGAAGGAATACGAGAAAAGATGAAGGCCCGAATGTTAGAAATATTCGAACAGCTCCACTTAAGTCCTGAACAGGAAGAACAGTTAAAAGCTCATCGAAACAAACATAGAGAAAAGGCTGGAGGGTTTCTCCAAAGCATAAGAGCAAAAAGAGATGAGATGAGAAGTGAGCTCCAAGAAGAAGAGCTCAATATGGAGAGAGTCTATGCCTTACATGCTGAATTGAAAGACTTATACTCAAAAAAAGCTGACCACAGGCTTGAGGGTATCCTAGAGGTGAGAAAAATCTTAACACCTGAACAATTCAAGAAATTTTGTGAATTAAGAAAAGAGCTAAGATCAGAGAGGAGAGGTAAGGGTAAATTTTACTAGGAAACTTTCTGGAACAATTTCTCTCTAAGAGAGTGGGAGACAGTTATGTATCTTACAAGAAATTAACATATGTATCGGTAAGCTTTGGCAGATATGGCAACAATTGAGAGCACAGGTATTGGCATCATAACCATAAACACCATAGCCATAGATACTGTGTCCATAAGCGCCGTGGATGCTATTAAGATACGATTAAATGCAGAGCTGCCTAGTATGAGGGAGTAAGGGCATACTTGTCTTACGTATGCCCTTACTCTTATACATCGCCATCCTCATAATCGATTCTACCTCCTCTCTCCATCTCTTCTCTCTCTATTTCGCGTAGCATCTCTTCATTCACAGGATCCATTTCAGGTTCAATCTCTTCAGGGGATTCTTCTAACATTCCTCCGCCCTGATACCCGTCTATCATGGAATCATCAAAAGTTTCATTCCCACCCTCCCCTTCACTAATTCCCCACTGTTCCTCCATCTCTTCACTCGCAAATCCTGGTACCGGATCTCCAGGAGAGGCTATATTCTCCCCCGTTTTCCTCTGCGAACCCTCACCGTCTTTCGATAAAACGATAACCTTTTTTATCCGTTGTTCTCCTCCCATCGATTTCTCCGCGTGAAAGGTAATAGAGTAGTTGTAGCCATGGAGTAACTGCTTCAATCCTTTCTCCATGGGTAAACGGGTAAAACTGGTATCATAAGGCTCATCTAAGGATACGAGAAAAACAAATTTTATATCTGTCTGGTTGGAGATCTCCGTTAAAATATTTTTTAAAGGTACTCTCTGGACCTTTATGGTCAAGAGAGTGTCCTCCACTTCCACCTGGATAGGTGAAGTGATATCAGCATTTGTATGGGTAGCAAAAACACCGCAAACTGGAACAGATAAGATGAACATAAGAAACAGCATCCAAAACGTAATCATAAAGAATTCTCCTATTTTTTACTATTCGTAGAAATACATTACCGTTAAAGATGTTCCATTACCATGATTTTCTCCGGTAAAAGTCTGTAGTATCTCATTCACTTCTACTCACCGTACTGGAAAAAGTCCATAACCTGGTGTCTCTATATGGCTCCAGGTTTATGTACCAATCATTATATAAACTATAAATAATGTATCAGATTTGTCAATGTGGCAAACCTCGACAGCAGTTATGGGATCCTTCAAATAAGACTATGAACACCAATCTCTATGCACACGATAACATATTGTTTAAAAGAACTGAGGTCCCTCCCCATAAACGAAAGAAGTTATCTTCTCGATTTTCCAATCTAAAGTTTTTCAAACCTCTTGGAGTGAATCGACAATGTTCATTCGTGACGCCCTTATAGCAGGGAGAATTCCACCAGCAAACCCCATAAAGAGAGAAAAAGAGAGAGACTTGATGACAATTCCCCGTGTTAGAGCAAAGCTAAAAGCGAGTTCGGAAAATGTCTGAAAGTTCGTCGTGGATATGGTAATGAACTGAAGGAGTGAAGCAAAGAGGAGACCTGCACAACCTCCAAAAAAACCAAGGATAAGAGACTCAAGAAGAAAGGCGAAGAGGATGCTCCTACGCTGGAAACCAAGGGCACGCAAAGTACCAATTTCCGCTGTACGGTTTGCAACCGCAGCATACATCGTAATCATTGCCCCCACCACTGCACCGATTGAAAAAATGAGAGTTAATGATATGCCAAGAATACGCAAAAAGGTGGCCATCGTCTCCGACTGTTTTTTGTAATATGCTTTCTCCCGTATTGCATCCAAGGTAAACCGTGGATCTCCCGCAATACGTTTTTTGAAATCCTGAAACAGCGAAGGGTCTCTCAACCGAAAAATGAGAGAAGAGTAATCCCTCCGACGGAATGACTGCATGAGCTGATCTGCGTCTCCCCAGATTTCAGAACTAAACCCCGTATCTCCTGCATCAAAGATACCGACGATGTCCCAGGATCTCATGGCAAAGAACAGTTTCTCCCGCAAACCCGCATTTTGAAAACGCTTTTCTACACTCTGGCCAACCATAATTTCCGATGTCCCCAACCTTGGTGTTCTTCCGGCCATAAGTTTTACCTGAGGTCGTAAGAGATACGACTCTTTCCCAATCCCTCGGATAACGACATTCGCAATACTGTCACTATTTTTCTTCTGCAGGGTAATAAGTACCAATAGCTCTTTTGCAAAAAGACGTTGTCCCTCCCTCCCAAAGGCTATTTCTGGCAAAGATTCGACAATGGATGCCTGGTGCCTATCAATCCTACTCTGCACCTCTGTCTCGGAAGACTTCCTGAGGATGACGACATTGTCACTCGATCCTGTTTCAACGAGGGTCTTCTGGAGTCCTTCAGCGAGCATAATTATGGAGGCAAAGACAAAGACAACAAGGGCCATCCCTAATGTCGTAAGTGTTGTGGTAAAACGTCTGGTTAAAAGATTGCGCAAGCTATAGAAAAAGAGTAATCTCATCTATCCAATCCTCCTAAACCCTTCGGTAATGTTAACCGTGACCGCCCGAAAGGCAGGAACGATGCCAGCGATTAAACCAACAATTACCGTAACGGTAAAGTCCAAACAGATAGTTTGCCAGGTAATATTGAATATAGGAAAAAATCTTCCAACCGCCATCGAAAAACCTTTGGCTGCTGGAAAGGTGAGGAGGATACCGGTGGCCCCGCCTATAACCGTTATCACCATCGATTCACCAATAATGAGAAAAGAGATCTGCCAGGCACGAAAACCAAGGGTCTTAAATACGGCAAATTCTCCAATCCGTTCACGCACGGACATACCCATCGTATTAGCCACTACTGCCAGGATAATAAAGATCACAACAAGAGATACAAGCTGGATCGCCTTAATAATCGTCTCACTCATAGCAACAAAGCCCAACTGAAACGCTTTTTCTGTTTCGGTGCGGGTCTCGGCAAGGGAGTTCTTAAAGCGGGCATCGACAGTGTCTGATATTCTTGCCGCCATATAGGGTTCTTCTATGCCAATAATATAAAAACCAACATGGTCGGTGGAGATGGAATTCTTCTTTTTAATTGCCTCATTGAGATAGTCCCAGTGGAAAAAAAAGAGTGTCTCGTCTATATTCTTATCAGACCCCTCATAGATGGCACTGAGAACAAAGTCCCACTTACCCGGAAAGATTGTGCCGGTAAGAGTTATTGTATCTCCAACACTCCAACCAAACCGATCTGCAAGTTTCTTCCCTACCAAACACCCTTTTCTATCTCTCACAAACCCATCCCGTTGATCATCAGGGATCAGATACTCAGGGTAAAGGTCCAGATAGCTCTCCGGTTCTACCGCAAAATTTGCAAAAAAATCCTTCTCATCGATATAGATACCACCAAACCAGTTGCCATATGAGACCACCTCTACCCCCTCAACATGACGAATGGTGTCTCTATACGCTAGGGGCAATCGAAAGATCAGTGATATCGAATTCCTGGTCACCAGTCGAGTTGCTGAAGAGGCCTCTACACCAGCATACCAAGCGTCAATTACGGTGTGGAGTAATCCAAAAGCGAGAATAGCTATGGCCATTCCACTTACGGTCAAAAAAGTACGAAGCTTGTGCCGGAACGCATTTCTATACAGGATCTTAAAGATCATGACTGAGGACACCTTTATCAAGATGTTCAATAGAGTGTGCCCATTTCCCCGCCCAGGGGTCATGGGTAACCATAATAATGGTCTTCCCTAGGTCACGATTCAGACGACTCATGAGTTCAAGGACATTCTCAGCAGCTCTCCTGTCAAGGTCTCCTGTTGGTTCATCGGCAACTAAAATGGTAGGATCGGTAACTACCGCGCGGGCAATGGCAACGCGTTGTTGCTGCCCTCCGGAAAGTTGATGAGGGTAGTGACCGGTGCGTTCTTCCATATTTACCACTCTCAAGGCGGTTGCCACATGTTCTCTCCGCTCCCGTTTGGAAAGGCCGCTTAAAAGGAGTGGAAGCTCCACATTTTCAAAAGCGGTGAGGACGGGTATGAGATTGTAGAACTGAAAAATAAAACCGATATTTTCTAAACGCCACCTTGAAAGATCAGATTCCGGAAGTGACGAAATACCCATACCACCTATTTCTATTGTCCCATTGTCAACACTGTCCAGACCTGCAATCAGATTGAGAAGCGTGCTCTTCCCGGAGCCTGAAGGTCCCATTAGAGCAAGAAACGTTCCTCTCTCAATTTCAAGCGTGATATCCTCAAGGACCGGTATGGTTTGGTTTCCTCTCCGATACGACTTGCTTACATTATGAATAGAGACAATCAAATCTTTATTTTGCATTACGGATACGAGAAAAAATAACTTTACATTCTTGCCCGTCCCCGCCAGAAAGGGCGTCAGGCTGGCGAATGGCTGGTAGGCCAGGCGGGCATCACATTTTCAGGTCAGATTCGTCCGATCTTCAATCACAGAATCCTCTACGTAGCTCAGGCTACGCTTGCGGTTCAGCTCAATCAGCTCGACCGAATCTGACCTAAAACTGAGTGTAAGAGATTGTAAAATTATTTCTTCTCGGACCCTACTCTTCACTGATCTTTACCTTTTTCCCCTCTTTTATCTTTCTCTGTGGTGATACTATTACCCTGTCCCCCTCTTCAAGACCGGAGAGAATCTCAACCATGTTGTCAAGAGTTCTCCCGCTCTCAACCCTCTTCTCCGTGGCACGATTGTTCTCCACAACATAGACCATTTGCCGCTCTTTGTCATCAGCAAACACCGATAGAGGTAACACCCTCAGAGGTATCTGCTCCTCCTGCGTAATCTCACGCTTGAGAAATGCGACCTTGGCACTCATCTCGGGAAGAACGCGGGAGTCTTTCTCTACAAACGCCACTTTAACCAGCACCGAAGCCTTGCTCCTGTCAGCTGTTGGCACGATCATATGCACCTTTCCACGGTACCGATCGTTTGGTAAGGCATCCAACCGAATTTCGCAATGTTGTCCCACCCTGACCTGTTCTATGTTTGATTCTGAGACATCAACCTCAACTTGCAGAGAGTTCATGTCCGCAACGGTTACTACCGAGGCACTCACGTTTGCCGCAGCCCCCACAGGTGTTATCATATCACCGACATCCGCATTCTTGGTAAGCACAACTGCATCAAATGGTGCCCGGATAAACGTATATTCAAGGCTCACCTCGGCCTCCTTTAATGCTGCCTCTGCCGCCTTTGAAAAAGCCTGCTTGGCATATACCGCTGCAACAGCACTTTTATACCTCGCCTCAGCAACATCAAATTCGGACGTAGAGACGACTTTATCCTCTAACAACTCTTTGGTACGATTAAAGGCAAGGGTCGCTTCGGTGAGCTCGGCTTCAGCCAGCTCCTTTTCATAACGGGCCACTTCAATATTTGCCTTTGCCCTCTCAAGTGCAGCGAGAATGTCTTTATTTTCCAGGGTAGCTATGATCTCTCCCTTTTTCACTATATTTCCCTCTTCTACAAACAGCTCTAAAAGCCAGCTCGTTATCTTTGAGGAAACTGCAGACTTTCTCTGGGCCTCAACATATCCGCTGGCATTCATCAGGGTGAATGTCTGAGCAGGATAGACGGTTGTCAGATAGGTGACCTCTACCTTTACTGCGAGTTTCAAAATACCGGTTGCATAGAGAACACCGCCAAACACAGTAACGGCTGATACGATCAGTAGAGCAAAATATCTTTTCCGACCCTTATGCTCTACCAGATATTGTCTCTTCGCAATACGAAGCTTCGAAAGATCTTCACCTTCCATGAATAAACGTCCCTACCCCTTATAGTCTGTTGTAATGAGTGCCTCTATGAAAACCCTGCAGTTAAGAAACAGGGGAAAGGGTTAGGTTTACACCCCACTCGGGAGGAAACCAAGACTTGGGTACCTCACACGGAGAGTGAGTTAATACCCCCCATCCCAGCCCATACCCCTACAACCTTTGTCCACTCCGATCAACTTCTTTGTATTGTACTAAAACCGATTTGGTTTTTAGTGGAAACCAAATCTTGGTTGCGATTATCCCTGGACATAAGACGCCGAGGATTTTACTCGTCCAATTTTATACCGGATTTTATCCGAAAAAATATTATCAGAGGAGTATATATACTGAACATTACTCTTCGACTTGGATACCCCTCTTTCTAAAATCATCAAGGACCTCCTTTAATTGAGCCTCAGTGCAATCATCAATGTGGTATACATTTTGTATACCGTCCGTAAAAAGCAGTGTTAAACGACCCTCTTTATCCACAGAGGCTTTCTGAAGATAATCACTTGAAAGCCAAGGTTTAATAATTTCAACGAAATCAGATAGACTACACGTATTCATTCAGATCGCTCCTTTCTCGTTGAACAAATTGCAAGCTTGCATTAATAGCTTAGAAAACTATTCTATTAACCCACAACTACGCTAAGTATGTCTCCATTAGTTTCCGAGCTGGAGTAATCTTGCAAATTGCTCCAAAAGTTTAAATAGTTTAAAAGCTGAATAATTGCAAACAATTAACTTATTTATTTTTCAAGAATAACTGGATAGACAGGATTTGCACTCTTATTATCTTGCAAATCCTGTCTAAAAGATGTCTTAAAATAGGAGTTCCTATACAATCGGGATATTAATAACCACCCGATTCAATCCCCTGTGTCTGCTCAAGTAAGTTAACAATGAGGGTAAACTCACTCGACATAAACCAGTCCTGAAGAAATGTTTTCCTTGCATACTCTTGCATATCACGAACTGTCTTTTCCCATTCAGCTCTCGATTTACGTTCAAGAAGTATCCTCGCCGCATCGTGACAAACCAGGCATTTGGCCACCATTATTTGAGCCGCCTGATCATCTCGTAGCATCTCTCCTCTCTCGGCAAGATAATCGGTGAGGATCGGTATGTCCTCATCAAGAAATGACTCCGGTGATTTTTTTCGCATCTTCAATACCGTTTGCTTCCATCCTCCTCTTGTCTTTCTTGCCATCAGTATCCTGTTAAGAGAGTGGCACTCAGTACACCTATCAATTAAGAGCAGCTTTGCATCGGCATACTTTTTCTTCTGAGGAAAGGTGCCCACTACATCTCCTCCCGTATCTAAGATTTCTCCGATTATCTGCTCCCCCTCTTCAGACGTAATCCACTTTGGGCTCTTCTCCCTCATTCGAGTAACACATGTTCGCCACTCATCAGGGGTCTTTGGATCGGCAAAAACACGGCCAAGGGTATGACACTTTGAACATTTCCTCTCATATAAAAATTGCTCTTTCTTGACATGCAAAGCCTTTGCAGTTTCCTGCTCCTCTGCATCGGATTGAGAGAGAAACAGAGAGACAAGGAAGACGGTTCCCAATAGTGACACACATCTCATACCCATTTTATTAAACTAAGCCTAATACCTGTTCAATTCTCTTTGTCACCTTTTTACTGTTAGGTTTGGTGATTGGCGCAAAGCGATCTACAACAGTACCTTCACGATCAAGGAGAAATTTTGTAAAGTTCCACTTTATTGTACCAAAAAATCTTGGATTTGTTTCCTTTTCTGTGAGAAATGTATAGAGGTGCGAAATATCTTCTCCTTTAACGGAGATTTTTGAAAAGAGTGGAAAGGAGACATGGTAATGTAAGGAGCAGAACTCCTTTATCTCACTATCGCTTCCCGGTTCCTGGCGTAAAAAATTGTTTGCCGGAAAACCGAGGATGAGAAAACCGTGCTCCCTGTATTTTTCATACAACTCTTGAAGGCCCTTGTATTGAGGTGTAAAACCACACCTACTCGCAACATTTACTATGAAGAGGACTCTTCCCTTGAATACATCGAACTGGACAGGTTTCCCCTCTATGTCATTCATGGTAAATTCATAAATCGATCTCGCTTCCATTTCTCCCTCTCTGAAACTCTTCAAAATTTTATCCCCTCATCTCTCTCTTCATCGTTTTCTCTCTTTTCCTCAAATTTTGATTCGTATGCAAAACAGATGAACTCCTCTTCACCGGCTTGATCAAGTCTGTTGAGATTACACACAATCTCTTCCTTTTCATCATCATCTTTTCTGCATGTAGTACACATATCTGGCTTGGGAATAAGGTTCGGATTCAACTCCTCTCCATTATCATCATAATACCTGGTATTTTCATCCTCCATCATATTAATCTCCATAATTGTTTGTTAGATATATTTACATTTGCCTGTTCCGCTTCTCTACTAAAACCGATTTGGTTTTCGGTTTTACTGGAAACCAAATTTTGGTTGCGGTTATCCTCGGACAAAAGGCGCCGCTGACTTTACTCGCTCAATTTTATACCTGATTTTATCCGAAAACCATTATCAAATGAGTATATCAATATAAATGAGAAGAGATCTATTGGCTAGCTCTATTTTCCATTGTGAATAAAGGGATGAACATAGAGGGGAATATTTCCTGAATTTCTAAAGAAATAGCTCAGTAGATTTATGTTTTCATATTTATCGAATCAGCCTGTGATTACGTTTATCAATATAGCATCTACTTAATCTCATATGATGTACTCGTACTATATCAAATGTACCATTCATAGACCACGAGAAAAACTGCAGTCACAATATTTCGATTGAATGATGAGTTTTGGTCCTATTAATAAAAACACCTTGGCATGTACACACAAATGATGTACAATCTATTTGTGAAATATGAGTGGGAACCAGAAAAAAATGAGTGGTTAAAGGATAATAGAAACATATCATTTGAACAAGTAATTTTTCATTTATCACGAGGTGATATCTGGAAAATAGCTGACCATCCTGATCAAAAGAAATATCCTAGGCAGAAAATATACTTTGTGATTGTTGAAGATTATATTTATCTCGTTCCGCACGTAATTGAAAAAGAGCATATTTATTTAAAAACAATAATTCCTAGTAGAAAAGCTACCAAAGATTATCTAAAAGAAAAAGGAGGAAAACTACCGTGAAATACGATAAGGAAGAAAAAGATCTCATACAGGCGTATGAAGAGGGAAAAATGAAGCTGTCAACTCCCACAAAAAAAGATCGGGACACCATTAAAACTACAGCAGAAAATACATTAAAAAAAGAGAAGCGGATTACTATACGCATGTACGACCATGATTTTGTTGGTATTCAAAAGAAAGCAATGGAAATGGGATTACCCTACCAAACACTTATCTCCTCCATTATTCACCGCTACATCGAAGGAGAATTCATATCAAAAAAAGGATAACAGAGGCAAATATGCACTGATCTCAATCAATAACACCTTCTCTTTTAAACTAAAAATTGATCTCTTATTTTATGGAAAAAGAGGTCTCTATGGAGTATCATAATACCCATTTCGTAATCCCTTTTATAAGTGTAGAGGCTTTAACGTTTCTTTAGATTATGATTACTGAGCATCTTGTTATACATATTGTTATCATTTTAACCCTGGCATGGTTTCTGGGAAGGGTTTTTGCCCGATTCGGCTTACCTGTGGTAATGGGAGAATTGTTGGCAGGACTCATCCTGGGTCCTCCTCTATTAGGTATCGTTAACGCCTCTGAACCCATTGAACTCATAGCAGAGTTTGGTATTTTCTTCCTCATGTTCCATTCCGGATTGGAGATGGACCCGAAAGAGGCTGTAGAGCATATATGGCCGTCCATCGCCGTTGCCCTTGGTGGATTTGTCCTTCCATTTACTCTCGGATTCTTTACCTGTATGATGTTTGGAGGATCGGTTTATCAATCCCTGTTTGTGGGAATGGGACTTTCTATTACGGCTATAGCTGTCCAGGCTCGGATATTGCATGACATGCAGATCCAGAATACTACAATAGGACATATCATTATCGGAGCCGCAATTGTTGACGACATTCTTGCATTGGTCTCTCTGTCAATACTGTTGAGTCTGGCTGAAAGCGGCAAGGTTGAGGCAATACATATTTCGTTTGTGGTATTTAAGGTAGTGGCCTTTTTCGCTTTTACCATTTTCATTGGTCAATTTATCATACCAAAAATTATAAGGAAACTGGATGATCGTGAAGCAAAAACGTTTACGTTTGCCCTAATCTCCGCTCTGCTTGTGGGCTATTTTGCAGAACAAGCCGGTCTTCACCTGATCATCGGTGCGTTCCTTGCCGGGCAATTCGTACGGAAGGAGATCATAGACAAGGGGTTTTATCAAAAGATCAATGATCGTTTTTACAGTTTGAGTTACGGTTTTATGGCACCCATATTCTTTGTTTCTCTCTCTTTTCATCTCCATTTTCATTGGAAATGGCCTTTCATACTCTTCACCCTGACTATTACGTTAATCGCAATTATTGGGAAGTTAATAGGTAGTGGAGCTGGAGCCTTTCTCTATGGACATAAATTTTGGGGTTCTGCTATCATTGGGTGTGGAATGAACGGCCGTGGTGCAGTTGAAATGGTGGTTGCCGCCGTGGTTATTAAGTTGAGTGATAAATTAATTGCCAGTAAGACTATAAGTGAACCCCTACTCACTCAGGATCAATTTTCAGCCCTGATCTGCATGGCCTTTATCACCACCGTAATAGCACCTTTGTCATTGAAATGGACGGTAAAAAAATATTGTACTTATGACGAAAATGCGGAATTCTGCAGCCTCTGGGAGAGAAGTAAAAGGCATTGAAGCACTAAAGGACGGAGTTATATGCAGAGAAGAGTGCATAAGATTATTAATGAATAATGAGATGGATTCCTTTTTTTCATTCTTCTATAAAGGTAAATAGTCATGATCCACTACTCTTGGTCATCAACAACAATATCTTCAGGTTGAATCAGGACGACCTTTCCGTCTTTCATTGACGCAACAGGATTACCTGCCTTTTTATGCTGAAGTAATGCTTCATTAACACCTTTGGACAAAGCTTTTGTTATCTTTTCTTTGTCCTCAAATATTTCAGAAATTTTATCTTTTACTCCTTTATTAACCATTATATTCCTCCTGAATGCGCTTCCAAATCGCTACATTTTGAATCGATGTGCCGATTCCCGTTCCCCCTGATGCCAAAAGCTTTGGTGAACCAGTAAAAGAATTATCATAAAAAAACCATGTATCTGCCAACGGTTTGTAAAGCCTGAAAAAATTTCCTATACCTTTATTATATCTCCTTCTCACGATTTCTTCAGGTACATTATGCCCACCCATGCGAACCCTTTCGGCAACTCTCGCTATTGCAAACTCCTCATTTGGGAGCCAGAGAAAAATAAGGTGGAATATAAAACCCTTCTTTTTAAGTTCTTTTATCCATGGTGCAAAAGTACGACTCGCGAGGGTGTTTCGAATGCAAAATCCATTCGCTCGTTCGCCAATGTATCCTTTCTAACATGATCCTTCCGGCATAAAATGCCGTACCTTCAGGTTTAAAAGCTGACAGCCCATGGGCAATTGTATCTGCATTTACAAATTCAGTCACTCCAAGAATCCCTTGGAGCAAAGCCGGAGCAGTCGTCGATTTTCCAGCACCATTAGGTCCACCAATAACAATAATATGTGGTTGTTGTTCACTCATCCGAATCTTTCAATTAAATTACATTTGAGAAACAGCAAATATGTTCATTTCTCCTTGTTTGCACATAAAATGCAGATAGACACATAATCCTCTCACAGGTTTTTTAACAATCGCTTTTTACTATCTCAGTCTCGAACTGTCAACTCCTCTGCAATCAACTCTGCCTGTTTTAATACAGTTTCAGTTGCCAGTTTCTGCATATCAGGAGGATAGCCATACTTTCTTAAAGTCCGCTTTACAATAACTTTTAACTTTGCTTTTACACTCTCTTTTTTTGTCCAATCTATTGAGGCATTCCCAATCTCTGAAAATCAATAGATGGAAATTTTCCTGAGGCTTTAATGAAGTTGCCGCACAAAGTAACATTCTCATAATTTCACATCTTTATTTTGTGTAGGTGCAGGATTCAAACCTGAACCTACATCGTAAATATTAAAAGATTTACCATCCTCGATTTTCTTATTTTCTATACAGATCATATGTAGACAAGGAAGGTTTTGCCCCTTTAATAAAGATAAATCTATTAATTTGTTTATTACGCAGCCCATTTTATTCCCCTGGACGCATATTCATACGCTAACTCATATACATGATCACATGTTATCCTAAACTCAACCCTGTCATAACTCTCCGGAAGATCTCTGTCCAGGACATCTTCTATTGCACTTCTCACTTTTCTCTGGCTTTGGCTATCCTTATGCCAGTCCTGAACCAGGACTCTTGGATGCTCTTCCACCAATCTATGCAGTAAATCTTTTGCGGCAAGCTTTACCCTCTTCTCCTCATCCTTTGTCATTGTATCTTTTTTCAGGACATCAAAGATTTCAAGTTCGTCTTTTGATAACCCTTCCCTTATGTGACGCTCATCTTCATTTTTGAGATTTTCAGCAAAATTGACAAGATCGTTGAAATAGTTCTCTGTTGATGAACCGCCGGCATTATAGTTATCAATAATCTCCTGGAGTTTTTGTGCATAGTCTGTTCTTGTTGAGTTGTCCCGCAACATCATTTCAAGTTTCGATTCTATGAAAGAACGCAGATCCGCTATCTCTATATTTTTATACTCCTTATCCTTAAACTCTTCCTTAAGTTTATCAAAGTTGATCTTGCTTAAATCCCACGTCTTCCCTTTCTGAATAATCTGAAATTCGGCCTGATGCTCCATTACAGCTGTTTTTTCGTTATCCGTTACAACACTCTGGTCCAGGAGGTCTGATATTTTCTGTTTAACCTTATCAATATCGGCCTGTCCTACAATGCTGTCAATTACACCACGCAGGTACTGAAATACAAAAACAAGTGGACGGGCATTGTATGTTAAAATCTCAGGCTTACATGCTTCATAGAGAGAGGATACCGTGTTCTCGTAAACAAAGAACTGCTTCTTGTACTCATCTTTTTCAAGAAGTTTATTGGCAAAATCATTAAACTGTTCAATATTTTTAAACACCTCACGTGATGAAAGAGGTGCTTTCAGATCTATTTCATGTTCCCGACAGAATGCAGCCCCCTGTTCTAGCGCATCATCAAGCAGGTCAAAGAGCACAGATTTCTCCTGTACCGGCTCTTCCTCTTCGGCATCGTCACTTCCAAGGGCATAAACAGCCAGGGCCTTCTTCATATTCCTGAAGACATTATAGTAGTCAATAATCTCTCCGTTCTTTTTCGTAACATTATTTATCTCATAAGAACAGACACGGTTTGCTCTGGCAATAGTCTGCATTAACGTATGATCTTTCATTGGTTTGTCGAGGTACAGTGTTGAAACGGTTGGAGCATCAAAGCCCGTCATCCACATGGCACAAACGAAGACAATCTGCAGTCTGTCTGCAGGATCTTTGAAACGGTACTCTATATCATGTCCGTTTTCGTCTATTGAATTGATCTTTTTCCGATGCGGACGAATGTCAATATCCTGTTTATCAAAGCGTTCCTCTTCCCCTGCCTCTTCACTTATTACAAGCGACATCTCTACACTGCGCATATAGTCAAGTACCTTCTGTAGTCGTGATTTTTCAGCTTCAGAAGGTGCCCTTGATACCTGGCCGACCAGTTTTTTGATTTCCTCTTTCCAGTGATGCTCTACTTTCTCAAGCATCTTTACTGATGTGAATTTGTCTACGGAAACAACCATGCCCTTTCCCAGATATCCCCTGCGGGGGAAGTGATAAACTATATCTTTAGCAATAGTCTCCAGCCTGTCATCACGCTTAATAACCTCAATCTCTTTTGAAAACTCCTTTTCAAGCTTTGCCTGCTGATTATCATCGAGATTTTCATCCTCAAGTATCTGATAAAATTCATCACTCAGGTTTTCGTTCTGAATAAGTACCTCTGGTACCCTCTTCTGATAGAATAGAGGCACAGTCGCCTCGTCATCAATTGATTGCGAAAAGTTATACTCACTGACATAATCGCCGAACCATGCGTTTGTCTTTCTCTCCTTACCAAGAAGAGGTGTTCCTGTAAAGGCAAAATACTGAGCGTTTGGAAGCCCTTTCCTCATATTTTCAGCAAGGTTCTTATACTGAGTGCGGTGAGCTTCATCGACTATGACAATAATATCGTCACGATCAGAAAGAAGAGGATACTCCTTCCCTTTGTCGTAACGAAATTTATGTATGAGGGTAAAGACAAAGCGCATATTCCTGGAGAGAAACTCTCTCATTTCCGCACTGTTTTTGGGTTGAGCAGCTTCGTTTTTCTTAACGGTATCAGTGTTAAGGAAATTGCGGTAGATCTGGCCGTCCAGATTATCACGGTCTGTGATAATGACAAAAGTATAATTCCCGGTAAACTTCCTGAAAATCTTGCGGGAAAGAAAAATCATGGAGAAACTCTTTCCCGAACCCTGTGTGTGCCAGAAAACACCGAGCTTCCCCTCTTTTCCCTCTCGCTCGGAAAAGGAGACAATTGCCTTGTTTACACCGATAAACTGATGGTTCTGTGCAACAATCTTGGTTGTCTCTTTATGATAGATAATGAAGTTTTCAATATAGTCCAGCAGTCTGTCCTTGGCAAGCAGACCGGAAACAGCCCTTTCCAGGCTTGTTCCTTCCCGTTTAATCTGAGTACGGTCAATTTTCTCTTTTTCGTCAGTGACACGAAACCAGTTGAAAAAGTGTTCCCATCCCGCGCTGAAAGAACCCACTTTAGTTTCAATGGCATTGGAGAGGATACAGAAGGCGTTATATTGAAGCAGTTGAGGTATGTCCTTTTTGTAATTGGTCAGGTTATCATCATAGGCATTCCTGACCTTTACATTGGAGTTTTTAAGTTCAATGAAGACAAGCGGAAGTCCATTGATGTAGATGATTATATCCGGTCTTCGCGGATAGCGTTCTCCCTTTATCCAGAGCTGAGTAACCGCAAGGTAGTCATTGTTTCCCGCATTATTAAAGTCAATCACTTTAACAGAATCGTGTTCTGTTTTTCCGTCATCACCTTCATATTCAACAGGAATCCCGTTACGAATGAGATTATACACTTCACGATTTGCCAGAATCGGTGACATTGCGTATCTGGGTTTCGTAAGCTGTGAAAGGGCGTCGTCTATTACCTTTTCTGGTATTTCTTCATTTAGCGATACCACCTTTTCCTTCAGGATTTCAGGTAAAACCACCTCCTGCTTGGTGGTACGATGAGAACCATCATTCAAGTTCTCCACATCCGCAGTAAAACAGTTAATGGTATCATAGCCGAGCTTGTCAGTCAGGACTTTAACAATGGCCTTTTCTATCTGGTCTTCAGAGATGAAATTAGGCAGCTTCCGCCTCCTTTCCTTCAGTAGGATCGGCATTTCTCATTCCCATTGGAAATACAATGTCCAGTTTTTCTACATCCAGTTTGCCACTGATAAGGCGGGGCAAGAGCAGGTCACGGGAACATTTCAAATTTACAATTGTGTCATTGATTTTCCATATTTTATTTCGAATTGGCTCTACAATGTTATCGAATTTGTTTAGCAAATTAATACTAGGAACAACAATAGATAATTTTTTTATGGATTTAACATTTAATGCACCCATAATTACACCAAGGTCCTGTTTTTTTAAAACTTCTTCTTGCATATGTGGAGAAAGCAAATATTGTATTAAAAACGACGCAGGTATTTTACATGGGCGTATTGCTGTCATATTTCTACCAAGTGCAGCTTTCACTCCATTTGGTATCTGAGCAACTGCTGCTATACGGCCAACATTTGTTATCAAACAATCACCCTGATTAACCTCTATATTTTTCGTCCAAAGATTATAATCTGAACTTGAAATCATATATTTATAGCTTTTATTAAACCTACCATTTTCTTTAATATTTTCTAATTGTAATAACCATCCTTCCCCGTCATCAACTTTATCAGGTTTTTTTGTATGTAAACAATCAATCACATCAGTAATGTCTTCCATTGGTTTTATTTCCCACCCCTCAGGCACACCTTTCACCACCTTCACCTTCTCATGTCCGGGAAAGCGCATGCGCACAAACCACTCGCGGTAGATTTCCTCGGCCATCTTTTCCAAAATGACAATACGCCGGTTGTTGTTTTCAATCAGTTCGTCGTAGGCAGAGAGGATAGAAGCGATTTTTTTCTGGATGGAAAGATGGGGAAACTTAAATGGCATACTTTTAAATGGTATATGCCCTAAATCAGGCTGTGCCGCTCCTGATGCAACGCTATTTGCATAATCATAGGCTGCTTTTGTTTTAAGA
The DNA here is from genome assembly GCA_965222815.1 of Candidatus Scalinduaceae bacterium. Classification (GTDB taxonomy): domain Bacteria; phylum Planctomycetota; class Brocadiia; order Brocadiales; family Scalinduaceae; genus SCAELEC01. The sequence goes on from CBDCUS010000014.1 coordinate 2,566,150, forward strand.
AACCAAAACAAATAATCCTTATCAACTTTAGAGTTTGGAATAATCTTAAAACAATTATTATGTATAATACCTGTTCTTTCTTTAAAAATTTGGCCAACTTGCCCTGTCCGCGTATATATTAAATCTTCAGGCTTAGCTATAAACCTCTTTGGAACTTTATGCTTATTGATAAACTGTATTTCAGTTCCATTTATTAGGTCTGTAATCCTCAATAATGGATAGCCTGTATTATCTAATAAATGTCTTGAATTGCTGTTAATACACAGACCTTGTTGAAGACTGGTGACATCTCCAATTCTGCATTCAACCCAGTCTTTCATTCTTCCTCCCCCGCAATCTGAGCAATATTCTTACTGATAATCTTCTCCAGTTTTTTTGCTTCCTTATTCAAGTTTTCCAGTTCATCATTCAGCCCCACAATTTCGGCAATGAACTCCTCTTCGGTCTTGCCATCCTCCTCAATCACCACACCTACATAACGACCGGGATTGAGAGAGTCGTCCTGTTCTATTACTTCGTCAATTGTAGCCAGTTTGCAAAGCCCCGTAACATCATCATATCTGGCCTCGGGGAATCGGTCCTGCAGCCAGTTGATATGAGCAAAGAAATACTCTGTTTCCTTAACTTCCCTGTGCAGTTCTTCCAGTTCAATTCTCAGAGCCTTCAAGTCTTTTGAACCGCCATTATTTTTTTCAATATGACGCACCTCTTTATCAACGGTTTTCAGTAACTGATGCAAGGCCTCAAAAAACGGCTTTACCTTAAGAGCAAGTTTAATCTGCTCCTTATTTGACTTATCAATAGTATCAACCGAATAGTTTTTTTCATATTTCTGAAATCCTTCCTGTAATGTTTTAGCGCTGTCGATCACAGACGAAAAGTCAGGAGTGTTCTTTACCTTGTATTCTGCCAGAAATCCGGTAACCTTCTTTGATACATCTTTAAGGGAAGAGCCGTACTCTTTCAGTCGTGAAAATCCATTTTGAAAATAGCGGTGAACAAGTTCAACATAGCTTTCTCTGTTGCCTTTATGAAGTCGGCTGATAATGGCAATATTCTGCACCTGTTCCTCGGAAAATTCCCGATGTGCCCGGTCAACCTGGGTAAAGATACTCCTGGCATCGATAAACAGAATCCTGTCATCAGTTTTTGCTTTGTCAAAAAACCAGAGGGTAGCCGGAAGAGTTACCGTATAAAACATATTGGATGGCAGAGTCAGCATGCCGTAAATCAGATTGTTTTCTATGAGATTCCTTCGGATAGCTGCTTCACTGTGCCGGGCGTCACTTGCCGAGTTGGCCATAACGAGCGCGGCCCTTCCATCCTTTTTTAAAGAAGTGGCAAACAGGTCAATCCAGAGATAGTTTCCGTTCGGGCAGGTCTCTTCACCCTTCTTTTTTGTCTTTGATTTATTGCGGGGAATACCGTAGGTGTTAAATCGCCTGTCCTGCTCCACTTTTCCAAGATTAACGTCGTCCACGTTAAATGGGGGATTGGCAAGGACATAGTCAAATCTGCCAAAGCTGTCGTGAGGGTCTTCATAGTAAGTATTAGCTTGCCGTATATCACCGCGAAGTCCGTTAACGGCAATATTCATCTTGGCCAGTTTAACCGTCTCCAGTGTCTTTTCCTGTCCGTATACAAAGAGACTGGTGTCTGCTTTTTTTGAATTTGTCCTTTGCTCTACAAAATGAGCTGATTGTACAAACATACCACCGGAACCACAGGCCGGGTCAAAAACCGTACCGTGATGAGGTTCAATGATCTCTACCATCAGGCGTACTACAGAACGTGGTGTAAAGAACTCTCCTCCACCTTGCCCTTCTGCCAGGGCAAAATTGCCGAGGAAATATTCATAAATCTGTCCAAACATATCGCCGGTTGCGTCTCTGGGAATATTGGAAAAGTTTTTCAGTAATTTTTTAGGGATGGTCGCATCTGTACGTGTAAGCCGGAAGTATTCGTCCTGAGGAAGGATGCCCCTTAATTCAGGTTTATACTCTTCAATAGACTCCATGGCCTTCTTTATCGCCTTGTCAATCTTCTTCTCTTCCGGCAGCTTCAATAAATGATCGTAACGGGCATGATCCGGCAGATAGAAACCGCATTTCTCTATAGAAATTTCACTTAAAGACTTCTCTCTGCGCGTGCCCTTCAGTTTCTCGTACTCTTTAAGAATCTCCTTTTCATACATGCTGTATTTATTATCAGCAAATCTCAAAAAAATCAGACCCAGGACCGGAGTTGAATACTCAGATGATTTCAGATCTGAATTCGCCCGCAAGGTATCCGCCGATTTCCAGAGATTATCTTCCAGTTTTTTAAATTCTTCAGACGTCATAACTCCTACTCATAAATGTATATTCTTCTTAATCAACCTTAATCTTGATTTTGCAATTTAGTTGTCAAAAAAGAGCATTTCAAATCGCTACTTCAAAATAAACTATATGCAAACAAATTAATCATAATTTACTGCTTTAAAATAGCTTATGTTTTATTTGCTTTGCCGTTTGCAAATAAATATTTCTGTCCTTAGTTCTGATATAAAGAGGTTTGTAGCTACGGTGATAGTAGCACCTTTCCGGAAAAAGGGCGTAGTCGACTCCCCAGAGCCTATTCATAATATTAGACATTTTTATTTCCTGATATATAAGTTTTCTATTGACAGGGAAAGTATTATATACTAAATTTATAAACAATCCACATGATGGTGGAGGTGGATGGCGCAAGCCATCGGGCCCGAAAGGGCCTTTTTTTATGGCAGCATTTTCTTCCCGTATATCTTCTCTTCAACTCTGTCATATTTTCTTTGTAGTACTTTTACGATTTGATCAGCAAATAGATTCTTGCGTTTTTCATCAATTTTTTTATTTTCAATCAATATCTCTCTGCGACTGGGATGAGCGAGTATATCCGCAAGCTGTAAACCGGCGATGTTATTCATTTTTGGTTTAATCTTCAGTTGACAGCTTGTTAAGACTTTCTTGATACGGTCAGCGTTTATATAATTAGTACCCTCTGCACAAATACGTTTAAATGATTTCTTCAGGCGCATATCCTCCTTTCCTCCACGTGATTCGGCCATAACATCACCAAGCAGTTTTGTGCGTTCAAGAAAAAGAACATAGCGTTCCAGAAGAATTTCCATGCAGTAGTGATATGGGTCATAGCGCCAGCTTGTGTATTGTAATGAATGTTCATATTTATCAATAACAACCGTAATAACCGTGTAATCAAGTGAAGATATCAGTTGGAGAAGTGCATCATCAAAAACAGTACGAATAGCAGGTTCACGTAATTTTTCAAAAGGAGGCTTGGCATTAACCATCTCTCTGCGATGAAAAATGATCGGATCATCAGGGTGATGGCTAAAGTACCTTGTTTTTAACTCCTCGAATGAAGGATGCAACTGGTCTTTTACTGTTGCAAGGGAAATAACAATACCTGTTAAACTTAGAAAACGGTGGTTAGGATTATCAGCATTACCGAGATCCGGGTTGCCAACTTCATCAACATACATTCTGTATTTATTCATGAGTCACGTTATTCTAAGCAAACAACCACCTGTAGTGAGAAAATGTATTTGAAAAGCTTACTTATTCAAAACCAAGTAAAACTATCTTGTTTGATGATATTTCAATGTGATAAAAGTGATTTATAACTGCTAGCTATTGCCAATATTATAAAAGAGTGGGGTGTTTTGCAATAAAACATTTCAGAGACAAGGGATAAGATTGAGGAATGAAAGAATTTGTCAATGGATAAAAACTTATAGAATATTCAACTAGTACAATCAGTTTTTATCCAAAATCTTTTGAAGCTCAGGGATTAATTTTGGAATATCATCCTGTATAGCCGCCCATACGATTTTGTAGTTGATATCAAAATAAGCGTGAATCAGCTTGTTTCGCATACTAATAATGTCACGCTACTTCATATTTGGATACTGGTCATAAAGCTCCTGTGAAACCTGAGAAGCTGCTTCACCAACTATTTCAAGGGTACGAACAACTGCAAAAGCCAGTTGGCGGTCATCCTGTAGGTCATAGAAGATTTTCCAGATAGAAACGACTGCGCATCATGAGCAGCTTCAATCATATGTAAGAGTCGAGCATGTCATTTCTGTTCATATTGCACCAATGCAGTTTCTACAGCCTCATCCCGAAAGTATTGGCTCAAATCCTGTAGAGTCCGTAAATCAATTTCCCTACCTATCATATCAGAAAGCTCATTCTGCATCCCACAGAAAGTAATCATGCCTGGAATATGATCTTCCTCAAACTCGACAAGAATATCAATATCACTTTCGGGTTTTAACTCGCCCCGCAGAGCAGAACCGAAGAGAGCGAGTTTAATAATATGGTTTCTCCGACAGAATTCGGCTATCTCTTTTTTTGATATATAGTTGGCTAAACTGAACATTTTCAAACTCTGTTACAAAAGTGAAAAGTATCTCCTTTACTGTATTAAAATGAGTTAAAAGTGATTTGTACTGTTATTATAAAAGGGCGTGTTTGTTTTGCAATTTAAAACATTCAAGGGGTCTGTAAGGGCAGGTTTGTAACCTGCCCCTACGTTGGTGTTATATTTTCCGGATTGTTTTCGTCCAGATCCCAATGCAGGGGATTGTTAACGATGTATTCACGGATGGATTGTAATTCCTTTTCATTTCGAACAACGTGTTCATAATAATTGCGTTGCCAGACGGGATACCCTGGGGTGTTACGGGAACGGTTTATTTGTTTTGTAACGGCAGATTTGAATGATCCAATAATTGATGGCAATGATTGTGCAATTGGTTTGGCAAATTCCCGTGTAGGGGCATGGCGCGCCATGCCCCTACGTTGTATCGTACCCACACGATCATTAATCACCAATATTCCATAAAAATGATTCGGCATGACAACATATTTCTCCAATTCAACATTCGGCCGTAATGTACCGGTATTAATCCATTCCTGCATCACAACCTGACCATATTCATTCAATACAACCTCGGCATTTGAAATCTTCCCGAAGAGACGTTCCCTGTTCCATGAACATAGTGTTACGAAATATGATCCAGCCTGTAAATAATCATATTCTTTTAATCGGATAGACCGGCGTCTATGAATTTCAGGGTTATATTTCATTATTGCAATTTCACGTCTGTAAGGGTAGGCTTAATTAATTTGCCACTGTTGCCTAATGTCCATCATTATAAAAGAGGGGTATATGCAACACAACAGATGTTCACCAAAGGTTTTTAAACTCTTCGCCTTCCTTGATTAAGGCATTTCTCATCGGGGCCTCTAGAGGAGAGTGGGAGCCGGTAGGGACAATGATGAGTTTTGACTTGGGGAGGGATTTGTGGAGATCGTAGGCAGATCGCATAGGACAGATTGTGTCGTAGCGGCCTTGAACAATGGTTAAGGGAATATTTTTTATCTTATCTATATCCTGGAACAGGCCGTTCTTTTTTGATTTCATGAAAAAATTGTGTGATGCGTAGTAACACTCCGTTTTTGCAAAGGCTATGATACGCTCTTTCGTTAAAAATGAGGCCTTTGTCTTCTCATCCGGCACAAGATTCATGATGGTACCTTCCCAGTTCGCAAAGGCCTGGGCTGCCTCCCAGGCTATCTCACTCTTTTTTGAGGTGAGTCGCTTACCATATGATTTGATAATCTCCCTCTTTTCATCTTTCCGTAAAATTGAGAGGAGTTTTTCGAACTCATCCGGCCATATCTGACCGGCTCCCTGTTCAGAAAATAGCCACTCAATCTCTGAAGCACGGGCCGTAAAAACACCTCGTATGATCATCCCTTTTACGCTTTTTGGATGACATTGTGCGTAGGCTAGGGCAAGGGTACTGCCCCAACTTCCTCCCGTCACAATCCATCTCTTAACGTTGCGATGCTTCCGGAGTTTCTCTAAATCTTCAACGAGGTGCCACGTTGTATTCTCACGCAGTTCAGCGAAAGGTGTGCTCTTCCCCGATCCACGCTGATCGAGAAGGATCACCCGGTAAAATTCAGGATCGAAGAATCTTCGATAACCCGGATGAATGCCAACACCCGGACCACCGTGGAGAAAAATTACCGGCCTGCCTTGAGGGTTCCCTACCTCTTCGTAATAGAGCGTGTGAAGTTTTGAGACCTTGAGGAAACCCGAGTAATACGGTTTTACTGGAGGAAATAGTCTTGTTCTCTTCATGGTTCCAACGTAACAATCTTCATACAAAATGTCAATACATTCCATAAATAGCATTGACAGGTAATGGCAATGCTAATATAGTGCTTGAATGAAAACCCTGTGGTTCAACCACTATATAAAAGAGCACCATGAAAACAGTATACCACTTAGGCCTCAGTAAAGATACGGTCCTGGATGCAAAAATTGCGATTCTCCCGGGAGACCCTTTCAGATCAAAAATTATTGCAGAAAATATCTCCAAGCTCTACCACGCCCATTATGAACAGTTAGCGTGGAATAGGGAGTTTTGCACCTATCTGGTCAAGGTGAAGGGAAATTCGCTTCTCATTACCTCAACCGGGATCGGTGGACCCTCGGCCTCAATAGCCATTGACGAGTTGGCACAGTTGGGGGTTACCACCTTCATCAGGGTGGGGACCACGGGAGCAATTCAGGATTATGTCGGTATCGGTGATGTCATTATCACCTCCGGTGCGGTACGACTTGATGGTGCATCAACTCACTACGCACCCATTGAATTTCCTGCAGTTGCCCATCATCAGGTGCTCAATGCCCTTATTGATGGAGCAAAACAGATAGGGGTGAAATACCATGTGGGGATCACCGCCTCTTCTGATACCTTCTACCCGGGGGAGGAGCGGGAGAGTGGGTTTCGAAAATATCTATTGAAAAGATTCCGGGGGGCAACAGAAGAGTGGAGAGAACTTCATGTGTTGAACTATGAGATGGAATCTTCGACACTCCTAACACTCACTGCTTCAATGGGTCTGAAAGGTGGATGCGTGACAGGAGTTATTAATCGAAGAGGTGTCGGAGAGATCTCAGAAGATGATCTGAAGATTGGGTCTCTCAACGCCATAAAGACGGCAGTCTCCTCGTTAGAATATCTTTTGTAGCCTTAACGGCTTAGGTAAAAAACTTACAAAAGTAATGCTTTCAAACCAAGGCTATGGTAATTCAATAAATGTGTGTCTCATATTGACAGGTATATGAGCGGTCCTGCTATTATCCTATTTTTACAATCCTAGGATGAGGGAAATGCTGTACTTGAGATCGTATTGATCGTCTTCGGTTGAATCAAATTCATTGTATAATCCAAATTTTACTCCCAAGTCACGGTAGTAACTTAAATCAATCTTCCAGTCGAGAGTAGAGACGTTTCTATATTCGCCCTTGTTTGATATGCTCGGGTAAAGATCGTTCTTGATCCCAAGAGTATGATTACCTCTGATCTTCCACAACATTTCTAGGCCAAAGTTCGCTTCAATTACCGTTGTATCATTCTCATCTCCCACGGTATGGTAGGTACTTGGTCCAAACCTGCTGAGTATCTTCAATTTCTCGTTTTTAATAAATTCATAGCCGAGCCCTCCTGCAGATCTGATACGATAGTCCCAATCCTTGAATCGATCCCAGTCGTAACCGACTTTGGAAAAGTAAAACCATTTCGAATCGGGAACGAGCCAATCTCTGATCAGATTGGCCGTCAAGCGATTTTCTTCGGTCTCTTTATCTTCCTCGGTCAAAAGATAGAACATTGAATAGAGCCAACGCACTTTAGAGTCCTCGTATTTCATTTCAAATACTGAGCGAAACTTCGAATTATCTGAAACACCGACCGCTCCGTTGAGGCCAACTTCAAGAGTACGTTTCCAGTTACGAAAGAATCCTGTATAAAAAAGGCCTTTATCGGCAGGAGGGGTAACGGCAATCTTTTTGTCGGATACTGTCTCCCCTTCGTAATTGATCGATACTATGTTTTCCAAGGGAATTGAAAAAGTACCAAGGTTCACGTGTTCAATATATATCTGTCGATCCGTTTTCTCTTTAACAACAGCATGTAACAGATCGCCATTTTGAAGCGTAATGATGTCAGCAGATGTTGAGAATGGACTTAACAACAATAGGAGGAAAATAAAACAACGAAATAAAGAACGATGCATTTTAGAGTTTTCTCACAAATAGATTTGGTTGGGTAGTGCCAGTATACTCATTTTTATTGCAATAATATACTTCACCCTATTTAGTAAGCAACAATTGAAATATTATACTGTTTCTCCACATCCATTATTACTCTTTTTCTGTATATTTTAAGGAAACTGGATTTGATTTGAAGCCAAAGTCTATGTTTTGTATATTTCTTCACTCCTCATATGATATGTTTTTTTGACAATTATTCTCTGCTTTGAAATGAATAACCTTAATACCTGCTCTTATTTATGAAAACATGAATGATCGAAATAGTTTAACTGGGTATATTAAGGACCAAGGGGTTTGAGTAATGATTCTGTAATTTCATGGAGTTTTTCGTCTGAAGTCTTCAAAACATTTTTCAAGAAAATGAAAATGTTTTTTCTTTTAGACGGCATGTCTCTAGCACAGACGAAGGCATTGCGTAATTTTGAGCACTTTTCCGGAGTTTTCCTTCCGAAAGAGAGCTTCCTTATATACTAAAACCGATTTGGTTTTCGGTTTTACTGGAAACCAAATCTTGGTTGCAGTTATACTCGCTCAATTTTATCTCGGATTTTATCCGAAAACCATTATAAGATGAGTATAATTCACTCCCACAATTTATTCTTGCACCTTAGATACCCAACTTTTGTCCAGGTGAAAGTAAACAATATCTCTATTGCAAAAACATCTCATATACCAACGCTGTCCGTCCACACGCCAACCGGTCTAATCTCCGTACTGTACAGGTTGTGCCCTCAGTGAAACTTCAATACCTTTATAAACAGGTTTTGTCTTTAGACTAACACTGTTTGTTAGGCCCAAGGCACCTAATGGTGTTACCGGTGTAAACATCATATACAATACATTGTCATTATCTACCTTCCTTGTTAAACAGTGTGGCAGAACTTTTGTTTCGGTTCATCGTATAAGAATAACCATCTCACCCACACTCTATTGATAATACTTCAAATTTATAAAACCGTTATCGCCTAGGGTGAGGAGCGCATGCTAATAACGTTTTTGGTTATGCAACCTTTGGGCAACAAGCGGATTTAGCAGTCGAAAAAAGAGAGCTCTTCACCCTTGGCATTTGCCGCCGCTTTTTGGTGGCCAACAAATGATTAATATTTAGATTAATGTATAATATTGAAACATTATTGAATCTAATCTTAACCTCCCAAATATACTCAAATTTTGCAAACCTAGTGAAATTACTTAACTATAAATTTTTTTTTAAAAAAATCGTTTTGGTATGAAAAATGCAAACCAGATTAACACTACTGTTTTAGAACACATTCTTTTAAAGGAAATAAGTGATCTTAAGCAAGCATATCCACTTCGGTCTATTTGTATTCTTCTTAAGCATAAGTACAAACACCTATGTAGTTGGTAAAGAAGTGACACTTAATGTTGAAGCGGAAGAGTGTATTACCATTAAAGGAACCATCACAAATATCCCTCCTGATTTATCCAATGATATCAACTTATATAACTTCTATGGCAAAGAGTTGTCCAAGGTTGACTCGACTTTAGTAAATGAACAAGGAGAGTTTGTATTCAAACTGAAGGATATACTACAACAGGGACTATATAAGATAGGTCTCGATAAAAAAAATGCGGCAACCATTGTTTTGTCTGAAAATAGTGACATGATCATTAAAGCCGATTATAGACTATTGAAGGCAGACAAGATCGTTGTTGTAAATTCTAGAGAAAATAGTGCATACAGAAAATTATTAAGAGTGTGGAATCGGATGCAAAAGAAGATGGCCAAAATAAGAGAATTGAAAAATAAGATTTCTTCTAAAGATCCTTTTATCATACAAAAGACGAATGTTATAGATGGAAATATAAGAAGACTTATACAGGAGTATAATGTGGATCTCCTTCTCATAAAGGCGAATTATCCGAAAACATTCACATCAGAAATCTTAATCAATTTATCTCTTTTGTCTCGATTGGCCGATCACGAACAACTCAAAGAAAGATATGGTGACGAACCAACATTTTTGCATGATTATTATTTTGAATTTATTGATTTTTCTGATGATCGAATAATTCATACACCTTTACTTGCTGAAAAGTACAACACATACTTTTCTCTATTTACTCATCATACACCTGATGGTCTTAAAGATTCGGTAGACATGATCTTAAATAAAACCAGCATAAACACCAGAGTTCACGACTTTACGATTCAATTCTTGATTAATCTTATTAACAGAAGAGGTCTCGCAGAGCTGGAAGATTATGTCATTAACAATTATGTAGAAGGCTGTGATAAGCCCCTATCAAAAAGAACCTTACAAACGATCGAAAAACTTAATTGCCTGAGGATTGGAAAAAAAGCACCTGAAATTATTTCAAAGGATTCTGGGGGGAATACAATTAAGCTCTCTTCTTCGATTAGAAAGAACAAGGTATTGATGCTTTATTTCTGGGCATCATGGTGCGAAGCCTGTAAAGCAGAAAATCCACATATAGTGAATATATATAAAAAATTCAAGGAGAAAGGTCTTGGTATTTACGGTATATCTTTGGACGCAGACAAAAAAGAATGGATTGCTGCAATAAAAGATTACCAGTTACCATGGACTAACGTTTCTGATTTAAAACAGTGGGATTCAGAAGCCGTAAAGGTCTACAATGTAAACCAAACGCCAACCATATATCTTGTGGATAATAAAGGCATAATCACAGCCAAAAACTTAAGAGGGGATGCTTTAGAAAACAGACTGAAGAAGTTGTTAAATTAAAAAAAATACAGACAAAATTTGTGAACAAAGGAAAGAAGGTGAATACCAAATGAGGTGAACAATACGTTAGTACTTACAAGAGAATTCATTTTTTGTAAAAGGAGGTGATATTGCACTAGACAACTTTGTATTATTTGACCTATTGTTCAAACCTTTTCGTAATGAGAGGGCTTCTTAATATATATGCTATGTAATAGCTCATATTTAGACTTAACTGTAGAAGCTTTTTCTATTTTATCATATTAAATGTCATAATTAACTTAACGTTAAACTATAAGGAGATTTGTATAATGGCTGATACTAAAACTTACTGTACAATATTATTAATCCCGATTGTAGCATTACTCATAAATGCAAACGTGTATGCGGCAGGAAAGGGAGCTACACCCAACGGAAAACCATTTGTAGAACTAAATGGTTATATACATGAAATAGAGGGTGAGGTTAGCTCTTTGCAAGACCAAATTGATTCGCTGGTCGAGAGAGTGGACACGGTTGAGGAGCGGGTAACTGCCAACCAAACTGCAATAATATCACTCGAAACTACAAATGTCACACTGCAAGCACAAATAGATGCTAATGCTGATGACATAGATTCACTTGAAGCATCAATTGCAGACCTAGAGACAGTAAACACAGACTTACAGTCACAGATCGATACCCTTGGGGATGCTGATGGATCTTTACAGGCACAAATCGATAGTAATGAAGCATTAATCACAACATATGCTCAATCACTTGACACCTTACAAGGTAGTTTACAATCTCAAATAACCAACAACAATAATTTGATTACCGTTCTCCAGCAAGAAATCGATGGGATAAACCAAGATCTAGAGATGAAACAAAACATCGTAAATGGCATCTGCCCTCAAGGAGAATCGATAAGACAGATAAATGAGGATGGAAGCGTAGTGTGCGAGGTAGATGATGGTGGTACAGCTGTAGCAGGAGATATCGAGGTTTATAAAGTATATAATTACAGCACTATAAATCCGGGATTGATTGGTAATCTCATAGCATGGTGTCCCAATGGATGGAAAAACACAGGTGGAGGGTTTAGCGGATGGAACCTACAAACTTATACCAGTATCCCTTCCCATGTACTCATGGATAACGGACTTAACACAAATGGTTGGAAAGTACTGTCAAAAAATAACAACACCTATTCTGGAACTATGTTTACATATGCCGTATGTATACGTCACGTCCAATAATACCGAATGACCACAACGCAACCTACATTCATCGCTAGACGAAGAATATAGGTTGTGTTTTTATTTCGTTTACCTATAGACGAGGGGAGGATAGTATGATAAAGTTTTTTATTGGTATTTTGTTGTTCATGGGATTGTTACCTTTTAACATGAAAATATTTGCTAGCCCACTACCTTATATAACTTCTGAGAAAACAATACAGCTTGCAAGTAACAATGGTAAAGAGGAGAAAAAATACAAAGAGAAAATAGGCAAAGCTAGTAGAAAAGAGGGCTTCGATGGCAAAAGCAGGAGAAAAAAAGCCAAAGACGGGAAAGCCAGTAGAACTTAATTCATCAAAGATTTGATCTATGGCAATTAACCGGTGGAGCTTCTCATGGCTTATCGCTGACAGTATTGCACCAAGAACTCTTTTTTTAATACAAAGAACCACACCCATTGCAAAACGATTTTTGCAATGGGTATAACTGGGTAAGTCGAAAGGGGGTACATCACCTGCTTGGGTTATCAGACAGAACTTCTCACCGCTTCAATGGGTCTGAAAGGTGGATGTATAACAGGATTTATTAATCGAAAAGGTGCCGGAGGGATTTCAGAAGATGATCTGAAGATTGGGTCTCTCAACTCCATTAAAACGGTTGCCACTTCGTTAGAATATTTTTTATAAAGGGCTTAGGAAAAAACTTACAAAAGTAATGCTTTTATTCCTCTCTTTATCCTTTCCTGTAATTCCTCCATTCCTTAGCTCCTTTATTTACCGCTTAGGAAAGCATGAAAAAGATTTCTTCTCAGGAAATTTCCTTGATCATCGTAATAGCTGATGAAAATCCCATAGCACGACAGAGAAACGGACATCTTCGTATTCTCGTAGCCACAAATCCACTTCGCTCATAAAGGCGTCGTGCGTCAGGATTGGTGTCCACCACATCCACTCTTACTGCACAAAATCCTTTTGACCGTGCAAAATCTGAAACAGCTTTCAATAGATGAGTGCCGATCCCCTTACCTCGCACTGCCGAACTTACCATGAATGCCTTCAGATACAGCTCACCCTCACGATCAGGTGAATGAAATAGGCGTAAACGGGCTATTTTGAGAAAACCTCGTATCAAACCGAATTCGAAAACCAAATCAGATAGTGACGGACTAAAGAAGTGACAGCCTCGGTACTGTAAGCCTGCAATTCCCACAACACGATTTCCCTCCATAGCAACCATTGCAGCTTCAGGATTGAGATACTTCTTCAAGAACGAGACACCTCGTTCACGAGTACCCATAATTGGGCACAGTTTCCGTTGGAAAGTTTCATAAAAAATATCCGCCATTTCCAGGAGGTAACTCTCTGGTAATCCCATACGTACTTCGATCTGGCCTCTCCTATACACCTTTTTAAACGACACAATAAATCATTCACGCCCAGAGGACGTGGTCTTGTCGGTTGCCAATTTGAATAATACCCTATAGTCCATCTTCAGACATCGCTTTTTTATAAAACTAACAAAAATACCACTCTTTACAACTATAATCGCATATATGGGATCGCATCACTGTTATTATTTATAAGAGTGGGTTAGGAAACCAACAATGGAACAAGAACCTTAAAACGTATGCGGAGGAGGCCAAGCTCGTATTCAAAATACGGCGTGTTCTCATCAAGCATCTAGGAGAACACGGAGAGTGGTAAAAGTTTGGAAGGTCATTGAAATGTACAAATGCAAGACGCCCTGCATGCCAGCAGGAATTTTCCAAAGTAATCACCGATTGGAAACAATTATGACTTTACATCAATGATGTCAGGTAAGTTTTCTGCATGTGCGTATGGTGTCATACCTGAACACGGCATCCAAATGGCAGCCCATTCAAGCTTCCTGGCAATAATAAGCCGAAAGCTAATTGGGTATTATTTTGTATCGAAAAACCTGCATTTTAGCTAACCTGTGGACCAGAAATACAAAAACCTTTTGCAATAGGTATAATGAGACAAGTCGAATGAGGATACGTTACCTGCCCATGCTGTTGGACAGGTTTTCCAAACGCTTCTTTACCTCTTTTTTCAACGATTGATGCCGTGTACCAGTGCCATAATCAAGGAATTTCTGAAAATGAAAGGCGGCTCTTTTAACCTCACTCTCTTCAAGTATTACTGCAAGATTATAGTGTGCCTCAGAATATGTGGGGTCTATGGAGAGTGCCTCTTCGAAGAATCTTCTGGCCCTATCAGGATGTTTCAGTTTTTTCGATAATACACCGAGGTGGGTAATGCATCGTACATCTTTTGGATTGGCCTCTAGGATAACTTTAAACTCCTTCATAGCTGCCTGAAGATCACCCTTCTTATACAAGACAACACCTAGATTGTTTCGTGCCATGGAGTAATTTGGGTTCAGGTTAATTGCTTTTCTATATTCGGTTACTGCACCATCAAAGTTTCCCAGCTCCTGGTAAACAGAAGCCAGGTTATTGTGTATCTCATGGTCCTGCGGGTGGCGTTTAAGTAACTCCAGATAGTGCTGCTCTGCCTTTAAAAATTCTCCTCTTTTTTGGTAGATGAGAGCACGTTGAAACTGCTCTTTTTTCCCAACCACGGTTGGTTTCTTTGCACTCTGCCCTTCGAGTTTCGGTAATTTTTGTTCCAGTGACTCTCCACGCTCTTTTTGGACCATCGTACTATGAGAATAGAGGAGGGGGTGTTGAGGTTGCTCTTTTTTTTCAACTGCTTTTGAATCGGACAATTTCCCCTGAAGAGCTGTTCTTCCATCTCCAGCTTTATGAATTGAAGTTTTTTTGGGGAAAAAATTGTGAGAAATGAAAAAACCTATCGTTCCAACACTAACAATAATCAAAGCCACCGCCGCAACTAAAAGTGTCTGCCTTATCTTACTCCTCCAAGTTGGTTCGGCCTTTGACATTACAAATGTCGGCATGAGATCTTCCTTGTGCAAAGTAAGATCTTTCACCGCATTTTCGACGAACTCCTCTCTCGTTTCAATGGTATGTTGGGTGTATGTGTCAGTAAGTTCATCATCAAAGATGAGATTTTTGATACAGGAAATGCCGAGAGGATGTTTTCGCATATATTCCAACGCCTCTTGAGAAAAACGCACACCACCTGTAGGATCAACTACCATCAGCCGGTGTTCAATATATTTTTGTATCTCATCCAGTTTAAGCGGGTCACGAGAAGTTTGATAGATACACTTTTCATTATTATAGAATTGTTCAAGCTTTGAAGATTTTAGATCCTGCCCACCTACAACTTGCCCTATCAGCATAACTTGTAGAAGTTTCTCTTTTTTTGCTTCCAGTTCAGCTGAAATCTTCTCCTGGTCTGACTCGGATAGGGGTAGGATCTGCTCATCATCAACAACGAGTAGTGCGAACTCTCCCTCCTTCATATTTGTAAGCAAGAATTGTATTAATCGGTATATCCTCTTTTTTGGGGAGTGCCTATTAGTTCTCTTTCCCAGTTTACCAAAGATTTGCAGGATCGCCCCAAGAAGCTCTTTCTCATAGATAAAGCGAGTGAGAGGAAACCCTGAAAGGGTTTCATTCTCGGGCTTTTGGAGAACCATGCGACATATGGTAGTTTTATCAGTACCGATTGTACCCATTACGACTATACACCCCTCTCTCTTGTCCCTACCATAAAGAGAGAGAAATAGGTTTGTTTTCTGGTTGTCACTCATGAGAATTTAGTTCCTAACGTCGCTAACTTCTTGTCTTTGCTTCACAAAATAAAAAAGGCTTCTATTCTGTTGATATATACTCAACAGCAAACCCATCTTGTATTGGAATTACGACACTGATGCCGCCACGAAGCTCCCCAGCCTTGTACCCCATTGAATCATCGGTGGAATAATTCCTCTCGATGAACTCTCTAACTTCTGTAGGCATAGCCTCCGAATGGGAATGACACATAAGGCATTGCATTTCCATATAGAGAGGTTTCATGTAACGGTATACGGATTTACCCTTTACCTTGGTCAATTCTCCAAATCCCTTTTTCCTCTTACTCTTATCAAGTTTCTTCAGGACCTGCTCTTCCCACTCGTCAGGTTTGTTGAGGGGATTTCTGACCCTCAGGGCCGTCTGTTTTAGCTTGATTCCCGTCATGAGGCCAAAATCGTTAGCAATGCTCCTACCGACGACCGCCGGTACAGCACCCTTAAAGTAGTAGTTCCCTGTTACAGGGTCCCGATTTATCAGTTCCTGATTCTTTGCAAGAAGGTTCCGGATGGAGAGAAGCATCGTCGCGCTAATATCGGCAAACCGTTCATAGATGTTCTCATCATCTTTCGTTGGGATTATGACAACGCTGATGCCGCCGCGCAGCTCTCCTGTCTTATACCCCATTGATTTATCAGCGGGATAATTCTTTGTTATGTACTCCCTGATCATTGGAGGCATTGCTTCGGGATAGGTATGACACTGAAGGCACTCCATCTCCATATGAAGGGGTTTCATGTATCGGTAAACGGACTTACCCTTTGCATTACTAAATTCTCCAAATCCAACTCTCGTTCCATCGTTATCAAGTATCTTCAGAGCCCTCTCTTCCCATTCGTCAGGTCTATTTCTCGGGTTTCTCAGTCTTAAGGCCGTCTGCTTTAGCTTGATTCCTCCTGTCCTGAGGCTGAAATCGTTGGCAACACTGCTACTGATAACCGGTGGCACAGCACCCTTAAAATGGTAGTTTCCTGTCTTGGGGTCACGGTTTATAAGCTCCTGGTTTTTAGCGATGACATTATTAATGGAGAGAAGCATTGTGGCACTTATATCAGAAAAACTTTCATAGATTTTCTCTCTCTCCACTACGATCTCATTAGCCGGTATCGGTGAGGAAAAGGGGACATCTTGGGTCATTCGGTTGATAACTGCGCTTGTGCTATTTGCACCCGTTTTTCTTATCCGATCCACTCCTGGTTCTGTTGTGTCATCTGAGCTAACCTCCTGATTTACACCAGGTTGAGGTATTATGTCACTCTTACCCTTAGCCACTATGCCCTTATCACTTTTTTCAACGCCTCCTATTGAGGAGACACTGTTAGTTTCTCTTAGAGGTTCAATGATGCAGGCACTGAGAACGGGTATACAGATAACACCTACTAATACGATCCGGAAAATGTTTGAAGTGATATTCATAAACCGTATCCTCTCTTTCACCAAACTAAATAGTGTTTGAACGAAAACTACCCATCTATCGCGTTGCAGTAAGAATTCCGTAATCCTCAAGTACAATGGTACGTTCCGCTTACGAAATTGTTACGCGCCTTGTACCTGGGCAGTCTTGGTTCAAACACAGGATTTCCATTCAAGTACTAAATATTCGGAAATGATAGGATAAAAAGAGTCACTTTTTTATTGATAAAAGCTCAGAGACAGATCATCTTTTATTGGAATTATAACACTTATACCACCTCTCAGCTCCCCAGCCTTGTACCCCATTGACTCATCATTGGAATAGTTCCTCTCAATGTATTCCCTCACCTCTGCAGGCATAGACTCGGATTGGGAATGGCACATGATGCATTGCATTTCCATAAACAGCGGTTTCATATAGCGGTAAACGGATTCGCCCTCTATCGTAGTCAACTCTCCAAATCCTTTCTTCGTCATACTCTTTTCGAAATCTTTCAGTACCTGCTCTTCCCACTCGTCAGGCTTATTGAGAGGATTCCTCACCCTGAGTGCCGTCTGCTTCAACGTGATTCCTGTCATATGACCAAAATCGTTGGCAATACTTCTGCCGACAATCGCTGGAACAGCACCCTTGAAATAGTAATTCCCTGTTTCAGGGTCCCGGTTTATGAGTTCCTGATTCTTAGCAATGACATTACGAATAGAGAGCAGCATTGTCGCACTGATATCCGCAAAATGTTCATAGATATTTTCATCTTTTGTCGAGGGAATTATAACACTTATACCTCCTCGCAGCCCTCCTGCATGGTACCCCAATGAGTCATCATGTGGATAATTCTTCTCGATATACTCCCTGATAGTGGGGGGCATAGCCTCCGGATAGGTGTGGCACATGAGACATTCAATTTCCATATTCAGGGGCTTCATGTAACGGTAAGCTGATTTACCCTTTAGTCTTGTTAGTTCCCCAACCCCCTCTTTTGTTACATCTTTCTCAAGTGACCTCAGCGCCTGTTCCTCCCACAGGTCAGGTTTATTTCTCGGATTTCTCAACCTAAGAGCCGTCAGTTTCAACTGTGTACCTGTCCGAAGAGTGACATCACTGGCAACACTGCTGCTGATAACCGGTGGAGCAGCGCCCTTGAAGAAGTAGTTTCCCGTTTTGGGGTCACGGTTTATGAGCTCCTGGTTCTTAGCGATGACATTATTGATGGAAAGAAGCATGGTAGCGCAGATATCGGAAAACTTGGTATAGATATTATCTGTTTTCCCTTCTTCGCTATCTTCAAGATTTATTGAAGTGAGAAGTTCGTCCAATTCATGCGGAATAGAAAGCTCCTGTGGGCTTTTTCGCATGTTCTCTCCACCCCTATCTGTTTCCGCCTGTACTGAAATACCATGTATCGGGAAGAGATAAGAACCGGAAAAAAAAGTCACGCAGGAAATGTAGACGAAGAGCCGATGAAGAGTATTCATCATTAATAACCTCCTATCAAAATAGCAGGAATCAAATTAGTTTGAATTATTAATTTGTTCCTTTTCTGTAGTGAATGATATTTGTTGATAAGAAATTGCGTTGTGACAGTTAAGCAGTATTAAAACAGAGCGCCTCAAAACAATCAAGAAAATTATACTTTTGCATATAGTTACACATATTTTAAAACTGAGTTTTTATAAAAAGATGAAAAATATTGGCCAATTGAAGTGAGATGTGGTAGATTACACCATCGATCATAATGTACTATACACTCCTCTGTAGAAGAGTGCTCATCTGAATCATACCAGGTTTTCATATTCTGGCAAGTAACATAAACTAAGGTTCAGGAAAATATATTTAAGTTTAAGGAGCTTTACCTTGTCATTCAGTATCTATGTCACACGAAAAATCCCCGCCGACGGTATCTCTCGATTACGTACGGTCTTCGATAACGTGGAAATAAATCCCCACGACAGATCTTTAACGTATGAAGAACTTGTTGTACAGGTCAAAGGTAAGAGTGCCTTACTTACCATGCTTTCCGATAAAATTGACGCCAATCTCTTACAAGAGGTAAAAGAGCTCAAGATAGTTGCCAATTACGCCGTTGGGTATGACAACATAGATATAGAGGCAGCTACTGCTCAAGGGATTGTCGTTACCAATACCCCCGGTGTACTGACGGATAGTACTGCCGATATGGCGTGGGCACTTCTCTTTTCCATTGCCCGAAGGACCGTGGAAGGTGATACATTGACTCGTACCGGAAGATTTCGGGGTTGGGAACCCATGCTGCTTCTGGGAGGAGATTTTAAGGGAAAAACTCTTGGAATTATTGGAGCCGGGAGAATTGGTACCGCTGTGGCCTTGCGATCTAGAGGGTGGGACATGAAGGTACTCTATACAACACAGACAAGCAGAAATTCCATGCTCGAAGAAACCTTGAACGCACAAAGGGTAGATTTGGATACACTCTTAAAGGAGTCCGATTTTGTCTCTCTTAATACCCGCTTTACAGAAGAGACGAGACATTTAATAGGTCCCGGTGAACTATCAAAAATGAAACCTACGGCATACCTTGTCAATACGGCACGTGGAGCAGTAATTGATGAAGCGGCACTCGTAGAGGCGTTACAAAAGAGGCAGATTGCCGGGGCAGGACTGGATGTCTATGAGGATGAACCAAGCTTAAAACCCGGTCTTACTGAACTGGACAACGTCGTTCTCGCCCCACACCTTGGTAGTGCAACCATCGAAACCCGCACGAAAATGTCTCTCATGGCCGCTGAAGATATCATTGCAACATTAACCAACCAGAGGCCACAAAATCTCGTTAATCCTGAAGTGTTACAATTACCATAAATTATTTTCTCCGAGACAAAATTTTTTACAATTAGCTAAACGTTATTTATTTTTTAAATGGTAAGGATTATTAAACCGAACAGAAGAAATAGAGAAATTAACATTTATAAAGGAATAAACTGACTTTTAAAATCAAAATCTTGCGGAAATGTAGTAACACATTTACTATTTATAATTGATACATTAATCATGATATCACCCTCCAATTGATGAATGCCAGTATTGCTGTTCCACAACTGATTATTGGTAAAGAAATACTCTATCTATCACAAATATACGTTAGAATCATTATGACATCATTAAAAGCATTAAGAATACCTTCCCTTTTCACTTTGAGTTTTTTTTCTTTCGCAATAGCAATATTTTTTTTAAACACAGATTGCTTTTCCGCTCAAATCAAAGTAGCATGGTCACCAAATATTGAAAAGGATGTTGCAGGGTATAAAATATACTATGGGAATTCCAGTAGGAATTATCATAAAAGTATTGACGTTGGTAGTAGGACAAGTTACACGATTTCAGACCTTATAGAGGGCACTACCTATTTCATTGGAATAACCGCGTACGATTTCAACGGTAATGAGAGTGCCTACTCCAATGAGATTAGCCATGTTGCTTCAACTCCTGTTACTACGTCTCCCCTCATACCATTAGAAGCTGAACTGAAGACAGCCAACACAGAAAGTACAAATGGTGGTATTGTATACGCTACAAAACATTCTCGTTTTGTTCACCTCCCTCATTGTGAAAAACTCATTTCTAACACCGAAAGAAAAACAATAGAAAGTGAAACAGTTCAAACATCTAATTCCAAGATAGATGCCTTAAATAATCAAATAACTCAATTAGAAGTACAAATTACACAGTTGCGTGCAAAGTATTTCGATGAACACCCACAAATTAAGCAACGGAAAAATCAAATGGTCCGTTTAAAAAAACTGATAGAAGAAGAATCTATAAAGAAAGTTTCTGAAGATAATATAGCTAAGCTTCCTGGATCAGAAAATATGCTTGATTCTGAAAACGTAATAAAATTCCCCTCCTTAGAAGACGCCTTAAAAGATGGTGGTATAGCGTGTCCAGTCTGTAAACCGTGATTGTCCATTGATATGTAAGAATCTGTCACATTTTAACAAACCCTTAACGAATCGGATAAGAATTTTGTTCTTTTTGTCTTTAACAGCATTAATACAACGCGATACATTGTAAGGATGGCCACAGAATATGTGTTCTGATAGCCAGTCATTGTTAACAGTTGTTTTACTTTGAATATGCCGCAGTAAATAAGCATGAACAATCCAACTAGTTCTTGAACATACTTAAGTTAAATTTCGAAGGATATTAGAAACTTATTTTTTTAGCTTTCATGGTTTATCTTTCGTTCCTTTTTTCTCTTTTAAATATTGTTCGTACTGACTGAAAGCAAAATGCTTGTAAAGATCAGCGAGATCTTGGTTGTCTGCAAATACGAGACATAACGATTCATGCATTCCTAATATATAACCCATTTGAATACCATCCAAGACAGTAAAAGTCCACAATATCATCTCTTCGTCACTTACTTCGTATTTATATTTTTTTTTGTGTTTTAAAAAGGTCTCTAAAGAATGTCCCTCATCATTCATAACTTTATCTATATCATAACGAACCTCGGAGGCAAGATTATCGAATCCTGCTGCGTAAAGGAAAGCCTCCACATCATAAGCAAATTTATTTTTTTCTAAAATATAATAAAAAATATCGCTAGCAATATCCCTTGAGACGTGGAGGTTTTCAACATCTTTCTCAGTCATATTGATTTTAGATTCATCAATACTATCACCATTCTCTTCTGCCAGGATTAAAGATGGATATAGTAGTAAAACCATAATAATTATAATAAGTCTTCTCATACCGTTCCCTCCATCAATGTTTTTATCTCTCTATAGATAGCATTTACGTTAGCCATAAGAAAAAAGCCTCATTTTTTGTGATTTGTTATAAATACCTATTATTTTATAGAATAACTTTATCATTATTAAGATAGACGAATTACCTCTACATATTCAGAATTCTATTTCAATGGTGCTTCATGAACAGATTGAAGTTAGGGTTGTTACTGACCAGGCTTGTTGAACAGTCTCTCCATGCGCTGCACCACCTCTTCTTCCAAAGAGGCATAACGACCGCCAGAAAGTTCGAGGAATTTTTCAAAGTGGAAAGCGGCTCTATCAACCTCACTTCCTTCTAGAATTACCCCCAGGTTATAGTGTGCTGCTGGATATGCTGGGTCTCTGGCAAGTGCATGTTCGAAGAATCGTATGGCTCTATCGGGATGTTTAAGTTTTTTTGATATTATACCAAGGGTGGTAATACGTTGAACATCTTTAGGGTTTGTCTTAAGGGTAATGTTAAATTTATTCATATCTGCTCGTAGGTTTCTATTCTTGTATAGAGCTATTACCAGGTTGTTACGCGCCTTCTGATAATCTGGTTTAATGAGTATAGCATTTTTGTATTCGATAATTGCCGTGTCAAAGTCTCCGATCACCTGGTAAAGAAAACCTAGGTTATTGCGTATTTCGTGGTCCATGGGGTAGCGCTTTATTAACTCTTCGTACTGTTCCCAGGCTTTTACAAAGTCACCACTTTTCTGATAGGATACGGCGAGATTGAACTGCTCTTTTTTTTCGATCTCTTCTGGTATATCGGTCATCTTTTCTTGAAGGATTGCTCGTTCCTGTTTAGGTTGCTGTCCAAGATCTTTTTTGTCCATGATGTTATGAGAATAATAGATGGCCTGATCTTCCAATTTATTATCAAGGTTTTTTTTGGCCAGTATATTAAGATAAATGAAAAAGCCTATCGCTCCGGTACTAACAAAAATTGCAGCAATTGATGGGATGTAGAGTGCCCTCTTCATCCCCTTAAACCGGGTAGTCAAGGCAGCAACCTTTTTAGACAGGATGGCTCCAGTACTGACAAATATGGCGGCAACAGAAGAGATGCGAAGTGTCTTCTTCATTCCCTTAATCCGGGTAGTCAAGGCAGTAACCTTTTTAGACAGGGTGGCTCCGGTACTGACAAATATGGCGACAACAGAAGAGATGTGAAGTGTCTTCTTCATCCCCTTAATCCGGGTAGTCAAGGCAGTAACCTTTTTAGACAGGATGGCTCCGGTACTGACAAATATGGCGACAACAGAAGAGATGTGAAGTGTCTTCTTCATCCCCTTAATCCGGGTAGACCAGGCAATAACTTTTTTAGACAGGATGGCTCCAGTACTGACAAATATGGCGGCAACAGAAGAGATGTGAAGTGTCTTCTTCATCCCCTTAATCCGGGTAGACCAGGCAATAACTTTTTTAGACAGGATGGCTCCGGTACTGACAAATATGGCGGCAACAGAAGAGATGTGAAGTGTCTTCTTCATCCCCTTAATCCGGGTAGACCAGGCAAAACTTTTTTTTGAAACGATCGTCTCTGCCTCTTTCCTTAGCAAGACAAGGTTCTCAATCGCATTTTCGACAATTTCCTCTTTCGTTTCTAAGTTCATTTGGGTAAAGGTACTTGTGATTTCACTATCAAAGATAAGGTTTGTTATAGATGGAATACCGAGAGAATTTTTTCTAATATGTTCTAAGGCTTCCGGGGAAAAATGTATACCATCTGTGGAATCAACTCTCATAAGATGGTGTTCAATATATTTTTCTATCTCCTCTTCCTTTATTGGGCAACGCGGAACTGTGTACGCGCATTTTTCAAGATTAAAAAATCGCTCAAATATTGGAGTTTTTAGATCATGCATATGCGCATCCTGTCCTATCAGTATAATCTGTACAAGTTTTTTCTTTTGTGTCTCCAGGCTGGAAACGATCCTCGTTTGGTCTGATACCGATAGGGGTGAGTTTTGTGTGTCTTCAATAACGAGGAGTGCTCTTTCTCCCTCATTCAAAACTTTGAGCAGCAATTGTGTTAGTTGATATATCATATCAATTTTGGTGCATTTCTTGGTGCTTTTTCCCAAAAGAGAGAAGTTTTGGAGCATAGCTCCGAGCAGATCATTTTGGGATGTAAAGCGGCTTAATGTCCATTGAGATTGGGTTTTTCTGGCCACATTTTCTAAAATCATCCGGCACATGGTAGTTTTCTCTATACCTATGGTACCTGTGATCACGATACACCCCTCACTTTTATTTACGCCGTAGAGTGAGAGAAATAGGTTTGTTTTCTGGTTGTTACTCATGAGAATTTAGCTCCTAACGTTGCTAACTTCTTGTCTTCGCAAAATAAAAAAAAGAGTATGCCTGGTAGTACCCCAATGACTCATCGGTAGCATAATTTCTTCTTGATGAACTCTCTTACTTTTGAAGGCATCACCTTAGAATAGAAATGAAATCAATAATTTATCCAAATATTTTGGATTAGTAACTTCCTTAGTATGCTCTCCATTAACAACCCAATTCTCGTATGGCCTGTCGGCGCTATTAGATCGTATATCGGTAAGAGAAATACACCGGTAAAATAGCTAGTGTTTGAACGAAAACTACCCATCTACTGTGTTACTGTAACAATTCCGTAAGCCTCAAGTACAATGGTACGTTCCGGTTACAAAATTGTTGCGCGTCTTGTACCTGGGCAGTTTTGGTTCAAACACAGGGTTTTCTTTCAAGCACTAACTAAGAAAGGAATGTATGAGGAGAAATGACACATCGAGTTCATTATTAACCTCCTGTCAGATGTAGACGAGAGGAAATAAATAAAAAGAACCTTCTCCCTCCATTTTGTGGATGGATAATGCTGGTAAGAATACAACTTTAGCGGGTATCGTTATTAGAACAAAAAACTTAAAAAAATCAAGCCAATTCTCATATTACGATTATGTGCTTCCATCCGGTCTTTGATACTATAGATAACGTTTAGGTATTTCAATATTTCCTTATTTTTACGCTGAAGGCGTAAGTTCAAAAGTCTGTAAAAACTGCCATAATCGACAGGTTGAGTTTTTGGAAAATCAGCTATGATGGCCTAACTAGAGGGAATAAAAAGGTGTATAAATTAAACAATATTTGTGGCACGGTAATTAATTTATCTGGTTATCCGCTTGACTGACCTTTATCCAATATCTAGTAATAATAAATTTCAGCCGCCGTGAATGTCCTAACTACTGATAGGTTTGATATTCACCGCTTGCTGAATAAGCCGATAGAACAACAATCAGCGAGAGCGGAGGGAGCCATGATCCCGATAATCTTCATATTATGGTAGTAAGGTCAGTCAACCGGATAACCAGATTAATTTAATTACCTATTTGTAAAACTATATTAATTTTAGCGTTGTCCGGTTAGGTTTTTGCTTGTTTTATTAATCGTTCCAAAGTTGTCCTATCAGCATGTTTCCCGCTATAAGCATGCGGGAACAAGCTTTGGCGGAAATCTAGGACGAACGAACCTCTGGATACCCAATAAGCTTCTCCTCGTGAAAACGGGGAAGCATTTGGACATGATAAATCTGCTCATGCACATTTCTAACCTGACAATATTGGTGAAATGTATACTTTTATAACGCAATGTGGAGCGATCAAAGTGGAGAAATCATCAACTCTTTGTTTAAAAATTGATATTTAATAACAAAGCTGTAGAATAATGCATCGTCATTTGAGTTTTAAACAAGCAGTAATTTTGATACATCCCAGCATTGTAGTACCTTAATAAAAACCATTTTAACCAAATTTGGCAAAATATTTATTAATAACGTTTTTCATGAAATCAGATAAGTTCCAAATAACAACGAACAAATCCAAAATTCTTTACCCAGTTAAATCATTTAGGATGATGTCATTACAAGAACTTTTAAATGGCACATTTTTATAAAAGTAAATAAGATTGCTAGGATATATTTTTAACAGGGCGAGCAAACTGGTTTGATAATACGAGCATTGTATTTTGAAATTTATTTGGGTTTTGTATACCCATTACGAAGTGGTTTTAGGAATTTCAGGGCAGGAGTTTACCTGAAATTTTGATTTTTCGATTGAACAAAACCAGAGGCTTAGTAATGCTAAGTCGAGGATTTTGTGATTGAGAAAAATCTAAAGTTCTAGTGAAATCGGGTTCTGAAAACCGAAAACAAATTCGTGATGGGTATAAATTGAGATTTGCTATTTATTAACTTCTGTTTGGTTCTGGTTCAGCCAAGTTGGGTTTTAAACACTGTGGAGGAATAATGTATATTAAAAGTGCCCTTTTCAGTCTTCTTTGCTTGTTTTATGCAGGTGTCGCCTTTTCAGGTGAAATTGGTTTTATTGAAAAATTCAGTTTAGCTGAGGATAGATCGGTTCCCCTTGAAGAGCTTGTTCCAGGAACGGAGGATTACTATTTTTATCACTGTTTGCATTATCAACACACCGGGGAGTATGCAAAGGTTAGGGAGCTTCTGAAAACATGGATTAAGCGTTATAATTACACAACTCGGGTTAAGGAAATCCAGAATCGAAACGCACTTTTAGAGTATGAGCAGAACCCTAGGCAGTCGTTGGCACATATACGGAAGGAACTTCAGCTCGATTTCAACCACCAAAAACAGGAAATCGACCAGAAAACGAACCATCCGATATACCTCGATCCCAAAAGAGTAAACCGCGAAACCTTGAGACACGAAGCCTTCTCTAATTATTCGAATTTAAACGGGTTCGAGGAGAGTGCTTTTGATTTTCTCTTTCAAGAAAACCTAAAACCCAATCTTCGTAGGGATTTTTTAAGCCGCTTGAAACGCCCTGATTACCCCAACTTAGCCAACCTCGTGGTGGAAGATTTAAAATATAAGCATAGTGGCGGTTTTGGTTCTCTCTCCATCCATTCGGCACTTCTTCTCTCTCAAATGGATGAAACGTTACGTTTGATGCCAGAGCTTATTAACAATACCATTTTTATCCGTACTTATTTGAAAAAATTACAACCTAGTCATGATGTCAATTGGCGATACGATATCCATGAAAAAAAAGCATATCTGGAAAGGCTCCTCAGTTGGACAAGACGCTTACCTCCAGCTGAAAATTCTCTAAAAGCCCATGTGCTTTACCATCAGCTCCGTTTCGACCAGAGTCAGGGAAAATATTCCATCGATCTTTTTATGGAATATTTAAAACTCCCCAGAAATGTTTTTTATATGGATCCAAAGTACTTAAATCAACCCCAGAACCGCTACCATCAAGCTAATATTCAGGAAAACTATCTTCAGGACACCTTACTTCTACCCATTGAAAATGACGAACCTTTGGTACGAGATTTTTTAATGAATTTTCTTAAAGAGGCCACAGATTACAAAAGGTTCTGGACTTTTATTAGAGAGGATTATCTGAAAGAGGTGTTTGCGGAGACAAAACTCGTCAATGGGATAGGGGATATGGAGGCTTGGTATTCATTGTTAACACCTGAGAAAGTTAAAGCACTCAAAGAGAGGATTGATTTAGCGTTCTTACCCATCAACCCAGAAGAAATCTCTATCGACGACCCCGTCTTTTTGGAAGTAGCCATAAAAAATGTTAAAAACTTAATCGTAAAGATTTACAAGATCAACACACAAAATTTTTATCGTACCCATGAAATAGAGATCACCACAGGTATTGACTTGGATGGACTCGTTGCAAATAAAGAGGAGGAGATTTATTACAATGAAGTCCCTCTTCGTAGGCATCAAGAGCGTTTGTCTTTCCCCCACATAACGAAGCCAGGGGTTTACATCATTGAATGTATTGGAAATGGGAAGAGTAGCCGAGCCCTCATTCGAAAGGGTAATTTAACCTTTACAGAGAGAATTGGATCTGCGGGTCATGTTTTTCGTATTATTAGTGCCAAGGGTGAGCTTTTAAAGAAGACGAAAATTTGGCTCTCCGGTCATGAATATGTATCGGAGGAAAATGGTGAAATAGTCATCCCTTTCAGTAGCCAGCCAAAAACTCAAAAAATAGTTCTCGAACATGATGGATTTTCATACCTGGAGGAATTTTATCACCAAAGTGAAAATTACACGCTTTTAGCTGGAATGCATGTGGATCGAGAATCCCTTATCGAAGAGCAATCGGCCAAAATAGTGATCCGGCCAGAACTTTCTCTAAACGGAATTCCTGTGGATGTAAATCTCCTGGAGAAACCCACTCTCATTATTGAATCTACGGATTTGGAGGGTATTTTTTCCAGCAAAATGGTGAAAGAGTTTAAACTCTATAACGATAAAGAATCGGTTTATGAGTTTAAAGTCCCGAAAAATCTTTCCTATTTGGCTTTCACCCTGATAGGAGAGGTCCACAATTTAAGCAAAAGTGAGAGAGTCGATCTTCAATTTAGAAAATCTTTTGAACTGAATGGCATTGATAAAACCGAAAAAGTTGATGATCTCCATCTCAGGCGAATTGAGGACCAATATGTTCTTCTGCTTTTAGGAAAGACGGGAGAACCCAAAGGGGAGAGGAGCGTACATTTCAGCTTAAAACACCACGATTTTACTCGTGATGTTCGAGTGGTCCTCCAAACTGACGCAAATGGGGAAATTCATTTGGGGGAACTGAAGGAGATCGATTGGGTGAGTGCCAAGGGGCCTCATGGAAACTCTCATAAATGGGTTTTGGTTCGAGATGAATACACCTATCCTGAGTCGGTTCACGGGCTTCAAGGGAAAGACCTTTCTATTCCCTACGTGGGAAAGTTCCCAGACGATCCCTTTCGTGCCCTTTCCGTACTTGAAAAAAGAGGTAAAACTTTTGTTGCGGACCATCGAGATAAAGTTACCTTTTCAAATGGGTTTTTTATTTTTAAGAATTTACCTGCCGGCGATTTTGATCTTTTATTAAAAGAGACCCGGACGCACATAACCATAAGAATCACCAATGGTAAGAAAGATGGTAATTATCTCCTTTCCAAAGATCGGGTTTTAGAAATTCGGGACCCCAAACCCCTGCAAATTACCTCCTTGACTCTCTCCCCAAAAGGGGATATGGCGATCAAATTAAAAAATGCGACAGACCAAACACGGCTACATGTAATTGCCACTCGCTTTTTGCCTGCATTTAAACTCTTTGAAACATTAGGTGCTTATTCTTTTTTAGATCTAAGCACACACTCCATAACGAGGCCGATTTCCCAATACCTCTCAGGGCGGAAGATTGGGGATGAGTACCGTTACATTTTGGAAAGGCGCTATGGAGCTGCTTTTCCAGGGAATATGTTGAAACAGCCAACCCTTCTCTTAAACCCTTGGAGTTTAGGTAAAACGGAAACTGAAGTGCAAACTGCCGCACGTGGAGAAGAGTGGTATGATAAGGATGAAGAGGGGAGGATGGTCGGAGGCTCAATGAAAAAAACGGCCCCCTCTGGAAAAGTATTTGGTTTATTGCCCACCCGAGATTTCGCCAATTTAAATTTTTTACCTGAAGAATCTCTGGTTTTAGCCAATTTAAGGCCGGACGAAAGAGGTGTTGTTTACCTTGATAAAAAACAGTTTGGCCCCCGTCAACAGATTCATGTTATGGCGATAGATCCCCGGACAAGTGTTTACCGAGAAACTTCTCTTCCTGCATTTCCTGAACCCTACCAAGATAGACGTCTTTCACGAGGGTTGAACCCTAAAGGCCACTTTTCAGAACAAAAAAATATCTCAGTCGTTTCAAAAGGAGAAACATTTGTATTAGAAGATATTACAACATCTTCACTGGAACTATACGATTCACTGGCCAAAGTGTATTCTCTTTTTATGACTTTAACCAATGATGCGACCTTGAAAGAGTTTAGTTTTCTTTTAGAATGGCATCTCTTGAAACCGGAAAAGAGAAGAGAGCTGTATTCAAAATTTGCCTCCCATGAGCTCAATTTTTTCCTTTTCAAAAAAGATCCTCCATTTTTTCAATCTGTCATTTTGCCTTATTTAGAAAACAAAAAAGATAAAACCTTCCTGGATCACTGGTTTTTGAAAAATGACCTATCTGGTTATTTAAATTCTTGGGCTTTTAGTCGGCTCAATATTGTTGAACGAATTTTACTCGGCCAGAGGATTGAAGAAGAAAATGACTCTATCTCTACGCATGTTAAAGATCTGTTTGATTTAATTCCTCCGGACCAAGATCGGTTGAATTATCTGTTTACGACGGCTTTAAGAGGGAGTGCATTGGAAGTGGGAGACGCTATAGGATTAGGAGGGGCTTTGGATAAAGTGGCTCCGATGAAAAAACAGTTTGAGAGGGAGGAAGAAGGCAGAGAAACGGGCAGTTCATACAAAAGGAAACTAGCACTGCGAAGTAATGAAAATAGTAAGGCCAGAGGAATGAGAGGTTTTACAAACCGTTCGTCCAAGATAGCAGCTTCTGAAGCCCCCATGGAAATAGTGTCTGATGATATGTATACGGAGGAAGAACTGGTTTTTGATTTAAAAGAGGGAGAGAAGAGTGATTTTGCCAAGGACCGGGATCGACGTCAAAGGGTACGACAGTTTTTTAGAACATTAGATAAAACGGAAGAGTGGATCGAAAATAACTATTACCATATTCCGATTGAAAACCAGTTAGCTTCCCTCGTTAACGTAAATGCCTTTTGGAAGGATTATGCAGCTCATCCAGGTGATCGCCCTTTTTTATCGACCCATTTTGCAGAAAGTACTCGGAACTTTACAGAAATGATGTTTGCCCTCTCCGTGTTAGACCTTCCATGGACTTCGCCCAAACAAGATCCCAAATATGTTGACGCGAAAATGGAGCTGTTAAGTCCTGAAGATTTCATCGTTTTTCATAAAGAGATTAAAATGTCCCTACCCCAAAAACAGAGGGAAACCCTTTTGGAAACCCAGAATTTTTTTGATCAAAAAGAGCGGTACCGTTACGAAAACAGTGAACGTTTTGACAAGTTTATTACAGAAGAGTTCCAAACAGGCCGAGTTTATGGATGCCAAGTCGTTCTCACCAACCCAACTTCATCTCGGAAAAAAGTGGATTCCCTCCTTCAAATTCCCCATGGGGCCCTCCCAGTCTTCAATGGGTTTTATACGAAAAGCATTGCCCTCTCCATAGAACCCTACTCAACCCGCACCTTTGAATACTATTTTTATTTCCCCTTTCCTGGAGAATTCCCCCACTTTCCGGTCCATGTTGCAGAAAATGAAACATTGGTTGGGTTTACAGAACCTTTCTCTTTCCATGTGGTCGATACACTTACCCAAATCGATAAAACATCTTGGTCCTATATTTCACAATACGGCACTTCTCAGGAGGTTCTTGACTTTTTAGAGGATAATAATATCGATCGCCTAAATCTCGAACTCATTGCCTTCCGTATGCATGAAAAACCATTTTTCCTAAAGACCATTGACCTTCTCCAAAAAAGACACGTTTACCATGACACTCTCTGGTCCTACGGGATTTATCACAACTGGAGTCCTGCCATACAAGAATTTATGAAGCACTCTCCCTTTGCCAACCGATGTGGACTCTCTATAGATTCTCCGCTATTAGTGTTAAACCCTATTGAGCGCTATGAGATCCAACATAAAGAGTTCTGGCCCTTAGTTAATGCGAGATCTCATAAACTGGGCGAAAAACGGAAGATTTTAAATCAACAGTTTTCAACCCAATACCATCAATATTTAACATATCTCGGGTATAAACCTCAACTCGAAGATGCAGATCGAATTACTACTGTTGTCTACTTTTTGCTCCAAGAACGTATTGAAGAGGCCATTAAGCTTTTTTCTCCTATAAAACGTGAGAATCTAACTACTCAAATCCAGTATGACTACCTAAAAAGTTACCTGAGCCTTTATCAAGAGGACCCAACCCTCGCAGAAAAGATTGCTAAAAAGTACCAAGACTACCCAATTGATCGATGGCGGAATTTTTTCTTAGACGTGTTGGCGGAAGTAGATGAAATGAAAGGTAAAGAGACCCAGGTTATCGATGAGGAATATCACCTTCAGAAACAGACAGACTTAGCTGCCACCTCTCCGCAATTGGAATTTCAGGTGGAGAGTCGAAAAATTCAAATTCAATATCAGAACCTGGATACCTGCACACTCAACTTTTATCCCATCGATATAGAATTTCTGTTTTCCCGAAATCCTTTTGTTCAAGAGGTCTCCAGTCAGTTTTCGGTTATAGAACCGCATGAAACTTTGGTGTTAGAATTGCCAAAAGAGCAAACTTCCTCTCAATTAGACCTCCCCAATGAATATTTTGATCAAAATGTTATGATCGAACTGAAGGGAGGAGGATTAACCCGATTACAGCCTTACTACCCACACTCCTTAAACCTCCAGATTTCAGATAATTATGGTCAGCTCCAAATTAAACATCTGAAATCCGAAAAACCGCTCTCAAAAGTGTACGTTAAAGTCTATGCCCGCATGAAAGATGGAAACGTCCAATTCTTCAAAGATGGCTACACCGATCTGCGAGGTCGCTTCGATTACGTCTCCCTCAACACAAACGAACTCGATAACGTGAAACGGTTTTCCATCCTCATCCTAAGTCCAGAAGATGGTGCCCTCATCCGCGAAACTGCACCTCCGAAAAGATAAGAGAGGAAAATGTACTTTGTAATAATTCATCCCATAATATCCATTCACAAAAATGTAAATGCATGAAGTGTTTTAACTAAACTCCGTTATGAGGATCAAAGTTGTGGACAAATAATTTATTTTCTCACACTCTTTTTTACAACACAAAGTGCTCCCCGAATCCCCTAAATCCGAACTTTTTTATGACCTTGATTATTGGTCTGAACAAGGCAAGAAACGGTAAGCGATCAACAATAATATATTAACAATAAAGGATTTACAATCATCTAGTGACTGTTACCTTATATTAAAATATCTAATTATGAAAAATTCGGATTTTACTCGACTTGTAAAATACCCACCCGCTTACTTTCAGAATACGAACTTATTTCACTAACAAATTTATATGCAATAGATTTCCAGTTAAAATCAAAACTTATCAATATTATCATGCAAGGAGAAGTTGTTATCTTAATAAGGTTATTAAAATCAACACTCATGAATAATTGCAAGGGAAAAGTTTTTTCATAAAGGATATAACAATATTCAAGGGTAAACCTTCTACCCCCCCCCCCACATTAACATTTATTAATCTTTCCTTCATCTTGCCTTAATGTATGTTATGCTATAAAATGTGTGTCGCCTATATTCTTGAAAATTGACACAGAATACAGTTGTTATTCTTTTGGCTCTATCACTGTATTAACATTGTTTAAGATAATTTCTTGCATTTTGTGTTTTGTTGAAACATTTATATAAATATGAGAATACTGGTTATAGAAGACGAAGAGAAGTTGGCAAGGTATCTCAAAAAGGGTTTGGAAGAAAGTTCATATGTTGTAGACCTTGCGATTAATGGTACAGATGGATTGCACCTGGCTACACATGAAGCGTATGACCTTATAATTCTAGATATTATGTTGCCTGAGCGCGATGGAATATCCATACTTAAAGATGTTAGAAGTGCCGGAATTAACACGCCAATTATTTTTCTGACAGCGAAGGACTCGACAGAAGATAAGATTGAAGGATTAAATATCGGGGCTGATGACTATATAGTCAAGCCTTTCTCTTTTCATGAATTGCTGGCCCGGGTACGTGTCTGTTTGCGAAGAAACTGCAACAAGACATCATTAGAATTAAAAGTAGCAGACTTGACACTTGACCCAATTTCAAGAAAGGTTTTCAGGGGAGAGAAAAAGATAGAATTGTCTCCCATTGAATTCTCACTCCTAGAATATTTGATGCATCATGCCGGCCAGGTAGTGACCCGGACGATGATTTCAGAACACGTATGGGACTCAAATTTTGAAAGCTTCAGTAATGTAGTAGACGTACATATAGCTAAGTTGAGAAGTAAGATTGATATGGGATTTGATATAAAACTCATACATACAAAAAGAGGTGCGGGGTATGTCATCGAATAGCAAAATCAAATTCTTTAAAACTATCGGTTTTAAAATAACATTATGGTATTTCCTATCCGTTATGGGAATATTGTTCGTCTCAGGTACATTCCTATATTATCGCTTACAACATAAACTTATTAGTAAGGCAGATCAACTGATTCTGGATGAAGAAGAAGAACTCATGCTATCAATCATGGATAGAAATATAACTCTAAATGATTTGAGATCTACAATTTCACTGGAATTCTCTGAAGACAGGTATTATAAGCTATCAACTAGGCTCATGGATGGTGAAGGAAATACGGTTATAACTTCTAATAACTTTTCAGTTCCAATTCAAAATATTTCAAAAAGTTCTATTACAAAAGCAAATGAAGGTGAGAGTACATTAGAGACAATACGTATTCAAGAGAGGAATTATCCATTTCGCCTATTAACAAAGCCAATATATCAAGATGGTTCGCTAAAACATGTTCTACAGATTGGTCTTTACATGAAACCAATGTACAAAACAATAGAGAATTTAAAAAATAATTTATTAATGCTAATTCCGATACTTATCATACTCAGT
Organism: Candidatus Scalinduaceae bacterium; assembly: GCA_965222815.1. GTDB lineage: Bacteria > Planctomycetota > Brocadiia > Brocadiales > Scalinduaceae > SCAELEC01. The sequence goes on from CBDCUS010000014.1 coordinate 2,600,746, forward strand.
ATTGCCGGAGGGTGGTACATTTCAAAAAAAAGCTTGTCGCCAATAGAAAATATAACCGAAACCACACGAGAAATATCTGCATCAAATTTAGACAAAAGACTTTTTATTACTCACACTGGCGATGAGGTGGATGAATTAGCAAAGACTATTAATCTTATGCTCAACAGGCTTGAAGATTCATTTAAAAGAACAATCCAATTTACATCTGATGCTTCACACGAACTCAGGACACCCATCGCCACACTTAAGACCGGCACTGAAGTCATCCTGTCAAAAGAAAGAACTGCTGAAGAGTATCGTAATATACACGAAAGCAATTTATTTGCCCTCGAAAGAATGACAAGGATGATTAATGATTTGCTGTTACTCTCAAGGTCAGATTCAGTCGAAAACATTTTACACCTGAAGAAGTTCAATCTGAGTAATTTACTGAAAGAATTGTATAATAAATTCAGATTGATATCTGATCCAAAAGAAATTGAATTATCAATGAATGGAATACCGGATATTCACATAAATGGAGATAGTGTTTTATTAAGGCGTGTATTTTCCAATTTGTTAGACAATGCCATCAAATATACTTCACCCAACGGACGTGTATATATCTCTCTGGAAGATAGTGAAGATGAAACTATTGCTCGGATTGTAGATACGGGAATAGGTATATCTGAAGACAACCTTAAAAAGATTTTTAACCGTTTTTTTAGGGTAGATCATTCACGTTCTAGAGAAGCAGGTGGAACTGGATTAGGTCTTAATATCAGTAAAAATATAGTTGAACTACACCATGGTAGAATAGAGGTGAAAAGTACGTTAGGCAAAGGAAGTACATTTGATGTAATCCTTCCAAAAAATTCCATAAATTCTTGAACACTTCCCTTCCTGAACTCTGCATTATCACAAGGATGTATTCTCATATTATTCAACCAAGATTGTAAAAGGTATATTGATGTTATCGTAGCCACATATCTTTCTTCCACCCGGATGAATCCGTTCGGACGGGCAAGACTTCGCCATTCAAACTCTTACTTCTGTGTTTCTCTTGTATTGCTCAATTAAGGTTTTCATAAAAACAGATTTGACACAATAATTTATTTATTTACACACCAGTTTCATTAACATTTCTTAATCTTTACTTAATCTTGTCTTAATGTTCTTTTTATATATTAATGCTGTATAAACCAATAAAAGGTTTATTTACACTGGTGAGTAACCAATATTTCAAACAACCATGTGCTTAAAAACTAATTTTTGTAATTTAATTTTCGCATTTATTCTAACATCAGTTGGCTGCTCATCGCATTTAACTCATGATCGCAAATATATATCTGATTCGATTAGTAACCGTACCGGACATAAACTTTCATTAGTCGACGAAACAGATGGATCAAGATTGCCTGAAAACATTTCGCTTGCAGACGGTTTGACAGAAGATGAAGCAGTTGCTCTTGCCTTATGGAATAATGCAAAATTTCAGTCCAATCTTACAGGGCTTGGTTTCTCCCGGGCAGATCTGATAGAAGCGGGTATGATTAGTAATCCGGTATTGTCAACGTTCTTTCCGGCAGGACCGAAACAGATGGAAGCAACTTTATTCACACCGATAGAGTCGCTATGGCAGAGGCCTCATCGTGTATCTGCAGCTAAGCTTAATGCTGAGCGTGTTGCTGAAAACCTGATTCAGAATGGTCTCAACCTTATTCGTGACGTCATCATAGCCTATACCAATCTCGCTTTTTCACAGGAGCAGGTAAATATTGTAAAAGAAGAAACAGCACTTAACGATGAAATCGTTACTATTGCAGAGGCTCGTCTACGTTCCGGTGACATAAGCGGACTGGACAAGACAACATTTGAACTCGAAGCAGCTCGAAAAAAGAGAGATCTAATTAATTTTGTACGTGATACTGAACTTGTAAACGCAAAACTGAAAACTCTTTTGGGACTAGAGCAGAAGGGAAATGATATTAAGCTTGCTCCAACTCAAGCTAACGTCGACTGGAATTTCAATCTTGAAGACCTTCTCACAGTGGCATATGCTGCACGTCCGGATTTACGAGCGGCAGAGATTGCTATTGAAGCGGCGGGTAAGCGTCTAGGATGGGAACGCTCTAAAATCTTCAAGTTTACTGCCGTTGTGGATTATAATGAGAGAGGTAGGAGTGGTTCCGAATTCGGGCCAGGTGCGTGGATTGAACTTCCTATTTTCAATTGGAATAACGGTAAGGTTGCACGCTCTAAAGCACAATTAGAACAGGCGGTAAGACAATATTTGGTTGTTAAGCAGGACATAGCATTTAATGTACGTGAAGCGTATACAAATTACCTTTCCGCACAGAATGCGTTAAGAATAGTGCGTTCAGATCTATTACCCTTGGCCATTACAGCAGCTGATGAAGCAGAAAAAAGATATTCTGTTGGTGAGATTTCATATCAGGATTACCTCGAATTCAAACGTCAGCTTTTGGATTCACGGTTAAGAGAGGCAGAATCTTTAACAGAACTGCGCCGGGCTTCAGCACAACTCAGGCACAGCGTAGGCTTTAAACAGGAAATGTTGAAAACAAAAGAGAGTGGATTAGCGGAATTAAAGAAAAATTTTTGATATTTCAGATAATCAGATAAAGGAGATTATTGTGCGCGGAAGTTTAAGATTTATCCTTACGTATACTGGTAAATTTATTTTGCTGTTCTTGCTTATACTCATATGCGCTTGTAGTAAGAATGAGCATTCCACAGGAAAATCAGATAAACCGGCAAAGGTTCGTAATGGCATCAAAGAATCTGAACTGACAACCGTAATCCTTTCTCCGAAGGCGGAAAAAAGGTTGGGAATAGAAATTACAACGGCTGAATACAGAAACATACACGATACGTTAAAGATTGGAGGTGAAATAATTTCACCTCCTGGACATGAAGCCAGGATTGCTGCTCCAATGGCAGGAACGGTTTCCGGGATTAACAGTGATGAGTTGCCATCAGCAGGAACTAAGGTTAAAAGAGGTCAGGCAATCCTAAGTATTTTACTACTCACTCCTGAGAAAGATCTTGCTGGTGCACGTGAAGCTGTTGAAGTAAAACAGATTCAGTTAGAGGTTGCACAGGCACAGGCGGATCGTGCTAAGCAGCTATTACAGGATAAGGCAACCAGCGAGAAACTTTATTTACAAGCACAAGCTGGTCTGGCGGCAGCCAGAGCCTCCCTTAAGGCGGCTGAAGCACGACTGAATCTTTTGGACGGTAAAGGAATAAGTTCAGCAACGGAAGGACTTTCTACCTTTGTGTTAAAATCACCAGTTGATGGGGTATTACAGCGCATTTACGTTGCACCGGGACAGGCGGTTTCTGCGTCAACTCTTCTTTTTGAGGTTGCCAGTCAGGATCCTGTCTGGATACGCGTCCCTGTTTATGTGGGTGATATGGTAAAAATAAATTTACAGAAAGACGCGATCATTCATCCACTTGGCATTAATAATGATAAAACTGTGTATCATGCAAAACCTGTAGACGGTCCACCTCTCAGTGATGCCAACAGCGTATCTTCAGATCTTTTCTTTGAAATATCGAATCATGATGGTTTATTTCGTACAGGTCAGAAGGTTAGTGTTTCACTGACAAAACTTGGTTCCGGCAATAGAATTGTTATTCCCCGGTCAGCAATAATGTACGACATTCATGGGGGTAGCTGGGCTTATCTGAAAACTGACAAGCATACATATTCAAGGAGACGGGTTGATGTCTCCAGTGTGATTGATGGTTATGCGGTAGTGACTCGTGGTATTATTAAAGATGACGAGATTGTCATTACAGCAGCTGCGGAGTTATTCGGAACAGAGTTTGGAGGCGGTAAATGATAAATTGGCTGGTGTCTACATCTCTGCGAATTCGTGTAGTCATTGTCGTAGTAACTGTGATGCTGTTGATTGCAGGATCGAATACCGTTAGCAAAAGAAGTTCTTTTGATGTATTTCCTGAATTTGCTCCTCCTCTTGTTGAGATACAGACAGAAGGGCCGGGGCTGTCAACGTCTGAAGTTGAGACCCTGATTACCATACCTGTTGAGGGTGCTGTTAACGGTGTCTCATGGCTGAAAAAGGTTCGTTCAAAGTCTGTGCTTGGCCTATCCTCAGTAGTACTCTATTTTAAAGAGGGTACTGATGTAATGCAGGCTCGACAGCTTGTTCAGGAGCGTCTGGCTCTGCTTGCGGAAAAATTACCCTCCGTAGTCAAAGCACCTATCATTCTTTCACCACTCTCTTCCACCAGTAGAATTCTCAAGATAGGACTTTCATCAAAAAAACTGTCGCAGATGGATATGACTACCGTCGCGAAGTGGACCATCAGACCGCGGCTTATGGCCATTCCTGGTGTAGCGAATGTTGCCATCTGGGGACAACGTGACCGTCAGATTCAGGTACTCATAGACCCTGATAATCTGTATACCCATGGGGTTACTACAAATGATGTAGTTCGTTCGGTAAGGGACGCAACAGCTATCGGTGGTGGAGGATTTATCGATACACCCAATCAGCGTCTTGCAGTTACAAATGTTCTGTCTCTTAAAAAACCTGAAGACCTCGCACACGTTCCGGTTGCTTTCCGTAATGGAGCTACCCTGAAGCTGGGTGATCTGGCTGAGCTGACAGAAGGTTTCCCGCCACCTATTGGTGATGCGGTTATAAACGACGGCCCGGGATTATTGTTAATCGTTGAAAAACAGCCTTGGGGGAATACACTTGAAGTAACCCGAAGAATTGAGGAAGTTCTTGAAGCACTTCGTCCAGGTATTAAAGATATTGAGATAGACTCTACTATCTTTCGTCCGGCAACATTTGTTGAAATGTCTCTCCATAATCTAAACAGGTCACTGCTTATCGGCTGTGTCCTGGTAATTATCGTACTGTCATTTTTTCTTAACGACTGGCGCACTGCTCTGATCAGTGTTCTGGCGATTCCAACTTCACTGGTTATAGCTGCATTAGTGCTTCACTATCGTGGTGGAACCATTAATACCATGGTACTTGCCGGACTTGTTATCGCACTTGGAGAGCTGGTTGATGATGCGGTTATCGATGTAGAAAATATCATGCGCAGACTACGTCTCAACCGCGAGGCCGGTAATCCTGAACCTGTATTTAAGATTGTGCTGAAGGCTTCAATGGAGGTACGCAGTGCTGTTGTATACGGAAGCGTAATCGTTGTACTGGTGCTGATCCCTGTTTTTTTTCTTGAAGGATTGGCGGGTTCATTCTTTAGTCCACTCGCTTTCTCCTATATACTGGCCATGATGTCATCTCTACTGGTAGCCCTCACGCTTACACCGGCATTGTCATTAATCCTTTTGCCGGGAGCATCTCATCGCAGGGAGCCTTCATTCGTAAGGTGGCTGAAAGCACGTTACCAAGCAATATTGCCACCTTTAATTAAGAGACCGAAGCGTATCATCTCTTTTCTGGCAGGTGCCTTCGTCCTGGCAATAGCGGCAACAACATTTCTGGGAGAAGAATTTCTTCCGAATTTTAAAGAGCATGACTTTCTGATGCACTGGGTTGAAAAGCCAGGGACTTCACTGCAGGCCATGGAGCGCATAACCACCCGTGTGAGCAAGGAGCTTCGTTCTATTCCGGGTGTTCGTAATTTCGGCTCTCATATAGGTAGATCTGAGGTCGCGGATGAGGTGGTAGGTCCGAATTTTACAGAACTCTGGATCAGTATTGACCCTGATGTAGACTACGATACGACAGTTTCAAAAATACAGGAGGTTGTAGACGGTTATCCGGGTCTGTACCGGGATCTGCTTACCTATCTGCGGGAGAGAATCAAGGAGGTACTTACCGGTTCCAGCGCAACAATTGTAATTCGGATATATGGTGAGAATCTTGAAATCCTGCGTGAAAAAGCGGAAGAAGTGAGGTCATTTATCTCTAATGTAAGAGGTGTTGCTGATTTGAAGGTGAAACCACAGATACTGGTTCCACAGGTTGAAGTACATATCCGACCAGAGGCTGCTGCTCATTTTGGACTGAACGGTGGTATGGTTCGCAATGCGGTTGCGTTGCTGACGAATGGAATTAAGGTAGGAGAGTTTTATGAAGACCAGAATATTTTCGATGTGGTCGTCTGGGGTGCTCCTCAGGTTCGTGATAGTATCGATTCACTTCGTTCTCTGAGGATTGAGACACCTACTGGAGGCATAGTTCCGTTGAATGAAGTTGCAGATGTTTTTGTTGCCCCTGTACCGAACAAGATTACTCGTGAATCTGCATCACGTTATACAGAGGTTACATGTAACGTGCGAGGTCGTGATCTTCGGAGTGTAGCAAACGATATAGAAAACAGATTAGGCAGGATTGCATTTGATAGTGGCTATCATCCCGAGGTTCTGGGAGAATACGCTGCACAGGAAGCATCGAGAAACCGCATTATTACCCTCTCAATAATGGTTGTTATCGGTATTTTCCTGATACTACATGTTAGCTTTGGTTCCGTCAGACTTGCTCTGCTCGTATTCTTGGGACTGCCCTTTGCATTGATTGGTGGTGTGGTCGCCGCGTTTATAGGAGGTGGTGTTTTATCGCTCGGTTCTCTGATAGGATTTATAACGGTATTGGGAATCTCTGCGAGAAACAGCATAATGCTTATCAGCCACTATAATCACCTGGAAATAGAGGAGGGGCAGCCTTTTGACATCAACTTGATAGTACGTGGCTCGATGGAACGATTAGTGCCTATCCTGATGACGACAATGACAACGGGCCTCGCTCTCCTCCCCATAATTATTGGCGGTAATCTTCCAGGTCAGGAGATTGAATATCCGATGGCTATAGTGATAATAGGAGGACTTGTGAGTTCAATTTTACTCAATCTTTTTGTCTTACCTGTGATGTGCTGGAGATTTGGTGCAGCTGGCAACATCATTACTGAGCCAGAGTGAAATTCAGCTTTAAGAACAATAAATCAATACCTTACATTTTTTGTGCATAAGCACATGTCCAAAATTGCGTTAAGTAACGACAGGGACGTCGTTGTAGCAATTTTGAAAGAGTTGTGCAGGATGCGCTAACACGACATACCTCATGACCATTTTTTCTGTTGGGCGGATTCATCCAGTACAATAAACGGTTCTTCTGACTCTGTTAGCTCTGCTTTCTGAGCAGCAGTTGATGCAGTTTCCGGTTTTTCCATCTCCTGAGCATTAAACTGCATTTCAAAAAGTTTTTTGTATAACCCTCCATTCGCAAGGAGTTGATGGTGATGGCCCGTTTCAACGATTCTGCCATTTTCAAGGACAACAATTAGATCAGCGTGGAGTATCGTTGAGAGTCTATGGGCAATTACAAACGTAGTACGGTCCTTTACCAGATGGTAAATGGCGTTTTGAATGAGCTGTTCGGTCTCAGTGTCAACGGAGGAGGTTGCCTCATCCAGGATCAGGATTCGTGGATTGGCAAGGATGGCACGGGCAATGGCTAACCGCTGCTTTTGCCCCCCGGAGAGTTTCACTCCCCGTTCACCGATGAGGGAATCGTAACCGTTTGCTAGCTCCATAATAAAGTCGTGGGCGTTGGCTGCTCTTGCCGCTTCTTCAATTTCTTCGTCAGTGGCTCTTGACCGGGCATAGGCAATATTTACCTTTACCGTATCATTAAAGAGAAAGGTCTCCTGAAGAACCATGGCCATCTGTTTTCGCAGAGAGTGAAGTTTGACCTCCTTTATATTGCAACCGTCAATCAAAATATCCCCCCTATGCGGATCGTAAAATCTCGGTATCAGGTTCGTTAGGGTAGTTTTGCCACTTCCACTTGGCCCAACAAAGGCAATCATCTGCCCTGGTAGCGCCTTAAGGGTAATATCCGTTAAAACTTCCGGATCGTTATTGTACCGGAAGTGAATGTTTCTAAATTCAACCGTGCCGCGTACAGGTGGCAGATCAACGGCGTTGGGAGAGTCCTGTAGATCCGCGGGTGTATCCAGCACATCGAAAACACGTTCGGTAGACGCTATTGCGCGTTGTACCTGATTATAAAAACGCGTTAATCCCGTGATGGGACCGTACATCATTTGGAGATAGGGAAAGAAGATGACAAAGGTACCGGCGGAGAGCTGACCCTGCAGCACCTTGTATCCTCCGAAGCAGATCACCACTACTGCACCCACTTCAGTAATCAGATCAACGATAGGCCGCAACGTATGAACAAGTCGTAAAATGCGGACATGCAGATAGTAATTTTCATAGTTTTTCTTTTTGAACCTTTTCAACTCCTCCTCCTCCTTTGCAAAACTCGCAATAACCCGGATACCGGAGATATTGTCCTGAATCAATGCGTTCAGATCACCGGTTTTCTCCCGAAGAGAACGGAAGATTTTCCGTATCCTTTTGCCAAAATTATAGGTGCAAAGGGAGATAAAAGGACAGACAAATAATACGATACTCGTAAGCTGCCAATCGAGTTTCATGCAAAAATAGAGGATCCATACGAACTTAAACATGTCGGTGATAAAGGTGATTATGGGACCGACAATCGCCTGTTCCAATGAATTGACATCGTTCATCAGTCGGCTCATAATGTCTCCGGTCTTGTTGTTTTCAAAATAGTTGAGGGGAAATCGCTGGATGTGGCCATAGAGTTGGTTCCGCAAATCATAGACGAGCCTCTGCCCCAACTCAGAGGTGATAAAGCCATGGGTCATAGTAATTCCGCTACCCAGGGTATGCATAACTAAAAAGCTTGCAGCAAGAAATATAAGCATAAAGAGCGTGGAATGATACTCTCCAAACCACTGCTCATGAACATAATCGGAAGCCGACAGGAGTGGCCTCGAAAGGGGGATTGGACTTACCCGTCCTGACGTTTGACCCTCAATTTCTCCTCCCCTGCTGTGTTGACCAGTATCACCTCTCTCTACAATGTGGTCAGTTAACCTGATTTCGTCTACGGCAATTCCCAAGATTTGTGTAGGTAAGACTGCTATGTATGCGCTGGTTGCCGAAAGAAGCAGTATCATGAGGGTCCTACGCCAGTAGGGTTTCAAATAGCCCAATAATCTGATATAGGTACTTTTCGGGTGTGTGCTTCTCGTTGTGCTTATCATATCTAAACGTTTCAATGGGGTTTCGTTCCTTTTTTTCTACAGGTTCTCAAAAAAATATTGCATGAGATAATGGGGAGTGCTGCACCTCATAATCAGAGAAAAATACGATGAAAAGCGTTTGGTTCTTTGAACACGTCGGAAGGGTAAAGAAGCTTCATGGAACCGATTTCTTGCCGAGATAGGGCGGGAGATAGCATAAAACAACCATGAAGTGGAGCTGTTTCGTTCATAACTATTTCCAACATACGCTTGTACTGTATCTTTTATAATTACTTAACCTTCTTCAGTTCACTCCTTCTCTCTATTACTTAAAGCTTCTTATGAAAACAGAGAATGATTATACCTTAAGAGGACAACCTTTTAAAATATTAAATTTTCTGGGTATCTGCAACCAACAGAATGAAATATTATCTTCCAAGCAGCTGAGAATTTTTGGGATTGTGCAGTTATAGTTGTTCAGTGCACGATCGAAATTTGAGGTAGCGTAGCAGTAAACACACCGATTTATACAGCTGTTATAGCTCCCGATATCACGGCTCTCTACACAGTGACAATTTTTCCGCTGTGTTGAATCTTTTTTACCAGTTACCGAAACATCGAATAAGCTTGCAATCAACTCATCATCTACACATTTACTCGGACGAACACCATAGCTTTGAAAATCATTGTCCTCTGCACAGGAATATATATCCATCCCATAAGAATGTGAAATTTCTGCAAACTCCTTACATATGCTTATCATGGTTTCCATGTTTGGCATCTCAATCTTGTGTCCAGTATTTTCTATTCTATCAACTCTTTTTTGAATTTTACGGTAGTAATCCACAAAACTGATAATGGACCTTCTTGTAAAACCGTACAGACGGGTAGCAATCTTTTCATACGTTTGAAGATGGAACCCTTGTGACGTATCTTTCCCGATGACAATGGGATCGTATCTCCAGATTACCTTCTCCGGACCAATCAGCTCAGCCAGTTTACGAAACGTCCCTATTCTTACTTCCACATCCGCCATGTGAGGGTCGAGGTATCTTGGATTATCCATCAAAGTGTAAAGAAAATAGTAGTGATATCCAAGTGAATCCAACTCTGGAAGTCTCGGCATGAGAGGTTCCGGGTTACGGGACCAAAACACAATGACATCTACATCATCCGCACGAAGCGAAATATGTGAGAGCTGGTTAGCATTGTATGGGTTTTGCACTTCACAGAAACCTGCATGTATACGATTCATAAACCATTCAGCATAAAACGCAGGAATGTCTGTACGTCTACTGGCACTAATTATCATGATGAATTACCCACTTTATTAAGATCAAAACAGATGATTACTTTTTCTCTAATCAATATACTATCACATCATTTTAACTCTTACAAAAGAGGAAACATGGCACTTTATTATGAGACATAGAAGAGCCTGTTGCACAAACCCTATTTTTCCCACAAAAGAGATGAAAGTATGCAAGAGAAATGATATACTGAGTCCATCTTCAAGAAAGGGGAAAAATATGGGTTATAATTTTATTGAGTGTAACAGAGAGCAACAGTATTTACTCCCACCGAGCTTATTGGATTGGTTACCGGAAGGAGATTTAGCCTGGTTCATACTTGACGCAGTAGAGCAGCTGGATCTGAAAGAGTTTTACAAGAAGTATCGTCGAGATGGATGGGGCAGAGCCGCTTTTAATCCAAAGGTTATGGTGAGTTTGTTGGTATATGCGTATAGTATAGGCGAGAGGTCAAGTCGTCGAGTAGAGAGTCTTTGTGAACGAGATATAGGCTTTAGAATAATAACGGCGAATCAGAAACCAGATCATTGCACGATATCGAGATTTCGCAAAGATAATGAGAAAGAGCTTGAGGGTTTGTTTACGGAAGTACTGAAGCTGTGTGCAGAAGCAAAGATGTTGAAGGTAGGAGTAGTGGCACTGGATGGGACAAAGATGGAAGCAAATGCATCATTATCATCGAATCGATCAGAGAAGTATATAGAGCAAGAGGTGAAAAAGATACTCAAGGAGGCAACAGAAACAGACAAAGCGGAAGATAAGCTCTATGGTAAGAGGAATCGAGGAGATGAATTACCCGAAGAGATGAAAGACAGAAGGAGCAGGCTCAAGAGATTACAAGAGTGTAAGGAGCGTCTGGAACTTCGTGCTAGCGAATTAGCCAAGAAACAACAAGAAAAGATAGAGATGCGAGAGAAAGAGGAATCCGAACAAGGAAAAAAGAAACGAGGTAGAAAGCCAAAGGCACCAGAAGAGATGAAGAATAAGGAGGCAAAGGGAAATATTACAGACCCTGAAAGCCGGATAATGAAGACGCAGTCGGGATATGTACAAGGATATAACGCACAAGCGGTAGTAACCAATGAGCAAATAATAGTCGCAGCAGAGTTGACGCAGGAAGAAAATGACGTAAACCAACTCCATCCATTGCTCAATAAGGCGAAAGAGAATGTAAGGGACATAGGGATAGAGAAAAGGCTTCGGGTAGGATTGGCAGATGCGGGATATTGGAGTGAGGGAAATATGGACAAAGGATTACCTGATGAACTGGAGCTGTTTGTAGCGACAAAAAAAGATTGGAAACAACGAAAGGCTCTGAGCGAACAAAAAGCACAACGGGGACGTACACCGGAGGGTTTGTCGAAGAGAGATCGAATGGAACGGAAGTTATTAACAAAGCGTGGGAAACATCTGTATAGTAAACGGGGTCAGATGGTTGAATCGGTGTTTGGGCAGATTAAAGATGCACGAAGAATAAAGCGCTTTCTCAGACGAGGGATCGATGCATGTTCGAGTGAATGGAAATTGATTTGCGCCACACATAATCTATTGAAGTTATTTCGAAGTGGCAAGGTTAATTGGTCCTAAGTTAGGAATCAGGACATCTTTTGTACAAGTAAAGCAAGATATAGTTGAGCACACCGCAGAAATTATTTTCTCCATTTACGTTTTCACTGCATTAATCATCAATCATACAAAAACTTGTAACCTTGATTGTTTATTTATAAAATGAACATTTAATTACTTTATGCAACACGCTCAGAAGAGGTATAATCTCTTCACAAAAAATTGAGGAACTTAGTAACATCTTTTTGCCCATTCTTTCTATTAATATTATGAACAATATTTAAAAAAATATTTACCCCCCCATTAAACAATTTTATATTTGCTACAAAAAAAATCAATCTTTATACCCTCAGTGCCTTCCTGTACCTATTCGGGCAGGTCTTTGGTGCGAAATAGTAATGTAAACATTATGGCTGAAAAGGGAAAACCAACTAAGAGGCTCACAGCTACAACTATTCGAACATTTCAGAATGAGATATACTCTCACTATCAGGAGCATGGCCGAAACCTCCCCTGGAGGAAGACAGATGATCCATACTGCATCCTCGTTTCGGAAATTATGCTTCAGCAGACCCAAGTACAGAGGGTCATGGAAAAGTATGGAAATTTTATTGCAGAGTTCCCCGATTTTGCTTCACTCTCCAAGGCCTCGCTACAGAAGATACTCAGTGAATGGCAGGGATTAGGCTATAATAGGAGGGCGATAGCCTTAAAAAATATTGCCCATAAAGTTGTTGATGAATTTGAGGATCACCTTCCCCCATCCGTTGAGACGCTCGTGACATTTCCCGGGATAGGGGAGGCGACTGCAGGTGCAGTAACCGCCTTTGCGTATCACCAACCCACCGTTTTTATTGAGACAAATATCCGGAGGGTATTCATTCACCACTTTTTTCATGACAGAGAGAAGGTCAAAGATACAGAAATCCTTCCCTACGTACAAAAGACTCTCGATACATCTAACCCTCGAGAGTGGTATTACGCACTTATGGATTATGGAGTAATGATTAAGGAAAAGTATGAAAACCCGAACAAGAGAAGTGCCCACTATAACAGACAGTCACCTTTTGAGGGCTCTAACAGACAGATTCGAGGAATGATACTCAGATTACTCATCAATGAATCTTCCGTTTCATTAAATGATATTGCACAAAGAATCCAGAGAGATGAGAAAAAAATAGAGACCATACTTGTACAACTGGTGCATGAAGGTTTTATCAAAAAAAAGGGAAGGAGATTCTCTCTCGCCTAGGTCCCAACTGGAAGACCCACATGTTGACGATTAGTTTGAACTGATCAGGTATCTTGTCATTTTTCAGATGCAGTTTCAAAAAATGTGCTCCCATACCTACCAATGCGTTAAAGTAATCATAATGGAGGAAAATCGGATCACAAAACCCCTTAATCACCTTGACATTATCCTGGTTTTGTGATAGCGTTCCACTATACTGTACTCTATGGCATTGAAGGAGATTGTAAGGGGTGATGCGTTCAATAAGTGAGATTCGTTCGTAGTATATTTTACCTTAATTTTTTGTCTTGAACTCAAATCCAAAAAAGGAGAGAAGATGGCAGTAAAGAGCAAAAAGGGCAGTGGTAAAAAAGTGTATACCTGTAGAACATGTGGAAAGGTTGCAATACAGAAAGGTCATCTCTGTACCCCCGTTAAGCAGGAAAAGGCAGTGGTTTGTGAATTTTGTGGTGCAAAAGAGATTGGTGATAGACATGTGTGTGCTCCTATGACCCTTAGTTTTAAATATTTCTGTGGAACATGTGGCAGACCTGCAGTAAGTAAGAGTAATGTGTGTGTTCCAAGGGTAATACCACAGGAAAAAGCAAAAACAACCACGAAAAAGAGTGCGGCAAAGAAAACTACCACCAAGAGAGTCGCTACCAAGAAAGCTTCTGCTACTACGAAGAAAGCAACCACGAAGAAAACAGCGACAAAGAAAGTGGCTGGTAAGAAACCTGCGAGCCGGAAGTGTGCCACAAAAAAACCAGCCACAAAAAAGAGTGTGAGCAAGAGAACGACACGTACGAAAAAGAAGAGCTAGACACCCCTGGATAACAGAAATCTTTTTTCTAAGAAAAAAGTGATCTCTCTTACGCCTGTTACCCCACTTGTTATATTTTCATAATCTATCGTCCCGAACTATTCTGAATTGAAACAGGTGAAGGAGAGCACAACGGCCGTGTACTTAAGGGTCCAGTATATGTTTACCTTTAAGAATCGGTCACCATAGCTACTCTGTTTCACCACGTAGCTTGCAAAGTTCTCAACCACTTTTATTATCTTTTATGGCTCTTCATCAGAATCTGTGGGTAAAAATAAGGTAAAAATTGATTTATTTGAAGGAAGGCCCTCCAAAAGGAATTTCTTTTATTCCCTTCTCCGCCGTCCACCCCAGCATTAAGTGAGGGTGGGCGGCTCCGGAGGGAATAAAAGAAGACACTACTTATTGAAAATGTTTAAAAACTAAAACCAACTCCAAATTTCCTATGGCATTATTGTCTCATAATTATTAGCAGATGCAATACTTATGAGTATCAGATTGGTTAAGTTACCCACAGATTCTGCTGAGGAGGCTCTTTTATTTTTGTGTTTCATGTCTGTTGAAATAACCAGGTTAATACCAAAAGAAAAAAAGGGTCTTGTGGTCGTCATCACCGGTAATGGCAAAGGAAAAACCACCTCTGCACTTGGAATGGCCGTGAGGGCATGCGGACACAATATGAGGGTCTGTATCATTCAATTCATGAAAGGCGATCTCTATGCGGGGGAGTGGGATGGCGTAAAAAAGATGAACTGTCAGATAGAGCTGTTTCATACCGGGAAAGGGTTCTGTGGTATACAGGGGAATCCCTATCCTCATGAAGAGCATAGAAAAAACGCTCAAGATGCTATCCAATTAGCACGACAAAAAATGGAGTCTGGCAAATTTGATCTTATCATATTGGATGAGATAAACAACGCCCTCAAGTTAAAGCTTATAGATAGAGAACAGATCCTAGAGCTCATTGAACAGAAACCCACACTCATGCATCTCGTATTAACAGGAAGGGACGCGCATCCAGACATAATAGATCGAGCAGATACGGTAAGTGAAATTAATGAAGTGAAACATGCCTATAGAGAGGATATCGAACCACAACCCGGAATTGATTATTAAATCTAAACCATTTTTCCTTCCCCTTCCCTTGGAGTAAAAACATCTCCCACACATTCACTGAGAGATTTTTTTGCACTGGCACAGTAAAGAAAATTTGTACATTTCCGACAAAACATCCTTAACATATAAATCTCTCTATTATCAGCCTCAATACAATAGGTAAATTCAGGAAAGGGGATCTTATTGCTGAACCGCTGCCCCCTCATCTCATACTCTACAATTACGTTTGAACTGTTCACTGTTACAATGACACTGGAGGGTTCTTTAAAGGCGAGGACCTCAAGTCTCCCTTGAAAGACCTTGACTTGAAAACATTTTTTCAGAGCCTTCTCAACATCAGAAATTGTCAACATCTCTCACCTTTTTATGAAATGGTTCATACTTTCAAAGATTCCAAACAGGTAACCCAACCGCTTCTCTACACATCTGCTCACTCTATCAGGGTCTGTCAGGGAAACAGACCTCTCGCTTTCTGTGCCTCCGAAATACGGCTAATACCTAGCATCCATGCCGCAGTCCTAAGATCGATTCTCTTTTCACGTGATAACAACAGTACTCTGTTAAAGATGTTTGACATAATTCTCTTTAAACGCTGCTGTACTTCACTCTCTTTCCAGAAATAGAACTGAAGGTCTTGTACCCATTCAAAATATGAGATAACGACTCCTCCGGAATTTGCGAGTATATCGGGAATTACAAACAGATCTCGATTGAAGAGGATATCGTCTGCATCAGGTGTAGTTGGTCCATTTGCCCCTTCAACAATAATTTTGGCCTTGATGTCGGCTGCGTTATTTTTGGTGATTTGCCCCTCTATCGCAGCGGGAATCAAAACATCACACTCTAATGTTAACAGCTCTTGATTTGTTATGCTTTCAACATCAGGGAAACCGGTGATTGTTCTGTTCCTCTTGGCATGTTTCATTAGTTCATGAATAGGTATGCCATTTTCGTTATATATTCCCTGCTTGCTATTACTCACGGCAACAACCCTACACCCTTGCTCAAAAAGCAACCTTGCAGCAGTGGAAGCTACATTCCCGTAGCCTTGTATGACAACCTTCAGTCCCTTTAACCCTTTCCCAATGACCTTAGCAGACTCTTCAACCATATAATAAACACCCCTTCCCGTTCCCTCCTCGCGCCCTAAAGAGCCTCCCAATACCAATGGTTTGCCCGTAACAACTCCCAAAACGGTATGGCCCTTTTGCATACTGTAGGTATCCATCATCCACGCCATAGTTTGCATATTAGTATTCATGTCTGGGGCTGGAATATCCTGCTCCTGACCAATTGCCCAGATAATTTCGGTCGTAAACCTTCTGGTAAGGCACTCTATCTCCTTTTGCGACATCTCTGTAGGGCTACAACATACGCCTCCCTTTGCCCCACCATAGGGGAGCTGCATTAAAGCACATTTCCAACTCATCAACATCGCCAAAGCACTCACCTCTTCAAGGTGCACGTTAGGGTGATAACGGATACCGCCTTTAGAGGGACCTAAGGTAACATCGTGTTGCACTCGATACCCCATGAATACCCCCTTTTTCCCACTGTCCATCTCAATAGGGATAGAGACAATGAGTGACCGTTTGGGACTTCGCAGTCTCTCTCGAATTCCATCGTCCAGCTTAAGCTTTTCAGTAACAAGATCGTACTGTTTTAAAACTGACTGTAAAAAAGACATGTTTAACCATACACCTCAATAATCAAGCACTACTGAATAAAGTAACGAAATGAACGCGTTTACAAAATAGGGCTCTTCCAAAACAGTGTGATAGGGATGTGGAAAAACTCTCAAAATTCTCACCGCCCAAATTTACCACCTTTTCTCGAATAGTTGCATTATTATTTTGATTGAAGACTCTCAAAGGTGTCAATCAAGGTCTTCAAAGATGCAAATACCTCTTCTGTTGTTCCTTCATCTTCAATTCTCTCCTTAACAACATCAAAATATCTGTCTTTAAATTCCTCAATATCGTTTGTTAGTCTCTTCCCCTTATTCGTCAATTTCACTACTACCACACGTCTATCGGAGGGGTCTCCTCCCCTTTCCACGAGTTCGTCTCTAATGAGATTATCGATTATGCGGGTCATTGTGCTTGAAGTCAGAAACATCTCCTCACTTAGTTCGTTCATCTTCAGTCGCTTGTTGTCTGTTAGAGCAAGGAGTGTTAGTGCCCTTGTGGAAGATATACCAAAATTTAACTCCATCTCTTTATCAAGCAAATTTACACTTCTCAATAACCTTTTCATCAGGCATCTAAACTCTTCATTTTTAATATCACTCTTCATCAATAACCCTTTCAATGCACAAATTTTGCATCCTTCCTATTTTGTATTAAACAATTTTCTCCTCAATTTTGTTCCCTAAGAACAGGCACCCTATGCGTGAGATACACAATTACTTCGTTCTTCGAGATATTTGAATGAATCTTTTTTGTTACTATTTTATACCTACTGTAAATACAAAAACGGTTCGTTTTATAAAACGCTCATTGTTGGTCCAATGAAACACTTCATGATGGGTATAAAAACTACCGAAACTCAAGAAGCAGAGAACAGCAATAAGTACTTGAAAAAGTGATGCAAACGAATAGAATGGGTATATACAAGCCTCTCGTATCACAACAGTTTATTCACTTTATATAATCTTAAAAAAGAGTGGAGGTCGACACAAGAGGAGCTTATTTTAACACTCCTCCAGCTTAACTATTATGGATAATTACGAAGACCTTCTAGAAATCTATAAAAAGTCTACCATTCTCGAATCTGTTTCAGAGCTCTTGCAATGGGACCAGGAGGTGATGATGCCGGAAGGTGCTTTACCTATACGTGCCAAGCAAAGCTCTACTATAGCTGCTTTAGAACACGATATCTTGACATCTGATGAGATGAGTGGACTGCTCGTATCATTAGAGCATGAAGATCTGGACCTTGATAAGGCTGCAAATGTCCGGGAGATTAAGAGAAATTTTAAGCGTGCCAAGAATGTCCCGAATGCGTTAGTTCAGGAGTTACACGAAACAGCAATTAAGGGTGTCGAATCGTGGAAGGTAGCTCGAAAGAGTAATGATTTCAATCTATTTCTCCCCTCTCTTCGAAACGTTTTCGCCCTATCGAGAAAAGTTGCAGAATCCATAGACCCAGACACTCATCCGTATGAAGTCCTCCTCGAAAGTTACGAGCAGGATATGTCCATAGAGGAGATTCAAAATCATCTGAATACGATAAAAGAGCATTTGGTCCCTCTTATCGCCCGTATTAAGAAACAAGAGACAGACGATTCTCTACTTACTACCGAGATTGACATTGATAAGCAGATCGACTTTAACCGTTTTATAGCAAAAGCAGTTGGTTACGATTTCTCGAAAGGAAGATTAGACGTTTCCGAACACCCATTTACCGCCTGCTATGGGAGAATTACCACACGCTATAACACGGGATGGTGGTCTGCCATCTCCGGAACCATACACGAGGCTGGACACGGAATGTACGAGCATAACTTACCACTCAAATATTTCGGTCTACCCCTTGGTCAGTACTGCTCCATGAGTGTTCACGAATCGCAATCGAGGCTTTGGGAGAACAATATCGGCAAATCAAAAATGTTCTGGACCAAATTTCTCCCCAATCTCAGAAATTCTTACGGTTTAGATGTCAGTCTGGAGGAGTTCTATCAAATTATCAACAGGGTAGAACCAAACTTCGTCAGAATCGAGGCCGATGAAGTGACATATAGCCTACACATCATTCTCCGGTTTGAGATTGAACTTGGCTTAATTGAAGGCACAATAAAATTTGAGGAGCTCCCGGAAATTTGGAATCAAAAATTCAAGGAGTATCTTGGTATCGCACCACCTACCAATTCCCTCGGTGTTCTACAAGATATTCACTGGTCATGGGGTAACATTGGCTACTTTCCTACCTACACCTTGGGCAGTATGATCGCTGCGCAGCTCTATGCTGCAGCGGAAATAGATATCCCCAATCTAGCAAACAACATAGAGGAGGGTAATTTTGAGAGACTAAGATCTTGGCTCAATGAAAACATCTGGTGTCACGGAAAAAGATACTTGACTAAGGAGTTAATCAGGAGGGCCACGGGAAAAGATCCGGCACCGGACGACTACGTAGTGTATCTCAATAATAAATATACAGAGATCTATTCGCTGTAAAGCAATTTTTCAGTATTTTGTGTCAAATAGTGATTGAACCAAAACTGGCCAGATATTAGACGCGTAATAACGATGTAGGAGCACTTGAGATCCACGAAATTATTATAGCAGTGAGTAGTTTGGTAGTTTTAGTTTAACCAAATAAAAGAAATAATTGGTTCAATTGATCGAAAAAAACACTAACCCTCTCATGCTTCTTACCGCTCTTTTAATCCAACAAGTCATAGGAGTGAAGCTTGTTAGTTTCATATGATAAGAAATGAAAACACCAAAATACAAAGATTACACAATAAAAAATATTCTATTTGTTAGATAAATCTAAACCGAACAATGAAACTAGAGATTATTTTGAAGGAAAATATAGTATAAACATTACAGACAATTTAATTGATTATATTGATTTACTTTGTGCCTTCGTGTCTTTGTGTGATTACTCTCTTTTACTATTATACTTTTCTCCATTCCCTATCTTCTCTACATTTACAGCTAACTGCCAATTTATCACATCACAATTTAACGAAATTTTTAAAATAGAGCTCTATACTATGAAATTACCGCAGTGGTTTAAACAGGTATTCTAACCCATTGAGTTTGATTTCATAGACACACTTGAGCATATCACCCAGCTCGCCTTCCGGAAACCCTTTATTCGCATACCATACGATATACCACTCGGGCAAATCAATCAGGAACATATCTTTGTATTTACCAAATGGCATACGCGTTTTTGCAATTTTCAACAGATACTCTTTATCGGAAAGCATATCGGAAATCATTTATTTACCTTTTCCATAAGACTCTTTATCGCCTCTGAGACAATGTCGTCATGCTGTTCTGTCGTTTTTGCCCTTCCATACTTATTGATGATGTTATCCCACTCCGGTGTTCCATGAAACTGGTGACATCCCACACACAAACCTTCTCTCTCGACAAGAGATCTTTCATCTCTGTTTAATGGCCGATCTTCCGGGAGTGGCATGTTTTGTACCTGTTTGCCACTCCTTGTGACGAGCTGCTCCATCGAATAGGGGAAATCCTCGATTTTCCCCGTCTGCCATCGCCCCGTTGCCGTGTCCGGAATATCTCCGTATACACCCTTTGAGAGATCCTGAAAAAGAGGACTCTCTCCAAGGATGCCTTCCGAACTTCTTGAGTTACCAGTACCATACCCCAAGGCCTTTGGTGTTGTATGGCAGTCCTCACATGTTCTTGCCACAAGGCTTACCGAATGGGGGTGGATGGGTGCCAGTGTGGGAGAATTGTGCCCGGTCGATGTGGTGTAGTGTTTGTTTCGCACTTTAATATTCCCCTCTTCATCGACAAAGGTATAGAAGGTCTGACATCCCGGGACTAACGGCGTTACCTTGCCTTTCATGTTTACACCCAAGATAGGACTTTCCCAGCGCAAAAAAGATCTATTTTCCAGAGAAAGGTTACCGAACTTTTCTGTCTCCGTTTGTCTCCCCGTTTTTGGGTCTACCTTTTTTGATGTAGTTATCCAGTCGGTGCCTTTCGCCCTCCTATCATATTGCATGTGACAGCCGTAGCACTGTGGTGCCCAGGTGGAATGGCACGCATAACACTCCAACTTTTCAATATGGGAGTGAACCGTAGACATAGCAACTTTACCCTGTTGAGTTTTGAATTTATCTGTTTGTTGAATTTCCTTTAGCAAGGGAACTTCATGTTTCTTACCTGAAAAAGAGCTGGAAACATAGGTCTTTCCTCCCTCCATAAACCAGTTCCCCTTTACATTCCCTTTTGAGGTGAGCAGATACTCTCTGCTTCCCTCTTGGTGTAAACCTCTCACCCCATCCAATGTTACCGGTGAACCATATCCTACCGGGAGTTCCCACGGATAGTGTGTGGGAGTACCGTGACAATCGTAACAGGAGATTTCCACTTGATAGAGGGTGGCAGGATAGATATTTCCATCACCATGGACGTCTATAGAGGTATGGCAATCCACACACTGCATACCTCTCTCAAAATGGACGTCCTTTCTGACTTGCAAATACTCCTTCGTAAAGAGTGGTTCCTGTGGTTTTCCCTCTTTATCAAAGGGGGGAGCGTGCTTATCCTTAATATAATCATATTCAAACATTCCAACGAAAGTGGTCCCAATTCTCTTGCCCCTCGTGTGGCAGTGGGTGCATTGGGCTGCCGGTATGGCACTTGTAATACGATGTCTTAATGGATGTGAGCGCGACTCGCTGTCTCTAATAGTTGGATCGTTCCCCTCATATTTCCCATCATTTCCATACAGTACATGACAAGCAGCACAACCGGAAGCTCGCAAATCCCCTCGTTTACCCCGCCCCTCACCCCAAACGTGACACCTCGCGCACTGCTTTCTATACGTATCGGAAAACCCCGCTTTCTCTTCCGAACCAAATATTGTTACTCCCCTTTCAAAGTCCGGGATCTCATCCACCTTTTCTAACCGTCTTAAAAAACCTGCCTTTAGGGCCTTTTTAGACCACTCCTTATATTTTGCAGAACCTACCAGGGGTATCGGTCCATCGGTATCCACCATCGTAAAATTTCCATACGGAAACGTACCCTTCTCCACAATCCCGTTTGAAGAGAGCATTTTACTTGCAATACCAGTCATGAGAGAGTGGAGTGACAGAGACATCCGGTAAGTATAACCACCAATATTTTCCCCGGAAGGATTAACCGATTGCATCAGTTCTCCTCCAACAGGGGTGTCAAGGGCTTCTCCCATTCGTGTGGTAATACTCCCCTTGCCGTCGTGGCATTTTGCACATCCCTTTCCCTCGTGAAGAGCCCACATGCTTGACGGATTCGGGATGAATCCATTATGGGCAGCCTCCTTCTCCCCGGATGTAGGATCTCCTTCATGGCAGATGGCACATTCGTAGCCTACGGTTTCTCCATATTTTTTTTTTGCGTAGACTAGGAGAAACGGCTGCATTACCTCGCTAATAACCTCAATCCCCTGATGGCAAAAAAGGCAGCCCTTTCCATTGGTTTTTGTCACTGGCTCAAGAGCAGACTCCACCGCTTCTCCCCGGGGAGAGTTAGAACCACTGAGTAACTTTGTACTCCCCTTACAACCAACCGACACAAAAACAAATATCGCACCTACAAATAACACATAGTAATATTTCCAACTCATGTATAAGTCCCTTCGTTCAAAGTGCTGGTGGAAAAGCTAAGACAGCTCTTGCTTTTTTACCATAAAAATATGATGTCCCTTCATGACTTTAATCTTTCTGCTCTTTCCCTAACCTTTCAAGTAAAAAGAGAATCTCTGCTGCATCCGCATAATTCAACCCGAGATCTTCAGCCAATTCCCCCTCACGTGAACCGGCCAGAATCTCCTGTAATTTTGAAACCAATAATTTACCGGATATGGGTATCTTAGGATCGTTGGCAACTTCGCCCAGCTGTTTTCGAACCTCCTCTGGTTTCTGTTTCTTCAAGGCTTCCTCAAACAATACACACAACCTCGCACTCGGATTCTGATCTTCTCCACCATCACGACGGCAGGCAAGATACGCTTCGACTGCCTGTTTCCGTGCACGGGAGGCGGCCTCCTGATTCCCCTCTGCCAGTTCAATTTCACGTAGTTTGTCCCAGGCCCTCCAGGGTTCAACATGATGCCCATAGGGTTTAAAACAGTCAAGAGCTCTCAGAATTTCACTCCTGGCCTCTTCGTAACGATTTAACAAAATCAAGGTGATAGTAAGATTCCCCCGGACACGCCCCTCATTTGACATATCATTCGTATCTCGATATATCCCGGCAGCCCTTTGAAAATAATTCACAGCATCCTCTGACCTGCCAACTTTAGCATAAAAGCTCCCAAGGCTTCCAAGACACTTTGCCTCGTCTATCGTATTTTTTTGTTCTACGTTTATTGCCAGTGCTTGCAGGTACGCCTGCTCAGCCTCATCAAATTGGCCAATCTCCTCATGCACTACACCCGTCTGTTGACAAGCAACTGCAACCATGTTGGGATCACCAAGCTTATCAAATATCTCTCGCGCCTCATCATGAGACTTCAGGGACTCCTCATACTGCCCTAGAGACTTACGAACCATCCCGAGCTGACCTTTTCCCAGTGCAATCTGCCGTTCGCTCTTAACCTCTTCGGCTTTCCGAATGCTTCCTTCGTAAGCGGCAGCAGCCTCTTTCAAACGTCCTAAATCGAAAAGGCACTCACCTCTCTTCGCCAGTGAAGCAGCTACCATCTTCACTGTAGTCTCACTATCCCCCCTATTTTCTAACAACTGAAAGCGCCTAAGCGCCTCATCTATCGATTTGAGGGCATCTTCAGCAGCTCCTCCCACCCTCAATACACGTCCCAACAGCATGTGGGACTCTGCAAGATCATAATCCGCTCCAGCATAACCATTCTCACCGGCCTCTTCACATTTATCCAGCAAGACCTGAGTAACACTTAAAGCCCTGGGCAGACTTCCAATACCCATCAATCTTTCAATCTGCATCCTCAATATTTCAAATCTGTTATGCCCCCACTGCCCCGACTTCTTCTGCTCCTCTTTTCGAATTTCAGTCACTCGTACCAGGATGCGCGGTTTCTCAAGTTGCGAAATCAACTCTTCAAGCATCACCGCCAAATCAATGGTCACCTCCGGTATATCCTGTGCCTGTACATATCGCAGCATTTGTAACAGGTTGGGCTGTTCCATTTGTGTTAACGAATCGCTAAGTTGCGTGTCTTCTGTCCGTTTCTTACTCAGAAACTCTACCAACTGTCGCATACACTCTCCCCATCGAGGCTGATATCTGTTATGCAACTCCTGATCTAATTCCCGACTGAGGTAAGGGCAGAGGGCAGGATGAAACCGTATAAAACCGTAAGGCAATGGTTCCGCCAAACCGATCTTCAATAATTCTCGAATTAACAGATCCCTTTCCGTTTCATTCAACTTTAAGACGTACGTAATGTTGGAAATGCTCCCCCCCCCTTGAAAGAGAGCGAGCGGTTTCATTTTCTCTCGAATTTCCGGAGAGATCTTACGCAAGAGATTTTCTATATAGTTCAGGAGCGCTTGCTTCTGCTCTTCAGATAGCTGTTCTCCCAACTCCGCTAATATTTGCGGTATCACGTCATCCATACCACCGGAACCAATGTGAATCTTCACTGAAACGGGTTCATTTCTTAAAATCGTATTTACGACTGAAGGTTCAACACCGTCCAGTATAAGAGGAATCACTTTGTAATTGTTTTCATCCCTTTTTGTAATCTCCAATGCATGGGTTGTCTCCCTCAAAACCCGGTTAGCATCTTTCGTCTCGGGACCAACCACTACAATAAATGCACGGGCCTCTTCAATCTCCTGTTTTGTTTCAGCTTGCAACTCATCGGAGATTTCAGAATCACATGAATTGATACGAATATCTAAACCATATTTTCCTAACCCCTTACGAAGTGCCGTTCCATATTTATGATCTTTGCTACATTGAGAAACAAATAGATAATTTTTTTTCATAATGCCTTTCTCAGTTATATTAAGGTTACCTTCACAATATTATTTGCGTTAAGACTTAAAAAACATATTCTTAACTCATCACCACTACATAGTTTTGCAAATTCCATAGTTAATTTCAAGTATATAAGACATTTCCAAAAAAGAGATAGAGAAAGATTTAAAATTGTTGCGGTTCTCTAAAAATTCAAAGAACCGCAGGATATACTAACACCGATTTGGTTTTCGGTTTTACTGGAAACCAAATCTTGGTTGCGGTTATACTCGCTCAATTTTATACCGGATTTTAACCGAAAACCATTATCAGATGAGTATATTCATCTTTTTCTACTCTTAATTGACCGTACTATTTGGGAGGGATTTTATCAAGAAAAGGAGAAGTCACCGAATGGCTAACTTTTAACCAGTTATAAGGTGTCCTTTTATTATGAACGTTCGGAGATGATGATACTACTCTTTGAAATAGGATCCTCTCTTTTGGTGGGTTTCCAAAAAGAGTACATCTCCTCCAACCTCTTCTAATGTTATTAAGTGATGGCGTTTAGCTAATCACGCTTATCCGTCTGGTATCGAGGTGTAAGCCAGGAAACTTGGTAGGGGGAGAGGGTAAGACTTATGCTCTCTTCCTTAAAAGTGTAAGGTTTCTGACCAACCAAATCAAACCACTCCTGTTTGTCAATACTAACTGTTTGCAGAGGAATCATTACGTGACATGGTTCATCAGAAACGTTGATCAAAGAGAGTAAATGCTGATCTTTTTGGGGAGATGTTCTAAGGACAATAAATATCTCAGGTTTGGTTTTTATGATTCGCTGCTCTCCATTTGGATGAAAGGCACTTTGGACTGTCCTGAGTGAGATGAGCTCATTCAAGTTTTCACAAATCCTAGCTATCAACGTCTCAGGATTATCCAGTGCGTCCACCAGGGTGTTGTAGTTGACAATGGTACGATTAATCGTACGTTTTGTCTCTGTATTCATCATGAGATCCAGGTCATTTTTTGTTCCAAAAAAGCTGTGCAGATAGATCCCTGGAACACCTTGAAGGACGAGTGATATAGCTCTGGAAGCTATGAACCTTTTGATCTGTAAATCTAAATGTTCCGAATCTCCCTCTTTACATAGAGCGCTAAACCAGGTCATGTTTAACTCATAGGGTACTTCATTGCCATCCCTATCGACTTTATAGGAGATGTATGCCCCATGATCCTGTGCTCTTTCGATAAGGAAGTTGACCTCTTCCTGAGTCAAAATATCTTTGACAGCCATGAGTCCTACACCATCATGAGAATCGAGAAAATTAAAGAAGGTCGTAGTTTTTGAAACAGGTTTAAGGTTCGCGGCCCAATCCGATATCTTCGTTGTGTTCTTCGTATAGAACGTGTAGAGCACAAGGGGTGGTAGGGCAAAATTATAGACCATATGAGCTTCGTCACTACCGTTACCAAAGTATGAGATGTTCTCCTTGTGTGGAACGTTTGTTTCGGTAATTATTGCGACATGCGGTGCAACCAGACTGAGGATTTCATGAAAAATCTTTACAATCGTGTGTGTCTGCTCTAAATTGGCACAGGGGGTTCCCCGAGAGACCCAGAAGTAGGTAACCGCATCAAGCCTGATAATGTCAGCCCCTCTTCGTACATACATGAGCAAAATTTCAATAACCCTCATCAGTACTTCCGGGTTCTGGTAATTCAAATCGACCTGGTCCTTGGAAAAAGTAGACCATACATACTTCTCTCCATCCAAGGCCTGAAATTTCGTAAGAATATCGGTACTGCGTGGCCGAAATATGAGACTACGATCTTCCGGCGTAAGTTCATCATGAAAATTATAGCTGATAAAGAAATCCTGATAACGTGGAACGCCGTCCAGGAACTTTCTGAACCAGCGACATCGTGACGATACATGGTTAATGACTGCATCAAACATCAGCTTGTAACGGGTACCTAAATCTTCAATGTCCCCCCACGTTCCAAGCATTGGGTCAACACTTTCAAAATCTAAAACTGAAAAACCTTTGTCAGATGTATATGGGAAAAAGGGGAGAATATGGATGGTATTTATTGACTGTTTGAGATAGATACCACAAAATTTTGAGAGTGTGGTAAGGGGAGATACACCCTCTTCATAAATCAGGTCACCATACGTAATCAGGACAACATCTCGTTCCGAAAAGTGATCTCTTGGATCATAGTTTTTTTCAGCTTCGATCATCCTGTCCGCTTTATGAGCGTAATAGAGTTTACAAATTCTCTCAATCTCAGATATGTACTCTTTTGCTATCTCCTCTTTGTACAGAAAGATGAGTTTAGGTAAAATCTTTTCGTTCAGATAATCCTTTATCTCGATACGAGCTTTTAGATAATTTGGCTCCTTTTTATGAACAAACTTAAAACCATCGTAACGTCTTCTATTTCTTTTATTTTCCATTCTGGCCTGCAAAGAAAAGGGTTCATGTTTGTATCAACACTTCAAATTTAATATCCTTATTATTAAAATATCGTAATTAATTTCTAAAATATTAATAGAAATAGACCTTATGAACTCTTTCTGCTGATAAAATCGTCAGAATAGATAAATATTTATCAAAATTCAAGATTATTCCTCACATTTCTCCTAACAATTAGACGAAAAATGTTTTAACGCTATGGTAAGTAGAGTGGATTATCAAACGCCATTGAAGTAAACACCTTAACAACAATGGCGTTTCAGACATGATAGTAAATGAGACAACCAACGAGTCAGTTTGCTTTATACCCATTACAAAATGGTTTTCGGAATTTCTGGGCAGGAGTTTGCTTGAAATTTTGATTTTTCAATTGAACAAAACCAGAGGCTTAGTGATGCTAAGTCGAGGATTTTGTGATTAAGACAAGTTTAAATTTCATGTGAAATCGGGTTCTGAAAACCGAAAACCAATTTGTGATGGGTATAAACTGTCACAAATATTATTTTCCCTTAATGACGTCATGTAATACCATCTTTAGATCATCAATTTTGTATGGTTTTGGAAGACTACCACAAAAACCATATTCTCTAAATTTTGCCATTATTGGCTCATCGGAATACCCACTTGAAACAATCGCTTTAATGTTTTTGTCGAGAGTAAGCAATCTCTGGATTGTCTCCTCTCCTCCCATACCTCCCGGTACCTCTAAATCCAGTATAACTGCATCAAACGGTTGTCCCAACTCTTTAGCCGTTACATATAACTGAATGGCTTGACTACCATCTCTCGCGAGCTGAACATCGTATCCATATTTTTTGAGCAATTCACCCGTCGTATATCTTACAAGATCATCATCATCCATTATGAGAATCCTTCCCTGACCAGCAAAAGGAGGCCTACTCCTCTTTTCCTCGATTACTACTTTCCCCAGAGATGCAGGAATGTAAGCATGAAAGCTAACCCCTTCCTCCTGATTAGATTCTGTCAAGATTTGCCCACCGTGATCTCTCATGAGAGAGGAATTGTCTTCATAAATCAAATCACTCATTATCTGTTTGGTATTGGAGAATGGATCAAATACCTTATGGATATGTTTTTTTTGTTTACCTGGTTTCAGCTCTTTCACTGTTATCTTAATATATTTTCCAGCTTTCAGATTTGGAAAACCCACTTCAGCCATCACCATATTTTCAGCTACCAATTTTATATGCCCACCATCTGCCATAGTTTGATTACAATTATCCAATAAGTTCCTGATTACCTGACTCATCTGTCTTTGATCGATATCGACACTCCAGAGGTTATCACTTATATTAATCTGACACCTAACATTTGCCAATTCAATCGTATCTATAATTAACTCCTTTGTAGAGACAGTTGATCTATCTGTTTCTCCATCAAGAGAAAATGTGAATAATTGTTCTGTCAATTCTCTCATCCTCAGGATCGCCTCCTCGGCTTTTAATAATCTTGAATAAACCTTACTGCTCTCCTTCAATTCCATTTTTGAATGTGCTATAACCCCCATGGCAGCAGTCAGTTTGGTTTTGAAATCATGGGCTAAACCGATTACAAAATTACTCACTGATTCAGTCTTTTGAATGTTAAGAGTTTCTTCTTCTCTTTCACATAGATCGCATATTCTAGCCGAAATAAATTTGTCTCTCTTTCCTCTCATATGCATAGTTAAAAATAATATTATAGGTATTTCAACCCCTCCTTTTGTTAATGCTGATACCGCTGCGACTTTACTAGAGGAAGGTCTCTTTTCCATCTTTAAGAGGCTTTCCATCATCATCTTAAGTTCTGCCTTATGTTCGTTTAAAATAATTGTTTCTAAGGGTTTCCCTATGATCTCCTTAATTCAGTAACCAATAATTTGATTAAACTTCGTATTTACATATTCAATAGTTCCGTTTGTATCTGTGATAATGATCACATTAGGATTTTGGTCAACAAAATAATTTATTTTGTTCATTTGCTCCACAGTCCAGATTTGCTCATTATCTCTCATCATCATATAAGTAGCTTTTTAACAGCCACTTCAAATTTCCGCTCAATTAAACCATTCAATCAATTATCCAGATCGTTCTCTATTTTGAGAACTCTCAACAAAACCATAACCAGTATCGATCATTGAAGATACAATGGGGAACCTCGCTCCCTTCTCACCACTTTGGTTGTCTGATATGCTTTTCAGGCCCGCACCAATAATAACAGACAATTACTACGTCTGCCTATAATCTAGTTCTTGTGAAATAGGGATCGGGAGAGAAACAGTATCGCAATGGAGAAATAGTTGTGGATAGTTTAAATTGATATTTTTTGATACTCTCCTGTTATCTCGTCAAAACTGCCCCATTTGATTGGGAGTAACTTCTCTCAAAATAAGTTCCCTCCCTTTATAAGAAATAATAGTCTGATTAGCTTTTAAAAGCTTAATGACCCTGGTAATTGTCTCTCTTGATGCTCCTACTAAACCCGCTATTTCCTGATGAGTAGGAACATTGAATACCTGAATGCCTTTCTCCGTTTTATCCCCATGTTCATTCGCTAATTGCTCCAGCAACCTTATCACTCTACCATACACATCCAAAAACGCCAGACTTCCGATCTTTTCATTAGCATGTCTTAACCGAAGGGAGATCTCCTTAAATACTCTTTGTAATATATCAGAATTAGTTGTAATTAATTTTTGAAATTGCTCTCTTTTAAGTACAAACAGAGTTAATTTTTCCATTGCTATTGCGTTCGCAGACCTTGGTTGATTGTCAAAAAGGGTCATTTCACCAAAAAAATCTCCCTCTTTTAAGATTGAAAGAATAATTTCCTTACCTTCATCATTTTTCAGCGTAATCTTTACGCTACCTGAGACCACAACATAAAACACATCTCCTGAATTTCCTTGATAAAAGATTACATAGTCCTTGTTATATTTTATTACCCTTCCTGTTTTATAAAGGATGTCTAAATGCTCATTTTTGAGGTTAAAAAATAGCGGAACATTTTTTAAGTATTGTATTAAGTGCGAAACCATGAAAATAGATATCTCCTTATTTAGTATAAGACAACTTTATCAATCTCGGCACGAAGATGTCTTAACCATCGGAATAATAGATCCCCTATTTTTTGATAACCATTTCTTAGAAAATTCAAACAGTTATCATTTTGAACACCTAATTTTATAATATATTAAATATGATAGGAAATCTGAGAGGAGCATACCTTTATCCTTTTAAGCAAAAATGGTATTTATTAAAATAACACCTTTTACCGTACATGTATGTGATGCTCATCACAAATAAACATTTTTTTGAAAATGGTAATGTATCTATTACCGCATGATTACAGGTTATTTATCTTTCTAAAAACCACTTTCATAGACTTTTGCTCATAAGATCCTTACCGATTCTTCGTATCTTTAATTTTTCGGAACCTTAGTTGATAAACCATCTATCAGAATGTATAATCATGCAATATTGCTATATTTTCTAACAAAAACGGTAATGAAACGCTCAATACGACAATTTCCAATCGGTTTCAAAATTTTCGGTCTTGCTGTCACTATGTTACTCTTGCTATTCGCTTTGAGTTTATTTATTTATGATCGCTCTAATAAAGTAGCAGACGAGCTTGTAGAAATATCAGATTTCCTGATCCCTCTCGAAGACCAGATAACCAAAATTAACAACCTCTCCATTGAACAGGCTGTTCATCTTGAAAAGGTTTGGCGACTTTACGAGATTGCACCATTAGATATAAACCAGGTAAATAACGAACTAGAAATATTTAAAAATCTAAATGTATTGGTCAAGAGACAAATCGCTCATGCAAACCAACGCATTGATGAAGTAATATCTCAGCTAGATAAAAGAGAGGATATTATTGAATTAGCTCAGTTAAGGGCTATTCTCAGAGAGATTGAAAAAGAGCAACAAGATTACCACTTCCAGACTTTTAAAATCATCAGATTTATCAAGAAAGATGCTAGAAACAGAGTGCGCTTTCTCCAGAAAAAGTTGGAAACCGCAAAAGTGGACGTTGAAGATGCGATCCAGTTTTTAGATAAAGCCATAATAGATATAAAAAATCAACACAGTTCGGTCGATTTCTCTCCAATGAAAACTGATCTTACAGCTATAAAGCAAGAGCATGGGAACGTTCATAACCATGCTCTTAACATTCTTAACAACTTACCTTCAGACATAAAAGTATCGAGGAAAAGAGCTCTTCTGAATGCCAAAGAGGAGGAAGAGAACCTCGAAAAGGAGGAAATTGAAGTACAAAAAACACTCCAATCTTCAAACGCAACAATTATGCACGTTGAAAACCAGCACAATTCCATCACATTCACCCCCTTAAAGAGCAGTCTTGGAAATGTCGATAAGGAGTCTCAAGGACTTTATAACCAATCGCTGAATATCATTCAACTACTCTATGAAGATTCCAAGGTAGAAGCAGAGCTTCTCCAGGAGGAATTACAAAAAGAGCAGGATGAACTGAATAAAAAGATGGAGACTACGATGAGTAATCTTGCTGCACTTACCAACAAGGCTGCACACTTCATAGAGATCCAGACAGGAAAAATTCTGCTATTCAGCAAGTCCTTGGTTGGTTTTGCGACCTTCATTGGACTCCTATTTTCCTCAATTGTAACGTTTGGTCTGACACGACCGGTAAAAAATCTTCTCAACGGTACATCAGAAATCGAGAAGGGAAATTTAGACGTAGATGTTGCCGTGAAATCAAGAGACGAAATTGGAGATCTCACCGGTATGTTTAACAAAATGGTGCAAGATATCCGTGAAAAGGAGCACATAAAGGCCACCTTCGGGCAGTATGTTGATCCTCGCATTGTCGATGATCTAATCAAAAAAAGTGGTCTTGTACAGAACAGAGGTGAGAAAAAAGTTGTAACCCTCTTCTTCTCCGACGTAGTTGCCTTTAGCGGGATTAGCGAGAGATTAACACCAAATGGTCTTGTAAATTTAATCAACCAGTATTTAACGCTGGTTTCCGAACCAATTGCTCGGTACAGCGGTGTTATCGATAAATTTATTGGAGATGCGGTAATGGCCTTTTGGGGACCTCCCTTTGTCAATGAAAATCAGCACGCCAAATTAGCATGCAATGCCGCCCTTGAACAGTTTGTTCAACTTGACAAACTGAGAAAACGATTACCTGATCTAATGGGTCTTCGAAAGGGGTTGCCACTCGTCAATATCAGAATAGGTTTGGCAACAGGTGAAGTTTTGGTAGGCAACATCGGTTCAGACAATTCAAAGTCCTACACCGTAATCGGCAATGCAACAAAAATAGCAAAAGCCCTGGAAGAGTTGAATAAAACGTATGGGACGCAAATTTTGGTAATGGACAAGACCCGTGATCTCTCATCCTCTTTCTTTGAAACACGCAAAATAGATCTGATCCACGCACACGGAAATAAACACCCGATCTATATTTACGAGCTACTCGGCCATACAGGAGAATTAGATGCCGAAACAGAAGAGATGCGTGATACGTTTGAAGCCGGCCTACAGTTGTATTGGAAACTCTCCAGTGCAAAGGCAAAACAGCACTTTGAAAACTGTTTAAAGATCAAAAAAGATGATGGCCCTAGCAAACTCTTTCTGAAACGGATAGATATGCTCCAAGAGAGTCCACCAAAAGACACTTGGGATGGAGTTTGGGTCTGAAGAGAATCAAACGGAAAAAGGAATAATGAAACCAAAACGTGCCAGAATAACCCTAGGAATGAAAATCTTCTGTATCGCCAGCAGCATGCTCATTCTACTCATTGTCGTTGCCTATATTTCTTGCGATCGGATCGGCAAGTTCAAAGATAAGATGAGTGACCTGACAAACTACCTGATTCCAATTACCGACCTCATCACTCAAGCTGAGTTAAATGTCGGCAAGCAGAGGATTCATTATGAACGCCTTAGGCGGCTACACGAAATAAAATTGTTTAGCAGAGAAGAAATTGATACGGAACGTCAACAATTTGTAGCGCGTGGAGGGAAAGTAGATGATTCACTCAAGAGAGCAATTCATCTGTCACAGAAAGCGAAAGAAAATTCTCTTGAGAAAAACAACATACAGAAATTTGAAAAATTGGAACCCTTATTAGAGAGTATTGAAACAAGGTACCAATCCTATCATGTACATGTGATGAAAGTAATTGACTTGTTACACTCCAACACGAACCAAGAAGCATTACTATTAGAAGAGAGATTGAACGTTGAGAGAGAGAAGTTTAATGAAAATATCAAAGCAATTCGTGAGGTTTTCCAGTTGATGAATAACGAGGCAGTTGAAGAAACGAAAGAGCGTCACCAGAGAGTGCTTCATGTTAATTTTACCATTACGGGTATTGCCATCTTTGTCGGTCTTTTGTTCGCTTCTCTCATAACAATCGGAGTGGTGAAACCGGTACGGCAGTTGATAAACGAAATGCGAGAAGTAGGTCAAGGTAATTTAGACGTGGAGGTAAAAGCGATCTCTGCAGATGAAATCGGAGTCCTTGCCGATTCTTTCGGACACATGGTGGATGAACTAAAACTAAAGGAGCGGATAAAGGATACGTTTGGAAAGTACGTCGATCCCCGTGTGGTGGAGAACCTTGTAAACAGAGAACACAACCTGGATACCGGCGGACAAAAACAGGTAATGTCTGTAATGTTTACCGATATTGAAGGTTTTGACACAATATCGGAGAAACTGACACCCGACAAATTTATTCAACTTACCAACCAGTATCTCAATATTGTATCTAAACCGGTTTCTCATCACAAAGGTGTCATAGACAAGTTTATTGATACCACGGTAATGTCCTTTTGGGGACCACCTTTTACGGGTGCATCAACCCACGCAAAAATGGCTTGCCACGCAGCGTTAGGGCAAATTGCAAAAGAAGGTGAGATCCTTCGCCTGATAAAGAGTTATACTGGTGATGAAATTTCTCTACCAAAACCTGATTTGCGAATCGGAATTTCTACAGGCGCATTGATAGTGGGAAACATGGGTTCTGAACAATCCAAGTCGTATACCATACTAGGAGATACGGTGAATATCGCTTCTCGTTTGTCAGGAGCCAGCCAACAGTATGGTACACAAACATTGATGACTGAAGACTCAAAAAAGATGGTAGAAGATCTCTTTGAAACACGTGAAATCGATCTAATACAAGTCGTGGGAAAGCAAGAGCAGGTGAGAGTATTTGAATTACTTGGGGTAAAAGGGGAAGTGGAGCAATCATTGGTAACCTTTAAAGAAACTTTTGAAAAAGGTTTGCGGGAATACAGAAATCAGATTTGGGAGAAAGCAATCAAACATTTTAAGACCTGCCTTAAAATGAAACCTAACGATGGGCCAGCGGCGGTATTTATCAAACGCATCCAAGAGTTTCGCTTACATCCTCCGGAGAAAGATTGGAGTGGTGTCTGGCGGCTAACGAGAAAATAGAGTAAGAGACAAATCTATTGGAACCAAACAATGAAAAAGCAGTAATAAACCTATACGTTTGACAACACATAACCAGAGTTTAATCACCTCTTTGAATTGTCCACAAATTTACGAAGTGATGATATTGAAAACATAGTCCCTCTTTTACTAATCCCACACTCTTACCAGTCCTGCATCTTGGATAATTTTGTATATGGAATGCGCCAACACTGAAAAAATGTGTTGACGCATAATTGTTACACTCTTAACGTCATCGTCTCTTTATGAGACCAATAACAAAGATAAGAACAATTGCACCAACCGTTGCGGTAATTAGTGAACCGATGAACCCACTACCTGCGGAAACACCGAATAACCCAAATATAAAACCCCCAATCACAGCGCCTATCACACCGACTACAATATTAATCAAAACACCAAAACCGCCACCTTTCATAATGTTGCCAGCAATCCATCCTGCCAACGCACCAATTCCAAGAAAAATAAGTAAGCTGGTTACATCCATCTTTCACCCCTCTCTTAAAAAATGTTTAGTCTGTCCATCACACGTAAAACCCATTTAATTGAGATCTAAGCCTTTTTCCAGAAAACAAATAGTCTAAGACATATGATAAACACTCAGTATTGATATAGTATATTACCACTGTTTGGTACCTCTGTATGTGATTTAGATCACGTTATAGATATCCCTTGACTCACACCTTCAGCGGATACCCAACTAAAGTAGGTCTAATTATCCACAAGTGAATGGGCATGAACATCATTCACGAAAAAAACACACAGAGAGGTTAGGAAAAAACGAGGAACAGACCGCAGAAAAAAGATGATACTACTTAGCACAGAATGGAAAACCCTTGAAGTTTCAGAAGTGCTCTTGCTCGATAATGAAACAATAAGGAAGGATTTAAATAGTTACAAGTAAATATTTTCAAGCCCTCTTTAGAACTTCAGTCTGAATTCCTTATCTATAAATCCATGCATGCATAAAGCAAATAACAAGTATTCAGGTGGAAGATAAGATGCTTTATAATAAACTTATATGTCTCATTTATACCTGCTTTTATTCCTTCTATGATTTCCCAATCTGGACTATGATAAATCTTATCACAAAAACGATACCATCGGCTTCCGGTATGTTATGTCTCCTGAATAACCAAAGACTACTTCACATCAACAATACATCTTTTCTGGTTTGCATTACTCTATATCAATCGAATTTTTTACCCTTTTCTGAAATTTTGAGTAAACTTTATATATCAAGCTATTAACAATATTTCAGAAATTGACTCAAGGAATAATAGAAAAAGAGAGACCGGGTAATTCCCCGGTCTCTCTTTTTCTAAACTGCTCTTGTTTTACCTATATATACTAATCGGCTCCTTAGTCTAACGGGCAACCCAATTCATTAAATGCCTCAAAAATGTCTTTTGCATCGTTGTAAGCACTGTTGCTTCCGTCAGCAAGAGCATCACAGACTAAAGTCTTTACGTCATCAACTGACAGTGGATAATCTATGTTAGTTGATGCATTGAGTAACGCGGCTACTGCATGTCGTGCCAGGGCGTTAATGCCACCACCACTTGCCCACACGGCCTCCAGCAGGGTTGGATTAAGTCTTGTCCCTCTTCCAAAATTTGGGTTCAATCTTATTTTTATAATATCTATATCACTACTACAGAAAACGTCAGAGAACAAAGTTGAAGGGACTAAAGGAGCTGTCCATGAGTCAAAGTGCTGAGATTGCCTCCAGTAACCTGGCGTGCAACCTGTAGGGTCACCTTCATTCTTAAAGCAGAAATCGGCATCTAAGAAACTCTCACCTGGTTGAAGGGTTACATCAAACGTTTCTGGACACTGACCAATGACTTTATCATCCAGCGCTGGACTTGAACTTTGATCAACAACCACTGAACACATTACATCAGGTTCTACATCGGTAAAAAGGTATTTACCATTTACGTCTGTTACCTCTGTTCGAACAACGCCAGGACAAGTGAGGGTTATCGTCACCCCTGGAATACCAGGCTCACCTGGATCCTGTACGCCATCGTCATCAATATCACAGAATACCGTGTCGCCTATTTCACCAGGCTCAGACGTTGGTTCAAGTATAGAAAGTCCCGCAGTTAACCAATAAAAAGATGCTACAAGGCCTTCAGTTTCACCTCCAGGACCTACAGATGGTGGGTCATTGTCTTGTGATAGTGCTTGAACCGTTAGGCTTGTAGTATTAGCAGGAATGTCTAGTACCAGATTCAGGGTATCCCACTCATCACCATCATTACTATCAAGTATATTATCAAATACAGTTGTTGTTCCACCTACGGTAACTTCAATGGCGCTTGGACGAAATCCATCTCCTGAAGCAGTTCCACTTACGCTCGCAAAAAACATGTCCAGGTTGGCTGTTCGAGCCAAACTTGAGGATGGAAAAGCGAA
This sequence comes from Candidatus Scalinduaceae bacterium, assembly GCA_965222815.1. Classification (GTDB taxonomy): domain Bacteria; phylum Planctomycetota; class Brocadiia; order Brocadiales; family Scalinduaceae; genus SCAELEC01. The sequence continues at coordinate 2,637,879 of CBDCUS010000014.1, forward strand.
CGTCTGAGGTACAGTTGATTGTAGTGGAGGAGCGAAAAGGGCAAAAGCAAAATCACTGCCATCCCTGATATCAATAGTGGCTGTGGTTGAACCATCATCAAAGATTACTAACACACCTGCTCCATTGTTTATGTCAAAATCTAAACCATCGACCGTGAGGGTATTTGTTCCGTCACTGACCAACCCTAAACTAGTTATGTCTGCACGAAAAGCTGAAGCCTGACCAAGAGTAGTAACTCTGGACCCAATTATTCCTCCAGTGACTGAATTACCATCTACTGTAATGGTGTCAGTTGTAGTACATCCGGCATCATCGCCATGCCAGTAAATGAGCACCTGTGTTATCGTAGCACCAGATGGGACATCTAAGTTAATAATTCCAGGTTGTACTAATAACCCTGTACCACTAGCTACAATTCCAGAGCCAGAAGCTATCGTTATACTTGGTGTCCCCAACGTCTCATCTCCATCAGCGAATATTCGAGCAGATGTGATTCCAAGGGAGAGTATACATAAAAAAGTTAACACAAACGTTACAATTGGTTTTCTATTAAAATTATTATTTTTCATATTGTTACTCCTTGTTCTATAGATTAGATTTAAAACAAACTTCATTTTTACTCTCATTTCCCATAGTTCTGTGAACTTCCTCTTAAGACGTATTCAGTGAAGAAAAAGATTTTCATGATAAAACTTTCCAAAAAGCCAACTGATAAAATGCCATACACACCTTTAACTCTGCTTCCTATATACCTATCACAAATTGATCTTCGGTTTTCTGAACCCAATATCACATGAACGTTACATTTTCCTCAATCACAAAGACCTCGATTCTTTATCCAGAAAAATTCCTTGACTTAGTATTACAAAAAGTTGAGAGCTCAGCCTTTTGTCTTGTTCAATCGGAAAATCTAGCTTTTACGTAGACTCATACCATGAAATTTCAAAAAACAATTGCAATGGGTTTATTTCAAATTTTGTACCAAAAGAATAACTATTTTTTTGAAAAAGGAGTAAGATGTGAAAGCTTTGGCATTTGTGATTTCAATATTTCTCTTTTAACTGAAATGTAATGGTGTTTCAGGTTTTATGGAGTGTCAGTTATTGTTGACTCGCTTAAGAATGGGTAGTAAAAAATTAAAGACAGTAGGTGTAAAACATTCTGTCAATACTTATTTCAAAATGTTTCTCTCAATGAGTATAGTTTAAAAGGATTGGTAAGAAAGTGATACGAAATGGTATATTTCAGAATTTTTTGGTGATTTGTGAAATGGGCTTAAGAGGTTAGTAAAAGATGTTGATAGACCCAGAGAGACCTAAATTATAAAACAGTATGAGGGTTAAAAACTAAATCGACTTTTAATCCTGCAGCTTTTCCAATTCCTCCCACCGCTCATACGTATCAGCCAGCTCTGTATCAATGGTTGATAATCGGCTCTTGATACTCACGATCTCCTCTTTCTGTTTTTGATAAAATAGTGGATCACTCATGGTTTGATGTAACTGGTCCTGTTCTGATTCAAGTGCTTCTATTCGCTCTGGTAAGGTTTCAAGTTCACGTTTCTCTTTAAAACTCAACTTGCGTGGACGATCACCTTTTTTGCTCTCCAGTTTTGGTTTATTTCCAGTACTCTTCTTTGAAACTTTCTCACCCTGTTTTCTCTGTCGAAGCCAATCGTCATATCCTCCGACGTATTCATTAACTTGCCCTTCTCCTTCAAACACGAGAGTACTCGTCACCACATTGTTGAGAAAGGTACGATCATAACTCACCAGTAGGAGTGTCCCTTTGTAGTCCACCAGCAACTCTTCCAACAGTTCCAGGGTTTCAATATCCAGATCATTTGTGGGTTCATCCATTACGAGGACGTTTGATGGTTTGGTAAAGAGCCTGGCGAGGAGAAGACGATTTCGTTCGCCACCTGATAGAACAGTGGCAGAAACACGTGCACGATCCGGTGAAAAGAGGAAATCCTGCAGATAACTCATGACATGTCTCTGCTTACCATGGAAGGTAATAAATTCACTCCCCTCTCCGACATTGTAAAAGACGGACTTATCCTCTCTCAGTTGTTCACGGAGTTGATCAAAATAGGTAATCTGGAGATGAGTACCATGAAGTACCGTCCCCGCTTTGGGAGATAATTCACCAAGCAGAAGACGCAAGAGGGTGGTCTTACCCGAACCATTCTGACCGATAATTCCTACCTTATCTCCCCTCATAATCGTTGTGGATAAATCTTTAACAACAGAGGTATCATCATACCCATAGTCCAGGTTTTTTACCTGTATAATCTTTGCACCGGATCGTTCAGTCTCCTGGGTCTTCATACGAACTGTACCGGTAACCATCCGTCGTTCCCTCCGAATTGCGCGCATCTTCTCTAAGGCACGTACCCGTCCCTCGTTTCGTGTACGCCGCGCCTTAATCCCCTGCCGTAACCATATCTCTTCCTGTGCAAGTTTCTTATCAAAGAGTGCCCATTGTTTCTCTTCTGCATCAAGTACCGCCTGTTTCCGTACAAGAAATGATTGATAGTCGCACGTCCAATCTGAAAGTTTACCACGATCAAGCTCGATGATGCGATTGGCTATCTTATTTAAAAACATCCGGTCATGGGTTACAAAAAATATTGTCCCTTTATATCGTAGGAGAAACTCCTCCAACCAATCGATCGCGGCAATATCGAGATGGTTTGTGGGCTCGTCAAGCAGCAATATCTCAGGTTGACAAACCAGACCCCGAGCAAGCAGTACCCTCCGCTTAAGACCTGAGGATAGTGTCTGGAATTTTGAACCTGCATCCAATTGTAGCAGAGAAATCACCTTTTCTACCTGATGATGTATTTCCCAATCTTGATCAATTTTATTTTGTGGCTGACTCTGATCCGGGTCTCTCAGACCATCAAGTACAATTTCAAAAACGGTTCCGTTTATCTCTTGAGGAACTTCCTGGGAAAGATATTAACTGTTGAGCCCCTTTTGCCGAACAACATCTCCTGAATCCGGCATCAATGTCCCATTGATCAACTTAAGTAACGTCGACTTTCCCGCACCGTTTCTCCCAAGGAGGCAGACTCGCTCACCACGCTCTATCTGTAGACTTACTCGATCAAGGATTATGGATCCTCCGAAACAGACGCTCACCTCCTGTAGACTCAACAATGCCATGAATACTCTCCGGTAAATTGAGTTATCTAACTTAGGCAGGATCAAAAAGATTTTTTTCCTACCCTTTTATAATCAATGATGTGTGATATTCTGAGGTGTGCACTTCCGATATGAACTTCTTAAATTTTATTGAAAGATGTTAAGTGTTCAAGGAAAAATAACCTTACAATTTATGACGTTTGGGTTTAGGTCAGATTTGGTTGAGATGAACCACAAACGTAGCCTTAGCTTAGTTGAGGATTCGGCGAATGAAGATCGGACAAAGATAGCCTGAAAATGAGATGCCCGTCCTGCCTACCAGCCATTCGGACGGGCAAGAATGTAAAGTTGCTTTTTTTGAATCCTTGATAAGACCTTTGATCTCTTTGATTATATAGGAGCCTAAGATAATTTCTAATAATGCTACTCGGTATTCGGGTGATAAACAATGAATTAAACCGGAAAGCCCTCCCCACTGAAAATAGACCTCCGGTTTATATCCGGAGATTTATTTCCATTGTTTCATTTGATCCATCCTCTGCCTTTCATATCTTTGTATATTTTCATTGCTGCAAAACTGTGACCGTTAGCGTTCCAATGACAATCACGTTTAAAATTAAACTTATTGCCTTTTGAAATCTCTTCTTTCATTACTGGTAAAAGATCTAAGTAATCAATCTTGATACTGTCACAAAGATCTGATAATTTTCTGTTTGGTTTTTCCAGGTCGAATTCCGATGGTTTATACCGATATGTTCTCGATATTCTATCATAGAGATCTTGTGAAGTTTGCACTTCATGTGGAATGAAAACAATATAGAGTTTTGCACCTGCTTCTTCAGCATAATTTTTCAGGGTTTTTAAAGTTTCAGCTAATAATTTCCACCCAAATTCCACATCTTCAGGATCTGTTTCCCGACAATAATTCAGAAAACCGTATGCACTCTTATTTTCTTTACCAAAATACTTGAGTATTTTTGTATAAACAGTAGAGCATTTTAACATGTCAGAGCAATAATCACGATAATTATCTATGAAGGTACAGAGCTGGAAATGTCGGATAAACCAGTAGTGAATTCGGCTAGAAAAATCCCTTTTCTTAGTAGGAGAGTATTTTTCTTCTGTTTCTCTTCTAATTTTTTCAACCTCTTCCGGACTCTTCATCTTTCCAATTAAAGTAAATTTCCCACTACTATCAAATCCCCATTCTGGTGGAGTGTCTTCCTCTTTTGGGTAATAAGCAACTATGTCATTTCCGATAAAAAAACCGAGGAGGACAACGTTATGCTCATATTGAATTCCTCTATGCATGTATGTCTTTAACGATCTTGGAGGATCTCCGCCTGGACCTCCCATATTGATAGTTTCAATGTTTGTATCAATTTTTTCTAATACCTTCATATAGATCTGATCATTGTTAACTCCATGTCCCCACGTAAAACTATCTCCCAGGGTAAGAATTCGAAATTTTTTTTTCGTATTAGTCTTATCATGGTTATAGTCACGAAAACCTTCATTGTTGAGCATGAAGGTTGTCTTGAATGACTTAGTAGCAAAAGTTCCTTTTTTGTTGGGAATTCCCTCTATACCCATAAATGGTTCGTATTGAAAAATAAGGTCTCGTCTACGAATATCAGACTGAGGACTAATTATCCGTACAGCAATTTCAAGTAGGGCAAGGCAAACAAAAAGTGTTCCCAAAAACATGATACCAAGAAATAGCCATTTTTTCTTTTTATTATAATTTGAAGTATTTATTATACCTTTATTCATTCTTTATAGAGAATAATCCTTTCTCATAGATAAGCTTGCTCTTAAATAATTTAAAGATTTGATTTTAGTAAATATTTTTTCAATAGCAAGAGTTTAAACACAACAATTTTGATGAAAAAGTATCCATCACCTGCCCGACTACGTCATTCAGGCGGGAAAGAGTCAGAGAGTTGAGAATCAAAATCGAAAATGAAGCTTGCAACTTTAGATTCTCCTCTAGCAGGCCGGACGGGAACCAAAACAATCCAAAAAAGCTGAAAAAAGATTTCGCTTTTGAAAAACCTAACTGGACAAAGCTAACTCTGTTCTAAATTTTGCTAAAATGCGAGAACCCTATTTTTTTACAAAAATGGTTACCCATAACCCCACATATGGGTGATTTTCCCCAATTATTCCCCACTTTCCATACTTTTCCTCTTCCCATAAATCCTTTGTCATGAAGTACAGCAACACAGATTTTTTTTCAGAATGCTAAATACTTTGTTAGAGTAAAAAACAAATTACCAAAGAAACCAAAAAGATGGTACATAATATACGCAAGCAAGAGATCTAATTTGTTAGAATACTATAACAAAATTTTTAGATAACAATACCAAATATATTGACCAGGAATGTTAAAAATTTTTTCATACCCCCCTACCTTACAAAACTCTAAGTGTATAGCATTATTTTTAGCAACATTGGCACTGTATCTGCGACATTAAAACTGTAACAACTGATTCTTAACTATTAACAATAGTATGCCATTTATTATTATCCATAAAATAGGGAAAAGAGATGTACGTAATAGTACGAAATACAATTTTTACTATAGTAGTGCTCTTGTCTATAGTTGTCGTTAAGGTGAATGTAGCTCGATCTCAGGAAGTTATGAATAGTCTGGTAGAACAATCTCACATAGACACCTCCTTTGATCCAACTCCGGTACTGGATGGCCCGGCGGGAAAACTCACCATTTCATCAACGTTTGTCAATACCAGTTTAACACCAATACAGCATCCATTTTTTAAGGTTATTGAACTTTCCGGTAGTAATATACTTCTTAATGCAGATGGAGATCCAGGTCAAATAGCATCTACCTTAACTCCCGATGTAGGGGGTGATCTCTTATCCCCGGGTGAAAGTTTTGTTGTAGACTTCGAAATTGGCCTACAAACGCTTGGAAAGTTTAACCTCTTTGTAGATCTATTTGGCGATCTAATTGGAGCAAATAATGCTCCTATTGCAAATGCTGGGAGGGACCAGACTGTCAGGGTAAATGATACAGTCACTTTGGATGGAAGTGGCTCAAGCGATGTGGACGGTGATCTCCTTACATATTCTTGGTCACTTACATCAGTACCTCCTGGAAGTGTAGCAACCTTATCAGACCCAACTTTAGTAAACCCGACATTTGTGGCAGATGTTTCCGGCACATACGTAGTACAACTTATTGTCAATGACGGTACGGTCGATAGCGTCCCTAACACAATGATGGTTACTATTAATAATACCATTTCAATCAGGGAAGCCTTCAGCAATGTTGGACAGCTTGGTGCCGGTCTGCAACTTACTTATCGGTTGTTCTTAGGGGCAAGTACGCACGGTGGAGTAACCGTCAGGATTTCAAGTAGTAACCCTAATTTAGCGGTAATTGCGCCTGACGGCAGTACGATCGGTACAGAATTCATTGAAGTTGTGGTCCCCGATGGCGAAACATTCCATGACTTTGTGGTGCAGGGCGTCAGTCCGACGACAACCGGAGATGTGGACATTATTGCCAGTGCCCCAGCCTTTGCAGACGGTATTCTAACCGTACCTCTGGTAAAGCCCGTTCTAGCCCTGTCTGGATTACCGACTGATATAACAGAGATTTCAGCAGACGACCTCTTTCTAGTCCGTACCGGGATTGTAATTAGTACGGGGAATTTTTTTAACCAAAGAGTCAGTATGGTAGCCGGAGATCTGACGGTAACAGTAAGCAGCAGCAATTCCGCTGTTGGACAGTTAGTAACTACCTCAACGAGTGGGCAATCGTTACCGGTAGTGGTTGCGGTTGGGCAGTTTCAAACTGCGCTCAGCGTTGCAACAGGGGGTGTAGCATTTGATCCGCTAGACGTAGGGAGTACGACGATTTCAGCAACTGCTCCGGGGTTTGATACGAAATTTGCATTGTCAAGTCTGGAGATAACGGTGGCAGGTATCAGCACTATCTCACTACGCGAAGCCTTCAGCCTCTTTGGGAGATTGGGTGCTGGTCTGCAACTTACGTATCGTGTGGTTCTCGGGGCGAGTGATCACGGAGGGGTGACAGTACGAATTGCGAGCAGCGACGCAAGCCTTGCGGTAGTTGCACCAGACGGCAGTACCGTCGGTACAGACTCTATTGACATAGACATTCCTGATGGTCAGACGATAGGCGACTTTGTTGTGCAGAGCGTGAACCCAACAGTGACCGGCTCGGTTGACATCACCGCAAGCGCCCCATCGTTTACTGACGGTAGCTTGACTGTACCAATAGTGGAACCGGTACTGGGATTGAGTGGGCTCGAGAGTGATACAACTGCGTTATCGGCAGATGACCCCTTTGCGGTTCGCACAGGTCTTCCTAATGCTTCAGGCACAGGAATTCTTGCTCAAGCCGTCAGTTTGGCCGCCGGAGATCTGACAATAACAGTTAGCAGCAGCAATTCCGCGGTTGGCCAGCTAGTAACTACGTCAACGAGTGGGCAATCGTTACCGGTAGTGGTTGCTGTCGGGCAGTTTCAAACTGCACTCAGCGTTGCAACAGGGGGTGTTGCATTTGATCCGCTGGACGTGGGGAGTACGACAATATCGGTAAGTGCACCTGGGTTTGATATGAATTCTCCATTGTCAAGTCAGGAGATAACGGTGGTAGGTTCCAGCACTATCTCACTACGCGAAGCCTTCAGCCTCTTTGGGCGATTGGGTGCCGGTCTGCAACTCACGTATCGTGTGGTTCTAGGGGCGAGTGATCACGGAGGGGTAACAGTACGAATTACGAGCAGCAACGCAAGCCTTGCGGTAGTTGCACCAGACAGCAGTACCGTCGGTACAGACTTTATTGATATAGACATTCCTGATGGTCAGACGATAGGAGACTTTGTTGTCCAGAGTGTGAACCCAACAGTAACTGGCTCGGTTGACATCTCCGCAAGCGCCCCGTCGTTTACTGACGGTAGCTTGACTGTACCAATAGTGGAACCGGTACTGGGATTGAGTGGGCTCGAGAGTGATACATCTGCCTTATCGGCAGATGACCCCTTTGCGGTTCGTACGGGTCTTCCCAATGCTTCGGGTACAGGAATTTTTACTCAAGCCGTCAGTATGGCAGCCGGAGATCTGACAGTAACAGTTAGCAGCAGCAATTCCGCGGTGGGACAACTAGTGAACACATTGATGAGTGGAGCATCTGTGACGGTAATAGTTTCCGCCGGGCAGGTCCAATCTGCCACTACAGTCGCTAACGGTGGTGTAGCATTTGATCCGCTGGACGTGGGGATTACGACAATATCGGTAAGTGCACCTGGGTTTGATATGAATTCTCCATTGTCAAGTCAGGAGATAACGGTAGCAGGTACCAGCACTATCTCACTACGCGAAGCCTTCAGCCTCTTTGGGCGATTGGGTGCCGGTCTGCAACTCACGTATCGTGTGGTTTTAGGTGCGAGTGATCACGGAGGGGTAACAGTACAAATTGCGAGCAGCAACGCAAGCCTTGCGGTAGTTGCACCCGACAGCAGTACCGTCGGTACAAACTTTATTGATATAGACATTCCTGATGGTCAGACGATAGGCGACTTTGTTGTCCAGAGTGTGAACCCAACAGTAACTGGCTCGGTTGACATCTCCGCAAGCGCCCCGTCGTTTACTGACGGTAGCTTGACTGTACCAATAGTGGAACCGGTACTGGGATTGAGTGGGCTCGAGAGTGATACATCTGCCTTATCGGCAGATGACCCCTTTGCGGTTCGTACGGGTCTTCCCAATGCTTCGGGTACAGGAATTTTTACTCAAGCCGTCAGTATGGCAGCCGGAGATCTGACAGTAACAGTTAGCAGCAGCAATTCCGCGGTGGGACAACTAGTGAACACATTGATGAGTGGAGCATCTGTGACGGTAATGGTTTCCGCCGGGCAGGTCCAATCTGCCACTACAGTCGCTAACGGTGGTGTAGCATTTGATCCGCTGGACGTGGGGATTACGACAATATCGGTAAGTGCACCTGGGTTTGATATGAATTCTCCATTGTCAAGTCAGGAGATAACGGTAGCAGGTACCAGCACTATCTCACTACGCGAAGCCTTCAGCCTCTTTGGGCGATTGGGTGCCGGTCTGCAACTCACGTATCGTGTGGTTTTAGGTGCGAGTGATCACGGAGGGGTAACAGTACGAATTGCGAGCAGCAACGCAAGCCTTGCGGTAGTTGCACCCGACGGCAGTACGGCCGGTACGGAATTCATTGATGTTATGGTCCCAGATGGCGAAACGGTCCATGACTTTGTGGTGCAGGGCGTCAGTTCGACGGCAACTGGGGATGTGGACATTATTGCCAGCGCCCCAGCATTTACAGACGCTATTCTAACTGTGCCACTTGTAGAGCCGGTTCTAGCCCTATCTGGGTTATCGACTGATATAACGGAAATATCAGCAGACGACCTCTTTCAAGTCCGTACTGGGATTGTAATTAGTACGGGGAATTTTTTTAACCAAAGAGTCAGTGTGGTAGCCGGAGATCTGACGGTAACAGTGCACAGCAGCAATTCTGCGGTTGGACAGCTAGTAACTACGTCAACGAGCGGGCAATCGTTACCGGTAGTGGTTGCAGTCGGGCAGTTTCAAACTGCATTCAGCGTTGCAACAGGGGGTGTCGCATTTGATCCTTTGAGTATGGGGAGTACGACAATATCGGCAAGTGCACCGGGGTTTGATGTGAGATTTGTGTTGGCAAGTCAGGTGGTCACGGTATCACAAAACTAAGAAAGCACAAAAAAAAACGAAAGACAACACTCTTAGCGTTCTTTACGTCTTGGCAAGAGGAATAGTTAAGATATGGGGTCCTCGTATAGTGGTTATTCAAAGTACATACTAACATCTGCACCGTAAAAAAATTTGTTGTGTAAAAATTAAACACCAAGTGTGTTTAACGTACTAAGGTACCACCTAAATTTCAGGTACAAACAGATCTGGACTTTTTTTTCACTATTCGCTGTTCTTGTTAACCTTATCAACCACAAACACTTACACAAATACACATTTTTTTATCGTTATCATTGGTTGTTTACCGACTTTAACCAACAATATCCCATCGTTCAGTTTGGCACACAATTTGATCGATACTTAACAAATACTTTTTTATAACTGTCCCGAATATAGGGTATTAGTGTTTTACTTGAAAGGTAGCGGACTTACTCACATTATATATTCTCTACCAAAAGATTTACCTATAAACAGAAAGTTAAATGCTAAAATTGAAATAATAAGAAATGTTGATGATTTTATGAATAACGATGAGTTTAAAAACATGTGGTCGCTTACTTATCCAAATAGTTACCCTATTAGCTATACCTTAAAACATATTTTTCATGAGAGATGGTTTAGAGTTCATTATTTACCGGATTCCCAAAGGTATCCCACCAATGATGAGGATACTTCACTTTTACTTATTCGATACAATTTGTTAATTGCTGATTTAATTGAAGTTGATGAAGAGTATTATCTATTGGTTGCTTCATATCATGAACAAGCTGGGATGCCAGAAGGATATGAGAGCCTTCTTGATATAGGAAAATTTGTAGAATTAGAGGGATTACCGATGCATAAGATCGAATCGGATAATTATGAACCAGGGAAAGAATATTATTTGAGAATGGCTATTCGCAAGTCTGTTTGGCAAGATAAGAGTTTGGATAAATTATTAATGGCCGTCGCAAATTGGCAGATCAGTAATGTTATTATATTAGCGAAAGATTTTAATCGGTTGCTTTGTCCCTATGATGGAGGAATGGACATCGTTCTTGAAAATGAAGAATTAAAAAACACGTATCAGCATAAGTATCGGACCTGGCTTTCTAATCGAGAGGATGGATTGTAATCGATAATAGGTTAAGTATTATGAACAAATATAATTGATAATGACATTTATGAGTGGCTTAAAATAAAATAATAAGACCGCTAACTATAGAGAACGGGAGATTATCATGAAAAAAGTATTTTTAGTGCCCTTATTGTTTGGTTTGTTATTGGTATCTTCAGAAATGCCTTCTTGGTCACAAGAAGGTATTTCTGTTTCTGAAGTGCGCTCACGCTTCACACCGCATATAGAGCGTATGGAAGATGCTATGAACCAAATGAGAGATCGATACAGCTCTTGGCAAGCGGTTGAAACTCTTAAAATGGTTCTTACTGAAGAGGACAGTGGACATCCTCGAGCTTGGGGACAATGGTTGTATTTAACGTGGAGTTATACACGAGATAGATTTTATCATGACCACATTAATATATTGCGACAAAGCATTAGTTACGCGCGAAGTCTTGATTCATTAGGTCAAGACGATATGAGTTACCTTGAACAAGGTATTCAACAATGGTTTCAGAAGGAACAACAAATCCAAGATGCGTTTAGTAGATTGGTTGAAAATTATTCTAATCGTGGGCAAAACTTAGCTGCCATTGCTCGAAAAAATGAACAACTCAGAGACGCAGGGCGTTATGATCCGGAAAAAAGAGAAGGCAGAGAAGCAGAGATTGAACAAATGCTAGTTCAGCTGCAAACGCTTATGGACGAGAGAAAAGAAATCGAACAAAAACAGGAAGATATTCGGGATGAAATTGCAGACTTACGAACGGGATTGGTTTTTTCATCACTGAATAGTTCCGAACGAATCCATCCAACGAAAAATAACTCATCTTCTATATTAGCAAAAGACAATTTGGAATTAGATAAAGATGAGGGTTCTATTATGGACCAAATTGAAAGTGGGGAAGGTGCGCCGGAATTGATTGGGAATAAGGTCGATGAAGATGAATCAATGATGAATCAAATCGAAAGTGGGGACGGTACCCCCGAGTTGATCGGTGAATTAAGTAATGGGGAAGTTCCTTTAAATGAGGAAATGGAAACGAATTTAGAAGAGTGGGAAAAGGATGCCGCTGCAGCCATGGCTGCAGTCATGTCGGATGCTGAAGGTGAAGAAGGCTTGCGTGAAGAGTATGAAGAAAATCGTCGTTTTCAGGATAATCAAGAAGCGAGAAGGAATCCCAATAAAATTGCCAGAAACGATGTGACAGAGTTACAAAATCAATACGTAGACAGAAAAAGTAAAGAAGAAGCAAGGCTTCGTGAAGAACGATTAAGAAATTTAAATGAAGAGTCGCTTGAACGCATGCGCGAGGATGCCAAAGAATCCATGACGCGTTTTGAAAATGCTGTTACCGAACGTGCTGAAAAAGAAGGACGTGAGTGGACACCTGAAGAAGAGGCGGAATTAAAAAGGCGATCGGATCGTTATGCTGATTTGTTACAACCTACAGTATTAGAGAGTGATGAAATTGCTCAACGCCAAGCGGTTAACGACCGAATAAACCGACAACTGAGAGATTTTGCAGATAGTTTAGGGAGGTCTTCACCGGAGGTTGTAGCCGAGCGCCTGCAAAATGCAAGGGAGTTTGATGCAGCGACAAAAGGATGGCGTGATGTTTTAATGACTGGCGAAGCAGTCAATCAAGTACAAGATGATGTTATTCACCAAAGAGAACTTGGCATTAAGGCCAATAGTGATATTATTGCCGCAAAAGCTTTTTTGCAGCGGGGAGGTTTAACGCCAGAAGAACGTCATGCGACTGAACAGTTTTTAGAAAGGGCCATGTTGCGTCGACATGCTGCCGCCGAAGCCATCGTTGTTGATGGCGGAGTCGTGCTCACAGGTATGGCACTGGATACAGGAACTGCGGCTTTGGGGGGAACTATTTCGCGAGGTATAAATGCACTGGGTAAAGGTGTTGCGCGATATTTTGGAGCTAAGGCCGGGCAAAAAACCGGTGAGGTTGGAGCAAGAACTCTCGCAGCAAATGCGGGTGAAGAGACAACGCAACAAGCGACGAGGACGCACAGCAAGACGAACCCATCAGCCGCCAGGGTAGGAGGGGAAGTTGCCGAGGCCTCTTCGGCAAGTCCTAACCGAACTGGCAATGCATCACGCAACTCTACCCCACTTACGAGTGACAGCTTCGAGGAGGTTTTTCCACGCACCGGAAACGAACTAGAGACGCGGCGCTTGACCCCGATCGACGAACTCATGTCCAAGCCACCGAGGCCACGCCAGCCGAGGCCCCAAACCCCAGAAGCGAGATCAGCGGCCGAGACCCACAGGACGCTTGATGACTTGCAGAAACTCGATCTCGGCGAGCTGCCCAACAACGTATCCCAACAAGCGACGAGAACACCAACTGCAACTCCTCCTTCGCAAGCTACTCAAGTGCAAAGGGCAAAAGACATGCAGACAACAGTGGATCAACTTGCTAATCATGAACTCCAGTTTGCCGATGAAGCAACTTCAACGTTAAGAACGCAGAATCAAGCTGCTGAACGAGAGCTAGCCGAACGGCTTGCTCAACAAGGCGATGAAGCTGAACGTGCAATGGCCCAAGCTAGGCAATCTGGTGTAGAATTATCACCGAAAGAAGCTGCACACTATCAAACGCAAGTGTCAGCACGTAATTATAATCGTCAGTTGAATGGACTTTTAGAAGATGCACGACAGGCTGGTGTTTCTGAAGAAGATATCCGTCGAGCTGTTGAACCGGCATTTAGTCCGGAAGCCCCTAAGCGCGGTTCTTCCATTGCTTCTCAAAATGTCATTGAACATTTGGCTCAAGCCAGAGGTCAGCAGATAGTTCCTTATGAGCATGCCGAATCCATTATGACGACGATTACGAATGTGCAGACCGGAGCGGCCGGTCGAGCCGAAGTTGAAGTCCTAAGGCAAAATATTCAAGCTGCTGAAAGTCGTGGGGCTAACTTTTTTGATGAGGTTACGAGACAAGGTACAATAGGTAACGACGGCTATCAACCGCTCGCTGATGATATTGATGTTGAGGCCCTAAAACGTTTTGCTCAAGAAAACGGTTTGCTTGAGTAAATAAGGATGCATCATGACTTTTAGAATAAGTAACTGTTCAGAGAAAAAAATAAGACAGATCATCATTCTTTTCATCTGTATGGCGGGTGTTTTATTCCCTACACGTATAACCTTCGCCCTGATGCCTCCACACTATACCGAAATAGGACCAGTACCTGGAGGAAACTTGGCTGGTGATACCATAACCATCACCGGCTACTCTCTCGCATACGCAGAAAGTCCGTTAATAGTTGACATTAATACCGGGGAAATGCTGAAGGCTAGAATAGACATTAAGGTAGAAATGGTTGGAAGTGGACTTAAAATGAAAGATCCTCCTCTAGGAACAATTCAAGAACATTCGATTATGACAATCGTGCTTCCACCAATCCAGGTCAACCATCGTATCGAAATGAAATTTCTGGACGAAACATTTACCTGGACCAAAACCGAATCAGGATTAGAGTCTGAGATGGAATTTAAAGAAGGGAGCAAGTAAAAGATATCCATCTGATTTTTCTAAAATAGTTGCACCTGGTTTATATCAACTTTATTTCATCAATCGGGTGACACCATACCCGTTCATATAACTTTCCACGTTTAAAAGCCTGCGAGGACAAGCTTGATATACTCTCGCCATTTTAAAGAAGGATTCATGGTGACTGATAGTCAGATACATCTATCATAAAACGTACAAGATTGCCTTCCGGTGTGCACATTAGTAAATAGTAATGTTTGACATCAAAAAGTCTACATGCTTCTTTCGTAACTGTTATAAAAAATTCATATCCAAAATCAGAATTATGCATATATATGGAGTACTGATTTAATCCTCCGTTCATTGCATAATACCACACACCTTAATATTTTATTCTTAGTGAACGTGTCATGATAAGAGTGTACTTTTTTCTTATCATATAGTCATGTATAGACTTGCCCCCTAAACTTGATCCCTAAAGATAATAAAACTTGGATATTAAACTGCCTTAAACGACAACAGTTAATTTTGTCAGTTTTTTTTGAATTCCTTTACATAATAATCCAATCCTCGCTACATGTAAAGTTCAATAGGTAATTATGTAAGCACCAATATAATTTAATATTACAACATTTATTACTGTAAAAATATGATTTGGCACAAAATTTTCATGAATACTTCCAATCTAAGGTATTTCTTTAGCGGAGAGATGACCTGCACAATTGTGGCAATCTGTCTTCAGATTTTTCCGAAGAGTTATCTTTGTAATTACCTAAGAGACTAAAACATCAAATTCTTAAATATAATTACTTTGCCTTCGGTGACTTATAATTATATTTACAAGGAGGCTATGATGGGAAGCTATTTGTCAATAAGAGGAACTATAGTCAGCATTGCAGTGATTTTTGTTTCTGTTTGTGGATGTGCTCAATCGAAAAAATTTGGTAAACTAGAAACATTACTATTGAACGATGAATCATATGATGAGAGTAAATCGGAGGTTATTAGTCAAATTGAAAAAAATGATTATGAAGAGAATCATGAAAAGTTTACAAATTTAATCTTTGAGAGTGGAAATCTTCAATTACTTGATCAGCTTGTTGAATATTTTCCAGATTATCGAAATTATATAATAAGAGGAGACGCCTATATAAAAAATGCGAGAATACAACAAATGATGGGATTGTTTATGAGATCTTCGGTTACTTCTTCATTAAACAAAGCGAAAGAAAGTTACCTTCGAGCGTTAGAGTTAAACAATGGAGATATTTATGCACGTGGTGTCCTTGGTTATATTTATGGGGAGAATAAAGAGTATGAAAAAGCGGAACGATTATTTAATGAAGGGCTGGAGATTGCACCCAAACATCCTCTACTTTACCTGGCATTAGGTCAGATGCATGACAAAAAAACAGAGTATAATACTGCAATTGGTTATTATCAAAAAATCATAAAATTTACTGAAGATGAAGTAAGAAAGGATTTTAAAGATATGAATCAATATTATCACAAGTTAATGAAATACTATCCTGATTCACTTGTAAAAACGAAAGAATTAGCTGAAAAATGTCTGAACAAAGACTATAAAAAGTTAGGAATTCAAAAAGATGAAACCGAAGATTCTGTTGAACAAGCACTGGTTACCCATAAAAGCACTGAAAAATTAGAAGAGATTTCATATTGATGATAGATGATAGGAATTTGCTTTGGTAGTACAGTACAGTGGAGGATAAATGGGAGATTTGAAAATTTGAAATAAATAATGGTATTATCGCAGTGCTCTAGCAAAAAGGGTACGGTACAAAATATTGGGGTCACCTATACTCTAAAAACACCTTTTTATCACAGTCATTAAAAAATATATTTTGTCTCCCAACACCTCAGGTAGTAATATGATAAAAAGCCCCTGGATATTCTAGACTCATCTGATAATAGTTTTCGGATAAAATCCGGCATAAAATTGAGCGAGTAAAGTCCTCGGTGTCTTTTGTCCGGGGAGAACGGCAACCAAGATTTGGTTTCCTGTAAAACCGAACACCAAAAAGGTTTAGTATATTAAGAAAAAGTAGGCGAAACTCAATATGGAAGAGTCAACATACCGGAGAAATTACGGCTGTGCCTCGCCATAGTGAAATAAACGAATTCATGGCAAGGAAGATTTACAAAGACCTTGGATTTGACAAACCATAAGTTTATCAAACTGTTACCTCTGTTTACTGGCGTAAGTATTGGGAGGTGCTAAACAACACTCCGCATATATTCAAGGTTGGAAGATTCTGTCCAGCGCTTAAAGTATACGACTCTCTCTTCACACTCTATTTGGCATTGCAAACTGGCATTAAAAACGATGCCGTAAGGTGCTTGAGGATACTTTTTTAGAAAGAGTTTCATTCCTTTAGGTATACTCGGCTGTGATAAATAAGATTTAACTTCAATCGGCAAGGGTACTCGGTTTTTTAAAACAATAAAGTCAACCTCTTCCCCTCTTTTAGTCCGCCAAAATCGAATTTCCATATTTGGTTTCAACTGAAACAGTAGGTGTAGCAAAACAGAACTTTCATAAACAATCCCTTTGTCATCCCTCTTGTCAATAGGACGAAAATCTTTTAACAGCATATTACGGATACCGACATCAAAAAAATAAAACTTCTTAGATTTTTTTAATTCATTAGCTAAGTTATTTGAATAAGAGGGGATTACATGTAAGACATAAGTAAGTGAAATAATTTCTAAATGACGGGCGACCGTCGATTCACTCAATCCGGTCTCACGAGATAAATTGGAAACTACTGAAACCGATCCCTGAGATTGGGCCAGAAGGTAAAGCAATGCATTAAAAGAACGGATGTTTTCTTCTTTAATAAGACCTTTTATATCTTTTGTTATGTAGGAACCTAAGATATTCTCTAATAATGCAGCTCGTCCTTCAAGAGATGAACAATGAATCAAACCGGGAAGACCACCCCATTGAAAATAGATCTCCGGTTGATATCCGGAAATTTTTTTCCATTCCGTTATAGACAGAGGAAAAATCGTGGTCCGAATAAACCTTCCTGCCAAACTCTCTTTGATATGTTTATGAATTTCTAACGATGAGGAGCCTGAAGCATAAATTTTAATAGATTGCTGGCTATCATAGATGGATTTTAATATCTTTGATGCATTCTTTAAATAATGAAATTCATCAATGAAAACTATCTTGGCTCCTGATGTTATTTCTTTTATAACCGCTTCGTCACTTCCAGCCAAACGATTTAAATCCGCTGGTTGTTCCAAATCAAAAAAAGATGTCTTCAATCCCTCTCTTTTGGCTTTAGCCTGGATCTGCCGCATGAGTGTTGATTTCCCTACTTGCCGGGCACCCAACAAAATAGAAATTTCCGGTACTGATATTTCACTCCATAACTTATTGAAACATAGGCGCTTAATTTTCATTGCACCATTCTAGCATACTACGACAGAATAGTTCAACAGGAAAAGTACAAAAGAGCTAACAAGAGGACAAATCCATTCTCGACTCCATACTATCCTTTTTCTTATAGATTGTTTACCTAATTTCTTAATTGTCTTAACTTTTTCCACTTTCATAAACTTTATGGCTACTTCATAGGTAACGTCTCAACGTATTCATCATTTTGGCATTTTGGGGATTCCGATGGATGTACCTGACACACACCTTTCAAATATTCTTCATCTTATACTAAAAGAGCTTAATATAGGCCACAAAAAAGGGAACCATCTTTTCTATGTATTCTATTATGCTTGTGCATACACACAATTTAAATGTCTCATAAAACGTCCAAGATTGCCTTCCGGGGTACATAATAGTAAATGGTTATGTTGGGCATCAAGCAATATGAGGAAATGAAGACATTAAAAAGTTTATATCCAAGACAAGAATTACCTAAAAAATGGAGTACTGATCTCTTAGAAATACGCTGTGAGAAAGCCAGGAAGCAGAAAGAAGATTTTAAAGACCTTGGAAGTAACAAACCATAAGGTTATCAAGTGGCATAACCAAAATCATGGTGTGTCCCCCTTAGCACACGTGTTATAAATAATCGTTTAAAATTATCTTGACATAACCCATAAAAGTAATTACTGTAATTACACTACTACACACGTTTAATATCTGGAAAGGATACAATAATGGAGAAACAAACACGTACTAAAGACATAAAACTGATTCCCATAGGCAATTCAAAAGGAATTCGCCTGCCTAAAAAAATTTTACAAAAATACGGATTTTCAGAATCGGTAGTGTTGGAAGAAAAGGAAGAGGGTGTTTTACTACACAGGAAAGAAGACAAAAAATTAACATGGGAAGAAACTTTCAAATCGATGTCTGAAGAAAAAGAAAATTGGAACGATTTTGATGTAACTTTGATGGATGGATTAGAAGAGGAAAACCTTGACTCCTAAGAGGTATGAAATTTACTATGCCAATCTTAATCCAACAGTTGGTAGTGAAATAAAAAAGATCCGTCCCGTTGTTATTATTAGCCAGGACGCCATGAATCGGAACCTGGATACTGTTGTTGTTTGCCCATTAACCAGCAAATTACATTATAAATGGAGAAGCCGTATACAGATAAAATGTTCTGGTCAGGATGCAGAAATTGCGGTTGATCAGATAAGAACCATCAGTAAAAACCGACTAAAACAGAAGATTGATAAGTTATCAACTGAAAAATCTCAGCAATTGAGGCAACTTATTACCGATATGTATGGAGAGTAGCCTTTTAAAGATATTGAATTCCATGCACAAGTAATTTACGATTGAAAGAGAGAATGAAGAAAAGTACAAAGATTAAAAAGCTGTATACAGTGCAGTCATGGGGAGATTTGATAATCATATAGTAGGCACCTTCAAGTTAACAATATATCATAAAGTTGATATTAAATTATTGTTAACCATTTTTTAAGGAGGAGCCATAATGAGTTATTATGTCGGAATAGATTTACATTCAGATAACAACTTCATCGGAATTCTCGACAAGAAAGATTGTAGGATTCTGAGTAAAAGGTTGCCGAATGATTTGGACATGGTATTAAACACATTGAAGCCATTCAAGAGAAAGATAAAAGGTGTAGTGGTAGAGTCTACATACAATTGGTATTGGCTGGTAGATGGATTAATGAACAAAAAATACAAAGTACACCTTGCCAATCCCGCCGGGATGGAGCAGTATTCCGGGATGAAATATACTGACGACAAATGGGATTCATTCTGGTTGGCTCATATGTTAAGATTGGGAATTTTACCCGAAGGATATATCTATCCGAAAGAGATCCGTCCAATAAGAGACTTACTGAGAAAACGTATGATGTTGGTACAACATAGAACTGCCTATGTCTTAAGCCTGCAAAGTATGGTTAACCGTAATACCGGGCAAAAGCTGAGATCAAAGGAGACAAATAAACTAGGTGAGGGAGAGTTGAATAGATTGTTTTCAGATAGACACCTGGTAATGTCAGCACAAAGTAACTGTGAAGTAATAGAGTTTTTAAATGGCCAGATAGATGCGATAGAAAAGAGAGTGATAGAAGAGGTAAAGTTGCGATACCCATTTGAGAAATTGTTAACAGTGCCAGGTATAGGCGACATACTTGGTATAACCATAATGCTTGAGTCTGGGGACATGAATCGATTTCAGGCGGTATCAAATTATTCATCATACTGTAGATGTGTATCATCGAAAAAAGTATCCAATGGTAAGAAGAAAGGCGAGAACAACAAAAAGAACGGAAATAAGTATTTAGCATGGGCGTATGTAGAAGCGGCTAACTTCATGAGACGCTACTGTCCGCAAGCCAGGAGCTGGCATCAACGCAAGGTGTCTAAAACAAATCAGATCTTAGCAACAAAAGCGCTAAGTAACAAGATAGCCAGGGCGTGTTACTTTATCATAAAAGACCAAACAGCTTTTGATTCTGAAATGTTATTTAAGTAATGATGTGGGTGGAGCGGGGAACCGGTATTGAATTTTATGGTTATCAAGCCAAAAACAAATGGAAGCCGCTTCATCCACAATAAAAGGAGCAACAATGTAAAGCTATTATGAGATGGGACAGTGAACCGGTAAAGGGGTTGGTAGCCAATCCACTAGATTTGATTGGAAAGCTGTTCCATCGATAAAGACAAAAAAGGTTGAAAAAATTTTTAATTACAATTCTGCCTATGCTGTGAGCCACGAGGGTTTGGACAGAGAGCCATAAGATTTGTAAAAATCAATTGGACACATGCATGGAACCGAGGATTTTCTGGGGCATGAATTTGCCAGGGGCAACGAGTCTACTTCCAAAAGGATAAACTCAAACGCAAGCCTTGAACCGGATGGGTGACTGGAGCGGAATAGTAATCCGTAACTAAAAACATTGAAAATCAGGGTGTAGATAATGTGTTAAAGTTTTGAAAACTTTGAATGGTTATAGATAACATTGATTAAATTGTAGTAGATTGAGTTTGTCGCTTTTGTTGACTAACGGAAATTTAAAAGAGAGAGGGCTACGCAAAATGCATAGCCTTCCCCCATCCGTATAGTCACTCGCATGGCGCTCGGGTCGCTCTCCAGCGTTGCCCTATCCTCCAGCGAGTAATACAAAGTATAACAAGTATTATCTTTGTATAAAACAAAATATTAAACTCAACCTCAATCTAAAATCTCTGTTATTATCAAAATTGATAACGCGAAAAATATTTATTTATTTCGTGTAAGGGAGAATTTTTTGCTTGACAGGAGCCTACTAATGGGTGACCCCCATACATATGACCCCCATACTTTTTCTTTCCTGCTTTATAAGTAGAAACATGCACCTAACTTTTCCTTTCCCAGCAAAGTATAGCAATGTCAGTTTTGTCAATTTGTCTCGGTGTATCATGTTCCATTTGGATTTTTATATTGATACCTGATATATCCTTAAATTCATTTACTTCATTCATGTCCTTAAAGCAGAAGCTGCTGTTAACTGAGTAGCTCTTTATAAAAAGAAAATTGTATTCATTCTGTAAAGCATCTATCTCTTTAAAATCTATAAAATAGTCGTTGTTGATTTCTGTTATAAGGCAGACGTGAAGAGGCCTGAATGCAAAGACTTTTGTCATAGCACTGATAAAGCCTCCATGTACGAGATGTAAACTGTTGCATGCCATAATAAGATCGTAGGTTTGTAAATCCTGATGATTTATTTCTTCCCATTTATACCGGTCGCGAAAAAGAATTCGAGAATTCTCGAGACAAATGAATCTGAATATGTCATAATCCTTTTATGACAGAGTTTATTCTTTCACAAGAAGAAATATCTAGCCTGAAAATAAGACACAAAGCGGCTAAGAAAAAGCGAGAAGCAGACCGTATAAAAACAATTATACTTCTTGGCACAGGATGGACAATCCGTGAAGTAGTCGAAGCCCTGTTGCTTGACGAAGAAACAATAAGGAATTATCTAAACCGTTATAGATGCGGTGGATTAAAAGCGCTATTGAGTGATAATCTGAAAGGATACGGTGGCAAATTATCCAAATCAGTACTAGAGCAATTAGATAATCATCTCAATCAACATACTTACGTAACAATAAAAGAAATAGTTTCTTATGTCTCAAAACAATTCAAAGTGAAATATAGCATAAGCGGAATGACCGATTTGCTTCACAGATTAAACTATACATACAAGAAGCCAAAATTGGTACCCGGCAAAGCAGATGCAAAAGCCCAGGAAGAATTTGTAGCATTTTACAATGAGTTAAAGGAAACCAAAGGTGCTAATGACTATATATACTTTATGGATGGAGCTCATCCGCAACACAACAGCGTAGCTGCGTATGGTTGGATCAAAAAAGGGACTGTTAAAGAACTAAAGAGCAACACAGGACGCAAAAGAGTCAACATCAATGGTGCCATTAATATTGAAGACATGAGTCCTGTAGTTGGTTATAGCAACACGATAAACGCCCAGTCAACGATATCTTTACTGAAAAAGATAGAAACAAAACATCCGGAAGCAGAGTCAATTTATACGATATGTGATAATGCGAGATATTACAGGTCAAAAAAGGTGATGAAGTATTTAGAAGAATCTAAAGTAAAGCTTGTGTTTCTGCCGGCGTATTCACCAAATTTGAATTTAATAGAAAGACTTTGGAAATATTTCCGCAAAATAGTTCTTTATAATAAATACTATGAAACGTTTGACGAATTCAAAAAAGCATGTAAATCTTTTTTTAGACGGAGCAAAAAATACAAGGAAAAGATATCATCTTTATTGACTGAGAACTTTCAAAGAATTGGTACAAATACCTAAAACCATTTCGTAATGAGTATACTTTTTTGTATGTTTATATTTGAAAGGTTAAGAACATCAAGCTTATGTCTGAAAATGGTTGTCATTCCATTTGACGGTTCAAGTGCCTTTACATTACATCCGAAGGATGCCATTGGAATCGATAACACTCCTGTTCCCGCTCCAATATCAAGTACACTCCACTCTTTTTCTATAATACTTCTGAGTTCATGTAATATTACCTTATGGTATCCACAACGCGTAAGCCACTTTTCGTACCATGGCGCAAAGCGGTCCCAAAATGTACTGTCTTCCGGTTTTAATGTTGTGATATTCACGATAAAGGTTTTACTTTAATAATTTAGCTCTATGACAGAATTTTTGGGTAAAAATAAGGAGAAAGATAGATTTATTTAAAAGAAGCCTCTCCAAAAGGAACATGTTTAATTCCCTTCGGAGTTGGCCACCCCTCTTTTGGGTGAGGATGGCCAACTCCGAAGGGAATTAAACATAAAGCCATCGTATATGTTCAAGTAGAAGCATTGTTGCTGCAATTTGTTAAAATAAGGTCTCTCATTAACCATATAATTAACAATTGCAGATTATCAACAATGCTCATTAAAACATTACTCAATAGATGCTATCCTGTCAAGGGATTCATCTACGGCAAAGTTGTTTTAAAAGAGACAAAGATTACGGTCAAAGTAAAAGAACGCAAAGGATCACAAGGTTTATGTAGTCAGTGCAACAAGGCAGCACCAACTTATGATCATCTACAGGAACGATGTTTTCGTTTTATCCCTTTTTGGGGTTACATAGTTATGTTGGCTTACAAACCTCGGCGCGTAAGTTGCCCCCAACATGGAGTAACCGTAGAACATATTCCATGGGCACAGGGTAAGAGTCCTATTTGTGAACCGTTCAGGGTATTTCTTGCACATTGGGCAAAGTACCTTTCCTGGTTAGAAGTGTCCAGACAATTTCGTGTCTCATGGAAGAACGTATTTGAATCTGTAGAACATGTTGTAGAGTATGGATTAAAGCATCGCAACTTAGATAATGTTAACGCACTAGGTATTGACGAGATACAATATTTAAAAGGACACAAATATCTGACGTTGGTTTATCAAATAGATTCTGCTTGTAAAAGATTGTTGTTTGTAGGCAAGAATAGATCCGCAAAAACATTGTTGCGATTCTTTATTGCTTTTGGCAAAGAACGATCTCAACAATTAACAGCAATTTGTAGCGATCTTTGGAAACCATATTTAAAGGTTGTTAAACGTAAGGCACCAGAGGCTATCCATATTCTCGATCGATTTCATGTAATGAAATATCTAAACGATGCGGTAGATCAAACAAGAAGAGCTGAAACTGCTCAATTAAAAGAAGATGGTAATGAACCGATCCTTGAGCATTCTCGTTGGTGTTTATTAAAGAACAAAAGAAATCAGAATACGTCACAGTTAGCCAAGTTACGTGAACTTGTTCGATATAATCTAAAGACTATGCGTTGTTACTTGCTCAAAGAAGCGTTTCAACATTTTTGGACTTATAAAACACGTTGGGGTGCCCAGAGGTTCTTAAAAACCTGGACATCAAGGGCTATGAGATCAAGGTTACCCGAAATGAAGAAAGTAGCCAAAAGGTTACGTAATCACCAAGAGCTTTTGTTGAACTATTTCTCTGTCAAAGAACGTCTGTCTAACGGTGTTGTTGAAGGTTTTAATCTTAAAGCCAAACTGACTATGAGAAAATCTTTTGGTTTTCGTACTTTGAAATCAATAGAAGTTGCTTTGTATCATACTCTTGGAAAGTTGCCAGAGCCTCCAATCACCCATAGATTCTACTGAGGAGGCCGTTCTTTTAACTTAAAAGGAATAGGCAGAGTGAATGAGAAGTTACTCCCCTTACCCAACTCACTTTTCACCCATATACTACCACCATAATGTTCTACAATCTCTTTACAGATTGGTAACCCAAGGCCAGTTCCTCTTGGTTTATCTTTAAGTACAGTGCCTACTTGCTCAAATTTCCCAAATATTCTCTCCTGATCACCCTCACTTATTCCTAAGCCGGTATCTATTATACTTATCATTATCTCATCGTTTATCCTCCTCGACCTGCATGTCACAGACCCTTTGTCAGTGAATTTTATCGCATTGGAAATCAGATTAATCATAACTTGTTGCATCTTATCCTCATCACCAATAACCTGAGGTAGCCCATCCTCAATATCCTTTATCAACTCCAGCCCATTTTCTTTAATGGCACTAATAGTAATATTAGTGGACTTCTCAATAATCTTAGTTACTGAAATTGGTTTCTTTTCCCACTCAACTTTTCCAGCCTCAATCTTTGTTATATCAAGAAGATCGTTTATAAGGTTAGCGAGCCTATCCACCTCTGACACTATGATATCAAGATTCAATTCCACCTGACTTATTGATTTCAGGACTTTACTATCCTCCGTCTTTATATGAGGAGATATGATATCTTTAAATTTCTTCTTTATAATCCTTGCAAAGCCTGATATTAAGGAAATAGGTGTTCTTAGTTCATGTGATACTGTAGACAGAAACTTAGTTTTCATATTATTTATTTCTTTAAGTTTTTTATTTGCCTCTTCCATCTTCCCTTTTTCCAGATTTTCCTTAAACAACCAGGCATTTTCAATTGCCATTGTTCCCTGATTTGCCAGGGTCTCCAGTAAGTCAATTTCCTCTCTTGTATAAAAACGCCCGGATTTCTTTTGGCCCAAAGCAAAGAACCCTTTAACTTTATTCTGGTAGATTAGGGGTATTACAAGGCTTGCATCCATTTCCAAAAACCTTTTTCCGCAAACATCCTTAACCTCCGAATAACGAGGGTCTTCTGCTATATCGTATCTAGTAATCAGCTTTATTTCCCTTGAAAGTAAGTGTAACAAAGGGTCATCGTAGGCAATATGTACATCTTTTTTATGATCTTTTACCTTCCCCGAACCTTCATCAATAAAGAGAGCATAGCATGACTTTTCCTGCTGATCACAAAGAACCACACCGGCCGTATCAACAAACATCTCATTTCTTACGGTATTTATAAGCTGCCTGATAATAGCACTTTGGTCCAGCATTGTTGTCAGTGTATTACTCACAGACGTAATCATTTCCTTATAATCAGATTTCTTCCTGTAGAATACCTTATCTATAAAGCCATGCACCCTTCGGTGCACAGGATTAAATAAAAAAACTACCAGCAGTGCAAAAATAATCGGAAAGATCTTTTCGGCATGAACGCCAATAGACTGATGTAAAACATATGTGTTTAAGTACGTTTGTAGGAAAAAGTAGGTCGCACCCACAAGAATAGTCATTATTATATAACCAACAGTCCTCTTGATGTATACATCTACATCAAAAAGGTTGTGTTTGCCTATAGCATAAGCTAAAAAGAGAGGAAAGATTAGTATAGGGAAAGCAAAGAAGTTGTTTTGAATTTGTACTCCCCAAAGAGTTATTCCGAGAAATGACAAAAGGAGTGCAAGTGTAGGCATAGGAAAGGCTAGTGCCGCACCGAAGAGAACAACTTTTGCCCGCTGCCTAACAAGGGTTGAGGTATTCTTAAAAAAGGAGAAGAATATCGAGGATAAAAACGCAAAAACACATACAACCCAATATATAACAACCAATTGATAAATCTTTACAAACATGGGTTCAGGATAAAATATTTCCAAAGGTATGATAATTATGAGTGAAATAATATAAGGTACAAATTGCAGGTACGGATGCCTTTGAATGAGCCTCTTTTGTTCAGGAAAGATCAAACTTAGGTGTATTGTGGTGGCAGGCAAAAATGTTTGAACAAAAAAGAAAACTCTCAGAAAGCCGCAGTGAATTGCTACAATATCAACTGTCATAATATAGTATCCGCTTATAAATAAACATGTTAGTAAAAAAACCCAACTCACCTTCGTGTCGGGTTTCATGACAAATACTACCACTCCAATGAATAAGTAAGCAGCACCCAAAAAAACATAATACCCAAAGATCATTAAGAAATCCGTTAAGGTAAATTGCATCGTGGGTATAGTTAGTTCTATTAACTGGTTACCCCTCTTGACAGAGTAAGCAATAAAATTTACACCTTCTGTATTGGCAATCAACTCCTCAAGAGCATCTGCCGAGGAAATTATCTGATTATTTGCTTTTAGTATCTTGTCAGGAAATTTTAATCCTGCCTCAGTCCCTGTCCAATAATATCGCCCGATTCCTGCTACAACCATACGTTGATTATGTAGAAAACCGGGAAACGGCTTGTCAATCCACGTAATCGCCTTAATAAGACATACTGTGCCTATGGTCAGAATAATCAAGACCATCACCAAAAATGCTATTCTGCTCCAACGCTCCCTTGAAGACAACCCCCTAATGATCTTTATTTTTCCAAAGTCATCCATAGCAAAACCTCCATTCTTTGAAAGCAATTGTCTTTTGTATTACTTGTTTGATACAGATGAACACAGTTTATCAAGGCAAAATAAATCGTCTATTAAAAAACAATTTTCAATTTTTGTTTTTATGTTATCAACCTTTTAATAAATAGAAACAGAAGCAGTTGATAACTTTCTATTTTTTTTAAAAAATAAATGAGAATGGGGTTTTAATACGTCTGGAAGAATCGGCTTCATATCCTTTAATTTGTCTTCGATTAATACCCCATTTTTGTCATAATAAGGCTCTTCAATTTCTTCCAATTTTTTAGCCCAGTCATTCATATCTCGACGGTCATTGACCTGCCACCACCATTCACCAGGAAAAATAATATATGGCGCTCTGAATTTACCGTAATTCAGAATTAGACGTCTTGTAGAATAAAAAAGAGAGCTTGTTTCAATCATTTCTCTCTGCAAAACACTGGGTTTTATATATTTTGAAAAAAACACCACCAGCCCTCGGTATAAACTCCAATCATATGTAAAAATACGATTTTTTTTTCTGAGTTCAGAAAAAAACCTGGTGGATGGGATAGGAAACATAGATTGTATAAGAATACCTCCAAAATTATTTTTTATGGCAAATTGAGCTATCTTTCTACCAGTACCAGGATAGTACTTATCACCTCCATACATAAATAACCCATGGACCTCAATACCGTGAGATTGAATATTTTTAATATTTTCTTCTATCGTATAGAAATCAAGTCGTTTGTTACAATCGTTTAAAAAATCCTGAGATATATTTTCTATTCCTAAATAAAATCTATGACCACCAGCTTCTTTGAAGAGCTTAAGCATATCCGAATCTTGTCCTATCTCAACGCGAGATTGCATGACAATTTTCGTCTTTATCCCTGATTTTATAATGGCTTTTAAAATTTCCTTGGCTTTTTGTTTATTGGTAAAGAAATAGTCATCCGTAAACCATACAAGATTCATAAATGGCTTTCCAAGCCACCATTTTTTGTGAAAATCCAAAACAGTCCTTAACTCTCTCACGATAAATCCCGGATCTTTATATCTGACTCGATTACCAAAATGTTTAACGTTTCCACAAAAATCGCAATCATACGTGCAGCCTCTTGAAGCATAAAGCAGCATAAAATAATCAAATCTGGTATTAATCCTTTTTTTAAAACTCCGCACCGCTTTGTAATCTGGTAAAATATTAATATTCTTAGGAGGAGGTGCATCTAATGTATGAAATACTGCCTCACCTTTTTTATAAGATAAGCCTAATGCTTTTTCAGGTTCATTGTTTTTTATGTTTTCTAAAATGGGGATGATGGATTCTTCTGCTTCTCCCCTTATCACATAATCTCCAAAATTTATTGTTTCTTCTGGAAACAAAGTGGCATGCATACCTCCAAAAATTATACAGATATCTTTTTTTGACTTTATTAACTTGGCTATCTCATAGCCTCGTACAGAATTAAAGGTATTAATTGTTATTAAAACAAATTCGGCCTTGTTTATTATTCTGTTAAGTCGGAGAGAATTTTGAAGTTCCGAATGTATTTCAACCATAAACCCCCTTTTTTTTAATATTGTCGCTAAAATCTGTGGCCCCTGTATAGGTATTTTTCTGTTGTATTGTCCAATATGAGATTTTATTTTGGGTTCAATAAAACAAATCAAATGTATCATACTCCTTTTTTGATATAAAGTAGGTAGAGCGAAACTTACCCATCTGAAAATAACTAATTATTCACTTTAAGTTATCCTGACATAATTATTTCGTTAATCAACAGTAATTAAGTTTCAACTTTTTTAACACCATACTTGCCCATTGACATTACTATAGTCGTGCGAAAGCTAGCGTTATCATATATTCTTTGTATAGGTTTCTACGACGCGAAACCCTTAACTTTTAGTTTAATCCTTTTATTACCTTTCTGGCTTGGTGGTAATGAATTTACTTTTAAAGAAGCATAACGTAAACATAAATGAGGTCATTATGAGATTCATATATATAAAAATATTCCCATATTTTGTGTAAAATGTCTTTTCATACGAAAGAGAAATTTCACTAGTCAGGTAACCTTCAACAAACGTATCTTTATTATTATGGTCATGAACTCTGCCCGTAATCTTACCATGAGGGTTGATAAAACACGAAATACCTGTATTTGCACATCGAACGATAGAAGTACGATTCTCAACTGCCCGAAACACGCTCATGGCTGTTAATTGATAGGAAGCAGACGTCTTTCCAAACCAACCCTCATTAATAATATTTACCATGAAATTGGCTCCATTTTTTATAAACTGTCGAACGTGTTCTGGAAAGGTACTCTCTGTACATATTATGACGCCAAACTTGGAGTCGTTAAGATTGAAAAGAGTATATTCGGTTCCTGGGATAAAATTCCCTGCATTAGAAAAAAGTTTCGGTAACCATGGGAATAAGTCTTTATAAGGCAGGTATTCAAAAAAGGGGACCAAATGCATCCTGTTGTATTGCCCCTCAACATTCTCTTCCGGTGAAATCAGAAAGGCGCTATTGAACCATTTTTTTATTTGAAATTCCCTTGAACCACTCTTTGGGTGTTCCGAACCACCCACTAAAAGATGGGTTTCAGTCTCCCTGGCTAGGCTAGAAATAGTTTTCAACAAATATAAATCATGCCTAAAAGATCCCTGAAGTGCAGACTCCGGCCATACTATTAATGAGGTGTTGTCATTATTTGATGCTTCCTTAGTTAACCGTATATGTTTTTCGCGGTTTTGCCTCCTAAATTCCTTTTTCCATTTGGTTTCTTGAGATATATTACCCTGGATAACGGTAATACTGACTGTATCCCTTCCAGGTACTTTTGCTATGACACCTATACTATAAATAATTGTTACTCCTACAACAATTATGGTTACGATGATAGGTTTTAGAGCCTTTGAGCGGTTATGTATTGCCTCGCTAATAGCAACATTCACCATAACAATTAGAAATGAAACACCATAGACCCCAGTTATACTAGATATCTGAATAATGGGACTGCTAAGATACTGAGAATGACCCATAAGCATCCATGGAAATTCCAAGAACCCTATATTAGAACGAGCATACTCCAGGCTAACCCATAAAACAGGCGCAATAACAATAGGGGGAAGCTTGGTCTTTTTACTAACTAAATTAAAGCTTAATCCGAAAAGACCAAAATAGCTGGTAGCTAAATATATGAACGATAATATGACGGTAAACCAGCTAACGCCTTTTATCGATTTAAACCAATAAAAAACGCCCATATAGAAAATAATACCAGCAACAAAGCATAGAGCAAACGCAGTCTTCAGGCCCTTATCTCTTATGGAAACCAACAATGGAACCAGGGCAAACCAGGCAAGGTATTCAAAATCAAATCTGGGAAAACATAGTATTAGTAATAATGCAGAAAATAATGCTAAAAAGATGTTCTTCATAAAAAAACAATTAGCGGTTCAACACATAAACATACAATTACTAAATTTTGATTAGCAGTGGCAACATAATACCAACCCTGCCATTTTACACAAACTATTAACTAATAAATTCTAATGGTCATATGAAAAAATATGAGCTCCCAACTATTTTAATTAGGAGCTCATATTTTTTTTACGTTTCACTAGCGTCGGCTCTAATAAAACTATTCTGTCGAAGAGAGATCTACAAAAAGACTAGATCAGTGGCTACTGTTTCTGTTGCATTTGTTGCACACCATCTCTATTCAGGGAGTCACAATCCATAACACGACAATATCAGCCTCTGCCTTATTTTCTTCACTATTTTTAACTCTAACAAAATTCGTTGCTGCGACAATAATTAAGGGATTATCTGTATCCGCATCATGTGGTTCACTTGGGCCACAAAGACCTCTGAGAAGCATTTGACCATGATTCAAACGACTATGTAATAAGTCGTTTGCATTTTTGGGGATTTTATAAACTGTGCTGCTAATATCTTCAGCTTCAATCTTTATAAATCCACCGCTACATTGTCCTTCAAAATCAAGTACTGTTGCATCATCAGAAGGATCTCCGTGTATTACTATTTTACCAACTATGGCAGGACCCCAAAAACTTTCTCCCGGTCCAGGTGGCTCTGCAAAACCACCGCCACAATACCCAATTGATGCCATACCCAATGTCAGCGTAATTGCCAACACAAAACTTAAGATTATTCTCCTTAATACTGTTTTTCTAAGCATCGTACCACTCCTCCTTATTAAAATTATAAATAACTAACGCTTTAAAAGGTTACAGAGTTTTTTTCGTTTTTTAACCATAAAAAAACTTAACGTCACATTTAAACCTCCTTTCTTTCATCGCCTTCACATGGCACCTCCCTCCTAAAGCAAAAAAACTAATCCGAACGTAATAAATTGTGGCTTTACACTCCTTATTACTTCCAGCAAATTTACACCTGCACATGATTAGAACCCTTCACGAGTATGGGCCGCTTATCCTACAGGTAAAGTGATAAAGTTGAATAAGATAGGTCGATTTACAATTAAATTAATAGAAGTACCACTATTAAAAACGAAAAGATAAAGTAGTTGCACGTGACGCAGAAGACCGCCCTGATTCATTTCCTGCTGCATCATAAGCAGCGACGGTGTACATATATGTTGTTGAATGTCTTAATCCTGTGTCCTGGTAAGTTGTTTTTTCTACAGTAGTAATTATAACACCATTCCTGTATATCCTGTAACCTGCCACTCCTACATTATCAGTTGACACATTCCATGAAAGATTGATCTGAGAAGAAGATACTGCTTTTGCTGTCAAGCTAGTTGGTATTGATAGAACTTGATTATCAGGTAAAAAGGAATAGATCACTTGTGTATTACCGGCAATCATGTTTGGACTGCTAGCTCGATCTTTTATGTTGTTGACGGTTAATGTATAAGAAATATTCCCTGTATGTGGGCTGGTTGTGAGGGTTACTGTTTTTAGATCTGAGCCCAGTGAAGCACCTAAAACTGTAATTCTATTGTTAATGCTATAATTTGACACGTTTGTAGCACTTGATAGCTCTACTGGCTCACTGAATACGATTATGACCTCAGCAGGATTACTACTGGTACTGGCAGAGACAATGGTAGGAGAAATGGTATCTACTAGAAATGTATGTTTTACAATTTCGCTCACGTCTATATCTTCCTGTGGTTCTTTATCCGCGTAGATAACACTAATGAGAGCGATTTCAGGGTTAGCTGGCAATAGTAATTCCGCTTCACCCTTCTCTCGAGGAAATACCCCTTCCCTTTTGCCGTCAATTAGCTCGCAACTCCTCAATCTGGTTGGATCTTCAATAGAATATCTGTTGATTACCTTCCCATTTGAGTCTTTGTATACCACATCTGTATCACCACCAGGATGATAAGGCATTTTACCAGGGCGTAATTCACCGTCTTTCGTCTTGTTTATGTCAAGTTTTCCATTATCAATGTTAAAATGGATTGTCAAATGTCTTTGGCTCTCGTCTTTAAAGTAACCTGGATTAAATGGGGAAATAATATGCTTGTTGGCTCCAGAACCCAAAGAAACATCAGAAGGATTCTGATTGTCTTTGCAACCACTAAGCATAAATCCCCAAATAGTGAGAGCACCCAGAAACAGTCTCAGGTATTTTTGACTAACGTTTTCCATTTGATTATTTCCTTTCAATATATTGAGTTAGTTTTGCTGTACCGTAACTATGACCTCAGAACTTGTTATGCCGTCTTGTTCTGCTGTTATGATCGTATCGCCTTCGGAAACGCTTTGTACCAAACCGTCTGTGCTAAAATTCACTACTGATGTATCTGAGCTCAACCAGGTTACAGATTTTGTTACGTCCAGCATGCTTGACTCCTCATACTTACCTATTGCAGTAAATTGAATATTATCATCACTGGTAATTGTTGGATTAGCCGGTGTTACCACTATCTCTACCAGATCATTTTCAGGACTACAGACACTCATTGCTGTAGAATTACCTAAACCTGCATTTTGATTAATAGTAAAACACACACGATCTTGGCAAGGTAAATCATATTCAGTAACAGTCGGACCAGTTTGATTCATTTGACATTCGTCGTCGCATATTTTCCAAGTGCGGTTTTCAACCTTTACAGCATCCCCTTCTTCTTTATGCCGTTTGGGAGCTGCATCATTGGCTTGTTTCTCTGAAAGCCAATTGTTTGGAAGAATCGAGGCATATGAATCTCCACCACCAAAGTATTCATCATCTAATCCGAATAGAGCATGCCCGGCCTCATGGAGAATTGTTCCCAGACGTTCTTGTTCCGTAGAGAAATAGGTCTGATGTGTATGATCTGTAAATTCGGTGAGGTGCAATAAAGCATGGCCTTCTGCAAAAGTTAAATTATGCCAATTATCAGGTTTTTGATGCTCATTTGGAAATGGAGAAGCTATACCCGACAAAGGGTTTATAAAAAAATTAAAAAAACGACTATAATGCCGTGTCATCTCATCACCAAATATACCATCCAAAATCATGAGACGGCAGTGATCACGAAAGGTCTCCATGTCCTGTATATCATCGGACCGAATAAAAACAACATCCATCATCTGATCAATATCTCCTTGAACGTAAACTGGCGCTGGTTGATTGGAACCTGCCTCAGATGGTGGTAAAGAAGGAGGATAAGGACGTACTGCATATCCCACAATATTGGGATTGGGATACGTATTTCCATCATCATCAATCACCTCAAATTTGTACTGGATAAACTTGTTAGAGATATTTCCATCTTTCTTCTCAAAACTCACCGGAAGAATAGGATTATGCCAAGTATTGGTTATACCAGGAGCCTCAGTCCCCAGAGACCCATCAGGATTGATAGAGAAAATCGTTTCATACAATGTGACAGATTGAACACCGTTATTAGCTACTACTTCCACCAATGTATAAGTAACATCTTCATTCGCCGCAGGATAAATAGGATTATGAATGGAGAATGTTCTACATTCAGGAAAATGTGCTTCAGCAGGAGAAGGTTCTTCAGGGCTGGGTGTACCCCCCATCCCACACAATAATCCCAGGCAGACAATTACCAGATATACCAATCGTTTTACCATCTCAAATCTCCCTTCTTAAATAGAAGAAATTTAAATACCCTTCTAAAAAATGAAATTTTCTCTTGCTCAAGTGGCTATTTATGAATCTTGATTCACGGCACTGATATCTTCGGGATATTTTCCAGCTACAATTGTTAGAAATTGGTATCTCATCAGCGTACACTTCCATCCCATAGAATTCCTCTATTTGACTGCAATAAATTTGTTGAGAACCATTGCTCAAGCTTGTATTTTAAACGTCTGGTTTATCTCTTTTGGACTGTTCGTCAACAAAAGTTATGTATTTCCTCCGATAGATTCATGTTCACTTTTAACATTTCTGCTAAGTTCCATAGTAACACATGCTTTGATAATATTTTTCCTCCTTGCCCTATACGTCAGAAACCATTTATTATATACATGAGTCATTTTTCTTCTCAAAAATATATATTTAACCCCAATTGTATATATTTCTACCTGATAGAATTATCAGAGCCAGAAAATCTTTGCCTGCACTTAATATCGCAACTCATTGGTATTGGAAACTTCTTCTCCTTAATCAACCGAAAGTCAAAGGTCGTATCTAAAGGTGCCATTAAATACATTTTTGTCTTTTTTTTTTAATAGAAAGTTTAATATCCTCTATGACTTGTCAAATAATGTTTAATAACAATTTATCATCTAACAAAGATTGGTGTCCAAAATTATTAAATGGTGGCGGGAGAAGTTCAGGGAGTTCATTTTTCTGGGGGAATTCTGATTTTGCTATGAATTCAGCCGCAAAAAGATGAGTAATAGTCGAGATCATCTTTGCTCGTATTGAATCAACCTTGGCCAATCTTATATCGTTGTCTGAAGAATTATTAAGTGCTTGATCTTCTAATGAATTCTTATTATCCTCATCAACTTCAGATTCCTCATAGCCACAGTTATTACAAATGTAATCTTTGTACAAATGAAATTCCAAACCATCTTCTCCGCAATTTATACAATGCTTAGACATAATTTAAATATGGTTCATCTACCAATTAGTTGAAGAAATAATACTTCAAAAACGATATAATGAATTATTATATGTATCTATAAAGTAAAGATGATACGAAGGATAAATATTGCTTTAGTTTTTACGGTCGTAAATATTTATACGTTAGTACAACAATGTCTTCCCCATATAAACTTTTAGCCCATTAATTTTGTGCTTCTCCTGATTACTAAGAGTTTAAGCTTTTCGTAATCACTTATTTTCTTAGAAAACACTTAAAATATTACTCTCGCAAATGCAATACCGCTCTCTATTTGATGGTAGAGGATTTACAAGTGCCTGCTAATTATACAGATAAGAAAAAAGGCTAAAACTTTAGGATTACGTTTTGTTATGGAAGTATAATAAAAAATGTTATGCTTCCATAACAAATGTTAAGAAAATTGTTGGTACATCTCGCAACTAAATATTCATTTCAACGTTTAATTTTAACCCTTGAAGGAAGGACAATCCGTAACTAGTGTTCTTTTTGCTTCAACTAATTGGGAGATGATCCTAAAATAATTAATAATATTAAAATGTTGTTCGGGAATAATGCTCTGAATTAATCTAATTTGGGAAAAGTGTAGGAGAAATGGAAGATTTGGAAACTTGAAAATTAATAACTGTATTAATGTAGGGTTCTTCATAACCAGACCAATTCCTCCTACCTATGCGTTGCAAGTCTGCCTAAGACGTACAGGTATCACACATACCATAAAATGATTCAATTTTTGAATCCCGCAAAGCTGAAATAGCGAGGTTATTATTTTGCAGGATTAATAGAATCGTTCGTTATTTTCAGAAGATAAATTTTGAATATAATGAAAAGGTAAAACCATCCAGTGGTTGAACGAAAGCCGCCCAGATACAAGGCGCGTAAAAATTCCGGAACCGGAGCGTACTCAAGTACGTGAGGATTACGGAATTTTTACAGCGACTTAAGGGTGACGCATACATAACTTGGTTTGTTTGCGCTCAGGTTTAGATCAGATGTGACCCCGTCACGAAAAGAAGAGGAATGACCCTTTACTTCACAATATCTTCTTCCCAGTGTTCTTTATCTCATCAACCAGCATGCTTCCCTCGTTAAAGTCTTCAGGTAACCCAATTTGCAACACTTTAAACAATCCTCCTTTCCTCATTCATGATTCACAACGTCAAATCGTTGATAAAATAAAAAAGCCTTACTACTAAAGATATTCACCGTAAACAATCTCCGGCAGTAAGGCTATCTTTTTACTACTTCATTAAAGACCCTATACTTTGCGTGCTCTGATAGTCTATAGCGTACCCTTATCGGATTCTTATAGCTTTGTCCAGACTGTATTAAGCCAATCCGTGTTGGCTGTAGGGTTAGAAGGTATAGTTATTTAGAAAAATATAGCAACCAATTTACCATAAGCACCGCATTGTCCTTGTTGTGTTTGTGCTGAAATGACGGTTGCAAAATTTCCTAACAAAATCAGTGACAAAACCAGTCCAAGAAAGTATCAAGAGCGATAAGTCATCGAGAGCCTCATCGCTCTCAGATCGCATACCAACTATCACGAACTCGCTGTTCGTCTACTGTTCTCTACCAGAGCCAACCACAACGATACCTGGGGTTGTACCGACTATACGAAACGCTCGCGCTTTGTCCTCAAGTACAAAGTCGAAGGTCTCCACTGCTGGTGCTCCAGGTGCAGGGTTATCCAGCGGACAAACCGCAGAGCCGGTTCCATCAGGATTAACTGTTAAGGTACAGGTAAATGTTTCGGTGACATGAACGCCGTTGATCGATATTGTACGGACCGCTTCAGTAATATTCCCCTCGCCATCGGCTGACATGCTTCCAACTGCCGCCACTGGCCCAAAACCAACGATTTGCCCTTGAAACGAGAAACCGTAGTTCCCGCGAAGATCTTGGACAGAGAATCCCTTATCCGCGAGCGTGCTCCCTAATGGTATACATAAGAAGCTCAGTAGACAAACGAAAATAAGTGTATTTTTCATGTTATTCTCCTTTTCATTTTATTGGTTATTCTTAAATAATTTATAAAAATAACGATAAAGAACAATATTTCACAAAAAATTCATTTATGTATTATCAACTATTTCATAGCAACACCTCCTCTCTTAATGATGCTGTTAAAATAATTGTTAAGCCTAAAGTCCCTTTCAAAAGTTTTCGTAAGTCTTGAAACGTAATGGAAAAATATTATAGTATGATTTATCTGAAATTAATGCAAATATATGTGAGAATAAATGTGGAATGATAATAATCGTTTTTCTCATAGCTAATACACTCCTATAGTTAAACTCGTTGATAACTGCATCTAACTATCCGTACCTCGCACAAGAAATTTATGATATCAAACCTGTCAATATGACAAAGTATGACAAAATAAGACAAAAATTGAAATGGGTAAATTACGACAGCTCTGTGAAAAACATCAGATGTATGACGTGGTCAAACTGACTGAAAAGAGGTTTGATAAAGATAATGAATAAAAGTACAAAGATGAAAAAGCTGTACACAGTGCAGTCATGGGGAGATTTGACCTCCATCCCCCCATCAGACTAATCAAGGTGACCCCGTTTTCTCGTTTTCTTCGCAGTTGATTGAAAAAAAACAAGCTGTTATCCTTTGAATAAGAGGGTGTGACATCAACTCTTTATTAACATTTGTTACGGATCTATAACGTTTTTTGTTATTTTGTTATAACAAAACAGTAAACCTGGAATTCAGCCCTTATCCTTAACTTATTCCTCAACATATACTTGTAAATCATTCTGTATTCAAAGATGAAATGGCACTGTAGTTGCCACATTAGTCATTTAGTTTGTCAACCGTATTTTTAAACACTCTTGAAAAACTTCTTAATGTCTAAGATTTTATATTCTCAAAATGACTCTATTTATTTTAGGAGAGTTAATTGAATCATTAACCATTTAAGGAGGCATTTTATGAAACTAACGAAAAGGAATTCGAACCGCAATATTAATATCTCTAATAAAAAGGAGGCTCCACGGTGCGATCATATTAAGCCCTCTGAACACAAGCTTATTCTAAAATTTCTCAATGAGGCAGTGCGAGTAGAAGATTTAATGTTTGGTATTCCTGAAACCATTCATTCTCATCCAGCGGAACCGGATCCTCAAGATGCCCATCATGATGAACATCGGCACGAGATTATTAAATCCGATGTTGCCAAAAAAATAATTGAATTAAGAAACCGAAAATTTCCACTCGGTTTTCGGCACTGGGAAGATTTGCAGTTAATCAAGGATTTTCGTTTTGAGTGGCTAGACGATTTAATTTTTTCATTTAGCAATGCTGTTTTGGGAGAATGGAATGATTTCCCAGTCGATATACCACGAAGAGGTAATATGAGCAGAGATGGGATTGTCCACGCCATCATGCTCAAGTCTGGTCAAGTGCTATTTATTACCGGGGATGAAACGACATTGCTATGGGACCCTGAAGACACGACTGCATCCACTTTTGAAGATCCAACGAATCAGCCACACCTAATGCCGCTTGGCTATTCTCAGGTTTGTAGCCACCACGCACAAATGTCAGACCCTGACGGTTCTGTACTTGTAATGGGAGGTGGAGGATACGGGCCTAATCCCTTGGCAGTAGCGGGTTATATCTTTAATCCGATGACCAAGACATGGCGCAGAACGGCAAATAGTATGGTGCAGAATAAATGGTATCCTACAGCAGTCTCATTAGGCGGAAAAAAGATGCTCATTGCTAGTGGAAAGACAGGCGATGGCGATATGGAAATCTTTGATGAAACAACTGAAAGTTTCTCGACCCTAACTGGCGATGATAAGATTTTTCCGAATTTATACCCAGGGCTCCATATCTTACCCAACAACGCTATTTTTTACTCGCGAACCGGCTTTGGAACGGCAGGAGCGGGTCCTGGCGGTGTGGCATATGATGATCCGGCAGATTTTCCGGACAGGTTAGGAGGGAAACGTCCTGCTTATTTTACTCCGAATGCAATCCCGAATGCGACTCCAACTGGTGGTACCTGGACAAAAATAACACCGTCACCGATTAAAAGGGTAAAAGGCATGTCTGTTACCTTGTTGAAGTCTACACCACCATACGTACGAATCATCGTAATGGGGGGAACCGACACTCTGACCAATAATACCTACGAGCTTTTTGACGCATCAACACTAACTCCGACATCCAGCTTTGCTCCGGCAGAACCGTTTCCTGATGGTCAGAACAGATCGTTGCCCAGCGGAGTTTTGCTGCCAACAGGAAATCTATTTGTTTGTGGTGGAATTTCTTCGACCAATTCACCTTGCACGGAGTTTGATATCCAGACCAACACATGGTCAGGGCGAGCGAATTTAGGTTCAATACGTCAGTACCATTCAGCAGCGATTTTACTGCCAAGTGGTAAGGTAATGATGGCTGGGTGGAATAATCCCAAGATTGAAATCTACAGTCCACCCTACCTGTTTAACGGACCCCGACCGACCATTACGTTAGCACCAGCGCTTGTTCATCACGGGGCAAACTTTACGATTGAAACACCAGACGCACCTGATATTGGAAAGGTCGTTTTTGTAAGACCAATGGCAGTAACACACCAAACTGACTCGGAACAACGCGTGATTGAATTGCTTCCTTTGGTTCATATTAGTCCAACCCAACTCGGTCTAACTGCTCCGGATGGGGGTCACCCACATCCTATGGCTCCTAGGGGGCATTACATGATGTTTGCGATCAATAACGCTGGAGTTCCATCCGTTGCCAAGTGGATTTATTTGCATTAAATAAAAGTTAAACAAGTTAAAACTAATTGTAGTTGAAAAAGTAATTAACACTATCAAAGTCAATTACTAACGAGGACTAAACATATCAGAAAGGAAAGATCATGGCATTAATAGAAATGGAGATACGAGCATCGATCCAAACCATCACCATTGGTGGCGTTTCGGTAACCAATGCAGAAGTTTATAACGGCACTATGCCAGGCCCGACGATAAGGGCAAATGTCGATGATGATGTTGTGGTTCGATTTGTGAACGACTTACCGTTTCCGTCAGGAATTCACTGGCATGGAATCGAGCTTTCGAATTCAATGGATGGAACTCCGGAGACCCAAAATGGTGTTCCGGGAGTCAATCTGCAAACCTTAGCCGGTGAAGTGTCACCGGTTGGCGGAACTTATCTGTACAAATTTAAAGTCACACGCCCTGGAATATTTTGGTATCACCCGCATCATTTTCATTCAACCAATCGGGTTTTTAGAGGATTGTACGGGATGATGGTAGTTAAGGATCTGGCAAATGAAACAAATCTTATCGCAGCAAATAAGATTCCGGCTGCAGCCGATACGCACGACCTCGTTTTGGCTGATACCACCATCTGTAAACTCGTTAATGATGCCGTAAACTATGTGGATCCGGCAACAATAGTACCTGCAACGAACGCACCAGAATGGGTGAGGCCATTCGTGGTTGGAGGAGTGAATTTTCAGGAAGACTCACCAGGCGTTAGTGCCAGTCCCGCCCGTATTTGTTCAATTAGTCCGGTAGATGATGATGGTAATCCGGGACCTGCTTTTGGTGCAGGGCAGATTCCGAATATTCAAAAAGATTCAGGAAAGATCTTTGAAGGACAAACGGTGCTAGCCAATGGCGATGTTCCGGAACCAAGGTTTGGAACACCAACATTGCCTGTGGCATTAGCGGCTACGCCATCCATGCTGGATGTGGCCCCGGGTCAGGGAATTCGTTTGCAGGCGGTCAATTGTTCACAGTCGAGGTATTTTCGATTGAGGCTCACCTATGGGAATGGAACAATTCCGGGGGCAATGTTACCCTTGATTCGCATTGGTGGTGAAGGCGGACTGCTCAATGCAGCAGTAGAGGAAGGTGGTACCATCGGGACGTATGTTACAAAATACGACCCCGGAGAAATTCTGCTGCCACCGGCCACACGCGCAGACTTTGTTTTCACCGTTCCGATTGATGCCGTCGGTGTAATGACGCTGTGGACAAGAGATTACAGTCATAAGAGCAGCGGTTTCGCCCTGGTTCCTACGGTGCCGGTAAAGCATTTTGACGTGTCGCTCCCCGCAGTGGCTACACCTTATTCAATTGCAGACGGCACAACACTGTTGGACTCTATTCCTAATGCTTCAACTGTTGCAATTCCTGCCACTCCGGATTCGCTGCTCGATCCAAGACCAACAGCCGCAGGAGGAGACTTTCTCGTAGATAAAAGTGGTAGTTCGAATTCTGATATTCAGCTTACCGGAGGAGGTTCACCGAGCATCGATACCATTCCGGCCTGGTCAAGCCCGACCACACCCTACACTGCAACGCCTTTCCTTTTAAGTTCCAGATTTGCAGAAGGAGGTGATGCGATAGAACTAACAGTAACTAATGTAACGGGCACACATCATCCGTTCCACCTTCACGGATTTTCATTTCAACCGAAAGATCTCACGAGAATGGGCTTTCCAACCCTGACCTGGGCATATCCTGAATATCGGGATACGGTTGATGTTCCGGGTAATTACACATTGAGGTTGCACGTTACAACCGATGAGCGTAAGCTAGCTGATGGGGTGACGGACGGTGGTGTAATGGGACGCTGGCTCTTCCATTGTCACATTTTTTATCATGCCCACAGAGGTATGTTGAGTGAATTTGTGATAACAACGGCAAATGGAGGTGAAAAACCAAATGTGGATGTTGGAGGATCATGGACCTATGCCCCATCTGGTGGAAATGCGCAACGCTTTGGAACTTACGCTCACCGCGATGGATTAGCAGTTACGCTAACAACGACTTTGGGTAGTATTACGCTTCTGGGACCTGGCCAATACCGATGGGATTCTGGCGTTATCCCCGATACAACTCCTTATACTTACGTCTACATCCTCGCAACCGATGCGCTTGGTCGGGTAGACCAAACCGTTTTTCGTCTTCAAATTGGCGGAGTTGACAGTGGCTCCGATAACGGTGATCCGCACATCAGGACGATTGATGGCACCAATTACGATCTTCAATCAGTTGGCGAATTCACGCTCTTAGCCGACCGGGACGGTATGGAGGTGCAAACGCGGCAAACACCTGTTCCGACGGCTACGCCAGTTACGAACTCGTATACCGGGCTTACATCGTGTGTAAGTGTGAATACTGCTGTTGCAGCTCAAGTGGGGTCGCATTATATTTCCTATCAAGCGGGTGCAGATGAAGGCACACTTCAGTTTTATTTGAATGGTAAACCCAAAGAACTAACAACACGTACATTGAACCTGGACAACAACCTTGTAAGAGGTATAGAAATAGATGGAAAGATGACGTTGCGGGTTGATTATGCACATCATGCTGTGCTTATTGTTACCCCACGTTTTTGGGGTAGTAACAACATACATTATATGAACATCAGCTTATCACACACACATGGTGACGAGGGCCTTATGGGCAAAATTCCGCAAGGAAGTTGGTTGCCAAGATTACGAAGCGGGGCAACACTCGGCCCAAAACCGGACTCATTGAATGATCGTTATGTTGAGCTATATAAAACGTTTGCTGATTCATGGCGTATTACAGACAGCACTAGTCTATTTACTTATGCACCGGGGACATCTACGGCAACTTTTACTGACAAAGATTGGCCTACTTTCAATCCACCATGTAAGCTAAAACCTCAATTCGAGCTTCCAGGAGCAACACCACAACCGGCAATACCCGAAGCTGAAGCAAAGATAATTTGCAAGGCTGTTACTGAAGATGATTTGTTTGAGAATTGTGTGCTTGATGTAGCTGCAACGGGGGAGAAGTCTTTTGCCAATGGCTACTTACTTGAACAAAGAATTAGACTCAGCGCAACCTCTGTTCAGATTATTTATGAGTCGGCAAGAGATAAGATAAAAGTTTGTGCGATCGTTTCACCGCTGCATAATAAGGGACCAAAGCCAACGGGTAAAGTAACGTTCTCTGTGAACGGTGTCAAAGTTGGCCAACCTGTTGAAGTCGATTCGAATGGACATGCGTGTATTACATTGGATAGACCGAAGGAGGATGATAAAGTAACGGCAGCCTATGACGGCGGCGATGAATATGGTTTATCTTCGAGTAGTAGCCCGAATCTGATTTATACTGCGAGGGAAGAACAGGAGACAAACGGAGATGATAAAGGAAAGCCTTGGTATTTTTGGCTCATCTTGATCTTAATAGCGTTGTTTTTACTTATATGGTTCATTTTTTGATTAAATAGTTATCGATAAATGTATTATTCCCAACGATCCATGGACTTGGACTTCTCCCCCGACTTTATAACTTACGAGGGACAGTCCTTATCTGACTTTCACAATCAGGGTATTATATAAAATAAGAAATAATATAGTAAAAAATTTGCCGTGATTGAGGAAAAAAAATATTCTTCATGCCCTATGTCTACCTTTTCTTTTCCTTGCATAATGAGATCAAGTCTGCTATTGACTTATGTACTGCACCCCTTTTGTCAAGCAGCATTTTTTGTAGTAGGTACTAGTAGTTCTTTTTCGAATTGATCCGGAGTTTTATAGTTCAACGATGAGTGTGGAAAGTTAGTGTTGTATTTAACAATCCAAGCTTTAAGTTTCTCTTCAAGGTTGGATGATGATTTCCACTCATTAATCCAGATAAGATCTTCTTTTATTGTGCGTATAACCCGTTCAGTGTCGGCATTACCTTTCGGGTTATTGTAGCAAGT
Source organism: Candidatus Scalinduaceae bacterium (assembly GCA_965222815.1). GTDB lineage: Bacteria > Planctomycetota > Brocadiia > Brocadiales > Scalinduaceae > SCAELEC01. The sequence goes on from CBDCUS010000014.1 coordinate 2,681,940, forward strand.
AAATATTTGCTTTATTTCTAATACGGAACACTCTTTCATAAATTTCTGTGAAGTTGGTTGCGATCCGTTATCTGAGATATGAAACAGCTCTTTGTTCTTTGATAATATCCCATTGGGAAACTGGTTGTTCACCGCATGATTCAGGGCATCCCCGCCAGAACGAATTATTCGGGCAGGAAGCCAATCATCCGTTCTGGAATGTGTCTTTAAAGAGTAGCCTACAATTTTTTTAGAATGCCAGTCTAGGACTAAAACCAAATAGAGCCATCCAGAGGAACTAACCATGACTTTGGTCATATCAATACCCCAGTACTGATTGGGCCTTGTAGCGCGTGGTTTGCTTCTATGTGGAGCGCTTGCACGGATGGCTTTCAGCCGGGTATTGGGTTTAACAAGAAGGTTATGCTTCTTCATAAGCAAGTATACGCGTCTGTGGTTAATAATAATATTTTGCCGGTATTTAAGAGATGACCCCAAAGCACACGTGTTATAAATAATCGTTTAAAATTATCTTGACATAACCCATAAAAGTAATTACTGTAATTACATCACTACACTCGTTTAATATCTGGAAAGGATACAAAAATGGAGAAACAAACACGTACTAAAGACATAAAACTGATTCCCATAGGCAATTCAAAAGGAATTCGCCTGCCTAAAAAAATTTTACAAAAATACGGGTTTTCAGAATCGGTAGTATTGGAAGAAAAGGAAGAGGGTGTTTAACTACACAGGAAAGAAGACAAAAAATTAACATGGGAAGAAACTTTTAAATCGATGTCTAAAGAAAAAGAAAGTTGGAATGATTTTGATGTAACTTTGATGGATGGATTAGAAGAGGAAAACCTTGACTCCTAAGAGATATGAAATTTACTATGCCGATCTTAATCCAACAGTTGGTAGTGAAATAAAAAAGATCCGGCCCGTTGTTATTATTAGCCAGGACGCCATGAATCGGAACTTGGATACAGTCGTTGTTTGCCCATTAACCAGCAAATTGCATTATAAATGGAGAAGCCGTATACAGATTAAATGTTCTGGTCAGGATGCAGAAATCGCGGTTGATCAGATAAGAACCATCAGCAAAAACCGACTAAAACAGAAGATTGATAAGTTATCAACTGAAAAATCTCAGCAATTGAGGCAACTTATTACCGATATGTATGGAGAGTAGCCTTTTAAAGATATTGAATTCCTTGCACAGGTAACAGTTAAGCTGATTATCACCAGCTTAACTGTTACCTGTAGCTTCAAGTAATTTACGATTGAAAGTGAGAATGAAGAAAAGTACAAAGATTAAAAAGCTGTATACAGTGCAGTCATGGGGAGATTTGACCCCCATCTTGAACGATGGAAAAATCTGAACCTTTAAAACCATCCAAAACGGTGGCTGTCTCCATTGGGTTTCTCCCGGCAGTTGGGATCTTGTCAGGCGGAGAAGTGACCTCCTCTGAGCCCAAGCGCGTTGAGCGGGGGCGTGCAAAGGCTCAATTACAGGCGAAAAGGTTGTCGGAATTAGCTGCCTTTAGGGGCAACCTCGTATTCGAACCGCTTCAATTCGACGAAACACAAGAAGATCTTTACATCACAGTTGAAAAGAAGAATGGTGGATTTTCACCAATTGATCTTTCCGAACTAAAATCGGCTATGGAAAGAATTTCCCATTTAAAAAGGTTCGTTGGCCATGATCCTCTGGAAGAAGTCTGTATCCTGATTACGGATGGCAAATTAACCCATGATTACCTTGCCATTATCGTTGACCGGATCGCTCTGGTCAACAGCACAAAGCTGTATCAGTTAACCAGTAAGCTCTTGCGTGATCCCTGGCCTGCCCTGATTCTGCTCCTGTTCATCGAGATCCAGGAGAACCGCCACGAGATTACAACCTTCCAAAATATTTGGTCGGTGAACGAGGTCTACCAATGGATAACCACCTCTCAAAGCATGGAAACCATCGGATCTTACGAGGAGTTTTTTGGTAACGAGGCAACACAACAGTTCCAAAAACTTGTGAACGAACTCCCGTTGCCGGGCGGCCTGGATGAAACCGACGTACGCTCTATTAGCTTCAGTGATTTGGAAGCCAAAAAAGATTCTCTCGGTTTCGGCAATTATGTATCAGGTTTTAAAAGAACTATTCTTCACAAAGAAACTAACACCCCGCTATCTATTGCCATCATCGGTGAGTGGGGAAAGGGCAAATCTACCTTTATGCGCTTCCTACGCAATGAATTGGAGATCCATCAGCCGGGTGGCGAGAAAACCAATCAAATAACAGATAAGCCGTATCCCTTAGTGAACCGAGCTGTTACCGTCTGGTTTGACGCTTGGCAATACGACTCAGAGGAGAAGGTGCTGGCAGCATTGTTGCAAACAGTAGCCAAGGAAATACAGTCTCATTTTACTCCTTATAGCTGGCTTAAGTATCGACTCATTCTCGGCATCAAGAGATTGTTCAATAGTTGGCAGGTTGCCTATCAATTTTTAATTCATGTTGTGATAGTCCCGATTGTTTTGCTGTTAGCAACTTTCCTCATCTTCGCACTGGGACCGGAGCTGACTAGCACTGGTTGGCAGCTCGGTACAGCTATTGATAATCTTATGAGAGAAAGCGCAAAAATACACGCAGGCGGCAGCTTTGGATTACTCCTCGGCATACTTTATGTCGTCTGGCGGAATTACCGACACATTCCTCTGCCGTTGGGGCTCGATTTAAACAAAATTTACCAGGAAAAAGATCATACCGAACGTCTAGGTTTCCTGTCTGATTTCAGGGAAGAATTTGGCCGCCGTATCGAGCAGATAGCTGCCATGCCGAGCTGGTCGCTCAGGCCAGTCCTGGATTCGGACGGCACATCCGATAAGCGCAACACAGGCCGTTTATTTAAACTGTTGGTCCTTACATTTAAAGACATAGGTAGTGACCTTAGAGTCTTGGCCATGGGGGTGGTGAATCAGTTTCGTAAAAAAGGCGTCGATGCTGAGAAAGAGGGCAATAGGGTGGTAGTTTTCATCGACGACCTGGACCGTTGTCGCCCGAACAAGATCGTCGATATCCTGGAGGCAATTAAAGTAACTCTGGATACTCCGGGTATTGTTTTCGTCCTCGGTATGGATGAGCGCTATGTAAAGTCTGGAATCTTTTTGCGCTATAAAGACCACATCGAGACCCAGAATAAACTTTATGGTGTGCTGAAGGAATCATCGGATGAAACCGAAGACGACCTTAACCCAGATGATTCAAAAACGATGATAAATATGATGACGGATATGTGGCCAAGCCGTTATCTGGAGAAGGTTATCCAGATATCTTTTCGTCTACCGGACGCTAACAAAGATGATCTACGCAACTTGGTGTCTGGCCTTCTGGAGGTTGAGAATTCGATCGAAGAAAAAAGTAACGATACCGCGGCAATGAAAAAAGGGAAGACTACGGGGGAAGCGAAGCAGGTTGAGATGACTGAAAAACGTCTGTATCGTGAACAACTGATTGCCGAGATCGATAGGCCGGCAGTGAGCAAGTTTATTCTTGATGCAACTGAAAAGATTGGTCCGGAACATCAGCACAACCCACGGCGAGTAAAGACTTTTGTTAACCGCTGCAAAATCGGCCTCTATCTGCTGAAATTGAATGTGCCGGACCTCATCGAAGACGATTACCGCGAAGCGATAGAATGTTTCACACAGTGGGAGCGCGCTTTGATCAATCATCAACAATCTAATATCAAAGAATTGGAAGACACGCACGATTTTTGGCACCGCCATTTGTGGACGATTCAAAAAAGTATATTTGGTCTGCCGGAGAAGGTTATAGCTAACATTATCACAACCCCAAATGACCAAGATTAATGTCCATAATGAATTGGTGAAAATTGTAAAGTAAAAGTACCCATACTGGATTTTTTACTCCAAAACCCCAGCACACAATAAAACGTTTGACATTTAGACGCCATTCTATTATTAGTAGATCATTCCCTCTGACCCAAAAAAGGAGTCATCCAATTCATTCCAGAATGTTGATAACCAAGCATTCTAGTCATGGAGTCAAGTCTGCTATTGACTTTATAAAATCCATTCTAATTTTTTCGACTTGTTTTTTTAGTTTTTTGTTACTAACAATACTAGCCTTCATCTTCTCAACTATACTACTTACACTACTATAATTAAAAATTTTGAACTCTTTTCCTATTTCCTTCAAAGAATCACGCCTCAACAACCTTGTTAAATAAATCGCTGTATTCCTTGCTTCATTAGTTACCCCTCGATGGATACCATACAGTGAGCTAATATCAACGTTATATACTTTGCAAACTGTACATTTGATTTTTTCCTTGCTTGGAACCAATATCTTCGTTTCAGGAAGAAATTCCTGAAACGAAGAGTCAGAATATTTTTCCCTTATCCAATTTCTAAATTTATCTGTTCCAAGTATAGAGAGTGTTTTCTTCTTCGAAAAAAAACTAACAAAATCATTTGAATCTTCTTCCTCTACAAATTCTCTGTATTCTTTCAAACGCTTCGATTTAACATTAGTTAGTAATATAAAAAAAGCTTCCTTGTTTAACCAATTCCATTTCGATGACTTTGAGAGATACCCATGATGACTACTCCATACATAATCTTCTAATCTGTCAACCATTCCGGCCCGTAACGGATTCCGGTGGATGTACCGTACCAATACGGTAAGGTAATTGTCGCTATCTAATAGAACAGACTTATATCGTCCCCTGAAAAGTTGGCCGTCATGCTTATTTGCACGATTGTATCTCTGTGTGTAAACACCGTTTATGTGTCTCATACATCGCGAAAGATTTCCTTCGGGTGTATGAACTAAAAGATGATAGTGGTTCGGCATTAAACAATACGCAACTATTCTAATATTCCATAAAGACACAGCCTCCTTTAGAACCTCAATAAAAAGAATATAGTCTTCATTAGTTGAGAATATGTTTTCCCTTCGCCTTCCCCTGTTCATAATATGATACCAGGCTCCTGGGTATTCTATTCTAAGTGGTCTTGTCATGGGAGAAATATAGCATTACCTTCAAGTTTAGCCAATAGCAGACCCTATTCCCAACCTTACAATCAATGGGTAAAATGAAAAGCTTTAAATTAATAAAATACAATTGTATATACAAACAAATCTTGTATAATCATCCAATGAAAGAGATTAAATGGGACATCGTAAAAAATGATCAACTCAAATCTGAACGAGGTGCATCTTTTGAAGATTTATTAAATAAAGGAAAATTAGTTTCGGTTAAGAAAAACCCCAGAAGGAAGAATCAAAATATCATGCTTTTTGATTTTAAAAAATATATTTGGATTGTTCCTTATGTGGAAGAAAAAAATGGGGATATATTTCTTAAAACTCTTTATCCTTCACGAAAATATACCAAGAGTATTAAGGGAGAAAAAATATGAAAAGGAAAATTAAACTTACAGATGATGAAAAGAAATTAGAGGAGTTGTTAATTAGTGGTGAATTTGTAGATATCGGTCAAAAAGATTTTGAAGATATTGCAAAATCAATTAAAGCTAGACAAAAAGATTCAGTTTTAAACATTAGGATTAATAGTGAAGATTTAAAAATCATAAAGCAAAAATCTAGTAAATTAGGTGTTAAGTATCAAAGTTTTATCTCTGAGCTTCTGCACAAAGTAGCACATTCATAGATAATATATTACACTCCCAATATTATAAGGAACATTCAGGAAACGAAAAAATTTTCTGTAACTATTTTTTAATTGGTCAGTAGAAGGTGTCACCTATTGCTAAAAGTGCAATGATGAAAAGTGGTAAACAGTGTCGAAACAGATATGCAGCCATGGGGAGATTTGACCCCTTTACCCCTTTAGACTCGACGGGGGACTCCTGACAAAGTTGTGTCACTATGCATATGATAGCCTCCTAATTTTCTTCCTCCTGGAAAAAAACTACAACTCGTTGCACGAGTAATAAAATATATTGTGAGAATCAAGATGAATACTATTTTTCTTTTTTTGCTCTTCTTTTCCTTTTTTTCTTTGCCGTCATTTCAAAGTCTACTTTCGCTGTTTCTCCAGCCTTTACGGTAATTTTATGTGTAGTCTTCCCAAGGGATTCCTGCCACGCTTGAACAATATAAGTACCTGGAGGTATATCTCCAATCTGAAACTTTCCATCTGCGTCCGTCATAGCATAATAGGGATTATCCTGAACTATCAACCATGCAGTCATCCATTTGTGGACATCACACGTAATCTTAATTGTCTCAGGGTATTTAAATTCTTTAGGAAGCTTCCCTCCACCAGCTGCACTCTCATTAAATGCAGTATTCAGTATAGACCATGTATGAATATTGTGCATTATTTCATCACTATTAAGGATATCAACTGTGCTTTTCGGTGGGACTACAGTGACATGAGGAATAAAGATACATCTTTTTTGATCGATAGCAGGGTTTCCACCTGATCTATCAAACTTTTTTCCTTTTGAAATACCTGCAATGGATATTACTACATTTTTTATCGCCTTGTCGGCAGATACCAATAATACTTCAGAATGAACGGAGCTATGACCACAACCCTCTTGATCTTTATCTACTACTAGCATTTTTACTCCTGGAACATCACCAGCAAATGTTACGGTACCAGTTATTACCCCTCCATTGGACACTTCACCTTCCTCATATGATGCTACAGTTTCTTTCGTAATATAAAACCCGAAAATTAACAAACCGATAACTATTGCTGTAAGATACTTATAACGATTAATAAACTCACTCATTTCTAGCTCCTTCTGTTTCACTCAAATTAATGAAATAAAATAATCCTTTTTCAAACTGTGTATCATTTTTATCTTCACTAAACAAAGGCCTTTTTATTAGCACCCCTCAATCTACCGGCTTCCCATTGACTAATACCAACTGTCTCCTGGCTATCTAGTGATTGCAAATTAATATTCTTTCAATCTTTTGCATTGGATGCTTTCATAACGACAAGACCTTCCCGATCCAAATATTTAATATCTCCTGTTATGATTTTAAATACGTTGACTAAGATTGTTTGTTTTCTTTTGTAAAGCTTTTTCATGTATTCTTAACGCTTTTATCAGGCTCTTCTGAAATTAATCAAATGGGTCAAATCCATACTTAGCTACATACTTTCCTTATTTTTATGTATTGTTTGGTTAACTTTTTATTTGTCTTTAATTTTTCCTTAAAACGATAGCATATCGTTCCGACGGTTCTGTAAGTAGAGATTTTATACCTTTTGGCAATTTTCGAAAACTGCAACCCTGATAATTCTCTTGACAATGATATAGCCATATTACGAGGAATATTCTCCTCCCCTCTTTTGCTTCTGTAAAGTGTTTCATCATTTACCCCAAAAAGATTACACACTTCTCTATTTATTTTTTCGATTCTACCTTCACCTTGGATCTCTTTTTTCTCTTTAATCTCAAGTTCAAAATCTTTATCTGAGTAGAGAAACCGCTCCTTAATGTTATCGATAAAACCCTCTTCTCTAAGAATGCTGCTTTGATTTCGTTTTGAATAAAATTTTTCCAATTCTGAATCTGTCGATTGTTCAACAAAGTTTTTGTATATTTTTACCGCTTGTTTTCTCTTGTTGGAAAAACTTTCAAGTACGACATCAATATCTAACCAACCTTCTTTAATCTTTCCACTTTTATACACTTTATGGTTACTCCATTGGTAACTACTCAGGTTGTCCACCATTTAGGAATTTAGGGGATTGCGATGGATGTACCTGACAACACGTGTCAAGTATTCTTCCTCTTGTACTAATATGGCTTTATATCTTCCACGAAAAAGAGGACCATCCTTTTTATGTTCCCTATTATGTCTTTGCGTATACACTCCATTTAAATGCCTCATAAAACGTCCAAGATTGCCTTCCGGTGTGCATAAGAGTAAATGGTAATGGTTTGGTAGCAGGCAATATGAGGAGACAAAGACATTAAAAAGCTTACATGCTTCTTTGATAACGGTTATAAAAAGTTCATAATCAGAATTATGTAAAAATATAGAGTACTGATTTAATCCTCTGTTCATTGCGTGATACCACGCACCTGGATATTCTATTCTTAGTGGACGCAACATGATAAGAGTGTACTTTATGTCTTTTATGTAATTAAGAATGGACTCCTATGACAGAATACACAATTTTTGAAAGTATTAAAATACATTATTTCATAACCAGACAAATCCAGATAGTTGCCCAACCGTTAGTTTTTAAATTGTTTTCATTATAGGTATTTGGTAAATTGAAACGTAAATTATTGTATGCGCCAGGATTCTACACCTGATTACACGTTTGCAAAAATACATACTTTTTTGAACATTCAGGAGGATCAAAAATCATGAAGGCTGAATTGACAGCAATTGTAAAAAAAGATGGTGATTGGTGGCTGGGATGGGTTGAAAAGATCCCCGGTGCCAATGCACAAGAAAAAACAAAAGAGGAACTACTTATTAGTTTAAAAGAAGCTGTAAACAATATCTTAGAAATACGCTGTGATGAAGCCAGAAGGTAGGCGACACTCAATATGGAAGAGTCAACATACCGGAGAAATTACGGCCGTGCCTCGCCACAATGAAATAAAAGAATTCATGGCAAGGAAGATTTGCAAAGACCTTAGAATTGACAAACCATAAGTTTATCAAGTGGCAGAACCACTAATCAATAGGCGACCCCATTCCTCGGTCTGGGAAAAACAACATACCGGTGAGCAAACCTGGACCTGGAAAGGCATTATCTTGAAGAGAGTAACAGTGGGAAGCTTTACGGAAACTACAACAGTTGCAACAGAAATCAACGAAGGAGTCTCTGTTCCGGAAGAGAAATTCTCAATACCTCCTGACATACAGGTAAAAACCGTAGACATGTATACTTTGCATGGTAGTTAGGGTATGGTTACGATTCATATCAGGAATCCTATACTCCAAGTTAAGCCTTCGGCGGAATTTTCGTACCTTTTTAGTGTACAACCTGTAAGATAACACCAAACAGGAGTAAAAAAAATACAAATCTCAAATCTCAAATAACAAACTACAAACAAATTACAAATTCCACTATTTGCCTGCCGGCAAGGAGAAATCTTACAAATGCCACGGCCAAGAAAAAAAATTGTTCATCTATTAGCTAAAGCCTATGACTATCAAGAGAGGATCGAATTTGATCAGTTATGTAATTGGTGGAAAACTGGTGGGAAAGGAGTGTGCGCTTTAATTGGAATCGGCGGTGCGGGTAAGACTGCTATTGTAGAACGATTTCTTAGAATGATATCAAGAGTCTCGCCAGACAATCAAAATCTTCATAAAGATTCAAAATTGATTCCTCCAACTAATCTGTTTGTCTTTTCTTTTTATAAAACAAACAATTTTGATGAATTTTTCTCACATTTAATTGCTTTTCTGAAAGACCAACCTATCAATCAAGGCGAACATCTTATACCTTCATATGAAGAAGCCTTTGAGTTGCTTGATCTTTCTAAACGGTGTTTACTAATTTTGGATGGTATCGAAAGAGTACAAGATATTGTTCAGTCTTATAAAACAGACAGATATGTTGGAAAAATAAATCATAATGGAATACTAGAGTTACTGATACGTGTTGTAGATGGTTGGCTTCCTGATGTATCAATTATAGTGACATCCAGACTTCGTATTTTTGATTTACAAAAATATGGCCATCATCAATATCAGGCTTTCGAAATTGGAAAATTAACTTTGAAGGCTTCGAAAATGTTACTTCTTGGTCATGGTGTTAATAAAGGTACAGATAGTCAATTAGGAGAGATATCCGAAGAATTTGGTTGTCATGCGTTATCAATTGACCTATTAGGTGGTCTTATCAAACACTACTATAATGGGGACATAAATACGTTTCAACAAAATGTTAACTATGAACAATTAATTAACGAGAGTAATTTTGATTGCCACATGGATATGACAAATGACTGGGAGATATCTGAAATTAATGCAAAGAATAAGAAATTGTATACTATTGCGATATCTTATCATGATGCTCTGCTTAAAAATGATCAAGCATCATTATCGCTTTTGCAACGCATTTGTTTGTTTAACACAGGAGCTAAGTTTGACACATTAAAAATTATTTTCTTGGGAACAGATAAAGAAATTGTATCTGGAAAGGAACTTGCTGCACTTACTGAAAATGAATTGCATCAAAAGTTAAATTTTCTAAGAGAATTGCGCTTAGTAGAAAGCGTTCAGCCCGAATCTGATAGTAAGACAACAGACAACATATACTCTATTCATCCTCTCGTTAAATATTGGTTTACTCAGATGATAGATAAGAAAGCTTTTCATCTAATACATAAAGAAATAATTAAAACACTAACAGCGAAGATTGAAATAGATGAAGGCATTTCTAAGGAAAACCCTTGGGCAGAACTAAAAAAAAAGGATAAAGGTTTAAAACCACATAATCCTATAACATTAGAAATACTTGAACAAATCTTTTTTCATTTCCTTAAATTAGAAGATTATCTTCAAGCTTATTTAGTTTATGTATATGGACTTGGATATTCCGAAAATCTCCTAGTAGAGCTTAGTGAATTAGAACGTGGAAAACGTCTTTGCCAGGCATTCTTTAAAAATGATTTCGCAGGAAGACCATTTTCAGAATCCGGCGTATCACTTAGAATGCAATCTGAAATGTATCATGAATGGGCGCTCTATTTATACGCACTTGGTGAACTAGAAGCTGCCTTGAAAATAAACCATCAAAGTTTGGGAATTTATAAAAAGATAAATATAGGCGATGACACAGTTCAGTCTGATTATTCTACTACAATAATACGTTCTGAAATCCAAGTTGCACGAGGAAATACAGATTCAGTTTTGAATGTTATTGATGAATTTGAAAAATTGTTAGATTTATTAGTACAATATAAACATAACGTAAACGATGACATTATTTTCAAATATGTGTGTGGCATTGCAATGAAATCAGATATGCATCCTAGAGACTTTATTATCTTTTTAGAATTATTGTCATATGTATTTATGTTACGAGGACAAATAGTACATTCGTCACTGATAATCGACTCAGTAATAATATTAAATACTAAAATAAAGCAAATGGGTTTGAAGCCAATGACTTTTGTGATAGGACAAATATGGAGTTCTATACTCTATTTTAAGCTAGGATTGATTAATAAAGCTCAAAATACTATTAATAATGCAAGGGAATCCATGCTGGTTGACTTTGTCCACAGTTGTAATGATTATCCTCCGTGTAACCTAGTAATGGCAGAAATAAAATTACATGAAGATAACTTAGAAGAGTCAGAAAAATTAGTAGAAGAAGCGTATGAGTTGGCTATTGCTAATAATGCAAATGAATATATTTGCTGGTCAGAAAAAGTAAGAGTTAAAATATATGTTTATCAATTAGACAAACAATTTCAAGAAGATTTGTTTGTTAAAGCAAAAGAAAGAATTGCAAGCGGATTTGCAATTGCTCGACGGTGCGGATATGGACTTCATCATATTGACTTATTAGTATTGCAATCTCGAATTTATCTAATTGAAGGTGACTATGAACAAGCTGAGTATTATGCTAAAGCAGCCCTGTTTGGAGTCGCAAAAAGTGATAATTTGGAGACCTTATACCATGCAACTCCTTTGGATGCAACAACTCCAGGTACAGATAGGGGAATCTTTCTTCCTAAAGAATTTGGACTTCCTGATTTGCCGGCTGCAACCAATCCTGTTTGTAACTATTTTTGGGGCGAGATCGAGGCAAGAGAATGTTTGATCCAAGCGTATTTGCTGAAATCAGCATATATATTAGGCAAAAGGCAAATAACTCCTCAAAGATTTAACAAATTACCAAAGGATGTTAATAACTACATCGAAAGTGCTAGAGAGCAGATTCAAATCTGTTTTAGCTATGAGAAAAAAGAAAATTCGTTCAGTTTTTCACAAATACATAAAATTGATGTAAACTTAAAAAAAGGTAAATTAACTCAGTACCGCATTATTAAACCACGCATTAAAAAAACACCATATAAAGACAAATCGGTAGTATCTACTAAACAAAGAAATTTATGTTCTAAGAATAGTTATGACCGTAACATAGTAGAACCTATTACTAATGAACATATCGTTAAAAATAATTCTGTAATTCCTAAATATCAAATTTTTGACCATATGATCTATATTACTAATTGGGATGGGAAATTTGTAACTCAACATGAACTCACAATGGTGTTACGAGATGCCTTTAGTAAAATAAAATTTGATACAGAAAGTAACAAAAAAGCTGGCGGGCTTGAGCTTACTCCAAAGAATGAAACTAGAGATATTGAAATTACTTCTTTAATTTTACGTACTTTAGAAGTGAAAAAAGTTTTTGACAAACCTGGAAGTAGTGCACAACGTACTTCAAACAAACATTTCATATTGGCATATAATAATAACATAGAATCCGAATATTATGAATTGATTTCAGGAATTAAAGAACTTTCCTATGAAGATTTTAAAGATAGTAATTTTAAACATGAAAACATATATTTCGGATTTCCAGGATTTAGCTTTCTACCATACATAGATGACTCGATTATTAGAGACATTGAGCGGGAAATCGAAAACCGATCTGGCTCAGATTCATCTAACATAATGGAGTACCCAAATAACTCTCTAAACTTAGAGGATTTGGAAACTACATTGTCAGATAAATTAAAAGCAATACCAGGTCACTTAAGGGAGAAGATGGTAACCTGGGGAGAGTTTTTTGTTAATAAATTAGATACGACAGAAAGTTTTGGCACAAGATTGCCTCCAATACTGCGAGCTCGTATAGTAAATCATTTTTGCCATCTACTAGACAAGTTTGGACTAAAAACATTTGTTGTCGTGCATTGTGATTTGCATGGAGGATCAGATATTAATGAAAGCAAACCAATTGTATGTCATGATGAATATTTGGATCGGATATTAATGCCCAATGATGGAAAAAATCTAAAAGTACCTGTAATATTGGCTCATTGTGGAATTTTATCTGGTGATGTTGGGAGAATAAAATATCTCCCAAAAGACTTGCCTGGTAAACTGGATTTATTAATGAGTAAATATGGAAATTTGTTTTTGGATATTTCTTGGAGTGCAAGAAGAGGGTTACTTGAAGACGATATGGGAGAAAATTTAATAGATTTAATTAAAAAGTTTTCAACCAGAGTCGTCATTGGTTCGGATTATGTTGCAAAGAAAGAGGTATCTGATATGTTTGATTTTGGTATTTTACCAGGTTACAATGAACTGCTAGCTAAAATATATGATGCGAAAACTTTCAATCAAATATCAAAAGGAACCATGGAGCAACTAGTTGAAAATGCAGTTCAATCTTTACGTGAATTTAAGTGGGATGCATTATATAGAAAATAGATGATAGGAATTTCCTTTTTAGAGATTGTGCGATAATAGATAAGATGGAAACAAAATTCAAGGACAGCGGGTCAGTCCTCGAATTTAAGCAAAACCGTTACTAACCAATTAACCATATTATTCTTTGCCGAGATGATCACTGTATATTATGGTTAACTTCTGATCTGATGGTTTATGTGATCTTTATACCTGTTTCCAAAATTTGTTTTGCAAATGGATTTTGCAGATTGAAATCAATGGGGGCAAAAGGGAAAACCTCGATTTCGCTACTTATATATAACGTAATCTTCCTTATTTTGTCTTTATCATCAATCAAGTTGCCTCTAAATATGTCAGATACTAAAGCAATATCTATATCACTCCATTCCTGATAATTCCCCGTTGCATAGCTGCCAAAAAGGATTGCTTCTTTAATAGGAATATCATTCCTGTTTAATTCCTGGAGATAATTATCTATAATTTTTTTTACTTTAGCAGGGAGCTGAACCATGCGTAAAATTCCTTTATTTTGGTAAAATACTCTTTCGTGTATTCTGTATTGCAGCGTTTATAAAATTCCAGCTTATAATCGGGATAACGCATCTGAATATTAAAATCAGTAATTTGGTCTAAATAGAATTTCTGCTTCTCGCCTAATTCTATCCTTGACAATTCTGCCAATCTCACAAGGTTGTGAACCTTTGGTGGCACATTGTTATCATTCCTATCAACAAATATCGCTTTCAATATCTTTTCTAATGCCAAATGTCCAATAAATAAACACCCAATCATATCTTCCAGAATTAAATATGCTTTCGGCAGATTCAAGGTCGTGTTGAGCGCTTTCAAACCAATATTGAATATGAACTTCTTTTGTCATCTTTTTTAAGCTAAAACCTCCAAGTTGGTTGAACGAAAACTGCCCAGATACAAGGCGCGCAATAATTTTGTAACCGGAGCGTACTCAAGTACGTGAGGATTACAAAATTATTGCAGCAACACCGTAGGTGGGTAGTTTCCGTTCAACCACCAAGGCTATCTTCGTACAGCGGCGACATCTCCCTCAACCTCTTAACAATAGGCGGCAGTGTCTCAATAACATATTCGATATGCTCTTCGGAATTATCGATCCCCAGGCTGAAGAGTATTGAACCCTGCGCAACGGCATCATCAACACCCATTGCACCCAGGACGTGTGATGATTTCAGAGACCGTGATGTACATGCAGAACCGGACGAAACCGCTATCCCCTTCATGTCAAGGAAGAGGAGTATCGATTCTCCCTCAATATACTCCAAGCTCACATTTGCATTGCCGGGTAAACGGAGTTCCGGATGACCGTTTATGTGAAGATGATCTATTCTGCTCGCCAAACTTTCCAACAACTTATCACGTAATGGTTTGATGAGCATTGCCCTTGCCTCCATCTCATGCTTTGCCAGTTCAGCGGCCCTTCCCATCCCTACAATACCGGGTAAGTTTTCGGTCCCGGCACGTCGGCCTCCCTCCTGTACACCACCTTCGATAAAGGGAACGATCCTTGTCCGCTGTTTCAAGAAGAGAGCCCCTACACCGGGAGGTCCGTAGAACTGGTTGCTCGCAAGGCTCAATGCATCGGCCATCATCGTCTTCACATTTACGGGGATAACGCCTGTTGATGAAACGGCATCCACGTGAAACAGTATATCGTGCTCCTTAACAATTTTTCCAATCTCTTCAATCGGTTCAATTGTCCCCACTTCTGTATTTGCATGCATAATGGAGACTAAGATGGTTTCCGGCGTGATAGCCTTTTTCACCTCGTCGGGATCGATCATACCGTACTTATCAACGGGTACTTGAGTAACGGTAAATCCCATCTTTTCAAGTCTCTTCAATGGATTCAAAATGGAAAAGTGCTCAATCTGCGATGTAACAATATGTTTGCCCTTTTTCTGGTTCGCCATTGCAAGCCCTTTTATGGCAAAATTGTTTGCCTCGCTTCCGCTCGATGCAAAGATAATCTCATCTGCATCTGCCGATATGAGAGAGGCTACCTTCTCCCTGCAATCTTTGACAATCTTATTTGTCGTTTGGCCGAAGTGGTGTAAATTTGAAGGGTTTCCATAGCAGTTTTTTATCGTATCTACCATTGAATCTATAACCGATGGATGTATAGGCGTACAAGAGGCGTGATCTAGATATATTTTCTCCACTATCTCTACTCCTTTTCTAATTTTGCATATTTTAAGATGAGCTTTTTGGTACCGAATCTGTTAAAGTCGACAAAGGCTACGTCTGACGACGGATTAATCCTTGTAACTCTTCCACGGCCAAACCTCCCGTGTCTCACCATATCACCCGGAAGGAAATTATTGCTATATGACGAGGTAAGATCATGAGTTCCAAACGTTACTGTCTCTTCTCCTCTGCGAATATTCTGAAACCAACTGTCCCGAGAACTCAAGGATTCTCTGTCTTCCTGAGTATCTCCTGTTTCGAAATCATCCATACCAGAAAGATAACTGGTCTTGTCAATAGTCTCTGTTAACTCCTCTGGGATTTCACTCAGAAACCGGGAGGGAATTCCGATAGAGCGCTGACCAAACTTTGACCGATATCTCGCATGGGTGATAAAGAGCTCTCTCTGCGCCCTGGTGATACCGACATAACACAATCGTCGCTCCTCCTCAACATCATCATCACAATCTTTTGATTGTGAATGGGGTAGTAACCCCTCTTCAAAGCCTGACATAAAGACGATGGGAAATTCAAGGCCCTTAGCCGCATGAAGGGTCATAAGGGTAACGGCCTCTTCACTCTCATCCCACTTATCAATGTCCGAAATGAGCGATACCCCTTCCAGGAATCCCTCGAGCGACCCCGCAGTATTTGAGATATCGTATTCGCTTGCAGCATTGATCAACTCTTCAATGTTTTCCAACCTCTCTTTGCTATCATGGTCATACGATTGCGTTAAATACTCCCGAAACCCGACCCTATCGATCACCTGTTTTACCAACTCCATTACCGGGTACGTTGAAAACTGACACAAAGCGGAAATAATATCACAAAAACCCATCACTGCCCGGGCACTTCTGGTACGAATGTTCGGAACCTCTTGGATACGAACCCCAGCCTCAAGAAGGCTCACACTGTTAGCAAGCGCCCACTCTTTTAATCGTTTTATGGTTGTTTGCCCGATACCTCTCGGAGGGGTATTTACGATTCTCTCAAATGATAAATCATCAGCCACGTTCACACAGAGTTTAAGGTATGAGAGAACGTCCTTGATCTCTTTTCTCTTGAAAAATTCAACACTGCCTACAATCGAGTAGGGAATTCCCTTTTGCCTTAGATTCGTCTCCAATACACGGGATTGTGCATTTGTTCGATAGAAGATGGCCATGTCAGAATAGCTGTCCGAACCCATTGCAAATTCGGAAATGTATGTAGCAATCTCATTTGATTCAACATACTCGTCCTCACAATGGATAATCTTCACCCTATTTCCTTCGCAATTTTCCGTCCAGAGGGATTTTGGTTTTCGGGAGATATTGTTCTTTATCAACTCGGAAGCGGCTCCGAGTATCACCTTTGTCGAGCGATAGTTCTGTTCCAGATGAACCAACTTTGCATCCGGATAATCTTTTTCAAAATTGAGTATATTCTGGATATTTGCACCACGCCACCCATAGATGGATTGATCAGGATCGCCGGTAGCGCATATGTTCTCATATCTCTGTGCTAATAATATCGTAATCGTATACTGAGCATGATTTGTGTCCTGGTACTCATCGATAAGGATATACCGAAATTTCTCTTGATATTTCTCTAAGACATCTGGGTGATCCTTAAAGAGCTGCACTACCTTAAACAAGAGATCATCAAAGTCGAGGGCGTTATTCGCCTCAAGACTCCTCTGGTATCCGGCATAGACCTTAGCAACGATCGCATTGTAATATCCCGACTTGTATTCTGAAAACTTCTCATCTGATATCAACTCACTCTTTGCGTTGCTTATGGTACCGGCTATCGAACTCGGACGCCAATTTGTTGTATCCAGATTCAACTCATTCATGACCGACTTTACACAGCTAATCTGGTCACCTGTGTCATAGATGGTAAAATGGCTTGAGTAACCTAAGAGCTCAATTTCACTTCGTAGGATCCTGGCGCACATCGTGTGAAACGTTGACACCCACACCCCTTTTTGGTCGAGAAAGGTATTTAACCGCTCCTTCATCTCATTCGCTGCCTTGTTGGTAAAGGTAATGGCAAGGATATTATATGGGGCAATCTGCTTTTCAATAAGATACCCAATTCTGCGTGTAATCACGCGTGTTTTACCGCTCCCCGCCCCCGCAATTACGAGTAAAGGGCCATCGATATGGGTAATTGCCTCTTTTTGTGATTCTGTTACATCGTCTAAGATGTTCATGATTTTTTATTGACTCACTTCGTTTGCTAATTGTTCACCATCGATTAATACTCTCATATTTTCAATTAGAGAAAAAATTCTTCTATTCAAAACCCAATAATACATAGTAAATATTGCATAAAGAGTATCTAGCAGGATCAACTTTCAGGTCGATTCTAAATAATTTGGTTCCAGTTTCTCGCTGGAAAGTCGGGCCAGTATGAAACAGTATGAAAAAATTTCTATGTTTTCAATAATGACAATTTAACGTCTCTCTTTAATGTTACTTTTTCAAAATAAGAACCAGGATAAATGTAATCCTCTCCACTTTCATCGATAATTCTTATATCCCCATCTTCTTCTACAGTTTTATCTGGTATAACTTGATATAATTTATGTAACTCTAGAGAAGCTTGGTAACCTTCATTGTTCATGCAAACGACAAATTTAATTTTCTTAGTATCCATTTTATAAATACCTCTTTCTCTTCATTTCTTTTTTCCCAATTCCATGTGCTTCATACCAATGCAATTCTGCTTCCTTAATTTTACCATTTCTTAGTTTTATAGTTGTAATATTTTTTTTAATGATTCACTAAAAAATAGCAGCTTTTCGAACAAAAGCAGTAAATTTATTTTTCTTAATTCACCTCAATGAAGATTTTGCTAAATATAATATTGCTTTTTATGTTATTGTAATAAATGTATTTCATATTAAACGGTATGTTCGGCGGTAACACAGTCTGGCTAGTTATGCATTAAGGGTTCAGAAAAAAATAACTTTAAATTCTTGCATCTCATTTCTTCTGAGCAATCAGGCTTGCAACTGTTTTTTGGGGTGCTACCTCTCCCTCTCGGTAGTAGAGGATGTGAAAGTCGCTGAAGAGATTCAGGAGTTCATTCCGTTTGAGCAGATACTCTGGATTTTTCGGTCCGGGTGCGTCATCGCCATATTTTAGTTGATCAATAGTAAATGTCTCAAATAAGACCATTCCGCCCTTCTTAAGACCTGCCTTGATCTGAGGTATGAGATCCCTCTGGGTATAATAGATGCACGTAACCAGGTCATATTGGTTGGTAGCTATTTCATACTTTTCCAGATCAGCGACAAAGGCATTTATTTCGATATTGTTTTCTTGAGCTAATAACTTACACTTTTTTACCGCAACATCTGAGACATCGCACCCATCTACATCGAATCCATTCCTGGCCAGAAAGAGTGCGTTTCTGCCCTCTCCCATCGCCAATACAAGTGCCTTACCCTTGGTTAAAAGATGAATATTATTTTTGAGAAAATCTATCGGCTCCTCCCCGTATATATACTCTTTCGTATTGTACCGTTTATTCCACCGTTTTCTATCCTCCTGACTGGCAGAGACAACCTGGCTGAGCAAAAAGAAGAAAGAGTAAAAAAATATCATATAGGTTATCGTCATCTTCATAAAAATTAACTCCTCATGTCACTCATCTCTTAGTTTTTCCCGTCCCCGCCAAAATGAGCGTCGCCCGCCCGGCCTACCAGCCACTCGGACGGGGGCTGGCGAACGACTTGAGCGGACAGGTTTCACACTAAAAAAATTAAATAGTGTTTGAACGAAAAGTGCCCAGGTACAAGGCGCGTAGCAATTTCGTAACCGGAGCGTACAATTGTACTTGAGGATTATGAAATTGTTGCAGCAACGCAGTAGATGGGTAGTTTTCGTTCAAACACTAAACAATTCAGAAATCGGGGGCATCAACCCGTACCTTTAACTCCTGAGCATTCTCCAAAACGATCTTTTGCTGCTCCTTTCTCGATAGAGGTTTTACCTCGGTTAGATCATAATGGAGGACGTGATCATCAATGATATTGAAAGGCCAGACAAGTTCCGAGACAAAATCGAGGGGAAAAATTTCATAGAAAGGGGTCTTTATCTTTTCGAATGCGATCTCTCTTTCACACGTAAGTTTTCCGTCCGCATCTCTCTTCTCTACGGTTATTTTTCTCGTACCGTAGTAGACAAAGGGTACGGAAACGGGACTCTCTCCAACGAGCTTATCATCAACGTATACGGTAGCATTGCTTGGGTTGGTCTTTACCGTAATTGTCCTTGTCACACAGCCGTTGATCAAGAGAAACAGGGTACAGAAAACAGAAAAAATAGCATATTTTAAGCTCATAACTGCGACACCTCATCATATTTTACTGTGAAAAATAGACGATCATTCCACATAGTTTAAAGATCTAGTGGTTGAATGAAAACTACTACTTATGCCCTTTTCCTCTCTGATGAGTAAAATAATTTCGCATCAGGTAGTGTATAGGAGTGTAGATCATGAACGGTACCTTCACCTTGAGCAGAAGAGGATCTTGCTTCAAATGCAAGAGTTCCATTATAAATTCCCTCATGTAAACCCTTCACCGTTCTATAACCGATACCCTGCAAGGCGTGCAAGAGACTCTTTATGATATACTCTCCAAAATTGACAACAGATCCTTTGTCTACGACCGTACCGGAAACACCCTGAGCAATTTTCACTTTCTCTTCCGCCGAGTAATATCTCTTTCCGCCACCCCTCTCCATCGCTTCCAGAGATGCCATGCCTCTATACTTTTTCAATCGAACTCCACCCTCATAGTAATATTCACCAGGTGTCTCGC
This sequence comes from Candidatus Scalinduaceae bacterium, assembly GCA_965222815.1. Lineage (GTDB taxonomy): Bacteria > Planctomycetota > Brocadiia > Brocadiales > Scalinduaceae > SCAELEC01. The sequence continues at coordinate 2,702,378 of CBDCUS010000014.1, forward strand.
TTGTGCCTGCAAGCAATGCACCAAGCATTACCGAACTTGCTCCTAATGCCAAGGCCTTAACGATATGACCGATACTCGCGATACCACCATCTGCAATTACCGGTATCTTCGCATATTCTCTGGAAAACTTTGCGCAGTGGTACACCGCCGAACCTTGAGACCTTCCTACTGCCAGGGTGTCTTGTGTAATACAGATAGAACCCGCTCCCATACCGATACGCAGGGCGTCTGCACCTGCATCAATCAGAGATTTGCACTGATTAGCAGTTACGACGTTTCCTCCAATCACCTCGATATGCGGAAACTCTTTTTTCACATACTTTATCATGTTGTGTTGATAGATAGAGTCCCCTTGGGAAGAATCAATCACGATGATGTCTACTCCCGCTTCTGCAAGGGCTTGTAGCCGTTCTCTATCTTCATCTCTGGTTGAGATCGAGGCCCCCACCAGCAACTGTTTCTCTTTATTCTTTGACGCATAAGGAAAATCCTCATTTTTCAAAAGATCTGTCCTGCTCATCAATGATACCAATCTTCCCTCTTTGTCAACAATGGGAAGTTTCCCCTTCTTCGACTCTTTGAGGATTCTGTTTCCTTCTGAAAGAGAGACGCCCGCGGGTGCGGTAACAAGTTGCGTCTCCATAATCTCTTTGAGCTTTTTCGTTCTATCGACTTCAAAATCGATATCTCTTCTGGTAACAATTCCAACGAGTTTAGACTGTAATGTTCCGTCTTCGGTTATGGGTATTCCGGAAAATCCATATGTCTCTTTAATGTTATAGACATCTGCAATAATATTTTCGGGGCTAAGGGTAACAGGATACGTGATGAAACCGTTCTCATATCGCTTGACCATTCGAACCTCTTTTTCCTGTTCCTCTATTGTATTATTATAATGTATAATCCCCAACCCACCTATCAAGGCCATATGAATGGCCATATTTGACTCAGTCACCGTATCCATCGGGGAGCTCACTAAGGGTCTTTTTATGGTAAGATTTCGTGTTATGTGCGTCTCTAAATCAACATCTTTTACCGCAAAATCGATGTGACCGGGTAAGATGATAAAATCACTATACGTTAGCCCACTTCCTTCGGCAAAAAACGCTTCAGCACTTAATCCATTCTCTGGCATATTCACCTCTCGATAACAATTTATCTATTTTAAGAGACATCAAAATATTAAGGAAATAGAGAACCGCTCATAACATCATATAGGCATCAACGTCAATTACGGTTTGCACTCTCTTCGACTGCCTGGGTTCATCCTTAATATTCTGTAAAACCTGTTGTAAATACTCAATATTATGTGCCTTTACAACAATGTGCCACCTATAGTTATCCTTAACCTTGGTAACGGGTGCGGGTGAAGGACCCAGGATTTCAGCTGCTTTATTATATGCACTTGAAGCATCCTTTAACTTTCGAGCTAAATTCATAGATCTCTCTTTGACATCCTCTTCCTTTTTTCCCCGTAAGACAATTCTTGCCAACCGCCCATAGGGAGGATAATATAGTTGTTTTCTATATTCAAGTTCTTTTTTTGCAAAACCGACATAATTATGTGACGCAGCAAAGATAATGCTATAATGATCTGGATTATACGTTTGAATAATAACGTGCCCCTCCTTGCTCCCCCTTCCGGTTCTTCCAGCAACCTGGGAAAGTAACTGGAAAGTCCTCTCACTTGCACGAAAATCAGGCAGATTAATTATCGTATCTGCAGAGAGCACCCCAACGAGTGTAACATTTGGGATATCAAGACCTTTGGCTATCATTTGTGTACCCAATAGAATGTCAACATCACCGCGTTTTAAGGCAGAAAATGCCTTTTCATGTGCATCGTGCCCACGCATCGTATCACTGTCCATCCTCAACAGTTCATATGAAGGAAATTTTGCCTTTATCTCTTCCTCTACCCTTTCAGTTCCAAATCCAAAGAAATTTATTTTAGAACATTTACAATCAGGACACTCTGTTGGGACTGACATTTCATGATAACAGTAATGACACACTACGGCATTTCGACTCTTATGATAGGTCAAAGAAATATCACATTTTTTGCACGTTAAAACAAAACCGCACCTCCGGCAACTGATAAATGACGAGAAACCGCGTCTATTTAAGAACAGAATTACCTGTTCTTTCCGAGATAGACTTCGTTTCATACTCAATTCCAGATACTTCGAGAGACTTGAGTTTTTCCCTCTTCGTATCTCACGCCTCATATCAACTAACTGGACACTCGGAAGAGGTTTTTCACCAATCCGGTTCTTTAGGACAACATAATCATACCTGCCCATATCTGCATTATGGTAGCTTTCAAGTGAGGGAGTTGCAGAACCAAGGACAACAACGGCATTCTCATATTTTGCCCTGACCAAACTTAAATCTCGTGCATTATAACGTGGTGAGCTATCCTGCTTGAAGGTGTTCTCATGCTCCTCATCTATTACAATTAAGCCTAAATTGCTCAAAGGGGCAAAGAGTGCCGAACGTGCCCCGATAACAATGTCGGCATTTCCATTTTTAATTCCCCACCATTCATCACTCCTCTGCCTCTCTTTTAGACTGCTGTGCAAAACCGCTATTTTGTCAAAACGCAATTTAAACCGTTCAATTGTTTGTGGAGTAAGTGATATCTCAGGTACCAGTACTATCACTTTTCTCCCCAAAGTAATCGCCTCGGCAATTGCCTGGAGATAGACCTCCGTTTTGCCGCTTCCGGTGACACCTCTTAATAGTACGGTACGGTACTTACCCTCCCTCAACCTCCTCTTTATAAGCAGTATAGCATCTTGCTGCTCTTTTGTGGGACTCAAATGATCAGTTTTTTTAACCCGTTGTTTTCCAAATATGGGACTGCTTTCAACAGGTTTTTTTCGGAGACTAACAAGATCCCGATCTCTGAGTCTGTATATGCTTTGCAAATTACAGCCGCTCACCCTTGATAAATCATGAACGGTCATCTCAACTTCCTGGAGAAGCAATTCAAGGGCACTCGCCTGTCTGGGGGCTCTTTTCTTAAGTGTGGAGAGAATCTCTTTTATAGCTCCTCCGTCTTTGGATAACCTTATCACATTTACCGTCTTTGCGTGATAAGTGCTTCTGACAGCAAAGGGGAGAAGAGTCTCTAATGCTTCACCCCAACCGCAAAAATAGAAATTTGCCATCCACTTTGAGATAGCCAATAGCTGAGGAGTGAAAATAGGTTTCGCATCAATTACTTGAATAATATCTTTCGTTTTTTCAACGCCAGAAACATCTGTTAATCCCACACAATAACCAATGGTAGTTCGCCCCCTAAATGGGACCTTAACCCTCTTGCCAACTCCTATTTGGTTGCTGCACGATTGTGGGATGCTGTAATGGAACTTTTTGTTGAGTGGTAGAGCTATAACTATTTCTGCAAATCCAGCATAAGTCATTGCATATTGGCATCTTACAGCAATTATTATCCAAGAATCATTAATATTGTTAAATCCTATCATAATTACTATTGAGTGTCAAGACAACGCTATTTGACCAAATTACACTAGCAGATGACTGAAGGATCTTAACTATTTCCGAGAAATATGGAGAGAGACATAAAAGCAACCGATATATGTTGATATATGATTTAAATTGATTTATGTCACCGATTCGTATTATAATGACAAAATTATGAGTATAACAGAGAGGCATGTGAGAATTTTTGCACTTGCAAAGATCATAACCGCAGTCTGCCTATTCATCAGTCTCCCATTTATCGGAGCAGACAAAACTGTCACTGTTTTAGTGGATATCGATGGATTGTGCAGAGTAGACGTAGAGGAGAATTCATGGCGGCAGATTGTTATCCATCATAGTGCCACCAACGGTGGGGATGCCCATGCCTTTGATACCTATCATAGAGAGAAAAGAAAATGGGCAAATGGCCTGGCCTACCATTTCGTTATCGGTAACGGCTCCGGTTCAAAAGATGGCGAGATTGAAGTTGGAGAGAGATGGACTAAACAGATACATGGAGCCCATACAGCAAACATGGACACAAACAGAATTGCCATTGGAATCTGCCTTGTCGGCAATTTTGAAGAGGAGCATGTACCTACCCAAAACCAAATGAAATCATTGATAAGTTTGATTAATTATCTCTCCAATCGATATCATATACCAAAATCAAACGTTATTGGACACAATCAGGTTACTCAAAAATCTACTGCCTGCCCCGGGAAACATTTTCCCTTTCAAACACTCTTGGACACAATATCACCTTTTCAAGTTCAAGCAGCACAGATGCATACCAGATAGTAAACTTAACCTGTTTTCCGAATAGATATAATGATCTAAAGGATTACTGTTTATCGAGATACGAAATATCCCTCTTTCTCCCTGTTGAATTCCTACCACTTTTTTACCTCTTATGTTTCTCAGACAATCTCACCATAATCACCATATATAGTAACTGGAGAAAAAAAATATACAAAATATTGTATTTTTTCCTTGACATAGAACCAATCTACGGTTATAAAGGCAAACAGAATTAAAGTAACTTGATTTAACTTGAATATACTTAGCGAAAGGTTGCCATGGGTAAGTGTTTACAAATATATTATAATGAAAAAAGGGATGGGAATATCAAAGAGATGATCCAGGAGCTAAAAGAGCTACAGAACTCTCCCTATTATCGCCGCAGGTCGGATAGTGAGATAGCTCTCATGATATTAAGTAAAGCGCTCAAAAGTGAAGTAAAGAGGTTTCAGGACAACCATGTATAATGGACTTAAGAAAAAATAGAAGAGAGATTTATAACATTCCATCAGGTAATCTCATACCTGGTGTAAAAAACTTGAGATGAGTACGGGGGTAAATGTGGCCGGAGCCTTCATCTCCGTTACTTCGAGCCTCGCCCTCCCGTCTTGCCGCCACAGCGTAATCGGGGTTACCGTACTCATCTTGCGAGGGCTTCTCCTTTCCCCCTCGCCAAAGACGGTAAAAGGGCTTTCATGCACTCTTCAAGGTTTCGCTGAAAGTCCTTTTTACCGTTATTATCATTTACCTTATCACAAAATTCCTTTTCTAAAACAATAAGAAAATGAATAGAAAGGGTGCTAAAATCAGACGAGGCCCAATCGCATCTATACAATACCTTCCTGACCTTGATTAATAAAAAGGGGAAAATGGGCGTTTTGAGTGGCAGGTAGCTTGAAAACCTGAGGCGGATGTTTCGATCAAGAGAGACTCAATCGATTACAATACGAAAGAATATGAAACACAAAACTATCCCTAACATTATTGGAGATTACGGAAATTTTCAAGTTCACAACTGAAGTGAAAACTCTGGAATCCACCGCATCTTAACCTCGCTTCTTAAGCATTCTACCGAAAATTTATACTCGCTTCATTTGGCTTCCTAATCACTTCCCCGTAGAGATGCTCAATGTTATATCAAGTTTCATAATATGTCAAGGCCATAATCGGTGTCCAGATTTTCGAAGTTTTGTTTTATTTCCCCAAATTGCTGAATAAAACATGTACCGTTATTGACAACTCCGAAAAATCAAACGGCTTCTTCAATACAAAATCCTCTTTAAAGCGTTCACCCCTCATAAAATCAACCCTATCTCTCCAATCAGTCATAAAACCAATTTTCGGCCTCTTGTCCAAAGAATCAAGAAATTTTATGAAATCGATATCCCTGTTCTCCCCCTTCATTGCCATATCATACAAGACCAAATCAAATTTCTCTTTTTTCAGGAGTACAACTGCCTCCTCACTATTATCAGTACATTTCACGTTGTGACCTTTTTTCGTAAAGAATTTACCTAAAACCTTGCAGGTTTCCTGCTCACTTTCCACAACAAGAACGTATAGAGGTTTAATAACCTCATGAATTGTTCGTGGAGAAATAATTGAGTGGACCGCTTTTTTCGTTGCCCACAATTCCAGTGTAATGGTTGTTCCAACACCCAACTGACTCTCCACACTTATTTCACCATTATGCCTTTTTATTATGCCATATACTGCGCTCATACCTAAACCCGTACCTTCAGGCATTCGCGTCGTAAAAAATGGATCAAACAATCTTTTCCGAACCTCTTCCGACATACCCCTGCCGGTATCAGAAATAGCGACATACACTTTCTTCCCACTGCCCCACGACCGGAACGTGAGCTTCCCACCGTTCGGCATTGCTTCAAGCGAGTTATTTATTATATTTATCAATACCTCTCTCAACTCTGAGGGGGTACCCTTGACTGCCGACACGTTCATCAGGTTTTCCATGTCTACGTCATAACATATACCCTTATCACTTGCCATCATCTTCCATTTTGGCATTAAATAAGCAATCGCATGTTTTATCAGCTCATTTACGTCTACCGATTCAAACCACATGGAACTTCCGTCTGCTGTCACAAAGTCCTTCATTCTCCGAACAATAGCAGCACCATCGTCGCTTGCCTTACTAATTGTGTTGAGACCTACCTTCAATTCGGACTCATTTCGATGGTACATTTCAAGAAATTGTGCATACCCCTTTATTATGGCTAGGATATTATTAAACTCATGGGCAATCCCGGATACCACTATCCCTAGTGATTTCAATTTCTCAGATTGAAAAAGTTTCTCTTCCATCCTTTTCTGCTCGGTAATATCTTCCTTAACCGCAACAAAATGTGTTATCACTCCATTCATGTTCCTGATTGGAGAAATAGTTACTGACTCCCAATAAAGTTCGCCACTCTTCTTTCGATTACAAAATCCACCTCGCCACTCCTTGCCAGACGTAATGGTTTCCCACATATCTTTGTATACACTTCGAGATAATTTACCTGATTTTAAAAAACGCGGATTTTTTCCGATGGATTCTTCTAACGTGTAACCAGTCATCTGGGTAAATTTCGGATTAATGTATTCTATGTTACCCCTGCAATCCGTTATAATCACACTATAAGGAATCTGTTTGATAACATTTGACAATGTAATAATTTGCCCTTGTACCCGAACAGGGGTAACGTTGTTGTCCCACTCACGCAGAATCTTCGCGCAAATATTGGGCAAGTCGGTTACTGTGCGTTCAGACTTATCTCGATAATCGACAGCACCCCGCTTCACCACTTCAACTGCCACCTGTGCATCCTCATGCTCATCAAGTACTAATAAGGGAAATGGAATTTTCTCCGTTTGTGAAGGTAACAGTTCAATGCCTTTACCATCTGGCAATAGGTAACTGGCAATTACAAGGTGAGGGATTAATTTATTGAGATGGATTCGTGCTTCTGCAAGATTGTGAACAACATCTAGGTTTATCTGCACTTCTCTTGATTCTAATACATTCCGAATCATTTCTATGTGACTGTCACTATCTTCTACCAGCAGAACAAGAGTTTTGCTATTTTCCATAGAATTTCATTAACTGTTTACCGAAGAAATTCAATCACTCGCTTGGGCAGATATTGCAAGCCTACGATCTAAATTACTATTGAACCAACAACTGATGAACAATAGAAGGATGTTAGGTATCCTGCAAAATTTTTGTACCTTTAAAGTTCGTAACCTAGCCGATTCAGAACCCAACAGGAGTTATTCATTACCTGTCAGTAGTTAGAAATGACCCAAACCAATATCTTTGGAACTTAGTGTTTGTTTACCCATCAGCCCGCCCGTACCGGACGAGGACTGGTTGTGATTTGTTTGTTATTTGGAATTAATAATTTGGTGCTTATCCACCCGGGTTTCTAACCCACTGACAATTTTAGAAATTTATACTCCTATACACGAACTTAGTTACTTGATAGGCACCAATTCAGCCCTCCGGTTTAATGCCCTACCTTCAGGTGTATCATTTGTTGCAATCGGCTGAGCAAAGCCAACTCCAGTTGTGGTTATTCTCGATCCACTAATACCATTTTCTACAAAATATTCCTTAATTGCATTGGCCCTTTTCTCAGAAAGATCGATATTATAATCCATTGACCCAATATTGTCAGTATGTCCAACTATCTCTATTTCCAAGTCCGGGTTCCTGTTCAAAACATTTATCGCATTATCCAGGTTTGTAGTAAACTGAGGAGAGATGTCCCACTTTTTGTATTCAAATTGAACACCCTTGATTATCCAGCAACCCCTGAAATCGACTATAGCCCCACTCGGTGTATCTGGGCATTCGTCGCGATCATCGTAAATACCGTCCCCGTCAGTGTCATCACCCGCCTGGAGCCCCTTAGGACACCCTTTTTCGTCTACTTCAGCTCCGATTGGGGTATCAGGACACTCATCAAGCTCATCGTAAACACCGTCTCCATCCGCATCTAATCGGCCCATTTTTGGACACCCCTTCCCATCTACCTCAACTCCAATTGGTGTGTCGGGACACCAATCTACATCATCATAAACACCATCCCGGTCACTATCAATTCTACTCTTTTTCTGTTCCACAGGACACCCTCTGCTATCCACGGAAACTCCTCTCGGTGTGCCGGGGCATCGATCCATATCATCATAAACACCATCCCCATCGCTATCAACGCGAGATCTTTTTTGTACTTGAGGACATCCTCTGCTATCTACGGAAACTCCTCTCGGTGTACCGGGACACCTATCCATATCATCATAAACACCATCCCCATCGCTATCAATGCGAGATCTTTTTTGTACTAGTGGACATCCTCTGTTATCTACGGGAACCCCTCTCGGTGTAGCGGGGCACATATCTGCATCATCATAAACGCCATCCCCGTCGCTGTCTCCCTGAATGCTCCCACTTGTTGCTAGGAACACCTGTTTTACAACACTATCCATCGCTTCTTTTGACAACGTTTCAGCAACGATTATCGAAAAACCGCATTGCATCTCTTGAGCAAGCCTTTTCATAACCCTCTCACCTTCAGGTTTGTTTCCTACCCAAACAGAGTAAAAACAGGTGTTCACTCCATATCTCTCTCTTAATGCCCGAACCTTCATAAACGGGTTATCTTCCAACCGCTCACCGTCACTGAGAAAAATAACGGCATTCCTGCCTTCCACCCTACTTAACAGCTTACTTGTAGCATCGATGGCAACCCCGGCTGGGCTATTGCCTTCAACAGAAACTTGTATACCGTTTAAGCTTTGCTCTAGACCGGAGCGCGTGTGGGTTGTTAGCCCATACACCGTCTCTGTCTGTGGCGTAACTTTATTACCAAATGTCTGAATAGCCCCCTTAATTTTCATTTCAGGCACTGTATCGTTCATCCGTTTTATAAAATCTTTGGCAACCGACAACTTGGTATAACCTTCAAAAGGTTTATTCTCGTAAGGTACACCCATCGAAGATGATGTATCAAGAATAATAATGAAATTGTCAATTTTTGGCACATACTTTCCCATAAAAAAATCTTTTTCCAAACTCGTTTTTTTAAAGCGTTTTTTTGTATCAGAAACAAACGCTTTCGTATCATCAGAAATGCGAATAGGTTTAAGCTGAATACAACCAGTAAGTAACGAAAGTAACATCATGAAAGCCAAAATTGAAAATCGTCTCTTTTTCATAAGTTTTTCCTCAAAAAGATACTAGTTGAATTTTCTTGACGTGGTAACAAAGTAGTGCGAATGTTAATGAATAAGCTCAAACAGTGTAATAGGTTACCGTTAACCTAATCACAGACAGTGTGCCAATATATGGATGCGCGCCACGTAAGGATAACTCATGGAATCTGAAAAATCAAGTTAAAAGAGTCCCAATCTAAACGACCTGAACATGCGGGCGCTTTTTGATAGTAACCTTTTACACCTCTTATAATTACATAGACTCAATAGTCCTTGCCAATCCCAGAGAATTGAATAGCATTTAATGCATCGCCTTACCACCATCCACTATCAGACAATTCCCGGTAACAAAATCAGACCAATCTGAAGCGTAGAAAAGCAAGGCTTTTGCAATGTCGGATGGTAATGCGAGACGTTTTAAAGGTGTTTGCCGCGCTATCGCCTCCTGAACATTGGGTGGTGCATGAGGGGTTTTTCCGGTAACGGTGAAACCGGTATTGATTAAGTTAACGGTTATCCCATCAGGCCCCAAATCGACTGCTAGACCGCGTGTAAAACCGACCATGGCAGATTGAGCAGTGATATAGTTGCTGTATCCCGAGACCGGATCATTCACGATATTATCAATAACGTTGATGACCCTTCCCCATTTCCTATTTTTCATATCTCCAAGAACTGATTGGCAGCAGTTGTAAGCGCCCTTAACTGCTCCCTCTAAATTCTCTACATATTCGTTCCATACTGTTTTTTCAAAAGGTTTCCGGCGGATTTTACCCTGTACGCTATTTACGAGAATGTCAACTCCTCCAAATTGCTTACGGATTGTATCAACCATACAGTCGACACTCTCCTTCTCAGCGACATCTGCTTGGCATATCATCGCCCTACCTCCATTTTCCTCAACCTTTTTTAAGATCGACTCCGCCTTTGCTCTGTTTTTTAGATAGTTTATGGCTACCGAGACACCCTCAGATGCCAGGAGCTCAGAAATTGCACCCCCTTTGTCACTGCTTCCCCCAGTTACGAGAGCAACCTTACCTGAAAGTTTCATACAATTTACCTCATTTTCACTTTTTCTCTTACCGTAAATCCAATTTCCGTTTTTTCTATCTTAACCGCTTCCGAACTCGCATCATGTCCCAGGAACAGTATCCAACTATTGGAGCTAGCCGATGATAGAAGCTCCCTCTTTTCATCTATTGTTTTCAAGGGATGATTATCGTAGCTCGCGATATACGGTAGCTTGATGTGAGATACCATAGGTATTAAATCGGCACAAAAGACAAGAGTCTGTCTGTCATCCGACACTTTTACGAGCTGCTGTCCTCTTGTATGTCCATGAGAGACCAATAGATCGATATGGGGAAAAATCTCACCTTCACCTTCCACCAGTTCCAGTTTTCCTTTTTCCTCTAGGGGAAGAAAGTTCTCCTTCAAATAACTGCCTCTATCTCTATCACTAGGATTTGAAGCCCACTCATAATTCATTTTTTGAACGTAATAGGCCGCATTGGGAAACGTGAGGATATGTTCACCATCCTCAATACTCGTTGCCCCTCCTGCATGATCAAAATGGAGATGGGTCAATATGACGTCGGTAATATCTTCTGTTTCCAGGTTGTACTTTTTGAGAGAACTCTTCAAACTACTCTTCTCCTGATCAATCCTATAAATTTTCTTCTGCTTCTCGGTAAACTTGTTACCAACACCTGTATCAACCAGGATATTGCGGTTATCACCCATTATTAAGAGTGATCGAAGTGCCATGTCGATCCTGTTTTCCTCATCAGGAGTATTCGTTTTGCTCCATAAATTCCTTGGTACAATACCGAACATTGCCCCTCCGTCCAAACCAAATGTACCCGTCTCTATGTTATGTAATTCATATTTTCCAATCTTCATACGTATAAGGAGATTTGTTCGTTCAAATAAAATTACTCATAATCACACAAAGCCAAAAAGTACACAAAGATTGTTTAAATATGGAGAACAGCAAGTAAAAAAAATTTTTTTGTTATTATACAAATCAGTTATTCAGATAGTTAGTAAAAAAATAGTTAACCAGCATGTGTATAGCGATTAAGGTAAGAATGATCTTAAAAACAGTTTTAAAGTGTCTCTTTGAAAGCTTATTGAGAAGTCTCTTTCCGATGATAGTTCCCCCTATCAAGAAGAGACTCAGAATCAAGATTAGCTGCCAGTAATGGATAACATTGATCCCAATAAACCCAAATAGCGGAATTTTTAGGGCATGTACAATAATTTGGAGAGTAGCCTTCGTAGCAACAAGTTCTTCCTTTACAATATCGTTCCTGATAAAAAAAGGTGCGATAAAAGGGCCTATCGCCCCAAAAAATATCCCGATCACTCCTGCAATAAAACCCAAAGGAATAAAAATGGGTAGGTGAGAATTCCTCTGAGAACTGCTCTTTGGTAAATAGGTCGTTACCAGGATAAGCAGCGCCATTATAAGCTTGATTGTCGACTTGTCCAGGAGCGAGAACGTGTAAATCCCGAGAATGACTCCGGGAATAATTCCAACCAGAAAATAGCAGGTAACTTTCCAATTAATGTTTTTTCGATAGATTGTAATCCGGGTACCGTTACTGATCAGTTGTAACGCTGCATGTAATGACACAACGTACTCAGTTTGCACCGTTACCATTATTACCGCCAGAAGGAGTGTCCCCCCACCGATCCCCGTAGCCCCACTTACCACAGCCGCAAAAAAAGCCGCAATGCTTAAAACGATCGTTGTAGGTATTGATACAAACATTATGAACTAACAGAAAATGGGTTCAACCGAAACGGTAACTGTTCACAGGTTCAGAGTTCACCGTTCTGGGTTACCTTTTTATAAAATTTTAATTACATTCAATCCAAAATGGTATCTATTCAGAATCCAGAATTAAGAAGAGAGAATTCAGAAGGTTGTTTGCCTCGATACAACTTAGATCAAACGGTAAGCCTGCATTAGGCGCTCAGAGTGCCAAAGTTACCAACATGTTGTCGATGTTTTGCTTGCCTGCCCGACGCTCTTTCTGGCGGGGACGGGTACCTTTCGGGCAGGTAAGCAGTTATTTTCATTGTGTTTAAATCGATAATTTCAGACTAAAAGGCCTTAACGCCGAGGTCGTGGAGGACACAGAGTGAAAGTTGGGTTTCAGTTTCAAACCCAAACAACAAAATTTGTTTTTTCTCCGCGCCCTTTACGCCTCTGCGTTAAAATAGAATACTCCCCGCTGAAAGCGGTTTTTTTCAGCTTAGCTTAAAAATAATTTAGCAGTTTAGTAAACTATTCCATTAATCCACAACTACGTTAAGCACGTCTCTAATATAAGAATTTTAACCTTATTCAATACGCATCATGACAATTGTATTTGAAGTTTTTCATTCTGAATCCTGAAATCTGTTTTATAATTCGCTGAATAATTGTGCAAAATATAACATTAACATTGAGCACTGCAAAATCTGTTTATTACAGAAGTCATCTTATTCCTCCAAACATTGCTAATTGCAAAATTTTGAATGTCGGAGCTAAACAATCCTTGTGCTATGATTGTTACATATTATAGAGGTTAAACCAAATTGATACAAGAGAAGGGGTAAATCTTGTAATATCCTCATCTGATAATGGTTTTCCGATAAAATCCGAGATAAAATTGAGCGAGGATAACTGCAACCAAGATTTGGTTTCCAGTAAAACCGAAAACCAAATCGGTTTTAGTATAAAAGCTGTTTCTTCAATCAACAAACCGACCCTATAATGGCGTTGACTTACACTCCTTTTTCTATAAAATGAGATCAAACAATACAACTTGCATGAATAAAACGTTATCCCGCGAGCAGAGGAATTAAATCAAATGAAGGTAATTGGTATTGAAACCTCCGGCGCCATTGGAAGTGTATGTCTCTGTGACAATGGCATGAGTGTTGGTACGAAGACGTTTGGAAAGGGATTGGGCCAGGATAAGGATATTGGATCTTCACTCAATTCTCTCTTTCAAGAAGTACCATGGACTCCCCATGATATCGACCTTGTCGCCGTCAGCATAGGCCCCGGTTCCTATACCGGGTTGAGAGTTGGGGTAACCTGTGCAAAAACACTCGCCTACTCGTTGAATAGGCCTATTATCAGCGTTCCCACTTTAGATGTCTTGGCAGAAAACGTAAAAAGCGACGTAAATACTTTCTGCCCGGTAATAGATGCAAAACGAAAGAGTGTATATGCCTGTATCTATACAAGGAGCGGTAGTGAGCAAAAACGAACTACCGATTATCTGCTCATTCCCCCCAAAGATCTTCTGAACATCCTACCAGATCAGACTCTCCTTTTCGGTGACGGTATCATACCGTATAAAGATATTTTTGCTCAGAAGAACCTTACGCTATCACCCGATGGGTTGGGCGTTGCCAGTGCCCTGAACGTTGCTAAACTGGGTCTGAAAAGGTATGAGCAGGGTGAACGCTGCGAAATGGAGACACTTGAGCCCTTATACTTGAGGAGATCAGAGGCAGAGGAGAGACTTGAACAACGTCGCCAACCTTTACTCAAAGGAAAGAAGTAATCGAAAGTCTTTTCTTTGCATTACTAGCGCCTTCCCACCCTCTACTGCTTTGCTTGTCAAAAGTACCAAAACGTTATCTCTTTCAGAAGCAAGAATGAAGTTAAACAACCTTGTCAAAATCGTTAGCACCACTCAAAACGGTACTAATTATAAAAAATGGGATACCTGCCGCTGTCCTGGTGAGTCCGGACGAATTTGAAAGTTGGAAAGAAACCATCGCTATTCATTCTGATGTGCCATTAATGCAGGAAATAAAAAAGGGTTTAAGCGCATTAAAAAGCAAGGCTTTATGCAATCGATGAACTTATAGGTTAATATATTCATCAAATGAAGCAATACATGAAAACTTTTCGATTACTTATGAACACGGACCAAAATAGAAACTATTCAAAACCACCAGACAGAATCAACTTATGTTTCTCCTTTTTCCCTATTTAAATTTACCCTAACGCTGAGGTTCACCTGCCGAACGGCTTGCCGGACGGGGAGGTCGCCGAGCTTGACAGCGTTAGTTTCTTTAATTAATAGCTAATATAGAAAATCTCCAGACACTACACCAGCTATTATAAATGTATGTAAATCTTACTTGTATAAATAAGACTATCTTTTTGAAGATATTTAAAATGTGGTAAAAGTGAATTGTCACTACTTTTGTATTTTCATATGCCAAATAAACAGGTATGGCGTTCCCCGATTATGCTATTCACAGCTCCGAATCATGAGGTATTTATTCTATTGACATAGATATGGTACTATTTTATCATTACAAAATTGATCTTTTCTTAAATTGTGATAACAGATAATAATTGGTGGAGATTGTAAATGCATAATGAATTTACGGCGATTTTTGAGAAAGATGAAGAATGGTATATCGCATACTGTCCTGAGATTCCAGGTGCAAACGGGCAGGGTAAGACACTCGATGAGTGTAGAAAGAGTTTGTCTGGAGCTATTTCTCTAATTCTTGAAGACCGCAGAAGTGACGTTTTACGTGGTGTGCCAAAGAATGCTATAAAGGAAGTTGTAACTATAGAATGAAAAGGTATGCTTTACTTAAACATCTGCGCAAACACGGATGTTTTCTTAAAAGAGAGGGTGGTTCACACTCATTATGGTGTAATCCAAAGACAGGCCATGTGGAAGCAATTCCAAGACATAATGAGATCCCAAATATGTTGGTAAAGAAGATTGTTAAGTCCTTAGCTTTACCTGAAATATAAATCATTCGTGAATGTTGACAGACACCATTATTCTGCATAATAATACCTAATGTTGTGCCTTTCGTTTCGATAGCTTTCAAATCTACAATTACCTTATCATCTACTTATAAGTCTAAGCGAAGATCTGAACCAAGTTTGATACCTTTATAAGGAATTGGTATACTCTCTTGTCTTTTAAATTGCAATCCTCTCAGATGTAACTCATGGCAAGGCGCATCTTCATAAACGATTCCAAAAGTCCTGGTCCCAAAATACGATGTACTTCTATTGCAGCACCAATTATCTTCTCTGATATCTAGTATTCATACATGATGAATAAATCGCTTCTTATTTGTCTTCAACCTTTATTACTCTCTGCGTCCTCTGCGCGTTAAAACAAAAGACTAAAAGCCTGACAAATCCATTCTAGCGGGAAGGCTTGATACACAGAGACTTAAAATGGTGCAAAAAAAGCATCAACTACCTTCCAAGGCTATATTCAAGACCCAATTGTATGCAATATGAAGATTGAACTTGCAATTTACACGATTTAGAGGAGAAGTGATATGACGATCTATCCTGTTACCGGAGTGCACACAAAGCTTGAGTCAATAGGGCAGGGATGAAGATCCTACTTCTCTTCAGTTTTCGCGTTATCAGGGATTTTATTCAGTCGTTTTCTGTTGCTATGAAAACCTAGTAAAAGTTTACAGTCAGAGGCAAATAGTTCATCCAGTTTCCTTTTTATCTCGTTTTGATCTTTTTGTTTATATTGATTGAGTTTGGCCTGAAATTCAGGAGCGTGGTAGAGAAAGCTACCAATATGATGGTAGTCTACTTGATTTCCATTCATACCAAGGTTTAATTCTTCCAACCATAGAGCGTTAAGCTGCTGTTCAAATTGCCCTTTCATCGGCAGGGCTAAATAGGGTTTTCTCAAATAAAAAGATTCTGTCATGAGAGTGAACCCTGCAGTTGCAAAGACTGCTTTACTGTTTGCCAGATTGTCAAGAAATTCATGGCGACTGAAGGGTTTGAAGATAAGATTTTTTTCTGTGCGCTCCTCGTCGTAACCGTAAACGATGAAGGTTTCTCTCTCATACTGTTTTAAAAGATCGAGAAAGGATTCGTAACCACTGGTGAAGTATACCAATATATGGTTTCCATTAACCGGTTTTCTCTCCAAAACCTCCTGCCGCAAAATAGGGGGAAACAGAAAGGTTCTCTCATTTTTCACTTTTCCATAATAAAATGTAGTTACTAATGAAACATCTGGTTTTGGGACCATTGCTTTTATTACTGCTTCGGTTATCAATTGGTCCTTTTTCAGTTCGCTTGGTGATTCATAAATCATGTAACGCATACGATGCTGGTTATCCAGGCTGATAAGAGGAACATCGTAATGATGTGCCAGGTATGCCGTTATGGGTTCAAAGTCAGTTATGACAGCATCCGGTTGGTACGACTTAAATAGGGCCCTCAATTCGTTAACTTTTTTATGGCCTTCAGACAGTTTTTTAATATTTTCAGTAAAGGTCTTTACAACAGAAACTTTATTATCCACACTGGCAATTTTCAACCCTTCAGTTTCCACTATATCAAAGTCGGACTGCAGATTTTTGTATCCCTTGTCGTAACTGACAACCTTTACCTGATGACCTTTGTTGATTAGATAGTTCAGGATCTCTCGTGCTCTGGAAGAGTGTCCGGAGCCCTCACTACAAACACCGTATATGATTTTCGCCAAAGTTACATTCCTTTTCTAACTAGTGGTTGAACAAAAACCACCAATCTACGGCGTTATTGTAATAATTTCGTTAGCCTCAAGTACATTAGTACGTTACGGTTACAAAATTATTACGCGCCTTGTACCTGTGCAGGATTGGTTCAACCACTGGGTTTCCGTTGAAGCACTAACGGTAAACTATTGTGCCAACAGTACGTTCGCATTTCCTATGTTCAAACAAAATATGAGACATCAGGTCAATCTACGTTTAGCGGTTAGAATCCGGGAAGTAAGGGTTCGAGAAAAAATTACTTTACAATCTATCGCACTCAGGTTTGTTCGATCTGAAAGTCCACGGCGTTTTCTGTTCTGGGATCAAGTCGAACCGTAGGCGTAGCCTGAGCTACATCGAGGATTCAGTGAGTGAAAAGCGGAAGAAGATTGCCTGGAAATGAGATGCGATAGCACCACGTTCTTTTTGGTTGAACCCTAAGTGATGTGACACTCTATCCTGGTACAGCTCACACAATGCTTGGGTCAATAGAGAATGAATACAGAGAACCTGTGGTTGATCCAAAACTGCCCAGATACAAGGCACGTAAAAATTCTAGAACCGGAACGTACTAAAGTACGTGAGGATTATGGAATTTTTACAGTAACGCAGTAGATGGGTGGTTTTGGATCAACCACAACTTACTGATCCTCTACAGCATCAGTAAGAACAACAACTTTATTTCCTCTGACTTCCATAAAACCTCCGCCCAGAGTCATGGTAACTGTTTTCTCACCGGGTTCGGTAATCTTAAACGGACCAGATTCAAGCGAAGTAACAAGGGGGGTATGATGCGCCATTACACCTAGATACCCGCTGGTGCCATGGGCAACTATAGCGGTTACTTCCTTGCTATAGACTACCTTTTCCGGAGTGATTAAATCTAATTGATAAGTACTTTCTGCCATTGTTTTAAATTAACTCCGTTAATAGAATATTTAAAGTTTTCCAATGTAATGGAGTCAGTAATTTAGTTAATTGTAGTTGAAGGCAAAAATCCTTTCACTTCTGCTTTCAATCAAATCTGTCCAAAGGAAAATAATTTACGACTTACTTTCCATCTCTTTTGCTTTTTCTACTACCTCTTCTATGCCACCTACCATGTAGAATGCCTGTTCCGGCAGATGATCGTGTTTGCCATCAAGTATTTCCTTAATGCTTTTTACGGTATCCTCAATCTTAACATATTTACCCTTTATGCCCGTAAACTGTTCTGCCACAAAGAACGGCTGAGACAGGAATCTCTGTAATCTTCTGGCCCTGCCCACTATCAGTTTGTCTTCTTCAGACAGCTCTTCCATACCCAATATAGCAATGAAATCCTGTAGGTCGTTGTAGCGCTGCAGAACTTTCTGCGTGTCTCTGGCAGCATTATAGTGTTCCTCTCCGACAGTGAGCGGGTCAAGAATACGCGAAGTTGATTTCAAAGGATCAACTGCAGGATAGATACCCATCTCCGCAATCTGCCTGGACAGCCATATTGTGGAATCGAGATGAGGGAATGTTGCAACCGGAGCGGGATCGGTAAAGTCATCTGCAGGTACATATATAGCCTGCATAGAGGTGATAGAACCCTTCTTGGTAGAGGTAATTCTCTCCTGCAAGTCTCCCATTTCATTAGACAGAGTTGGCTGATAACCAACAGCAGAAGGCATACGCCCCAACAGTGCGGATACTTCCGAACCAGCCTGTACGAAACGGAATATATTATCAATGAACAGGAGTACATCCTGCCCCTGGGAATCCCTGAAATACTCTGCCATGGTAAGTCCTGACAAGGCGACCCTCAATCTTGCACCCGGTGGTTCGTTCATCTGCCCAAACATAAGAACGGTTTTGTCCAAAACGCCGGACTCTTTCATTTCAAGCCAGAGGTCATTTCCCTCTCTCGTTCTTTCACCCACACCGGAGAAAACGGAGAATCCTCCATGCTCACTGGCAATACTTTTAATCAGCTCCATAATAAGAACGGTTTTCCCTACACCGGCACCTCCGAACAGGCCAACCTTTCCTCCCTTTGCAAAAGGAGCGAGCAGATCAACAACCTTAAGACCGGTCTCAAAAATCGTTGTTACCGCCTCTCTTTCCTCAAACGTGGGAGGTGGACGATGAATCGGATAACGCTCCTTTGCCTTTACTTCACCAATGTTATCAAGCGGCTCTCCAAGCATGTTGAATATTCTACCCAGCACCTCCTTACCTACCGGTACTGATATCGGTTCGCCTGTATCAATAACTTCGATTCCCCTTACCATACCGTCTGTCGGAGCAAGTGCGACACATCTTGCAGTATCATTACCTATATGCTGCGCCACCTCTGCGACAAGGCTGATATTTCTCTTTTTATCCTCGATCTTCAAGGCATTTCGAATGGGAGCCAACTCCCCTGGGGAAAACCTTACGTCTACCACAGGCCCTATTATTTGTACTACTTCCCCTTTTTTCAACGTAGTTACCTCTCTTTCCTTACAATACTATTATCGTTAATTTTCATATTATCAGATAAAATCAATCTTGATCTCTTTATCAATTGACATCTTATATTTAAACGAAAAACATGAAGACGGTCTACCAACAATCAGCCTGCCATTGCCTCTGATCCAGACACAACTTCCAACAATTCCTTAGTAATAGCCTCCTGCCTTGCTTTATTATACACCTGAGTAAGCTCGCCTATTATCTCTTCCGCATTTTCCGACGCGGCAATCATCGCAACTCTTCGTGCTGCATACTCTGCTGTTAATGACTCGAATATCGCCTGGCGTAACTGGCATTCAAGATATTTTGGCAGCAGCTTCGAAAAGATAACTTCTGATGATGGTTCTAAAATGCAATCTCCCTGCAAGGCCTTCTTCCCTTCACTCTCTCCGGAGTCTACATCAATGTTTTCTAAAGGAAGCAGTCTTACCCGAGCTGGATCAGATTTCATCACGGTCTTGAATTTCGTGTAAAACAGATGGATCTCATCAAAGTTGCCCCCTTCAAAGTCTTCAATCATCTTTGCGACTATTTCAGATACTTTATGATCTCCCGCCTTCAGTGAAGAGAGCCCTATATCTTCAACCGTATCGGTATAATACTCCCCGATCGTATATGGCCTATTCTGAAAAAAGATATTTCCCTTTTTACCCATCAAATGCAGGATTATCTCCTTCTGGGAGTTTTCCTTAAGAAACTTAAGTGTATGCTGTATAGCATTTGTATTATACGCACCGCACAGTCCCTTGTCAGAAGTAATTAATAAGACCATAATCTTCTTTACTTCTTCTTTCGGCTCACAGAAATGCGCCTTTTCAGGGGTAGATTCAGTCAGATTACTCAATATAGATGTAATATTCTGAGTATAGGGGCGTGAGGACAGTGCCCTACCTTCGGCTTTCTTAAGCCGGTTAGCAGCGACCATCTCCATTGCACGGGTAATCTGCTTGATGTTTGTAATACTTTTGATTCTATTTTTTATATCTCTGGTACTTTCCATAACACTTTCTTTATATGTATCCCGCTAACTACGAATTATGCACAAACGGAAACACCATTTATGTTTGACGAAAAACTTTCATTGATCTTATGCGTTAAATTCTTTCTTAAACTCTGCAATTACTCTGTTCAGATTACTTGCAGTATCCTCTTCAATCTTCTTCTTCTCTTTTATAGCCATGGCAATTCCTGAATGTTTGTCTCTTATCTCCTTCAGAAAATTACCTTCAAAATCTTTGATTTTTTCAGTCGGTATATCATCAAGATGGCCATTAATGGCTGCAAAAATCATGATAACCTGTTCTTCCACCGGTGCCGGTATATATTGGGGTTGTTTTAATATCTCAATCAGTCTCTCACCTCTGGACAACTGGTCCTGTGTTGACTTATCCAGTTCTGAACCAAACTGTGCAAATGCTGCAAGTTCTCTATGCTGGGCCAGGTTAAGTCGTAATGCTCCGGCAACCTTCTTCATTGCAGGAATCTGTGCGTTTCCACCTACCCTTGACACCGACAACCCCACACTAATAGCAGGGCGAACACCTGAATTGAAGAGATCACTCTCAAGATAAATCTGTCCGTCTGTAATCGATATAACGTTAGTCGGAATATAAGCAGCATAATCACCGGCCTGAGTTTCCACTACCGGAAGAGCAGTCAGGGACCCGCCACCAAGTTCATCATTTAATTTAGCGGCCCTTTCTAACAAACGGGAGTGAAGATTAAAAATATCTCCGGGGAATGCCTCTCTACCAGGCGGCCTTCTGAGTAATAATGACACCTGTCTATATGCAACAGCGTGCTTGTAAAGATCGTCATACATAATAACGGCATGACCACCTTTATCTCTGAAGTATTCTCCCATTGCACAGCCAGAATAAGGTGCAAGATACTGCATAGGTGCAGGATCACTTGCAGATGCAACAACAACGATTGAATTCTCCATTGCACCTTTATCTTCAAGGGTTTTAATCACACCTGCCACCGTGGAAAGCTTCTGTCCAATTGCCACATATATACTGATGACACCCGTACCCTTCTGGTTCAGGATCGTATCAATAAGGATCGCCGTCTTACCAGTCTGTCGGTCACCAATGATCAATTCTCTCTGACCCCTGCCAATTGGTATCATTGAATCGATTGCCTTTATACCCGTCTGTAATGGCTCAACAACCGGCTGCCTCTCAACAACGTTTGGTGCAGAACCTTCCACCGGCATAGATTTATCAGAAACAATCGGTCCTTTACCATCAACGGGCTGACCAAGTGCATTTACCACCCTTCCCAGCAATGCTTCTCCAACAGGAACTTCTACAATCCTTCCCGTAGTCTTTACGGTATCGCCTTCCCTTATATCCTTATCAGGTCCTAACAATACACATCCGACGTTGTCCTCTTCCAGGTTAAGGGCAATTCCAAAAATACCACCCGGAAATTCTAACAATTCGTTTGACATGCAGTCATCCAGACCATAAACCCTGGCAACACCGTCACCTACCTGGAGAACACTACCAACGCTCTCCATCTTCAATTTATCTTCATATTGTTCAATTTCTCGCTTTATAATCGAAGCAACTTCGTCTGGACTGGTCATACCTGATATTCCCCCACAAAAATAAAGACACCCTTAAGCGAAAGCTGTCTCTAACAAACATTTTTTAAGATTTTTCAAATGGTTAGTAATACTTCCATCAATTATTTTATTCTCGATCCTGATAATCATTCCACCAATGATCTCTTGATCAACTACTGTTTCTATTTCCACTTTCTTTTTTGTCAATTTTTCGAGATTATTTTGCAGTTTTGCACGCTTCTCTTCGGTCAAAGGAATTGCTGTCTGGACTTTTACGGGCACAACCCCCCTTATTCTCCCTGCAACAGTTTTGTAGATGTCAGGCAGATAATCTAAGACCCTCTCTCTTCTCTTGTCAATCAAAAGGAAGAGTAGATTTTTGACCCATTTACTGGAACATTGAGGCACGATGGCCTTGTTGATAATCTCTTTTTTATCGGTTTTTGCAATGGATGGATGGTAGAGAATATCACGAAACTTATTATTGCTACCGAACAACTCTTTTATACCGTCCAAGTCTTTTTCTATGTCACCGGTATCACCCTTGTCAACAGCGACTTCAAACAGCGCCTTTGCATAACCTTCTACTAAGCTCTCTTGTATCAAGACAGTTTCCCCACTCCTTCAATAACGTCATCAACCAACTTTTCTGCCGTCCCTCGATTTGTTGACTGTTTAATCAACCTCGTAGTCGAAAGAATCGTAAGATCGACAACCTGATTTCTCACTTCTGCCAAAGCTTTCTTTCTTTCAATCTCTATACCCATCTGAGCCTTGGCTTTTTGATCCGCAACAGCTTGATGCGCCTCCTTAATCATTTCATCACCGATGTCTTTGGCCTTCACTACTGCTTCCTGGATCTTAGCCTCTGCCGCTTCATCAGCTTTAACGGCTTTCTGTTGATACTCCTCTTTCAGTCTTTCCGCTTCAGCCCTATCATCTTCACTCCTTTGGTATGTAGCCTTTATCTCATCCGCTCTGGCCTTAATTACATCCTTGATCTTACCGAAAAGAAACTTCTTCATCAAGATCAAGAGCAGGAGGAATCCCACCGCCTGTATAAAGACCATCTTGAAATCTACGCCTAATGCGTCTAACAAATTTCCCACATTTAGTCTCCCTAGTTACTACTTTAATCTATAAGTCCTGATTCTATCCGCCTCTGTACATATAACTCCTAACTGAACCGGTACGCTTACAAGCAGGAGAGGACAGGCTTGAACGCTTCTTAATGTCCCAATACTTTTAACACAGCTGCTGTGTCGGGCAATTTACCCATTAAGATAAATGACAAAACCAGTGAATAGATAGCCAACGCTTCGATAAATCCTAGACCGATAAACATCAGCATTTGAATTTTTCCGAACAGCTCAGGCTGTCTAGCTACAGCAGACGAAGCACCTGCCACCGCAATACCTTGGCCTATACCGCAACCAAATGAGGCAAAAGCCAGCATTCCAATTCCAATCGCCAAACATGCAAAATAAATCATTCTTCAAATCCCCCTTCATTAAAAATTATAAATGTTTCTCTCCAATTGACCCGGCTATATAAAAGCTCGCTAAAAACGCAAATATAAAGGCCTGGAGCGATGCTAACAACAAATCCAATAAAACAAACGGGAAATGTATCGGTATAGGAATTAAACCCAGCAATAAGGGAGAAAGCCCTATAAATATCGACAGTACAGTGTGTCCACCCATTAAATTCCCGTAAAGACGCATTGAAAGCGACAACGGTCGCGTTAAGAATTCAGACAAGAGATGTAGCGGAAACAGCATTGGTGACATCCATCTTGGCTCACCCATCATATGTTTAACGTATTTTACCGGTCCATTATGCTTGAGCCCATAATAGTGGGTGGCAAAAAAGACGAGTAACGTCAGTGCCAAGGTAGTATTATAATTCGTTGTTGGAGAATGGAGTAACGGTACCTGGCCTATAAGATTCATAATGAGGATGTACAAGAAAAGGGTGCCTATAAAAGGCAGAAACTTATCTGACATTTTCCCCAAAATCGATTTGACAAAGCTGTCAAGTGCCTCCACTACAATCTCCAGAATTGCCTGCAACCCTCCTGGAACCTTCTTCAGGTTACGAGTCGCCATCATCGAAAATAGTCCAAGAAAACCAATGATCAGCAGAGACATAACTATCGGTAACAGCTGATGCAAAGTCAACCCAAATATCTCGGCGTGCTTATCAATGGGCAGCAAATCAAAAAAAGTGGGAAGTTCAGGTACTCCGCCGCTCGAACTTCCATGTGCCTCTTCTGTCAAACCTACACTCCTTCTTAAATTAAGATGCTAAAAAACATTCTCAACAAGTTTGATGAGAATGAACTTTCGATACAGACTCTGATTCAATTTTATCACCCTTATCGCATCC
This sequence comes from Candidatus Scalinduaceae bacterium, assembly GCA_965222815.1. GTDB lineage: Bacteria > Planctomycetota > Brocadiia > Brocadiales > Scalinduaceae > SCAELEC01. Next base: position 2,726,868 of record CBDCUS010000014.1, read on the forward strand.
AGAAGATTGACTCTCTTCAGATCCGGAACCAACACCTATCGTGTTATTGAGCATATTCACCAAGACGATACTTACAATCATTGAAAAAACGACCAGTTGGACAATCGAAACACCCACAAAAAAGGCAAATGGTTTAATGGGTAAATACTTGAATACGAGAAAAAAAACCAGGGCCAAAACGAGTATCTTTCCTACTCCCATACATGCAAAAAGGAGGGATTTTACTGTAGAATCTGGTTTTGACGAATTCAACCCTTTGTTTAAATTTTTGTCCGGGTTGAGGTCCTTAAACATAAACTTTATCCATTGCCAGAGTGCAAGTGATGTGCAAAAGCTAATGACAATACCAATCGCCAAACTCAAGGTAAGCTCGAAAGATTTATACCGCAATGAGACCAAAACCATCAAAACAGATACAAAAAGTGTTGTATAAAATGCCTGTTTGACAAAATTCTTCTTAACCGTAAGCAGTTTCTGTGATCTATTGTACAAATCCAACACTCTTAACCCTCATTATCTTTTTCCGTTTCCTTCATCGCCTTTTTAACCATACTTATAACCTCCAATATCCCACCAGCCAAACAGAGGAGGAGAGACGTGATCAGCAACCAGGGCTCTGTTCCAAATTTCGCATCCAGATACCGACCCGCGTAATAGCCACCAGCCAAACAAGCAGCCAGCATAAATCCTATCCCACTTGTAAGTCCCAAGGCCCGAAATGTACTGCCTGAATCATTCTGATTCAAAACGAAGACAAACTCCAATAAGTTCCCTATCCCGAACGAGTCGGAAGAGAATTTCAAATTTACGAATTATGATTTACGATTTTTGCTGTTTTTAACGAAGCGGTAAAAATAGAGACACATCTGCTACCCCCTCTGCTATTTAATCTAAATTCCTAAAAATCGTAATTCGTAAATTTTTACCCTATACCTTACAGCCATCAAGTACTATTTCAAAGACTTCATAACCTCACAGCTTGCCTGAATTGTAGCTTCTATGGCATCTTCACCGTGAGCAGTCGAAACAAAAGCTGCCTCAAATTGTGAAGGTGCGAAGTAAACGCCTTTCTCTAACATACCGTGGAAGTAGGAGGCATAACGCTGCGTATCGCTCCTCTTAGCAGACTCATAATCCACCACTTCACCATCATGAAAAAACGTACACAACATCGAACCAACTCTGGTATGGTACGTTTTGATACCTGCGTCAACTGCCGCTTTTTGCACTCCCTCAGCCAGCCTCTCTGAGCTCTTCTCTAGCTGACGATAAACACCCTCCTCTTGCAACTTTTTCAGCGTCGCAATTCCCGAGGCCATTGCTAACGGGTTTCCTGATAACGTTCCCGCCTGATAGACGGCACCATTTGGAGAAATAAAATCCATTATCTGCGATTTACCACCATACGCACCTACCGGCAAACCACCCCCAATTATCTTACCCAACGTAGTCAAGTCCGGAGTAACGTTGTACAACTCCTGAGCACCGCCATGCGCAACCCTGAACCCCGTCATAACTTCATCAAATATAAGCACAATCCCATGTTTATCGGTTATCTCCCGCAACCCATCTAAATACCCTTTTTTCGGCGGAATCACCCCCATATTTCCAGCGATGGGCTCTAAAATGATGCAGGCAATCTCTCTACCTTTTTTCTCACACACCTCATTGACAATATCAATATCATTAAAAGGGATTGTGAGGGTATTTCTGATATAATCCTCAGGCACACCGGGACTTGTGGGAGAGCCCAACGTGGTTGCACCCGATCCGGCCTGAACAAGAAGACCGTCAACATGTCCATGATAACAGCCATCAAATTTTACTACCAAATCCCTTCCCGTAAAACCTCGTGCCAAACGCATAGCACTCATGGTAGCCTCAGTTCCAGAATTGACCATTCTTACCTTCTCAATTGATGGAACTGCCTCCCTAACGAGTTCGGCAAGCTGAATTTCTAACTCTGTAGGTGCACCGAAACTTGTACCTTTCTCTAGAGTATGCTTGATAGATTTGAGAACGGAATCTTCCAAATGCCCCAAGATTAAAGGCCCCCAAGAACACACATAATCGATATATCTATTACCATCGATATCCGTTATCTGGCAACCATGACCTGACTCTATAAAAAGAGGATCATTTCCTACTGCCCCAAAGGCCCGAACCGGACTGTTTACACCACCAGGAATTGTTTCACACGCCTGTTTAAATGCCGCTTTTGATTTGACGTTTAACAACATAATCTACTGCATAAATTACAAAAAAACACCTTTTGCAACTCCCCCTCCTGATACCATTTAAACTCGCAACAGCACGGAAAAGTAGCAAAATTTTAAAGAGCATCAAGGTATCAAGAAAGCTTTTTATTGTCAATAAAAAATTTTCTTGATACCCACACTTTAAATAGATCGAACAAGATAAAAAAACACCTCCGTTATCTTCTCGTTTGCAAACTTCCGCCATTTCAAAAAAATACCCTGAGGTGTTGTGAGAAGAAACTGACTAATGCTATACTTCAGACTCTTGTAACCAATATCGGTAGCTTACAATCCAGGGTGACATACCTCTCTCAACCGAAACGAGGGTTGACAGAATTGCCTCATGGTGGTAGATAGGAGATGTCCCAAAACTATTCGAGAAGCACCTTTCAGGAAATGAAGAGCGGACTTGGAAAAATCTACCCCTTTTCCAATGCAGAGTTTGGAAAATACCGCTTACGGTGTTCGAGTAACCGACTCTTTCCTAGTGAGAAAGTTGAAACCGGACTGAGTCTTTCAACAAAATGTCAACAGGGCATTTGTAAGTGCCTAACGTTACTCCTCTTCCATGGGCACCTTAATGCCTCTTACCAAGAAATTCTGGTTCTTTTTTTTAGTAAGGTCACCCGCTTTCGTATCAGCTTCTGCCCTTTCAGCATACGGAAAGGATGCAACCTCTTTATAGCCAGCATCAAAAACCTTCCAGACAACCTTTTGCCGTTTAACGGCAGTAGATGTTTTCGTACTGCTTGGAGTGCTTTTTCTCTTTTCCGCCTTTTTCTTACTCTTCTCTTTTTCGCCGGCAGCTGCTTCATCAGCTTTCTGGCGAATTCTCTCTTTGCTCGATACTCTATTTGTCATAATTGTAATCCAATCTCTATTCTGCGGGATCTCAAATCTCTGTAATCGAAGGTAGTATAGCAGGTTTACGGAAAACATCAACGTAAATATTGTTTGAAAGCTATTTTGTATCCCAAAAACATTAAACAAACAACATATTTAGTGGCAAACACAATGAGGCACTTCTCTATCTACCGCTTTTAATCGTTGCTCTAAAAAGAGTTATCCTCTTTTTTTCTCAAACCATCTACTTCCATAAAAAAGAGAAACACCTACTCCTACAAATATCATCTCCAGATTCATTGAATGTTTAACGATACCGAGGTAGAGACCTTCAATCACCAATAGCATACCTATAATTTGAACAAACCTCAGAATTAACATGTATAAATTCTTCCTTTCAATGAAGGGGCCACAGGTTAACAACCTTTAAGATTTAACGTATCTTACGCCCTTCAATCCTCCGCCAGAATACACAACCCTTCAGATTGTATTTTAAGTTAATTACTATTAAACAATTTGCATAAATACTTATTTTGAAAAAGTTTGCCCATGAATGTTTAGGACTGGGATTGGTTCAAATATTTATTATTAAGGCCTAACCCCAACGAGTCGGAACGGGTATTGTAGATTTACGAATTACGATTTGGGATTTATTATTGATATTTAAATCATAATTCGTAATTTTTTACCAAAAATGGTCAAAATATTTTTGTTAAACGCCTAAAGCTATGTTCCCACCTCTATTCTCTCAGCCACTTCAATAGCCTTCAGCAACCCCTTAGCCTTATTGAGGGTCTCTTGGTACTCTCTCTCTGGAATTGAGTCCGCAACAATGCCGGCACCAGCTTGAATATATGCGTCTTTCCCATTCTGCAAGACGACTGTTCTGATCGTAATGCAGGTATTCATGTTTCCGTAAAAATCGATGTACCCTACTGCTCCCCCATAAGCACCCCGACGTGTGGACTCTAACTCATCTATAATCTCCATCGCCCTTATTTTGGGAGCACCTGACAGGGTACCAGCAGGCAAACACGCCTTCATACTATCAAACGCGTTTTTATCCTTCCGTAAGACCCCACTAACGCTCGATGTAATATGCATCACATGGGAATACATCTCAACCACCATCTTTTCATCTATTTCGACACTCCCATACACTGAAACCCTACCTACATCATTTCTCCCCAAATCAAGTAACATTATATGCTCTGCCCGCTCCTTTGGATCAGACAATAACTCTTGAGCCAATAACTCATCTTCCGCAGCTGTCTTGCCTCGCCATCGTGTCCCGGCAATTGGTCTCACATTCACCCTCCCCTCCTCTACCTTCACCATAACTTCAGGAGACGAACCGATAAGTTCTATCCCACCCATTTTCATATAGAACATATACGGTGAAGGATTAATGACCCGAAGGGAACGATAAATATTGATTGGTTTGGCTGTTATGTGTGCCTTCAAACGCTGGGAAATAACGACCTGAATAATATCTCCAGCTTTAATATACTCTTTACACGTTTCCACAGCGCTCAAAAAGTCTGACTTTTTGAAATTTGATGTAAACGTTAAATTTTTCTCTCCTTCCCCTGGTATATCGCTACTTAATTCCAATACCGGCGTTCGCAATTTCTCAACAAGGCTGTCTACCCTTTTTATCGATTCTTCATACACATCTCTCGCCTCTCTCTCTTCTAAATATGCAGCACAAACAACTTTTATCGTCTTATGTAAATGATCAAAGATAATCACCAGGTCATAAAACATAAAATAGATATCCGGTAGCTTTAAATCATCGTGAGTGGCGTCCGGCAAATCCTCAACATAGCGGACAGAGTCATACGATACATATCCCACTGCTCCACCAAAAAAATTGGGCAATCCCTCAATTTGTACGGGAGAATAGCAGTTTAAATGTTTTTCCAAATCACTAAATGGATCGTGAGATTTATAGCGTAAACTTTCTCCTTTGTTCCAACTCTCAACATCAAACCCTTGACATTTGAATCGTAGGAATGGATTACTGCCCAAGAAAGAGTATCTCGCTATCTTTTCACCACCATCAGCACTTTCCAAGAGAAATGCATACTCCGCAACCGAAATCTTTTGAAATGCCGATAACGGTGTGAGTGTATCAGCAAAAAGTTGACGATATACGGGAACAACATTCCCATTACAAGAAAGCTCGGTAAATTTTCTAAAAGATGGATAGTAAGTACTCATATCTTACAACAATTTAGCCTTGACTTTGTGACTTCCTTTCCATAAAATCTCATTTTCTAAAATGATGACAAGTAATCGTTTGTATTGAAACTAATAATATCGGCAACGGTATCTAATGTCAAGGCAAGATGCCAGCGTAAAATTCACTTGGACATAAACTGATGTGGAAGCGAAAAAAGAAAAAGAGTTCAGAAGAAGTGGAAGGAGAAGCCCTCACTGCAGAAGAGGGACATGAGGACACAAAAGAGGTTGAAGTGGCCTCACCTTCGGATGAGGCGACTTCATCAAGCATCGCGCAGGAAGTAAAAGAAACAGATGAAGAAACAACCGTTCAAGAAGAGGACAAGCAGCCCGATGAGGCAATGAAAGAGATATCTGTTGAAGACGAGCCGACCTCTGGGGTATTTATATTCGGCAATAAAATCGAAGGCGGTTTCAAAAAATTTATTTCAACACTATTTTCAATATTTTTCTTGCCACCAACTATACTTTTTGCGTTACTCATACTAACAAGCGTAGTATTGCTCGTTTTTCCTTTAGTAGCAATTGTCTTACCTATAATTTTGATCTTATTTTGCATTCTCGTTGTATCGCTCCCTGTTTTGATACCCTTTTTCACCATCGTTTCCCTTATTACGGACAAAGGAAAAGTCTGTTTTGGCTTCAGGAACAAAAAATTTGCAATTAAGGTGCTTGGTATCACCTTCCCACGACATGCCGATCGATAAGGTACCAACACAACGTGAGATTCACACACGTATTCAAAACGTGTGTGGAGATATTCTTTTATTGAATAACACTCATGTTTCGTCTATAATATTTTTTTAATAAGATAAACCTGCTGTCATACTGCGAGTAAAGAACAAAAATGGATAAGAATTTTAAGTCAAAAGGCAAGAAGAAGAAAAAAGGGTTTTCAAGCAAGCTGTTTATTTTTCTAATACCCATCATCGTAATCATTATCATCGTCCTTATCGTAGGGGGACGTAGGTTGTCATGGAAGGATGTTGGTGCTGATCAAGTAGCCGTTATCATCAATAATATTACCGGCAAAATAAAGACGATTAATCGCGCAGGTGCTGTAATTTACTATCCCTACGTGCACGACCTCTATATCCTTGACAAGACAGAACAAACCCTTCCCATGACATCTGCAAACATATCAAAAGATTATCCGGAAGGAAATTCGGTAATCCTGAAAACACGTGACGGTGGTGATGTTAGTCTTGACTTAATCGTACACTTTAGACTCATTCCCGAAATAGCCAACCAGATAGTACAGGATACGGGTACCGGTGAACTGTTTAAAGAGAAATGGATCTTCGACTACGCAAAAACGATTTGTAGATATGTATTTGGTGAACTAACGCTGGACGAATTCCCCGAGTCTGAAAAAAGGGAAGAGAAGTCGCACAAATCGGCAGAGGTGTTAAATGAGCTTTTAAACAAACACGGCATCTTTGTTACTTCAATCGATTTTATCGATTATCGTTATTATCGGGAGTATGCTGAGAAGATACAAGAGAGACGACTTGCGGACAAAGAGGTTGAAGAGCAGATTCGCAGGCAAAGGGCGGCCAAAAAGAATCAGGAGAGAGTCGTCACGGAAGAGACAAAGAAATTGGATGTAACCATATCACGTTTCCAAGGTGAGTTGCACCGCATGGAAATAGAGGCGAAGGCAAAAGCACACGAATTAAGATCACAAGGCATTGAGTATCTGCTCAAGGCAAAGCTTGATGGTGATGCAGAATACGACAAGCTGTTAAAAGAGGCGGAATCGATCCTTGCCATGAAAAAGGCTGAGGCTGAAGGTATTCTTGCCCTACGAAACGCACTTGAAGGTGCAGGAGGACTCAATCTCGTTAAGATGGAATATGCAAAAAGATTACGCAATGCGCGTGTAAAGGGAACACCTGTATTAGAAAGTGACAGGTCTATACCACAACTGAGGATTAAGGAGACGAGAAAGGAACAGCTTCCAATGTTAGAAGCGGAACCCCCTGTTGAAGAAAAGGTGAAAACCGGGCACTCTTCAGGACACTCCACGGGACATACCGAAAGTCATTCAGGGAGCCATTCTACTGGACATACCAAGGAAGAGGAAACTCATGTGGAAGGGCACTCTTCAGGACATTCTGACGGACATTCAAGTAAGTCTAAACATTGAGTTTTAAGAAATTCAGGAGACTATTTTCATGTTAAAAGGTATTGCCAAGTTTTTAGCCAAATATTTTATTCCTATCATAATTATAGTAGCCATTATCATCATTGTAGTCGCATTTCGGTTTTGCATAATCAAAGTTGGGATCGATCAGGTTGGTGTGAGAACAGTGATTTGGGGTGTTAAACGAGGTGTTGTTCAAAAAGACTACAAACCAGGTTGGCACAAATATATCAGAAAAACAGAGTATTGGGATGTGTTTGATAGCACCGTACAGACCCTTAACTTGACCAGGGAGTCTCGCAACGAAGAGGGTGTTATGGAGTCAAAAGAGATCCCAATCAGAACCGCTGATGACTACGATGTTACCGTCGACATTATCGTTAAATATCAGATAGCCAAGGGGCGTGCTCATAAAATCAGGCAGGAGATAGGACCGGGTGACAGATATAAGCACTTTGTGGAGAGTGAAACCAAAGACGTGGCCAGAAATATCCTGGGTAAGATGATTGAGAAAAATCTCTATGACCCTGATGAGAAACGGAAAAGAGCCCAAGAGGCAAAGGAGCTTCTCTCACGGAGGCTAGAATCGCGTTACGTCGATGTGATCGATTGGCTTATTCTTGATATGAGATTTGACCCCCAGTTGGAGAGAAAGATTAAGAATATCAAACTTGCTGGGTTAGAGGAATTGTTAAATACCGCAAAGACAAAGGCTGCCGAACAGCGTGGTATCACCCAAACGATAGATGCAAGTACAGAAGCACTTGCACAGAAAATTCAGTCCGACAAAGAGGGAACGAAGGTAAAACTCAAAGCAGACATGGAAACCAAGGTCACCGAAATTATCGCTACTGCAAACAAGTTTTTGGTTGAGCAAACTGCTGAGGGAGACCACTATAAACATGTTCGGATTGCTATGGGAGAGCTGCTCATTGAAAAGGCAAAGGCAGAAGGCGAAAGATTGAGAAGAGAGGCTATGACCGGTTTCGGGGGAGATTTAATTGTTGCATTAGAAGCAGCAAGAAATATTAACCTCAAAGATGTTGTCGTCTCAACCAGGGACGTTGATCTGCTGAATGTAAAAGAGATGGTAAGTAAATTGGGAGGTGACCTAGACACAGATAAGGTGCTTAGGTCTAAGGGTCTTGGTGAAGGACATGGAGCTCCATCAGATTTACCGGAAATCTTGAGGCTTCCTGAAGAGCTGGAAAATGAGATTAAGGGAGCGATACCCAAACCCCATGGTGGCCATGGCCATTCTCCGGGTGCTCATGGCGGGCCAAAACATCATGAACCGGCTAATGAGCATCACGATGAAGCGACGAAACAGCATGAAGAGCCAAAGCATAACGGAGAAACCGGACAACATCTCGTACCAAAACAGAAAAACCCTCTTTCAAGGGTACCGAACGAAATGGATCTTGATACAGAATGGGAGGGTTTTACAAAAGAGTACCAGATATCTCAATAAGAGTCTTTAAATGTTACCTCATATCGATCAATATCTGTTGGGCTTACCCCGGTAATAATTTCCTCGAAAGGCTTTGAACCACCCGCCTGAAGCCTCCTGATCACAAAATCTAACGACGTAATCATACCGTACTCCTTGCTAAAAATCTTCATAAGAAATGAAGCACGTTCAACGTCTCTCTCCGAATGATTTTGGATCTCACCCACTACCGATGAGGATGAACCAAAACCGGAAAAGGTTACCTTTCCAATGTGGAAACCGTTGCCAATATCCTCAAAACCTTCGTGCACCTCTGTTTTTTTTCTCTCCCCCTTCTCCTCTTCATGTGAATGGTGAACTGCCTCTTCAGCCATCACCGCAACCTGTTGTCGCTCCAGCATCTTCAATTCTCCACCGCCCTTGGCTAAAAGTGACGGCATTTTAGCATAATAGAGGGTATAGTTGGTGATCTCCTCCTCGTTCACACCAGTCAAAATTTCCTCAAAATGCTCTGAATGGTCTTGGCTGAAACCAATGATGGAAAAACTTTGTCCTCCCAGTTGTTGCCCCACATTATTATACACCTTTATTTTGAAATCAGCCGTACTGTAATACCTTTCAGATTTGTTCACGATCTCTCCCTGTACCCGACAGGAGGAGCCAAAAGAAACAAAGGTTAAATCTTTAATAAAAAAACCCATACCAATGTCGATATACCCCACCATTCCATGAGATTCCTCTTTGTGTGCGCCGATATCATGGCTTTCGGCTTTATGGCTCGCTTCATGTCCGGCTGCTGCAACGTGCTCCTCCGCCTCTTTCGCATGCGGACCAGCATGCGAGGTGGCTTCTCCTGTTTCAGCCCCATGCCCCTTCTGTGCCACTGTATCTCTTTTACGGATAACAGCACCGGATTCAAGATCGGCCAACCTCTTGTTTAATTCCTTCATCTTCTTTTCAAGATCTTCAGATGGAGCTTTTCTCTTCTTGAACCCTTCCGTAATCACTAAAAGTGATTTATCCTGTGTCTCCACTTTGTCTGAAAGGGCATTGATTATCTCTCTCTGCTGATCAAGATCACGCATCACGGTTTCTACTGGATTCTGAGCAGTTGCATACACCTTTTCAAGGACTGAGACTTTCACCTCCTGGTCTTCCACCCTTTTCGCCATCTCAGCAAATCTCTGCTTAAAGATGTCCAATGTATCTTCAAACTCTTTTAAACTCTCTCTCACACCTGCAACTGAACGCATATTCTGAACCTTGGTAACTTTGGAATCGAGCTTCGTTAGAAGATTCTCTATGTTGGAGAGGCTATTATTGATATCCGTTAGCTGCTTCTCTTTAGCGTTAAGATCCTCCTCAACAGCCGAAAATCTCTGTTCAAGGTTTTCAACCTTTTCAACCCATCCGGCTAATGACTCTTGAAAGCTAGACAAACCGTCTAACATGGAGGCTGCACCCGACGAACCTGTACAACTCAAAACTAAGATGACAAATAAGCTTGCTCCGTAAAACCACTTTATTCTCTTACCCATCGATTGTATCACTCCATACTAGTGTCAAAAACTATTTTTCCCAAATAAATAGAAAATATTTAAACCGTTTGATAATACCGAAAAGAATTATAAGAAGCAATCAAAATTGTAAGTATACCCATCACAAATTGGTTTTAGGAATTTCAGGGCAGGAGTTTACCTGAAATTTTGATTTTTCAATTGAACAAAACCAGAGGCTTAGTAATACTAAGTCGAGGATTTTTTAATTGAGAAAGATCTAGAGTTCTTGTGAAATCGGGTTCTGAAAACCGAAAACCAATTCGTGATGGGTATATGTTGACAGGGAGGGAAAAAGATATTAGAGTAGATCGATATTGAATAGTTCGCATCTCACATTCCCTCTTACACAATTCACTGAGAAAGGTTCAAAATTTTGTTGAGAACGAAAACAAAAGTGGTATACCTTACCGTTAGATCTTTTCTCTTGAACATTTTCACGCCACTCACACCTACTTACACATGTGATGATTTACATGAGGAGAGGATCCGGAAATTACTCGTAATCAGACTGGACAAGATTGGTGATATGGTTGCAACGACTCCTATATTTCGGGCCATAAAAGAGGGGTGGACCCACGTACATATCTCTGTCCTGGTCAATCCTGTAAACAGAGAGATCATCGTCAATAATCCATTTATCGATGATATCCTGATTTATGATAAGAGTGGAAACCACCGAAACCCGATCAAAAAATTCCTCTTTTTTCAACAATTGAGTCGAATGAGGTTTGACATTGTAATCGATCCATACCTTGATTATGAACTGAAAACGGCAATAATTACTCGTCTCATCGGCAAGAGATATCGTCTCGGTTTTACGTTTTCTGGTAAAGAGCTTTTCTACAATATAAGACAACCACTCCTAACGGATCCTGTTTCTCTCAACAAAAAGCATATGACTGATTCCCTACTCGACTTAATAGGATGTTTGGGAATTAAGAGGATGGACAGGTTAAGCGAAGATCGAAGACCTCAGATCTTTTTAACGAAAGATGAGAAGAAAAGGGCCAAAGAGCTCTTACAAAGAGAGGGTATTGATGTGGAAAGTGTGATCGTAGGCATCCATCCCGGCGGACATTTTGCAACTCAGAGATGGCCTGTTGAAAGATTTGCGGAAGTATCCGAATATCTCATAACCCACCACACTACAAACGTAATTCTTTTCGGAGGCGGTGAGGACAGTTCACTCATCTCCGAATTTCAAGCATGTGCTTCGCGGAAACCAATAATTCTCTCTGATCTCGCATTAAGAGACTTTATGGCAACCTTGAGCTACTGTACCCTTTTCCTCTGCAACAATTCCGGACCGCTCCACATAGCAACCGCCTTAAACATCCCAACTGTTTCTACTATGGGTCCTACCGACCCTTCCCGTTGGTGGCCACAAGGCGATGATCATCTGGTCTTGAGGAAGAACTTAGAGTGCAGCCCCTGCAATAGAGGAAGCTGCAAAAATCACGAATGCATGAGATTAATAACTACCGATGATTATTTGTCTGCCGTAAAAAAACAGTTAAGATATTTGTCGATAGCCATTGCAAAATGATTTTTGAAATTTCAGGTCAGGAGTTTGCTTGAAATTTTGATTTTCTGATTGAATAAAAACCAGAGACTTAGTAATACTAAGTTGAGGATTTTGTGATTGAGAAAAACGTTAAGTTCATGTGAAATCGTGTTTTGAAAACAGAAAATCAATTTGTGATGGGTATATCTTTTCATATCAAAAGAATTGAATACTTCTCAGAGAAACGAGAAAAAGAGAGAAAATATGCAATCATATGAAAAAATTTTAATTATGGAGGCAGGCGGTATTGGTGACATGGTCATGTCAACACCAACTTTAAGGGCTCTCCGTAAAAGGTTTTCACACAGCGAGATTTTACTACTCACCGTACCGAGAACTGCGCAAGCTTTAGAGATAAGTCGTTATGCGGATAGGGTTATGTGCTTTGAACAAGACGCTTTCAGCAAAGGGCCTTCAGGGTTTCTTTATCGAAAACTCTTTTCAAATTTAAAACTAATATGGTCATTACGAAAAGAGAAATTTGACTTGATGATCGATTTGGAAGCTATCGAATCATGGAAATCTTCGATGCTAAGATACCTTTTTTTTCTCGGAATTGGTGCAAAAAAGAGAGCGGGGAGAAACTCCAACGGCAAGGGATTCTTTCTCAACGTCAAAGTCTACGACGATCTCTTTGGGAAGGTCCATGAGGTAGAGAGAAAACTGTTAATTGCGAGGGCATTGGGAGCAAAAACCCAAAACAAGCGACAAGAATTCCCCGTCTCATCTGATGATAGGGAATTCATCAACAACTGGCTGCTCGATTCTGGCGTTTGCAATAACGAGTCAATAGTCGCCATCCACCCCGGCGCATTTTCTCCAACAAGACAATGGAAGTGTGAACGATTTGTAGAGATAGGAAAAAGGTTGCACCGGGAGTATGGAGTGAAAATCGTTCTTACCGGGGACATTCAGGACCGATCTGTCCATACAATAGAGCAAGAACTGAAGGAAGAGTCTCCCCTCCTTGCTGTCGGGTATTCACTCGGCAGGTTTGGTGCCCTTTTAGAGAGAGTGCAACTCTTCATTTCAAACGATACCGGTCCTGCCCATATTGCCGATGCACTCGGCACGCCACTGGTAGTCCTCTTCGGTCCTGAAAATCCTTACCGATATGGTCCTTACAGTGATAGCTCAAGAAGTCGCATCATTACCGGTATGAAAGTCCCCTGCAGCCCCTGTCTGAAATATACGTGTGGAGATCATGAATGTATGGATAGTATTACATCTGATATGGTTTGGGAGGGAATTAAACCTTTGATGGAAAACCACTTCAAAGAGAAAACTGAAATATGAAAAGCTCCCCTAAGGTCGGGTTAACAAACCGCATTATCTGTTTGTACGTACCGGACGAACAAAATTCCGGTTAAAGGAATTCGTTTCGTCCCATCGAATCTTAGCATCGTCAAAGTATATGCTCAGTGCAATACTAACACCCGATCCCTCTTTTGTATCACCGGTCCAGATGTATGGCTGTCGTCTGTCAAAGATAGGGTCGATGTAGAGTCCTCCGTACCTCTTTCGTGACTCTAACAGTGATGCCGCCTCCTCCGTAGTTGGTAATCTCCAGTCGCTGTACCCTGCATAACCACGCTGATTTAAAGCTTCTATCCACACCTTGGCATCATTCCAACTCAGAAATTTGAACGATCCTGATTTGTGCCACATCAAACCGGTAGCATGGTCAATGACCACTTTGAAACCATTCACCCGCATCCGTTCAAAATCATTCTCAAAATTCCCACCATTGTTTGAATCAATGGAAAAAAAATTGTACTCCTTTATCATCGCTTTTACTTCGTCACTGTTTAAGGTCTTATGAGATGAACGCAATTTGATGTGCACCATTTGCGGTTCATCATCTTTTGAAAAAGAGTCCTCTTCTTTCGCTGGTTCTCCCAATTGATGAGATATACACCCTTCTTCTTTTGTAGCATATCCCTTGCTTAGAAATGAAGAAACAGAGAGCATAAGAATAGCAGTACAGAGAAAAAGCTTAGGACTGCACATCTGTGAGTAGTATACCATTTGCTACTAAATAGAAATTTCTCTTATTCCTTGGATAAATTTGAGTAAATACATTACACTATTTCTTGCCATTCACTTGGGTCCCCCAACACCGAGCAGGTCCATTTGGAGGGTAAAGGGTTCTCTTTCCTGAAGTCCGATGACAAATTCCACCGTCACCGATTCTCCCGGCAGCAGTGGGTTATTGGCGAGATCAGGGGTTACGGTCTCTCCTGCACTTCCGGGCCCACCATCAGCATTGAGCAGGAAGTTGCCACCGCTCAGCTCCACCACCTGAAAGAGAGGGATCTTGATGGTGCAACACTTCTGTTGGTAAAAGTTGCGGTGATGGTGAAGGTGCCCTTCGGGGCATTTGGTTCCGCTATCGGATCAAAGCTCCTCTTCAACGGTATCTCGTGGTTGAACGAAAAGTACCCAGATTCAAGGCGGGTAACAATTTCGAAACCGGTTCGTACTCAAGTACATAAAAGATTACGGAATTGATACAGCAACGAAGTAGATGGGTAGTTTACGTTCAATCACAGTCTAAACGGTTACTTCTTCAATACCATTTGCCATAAAATCGATCTCTCCCAATCCCGCTTCATGTGCTTCTTGTATAAAACCGATCTCCTCTCCCCTCAATCCAAACAGGGTGGCTCCATACGAATCCACTGCAACGGGATCGGTACTGATAACGATTCGCCTGGCAGTTTCAAAGGAGTTATCAACATCCTCTAATCTCCCACCGGTAGGTCCATGCCGCTTTAGCGTCCGAAAGGCATCAAGTACGGTAAGGTCTACCTTAACAACCCTATTCAGGTCTGCTATTTTGGGATGGATCTCTTTATGAAGAGCACCCCTGTTGCCTCCTACCATCCCCAATGTATTTTTTAGTGCCATAGATAGTCGGGAGGTGCTGTGCTGTTTGGCAATAGGCACGTTGATTAAGACATCAACCTCATCTTGGTATATTAACTCTTCATAAAATGGCCATGAGCGGAGGACCTTCCCCCCCGGTATGGTTGTCTCTTTAAATAAACTTTGATTGACAAACCTCACCTCCGCACCAGCTGCAAACGATGCTTTTTCAATTCCACTTATCGTGTATGATGGCCTTGGATTGGTAGAGCACGTGTGATCGATAACCCTTACGTTACCGGCACCGGCCTCTCTGCAGATCTCAACTAATGCGGCAACGACAAATGGGTTTGTATTCACTGCAAATTCCGGTCTTCTGTCCCAAGCAATATTTGGTTTGATGACGACCCTGTCTCCTTGAGAAATCAGTTTATCAAGACCACCAAGGGCATGGACACCCCTGCGCACCATCTCCTTTATGGTGATTCCCTCATCATCAGTTTTACCATTGTTGCCTCCGACATAATCTCCGTGTACAACAACCAGACCCTTTTTTAGTCTATTCTCCTTGAGCCTCTTTAAAGGTTTTGGCCTTTCAATTGAACCAAGATACGCCAAACCATAGAGGCCCGCTCCAATTGCGGCACCAGCCTTTAGAAACGTCCTTCTCGAAATAATTTTTTTCATACGAAATTTGCTCCTGTTGGTCGCTTATTAATGTTTCGTTTTGCTCCGCAAAATACGAGGAGGAAGAGTTGTTTCACGATTTTCAACGAAGCAACCACATTGATTCCATGGTTGAACGAAAACTGCCCAGATTCAAGGCGCGTAATAATTTTGTAACCGGAACGTACTCACCGTACGTGAGGATTACGAAATTCTTACAGCAACGCCGTAGATGGGTTATTTCCGTTCAAGCATCAAATAAGGCGTCTACGAACCTATCACCATCAAATACCTGGATGTCCTCTGCACCTTCACCTATACCGATAAATTTTACCGGTATATCTATCTCGTCACGCATACCCAAAATGACACCGCCCTTTGCCGTACCATCGAGCTTTGATAAAACGATACCCGTGATATCAACTGCGTCCTTGAAAAGTTTCGCCTGTGATATTGCATTCTGCCCCGTCGTGGCATCCAGGACCATAAGCACTTCGTGTGGCGCACCCTCAATTTTACTGGATATTACTCGCTTGATCTTTGACAACTCTTTCATCAAATTATCATGGGTATGCAACCGTCCTGCCGTATCTACGATCAAAACATCTGTTTTTCTTTTCACACATGCCTCAAGTGCATCGAACGTAACTGCAGCGGGATCCGCACCAGTCTGATGTTTTACAATATCTGATCCAATCCTTTTACTCCATATATCTAGTTGCTCAACTGCAGCGGCACGGAACGTGTCGCTGGCAGATAACATCACTCTCTTACCTTGTTTGATAAAAATATTGGCAATTTTAGCGATTGAAGTTGTTTTACCTGCACCGTTAATGCCCGCAACCATGATCACTGTTGGTGAAACAGGAGAGACATTTAAGGAAACATCCCACCCCCTCAGACCCTCTTTTAATCTCTTTTTTAAGAAATCGTACACCTCGGATGTATCTTCAATCTCTTTCTCTTGCCATGCTTCTTTTACTTCTTGAATAATCCTCGTCGCCGGACCTACACCCACATCAGACTCAAGCAATATCTCTTCCAATTCATCGATTACAGCGGTATCAATCTTTTTTCTGAACGAAACAATGTTCTTGAACTTTGCAGATATTTTCGTCCGTGTCTTCTCCAGACTGCTCTTTAGTCTTTGGAAAGATGATAGAGGTTTACCTTCCCCCTTTTTTTCTGTGGGTACGCGAGACTTTTTTTTTGAAAACCAACCCATGTTATACCTGAGTATGACTTTTTTGGCCTCATACTGGCCTGGATGAGTCACAACCAAAGAGTGTTAATGAATAAGTAGACATGTCGTTACGATATTAGTTAAAGATGCCAACCATACTATCGCATCTCTCTTTAATTTTTTCAACGAGACTGTCTTCTATCGTAACGGAGCCAAGTGTGATATCTGGTTTGCGATCACCATGACAATCTGAACCTCCAGTAATTACCAGGTCATGTTTTTGGGCCAATCGAACATATCGTTTTACAACATCTGGCTGATGAGTGGGGTAAAAGGCCTCGATACCCTGCAAACCATATCCAATCATCTTTGGAATCAAATCATCCCTTTTTGTAACACCCGGGTGTGAAAAAACAGGAACGCCGCCTGCAGAGATTACGAGTTCAATAGCATGTTCTAACGACAATGAAACTTTAGGCACGTGGGTCGGCCCATAATCGGCGAGATAGGTATTAAAACACTCTTGTATGGTACTACAGTAACCTTTTTTACATAAAACATCCGCTATATGCACCCTACCGGCCACCCCTTTCCCAGCTACATCCAAAACTTCTTGGGGATCAATATCAATTTTCAACTTGTGTAGCTTCCCCACGATCTTCTTAATTCGCTCGATCCTTTCATAACGGAGATCAGCCAATTTTTCTCTCAGTGCGATACTCTTAGTATCAATGTAGTATCCTAAAATATGGATATCTACCGGATCAAAAAAAGAGGAGAGTTCAACTGCAGGAATGAACTCTATCCCATATTGATCACAGATCTTGCTGGTAGTTTCTAGGGCATCGATGTTATCATGATCCGTGACTGCAATGGTACGTAACTGTTGTTTTACCGCTTCTTCAACTACCTGTTTCGGAGAAAAAGTTCCGTCAGAAAACTCGGTATGAATATGGAGATCTGCACCTATACCCGTATATTTAGCACTCTCTCCGCACTGTTCTTCACACAGGTCAGATGCGATATGTTTGCTCTCTTTTCTGCTTTTCCTCTGGTAGGCCGAGTATACTTTATCTAATACACCATTTACAAATAATCCAGATTTCTCCGTGCTGAATTTCTTTGCAAGGTCAATTGCTTCGTTAATGGACACCTTAGGAGGAATATCATCCCGAAAGAAAAGCTCGTAACACGCTAATCGCAAAATGTTTTTATCTATTATGGGCATTCTATGCAGACTCCAATTCTCTGAGACCGAAACAATATTTCTGTCTATCTCTTCAATAGTTGCAATGCATCCCTTAACGAGGAGCAAAGCAAATTTCCAGATCTCTTCATCGCTATTTTGGTTTCTACAAAAAGACTCTATCTCTCCCATAATCTCATCACCACGAATCTCCAATTGGTATAGCGCCTGTAATGCAATTTCACGAGAGAGGGTTCTTTTTCGCAAGCTTAAATCTCCAGAGAAGTGTATGACCCAAATATTCGGGCAAGTTATCTATTCTTTATCGTTTCAAATAAATTTGCCATTTCCAGTGTCGTCAATGCCGCTTCTGCACCTTTATTACCACTCCTTGTACCTGCCCTATCTATGGCCTGTTCTAGGGTATCGGTAGTGATAATTCCATATGTTGTGGGAACTCCCGTTGAGAGGCCAACTTCAGTAATTCCCTTGGCACTTTCACTTGAAACGTAATCAAAGTGAGGTGTCTCTCCCCGTATCACTGCTCCTAAACAGATAATACCATCGTACTTGGCATTTTTGGCTAATTTCATAGCCGTAATCGGTATTTCATACGATCCCGGAACCCAAAAAACATCAATATCACTTTCATCCGCACCGTGTCTTACCAGACAATCTTGAGCCCCTTCCAGCAGTTGTTTTGTAATGAAACTATTAAATCTGCTCACAATAATACCAAAAGTCTTACCGGTACCAATAAGGTTGCCTGCAAATGATTTAACCATTGTATTACCTCTCCTGAGTAAAAAGGGACCAAAACGGGACTTGAGAAAGCGATGATATCAGAAAGGAAAGTCCCTTTCAAGGCTTTTCTGATACCCAGAAGCAGGTTAAAAACGTATGAAACATCTCTAAAATGTCCCCTACACCACCTGCCCCCACACACCGATAGTAACAGGCTTGTATGTTTCACAGAGAAACTCGAAGAAAGGCAAAAGAAAGATTGAATCTTGTAATTGTACACCCATCCTAGTATCATATCACGCTATTAAAAACAGGTATGTTTTAAATGAGAGACGGAAAAAAAGAAATGGGAGAAAATCAAGAGACCCAAGAAAAAAGGGTACCGATAAGTGAGCACCTCGAGGAGCTAAGATCAAGGATTATTAAATCTATTATTGTTGTTGTTGGTTTCTTCTTTATCAGTTGGTTGTTTAAATCGAAAATCCTGGAGATCATCAAAAAACCACACAATTTTGCGATGGAAAATCTGGGCCTACCTCAATCGCTTCAGGTTTTAAGTTATCAAGAGGGCTTTTATGCTTATATAAAACTCTGCCTGATAGCGGCCCTCTTTATGGCCTATCCCGTAATCATATATCAGATCTGGAAGTTTGTTGAAGCCGGTTTATATAAGAAAGAGCGCAGGTATGTAATAATCTTTGTTCCCTTTTCCATTATCGCATTCGTATCGGGTATCTTGTTTGGATACTTCTTTTTGATTCCATTTGGACTCCAGTTTTTGATTAAAATCTTGGGTTCAAGTGTTGAACCTGTTATTACGATGAGTCAGTACATCTCTCTTGTCTTCTTGCTGACAATTGCCCTTGGCATTGTATTTCAACTCCCCCTTGTCATGCTGTTTATTGCAAAGATTGGAGTATTGAAGGCTGAAGATTTTGCAAAATGGAGAAAATACGCTCTCCTTATTATGTTTATACTTGCAGCCATCATTACGCCGCCAGACCCTTTTACACAGGTTATGACGGCCTTGCCAATGATTGCCCTCTACGAAATCGGCATAATATTGATACGACCAACGAAAAAGGCGGTTGTCCGATTTTGCCTCTTGCTGGGTTTTGGTGCTGTCTTTGTTTATACTGTCTTTTTGATTTTTACGCTACCCACTAAGGCGAAGCTTATAGAGTCAACAGGCTTAGTAAAAACACTCTCCTCTGTCGATAACACATGGCGAGTCTTAACCGATAATTCGAGAATTCCGAATGGTGCTATTCTGCAAACGGGGAAGGGAAGTAAGGCCTCTTTTGCCTTAAAGGATGGCACGTTTATCATTATGGATGTAGATACGAATATCAGGCTGGTAGAAAAGAGAAAACTGGATATTGCGCAGGGGCAAATATTAGCAAAAATTTTTGCAGACAAAGAGCCATTTACCATAACAGCCCATGATAGTAACGTGAGTGTAGATGATGGAGAAATTGACATAAAGGTATCAGAATTTATGATTTTAGTAACACCAACGAGAGGCAGTGCAACTGTTGTAACGGGAGGAGAAGAGCAGGAGGTCTTTGAGGGAAGACAGCTGAAAATTATTACGGGCGGTGAACCAGTAGATACAAAGAGTATCACCAAATGGGCAGGAGAGATGCAAAAGAGGATACTTGAAGAGGAAGAGAAATTAAAAAATGAGTAATAAAGAGTTACCCTTTGTGATAACAAGCTATGGGTAAAGAATGGAAAAGCCTGAAAGACTAAAAAAGCAATTCAAAACAATATTACTTTCCAAAAAAACAGTTTAGAAGAAGGTAGAGTATTCTTAGGGTATTTAATTAATTGAATCAAATAAATGCCTCCGCTTGGTCAGACCCTAGGGAGCAAGGACTACTTTGGGAGACCTCCTTTTGGTATTTCTCCATTAAATAATCGAGCTCATTTCTGCTTATTTGACCCATTTCAACCAAAATATTTTCAATTCGGGGAATACGCTCTTCCCTTATTTCCAGAATTCTCAGAACGTCTTTCTCAGTGAGATACCCCAGATCAATAGCAATCTCACCAAAGAGTTTTGGGGTGTCTATCTGTTCGTCTAGAATCGTTAACACCTGCTTAACGGTAAGCAATTTTTCTTCCAGAGCAACTCTCCCAAAAGCCATCCTTCGCTTTTTCTGAAGATTCATTGCATCAAATATTACCTTATCATCCAATGACCCGCAATTTACTAAATATTGTAAAAACCTTTTATCATTCATTTTCTCTCCTCTCTTGAATTAAAACGCAAGAATTAATGATATTTTTATTCCCAATTTAATATTTAATAAACAGGTTTGATCTCCTTACAAATTTATGGATAGTTTTCAAAATCATCTCTAAAATAAGAATGACAAAAAAAGGCGCAACTGTTGTGAGTCTCTTTCTGAAGAGATCTTAACAATTACGCCTTCGACTTACAGTCCCTGGTACTGCACGACAAGGTAACCTACATCTGAAATGCAGACTATCCCTCATGTAATAATTCCATCTTATGAGTTTATTATTGAAATGATAACTGTTTCATCGGAATTGTTCATGGAAACTTTAGCTCTTTTTTAGCTTTGACAAGTCCAATGTTTTGGTAGATATTATTCAGAACTTGATTATGAAGTTTTGTTCATTGTAGGGTATAAATTCTCTACAGTTTGAAGAAATAATGTAAGAATTTAATGCTTTACCCCTCCTCTGGAGATGGGGATGCCAGCAACGATCAGAGGATAGATATTCTGGCCTGGCCAGGTTGGGAACAAGATTGCTTAGATAGTTGTTATTAGGAATAGTCGTAAAACCCTTTTTCTGTACTTTCAAGGGGGGCAAAACAGGAGGTGCTTATGAACCATACACGTTCACAGGTACTTCCTGTTTCTACAAGGACTTAACTGATAAAATAAAACAGTGAAAGCAACCCTTTCTCCCTATTCGCCCGCCAAAAATCATACCTACCTCCTGTTTCATATATATATTTGCAAAAATCCAACCAACTTCTTGTAGAGATAGGTCTCTTCGGACGCTATCTCATGAATACCTCTTTTTTCTCTGTTGCAAAAAAGAGACTCTTCTTTTTATAATGAGTTACCAACGAGAAAAAATTTTCTCTCTTTTTCGTCTCATCTTCTCCGGGTAACGAACGGCGATGGGACGATAAGAGTACATATTTTTATGGCCAGTAGGAAATGCTAAACAAAATAGACCATGTAAATATTGTTGTCAGCAATCTTGACACAGCCAAAGCGTTTTTCACGCGACTTGGATTCGCTATTGGTAATGAAGGCAGATTGGAGGGGGAGTGGATATCCACAATAGTGGGTCTTAAGAACGTTGAAGCGAGGTATGTAACCCTCTCATTGGGAGACGTTGGAGCAAATCTTGAATTGATTCAGTATTACTCTCCGGTGTCCAGACAGGATCCAATGATGAGTAAGGCAAACCAACTCGGATTTCGCCATATCGCCTTTGAAGTGGAGGACCTGGAGAAGACCGTTCACGACCTGAAAGAGAGAGGAGTCACATTCTTAAGCCCTATTCAGACCTATCCGAAGACCGGCAAGCGGTTGGTCTATTTTTATGGGCCTGACAGAATATTACTGGAATTAGCCCAGTACCCCAACGAGTAATGAAAACCGAATTTAAGGCTCTACGAAACCGAGACTCTTTATGGACACGAAAAACATCTTTGCAAACATACCAAAAAATATCAAAAATGAGGTGTTTGAAGAGATTATCAAGACCGAACATTTCAGGATTGAACGGATTATTTCTCATAACCACGCTACAAACCAAGATTATTGGTACGATCAGGACCAGGATGAATGGGTGATGCTCCTCAAGGGGAGCGCAGGCTTACTGTTCGAAGATAATGAAACCGTTGTGGTGATGTCTCCCGGAGACTACGTCAAAATAGCTGCACATCAAAAACACCGGGTAGAGTGGACGGACCCCGAAGCGGAAACGGTATGGCTTGCCATCCATTATTAGTGTGTAGTTGATCGATAACTACCGCTTGAACGGAAACCCAGTGGTTGAACGAAAACTGCCCAGATACAAGGCGCGTAATAATTTCGTAAACGGAACGTAGTAATGTACTTGAGGCTTACGAAATTATTCCAGCAACGCAGTAGATGGGTAGTTTTCGTTCAACCACTAACTATTGGAATGTAGATCCAAAGGTATTCGCTTCTGCATAGAAACCTTCCAATAGTTGCCTTGTCATTTTCGAGACGAGCTCTTTTGTACGAAATTCAAGTTTTGAGGCATTCGATTCCCGTTTACCTGCATCCCAAAGGCCTTTGATCTCCTTGTGATGCTCCGTAACAGTGTGACGAACTGCCGTTTTCCAAAATTCGGGATATTCGCTCTCTGTATATTCCCCTCTTCCCCTTCCAAAATGGGCAACGGCAAGGTAACGGAGCAAAGCAGTTCGAAACAACTCTATAAACAGCGGTGATGACCAACGAATAAATGCACTGTTATCCCCACGAATAAAATTAAACCCCTTGGCCAACCCACCAGCTCCCACCGCACCCAAAACTCCCCCTACAACAGCACCACCACCAAACGTCAAACCTCCTGATAGAAAATCGGCACTTACACCGCCAATTGCCCCAGATACAAAACCTCCAATTATCGCCGTGATACCCTCGCTTATGGGTTTATTCGATGAGAAATCACTGGACATCCTTTTGATGATCTCTGTCGCGGCGTTGCCTTCGAGCTGGTGAAGGTGGATCAATTCGGCGAGTGACAGCCTACCGTTGTTCTGCAACCTTTCAGCCAACCTTTTCATGGCGACCTCTTTCTCTATTCTATTTTCTGCAAAGGTTCCCGGAACCGGCAATTTAAATTGAACCAACTCCATCATAGATTTTTTGGAAACCATCTCACGATCACAACATGCCGTCGAGATTTGCCTCGCAAGAGAACCCATTGCCCTCTCAAAGAGCGAAAGATTGTTACTCCTCCACTCTTTCCAGATAGAGGCAAAGGGTTTTCGTTTTGCGAACGGAAGCACCCCTTCGATCGTCCTCATGAGAAGATCTTCCTGGACCCAGCACCGTGCAAAAGCATCCAGGCTCATTACATACTTCACCACTTCAAACCGTTTTAGGTGATCTTCCCAGGATTTTTCTTCTCCAGCCTCGATCTCGGCTTCTCGTGGAGGTCCCATCTGATTTAAGAGGACAATAACCGGTTTACTCAACCAATCGAGTATTTGCATTTCACAATCAACATATCCGGCCTGGAGAGGATTTTCGGCAGCATTAACGAGGTAGAGCACCACATCCGCATCCTCCCGTACATTACGGATAGCTTGTTGATTGCACCACTGTGCACGATCATCGAAACGGTCCCATACCTCGTTTTGAAACCAGCCTGTTGGTTTGGGTATACTCTTTAAATGATGGAGCAACTTCGCCGAATCACCAAATCCTGCGGTATCCCAAAGGCGTAGAACGGAACCACTGGAAGTCTCCAACATTATATGAACTTCGTTCAAATCTGTTACATGTGCACCATCCCGTACAACCCCGATATCTTTTCTTAACAGTGTTCGAGCGAGTGTTGTTTTTCCAACATTGGTATGTGAAATCAGGCTTAATGTGATGGATTCATGCAAATTATTCATACCTTTCGACACCATTCTTGAAAGAGGTCAAAACTTTACAGATGTTTACGTGCCAATCATCCACGTCAGGATTGTGAAGGTTGATAAAGATCGGCTTGAGAGTATCTGTTGAAACTGTATTTTCCCATAATTTCTTGCGTGATTCGACTCTCTCTTTTCCATTCTCCTGACGAGAGAAGCGAGACACAAAATAGGATTCATCAATTGTAATAATAAGATGCTTTGTTGAGTTATCCATGGAAATAGCCTCCTTCAGACTCTTAACGAAAGCACCATGAATCTCATATTCTGGAGTGGAAGATAAATTGAAGAGAATTATCAAATATTCTGTAGAGGCCATCGTGCGGCCAACTACCTCGGTGAACAATGTATCCTCACTATCGTAGGGTATAGAATCGTGGAATTCGATTTGTGTCTTCCATCCAAAGCTTTGATCAATGAGTGATCGCATCACCTCCATCTGCTTGTCTGTAAGCTCAATTGTGTACGGTATCACGAGAATGTGTTCCCTCTCTCCGGCTCTGGCCGTTAACAGCCCTCTAAAATAGGAATCCTCCGCAGAAGGAATAGGAAAATGAGACCGAAGCCTTCTCTCCCGCTTCAATGCAATAAAAAAAAGAAAACCCCGTGGGAGGACAATAAAGAGAAAAATTGTCTTTGCTAAGAGATGTATCCACTCGGCAGCATTCTCCCCAACCCGTCGATCTCTCCACTGTATAGCCTTTATTCGCTCTAGTGTTGGGAGTTGTTGGCCGGTAAGATGTGCGGCTGGCATAAGAACTGTACCCATAATCTTTTGTACCGTTTCAGGCTCTAAAAACGTACTCTCCCAACCGGCATAATATTCCGTCGTTACCCCTCTTATATACATACCTCCAATAATTCCAACGGCAAAAAGAACCGCACACACATGCATTACCCTAGTAACCTGATTTTTATAAATCAAGGAGGAAAGTCGAGTCCATTCAAGGGTGAAATTCTGGAAACATCTATTCAGAATTGATGTTCGATCGGAAGTGACTCTATTTCTCTTAAGATGTCGGGTTGCCATCCTTGATAAAGCATTGATAATAGGTCCGTTAAATACCACAGAGGAGTCTCTTTTAATCGTACCGCGGATTTGTAAAAATCCGATGTACCCATATACCGCAAAGTTCCAGATGAGCATGCCCATGACGGGAAAAGCCAACAGATTTAATCGTTTGCCAGATTCAAACTCATTGGCAAGAAAACCAAGGAAAAAGGCCAGACCGAAGAGCAAAGCCGTAATCCAGCCTTTCCATTGCATCTCCCCAAGATCTAATCGAGCATCAGGACAGCACTGTTTCAAAGTTTGGATGAGGGACTCAGCACGTCTAACAAAAAAGGATTCCTCTTTTTGGTTGAGAGGACGGGGGGTTGATTTATCTTCTGAAATCACGACTTCAGGCCGTTGTGCTTTTCGAGTTGCTATTAATCGATCCGCCTTTGGCAAAACTAATCCGGCAGGATCTCCACTCTCTAAAGCCCTTACAAATAATACCTTACGTGCGTCAGACTCATTCAAGCTGGAGGCTCCTTTCAAAAAACAAGAGTTTCTTGTACTAGGAAATATACAAAATAAAATCCAACATGCTCGTCAATTTTTATTTTTTTTATTACAACAATTTTCATGTCGAACAAAAATGGTAATCGAATCTTTAGGAAATGTCAATAGCAGACGAAGTGTTTATGGGCAGTTCATTCGATACCAATTGTAAGAGAAAAATTTTGGGAACATTACACAGATACATATTGTTAAGGATAACATATGATATATATATTTTCACTTTTTATGAAGCCCCTTTAGCTGCCAGTAATTTGTAGCCAATATAATGCAATTTTTATAAGTGGGTGTATAAGGAAATATCTCCTCCTCCAAAACCTTATACGCCCACTTCCCGTTTGAGAAGATTCGGTAGTAGCATGTGTAACCTCAATAACCAGGTCACTATCACGAACCATTTTTTCCAGCTTTCCGGAGAATAAACTACTAACATCATTGATCCATATCGTATAAATGACTTTCACTTTGATTCTCGTAAGATACCTTTAGCTTCAAAAATTCCAGTTGCTTTTCCATCTCAAGTTTTTTTTCTTTCTCTGAATTAGTTCTCCTCAGCCTTGTTTCGATCCCCTTTTTCCTCTTCACGTTATTGCGTTAATGTTTCTCTATGCTACGTGTGGTAACAGTGACATCTCGTTCCATTGGTATTTGTTCCCTAAGACCCGCTAATTAAGGGAGTTGATAAAACAGGAACACGCCATATTGAACAGTTATGACATAAGGAGCTACTTGATGAGGGAGTTAACGGAAAACCAGATTTATGGGAGAATATTTCACGAGAATGGGTAAGGGCAAAAATTACCCTTTTCCACCACCATCAAACTCAACCTTATTCCCTGCATGCAAATGCGAACCGGCAAAACAGGAATTGGTGAATTTAATGGTTTGCAAGTCTCTGTCAATTTGCTTTAATATTTATTAAATAGCTCCCAAAGAGGGTTAATGCAACTTCGAAGGATTCCAATAAATTGGGCAACCTAATTGCCGGCAGGCTGTTCCCGTATAATCTCTGGTAAATCTCCTATTTTTTTTTTCATTTTCACCTGAATAACGGAGATTTTTTACCAGGTGAGCAGTACAAAAAGTGCTTAAACGAACACCTTGTGTGGAACCAACCTGCCCAGGTACAAGAAAATGGAGAATTTTAAAGATAAGAGGGTAACCGTTATGGGATTAGGACTCTTTGGAGGTGGTGTGGGGGTTACCCGCTTCCTGGTGTCTCATGGGGCTGATGTTACGGTAACAGACTTAAAGGGTACCGATGATCTATCCCATTCTCTGAAACTCCTTGACGGTTTGCCGGTTCGATTTCGGCTCGGGAAGCACCTTGATGAGGATTTTTCCAATGCTGATCTGATAATCGGCAATCCCGCAGTCCCCAATGAGTCAAGATTTCTGCAAATTGCACGTGATAACTCCATCCCCATTGATACCGAGCTGAATATCTTTTTCAGAAATTGCCCTGCACCAATAACGGGGATTACGGGGAGTAACGGGAAATCAACAACCACGTCACTCATAGGAAAGATTTTGAATAGATCGGGTATGAAGACGTGGGTTGGGGGAAATATAGGAGTTTCACTCTTGGAACAGATTGACCAAATAGGGCCTGATGATAAAGTTGTCCTAGAGTTGTCAAGCTTTCAACTGGAGGCACTCGGCAAGAAAGGAGTGAGTCCTCATATAAGTGTCATAACTAATATCGTCCCGAACCATTTAGATAGACACAAGACATTTGAAGTGTATATTAATGCCAAGAAATCAATTATCCGTTTTCAAGATAAGGGAGACTACGCTATCTTAAATTATGATGACCCTATCGTTAAAGAGTGGGAAGTGGAGTGCCGGGGAGACGTTCTCTGGTATAGCCTAACGAAGAGATTGAAACGGGGTGCATTCCTCAATAATGATGAAATTATTTTCTCTTTTGATACGAAAGAGAGCATCATTCCCGGTTTATCTGAGATGTCCTTAAAAGGTTTTCACAACATACAAAACATACTGGCAGCAACTTGCGTTGCAAAGGTTACAAACGTCGATAATCAATCCATCGAGAACTCCATAAAAAATTTTTCAGGCCTGGAACATAGACTGGAGTTCGTTAAGAGTATTCATGGCGTTACATACTATAATGACTCAAAGGCGACAACACCCGAGGCTGCAATTGCCGCTATAAGGGCCTTTAACAACTCACAAGGATTCAAACAAAACGTGGAGGAAAACGTCACCAGCTCTACCCCTTCTGAAAGAAACGTAATCGTGATAGCAGGTGGATATGATAAGGGGGTAAACCTCAATCAGTTTGCACAAGAGTGTACAAAAGGCACAAAATGTGTTTTCTTAATGGGTAACACTGCAGAGAGCATACAAAAACATATTCAAGATACCAGAAGTATCAAAGAGAAACCAGAGGTGTATATCGAGACCTCCCTCAATGATTCGGTCCAAAAAGCATCAAAAATCGCACACAGTGGAGATGTCGTATTGCTCTCTCCCGCATGTGCAAGTTATGGTATGTTTACAAATTACGAAGAGAGAGGAAAGAGATTTAAGGAGCTCGTTGAGCTATTAAAGTAGGTAACCTCGAAGTACTTAAAGGAATGCAACTACCAGAACTTGTAATCGAAACGTTAAGAGATCTTTTAACGATAAGCTGTTACTCATCGTAATCAGCATTTACCAAAGAGAAATAATTGAAGAAGAGCTATTCAATACAATTGACAAAAGTTTTTTGTTCCTTAATTTATTATATAAAAAATGAAGGAAAATGATTTACGGAAAGAAACGGCAATACAGATCGTCAAACGTCTCAAAGAAAAAGGTTTTAAGGCATTATTTGCAGGTGGCTGCGTTCGTGACATGCTGTTGGGTAATATACCCAAAGATTACGATATCGCTACAGAAGCACACCCACAGGATATTGAGAAAATATTTAAACGGACTATTCCGGTTGGTGCACAATTCGGCGTAATCTTGGTTAGGGAAAACAATTTTGAATTTGAAGTTGCCACTTTCCGGTCTGATGGTATCTACTCTGATGGTAGACGCCCTGACGCTGTCACGTTCTGCGACGAACAGGGGGATGCTCGCAGGCGGGATTTTACTATTAACGGAATGTTCTACGATCCTATTGAAGAAAAACACTTCGATTATGTCGGTGGAAAAAAGGATTTAGAGGACAATCTTATTCGTGCTATTGGTGATCCATATGAACGTTTTAATGAAGATAGGTTGCGTATGATACGGGCGGTTCGTTTTGCCTGTAGGTTTGATTATACAATTGAAATGCGTACAGCGGAGGCCATAAAGAACCTCTCTCATAAGATCCTCACAGTCAGTGCAGAACGGATTAAAGAGGAGATGGAGAAGATCTTGGTAGGTCTCAATCCGCACACGGGAATCATGATGCTGGATGAAATGAATCTTTTAAACGAGATCCTCCCGGAAGTTACACGTATGAAAGGTGTCAAGCAACCCGAAAATTTCCATCCGGAAGGTGATGTGTTCACCCATACATTACTAACCTTAAGGATATTGGATGCAACCAGAAAATCTTTAGGGACCTCAGTAACGCAAAAAATGGAACCAAAACAGGACCAGACAAACACTTTTCTCAATAACACCATGGAATCGAAGAGGTCGGTAACGTGGTCGCGAAACCTAACCATGGCACTTCTCCTACACGATATTGGTAAACCCGTAACTTTTGAGGTGGTTGATCGTATACGATTTACAAACCATGATAACATTGGCGCTCGCATGGCTGTAAAGATATGCGAGCGTTTCAAGATGTCAAAGGCAGAAAAAGAGCGCATCGTATGGCTGGTAAAGAGGCACTTATATCTCAAAAATGCACAGATGATGAGGGTGAGCAAACTCAAGAGGCTCTTCGCCCATGAAGGATATCCCGAACTTGCGGAGTTGTACAGGATTGATTCTCTTGCGAGTACGGGAAACCTGGACGACTACAATTTTTGTCAGAAGATGTATGAGAAACTGGATGAAGAGGAGGTGAAACCCGAACCACTCATCACCGGTCACGATTTGATTGCATTAGGGTTCACACCGGGACCGATATTTGCAAAGATGCTCGATACCATAAAAGACGAGCAGTTAGAGAACAAGATAACAACAAAAGCGGAGGCACTCAAAAGGGTAAAAGAGATTGCAGGATTAAATAGTGGCCCAAAATGAAAATTCATATTCATTTAATTATGGCACATTATTTTGTTCATGAAATGTACACGTTACACGGTATCTTTTTCCAGAAAAGATATCGTATAATAAGGAGTAAAGTGGAAAAATAGCCTCTTTATTAGTTGGCTTTTTTTATTATAATAATACAAACTTATCATTTTGGTAAGTATTAAAATTCAATTGGAAGAGATAATGGAAATCGCAAAAAAGGTATCCTTAGTAAAATGTACAACCTATTCTCAACATGAGGTCAGTAAGGCTATCGATAAGACATTCTCCTATTTTGATGGCATTGAGAGTTTTGTAAAAAAAGGAGAAAAGGTCCTCCTGAAACCAAACTTCTTAAGAGAGAGTAGTCCCAGAAAATGTGTAATAACACACCCCATAGTTATAGAAACGGTTGCGCGAAAAGTCCTTGAAGCAGGTGGAGTGCCAATAATAGGCGATAGCCCCGCATTTGGATCCATAAAGAAGATAGCGAGCTATATAGGGCTGGATAAAGTTGCCCGGGATTTGGGTATCGACATAATCGAGCTCGACAGACCGCGTAAAGTTTCTCTTACATGCGGCGGGAAAAAATTCTCTTTAACGGTTTCAGGGAAAGCGCTTGACGTTGATACAATAATAAATCTTCCGAAATTAAAGGCTCACGTTCAACAACTCTATACCGCGGGCATAAAAAATATGTATGGTTGCGTAAGTGGTAAGCGAAAAGTTTGGAGACACTTTATGGCCAAGAACGATTTGGAGTGGTATTCAGATATGCTCATTGCCAACTATCAGCTGGTTAAACCATCATTTACCATCCTTGATAGTATCCAGGCTATGGAAGAAAAAGGACCAACGGGAGGTTTACCGAAAGATGTCTCGTTAATTGTCGGGGGGATAGACGGCATTGCCCTGGACCGCGTTGTTGCAGAGCTGCTGTTCGTAAATCCACAAGAGGTTCCGGTACTGAGAGCAGCTGAACGATTAAATATCGGGGTGCAAGACCTTTCTCATATCAAGATTGTTGGAGAAGAGCTATCGTCTGTGAAGGTGGAAGATTTTGTTCTACCTGAATTAAAACCGATAGGTTTTGACATTTTAAGGGTTTTGAAGAGTATTATGAAACACCAGTGGTTGAAACTTGTTGGTAAAAAGAGACAAACAGGAACGCCGCATTAACATGTGCAGGACTCAAATTAATTAATGGGAAATATAGAGATGAAACGTATATGCGTATTCTGTGGTTCAAATGAAGGAGCTAAAGTTTCGTATACGTACATTGCGCAGCAACTTGGTAAGGCAATCGTATCACAGGGGTTGGGGCTTGTGTATGGTGGAGGTGATGTTGGTCTGATGGGTGTCATAGCAGATGCTGTTTTACAGGAAAAGGGAGAGGTCATAGGTGTGATCCCTCATGCCCTGGCCAAGAAGGAGGTTGCACACCTAGGCTTAACAGAATTACGACAGGTTGCAACAATGCATGAACGTAAGGCTATGATGGGTGAATTATCTGACGGATTTATTGCGATGCCTGGTGGTTTTGGTACCTTTGAAGAACTTTTTGAAGTTGTGACATGGGCCCAGCTAGGATTACATGCCAAGCCTATTGGTTTGCTCAATGTTGAAGGATTTTTTGATCTGTTGCTTGAGTTCTTAAACCACGTACACCGGGAACGTTTTGTACAAACGAAATATCGGCACTTAATCATCCAATCCCATTCACCGGAAAAACTGTTACAAATGCTGATTCAACATCATACAACAGAAACTCTTCCAAAATTTATCGACTGGAATGATACCTGAATTTATACCCATCACGAATTGGTTTTCGGTTTTCAGAATCCGATTTCACCAAAACTTTAGATCTTTCTCAATCATAAAAATCCTCGACTTAGCATTACTAATCCTCTGGTTTTATTCAATCGAAAAATCAAAATTTCAGGCAAACTCCTGCCCTGAAATTCCTAAAACCAATTCGTGATGGGTATAGTAAAATAATGTTGAATTCTATGTCCCTTTTTTACGGTTTTTTTTGCACTGGTAAAGGTTTCGATCTGCCATTTCAATAATTTTATTTATATCAAGAGTTTTACTGGCCTCACACATCTCCGTTTCATAGATACCAATACTTAAACCTAGTTTTACTCCTGGTATCAAAGAGGTCTCGTTCCTTTGATCAATTAATTGTTGTATGCGTGTCGAAAGCTCGATCCCCATTCTTTTATCTGCCATTGGCATAAGGATAACAAATTCATCTCCTCCGTACCTCGCAACAATGTCAGATTTCCTTACACATGATTTGAGAATTTGGGCTATGGCAAAGAGTACCTTGTCTCCTATTACGTGCCCGTGATTATCGTTAATCTGTTTTAAATTATCCACATCCATTATAAGCAAGCAAATTTTATCTCCTACACGTTTAGGACGTTCCATCTCACGATAGAACTCTTCTACAAAATGATGTCGATTATTTACTCTTGTGAGTGAATCAATCATGGCTTGTTCTTTGAGTTTTTGATGTGACAAAGCATTAACCATTCCAATTCCCGTAAATTTTCCAATTGCAGAAAGAATCATCATATCCATCTCAGTAAAAGTTGAACTATTCCATGCGGTTTCGTTGTTTGCAGTGCTATAATTCTGGTGTCCCCCATCAGGCACACTCTTATTTATCAGTTCGATGGCACCCAACACCCTGTTATTTCCATCTAGAAGAGGAACACAGATTATTGCTCTCGTAGTAAATCCTAAAATTTGATCAACCCGTGAGCTAAAACGTGATTCCGTTGTTACATCTTGTACTATAACCGATTGACCATTATGGCAAACCCATCCAACAATTCCTTCGCCTGGCTCAAGATAAAAAGATTTTAGTTTGTTCGCATCAACTCCCATAGCAATTTCAAACTTAATACGCCCAGTTTTCTGTTCCACAAAAAAAAGAGACCAATACTGTGGAGAAAAATATTCACCAATTATCTTAAGAACTCCTTCATACACTTCTTTCAAATTTAAGGAAGAAGTGAGAACGCTGCCAATACGACAAAAAATATTTGATAGGTTCCGATCATCCATCGATACTGGTTGTAGTGTACTTTTATCCATAATCCGACCCACTGAGAATACTAAAAAGTAGCGGGAAAAGTTCTCTCAATTTGGTTGCAAGTATTCTGATACTAATGTCAAGTTCGGTATTTTACCATTTCATTTGTTTTGCTCACACAAAAAAAATTGGATAAATACATTAGGGATCAAGAAAAATAACTTTAAGATGTTTGCCCCAGGCGGGAAACTATCATTCTGGTGGGAACAAGAAAGAGTGTAAAGTTCAGAACTCCTGACCCCGTATATTTGCCATAAATACATAAGATATAATATTTATACGAGAGATGTTCTGATTGAGGGGTTTTCATTAATCCTTACCGGATTACAACTTAATACTAAAATTTAAAAAATACGGTGGAACTCATTCAATAAATTTTTACATTTAATCAGCATACAGAAGTAAGGAGTCAGAATCCAGAATGTTTTCTACCACGAAAGAACTGAGAACAAACTGTAAGCAAGCATTAGGAGTTCTGAATAAACTATTCCATTAACCCACAAATACATTAATTGCGTTTCCACTGCTTTCAGAGATGGAGCAATTGTGCAGATTGCTCCAAACATTAATCTAGTATAAAACAGGTAGAATCTTCCTTCTAGACTGACCAAGCATCTCAATAATAATGTCTCTAATATATAAGAATTTTGAACCTTATTCGGTACACATCATAACAATAGTATTTAAGGTTATTCATTCTGACTTCTTTCTCCTGAATTCTGTTTTATCATTCGATGAATAATTTATTTATTAGCCAATTGACTCTGCATTTGGATCAAAGTATGATTTACTCAAATTGAGCCCAACCTATTTCTAGAAAATATTATGAATACCTTAGACTGGTGTATTATCGCTATCTATCTCATAGGGATGATCGGCTTAAGTGTCTTTATCGGACGGAAGCAATCAAATCAAGATGATTATTACGTTGGAGGGCGTAACCTTCCCTGGTGGGCAGTAGGTACGTCTACCATGGCGACTCAAACATCAGCAGTCAGTTTCATATCCATTCCCGCATTTGTCGCACTCTCTCCGGTCGGAGGTCTCTCTTTGCTACAGTATGAGATGGCAGTACCTCTTGCAATGATTGTCGTTATGGTATGTCTGATCCCCTTTTTTCGAAAACTGGAACTCGTTAGCGTATATGAATATCTTGAATTGAGGTTTGGTCCTTCGGTACGCTATCTAGTGAGTAGCGTTTTCTTGATAAGTCGGGCATTGGCAACTGGCGTAGGAGTTTATGCCATAGCTATCGTGCTTTCTGTTTGTATGAATACTCCCCTTTGGTTAAATATCCTTATTATCGGTATCATAACAATTATTTACGATACCATTGGTGGGATAGCAGCCGTTGTCTATTCTGACGTAATTCAGATGGTCATTCTCCTATGCGGAATAATTTTGTGTGTTGTGTACGCAGCAATTGATGTGGGAGGTGTTGGAATTATGTTTGAGTCATTTCCCGCTGAACGCTGTAAGACTATCGATTTATCGACATTTTGGGGATTCCTTGTCGGTGGATTTTTTCTCTACATATCCTATTATGGTGCCGATCAAAGTCAGGTGCAACGGGAGCTATCAGCACCGTCGCTGGATGACACCAAGCGATCACTTTTTTTGAATGGTTTTGGTCGCTTCCCATTGACAATCTGTTACATTATCTTGGGCATAGCTGTAGGTGCGGTATTTCTCCATTCGTCCGACCTACAGAAAGCTATACCTCACGACCATCTGGACTACCTTATTCCGCAGTTTGTCCTAATGTATGTACCTCCAGGAGTAAGAGCAGTACTCTTTGCTGCAATACTCTCAGCAGCAATGTCCAGTCTGGACTCCGCCCTTAACTCTCTCTCAGCTTCTACGATGCGTGACTTTGTTGAACGGAAACAGGGTCTTTCAGAGAAGCGAATCCTCTTATTGAGTAAACTCTCTACGATAATGTGGGGCCTCATAATTTCAGGTTTTGCCTTTATCGTCGGAAATATATCCAAAACTGTTCTTGAGAGTATCAATATGATAGGTTCTGCCTTTTATGGCCCGATCTTGGCTTCATTTCTGATGGGAGTGTTGACTAGAGGTGCAACTACACAAGGTGTCTTTGTCGGTGTTGTTTCCGGTGTGGTCTTAAACCTTTTTCTGTGGTTGCAGATGCGCGAGTTGTTCTGGATGTGGTGGAATCTGATAGGGATGGTGATGTCTGTAATTGTCACCTTAATCACAAGCCGTTTTACAACACCTCCACGATGTGAGCAAGTAGACAAATACACTCTAAAAGGGAGCGATATAGTAAGAGGAGAACGACGATGGATAGGGTTCTATCTGCTCTTAGTTGGTTATTTCGGAGCTATTTTATTAGTAATGCTTTTTGTTCAAAGATTTGCTGGATAAAGATCCAAAACAATTTATGGATCTCCTATTTATCTGAAGAAAATTAGATGCTCTGCGTTGATGGTTTTTTCAGCTTTACCAATAGATTGCTTTATTTCGATACCTATATTATTATATAATTCCTGTACAGTACTCGTCCGTATTTCATCATTATCAATATAATGAGAGCTCTTGTCATTTCCATCAACAGAAGGGAAGAGTAATTGAGCATATGCCAGACTTTTGTTATATCGTGTGTACAGCTCCTTTAAAGAACCATTTTTTCTGGCATCTAACACTGTTTGTATGAGTTTACTGCTCTCTTCATGGAAACTGGGATATTCGGAAACCAGGTATGAGAAAAGCTCTCTCTCCTCCCTTATCAGTTTATATGCAAGTATGCTCTGTTGATAGGGTGGAGTTATGCAGGCAGGAATCAACGTATAGTTGAGAATTTCCCCAAATTGTTCAGCTGTTCTCAATTGACTCTCTTTAAGGGCCCCGGATTTAAGCCAAATTAAACCAAGTATTGTCATCAAATATTCATGGGGATCTTTGTTTGGAAGAATGGGTTCGCAAACCCCATATAAACTTTCACAAAGATGAATATAGCTATCAATTGCCCTTCTTTTGTAAAAACCGTTATCTGTTTTATTGAAAAAACCGGTACTCAGTTTCTTTAAAATACTCATAATAAGATCATGGATACGGGATAACGCATTGGGATAGACTATACTTCTGGAAACAGATTGTCAAAATCCCTGGGATTGCATTTTTGATATAAATGAACCGTTGTCCCTTTTTCTTGTGCATCATTGACCAACTGCATAAGTTGGTTATACTCCTCTTGTAAAATCTTCTTAAACGCCTTTTCCTGTTTTTTGCACACCTCTTTACCCGAAATTTCAGACTGATAATGATCTTGCAAAAATCTATTAACTCCCATTCACTTCCTCCTTTCTCTATGAGACAATTTACGTTCCATTAAACGATTAAGATTTTCGTTTGACAGATATGGTACCTTATGGCCATATATCAACAACTAAGCATCATGATTTTTGACTGCCCTAAATATCGGAGGTTTTGGTAAAAACTTGAGACAGAATAATTGGTGAGTTCTCGCCACTCTCTCCAGAGAAGAGAGTGGCGAGAACTTCGTGATTGATCGAAAAACATTAGCGTTAAGTGCAACCCCAGCCTATATGTTCTTCAGATTTGTTTGTTTAAGTGGATAGGTTCGGTAGAGATACAACTAGGGAAACTCGTAACCGGGTTTTTTTTTGAAATTTTTCAAGTGGAGATAATGGGAGGAGGAGAGACTCTAAAAAAAACGTATCAACCAATAGGTTATACCCATCACAAATTGGTTTTCGGATAAAATACGGTATATAATTGAGCGAATATAACTGCAATCAAGATTTGATTTCCCGTAAAACCGAAAACCAAATCGGTTTTAGTATATCTATCAGCTTTTCTTACACGGTAAGTGTATTTTTATCAAAGTTTTACACCGTAAGTAGCAATTTTTTAAGTCGTAACTTTCACCGAGAGTCAGATCTTGATTGGGAAACGTATTACTTTCCCTTCTGTTTCAGTTTAACCTTCTGTTTTGCAAGTTGTCTCATATCTTCAACATTATCGCTTTCGTCTACTATCTCTACACCAAGTAAGGTTTCAATACAATCCTCAAGGGTTACAATACCTTCAGTCTGATCATAACCATCTACGACTAAGAACATATGGTCCTTCTTTTTGATGAATAGGTCTAAGACTTTAGATACAGGAATATTCTCATTAATTTTGTAAATTTCTTTCTTTATATTATCTATGGTTACACTACTATCCTCAAATGCTTGCAAAAATAGTTTCTTCGCTAGAACCAGCCCGGTCACATTATCAACCGTACCTTCATATACAGGCATTCTTGAAAAATTATAAACATCTTTTTCTGAAAGGACATCTCTCACCTTCTTACTACCATCAACGGCGAACATGACTGTTTTAGGAGTCAAAATTTCTTTTACCTTTATCTGCTCCATATGCAACACATTCTCTATCACATCTGACTCTTTTTGATCGATAATACCCTCATCTTCACTCAGAAATGTGCTCTCAAGCAACTCCGCTCTTGTGAGGGCGTATGCATCTTCTCTATCTTTTGAAATTCTATTTGTAACAAATAACGTCATCAATACTATTGGATAAGTAATGTACATAAAAAACTTGATACAAAAAGCTGAAAATGGTGCTAATTGTCTCCAGTAAAGAGCTCCTATCGTTTTTGGGATTATCTCTGAAAAGAAAAGGATCGAAAAAACGAGCGCAACCGAGACATAAAAAACGAATTTGCTATCAAAAATCCTCCCCGCTTGAGCACCAACACCGGCAGCACCTAAGGTGTTTGCAACTGTGTTGAGCACCAAAATTGATGCAATAGATTTATTCACGTCAGTTTTTAATCTTTTTAAGAGTTTTCCAACTTTCGGTTTTTCCTTTTCTAACACAGAAATGTACGATACATTGATAGAGAGTAAAACTGATTCCAATATAGAGCAGAGAAAAGAGACTCCAATTGCCAACGAAAAATATACAACTAATAGGCCCATTAACACATTCTCCTTAATCTTTTGTATAAACGATTGAATGAAACCACTAAATTACATAATATTAATCATATCGAAAACCAACTGATAATCAATGAGTTTGTTTTGATAAAAACGATAAATTTATGAATAGTAAAAAGATAAAGCATTTTAAAATTGTAACATGAGTGAAGTATTGGTATTATTGTACTGTTTTTCACCTTCTCTTTTATATATCATACATTATTAAAAGAAAATTAATAGAAACAGAATAGACGAAGTAATCATGAGCTATCGATTAATAGTAAGATACGGTATTTTAAGAAATACAGGCAATTTTACTACAAAGATTTCTCCTTTGAGGAAAGGCGACCAAGTAATTATTCGGACATCTCGTGGGATTGAATTTGGGGAGGTTGTTTTGTTTCAACAGGAAAAAAATTGTAAACCCGATTTGACGAATCTAGGAGAGGTTCTTTCCAAAGTGACCGAAGAAGATAAGAAAAAACAAAAAGAGATTGAGGAAGAGCTTATTCCTTCCGAATACCGTTTTTGTAAAATGAAAATCAAAGAACATAATCTACCAATGAAACTTGCCAAGGTTGAGCACCTTTTTGGAAGCAAAAAGATTATATTTTATTTTCTTGCAAAAGGGAGGATTGATTTTCGAGAATTGGTAAAAGATCTGGCAAGGGAGTACAAAACCAGGATTGAGTTGAAGCAAATAGGTGTTCGAGATGAAGCAAGACTGTTAGCCGAGTATCAGCAATGTGGTCGTGAACTTTGTTGTAGGACGTTTTTAAAAGATCTAGAACCGGTCACCATGAGAATGGCAAAGAACCAAAAAATGACCCTTGATCCTTCCAAGATTTCAGGTAGATGCGGAAGATTAATGTGTTGCCTACGATATGAGGACAAGACATACGTAGAATTAAAAAAACAGCTTCCCAGAAGAGGGACCTATATAAAAACGTCAAAAGGTGATGGCGTTGTTGTTGATTTTGATGTCCTCCAGCAAAAAGTAACGATCGACATGAATAAGAAGTTAACAGTGGTGTCCCAAAGTGACATTATAGGGAAAAAGGGAGGGAAACATACTAACGTAAAAAAAGACTGTACAACCAATTGTGGGAATAATGGGTGTGACTAAAAAAACTTTTTACGTAACAACGCCGATCTATTATGTTAATGATAAGCCACATATCGGCCATTCGTATACCACAATAGCCGCTGATGTGTTAGCAAGATATAAAAGGTTAAGAGGTTATGACGTATTTTTCTTAACAGGAACAGATGAGCATGGACAAAAAATAGAGAAAGCGGCCCGGGAAAACAGTGAAAAGCCTATTGAGTTAGCTGACAGGACGGTCAAGGTATTTAAAAACTTATGGAACGTATGTAATATTTCACACACTGACTTCATAAGGACCTCTGAGGAGCGGCATACCAGACAAGTAGAAAGCGTATGTAAGAAACTATCCGAAAATGGCGATATATATTTAGGAGAATATGAGGGGTGGTACTGTGTTCCGTGTGAAAGCTTTTGGACAGACATGCAATTGGTTTCAGGAAATTGTCCGGAATGTCATCGCTCCGTAGAAAAATTAAGGGAGAAAAATTATTTCTTTCGGTTGTCAAAATTTCAAGAAATTCTTCTAAAGTATTTTGATGAACATCCCGATTTTATTAAACCTGAATCCAGGAGGAATGAGCTATACAAAAGACTCATAAAAGGTATAGACGATATAAGTGTGAGCAGGGCTGCTGTAGAATGGGGAATACCTGTACCCATGGATTTAAGTCACACTATTTATGTCTGGGTTGACGCACTATTTAATTATATAACCGCTCTTGAATTTACCAGTAATTCTGAAACCTTCAAAAAATATTGGCCGGCAAATGTACAGATTATAGGGAAGGAAATCCTGTGGTTTCATGGTGTTGTGTGGCCTGCAATGTTGCTATCGTTAGGTTTAGAAATACCGCATCAAATTTTCGCCCATGGGTGGTGGACACTGGAGGGGCAAAAGATTTCAAAATCTCTTGGTAATGCAATAGATCCTATTAAAATTACCGACAGGTACGGAGTCGACGAGTACAGATATTTCTTATTGAGAGAGGTGCCATTCGGTCTTGATGGCAATTTCTCTACAACTGCCCTTGTAAATAGGATTAATAATGACCTGGCAAATGACCTGGGGAATCTCCTCCATAGAGCGTTAACCATGATTGAGAAATATTGTAACGGAGCCGTACCGGAATCGAAATGTGTGGCAATTGAGGGCATGGAATTGAAAGAGAAGTCACAAACACTCAATGAAGAGGTAGATCTTTCAATGAAAAACTTACAATTTAGTCGAGCATTGGAAGCCATTTGGGAATATATCAGGTTCGTGAACAAATATGTAGAGGTTTCAAAGCCATGGGTCTTGGCAAAAGATCCTAATACCAAAGAGAGGTTACATGCGGTCTTGTATGATTTAGCAGAGGCCATGAGAATCATTTCATTGTTCATCTTTCCCTTCATGCCAAACAAAGCAATCGAGATCCAAAAACAGTTAGGTTTGATAGAAGATGATACGGTTACTTACGACGGTATCACATGGGGTGGCATGAAACCGGGCACAAAAATCCAAAAGGGAATTCCTCTATTCCCAAAGGTAGAGAATTTATAATGAGTT
Organism: Candidatus Scalinduaceae bacterium; assembly: GCA_965222815.1. Classification (GTDB taxonomy): domain Bacteria; phylum Planctomycetota; class Brocadiia; order Brocadiales; family Scalinduaceae; genus SCAELEC01. The sequence continues at coordinate 2,767,732 of CBDCUS010000014.1, forward strand.
TTGATAAATTGATTAGTTAGAGAGAGAAACGTGGGTAAAAAAACAGTATTTGATACCTGGAAAAAACTTCAGGGTGTCATAAAAAAGGATAAACGATATTCGATACAAGCGTACCAGTTTATTTTTGAAGCACTCGATTATACCGCTTCAAATCTTGGTAAAAAGTATAACAGCTCAAAAGAAGAGGAGCGTCATGTCACCGGGCAGGAACTATCTGAAGGGATTAAACAGTGTGCCTTAGAGCGGTTTGGTTATATGACGAGGAAAGTTTTCGAGCAATGGGGTATTACCAAAAGCGCAGATTTTGGTGAAATAGTTTTTAATTTGGTTGAAAGCGGTTTAATGGGTAAAACAGAAACCGACACACGGGAAGACTTTAAAGATGTATACGATTTTGAGCAGGAATTTGATATTAAGTTTAAATTTGATGGCAAGTACGATCTAAAATATGATTGGAATATTTTCAAAAGAAACGAATAACCCGGTATCTTTGACAGTTCTCATAACCGAAACAGAGCCCCCTTGTGTAACAGAGAATTTTACGGCTAATTAATGTAGAGTAAAGTAAATTCGCTTGAAAAATCTTTTTTTAACGCTATTATAACATTTGCAATTATCAGGACTTGCAAATATTTGTACAAATCTTTCAATGGCTCCTTTCCGGAGTCTCTCTCTCGAAGCTTTAGGAAAAGAACAGCCAAACATTCCATGACGGTAAAGAGAAAATTTAAAAAGGTTATCGTTTATTTCACTATCACCCTCTTTTTCATTGCAGTCGCATTTGTCTCTATCACTTTCACTGGAAAATCTCAAGCAGGGCTTATTGAGGTTGGCTGCGCGGCACTTTTGTCGGTTATCTTTCTCCATATTCTAAAGAGGGTCATACCCCACTCTTCGGGTACGATTGTTACCATATTGTCCCTGCTCATCGCAATCATGCTTTTACTTGCAAACTTTAGTATGCAAAAGAAAAAACACCCACACTACACCTTCGAAGAATTTCTGATTGGTGATCTTTTGGTGCAGAGAATAATGGGAATCCATAAAGAGAGACCCGATGCACTGTTGGCCAAGAAACTCGAAAATATCATCCCTGGAGAATTTACTCAAACAAAAACAGAAAAATCCACTATTGAATCGCCATTTGAAAAGCCTGAGAAGGATTTAATGGGAACTCCTGCCTTTTTACCTTTAGAAGAACCTCATCATGTTGGTGTGCGAAAGGTAAATTTTCTCGCTTTCGCTATTCCAAAGGAAGCGGTAAACCATATACTCAAAATTGCTGATAGCGAAGGGTTCAAACCAGGAAAACCAAGGATGATCACGGAGCTTATTGAAGATGACATGGATGTCGTATCTCAACAAACTATCGGGGATCAAGCGTCGTTTCCTCTCCACTACCCATCAGAAGAGTTTGTCTCTCTCGGTCCATTACAGGCAATATTCAGTCCTCCAGAGAATGAGGGAGAGATGCTAGTGTCTGAATTACATGAGATGACAGCGGAAGGGTACATAGCAGAAGAGGCGAGCAAACAGGTGGTGGATACGCTTCACACACCCTAGTTGCGGAACTTTCTTAAAAAAGGATTATCATTCTTGATAAATTGTCCGTACCGACCGACTAAAACCGTTGCAGCTGGTTAACGGGCCATAAAGGTAAAAGATATGAATCCTTAACCAATAACAGTTTTTCATTCCCCCACAAAAGAAACCAGTCACAAAAACAGGATAGGAGGAGGATATGTCTAGGATCAAATATTTTTCATTATTTATCATCGCTTTTCTGATTTTTCATCAAGATATGTATCTACACGGTGAAGAAGAGGCCAAAAGTGATTTGAGGAACTCCATCAACGAGCTGCAAAAGGTCCTGGAATTGGAACCATCAAACGTTGAAGTTCGTTACTATCTTGGGTTGGCATTATACGATGAGGGAATGATACCAGAAGCGATAAGTGAGTTTAACAAAATTATTGAGTTCGATCAGAAATATGTGAATGCCTATTGCTATCTGGGCACTATCTTTTTTCAACAAGGAGAGGTTGAAAAAGCAATTAATATCTTTAAAAAAGTTGCCCCGCTTGATCCAACGAATGCAATGGCCGACTATAATCTCGGTTTTATCTATCATAAAGAGGGGTTGACGGATGATGCAATTGCTGCATTTAACAGAGCAATTGAAATTAAACCCGATTATTATCAAGCCTTAAACAACCTGGGGAGTATTTATTGGGCCAAGGGAGTGAGCGACGAGGCAATATCACTGTATGAAAAAGCGATAGAGGCAAATGGAGATTATGCTGAATCGTATTATAATCTCGGCACTCTCTATCTTGAGCTGGAGCGGTTAGAAGATGCGATCTCACATTTGAAACGAGCGACAGAACTTGCACCAAGTTTTATCGACGCATTCTGCAACCTGGGGATCGCTTATAGGCAGAAGGAGATGCTCAATGAAGCGATATCAGTATTGATCAAGGCTTCTGCAATAGACCCAAAGGATACGAAGGCCTTAAACAGTCTAGCAATAGCATTTCATGAAAAGGGGAAGTTTGAGGATGCTATTATCACGTATGAGAATATCGCTGCTATTACTCCGGATGATCCGAAAGTTCGCTATAACCTCGGTATCGCCTATTTTAAGAAGGGGATGTTCAATGAAGCGATATCGGCCTTTCAAGCAGTGTTGGAATTAGAGCCCGACCATATAAAGGCCCATTATAATCTTGGTGTCATCTATATGAGAAAGGGCATGCTCAACGACTCTCTCAGAGAGTTTAACGAAACCTTGAAAAGAGATCCCTCTTTTGCAAAGGCGTTTATCAACATGGGAGTGGTATATTATAAAAAGGGTCTACCCGATGAAGCCATCTCAGCCTACAACAGGGCTATTGAGATCAAACCCGATTATGCTGAGGCCTATTATAACTCAAGCTTTGCATATCTGAAGAAGGAGCTCTATGAAGATGCCATAAACATGTTAAAAAAGGGTATCGAATTTAAACCTGACAACGACCTACTCCATTTTCTCCTGGGAAATGCTTATAGCGATAAAGGTCTCTTAGAGGAAGCGGTTGGAGAATGGGAGAAGACCATCGAAGTAAACCCGAAACATTACAAGGCGCAAAATAATTTAGGATTTGCCTATTATAGCATGGGACTTGTGGACAAGGCCGTATCCACCCTGAAAAAGGCAATAAAGATAAAAGAAGATTATCCAGAGGCACACTATCACCTCGGCTCAATTTATATTGAAAAGGATATGCCCGAAGAGGCCATTTCTGAATTAAAACGGGCGATAAAGCTCGACCCGTCACATGCCAAGGCGCATTACAATTTAGGGTTGATCTATCGCCATTTGGGGGATCTGGACAAGGCCATTGCCGAATGGAAAAACGCTGTCAAGATAAACCCAATTTATGCAAAGGCATATAACAATCTGGGTGTTGCCTATGATTTTAAAAACCAGATCGATGAAGCAATTTACGAATATAAACACGCAATTGAAATGAAGGCCGATTATGGTGAAGCACACTATAATCTCGGGATCGCTTATGCAAAGAAGGGAAAGATGGAAGATGCCATCTTCAGGTTGAGGACAGCAATTGAGATCGACCCTAACAACACCGATGCCCATTTTGCGCTCGGTATCATCTATCGGGCAAAGTGGAAAGTTAAGGAATCTGAGAGAGAATTCTCTATCTACAAACGGTTAAAATCGGAGGGGCTCTAGTTCTGCTATGATTTTAATCTGTAAGAAGCACGCGTTTGTTAGGTTTTTTTACGTTTAATAATTTCAGTCAATGAGCGTACTGTCTGATTTACAGAGTCATGATCTGGGAAATATTTTGCACCATCTGGATCAATGACAACAACATGTGTTCCTTCTTCATATCTTTTTGAATATTTTGCCTGAATCCCATTGATGAAATCATATTCTTCAAACATGTCTAGATATTTTTGTATTTTCTTCATATTGCTTCCTCTCTTTTTTTGTTGCTTTTCTTGCTTTTATTATTCTGATTTTATCATCTTTTACTGTATGAACACCTACCGGAATACAATTTTTATAAGAGTTTCCGATCAAAGCAAATCTGTCTTCCTCATCTGAATGAAGAGGAGGTTATATTGTTAATGATAATATATCTTTGAAAGATGTACTTGACTCATCAAAATATACGCCATGGATTTTTATGTCCATTTATGCCCTTTACTCATTGTGACTCTGTATGAATTATTCCTGTAACAAGAGATACATGGCATCAAAATTTGGATAAATTGCTTGACAAGGGCAAAATATCCGAATATATTGCCTTTACAATGAAGATTATAAAAAGATTGTTCGTGTTAAATTTGCCTCAAGGACGATCAGCCTTTTTGTGGGGCCCTCGAAAGGTAGGGAAGAGTTTTTGGATTACTCATAATCTTTCACGGATAACTTTGATTGATCTATTAAAGACAGATGTGTTTGCAGATTATGTCTCACGCCCCGCATTACTCAGGGAACGATATCAAAATCATCAAGGGCTTATCGTTATTGATGAAATTCAGAAGGTCCCGGCACTTTTGGATGAAGTCCACTGGTTAATTGAGAATAAGGGGCTCTCCTTCTTGTTGACAGGGTCAAGTGCGCGGAAATTGCGGCGTGGGCATGCAAATCTCCTTGGGGGTCGTGCATGGCGTAGGATAATGACGCCCCTCTCTTTTTTAGAGGTTGATCCGTTTGATTTGGAACGGGTTATGATAACTGGGCTTTTACCTCCCCACTACCTGTCCCCTGAACCGATGGAAGATTTACGCGCATATGTTGAAGATTATCTCAAAGAGGAGATTGCTGCGGAGGCCCTCACCAAGAATATACCCGCTTTTGCTGAATTCCTGAGGGTGGCGGCCATTTCGTCCAGTGAGCTGATTAATTATGTAAATATTGCGCGCGAAACAGGGGTTTCTCATAAAGTTGTTAGGACATATTTTGATATCTTAGAGGACACTTACCTTGGGTTTCGTGTGTCTCCATGGAAAAAGTCTCAGAACCGCCGCATGATTACGACAGAGAAGTTTTATCTTTTTGATGTGGGTGTGACCAATTATCTGGCACGTTCCCGGCCTCGTTTGGGAAGCGCAGAGTTTGGCAAATCATTTGAACAGTACATTCTGATGGAGTTGAAGGCCTATCAGGCATATAGAAATCCCGATATTTCCATCACATTCTGGAGAACCAGTACAGGAAGAGAAGTTGATTTTATTCTCGGGGACAAACAGCTTGCAATTGAAATTAAGGGCTCTTCCCGGGTGCATAAAGGCAGTATAAAATCGCTTTTAGCCCTTTTGGAGGATGGGCCGGTTAGAACGTGTTGCATTGTTTGCCTGGAAAATGAACCACGCTGGATTCATCCATCCATAGAAGTTCTGCCCTGGCGGACCTTTTTAGATCGTCTATGGGGTGGGGAGTTTGAAATATAGCATATAGATTGTGGTCAAGTCGGAGACCCCGTCACATGCCAAGGCGCATTACAATTTGGTTTTTTATCACGCTAAGTTTTAGGTCAGATTTGGTCTATCTGAAAGTGCTAGGCGTTATCTGTCCGGTGATTGAACTAAACCGTAGGCGTAGCCTACACCGAGGATTCAGCGAGTGAAGAGCAGAAGAAGATGGCCTGAAAATGAGAGGCAAGAATACCAAGTTATTTTTGGCTGAGACCCTATACTAAAATTACGATCTATTAGAACTAGTCAGAATTTATAATAACGCTTCAACATATTCTTCTCGGTGTGTCCATAAGGTCGGTTTCACTTCGTAAGATTCGAGGGCTTCAATCATATCTCCTCCAATTTCCCTCTTTGTATCATTTAAAAATACATAAGCTTCCGATTTCTCGGATCGAGATTCACGTACATCTCCAAGAGCAAATAAACAGGTTCCTATAGTACTTTTATTAGGAGCATTTATCGTTTGAATAAATCTTTCTGGATGAATTTTGGATTTTGGTATGAGAAAATCAATGGCATGATCAAAACCGCTCCGGCCAGCGATCTTAATACGAGGACTATATCTAACGTCATGCTGATCAAGGAACGACCTGACATCTTCCCAGAAGAAACTGGCCACGCGTGGTTGAGCCATAACAAACATGTCATTTACTGTCAGCATTGCCAGTATAAGTGTATGGATGCGTTGACCGATGTTACGGTGTGACGCTTCAACCATTAACCGGTTTTCTTCACGTCGTACCCCAAAACCATTTAATACGGAATCAAGAATTACTTTGCGTTTTGTGGTCAGTTCAACCCCGCTTGTACGTAGATCAGAAAGTATGTAACCATCATCAGTTAAAACAATTTTTCCATTCTCTTTAGCAGCATATATCTGGAGATGGTCATTATGACGGTCAAGAAAAGGTGTAGTGAGTTCACAGGCATTTTCCAAGCTTTCTATTGAAAGACCTTTGCGGAGCCACTCTAAATAATCTTCAATCAATTGCTCACACTCTTGTTTGTTCATAGTAGGCTATCCTGAAAAAGTAAGGTTTCTATATTACAGTATCGACAGAAATCTTCAAAAGTCTGACAAATATTTGATGGATTGCTAAAATCAGTGTTAAGCAATGGAACTGCCCACTTATCTTCATATCCCTCTCGATAAATATGAATATGGGAACCATTAAGTATTTTTCCATCAGGATTTGTATGTGGTGCTCCATCTATATCCAATCTGACAAGTACAATTACTTTGCGTCCTCATGTTTGAAATTTGAGTTTAGACAACTGTAATGTCACTCTCCACAAATCAAGGAGAAATTGCTCTCGTTTATCGTCACCAATAAGACTATGAGTCTGATCACTACCAGGTGGTATAGAAATTATTGCACTATTTATAAAACTTTTTCTCATGGAAATTAGTCTTCATTAGTAAAAAATGTCTTTTGCCTACGGCTTCTCCTTTGGGTTGTATAGTGTGGTACATTTGGTGCAGTTACTCGGGTAGTTCTTGTCATGCCAAATTTTCAGCTTTAGTATTCTCATATGTCAATTAAATAGGCATAGTGTCTCACGATTACCCAATCGTGATTGTATCTTTTGTAACCCTTAATCTTATCAATTTGGTTGTCAGTACCATTCTATCAAAGACAATTACTACAACTAAAAAAATAAAATGATTTGTACTTAATTTTTTTCTAGTTTTTGTAACAATTTAGATAACTCAACTTCACATTCAACTTGACTTGGACTAAATGTCCCTGGTATCAGCTCAGTTTTTTTAAAGTTTTTATTCAAATTATTGAGGATATCCCCAAATTTTTTTAACAATTTATACATTTTTTCAGGTGGTACATCAAAATCCTTAAATACTTGACGGTGAAATGAATTTAGATATTCTTTTGAAAGGTGAGCGTAGTATTTATTTCGTTGTTTTAGTATTTTGTCGATAAGATGTTTTTCGTCGTCTAAACTTTTTAGATCATTGTTGATTGAATTAGTCAACTGTGTTTTATCTTTAAGAATAAATATTCCAGGATGATCGTTACTGTATTTCAAAATTTTCTTTACATTGAGTGACTGTCCAGAAGTATCAATTAGTCGGCATAAACTATTAACAAAATATTCCCAGTGAGCTTCAGCAGTACAATCAAAGAAGGCATAATATTTCCTAGTAGTACTTGGGAAATCCTTAAATGCTTCAGTTATTTTTCGCCATAATCGATAGCTAGTTTCTCCAGAAAGATATTGATACAGTGAACTTTCAAGCATGCTTTTAAAATGTTCTGCAGAATTATTCATTGTTTATTTTACTCATTATGTATTTTCTTTAAATTATGGAGGAGTTTTAAGAGAACCTAGGCTTTTTTAAAACTATTGTCTCTCAACGAATCGGTCATTTGGTATATCATAATTTTTTAATTCTAAATAGTCAGGTTCATATTGAATTCTATTTTGCTTTTAATGAGGCCTTTACCCTTTGCGTTCCTTGCGTCTTGGCGAGAGGATATTTCACGATTCCTTCATTACCAACTGCTAAATTTACATTGTTATTTTGCATTATCTATTGTATCAATCCCAAGGCCTCTGTTGCAGCCTTTTCCGATGCGCCGGGATGGCCCTATTATCGACTTTACCCTTTCTAGGGCTTTGATACACTCTTCTCTCTTCTCTTCGTTCGAAAAGAGTTCGGTCGCACGTGCAGTCAGCCATCTATACTCATCCCAATACATCAATATTTAAGGAACAATCATTCATTCCGCAATCTTGTTAACCAGACAGGCATAGGAAGTGCTCAAAAACGGTTTGGCAATAAAGTAGGCTGTTGGGAAAAATAGTGGTCAAGTCCTTCCATGGCTATATAACTCATTGATTGTATTATATAACCTTAATTATTTCTTATCTCTCTTCATTAAAAAAGCTCCTCTCCTACAGCCAGAGAATATTTCCCAAAATTCGGGGATCTTCTTGAGCGTATGGAGCCACATAACTGTACGGGAACCATGTCATGTATACAGCGAAAACCTTTGGAAGAAGATATACCCATTAAATATAAAAGGCATCTGCTGCATTCGAACAATGCTGTCGTTTTTTCGTTAACTGTTTCAGTTTACCTTTCCTATATTACCGTTAACGAAACACCTGTTGCCATCTCAATTGCCTTCCATATAACTTTAACCATTTCATTCCAAATTTTCTCAATAGTTACCATTATTAGTCCTCGAAGGGTTTTTGCAAAGTTTAGCACCATATCTTCTAAGCTATCTAAGAAAAAATCCCTTGTTTCATCTGTTATACTTCCAGTCGAGATGCCTGTGGCAATAAGCTCTGCCTGTTGAGCAATTGCCTTAACTTGTCTCTCTGAAAAGCCTCTTAGTGTAGTAACATCCTTTTTTAATACTTGAGAAGCTGCATCCTTAATATCATTCACTAGTTGGGCTACATTAATTGTTGACATTTTTCATCTCCGTTCTTAACGTTTCAGGAAACTCTCGTAAGTAAGGGCTTGATCCATATAAATTAAAGTTTGGCCTTTAAATAGTTTGACTTCAACAGTTGTAAGATCCTGCTTTTCATCTGTATCTCTCATCTTAACTATTGTTTCTGATATTTTTTCCAAGGCAGTTGCACTTGGAGCAACATCGACACCCATAATGTTTTGTCCCCTTTTCCCAAGATACTCATTAACTTTTTTGATGACCTTATTATCAGGCATAGGCCTGGCCTTGGCTTGAATTACAAGTGCATCAAGATTTCCAATTAAGTTGTTATAGGTATCTGCTCGCTGAGAATACGTACCCTTATCAGTTCCCGATGAAACCGAGGCAAAATGCTCCATCAATTTAACATTGGTGGAAGTTAATCCATCAACTATTGCTTTATCATAATTTGGAGCAAGCTGTGTTGCGCATCCTACCAGCAACAACACAAAAAGAAGAGGTATTCCGATTCTAAAATTGACATATTTTAGCTCTTTCATACTCGCAACCTCCTTACTAGTTATGATGATATTTATACACCTGATAAAATACGGACACTCTACTATTTTATTTTATCACTTCCTTGTCTCAGTGTGAAACCTAATTCAACATATGAAGTTATTACTGTACACAAGCACTAAAAGTTAATTCTTATCAAAGCCACCTCCTTTCATGATAAAACAATAGATGGGAGCAATTCTATTGAGAACCACCCTCCTTCCCATCTTGTTTTTCTGTACTAGATGGTGTTGCCACTCTTCCATTTCCTTCCTTTTTCCCCATTAACGTTTTTCTTAATCCGGTAAATGTTCCTATAAAATCATGCCAGAAGGGAGCGCCGAAGCTGATAAGAAGTCCAGCAATCAATAATCCTATTAACTTGTAAACAACGGAACCAAAACTACTACATGCCTTTGTAATTTTTCCATCTGCCCAACCCAACTGAAGACCTGCGTCCGTAATATTTGTAGTTAAATCTTTGATACTCTTGTTTGCTTCATCAAATGCAGGTTTTATCTCACTAATTGATTTCTTTTCGCTCAACTCTATTTGCTTAGAAACTAATTCCACCTGTGCATTAATAACGTCCGAACGCGCTACAAGTTCTTCTCGAATTATGGAGTTCTTCGACAGAGAATTATATATAGAGAAAAAATCTGCATTAATAATAAATGCAAGTGCCAGCCCAAAATAAAGAGCACGGTATCTGAGTTTTGTTTCGTAGATTTCCGATATCTTTTCCATTGTGTTATCATACATATTCTCAACTTTATCCTTCAGGATATTAAGGTGAGCTTTGATTTCATCTAACTCCTCCTGAAACTCCTTCTTTCTATCATCAACACTAATATCAATACCAAATACCTTCTTAAACTCCTCAGCATTTTCACTTTTTATAAATACTTCCAATTCACCAACAACACTCTTTAACTGTTCCGTATTTAGCTGTCTTAGGCATTTCTTTTCGTCCAGAAAATTCAAATGCTTTGCCTTTTTTTCGAGATAGAGAATCAGGTATTTCGAGGTTTTTTCTCCAATGAATGCCTTCAATTCCTTCGTAATAACCTTTGCTTTGATCTTGAAAACCCTCTTAACCAAACTAATTAAATACTTGTTAACCATACTAAGGATTAAAAATATAACACCAAATGATATCATGGTATCAAGTGTTTCAAACATGGATTTTACTCCCTAATTTTGTTATTATGAGTTACATTAACAAAGAGAACATATCGTAACATCCTTAATCCCTCTTCATGATACACGCAACTAACAAGGTTATTAAAAAAACACTTTTTACTTTTTACCGATCACCTCCACAGTTTCAATAGTCAACAATAGACAATACACCCATTTTCCCCAAAGAATTAGCAGGCACTCACACCACACCGCATGTATATCTAAGGTAGTAGGGATTGTCAAGGCCATTTTATGCTATTTATTAGATGCATTACCTACTACACAATACGAGACAAAAATTGTAACTGTAGTCGTCCTCCGGACTCTGTCCGTTACAATTTTTGAATACTACACTTCTTATCCCCTCTCCTATTATTCTTGTTTCAAAATAATTCTGCATTACTCTGATTCCCTCTCACAATCTTCCATAATGTACCTCACCAGGGGTCTTATAGCCTAACAATTGATGATGTCTACGATTAAAAAAGTGGGAGTGCAGATCAGCCTCTAACAATTTTGCTTGCCACGTTTCGAAAAAATATTATGTTTTTAGGTGGGGTCATTTCTGACTTGTATTCGCCTTTCACCTTTTCCCATGCGTTGTCAATTAAATGGCTCTGCAATAGAGCACAACAGGCATCACGGATGTTATTATCGTGAGAGATAAGATTGTTCATTGGTGACAAATAGATATATTGTTACAGGTGGTAAGTGAGATTCGCTCACTCCCTACCCTTAACTTTTTAGGAAAATGAGGAATATTAAAAGAAATGTGAATGCATCAAGGAGGTCAATTCGTGGTATAATTTTCAAAATACACTTGAAATTTGTTAATTATTTTACTACCTTAGCTAAATCTTTCATTGCAATTTCTTGTCATCTCATCTATCTAATAGAAAAAATCAAGGAGGGCTCCACTATGGGATTAAAGAATGAATCTTACTATAATAATAAATGGCCTAAAGCGCCAATTATTTATTCAGGTAGAGCATTAAGGGGAAAGAAGGATAGAGTTGGAGCAGATGTAAAAAACTTTATTACAACAAATGATGTAATACTTAATGATATTGTAGCTAAATATAGCCTTAAAAAAATAAGCCATGATGAGACTGCATGGACAATTCAAAAATGGGTTGTTAGATTCTTTACATATAAGTATGATGATGAATCTAATCAATGCCCAGAGTTCTGGCAATTCCCATTCGAATCCTTTCACTCCAAAGTAGGGGATTGCGAAGATGGTGCAATACTTATTACTTCTCTCTGTGTTGCAGCTGGCATCCCATCATGGAGAGTCAAAGTAGCTGCTGGATATGTGCAATCTTCTCCAACTGCTCCACAAGGTGGTCACGCTTATTGTCTATATTTAGCAGAAGATGGAGACTGGAGAATTCTTGATTGGTGTTATTATGAAGATTCAAAACTTCCCGTTAACCAAAAACCACTTGCTAAAAATGGCGGATATAAAGGTTGTTATAAGGATGTGTGGTTCACGTTCAATAATGAATATAGCTGGAATCAAAAAAACTTGACTGTTGGTGGAAGAATGGCAAATGATAAAGGAGACTTATCATCTAACACTCTCCAAGAAGTAATATCAAATAGAATGGACTTAAACGACATTATAGATGAGGTAAATAAAAAAGTTGGGAATTTTAGTGAATAAGTGTACGTTTTGGTCTATTTGTACATTCAAGCTAATGGGATTAAACAGACTATGAGGTTATATCAGTACTTGGTGGATATACTCATCTGATAATGGTTTTCGGATAAAATCCGGAATATAATTGAGCGAGTAAAGTCCTTGGCGCCTTTTGTCCGGAGATAATTGCAACCAAGATTTGGTTTCCAGTAAAACCGAAAACCAAATCGGTTTTAGTATAGATAGCGTAAGGTATTAACTTTATACATATCACTACCGCGACAATTTTCTTACGCCATTGAAGGAGGCATGTTAGGTCGAAGCCAACGGGTACTCCCTTCACACGATTCTCAATTATTTTTCTTGTATCAATCCCAAGGCTTCTCTTGCAGCTTTTGCTGATGCGCCGGGATGGCCTATTATTGACTTTACCCTTTCTAAGGCCTTGATACACTCTGCCCTCTTCTCTTCGTTCGACAGGAGTTCGGTCGCACGGGCAGCCAGCCATCTATACTCATCCCGATACATTAATATTTCCGGAACAATCATTCGTTCTGCAATCTTATTCACTAGACAGACATAGGAAGTGCTCAAAAACGGTTTGGCAATAAAATAGGCAGTCGGTGCGATGCGATAGCAGATGATCATGGGTACACGGTAGAAGGCGATCTCTAACGCTACCGTTCCTGAACTCGATATGCATAAGTCAGAAGCCTCTATAATCTCGGAGACTCTTTCGGTAACAATCTCAATCGGCAGAGGTCTCTGACTGTTTGCCGATAGATACTCCTCTCTTAGTGTCTCTATTAATGCTAAATTTCTCTTATTGCTGCACGATAAGATAAATCTGGTAGAGGGGATATTTTCGTGAATCACGCTCGCCGTTTCCAGGAGGATTGGTAGCAATCGCCGGATCTCCTGTTTTCGACTGCCCGGTAGCAATGAAACAATCTGACCCAATTCACCATGACGCAATTTCCCGACCAATTCCGTATCAACAACGCGGCTACAGAGATCATCAAAAAGCGGATGTCCGACATAGGTAACGGGAACATCTCCACGGTTAAAAATGGTTTCCTCAAATGGATAGATGACCACCATCTTATCTACCAGTTTCTTCAGCTTCTTCACCCTCCACGGCCCATGGGCCCAAAGCTGAGGGCTGATATAGTACATGACCGGGATACCCCTCCTTTTAGCAGCCTTGGCGAGATAGAAGTTAAAACCTGCATAATCGATGAGTATGACCAATTCCGGTCTCTCTTCATCAAAGAAACGTCTACAGTCAGAGAATATTTCCCACAATTCGGGGATCTTCTTGAGCGTATGGAGCCACATAACTGAACGCGAACTCATGTCATGGATACAGCGAAGTCCTGCCTCTACCATCCGCCCTCTCCCCAGACCATAGATACCTATGGATGGCTCCTGCCTGGTCAGCTCCTTGATCAGGTTGGAACCGTGAATGTCACCAGACGCTTCTCCGGCACTGATAAATATCTTTTTAGTTTTCAAGGCACATGAAAATAAGGTTTATGGGAAGCAATAAGGGCACAAAAGCCCACGCAATAACCAGAGAAAATGAGGTGTCAATACAGAATATCCCATACATAATATCAAAGAAAAACGAGATCAAGCATGAGACCGGAAACAGAACACACACCGTTATCAGAAAAAAAAAGATAATAGTATGTTGATCATAGAGAAGGGTATGTGCTAAGACCGTGTTTGAAACGATGAAAATCAATGCAAAAATAGAACAGAGAGCCGGTCTGGAGAAAAAATAGCATACGGCCGTCAATGGTAAGAATAGTATGGATAATATTAGTAATGTCATTTCGTATCAAAAAATATTTAAAATGTTTGTCAGTTTTATTTTGCGTAGCCTATCCCGATGTCTCGGACTGACGGTCAAATTACCATAAATTTGCGACAGAAAGAAGCTAATTTAACTAGATCGGAAACCCAGTGGTTGAACCATTCAGTCAAACAGAAAGAAGATAAAGACAAAGTAACCGAAAGCGAGTAAAAATCCTTCGATTCTGTTTACTGCCAGGTTCCCTCTAATCATGGGTATTAAGGCGATGGAAAAAAGCAGCATAACGGGAAGCTCGAAGAAGAGGATATCTTGGTTTATTACCAAAGGCCTGACTAAAGCCACGGATCCTATCACCATAAGGATATTAAAGATATTGCTCCCTATTATATTTCCCACACAGATGTCCGTTTCCCTTCTAAAGGCACTTACAACTGATGTTGCCATTTCAGGTATTGATGTTCCTAGAGCAACCACGGTGAGTCCAATGACCATTTCACTTATCCCCAATCTACCGGCAATAAAAATCGCTGATTTAACCAAACATTGCGATCCAACTAAAAGTGACGTAAGCCCAAGGGCGATAAATACAATGTTACGAACTAACGCCTTCTTGATATTGACCTCCCCCCCCAACTTCATACCGCTAAAATTCTCGACAACTCCTTTTGAGTTAACGGTATTGTAAATCTGATAACCAATATAGAGGACAATACCAAGAAAAAGGAGAGCCCCATCGACAGTGCCGATCCTCTTATCAGCTGCCATAAAACAGAAGAGACACGAGATTCCAATCATCAAGGGCAGCTCCTTTTTCATGATAATATTCTCAACCTTGAGCGGAAAAACTATCGCTGTAATGCCCAAAACAAGACCAATGTTGGCTATATTACTGCCTATAATATTTCCAATTGAAATGTTATCTGATCCACTAAAAGCGGCAGTCAGACTAACAGCTAATTCTGGACTAGAGGTTCCAAAGGCTACCACTGTAAGACCTATGATAATGGGTTTTATCCCAAGTTCACGTGACAAATTTGAGGAGCCTTTGACAAACCATTCAGCTCCAACATATACCCCGGCAACACCTAAAAAAAATATTACTGATTGAAACAGCAAAATTCACATCCCTCTTTCTTGTATTTCTATTTACCTAACCTGAACAAGTCGGAACGGTATTTTAGATTTACACCCACCAGAAAAATCTTCGGGTAAAAAATTACGATTTGGGCTTTTTTTGGTATCTAAATCGTACATCTAAGATCATAAATCATATTTTTTTCCAAAGCTTGTTCCTGCCTGCCTTTTTAAATTTTCTACTAATTAGTGTTTCCGTTCAAACACTAATTTAGGTGTAAATGCATGATATTAAATAACAACTAACTATTGTGTGCACAACGAATAAAATTTATATTTCACAAGATAAATTCGGAGCATAGAATGGTCACAAAAATACTAATAACCTTACGAGTATAAAGAGTTAAACCAACCAGTCAAACAGAAAAAGAGGCTTTCATTTCACAGCGAATATTTCTAAAACTATTTTTTACCGGAAATCGAGTTGCTGTTAGCAGAAAAATTATTTTGTTGACATTCAGGAGCAGCAAGATAAAATGCGTATTTAATTTAGACTCAGTTGCAATAGATATTTTCGTTTTCTCCCTTAAAAAGATTCCAAAATGCACTGATTATGAAAAAGGGGGAAAATTTTTTTGCTTATAATTGAGACTGAGTCTTAATTATAAGCAAATAGCCCTAGCACCATTTTAGAAAGGAGAGTTTCATGAAGAAGTATTTTATTTTGTTCGTTTGTCTCTTTGTTTTTACTTCCACTATTGCCACTTTATCTTATGGGCAAGAGAGTAATGAATTTCTCAACGCCAAGATCGCATCAATGGAGAAGCAGCTCCTAGAACTTAAAGAGCAGTTTCAGAAGCAGCAAGAGGTCTCTCAAGTTGAAAAGAAAGAACTACTGACGTTAAAACAAGACTTGAAGGGTCTTGTTCCTGGAGAAAGTGACTATTGGGCAAAAAAGGCTTTTGAGCTTCAAGAGAAAGGTCTGGCACCTGCTTTTGGTAAACAGTACGGAAAACCTTTTTTGCGCAGATTTGGAAGAAACACCTATGTTGGTGGATATATAGATCACGAGCTTATATTTGATGAAGGTGGGAATGATTTTTTCGACCAGCATCGCCTCATACCTTTTATCTACTCCGATGTTTCGGATCGTGTTAAGTTTGCTACCGAAATGGAATTCGAGCATGGTGGACCGGATGCTTCCGGTGGGGTCATTGGGAGATCTGGTTCAATGACCGTTGAATTTGCGACGGTAGATTTTCTCATAACCGACTGGTTGAACTATCGAGGCGGTATCATATTGAGTCCTCTTGGTAAGTATAATCTTATTCACGATTCACCCCTTCAGGACCTTACAATAAGACCCATGGTCGATAGAACGATTATTCCCACCACCCTGAGCGAGGCCGGGATGGGATTCTTCGGGACATTCTATCCTACCGAACTTTCAAAACTCGATTATGAGATCTATTTCGTGAATGGTTTTATGTCACTTCAAGATGATGGTTCACAGGCTACTTCCAATCCTGAAAACTTTATCAGGAGTTCAGAAGGTAGCTTGCGTGCTGATAATAATACCAATTTTGCTGTAATGGGGCGTGTGGCGTATAGCCCCTTTATCGGTTTAGAAATCGGTGGTTCGTTCCATACGGGTAATATCGATGAGAGAAACAGGAATCGCATGACTATTACAGCCCTCGATTGGACATACCAGAAAGGCGCATTTGAATTGGTAGGTGAGATGGCCCATGCCATGTATGATAGAGATGGTACGGTTTCAACAGGTGAAGAGGTGAGTGCTCTGGTTCCTAGGGATTCGTTCGGTTACTATATCGAACCACGATACCATTTCATGCCGGAATTTCTTGAAGATCTTGCACCGAAATTCTTTAATGAATTCTCCACCTTTACGGCTGCATTAAGATTTGGTGCAACTGATATGGGTAATTTTGGTCATGACGATGGCAAAATAAGGAGAACTCGTCTCACACCAGGAATTAACTACCGCTACACGGAGGATACGGTCTTTAAGGCTGAATATCTGATTAACATGGAGCATGGACGGGAACTGGAAGAGGTTAGCAATAACCAACTAGTATTCTCAGTCACTACCTATTTTTAGTGTACCTAGTGTACAATCACAACTGAGGAATAAAAGAGATTTGACTTGACAATGCAAGATGGCAAATCATAAGGCGTTATACGCCTCCCCGTATAACGCCCCATCCTCAGTTCATGCTTTACAGAGTTGATTAAAAAGAGCTTGACCTTCAAATTAAGGTCGCTTTTTCTATTACGTTACAGAGGTTAACAAATGCGTATGAAGTACTATTTTAGAAATATTTATGCAACTTTCAGTGTATTACTTCTGATCTCTTTATACCCTGGTTTGTCTCAACATCCTTCTTTGTATGCAAACACCGTCATAAAGGTTATTGGTGCCGATTCTCTGGAGCAGGAGATAACTCATTCGAAGAGTAAGGTTCTTATTGTCGATTTCTGGGCCACTTTTTGTAAACCTTGTGAAAAACAGACTCCCGTCTTCTCTCTCATCCAAACAAAATACAGACCGGATGATGTAGCAATTATCAGTGTCTCTTTAGATTTTGACAAGCGAAGGGTAAAAAAATTTGTTCAGACAAAGAAAATTACATATCCCATCTTTTTAAGCGATGAGGATCTGAGCTTTCACTTTAACATCAACTCTATCCCTACAACCAATATCTATAACGATGAGCGCAAGCTTGTACAGAGTTACGTTGGGTTAGTAGGAGAAGATGAGCTTACAAGTACAATTGAGAAGCTTCTGCGTATTCAGTAACGTAGCATAACATTGATGTAATCAGTATGACAAACGTGTAAGATGCCTAAAATGGTATCACACTTTAGGTATCTTACACCTTTTCATATCTCATTTACACCTCTCTCTTACAAAAAGTTTCTAACTGCAAAATTTAACAGAGTAACAATTCATGAAACATGTACCTCTAATATCACTTTTAACCCTATTCATCATTACCATCGCATTTCATCAAGAAACGGTATTCTCAGACTACCATTACATCCTGGGGCAAAAAATTTCCGCCGATGATGTCGAACCGGCTGACAATTATGAATTTCAAGTTTTGCTAGAAGAGGAGGAGGCAATTGGGTTAGTCTTCAAAGGCTGTGATGAGGTTGTATTACATAAGGTAGTACTCACACCGGATGAGAAACTGAAGCTGGAAAACAGAATAAAAGCAAGATTTAATGAGGACGCCTTTGATGTATATACCGGCAAAAAGAATGGAGAGGTGCAGAGATATGCAATTATTACAGACGAGATGGGCTGTTTCCACCCGATAACCTATATCATGAGTGCGAAACCGGATGGAAAGATAGAGCAGGTTGCCATAATGATCTATCGGGAAAGCAGAGGCAAAGATGTGATAAAAAAGAGGTTCCTTCATCAGTATAAGGGCAAATCGGTAAAAAACCCCATACGGATTAATAAAGATATTATTAACGTTACGGGAGCTACCGTATCGGTAAGGGGTGTTAATCGTGGCATAAGAAAGATGCTTGCTGTGCTTGATGCATTTTTTCTCCACCATAATTTAAAAATTAGACCAATAGCGCAAGACACCGCGGTAAAGAGAGTAAAAGAGAAAGGAGAACATGAGTTCTTTACACAGGCATATTACTCAATGGGAGATTATGTTGAAATAGTGATAACGGGTATTAGTGAAAAAAATGCGTCAATCGCATTCAAGGATGCCTTTAAAGAGGTTGATCGACTCAACAAGGTACTGAATGCAGACTTAAAGAGTAGTGAAATAGCAAAAATCAACCGGAAGGCGTGGAAAAAGCCGAGAAAATGTCGTAAGGAGCTATTCAATATCATCGAAAGATCACTCAATTATGCTCACTCAACTCACGGTAGGTTTAATATTACCGAAGGATCTCTCCTGAAAATAGAAAAGGGTAAATCAAAAGATATTCAACAAACCTATAAGGCGGCCTCCTACAACAACGTTGTTATTGACTCAAAACAGGGAGATAAATGCACCGTCTTTCTCAAGGAGAAACAGACGAAAATTGACCTCTCTCCGGTTTCAAAAGGATATGTAGTTGACAAGCTCTTTGAGGTACTAAAAAACCGCGGAATTTCTCAACTCCTCGTTAGCTTTGGAGGGGTGATACGGGTCGCAGGAAACCCACCCGATGCTCCTAATTGGGGGATTGCAATACCAGACCCCGAAAACATGGAAGAGAGTTTAGGTTTCCTCAGCCTTACAGAAGGTGCAGTCGCTGTATCGGGTGAATACGAAAAATCGTTGATAAGAAACAGAGAAGAATTTGCCCATCTTTCAGATCCACATATGCATTTGGCCTTTAATCCCAATTTACTTAAATCGATTGTATTCGCGGCGAACGCATTTGAGGCGGATGCCGTAGCGGCGGCGGTCCATTTGTCCGGATTAAATGATAATATGGGACTTGTAGATCGTATCGCCACAGTGGAGGGGATTGATCTGTATAAGCAAAATGGTGGTAATTTAGAAATTGAGATATCGGGTGGCATGAGAAAATATTTCAAACAAAAGAGAGAACCAATTTCTACACAAAGGATCAGGCAGGCCTGTGCATTTTAAAGCAGATATAATTACATATGGGATAAAAATGTTCTATGAAAATTCTTTTTTATTGACAAAGAGATTTAAGATGAGTATATTAATTCACGTTGCGATTGAATCTCATTCGAAGCAAACTGTTATACTTGTCATCCTCCTTTCTTGGCATAAAGCAATGTTTCGAAGAAGATGTTTGATTTTCTATCGTTAGAAGGGTAGAGAAATTTTTTTGCCGTATAGTTGAGACAAAAACTCAATCTCAAAAATGTTTGGTTTTGGTCTCCCTCCTCTCTGCCAGATCTATCTACTAACAGTCAATGGATAATCAACAGATGAGAAGATCAATTTGAACTTTATTGTCTGCCAGGTGGTGCTATTGTGTGTTGAGTAGATTACTTGAGAACGGTAAATCGAATGGTGAATCTCTCGATGTAAGGAAGCGTCAACTAAATTATTCTGAGAGCGATGGCCTTTTTGTTTTTACCAACGTACAAAAATTGAGCTTAAATTCTTTTAATATATTCTATCAATATTTGATAATCAGAAGGAGGTTTTTCCAATGCAAAAACGTAAAATTGGCGCACTTATCGTTGGTTTGAATGGTGCCACTGCAAATACAACCATAGCAGGAACCATTCTTCATAAAAAAGGGTTGATCCCTGATGACAGTTTCAAAAGAGGAATGATTACCGAAGACGATTGCCTGAAAGAACACGATCTCACAGAGCAGACTCAAATAGTTTTTGGTGGGTGGGACATAAGTAACAAGGATGCCTATGAGGCTGCAATTGACAACAGAGTTCTCGACAGAGCCGTTATCAATAGTGTGAAAGAGGAGCTGAGAAAAATCAGACCTATGAAGGCAGTGCACACACCTCACGATGTGGATGAAACGATAACTTCAGACTACAGTAAGAATGGGACATCATTGCAACGCAGGGTTGATCACTTAAGGGAAGAGATTGCTTCGTTTAAGGAGGGTAACGGGCTGGATGGGGCAGTTGTCATCTACCTTGGTTCTCCATTGAAGGCTACGGGTACGGGAACCTACAATACTCTGGAAGAATTCAGGAATGCCATAAAAGAAAATGATCATGGACTTACTTCCGGAATGCTTTACGCTTACGCTGCTATAGAGGAGAATTGCCCTTTTGTTGACTTTACACCAAATGTAACCCTTGAGACTCAGGCACTGTTGGAATTAGCGGACGTTAAGAACGTGCCTCTTGCGGGAAGAGACGGCAATACCGGACAAACACTAATGAAAACTGTTCTTGGCCAGATGTTGAAGATAAGGAACCTGAAGCTTGATGGATGGTACAGTACAAACATCCTCGGTAATAATGATGGAAAGGTTCTTGCCAGAAACGAACATGCTGAAATCAAGATGCGTGACAAGCTTGGGGTCCTTGAACCACTGCTTGGTTACGGAGATTTTGATCATACGGTTAATATAGAATACTTTGCCCCTCGCGGAGACAATAAGGAGGCGTGGGATAGTATCGATTTTCTCGGTTGGCTGGACCAATCAATTAGCGTCAAGATAAACTGGCTAGGAAGGGACTCCATCCTCGCAGCCCCCTTGATACTTGACCTGATTCGGCTTCTTGAATATGCACAGAGAAAGGGAGAAAAAGGTATTCAATCTCATTTAGCGATGTACTTTAAAAACCCATTAGGAACAGTAGCCAGGGGTTTTTATGACCAATACAAATCGTTTGTCGATTACTACAGGTCCCTAGAAAAGGCGGAGTCTCACTCGCCGAGCGTTGAAGAAGCATACACTTCTCTCATACATACAATCGCTTAGGTACCGTTTTATGGGGATAACAAACGCTGAAGAAAGGAAGCAGAGTTATGAAAATAGCAAAGTATGTACTATTTATCTGCATTATCGGTATACTCCAACCTTATGCCCAGGGTGGACAAAAGAGACTTGATATCACATTGCATGGGAAAGGTACTGTGATTGAAAAAGAGGGAATAGAGCAGATACATGCGGAAGGCACAGCTAAAGGAGACATCAGCGGAACATTTGTATGGGAAGAAGAACATCAGCCTGCTTTCGAACTCGGTAAGGCAGCAGAAAGGGGAACCATAACTATTACCGATAAAAATGGAGACAGACTTGTTCTAGATTTTTTCGGCAAGACAAAAAAGCAGGACATCGAAGATTCCGGCCTGGAAGCTGCCGAGGGAGGCTTTACTTATTGTGAAGGATCAGGCCATTGGGCAAATACTAATCTAGAAGGAACTTATAGCAAAGCAGGTCATTTTCAGGGAGATTCTGTAGAGTTGACCGTAAGCCTGGAAGCTGAAGTTAAGTAGATCATTCACCTCACAAAGTACCATGGTACTTTGTGAGGAAAGAGAAACAGTAAGCAAATCAATGAGAACTGACAAGATTAGACCAACAGAAGGATCACTTTCATAGCGAATGTATTGCTCCCTAAAAACATATAACCCACCTGAAAATTCGGGTTGTATCTCTCCATTCTTAATCACTTTTCCCAATAGCCACTATCCGAATATTTCTCAGTCATGTAAAATACGCAAGGAATTTTTTTGAATAATAGTACTCAACGTTTATAATGCATACAGTAACATTTCACATTTTTTAAATTCCGTTTTGATCTCGAAGGCTTTCAGGTCACCACACTGTGGAGTGAAGTTAGTGAAACTGACCACTACATATATTTGCTGGACATTAAATTTCTGCTTTTTCCTATTGGGGTCTTACGGATACGCAGAGATCCCCTGCCATCAGGGTCGTGATGGAGTTGTAACGCTGGAAATGGAGGCGATAGCGGAAACGGTAGAACAAAGACCGGGAGTATTTGTTGAAGTGTGGGGATACTGCTTAAAAGGGCAAAAACCCACCGTACCCGGACCAACAATAAAGGTAAGAGAGGGTACCGAGATAAGAATCTGCTTAACAAACCAATTAAGTGTTCCCACCTCTTTACATCCCCATGGAGTAACATGTAATATGTTTGATAACAGCGCAATTTGCAACGAAAATTGTGCTGGTTTTGTAGAACCTGGAGAGACCAGGATATTCAATTGGGATACAAGAGGAGCTCCGGGCACCTGGTTTTACTATACAGGTACCTTTGATAAGAGTTGCGAAGGAGGAATCTATAAAGGCTTATGGGGTGCACTGATCGTAGAACCGAAAGGGGGTGATCGCGACCACCCACCAGACAGGGAGTTTGTGGTTTTTATGCAAGATGGTCAAGATTCCGAAATATATAATAACGCATCAGATGGCAATGACTGCCTTTTTGAAGGATTTCCTGTTTCTCATGGATTGACCTGGGAGGCGATAATGGGAGAGAAGGTCAGGTTTCATCTCATCAATATTTCAGAGGAGATGTACACCTTCCATTCCCGCGATCATTGTTGGGTAGACGGGAGCAGTGGAGAGTCCATCGATGAAATGAACGTGACACCGCTCTCCACTTATGTCGCAGACTTTATTGCGGGCAGAGAAGTTGGACCGGGAAATTGGGAGTTCCACTTCAATGAACACATGATGGACGGTGTATTTGGGACTTTTGTGGTAGAGGAACATAAAAACCAAAGAGACCTCATCTCCGCCAGTGAAATCGGAAATCCGAATCAACCCAAGGTACCCTCTCCCGAAAGTTCACCTCCCACAATTGATAACTATTCAGGCTCTTTTCTCTATACCGATCCCACAATGAAAGAGTTATACGAGGATTTTGTGGGATTAAAGAGTGGTGATGGGCCATGGGCTGACTACTATTCACCGATTCCTATCTATCAATATTTCAATCCTGCAAGACATTATGTTCCACCTGATTCTGCTCTTTATGAGGATCTTTTGAGAAGATATCGAGCGGATCAATGTGTCGAGTGTCATGAAGTGGCCTCTCCGGCGATTGTGAATGAGTGGAAGATGTCTGACCATGCTCGTCCAAAGAAAAATCCCCATTTAGCCGCTGAGACCCGGGAAATTGAAGAGTTAATCGGAAAAGAGCTGAACAACTGGACACCCGGGACGAATGACGGTGTCTATTGTTCCTATTGTCACGGAGAAAACCATGAGAAGCTTTTTATGCCAACGGTGGATAATTCATGTGGGGCGTGTCACCCAAAACAGGCCAAAGAATTTATGAGGGGAAGAGATTTTGGTAGACCGAATCACCCCCAAAGCTGGGAGGCGAGTGTCTCGGTCCCCTGGTATGCCGACCTTTACCGAAAAGGTGAAGGCTTTTTAATGGTAGGCTGTGACCAGTGTCACCAGAATATGTCTTCATGCGATGACTGTCATTTCAGTCACGGATTTTCAGCGGCACAAGCCCGAAGACCGGAGGTGTGTTCAGGTTGTCATATGGGACCTGACCATCCCGACTGGGAGAGTTACGAGCACTCGAAATGGGGCATCATCTACCAGACGACGGGGGAAAAGTGGAACTGGGAAAAGAAGCTTTCCCAAGTTGTTCCCGGTATAGATTATCCCGCTCCTACCTGTCAGTACTGTCACATGTACGTTGGAAATGATCAATGGGAGATGCATGTGGAAAGCAAGGGGATTTGGAGAATGGGGGTCATCCCCCCAAAAGAGGTGGAATATCAATCGGGACTGAAGGACTTTCCCTATGGTATTAAAATACCTCCCATGGACAAGAAACTTGAAATCTTTTCTGCAGAAAACAGAGAGAAACGTCGCATCTGGGTAGATCTCTGTTCAAAATGCCATAGCAACCGTTTTGCTACCACGTGGTTAGAGTCTCTTGATCAGTATATGTTTGCTTCATGGAGACGCATAGATGAGGCGCAGCTCCTTTTAGAACAACTCTTTGCAGATGGAGTAATCCAACCATCTCCGGATGAGAGGCCTCCATTTCCTCTGAGTGATGTGATACCGGATCTGCTTGGTCCTGAAAATTTAGGGACACAAATGTATACCCGGTTCAAAGAAACCGGTGGTCACATACCCGTTATTGGCCCCATACTCGGGGTGTATGGCATATTCACTCAGACAGATGGTAACCCAAGTGGAATCGAGAGGGAATTTGTTGAAATGTGGTTCTGGGAGCATCTTCAAGGATACAAGGGTACAGCCCATGCCCAACAAGACCTGAGTTGGTGGTGGAGTACTGCCAAGACCGGGGGAAGGCTCGTACGTATAAAAGAAGAAGCTAATAAATTGCGCCGCATCAAGGCTCTTGAAGATGCGTTGAGAAAATAGAGTGGTTTGATGATGATTATTTTTCTGGTATCAATAAAAACTAGCGGTAAAAAAAGGCCCGTTATACATGCAATTTGTTAAATTACTTGCTTTGGATAATTTTAACTATTATAAAAGGAGACGGTACAATGACTATTTTGAAAACAAAAAAGATCCTCTTAGAGAGAATGAAAGAGATAACGACCGTTTTTGTATGTATTGTTTGTTGCCTTTTCTTCATAAGTGGAACCGGAAATCCTGTATTTGGTGATGACGAATGTTCCGTCGGACAAGATGAAGTTAAAACGGGTAATACAGGTGGGGCACAAGTTGTTGTCCCAGATTGCTCCGGTCAAATTGTTCAGGTTGGAGGTAACGATGCTGACAGTTTTTTCCTAACAGTTCCTCTGGAACATGAAAAGCTTGAGTGTATGAAACGCACTGTTTGCAATACATCGAGGAAGCATCTCGTAGGGAGAAAATTTATTCCGGTCTACGGTTCACTTGGTGCAGGAGCTCAATCGGTCCCGTGGGACACCTATTTACCTCCTGCTATGGGAAACCTCGATCTGCTCGGTGAATCGGAGCAGCTGCCGGTCGGAACACAAAAAAGAGCCTTTCTTCCCATCCCCCAGATTTATAAGGACTTTATCTTATACAATCGTGATATAGCTGCTGCGGGACATGATCACGGTGACGAAGCTGATGACGATGATTGCACCTGCATGCCATTGGATCTCAGTACTTTAGTCAATGCGGTGATTCAATGTGCAAAGAAGGAAGACGACATAATTTTCAATGGAATACCCGAAATGGGAATTCCTGGTCTTACGACGGTAGATGGACGTAATGTAATTCCAAAGAAAGACTGGTCTGTGCTTGGAGACGGTTTTCTCAACGTAGTGGAAGCTACCCAGAAATTGGCTGAGACTGGATTTTATGGTCCCTATGCTTTGGTGGTAAGTCCGAACCTCTATATCCAGCTCCACCGGGTATTTGAAAAAACCGGTGTATTGGAGATTCAACGGGTTAAATCATTTATTAAATGTGGTGTATACAGTTCCAACGCCCTGAAAGGAGATAAAGCGGTAATTGTTGCTACTGGCCAGAACAATGTGGACCTGGTCATAGGCAGAGATTTTGGACTGGATTACTATGGTTCTGAAAACCTCAATCACCGATTTCGCGTGTGGGAGAGTGCGGTATTAAGGATTAAATGCCCTCAAGCTATTTGCACTATTGAATAAGTGGGGACACGGTATCTGATTTGTGATGACCCTGAAAATAAGAGAGAAACAGATGATAGATTATGTATCTGATATCCATAAATGGTTCATTTTTGTATTGGTAGTTTTGGTCAGTTTTATAAAAGGGAGTGTATACGCCTCTGATATATCCAGAAGACCGGATGATCTCCCCGGTCCTCTTGAAGGTGGCATTCCTAAAACGGTGAAGGTTAAACTGATTGCACGTGAGATTACGGGTGTCATTGACCCGAAGAGCAAGAGGACATTCCGCTATTTCACCTTTAATGGGCGGGTCCCGGGTCCTTTTATACGAGTAGTGGAGGGAGATACGCTTGACGTTACCCTGATAAACCCTGAATCAAACAGAGAAACACATACGGCAGACTTCCACGCCGTAATAGGTTATAAAGGAGGAGGTGCCAAACTGATGGCACCACCCGGTGAGTCCAGAAGGAGCTCTTTTCTGATGACGAGGCCCGGCTTATACGTCTATCACTGTGTAGGTGATGGTACCGTTCATGATGTATGCCACCACATTAATAATGGGATGTATGGTATGATCCTGGTAGAACCTCGTGATCCGGAAAATGAGTTTCGAAAACTCCTGCGCAATCCTAATATTAAGGAATTTTATGTTATGCAGAGCGAATTTCATGTTAATAATGAGGTTCCCGGAAATATGGATGAGGAGAAGGGACTCAGGGAAGACCCGGACTACGTAGTATTCAATGGAAGGGTAAAAGCTCTGACCGACCATCCGCTCAGGTCTCGTATCGGAGATGATGTGATTATCTACTTTGGAAATGCTGGGCCCAATAAAATATCATCCTTTCATATCGTTGGAGGAATATTTGAAACTGTATGGCGTGAGGGGGTTTTGGCTTCTCCCCCTGTTAAGTTTGTTCAGACTACCGCCGTCCCTGCTGGATGTGCTGCAGCCATACATGTAAAAAGTGAAAAATCTTCAACTGAGGTTGGATCATATCTCCTGATAGACCATTCCGTATTTCGAGTAGCAAAAGGAGCAAAGGGGGAACTC
Organism: Candidatus Scalinduaceae bacterium; assembly: GCA_965222815.1. GTDB lineage: Bacteria > Planctomycetota > Brocadiia > Brocadiales > Scalinduaceae > SCAELEC01. Next base: position 2,795,000 of record CBDCUS010000014.1, read on the forward strand.
TGGGTATCTGATTATTAAAGTAGATGGAATTATTGATAATAAATATGAGAAAATTAATTACGCAATAACAAATATTAAATCGCTTGGGATGATAGGATTGTATGTGCTAGACAACATTATGGCACAGGCTCGATATTCTCACTTAGGCAGTTGGCCTTGGTTATAAATTCTTTATATATTTGAGAGGCACGAGAAAAATGGTCGGACGTTGGACTTTTCGGTATTGAACAATCTTCCACTATCAAAAGTTTTTCCCTCCTACACATTTCCCAAAGGAGAAAATGGCACGACCCAAAAGATCCAAAAACACATGTTGGAACAGATAAAGCAATTTATCCAATACTCTTTTAGTCAAGGAGTGCATGAGAAGTGTACGAACCATTTTGAACGGACTCTCTATTGGGCAAAACAGATAGAGCCCGATGCCGATGAAGCTGTTCTAATTGCAGCGTACGCCCATGATGCCGCAAGGGCTTTTTGTACAAAAGATACATCAGAGACCTTTAAAGATAACGAATTTAATGACCACAAAATTTTAAGAGAGCATCAGTGTACTGGTGCCCGTATCGTGGCCGATTTTTTGAGAAAAGAATGCTACGATGAGGAAGCGATACAGAGAGTTTATCATATGATACGACACCACGAAGAGGGTGGTGAAGAAGAGTCAAATATGGTTATGGATGCAGACAGTATCAGTTATTTAGAAGTTAACGCCATCAAGCATATTGCATTGATAAACCATTTGGGGAAAGATAAAATTAAACGAAAAATAGAGTGGATGTATTCAAGGATTTCTTCTCATAAAGCAAAGGAATTTGCCGGACCTTTTTATAGAAAGGCAATTGCGTCATTAGCAACAAGTTTTGAGCATACGTAATCGTTACTTGTCTAATCGTGTACTTACTCGTTACTTGGAACGAAATCTTGTCTATTTTTTGAACAGTGAGTATTTTTGTTACCTACAAGAAGTTCTGTAATTGAAGGAGCACACACTACAGGTTGTGCATCGGACTAATATTTCTAACATTTATTTGATAGATTAAGATAATGATATACCTCGGGAAAAAGAGACATGATATAAAAGAGATGGAGATAGTTGAAGAGATCCTTCATCAGATATGGGTTGCCGAAGAGGAGCAGGAAACAATCAAGAAAGAGATTTTATATGAAAGGTTTAGTAAAGAATCCACTGAAAATGCCTTAGGAGAAATGGTTGCACACAAACTGATATATAGTGATGACGCAAACTTTGGATTGACAAAAACAGGAAGAGATAAAGCAGCGCTCATTCTCAGAAGCCATCGTATAGCGGAAAGATTACTCCATGATATCCTGGGAGTCAGTGATGAAGTATTTGAACTCGGTGCATGCCAATTTGAGCATTTTGTTAATGAGGAGATTGTTTCAAGTATTTGCACACTTCTTGGCCATCCGATCTCCTGTCCACATGGTAAAACCATCCCACCGGGTGACTGCTGTTTACATGCAAATAAAAAATTACAACCGGTTTTGGGGCCCCTTACTAAATTGAGATCAGGCGTACAGGCAGAAGTCGCTTACATTGCAGCACGATCACAGGTAAGTCTGGATAGACTTTCAGCTGTTGGTGTCGTTCCGGGACTGAAACTTAGCGTCCACCATAGAGAACCCACTTTTGTAATACAGTTTGGTGAAACACAACTGGCTCTCGATAAAGAGATTGCCAAGGACATATATGTTCGAGTCATTACAGGATAAGGTTTGGAAAACAACCTTACATTTTGTCGTGAACAGTAACATACAATTGATGATGATCCATTATGACAGCATATACGGTAAGCAAAAAACTTTATATAACCTTTTTCCTCATTTTGATGGGAATTGCTTTTGCTGTTTCTTGCCTCAATTTTTGCGAGAGAACAGGATTTTCACCACGTTGGACAGTACGTCACTATAACGGCAGTGATGAAAGTGTTAGCGAAGAAACCGAATACGATGAGATAGCTTTACAAGAGGGACTCTTTTTCCCCAAGCTCTATAGGGAAATCCTGGAAATTACCCACGTACATACGTTTATGATCCCCTTGATTATGTTCGTTCTTTCCCGTATCCTCTCTATAACCGATATACGGGAAGGAATTAAGATCGCAGTTTACTCAACCGCATTTGTCGGTACCGTTATGAACTTGTTAAGCCCATATCTAATCAGATATAAATCTGGGATTTTCTCGCTCTCTTTACTCGCGTCGTATATCGTTCTTGGTTCGTGTTTCATCGCTTATATCTCTCTACCCATATGGGTGATGTGGTTTAAAAAAGTTTCAAAAGATGTTGAATACTGGTTGTAATGGTAAGGAATTTTAATGAGAGAATCTTTAAAAACTGGAGTAGCCTTCGGACTTACGTCCGGGACAATTACTACACTGGGCTTAATGATTGGTTTGTATTCAAGCACAAACTCACGCAGTGTTGTGATTGGCGGGATATTGACAATTGCAATTGCCGATTCGCTGTCGGATGCACTTGGTATCCACATTTCCGAAGAGGCAGACCCCACTCAAACTCCACTGCAAATATGGGCTGCTACGATAGCCGCGTTTCTGTCGAAACTCTACGCAATCACATTTGTTGTTCCTGTTCTACTATTCGATCTATCCGTTGCAATTAACATTAACGTGATTTGGGGTGTTTCCCTGTTGACAATTCTCAGTTATGTACTGGCAAAATCACAGGGAACAAAGCCCTGGAAGGTAATTTTAGAGCATTTAACCATAATAATCGCTGTCGTCGCCCTTACCCATTTTCTCGGTAAATTAATTGCCAGATTTTGTAATTAGTGTTGAACATAAACCCTATGTTTGAACCAAAACTGCCCGGGTACAAGGCGCGTAATAATTCAGTAACCAGAACGTACCAAAGTACTTGAGGATTAAGGAATTGTTACAGCAATGCAGTAGATGGGTTGTTTTCGTTCAAACACTTATTAGAGATGACCTCAATAACTAAAACAGTAAAGGTATTATTACTTACCACTCTCCTCACTGGCTGTACCACAACGGCATACAATATTAAATCAACCAAAGAGCTTGGCGGGAATAAACTGCTTACGGGAAGGTTTGTTTTTTTTGTTAATGACACCCCTGCTGAAGATGGTATTGGATTTACGTTATTTTTTAAACAAAGAGAGGATAATAAACTCAGAGAGTTTCAGCCGGATGAAAATGGATATGTATATGTCTCCTTAGAAGAGGGCCAATATTCTATTGTAAGGGTTAAATATAGCGACCTGCACGGACACCTTCGTTTTCCTGTACATAATAGTCCTGGTATAGATATTAATGTTTTTGACAGCGTCGTAGATTTTGGTACCATAAAGGTAACTCTTCAACAAAACATAACATCGAGAATTGCCTATGTAACTACCTATGCATATCCCTATGCAGGTACCTACATGCCATCAGCACTGAAACCAACACTCCGTTTAGCACAAATTCCCGACTGGGATGTGACACATCAATATATATTAAAAGATCTTGGCGTATTACCTGAATCAATCAGAGAAGTGGCTCTTAATTTTCCCCTTGAGATACAACCTCCTTTTTAGTGCCTGCCTACTAATGCCATTTAAACGGGTGAGAATTCCAACTAATTTTTTTCTGCTCACAACTAGACGGCTCCTCCAGTTTAAACCAGGGAGGAGCCATCCACATAAAGCTTGAGTCTCATTGTACGACAGACCCTTTAATGATCACTCTGAAAATCTTTACCATCACCTCCGCCAGTACACGCCTTATAGCTGTAATCCTGTTTTTCCCAACCACTCTTGTAGTAATATAGCCTAACGTATACGGTACTACCATTCGACGGCAGTCCGGTAATCGTATGACTTGTTGCTGTGCCAAGATTACCGCTGTTGTAATAATTGGATGCACCCTTACTGCTGCCGGCATACATCCAAAATGCTGTGGAACCATTAGGATTGGTCCAAGAGAACGGATGTGATGAGCAATTTAAGGTCGAACCAGATGTGGGTAATGTGATCTCAGGTGTCGTACCTCCTCCTCCGCCGGTACACGCCTTATAGGTGTAATCCTGTTTTCCCCAACCATTTTTGTAGTAGTACAGCCTAACGTATACGGTACTACCATTCGACGGCAGTCCGGTGACCGTATGATTTGTTGCTGTGCCAAGATTACCGCTGTTGTAATAATTGGATGCACCCTTACTGCTGCCGGCATACATCCAAAATGCTGTGGAACCATTAGGGTTGGTCCAAGAGAACGGATGTGATGAGCAATTTAAGGTCGAACCAGATGTGGGTAATGTGATCTCAGGTGTCGTACCCCCTCCTCCACCGGTACACGCCTTATAGGTGTAATCCTTCTTTCCCCAACCATTCTCGTAGTAATACAGCCTAACGTACACGGTGCTGCCATTTGAAGGCAGTCCGGTGACCGTATGACTTGTTGCTGTGCCAAGATTACCGCTGTTGTAATAATTAGATGCACCCATACTGCTGCCGGCATACATCCAAAATGCTGTGGAACCATTAGGGTTGGTCCAAGAGAACGGATGTGATGAACAATTCAAGGTCGAACCAGATGTGGGTGATGTGATTTCAGGTAAACCTCCGCAGTTACTGGCTGCCGTATACTGAAAATCAACAGACTGCCATGTGCCTCTCGAGTTATACCGAAGCTGTACATACACCGTGCTTCCATCTTCTGGGATTCCACTTACTGTGAGAGATGTTTTGCTGCCCAAATTGCCACTGTCAAGAATATTCCGTCCACCTGCCGTGGTTCCAACATATAACTGCCAATCATTTACTGCGGTTCCATTGGCTGACCAGTTAAAGGTCACATCACCGCAATTTAATATCGAAGCAGGAGTCGGATTCGTAATCTCTGGGGTGCCACCACCACTAAACGCTTGTCTAAAATTGGCGATAGTAAATGCTGTGTTGTTGAGTGTCTTACGGTTATCAGCTGAAATAGATTGTCCGGAAGGTACTCCCATTGGGACACCATTTCTCAAAACGTCTGGGTTTGACCAGTTCTTTACTCTTGTACATCCACCGGGACAATTATATGACATGATCGTCCGCCAATTACCACTGGGATCCTGATACCCATATGAATATGCATATGCCCCACCACCTCCATTGGCACGATCATGAGAGGCCCCCATGTTGTGCCCTAGTTCATGACCAAAGGTAAAGTTCCCGGTTGCACATCCGCGGTCTACTACACTGAAGGCAGAAGATTGAAAGTTGTTTGAAACAGTCTGCATAATCCATGCAATCCCACAAGAGCTTCCCCCATTTTCGACCCAGAAACTCACCATATCTGCACAATAGGTGTCCCTCCATGTATGTATTTGATCTAACCACCCGTCACTCGTTGATGTGATGCGATTTAAATCGGTACCCATATTGCCCGTTTCTGGATATGACACTTCTTGTGTGTGGACAAGTCTCACTCTCTGAGAAATACCGCTGTTGGCATAAGACTGGTTAGTTTCGCTAATAGCGAGGTTGATCTGTGCATTTATTGAGGATGTCCCACCTGCAGCAGCTCTTGAATCATCAGTGTACACTACCATAATATCAATGATAGATGCAGAATCTTCTTGTGAACTTTGATCAGCTTCCTCAGAAATCTCCTGCTCTTCTACAGGAATCGGAGGGAGTTCATCAGGGAAGGCACTTTGGTCTATTTCATATATGGCGTGTACACCGTTGCCTATACTCATTACCTGATACATTTTCCCACCAATTGTAATATTTCCGGCCATATGGCCTTCTTCTACCGCCAGGACCGCCTGACCAGCTTCCGATTCTGGAATCCACCCGATCCATGTGTAACTACTCGAAGATCTCCGTTCCACACGTTCATTAATAGCTGTTACCGTGACTTCATCAAATAGATTCAAGACGATTGAAGAATCATCTCCTTGAGATTCAGTTACAACATCTTTTTCCACAGCAAGTAAATCAAAATTAACCTTTACATATCTACTCCTAACAATAGTTGGATCTTGCTCTGCTTTCTCCTGAGTGACTGAAGTATCAGATGATTGGTGTACTTCGGTGAATAATTCTTTATTAGATTCAAATGCAAAAGCAGTCGTAATGCCAATGAAGAGGACAAAAAATAACACCCCAAAAAATCTTAAATTGTTATAGTATTCGTAAATAAAATTCATAATTCTCCTCCTTTCCGTTATTAAAAAAAGATTTACTTATATTTTGATATTATATATATACTGCAACTCATATTGTTCAATACCTTCTGTATTTGATAACATCGTTGACACTTTGTATAATTTCTTGGAATGTAAAATTATACAAATAATGAAAACTTAATATTAAACAGTACAACATAATAAATAACTATTAATCAGAACATCCTCTTACAAACTCTAAGTGACTATGTACAACAGAACCCCTGTTCCCTGTTAAAGAACTTTGGTAATTTGTGACGATATTGTGGAACTTACCAAATAACCCACTAAACAGATACCTTAACTAACTTTTTATATCACGTACTCTCACCTCCATTCCCCTGTTTTAAAAACTCAATGAATAAAATAAACTAGGCGCGTTAGTGGAGCTACTGGTATGCCACATTTTCTATTTTTTATAAATTATTTTTGAGATAGAATGTAAGTATCTATAAAAGAGGTAGATGAGAAAAATAACTTTTAGGGAAATATAATGCTTATTAATATTTTTTATAATAGATTGCAAACATACAGGTCTGTTGTCTCACTATAAACCGCTGGAGGAGTGTTTTGAAGGAATCATCATACAAGAGAAGACGAAAAAAATAATTTAACAGGTTTAAATGTTTAAATAGCTAGAGCTTACTATTGCAGGTTATTACAGACAACGTACCCATAGGTCTTAGCAAACACCCCACCTGTGTAATATTTTTGATAAAACATTCTCTTATTTTTTAGCATACCCATTACAAAATTGTTTTATTAAGGGTATATTTGTACAAATTGAGTAGGTTTAGACAATTTATACCCCACCAGTAATAAGATGCATGCAAGAGCAGATAAAGGTATGAGATTAAGCACGCCTGGTAGGAACACTAAACATAAATATTTTTTCATTGACAAGGGGGAAAACAATTTCTACACTATCACAATTGAGAATGATTCTCAATATTAATTGGCTATTTGTATTGTCTCAGCCAACTGTTTAACAATGATAATTGAAAGGGGAGGAGGAAAAATTTTTTAGCAATTAATTGAGACTAAGTCTCATTCTTAATTGCTTCTGTTTGTAATGTCTCTTTATTATAAACGTACAGGCCACATGTGGTACAAACGAAAATAATTTTTTAACGTATGAAATGAGAAATCATCTAATCGCATTTTCATCGTGATGGGATTAGATGAATGAAGAAAGGAATCCATAAGAAATGGTAAATTACTTAAGAAGTGTACGAAGTATTATAATGATCATGGTCATGCTTCTGCTTTGCATGAGTAGTTCGAGTTTGGTTCCCGCCGATAGCAAAAATAGACGAAATGAGAAAAAATCTGAACCGGAATTTGTCGGTAATATCCGTGAATATTGGATAGCCGCCGATGAAATTCTATGGGATTACGCCCCTTCATTTCCTATTAACCTCATGTCCGACAAAGAGTTTACCGCCGAGCAAAGGGTTTTTGTGGAGGAAGGAATAGGGAGACAATATCTAAAATCTGTCTATCAGGAGTATACACCCGGTTTTGGGGCGCTCATAGAACGAAGCGCAGAAGAAAAAGCCACGTTAGGCCTTCTCGGTCCTATTATTCGTGCTGAGGTTGGTGAGACAATCGTCATCCATTTTAAAAACAATAGCCGATTTCCAGCAAGTGTACATCCACACGGCGTATTTTATACAAAGAGCTCTGAAGGGGCCCTTTATAATGATGGGACCGAAGCGTCAGGGAAAGCCGACGATGTGGTTTTCCCCGGAACATCATATACCTATGTTTGGAGTGTTCCAAGACGTGCCGGTCCATCAAAAAATGATCCAAGCTCTATCATGTGGCCTTACCACTCCCATGTTCATACAACTGCCGATACCAATTCCGGATTAATTGGTGCGATGATTATTACAAGACAAGGGATGGCGAAAGATGATGGATCTCCGAGAGACATTGATCATGAGTTTGTCTCTCTCTTCAACATCTACGATGAGAATGTCAGCAACTATCTCGATATAAATCTGGCAAATTGCACCTCGGGCACATGCGATCCTGACGATGAAGCGTTTCAGGAAAGCAACCTCATGCACGGTATAAACGGACTTCTTTGGGGTAACAACACCTATACAATGAAGATGGGTGAGGTGGTTCGTTGGCACGTTTTTGCTATGGGTACCGAGGTTGACCTGCATACACCCCACTGGCACGGGGGAACCCTGACGCATAACGGTAACCGTGTTGATGTTACTGAAATTCTGCCTGCCGCCTCTAAATCGCTTACTTTTAGACCGGATGTTACAGGCACTTGGATGTACCACTGTCATGTAAACGATCATCTCGATGCCGGTATGATAACAGTCTTTACTGTAATTGAATAGTGCAATAACGTTATTGGTCTCTTAATTGATGGGTCCAGGACCTTTAAAGCTCAAGGCCCTGGACCTCACTTTACTAACTTAATGGTTGGATATGGTTATGAAAAAGGTACTCATCATAGATAATAATGAAGACATCCTTGGCACATTTGAACGGACATTGAGAGGTGAGGGTTTCGATGTCTCAACAGCCAATAATGGTCTTGAAGGAGTTGAACGGTTCCATAAAAATAGCTTTGACCTTGTCATAACGGACATTGATATGCCAGGGATGACCGGTTTCGAGGTAGTAGATGATATAACGAGTAATTTTGTTGTCCCTATTATGTTAATGAGTTCAGATTATCTTCCGGTTGGACCAGGGGATGTAAAGGAGCTGGGTGTAAACGCAATAGTAGCAAAGACGATTGATAATGACACTTTGTGCAGTGTAGTATGGAACTGTATTGTGGAAGAGAAGATTTATCCGGAGAAAATTTTTTGACTCTACAATGATATAAAGTCTCATTCGCAATATGATATGTTTTAGATTTTCCTATTCTCTTGGTGGGTGTGCCAATAACGCTCCTTTCTCCAATAAAGGCACATCCATCTTTCACTCTATTAATTACCGTTTTTTAAAGGAGGTTTTACGATGAAGACAATTTTACTGTTGGAAGACAATACAGATCGGGCTCTATTCTCTATACGAGAGTTCCAGTGTGAGGGTTATCATGTTTTACTCGCTAGAAATGGTACGGAAGCATTGACAGAGGTGAGTGAACGGATGCCAGACATCATAATAGTGGATCTAACTTCCTCTTTTGTGGATTGGAACGGGAATATGCCCTCCTTACTTGCAACGTTCGGAGAAATCCCTCTTATTATTAATACGGCATATGATTGCCAAAAGGAGAAATTTCGTGACTGGATACCCGATGCATGTGTGGTCAAGTCCGCTGATCTCAGTGAATTGAAGAGGAAAGTACATGAGATACTGTATTATCAAGATATATGCTTAAAGCAAGTTTCATGAGGGAGAACCTTCCATGAATACTTTTGAACTCTTTAACCAGGATACCCGAGAACATACTCAGTTAAACATACTCTTGCTTTCGCTTTTACCAAAAGTGGAGGAAAGAGGACCTCTCTTAACCAGTGAGAGGAATAGATAATTCTATTTTTTAAGATTGGAGGTAGAGAAATATGTCAGCATTAATAGTGGGGGGAGATAATCTTGGATCTATTCCAAAAGAGCTGAAAAAAGTGGGAATTGACAAGGTGAGGCACATTAGCGGGAGGAGTAAGACCGTCATAAAGAAGGGGATGCCTCTCTCTATGGATATCATTATCCTGTTACATGACTATGTAAATCACAATTTGGCAACGGTAGTGAAGAGATCTGCAAGGGAACAGGAGATCCCTATCATATTTGCAAGGCGTTCTTGGTCATCAATTTATAAAAAATTACCGCATAACATTCTACAAAATTGACCCTGTTATACATCTATTTTAATTACTCTGTTATGATCGTTGAATTTTTTAAAAAGGAGTTATGGATGTTTTTAAAGTCATCAACCTTTACAATGTTTTTTTCTCTATCGCTTTTCACCATTGCGATCGTTTATCTTTTGGATGAATCGGTAGCAAAGGAGATTGAGCAAAACAGTGAAACAATACCTGCTCATATGCAAGAAAGTTTACCTATCGATACACGGTTACCGGTGAACGAGTTAAACCATCTTGAGAGTAGTATGAAACTAAATCTTGATACGACACTGTTTCCCAATCTCTTTTCACAGTATATTTCAGCTTGTAAGCACCTTAAACAAGAGAGACGGGCGATAGATTTTTTTCGTAAGGTGGCTGATGGAATAAAGCAACCGTCACCTCATATCCTGACGGCAATGGGGGTCATTACCTATGGTTGGAGTGGTGAGAAAACATTGAGGGATGGACTAGAAAAAATTGATGACGCTATTTCAAGAGAGAGAGAAGCCTTTTTCCCGCGTCTATGTCGTGCAACGTATCTTGCCTATATGCCAGAAAGATTTCCCGAAGCCATTGATCAGTTCTATTCGCTAATAGAAAACGAGAAACACAACCGGTCACATCTGGAGGATATTTACAAGAATCTTTCGAGGATTTACCTTGAACATGGCCATATTGCTATGGCAAGAAACATTGAGAAGAAGCTTCATCTGTTACAGGACAAGATGCATAAAAAATGTAAACCCCTGCGTAATCCATCATCGCTTTCGGAGAGAGAGAGAAAATGTGAGCAAATCACCCATTTCCCCTATTCCCTAATTCATAATACCCCCTTTGTTCTCAAGGTCTCCAGAGCAAAAGATAGCCAGCTGGATAGCCACCTCTCTCTCCTTGAAAATTATTTGGAGAGAAGACATAATGATGATATATTCAGTACACTGTTTACCCGATATGTCCTGCTTGCATGGCAATATCAAGAATATGATCGTGCAATCAGTTTCTTTGAAACTCTTGCAAAACGCTATCCAAATTCATCGAATGTACTCACAGCAGTTGGAACAATAAGCTTTGGTTGGCGAGGGCAGATGTTACTGCAAGAGGGTTTGCATTCCATTGAAAAGGCAACCGAGCGAAAGAGTGAAGATCTTTTTTCAAGAATACACTATGCTACCATTATCTCTTACTTCCCCAACGGCTTTCAGAGATCGATGCATGAGTTTTCTCTCCTGAAACAGGAAGAGAATGGTTCAACCAAATATCTTGACACAATTAACTCCCGCGTAAACAACATACGCTTACACCATGGATACGATATTGAACAAATAGTTGATGTTGATAAATCTGAGACCAAACAATGGTCATACTGACTTTCACAAGGAGATATTTTATGGAGATTACCAAACAGATTAAAATAGCGCCAGACATAATCTGGATTCGATTAAACGTAAACAGCGAAGAGATCTTACTTCGAAAATTTAGGAAAAGATTACAAATGAAGAAGATCCTTTTCAACCAGGCGATTGGTTAGTTTGCTAACGAAGGTACGATATCAATAAAGAGAGATGGATGGAGAGAGAAAGTTCGACTCATTGACAGCTTGAGCTACTTTTTAGTTTATGCTAGCAATTGAGTTTAAATTCAATTACCTTTCTACGATAATTCTGAACGAGTTTCAAAAGTAGGTCCTTTGATTTAAAGTTAATTTTAATAAAACAGGCTATCAGCTTCGCCTGGCAACCTCTGACTGATAGCCCCGCGCCAATCTGTTTGAGTGCAATTGCGCACAAGCAGTATCTGAAGAGGAGGTATTTTGTTGTCCCCTTCTTCATTTGGCGCCTCTTTTTCAGGGGCTGATGAACGGGGTTGTTTTTCCTGTTCTGGTTCGGCCGAGTCATTGCCAAGGGTCAGTTTTGCCCGTTTTACCATAGCCCATACTCCTCATTGATCCATGCAAAAAGTCCTTTCATTTCAGATGCCGCCTTACCCTTGCTGTCAAATTCAGTTACGGTCCTGCCGGGAAAGTCTAAGAAATGGAGTAGAGATTTTAGAATTTACTACAATCCTATTACAATACAAAAAATGGATTTTTACTTAACATCTCATTTTGTTGTCAGTCCTTCTCTGATATGATGGAGCTTCCTGAACAAGGTTAGAACCTCTTTTCTAAATACTGCATAAACCTGTTGAATACCTTTCAAAATCAGATCATTTTTAACAATTCTTATTGGTGCTTAATACTTCGTTTGTTATACTATGCCGTGATTATATTAACATTTTAGGATTTACAATGCCCATAATATTCTGAGTATTACCAAGGAGTACTGAGGTTTTTACACAAAAAAGGAGGAAAATGTTGCAAGTTCTTATTAGGTCTAGTGTTGAGAAATGAGATGGAAATTTCCATAAGGCAGAAGCTTTGTACAATGGACGTTCAATTGAGTATATTAACAATGATATTACCAATCAATATATTAGTGATTATCTGAATAATCAACAGAATTATGATATGAAGAAGATAGGTATAGGACGCACTGCTGAGGTGTATGAATACGTGGACAATAAAGTATTGAAACTGTTTTATTCTACATCCAATGATAAAGACATAGAAAATGAATACCTTATAGCAAGAAATATTTCTGAAAAAACCAGTATTGTGCCCAAGGTATATAATGTTCTTAATATTAAAAACAGAATGGGAATAGTATATGAGAAAATAAACGGGAAGATGCTATCTGACTATCTTTCAGGGAACATTATGAATGCACGCTGGATTGTACGAAAATTCGCTCAAACCCAGAAAAAAATAAGCAGTATTAACGTTGAAAACATTCCAAACTATACAAATGAATTGAAGCAAAGAATTATAAGATCACGTTTGTTATACGATTCTGAAAAGGAAATAATATCAAGATATTTGAGAATAATTAATAATAATGAAATGTGTCATGGTGATTACCACCTAGAAAATGTATTTGTAGATCAAAACAATAATTTCAAAGTAATTGATTGGGCAAATATGATCTTAAGTAATAAATACATAGATATAGCAAGGACTTATTATTTAATAACATTAGGGAAATCACTAAATGTGAAATCTAAACTAGGATCACTAATTGAATGGGTAGGGAGGAAAATAATTGCAAAGTTTTATTGGGAAGAGGTAAAAGCAGAAACAGACATTAAAGAGTATTTTTTGCCATGTTTTTTTATTGTTATATTAATAAGATATGATGAAAACATAGAACAAGAAAAGAGATGGATATACAATTATGTTATGAGGAACAAAGAGAAAATGTTAAAGGTTATGGATATAAGTGGGAAGGCATAAATTGGTACAAAATACCAATGCCGTCTATGAAGAACGCAGTATGTTATTTGAAACTAGCTCTTGTCGTTTGCAATCCCATATATTATATTTCGTGTCCCTAAAGTCCTCGTTAAAATTGCTGTAGAATTTTCACAAACTTAATGAAACCTACTGCCTATTTCCTACCGTTTTTACGTGTCTTATTATTGGTCTGTATCTATTAAAGAGACAATCTCATACTTTTAATCAATTTTAGCATTACATTATGTGAGTTAGGTTACATATTGTCATTCGGATAAACCTGGTCAGTGTGAATATAGAAAATAAGAAAAAATTCAAAATATTACTATTGATTGTTGGATGTGCTATTTTTTTCGTATTAATTTACAAAGTTGGCCCTTCAACTATTTATCACCAGCTGATTGTTTTAAAGTGGAAAGTATTGTTTCTACTCCTACCATTTTCACTTGTATTTATTTTCGATACACTAGGGTGGAAATATACATTTACAAGTTCAAAAATTAGTTTTAAAGACCTCTTCTTGATAAGGCTTGTTGGTGAATCACTGAACTGGATTATCCCATCTGCAAATTTTGCCGGTGAACCTACTAAAGCGTATTTCCTGAAGAAGCACAATGTACCAATGGTAGAAGGGATGACTTCCGTTGTTATTTCGAAAACGATATTGATAATATCACAAATAATTTTTGTAATGATTGGAGTTGTCTTTCTTCTCTTTAAATTAGATGTATCAGGTTCTCGCTTAATAAGTTCTCTAGCAATAATACTGTTGGGAATTCCCATAATAATGTTTATTGTTTTCGCTCAGAGACAAGGACTCTTTGCTTTCTTGTTGAAGATATTACGTCTGTTCAGGATAAGGATACGTTATATTGAGGAAAGGGAAGAGAAGTTGTTGGAGCTTGATAAAAATATATACCAATTTTACAGCCATAACAAGAAGAATGCTTTTTACTCTTTTGTTTATTGCTTTCTTGGATACATGGCAGGAATGATAGAAACATTCCTTATTCTTTGTTTTCTAAATATATCCATAGATACTGTTTCTACATATATTGTTGAATCACTTGCAACTGTTGCCAAAGGAATAACGTCATTTATACCAGGAAGTGTTGGAGGTCAGGAGGGAGGCATTATCGCAATCTTTGTGAGTCTGAAACTAAGTGCAGGTGTAGCACTAACTTTTGGTATATTGAGACGGTTAAGAGAATTAGTATGGACTGCCGCAGGGCTACTAGTTCTGTCAAAACTTGAGTGGTCAGTGACAGATCCTATACCAGTACAAAGTGATAATCATTAGTTTGTTTTCTCTTCCAGAGTGCCATAGCTAGAGTGTCAGTCATCACAAATTAGTATAACTTTACGAAGACATTTTGAGTATTATAAAGTTTATGGAGGAGGTTCCTGAACGAGGTTAGAACCTGCTTGTTGCAGGTGGTGTAGGTTAATTTGAACTAGTGGGTTTCCTGTAACTTCTTATACGACAAAGAGAGCGATACTGGCCTCGAACCAGTACCCCCTTACTTGTCGAGCAAAAGAAAGAAGTGATAGGTTCTTTTGGAATATTTTGAAGTGTTTTGGTATATTTGGGTTACGGGTCAATATAGAGGGAGTAATAAATCTTTTGTTTTGGCCAGTTTTGGTATTTTTTCACAATTGGTTCACACCTTACCCCCCCCCCTTTTTTCGTTGAAGAAATCGGAAGAACAATTTCTGGTTGGGGCGACTGGATTCAAACCAGCAACCTCTTGAACCCCAATCATGCACTGGAGTTTAAAAGGATTTTTATTTTAGTTTTAACTGTTATATTTTGGCTTATAGGTGCATACTCTTTAGTCATTTTCCATATAACAGACATAAGCATTTTAAGTCTTCGTTTCAGATTACTATTTCCTAGATACGATTACAATGTTTTATGAATAAAATTATAACTCATTTAAAGTGAGTCTTGGTTAAAGACCAAAGTTTATGAAACGAAGTTACCCATTGGTACTCATGAACCTAGCCCAAATACGTTTAAATAAAAATTAGTTGATATGGAATATAGTTTGAGTGCTAAATCTCACGGCACGAATAAGGAACTAATTTAATGTATAGAAATTTCAATATTTCCAAATTTTTTGTGCTGGAGACGCAAGTTCATAAGACCGAAAAAACTGACATAGACGGCCTAACTTGTTGTATCTGATTCGCAAAGTGGGTAAGGTTTTGAATTTGGCTTTGTTTTAATGACACATAATAAGTACACTTCGTTCATTTTAATCAGTTTTAGTATTAAAGTTGTAAGAGGGAAAGGACTATCAGCCTCGCTCGGCAAGCTCTAGCTGATAACTCCGTACCGAACGCAGAAAGTTTTTTCGTCCATAATCCTTTTGCATTTAGCTTTTTTTATTATAATAGAATTGCATAGGGTGGAACAGAATAACATTGGTCATTTGGTATGCTTAAAGTGTGGCAGGATCATTGAAATAAACCAAAAGACAATAATGAGCCACATAAACCAGATTTGTAGAAATAGCAGGTTTCAATACAAAACACATGTGCTTGAAATTAAAGGATCGTATTATAGTTGTATAAATGCGTAATGGGTTTATCACTCAGTCAGGCTATCGGTTGGCTCGCAAATAAGGGATTGATATCAGCAAAGCAAAATATATGGGGAGAAAATATAAGGCTCATTAACAGATGATTGGAACATTCGTTGACGGAGCTTTGAGGAATTACCTGAAAGCTGTTTTCTGTTCCATTACCCATAAAATGTAATTTAATCAAA
This sequence comes from Candidatus Scalinduaceae bacterium, assembly GCA_965222815.1. GTDB lineage: Bacteria > Planctomycetota > Brocadiia > Brocadiales > Scalinduaceae > SCAELEC01. The sequence goes on from CBDCUS010000014.1 coordinate 2,811,132, forward strand.
TGGGGAGAATCTGTAAGATATACCTCAAAATTCCACCCACAAGAAATGCAAACGGGAGGATAAAGCCCAGCATCAAGAATGCCGTTTTGATACCCCGCTCCTTAATCATGACAAAGAAGTTTGCCAGACACGGTACAAAGAGCGTAATCACAACAAGCGCAACGATAAGCTGATTGGGGTCGATGACAAGTCCACCAGCCTTCTCTTCAAGTGCCTTGAAAATACTCACAACGGCATAATCCCGGCGTAAAAACCCGAGGATGAAACCCTTCGCAGTCTCAACGGGCAGACCCAGAAAATGTTTTACAACAGGGCTCGCCGCCTTCTCAATATATGATAATAGGCCAAGCTTTATCAGTACAAAGAGGGCAAAGGTACCGATGATGAAAAGAGGCACCGCTTCCTTGAGAAACCATTTTGTCCGATAATAGGTCTTCAATAAGATATTGGTCACCTTTGGCCTTCGTATCGGTGGCATTTCCATGAGAAAGTCCGATTGGGTTCCTCTCAGGATCTTTGATGAGAGAAAACCGACCAACAACATCTGTGAAATAATAACCAAGATATAAATTGCAAAATGTATACCGGATATACTGCCCAGAATACCGGCAATAACGCCCAACTGTGCAGAGCAGGGTACTGCAAGCGCGAGCAAGAGAGTAGTAATGATCCTCTCCTTTTTTGTATCCAAAATTCGTGTAGTCAATGTCGCCATCGTATCACAGCCCAAACCCAAAACCATCGGTAAGACCGCCTTACCATTCAACCCAATTACCTTAAACAGCCTGTTTACCATCACTGCCAACCGTGGCAAATAACCGCTATCCTCCATGAGACCAAAACCGAGGAAAAAGAAGCCAACAATGGGTAACACGATTGCGATCGAGTAGGTTAGGCCGACCTGTATCAATCCCGCATCCTTACCCATAAAGAGCTCAAAGAAGAAATTGTCGGTACTCATGAATGTTTGACACAAAAGTCCGAGGTAGTAGTTAAATCCCTGAAAGTTAACGTGGGTAAAGATATACTCAATCTCCGTAAAAGGGATAAAAAATTTAAAATCAAACCCTCCCGATTTTTCAACTGATGAACCAAAAATCTTATTCTCAATAAAATCGACACAGTCCCCCGCCCCAAATTCTCCAACCATCTTGTAAATACACCACAATACCACAATGAGTATGGGCCATGCCAGGATCGGATGCATCGTTAAAGACCCCAGTATTTGTGACGCTGTTCTCTTTGACTTGTACTCTCTGGAAAAGAGGTAATAGGAGAAAAAACCGAGGGAGATAACGCCACCCGCAATTTTTAAATAGAGCATCAATTGACCGCTTTCGGAACCACTATCTAAAATGGTGAAGAGGAGGAGGTCGGCAATCTTGAAACCAACAGCGAAGGTAAAGAGGGGTGCGAGAAAGAAGAAGAAAAGATTTCTCAAGAAACCGCTTCCCTCAGAATCCTTAACAGCATAGGTTATCATACCCTCTAAGAGGCCCTTCACATAATCATTTCGTTTTTTGGTTATTATGTAGCTGAGTGGCAGGTTGAAGTTTTGCTGAATCTCGTCTCGTATATCATGAATCTGTTTTTGTACCTTCGCATCGAGTCCCATGGTCTCTTCCAATGTCTCATCATGGGACAACAGCATTATGGCGATGGCCCTCTTCTTGATCAGCGGATGTTCGGGTACCTGCTCTTCCATTCTCTTGATACCATCTTCAATTGCGTTCCCATAATCTATGGTCAACTGAGGCACCCGTCCAGAGTCTGCAGAATTTTTGAGTGCACTTATGCCATATTTCTGTGTAGCAATTGTCTTGGTTATCGGTACTCCTAAGGTCTCTTGTAACTTGGCAATATCGATTGTCATCCCTCTGTCAAGGGTTTCATCCCACATATTTAAGCCAATTGATAACGGCAAACCCATCTCCGCTATTTGGGAGGTAATCAAAAGCCCTCTTTGGATGTTTTTTGCATCCATTATCTGTATGATCTTCTTCTCAGCACCCTCAATCAGGATATCCCTGGCAACCCTCTCATCCTCTGAGTGGGCTATTAAACTATTGGAGCCCGGTGTATCAACAACCTCTACGACTCCATCTGATGCCAAAAACTTTCCACGAGAAACTTCTACCGTTGTTCCCGGATAGTTTGAAACAGTTACATATTTTCCCGTCAGGAGTCCGAATATTACGCTCTTCCCCACATTGGGATTACCCACAAGGGCTATACACGATTCACTTGTTTCCTGCTCTAATAGGTCCATTATTTCATCCACCTGTAGACTATTATCCTACAGAATACAATATTATTAAGTAAGAAGTACCGGGGCGGGTTGGCTCTGCTTAACTGGTGATTGAACGAAAACCCAATGTTTGAACGAAAACTAACTGGTACTCTTATATGTTCAAAATTCACAACACTATCGAAGATTTGATTTGAGAAGGGCAGAGATCCCAGCGTATTGAGAATGAGAACTAATTAAGGCTATCTAATCGTAACAGAGTCTCTGCATAGGTGTCAAGCAATTTGTTGCCAATACGATAAAAAGCGTTGATATTGAGCATGGTGTGGCGTACTATACTACTGCTTAGATGCTGATTTACAGAAATATTTTAAGGGATCAGGAAAAAAATTACTTGGCATTTTTTCCTAAACCCAACCTGGAAAAGCCAGAACCAAACAGGAGTTAATAAATTACAAATCTCAATTTACAAACCCCAAACAAATCTCAAATTACAATGTTCGAATGATCAAACCAGCTTGTTTAGAAAATTTGAATTTGTTCGCCCGCCAGAATGCTAGTAGGGCTGGTTGTGATTTGTTTGTTATTTGGAATTTATTATTTGGTGCTTACCCGTCCAAATGGCTTAAGGCCGGGTGGGTTATATGTCCTGTAAATTTGTATAAATAATTATTTTACCAAAGCTTGTCCCTGCATTTTTTGAGCGGAGATTGTTCAACATTTTTTTTAAGAAACTGAGGATTTGCGTATGCTACAGGGAATTATCTTTGATATGGATGGTACTATCACAAAACCTAAAGTCGATTTTGCCGCTCTTGAACGGGAAATTGAGGAGAAGGTGGGGTTTGTCCTTGATCACGCAGAGAGGTCCACTCCAGAAGCACGTGCGACGGCAATGGAGATGTTCGATCGGGTTGAAACAGAAGCCGCCCTGGAGTCTGAGCTCAACGAAGGTGTGCATGAACTCTTGGACTATCTATCAAAAAAGCAGTTAAAGAGAGCGCTCTTGACCCGTAACTGCCGCAAATCTGTTGACGTTGTCCTGAGGAAGCACAATCTCCATTTCGAATATATCATAAGCCGGGACGATGCCAGACCAAAACCCGCCCCCGATGCCATTCTTTTATTAAGTAAGATGATGGATATCCACACCGACTTCCTGCTTATGGTGGGAGACTACAAATACGATATCATGTGCGGCAAAGCGGCAGGGGCAAAGACTGCTCTGCTCCGTAACAGGAAATACCTTGAGATGGAGGTCACTCCAGACTTTGAAATTGATACTCTTCAAGAAATCATTCGAATCATCGAACGTGGTTGAGCGAAAACTACCCATCTACGGCGTTGCTGTAATAATTCCGAAATCCTCACGTACTTGAGTACGCTCCGGTTACAAAATTTTTACGCGCCTTGTACCTGGGCAGTTTTAGCTCAACCATTGGATAACATAAACTAAACGCGGTAAAAGTGCCTGTCTGCGTGCAATGCACAAACAAGCAAAGAAGATCAAGAGTAATGAATTGGAAATTAGAGATATCCTGTTTTGAGAGTAAAAAACTCTCTTGATTTAGTTTTAAAAGTTTTTCAACGCCTGTTATATACCAAGTGGTATGTAAATAATGATGCCAAAAATGAAGTATGCTTTAACAAAGATTAAATGAAACAATATCAAAAAAGCTCATAAGTTCCGTAAAGACTTTTTCCCCCTGACAAACATGAGCAATTAATCTTTCACAATGGTCATAATTGACACTTCAGTATAGGTAGATTTCCTTAAGGGTAAACAGCCTTTTTTAGATGAAATCACCGTCTTATTGGAAGAAAACCAAGTTTATGCCTTAGAATATATTTTTGCTAGCTTAATGCAAAGTGTATTAAATGAGTGAGTATGAAAAGTGATTTATGAATATTCGAGAAGTCTCCCTAAATCACAGGAAAAAATGTTTTAGGTTGATTCTTGCGTCTTTTCAAATGCTTTCATAATTGCATTCCATACACTCTTGTCTACCTCAACGGTTGTTGAGTCTATGAATTTGTATACTCCTCTTTTCACCCGCTTTATCTTTCCTTCTTTTTCCCAGCGTTTGAGTGTTTTAGATGTGAGGCTCTGATCAGACTGAGAATCAGACATATGTGCACGTGCTCTGAACTCCTTAGGAGTTATCAACCCTCTGTAATATTTATTGTGAAATTCTTGACACCAATTAAATAGCTGAACTTCTTCAGAAGGTGTAAAATTCCTTGAAGACTTCCCTTCTTCTAACAAAACCTTAACCCATCTATATAATGTTATTTTATCTTCTTCTTCCCAATAAAAAACAGGGCCTGTAAGATCGCTTATAATTTCAGCTGCCACTTTCGATTCATAAGTGTCGAAATATTTAGTGATTTCTGAGAATGGTTTGTCTCTCCATAGCACTAAGGCGTATGCTATCAAACTTTTCTCTGTGTTTTCCCCATATTGTTCTTGTATTGTAGAATATACTTTCTTTAACCGGCTCGAATCTAACCCAAAATCAATTATCAATGACCAACGTTTACTTCTACCTGCATCTGTAATCGTAATAAAAGGGGGTTTAAAGCCATTCATTAAGCACTCAGCTAGTAATTTCTTTTTGCCTCTGCCTAATTCATCAACTTTATTTATAACCCTTAATGTTTCCATTAAAAACGGGTTAGGTGACTTATGTGCGGATGAGAACCATTTATTTGCAAGTGATAGATATTCGTTATAAGCTAAATTGCTTACATGGATTTTGTTAGGATATAGCTCAATTAAAACCTCACCGTCATTTTCATGATATGCTGCATGGCCAACCGTATTGCCTAATGCTTCTTTTAACAAAACATTACTAATCCTTGTATTTTCAAAAAAGCTAGTATTATAGTTTTCTCTGATTTCATCAAAAAATTCTTCTGTCAATAATTTTAATAAGCCGTTCCTTGTCTCGTTAAGAATTACATCATTATTAGTATCATACTTCACTACCCTAAATTTTGTATTACCAAAAAGTATTTTTCCACAACGATTGTTGCTTAGGTTGTTGCGAACCAAAACCATATCATCAAACTCTAACTTCCCCAAATCACAAAACTTCTGTACAAGGCTAATATCTGGAACATACTTTACTTTAAACTTAGAAACATCATGCAATCCAGGCAACTTCAAACTAAGTTCAAGTATTTCAGATGAATCCAATTTTCTCTTCGTAGTGCCGCTTCCTGCCCATGCATTTCTGTTCCACTTCACAACGACACCTGGGTTTTTTATTGTAGCTATTATCACTTTATTTCCATTAATATCTTCTGAAGTTATATTTTTCAGTGTTATTACAGGATCAAGAAATTCATTAATTTAATTTGACATAAGTTCCATAGTTTTTTTCAACCAAGCATCTTTGTGACCAGATAACAATCCATTATCCTCAACTCCAATTATCAGATAGCTCTCGCTATCAAAATTGCCATTACACAACATAGAAATTTTTTCACCATAATCACGTGACCAATTCCGTTTAAGTTCAACATTTTGAAAATTATGCTCCGTAATTCGATCTTCAAGAAGTTTGGTTTTCAATTCTATTATATTTGATATATTCATATTTTGTGGTTAAAATATATAATAAGAACTTTTACTATAAGTATATCACCTTGACTTATGGTTACATTTCCTGGCAAAATTATTTGTTCTGCATTATTTAAAACATCGCCATAGAACTGCCATATCATCAACTTCTCCATCTGTTTTTGTATCAACAAGATTATAATATAAACCCATGTATTAATTTAGCAATATAAAACATTCTCGCGTCGTGGTCAGCCAAAATATACATTCGTTTACACCGAAATTGTAATATAAACCAGTTTGTTAATTTTGCAATATAAAGCATTATCGAGTCATGTTCAGACAAAATGTGCATTCGTTTATGCCATAATAGTTGCCTGCTCCTGCTGCATTTAATTGATAGATAGCTTTAAGGCATTCAGTTGACAATGTACAATAATAACAGATCTCTCTTTCAATAAACAAATAAAGGTTTTACCTCTATTATCTGTCGCTGTTTTTAGACAATATAGATATTGTAAATTTTGGAATATTTTCTCCCTCCTAGGATTCCATCCCACGTGCTTTCCAGACCAGGGTGTTTAGATGGATTATTCCATAGTGACCTTTTACCCTGCAAATTATATTACAAAACAAACCAGCCCATTTATAACGACTAATGATAAACAAACGAATGGTTGTCATTGAAGGTTCAAACAAAAAAAACAAATTACATTCTGACTTGAATAAGACAGATAATCGGCTCGTTATTTTATTTTGATTGAGCCGAATATCTGTTACAATCGGCTCATGAAATATAATTGGCAACAGGCTGACTGGCCTGATTTTACATATGATCTTGAAAGCGTTGAAGACACTCTCTTTTCTTTAGCGGAGAGAGTAGGACGCGTGAGTGGGCTTCTCAAAGGACTGCCAGAAAACGCTCAAACAGAAGCGACGATCGATATGATGGTTTCTGAGGCAATTAAAACTTCAGAAATTGAAGGAGAATATCTCAGTCGCCAAGATGTGATATCCTCAATCAGAAACAATCTTGGCTTCAATAAAAATATCGAGCAGGTGAAAGACAAAAAAGCAGAAGGCGCTGCCGAACTGATGATTGATGTTCGGAACACATACGATCAAGATCTCACGGGAGAAAAACTGCTTTCATGGCACAAGATGATTATGAAAGGGAGTAGGGGAGTCAAAATCGGTGGTTGGAGAACCCATAAGGACCCTATGCAGGTGATATCAGGACCGATTGGTAAAGAGAAAGTCCATTATGAAGCCCCGCCCTCAAAGCAAGTACCTGAAGAGATGGAAAATTTCATAAAGTGGTTTAACGAAACGGGACCGGGTGGGACAAAGAAAATTAAAAAACCTCCTGTCAGGTCAGCAATTGCCCATATCTATTTTGAAACCATCCACCCTTTTGAAGATGGGAATGGTAGAATAGGGAGGGCGATATCAGAAAAAGCATTATCGCAAGGAGTAGGTCGGCCAATTTTGCTTAGTTTATCCAGGACTATAGAAGCAAACAGAAACGCTTATTACGATGCGCTTCAGGTGGCGCAAAAATCAAACGAGATTACTCCGTGGATCAATTATTTCATAATCGTGATACTAGATGCTCAAGTAAAAACAGAAGAGCAGATTGATTTTACCCTTAAGAAAACTAAATTCTTTGAACGCCTCCAGGGTCAACTCAATGAGCGTCAGTTACGTACGGTTCGCCGGATGTTGGAGGAGGGGCCTAAAGGGTTCGAGGGTGATATGAGTGCGAAAAAGTACATAGCTATTACGCATACTTCAAAGGCGACAGCGACAAGGGACTTACAAGACCTGGTAGAAAAGGGGATTTTTATTCCGTCTGGTGGGGGGCGTAGCACAAGATATCAGATTAATCTCACATAGAGTGAAGTATAATATTGCATTGAATTGTAAACAATTTATTGTGTGATAATGTATTTAATGGCCATACCAAAACGGCGCACAGTTTATATGGGGAGGGAGAGTATAGCAACATATCTTTTTCATATGCTTTCTTTCCTTAAGGCATACTTTCAGGTATATTACCAATAATGGCAACAGGGTCGTACCTGAGGTGTTAAAAATCTGCTACTTTTTCTATTTTTAACACCTCAGGTCGTATCCCAACAGAAAGGACTACTCGGTACTCTTTTACTGTGTTCTAACTGGTGACTCTTCTGCTAAGGAAATTCGATTGTTTGGTTTAGGGGTACCAAGCTCAGGCATCCCTCGCACCTCGGTTCCAAGCATATCAGAGTCGACTTTGACCTGAGCGCTCCTAATGTTTTTCCCAGAACACACGGAATTCGGTTACACTCACCCAGTTGTTTTCCGTATTCCCCTGGCCGGTGTAACGCAGGAAACATGCCGGGTGCACCCCCATCCATACAACCTCCCGCTCCAGGGTGGTCCCGCTACTCGCCGTCCCGTTGGGAAGCAGCGGGGTCCAGCTAACCCCGTCCACGGAGGCCTCTAGACCAAAGAAGGCCATACGCACATCACCCCGGTACCAGGCAATCTCAACCTGGCTTACGTTGACTATACTGCCGAGATCATACACGATAGAGCACTCCTCCTGAACACCATCATTCAGACACGACCAACGTGTATCCAGATTTTCGTCGATGGTGTTGGCCGGTATATTCGGTTCTTGCCAACGGTTAGCGGTAGCACTCTTGACAGGGAGGAGCCATGCCTCGAACACACGGAATTCGGTGATGCTCACCCAGTCGTTTTCCGTATTCCCCTGACCGGTGTAACGCAGGAAACGCGCCCGGTGCACGCCATTCCATACGGTCTCCGGCTCCAGGGTAGTCCCGCTGCTCGCTGTACCGTTTGGAAGCAGCGGGGACCAGCTAACCCCGTCCACGGAGGCCTCTAGACCAAAGAAGGCCACGCGCACATCACCTCGGTACCAGGCGATCTCAACCCGCCCCACGTTGAACACTCTGCCGAGATCATATACGATGGAGCACTCCTCCTGAACACCTTCGTTCAGACAGGACCAACGCGTATCCAGATTATCGTCGATGGTGTTAGCTGGTACATTCGGTTCTTGCCAGCGGTTGGCGGTAACGCTCTGGACGGGAATACTTGGTGGTACTTTCGCTACTTCACTGACGAACACACAGACTTCGGTGATACTCACCCAGTTGTTTTCCGTATTCCCCTGGCCGGTATAACGCAGAAAGCGCGCCTGCTGCTTGCCCTCCCACACTATCTCTTTCTCCAGGGTGAACTTGCTGCTTTCAGTCCCGTTGGGGAGCAGTGGGATCCAGGTAGTTCCGTCTTCGGAGGCCTCTAGACCAAAGAAGGCCCTGCGCACATCCCCCCGGTACCAGGCAATATCCACACGTTCTACGTTAAACACACTGCCGAGATCATAAGTAATCCACTGACCTTCCCCGAAGGCTGACCAGCGGGTATTCAAGTCATCGTCAATTGTGTTTTCCGGGATGTTAGGATCTTGAAAGTCGCTGGCTTTAACGGAACCCTTGATTGGAAGTGTTATCGGTGGTGACTCTAATTTAAGCTTCGAGACTTCGCTTCCAGCAAGCAGGAACGCACCGACGGCGTACTGAGTGCGATCTTTTCTTGTGTCTCTTGTGTCTTTAAGGTCGTCACATTTCACCGGCTTTCCACCCACAGTTTGTACCTTATCGAGGAGGGCGTCGTCGGTCACTGCTTTGTTCGTCAGCCACCTCCAAGCCTTGCGTACAGCTCCTTCATACTCAATGCGATCTAAAAGGTCATGATTGATTCCCCAAGCCAAGCCATACGTAAAGAATGCGGTTCCGGTTGTCTCGCCACAGTTAACGTCATTATCGGGGACGGTGCTCACGAGAAGATCCATTTGCCACGCCCCATCCGGGCGCTGTCTCTCCTTCAATGTTGCTGCCAAATTCTTGAAATCCGTTTCGTATTTCTCACGATCAACATGGTTTTCTGGCAGCGTCTCCAATATCTGTGCAAACGCGGCAATCACCCACCCATTACCTCTCGACCAATGCTCTCGATTGAACTTGGCGTCGACTGTCCTAATAGTACCAGGCCTCACTTTCCAATCGTCACGCCACCAGAGACCGGTGCCAGGAATAGGTGTATCTCTCACTCCATCATCACAGGGCGGTTCTTCACAGTAGTTTTTGGCAGGATCGCTATACAGGCCAAGGGGAGGGCCCGTATCAATATCTTTGTCACCGTCCACTTCGTCTCTGATGTTTATATATCGTTTGAGCATCTCTCCCCAATAAAATTCTTCCTCTCTTTGAACATATTGATCGCCCTTGGCCTTAAGGTCGCCTACTTTGCTGAAATTCGGGAGGACCATAAACAACCCATCAATCCAGCGAATTCCTCTGAATTCTCCGTTAGGTGCGAAATTTTCGTCTTCCGTCCACTTTATCAAAATATCGTCTATGCCACGTATCCAAGAGGGTTCACGTGTTGTCGGAGAAAGCTTGTAAAGTTCGATGTAGGCCTGCCCACAAGCGATATAATCCCCATTGATACCAGTACGGTTGCCACTATCCGTGAATACCTGCCAGTTGTTTTGTTGAGCCCATCCCAGCGAACGTTGGTAGTACTCCCCACAAGTAATATCGAATTCGGTGATACTATTCCAAGCGTTTACGCTATTGCCATTGCCTATATACTTGACATAACGGGTGTCTCTTTTTTCGAAAGCAATAATCTCTTGTTCCTTCGTCTCCCCACTGCTCTCGCCATTTAAGATAACAGTCTCCCAGGTTACATTATCACTTGAGACCTGAATATCAAAAAAAGCCATGCGCTCATCGCCACGAAACCATGCAATTCTCAGATGGCTCACGGGTCTGACACGCCCCAGGTCATAGGTAATCGATATCTCTTTTCCATCTCGTGAGTCACCATCGGCTGACCATCTTGTGCCCAAGTCATCGTCACGTGTATTTCCCGCGATGTTAGGATCCTGAGTTTCTGTTGCAATAACGGTTTCAACCGGAAACCCCCTCTTATACTGAGAAATGTTACCTATGTGGTAGACTGACCAATGCCAAAATTGGCTACTGAAAAAAGAAGCGTTATCTTGCATCCATCTGTCGTTGACCTCTTGCATCACCTTGATGGGATCATCACGTTGCAAGGCCAACCCACTTTGGGATGTAAGAACTATCGTAATTAACAGAATTAACGCGCCATAGCAGCGTCTCAAAGTGTTCGTTTTCATTACCCTCTCCCTCCTTAAGGATGATAAGAATTTACCTTTTTCAATACATTAGGGGTTTTCTCATTTGTCACTATTCTGGATCACAATTAAGTACTGATTTTTATCGTCCTCTCCAATAAGAACAACAGCCATATTAACTATCCTCCTCTCTTTTGATATACTACCTCTTAACTATTCGTAACGTTTTCATCTTCCTAAATAACATAAATAACAAAATATATGCCATATACATGTAATTAAATCAGGATTATTTCTCTGTGCTCATAAATGGTGTGATGGTAGTGATGAATAGGGTAATAAAAAAACTTTGTTCCGGTTGAGGATAGTGTGAAATTTGCACAAAGTGTGAAATGCACATAGTGTGCATTGCACACTTACATGGTGAATTATTAAAGAAATTGTAGATATCCTTGTATTAAAGATTTGCAAATTTCTTGAAATTCCAGACTGGAGGAAAAAATGAAGCACAGGGCCATTGTTCAAAAAAATGATTGGTGGATTGGATGGTTAGTCGAAATTCCGGGTGTTAATGCTCAGAAAAAGATGATGATACGCAATCAAAAATTGTTTTTAAACGATTGAAAAAGATAGAAAGTAAAAATTGCCTAATTGTGATTCATTTAGTTTCTATCCTTGGTATTAAAGAGGCCGAAAAGCTATAAGGAACGGGCTTTTTTGTAATCTTTAATAGTGATACAACAAGTACAATTTCTCTGCAGTCAACACCCACTCCATCCACTTCGAATGTCTCTGAAGGTTTACACAGGACAACATCTTCAACGCTGGAATTGGAGAGGTAACTACTGGATGTCTTGACAACTTTTATCAGAATGTCTTTAGGGTAACCACTCGTAAAGCTTATTCTCAGTTTTTTATTCTTTACTCGCCCTAGAGAAAATTTCAGATAATCTGCACCGTATCCAGATACGTTTCCGGTATCGTGAATCGGTAATGCAAAGTAATGTTTGATTGTTGGTGTAGTTGGCAACGAAATAGATCTGTATTTAAATCTTTCATCCCTGACTGGCATATGATGTAAATAGTTTGCGACTAACCACTCTCCAAAGATCGTGGAGAAATCTTCATCAATTTTCATATCGTTAAGGACCTTCTTGAACCCTTCGATGCCATTTTTCTTCTCTTTCACTAAATTTCCAAGAAAATTTTTCCCCAATCGTTCGTATATATATGTTCCCCACAGGAGGCATGCCCCATAATTCGACATATGACTATTTGATATTAAGGGGCTGTCGGTATCGTTTAAATATTTGATTATGTGATTTTTGTCTGTGTCATATCCACACAGGACCATCGCCACTTCAGACAATGCCTCACCAATCCATCCAACCTCATCACGATCATAGTGCCAGTGGATGAGATGCTGGAATTCATGTGCGATGATTCCAAGATGATAATCGTCAGAGGGATTTTCACAATCTAAATACAATATCTCAATACTGTTACTATGCTTACCTTTGATCTCATCAAAAAAACGGAAATATCCATCAAAGTTATGTCCATGATACTCTCCCAGTTGTGAAATCAGGAAATAGATTCTGTGATCATTATCAACATCAGGCGGGTGGCCAAAGGTCTCAGTGAGGATCTCATATATCCCCTTCTCTCTGTCAATTGAGGTTTCCGGAGTCGTACAATCAAAAGTAGTTAGTATCTTTTCTATATCCTTCTCGAAAACATCTACTTGCCATACATCATCAGAGACAAATATATATGCGTTCTCTCCAATGCCACGGCACGTCGCCTGCAATTTGGTATCCTGGGGTGGCATAACCGTAAGGTCCCAAGTCCAGAACTCTTTTTTGTCTCCAACTAGATAAGCCGGAGCATCCTTCCACAAGTCTCGTGCAAAAAGAGAATTACTCAAAACAAGAAAGCATGTGTACAGAGTGACGAATACTTGCAATTTGATCTTCATAAGCATCCTTAAGTTAGGGTTTCGGGAAATAAATAACTTTACATTGTTTTCCCATACAAATCAACTCCACAATGTATGTATAATCATATTGCTTTTGTACAACTGTTTTGCTAAATTCTGAAAAGTGCCAAATAGAGAAAATAACAATTAAATTCCACACTATCAAGGAAACTTCTTAAATTCAGTACAGACTTTTCTCCCCTAAAACAAGAAGAACGAATCGCTCATAATAACAAATGCTTTTTGCTTAGTTATTGTAACTTTAAATATGAGCAAAGTTTTGAATTTAGAATTAATACTAGCTTTTGATCAGTAACACTGTTTTTAGGAGTACGCAATGGAAAAACTGGATTTCACCATTCCTGTTCTGGGCAGACCAACGATAAAATTGTCAACAACGTCCAAAAAAAAGGATATTTGGCACACAAGCTACGTGGGCAGTGATCAACATATACTTTACGATATTAAGGTCACCGGAGAATCATCGATCCACAATTATAACCACCATAATCTGATAGAGAAGGCCGGCCCGAGGGAAACAATTTATTTCGATCCTTCTAAGGTTCATGCTGGGATAGTCACATGTGGCGGTCTCTGTCCGGGACTCAACGATGTGATTCGGGCAATCGTCATGACCATGTGGTATCGTTACGATGCGAAGAGGATATCCGGTTTCAGGTTTGGATATCGGGGCCTTCTCTCAAGATATAATCTGCCTGTTATGGAGTTGAATCCGGAGATCGTCTCTAAGATTCATAGACTCGGAGGCAGTATTCTTGGAGCCTCTCGTGGTTTCGGCGATTGTGTTCAAGAGATAGTTGATTCTCTCGAACGAATGAATATTAACATACTTTTTACCATTGGTGGTGACGGTACTCAAAAAGGAGCCCTCGGTATCTCTGAAGAGATAAAGAGACGCGGCCTTAAGATCTCTATCGTGGGAATACCCAAGACTATTGACAACGATTTAAGATTTGTACAGAAATCCTTCGGGTTCCAGACAGCTGTTTCCCGGGCAGTAGACGCAGTTTCCTGTGCACATGTGGAGGCGCATGATGGGGTAAATGGAATTGGCATTGTAAAAGTGATGGGCCGTGAATCTGGGTTTATCGCAGCTCATACAGCCATGGCTATTAATGATGTAAATTATGTACTTATCCCGGAAGTACCCTTTGATCTGGAGGGAGAAAACGGTCTATTCGCCAACCTGGAAAGGAGACTTGAACAACGCAACCACGCTGTGATTTTAGTGGCTGAAGGGGCAGGTCAAGGGTACTTAAAAAATTCAGTGGCAAGAGACGCATCAGGTAATAAACAGCTCAACGACATAGGTATTTACCTCAAAGAGCGGATTGGGGAGTATTTCACAAAGAGGGGAATAGAGATTAACCTCAAATATATCGATCCCAGCTACATGATCCGTAGTTCACCCGCAAACCCAAATGACTCAACATACAGTGCCAGACTAGGCGCTTATGCCGTACATGCAGCCATGGCGGGAAAAACAGAGATGATCGTAAGTCTGATCCATTCCAATTTCGTTCACATACCAATTCACCTGGCAGTTTCAGGCAGAAAACGCATCGACCCCCACCAGGAACTATGGCGAGACGTAATTGAGGCTACCGGTCAACCCCCCCTTCTTAAGGAGCGCAGAACAAAGCCCCGAAAAGACAGTGAAGCAAGGAGTCATAAGGGATGAAGACAGACTAACAACAGTATGAAAGGTTTCCAAAATGATAAAAACCAAAATAATCGCAACACTCGGTCCTTCCTGTAATCATAAAGAAACCATTCAATCTCTGATTGATAATGGTGTGGACATTTTCAGATTGAACTTTTCACACGATAGCTTCAACGATCACGCACAAATATTAAAAACCTTGAATTCGGTACGCGTTCAGCATCGCCACACAACTGCCGTGATGGGTGATTTATGTGGGCCGAAGATACGTATCGGACGTATCCAACCGGATGGAGAGATATTGAAAGAAGGAGATGAAGTTAGTATTATACACAGTGAAGAAGAGGGTAACATAACTCGCTTTGGAACAAATTATGAATATTTCTCTCAAGATGTTAAAGTTGATCAACGCATTTTTATCGATGACGGTCAAATTGCTTTACGGGTAATCCGTAAAGATAATGTCCAGACAGTATGCAAGGTTGTGGCTGGAGGACCATTGCACAGCCATAAGGGAATCAACCTGCCTGACTCCACAATCAGTATGCCATCAATAACAGAACGTGACTGGGAGTGCGTTGATTGGGCTATCAGAAACGAAATAGATTTTCTGGCCTTAAGCTTCGTAAGGTCTGCAGAAGAAATAAATCAGTTAAAGAATTATCTCAGTAAAGCCAGAGCAGACATAAAGGTAGTTGCCAAAATCGAAACACCGCAGGCATTGAATAACCTGGAAAGCATCGTTCAGGCCAGTGATGCAATATTAGTTGCGCGAGGTGATCTTGGTGTTGAAATGGATCTTTCCGAAGTACCAATTATACAAAAGAATATTACTCTCCTCTGCCGACGTCTTGGCAAACCGGTAATCGTCGCAACTCAAATGCTTCAAAGTATGATATATACTTCTGTCGCAACCAGGGCTGAAGTTTCTGATGTGGCCAACGCCATAATGGACCTAACCGATGTCGTTATGCTTTCAGGAGAAACCGCTGTAGGTAAATACCCACTCAAGGCATCAGAGACGATCCGGCGTATTGCTCGTGTAACAGAAGAGTACATATACAAGGAGAAAAATATACGCCGTAGAACTATTGTAACGGACGATTCCGCCCTGACTGCTGCAATGGCTCACAGCGTGGGTACAATTGTTAATGACATCTCCGCAAAAATTGTAGCTGTATGGTCACAAACCGGAACGACAGCCAGATTGCTTAGCAAAGAGCGCATTAACGCTCCAATCCTCGCGTTAAGTTCTGACCAACGTAAGTGCAACCAAATGAGTCTGCATTATGGCGTTATACCTCGCTGCCAACCAATACCGGAAGATTTAGATACGTTTACTCATATAGTAGATCAGTACATTATCAGTCGCAATTGGGCTAAAATCGGAGACAAGATTGTCCTTGTTGTCGGACAGCGCATCGGCATCGCGGGTGCCACTAATGCCATCATAGTACACACCATCAGCGATAGTCAATAACCACTATGACCTGTTTCACAGTTATTGTGGCTCCAGCCAGACAACGTCATAGGGTTCAAGGGTAAGGGTTACGCTCTGCTCCTTAAAAACATGTTTTTTCTGGCCAATGAGATCATACCATTCATGCCTGAAGATGCATAGTGTCTTCATCGGGATTGTCATATTGCACCTCTTATCGGTAACGTTGACCAGAGAGAGGATATGCTGGTCTTCGTCTGGAGATGTCCTTAAAACGGCAAAGATCTCAGGCATTATCTTTAAGAGAGTCTGAGTACCATTTGGATGAAAGGCACTCTGCTTCGTCCTAATAATGATAAGGGAATTCAGTCGGTTTATAATTTTTGAAGTTAAGGTATCAGTATTTTCAAGGGCTTCAACGAGGCTCTTATAATTAATTACCTTTCTATTGATCTCACGATTTATACCTGTTTCAATTACCGCATCTATATCATTCTGGGTACCAAAAAAACTGTGGAGATAGATCCCAGGAACCCCCTGGAGAGCCAATGCTATTACTCTGGAGGCGATAAATTTTTTGATTTGATAACCAGAGTCGTCTGTATCGTCACTTCTGTTGAGCGCACTAAACCAGGTGATATTTATCTCATAAGGGACCTCTTTCCCCTCCTTATCGGTTTTGTAGGAGATAAATCCGCCATGTTCTCTTGCCCTTTTGATGGTAAATTTGATCTCCTCATTTGTTAAAATATCCCTGACTGCCATTAGTCCAATGCCGTCATGTGAGTCTAGAAAGTTGAAAAATGTTGTTGATTCAGATGATGGATTAAGGTTTGTTGCCCATTCTGTAAGTTTGGTAGTGTCTTTTGAATAGAATGAGTAAAGTACAAGAGGCGGAAGAGCAAAGTTGTAGACCATGTGTGCCTCATCTTTACCGCTTCCAAAGTATGAAATATTGTCTTTGTGCGGAATGTTTGTTTCCGTAATTATTGCAACGTGCGGTGCAACAAGTTCTAAAATAGTACGAAAGAGTTTGACAATCATGTGTGTCTGTTCCAGGTTGGCACATGATGTTCCCGGGTTTGCCCAAAGAAAAGTGATAGCATCAAGCCTGATAATGTCTGCTCCTTTGCGGACATATAACAGTAATATCTCAATAATCCTTATCAAAACCTCAGGATTTTTATAATTTAAATCAATTTGATCTTTAGAAAAAGTTGACCAGACATATTTTTCTCCATAGACAGTTTGAAATTTCGTCAGAATATCAGTGGTACGTGGACGAAAAATGAGGGCACGTTCCTCGGGTGAAAGATCCTCGTAAGAATCGTAACTGATAAAAAAGTCTTTGTAATGTGGGGTTGCATCCAGAAACCTTTGAAACCAACGACTATTTGATGAGACATGATTTATAACTGCGTCAAACATCAGTTTATAACGTGTCTCTAAATCTGCAATGTTTTCCCATGTTCCAAGCTTGGGATCAACAGTTTCAAAGTCAATTATTGAGAACCCTCTATCTGATGAAAAGGGGAAAAAGGGGAGAATATGAAGCGTGTTGATCGATTGTTTGAGGTAGATACCACAAAATTTTGAGAGAGTTGTCAGAGGTGAAACACCCTCTTCACGGATAAAATCTCCGTAAGTAATCATGATAACATCCTCTTCGGTAAAACGGTTTTTTGTATCTAAAGTTATTTCAGATTCAATCAACCCTTCAGATTTATAGGAATAGTAAACCATACAGATACGTTCCAGTTCTGACATAAAAGCATAAGCTAAATTTTTTCCGTACAAAAAAGCGAGCTTTGATATGATCTTGTCGTAAGTTTCTGGTGGTATCTTCAGACTTTTTTTACCGTAATCGGGTTCTGTATTATGGGTATACTTAACGCCATCGTAGCGTCTCTTTCTTTTACCATTCCGATTGTATGTTATATTATCATCTTTCATTTGAACTAGGGGAAAATTGTGCTTAATACGGTAAACCTGTCTTAGCGGGTTAGTAAACTATTCAATAAACCCACAACTAAGCTAAGAACGTCTCCACTAGTTTGAGAGATGGAGCAATTTTATCCAACTATAAGGAGCGCAATATATGGAACAATATTGAATATGAAGATACATATCTTAAAGAGTGTTATACCTGCATAGTGAATCGTATCAAACTTCTCTAACGTCAGTTTAAACCATTTCCCATGAATATGATACACCCAATCATGTGCCAACGTGATAAACAAAAACCACCACAACAATAAACCCATATTAATTATGGAACACCACATAAACACATTACGTACAAGTTCGACCGTCATGAAACTTCTCCTGAATATCAATCGTCTCTTTTATACCTCACCCATTAAAACCACTTAGTTGGGTAGGCACGTGATCTTCTTCACGAATCTATCACCTTTCAAATCACATTGCAAGAAATAAGCGAGAGACATAAATAGTCTCTCTATTCCGGCACTGAAAAATCCAAAATCCTATACCCAACCCCCACTCTTTTTTCTTGAGCACGCTCTTCTCCCGCTATTTTATAGCACATTTGCTACTCATTTGAATCGTCTCTCTTTTACCACAGAGAAGAAATAACCGTTGACAACCGAGATATCAGATTAATTAAAATATTTCAAGTTCAATAAAAAAATTGACTCAATTACAAAAGAGAGGTACTATACTGTTCCAAACCCCTAGCATTTCTCTACAATCACGGTAAGATGGGGTGGAATTATTTCATAATTTATGTAATTTAGTCTGTTACGATTTTATCTATTCAAGGATAGAATTTCCAAGCTTAGACTTGTTGCCAGCGACACCTAACGATCTATTTCTCATGAAAGATTGCTCAACAGGTCCTGGCCACCCACTTAAAGGAACAAAGCTGGGTGTGTGACCAAGATTGAAGCATCGAAAGTTAAGAAAACATTTTTCCACAACTTTAGATCACCAAAACCATGAAGCATTGTTCATTTTTTCTGATACTCAAAGAGCCTTTAAATAAAGATGGTTCCATGGTGTAATAGAATTTCGTAGTAGTGGTAGAGTACTCTTAGCCTCCAATAGCCTTTAAATTGTTTATGCTTCATATGATCTTTCGTCCACTCATGGAATGGGTCCGTTCTCTTCTCTCAAGGCCAGATGAAAGGGGTAATATTACCTCCGACCTGTTTCGTTTAATAATAAGAGAGAGGGTGCGACAACTGATAAACAAAAACCACTCACCCATGCTCGATATTGGTACCGGGGAGGGCCTCCTTCATGAAAAGGTTGGACCAAACAGAGATGGGCCTAGGATATTCGGGATCGACACGAACCAAGAGAGCTTAGAAATTGCAAAAAACAGGTTTCACGAGAAGGGTATACATAACCTCTGTTTTTTGAGGGCATTTGCCCAAAACCTCCCCTTCCGGGATAGCTCATTTAACATTGTCGTATGCATTAACATGCTCTACAACTTTTCTCGAAAAGAAGATGTCATTTTAACGCTCAATGAAATGGCAAGGGTTTGTAAACAAAACGGTTTCATCATTTTTGATGTCCGCAATAAATTCAATCCTTTCGTCTCCCTCGGGTTTAAGTGGGTATGGTTGTACGACACACAGTTAACATTACGAGCATACTCACTGAGGGAGTTAACGACTGTGTTGGTATCCAAGGGAATGGTTGTGAATAAAATTGTACCCATCGGATTCCCCCTTACCCTGTTTGCACCTATTATTCTGGTAAAAATAGGCTTTTCTCATAAGCGTAAAAAGAGAGAGGACCGAGAATATTGATTAAAAAGATTCCCACTACAGCAGTGCCTATCTCCCTCTTTGAAATAGCAAAGGGGTTTCGTACCCTCTTGAGCCAGAGACCTTTCATTGAGGAATTTGAGAAGGACTTTGCAAAATATATGGGTTCTCAGCATGCATTCGCATTCAACTGCTGCACTACCTCCATATATGTTTTCCTGAAAGCCCTTAAACGGGTATCAAACAAACTTGAGGTGGTAATACCCGCTTATACCGTTCCCACCCTCGTCCTACCTATCTGGAAAGCCGGCCTGAAACCAAGGCTCTGCGAAAGCTCCCTTGATACCTTCAATATGGATTCTGACTATTTACCTGATGTAGTGAACGATAACACCCTATGCGTTCTCCCCATCTACCATTTCGGTTTCCCTTATAAAATTGATACACCATTACGGTTAGCATCCGAAAAGAAGTTTTTTATCTTAGAAGACGCAGCACAGGCCCCCGGCTCAACGTTAAACAGGAAAAAAGTCGGGACATTGGGTGATGCCGGCTGCTTTAGTCTCTGTAGAGGGAAAAATTTTTCTACTGTCAGTGGTGGCATGCTCATAACCGATTCCACTGAACTGGCTGATATCATTCGTGAAGAGCAGAATCTGTTACCCAGGCAAAACCTCGCGTTTAAGCTTACAATTCCACTGATCCTAACATTGTACTCTTTGGTGACAAAGCCTTTGAACTACGGACTATTTTATCGGCTCATTGCCCCCTTGAAACACACCACAATTCACGAAAGTTTCGACACAAAACAGTATTCCGATTTTCAGGCTATTGTTGGCCTTGATCTTCTTAAAAAACTGGATGAGTTTAATGAGATACGACGGAAAAAAGGGATGACTCTCTACAATGCATTAAAGGGTAATGAGCAGATACTCTTACCGAAGATAACGAAAAACAGTACACCGGTCTTTAACCATCTCCCTGTTGTATTTAAAGAGGTAAAGAGTATGGAATGGGTTCAGCGAGAGCTGTGGAAGGGAGGAATTGATACGGGAAGAATGTACCTGAAGCCCGTCCACCATTTATATGACCTTGGGTATGATAGAGAAAAAGAGTTGTTTCCGAACGCCCTCTCTATTGCAGAAAGATTGATTACCGTACCGACCCATCCTTACCTTGATGGTAAGTCGATTGAGACTATTATTGATGTATTTGAACGCCTCGATAAGTAACTAATACCCATCCGGATGACCCGGTCGGATGGGGTGCAGGTTGAAATTTGTTTGAAATGTGTTCATTCCAGGTAAGAGACTTAGATCGTTAAAATTACCAACATGTTGTCGTTATTTTGCCCACCTGTACCTTTCGGGCAGGTAAGTTTTGAAATTTCATTGGTTACAATTCTAAATAAAATTTTGGAATATTTACCCTGTTGGATATGCTTTTCCCTTAATACTCTCGAAATTATTACCTTTTTTCAGCAGTCTCCGGTTAGGTTTTTGCGTGTTTAATTTATATTGCCCAATAGCAGTCGTACCCGCATGCTTTTAACGGGTATCTAGTATGAATGGGCATCTGGATACCCGATAAGCTTGTCCTCGTGAAAACGGGGAAACGTTCGGGTATGACAAAAAATATATACGCAAAAACCTAACCGGAGACTACTGACCTTTTTACATTTTGTATAGCCATTCCAAAATGATTTTTGGAATTTCTGGGCCTGAGTTTGCCTGAAATTTTAATTTTTTGATTGAACAAAACCAGAGGCTTAGTCGTACTAAGTCGAGGATTTTGTGATTGAGAAAAGTCTAAATTTCATGAGAAATCGGGTTCTGAAAACCTAAAACCAATTTGCGATGGGTATAACACCCCCGTCACGATATCATAAAGGGAAAAAACCGTTGAAGGAAAGGAACCTTACGCTTTTTTTCAGCCGGATTGGACTGTTTAATTTGGAAAGCTATTTACTAGCGAAATGATTCAGTTTAGAAATCTCAAGAGAAATCTCGTTAAATCGATAAAACAACCCGCATATGCATGCAAGGCCCTGCAGCAGCGCCTCTTTTCCTACCTGACTTATCGCCTGTTTAATGGATACAGTTCGTCTCCGGAAACCGTCGATCTCTTTTTAACAAACAGGTGCAATCTACGATGTAAAATGTGTGGGCAGTGGGGTGAAGGCGGAACATCAAAAGGTCTGGCACCGGAAGAATTGAAGGGTGAACTGACGATCAAGGAGATAAAAGCGATCATAGATGATGTGAAGGCCTTCAAACCGAATATTACCCTCTTTGGCGGTGAGCCTCTGCTCTACACAGATTGGGACAAAGTTGTCTCCTATATCAAGCGTGCAGGTATGCGTTGCAATATGATAACGAATGGAACACTCTTAGAGAAGAACGCGGTAACTATTGTTAATTGCGGTATTGATGAGATTATCTTTTCTCTGGATGGACCTCGTAAAATACATGATGAAATCCGTAATAGCGTTGGTACGTTCGATAGGGCATATAAGGGGCTCAAGCTGATTCATGAATTGAAGGAAGAGAGAGGTTCCCGGAAGCCTATTGTCAATATTTCGAGTACAATATTTGAAACAAATTATAAATACCTTGACGAGATAATTACTATTGCAGAGGAATTAAAGGCGAGTACAATAACATTTCATCACCTCATTTTCTTAGATAGAGAGACCTATACCCGTCACAATGATATCGTTAACAGCAACTTTGGGATCCGATGTGAAGATTGGGGAGGTTTTGTAAGAGAAAACCTGCCGGATATCGATGTAGATTACCTTGTCCAAAAGATAGAGGAACTGAGTACTAAGAAGAGAGAGATTGATGTCTCTTTTTATCCAAATTTTACTGCCGAAGAGATCAAAAGATACTACACAGATTTTATGTTTAACTCCTCAAGTTACCAGAAAAGATGTCTTAGTCCCTGGATGGTCTCCTATATTTTTCCGGACGGTTCGGTAAGGCCATGCCAGTCGCAAAATTTTTCTGCCGGTAATGTCAAGGAGGACTACTTTCACACAATATGGAATAACAAGGCGTATAAACACTATAGAAAAGTTACAAAAGAGACCTTAACCTATCCAGCATGCTCGAGATGTACTGAATTGTATAGATTCTAACCATTCAAGATGCTATGAACATTCTCACGTATACAAGAGTTTCTCGTTATTGTTTGCCAGTTCTCTTTTACCCTACTCAATTCATGCTCTATTTGTTTGGTTTGGTACCCAAACCATTCAGACACTGTACGCCCTTTCTCTTGGGAACGTACCTGTTTTTCTGGAGCGGAACTCTTTTTTTAGAAGCCTGTTATGGAGAGGAATATACCCTTGTCCCCGGTTCCGTACATGTACATTCAACTATCAGTAATGGTGAAAAAACACCCGAAGAGATCGTCACACTTGCACAGGAGAGTGGAATAGAGGCGGTTATCTTCACCGATCACGATACCATGCGATGGGCATATGGTCTTTCACCCTTAAGAAGGATCATACAAAAGGTTACCAACCAGAACTCGATCCTCAAATTTGGAGCGGGAAATTATATCGATACCATCGAGGAGCTGGATAAAAAATATCCCAATACCCTTGTTATTCATGGTACCGAATCGATTCCGTTTTACTACTGGCAGGGAAGCGTGTTTGAAAAAAATCTCACGTTGTTAAACGGCAACAAACACATACTGACGGTTGGTTTGAAAACAACCTCTGATTACCAAGGTCTTCCATCGGTGGGAAATGGGTTTCCCAGTCATTTTAACGGCGAGAGTGCCCTAAGCCTTTGGCCACTTAGCCTGTTTGTACTGGGATGGTGGTTTATGACACAGCGTGTTAAGAGATCGAAAAAAGAGGAGGTGGTTGTAAAAGGTGTGAGGTATCACAGAACGTGGGGAATAATCTCTCTCTTTATAGGGGCAGTTTTTCTGATAAATAACTTCCCCTTTACGGTCCAACTCTATGATCAATACCATGGTGACCAGGGGGTTGGCCCTTATCAACACCTGATTGATTATGTAAAAAAAAGAGGCGGTCTTACCTTCTGGGCTCATCCTGAGGCTGAACGGGTAACAGAAATGCAAGGAGTTAAGGTCGCCTCATATCCATATGAAAATGATCTTCTCAATACATACAATTATACGGGGATAGCCGTCTTTAGTGAAGGGATGAGACGCATTGGGCCACCTGGTGGCATCTGGGACCAAATATTACTCCAATACTGTTCGGGAGAAAGAGAGCGACCTGCATGGATACTTGGCGAGGTGGATTACAAGGTAAGTGACTTTCCCCTAGATGAAACACAGACGGTCTTTTGTGTACAGAAGAAGAGCAAAGAAGAGTTACTCCATGCGATGAAGAGTGGGAAGATGTATGCAGTTATGGGGCCAGCAAATGCCCTTACCTTAAATAATTTTGTTGTCGAAGAGGAGCAGAGCGGAAAATTTGCCTCTATGGGAGAGGAGATACAAATCACAGAAACACCACGCATTAAGTTCTCTATTACGGTAAACCATGATTATCAATTGTCTGAATATAAAGAGAAGGGATTTCATATTGACCTCATAAGAAACGGATCTGTTATTAAGACCTTTGAGGCATCTGATTCAGTTGACATTGTATATGATGATGACTTCAACAATCCAAATGAAAAGATCTATTACAGGCTTGCCATTGATACAAGTTATCTTTTCAGAGGTATCGTAAGTAATCCAATATTCGTAACATTCAAAAAAACTCTTAATCCGTGATCCAACACTTTTTATATTGTATACCCATTACGAAGTGGTTTTAGGAATTTCAGGTCTGGAGTTTGCCTGAAATTTTGATTTTTCGATTGAACAAAACCAGAGGCTTAGTAATGCTAAGTCGAGGATTTTGTAATTGAGAAAGATCTAAAGTTCTGGTGAAATCGGGTTCTGAAAACCGAAAACCAATTCGTGATGGGTATATTAACAATCTGTTACAAATGTGAGGAAGTGCGTACGAAAAAGATAAAGATCTTACATATTATTACGCGCCTAGAGCTCGGTGGCCCCCCAATCCTCATACTTGATATACTGAAGCGTTTAAATGAGGAGCTTTTTGTAAGCACCATCGCAACAGGTCTCGCAGATTCACCTAAACGCGACATGATTAGCTTTGCAAAGGGAATTGGACTAAAGGTGTGTGTCGTTCCCTCTCTTGTGAGGAACATTTGTCTTCACAAAGATTTTATATCTCTTATCAGACTCCTCTTTCTCATAAAGAGGGAGAGATACGATATCATACATTGTCATACTTCGAAGGGAGGTTTTATTGGTCGCCTCGCTGCTCGATTGGCCGGTGCAAAGGTAATTATCTATTCACCCCATGGTGATATCTTTGAAGGATACTTTAGCAGGCCCATTACGCGGTTTTTTGTCCTGCTTGAAAAATTAGCTGCACATTATACCGACAAAATTATCACCCTGACCAAAAGGGGGAAAAAAAGATTTCTTGAACATGGTATCGGGGAAGAGCAGCAAATAAACCACATCTACAACGGCATAGACTTTAAGAAATTCGATATTACGGAGGATAAAAGTAGAGGAAAAAGGGGTGAGTTGGGACTCTGCAAATACGATTTTGTGTGTGCAACCGTCGGACGATTAGTACCCGTTAAAGGCCACACATACTTGCTAAAAGCGATACGGAGAGTAGTACAGGTGTTTCCCCAGGCAAAATTTCTTTTCGTGGGAGATGGCCCACTGAGACAGAGACTTCAACATGAAATCAAGTTACTTGCATTGGAGGGTAATGTATCACTTCTTGGGGCACGTAGTGACATCGCAGATATACTTCTTTGTATTGATCTCTTTCTCCTCCCATCAATAAACGAAGGGTTTGGTATCGTACTTGTAGAAGCAATGGCATTGGGAAAACCTATTTTGGCAACAAGGGTAGGAGGAATTCCCGAAATTGTCGTAGATGGCACAACCGGTATCCTTGTCCCCCCGAAAGATTCTGTCGCATTTGCAGCTGCTATTATCAAACTCCATAAGAATCCGAAACTAGCTTATGAAATGGGACAGGCCGGATACAGAAGGGCGAGAAGAATCTTCGACATTGAATCAACAGTTCAAAAATATGAAGAGTTGTATTGTACACTTGCCCAGAAAAAGGGTATCGTGTTCAGGAAGTAGTATCGTATTACCATTGTAAGCTCGGTGGGGCCAGAGGTTTTAAGTTATTGTAAAAAGCGTACTTTGCTGTCAATAAATCGGATTAGAGAATGAAACTTCATGATACATTTTTCAGAAATTTTGACTGACAGATGCTCATAACAGTTCATCAACCACAGTATCTCCCTTGGCTTGGTTATATCGATAAAATTGATAAGGCTGACATCTTTGTCATTCTCGATAATGTCCAATTTAAGAAAAATGAGTGGCAAAATCGTAATATGTTAAAGACCGCCCTTGGTTGGCAATGGGTCACCGTTCCCGTCCTCTATAAGTATATGGAGAAGATCGTTGAAGTGAGGATTAAGAGTGATACAAACTGGAGGAGAAAGCACCTTCAAGCCCTTATCACCAACTACTCAAACTCTCCCTATTTTTATAAACATAAAGAGTTTTTTGAAGACATTTATAGCAAAAAGTGGGAAACTCTTGCCAGCTTAAACCTAACCATTATCAAATATCTCATTCAAGCCTTTGGTATTCAAACAAAACTGATCATGGCATCGGACTTAATATTAAGGGAAGAACCAACAGAAAGGTTAATTGATATTTGTAAGACACAAAAAAGTAAGAGATATCTATCCGGAAGAGATGGCACAAAATATATGGATTTGAAAAAATTTTATGACGAGGGTATAGAGATTGTGTATCAAGATTTTAAACACCCCGTATACAATCAATTATACGGAGATTATCTCCCTAATATGTCTGCCGTTGATTTGTTGTTTAACTGTGGAGATAGAGGTCTTGAAATATTGAGAGGGAAAGAATTGCACGCTACCTCCCATAGGAGAGTGGGGTTCTAAACAACCATTCACATCTAAAGGGGCAACTTACCACGTATGCCCATTGAGTCTACGAAACATTCATTCACAAGCGGGTAATTCCCATTCTGACAGAAACGAATCAACAATGATCATCGCGTTGTTAGGGATACACTTAACTCCTTTTATATAAATAGTGTAGACATAAAGAGGAGGTTAGGAGTAATCCTCCATTTCCGACAAACTCCAATCAACCCGAGTGCACTGTATGTACCTAATCAACTATGCCATTTGGGTCGCTTGGTAACCGATTTTCACAAAGCTGTACCCGCTTTTCACATTAAGTATTTTCACCTTGATCCGATAAAATTATTGTGCCTGTTTCGACTTACACAAACGAAAAACTCTTGACATATGTTGATGCCTTTGTTTAAATCTCCAAGTTTCAGATTTTTAATATTATTTCCTAAGAGTGTTATAGAGGAATTTTAATGGTAGCAAAATCAATGGTTATTGTAGAATCGCCAGCAAAAGCCAAAACCATAAATAAATTTTTGGGTCCATCCTATTTCGTACGCTCATCTATCGGCCATATTAGAGACCTGCCAAGTAAGAATCTCGGTGTGGATACAGAAAATGAATTTGCCCCTACCTATAGGATAATCCCGGCGAGAAAAGAGATCGTTTCTAAATTGAAAAAAGAGATAAAAAAGGTTGATTATGTATATTTAGCCTCTGATCGTGATCGTGAAGGTGAGGCGATAGCGTGGCATTTATGTGAAGCATTGAAGATTCCTGAGGAGAAGATCCAACGTGTTACCTTCAATGAAATAACAAAGGATGCTATTAGCAGGGCGTTTAAAGAACCAGGGCCAATTAACATGGACAAGGTGAATGCCCAACAAGCTCGAAGGATCCTTGATAGACTGGTTGGTTACAAAATAAGCCCCATACTTTGGAAGAAAATTACAAAACGGTTAAGTGCCGGCAGGGTTCAATCTGTAGCAGTACGACTCATTGTTGAGAGAGAAAAAGAGATAAATGATTTTACATCTCAGGAGTATTGGGAGTTTTCAGCTGACCTAGCATCAAAACAGTCCAAATCAAAAGAACCGGTACAGGACGCAAAGGACTCCAAACAATCTCATTCAACTGGTGATGTGTTGGTTGCCGAGCTCACCAAAATTGATGGAAAACCTAAAGAGATTTCGAACGAAAAAGAGGCAAAAAATCTCGAAGAGAATTTAGTGGACGCCACCTATACGGTAACAAATATTGCAAAACGTAAAACCCTTAATAAGGCCTCTTCACCGTTTTCAACCAGTCTTCTCCAGCAACAGGCATCGATAAAATTGCGCTTCAGTACGAAAAAAACGATGCTGTTAGCGCAACAATTGTATGAGGGTGTTGAGCTTGGAGCGGAAGGAGCTGTTGGCCTGATTACCTATATGAGAACAGATTCTCTCTCTGTTTCCGAGCAAGCAATACCACCTTGTCGTAAGGTAATCGAACAGTCATTTGGTAAAGAGTATCTACCATCAAAACCCAACATCTATAAATCAAAGAAGGGGGCACAACTTGGGCATGAGGCCATTCGACCGACCTACGCCGAACGAAATCCGGAGTCCCTACAACCGTTTTTAACTACAGACCAGTACAAACTGTATAAACTGATCTGGGAGAGATTCATTGCGAGTCAGATGAAACCGGCCCAGTACGCAATTACGGAGGTGGAGATAGAGGCAAATTCTGCAAAAAACAAGGGAAAGAACTGTATTTTTAAAGCGAGAGGAAAAGAGATAATCTTCGATGGCCACACTATTTTGACCTATTCTGATTCTGAGAGAGACAAACAGGAGCAGAACATACCATCGCTAAACAAAGGAGAGGTTTTAGACCTGGTTAAACTTACGCCCAGCCAACACTTTACGCAACCCCCTCCAAGATTTTCAGAGGCAACCTTGGTCAAGATGTTAGAGAAAAATGGGATTGGACGTCCCAGTACCTACGCAGCCATTATCTCAAATATACAAGATCGTGGTTACGTCACACAAACGAAGAGGCTCTTTCATCCTACGGACCTTGGTACCTTAGTAACAGAAAAACTTGTCAAACATTTCCCAAAGATACTTGATGTAAAATTCACCTCGCAGATGGAAGACAAACTGGACAAAATTGAAGAGATCCATGAAGATTGGCTCAAGGTCTTAAAAGAGTTTTATGAAAGCTTCAGTTCCGATTTAGAAAAGGCTAAAGTCGAGATGGGGAGTGTCAAGGAGGCACCTGAGGAGAGCAAATATACATGCCAACTCTGTAATAAACCCATGGTAACCAGGTGGAGTAGGATCGGAAAATTTCTCGGCTGTTCAGGTTTTCCGGAATGCAAAAACACTATAGCCCTTGACGAGAATGGAGAACCGGTAAAACAGGAGAAGTCGGGAGAATTGTGCGAAAAATGTGGTAAAGATATGGTTGTTAAATTCAGTAGAAATGCCAAATTTTTGGCATGTTCAGGATATCCTGATTGCAAAAACACCAAGTCCCTTAACGGAGACAACGCTGTTGAATTCAAGGCTCAGGAAACTGATGAAAAATGTGAAAAATGTGGTGGTATGATGCTTATCCGAAGTAGCAGGATGGGGAAATTCTTGGGATGTTCCAATTACCCAAAGTGTAAAAACACGAAGGCGATACCCACAGAAGTTAAATGCCCCAAAGAGGGGTGCACCGGGCATTTGGTGCAAAGACGAGGGAAAAAACGCATGTGGTTTTTTGGCTGTACTAATTATCCGGAATGCGATTTTACGGCAAAAGATCTGAACTCCATTAGTGAAGAAAAATGATGTGTGCTATCCTCTCTTTTGGCCCCTCTATGAGAAAGGCCTTCAAAAGTACAAATCTAAAACGGTCAACAGGAAAAAGTGATGTTTTATTTCAGGGTCGCATATCCCTTTGTTTTGACAAATAACGAAATATTTACATTTTCTTCTAAAGCATCCTGAACAGCTAAATTGAACTCTTCTCTAGAATGAACACTTTTTGTACCAACCTTTAGGATAATATCTCCCGGCTCTATACCCGCCCTCTCTCCCGGACTATCATCTTCTACCTGTTCGACGATAACACCCTCATCACCTCCTGTAGAGCTCTCTTCCGGGATATTTCCAACCGTTAAACCGGTATAAAAGGAGATTAACTCAGAATACATTTTAATCGATACAAATGTTTTCCCAGCCATACTCTCAGGCTGCTGTTCAATCTTGACAACAAGAGATGTCTTTTTCTTATTCCGAAATACCGTTAACGGAACTAAGTTTTCAACGGCTGAGGCCCTTATAGCCTTTTTTAGGTCATCAATATTAGTTATATCCCGTTCACCAAATTTGAGAATCACATCACCCGGAAGGATTCCTCCTTTAGAAGCTGGAGTCTCTTTCCACACCTCAGAAATAAAAGCACCTGAATCCGAATCCAATTTAAATCGTTTCAACACATCACCTTTACTATGCATATCAAGATATGCGGCTAAATTTTCATTGATATTTTGAATTCCAACACCCAGGTAACCTCTTATCACATGTCCATTTGCAATAAGGTCCTCCATGACAGTTACTGCGATTTCTGCTGAAATAGCAAATCCCACACCTTGAAACCCCCCTGTTCTTGTCGCAATAGCAGAATTAACACCAATAATTTCTCCACGTAAGTTTACGAGCGGACCTCCGCTATTCCCTGGATTTATTGCCGCATCGGTTTGGATAAAATCTTCATAGGTAAAGGGTTTTGCAAGTGGTGTGACGTTTGTCCTCCCAATCGCACTAACAATACCTGCTGAAACGGTTTGACTGTATCCAAATGGATTACCAATTGCAATTACCCAGTCACCAACCTTTACGCTTTTGGGATCTCCCATATTTGCTGCTCTCAGGTTTTCACCCTCAATTTTCAAAATAGCTAAGTCTGAATTCGGGTCCGTCCCAAAAATAACGGCATCGTATTGAAGACCATTGTGTAAGGTAATGGTTATTTTCCCATTCCCAAAGCCATTTATAACATGAAAGTTGGTAAGAATAAATCCACTCTTTTTTACGATGATTCCGGAACCAAAACTCGGTTTGCGTTGGTCAGGTAGTTTATTCTCCTTCTTCTGAGGAGGGAAAAAAGGGGAAGGAAGGATATCGTGTGGATTGGAAGCCGTTTCGGGTGTATGTTCTGCCACAATACTCACAACTGATGGGCCTACCAGGCTGGATACTTTTCGAAATATTTGCACAAATGGATTTGCAAATTTTTCTAGCTCCAAGAGATCACGCCTTAGCTTTTCAGCTTCGTCACCCGCAAGAGCCCATTGATTGAAGAGAAGGAGGAAGGTAAAACATAAAATTACCTTTTTCTGTATTCGATTTGAAAATTTCACATACATAAAATATCAGTATCTAAAGAAAAAGTCCTCTGTTACCCATCTTGAAAATATGCCGAAATTGTAGATTATTTCGTCTCCAATAGCAACAAACAAATTTCTAAAAATGTTTTGTATGATTCTGATGCTATTATATGTTATATTCTTATATTGCCATCCATGTTACCGTTAATTTTGGGTTAAGTGAGGAATCATAATGAGTGGAAACATCCAGCAGAAATCGCTTGCAGGGAAAAATACCTCTAACGGAACAAGAGGTAGGTTAATTGTCATTGAGGGTACTGATGGTAGTGGAAAGAGCGTTCAGACCCGCATTCTCGAGGAAAGATTGAAGAGACAAGAACACCGTGTTCAAATAACCGATTTCCCTCAATACGGTAACTCTTTTTTTGCAGATATGATTGAAAAATATCTAAGAGGAGAATTTGGTTGGCCCCAAGAGCTGAGAGATCATTTGAAAATATATCCTCTCCCCAAAAAAAGGAGGAGGGACTCCAAGCAGTTTGCAGATGAATACCCTGATAAGGGATCACACAAAAACCAATCAGGCAACGAATCAGATATCGACGAAAAAGATACCCTGTCAGGTAGTGTTGTGTCTAGCCCTGATGAAGTGAACCCCTATCTTTCCTCTCTCTTGTATGCTGGTGATAGATGGATGTTAAAAGATCAAATGACAAAATGGCTCGATGAAGGGATAATTATTACTTCTAACCGCTATGTCTGCTCAAATATGGCACATCAGGGAGCAAAAATTGAAGATGCGGGGGAGCAGAATAGATTTTTTAAATGGATCGAAGAGCTCGAGTATAAGGTATTCGCAATTCCCAAACCGGATCTGAATATTTATCTTTCCGTCCCCATAGAGATTTCACAGAAATTAATGAAGGAGAGATTGCAGAGTTCTGAGGACGACAAGTCAGAATTTGACATACATGAAAAGGATAGAGAGTATCTGCATGCAGTCCAAATGATTTATAAAAAACTTGCAGAGATGGATAAGAGCTGGGTAACGGTTACCTGTACAAAAAATGGTCAAATTCTACCCATCGAAGAGATTGCAGAGACGATATGGTCTGTTGTGAACAAAAGATTGTTTTGAAATTCCTAAAACTACTTCGTAATGGGTATAGTTTTGGTTAATAATTTTCGTCTGGAGAGGGTTAGTGTATTTAAAATATACCCATCACGAATTGGTTTAAGAAATATCAGGGCAGGAGTTTGCCTGAAATTTTGATTTTTTCGATTGAACAAAACCAAAGGCTTAGTAATGCTAAGTCGAGGATTTTGTGATTGAGAAAGATCTAAAGTTCTGGTGAAATCGGGTTCTGAAAACCGAAAACAAATTCGTGATGGGTATAACTTGAATACAATCCCAAATTGTTATTATACTAAATATCCTTCTATGGCAAAAAGACCCTGCAAGCATTGTAACAAAATCATTAACAGTAAAATAAGGTACTGCCCCTTTTGTGGAGCAGAGAACAAAAAGGAGATTGTGAACTCCGTTCCATTGTGTGCACGTTGCAAGATCATGACTGAGAAGTATGTCTACCGTAATACGGATCTAGATATTTGCCCAAAGTGTAGGGGTATCTGGTTTGACACAAATGATTTCAGAAAACTTACCTCCGAGCGAGATGTATATGCTGATGAATCAATACCATTCGAATTTTTACGGAAACCGATTCCATTAGAAAAGGGGTACTTACCCTGTCCACGCTGTAACTCTTTAATGATACGGAAGAATTTCCGCCATATTTCGGGAGTCATCATTGATATCTGCAATCACCATGGTGTGTGGCTCGATGCGGGAGAACTTGATCAAATTCGTTGCTTTATAGCAAATGGGGGTTTAGATGACTCACAAGATAAGGAGATAGTTTTAAACAGAGAAGAGATCAAGTCGATTGCAAAGAGCGTAAAAGATGTGGAACTTGTCCAGAATATCTTGCATAAATGGGATGTGAAAAGGTGGATACTAAGAGGCTTTTAGAAAGAAGAAAAAGTTGGAAATTGTGACTATGTTTGAGAGGTTTTATCAGTGGAAATAGTGGTTGGAAAAACGAAAATCTCTTTAATACAAGGTGACATTACCTTACAAGATACCGACGCAATTGTAAATGCTGCAAACAGTAGCCTGCTGGGGGGTGGAGGGGTTGATGGTGCTATCCATCGTGCAGGAGGTCCAAAGATCCTGGAGGAGTGCAAAAAGATTCGTGCGAAACAAGATGGCTGTCCAACTGGTGAGGCCGTCATAACTTCAGGGGGAAACTTGAAGGCCAGATACGTAATACATACCGTGGGACCCGTCTGGAAGGGAGGCAACAAGAGTGAAGATCAACTCCTTGGTAACGCCTATTTTAACAGCCTAAAAATAGCAAGAGAGTCAGGTGTTACCTCTCTCTCTTTTCCCTCTATCAGTACCGGAGTATATCGGTTTCCCATAGAGCGTGCCGCAGCCATTGCAATTTCCACCGTGAGAAAATTCATACAAGATCACAGTTTTAAGGAGGTCAGATTTGTGCTATTCAGCCAGAAAGACCTGAAGGTGTATGAAGATGCATTAACACAATCGTAAACGCTCATTTGGTTGAACCAAAACTGCCCAGATACAAGGCGCGTAAAAATTACGGAATTTTTCAGCAACGAAGAGATGGGTTGTTTTCATTCAAACCACCCATTACCTCCCTCTCTGTCGCCCTAAATTCGGTTTCCTCCCATGGTTTGCTTTTTTACTACGCCATTTCAATTTTCGTCTTTTATTACTATTTGCCATCTCTTTTACCCTTTCATTTCATTGGTATTTTTAATCTCATCCTTTGTTTTAGTTTCATTAAATTGCTTCGCATCCGAAGACTCTAACTTCTCCTGCTTCTGATTTACCACCTCTTCGACATCCTCTTCCACACCTTTTACGCCCTTTTTAAACTCCACAATCCCTTTCCCCATGGATTTCATTACCTCCGGTAATCTTTTACCAAATATTAGCAGTGCGATAACTAGGATAATGATCCACTCAACACCTCCTGGCATCCCAAACATTACTCTCTCCTCCGTATTTTAAATTTGTTTATCGTTTTCTCCATCTATCGTAATTCTCACTCTACCATTTTGCTCAGCTTTTCACATGAGCCCGATCTGTTTACGGCATTAATTCTCCTGAGGATGGTAATTAAATTATACATATCATCAGGTAGCCTAGCCGTAAACTCCATATCCTTTTTAAGAACTGGATGGAAGAAATTAATTCTATAAGCGTGTAACGCCTGCCTCTCAATAATAGGTTGATTTTCATTATCCCATAATTCTTCCTCATTTGCAAGGCTCTCTCTATCTGAAACAGGTTCTAATAGATCTTTGAGAAAACACTCATCTTCAGTGCCATACGCAGAATCTGCAACAATAGGGTGTCCCACTGACTTCATATGTACTCTGATTTGATGCGTTCTACCCGTTTCAGGAAATACCCCAATAAAGGTATAACCGGAAAAGCGTTCTTTTACCTCAAAAACAGAGACAGCATTTTTACCACTGTCGTGACGGATAGCCATTTTTTCCCTAATTCTCAGATGTCTCCCGATAGGGAGATCGATTGTGTCAGAATCAAGTTCAATCTCACCTTTCACGACAGCAAGGTACTCTTTCTTGACCTCTCTTTTTTCAAATTGTAGTGCAATGTGCTTGTGTACGTTTTCATTTTTAATAATCAACATTACCCCGGTCGTATCCCTATCCAATCTGTGAACAATTCCAGGTCTCAAAGGCCCATTAATTGCGGAGAGCCTGTTACAGTAAAAGGCCAATGCATTTACTAAGGTACCGCTGGCATTGCCTCTAGCCGGATGTACAACGATATCCGGACTCTTGTTAATGACTATCAAATATTCATCTTCATAGAGTATATCTAGCGGTATATCTTCTGGTGTAATAGTACTCCTATCTTTTGTCGGTAACGTAACCGAAACGACATCGTGCAATTTAATTTCATAACTACTCTTTACAAAGTCGCCGTTTACCTTTATATTACCCTCTTTAATTAATCTTTGGATCTCACTTCGAGAACACTCCTGCAGTTGACGTCGCGAAACAAGGTATTTATCAATCCTTTTGGAGGTAAGTTTTTTTTTTACGATAAAAGTAATATTTTCCAAATTATCAAATTCAGGCACAATTATCCCACCCTTATGATTATTCATTACGAATATCAATTAGTTTAATATGGAGAGCCAGGAGGGATAAAGATTGAATAGTTTTACCGGTTTACTCAATATCTTCCAGCCGATAACGGGCCATTTTCGCAAAATAACTCTCTGGAGAGGTATCAATTGCGTTCTTATATGCTGTCAAGGCGGGATCCTTCTGCTCTAGTTTTTCGTAGCACCTCCCTGCATCTAAACTGGCCTCTGCTTTTAGATACGGCGCATCATCATCTTGCAGAATCGCTTCATATTGTTTGATCGCCTCTTCTAACTCTCCCTTTTCCTCAAAAGCATATCCCAAAGATTGTCTAATAATAGGTACCAGAGGGTGTTGTTTATACTTTTCGATAAATTCTTTGTAGGTAAGGATTGCATCGTCAAACTTTTTGGCCTTATATTGCGCATTACCAAGCTCCAATAACAACCATGGTGTTGCCTTTGTAGCAGCGAGATTATCTTTTAAAAACGTATATTCGCTTATATAAGCATTAAGAGAGTCCACACTGTTTTTTTGTTCACCCTCTTTTGGAGTCGCTGCTTCGTTTGAAATTCTCCATATCCTGCTCCACACCTCATAAAAATCATTCTTCCTTTTCTGTTTGTATAAAGTTATTGGCAAGACAATTGCGACAATAATTGCAACACCAATGATTATCTTTAATTTTTGTTCATCCAAGAATTTTAAATATCTGCGAGTACTCTCTTTCACGTTTTCCATGATACCCCTAACACCTCGATAATTCCATAAGTAGTTGATAGTAAAAATATTCTGTAAACCCTAATATTTTATTCTATAGGGTAGAGTTATGTCAAGACTTAAACTCGTTATAGAAAATATCCAAATTGCATCTATACCCATTGCAAAATGGTTTTCGAAATTTCTGGGCAGGAGTTTGCTTGAAATTTTGATTTTTCGATTGAACAAAACCAGAGGCTTAGTGATACTAAGTCGAGGATTATTGTGATTAAGAAAAGTCTAAATTTCATGTGAAATCGGGTTCTGAAAACCGAACACCAATTTGTGATGGGTATAACTGCTGTGATGCATCTATTTGTAGAATTAGGCATATGCGTCCTCATCTAACCCGCCGATTATATTTTCCTTGCATATCCATTTGCACATTATATTATATATTTGTTTATGGAATGAAAATCTTGTACCACCTTAAATCATTATAAGAAAAAAGAGTGATAGTTCGTGTGAAAAAATTTCAGCTTTTCTTGATAGTACTTTTTTTGACCTCTACCTTTACTACGATAGAGGGAGCGGACAAACCAGCAGCAGATAAAGGCATATCGACCTATAAGGCACTTGATGATCTCCATGAAGCAATATTGAGTGAAAAATTGGATCGCGCAAGAGAGACGGTGCACATGCTTGACGATCTCTATAAGACCTTTATTGTCTTAATTACTAAGGAGTATGCGGACAACCCATCGGTACTGGCAGCTGCTACGCTATCAAAAAGAGTATTTAAAGTAATGAGTAAGAAGGGATGGCATAAGGCGAGATTACTTGATGCGACAGGCTCACCATATAATCCGGATAATAACCCCAGGGATGAATTCGAAAGAGATGCGATAAAAGCAATGATCTCGGGTAAATCATATTTTGAGAGAATAGAGAAGATAGAAGGTCGAAACTATTTACGGGCAGCCACAATCTTATCCGCAAATATGGAGGGGTGTACCTTCTGCCACCCGGACAAAAAACTCGGTGATATCTTAGGTGCAATATCATACGGTATTCCACTCGATGACAGTACTCATTTTCTTGAATGAATGGTATAAGCGGTGATTTTAGTTTCAATTTTTGTAACATTTTTTGAGATCTATTTTGCATCATGTAGATGAGGATGGGTACCGTACTCGGAATAGCAGGCAGCCCAAGGAGAAATGGAAATACAGAATCTCTGTTAAGAGAGTTTTTACGCGGTGCGGAAACGGCTGGTCTCGAAACTGAACTGATTATACTCTCAAAACTAAATATATCTCCCTGTACTTCCTGCGATTCGTGTCAAAAGGATGGGAAGTGTGTGATTGAAGACGATATGCAGAAAATGTATCAAAAACTTTTAGACGCCCGTTTTATCGTTTTTGCATCGCCTATCTATTTTGGTGGTGTTAGCTCCCAGCTAAAGGCCTTTATCGACAGATGTCAATCTTTATGGTCCAGAAAATATATCCTGAAACAGAATTTAATAAGTCCTGAAAGACCTATAAGAAAAGGATTTTTTATCTCTACCTCAGGTTCTATAGGGAACAACAAGGTCTTCGGCGGAGCCATTGCAACAATTAAGGCTATTTTTCACGTATTAGAGATTGAATATGCCGGCGATCTGCTCTATCAGGGAATGGAAAAAAAGGAGGATATCCTTACCCTTCCCGCTGGAATGCGAGAGGCCTTTGATCTTGGGATGTC
Source organism: Candidatus Scalinduaceae bacterium (assembly GCA_965222815.1). GTDB lineage: Bacteria > Planctomycetota > Brocadiia > Brocadiales > Scalinduaceae > SCAELEC01. The sequence continues at coordinate 2,848,985 of CBDCUS010000014.1, forward strand.
TCTGGAAAAAGTTCCTTGAAAAGTTCTGCCGTCCTTAATTTAACCACTGGGTTTTCATTCAAGCTTTAGCTAACAGATTTGCAAATTTACTCTTATGTGGAAATATATAACAATAGTTAATCTCGCATATTTTTCTTTTTTGTCCTTCCTCTGGTTAGAGGCACTTGATGCAGATCAATTGAAACTTCCAGCACCAGACCCTTTACAAAATACGTACCTTCAAGGGAACCGCGATGAGAGAGAGAGGCAGTGCAGTAAAGAAGTCGCCACTTCCTTAGGAGAAGAGTGCTCTTTCTGCCATAATGATACAGTTACGACGTTTACTGAAAATGGTGAGAAGTCTAAGAAAATGATGAACGCCGCAGTCTCAATCGGTGTTAAGTGCAATTATTGCCACAATGGAAAAAAACAGTTTACTGAGAAAAAAGAGATAGCGAATAAAATGTTTGAATTGTCTGACATAATGGGTGTCAATTGCCATTACTGTCATGCAGGCAAGGCTCTCCTTACAAGTAGTGGTAAAACTGCCAAGACTGCCATGATACTGCAGGAATGGGCGGAGAGCGGATCGAAAAAATGTCTGAAATGTCATGTAGAGAAGAAACAATTTGAACTAAACTTTCATGGGTGGGAGATACTCAATACCCAAAAAGGGCTGTTGGGTTTATAGGGGATAGGTATTTTACATATAAGTAGTGCAGGTGAAACTTAATCGTTACTAAGCTCCCTCTCTTTTCTTCTCTTAAGAGTGCACAATCCGAAGGTGTAACTTAGCCCTCATATAGTTAGAGCAATAATCAACTCTTTTTTTTCATTACCTGGCTACAGCAGACCAGGATCCCATCTCCACCTCGCCTTACTTCAACTTCACATCTACAGTTTTCGCAAAAGTAACGAGCGTTTTTTTGTGAGGTCATACTCTCATCTCAATGTATAAATGCGTAGACGTAATCTAAACCTTCGAATTAGTTGTACCACCCCTATCAACGATACATCACTTCCCAGAAAAGTGCCTCAATGTCCTCTTTATGCTTTGACTCTTCATGTGCCAACCAGGTAAACATTTTTCTCAACTCTTGATTTATCACCAACTTAGACATATTATCATAAAAATGAAAGGCCTTTTTCTCCCTTTTTGCAGCATACAGAAGTACATCCTGAACATCTGAATCTTTGGTAAGTCCCTCATCTGAGTCCGCAAGAAACTCTGATACACCCTTACGAGATGTTTCATCAATTGCTATCTCAATATCCCCTAACGTTTCCATGTTGAAATTTTCAATTATCTGTTTGTGCTTGAGCTCTTCTTCGGCAAACTTTAACAAAATTTTCTTTGTATATACATCATTAACATTATTTGCCGCGTTTTTGTAAAGCATGTATGTGCCATTTTCCTTGCTCGCCGCTTTTTTTAAGATTTTCTCTATGCTTTCGTTTTGTATATTCTCCATCACTTTAACACCATGAGCTGATCACAACACTTGATAAATCCACCGCAATCATTTGTAACCGTAATCTCCGTTCCACATACATCACACGTACATTTTCTCCCTGTCCTATCCATTTTGGGGACATAATTTGTAACCTCCATAAATTCGCACTCCTTACCGCAGGAGGGACATGTTTCATATGGCTCCTTAGCATCAAACTGAAAGCTACAGTTGCTACATTTCCAACTATTCATAATCAAGCTTCTTTATATATAAAATAATAATATAATGTGAGTGCACTATACCATCATCACGTGATAGATTTTCTTTCAACGCAATCTACTTAAGCATCCGTTCAGTAACGTTTAATTCAATACCACATGCCGGACACGTAATCTTGTCTCCTACCTTTGCATCCTGTGAAATGGGCAGCTCCAGCTTACATACAGGGCACAAAAAACCGTGATAGGGACTAACTCGGGAGTAAAGATCAAACATCTGTTTTAATAGTGCCTCATCAATCTCGGAGTAGGCCTTTCTGTTTTTTATCGCCTTTGTAATCTCCCCCGCCTCAAGCACATTCCCCACAAAGAGAGCGCCAACAACCACATCGTCTTTGAGAACAAGCTTCTTATATATGTCAATTTCGGGATGCGGGAATTCTCCCCTTACTATCTTGTAGTCACCATTTAAAGGATTTGATGCCCCGATTGATATAAGATCAACACCGCACACCTGTGTTGAGCTTATGCACGCAACATCATCGTATTCAACCTCTTTACCGGTCATATTGACTCCTGCAACTTGACCTTGTCTCCAAGCCTTTAACCACCGGACGTTAATCTTCGGAGAAGCATCACTTGGTTCGGTTAACAACTGAGCAACATCTCCCGCAGCGTATATGTTGTCAACAGAGGTGCGCATCTTGTCATTTACCAAAATGCCGTTGTCCGTATTCACACCGCTATCAATCAAAAAATCGATATTTGGTTGTAATTTGTCCACTATCCCAAGGATTTGACATTCGATGAGAGCATCATCAGTAGAGATCACGCCCTGAACGGTCCTATTCTTAATTACGATCTCTTTAATGTCTGTTTGATGGAGTATCTTGATTCCCTTTTGCTTAAGCTTCAGCTCAAGAATATAGGATGCATCTTTGTCCATGATCTCTGGCCAGAGTCTATCCCCCGGGAGCAAATAGGTTACTACAAGCCCACTACTTTGCAGGGCCTCAATCAATGATAGGGTCAGAAAATCTTCTCCCACAACAACTGCGCTCTTTGCAGACTTAATCTTCTCCTTAATATTTTTTGCATCATCAATTGTTTTGAGTGCAACAACGTCTCCATTTAAATCGCTACCGGGATAACTCCTACCTTTAATTGAGCCTCCAGTAGCAATTAAGAGAGTGCTATAGTCCATCATAGTACCATCTGCCAAAGCAATCTTATTTTCATCTGCCCTAATCTGGGTTACCTTCTTGCCAAGCAGAGAAGTGATATTGTTCTTTTCATAAAATTCGCTCTTCTTCCCCCACAACCTCTCCTCATCAATTTTACCTGAAACAAGCCCCGGAAGTTGAGGCCTACGATAGAAAGGATACACTTCATCTCCTACGACGGTAATGTTACAATCACTGTCGTTCCTCCTGATCGTTTCCGCTGCCTTTATTCCTGCAACACCGTTTCCAATAATTACATGGTTTTTTTTCATAAAAGCTCTTCTTTTTTTTCAGAGTTAAATAATTTATCTCTCTCTTGTAAGAGTGAAGCACAACGCCACACACTATGGATACTACCCACTTATGCACAACCTCAAAACTCCCTTGCGAGACGATACTTCACCCTTTTGCCGTAATCCCTCATGAAGGGAGATATAAAACAGATAAACAATTGATTTAATTCTAAATTTTTTCACCCGATTTATCCAGTATTTTTTATTAAAACTTTGCGGTGACCGATTTTTACCAAAAAGAAGTCCGCACAGCACCTTTAGTAGCCTCCTCCTTAAGTTCTTTTACAAATGAGAGTTACTCGTTTTGGTGAGAAAACTCAAAGATATGGTATCGTAAAATATCTCTTCACCATTGAAAAAAACTTTTTTTGTAACAATTTAGTCATCTCCCTTTGCTCTCTTTGCGGCAGATCTTTGAGATTAAACCGGGGGGGGTCGACCCAAAAAGAGCTTGAAATTTAATAATTTTTGAATTATTATCCTCCTGTTTTATCACATAGGAAGTTGTTCATTTTCCTATTCGCTTGCGAAGTAATGAATAAAACTGATAATCCATTTTCCCCATTGAAAGAATAATCTTTTTATGATACAATTATATACTTTTCAAAGTAAAAAGTAACAGGTAACAGGAAAAACGAAACCATGGAAAACGTAACAATAAAATTTGAGAATCAAAGTGAAATTGAGCTTCCCGTAGTAGTGGGCACAGAACAGGAGCGGGGTATAGATATCGCCTCTTTGCGCGCCAATACCGGTTATATAACCCTCGATCCTGGTTATGGCAATACCGGTTCATGTGAAAGCAGCATTACCTACCTTAATGGTGAAAAGGGGATTTTGCGTTATCGTGGTATCCCTATAGAACAATTAGCGGAGAAGAGTAATTTCATAGAGGTTGCAGACCTTTTAATAAACGGAGACCTTGCACCGAAGGAGAGGAGAGAGAGATTTACCGCTTTGCTAACCGATAATGCACTCCTTCACGAAAACCTGAAGCACCACTTTGAAGGATTTCCGTGGAACTCACATCCCATGGCAATGCTATCAGCGATGGTGAATGCCTTGAGTTGCTATTATCCTGTATTAACCCTTTCCCATAAAATGCAAGACCTCGAAATGGCTGCGGCAATCTTGATTAGCCAAATACGTACGATTGCGGCATTTTCTTACAAGATGACTCAGGGTGAACCGTTTATTTACCCTATTCCGAGACACACCTATTCAGAAAATTTGTTACATATGATGTTTTCCTTACCACACAAACATTACGAGGTCCACGACGATATAAAGCATGCTGTAGATAGGATCCTCATACTCCATGCGGATCATGAACAGAATTGCAGCACCTCTACTGTTCGAATGGTTGCCTCCTCCGGTGCCAATCTGTTTGCTGCTATTTCAGCGGGTATCTCAGCTCTTTGGGGACCACTCCATGGCGGTGCCAATCAGGCCGTTGTTGAGATGCTTGAAAAGATCCATAAAGGGAAGATGGATATAAAGAAATGTATTGAAATGGCAAAGGACAAAGAGAGTAATTTCCGTTTGATGGGTTTCGGACATCGAGTATACAAGAATTTTGATCCTCGCGCACAAATCCTTAAAGACCTGTCTGGGAAAGTTTTTGCAGTATTAAAACGAACAGATCCTCTGGTAGACATTGCACGTAAATTGGAGGAGATAGCACTGAATGATTCCTATTTTGTAGAACGAAAACTCTATCCCAATGTCGATTTTTACAGCGGTATTATCTTACGGGCGATTGGTGTACCGAAAAATATGTTTCCGGTTTTTTTCGCTATTGGTCGATTGCCCGGATGGATCGCTCATTGGCATGAAGTCGCAGATAATAAGAAAGCCCGCATAGACAGGCCGAGACAGGTGTATACAGGTCATTCTGAACGTCCCTATGTTCCAATAGATCAAAGATCGTAGCCGGAACCAACATTGACTTGAGGGTTACGGAATTGTTACAGCAATGTAGTAGATGGGTAGTTTTCGTTCAAATACTGGATTTCCATTCAAGCACAATCTCCAACCCAAGGAGTAGTTATATTTGATACTACAAACACCATTTTTCATTACGCTTATTCGCAAACTCTTGTGGGTATATGGTAACAATAACCATTTCGCGTTTAACTCAGCCAATTTTTCTTCTAATTTCATCAATTCATTAATACCTTAAACCTTTCACATTTGCTGATGGTCCCAGCTGCGCTATGCAGTTATAGTAGTGATTTGAGATTGTGATAATAAAGAATACCTCTCTTTTAGGCCTAAAATTGGTACATGTATGGCTCCAACCTATCTGACATGCTTCCAGTACTCTTCATCCCACTACCTAAAATCTTAGGTAAAAATTTCTGCTTTCATCTCTAAACCATCTGGACAACCAGGGATCTTTTGTCAACTTTTCATAATAAATATGATCAAGAATGGTTTTAAGATGTGCAGCTATAATTTCCTTTATCTTTTGGATTCTTTTAAACAAAATGGTATATTAAACTTTTATAGCAAACATTTATGGCTAACTAAAAATTCTTAAAATTATGAGCACGAAACATATACACAAGTGTAAAGGTACACAGGATAATCACGAAAAAAACCACATCTGCCAGATAGTGGCCAAAAGAGATTTTGGGAGGGTAAAAGAGATCGTTAAAGATTCTCACTATTTCTGCATGAATTGTGGCCGTTCAACACATCTCGCTGAAAACCTGTGCAATCCTTCTAAAATATAATTTTCCAACGCTATCGCACCTGTTAACAGGTGATGGAGCAGATTTTTTTCCCATGATACGAACTTTATTTCATTAGAATGTTTTGTATAACGGAAGAAAAATCGAAGAAAAAGGATATTGTTTTTCAAATGGTGATAAAAGTACCGTTATACAAAAAATGATTCCCCTTATTGTACCTTTGTCTTACGCCTATTTTTTCAAGTCTCCGGCATATTTTTTGGATCAGAGTACAGCATCATTAAGCTCTTCGCATCACGATAAATGAAAAAAAGTAATGACAAAAAGAAGATTTTAATTAAGGAAACCGTTTCGGAAAAAGAGCGATTTAATGTGGATGTTTCGGGCAGATCCCTGATAAGCAGCACAGTTCGATCGATTCATTTGCGGGACATGCAGTGCCGTTATCTGCGCGGGTATGATACCCATTTCCAGGACTGTTCCCTAGATCACATACTGTGTGATAAGGGGCACTATCAGGATAGTTATTGGAACAATTTACAGATTAAAAACTCTTTTTTTACCGAAAGCAATTTTTCGGGATGTAAGTTTACCATGACAATAGGAACGCTGAGTACTTTTGGTATGGCCACCTTTTACAATTGTGCTCTCCGGCAATCCCGTTTTCGTGAGCTCTCTTTTAGTGGTACTTGCTGGCATAAGTGCCGCTTTGAGGAGGAAGATTATTTTTTTGTCCGTTTCCCCTCGTCACTCTTTGTAGATACCCATTTTGTGGACTGCAAGTTAAAGAAGGCAATCTTCAGAGGAGCGACGTTTGTTCGCTGTAGTTTTGAAAGATGTACTCTCGACGATGCGGTTTTCCATAAGGCCAGGCTGATAGATACGAAGTGGATTGATACCGACATCAATCGGGCCGCCAATTTGAGGGATATTAACTATGATTGAGTCTAATCATAAAAAATATAGTGCACTACAGATCCTTTCTATTAGATGATTCCCTCATTTCCCATATAGGTCCCCTCAGATTGGTTTCACTTTAATCCGTTCCTTTATCAATTTTTTAAATTGGACCTCGATTTTAACCCAATACAATCACAAGTGTTGTTCATTCAGAAACTCTTTACATTGATTACAAAATACCCACCCTAAAACGAGGTATATTTACCAACATATCGACAACAGATCCACTTTTTCTCTATATCTATTTTTGCTTGACAACTAAGATTGGATTTGGGTTAATCAAGGTAGAGGTTTCCATTACATTTTAGTAAGTTGATGTAATAGTTACTTTTTTATCACACTTTTAAAAGGAGAATACTTGATGAAGAAAATAAATCACATTTGTATGGTCACATTGTGTGCGTTTATGCTAACAACAGGGGTTCTAACCTATAGTTTGAAATGTAGCAGAGTATATGGCGAAGAGCTACATCATATTGAGAAAGCCACCCCTACCCGTTCACTGATGCGTTTAATAAGTAGGCATACGTCAAGGATAATGGATGCCATAATGGTAGGTGATTTCGATGCTGTTATTCGGGAGTCTAACGCCGTTGCGGAAAACAGCGAAATCATCAAGCAGATGTTCTTTCCAGAAGATGGACGCCCCGGGGACTGGTACACACCTGAGGGAGATAATCCCGAAAAGGCCGAAAAAGAGATGAAGGGTGAGTTTGAAAAATATTTAAAAATTGTTATTGATACTTCAAGAAATATTGCTGAGACAGCTAAAGGTGAAGATGTCGTGGAAACCTATAAAAGTTTTGATATGATGGTGTATAAGGCATGTTTTGGTTGCCACGGCGTAACTCGTGATAAATGGCCGGAGTGGCCGGACTTTATGAGGGAGTTTGCAGACTAATTGCTAGTATTTTATAGCGCATGTACCTTTTCGGGTGCATGCGCACATTCTTCTTGGAGTCCATCAGGACAAGAAATTTACTGCTCTAGATATATTGGCGGGGTATATATAATTTAATCAAGTGCATCATAGACACAATTATGAGCCAATAAACACTTGTCTGATTCACTCATGAGTTTATAGTTCTATCCAATACAATCATTTCAATTTTTGACTCTTAAATCTTAGAGAGCAAAAGGAAATAGAAAGATAAAAACCATAACTATTGTGCTCGCAGAAATCCAATATGGTTTTGTATGTTAAATGAGATATTAATATCTGTCTCCGATTATTCAGGGACATTTTTTGCCCCATTTTCCCTAAGATAGGCCTTCTGTTTAGGTGTCTGGCCTTTTGCCCACATGAAGTCCGCCCCTTGTACGTCTGCATTACTCAGATTGGTTCCGCTCAGCCGCGCATCTCTCATATCGGTTCCTCTCAGGTTGGTTTCACCCAAATTGGCACCCTCAAGTTTAGTGTGCATAAAGTTGGCACCCTTAAGGTTTGCCTGGCGCATGTTGGCAGCAATAAAATCCCCAAAGGTCATATGCGCTCATTCCAGAAATGAAACAAAAGCTCAATCAACCAGAATTTTCCATATCTTTTCTGCCTATAGAAAAAATCCGTTTAAGCATAAAATACACCAAAGGATAGGCAACTCCACCAAACGGCCACCATGGTAACGTGTACTGCACTTAATCTTTATTAGTAGTTGATTTATCGTCTTCCAGAAAGCAGTGGGTATGACCCCAGAGATTGTAAGGGCCACGTATTTGTTAGTCAATAAACTGGTGAGGAGGTTTCCAAAGTATCATCCTTGTCCTCCATTACGCTTCTTTACATCATTGAAAACTGTTTTTGTGCTGGAAAAGAGATGAAATTTGTTTCAGGACATATCGAAATCTATCGTGACATGCTCGGATCTTGTGAAGCAGCATGGAATATCATTACCGATACAACATGCTGGAACCGAATGGAGACCATCAATTAAGACAGTTGAGTGTCGGAACAGGCATATCAACAAGGGATCACGGAGAAGAGTGCAAACTGCTATCGGGGTATGGAATCATTTCGAAATTACTGCCTGTGATGATGGGAAATACTGGTCGTTGCGTGTTTTCGGTGTTCCAGCTACAGGTCATTGATTAAAGCCACTTTGGAGATGCTTATATGAAACATTTCCCTCTCATCCCTGTTGAAGACGATGGACGGTTCCATAATCTTCGCTTCAGAGAAAACTTTATTGAGAAGATTTTCGTATTAAGACGAAAAGGAACAAAATACAATTAGCCATTGTTATAGAGTACTACATTTGAAATGAACAATACATTTTTTAGAGAACTTGAGAATTTTATACACAAAGGATCTAATTATTTCAAATGCATAGGTATTCTATTGTAATTTAAAAAAAGGAGGTAGTAGTAAAAATGAAAAAATATTTCTTCGTATTTTTAGTTGCATTAGTTTGCGGGTTGATAAGTTTGGCTGGCAATCTTCATGCTGCTAATGATGCAGTCAAACTGGAAAAGCTTTCTGAAGAACTTGAACAGCTAAATAGTTCAGCGACAACTTTGGAAGAGTCTCTGGCTCTTGTTGCGGAGTATGTCAAACCTTCGGTCGTTTCTCTCACAACCGTCAAATCATTCAAACATCCTACAAGTGAGTTTCATGGGCCCAGACGCGAAAGAGGAAGGGACCCTTTTCATGATTTTTTTGGGAAAGATTTTGACCGGTACAGGCAGAAATCTCCAGAAAGAGAATTTAAGGCTCAAAGCCTTGGTTCTGGAGTGATTGTTCAAGTTGAGGGAGTAAATGGATATATTTTAACGAATAACCATGTTGTTGAGAACATGGAAGAACTAAAGGTTAAGCTTGTCGACAAAAGAGAGTATGATGCCGTGATAATTGGTACTGATCCACAAACAGACCTAGCGGTAGTGAAAATTGAGGCTGAAAATTTGATTCCGGCAAAGATGGGTGATTCAGACAAAATGAAACCTGGCCAGTGGGCAATAGCGGTTGGTAATCCCTTTGGATTAAGCCATACTGTTTCAGTTGGCGTAATAAGTGCTACCGATAGATCCGGAGTGGGAATAGCACAGTATGAGGATTTTCTTCAGACCGATGCAGCCATAAATCCGGGGAATAGTGGCGGCCCTTTGGTGAACATACAGGGTGAGGTGGTAGGGATAAATACGGCAATCTTTACTCGAACTGGAGGGTATCAGGGGATTGGATTTGCTATACCCGTGAACATGGCAAAAGCTGTACTGAGAGACTTGATTACTATGGGAAAAGTTACGCGTGGTTGGTTGGGCGTTGTAATTCAGAATCTCGATCCGTTACTCGCCAAGCAGTTTGATGTTGATGTTACAGAAGGGGTTTTGATAGGAGACGTACAGGAAAATTCCCCAGCGAAAGAGGGCGGTTTCAAGCGTGGAGATATCGTGATCGGGTATGATAATAAAGAGATAGGAGATTTGAACCAGTTCCGAAACATGGTTGCCCAGACAGCGGTAGGTAAAGAGGTTGATATTAAGGTCTTGAGAGACGGTAAAGAGAAAATGTTGAGAGTCAAGATTGGAGAACAGCCAGTTGACATGTTTGCTGGCGTACTATCACCTTTGGGTGAAGATCTTGGATTGACTGTTCAGGACTTGACAGAGGCATTAGCCAAGAGCATGGGTTATGAAGGAGAGATCGGTGTCCTTGTCTCTTCTGTTGAGCCGGGAAGTGAAGCGGCTCAGGCTGATATACAAGAGGGAGACTTGATTAAAGAGGCTAATCGAGAAAAGATTACCAATGTTAAAGAGTTTACTGCTGCTTTAAAGAATATTGAAAAAGGAAAGGATATATTGTTTCTTGTACAAAGGGGAATGCATACCAGATTTGTGATAATTAAGAGTAAGTAAATTGGATAATATTCAGTAGAGGGATAGCAGAACTGGCAAATTTTTGCTTCAATTTTCTACAATCCCTCAAAACAAAATTTAGTATGGGGCTCTGTTTGATAAACCTATCCAAATTCTTATTCTTTTAACAACTGCTGATACCCTTCTTTGTATGTTGGATATTGAAAGCGGTATCCCAGCTCTTTTAATCGCTTATTACAGCACCTTTTGTTCTGTGTAGCATTCATATCCACCTGTTTAATTTTAGGTTGTCTGCACTTAAGCTGCACTGCCAGCCATGAAACTACCTCCCACATTGGGGCAGGTTCATCATCACTCGCTAAATAGTGTGAATGTAATTTTGCACCTTCCACTCTCTTTTCGAATAGAAACATCAATACACCGATGCAGTCTTCTTTATAAATTCGGTTGGTATAATAAGGTGGAGTCAATTGTATCGGGTCGCCTTTCTTGGCTATTCCTAACATGCGCTTGCGTCCAGGGCCATATATCCCGGAAAAACGAACTATCAGATTACTTTTATTCGCAGCAAGAACTCTCTGTTCCGATAACAGTTGTAACTGTCCCTTAAACTTTCTTGGTTCTGTTAACGACTCCTCATCAACCCATTCTCCTGCTACCTGACTATAGACGCTGGTAGAAGATACTGATATACAGTGAGGAGTATGGTGGTTTTTCGATAAGGTATGTAATAAATTATTTAACCCCACATCATAAATTTCTCTATAGGCCTGTTCATCATGTTTCTTTGGTGCCGCCACCATAAAAACCTGATCAAAATCTGTATCCATTCCTTTCAAAGTAAACGGATTGGTGAGATCTGCTGAAAAAAAGTTTATGCCCAGTTTTTCACGAGGTGGATAACGTCTCAATCCGACTACATCGTGTCTTTTTTCAATGAGAGCTCTACCCAGACCGATACCGATGTCTCCGCAACCAGCTATTAAAACTTTGGCCATTCAAACTCCTGAAATTTAAATATTCATTATGAGATAGGTAAGGAACGAAATCAATAAGAAATAATTTGGAAACCTTTATCACGATAAAAGTGTTTATAACTTAATAAGTGATGATGTAAAGAACACTATACGCAAGGCCGGATTAAACATGAACAAGGGTGTTACTTGATTTTTTTATGAAGAACATTGATTATTGGTGTTAGATGAATGATCACTAGAGAAATCATATAAACGACACACCAACCCGTTCAGTGATTGGTTATCAGGGGCTTAATAAGACCTGATAGAGTGAGATCGTTAACCTGGTAGCATTTAAGGTTGCGAAATAATTTTTATATTGGTTCAATTGAACCCGTTAGTAAATGGAAGGAGTTGTAATTATGTCTCGATACTTAAGAACCAGTTTTACCTATTTTTCAGTTTTTGCATTTGCTCTGATATGTTCTTCTGTATATCAGGTGTCTGAAGCAGGGTCAGGAGATTCCTGCTGTAATGCATCAAAAAGTGATAAAGTAGGTGATGCTAAAATGAAAAAGGTGTCAACGTCAGAATCAACTAGTGATCAAGTGATCTTAAACATTACGGGCATGACATGCGGAGGCTGTTCAAGTAAGGTAAAGAAGACTCTTACAAAGTGTCCAGGTGTTAAGGATGCACATGTAGATCATAAAAGTGGTAAGGCTGTTGTGGAAGTTGAGAGCGGAAAGGCCAAAACTGAAGAACTCATAGAGTCTGTTAAGGGCCTGGGATATTCGGTAACTGAAGGATAAACGGATACGCAATACTGCCTCTAAAATGCAGTACATTGTAATAAGTCTGTGTATTATTTGTCTATTTAGGAACGCAATATACAGGTAACAGTTCAAAAATTGCTGGTTAAGAGAAAGCAAATTGTAATTTGTACTCTCATATCTGGCTAGAGTTCGATACCGCGACTTTGTAGCCGCAACCTGAGGCTGAGCACCTTTTACCTGAACTCCTCTTATGGTGGAAAACGCAAGCTAAAGCTAGCGGCTACAAACGCATCTAATAAGAAAATTATCAATTTGGGCTTGAAATAGTTATTTATTAGAGGATAAATTTTGAATTAATATTGCACCATATAAGACCGCCTGCGACTAAGTTTACATCCCATGCGCCACGAGTACCAAAGCTATCACCTGTCAATATTAAACGTTGTGTTATATAAAATAGAGGGGCTATATATAAGTAATCATCGTTTTCGTTTGATTCAAGCAATGATGCCGCTTCCTCCACAGCCTATTCGTATACTAAATTTTTATTTGAGGAACGCAAATTAATAGTAAAAAACCCTGTAATTTCATCATCTCCCCTCTGTCTTGCGATGTTGAAAGCGGTATCACCCCTATTATTATTGATTGACATATCAGCCCCTTTTCCCAGCAAAAACTTTACAATGGAATTGTGCCCCTGAAGTGTCGCTTCCATCAAAGGTGTTGAGCCATCGGTCGCCTTCATATTTATATCAGCTCCGGCTTTTATGAGCGTTACCACTATCTCTTTATGTCCACCGGAGACTGTAAACATAAACGGAAACCACCCTTTTCCAACTCTCTTATTCGGGTCAGTTCCCAAGGCTAAAAGTTTTTTACTGTTTCAACATCACCGTCCTTAACGGCTCCGAAATATTTCCCGTTATTTGCCCTTTTTCATACTCAACTTTTTCCCCTACCGTTTTGATAATGTTTACGATTTCAGCCATTCCTTTTGATTTTGCTAATGATAGAGCATACAAACCATCATCACTTTCTACGGCAAGATTTGCACCCTGCTCTATTACATACTTCGCAATATCAGTGTGACCATCTTTGATTGCGATCATTAATAGGGCCATACCGTTCTTGAGTTCTACATTTATGTTAGCTCCTGCATTAACAAGAGACTCTACAACCGGTTTCTGGTTTCCACGAACAGCAACCATATTAAAACCTTAGTATTATATATGGTTTTTGGTAGTATATATTAATGGATAATTTAGTACTCAAGCCCAATGACAGAGTATTAATGCTCGGGGGTACCGGATTTATTGGAAGCAGGCTTATAGATGAACTGTCAGGGAGGAATATCAGATTTAGGCTGCTAACAAGAAATCTTTCGAAGGTACATGCTTCCATTCTGAAAAACAAAGTATCGAGGTTGTAAAGGGTGATCTTGTCAGGAATGAGGGGCTGAAGAGGCTGCTTGTGAAATTCATACGGCATATTATATCGTTCATTCCATGGGCGGAAAGAGTATGTTTAAAAATAGTGAATTCGTTAAAATGGATAAAGATGCTGCGAAAAACTTTATTACTTCCGCAAAGGATTGAAAAATGAGGTTGTGTGTCTGGATGATAGTATAACCAGATATATTCCCATAGAGAAAACCCCATTCAAGGAAGCTGTCAAAATTACACTTTCGGAAGAAAGGAAATGATTCAAAGAGTTTGTAACGAAATATGAATGGACAAAAAACGATTATGTATCCTGCAAAACAGTTAATTGTTTACAGGCTTTTTTTGTTCATGCTAAACATTCCCTTGTCTTTTTAAGGGTGTGAGATTTTTTATTTAGAAAGGAGGAAAATTATGGACAAAATATTAACGACCATACTGATATTTTTTATTGTCGGTTTGACGGTTCAAGTGAGGGCGGATGAACCAGGTAATGCACATGCTGAACAGGAAGAGGAAAAGAGTGAACTGGCAAAATTATTATCCCAGGTTGATAAGGATTATAAAGCTGTACGGGCTTTATCTGGATATACTACTTTTCAAAAAAAGGAGTGGAAGCTAATCAGGGAGTCAGGAGAAAATATCATAAAAGTAGCAAAATTATTAAGGAGGGACCATGCAAGGCCGGAAGACCAGAGATATGAACATCTGATGAAAAAGATGCAGAACTCTGCAAAAGAGTTAGTTAAGATCGCAAAAGAAAAGAAGAAAACCGGTTCTGTTGAAGATGCACAATTTCACGTGAGAAAATTACAACAGACATGCTCGCTCTGTCATAAACATTTGGATATTCACATCTATCCTCAACTGTTCAAAGGAAAAAAATCTGAGATGAAAGAAAAAAGATCTCAAAAGTAGTTTTAAGCACTACCATTTTGACCAGGCCTATGGCCAATGTATTGTAACATTAAACTACGGGTTTCTGGAGGGAAACACTATATGGTTTTCTATAACAATTAAATACAGTCTTATTTTATGGAACATTGATATATATTTTTTTCGTATCTTTATTCTGGTAGCTACAGAAATCTTTTTGTTTTATCGTATACCTTCCGAAGGTCAGGAGGAACAGAGCAAAAAGGTCTGGAGAGGGTAAGCTTGCAAATGGGACACAGATTTCAAATGTTAAACTTTCAACAATCATAAATGAATACAAGAGATGGTTATACTCAGCCTGAATGAAAGGTTAACGGGCTCACTTTAATGGAGCAAAACTGAATATGAGAAAATCTTTTGGTTTTCGTACTTTAATCAATAAATATTGCTATATATCATACACTTGGAAAGTTTTCAGAACCTCCAATCACCCACAGTTTCTCCTGAGGAGGCGGAATTATTTATGAAAGCGTTATTACTTGTAGCTCATGGCAGCCGTCGTCAACAGTCTAATGATGAAGTTGTTTTACTTGCAGACAAACTGAGAAAGAAATGTTTTACGCAATACAGAATTGTTCATGCCGCATTTTTAGAACTAGCTGAAGTTTTAATTCCTGATGGTATAAAAAAATGTATCGATGATGGAGCATCATCTATTATTGTTTTACCATATTTTCTCAATTCAGGTAGACATGTTGTTGACGATATTCCAAATATTGTCAACAACACCATGAAATATTACCCAGATATTGATTTTAAAATTGCTCCTCACCTGGGTGCTTCCGACTTAATGATGGAGTTGCTCATTACATCGGCTAATTCAACCAATCCAAATTAAAAAATGTTGTGAATCATTGTTCGAACGGTGTCACAAGTTCAAACCTTGGAATCAGAAAGTACTTCTAAATTAAGCTTTAACCTGATACAGAATATGAATAAAAAACCGAGTTGACGACGAAAAGCTTAGAATTCATAGAGCTAACCAGTCATCTCAGCAGGTAAACTGCTCAATTCATTGTTGGCTGCCACAAAACGGCAGCATTATATCTAATAAAATAAGGAATAAAATGGCAATAAAAATTGAAGGACCAACAATTATTAAGGCCTCTGGAACTAAACCAAAACTAATTGAAGAATTTATTGGTAGAGTTAATTCAAAAACTGATGAAATAAGTATTGCCCGGATGAAGAGTCCCGATGGATGGATTGAACCGGGTCAAACTCCAGAATTTAATGAATATACAATTGTCTTAAAAGGGCTTCTAAGAGTAAGAACTCATGATGACATTATTGACATTAATGAGGGAGAGGCCTTTATTGCTCAAGCAGGAGAGTGGGTTCAGTATAGTACACCAAATCCTGAAGGAGCAGAGTACATAGCGATTTGCTGTCCAGGGTTTTCTCCTACTTTAGTTCACAGAGACGGTGAGCAATGATGATATAACACCACCATCAGTGATAAGAATTGCGAAGTGAAACGGAGCAATTTTTGACTATTACATATTTTTGTTATCTGTGTGTTATACCAAGAGTCAAGAGATACAAGAGGTCTATCGTTTTGTCTCTAATCCAATTGAGAACTGAAAAACCTTATTGAAATGGCAGCAATTTGGATAACCTGATGTTAGATTTCGTCAGATCTTTTGCCCACTATAAAAGCGGTCAAGGTTCATCACTTTGGTCCAGGCATCAACGAAGTCGCGTACAAACTTTTCTTTCGAATCGTCAAATGCATAGACTTCTGTAACCGAACGCAACTCGGAGTTTGAGCCGAAAATCAGATCAACAGCGGTTGCTGTCCATTTAATCTTACCTGTTTTGCGATCATTCCCTTCATAAATACCCTCAGACTTGGTTGACTTCTTCCACTTCGTGGACATATCAAGCAGGTTCACGAAGAAATCATTGCTCAACACTCCAGGCCGATCGGTAAACACGCCATGCTGAGACTGCCCGGAATTGGCATTCAGCGCACGCATACCGCCCACCAGAACGGTCATCTCAGGAACGCTCAGATTTAACAGGCTGGCCTTGTCAATGAGCATATCGGCCGGGGAACGGTAGTTACCCTTACCGAAGTAATTCCGGAATCCATCCGCTGTTGGCTCAAGTACGGAGAAAGAGGTTACATCGGTCTGTTCCATTGTCGCATCTGCACGGCCTGGTGTAAACGGAACCACGACGTCAGAACCTGCATCCTTTGCTGCCTTCTCGATGGCGGCAGCACCACCCAGGACAATCAGATCAGCAAGCGAAACTTTTGTATTATCAGAGCGTGCGTCATTGAATTCTTTTTGGATTTCTTCCAAACGCTTCACTACTTTCGCCAGTTCTACCGGGTTGTTGACTTCCCAATTTTTTTGCGGCTCAAGGCGGAGACGTGCACCGTTTGCACCACCACGCATATCACTGCTGCGAAAACTGGCAGCTGATGCCCAGGCTGTTCTCACTAGCTCCGGTATAGTCAGACCAGATTCAAGGATTTTAGTTTTCAGCTTATTCGCGTCTTGTTCGCTAATCAACTTATGATCGACTTCCGGAATCGGATCTTGCCAAATCAGTTCTAAACCCGGAACATCCGTACCGAGATAGCGCGCACGTGGCCCCATATCACGGTGTATCAGTTTAAACCAGGCTCTAGCAAACGCATTTTCAAACGCTTCCCGATTCTCCAGGAAGCGTTTCGCAATCTTACTGTATTCGGGATCACGTTTAAGTGCCATATCCGTAGTAAACATAATCGGATGATGAAACTTACCATCAACGTGCGCATCAGGCACCATTTTAGGGGCAGTTTCATCTGTTGGAATCCACTGAGTCGCACCGGCAGGGCTCTTCGCTAGCTTCCATTCGAAGTGGAACAAATTCTCCAGATACATCATAGTCCACCTATCTGGAGCAGATGACCAGGCACCCTCTAACCCACTAGTGACAGTATCTTCGGCATTACCCTTACCACATTTGTTTTTCCAGCCAAATCCCTGTTCTTCAATAGGAGCACCGGCAGGCTCGACTCCAACGCATTCAGACAGATCATAAGCTCCGTGTGCTTTACCGAAAGTGTGCCCACCCGCGATGAGTGCCACAGTCTCTTCATCATTCATCGCCATGCGGCCAAAAGACTCACGAATAGCCTTTGCGGCAGCAAGCGGATCATGGTTTCCCCCCGGTCCCTCCGGATTGACGTAGATCAGGCCCATCTGAACAGCCGCAAGAGGCCCTTCCAGTTTCCCCTCTTTGTCGCGGCGTTGAGCATCAAGCCACTTCTTTTCAGGACCCCAATAGACTAAGTCAGGTTCCCAGTCATCCTCGCGGCCGCCCGCAAAACCGAGGGTCTTAAAGCCCATATTTTCCATCGCAACATTACCTGCCAAAATCATCAGGTCAGCCCATGAAATCTTTTTTCCATACTTCTGCTTGATCGGCCAAAGCAGGCGTCGTGCTTTATCAAGGTTAGCATTGTCAGGCCAACTATTGAGCGGATCAAAGCGCTGTTGACCACCGCCAGCACCTCCTCGCCCATCAAGTGTGCGGTAGGTACCCGCACTGTGCCAGGCCATACGAATAAAAAAGGGTCCATAGTTTCCGTAGTCTGCCGGCCACCACTCCTGTGAGTTGGTCAACAAAGTATCAATATCCTTCTTCAAGGTATTAAGATCGAGTTTATTAAATTCTTCTGCGTAGTTAAATGATTCGCCATAAGGATTGGACTTTGTATTATGCTGGCGGAGAGGGCTCAGATTCAGCTGCTCAGGCCACCAGAATTGGTTTGACTTAGCTTCTGCCACTGCTTTCTCACTTGCTTGTACTGCTGCTCTCACCTTCTCTTCAGCCCCTCTATTAGTCCTTGCATCCTCCTCTGCTTTCACACTTGTCTCTGCCTCTGCCATTACTGCAGTTGAAAGCGAAAAAACCATTAAACTGGCTATAGCTGCAGTTACTAATAAGTTCCGTTTTTTCATGGTTAATATCCCCCTTGTAATGACGCAACTTGTGCATCGTTATTTAATAGCGATGGAATGCGAACAGATACTTAGACACCCTGTTTTATTGTTGGTTGAATTTCATTCTAAAAAGCTACTAATTTGATCATCAAGAAAAATGTACCGTCTCCATAGGACAGAAGTTTTTTATTTAACTCATTTTTAAAGTAAGAGCATATACAATTTTTCAAAGTCTCTTGACCTATTCAATTACGTTTATATAATCAGCGTAGCTGGTAAGAATAATTGAGCAGTCGTAAACATTATATCCTATTAATTTTAATATAATTATACTTAGAAAACTAGAGCAAATTATCCCTTACTTAGTATTCATTGCAAATTTTTTTAAACATTTTAGTAGGTAAACTTCCAGACCTTAGCAGAAGTTTGTGAGTCTCTCGGTGGATTTATTAGTGAAGTGCAAAGTGTAGGATGTCACATTTTCTAATATTTTATGTGCAAAATATGCTATTTTTAGAATAAACGGGACCATTCCCCAGAATTGTAGGTGAATCTAACAGAAAAAAACTGAGTTCTAGGTTCGAATCCTGCCCGAGTAGTTAGGGGGAAAAAATATTTGACTAATAAGACGACTGGTCATATAATTCACCCGTGAATAAAAATGTCGAAAGGAAAAATGAAATAATAAATGCTTCAATCAACTTAATGCATTTGAAGGGTTATAATGGCACCAGTGTTAAAGATATAACTGATGCAGCAGGTATTCCAAAGGGTTCTTTTTACAACCATTTCAAAGATAAGGAGCATTATGCTTTAGATGCTATTAACTACTATTATTCTGAAATCCTTACTAAATTACAATCAATACTAATCAACCAAAAGCTTGAACCATTAGATAGAATCAAAGAGTTCTTTAAATATGGCATATCCTGGTTTGATCGGCAAGATGTGAAATGTGGCTGTTTTGTTGGAAATATGACTCAGGAAATGGGAGTAGTCAGTGAATTAATATCAGCTACTACTGCCAAAATTCATAGTGAAATGGAGTCACGAATTCATAAAAATTTAGTAGAAGCATACGAAAATAAGGTATTAAAAAAAAAAAAACAGAATTTAAAAACTTTAGCTAGTTTTATACTAAGTAGTTGGCAAGGCTCATTATTAAGAATGAAGGTAACGAGCGATCGAACGGTTTTAGATTCTTTTTACTCTGTATTAACCGAAGAGTTACTGAAGTAGGAGTATTTTTTTGAACTTCCAAGACGACCGGTCACCTTGGAAGTGTTGTCATAACTTTCACCAAAACTTGAAACACATAATCGAAAAGGACAATTCGACTTTCCTATTGCCACAACCTTCGTTGTCTATAGCACCATCACCTATGCATTTGTTGATGCGGATTATACTGTGCGTGCAGAACTAGCAACAATTGTGAAAGAGTTTGAGTCATTACAAAAAAGGAGACTGAAATGAAAGTACTAGGAGTATCCGGATCGCCAATCAAGAACAGCAATACGGATCGCGCACTCAAAGTGGTGTTGGATGCGACAGGCTGTGAAACCGAATTCATTAAACTGATTGACTATACCGTGGAACCTTGCCGAGCCTGTTTGGGGTGCGTTAAGAGTAATACATGCGTCATCAAAGATGATGGCATTTTGTTAACGGAAAAGGCAAAAGCGGCTGATGCTCTCGTCATGGCCGGTTTCACTCCCTACTCATCACTTGACGCCAGAACAAAGGCATTTTTCGAACGTCTCTATCCGCTGCGGCATATACACGGCTTCATGGCTGGCAAGCCGGGCGGTGCGGTCATTACCTATGCTGCGCCGGAGGAGAATGAGACACTCCCACCCGCAGGCCAAATGGGGATCAATGCCGTTCAGTTTTATATGATGGAAGAGGGGATGAACTTTGTGGGTGCCGTAAAGATCCAGGGGAATGTCCCCTGCGTAAAATGCGTGTATGGTGACGAGTGCAAGATGTCCGGCATTCCGATGCTGTACGGTCCAGACGCTACTGTAGATTCAGTTGGCATTAAGTCGTTCGAGGAGCAGGCCATCGCTGTTGAAGCGGCCAGGGAACTCGGGCGCAAGGTCGCTGAGGCACTGGAGACCAAGTAGCTTCCAGACCAAAAAGGAAGAATCATGATCACTGTAATTTTTAAGGTTTTCCCTGAAACATGTGCAGTGGCTTTCAATTCTTAATTCTGAATTTCCATATCTCAATTCATTAATCTTTGAATATTACATCCCATTTGCGGCTAAATCTGCATTTTGGTCACCACCACTCAGTGAGGGAGTACCAGCCATTGTTTGATTTTAAATACTCATTGTTAATTGACTAGTACAATGGTGCGATCTACGTTCAGATTACGAAATTTTTACGCGCCTTGTACCTGGACAGCTTTTGTTCAAACACAGGGTTTCCGTTCAGGTACTAAGTAATATAATTAACAATATTTATGCCATATACATGTAATTCCATCAGGATTATTTCTCTTTTCTCATAAATTGGGTTATAGTAGTAATAAATAGTGAAATCAATAAAGCTTTGTTCTGGTTAATGATAGTATGGAATTTACTCAAAGTGTGAAACGCACACTACAGAGGGAATCATTTTGGTAGTATATTATTTTTTAATGAAGCTTAAAGCGTGCCATCTGTCTGTTATAAAGCATATCAAAGAACCAATCCCATAATGCATGTGTTCGCTTCTCAATGATCAACAAATGCCTTAAATAAGTGAGCTTCCAGCTAAACCAGGCTGCGAAACCCTTTAATTCAAATCTGCCAATTAAATTTGCAACGCCTTTCCTTTCACCAAGGGATACGGTTGATCCCAAAAAGAGATATTTAAAAGGTTGAAGTGGCTCTTTTTGTAAATGCTTTAAAATATTTGTAGCGACAATCTTTGATTCTTGCACTGCAACCTGTGCCGTCTGAGTTAGTGGATGATTCGCCTTTTGGGTACAAAATAGGCATTATCTCCTAATGCGAAAACTTCGGGTTTGCCTGTTACTTGTAAGAAAGCATTTACCTTTACTCGATCATCTGAATTTTTTTCCAGAGGTAAACGTGCTACTAAATTGTTTGCTTTTACTCCTGCTGCCCAGAGAACGTTATGAGTAGGAATAGAAATCTTTCCATTTAATTCGATATTACAATCTGTTATTTTCGTAACTTTCGTAGAAGTCATGATCTCTATATTTTTGCCTTGAAGGTACTTCATGGCGTATTTCACCAGGTATGGATCCATATTTGGCAATATTTGATCCTTAGCTTCTACCAACATGATTCGACAGTCACGCTCAAAATTTACGAACTCAAAATCTTTTGCTAAAACGTTTTTACAGAGATCAAATAGCTCTACTATATATTCCGTTCCGGTAGCACCCGCGCCTATGACAAAAAATGTGAGAAGCTCTTTTTTGAGTTTCCGGTTATTTGTATGGTTTGCGAGTTCGAAGCATTCAAGTATTTTTGTCTTAATGTCTTCTGAATTTTTTATGCTACTCAATGTATTTGAAAACTTACCAGCACCTGTAACACCAAAAAAGTTAGGTTGACTTCCCATTGCTAGCACAAGGTAATTGTATGGAAATGTCTGTCTTCTTTCTGGCCTGGTCGTCAGAATCTGTGGGTAACTTAACCCATTAGATATACATAAGTATCGAAATTGCAAACAATTGAGACCAAAAAATACCTTAATAAATTTTGAGTTGGGTTTGGTTTTTGAACATTTTAATAAATAGTGTTATCTTTTATTCCCTCCGGAGCCGCCCACCCTCACCCAAATGAGGGGTGGGCGGCGGAGAAGGGAGTAAAAGATATTCCTTTTGGAGAGCCTTCCTTCAAATGAATCTATATTTTTCCTTATTTTTACCCACAAATACTGTCATAGAGCCTCTTTCTGAAACAAAGTCTGGTGTATTCATATATGTAAAACGGTCATAATTTGGTGAGTTGTCACATTCGCCACAGTTAGTACATATCTCTACAGACTTGTTTACTAAATCTACTTTATTTATCTCACCTTGGTGAAATTCAACCTTCTCTCCTTCAAACAGAGTTCTTAAAGGCCGTTTTATGTGGTCAGAATGTATAGAAGCCGTTGCAACTTCGTGTAAAAAAGGTGTAAAAAAGTGATAGGTATTGCGATCTAATATGGTAATTTTCACATCTGGTATTTTGCTTGTAAGTTTCAGAAGATATTTCGCGGTACAGATACCACCGAAACCTGCGCCTAATATCAGTATATTCAATTGTTGTTTACGTACTTTCATTTTAATGCCCTCTATTCTTATTCAATTGCTAAACTCTCTCCGGAAGCTTATCCCCTCGTTCTGCCCCTTTTGATTTATACAATATTTATTGGAAGAAATGTTCCCTTTAATTTTCATGATGTTTTTACTTTATTAGTTTCCTAACAATTATTAAAATATACTCATCTGATAATGGCTATCGGATAAAATCCGGTATAGAATTGAGCGGGAAAGTCCTCGACGTCTTTTGTCCGGGGAGAACTACAACCAAGATTTGGCTTCCAGGAAAACCGAAAACCAAATCGGTTTTAGTAGCGGAAAACCTTAATAGCAAAAATGGCATTCTGAATATACTTGCCTCAATTAGATGGCCGAGCTAGAATAATCAGTTTGTTTCTTTTTGAGCCTTTATATGATGATACCGAATCTGATATTGAGACGATTTACCGTAGGAAGTTTCAGGATTAATGGCTATCTTGTAGCAGACCCTGAGACAAGGATCGGGGCTTTTATCGACCCGGGTGGTTTCAACAGTGAGATAAAGGACTTTATTCATGAGAGAGAGATCCAGCTCAAATACCTCTTTTTTACGCATGGTCATTGGGACCATACGGAAGGCCTCCCAGAATTCAACCAACATTACCAGGTCAAGAGCTATGCCGGCCAGGGGGAAATAGATGACGCAAACTACTCATTACAGGGTGGGGAAGTGATAGAGGTTGGACATTTAAGGTTTCAGGTCTTATCAATACCGGGACATACACCCCAGGGAATCTCCTACTATGGACACGGATGTGTCTTCACGGGTGATTCTCTCTTTTGCGGTTCGGTCGGTGGTACAAGTACACAAAAAGAGGCGCAGAGACAAGTTGAACATATTCGTAAGCACCTCTTTACCTTACCAGATGAGACCCTGGTCTTTCCAGCCCACGGCCCCTTTACTACCGTGAGTGTGGAGAGATGTGCAAATCCATTTTGTTAATGAGTGTTCGAACCAAAACTACTCATCTACTGCGTTTCTGTAAAATTTCCGCAATCCTTAACAAGTTGCGTAGTTTGGACAAACTAAAACGAAATTGGTAACATTGAAATTCCTTTGCATTAAATTTCTTATTACATAAAAGAGGTTAACTCGAGAAATGAGTGATATTTTTGTAGCCATAGATTTTGAAACTGCGGATCGTTTTAGAGATAGTGCCTGCGCAGTTGCCATGGTTCGAGTCGAATCGGGAGAGATTGTTCGTAAAGAGCATCGGCTCATTAAGCCGCCAAGGACCTATTTTGAATTTACCTACATCCACGGTATTACTTGGGACATGGTAGCGTTGGTACCAAATTTCCAAGATGTATGGCTATCATTTGTGAATATATTGGAAGGCGCTGATTTCCTTGCCGCACATAACGCCTCCTTTGATCGTTCCGTTTTGCATGCGTGTTGTGAAAGGTCTTATATTAAACCGCCATCAATTCCATTCCAATGCACGGTGAAACTTGCAAGGAAAAGATGGGGAATATATCCAACGAAACTACCAGATGTCTGTCGCTATCTCAACATCCCGTTAAATCACCACGTTGCCTTGTCCGATGCCGAGGCATGTGCAAAAATTGTTATTGAAGCATCTAAGGATGTGGGGTTTAGTAGACAATAAGATTATCATATTGTCTTTAATTTGTAATAGATCTACGTCTTTTCTCACGCGGTATACACCCTCTTTTCTAGGAACTGAGTAACTTTACACCTCCAGCATCCAAGGTATCTCTTCATCCCCACACCTTAGCGAAGGTTCCGTGATTATGCGAAATTCGTCTTTAAACTGAACAACGTGCTTACCCTCTATCTCTGCTAGCATTTCAAATAGTTTTTTCGCTTCTTCATTCTTTGTCTTTTTTGCGGCCTCTTCATAAAATTTGCATGCCCTCTCCTCAGATGCAATAATTATCTCAATAATTTCCTCATAGGAGGCTGTTTTTTTGGGTTTCTCAATGATAACTATCTTTGATTCCTTAATCTCCTTCGTTTTTGGTACTAAACCATATTGCTCTTGACACCACTCTTTCAAGAGTTGATAGTGGTACTCTTCTGAATCAGACATTATTTCGAACTTCTGTCTTGCCGCCTTATCTTTCAGTTGTTTTGAAACCTCCTTATAAAAAGCACTTGCTTTTAGCTCTTCAGCCATCGAGATTTCAATGGTCTTTAACAGCTCATCTTTTGGGACATCAGGATCGGGGTTCCTCTCTGTTTGTGACTTTTTGGTGGATATTTTTTTGGTATTCATAGTTCTCCTATTGTTATGAAAATAGATCTGCAGGAAAGATACTACGGCTTTTTCTGGAGCTCACTAAGAGCCTCCTTAACCACTTCAACATGACGCACTTCACCACTCTTTCGTTTGGTTCGTACTTTTACATTATACCAAACTTCGGAAATCTTATTCTTTGGGGATATGATAAACGTTGAACGAATTACACCTTCATACTCTTTTCCATAGTTTTTCTTCACGCCCCAGGCCCCATATGCCTTTAAAGACTTTTTGTCTGGATCACTCAACAAGGTGATATGAAGGCCCTGTTTTTTTATAAAATTTCGATGTGATAGTGTACTATCCGGACTCACTCCCAATACTACGGCATCAAGGTCCTCAAACTCTTTGATTGATTCGGTAAAATCACACGCCTCCTTTGTACAGCCCGACGTATTGTCTTTTGGATAAAAATATAATACAATCCATTTCTTAGCATAATCATTTAATGAAACGTCATTATCGTCTTGGTCCTGTAGACAAAAATCCGGTGCTTTGGCACCCACCTTTAGCATAGTATCACCTCACAGATAATCTTAATAAATTCCTTTAGGTATCGTATAGGCTGCGGTCATGAATAGGGTAATAACGCCCAGGATTAAGATAATAACATTCATAACCATTGAGCGTCTGTGTATCTTTGAAAACTGTTGTCTCAACTCTTCCCTCTTCTCTCCCTCTTCTAATGAACGCATCTGCGCCTTAAGATCTCTCGCTGTAGAGCCGATACACAACCCAGTATAAAAAGTTGAAACAAACATTATTGACAGCAAGATCACCCTTGGCATTATGCCTGACATACCGCTTTTCCACAAGTATATCAGGCTGCCGAGGGCTATCGTGCTACAAACATATCCGATCATCCAGTATTTAGGAAATATGTCTCCAACCACATCTCCAGCTAACTCCCTTCCCAAGATCTTAAAAATGCTTGGTGCTCCAAAGAAAGAGAAAAAGATAATGCCTCCAATCCAGATAACGAGCGACATAAGATACAAAAACTGAACACAAGATAGGAGCATACAAACCTTTCCAATACAGAGATATCAAGAAGAAATTTACTCTTATAACTTGTCAGAGTGAGTGGATAGATATTTGGCTACACCATCGGAATCAGGCTTCATACCCTCATCACCCTTCTGCCAACCAGCGGGACAGACCTCTCCATGCTTCTCTGTAAACTGTAAAGCGTCAACTATCCGAAGCATCTCATCTACATTCCTTCCGAGAGGGAGGTTGTTGACTACCTGATGCTGGACAACCCCATCTTTGTCAATAAGGAATGATGCACGCAAGGCTACACCGATGGGGTGTTCAATACCATAAGCTTGCGTTATCGCATGTTGGATGTCTGCAACCATCGGAAACCCAATGGGACCTATACCACCCTTTTCAACAGGTGTTTCGCGCCAGGCAAAATGGCTAAAATGTGAATCGATTGAGACTCCGACTACTTCAACTTTGCGTTTTTTAAATTCGTCTAACCGGTGATCATGGGCAATTATTTCCGTAGGACATACAAACGTGAAATCCAGTGGATAGAAAAAAAGAACTACGTATTTACCCTTCAAATCGGAAAGTTTAAAATCTTCCTTAATAGTACCGTCAGCCAACACGGCGGGTGCCGTAAAATCCGGTGCCTCTTTTGTAACTAATATACTCATTATCAGTTTCCTTTCTATAAAAAGAATTTCATTAGTTATAATTTGATTAAGGGTGCAATAATCATACCACCTAATTATCAATTTTACTATAATGCATAAATGTTGCAATAAAAAAGATTTGTGTTAGTCAGACATAAATAGAGCGGAAAAATAGGTACTGAGTTTAAAAAAAACAGCTTTTTTTCTAAATCTTTAGAATTTTTTAATAAAATCTGTTAATCAGGTAAGCATCGTTTTTGAGATGGGTATAGTATTGTCTTTTTTCAGCTATTTTGTTTTAATGCTTACTGTATTTCACATAAAAATTTTTTCCTACTGTCCATTTTTCTCTTATGAATACAATTACTACTTCAATACTGTCATTAATTTTGCTTTTCTTTGGTATCGTTACCGTCACGTTTATGGCCATACTATATGGCCGTAAAAAACCGCTAAAAAAACAGAAATTCCTTACATGGGCACACCGCATTACGGGATATCTCTTTCTTCTCCTTTACCTCTTTATTTGTACCATTATGTTTCAAAGATTTTCCACGGGTTTTGTTCTCCTTTCAGATAAAGAGGTAATTCATGCCTATTTTGGAATCTCTATCTTCCCACTCATAATTATTAAAATCTGTATTGTTCATATCTTTAAACGGTTTCGTCACAGTTTGGTAATTTACGGCATGATCACGATAATTACTATTTTTATCACCGTTACCATGAGTGCGGGCTATTATTTGGTCTCTTTAGCAGGAAACCAGTACATTACCCTCTCACACAAGGGAAAGTTTGTGAAGGTTAACCTAAACATTGGCAGAAAAGTTGTCCATGAAAAGTGTGATGATTGCCACTCTCTGGAAAGGGTGTACTCCCATAAAAAGACAGAAGAAGAGTGGCGCTATTATGTGTCGCTTATGAGGTCCAAAGACCCAGGAAACATGAACGAATTGGAGGAGCTTCAGGCTGTAGGATACTTGGTTAAAACCCTGGGACTTGATGAGTCGAAGATGGATATTAAATTGGGTTTGAAGATTATCTTGAGTAAATGCAGCACGTGTCACTCGATTGAAAGAGTATTTAAATTGAGAAAAACGGGTGATGAGTGGGCAGAGACAGTGGTAAAGATGCAGTCGTTTGATCCCTCTCTGTTAAACCATTCAGAGGTAAGCCAAGTTAACTATTTTCTTAGCACTGTCCTGGGAGGAGAGGAGGGGGATCAATGAACGTTTCTTACTCGATTGCTTTACGAGGCATTGTCTTATAAACCCCACCCCTATTGACGGTTTGGGAAATTACCAAGCTCCTTTTCCCTGTGCCTATAGTACTTTGTCGGTGAAAAACATTAAATCCAATAGTAATCATCCGGTCCATTTCAGCTGCCCAAATTCTTTTCTCACTGTCTGAATGCGGATTTCCTCCAGCTATATTCTAGTTTTGGTTCATACACAGGGATTCCGTGTGTGTTCATTACCTCAATACTCATCAGTGTGATGCCACTCAGGGTTCTCAAGCCAGCTTTCAGGTCTTGATATAAAGTCGATTATATTGCTCAGGAGAACGCAGTGGTCTTTCTCTTCAGATGCGATTTTTAAGATCAGCTCTTTTTTCTGCTGATCACTCTCTTCTTCTGCTTTTTCTAGATAAAACTTGTGACTTTTTCTCTCTATTTCAAGGGCCTGCTTATAAAACTCCACTTGCGA
The DNA here is from genome assembly GCA_965222815.1 of Candidatus Scalinduaceae bacterium. Lineage (GTDB taxonomy): Bacteria > Planctomycetota > Brocadiia > Brocadiales > Scalinduaceae > SCAELEC01. The sequence goes on from CBDCUS010000014.1 coordinate 2,877,588, forward strand.
ACTATCAACATCAAGCTCCTTTCCCTCTTCTCTTATTTGAGTGAAAACATTTTTTGTTTCAGTAAAGATCTCTGTATCCGTCTCAAATTGTGCATCTTCATTTTTTTTCATTGCCAATAAAACATTGTAATGTTTAGCCTCGGCATCCGCCATCATTTTCAGGATACTCTTAATTCCCGAGTTATTTGATTTTTGGGCCATATCGAGGTAAAACTTTCTGCCATCTTTCTCCATCTGCATCGCATACGTATAAATATCCATTTTCTTATACTCTCTTTTTTAAGTTTTTTAATTTTTTTGCACTTCACAAATTTCGTGATATAACTTTTGTCCACCCCATCTCCTCACAAATAGGAGCGAGAACAGAGAAACTTTTTTCATAATTATAAACTTTGTCGGTCGAAAAACAAACAAATATTGAGAAAATCTTTGCTATTTGGTTCGCTTTAATTGACTTCTTGACATGCCTCCTAGAATATTTTATCCTTAGATTACACTGTAATAGATTTTGTGAGAAGCCCATTACTTTGGAGCGGTCCACGTACACTTCATTTTGATTCATTGAGATTTTGTCGAACGACGTGTGAGACGAAAGTATGAAAATAGGAATACCAAAAGAGATCTTCAAGGGAGAAAGACGTGTTGCAGCTGTTCCAAGGATGGTTGAACAGCTGAGAAAAGATAATCACGACGTGTACATTGAAAGAGACGCGGGAAAGGAATCATTTTTCCAGAATAGCGAATATGAAAATTCTGGCGCACAGCTTGTCCCTCATGCAAAAGATCTGTTTACAATTGCGGATGTGATTTTAAAGATCCACCCTCCCACTACATTAGAAGTTGAGATGATGACGCCTGGATCAACATATATAGGGTTTGTATTTGCCACATCAAGATTAGACGTTATACGTTGTATGAAGGAGAATCGTGTAACCAGTTTTGCTATGGAGTGTATCCCGCGACTTGCACGAACCCAGAGTATGGATGCTCTGAGTTCCATGGCAAGTATTGCTGGCTATCGTGCCGTGCTCATAGCTGCTAATCACCTGGGAAAATTTTTCCCGCTCATGATGACAGCTGCCGGGACAATCCCTCCAGCCAAGGTTTTGGTACTTGGAGCGGGTGTTGCCGGTCTTCAGGCAATTGCAACGGCCCGTAGGCTTGGGGCACATGTTGAAGCATTCGATACTCGACCTGCAGTTAGAGAACAAGTTGAAAGTTTAGGCGCACATTTTGTAGAGATGGAAGCTGTCAAAGGTGCCGAGTCTGCAAGCGGTTACGCTAAAGAGATGTCGGAAGAACATCTACAGAGGGAGAGAGAGGTTATTGGGGACAGGATCGCTTTAAATGATGTGGTAATAACTACGGCTCAGGTCTTTGGACATGAGGCACCTACCTTGATAACCGAAGAGATGGTCACAACAATGAAAAGAGGTTCGGTAATCGTTGACATTGCTGCAGATCAAGGAGGCAACTGCGAGCTAACTGAGGCGGGAAAAACTATCGTCAAATATGATGTTGCCATATGTGGAGATTCTAGCCTTCAATCTACTCTTCCCGTAGATGCAAGCAGAATGTATTCAAAAAACATCACATCCTTTTTCCGATATCTGTATGCCAGGGATAACCGCTCTTTAGATTTTGATGATGAGATAACCAAGAGCACCTGTATTACTCACAATGGTAAAATACTGAATGAATACGTAGAGAGGGCATATGAAAAGGAGTTAACCACACATGGTTGAATCACTGTTACTATCAATCTATATCTTTGTCCTGGCGGTATTTGTCGGTTTTGAACTTATCACAAAGGTTCCGCCCCTGTTACATACTCCACTCATGTCGGGAACAAACGCAATTTCTGGTATCACACTTGTTGGTTCCCTCATAAGTGCTGGTGCCGGACACTCGTGGATTAGTGCGATATTAGGGATGCTCGCTGTCATATTTGCTACGATAAATGTCGTCGGTGGATTTTTGGTTACAGACCGAATGTTAGAGATGTTCAAGAAAGGTAAAAAGAGAGACTGAAAGCACCATTATGTCAACGACAACAACAATCGCCTATCTTCTCTCATCAATACTGTTCATCCTCGGCCTAAAGAATCTGAGTTCACCTAAGACTGCACGCAGGGGGAACCTGCTTGCGATGGTTGGTATGCTCATGGCAATAATCGTGACTCTCTTAGATAAGGAGATTTTACATTTTTCCTTTATCATTATCGGTCTCATCATTGGGAGTGCAATTGGGGTCGTTGTTGCGAAAAAGGTCGAGATGGCGTCTATGCCTCAAATTGTCGCACTTTTTAATGGGCTTGGTGGAGGGGCATCAGCTTGTGTCGCGCTGGCAGAATATTCTCGTAGCAATGTTGCTCTTGAAAGGAGTGTAACGGTCTCCACGATAGTAAGTCTGTTTATCGGTGCATTGGCATTTTCGGGCAGTCTTGTGGCCTTTGGCAAATTACAGGGATTTTTTAAATCAACTCCTGTTATTTTCAAGATGCAACAAGTTTTAAACTTACTGCTCTCCATCTCATTTCTTTCCTTATCTGTTTTTATCGTTATCGATCCTCTTAATAGCACTGGACTATTGGCAATACTTACGGTTGCTCTTGTATTGGGAATCATGTTTGTACTCCCTATTGGAGGTGCAGATATGCCCGTAGTCATATCTCTCCTAAACTCATGCTCAGGATTGGCAGCTGCCGCAACAGGTTTTGTCCTTTCAAATAATGTTCTTATCATTAGTGGGGCCCTTGTTGGAGCTTCAGGTATGATCCTTACACGGATTATGTGTAGGGCAATGAACCGGTCTCTCTCTCACGTAATTTTCGGAGCTGTTGGGACTGCTGTTGCTGGAGATGTTCTGAAGGAAGAAGAGAGGAATGTTGTCAAATATACGGAAGAGGACGCTGCAATGGTGTTAGAGAGTGCAGAATCAATCATTATTATTCCGGGTTACGGTCTTGCCGTTGCCCAGGCCCAATTTGTCTTACAAGAATTGGTAAAAACCCTACTCGATAAAGGTGATAAGACAATACGCTACGCAATTCATCCCGTTGCGGGACGTATGCCGGGACACATGAATGTACTCCTTGCAGATGCAAATGTCCCCTACGATCTCCTCTTTGATCTTGGGGATATTAACGATGATTTACAAAACACCGATGTCGCACTGGTAGTGGGGGCAAACGATGTTATAAATCCGGCAGCTCGTTGTGATAAGCAGAGCCCGCTCTACGGTATGCCAATATTAAACGCCGATAAAGCGAGGAGCGTAATAGTCTGCAAAAGAAGTTTAAGTCCGGGATTTTCCGGTATTGACAATGAGCTCTTCTATGACCACAAGACAATGATGGTTTTTGGTGATGCAAAAAAGAGTATCAATAATATGGTAAAACTCCTCAAGTCTTGATTACAGAAAAAAACGCATGTACCAAGGTTTGGTACATGCGTTATAAGATTCCGTTATTAACCTCCGGCTGCCCTCATCCACTCAGGCCACTCGATACGAGTTGCCGTATGACAAGCGAAGCACGCCTTCCTCAACATTTCATCGAAACTGTTATAGGCTTCAACGATATTTTTCGTTTTAGAAGATGCCTTTATCTTTTCAGAGGCTTCGTTAACTAATTTCACGTACTTTTCAAACTCCTTTTTTGATACCTTTTTGGCCTCTTTACTCCCAGCAACCTTGAACTCACGCCCTTCTCCCCCCTCTGGGAAGAACATGTTTGTAATATTATTACTGATTTGGGACACCTTATCTGTCTCATCGATAACCGTATGGAAATCCCCAACCAATATCGCATCCAATATCTTGGAAGTATGCGTACTGATTATCTGCATAAGAGCCCGGGTTGGGGTTGTATCATGAAGATTTACTTTAGAAATATCTTCACCACAGGCAGTATCACATCTCCATGAAAAAGTTAATACTCCAATGGTTAATAGAAACGCACAAAACATACTCAAACAAATTTGGTTCACCTTTTTCATTTCCTCTGTCTCCTTTCAAAAAAACGAAATATACCACAATACCTTTCGATAGATTATACCCTATTTGTCTCGCCCTGTTCAACCTCCTTTCGGATCTTTCTTGATAAAGCTATAACACAAATTTATCACGATCTCATTCTCTTCAGAGATCCGGCAGAATTGACAACTCATTCTATCTATTCAATAACGCAAAACAAATACCAATTGTTTTCATTTACAAACTGCACCATTTATCTAAGCATAAGCTTTGTAAAGATATATTCTTAGTTATGAAAACAACGTTTAAGGAAATCGTTATTATTTTCCATGGAATCTAACATTTTTTATAAAATTCTAAATTTCTATAACGCTTTAGGAGTGGTAAATGGGTTACCAAAAAGGAGTAAAGGCGTTCACTATTACCCCCTATTTTTATTTGGAGATTGAGATCTCCAAATGCAAAGACCAGGTTTTGAAACCTGGTCTTTTCTGTTTCTCCCCGCTAACACCTCTCATAATCTTCCCGTTTACTTTTCCAACTTTTTCAACTTCTCTTTAAGCTCTTTTATCGTGTTTTGTAATCGAGATCGCTCGGATAGAAGCTTTGTCTTTGCTGAGGCAAGCTCATTGTTTATACGCTTATTCTCAGCAGATTGCTCTTTCACGGACTGCACGATCTTTTCTGCCTCCTCTCTTTGTCGTGTCGCATCTTCCACGATTTTGTTCATCTCCTCTACCGAACCGAAGGCTTTCATGACCCTTTTTTGCATATGCTCTTCAAAGGTCTTTTCCCTAACATAACCGGCATCCTTCATCTCATTGTACTTGTTTATCATCTTAACGGTAAAACCGACATTCAAAAACAGCAATATCATCACGATGGTCTTCGCGTTCACAGAAAGACCCGTACTTTTTCCATTTCCCATTTCTTACTACTCCTTAGTACAGTGTATTAAAATTTCTCTTAGTATAAACGTCTCATCTCTCATTTATATCCAAATACACCTTCTTTTTTAACTATTGTCTTGATCGTTTTGTTCCTGTTTGGGTTTTCTTGACGCACCTCCGGCAGGCCTACTTTCACCTATCTCTCTTATTACCCCGACAATACGTACCGCTTTCCCTTCAGCATCTCTTACCAGATTTGAAGTCCGTTCGGTATTAAACTTTTCACCATTTTTCTTTTTGCATAATGATTGGAAGTCCTTCCAGACCTGGTCCTTTTCCAGCTTCTCAATAAGCTTGTCTCTATCCTCAGGATCTACGTAAATATCCTTCACCGTGGTACCAATCACCTCCTCGGGTGTTGCGTAACCAAACATTTCCGCAAAGGCTTGATTGCACCACGTGAAAACACCGAAGACACCCGGCTCACACTGATAGATACCAGCTTTGAGTGAATCGAACAGTTCCCGGTACTGACTCTCAGATTCCTCAATCTCTTTTTTCTTTTTATCAAGGTTTTCCGCCATGGTATTAAAAGATTTTGCCAGGACACCAATCTCATCTTCCCTACTCGTTATATTAGCGCGTTGAGTCAAATCCCCCGCTGCCATCTTTTCCGTTTTTTCCGTCAAATGAATAATGGGTGCAGAGAATTTTTTTCCAACGAAGTAGGCAACAATGACGATGGGAAAGGCGATTGCCAATAACAGGGCCGTAACGATATATTTAAGATTATATGCAGCCCCATAGGCCTCTCCCCGATCTATCTCGGTAACGACCCCCCAATTAAACTCGGGCAACCAACTCCACACACCGAGAACTTCGATACCTGAATAATCAGTATACCCTTTTGCGTCAAAGCCATTTGTACCTGAGATACATTGCTGAACACCATACGTTAAACTCTCTTCGCCTGGTTCGATTAACCGCAATTCTAAGGCACTTCGTATTTTTATGAGACCCAATTTTTTTAATTGATCTGTAAACCGTGACTCGGTTAGCATGTACCCCTCACTGTTGACAAGAAAAGTCTCCCCCGTCTTCCCAAACTTATAACTCTGCAATAAGTTACTCAGTGTTCCAACATGAATCCTCAATGATACTACCCCAATTATTTTATCTCCATCCTTAAGAGGGGTTGAAACAAACATTGTTGGCAAACCCGTCTCCTTCTCCTCAAATTCGTTTAAAAGAGGTACATCGGAAGGTACAATACTGGTTGCATACGTTTTACCCTGCATTGCATTTTTAAAATAGTCAGTTTTTGATACATCCCTCCCGATAGTGTCTTCAACCGTAGAGATTGTTACTTTGCCGCTGGCATCAGATACAAAGGCCCCCTTGTATCCATATTCAGCAACTACCGTTTCTAAATGTCCTAACGTCTTTTCAAAATCTGTATCACCTCTCTTAAGATTAATGCTATTGGTCATATAAGGATTGCTTGCTACAACTATGGCATCTTTCATCCTCTCACGCATCCACGTAGTAACCAATTCCGTCTGCTTGTGCCCAATAATTTCAAGATTATTCATGATCACGGTCTTAAGATCAGAATTTATTTTCGGGTATGCAACAATCCTCAATAAAACAAAAGGAAGCAAGGTAAAAATTATCAGCAAAAGAATGATATAATTTTTGATTGAGATTTTCATTTTTTTCTCCGTAATTTAACAATTTTTTATCATGTGTACTCACTAACCATAGATAGTTTAACGGAGGACTCGTTCCTCCACATTTTAATAATCGAGTATCTTAAGAAAACCTAATAAAAGCGCTTTTTTTAAAGATGCCTGAAACTTATAAAAATATGGCCATTTCGTGCGCAAACCATAAATAGTTGGCAGAGGTGCAATTTCACAAGCACTCTTCCCCCCTAAGGCAGCTTTCCAATAGCCATCGCTCTCCTCCAAAGATAAAACAGAAAGTTTGATTACCACCAATGTACGGGGTAATCCCTCTTTCCATACTTATTGACAATAACGGCAACTAACACCAAAATAAAGGCACCAATGAGCACAGGATTTAAGATATACCAATATCCAACACCGAGACCTCCGGTCTGGATAGCAACATAGGCAGTTGCACCTGCTGGTGGATGTACCGAATAGGTAACCGTGGTAAACAAAATTGCAAGGGTGACACCCAGTGCAAGTGACCACCATGTGATTCCAAAAAAGTCATAAACTGCTACGCCCATCAGGGCACCAAGGACATGGCCTAATAAGACATTACGCGGTTGTGCTAGCGGGGCCTTATAAGCACCATATACCAATACAGCTGTTGCCCCAAAGGGCCCTAACAACATAGGGCATTTCCAGGCAAAGGCAAGTGATGCGGTGATCCCTATGCCTATCATTGAACCAAAAAACGTGATCCACAATTCTCTTGATGCAACAGGAGGTTGTGGAGCCCTGGGTAACTCTTTTATTTTATTCATTATCGACATCGCGCTATTCTCCTCATTTGAAGATATAAATAGGGAGACATATACCAAGTCTTACCCTATAGACATGAATACATATTCTGATTAGAAATTTTTTTGAGTCTGCTCAACAATAAGGGAAATCGATACATACTCATAGTTTAATTTATCTCTTGTATCGAAATCCAGATCATTGCTACATTTGACACGAACCGATTATTTTCGAACGAAGTGAAGGTACCTACAAAATTGAACATAAAACCAAAGAAAGAAGATTTACACAACCATGATCAAACCGACCATGGTTGTGTTTCTTCTATTTACGTAAAGAGAAATACTTCAAATCAAAATATTTTACTAAAATTATGATAAAGCAGCGACACTCTCGTTTAACTCAAATTTGAGCGCATTTAGCTCAAAAATGGCTTCAGTCAAGAGTGAATCTCCACCGGAAAGGTCCCTGCCATAGTTCGCAGGATTTTTCACTTTCAAGGCGGTGGATTCTACCTTATTGCACAGTTGTAGAAATTCCGTAATTTTGCTCCGAGCATCATTTGACAAGATATCGGAGGCAGAAAGAGTCTTAATCGTTCCCTTGCTACGTGCATATTTCTCAAAATTGGGACACAGATCCTCTGCCAATTTACGGATAAGGGCATCTTTGAGGTAAATTGGGCTTTGTGCATCTCTTTGAATTTGAAGCTGTGTCAAGATCTCAGAGAATTCATCGTAGGTAATCGCATGCGTTTGCGACCTAAGATGGGTTAAAATCGAGCTGAGCTGATCGCACCATTGTGTCAACTCCTTAACGCACGATTCCGCTGCGGTAATGTATTTCTGTGTGTGCAATTCTCCCTGCGGTATAAGCTGTTCCAGAGAATTCTCAAGCCTATTGACCTTTTCACCTTCAGCGATTGATTGACCTTTTACAAGCATCGGCTGAAGAGGTGTCGCAAGCTTCTTAATGTCGCCCTTACCATCCATCAGATCCAGAGCACTGTCATCCATGAGGAGTGATACACCCCCATCTTTTTCACGATCTGATATCGTCTCCACAGTTTCAGGTGTGTAGGTAACGTAACAGTATATCGCCCCAAGAAACATTCCTCCAACGATGTTCCCCAAGGTAACGGGTAACATGTTCCAAGCAAAACCTGCACAGGAAACATTATCCGGATGTGTAACCATGAGACTTGTTCCAAAGATCGTCATATTGGCTATGCTATGCTCATAACCAGAGGCGATAAAGCCATAGAGACACCAGAATATGAGAAATATTTTTGAAACATCGTCCTTTGCCTTTGCCGACATCCAAACCGCCAAACATACCAGCATATTACAGAGTATGGCCCGGCAAAACAGGTGCCAGAAAGTCCCATTCATCTTGGCGCCGGCAACCTTTCCAATAAAGGCCCCGGTAGCGTTCCCCTCTGCCAGTCCCGTGCAAGACATCACACCGGCTAACGCCAACGCACCAAAAAGGTTTCCGAACCAACATACAACCCAGCACCAACACATCATGCCCCATCCGGACTTACCCTTAATGGCACCAATTAACATTACCATATTGTTGCCGGTGAACAGTTCGGAACCGGCAAAGATGACGAGGGTCAGAGCGATTCCGAACGAACATCCCATGACCATCTTTTTGACACCAGCAGTTGCATCGATAAAGTTCCCACCAACGGTAAATATAAGGAGTATTCCAAACCCCACATACGCGCCTGCAAGAATTGATAAACAGAAGTATTGGCCAATTCGATTCTTGACCATGTCCTCTTTCATCACCGCCATATTACTAAATGTTTCTACTGTTGGTTTCATCTAAATTATCCCCCTCCTATTAAATAAGAAATTTAAGATAAAAAATTAGACCCAATTACAACTTTAAACCTTAGTTCTCACCCTCCTTTACTCTTTGGTTAAAAAAGGCCAAAAAAATAGATTAAAAACGCAGAGTACCTCACTCAGTACACTAACTAATGTAACGAAACAGCTATTAATAAAAAAATTTTTTGGTCTCAAAATAGCTTCACCTTTTAAAGGGAAGCAATCTCAATACCAAAATTGCAAGGAACGAAATGTTACAAATTAACTATTTGTATTACAAGGAGATATGATACTTTCGCACATTGTAACTTTGGGCCATGCGAGCACCCAGATTGACAGAATGTCAATTATGGATAAAGAAGTACATTTGTTAAAGACAATATGTCTCTGGTTTTTACTACTTCTCAAAACTCGAAATATTTTTGTCACTACTGTAGGAATTTGATAGAAGAGTGGAGCAGGAACCCTCTTCTGTAGATTGATTTTTGAAATGGTAAATAGTGGTTGAAACAGAGCAGAAAAATGGCGATATGAATGATATATCCCGAAAAAACATTCAGCTACTGTTTTCATGCAGATATCTCCTTCTTAAGTACGAGTTTAATGTAAAGACTCAAGCGGGTACATCCAAGCAAGCCAGTCTATCTGCTAACCGGACAGGCTAAAGAGTTAATTTCAAACAGCAATTTACAGGCTGCCCGTGATGTAATTTTCCAGCTGCTGTATGGTAAACTCTTTTTCAGCTACATACTGTTTCACGGCGTCTCCTATGCTGATAATACCCATCAGCTTTCCTTCATCGATAACGGGCAGGTGGCGAGTACGCTTTTCCGTAAATAGAACCAAACATTCGTCTAGTGTCTGTTCAGGACGTACAAAGCAAACCTTACTATTCATAAGCTCTTTTACAGTTGTGTCCTTAGAAGTCTTCCCTTTGAGGACAACATTCCTTGCGTACTCGCGTTCTGAGAAGAGACCAACCACTTTTTCGTTTTCAACTACGACCAACGCTCCAAGGTTTTTCTCAGCCATTATTTCTAATGCCCTGTATATAGAGTCCTGTGGCGATATGGTGAGAACATTGCCGCTTTTTCCCTTTAAGATTTCTTTTACCGTTATCATTGTTTTATCCTCTATGTTTACCTAAAAATTATGTGCAGTAAAAAAAGTTTATTCACACAGTTGCTAAACTCTTGTGCATAACGCTTCATAAAAGGCTGTTACCTTGTAGTAGAAACCTTAACCTAAAGCAGCTATATTATATGTGAAACTATTGTTAAAAGAAGTGTGTCTATAATAGCAAAGACTATGGGTCGAATCAAGCACAAAGATGGTGGAAAGGTTTATTGCTCGCCACATCAATACCATTGTATATTATAGTTGGTTTTGAAATATAATTTACCGTATGGAGGACATAACAATTAATCCATAAAATTTCTTTCTCACAGCAGTTGCGAATTGTTCTCGAAAAAGTTAAACTATTTAAAAATATTTTTTTTGAAATTGTATAAAATGTTGGTATAATTGCGACCGCATATGGTCTCGTGCACATTGTCTGCTTTTATTGCGTTACGGTTTCTATAAACCATAGATTCTGTTATGTTAGACAATGGAACCTATCAGAATAGCTTCTAGATTGCCTGTTTTTAACTTTTTAAAGATAGTTAGGAGGATGAATGTGGGATATTTAAAGATGAAGAGAGTTTTGTTGAATGCTTTTGTTATGGTTACCATGCTATGCCTCTGTAAAATGGCAGTGGTACAGGCATCGGAAAATGTTTGGTCGAAAAAAAAGGCTGCTAGTCCAGAAAAGGCAGAAAGCCATGTAAAGAGTGTCAGTGCTAAAGAGAGTTCATCTGGAGATTTGAAGATGGGGAAAGACCTTTACCTTCAATCCTGTGCACCATGCCATGGTGAAGAGGGAGATGGATGGGGGCCGCTTGCGCATGCTCTCTATCCAAAGCCAAGGGACTTCACAAAGGGTCAGTATAAGATCAGGACAAACCCAACCGGTTCTCTGCCGACTGATGCAGACCTGATCCATATCATCTACACCGGACTTCATGGTACATCTATGATTCCATGGGATATCCTTGAAATGGAGCAAATCGAGTCATTGCTTCCCATTTTAAAGGGCTTTTCCGAGGCGTGGCAATACAGAAAACCGGAACCGCCGGTAACCATAGGAAGGGAGATCCCCTCAAGCAAGCAAAGCATTGCAAGGGGAAGAGAGCTTTACTTTGAGAAAGAGTGCTGGAAGTGTCATGGAGAGGAAGGACATGGAGACGGACCAAGCAGCTATGACCTGAAAGACGAGTGGGAAGTCCCCATACAGGCCTATAATTTTACACGGCCAAGTAAATTTAAGGGAGGTGCTACAAGCCGCGATATCTATCTGAGGTTTACCACAGGTATAAACGGCACACCGATGCCCTCCTTTGCCCGAGAGCTTTCGGACGAGGATCGCTGGAGTCTGGTGCACTTTGTACAATCTCTTGCCCAAAAAAAGGAGAAGCATGGACATCACGGACACCATTGACATTAATAGTACACGATTGATTCTATAACTTACAAATTAACATAAAGGAGAATGTGTGTTATGATTTATGTAAAAAACCTACGGTTTTTCCTGAGCGCATGCCTGCTAACTATGGCCATTCTTTTTTCTGGCGTTGTTCAGGCGCACGAAGAGGAGAAGAAACCCTATGAACCAAAATATGTAGATATTTACGAGGGATTTCCCGATTGGTATAAGGGGGTTTTTGCGGAGAATGTTGGCCTGAAAGAGGGTGCTGGTCTTTTCAAGGACTATTACAAACCAAATTACATGAATATGTATATGTACCCAGGGAGACACTATGAACCACCTACGCGAATGGACCATACGTTATTCATTGAAAAGGAGCGTAGGGACCTCTGTATCAGGTGTCATGAGGAGATAAACACTGGTGCCATTGAAGATTGGAAGACATCTGCGCATTATAACCCAAGGAAAACGGAGATAATCGCTCGAAAGACAAAGATCATCGAAGAGAGCATCGGAAAAGAGATTTCTGTTGTTGATTGTTACGACTGCCACGTGGATAAGGAAAAGAAGCAGATCAGGATGCCTATAGCGAGGGTCTGCAGCGAATGTCACGCGAGGCAGGTTACCGAGTTTGCGAGCGAAAAGAATCACGGTAGGCCGAACCATATCCAGACACTTGAATCAAACGTCATGGTACCCTGGTATCAGGAGGCATACAAGAGAGGATATGGGGCTGGAAATGCCGGATGTGATATGTGTCACGGCGCCACAGACAAGTGTGATCCGTGCCACACAAGACACTCATTTTCGGCAAATGAAGCGAGAAGACCCCAGGCCTGTATGACATGTCACATGGGGCCCGACCATCCGGATGCTGAATCTTACGGCGAGTCAAAGCACGGTATAATTCTGGAGCTTGAAGAGGAGCACTATAACTTTGATAAACCACTTGCACATGTTTTAATTGGTGAAGAGTACCGAACACCAACCTGTCAGTTCTGTCATATGTACCAGGGTGGTGATACATTTACGCACAATTTTGTTTCAAAGGGTATCTGGCGAATGGGTACGGTACCTCCGTCAAATATCGAGTATGAATCATCTCTTCAGGCGTATCCCTACGGGATAAAGATCATCGCTGATAAGATAGATATCTATTCGGATGAGAACCTTGAAAAGAGGGACAAATGGATAGAGCTCTGCTCGAATTGTCATAGCCCCCGTTTCGCCGATGGTTGGCTTACACAGCTTGATGATTACATGTTCCAGGCATTTAAGCTGACGGATCGGGCACAAAAGATCCTAGACGATCTCATTGCAGAAGATCTGCTCTATCCATCACCTGCAGAGCGTGATATCTATCCTGGCGGTGACTGGCTTGCCGATGTACTGCCTGCATCGCTACTTGGTGAAGGTGTCTGGAATGCGTTCAAATCAACGGGAGGAAGGGTACCGGTCATCGGTCCTATTCTCGGTGTCTATGCCATGTTCTATCAGGGAGAGGGCAATCCTACCCATATTGAGCAGTCGTATGCAAAGATGTGGTTCTGGTACAAACTTCAGGGCTACAAAGGTTATGCACATGTCCAGCAGGACATCATGTGGTGGTGGGGCCAGTCTCCTATGCTGCTGGAGCTTGGTAATATACAGAGCGAGGCTGCAAGGATACGCAGAGAAGCTGATTTAGATAAAAAGATCGGTGTAGGTTTCCTCCAAGACAAGGACATCGAGCAAGGGGATAAATATCTGCCGGCTCACTTTAGCCCACAGGGCAAATAGTAATTGCCTTTGTTGGAGGACATTATTAGTTTAACTACTAGAAATCTAGATGTTAGTATAGGTTCTCATAGCGCATCTGCTGCAAAGTGGATGCGCTATTTTTTTTGCTTTTGTAAGGAAAGCACCACCAAATATGAGATTTTAAGATCTCTATTTTACTATCAATTGTTGAGTCAAAAAAAATATTCTATTTACAATGCATAGTTTGGGTTGTATATTGAATCTAGTAATGATAATAACAAACCCATGTTATTATGGCCTGTAACGGCAAAACTTATATGTAGGTAGAGAACTTTAAATAAATTTCTCATTTGACGAAATTTGACAATTTAATCCTCTCATACACATTTAATCAATTTAAATCTCACGACAAAGGTAAACGCTGTTCAATCGGGTGACTTTTCCCATTCACATAGGAGAAATGGGTCTGCTTCTGGTAACGAAAGCAAAGGGTCTTCTACCCGCTGCCATGATGTGTGAGCTTAGAAAAGAGAGCCTTGCTACCGAAGAGACGATTTCTGAATCTCTCGATAGCAAGGTTTTTTTATTGGAATTATGAAAATATTAATCATCTTGCGAATAATATTTTCAAAAACTTCGTCCAAAACTAGATAAGAGACTATAAGTTATTTTCTCTGATTCTTTACCATTTTTCACATTTTACGGCTTTGAAAGAGGCTGATTTCGGAAATTCAATGAGAGGTCCAGAAAAAATATGCATGAAAACAGAATGTTTCTGAAAGATGGGGCCAAGATTGCTATAATTGGTGGAGGCCCTGCAGGAAGTTTTTTTGCCCATTTTGCATCGCATTATGCCAAAGAGGTGGGTCTTGATGTCTCTCTAACAATAGTTGACAAAAAGAGTTTCTGCCAGAAGGGGCCACGGGGTTGCAATATGTGCGCAGGCGTCATTTCAGAAAAGCTGTTTAATAAATTAGAACATGAGGGAATTACCATTGAACAAACCTGTGTTCAGAGAAAAATAGAAGCCTACTGTTTTCAAACTGCTGATGATAGTGTGTTACTTCATCACCCTACACCAAGACACGTAGCCAATATTGTCACAGTATTTCGCGGAAATGGCCCCCTCTTGTCGCCTCATGAGGGTAACATAAGCTTTGATGATTTACTCTTGAACCATGTAAGAAAAAGGGGAGTAGACATAATTCCTGATGTTGTGAAAGAGATTAAGCTGTCTCCTGAAAATTGCGGTCTTGTAAAGTTAATAATCGGTGATGGAGTATCAAGAAAGGAGATAGAAGCGGACCTGGTTGTTGGTGCCTTTGGTGTAAATACCGGGATGATAGAGAAGGTATCTCAATTGGGTTTTGGTTACAAACCTCCGAAAACCGTGCGAACGTGTCAGTGTGAGATAATGTTGGGTACCGAACATATTGAAAGGGTCTTCGGCAACAATATATTTGTCTTCGCACTGGGTAAGAGAGAACTCAAGTTTGCGTCAATTACACCAAAGGGAGACTATGTAACCGTTAATCTGGTAGGAAGGCGGGATCTGACGAGAAATCATCTCATAGACTTCCTCAACCATTCAGCGGTAAAGAGATTGATGCCGCAGGGGTGGGAAATACCGGAGAATTTTTGCATGTGTATTTCGAAGATCCCCGTAAATTATGCAAAGCACCCTTTCACAGACAGGATTGTTATTTTAGGGGATGCGAGCATCTCTCGGACGTACAAAAGCGGTATCGAATCTGCCTTTAATATGGCAAAGCTTTCAGCTTATACCGCTTTTAAAAAGGGGATTTCTGAAGCGGCATTAAAGAATGGGTATTTTAAACCTGCAAAACGTTTCCTCGCCCGTGATAATCTGTATGGTCTTATTATTTTGAAACTAAACGATTATCTATCCTCTCACAGACAGATCGCAAACAGCCACATAAAAGTTTTAAACTCTCATAAAGACAAACAGACCGCAGGCCAACTTAATGATATACTTTGGAACATGTTAACGGGAAACATCACCTATAAAGAGATATTTTATAAGGTAATTAATCCTCGATTGGTATCAAAGATAGTGCCAAATGACATAGTAACATTGACCGGGAGCATGATAGCAGGAGTACGTACCTGGTTTAAGCAAATTGGGAAGCCGAAAAATCGATAGAATTGAATAGGATTCGATCGGATTGCTATAACAAATATAGAAAAAGTTCAATATATCTTGAAGCTTTTTTGGAGCTGACCTCAATAACCAGTTGGTACATACGTAAAATCGGACACTTTTTATGAGAGACAAAAATTTTATGCTTAAAGACGGTTCACAAATCGCCATTGTTGGTGGCGGCCCAGCTGGGAGTTTCTTTGCCCACTTTGCATCCAAGATTGCAAGGGAAAGAAGTCTCAAGATTAAAATATCGATATTTGAGGGTAAAGATTTTAATCAGAGTGGGCCTCGGGGTTGTAACCTCTGTTCGGGTGTTATTTCCGAAAAACTGTATGGAGAATTAAAGGACCAAGGCATATCTTTACCTGATAGATGCATAGAGAGTGTAATTGATGGTTACTATTTTCAAACGCAAGATGGGGGCATAGATATACGAAACCCACAACCATCTCCAGATAAAAAGATAGTGACGGTATTTAGGGGTAATGGCCCCATGTATTCACAGCAATCTCAGTGCATTAGTTTTGACAATTTTCTTTTAAAATATGTTGAGAACATGGGTGTTACCGTATGCTATGAAGTAGTAAAAGACGTAGTCTTACCTTCAAACCCTAAGGATCGGATAAAAATAATTTTTGGGAAAGAAGGTGTAAGAGAAGAGTTGTTCGCAGATCTCGTAGTGGGTGCATTTGGATTGAACAGTGGCATCCTGGATAAATTAAGGAAATTAGAGTTTGGTTATGTACCTCCTAGAACCGTCAGGGTTTGCCAGGCAGAGATTTTTCTTGGGGAGGAGGATGTCTATCGAAATTTCAAGAATAAGATCCACATCTTTTCGCTTGGAATGAAACCAATAAAGTACGCCACTATCACGCCAAGAGGCAATTATGTAACAGTTTCATTAATTGGTAATTTCGACTTAAACAAGGCCCATTTACTTGAATTTCTGGGACATCCTATTGTTCGTCATCTGTTTCCATATAGCTGGAAGCTGCCAAAAAACTATTGTATCTGTTTTCCCAGGATACAGATCAAACAGGCGAAGCAACCATTTACACATCGGTTTGTTGTTACAGGCAGCGCTGGAATCTCCCGCTATTTTAAAAACGGTATTGAATCTGCTTTTATTACATCTCAGATAGCCGCAAAGAGCATATTTGAATTAGGTGTTTCAAAGGAGGCTTTGTTAAAGGGTTATCATAAACCTATCAATGAACTCATTGGATCGGATAACTATTATGGGAGAAAGATATTTGCTCTTAATAATTTTGTGACTTCCAGAAGAGGCATTTCATCTGGTTACTTATCACTCCTTCGGACAAGCAAAGATACGCACACCGTCAAGAGGCAGTTAGAAGTTTTGTGGAATATGTTTTCGGGAAACAAACCATATAAAGTTACTATTTATGACGTACTCAATCCGATTTTGCAGTTCAAATTGCTCCCTTTTGTCATTACCGCGTTCACAAGATTGTCATTTGAATATACGATAGGCGGTAGGGAGTTTAGGATTGAGAAGCGTTTGCGAGATATGGCACATAAAGGACTTGGCCCTCTTGAAGATAGCCAAACGGTCGTGATTATTGGTGGTGGACCTGCAGGTACGTCATGCGCCATTACGCTCAGCAGGCTGGCTAAGAAGCGGAATAAGAAATTAAATATTATATTATATGAGGGTAAGGATTTTGGGAAAGATCAACAGTTTAATCCATGTGTTGGGGTCCTCTCTCCACCAATTAGAGAAATACTTGAAAGAGATATGGGGATCCCATTCCCAGACAATCTTGTATTAGAGGATATCCCTGCATACTATTTGCATTCTGAGGACGAAGAGATAAAGCTAGAGGGAGATGGAGAGGTTTCTCAGGCAGTACGGAGGATACTATTTGATAACTACCTGTTACATAAGGCAAAAGATGCAGGAGTTCAGGTAATTCGAAGCCGGATAACGAATATTGATATAGAACCAAGTGGAATAATGGTTTATAGTGAGAAGGATAATAAGAGGGCTGACGTTGTAGTAGGAGCATTCGGTTTAGATCAGGGTACCTGTAAGGTTTTTGAAACCACCACTCGTTATAGGATGCCTCGTTCAGTGAGTTCTATTTTAACAAAGTTTTATCCTGAAAAAGGGGAGATGGAAAAGTTTGGAAACTCTATTCATGCATTTCTTCCAAATCTTAAGGGGATTGAATTTGGTGCAATAACTCCCAAAATTGACCATCTTACTATCAATATTGCGGGACCAAAAGTTAATTGGCGTTGGATGGACAACTTTCTCCTCCTACCTCAAGTAAATAAGGTTTTACCCTCCAATTTTGCTATACAACGTCACGAATTAGTTTATAGAAGATGGCAATTTCCTACAGCGCCGGCAAAAAATCTTTTCGGTGACCGATATGTTATGGTAGGTGATGCTGCAGGGATTATTCGTGCCTTTAAAGGAAAGGGCATAAACATCGCCTGCTCAACAGGTGTTAGGGCAGCAGAGGTAATGATGGACGTTGGTATATCAAAAGTAGCATTTAAAGATTACGTTAAGACCTTTTCTGACATCACGAACGACCTCCCCTATGGTAAAATAGTCAAGCTATTTGCAACAATCAGCGCACATATGGGACTATTCTCTTCACTAATAAAGATTGCCAAGGAGGATAAGGTGTTAAGGATTGCACTTTTCAATTCTGTCGCTGGTAGTAAGATGTTTAAGAGAATCATTTTTGAAACCATCAATGTGCACTTAGGTATTAAAATTGTATGGATTTTTATTTTCTGGTTTTTTAAACGCTTTTCCTTTACAATGTCGACGATAAAATCCATAAAAAAATTTTTCAATTAGGATAAGAGCGTTTGAAACCAATATTGTAATACACTCTCTCATTAACTCCTAAGGGTGCAGAACCTTAATTTCAATGTAGTTTTATTGAGTTTATATTACAAAATCGGGACTATTTTGTCTTGCTAAAAGTCTGTTTTTAAAGGATTTTTCATATGGAGAATAAAGAGATTTTTTTCTTAGAAGCAGTTAAAAAAAATTTGCCTTCCAACCTCCTTGAAAAGTGGAGTAAAATCTTAAAGACTATCGGGTTCAGCTCAATAAAAAAGAAGACTATCATCTTGTTCGTTATACTGGCGCTGATCCCATTAGTAGTCATGAGATTGGTAGTCTACCCCAAAGCACAGAAGGCACTTCAAGAAACATTGATACAGAATCTGCAAAGCGTCGGACATAAACAAGCCGAGTTGATCAAGGGTTGGTTGGAAGAGAGAAAAGGTGATGCACGGGTTATTGCTGAAAACCCTTTCACTCTCCTTGCAACAAGAATTACCATGAAAGACGACCGTTTCTGGAGACTCTTAAGTTATGCAGAATATATTAAATATGAGTATGGTTATAAGGAAATTCTTATAAGCGATGCAGATGGAAACATAAGAATATCTACCACAAAAGGGAAAGAGAGCAGGAATATCTCCGGGACCGAATATTTCCAAAAGGCTATGGATGGTATTACCTTTATCTCCCAAATTATCCCATCTGAAATTCCCATCGAAAATGAATTTGGTCAATTGGAAGAGGGCCTGCCAACTATGATCGTCTCAACTCCAATTGCAGATCGTAACCGAATTATGGGTGTCGCATGTCTTAGAGTAGATGTAACGAAGATAAGTGATTTGATGAGGAGTATTAGATTAGGCGAGAGTGGTGAAACATACCTTATCAACAAACGGGGTTACATGGTCTCCGAATCTCGTTTTATTTCGCATCTTAAGAAAGAAGGCATGGTAAATAAAAGGACTGCCTTGGTAAAAAAGTTAATCAATCCCGAAACCGGGAAATTGACAAAATCAGTTGCCGAATGTTTAAAAGGGTACGAAGGGTATGATGGTGATGGATATATCGATTATCGTGGAGTTAAAGTCATAGGTTTCTGGAGTTGGATTCCAGAGCTCGACTGGGGTGTTATTGCGGAGATTGACTTTGATGAAGGGTATCAGGCGGTTCACGGGTTACACAGAAAAGTGACATCCATTATGATCATACTGTCAGTTGGAATGTTGGTTTTAGCCATCTTTTTGGGACAAAGGATGGCCGCTCCTATCCTCTATTTAACAGAGGCGACAAGAAAGATGGCCTCAGGAGATCTGACTCACAGTGTGGAAATTCACTCAAAGGACGAGATTGGCGAACTTGCCAATTCATTTAATATAATGACCACAACAATAAATAAGAGAAATGAGGAGCTTCAGTCCACTAGTAATTTTATGGAGTCTATTTTTAATGCAATTAAAGATACGATGACCGTACTGGACAAAGATGGGAATATCTTGCAAGTAAATAAGGTTGCTATGGATATCTACGGTAAAGACATTATTGGTAAGAAATGTTTCTGCGTCTATAAAGGCAGAGAATCCGTCTGCGATGCTTGTCCAACCATGAAGGCGATTGAAACCCTATCACCCGCTACTTCCGAACACTACATAGAGAGGGATAAAAAACATGTTTCTATTGCGTCGTATCCCATTCTCGATGGTGAGGGTAAGTTAAAGTCTGTCATAAAGATTGTACGAGATATAACTGAGCAGAAGAAATTGGAGCAAGAGCTTCAAAATTATACGACCAATCTAGAAAAGACCATTGAGGAGAGAACAAGTGATTTGAAGTTGAGCAACAAAGAGTTAGAGCAGAGGAACCTGGAGATAGAGAAGGCAAATGAGGAGCTACGAGGCCTTGATAAGATGAAGGATACGATGATTCGTGATGTGTCTCACGAATTAAAGTCCCCGGTTGCACAGGTAAAAATGGCAATTGATCTTTGGAATATTGAGGTAAATAAGGAAAACGTTGACAGGGCCAAAGAGCAGAGGTTAAATCAAATAATCAATGATAATATCCAGAGGTTACAGAAGACGATTCAAAGTATTTTAGCCTTGTCAGTTTTGGAAGCTGGACGTGCCAAATACGAAAAAGAGCGGTTGAATATCTCAAAATTAATTCTGCAAACCGCTGAGGGTCTAAAGCTGATAGCGGAAAAGAAAAAATTGTCTTTAGAAACGAAAGTTCCGGATAAACTTCCTGAAGTTTTGGGCGATAGACAAGAAATTACGCGGGTTGTTTCTAATTTAATCGACAACGCTATTAAATACTCTGAATCTGGAGAAATTGTGGTCTCTGCTCTACGAAGTTCGGATGGTATAGAGGTTGCGGTGAAAGATACCGGAATCGGTCTCTCGTTACCAAAGGAGGAGTATCACAAACTCTTTGACAGATTTTACCAGGAAAAGGCGAGAAGTGATGGTTCTGGTGTCGGTCTTGCCATTTGTAAAAAGATAATCGAGGCCCATGGAGGTACTATGTGGGTGGAAAGCGAAGGGAAAGGGAGAGGGTCAACTTTTAAGTTTTCCTTACCCTCTATTGCTGACGAAGATAATAAACAAAACGATTCCTGAATTCAAGGCGTATTAAAAACGATTTTACCTTTCGCTTTGGTTTAATTTGTTATAATACCCTTTACATTTTTACAATTTCGCGTTAGAATTCATCTTTATAAATTGTCAAGATTATCTACTAACCTTTTTCTATGTTTCAATCTAACGTGATTAAAACAAGGGGGGGAGGAGGCATATATAATGAGCAAAACAATTATGATTGTGGAGGATGAGCAAGCTTTTCAGGATCTCTACGCTATGATGTTAGAAGGTACAGGCTATGAAATCATTACCGCCTATGATGGTGATGAGGCGTTATCAAAATTGGAAGAAAAAAAACCAGATTTAATTATCCTTGATATACTCTTGGACTTGGTAACCGGTGACACATTTTTCTTATATATAAAAGGGATGGCTGAATATGCAGATATTCCGGTTATTGTTTCAAGTAGCTTCTCCCCGAAAGCCTATAAAAACTTGAAAGAGATGGATCCAGATCTTGTGTTTCTTGAAAAACCTGTTACGCAAGAGAAGCTCCTTGCAACAATTAAATCTAAGCTCGGTTAGAAACACTTTCTCTTCTTAACCTGCTTGTAGTTTTCATGAGTTTCGAGTGGTATTGTCTCCTAACTTTGAAACATTCTCAAGACAAAAAAGATCCATTTTTGCGGAAAGCGAAGAAGTATCCTTTCAAAGAACCAAGAGGAGTCATCAATCGAAACTTTGTCACCTACTTGGAGCCTCCCACCTTTAATAACCCTACAACGGATACCGCCCCTACCATCCATCGCCCTCTTTGCACCAGCACCAATCCTCTGCTCCATATTATTACAAGGTTTACAGAGCGCTTCCCCTTTTACAACTATGGCTCCGAGACGTAACCTGTACCCTACTAATCTATTTAATGAAATACCTTTAACCATAATCTGTCGTCTGCTTGCTCCACCGGCTATTTCATAACCAAGCCTACGTGACGCTTCATCCATTACTTCTGCTTCAACTAACGTAATCTGACCGTCTTGATATTTGCCTGAACGATAATCCCCATCAATACCAAAATTGTTACGTATCGTGACGCAATTACACGGCTCCTCAACTGCTTTAGGTTTTCTCACAATATGAATTGAGATAACTTCTGCTTTTGTGCACATTATTGTAGAAACATGGTTTTTTTATTTTTAGAAAAAAATATGGTCAACTGACATTCTCTCCTCCTCCTAACCTTCTAGAATAAAGGTCAAGTCTATCGTTACTCTGTATTCTAGTATCTTCCCATCAACTATCTTAGCCTTTTGGTTTACTATCTCAAGACCTGTTATGCCTCTGATTGTCTTATTCGCACGCTGAAGCCCTTCCTGAACCGCATCTTGCCATCCGCTTAATGACGAAGCCGTTATCCTTGTAACCCTTGCAACTGCCATAATAATACCTCCTCAAGTATGCCATGGAAAAATGGAAGTATAAGAGTCCTTCCAAGTCAATAATACATCTGAACAACTTAATAATTATGGATTCTTACATAAAGTTTTTTAAAAGTCAAGGGGTGGTTTCGATATATTCAAACAATAATAAGGGCTTAAGAAAAAACCAAGTTATTTTTGATCTGTCTCTTGGTTTCCTCACAAACGTTTCAAACTTACTACCAGATAAAAGCCTGAATTATATCTACTCTATTTCTTTCCAACAAAGACTAAAAGCCCTTGTAATTAAACTAATTTTTGCTTTAATACGCTTTCCTGGTAAATAATTTTGTGTGCAAAAAACCTAATCTATAAGAGTAGATATCAGTACAGTCTGTATCACTACTCAAGTTTAGATACTTAATTTGAATGGATATACCATAATATGGAGAAATATAAATGAAAAAATCGATTAAGAATTACATCGTAGTAATTCTTATTTTCTTTACTTTACTACCTTTTGTTTCGCTAAGGATTATTGCTTATCCTAGAATACAGTCAGATCTTAAGACTGTGATCATGGATAATCTCGAAATTGTTGGTGAAAAGCAAGCAGTGTTAGTGTCTACCTGGATGCGTGAAAGGATGAAGGATGCCTTAGTTATTGCAAAAAACCCTTATATGGCTAATAGCCTCAATCTTACTAAGAAGGATAAAGAGTATGCAGAAACTTATAAATATTTAGAGATGATCGTGGTTGAGTATGGTTACATGGGGGCTTCACTCTGTAATGAAAACGGATTGGTCACAATTGCAACAATTGAAGAAAATGTTGGAAGAAACTTATCAAAAAAGGACTATTTCAGGCACGCTTTACAAGGGAGAACATTTGCAACGAGTATCATGCCATCTGAAGTCCCACTGGTAAATGAATTTGATGAAAAGGAGATAGGACTCCCAACAATGTTTGTTTCGACTCCCTTAAAGAACAAGGATGATAAAATCATTGGCGTTGTTGTATTGAGGATTCACGTGGGCACCCTAAGCAACATGATGCACAGTCAAAAGTTCGGAAATACGGGAGAGACTTATCTCGTGAGCGAGAACGGATACATGCTTTCAGAATCAAGGTTTACCAAGCACTTAACAAAGAGTGGTGTTGTAAAGAAAAGGAGTGCGCTAGAACTGAGATTGGTTGACCCTGATAGCGGCAAATTAACCTATGGTGTTGCACAATGCATCGCGGGTATAGACGGCTCTGATTCGATAGGGTATAACGATTATGGCGGCATACCCGTATTGGGAGTATGGCGCTGGTTGCCTGAGTTTAATTGGGGAGTTGTTACAGAGATCGACAGGGCTGAAGTTTATGGGGTGGCGTATAACCTTAATACTCTTGGTATAGTATTATTGCTTGGGATCGCATTCCCCATAGTGTTTTTTGCATACGTTGTTGGTACACGCCTATCTAACCCGATAGTTGAACTAACTGAGGCAACTGAAAAGATGGCCGCAGGAGATTTAACCCAAAGAGTAAACATAAAAAGGGAAGACGAGCTCGGAGTTTTGGCCACATCCTTCAATACAATGGCAAAGACTCTGGGCAATAAGACAAAAGAGATAGAGAAATCTGAACGTCACTATGGGGACCTATTTAATACTCTTAGGGCCGGTATTTATCAGTGTGAACCGGGAGTTGAAGGAACGTTTACATGGGTTACAAAAGTTTTTCAGAGATGTTTGGCTATGAAACACCGGAAGAGATGGTAGGGACAAAGGTAAGGGACATTTACGTTGATCAAGCCGATAGGAAAATGCTCGTAGAGAGACTCGAAAAAAAGGGGGCTTGGAAAGACTTCACATCCTATTGTAAAAAGAAAAATGGAGAGAGATTTTACACGGAACGTACTTCTAACATGGTGAAAGATGATGATGGTGCTCCCGTTCGTATTGAAGGCGTAATGAGGGATATTACTGAGCGAAAGAGGCGGGATGATGAGCTACGAGAGTCTGAAGAGCATAAAAGACAGCTATTGAATTCACTTAAAGAGGGTATATACCAATGTGAACCGGGAGTTGAAGGGACGTTTACGTGGGTTAATCAAACTTGTGCAGAAATGTTTGGCTATGAATCACCGGAAGAGATGATCGGGACAAAGGTAAGGGACATCTATGTAGATCCTGATGAGAGAAGAAAACTCGTCGAAACACTTGAGAAAGATGGAATCTGTAAGCACTTTGAGTCCTATTGTCAGAGGAGGGATGGCACGCGTTTTTACATGGAGCGTACCTCCCAGATGATTAGAAATGAGGAAGGTACACCTCTTCGTATTGAAGGTGTAATAAGGGATGCTACCAATCGAAAGAGACTGGCAGATGAGTTACGAGAATCTGAAGAGCATAAAAGACAGCTATTGAATTCACTTAAAGAGGGTATATACCAATGTGAACCGGGAGTTGAAGGAACGTTTATGTGGGTTAATCAAACTTGTGCAGAAATGTTTGGCTATGAATCACCAGAAAAGATGATCGGGACAAAGGTAAGGGACATCTATGTAGATCCTGATGAGAGAAGAAAACTCGTCGAAACACTTGAGAAAGATGGAATCTGCAGGCACTTTGAGTCCTTATGTAAGAAGAAAAACGGGGCCCATTTCTCCATGGAGTGTTCCTCCCATATAGTGAGAAACGAAGAAGGTAAACCTCTTCGTATCGAAGGCGTAATAAGGTATGCACGTGAGCGAAAGAGACCGGTAGTTGAGTTGAAACAGACCGCTGAAAAAAGTCAGAGCGAAAAGCTTTTTTAATTGTTACTATTCAGGAAAAATAGAGAAAGAAATGAGTTGGTTGTGTAAAAATCTTCACGATTGTATTTTTACAATACGGAAACTCAAATTAAATTGTTTTATAAAAAGCCATGCAATCCGTTCAACCCGGAATTAGTTATTGCTCTTTATCCCTGTGGAAAATCTTCTTTTATGTTAACTGAAAAGGTAATTTTGGGTCGCAGGTAAACAAACCAAAACGCCACACCAACGAGAATGGAACCACCCAGGATGTTTCCAATCATAACGGGAAATTGATTGTTTACAAAAAAACCTTTCCAAGTAAGCTGAGTAAGGTTTACGCTCTTTCCTGCCATCTTGTTTGCGGCTGCAACAACTTCTGGATTATTTTTTAATACCAGGCCCATCGGAATGAAATACATATTTGCAACACAGTGTTCAAATCCACTAGCGATGAAACCCGCTACAGGAAATACCAGAGAAATGATCTTATCTGTCACATTTCTCGCACTAAAACATAACCAGACAGCCAGGCATACCATCGCATTGCAGAGGACCCCCCGTGCAAAGGCTGCTTCGAACGACAAATTGACTTTCTTATTTGCAATAAGTAACGCCTTTGCGCCAACCATGTGATTAAAAAACTCAAATTGATGCGATTGATACATGAAGAAGACTAATATGAGGCTGCCTACCAGATTGCCAATCAAGGAAAGAGACCAGTTATGTAGCATTGCCCCAGTGGTAACCCTTTTATCAATATATCCAATAACAATCAAGCTGTTGCCCGTAAAGAGCTCTGCACCTCCAACGACGACCAGTATGAGCCCCAGAGCGAAAACGATGCCAGCAATTATAACCGTAAGACCAAAGTGCAGTGTTGAATCGCTAATCACTAGGGTAGCAAATTGTGCACCCAGTGCGATAAAAACACCGGCATTTACCCCCATCCAAAACGTTTGCGCACTGGAATAGCTTGTCTTTACTGCGGCTACCGCGTCTATTCGAGATGCAATTTGCGCGGGAGAGTAAGCATCTACATCAAAAACTTTAGTGCTTTTTGGTGCTTCAACTGGTTCTGTTCTCTTTACAGGTTTTGTAGGTTTTGTTTTCTTAACCGTTCTTGGACTCTTAACGGTTTTTGAAGCCTTAACAGTTTTCGTTGTCTTAACAGATTTTGCAGCCTTGTTTTCAGCCATTTTTTCGACCTACTTTCTTATTTTTTAGGTGCTCGTAAAAAAATAAACCAATATACCCCTGCAACTAAGATAATACCGCCAAATAAGTTTCCAAGGACAACGGGAAATAAATTGTGAATTAAAAACCCCTTTGAAAAGGTTAGATTTGCAAGATCTAAATTCCCCCCCCGCACTCTTTCGGCAGCCTCTATTACAAATCGGTTGCCTTTCAAGACGATACCCATTGGGATAAGCCACATATTAACCACGCAGTGTTCAAATCCGCAGGCTATGAGACACGCTATCGGCCAAAGAAGGGACAAAATCTTATCGAGATTATTTCTTGCACTAAAACACAACCAGATACCCAGACACACCAGGGCATTACAAAGCACCCCTCTCGCAAAGGCAACACCAAAAGGCATATTCACTTTATCGATAGCTGTAATTAGAATTTTGGCTCCTAGCAGATGGTGATTGATCGTCCACTGTGCAGAGACGTATATCCAGAAAACCATACTCAAGGCACCGATAAAATTCCCAATAAATGCAATAATCAGATTCCTGGTGAGATCATTTCTCGTGATCTTCCCGGCAAAAAAGGACATGGCAATAAGACAATTGCCCGTAAAAAGCTCAGCACCCGTAATTACGATCAAAATAAGGGCCATGGTAAAGGCGACACCACCAACTAAAGCATTTAGACCATAATTTGAGGTTGCCGTGTGTGTGACCAACATAGCCAGCTGTATGCCTAATGCAATAAAAACACCGGCAAGAATACTCAAAGCAAGTGTTGTTAAGAAACCAAGATTTGCTTTTGCTATCCCCACTTGCCCAACCCTGTTTGCCATTGCTTTAGGTGCATAGGCGTCAATATCAATGAACGGCGTACTGGATAACTGGCTTGTGCTCGTAATTTTTTTCGTTTTCGCTTTATCAGGCATACTGTACCACCTTTCAATAGTAAGTGATCTGAAGTGAGACTTTCACCGTCCCATCCATCGTACGCTTTGTACTCTTAAGGAGACTCTTCTTTTTGTCTCCGATTATCCACACTATCCCTTTTGTGAAAATCACCTGTTACGTACACAATATCAAACCTACCGGCAGACTTGTTATCATCCTCCAAAAAATATGTGCTCAGCTTCTCTCTGTAGTTTGAATATGTGAATGTGTAAAATTATCTGAAGAGATTTAAGGACATTGAAACGTAACATAAAGGGGGTATGGTTTGTCTCCTGCAATGCAAGAATCTGCGATGATGGCAGATATTGTAGCGAAGAATGAAAAGCTGTAATAGCCAATACCACTTTTTGCATAACCACTTCTCTTTCTGTGCAGTTACGAATAACTGCTGGTAAGTTACGAAAAGTAGATTTAATTTGCTGCAAATCCAAGTGGAGCATTTAAACCAATTTATTCAAAGCAACATTACTCTGGTTCAAGAGCATTGTCAAGAAAAAAATATAATTGGCAGTTTTAAGCCGGATAAATATTGTCTTATTTGGTGCTGAAATCCACAAAACTACCAACATGTTGTCGGTATTTTGTACGTTGTTGATTTTGTTTTTCTAAAATAGATCTTATTTTACATTTCAAAATTTGAATTAATAACTATCTCCTTCCCCATTTTCAAGAGGATATGTTTTGGTTCTGGCTTGACCAGGTTGGGTTTGAAACGAAGTATTGACACAAGGTTTACCTTGTGTTACTTTTTCTCCATGGAAGTTTTTACACAAATGGTAGATGATGATCATGAAGAGGTGGTTTTCTGTGTCGATAGGGCCTTGGGTTTGAGGGCCATAATCGCCATTCATAGTACAAAACTAGGGCCGGCAGTTGGCGGTTGTCGTTTTATGGCTTACGGATCTGAAAATGAAGCCATACAGGATGTTCTCAGGCTTGCAAAGGCAATGACGTACAAATCGGCGGTAAGCGAACTTACCTATGGCGGTGGGAAAGCGGTGATATTAAAAAGTGAATCGTGTGGGAACAGAGCTCTCCTCTTTAAAAAATTCGGCTATTTTGTCGAATCTCTAAAAGGAAAATATATTACGGCTGTTGATTCTGGAACATCAACCATGGATATGGAGAGTATTCATTCTGAGACAAATTATGTAACCGGTATACCGACAGCACGGCAAGGGCTTGGAGATCCCTCCCCGATTACCGCACGAGGTGTTGTGTGGGGCATGAAGGCATGCATGTTTGAACTGTATGGTAATACGTCCTTAAACAACAAGGTTATCGCTATCCAAGGGATTGGGAATGTTGGTTACCATCTCGCCCTTTTTCTTAAAAAAGAGGGCGCCAAGCTAATCGTATCGGATATTAACAAGGAGAGGTTAAACAAATTGGCGAAGGAAATAAAGATGCAGATAGTTTCACCTGAAGAGATTTGTTCACAAGAGGTGGATATACTATCTCCATGCGCCTTATCTTCCACCATAAATCAAAACACCATTTCGTCTTTCAAATGCAAGATCATTGCAGGGGCTGCCAACAACCAGCTTTCAAAAGTGACAGATTCCAACGTGCTTTTTCAAAAAGGGATTGTATATGTGCCCGATTATGTTATCAATGCGGGAGGTCTCATTCATGTCGTTGCTGAGTATGAGGGACAGACAACGGAATATGTATACGAAGTTATTTCAAAGATCTACCAGAGGGTACGAAACATCTTATCTCTATCCAGAGAAAAAAATCTCCCGACAACTCAGATTGCAGAAATGATGGTGAAGGAGAAACTAAACAGAGTGTCAAACAGAATTAATTAATTAATCAAAAGAGCGGTACCAATATATTTTTTATTGTTGATTCATATAGAAGGATTCTTTAGAATCATTACGGAGTTTAGGCTTCCAAAAGTGTATATACTAAAACCGATTTGGTTTTCGGTTTTGCTGGAAACCAAATATTGGTTGCAGTTATACACGCTCAATTTTATACTGGATTTTATTCGAAAACCATTATCATATGAGTATAACATAACAATATATCATGGGAAGAATTGTCATAAATGAGGATAGGTGCAAGGGGTGCGAGTTATGTGTACCAGCGTGTCCATACGGACTTATTGAGATGTCCGTAGAAGTAAATCATTTTGGTTACCACACCGCACAATTTGTAAATGGTAACAAATGCACTGCGTGTAAATTTTGCGGTATGTTGTGTCCCGATTTTGCAATTGATATTTACAAATGATAAGGAACACACCAAGAACTTTGCCGGTAATATTCTTTCTCTATTTTCCCTTTACCCTTCAGTCGCATATAGGAGTAAATTTTCTTATTACGTTAAATGGAAATAACTTTTTTTGGACATTCCGCCTTTAAAATCGAAGGAACGAATACGCTCTATATCGATCCATTTTTTCGCGATAATCCGATATCAGAAATCTCGCCAGAGCAGATACAGAAAGCAGACATAGTGGTTGCTACTCATGATCATGCAGACCATATTGGTGATGCCTATGAAATTTGCAAAAAGACAAATGCCACGTTTGTTGGTATCCATGAGTTAGCAGTTGAAGCAGAAGGTGAGGGTGTTCGGTCTGAAGGAGTGAATGTAGGCGGTACAATTCACATTAACGATGTTCTTGTTCACATGGTCCAAGCAATCCATTCATGCACCAATGGCCATGCTGCGGGAGTGATTATTGAAACGGAGGGAGCGACAATTTATCATTCCGGTGATACGGGTCTTTTTGGAGACATGCGTCTCATTGGTGATATTTTTGATATCGATCTTGCCTTGTTGCCTATAGGAGATCGATATACAATGGGGATAAAATCCGCCGTTAAGGCAGTTGAATTTTTACGACCAAAAAGAGTTGTTCCAATTCACTATAATACATTCCCTATCATTAAGAGTGATCCCATCAAATTTAAAGAGCTTGTTGGAAACCTGGCTGAAGTATCAATTTTACATCCGGGAGAGATTCTTAGGTTGTGAAGGTTCATAATCTGTTTCACAATTAAAACTTGATAAGCATGCGGTGGGTTGTTAGGATAAGTCCCGATCACTTTTACACTAGTGGCAAGCACTATACCGACCTTTCCAAAACTATGCTCCTGAATTCCTATTCTGAGTAACGTTCGCTAGGTTTAATGGGGTAATGTAACACATTACGATATGGCAATATCTTAATTTCAAATGGGCAAAAAGAGTTCCTGTCTGGTACAGTGGGTGGTCTCAAAGTATTAATGTTATCATTTACCTTTTCTTACGCCCTTACTGGGTAATCTTCTATGTTTAAGTCAACAACAATTTTAGCAGTTCGACACAAGGGAAAAATCTCGATTGGAGGAGATGGGCAGGTAACGATGAGTTCGGTCGTAGTAAAGAAATCTGCTCGCAAGATACGGAAGTTATATCACGAGAAAGTAGTTGTGGGTTTTGCCGGTTCGGCTGCAGATTCGTTTGCTCTTCTAGAGAGGTTTGAGTCTAAGCTGGAGGAGTTTCAAGGCAACGTATTAAGAAGTGCTCATGAACTTGCAAAAGATTGGCGTACCGACAAGGTCTTAAGAAAGTTGGAATCTCTTTTGATAGCAGTTGATAAAGACTACTCTCTTTTGATTTCGGGAAATGGGGAGATCATTGAACCGGATGATGGCATAATTGGGATCGGTTCTGGCGGACAGTATGCTACTGCCGCTGCTAGGGCTCTTGTAAAACATTCCGATCTTGACGCTACACAAATAGTGGAAGAGGCGTTAAAAATAGCGGCAGAGATTTGTGTATATACAAATAGCAGTATATATGTGGAGGAGATTAAGTGAACGAATTGACACCCAGGAAAATAGTTGCAGAATTGGATAAATATATAATCGGTCAAAAAGAGGCCAAACGAGCCGTTGCAATTGCAATCAGGAATAGATGGAGAAGACTGCAGCTTTCAAATGAATTAAGGGAAGAGATCACTCCCAAAAATATTATCATGATTGGACCTACTGGTGTCGGGAAGACTGAGATAGCCCGAAGAATTGCAAACCTCGTGAAAGCACCTTTTATCAAGGTTGAGGCATCAAAATATACCGAAGTTGGTTATCATGGACGAGATGTAGAATCGATGATCAGGGATATTGTAGAGATCTCCGTTAATATGGTAAGAACCGAACAGATGGATAAGGTGAGTCAAAAAGCGGAGGCAAACACTGAAGAACGGTTATTGGATCTCTTGTTACCATTACCTGAAACAAAGGAAAAGACAGAGATTAGAGAAGATGAAGAGACCGAAACAGGTATCATTGAAAAACAGGAAACTACACGCGATAAATTTCGAAACCAGCTAAAACAGGGAAAGCTCGAAAACCGTACGGTAGAGATCAAGACCCAGGAAAAACCTGTTATTATGCAAGGTGTCATTGCAGGGATTGAGGAGATAGGCGTAGATTTTCAGAATGTTATTGAAAAGATGATGCCCCAACGTGCTCAAGTAAAAAAAGTTCCCATTAGTGAAGCGAGAAAGATCTTGAAACAAGAGGAGGCGGAAAAGCTGATTGATAAAGATAAGGTTATCAAAGATGCCTTGTATCGGGCAGAGAACACGGGAATAATATTTATTGATGAGCTGGATAAGGTAGCAAGCCGTGAATCTGGTCATGGGCCTGATATATCACGCGAAGGAGTACAGAGGGATATTCTCCCCATTGTTGAAGGTTCAACTGTTGTAACACGATACGGCATGGTGAAGACTGACAGGATCCTGTTTATTGCAGCAGGTGCTTTCCATGTTTCAAAACCCTCCGACCTTATACCAGAACTTCAAGGGCGTTTTCCGATAAGAGTAGAGCTCAGGGATCTCAGCAAAGAAGAGTTTATCAGGATACTTACAGAGCCGAAAAACGCACTCATAAAGCAATACACGGAACTTTTAAAGACGGAGAAAGTAACCCTTCAATTTGGAAAAGATGCGATTGAAGAGATAACCGACATATCCGTAAAGATAAACAAGAGGAGCCAAAGTATCGGTGCCAGACGATTGCATACGGTCATGGAAAAATTGTTGGAAGATGCCTCTTTTGACGCCCCGGAATTAAAAGGTAGCGATATCATGGTAGATGCCGATTATGTGAAGGACAAGATGAAAGAGATCATAAAAGATGAGGATTTAACGAAATATATTCTCTAACTTTATCTCTCATTATATTCTTGTGTAGGTAGACATACTTGCGCCTAAACACCAATCTACGTGTATCACACAGAGAGGAACAGATCTTTTAAAATGGTCACCTCGTGCACATGCCCTTTAGGCCAGAAAATCCACTGCTCTCCTATAGTTGCTTCACCTCCTTTTGGGTATCTGCCTAGCGGGATGAAACCGGTCGACAGCCTCCGTCCACCAACCTGAACAACCTGTCGTGCAGGAACCGACACGGGAGGGCAACATACTTTTAACGGGGACGACCAGATCATGTCATTCAGGCTAGGTGGCTTAATTCCTCATAAAATATAACCTATAAATTTGTTTATTTTAGATGGTAAAACATATTTCATAAATAGAGAATTATAAATGGAGAACATAACTATAGAGTCTAACAAAACCCTTCTTCCGGTCAAAGGATTACTGGAAAAAGGTGTAGGAGGAAAGAATGAGCTTACGTCTATAGTTCACAAAATAATCATACAGTTAAATAACGGTTATGATTTTGGCAAAGAGTTGGCTGAAGAGTGGGTCCACTATTTAACATTGGTTGCTAATGGCTGTAGCAATAATTTATTAAATCCCTACTCAGATTTGGTTAATTACCAGATAAAAACTCTTTCTGAAGATTCGAACAATTTAACTGAAACAGAAACAATCAAGGTATTAGAAAAAACACCTGCAATACCCTTAGAGGAAACCCCTCTTAACCACCTTCCCGTTATGGGAAAGACACTATGCATTATTGCAATAGGAGGTACCGATACAACTTTTTATCGAGGACTATCAAAATCGGATTTCGACATTTTTACCAGAGAACTCTATTCCCCTGAATTATACTCTTTTTTTAAGGACCACAACTCTGAAGAGTTTATCCCCAGGGGTTTAAGCGCAAAAAGAGATAAAGAGGGAAACTATATCACTAATGTCGAGAGCATGATTATGCATGCCTATTGCGCAGGAATCCGGCATGTCGCGGTAATTGCAAATTCTAAATCATACAAACCAATTCATGAATACCTGAAAAAACGGTTGGACTATCTAGAAGATTTAAAGATTGTAGTGACAGTTCAGCCCCTTTTACCGATCATTAAGGTTTTAAATAGTGCACAAGAATGTATTATATCCGAAGAAAACGGGGGTTATCCCGGTGGTCACGGTCACGGATTCAAATACTGTTTGAGAAACAGAGCTATCCAAATTATGATAAAGGAAGAGAATTTGGAATTTTTTATATTTAGTAATGGTGATAATGCGGTTGTATTAAACTGGGGTGCCGACCACTTTATCACTGCAATTAATGCAATGAAGTCCTTAGAAAAAAACCATCAATATAGGAACCTACGGATAGCGTTTTTTCTGGTCTGGGAGTACTTAAGAAAAGGTGGTTTCTCCTTTCTTTTAAAAAACAGGTCAACTGGTGACAATATTACGCAAATATTTGAAGCAGAACTGGCGGAAAAAAGTGGTGCTGACATTAAACAGCTAGAGAATTCAAGAGGTGCGTATAATACAAACGTAGCAATCGGCAATATTAGAAATGTTGTCTCCCATTTTGACAATATTCCAATGGCGTTGAAGAAAAAAGAGAAGGGAGGTTTTATTAATTATCTGTTTGAAGCCTCTTTAGCTACATCCATCACAACACATCAAGATGCAAATGGTGTCTCTTTTTTTGATAACCACGCAGCTCTTAATATCCTCGGTCCTAAAGAGGCACAATATCAACATTGGAACCATATCGCAACAAGGAAAAGAGATGATTTTTTTGCGTTTTTCTCTTCGATTTTCAAAATAGAGACAAAGATGACAAAATATGGTAAGGCACTACTCATCGTCACTGATCGGGACGCAACACAAAACTATCCACTGCTAAAGGGTAATTTTGTTGATCAAAACATAATAAACTCTAAAGATTTTTTTGAGATATTTAAAGACGCGTCTCTCGATGTAGATGACTTCAGAGGGACTTTAACCATCAATCTATTAAAAAGCGGAGATAAACCCCAGGGAAGAGTGAAGTTTGAAGGAGATGTAAAGTTAATTGGTGCGGGTGAAATTCTTATAGAGGTACCTGCAGGAAAACTCTATGTTGTAAAAAACAAAACAATTGATACGAAAAATACCTCATATAGAGTGGAAAAAGAGATAGATGAAGTGTGCTTTGATTAAAAAACAAAAAATTTCTGTAAACGTTTTAACCATCTACAATCTTATCATTTTATATACTTTTTACCGTAATGTCTGAACGACCTGGTCCATTAAAGATTTTTGAATTCTCTAGAAGGGAAATGGTTGCTACCTATTTCCTCGTTACCTCTCTCCTCATTGGAATAGGGATCAAATACACAGTAGACCACCGCTGGTGGCTTCCAAAAACAGAGTTAGTGGACATTGATCCTGAATCAATTAAATTAAAAATTGACCTCAACAGGGCTGAATGGTATGAACTTATTATTTTACCTGGCATAGGTGAGAAAAGGGCAAAGACAATTATTGAACACCGGAAACAAAATGGTCCTTTTCAGACATTAGAACAGTTGCGTGAGGTTGATGGTATCGGTATGGGAACAGTGAAAAAGATTAAAGAGCTGGTCTTTGTAAATTAATCCCTTAGTAATAATATTTTAACCAATACCCGTTCCAAATATTCAAGGACAAGCTTTGGCAACAAATTACGAATTGGGATTTACGAATTACGATTTTTTAGGAATTTCTTTTTCGGATAAAGTTCAATTATAGAATAGATAAAAATGTTAGAATTGCTTGAAAGTATGAAGATTAAATTCAGGAGTCAGAATAATAAAGAGCGGACTAAAACATTTCAGAGGTGTTTTTTTAAATGTATACATTTTGACAAATCAACGTGAAGAGGTAAATAAACTACTTGAATCATACTCATCTACTATGCTGGATTCTGTCTCTGACTTCTGTATTCTACTTATTCAAAGCAATACCTAAAGAAAATCGTAATTCGCAAATCTGAAATGGTTTTCCGACTTGTTCGGATTAGGGCTATGGAAAAGAAAAAACTGTTAGAGAACATATGGATAAGAGCTATATTCGGGTTATGCATTGTTGCCATTTTCCTTTTCGTTGGTTACTTCCTCAGAGGCATCTTAATCTCTCTCTTTCTTGCCTTCACATTAGCATATATATTTGATCCAGCAGTAGACTTCATTTCAAATAAAAGACTCTTATTTTCTAAGAGATACGTTCCTCGTGGCCTTGCGATAGGGGTACTCTTAACGGGTCTCTTCTTGATAATGGGCGGACTGTTAACATACACGGTCCCAAAAACGATTACGGGTATTCAACGTGTTGCAACTGTCCTCTCGGATCAATACCCAAAATATCAGGAGAGTGTGCAAAAAATTATTGA
Source organism: Candidatus Scalinduaceae bacterium (assembly GCA_965222815.1). Taxonomy (GTDB): domain Bacteria; phylum Planctomycetota; class Brocadiia; order Brocadiales; family Scalinduaceae; genus SCAELEC01. The sequence goes on from CBDCUS010000014.1 coordinate 2,913,518, forward strand.
GGAGTACCGAGATACAGAAATTGGAGCTTTCCTTGTCTCACAACTAGAAGAGAAGGTTACCGATGAAGAAGATCCACAAAATAAGAAACTTGAAGAGGGAGAAACATCACCTTCAACTGAAAAGTCATCCACTTCTAATCGCTCTTCCATTCCACAATCCATACTTAATTTGAAGAGATATGTACCAAAGGCATTAAACTTTGCGATAGGAATGGTAAAAAATGTTTTCTTCAGTACGTTTGGTTTTTTTGGGATATTGATGAACATTCTTCTGTTTGGGGTTGTAACGGTATATCTCTTAAAGGATTTTGATGCTATTGTAGCAAAGAGTAGAGGGTTGTTGCCACTTGATAGGAAAGAGAAGGTCTCAGATATTTTTAAAAGGATAGATGAAAATCTCAGGGCTTTTTTTAGAGGACAGATAACCGTGTGTGTAATCCTGACATTCATTTATGGTACCGGGCTTACCATAATCGGGACACCTATGTCCTATCTGTTGGCCGTTATGGGGGGATTTGGAAACATCATACCCTACATTGGCATATGCTTTGGTCTTGTACCCGCCCTCATCCTCTCCTATATCCAATTTCAAGAAATTTCACATTTGCTTTTAATAGGTCTCGTTTTCGGTGTAGGACAATTTTTTGAGGGTACGCTGATAACTCCAAAGATTGTAGGTACAAAACTGGGTTTGAATCCCGTGGCTATTATCCTTGCAATCCTCGTGTGTAGCCAATTGTTAGGTTTTTTAGGTCTTCTTCTTGCCGTACCTATTTTATCTGTCTGTAAGGTCTTAATAGACGAAGGTGTTCTCAAATATAAGAGTACACCCTTTTTTAGGGGAAATAAAGGGTGAGTCAAAGAGACTTACGTGTAAAATGTCAATTTTTAAATTAGTAGCGGAATTTGAACCTCAAGGTGATCAACCTGAAGCGATAAGGACGTTAACAGAAAAATTTAAGGCAGGGAAAAAACAGCAAACCCTCTTAGGGGTAACCGGTTCCGGCAAAACGTTTACAATGGCAAACGTCATCGCTGAGTTAGGAAAACCGACGCTTGTAATGTCACACAATAAGACTCTTGCTGCTCAACTCTATAGCGAATTTAAAGAGTTCTTCCCCGACAATGCCGTTGGATATTTTGTGAGTTATTATGATTATTACCAGCCTGAAGCTTATATTCCTCAAAGGGACATTTATATTGAAAAAGAGGCAACAATAAACCAAGAGATTGATCGTCTCCGCCTTGCAGCAACAAGTGCACTCATGACCCGGAAAGATGTAATATTGGTAGCAAGTGTATCGTGTATCTATGGTTTAGGTTCTCCTGAAGAGTACAGAGAAATGTACGTGCATTTAAAGAGAGGAGACGAGATAGAACGAAATATACTCTTAACCAAATTTGTGGACATCCTTTATGAAAGAAATGATATAAAATTTGAAAGAGGTGTATTTCGTGTACAGGGAGATGTCATTGAGATCTATCCCGCCTATGAAGAGTTTGCATACCGTATTGAGTTATTTGGAGACGAGATCGATAAACTTTCAATTATTGATCCGTTAACGGGTGATAGGCTGGAAGAGTTGAAAGAGATTTCAATTTACCCCGCCAAACACTTTGTTATGCCTGAAGGGAAAGTTGAAAAAGTTGTGGAGTCGATTGAGATCGAGCTCAATGCGCGGTTGAAGGAGTTACGATCTCAAAATAAAGATTTTGAGGCACAGCGTCTTGAGGCAAAGACCCGTTATGATATGGAAATGCTTTCCGAGATAGGATACTGTCATGGAATTGAAAACTATTCCCGGCATATCAGTGGACGCGCCCCTGGTGAGCGTCCTTATACCTTACTAGATTATCTACCAGATGATTTTTTCCTTATTATTGATGAGTCGCACGTTGCAACACCACAGATTCGGGGAATGTATCAGGGTGACCGCTCACGGAAGGAAACATTGGTAAAATATGGTTTTAGGCTCCCTTCAGCGTTGGATAACAGGCCTTTACGCTTTGACGAATGGGAAACATTGGTCAATCAAGTACTATACGTTTCTGCAACACCTGGGGAGTATGAAATAGCTCAGTGTAATGGTGAAGTTGTTGAACAAATTATCAGGCCCACAGGTTTATTGGATCCTATTGTCAGGGTGTTGCCTGCAAAAACACAAGTGAATGATCTGCTTAAGCAGATTAAGAAGAGGGTGAGCAAAAAAGAGCGTGTTCTCGTTACGACTTTAACAAAACGTTTGGCAGAGGATCTGTACGAATATATAAGTGAAGAGGGTTACAGTGGGATGTACCTGCATTCAGAACTTAATGCCATAGAGCGAGTTGAGATACTGAGAGATCTTCGACTCGGCAAGTTTGACGTAGTTATTGGCGTAAATCTCCTTCGAGAAGGACTAGATTTGCCCGAGGTCTCATTGGTGGCTATCCTTGACGCCGACAAAGAGGGTTTTCTTCGTTCCGAGACATCTCTTATCCAGACCATAGGAAGAACGGCTCGAAACGTCAATGCAGAGGTTATCCTCTATGGTGACCAGGTTACAAAATCCATGCAAAAGGCTATTGAGGAAACGGAGAGAAGACGTAAAATTCAGATGTGGCATAATAAACAACACAACATTAAACCACAGACTATTCGTAAAGGGATTAGAAAAAGTATTAATGAGGAAATCTCCTCTAGGAAAGTTGTGAGAGAGTTGATTAAAGAAGAAGAGAGCGTGTATGTTACACAAGAATATATAAGAGAGCTCGAGGAGGAGATGCTCAACGCCGCACGCGAATTGCACTTTGAAAAGGCAGCCGAAATAAGAGACAAAATCACCCAATTGCAAACAGAAGCAGGAGGTTTACTTGCAGGCAATAATTAATACAGATCAGATTAAAGAGATTGTGCGCTTGGCCCTAAAAGAGGATATCGGTAGTGGAGACATTACCTCAAAAATCTTTATACCTGAAGGATCATTAACTGAGGGGGCTTTAATAGCCAAGGAATCAGGTATTGTTGCAGGATTACCGATTGCTAATTATGTCTTTTCTCAAGTAGACGGAGAGGTATCATTTACGGCACACATTGAAGATGGGGCCAGGATTGAAAAGGGAACAATACTAGCGAGAATCAAAGGCCCTACCATCTCGATACTCACTGCTGAGAGATTGGTACTCAATTTTTTACAAAGGCTTTCAGGTATCGCAACGATGACAAACAGGTTTGTTAAAAGAGTTAGTGGCTATCCAGCACAAATTATGGACACACGAAAGACCACTCCGGGATTGCGTTACTTAGAACGTTATGCCGTACGGGTGGGGGGTGGCCACAATCACAGGATGGGACTGTACGATCAAATATTGTTGAAGGATAATCATCTCAAGATTGTGGAAACAAAGGCATATGAAAAACAGAATGGTAACGAATTTGAGGAAGGGAGCAAATTGGATCTATCCAGGCTTGTTCAAATTGCCAGGGAAGTGACGAAAAATGGAGTTCTTATAGAGATAGAAGTCGAAGATATCAGCAGCATTAAGACAGTACTAGAAGCTGGTGTTGACATTATTTTGTTAGATAATATGGACCCATCAAAAGTAGTAAAGGCCATAAGGAAGATTAGGGAATTCGAAAATGCCCAAGAAACAACCTTAAGTAAACACACGTTAGTAGAAGCCTCGGGCAACATCTCACTCAATAACGTAGAAGCGTATGCAAAGACTGGTGTAGACAGAATCTCGATCGGAAGGATAACTCACTCTGTCAATGCCCTTGACATCTCCTTGGATTTTTAATAACTCACACCCTGCAACAGAAATCCTTCCCATGAGAAGAAACTCTTCCATTTTTTGATAAATATCAATCTTGAGACAAGTGAAACATCAATCTACAAAATTTCCTTAGCTGAAGCAAATTGATATTATTGGTGACCTCTTTATCCTTAGTTGGTATACTATAAACAGGTAAGTAACACGAATTGGACGTTTTTCGAGGATTTTCTCATAAAATATCTCTCACAGTTGTGTAAAACATTCCATTGAAAATTATTCCACCCTAGCTTAACAATCTAGCGTAATGGTCATGAAAAAACATATTTTCCTAACATAAATTAAAAATGGATTTGTCACTACATTATTGGAGGAAACGATGGTAGAAGAGTGGGTCGAACAGATGAATAATCAGGTGAATACCCTTGAAAAACTTGAAAAGTATATCAATGTTTCTGATGATGAAAGGGCAGCAATTGAAACCTTAAAAACCAAGTGGGGAACAACTCCCTATTTTGCTTCTTTGATGGATAGAGATGATCCAAATTGCCCTCTCCGAAAGCAGGTTATTCCCTCCTTAAAAGAACAGGTTAATAAGTACGGAATACCAAACTACCTTGTATGGAAAGAGAATAGAGCAACCAATGAAGTTCGTCCTGATAGCATTGCCCGTCAGTATCATGACCGCATTGCTTTTACCGTTGTAGATGTTTGTGGTGTGTACTGTCGCTACTGTTTCCGCAAGGAGCTGGTTGTCGACAAGGATTTGCAACTACGGTTTGATGTCGATGAGGGATTGACTTGGCTTGCCGAACATACGGAGATTCGCGACGTACTGATTACGGGTGGTGACCCTCTGCTCTTATCAGATGATAAACTGGAATATCTGATTACCAAACTCAGCGAGATGCCGCATATTGAAATGATACGTATAGGATCCAGGTTACCGATTGTTCTACCCCATCGAGTTACAAAAGGGTTGCAAAAGGCTATTGGAGGATTCCACCAAGTCCCGGTCTGGATCAATACTCAATGCAACCACCCAAAGGAGATTACCCCTAAAACAGCAAAAGCGGTTTACGACCTGATGAGTTGCGGAATTAATGTGGGGAATCAGGCAGTATTATTAAAGGGAATCAACGATGAAGTAGATACTTTTAGAGAACTACATCAACAATTACTTCGCATTCGCATCCGCCCCTATTATCTGTTTTTTTGTGAACCTGCTCCGGGAATCGATCATTTTCGCACCTCAGTGGAAAAAGGCGCTGAATTGATCCGTGATGCAATACGAGGGCATACTACAGGTCTCGCGCAACCGATGTATGTACTTGCAACCAACATCGGAAAAATTCCGTTAATGCCGGACTACTATATTGTTGACAAAAATACGAAAGAGTACACAGTAAGAAATTATAAGGGTGAAGAGACAAATATCCCAAAAATTTCTTGTTAAGACTGGTACTGAAATAGTGTTAAAGAGAGCTTGAGAAGCTTTTCGGTTAGGAAAACAGTAAAATGGCCCAACGCTGTTCCCCTCATTGCCTTACTATCGGAAAAGAGAAAGTTGAAATTTTAGAATCTTACAATAATTGAGAAAATAGGGGGAAAAAAAACCAAAATATTTATTTTAAACTACTTTCTTGAATACTAAGAGAAAGGTAATCAACATGATTCATAACCGTATTTGCCATTGCAAACAGTTATGTGTTTTCTCCACTTTTTCTCATCACATTCAGGAAAGTCTAATCGGTAGTGAACCCCCCGTGATTCAGTCCTTATTGAGGCTGAGAGACAAATCAACCTAGTAACTGTCAACATATTCTGAACTTCCCAACCAAGAGGAGTTGAAAATTCATTATCGATAATATATTGGGACCAATGGGTAATATTTTTGATTGTCTCATCAATAGATTTTCCCTCTCTCTCGATTCCGATATTCCGCCACATAATACTTCTGAGTGAGTTTTTTACATCTTCCAAATCAAGTTCTCGATATCTATGGCTTTGTGAAGACTCTTGGAAAAATCGAGACGATAAATCATCTGCACTCTTTTGATCCAATCTTGTACATATCTCTTTACCAATCCGGTAGCCAAATACCAAACCTTCCAGCAGTGAGTTACTTCCCAAACGGTTTGCCCCATGTAATCCTGAACATGCAACTTCTCCGGACGCATACAAATTGTTAATGTTTGTCCTACCTTTTTGATCCACTTTCACACCACCAATAATATAGTGGGCACTTGGATGCACCGGTATTAATTGCTTACTTATATCGATACCAAATGAGGCACACAATTTTTCAATTTTAGGAAACCTCTTACTCAGCTTCTCTTTGGGAATGTGTCTTACATCAAGAAAAACATGGGTGTAATTGGTCTTTCGTAACTCATGTAAAATGCTCTTACTTACGATATCCCGCGGAGCTAATTCTGCCTTTGTATCATACTTAGGCATAAATCTCTCACCATACTTATTTCTTAGAATTCCTCCCTCACCACGAACTGTCTCAGAAATAAGGACTCTTTCTGCCCCAACTACATACAGAGTCGTCGGATGAAACTGCATAAATTCGAGATCCTGAAGCACTGCTCCTGCGCGGTAAGCCATTGCAATCCCATCTCCAGTTGCTACTTCCGGATTCGTGGTCTCCCGGTAAATCTGTCCACAACCACCCGTTGCCAGGATAACCGATTTGGCACATATAACTATTTTCCCCTCTTTTTCTCTCCAAGCCAGAATACCTTTACAAGAATTATTTTCTACTAGGAGGTCAATAGCAAATGTATACTCAAGAACCTCGATGTTCGGATGATTTAATACAACTTGTAAAAGGGTATCTTCAATCTCTTTACCAGTTGAATCCCCTCCTGCTCGGAGTATTCTCGGAAAACTATGCCCTCCCTCTTTTGTATAAACTAATACGCCATCCTCTTTATCAAAGTTTGCACCCCAATCAATGAGTTCTTCTATTCGTTGCGGTCCCTCCCGGATTATGCCGTTTACAACATCTTTATCACAGAAACCATGACCGGTATCAAGTGTATCATTTATGTGTTTCGTAAAACTATCCTCGGGACTCAAACATGCTGCAATTCCTCCTTGTGCATATTCGGTACTGTTTTCATTCATTTTTGCCTTTGTAACTATTAAGACTGACCCTGCATCTGCAGCGTGAATAGCAGTACTCAAACCGCCAACACCACTACCTATTATCAGTGTATCGGTATGAATATGTTTCAGACTTTTACTGTCAAACGAAACTAAATACTTTTTGAACTCATTTTTTGAAGTCATTCTATAGCCTAGCTAAACGAATTAAAATTTTAAGAGAGAATTACACATAGCTGCTATAGATGCTCTTAAGCAGTAGTTACAGGTAGAGACAAATTGATTCTTGAAGTGGTGGGAAGAATTCCTTAACTGAAGGGTACTCTCTTTTTTCCATTTTGTAAATATTTTTTTAATATACAGCAAAATATGAAACTTTCTCTATTCATCAATTATTTTCACTTCACAGGTAACCATTTCCTCAAGTTCCGCTACAGCAGAACCAAAAAAAAACCTCGACACACCCGATCTTCTCCTCCTCGTTACAAAGATTAAGTTCACATTTTCTGCCTCAATGACTGCCATTGCCTCATCTATGAATTTACCTTTTCTTATCATAGACTCATACTGAATACCCCTGCACTTTGCCATATCTTCAATCTCTGCAACCTTTTCCCGACCCTGGACGGAATACTCGTCTAATACTGCATTAAATAGACTTTCAGTAGGTTTTCCACCAATCCAACCATCTTCTGACATTTTTTCCAATATCTTCTGAGGAATTTCTTCATCAACAACAAAGAGTATTATTAACGGTGCTTTGCGCTTATACGCAATATCAATAGCCTCTTCAATACACTTATTTGATCTTCTTGTCGTTGAAAGTATTAATAGTAATTTATCCATTCTTCACCACGTAATTCCTAAGATAGGCCAATAATAGTAGGCAAAAATAACAAAGAAAACCCATGCAAAAATTTTCAAAATTAATCCACTGATGAGAGTATCTCGCGGCCCAATAAAACCTGATGAGTAAGCTATTGCCATTGCCGGTGTCCCCATTGGTAAAATAAAGGCTAATCCAGACGGAACGGTTACTGCTAAGGTAGTTATAATTGGGTTTATTGAAAGATCAATTGCGAGTCCTATAGTTATGGGCATCATAAGTGCAACAACTGCCGTATTGCTTATAGCTTCAGTTAAAAAAATCGCAATGAACGATATAATCATAATCAAGAGAAATGGTGACTGAACCGAACCGAGAGGAGTGATATCAACCAACCACTTAACAGCACCCGTATTCCCTAAAGCCAACCCGAGACATATCGCACCCCCATACATCAGAATAAGACCCCAGTTTACATCCTCCTCGACTTCCTTCCACCGCAATAGATTAAATACGAATGCGATAACTACCGCCGCTAAAGCAATATTGGCAAGACCATACTTCTCTCCAAAACAGATCCATGAAAAAATCGTTCCAACCATCAAGATCCCAACGAACCACTCTTTCCTCTCCGCTTTACCCACAGATGAGATTCTATTGAGGAGAAACTTTCGCGCCCTTGATACCTCCTTAACTTCAATCGGATAGAGAAAAATTAACAACCAATATACAGCAAAGAGTGTTACAATCACTGTTGGTAAGGTGGCCATCATCCAGGTGATAAAATCAACAGATTCTCCAGTAGTATCGCGAAGTATTCCAACCGCTAATGGTGCCCTTGCTCCCCCCAGGAATGTCGCTACCCCACCAATAATACATCCCCATGCCATTGCCAAGAAAAGCGCCTTTCCATAATTACTCTCAAAAGGTTTCAACTCCAAACTTTCAGAAAGTGCTAGTACAATCGGAAACATCATAGCTGCAACGGCATGTTCAGACATCCAAAAAGAGAAGAACGCGGATAAGACCATCACTCCCAAAAGCAAGACTCTCGGTGAACGTCCAAACCCCCTCAAAAATACAAGAGCCATTCGGTTACTCAAACCTGTTCTTGTAACAGATGAGGCAAGAATAAATGAACCCAAGATAAAAAAAACAGATTGATTACCGAAAAGCGAATAGACCTTATCTGCTGGCATCACCCCCATAAGAGGAAATAGGATTATGGCAAGAAGACTCGTTATCATCAAAGGTATGATATGGGTAACCCAAAAGAGAACACAAACCACAAAAATAGCCAAGGCTTTTTTACCATCATAGGTAAGTCCTTCTTTTTCCGGTAAGAAGAGTATTGACACAAACAGTAATATGGCAAATATTATGATGAAATAACGGTAACTTTTTCTGTAGGAAAGTTTCAATTTATATCATTACCAGAAATTTTACTCTGTTTTCGGTTTGGTAATCAATAATGAGTGGAGGTATCGACTGCCATTACATACGCATTTAGGAAATCCGCTCGATGAATGACACCCATAAATCACAACAGATGCTTAAGACAAAGGCCGATTATATAGGAGCGTATTTCATTGTCAATCGTTTTCCCGCCATACTATTCACTTCTTACTCCCCAACTTCGCTATCTATGACATAATTCTCTCTCTTTCACTCTTATCAATCTTAAAGAGACTATTTTAAAAAATTGTCAGAAGAAAACGGACTCAACTATTCACCAAAACATGTTATGTAACTGTGGTAATGTGTTAATTCCTACTCCTTATTGGGTAAGCTATCCCGAGCAAACTGCTTTATCAAACAGCATTCCGGTTTTTATTAAAACTACTGATAGCAATAATTTTAAGATAACTCTTGAGGATTTCAAGCGTAGCATAACAGACAAGACAAAATTGCTCATTCTCAATAGCCCCTGTAATCCAACCGGAACAGTTTATACAAGAGAAGGGCTTTATGATATTGCTGATTATGCGATTACTGCTAGATTATACCTTATATCAGATGAGATATATGAAAAAACACTCTATGCTGGGGCATCACATTACAGCTCTACATCCTTTGAAGAAAAATTTTCAAAAATGTCATTACCATTAACGGTCTTTCAAAAACGTTATCAATGATTGGTTGGTGTATAGGTTATACCCCTGGTTCCGAAGAGCTCATTAAGGCCGCTATACTTATACAGGACCATTCAACTTCGTGTCCAACCTCTTTTGAACAGAAGGCGTCAATTGCAGCTCTTACAGTCAAAGATGAAGCTGTATCAAAAATGGTTTCTGAATTTGACAAGTGAAGACGATATATTGTAGAAGTACTCAACAATATTGATGGACTAACCTGTCCATTACCGAAAGGTGCATTTTATGTATTTCCCAATGTAACTGGTCTGTTTGGAAAAAATATTGCAGGAGAGATTGCACATAACTTGAGCGAACTGGTAAACATTGTTCTCGATAAGGCAAAAAGTTGCCTTTGCCCCTGGTATCTGTTTTGGTTCAGACTCTCACATCAAAATATCATATACCATATCTTTTGAAAATATTGAGAAGGGAATGGATAGGTTCGAAAAACTCTTGGAAGATGGTAAACAGTACACCGATTAAAGAGTCTCTATTTTTTTACAATTTCTACTTTCCACTCTTCCGGTCCAGAGAGGATATACTCCCAATCACACTGCCCTGTCCTCTCAGCATCAAGTTGATACTTAAGGGGTTTAGGATCATGATCATTGATTAATACCAACTTTTCTCCAGCTTGCAAAGAGTCAAAGGTATTAAAAATTTTCGGGTGCCTGTCACGTGGTTGAATATCTCTAACATCCAGTGTCACTGTTTTACAGTCTGTCATTCTCCTCATCCTTTCATGTAAACAAAAAATAACTAATCTTGTATATATGTCACAACAGCCGTAAGCTTCGTTTTCGCCTTAAGCAATCGAGGCTCATCTCTTTCAAACACAATAAGGTCCTGTTCCTTTACATCATATTCATCACCACTGGAAGATACACTACCGGTACCAGAATAGACTAATATCGCTACCTTGCGATTCACACTATCTTGCAACTCCGTTTGCCCCTCACTCATACAGAGAAAAATTGACTTTACTTTTTTCGTCTCATGCAAGGACTTTGAAACTGTTTTCTCATCTGAAAACTCGGTAATATCATCTAACTTCATAATCTTCCTCTCTTAAGAACTTACATGAAAAGCTAAAGCGACTATCTTCTCAACACATTTGATTCCCCTTTTAGATCCCTCCGGTGCTACTACAACTTGTCCTGGAGAGAGACTTATCTCTTCATCTTCAACCACCATAACACCCTTACCTTGCAAAACACAAAATAACCCAAAGCCACTCGGATGCAAGGGTATCTCCTGCCCAGCATCAAGACAAATGAGTGGAAGCTTTAAATCAGGGGAGACATACAGTATTTGAGGAATAAACTGTTTATTGAACTTAACACTCTCTCTTACATTAGTAATTTTCAATTATCTATCCCCCCTGCCCAACCCAATATCCCTCTAAAATAGATCCAATACTCTCATGCATGTTCTTAACAACCTTTCCATATGGTGACAAACGTAGATAAAATATTATCACAAAATATCATACGGATCGAAAAATAGCCACTATTTTTTCCTTAATCCATTTTCAGTTATAACTTGATATTATACGAATTAGAAGTATAATTCCACTATAAACTTTAGGTTAAAGGATCTCAACTCTACTCAATTACTTTCTTTGTTTGGCATCAATAGGAAAGAATGTAACACACTCCGGGTAAAACTTTTAAACCAAAAACAGTGATATCCTACCATGGGAACTTGAACGATTGTAATCAGTAAACTTCAAGACATAACACAACTATCCTGGACTTATCAATGAGCAATTTACAATCAAAAGAGAAAGAGGCCTGGTTTTCAATTCAGGAAAATATTAAAGAAAATATTTCACCGCAACAATTTACTACCTGGTTTGAAAATTTAACTCTTGTTAACCTTAACAGATATGAAATTTCCATCAAAGTACCGAATCTCTTTTGCAAAGAGTGGTTAGAAAAGAATTACATGGATGTCATCTTATCAGCCATATTTAACACAATACAGTCTAAAATTAATGTATCACTTATTGTAGATGATAATGCCCCAGGATTTTTGAATCCAACAGAAAAAACAGTTGCTCCAAAAACGATTGATACACTCTCTCATATTAACAAGAACTATACATTTGATAATTTCTTAGTTGGTCCCTGTAACCGACTTACACATGCCGCTGCACTTGCCGTTGCGGAATCCCCCGGCACCTCCTACAATCCTCTTTTTATTCATGGACAGGTGGGTCTCGGGAAAACACACCTACTCCAGGCTATCTATTTACAACAACAAGCACGTCAACTCAACACCCTATTTCTCCCCTGTGAGAGCTTTATCAATCACTATATCTCCACAATAAGGACCGGAGATTGGAATGGTTTTAGAAACACGTACCGAAACATAGAGTTTTTGTTAATAGATGATGTGCAGTTTTTAGCAAAATCACAAAGCTCTCGTGAAGAGTTTTTCCATACTTTTAATAGCTTGTATAATAGACAAAAACAGATTGTCTTATCGAGTGATTGTCCACCCGAAGAGATACCAACAATAGAGGAACGTCTCATATCTCGTTTCAGGTGGGGACTTATAACGCGGATTGATCCGCCAAGTTTCGAGACGAGTATTGCAATTGTACAGAAGAAAGCTGCGTTAGCAAACTTAGAAATATCAAATGATGTTGCCTGCTTTATTGCCGAAAACGCCTCATCAAATGTGAGAGAAATCGAAGGAACCCTGGTAAATATAGCGAGATATTCATCAATAAATGACGATGCTATAAGTTTAGATCTTGTCAAACAAGTTATTGAAGGATTTGCTGATAAAAAAAAACTTCTCGGTATAGAAGAGATATTAAGAACTGTTACAAGGCATTTTAACATCCAAATTTCCCAGATCCTCTCTAAAAGGAAATTTCAATCTATTACGTTACCACGACAGGTTGCAATGTATCTGGCACGTAAATTTACGAATCTTTCTCTTCAAGAAATTGGTGGATATCTAGGAGGTCGAGATCATACGACTGTTATGCATGCTACGGAAAAAATAAAAAAACTCAAAAAAACCGATAGAAATATCTCTATGATGTTAAGAAAAGTAGAAAAAGAACTAACAAAGTAGATTTTCCAATAATGTGTAAAGATCCTGTAGATAATTGACATATTTATGTCATCAAACAACAGTTTTTTTATATTCAGTTTAAATCTCTATCAAAAAATATGATACTTATTCGTCAAAAATTGTATCGTTCTCAACATAGTTATCTACAGGAGAAATATTCCTATGTTTTTTGAATACATTATGTTATAAATTATTTAATAGGTTATAAACACAATTGACCTAGCATAATAAAGAGTATAATAAAAAAATTTATAAGAACTACTTTATCTTACTTCATTGAATTTTAATAAACAACCATAGTGAAAGTTACCTGTGACAGCAATATCCTAAGAAAGGGATTTCATCTCGTAGAAAACGTTATCTCTAGCTCAAATTTAAAACCTATCCTGCAAAATGTTAAAATTACTACTCATAATAACAGCTTAGAACTGTCAGCTACCGACCTTGAAGTTAGTATAACATGTCACATTGATAGTCTTGACGTATCAGTCCCAGGTACAATAGTGTGTTCTGAAAACAAAATTGCTTCAGTTGTAAAAGAGTGGAATAGCAGTACAATAGATTTGATTGAGAATGAAAGAGTTTGTGAAATTACCGGAAAAGACGGTTACTTTAAAATCCTCTGTGCAAATCCTGAGGATTTTCCCGTTATCCCAATTTTTACTGATGAAACTTTTATAGAGATCGATAACAGAGTTTTTGCTGATATGATCAAAAAAACTCTGTTTATCGCATTAACAGATCGAGCCAAAACTGCATCAAGCGGGATATTTTTCGATGTCGAAGGTGATCAAGCAAAAATGGTAACCAACGATGGGAGAAGACTTGCCGAAATAAAAAGAGCAATCAACAATCCAACAGGATTGAAAAAAAGTTGTATAATACCAATAAAAAGTGCATCACAAATTTTGAAAACAGTTGTTGAAAGTGACGCGACTGTTAAGGTAAAAATTGATGAGAAACGTATAATGATAAAAACTACAAATGTAACTTTATCTTCCCAATTAATTGACCGCAAATATCCAAATTATGAAAAAGTAATACCTTCAGAATTGAACAAGTCCGCAGTTTTAAATAGATCCGAATTTATCTCTGCAGTGAGAAAAGGTGCAATTATGACAGTAGAGGAATATAAATTGTTATGTTTCAGATTTTTTAATAACTTATTGGAGCTGAAGTGTTTGACACCTGATGTGGGGGAGGCTCGGTTGTCAATTACGGTGGAATACACTGACGAAGAGATAGAGATAGGTTTTAATCCAGACTATATATTAGATTTCTTGAGAGTTATAGATGATGATAAAGTTCGGTTTGAATTAAAGGATAAGGGAACTGCAGGAATCTTTAAGATCGGAGATTATTACCAATATATGATTA